>NZ_SJKB01000030.1 GCF_004331465.1 Kribbella pittospori
CCGGCAACTGCAACAGGTACTCGTCGACCACATTCAGGACGAGGAGACCGAGCAGTTCCCGCAGTTGCGAGCCCACCTCCCCGCCGCCACCCTGGTCGAACTGAAGGAGAAGGTCGAGCACGCGAAGAAGCTCGCCCCCACCAGACCGCATCCCGCCGCACCGAACGCCGAACTCTTTCACAAACTCGTCGGCCCGGGCGTAGGACTGGTCGACCGCCTCCGCGACAAACTGACCGACCGCTCGACATAGCGACTGCCGATCCCGAGACCACAAGAACCACGAACAGAGGCAGACAGCGATGAGCCAGTCCCACGAAGACGACTACCGCCCGACCATCGACGACGTCGATCCCAGCGCACTGGCGGTCAATTCCCTGGACGACCACGTCCGGCTATCAGCCGACCCGTCCGAGACCGAGATGGTCGACTCGGGCGGTGAGACCGCCCGAGTCGACCAGGACTCCGACGGCGACACCGTCCTGCCACCCGACAATCCGACGAGGTCTTGAGCACCTCGAGGCTGTACGGGCCGGTGTCGCCTGGCAGGCTATGGCTGCGGCGCCGGTTCTCGAGCAGATGGGGCGTCGGGCTGAAGACGCGGGTGACAGGCGATCTCAGGGCGATGATGCTGCCATCGTTGACGTTGCGCTCGTCGGTGCAGGACGAATCGGACTCCCGATTGTCCGGAACTTGGTGCGTGCCGGGCATGCAGTCATCGCGTACGACGTCCGCGATGAGCGCGAGCAGGACGTCCGAGCGGTCGGCGCGACCTGGTCTGACCACGTCACCGGGGCCTTGGTGCTACTGACCGTCCTCCCTGGCAACCCGGAGCCGGATCCGGAAGCGCCAGTGTAATGGATTTCTCCGGCGAAGATGCGGAGGATTGGCCGTACGCTCTCGAGGATTGCGCGCTCACCGCCAACATAGATGTCCTCCGGACGGCCCGGTGATCAGGGCCTTGTCGCCCGGTTGGACGCGGCCGTGATCGCGAACACCTTGGCGGGCGGTCATCGCTGAGATGGGGACCACTGGAGCCTGTTCGAAGGTGAGGTCCGCCGGCTTAGGAGCGAGCTTGGCCTCGTGGGCCCGGGTGTACTCCGCGAAGGTGCCCTGGCCGACCAGTCATTCCACCGGTCGCTTTCATGTTCAGGTGGAGTGGCGTAGCCGGTTGGTGGTCGTGGTGATGTCAGCGGCCTGTTCGGCCAGTGTGGGGTGGCTGTGCTGGAGTCGGTCTCCGGCGTCGGCCAGGGGTGTCAGCAGGGTTGCGGTGTCGTTGTCGCCGAGGGCGTGGAGGACGCGATCGACGGCTTTCTGCGTGGTCGCGTCGAGGTCGTCGAGTGCGGTGATCTGGGCGGCGAGCCGGCGGAGCCGGGATGCGTTGTCGCGGGCCCATTGGTTGGCGGCACGGTCGCCGGCGCGGCGGTCACGGGCGGCCTGGACGCGCTCTTCGCCGGTCATGCCGGCAGGGTCGGTGGCGTGCGGGTTGAGTCGCAGGTAGCGGCGCTCCGCGGCCTGGCGGCTGGCGACGCCGAGCGCAGGTGCGATCGCGGCCCAACTTGCCCCGCGGGCGCGGGCGGCGCCGATGAGCAGCGGCTCCCAGGCGGCGAGCCGGTCTTGAACGGCCCGCAGGCCAGCCAGTGCGGCCAGTACGTCGTCCGAACTGGCGGTGGTGGTGTCTGGCCGCGCGGGAGCCGGGTTGTCTTGTTGGTGTGCAACGTGGTGGACGGTTTCCTCGACGGCGGCGATCGCGGCCGATGCCGAGGCCTCCGCGGCGTGCGTCTCGTTGGGTGCGTTGGCGGCTGTCACAGTCACCTCCTTTGCCTTCCATCATGTCAGCGATCCGCTGACTTTTCCTGCTTGTCATCGTTTCGATGACATGTTATAAGAGAGGTGCGTATTGACACCACTGATCAACAGACTTTCAGGAGGTGTAGGACGATGTTGATGCGCACCGACCCGTTCCGGGAGTTGGACCGGTTCGCCCAGCAGTTCTTCGGGAGCCAGGCGCCGGGCACGTGGTCGCGACCGACCCCGATGCCGATGGACGCCTACCGCGCCGGCGACCAGTACGTCGTTTCGTTCGACCTGCCCGGGATCTCGCCGGACGCGATCGAGCTGGACGTGGAGCGCAACGTGCTCACGGTGAAGGCCGAGCGCCGGCCGCTCGAGCTCGGCGACGGAGTGGAGATGCAGGTCGCGGAACGTCCGCTCGGGGTCTTCTCCCGGCAGTTGTTCCTGGGCGACACCCTGGATGCCGACCGGATCGAGGCCAGCTACGAGGCCGGCGTACTGACACTGAAGATCCCGATCGCCGAGAAGGCCAAGCCGCGCAAGATCGCCATCAGCGCGGCGGACAGCGAGGACCGAAAGCAGATCGACGCCTGACCCTGGGTGAACCACGCCGCCGATCACGCACCGGTCCCGGTGACGTGAGGCGAGTTGTCGATGAGGTGGGTTCGATGACGGCGACTAACCAGCAGCAGACCCTCGCCGAGGCCGAGGTCTTCGTCGACCTCGTCCTGGACGATGACGAGCTGATGCGCGCCGAGTTCGACGCGCTGATCGCTGCCTGCTGGGAGTCGCCGTCCGAGCCTCCACGCCGCAAGCCGTCGCCACCCAGCGGCGGGTGGACCGGGCGGCCACCGCGCCGGTGGCCGCCATGGCACCGATCCACCCTCACCGGGGGCGTACCGGCGCGGAGCCCTCAGAGCAGGCAGCGCGGCCCTCCGCCGCAGCCGACGCGATGACGTCGCCGTCCTGACGATCCCCGATGAAGCCGTACAACGAAAGCCTGGGGAGGTGGTAGCCCGATTCGATCGTGCTCCTTGACTCGACCCGGTGGTGCGGCCGCCCGCGCTGACACACCCTCACATCGCGGCGGCATTTGACCCGCCTTGTCCTTCCCAGGACGGCACCTGTGGGCCGCCGCACCACCCACCGGGTCCACCGAACCCCATTGACAACGACGCAGACAGAGAAGGTGAGCGATATGACTCTCGGCGCCGTCCGGCAGTCGCCGGCCGTGCGGTGGCTGCCGGCCGAGCCGTTCGCCCACCTCGACGACATCCACCACCGGACCAGCCGGGGCCTGCGCCATCTCGCCGCCGCGTCCTCAACCGGCGGCGAACCGGCCCCGGCGGTCGATGTCGAGGAAACTGCCGACGAGTTCGTCATCGAGCTCGACCTGCCCGGCGCCGTCGCGCGCCAGGTGACCGTGCAGTGGAACGGCCAGCAGCTCGTCGTGCACGGCTGCATCCCCACACGGGTCCACGCCGGGACGCTGCGCCGGTGCGGTCGGCGTACCGGGCCGGTTCACTACGCCGTCAGGCTCCCCGGGCCGGTGCTCGGCGACAAGATCACCGCGACTCTGGCCAACGGCGTACTCACCATCCACGCCCCCAAGGCCCGCCCGTGCCCCGCCGTCTACATCGTCGACCCCGACACGACCGATGGGTACCTGCCATGACCGCGCCGCCGCTCGACCCGTACGCGATCCTCGGCGTCACCATCGAGGCCTCCGACGACGACCTCGACCACGCCTTCCGCGGACTCGTCCGCGGCCTCCACCCCGACACCCGCACACCAGACGCGGACGACGCCGACCGGCGCCTGCAGGAACTCCTCAACGCCTACGCCACCCTGCGCGACCCGATCCGCCGCGCCGCCTACGACCAGGCCCAAGCAGCCGCGCCCAACGCATCCTCAGTCGGCAAACCTTCGCCGCGGCCGCGGCGCTCCGAGGCTGTCGCGTCCGACGCTGCGCGGACCCGGGTAGATCCGGCGATCCGGGTCGGCCCCGTGCGCTGGGAACCGCCACAACCAGGAGTGAAGACCGATGGCCTCCGTTGACGATATCGAGACCTACTGCGACAACGGCGTCTGGAAGACCCGCTGGCGCAACAGTCCCGAGCCATTCGCCGCCGGCGGCGGCCGGGACCGCCAAGTCTCCCAGGGCGCCACCGTCGCACAGTGGTATGGCGTCGACCACATCATCACCAATCCCGACGGCAGCATCGCCGAACACAACTCCTACCGCTACCGCAGGGAAGCTCACGCCGTCGGCCCTCTGGACGTCGACCCGTCGGCACCGGGCAACTCCACGCTCACCCGCAGCGTTGCACTGGCCGCCGGATAGGGCAGTCCAGCTGGCCCCTGCCCAGTCATGGACAAAGCCCGCCGTGCCCGGCTTGCGCAACTGGCCGCCGAGCGACGGGGACCCGGCCGCCGACTGTCTTAACCCCCTGCCGGCGGCTGCGTGGTCTTCAGGCGATTTGTCCGCTGCTGCTCTGCTTCAGCGCGGCGCGACCCATCGCCCCCATCTCGCGGGTTGATCATGTGACCACTCCGCGGCGACCTCGGGAGCCAGCCGCAGGTCGGTCCGGCCGCGGTTGATCTGGAGGGCGGGATCGGACGAAGGAGTTCAGCGCGAACGGGCCGAAGGAGTGTCAAGCCGCCAACGCAGAGATGAGTCCCCCGGAGACGGCTCGGCTACGGGGCAGCGTCGGACAAGTGGGCATGGGGCTCGGGTCTGCCTACTCATCCGGGTCTGCCGCGACCACGGTGCGGTTGGACGCGCGGCAGCGCGCACTGCGGGCGGAAGCCCGCAACGGCAGCCGGCAAAAGGAAAGACGGCGATGAGCCGGGGGTGGGTGGGAGCGCGCGTAGCAGGCGCGGGAGGAGCGAAGCGACTTAGCGCCTGCGTAGCGCGCGTGGGCTGCTCTACCTGATTCGCATGCCGGAGATCGCGCGGGCTATTACCAGGCGCTGGATTTCGGAGGTGCCTTCGAAGATGGTGTAGATCTTGGCGTCTCGGTGCATTCGTTCTACGGGGTATTCGCGGGTGTAGCCGTTGCCGCCAAGGATCTGGATGGCTTCTTCGGTGACCTTGACCGCGACCTCGCCGGCCTTCAGCTTGGCCATGGAGCCTTCGCCGTGTTGATAGTCCGGGGTTTCGCCGCGCATCAACGCCGACGACATGTTGGCGGCGCGCCACACCAGCAACCGGGCGGCGTCGATCTCCACAGCCATGTCGGCGAGTTTGAAGGCGATGCCCTGGTTGTCGATGATCGGGCGGCCGAACTGCTCGCGGGTCTTGGCGTACTCCAATGCCACTTCGTACGCCGCCCGCGCGATCCCGATCGCCTGAGCGCCGACCAGATGGCGGGTCATCTCGAAGGTGGCCATCGACGCGTTGCGCCCCTGCTGCCCAGCGGCACCACCGGCGGGCACCCGAGCGCGCTGGCCGGCGGCCTCGCGGGCGCGGGCCAGGCGCGCGTCCAGCTTCTCCTTGCCGCCAAGCACGTTCTCGGCCGGGATGCGGACGTTGTCGAAGAAGACGTCGGCGGTGTGGGACGCGCGCAGGCCGTGCTTGCGCAGCTTCGTACCCATCTCGAGCCCGCGTACCTCGGACTTGGGTACGACGAACGCCGCCTGCCCCTTGGTCCCGAGCGAGGGATCGACGGTAGCGACGACCACGTGGATGTCCGCGATACCGCCGTTCGTCGCCCAGGCCTTCTGCCCGTTCATGACCCATTCGTTGGTCACCGAGTCGTACGTCGCCCGCGTACGGATCGCGGACACGTCAGAACCCGCACCAGGCTCCGACGAACAGAAGGCGGCCACGCGTACGTCGTCAGGCGTCCCGTAGCAACGCCCCATCCACTGGCTCCACTGCTCAGGGGTGCCGTTGGAGAAGATCGCGGACGATGCCAGCCCGGTGCCCTTCAGTGACATCGCGATGCCGGCGTCGCCCCAGAACAGCTCCTCGTGGACGAGCGGCATCAACAGGCCGGTCGGGTCGACGAAGAGGTTGACGTTCATGTCGAGGCCGTAGAGACCGATCTTCGCGGCCTCCTGGATGATCGGCCACGGCGTCTCCTCGCGCTCGTCCCACTCGGACGCCGCGGGGCGGATGACGTCGGCGGCGAAGGCGTGGGTCCAGTCGCGGATCTCGCGCTGATCGTCGTTGATGGCGAGCGAGAAGGTGCTCCAGCCGGGCTTGGATCGCTCGGCGCCGAGCTCTCCGGCAAGCGTCATCACGTCGGCGGACAGGGCGGGCGCGGACTTCGGGTCGGTCATCAACATCCTCCGGCGGCAAAGAAGCAGACATGGCAGATGTTACCGACGAGTGTAACCGTCGTTTGCACCGGGGGGCACCCCTGTGACTAAGATCGTTCCATGAGCTCCGCGCTGCTCGCGATCGGACGCCGCCGGACCACGGCGGAGCGCCGGCGCGACCGCGAGCGGGACATCATCCGGGCCACCCGCGAACTGTTCGACGAGCGGGGCACGATCGACGCCCAGATCGACGATATCGCCAAGCGGGTCGGGATCAACAAGGCCCTGATCTACCGCCATTTCGCCGGCAAGGAAGAGTTGTTCGCGCTCACCCTGGTCGACTATCTGGGCGAGCTCGATCAACGGCTGGCCGAGGTCGACAACCCTCGGCGGGCGCCGCTGAACAGACTGAAGGCGCTCAGCGAAGTCTTTGTCGACTTCTGCCTGGAGTTCCCGGCCTTCGCCGACTGCGCGATGAGCCTGCTGCGGCGGACCGGTGACGAACTGTTCGGCGAGATCACCGAGCCGGTGATGACCAAGCTCGGTACGGCGATGGCCTCGGCGCTGCAGCGGATCGCGGCGATCCTCGAGGCCGGTCAGCGGAGCGGTGTGTTCGACGACGTCGACAGCGACTACCTCGCCAACCATCTGTACACGCAGACACTCGGTTCGTTGCACATGGCAAGGGTCGGGTTGATCGTGTCGAGCGGCCGGCCCGGGCATCCGGTCGTGCATCATGCCGATGTCGGCACCGTCCGGTCGACCGCGATCACCGCCACGCTCGCAACCGCCGTGGGGCGCAAGGCCCTCAACGGCAAGAAGACAACCCCGCGCTCCACCAGAGCAGGAGAGAAATCGTGACCGAGACCCGCAGAGTGGCCGTTGTCGCCGGCAACAGGATCCCGTTCGCCCGCCAGGACAAGACCTACCGGCACGCCTCCAACTCCGACATGCTCACCGCCGCCCTGAACGGCCTGGTCGACCGCGCCGGCCTCGGCGGCCAGGAGGTCGGTGAGGTGGTCGCCGGCGCGGTGCTGAAGCACGCCCGCGACTGGAACCTGGTCCGCGAGGTGGTTCTCGGGTCCAAGCTCGCCCCGACCACCCCGGCGTACGACATCCAGCAGGCGTGTGGCACAGGGCTCGAGGCGGCCATCCTGGTCGGCAACAAGATCGCCCTCGGTCAGATCGACGTCGGGATCGCGGGTGGTGTCGACACCGCGTCCGACGCGCCGATCTCGGTCAACGATCGGCTGCGCGGCATCCTCCTCGACCTGAACCGGGCCAAGAGCTTCCAGGACCGGCTCAAGGTCCTTGCGCGGGTCCGCCCGAAGGACGTCGTACCCGAGATTCCGCGGAACGCCGAGCCGCGGACCGGCAAGTCCATGGGTGAGCACGCCGCGCTGACCGCGCTCGAGTGGGGCATCACCCGCGATGACCAGGACGAGCTCGCGTACCGCTCCCACATGAACCTGGCCAAGGCGTACGACCGCGGCTTCCAGCAGGACCTGATCACGCCGTACCTCGGTCTCGAGAAGGACCAGAACCTCCGCGCGGACACGTCCCTGGAGAAGCTGGCCAAGCTCAAGACCGTCTACGGCAAGGGCGAGACCGCAACGATGACGGCCGGCAACTCGACGCCGCTGACCGACGGCGCGTCGACCGTGCTGCTGTCGACCGACGAGTGGGCCACCGAGCACGGTCTCCGGCCGCTCGCTTACCTCACGCACTCGCAGACCGCCGCGGTCGACTACGTGAAGGGTGCCGAGGGCTTACTGATGGCCCCCGCGTACGCCGTACCGCGGATGCTCGCGCGCGCCGGCCTGACCCTGCAGGACTTCGACTACTACGAGATCCACGAGGCGTTCGCGTCGCAGGTGCTGGCCACCCTGAAGGCGTGGGAGGACCCGATCTTCTGCAAGGAGCGGCTCGGCCTGGACGCGCCGCTCGGCGAGATCGACCGGGCCAAGCTGAACGTGAACGGCAGTTCGCTGGCCGCGGGCCACCCGTTCGCGGCGACCGGCGGGCGGATCGTTGCCGCGCTGGCCAAGCAACTGAACGAGAACGGCGGTGGGCGGGGCCTGATCTCGATCTGCGCCGCCGGCGGCCAAGGCGTCGTCGCCATCCTCGAGAAGTAGGAGCAGAGAGAATGACGGATCGCTACCAGACCTTCACCCGCACGCCGCTCGGCCAGACGCTGGTGAAGAACCTGGGTCTGCCCGACCCGACGCCGCTGCCGCGCTGGATCGAGGGTTCGCCGGTGATCGACGGACCGGTCGTGTTCGGCGCGATCTCCGAGACCGACGCCGGCAAGGCGATCCAGGCGCTGCTGCGCGACATCGGCGCCTCGTTCAGTACGGCGACCGAAGGCGTGGCGTCGAGCGAGATCCGGCCGAAGGCGCTCGTCTTCGACGCCACCGGCGCGACCTCGACGGCGGAGCTGACCAGCCTGCAACGGTTCTTCTCCCCCGTCATCCGTCAGCTGGCGCCCGCCGGCCGGGTGATCGTGATCGGACGTACGCCGGAGCTCGCGCACTCGACCGAGCAGCAGATCGCCCAGCGCGCCCTCGAGGGCTTCACTCGCAGCCTCGGCAAGGAGGTCAAGCGCGGCGCCACCGTCAACCTCGTGTACGTCGCTCCGGACGCGCACGAGCAACTGGACTCGACGCTCCGCTTCTTCCTCTCCCCCAAGTCGGCGTACGTCGACGGCCAGGTCGCGCGGATCGGGACCGGACCGCTGGTGAGCAACGACCCGGATCACCCGCTGGCCGGCAAGGTCGCCCTCGTGACGGGCGCCGCACGTGGAATCGGCGCCTCGATCGCCGGCACGCTGGCTCGCGATGGCGCCGGCGTGATCGGCGTCGACGTACCCCAGAACGCGGACGCGCTGCGCAAGGTGATGTCCAGGATCGGTGGCAGCGAACTCCTCCTCGACGTGACAGCGGTCGACGCCGCGCAACGGATCGCGGCCCACGCGCAGGAGCAGTACGGCGGCCTCGACATCGTCGTCCACAACGCCGGCATCACGCGCGACAGGCGGCTCGCGAATATGAGGACCGACGCGTGGGACGCCGTACTCGATGTGAACCTGCGCGCGCCGGAGCGGATCACGGAGCATCTGCTCGCGTCTGGAGCCATCAGGGACGGCGGCTCGATCATCGGGGTCGCCAGCATCGCCGGGATCGCGGGTAACAACGGCCAGACGAACTACGCGACCTCCAAGGCCGGCGTGATCGGCCTGGTCCAGGCGTTCGCGCCGAAGCTGACCGAGCGGAACATCCGGATCAACGCGGTCGCGCCGGGCTTCATCGAGACCGAGATGACCGCGAAGGTCCCGTTCACGATCCGCGAGGTCGGCCGCCGGATCAACTCGCTGCAGCAAGGCGGGCAGCCGATCGACGTGGCCGAAACAACTGCCTGGTTCGCCGACCCCGCGTCGGCGGGCGTGACCGGCAACGTGGTCCGCGTCTGCGGCCAGAGCATGCTGGGCGCGTGACATGCCGACCCGACGGTACGACGACACGCCCGGGTTCGGCTCGCTCTACGCCCGGACCGTGAAGGCGACGCTGCGACGCGCGGACTACGAGCCGGACGCGGACGGTCTGACGCTGGAGCTCCCCCGGTCCGCGATCGACCAGGACCACCTGTCGGCGTACCGGGATGTCACCGGGTTCCCGGCCGGTCCTACGCTTCCGGCGACGTACCCGCACGTCCTGGCGTTCCCGCTGCACCTGGACCTGATGTCCGACCCGTCGTTCCCCTACAAGCCGATGGGGATCGTGCACCTGTCCAACGCGATCACCCAGCGGCAGCCGCTCCCGATCCACGCCGAGCCGGCGATCCGCGTTCACAGTACGCCGGAACGCCCGCACCCCAAGGGCACAGTCTTCGACGTGATCAGCGAGGTGAGCGTCGACGGTGAGGTGGTGTGGACCGACCTCACCACCCTGCTCAGCCGCTCGTCCGGAGACGAGTCCGTCAAGGTCGACCTGCTACCGGACCCCGAGCTTGCCCCCACAGCATGGTGGGACCTGCGCGGCAACCTCGGCCGCCGGTACGCCGCCGCGTCCGGCGACCGGAACCCGATCCACCTGTTCAAGCTGACCGCCCAGGCGTTCGGGTTCCCGCGCCAGATCGCGCACGGCATGTGGGCCAAGGCCGCCGCGCTCGCCTCCATCGAGCGCGCCGGCAAGCTGCCGGACGCCTTCGCCGTTCGCGTCGACTTCCGGAAGCCGCTGCTGCTCCCGTCACGTGTGCAGTTCGGGTTCAAGGAGACCGGCAAGACGACCGACTTCGCGCTGTACGACGAGCAGCACGAGCTCACTCACCTGATCGGACAACTGCAGGCACACTGAGCTCCGCGATCCGGTCGAGCACCTCGCCGATCGGCGCCGCCTCGTGCTTCTGACCATCCCGCTCGCGGATCGCCAGCGACCCGGCCGCCGCTTCACGAGCACCGATGACCGCCTGGTACGGCGCCAACCGGTTCTCACGGATGCGGGCACCGAGACTGCCCTCGTCGGCGTGCGCGACCTCGACCCGCAGACCGCGCTGTGCCGCGCGCCGAGCGACGCCGATCGCGACCTGCTCCTCGTCGTCCGAGATCGGGAGTACGACGAGTTGCACCGGAGCCAGCCAGGCCGGGAACGCCCCGCCGTGCACCTCGATCAGCTGCGCGACGGCCCGCTCGATGCTCCCGACGATCGCCCGATGCACCATCACCGGCCGGTGCTTGTTGCCGTCGGCACCGATGTACTCGAGGCCGAAGCGCTCCGGCTGGTGGAAGTCGATCTGGACGGTCGACAGACTGAACTCCCGGCCGGCCGAATCCTCCATCTGGATGTCGATCTTCGGTCCGTAGAAGGCCGCGTCGCCGGGCACCTCCTCGTAGTCGATGCCCGCGTCCTTCAGCACGTCGCGGAGCAGGTCCGCGGAGTGCGCCCAGCTCTCGGCATCGCCGACGTACTTGCAGTCGGGGCTGTTGAAGTCGGCGTCCTCGGACGCCAAGGCGAGGACGTAGCGGGACGGGCTGATACCCATGTCGCGGTACGCCTGGTTGATCAGGTCGAGCGCACTCGCGGCCTCCTCCGCGACTTGGTCGAGGCGGCAGAAGATGTGCGCGTCGTTGAGTTGCATGGCCCGGACTCGGATCAGCCCGCCGATCGCCCCGGACAGCTCGGCGCGGTACTGACCGCCGAGCTCGGAGTAGCGGAGCGGGAGTTCGCGGTAGCTGTGGGCTCTGGAGCGGTACATCAGCGCGTGGTGCGGGCAGATGCTCGGCCGCAGTACGAGCTGCTCGTTGCCGACGTCCATCGGCGGGTACATGTCGTCGCTGTATTTCTCCCAGTGACCGGAGATCTCGTACAGCTCGCGCTTGGCGATCACGGGCGAATACACCTGCTGGTACCCGGCTCTTCGCTCCACGTCGGCGATGTAACTCTCCAAGGCGTGGCGGATCGCAGCACCGGCTGGCAGCCAGTACGGCAGACCGGCGCCGATCAGCGGGTCGGAATCGAACAGGCCGAGTTCACGGCCGAGCTTGCGGTGGTCGTACATGTCAGTGGCTCCTTCAAGAGGTGGGGCGAACCCACGGAGCACGACAAAGCCCCGGGGCACACGCCCCGGGGCTTTGTCAGACAGTCAAGTGTCAGCGCGCCGAGACAAACTCCGGCGTCGTCGTCACTACCGCGCGCTTGAACATGTCTCCAACCGTAGCAGACGCCGTCGCGTCCGGATCTATGGTTGGCGAGTGGACGCCACGTTGATCCTTCCCGATGGGCGGAAGGTGTCGGTCTGGGAGGGCGGGTCTCCCGGAGGAGTCCCGATCGTGTTCCATCACGGCACCCCGTCCGGTCGGCTTCAGGCTGCGCTGGGAGCTGATGCGGCCGTACGGCAGAACGTCCGCATCGTGTCCTTCAATCGGCCTGGGTACGGCGAGTCGACGGATACCGCGCCAGGTCTGGCGTCCGTTGGTGCGGACACGATGCTGGTTGCGGATGCGCTGGGGATCTCGGAGTTCGCCGTACTCGGGGCGTCTGGGGGTGGGCCGTATGCGTTGGCTACTGGGCTGGCGGATCCCGGCCGGGTGCGGGCTGTGGGGGTCGCGGGCGGGGTTGGTCCGTGGCGGTTGATCACGCCTCCGGATCCGGATGATCCTGATCTGCCGATTCTCGCGCTCGTCGACGCCGGCGACGTACCGGGTGCGTTGGCAGGGTTCCGGGCGCAGGCGAGGGTTGCCTTCGAGCGGATGCTCGCGCTCCCGGACGAGGCGATGGTCGACGAGTTCTTCCGGGATGCTCCGACGGAGGACCTCAGCTGGCTCGACCAGGGGGCGCGGCGACTGTGGGCCGCCGATGCGCGCGATGCACTCCATACGTACGACGGTTATGCCCGGGACAACGTCTCGTGGGGCGGTCCCTGGGACATCGACCCCGCTCGGATCGAGGTCCCCACTTGGCTCTGGTACGGCGAACTCGATCGCATGGTCCCACCCGAGCACGGCCGCTGGCACGCGGAGCGGATCCCCAACTCCACGCTCACGATCATCCCGGCCGCCGGCCATGGCGGAACGATCTTCGCCCAGTGGGACGACATGCTCGGCGTACTGCGAGCCGCCGTCCGATAGCTGCTACAGGTCGAGGCCGACCGGGCGGATGAGGCCTTCTTGCGCGACTGAGGCGGCCAACGCGCCGGATTGGGTGTAGAGGCGGCCGGTGGCGAAGCCGCGGGCGTTGGAGGCTGAGGGGGACGCCTGGTCGTAGAGGAGCCATTCGTCGGCGCGGAAGTCGCGGTGGAACCAGAGGGCGTGGTCCAGGGACGCGGGCTGGATTCGGGGGTCGCCGATGACGATGCCGTGTGGGAGAAGGCTGGCGCCGAGGAGAGTCAGGTCGCTGGCGTACGCCAGGACGCACGCATGCAGCGCACGGTCGTCGGGAAGCTTGCCTGCGGCACGGATCCAGAACTGACGACCGCTGAGGCCGGCCAGGCGTACGTCGAGCGCCGCCCACTCCTTGTCCCAGTCGGCGGCCTTGCGGCCCGAGCGCGCTTCGAGGACAGTCGCCAGCCGCGGCGCCTCCTCCGGCGGGACCAGGTCCTCCGGCATCGGGTCCTGGTGGTCGAGCCCCGGCTCCGGCCGCTGGAACGACGCGGACATGTAGAAGATCGGCTTACCGTGCTGCGACGCCACGACCCGCCGGCTGCTGAACGTACCGCCGTCCCGCGTGGGCTCCGGCCGGTAGATGATCGGTACGGCGGTATCGCCGGGGCGCAGGAAGTAGCCGTGCAGCGAGTGCACCACCCGCTCGGGATCGACCGTCCGGCTCGCCGCCGCCAGCGCCTGACCGAGCACCTGGCCGCCGAACACGCGTTGCAAGGAGGTCTCCGGCTGCCGGCCGCGGAACAGGTCGACCTCGATCATCTCCAGGTCGAGCAGCTCGACCAGATCCTCCAGCGACTCAGGCATGCCTCATCCTGACAGTCCGGAGCGTGCGAACAAGAACCGGGGACCTCGGACAGGAAATAACCTGTCCGAGGTCCCCGGATCGTGTCAGCGGGGTACCGCGGTGGTCAGTCCTCGTCGTCGCGGTTGAGTTCCGCGAGGAACTGCTCGACCTCGGCGCCGAGCTCTTCGGCGGACGGAGTGGAATCGGCCAGGAGGCTCTTGCGGCTGAGCGAGCCCGCCGCAGCGTCGTACTGCGTCTCGAGCGCGTTCACGACCGCGGACGCGTCCTCCGAGGCTTCGACCTGCTCGTCGACCAGCTTGCCGGTGACGGCGGCCTCGTCGAGCAGAGCCTTGCTAGGGAGCAGCAGGCCGGTGGCCGCGGAGACCGCGTGCACCAGAGCCAGCGCCGCGCCGGGGAAGCGGTTCTCGGCCAGGTAGTGCGGCACGTGGACCGCGAAACCCATCGCGTCCTTGCCGGCCTCGCCCAGCCGCACCTGCAGCATCGTGCCGGCGCTCGCCGGAAGGCGCATCTCGCCGTCCCAGATGTTCGAGCGGGTGACCAACTCAGGCCGCGTCGCGTGGGCGGTCAGACCGAGCGGGCGGGTGTGCGGCACGCCCATCGGGATGCCGTGGACGCCGATCGTGAGCGTCACGTTGTAGCGCTCGATCAACTGCCGGACCGCGCCGGCGAACCGATCCCAGTGGTTGTCCGGCTCGGGGCCCTCGAGCAGCAGGAACTCGACACCCGCGTCGTCCTTCAGCAGGTGCAGGCTCAGCCGCGGCGGCGTGTAGTCGATGAACCGGTCCTCGGCGAACGTGACCTCAGGCCGCCGGGCCCGGTAGTCGTGCAGGAGGTCGATGTCGAACCGCGCGAGCAGCCGGTGGTCCAGCACCTCGAGCAGGTGGTCGGCCGTGACCCGGCCCGCCTGACCTGCGTCCATGAACCCGTCCAGCGAGTGCACCAGAACCTTCGGCGTCGCCGCCGGGCCGGTCGCCACCGACTCGTCGACGATCTCGTAGAGGTCGTCCGGTCGCAGCATCGTCGTTCTCCTTCACGTCTGGCCAACAGGGCGGGTAGGCCCCTCTATCCTGCCCTCTCCACCTGACAACGCCCGACCTCGGGCCCACATTCCGGTGCTCGCGATCTTTCAGCATCTTCCAAGATTCGGCCCGCGGGGAGACAGCGTTGGAAAGCGCTTGCTAAGTTGCTGTCGTGCGCACCGAACCTGACTCCGCCCTGACCGTCATGCTGGCGATGAACGACGCCAGCCGGGATCGCGTGCTCGTCCCGCGGGTCCGCAAGCGCCTGGAAGCGGCCGCGACCGTGCTGCCGGTCGGCCCCGGGACCAGCTTCCTCGCCGACCCCGCGATCAATGCCGCGCTGGCCGATGTCGACGTACTGCTGACCGGGTGGGGATGCCCGCGGATCGGGCCCGAGGTGCTCGACGCCGCGCCGAAGCTGCGGGCGATCCTGCATGCGGCCGGTTCGGTGAAGGCGATGGTCGACCCATCCGCGTTCGACCGCGGGATCCAGGTCTCGTCGGCGGCCACCGCCAACGCGCTGCCGGTGGCGGAGTTCACCGTGGCCGCGATCGTGCTGGCCGGCAAGCGGGCGTTCCGGCTGGCGGCGCAGTACCGGCTGGAGCGGCGTAAGTCGGACCCGCACGCGATGCCGGGCAGCTACGGTACGACGGTCGGCCTGCTGGGCGCCTCGCGGATCGCCCGGATGGTGGCCGAGCGACTCCGCACCTTCGACCTGAACGTTCTGATCAGCGACCCGTACCTGAACGAGGCCGAGGCGGCCGGGCTCGGCGCTGAACTGGTCGACAACGACTCGCTCTTCAGCCGCAGCGACATCCTCAGCGTGCACGCGCCGCTCATCCCGGAGACCGTCGGGCTGGTGGACGCGCGCCTGCTCGGCCTGCTGCGGGACGGCTCGGTCCTGATCAACACCGCACGCGGCAAGATCATCGACGCCCAGGCGCTGGAGCGTGAGTGCGTCTCCGGCCGGATCGACGCGGTCCTCGACGTGACCGACCCCGAGCCGCTGCCGCCGGACTCCCCGCTGCTAGACCTGCCGAACGTCTTCGTCACCCCCCACGTAGCCGGTGCGGTCGGCAACGAAATCGCCCGCCTCGGTGAGCTGGCCGTCAGCGAGCTAGAGCGCCTCGCCGCCGGCGAACCACTCCAGCACGCCATCAGCCCCTCCGACATCGGGAGACTTGCATGAGCCGCCTCGTCCTGCCCGACACCGACCGCGTTCTGTCCCGGCAGACTGGGTGGGTCCGTGCGCACTGGGAGGCTCTGGCGGATCACCTGCTGGAGTCGTTGGTGCCGTACTTCTCCCCCGGTGCGTCGCTGATCGAGCTGCCTGGGCGGCCGAGTCGGTCAGGTACGGCGTCCGACCAGTTGGAGGGTTTCGCTCGGTCGTTCATGCTGGCCGCGTTCCGGATTGGCGGGGTGCGCGGTGAGGGGTGCGAGGCGCTCATCGAGCGGTACGCGCGCGGGGTGGCGAACGGCGCGAACCCGGACCACCCCGAGTCATGGCTGCGCCTGACCCCGCGCTCGCAGCAGATGGTCGAGGCCGCAGCGATTGCGGTGTCCCTGCACGAGACGCGGGAGTGGATCTGGGACCGGCTCGACACCCGCGCCCGGGAACACGTGGCCGAGTGGCTCGGTGGGTTCATCGGGTCCACGACGCATGACAACAACTGGCGGCTGTTCCAGGTCGTGAGTGAGCAGTTCCTCGCGTCGGTCGGAGCGCCGTACTCGCAGGAGGACATCGACGGCGGGCTGGACCGGATCGAGGACTGGTACGTCGGTGACGGGTGGTACTCCGACGGCGACGGGCAGAACTTCGACAACTACATCGGTTGGGCGATGCACCTCTACCCGGGACTGTGGACACGGATGGCGGCTGCCACGCCGGGTGCGGCGTACGAGGACCGGCTGAAGGTCTACCGGGAGCGAATCGGTCTGTTCCTGGAGGACGCGGTGCATCTGGTCGGCAACGACGGCGCACCGGTGTACCAGGGGCGCTCGCTGACGTACCGGATGGCCGCGGCCACGCCGTACTGGATGGGTGCGCTGCTGGACTCCACTCCCCTGTCGCCCGGGCAGACGCGGCGGCTGTGCTCCGGGATCGCGCGGCACTTCGTGCAACACGGCGTACCGGATGAGCGTGGGCTGCTGACGCTGGGGTGGTACGACACGTTCCTGCCGACTACACAGCAGTACTCCGGGCCTGGCTCGCCGTACTGGGCGTCGAAGGGGTTCATCGGGCTGCTGCTGCCGCCGGAACACCCGGTGTGGACGGACCCGGAGGACTCGATCCCGCTGGACGACGCAGATCAGGTACGGGCGATGCCGGCGCCGGGGTGGATCGTGCACGCGAGCCGGCACGACCAGATCGTCCAGTTGGTCAACCACGGCGCGGATCACGCGCCTCTCGCCGAGCCGGAAGGCGTGGAGCCGGAGGGCGACTCGCACTACAACCGGCTGGCGTACGCGAACCACGCTGGGCCGGAGTTGTCCGACCACGCGCCGCGGATCGACAACCTGATCGCGCTCGTCGATGCGGACGGCCGGTCGAGCGCGCGTGGACGGATCCGGCGGATCGGAGTCAGCGGACGTACGGCGTCCTCGTGGCACAAGGCGTGGTTGGGAACGGACGGGCCGTGGCGGATCGAGACGGCATCGGTTGTGCACGGCGGGTGGGAGATCCGGTGTGCGCTGGTCGAAGGGCCGGCTGGCACGTTGGTGCGCAGTGGCGGGTTCGCGGTCGCCGGGACGTCCTTGCCTGAGGCAACCGCTGGGGACCGGTCGGCATCGGCGCGGAGTCTCGACGGGCTGATGTCCGCGGTGGTCGGTCTGCACGGGTACGACGAAGCGGGCGTGCACCGGGGTCTTGGTGCGAATCCGTTCGGTGTGCACTCGGCTACGCCGTACCTGACCGCTCCGCACGACGGGGACCCGCTCGTGCTGGTGGGCGCCGTACTGCTGACGCGGGACGCGCTGCGGCCGGAAGCGCTTGCCGAGGGCATCGATGTTGCGGTGGACGGTACGACGGTGCGGATCAGCCTGCCTGGTGGGGGCACTGAGGTCGTCGAGCTGGGACAGACACGCCCTTAGGTCAGGCTCCCCAACCGTGTGCTCGGCGGATCCGGTCAGTAGATTGACGGGATGAGCACGTACGAGAAACTTTTGCAGGAACAGATCCGTAACGAATTCACGGCGTCGCAGCAGTACACGGCAGTGGCTGTCTGGTACGACGATCAGGATCTGCCGCAGCTGGCTGGGCACTTCTACAAGCAGGCGCTCGAAGAGCGCAATCACGCGATGATGATGGTGCAATACCTGCTGGACAAGGACATCCGTCCGAACATCCCCGGTGTCGGCGAGGTGGAGAGCGACTTCAAGACGGCGCTGGAGCCGCTGGAACTCGCGCTGCAGCAGGAGATCACGGTCACCAAGCAGATCGAGACGCTGGCGCGGGCCGCTCGGGACGAGAGCAACTACATCGGCGAGCAATTCATGCAGTGGTTCCTGAAGGAGCAGGTCGAGGAGGTCTCCGCGATGACCACGCTCGTGAACGTCGCGAAGCGCGCCGGAGACAACCTCTTCCACCTCGAAGACTTCCTCGCCCGGGAAGTTTCCGGGGCGCCCGCCGATGACCCCACCGCTCCTACTGCGGCGGGTGGGCGGGTCTAAGTACTTTTCTGTTGTCTCTTGGTTGGTCGGGTGCCCCATGCGGCCGGCGCGGTCGCCTGAGGTCCTCGCCCCTCCGGCCGGAGACGGTTGTGGGCTGAGCCTTGCACGGTGGCTGGGGTGGGCGGGTAGTGCGTGCGGGGGCTTGGGGTTGCCGGCGGGTGGCGGGTGGCGGGTGGTTGGGTTACCAGCTGCCGCCGCCTCCGCCTCCTCCGCCGCCGCCCGAGGAGGAAGATGAGCTGCTGCTGCTGAAGCCGGAGGAGAGGCCTCCTCCGGTTGAGGGGCTGGGGGGTGGGCTGAAGGTGGTGGTTACTGTGGTGGTTACGTTGGCGGCGGTCCAGGGTGAGGTGTAGTAGGACGGGCCGGTGTACCAGGTGGGGTCGGAGGTCAGGCGGCCTGCGTCCACCAGTTGGTGGCAGAGCTTTTGCCAGTGGCCGGCGAGGTCGAAGACGATGGCCCAGGGCAAGTACTTGCTGAAGATGTCCTCGCCGTTCTCGAAGCGGAGCTGGTCCGCTTCCGCGGTCGCGAGGTACTTGCGGAATCCGATCACCTGGTCCGTGATCGCCCGACCGGTCGCCGTCCGCCGGCCTTCGCGGCGCTTCCTGAACCAGTCGATCGCCAGGTTGATCAGCAGGAGCACCGGCACCGCGACGACGACCGCCGGACCCAGCCAGCTCGGTGCGCCGAACTTGACGATCCAGATGATCAGCCCCACCAGGCAGGTCAGAACGGCGAGGAACACCAGACAGCCGAGCGCCGTCCCCCAATCGCCCGAGGACGGCACGACCCGCGACCTGCGCGGCATCCGGACGTACCACTTCCGCTCTTCGACCTGCTCCCGCAGCGCATCGACCGTGCTCTCCGCCGCCCGCACCATCGAGTGATCACCAACCGCCGGCCTCTCCAGCCGCGCCACCGCTCCCGCCTGGTGCCCCGGGAACAAGCCCCTCAACAGCGCGCGCTCGTGCGGCGCGGTAGCCACGTCCGCATCGACCAGGACGGCCGTCCGTTCGTCGTCGGAGTTCTCGATCCGGATCGCACCACGGACCGCGAGATCGATCAGCGTCGCCGCGATCTCCGCCGTATCCGCCTTCGCATCGACCAGCAATCCACCTTCAGCGGCCGAGATCCGCGGCGGCGAGAACGCGACCGGAAGCTGCTCCTCGGCCAGCCTGTCCTTCTCCGTCTGTACGGCGAGCCCGTCCAGCGGTACGGTCCCCGGCGGCATCCCGGCGTACCGCCGGTCCCGGCCGCCCCGCTTGGTGTGCAGCCGCGTGGCCACGATCAGTCCCACGCTGACCAGACCGGCCACCAAGACCATGGGCACACTCAGTCGGAAGCGCTCGAGCAGGCCCGGTGGGTCGACCACGATCGGAGTGTCGTTGCGCACGGCACCGGCTTTGATCGCGGCGACGATCGTCAGCTGCTCACCACGAACGATGTCGACCTCTTGACCGAACACAGCCGTCCCAGCGCGGATGCTCTTCGACTCACAGCTGTCCGTCGAGCCGGCCGGCCCGACGAAGCAGCTGACCCGCTGCACCCCCTGCGGCACCGTCACGCTGACGTCCACCCGGTCCAGAGTTGCGTCCCAAGCAGACCCGGTGGCATCCCAGAACAACTCGCCGTGGTCCTCGAAGTGCCGGAGCGCACCACGGACCTCGTAGCTGATCGTGTACGTCGCGTCCCGCCCGGGCACCGTCTCGCTCGAGGAGCCGATCTTGATCCGCAGGACCCGGTCGCGGCGGCCGTTCTTCTCGATCGTGGAGGTCTCGAACGAGTCCGGCGCCGTCGGTGACGACACCTTGATGTTCGAGACGTCGTACCTCTGGTCCTTGCTCTTGTCGTCGGCGAACGGCTCGCGGATCACCAGGTCGCGATAGATGCCGTGCCGATCCGTGCCGATGAAGTGGTAGTCGATCGTCTCGGTGACCTGCAGTACGCCGTCCGCGGTGACGGTGTAGTCGATCGCCATCCGCGTCACCCGGTCGCCGACCTCGGCCGACGCCGGGATCGCGAAGCCGGCCAACGCCAGGGTCGCGACGAGCGTGCTGAACAGGATCCCGAGTGCCCGACGCATGCCCGCGAGACTACCGAGCGTAAGGGCCGCGACTACCAGCTACCGCCGCCCCCACCGCCACCACCGCCGCCGGACGAGCCGCCGCTGAAGCCGGAGGAGCTGCCGCCGCCTCCCCCGCTGCTGGCCGGAGCCGGCGGCGGGTCGAAGGTGTGCGCGACGGTCGAGCTGACAGCCCCCGCCGTCCATCCCGAGGTGTAGTACGACGGTCCGCTGTACCAGTACGGGTCAGGCGTCAACCGGCCCGCGGCGACCAGCCGCTCGCAAACCTTCTGCCATCGATCGGCCAGGTCGAACGCGATCGCCCAGGGCAGGTACTTCGAGAAGATGTCCTCACCCTCCTCGAACCGGAGCTGCTCCGCCTCCGCTGTCGCCAGGTACTTCCGGAACCCGATCAGCTGATCCGTGACCGCCCGCCCGGCCGGATTGCGCTGCCCACGCCCGCGGATCGCGATCCAGAGGCCGATGGCAACGATCACCGCGATCACCGGGATCGCGATCACCACCGCACGACCGAGCCCGCCGGTGAACGCCGCGGTGGCTGTGCCGGCCAGGCCGGCACCGACCACCCAGAACCCGATCATCGCCATGCACGCGCACCCGGTACCGCTCTTGAACACCGAGCCGCCGCCGGCGCGCGGCATCCGCAGGTACCACGCACGCTCCTTCACCTGCGCCCGCAGCGCCGCGATCATCGCGTCGTGCGCCCGCCGCATCGTGTGGTCGCCCACTGCACCCCGGCGCAGCAGCACCTCCGACCCCGGCTGCAGTGTCGGGAACAGACCGGACATCAGCGCCTGCTCGTGCGGCGCGGTCGCGACTGCCGGGTTCAGCAGCACCGCCTTCTGATCGTTGCCGGTGTTCTCGATCCGTACGCCGCCGCGCACCGCCATGTCGATCAGCGTCGCGGCCGTCTCGGTCGTGGTCGCCTTCGCGTCGATCAGCAGACCACCTTCGGCCACCGGGATCCTCGGCGGCGCGAACGCGACCGGGATCTGGTCCTCGGCCAGGTCGTCCTTCACCGGCTCGGCAGCGACACCGTCCGGCGGGAAGGTGCCGGGTGGCATCCCGGCGTACCGCTGGTCCTTGTTGCCGCGCTGCGAGTACAGCCACGCGCCGGCGATCGCGGCGAGAGTGACGACGCCGGAGCCGATCAGCGCCGGCAGGCTCACGCCGTTGCGTTCCATCCAGCTGGGCGCGTCGACGACGATCGGAGCGTCGTTGCTGACCACGCCGGCCTTGATGCCGGCGACGATCGTCATCTGGTCGCTGCGAGCCAGCCGGCTGGCGCTGAAGATGCCCTTGTCGCCACTGACGCTGCTCGTACATTCGTCGGTCGAGCCGTACGGGCCTTGGAAGCACTGCGTCTTCTGCACACCTTCCGGCACGCTCACGCTGACGTCGGCCTGGTCGATCACCGCGTCCCAACCGTCGCCGGTCGCATCCCAGTACAGCTCGCTGTGGTCGTCGAAGTGCCGGAGCGCCCCGCGGACGTCGTACGTGATCACGTACGTCGCGTCGTACCCCGAGATGGTCTCGTTCGCGGAGCCGATCTGGATCCGCAGACTCTCGTCGCGATCGTCGTTGTACTTGAACGTCTCCGTGGTGAACTCGTCGGGCGCACCGGACGGGCTGTCGACGGTGATGTTCGAGACCTCGTACTTCTGGTCCTTCGAGTCGTCGTCGACGTACGGCTCGCGGGTCACCAGGTCGCGGAAGATGCCGTGCCGGCCGGTGTCGCCGAAGCTGTAGGCGATCGTCTCCTTGACCTGCAGCACGCCGTCGGCGGTGACGTTGTAGTCGATCGTGAAGTTCTTGATCTCGTCACCCGTCGCCGCCGCGGCGGGCAGTGCGAAACCGCCGACTGCCAGACCGGCGACGAGCGTGCTGATGATGACCCCGAGTGCCCTACGCATGGCCGCGACCCTACCGAGCGTGAGGGTCCGCCGGGGCGAGGTGGCCCGGCCGGGCGGCTGACGGCTCAGGCGAATCCGGCACGTGATGGCTCTTGTGCGAAGGGGCCGTTGGGGGAATCGTGGGTGAACCAGGAGGAACGTCATGGCAGACAAGACGAACACTTCCCAAGGCACCGGAGCCGCGCCCGCTGTGGACAGCCCGGACGCCATCCGCAACGTGGTGCTGGTCGGCCCGTCCGGGTCCGGCAAGACCACCCTCGTCGAGGCCCTGCTGGTGGCCTCCGGAGTCCTGAACAGACCCGGCACCGTCCTGGACGGATCCACGGTGTGCGACTTCGACGACGCCGAGATCAGGCAGCAGCGTTCGGTGGGCCTGTCGCTCGCCTCGCTGCCGCACGACGGCACCAAGGTGAACCTGATCGACACCCCCGGGTACGCCGACTTCATCGGTGAGCTGCGGGCCGGCCTGCGGGCGGCGGACTGTGCACTGTTCGTGATCTCGGCGAGCGAGGGCGTCGACGAGCCGACCAAGACGGTCTGGCAGGAGTGCGCCCAGGTCGGAATGCCCCGCGCCGTCGTCATCACCAAGCTCGACCACGCCCGGGCGAACTACCAGAACGCGCTGGCGGCCGCACAGGCGGCGTTCGGCGACAAGGTGCTGCCGCTCTACCTGCCGGCTGGTGACGGGCTGATCGGGCTGCTGTCCCAGACGTACTACGACTACTCCGGCGGCAAGCGGTCGACGTCCACGCCCGACTCGTCGTACGACGACCAGATCGAGGAGCTCCGCGGCACGCTGATCGAGGGGATCATCGAGGAGTCCGAGGACGAGTCGCTGATGGACCGCTACCTCGAAGGCGAGGAGATCGATCAGAAGGTGCTGATCGACGACCTCGAGCACGCCGTCGAGCGCGGGTCGTTCTTCCCGGTCATCCCGGTCTGCAGCGCCTCCGGCGTCGGCACCCACGAGCTGCTCGAGGTCGCGACCAGCGGTTTCCCGTCGCCACTCGAGCACGCCCTGCCCGAGGTGTTCTCGCCGCACGGCGTGGCGCGCAAGGGCCTCACCTGCGATCCGGGCGGTCCGCTGCTCGCAGAGGTGGTGAAGACGACGTCGGACCCGTACGTCGGCAGGGTCAGCCTGGTCCGGGTGTTCTCCGGCACCATCAGGCCCGACGCGACGGTTCACGTGTCGGGCCATTTCACGTCGTTCTTCGGTGCGCAGAACTCGCACGCCGACCACGACGAGGACGAGCGGATCGGCACGCTGTCGTTCCCGCTCGGCAAGGTGCAGCGCCCGGCGGCTCAGGTGGTCGCCGGTGATCTGTGCGCGATCGGCCGGCTGACCCGGGCCGAGACCGGTGACACGCTGTCCGACAAGTCCGATCCGCTGCTGCTGAAGCCGTGGAACATGCCGGAACCGCTGCTGCCGATCGCCGTACAGGCGCATGCCAAGACCGACGAGGACAAGCTCAGCGTCGGCCTGCAGAGGCTGGCGGCCGAGGATCCGACCCTGCGGATCGAGCAGAACCCGGAGACGCACCAGATCGTGCTGTGGTGCATGGGCGAGGCCCACTCCGACGTCGTACTCGATGCCCTGGCCAACCGGTACGGCGTGACCGTGGACACCGTGGAGTTGCGGGTGCCGCTGCGGGAGACGTTCGGCGGGAAGGCGAAGGGTCACGGCCGGCATGTGAAGCAGTCCGGCGGCCACGGCCAGTACGCCGTCTGCGACATCGAGGTCGAGCCGCTGCCGGAGGGTTCGGACTTCGAGTTCGTCGACAAGGTGGTCGGCGGCGCGGTGCCGCGGCAGTTCATCCCGAGCGTCGAGAAGGGCGTCCGGGCCCAGATGGAGAAGGGTGTCTCCGCCGGGTATCCGATGGTCGGCATCCGGGTCACGCTGCTGGACGGCAAGGCCCACAGCGTCGACTCGTCGGACATGGCGTTCCAGATGGCCGGTGGGCTCGCCCTGCGCGAGGCCGCGGCCGCGACGAAGGTCAGTCTGCTCGAGCCGGTGGATCTCGTCTCGGTGCTGGTGCCGGACGACCTGGTCGGCGCGGTGATGAGCGACCTGTCCGGGCGGCGCGGGCGGCTGCTGGGGACCGACAAGGTCGGCGACGACCGGACCCTGGTGAAGGCCGAGGTGCCGCAGGTCGAGATCACCCGCTACGCGATCGATCTCCGTTCGCTGTCCCACGGCTCCGCGTCGTTCAGCCGGGAGTTCTCCCGCTACGACCCGATGCCAGAAGGTGCCGCAGCGAAGATGAAGTCCTCTGCCTGACGGATCACTGTCCGGTGCCGCCGTCAGCTGAGGCGGCGCCGGACATCCCGCGACTTCAGGTACGCCGCGACGTCGTCGTACCGCTCGCTCTGGTTGGCGAACTCGATGTACGACCGGACGCGGTGCAGCCAGTCGAGCGTCGACGGCTTGACCGTGGGCAGGACGTCGGCGAGATGGTGCATGGCCAGCGGCGGCTCTCCACCACTCGAGAGCGCCTCGTCGATGACCCTGTCGACGCCTCGCTCGATCAGAGCGCGTAGGTCCGCGCCGCTGAACATCGGTGTCTGCGCGGCGAGCGCCTTCAGGTCCAGTCCGTCCGCCGGTACGTCCTTCACCAGCACGGACAGGATGTCGGCACGCGCGGGCTCGTCCGGCGGCGGGACGAAGATGACGCGGTCGAACCGGCCCGGCCGCAGCATGGCCTCGTCCACATCCCACGGCGCGTTGCTCGCGGCGAGGACGAGCAGGCCGTCGTTCTCGGAGCCGATCGCGTCGAGCTCCTGCAGCAGTACGTCGACCAGTCGGCGTGCTTCCGAACCACCGTGCTTGTGCCGCGCGAACGCGAGCGCATCGAGCTCGTCGAGGAACAGCACGCACGGCGCGTTCGCCCGGGCGCGCTCGAAGGCGGCGTGCAGGTTGCGCTCGGAGACCCCGAGGTACGGGTCCATCACGTCCTCGATCCGGACGTTGATGAACGGCAGACCGCACTCCCCCGCCGTCGCCCGAGCCAGCAGCGTCTTCCCGCAGCCAGGCGGACCGTAGAGCATCACACCGCCGCCGGACTTCCGGCCGTACTTCTCGTACAGCTCCGGGCGGCTCAGCGGCAGGATCACCATCCGGTGGATGACCCGCTTGATGTCCTCCATCCCGCCGACCTGGTCGAAGGTCGTGGTCTCCTTCGGAGTGTCCAGCTCGAACGGTACGTCGGCCTCGGGACCGACCTTGATCTTGACGCCGCTGCGCTCGGCGATCATGTCGTCGACGAGCTGCTGCAAGCGTCCGGTCCCCTCGACCACGCCCTGCTGACGGGCCGCCTCGAGCAGGCTCCGCAGCAGCGCGAGCCGCCCGTTGGCCGCGGCCAATTCGCCGACCGGCACGAACTGGTCCTCGGGCAGACCCTGCTGATCGAGGAGTACGACGTACTGATCCAAGGCCTCTTCGGTGTCGCCGGCAGTCACCAGCGACTCGGCCAGGACCAGCCGCAGCAGTACGTCGTCCGGGTTGGCATCGACCGCCTTGCGCAGAGCGGCGATCCGATCGTTCGTCATGAGCCCCATTTTCTGTTGATCCAGCGGCGAACCAGCGGCGGGGCCACCCAGGAGTAGACGCAGAACCCCAGCCAGACCATTGCGAAGGCGAACGACAGCGGGGCCAGCCCGGCCGCGCGCAGGCCGTAGATGATCGCGACCGCGCCGATCCAGACGACCAGCGGGTTGACGCGCTGGAACGGACGCAGCGGCAGCATCAGCGGATGGTTCATCAACTTCGCGTCGCGTGCGGCGGCCCGGAGGTCGGGGTCGCCGGGCTGGGACGCGGCGGCGGAGGCGAGCGAGTTGTAGCCGGATCGCGAGTCGCCGGTGAGCATCGACGACGTACCGTGCAGGGCGCGGGCGCCGGGGTCCTCCGGGTCGTGCGAGAGAGCCTCCGTGCTGTGGCGGTGCATGTCGCGGTCGTTGCCGAGGGCGAACGCGACCTGCGCGCGAGCGGCCGAGACGGCGGCACTCTCCGGCGCGTACGACGCAGCACGCTCGATCAGGGCGCTCGCCTTCTGCGCCTGGCCGGCGGTCAGACACACCCGGGCGTACCCGATCAGAAGGTCAGGGTCGTTCGGGTCGAGGCTGAGGCCTTGCAGGAACGCGGCCTCGGCCTCCGGCAGACGGCCTTCGCACCGCAGCGCTGAGCCCAGCACCTGCAGCATCGGGAGGAACGGACCGTGCAGAGCCAGGCCGTCCTTCAGTACGTCGATCGCCTCGGCGTTGCGGTCCAGCGCGTGCAGGGCAGCACCGCGGAAGAGGTACGCCCGGAAGTCGACCGCGGCGTCGCCCCACAGGCCCTGGAGTTCGTCGAGGGTGCGCTCGGGGTGCCCGATCTGCAGCCAGTGGCCGGCCATCTGCAGGCGGGCCTCGGTCGGTTCGCTCACAGGACCACCATCACAAGAAGCAGGATCAGGGCTTCGGCGACCGCGCCGGCAACCGTCACGCCGAAGCCTGTGCCCCAGAGCGAGCCGTAGTCGGTGCCGCGGAGCTGGAACGCGCGGTCCATCGGGCGCTGGATCCGGAGCTGGATCAGGCAGCAGACCACGGCGACGACCCGGATCCCGACCCGCATTCCGGAGCCGAGGTCACCGTCGGTGTTCAGGACGGCGAAGGCCGCGATCACCACGATCAGGCCGATCGCGCCGACGCCCAGGATCAGGCGCTGCTTGGCCGCGTCGACACCGAGCCGGCGGGCGTTCAGGAACGCGATCAGCGTCGAGGCGATCACCCCGCCGAAGAAGGCGACGTACGTCTGCGACATCAGCCGCCACGGGCGCACCGACATGTCCACGCCGGCGCCGATGGTCGGGCGCAACAGTTCGTCCGGCATGAGGCTCCTCGATGGGCCATCGATCTGGGCACGCGCAGTGTACTGCTCTGGCGGGCATTAGCCTGGGGCGATGAGTGAGACGAACTGTCTTTTCTGCGGGATCGTGGCCGGGAGCATTCCGGCGACGCGGGTGGCGGAGACCGAGCGGGCGATCGCGTTCATGGACATCAACCCGGCGACGGCCGGGCATCTGCTGGTGATACCGCGGGCGCACTCGACCGATCTGCGCGAGGCCGGTGCCGAGGACCTCACAGCGGCGACGCTGCTCGCACAGTCGCTGGTCAGCCGGGTGATCGAGCGCCTCGACGCCGATGGCGCCAACCTGCTCAGCTGCATCGGCGAAGCCGCTTGGCAGTCGGTCTTCCACACCCACCTCCACGTCATCCCGCGGTACGACGACGACCCCCTCCAGCTGCCCTGGCACCCGACTCCCGGCGACATGGACCAGGTCCAGGCCACCGCCGCAAAGCTGGTGTAACGCTTCCACACCCTCACGACACTGCAGGGCTGACCGAACACCTCAGCCCTGGGAGTCGTCATGACGCAAGCCATCGCCACCGCTCCTCCCACTCCGTGCGTCGCACCCAAGAGCGCACTGCTACGAAGACGGCTGATGCCTCTGTGGGTCGCCACCTTCCTGCAAGGCGTGGGGTTCTGGGTACCGGTCGAGAAGCTGTTCATGAGCGGGATCGGATTCGATGCAGCCACGATCGGAGTGATGGCAGCCGCGTACGCCGCGCTCGTGCCAGTGATGGAGGTCCTGTCCGGCGTACTCGCGGACCGCTGGTCCCGGCGGGGCGTGCTGATGGTGGCGGGTGTCGCTCTGCTGCTGAGCGTGTTCATCGGCGCGATCAGCCAGAATGTCGTCACCTACATCGTGGCCGCGCTGATCCTCGGGATCTACTTCGCGATGTACTCCGGGACAGTCGAGGCCGTGGTGTACGACGTGGTCCTCGAAGAGACCGGTGACGGCGCGGAGTACGAGCGACGGATCGGCTGGGTCCGCTTCGTCGAGAGCGTCGCCCTGGTGGGGAGCGCGTTGGCGGGCGGCTGGATCGCGGCCGCGCTGTCGCCGCGAGCGACGTACTTCCTCACGCTGCCGTTCGCAGCCCTCTACCTCGTCGCACTGAGCCGGTTCTGCGAGCCGCGGCTGCATCGGACGACCGAACGAACCTCGCTCCGGGATCACCTCGTGGTCACCTACCGCGCGATCACCGACCGTGGGCGGTTGGTGCCGATCGCGGCGGCCACGGTGATGTCGGCGATGATCTTGCAGGCGATGTACGAGTTCGGTCCGCTCTGGCTGGTCACGCTCAAGGCTGAGGCCGGGTACTACGGACCTTTCTGGGCCCTGCTGGTCGGGATGATCGGGGTTGGCGGACTCCTCGCGAGCCGGCTGCATCTCGAGCGACCGCTCTCGGTGGCGATCGTCGTACTCGCCATGCTGGCTGCGTGTCTGACCATGACGACAAGCCGCAGCCTGGCCGCGTTGACCGCCGCGATGGTCGCCCTGACGCTGGCGCTCGTGGTGATCGGCATCCACCTCAGTCAACTGATGCACGACGCGGTGCCTTCGACGATCCGGACCGGGGTGGCATCCGGGATCAGCGCGGTCTCGTGGTTGCTGTTCACGCCGTTCGCGCTGGTCTTCGGTGCCGTGAGCAAGTACGCCGGCGTCTATGTGTCGGGCTGGATGATCACCGGTGCGGTCGCACTCGCCGGTGCCGCGCTGATCTGGGTGCAGCGGCATGCGGTCGCCGTACGCTGAGCCGATGATGGCTGGGCTGCCGTCGGACGACGTACTCCTCGAGCGGTTGCGGACCGGCGACGAGGACGCGTTCGCGCTGCTCCTGGACGGCTGGTCCGGCGGGATGCTGCGGCTGGCGCGCTCGTTCGTGTCGACCGAGGAGTCGGCCGCCGAGGTCGTGCAGGAGACCTGGCTCGCGGTGATCGAGGGCATCGACCGGTTCGAGGGCCGGTCCTCGGTGAAGACCTGGGTCTACCGGATCCTCACCAACACCGCGAAGCGACGCGGCACCCGCGAACACAAGGTCGTGCCGATGAGCAGCATCGACGACCAGGGGCCGACCGTGGACCCGAGCCGGTTCCGGCCGGCGGGCGAGCCGTTCCCGGGCCATTGGTGGGACTACCCGCCGGCCTGGCCGACGCCGGAGCAGGGGTTGCTGACCGGTGAAGTCCGCGGCTACCTGACCCAGGCTCTGGCCGAACTCCCCGAGCGCCAGCGCCTGGTCGTCGTACTGCGGGACGTCGAGGGCTGCCCGTACGACGAAGTGTGCGAGCTGCTCGGGATCACGGCGGCGAACCAACGAGTGCTGCTGCACCGCGCGCGGGCGTTCCTGCGCGGCAGACTGGAAGAGTTCTACCAGCGGGAAGGTGACGAGTCATGAGCGACCTCGAGTGCCGTGAGTTCGTCGAGCGCGTGACGGCGTTCCTCGAAGGGACCCTGGGTCCCGAGGCGGAGCAGGACTTCGTCGACCACCTCGCCCTGTGTGACGGCTGCGAGCGCTACCTCGACCAGATCCGTCAGACCTCACAGGCCCTGACCGACCTGCCCGGCGAGGCCTTGCCAGGCGACGCCCGCAGCGCGCTCCTCAACGCCTTCCGCTCCGGTCGGTCCTGATCAGCTCCGGACGGCGTCGAACAGGCGATCAGCAGCCTCGGTGTCGCCCGTGATCGTGAGGCGGCTGTCCTCGACAGCCTTGGTCACCTGCTCCTCGACGAGAACCCGCGCCAACGTGTCCGGGTCGGACTCGATGACGGTGTCGGGCCGATCGTGCGACTCGCCTCGGGTCATCGCGACGAGCTGTCCGTCGACGACCCGGGTCGTGAAGCGCTCGCGGCCGAGGCGCAGCTCGTAGCTCGCGGTCCAGGGTCGCTCCGGCTGCCCGGTGAACAGGCTGCGTAGCCGGATCATGGCCGAGTCCGCGCTCACCGGGTCGTCGGACTTCTCCGCTGCGCGGGCTCCCCAGTTCCCCAGCGCGACGATCACGTCCTCCAACCGAGCACCCCACTCGGTCAGCTCATAGACCTGTGAGGCGGCCGGTGGCGGCAGAGTGCGACGACGCACGACGTCCGCCCCCTCCAGCTCCCGCAGTCGCTGGGCCAGGACCTTGGCCCCCGCGTTGGGCAGTCCGGCCTGCAGGTCGGTGAATCGCTTCGGGCCGAGCAGGAGCTCGCGCACGATCAGCAGCGCCCACCTCTCCCCCACGTAGTCGAGAGCGATTGCGATCGCGCAGCCATCGCCGTAGCGCCGATTCGTTGTGGTCATGGTTTCAGCATAGCCCATCTCAACTCTCTTGTGACTACCTCTTGCATACCTTGCAGATATCATCTAGTTTCTAAAAGAAAGTTCCTTCCAGTGATGAGGAGAAGACCATGCCTGTTACCTACCTCGACGTCCCTGCCGGTGCCGACCTCGAGACCAAGCGCGAACTCGTCCACGAGCTGTACGTCGCCCTGAAAGAGGCCTACCCGTTCCCGGACGACACGCGGATCTTCATCCGCGAATGGCCGCCGGAGAGCGTGAGCCAGAACGGGGTCCTCGGCTCCGAACCGTTCCGGCCCGCGTTCGTCGCGCACGTCCCGCAGGGAGTTGACCGCGACGTCAAGGCGACGATGGTGGAGAAGCTGAACGCCGCGATGGCCAAGGCCTACGGGCTGCCGTGGTTCATCACCTTCCTGCACGAGCATTCCCTCGACGTCGTGGCCGTCGACGGGGAACTCCTCGCGGACGACCAGCAGCGCGTCGAAGACCTGCGCGCGGCCTACAGCTGAACCGCGAGCCGCCCGCCGGACTACCGGCGGGCGACGAGCTCGTAGACCGACAAGAGCTCTGGCAGCAGGACCGACCAGTCATACCGAGGTACGGCGCTCAGCCCGGCAGAGCGAAGCTTCTCGCGCTCGTCGGGACTGCCCAGGAGCCGGAGTGCCCGCTGAGCGAGCTCGCCGGCGTTGCCCGGCTCGAACAGCTCCCCCAGCCGGCCACCGTCCAGGACCTGCCGGAAGGCGGCCAGGTCGCTGGCCAGGACGGGAGCGCCTGCCGCCATCGCCTCGAGCAGGACGATGCCGAAGCTCTCACCGCCCAGATGCGGCGCGACGTAGATGTCCGAGCCGGCCAGCATGTCGGCGCGGGCGTCGTCGTCGATCTCGCCCAGGAACAGCACGTTGTCGCGGAACCGTCCGGGCACAGCGCGCCGTGCCTCATCCGCCTGGCCGGACCCGGCCACCAGGATCCTCAGGCCCGGCCGCTCCGCGATCAACGCGGGGACGGCCTTCACCAGGACGCCCAGGCCCTTGCGGGGTTCGTCGAGGCGGCCGAGGAAGCTGATCGTGCCGTTGTCGCCGATCCACTCCGCGCGGGGACTCCCCTTGAAGCGGGCGGTGTAGAGACCGTTCGGGATCACGACCGCCTCGCCGCCGATGTGCTGGACCATCATCGAACGGGCGTTCTCGGAGACCGCGATCCGGGCGTCGATCTTCTCGAGCGCGGGCCGGAGCAGACTGGCGGCGGCGCTCATCGCGCGGGACCGGACCTGCCAGGTGTGGAACGTGGAGACGAACGGGCCGTCGGCCGACCACAGCGCGATGATCGACGCACTCGGAGTCGTCGGTTCGTGCACGTGGACCACGTCGAACTGTCCCTCGGTGAGCCAGCTTTTCACGCGCGCCGCTGTCCGTGGGCCGAACGTGACCCGCGCGACGGAGCCGTTGTACGGGACTCCGACCGCGCGGCCGGACGAGACGACGTACGGCGGGACCGCGTCGGAGTCGTCGACCGGCGCCAGGACTGACACCTCGTGGCCGACGCCGAGCAGGGCCTCGGCGAGGTCGCGGACATGGTTCTGCACCCCGCCGGGCGTGCCCAGCGAGTACGGGCACACCACACCGATCCTCACGGAACGATTCTCACTCGTCCAGGAAAATCCTCTGCAGCATGTGCCAGTCCTGGGGGTGCGCGGCGATCCCGGCGGCGAAGGCGTCGGCGCAGCGCTGGGTCATCCCGGCGGTACCGCCCTCGGGCTCGATGGCGTCGTGGAACGTGATCACCAACTGCGGCCCGTCGTAGTGCAGCGTCGCCGGGATCAGCGGGGCTCCCGTCCGCAGGCTCAGCGCGGCCGGACCGGCCGGCATCCGCGAGGGACGGCCGAAGAACGTCACCGGTACGCCGCGCTCGGACAGATCTCGATCGGCCACCAGGCAAACGAAACCACCGGTCTGGAGCCGCTCGGCCAGGATCCCGACGACGTCCTGGTCACCGCCGGTCAGCGGGAGGACCTCCATGCCGAGCTTCTTGCGGTACTCGATGAAGCGGTCGAACAGCGACTCCGGCTTCAGCCGCTCGGCCACGGTCGACACCGGCATCCCGGTCAGACCTGCCCAGGCGCCGGCGTGGTCGTAGTTCGCCAGGTGCGGCAGCGCGCAGACGACACCCCTGCCCGCCGCGTGAGCGTCGCGGAGCAGTTTCTCGTTGACCGTACGAACCCGGGCGACGACCTCCTGCTCCGACCACTCGGGCAGCCGGAACGCCTCCTGCCAGTAGCGCAGGTACGACCGCATTCCGGCCAGGGTGAGCGCATCCAGCTCCGCCGGTGTGGCGTCCGGGCGGACCACGGCCAGGTTTCCGCGCAACCGCCGTACGCCGCGACCGTTCCGGCGTACGACCTGGTCCGCGGCCTGGCGGAACAGCCAGGTGACTGTCTTCTCAGGGAGCCGTCGGACCAGCGCCCAGGCGAGCGCGAACGCGAGATCGGCAGCCCGCTGACGGAGGCCGTCCATGCCTCAGTTCTTCGGGTCCGGTTCGGCCGGGGGCTCGGTGGCGACCGTGGGGTCAGTTGTGGCCTGGGGCTCGGTCGTGGCCGGCGGCGGGGTGCCGAGGCCGGCGTTGGCCGGGTCGGCGAGGACCTGCTTGCGGACCGCGAGCGAGCGCTGGATCACGGTGATCGTGCTCGCGGCGGCGACGTACCAGATCACGATCTCCAGCAGGATCGGGAGGTCGAACACGTCGGAGAAGAACGCGAGGACCAGCGTGAACACCAGCCGGTCCGCGCGCTCGGCCAGACCGCCGCTCGCCTTCAGGCCGAGGCTCTCGGCCTTGGCCCGCGCGTACGACGTGACCGCACCCATCACCAGCGCCCACAGCGTGACCGCGGCCATCAGCGTCGAGTCGCCGGCGCGTGAGTTGGCGTAGTACATCACCAGGCCGCCGTAGATCGCGCCGTCACCGATGCGGTCCAGGGTGGAGTCGAGGTACGACCCCCACTTCGACGACGTGCCCGAGGTGCGGGCCATGAAGCCGTCGATCAGGTCGGAGAACACGAAGCAGGTGATGATCACCACGCCCAGCCAGAGCTGGCCGCGCGGGAAGAAGATCAGCGCGCCCGCGCACACGCCGATCGTGCCCACGAGCGTGACCATGTCCGCGGTCACGCCGAGCCTGAGCAGGAGTTTGGCGATCGGCGTGATCACCTTGGTCCAGAACTGCCGGAATCTGTTAAGCATGGCGGGCCGATCGTAGTCCAGCCGGATCACCATCCGGTGACAAGCCACGGCTTTCCGCCTGCGGCAGACCTGATTTCGCGCGATGCTGGCGGGGTGAGGACGCGAGGGAGGACGGCGCGGCTCAGCCGCGGCGCGCTGGCGAGTGCGCTGGCCGGTGCGCTGGCTCTGGCGCTGCTGACCTCCGGCTGCTCGGTCGCACGCAAGGCCAACGGCTCGCGTCCGCTCACCGCGCCGACGCAGCCTCCAGCCGTCGTCCCCACCGCCATCGCTCCCCCGCAGGCCGAGGGCCTGGACGGTACGGCGGGGGCACCCGGACCACAGGTGTGTACTGCGATCACCAGCACGCTGACTGCCCAGCTCCATGTACCGGTCACCGCGAAGCCGAACGCCTGGAACGACGGCGGCCTGCCCGCCATGGACCTGTGCACGCTGCTGCTCGAGGACCGGGTCGTCACGATTGGTGTCACCGCACTCCCCCGCCAACCCGACTCGCTCAACCGGCTCATCACCGGCGCCGGCAAGGTCGATCCTCTGACCGAACTCGGACCGGGCGCCCTGATCACTGAGTCCCGGATGGTGTTCACCGTCGGCGACCGGGCCGTCCGCATCACGCCGGCGGGCGGTATCGATCGCAGTACGGCGGATGGCATCGACCGCGCGAAGGCCGTGGCGATCGCGCTGGCGACGCGGAACGCCGTACCGACGTCCCTGCGGGACGCTCGGCAGACCGACGCCGCGTGTCAGCTGTCGAACTCGCAGGCCGAGGGGTTCGCCGGGGCGCAGGTGCAGCTGCGGCGGGACTACCGGGTCCGTGGTGCGTTGACGTGTATCTGGGGGACGTACGACGCGACGGTATCGATCGTCGAGGCGTTCGACCAGCCGACAATCCCGGAGGCGGATCGGACGCCTCCACCGCAGCTCGCACCGGTCGGCCAGCCCGGCTACTACCTCCCGGACAAGGGTGAGCTCGTGTTCCGCCTCGGCCGCCGCGTCGTCCGCGTCACCGGCCTGACGAACCCGCCCCGCGTGGTACCTCTCGCCACCCTGCAAGGCATCGTCGACCCGATGATGCCGCTCTTCCTGCGCTGACCCCTGCGACTACGGCGCAGTCGGCCAGGACTTGGCGAGGAGGGCTCTGGTTTCGGACAGCAGTTGCGGCAGGACCTTGGTGTGGGCGATCGCCGGCATGAAGTTGGTGTCGCCGGCCCAGCGCGGCACCACGTGCTGGTGCAGGTGGGCGGCGATCCCGGCGCCGGCGATCTCGCCCTGGTTCATACCGATGTTGAAACCGTGCGCGGCCGACACCGCCCGGACCGCCTGCATCGCCTGGCGGGTCAGCTCGGAGACGTCCGTGACCTCCGCCGCGGTCAGCTCGGTGTAGTCGGCGACATGCCGGTACGGCACCACCATCAGATGGCCCGGGTTGTACGGGTACAGATTCAGCACCGCGTACGCCGCCTCGCCCCGGTGCACGATCAGCGCATCGGCATCCGGCAGCCCCGGCAACCGGCAGAACGGGCAGCCCGAGCCGGCCTTGTCGCTGGTGGGTTTGTTCTCCCCCTCGATGTAGGCCATCCGGTGCGGCGTCCACAACCGCATGAACGGATCCGGGACCCCGACCCCGTCCTGCACAACCACCTCATCCGGCGCGTACGGCGACTCCGGTACGCCGCCCTGGTCGTCGGCGGACGGTTGGTCGGGGGAACCCGTCATACCTGCACGCGCTTCTGGACTGCCTCCACGATCTCGCTCACCGCGTCCGCGATCGGTACGCCGTTCTTCTGGGTGCCGTCGCGGTAGCGGAAGGACACCGATCCGGCGGCCATGTCGTCGTCGCCGGCGATCAGCATGTACGGGACCTTGGACTTCTGGGCGTTGCGGATCTTCTTCTGCATCCGGTCGTCGGAGGAGTCGACCTCGATCCGGATCCCCTGCGCCTTCAGTTGCGCGGCGACGTCGTGCAGGTAGTCCACGTGGCCGTCGGTGACCGGGACGCCGACCACCTGGACCGGGGCCAGCCAGGGCGGGAAGGCGCCGGCGTAGTGCTCGGTCAGCACCGCGACGAACCGCTCGATCGAGCCGAACAGGGCGCGGTGGATCATCACCGGGCGCTGCCGGGAACCGTCCGGCGCGGTGTATTCCAGCTCGAACCGCTCCGGCAGGTTGAAGTCCAGCTGGATCGTCGACATCTGCCAGGTCCGGCCGATCGCGTCCTTGGTCTGGACCGAGATCTTCGGGCCGTAGAACGCGGCGCCGCCCGGATCCGGGACCAGCTCGAGACCGGAGCCCTCGGCAACCTCCCGCAGCGTCTCGGTCGCCTCCTCCCAGACCTCGTCGGAGCCGACGAACTTGTCCGGGTTCTTGGTCGAGAGCTCGAGGTAGAAGTCGTCCAGGCCGTAGTCGGCGAGCAGGCCGAGCACGAAGGTCAGTAGCTTGCGCAGCTCGTCACGCATCTGCTCGCGGGTGCAGTAGATGTGCGCGTCGTCCTGGGTGAAGCCGCGGGCCCGGGTCATGCCGTGCACGACGCCGGACTTCTCCAGCCGGTAGACCGTGCCGAACTCGAACAGCCGCAGGGGCAGCTCCCGGTAGGACCGGCCACGGGCGCCGTAGATCAGGTTGTGCATCGGGCAGTTCATCGGCTTCAGGTAGTAGTCCTGGCCCTGCTTGCGGATCTGCCCGTCCGCGCCGCGCTCCTCGTCCAGGTGCATGGGCGGGTACATGCCGTCGGCGTACCAGTCCAGGTGGCCGGACGTCTCGAACAGCTGCGCCTTGGTGATGTGCGGCGAGTAGACGAACTCGTACCCGTCCTCGACGTGGCGCTGGCGGGAGTAGTCCTCCATCACCTTGCGCAGTACGCCGCCCTTGGGGTGGAACACCGCGAGCCCCGAACCGATCTCGTCCGGGAAGCTGAACAGGTCGAGCTCGCTGCCGAGCTTGCGGTGGTCGCGCTTGGCGGCCTCCTCCAGCCGGTTCAGGTACGCCTTCAGCTCGTCGCGCGACTCCCACGCCGTCCCGTAGATGCGCTGGAGCTGCGGGTTCTTCTCGCTCCCCCGCCAGTACGCCGCAGCCGTCCGCATCAGCTTGAAGTTGCCCAGGTAGCCGGTCGCGGGCACGTGCGGACCGCGGCACAGGTCCTTCCAGGCGACGGTGTCGTCGCGCCGGACGTTGTCGTAGATCGTCAGCTCGCCACCGCCGACCTCGACGCTCGCGCCCTCGGCGGCGTCCGCCGCGGAGCCCTTGATCCCGATCAGCTCGAGCTTGTACGGCTCAGCCGCGAGCTCGGTCCGCGCGTCGTCGTCGGAGACCACCCGGCGGCTGAACCGCTGCCGCTCCTTGATGATCTGCTGCATCTTCTTCTCGAGCTTGCCCAGGTCGTCCGGGGTGAACGGCGTGGGTACGTCGAAGTCGTAGTAGAAGCCGTTCTCCACCGGCGGGCCGATGCCCAGCTTCGCCTCCGGGAACAGGTCCTGCACCGCCTGGGCGAGCACGTGCGCGGTCGAGTGCCGGATGATCGCGCGGCCGTCCTCGGACGCCGCCTTCACCGGCTCGATCTCGTCGCCGTCGGCGACCACCCGGGACAGGTCGCGGAGCTCACCGTTGACGCGGGCGGCGATGGCGGAGCGGTCCTGGCCGAAGATTCCGGCGAACAGCTCCCCGATCGTCGTCGTCTCGGTCACACTCCGCTCAGCCTCGCCCTCGACGCCGATCAGATGGACCTTGACTTCCGGCACGTTCACTCCTCGGGTTTGCCGACCGGCCGAGATGCCGGTCACGCAGAAGATGGTATCGACTCCGGACCCGCGGCCCGACGGCGTATCCACAGGTCCGGCCACCTGACGAAAGTAGGGGGTCGCCGACGCCCATCGTCCGATGTGCCAGGGGTGCCCGGATTCCTAGGTTCGAGTCACCAATCCGTTCCAGAAGGGCCCCCAGCGTGATCACGCTCGAAGGACTCACCAAGAGGTACGGCGACACCCGCGCGGTGGACTCGCTCGACCTGACCGTCTGCCCCGGCCGGGTGACCGGCTTTCTCGGCCCGAACGGCGCCGGCAAGTCGACCACGATGCGGATGATCCTCGGCCTCGACGCACCGACCGAAGGCACCGCATTCGTCGACGGCCGCCCGTACGCCGACTGGCCGGCACCACTCACCAAGGTCGGTGCACTGCTCGACGCCAAGGCGCTGCACCCGCGGCGGTCCGCGCGAAACCACCTGATCGCAATGGCCCGGAGCAATGGTCTCCCGGTCAGCCGGGTCGACGAGGTCCTGTCCGTCGTCGGCCTGGACTCCGTCACCGGGAAGCGCTCCGGAGAGTTCTCGCTCGGCATGGGTCAGCGGCTCGGCATCGCCGGTGCGCTGCTTGGCGACCCCGAGGTACTGATGTTCGACGAACCGGTGAACGGCCTCGACCCGGACGGCGTCCGCTGGGTCCGCGGTCTGATGCGCTCGCTGGCGGCGGAGGGCCGGACGGTGTTCGTCTCCAGCCATCTGATGAGCGAGATGCAGCTGACCGCCGACCAGCTCGTCGTGATCGGGCGCGGCCGGCTGATCGCCGACGCTCCGGTCGCGGACGTGATCGCGCGGTCGTCGCGCACCACGGTCGCCGTACGCGTCCCCGATCGGGCGCACCTCGCCGTACTGCGGGATCGGCTGATCGGCGAAGCAGAGCGGGTGGAGTCCGCGGACGACCGGTTGATCGTGACCGGCGTATCGGCGGAGCGGGTCGGGGACCTGGCGCACGAGCTCGGTGTGCGGCTACACGAGTTGCAGACCCAGCGGGCCTCGCTCGAGGAGGCCTACATGGAGCTGACCGCGGACAGCGTCCAGTACGGCGTAGCGGTGGCGTCATGACCGATGCAATTCTTCACTTCGCAGAGGAGTTGATGTCCTCGTGGTGGATCTACCTCGCGCTGTGGGGCTTCGCCGCGCTGGACGGGTTCTTCCCGGCCATCCCCAGCGAGACGCTGGTGGTCACGGCGGGCGTGTTCGTTGCGGCGAACGGTGAACCCAACCTGTACGCCGTGATCGCTGCCGCTGCAGTCGGCGCCTTCGTCGGCGACCACGTGTCCTACGCGCTGGGCCGCGGAGCTGGTGGCCGGCTGCTCGATCGGATGAAACCAGGCACCAAACGGCACGCGGCCGTGCTGTGGGCTCGGCGAGCACTGGCAGACCGTGGTGGCCTCGTGCTCGTGGTCGCTCGGTACGTGCCGGGTGGGCGCACCGCGGTCACGCTGACGATGGGGTCGGTGCGCTATCCACTGCGCAAGTTCTCGTCCTTCGCCGCCATCGCGGCCGTCAGCTGGGGCCTGTACTGCACCCTGGTCGGCTACATCGGCGGGAAGGCGTTCGAGGACAACCCGCTGAAGGGCGTGATCCTCGGCATCGGCCTGGCGCTCGCGGTCACCTTGATCGTCGAGGTCGTCCGGCATCGGCTCAAGAAGAAGCGGGCTCAGGTCGAGCCCGAAGCCCCACTCGTGGAAGCAGGTGAGCGGTGAGTACGGCGATTGTCACCCTGGGGACCGGTCTCCCGGATGCAGTGCATTCGGAGTGGACCAAGCTGTGGACAGTCCGGTCCAGCTGGTTCAATCTCGCGGCAGCCTTCGTACTGACCACGCTGCTAGGCCTGCAGTTCGGCTTCAACCTCGCCTACATCAACACCCACCTGGAGCCGGGCGACGTCGTGCACACGCAGCCTGCCGGTGAGTTCGGCACTTCGGTCATCATGATCGTGCAGGTGGTCGTCGCCGCCTTCGCCCTGCTCACCGTCACGTCCGAGTACGCGACCGGCAGCATCCGCTCGACCCTGCAGTGGACTCCGGTACGGCGGAACGTCGTACTCGCGAAGGCGATCGTGCTGGCACCGGTCCTGTTCTCCTACGGCCTGGTGCTCGCCGGCGTCTCAGCTGTGACCGGCGGTCTGGCCGCGGGCTCGTGGGCCGACTGGACCGCGAGCGCACTGCTGGTCGACCTGCTGTCCGTCGCCTTCTACGCGACGGCAGCCGGTCTGTTCGCCGCCGGGATCGCCTGGGTCGTCCGCAGTACGGCGGGAACGCTGACCGTGGCCTTCCTCTTGCTGCTGGTCGTCCCGCTCATGCTCAGCCAGAGCTCGATCCGCGCACTCGTGTGGATCGCGGCCCTGCTCCCGGGCGGCGCCGGCCAGAACTACCTGACCGGCACGACCGATCCGCTCTCCCCGACCGTGAGCGCCCTCCTCCTGGCGGTGTGGGCGGGCGCCGGCCTGATGGTCGGCACCCGCGTTCTCACCAAGCGCGACGCCTGACGGCTACCGCGGGACGTTCAGAGCGATCGTGATCTGCTCCGACACCTTCGCCGCCAGCTCCAGACCTGCGCGGCGGGTCGTCGGCTGCAGCGCGGAGTGGTCCAGCGGGCCTTCAGCCGCGATGTGCGGGTCGGTCGGGATGTCGACCACAGCGGCCGCGCGGGACTCGAAGTACGGCCGGAGCTGCTTCTCGACCTCCTTGTTCACGTCGCCGGGACCGTTCGACACCGCGATCACCGCACGGCGGATCAGGCGCTGCGCCTCCGGGCCCTGGTTGTCGAGCTCCTCCAGCATCTGCACGGCGGCCGCGCAGGACAGGCTCTTCCACTTGATCGGGATGACGAGGGCGTCGGCCGCCTTCATCGCCTCGCGCCAGTTGCTGGAGCCCTCGTTGTTCCCGGTGTCGATCACGAGCACCTTGTAGAACCGGCTCAGCAACCGGTGGATCTGGTCGAAGTCCTTGGCCTCGATCTGCGCGTACGTCGTGGTCGCCGACGTCAGTACGTCGTACTGCCCGGCGACCTGGTGCCGCAGGTACGCCGCCACGTCGCCGAGCCGGGCGTCCGGCTGGGTCAGCATCGGCATCGCCTGGAGCATGTCGGTGACGGTGGACCGGGAGTTCGTGTCGTGCGTGCGCAGGTGCATGTTGCCGCGCAGCTCGTTGTTGTCCCAGGCGACCACGCCGCCGCCGCGCGCCTGACCGAGCGCACCGGCGAGCAGCAGCGTGGTTGGCGTCTTGCCCGATCCGCCCTTCGGGTTCGCCACCACGATCGTCACCGGGCGACGGAACGCCGTCGCCGCGGTCGCGCGGGCGATCCGCTCCAGCCGCTCGCCGCTGCCCGGACGCAGCCGCAGCACACTGCGGACGCCGCGCTCAGCCGGGGCCTCCCGAGGCAGCGGAAGCGCCTGGATCAGCTCGTCGGTGCGGTAGGAGACGTCACGCTGCTGCGGCACGTTCTGACCGGGGATGCCTTGCGGGAAGAAGTGCTGCGCGGCCGGAGAGAGCTGCTGACCGCCCTGCGCGGGCGCAGCGGCCGGCGGAGGGTTCTCCGGGGCGCCGTAGCCCGAGCCCTGGAACGACGAGCCACCGAACACCGGGCTGTTGGGGGCGCCCTGCGGCGCCGTACCGCTGTCGCCTTGTCCACCTGGCTGACCGGCGGCTGCCTGGCCGGCAGACTGGTCGTCGGCGCTGTCCGCCTCGGCGTCGTCGGTCTCGTCCGGAGTGTCTGACTCGGCCATCGGCTGCGACCAGGACGGGCTGGGCGGCGGCTGGTTGGGCCGGGACCACGCGTCGCCCGGGAATTCCTGGGAGAGCGCCTCCGGCTGCTCATCGGGCTTCTCGGGCTCGTCGGCGGGCGCCGTGTTCGGATCCGGCTGGGTCCAGGAGGGCGTCGGTTGCCACATTCTCCGGACCTCGGCCGCCGCCGCTTCCCGGTCCTTGTGCTGTCCGGAGTTGTGCGAGTCGGTCACGACCTGGGTCCCCGATTCTGTCAGAGGGGGCGGGTGGCCCCTGGGGTTGCTGGGTTTCGATTCCGGAGGTGAGGTCCCCGGGGAAGGTCCACTATCCCATGACCGGGTGTCCACACCACGTCACCACCCGGAGCGTCGCACCACCACCGGGTAACGGAATCTGACCCCTCAACCAGTCACCAGGCCGGCCTCATAGGCGACGATCGCGGCCTGCACCCGGTTCTTGACCGCCAGCCGGAGCAGAATCGCGCTCACATACGCCTTCACGGTGCCCTCGACCAGGAACAGCCGCCGGGCGATCTCGGCGTTGGACAGGCCCGCGCCGACCAACCCCAGCACCTCCAGCTCACGCGGGCTCAGTACGGCGACCTGCTCTTTGGCAGCCGCGGCGCGGGCCATCGCCCCACCACCAGCGCCGGTGCTCAGCTCGGCGATCACCCGCTGGGCGACGCGGGGCGACAGATAGGCGGCACCTTCCGCGACAGCCTTCAGACCGGCGATCAGCTCGCGAGGGTCGCCGGATTTCAGCAGGAAGCCGCTCGCTCCATCGCCCAGGGCACGGGCGATATATGCGTCCTCGGAGAACGTCGTCAGGATCACCACCGCGGTGTCGGGCACGGTCCGGCGGATCTCGGCCCCGGCCGCAAGACCGTCCATCCGCGGCATCCGGATATCGAGCACGGCCACGTCGGGCCGGTGTCGCCGTACCTGCTCGACCGCCTCCGTCCCATCGGCTGCCTCGGCAACGACCTCGATCGCGTCATCGGTGTCGAGAATCGCGCGGACCCCGGCCCGCACCATCGCCTCGTCGTCGGCCAGCAGCACCCTGATCATGTCGTCATCCTGTGCTCTCGGGAGCCGGTACGACGGAGCCGCTCTGCACGACCGACTTGGCGACGAGCTTCCCGTCGGCGAAGCAGAGCCGGTAGACGTAGGTGATCGAGAACGGGACGTCCGGACTGTAGTAGCGGCAGGACCAGCCGGCCGGTGCCGTGTAGCCCTCGCTGGGCGGGTCGATCATCTGCATTGCCGGGAGCACCTTCCCCACCTCGTCCTCCGGCTGCCCGATGGTCAGAGCGTCGTACTGCCCTGGGTGCAGGATCGAGTTGTAGCCGGCGATCAGGTAGTAGCCCAAGGCAACCACGCCGACGACCGCTCCGAGGATCAGCGGTGCGGCGACGGCCGTGACCAGACCGCGCCGCGCACTGCGCCGCACGGTGGCTCGTTCCGCTTCCGCAGCAGACATCGGCGGTGTTTCCGGCTCGGGCCGGCCGCCTGCCCGCGGCATCGTTGCCACCACCTCGAAACCGCCGCCGCTCCGTGGCTCCGCGGTCAGCGTCCCGCCGACGAGCCGGACGCGTTCGCGCAGCCCGTCCAGACCGCGTCCGCTCGAGGGAACAGACTGGACCGGCCGCTTTGCACCGGTGTCAACGACCTGCACGCGTACGTCGTCGTCCGCGCGCGTCACGGTCACGGTGACCGCGGCGCCGGGCGCGTGTTTGCTCGCGTTCGTCAACGATTCCTGGACGATGCGGTGCACGGCTCGATCCACCATCGGCGACAGCTCGCCGTCGCCCTCCTCGATCAGACGGACCTCGAGACCGGACTCGGCCGCCCGCTCGATCAGCGACGGCACGCTCTCGTCGCGTGGCACCGTCGGCGCGTCCGAGTCCCGCAGTACGCCGATGATCTCGCCGAGCCGATCCGTCGCGGTGGCGGCTGCTTCACGCAACGAGGTCGCGGCCTGCCGGTGCTCCTCCGGCAGAGACGGGTCGAGCTCCAGGGCAGCCGCGCGGAGGGCGATCAGGCTCAGCTCGTGGCCGACCGAATCGTGCATGTCCTGGGCGATCCGGGACCGCTCACGCAGCCGCTCCTGGTCGATCGCCATCCGCTGCTCGCGCTCGATCCGCTCTGCCCGGTCCCAGCCGGCCGAGGCCAGCAGGGCCTGCTGTGCGCGGTACCGCCCGACCAGCCACGGCAGCACGACCAGAAGCAGTGCGAGCAGCAGCATCACCAGCCAGCTCAGCACCGCCTCGGTGGCGTGCTGCTCACGCTGCACCACCAGAGCGAGGAGCAGTCCGCCGAGCAGTGACCAGCTGCACACCATGACGAAATGCTTCAGCTGAGTCTCCCGGCGACCGGCCAGGTAGCTCATCAGCGTGATCGCCGGAACCAACGCGACCTGTACGCCGTTCTGCGTGCCGAGCGCGAAGGCCAGCACGACGATCTCCGCCCAGGCGACGGCGGTGAGGGCGATCAGAGGCCAGCGGCGGCGGACGAAGACCGCGACGAACAGCGCTGCGATGAAGGCGGCCTGCATCCAGTACGGATCGCCGCGGGCACCGCTCTCCGCGAGCACGAGGAAGCTCAACGCGGCCCACAGGCCGACGTCTCCCAGGCGCCGCCAGTTCATGCCCCAGACGCTACACAGTCACGCCGACATCGCCGTACTGCCGAAAGTCAGGTCCTTCTACCCGTTGCCCTCAGCATCGACCAGCTCGAACGGGACCATGGTCAGGTTCGGCACCTCTTCGCCACGGAGCCGAGCGAGCAGCAGGTCCACAGCCCTCCGGCCCATCTCCTCCTGATCCTGCCGGACATGCAGGTACGGCGGTCCGCCGATCGAGTCGCCCGGTGAATCGAAGCACGCGACCACACGATCACCGCCGAGTGCCCGATCCGTCATCCGGGCCAAGTTGTATTCGCAGGCGAAGTACGCCGTGACCTCGGGCAGCCGCTCGCGGAATGCACGGATCACCTCGACATCCGCCTCGACGCTCTCCGTCGTCGTCGACCCGGGCAGAGTGCTGCGCAGATCGGTCAGCTCGTACGCCTGACCGCGGTCGCCGAACGCGGAGCGGAACCCCTCCAGCCGGTCCTCGATCGACGACGTGTTCACGGGAGGCGGAGACACGAAGGCGATGTGTCGGTGGCCCTGGTCGAGCAGTCGCTCGGTGAGGGCCTTCGCCGCTGCAACGTTGTCGGTGTGGACCGCCGCGACGGGGATCCCGGACAGGTGGCGGTCGACCAGCACAACCGGATAGCCGTCCAGCACCTGTCGGAGCAGGCTGGCGTTGTAGAAGTCGCCGTGGACCGGGAACACGATCAGACCGTCCACCTCACCGGTCGCCACCAGCAGGTCCACGGCCTTCTCCTCATCGGACTGCCGGCCGTGCGTCCGCCGTACGATCAGATGCGCGCCGTACTCCGCACACCGCTCTTCGACCGCGCACAGCAACTCCAGACCGTACGCCTCGGACACATCCGGGATGACGAGCGCGATCGAACGGGCCTCAGGCCTCGGACGCGGCACCCGGCCCCGCAGTGGCACGGTGACGCCGGTCAGGTCGGGCAGATGGCGTACGACGAACGTCCCCTTGCCGCGGATCCGCTCCACCAGCCCGGCCTCCCGCAGTACCTCGAGAGCCCGCTTGGACGTGATCCGGCTGACCTCGAACTCCGCCGCGAGTTCCATCTCGGACGGCACCCGGTCACCGGGCCGCAGCGCACCACGCCGGATCTGCTCCAGCACGTGCGCACTGATCCGCTCGTAGAGCAGCGCCACGGCCTCTCCCCTCACGTTGTCCGGTTGACATATCAGATCATGCGCGATGGCATGCCAACCGCGCAGCAACCGGGGGTTTCCTCCGGGTGAATCAGGGTGGCTCGGGACCCTTCGGACTGTCAGCATTCGGGCATGACCGCCACGCGCCCGTCGGTGCCTGCATTCGCTGCTGTCCCCGTGTACGCCGTCGCTGGGGTCGTGGCCGTCGTACTGACGGCTTTGTCCGGGCGGTACGGGTACCACCGAGACGAGCTGTACTTCATGGTCGCGGGGCAGCATCTCGACTGGGGGTACGTCGACCAGCCGCCGCTGACGCCGTTGATCGCGCGGATCTCGACCGAGGTGTTCGGGAACACCCCGATGGGACTGCGGGTGCTGTCGACGGTGGCCAGCGCGATCACGATCGTCGTGGTGGCACTGATCGCGCGGGAGTTCGGGAGCGAGCGCCGTGGTCAACTGCTGGCGGCGATCTGTGCGGCGGTGTCCGGGTTCGTGCTCGGCGTCGGGCATCTGGTGTCGACTGCGACGTACGACCTGCTTGCCTGGATGCTGATCGCACTCTTCACGATCAAGCTGCTGCGGACGACCGACAGCCGGTGGTGGCTCGCGCTCGGACTGACTGCGGGGATCGCGCTGGAGAACAAGTACCTCGTGGTGCTGCCGATCGGCGCCTTGCTCATCGCCGTGCTGATCGTCGGTCCGCGCTCAGTACTGCGTTCGTGGTGGCTGCTGGCGGGTGTCGCGGTCGCGGGGATCGTCGCGCTGCCGAACGTGCTGTGGCAGTTCCAGCACGACTGGCCGCAGCTCACCGTCGCCGGCGGCATCAGCGAGGACGACGGGACCGAGAACCGGATCATGTTCATCCCACTGCAGATCCTGCAGTTGTCGCCGTTCCTGGTGCCGGTGTGGGTGGCCGGGTTCCGCCGGATGTGGCGGATGCCGTGGGCTCGGTCCGTCACGCTGGCCTATCCACTGCTGTGCGTCGTCGTACTGGCCGTCGGAGGGAAGTCGTACTACGCCTTGCCGCTGCTGCTCGTGCTGGTGGCGGCTGGGGTTGAGCCTGTGCTGGCATGGCGGCGATCGGTGGTGGCGGTTGGGCTCGCGCTGACTGCTCTCACGTCGGCGCTGTTCACGTTGCCTGTGTTGCCGGCGTCGGCGGTGGACTTCGTCATACCGGTGAACAAGGAGCAGGGTGAGCAGATCGGGTGGCAGGAGATGACTACTGCTGTCGCGGACGTGTGGAATCGGATCCCCTCGGAGCAGCGGGGGTCGGCGACGATCTTCACCGGCAACTACGGTGAGGCAGGTGCATTGCGGCGCTTCGGACCTTCGCACGGGCTGCCGCCGGCGTACTCGGGTCACATGAGCTTCGCCGACTGGGAGCGGCCGCCCGACAGCAACACCGGTCCGGTGCTACTCGTCGAGCAGGAGCGGACGCCGACTTTCGAGGCGCACTTCCGCGATTGCGAGCAGGTGTCGACAATCGACAACATCGTCTCGAACGACGAGGACGGCACCGCGCTGGTGCTGTGCGACTCCCCCGGCGCGCCCTGGTCCACGCTCTGGCCGGACCTCCGCCGCTACTACTGACGGCCCTAGGGTTGGCCGATGCTCTCCATGGTCGACATCCCTGCGGGAACCATCGCCCTCCGGGACGACCGCCTCGGCACCCGCTGGCAGGTGTCGTTGCCTGCGTTTCGGTTGGCGCGCTATCCGGTCGTCGGCGGGCGCGACGTACCTCTCACTGGGATCAGCTGGTACGACGCCATTGCCTTGTGCAACGAGTTGTCGGCGGAGGCTGCGCTGCCGGCCGCCTATGTGGTGGATGGGTTGGAGGTCGCGTGTGACTGGACGGCGTCCGGATACCGCCTGCCTACCGAGGCTGAGTGGCAATACGCCTGCACCGCGGGCGTTCCGGCGTACCGCTATGGACCGCTGGAAGACATCGCCTGGTACGCCGGGAACTCTGACGGCGTGGCGCATCCGGTCGGTCTGAAGGCGCCCAATGCTTGGGGCCTCCACGACATGCTCGGCAACGTCTGGGAGTGGTGCTGGGACCTGTACGACCAGGCGACCTATGGCTCCTACCGGATCTTCCGAGGCGGCGGCCACGCCGACCCACCTCGCTCCGTCGGCTCCACCGTCCGCCGCCGTTCCCATCCCACGTTCGCGATCGAGGACCTGGGGCTGCGGCTCGCTCAGTCTTCGAGGACGGCCTGAAAGACGACGCTCCGCTCGGCAAACCCCAGCCGGGCGTAGAACGCCCGCGCACCGTGATTCGCGACGTACGACGTGACGCTGATGCTGGTCGCGTCGTTCGCTCGCGCCCAAGCTTTGAATCGGCCGACCAGTGCCTGGCCCACGCCACCCGCGCGAGAAGCGCTGTCCACATAGAGACTGCGAATCTCCGCAGTACGCCGTCCAAAGCGTGTCGCTGAAGGTGCCGTCACATATCCAACAAGGTGACCGGCCACCACACTCTCGCGCCGCGCAACAAGCACCAGTGCGGAGTCGAGATCGATCAACCTCGCGAAGTCGTCGCGCCCATGCCGCGTCGGCCAGGAGACATCAACCTGAGGGTCGTGAACCCCGGCATCGTCCCTGAAGAGCTGCGACTCCAGCCGCACCAATTCATCGAGATCGGCGTGCACCGCAACACTGACCTGCATCAGACACTCGCCGGGGTACGGAATCGCCGACTGCGCTCAACAGGCTCGATCTCGACCATCCCCGCGCCAGTCATCACCCTCGCGGACGCGACGTTCCCCACGAAGCACTCGCCCCACAGACTCCCGACACCCAGCTCGCCACGGCAGTACTCGAGTCCCGCGGTCAACGCCTCGGTCATGTATCCCTGCCCACGATGAGCCGCACGCACGGCGTACCCAAAGCTCCAATCCGCCACCGGCTCCTCGCTCTCCCCCATCCCGAGCCACCCCACCACCTCACCATCAGACCGCCGCACAAGACTGAACTGCACATGCGTACCGTCATCCACAAACCCCGTCAACCAACCACGCACGGCCTCGTCATCCCGCGGCCCGTAATCCCCCATGAACTGCCCCACCAACTCATCAGTCCACATCTCACACAGAGCGTCGAAATCCCCCACCCCCGCCCACCGCAACTCCAACCGCTCCGTCCTCACCAAAGCCATCACCCTCCGGAAGCTACAACCCGCAATCCCCCAACCGCGACCTGTTAACCGGCTCTCCTGCCGTGGGCGAGCGCCCACTGAGGTGTCAGACCGGGAGGTGGACATTTGGACAGGAGGTGTCAGGCAGCCTGCACTACACCTGCGCCTGAAAGCACCCGCGCGTACGGCGTATCACCGGTGCACTACCTGTCGAGCTGCACACCAACGCCCGCTGGACCAAGACCGTGCAGCACACTGCACGGCGAGCCACCCTCGCCCGGAACCCTCAACGCGGCGGCCAACCCCAGCCGGCAACAGTCCCGCGGCGCCCAACCCTCGCCGGACCCTCAACGCGGCGAGCAACCCCCGCCGGCAACCATCAACGCATCGGCCAGCCCCGGCCGGCAACTGTCCCGTGGCGCCCAGCCCGAGCCGGCAACTGTGAACCCGGCGCCCAGCCCCAGCAGCCGAGCGAAGCGAAGGCGCAAAGGGGGTGCGGGTGGCGGAGCCCCCGCTCGCGGCGAGCGCAGCGCTGCCGCACAAACGACGAAGGCGACGTGTGTCCGCGCACTCCGCGGACACACGTCGCCTATCGCCTTCGTGGACGATACTGGGATCGAACCAGTGACCTCTTCCGTGTCAGGGAAGCGCGCTACCGCTGCGCCAATCGTCCAAAACCGTAACTACAACCCTAGCCTGAGGAGTTGCGAGGTGGAGACGGGATTCGAACCCGTGTACACGGCTTTGCAGGCCGTTGCCTCGCCTCTCGGCCACTCCACCAGGAAGAAAGCTGGCCTGCCGAACCCTCTCCGAGCGGACGACCGGGTTCGAACCGGCGACCTCAACCTTGGCAAGGTTGCGCTCTACCAACTGAGCTACGTCCGCATCGCGACCGGGTTTTCGTGCTCCCCGACGCGAGAAGAACACTAGCCCATCTCCGCCTGAGTTCAAAAACCGGGGTGCCCCACCACGTCGACGTACGGTCATCATCCGGTCACCTTCGGACTGCCTGACAGGCCCGGATCGCTTGCGCACTAAGGTGTTCCGCGGAAGGAGTACGACATGCGTATCTGGCTGAACGGCGCCCTGCTGGACGACGAGGCGACGGTTTCGCCGCTCGATCACGGGCTGACCACCGGCGACGGTGTGTTCGAGACGATCAAGGTCGAGAACGGCCGTCCGTTCGCGGTGACGAGGCATCTGGACCGGCTGGTCCGGTCGGCGGTTGGGCTTAGTCTGCCGGAGCCGGACGTGGCGCAGATCGAGGTCGGCATCGCGGCGGTCGTGGAGGCCGATCCGGGCATCCCGTTCGGCCGGCTGCGGATCACATACACGGGCGGTGTCTCGCCGCTGTCGTCCGAACGCGGTACGTCCGGTCCGACCATCCTGATCGCCACCCAGGCAGTCAAACGCCCCGGCCCGACCTCCGCGATCGTCACCGTCCCGTGGGTCCGCAACGAGCGCAGCGCGGTCGCCGGCCTGAAGACAACGTCGTACGCCGAGAACGTCCGGGCCCTCGCCTACGCGAAGGAACGCGGCGGCAGCGAGGCGATCTTCGCGAACACCATCGGCAACCTCTGCGAAGGCACCGGCTCGAACATCTTCTGCGTGTACGACGGTGAGCTCGTCACGCCGACCCTGGAGTCGGGGGCACTGGCGGGGGTGACGCGTGCGCTTGTCCTTGAGTGGTTCGGCGCGACCGAGCGCGACGTACCGATGGAGCGTCTGTTCGAGGCCGACGAGGTCTTCCTCACGTCCACGACGCGCGATGTACAGGCCATCCACCGCGTCGACGACCGCGACCTGCCCGCCCCGGGACCCATCACCGCACAAGTAACCAAGATCTTCGCCGACCGCTCAACCGACGAGCCGAACCCGTAGGTCGGCGCCGGTACGTCGCGGCCCGGCGTACGAAGGATGGTCGAACTCAGACTCCCTCGGGCTCGACTACTCGCCCGAGGCTTTGCGGCGTTCGCGGTAGGCGGCGACGTGCAGACGGTTGCCGCAGGTGCGTGCATCGCAGTACCGCTTCGAACGGTTCCGTGACAGGTCGATCAACGCGTCGTCACAATCCGGCGCCTCACAGCGGCGAAGGCGCTCGCGTTCCCCCGCCGAGATGACCTGCGCCAACGCGATCCCGCACTCCACCGTGATCCGGCACGCCAACGACGCGCCGTCCCGCGAATAGTGGATGTGCCACGGATGCCCGTCGTGATTCGTCAGCCGCGGCGTCGTCGTACCCCGGGCAACGATCGCGTTGATCATCGCCGCCGCGTCGGCATCCGACCCGGTCGTGAAGACAGGCGAGAACAGCGGCCGCAGATCCCTGACCTCGGCCAGGTCCTTGTCCGACAGCGAGCCGACCGCGCTGAACTCCCGCTCGTGGACGAACTTCTCCAACTCCTCGAGCGTTTCCAGGGTGTCGACCTGGCTGTTCGGACCCGGCAACGTGTTCACGAGCCGGACCAGCGTGCCGAGCGCCTGCTCGGTGTCGTGCGAGAAAGTCACAATCACGTCTCCAACGCGACGGGGTCTCCGTCTTGCAGCAAGAGTAGCCCGGCCCGATTAGATCGTCGCTGACTGATGCGCTATGGTTTCACACGCAACACCAGCACCACCCGGGCGATTGGCGCAGTGGTAGCGCGCTTCGTTCACACCGAAGAGGTCACTGGTTCGAACCCAGTATCGCCCACGAAGTCGACAGGCGACGCATGTCCGCGGAAAGCGCGGACGGCGTCGCCTTCGTCGTTTGTGCGGCAGCGCTGCGCTCGCCGCGAGCGGGGGCTCCGCCACCCGCACCCCCTTTGCGCCTTCGCTTCGCTCGGCTGGCTCGGGTTGGCCGCCGCGGTTGGGTGCCTTCGCTTCGCTCGGCTGGCTCGGGTTGCTCGCCGCGGTTGGGTGCCTTCGCTTCGCTCGGCTGGCTCGGGTTGGCCGCCGCCGCTCCCAGCCGCCCGGGTACGCAGGCACCAAAACTCCCGTGGAGTCGGCGACGCGGGATCACTCGTCAACTGCGGGACGGCTCAATCGACACACATCTCGGTGAACCGGCGCACACCGATCGGGTGGGAAAGTCTGCAAACCCTGAAAAGTTTGATCCAGGCACCTACCTCGCATCCCTTATGCCTTCGCTTCGCTCGGGTTGCTCGTGGCTCGTGGCTGTGCAGCCGTCCGTACCCGGGCCGGGCTATACGCCTTGGCCGGTGGACTTCTCGAAGTGCAGGCGGTCGGCGGTGCTTATGGATTGGGTCTCGTTGATGTATTGGCGGCTTGAGCGGGTCAGGAATCGGAGGTCGGCGTTTTGGATTGCTCGGTATTCCGCGGGCGTGGTGGTGGCGCGGTTGGGTGGGGCTTCGGTGGGGATCCAGTCGGCCACGGTGGTGCCCTGGTTCCGGACGGAGATCCAACGCTCGCGAGTCATTGGGCCGCTGCCTGCCTCGATCGCCGCAATCACCTCTGGTGGCGTGTCCGGCCACGAGCACCAGTTACTGATCACTTCGACCAGGCCTAGCCCGGGCGTTGCAGTAACGATGTGATCGCGGGGGTCCGACACGTGTCGTAGATGTAGAGAAGTGCCTTGCCTGCAAGGGATTCTGTACTTGTC
>NZ_SJKB01000031.1 GCF_004331465.1 Kribbella pittospori
CAGCCGGCAAGCCGGCCGATCCCTCACGCCCACCGACCACCCGCAACCTTCGGCCCGTCCGTGCCACGGACCAACGGCTTACTGAAAGACCGGGGCTAGTGTGAGCGCCTCGTCGAGCTTGGCGCCGGGCTCGTGGTCGAGATCGGCAGCCGCCAGAGCCTCTTCGGCGATGGCGAGCGCTGTCACCGCCGGAGCTGCGTCGCCCTGGTCAATCGCCGGACACAGCCGATGTTGGGCAAGGTGCGCCAGCTGCGCGAGCTGCGTGGGAGCGTCGGCGAGGGGCGGCCGGAACCACCGCATGGTCCTGGACAGGCGTCGAAGTACGGCCTCTGTGGGGTCGGCCTGGCGGCGGAAGATACTCATCGGCCAACCCTAGTGCGCACTGCAGGGCTCGCGTCGGCCTCAGAAGTTGACCTGGGCACCTACCTCGGACAACGCAGTTCGGGCGTCTCCCCGCTGGAGCTGAGTCTTCGCGCTCGCCTGGGGACCGGGGTGAGCCTTCGGTCGGCAGAATGTGCGGATGGGTCTTTTCGGGCGTGGTAGGCGGCGGGGTGTTCGGGGGGTTTGGGATGCGTGGGTGGAGGCTGATCGGGTGGGGGATTTTGTGGGGGGGGGGCGGTTGGCTCGGGAGATGGTGGAGGTTGCGCCGGAGGAGTTTGGGGCTTGGTTCGAGGCGGGGTTGTATTCGAAGGCTCGTGGGGAGTGGGCTGAGTCGGCGGAGCGGAATGCGCGGGCTGTGGAGTTGTTCACCGCTAAGGACGCTCGTGTGTACGACGGGGTGAATCCGGCGGCTTGGAATTTGGGGATTGCCGCGACGGCGGTGGGTGATTGGGCGGCCGCTCGGCGGGCTTGGGCGGCGTATGGGATCGAAGGCATCGAGCAGGGGGCCGAGCCGATCGACGGCAACTTCGGGCTGACGCCGGTTCGGCTGAATCCTGATCGGCCGACCCTGAAGCATCAGGTGCCGGTGGGGATTGGCGACACCGAGGTCGTGTGGTGCTGGCGACGGAGCCCGGCGCATGCGGTCATCGCGAGTGTTCCGCTGCCGGAGTCCGGTCACCGGTTCCGGGACGTCGTACTGCACGACGGTGAGCCGAAGGGATACCGGCGGCGGGGCGACCAGGAGGTCGCCGTGTTCGACGAACTCGCGCGGCTCGACGAGTCAGGTCTGGAGACTTGGCAGGCGCAGGTGCTCGGCGCGGGGCCCGACGACCTGAGCGAGCTCGAGGACCTCGTTGGATCTCGCGGACTCGGCATGGAGGAGTGGTCCGGGATTCGGCTGATGTGCTCCGACTGTTCGCACGGCACGCCTGAGGTGGCGCACGATCATCCGCCGGCTTCCAGCGACGCGGCTGTGATCGGGCTGGCGGGATCCGAGGCGGAGCTGAGGGATTGCCTCGAGATCTGGCTCGCCGATCGGCCCGGCATCACTCTGGCGGAGCTCACCTTCGTTTGGTGACGGCGGACTAGACGAGCCAGGTGCCGGACTGCATGAGGACGCGGTCCTTGAGTTCGTTGGCTTCGCGCCAGGCCTGGATGGTGATGGGGGTTACGCGGAAGAAGGGGTAGGGGGTAGAGGCCTCGCGGGGGTCGAAGCCGGCCTTGGTGGCAAAGGCTTCTGCGTCGGCAGGTGGGATGTCGGCGAGCTGTTCGGCGCTGGCGGTGATGTGAATGAGGTCTCGCGTGGTGCCGACCGTCAGGAGAAGGTGGGGGTTGGCGCGGAGGTTGCGGGCGGTGGGGTTGTTGACAGCGGTGGACAGCAGGAGGGTCCGGCCGTCCCAGAGGAAGGACAAAGGCATCAGGTAGGGCGTGCCGTCCGGTGACGCGGTGGCTACCCAGGCGTCTACGTCGTGCTCCAGCCGGTGCAGCGTGTCTTGCTTGCGTACGGCGAGAGGCCTGGGAGCAGCCATGATGAACTCCTGACGGTGTCACATGTGGTCGGGTTTTCGCGTCACACCCATTGACGGTGGTCGGACCGGAGTGTGACAGGTGGAGAGGGACATGAGCGAACACGACTGGCTGGCGGAGCGGTTCGAGGAGAACCGGGAACACTTGCGCGTGGTCGCGTACCGGATCCTCGGATCGCGCGTCGAGGCCGAGGACGCGGTGCAGGAGACGTGGATCCGGCTGAGCCGCTCCGACGCCGACGCGATCGACAACCTCGGCGGCTGGCTCACGACCGTTGTCGGGCGCATCTGTCTCGACATGCTGCGGACCCGTCGCGGGCGGCCCGAGCAGACGGTCGGCGATCACTCCCCTGCGCTCACGGACGACGACGTACCGGATCCTGAGCTCGAAGCCGTCCAAGCGGACTCGGTCGGGCTCGCGTTGCTCGTCGTACTCGAGACATTGACGCCGGCCGAGCGGCTGTCGTTCGTGCTGCACGACATGTTCGCGGTGCCGTACGACGACATCGCGCCGATCGTGGGCAAGTCGCCGGAGGCCGCGCGGCAGTTGGCGAGCCGGGCGCGGCGGCGGGTGCAAGGTACGCCGGAACCCGCAGGAGCGGACGCCAGCCGACAGAAGGAGATCGTCGAAGCATTCCTCGCCGCGTCACGTGGTGGTGACTTCGACGCGCTGCTCGAGCTGCTCGACCCGGAGGTCGTACTGCGTGCCGACGAAACGGTCGTGGCACGCGGTGCGGGCGCGATGGTGCGGGGTGCCGCAGCCGTCGCGGAGACGTTCTCCGGGCGTGCGCAGGCCGCCGTACTCACACTGGTCGATGGGAAGGCCGGAGCGGTGTGGCGGCTGCATGGCGAACCGGTCGTCGTGTTCTCGTTCACGGTCGCCGACGGCCGGATCACCGGGATCGAACTGCTTGGCAATCCCGACTACCTGCGCGACGTCGACCTCGCGCCGGCCAACGGCTGACGCGGCACGGATCCCGGGGTACGACGGCGTCGTGGAGCGCTCGTCGACACGTGGGACTGGTGTGACGGGAGGGGTGCAATCCACGCTCCGGGCGTCCACATCGCGACACCCCGGAATCTGGTTTTTGCGTACGCCGAAAGTGCGCTACTGTTCTGCTCTCGCACCGAGCAGCAACACCCCGCCGGAGCGATGCGGACGTAGCTCAGTTGGTAGAGCGCAACCTTGCCAAGGTTGAGGTCGCCGGTTCGAACCCGGTCGTCCGCTCGGAGAGGGTTCGGCAGGCCAGCTTTCTTCCTGGTGGAGTGGCCGAGAGGCGAGGCAACGGCCTGCAAAGCCGTGTACACGGGTTCGAATCCCGTCTCCACCTCGCAACCCCTCAAGCTAGAGTTGTAGTTACGGTTTTGGACGATTGGCGCAGCGGTAGCGCGCTTCCCTGACACGGAAGAGGTCACTGGTTCGATCCCAGTATCGTCCACGAAGCCGATAGGCGACGTGTGTCCGCGGAGTGCGCGGACCGCGTCGCCTTCGTCATTTGTGCGGCAGCGCTGCGCTCGCCGCGAGCGGGGGCTCCGCCACCCGCACCCCCTTTGCGCCTTCGCTTCGCTCGGCTGCTGGGGCTGGGCGCCGCGTTCACAGTTGCCGGCTGGGGCTGGCCGCCGCGTTCACAGTTGCCGGCTCGGGCTGGCCGCCGCGTTCACAGTTGCCGGCTCGGGCTGGCCGCCGCGTTCACAGTTGCCGGCTCGGGCTGGCCGCCGCGTTCACAGTTGCCGGCTGGGGTTGGGCGACGCGTTGATGGTTCCGGTCTGTGGCGGGGCGCCGCGGGCACAGTTGCCGGCTCGGGGTGCTCGCTGCTGGAGCGTCGTTGGTGTGCAGTTGGACAGGTAGTGCACCGGTGATACGCCGTACGCGCGGGTGTTTCAGGCTCGGGTGTACTGCGAGCGACCTGACACCTCCTGTCCAAATGTCCACCTCCCGGGTCTAGCACCTCGAGGCTCCGGACTGTGCCCGGGCGGCGGGTGGGTTAGGAGCGCAGGGCCTTTAGGGCTACTGCTGTTAGTAGGAGGGCGGCGCCTGTGAGGGTGAGCGGGGTGGGGTGTTCGTGGAAGAGCAGTACGGCTAGGGCTGTGGCTGTTAGGGGTTCCAGTAGGGCCAGGACGGCTGCTGTTGAAGGGCTCAGGGTTCGGAGGCTCGCGTAGAAGAGGGTGTAGGCGAGGGCGGTGGGGATCAGGCCGAAGTACGCGAGGGTTGGCCAGCTTGCGGCGTGTGGGGTCAGGCCTTCTAGGAGGGCTAGGGGTAGGAGTGTCAGGGCCGCGGTGGTGAAGCCTAGGAGGGCTGTGGTGGTGGGCGCTGGGTTGTCGCGGTTGAGGAGGGTGGTGGTGGCGTAGCCGGCTGCTGAGAGGAGGGACAGGAGGATGCCGGGGAGGGACGTGGTGATGGCGGTGCCTGGGGCTGCTACCAGGAGGGTCAGGCCTAGGACTGCCAGGAGGAGGGCCGGCGTGATGCGTTCTCGGGTTGCCAGGGCTATGAAGAGAGGGCCTGCGCCTAGGGAGATGACGGTGGCTACTGCCACGCCTACTCGGGGTATGGCGGCGAAGTAGCCGAGTTGGCAGGCGGTCAGGCCCAGGCCGGTGAGGATGTAGCGGCGTGGGGCGGCCATGAAGGTGGCGCGGATCGGGGTTCTGCTGAAGAAGCGGTTGGCCAGGAGGAGCCAGACGGCGCCGGTGGCTAGGCGCCAGAAGGAGATGGCGGTGGACGTCAGGCCGCTGGATTGGAACAGTAGGGCGCCGGTGGGGCCGCCTGTGCCCCAGGCCAGGCCGGCCAGGGCTACGTAAGCGAGGGCGCGCGTCTTCGTGGGTCGGTGCAGCATCGAAGTACTCCGGGAGGTTCGCGGGAGAGGTGGGTCGTCTGCGAACAGCCCGAAGAAGCCCAGGTCAGAACCTGGGCGTTGACCGAGTGACCGTCCGCCTAAGCGGCGGTCGGCGGGGTGATGATGCGATGCACGGGCAGGACCCTAGCCCGAAAGCGTGCGCCGGCCGAGCGAATTACATCCGCAGCTGGGAGCCGCCGTTGAAGTCGAGGACTGTGCCAGTGGCGAACTCGGCCTCCGGGGACGCCAGGTAGAGGATCGCCGCCGCGACTTCCGATGGGTCGGCGACGCGTTCCAGAGGGCTCTCCATGCGGCGGCGGTCGTAGCCATCGCCGGTCAGGTGTACGGCGGCCATGTCGGTGGTCGTCCAGCCGGGCGCGATCGCTGTCACGGCGATGCCTTCCGGGCCGAGTGCGCGGGCGAGCGACTGGGTGAAGGACACGATGCCGGCCTTCGAGGCGCCGTACGCGGGCTGGTTCGGCTCACCCCTGAACGCGCCGCGGGAGGAGACGTTGACGATCCGGCCGCCGCGGCCCATGTGCCGGACCGCGCACCACGTGACGTTCGAGGGGCCGACGAGATTCACCGCGATGGTGTCGGCCCACGCCTGCTGCCATTCGGCGTACGTCGCCTCGCGGATGCGGTGCGGGTGGTAGACGCCGGCGTTGTTCACGAGTACGTCGATCCCGCCCAAGGCAGCCGCGGCGTCGTCGACCATCGTCTGGATCGCGGCGGGGTCAGCCAGATCGGCATGGGCGAGCACATGTCCCGATCCCGGCAGCGACTTCAGCACAGCCTCGGCAGCATCGGCCGAGGCACCGTAATGCACCGCCACCCGGTCCCCCGCGGCCGCAAAGGCCTGCGCCGTCGCCGCCCCGATCCCCCGCGAAGCCCCCGTCACCAACACAGAACGACACATGCCCCGATCCTTTCACTCCACCTGACCGCCGGTGGGTGGCTGGGGCAGGAAGAGCGTCGGGAGCACCCAGCTACTGGCGCGGGTTCACGTCGCGGCGGTAGGCCTTGGACTGGCGGGCCCATTGCTTCTTGGCTTCGGCGCGGAGGCGGAGGTTGTTGCGGCGGGCCATGAACGCGGCCTCGCGCTGCAGCTTCGTCCAGCTCTCGAAGCGTCGGATCGGCAGCGTGCCGTCCTCCAGCGCGGCCCGTACGGCGCACCCGGGCTCCGTGTCATGCGCGCAGTCCTTGAACTTGCACTGCTCAGCCAGCGCCGTGATGTCCGGGAACGCCGCAGCCAGTCCCTCACCGGACTCCTGCAGACCGATCCCCCGCAGCCCAGGCGTGTCAATCACCACGCCGCCATTCGGCAACACGATCAGTTCACGCCGGACCGACGTATGCCGGCCCTTGCCGTCTTCACGGATGTCCTGCACGTCCAGCAATTCGACACCGGCCAGCGCGTTCACCAGCGACGACTTCCCCGCACCACTCGAGCCGAGCAGCGCCACAGTGGCGTCACCATCCAGCAGCGCCTGTACCGACTCCAGGCCCTGACCAGTCGCTGCACTGCACACCAGTACGTCGGCACCCGGCGCAGCGCGCGCCACGTCCTCAGCAAGGGCGTCGGCATCGCCGACAAGATCCGACTTGGTCAGTACGACGACCGGCCGCGCACCGCTCTCCCACGCCAGCGCGAGGAAGCGCTCGATCCGGACGATGTTCGGTTCCGGTACCAGGCCGACGACGATCGCGATCACATCGACGTTGGCCGCGAGCACCTGGCCTCTGGACGAACCGCCGACTTCCGCGCGCACGATCGCCGTACGCCGTGGGGCCAGGGACTCGACCGTGATCCGGTCGTCCGGCCAGTACCGCAGTACGGCCCAATCCCCTGTACATGGGCCGGCCTGGGGGTCATGGGCCATCGCGGCGAGAAGCGCACTGGACCACGTCGCGCGGACCGGGCCGTCCTCGGTGAGTACCGTCGCCATGCCCTTGTCGACCCGGGCGACGCGACCCGGCACGAGCTCGGCCGGGACAGAGCTCAGGTAGTCGGCCGTGGAGCTGTCGAGTCCCAGGGCCTGCAGTGTGGCTGACATCGGCGAACCTTTCGGAGGGTCCGGCCGCGAGGTCAGCTCAGCGGACGGACGGGGTGGGAGACATCGGCCCGATGGGCCTGATCCAAGCTCATGGCGGGGGCCTCCCTTCCAAGTCCTGCGGTCCTGGTCCAGGACCGGCTGATGGCGTCAGCGTAGGTCGTCGGTGTCAGTTTGTGCACCGGGTTTTCCGACCGGCTCAGGCTTGCGTTGCGGAGCCGGCGCAGAGGTCGGCTCGGGCTTGCGCTGCGGTGCCGGTGCGGGGGCCGGCTCGGCCACCTCGGTCTTCGGTCCCGGCTCGACCCCCGGAGCCTTGGGCGGCCGGTCCGTCCGCGGTCTGTCCAGAGGTGGACGGTCCGACGGCGGGGTCTTGGGCGGCTGATCCGCCGCCGGTACGCCGAGCCCTTCGACCTTCCGCGCGACCTCGATCTCCGGCCGCTCTTGCTCGACCGGGGTCAGCGGGCTGTCGTGATGCGGCTCCGACTCCGCCTTCATCACCGGCTCGACCTCTTCCAGGGTCTCCTTCGCCGTCTCCGTCACCCGGACCTTGTGCGGCCACAGCCGGTCGACGACAGCGTTCAGCGCCGCACCGATCAGCACCGCGATGGCGGTCATGTAGAGCCACATCAGTACGGCGATCGGCGCCGCCAGCGGACCGTAGATCGACGTACCGCCGACCGTGCTCTGCAGGATCCAGCGCAGTACGAAGCTGCCCAGGATCCAGATCGAGAGCGCCAGGAACGACCCGGGCAGGTCGGAGACCCAAGGTGTCCGCACCGGCACGGACAGGTGGTACAGGGTGTTCAAGAAGCCCGCGGACAGGATCGTGACGACGGGCCAGTAGAGCTGGTTCAGGAAGTCGAGGCGGTGCGGCAGCAGGGCCTGTACGGCGTCCGGTCCGGCCAGCACCAGCGGGAGGACGATCACGCCGATCACGAGGGCGGCGCAGTACAGCGAGAACGACAGCGCCCGGGTCCGGACGATGCCGCGCTTGCCGCCCATCCCGTACATGATCGTGATGGTGTCGACGAACACGTTCAGCGCGCGGCTGCCGGACCACAGCGCGAGCACGAAACCGATCGAGATGACGTCCGGACGGCCGCCGTTCAGGACCTGGTCCAGGGTCGGCACGATCACGCCTTGAACGGAGTCGGCGGTCAGCGCCCGGGCCGCCAGTTCGACGATCTGCGCCTTGATGTCGTCGATCGTCTCGACCTCGAAGTACTTGCTGGCGATGTAACCGAGACTTCCGGCCAGCCCGAAAATCAGCGGCGGCAGCGAGAGGATCGCGAAGAACGCCCCTTCGGCCGCGAGACCGGTGACCCGGTAGCGCAGACAGACACCGACAGTCTGGGTGAGCAGCTTCCAGGTCGTCACGGGGATCTTGCGGACCCATGCCAATGAGAGGGAGCTCCCACCCGCGGGTCTTGCCCCTGAACGTGCCATACCGCTTACCGTACTGACATGGCGGACCCATTCGCGGTAACGAATCAGGCTCCCCCACTCCAGGGGGTGAACTTCTTCACCCGGGACACGGCCCTCGGTGACGCTCTGCGTCCGTACGCCGACCTCGCGGACGATCCCGGACTGACCCGGATCGGCGAGCTCGCGGGCTCCGAAGAGGCCCTCGCACAGGCGCTCCCGGCGAACCAGAACCCACCGGTCCTGCGCACCCACGACAGGTACGGGAACCGGATCGACGAGGTCGAGTTCCACCCGTCCTGGCACTGGCTGATGGAGCGCGCCGTCGGCTTCGGGCTGCAGGCCGCGCCGTGGACGAGCGACCAGCCCTCGCCGCACCTGACCCGCGCGGCCGGCTTCTACGTCTGGTCCCAGGTCGAGCCCGGCCACGGCTGCCCGATCTCAATGACGTACGCCGCCGTCCCCGCGCTCAGGGCCGACGAAGGGCTCGCCAAGGAGTGGGTCCCACAGCTGGCCTCCACCGAGTACGACGTACGCCGGTTGCCTGCGGCCACCAAGAACGGCGCACTCGCGGGGATGGGCATGACCGAGAAGCAGGGCGGCTCGGACGTCCGGGCGAACCTGACCACCGCGACGCCGGCCGGTGACGACGGCGAATATCAGCTGAACGGGCACAAGTGGTTCTGCTCGGCGCCGCAGGTCGACGTGTTCCTGGTGCTGGCGCAGGCGCCGGACGGGCTGAGCTGCTTCGTCGTGCCGCGCGTGCTTGCCGACGGCAACCGGAACGCGTTTGCCCTGCAGCGGCTGAAGGACAAGCTCGGGAACCGGTCGAACGCGTCCAGCGAGGTCGAGTTCCACGGCACGGTCGGCTACCGCCTCGGCGACGAGGGGGCCGGGGTCCGCACGATCATCGAGATGGTCGCCGCCACTCGGCTGGACTGCGTGCTCGGCTCGGCCGCTCTCCAACGGCGCGCGCTGGTGGAGGCGCTCTGGCACACCCGCCACCGTTCTGCGTTCGGTGATCTGCTCGCCGACAAGCCCGCGATGCAGAACGTGCTGGCCGACCTGGCGCTGGAGAGTGAGGCGGCGACCGCGCTCGGGATGCGGCTTGCGGCTGCCGTCGACGCGTCGATCAACGGCAACGAGCAGGAGGCCGCGTTCCGGCGGATCGGGCTGCCGCTGGCGAAGTTCTGGGTGAGCAAGCGGACGCCGTTCATGGCCGCCGAGGCGCTCGAGTGTCTCGGCGGGAACGGGTTCGTCGAGGAGTCCGGGATGCCTCTGTTGTTCCGGGAGTCGCCGCTGAACTCGATCTGGGAGGGATCGGGGAACGTGAACGCGCTCGACGTACTTCGAGCCCTCAGGAGGCCCGAGTCACTCGAGGCGTGGTTGCTGGAAGTCGGCGCGGCGCGGGGTGCGGACGAGCGTCTGGACACGGCGGTGAACGACGTACTGCAAGCGCTTGCTGATGCGGAAGGCGCCGAGGCGGGAGCCCGTCGGTTGGCCGCGCGGATGGCGCTGTGCCTACAGGCGTCCCTGCTCGTCCGGCACTCGACTCCGGCGGTCGCGGACGCCTTCGTCGCGTCCCGGCTGGCGAACGACTGGGGCGGTGTCTTCGGCACCCTCCCGCGGACCACGCCGTTCGGCCTGATCACCGACCGCAGCCTCTGACTCTGACCCGCGGCCGCACGATAAGGTGGCCGCGTCGCGACTGGCGCGCTGAGGTGGAGAACCACCGGGGAGCGAAGACTGTCGGCACCGTGCGCCTGGGTGCCTACGACCCACTGCAACCGCAGGAGAGACAACGATGACTCAACCCTTCGATGCTGCCGCGGCGTCGGCCGCGTACAACAACGCGCTCCAGGTGATCGCCGCGGTCGAACCTACCGTGGCCGGCGCGATCAAGGCCGAACTGGCCGACCAGCGCTCGTCGCTGAAGCTGATCGCGAGCGAGAACTACGCCTCCCCCGCCACCTTGCTGACGATGGGCAACTGGCTCTCGGACAAGTACGCCGAGGGCACCATCGGGCATCGCTTCTACGCCGGCTGCCAGAACATCGACACCGTCGAGCAGGTCGCGGCCGATCACGCCACGGCGCTGTTCAACGCCCCGCACGCCTACGTCCAGCCGCACTCCGGCATCGACGCGAACCTGGTCGCCTTCTGGGCGATCCTGGCCCAGCGGATCGAGTCCCCGGCGCTGGCCGAGGCGGGCGCGAAGCACGTCAACGACCTGTCCGAGGAGGACTGGTCCAAGCTCCGCCGGGCCTTCGGTGACCAGAAGATGCTCGGTATGTCGCTGGACGCGGGCGGCCACCTGACCCACGGCTTCCGGCCGAACATCTCCGGCAAGATGTTCCACCAGAGCTCGTACGGCACCGACCCGGAGACCGGGCTGCTCGACTACGACGAGGTCGCCCGGAAGGCGCGGGAGTTCAAACCGCTGATCCTGATCGCCGGCTACTCGGCGTACCCGCGGAAGGTGAACTTCGCGAAGATGCGCGAGATCGCCGACGAGGTCGGCGCGACGCTGATGGTCGACATGGCGCACTTCGCCGGCCTGGTCGCGGGCAACGTCTTCACCGACGACTTCGACCCGATCCCGCACGCTCACGTCACCACGACGACCACGCACAAGTCGCTGCGCGGCCCGCGTGGCGGCATGGTGCTGTGCCAGCCCGAGTACGCCGACGCCGTCGATCGCGGCTGCCCGATGGTTCTGGGCGGTCCGCTCGGTCAGACGATGGCGGCGAAGGCGGTCGCGCTGGCCGAGGCCCGGCAGCCGTCGTTCCAGGAGTACGCGCAGGCGGTTGCCGACAACGCGGTCGTGCTCGCGGAGGGGCTGATGAAGCGTGGCGTCAAGCTCGTCACCGATGGCACCGAGAATCACCTGGCTCTGCTCGACGTCTCGTCGTACGGGATCACCGGGCGGCAGGCCGAGTCCGCGCTGCTCGACGCGGGCATCGTGACGAACCGGAACGCCGTACCGCGCGACCCGAACGGCGCCTGGTACACCTCGGGTGTCCGGATCGGTACGCCGGCGCTGACCACGCGCGGCTTCGGGGCCGACGAGTTCGACCGGGTCGCCGAGCTGATGGTCGACGTACTGTCCTCGACCACGCCGACCACGACGTCCGCCGGTGCACCGTCCAAGGCGAAGTACGTGCTGGCCGACGGCGTCGCCGACAAGGTCAAGGCTGCTTCGGCCGAGATGCTCGACAAGCACCCGCTGTACCCGGGCCTCGAGCTCAACTGAGCCCATCGCGCGGCGCCTGCTCTCCCCTCGGGAGCAGGCGCCGCGCTGCTGTATCAGGCGTCCTGCTTGATCCCCATCAGCGCCTCCTGCGAAGCCTTGGTGGCCTGCTTCGGCATCAGTACGGCAGCCAGTACGGCGCCTGCGACGGCGATGCCGGCAGAGACCCACATGGTCGTGTTGAGGCTGGTCATGAACGCGTCACGTACGTCGCCGAGCAGGTCCGCCGACCCGATCTTGTCGGCGACTGCGAGTCCGCCGCCAAGGCCCTTCTCAACCGCATCGGCCGCCTGCGCCGGCAGGCCGGTCGTGTCCACGTTGTGCCGATAGACCGAGTTCAGGACCGTGCCGAGGACTGCGACGCCGACGGTGCCACCGACCTGCCGGAACGCCTGCAGCAGAGCGGATCCGGTGCCGGCTCGCTCCGGGTCGAGCACACCCAGCGCGGCGTTCATTGCCTGCGGCATCGAACAGCCGAGGCCGAATCCGACCACCACGAACCAGATCGAGGTGTAGCCGTAACCGGTGCCGAGATCGGTGAAGGCTCCGAGCAGGAACCCGGCGGCCATCACCAGGAAGCCGACCATCACCACGAGCCGGGTGCCGACCTTCGCCTCGACCGGCTCGGCCAGCTTCGCGCCGACCGTCATCCCACCGATGAACGGCAGCAGCTTGAGGCCGGTGTGCAGCGCATCGGATCCGTTGATGCCCTGGAAGTACTGGGGCATCGTGAACAGCAACCCGAAGATCGCGAACACCGCGACGGTGAGCAGCACCGCCCCACCGGTGAACACCTTCTCGCCGAACAACCGCAGTTCGATCAGCGGGTCGGAGTTCCGCCGCTGCCAGAGCAGGAAGACTGTCAGGAGTACGACAGCCAGTGCCAGGAAGAGCACTGTGGTCCCGTCGGTCCACGAGGTCTCGCCGGCCTTCGTCACGCCGTACACGAGAGAAGCCAGGCCGGCGCTGGAGAGCAGGATGCCTAGCCAGTCGATGGACGGCCGGCGGGAGCTGCGGGTCTCCGGGACCAGCAGGCTCACCGCGATCGCGGCGATCAGTGCGATCGGCACGTTCAGGTAGAAGATCCACTGCCAGCCGGCGTGGTCGAGCAGGAGGCCGCCGACGATCGGGCCGAGCGGCATACCGATGCTGTTCGCCACGACGAAGAAGCCGATCGCCTTCTTGCGCTCCACCTCGGTGGGGAACAGCACGGTGATCAGCGACAGCGCGACCGGGACGATCATCGCGGCGCCGACGCCGAGGAAGGCCCGCGCGCCGATCAGCTGGCCGGCCGAGTCGGACAGCGCACAGGCGAGCGACGCCGCGCCGAACAGTGTCAACGCGATCGCGATGATCTTGCGGCGCCCGAAGCGGTCGCCGAGTAGACCGGCCGGCAGCAGCAGCGCGGCGAGAACCAGGTTGTAGCTGTTCGCCATCCACTGCAGCTGACTGGTCGACGCGTCGAGGTCGGCGGCCAGGGTCGGCAGCGCGACGTTCAGCACGGTCGTGTCCAGGCCGAGTACGAGCACGGCCAGGCAGAGTGCGAAGAGAACTCCGAAGCGGCGGGCGCCGGTGAGCGTCGGCCCTTCGGCAACGGAGGGTGTGGTCATGCTTCGCAAATTATCAGATATTTGTGATAGTTGCGATAGATCAAATTACTGTAGTCTTCAACCATGGCGCCCGAACCCACTCCCGAAGAGGTCAGCCAGTTCGTCGAGCGCTTCGCCGGCATCCTGGCGAACAGTGGCGTCCCGACCATGTCGGCCCGGGTGATGGGCCGGATGCTGGTCAGCCCGACCGGGACGATGACGGCGGCTGAGCTGGCCGAGTCGCTGAAGATCAGTCAGCCCGCGGTGTCCGGGGCTGTTCGGCAGCTGATCCAGGTCTCCTTCATCACCCGCGAGCGGCAGCCCGGCTCCCGCAAGGACCACTACCGGATCCGCGACGACGTGTTCGCGGCGATCCTCGAACGGCGGAATCTGGCGCTGAGCGAATGGGAGTCGAGCAGCCGGTCCGGCGCGGATCTGTTCGGCCCGGACAACCCGGTCGGGCGGCGTCTCTCCGAAGCCGCGGACTTCTTCGCCTTCATCCACGCCGACATGGACCAAATGATCAAAAACTGGCGCGCCGAACACCCCCGACGCTCCGGCTAAGTGTGCTCCTACATCACGTGCTCGTCGGCGCTCCCCCGTCCCTTGCTTGTGCGGCGCTCCGCCGTTTGTCCGTTTGGTGCAGGTTCGTGGGTTGGTCTGTAATCGTTTGTTGTGATCGGCAATAGACGGGTGTGGAACGGATGACCGAGCCTGATGGGGCCGATCTTGAGCAGCTTTATGCGGAGCACTACCGCGCGATCCTGCGGTACGTCGTACGCCGGATCGGGGATGCCGACGAGGCGCATGATGTGACTGCGGATGTGTTCCTGACGGCGTTGAGGCGGCGTACCGACCTCCCGCAGGACCGGCCGTTGCCGTGGCTGTATCGGGTCGCGGCGAACGTGCTGGCCGATCGGCGGCGCAGTCGGCAGCGGTCGGCTGCGGCGTACCAACGCGCCGGCAACGACCTGGTGACTCGGACCGGACCGGCCGCGGACGAGCGGCTTGAGTGGTCTGACGAACTGGCCGGGACGTTGGCTGCGCTGCGGACACTGAGCGCGGCCGACCAAGAAGTGCTGATGCTGGCCGGCTGGGAGGAACTGCGGGGCGCCGATCTCGCCACTGCACTGGGTTGCTCCAGGGCTGCCGCGGCAGTGCGGCTGCACCGTGCGAGAGCTCGGTTGAAGACGGCACAGGCGCAGTACGACGACCGCACTCAGCGCCCTCAGGAACGGTCTGGTTCCACGGTCGTGCGAACAGCTGAGTCCAAGACGCAGGGAGAACGTTCATGAACACCAACGACCTCGACACACTGAAGCGCGTCGACCCGGCGTCCGGGATCCCCGATGGCCCGTTGACGGGTCGCGAGCTGGCGGGACTGCAGCGGATCGCGACCCGGCTGGCCGCGGAGGAGCATGTTGCTCCGGTCAACGGCGTACGGGCGGCCGACGTACCTGCCCGTCATGGAAAGGTACGGCGGCGTGCGGTCCTGATCGGCGCGGCCGGGGCTGTGGCGGTCGCGGGCGCAGGGGTAGTGGTTGTCGACCCGTTCGGGTCGGGTGGGGTTGCGATGGCGGCGACTCCGCCGTTGCTGGATGCCGAGCTCGCGCAGGGCCGGCCGGGCAAGGGGGCGCTGCTGGCCCTCGCGGCGAAGGCGGCCGCCGACACGACGCTGCCTGGCGACGCGGGGTCGCACACGATCCGGGCGCAGATGTGGAACTTGTCGACGGCCGTCGACAGCAAGGAGCGGGTGACGTCGGCGATCGTTCCGGAGGACGTGAGCCTGACGTGGAAGAGCGATCTGTCCGGGCGCCTGGTCGTCAGGGTCGGGCAACCGTACGACCCGGATCCGGCGTCTCACAAGGGCTCGGTAGGCGGGCCCGGCACGGTGAAAGGTGAGCAGTCGTGGCCGCCCGGGAAGTACCAGCCGATGTACCGCTACCCGCTGCCGAGCGACCCGGCCCGGCTTCTGGCGGTGCTGAAGATCGGCCACGACATCGACGCCAACGGACCCGGCCAGCTGGTCGGCGCAGTCACAGACCTGTACCGCGAGACGACGCCAACCCCCGCGGTCCGCGCGGCCGTGCTCAAGATTCTCGCCGACCGCAGCAACGCGGTATCGCTGGGCACAATGACTGACCGCGCCGGCCGCAAGGGTACGGCGTTCGCGGTCGACAGCAGCTACGGCGGCCTACCGAACCGGCAGGTCCTGATCTTCGACCCAAAGACAGGCCGCCTCTGGGCCGACGAAGAAGTCCTGACAAAAACCGCCGGCCGGCTCAACGTCCGCATCCCAGCAGTAATTGGCTACAACCTCTACCTGTAGACCTCGCTGCCCGCGTAGGTTGCCGGCGGCGCGGGTGGGTCAGCGTGGCTTGATCGCCAGCGTCGCGAAATAGTGCGACATGTAGTGGGCGGATGCGTTGGATTGGTGCGGTGCTTCGGCGAAACCGGTGAGGACGAACCCCGCGGCGAGTTGCCCGCCGATCTGGCCGGTGAGCGTGTGGCTGTATTCGAGAGCGGCATCCGCGCCGAACTTCGTGGCGCGTTCCTCGGCGGAGTACTGCGTGACATCGCTGTAGGGCAGCGTGTGCACGACGATCAGCTCGCCGCGCTCGTCGAGGGCCTCGTGGTCGAACAAGTACACATCAGGGTTGAGGAAGCCCGCGAGCAGAGTTCCGCCCGGTCGCAGGACGCGGAAGCACTCACGCCACACCGGCGCCAAGTCGGGTGCAAACAAGTTCGAGACCGGGTGGAACACAACGTCGAATGATGCGTCGCCGAAGGCGCTGAGGTCGCGCATGTCACCCAGGACGGTGCGCAACTCGAGTCCGTCGCGCGCCGCGACCATCTGGTCCTGGCCGAGCTGGCGAGGCGAGTTGTCGAACACGGTGACCCGCGCCCCTGCGGCGGCGAGGATCGGACCCTGCTGGCCACCGCCGGAGGCCAGGCACAACACGTCCTTGCCGGTCAGTTCCGTCGGCAGCCAGGAGCGGTCGACTGGCTCACGCCCGATGAGAACAATCGACCAGTCGCCCCTGCGAGCGCGCTCGACATCCTCGGCACTCACCGGCGTCGACCACTCGTTGCCCTCCTGGACATACTTGTCCCAGGCTGCCCGGTTGTGGGCACCGGGGTCGACAATGTCCTGCACGTTCAACTCCCTGCTACAGCCAAGCGGACACCAGCGGTACCAACAGTTCGATGCCGCTGGCCAACACGATCCAAATCCAATCCTCTAACAGGTCAAGCGCCGCGAACCCGCGAGGTCATCGTAGGTCCGGCCGATCAAAGCCATCTTGCGGCCATACCGTCGTTCACGACTTCACACCCTGCCACAGCTGTCTGTAACGCGCGCTACAGTCATCGCTGTGGCGAATCCGGCTGCGGTGCGGTGGTTGGTCGTTGTGGTGCGGGTGCCGGCGGAGCCGTCGCGGCATCGAGTCGCGGTGTGGCGGGAACTGCGCAAGTCCGGCGCACTCTCCCTGGGACAAGGGGTGTGGGCCGTGCCCGACTTGCCGGCCTTCGCTGTCGGAGTGGGGCGGACGGTCGAGCTGGTCGAGCGAGCCGAGGGTGAGGCGACAATCCTGGAGGCGACTGGTCGGAGCCCGGCCGACGCCGCGCGGTTCCAGGAGTTGTTCAACGCGGCCAGGCAGGCGGACTGGGTCGAGTTCCTGGCCGATTGCGGGAAGTTCGAGGCGGAGCTGGCCAAGGAGATCCGGATCGAGAAGTTCACGCTGGCCGAGCTCGAGGAAGAGGAACAGAGCCTGGAACGCTTGCGGCGCTGGCATCGTGACCTGACCGCCCGCGACGTCTTCGGTACGCCGGAGGCCGCCCAGGCATCGCGGCGCCTGAAGGAGTGCGTGGCGGCGTGCGAGGACTTCGCCGAACAGGTCTTCCGCGCGTTGCACCAGGCGCCGGGAGACGGGCTGTGACGGCGCCCACCGACCGAGCACAGCCTGGGCGGAGGATGTGGCCGCTGTACGCGGCCGGCTTCACCACCGCGTTCGGCGCGCACGCGATCGCCGCGAATCTCGGCGGGTTCTCCGACGACGCGGTGAAGTCGCTGCTCACGCTCGGGCTGCTGCTGGCCTTGTACGACGGTGCCGAGGTACTGCTCAAGCCGGTCTTCGGCACGATCGCCGACCGGATCGGCGCGCGTCCAGTCCTCCTCGCGGGCCTGGTCGGGTTCGCTCTCGCGTCCGCGGCGTACGCAGTGGCCGACAGTCCCGGCTGGTTGTGGGCGGCCCGGCTGGGCCAAGGCGCCGCGGCGTCGGCGTTCTCCCCGGCTGCCTCCGCACTGGTGGCCAGGCTGAACCCGGCGGCCAAGCACGGCCGCGCGTTCGGCAGGTACGGCTTCTACAAGAGCATCGGCTACACCCTCGGCCCGCTGCTGGGCGGCGGTCTTGTCTGGCTCGGCGGGTTCCGGCTGCTGTTCACCGTGATGGCGATCCTCGGCTCGGTCGTCGCGGTGTGGGCGGTCCTGGTCGTTCCTGTCGTACCGCCGCTGCCGCGGGCCCGGCAGACCGTCCTCGACCTCGCCCGCCGCGTCACCGATCCACTGTTCCTGCGACCTACGGCCGCCCTGGCCGGTGCCACCGCCGCGCTGTCCGTCGGGGTCGGGTTTCTTCCCGTCACCGGGGCAGCGGCCGGGCTGGGCACGGTCGCTACCGGTGCGGCGGTCTCGGTGCTGGCCGCGACCGGCGCCATCGTCCAGCCCCGCGCCGGGCGCGCCCTCGATTCGGGACGGCTCACCGCCCGGTCCGGCATCGCGACCGGGTTACTGCTCGCGGCAGCAGGCCTCGGCGCCGCGACGTTCGGCGGGCTTGCGGGCGTCCTGGTGTCGGCAGTCCTGATCGGAGCCGGGACCGGGCTGATCACTCCGCTGGGCTTCGCCGCGCTGGCAGCCTCGACCCCACCCGAGCGGCTCGGCCAGACGATGGGCACCGCTGAGCTCGGCCGTGAACTCGGTGACGCCGGCGGGCCGTTGCTGGTCGGAGCCGTCGCGACCGCAGCCACGCTCGGCTACGGGTACGGCGTACTCGCGGCAGTCCTAGCCGTCGGGCCGCTGGTCGGCATGGCCGCAGCGCGCGCACGACGCACAGGCCAGGCCCGAGCCTGAACCCGAGCCACAGCGGGCGATCAGGTGTGACGTCCGATGGCCGGCTGCTCGGCGTGCTCGAACAGGGTCTCGCCGCTGTGCTGGACCGCAGCGGCCGGCAGGGCACTGATCAGCAGCGCCGTGACGACGGCAGCGACCATCAGCGGCCGGCGGCGCGGAGGCGGCGCCAGCAGCGCGCGGACCCGCACCGCGACATCACCACCCGCTACCGAAGGAACGACACCTGGCGGGGAGAACCCCGCGGCGACTCCGGTCTGCAACTGCGCTACACGGATCAGCGTCGCCGCGACCAGGCGCCGATCACCGACCGCCAGCGCCGCGTCCTCGTCGGCCCATCGTTCCACGGTCGTTGCCAAGGCCCGGGCGGTCGGCCGCAGCAGCGGGTTCACCGCGGCGGCAAGGTCGGCGGCCAGGTTCCACCAGACGTGACGGTGCGCCAGATGCGACGCCTCGTGGGCAAGCAGTACCTGTCGTTCGCGATCGCCCAGCGCTCGTAGCAAGCCGCTGGTGACAACGACCCGAGCGGCCGGCTGCGGCGTGGTGAACGCCTGCGGCCGCTCATCATCCAGCACGACGAGCCCACCGACGGCGGTCAGATCCCGGCACACGCGGTGCACCTCGATCAGAGCACGGGCCCGGCGGACCGCGGTCCATGCCGCCGAGATCGTCGTGAGCGCCACCAGGACGCCGCACACGACGGCCGGCCAGGCCGGAACCGGGCTCGTACTGCGCAACTTCGCCGCCGACCACGCGCCCTCCTGTGCGACCAGCGGAAACTGGCCGATCCAGGTGAACGCCAGCACAGCCAGAATGAACACCCCACTCGCGGCCGTGAACACACCGGCCGGAACGAGGACACGGGTTGCGACCGACGGCGCGAGACCACGCGACAGCGCCGGGGCGACCACGGCGTACGCCACGATCACCACGATCCCGATCACCGCGGCTGTGGTCATGGCCTCTCCGCCTCCGCCTCGGAGTCGGAGTCGGAGTCGGCAAGCAGTTCCAGCAGCAACGCGGACTCCTCGGCCGACAGTCCGCCGGCGAACCGGGTCAGGACCGCTGCCCGGTCGCCGCGGGAATCCAGCAGCCGGTGGATCTGGTGCGCCGTCACCTCGGCCGCGTCCACGACCGCACTGTAGGCATACGACCGGCCGGCCCGGGTCCTGGTCGCCAGGCCCTTGGCCTGCATCCGCGCCAGCACCGTCATCACCGTCGTGTAGGCCAACTGCCCGCCGAGAGCATCCCGCACCTCGGAGGTCGTCATCGGGCCGCCACCAGCGGCGAGGGCCGCGAACACCTGCTGTTCCAGATCACCACGACCACGGCTCTGCCCTCGAGAAGCCACTCAGCACACCTCTCCACACGACTACTACAAAGATCGTAGTAGTATCTGTTACTACGTTAATTGTAGTAGTGGATGGGATGCCGGAGTGAACCACTGGCTGTTCGAGCAGATCAACGCCTTCGCGCAGGCCACACCGTGGCTCCATGCGCCCGCGCGGTTCTACGCGGCGTACGGCGTTGTACTGTTCGGCGCTCTACTCGTGGCCGGCTGGTGGATCGCCCGCCGGACCGCAGACGTGACACGGGTCGCCGCGGCCATCGCAGCGGGCGGGGCGACCCTGCTTGCGCTGGCGATCAACCAACCCATCGTGCATGCCGTCAACGAAGCTCGCCCGTACACGACGCTGCACCACATCCTGGTGCTGGCCAACCGCAGCCCCGATCCGTCGTTCCCCTCCGATCACGCCACCATGGCCGGCGCCGTCGCCGTCGGTCTGTGGATCGTCAACCGCCGCCTCGCCGTCATCGCCGCGTTCGCTGCCGTCCTGATGGCCTTCACCCGTGTCTACATCGCTGCGCACTACCCGGCAGATGTGGCCGCCGGTCTCGTCCTCGGAGGGCTCGTCGCCGTCCTCACCTGGCTGCTGGTCCGTCGAGGGCTCGCGCATCTACTCGGCGTACTGGCTGGCACCCGGCTGCGTCCCGTCGTCGTGACCGCGAGCCACCCGCACCTGTCATGACCCGGCTGACCGACTGGCTCCTCAGCCTGCACGGCTTGCCCGTGTACGGACTGGTCGGCCTGCTCGTCTTCGCCGAAGACGCCCTGTTCGTCGGATTTGTCCTGTCCGGCGAGACCGCGGCCGTGCTCGGCGGCGTCGCCGCCAGCGGAGCCAACGCATCCCTGCCGGTGATGCTGGCCGTCGTGGCCGGTGCGGCGATCCTCGGCGACAGCGTCGGCTACGAGGTCGGGCGCCAGCTGGGCCCGCGGATCCTTCGCAGCCGCGTCCTGACGAAGCGCGGCGAAGGGATCGACGCCGCGCGCGAGCAACTCGCGCGCCGCGGCGGCACCGCCGTGTTCCTGGGCCGGTTCGTCGCGTTCTTCCGCGCGACCATGCCCGCGCTGGCCGGTACCGCGGGTATGCGCTACCCGAAGTTCCTGGCCTTCAATGCCGCCGGTGGCCTCGTCTGGGGCATCGCCGTCGTGCTGCTCGGTTATTTCGCGGGCAACTCCTACGCCACCATCGAAAAGACCTTCGGCCGCGTGACCGCCCTCATCGTCCTCGCGGTCCTCGTCATCGTTGTAGCCATCTGGCGGATCCGCCGCCACTCCACCCGGCGCACAGAACAATCCGTCCGGCAACCATGAAGCCGCCCAGCCGACACAGGAGTCCGGCGCGGGCAAGGAACGGGGCGGGTGGGAGCACCGGCGAGCACGCGACGGAAGGAGCGCGCGTAGCGGCGCGAGAGGAAAACCCACGGGAGGGGTGCACCGGCGAGCGCGCGGGCAGGGTTCGCGCGCTCGCCGGTGCGGGGAGGGGACGGGACTACGTGGTCAAGGCGTAGACAGCGATGGCTGCGAAGTCGTCGGCTGGTTCGGAGGCTTGCCAGGAGCGGACGTCGTCGACGTACCGGGAACCGTGGCCGGTGAACTGGGCGTACTGATCGACACCGTCGGCCGGGCACGGGTTCATGCCGTCCAAGTGATCGCCGAGGCCTTCCTCGAACAACTCCTCCGAGTTCGGCCCATTCACAACAGCACCGGTGAGCTCGCGCCCGAGGATGTTCGCGATCTGGTGGTGCGGGCATCGTTCGGCGTTCGTCCCGACACCGACCATGAATGACACACCCCAAGCGTTGGCGCCGAAGTTCCAGTCCAGTTGCTGCGTGCCGAAGTCGTCGTACCGCCGATCCCCCGTCACCTGCCGATACAGATGCGCGGTCGACGCCAGCCCGAACGCATGCGGTACGGCGTCGAAGTTGTCGTACTGCGCTCCGGCGCGGAACGGATCCGCGGACGCGCGCTCCGCCCCGATCTCCAACTGCGCACGCAGATCACCAGCCAGCTTCTTCACCAACGCACGATCCGACCGGTTGGCCCGTATCAGATCCGCATGTGCCAGCGCGCTCACGTCGTACAGGTTGAGCGTGTCCCCGCCGGCGTCATGCTCGATGTACTGCCCAGCCCAGTACCCAGCCTGCTGCAGCCAACCGTGTGCCCGCGGATCGCGGAGGCGCTGCGCGGCGAGCGCCAGCTCGGTCGCACCAAGCTCGAGGTCGTCCCGCCACGCCGACTCCGGGTAGAACGCGAACGGCAGCGACGTGACCAACTGCCCGACGTTCTTCGTCTGAGCCTGAGCGAAGATCTGCGCCGCAGTCTCGAGATGACGACGAGCCTTGGCCGGATTCGCCCGCGCCTCAACCTGCGCAGCGAGAGCGAACGCCGCAGCAGTCCGGCCCGCCAGGTTCGGACTGATCGGCTCCCCAGGCGCCGCGGCCCGGAACACCGGCCGGTTGCGCAGGAACCGCTCGGACGGATCCGCCAAATGATCGTCTACCTCGGGTAGGCGCCAGATGTCGTGGTCGCCGATGAAGGTCTCCTCGACATTGCCGGTGCCGATTCCGACCTGGATGTAGAGCGTCTTCGTCCGCTCGTCCCACATCTTGTCCAGCCAGTCCAAACCGTGCCGCGCCTCGGCGAGCACCTGCTTGTCCGGCTTCCGCGAATCCCGGGTCGATGCCCACAGCAACGACTCCGAGTACGCCGCGATGTGCGTGAACTTCAGGTAGTCGCCGGCGTCGTACCAACCGCCCTCGACGTCGACCGGCCCGCCGATCCGCTGCAGCTCGCCGACAGTTTGATCGGTGTCGGGATCGACGAAGACCGGCCAGTCGTAGACCTGCGCAGCCCGGTCGTTCAAATGCGCCGGCTGCCGATCGAGCGAACCGGGTACGACGTTCGCACCGTCACGCTGCTCGGTGAAGAACGTGACCGCCTTGTCCTTGGCCCCGGTCAGCATCCGATCGCGATTCGCCCGGATCTCGAACGCCGCCGACGACGCCACCCCGGGCACCTCGACCCGATACGTCCCCGGCACCTTCAACGCGGTCAGGTCCAGTTGGTACACGTGCTGGTACGTCGCATTCCACTCCCCCGTGTCACCGTCGACGCGCCCCGTCAGCACCCGATGCCCGTACCGGTCGATCACCTGGAACTTCTTCCCGGCCGCCGCGTCCCGCGTCATCACGTACGCCGCCTTGCCGTCGAAGGCGCCGTACCCGAGCTGACTCACCCGCACCACGCCCCCGGCCGCGGCAGCAGACGCCGCACTCACCGGCCCCACCACCAATCCGGCAGCCATGACGATCGCCCCCACCCGGCGCAACGACCTCACGAGCGACTCCTCCCACCGGAACTGCACCGTCCGCCCCACCAATAGGAAAGTTTCCTGTTGATTTTGTCGGAACGTAGCGCAGTCCCCCGCCGGAGTACAGACCTCAGCGCCCGACTCGAGCGACCGCCCAAACCATCAGCGCAGCGAAGGCCGATCCGATCACCGCACAGGCCACCGAGATCCCGGCCAGCGTGATGAACGCACCGAAGGCGACCATCGCGACCGGCATCAGCGCTTCGTCGGACAGCAGCACGATGCTGAAGCTGCGGCCGAGGTACGACGCGTCGACCGACAACTGGAACGCGGCCGACAACTGTGCCGAGGCGATGCCGGCCGTGGCACCGATCATGACCATGGCCAGCAAGATGCCGTACCGCGGCATCACGCCGATCATCACGCACCCGGCGGCCTGGAAGATCAGCGCGATCAGGCCGCTGCGAGCGAGGTTGGCCGGCTTCCAGCGCATCGCGACGATCGCACCGCCGGCGGCTGCGAGCCCCGAACAAGCCTCGAACCAACCGAGCGCGGCCGATCCCCACCCGGACAGATGGACCCGCTGGACCAGACCGACCGCCAGCACCGGGCCCACGCACAGGTTCAGCCCCGAGAACGCGATCACCAGCGTTCGCGCCCGGGCGTCGCGGCGGAGGTAGCCGAAGCCCTCCTTCAGGTCGGCGCGAATCGACGTACCGGTGGACGCCGGTTGCGGCAGTCGCGGCTTCACCAGGAACGCCAGGGCACAGGCGATCACGGCGAACGACACCGCGTCGACGATCATGACCGTGGCCAGCCCGCCGTTCGCGACCAGCAGACCACCGAGCGGGGCGCCGACGAAGATCGCGAGCCGGACCGCCAACTGATTGCCGGCGGCGAGCTTCACCTGGTCGTCCGGCTGCACCATCCGGCGCGGCAGCGTCCCGGCGGCCGGTGTATAGATCGCGTCGACCACGCCGAACACCACCGCGATCGTGAGCAGCAGCGGCAGCGACAGCCCCCACATCGACGCGACCACGGCGCTCGCGATCAGCACGGCGATCCGGCCCAGGTTCGACAGGATCATCACCCGGCGTCCGTCGAGGCGATCGGCGAGGGCACCACCGAACAGCAGCACGAGCGCCCGCGGCACGGCACCGATACCCATCACCAGCCCGGCTCCGGCCGGGGTCGTGATCTGGGCGGCGCTCCAGGCGAGGCCGACGTACCAGGCCATGTCGCCGATCTTCGAGACGGCGGCGGAGAAGATCCACGCGTGGACGCGGATGTCGCGGCGCAGCGGCGGGAACACCGCGGCGGCGGTGCTGGGCTGTGTCTCGCTCATGGCCGGGCCGGCACCGCGTGCGCGAAGAAGAAGACCCGGTGGGCGTCCTCCCCCTCGGACGGTTCGTCGTAGTACTCGCGGACGAGATCCTCGATCCGCTCGCTGAGCTCGTTCAGCCGATCGGGCGTCAATGTGAGCCATCTCTCGGTTGCGTACGCCGCCCGCACCCAGGGCTCCTCGAACTCGTACCTGATGTCGAACCACTGCCGCACTTTGCCGACGTGATGCGCGAGGTTCTGATCCTCGGCCGTGGCCGCGACCAACTCGCCGGCCGGGTCGCCCTGGGCATCCGCGATGGACCACGAGTACGACGACGTGTCGCCGAGCTTCCACCACCGTTCCCGCCGGTTCTTGGCCAGCTCGGGGGCCTCGACGATCACCCCGGCCGCGCTCAGAACCTTCAGGTGATGGCTGATGTTGCCGACCAGTTCACCGGTGGCCGCGGCCAGCCGGGAGGCGGTCGCGGGGCCGTCGAGATGGATCAGGTCGAGCATCCGGCGGCGGAGCGGATGGTGGATCGCGGCGAGCACGGACGGGGTCACCGACCGTCGATTGGCGGGCGTCATGGGCAGCACGATAGCTTCCACAAGAATTCTTGTGCAAGAGTTCTTGTGGAACGAACCCAGAGCCGAAAACAATCTCCAGCAGACTGGTAGACATAGCCGTATCGTGAGACCGGCGCTCAGGATGTGGGATTGTGGGTTGATTTGTCAGCCGCTGGAGCTGACTCTTGTGGACATGCTCGCTGCCCGGTCCACCCACCTCGTAGGTCGCATTCATGTCGACCTCGGGCGGATGCGCAGCGCCATCTGTTGTCCTTCGATGTTCTGACAGCGACCCCGCCGGGCCCGATGACGGCCCCTGATCACCCCCGATCACCGCTGGGTGCGCACCGCGCGGAACGCATCGAACCGACGACGCTTCGATCTCGCCGCCTGCGGACGCACCTGTCACGAGGACTAGGACACGTTCCCGATGACTGGCGTCACCTCTGCTCCCGCTCCCCGCAAACCGGCCCGCCCGCGCAAGGGCAAGGGCGAAGGTCAGTGGGCCCTCGGCTACCGCGAGCCGCTGAACAAGAACGAGGAGAACAAGAAGAACGACGACGGACTCAACGTCCGGGCCCGGATCGAGAACATCTACGCGCACACCGGCTTCGACTCGATCGACCCCGCCGACCTGCGCGGACGCTTCCGCTGGTGGGGGCTGTACACCCAGCGCAAGCCCGGGATCGACGGCGGCAAGACCGCGACGCTGGAGCCGGAGGAGCTGGACGACCGCTACTTCATGATGCGGGTCCGGGTCGAGGGCGGCCAGCTCAGCACCGAGCAGCTCAAGGTGATCGCCGAGGTCTCGACTGACTACGCGCGCGACTCGGCCGACATCACCGACCGGCAGAACATCCAGCTGCACTGGATCCGGATCGAGGACGTGCCGGCGATCTGGCAGAAGCTCGAGTCGGTCGGCCTGTACACGACCGAGGCCTGCGGCGACGTACCGCGCGTTGTCATCGCCAGCCCGGTCGCCGGGATCGCGGCCGACGAGATCATCGACCCGACGCCGGCCATCGACGAGATCGTCGACAAGTACATCGGCTCCTCGGAGTTCTCCAACCTGCCGCGCAAGTTCAAGACCGCGCTGACCGGCCACCCGTCGCACGACGTCGTACCCGAGGTCAACGACATCGCGTTCGTCGGTGTCGTCCACCCCGAGCACGGGCCGGGCTTCGACCTGTGGGTCGGCGGTGGGTTGTCGACGAACCCGATGCTCGCGCAGCGGCTCGGCACCTGGATCCCGAGTGAAGAGGTCGCCGAGGCTTGGTGGGGTGTCACCAGCATCTTCCGCGACTACGGCTATCGCAGGCTACGCAACCGGGCCCGGCTGAAGTTCCTCGTCGCCGACTGGGGTGTCGAGAAGTTCCGCGAGGTGCTCGAGGAGAAGTACCTCAAGCGCAAGCTGATCGACGGACCCGCGCCCGAGATCCCCGCCGTCCAGGGCGACCACGTCGGCGTACACAAGCAGAACGACGGCAAGTACTTCGTCGGCGTCGCGCCGATCGTCGGCCGGGTCTCCGGTACGTCGCTGGCCAAGGTCGCCGACGTGGTCGCGGCGCACGGGTCGAACCGGATCCGAACCACGGCCCAGCAGAAGCTGCTCGTGCTCGACGTCGAGGAGTCGCAGGTCGACTCGCTCGTCGCCGCGCTGGACGCGCTCGGCTTCCAGGCCAACCCTTCGGCCTGGCGGCGGAACACGATGGCCTGCACCGGGATCGAGTTCTGCAAGCTGGCGATCGTCGAGACCAAGGCCCGCGCCGCCCAGCTGATCGACGAGCTGGAGGAGCGGATCCCGGAGCTCGACGTACCGATCACCGTGAACGTCAACGGCTGCCCGAACTCCTGCGCCCGGATCCAGGTCGCCGACATCGGTCTGAAGGGCCAACTGGTCCGCGATGCCGAAGGCAACCAAGTACCGGGGTATCAGGTCCACCTGGGCGGCGGCCTCGGACTGGACGCCGGCTTCGGCCGCAAGCTCCGCGGCCACAAGGTCACCTCGGCGGATCTGGCCGACTACGTCGAGCGGGTCACGCAGAACTACCTGAAGGAGCGCAACGAAGGCGAGCGCTTCGCCCAGTGGGCCACCCGAGCGGACGAGGAGGCACTCCAGTGAAGGAGCGAAGCGAGTTCACCATCAAGCAGAGCAGTGAATCGCTCATCGTCGCCGCAGCGAAGCGAGGACGGCGATGAGCGAGAGAGCTGCACCGCTGTATTGCCCGTACTGCGGAGATGAGGACCTCCGGCCGGCGGAGGACGGGCATGGCGCCTGGGAGTGCCGGCCGTGTGCACGGGTGTTCCAGCTGAAGATGATCGGACTGCGGGTGGCGGTGGAATGAGTACAGATCTGAAGACGCTCGCCGAGGAGGCGAACGAACGACTGGCCGACGCTTCGGCGGTCGAGGTGCTGGCCTGGGCGCGGGAGACCTTCGGTGACGAGCTCGTGGTGACCGCCTCGATGGCCGACGGAGCACTCCCCCACCTGGCGGCCGAGGCGGCTCCCGGTGTCGACGTACTGTTCCTCGACACCGGCTACCACTTCGCCGAGACGATCGGGACCCGGGACGCGGTCGCGGCGACGCTGCCGATCAACCTGATCAACGCGCTCCCGAAGCAGACCGTCGCGGAGCAGGACGCGGAGTACGGCGAGAAGCTGCACGACCGCAATCCCGACCAGTGCTGCGCGCTCCGCAAGGTCGAGCCGCTGAACCGGTACCTGTCCGGCTACAAGGCCTGGGTGACCGGCGTACGGCGGGAAGAGGCGCCGACCCGGGCCAACACCCAGATCGTCGAGTACGACGAGAAGCGCGACATGGTGAAGCTCAACCCGATCGCCCCGTGGACCCAGGAAGACCTGGACAGCTACATCAGCGACAACGGCGTACTGGTCAACCTCCTGCAGTACGACGGCTACCCGTCGATCGGCTGCGAGCCCTGCACCCAGCGAGTCGCGCCCGGCGAGGATCCTCGCAGCGGCCGCTGGGCCGGCCAGGGCAAGATCGAATGCGGGCTCCACACATGACCACTGTATTGAAGGCATATCCCGCCTCACCGCCGCAGTCGATTGACGCCCCGGAGGCCATTGTGACCACCACGAGCGCCACTCAGACGGTCACCGAGCTGGATGCTCTCGAGAGCGAGTCTCTGTTCGTGTTCCGTGAGGTGGCGGCGGAGTTCGAGCGGCCGGTGATCCTGTTCTCCGGTGGCAAGGACTCGATCGTGATGCTGCACCTGGCCCGGAAGGCGTTCGCGCCGGCCGGCGTCCCGTTCGCGCTGCTGCACGTCGACACCGGCCACAACTTCCCCGAGGTACTCGCGTTCCGCGACGCCACGGTCGAGTCGCTCGGGCTGCGGCTCGAGGTGGCCAGCGTCGAGGACTACATCGCCGACGGCAGGCTGCGGGAGCGCTCGGACGGGACCCGGAACCCACTCCAGACGATTCCGTTGCTGGACGCAATCAACGGGCACAAGTTCGATGCGGTCTTCGGCGGCGGCCGGCGGGACGAGGAGCGGGCCCGGGCGAAGGAGCGGATCTTCAGCCTGCGCGACGAGTTCGGCCAGTGGGACCCGCGCAACCAGCGACCCGAGCTGTGGTCGCTCTACAACGGCAAGCACCGCCCGGGTGAGCACGTCCGGGTGTTCCCGCTGTCGAACTGGACCGAGCTGGACGTCTGGAACTACATCGAGCGCGAGCAGATCCCGCTGCCGGAGATCTACTACGCGCACCAGCGGGACGTGTTCGAGCGCGACGGCATGTTGCTTGCCGTCGGCCCCTATTCGCAGCCGCGTGAGGACGAGACCGTCGAGCGCCGCACGGTCCGCTATCGGACCGTCGGCGACATGTCCTGCACCGGCGCCGTCGCGAGTACGGCGTCGTCCGCGGCTGAGGTCGTCGTCGAGGTCGCGGCCAGTGAGCTGACCGAGCGCGGCGCAACCCGCGCCGACGATCGGGTCAGCGAGGCCGCGATGGAAGACCGCAAGCGAGAGGGGTACTTCTGATGACCACGCTCCTCCGCCTGGCCACGGCCGGCTCGGTCGACGACGGCAAGTCCACGCTGGTCGGCCGCCTGCTGCACGACTGCAAGGCGATCCTGGCCGACCAGATCGCCCACGTGCAGACGGTCACAGCGCAGCGACCAGGGGCCCGCGGCGACGGCACTGATTTTGACTTCGCGCTGCTCACTGACGGCCTGCGGGCCGAACGCGAGCAGGGCATCACGATCGACGTCGCCTACCGGTACTTCGCGACCGAGAAGCGCAAGTTCATCCTGGCCGACTGCCCCGGGCATGTTCAGTACACGCGCAACACCGTGACCGGCGCGTCCACCGCGGATGTGGTGATCATCCTGGTCGACGCGCGGCACGGCGTACTCGAGCAGACCCGCCGGCACCTGGCCGTCGCCGGACTGCTCCGGGTGCCGCACGTCGTTCTCGCGGTGAACAAGATCGACCTGGTCGGGTACGACGAGGCCGTGTTCAAGGGGATCGCGAAGGACGTCGCGCAGCTCGCCGACCAGCTCGGGATCGCCGACGTCCAGGCCATCCCGGTGTCCGCGCTGGTCGGGGACAACGTGGTCGACCACTCGACCGAGACCAGCTGGTACGACGGTCCGACGCTGCTGGAGTACCTCGAGAACGCGAACGGCCGGATCGACTCCTCCGACCAGCCGCTGCGATTCCCGGTGCAGTACGTGATCCGGCCGCAGACCGACGACGAGTACCGCGACTACCGCGGCTACACCGGCACCGTTGCCTCCGGCACCGTTGCGGTCGGCGACCCGGTGATCGTGCTGCCGGCCGGTCGCCGTACGTCGATCGCCGGCATCGACCGGCCCGTGGTCACGGCCACCAGCACCGCGGTGGCCGAGCGGCCGTCCGCGGTCGCCGGTGAGGCCGTCACCGTGCGGCTGGCCGACGACATCGACGTCGCCCGCGGCTCGGTGATCGTGGCCGCGGAGGCCTCCCCCGGCACCCGCCGGGAGGTGGCCGCGACGGTGTGCTGGCTGTCCGACCGCCCGCTCGCTGCGGGCGCCCGGGTGCTGATCAAGCACACCACCACGACCGCCCAGGCGATCGTCACCAAGATCAACGGGGCGCTGGACCTCGACTCGCTCGGCGTCATCGATGCCACCGAGCTGGGCCTCAACGACATCGGCAAGGTGCAGCTCAAGGTCGCCGCACCGCTGGCCGCCGATCCGTACTCCAGCAACGCCATCACCGGATCGTTCCTGCTGATCGACGCCCACGACGGGTGGACGCTCGCGGCCGGCATGATCGACGACGAAGAAGGGGAACTGCTGTGACTGCTCCAGCGCTCGTGATCCTCGCCCACGGCAGCCGCGATCCGCGTTCGGCCGCCACCGTCCACGGCCTCGTGAAGTGCCTGCGTGACCTGCGCGACGACCTGCGGATCGAAGCCTCCTTCCTCGACCACTGCCCGCCCACGCCGTACCAGGTGATCGGCAAGCTCGCCGCCGAGGGTGTCGAAGAGGTCGTCGTCCTGCCGCTGCTGCTGTCGTCGGCGTACCACGCCCGGGTGGACGTGCCGGCCGTCGTCGACGAGGCGCGCAGCCGGTTCCCCGACCTGCGCATCATCGCTTCCGACGTGCTCGGGTACGACGAGTCGCTGCTCGACGTACTGGATCGGCGGATGCGCGCCGAGCTCAAGGACGGCCGGGTGCGAGAGCTGGACGCGCTCGTGCTGGCCTGCGCCGGATCGAGCGACTCGCAGGCGAACGCGAGTGTCACCCGCCTGGCGCGGCTCTGGGGTCAGCGGCACAAGCTGCCGGTCACCGCAGCCTTCACCGCTGCCGCCACGCCGTCGCCGGCCGAGGCCGTGCTGCAGTGGCGGCTCGAGGGTCGTCGGCACGTGGCTGTCGGTTCGCTGTTCCTCGCGCCCGGCGTCCTGCCGGATCAGGCCGAGTCGACTGCTCGCCGTGCCGGTGCTGTCGCGGTCTCGCGGCCGCTGGGTGTGAGTGCTGAGGTCGCCCGGCTCGTGCTGCTGCGCTACGGCGTGGCGGGTCTGGACCTGCTGACCCTGGCCCCGGTCGCGCGCCCAACAGTGATCAGCCGCCCGGAGCTCGTCCGCACCGCCTGATCAACTGCAGCGCCTGATCAACCGCAGCGCTCTGGATCTCAGCCGAAGCGCAGCGGATCGATGAAGGAGACGTCGGCGTACGGCGTCTCCTTCGTCGTGAGTTGGGCGAGCACTTCGCCGAGTCCCGCGCAGTGCTTGAACCCGTGCCCGCTGTCCCCGCCGGCGACGACGACACGCTCGTCGTACCGCCCGATCAGGAACTGGCCGTCCGGCGAATCGGTGACCATGCACGGGATCGCCTTCACCGGCGCGGGATCCAGCCCCGGGAACGCCCGGCCGACCACCGATGCAAGCTCGGCGATGTCGTCGAGAGGATGGATGTAGCGATCGAGCTCGTCCGCGTCGAACCCGTTCTCCCGCTCACGACCGCCATGCAGGCCGACCTTCACACCGAAGTCCTCGTCGGACCCGTGACCCCACAGTCCGCGCCCGTCGGCGAACTCCCAGATGAACGACGGGAACGCCTCGAGCCGGAACGCCTCCGACTCGGGGTCTTGCGGCCGGAACCAGAACAGCGGCGTACGTCGCGGTGACAGCGGCAGCGCCGGCACGAGCTTGCCCAGCCAGGCGCCAGTGCAGACGACGACCTGCTCCGCCCTGAACTCGACCGTCGGCGTCCGGACCACCACGCCGTCGGATCCGGGCTCGATCGCCGTCACCATCGTGTGCGGATACACCGTCGCGCCCAGTCGCTGCGCCTCGGCGACCTGCGCGCGGACGGTCGGCTCGGCGTAGCAGATCCCCGCGTCCGGGTCCCAGACCGCGACCTCGTCGGCAGCCAGTCCGCCGTACTGCGGGAAGCGCGAGCGCAGCTCGTCGTGCGAGAGCTCCGTGGCCTGTGCGCCCGACTCGGTTGCGGCTCGGCGCGCGCCACTGACCGGACTGCTGTTGGGACCACCGACGTTAAGCGAGCCGGTCTGGCGGACGTACACCTGCCCGGTCCGCTCCCCCAATTCGGTCCACAGCTCCAGCGACTTCCGCGCGATCGGGGTCAGCGCCGGGTGCTCCAGGCACGCGACCCGGAACAACCGTGTGGTCCCGTGCGACGAGCCGAACGCGTGCCCGATCGCCTGCCGCTCGATCCCCACGACGTTCACTCCACGCGCGGCCAGCCGCCACAGCGCCGCCGACCCGAACGCACCCAACCCGACAACGACGACGTCCGCCCGCAAACTCTCCATGCTCGACCGTTACCGGCTCTGCACCAGTTGAATCGGATTTCCGTCCGGATCCGCGATCCACGCGATCCGCAGGCTGGCGAGCCAGTCGTGTGGCGCGGACAGCGACGCGCAGCCGGCCGCGGTCAGGCGGGCGAACTCGCCATCGGTGTCCTCGCACCAGAGCACGAGCTCGGCGGCCCGGCCGGTCAGATCTGGTGAGAGGCCGTGGTCCTTGCGTGCGGAGGCGACGTCGGCGATCCCGAGGTTGAAGCCCTCGAGGACCAGCTCGACATGGATCGGATCGCCCTCGGGCGGGTGCTGGAAGCGTTGCGCGAAGCCGAGGCCGAGGTAGAAGTCGCGCAGCACCGGGAGCTGCTCGGAGTAGAACGTGATCTGGGGTGCCCTGAACATGCCGCCGATCCTTTCACGAGATCTTGCGGGCCGAAGATAGCGTGATATCTTGATAGCTATGACGAAGGATGCGACGAAGAACATCCTGTTGCGGCTGGATCCGGAGTTGGCGGAGCGGCTGCAGACGGTGGCCTCGGTTGAGGGCCGGTCGGTGTCCGACGTGGCGCGCGAAGCGATCGCCGCGCTGGTCGACCAGCGGCGCGAGGACAGCCGCTTCAGCCAGTTGCTGGAGGAGAACCTCGCGCGGCACGAGCAGTCGCTACGCCGGCTCCGCGGAGACGACTGATGCGCTACCTCGGCGTGTACGACGTCCTGGCGGTGGCCGCCCGGGTGCTCCGGTGCGACTCCGAGGACGCCGTACGCCGGACCGACCTGGACGCGGTCGAACGCGCGCTGTCCGACGTACGCCGTACCAGTGGGCTGGCCGAGGCGGCCGGTGTCCTGCTGTCTGGGCTGATCCGGGCGCGTGCGTTCAGCGGAGCGAACCGGACGGTCACTGTCGCGGTGGTGCTGCAGTTCGTCACGCTCAACCAGGCCGATCTGCGGCTGGAGCCGGTGGACGAACTTGACGACCTACTGGACCGGATCGCGGCCGACGAGACCAACCGGCACGAGGTCGCCGGCTTCATCCAGGACCGGCTCGAGCACCTCGGGATGACCGCCGCCGAACTGCACGAGCATCTCCGGCTCGATCTGCTGCTGGAGGACGAGATCCCGGCACTACACACCGACTGGCAAGGGATGGGAGAACACATGTTCGAGCACTTCGACGCCGAGGCACGGCGGGCCGTGGTGGAGGCGCAGGAGGAGGCGCGGAGATTCGACCACACCTTCATCGGGACGGAGCACCTCCTCCTCGGACTGATCGAGGCGAGTCAGGGTGGGGTGGCGAAGATCCTGTCGGACAAGGGCATCGCGGCCCCGGCCGTGCGCGACCTGGTGCTGGAGATCATCGGGCGCGGCGAGCACAAGGCCGCGGGCGGACACATCCCGTTCACCCCCCGGGCCAAGCACGCGCTCGAGCAGGCGTACAAGGAGTCGCGCCGGCTGGGAGCCGAGCAGCTCGGTCCGGAGCACCTGCTGCTCGCCCTGATCCGCGACGGCGAAGGCGTCGCCGCGCAAGTCCTGACGAGGCTCGGCGGCACGCTCGACGAGCTCCGCGAGCGGATCGAGCAGTGGATCGACCGCCGCCACCGGACCGAGGCGGTGGTCACCGACATGCTCACCGACGACACGGCATCGAACTGGGCCTCCTTCGGCCGACGGCATCACCTGATCGCCGAGCTCAACGCCGTACTGGACGAGAACGAGCGCCTGCACGAGCAGGTCGCGCGGCTACGCGACCTGCTCCGCAAACACGACATCGATCCCGACAGCTGAGGCGGCCGACAGGGTTCAGGTCGCGGCGAGGCGCTTCTTCTCGACCGCCACGTCGTAGTCGGCCTGCGGCCACTGCGGGTCGAGCGACTTCAACGTCTCCAGGAGGATCGTGGTGACGGCCCAGTTGCGGTACCACTTGCGGTCGCTGGGGATCACGTACCACGGCGCCTCGGCGCTGTTACAGCGCTCCAGTGCCGCGTGGTAGGCCTCCATGTAGTCGGGCCACAGCTTGCGCTCGTCGACGTCGCCCGGGTTGTACTTCCAGTGCTTGGTCGGGTCGTCCAGCCGCGCCTGCAGCCGTTCCCTCTGCTCGTCGGCGGAGATGTGCAGGTAGCACTTCAGCAGCGTCACGCCGTTCGCGTCCAGCTCGGCCTCGAAGTCGTTGATCTGCTCGTAGCGCCGGTTCCACACGTTCGGGGTGACCAGGTTGCGGACCCTGGCGATCAGCACGTCCTCGTAGTGCGACCGGTCGAAGATGCCGATCAGACCGGGGTCCGGCAGCGCCTGCTTGATCCGCCACAGGAAGCCGCGCCGCTTCTCGGCCGGCGTCGGCGCCTTGAACGAGGTGATCTTCAGGCCCTGCGGATCCATCAGGCCCGCACCGTGCCGGATCACGCCGCCCTTGCCGGACGTGTCCATCCCCTGCAGCACCAGCAGAATGCTGCGCTGCCCGTCCTTGCGCCCCTCGGCGAACAGCTTCTCCTGCCAGTCCGAGATTTCGGCTCCGAGGGCCTCCAGCGCGAGCTTGCCGTCCTTCTTGGAGCCGTCGAACCCGGTTGTCGCGCGCGTGTCGTACTTCGACAGGTCGACCGGACCCGACGGTACCCGCAGTTGCGCGGCCAGTCCCCCAGCTTCCGCCTTCTCAGCGTTCTGGCTCTTCTTCTCCTTCGCCATCAGCCCATCCTGCCTCATCCACCCCCGACTTCAGCCGCTTTTGGTACGACGCCACAGCACAACCTCAATGACCACAATCGCGACGAGGCACACGGGGATGGCGACCAGCCCCCAGACCATGCCGCCGAGCGGGGCGAGGCAGTCCCCGTCGCTGCTCTTGCACGCGGTCGCGTCGTAGTAGGTCAGGCCGGCCAGGAAGGCGACGAACACCAGCGCGACCGACCCGCACAGGTACGCCGCTACGCGGACAAGCCATCGGCCACCGCCCAGAGCCGCACCGGCCGTCGTCATCAGCACAACCGCAACCAGGGCGAGAACGACCTCCAGTTCTGCGAGCTCTCCCTCGTCCGATGTCCAGATGAACCGGAATCCGTCGTTCGCGGCGTGCTGCCAGACCAGGAGAGCCAGCAGAATCGCGAGCGCGATCCCCAGCCAGAGCCGGGCCCGCGGGTCCGCCCAGGCGATGACGACGGCAACGACTGCCAGGATCAGCGCGAGGATGCCGAGCGGGAAGATCCAGCGCTCGCTCCCGAACCCGGAGACGTCGTCGAACTGGACGAACCGCCCGGCGAACAACAGACCGACGGCGGCGAGGAGGCAGGCCAGCGGCGCAATCCGTCGCCGTGCGTGACCGCTCATGTACTCAGGGAATCATGCCCGGGACAGTGCGATCAATCGCGACAGGGCGCGCAGGTACTTCTTCCGGTAGCCGCCCTTGAGCATCTCGGCGGAGAACAGCTGATCGAGCGGTACGCCGCCGGCCAGCAGCGGCAGATCCCGGTCGTACATGCGGTCGGCCAGGACCACGAGCCGCAGCGCGACGTTCTCGTCGGTCAGTGGCCGGATGTCGGTGACCGCGACGGTCTCCACGCCGTCGAGCAGAGCGCCGTACTTGCTCGGGTGCAGCTCGGCCAGGTGGCGGTGCAGGTCGACGAAGTGGTCGCACGACGCACCCGGCCGCTCGGCCGCGATCTTCTCGACCTGCTCATCCGGCCGCGGCTCCGGCGCGACCGGCAGCCCACGATGGCGGTAGTCCGGCCCGTCGATCCGCCGTACGTCGAAGTGGGCGGCGAGAGCCTGGATCTCGCGGAGGAAGTCGATCGCCTGGAACCGGCCCTCGCCCAGCTTGTCCGGCAACGTGTTCGAGGTCGCGGCCAGCTCGACTCCCGCCGCCACCAGCTGACCCAGCAGACGCGAGATCAGCATGGTGTCGCCAGGATCGTCCAGCTCGAACTCATCGATACAGATCAGCCGATACGACGACAGGGCGTCGACGGCAGCGCGCAGACCGAGAGCGCCGACCAAGTTGGTGAGCTCGACGAAGGTGCAGTACATCTTCGGCCCGGCCGCCTCGTGCCACAGCGACGCGAGCAAGTGCGTCTTCCCGACGCCGAAGCCGCCGTCCAGGTAGACGCCCGGCTTGCCCATGGGTGTGGCACCACGTCCGCGCAGACGCGACCAGAAGCTTGGCGCTTGCCGCGGTTGGGCCAACTGCACGGCGCGCTCGGTGAGCACGCTCAGCGCTTCGGCTTGTGAGGGTTCGTCCGGATCCGGCCGGTACGTCGCGAAGCGGACCTCGGCGAAACGCGGCGGCGGCACGCACTCGGACAGCAGCCGATCGGAACTGACCTCCGGCCACCGCTCACTCAGCCGGATCACCATGTCTCAACCTTAGGGGTTATCCGTTCTGCGGATGACCATCCGTTCTCCTGCGGATGGAAAGGGCGGAAACCTGGCTGCGACCTTGACCGCTTTCTTACTTTCAGTTAGGAAGTTGATGTGAGGTTCGTGAGGTGAGCGACTAGGAGTCGGCGATGGGCGAACGGCACGTACGGCGGCGGACAGTACTCAAGGGGGCGGTGGGCGCACTCGGACTGGGGTCCGCGCTCGCGGCCTGCGGTGGCAGTGACAGCGGCGGCGGGACGACCAGCGGCGGCAAGGCGGTCGTGCGGATGTGGTCCTGGTACAACGACCAGGAGAAGCAGTTCCCCAAGCTGATCGAGAAGTTCGAGGCGGCACACAGCAACATCAAGATCGAGAACCGGATCTTCGGCACCCCGGACCAGTACCTGCCCGCCCTGCAGGCGGCAGTGGCCGGCGGCGACGTCCCGGAGATCTTCGCGCCGCACACGCGGGCGCTCACCTACGGGACCGGCGGCGTCTCCGCCGACCTGAAGAAGGATCTCGGTGACGACTTCCTGAAGGACTTCTTCGACTCGGCCAACCAGGAGTACACCCTGGACGGCAAGCAGTACGCGGTCGGCTGGATGGCGCAGACGTTCGGGATCTTCTACAACCCGGACCTGCTCAAGCAGGCCGGTGTCGGCGAGGACGAGATCGAGACCTGGGACGACCTGATCGCCGCGGCGGCCAAGATCCGGGCCATCGGCAAGCATCCGGTCGCGCTCAGCTGCAACCCGACGACGAGTTCGCTGGACTTCTTCCTGCCACTCATCACCCAGGTCGCCGACGACCCGACCTTCTACCTCAAGCTCGACCAATTGAAGGACGGGGCGACGTACGAGGACCCGAAGGTGGTGCAGGCGATCGAGCTGAACAAGAAGATCGTCAAGGCCGGCGTCTTCCAGCCCGGCACCACCGGCACCAGCGGCGAGCAGGCACCGGTGATCTTCTACACCGGGAAGTCCGCGATGCTGTTCAACGGCTCCTGGACGCCACAGGGCCTGACCACGGACGCGCCGCCGGCCTTCGTGAAGAAGTACAAGGTGATGAAGACGCCGGCGATCGCGGCCGGCAAGCGGCACTGGACGGCGAACCAGGCCGGCGCCGGCTGGGCGGTCTCGGAGACCAGCAAGAACAAGGACGCCGCGCTGGAGTTCCTCAAGTTCCTGTACTCCGCGGACGAGTACTCCCCCACCATGAACGAGTCCAACTCGATGCCGGCCACCAAGAGCGCGGCGACCCGGATCGAGTTGCCGATCATGAAGCAGATGACGTCGTGGCTGCTCGACGGCGACGGCTGCCCGCACATCCCGTTCGGTCCGGGTTCTGTCGCGGCCGGCGATCCACTCGCGAAGATCTTCGACGGCTCCGGCGATCCGGCAGCGGTCGCGAAGGAGATGCAGCAGGCCGTGCTGAACGCCAAGGGCGGCTGATCGGATGGCGACGGCAACCTACAAGGCGAGCCGGACCGCGACGGTCGCTTCGCACAAGTTCGGTTCTCCGCTCCGCAGGTCGCAGCGGGTCGCGGGGTACGTGTTCATCGGGCCGACGTTCGTGCTGTTCCTGGGCTTCGTGCTCTGGCCGATCCTCTACACGGCGTACCTGAGCCTCACCTCGTGGGGAGGCTTCGGTGCGCCGCGGTTCGTGAACTTCGACAACTACAGCCGGATGCTGTCGGACCCGGTCGCGCGCCGGGCGATGATCATCACGCTGGTGCTGACCGCCGTCACGACCGTGCTGCTGACCTTCATCGGCCTGGTCACGGCCGTGCTGGTCAACGCGGTCTGGTCGAAGGTCGGGGTGCTGGTCCGGACGATCCTGTTCATCCCCGGCATCGTCTCGTTCGTGGTGTCGGCGGTGTTGTGGCGGCTGATCTACGACCCGAACATCGGCACGCTGAACCGGTTGCTCGGGGCCATCGGCCTGGACAGCCTGCAGCATGCCTGGCTGGCCGATCAGAAGACCGTGCTGCCGGCGATCATCGTGGTCACGGTCTGGGGCGGCATCGGCTTCAACATGCTGATCTACTACGCCGGCCTGCAGAGCATCGACCCGAACCTCTACGAGGCGGCGGCCATGGACGGCGCCAACACCGTCCAGCAGTTCCGCCACATCACCGTCCCGAGCCTGCGGGTCGTCACCGGCCTGATCGTCAGCCTCGGCCTGCTGAACGGCTTCAAGGCGTTCGACGTGATCTTCGTGATGACCGGCGGTGGTCCGAACCATGCCAGTGAGGTGCTCGGCACCTACCTGTACTCGCTCGCGTTCGGGTCCACCTCGGGCTCGATCCCGCAGCTCGGCTACGCCAGCGCCTTCAGCGTCGTGACGATGGTGCTCTGCACGCTGGCCGTCATCGCCCAGCTCTGGCTGACGCGGAGGGCGGACCGATGAGCGCCTCCAACGCGCGAAGGCCGTGGTTGGGCAAGTCGTTCGCCACCTTCGTCCTGCTGCCGTTCTGTGTGCTGATGGCGTTCCCGTTCGTCTGGATGCTGCTCACCTCGCTGCGGGAGCAGAACACGATCTTCAACGGGCCGATCATCCCGCGGTCGTTCACGGGGTCGGCGTACAAAGAGGCCTGGACCTCGATCGAGTTCCCGCTGCACTTCTGGAACAGCGTCTGGATCACCTCGGTCACCGTGATCGGCGTCCTCGTCTTCGCCACGCTGAGCGGCTATGCGTTCGCCAAGCTCGAGTTCCCGTTCCGCAACACGCTGTTCGTGCTGCTGCTGACCACGCTGATGATGCCGTCGACGGCGCTGATCATCCCGCTCTACCTGGAGCTGAAGTCGCTCGGCCTGCTGGATTCGCAGGTCGGCTTGCTGGTGCTGTACATCTCCGGCTCGGCGCCGTTCGCGATGTTCCTGATGCGGGCGTTCTTCCAGACGTTGCCGGACGAGCTGATCGAGGCGGCCCGGGTCGACGGCGGTAGCGAGTTCACCATCTTCCGCCGAGTCATCCTGCCGCTCACCCGGCCCGGGATCGCGACTGTGGTGATCTTCCAGTTCCTGTCCACCTGGAACGAGTTCCTGATCGCCAACACGGTGCTGCGCAACACCGACTCACTCCCCCTGCAGCCGGTGCTGTTCACCCTGATGGGCCAGTACTCCACCAACTGGCCGGCCCTCACCGCCGGCCTCACGCTGTCCGTCGTACCGGTCATCGTCGTGTACGTCCGGATGCAGCGGCAGTTCGTCGCCGGGATGATGCTCGGCGCCGTCAAGAACTAGCAGACAGAAAGAGGCCTTATGCCGATCAAGAACGTCGTGGTCAACTGCACGGACGTACAGCGCTCGGTCGAGTACTACACGAAGTTCCTTGAGCTGCCGGTGGTGGGCGAGCCGACCGCGGAGCGTGCCGTCCTGGACGCCGTGACGGCGACGATCGAACTGCGGGCCGTGGGCAACGGCCGGGATCAGACCACCTGGTCACCGGACGATCTGCAGAAGGGCTTCCGGCACATCGGCTTCAAGGTCGACCGGCTGGACGAGCGGGCCGGCGTACTCAAGGCGGCCGGGGTGGAGTTCAAGCTCGACCCGCTCGACGCCGAGGGCAAGGTCCGGATCTGCTTCTTCTACGATCCGGACGGCACGCTGCTGGAGATGATCCAGGGCGACCTGCAGTACGCCGCAGTCCTCGACGCCGACGGAGTGGCGCGGGAGCGGGCGCTCGGCGTACCGCAGCGGCCGCGGTTCGACCACGTCGCGGTCACCATCGAGGACCGGGACAAGACCAGCGAGTTCTACCGCGACAACTACGGCTTCTCCTTCATCGGCACGATCGAGCAGCCGCACGACAAGCGCGGCTTCCACATCGGCTACCTGAAGGGTGGGGACACGGTCCTCGAGGTCTTCACCTACGACGTCGAGAAGAGCTCCCGAGTACCTCAACTCGACGTCGCCGGGTTCGCGTACGCCGAGCTCGCGGGCGACCCGCCGGACCTCCCCGCGGAGAACGCTCCGGACGGAACCAAGGTGTACGTCGATCGCGACGGGTTCGCGTTCGCCGTAGGCTCCGAGGTATGACAGACAACTGGCTGCGTCCCCTCGGTTCCACCGGCCTGACCGTGTCCGCCGTCTGCGCCGGCGGCAGTGGGCTCGGGGGCATGCCCGAGGTGTTCGGGTACGACGTGACCCGCCAGGAGGCCGTCGACCTCGTACTCCGAGTCTTCGACGGCCCGCTCACCTGGATCGACACCTCGAACGGGTACAGCGACGGCGAGAGCGAGCTGCGCATCGGTCAGGCCATCAAGGAGTACGGCGGCCTGCCCGAAGGCTTCCTGGTCGCGACCAAGGTCGATGCCCGGGGCAAGGACTACTCCGGCGCGCGGGTCCGGGCGAGTGTTGCCGAGAGCAAGGAGCGGCTCGGCCTCGACGAGCTCCCGCTGGTGCACCTGCACGACCCGGAGTTCCACGACTTCGACTCGATGCGCGACGCCGTCGACACGTTGATGCAGCTCAAGGCGGACGGCGAGATCGGGCACGTCGGGCTGGCCGGCGGCAACACCGCCGAGCTCGGGCGCTACCTCGACCTCGGCGGATTCGAGGTGCTGCTCGTGCACAACCGCTGGAGCCTGGTCGACCACTCGGCCGGCGCCCTGTTCCGACGGGCACTCGCCGAGGGCATCGCGGTGATCAACGCGGCCATCTACGGCGGTGGCATCCTCGCCAACCCCGCGGGCGCCACGAAGTACGGGTACCGCGACGCACCGGCCGCCGTACTCGAGGCTGTCGCGGCGATGGACAAGGCGTGCCGGGAGTACGGCACCGACCTCGCCACCGCGGCGCTGCGGCACTCGGTGGACAACCCGGACATCTCCGGGACCGTGGTCGGCATCACCAAGCCGGCCCGCGTCGACGCGCTGGTCGCCGCGCTCGAAACCGACCTGCCCGACGAGCTACTTAACCGGTTAGGTACCCTGCTGCCCAACCCGCAGTACTGGCTCGAAGGCCCAAAGGAGACAACGTGACCAACGGCTTCCCACCCGGCTTCGCCTGGGGCGCGGCGACAGCGTCGTACCAGGTCGAGGGCGCGGTCGCCACCAACGGACGCGGCCCGAGCATCTGGGACACCTTCGCGCACACGCCCGGCCGCATCGCCGACGGCACGAACGGCGACGTCGCCGACGACCACTACCGCCTGTTCGCCGAGGACATCCGACTGCTCGCCGGCCTCGGTCTGACCTCGTACCGGTTCTCGATCTCCTGGTCGCGGATCATCCCGGCCGGCTCGGGCCTGACCAATCCCGCCGGCCTGGCGTTCTACCGCCGGCTTGCTGAGGCCTGCCTGGAGAACGGCGTCACGCCGTACGCGACGCTGTATCACTGGGACCTGCCGCAGCCGCTCGAGGACGCGGGCGGCTGGCTCGTGCGGGACACGGCCGAGCGCTTCCGCGACTACGCGGCGATCACGCACGCCGGGTTGTCGGACGTGATCAAGCACTGGATGACACTGAACGAGCCGTGGTGTTCGGCCTTCCTCGGCTACGGGAACGGCGAGCACGCGCCGGGCCGCACCGAGGGCACCGACGCGCTCAAGGCAGTGCACCACCTGCTACTCGGACATGGGCTCGCGCTCGACGCGATCCGGTCGGACGAGGGCACGTACGGCATCGCGCTCAACCCGGCGCCGATCCACGCGGCCTCGGACTCGGCGGCGGACCTGGACGCGGCGCGGCGGATCGACGGGCTGCGGAACCGGATGTTCCTGGATCCGTTGCTGGCCGCGAAGTACCCGGCCGACGTACTCGAGGACACCGGGCTGACCGACTGGTTCGCCGAGCAGGAGGCCGACCTCCGGCTGATCGGTGCGCCGCTGGACTTCATCGGCGTGAACTACTACTGCCCGACCACCGTGGCCGCGCCCGAGGGCCCGATCTCCTCTCCCGGTCAGCCGAGCACGCAGCCGGGCAGCGAGAACGTCGTTGCCGTTGACACCGGTCTGCCGCGCACGCAGATGGGCTGGCCGATCCAGGCGACCGGGCTGCGCGACATCCTGGTCACGATCAACAAGCTCGCGCCCGAGCTCCCGTTGTACGTGACCGAGAACGGAGCGGCGTACCTCGATGAGGTGACCGCGGACGGGACCGTCGAGGACGACGAGCGGCAGGAGTACCTCGAGCAGCACATCGCGGTCTGCCGGGACCTGGTCTCGGAGGGCTTCCCGCTCAAGGGGTACTTCGCCTGGTCGCTGATGGACAACTTCGAGTGGGCCTGGGGCTACAGCCGCCGCTTCGGCATCGTGTACGTCGACTACGCGACCCAGCAGCGGATCGTGAAGAAGAGCGGCCGCTGGCTGAAGGAGTTCCTCGCCAGCTAGCCGACCGGCGCCCGTCCCGCTCCTCCCCCGCCCGACCACAGCCACCTCGCAGCCCCCCGCTCCGTCGCGGCGCAAGAGGCGTCCACTGGACGACCGGTGGGCGGGGCTCCGACTTTGTGCACGGTTCGACCGCATCCGCGGCTCGGTGGTGGTTGGCTGGTGCACAAGGTCGGGGGTTGTCTCGACCTTGGGCACGGGTCGACCGGGTCGGCGGGGTGTTGGTGGTTGGCTGGTGCACAAGGTCGGGGGTTGTCTCGACCTTGTGCACGGGTCGACCGGGTCGGCGGGGGCGGTTTCAACCAGTTGTTGCACGCAGCGCCTCGTCGAGGGCTTGGGCTGGAGTCTTCCATCCCAGGGTCTGTCGTGGGCGGGTGTTCAGCCGGTGG
>NZ_SJKB01000032.1 GCF_004331465.1 Kribbella pittospori
GGCGTTGGTCTCAGAATGAGCAGACATGAGTGTGGTGCTCCTTGACTGGATTCAGCGAAAGCACCTGGCATCTCAAGTGCGGAAGCGGGCTAATCGAGCGCCGCCACCACGCAGTGCCCGTCCGAGCCACCGCGAAACCTCTGACCGAGCAGACCGCGACGACAAACCAGTCGATCGCATCATCGAGGAACTCGCCTCGCTGCAGGACTTCGCACACTAGGACCACGCTCCGGCCGGCGCGACCTCGCTGGTGGCGAACCTGCACTCATGAGGTGATGGGGCCCGGCGTGCAGATCGATGAGACTTCGCTGGCGCGCAACATGAAATCCTCCTCGACACCGGTGGCGCAGTGACCCGCCGCGCGGAGCAGATCCGGCTCGCGGGGGCGATCGAGCGTGCGCCGAGCGACGAGGCGGCAGGGCAAATCTGGGAGACGGCCGCGGGGGCTCTTCTCGACCGGCATCTGCTACTCGTACCGGAGTCCGCCGACGATCACGGGTTGTGCTGGTTCGACGCACCCGCAGCGGGCATCGGAGCGAGCTGAGCCGGCGAACGAATCCGCGAGTGAGTACCCGACTGGACAAGAACGTGCTGAGGATCGCCTGCGAGGTACACAACACCGTCGCTCACGCGATCGCGATCATGACACGTTGGCTTCCCAGCGGTACGTCGTACCTAGGAGGCGAACTGTCTGATCAGCCGGACCAGGTGTGCCGGTTGGTCCAGGGGAATCAGCGTGTAACTGTCCTCGACTGTCGCGAAGTCTGCCTGTGGCAACAGATCGGCGAGGCGCCGGCCGTGGTCGACCGGCATCACCCGATCGTCGCCGGCCCAGAGGATGAGCGCAGGTTGATCGAAGTCGACGAGTCCATTGGCAGCGTCCTGCAGAAGGTTGGAATCGGCGAATGCCGCGCGCAGCATCCGGACCGTGTCGCGGCGGATCTCGGGTTGCTCGAGCAACGGCCTGATCCATCGAGCGGTGGTGGCATCGCCGCGTTTCGTCAGTGCTCCGAACGCCATCGGCATCCGTCTGACGGCACGCAGCCGCAGTTGCTGCATGAACGCGCCGAACAGCGTGGGGGACAGTCGGCTCGATAATGCGAGCGTCTTGCCGGTCAGTCCCGGCGGCAAGTTGTCGAACGCCTCACAGGACGCCAGCACGACACGTCCCACTCGCTTGGCTCCATCGCGGATGACGAGCTGGACAAGAGCACCGCCGGTGTCGTTGCCAACCAGCACGACGTTCTGCAGGTCGAGCCGCTCAAGGAACTCGCCGACCAAACTCGCGATCCCGGGGAGCGACAGGTCGGCGCCGGGATCCATCGGGTGACGATGCGCCCCGAGCGGCAGAGTCGGCGCGATGCAGCGGTGATCGGTGGCCAGGTCTGCGATCACCGAGTCCCACAGCGACGCGTCCATCATCAATCCGTGCAGCAGTACGACGACCGGTCCGCCGCCACCGGTGTCGATGTATTGAACGCTTCCAGCGGACAGCGCGATCTCATTCATGCCAGGTATCCCGTCGCAGTGAGAGGAGCGAGCTGTCGCCGTGCTGACAGAGCAGCTACAGCTCGAATCAGAGGTGGTGCGAAGATGAAGTAAGCGAACCATGTGGTTCACATATGATCAAGCGCCAGTGGTCAGGTGCAGACGGACTGCTACTGGTGACGCTCGGTCCAGCGCCGGGCGACCCCTCGGAGAATCATCTTGCCGACCAATTGGAGGCCTGGCGTCAGGAGCCTGCCGTAGGTCCGTATGCCTGGCAGCCGAAGTCCGAGAAGATATGCGACGTGGGTGCCTTGGTCGGCCGGGACTGCGGCCATGCCGAAGACGACGAAGCGGCTCTGCATGAGGCACCAGCCGTTGCGCAGGACAACATCGAACGGTGCGCGCAGACCGATCCGGTCGCGGACAGTCGCTTTCATCTTTTCGCCGTGCCGCTCGGTGATGTGGATCGAGGTAATGCTCGGCGCGTACTGCAGGAACTGGTGTTCCAGGTCGCTGAGCTCCGGCCAGACTCGTTCGAAGGGGTCGGGCAGCACAGTTTCGGCCAGGAGGGTCCCGGGCAGCGCGCCGTGCAGTGTGCGGAGGCGCCGCACCTCGTCGAGGTCGCTGATCGGCCAGTTCATGGCGTTGTCCTCTCAGTCAGCCACGCCTTCCGGAAGCTGCGCCGGGCCCGGAACAGCCGTGAGCGCACGGTGCCGGCCGGAATCCTGAGCAGCTCTCCGGCGCGCTGTTCGGTCAGTCCTTCGATGTCCCGCAGTACCAGAACGGCGCGTTGCTCCGGCGCGAGTCGCTGCAGAACGTCGGCGATGTCGGTGGCCAGTTCGGTGTCGTCTGGACCTGGAAGATCGGGTGGATCCGTCGGCGGCACGCGCGAGGCCGGCCCTGCCACCCTGACCGCTTCCCGGATCGCGATCATGCGGACCCAGCCGAACAACGCGGCTGGTTCCCGCAGGGTGCCCAGCCGACGGAGCACGACGATCAGCGTCTCCTGGGTGGCGTCGGCGGCGTCATGCAGGGCGATCGGTCCGCAGAGTCGCTGGACGTACGGCGTAATCTCGTCGAGCAGGTCGTGCATGGCCAGCGCGTCGCCTCGTTGTGCGGCTCGGACGATCGCCGCGAAGCGATCGGAGTCGGGCCGTGCCGTCCCGGGCACTCCTGCACCGTGGCCTGCCCGTCGATCGGTCATCGAAGTCACCGCTGGTTGTCGAGGTTCTGCAGGAAGGGGACCAGGCTGTTGAGCATCGGGTTGTGATCCGGCTCGGCGACCGTCACGTCGACGTGGGTCATCTTGTCGTCTCCAGCGTAGGTCGCCGATGCTATCCGCGACTGGTCGACAACCCATCGAGCAGCGTCGTTGACCGTGCCGTGTGTCAGTCCGCTCTGGAACGAGTAGAGCGGCACATTGATCTCGTGGCCGTGCCACACGCGCAGTCCGAGCACATCGGTGGTCGCCGTTCGGACGAATGGATCGGCCGCTGACAGGTCAAGCGTCAGCCGCTGCGGCCAATACCACTCGAACCCTTGCGGCCGCGTGGCGCCGAACACATCCGCGAGAGCCTCCACGGAGGTGTAGTCCGGGTTCGCGCTCAGGTCCGCGACCAGCGGGTGCTCGACATACAGCCAACGCAGCAAACCGGCGTTCGTGACTGGACGGGTCGGCTGCAGGCCAGGAGGTAGGTGTGCGGCCAGCGTGGACGGGGCATCGGGCATCTTCTGTGCATACAGCCCAGCCAGCTCCTGCAGGATCTGGAACGTCTCGGTCCGCCCCATGGCCACCGTCGGGTCGAAGACTGCTCCGGCGGCGATCTGACCGAGCCCTGAACGAGCCTGATCAGGGGTCACCCGGTAGATGTCGCCCTCCCCCGCGAACGCGTCATGCACCCCACCGTCGATCAGTACAAGCCCGGACAGGTCCCGGTATCCGGCGAGACCATGGAAGTCCCACGCGGCGTAGGCCATGGCGGTCGTCGCGCCCCACGAATGGCCACCGAGCACGACTTGCCGGCGGCCACCGTCGCGCGCCGCGAGCACGACCTGCCGCAGATCGTTGACCGCCACGGTGAGACCCCACTGGCCGACGTACGGAGCCGACTGGGCAGTCGTGGTCCGGTAATGCCCACCGAGGTAATAGTCGGCGGCCCGATCCGGATCACCCGTCAGCAGACCGGCGGGATCTTCCAGGTTCGTCTGCCGCCGGTCAACCGCCCAGACTTCGGTATCGCGCAATCGTGTGGCGAGCCCACGCGCCAGATTCCGGAACTCCCCAGCAGCAACAAACTGGCCAGGCACCAGCACCAGCACCAGCACCAGCACCAGCACCAGCCTGGCATGGGCTGGTCCGACCCGGTACACATGCACCCGATCGGTACGCGCCGGACCAGGTCCGCCGGCAGCCACACTGATGTAGTCGTCACGCCACGGTCGAGATTGCGGAGCTGCTGTTCCAGCGGCGGGCGCGACACCGAGGCTTCCAACCAGCATGGCGGCGCTGGCGATGACTGTTCCTGTTCGCACTTGTCCTCCTCAGGATGATCCGTCATCGGTCCGATCATTCGGTCGAATCGATGGCGCTCTTGATTGAAGGAGGGCTTGAAGCCGGCGAACACTCCCGCTGTGATCGACAACACAGCAGGGATGGTGAGGACTGTCGGGTGCCTCTGTATGGGTGACTACACATCCAGAGGCAAGGATTGATGATGAGAATCAAGAAGGCCGCGGTCGTACTGGTGGCGGGAGTTCTCGGGCCGGACGCGCTCGTGCACATGTTCTGGGCCACGACCGGCACCAGTTGGCCGGCATCCAGCCTCACTGAACTGTCCCGCGGCCTACTCAACGCGGACGTGTCGTTCGCGCCGCTGAACCTGGTCGTGATCGCGTCGATGCCGGCCGCCGCGGCACTGCTGGTGCTCGCCCGCGCGGGGATGCTCGGGCAACTCGGCGCCGACTCCCGGCCTGGCTGCCGAAGCTCGCCACCATCGCCCTGACGGCAGGGGTGTCCGCACGGCTGGTCGCCGGCATCGTGTGGGCACTAGGTATCAGTCGAGGCCGGCCGCGAGGCGCAGGTCGGTCGCGACCAGGTAGAACCGATCTCCTTCCGGGGAACGGACGATGTGCGGGTCGCGGACGCCGCATTCGCCCGAGGTGGAGTACAGGACCGGCTTGCCGTCGTTGAGGTCGTCGAAGTGCAGTGGGTCGTTACCATCACTCAAGGCGAAGTAGATCTGCTCACCGTCGACTGATTCGCGCTTGAAATGCACGTAGAGGTAGCCGTACATGCGCTCAGTTCGAGTGGAGGTCGATCGCAAGGCAGTTGGCAACGTTGAGCGGTGGGGTGTCAGCGAGACGGACGACCAGGATGCCGTGGGCTTGTTCGAAGGGGACGGGACCGTGGCCGAGGAGGCGGACCCTGGTGACTGTCTCGTGATCGGCGAGGCTGCGGATCACGGCGCGCCGGTCGTCCGGCCAGGCCAGTTGGAATGCGTAGAGGGTGTTGCCCCGGCGGGTGAAGCGATAGTCGGAGCTCGTCCAGTCGGCGCGGTCTTCGGTGAAGCCCTTGATGACAACGGTTGACGGGCCTTCGCCGAACACTCGGAACGGTCTCGTGCCGTAGATGCCCTCGCCGCAGACCCGCGTCCAGGCGCCGAGGTCGTCCAGGAGTTGTGAGCACTCGAGGTCGATCGTGCCGTCCGGCAGTTGCGGCACATTCAGCAACAGGTTCCCGTTCTTCGACACGATGTCGACCAGCATCTCGATCACGTGGCCGGCGGTCTTGTAGACATCGCGAACGTTGTAGAACCAGTCGCCGACGGACGTGTCGGTCTGCCACGGCGCGGGATGGATGCCGGGCGTCTGACTCCGTTCGATGTCCATCACCCCGACCGAGCTCACCTCGGGCCGGCGATCCTTCTGCTGGTAGACAGCGCGGTTCGTCCCGTGGATCCGCACGCTGGTGTTGTAGAGGTGAGACACCGCCTGCAGACCGGGTGTGTAGTCGACCTCGCCGAACGGCAGCGGTCCATCGGAATACAGAAGGTCCGGCTGGTAGCGGTCGATCATCTCGGTCACCGCGTCGAGCCAGTGCTTGTGCCACTCGGGATCATCGCTGTACCACGGGTTCTGGACTTCGACGTCCTGGGCCGGCAGGTGCCGGCTGTTGTCGAGATAGAAGTCCTGGTTGGCCGGATCGGTTCCGTCGTACGGTACGCCGGCGAACGGCCCGTGCTTGTCACTGCCCTTGTTGACCGCCGTCCATCCGAGCGTGGCACCGAGATGCTCGGTGAATCCGAACGGCAGCCCGCGCTGGTCCGCGGCGGCCTTCCACAGACCCAGGATGTCCTTGCCCGGCCCCATCTTCACCGAGTTCCAGTGGTTGACGGTCGAGTCGTAGTTGAAGAAGTTGTCGTGATGCACGGCCTGGGCCACGAAGTACCGGGCACCGGCAGCCACGAAGCGATCCATCAGCTCGTCCGGATCGAACCGCTCCGCCTTCCACAGCTGTACGACGTCCTTGTAGCCGAACTGCGACGGGTGCCCATAGGTCCGCAGGTGATAGCGGTACTGATCGCTGCCCTCCCGATACATGTGGCGCGCATACCAGTCGCCGTATCGCGGGACCGATTGTGCTCCCCAGTGCGACCAGATGCCGAGCTTCGCGTCCCGGAACCAGTCAGGGCACTCGAACGTGGTCAGGGACTCGAACGTTGCGTCGAACGGCACTCTTTGCTCCTCGTCGCTGATACAGGGTGAGGGCCGGCCGGATCACTCCGGCCGGCCCGGGTCCGCCTACTTGTTGGGCACCTTGTCGTACGCGGTCTGCTGGATCTCCAGGTAGCGCTTCAGCCCGAGACCGTCCAGCCCCTTGACGTAGGTGTCCCAGTCGGCGTCGATGTTCTTCGAGCCGGTGATGAACTGCAGGGAGTTCTGCTGGATGTAGTTCTCGAGGTTGGTCTGCAGGGTCGCGACCTCGTTGGCGAGCGACGGGTCGATCCAGACCCGCCAGAACGGGTAGATCTGTGCCTTGTCCTCGTGGCCGGCGTACAACTTCGTTGCGTCGAACAGCTTGCGTTCGTACCCCGCCTGCGATGAGGTGTCGGTGTCGATGACCTCGGAGTTGCGGTACTTCGCGGTGTTGTTGTACTGCGCCAGCGCACCCCAGCCGCTGTTCCGCGGTTTCGACCCGGGCTTCAGGGGAATCTGCTTGAAGCTCGGCTTCAGCGACTTGTCGAGCGCCACATCGCCGGGACCGGGCTTGGTCCAGGCCTTGCCCTCCGTGCCGAACTGTCCATTGTTCTGTCCCTCATCGGTGAAGATGTAGTCGAGCATCTTGATCGCCTGGATCTGCTTCTCCGGTGTGGCCTTCGACGTCAGCACGAACGTGGCGCCGGGAATGCTCGGGAAGACGTAGCTGGCGTAGTTCGCGCCACTCGGACCGGTCAGCGGCGGTACCGCGTCGTACTGCTTGTCCCGCCCGTCCGCCGAACCGATAGTGACGAAGATGCCCGAGTGCATGACGGTGCCCGAGCCGAGGATGACCGAGCCGCCGTGGTTGCCCTGCTGCTGCATCGCGTCCGGGTTCTGCGTGAAGGCGCCTTTGTCGATCAGGCCTTCCTTGTAGAGCGAGTTGATGTACCGCAGACCTTCGCGCCAGCCGTCCTTGTTCGCCTGGACGTCGACCTTGCCGTTGTTGAGAACCAGTGTGGTGTTGTTGCCGCCGCTGTTGTTCTGCCCTTGCGGGTCGTAGATGAAGGCGTTCATCAAGTACGGGATGAGGCTGTCGCGGAGGTTCGCGCTGAGCGGGATCTCGTCGGCCTTGCCGTTGCCGTTCGGGTCCTGGGTCTTGAACGCCTGGAGCACCTTCCGCAGGTCCTCGGTGGTCTTCGGCTGCTCGAGGCCCAGCTTCTTCAGCCACGCCGAATTCATCCACAGCTTGTCCGGGTACGAACAGTGGAAGCAGTCGACCCACTGCGGCATCCCGTAGATCTTGCCGTCCGGCGCGGTCGCCATCGCCTTCCACTCGGGCGTGGAGTCCAGCGCCTTCTTGATGTTCGGCGCGTACTGCTCGATCAGCTGGTTCAGCGGTACGACGACCCCCTGATTGGACAGCTTCAGCAGGTCCGCCGTCGAGAACTGGTCGACCCAGGGGATCAGCAGGTACAGATCGGGATAGTCGCCGCTGGCCAGCGAGATCTGCCGCTTCTCCTTGGCCGGCCCACCGTCGTACGTGGTCGTCTGCCACTTGATGGTGATGTTGAACTTCTGCTGGATCAGCTTCGTGAAGTCGTTCGTGGCCAGGTTCGTGTCGGCCGACTGCGGCGAGAAGACGCTCAGGGTGACCGCGGGATTCCCGGTGATCGTCGGCAGTGGCTTGCCCTCCGTAGTGTCCGAGCCACCGCCTCCGGAGCAGGCCGCCAGGCCGAGTGCCAGGAGACTGATACCGGCGATCGCGGCACGCCTCCGCCTACTGATTCGTACAGACATGGTTCCCTCACAGGGTCGAGGTGATACGGAGTGATACCGGGTGGTACCGGAAGATCAGCCCTTGACGGCGCCGATCATGATTCCCTTGGTGAAATAGCGCGCGACGAACGGATAGATGAGCAGCACCGGAACGCTGGCCACCACGATCAGCGAGTACTTGAGCAGGTCAGCCAGTTGCTGCCGCTGGATGACGACGGACGCGTCGACCGCGCCGCCGCCGGTTGTGTTGAGGATGAGGATGTTGCGCAGGACCAACTGGAGCGGGAACAGGTCCGGGTTCTTCAGGTAGATCAGCGCGTCGAAGTACGAGTTCCACTGCATGATCGCGTACATCAGCGCCACCACCGCGATCATCGGTTTGGCCAACGGAATGACCACCGACCAGAGGAACCGCAGGTCGCCGCACCCGTCCAGCTCGGCGGCCTCGACCAGTTCGTCGGGGATCGCGGTCCGGAAGTAGGTCCGGGCGATGATGACCTGCCAGACCCCGATCGCCTGCGGGATGATCAGCGCCCAGCGGGTGTCCAGCAGACCGGCCGACTGAACCACCAGGTACGTCGGGATCAGGCCGCCGGTGAACAGCATGGTGAACAGGATCAGCGTCATCACGACGTTCCGGCCGACCAGCGTACGCCGCGACATCGGGTAGGCGATCGCGATCGTCATCGTGACGCTGACGATCGTCCCGACCACCGTGTAGAACAACGAGTTCAGATATCCCTGAACGATCTGCGGGTTCGCGAAGACCGCGTGGTACCCGCGCAGCGAGAAGTCCACAGGCCAGAACAGCACCCGGCCGGACGAGACCGCCGCCGGGCTGCTGAACGAACTGGCCACGATGTACAGCAGCGGCAGCAGGACGACCAGGAGGAAGACCGCCAGCAGCAGATACACACAGATCAGGAAGATCCGGTCCGTGCGCGGCTCGCGGATCCGGCGGGCCCGGGCCGCACGGCGCTCGCCACGCTTGCTCGGCACCGTTCGCACTTCAATCTGGGCGCTCATGACCACAATCCGTTCCCGGTGATCCGTTTGGCGATCGTGTTGACCATCAGCAGCAGAACCAGGTTGATCACCGAGTTGAACAGCCCGACCGCGGTCGCCATGCTGAAGTCCGCATTCAGCAGACCGGTCTTGTAGACATACGTCGCGATGATCTCGGACTCACTCAGGTTCAGTGGGTTCTGGAACAGGAACGCCTTCTCGAAGCCGATGGCCATGATGTTGCCGACGGCAAGGACCAGGATGATCACCGCGGTCGGCATGATGCCCGGCAGGTCCACGTGCCGGATCCGCTGCAACCGGGTGGCACCGTCGATCTTGGCCGACTCGTGCAGTGCCGGATCAATGCCGGACAACGCGGCCAGGTAGATCACCGCGGAGTACCCGGTGGTCTGCCAGACGTCGGACCAGACATAGATGTGCCGGAAGTAGTCCGGGTTCCCGAGGAAGTCGATCGCCGGCACGCCGAAGAAGCCGAGTCCCTCGTTGACGATCCCGAGCCGCGGTGACAGCACCAGGATCGTCATCGACACGACGACCACGGTGGAGATGAAGTACGGCGCGTACGTCACCATCTGCACTGTCCGCTTGAACAAACCGGTGCGGATCTCGTTGAGCGCCAGCGCGAGGATGATCGCGATCGGGAAGCTCGCCGCGACGGTGTAGACCGACAGGATGAAGGTGTTCTTCACCAGCGTCCAGAACACCGGGTTGTGGAAGAACAGCTCGAAGTTCTGCCAGCCCACCCACGGGCTCCCCCAGATTCCCTTGATCACGTTGAAGTTCTTGAACGCCAGGACGGCGTTCGACATCGGGATGTACTTGAACACCGCGAACCAGATCAGCGGCACGACCATCAGCAGATACAGCGTCCAGTGCCGCTGGAGACTGCGCCGCAGGCCCTTGATCCCGGGACGCTCGCGCCGCCGTCGTCGCTTGGGCCGGTTGGGCAGCTCGCCGGCCGGAGGCCGGACGGTTGTCAGGGTTGCCATGAGACTTCCTCCTCCACGCCGGCGATCAATTCGAGCTCACGCGGTGACCGATGCCGGCCGTCAGTCGGACCGGCACCCGTTCGTCGCCGTGCCGCACGACCCGCTCTTGGTCCCGATCGGCGGTCAGGACTGCCTCGACGCCGCGCGGTGTCCAGCTGATGTCGACGACGACCCCGCCGCGAGCTCGCAGGCCGGTGACTCGTCCGCGGGTCCATGCGGCGGGTAGCGCCGGCAGCAGTTCGACCTCGCCGGTGTGACTCTGCAGCAGCATCTCCGCGATTCCTGCCGTCGCACCGAAGTTGCCGTCGATCTGGAACGGCGGATGCGCGCAGAACAGGTTCGGGTAGACACCTGCCCCGCTGCCGACGTAGCTCGTGCCGGTGTCGTCGGCAGGAGTCAGGAACGCACGGACCAGGCGGTGTGCGCCGGCCGCGTCGCGCAGGCGGGACCGCAGGCAGATCTTCCAGGCCAGCGACCATCCCGTTGCCTCATCGCCGCGCAGATCGAGCGTCCGGACGGCCGCGGCGGCGAGACTCGGCGTGCCGTCCGGCGTGATCGCGTCGCCAGGATGGACCCCGATCAGATGGGACTGGTGGCGGTGATGCGGATCTTCCTCCGGCAGGTCGGCCGCCCACTCCTGCAGCTGGCCCTGCGCGCCGATGGACGGTTCGGGCAGGCGCTTGCGGGCGGTCGCCAGCTCACCCACGATCGGGTCCACGACATCGAGCAGCTCCGCCGCCTGCTCAACCCGGTGGAACAGATCGGAGATGAGCGCCAGATCCATGGTCGACGACTCGGTGACCGAGGCCGGTTGACCGTCGCCGGCGATGTAGTCGTTCTCGGGAGACGTCGAGGGCGCCGTACCGAGACTGCCGTCCGGCATCTCCACGAGCCAGTCCAGGCAGAACTCCGCCGCTCCACGCAACGCAGGCCAGGCCTCACCGAGGAACTGCGCATCGCCGGTGAACTCGTAGTGATCCCACAGATGGCGGACGAGCCAGGCACCTGCCATCGGCCAGTTCGACCAGCGCGGATCCCCCTCGACCGGGAGCGTCCAGCACCAGGCGTCGGCGTTGTGGTGCGCGGTCCAGCCGCCGCATCCGTACCGCTCACGGGCCGTACGCCGTCCCGCCTGGGCGAGGTGACCGATATACCTGAGCAACGGCTCGTGGCACTCGGACAGGTTGGTCGTCTCGGCCGGCCAGTAGTTCATCTCGGTGTTGATGTTGACCGTGAAGTTCGAGCTCCACGGCGGCCGCAGGATGTCGTTCCAGATCCCCTGCAGATTGGTCGGCAACCCACCTGGTCGCGAACTCGCGACCATCAGGTACCGGCCGTAGTTGAAGATCAACGCAGCCAAGGCAGGATCCTCGACATCGCGCGCCCGGGCAACCCGCACATCGGTCGGCTGTCCGTACTGCTCCGCCGAGCCGGCCAGCTCGAGCGATGCACGCCGGAAGAGTCGCCGGTGATCCGTCTGGTGATCGGCGAGGAGCTCGTCGTACTCACGATCAAGCGCCGCGAGTACGGTCTGATCCGCGGCGAACCAGCACTCCTCGGCCGTCCGGGTCGGTGCACTGAACGGACCGTCGTACCCCGTGGCCGTCGAGAGGATCAGGGCGATCTCTGTCGCGCCTTCGACCGTGAGCTCGGAGTCCCTTGCCCCGACCTCGCCATCGGTCGTGGTGCGCAACGCGATGGCGGCTGCCATCCCGCGATCCGCACCATCGGAGTACCGGATCGGTTCCGGCACGTCGCGATGCGGAGGAGCGACATCGGCTGGAGCCTGCAGGAGCAGCCCGAGCCCGTCCTGGACGGCGTGCGGGCGCGACTGCAACGGCGACGTCAACCGGCAGGTCAGCGCCAGCACCGGCTCGGACGCGGTCATTCGGTGGACGAGTACACCGTCCGGCGCACTGACGAAGACCTCCTGTCGCACCACGACTCCCCCGAGTTCGTACTCCGCCGTGGCCAGCGCGGCGTCGAGATCAAGCTCGCGGCGATACCGCGTGACCTCGCCGGCCTCGGGAGTAGCGCCATCGATGCGTACCTCGAGCAGGAGGTCGCCCAGTGGCAGGTACGCCTGCGAGTAGCCGGAGTGAAAGCCGCGGGCCAACTCGTGCGCCCGCCGGATGTCGCCGGCCCTGAGCGCGTCGCGCACAGCCTGTACGGCGTCCGCTCCGGTCGCACCCAGCGGGGTCGACAGCAACCGGGCGGTCTCCGGACCGCCCGACCACAACGTCTCGTCGTTCAGCCCGATCCGGTCCCTACCGATACCACCGAAGCACATCGCGCCGATCCGACCGTTGCCGAGCGGCAGCGCCTCCAGCCACGTTGCGGCCGGGCGGTCGTAGAACATCCGCTGCAGGCCGGAGCGGTCAGAGCTCACCAGGTTGCCCATACCACTGTCCTCCGTCGAGATGACGAGGTATTAATCCTATGAATTGTCGGGATCGTAGCGCCAGAGCCATCACTGGTCCATACTGAACGGCATCAAAGTGAAGAAAGATCCCATCTATCGCTGATCGTGAGGGCCCCGCATGCCATGCATCACCTCGGTGGAGGTCGTCGACGTCCGCTTCCCGACCTCGCTGACCAGCGACGGATCCGACGCGATGAACAAGGACGGCGACCACTCGGCGGCGTACGTCGTCCTGCACACGGACGCCCCGGGCCTCGCCGGCCACGGCTTCACCTTCACGATCGGGCGCGGCACCGACCTGTGCGTCGCCGCCGCGGCACAGCGCGCCGAGCCACTGGTCGGCCGAGACGTCGACGAACTGTGCGCAGACCTGGGCGGGATCTACCGGGAACTGCAGTCGGACAGCCAGCTGCGATGGCTCGGCCCGGACAAGGGGGTCATCCATCTCGCCCTCGCCGCGGTCATGAACGCAGTCTGGGATCTGGCCGCCCGGCGGGCCGGCGTGCCGCTGTGGCGACTGCTCTCGGACATGTCACCCGAGCAACTCGTCGACGCTGCCGATCTGCGGTATCTCAGCGACGTCCTGACGCCGGCGCAAGCCGTCCAGCTACTTGCCCGGCAAGAAACGGGCCGTAAGCAACGAATCGCCGAGCTCGAGGCGTCCGGCTACCCGTGCTACACCACCTCGGCCGGATGGCTCGGGTACTCCGACGCCAAGCTGCGCAGGCTCTGCGAGGAAGCTGTTGCCGCTGGCTACAAACACGTCAAGCTCAAGGTCGGCTCCGTACTGGCCGACGACATCCGGCGCTGCGGGATCGCTCGCGAGGTACTCGGGCCGGACGGCAACCTGATGATCGACGCGAACCAGGTGTGGGACGTCCCGCAGGCGATCGAATGGGTCAAGGCGCTCGCCGAGTTCAACCCGTTGTGGATCGAGGAACCGACCAGCCCCGACGACATCCTCGGACACGCCGCGATCCGGCGGGCGGTCGCACCGATCGGCGTGGCCAGCGGCGAGCACGGGATGAACCGGGTCCTGTTCAAGCAGATGTTCCAGGCCGGCGCCCTCGACTACTGCCAGCTCGACGCGGCTCGCCTCGGCAGCGTCAACGAGGTACTCGCGGTCTACCTCCTCGCCGCCTGCTTCGACGTACCGGTGTGCCCCCACGCGGGGGGAGTCGGTCTGTGCGAACTCGTTCAGCACCTCTCGATCTTCGACTACGTCGCCGTATCAGGCAGCCTCGACCGCCGCGTCACCGAGTACGTCGATCACCTGCACGAACACTTCGTCGAGCCCTGCGAGATCCGCAACGGAGCGTACGTACTCCCGGTCGCGCCCGGTTACAGTGCCGAGATGCACACAGATTCACTCCAGACCTACCGGTTCCCGGACGGCACCTACTGGGCGCAGTACGCGGACAGGCCGGCCCTTCCATGACTCCCGGCAAGCTGTCCGAGCAGACTCGTGTCCCAGGCGTTTCGCAGACGGACGTCGTGGTCCAGGGCATCCGCCAGTTGATCATCGACGGCCACCTCCGCCCCGGCGATCGGCTTCCCGTCGAGAAGGACCTGGCCGCAGCGCTCGGCGTCTCCCGGAATCCCCTGCGTGAGGGCGTCCGCGCGCTGTCGATGATGGGAGTTCTCGAGACACGGCAAGGTGACGGCACCTACGTCACCAAGCTGGACTCTGCGATGCTGCTGGCTCCGATGGGCTTCGTCGTCGACCTGCAGACCGGCAGCGGTACATCTCATCTGCACGCGGTACGCCGGTTCCTCGAGACAGAGGCCGCCGCCTTGGCGGCGCAGCAGATCGGCCCGGCAGAGCTGGACGCGGCCGCCGAGCTGTTGCGCCACAACGCCGCCGAACTCGCTGCCGAGGAGCCGAACCACGAGACGGTGATCGAGAACGACATCGCTTTCCATCGGATCGTCGCGGCGGCAGGCGGGAACCCGGTGCTGACCGCGCTGATCGACGCCCTGGGCGGCCGGACGATGCGGGACCGGCTACGCCGATCGATCACGCAGCCCGGCGCCGACGAGACCGCGCACCGGGAGCACCTCTCGATTCTCGCCGCACTGACCGCGCATGACCCGGACCGGGCACGAACCCGGATGTCCGCCCATTTGTTCACGGTCGAGGACTATCTCCTCGAACGAGATGTCGTGAGCCCGACCACGAAATGAGGCCGTGTGGAGCTGCTGCGGTGGAGTACACCTGACCTGACACTGACTTTCGCGCTCGACGACGGCCCGGTGCGGCTGGTGGCCGTCCGCGAAACCATTCAACCCGAGCGTCCGGTGCAGGAGACGAGCCAGCCGCTGGTCGAGGTGTCAGCCATCGGGTCCGGGCGGTCGCCGAGCAGCAACCGGCATGTGGAAACCGTGCTCGGTCAAGGGTTGCGGTACATCCGGCACGAGGAGAGCGACCGCGGGCTGCGCATCCTGCAGCAGGACCCTGACTCCGGGCTGCGCATCACCAGCGTGTTCGAAGCGGGAGCCGGTGTCCGCGCTTGGTCCGAGGCATCGATCGCCGGCCACGGGTCCCTCGAGCTGACGCTCCTGTCGTCGCTCGCCGTCGGCCTCGAGGCCGTCGACGCCGAGCTGTACTCGGCGGCCAACAGCTGGATGACCGAGAACAGATGGTCGGTGACGTCTCTCCGGGCCGGGGCGCTCGCCGACATCATGAGCGAAGGTCATCGTCACGTCGCCAGGACCCGGCATGCGGTGACCAATTTCGGATCATGGTCCAGCGGTGAACGCCTGCCGATCGGCGTACTGGTCGACCGCAGTACACCGTACGCTCTCGGCTGGCAGATCGAGCACAACGGACCATGGCACTACGAGATCGGCGAGAGCCGGAAGGGCGGCTACCTGTTGCTGAGCGGCCCGACCGACCAGGAACACCAATGGAGCGTGCAGCTCACCGAGGACACGCCGTTCACGTCGGTACCGGTGTCACTCGTAGCCGGGACGGACCGTGACACCACGTTCGCCTCCCTCACTCGCCAACGGCGAGCCGTACGCCGACGGCGCCCCGTCGACGACCGGATGCCGGTGGTCTTCAACGACTACATGAACACCCTGCTGGGCGATCCCACCACGGAGAAGCTCCTGCCGCTGATCGACGCGGCCGCCGAGGCGGGCGCGGACTACTTCTGTATCGACGCCGGCTGGTACGCCGACGGCGACTGGTGGAACACCGTCGGCGCCTGGAAACCCTCGACGACCCGCTTCCCGAACGGGCTCGCCGAGGTCATCGACCGGATCCACTCACACGCCATGGTGCCCGGCCTCTGGCTCGAACCCGAGGTCATCGGCGTCTGTTCACCGATCGCCCGCGAGCTGCCCGACGAAGCGTTCCTCAGCCGCCACGGCATCCGGATCGCCGAATCCGGACGCTACTTGCTCGACCTCCGCAGCCCGGCCGCTCGCAGGCATCTCGACGACACCGTCGACCGGCTGGTCGAGGAGTTCGGCGTCGGCTTCTTCAAGTTCGACAACAACACCATGACCGGGCCCGGTACCGACAAGGGCGGCACGTCCCTCGGCCACGGTCTCCTCGAACACAACCGGGCACTACTGGACTGGCTCGACGGACTCCAGAGACGTCATCCGGACCTGCTGATCGAGAACTGCGCCTCGGGCGCGATGCGGATGGACTACGCGAATCTGTCCCGGCTCCATCTGCAATCGACCTCGGACCAGGAAGATCCGTTGCTCTACGCACCGATCACCGCGGCCGCCCCAGCCGCCCTGCTCCCCGAACAAGCCGGCCACTGGGCGTACCCGATCAGCGGAACCACCCGCGAACGGTTCACCTTCGCCCTCGTCAACGGCATCCCCGGCCGCCTGTACCTCTCCGGTCATCTCAACCGCATGACACCGCGTGAGCTCGACCTGGTCCGCTCGGCGCTCGCCGCCCATCGCGACATCCTCAAGAACCTCGACACACTCGTACCCAGCTGGCCTCTCGGCCTGCCCGGGTGGACCGACGACTGGATCGCCCTCGCCCTCAACGGCCCAGAAACCACCTATCTCACTCTGTGGCACCGTGTGCCCGGCCCCGCCACCGTCTGTCTGCCCATCCACCGATCCAGGATCACGCCTCACTTCCCGGCCGACGACACCGACTGGACCTACACCTGGACCGACGACGACGTACTCAACGTCACCACCAACACCCCCGAACCCTCGGCCCGCGTCCTCCGCCTCACCACCACCCACTGACGCTGCCCACAGCTGCCGTCAAAGTCGTGAGACCTACCAGACCGACAACCAACCCCTCCGCTGGGGCATCATCCGCAGCGGCAACATCGCTCCCCAGTTCGCCGGCCAGGTGCCGGGTCGAAGCGACCACCGGCCGCTCCCTCAGCGACCCGAAGGCCACCGCCGAGATCCTGATCGCCCTGCCAGCAGCGTCGCCGGCCTGACGCAGTCGTCCTCTTCTGATCGTCGCCGTGGTCCGCGGTCACCTCGTGGCCCGTATCCGGCGTCACAGCTCGTCCGACTGTGAATCCGGCACGGCCATCAGCGGGTGCGGCATGCCTCCGGAACGGTCGCACGTCAGGACATCCGACGACGACCGGTCAGCTGCTCACAGCCCTCGGACGCGCATCACGACGCCGGCGTGGTCGGACGGCCACAGCCCGGTCGCCGGGTCGCGCGGGTCGCCGTCGCGGCCGGTCACCTGACCACGGTCGGTGGTGAGCGCCTCCCCGTCCGCCGTACGGCCGAACACCATGTCGATGCGGTGGGTCCATGATCCGGGAAGCGCCTCGTCCACCGTCTCGTTGAGGCCGGAGGTGTCTCCGGCGTCGAAGCCGGGCAAGTCCGTCGGCCGGCCGGAGTCCTTCCACAGGTCGGTGTACCCGCCGGCGCCAGTGATCAGTTCGTACGGCGCCTTGTGCGGCACATGGTCGATCGGCTTGATCGAGCTGTTCGCGGGGTCGGAGTTACAGTCGCAGACGAACACCGTGCTCCGGTTCGGCGACGTGGCCTCCTCGACCAACTCGTTGGCCTGGGCCAGCGCGATGTCGGAGCTGAACGCCTCGAGGTGCGTGTTCACGAATCGGAACCGCTGCGCGCCCGCCCGGACGTCGACCCACTGGTAGCCGCGGTCGAAGTTGAAGGCCACTCCGGCAACGCCGACCTGCAGATTCACGTCGTAGATGTCCTGACCCTCGTCCAGCGTCCTGAGGCTGCTCGACGCGCGCATCAGGACCACGTCGCGCATCGTCAGGCGGATGTCGCGGGGGTCGCCACCGGGCATGGCGATCGAGCCGGTGAAGCTCGGCGACTCGACATCGGCCCGGTTCGCGATGCTGGCCGCGACGTACGGCGTGCCGCGCTCGGCCAGGTCATCGAGCAGGATCTGCAGGAAGTCGTAGTCGACGGTCCCCGCGTTCGGCACCCCGACCTGATTCAGCTGCAACGGCCCGTGCCGCCACAGGGCGACCTCCTGAAGGCCGATCAGGTCCGGCCGTGCGTCGACGATCTCGTCGGCCAGCAGCCCTCCGCGCACGTCGAAGTCGGTGCGGTCGACGATCGCGCGGGTCACCTGGGTCGCATTCGCCAGGGCGGTGACGATCGTGAGCTGGTTTGCCCCGGGTTGCGCCGCCGCGCGGAGAGCCGCCTCGACCGGCCGGTTGATGTCCGCGCCGAGGTAGATATTGCGCGTCATCACCGTGACCGGCTTGGCCGGCGGATCCTGCGCCTGCGCCGGACCAGCCACCCCCAGGGGTCCCAACAGCAGCCCGATCGAGCACCCGACCGCCATGACCCGTCGCCTCGTCGTCGTCATCCGTCCCTCCCAAGACTCGATGATTCCTTGCATCCTCGACCTGACAGCACGCGTTGTCCATGCTCGTGGCCTCCACGCCGGCCGGGTTGCCTTTGGGTGCAATGCGGCCAGTTGCCGCTCGTCGCGTACCGCCGGTGTCCTCCAGTCGGTATCCCGAGCATCCGCAATACGCCGTCCCGCACGTCAGGGTTCTGGTTACGCTGGCTGTGGTCGCGGTTGACATGTTCAGGCAGATAGCGTGGCAAAGCATTCCAAGACCCGCCCGCTTCGACAAGGCGCCCGACGAGCGCTCACGCCGCGCCTTTCTGTGAAGGGTTCCGCGATGTTCGAGGGTGACGACCACTACTCGGTCCACGTCCTGGGCCGCAGCTGGATCGAGTACAAGGACCGCGAGCGTACGGTGCGGTTGCGCGCCGGCATGCTCGACCAGGAGGTGTACCTCGGTCAAGATCGTCGAGGGCGAGATCGGCTCGTGCGAGCTGAAGACCGCTGGCGTACCGTCGTCGGCATGCCCATGGCAGGTAGCGATGTGGGGACGTTTGATACCTGGGTTCCCGACCAGGATGATGAATGGCCTCGTCCGCTCGAGCGCGACTGATCGCGGGCAGGGTCGTCGCTAGCGGCGGCCGTTGGTCGAGACGCTACGGTGCTGTCCATGCTGGAGACGCAAGAGCGATTCGTGACTTCCGGCCGGCTGCGGCTGTGGACGGAGCGGGCCGGCCGTCCCGATCACCCTCCTCTGCTTCTGATCATGGGGTCGGCCGCGCAGGGCATCAGCTGCCCTGATCCGCTGGTCGCCCGGCTCGTCGAGCGCGGCGTCCAGGTGATCCGGTTCGACCACCGCGACACCGGCCGCTCGAGCGTGGTCGACTTCGATGCTCATCCGTACGCGATCGCCGACCTGGCCGCCGACTGTCTGGCCGTGCTGGATGGCTATGGGCTGCCCACCGCCCACGTGGCCGGCATGTCGATGGGTGGCATGATCGCGCAGTGGCTGGCCGTGCACGAGCCGGCCCGCATCCGGTCCCTGACCGTGCTGACCAGTTCGCCGATGGGCTACGACCCGCGTCCGGCGGTGGCCCGCACACGGGCCGGGGAGCCGCCCGCCCCGGACGACCTGCCGCCGCCGTCTCCTGCGCTTCTCGCACACATGGCCGCCGGCCTGCCGCCAGGCGTGGAGTCCGATGTGGCCTTGTTCCGCGTCTTCAACGGACCGGTCCGCCCGTTCGACGAGCCCGCTGCCCGCGCGATGCTCGAGCTGGCCTTGTCGCGGGCCATTGACCCGGCCGCGGCCGCCCACCATGACCTGGCCGGCCAGACCTTCGCCCCCGATCGCCTCGCCCCGCTCTCGTCGATCACCGCTCCGACCACGATCGTGCACGGCGACCAGGACCCGGTCTTCCCGCTCGGTCACGGCGAGGCACTGGCCGCCGCCATCCCGGGCGCGCGCCTGCACGTCGTACCCGGAATGGGCCACATCTTCTTCTCCCCAGGCCTGCCCGAGGAGGTCGCCGACCTGATCCGGCTGTGACACGCTGCCGCCGTACTCGACTGCCGGCGCGCCACGGTCATGGAGCGCCACGGTCACAGGTGACGCCACGGTCAGGTGGACATCGGCTGGGCCTGGTCGGTCAGGTCGGCTGAATCTCGGTGGCGATCTCGATGGCGATCTCGATCGCCCGGACGGCCAGTGGGGACCGCGAAGATCTGGCCGGCCAATGGAGATAGATGCCACGGGTCGGTGCCGGCCGCAGTTCGTGGATTCTGAGCCGGTCGTCGGAGCGGGTGCCGGATCCCTGCAGGGCGAGCCACGGCAGCACCGCCCATCCCAGCCCGGCTCGCACCATCGACAGGATCGTCTCGTTGCCCGGTGAGCGGAAGACGATCCGCGGCCGGGCACCGGCATCGGCGAGGGCCCGATCCATCCACAACTGGTCGCAGGTCGGATGGCAGCCCACCATCGGTCTGCCATCCAGCTGCTTCAGTGCTACCGGGCCGTCGGGAAAGTCGCCTGGACGGGCCACCAGCAGGTAGGGATCGTCGATCAGTTTGACGTACTCGACGTCACCCTCGACAGGCCGGTCGTGGAACAGCAGGTCCAGGTCGCCGATCCGCGGACCATCCGGCACCTCGGACAGCCTGATATCGCAGCCGGGGCGCTCGTCACGCAGTCGACGCACGACCGACGGCAGGATCACGTTGGACACGCTCTGGAACGTGCCGATGTCGATCCGGCCATCGCCGGCCTTGAACCGCTCGACAGCATCGGCCAGCGCCTCGGCCTTCGCCAGTAGGCCACGTCCCTGTTCGAGGACCACCGCGCCGAGCGGCGTGATCCGGACCGGCTTGGGACCGCCCGGGCGCTCGAACACCGGGCCGCCAACGGACTTCTCCAGTGCGGCGATCTGCTGACTGACCGTCGATTGCGTGTAGCCAAGCCGCGTGCCGGCCCGCCCGAACGTGCCCTCCTCGACGATGGCGGCCATGGTCGCCAGGTGCCGCAATTCCACATCGGCCACGATCCGAATATAACTTAAACCGATCGACTTGATCGGTGACAATCGTTTTACCTGATGCGCACGCGGATCTAACGTCGGCAACATGACGACCCGCGGCACCTTGGAGCGGCAACTCTCGCTGACGACGGCTGGCGCCGGGGTCGGTGTCGGAGACATCGGGTCGCAACTGTTGGGCTGGCTGGCCGACCGAAACGGTCGCCGGCACACCATGGAACTTCTGGGCGTACGACGTCCGTCCCCGACCGCGCACCCCTCGCCCGACCCTGAACACAGCGCCACCTGGCCAGAGATCGCAACCTCGAAAGGAAGGAACACACCAATGACAACAATGACCGACAACGAATGGCGATCCTTCGTCACCGCAGGAACAAGGCTGGCTCACGTCGCCCTCACCCGCCCCGACGGGCGACCCCACGTCACCCCAGTCTGCTTCATCCTCGACGGCGACGGACTGGCCTTCGCCCTGTCCCCCGGGAGCGTCAAAGGCAAAAGCCTGGCCCAGGATCGGCGCGTCGCACTCTGCATCAGCGATGAGCGGCAGCCCTACAGCTTCGTCACCGTCGAAGGCGAAGCACAGGTCTCCGCCGAGCCGGACCAGATCAAACACATCGCCACGGGCATCGCCAACCGCTACTACCCCTCCCAGCCTGCAGAGGACTTCGCTGAATCATTCGTCCAGGCGGGCTTCACCGCAGTTCGGATCGGCATCACCAACGTCATCGCCCGATCCGGCCTCGGCTGACCAGGGGCGCGGTGGATCCGTGGGGATGAGGCGGTCGATCGGTTTGAGAGTCGGCTGGCGGTGACGAGTGCTGGCCTGATCCCGAACCAGCCTCAACCAAACATGAGGAGCGGAGATGGCACAGTCGGAACCGATCGCCGAGAAGCTGTCCATCGGATCCTCTCGCGGGTGTCACTGGGAGGCAGCTGGCCGAGCGGCACGACCAGTCAGCGCTCGTGGCCGACCATCAGGTGCTTGTCACCACCTCGGATCTGGCGGCCTCGGCACGGTCGCTGCGTCGAAGTGCGCAGCTCCAACCACGAGCCGCGCACCTGGATGAACGCCTGGCTGTGGCCCGGTTGGCGGCGGCGGGCCGAAAGATTCGACTACGTCCCCTACCGCTGAGCCCAGATACCCCAGGGGACTCCTCGGGCCACCGCTCAGCGGGCCGCAGGCTCGGCGAGAACCAGGTCGAGCAGACCGGGGAAGTGTTCGTCGAACTCGGGGCGGCGGAGGCGGTTGAGCCGGCGGGAACCCTCGTCGCGCTGCTCGATCAGGCCGGCGGCTCGCAGTACGGCGAAGTGGTGACTGCGGGTCCCCTTCGTCACCGGCAGATCGAAAGTGCCGCATGCCCGGGTCCAGTCGGGGCTGCCGGCCAGGTCGCGCAGGATCGTCCGCCGGACCGGGTCCCCGAGCGCGTCGAGGGCGTCCTGCAGAGACACCTCGGCCGGCGCGGTGTGGGTCAGGTTGCGAGTGCGAACGGACACGGTCGACCCTCCGTCGGAATGTTCGATTGACGTCGAACACCTAACTGATTGATGATGATCAAACAGTGTACGTCGCCGTTGCGAAAGTGAGTCGTGTCATGCCCCTGGTCCGCATCGACCTGTCCGCCCATCGACCGCCCGCCGTCCGCCGTGCCGTCGCCGACGGGGTCCACCAGGCCCTGGTCGACGTCATCGGCATCCCGGACGGCGACCGCTTCCAGATCGTCACACCGCACGATCCGGACGAGCTGATCTTCGATCCCAGCTACCTCGGCGTCGATCGGCAGGACGTGGTCTACGTCCAGGTCACCCTGGTCCAGGGCCGCGCGCGGGAGCTCAAGCTCGACCTCTACCGCCGGATCGCCGAACTGCTGGCCGAGGCCGGCGTACGCCCCGAGGACGTGGTGATCACCCTGGTCGAGAACGCCCTCGACAACTGGCCAGTCGGCAACGGCATCGCCCAACTGGTCGAGCTCGGCGCCGTCGCGGGAACGAGTGCGGCCGGCTGACCCGACGGTTCCCGCAGTGAGCTGTCCCACACTCCGTCACGGGGGATGGGGAGGCCGGTGTCTCGTGGCCGAAACCATCACCACAGGAAGGGACGGAAGTGTCATGAGCAGGGTTTGGTTCGTCACCGGTTCGTCGCGCGGGTTGGGGCACAGCTTCGTCGAGGCCGCGTTGGCCCATGGCGACAAGGTCGCCGCGACGGCGCGGAACACCGCCAGCCTCGACGACCTCGTTGCGGCCTACGGCAACGCCGTACTCCCACTCCAGCTGGATGTTGCCGACAAGGCGGCGGTCTTCGCGCGGGTCGACCAGGCGAAGGAGCACTTCGGGCGGCTGGATGTGGTGGTGAACAACGCCGGGTACGCGCTCGTCGGTGCGGTCGAAGAACTGGCCGAGGAGCAGCTGCGCGACCAGCTGGAGACCAATCTGTTCGGTGCGTTGTGGGTGATCCAGGCCGCGCTGCCACACCTGCGTGAGCAGGGCAGCGGGCACATCGTGCAGCTGTCCTCGGCCGCGGGCCTCGTCGCGATGCCCCTGGGCAGTGGGTACCACATCTCCAAGTGGGCTCTGGAAGCCCTGAACGACTCGCTGGCGCAGGAGGTGGCACAGTTCGGGGTCAAGGTGACGCTGATCGAGCCTGCCGGATACGCCACCCGGGCCGGCAAGAACCCGGATCCACTCGACAACGGGCACATGTCCGCGCCGCTGCCGGCGTACGACGGACTCCGCAAGCAACTCGCTGGGGTGGTGGGCAACCAGTCCGCCGGAGATCCGGCCGCCGCGGCTCAGGCGCTGCTCGAGATCGTTGACTCGGACAACCCGCCGCTGCGGATCCTGTTCGGAACCGGTTTCTACCCGCTGGTCCAGCAGGTGTACGCCGACCGCCTCAAGACCTGGTCGGAATGGCAGGACCTTTCGGAGCGCGCGCACCAGGGCAAATGATCTGGTTCACAGTGCGTCACAGTGTCCGACCGCCTGGTGTCTCGAGGGCCGGCATCTTCCAGTTCGCTCGCCGTGACGACACGGCGATAAACTCCTACCTCGGTGGCCGGCTCGGGCGATGGTCAATGACTCCCGGCGCCGGCAGCTCCTGCAGGGGCAGTGTGGGAGTGTCGCGGTCCACCGGAAGGTTGAGGGATGAGCGACCACGGCATTGACGCGGCAACCGAGGAATTCGTTGCCCATCGCAACCTTCTTTTCACCGTCGGCTACGAGATGCTCGGATCGGCCGCCGACGTCGAGGACGTGCTGCAGGAGACCTGGCTGCGCTGGATCAAGGTGGACCTGGACCAGGTCCAGGACTGCCGCGCCTACCTGGTCCGGATCACGACCCGGCAGGCGCTCAACCGGCTCCGGACAATGAAGCGCCGCAAGGAGGCGTACGTCGGTCCGTGGCTGCCAGAGCCCCTGCTCACCACCCCGGACGTCGCCGAGGACGTCGAGCTCGCCGAGAGCCTGTCGATGGCGATGATGCTGATCCTCGAGACGCTGGCACCGACCGAGCGTGCCGTCTTCGTCCTCCGCGAGGCCTTCGACGTCAGCTACGAGGAGATCGCGGCCGCCCTCGACAAGACTCCTGCCGCCGTCCGGCAGATCGCCCACCGCGCCCGCCGGCACGTCGATGCCCGCCGTCCCGGCAAGATGACGTCGCTCGGGAAGGCCCAGGCGGCCCGGGAATCGTTCCAGCGGGCGATCGAAACCAGCGACCTGCAGGGACTCCTCGACGTGCTGTCCACGGATGTCGTCCTGCTGAGTGACGGCGGCGGCCTGAGGCAGTCGCCGCCACGGCCGATCACCGGAGCCGAGAAGGTCGGCCGCTTCATCCTCGGCGGTCTCGGCAAGCGGACCGGGTTCGGTAGCGAACCCACGCTGATCAACGGGAACCCGGCCCTCGTTGTCTACGTCGACGGTGAGCTCGACGGCGTCATCGCTTTCGGTGTCGACGAGGCCCGCATCACCGGCCTCTACTACGTGCGCAATCCGGAGAAACTCACCCGCCTCGCCTCCGGCACCTCCTTGACCCTGCGGTGACGACGATCGGCGACCCGAACCTGGGCGGAGGAATCGACCACATCCGCGTACAGATCCGCTCAGCGGTTGAGCTGGGCGTGACTGTGTATGACATCACATCGTTTGCCGGACAACCGTTGTCCCTCCACGTCGGCGGGGGTGGGCGCGGGTTTACTGGGGGCGGTGAGAGACCAGTGGCGTGTGTTGGCCGAGCATCGGGACTTCCGGCGGTTGTTCGGGGGGAACTCGATCTCTCTGTTGGGATCGAGTGTGACGACCGTTGCGTTGCCCTTGACTGCGGTGCTGGTCCTCGGGGCGTCGCCGGTGCAGATGGGTTTGCTCGGAGCAGTCTCGTTGCTGCCGCACCTCGTTTTGGGTCTGCCTGCCGGAGTGTGGGTCGACCGGCTGTCCTACCGCCGAGTCCTTGTCGGTGCTGATCTGCTGGCCGCCGTCGCGCTGACGGCCGTGCCGATTCTCGCCGCGGCGGGACTGTTGCAGATGTGGCAGCTGTACGTCGTTGTCGTGATCACCGGGACCTGCAGCCTGTTCTCCGTGATCGCGGCCCAGTCGTTCGCGCCCTTACTGCTCCCCGCCGCGAACTGCTGGCAGCCAACAGCGCGTTCGCACTCAGCAACTCCGTCGTCGCCACCAGCGGCAGTGCCCTCGGTGGTGTGCTGGTGCAGCTCCTCACCGCCCCGGTAGCGATCGCTGTCGATGCTGCCTCGTTCCTGCTGTCGGCCATCTCGAATGCGCGGATCACCGTCCCGGGCCGCCGATCGACTGCCGCCGACCCGGCCAAAGAGTCCATGTTCAAAGGCATCTGGGGCGGCGTGCGGGCGGCGCTCGCGCACCCGGCGCTTCGGGCGACGACGATCGCCGCCACTGTCGGCGCTCTGGCCGGTCAGATGCAAGGGGTGATCGTCGTACTGTTCCTGGTCCGCGATCTCGGCTTGTCGGCTGGACTGGTCGGCCTGGTCATCGCACTGGCCGGGGTCGCCGGAATCATCGGCGCCACCATCGGAGTGCAGATCACCAGCCGGCTCGCGAACGGGCCGGCCTTCATCGTCGGCACGACACTGTCAAGTCTGGCCGGGCTGGTGATGGCCGCCGCCGGAGGGCCGACGGCACTGGCGTTGGCAGTGGTGATCATCGCGCAACTCCTCCGCGGCTGGGGCCCCACGCTGTGGGGGATCAACCAGCAGACCATCCGCCAGGTCCTGGTCCCACCAGAACTCCTCGCCCGAACCCAGGCCACCTGGAGATTCCTGGTCCACGGAATGCAGCCGATCGGCGCCCTCCTCGGCGGCACCCTCGGCGCCCTGACCGGATTCCGCGCCACCCTCGTGATGAGCAGCCTGGTCATGCTCACCGGCACCGCCTTCGCAGTACTCAGCCCACTAAGAACCCTGCGCCAACTCCCGGACACCGAGACCTCAACACCCTCCAGCCACTGACCGCGCACCATTTGCCCCAGTCAGCCAGTGAGGCTGCGTACCACGCGGTTCAGTAGCACGGCGGCACGATCTGGGTCGTCGGCGATCGCGCCCAACGCGTCGTACGTGGCAAATGACGTCACGGCAGTCACGCCGGCCAGAACGTCCGCCTGGTCGAGCGATGGTTCTGACGTGGTTTCCGCTGTGAGGCGTCCGACGAGACGCTGCATCTGGTTGCCGCGCCATTCTTCGCGTTGCGTCAGGATGGACGCGACATCGTGGTCGACAGCTGCCAGGCCGAACAACGGCCGGAGCAGCCGGCGCTCGGAGTGCCAGAACAGGCAGGTCCGCCGAACTATCTCGGCGCACGCATCACCAGCGCTCAAGTGCTCTGTGTCCGCCAGGAGCTGGTCCATGCCGGCGCGGTCCACGAGGTCGGCCAGCACTGCGTCGAGCAGTCCGCGCTTCGATCGAACCTGGTTGTAGACGGTCACCCGCGTCACCCCTGCCCGGCTGGCAACGGCCTCGATGGTGAAGTGCTGCCACTCCCGCGTGGCCAGCAGTTCCCGCGCGGCTTCGATGATGCCGCGGCGGGTTCCCGCTGTCGCGGCGGCACGTCGACCGTGGGTAGCCAATGCGCGACCCCTCCCTTGACACGGTGTATAGCGAATCACTATACAGGCTGTAAAGTGAAAGAAGGGTCAAGGATGTCTGACAGAGGATTGCTGATCGAGTTCGGTGGCCTGCCCGGTACCGGCAAGTCGACACTCGCCCGTCGGCTCGCCACTGAGACCAAGGCTGTTTGGCTACGCATCGATGAGATCGAAGGGGCCATGCGCCGCAACGGCCTGACTCCCGAGCAGACTGGTATTACCGCCTACAGCGTGGCCCACGACGTAGCAACGAACCACCTGCGGCGTGGGCTGACAGTGATCGCGGACGCCGTCAATCCGGTCGCCGAGGCACGTGACGGGTGGCGTGACCTCGCGGCGACTGTCGACGCCGACCATGTGGTGATCGAAACCGTGTGTCCCGACAGCATCGAGCACCGCCGCCGGGTCGAGACTCGGGTCAGCGATCTGCCCGGCTGGGTCTACCCCTCCTGGGAGCAGGTGCACCGGATGATGACGCAGTACCAGCCGCGCACCGGCAACCACCTCGTCGTCGACACCACGCGCCCGGTAGACGTCTCCTACCAGGAACTGACCACCCACCTGTGCGAGGCCATGTAACGTTTCCGCCCCTCCGTGACACAGAGCCCGATGTCAGGCACCACAGAGGGGATCGCAAACCATGGGCCACCGTTCGTACGGCGTGAGCAGCCGTACCGATGAAATGTTCGTCCATCGTTACGACGGTGACCGAGATCCGCTGCGCCCGCTCTTCCGGGAGGCCGACGACTCCGAGCAACAGATCAACACCTACCTCAACCTCGGTACCGTGCTCGTGGCCGAGGACGACGGTGAGATCATCGGACACCTCCAGCTGATCCCGGACAACGACACCGCCGAACTCAAGAGCATGGCGGTCGCCGAGAGTCGGCGAGGCGCGGGCGTCGGCCGGGCCTTGGTTCGAGCGGCGCTCGAACACTGCCGGCAGAACGGGGCGAGAAGCCTTCTCGTCGCAACAGCTGCAGCCGACACCGGCAATCTGCACTTCTACCAACGTCAAGGCTTCCGCATGCTCAGCGTCGAACGCGATGCGTTCGTGGCCTCGACCGGCTATCCCGACGAAATCGTCATCGACGGAATCCCACTGCGAGACCGCGTCTGGCTGGGCCACGAGCTGTTAGGAGAGTCATGAACACCCGACGGACACCTCTGTTCTGCGATGCCGAGCTGGCGGAGCGGATCGAGCGGGTGGAGACCCAGCTGATCGAAGCGACCGCTCGCGCTGCGCACCGCCGGCTCGGCGACGAGCGCGGGTTCCTGATTCCGGTCGCGGGCGGGATCGCGAGCTTCGCCACCGACGACTCGCCGTTCAACAAGGTCGTGGGGCTTGGCTTCGGCGGCGTACCGACTGGTGACGAGCTCGCTGAGATCGAGCACGCGTACGCCGTTGTCGGCGCGCCGGTGCAAGTCGAACTCCCGCACCTCGCCGACCCCGAGATCGGCATCGCCCTCAGCCGGCGCGGATACCAGCTGGAGTCGTTCGAGAACGTGCTCGGCATCGTCGTCGAGGCGGAGTACGACGTCACACCGCCGGACGGGATCGAGATCCGGCCGAGTGCCGACGACGAGCTCACCGTCTGGCTGAACCTGATGGCCGACGCGGTCGCCGTACCCGACACACAGGGAGTCCCGTGGCGCGAGGAGTTCCCGCGCGACACCTACATCGAGGCCGAACGCGATGCCGCCTCAGCCGACATCAGCCGCTACATCGCGATGCGGAACGACGAGATCGCAGGCGGAGCCGGACTCCGCACAGCCGAAGGCATCGCTCAGTTCGCCGGCGCCGCGACGCTCCCCGCGCACCGCCGCCACGGCATTCAGTCCGCTCTCCTGTCCACCCGCCTGTCCGACGCCGCCACCGCCGATTGCGACGTCGGTGTGATCACCACCCAACCCGCCTCGAAGTCCCAGCAGAACGCCCAACGCAGCGGCTTCGACCTTCTCTACACCCGAGCCGTCCTCGTCAAGCACACCGAGGTCTCCTGACCAGCCGCGTCAAACGACCCTGCGCTACTTGACCGCGATGACGTCGATCGGCCGGATGTCCGCGTCGGCGGCCAGCAGCTCGGGACCGACCTGTCCGAGCGCGGCCGGGATCTGGCCGTTGACGTGGGCCTGCCGGCCGTCCTCGTCGGCGAACGTGTCGAAGATCCCGAACGTCGTCGGCCCGAGCCGGAACGCGTACCACGTGACGGTCCCCTCTTCGGCGACCGCGAGCTCCCGCCCCTTCTCGAGGAACGCGCGCAGTTCCTCTTCCTTGCCCGGCTTGGCCTCCAACGTCGCCAGCAAGCCCCGGTCGATGCTCATCTCGGTCGTCCTCTCGTGAGTCCCTCCTTCGACGGTACTGCGCGCCGACGGTGGCGGCGTACCAGTCGGCGGTGGCGGCGTACCAGGAGGTCTATGGCTCGATCAGGCCGGCGCGGATGGCGTAGCGGGTGAGTTCGGTGCGGTCGCGCATGCCGAGTTTCTGGAGGATGTTGGCGCGATGACTTCGCGGACCAACGTGCTGGGTAGAGCAAGGACTTACCTCGAGCGGCCCCGCGGCAGGCGTCGACCAGGTCGCGGTCGGCGACCGACTTCAGCACGTAGCCGCAGGCGCCGGCCTTCAACGCCGCAAAGAAGTACTGCTCGTTGTCGTACATCGACAACATCAGCATCCGCGGCGGCTCCCCGCCGGCATGACAGCTCGCGCGCAGCCTGCAGCCCCGTCATCCGCGGCATCGCCACATCGAGCACCGCCAGCTCAATCGTAGTACGGCGGAACGCCTCCACCGCCTCAGCACCGTCACTTGCCTCGGCCACCACTTGCAGGTCCGGCTCACTGTCCAGGATCAGTCGTACGCCGCGACGTACCAGAGTGTGGTCGTCAGCCAGCAGGATCCGGATCATCGCGCCGGCTCCAACGGCACGGTGAGACGGACCGACGTACCGCCGAGCTCGCCGACCCCCACGACCAGTTGCGCGCCGATCAGGAACGCACGCTCCCGCATCCCGTTGATCCCGGTCCCTTCGGCGGCTCCTCGCAGTCCCTGCCCGTCGTCGTCCACCGCGAGGACAACAGCAGATCCCTGCCGCTGCAGGGCAAGTCGCACGGTCTGGGCCTTGGCAGGGCGGGCGACGTTCGTCGCGCCCCTGTGCTACCCGTAGACGACCGCTGCAACGCCATCACCGCGGCGACCTGCTCCGGGGTGTACCGGAAGCTCTTGCGGAACAGGAATCTCGTCAGTACGACGAACAATACGAACACGATCACCACGATCGGTGTCATGCGCACCACGAAGTCGTTGAACGACAGCCCTGCCCGGCTGCCGATGATGATGTTCGGCGGATCACCGATCAGCGTTGCCGCGCCACCGATGTTCGAGGCAAACACCTCGGCGATCAGGTACGGCTGCGGCGGGATCCGCAATCGTTCGCACACCACAATGGTGACCGGGGCAACCAACATGATCGTGGTCACGTTGTTGTCCAGGAACGGCGACGCGACCGCGGTGATGATCATCAACAGCACCATCAGCCGGTACGACTCACCCAGCGATCGCTTCGCCGCCCAGATCCCCAGGTACCCGGCAAGCAGTCACCAACCGTCAGACCACCGAGTTCACGCCAGAAAGCATCCGCCGACGACTCGTCGACGGTCCGCACCAGCATCGGATCATCCTGAAACGCCGCCAGGATGCTCAGCCTCAACACCTGAGAGCCAGGCAGAACCGCAAGCGGCCGCCCACGGCCGTCCACGACAACCAGACCCGGCATCCGCCCGACCGCCATCAACCGCACGGCCTTCACCACAGGATCGAACACCGTGACAGTGGGCAGACCAACGGCTATGTCCCCGGCGCGCATCACTGCGCCCCGCCCGATCTGACCGAATGCCTCGACACTGCTCACCCTGACCTCCCTGGCCGCCTGGTTCTCGGCGACCGCCCTGGCAAGTCAGTCTTGTCGCAACAACACCCCCCAACCATGGGGTCCCGACCCCAACTTGGAGAGCGCTACAGATCCTGATTGTGACGCGCGGGCCCGATGCCGTCAGGGTTTACGGGCGAGGACTGCGCCGTTGGCGCCGGGAGCGTCGAAGGACACTGTTTGGACGTCTACGAAGCCGGTGGTGTGGAGCCATTGCTCGTACTCCGCCGCGGTGTAGTTGCGGCCGACGGTTTCGACCAGCATGTTCAGGCTCATCAGGGCGGCGGCGGGTGGGCCGGTCTTCTCGTCGTTGACCAGGAGCTCGCTGATCACGATCCGGCCGCCGGAAGGCAGGGCTGCGAAGCATTTGCGCAAGATCGCCAGGTCCTGCTCCGGCGTCCAGTCGTGCATGATCATCGACAGCAGTACGACGTCATGGCCCGCCGGGAGCTCCGGATCGGCGAGGAAATCGCCCGCCGCGACCGCAATGCGATCCGCGAACCCTGCCGCCACAAGCTTCTTCGACGCGATCTCGCAAACCGGCGGCAGATCGAACACCGTTGCGCGCAAGTTGGGGTAGCGCCGGCACAGCTCGATGTCGAAGGCCCCTGAGCCACCGCCGATGTCGAGGAGAGCGGTGGAGGCGGAAAGGTCGACGTACGCGCCGAGTTCGCGCGCGGTGAGCGTCGACAGCGAGTGCATCGCCTCCCAGAACACGGCCAACAGCTCGGGGTCCTCGCCGGCGAACAAGTGCTCCTGCTCGTCGGGATTCCAGCTCGTCGGCCGGTTGGTCCGCACCGCCTCGGTCAGTCGGCCCCACGCCGGGTAGAGCCTGCGGTCGAGCATCTGCACCCAACCGCCGAAGTCGTACGCCTTGCCAGGAACGAGAAACTCCTCAGCCAGCGCACTGTTCACATAGCGCCCGTCGCGACGCTCCAGCAACCCGATGGACGCACACGCGGTCACCAGCAACTCAACCGGCCGCGGTTCGACGCCCAGCAGCCCGGCAAGCTCGTCGACGGTGCGACCATCGGTACCGGACAGACGGGCGAACAGGTCCAGCTCGTGGGCCGTCGCGAGCGCCTTGAACGACCAGAAGCCGATCGACAGCTGCATCAACGGCAAGGGCGAGACCTGATCCCGGGTGGTGTGCATGAATTCTCCTGCTCACGTCGTACTCGGACTCCTTCACCCTTGTCCGGGCCGCCCTGTCGATCAACGCGAACCTGTGCAACGCTCGTGAAGTGTGCCTTAACGAAGGAGGTCGGGAATGCTGGAGCGCTACGAGCTGGAGACGTTCCTGACGCTCGCCGAGGAACTTCATTTCGGTCGAACCGCCGAGCGGATGCACGTCTCCACGGCCCGGGTCAGCCAGACGATCAAGGGACTGGAACGTCGCGTCGGCGCGCCGTTGTTCAACCGCACCAGTCGCCGCGTGGAGCTGACCCCGATCGGACACCGGCTGGCCGAGGATCTCCAGCCCGCGCAGGAGCTGATCGCGGCCGGGTTCGAACGGGCGGTCCGGTCGGCCCGGGGCATCACTGGCACCCTGCGCGTCGGCTTCGTCGGTGCGGCCGGAGGCCAACTGCTCCTTGATGCCGCCGAGCTGCTGCACAGTCGCGAGCCCGGCTGCGAGGTCCTGGTTCGCGAAGTGCAGCTCGACGACGCCGTACCGAGGCTGCTCGACGGCGGGGTGGAGGTGCTGCTGACCTGCTTCCTCAGCGAGCAGGACGACCTGGTCACGGGGCCCGCGCTCGTGACCGAGGCACGGATGCTCGCAGTACCGTCCGGACACGCCTTCGCCGACCGGCAGTCCGTCTCGGTCGAAGACCTCGCCGGGGTCGCCGTACTGCGGACGCCCGATGACCTGCCCAGCTCCCATCCGCCGCACCAGACCCCGGCCGAAGGTCCAGCGGCAGGGTCGTTCCAGGAGATCTTGACCCTCGTCGGCGCCGGCCGCGGAGTCTTCCTGATCGGCGCCCACATGAGGCGCTACTACATGCGCCCCGACGTCGCCTACGTCCCCATCCAAGACGCACCGCCGGTCCAGTGGCGCCTGATGTGGCGCACAGACGGCGCCACAGCCCGAATCCACGCCTTCGCCACAGCCGCACACGACCTGGTCAGCCCCGATACTCGCCTTCAGCATCACGAGCCAGAAACGAGATGACGACTACAGCCTGATCCGCGTGCTAGCTGTACTCGGCCGACCTTGGGCACCGATCAACCACCAAATCCCGTCCCGCGTGACCGACCCGTGCTCAAAGTCGCGTCTCGCACGCACCCGGACGCCGGCCGATCAGCCGGGGTCGTTGGTGGCGGGCGGTGGTCGCGGACCGGCAGGCCATCACAACGGGCGAGCCGTACGGCCCGATGGCCGGTCACGACACACGGGGGCTGCGGTCGCATCCATTGAGATGGCCTGGCGGTCCGCAGCACGCGGCATGGGCGGACGTGCCGCACTCACCAACCACTCGGAGACTCAGGTCGCCGCGCTCACCTCGGGCGTGGAGGTGGGCCGACGGGCACGTTGGTGAGTGGGGCACGTCCGCGCCCCGGCGCCACCGAGGATTCTCGGGCGGGTGATCGCCGCCTCGACCTGGCGAACCACCTGCACCAAGGTCATGGCCGAGTACGACTAGCGGCTGCTGCCGAGTGGGCGCAGCCCGGAGACGGTCGAGACCATTCGGTAGTGCCGCGGCGTCGCCTTGAAGCGGTCGTTGAACAGCCGGTAGAAGTGGCTGAGCGAGGGGAAGCCACAGTCGGCGGCTACGGCCGAGATCGGGCGATCCGTCATCCGCAGCATCGCCGCGGCCCGGTTCAACCGGACCTGGTTGACCATCTCCGTCGCCGTCTGCCCGGTGCCGGCCTGGATGACCCGGTTGACGTGCTCCCGGCTGCGGCCGGCGAGCCCTGCCAGTCCGGTCACGCCCTCGGTCAGGGCGACCGGATCGTCGGCGAAACGGCTGAGCGCCTCGGTCAGCCACAGCGGCAGACCGTCGCCGGCCGGGCGGCCGATCAGGTCGCACAGCAACTCGAGCAGGAACCGTTCCAGCTGCAACCTGCCGGCAGGCCCGGAGACCAGGACCGACGACAGCTCGGTGAGCCGCTGCAGCCGGACGCTGTCGAGCCGGTGCGTCGTCGGCAGGCCGCCCGCCGACCACGCCCAGTCGGCCGGGTCGAAGTACCTGGCCTCGAGTGCTCTGAGCGTCTCGCTCGGGAACGACACGGCCACCTGAGCGAACGAGCGGCCTGGCACCGGCCGGAACAAGTGGACGTCGTCGGGCCGGATGAACACCACGTCGCCCGCCTCGAGCAGTCGGCGCGTGCCGCCCACCACGTGCTGGAGTACGCCGTACTCGATCCAGGTCAGCTCCGCGAAGTCGTCGTGCGTGTGCAGTCTGCCGACGAACCGGACCGCCTCCGTACGCCGGCCGACGTAGTACGTCTCGCCGGCGGCGACGTAGTCCTCCAGATGCAGCAGCGTCACGTCAGTGTCACCGGAGAGCAATTTTTGATCCTTCACCAGGAAGAAGCGTCATTGTCGAGCATATAGCGTCGATCGCGGGGAATCGGCGCCGGAAGGAGAGCGCGATGCAGACCATGACCCAGGAGGTCAACCGGCAGTACGCCGACGACGGCTACGTGGTCATCCGCGACGTGGTCGATCCGGGCGTCGTCGAGGCGGCCAACGCGCATGTCGACTGGCTGCTCGCCCGTCACCCCGAGCTCACCCCGGAGCAGCTGGGAACCCGGCTCGCCCGCGACGACCCGTTCTGGATCCGGCTCGTCTCCGACCACCGCCTGCTCGACGTCGCGCAGCAGTTCGTCGGCCCGGACATTGCCCTGTTCGCCACGCACTACCTGTGCAAGCCGCCAAAGCACGGCAAGGGCGTCGAGTGGCACCAGGACGGGGCGTTCTGGCCCCTCGAACCGATGAACGTCGTGACGCTCTGGCTCGCCCTCACCGACTCCGATCCGGACAACGGGTGCCTGCGCGTCCTGCCGGGATCGCACCGCTGGGAGCTGGAGCAGATGAAGCAGTCCGATCCCGGCAGCGTGCTCCGGCACCGGATCGACGCCGACGTCGACGAGAGCTCCGCGGTGGACCTGGTGATGCGCGCCGGGGACGTCGAGGTGCACCACCCGAACATCGTGCACAGCTCGATGCCGAACCGGTCGGACCGGTGGCGCAGAGCCCTGACCATCCGCTACATCCCGACCAGCACACGGATCACGAGGCCGGACGAGGCCTCGCCGTTCCACCTGCGCGGCGAAACAGTGCCGGGCCTCAACGCCTACCTCGAGCCGCCTCCCTTTCGTCCGGGCGACCACTTCCCGGCCGGCGAGGCGGGCCGCGGGTGCTGACTGCGTACGGCCACTCCTGGGTCTTCGGGACGGGCGCACGGCGGCACAGCGAGGGGTTCGTCCAACTGGCCGCGCGACAGCTCGGACACCGGCTGGACAACCAGGCCGAGAGCGGGAGCCTGAGCACGCAGACGGCCCGTCTCGTCGTCGCCCGGCCACCCGGTCCCGCCGACGTCTACGTGCTGATGACCGGATTCAACGACGCTCGGCTGCACGGTACGGCGCCGGCCGGCCGGCGTCAGTACGAGGATTCGCTGGAGATCGTGTTGCACGCTCTGCAGAAGGCAGATCCGCGGGCCGTGACACTGGCGATCGAGCAGCCTCACGTCCAGGACTACTCGGGTCATCCGCCGTACGACCAGGCGACGGACGCGATCGTCGACGAGTACAACGCCTCCCTGCGGACCACCGTCGCGCGCTTCCCCTCGGCGCGCGCGGTGGTCGTCGACGGCTGGGACGCCGCGACGATGCTTGCCGACGACAACGTCCATCCGAACGACCGCGGGCACGCCGTCCTGGCGCGTTCACTGGTCCGGGCGATGACTGCCGTGGTGCGGAAGGACGACGCGCGATGACAGATCACGATCTCGAGCCCAAGGTCCGGCGGCTGCTGGAGAGCCACTGGGACGACGCCCGCGGGTACTGCGTCCCCAACCCCACGACGTACCCGCATCTGTGGCTGTGGGACTCCTGTTTCCATGCGATCATCTGGGCGCACCTCGGCGACGACCGCGCGCTGCGCGAGCTCGACGCCACCCTGGCGGGTCAGCTGCCCAGTGGGCTCGTCCCACACATGCGGTACGGCGGCCGGCGCGCCGACTCGTGGTTGGGTCCACTCGAGCACACCTCGTCGATCACCCAGCCGCCGATGTTCGGTCACGCCGCCAAGGTGCTGAGCTCGCGCGGGTTCGTGCCGTCGTCGGCGACACTGGACCGGGCTCGGCGCGGACTCGACTGGCTGTGGCGGACCCGGCGTACCGACGACGGCCTCATGTACGTCGTCCACCCGTGGGAAGCGGGCAACGACCACAGCCCGCGGTGGGACGACTTCGGCGCCCCGGGCCGCACGCCGGCCGACTACAGCCGGCCGGCGCGGACAGCCTGGAACAAGGCCCGCGTCCACGACATCACCTTCGACAGCGACGGCGGCGCGCTGTGGTCGACCTCGTTCGTCGTCTGCCCGGCAGCCTTCAACGCGTACGTCGCCTTCAACCTGGCCGAACTGGCCGACCTGCTGGACGATCGCGAACTGGCGGACCGGGCGGACCAGTTGAGCGAAGCGATCGACTCGCTGCTCTGGGACGAAGACGAACAACTCTGGTCCGATCTTCCCGTCGTGGGTGGTGGCCCTTCCGTGAGGCTGCCGACGAGCGATGGTGTGATGCCTGCCCTGGTCACCCAGGACCGGTCCAAGGCTCTCGCGTCATTGCGCCAGCTCGACGATCCCGACCGGTTCGGCGCGCCGTACGGTCCGGCGAACGTTGCCCGCGGCAACCCGGCGTACGACCCGCAGACGTACTGGCGTGGACCCGCTTGGCCACCGCTCAACTACCTGTTCTGGCTGGCGGCCCGCAGATGGGAGCTGGATGGTGCTGCACAGACCCTGGCGGTCCGCTCGGTCGACGGTGCGCTGCAGAGCGGGTGGGCCGAGTACTGGAACCCCGAGAACGGCGCCGGCCTCGGCGCCGCCCCGCAGACCTGGACCGGTCTGGTGATCGCCCTGCATGATCCGATGATACTTGCCCAAGGCATCGGTCATGCGTCCCCTGTGAAGGAGTGAACAGACGATGAATGCCCGCAAACTCGTGGCGGCGGTCGGGATCGTGCTCGGCACGGCCCTCGTGGCCACCGCCTGCGGCGGCAGTTCGAACGACGGTGGCGCCACCACCGGCGAGCTCGGCTTCGCCCACAACAAGCCCTGGAACTTCGACGCCTTCTCCAAGGTCTCGCAGCAGGACATCGGCATCAGCCTGAAGAGCACGCAGTACTCCGGTGATCCGTACCGGGCCTTCATCCGGCAGTCCTTCCGGACCAAGGAGAGCCCAGGGTTGTTCACCTGGGAGGTCAGTACGGCGCTCGACGAGCTCGCGGAACAGGGCGTGATCGCGGAGACGACCGACCTGTGGACCGAGGCCGTCGACAAGGGCTACGTGACCGACGCGGTGCGCCAGCTCTACACGGTGAAAGGCAAGCAGTACTGCACGCCCATCAGCGTCGACGACTGGGTGATGTTCTACAACAAGTCGGTCTTCACGAAGTACGGCATCACCGTTCCGAAGACCTGGGACGAGCTGATGAAGGCGGCGGCGACGCTCAAGCAGCACGGCGTGACGCCGTTCTGGAACCAGACCAAGAACTGGGCCTTCGTCTGGTTCCAGACCATCCTGGCCGGCACCGACCTGCAGCTGTACAACGACCTGTCGACCGGTAAGGCGAAGTACACCGACCCGCGCGTGGTCGCGGTGATGAACAGCTGGCTCGACCTGCAGAAGAAGGGCTACTTCAACGATCCCGGCCAGACCGACTTCGCCCGCGACCTGATGCGCGAGGGCAAGATCGCAATGGCGCCCGAAGGCACCTGGTTCACCGCCGACGCCGCCCTGGCCGGCATGACCATGGGCAAGGACGTCGACATGTTCGTCATCCCGGCGGTCAAGCCCGGCGCGGCCACGCCGATCGCGATCGAGACCGCACCGGTCTGCGTCGGCGAGAGCTCGAAGCAGAAGGCCCTGGGCCTGAAGTTCTCCCAGTGGTGGATGTCGCCGCAGGGTCAGCAGCCGTGGGTGAAGCAGCAGGGCAACCTGCCGTTCAACAAGGACGCCGAGGCGCCGACGCCGCAGACGAAGGCCCTGAAGACGACGCTTGCCGCGGGCAAGTACGAGTACTACAACCGGTACTTCGAGGCGACGCCGGTCCCGATCCGGACGGTCGCGCTGGAGCAGTTCAGTGCGTTCCTGACCAACCGCGGCGACCCGATGCAGTACCTGCAGGCGATCCAGACCGCGGCCGACGAGTACTGGGCCGGGCGATAACGGCGTGGCACGGTCGGGCGCGACGTCGTACCAGGGCCAGGCTCGGGGTTTCCTCCTCCCGAGCCTCGCCCTGGTGCTGCTCGTCTTCTATCTGCCGGTCCTCTACACGTTCTACCTGAGCTTCACGAAGTACAACGGCCTTGGTACGCCGGAACTCGTCGGCTTCCACAACTTCGCCGAGATGTTCTCGGACAGCGCGTTCCTGGGCGCGGTCAGGAACACGGCGATCTGGGTCGTAGGCACACTCGTCCTCCCGGTCGGACTCGGCCTGCTCGTCGCAGTCCTGGCCTACGGGTTCCGGGGCAGCGGCTGGCTACGCCTGCCGTTCCTCGTCCCCTACGCGCTGTCCGGTGTAGCCGTCGGCGTCATCTGGAGCTTCATGCTGGGGTCGGGCGGTGCGCTCACCCAGGCCCTGCAGTTCCTCAACCTGCCGGGCACCGAGCTTCGCTGGCTCCAGGACTCGCCGCTGAACACGATCGTCATGGTGATCGCCGCGGCCTGGCAAGGCGTCGGCGTCAACGCGCTGCTGTTCACCGTCGGTCTGCAGTCGATCCCGAAGGAGCCGCTGGAGGCGGCCCTGATCGACGGCGCCACTGGGCGGCGGCTGTTCGGCCACATCACCTGGCCACTGCTCCGGCCGTCCACGACGGTGGTCGTCGGTCTGTCGATCGTCAACGGCCTGAAGACGTTCGACATCGTCCAGGCGATGACCCAGGGCGGACCGGCGCGCTCGTCGGAGACGCTGGCCCTGACCATGTACCGCGACACCTTCGTGAACAGCGACTACGGCCTGGGGTCGGCGGTGGCGATCTTCCTCAGCATCGTGACCGTCGGCGCCTCCATCATCTATCTGCGCAGGCAACTGAGCCTGAGCAGCAGCAGCCTCGGAGGTGGCAAGTGACGCCTTCACGCACCGGGATCATCATCCGAGTGACAGTCCTGTCGCTGCTGGGTGCCCTGTGGCTCGTGCCGGTGTACCTGCTGCTGGCCAACGCCGGTAAGACAGTCCAGAACTACTCCGGTTCCACGTTGTGGCGGCCCGGCTCGCTGGGAAATCTGTGGGACAACCTCAGCCAGGTGGCCACGGGCACGGACATCCCTCGTGCACTGGCGAACACGGCGGTCTACAGCGTGGTGGCGCCGGCGATCGCCGTCATTCTGGGCGCGACCGTCGGCTTCGCCGTCATCGTTCTCAAACTCCGTCACGGCTTTCTCTGGTTCTTCGTCATCTACTGCGGGTCGGTGTTCCCGCTGCAGATGCTGGTGATCCCGTTGTTCGACAGCTACTCCCGGCTCGGCCTCTACGACTCCCTGACCGGAATGGTGCTGATCTACTCCATCGTCTGTCTGCCGTTCTCGGCGTTCGTGATGCGCAACTTCTTCGCCGGCATCGCCGAATCCGTCTTCGAGGCCGCGGTCGTCGACGGAGCGAGGACCGTGCGGATCTTCACCAGGATCTACCTGCCGATGTCGTCCAGCGCGCTGGCCGTCGTCTTCATCCTGCAGGCGACCTGGGTGTGGAACGACCTCCTGCTCGGCCTCATCCTGACCCAGAGCGACATCACCCGCCCGGTCATGCCGGTCCTCACCGGGCTGCAGTCCACCGAAGGCGGCGGCGCCAGCTACACCGTGGTCCTGGCGGCCGCGATCCTCGTGTCGTTGCCGACGGCATTGTTGTTCCTGGTCTCGCAGCGTTACTTTGCCAAGGGCCTGGCGCTCGGCCAGTACTGAGGGGAGTCCGATGAGAGACGACGCGGTGCAGGTCCTGGAGCAGAACTGGACCGGGCGGTCGACGGTTCCGTCGCGATCGCTGTATCCACACCAGTGGAGCTGGGACTCGGCGTTCATCGCGATCGGGCTGCGCCACGTGTCCGTCGACCGTGCCCGGACCGAACTGGAGTCACTGCTGCAGGCCCAATGGCCGGACGGCCGGATCCCGCACATCGCGTTCGCGCCGAGTGTCCCCCGTGACGCCTACTTCCCGGGCCCGGACTTCTGGCAAGCGCGACTGGCGAACGGCACCGAGACCTCGGGCATCGTCCAGCCGCCGATCCACGCCCTGGCCGCCTGGCTCACGTACCAGGCCGACCCTGCGGATTCGGGATTTCTGGAACGGGTCTACCCGGGTCTGGTGGCCTGGCACGACTACCTGCGCGACCGCCGTACCCTCGGTCCGGGCGGGCTCGTTGCGATCGTCCACCCGTGGGAGTCCGGGATGGACAACAGCCCTGCCTGGGACTCGCCGCTCGCGCGAGTCACGCCCGCGCCCGCGGGGTCGTTCACCCGGCGCGACACCGACCACGCCGCCGATGCCGACCGCCCCACCGATCTGGACTACGGGCGCTACGTCCAGCTCGCTGCGACGTACCGCGACCACGGGTACGACGACCGGGAGACACCGCACGCCTTCGCTCTCGAAGACCCCTGCTTCAACGCGCTGCTGATCTGCTCCGAACATGCACTGGCCGATATCGCCACGACGCTCGGCCACGACCCGGCCCGCCATCGCCAGTACGCCGCAGAGCTCACCGACGCTCTGGTCGAGCGGCTGTTCACGGCCGGAATGTTCCGGGCGCACGACCTGATGTCGGGCGATCTCGTCGCGTCCGACACCGTGGCCGGCCTGATCCCACTCATCGTCCCCGGGCTGCCGGTCGCCGACACCCTCCTCGCGACCGCGCGCGGCCCACGCTTCCGGCTCGGCCAGGTGCGGCTCGTGCCCAGCTACGACCTGACCGCCGAGGACTTCGACGCCGGCCGCTACTGGCGAGGACCCAGCTGGTTCAACACTGCCTGGCTGATCCACCGCGGTCTGGTCCAACTGGGCAAGACCGAGTCCGCCGAGGCGCTCCGAACCGACCTGCTGGCCCTCGCCGAGGCGACGACCTTCGCCGAGTACCTCGACCCCTTCACAGGTGAGGCACACGGCGCCCGCTCCTTCAGCTGGACCGCCGCCCTGGCCCTCGACCTCGCCACGGCGCCGATCATCTGACCGTCCGCGGACCGTCTGTTCCTCGCATTCAGCGTTGATCTCCGCGCCGAGCAGTACGGCGTACGCGGTCCGACCACAACCACAGCATCAGGACCACCACGGCGGCCAGGCTGCCGTAGGTCTTGGCGTACCAGATCCCTTCGTGAGGGCCGGTCGCTCTCGTCTTGCTTGGTCAGTTGGTTGGCTTTGTGCCCAGTGCTGCTCGTGACCGTTCCGAGCTGTGGGTTTCTGGGTCGGTCGATTCGTCTTGCAGGTCGAGTTTGCGCCGGTAGAAGTCGTAGGCCGCTTGTTTGCTCATGCCCAGGGCGCTGCCGACCTGACTCCAGCTGGAGCCTTCTTCGCGGGCTTGGCGCATCATGTGCCACCGCGCACCGGTGAGCAGGTCCACCACTCGCCGGCTTGCTCGCAGCGCTTCCAGCCCGGTGACGCCGGGCAGATCGGCCAGCGCGGTCACGAGGACCGCGACCGGATGGCCTGCTTCGTTGGCCTGCTCGATGCCGCGTTCATACAGCTCCCGCTGGTCACTGACTCGCAGTACGTCGAGCAGCTCATCCAGGCTGCGGTAGTCCGCCGGTTCTGGAGGCTGTCTTGTCTCACGACCCATAGCGTCAAGATAGCTTGACGAGGAAGTCTACGCCACTTCCCAGCGTCAAGACAGCTTGACGCCTCGTTACCGTCAAGCTACCTTGACGGTATGGGCGGGTTGGGACGGCGCGACGACGGGCCCGGAGGAGGAAAGATGACCATGATCGATGTCACCGAAGACGGGGTGGCGGAACAGTTCTCACGGCTCGCGCTCGCACTGCACGGCTCCGGTGGAACCGAAGAGACCGTCGACGCGGTTGTGCAGTTTGCGTTGCAGGCCCTGGATTGCTCCCATGCCGGCGTCGCCCTGATCGTCGCTGGCCGGCGGCTGCAGATTCCTGCGGTCACCGACCCGGTGGTGGCCGAGATCTACGCGTTGCAGGTCCGCGGTGGGGAAGGCCCGCTGACGGAGTCGATGCGCGAGCACTCGATCGTCCGGGTCCGCGACACCACCACCGACGACCGTTGGCCGAACTGGGCGGGCAAGGTTCGCGAGCTCGGGGTGCGCAGCGTGCTGGATGTGCCGCTGAGCACCGCGGCCGGCACGGTCGGCATGCTGGGCCTGTACAGCATTCACCAGGACGCGTTCGGTCCCGACGACGAAGCGATCGCGCACATCCTGGCCCGGCACGCCTCGGTCGCGGTCGCCAGCGCCCAGCGCGAGGAGAACCTCACACGCGCCGTCGATGCCCGCAAGCTCGTCGGTCAGGCGATGGGAATCCTGATGGAGCGCTACAACCTCGATGACGAGCGGGCGTTCGAGGTGCTGAAGCGCTACTCCCAAGACACCAACACGAAGCTGCGTGACGTGGCGATCCAACTGATCGAAAGCCGAAAGCTGCCCAACCGGCCTCGCCACCTGACATAACCCCCGGTAGCCCGGCACAACTGGCGAGATCGCGCAGCATCAGGAGCATCTGGTTGAGTGAACGCCTGATCCCAATCACAGTGCGCTTCACTCGCGGGTGGTTGCGATCAGGCGTTTGGCGACTTCTCGGAGTTTGACGTTGCCGTCTTGGGAGAGGCGG
>NZ_SJKB01000033.1 GCF_004331465.1 Kribbella pittospori
CACCGGCTGAACACCCGCCCACGACAGACCCTGGGATGGAAGACTCCAGCCCAAGCCCTCGACGAGGCGCTGCGTGCAACAACTGGTTGAAACCGCCCGCCGTGCCGTACGGATCTGGTGCACAAAGTCGAACCAGGGTTGGGTCACGGTCCGGCCTCGGCGCCGCGTGGTTGCGGTGGGCAAGTGATCGGATGCCCTCGGCTACCAGTCGGGCCCGCAGCCCTGGATCTTAACGGTTTCTGCTCTTCCCTTGCCGAGCCGGCGGTGTTTACAGTCACGGCTGGGGGTGGTGGACTCGGCGTACGAGTGAGGATGATCATGAACTGGAGCAGGCCGATCGGAGTCATCGCGCTGGCCGTGATGGCACTTGTGGGTACGACGGTGACACAGGCCCAGGCGGCCGGTCCGGGGAACGAGTGGTTCGCGCCGTCCACTCCTGCCGCGTCGGCGGCCCGTAGCTAGCCGAGTACCTGACCACCGGCCACCTGAGTACCTGAGCTGGCCGAGTACCTGAGCCGCGGCTGCCTGACTACTTGACCGAGGGCTTTCGGCGACCTAGTGTCGGGCTTGTAAACGATTACAAGAACGATTACAGGAGGCGGGCGTGAGCCGTCCGACGATCGCTGCGGTGGCCCAGGCGGCCGGCGTCTCGGTGGCGTCGGTGTCGCGCGTGCTGAACGGTCTGCCGGCCACCGAGGAGATGGCCGAGCGGGTGCAGCGTGCCGTCGAGCAGTTGGGGTATGTGCCTGACTCCCGCGCGCGGTCGCTGAAGGTGGGGCGGACGTTCCAGCTGACCCTGGCGGTCGCGGACGTCGGCAACCCGGTCTATGTGACGATGATGCGCGCGGTCGAGGAGGTTGTGTCCGCGGCCGGGTATCGGTTGGTGGTGACCACGACCGGGGCTGATGTCGTGGACGAGGTCGCGCTGGTGCGGGGGATGGCGCGCGGGTACGCCGATGGGCTGTTGATCAGCCCGATCCGGGTCGACGAGGACCTGGTCAAGTCGATCCGCGAGTGCGAGGTCCCGGTGGTCGTCGCCGGTAACGTCCCCGCCAAGGCCGGGGTCGACACGGTACGGGCGAATTCCCCCAAAGGCATGCTGCTCGCCGTCGACCACCTGGTCGCCCGAGGCCGCCGCCGCATCGCCTTCCTGAACGGCCCAGCCGACACGGTCCCCGGCACAGCCCGAGCCAAGGGCTTCGCAGACGCTCTCCGCAAGCATGATCTCGAGCCCGTTGCTGTAGCAGAAGCCACGGACTTCACCTTCGCCGCCGGCCGCGCCGCCGCCCCCGACCTGTTGGCCGCCGCCGGGCTGGCTTCCAGCCAGTCCCAGCGGCGGCGCGGTGTTGCCAGCCCGACTCCCACCCCCTTCCGTCCGGAGGGCGGCACCGGCGCGTTGGACGGCACCGTCGTTGCGGGTCTGGAGTCAACCGACGCGGGTGGGCCGGAGGGTGGTGCCGCGGGGCTGGGTCGCACTGGTGTTGCGGGTCTGGAGTCAACCGACTCGCGCGGTCCGGACGGTGGCGGTGCGACGGCATCAACGTCCATCACCTCCCGTCCTGAGGGCGGCGGTGGGGGTGTTGGCGGGGTGGGGTCGGCGGGCTCCGGCGACGTGCGGGGGAGGGTCTCAGCGGCTCCGTTTGATGCGGTGATTGCGGCTAATGATCTGCTTGCGGTGGGGCTTATGCATGAGTTGGCGGCGGCGGGCTTGCGGGTGCCGGGGGACGTGGCCGTGGTGGGGATGGACGACAGTGAGCTGGCGGAGCAGTCGTTTCCGCCGTTGACGAGTGTGAATCTGGGGTCGGCGGAGCGGGGGCGGCGAGCGGCTGAGTTGCTGTTGGCAAGGATCGAGGACAACGACCGGAGGCCGCGGCGGATCGTCGTACAGCCGTCGTTGAGTGTGCGGAGGTCCACCCCATGACCGCGACCGTGACCGCGCCGGCGCCGACTCCGGTGCGCAAGACCGGGAAGCCGAAGCAGAACCGGGAGGCGATCTTCCTGTTCCTGCCGGCGCTGCTGCCGGTGTTGCTGCTCAGCGTCTACCCGCTGATCCGCGGCATCGCGCTCGGCTTCACCGACGCGCGCGCCGGGCTGAACGTCGACACGAGTTTCATCGGCTTCGAGAACTTCTCCAAGCTGCTGCACAACGGCCTGTTCTGGGACTCGTTCCGGATCGGAATCATCTGGACCTTGTCGGTGACGATCCTCCAGTTCGTCGCCGCACTCGGCCTCGCGCTGCTGCTGAACACGACCATCCGATTCCGCGGCGTGGCCCGCACCATCGCGCTGATTCCCTGGGCGATGCCACCGGTGGTGGTCGCGATCATGTGGCGCCTGTTGCTGCACCCGACCAATGGCCCGGTCAACGAGATCCTGCAGAAGCTGCACCTGACCGACCACCCGATCAACTTCCTCGGCGACTTCAGTACGGCGCTGCCGGCCGTGATCGTGGTCGGGATCTGGGTCGGCATGCCGATGACGACGATCACATTGCTTGCCGGCCTCCAAGGCATCGACCGGTCGCTGTACGAGGCGGCCGCGGTCGACGGCGCGAGCGCATGGAGCCAGTTCTGGAACATCACGCTGCCGCAGCTGCGCACCGTGATCGTCGCGATCACCAGCCTGGACATGATCTGGAACTTCAACTCGTTCGGCCTGGTCTACGTGCTGACCGCCGGCGGTCCGGGCGGCAAGACCATGCTGCCGATGCTGTTCGCCTACAACGAGGCGTTCCGGTACGGGAACTTCGGGATGGCCGCGGCGATGGGTGACGTGATGGTGGTCATCATCATCGTGTTCCTCGCCTTCTACCTGCGGAACCGGCTGAGGAGCGAGGCATGAGAACACGTCCGGCCGCCCGGTTTCTGCAGTACGTCGCTGTCGTCTGCTACCTGGTGTTCCTCGGCTTCCCGCTGTTGTGGCTGATCTCGAGCTCGCTGAAGTCGCCGCGCGAGTTCGCCAGCATCACGCCGAGCCTGCTGCCCGAGCACCTCGACTTCTCCAACTACAGCGACGCGATGAACGAGCAAGGCCTGGTCCGGGGCCTCGGCAACAGCCTGCAGATCTCGATCGCCACCACGATCCTGGTGCTGATCGTGTCGCTGCCGGTGGCGTACGCGCTGGCCCGGTTCCGCACCCGGCTGCGGCCGGTGACGAACGGCTGGATCCTGGTCAGCCAGGTGTTCCCGGTGATCCTGATCGTGATCCCGCTGTTCATGATCCTGCGGCCGCTGCACCTGACCAACACGATCCCGGGCGTGGTGATCGTCTACATGGTCTGGTCGCTGCCGTTCGCGTTGTGGATGCTGCAGGGGTACGTCGCCGCCGTACCGCGCGAGCTCGAGGAAGCGGCCTCGGTCGACGGGGCGTCCAGGTTGCGGACGATCGTGTCGATCGTGATGCCGCTGCTGCGGCCCGGGTTGATCGCGACCGCGATGTTCACGTTCATCTCGGCGTGGAACGAGTTCTTCTTCGCTCTGGTCCTGCTGCAGGACCCGGAGCTCAAGACACTGCCGCTGGTCCTCGCGCGCTTCGTCGGCGCCGAAGGTCAGGTCCAGTTCGGCCCACTGGCAGCAGCGTCCGTGCTCGCCACGGTCCCCAGTCTCATCTTTTTCGCCTTCCTCCAACGCCGGCTGACTTCCGGTTTGTTGAGCGGCGCAGTCAAGGGTTAGGAGATGCAATGAAGAAGGTCATGACCGCGTTGCTCGCGGCGGGTGCTCTGGTGGCGCTCGCGGCCTGTGGGAGCAACAGCGACGACGGCGGATCTGGGTCGTCCAACGAGAAAGTGACGCTGAAGTTCCAGAGTCTCGCCTTCCAGAAGACGACCGTCGCTGCGACCAAGAAGATCGTCGCGGACTGGAACGCCGCGAACCCGAACATCCAGGTCGAGTACGTCCAGGGCAGCTGGGACTCGGTGCACGACCAGTTGGTCACCCAGTTCCAGGGCGGGACCGCGCCGGACATCATCCACGACGAATCCGCCGACATCACCGGTTTCGCGAACCAGGGGTTCCTGGCCGACCTGTCGCCGTACCTGAGCCAGGAGACCAAGGACGCCGTACCGCAGGGGGTCTGGGACACCGTCTCCAGCGACGGCAAGACGTTCGCCGCGCCGACGCTGCTCCAGTCGTACGTCGTGTTCGGCAACGCCGCGCTGCTCAAGCAGGCCGGGATCACCGCGACCGGTGACTCGCTCAGCTGGGACGACCTGGCCGCCGACGCGAAGAAGCTGACGGCAGGCGGCAAGTACGGCCTGGGCTGGGGCCTGAAGAGCCCGACCGCGACCGTGCTGAACCTCGGCATGAACTTCGACGCGCAGTTCTTCGAGGGCTCCGGCCGGGACGCCAAGGCGAAGATCGGCGACCCCGAGCTCGAGGTCCCGAAGCGGATCAACGCGATGGCCTACACGGACAAGTCGATCGACCCGACCTCGCTGACCCAGAGCGGTTCCGATGTGCTGCCGGGCTTCTTCGCCGGCAAGTACGCGATGGTTGTCGCGGGCAACTACACCGCCCAGCAGATGGTCGAGCAGGCGCCGAAGGGCTTCCAGTGGGAGGTGCTGCCGCCGCTGAAGGGCACCAGCACCAAGCAGGCCGCGAACCCGCAGACGCTGTCGGCGCCGGCCGAGGGCAAGCACATCGAGCAGTCGGCGAAGTTCATCGACTACTTCATGAAGGCCGAGAACCTGGCCGCGGTCGGTCAGGGTGACTGGCTGATCCCGACCACGCAGGCGGCCCGGGACGCGATCCTGAAGACGACCGGCGGCAAGGACGGCTGGCAGCAGACGCTGGCCAGTGGCGCCGAGCTGACCAAGGCGCCGTTCCAGAGCGTGGAGAACTACCCGAAGTGGAAGGACCAGATCGCGACGCCGGCGCTGCAGGAGTTCCTGGCGAACAAGACCGACCTGGCGACGCTGGGCAAGAAACTGAATGACGGATGGGGTCAGGTCAACCAGTGATGTCCTTGCTGGAACAGAAATCTACGGGTGCCCTCGTCGGCTCCGCGGTCGGTGACGCGATCGGTGGAGCCGTCGAGGGATGGACCCCGGAGGCGATCCGGGAGCGGCACGGCGGCTGGGTGACCGGCATCGTCGGTCCGTGGTACGACGAATGGCGGACCGCCCGTCCGATCGCGCCGTACCACAAGGGCGACGGGCACATCACCGACGACACCTTGATGACGCACGCGCTGGTCGAGGTGTACGACGAACGCCGGACGCACCTGGACGCGTACGCGATCGCCGAGTCGCTGGTGCCGAAGATGCTGACGGGGACGCGCTGGGTGCCTGAGCTGGAGGCCGACGCGTTGCTGCTCCAGCGGGTCTTCCTGGCCGAGAAGTGGCTGGTCGCCCGGTTGCACTACGGCCACGTGGATCCGCGCGAGGCCGGCGTCGGCAACATCGTCAACTGCGGTGCGGCGATGTACATGGCGCCGGTCGGGATCGCCAACGCAGGTGATCCCGAGGGGGCGTACGCAGAGGCGATCGATCTCGCGGGTGCGCACCAGTCGAGCTACGGGCGGGAGGCGGCCGGCGTGTTCGCGGCCGCCGTCGCCGCGGCGATGACACCCGGCGCGACGGCCGCGTCGGCGGTGGAAGCGGCGATGGCGCTGGCTAAGGACGGCACTCGAGGGGCCGTCGAGGCAGTGGCTGCGGCCGCGGACGGCCTGACGGACTGGGAGCAGGCGATTCCCGTTCTGCGTAAGGCGATCGAGCCCTTTGACACGGTCGGTCCGGACTACCGCGACCAGTCTCTGGACGCCCGGCGGCCGAGCCGGACGAAGGCGATCGAGGAGTTGCCGGTGGCCCTCGGCTTCGTGCTCGTCTCCGAGGGAGATGTACGCCGGGCAGTCCTCGGCGGCACGAACTACGGCCGGGACGCGGACTCGATCGCGTCGATGGCCGGTGCGATCACGGGTGCACTCAGCGGACTGAGCGGCGTACCGGCGGACTGGGCGGCGGACATCGCCGCGGCGAGCAAGATCGACCTCGAGCAGCCGGGCCGGGTGATGGCCGCGGTGGCGGCGGACATCCGTGCGGCCGACGCCGAGCGGTGGGCCCGGCGGTCGGCTGCATTGGATGCCCTGGTCTGAATGTCAGTTGCCGTAGGCCTCGAGTTCGATGATCCGGGAGTAGCCGTGGTCGTTGGAGTCGTGGATGACGAGTTGGACGGCGTCGACCGCCACCGGGGCGAAGGTCACGGTGAGAAGACCCTGCACGTTGTCGCGGAACTCGCCGACGGTCGTCCAGGTGCTGCCGGTGCGGACCTGGACGTCGAAGTCGCGGATCCCCATCACAGCCGCCGGGTACTTGGCCGAGTCGAGGGTCTGTACGACGATGCGGCTGACCGTGGTCGGCTGGACGAAGTCGACGCCGTACGTGTCGGGGAAGACTCCCTTGGTGGCGTCGTGCCAGCCGCTGGCGCCCCACTGCGCGGAGTCGGTGTTGCCGTCGACTCCGCCACACAGCTTCATGTCGCCGTTGGTGGAGGACGCGACGGCCTGCTCACCGAGCAGCAGGTTGTCGCGCGCGGGGACGGGCTTGATCGTGACGGGCACGGACAGGTGTTCGCGGCCGACACTGAGGTCAACGTTGTGCGTCGCCGGAGCCGTGCCGCGCGGCACTGTGATCTCGAGCGGAGCCTTCACCAGTTGGTCGACGGGCAGATAGCTCGAGAACTGGTGCCGGGACAGTGTCAACGAGGAATCGCCGGTGATGCGCATGTCGGCGACGGTGGGCTTGCGGCCGGTGTTGGTCATACCAAGGGTCAGCTTGCCGGACGGGAAGCAGGGCAGCGGGACGACCTCGACCGGCTGCGGGGTGGCGCTGATCTCGACCTGGTTGTTGCTGCTGGCAACTGCGACGGTCGGGACCAGGAGGGCGAGCGGGACGGCGAGCAGAGCGGTGCGTGCGCGTTTCATATGCGGATCCGTTCAGACCAGGTGGGTTCCGGGACGGCCGTCCTCGACGACCAGGGTGGCGCGGGTGGACGCCGTACCACCGGGGGTGACGACCCGGTCGACGACGCGGTACTCCGACGTCCACTGGGAGCTGTCGAGGCGGCAGCTGAGGTAGCCGCGCTGGACGCTCTGGAACTTCACGTGCGGATTCTCGGCGAGCAGCGCCTTGCCGGTGGCGTCCGAGTCGACACCGTCCTTGCCGGACGAGATCGACGTGGTGACGAACTCGGTGCCGACGGCCGGCGTCGACGGGTCGGCGAAGTTGACCCGCAGGTCGGACGCGACGGCGCGGTGCAGGTCACCGGTGAGTACGACGAAGTTGCGCACGTGGCGATCGCGGACGCCGGACAGCACCCGGTCGCGCGAGCCGACGTACCCGTTCCAGGTGTCCATCGGGAGCTCGAGGTCGGGTCCGGTCTTGCGGTCGAGTTGGGCCATCGCGACCTGCTGGGCGACGACGTTCCAGCGGCTGCTGGAGCGGTGCAGGGTGTCGAGCAGCCAGCGTTCCTGCGCGTCGCCGGTGATGGTGCGGGCCGGGTCCTGCGACACCTCATCGGGCGGCAGCCAGCCGCCGGTGCTGGTCTGGTCGTCGCGGAACTGCCGCGTGTCGAGCACGCTGAGGCCGGCGGTGCGGCCGTAGCGGAGGTGCCGGTGCAGCCGGATCGACGGACCGTCGGGGGACTGGTCCAGGCGCAACGGCATGTGTTCCCAGTACGCCCGGAAGCCGTTGGCCCGACGTACGACGAAGTCGTCGTACGGGATGCCGTCCTCGGAGATGTACCCCGCCCAGTTCCCCTCGACCTCGTGGTCGTCGAGCGTGACGATCCACGGCGCGGCAGCGTGCGCGGCCTGCAGGTCGGGGTCGGTCTTGTGCAGCGCGTACCGCGCCCGGTACTCGTCCAGCGTGAAGATCTCGCCGGCGAAGTCGACCGGGACCGGCTGGTTGCGAACGCCGGCCGTCGGCCCGACGCCGACCTCGTAGATGTAGTCGCCGAGGAACAGCACGACGTCGTGGTCCCGGCGTACGACGTCCTGGTACGCCGTGTAGAAGCCGTCGTAGTAGGCCTGGCAGGACGCGACCGCGATCGACACCGCGGGCTGGTCGGCCGGCGCCGGCGCGGTCCGGGTGCGGCCGACCGGGCTGACCTGACCGTTCGCGCGGAAGCGGTAGAAGTAGTGCCGCCACGAGCGCAGACCGCGGACGTCGACGTGCACGGTGTGGGCGTACTCCGGGCGAGCGTGGGCCGTGCCCCGGCGTACGACGCGGCTGAAGTGCTCGTCCTCGGAGACCTCCCACTCGACGTTCACCGTGCGGTCGTCCATCCCACCGAACGGCTCGAGCGGACCGGGCGCGAGGCGGGTCCAGATGACCACGGCGTCGGGCAGCGGATCACCCGAGGCGACGCCGAGAGTGAACAGCGGGCGTTTGTCGGTGCGGTGCGGTATTCCTACTGCATCAAGTCCAGGGAGGGTGCCGGTGAGGGCAAGAGCGGCGGCGGCGCCGGTCGCGGAGAGAAAGCTGCGGCGGGTGGGCATGGGACGGAGTATCTGTCCGCGGTGACACAACGTTCCAGGCACACGTTTCGCGTGATGCAACAGGGGAAGGAAGAAGCCCGATGAGACTGACCTGGGTGCAGCCGGAGGATCTGCTGCCGCACCAACTGGTCCAATCGCGATCCGAGGGTGTCGACGTCGCCGACGTCGAATCGCGCTGGCTAGCAGCCGGCGGTACGACGGACGCGCCGGCGTCGGGTGCATCGGATGAGCCAGCCCCTCCTGAACTGCGGACGCTCGCGCGGGAACTGCTCGCGGAGCTGGACGCACGCGCGGAGGAGTGGCACGAGCCGGCGATCCCCGACCTGCCGTCGCTGGGGCAACCGGTCGACCTCGAGAAGCGGACTCTGAACGCCTGGCTCGGACGAGCCGCCGGGAACCTGCTCGGCAAACCGGTCGAGAAGATCCCGCGCGAGGGCATCCGGGAGATCTTGCAGTCGTCGGGTCAGTGGCCGTTGTCGCAGTACATCACTGCGGTCGGCGTACCGGACGAGGTGCAGAAGCGGTGGCCGTGGAACAAGCGGTCGAAGCCGACCAGCCTGCGCGAGGTCATCGACGGGATGCCGGAGGACGACGACCTCAACTTCGCCATCCTGGCGCTGCAACTGCTGGAGCGGCACGGCTCCGGGCTGACCACTGAGGACGTGGCGCAGGCGTGGCTGAACGACCTTCCGGCCGGTCGGGTGTTCACCGCCGAGCGTGTTGCTTACCGCAACCTTCTGGAAGGTGTGGAGCCGTCCAGAGCAGCCTTGGTCGGCAATCCGTTCCGGGAGTGGATCGGTGCTCAGATCCGGACCGACGCGTACGGCTGGGCCCATCCGGGCGACCGCACCGCGGCCGCCCGAGTCGCGCTGGTCGATGCCCGCCTGAGTCACACCGGCGCAGGTGTCGACGGCGCACTCTGGGTCGCGGCAATGTCCGCCGCCGCTCTGGTGATGGACTCGCCGAGTGAAGTGGCCCTCGCCGGACTCGACGTGATAGCTGCGGACGGGGCGATCGCGCGAGCAGTCCGCTTCGGGCTGGATCTCGCGGAGCGTCCGTTGGACGACGCGCTCGACGCCCTGCATGCGGAGTACGGCGACCTGCACTGGGTGCACGCGGTGAACAACAGCGCGCTGACGGCGTACGCGCTGACCGCTCCGGATTTCGCCACCGCGATCGGCCACTCGGTGATGGGCGGGTGGGACACCGACTCGGCCGGGGCGACGGTGGGTGCTGTGTTTGGTGCTGTGCGTGGGGTTCCGGCAGAGTGGTCCACACCACTGGACAACCGGGTGGCCACGAGCCTGCCGGGGATGAACCAGGTCGCGATCGGCGAGCTGGCACTGAGGACTGTGGAGGTGGCCCGGGGTGGAGTCTGAGGTTGTCCCAGAAGTTGTCCCTGAAGTTGTCGTCGTAGGCAGCGCGAACGTGGATCTGGTGCTGCCGGTCCAGCGGATCCCGCGCCCCGGCGAGACTGTGCTTGCGGGGGTGATGACCCGCGGTCCGGGCGGCAAGGGCGCCAACCAGGCTGTCGCGTCCGCGCGGGCGGGTGCACGGACGGCGATGGTCGCTTCGCTCGGTGACGACGACGGTGGTGCACTGATGCGCGACGCCCTCGGCAGCTCGGGCGTCGACCTCTCGCTGGTCTCGGCGACCTCCGCCCCGACCGGTACGGCGATCATCACGGTTGACGAGAGTGGTGAGAACTCGATCGTGGTCGCCCCCGGTGCGAACGGCGAGCTGACGTTGTCCGAGGCCGCGGCCGCTGCGGTCCGGGCAGCGAAGGTCGTTCTGGCCCAGCTGGAGATCCCGTTTCCGACCGTCCAGGACGCGGCGGCGGCGAGCTCTTACTTCATCCTGAACGCGGCGCCGGCGGCCGAGCTCCCGGACGAGTTGCTCGCCGAGGTCGACCTGCTGGTGGTCAACGAGACCGAGGCCGAGGCGATCGCCGGCACGGACCGGTCCGCGCTGCTGAAGAAGGTGCCGGCCGCCGTCGTCACGCTCGGTGCCGCTGGCGCGGTGATTCTGACTCGCGGCGACGACGAGATCGCGGTTCCCGGCCTGCCGGTCGACGTGGTCGACACCACGGCTGCGGGGGACACATTCTGTGGCGTGCTGGCGGCAGCATTGTCTGCCGTGTCAGATACCGACGCGATCACGTCGAGCGACCTGACGAATGCGGTCCGACGCGCTACGGTGGCAGCGTCATTGAGTGTTCAGGCGGCGGGGGCGATTCCCTCGGTGCCTCACGGGGATGCAATCGACGCGCGCTACGCGGAGGTATACCTGTGAATCCGCTCGAGCCGCGGCCCATCGATCTACCCGCCCGGGTGGATCTGGGGCTTCGGGCCGACCTGTCGTTCCTCGACGACGCCAAGATCCTCGGCGCCCCGGAGGACCCGGCCGACCTGCCGCGGTGGCGCGCCAAGCTGGCCGAGTGGCTGATCGGTGCCTACGACCGGACGCCGTACGACGGCTCCCACTACGAGGTCCCCGGTCGCGAGTGGACCCAGACGGCGTACTCGGTGGCGCTGGTCTGGCTCTGGGACGACCAGTTGTACGACGTCGAGACCGGCAGGTTCACGCCGGAGAAGTTCGTCCAGCACGGTGTCGCCGACTTCGGTGGGTACGACGCGGTCGTGCTCTGGCACGCCTATCCGGTGATCGGGATCGACTCGCGCAACCAGTTCGACTTCTACCGGGACGCGCCCGGTCTTCGGCAGCTGATCGACGACCTGCACCGGCTCGGGCTGAAGGTGTTCTTCGACTACAACCCGTGGGACGTCGGCACCCGCCGCGCGGCCCGTTCGGACGCCGAGGAGTTCGCGGCGCTGGTCACGGAGTACGACGTCGACGGCGTCTTCCTGGACACGTTGAAGGAAGGCGACCCGGCCTTCACTCGCGCGCTGCGCAAGGCGAATCCGGCGATCGCACTCGAGGGCGAGTCACGGTTGCCGATGGCAAGGATCGGCGACCACGCGCTGTCCTGGGCGCAGTGGTTCGCCGACACTCACGCGCCCGGCATCCTGCGTGCGCACCTGTTCGAGCGCCGGCACATGATGCACCACACCCGCCGGTGGAACCGCGACCACAGTGACGAGTTGCAGTCCGCGTGGATCAACGGCGTCGGCATGCTGGTCTGGGAGTCCGTGTTCTCCGCGTGGGTCGGCTGGAACGCGCGCGACCGCGCCACGCTGCGGCGGATGGTCGCGGCGCAGCGGGCGTTCGCGCCGGTGCTGCTGAACGGCGACTGGATCCAGTTGACCCCGGAGATCCCGGACAAGGCGCGCACGCACGGCGTCTACGGTTCGCGGTTCGACCTGGCCGACATCACCTTCTGGACGCTGATCAACCGCGACGAGGAGGACTTCGACGGCATCGTGCTGCGCTCGGAGGACCAGGTCGGCGACTGGTACGACGTGACCTCCGGCGTGCCGATCACCTCGGACGACGACGGTGTCCACCTGGTCGTGCCGGGTCGTGGCGTCGCCGGGATCATCCGGGTGGGCGCGACCGCCGGCTCGTCCTGCCGGACGACCGCTCGCAAGCTGGGCACGATGCCGCGTCCGCATCTGAAGGACTCCGCGTTCCCGATGGCGCCGGCCCGCCGGCTTCCCGTTCCCGAGGTTTCCGGTGCCGCGTCGCTCGGCCCGGTGGTCGACGTACCGGCGGGGGAGCAGGTGCTGAAGGTGCGGCACCGGCGACGCGAGACCGGGTTGTACGACCAAGCGCCGTACGTGGAGGAGTGGAAGCCGCTGCCGCCACGCCTGCACGACATGCGGACGGAGACGCGCGAGGTTTCGCTCACCGGTGTGTCGGTGGCGATCACCGAGGTGACCAACGCGCAGTACGCCGAGTTCCTCGCCACGACCAGGTATCGGCCGCTGGTGCCGAACCGTTTCCTCGCGCACTGGGTCGACGGCGCGCCGGCTCCGGGGACCGAGGACCAGCCGGTGACGTACGTCGACCTGCCGGACGCGCGGGCGTATGCGGCCTGGCGTGGTGGGCGGTTGCCGACCGAGGACGAGTGGCAGGTCGCCGCCGGGCTGGACGGGTTCACCCGCGCCGAGCCCCTGGTGTGGAACCTGACCGAGAGCGAGCACCGGGACGGACGCAGCCGGTTCTGCATCCTCAAGGGCGGTTCGCACTATGCGGCCGAGGGCTCCGACTGGTACGCCGACGGCGGTCCGCAGGAGCCGGACGTGAGCTTCAAGTTGGTGCTGACCGGTGGTGGTCTCGATCGCTCCGAGACCATCGGATTCAGGTGTGCGGGATGAGAGCAGCGCCACTTGACGGCGTGAAGGTGCTCGAGGCGGCGACGCTGTTCGCGGGACCGCTCGCAGCGACGTTCCTGGGTGACTTCGGGGCCGACGTCACCAAGATCGAGCACCCGGCGCGGCCCGATGCCGCCCGGACGCACGGCGCGTCGAAGGATGGCGTCGGACTGTGGTTCAAGACTCTGGGGCGGAACAAGCGGATCGCGACACTCGACCTGTCCCGCGGTCGTGACGTCTTCCTCGACCTGGTGCGCACGCAGGACGTCCTGGTCGAGAACTTCCGGCCGGGCACGCTGGAGCGGTGGGGACTCGGTCCCGACGTGTTGCTGGCGGCGAATCCGCGGCTGGTCATCGCCAGGGTGACTGCGTTCGGCCAGGTCGGGCCGTGGTCCAACCGGCCCGGGTTCGGGTCGCTGGCCGAGGCGATGAGCGGGTTCGCGGCCGTCACGGGTGAGCCGGACGGGCCGCCGACGCTGCCGCCGTTCGGGCTGGCGGACGGCATCACCGCTCTGGCCACGGCGTACGCCGTGATGGTCGCGCTGCGCGAGCGGGATCGGTCCGGGGCCGGTCAGGTGATCGACATGGCGATCATCGAGCCGATCCTGATGATGCTCGGTGGCGGGATCACGGCGTACCAGCAGACCGGGTACGTCCAGCCGCGGCTTGGGAACCGGTCGTCGAACAACGCTCCGCGCAATGTGTACAAGACCGCGGACGGACGCTGGGTTGCCGTGTCGACCAGCTCGCAGAGCATCGCCGAGCGGGTGGTGACGCTGGTCGGTCGTGCGGACCTCGTGGCGCAGCCGTGGTTCGCCACCGGGCGCGAGCGGGCGCAGCACGCCGACGAACTGGACGACGCCGTCGGGTCGTGGATCGCCGAGCGGCCGCTGGACGAGGTGATGGCGGAGTTCGAGAAGGCCGAGGCCGCCGTCGGTCCGGTGCACGACATCCGCGGCATCATGACCGACCCGCAGTACGCCGCGCTGAACACGATCGTCGCCGTGGACGACGACGAACTCGGCGGACCGGTGCAGATGCAGAACGTGCTGTTCCGGCTGTCCGAATCGCCGGGATCGATCCGCTGGGCAGGCCGGCCGCACGGCGCGAACACCGACGAGGTGCTCGCCGAGATCGGGGTCAGTCCGGAGCAACTCGCTGCGCTGCGCGCGGCCGGCGTGGTTTGACGCTGATGCCTGAGGGGGCTTGACGTGCTGACGGCACTGTACGTACCGGCCAACCGGCCGGATCGGTTCGCGAAGGCTGTTGCCGCAGGCCCCGATCTGGTCGTGTTCGACCTGGAGGACGCGGTCCCGGTCGACGACAAGGTGGACGCGCGCGGCTGGGCAGTCGCCTGGATCGCAGCGAACGCGGCCGGTTCGGTGGAGGTCAGGGTGAACGCGCCGGGTTCGCCGTGGATCGAGGACGACCTGGCCGCGGTGGCCGCCCTGCCGGTGATCCGGATCCGGGTGCCGAAGGTGGAGAGCGCGGGCGACGTCCACTCGATCCTGGAACAGGTGCCGACGGCAAGGATCACCGCGCTGATCGAGTCGCCGCTGGGTCTGGAGCGCGCGTTCGAGATCGCGTCCGCGGATCCGCGGGTGGTGGCGATCGCGCTCGGCGAGGCTGATCTGTCGAGTGCATTGGGTGTGGACGGATCGGCCGGATTGGCGTGGGCGCGCGGGCGGCTGGTGTCGGCGTCGCGGGCGGCCGGACTGGGCGCTCCGATGATGTCGGTGTATCCCCGGGTGAACGACCTCGACGGCTTGCGGCAGACCAGTCTGGAGGGCCGTGCCCTCGGATTCGTCGGACGTACGGCGATCCATCCGCGGCAGTTGGCCACGATCGTCGAGTCCTTCACGCCGACCGCCGTACAGCTCGCCGAAGCGGAGGCTTTGCTGGCCGCAGTCGACAAGGCTGGGGTCTCCGACGGCGGCGTCATCGTCCTTCCGGACGGCCGGATGGTCGATCCCGCCATGGTGGGGCGCGCCCGCGAGCTCAGCACCCTGATGCGGGAGATCGAGTCCAGGTCAAGTTAGGCTCGACCTATGCTGCCGCGCAGTGTTGATGCCGTGGTGATCGGCTCGGGGCCGAACGGCCTGGTGAGCGCGATCGCCCTTGCCGACGCGGGCTGGGACGTCCTGGTGCTGGAGGCCGCCGAAACCTTCGGGGGTGCGGTCCGGTCGACCGAGGACGACGGTTGGATCAGTGATCGTTTCAGTTCGAACTATCCGTTGGGCGTGGCGTCACCGGTCATGCGCGCACTGGAGTTGGAGAAGTTCGGCCTGAAGTGGGCGCACGCGCCGCTTCCGCTGGTGCATCTGCTCGATGCCGAGGAAGGCACCTCGGTCGCGATCCACCCCGATCCCGAGGACACCGCGAAGTCGATCGGCTCCGACCACCCGGGCGACGGCGAAGCCTGGCTTCGGCTCTACCAGCAGTACGTCGCGATCCGCGAGCCGCTGCTGAAGTCACTGCTCACCTCGTGGCCTCCGGTCGTGCCTGGCATCAAGCTGGCGCGCAAGCTCGGGTCGGCGGGGGAGTTGCTGCGGTTCGCGCGGTTCATGGCGATGCCGATGCACCGGATGGGCAAGGAACTGTTCGCCGGCCCGCGCGGAGCGGCGTTGCTGGCGGGCAACGCGCTGCACGCCGATTCGCCGCTGTCCGGCAGCGTCAGCGGCACGATGGGCTGGCTGCTCGCGATGTTGGCGCAGGACGTCGGCTATCCGGTGGCCACTGGCGGATCGAGCGCATTCTCGGGTGCTCTGGTGCGCCGTGCCGAGCGCGCGGGCGCTTTGCTCATCTCGGGTACGCCGGTCTCCGCGATCGACGTGTCATCCGGCCGAGTGACCGGCGTACGGACCGCGTCCGGGGAGACCGTCGCGGTGAGCCGGGCGGTGATCGCGGACACGTCTGCCCCGGTGCTCTACAACAACTTGTTGCCTGGTGCAACGATTCCGGCGGGGCTCCGGCGGGATCTGGACGAGCGGTTCGAGTGGGATTACCCGACGGTGAAGCTGAACTTCCGGCTGAGCGGGCCGATCCCGTGGAGGTCGGCCGAGGCACGGTCCGCCGGGGTGGTCCATCTCGGAGGTATGGCGGACGAGCTCGTGCACCTGTCCGCGGACCTCGACACCGGCCGGGTGCCGTCGCAGCCGTTCCTGCTGATCGGGCAGTCCACGAAGTCGGATCCGTCCCGGTCGCCGGACGGGACCGAGGCGGTCTGGGCGTACTCGCACCTGCCGCGCGGGATCGCGGACGACGAGTCCGCCGGCAAGCTGGCCGGCCGGATGGAACGCGCGATCGAACGCTTCGCACCGGGGTTCGGTGAGCTGATCATCTCGCGCGATCTGCAACGGCCGAGTGCCCTCGAGTCCGGCAACGCGGCCCTCGGCCTCGGCGCTGTCGGCGGCGGCACCATGCAGCTCCACCAGCAACTCGTGTTCCGCCCGACCATCGGTCTGGGCAGTCCGCGCACGTTCGTCGCCGGTCTCTACCTGGGCAGCTCCGCCATCCACCCCGGTGGCGGCGTCCACGGAGCCTGCGGCCACCTCGCCGCGCGCACCGCCCTCCGCGACGCCTCGATCATCGGGCCGCTCACCCGCACCCTCCCGACCGCAACCCTCCGCCACCTCCAGCGTTGACGTGAGACTCGACGAATCCACCTGCAGAGCCCGTGTGGCGGCGGCGCGGGTGGGGCGGTTGGCGACGACCGGCGGTGACCAGCGGCCGCACGTCGTACCGGTGACCTATGCGGTGCGCGGGGACGAGTTGTTCATCGGGATCGATCAGAAGCCGAAGACGACGACCGATCTGAAGCGGTTGCGGAACATCGCGGAGAACGACCGCGTGGCGGTCCTGGTCGACCAGTACGACGAGGACTGGACGCATCTGTGGTGGGTGCGCGTCGACGGCGTCGCGCGGGTGGTGGAGGCTCGGTCTGCCGCGCTGGAGTTGCTGGCGGCGAAGTATCCGCAGTACGAGGCGGATCCGCCGCGTGGACCGGTGATCGGGATCCGGGTCGACCGATGGTCCGGGTGGTCGTACTCCTGACGCGTAGGGTGCTGGGAGGGAGGTGCGGATGGCACAAGTGGAGGGGTTGCTGCGTGAGCTCGCGCCGCAGGTGCTGGGTTTTCTGGCCCGGCGGCACGGGCAGTTCGATCTGTGTGAGGACGCCGTCCAGGAGGCGTTGCTCGCGGCCGCGACGCAATGGCCGGCGGACGGCGTACCGGCGAACCCGCGCGGCTGGCTGATCACGGTCGCGACTCGGCGGCTGACCGACCAGTTCCGCAGCGAGGCTGCGCGCCGACGCCGTGAGGACAGCGTCGCGTCGATGGCCGGGCCGGAAGAGTTGGTTGCCCCCGGCGCCGATGTCGACTCGGCGCCGGACGAGGACGACACGTTGACGCTGCTGTTCCTGTGCTGCCATCCGGCCGTCACGCCGGCGTCGCAGGTCGCGCTCACGCTGCGTGCGGTCGGCGGTCTGACCACGGGCGAGATCGCCCGGGCGTTCATGGTGCCCGAGGCAACGATGGCCCCGCGGATCAGCCGGGCGAAGAAGAGCATCAAGGCGGCCGGCAGCAGGTTCGAGATGCCGCCGGAGGAGGAGCGCGCGGACCGGCTGCGGGTCGTCCTGCAGGTGCTGTACCTGATTTTCAACGAGGGTTACACCGCCAGTTCCGGCGAGGAACTGCAGCGGCTCGACCTGACCTCCGAGGCGATCCGGCTGACCCGGATGCTGCGTTCGGCCTTGCCCGACGACGGTGAGGCTGCGGGCCTGCTGGCGTTGATGCTGCTGACGGACTCCCGCCGTACGGCGCGGACGACCGCCGATGGCGGCCTGATCCCGATCGACGAGCAGGACCGCACGCTCTGGGATCGCGAGCAGATCGAGGAAGGAACCACGCTGATCCTGGCCACACTGGCCGAGAGCGCGGTCGGTCCGTATCAGGTGCAGGCCGCGATCGCCGCGGTGCATTCCGAGGCGCCGAGCGCCGACAAGACCGACTGGAACCAGATTCTCTCGCTGTATGTACTGCTGGAGCGGCTCACGCCGAACCCGATGGTCACGCTCAACCGCGCGGTCGCGCTCGCGCAGGTGGAGGGTCCGCAGGCCGGTCTCGACCTGCTCACCACGCTCGACGGCAACAAGAACATCACCGAGACCCACCGCCTGGACGCCGTACGGGCGCATCTGTACGAGCGGGCGGGGGAGCCGGCCAAGGCGCACGAGCATTACCTGGCCGCGGCCCGGCGTACGACCAGCCTGCCGGAGCAGCGGTACCTCCAGGCGAAGGCGGCGGCGATCTCCGTGTGACTGCGGTCACGTGACCCGGGTTGTAACTTCGGTTTACAGTGGCGGTATGAGCCTTGAGGAGCGGACACGCGCGCGCCGGGACGCCATCGGTGTCGGGGTTGCGCTGCTGAACCGGCTCGCTCGCTGGCGGACGATCGATCGGTTCGGGCTGCGGAAGCAGACCGAGCGGGTGGTGTTCGAGGCGACCAAGACCGGGTTCCGGACGGCCGGAGCGCTGTCGCGGAGTTTCTCAGCGGCGTCGAAGCTCGGCAAGCCGTCCCGGTTGCCGGCGGCGCGGGGGACCGGGCGGTTCGACCTGACGCCGACCGAGGACCAGCAGATGGTGGTCGAGGTCGTGAAGGAGTTCGCCGCCGAGGTGCTGCGCCCGGCGGCTTCAGCGGCGGACACCGCGTGTACGACGGATCCGAAGGTGCTGTCGTCATCGGCCGAGCTCGGGCTGAGTCTGATCGAGGTGCCGGAGGAGCTCGGTGGCATCGTCACCGAGCGGTCCGCAATGACCGGCGTACTGGTTGCCGAGGCGATGGCGCACGGAGACATGGGGCAGGCGGTCGCGTGCCTCGCGCCGGCGGCGGTGAGTACGGCGATCTCGCTGTGGGGTGACGAGACGCAGCAGGCGACGTACCTTCCTGCGTTCACCGGGCCGTCGGTCCCGGCGGCGGCGTTGGCGATCTTGGAGCCACGGGCGTTGTTCGATCCGTTCGACTTGCGGACCACGGCTGTTGGCGAGCGGTTGAACGGCGTGAAGTCTCTGGTGCCGCGTGGTGCGGAGGCTGAGTTGTTCGTGATCGCCGCTCAGTTGGAGGGCCAGGGGCCGGGGCTCTTCCTGGTCGAGTCCGATCATCCTGGCGTGACGATCGAGGCCGAGCCGTCGATGGGGTTGCGGGCGGCGTCGCTCAGCCGGGTGATCCTCGAGGATGTGCCGGCGGTGCAGCTGGGCACGCTCGACGACTACGCCGAGTGCGTGCGGTTGTCGCGGCTGGGGTGGTGTGCGTTGTCCGTGGGTACGGCGAAGGCGGTGCTGGACTACGTCACGCCGTACGTGAACGAGCGGACCGCGTTCGGTGAGCCGATCAGCCATCGGCAGTCGGTGGCGTTCATGGTCGCGAACATCGGGATCGAGCTGGAGGGCATGCGGCTCGTCACGTATCGGGCCGGATCGCGTGCGGAACAAGGGCTTCCGTTCGCCCGGGAGGTCGCGCTGGCGCGGCGGTTGTGCACTGACAAGGGCATGCAGATCGGGACGGACGGGGTGCAGTTGCTCGGCGGGCACGGGTACGTGAAGGAGCATCCGGTCGAGCGCTGGTACCGCGACCTGCGGGCGATCGGCGTGATGGAAGGTGCGGTACTGGTCTGATGATCAACCTCGAGACACCCCGGAAGTTCCGCGCCTTCGTGAACCAGGCGCACCAGGTCGCCGCGGAGATGCTGCGGCCCAACTCGCGGCGGTACGACCTGGCCGAGCACGAGTACCCGGTCGAGCTGGACATGCTCGCGGCGCTGGTCGACGGATTAGGTGCCTCGGGCACCAGTTCCGGAGCGGGTGCGGCCGGCGTACGACGTACTGCCGCCGGTGAAGGTGTTGTGAACGGGGCGAACCTGTCGTCGGTGCTGTCGATCATGGAGATGTGCTGGGGCGATGTCGGACTGCTGCTGTCGATGCCGCGGCAGGGGCTCGGGAACTCAGCGATCGCATCGGTTGCCTCAGACGAGCAGTTGCGGCGGTTCGACGGCGTGTGGGCCGGGATGGCGATCACCGAACCGGGGTGTGGGTCGGACTCGGCGAACATCCAGACGACGGCGCGCCGTGACGGTGACGACTACATCATCGACGGCGAGAAGATCTTCGTCACCGCTGGCGGTCGCTGTGACGCGGTGGTGGTGTGGGCGACGCTGGACAAGTCGCTGGGCCGGGCCGCGATCAAGTCGTTCGTCGTACCGAAGGACACGCCAGGTATGACGGTCGAACGGCTCGACCACAAGCTCGGCATCCGCGCCTCCGACACCGCCACCCTCCGCTTCGACAACTGCCGTGTGCCCGCCGCCAACCTGCTCGGCTCACCCGAGATCGACGCCGACAAAGGCTTTGCGGGCGTTATGCAGACCTTCGACAACACGCGTCCGTTGGTCGCGTCCATGGCCGTCGGGTGCGCCCGGGCGTCGCTCGAACTCACGCGTGAACTGCTGGCGGACGCTGGGGTCGAGGTCGACTACGACCGCTCCGTCCACCTCCAGCCCGCGGCCGCGGCGACGTACCTCCAACTCGAATCCGACTGGGAAGCCGCCTACCTCCTCACCCTGCAAGCCGCCTGGATGGCCGACAACGGCCAACCCAACTCCCTCCAGGCCTCCATGGCCAAAGCCAAAGCCGGCCGCAGCGCCAACGACATCACCCTGCGCTGCATAGAACTCACCAGCACCCTCGGCTACTCAGAACACGAACTCCTCGAAAAATGGGCCCGAGACTCGAAAATCCTCGACATCTTCGAAGGCACCCAACAAATCCAGCAACTCATCGTCGCGCGGAGACTCTTGGGGAAGAGCTCGGCCGAACTCAAATAGCCTTGTAGACAAGAGCTTCCTGCGTGCTGGGATTGGCCACTCAGAGCAGATCGGGACCTCTGTCGATGTTCTCGATATCCGGGCTCTGATCGGCCCTGCTCCGTGACTGCTCCGTCAGCCGCAGAGCAAGTCGCTCGAGTCGCCGGTCGACTGCCTGCCAGGCTCGGTCGTAGGACGACGGCAGCATGTGCGTGTACATCTGCAGTGTGAACCCGGGGTCGTGATGGCCCAGATACTTAGACAGTTCCTTGATGTTGACCCCGTCCGCGAGGGTGATGCTCGCGAAGTAGTGGCGCAGTGCGTGCAGACCGGTCGTACGGTCGGTCTTGAAGCGCCGACGACCGCGGTTGTCTTTAGTGGGGGTGGGATGATCCCGGCCGCTGCGAGCGCCGGCTTCCACACCATCTCGTCGTACAGGCGCGGCCGGAGCGGCTTGCCATCAGATCAAACGAAGATCAGCGCGTGGTCCTGGACCTCGCCGTCGAGCCGCTCCCACGGAAGCGAGATCGTGGTCGTGCCACCGCGGCCAGATCTCGTCCAACCGCACCTTGCCTGCGTCCGGATCGAGATAGTCTCCCCGATCCCGGTCGGTCTCCATCGCCGAGGCGTAGCGGGTCGCCTGGACCTTCGTCTCGAAAGCTTTCGACCGTTCCTCACCATGCAGGTCGGTCCAGACCCCGAGCCACCTCTTCCCCCGCCCCCACCTCTTCTCGTTCCGCACCCGATCCACAGACCCATCGGCCTGCTTGACCGCCTTCGTCCACTGATCCTTCGCGAACGCCACCTGCAATCTCCCTGCTCGTTGAGCCGCCAACCGTGCTCAACGCTTGGGCAGAGAAGACTTTCGATCAGCTGGCCTGTTGCCAACCCGGACAGCCTTCGTTCAAGTCGACCGCTCCAACCGCACAACCGCCTCGAACCCCGAACCCGCTAGTTCGGAGGCGAAGTGGGCGTACGCGACGAACAGCCCAAGCTCGACCGCCAGGAGTCCTCTGCGTGCGGCCAGAGCAGTCTGTCGCTGTCACGGCAATCCTTCGACTCGCGCGGCGGCCTGGTCGTGCGGCACCCGAATGTCCAAGTGAATGCGGTCTGGCCGGGAGTGGCGCATCGAGCTGTTCGAAGCAGACGACGGGCTTGCGCCGCTCTGGATCGTTCAGATCGTCATCGCGGTCGACGTATGCGAGCGCGGCGCTGTGACACCTGGTCCTGGTGACGAGGAAGCGGCGATGGGGTAAGGATCAGCGGCAAGCGAGAGCATGCAGCTGGTGCGGGTCCGCGGGGTTTAGGTACCGGTAGCTCTGTGGAGGCTGGAATGGGGCCTCCCTGCGGAGTGATCTGCACCTTGTTGCCACGCGGGCAGCCCGGGTCAGTGATGGATGGAGTGAGCACTGTCAATGGCAGGTGAGCAGTCGCGGGCACCTTCTGGCTCGCTCGCATGAGACGCTCCTCGCGTTCCACTTTGTCAGCCCTTATTTCTCGAGGCGGTCAGCAGGCGCGGTGAGGATCTAGGCTGGCACCTTGCTGCCCGCCCACCATGCCGACGATGGTTGCTCGCATTCGGCCGGGTGGGGTCAGGAGGTTCGAGACGTTGATCTGCTATTGGTCGCCGCCGCCCTGGTACGCCGGCCGGTACTGGCGGCGTGTCAGCCCATTCAGTCGAACAGTTCGCCGCAGGTGACGTTGGTGACTTCCGCCGTGATCGCGGTGGCATGGTCGGACGCAAGAAGGACAGCCGCGTTCGCCACGTCTGCCAGCATCGGCAATCGCCGCAGCGCGGTCTTGCCGGCCATCGTGGCCCACCATTCCTCTTTCCGCACACCTGCGTTCGCAGCGTGCCGGGCCCATGCTTCCTCGACCCCGGGCGTGTCGGGAGAGCCGCCGGATCGCAGGCAGGCGACTCGGACGCCGTGCGGGCCGAGCTCGGCGGCCAGCTGACGACACAACCCTTCGATCGCCGCATTGATCACGCCGAAGCTTCCAGTATTGACGTATGGGATCCGGCCGGCCTGGGCGGTGAGAGCCAGGATCACACCCGACCTGGCCGCAGCCATGTACCGCCCGGCGGCCGTCGCGGTGATGAAGTGCGCCTGCATCGCTGTGCTGATCGGCTCGACAAATCGTTCTCGGTTCATCTCCAGCAACGGTGCGCCCTGAGCGTCTCCGTAGCCGACCAGGGTGAACGACACGTCCAGCCGCCCCGCCTTCTCGACCACCCGCGCGGCGTGTCGAGCGACGGCATCTGCGTCCAGCGCATCGACCTGGGCCACGTCCACCGAACCGCCGGCCCCCGCCACATCACCGGCCACGGCCTCCAGGTGCATCAGCGTGCGCCCGGCAAGGAACAGTCGTGCACCTTCCCGAGCGAACGCGCGGGCTACGGCCCCGCCCACGGCTCCGCCTCCGCCGTAGATCACGGCCACCTTGTTCGCCAGCAGCATGTCAAGGTTCCTCTCACATCGGTACTATGAGGCTAATAGTGAATGCTATGATCGAGCAAGTACGAGAGGTAGGTGTTCGATGCCAGTCCAGCGGGGTTATCGGCAGGCCTGCGGCGTCGCCCGCGGGCTCGACATCGTGGGGGAGCGATGGGCGCTCCTCGTGGTGCGTGAGCTGCTGCTCGGGGCGAAACGGTTCACCGACCTCCAGGGGGCACTTCCGACCGCTAGCCCGAACGCGCTGTCCGATCGGCTCCGCGAGTTGACCGACGAGGGAGTCGTACGCCGTCGACAGCTTCTGCCGGCCGGCGTGCGGGTCTATGAGCTGACCGCGTGGGGTCGCGGCCTCGAGCCGATCGTGGTTGCCTTGGGCACCTGGGCGCTGGCCACCCCGCCTACCACGGAACAGCTCTTCGTCAGCGCCGACAGCGCCATGCTGAGCATCCGCACGTTCTTCGTGCCGACGCCTGAGCGGCCCGAGGTCACACTGCGGATCGAACTAGCTGACCACGGTTCTGCCGGGGTATTCGGTGTCCGCATCACCTCGGCCGGCGCCGAGGTCACACATGAGCCGCCCGAAGAGCCAGACGCCGTCCTGGTCACCCCGACCGACGCCCTTCTCGCGGCCTTCGGCAGCGAGGACCTGGCCGAGCTCGTAGCTGCCGGCGCTGTCATCGACGGCGACCCCGAGGCAGTACGCCGCCTCATCGCCGGCACGCGCGTCCCGGCTCCGACGGATCCGGCACCCGAACAGCGCCCCCGTGCAGGACGCTAGCTGCCCAAACACGAAGTGGAACCCCACCTGGGCGCAAGCCTTGAGCGGGTGGCGATGCGCGCCCGAATACGCCCTTCGCCGTCCGATGGTTCGTCGCCATGGCGCTGAACCGAACCGTCCTCAAACGCGTACATCATTCACAGGACAACGAACCACTACGGACACATCCCACCGCGCGGACCAGGTTGAGATCGCCGTTGTTGGGCCTCGCCCCCACCCCTTACACGCCCAGCAACGGTTCAACCACAGATTCATCGGGCGGTCAGTGAGGCCGGCGATTGCCTGCAGGCAAGGTGAGCTCCTCGTCGTCCTTGCTTGCGGGACAAGCCGAGTCTGGCGCTCGGGCGACGGAGCAGTGCTGGGCTACAGCAACGCATCTGTCATGTCTGCAATGTGAGATGTCGACGCTCCGTGATGAACCGATTCCGCGCTGTGCGCGTAGTCGTGGGAGCCCCGATCACGAACGAAGTGGATTTCGGATGTCGCAGAAGTCGACGTATTCGGACAACTCGGCTGTATCTGCCTCGGAGCGGACCCCGGTGTCCGTTCTTCTCGTCTGGCCTTTGGAAGGCCGTCCCCTCGAGTCACTGTGGCGCCTGGTCGCCGCGTGCGGTGCGATCGCGGAGGCGATCTCCCATCTCCCGCTACTGATGCAGGCGTTGGGAGAAACGCCATACATCGGTGTCGGATTCCTGCTGCTCTCCATCGCCGGTTTCTTGCTGGCAGTCTTGCTCGTCGTCAAAGACACGAAGGTGGTGTGGTTGGGCAGCGTCGTTGTAGCTGCGCTGGCGATTGTCGGCTATGTGCTCAGTCGCACGACCGGGCTGCCGCAATTCAGCGAACATGTCGGGCAGTGGATGTATCCCCTCGGCGTCGTCTCGCTGGTCGGTGAGGCCCTGATGCTCGGGCCTGGAGTTTTCATCGTGGCCAAGAGTCGGTAGGCCAGCGTTGTCGTGCCTCGGCAACCAAGGAAGCTGAGTGTTGGTCCCGATTTGGCGAGAGGGCCACCGGTCTATTGCTGGGCGCTGATCGGCCAGCCTCATCCGCCGGTCCCGAACTGTGCGGGCCGGCGTTGACCGCGACTGTGGTGGAGGTGTGTAACTCTTTCTGGAGGGTCGAGGCAGCAACCGGTGTCCCAATGCGTCCAGGGTTCACGGCTGTGCACCTCGAGCCACTAGCTGCCGGATGCTGTACAGACGAAGCCGTCGACGTTGCGGCGCGCGTGCAGTCATGGCGACGCTTCGGCGATGCTTCTCGGCTTGCCGGTCGCAATAGATGTGGTTGTACGGGTGTACGGGTGTGCGGGTATCGGCAGCACCACTGAGTGCGGAATGGGTTCGATGGGGAGTGTGACGTGACTGGCATACCGGAGATGAAGGGGATCGTGGCCACGGACGACTCACGCCGGGTGAGGCCTCGCATACGTTGGTGCGGCTGACAGATCCGGGGCTGGATGAGGTCGGCAAGGTCGAGAGGCTGGTCATCGACGAGGAGGGGGGCGGCGAGTCCGGTTCCTGGAAGTCGGCTCGGACGGTTTCTTCGGCCTCGGAGAGAGGATGCAGCTGGTACCGGTCGAGGCGATCAGCCGCGTTACGGAGGACGTCTCGCCGGAGCGAGCGCAGGTGGCTCATGGGCCAATGTCTCGTTGTGCAGAGCAACTACTACGAGGACGTGTACGGGCATTAGGACTGGGGTCCCTTCGGCCGGTGAGATCGGCCTTAGGCAGCTTGTTTGTATGGATGTCTGCGCGGGTGAACCGAATCCTGCCTGACTGCGTATGAGAACTAGTGCTCGTATCTCATGGATTTGCGCGATGGGAGAGAACCCGGCGAGCGCATCGTACGAGGAGGCGAATGCTGACGTGACTACTCAGACGCAACGTAAGGCGCTGTGGATCGCCGTCGTCGTGGCGATCGTGATTGTGGTGGTTGTCCTGCTGGCCCTGGCCGGGGGTGGCGGCAGTGGTGGCGGTGGGGGCTACTAAACGGCACCTCCTGCGACGATGGCCGATCAGGCCAAGGTCGTAACGACCTGTCGAGAAGCTTGAAGGGTCGTGGAGTCGGGTACCGGTTTGTCGTCATCGGCCCGTGGTTGCTCGCACAGTGCTGTCGGCCGGTGGCCGGGGTTCGCAGCCCGGGGAGCGTGAGCCATAGCGCCGTACGTGTCCCGCCGTCGCGTTGCCCGATACTGTTACTGTTCGAGGGACCGGAGTGTTAGTCGGCGGGCCGGCCAGTCGGGTGGTTCGATCGGGTGCGGTGATCTCCTTTGGTGACGTCCTGTTGGCTTGGTGGGTGTCGTACGTCGCCTTCTCGGCGAGGAGCCGCCTGCTGTGGTCGGCGTCCTGCGACATCCGCATGAAGCCGATGACCTGGAACAGTTCGTCGGATGGGTGCCGGTGTGAGCGCATGATCACCTCCAGCTCGACTGATGCTCAGTACTGAGGTGTGACGTCACGCGAGGTGGTAGGGCAGCGGCGTCGCTCCGGTTCGGTTCACGAGGAGGTTGGCCAGGACGTAGCTGCGGAAGCTGGGCTTGGTGAGCTGATGCAGCAGCAGTCGCGGTACGCCGTAGTCCCAGCGCGTGATTTACGAATACATAGTCGGACTTTGTCGAGCGGCTGCAGCAGCGTCGAGTTGTCCAGCCCGGTCTGCTTCTTGAATCAGCTGGCCATGTGCTCCCACAAAGCCAGCGCGACGTCGGTGTCCTCGGCGACGTAGTAGTGAACAAGAACGGCGCTGGACGTAACTTGTCCACGTCGCCCACCGATCTAGTACAGAGTGCCGGCATCACATGCAGGTGGGTCGAGGCGGCTATCAGGGCATCGTGCAGGACTCGGAACTCCTCGGACCCGTGAACCTGCCCGATCACCTCGGGCAGCGTTGTCTCAATCAGCACTACGAGGTCGTACCGCGCGTGATGCACACCGTGCCGTCTCGCGTACCCCCGTCGGGGGCGATACGACCGCTGCGTCGTACACCGTGACCTTGTCCACGTCCTGCCGCTCGCCGAGGTCGGTCGCCATCGCTTTCAGCTGCTTGAGCAAGCGCGCTTTGTCCTCGCTGGTGCGCGTGAACGGCGCCCGTCCAGGTGGCAGCTCGATGACCGCGGCGAGGTGGCTGTATCCGCTCGCGGGCGGGTTCACCAGAGTCGCCCGCGGGTACTTCTCGGTTGGGCCGATCAGTTCGAGGTCCATGGTGATTCGCCTCCTGAATCGCGGCGACCGATTGGTACCCGTTGGCGGTCGATCCATGCGCGAATCGGGCGGCCATGGTGGGTTGTTGTTTGACTGTCGTCCGCAGGGAACCCGGTGCAATGGATCGCCTCAAGGCGACCGGGGGCTACGAGGCAAGGCCGCGATTGCCAAATGCCCGGCTGGTGTTCGAGACGTACGAGGACGTGTTCGGATCGGGCTGGCGGGGGCAGCTCGCGGCGGCCTCGGCCAAGCGACAGCGCCGTCCTCGACCGGGTACCCGACGCTCCGGCGTATTCCGACACGGGTGTACGTCGACCAATTGGTGACCGCCAGAGTTGTCAATACGAGGCCTCAGGCAACCATCGAGGTAGGGTCGTGGACGGAGCTCTTCAAGACCGCGTCATCGCCACGGCCGTCGCTGACTCGGTTGCCTCGGAGCCCAGGCGCGGGAGCCTTGATCGTGGCGGCTCGGTGATGCGCTGGAAGAGTTGTGTGCTGGGTGCAGGCGACAGGCATTCAGGCGTCCCTGGCTGTCTGCTTTCCCTGCAGTTCCTCCAGGTCGGTCATCAGCGTTTCGAGGACGTTAAGGGCGCGCCAGGTCCGGGTCATCCCGTACGGCGCGGTGGCGCTGACGGCGGCGCGGGCCTCGTCGGGCGTCACTCCCGCCCTCAATGCGCGGCCGACGTGGGCATGGAAGCTCTCGTGGAGGGTCTGATAGAGGACGTCCACCGTCATTGTCGCGAAGGCCCGCTCGCGGACACTGATCCGGGACATGTCGGCGCGCATCCGCGACTGCAGGTCCATGTAGTCGGCGAAACCCGGGTCGAGGGCACGCACCTCAGCGCGCATCGCCGGGGGGATGGGGCTGCCGGTGCCGTCGGCGTTGAGTTGGTGGCCCTGGCCAGTCGGCCCGGGCAGGCCGTGTTTGTGCTCGACCTCAGCCAGCCGCTCCAGGGCGGCCAGCGCCGCCGGGTAACCGCTGTCGTAGGAGATGAAACGGAGCAACTCGCGTAGGTCGTCGGCATCGAGGCCGTTGGCCAGGGCAGCCCGCACATGCAGTTCGAACGGCATACCGAGGACCTGCTCGCACACGTCGGCAACCAGACTCAGCAGCGTGAGCTCGCGCGGCGTGAGCTGCGTTCCGGACTCGGTGAGTTGGAAGCTTGCGGCGGCCATTTCCGCGAACACCGGGTCCAGTTCCTTGACCGCTGTCTGGGTCGGCAACGTCATGATGACACTCCTTAAGTGAATGCTTGTAGGGCTACGACTGTAGCCTTATGTGCGTTCTAATACAATCGTTGATCATGGATGCGACCACTCCAGCCCGAGCCACCGCCAGCACTGCGCCGCGTGGCCGCAACCCGCGTGGCCAGGGCGAGCGGCTGCGGACCGAGATCGTTGACGCGACGCTGCGACTGCTGGACGAACTCGCCGACGACCAGGCGCTGTCGCTGCGAGCGGTCGCGCGCGAGGTAGGCATCGCCACGACGTCCATCTACATCCATTTCGCCGATCGCGACGCGTTGGTGCTGGCCGCGCTGGAGCATTGCTATGCGGACTTGCTTCGCGCGGTGGACGACGCGGAGTCGGGCGCCGCCGACCCGGTGGCCGCGCTGCGCGCGCGAACGGCGCTGCTCGGCGTGTGGTCCCGAGAGCACCCGGGGCTGTACAAGGTGCTGCATGAGAGCACGCTCAACCGGCGCAGGGATATGTCCTTCAAGGAAGAAATGGCCAAGCGCACGACCACTGCGATCCGTCGCTGCATGGACGCCGGGCTGGCGACGCGCGGCGACGCGGAGATCGTGTCCCTCGATCTGCGCACGGCCGTACACGGTGCGGTCTCGCTGCGCGTCAATGAACCCGAGCTTCCCTGGCCCCCGCTGGACGAACAGGTGGACCGGTTCCTGGTGAAACTGGTCGGCGTTCCGCGTGCAGAAGGGTGACGGCCGGTGCCGACGTGCGGCGAGACCGCTCAGTGTCGCGCCACGGCAGCCGATTCCGGACGGCTGGGCTCCATGCTCCGGACCCGGCGCAGGACTTGATCGCGTCCTGGGCGAGATGCCGGCCTAGACGGCCGGGACTCGCCGGGGTCGATACTGGGTCGTGCGGTCATCGCAGTGCTCTTCTCTTCGAGTGGGTTGTGAGAGATTCCTCGAAGAATCACGCGGTGACCGCACCCACGTCCACACCCAGGCCGGCCATCCCGCCGTACACCACTCTGATGGACGCAACTCCACGTTTTTACTCCACGTTGTGTTCGCCCGTCCGTGCGGTACCCGCGGGTGTGCTGCCACCGCCGTTGCGGCCCTGGGGCGCCGAGGTCGACACGCAGCAGCCTTCCTTCGAGCGGTACGACGATGCTTCCGCCAGGAGCCAGCGCAGCCACGGCCAGGCATGCCACCCTGATCGGTGGCTTGACTCGCGAGCGTGGATGAAGATCTCGGCTGGCGCGGTGATGTCCCGGAGGCTGTGATGCCAGACGTCCACCGCGCGGCGGCGGTCGACGTCGCCGCGGCGAATGTAGTGACCGAGCGTGTCGTACATCGCCAGGGACCTGTTGATCATCTGATAGCTCGTGGAGTCACGTTTTGGCACGTCGTCGTCCGATTGGATCTGGAACAGTAGCCTGCGTCCTTCTTGGATTTCAGGTTGGAGAAGAACCTCGTGGATCCGCATGAACGCGTCCCTGCGTTGCGCAGTTCGCGCGATGAGCACGGTGTAGGCGGTGACGACGAGGCCGAGCAATGCGAGGGCGATGCCGATGATGTCTTTGTTGTTAGTCAGCCATGCGCCCATCTCCCCCGGCTCCCCCTCGAGATTCGACATCGTGGAGTGCGACGCCCTCGCTGGGGCAATCGGCCAGCTCACACGCCCCGTTACACGACTGGATAGTGCCGCGCGTCGAGAAGGGCAGACTGTAGGAGTCCGTACTGGGCTAGCCGGCGAGGACAGATTTGAGGATATTCAAAAGCGACGCGCGGTTCAGGACACCGATGCGACCGACGAGCATGCTCTCCTTCAGGTGTACCGCACCATCGGGAGTTCGACCAGTTTGACTCCAGACGCCTCTGATTGACGTCCCTTCGTTCCCACAGTGTTCCCGAGCTGACTGGTGAGCGTGGCGGCCGACTGGACAAGCCTCGCGAGAGTCAAGTCTGAATGCGCGCGTGACTGGTCAGTGGGCCCGGCTCCGGTGGCATTGGGGCTGCTTAGCCCGCGTCGGCCAGGGGGGCTGCCCATCGGGTGTGTAGCAAAACGCCGATAAGCGCAGCGATCTCCGCGAACGGAGTCGTCCGGCGGCCCGCTCGATCGGATCCTCGCCGCTCTTCCACCGATCGTCGAGTGGCCGATGTTGGAGCAAGGCGACCAGTGCCGGCGCGTGCTGACCAGCCGCGACTACGAGGACGGCGCCCTTCCTCGGCGTGGGCCGCTGGTGGAGGCAGCGCGCAGGCTGCTCTAGGTGGGGCGGTCAGGATGAACAGCCGACCGCAGGTGGGAACTCTCCCCATGACGGCCATACAGGCTCAACACCTCGGCTGGTTCGTCGCCGGTGCTGCCGAACCAGTGTGGGATCTGGGTGTCGAAGTCGGCGACCTCGCCGGCGCCCAGGACCATGTCGCGGTCGCCGAGGATGAGCCGCATGCGTCCCGACAGCACGTAGAGCCACTCATACCCCTCGTGCGTTCGTAGCTCGGGGTCGACCTTGGAGGTGGGGATGACGATCTTCCACGCCTGCATGCCGCCGGGGCGGCGGGTCAGCGGGATGACGGTGCGGCCCTTGACGCGTCGGGGCTTGAGCCGCGTCCGTGGGTCGCCGAAGTCCGGCGCGCCCACGAGGTCATCGAGCGCCACGCGGTAGCTGTGGGCCAGGGGCAGCAGAAGCTCGAGGGTGGGACGGCGTTGGCCGCTCTCGAGCCTGGACAGGGTGCTTTTGGAGATGCCGGTCGCCTCGGCGACTGCCGTGAGGGTCGCCCCGCGCAGGCGCCGCAGCCGCCGAAGCCGCGGCCCGACTTCATCGAGCGCGGCCGCGATCAGGGCCGCAGTGTCATCCACACCTCTCATTGCAGCCGCTGATTCCCAGAAACGGCAACTTCGATTGGAATCGCCCGGTCGCGCGCGGAACGTTGCGGACATGAACACCTACGAGGTAGCAGTCATCGGCGGTAGCGCCGCCGGCCTCTCCGCGGCCCTGGTGCTGTCGCGAGCCCGACGCCGGGTCGTGGTGCTGGACTCCGGCTCACCACGTAATCAGCCGGCGCGGCACATGCACGGCTTCCTGTCCCGCGACGGGGTCCCGCCGGCCGACCTGGTCGCCGCCGGCCGCGACGAGGTCGCCCGGTACGGAAGCGAACTCGTCGATGCCGTTGTGACCGACGTGATCCCTAACGGCACGAACGGCTTCTGGGTCATCACTGTGGACGGGCGCCGATTCGCGGCGCGCCGGCTGCTCGTGGCCACCGGGCTGCGCGACGAGCTCCCCGCGATCGACGGTCTGGCCGACCGGTGGGCCCGCGATGTCCTGCACTGCCCCTACTGCCACGGGTGGGAGGTCCGTGACCAGCAGCTCGGAGTCATCGGCGGCACCCCGAATGCGGTCCGCTACGCCCAGATCGTGCGGCAGTGGAGTCACGACGTCGTCTACTTCACCCCGACAGGCTCGCTCACGGCCATCGAGCGGGCCGAATTGGTGGCGCGCGCCATCGGCATCGTCGAAGGCGACGTCCGCCGTGTTGTCATCGAGCACGACCGCCTTCATGGGCTGGAGATGACCGACGGCCGCGCTGTGCCACGAGACGCGCTGTTCGTGCCGCCGCGGTTCGTTCCGAACTCCGGCTTGCTGGCTCGGCTCGGGTGCGAGCTCGACGACGACGGCTGGCCGGCGGCCGACAGCACGGGGCTGACCAGCGTCGCGGGTGTGTGGGTGGCTGGCAACGTCGCCAATCCTCGCGCCCAGGTCATCACCGCCGCAGGCGAGGGATCCACCGCCGCCATCGCCATCAACGCCGACCTCGTCGCCGAAGACGTCCGCGACGCCCTCCACCACCGCGCCATCGCCCGGGCCAGTAACTGACCCCCAGACCACGACCCGGCATCCCTGCGTGGCGCGCCATAGAGCACGCCACGGTCCCGACGCACGCCTCCAGGAGAAACCGATGAACAACATCGACCCCACCAGCGACCGCATCTCACCCGTGAGACCGCCGACCAAGCATCAGCTTGCCCTGATGATCTGGGTCGCGGTCTTCCCGACGCTTACCGTCCTCAACCTGGTCCTCGGCGACTGGCTAAGCGGCCTAGGCCCGGTCCTGCGCACGTTCGTCCTCGCCACCGTCGCCGTACCGATCGTCATCTACGGCCTCATGCCGCAGCTGCACCGGCTCCGCGCCCGCCTTCTCACCCGGGCCCATTGAGCCTCGATCCCCGCGCCGGCCCAGATCCGGTGCCCGGCCTCCAGCCCTCAGCACCTGAATGCCTGAACACCATCGAGGGATTCCTCATACACCGACTCACCGAGGACGTGACCCATGATGCGCTCGCTCGGTTGTCCCCCGCTCGTCTCACTGCAGCTGGACGGCGTGGGCCTGACGGCCGCATACGTCAACAATCAGGCTGCCTCAGCCTTGATCGAGGGTTCTTTCCAGGCCGTCGAGGATCAGGTCGAGACCGAGTTCGAAGTCCTCCGCCCGGCCGTGTTGCATGACGTGGCTGATGACCTCGATGACGTGCGGGTAGTCGTCGATCGGGATCGCGTCGAGCACGTCGGCCGACATCTGCGGGGCCTCGTCCGCGCCGAACGGCAGATTGAGCTGCTGGAGGGTGAATCCGAAGAGGTGGCTGTCCAGGGTGTGCCACGCGTCGAGCGCGCCGGTGACCGAGAAGCCTCCGGCGCGCAGCCGCCCCAGTGTCGCGTCGAGGTAGCGGGTCATGCCTGGCCCGATGTTGAACCGCGACATGATCAGCATTGCCGCCCACGGATGTTCCAGCAGCACCTCGTGCGCGGAGATCGATCGTTGCCGCATGGCGGTCTTCCAGTGCGTTCCGGCCGGCGGAACGTCGATGTCGCCGAGGACGAGATCGACGATGCCGTCGAGGATGTCGTCCTTGTTCCGGACGTGGTTGTACAGCGCCATCGCCTTCACTCCGAGCGCCAGACCGAGTTTCCGCATCGTCAGCGACTCGATCCCGTCCCGGTCGGCCAGGGCGACGGCCGCACGAAGTACCAGCTCCCTGTTGAGCGGGACTCGGCGTTCGGTCTTCGATCCGGTCTCGGTCGACATCGGGCTCCTCTGGCGGTCCAGGCGTGATTCCTGGAGGTCGGATCTGGACGGACTCTTCGATCAAGCGTAGTTTACAAAGTAAACGTACAACATAAATACTTTTCGTGGTCGGTTGTAACCGGCATGTCGGTAGGGGGAAGCACAATGTTGGCCATCACTCAGGACAAGTACGGCTCGGCGGATGTTCTCGAGGTCCGCGACATCGACACACCCGCGATCACCGACAGCGAGGTGCTGGTCCGGGTCCGCGCGGCCGGCGTGGATCGCGGGGTGTGGCATCTCATGGCTGGGCTGCCCTATCCGATCCGGCTGGCTGGGTACGGCGTCCGGGCGCCGAAGAACCGCGTGCTTGGTATGGATGTCGCCGGTGTCGTGGAGGCGGTCGGCAGGAACGTGACCAGGTTCCAGCCCGGCGACGAGGTGTTCGGCGTCGGCCAGGGCACCTTCGCGGAGTACACCCGCGCCGCCGAGGCCAAGCTCGCCGCCAAGCCGGCGAACCTGACCTTCGACCAGGCCGCGGTGGTTCCCATCTAATCGACGGCCACGCCAGGGGAAAGCTCGTGATCACCATCCCAGAGCAACCCGCTGCCTCCGCGACGGATCCGACTCAGACGAGCGGTGTGTGAGACGCCACTGTCGATGAGCCACAGCACCAGCGATGTAGATGAGGGTGTCAAGCCGGTGGGTTCAGTGGGCCGGCGGTCTCGGTGAGCCCAGGCCATGAGGGCCGGGCCGACCGAGTGCAGGCCGCCTCCGAGAACGCCCGGTCGAGTACGGACAAAGGAGCACGATCGTGGAAAACGAAGTGGCAGGCGACTGGACGAGTACCGCGCGCCGGATGTGGCTGTGGCCGGTGGCGATTTTGGTCAGCTTCCCGATCGGGGGGTACATCGCAGACCTGGCGGTGGACGGCGTCGATTCCGTGGGTGCAGCGCTCGCTGGGGGCCTCATCGTGGGCGCAGTTATCGGAACGGCGGAGTGGTTCGCTTTGCGGCAGCGGATCTCGTGGCTGTGGATTTTGGCGACGATGGTGGGGATGGCCGCCGGCCTGGTCGCGGGAGCTGCCTTGGTCGACTACGGGATCGGCCGGGCAGATGTCGCGCTGTTGGGTGCGGTGACCGGTGCCGGGGTGGGTGTGATGCAGGCGCTGGTGCTCGCACGACATCGGGTCCCGGGAGCGTTTTGGTGGGCCGTTGCGAACCCGCCGGCCTGGGCGCTGGGCTGGTTCGTCACCTCGTACGTGATCACGAGGAACATCGATGAGAGGTTCCCCATCTTCGGTGCAAGCGGAGCGCTGGTCTTCGGGCTGCTGACCTGGCTCCTTCTCGCAGTCCTGTTCCGGGAGGGTCCCGAAGTCCGCGGGCCGGCAGCCGGGCCTACTCCGTGAACGTAGTTCGCACCGCGGGCATCGTTCTCATCATCGCGCCGCTCTGGTTCAACGCCAACTTCGCCCTGCTCGGCAAGCGGTTCGACTACCCCGACATCCTGCGCCGACCCACAGCCGAAATCCTCCACCGCTTCCGAGCCGGTGGCTCGTCGCTGATCCTTCTGTGGTGGACGTTCATGCTGTCGGGACTGCTGCTGATCGCCGGGGCGGTGCTGCTGGGACAGGTCCTCGGCTTCGGCGGCATCATGCCACTGGCCACGACCATCGGAGTCCTGGCCGGCCTCGTCCAGATGCTCGGCCTCCTGCGGTGGGTCTACCTCGTCCCCGCACTCGCCCGCGCCTACGCAGACCCCACCCTTGAGCCCGCGCAGCGCGACGTCCATGCCGCAATCTTCCGGGCCCTGCACCAGTACCTCGGAGTCGGTGTCGGCGAACACCTCGGCTACCTGTTCACCGGCATCTGGTCCGCGCTGCTCGGCGTCGGCGTAATCCAAGGAACCGCGCTGCCCACCTGGCTTGGCTGGCCGGGCGTCGTCATCGGCGCCGGACTGGCGGTCGGCTCGGCGGAGTTCCTCGGTCCCAACGAAGAAGGGGGATGGGGCCTCGCCGGGCCGGCGATCCCAGTCCTCTACATCGCATGGTCGGTCTGGCTGCTTGCGATGGGTATCGCGTTGATCACCTGATCAACGTCTACGACATATCGGGTGTCTCGGAATTCGTCTTCATGCCGCTCTGGCTGATCGTCAAGGGGTTCGGGCCACCACTACCGGTACGCGAGGCCGAGTCGCCGACGATGGCGACAACCGGCTGAACCCACCCGCGTCATCATCGGGCCGTTCCTCTGCGGTTGTCGGACCAGCGGTCTTCAGCGGTGACCGGCGAATGCCGCTGAGGATTCATCAGCCGCTCCGGACGCGCGGTAGGCCCAGCTCCACTCGGCCGGCCGGCACGAGTTTGGCCGCTGCGGATTTCTTCTCCACCAGCTGCTGACGCCGATCGAACGCCACACCAAGTCCCTTCCCCCGGAAACGGCACCCCTGGAGAGGAGTACATAGTGCAGTTAACTGGTAACGCGAAGGGCTGTTTGAGGGGCTTCTTGGTCTTGTCGCTGATCTGGTCGGTCTCGAACCACTCGTAGAAGGCATCGACCGGGATCAGGCACCGCCGCGACTTGAACGCGGCCCGGAACGCAGGCTTGTCGTGCACGGTCTCGCTCCTGGCGTTGACCAGCCGGTTCCCGATCTTGACGTCCTTGGCCCAAAACGGCACCAGCCCCCACTTGAACAGCCGCAGTTGCCGGACGGCGTCGGGGTCCTTGGCGCCGTCGGCCGGCGGGCGCGCGATCACGATCGGGGCGAGCTTGGTCGGGGCCACGTTGTAGTCCGGTTCCTTCAGCATGTCGGCGCGGTCGTCGTCGACCTGGAACTGTTCGCGCAGGTCTGTCCGGCGGGCTGTTGACGCGTAGCGACCACACATGTGTCCCAGACTGCCACTGCAGTGCCATCTGCACAGCTGACCCGGGTTGTTCGGTGCGCGCTGGCTGGGTACCGGGGCTTGAGGCAACAACCACTCGGAGAGGAGCAGGCCATGGCGGACACCAGTGCCAACAGCGGCCGGGAATGGACCGACGACCAGGTGCAACAACTGCGGGACCTGGCACAGGGGAACGCACCGGTTGGTGTCATGACGATGAAGCTGGGCCGCACCGAGGACGCGATCCGGTCGAAGGCCAAGGCCGAGGGGATCGCTCTGGCGCCGCCGAATCGGTCGCCGTACGGCGACATGAGCTGAGATTTACCGCATTCTGGCTTCATGGCCAGGGTCTGGCGGTGCGGGAAATGCGACGGGGCGAACGTCTCGGAGCATCACCGGTTCTGCCCGCACCGCGACCCCAGGCTCACGGTCCGGCAGGTAACGATCATCGTGTGGCCGCCGCTCCGTCCACCTGAGGACGGGAGCGGGAATGACTTCGGCCAGGCGACGCACTGAGCCGAGCGACATCCGAGTTCCGGCCGATCTGGCCGGACCGGTCGACCTGGCACTGGCCAAGTCGGTCGACCAGATCCCCGCACCGCACGCTTTGCCGGGCGGCTCGCGCTACGAGGTGAAGTGGGACGGCTACCTTCACTGAACTCTTCAGAGAGTGGCCTGTGCTGCTGGTCGTTATGATTCACCCGATGGACGTCAAGGGCTGGTACGAGGTCGCGGATCAGGTCTGGTTTCGCCGGTATGACTACGGCGACGAGAACGTAGGACTCATCGGTAGTGACGCTGGTTTGCTCGTGGTCGATACCCGGGCTACCGAGATACACGCCGAGGAATTGGTCGCCGACATCCGCCACCTCTCGAACAAGCCGATTGTCGGCGTGGTCAACACCCACGGTCATTGGGATCATGTCTTCGGCAACGCCGTGTTCGACGATGTGCCTATCTGGGGCCATCGCTCGTGCCCCGGTTTCATGGCGGCGACGGCCGAGGTGATGAGACAACGATTGATGACGACCGATCCGTTCAAGGCCATGGCGGCAGCACTTGGCGCGGTGCGGATAACGCCACCCACTCGCCTGGTTGACACGGAGGAAGTGGTGTCGGTCGGTGGTCGAGATGTCCGCCTTCACCACCTGGGCAGGGGCCATACCGGTGGCGACCTGATCGTCGAGATTCCCGATTGTTCGGTCGCGTTCGTGGGCGATCTGGTGAAGGAGAACGGGCCGCCAGGGTACCGCGACAGCTACCCAATGGAGTGGCCGCAGACCATGCAGCGGGTCATCGGCCTAGTCGATGGCCCGATCGTTCCAGGCCACGGTGACGTCATCGATCGATCGTTCGTCGAGTCATTCACCGACCGGCTCGGGGCGGTAGCCCAACTCGTTCTCGCGGTTATCAGCGGGGCACTGTCACCCGACCAAGCCGCGGCGCAGTCCCCGGTCCACCCCCGGGCGTTCCATCAGGCGCTGGACCGCGCGGCTGCCGCTGATTAGCCACGTCCCAGCCGGCCCGGGCAGGCCTTCGATGAGACCAACCAATGCTCGGCCGTCAGCCAGAGCCGCGCGAACTCACGCACCGGTATCCGCAGGTTCCCCTGCGGTATCCGCTCGAAATCCCGGGCAGTCAGCTCCATGCCACACCACGATCCCAGCCGACCCCGACAATTTCCACAGCCGCACTCGAGACTGACCTACCTGCAGAAGTTTTGCTGTAGCCGCAGAACGGCGGCGTTCGGTTGTGGAGCGCCTGCGTCGCCCGTTGACTGCAGGAGTTGGCGTGATAAAGCGGGCCCCGGCGCACAGGTCGGGGCCGCTTGTGGGATCTGACCGCGTTGGCTCAGGCTTTGAGGTCATCCAGGGTTCGGGCGTGTGGTGTGGCCTCGAGTGCTGCGGCTGTGGCTGCGATTCGGCGGGCTCGGATGACGAGCCAGAGTGCCAGCAGGAATTCGCCGAGGAATGTGAATGCGCTGATGTCGGCCCAGGGGCTCTGGGACAGCACGGCTCCGAGGCTGTCAGTTGCGTAGCCGAGACCGGCGATCACGAGAAGGACGCCCAACAGCCTGGGGATGTAGCCAGATCGGTAGGCCAGGAAGCCGATGAGAAGCAGGTGGGCACCAAAGAGGAACTGGCCTAGGTACCAGATGTCCTTGAAGGCAGCAACGCCCATCATGGCTTGGGTTTGTACCTGGTCGGCACCGAGCGCCGCACGGCTGCCGTCGTCTCCGAGCAGGCGGATCACGCCGAGGAGCTGGCCGATCGCGACCATGAAGACTCCTGAATACACGAGCCGCATCGCGGCCGCGAGCATCGACAGGCTCGCGTTCACGGGACTGAAGACGCGGTAGAGGGCCCAGGCCACCACGACATCGAGGAGGATCACGACGATGAGGCTGGTGATTCCGAGCCGGAATAGGCCCTGGTTGGCAAGGATGTCGGCGGTCGTTTGTCCCGCGTCCCCCTCCGTCACCAGTCCGTCGATGACCACGATGTTGCCGAAGATGGCGACGACAGACATGAGCAGCAGTGCGACACCTGCGGTCAGGCTCGCCCGACGGATCGACCACTGAGCCGGCAGGGCCGGGTCCGGCGGCGCCGAGTGCGGACGTTGGAGGTGCGGGTTCTGGATGCGACTGGTCATGGTGGTTCCCTCCCAGGAAAGTGCTGGGTGCGAGAGCCGATTGCCACTCGTCCAGTCACTACGTACGATGTACGCGTACGGTGTACGTTACACGTACGGTGTACGTGTGTCCAGGGATCCACATCATGCAAACGTCGCGAAGGAGAGCCGTATGGCCGAGCAGCAGGAGTCCAGCACCGAAGCGCGGGCCCCGTGGACCAGGACGCAGTTGCTGCGCGCCGCAATCGACCTCGCTGACAGGCGCGGGATCGAATCACTCAGCATGCGAAAGCTCAGCCAAGAACTCGGCGGCGGAACGATGTCGCTGTACAACCACGTGTCCAACAAGGACGACCTGCTCGACGGCATGATCGACGAGGTGTTCAGCGAAATCGAAATGCCCGCCCATGAACGCAGCTGGCAGGTCGCCATGCGAGGACGGGCGATGTCGATGCGCGCCGCCATGACGCGTCACCCCTGGGCGATCGGACTGATGGAGTCACGCCGAACCCCCGGGCCCGCCACACTCAGACACCACGACGCCGTCATCGGATGCCTCCTGGACGCCGGATTTCCCCTCTCAGTGACCGCACATGCGTTCGCGGCCCTCGACAGCTACATCTATGGATTCGCATTGCAGGAACGCAGTCTCGCGTTCGGCACTCCCGAGGAAACCGCAAAGCTCGCCCAGGCCTTCGTGGTCCAATTCCCGGCCAAGGAGTACCCGCACCTGGCCCGACTGACCATCGAGCACGTCCTCCAGCCCGGCTACGACTACGCCGACGAATACGAGATCGGACTCAATCTCATCCTCGACGGCCTCGCGAAGCTTGTTCCCCAGCGATGACCCACGAGGCTAGTGGCGGTCCGGCGCGCCGAAGCGAGATCGGGATCCGGCAGCCCCGGGACGACCGAGCCTCGCGGTCCGCCGCTGGTCAGGTCTGAGTCCTCTCGAGGCGGCGTCGTTCGCTCCAGAAGCACACCTCTGTGGGACCGGTTGAACAGGAGCCCGACTGAGATCGCCGAGGGCAGGCACCGTCTCACGATCCGCGACGCAGCTGGATCGGGACGAGTATGTGACCCGCCGGCCGCGGTCCGACGACGGCCGACAGCCAGCGGGCAGGCCACCAGACGCGCAGCGGCGCACCTGGCCCAGGGGCCTGCATGTCATTCGAAAAGGTGTTCTAGTTTGATGGCATGGGGACCAATAGGCGCTACCCGCGGAAGCCGCCCCCGAGGGCCAGCGCCGGCGCTGCTGGGTTCTGCGAACAACTCGCGCAGAGGGCCCGTGGCCTGGCTTGATCCTTGAATGGCGCCGTTTCCCGTCGGGAGACTGGCAGGCGCGCGTCGTGTACGTACCGGACCCGCGTCGACCGGAGTCCGTCGAAGCGTGGTTCGCCGCGGTGAACCTGCGACCCCTCGACACCACGACGTAGCAGTGCCGACCCACCGAGACCTTGCGTCGCGGGCGTGCGCTTGCAGCAGGGCCGCGGCGATCCGGGCTCTGCGCTAGCCCACAGTGTCTGCCTGGCTCGTGACTCCGGTCCAAGGCGCCGGCCGAAGGCACCAGCGTGGCGCCGCCGAATCGATCGCCGTACGGCGACATGAGCTGAGATCTGGGCGCATGCTGGTTGCATGGCCAGGGTCTGGCGGTGCGGGAAACGCGACGGGGCGAACGTCTCGGAGCATCACCGGTTCTGCCCGCACCGTGACCCTCGCCTCCAGGTTCGACGGGTGAAAGTCATCGTGTGGCCGCCATTCCGCCGATCATGGAACAGGAGTGGTGATGACTCCGGCCAGGCGAGGGATTGAACCGAGCGAGGTGCGAGTCCCGGCCGATCTGGCCGGCCCGGTCGACGTCGCGCTGGCCAAGTCGGTAGACCAGATCCCCTCGCCGATTGCTCGGCCGGGCGGATCGCGCTCTGAGGTGAAGTGGGACGGCTATCTTCACGAACCCGTCAAGCGGAGTGTTTGGGGACTGCCAGGTGCGCAACGGTTCGGCGTCGATCAAGTTCCGGGCGGTGAGCTGGGCGGCGTGAGCGGCTACAGCTAGACCTTGGGGGCAGTGGGTGGCGCGGCCGCGCATCTCAGTGTTGCCGCCGAACTCCCGGATGTGGGGCTCTCCGCGCTAGGTCTGCTTGTCTCGCTCTTCGTTGATTCGCAGGGCTTCGGCTAGCTGGTCTTCCAAGATGATGATTCGGCAGGCGGCTTCGAGCGCGGTGCCCTGGTCGACGAGTTCGCGGGCTCGGGCTGCCAGCCGAAGCTGGTAGCGGGAGTAGCGGCGGTGGCCGCCTTCGGAGCGCTGTGGGGTGATCAGTTTCGCCTCGTCGAGGCTGCGCAGGAATCCCGGTGTCGTGCCGAGCATCTCCGCGGCCCGGCCCATGGTGAACGCGGGGTAGTCATCATCGTCGAAGCTGGCCGGCCCGGCGGGTGGTGTTGAGTTCAACAGGGTCTCCGTGTGCGTGTCTGGGTCATCGAACCTCCATGTCGAAGGGCCCCGGTGCCGAAAGCACCGGGGCCCAGAGGGGTTGGTTGGATTGTCACCATCTACCGGCCGTGAGGCCGGTCTTGCTCTGCCGCGGCGCGCCACGTGAAGGCCGTCGCCGCGAGGATCGCTGAATGCGTAACCGAAGACCACCTTCCCATCTGATGGAACTACGGCACCCGCCCGGCAAATGCTGACACTGGCGGGCGATCCGACGGTGTAATCCTTCCCTTCTCTCTCGACAACTACTTGCTGGTACTGCGACTACGAACAGCTACTGCAACTGCGGCTTGCATCCGTCAAATCTGGAACCCTTTTCGACCGCTGGCTCCAGAGGCTCTGACCGGATCCTGGCGTGAAACCCGGGCCCCTTCACCGATCGGCCCGGCGGAGTCCGCCGTCGTACGTACCTCAAATCACACTCTTGGACAGAACGTTAGCTGTCCACCTCAGCTTCGCTGTTCTTCTCTGTCAACACGAGGAACCTTACACACGGCAGCTCCGAATGTCTAATCCCGTCAGCACAGATTTTCAGCTTTCTTCGGGTGAGCTATGAACCGGCTACGCAGCTGGCGCGCTGACCTCGCCTGACCTCGGTTCAAGCATCAACTGGCGTCCCAGGTCGGGCGCCGCCCCCGAACGCGACTCCTACCGGCTACCGCTGAGAAGCCCACACCCCCGCCGATCTGGACGACATCGCGGACGGGTCCGCGCAGCGGGATGCGCTCACCGGTGAGACGTCCGCCGGGGCACGGTCGCGTCGCTGGTTCGGCACTTGGGCCGGAATGCGTCCGGCGGTTGGGCGTAACCGGGTTGAGTCCGGACTGAACGCCCGGGGTGGGTGCAGGGTGCTGGGCGGCGACGCTGGCCTGATGACGGTCTTGGCGCCGGATCTGGCGGGTCGGTCGGGCGGGAGCTCGCGAAGCCGGTGGAGCAGTTGCCCGATCCAAAAGGCATGTCGGTGGTTCGCGGTTCGAGTTGAAGTGGGACGGGTTTCTTCACTGAACATGTCAAACGACTGGCTCTGGTGCCAGCAGGCGATTGGTAGAGCTGTTCTGGTTAGCGGGCAGCTTGCGGGTGTCGATGAGTTGTTGGGCGACGTCGCGCAGTTTGCGGTTGTTGTCTTGGGAGTAGCGCTTGAGGATTGTGAAGGCGCGATCGCCGTCGAGGTCGAAGCGCTCCATGAGGATGCCCATTGCTTGTCCGACTAGACGGTATGAAGTGACCGCTCGGGGTTGCTGGGTGGTTGCGGGCCGGGGCCTCACTCGCACAGATTCGTGGGTTGCCGAGTAGGGGCTGCCTGCTC
>NZ_SJKB01000034.1 GCF_004331465.1 Kribbella pittospori
AGCAGAAGACCATCCGAAGCCCATGAACGGGGATAATGCATCTTTCGGCATTGACTTTCGGCACGCTGTTGAGTTCTCAAAAATCGGGCGCACACCGCGTCCGGGCTTCTCAGCCAGGACCCCGGGGCAACCTGCGCTACCTTACCGGATCAGAACCACCGGGTCAAGACCCAATTTTTCTGACCTTCCACCCGCATCCAAGCTACCGCCCCGGGTCAGACGACACGGTTCGGCTCAGCTAGCCTTGGGGGGTTCGGAGCGACCGGCCGCTTTCGCGTCCCGCGCCTCGCTCCAACAAGAAGAAGATTACGTGGCTCGCAGGTAGCCGGTCAAATCGGTTTCCGGTGGGCTGAATCACACGGCTGTAATTTGCCCTCGGCATCCCAGATGTGGGAGTGGAGCCGGCCACCTCAGCCCTGCGCCGCAGACGCCAGAACCCCTGCAAACGAACGCTTCCCGCGCCGCAGCACCAGCACCCCACCCGGCAGCAGGTCATCCGTCCCCGGCACGTACTCGGCGTCCTTCACCTTCTCGTTGTTCAGGTAGCCACCGCCTTCGGCCACCGTGCGCCGGGCGGCGGACTTGCTGGCGACCAGGCCGGACTTCACGAGCAGATCGGCGTACGTCGGCATCGGTTCGCCGGCGCCTAGTTCGACATGGGGTGCTTCGCGGAGTGCGGCGACCAGTGTGGAGCCGTCTAGGGACGCCAGCTCCCCCTGGCCGAAGAGCGCCTTGGAGGCCTCCTGCACTCGTCTGGTCTCCTCCTCGCCATGCACGAGCGTGGTGACGTCCTCCGCGAGCAGCCGCTGGGCGTCACGCGCCTGTGGACGTTCGGCTGTCGCCTGCTCGAGCGCTGCGATCTCCTCCGCCGTACGGAAGGTGTAGAAGCGCACCAGCTGCATCACATCGCGATCGTCCGCGTTGAACCAGAATTGGTAGAACGCGTACGGCGAGGTGAGCTCCCGATCCAGCCACACACTGCCGGACTCCGTCTTCCCGAACTTGGTCCCGTCGGCCTTCGTCACCAGTGGCGTGGCCAGTGCGTGTGCCTTGCCCGATTCAGTACGGCGGATGAGCTCCACACCAGCGGTCAGGTTCCCCCACTGGTCGCTCCCTCCGGTCTGCAGCGTGCACCCGTACCTCCGGAAGAGCTCCAGGTAGTCCAGCGACTGCAGCAGCACGTAGCTGAACTCGGTGTAGCTGATCCCCTGCTCCAGCCGCGCCTTCACCACTTCACGGCCGAGCATCCGGTTCACCGGGAAGTGCTTGCCGATGTCCCGGAGGAAGTCGAGGGTGTTGAGGTCCTTGGTCCAGTCGTAGTTGTTGACGATCCGTGCCGGGTTCGGCAGTCCGGTGTCGAAGTCGACGAACTTCTCCACCTGGACGCGGACCTTCTCGACCCACTGGTGGACGACGTCCTTCGGGTTGAGCACCCGCTCGGAGCTCTCCTTCGGGTCCCCGATCAGGCCGGTGGCCCCACCGACGAGGCCGATCGGGTTGTGGCCGGCGAGCTGGAGCCGGCGCAGCGTCAGGAGCTGCAGCAGGTTGCCCATGTGCAGGCTGGGTGCCGTCGGGTCGAAGCCGACATAGGAGGTGATCGGTCCGCTCGCCATGGCTGCCCGGAGGGCGTCGGGATCGGTGGAATGCGCGATCAGGCCGCGGGTCTCCAGGTCGTCCAGCACCTGGGTACGGCGTTCGGTCCCGCTGTCGGTCACTTGTCTCTCCTCGAGTACGACGGTCAGCTACAAGTGTCCTGTACGACGGGGTGCCGGGGTCAGGTGGGTTCCGGGCGGGTGAGGACGCTGCGGAGTTGCGGACGAAGCGCATGCCCGTCGGGACCATGGACTGTGGCGGCTGTCGGGCGCTGTGGGTCGTGAGCACCCGGGTCCGGGTTCGGGACGGGCAGACCGTGCGACAGCACCTGCTCAGCAGGCGTCAGCTGACGGATGCCGATGGCCCGGACGTGATCCGGGTGCGTCTGCGCGAAGTCGCCGTACAGCTGGGGGTCGTGCTGGCCGTCGTCGCCGACGAGGACCCAGCGGACGTTGGGGAACTCCTTGGCCAGGCGGCGTAGGGCGGTCCGCTTGTGCTCCTGGCCGCTGCGGAACCATCCGGTGTTGGTCGGCCCCCAGTCCGTCAGCAGCAACGGCCCCACTGGGTACCCGTGCCGGGCCAGGAAGCGGGTCAGCGTCGGCGCCGTGTTCCAGGCGCCCGTGGACAGGTAGAAGATCGGCGCACCGGGGTGGTCCGCGAGCAGCTCGTCGTACAACTGGGCCATGCCCGGTACGACGCGTCGCGCCTGCTCATCGCGGACGAACGTGTTCCAGGCCGCGATCATCGGACGCGGCAGCATCGTCAGCATCACCGTGTCGTCGATGTCGCTGACCAGTCCGAAGGTGGCGTCCGGGTCGGGCACGAACACCCGCGCCCGCGCCTGCCGGTCGCCGTGCACACCGAGGTCGATCTCGTGCCACCCCGGCGGCAGCACCACCGGCACGGTCAGGTCGACGAATCCGCCCCGGTCCGTGACGGCGTCGAACGTCTGCCCGCCCACAGTGACGGTCACCGCGACCTTGGTCGCCGGTGCGGTGACGAAGACACGCCAGCCGCGCATCACCTGGTCCTCTTCGAACCGCGGCTGGTTGCGCGGGTCGCGACCGAGGACGACCCGGGCCAGCACCCGGACGAAATCCGAGGTGCCGTAGCCGACGTGCGGAATGATCCGCTCCCGCCAGCCGCGCCGCCGCAGGATCGCTTGCACCCCGATGTTGAACCAGTCCTCGAGACGGGACGCGTAGTGCGGACGGGCCATACTCCGAACCTACCCGGACCAAGGTCCCCTACGCCTGCTCCCCCGGCGGCGCGGGACGACCTTTACCAAACTGCTCGCAAAGCCCTTTGAGAACTGTCGGACCAGCCTCCTAGGGTCTTCGCATGACACCGACCTCAGCCGCCATCGGGATGTGCTTCCCGCGCACGTTTCCCGCCGCCCTGGTGACCGACGTGGCCCGCCGCCTGGACACCGGCGGCGCGGACGAACTGTGGATCATCGAGGACTGCTTCTACACGGCCGGACCGTCCCTGGTCTCGGCCGCGCTGACGTCGACCGAGCGGCTCAAGGTCGGCCTCGGCATCGTGCCGGCGGTGGCGCGTACGGCGGCCGTCACTGCGATGGAGTTCGCCACGCTGGAGGCGCTCGGACCGGGCCGCTTCCTGCCGGGCATCGGTCACGGTGTGCAGGAGTGGATGGGTCAGATGGGTGTCCGCCCGAAGTCGCCACTCACCACGCTCGAGGAGGTGACGACCGCGGTCACCAAGCTCCTCGCCGGTGAGAACGTGAGCTTCCAGGGCAAGGCGGTGTACCTCGAGGACGTGAAGCTGGACGCGCCTCCGGTCGAGCCGCCGCCGATCCTGCTCGGCGTGATGGGACCGAAGTCGATGGCGCTGGCCGGCCGGGTCGGTGGCGGCATCGTCCTCGCCGAGCCGGCCACTCCGCCGTACGTGCGGCAGTCGGTCGAGTACGCCGGATCGCCGGAGGGCTTCGTGGTCGCGGTGTTCAGCGCCATGTGCATCCGCAGCGACCGGAAGGCGGCGTACGAGTGGACGGCGCCGTGGCTGGGGTGGCGGATCAACGACAACCACCCCGGGGTGACCGCGCTGCCGTTCTTCGCGGACATGAAGAAGCTGTACGACGAGTCAGGCGCCGACGGGCTCGTGGGGATGCCGACTGACTGGTGGACCGAGATCGGTGCCATCGGCACGCTCGACGACGCGGCCGCGCACATCCAAGCGCTGGAGGCAGCTGGGGTGCACCACATCGGGCTGTTCCCGGACCCGGAGGTCGAGCACGGACTCCCCCAACTCGACCACGTGCTGGAACTGGCGAAACGCTAGTGTCCTGAGTCGGAGAACCTCCGACTCAGGACACTAAGCCCGACGCTTCGGCACATGCGGACGGTACGGCGACACCGTCGGGTCACCGGGGATCCAGAACCGCCAGTTGCGGTCGGCGGCCTCCCGGAGACCGACCCGGGGACCGGTGGACGGTTCGCCGTCGAAGCCGGGACCGGGCAGCAGTTGCACGCTCGAGCCCTTGGCCAACAGGTCGACGCCGTTGTGGTCCCGGCCGATGCCGAGGGCAACGCACAGCCGCGCCGGCCCGCGGGCCAGGTCGCGGTCCGGGTTCACCTTCGGACGCTTGACGACCGGCCCCTGCCGGACGCCGGCCTGGTTGAACTTCACCTGTGGGGTCTCCAGCGGCCCGCGACGTACGCGGGCCAACTCGACGCCCTCGATGATCTCGCCGGCCCGGAGCAGGACGGCCGACGGCTGACCGTCCGGTCCGACGCTGACGTTCATGCAGAAGTGCATGCCGTAAGTGAAGTAGACGTACAGGAAGCCTGGCGGGCCGAACATCACCGCGTTGCGCGCGGTCTGACCCCGGTACGCGTGCGAGCCGGGGTCGTTCGGACCGTCGTACGCCTCGACCTCGGTGAGACGGACTGCCACCGTGCCTTCGTTCGAGGTGCTGCGCAGGACCATGCCGAGGAGTTTCGGGGCCACTTCGAGGACGGGATCCGCGAGCAGCGAGCGGCGTACGGGCATGCGCAGCACCCTAAGCGAACGGGCCGACAGAACCTGCGTTCACCCGAGACGAGCGCTGTGAGCCGTGACCCGGGCTCGAAGCTCCGCGAGTTGTTCGACGACACGTTCCTGAGCCGTGCCGCCGCGGGTGTTGCGAGACGCGAGCGAGCCCTCGACGGTCAGCACCGAGCGGACCTCCGGCGTGAGGTACGGCGAGATCGCGGCAAGGTCCTCGTCCGTCAGGTCCCACAGCTCGATCCCGCGCTTCTCGCACTCCTGCACGCACGCGCCGGCCAGCTCGTGGGCGACCCGGAACGGAATCTTCTGCCGGACCAGCCACTCCGCGATGTCGGTCGCCAGCGAGAACCCCTGCGGCGCCAACTCCTCCAGTCGCTCGGCGTTGAAGCGCAGCGTCCGGATCATCCCGGTGAACGCCGGCAGCAGCACCTCGAGCGTGTCGATGGAGTCGAAGACCGGCTCCTTGTCCTCCTGCAGATCCCGGTTGTAGGCGAGCGGCTGCGCCTTCAGCGTCGCGAGCAGGCCGCTCAGGTTGCCGATCAGCCGGCCCGCCTTGCCCCGCGCGAGTTCGGCGATGTCCGGGTTCTTCTTCTGCGGCATGATGCTCGACCCGGTCGAGAACGCGTCGTCCAGTTCGACGAAGCCGAACTCCTTCGTCGCCCAGATGATCACCTCCTCGGCCTGCCGGGACAGGTCGACGCCGATCTGCGCGGTGACGAACGCGAACTCGGCCACGAAGTCGCGCGACGCGGTCCCGTCGATCGAGTTCGCCGACGAATCGGTGAAGCCGAGCTCGAGAGCAACGAACTGCGGGTCGAGGCCCAGCGAGCTCCCGGCCAGCGCACCCGATCCGTACGGCGAATCGGCCGCGACGCGAGCGTCCCAGTCGGCGATCCTGTCGAGATCACGGATCAGTGGCCACGCGTGCGCGAGCAAGTGATGCGAGAGAAGAACCGGCTGAGCGTGCTGCAGATGCGTCCGCCCCGGCATCGCTACACCGAGCTGCCGCGAAGCTTGCTCGGCGAGCGTGTTCACCTGCTCCAGCACCAGCCGGCTGATGACGCGGCCGTGCTCACGCAGATAGCTCTTGAACAGCGTGGCGACCTGGTCGTTGCGTGACCGGCCGGCGCGCAATCGCCCGCCCAGCTCGGCACCCAGCCGATCGAGCAGCCCGCGCTCGAGCGCCGTGTGCACGTCCTCGTCGTCCTCAGCCGGCAGGAACTTCCCGGTCAGCACGTCGTCGAGCAGCCCGTCCAGACCGGCCAGCATCGCGGTCAGGTCCTCGTCGGTCAGCAGCCCGGCCCGGTGCAGCACCTTGGCGTGCGCTTTCGACCCGGCGATGTCGTACGGCGCGAGCCGCCAGTCGAACTGTGTCGACTTGCTCAGCGCTGCCAGCGCATCCGCCGGCCCTCCCGCGAACCGCGCACCCCACAGGGCCACACCTTCTCCGGTACTCAACTCACAGTTCCTTACTTGGGTTCGCGGGCTGCCAGGGACAAGAAGCGGGTGGCGAGGGCGGGGCCGCCGGTGGGGTTGCGGGAGACGACCATCACCGTGTCGTCGCCGGCGATGGTGCCGAGGACGTCGTCGAGGCCGACGTGGTCGATGGCCGACGCGAAGTACTGGGCCGCTCCCGGCGGAGTGCGCAGGATGACCAGGTTCGCGCTGCCTTCGGCCGACACCAGGACTTCGGACGCGACTCTGGCCAGGCGCGACTCGAAGGCGGCAGCCTCACCGGCTCGCGGCGAACGGTCGCCGCCTTCGCCTGGTACGGCGTACACGAGTTGGCCGGACGAGTCGCGGACCTTGACCGCGCCGATCTCGACCAGGTCGCGCGAGAGCGTGGCCTGCCCGACGACCAGTCCGGACGCGGCGAGCAGGTCCGCCAGCTCAGTCTGCGATCGCACCGGCTGGCGGCCGAGCAGGTCGATGATGCGCTGCTGGCGCGCCGCCTTCGTAGTCGGAACGGCGATGCTCATCCACGTCCTCGCTTCGCTCCGGGCGCGGATGAGACACGAGGCGCGCTGTGCTTGATGATGAACTCGCTGCGCTCGTTCATGATCCGAAGCTCCTCGCCAGCAGCCAGGACAGCAGCGCCTTCTGGGCGTGCAGCCGGTTCTCGGCCTCGTCCCAGACCACCGACTGCGGTCCGTCGATCACGGCCGCCTCGATCTCCTTGCCCCGGTACGCCGGCAGACAGTGCAGCACGATCGCATCGTCCGCGGCCTTCGACATGAGCTGCTCGGTCACGGCGTACGGGACGAACGGCGCCTCCCGCGCGCTCGCCTCCGCCTCCTGACCCATCGAGACCCAGGTGTCGGTGGCAACCACGTCGGCACCCTCGACGGCCGCGTACGGATCCGCAGTCCAAGCGACCGAGCCACCAGTTCCGGCGGCGATCTCCGCGGCGCGAGCCAGGATGGCCGGGTCCGGCGGGTACTCCGCCGGTGAGCCGACGACCACGTGCATCCCAGCCGTCGCACCACCGAGCAGGTACGAGTGCGACATGTTGTTCGCGCCGTCCCCGAGGTACACGAGCTTCAGCCCGGCCGTCGTGCCCTTGTGCTGCCGCACGGTGAGCAGGTCGGCGAGGATCTGGCACGGGTGGAACTCGTCGGTCAGCGCGTTGATCACCGGCACCCGCGACGCCGACGCCATCTCATCGATCCGGCTCTGCCCGGACGTCCGCCAGACGATCGCCGCGACCTGCCGGTCGAGCACCTTCGCGGTGTCGGCGATCGGCTCGCCGCGCCCCATCTGCGAGGTCTGTGCGTCGATGATCAGCGGTACGCCGCCCAGTTCGGGGATCCCGACCGCGAACGAGATCCGGGTCCGGGTCGAGGTCTTGTCGAAGATCACCGCCACCGTCTTCGGCCCGGCCAGCGGCTGGTGCCCGTAGCGGTCCTCGGACAGCTGCTGACCCAGCGTCAGGACCTCGTCCTGCTCGACCGGGCTCAGGTCGTCGTCGCGGAGAAAGTGCCGAACAGTCATGCCGCCCCCACGTGGTCGAGCAGCCCGGGCAGGGCCGCAACGAAACTGTCGGCATCAGCCTTGCTCAGGATGTACGGCGGCGCCAGCCGCAACGCGTTCGGAATCGGGTTGTTGATCACGAAACCGGCCTCCAGCGCCAGCGCGGCCACCTGGTCCGACACCGGCTGGGTCAGCTCGATCGCCAGCAGCATCCCGCGGCCACGGACGTCGGCGATCAGCGGGTGGTCGAGCGCGATGATCGACGAGGCGAGATGGTTGCCGACAGCATTCACCTGCGCCAGCAGCCCGTCCCGCTCGATCACGGTCAGCACCGCCAGCCCGGCGATCGCGGCGACCGGATTGCCACCGAACGTCGTCCCGTGGTTGCCCGGCTGCAGCAGTTCCGCGGCCGCGCCGAGCCCGATGCAGGCACCGATCGGGATCCCCGCACCCAGGCCCTTCGCGACCGTCACGAGGTCCGGCGTGATGCCCTCGGTCTCGAACGCGAACCAGGTCCCGGTCCGCCCGATCCCGGTCTGGATCTCGTCGATCCACAGCAGCGCTCCGTGCGCAGAGGTGATCCGCCGCGCCGCCTGCAGGTACCCGGGCGGCGGTACGACGACACCGTTCTCGCCCTGAATCGGCTCCAGGATGACCGCCGCCGTCTCGTCGTCGACGGCTGCCGCCAACGCGTCGGCATCGCCGTACGGGACGAACTCCACGTCTCCGGGCAGCGGCGCGAACGCCTCGCGGTACGCCGGTTTCCAGGTCACCGCGAGCGCGCCCATCGACCGTCCGTGGAACGCACCGACGGTGGAGATGATCTTGGTCCGGCCGGTCCGCCGGGTGATCTTGAACGCCGCCTCGTTCGCCTCGGTGCCGGAGTTGGTGAAGAACACCTTGCCCGGGGCATCGAACAGACCGAGCAGCTTCTCGGCCAATGCGATCTGCGGCGCGGAGGCGAAGAAGTTCGAGACATGGCCGAGGGTCGCGAGCTGCGACGTCACCGCGGACACCACGAACGGGTGCGCATGGCCGAGGCAGTTCACCGCGAGTCCGCCGAGCAGGTCGAGGTACTTGTTGCCGTCGGCGTCCCACAGGTAGGCGCCTTCGCCCCGCACGAGCACGCGCTTCGGCGCGCCGAACGTGTTCATCAGCGCGCCCGTGTAGCGCTCGGTGAGCGCCGCCTGGGTGCCGTCGACGGTGAGCAGTTCGGTCATGACGGGATCACCTGGGTTCCACTTCCGGCGTCGGTGAAGATTTCCAGTAGCAGCGAGTGCGGCACCCGGCCGTCGATCACGGTCGCCCGGGAGACGCCCGACTCGACCGCACGCAGGCAGGCCTCCATCTTGGGCACCATCCCGGAGGCCAGCTTCGGCAGCAACTCGGCGAGCTCGGTGGCGTCGATCTGGGTGATGATCTCGTCGCTGTCCGGCCAGTTCCGGTACAACCCGGCAACGTCGGTCAGGACGACGAGCTTCTCGGCGCCGAGCGCGGAGGCCAGCGCGGCCGCCGCGGTGTCGGCGTTGACGTTGTGCGCCTGACCGTCCTCGTCCGGTGCGATCGTCGACACCACCGGGATCCGGCCGGCGTCGATCAGGTCGACCACCGCCTCCGGCCGTACGTGAACCACGTCGCCGACCAGTCCGATGTCGACCGACTCGCCGTCGACCAACGCAGTACGACGTTCCGCGGTGAACAAGCCGGCGTCCTCACCGGACATGCCGACCGCGAACGGGCCGTGCGCGTTGAGCAGGCCGACCAACTCCCGGCCGACCTTGCCGACCAGGACCATGCCGACGACGTCCATCGCCTCGGGCGTGGTGACCCGCAGCCCGCCGCGGAACTCACTGTCGATACCGAGCCGACCGAGCATGTCGCTGATCTGCGGTCCGCCGCCGTGCACGACGACGACCCGGACCCCGGCGTACCGGAGGAAGACGATGTCCTCGGCGAACGCGCGCTTCAGCTTGTCGTCGACCATCGCGTTGCCGCCGTACTTGACGACCACCGTCTTGCCGTGGAACTGCTTCAACCAGGGCAGCGCCTCGGTCAGGACCGCGGCCTTCTCCACCGCATCCGCATGACTTGTGCTCATGAGGAGTACGCCGAGTTCTCTTCGACGTACGCGTGGGACAAGTCGGTGGTGAGCACTGTGGCTGAGGCTGGGCCGGCGTGCAGGTCGATGACTACGTCGATCTCGAGGCCGCTCAGGTCCGCCTCGGAACGGTCGACGCCCTTGCCGCCGGCAACGCAGATCGGCGCACCATTGAGGGTGATGTCGAGCAGCGACGGGTCGAACGCCGTCGGTGCGTTGCCGACAGCCATCGCGATCCGTCCCCAGTTCGGATCGGAGGCGAAGAACGCGGTCTTGCAGAGGTTGTCCTCGGCAACGACCTTCGCGGCGGCCAGCGCCTCGGCCTCGGTGGCGGCGTTCCGCACGGTGATGCTGACGTGCTTGGTGACGCCCTCCGCGTCGGCCTGCAACTGCTTCACCAGGTCGGCGGCGAGCGTGGTCAGCGCGACCTCGAAGGCCTCCGGGGTGACGGTGACTCCGGACGCGCCCGAGCTCAGCAGCAACACCGTGTCGTTGGTCGACGTTCCCCCGTCGACGTCGAGCCGGTTGAAGGTCTTGCCGACTGCGTTGCGCAATGCGTGGTCGAGGTGCGGCTGATCGAGTACGGCGTCGGTCGTGATGACGCTGAGCATGGTCGCCATGTTCGGCGCACACATGCCGGCCCCCTTCGCGAACCCGCCGATGCTCCAGCCGTCGGGGTGTGTGAGCACAGCCTGCTTCGGCACGTTGTCGGTCGTCATGACCGCAGTCGCCGCCGCCAACCCATCTTGAGCACTGTCACCCAGAGCAGCCACGGCCGCGTCGATGCCCGGGATCAGCGCGGCCATCGGCAGCCGTTCGCCGATCAGGCCGGTCGAGCAGACTCCGATCTCAGCCGCTCCAACCCCAAGCACCTCGGCGAGCTTCTCCGCGGTCAGGTGCGTGTCCTGGAATCCCTCCGGTCCGGTGCAGGCATTGGCGCCACCGGAGTTCAGCACGACGGCCTTCAACTTACCGGCGGTAAGTACCTGCTGGGACCACAGCACCGGCGCCGCCTTCACCTTGTTGGTGGTGAAGACACCGGCGGCGACGTCGTGCGGTCCGTCGTTGACGACGACGGTGAGGTCCGGCGTACCGGCCGGTTTGATCCCCGCGATCACCCCGGCCGCACGGAAGCCGGCCGGCGCGGTGACCCCGGCGCTCCGATCGACTTGGGTGGACGGGGTGACAGCAAGCGTCACGGTGCAACTCCGATGAGGGGAAGGGCCAGGGTCTCGTCGAGTCCGGTGGCCAGGTTCATGCACTGCACGGCGCCGCCGGCAGTGCCCTTGGTGAGGTTGTCCATCGCGGCCACGATCACGGCGCGGCCGGTGCGCTGGTCGAGCGTGACCTGCAACTGCACGGTGTTGGCACCGAGAGTGGCCTGCGTCTGTGGCCATTGCCCCTCGGGCAGCAGGTGCACGAACGGCTCGTTGCGGTAGGCATCCTCGTAGGCCTGCCGCAGCGTCGCGAGATCGGTGCCATCGGCAACCGGTGCGCTGCAGGTGGCGAGGATGCCCCGTGCCATCGGCACGAGCACCGGGGTGAACGAGACGCTCACCGGCTGCTCGGCGTACGGCGTGAGGTTCTGCTCGATCTCCGGGGTGTGCCGGTGGGTGCCGCCGATGCCGTATGCCGATGCGGATCCCATCACCTCGGCACCGAGCAGATGTGGCTTCGGTGCCTTGCCCGCGCCGGAGGTCCCGCTGACCGCGACCACCACCAGTTGGCCGGGATCGACGAGACCGTTCTGTACGGCGGGGAGGAGCGCGAGGGTGGAGACGGTGGGATAACACCCCGGTACGGCGACCCGGTTCGACCCGCGGAGCTTGTCCCGTTGACCCGGCAGCTCCGGCAGTCCGTACGGCCACGAGCCGGCGTACTCGCCGCCGTAGAACTCGACCCACGCCTCGGCCTCGGTCAGCCGGAAGTCCGCGCCGCAGTCGATCACGGTGACTGTGTTGTCGATCGCGCCGAGTTGCCCTGAAATCTCTGCGGACTGTCCGTGCGGCAAGGCCAGGAACACCACGTCGTGACCGGCCAGCGTCTCCGGCGTGGTCTCGACCAGAATGCGCCCGGCCAGGGGCACGAGATGTGGGTGGTGCGCGCCGAGCGCCGTACCGGCGTTCCCTCCGGCGGTGAGTGCGCCGATCTCCACCTCGGGGTGCCCGCTCAGCAACCGGAGCAGCTCACCCCCTGCATACCCACTGGCACCGGCGACCGCCACCTTCACGCTCATGTGAATGAGTATGCCAGACCTTGGAAAAATATCCAACCGATCCTGGACCGCCGCCCTGTCCATCCTGGCCTGTGACACACGTCATGTCACGGCCGGGCGGGTAGCGCGTGTCCGCAAGGGGGACGACGACCTGAGGAGGACGGGATGGCCCGGATCGAGCTGGAGCACCGCAAGACATGGTTCGTGCGGATGGTCGAGTGGAGCAGCCGGAGGATGTACCGCAAGGTGCCGGATCCGGCGAAGGTGGCGCTGCACAACCGGCGGGTGCTGGTGTCGACGATGCTGCTGGAGGGGTCGGCATCGCGCTGGAAGAAGCTGGACCCGACGCTCAAGGCGCTCGCGGTGATGATGCCGTCGGCGCAGATCGGCTGCAGCTGGTGCATGGACTTCGGCTACTGGGAGTTCCACCACCAGGGTGTCGACCCGGCGAAGCTGCGCGATGTGCCAGGCTGGCGGGACAGCGACGTCTACACGGATCTGGAGCGCGCGGTGATGGAGTACGCCGAGGCGATGACGGTGACCCCGCCAACGGTCACCGACGAGCAGGTCGAGCGCCTGCGCCAGGACCTGACCGACGAGCAACTGGTCGAGCTCACGGCGCTGGTCTCGCTGGAGAACTTCCGGTCCCGCAGCAACGCCGCGCTCGGACTGACCAGCCAGGGCTTCAAGGAGTTCTGCGAGCTGAGGCCGGCCACGTGACCGAGGACGGCGCGGATCTCGCGGACGAGCAGCTCGCCCGCGAGTTCGACGAGCACCGCGCTGTTCTGGTGGGAGCGGCGTACCGGGTCGTGGGCAGTGTCACCGACGCGGAGGACGTGGTCCAGGAGGCCTGGCTGCGGTGGGCCGCGATCGACCACGGCGACATCCGCGACCCGCGGGCGTACCTGATCCGGATCACCACGCGGCTCGCGCTGAACCGGCTCCGGGAGCAGAAGGCCCGGCGGGAGCAGTACGTCGGACCCTGGCTGCCCGAACCGATGTCGCCGGAGCTCGACGCGGATCCGGCGGCGGTCGTGGAGCTGGCGGACTCGGTCAGCATGGCGATGCTGGTTGTCCTCGAGACGCTCTCGCCGCTCGAGCGTGCGACGTTCGTACTGCGTGAGGTGTTCGATCTCCCGTACGACGAGATCGCGGACACGCTCGGCCGGTCGGAGAGCGCGGTCCGGCAGCTCGCCCACCGGGCCCGGGAGCACGTGCAGGCGCGGCGGCCGCGGCATCACGTCGACAAGGCACGGCACAGCGAGCTGACCGTGCAGTTCATGGCGGCCGCCGGCACCGGCGACTTCGAGCAGGTCGTATCGCTGCTCGCGCCGGATGCGGTCCTGGTCAGCGACGGCGGCGGCAAGAAGAAGGCGGCCCTCCGGCCGATCCAGGGTGCGGCGAAGATCGTCCGTTGGCTGTTCGCGGTGATCGCGGAGAACCCGACCTTCGAGATCCGGATGGCGACCCTGAACGGCGAGACCGCGGCCATCGCGTACGACGGCGACGAGCCGGACACCGTCGCCTTCCTCGAGATCACCGACGGCCTGATCACCGAGCTGTACCTGGTCCGCAACCCCGACAAACTCACCGCCGTTCCACCCCGCCACACTCTCGACCCCCAGTCGTAGACTATCTGCAACTGAGTCGCATCTGGAGGTGGCGTGAAGTACCTTGAGGTCGAGCCGGACGCGGCACTGGACCCGACACTGCGGGCGGACCTGCTGGACACCTGGATCGGCGCCACCGACGCCGGTGGGGCAGTCGGCTTCACGGCACCAGCACCGGTCGAGCTGGTGGCGGAAACGCTGGACGAGGCACTCGGCCGGGTCGCGGCAGGTCTGGACGTCCTCGGCGTACTCCACAACGGATCGCGGTACGTCGGGATGGGGCTGCTCGTGACGCGCGGCAGCGCCCTGCAGTCGCACTGGCGCACGGTGCTGCGAGTGATGGTCCATCCCGCGCATCAGGGCAACGGCGCCGGACGGCTACTGATGGAAGGCTTGCGCGGCTCGGGTGTCGACCTCGGCCTGCAGCAGTTGCAACTGACGATCCGCGACGGCCTCAGCCTGGAGAAGTTCTACCAACCCCTCGGCTACCGCATCGTCGGCCGCCACCCACGAGCCATCCTGGTCGCCCCGGGCGAGTATCGCGACGAGATCATGTTCGTCCAGGACCTCTGACCGGACCGGTGCGTCCGCACGCTCCAGGTAGCCCCGGCCAGGGCGCTAGTGACAGGCGGCTGGTACGACCTTGTGCACAGGTCGACCACATCAGCGGCAGTCTGATGATTGATCGGTGCACAAGGTCGTGGCGGTACGGCGACCTGCTCGCCCGCACCTCCGGCTCACCTGCACCGGACTCGTGGCTGGTGGTTGATGCGATCTGCGCGGAGCAGTCAGCTGTCAGCAACCTCTTGACCGGGCAGGCTCAGCGGCGGGCGCGGGCGAGGGCTAGGAGGGTGGCGCCCAGGGCGGTGAGGAGGGTGCCTAGGGTCACGAGGACTGCAGGTGGGCCGCCGGTGGCGGGGAGTTCGGTGTTGTTGAGGGGTTGAGGGGCTGACATGGGTGGCGCTCCTAGGGTGACCTTGACCGGGGCAGTGACTGCGGCACCGGTTGCGTCGGTGCGCTGGTACGACACCTTCGCGGTTCCGGTGAAGCCGGCCGTCGGGGTGAGGCTGATGGTCCCGTCCGGAGCGACGGTCCAGGTGCCGGAGGCGTCGGTGACGCGCTTGGTACAGGTGGCGGCGCCGGCGCGCAGACAGACCGTCCCCGGGTTGATCGCGCCGTCGTCGTTGAGCAGCGGGTTGACCGCGACCGGGTTACCCGGCGTACCGGTGGCCGTGTCCGCCGTTGCCTTCGCGAGGATCGGCGCGGCCACGGTGACGTCGACCAGCGCCGTGTTCGACGTACCGTTCGCGTCGGTGACCCGGTAGGCGAGGGATCGCGTCGTACCGATGAAGCCCTTGGCCGGGGTGAAGGTGATCGTGCCGTTCGCGGCCACCACGAAACCACCCTCGTCCGGAACGATCACCGCCTTCTTGTCCTTACCGTCCGCCGGATCACGCAGTACGACGGAGTCCGGCGTAAGCGGCGCGGAGGCGTCACCGGGTTTGTCGTTGCCCAGCACTGCGATGACGACGGCCTGGCCGAAGCCGGTCCGGGCGCTGTCGTCGACGGTGACCGGACGCACCGGCACCACCGTCACCGTGATCGTCGCGCGCGCCGAGTTCCGGTTGCTGTCCTTCACCTCGTACGCCGCCGGCCGCGCCGTACCCGTGAACGTCGCCACCGGGCTGAACGTCACCTTGCCCTTGGCAACCGACCACTCCCCCTGCCCGGCAACCATCACGTCGTCGACCAGTGCGCCAGCCGGACCGACCAGCAGCAAGGTCGCCGGATCCAAGGTCGCATCCGGTCCCGGCTTGTCGTTCGCCAGCGGGTCGACCGTCACCGCCACATGTTGCTTGGTCCGCGCCGCATCAGGCGTCGCCACTGGCCGATCCTGGACCGTGACCGTCAGCGAGGCCGCCCCGATCGTCCCGTTGCTGTCGGCCACCTGGTAGCCGACCGGCGTCGTCGTACCGGCGAACCCATCCACCGGCGCAAACCGGATCCCACCCGACGGCTGGACAGTGAACAACCCCTGCCCCGGAACCTCCAGCGACGTCACCGGATCGCCGGTCGCCGGATCGAGCAACCGCACCTCGCCGACCGCGAGCGGTGCCGACTCGTCACCCGCCTTGTCGTTGTCCAGCACCGCGACGTTGACGGCAGTCTCGAAGGGCGTCGACGCGCTGTCGTCCGCAGCGACAGGCACCACCGGCGTCACCGTCACCACGACGGTCGCAGTCGCCGAATTCCGGCTCGTGTCCGTCACCCGGTAGACGATCGAGACGACACCGCCGTACGCCGGCGCCGGATCAACCGTGAGCTTCCCGGTCACCGCATCCACCGCGAACGCGGCCTGCCCCGCGATCGTTGCCGTCCGCCCCCACCGCCCCGTGCTCACGTCGTACACCTGGACTGAGGTCTTCTCCAGTTGAGCTGCCGTGCCCGGCTTGTCGTTGCTCAGCGGATCGACCGTCGTCTTCACGTTCTGCTTCGTGGCCGCAATGTCAGCGACCGCCTCCGGACCCTTGCCGACTGTGAGGAACAGCAGCCCCTCGGCGGTCGACCCGTTGTCATCGGTGATCCGGTACGTCGCCGGAGTTGTCACCCCCTGGTAGTCCTTGACCGGAGTGAAGGTGATCGACCCGTCGTCCGCCGCGGTGTAGCGGCCCTCACCAGGCTGCGTGATGGTCTTGCGATATCCACCGGCCGGATCCTTCAACACCAGGCTCGTCCGAATCAATGGCGCCGACGGATCACCAGCCGTGTCGTTCGCCAGCACGTCGACCGTGATCGGGTGGTTGTACGGCGTGATGCCCGAATCGTCCACGGTCACGGGCCAGATCGGGGTGACGGTCATCGTCAGCGTCGACGCCGAGAAGTTCCCGTTCGAGTCGGCGACCCGATAGTTGATCGCGAGCGCCTTGCCACGGAACGCCGGCAGCGGATCGAAGACCACCGCGCCACTCGACTGCACGGTGTAGGTGCCCTGGTTCGCCACCGTGACCTTCTTCAGGTACCCCGCCGTCCGAGCGGCCGGATCCAGGAGGCCGACCGACGAAGGATCGAGCTTGGCGTCAGTGCCCGGGCTGTCGTTGGACAGCAGGTTCACGGTTACGGTGACGTCCTGCAGCGTGGACGCGGTGTCCGCAACCGCAACCGGCGGCAGGCCGACCGTGATCCACACCTTCGCCGTGGTCGGCGTTCCATTGCTATCGGCCACTTGATAGGTCAGCGGCGTACCCGGACCGCGGAACGTCGCGCCCGGATCGAAGGTCACCACTCCCCCGGCCGCCGTGTAGACGCCCTCGTTCGGGATCGCGACCTTCGCCTTCAACGACCCATCCGACGGATCGGTGAGCAGCAGACTGCCTGGGACCAGCGGAGCGGTCACGTCACCCGGCTTGTCGTTTGCAAGCGCCTTGACCGTGACGGTCTTGTCGTACGGCGTTGTCGCCACATCGTCGGCCGCGACCGGAGTGATCGGGGTGACCGTCACCGTGATGGTCGACTTGGCGGCCTGATCGAACCAGTCCGTGACGCGGTAGGTCAGCGTGGTCGCCGTACCGGTGAAGCCCGGCAGCGGGTCCACGGTGACCGTGCCGTCGGGATTCACCTGGTAGCTGGCCTGACCAGGGATCTTCACCAGCTTCTTGAGGGAGCCGGCGGCCGGATCGAGGAGGGCCAGACTCAGCGGATCCAGGCCGGTGCCCTGTCCGGCGGTGTCGTTCGCGAGCGGGTCGACGTTCAGCCGCATGCCCTGTTTGCCGGTTGCGGTGTCCGGTTTCGCAGTCGGTGCGACCGGTTTCGCGATCGTGACGGTGAGCATCGCGGTGGCCAGCGAACCGTTCACGTCCGAAACGCGGTAGGTGATCGCCGCCGCGACCCCGGTGTACGTCGGCAGCGGGTCGACCTCGATCTTCCCGTCCGGCGTGACCGTGAACGTCGCCTCGCCGGCGACGACGACCGTCGTCTTCGGCTGATGGCTCTTCGGGTCCAGCAGCCGCACACTGCTCGGGACCAGCGGGACGGCCGGATTGCCCGCGGTGTCATTCGCCAGCACCGCGACCGAGGCTGTGGTGTCGTACGCCGTACTCGCGGTGTCGTCCGTGGCATCGGGCTGGACCTTCGTCACCCGGACCGCGATCGCCGCCGTTCCGAGCGCGCCGTTGCCATCAGCAACCTGATAGGTCACCGGCGTCGCGGGACCACTGAAGGTCCGGACCGGCTCGAACAGGATCCGGCCGTCCGGTCTCGCCGTGTACTTGCCCTGCCCAGGGACGACGACCGACGTCGCCGGCTCGGAGCGGGTCGGTGCGATCAACCGCACGCTGCCTGGCACCAGGGCCGACCCGGTCGGGCCGGGCTTGTCGTTGTCCAGCACGGGAACCAGCACCGGCACGCCCTGCAGGATCGTGACCGCGTCCGGATTCGCGACCGGCGGACCGGGCGCGTCAACCGAGACCGTCAGCGAGGCCCGCGCCGCGGTCCCGTTCTTGTCCAGCACCTGGTACATCAACGCCGTGCCGACGCCGTGGAAACCGCGCACCGGACGGAAAGCGATCTTGCCGTCGGCCACCAAGTACGTCGCCTGCCGCGCGATGGTCACCTGGTCGACGAGCTTCTGGCTGATCGGATCGACGAGCCGCAGGCTGGCGGGGTCGAGCGGTGCATCAGGAGAGCCGGGAAGGTCGTTGTCCAGCACCGGTACGACGGCGTCCGTGTCGAACGGCGTGGACACGGAGTCGCCGTTCGCCGTGGGCTTCACCGGGGTGACCGTGACGACGAGCGTGGACTCGGTCGTCTGCTTGGTGGTGTCGGTGACGCGGTAGCCGATCGACGTACCGACACCGGTGAACTGCGGCTTCGGCACGAAGTCCACCGCGCCGCTGGACTTGACGGCGTACTCGCCCTCGCCGGGGATGACCACCGTCTTCTTGAAGGTCGCGTCGGCCGGGTCGCGGAGTACGACGGAGCCGGGGACGAGGGTGACGCCGGGGGCGGCGTGGTCGTTGGCGAGCGGCTCCAGCGCGATGCTGACGTTCTGCGGGGTGGTCGCGGTGTCAGGCGTGGCGACCGGACCGGCGGGCAGTGCGACGGTGACTGTCAGGGTCGCGGTCGCCGTACTGCCGTTGCTGTCGGCAACCCGGTAGGTGACCGGCTTGGCCAGGCCGACGAAGCCCGGGACCGGGTCGACGTCGATCTTGCCGTCGGACCTGGCGACGTACTTGGCCTGGCCGACGACGTTCACCATCTCGACGCACCTGTTGCCGTCGACGAGGCAGAGCGAGCCCGGTTCGAGTGGCGCGTCCGGGTCGCCGGGCTTGTCGTTGCCGAGGACGTTGACGATCTGGCCGGTGTCGAACGCGGTGGTCGCGGTGTCGTCGAGCAGGATCGGCGGTGGCGGCGGGGCGATCGTGATCGGGTGATCCTCGACCTCACCGGCGTCGGCGGCACCGGTCGGTTTCTCCACCTGCGCGTCGTTGTAGCCGATGCGCACGCGCGCGTACGACGCTCCGGCCTTGGGGCGAGCGAGTTTGCTCCAGTTGAGGGTGGCCGCGCCCTGACCGGAGGCGAACGTGGTGCAGGCGCGCTCGGTCGGTTGGAAGGCGCCGTTGCGGTCGAGGTCGATCCATGCGCAGACCCGGCCCGACTTGGACGCGCCGCTGACGGCAACGGTCGCGGAGTAGGCGGTCGCGTTGGTGCGGAGCGGCTTGAAGGCGACGCCGTCGTCAGCCTGATCCGGCGTCTGAGGACCGGTGGTGCCATTGGCAACGGTCGCGTTGTCCTCGGAGGCGTCCTTGCCGAGGCGTACGTCGCTCAGCACCGACCAGGCAGCGCCGTACGACTCGGGGGCGTCGCCGAAATCCTCGCCTGTGGACGCAACCACGGAGAACGCGTCGCCGGAGGTCGAGGTGTTGAACGCGGGGAGCTTCGAGTGCTTGGTGAAGATCGCGGTCACGTCGAAGCTGAGCTTGGTGGCGACGCCGTTGATCCGGACGGAACCGCAGGCGGCGCTGGCGGTGGCGTCGGGGCCGCCGGCACCGGTCTTGGTGTTGACGCAGTTCGGACCGGCGTCATGGTTCGCGGCGGTGATCGTGTCGCTGGTGACGGCGAGGTTGTTGCCCTGGCCGACCTTCGTGAGGCTCAAGCCGGCGGTCGTGAGCTTGAGCACCGAGTGCAGCTCGGACTGGGCGGTGGGTCTGTCGCTCACGGTCTGCGTGACCGCGCCGCCGATCCCGGCCAGGTGGAGCACCGGGTTGCGGACCGGCTGCGAGAACGCGATCGTCACCGTGCCGCGGTCGCCGCAGCTTCCGGTGGACGCGCAGGTCCCGGTCTTCACCACGAGATCCTCGGCCGGCGTCGTGCGCGCGACCGGCGGTGCGTACGTGGTCGGCGCGATCCCCCTCACTCCCGCCGTCGTCGCATCCACCAACTCCGTCTGCCCGGTCACGCTGATGGTCTGCTTGAGCCCCGACCCAGGCATCACCGCAGTCGCCGAGTCCCCCTGCACGAACGGCGCGGAAGGCACCTCGTAGGCGGTTGCGTCCACGCATGGCAGGGCGAGCAGGCCGAACACCAGCAGAATGGATGTGCCCGGTCGCGTCGCCCGCATGTGCAGCCCTCCCGAGCAATCACGTTTCCGCATGCTTCGGCCGCGGGGCGGGCGGGCCAGCGTAGAAGTAACGGCCTACGCTGGCCCAATGTTACGGGCTAATCACTCTCCGAGGTCGTAGATCCGGACCTTGCCGATGCTGTGTCGCAACGTGGCCAGCCGGTCGAGCTCGGCGGACACGGTCCCGTCGCGGGCGTCGGCGTACAGCCAGCGGACGTCGTACTCGTCGCGGAGCCGGCGGAGGCGGTCCGGTGTCGGCGTGGCGAGTGTCTCGGTGGTGAGCGCGACCCGCTCCGGCCAGGGCGACGGCTGTTCGGTGTACCGGCGGCCGCCGACACCCTGCTCGGCCATCGCCTGGTTCGTGTACGCCCAGCCCTCCATCAGCGTCCGGCGGCCGGCGATCCCGGTGACCAGATACCCGCGGGCATCACACCCCGGCGTCTGTCGGCCGGCCGGACGGCACCAGGTGTTCGTGGCAACGACATCGGTCGGCGCGGAGTGCTTCTCCAGCCATAACGCCGCCATCGCCTCATCCCGATACACCCACCAGTGAGGCGCCCGGTGCGTCTGCGACCTCTCGGTGTCGCCATGCGCCGCACTCTGCAGGAACGAACTGATCGGTGAGATCGCCAGCAACATCAGTACGACGAGCAGCCCACCACCCGCCTGCCGGAAGAACAGCCGCCACACCAGCAACAGCACGACCGTCAACGCCAGTACGACGAGCAGCACGCGAGTGCTCAGCCACAGTTGACGGCCCCGCGAAGCAGCCGGCACCCCCCTCGCCCACACCAGCAGGCCAGCACAGACCACCGACACGACGAACGCCGTGACCGCCACCGGGATCGGCCGCTCGGCCGCACGGACACTGACGGCTGCGAACCAGCCCGCTGCGGCCAGACTGAACGGCGCGGTGGTGTAGATGAAATAGGACTCACTCACCGACGGATGGTCGATCAGGAGGTACCCGGCCCAACCGGCGATCATCGCACCCAGCAGGAACCACGCGACCGGATCCCGCCGTCCGGCGACGCCGAAGCCGGCCCACGCCATCGCCTGAAGCGTGAGCAGTACGGCGAGCAGCAGCGTCAGCGTCCCGATCACCGCACCATGCGCCAGCGCCGGCAGGATCAAACCGCCCTCCCCCGGCGGTGTCGTATCACCGGTCGCGGCCGTGTAGACGGGCAGCGACTTCAGGACCGCAAGGAACTGCAGCCGCGAACCATTGGTGCTCCCGGCAACCGTCAACAGCGTTCCAGCGCCGACCGCCACGAGCACGACACCGGCGACGATGATCCGCCGCGGAACCCGCCGGGTCGTCACCAGCAGGAACACTGCGGCGAGCCCAACCCCTCCGACCAGCAGCGGCAACACCGTCGGCTTCGACCCACCGCCGACGATCGCGACCGCGATCACGACCACCCACAACCAGCCTCCGGCGTTCCTGAACAACAGCTCGATCAGGAACACCGCCGCAGTCACACAGGCGACCAGCCCGAAGGTCTGCGACGGGCTGAGGAAGGTGACCGGAGGTGCCAGATTCACACTCGTGTCGAAGAACAAGTACAACTGCGGCGCGGCCAGGGCGATCGCCGCGAGCAGGCCGGTCCACCAGGTGCGACTCACGATCCGCGCCAGCGTCGCGCACACCAGCAGTACGACGACCAGCCACGGCAGCAGCCACAACCGGAAGAGCACGACCATCGGCGTCAGCCGAGTGATGTCCACCGCCCCGGCCATGTCGGCGTTCGCGAACCAGTGGTACTCCAGCCGCTCCCCCACCACTTGCGGCAACTCCGGCGGCACCGACCGGGTCAACTCGTTCACCAATGACAGGTGGTAGAGCAGGTCCGGATAGTACGCCGACCCGTCCGGTGGCATCGGGTGATATGCCAGTACGCCGACGGTGGTCGCGCCGACCATGACTGCCGCCGACACCGCCAGTGCCCAGGTCCACGCGACCGGCAGTGGCTTCGGGTCGGCGATACGCCAGCACCCGCGCAGGCGTCGTACCGAGGCGAACGCGATCAGGACCAGCAAGGGCCAGACGATCAGCCAGCGCTGCCAGCCGAGTGCGGTGAACAGAGCCCAGCCGATCAGCTGCCAGGTCGCACCGACGACGGCGCCGAGGCCGAGGTCCTCCGCCCAGTTGCCGGTACTGCGCCAGGCCGCACGCAGGAGGAGAGTGCCCGGGAGTGCGGTCGCCAGCGCGAAGTAGACGGCGTACTTGACGATGGGGCCCGGTCCGACGTCGACCGAGAGCAGCCCGATGACCGCGACCAGGAACGGCAGCAGCCAGGGGAGGGACCGCTTCATCGGCGGTGTACCGGTTCCTGATGTCCTTGGTCTTCGAGGCTGTCGTAGCCGACGAGGAACTGTGGCCGGCGCTGGCTGGACTGGAACAGGCGGGCGACGTACTCGCCGAGCAGGCCGAGGCAGAGCAACTGGATCGCGCCGATCACGCTCACCGCAAGCACGGTCGACGTCCAGCCCGGGACGCCGTGGCCGGTGAGCTTGATGACGAGTGCGCCGACGACGAACATCACCGACAGCAGACCGCCGAGCAGACCGAGCCAGGTCGCGAGCCGCAGCGGTGCCGCGGAGAACGCGGTCACGCTGTCGAACGCGAGCCGGAGCATCTTGGTCAGGTTGTACTTCGTCGTCCCGGCAGCCCGCTCAGCGCGGACATAACGCACCTCGGCGCTCGGGAAGCCGAGCCACGGGATGACCAGGCGGAACACGCGGCCGTCCTCGGGCAGCGCGTTCACCGCATCGACGACGCGCCGCGACACCAGCCGGAAGTCGGCCGCGTCGAACGGGATGTCCTTGCCGACCAGGCGGCACATCAGCCGGTAGTAGAGCCGCGCCGTCGTCCGCTTCGGCCACGAGTCACTCGACCGGTCCGAGCGAACGCCGTACACGACGTCGACGTCCTGCTCGCGCGCCGCGGCGAGGAACTCGGCGATCACCTCCGGCGGGTCCTGCAGATCAGCGTCGATCGTGACGACGTACCGACCGCGGGCACGCCGGAAGCCGGCCGACTGGGCTGCCTGGTGGCCGCTGTTGCGGAGCAGCCGTACGACGCGCAGCTGCGGCCAGCCGTTCGCGGCCTCGAGCAGGAGCGCGGCGGTCCGGTCCCGGCTTCCGTCGTCGACGACCAGCAGCTCGTAGCTGATCCCGAGTCCGTCCAGCAGCGGGTGCATCCGCTCGAAGAAGATCGGCAGCACCTCTTCCTCGTCGTACATCGGTACGACGACGGAGAGCTCAGGGTCCGGCATGCTCTGCAGACCTTCCAGTTCGAACGGCCGAAGGGATGACCTTACTCATGTCGCGCTCAGGTCGGCGGCGAGATGGCGACTCCGCCGGTCCGGCGCGGATCGCCGACCGCGACCAGTCCGTCGGCCGGATCCCAGAGCGCGGCCGCGACACCGCCGAAGTACATCGAGTGCGGCGGCATCGGCCGGGTCGGCAGCGAGGTTGTGCCGGCCACCTCGAGGTCGTCCTCGTAGTCGACCACCACGTCCTGGCGGACCCGCACGTGCAGCCGCGGATGCTCGACCGCGTCCGCCAGCGGCAGACCGCCATGGGTATAGAGCGCGTACACCTGGGCCAGCGCGGTCGGGATCCGGTCCGATCCGGGTGAGCTGATCGCGAGCACCGCACCGTCGCTGTCGCGTCGGGCCACGCTCGGCGCCATGTTGGACGTCAGCCGGGTCCCAGGCGCCAGGCTGTGCGGGCCGCCGTGCAGCAGCTCCTGCTCGCCGAGCGCGTTGTTCAGCCAGATGCCGGTGCCCGGCGTCAGTACGCCGGATCCGTAGCCGGACGAGACCGTGATCGCGCAGGCATCGCCTTCGTCGTCGACCACCGAGACAGTCGCCGTGCTGGGTGAGCTCAGCGCACGCAGGTCACCGGCCGCGGCGAGATCCAGCAGCTTCTTGGCCTGCAGCTGACGCTGGTCCTCCCCGTCGAGCTCGGCGAGCCGTTGCCCGAGTACGGCGTACTGCACCTCGACGAGCCGCTCGAGCTCGGACTGGTTCCAGCTGCCGTCCGCGGGTACGCCGTCCAGCAGCGCGAGCATCGCAGCGACGGCCACTCCCCCGACGGCCGGCGGCGGGTTGGTCGCCAGCCGCCACCCGTTCTGCCGGACCATCAACGCCGGACGTACGACGGCCTCGTACGCCGCCAGGTCCTCGGCGGTCAGGATGCCGTCGTTCTCGGCCATGTCGTGGATCAGCAGCTGGGCGAGTTCGCCGGTGTACATGGTCTCGGCACCGTCGCGGGCGATCAGCTCGAGCGCCTCGGCCAGCTCGGGGATCACCAGTGTGGTGCCGGCCTTGATCACCGAACCGTCTTCCTCGTGCACGACCCGATGGCTCGGGTGGTGCCAGCCGAAGATGATCTCGTGGGTGAACCCGAGGTAGTAGCCCGACGTCCGGCTGAGCGGGAACCCGTTGCGGGCGACGTCGATCGCGGGCTGGACGACCTCGCGCCAGGGCGCCTTCCCGGATCGCCGGTGGGCCAGGTCGAGTGCCTTCATCCCGCCCGGGGTGGCGACGGACCCGTGCCCGACGGTGGTCGTCGTACCGCCCCCGTAGTCAGTGGTGACGTCCCAGACGCCCTGGCCGAACCGATCGGCGGGCAGGCCTCGGCCGGGCATCTCCACCCAGCCGTCGATGGTGACGGCGTCGCCACCGGCCACCTGCAGGGTGACGAAACCGCCTGAGGCCGGCGAGACCACGCCGATCTCGTTCACCATCGTCACCAGGGTGGCCGCGATCGCGGCATCCACCGCGTTGCCACCTTCTGCCGCGACGCGAACGCCCGCCTCGGCCGCCGCCAGGTTGGGCGCGGCGACCGCCACCCTCGGGTGCCCCGCGGTCATCGCGTCCGCCGCCCCGGGCACGCCGCCCCCCGGCTCATGGTCTCAGCCGACCCGCTGGACGGCGCCGAAGCGATCGACGGCGACCTGGACCGCGGCCTGCCGCGCGTCGGCCACCTCGTTCTCCTTCAGCGTCCGGTCCGCCGCCCGGAAGCGCAGCGCGAACGCGAGCGACTTCTTGCCTTCGCCGATCTGCTCGCCGGTGTACAGATCGAACAACCGCACCGACTCCAGCAACTCGCCGGCGCCTTCGACCAGCGCCGCCTCGACCTCCGCCGCGGCCACGTCGGCCGGGACGATCAGCGCCACATCCTCCTTGGCCACCGGGTACGACGAGAACGGGTGCGCCGCGATCGACGACGGGCCGGCCGTGATCAGGGCCTCCAGGTCGAGCTCGACCGCACTCGACCGCGCGGGCAGCCCGAACGCCTGGCACACCTTCGGATGCAGCTCACCGGCATGACCGACGACCTTGCCGTCGACGGAGAACTCCGCACACCGGCCCGGGTGCCACGGTGCTTGCTCGCCGTTGCGCACCTTCGGCTCGACACCGACAGCCGACGCGATCGTCCGGGCCAGCTGCACGGCGTCGGCCCAGCCGACCGGCTGACCCTTGCCCCACCAGCCAGTCGGCGTCCGCAAACCGGTCAGCACCACACCGATGTGCAGCGGCTGGTCTGGGAGCGCGTCGTTCAGTGTCTGGATCTCGGCGTCGCTCGGGCGCTGCGCGACCGACAGCAGCGGCGCCGGCTTCGACTCACTCTTCGGCAGGAACACCAGACCGGTCTGGAAGATGGCCAGATCGGTGGCGCCACGGCCGACGTTGCGCTCGGCGGTTCGCAGCAGCGTCGCCAGCAGCATGGTCTGCATCGACGGCTCTTCGTCGGACAGCGGGTTGACCAGCTTGACCGTCGTACGACGCGGGTCGTCGGCGGGCAGGCCCATCGCGTCGAAGTCCGCCGCACCGGTGAACGGGTAGGACACGACCTCGGTGAGGCCGGCTCCGACCAGCGCGGTGGCGACGCGGCGGCGACGGCGCTGCGCCACGGTCAGGCCCTGACCACCCGGCGCGGGCGGCAGGATCGACGGCACGTTGTCGTAGCCGAACAGCCGGATGACTTCCTCGGCGAAGTCGTTCGGATCATGCAGATCCGGTCGCCACGACGGCGGCGTCACACTCAACAGGTCGTCCCCGCCCGTCTCAGTCGCCGGGGCGTGCACTCCCGCGGCAAGCGGAGCCGGCACGGCACCTGCAGGGGCCGGCTCGACGGTGCAGCCGACGGAGCGCAGGTGGCGCAGGGTTTCCTCGATGGTGATCGAGGCTCCAGCAACCCGGGCCGCATGGTCGGCGCGGATGGTGGTCGGCTCCGGCAGTGCGTGGGTGTCGACGATGGTCTCGTCGGCCTCGATCGTGCCGCCGGCCAGGTCAGCGAGCAGATCGGCGACACGCTGAGCGGCGTACCGCGGCAGCAGCGGGTCGACCTCGCGCTCGAATCGCCGGGACGCCTCGGACGACAGCTTGTGCCGCCGCGACGCGCGGGCGATCACGATCGGGTCGAAGTGCGCGGCCTCGATCACCACGTCGGTGGTCGCGTCGGAGATCTCGGTGGACGCACCACCCATCACCCCGGCGACACCGATCGGGCCGGAGTCGTCGGTGATCAGCAGGTCCTCGGCGTCCAGCTCGCGGGTCTGGTCGTCCAGCGTCATCAGCTTCTCGCCGGCGGTCGCCCGGCGTACGACGATCTCGCCGCTCAACTTGGCCTTGTCGTAGCCGTGGAGCGGCTGACCGAGCTCGAGCATCACGTAGTTGACGATGTCGACGCCGATCGAGATCGGCCGCATCCCGGTCGCGAGCAGGCGCTTCTGCATCCAGCGCGGCGACAGTGCCTTCGGGTCGATGCCGGTCACCGTGCGAGCGACGAACACGCTGCACGCCTCGGCGTCGTCCACCCGCACCGGATAGCCGCCCTGGCCCGAGCCGGTCAGTGTCAGACCGGCCGGATCCTTGAGCTCCACGCCGTACGCCGTGGCCGCCTCGCGTGCGACGCCACGGATGGACAGGCAGTAGCCCCGGTCCGGAGTGACCGCGATGTCGAGTACGTCGTCGCGCAGGGCGAGCAGCTCGATCGCGTCGTCACCCGGCACGGCCTCACCGGGCTCCAGGACGACGATCCCGTGCGTCCCGTCGTCGCCCAGCCCGAGCTCCTGGCTCGAGCAGATCATGCCGCTGGAGACATGGCCGTACGTCTTCCGCGCGGAGATCGCGAACCCGCCCGGCAGCACCGCGCCCGGCAGCACGACGACGACCAGGTCGCCGACCTCGAAGTTGTTCGCACCGCAGACGACCCACTGCGGCTCGTCCTTGCCGATGTCGAGCGAGCACCAGCGGATGGTCTTGCCGTTCTTCTGCGGCTCGTCGTCGTACGTCAGCACCTTGCCGACCACGAGCGGGCCGACCAGGTCCGACTCCTCGACGGTCTCGACCTCGAGGCCGGCCCGGATCAGCTTCTCCCCGACATCGCGGCCGGTGACCTCGGCCGGGAGGTCGACGTACTCACGAAGCCATGACAGTGGGACCCGCATCAGATCTCCATCCCGAACTGGCGGCTGAACCGCACGTCGCCCTCGACCATGTCCCGCATGTCCTCGACCCCGTTGCGGAACATCAGCGTCCGCTCCAGGCCCATCCCGAACGCGAAACCGGAGTACCGATCGGTGTCGATGCCGCAGGCCTGCAGGACGCGCGGGTTCACCACGCCGCAGCCGCCCCACTCGATCCAGCCCTCGCTGCCACAGGTGCGGCACGGGCGGTCCGGGTTGCCGACGGACGCGCCGCGGCAGACGAAGCATTTCAGGTCGACCTCGGCCGACGGCTCGGTGAACGGGAAGAAGTTCGGCCGCAGCCGGGCCTCGAGGCCCTCGCCGAACATCGAGACGACGAAGTGGTCGAGCGTGCCCTTCAGGTGCGCGAGCGTGATGCCCTCGTCCACCACCAGGCCCTCGACCTGGTAGAAGACCGGCGTGTGCGTCGCATCCAGCTCGTCGGTGCGGAACACGCGACCCGGGACGACCACGTAGATCGGCGGCTTGCGGGTCAGCATCGAACGCGCCTGCACCGGCGAGGTGTGGGTCCGCAGCACGGTCCCGGAACCAGCCGGCTCGACGAAGAAGGTGTCCTGCATCTGCCGGGCCGGGTGGTCCGGCTGGAAGTTCAGCGCGTCGAAGTTCAGCCACTCGGCCTCGACCTCGGGGCCTTCGGCGACGTCCCAGCCGAGCGCGGTGAACACGTCGGCGACCTGCTCCGAGATCAGCGACAGCGGGTGCCGGGCGCCGAGCTCCGGGGTGTGCCAGGGCAGCGTCGCGTCGACCCGCTCGGTGGCGAGCATCCGCTCCTCGTGCTCGGCCTCCAGGACGGCGAGCCGGCCCGCGAAGGCCTCGTTGATCGCCTTCCGGGCCGCACCGATCCGCTGCCCGGCCTCCTTGCGGGCTTGCGGCGGCAGTGCGCCGATCTCCCGGTTGGCGAGCGCGATCGGCGACTTCTCCCCGAGATGCGTGCCCTTCGCGTCCTGCAGGGCGGCCAGATCGGCCGCCTCGGTAAAGGCCTTCAGCGCCTCGTCGCGGGTCCGCTCCACCTCTTCGGCGTGCAACGGTGTCACTTCGACCGGGTCGTAATCAGTGTTGGGACCGGACATGGCTCGCTCTCGATTCGGAACTTCTGCGGATTGCAGTCTAGGAACCTTGACCCGCCAAGCGTGAATCGGCTGTCCATCCAGCGGCGACCCGCCCCGGCACCGGACGGCCGGGGCGGGGTACTGGCATCAGGAAGGCGTGTCCGCGGTCGCTGCCGGCACCGGCTCCTCCGGCGCGCTGTCGCTGCGGCGCTTGGGCAGGACGAGCAACGCGACCACGGCACCGGCCAGGGCGCCGATCCAGCCGACCGTCATCGAGATCGACATGGCGTCGGTGAAGGCGGTGCGTGCGGCGCCCAGGAAATCCGGGCCGAGCGCGATCGTGTCCGCGATCGACTTGCGGGCCTGCTCCGGGACCGAGTCCGGGAGCGACGAGGAGTAAGCAGCCGCGAGGACGCTGCCCAGTACGGCGACCGACAGCGCGGCACCGGTCTGCTGGACAGTGTCGTTCATCGCCGAGCCGACGCCGCGGTGGTCCGGTGGGACCGCCGACATCAGCAGCGTGTACGCCGCGGGTCCGGCCAAACCACCTCCGACACCCATCACCAGCAGCCCGACGATCAGCAGTCCATAGCCGGTCGAGTCGGACACCTGAGTGAGGATGCCGAAGCTTCCGGCGATGATTGCCAGACCGATCACGATCAGCGTCCGGTCCGCCAGCTTCTTGCCGAGAGTCGCCCCGAGACCGTTGAACACCGTGGCGGCAACGGCGTACGGAATCAGCGCCAGGCCGGCCTTCAACGGGGTGTAGCCGAGGACGAACTGCAGGTACTGCGTCAGCGCGAGCAGCAAGCCGCCGGCGGTGAAGGAGAGCAGTACGATCGAGAAGCTCGTACCGCTGAAGTTGCGGTCCCGGAAGAGCGCGAGCGGCACCATCGGGTGCTCACTTCGCTTCTCCCACAGGGCGAACCCAGCCAGACCGATCACCCCGACCGCCAGTCCGCCGAGCACCTTCGCCGAGCCGATCCCGTCGGCCGGGATCGAGATGATCGCCCAGACGATGGCCGCCATTGCGATGATCGACAGCACCGCACCGGCCGGGTCGACGTCCCGGGCCGGTCCGCGCGACTCGGGGATCAGAGCGATGGTGCCGATGATCGCCAGGATCGCGATCGGCACGTTCAGCAGGAAGATCGAGCCCCACCAGAAATGGTTCAGCAGCACGCCGCCGACCGTCGGCCCGGCGACCACACCAACCATCGCGACCATCGACCAGCCGGCCATTGCCTTGCGCTGCTCCTCCGGCGGGAACACCGTGAACAGCAGCGACAGCGTGCTCGGCATCAGCAGCGACCCGCCGACCCCCATCAGCCCGCGGCACGCGATCAGCTGCCACGGCGTCTCAGCCAGCGTGGCGAGTACCGACGCCGCGCCGAACAGGGCGAGTCCGAGCAGCAGCATCTTCCGCCGGCCGAACCGGTCGGACAGGCTGCCCGCGGTCAGCAGCAGGCCGGCGAACGCCAGGATGTAGGCGTCGATCACCCACTGGATGTCCGCCGGCGTCGCCTCCAGATCGCGCATCAGCGACGGAATCGCCAGGTTGAGCACGGTGTTGTCGACGACGAGCACCAGCAGGCACAAGCACAGGATCATCAGGATCCACCAGCGTCGCGGATGACCGGTCGCGGTGGACTCGAACGGTGTACTAGTCACTCGCACACTGTACGACAGATTCGTACGGTGTGCGAGTCCCGCGTACGATGGCTGCATGAAGGACTCGATCTGGACCCGCGAACGCAAGGCCGCGCCGGCGCGCGAGACGCTCAGCCGGGAGCAGATCGTGAAGACCGCGATGACGATCCTGGACGAGGAGGGCGTCGCCGGGCTGAGCATGCGCAAACTCGGCACCCGGCTCGCCGCCGGCGCGACGAGCCTCTACTGGTACGTCGACACGAAGGACGACCTGATCGACCTGCTGATCGACGAGGTCTGGGGCGAGATCGACGTACCAGGCCCGGAGCTGGCCGGCTGGCGCAGCGGGACGCTGCTGTTCGCGCACAGCCTGCGGTCGGCGGTACTGCGGCACCCGTGGCTGCCCGAGGTGATGTACACCCGGCCGAGCATGGGGCCGAAGGCAATGGACCTGGGCTCGCGCGGACTGGTGCTGTTCGGCGCGGCCGGGTTCTCCGAGCGCGATATCGATCTGGCGGTGAGCAGCGTGATGTCGTATGTGCTCGGCACCGTGAGCGCCGAGGTCGCCACCCGCGAGATGGTCCGCAAGTCCGGCCAGACCGAACAGACCTGGGTCAGCGAGATGATGCAACAGGCCCAGGCTGTCGCCGACGGCTACCCGGAGATGCAGCGATCCGTCCGTCGCCGAACCTCCATCGAACTCGACGCCAGTCTCACCGAGAACTTCGTCTACGGCCTCGACGCGCTCCTCGACGGCCTCGAGACCCGCGTCAAGAAGTGAGTCAGCCGGTACGCCGCTGTGCCCGGGCGGAGGCGTAGAGGCAGACGGCCGCGGCGGTGGCGAGGTTGAGGGACTCGGCCCGGCCGTAGATGGGGACCTTCACGGAGTGGTCGACGACAGAGTTGATGTTGTCGGGCAGGCCGTGGGCCTCATTGCCGAAGAGCCAGACGGTCGGCTTGGCGAGGGTGCCGTCGTCGATACAGGTGTCCAGGTCGCTGGCGCCGTACCCGTCGGCTGCGAGCACCTGCAGGCCGTGCTCGCGCCAGGCCTTGACGGCTTCATGGATGTCGACGTCGGTCGTGATCGGCACGTGGAAGATGCTGCCGACGCTGGCCCGGACCGCCTTCGGGTTGTGCGGGTCGACGGACTCCGTGGACAGTACGACGGCATCCGCTCCGGCGGCGTCCGCCGTTCGGATCAAGGTGCCGACGTTGCCGGGGTCACGGACCTGGACGCCGGCAGCGACGAGCTTTGTGGTGGGCCTCAGCTCCAGCTCGACGTTCACCAGCGAGCAGACGGCGACCACACCTTGCGAGGTGACCGTCTCACTGAGGGCCTCGATGGCGGCCCGGTTGACCTCGAACCATGCGACGCCGGCCGCCCCGGCCAGGTCGCGGAGATCGCGATGGCGGCCGGCCACGTCCGGTTCGGCGTACACCTCGATGACGAGTTCGCGGTGCTCGAGCGCCTCGCGCACTGCTTGTGGGCCCTCGACCAGGAACCGGCCGGACTTGCGCCGGAACGCACGTGTGGCGAGCCTCCGGGCCTGCTTGATCCGCACGGATTGTGCGGTCAGCAGACCAGGGCTCGCCACTCGAGTGCTACTTGTGCTGCTTGCCGGGTGCGGCTCAGGCCGCGGCGTCGCTCTTCGGCGCGTTCACGTCGGCCGGCAGGGCGGCCTTGGCCACCTGCACCAGCGCGGAGAACGCGGCCGGGTCGTTGACGGCCAGGTCGGCGAGGATCTTGCGGTCGACCTCGACCTCGGCCAGCCGCAGACCCTGGATGAACCGGTTGTAGGTCAGGTCCTCGGCCCGGACCGCAGCGTTGATCCGCTGGATCCACAGCTTGCGGAAGTCGCCCTTGCGCGCCTTGCGGTCACGGTAGGCGTAGACGAGCGAGTGGGTGACCTGCTCCTTGGCCTTGCGGTACAGCCGCGAGCGCTGGCCGCGGTAACCGCTGGCCTGCTCGAGTACGACCCGGCGCTTCTTGTGGGCGTTGACTGCCCGCTTCACGCGTGCCATGAGGTGTTACTCCTTGTATTTCTGCGCCGGAGACGGACTGGGCCCACTCGGCGGGGATGTTCGGGGAAAGGGCGGTGCTCAGATGCCGAGAAGCTTCTTGGCCTTCTTCGCGTACGACGGCGCGACCTCGACGGTGCCGCTCAGACGGCGCTTGCGCTTGGACGACTTCGCCTCGGCGAGGTGGCGGATACCGGTCTGCTCGCGGCGGATCTTGCCCGAGCCCGTGACCCGGACACGCTTCTTCATCCCCGAGTGGGTCTTCATCTTCGGCATGGCTGTTGTGCTCCTGATTTTCTTTCGTTGACTCGATCTTCGGTTGACGGTGCTCCGGCAGTCCCGACGGGCGGCCGGAGCGTCTCGTCACTCCGGGTCGAGGTTGTCTGCCGGACCCTTCGGCTTCTTCGTGGAGCCGGCGGCGCGCTCAGCCTCGTGGGCCTGGGCCTGCTCGGCGCGCTCCGCGCGCTCTGCCTGCTCCTCGGCCTCCCGTTCGGCCTTCCGCTTCGCCTTGTCGGCCTCCACATCCACGCGCGCCTCGGACTTCTTCTTGTGCGGTCCGAGCACCATGATCATGTTCCGGCCGTCCTGCCGCGGCGAGGACTCGACGAAGCCGAGCTCGCTGACGTCCTCGGCCAGCCGCTGCAGCAGCCGGAAGCCGAGCTCCGGGCGGGACTGCTCGCGGCCGCGGAACATGATGGTGATCTTGACCTTGTCACCGGCACGCAGGAACCGAACGACGTGACCCTTCTTGGTCTCGTAGTCGTGCGGGTCGATCTTCGGCCGCAGCTTCATCTCTTTGATGACCGTGTTGGTCTGGTTCCGGCGGGACTCGCGCGCCTTCTGCGCGGTCTCGTACTTGTACTTGCCGAAATCCATCAGCTTGCAGACCGGAGGCCGGGCGGTCGCCGCGACCTCGACGAGGTCGAGATCGGCCTCCTGTGCCAGCCGAAGTGCGTCCTCGATCCGGACGATGCCTACCTGCTCACCGTTCGGTCCGACCAGTCGCACCTCGGGAACGCGGATGCGCTCGTTGACGCGCAGTTCAATGGTGATGGGTCCTCCTGGGTTGTGCTCGTTTCGGTGCCACCTCGTGATCGCGGCGGGGGCCGGGAAACAGCAAAAGGCCCTCGTGCGATTCACACGAAGGCCCAATTCCCAGATCGACGACGCCCCAACCCCTCCGGGTGGTACGCCGTACGATCGCTTCGATTCTCCGGATGTCCTCCAGATCTCTCAGCGTGACCGGGACCCGCCGACTGTTCATCGACTGGGTGGGAGGTGGCCCTCCGCTTAGACTTGAACCTCTGGATCGTCCTGAGTATTCCGCTCAGGGGTCACCATCGGACCAGGTCGGTCGCCGTGTAAGAGTAGCAGCATGACCGACCCAGGTGCCACTTCGCAGTCCGGCCCCACGCCTCCGCAGTCAGGGCCGGCACCCGACCCGCTGTCGACGGTGTCGCATGACATCGCCGACGTACCCAGCGTGGAGATCATCTCGACCGCTGCACTCCACCTGATGAGCGCCGCCGCCGTCCACCTCGGTCTGGCCGAAGACCTCCCCGACCACAAGGACCTCGACGAGGCCCGCTCCCTCATCGACGCCCTGGCCGGCCTCCTCGACGCCTCCGCCCCCAGCCTCGGCCACCACCACGCCGCCCCCCTCCGCGACGGCCTCCGCTCCCTCCAACTCGCCTTCAAAGAAGCCAGCTCAATCCCCGACGCCCCCGGCCAGTCCCCCGGCGAGAAATACACCGGCCAAGTCCACCCCACGGCTGCCAGCAGGTAACCCGGCGCCATCCGCCCGCGGCCTCGCTCGGAGCAGCTGGGTCTGCTCGGGACGAGGGGGAGAGTCAGGAGTTTTGTTCGTTGCGCCAAGCGATCCATTGGCGGATGGTGTCGAGGTTGTAGTCGGGGCCGCTGGTGGAGACGGTGAAGAGGGTGACACCTAGCTCGCGCAGCGGCGGGCCGACTTGCCACGGGTCGCCGCCTACGTGGACGGAGCGTTCGATTGTGGCCGGGTCGCGGCCGATCTCGGCGCAGTAGCGGTCGAGCAGGCCGAGCTTTCGTACCAGGTCCTCGCCCTCGGCGAAGGTGTTCCAGATGTCGGCGTGCCGGGCGACGACGCGGAGCATCTTCTGCTCGCCGCCACCGGCGATCAGGATCGGCATCCGGCCGATCGGCGGCGGGTTCAGCGCGGCGAGGCGCTTCTCGATCCGCGGCAGGGCCTCGGCGAGTTCGGCCACCCGGCGCCCGGGGGACGGGAACTCGTACCCGTACTCGAGGAACTCGCGTTCCTTGAAGCCGGCACCGATCCCGAACACGACCCGCCCACCGCTGATGTGGTCGACGGTCCTGGCCATGTCCGCCAGCAGATCGGGGTTGCGGTAACTGTTGCAGCTGACCAGAACCCCGAGGTCGATCCGGGAGGTCTGCTCGGCCCACGCGGCGAGAATCGTCCAGCCTTCGAAGTGCTTGCCCTCGGCCACCTTGCCCAGCGGGAAGAAGTGGTCCCAGGTGAACAGGATGTCCGCGCCCAGGTCCTCGACCTCGGCGGCGGCCCGGCGGATCGCGGCGTACTCGGCGCGCTGCGGTGCCAGCTGGGCACCGATACGGACTGGTCTCATGGCGGTACTCCCTCGGCTCCTACCCGATCGTTCAGCAGACCGACAGGAGCATAGGTCAGCCCTTGACGGCGCCCTCTTCGACGCCCTTGAAGAAGAAGCGTTGGAGGGTGGCGAAGACGATGACGATCGGGATGAAGGCGATCATCGTGCCCGCGGCGATGAGGCGGGGGTTGTTGCTGAAGGTGCCGGACAGGTACTGCAGGCCGACGGTCAGCGTGTACTTGTCCGGGTCGGTGAGCACGATCAGCGGCCAGAGGAAGTCGTCCCAGGCGCCGATGAACGCGAAGATCGCCACCACGCTGATCGTTCCCCGGACCGACGGCAGACCGATGTAGAGGAACCGCTGCCAAGCGTTCGCGCCGTCCACGATCGCGGCGTGATCCACCTCGATCGGCAGCGAGCGGAAGGCGTTGAACATCAGCAGCACGTTCAGCGCACCGATCATCCCGGGCAGCGCGACGCCGAACAGTGTGTTCGCCAGTCCGAACTCCCGCACCGTCACGTACTGCGAGATGATCGTGACCTCACCCGGCAGCACCAGCGTGGCGAGAAACAGGCCGAGCACCACACGACGGCCGCGGAACTGCAACCGGGACAACGCGAACCCGGCCAGCGACGCCCCGAGGACATTGCCACCCACCACGAGTACGGCGACCACCAGCGAGTTCCGGGCGTAGTCCCAGACCGGGATCGTGTCGGTCACGGCTTTGTAGTGGTCGAACGTCGGCTGGGCCGGCAGCAGCTTCGGGATCCGGGTGTAGATGTCCTCCCCGGACCCCTTCAGCGACGTGGACAGCTGCCACAGGAACGGCCCGATCGTGATCAGCAGTACGAACACCAGCAGCAGGTACCGGACCACCTTCTCCCGCGGCGAGACGGTGTTGAACCCGAAGGATCCGCGCCGGCGACCGGCCGGAGGACCCGTCGGCTCCTTCACCACAGGCCGCGCCGGGTCGGTGACAGTGGTCATGCTTCGGCTCCTCGACGGTTCAACCTGGCAAGCACCAGCATCGGTACGACGGTGACGAAGAACAGCACGATCGACAGCGCCGACGCGTACCCGAGGTTGCCCTCGAAGCCCTGGCTGTACTGCTGGATCAGCATCACCACCGAGTTGTCCCGGCCACCCGGACCGCCCTTGCCGCCGCTGAGGATGAACAACTCGGAGAACACCCGCAGCGCCGACACCGAGATGAGGATCGAGATCAGGATCATCGTCCCGCGCACCCCCGGCACCGTCACGTAGAAGAACCGTCGGACCGGCCCGGCACCGTCGACCGCGGCCGCCTCGTGCAGTTCACGCCCGACGTTCCCGAGGGCGGCCAGGTAGATGATCATGTAGTACCCGAGCCCCTTCCAGATCGTCAGACTGATTGCGCTGAGCAACAACAGCCACTGGTCGGACAGGAACGGCAACGGACCGGAGATGACCCCGAGCTTCTCGGCCAGCCCGTTGACCAGACCGCGATCGTCGAGGATCCACTGCCAGATCAGCGCCACCACCACGGCCGAGGCCACCACCGGCGTGTAGAACGCGGTCCGGAAGAACGTGATTCCGGGCAGCTTCTTCTCCACCAGTACGGCGAGCAGCAGCGGGAAGACCGTGAGGAACGGCAGGCACACCACCATGTAGATGACGCTGTTCAGCAACGCCCAGCGCAACTGCTCGTCGTGCAGCAGGGTCTCGAAGTTCTTCAGCCCGACGAAGGTGCCGCCGCCGATCGGCCTGGCGTTCGTGAACGACAGGATGACGGTGTTGATCGACGGCCACAGGTTGAACACCAGCAACCACGCGAGTGCTGGGATCACCAGCACCCACGGGGTGAACCAACGGTTGTACCGCATTACTGCGTGAGGAGCTGGTTGGCCTTCGCCACCGCCGCGTCGAGGGCCGCCTGCGACGACATCTTGCCCGAGATCGCGAGCGAGATCTGCTGACCGATGAAGTCGTTGGTCGCGCCACTGATGACCGGCGGCTGCAGCACCTTCGCCTTGGCCAGCGACTCGAACGCGAGCACCTTGGCGTCGCTCTCCGGCGTACCGTCACTCTTCGAGAAGTACGGGTCCGACGCGGACGCCTCGGTGGACGGGAAGATGTTCACGATCTTCGCGAACGCCGCCTGGTTCTCGGCGTTGGTGACGAACCGCGCCAGTGCGATCGCGGCCGCCTGGTTCTTGGTCTTGGCCGACACCGACAGGCCCTGCACGTACAGCGGCGGGGTGTCCAGCGCGGGCGACGGGACGACCTTGCCCTTCAGCGACGGGTTGTCCTTCTGGAAGTCCTGGATCGCGTTGCCGCCACCGGTGGTCCAGGCGACCTTGCCCTGGGTGAAGAGCTTGGAGTTGCCCAGGTACTCCTGGGTCAGGATGTCGCGGGGCAGGTAGCCGGCCTTGTAGGCGTCGCGGTACTTGTCCAGCAGCGCGGCGGCCTCCGGGGTGTTGAAGACGAACTTCTTGCCGTCGTCGGAGACGATCTTCACGCCGGCGTTGGTGAAGTCACCGATACCTGGCAGCCGGCTCATCAGGTACTCCTTGCCGCCGGTCTTGTCGTGCATCACCTTGGCGGCCGCGAGCAGTTCGTCGAAGGTCTTCGGCGGGTTCTTCACATCGAGCCCGGCCGCGGCGAACTTGGTCGCGTTCCAGTAGTCGATGTCGGTGTTCAGGTACCACGGGTAGCCGAAGGTTCCGTCCATGCCCTGATACTGGTACGCCTGCACGCCGCCCTCGACGTACTCCTCGGCAAGCTTCGAATCCGCGGCGCCGACGTCGAGCAGCATGTTCTGCTTGGCCAGCGAGAGCGCGAAGTCCGGCGGGAGGTTGGTGACGTCCGGCAGCTGCCCGGCCGACGCCTGGCTCAGCACCTTCTTGTCGTAGCCGTCGCCCGGCTGGTCCAGCCAGGTCACCTTGGTGCCCGGGTACTTCGCCTCGAACGCCTTGATCACACCTTCGACGTACGACGTGAACTTCGGCTTCAGGGCCCAGGTCTGGAAGCTCACTTCGCCGGTCACCTGGGCGTTGGCGTCGACGGTCGGCTTGGCGCCGCTACTGCCGGACTCGTCGGACGAGCCGAGACCACAACCGGCCAGAGTGAGAGCCGCGGCGGCAAGTGCTGCCACCGGAGCCAGACGACCTCTACGCATGGATTCTCCTGGGTTTGATAAACCGGTATAGCTCCTGCACTATCCGGGATCGTAGAATCCGCTGTCAAGGGTGGAGGAGGTACGACGTGGCCAGACCGACGATCGCTGACATCGCGATCCGCGCGGGCGTGTCCAAGGGGGCGGTGTCGTTCGCGTTGAACGGGCGGCCCGGGGTCAGCGATGCGACCCGCGAGCGGATCCTGAAGATCGCCGAACAGATGAGCTGGCGGCCGCACAGCGCGGCGCGGGCGCTCGGCGCGTCCCGGGTCGACTCGGTCGGGATGGTGATCGCACGGCCGGCGCGCACGCTCGGCGTGGAGCCGTTCTTCGCGCACCTGCTGTCCGGCGTGCAATCCGGCCTGTCCGCGGAGTCGATCTCGCTGCAGTTGCTGATCGTCGAGGACACCGCGACCGAGATCGAGGTGTACCGCCGGTGGGCCTCGGAGCATCGGGTCGACGGCGTGATCCTGGTCGACCTGAAGGTCAAGGACCCGCGGATCGACGAACTGAAGGCGCTCGAGCTTCCGGCCGTGGTGATCGGCGGACGCGGCGGCAAAGGTGCGCTGGCGAGTGTCTGGGCCGACGACCGGGACGCGATGCTGTCGATCGTGGAGTACCTCGCCGCTCTCGGCCATCGCCGGATCGCCCACGTCGCCGGTACGCCGCTCTTCCAGCACACCGTGCGCCGGATCCGGGCCGTCAAGGACGCGGCGCCCCGGCTCGGACTGGTTGACGCACCCTCGCTGACCACGGACTTCAGCGACGCCGAAGGCGCGGCGACGACCCGCAAGCTGCTGTCCCAGGCGAACCGGCCGACCGCGATCGTCTACGACAGCGACGTGATGGCGGTGGCCGGCCTCGGCGTGGCGATGGAGATGGGCGTCTCGGTCCCCGGCGACCTGTCCATCGTGGCCTTCGACGATTCGATCCTGACCCAGTTGATGCATCCGGCCCTGACCGCACTGTCCCGCGACACGTTCGAATTCGGCCGGCAGGCGGCCGAGGTGCTGCTCGAGGTCATCGCCGACCCCACCCAGATCATCAACCGCCGCACCGCCGATCCGGTCCTCACCGTCCGCGAGTCCACCGCTCCCCCGGCGTAAAACTTGGCGCAATGCCCTAAACCGATTTAGCATCCTCATCATGCTCTCGGATCCCGTCACGCCCAGGTTCGGCGCGAACCATGTTCCGTCGGCCGGGTGGTTCTACAGCTGGCTCGACCACGACGGTGACGCGGTACGGCGGGACTTCGCGGATCTGGCCGGGATCGGCCTGGACCACGTCCGGGTGTTCCCGGTCTGGCCGTGGATCCAGCCGAACCGGGCGATCATCCGAGAGCAGGCCATCGATGATCTCCTCGACACGATCGACGCGGCCGCCGAGCACGGGCTGACCGTCGCCGTCGACCTGATCCAGGGCCACCTGTCCAGCTTCGACTTCCTCCCGTCATGGGTCCTGACCTGGCACAGGACCAGCCTGTTCGAGGATGCCGCGGTCCGCGACGGCCTGACGGCGTACGTCGACACCGTCGCCCGCGCGGTCGCCACCCGGCCGAACGTCTTCGCGATCACGCTCGGGAACGAGGTCAACAACCTCTGGCCGGACAGCGCCACCACGCCGGAGACCTCGACCGGCTGGGCGCAGGATCTGCTGACCACGCTGAAGAAGGCGGCGCCCGGCGTACTCGCGCTGCACTCGGTCTTCGACGACGCCTGGTACAAGCCCGACCACCCGTTCCACCCCGTTGACGTCGTGGACCTGGGTGACCTGAGCACTGTCCACTCGTGGGTTTTCAACGGGGTCTCACGAGTGGACGGTCCCCTCGGGCCGGCCACCCTCAGCCATGCGGACTACCTGGTCGAGTTGGCCGCGGCGACGTCGCTCGATCCACAACGACCCGTGTGGCTGCAGGAGATCGGCGTACCCCGGCCGGACATCCCGGTGGATCTGCAGGCCGAGTTCACCCGGCGCACGGTCGAACTGGTCATCCAGAACCCGGCGCTGTGGGGCGTGACCTGGTGGTCGTCACACGACATCGACCGTCGGCTGCTGGACTTCCCCGACCGTGAGTACGACCTGGGTCTGTTCACCGTGGACCACCAGCGGAAGCCGGCCGCCCAGGCCCTGGCGGATGTGATCGCAGAGGCACGAGCGAAGGGCGTACGGCCGCAACCGGCGACGACCACGCTGACCGCGCCGGCCAACCTTCGCACCGAGCCGCACCGTCGTCCGGAAGTTGCCCCCGGCAGCGAATTCCACCGGCAGTGGGTCGCCGCCCGCGCCGACGGTCCGGTCCGGATCGTCCTGCCCTAGGACTTCCGGTTGATCAGGACCTCGATCCCGTCCAGGATCCGGGTCAGCCCGAACTCGAGGTCGTCGTCGACGCCGTCCTCGTACTCCTGGTTCGTGTAGAGCGCGGTGATCATCGGGTAGCCGCCCTCGATCAGCCGCGGCACCAGGAACCTGCCGACCTGCTCGGCCTGCACCGGGGTGTTGTCGCTGGCCTCGAGCTGGCGGACCAGGCTCGCGTGGTTGCGGGCGTACCCGTCCAGGATCATCAGACAGCCGAGATTGTCGTGCTGGTTGAGACCGGTGCTGTCCAGTGCCGCGAGCATGGCCTCCATCCAGCGCAGCAGGTTCGGTGTCATCGGCGCGCCGCGGATCGGGATCTCGAGCAGCCACGGACGTTCCGCGTACCGGTCGACCTGGGCGTGCACCCAGGCGGTCGCGGCCTCCCGCCAGCCGGACGGCAGTTCGGGCGGCGGCCCGAAGGCCTTGTCCTGGACCAGCACGATCAGCTCGTCCTTCGACCGCACGTAGCGGTACATCGCGTTCGTACTGACGCCGAGCCGGGCCGCGATCCGCTGGAGCGACACCGCCTCGAACCCGTGGCTGTCGCCGAACTCGATCCCGGTCGCCACGATCTGCTCGACCGACAACCCCGGCTTCGGCCCGCGCCGCTGCACCGGTTGCACGCCCCAGGACAGGGCGAGACCCGGCGGCAACTCTCCGCGGTCCTCGGTCATGCACTCCATCTTCGCGCATCACGGCCCCTGTTCAGAGGGGTGCTAGCACCACCGGAGAAACGGGTCCTGAGCACCGGGCGGAGGAAACTGCTCAACCCATACGCTGTTTCTCGTCACACCATCCCTCGAAAGGAATCCTCCGATGAACACCATGCTCGAACCGCTGCTGCTGCCGAACCAGGTCGACCTGAGCGAGAACGACCGCCGTACGGCCGTCGCCAAGCTCGACCGGGCCGTCCGGAAGGGCGCCTTGACCCCGCCGCAGGCCGGCGACCGGCAGGATCTGCTGCTCGAGGCCCGCACCCGCGGTGACCTCCACCAGGTCTTCGACGGCATGGCCGACGCGCTCCCGCCCCGCGGTCTCACCGTCGCGCTGCGAGCGGTCAGCGCCGTCTGGCTGCTCACCTGCGTCGTGCAGTTCGTGATCTGGGTCGTCCTGGCCGCCTTCGGTCACTTCGACTGGCCGTGGTGGCTGTGGTCGGACATCGGCCTCGGCCTGGTCGTCGCCGTCACGTGGTGGACCAACGAGTCCTACTACCGCAAGACCGAAGTTCTGGTCACCCAATGAGATTCCCTAGGTCAACCTCAGGGCGCGATTTGCATGGCGCCTCCGTGGAGCTGGGGGTTGTAGGTGGTGTGGTTTTGCCAGCAGCGCCAGATGAC
>NZ_SJKB01000035.1 GCF_004331465.1 Kribbella pittospori
CACGACAGAACACCTCCAACCCACCAGCAGACACACTACGAAATCTCGACATGGGCACTCCAGGCTCATCTTCAAGGGGTTGCCGGCCGACAGGTTCAGTCCGGAGGGCGGCGGCAGCAGTCACGACGGCCAGTACGGCGGCGCCGAGGGTGGCGACTCTTCGGCGGCGTTGAGGAGTGGCGGTCTCGGGGGAGGGACGGGTCCGCATGGCATCCTCCAAGTGCGGTGAGTTCCTTGGTGAGGGGATGCCACCACTGTGGGTGTGCAGCGAGGCCCCGGGTATCCGCGTAGTCCCGGGTCAATCCCCGGGTTCCCAGCCGACACGTCACCCCGGCGCCGGGTGTCCCGGCCGACTCGCCGCACGTCAACGATCCCTGCAGCGTTCTCGACAGGCTGTGCTGCTGGAGGTGTGAGATAATCCGGCGGAGGTTTCCGCCCCGATCGGGCGCGTGCGGCCCGACACGACGCTGTGAGTCGTCGCGGCCGGTTGGGCAGACATCGATCTCACCCTGGAGGTTCGATGGATACGACGGCCCGTGGTCGCCCCGGTTCACGGTCGGCGTCGTGACGCCACACCAATCGCCGACCGAGCTCCGTGGCAGGCAGAGCGAGTGCGCGACCCTTGACGCCCTCGTCGGCGGCGTGCGCGCCGGCGCGAGCCAGGTGCTCGTCCTGCGAGGCGAGGCGGGGGTTGGCAAGTCCGCCCTGCTGGACTACCTGGCGAATGGGCTCGGACAGAGGTGCCGGCTGGAACGCGCAGCCGGTGTCGAGTCCGAAGTGGAGTTGCCCTTCTCCGGTTTGCACCAGTTGTGCGCGCCGATGCTGGACCACCTCGATCGCCTGCCCGGGCCGCAGCGTGATGCGCTGGCCACCGCCTTCGGGATGCACATCGGGCCACCGCCGGACCGATTCCTGGTCGGACTGGCAGTGCTGAGCCTGTTCGCGGAGGTGGCGGAGGAGCGACCGTTGGTGTGTGTGATCGACGATGCGCAGTGGTTCGACCCCATCTCGGCGCAGATACTCGCGTTCGTGGCACGTCGTCAGTTCGCCGATCCGGTCGGGCTGGTCTTCGCGATGCGGGGGGAGCACAAGGACAGCGAACTGACCGGGCAGCCGACGATGGACGTTCGAGGGCTGAGGGACGCCGATGCTCACGCGCTGCTCGGGACCGTCCTGAGGGGCGACGTCGACCATCGGGTGCGCGAGACGATCGTGGCCGAGACCCGGGGCAATCCGTTGGCGCTGCTGGAACTTCCTCGCGGCCTTTCTACCGCCGAGCTCAGTTTCGGGTTCGGCCTGGCGGACGCCGTGCCGTTGGAGACCCACCTGGAGCAAGGCTTCTCGCAGCGCTTTGCACCACTTCCCGGACCGACGCGCCTGTTCTTGCTCGCGGCTGCCCTCGAACCAGTCGGGGACCTGAGCCTGCTACGACGGGCCATCCAGAGGCTCGATGTCGACTTCGCAGCCGCGGCCCCGGCGGTGCGGGCCGGCCTGATCGAGGTGGGCGCGCGGGTTCGGTTCCGCCACCCGCTGGTGCGGTCCGCCGTTGCTCGGGCCGCAGAGGCGACCGACTTGCGAGCCGTGCACCTCGCTCTGGCCGAGGAGACCGATCCGGACCTCGATCCCGACCGACGGGCGTGGCACCGGGCGCACGCGGCGAGTGGACCCGATGAGGAGGTCGCCGTCGAACTGGAAGGATCCGCTGATCGGGCGCGGGCCCGAGGAGGCCTGGCGGCGCAGGCGGCGTTCCTCGAACGTGCCATCGAACTGACCCGTGACCCCGCTCGACGTCCTGCCCGCATCCTGGCTGCCGCGAGGGCCCGGCACCAATCCGGCTCGTCGGACGCGGCATTGGCGCTGCTGGCCGATGTCGAGACCGAGCCGCTCGACGGGCCGACACGCGCCAGGGTGGAGGTTCTCCGGGCACAGATCGCGTTCTTCTCCAGCCGTGGCCGCGACGCTCCGCCGCTCCTGCTGTCAGCCGCCCGGCGGATGGAGGGACTGGACGAAGCTGCCGCCCGCGACATCTACCTTGATGCCTTGGCGGCGGCGCTGCTGGTCGGACGACTGGCCGGGGATGTGGGCCCCCGCGATGTCGCCCGGGCGGCCCGCGCGGCACCTCAATCGACCGCTCGACCAGCCGATCTCCTGCTGGACGGCGTGTCGTCACTGATCACGGATGGCTATGCGGAAGGTGTCCCACCACTGCGGCGCGCGCTGAAGGCCTGGCGAGCAGACGAGGTGCCGATCGGCGATGCTCTTCGCTGGCTATGGCTTGCTACCCACGCCGCCCACGACGTGTGGGACGACGAGAGCTGGGAGGTGTTCTGCACCCACCACCTGCGTCTTGCGCGCCAAGCCGGAGCTCTGGCGGTCCTGCCGATCGCACTCAGCAGTCGGATGGGCCTGCACTTCTTCGCCGGCGAGTTCGCGGAGGCGGGCGCGCTGGTCAACGAACTCTCGCTGGTCAACGAGGTCATGGGCACTCACCTGCCGCCGTACGGCGCTCTGGCGCTCGCGGCGTGGCAGGGCAGGCCGAAGATCGTGTCCCGCCTCCTTCGATCCACCTCTGCGGAGGCCGTAGTGCGAGGTGAGGGCATGGGACTCACCATCGTCGACTTCTCATCGGCGGTACTCCACAACGGTCTGGGGAATTACGAGGAAGCGTTGAAGGCGGCAGAGCGAGGAGCCGGATACCCCGACGAGCTCGGATTCTCCACCTGGTCGCTGGTGGAACTCGTCGAGGCGGCTACGCGAAGCGGCCACCCCGACCGCGCAGCGGACGCACTCGGCGCGCTGATCCGGACCACGAGTGCCAGCGGCACCGACTGGGCCCTCGGAATCGAGGCACGATCCCGCGCGCAGGTGAGCCTGGGAGACGCGGCCGAGAGCTCTTACGTGGAGGCAGTGGAGCGGCTCGGCCGGACCCGCATGCGCGTCGAGTACGCCCGTGCTCATCTGCTCTACGGAGAGTGGTTGCGGCGGGAGGACCGCCGTCGCGACGCTCGCGGCCACCTGAGGTCGGCGTACGACCTGCTCACTGACATGGGTGCGGAGGCCTTCGCCGAACGAGCCCGTCGCGAGCTGGTCGCCGCCGGCAAGAGGCTCCCCAGGCGATCCGTCGAGGCTCGGGAAGGATTCACTGCGCAGGAGGCTCAGATCGCTCGGCTGGCGGCGGAGGGGCGCACGAACCCTGAGATCGGTGCTGAGTTGTTCCTCAGTCCACGCACCGTGGAGTGGCATCTTCACAAGGTCTTCGCCAAGCTCGGAATCGGCTCCCGCCGAGAACTCTCCGGCACCCTCCTCAATGCGTAGCGCGACCCTACTCCTGGCCTGTGTGTGATGGGCGGTACGAACGAAGGGGCCCAGTCGTCAGCTGGGCCCCTTCTCCTTCCCCTGTGAAGGTCTGTTCGCCCTTCGTCGAGGTTGGCTTGGGTCAGAACCCGAAGGCTTTGCCGTCGAGGATCTGGTCGGGCTTCGGCGCCTTGGGAGCGGCAACCTTGCCGTAGTTGGTGAAGGTGAGGTAGTCGCGGCCGGCGTTGTTCTCGAAGCGGACCGGTCGTGCGGTGCGAGTGTCGACCCAGAGCGTGGCGCCCTGACCCGTCAACCCCACCGAGGTCACGCCGTCCACCACCTTCTTTCCGGTCTTCGTGGGGTGGCCGACATCCCCGAAGAAGCCTTTGAAGAAGGTGTCCCGCGTGGTCAGGTCGATCAGGGCCTGGCCGTCCTTGTCGATCTTGGACGGCTTGATCCACTTGTTCTTCATCAGGGAGAGCATCGCGCGAATCTCGGCGTCGCCGGCCTTTTCATCCTTCGCCATCGCCCGAATGGTTGCTTCCGACAGGAGCATGTACACGTCCTTGCCGATCACGCGATAGGTGATCGGCGTTCCGGCGACGAGGAAGGCGCCCTGACCGCCGCTCTTCGTGAGCTGGAGATCGATGCGCAAGTCTCCGGTGTCATCCACCAGCAGGCCCTTGACTCTCAGCCCCGATGCAGCGCTTGCTGCTGCCTTTGCCCGGGCAAGGAGGGTGGCTGCGGGCAGGGTGGACAGGTCGGGCGGCGCGGGCGTCGTACTGGGCGTCCGGGAGCTTGTGGGTGCAGACGCGGTGGTTGATGGTGTGACCGATGGTGTGCCCGAGGTCCCGACGGGGTCGCACGCGATCAGCGCGGTGGCCATGAGCGCGGTACCTGCCCAGGCTCCGCCTCGAATCCAGGGAAAGGACATGACAAGTTCTCGCTTTCTCTCGCCGGTGACGACCGGCGCGGAGTGGGACAGCCGGTGACGTCCGGCTGCTGCCGCGGTGGCGCTTGGATGTCCACCAGCAGCGGTGACGAGATCACTCTGGTGAGCCGTACTGCGGTTCCACTGCCGTCTACTGCGGCCCCACTGCCGGATAGACTGCCGTGCTGCGGCCGGACGTCGCGCAGCCGCCGGAACACGGGGCCGTCCCGGCGTCGATTCGGCAGGTTGGGGGGTGTGGTCGTGGGCGTCATTCGGTTTGAGCTCCTCGGACCGCTTCGTGCCCGGCGTGACGGAGACACACTCGACCTTGGCGCGGCAAAGCAGCGCGCAGTCCTCGCGACCTTGCTGCTCTCGGCGAATCGGCCCGTCTCGGCTGCGCGCATCGTCGAGGTTGTCTGGCAAGGCGAGCCCCCGGCCAACGGCACCAACGTCGTACAGAAGTACGTCGCCGGCCTGCGACGGGTGCTCGAGCCGGATCGAGCGCCTCGCAGCAGTGGGGAGCTCCTGACCCTGACGGCGGCGGGGTACGTTCTCGCGCTTGAACGGGGCGACACTGACGTCGACCGGTTCGACGAGCTTGTCCGGCAAGGGCACCATCAGCGGGAGCTGGGAGATCTCGAGAAGGCGGCTGCCACTGTCCGCAGTGCACTCGACCTCTGGCGCAGCAGTGAGGCTCTGGCCGGAATCAGCGGGCCGGTGTTCGACGAGGCCCGCCGGGAGTTCGAGACCCGCCATGCGGATGCGGCCGAGACTTGGGCCGACCTACAACTGGACCTAGGCCACCACGCCGGACTGCTGCCTGACCTGAGCAGTCTGATCGAGCGCCATCCGCTGAGCGAGAGCCTTCGCGCCACGCAAATGCTGACCCTCTACCGCACAGGTCGCCAGGCCGAGTCACTCGAGGCGTACCGCGCCACCGTCCGATTGCTGAAGAGTCATGGTCTGACCCCGACGGCCCAGCTGCAGACCCTCCACAACCGCCTGCTCAACGACTCCCCAGATCTCCTTCCGGCGCCCGCGCGGCAATTCTCCTCAGGTGGTCGCGTACGCATCGATGTACTCGGTCCGCTACGAGCCTGCCGGGACGGCGAGCTGATCGACCTCGGCTCGAGCAAGCAGCAAGCGGTGCTGGCGACTCTTCTCCTGTCTGCCAACTCGACAGTGACGCCGGAGCGCATTCTGGCTGCGGTCTGGCCGGATGACGCTCGGCCGGACAACGGGACGAACGTCATACAGAAGTACGTTGCAGGTCTGCGGAAGGTACTCGACCCCCACCGAGCTCCGCGGAGCGCCGGGGAGGTGCTGACCCTCACTGACGTCGGCTACCGGCTCGAGGTGCCACCGGGAGGCTCCGATCTCGACGAGTTCGCCGGGCGGATCATCCGAGCACGCGAACTGCGAGCCGGCGATGATCTGGAGAAGGCGGCTGAGGAGCTGGAGTCGGCGCTCAGGCTCTGGCGTGGGGAGGTCCTGACCGGGTTTGTCGGGCCGGTCTTCGACAGCGCCCGGGACCGCCTGAACGACGACCGCGCATCTGCCTTGGAAGATCACGCCGAGATCCTGCTGACGTTGGGGCGACTCGATGCCCTGATCGAGTCGCTGCCTGCGCAGATCAACGAGTTCCCGCTGCGTGAACGGCTCCGCGCCGTACAGATGGAAGCGTTGTACCGCAGTGGCCGGCGTGCGGAGGCACTCTCGGCGTACGCCGAGATCCGGCGGCTGCTGGTCGATCAGTACGGGATCGAGCCCAGCCAGGGCCTGCAGAGTCTGTACGCCAGGCTGCTTGACGACAAGAGGTCGCCGGCGGGCGCTGCGTCTCCGTGGGAAGGCAACTCCCTTGCAACTGTTCCGACGTCGGCACCGCCGGACGCCTCCTCGGGGCGACCGCGAAGGACCCGAGGACAGCGCATCCGCCTGAAGATCCTGGCCGCGGCGTTGCCGATTCTCACCTGGGGTTTCGCCTGCGGACCCATGATGGGAGTGCTCGCCTGGCGGCGTCGCAGCCGTCTGCTGGGGCTCGCCGCGATCGTGTACTTCGCTCTGCAGTGGACTGGCGCGGTCCTGTTCAGTCAGAGCCCAGAAGACTTCAGCGGTATCAAGGACGACATCGGCATGTCGCTGATCATCTTTCCCTTCCTGGCCTGCTCGGCGCACGCTGCCATCATCGTCGCGCCGGCCTCGAGTGCCGCCGAGCGCCGGCTTGCCGGAGCGAGTCGCCGGGTCGCCCGAGAGATCGCGGCTCGCTCGCCGCTGGACGCGCAGCGGCTCGGCATCGGCCGCCCGGATCTGCCGCGAACATTCGACGACGGCGGCCTGGTCGACCCGAATCACGTCCCGGCCGCCCTTCTCGCCAAGGTTCCAGGCATCTCGTCCCAGCACGCCGCCCTGATCGTCATCGACCGAACCCAGCGCGGCCCGTTCACCTCCCTCGAGGACCTGAGCAAACGAGGCCTCCTGCCGCACCCACTACCAGCCTCGATCGCCGACCACCTGGTCATCGTCGACCAACCAACCGTCACCGAAGCAACCAACCTTCCCGAATGAGCCCGACCGGGATCCTCGTTCCGGAGGAGGTCCACGGGTCGCGGCGGCGGCGCGGGCGCTCTTGGGCTCGGGCCCGCGTGAACTGATCCACCCGAGCACCCCAGCGTTGGTTCTGAGTTCGATGCCAATCTGGGTGAGTTGGCCCTTTATCGGCACTACGGCGCTCCGGATGATGGCTGTTGCGCTGACCACAGGAAGAAGAGGACACAGTGATGCTTGAGCCCGTCGTAGACAAAGGCCAACTGACCGAGACCGACCGCTTCATCTTCGAATCATGGGGCTATTTCATGATTCCCAACGTCTTGACCAAGGACGAGGCCGCCGAGGCGTACGACGTTTCGCAGCGTCTGCACCAGAGCCGCGACCGCGAGTTCGGGCAGATCGGCCGGACCTACGAGAGCGAGCCGGTGCTCGAGCGGCTCATCGATCATCCTGACGTGCTTCCGAAGGTGCAGGGTCTGCTCGGCGATCGATTCGTACTGCAGGCCGGCTGGAACACCATGCAGCCGGCGCACGCGGGGAACGGGCGTTGGCACCAGGACGGATCGTCCGCCTTCGACTTCAAGGACCTGGGATACCCGGTTCCGTTGCTTCAGCTCCGCGTGTCGTATCTGCTCACCGACCAGACTGTGCCCGGCATGGGCAACATGGAGTTGATTCCCGGCAGCCACCGCTCGCGGGTCGGTCTACCTGACTCAATCCGCCAGCCCAACGACGACATCGCGATCGGCCATGTCGTGTGCGCCGAGGCCGGGGCTGCTCTGGTGTTCCACAACGGGGTCTGGCATCGAACCTTCCGCCACGACGGCGACTACGACCGCTATACAACTCACTACGTCTACAGCCCACCGTGGGTCCGCCCGGCCGACCGTCTCAGCAACGACCCCGAGTTCCTCGAGCGCACCACGCCCCTGCGGCGCGCACTGATGGGGGAGTTCGCAAGGCCGGACGCTCCCTTCGGCGCCAACTACGATCCGCTCCCGATCTGACCCACGGACCCCTTCCCGCACGACACCGGTCTGGATGCCGGATCGGAAGAGTGGTGTCATGCAAGGGAAGGGGTTCTGCCGGGCCACCACGGGCAACCGCGAGGACCCGGTGGCGGTTCTGTACGGGGAGGGGCTATGTGGGAACCGGATGGGTGGGATGTTCGTAGCCGGATCGGCGTACTGACGCCGCACGGTGATGTGGGGCCGGAGTCGGAGTTGCAGGCGATGGCGCCCGATGGGGTCCGGGTGTACGCGGCTCGGGTGCCGTTCGGGGCGATGGCGGCCGGCGGGGAGATGGATCCGACGATCCCGCTCGCGCCTGTCGAGGCGTTCGTCCAGCCGCCGCACATCGACGAGGCCGCGGCCCTGCTCGCCGCCGCACCGCTCGACGCGATCGGCATCGGGTTCACGAGCTCGTCGTACGTCAGCGGCCCGGATCGCGAGGTCGAGCTCGTCGAGCGGCTCGAGCAGCGCACTTCGGGCATCCCTGTCGTTGCGACCTGTGCGGCTGCGGTGGCCGGGTTCTCCGCGCTGGGGGTGCAGCGGATCTCACTGGTGAACCCGCCGTGGTTCGACAAGGAGCTCGACCGGCTGGGAGCGGGGTACTTCGAATCGCAGGACCTCACCGTGGTCCAGCACGGTTCCTGCGGTCTACCGAGCAGTCAGCGGAGCATCAACCCGAGCGAGCTCTTCGCGTGGGTTGTCGAACACACGCCGGACGAGGCCGACGCCGTTTTCATCGGCGGCAACGGCTTCCGTAGCGTCGGCGTGATCACCGCATTGGAGCAGGATCTCGGCCGCCCGGTCCTGACCGCCAACCAGTCACTCCTGTGGGGCATGCTGCGCGCAGCAAGATCCCACGCAAGACCAACAGGCTACGGAGCCCTGTTCGTGGAGTCATGAGCGGGCGTACTCGCCGATCTGCAGGACACCGTCCGGGTCGTACTTCCGGACCACCTCCGCGATGCGCTGAAGGGTCTCCTCGTCGTACGCACGACGGGCCGTCTGGGCGTCGTGGGGAGGCCCGAAGTTCGGCCAGACACCGCCGGTGTCCCATTCGGACAACGCCGCGTAGAGGCGATCCCAGTGCGGTAGGACACGCGGGTCTTCCGCGATGCCGACGGCAAGCACGCTGAAGCCGGCGGCGCGGTGCGAGAACGCGTCGGGATGCTCGGCGTCGCGGGCGTAGGCACCACCCAACTGGCGGATCTCGACCATCAACTGCGGTGACCCCGATCCGTAGCCGGCCACATCGAGCAGCCGCTTCGCGGTCACGTCGGTGAACTCGGTGAGCAGCATGGCCGGGTCGACGACGGGCATCGGGTCGACCGGGTCGGCGTGGACCGAGTCGACGGCCGTGTACGGCTTCAGGTCGGCGTCATCGAGGATCACCTCAGCCACGGCGCGGAGCTGATCGAGCAGTTCGCGACCCTCGTCCGCTGCGCCGGTCCAGAGGAACCGGACGCCAAGGGTCATCCGCCCGGCCAAGGCCGGCGGAACCCCGGGCATGTCCGGGAGCTGGAACAGCACGAACGACGTTGTCGCCTGCTCGGGAAGAGACGCCGACCAAGCACGCCACCGGTCGACGACCCGCTCCGCGTCGGCACCGTCGAAGTACACAGCGCCGCCGTAGAACGTGGGCAGGTGGACCAGGTCGAACTCCACCGCGGTCACGATCGCGGTCGCGCCCTTGCCGCCCCGCAGCGCGAAGAACAGATCCGGGTGCTCGGTCGGGGTGACACGACGGAACTCGCCGTCACCCGTGACGACCTCGAACGCGCGGACCTTGTCCGCGGCGAGACCGTACGTGCGGGCCATCGGACCGACGCCGCCACCGGTCGTGTATCCGACCACGCCGACGTCGCTGGTGGACCCGTTGAGCGGAGCCAGCCCGTACGGCGCGGCCGCCTCGATCACCGGACGCCACTTGACGCCGGCTCCGGCGCGAGCCCAGCCCTCGGGATGCACCGTGACCTCGTCCAGGCCCTTGGTCACGACGAGCAGGTGTCCGGCGTACGCGCTGTGGGCTCCGTGCCCGGTGGCCTGTACGCCGACGGTGTAGCCGTGCGACCGGGCGAAGCGGACGGTGGCGACCACGTCCTCGGCCGTGCGTACGGCGACAACTGCGGCCGGCTGCATCGGGACGGAGAGGAGCCACGGCGTGGAAAGCGCGGCGTACTGCTCGTCGTCGGGCAGGTGGACCTCGCCGGTCAGGCAACTGCGAAGCTCCTCGAGGGAGTCGTGGTGCCGGGTGATGGCGCGGTCGAGAGCGATCGTCATCGAACTTCTCCTGTTCGGTCTGTCGTTGTTGTGATGACGGACCGACGGTGTCGCGAAGCACTTGACGGCGACTTGTGACCGGCTTGAGGCACCGGCTCAAGTCTGATGCGGTGCCATGAACAGCCCGTGCGGATCGACCTTGCGGCGGACCGCGGTCAGCCGGGCGTGGACGTCCGGCGGGAAGGCTTTGCGCGTGTCGCTGCTGTCGTCGAGCATCGGAAGATAGGTGCCTCCGGTCGACCAGGGCGCTACCGCGGCGAGGAACCGCTCCGCGTCGTCGCGCTGCCGTGGCCAGTCGGCGGGTTCGAACCCCAGCCCGACACCCAGCGCCAGGAAGGCCCCGTCGAGAGCCGAAAGGATGCCGCCGTCCGGATCCGGCCGGGACAGCGCGCCACCGAGCTGGCGCAACTCGGCCACCGTGAGGCTGCTGCCGGACCGCGGACCGGCCGTCTCGATGATCGCAGCGATCGCGGCCTCGGGAAGCTCCGACACCAGCGTGCTGCTCGCGTACGCCGGAGTCGGCTCCTCCGGCTCGAGGTGCAGCCTGACCAGGTCGGCGGCTGGAATCACGGCGACCGTGTCGAGTTCCGGAGCGAGTGCGCGCAATGGCGCCAGTACGTCGTACGCGAAGGCCTCGCCGCCCAGGACGGCACCGTCGATGATCGCCAGCCGCCGCCCCCGGACGTCCACCGGCACCGAGTCCCGATCGGGTACGTCGACCAAGCGGAACGACGACGTGACCTGCTCGGGGGCGTCCGCGCACCAGTCCACCCATCCAGGCAGCACCCGGTCGGCAGCCGTCCCGTCCCACGCGAGGAACCCGGCGACGACGGTCCGGATCGGCTGGAGTTCGAACTCGAGCGCACAGACGACGCCGAGCGGCGTACCGCCACCCCGGAGCGCCCAGAACAGCTCGGCGTCGCTGTCGGCGGTCGCTCGGACAAAGGTGCCGTCGGCAAGGACGACCTCGACCGCGGTGACGGAGTTGCACTGCAGACCGAGGTGCCGCGCATACCATCCGATGCCCCCGCCGAGTGAGTAGCCGACCACGCCGACGTCGGGGGAGGACGGGTGCAGCGTGGCGAGACCGTACCGTCCGGCCGCCGCCGCAACATCACCCCACAACGCGCCGGCGCCGACGCGGGCGATCCGGTTCTCTGCATCGATGCTCAGTTCCGTCATCGCGGAGGTGCGCAGCAGCACGGCATCGGCCAACCTGCCGCCCAGGGCCGGAGCGCCGTGGCCGGTGCCCTGCGGCGCGATCGACAGGCCGGCGGCCTGGGCGGCGCGGACGACCTCGGCGACCTCCTCGGCGTACGCGGGATAGGCGACGGCCGCGGGATAGTCGGAGACCACCAGATTCCACGGCGCGCGCGCCATGTCGTACGCCGGGTCGCCCGGAAGGTGCACGGCGCCGCCACAGAGCCCGCGGAGACTCGCGGCCCGGAGACTCTGCTGCACCGTCACTGGAGCCTCCCGTTCTGGTCGTGCGTCATGGTCACTCGTCCGACTTGAGAGATTCTTGAGCCGCTGGGCCCGGCCGTGAAACCGGCCCCGTCCAGCACGTCCCGGACCGTTCCTGGTGTGACGAACAGTCGCTGGGCTACCTCGTGAACGTCGAGACCGGCGGCGGTCAGATCGAGGATCTGCCGGTCGGTCCGCGACAATCGAGGCACGTCGTCGGTGCTCAGCTCGATCCGGCGACCGCGCCGCTCGAGCTCGGCCAGGGCTCGCTCGCGAACCTGGCCGGCGCCTCGCTCCTGCGCCATCCGGCTCGCGTCTTCCAGCAGGGCGATCGCATCCACGCCGCCCACGTCCGGATGGCTGCCGAGCGCGCACTTGGCCCGGGCCAGGTCGACTGCCGCGGTCGTCGCCGAGAGCAGGTCCACCGCTTCGACGAGGTTGTCGATACCGGCGCGACCCCGCAGTTCGCCCAGCGTGCACAGTGCCCTGCCGAGAAAGCTCGGTGCGCCCCAGATCCGGAGCAGAGCCAGTTCCTCCTCGGCTGTTTCGATCGCCTCCGACGTACGTCCGAGCCCGAACAAGGCCGCGGCCTTGATGGACCGCCACGGGTTCCAGACCGGATTGACGATGTCGATGCCGTCGATGCCCGGCTGAGGATTGCCGAGCACGACAAGGGCTTCCTCGCACCGGCCCTCGGCGACGCGCAAGCGTGCCACGGCCTGCTGGTAGACGCGGCCGCCTTCCCCGGCCACAGCACCTGCGGCCAAGGCATCGGCCGCCCGGCGGGCAGCCTCGAGGTCGCCCCGATCGAGCTGGCACCCGATCTGGAAGGCGCGGGCGAAGGGCTCGCCCACCCGCGTACCTCCCCAGAGGCGATCCTGGTCGAGCGCGGCCCGCAGACACGCGAGGGCCTCGTGAAGCTCGCCGCGCCGCCACTGCCAGAACCCCTCCCACAGACTCGTGGACAGCGCCGCGAACAACGACCCGCGTGCGTGGCTGGCCGCGCGAGCCCGGCTCCAGAAGTCGCCGATGTCGTCGTCGGACAAGATCCGGACCGCGGCGGCATTGACCCAGAACAGCCCGTCGTCGACAGCGATCAGGTGGTCGCCGTCGAGTGCGAACCGTGCCATCGCGATGGCACGTTCCCGGTCTCTGCCGGCCAGAACCGCTTCCAGCGCGACCGTGGCGGCCAGCATCCGCGCACCCGCGCCTTGCCCTTCGGGCTCCTGAGCGGGTGTGTGCCAGCCGTCGCTGATGCCGTGCATGAACCCACTGATCCGCTGGATCGCGATGAGCGCCTGGCGCTGGTCAGCCAGTCCGTCAGGGAGTTCCGCAGCGGCCTCCCGGGCGAAGGTCGTCGCGACTCCGGGCGGACTCGCGAACACCTGGGTCGAGGCGGCCGCGATGGCGATCTCGCTGCGGACGCGCGGGTGGTCCTGCAGCCGGTACGCGTGCACCAGGTGCTCGACCGCTGCCCCGCCGTCCACTGACGCTTCGCGCATCCCGAGTTCGAGTACTACGTCGCGTCGACCCGAACCCACCGGCAACTCGACGAGTGCCCTGCGCAGGTAGGTGACCGCGCTCTCCGACGCTCCTCGCTCCGCCGCCTCGCGGGCCGCCGTACGCAGCAAGGTCACGACGCTCTCATCACCGCGTGGCGGCGCCAGCAGCAGGTGTGCCGCAACCAGTTCGTCACTCGTCCGCGCATCCCGCAGGACCGACGCGGCCCGCTCGTGGCAGAGCTCCCGCTCGGCCGCCGGCTGCGCCTGGTACACCGCGTCGCGTACGAGCGGGTGCGCGAAGGCCACTGGTTGCTCGTCCCTGACGATCTCGGCCCGCGCCAGTACGGCCAGCGCTTCCGCGGTCCGGGCCTCGGTGACTCCGGCCAGTGCAGCGACCGCCGGCAGGGCGGCACCGTCGCCGAGGACGGAGGCAGCCCTGGCGACGACCACGACGTCGGGCGGCAGCCTGCGGAGCTGCAGCAGCACCCGGCTCGACACCGCCCGCGACCCGACCGCGACGACCCGGTCGGCGTGTGAGGCATCCGGTCGTACGCCGTCAGCCGCAAGAGCCTGGAGCAGCTGACAGAGCAGGAACGGATTCCCCGCGGTCGTCCGCTCGCAGGCGGTGACGAACAAGGGTGCGGGTCGTACGCCGAGCCGTCGCTCCACCAGCTCCGCCGTCGCTTCGGTGGACAGCGGCGCCGGGCGTACGACGAGCGCGTCGGGTTCGAGCGCCAGCTCTGCGATCAGGTCCTCGTCGTCGTGTTGCTCGCCGGTGCGCAGGGTCGCCAGCACCAGTACAGGTACCGAGGCGAGCCGTCGTACCAGATAGGCCAGGAAGCGGAGCGAGGCGCCGTCGCACCACTGCGCATCGTCGACAGCGAGCACCAGTGGGCCGCCTGTCGTGAGGTTGACCGCCAGCCAGTACAGGCCGTGCAGGACAGCGAAACCTTCCGCCCGGCCGCTGTCGGTGATGTCGAAGACGGCCCCGGCTCCTGCCGCTGCGCCACGCAGCAGTTCGTCGCGACGCGCCGGGTCACCGAGTTGTCCCTCGAACAGCTGGCGCACGACTCCGAATGCGAACGCACTCTCCAGCGCGCTCCCGCGAGCTGACAGCACCCGCACAGATCGCTCGGCCGCCAGCTTGCGTGCCTCGGCGAGCAGGCGCGTCTTTCCGATCCCGGCCGGACCCTCGAACAAGAGCAAGCCAGGCTGCCCGCCCGCGAGGCCGTCCAGCATCGACCGGAGGGCGGCGAGCTCGCGGTCCCGGTCGACCAGACCGTTGCGGTCCGCGGTCGTTGCCCGCCCATTCGCCTGCACTGGTTCCTCCCGCGGTTGCCCGGCAGCAGCCAGTCCGGGCGACTGCGCGAGCACCTGCGCCTCCAGTTCGCGCAGAGCCGGACCGGGATCGACGCCGAGTTCATCGGCGAGCGTCTCGCGGGCCCGCCGCAGTGCGGCCAAGGCATCGGCCTGGCGATGGGCGCGGTACAGCCCGAGAGCGAGCAGCCGCCACCGCTCCTCGCGCAGCGGCTCCTCGGCGACCATCCCCTCCAGCTCGGCAACCACGAGGGCCGCCTCCCCGAGATCGAGACGAGCGGCGACCAGGCGTTCGCGGGCGACGGCTCGCAGCTCGGTCAGGCGCGCGATCTCGGCGCCGGCCCATGGCTCGTCGGCGTACTCGACCAGGGCCGGACCGCGCCACAGCGCGAGCGCATCGTGCAGATCGGCCGCCGCATCCGCGGGGGAGCCCGTGGTCTTCTTCAGCAGGGTCTCGAACCGCCAGGCGTCGACTGCGTCTGACGGCAGTCGTACGGCGTACCCGGGACCCTCGCGGACGACGATCGCGGACCGGGCGCGAGCCGGTGACCCCGGCTGCAAGCTGCGGCGCAAGTGCGAGACATAGGACTGCAGTGCACCGGCGGTGTTGCCGGGCGCATGCTCTCCCCAGACCGCGTCCGCGAGCCGCTCGGCCGGGACGACTTCACCGCGTGCAAGCACCAGCACGGCGAGTACGGCGCGCTGCCGCCGTCCACCCAGATCGAGCGCGGCGCCGCCGTACGACGCCGTGAACTCGCCGAGCAGACTGATCCGCAGCTGGTCCGCCCCCACGCAACCACCCCCACCGCCACGGTAAACGAAGAACCCTCATTTCGGCATCGCCCGCCGACCCGGGAGCCTGCCGGCCGGAGCTGGACCTGATTGCAGGTCCAGCTCCGGGCACGGCTGATCAGGCTGATTGGGTGTTGTCGCGGCGGCGTGTTACGACCATCGCGGTGCCGAGGCCTGCTCCGGCCAGGGCGATGCCGGCGAGAGCGCCCAGAGCGGCGGAGCTCGCGTCGAGACCGGTGTCCTGGGCGACCGTCACCGGCGGCACCTCGTACTGCGGGTCGTACTCCGGGTAGTTGGGCGGCCCCGGTTCGGCCACCGATGGTGTGCCGGAGCCTGGTTCGGGAACCGCGATGGCCGCTGCCGGGCCGGCGGTCACCATGAGGGCGAAGAGGACGGCTGCACCACTTGTCGTCAGCAACTTGGTTGTGGACATGATCCCTGCTCCTTGTCGTCGCGACCGCCGCTGCCGGCGGTCCGTCCGTTCAGTTGTCGCGCGGGCAGGTATCGCCTGAGCTCGAGCCGGTATCGCCTCGGTATCGCCGCCGTTGACGGACGGCTCGTCACGGTCGACAGTCGAGGGGTGGGTATCGCCGTTCTCGGCCCGCTCACGATCGAGGGGGGACAGGGGGAAGCGAGGGTTCTCGCTCGGCGCGATCGGATCGTCCTTGCCAGCTTGACTGTGCGTCCCGGTCAGGCGGTCAGCGCGGAAGAGCTGGCCGACGTGATCTGGGGCGACCAAGTGCCGCCGTCCTGGCAGAAGATCATCCAGGGCTGCGTTGTCCGGCTGCGCAAGGTGCTCGGGTCCGGCGCGATCGAGACGGTAGGGCTCGGCTACCGGCTGGCGGTCTCCCTCGACGAGATCGATGCCCAGCGGTTCGAGCATGCGGTGAGCCGCGCCCGGGATCTGCTGGCCGTGGACGAGGCCGAACGATCCGCGCTGGTGCTGGCGGATGCGCTGATGCTCTGGCGCGGCAGGCCACACAGCGACCTGGACGGCTGGGATGTCGCACGGATCGAGGTCGAGCGCTTGACCGAACTGCGCCAGGCGGCCGAGGAACTGTACGTCGAAGCAGCCTTGCGATCCGGCCAGCACGACAAAGTGCTGGCCAAGGCGCGCGCCCTGGTCAGCGAAGCGCCACTGCGGGAACGACGATGGGCGCTCCTCGCCACGTCGCAGTACCAGACAGGTCAGCAGGGCGAGGCGTTGCGGACGATCCGCCGGCTGCGCGAGGTGCTGGACCGCGAACTCGGATTGGACCCGAGTCCCGACATCGACGCACTGGAGCAGGCCATTCTGCGCCAGGACCCAACCCTGGTTGCCGAAAGTGCGCTCCCGGAACCAGACGCTGTCTGCCCGTACCGGGGCCTCGAGTCGTACGACGTGGAGGACGCGGACGGCTTCTTCGGTCGCGGAGCCGACATCGCCGCGTGCCTGCACAAGCTGGCCGACACCCGAGTGCTGGCCGTCGTCGGACCATCTGGCTGCGGCAAGTCGTCCCTGGTGCGCGCCGGTGTGGCCGCCGCGTTCCGTGCCGATGGCAAGCGAGTGGCCATCATGACGCCGGGTGCACATCCGGTCTCCGCACTGGCGGCCGCGATGCCCGGGACGGGGCCACCGCCGGTTCTGGTCGTCGACCAGTGCGAGGAAGTCTTCTCCTTGTGTCATGACGCCGCCGAGCGCGAGACGTTCCTCGCCTCCCTGAGCTCCCTCGAAGGCATCGTCATCGTGTCGTTGCGCGCCGACCGGATCGCCGACATCTCCGCGCACCCGGCCTTCGCCCGGATGGTCGAGCAAGGCCTGTATCTGCTGTCCGGTATGACCCGGGAAGCGTTGCGATCAGCGATCGAACAGCCTGCCCGGATGGCTGCCCTGACGGTCGAGCCCGGCCTGACGGACCTGGTCGTCAACGAGGTCGCGGATGAGCCGGGCGCCCTGCCGCTGATGTCCCACGCACTGGCCGAGACCTGGCAACGCCGCGAAGGCCGCACACTGACCGTCGCGGGGTACAACGCCTCGGGCGGAATCCGCGGTGCGGTCGCGCAGTCGGCCGAGCAGATCTACGAGCAGACGGCTGCGGAACAGCGCACGGTACTGCGTGACCTCCTGCTGCGACTGGTGACGCCAGGACCGGATGGCGAGCCGATCCGCAGCCGCCTGCCGCGCCGCCTCGTCGTCACCGGTCCCGCGGACGACGCGATGGTCGATCGACTGGTCGCGTCGAGACTCGTCACCAGCGACGACGGTGTCGTCGGACTCGCTCACGAGTCGCTTGCGCGGGCCTGGCCGCGGTTGCGGCAGTGGCTCGACGACGACCTGGAGGGCCAGCGGATCCTGCACCACCTCGCGGTCGCGGCCGACTCCTGGGACGACCTCGGCCGCCCGGACAGCGAGCTCTATCGCGGCAGCCGCCTGGCCAAGGCCTCGGATTGGCAGGCTCACACGAGTTCAACCCTGACAGCGACCGAGCAGGACTTCCTCGCCGCGAGCACACGAGCATCGCAAGCCGAGCTGCGCGCCGCCGAGGTACAGGCGCGCCGCCAGCTCAGCATCAACCGCCGCCTCCGAGTCGCGCTGGTCACAGGGGCCTTCCTCCTCGTCGGCGCCCTCATCGCCGGCCTGATCGCCGAACGGCAGGCCGACCGAGCCGACCTGGCTGCCACCAGCGAACTGGCCCGTCAGGTGGGCGCTCGCGCTCAACTCACCGACGACATCAGCTACTCGCTGCTCCTCGCCACGCACGGCGTCCGCCTTCAGGACTCGCCGGAAACCCGGGCCAACCTCGTTGCCGCAATCAACAAACACCCCGGCCTCGTCCGTTCCGCTCCCGCTCCGCTCGGCCGGATCGAGAATCTGGAGGTGTCACCGGACGGCCGGCGAATCGTCTCCGGCGACAGCCGGGCCACCGTTCAGCTGTACGACGCGACGTCGGGGGAGGCGCTCGATTCTTACAGCTTGGGCGCGGTCGGCATCGGCCCACACGAAGTCGTCATCGACGAGCAGGTGTACACCACTGCGCGGTTCAGCCCGGACGGCCGGCTGATCGCGGCGTACGCCGCGAACGGGATCGGGCAGCCGCTTGATCCGACGCGTCCGCTTCGCCTGCTCAGTGCGGGCGCCCTGGACGAGGTGCCGCAGCAGTTGGCCCTTCCCGAGCCAGGTGACCTGCGCTTCCACAGCCTGGCCTTCAGTGCTGACGGTCGCTATCTGGCTGCCGGAGTTCAGAAGGGGCTCGAAGTGGCCGGAGACGTCGCCTTCGGATTGGTATGGGATCTCCGAGACACCCAGCGGCCGCCGCGGTGGGTCGCCCTTCCGCGCGGTGCTCAAAGGGTTGCCCTGAGTCCTGACGGCCGGACGATCTACTGCTCGTCGCCGCTGATGGCGTACGACGTGGTCACCGGCAAGGCACTGTGGCCGCGGCAGGGTCTGGCCGGCGCGCTGAGCATCGATGTCACCTCTAGCGGCTCCCTGCTGGCGGTACAGCAGCTCGAACCGGCGGGCCTGCACAGCGCTGCGACGGCATTGGTCGACGCCCGCAACGGCAATACGGTCAGGGTGCTGCACAGCCAGACCGACGGGACTCGCGGCTTCGCCTTCTCCGCCGACGACACCAGGATCGCCACAGCCGACTACAACCGCGAGGTCGTGGTCTGGAACGCAGCTACCGGAGATCCGATCCAACGGATCCAGACCGGCGAGGTGTCGTGGGCAGTCGCGTTCAGCCCGGACGGGAGGACGCTCTACACGGGTGGTAGTGAGGGAATCCTGCGCGCCTACGACCTCGCCGGACAGCGGCAGTACCTCTCCCGCGGCCCGTCCGCTCCGGCACGCCGATACCTACACGTCCTTCCCTCCGACGACGGCCGGTCGATCGCCTACCTGTGGCGGGACGCGAAGGGCTCCTGGGTGAGCTTCAGCGACCCGGCGACGGGGCGCACGACGAGACCGACGAGCCTCGGGCTTGCGCTGAACGGAGGACCGTGGATGCCGGCGGCCTGGCACCCGAACGGCAAGCGGCTGGCCGTTCACGACGCGCACACGATCTCAGTCGTCGACGCCGGTAGCGGCAGACTGCTCAAGCAGGCGAAAGGCTTGGACATCAGCTCGATCGCCTATGTCGACAACGGCAGAACGCTGTTGGCAGGCAACGCGAAGGGGTACCGGGCGTTCGACGAGGGTCTGGAGCACGAGACCGTCGATTTCGCCCGGCGCGCAGCCTGTTGTACCGCGCCCGCCCCCGACGGCCGCACCTCGGTGTTCTTCGACGACTCGCCCAGCTACGCCACCGTGCATTGGCAGATCCTCCGGGTCGAGACGGGCCAGGTGCTCGCGCAGGGCGATGCGGATCTTGGCCTCAACTACGCGAGCTACTCACCCGACGGCAGCATGATCGCTCTGGCCGGTGCCAGCAGCGAGGTGTTCACCATCGACGTGGCCACGGGTTCATTGCGACGCGCACCGACCCAAGGGACCAGCGACGAAGGCGTGTTCGTCCGCTTCTCGCCGGACGGATCGACGTTGGTGTCCGGTGCGGAGGACGGCACAGTGAGTCTGTGGGACGCGCACTCCCTCGAACTTCTCGGAAAGGTGAGCGTCGCAAGCGGGGGCAGCCCGGTCGGCGCGGTCCCGAGTTTCGTCAACGACGACGTCGTACGGATCGCGGCGTACGACGGGGTGATCTATCAGTGGGACACGCGGATCGAACACACGATCGCTGCCGCCTGTGCGATGGCCGGCCGCAACCTGACCGCCGACGAGTGGAACCAGGCCTTCGGCAACCGCCCCTACGAGAAGACCTGCCCCTGAACTGCCTGCCGCGCGACCCGGTTGCCGTCCGACGGCAGAACGACAGGCTGCACCAGACCGATGCCAACGGCAACCTCGTCGGCTGCTCAGTGGTGTGCGAGGCGTTGGCGTAGGCCGGTGGCTCGGAGCGCTCGGTGGTCGAGGGCGAGGCGAACTGCGGCCTCGGCTCCGACGATGCGGACCTGGTCCTGGGAGCGGGTGACGGCGGTGTAGAAGAGTTCGCGGGTGAGCAGTCGGGAGTCTTCGCCGGGCAGCAGCACGGTCACCTCGGCGGCCTGGCTGCCTTGGGCTTTGTGGATCGTCATCGCGTGCAGGGTCTCGACGTTGCCGAGGCGGCCGGGGGCGAAGTCGAGCCGGCCGCGCGTGCTGTCGATGTAGACGCGCAGGGAGCCGTCCGATCGGCGCACGGTGACGCCCAGTTCGCCGTTGTAGATGCCGAGTCCGTAGTCGTTGGCGGTGACCAGGATCGGCCGGCCGACGTACCAGGTGTCCCAGAGTGGGTCTTCGGTCTCCTCGGTGATCCAGCGCTCGACGGTCCGGTTCCAGTAGGTGACGCCCCACGGGCCGTCGCGGTGGGCGCAGAGCAGGCGGTGCCGTTGGAGTGCGGCCAGGGCGGCGTCGGCGTTGCCGGCTTCGGCAGCTTCCCGGATCGCGAGTGCGTCGGGGAGCAGCGCGGATCGCAGTGCTTCTCGCGGGTCCTCGTCCTCGATGAACGTCACCCGATCGCCACCACGGCGGAGCACGGCGAGTACGTCGTCCGGTCGGTTCTCACGGACCGCGAGCGCCAGTTCGCCGATCTCGCTGCCGAACCGGTGGGACGTGCGCAGCTCGGCTGCCTTCGCGTGTCCGCCGGCCACCAGTCCTTCGACCAGGTCCGCCAGGACCGCACCGGCTTCGATGGAAGCCAGTTGGTCGGGGTCACCTACGAGCACCAGCCGGGCGTCGGGCCGTACTGCCTCCAGCAGGCGCGCCATCATCGTCAGCGAGACCATCGAGGTCTCGTCGACGACGACGATGTCGTGCGGCAGCCGATTGCCGCGGTTGTGACGGAACCGGGTCGACGAGTCCGGGTGCCGACCGAGCAGCATGTGCAGGGTACGGGCGTGGAAGTTGCCCAGTCGGGCAATGTCCGCGTCCGAGAGGCGATGGCGCATCTCGTCGCGGACAGCTTCCTCCAACCGAGCTGCGGCCTTGCCGGTCGGCGCAGTCAGCGCGATCCACGGACGGCGTTGGCCGGCCTTCTCCGCCTGCTCGGCGAGCAACGCCAGCAGCGCCGCCACTGTGGTGGTCTTGCCGGTGCCAGGACCGCCGGTGAGCACGGTCGTCCATTGCCTGGCCGCTGTCTGCGCTGCGATCCGCTGCTCGTCGTACGACGTACCGGGGAAGAGCCGGCTGAGTCCTGCCTGCAGTGCGTCTTCGTCGGCGATCACCGGAGCCGGCTGGGCGGATCGGCGGCGGAGATCCTGCTCGACCTGTTCTTCCTCTCGCCAGTACCGGTCGAAGTAGAGGCGACTGCCTTCGAGCCGAAGCGGCTGCGGTGCGGCGAGCAGTGGGCTGGCCGCGACGGCCGCCAGCCACTCGCCGGGGTCGGGCCAGTCCAGGTCGGTGCCGTCCGGACCGACCTCTTCGCGGACCTCGGTGAGGTCGAGGCAGACGGAGCCCGCCCGCACTGCCCGGACGAGCAACGCGCACGCGAGCGCGACCGACTCGTCGCCCTCGCCCAGCATTGACGTCAGCCGAGTGGCGACATGGACGTCGGCCGCGACCAGCACTCCGGCCTGGTTGAAGTCGCGCAGCCTCCCGGCAGCGGTGAGCGCCAGTGAGGCGTCGAATTCGTCGGCGGTCGTGGTCACCGGGTCCTCCCGTCGAGGAGGTCTGACAGCTCGACCACCAGAGCGGGCGGCACTGGCCAACTGAAAACGCCGGCTGGGTGGTCGTCCTGGAGCGGAGTGTCCGGGCCGCACATTCCTCGTAGGTACAGGTAGATGACCCCACCGAGATGGAGGTCGGAGTCGTACGCCGGCAGCCGCCAGCGGAGGTACCGGTGCAGCACGACCGAGTACAGCAACGCTTGCAGCGGATAGTCGGAGTGCAGCATCGCAGCGGCGAGCTGGTCGCGTCCGTAGTCCGCCGAGGTGGTCGGCTGTTCGGGGTCGCCGAGTCGGTTGGTCTTGTAGTCCACCACGACGAAGCGATGGCTGTCGCCGGACGGGATCCGCAGTACGACGTCGATCGAGCCGGAGAGGTAGCCGCGCAGGCTCTGCCGGCCGAGAAGCGGTTGTTCGAGGCGGTCGGCGTACGCGACGAGTGGGTCGGATGCCGGGAGGTGACGGCGCAGCAGCGGTGCTAGGTCGGCCAGGCGTACGTCGGCCGCGACGGCCAGATCGCCTCCGGCCAGCGGGATCTCGAACTCCAGCTCGCGGAGCCGGTCGCTCAGGCCGAGGGCACCGAGGGTCAGTCCGGGAGCCAGCGGTCCGAGTGGGGTGGTGTGCAAGGGCAGCAAGGCCTCCGCCAGGACGTCCGGTGTCACCTCGACCCGCCACATGCGCAGCTGCTCACGGACCCGTCGGGCCAGCTCGGCCTGGAGATCAGGTGCCTGCGGGTCGGCGTCCTCGAGCACAGCGTGCACGAGCGAACCGAAGGTTGCTCCGACCGGCAGCCCGTCCATCGGAGACTGCAGCGCCTCGCCCGCCACGGCGCCCGGTGCCGGCAGGGAGTCGACCGATTCGTCCTCCAGGCCACCGTCCTCGTGCTCACTGGCCACGCCGCTCACTTGCGGCTCGGCCGCGCGGATCAGCCCGGAGTACGAGGTACGACGCCAGGCAAGATCGACCTCTCGGGAGAATGACGCGACCGTGAGCCCGGCCGGCAGCTCCGCACCCACGGACTCGAGCTGCTCGCCGATCACCGACTCCTCGACGACCGGCCCACCGGCCTGCTGCCAGCGCCGGAGCCAGACCAGCACGTCGTCATCGGACGCCGCCCGCGGCAAGCTCTCGGGCACCGCCGGATCGCCCTGTTTGCGACCACGCAGGAGCCGCGAGATTCCACCGTTGATCTCGTCCCAGGAAGGAGCCCACCAGGCAACCACCTGCGACTGCGCACGGGTCAGCGCGACGTAGGTGAGCCGGATGTCGTCACCGGCGACCTCGGTCCGCCAACGCCGCTCGTTGGCCTGGTAGCCGCTGTGGTTCCGCCCACCGATGTCGAGACTTCGTACGCCGTTCTCGTGGAACAGCAGGAGTTCCTCGTCGTCGAAGATATGGCGGTTGAAGCCGAACGGGAGGTAGACGACGGGGTACTGCAGGCCCTTGCTGACCCAGACGGTCATGATCTGGACAGCCGCGGCGTCACTGTCGAGCCGCCGGGTCCGCTCGGTCGTCCGTCCCCTGCCGGCGCGCTCGGCGCGCAACCAGTCGAGCAGTGCGGGCAGCGCGAACCGCTCGCGATGTGCGGTCTCGTGCAGCAACTCGGCGAGGTGCGCCAGGTCGGTCATGTCTCGCTCGCCGGCCCGCCAGGCCAGCACCCGCTCCGGCATCCCACTGAGTTGCGCAGCCTCGAAGACGGCAGCGACTCCGCGCGTCCGCAAGTGGTCGGCCCACGCGCGCAGCGTGTGCCCGATCCGGTCTGTCAGCTCGTCACCGCCGGCGTGCAGGCTCTCCGCGGTCTCCCCGAAGAACATGGTGGTCGCCGCAGCGCGTACCAGACCGGAGCGGTGCGGTTGTTCGAATGCCTCGAGGAGACACAGCCAGTCCTTCGCGGCCTGCGAGGCGAAGATGTCGAGGTCGCCCGAGTAGACCGCGGGGATCCCGGCGGCGGCGAGCGCCTCGCGGCAGGCCCGGGCGTCCTTGTGTGCCTCGACGATCACGGCGATGTCACCCGCGCGCAGGGGGCGATCGTCGTACGTCGCTCGGGCCGCGAGCAGCTGACCGATGTCCGCGGCGAGGTCGCGGGCGATGTGGTCGCGGAGGTCGTCCATCGGGATGCTCTTGCGGCCGGCCGAGCCGAACTGCTCCCGCCGGGCGACCCGCAGCCGGAACGGCGCCTCGGACGGTGCCCCGGCGAGCCGGCTGCCCTGATGACGCGCGGCGACCTTGTGGACGACGATGTCGTCGTGGCCGAGGCGCGCGTCGCCGAGCACGACCTGGAGGCAGTCGACGAGCGGCTGGTCGCTGCGCCAGTTCGTGTCGAGGGTACGGCGTTCACCAGCGGTGCCCGCGGCCGTCAGGTACGTCGCGATGTCACCGCCACGGAAGGCGTAGATGGCCTGTTTCGGATCACCGATCAGCACCAGCGTGCTGTGCCCGTTGAACGCGGTGTCGACCACCTTCCACTGCACCGGATCGGTGTCCTGGAACTCGTCGACCATGACCACCGACCAGCGGCGTTGCATCCGCTGACGCGCGGGTGCGACGGGGTCCTTCAGCGCGTCGGCGAGCCGCGTCAGCAGGTCGTCGTACCCGAGGATGCCGAGGCGGCGTTTGCGGTGCTCCATCTCGGTCAGGACGGCTCGCGCGAAGCCGACGCGGACGCTCTCGGGTGAGCCATCGGCCGGTGTCGCGGGCACCAGCCGCGTGTGCGGGTTGCCGACGACCTTGGTGGCGATCTCGAGTGCGGTGGCTCGGGTGATCGGCGGTGGCTGCGCCGAGCTGCCGAAGCGCGCGAGGTACAGGTCGTCGACGACCTCGGTGACGAGCGGTCCGAGGTCGTCGACGAGCGTGACGCCGGCGTCGGTGTCACCGGCGACGCCGAGTGAGCGCAGTACGAGTTGGCAGAACTGGTGGGTCGTCGCGATGGTGGCGGCGTCGAAGTTGGCGAGCGCGTCGCGGAGGCGGCTTCGGCGCTCCGCGACTTCGTCCGCAGTGCCGCGCACGAGGTGGCCGAGCAGGCCGGTGTCGTCGGTCCACAGGTCGGGCGTCGCCGTGGCCTGTTCGGCCCGCAGCAGTTGGGCGCGCACCCGGTCGCGGAGTTCCTGGCTCGCTGCGCGACCGAAGGTGATCAGCAGCATCTCGTCGAGCCGGGCGGCGCCCTCCGCGACGTACCGGGTGACCAATCCGGCGAGCGCATAGGTCTTCCCCGTACCTGCGCTCGCCTCCAGCACGGTGGTGCCGGTGGGCAGTGGACCGAGCAGGTCGAACGACTCGATCACGGCGCCGCCTGCTCGAAGCGCAGCATCGGTCCCCAGAGCCGGGCGGCGTAGGCCCCGAGCCGGGTCGACTCGCCTGGTTGCTCTTCACCTGGGCGGGTCGGTTGCAGAAGCACGTTCAGCAACGTGTTGGGCCCCCAGACGCGGACATGAGCAGGATCGGCGTTCTCGCCGTCGTAGTTCGACGGACGCCACCGACGGCCGGCGGCGATCGTCGGATCGTCGTGGGTCCGGCGCGCCTGGTACCAGGCGTACGACGTCTTGAGGGGCAGCGGCAACGGTTCCCGGCGGCCGGCGTCGTAGATCGCGACCAGATCGGCGAGGAGCGCACCGGCCTCCGCGCCGACCGGACCGAACAGCCGGACCGCGGGTGCGTGGCCCCGCGCGGCCCGGCCGATGACGAGACTGGTCCAGTTGTGGTCCTCGTCGTCGGCGGACAGCGCGAGGAGTTGCACCCACGCGCTCAGCAGTTGTTTGGCATCGAGGCGCGAGTAGCTGACCGGCACCAGCCGGTACCCGTACAGGCCGGGCACGGTGCCGGTGAGGCGCCGACCGTTGCCGAGGTCAACATCCACGTCGAACGCGCGCGGACTGCCCTGCCGATGGGGATGGGCGCCGACCGCGAGCCCGCGGGCGGCATCACGGATCTCCGTTGCGGTGCGCCAGCCCAGTCTGCCGGGCGGCAGCGTTCCTCGTCGCCATTCGGCGTTGAGCGCGGCGTCGGGATGGATGCCGGCCAGCATGTCGCGGAGCATCCGGTCGCCGACCGACCACTTCTCCAGGTTGTCGATCTCGACCGGCATCGCGTCCGACACCCCGTCGACCTCCCAGGGCAAGGTCAGGTCGAGCGCCCGGAAGAAACCTTTCACCGGGTCACGGAAGAAGGCCAGCAGCTCGGCCAGCCCCACGTCGTCGGCCGCGGGCACAGACAGCGGACCGGCCAGGAACTCCGGCCGCGGTGGCCGGGATCCCGCCGCCGCCCGCCCCGCGAGCAGGGCGGCCGGGTCGAAGGTGAACGGACCCGGCCGACCGAGTCGGCCCGGCTCGAGGTTCTTGCCGTCGAAGGGCTGCAGTGGATGTCTGATCAGGACCGCGTCCCGGACCTCCGACTCGGTGCAGCCGTCGAGAGCATCGAGGAATTCGCCCAGCGGTACGGCGGGTGGCCGCGGCTGACCGGAGTACTCGTTCGCTCCGGTGTAGGTGATCACCAGCGACTCGGTCGCGGCCAGGATCGCGTCGAGCATGAGCTGGCGGTCCTCGCTGCGGACGTCGCGTTCGCCGGTGACCGGGCACCTGGCCAGTACGTCGTCGCCGTCCGCGAGACCGAAGCGCGGGAACACGCCGTCGTCGAGCCCCAGCAAGCAGACCACGCGGTGCGGGACCGAGCGCATCGGCACCATCGTGCAGACGGTCAACGTGCCGGTCCGGAAGCTGGCGCGGGTCGGGCGCCCGGTCAGATGGGCGGACAACAACGCCCGGACGTCGGGCAGCCTCAGCGCCGTACCGGCGAGGCTGCCGGCATCGGCCTCGACGCCGGCGAACTCGCGCTGGACCTGGCCGGTCTGCCAGGTGTCGTCGGGACCGACCCGGGTCAGCTGCTCGATGCCGGCGTGGAGTGTGTCGAGCCATTCGGCGAGCGGCCGCGCGCCGTCCAGACGACTCGCGATCAGCTGCAGGCGGTCGACGTACTCCGCGAATCGGCCGGCCAGATCGATCCGGGCACTGCCGACGTCGTCCAGCGGCAGCGCGGTGTCGATCCAGGCGTGCGCGTCGGCGGACATCGTCACACCGCTGACCACCCGGTCGACACCGAAACGCCAGGTGTTCTGCGGGTACTCGGCCAGGCCGAACTGCCGGCGGTCGGTGCGGTCGAACGCCCACCGGATGCCCGACTCGCGGACCCACGCGGTGATGGTGTCCAGGTCGTCATCGGTGAACCTGAACCGGCGGCGGACCGGCTCGGCCTGGGCGAGGTCGAGCACCTGGCTGGCGGTGGCCCTGCTCCCGGCGAGGTCGAGCAACTGGGACGCGATCCCGAGCAGTGGATTCGTCTGGGTCAACGACCGGTCTGCCAGCTGCACCCGCAGCCGATGGGCGGGATGACTGTTTCCACCGAGGTCACCAAGCCCGAACCGGGCGGTGATCAGCGGGGCGTAGGTCTCGATGTCGGGGCACATGACGAGAATGTCGCGCGGCTCGAGCGTCGGATCGGCCTGGAGCATCCCGAGCAGTACGTCGCGCAGTACGTCGACCTGCCGGGCAGCGCCGTGACAGGCGTGCACCTGGACGCTCCGATCGTCCGCCGCCATGCGCCGGCCGGCGGGGGAGACGGTGTTGTCGCGCAGGTCCTGTTGCAGCCAACCGAGCAGAGTGTCAGGTGCCGCAGGGGGCGCGGAGTGGTCGTCGACGGCCGCCGCCGTCGCAAGCGTCAGCTGCAGCTCGCGACTGTCTCGTCCAAGCATGGCCAGCAGTGGGTGATCAGCCTCCTGATGGCTCTTGTCGAGCGATCGATCACCTGCCGTGGTGCCGGCGGCCTTCAGGCGCTCCCACAGCGCGCCGCTGGGATGCGGCAGCCACAGGTGTACGTCGCGATGCTCCGCCAGCGCGGACAGCAGCTCGACCTCCGTGATCGGGAGCCGGGTGTGCCCGAACAGCGACAGGCGCTCCGGAAGGTCGAACGACGTGGGCCGATCGCGGAGCTCGGTGAGCGTCGCAGTGTGGCGCGCGTTCGGTGGTGGCGCATCGATCCGGTCGGACAGTCGTCGCCAAAGCTCGGGCTGCCACGCCAGGTCGTCGTCGACCGCTGCTCCGCGGCCGTCGGTGTCGCGGCCCTCGGTCCAGTCCGCGAGCAGCGTCGGCCGCTGAACGGCGTACGCCGCGAAGAGCCGTGCCAGCCGTGCCGCGACCGCATACCGCCGGCCGTGGCGCAGCTCGGCCTCGGTCCCGGTGTCGAAATGGCCGAGATGCCGGGCCACCGGCTCGCACCAGACCTCGTCAAGGGACTCATCCAGTACGGCGAGCAGCGGCCAGGCCATCGCCTCAGCCGCCCACGGGTCGTCGTCGCCGAGCCCCAGCACCGCGGAGACCACCGACCGCGGCGAGCTGAACCGGATCCCGGCGCACACACCGTCGCCACCCGCGGGCGCGGCCCCCAGCCGGTGCGAGAGCCGCTGCGACAGCCAACGCTCCACACCTCGGGCCGGCACGACGACGAGCTCCTCTGCGAACGGGTCCGCCGGGGGCTCGGCGAGCAGGTCACCCAGTCCGCGCGCGAGTACGTCCGTGCGCTCCGCACGATGCAGGTACAGGGTCACCGACGCAGCATCCCACGCGCGACCGACGCTCCGTGGATCGACGCTTCCGCCGGACGAATCCGGAAGTGTCCGCCGAATGTCCGGTCGGTGACCTGGGGCGGGGACGTGCGTCGGCGAAGGATCGACAGAGGCGGCTCGGACGAAATCCGAGCTTCGAACGACGTTCTCAGGAGAGTTCATGCACGACACCCGTGATCAGGTCTCGCCCTTGCCGTTGATGCAGCTGTCGATCGGCTTCTGGTCGTTCAAGGCGCTCGCGACGGCCCACGAGCTGGACCTGTTCGCCCGTCTGTCCGGTACCGATGGTCGCACCGTCGACGAGCTTGCCGGGCTGCTGGGCGTCGAGCCGCGGCCGGTTGAGTTGCTGGTGACCGCGTGTGCGTCGGTCGGGTTGCTGGAGCGCCGGGACGGGCGCTATGTGAACAGTGCGCTGGCTGAGGAGTTTCTCGTTCCTGGCAAGGCGTACGACTTCGGGGGTTGGGTGCAGATGCTCGACCGCAGGCTGTACCCGGCGTGGGGGAGGCTGACTGAGGCGGTGCGGACCAATCGGCCGACGAGCTGGAATCCCGACGAGCAGGAGCATTTGTTCGCCGGCGAGGACCCCGAGCTGTTGGCCGTGTTCTGGGAGGCGATGCACTCGCTGTCGACGCTCACCGCGCGCGAACTCGGCGCGTACGTCGACCTGTCCGCCTCCACCGCTCTCCTCGACATCGGCGGTGGGTCCGGGGCTTTCGACATCGAGTTGTGCCGGCGCTATCCGAATCTGCGGGCGACGGTGTTCGATCTGCCGCCGGTTTGCGAGATCGCGTCGAAGAAGCTTGTGGCGGCAGGGTTCGCGGATCGGATCGCGGTCGCGGCGGGTGACTTCCTCGCCGATCCCGAGCTCCCGGCGGGCCATGACGTCGTACTGCTGTCGATGATCATGCACGACTGGACGCCGGAGCAGGATCTGGCGATCTTACGGAAGTGCTTTGAGGCGTTGCCGTCCGGCGGCCGGATCGTGATCAGCGAGCTCCTGGTCAACGACGAGAAGACCGGCCCACCCGCCGCCGCCCTGATGAGCCTGAACATGCTGGTCGAAGCGGTCGGCCGCAACTACACCGCGGCTGAGTACGAGCAATGGCTCCACGCCACGGGGTTCGTCGACGTCCAGACCGTGACCTTCGAGGCTCCCGGCGCGAACGGCGCGGTCATCGCCCACAAACCGTGACGGCATCGGCCGGACGTCCGGGCAGGGCCAGGAGGTAGTCACGTCCCCACGGTGCGGCTCCGCCCGGGGAGACGCCGCGCGGCTGCACACGCGCAGGTCCGGTGGGATCTGGAGCCGGCTCCAGGGCGGGTGTTAGGTTCTTGGTGATGACGACGTACTCGCCGGCCGAGGCGGCCGCACAGTCCGGGTTCAGCATCGATACGCTGCGCTATTACGAGCGCGAAGGCATTCTGCCGCGTATCGAGCGCAGCGCCGGTGGCCGGCGCGTGTACAGCGACGGCGATCTTTGGATGCTTGGATTCCTGCGCTGCCTGCGGGACACAGGTATGTCGATCGAGCAGTTGCGTCGGTACGGCGAGTTGAGCCGTGACGACACCACGATGCCGGAGCGAGTCGCTTTGCTCGAGGAGCACGCCGCCTCGATCCGGACGCGGATGGCCGAGCTCGACGGGATCCTCGCGCGAGTTGAGGAGAAGACGGACTGGTACCGAAGGGAACTCCGCCGTACGCGGGATGCGACGTCCTGACCCACTCGGGCATCGGGGCTGCTCGAGCGTCGTCGGCTATGCGCCGTCCAGCGTCGCCAGTTCATCCTCGGTGAGGATGGTGGACGCACCTACCACGGCCTGCTCGATCTGTTCGACGCTGCTGGCTCCGACGATCGGGGTCAGTGCCGGGCTCCCGGAGGCCAGCCACGCGAGCACCACCTGGCCCGGTCGGAGTCCGCGCGCAGCAGCGACGCGGGTCAGTGCCGCCAGCCGTCGTTCGGTGCCGGGGTGTCGGTACTCGGTCTCGAGTTTGCGGTCGTTGCGGTCGTAGCGGCCCTGGAGGGTGGCGGTGTAGACCCAGCCGTCGAACGACGGGTTGCGTCGCAGGAAGTCGAGGCCGTCCGGTGACAGCATTCCCAGCGGGATCGGCTGGCCCTCCACGGCCATGCCGCCGGCGGGCTGAAGGTAGGAGTAGCGCTCCTGGTAGGCGGCTGGTTGCGGATGGCCGGCGCGTTCGGCGGTGGCCCGGATCCGCTCGACCAGCCAGGACGGGTGGTTCGACACGCCCCAGCGAGCGGTCAGGCCGTCACGGACCAGGCCGCCGAACGTCTCGACCAGGTCCTCCACCGGAACGGTCGGGTCTTCGACGTGCGCCCAGTACAGGTCCACTCCATCCACGCCCAGCCGCTCCAAGCTCTGTGCCATGGCCGCGCGTACGACGTCCTCGCGCAGCCCTTCGAGGTCGTCGGGGAACCCGCCGACCCGCGTGGGCTGGGCGCCGACCTTGGTACTGAGGCGGACGCGGACCCCAGGGTTGGACGCCAGCCAGCGGCCCAGCAGCGCCTCGCTCTGGCCGCCGAAGCCGGTGTCGGAGGTCCAGAAGCTGTAGTTGTCAGAGGTGTCGATGAAGGCTCCGCCCAGTTCGGCGTACCGGTCGAGGATCGAGAAGGCAGTCCGTTCGTCGACCGTCGTGCCGAAGTACATCGCCCCGAGGGCCATCGTGGGTGTGTTCATGGCACCACCCTGGTTCCTGGAGCGCGCTCCAGGTCAACCCGCGATTTCACGACGGGACCGCAGAGTTCGGTCGGTACGTCGTAGTTCTCAGCCGTCGGAGCCGACGAAGGTCTTGAAGTCCGGATGCTTTTCCAGGAAGCGTGCGACGCTGTTGCAGTAGTTCACGACAGGGCCGCCCGAGGCTGCAAGATGAGGAAGAGCGGTGGCGATCAGTGTGGTGCCGTAGCCGCGCCCTCGCTGGTCCTCGCGCACCATGGCGTGCGTGATGGCTGTCCTGTCCGGACCCTGCTCGTAAACGAGGAGTGCGACTGACATGCCTCTGTCGAGCAACTCGTAGAATCGGTCCAACTCGCGATGCACCACTTCGATCCCGCCGCTGCGATCCGTCACGCCAAGGTCGCTCACCGGCAGGACCCGGTTCGCGTCGAGGCTCTGGCGATCAGGCACACTGGCCGCCGCGGGCATCGCCGCGGCTGTCTGGTCTTCCGGCGGGCCGCTCTGCCCCGGCGGCGGTGCGTTGCCACTCATGTGTGCGCTCCTCTCGTCGTCACCTACCAAGGTTGCGTGCTTCCTACCGTTTGAGTCGACGGCAGGCGTCGGATCTGGGTCGAAGTGGCGGAGGGTGACGCGCAGCGGTGAGCGTGATCGGCAGGGGATCGGAAAGAAGGGCCCTCTCCACGGCCACCAACCTTTCGACGACGAATCCGCATCCGAAGGGAGGCGGCGTCGGGATCGGTCATCGAGTCCCGACGCCTACGACGAGGTGGCTGACTGCAGAGACGTTGCGCGCCATGGAAGCCTCGCCCTGGACGGCTATCTGCCACGCCAGGACGTGCTCGATGTAGCGCAACACGTCCAAGATTGCGTCGCCTGCGCAGCACACGTTGGCCAGCTGGCCGCGACCGCTGCCGTGCTCGGCGCCCGACTCGGGACACGAGAGATCGGATCGGCAGATACGGCAGCGGACGGCCGGGCAGGCACGCGCATGACCGAGTCGCAGACGGTCGACCAGAGCCAGCGGGTCCTCGCGGCGCTGGCGCGCGCGGCAGACCCCGAGCACGCAGACGACCTGGTGCAAGAGACCTGGGATCACTTTCTCAGCGCGACACCCGCAGAGGTCCCCGGGCGTGAAGAACTCGTCGGGTATCTGTTGCAGCGCATCGACGACCAGCACAGGCAGGAGGATGTCACCGCCGGCGCGTGGGCGGACAGCCTGGTGAGGCATCACTCGCACAACGCAGCCGATCTCGCGGAGTCGGACCTGCCCCCTGATCCGGGTGCATATGGCTCCCTCCGGGAGCTGGCCGATCTCGATGCGCTCGACCCCGATGCCGACCAGGCGGAACTCCTGTTCCCGGACCTCTACAGCGACGGACCCGACCAGGGCGGGTGGACGAGCCCGCCGAGTGCGTGGCCATCGGTCACCAGGCTGCTGGGGCCGGACGCGGAAGTGGAGACGTCCGAGCTGTACTCCGTCGTCGACGCCGCCCTTGACGAACTGCCCCAGAATCTGGGCGACGCACTGTATCTGGTCGACATCGAAGGCCATTCGCTCCAGACGGCCGGTGGGCTGCTCGACCGTGAACCCGCTCGGCTCCAACGAGACCTCGCTCGGGCGCGTCGCCAGGTGCGCGCGCGTGTGAACGGCTATCTCGCCGGCCGGTGACGAGGACACGCGTTGAGCATCGAACGGACCCGTCCGGCACGGACAAGACACAGGAGAGCGTGATGGACCTCGAACGGGCCAAAGAACTGATCGCGGCAGAGCGCGAGCGGGTCACCGAGTTGCTGAGGACGGCTGCGGGCGCACGCCTGGATGACAACGCCGCCGAACAAGATGCGGGGGACGGCGACACCGATGGCGCGCAGCCGCTGGAGCACGAGGAGGTCGACAGTGCGGTCCAGAAGAGCCTGCAGGGACGACTCGACGCCCTGTCGCGAGCTGAGAAGCGGCTGGCGGATGGCACCTACCAGATGTCGATCGAGAGCGGTCTGCTCATCCCGGACGAGCGCCTGGAGATCGATCCGGCCGCCGAGCTGACCGTCGACGAAGCGGAGCGCCACCAGCACCATGACTACTGACAACGCGACCAGTGGCTCGATACACGTGCTCATCAACTCGATCTCTTCCCAGTTCGAAGCGATCGGATGCGGTGAAACGATAGGGATCCTGGCCTACGCTCGGGCAGGTAGGCACTTCGACCTCCGACACACGTTCGTGCTGCCCGCACGGCGCGGCAGGGGTGTTGCGGGTGCCCTGGTGGCCGCGGCGCTCGACGCCATTCGCAGCGCGGGCGGTACCGTCACACCGTCCTGCAACTTCGTCAGCGGCTTCCTTCGCGACCACCCCGAGTACGACGACCTCAGGGCCTCCACGCCTGTCCGTCCAGGGCCGGCGCCGTGGACGTGCGGCCTTCCGGGGATCACCCGCGAGTCTCTCGGCGCGGTCTTCGACGTCGAGGTCGAACAGATCGTCACCCATCGGCTCCGGCTGCGTCCGTGGATGCTGAGCGACACCGACAGCGCGTTCTCCATCTTCGCTGCCGAGGTGGTGGATCGCTGGATGCGACCCACCATCGGACAGGTCGAGGACAAGCCGTCCATGAGGCGCCTCCTCCAGAGGTGGATTGCGCAGGCGGACCAGCTTCGGCGCCCCGAGGGCCGCTGGGCGGTAGAGCTGGTCGATTCAGGCGCTCTGGTCGGAGGAGTCGCCCTGCTCGAGACGACATGGTCCGGGACCCGCCGCCACCTCATATCGGGCGCGCTGGCGACGCAAGCGGTTGGGCGAGGCCTGGCTGCCGAGGCCGGACACGCTGTGATCCAGTCCGCGTTCCAACTGAGCGAGACGGCCGCGATCCATGGTCTCGTTCACCCCGCAAACAGGCGAGGAGCCGCGACGTTCGAGCGGATCGGGATGACCCGTGCGCCCGGCGTGCAGCACTATCGCGGTCTCGCAATGCACCTGTACGGGATCGAGCGAGGTCATCTCGAGCGCCCGCGGAGGTAGACCGGGTACTGCCGGAGGCAATACGAGCCTGACGAACGGCAGCCTCAGCCAGCGAGGCCTTCAGGCGATCGTTCCTCCTCGAGCGAGGGCAACTGGGTCTCGACGGGCGTGGTGGGGAGGCCGCTGGCGGCCGGGTCGAGGTCGATCCTGCGGGTAGTGGGCGTGTCCGTCCTCGCCTGAGCGGGCTCGGGCCTTCGGGTGATGTACGCCCGGATGCGTCCCGCCGACCGGACCGTGCGGTACTTCTCCTCGACCGACTGGTCCAGGGCCTGCGTCGCGACGCGGCGGCGCTTGCTGGTGATCATGTACGACAGCCAGATGCCGGCGCCCCCGGCCAGCATCAGGATCACTCCGACGGTGGGCAGGTTGATCGCGTCACTGCGGTCGCGCAGACCGAAGGCGAGAATGGCGCCCGTGGCCATCAAAAAGATCCCGAACCCAATACTCATCATGCGCCTCCCTTGACCGGGCTCTCACGAGCACCCAGTACCCGCTGTCAATCGTCGGACCAGCGACAGACTGCCTTGGACGGGCCGGTCTGATGGAATGGGCGGATGACCACGACAGAGTCCCGTCCGACGCTGCGGTTCGAAGATCCGGACAGCCAGGCGCTGTACGGGGCGATCTACGAGGCGGCGCTCGAGAACCTGCTGGGGACCAACACCGTTCCGTTCGGCGACATCCACGCCAGGAGCGGGCTGATGGATCAAGCGGTCGGCATGGTCCGGGCCGGTGGCGGCTACGAGCAGCCGTGGACCCGGGACGCGACGATCAACAGCTGGAACGCGACGAGTCTGCTGGCGCCGGCGCTCGCCGCGAACACGCTGTGGGCGGTGGTCGAGAAGGATGCCGCGGGCAAACTCAGGGTGCAGCAGGACAGCCAGCAGTGGGATCAGGTGGTGTGGACCGTCGGCGCCTGGCACCACTATCTGGTGACCGGCGACCGGGACTTCCTGCAGAGTGCGTACGACGTCGTCACGAACACCCTCGACCTCCGCGAGCAAGCCGCGGTCTTCGGCCCCGACGCGCGCTACGGCCTGTTCACCGGTCCGTCGTTCTTCAACGACGGCATCTCCGGCTTCCCGGCGCCGATGGCGGACGGGATCGAGTCGCGGGGGAGCGAGAGTACGTCGTACCCGGACGTCGTCTCGGCCATGTACCTGAGCACCAACGCGCTGTACTACGCGGCCTACACGCGCGCGGCCGAGATGGCGGACACGCTCGGCCGGCCGGCTGACGGCCACCGCGCCAAGGCGGCGGCGATCAAGCACTCCATCAACCAACACTTCTGGAACCCGCGGACCGGAAGCTACAACTACGAGCTCATGGCCGACGGAACGCAGGGCGCCTACCAGGAAGGCGCGGGGCTGGCGTTCGCCCTGCTCTTCGGGATCGCCGACGGCGCACAAGCCAGTGCCCTGATCTCGCATGCGCATCGGATGATCTGGGGAATGCCCGACACCTATCCGCACTGGGACAGATACTCCAGCGCGGAGCCCGGACGGCACAACGCGATCGTCTGGCCGCTCGTCCAAGGACTCTGGGCGAAGGGCCTGGCCAAGCACGGCGACCTGGAGGGGTTCGCGACGGAGACCAGGCTGCTCGCGGAGTTGGTCAGGGACAGCGGCGGTTTCTGGGAGATCTACGACGGGAACACCGGTGCCGTCGAGGGCGGCTACCAGGGTGCAACCGGCGTACTGAAACGTCGCTGGGACTCGGAGCCCGACCAGACCTGGTCGGCAACGGCGTTCATCGACATGATCCACACCGGGCTGTTCGGGATGGCGTTCGACGACTGCGGCCTCACTTTCACGCCGAGCCTCCCGCCCGGCTGGAGTGATGTCACGCTGAGCGGCTTGCGGTACCGCGACGCCAGCCTGAAGGTGACGCTCTGCGGTACGGGCAATGTCATCCGCTCGTTCGAGCTCGACGGCAGCCCGTGCGGGGAGTTCGGCGTACCCGCCTCCCTGCACGGAGACCACACGATCGACATCACCCTGGCCGAGTCACCGATCCAGCGCAGTTAGCCGGCACAGCCATTTGTGATCCGGGTGGGCGCCCCGTCCGAGGGCGCCCACCCGCTCGTCGACATGGCCAGTTGCTCAGCTGGCGGCGATGCCCTCCGCGCCGGCTGCGTTGGGGACGACAGTGCTGCTGGTCTTGGTCAGGGATCCATCAGACTCGATCCGGAACGCGTCCACAGCTCCGACCTTCCCCGTCTGGACGTAGATGTAGCGGTTGTCCGGGGTGACGGCGGCGTCGACGGTGCCTTGACCTGTTGCGGTGTTGCCGAGGGCAACAGGCGAGCCGTCATGCTCCGCGCGATATCCGGACAGCGAGTTGCTGCCCGCGTTGGACAGGTAGTAGTTGCCGCCGGCGCCGGCGATCCAGCATGTCGCCATTTGCCCGGTTGGGGTCCGATTCAGAAGGCGCAGGCGATGACCGCGCTCGACCGCGTAGGTCGCGACGGTATTCGTGCCGGCCTCGGCGACGGCCAGATGACCGAAGCGGTCGAAGACCGCCGCGAACGGAACGTTGCCGGCGTCGTCGACAACCACGGGAGCCTTGGCGAGTTGCGCTGGGACGAAGCTGCCGAACACGAGCAGACTGTTGCCGGCTGCCTTGGTCGTCACGATCACCGAGGACCCGTCCGGAGTCACGACAACCTGGCCCGGAGTGTGCGTGAACTCCTGCGCGCCGGTCGTGACAGGCAGGCCGAGGGCGCGATGTTCGCTGTGCAGCGGCACCAGGTGGCCGAGAATGCTGACATAGCCCTGCACTGCGCCACCTGCGCGGGCATTCAGGACATACACCTCGGCGCCGTGGACGGCGACGCTGACGGGGAACGTTCCCCCGGAGTTGATGATCTGCCGGCGAATCAGCCGGTCGCCGACGACACCGAACACCGTCACGGTGTTGCTCCCCGCGTTGACGACGTACAGGGTGCGATGTGCCTTGTCGTAGGTGAGCGATCCTTGCGAGGCAAGGCGGTCGACCGCCGCGCCGTCAAGGGATCCGCCGCGACCACCCGTTGGGTACGTGCCGGCCTGGTGCAGGGAGCTGTCGGCTGCTCGGCGGTAGGCCACGACCTGGTTGCCCGCGGGATCATCGGTCTGCACAAAAACCATGCCTTGCTGTGCCGAACCAGGTGGGGCGATGGCGGTCGCCGGCGTCGCGACGAGTCCGATCGTCAGTGCAAGACCGCAGACAGCCACAGCGGAGACAGTACGTTTCATGGTTCTCCTCATGGAACCTCAATGGTGTTGATCCAAGTCCCGGTGTCGCGGCAACGATCTGCTCTTACCTGCACACCGGCGGTTTATTGAGATTTCAGCTACCTGTAACCAGCCGTGACGGCCCCAGGGCATCGAGGGTTCGGTTCTCGATGCCGCGGGGTGTTCAGACGAAGGTGAACAGTTCGTCCGCGTCGAATCGCGAGATCGGGTTGCTGTACTGCTTCTTGGGGTCGGGGTAGCCGAGCGCCAGCAGCACTGTCGTGGCATGTCCGGTTTCACGGATCTTGAACGCCTTGTCGACACTGGCCGGGTCGAAGCCCTCAAGTGGCGTGGCTTCGACGCCGAGCTCAGCGGCCGCCATCATGGTCAGACCCACCGCCATGTAGGTCTGCTTCTCCATCCAGTGATTCAGGTCCTTGTAGCCGTAGTTGCGCAGGTTGAGGAAGTCGCGGGTCATTGATTCCCACAGTTCCTGCTTTGCCGGGTCGGGGAACCGGCCGTCGGCCCGCTCCTTGTTGAATACCGCATCGATGTGGCTCTCGGGCAGATCTGCCCGAGTGGTGAGGATGATGGTGTGCGAGGAGTTCAGAATCTTCTCGGCGTTGTCCTGGAATCGTTCGCCCAGGTTGTCCGCCAGCTGCTTCTTGCCTTCGTCCGTCGCGAGGACATAGAAGTGGTTCGGCTGAATGTTGGTCGACGAGGGCGTCGAGCGCAGGAACTTCAGCAGCTGCTGAAGAGTTTCCTCCGGGATCGTCTTGCTGGGGTCGAAATACCTGGTGAGGTGCTTGCCCATGAGCTTGTCGAGATCCATGTCAATCTACTTTCTTCTTGCAGTGAATATGTGAGGAGCGGTGGTTGGTGGGGTTTGGTCTAGTTCTTGCTGCGGGCAAGTAGTTCGCCGACGCGGTCGAAGCTGATGCCGGTCGCGGCCGACGCCAGGTCGCCCGCGACGAGAGCCTTGGTGGCTTCCTCGAGTGCCCCCATCGCGTGGACGTAGAGCCACGGACCCAAGCTGATCCGTTTGACCCCGGCCTTCTGTAGCTCAGCGACGGTCAGCACCTTGTCCGACGGTGACACGAGGACATTGACCGGTGTCGGCGCGACCGCGGTGACGATCGCGTTGAGGGCGTCGAGGTCAGGTGGGTACGGGGCGAAGAGCACATCCGCGCCGACCTCGGCGAAGGCCGTCAGGCGCCGGATGGTGTCGTCGAGATCGGGTCGGCCCTGGATGAAGTTGTCAGTGCGCCCGGTGACGACGATCCGCCGCTTGGCCGCGTCGACGGCGCTACGTACGCGATTGACTGCTTCGTCGAAGTCCCGGATCGGTTGGCGGGGATTGCCGGAGGTGTCCTCGATGCCGATGCCGGCCAAGCCGTACTCGACGGCGGCTTCGACGGTCGCTGCGACGTCTTCGGGCGTGTCGCCGTAACCGTCTTCGAAGTCGCCGTTGATGGGCAGCTCGGTAAGCCGGCCGAGTAGTCCCGCGTGCTCGAGATGCTCGTCGCGGGTGATTTCGTGGCGTCCGTCGGCCCTGCCGAGCGTGGCGGCGAGCGCCACCGACGAGGTCGCGATCGCCTCGAAACCGGCATCGGCCAGCATCAACGCCGAGAGGCCGTCCCAGGCGTTCGGCATGACGAGGCCACTGTCGCGGGTGTGCAACGCCATGAATTTCTCATAAAGGTCGGAGCCCGGCATATCGCATCTTTCATGAGTGATCGTTGCGGTCGGTGAGGGGCTCACCGGACCGTGAGTACGGCGTCGACAGCGGTCGGCCGATCAGCCGTGCAGACCGGCGGAGGTGACGACGGGGATGTCGATGTCGGTCTGGCTGACGTTGTCTATGAAGTTGGGGAGTTCATTCGTGACACAGCGAATCGGCCTCCGGTAGGGGTGTGTGACTGGTTCGCGTCGAGCCCAAGCCGGTTCTTACTGCCGCAGGGGCCGATCCCGTGCAGCGGGGACATTCTGGGCTGGCTAGCCCACTTACGGCAGTTAACACTGACCGATACTGGGCTGTCAAGCCCAGTTTGCGGTATCGTGTGAAGCATGGAAGCCACTACGGGAGCTCGAGTGCCGCCCAAACTCACCGGCAGGGGGCAGGCGACGCGCGCCCGCATCCTGGAACACGCGGCGGATCTCATCTACGCCAAGGGTGTCCACGCCACGAACAACGAGCAGCTTCGACGCGCCGCCGGCGTCAGCGGATCGCAGCTCAACCACTACTTCCCGACCAAGGAGAGTCTCGTCCTGGCGGTCATCGCGTGGCAGGCCGAGCGTGTCCTCGCGTTCCACCGCAGTGAGCGATTCACCGGCTTCGACAGCCTCGACGGGTTTCGGGAGTGGGCGGACTACTACACCGCCTATGAGCGCGCCTACCACGAAGGATGCAGCCTCGGCTCACTCGCGAGCGAGATCATCAAGACGGACCTCGACGTTCACGAGGAACTCGCTGGAGCGTTCGATCAGTGGAGAGACATCTTCCGTGACGGACTTCTGCAGATGCAGCGACTCGGCCGCCTCAACGCGGACGCGGATCCCGCGCGGCTCACCAATCTGCTTCTCTCCGCGTACCAGGGCGGCATGCTCCTCGCTCAGATCGCCCGGGATGTCACCCCGCTGAAAGACGCGTTGTCTGCAGCCATCGACTACCTGCAGACCTTCACGACCTCCCACGAAACGGACGCGCCCCAAGCTACAGGCCCCTTTCAATGAACACCGTAAGATCCGCGCCTAGACGGTATGAAGTGACCGCTCGGGGTTGCTGGGTGGTTGCGGGCCGGGGCCTCACTCGCACAGATTCGTGGGTTGCCGAGTAGGGGCTGCCTGCTC
>NZ_SJKB01000036.1 GCF_004331465.1 Kribbella pittospori
GCCTTCCATCCGGCAGTTCCAGCCCTGGAACAAGTACTGCATCGTCACACTCATCTCGCCGAAAGCGCCACCGATGAGCTCCTGCAACTTGCGCGCATAGACGGGATCGGGTCGCTCGGGCTTGGCCTCGAACTGTAATCGCTTCGTATGACGGAACATGGCGACTCCCTTGTCGACTTCTGACAACCGGTCACCGCGGTCCCTGACTGGACCCACGTCCGGCCGATCGGCCCTCGGTACCCCGCGAAGCACCGTCGATGCCTACCTTCCGCCCCCCGACTTTCGACCGCCCGGAGCCGATGTGTTCCGGTCGGACGTGCTCGCGACCAGTGGCCTGGACGACGTAAGCGTGGTGGCCGGGTTCTCGAGCGGGCTCAGGAGCTGATGGCCAACGCGGTCGGGGCCGATCACGCGTTCTTCTCCACGTGCGGCAGCTCGCTGTCGGTGAAGAGTGCGACGATGGCGGCCGCCACGACTCCGTCGCCGGACGGGACCTGCAGGGTGACCTGATCGAACCGATCCGGCGGAAGCAGAGCGCCGATCTGGTGTCGACGACGAGCCCGAACGTGCCGCTCTACGCCGCGATGGACCGATGGCGGCGGCAGATGGTGCTGCACGGTGAGCAGCTGCTCGGGTCTGCGCTGAAGCTGGCCCCGGACAACCCGTGGCGAGATCGACAACCTGCCAGGGCTCCGGGTCTGCGAGCAACGGCTGCTCGCCGAAGAGGCCTCGCACGACCTCGATCGCCTGCAGATCATGATCGACACTCTGGACGCGGGCATCTCGGGGTTCCAGGCCGCCGACTGGTTGCGGTCGGAGCGGGCGATCAACATCGGGCTGTCCGACCACCGCCGGATCCTGGCCCAGTTCACCTTCGCCCGACCAGCACCGCGCGGATCGGCCGGTGTCGGCCCTGGCCGATCTCACCCGGACCTAGTTGCCCGCGCCGAAGTCCGTCGTGCTGCCGGATCCGGGCGAGCTCGAGCACGAGCAGGTGATGCTGCCGCGGGAGGCGTTCTTCGCCGCGCAGGAGGCCGTGCCGGCGGGAGCGGCTGCCGGGCGGATCGCGGCCGAGCAGATCACGCCGTACCCGCCGGGGATCCCGGCGATGCTGCCGGGGGAGCGGATCAGCGAGGGTGCGGTCGACTATCTGCGGTCGGGTGTCGAGGCCACGATGGTCATTCCGGACGCGGCCGATGCCACGGTCCGGACCATCCGGGTGGTCCGGGAGATCTGAATGCGCTGCTGGTCAAGGGAGTGGGGGGCCGCCGGTGGCGCCGGGGGTGCCGAAGGCGTCAGGGTCTGGGCTGCAACGGCTCAGGTCGCGCGCGGTGAGCAGACCAGGTGCGCGACCGCCGGCTCGTCATCACGGCCGAGTACGGCGTTCAGTCCTGGGTCCGGCTGTGCCGGGGAGTTTGCGGGTGTCGATGAGTTGCTGGGCGACGTCACGGAGCTTGGTGTTGGTGTCCTGGGAGTACCGTCTGAGGATCGCGAACGCGCGGTCGCCGTCGAGGTCGTAGCGTTCCATCAGAATCCCCATCGCCTGGCCGACCAACTTGCGGGCGTCGACGGCTCGCGTCATGGTCTGCTCGCGGCGCGCCGTCGCGAGCGCGACCGACGCGTGCCGGGCGAGGATGTGTGCGATCGCCTCGTCGTCGGCTCCGAACGCGTCCGGATCAGGGCTGTAGAGCCCGAGCACACCCACGGACTGTCCATTGGCGCCGACGGCGAGGGGTACGTCCAGCACGCTGCGGACGCCGAGACCGGCGACCTTCACGGCCCAGTCCGGCCAGCGGTTGTCCGAGGTGGTGTCGCGAATCAGCACGATGGTCCGGTCACGCAGCGACTCGACCAGCGGCCCGGCCTGGGAGTCGATCTGCAGGTTGTAGACGTCGGCTACGACCTGATCGGTCACGGCGGCGATCTCGGGCCTGGAGCCCCGGGTGTGGAGGGCGACGCCGGCGTAGGTGCAGTTCAACGCCTGGAGTGCGAACTGGACGACAGCCTCAACGGTCTCCTCAACGCTCTCGGCCTCATGCAACTCGACGGCCAGCCGCGCGAACGTTGCTGCGGTCTCCCCGTCAGCAGGCTGAATCGCCTGCCGGTAGGTTTCCCGCGGTGACTCGGCGTCGGCACCCCGGCGTACTCTGTGATCCATATCCCACATCATCCCTCACGGCAGCCCGGCTCCGCCTCAGACGCCGGGCCGACCGGTCGCCGGACTCCTTGCCACGGAGAACCCGGACTCTGCGCGCTCACGTGGACATGCGGGGTCGGCGATCGGGCGAAGTCTTTGGCCCTGACCACCATCCGCCTGAGTTCGAGCAACTCGTCGACGTTGCAGGCTTGATGCAGGCAACAGGTCCTGTTTCGTCGCCAGAGGTTTCGCGGTGGCTCGGAGGGGCACTGCGCTGGGAGCGGCGCTCGATGAGCCCGCTTCCGCACTTGAGACGCCAGGTGCTTTCGCTGAATCCAGTCAAGGAGCACCACACGCATGTCTACTCACTCTGAGACCAACGCCAACCACGCGATCCGTTCCGACCGCCGTAGCGGCACCGACACCAAGCCGGCCTTCAAGACCACCGAACTGGTCGCCTACGTGCTGGCCGTACTGGGCGTCCTGATCGCCTCCGCGGTCGTCGACGACGGCGTGTTCGGGGCGAAGGAGGCGTGGTTCTACGTCACGTTGCTGACGATCGGCTACATGGTCAGCCGTGGCCTAGCCAAGGCCGGCAGTCGCGATTCCTCCGACGACCGGTAGATGCACTCCGCAACAATCGAGTACCGCCCTGCGCAGGGGTCAGGGCGGTACTCGTGTTCATCACAGCTCGACAAGGTGAACCATGGTGACAGTGAAGCGGCGCTGGAGGCGATGATGACTCTGCGCAAACTGCTCGCAACCGCCGCGGTGGTCGGTGCCGCCGTCGGCGCGAAGATCGGTATCGACAGGCTGCGGCATTCCAGCCGCGCCGAGAGCACGGTCGCGGATCTGCGCCGCCGGGGCCGTCATTGGGTCGGCCAGGCGAAGGGCTTCACCTACCACGCGCTGCGGCGCCATCCGGACGTCAACGTGGACGACGCGACGCTGGCCGACCGTGTGCGCTCCAGCATCGGACCACTGGAGAAGCGACTGCACGTGCCGCACGTGCTCGTCACGGTCGAGAACGGCACCGTGATCCTGCACGGCGAAATCCCCAACAGCGAGGCGGAAACCGAGATCGTCAACGCCATCGACGGCATCGCCGGGGTCCACGAGGTCCGGTCACACCTCACGTCCGCCTGACACCACCACGAGACTGCTCGTTCGTGCGAGGCCGCCGGCGTTGAAAACCAGCACGCCGGCCGCTGCACCGTGCAGCCCGCCTAGTACTCCAGCCGTAATTCGTGATCTGGCGGTTTGGGGTCGAGGCGGCGGCTCGACGACTCGGGGTCGTGGACGAGCTGCCCTGGACTTGCCGTAGGAGCGGGGATGGGCATTCCGTCCCCGGGGGGAGAGACTGAACATCCCAATACCCAGAGGAAGAGGCTCGACCATGGGTACGCAAGGCGACTCGACGAGTACCGCGCGTGGGATGTGGCTCTGGCCGGTGGGGGTTCTCGTCGGCTTCCCGATCGGGGGGTATATCGCAGACCTCGTCGTTGACGGAGTCGATTCCGTGGGGGCGGCGCTCGCAGCCGGCCTCATCGCGGGCGCAGTCATCGGAGCAGCAGAATGGTTCGCGTTACGGCGGTGGATCTCGTGGCTCTGGATCCCGGCGACGAGCGCGGGACTGGCGCTGGGCTTGGCGACGGGAGCGGCTCTGGTCGATTACGGGATCGATCGAGGAGACGTTGTCATCATCGGTGCCGCGACCGGTGTCGGTGTAGGAGTGCTGCAGGCGCTGGTGCTCGCACAACGCCGGATCCCTGGCGCATTCTGGTGGGCGGTTGCGAACCCGCCCGCCTGGGCGCTTGGCTGGTTCGTGACGTCGTACGTGATCACGACAAACGTCGATGAGCGATTCCCGAACTTCGGTGCGAGCGGAGCGATCGTGTTCGGGCTGCTGACCTGGCTGGTCCTGGCGGTGCTGTTCCGGGCAGCGACACCCGAGGTCCCGGGGCCGGCAGCCAGGTGAACGTGGAACGCGCCGCAGGCGCGCTCCTCATCCTGCTGCCGCTCGCGTTCAACGCGTCCTTCTTCCTGCTCGCGCGACGTTTCGACTACCCGGACATCCTGCGCAGTCCAACCGAGGACATCCTGAGGCGCTTCCAGGCGGGCGGGGCGAGTCTCAAGCTGCTCTGGTACGGCTTCATGCTGACGGCCGTCCTGCTCGCGCCGCTTGCCGTCCTCCTGGGACAGGTGCTCGCCCGCGACGACCTCGCCGTTGTGCCCACGGCGACCGTGGTGGGTGTCCTCGCGGCCGTCGTGCAGTTCCTCGGGCTTGCACGCTGGCCGTTCCTCGTTCCGCACCTGGCACGCACGTACGCCGATCCGGCGTCGAGCCAGGCGACGCGCGAGGCGACAGCGGTTGCCTTCGAGTCGTTCCACCGCTACCTCGGGATCGGAATCGGGGAATGTCTCGGCTATCTCTTTACAGGCGCGTGGACGATGCTCGTCGGGGTGGCGATGGTCCAGTCGTCCGCGTTCGAGGCGTGGCTCGCTTGGCCGGGGATCATCATCGGACTGTTCCTCGTCGCCGGTTCTGTGGAATTCGTCGGCCGCTTCGAGGAGCAGGGTTGGAAGCTTGCGGGCGCGATAGTCCCGATCACCTACATCGCCTGGTCGCTATGGCTCGTCCTCTCGGGGCTGGTGCTTCTGGTCACGTAGACAGCACTGGATCGCTCCATCTGGCCGTCGAGGATGGACGGCCGGCCCAGAGAGGAGCGGTGCGCCCGCCGAACCGTCATTCATCACGAACTACGGCTGCCGTACTAGTGTCCAGCTCGCCGCGCTTGGTGTGAGCTCCTAGTCGCGTTGTCCTGTCCCCGGGTTACGGGCCGGAGACTAGGTCAACGGCACTGTGGATAGACCGGTGCTGCGCCAGCCAGGCAGCCAACCGAACGTCACGAGCGGTACCTCGCTCGGGAAATCCATCGTGTCCAGCGAGGCCACCACGGCATCCAAGTCGGCGTACCGGCCCAGCGGTGGCAGTCCGGCGCGCACGTTGCGAATCATCGCCAATCCGACGGCCTGCGTGGAGATGCGTCGAGTCCACTGCAGGGACTCCACCTCGACGCCGGCGATACTGCCTGCCAGCCCGTTGGTGGTCATGACGTTGGAGAGTGCTCCAGCGGCGTCGCCGTCTGGCGCCAGGGAGAACGGCTCGACCGTCCTGCTGCGACCCATCAACGCCATCGTCATGAAGGCGGTTTCGTACCACTTGAACTGCGACTCATTCTGAGCGTCGCAGTACCACAATGAGTGGGACCGCCCCTCCCATCCATGGTAACCGCGCGGCAGGCGCAGGCTGATCTCGGTGATCTCTACAACGTCGAATGGCCCTGGGGAACCACCCCACAACTGATACGAGTCGATGTTGTCAGACCTGAAGGTGAGCTGCGCGCCGTTGAGCATGATCGTCCAGCCCGATGGCATTGTCTCAACCTTGGCCGAGGGTGCGATCTCCTCAGCTCGGCCAGTACCGCGGCCTGGACCTCTGAATCAGGCCAGCACCACTCGTCCGAAGTTCAAGCCGGCGCTGCTTCGCGGTGGCCGCCGCCCTGGCGGCAGCGTCGCTCTCGACCTTCTCGCGGACAGCTTGCTGGTTCGCCAGCTCAAGCGCGGCCACCCCGCCGCGTCTCTGGCCACGTTCTAACTCGCGCTGGAGTCGACGGACAACATCTGCGGCCGCCGGCCGGGCCCCGGAGGCTTCTGATCATCTCGTCGACGAGCGCCGCAAATGCCGGCGGCACATCATCTAGCAGCGGAGGGCCTGGTGAAGGTGGGCATCCTGTAGCGCGGCCTGGTCGCCGTCGAACGGCCTGCGTCCAACGATCAGCTCGTACGCCATCACGCCCAGCGAGTAGACGTCGGTCGCTGGCGTCGCGGTCTCCACCCGCCACCGCTCCGGCGCAGCGTACTCATGTGTCTGCCACCCCTTGAACGTCGTCGTCGCAGTGACGGCATCGACGTACCGCGCGATCCCGAAGTCTGCAACCGACCAGGCCCCGGCCAACAGGAGAACGTTCTCGGGCTTTAGATCCCGATGAACCACCTTGTCCGACAGTGCCTCGAGGGCGCCGGCGACGTCGAGAAGGACGCCGATCGTCTCGGCGAGGCCCAGTGTCCTTCGCGAGGATGAAACGATAGCCCGATGCCTGATTACACACGGTTTGTGGCCGCACATCTCGACGGGGTACTTCGACTCTGCACCGACGAAGGCTGGCCGTCGTCCCCGCGGACCCGGCGCGTGCTACGAGAGTGCTGACGGCCCCGGCGTGACCACGGTCGTCGCGCTTGATCACGGGGCCGTCATGGGGTTCGCTGAGCTCTTCAGCGATGGAGAACTACAGGCGTACCTCGCCAACATGGTGGTCGACGAGACTCGCCGCGGCGAGGGGATCGGCCGTGCCATGGTCAACGAGGCTCTGCGCCTTGCCGGGAGCGAAGAGATCTCCTCAGTCAGGACGATGCCACCGACTTCTACCGGACATTCCCTCACTTCGAGAAGGACGGCTTCCGCCTCTACCCGTTCTATCAAGACAGCACAGAAGCAAGCTGACCGCGAACCACGGAACCGCAGTGGTGACTGGGTCTGGAGCGGCGATCAAGGCGCGGCGCACCCAGCTACTCCCGGCTCATGAACTCCCGTTCCTGCCAGTTGCCCACGGGAGTTCGTTGCGAACGGACCCGCCTGTGCCGAGCCTTTGGAGCTGACAGACTAATGGCATTGGCGAGCACGAGCTCAGTTCTTTTGGGAGGACCGGAGTGGTGGTGCGGAGCGGATGATCGAGGTCTCGAGGATCGTGGCGGCCACGCCGGAGACCGTTTTCGGGTTCCTCGTCCGGCCGGACAACCATCACCTCCTCGATACGAGCGGGATGGTCCAGGGGTCGGCGGACCATGTCACGCTCACCGAACTCGGACAGGTGTTCACGATGAACATGCACAACGCGTTCAAGGGCGACCACACCGTCGAGAATCACGTGGTGGTATTCGAGCCCCACCGGGCGATCGGGTGGGCACCGGCCTCGCCGGGGAATCCTCCGGCCGGACATGTCTGGTTGTGGCGGATGGCTCCGGCTGGATCCGGCTCCCTGGTGACGCATGTCTACGACTGGCGGAAGTTCACCCACCTCGACATGATCGACAAGCTGCCCGTCATCGGACCCGACGGCCTACAGGAATCCCTCGACCGCCTCGCTCTCGCGGTTTCGGGCTGAACCAGGCAACTCGCGTCACTCCAACGCCCGCCGGTACCCGTCGACCTGACCGCCAGGTAGGTGTGGCAGTCTTCAGAAAGGCCGACGACGTGAGGCCCCGTCGTGGGGCCAACTGGGATCAAACAGCGTTGCCAAAAGGTCAGATGAGGTCGAGACCGGCTGCGACCCTGTCACCGGTCGCGAGCTGCACCTGACAGGGACGATCCCGGCCGGGCCCGAGGCAGCGGAAGGTCGCAGGGCAGGCTCGGACTACTCCCGGCCCATCAACTCCCGCGCCTGCCAGTTGACCATCGGAAGTTGTGTGTCCCACGGCTCGACGATTCGCCTGCCCAAAGCGTAGTACTGCATCAGCGGCAGGCTCGGACCATCTTGCCAGGCGATCTGCCATCGCGACCTCGAGTTGGGTGCCGTGCTGACCGGGTTCCAGCGGGCGCTGACCGTCGTACCGGACTTGACGCTCAACTGGTGGGCGAACCTGGCGACGAATCGGCCGCTCCGGCGAAGGTTGTCCGAGCGGAAGAAGGAGTTGCTCATCGACGAGATCCCGTCGTCTGCGACACGAGTACCACGGCCGACTGTCCGACCCACTCGTGACATCGCGACTGTGCGCCGCTCCTCTCGCCGACACAAACCGGCCAAACGGTCCAGCACGGACTGACGACCGGGGGACCACACCGAGGGCGATCGGAACGCGTACGCACCAGAGGCCGTACGGGCCAGGACGAGACCGACCGCGCCGCAGAGCATGGGTACGACGTTGTGTAGGAAGGGCACCTGCAACCGTCCGAGCAGCATGGTGCCCGGAGTGAGGGCGGGTGAAGGTCGGTCAGATTGGCACCTCGCCGAGGATTGGGTAACGAGGCGGCGGGTATCGGGTGGACAGGGTTCAAAGGGCAGCCTCAGGAACACCGGGTCGCGCGGAGCGCCCGGCGCGAACGAGAGGCTCCCATGGCCGACGCCAAATCCGTCCGCCCCTCGACCTCGGTACGGGTGGGCCATCCGGTGGGCGCGCCCGTGATCGATCGGAACAGGTTGCAGGACTCCACCGGCACTCCGACATCTGGCCCGGGGGTCGACGCTCCGCTCGGCGCCGAACGTCTGGACGCCGGGCCGCTCGATGCCGCGACGCTCCAGTCGCTGTTCTCGAGCACTGTTCCCGGCACGGTTGGGTTCGAGGAGGAGCTCTTGGTGGTGCACCGGGGGAGCTGGCTGCCGGCCGATGCCGCCGCCGTGGTGGCCGAGATCGGTGACCCACGGGTCAAGCCGGAGCTACCGGCGTGCCAGCTCGAGATCGCGACCTCCGTCCACCGGGACGTGGCGGTCGCCGTCGACGAGCTGCGCACACACCGAGCACTGCTCGCCGCCGCCTGCGGTCCCGACCTGGCCGTGATAGCCGCTCCCGTCCATCCTCTCCTCGACGGACCCACCGCGCTGTTGTCCACGGCGCGGGCCGCCGATCTCGGTGCCCGCTATCGGCAGGTCATCGAGCGGCAGTTGGTGTCCTCGCTGCAGGTGCACCTGGCCTTCGGCAATGCCGACTGCACGTTAGGCGTCTACCACGCGCTGCGGGATCTTCTCCCGGAGCTGGCCGCGCTGGGGGGTGCTGCCCCATTCGCCGCCGGACGGGACACGGGCCTGTGCTCAGTGCGTCCAGTGATCGCCTCCGAGCTGCCCCGCCAGGGCATACCCCCGATCATTGCCTCCTGGGAACAGCTCGCCGGGGACCTCGCCTGGTTGGTCCGAGGGGGCGCGGTCTCCGACACGTCAGAGTGGTGGTGGGAGCTGCGACCGCACCTGCGCTACGGCACACTCGAGTTGCGGGTCCTCGACGTACAGCCGACCGTGGATGGGACTAGCGCGGTGGCAAGGCTCGTGCACGCGCTCGCCGCCCGGTTCGCAGAGCTTCACCACCTCGGCGAGCTCCAACCGCCGGCGCCGACGTGGAGGATTGCGGAGAACCGGTGGGCCGCGCTCCGTGACGGCGTCCGCGGCGAACTCCTCGACCTGCGCACCGGCGAGGCCCGACCCGCCCGCCGCTGCCTCCACGACCTGATCGATGCCGCTGAGTCCTACGCACCCGACGGCCTGGACGACGTACGAGCGATGGTGGAGAACCCAGTGGTGGAGCACCTCCGAGCGCTCGGTCCCGAACGGGTCATGCCCTGGCTCGCGGAGGTGTTCACCGAATGAAGCTGCTGACCCTTCCGGGCGTCTTCGCTCCCATCTCCGACTCGTGGATGCTGGCCCACGCCATCCGTCAGGAGGCCATCGGGCCAGGCTCGCGGGTGCTCGACGTCTGTACTGGGAGCGGTGTCCTCGCACTCACCTCGGCGGCGTGCGGCGCGGCCACTACCGCGACCGACGTCTCCCGGCGAGCGCTACTGACCGTCAAGCTCAACGCGCTCCGGTGCGGCCTCCGCATCCGGACGCTGAGGGGCCGGACGTTCGCACCTGTGGCCGGGGAGCGGTTCGACCTGATCGTGAGCAACCCGCCGTACGTGCCCTCGCCCCGACCCGACGTGCCCCGCCGTGGAGCGTGCCGGGCATGGGAAGCGGGCCACGACGGGCGGATCGTCCTCGACGCACTGTGCGACAAGGCCCCCGCCCACCTGCGCCCTGGTGGGGTCCTTCTGCTCGTACATTCGTCTCTCATCGATACCGACGCGACCCTGGATCGGCTGCAACGAGCCGGCCTGGTCGACGTGGAAGTGCGAGCGCGTGAGCGGGGTCCGCTAGGCCCCCTCATGCGAAGCCAGCAAGCCGCAGGGACGATCGCCTCCGACGTCGACGAGGAAGACGTGGTAATCATCCGTGCCAGGCAATGGGCATCCTGATGGACTGATCAGGCGTTCGCGGTCCTGAGGCGCTACTCCCAAGACACCAACCCAAACTGCGCGACGTCGCCCACCAGTTGGTCGATACCCGCGAACTGCCTCACTGACAGCGCTCGCGGCCGGGCGCTGACGACCGTCTATCACGTCCTGGACGCTCCGGCGACTGCGAAACAAAGGGTGGCGACCAGCATCCACCCCAGACGATCGCGCCGAGTGCGTGCACGAGTCCTGGCCGATCAGTCGTCGTACAGCTGTCGCGCCCGTCGGCCGGCGTGGAGTTCGTCGGCGTCGCGGACGCCGCGCAGGGCCAGATAGACGGGAACAGGCGAGACGGCAACGATGGCGCCGGCGATCAGCAGCGTGACCCGGCTGCCAACCAGCTCGCCGAGGACACCGCCCAGCGTTGCCCCGAGCGGAAACAGGCCCACGATGAGGAAGCGCATCGTCGCGTTCACCCGGCCGAGAAGCTGCGGCGGACAGAAGCGCTGCCGGAGGCTCAGACTGCTGATCGCATACACGATCTGACCGAACTCCCCTGCCGCGGTGCCGACCGCGACGAGGACCACGGACCAACCGGGTTGTGCGAGGGGCGTCAGCAAGGCGAGGGGACCGGTTGTGGCCAAAGCCAACCAGACGATGCGGGCCGATCCGAACCGGCGAGCGAGCAGGGGCGTCAGCGCCGCGCCCGCCATGGCCGTCACAGATCCTGCCGCGAGCAGCAAGCCGATCAGCCGAGGCGACAGCAGGAGCGTCCGCACGAGAAAGATGAAGGAGACCGAGGCCGCTGTCGCGAAGGCGAGATTGCCTGTGGCGCTGGTGAGAGCGATCGCTCGCAGACTCGGTGACCGTGCCACGAATACCAGGCCTTCCTTGATCTGCGTGCGCCATCGTGGGGGCTCTGGCGATTGGTCCGGTGCAAGCTCCGGTGTCCGGATCGCGACCAGTGATCCTGCGGAGAGTGCAGAGGTCATTGCTTGTACGAGTACGACGTTCACGGCGCCGGCTGTCGCGACGAGCCAGCCACCAATGCCGGGGCCTAGGACCTGGCCCGACGCCCGTACTGTCTCGATCGCCGCGTTACCTGTCAGCAGCCGGTCGTTGCCGATGATCGAGGGGAGGTAGCTCTGGTAGCCGACGTCGAAGAAGACGCGGGTGACCCCGACAAGGAAGGAGACCATGATCAGTTGAGTCATCGTCAGCAGGCCGAACACGGCCGAGAGGGGAAGCGTCGCGAGGGCGACGGCACGAACGAGTTCGCTGCCGATCAGCACAGGGCGACGCCGGCGGCGGTCGATCCATGCACCGGCCGGCAGCCCCACGAGCGTGAAGGCGATGGTCCCGGCGGCCGTCACCAGGCCGAGTGCCGTCGGCGACGCGTCGAGGACGAGTACTGCGAGAAGTGGCACGGCGACACCGCTGACCTGGGCGCCGAGCTGACTTGTGGTCTGGCCGATGAGCAGTAGCCGAAAGTCGAGCTGCCGCCATCTCTGGCTGTCAGACACGCGAACCTCCGTGGAGCCGGGTGGGTGGACAACCCCACCCCGTCACTCCGAAGGCGTCGCTAGGGGTGGGGCACGTTACCTGCTTCGCAGTGCGGGGTCAATTTCGCGGTACCGACCGTTCCCGGCGAGGCTCCGAAGGTGGCCTGGTTGGGTGTGGATGTCGGCACTACCAACCTGAAGGTGCCGGAATCCGGATCGAGAGCCCTGGTCCGTGCCGACTCCGTCTGGCATCGTCGACCCGCAAGCCGCCCGACGCCACTGGCCGGCTGGATGGTGCGCAGGGGACTGGCGTCCGGTGGGCGAGAATTCGCCGTCCTGCCGGGCAGTACGACGGCCACAGCAGGCGCAGTCTTGACGGTGGCCGCGGTGGTGACCGGTCGCGCGACGGAACCCTTGCCGGCCCGGCCGATCGGGATTGACCCCCAGGTGTGGGATGGCCATGTCTGGAATCGATTCCATAGGATGTAGGCCCCGCTGGGCGAGGCGTTCGATCAACTCGATGTTCTCGATCGTCGGTTCGCCGCCGTGGTTGCCGACGCCATAGCAGACCATCAGCGGTTCCGTTGTCACCGGCAACTGCTGAAGCGCCTTGATGACGTGGCCGGAGATCTCGCCGCCGGCGGAGCAGTACTCGTGCGGGATCCGGTAGGCCAGCACGCGCGACCCGTCCGCAGCCCACCAGAACTTCTGGCCGGGCAGCTCACGCTCGTGCTGCCGGGGATGTTGCAGTCGGGCTCGACCCGCCAGCCGCCGACGATCTCGATCCAGCCGTCGGCGACCCGTTTGCGGATCCGCTCGAACAGGTCGTGGTCGTGCTCGGCGATCCAGGTGAGGTAGGCGACCGAGTCGGCCGCGCTGTGTCATGGGTGCTCTTCGGTGTCGAATGCCCAGCGGTCGACGAGTTCGCTGACCAGGTGCAGGGCGAGGACGTGCATCTCCTGGATCCGGGCGGTCTCTCCGGCCGGTACGACGAGGGCAAAGTCGCCGCTGCCGCGAGCTCTTGCCGCGCGTGGAGGCGAAGCAACCGAGCAGGCGCCCTTCGCCCGGGCCGCCGCCAGGCCGTTGACCCCGGCGGGCGACGTACCGGAGGTGCTGATCCGACCACGATGTCTTCCGGACGGGCCAGCGCGCTCACCCGCCGCGCGAACACGTCGTCGTAGGCGTAGTCGCTGGCGATACAGCTGACCACCGCCGCGTCACCGATGAGGGCGACAGCGGGGAGTGGTCGGTGGGTTCGGGTACGGCGCGAACCCGGTGGCGAAGCCGGAACACGTGCTGTAGTTGGAAGACGGCATCGACGCGACGGGAGCGTAGTCGCGGGTTCGTCGCTCGCATCGTGTGACGGGTCGGTGGCATCAGGCAATCTGTTCAGGAGGTGCCATGAAACGACAAGGGCCGCCGGCACGCATCGGCATGCGGTGGACGGCGTTTCGGGTGTGGGCACTGGTGTCGCGTGAGAATCGGTGTGCTGGATGTCGGATCGAATTCGGCCCAGCTGCAGGTCGTGGAGGCGTCACCCGGTGCGCCGCCGCTGCCGACGCATGCGGTGAAGCACGCCACGCTGCTCGGTGAGGCGATTCAGCCGGACGGTTCGATCACGCAGGAGGGCGTCGACCGGGTCATCGAGGCGGTTCGCGACACTGTGGCCGCAGCGCGATCGCTGCAGGTGGATCGGCTGTTCGCGTTCGCGACGTCGGCGGTGCGTGATGCCTCGAATCGCGCGGAGATCGCGGCGCGGTTGCGGGACGAGGCGGGGATTCAGCCGAGGTTCCTGACGGGCGAGGACGAGGCTCGGCTGACGTACCTGGCGGTCCGCCGCTGGTACGGCTGGTCGGCCGGGCGGTTGCTGGTGCTGGACATCGGTGGTGGTTCGATGGAGATCGCCCTCGGTCGCGACGCGCAGCCTGAGCTGGCTGTGTCGCTTCCCCTAGGCGCGGGCCGGCTGACCAGGGCCTTCTTGCCCGACGATCCGCCGAACAAGCGACAGTTGCGTGAGCTGCGCCGGCACAGCCGGTCAACGCTGCGGGAGGTCTCGGACCGGCTCCGGTGGGAGGGCGATCCGAAGAGAGTGATCGCCAGTTCGAAGACTTTCAAGCAACTGGCTCGGCTGAGCGGTGCTCCGCCACAACGGACCGGACCGTTCGTACAGCGCCGCCTGCGTCGCTCCGATGTAGCGGCGTGGATCCCCCGGTTGGCGAAGGTGCCGGCGGCCGAGCGAGGTCGACTCCGCGGTATCTCCGAGGCTCGTGCCCGGCAGGTCGTCGCCGGGGCCATCGTCGCGCACGCTGTGATGACGACGCTCGACATCACGTCGGTGGACGTGTCGCCGTGGGCACTGCGGGAAGGCATCATCTTGCACCACCTCGAGACTGTCATGCATCAGGAGCAGCCGCTCACGCTCGATTCTCTGCAGCCCGTCGAGGTGCTCGAGCCCACCGTCACACAGCCGGCCAACGTCACCGTGATGCCGGTCCCGTCCGCCTGATCCGGACGACGCCGAACCCCCACCGGCTGCGACTGGATCACACCCGAGGAGATATGGTGATGAGCACCTCTCCTGTTCCGCCGGTCCCACCGGTCGTGCCTGGAGGCAGTCCTGACGAGCCCGGCGTCACGACGGCGGCCCGGTGACGACAGCCCGCTGGAGCAGCCGGTCCCGGAACCCGATCCCGACGAAGACCCGGACGAGCAACGCCCGCGAGAGTAGGCATCGGCCGTTTCACGGGGCGATCTTTGGTTGGCAGTGGGGACACCAGGTGGTGCCCCTGCTGCCAACGCGGCCGTGGGAGAGCGCGGTGCCGCAGCGCGGACAGGCTCCCGAGGCTTCGCCGCGACGGCCGGTGAGCCAAGTCTTGCGCGGTGGCACGCGCCCTTGTTCGATTGACTTCCGTAACACGGTGCGCATCCTGGCGTGGAGGCGGGTGAAGTCGTGGCCGTGCAGATCGGCGCACGATCGGCGGGGATGGATGTAGGCGCGCCAGAGGATCTCGTCGGCCAGGAGATTGCCGAGGCCCGCGATCACCGACTGGTCCACGAGCGCCGGTTTGACCTGTCGGCGCAGCCCACTCAGTCGGTCCGTGAGCTCAGAGGCCGACAGGTCTGCCGCATCCGGACCGAGTTCGGCGAGTACACGCCGTACAGCGTTCTCATCGCGCGCGAAGCCGAGTCCGTGGAGCTTACGCATGTCGCGGTAGCGCAGTTCGCCGTCGCCGAAACCGAAGACGATCCGGTCGTGGCGGTGTGGGCTGGTTGCCCAGTGCAATGATCCGGTCATGCCGAAGTGGAGGAGAACGGCGGGAGCGGTGCCGTCGTCATGATCAGGCGAGCCTGTCACCGGAACGAAGAGCCGCTTGCCGTGCCGCCACGGCTGCCCGAACTCCCGTCCCCGCAGTACACCACGTAGCCGCCGGACACCGATGCCCTGGAGGACGCCGGCGTCGAGCACGTCGACGTACTGGACCGGACGCCCGACCGCGTGATCGGCGAGCACCCGGCGAAAACCTTCTACATCCGGCAACTCCGGCACCCTTGCGCTGTACCCCGCCGCACCCCGCGGCAACCGGCGATGCCGCCTGAATCCTCCGGATTATTCGTCGGCGAACAAGTCCCGACAGATCTTGGTGACTCCCTGACTGCTCCCCTCCCCGGGACGAAATGGCGAACCTACGAATGCAGAGTGCCGGTCCGGGCACCGGCTGGGTACTCGAAGCATCGTGAACTGTGAGAGTGAGCGAGGTGTTCGGTGATGACGACCGCGCGTGAGTTGATGACGGCCGGTGCCGAGTGTGTCGGTGAGAACGAGAGCCTGGTCGAGGCCGCCCGCAAGATGCGGGAACTGGATGTCGGCGCCTTGCCGATCTGCGGCGAGGACAACCGGTTGCAGGGGGATGCTGACCGATCGTGACATCGTGGTGAAGTGCATTGCGGACGGTGGTGATCCAGCAGCAGCGAACGCTGGGCAGTTCGCCCAGGGGAAGCCGGTGACGATCGGTGCCGACGACAGCGCCGAGGAGGCGATGCAGACGATGAGCGAGCATCAGGTACGGCGTTTGCCGGTGATCGATGGCCATGACTTGGTCGGCATGCTGGCCTTGGCCGATGTCGCCCGCAGCCTCGGCAAGTCGGATACCGGTGACGTCGTCCAGGATGTCTCTCGACCCTGACGATCGGTCCGTCGGGTCCGGCGAGCGTCTCGAGGCCAAGATCAGCAAGCAGCTGGACGACCGCAACGCCTCCACATCGACTGGTGCTCGGCCATCAGCCGTCGATGCCGTACAGACGGCGTATCTGGCGAGGTGGCGAAGAACGTGCTTGCGACGACGGCTGGGCGCGCCAGGACGACGCGACGCGAATGACTTGCGGTGGTCGTCTTGGCCGGCCGCAGTGGTGGCCTGTCTTGCTGTTGCTGTGTGCTGCGGATGTCTTGGTGACGTTGGACGGTACGGTGGTGACGGTCGCTCTACCGGCAATTGCGCGTGATCTCGGGACCTCGCAGGCCGACCTGCAGTGGGTGGTCGCGGCCTATACCCTGACTCTCGGGGCGTTCCTGCTGGTCGGTGGACGGCCGGTGATCTGTTCGGTGGGCGCCGGGTGCTGGTCGCCGGTCTGATCGTGTTCGCGCTGGCGTCCGGGGTTGCCGGGTTCGCGCACAGTACAGCGCTTCTGTTGTCGGTCCGTGCCGTGCGCTCGGTTATCTCTCGGCGGCCATGGATATCAGCATGGTGGCCGGCCTGGTCCTCGGCGGGCTCCTCGCTGCGACTGTGAGCTGGCCAGGGTGCTTCTTCATCGTCGTACCGATCGGCCTCGTCGCGGCCGGGCTCGCTCCAGCAGTGCTGCCCACGAGCAGGGATCAGACCGCACCTCGACTCGACCTGCTCGGAGCGGCGCTGGCTGCGGCCGGATTCGGGACGTTGGCGTTCGGGATCTCACGGTTCGACCAGCTCGGTGTGACCGCGATTCCGGTGCTCCTGGGTGCGGTCGCTCTGCTGGTCGGGTTCGTCGCCGTCGAGCGTCGTACGGCGGCTCCGGTGGTCAGGCTGGGGATCTTCCGGCATCGCGCCCTCACCGGTGCGAACCTGGCGCTGGTCGCCAACGCCGGTGGGTTCGGCAGCATGCTGTTCATCACAACGCTCTACCTGCAACAAGTGCTCGGGTACTCCGCTCTGCAGACCGGACTCGCCTTCGTCCCGCTCGCCGTGTCGGCCTGCGCCGGAGGATTGGCCGCAACACGGATCGTCGCGGTGGCAGGTCCACGCCGAACGCCGGGTTGAGCATGGTCACGTCGGCCGCGGCGTTCGTCCTCCTGTCCCGTGCTCCCGCGGACAACGGCTATGCGACACATCTGCTGCCGGCCTTCGTGATCGCCGGCTTTACCTTCGCCGCGGCCTTCGTACCGCTCACGGCGCAGGGGATGAGCGGGATTCGTGACGGCGAACGTGGGCTCGCCTCTGGAATCCTGCAGACCTCGACCCATCTGGGTGGCGCCATCGTGCTGACTGCACTGGCGACGGTGGCGACCGCGCGAACCCATGCCGCTGACGGGGGGTCCAGCCGCCTTCATTTCAGGCTCGTCCCTGGCCTTCCTCATCGGCGCCCTGATCCTTGTGGTCGGCGCCGCCAGTGCTGCCCGGACTCTGCCCACAGCCGTCGTCCAGTATGGCTGAGCCTGCACGTGGCAACCCATCCGCCCGTTCTGTGAGGTGGGTGCAGAATGACGGGATGGCTGTTGTCGAGGAGTCGGCGGGCGAGGCTGCAACGATTGCGGAACAGATTGCTGGTCTGGCTCGGGAGAAGGGTTTGACGGTCGCGGTCGCTGAGTCTTTGACGAGCGGTGGGATCGCGTCCCGCTTGGGTGCGGCTCCGGAGGCAAGTTCCTGGTTCACCGGCGGCGTGGTGGCGTACGCGTCGGAGGTCAAGTTCACGGTGCTAGGCGTTGAGCCGGGACCTGTCGTGACGGCGCAGTGCGCTGCTCAGATGGCTCGTGGTGTTGCCCGCTTGACGGGTGCTGATCTCGCCGTGGCAGTGACGGGAGTTGGTGGCCCGGGTCCGGACGAAGGCCAGCCCGCCGGAACAGTGTTTCTCGCCGTCAGTTCGGGCTCGGAAGAGCAAGTCGCCCAGCATCGGTTCGATGGCGCTCCACCGCGGGTAGTGGAACTCGCAACCATCGCCGCTCTCCAGGCGCTGTCGACCGTGCTGGTGACGATCTGAATGGCGACGTGGGTGACATACCTCGCAGACCAAGGTCCATGCGGTCATCGCACTCGGTCAAGAGGGTGGTCCGTCGGACCAGCGATCGTGCCCGGTGAGCGGATCAGCGCGAGTGTCCTCATTCGGACGCCGGACGCGGTGGTTCTCCCGGATGCGGCCGACCCGATGGCCGGGACGATCCGTGGTGTCCGAGAGAGGGCTCAGTTCGGCCGAGTGGTCTTGTGGGTGTGTCTGATGTAGGTGCGCAAGCCAGGCGCGATCTCGCGGTCGGAACCTGTCACGATTGCTTGAGGCATGTAGCGCCGTTGCCCTTGGCAGCCACCTGGATACGCTGTTGGCGATGGTGCGCGACGACTCCGGAGGCCAATTGGTATTGGCCGATCGTGTAAGTGAGGCCGACCAGCGGAGCGCGGCTCGGGAAGTCGTGGCCGGCAAGGCGGGTACCGATCAGAGCGTCGGAGATGAGGAAGAGTGCGCCGCCGGACCCAGTGCGCCGGTCGTACCAGCCAGAGGTGACTGCAGTCGCCGTCAGCATCACGGAATAGGCGGCGACGGATCTCCGGAGCGGGCCGAGGCGCGGCCAAAGGACAGCCACGATCGCGGAACCGGCGCCGGTGTACGCCGCGAGGACCTGCCAGCGAGTTCGCTCGAGGCCGCGCGCGAACAGCGTCACGTAGCAGGCGTGTGCAGCGGCGTACGTCGCCATGCCGGGGTACAACAGGCCTTGCTCCATCAGGGTGTCGCCCGTGGCCGAGGCGAGGAGGGCGGCTACGAGGAGGCGTGGACATCCTCTGCATCTAGACCATGCCGCGAGGGTCGGCATGAGTGCGCTCTTCGAGACGACTCGCAAGACAGGAACGTTGAGCACATGGCCGACAGCATGGGCCATCGCACAACCCCAGTAGGCAGCCGCCCAACCCGTGTCCTGTGAATGCCCCATCGACAGCAAGCCACCGAGCTCGAGTCGATTGACCAAGCGACCAGCGCGATGCTTCACACGCGACCGGTACCCCGTCGCTTGCGGCGAAACCTGCCGGGTCGTTCCGTCGGTATCGGGTCGGCGCTGACCCTCACGCGGTCGCCGACGCTGGCGGCGGCGAGCGTGGTCTCGATGACAGCTGAGAGTGACGATCGCCGTACGGTTGCTAACCACTCTCTGACAGCCTCAGCCGCAGCCACGCGGCCGACCGAGCTTGCGTCCGTTGACCGCCCGGCCGGATGGGTACCAGGGCTCAGACAGATTTCGACGGGTACCGCGGTTTCTCGTCAGATGAAGGCCGATGGGACAGAGGGATACAGATGGCGACGTGTGAGGTCTGTGGCAATGAATACGACGCTGCGTTCACCGTGATCACGGCTGACGGCTCGAGCTTCGTGTTCGACAGCATCGAGTGCGCGGCCCACCGGATCGCGCCGACATGCGCTCATTGTGGGTGCCGAATCCTCGGTCATGGCGTACAGCAGGGCGCGACTGTCTTCTGCTGCGCCTCCTGTGCCCACGCAGCCGGTGTCACGACGGCCCAAGACCGCGTCTGAGCCAAGCCAGCCATCACCTACGCCGACATGTCCCCGCCTCGCCGTCCGTCTTGCCTCTGATCTGGTCACGACCTGGGTCTGGACGAAGCTCGACTCGGCCCGGGCACCAGGTGGGTCAGTGGGGTTGTTCGGCTTGGTGGATGATTCGGGTTGCGATGGTGGTGAGGGTTTCGCCGGTGTCGCGGGGCATCGAGTTGAGTAGCTGGTATGCCTGGGCCATGTCGACATCGTGGCGCTCGGCCAGGACGCCCTTCGCCTGTTCGATCACGATCCGGCCTTGGAGCGCGTCGTTGATACGGTCCGCGATCTCGATCTCGCCGACATCCATGCTGTGCAGGATCACGACGGCTGCGACATCGGCGAAGGCCTGGGACAGGTGCAATGCGCTGTCGTCGAGTGGTTCGGTGGTGCGGTGGAAGGCGCTGAGTCCGCCGATGACGTTGCCGTGCCAGCGCAGCGGACTGGTGTGGATCTGGGCGAAACCTGCGGCGGCGATGGCTTTCCCGATCTCACCCCATCGCTGGATGATCTGGTCCGATCCGATGACATGAAGCTGTTGACCGGTGCTCAAGGTGTCGACGCAGGGGCCGGTGTCGGTCTGGATCTGGTAGAGCTCGAGCTCGGCGGCGGTGTGGGAGGTTGCCGAGAGCAACTCGAGCCGGTCCTGGCCGTCGTGGACCAGGATGCCGAGCGCGGCGGCACCAGTGAGAGCGCCGCAGTCCTCCAGCAACCCGGTGACCGTGCCGACCACATCGCGGGGGCCGACCATTGCGGCGGCCGCGTTGGCGAAGGCTTCGGAGGCGTTGGCGGCGATCATGAGGTCTGGGTTCCCCCGTCGGTGTCGGTGTCTCGGTTGGATTCGCGGGACGACCCCGGCAACTGATCGGGGCGGAGCGAGGTGTCGGGATCGGCAAACCGCAGCCTGCGGTCCACGACGAGTCGGGCGACCTCAGTCATGCTGGCGTTGTGGGCGAACGCATGGGCGCGCAGCAGCGCCACGGCGTCGGTGACGGTGATGCCGAGTTGGGTAAGTACCATCCCCGTGGCTTGGTGGATCGCGGCCCGGTCGGTCCAGGTCCGGCTGTCGAGATCGTGCAGGTACCCCTCAGGGTTCTGCAACAGTGCGGTGCCGATCGCGTCGGCCAAGAACTGGGCGGTGGCGGCATCAGGTACCGGGGGAGCGGAACGGTGGGTGGTCAGTACGCCGAGCACCTGCCCGGCGGGCCTGATCGGTACGGCGTGGAGCGTCAGCTCACCGACTGCGGCCTGGGCGGCGGCGGTGAAGCTCGACCAGGCGCTGCCCTGGCTATTCAGGTCGAGGGTGACGATGGTTCCCGAGCGGTAGGCCTGGTTGCCGGGGCCCTCGCCGAGGACCTCCTGAAGGTCCTCGAGCCGGGCCGCGGCATCGTCGGTGCTGCACAGCGTGACCCGCTCGGCTCGGGTGTTGGACAGGGTCAGCGCGGCTCCGTTGCCGCCGAGGATGCGAAGGTACGCATGGCACAGACGTACTTCGAGCGGCTCGCCGCTCGGTTCGGCGATCGCGCGCGCCATCCGGGCGAGCAGGCCGGTCTTGTCAAGCGTCGCCACGAAGCGTTCCTTTCGGAGCCAGCCCATCCGGCCTCGGACAGTCGAAGCCGGCGTCGTGATCAGTTGAGGCAACGACGGGTGCGTCGAGTGGGGTCTGAACCGTCTCGGTCCTGTTGATCGGTGCCTGCATGGTGGCGACAGCCTTCGTCATGGCTGCGGCGAGACTTCCCACCGGATCATGCTGCATGAGGACTCCTCCGGTGTCGGGGTGGCGCGTTGTCTGACGGTGAGCGACCAAACATCTCTACCTGTCACCGTACTCTCGGCACGCGGTCGAGCGATGGCACGTCGTTCGCTGGACAATCGGCGAACTACGTTGGCTCTCGAGGCTGACTTCGGGGTCACACTGAGGTAGCCGGCACAACCTGCCGGCACCATCAAGGAGCTCGATCGTGAATCTGCCGCGCGACACACACCTCATCGAGGTGATGACCGAGGTCGCGGCGGCGCTGCTCGTACCGATCGACCTGGACGAAACACTGGACAGGATCACCGCCAGCGTCACCGAAGCAATTCCTGGCGTCGACTACGCCAGCGTCTCGGTCACGACCCGCGGCGGCCAGATCCGCACCCTCGCACCGACCAGTGCCCTAGCCATCCATGCGGACGAACTGCAATACGAGTTCGGCGAAGGGCCGTGCCTGCAGGCCGCCCTTACCGAGCCAGTGGTCGAGGTCGACGACCTCACCAGCGATCTGCGCTGGCCCACGTATGGGCCCAAAGCCGCAGCGCTCGGAGTCAAGTCGCAACTGTCCTTCCAGTTCCGCGCCGACCCGCACGTCCGCGGCGCACTGAACCTCTACGCCGCTCAGCCGCACGCCATCGACGGTGAATGCCGCCAACTGAGCGCTATGTTCGCCGCGCTCGTCGCCGTCGCCATGGGTTGGGCACGCCGCGACCAGACCCTGGGCCAGGCCGTCGTCAGCCATACCACGGTCGGACAAGCAGTCGGCGTCATCATGGAGCGCCACCGTCTCGACCCCGACCGCGCCTTCGGGTTCTTGGTCCGCACCTCCCAAAACAGCAACATCAAACTCCACCAAGTCGCCGAGCGCATCGTGGCTGACGCGACCCGCAACGCTCAACGATACGAGCAGTGAGGCTCGCGAGCTGACCAAACACACCCTCGCGGCGACCAGCCGTCAGGGTGCCCTGGCCCCGAACAACGGACGAAATCGGGGCGCGAGACGACTGGTCACCTGCTGCCAGTCTGCGCCCCTGAGCCAATCAATCGGTGCGCCGTGGAGATGTCAGGCCCTGGCTGGGTGGCGGACGAGCTGGGCCGCGTGGGCGAAGGAGATGAGGCGGGCGGCGAGGGCGGCGCGGTCGTCCTCCGTCATGAGAGCGAGGATCTCGGCGATGCCGCCGCGGCGAGCGCTGCGAATGCGGGCCAGGCCCCGGCGGCCTTTGGCGGACAGCCTCAGCTCGACCGTCCGTCGATCGTGGTCGGGGTACGGCGAAGGACCAGGCCGTCGTCGGCCAGCCGGTTGATGATCCGGCTGGCCGAGGGGGCGGACACGTCGAGCTGACCCGCGAGATCGCTGAGGCGCAGCGGACCGTGCTGGTCGAGCCATCTTGTGGCGCGGTCTTCCGGTCTGACGCCCACGAAATTGTCGGTGACGACGAGGACATCCGGCGATTGTCCAAGCAGTTCGTGACGTTCGCAGAAGTGCTCCAGGACAGGGCATCCGGACTGGACGGCGCCCCGGCTGGACGTACACGCGATGGTCCAGACCCATTGCCATGAGCACGCTGTCCTGGGGGCCGATGCCCAGGCCAAGCTGATCGAGCGGGCCGGGATGGACCGGGAGCAGCTCGACTCGGGTTGTTGCGGGCTCGCCGGGAACTTCGGTTCCGAGCGTGGCCACTACGACGTCTCGATGGCCGCGGCGGAGCGTGTCGTGCTGCCTCGCGTCCGTGCGGCCGAGGACACGACGCTGGTCCTCGCCGACGGCTTCAGTTGCCGCACCCAGATCGAGCAGGGCACGGACCGCAAGGCGATGCACCTCGCCGAGGCGCTCGCCGCCGGACTGCATGTGGCCCGGCTCGGGTCGAGACCTGAACAGACCATCACCGACCACCTTCGGGAGGACTCAGGACCACGACCGTCGCCGACCAGATCCTCCGCCGCCTTCGCGAATGGGACGTCGAGCACGTCTTCGGGTACGCCGGTGACGGCATCAACGGACTGCTGTCGACCTGGGAACGGGCCGAGGACCAACCGCGGTTCGTGCAGGCGCGGCACGAGGAGATGGCGGCCTTCGAGGCGGTCGGCTACGCCAAGTTCACCGGACGCGTCGGTGTCTGTACGGCGACCGGCGGCCCTGGCGCGATCCACCTGCTGAACGGTCTGTACGACCAAGCTCGACCACGTCCCTGTGGTGGCGATCGTCGGTCAGACAGCTCGTAGCGCGATGGGTGGCAGCTACCAGCAGGAGGTCGATCTGCACACCCTGTTCAAGGACGTTGCGGGTGACTACTGCCAGACGGTGATGGTGCCGGAGCAGTTGCCGAACGTGCTCGACCGGGCGATCCGGATCGCGGCCACCCGGCGTACCGTGACGGCGCTCATCGTGCCGGCGGATCTGCAGGAGCTGGAGTACACGCCGCCGTCGCATGCCTTCAAGATGATCCCGTCGAGCCTGGATCTGGCGTGGTCCGCGCCGGTTCCGCCGACGGATCAGCTCGAGCGGGCCGACGAGATCACGCAGCTGGCGGATCTGGTCGGTGCTGGTGTGGCCAAGGCGTTGCTGGGCAAGGATGTGCTGTCTGATGAGTTGCCATGGGTGACGGGTTCGATCGGTTTGCTGGGCACGCAGCCGTCGTACGAGCTGATGATGGAGTGCGACACGTTTGCTGGTCGTCGGGTCGAACTTCCCGTAGTCGCAGTTCCTGCCGCCGTTCGGGCAGGCGCGGGCGATCCAGATCGACCATGATCCGACGATGATCGGGATGCGGTACCCGTTCGAGGTGAACCTGGTCGGTGACTCGGCCCGGACGCTGCACGAGTTGCTGACCTTGGTGCGGCCGACGAACGATCGGTCGTGGCGCGACGACATCGAGGCCAAGGTGGCGCGCTGGTGGGAGGTCATGCCGCGCCGGGCCTACACCTCGGCGGATCCGATCAATCCCGAGCTGGTCTTCCATGAGCTGTCCCAGCGGTTACCGGATGACGCCATCATTGCCGCGGACTCGGGTTACGCCGGCTACGCGAAGTTGCTCGGGTTGCGCGGTGTCACGGCCGAGAAGCCGGAAGACGTCGTACCGGCGTGGGAGGAGGCGCTCGCCTCGGATCGGCCGTGTGTGGTTGAGTTCCGTACCGATCCGGCGGTGCCGCCGATCCCGCCGCACGCGAGCTGGGACCAGATCGAGAAGGCACTCGAGTCGATCATCCGTGGTGACAGCGACCGCGTCGGCATGATCAAGGAAGGCTTCAAGTCCAAGGTCCAGGAAGTCCTGCCAGGCGGTAAGCACCCGGCGGGCCAGGACTACGACGACTCGTGATCATGCGGAGCGACAGATCGCACCGCCTCCGGCCGTCGGCCTCGGCACGATCGAGAACGTGCGTGCATCGGCGTACACCATTCCGACCGATTCACCCGAAGGCGACGGTACGTTCGCCTGGAACAGCACGACGTTGGTTCTGGTCGAAACCGATGCAGGTGGGCAGCCGCCGCCTGCGTCGACGTGGTGGAAGGCCAGCTCGCCGGCGTGGTCGAGGGCAGGGATGCCTCGGGTGTCGGCGGATGCTGGACCGCGATGCGGTCCACCTTGCGGAACGTCGGATGCCCGGGCGTCGCCGGGATGGCCTTGTCGGCGGTCGATTGCGCGCTGTGGGACCTGAAGGCCAAGCCTCTCGGCCAACCGTTGCAGCGGTTGCTCGGCGCCGTTCACGACGACGTTCCCGTCGACGGCAGCGGCGGCTTCACGACGTACGACGATCGGCAGCTCGAACGGCAGCTGTCCCAGTGGGTGAACGCCGAGCGGATTCCCCGGGTGAAGGTCAAGATCGGCGAGTCCCGCCGTTCCGATCCGGAGCGTGATCTTCGGCGGGTGGCGTTCGCCCGCGAGATCATCGGCCCGGCGACCGAGCTGTTCGTCGACGCCAACGGCGCCTACAACGTCGGCCAGGCGCGACGGGTCGCCGAGCGGTTGGCGTCGTACGACGTGACGTGGTTCGAGGAGCCGGTGTCGTCGGACGATCTGAGCGGGCTGCGGTCGGTGCACTCGGTCCCGGCCTTGTCTGGTTGCCGGACACCGCCGCCTACCGGGTTTGACTCCCCACGAGCGGTTCGCCGGCGGTCACCCATGATCGAACCAGCGACCGTTCTCGTCGGGGCCGAGAGGGAGACACAACAGCCTTCACGGTGATTCTCTTCAGTTGCGATTACGGGCGCTCCAGGCCGTGCAGTACGGCTGCGGTGACGGCGCCGTACGCGAGGTGAGGAGCAACATCGGCCAGCCAGTCTGTGGCTTTCCAGGAGCGGGGGTCTGTGATGCCGAGGGCCACCATGGATGCATTGGTACCGGCCATCGCGCCCACGCCGGCGATCAGGGCCGTTGCCGGCGCCGGCAACCGCAGGCCGAAGGCCCGGCTCAGGCCGAGAACGGCGGCGATGCCGACACCTGTGCTGATGCCCAGCAGCGCGCCGAGACCGGTTTGGCGGTTCTCGCGGGCCTCGTCGTCCCCCGGGATGCTTACGCCGGTCCGGTCGGATAGGTCCCGTACCGCATCTTCGGGTACGGTGCTGGCCGGTCGACCGCGGGCAACCATGTCGAGGTACGTCACGGCGTTCAACGCGGTTGTTCCCGCGGCTCCTGCGGCGATACCCGCGCGAAGCGAGCTCCAGACGTTCATTTCTCGGAGTTCTTGCTGTTCGCTCTGGCTTCCGCGCCGTCCTCGCGGGAGTCGGTGTCGTCGCCGGCGACGCGGCCGACGAACTCGGTGCTGCGGCCTGTGCCGGTGGTGGTCGGGGTGTCGCCCTGTGGGTCTCCGCCCTCAGCTCGAGTGATCGCCGTACTGGCGTCCGCAGGTGCGTCGGCCTCGTTGAGGCGGTGCGTGAGTCGCCAGCGCTTGAAGCGTTCCCAGATCGACATCGGCGTGCTCCGGTTCCTCGAGAATACCTTCGGCATGCCGGTGCCCGTGGCAATGGGGAGGAAACGCGCCCTGCGATGGTTGGCGCCCGGTTGCATGCGATCGGTTGGGGTGGGTTCGGCAGTCGCACTTGATACAGCGCTGTCGGAGCGCGACCGGGCGTTCCTGATCGGCGCTCATCAGTCGGACCTGGCAGAGACCGCTGCCGGAAAGCTGGCCCAGTCCAAGGCGCAGGACCCTGAGGTGAAAGGACCTCGGCGCGATGTTGGTTGCCGATCACACCAAGCTGGACGCGCTGCAGAAGGTCGCCGCCTCGGTGAAGGGGTCGTTGCCCCCAGCTCCGAATGCGGAGCAGCGCGCGCCATGCAGGCCGGCGTCGAGGTGAACGCCTGCTGCGCGCTCCAGTTGATGAAGGCCTCCCCGGGCTAGCGATACGATGAGTAGCCATCCTCCGTCGGACGGTTTCAGGGCTGATTCGCCGGGGTACCGCGCGCGCATGGGAAGTGTCGACCGGATAGCGGAGCCCTGGGGTACGCGTACGCCGTACGGCTCGGGGGGTGAGTGGCCGGTGCGGGTTGATACCCGGCTGGACGATGGGTTGGACGAAGCTGACGTCGATCGGTGGGTGCAGTCCGCGACGATCCTGCATTCGAATGGTGACGGGTTGGACATCGCGGTCAAGGCCGGCCGGATCGTCGGGGTGCGTGGCCGGGCCGTGGATCGGGTCAATCACGGCCGGCTTGGTCCGAAGGATCTGTTCGGGTATCAGGCGAACAACTCACCGGATCGGCTGACTACCCCGCTGATTCGCCGCGACGGTGAGTTGGTGGAGACCGATTGGGAGACCGCGATGACGGCGGTCGTCGGGCGGACGAAGGAGCTGCTGGCCGAGCGTGGTCCGAGCGCGGTCGGCTTCTACACCACCGGTCAGCTGTTCCTGGAGGAGTACTACACCCTGGCCCTGATCGGTCACGGCGGTATCGGCACGAACCATATGGACGGCAACACCAGGCTGTGTACGGCGACAGCCGCGGAGGCCCTGAAGGAGTCGTTCGCGAGTGATGGTCAGCCGGGTTCCTACACCGACATCGATCACGCCGATGTCATCGCGCTGTACGGCCACAACATGGCCGAGACCCAAACCGTTCTCTGGGCGCGGATCCTGGACCGCCTGGCCGGCCCGAATCCGCCGCAGGTCATCTGCGTCGACCCGCGCCGTACGCCCGTCGCGGCGGCCGCCACAGTCCACCTCGCACCCAAGCCCGGAACGAACGTCGCGTTGGTGAACGCGCTGTTGCACGAGATCATCGCCAACGACTGGATCGACTGCGACTACATCGACCAACACACCGTCGGGTACGACGAGCTCGAGAAGCAGGTGGCCGACTGCGACCCGGACTGGGCCGCTGCCGTCTGCGACATACCGGCAGGCGACATTCGGGACGCGGCCCGGATCCTCGGCCAAGCCGAACGGTTGCTCTCGACCGTGCTGCAAGGGTTCTACCAGTCACATCAGGCGACCGCGGCCTCGGTGCAGGTCAACAACATCAACCTCGTCCGGGGCATGCTCGGCAAACCCGGGTGCGGGATCCTGCAGATGAACGGTCAGCCCACCGCGCAGAACACCCGCGAGTGCGGCGCCGACGGTGACCTTCCGGGGTTCCGGAACTGGGCCAACGACCAGCACGTCAGCGATCTGGCCAAGGTCTGGAACGTCGAGCCGGCCCAGATCCCGCACTACTCCGAGCCGACTCACTTGATGCAGATGATGCGCTATGTCGAGGATGGCTCGATCCGGTTCTTGTACGTCAGCGGCACCAATCCGGCGGTTTCGCTGCCCCAGCTGGCCCGGATCCGCGAGATCCTGTCCCAGGAGCGGTTGTTCCTGGTCGTCCAGGACATCTTCTTGTCCGAGACCGCGCAGCTGGCCGACGTGGTCCTGCCCGCGGCGACGTGGGGTGAGAAGACCGGCACGTTCACCAACGCCGACCGGACCGTTCATCTGTCGGAGCAGGCGGTCGATCCGCCCGGGCAGGCTCGGGCCGATCTGGACATCTTCATCGACTACGCACGGCGACTGGGCCTGAAAGACAAGGACGGTCAGCCGTTGGTGAAGTGGACCGACGCCGAGGGTGCCTTCGAGGGCTGGAAGCGGTGCAGTGCTGGCCGTCCCTGTGACTACACCGGGCTAACCTACGAGAAGCTGCGTGGTGGGAGCGGTATCCAGTGGCCGTGCAACGATGAGCACCCGGACGGCACTGAGCGCATCTATCTGGATGGTGAGTTCTGGAGTTCACCGTCGTACTGCGAGAGCTACGGCAAGGACCTGCTCACCGGCGCGCCGTTGGACCCGGTGGAGTACAAGGCCATGAACCCCTCCGGCAAGGCGGTACTCAAGGCAGCCGAATACCTGCCGCCGCATGAGCCGCCGACGCCTGAGTACCCCTATTTGCTGACCACCGGCCGGACGCTGTACCACTTCCACACTCGCACGAAGACAGGTCGGGTTCCGCAACTACAGAGCGCCGCGCCGGATGTCTGGGTGGAGATGTCCGCGGTGGACACCGAGCAACTCGGGTGGAGCGAGGGTGACGTGCTGCGGGTGTCCACGCCGCGTGGCAGCGTCGAGGCGCGACTGCGGATCAGCAGTATCCGGCCGTCGACGCTCTTCCTGCCGTTCCACTACGGGTATTGGGACGCTTCGGATGGCCGTCATCATCGCGCCGCGAACGAGTTGACGATCACCGACTGGGATCCGGCGTCGAAGCAGCCGTTATTCAAGTCTGCCGCGGCGCGCGTCGAGCGGATCAGCCTTGGCGACGGTCCGTCGGCGGCGCCGACTACAACGGGCTCCAAACCCTTCGCCCACGGCTTGGTCCCGGACACCCGAGGCGGCGCTCAGGCCATGGTGACCGAGCAGCTCGCAGGTGAGGAGAGCAGAGAATGAGCGACAAGGTGGGAATGGCCATCGCCGAGCTGCACACCGCCGAGAACGATCTCGCGGCCGAGTTGCTGCAGGCATCGCAGCGGCACAAGGCCGATCATGACATCTTCTACCTCGGCACGGACCTGGCCCGGTGGTCACAGGAGCACGTCCGGGAACTCGCGGCACACGGCAAGAACTACGGTGTCGAGCTCGACGCCGAACCTGAGGACGACACGACCCTGGCGGCGATGATCCGGCAGAAGAGTTCGGAGCTGATCGGCCGTCGCCACGATCCGGCGCTGCTGTTGTTGAGGGATCTGCGCGAGATCCACCGCAAGGCGGCCGGCGTCTCGCTGGACTGGGAGATCCTGGCCCAGACCGCGCAGGCACTCAAGGACAACGAACTCCTCTCGCTGTCGATGAAGTGTCACCCCCAGACCCTGCGGCAGATGCGTTGGGCGAACGCGATGCTGAAGTCGAACGCCGCCCAGATCATGGTGACCCCTTAGTACGCGGCGCCGGTCCGAGGCCTCGGCGTCGAGATCGCCCGCGACGATCATGTGACCAGACAGCTCCTTGAGGTGTCGCGCGACCGTCTGCAGATCTGGTCTGGCGTCGGGCGTGGCAGCCCGGTGCGAAGCCAGTCACACAAATGACCAACCGGGCCCGGCTCGTTGAACGGTTGAATCCAGCATGCGCGGGCAACCACGAGTCCAGACTGCTTGAGGGGGCAGCCGACGATCCGGTCGACCGCCTATGGAATCGGCCCAAGTCCCGGGCCGCGGCCCCTCAACGGCGTCGGCGGGTGACCGGAGCTCACCGCGGTTTTGAGTCTGGCCGGTGGGGTACCTGTGTCCTGCCTCCACCCAAGACGATCGCGCGGCCGTCCCGGGAGTGGAGGCCCAACAGCTACTGCCCGCTAACAGCCCTGTCGCAGTGGTCCCCGTAGCCAACCGACGGAGAGCCTGGTGCATCAGCCGTCTGGCGACCTGAAGTCAGCGCCAGTCGTTCGAGGCAGGCTGCTGAACCTGAAATGGGTCTTTACCGAACTTCTCGCCGGCCCGCTGAACCCGCTTTGTTCCGCCAGTGCTGGGTACTCCTTGAGTATGCACAGACCGCCACGCATGCCTGAGCAGATGCTGATGCGGTACGCCGATGTACCCGAGGGCCGTATGCGCAGCCGGGTACTCGGGGAGCCGCGCGCGGGCATGCCGCCGGTCGTGGTTGTCCAGGGCATGGCCGTCTCGGACTACCTACTGCCGGCGTGCGCGGCTGTGGGTGAGTGGACGCAGATCTTCCTTCTTGACCTCCCCGGCTACGCCGGCAGCGGACAGCCGACGCACTACCTCGACGTCCGCGGATACGGTGAGGCGGTGGCCCATTGGCTGGAGGCCGCCGCCCTCGACCACGTCGTGGTCGTGGGGCACTCCAGCGGCACCCAGGTCGCCGCCTGGGCCGGTGTCCTGTGTCCTGAGCGGGTGGCGGCGGTCTGCCTGGCCAGCCCCACGGTGGATCCCGTCGCGCGCTCGTTGCCGCGGCTGCTGCTGCGCTGGCGCCTCGACGGGCGCTACCCGACGCCAGGCCTGCAGCAGAACCATGTGCCCGAATGGAAGCGCGCTGGCGTCCGCGGCCTTGCGCATCTGCTAAGGGTGCACCTGGCGGACAAGCTGGAGGAGCAGGTGGCTGAGCTCTCGATGCCGGTGCTGATCATCAAGGGAACGGACGACCGCATCAGCACCGACCGCTGGGTCAACGAACTGGGCCAGGCCGCCGTGGAGGGCGAGGTCGCGACAGTGCCAGGACCTCACACATTCACCTGGGTCGACCCGCACGCTTGGTCGCAGCCACTCCAGCGGCTCGCCAGACGCACGGCAGGATCACGGCCGTGACCGTGCGCCCCCAGCGCTCCATCGCGGCGTTCGACTCGGCGACCGCCATGCTCCTGGCGTTGTCGCGGGCGCTCGAGGAAAGGCCGTTCGAATACCTCGGTCAGTCCCCGATGACGGCTCCGCTCGTCTACGCGAGCCGACTCCTTCCGCTCCCGCTCCGCCGTCGGGTCTACGCCTTCGTCACCGGCTCAGAGGGCTTGCCACCGAGACGCCTCCCCGAAGTGGAACTGGAACAAGTGGCTGCCTGGGCGGTTCATCAGTACCCCCAGCGGCAATACCCCGCGGTCGTCGTGGGCTCCTCCAACGGAGCGCTCACCCACCTGTACGCCGCCTGCGGCATCCCATGGCTACCCCAGACATGGCTCGTGCCAGTACGCCGTCGATGGGCCGACCCAGACGACGTGCGCGGCGCCCTCGACTTCGGTGTGCAGCATGCGTCGCCGCTGCTGCGCAACAACGCGACAGTCGGACTCCACGCCATGCACGACCCGAACCAGGACGCCCTCAGCGCCTCACAGATGGCCTACTTCCGCATCAAATGGCATGCGCTGCCACCGGCATACCAGCACTTCCTCACCCACCGGCTCCAGCCGCACGCTCCAATCATCGTGGCGCGTGACGCGTCCACATGGCCAGTCACTCGTGTCATGGACCACCACGTGTTCCAGTTCGGCGCCCAGGGCGGGATGAGCCCGGACCAGTACCAGGCACTCCCTGGCGCTCTGGAAACCAACGACGAGGTGGCAGAAGCTGAGTGGGGGTTCGACGACGAACTGCTGGAGCACATCCGCTCGTACGCCGACAAGCACGAGCATCCGGTCGTCGAGCTGCGCTACCGCCATCCCCAGGATCCGGCAGCAGCGGTAGCCGACACGTACGCCGCCTGGCTTCGACGACATGACATCGAGCCGAATCGGCTGCTGGTCAGCTCCTTCATCGTCCTCGACCCCTGGCAGACCATCGACACCGCGTCAGTCCCGTATTGGACCTACTTTCCAACCAGCCAGGGCGCGCACGCTCTGTCCGACTACCTCGACGGCCACACCTTCGACGAAATCGACATCATGCTCTTCAGCCACGGGACCCGCTCCCGCGGCCTTGCGGAAGCCGACTGCTGGCAGCAGCTCGCGAACCGCGCCCGGCGGCGCGGGCGTCTGCTGGGGGTGGAGCGGTCGGCGTTTCCAGCGGACTTCAGCACATTCGCGCGCTACACCCCAGCACTGCGCCGGCTGCCACGCGGGAGACGGCCGCAGTCACCGCTGTCTGTGGAGACGGCACTCCTGGGTCTGAGCGAATCCGAGCGGATCTCCGTACGCGGCTGACCCGGTTGCGGCGCCGATGACTTCGTCGACGGTGTCGCTTCCACAACGGCATGACGTAGTACCGGCCCGCGGTGTCGGGGACCTCCAGCACCACCGGTTTCGCGAGGTCCGCTGGGGCCATCGAGTACATCGTGTCGTTGTTGATCGTGACGAATGTGTCTCGTGGCGCGGCGAGCTAGCAAAGCCACAGCCGAGCCCGCAACTTCCTGTATTTCCAAGGGCCGGAAGGAAACGGCCGGGGCTTGGTGATGCCCTGGCCGGTGTTGCCTGGTCAAGCCCCGCAACCCCGATCCGTTCGACCGCTTCAAACTCATCTACGAAGCGCCGCCACGTCGGAATACCTTGTAGGTGCGTGCGGGCGTGTCGAAGCCACCCCTTCTGCTCGGCTGACCACCTCGGCGTCAGTGCAGATCGGTGACCACAAACGCTCGCTGCGATGGCCGCGAGCCGACTGCCGCTAATCGGCCGCGAGCCGACTGCAGGTGTCCGCTGGTGATGGTCTGTACTCCAGTCAGGGTGACTTGATGGTCGTCGGTGGCAGTGTCCTGCTCAAGCCCGACCACTCGGGCCGACCAGCCGCCGCGCTCGAACCAGCCGATGGCTCGCCTCCATGGCCCGTTGAGATCTGACACGACTCAGCGCCGGGGCTTGACCGTCCGAATGGCCGCGGACTCGTAGCAGGTGGATGGATGCCCGCGAAACCGTTGGCACTAGAGGCAGATCGGAGAGGTGTAACCGCTCCAGAGCGTGAGCGAGCAGATGCCCGTCAGACTGGCATCGATCCAGTGGCCGCCGTTGACAACGCGGTGAGTTCCGCCTCCGTTGGAGCCAGTGTTCAGCCATCCAATCGTCATCAGACCCTCACCCCAGCACGACGATGGGATATACGGGCCGTTGACGAAGATGCGATGTGTGCCGGACTGGGGTAGCAAGTTGATCCAGTAGTGCGTGAACGGCTGATCCAGCGGGAAGTGGGCCTGACCCGTTTTGACGGACATCCGAGATCAGGAGCTTGTGCTCCGGAAGGATGTTCATCATGGAGCCCATGGGCAAGAAGAAGCCGCGGCCTCG
>NZ_SJKB01000037.1 GCF_004331465.1 Kribbella pittospori
CTCAATCACCTGACGCTCCCGCACGTCCAACCGCCTACCCGGCATCACTACCTCCAGTCACCACACAAAGATCATGTGCAACAACCGGTTGAGGCCAAGGGCCGTTCGGCGGTTGAGCCGTGCACAAAGTGCGGGTTCTCAGCCGTCAGCGGCCGGGATGGCACACCGCTCGTGGGGTGGGCGGGAACTCAGCCGGCCTTGGTGAGGAGGGATTGCTGGGTGGTGGCGACCTGGGTGGCGAGGGTGGGTTCGTCCACGGTGACCAGGGTGTCGTGTTCTACGACGGGGTTGCCGTTGACCAGGAGGAGTTCCAGCGGCGGCGGGGTGCCTAGGACGAGGGCGGCCACAGGGTCGGCGATGCCGGCGTGGGCGAGGGTGTCCAGGCGCCAGACGGCCAGGTCGGCCAGCTTGCCGGGCTCCAGGGAGCCGAGGTCGTTCTCGCGGCCCAGGACCTGGGCGCCACCGATCGTCGCCAGCTCGAGAGCGGCCCGTACGTCGAGCGCCTGGGGACCACCGCGAGCTCGTGCGAACAGCAGCGCGTGCCGCATTTCCTCCGCCAGGCTGCCGGCTTCGTTGCTCGCGGCACCATCGACCCCGAGACCAACTGGCACACCGGCTACACGCAGATCGGCAATGCGCGCGATCCCGGCACCCAGCCGCGCATTGGAGCTGGGACAGTGCGCGACGCCCGTCGCCGACTCACCCAGCTGCTTGATCTCCGCGTCGTCGAAGTGGATCCCGTGCGCGAACCACACGTCCGAGCCGGTCCACCCGAGGTCGGCGGCGTACTCCAGCGGCGTACAGCCGAACTTCTGCTGACACCACTCACCCTCGTCGAGAGTCTCGGCCAGATGCGTATGCAGCCGGACACCCTTCCGCCGTGCCAACTCCGCCGCCTCGCGCATGAGCTCACCGGTGACGCTGAACGGCGAACACGGCGCAACCACCATCCGCAGCATCGAGTCCGGCGCCGGATTATGCCACCGGTCGATCGCGGTCTCGGTGGCGATCAGGATCTCGTCCCGATCCTCGACCACCGAGTCCGGCGGCAACCCGCCGTCCTTCTCGCTGAGATCCATCGACCCCCGCGAGGGATGGAACCGCAGCCCGATCTCCTGCGCAGCAAGGATTTCCGCCCCGAGCAGATCGCCACCCTCGCGCGGGAACACGTAGTGATGATCCGCCGCCGTCGTACACCCCGTCCGCGCCAGCCGCGCCAACGCGGCCTGCGCACCCACGTGTACGGCGTCCTCGTCGATCCCCGCCCACACCGGGTACAGCGTCGTCAGCCAGCCGAATAACGTCGCGTCAGCCGCCAGCCCGCGGGTGACCCACTGATACAGGTGCTGGTGCGTGTTCACGAACCCCGGCGTGACGAGACATCCGCGTCCGTCGATCACCCGCGCCGCGTCGTCCGCCGGCGCCGGTCCCGCCCCGACCGCGACGATCTTGTTGCCCTGGACAACGACATGACCGGTGGCGAACTCGCGCCGCTCCCGGTCCACCGTCACCACGGCGGCCCCGTCGATCACGACAGTTGCTTCCATCATCGACTGCTCCTCGTCACCCCAGGCCGGTGCAGTCAGTCAACCGGCCCGCGCGACGGGCCGTAACCCACGGGGCGCATGAATCTCGACGGTCGTGCGTCCTGTGGGTTGGAGCTTCCTCCAAGCCTCAGCAGAAGCCGGGCACGGCGTGCCAGGCGGAGCCGGCCTCGGAGGCGTCGTCGCGGACGACGGTCGCCTCGATCAGCCCGTACGGGCGGTCGGCGGCGATGAACACCTCATTGGGGTTCTCCACCCCGAACGGGCTCAGATCCACCAGGAAGTGGTGCTTGTTGGGCGCCGAGAACTTGATCTCAGCCACCTCCGGGTGCTGCTGCAGGACCGCTTCGCCCATCCCGTACAGCGTCTGCTGCAGCGCGAGACTGTGGATCCGCGCGAACTGCTCCAGCAGCAGCGCCTTGATCTGGTCGTACGACTTGTCCCAGTCGACGTCGGCGTGGTCGTACCGCCACCGCGCCACCAGCGACGTGGCGAGGATCCGGTCGTCGGTCTCCGGCAGCGTCGTGTACTTGTCCTTGAGGAAGCCGTGGAACTCCGATCCGGTGGACTTCAGCAGGGTCAGGTCCTGTACGCCGGAGACGACGTACGTCTTCCGCTCGTCGCCGCGGCCCTCGACGTTCACGATCGTGGTCCGTACGCCGCTGCCGGCGCGGACGAAAGAGTGGTCGTGCGGCTCGCCGTCGACGCTGATCCGCTCCCACGGATACTCCTCGATCGCGATCCGGGCGCCGTCGGCGGCCGGAGCGGCCTCGAGGAAGTGCGCGCCGAGCGTGAGCGCGAAGTCCTCGATCGCACCGATGCCCTTCTCCTTGGCGAACGCGAACGCGGTGTTCTTCTGCGTGTCGGTCGGCAGCACGTCACGCTGGTCGCCGCTGGTGTGCGCGTCCTCGAACCGGCCGCGCAGCGCGGACGACACGTTCAGGTCGCGGATCTGGTGGCGGGGCGTGTCGCGGTAGATCCGGACCACGCGGCTCTCGGCCTTGCCGTACTGGTTCGCACCCAGGTGGATGGCCATCGGGATCAACTCCCTCGGTAGGTGGAAAAGGCGAACGGACTGAGCAGCAGCGGAACGTGGTGGTGCCGCTCGTCGGTGATCGTGAACGTCACGGTGACCTCGGGAAAGAAGATGTCCTGGCCGGACGCGTCCGCATACGCGGCAACGTCGAACCAGAGCCGGTACGTCCCGGCCTCGAGCCCCGTCCCCAGTCCGGCGACCCGCCCGTCGTCGTCGGTCGTGGCCGACGCGAGTACGACGGTCTCCTCAGCCTTGACCCGGGACAGCTGGACCGGCACGCCACGGGCGGGCAGCCCGAGACCGGTGTCGAGGACGTGCGTGCTGACGCTGCTCATGCCTGGACCTCCAGCACCTTGCTCAGCCGGAGCAGAGCGATCTTGCGCAGTTCGTCCCGTACGACGGCGGCTTCGGTGACGTCGTCGTGGTCGAGCCGCCGGCGCAGGCTGGCGAGCATCTGCTCGGCCGACAACCCGGTCGCGCAGATCAGGAAGACCCGGCCGAACCGCTGCTCGTACTCGCGATTCCCGTCGGCGAGCGCCGTGCGGACGTCTGGATCGTCGCCGACCCCGGACTGCTCCTTGCGCGACCACGCTGCCTCCGTGCCGGCCCCGGACGGCCGGTCGCCGATCCGCGGGTGGGCGGACAGCGCCTGGTCGACCTCGGCGTCGTCGAGGTCCCGGAGCAACTGGTCCGCGACCGCGGTCAGCGCCGTGACCTCGCCGTACGGGCGTTTGGCAACGATGCCGTCGACCCAGCGCGGAACGTCGCAGCAGGCCGTCAGCAAGGGACGCAGCCGGCCGGCGGGCGCGGAGTTGAACTCCTGCAGGTCCACGGATCACACCTTCTCGAATCCCGAAACTTACTTTCCGTATGACGAAAGCTTGACATGCACCTCGCCTGACGTCAACAGTTTGTTGAAGTTTGGCCGGGCGGGCAAGAGGTCAGGCCTGATCGCGGGCGCGGTTCAGGTAGTTGTAGACGGTGAACCGGGTGACGCCGAGCGCCTCGGCGACGATCTCGGCCGACTTCCGGAACTCGAACGCGCCCCGCTCCTCCAGCCGCAGTACCGCCTGCTGCTTGTCGGTCCGCGACAACTCGCGCAACGGCCGGCCGAACTCCTCGGCAACCTCCGCGAGCAGCGTGTGCACGCCACCCTCCCCGCCGACTGAAGGTTTACGAGACAGGCGTACGGCGACCACTGGCTCGCCGTCCCACAGCAGCGGTACGTCGTCCGGCTGCGCGTCTCCCGGTGACACCAGCTCGGCGTTCAGTCGCTCGACCAACGGCGTGATCGCGACGACCAGCGGATGCGGTTCCTGGTCAGCCATCGCGCCGTACCTGGAGCGTCACCTGGCTGGCGCCGCTGGCGAAGGCGGCCTCCAGTACGCCGGTCAGCGTGGGCAGCAGGAGCCCCTGTTCGCCGCGCACGAGCGTGCCCAAGGGCCCGAAGTCGCACTCCAGGCCGGCCTCCTCCGCGACGCGCAGCGCCTCGGTGGCGTGCGCGGGCGGCTGCCCGTCGACATCGAAGGGTTCCGTGGTGAACTCCGCAACCAGTCGCATGCCGCGAGGCTAGCGATCAGGACGCGATCCGGTCACGACCGCAGCGGTCGACGCGCCAACTTGGCCAGACCGGCGGTGTCGACGCCGATCAGTTTGTCGACTTCCGACTGGTCGACAGCACCACACTCCATCCCGCGCAGGACGAAGCCCGCGAGAGCCGCGGCCGTCGCCGGTTCGTCCAGGTAGCCCGAGTCGCCTTGACCGAGGTACGCACGCAGGCGTGTCGCCGCTGTCTGCAGACCTTCGCGGTAGAAGAGATAGTTCGCAACGAAGCGCGTCGGCAACTGCGCGGGATGCATGTCCCACCCCTGGTAGATCCCGCGACCGAGCGACCGTCGTACCAGCCGCAGGTGGAGTCGCCAGGCGGCGTGCACCGCGTCCGCCGAGCCAACCGGTAGCACGTTCGTCGAACCGTCGGACACGAACACACCAGTCCCGGCCGCGGCCAACTGCATGACGTCCTTGGCGTGGTCGGCGACCGGATGCTCCATGCTCTGGTACGCCGCGGCAACACCCAACGAGGCCGAGTAGTCGTACGTGCCGTAGTGCAGACCGGTCACGCGGCCCGCACCCGCCTTGATCATCCGGGCCACCAGCGCCGTGCCGTCGGAACCGAGGATCGACTGCGGCGTCTCGACCTGGATCTCGAACTTCAAGGATCCGGCCGGTACTCCGTGCTCGGCCTCGACCGCGTCGAGCACGAGCATCATCGCCTCGACCTGCTCGACCGACGTCACCTTCGGCAGCGTGATCACGAAGCCCTCGGTCAGCGCGCCACCCAGTTCACGGACAAACAAATCCAGCGTCCGCACCCCGCGTCGCCGGCTCGGCGCCTCCAGCGATTTGATCCGCAGCCCGTGGTACGGCGGCGCCACGCCGGCGGTCACGCTCTCCGCGAGGGATCGGGCCGCGGCCACCGCGGCGACGTCCTCCTGATCGTCCGGCCTGGTCCCGTAGCCGTCCTCGAAGTCGATCCGCAGATCCTCGATCGGCTCCCGCTCGAGCTTGGCCCGAACCAGTTCGTACAGCTCATCCGTGAGCGCCGCCCCAGTGTCGCCCGTCGGGACAGCCAGCAGGCCGAGCGCCTCGGCCAGTTGCGCGGCGGAGGCGCCGTACGCGCCCAGTGCGGCGCGGGCTTCGGCTCCCCACTCCTCGACCGTGCGGGCGTCATACCGATCCGCGGGGACGTAGACGGTGTGCACGGGCTGGCGGACGCCGCGGTCGCCCGGGTACTCCGCGGCGAGCGCCGCGTCGGCGTCCGCCAGGCGCCGATCCAGCTCGCCGACCAGGTCATCCAGGCCCATACCCGCCTCCAAAGGCTGTCTTTTCCGTATTGCGGAGACTAATATCTACTGTGCGGAAGAAGCAATGTCACTGACCTTCCGAGATCTGGGGCTAAACTTCCGTGATCCGGAAAGAGAGGCGGAGTCCCGTGGCCGAAGCGAACGGCGGCAAGGCGCGCACCGGCAGTGTGCAGTCCATCGAGCGCGCGTTCGGCCTGCTCGAAACCATGGCCGACGCGGGCGGGATGATGGGGCTGTCCCAACTGGCCAACGCCTCCGGTCTGCCGCTGCCGACGATCCACCGGCTGGTTCGTACTCTCGTCGACCTCGGCTACCTGCGCCAGGAGCCGTCGCGGCAGTACGTGCTCGGCCCGAAGCTGATCCGGCTCGGCGAGAGTTCGTCGCACATGCTGAGTGTCTGGGCCCGGCCGCATCTGGCCCGGCTGGTCGACGACCTCGGCGAGTCGGCGAACATGGCGATGCTCGACGGCGACCAGATCGTGTACCTCGCGCAGGTTCCGTCCCGGCACTCGATGCGGATGTTCACCGAGGTCGGCCGCCGCGTCCTGCCGCACTGCACCGCGGTCGGCAAGGCGATCCTCGCCCAGATCCCCGAGGCCGAGGTCCGCGAACTGCTGCACCGCACCGGTATGCCCAAGCACACCGACAACACCATCACCGATCCGGACGCGTTCACAGCCCAGCTGCGCAACGCCGAGGAGCACGGGTACGCGATGGACGAGGGCGAGCAGGAACTCGGCGTCCGCTGCGTCGCGGTCGCCGTACCCGACGCCCCGTCCCGTCTGGCTATGTCGATCTCGGGCCCGGCCGGCCGCATGACCGAAGCGCTGGTCGACCGGGCAGTGCCTCTGCTCACCCAAGCTGCGAAGTCTCTGTCCGACGACCTGCGCTAATGCTGGACGAGGCCGCCGATCGGGACGGGCGGAACGTGCCCGGTGGGCGGGCGGGTCTGCGCAAGTGCCAGGCCGACATCGACCAACGATGACCGCTGCAGACCGGCCACGTCCGGGATCGGCGTCCAGACCGACTCTGCGATGTCACCGTCGGGCTCCGGCCGCAACTCGCCGCCGGTGATCCCGACCTGGTAGAAGACGCCGACGTTCTGGTGCTCGGTGCCCGCATTGGCCTCGCTCGCGGGAATCACCCGGGAGTCCACGCCCAGCAGGCGCTCCACCACGGCATCGCAGCCGGTCTCCTCGGCGACCTCGCGAATCACCGCGTCGAACGGATCCTCCGACTGCTCGACCCGACCGCCGGGAAACGTCCAGTTGCTCGCGCCGGTCAGCGGTGACACGTACCGCGAGACCAGCACACGCCCGTCCTCGATGCACACGGCGTACGCCGCCAGCCGAAAAGACACCGACGCACCCTAAGCCAAGCCGGCGGTCACCTGCACGCGAGTTGTCAGAGCTGGTACGTGCGCCAGCGTTCCGTCAGCGTGTAGCCGAGGGACTCGTTGGCACGCAGGCTGCCGACGTTCGCCGCGGCGCCGCCGGTGCTGAACCGCGTGATGCCGATATCGAGGAAGGCGAGGATCGAGGCGGCCTTCACGGCCTGGGCGACACCGCGACGGCGGTACGTCGCCAGCACCGACGTGAACCGGGTGTCGCCGAAGCCCTCGTGTGAGCGGATGGCGGTCGCACCGACCAGTCGTGAACCGTCGAAGGCCCCGAACACCCGGTACTCCGGCCACAGCGCACGGACCGTGGCAAGGTCTCCGACCACGCGATGCGTCGCCGGCGTGTACGGGTAGTCGGACTCGTTGGTTTTCTCCAGGGTATGCAGCAAGGCCGCCGACTCCTGGCCCAGCTCCCGGATGCTCAGGCCGCCGGCGGTGGCTCGGCGTACTGCTGATTCGAGCAGCTCACGGTCCGGGTCGTACAGGCGGACTGCCCAGGACTCGGCGACCACGCGGTACCCGGCTGCTTCCAGCTCGGCACACCGCGGGTCACCTTCCTGCACAATCTCGTGATCGACCATTCTGCGATTGTCAGCCCAGTTTGCGCAGCAGCGGAAGGACGTCGGTGGTGAACTGGGTCAGGAATCGCTCCTGGTCCTGTCCCGGACCGTGCACGACGAAGTGGTTGAAGCCGGCGTCGAGGTACGGCTGCAACTGCTTCACGACCTCGTCAGGGTCGGATGCGACGATCCAGCGCTGCGCGACCTGCTCGATCGGCAACTCGTCGGCCAAGCGCTCCATCTCGGTCGCGCTCGTGACGCTGTGCTTCTGCTCCGGCGTCAGCGACAGCGGCGCCCAGAACCGCGTGTTCTCCAGCGCCTGCGCCGGGTCGCGGTCGTACGACACCTTGACCTCGAGCATCCGGTCGATGTCCTCGAACGACTTGCCAGCCTTCTCCGCGCCCTCCTTCACCGCCGGGATCAGCTTCTCGGTGTAGAGGTCCATGCCCTTACCGGAGGTCGCGATGAACCCGTCACCCGCGCGGCCGGCGTACCTGGCGACCAGCGGTCCACCGGCGGCGACGTACACCTTGAGCGGCGTCTCGGGCCGGTCGTAGATGAACGCGTCGACGGTCTTGTAGTACGGGCCCTCGGAGCTGACGCCGTCCTTCGTCCACAGGTCGCGGATCAGCTGCACGGACTCGCGCAGCCGGGCGAACCGCTCCTTGAACTCGGGCCACTCCATCCCCGACACGGCGATCTCGTTCAGCGCCTCGCCGGTGCCGACGCCGAGCATCACGCGGCCCGGGTACAGCTCGCCGAGCGTGGCGAACGCCTGCGCGATCACCGCCGGGTTGTACCGGAAGGTCGGCGTCAGCACCGACGTACCGAGCAACACCCGGTTCGTCCGCTCGCCGACCGCCGCCAGCCAGGCCAGCGCGAAGGGAGCGTGACCACCCTCGTGCCGCCACGGCAAGAAGTGGTCCGACACCGTCACGCTGTCGAGCCCGAGCTCCTCCGCCCGGACCGAGTACTCCACCAGCTCCCGCGGCCCGAACTGTTCCGCCGACGCCTTGTACCCGACTCGAATGGTCACCCTGTGCTCCCAACTCCCGCGTCCGGATCTGCTGTCGGGGTCAACTCCACCACATCGATGGTTATGCCGGCGTCCGCCATCCGACCAGCCTTGTCCCTCCGGAAACTGTCCGAGGGGTGTGTTTAGGATGTGGTTCCGGCGCGGCCCGCGCCTCACCTTCGTCGACCGGCCCCAGCCTGGTCACCCGAGAAGGCAAAGGGACTTCCTGTCTCGGGCCGCTCGTCCTGGTCAGCCGCCTCGGACGGGATCGCTGGGGGATCGCGTGCGAGTGCGTGGAAGGCCAGATGACAGCGCACAGGAACTTCAAGCTGCGGGTCCGGGCCCGCGCCGCCAAAACCGGCGAGTCCTACACGGCTGCCCTCCGGCACTTCCGTCCTACTCCGTCAGGAGACGAGATGCCGGAAGAAATCACCCTGCGACTCGCGGTCGTCCAGACGACGATGCGCGACGACCCGACCAACACCCACGAACTCCGAGCGGGCGGCGCGGAGATCCGCGGATTCATGCACCAGGCGGCGGCAGCCGGCGCCCGACTGGTGCACTTCACCGAGGGCGCGATCTGCTTCCCCAGCAAGCGCGTGCTGTCCGAGCTCGGCCCGGACGAGGTCGGGGCCTCGGACTGGACCAAGGCTCAGTGGTCCGTGCTGCAGTCCGAGCTCGACCAGATCACGAACCTCGCGCGTGAGCTCGGGATCTGGGTAGTCATCCCGTCGGTGCACCAACTGCCGCAAACGCGACCGCACAACAGCACCTACGTGGTGTCCGACCAGGGGAAGCTGGTCGCGCGGTACGACGAACGCACGCTGTCGACCACCAAGCTCACCTGGATGTACACGCCGGGCACCCAGCCGGTCACCTTCGAGGTGGACGGGTTCCGGTTCGGGCTCGCGCTCGGACTGGACGTGCTGTTCCCGGAGTTGTTCACCGAGTACGACGGTCTCGGCGCGGACGGCGTACTCGTGTCGTACGCGACCAACCGCGTCGCGCACCACGAGCACGTGGCGGTCCAGGCCCGCGGGTGTGCGGTCAACAACACCTGCTGGATCAGTTTCGCCGTGTCGGCGAACCCCGACGGCGGCCTCGCGTCGGGTGTGGTCGACCCCCGCGGCGAGTGGGTGGTCCAGGCGTCGGAGGACGGTTCGCCGGGGCTGGCGGTCGCGGAGGTCCGACACTCCGACGTGACGCAGGTCGGGCGGGAATTCCGGCGGCGGACGCGGGAGCGTATCGGGTCCTGAGGCCTCACATGTCCGGGTGCGGATCCGTTCCATAGGCATGAACAGGCACGCGATCGTCAGCACCCGGATCGGGGACCTCACCCTGGTCGCCTCCGACAACGCCCTGGCCGGCGTCTACTTCCCGCATCACTGGGTGAAGCCGACGCCGGAGACCCTCGGCGAGCAGGTCGAAGCCACCGACCCGCTGCTGTCCGAGGCGGCCCGCCAACTCGACGAGTACCTCACCGGCGAGCGGACCAGCTTCGACGTCCCGACCGTCCTGCGCGGCGACGAGTTCCAGCGCCGCGTCTGGTCCATCCTCGAGGAGATCCCGTACGGCGCGACATCGTCGTACGGCGAGATCGCGGAACGGCTCGGCGACCGCACACTGGCCCAGCAGGTCGGGAAGGCGGTCGGGCAGAACCCACTGTCGATCGTCGTCCCGTGCCACCGGGTGGTCGGGAAGAACGGCGCACTGACCGGGTACGCCGGCGGTCTCAAGCGCAAGCAGTTCCTCCTCGACCTGGAGGAGCCGGTCGGGGTGAAGGCGGGCCGGCTGTTCTGATCGCGGACCTGCAGCACTCACCAACGCCGGGCCGGCGCCCTCACCGGCCCGGTTGTGAGCGTGGAGTGCGCGGCAACGGCGTCGTTGTTGAGTGCCGGAGGTCCGGGCTAAGCCTTACTCAGGTCGCCGACCTGCTCGGCGTACCAGTCGAGCTCGACCAGGTGCTCGGCGATCTGGCGGAGGGTCCAGTTGGCGCCACGGTCCTTGTCCCACTCGGCCGGGTCGACCGCGGCGTACCGGAGGGTGAACGTCCGCCCGAGGCGACGCAGACGCTGCTCGGCCTCCTGCACGTCCTCGACGGTGAACGGCGCCAGGTCGGCCGCGGACGTAAGCGCGCTCGCGTGCCACTCGTCCGGCTGCGTCGGTACGCCGGCCAGCAGCGCCTCGACCTCGGCCAGGTGGTCGATCATGTGATCGGCGATCCGGCGGACGGCCTTGTGCGGCGTGTACGTGCGGCCGTCGTCGGAGGTGAGCGGTTTACCGTCCCACGCCGGCCAGGTGGGGACCAATCGGAGCGAGCGTTCGACCGCCTGCTCCACGAGTACTCCGGGGTTCTCAGTCATGCGATCACGCTATGGCCGTGATCCTTCGGTCCCGGCCGAAGTAATCCCGAGTCGTCGCGACAGACCCTCCGCGTCGAACGGCGCGCGGACCTTGGCGTCGTTGTCGAAGTAGATGTACACGTCGCGGCGCCGCCGCTTGGCCCGCGACGACCCGATCGTCCTGCCGTCGGACGGCGTACCGCCCTGGTGCCAGGTGCGGATCTTCCCGGCCCACCGGTCGAGCGCCTCGTCGTCGTACCCGCTGGTGTAGAGCTCGTCGGCTCCGTGCAGCCGGACGTACACGAAATCCGCCGTGACGTCGTCGAGCATCGGCCACTTGCCGGCCGTGTCCGCGCAGACCAGCGCTATGTCGTGCTCGCGGAGCAGGTCGATGAAGCCCGGGGTTTCGAAGCTCGCATGCCGAACTTCGATCGCGTGCCGGAGCGGGAGGTCGACGGCAGTCTCCAGCAGCGCCCGGCCCTCCATTCGCTCGTCGTGGCCCTTGGCAACTTCTGCTGCCTCCGCAGTGGTCCCGGGCAGCGACGCGAAGAACGCAGCGCACCGCTCTTCGTCATACCCGAAGTTCGGCGGGAGTTGCCACAGCACCGGGCCGAGTTTGTTGCCGAGCGCAAGGACTCCGGAGGCGAAGAAGTTGGCCAGCGGCGCGTCCACGTCGGCCAGCTTCTTCATGTGCGTGACGAACCGCGGCCCTTTCAGGGCGAACACGAAGTCGTCCGGCGTCTCGTCGTACCACTTCTGGTACGACGACGGCCGCTGCAGCGAATAGAACGAGCCGTTCAGCTCGATCGAGTTCAGCCGCCGCGAGACGTACTCCAACTCCGCCCGCTGCGGCAGCCCCTCCGGGTAGTACACCTTCCGCCACGGCGGATAGCGCCAGCCGGAGATGCCGACCCGATACGCACTCATGCGCCGATTATCCAGTGCCGCGACCACGGGTCGGTGTGATGAGGTGTGCGGATGCAGGTTGATCGGGGCACGTACGCCGACGCACGGACGCCATGGGACGACCTGGAGTGGCGTGCCTCGGCGTTCGCCTGGGTGGAAGCGCAGATGGCGGCCTTGGGCTGGCAGGAGCGCGGGCCGCGGTGGGTGCGGGTGCGGCCGTGGTCCGTGATCGTGCGGTTCGAGGTGGGTTGGCGACTGTGGTTCAAGGCGAATCCGCCCGCGAGCCGGTTCGAGGCCGGACTGACCGAGGCGCTGGCCGGGTGGGCGCCCGGGCACGTGCTCACGCCGTACGCCGTGGACTCGACGCGCGGCTGGTCGCTGCTTCCTGATGGCGGTTCCATCCTCCGCCAGTACCCAGGCGACGAACGAGCCTGGGAGCAGGTCGTCAGTCAGTACGCCGAGCTCCAGAGGACGCTGGTCCCGCATGCCGACGAGCTCGTGGCCATCGGGGTGCCCGATGCACGGCTAGCCATCCTGCCGACGATCTTCGACAAGACCGTGGCCGCGAACCAGTCACTGCAGCCGGCCGACCGCAAGGTCCTCGACGAACTGCGGCCCCGGCTTCTCGACTGGTGCGACGAGCTCGCCGCGATCGGTATCACCGACTCGCTCGACCACGCCGACCTGCATGACGGACAGATCTTCGCCCCGGTCGACGGGCGCTTCACCTTCTTCGACTGGGGTGACGCCGCTGTCTCCCACCCGTTCTGCAGCCTGCTCGTCACCGCCCGGCACGCGGCCGGCAGCTACGGCGACGGCATCATCCCCCGGCTGCGGGACGCTTACCTCGAGCCCTGGACCGCCGACGGCCACACCCTGCCCGAGCTCCGTCGTGCCGCCAGCCTGGCCTGGCGTCTCGGATCCATCGGCCGCGCCGTGTCGTGGGGCCGCCTCTTCCCCGACGCGTTCGACGGACCCTTGCTCGACGGCGACCAGGCCGAGTGGCTGCTGAAGCTCGCGGAGCAGCCCCCGATCTAGCTCCTGTGGTACGAAAGTCTGCATGTCCGTCACTGACAGCTTGACGCCTGCGGATCCGGTCAACGCGCTGCTCGACGGTGGGCTGCGGATGCTGATCACGTCCATGGTCGACAACGCCGGGATCACCCGGGCCAAGACGGTGCCGGCGGCTCGGGTGCGGGCCGCGGTACGCGACGGGATCGGGCTGTCACCGGTGTTCGCACTGATGTGCACCGACGACGCGATCACCACGTCGCCGCTGGTCAACGGTCCGGTCGGCGACAACCGGCTGATTCCGGACCTCCGTTCGGTCGCGCCGCTCGGCCCGGACCGTCGTGTCTTCTGGGCTCCGGCCGATCAGTTGTCCCAGGACCACGAGCCGGTGGACATCTGCCAGCGCTCTGCTCTGCGGCGGCAGGAGGAGCGGGCGGTCGCGGCCGGGCTGGATGTGAAGCTCGGGTTCGAGCTGGAGTTCACCGTGTTCAGTGGTGACGCCGACGATCCGCGGGTGGCGACGATCGGGCCGGCGTACGGCGTACTCGCTGCTCTGAAGCTCGAGGAGTTCGCGGTCGAGCTGCTGGAGGCGCTCGATGCGGCAGGGGTGCCGGCTGAGCAATTGCATCCGGAGTACGCGCAGGGTCAGGTCGAGGTGGCGCTGCCGCCGGCGTCGCCGTTGGCTGCGGCTGACCAGTCGCAGCTCGCCCGGCTCGTCGTACACCGGGTGGCACGGGCGCATGGGTTGCAGGTGTCGTTCGCCCCGATCACGGTTGCGGGGTTTGTGGGGAACGGCGCACACATCCACTTCTCGGCGTCGCTGGGTGGTCGGCCGTTCGGGGATGAGGGCGGCCCGTCGGAGCATGGGCGGCAGTTGATGGCCGGCGTACTGCGTGAGCTCGACGGGTTGACCGGTGTACTCGCGCCGAGCGTGGTCAGCGCGGATCGAAGGGTGCCGGGGAACTGGGCCGGCGCCTTTGCTTGCTGGGGGCCCGAGAATCGGGAGGCTGCGCTGCGGTATGTGCCGGGCAGCGTGACGAGTCGGCCGGGGTCCGCGAACTTCGAGATCAAGATCGGGGATCCGTCGGGCAACGCGTATCTGTCGGCTGCCTCCGTGCTTGCGGCCGCCTTGAACGGGCTCGAGCAGAAGGCGGTCCTGCCGGACGGTTTGGACCGCGACCCCAGCACCTATCCGGAGGCGGACCGGCCGCCGCGGTTGCCGCTGACGTTGCAGGACGCGCTGACGGCGCTCGAGCGGTCGGAGGTCATCCGCGCTGCTCTGGGGGATGCGATTGTCGAGCCGTTCCTCGCCGTACGGCGTCATGATGCGGAATCGCTGGGTGAGCTGTCTTTGGAGGATCGGGTCGGCGCGCTGCGGTGGCGCTACTGACGCCTGGATCACATACGGTGATCCTCATGGCGTTGGCTACGAAGGGGAGCAAGGGCGAGTCGTTCCTTGCGGTGGTCGTTGGTGGCGGAGCGGCGTTCGGGCTGATCGTGATCACGTCGCGCGCGTGGAAGGCGTGCAACGTCGACGTCGCCGGCAGTGTCCCGAATGGGCTCACCCTGCTGTTCCTCGGCCTCCCCCTCGCGCTGATCGTGAACCTCGCCCTGTTCACCATCGTCTTCCGCTACGCCGGCAAAGCCTTCCTCTTCTCCCTCATTGCCGCGGCCATCGCCATCACCATCGCCGACCTGGCCCTCTTCTCCTGGCAAGGCACCCCCGCCACCGCCCCCGGCAGCTGCCCCGGCAACGTCCCACCCTGGTGGCCCACCTGGATCCCGAGCTGACTCAGCGGCTGGTGGGACGGGTCGCGCAGATCAGGGCGATCGTGGCGATCACGCCGAACGGGATGGCCTGGAGTTCCTGGAAGGCGACGAGTTTGAAGACGGTGAAGTAGATCATCCAGATCGCGTAGGCGATCACGGCCGGGCGGCCCAGGCGGTGGCCGCGGAGGAACGCGATCGCGGCGATCAGGCCGCCGACGGAGAGGAACTCGTAGGTCACGACGAAGCTGGCGCCGATGCCGTTCCAGCCTTCCAGGCCGGTGAAGTAGATGGCGCCGTAGCCGCCGATCGCGGCGATCAGTCCGAGCAGGACCGAGGCGGCGACGACGGTCGCCGGGGGCCGGCGAGTGGTGGCGGATCGGGTGCTGGTGACGGTGCTCATGGTGTGCTCCTGTTGGTCGAAGTACTGATGGGTCCAACAGTCGCGAGCGGGCGGTCCCAGCGGCCACGGTCGGGGATCACGACTTGACCCGGGACTTCTTGTCCCGTGACGGCGGGACACGGTGGCGGCGATGATGCCGTCATGGGGGTTGTCATCGGCGTACTCGCGGTCGTGGCCGGGCTGGCCGGCGCGGGCGTGCATGCGGTCAACGCGGCGGCGGGCCGGACCATGGAGCCGTCGTTCTGGTTGATGGAGGTGGCTGCCGCCGTCGCCTACGGGCTGGCCGGGCTGCTGCTGCGGTCGTCCGGCGCACGCCGGATCCAAATCCTGCTCGGGGTCATCGCGCTCACCCAGGGGCTGGCTCTGCTCGGCTCGGAGGTCGGGCTGCTGACCGGAGGGTCCTGGGCGACGTGGCTCGGTGCCTGGCTCTGGGCACCCGGCTACGTGGCGATCGCCGTACTGCTTCCGGTGGTGCTGCCAGACGGACGGCCGCTGTCCCGGTTCGGGTTGTGGCTGAGCGGGGCCACCGTGGTGGTCATCGCGGTCACCTGGGCACTGACGCCGTACGACCGGCAGGACTTTCCTGAGGCACTGCGCAGCGAGACGAACCCGGTCGGCGTGGCTGTTGCGGGCGGACCGGCGGTCGTGGCCGGGATCGGCGTACTGCTGCTGGTGGCGGTGATCGCCGGGTGCGCCTCGCTCGTGATCCGTTGGCGACGCGCCGCTGATCTCGAACGGCAGCAGCTGAAGTGGGTGCTGGTCGGGTACGCCTGCACCATCGCGCTGTTCGCGGTGGCCAGGCTGGTCCCAGCCGGGGTCACCGGCGTGGTCGCGGGGCTTGCCATGCTTCCGTTGCCGGTAGCGATCGGCATCGCGGTGATGCGCCACGGACTCTGGGATGTCGACGTCGTCATCTCCCGCGCCCTCGTGTACGGCGCGTTGTCGACCCTCGTGGTCGGCCTGTACGCCGCCACGGTCTGGCTGGTCGGGGACCGGCTCGGCGCCAGCACCGGTACGCCGATCGTCGCGACCACCGTCGTCGCCCTGGCCGCCCTGCCGCTGCGGACCTGGTTGCAGCGCCACGTCAACCGGCTGGTGCACGGTGATGTCGACGAGCCGTACGCCGTACTCGCCCGGCTCGGCGCGAGGCTCGCGGCCGCCACCACACCGGACGATCTGTCCGAACGAGTCCTGCCCTCCGTGGTCGAGCAGGTGGCCAGATCCCTGCGTGCACAGGGGGCCACGATCACCTTGCGGGACGGCCTGGTGGCGTCGTACGGCGACGGTCCGGGAACGGCGACGTCCGTCGAGCTGGAGTACGCCGGCGACAACTTCGGCCGCCTCACCGTCACCCGGTCCACCGAGTTCGACGCGCACGAACTGCGGGCCCTCGACCAACTGGCCGCACAGGCCGCAGTCGCGGCGCATACGGTCCTGCTGGCGCGCGAGTCCCAGCGGGCCCGGGAGGCTGTGGTCGTCGCGCGCGAGGAGGAGCGCCGCCGGCTTCGCCGCGACCTGCACGACGGCGTCGGCCCGTCGCTGGCCGCGCTGGCGCTGCACGTCGAGACCGCCCGCGACCTCGCGGCCGACGATCCGGATGCGACCCGGCAACTCCTCGACCGTCTGGTCCCCCGACTCAACGCGGCGGTGGCCGACGTACGGGCCCTGGTGCACGAGCTCAGGCCACCGATGCTGGACGAGCTCGGCCTGGCAACGGCGGTCCGTGAGCTGGCTGACCGGTTGTCGACCGGTACGACGACGGTCCGGGTGACGGCCGCCGAGATCGCCGGACTGCCCGCCGCTGTGGAGGTTGCGGCGTACCACATCGCCGGTGAGGCGACCGGCAACGCGGTCCGGCACGCGGCGGCGGGCAACGTCGCCGTACGGCTGTGGGAGGCCGACGGCTGTGTCGGCGTCGAGGTGTCCGACGACGGCCGAGGACTGCCGGACCGGATCGAGGCCGGCGTCGGGACGTCGTCGATGCGAGAGCGGGCCGAGGAGCTCGGCGGCCAGTTGCACATCCAATCCGGCTCGTCGGGTACGACGGTGACGGCACTGCTGCCGAAGGGGGCGCCATGACGGTTCGGGTACTTGTGGTCGACGACCATCCGCTGTACCGCGAAGGGCTCGTCACGGCGATCTCCACGATGGCCGGCAAGGAGGTCGTGGGCGAGGCGGCCGACGGCGCGGAAGCGGTCCGGTTGGCGGCCGAACTCGTCCCCGACGTCGTGGTGATGGACCTGCACATGCCGGTGCTGAACGGCGTCGACGCGACCCGGCAGGTCACCACCGATCACCCGTCGATCGCCGTACTCGTGCTCACCATGCTGGAGAACGACGAGTCCGTGTTCGCCGCGGTCCGTGCCGGTGCCCGGGGCTACCTGCTGAAGGGCGCCGACCGCGCCGAGATCGGCCGTGCACTCGACGGCGTCTCGCACGGCGAGGTGGTGTTCTCCGCCGCGATCGCGACCCGCGTCCTGTCGTACTTCGCCGCCGGCCGGTCCGGACCGGAACTCGCCCCGTTCCCCGAACTCACCGACCGGGAACGCGAGATCCTCGACCTGGTCGCCCGCGGCCTGACCAACGCGGCGATCGCCCGTCAACTCGTCGTCAGCGACAAGACCGTCCGCAACCACGTCTCCAACGTCTTCGCCAAACTCCACGTCGCCGGCCGGGCCGAAGCCGTAGCCCGAGCCCGAGACGCCGGCCTCGGCCAGTAGTCCGCATCAGAAGGGGATCGTGGCTCTGACCATTGCCTGGGTGGTGGGGCCGCCGAAGGCTTCGGCGGCGGTGGATGTCGCCGCGACTGGATCGAGGAGGGGGCCTACGTGTGTGACGACCAGGTGTTTGGTGTTGGCGCGGTGGGCCAGGTCGCCGGTTTGGGCTGGGGTGTGGTGCACCGGCGTGGGCACTGGATCGTTGGCCTCGCAGAGCAACAGGTCCGCGTTGGCAGCTACGGCGTCGAGGCCGGCGCAGGGTGCGCAGTCGCCGGAGTAGGCGAGGGTGTGTCCGTTCGCTGAGGCTCGGAGGGCGTAGGCCTCGCAGCCGTGTTCCACAGCATGACTGGTGAGCTCGAGATCCTTGATCTGCAGGAGATGACCGTCTGAGAGCGGTCGAAGATCGAGTACGTCGTTCGCGAAATCGGGCAGCCCGAAGAAGCCGGCCAACCGCGCACGGAGATCCGCGGGCGCGTAGACAGGCAACGGCGGCCGCGCGGGCAGTTCGCCGTAGGCCAAGGCGTAGTACGCGTTGAGCAAATCGCCGATGTGGTCGAGGTGCAGGTGCGACAACCAGACAGCATCCAACGCGCCCAGCGTCGTATGACGCAGCAGCTCGGCGAGCGAACCAGGGCCAGCGTCCACCCACACCTCAGCCCCGCCGGCCCGCAGCAAGTAGCCGGAACACGGATGGTCCGGCCGCGGGTACGGTGCGGCGGTGCCGAGGATCGTGAGCGTGGTCAGAGCTTCGCGCCGATCAGCTGGAAGATGTCGTCGAGCGCACCCGGCAGGTCGTCGTGCCCGAAGTCCGGGTACAGCCGGAGGTCCTTGGCCGACGTGATCTTGTTGTACGCCGCGAACTGCGTCGACGGCGGACACACCTGGTCCTCGAGCCCGACGAACAGCGTCACCTCGGCCTGGATCCGCGGCGCCAGATTCTGTACGTCGATATAGCCGAGGGTCGTGAACACCTCGTCCTGGCGCAGATGCCGCGGATCCCGCTTCCGGAACCAGGTGGCGATCTCGTCGTACGGGTTCGTCTCCAGGTTGAGATCCCACGCCCGCTGGTAGTCGCACAGGAACGGGAACACGCTCGCGACGTACTTGATCCCCGGTGTCAGTGCCGCGGCGACGAGACTGAGTCCGCCACCCTGGCTCCAACCAGTAGTCGCCATTCGCGTCTCGTCCACCTCGGGCAGGCCGCCGATGATGTCCGCGAGCCGCCGGGCGTCCAGGAACACGTGCTTGTACAGCAGCCCGTCCGGCCCGTCGTCGAGACCGTGCACCAGGTGGTTGTGCAGCGAGAAGCTGTTCGCTGCCTGCGACTCGGTCCGGTAGCCCACCTGCTCACGCACATCCAGCGCGGCCACCGTGAACCCGCGCGCGGCGTACGGCAGCAGGTCGACCCAGCTCGGCTGCTCGCCGCCGTACCCGTGGAAGATCAGCACTGCCGGGCCCGTGGGTTCGGCCGGTCGCACCACCTTCGCGTGCACCCGGTAGCCGCCGGTGCCGGTGAAGTAGAGGTGCTGCGCCGTCGCCGTGGTCAGCGGGAAGTCGGTCGCGTCGGCGAACTCGGTGTCCGGGTCGATCGCGCCCAGCTCGAGCAGCGCCTTGTCCCAGAACTGGTCGAAGTCCTCCGGCCGCGGATTTGTGCCCCGGTAGGCGATCAGTTCGTCGTACGACAGCTCGAAGGACAGCACAGGCACTCCTCAGGTCAGGGTCGCTTCATTCTGCGCGATCGTCGTCGTCCGGGGCAGTCCCGTCCCAGATCGTGTAGCCGTGCGCCGCGTTCAGCCGGTCCCGCAGCGCGGTCTCCAACTGCGCGGCCCGACCTGGAGGCAGCCAGCCGACCGGCAACAGCACCGTGTGGTCCGGCTGCTTGGTGCGCAGCACGATCGCCTCGCCGTGCGTGGTCTCGACCCGGCCGACCTGGGTGATGTCGGTCCACGTCGTCCGGACGCCGCGTACCTCGATGTCGCGGTCGCGCAGCTTCGCGACGACCGGCGGCCAGACCAGGATCCACAGTCCGCCGAGCACCACCAGTCCGCCCAGGGTGAGGAACACCGACACCACCACGTCCGGAAGCCCGAAGGCCCACACGATCGCGGCAACACCGAGGATGATCAGCCCGGCGGCCAGGATCCCGAGGAACCGTCCCGCCCGCATCCGGTACGTCGTACGCATCGCACCAGGATCTCATCCGGGACCAATGCGCTGCTCAGAAGGCTTCGGTCTCCGAAGTCGTGGCGTTGCCGAGCGGAGTCGCTGCCGTCAGTTTCCCGACTGGGACGGGTTGTAGGCGCAGGCGTCGTTCAGGTTCTCGGCCTCGCCCGGCGTCACGGCCGGGTTCGGGGTCTTCTTGGTCGAGCCGCTGGACGGCTTCTTCGTCGGCTTGGTCGACGGGCTCGACGCGACCGGCTTGCCCTTCGGCGCGATCGCCTTCGCGACGATCTCCTGCATCGCCTCGTACTTCGGGTTCTGGCCGGACGGGAAGTTCTTGCTCTTGTCCAGGTCGACGTTCGAGACCTTTGCCTTCTTCACCTTGATGCCGAGGTCGATGAACGCCGGCAGGATCTCCTGCGGGATATCGGTCCGGAGCAGTTGCTTGCCGGCCGACGCGATCTGCTGGTACTTCGTCACCAGGGTGGCCGGGTTCACGCTGTTCACCAACGCGTGGATCGTGCAGCGCTGCCGCTCCTGCCGGGACGGGTCACTCAGGCCGTAGCGGCCGCGGGCGAACCAGAGCGCGTGGTATCCGTCGAGCTTCTGATCCGCGCCCGGCTCGATGTAGCCGGACGGCTTCTTCGCGTTGTTCGACCCCGGCCCGTCGCCGTAGTCGCCACCGATCGGGACCCGGTAGTTGACGTTGACCGTGATGCCGCCGACCGCGTCGATGATCTGCCGGAAGCCGGCCAGGTTGACCTGCATGTAGTAGTCGATGTCGAGCCCGAGCGCCGCGCCGGCCGCGAGCTTGACCACGTCCGCGCCCTCGTTGTCGGTCTGGCCGAGGATTCCCGGGTGCTGCTTCGGGACGTTCTCGTACATCGAGTCCAGGTAGTACTCCGGCTGCTCGGCCGGGCCGCTCGGGTCGTAGTAGCCGTCGGGGTAGATCTTGTGCAGTGGCGAATCCTTCGGGAACGGCATCCGCATCCAGTTCCGGCTGAGCGAGATCAGCGCGGTGTCACCGGTCTTGGTGTCGATGCTGGCGACGATCACCGTGTCGGTCCGGACCCCGGTCCGGCCGACGCCGTCGTCGGCGCCGAGCAGCAGCAGGTTCAGCCGCGGGGTGTTCGCCCACGGGTCCTTCTTGTCGACCTTCGGCCGGGTCGCGCTCTTGGAGTTGCCCTCGGACTGGAACACGCTGCCGACCAGGTCGCGCTGCGCCATCACGGTCTGCGCCGCGACGGTCGTCGGTACGACGATCGCGAAGCAGAGCAACCCGACGAACAGGGAGCCGGCCAGTCTCGCGGTGTAGGTCATGCTGACCGGGCGGATCAGTTTGTGCGAGGCGACCACGACCCAGATCCAGCCGATGCCGAGGACGACGACCGCGGCCGTTGCGATCAGCAACTGGCGGGGCGACACCGCGAAGGCGAGAATCGAGTCACGCCGGGTCAGGCCGACGTACGCCGCGATCACGAGCAGGCCGATGCTGATCGTCAGCACGAAGGCGCCGAGCTTCTTCCGGCCGCCCATCACCAGCCCGGAGCCGGGGATCAGCGCGCTGACCAGGGTGAGACCGATCGCCTTCGACGCCGTGCGGGCCCGATGCGAACGCTGCCGGGACCGGTTGGCTCTGGGCGCGGACCTCCGTCCGGCTGCGCGAGTGCTCCGCGACATGGCTCCGTTCCCTGATCGACGACGTGGCGACTGTCCGCAGGCCGCGTGTGCAACGGCCCACGGTACTTCAGACGCTCACATCAGCAATTCGGTTGACGTGATGCTGGCGACCCCCGTCGATGCACGCCAGATTACACAGACCCCGGCCGACTCTCCCAAGGTGGCGCCCCCGACACGGACAGTGTCGGTCAGGCGCGCCGGGGCCCGCTTTGCCGCCGGGACCGTCCACCGGATAGTCTTGGCCGTCGTCGAGTCCCCCTGCGGGACCGTCGGAGGAGGCGTCGCCTAGTCCGGTCGATGGCGCCCGCCTGCTAAGCGGGTTGAGGGTAATCCCCTCTCGCGGGTTCAAATCCCGCCGCCTCCGCACTTGAGCGCCCCTGTCCGCAAGAAGCGCGGACCGGGGCGCTCCGGCAGTTTCTGGGGGCGCAACCCCAGACCCCGCCAGGCGGGCTTCGCCCCCGGACCCCCGGGTTGTGCCTGGCGGGCGTTGCCCTTCTTTGCTATTCGGTCATCAGCTTGCGGGCTTCGGCGATGCGTTCGACCGTCTTCGGCGTCATCGGCTCCGGGGAGACGATCAGGTGGTCGACCCCGAGCTTGCGGTACGCCGTGAGCACCTCGGCCAACTCCGGGACGGTGCCACCGAACGCGTTCGCGTCCGGGTCGGGGACGCTGGGCTGGTCGGGGTCCCGAACGATCATCCCGACGGTCGTGGCGACCGATCCTTCCGGCCTGCCGGCGGCCCGCACCGCTTCGCGGAGCGTTCCGATCCTCTCCACGACCCGGTCACCGGCGGCGCCGTACCAGGCTGTGTTCCACGCATCGGCCCACTCGGCGGTGAGCCGCATCATCCGCGGCCGGTGTCCGGCGACCAGGATCGGGATCCGCCGCGCCGGCGCCGGGTCGAGCTCTGCGTCCTTGACGTGGTGGTAGGTCCCGTCGAAGGTGACCGTCTCGCCGCGGATCATCCGGGCCACGATCTCGAGCCACTCCTCGAAGCGGCCGACCCGGTGATCGGTCGGCAGCCCGAACGCCTCGTACTCCGGGTCATGCCAGCCGGCGCCAACACCCAGGATCAGCCGCCCGCCGGACACCTCGTCCAGGGTCGCGGCCATCTTCGCGGTCAGCCCCGGGTCGCGGAACGACGCACACAGCACCATGGTCCCGAGCTCGACCCGCGTCGTGCTCGCCGCGACCGCACTCAGCAACGTCCAAGCCTCGTGCATCCCGTACATCCGGCCGTCCGGGTCGCGATAGAAGAAGTGATCCGCGATCCAGACCGAATCCAGCCCGTTCTGATCAGCCGCCTCGGCAACCGCGCGGACGTCCCGCCACCCCGGCATCCCGCCGTCAGGCCCGTCCTCCCCGCCCAACGGAAGCATCACACCGATCTTCATGCACTCAACTCCAAGGTCCGACGCCGCTGATGCGGTCGACAGTGATGTGGGTGACGTACCCCGGCGGCAGCTCGTCACCGGGCAGGAACTCCGCGTCCGGTCCGATGTACGTCTTCGCCAGCCGGCGCAGTACGTCGACCGCGCCGCCCTCGGTGATCCGGGCGGTCCCCTTGATCACCAGGTACTCGGTCAGGCCCATCTCGTTCATCCGGCCGGTCTCGACCGACAGCACCACTCGGCCGTCGCGCCGGATGTTCTTCACCTTCTGGTTGTTCGGTACGTGTGCGGCGATGATCTCGTCGCCGTCCAGCCCGACCCAGATCACCGAGACCTGGGGGCTGCCGTCGGGGTTGATCGTGACCAGGTGCCCGAGGGCGTTCGACTCCAGCACTGCCCGTGCGCTGTCCGGGATCTGCATGCCGCCAACGTACGCATATCGCGAGATCATGGCGATATGAGGCCGTACGCCGATCGGGCGGCTGCCGGGCGGGCGCTGGCGGCTGAGCTGGGCGAGGTGGCCGGGTCCGTGCTGGTTCTGGGCCTGGCGCGCGGCGGTGTGCCCGTCGCCGCGCCGGTCGCCGAGGCGCTGGGCGCGGAGCTCGACGTACTGATCGTCCGGAAGCTCGGGTTGCCGGGTCAGCCCGAGCTGGCGATGGGTGCGGTCGCGGGCGTCGGCGACGAGACCCACACCGTGCGGAACGAGCAAGTACTCCGGGGTGTCGACGAGGGGACTCTGGAGACGGTCCGCGAACGGGAGATCCGCGAGCTGCGCCGGCGCGAGCAGGCGTACCGCGGCGATCGGCCGCCGGTCGACGTACGCGACCGGGTCGTGATCCTGGTCGACGACGGCCTCGCTACCGGCTCCACGATGCGAGCCGCGGTCGAGGCGGTACGACGGCAAGGTCCGGCCAAGGTGATCGTCGCCGTACCGGTGGGTGGTCCGGACAGCTGCCACCGATTGTCGGCCATCGCCGACGAGGTCGTGTGCCCGTGGATCCCGCGGTACTACGCCGCGGTCGGACAGGCCTACCGCGACTTCGCGCCGGTCCCGGACGACGAAGTACGCCGGGTGCTGGCCGAACGGACCTGACGACACAGCGCGGCGCCCTGGAGGTGGCCCAGGGCGCCGCGTTGCTGCCGGCCGCCGGCTTCCGACTCAGCGGCCGGTGTCCGGGTCAGCCGAGACGTGCCTTCAGGTGGTCGAGCTCGACCTTGAGCGTGGTCGGGACGGTGTCGCCGAGCTTGGCGAACCACTCCTCGATCAGCGGGATCTCGGCCTTCCACTCCTCGGCGTCGACCTTGAGCGCGATGTCCAGCTCGTCCTCGGTGAGCTCGAGACCGCTGACGTCCAGGCCGTCCGCGGTGGGCACCCGGCCGATCGGGGTCTCGACCGCGTCGGCCTGGCCCTCGATCCGGTCGATGACCCACTTCAGCACCCGGCTGTTCTCACCGAAGCCCGGCCAGACGAACTTGCCCGCGTCGTTCTTGCGGAACCAGTTCACGTAGAAGATCTTCGGCAGCTGCGCCGCGTCGTGCTGCTTGCCGACGGTCAGCCAGTGGTCGAAGTACTTGCCGGCGTCGTACCCGAGGAACGGCAGCATCGCCATCGGGTCACGCCGAACGACGCCGACCTGACCGACCGCGGCAGCAGTTGTCTCCGACGACAGCGTCACCCCCATGAAGACGCCGTGCGCCCAGTCGCGCGACTCGGTCACCAGCGGCACCGTCGTCGCGCGGCGACCGCCGAAGATGATCGCCGAGATCGGTACGCCGTTCGGGTCGTTGTACTCGTCGGCGATGATCGGGCACTGCTTGATCGGGGTGCAGAACCGGCTGTTCGGGTGGCTGGACAGCTCGCCCGAGTCCGGCGTCCACTCCCGGCCCTTCCAGTCGGTCAGGTGGTTCGGCGGGGTCGGCGAGTAGCCCTCCCACCAGACGTCGCCGTCATCGGTGAGCGCGACGTTGGTGAAGACCGAGTTGCCCTTCTCGATCGTGCGCATCGCGTTCGGGTTCGTCTTCCAGCCGGTGCCGGGGGCGACGCCGAACAGCCCGAACTCCGGGTTCACGGCGTACAGGCGGCCGTCCGCGCCGAACCGCATCCACGCGATGTCGTCGCCGAGCGTCTCGACCTCCCAGCCCTCCAGCGTCGGGTCGAGCATCGCCAGGTTGGTCTTGCCGCAGGCACTCGGGAACGCGGCCGCGACGTAGTGGACCTTCTTCTCCGGCGAGATCAACTTCAGGATCAGCATGTGCTCGGCCAGCCAGCCCTCGTCCCGCGCGATCGCCGACGCGATCCGGAGCGAGTAGCACTTCTTCCCGAGCAGCGAGTTGCCGCCGTACCCGGAGCCGTACGACCAGATCGCCCGCTCCTCGGGGAACTGGACGATGTACTTCTCGTCGTTGCACGGCCACGGCACATCCTTCTGCCCGGCCTCCAGCGGCGCACCAACCGAGTGCAGGCACGGCACGAAGAACGCGTCCTCGCCGAGCTTGGCCAGTACGTCGGCACCGGTGCGGGCCATGATCCGCATCGACGCGACCACGTACGCCGAATCGGTGATCTCGACCCCGAACATCGGCTTGTCCGCGGTCAACGGGCCCATGCAGAACGGGACGACGTACATCGTCCGGCCGCGCATCGAGCCGCGATACAGCCCCGTCATCAGGGCCTTCATCTCGGCCGGGTCCATCCAGTTGTTGGTCGGACCGGCGTCCTTCTCGTCGACTGAGCAGATGAACGTCCGCTGCTCGACCCGGGCCACGTCCGAGGGATCGGTGCGAACCCAGAACGAGTTCGGCTTCTTCTCCTCGTTCAGCCGGACCATGGTCCCGGCCTCGATCAGCTCGCCGGTCAGCTTGTCGTACTCCGCGTCCGAGCCGTCCACCCAGTGGATCCGATCCGGCTGGGTCAATGCGGCGACCTCGGCGACCCAGGCCAGCAGTCCGACGTGGCGGGTCGGTGCGTCGGTCAGGTCGTACTGCGTGGCGACGGCTGGGAGGGGGTCCGTGGCTGCTGCGGGGGCGGTGGTCTCGGTATGGGTCGGGCTGGCGGTTGTCGTCATCGGCGGCTCATTCCCTCTCGGCTGTCGGGCCCGGCGGCCGCCCGGCCCCTCGACGCTGAGGGGGGTACGGCGTCGGCCGCCGGGGTCTCCGGCGGTTCGATTCAGCTGGCTGGCGGTGTAGTCGCTCGCATACCAGTGCGTCCAGTGGACGTATACCAGTGCGCAAGTGGTACTACGGTACGCGACGGACCCAAGGGCTGTGAACCACCAGAAAGTGAAGCCGGTCACAAAGTTTTCGCGACAATCGCTTTCCGGTGAACCTTGTGAAAATGAGAACGGCCCGCGCTGGTCGCGCGGGCCGTTGTGGAGATCTTGCGGCGGATCAGCTGGTCTGCCGCCAGATGTCGTTCAGCACGTTCTGCACCGTCTGCTCCTCGCCGGATACGCCGGTGACCGCAACGCCGACCAGCCACCACTGGCCACCGCTGCTGAACGCACGCGTCATCATCAGCGCGTACGGCTTCGCCTGCTTCACCGTGAGCCAGGTCCGGTTGTCCTTCGCGGTCGCCGGCACCGGTGCCTTGAACACCTTGGTCCACTGCTGGTCGAACGACGACCGGTCCGCCAGGCAGCCGGCCAGGTCCTTGCACGGGTGCAGCGCGATCCGCAGGTCCGGCGTCAGCCTCGGGTTCCCCGCGCCGTCATCGGTCTGCACCCGGCGGTACGCGATCGTCGACGACTCCCCGAGGAACGACACCGCCGGCGGCCGCGGCCAGCCGATCGCGAACGGGAGCTCGGCCGTGGTGATCACCTGCACGTCGGTCCCGGCCGGGTAGGTCGAACCGAACAGGCCTGGGCCGCCGTCGGGCCGAAGGTACGGCGCTGTGGTGACCTTGCGGAACGCCGGGAGGAGAACAGTTTCCGGGAACGGGGACGGGCTGACCGCGGGCTGCGGTGCGGCGTCGGGCTTCTCGTCCTTCACCGAGCTGCCGATTGCGGCGCCGACGGAGTACGTGACCGTGAAGACGATCAGCACGATGACCGCGACCACGAGGTAGATCCAGCCGCCGATCTTGCGGCGGTACTGCCGGGCGATGTCGATCTTCGAGGGTTGGGCTGGTGCTGCGGGTGCTGCTTGGGGTGCGGGCCCTGCTTGGAGTGTGGGGTCCGCTTCGGGTGCGGGCCCTGCTTGGGGTGTGGGGTCCGCTTCTGGTGCGGGCCGTGCTTTCGGTGCGTATGACGGGATGGCGCCGTTGCCGGATGGCGGCTGGGTCGGCGGCTGGGCGCCGTACCGGCTGAGCTGGGCGCGGACCGCCTGCAGCGACTCCTCGTCGTTGCCGAGAATGCCGTCGAGCGGGTCGATCAGCCGCTCGGCGCCGGACTCTCCGGGGATGAGTTGCGTGATCGCGTACGGGCGTGTGGCGCTGAAGTTCGCGGCCCAGAGCGGCGTCTCGTGCTGCTCGGGGTCGAGCGCGGCGTCCCGTCCGGCGCTGACCAGCCGGTCCCGCACGACCGCGTCCTTCGCGCCCGCGTCGCTCAGCACCAGCGCGACGACGTCCATGCCAGTGAAGCTGCGGCCGCGCCACAGCTCCGCGAGCGGGTGCCGAAGCAGCCGCTGGTCGAACTCGTAACCGGAGATCTCCGGCGCGCTGTTCATTTGCTCTCCCAGATGGCCCGGTCCGCCAGCACCAGCACCGCCTGCTCCGCGACGTCGGCCTGGATCGGGCTGGCCGTGTACTCAACCTGTACGACGATGTCCGCCCGCTGCACCAGCGTCTTCACCGTGAACGACTCACCAGCCACACCCCGCACAGTCCGCGCCGACTTGGTCGGGTACTGCCGGTCCGGCACCTTGTCCATCGGCGACCGATCGAAGGCCCGCTTCGCCGTCTGCTCCGGGGTGAACGGCGGCTGCCCGGCCCCCGCATCGGCCCCGGCGTACGGCGTGATCGTCACCTTCAACGACGCCGAGGCGAAGCTGCTCGACTTCTCCCGGGTGACCCCCGCCTCGCACGTCACCGTGGCCGTCCCACCCTGGTTCATGGTGATGGGCGCCGTACCGCTCGATGCCTTGGGCAACATCACCGACACGTCGCCGATCCGGCTGCACACGTCGGCCGGCAAGGTCCTCGCCGGAAGGATGTCCTCGGGCTCCACGGGCTCCCCGACCGCGTACCCGAACCCCGCACCCGCGACGGCAGCCACCCCGCACGCGATCGCCGTACCCCGCACCAGTCGACTCGCCATGCCCGCGACCATAGCCACGCACCGGTCCTCTCTTCCCCATCAACGACCCGGTTAGGACGATCACGCCGCCCACCCGGTTCCACCCGCGGGCTGGTGTCTCTCCCACGCATGCGGCTACGCGCGCACGCTCCCACCCACCCAGCCTTGAAGGCAGGCTGCCGCCCGCGATCGACTACCTGATGTGGTCGAGCGCTGATGTCCGCACCCGAGCAACCTGTAGGACGAGTGCTGGGATCTGCCCCACGCATGCGGCTACGCCCGCTCCTGCCGTCGCGTGCTCGCGCACGCTCCCACCCGCCCGACCTTGAGGGCGGGCTTCGCCCGCGGTCGACTACCTAATGTGGTTGTGGAGTTGGTGTGTGCACCCGAGACAGCTGTCGAGGGTTGGGCGGCCGTCCGCCGTCAGTCTGGGACTGGTTCAGCTGTTGTCCTGGTTCGCCTTGAGAGACACGAATCCTCCCGACCGGGCGCCCCAGCGTGTCGTCAGCGCCGGACGCTCCGCCGATACGCAGCCCACGACTAACTGGTCGGAGTCCAGCGTCGCCGCAGCCGCGGTCCAGCCGGCTCAACCACCGCAGGATCCTCACCCGCCGCGGGTCGCGGGCCCTCGGCAACTACCCCGGGAACCGAGCTCAGTCGAGGAGCGTTTTCACCGAGCCGCCGGACTCGCTCAGCTTGCTGCCTAGGCCCTTCAGCGCGTCGCCGACCGTGGCGAGGATCCCCGACAGATCCTGCAGGTTGCCCGCCAGGCTCTCGATCTCCGTCGCAACCCCGCCGATCTGACCGCTGCCGTCGTTCAGCGTCTTCGCCGCGGCGTCCCCGATCCCGGGGATCTTGTCCAGCTCGCCGGCCAGCCCCGACCCGATCGTCTTCAGCAACTCCGGCAACTTCCCGAGGAACCCGACCGCGTCGTCCGGCAGCCCGCGGACCAGATTCAGCACTTTCTCGAAGTCGTCCGAGTTCTCCATCACGAACCCGACGGCCTTCTTGACGTCCCCCAGATCACGCCCGCCGAGCAGGTCCTCGATACCCATGTCCCGGATCGTAGAGCCGCCAATACCCCGCCGTACGAGCGCCGCACCGCTCCCCCCGAGGCCGATTGGCCTCCACCCACCTCCCCCATGTATCGTTACTCGACGTTGTCCAGCGCTCGTAGCTCAACGGATAGAGCATCTGACTACGGATCAGAAGGTTGGGGGTTCGAATCCCTCCGAGCGCGCAAACAAAACCCCAGGTCACGAGGTGGATGACCTGGGGTTTCGCTCTGTCCGGGGCTGTTTTTGCTAACGCCTCTGCTAACACGGCACCACCGCTGACGGGTCTCCCCGTCGTCTTCGTCGTCCTGGTCCTCGTCGATGTGGTCAGCAGCAGCGGCGAACACATCAGCGATACCAGCCGCGTGGCGACGGATCACATGGGCGTACACCCGGAGCGTGATCGACGGATCAGCGTGCCCCAGCCGGTCCGCGACGACATGCACTGGGACACCCGCGACCAGGAGCAAGGTCGCGTGCACATGCCTCAGCTCAGGTCGTGCAGCCGAGCATGCGGCAACGGGACCTCTGGAGCATCCTCGTCGTCGGCTGGCTCGTTGTAGGCCTTGATCGTCTTGGCCATGAGCTGGTTCACGGTGCCGGGGTAGATCGGCTGCCCGAACCCAGTCGTGAAGACGTGCCCGGTATCGACCCATGACTCCCCAGCGATCCGCAGGTCTTCAAGTTGGCGGCGGCGGTGAGCCCTGAGCACGTCGACAGTTCCAGCGTCCAGGCTGACGACCCGCTCACGACCACCGTTGGTTGCGCCCTCGACTCTCGCGCCGTCGACCATGCCCACCGACCCGCGAATCCGGAGAGCTGGCGCCTTCCAGTCAACGTCCGGCCAGCGGAGGTTCAGCAGCTCCCCGCGCCGAGCACCCGAGTAGGCGGCCAGTCGGTAGAACGCGAACAGTCGGTGATCACTCATCAGGTCGAGGAATCTGCGGAGCTCGACGGCGGTCCAGATGTCGACCGGTCCACGGTGCTCACGCCGGGGCCGCTTTGCCCGCTCAGCCGGGTTCGACGACAACAGTTGCTCTGAGCGGACAGCATCGTTGAGCGCCTTGCGCAGAACGGCGTGCACGTAGTCGACAGTCCGTCGAGACAGCACAGCGACGTTCCTTCCACCACCAGCAAGCAGATCACGGTAGAGCCCGCTCAGCGATGGTCCGCGACAACGACGGAGCCACCGCCGCCACAGTCGCTCTCGACTCCTTCTCCGACCCCAAGCTGTGGACGCCCGAGGAGCAGCAGCAGCCGTCGATGTACCTCCACCGGCTCATCGTCCGGCGCAAGTACTCCGGACTTGGCACCGACGTGATCGAGTGGGCTTGCAAGCGAGCCGGGGAGCTTGGCAACAACTGGGTCCGGGATCGACGTGTGGACCGACAATGTCGGTCTCCACCGCTACTACGAGCAGCGCGGCTTCCGCCACGTCCGGACGCTCGACCTCAGCGACTACCCATCCGGCGCTCTGTTCCAGCGGCATGCCACCGATCGGCATCAGCCCCAGCCTGATTCGGTCATCACAGAACTGACGCAGGACCTGCCAACCCCGAGCCAGCCAGGGAACTCAGCTCGCCGGGCTCGGATCACGCACGTCCCGTCCATCGCCGGACACACTCCCGCCGATCCTCTGATCCGCCAACAGATCCGCGACACAGTTCCGTCAACTGATGTGCGACAGGCTAGGCGCCTGGCGACCAACTGGGGCGGCCGGCCAACGCACAGCCGATGAGCGGTCGTGTCACTTCGGTCGCCCAGATTGACGCAATCTTTGTATCGGGGCTGCCGCGTGGCGGGAACGGTTCCTAGGCAGCGCCGACCTTCCTGGGCATCAGAACCAGCCGTACCCCGGTCACCAGCAGCCACACGAGCCAGGCGGCGTAGCCGAGTAGCCCCACGAACAGGATCGGCGAGCCGTCAGCGATCGCGAGGTTGGCCACCCCGGCGGCGATCAGCAGGCCTCCCCCGGCCACGCCGAGCACACGCTGCCACGGCGCCGCCAGCCGACTCGCATGCGCCGCCAGCGCAGCGCCGATGAAGGTGGTGCCGAGCGCCGGCAGCGCCAGAGCGAATGCTCCTGCATGCAGCTGCCAGACGAGCTTGAACAGCGGGCTCGGCTCGGCGAGCTCGCCGGCGGACAATACGACTCCGTTCCACAGAACCGCGTAGAGCGCGAAGACCGCCGCGAGAGTCGCGCCCGCGGCCACCGCGAGGCGCGACCAGTCGGCGCCCGCACCCCCGCGACGCCCGACCAGCCCGTGGAAACCGGTCACGAACACGAGCAGCAGCGGCAGGTTCAGCGCCTCTGAGCCGACCGCGATCGCGACCGCGCCGCGGTTCTCCGCGTGGAAGGCGAACACCTTCTCGATCGGGTCGCCGTAGCCGGGCGCTCCGGCCCAGACCAGCACCGCATTCTGGATGACCAACGACGCTACCAACGCGATCGCCGCCGCGCCCACGACCCGCTCCCCGAACGCCGGGGTCGGCGCCGTCAGCGAAACCTTGTTCACGGCCACAGCATGCGCTTGTGTAGCCGCAATCATCAACGGGGGATCACCCCGATCTACGCCCTGGCCCACCCTGGCGCTGCTGTGGCGCTACTAAACGCTGACTCGGGAAACGCACTCATCTGCCGCGATCCGCGCATTCGGCTGTCGCACATCACCTGGCGGACGAGTGTCGCGGATCTGTCAACGGAGGACAAACTCCCGCCGATCCTGCCTAGTGCCACCTGATGTGCGACGGATCTGCGCCACCTGATGTGCGACATGGGGGCTAGGAAACTGAGGCTGCGGTCCGCGGCCGCTGGCCCTTG
>NZ_SJKB01000038.1 GCF_004331465.1 Kribbella pittospori
CACCACCTGCGACGAGATCGCGAGCCGACTCCACCTCAGCCACGACCGGATCGACAACCTCCTGCTGGCAATGCTCCACGGAGTCATCCGACTCCAGGAAGGCTGAACAACACCGAACGAACACGCTCAGCAGCCCCGCAGAATGTCAACAACGTCATGACCCGACCCGCAGCAGCTCGTGCGCCAAGGGCCGGACCACGGTGCCTCGCGGATTGCCCTCGCAGCGGCAACGTCGGCAGCACTGGTCCGGTTCGCCAACGCGGCAGACAGAACCGCGCGGGCGGCTTCGAGTCGCCGCCCGGTGACGACGAGGCCGAGCTCGTCGAGCCGACAGACAGCAGTCAGATCAGCGCAGGCGAAGCCCGCAGCAGGGGTAACGTCGGGGACGTGGTCTGCAGATGTCATGGCGCGTTTAGCGTCCACTGCGCATATAGGCGCGGAGCGACAGCGGGAAAAAGATCACCAGCAGCGCGGCCGACCAGAGCAGGACGGCAGTCACCGGATGCGCGAGCGGCCAGGCCACGTTTCCGGACGTGACGCCCGGGTTGCCGAACAGCTCCCGGGAAGCGGTAGTGAGCGCGCTCACCGGGTTCCAGTCGGCCAGAAAGCGCAGCCAGCCCGGCATGCCGTCGGTCGGCACGAACGCGTTCGACAGCATCGTGAACGGCAAGCCCAGCGGCACCATCGCGTCCGCGACTTGTTCGTTCTTCACCGCCAGGCCCACGTAGACGCCCACCCAGCTCAGTGCATACCGCAGCACGATCATCAGCAGGAACGCCTGGGCCGTCGGGATCAGGCCGCGGTGCGGCTGCCAACCCACCAGCATGCCCGTGCCCACCATGATGGCTAGCATCAGCAGGCCGGTCAGCAGGTCGGCGCCGGTCTGCCCGAACGGCACCGCCAAGCGCGCCATCGGCATGGAGCGGAACCGGTCCATCACACCGCGGGAGGCATCGGCGGCCGTCCGCGTCATGACCCCCAACCACGCGGAGAAGGTCACCATCGCGAACAGGCCGGGCATGAGGTACTCGCGGTAATTGCCGCCGTCCGGCACCTGGATCGCGCTGCCGAAGACGTACCCGAACAGCACGACCATGACGGCTGGGAAGATCAGCGCCGCGACGATTTCGCCGGGAGCATGTCGCAGTCGTCCCAGCTCGCGGCCGACCAGGGTCAGCCCGTCGGCGACCGTCCACCGCAGCCGGTAGCCCAGCGAGAAGGCGAGGTCGGTCATCAGACCAGTTCCTTCCGGTCGGTGAGGCGCAGGAACACCTCGTCGAGGGTGGGACGGCGCAGCCTTACGTCGGCCGCAGCGACCCCGGCGCGGTCGAGCTCGCGCACGATGTCGGCAAGCCGGAAACTGCCGCCTGGCAAGGCGACGCTCACCCGGTCGGTGTCAGTTGTCGTGGGTTCGCTTCTGGCCAGGGCTTTCAGCACAGCCGCCGCGCGCTGCAGGGCGGCGGGGTCTTCGAGTTCGACATCGAGGCGGTCACCGATGGTGGCTTTCAGCTCGTCGGGGGCGCCGGTGGTGATTACCCGTCCGTGGTCGACGACGGCGATATCGTCGGCCAGTTGATCGGCCTCGTCCAGGTACTGCGTCGTGAGCAGCACCGTGGTGCCGTCCGCCACCAGTTCGCGGACGCTGTCCCAGATCTCGCCGCGGCTGCGCGGGTCCAGGCCGGTGGTCGGCTCGTCCAGGAATAGCACCTCGGGGCGCAGGATGAGGCTGGTGATCAGGTCGAGGCGACGCCGCATACCGCCGGAGTACCCACTGACCTGCCGATCGGCGGCGTCCACCAGACTGAAGCGTTCGAGCAACTCGTCGGCCCGCCGGTGCGCCTCGCGCCGGGAGAGGTGGGACAGCCGGCCGAACATGCGCAGGTTGCCGCGGCCGGTGAGCTTCTCGTCCACGGCGGCGTGCTGGCCCGCGAGCGCGATTCGCTCGCGCACCTCGCCGGCCTCACGTACAACGTCGTATCCGGCAATGCGGGCGGGCCCGGCATCGGGATCGGACAGCGTCGCCAGGATGCGCACCGCGGTCGTCTTCCCCGCGCCGTTCGGCCCCAGCACGCCGCAAACCGTCCCTCTCATGACTCTCAGGTCCAAACCCCGCAGAGCCTGGGTGTCGCCGAAGGACTTGTGCAGCCCCTCGGCGACCACGATCGGATCCGTCATCATCCCTCCTCTGGGTACGTTGTACGCGGTCTCCGATGACTTTAAATGACTGGGTACCATGTACGCAACCGGGAGGTGGGACGGTGACTGACGCCGAGTACGTGAACATCTGGATGCGACCCGAGCGCCCCGCCCGAGGGCCGAAGCCGGTCTACAGCCGCGCGCAGATCACCGAAGCGGCGATCCGGATCGCAGATGCCGAGGGACTCGAGGCCGCCACCATGCGGCGGATCGCCGCCGACATCGGCGCTGGCGCGATGTCGCTCTACCGGTACGTCCCGAGCCGTGAGGACCTGGTCGACCTCATGGCCGACCAGGTGATGGGCGAGATCGACGTCACGGGCATGCCCTCGGGCGACTGGCGCGCCGACCTGACCCGCTACGCCGACGGGCTGCGGGCCATGTGGATGAGACACCCGTGGATCGCCAGCGTGCAGCGGTCACTCCCCACCTTCGGCCCCAACCAGCTGCTGCTCATCGAACGGCTGATGGGAGTGCTTGACGCCTTTGTCCCCATCGACGAGAACCTTGACCTCGTGGCCCTGCTGAACAGTTACGTCGAGAGCACGGTCCGCGAAGAGATCAGCACGGCCAGGAAAGTCCGCCGCAGCGGACTCAGCGAGTCGGAGTGGATGGCACGGAGCCACTCGTACGTTGACCGGCTGGTGAAGAGCGGGGAATACCCGATCTTCACCAAGATCGTGATGGAGGCGCGCCAGCCGCACCTGAGCCGCGACGACCAGTTCCGACACGGACTCCAGCGCGTCCTCGACAGCATCACGGCGAGCCTTCCATCAAGGGACTGAGTCTCCTTGGGCTCCTCGGCTTGACCTCAAATCGACCGCTGGAAGCGGCGACACTGACGCAAGTCGGCGTTGACGGCATCGACGTCGCAGGAATTGCCCGCTCTGCTCGGCGGGGCATCAGGCGATTGAGATGCGCGGTAGGCGGCGACTGACGCGGCGATCCAGTTCTACACCCTCAACTGCGAAGGTCCAGTTATCCAGCCGCTCTCATTTACTGTGACGCCAACGATATGCGCGCACAGCGTTGGGAAACGCGAAAGTTCGCGGCTCGCCTGCAAAGCCGCTAATGCGGCGCGGACTCCAATCCTTCTCTATGTCGCTATCAATGCTGGCCACCGGCACCTAGTACTCCAGCCGTAGTTCGTGATCAGGCGCGGCAATCCCCTGAAACCGTAGAGACTTCAGCCTTGTTGTTTCGGTTTTGGCCGGGCCCTGCTGGCTTGGGTCAGGAGCTCACCAGGAGCCGGGGTCGAGGCTGGCCGGAGGCCGCCCGGAGGGCGTGGCCTTGGCGCTGGCGAGGACGAGGTCAGACTCGGTGTGCGGGTGCGGGTCGTTCATGCTGCGTGTTTCGGTTGGTGGTCGTGCGTGCGGTCGTAGTGGTGGGTGACTTCGTAGTCGACCAGAGAGCGCAATGCGGAGTGGCGCCGGTCGTGTGGATGAGTCCTCGATCCAGGCCGCGACGAGCAATGATCAGAACCTGTGGATGGCCCTCGGCGGGTGAACGCGAAGGAGCGCACCTTCCCGAGGAAGATCTCGTATCAACCAGATTCTGATCAGGACCGGCGTTGGCGCGCTGGTTCGGGAAGGTGCGCTCATGCTCAAGGTAGTCCACGACACCGAGGCGTCCAACGAGAACACGGCCGGTGGGTCGCTGCTCGACCAGATCGTGCGCGACGGCGCCAGGCAGTTGCTGGCGGCGGCGTTGCAGGCCGAGGTCGCCGCTTACGTCGAGCAGTTCGCCGACGAGCTCGACGAGGCGGGTCGGCGGCTGGTAGTCCGCAACGGTCACCATGAGCCGCGCGAGGTGACCACGGCGGCGGGCGCGATCCCGGTGCGCGCGCCGCGGTCAACGACAAGCGTGTCGACCCGGTGACCGGGGAGCGCAAGCGGTTCGCTTCGGCGATCCTGCCGGCGTGGGCGAGGAAGAGCCCGCGGGTGGCCGGGGTGTTGCCGCTGCTGTACCTGCACGGCCTCTCCTCCTCCGACTTCGAGCCGGCGTTGGAGCAGTTCCTCGGATCCGGCGCTGGCCTGTCGTCGGCCACGATCACCCGGTTGACCAAGGACTGGCAAGACGAGGCGGCCGGGTTCAACAAGCGCTCCCTGGCGGGCACCGACTACGTCTACGTGTGGGTCGATGGGATCCACCTCAAGGTCCGCCTGGAGCAGGACAAGGTGTGCCTGCTGGTCATCATCGGCGTGCGCGCGGACGGCACCAAGGAGCTGGTCGCGCTCGACGACGGACACCGGGAGTCGACCGAGTCGTGGGCCGACCTGCTCCGCAGCTGTAAGCGCCGCGGTATGCAGGCGCCGGTGCTCGCGGTCGGTGACGGGGCGCTGGGGTTCTGGGCGGCGGTGCGTGAGGTGTTCCCCGACACCCGCGAGCAGCGGTGCTGGTTCCACAAGATCGCCAACGTCCTCAACGCGCTGCCCAAGTCCGCCCAGCCGGGCGCGCAGGCCGCGCTGGCCGAGGTCTGGAATGCCGAGGACCGCGAGCACGCCGAGGCTGCCGCTCGCGTATTCGCAGCCGACTACGGCACCAAGTGGCCCAAGGCGGCCGCGAAGATCGCCGACGACCTCGACGTGCTGCTGGAGTTCTACGACTACCCCGCCGAGCACTGGGTGCACCTGCGGACGACCAACCCAATCGAGTCGACCTTCGCCACCGTCCGGCTCCGTCAGCGAGTCACCAAGGGTCCCGGCTCGCGCGCCGCCGGCGTGGCCATGGCGTTCAAGCTCATCGAGTCCGCACAAGCCCGGTGGCGCGCGGTCAACGCACCCCACCTCGTTGCCCTCGTCCGCGCCGGAGCCCGCTTCGAACGTCGCAAACTCGTCGAGCGCCCGCCCAGCCCCACGCCGACCAACGCCCAAGCGGCATGATCAACCCAGTCAACGCCATCAGCATTAGGAACGGAGCACGTCGATGGACAACGGATCGGCGCACAGCATGGTCATGCGCTACTTCGACATGTGGAACACCGGTGACACCGCGATCGCCGACCAGATCCTGCACTCGCAATGGGTCGACCACGCCCACCCCGACGTCACCGGACCCGCCGGCGTCAAGCAGGCCGTGCAGACCATCCGGGCCGAGCGCCCGGACCTGCGCTTCACCATCCACGACGTCCTGGGCGACAACGACCTCATCGCCGTCGTGGGCTCGGTCGGCCGACCGCAGCAGACCACCGACTCGCCCGGCCGTCTAATCTGGCTGATCCGCCTCGTCGACGATCTCATGACCGAGATGTGGACCTACCAGCAGAACCAGCCATCACACTGAAGACTCATCCACAGTATTGACAATTGCTCGGCCGCGACCCGGGTGCGGGCCTGGGCTTTGGTGGTGAATTGCTCGAGGCTGCGTGGCTCGAACTCCACGGTGGAGTGCCAGGACTCGATCACGGCATTGTCCAAGGCCGAACCGACCCCGCCCATGGACTGGCAGATGCCGAGCCGGTTCAGGCGGCGCGGACGGTGTCGGCCGTGTACTCGCTGCCCTGATCCGTATGCATGATCACCTCGGCGATAACGTCCTTGTCGCCACGGACCGCGCGGCCATTACCAGCGCGTTGTAAGCGAGCTCGGCGTCGTGGTGCTCGCCGAGGGCGAAACCGACGATGCGGCGTGAGCCCATGTCGAGCACGCTGGCCAGGTAGAGCTTGCCCTCGTCGGTGGTGATCTCTGTGCCATCGCCGTACCACTTGCGGTTGAGTCGATCGGTGGCGAAGTCGCGGCCGATCAGGTCCGGTGCCCGCCACCGGCCCCGGCCCGCACGCGTGGTCCGCCGGCGCCGCCTCTTCACCCACGCCGCCAGTCCGATCTCACGCATCAGTTGCGCGACGGTGTCTCGCCGACTCGCCAGCCCTCGTCGCGCAGGTCGGCGGTGATCCGCGCCGACCCGTAGGTGGCGTGATGCTTGGCGAACCACCGAGCGACCGCAACCTTCAACTGCTCACGCCGCGCGTGCCGTGCCGAGGCGTCGCCTTGGCGCCACGTGTAGAACCATGCCTGGCTGACTCCGAGCGCCCGGCACGCGACCGCGTGCGGCGCCCGGTACTGCTCCCTCTGGGCGGCGATGAACCCGGCCAGAGGGAGCAGTCCCGGGTCATCGCGTCCTTGACCCAGAGGACCACCGGGCGCTTGAGCACATCGCGCTCCGTCGCCAGCTCCGCGTTCTCCCGCCTCAGCCTGGCCAGCTCGGCCCGCTCGTCCTCGCTCAACCGGCCATCACCGCCGTCAGCCGCTTGTCCTTGGCCACCCAGTTCGCCAACGTCCCCGCCTTCACACCCAGCTCACGGGCGACCTGCGCGATCGGCTCCCGGTCTCCCGGACGATCCGCACCGCGCCCTGCTGAACTCCTGATCAAACTTCCTTCGTGCCTCAGCCACCGCCCTCACCTCAAAGGAGATGTCTCCACCGCTACGAGGGGAAACCCACCTACTGGTGCATCTGCTGAGGCGGTCAGCGCTCGCGTAGTTGCTCCTCTAGGTAGCCACAGAGGCCTTGCAGCGAACGAGCCATCCGCCTCAGCTCGGCCCCACCAAGCTCGCCCGCGGCGCGCCGCCCAGCCTCGTCCCGGCGGTGACGGCCGCGCTCAACGAGTGCGTGCCCTGCCGACGTGAGCACTACCTCGTGCTCGCGACGCGACGCCGGAGAGGACTCGGCACGCAGCCAGCCGCGGTCCCGGCCTGTGGTGATGTGGCGGCTCACCGCCGCCGTTGTGAGGCCGAGGTGGTCTGCAATCGTGCGCTGCGAGACCGGCTCTCCACTGGCGAGGAGATCGAGGATCAGGAACATCGCCCGTCCGATCCCGACATCGGCGGCGAGGCTCCGGTCGGCGACTCGACGGCTGAGCAGATCCGCTCTGTGCACCCTCTCGAGGACGAGGCGATATGAATCATCAGTTGACATATTGATAGTTTACATGTTCATAATGGCTAGTCGCACTGCTGGAAGGAGATAGCTATGCTGACAGCCGACGAGATCCTGAGCCGCTATCGGCGCGCCATCATCGATCTCTCGGCGGACGATCTCGCCGAGCTGTACGCCGTCGACGCGGTCCACGAGTTCCCGTTCCTGTTCCCCGGCATGCCGGATCGCCTTGCAGGTCGCGAGCAGATCCGGGCTGCGTACCGCGCCGCCTGGGCGGCCAGCGCCGTACAGCCCCGCGAGCTTCTGGACGTCGCGGCCCACAGCTGCTCGGCCGGATCGGTCCTCGTAGTCGAGCAGGTCGTCGTCGGACAGCACCGGACGACCGAAGAGCCGTTCGAGCTACCCGGTGTCCTCGTCCTCCACATCCGCGACGGCCAGCTCGTTCGAGTCCGCGACTATCTCGATGGCCTCGCTGTCGCTCGTGCAGCCGGTCGACTCGCGACAGTCGCCAAGGCACTCGCCTAACCGGCTGCCGTCGCTGAGCCGGCACCCTCAGGCTGTCTGAGCAGCTGCATCCCCTCTCAGTGCGCAGAACACGCCAACGGAGATGTCCGCATCCCGCGAGGACCTGGCGTCGGACTCCACCCCGAGTGTGCAGGTGCACCCAAGACTCCGTGAGACGTACGTCGCGCGCTGTGTTGCCGGTCCGATGGCGTGGCGCGCGACTCGCTCGGTGAGATCGCAGTCGTGGTGGCGAACTGATTCGCATCCATGTCGTCGCCGCTGGGTGTCCCCCGACCCCCGACTCAGGGAGCGCGGTGGTCAGTGGACTTCCATACCAGAGCTCCCGGCGCTCGCACCGTCGGCTCGAAGCCGCCAGCACGCATCCCGGGCGCACCGCCTGGGATCATCCGGCTTGAGTGGCTTCGAGCCACGGGATCGGCTGGCGCCGGATTGCCGCGGCATTCGAGCGGACCGATCTGGTAAAGGTTGTCGGCGGAGGGGCTCGTTCACGCTCGTCCTCGGCCACGGTGAACGCTCCGCCAGGGACCCCACCACCGCAGTGTTCTTCGGCTTTGTGCTCGCCGCGTCGCGGCGGTGGCGTGCTGTCCTTGCGCGCCAAGAACTATGAAGGCCGCCAGGTGGATCCTCGCGAAGCACTCGTCGGAGCCGCACACCTCGTAGACATCGTTGCCTCCGCCGCCGCACCAGTGGCAGCCAGACTGAAGCACCTTCGCGCTGTCGTGGGCTGAATACCTTGTCGGTGCCGATCAGGCATATCTGCTTCGTCCGTCGACGCCGACAACTCGACCGACGCCTAACCCTGAAGATCGGCGCCGTTCAGCCGCAGTGTTTCCGCTACGTTCAGCCGAGACGGATCCGCGACAGTTCCACCCCTAGCGCAACGCTGACGGTCACCCAACTGCACGGGCTGGCCCCGTGATCGCTCCTAGTGGTCCCGGCCTCCCCGCTTGTCGCCCAGCCGATCACCTGCGCACCGACCCGGTCGCCGCCGCGCTCACCGACGCAGTCGATCGACGCCGACCCGCAACCGCGATGGTGTTCCACAGCGACAGAGGCTGCCAGTACACCTCGACCCAAGACACCAACCTGGCAAGGGATCCCGGCGTGACTTTGTCGGTCGACAGACGGGCCAATGCTGGGACAACGCCGTGGCCGAGTCCCTCTTCTCCACCCTGAAGGCCGAGCTCATCCACCGCCCACCTGGCCCACCCGCAAGGCCGCCGCTCTGCCCGCGGCACGATCTGACGAACAGGACCTTCCGGTACGTCGCCCGCGCACAGGTCGCGTTGCGCCGATCGCGTTCCTCGGCGCCGGCGCGCGTTGGACTTGACCGCGCGGCACGCCTTCCACGCAAACGCGAGCGCGATCTACAAACTACATCGAAGGCTGTACAACACCCGCCGACGCACAATACGAATCCACCATCACCGGCACGACCCAGCAGCTAGCCTGACCACACCCCACATCGACCCTGTCCGTCAACGGATCAATTCCAGGTATCATGAGGGCGGATCGACCCTGGATGTGTTGCCGCAGCCACGGTCACGACTGATCTGCGGTGCACACCTGTGAGGGTTGGAACCGCCTGAAGCCGCGAGCGAGGTAGTTCTTCAGCGCGTTTGGATGATCGTCGCTCGAGGTGTGCAGCCAGATCCGCTGCGCCGGGAGGGCCCAAATTCGCGCTACTGCCTCAGTGAGAAATGCGCCACCGAAGCCTCGGCCGATTAGTTCGGGCAACACACCGAAGGAGTCAATCTCGACGTCCGGGTGTCCCTGCATGTTGAGCGAGACGAGCCCAATGGATTCGCCGTCGACCGCCCCGGCCCAATGGCGCATGGCATTGTTGGCCAAATAGTCCATCCACTGCTGGCGATCCCAGCGGTGGCTCGGCCAAGCGAATTTACACCCAACTGCCAGAGTCAGGACGCGGACGACATCGCCCTCAATGGGCGTCAACTGGACTCGGTCGACGAGCGGTGAGGTCGCAGGCAGCAGTTCGCTCGGACGGGTCATCTCGAGGTACGTGAGCACTGGCACGTCGCCATCTTCGCACGAGCCTGGCGGTCGTTGCAGCTGCCAGCCGCCGCTACCCGCACCTTCGTCTGCAGACGCCGCAGGATGGATGCAACCCGCCTCGGGCAGCCGACGGCCGGCCAGCGGGCCGAGCGGATTCGCAGAACATGGCGATTTGATCCGGCGGTCGGCATAGCGCGCCCAGGTTCGGATGCCCTTGGCAGCCTGAAGGAAGGCCAATTGTGCGCTGTAGCCCAACCGCCGGCCAACCAGAACGGCGGCGCACTCAAGAATGAGCTCGCCGATGGCGCGGTTGCCGGCGCCGACAAAGGTTGAGGCCCAGACGCGGAGCCGGCCCGTGACGGTGTCAGGCGCGGGTGGCGATCCCGAGTCCATGCGGAACATCCAATGGCTTTCGGTATCCGCGCAGGTGTGGAGATTGGGCCGAGGCGACCTGCCGCGGGGTGAGCAACGCGAACGGCTCGGGAACATCAGTCGGGTGCTCGGGATGCCCAAGGACTTGTCGATGTAGTCGATGGTGACGCCCTTGACGAGCGGCTGGTGTAGAGCGACAGCATCTCGGCGACGCCATAGGGGAGTGACTCGGTGGCACCAGACGAGTTCGTGGATCCAGGCGAGCCACTGATCCTGGCTCAGCGGCGGACCCGTCTCGCCGACCGGTGCTGGATGGTGGCCGTGGTGTCGAGGCGCGCCTTCTTCGCGACGACTATGAACGTTCTCGTCGCGCTGCGCGTCGTTAGTCCCGTAGGCAGCCACTCATCAACATCCTCCTGCGTGCAGCTGGCGGCGGTGGACTGCAGCGGCGAGTGTGGATGCTGGCGACTTCCGAGCGACGCGCATGTCGGCACGTGATCCTCCTGTGAACTGGCCCTCGCCGCATGATTGCGCAGCATGAACGGGCTTTATGCCTCGGCAGCATCGGCTGCTTCCTGGATTACCGCCCCACCATCGCAGTGGGTTTGGTGCCACATGGGTCTGCTGCACGTATAGGTGACATCTGAGATGGCTTGCCGAGAGGTGGCTGGAAGGATGTTGCTGTGCCCAAGCCTTATCCACGTGAGTTGGGTGATGATGTCGTTCGCGTGGCTCGCGATCGGGGACCCGGAGTCACGGTCGAGGAGGTCGCCAAGGACTTCGGGGTTCATCCGATGACGCTGTTCAAGTGGCTGCGACAAGCTGAGATCGACGAAGGCGTCAAGCCGGGTGTGTCTGGTGGTGAGTCGGCCGAGCTGGGTGAGGCCCGTCGGCGAATCAAGCTGCTGGAGCAGGAGAACGAGGTGCTGCGCCGCGCGGCGGCGTACCTGTCCCAGGCCAGTCCTCCGGGAAAAGGCTCTACCCGCTCGTGAAAGGGCTGGCCGCCGACGGGATCCTCGTCGCGGTGACGTGCCGGGTATTGAAGATCGCTGGCCAGCCGTACTACCGGTGGCTGGCCAGGCCGGTCACCGCCGCCAAGCTCGAGCACGCCTATCGGGCCAACGCGCTGTTCGATGCCCACCGCGACGACTCGGAGTTCGGCTACCGTTTCCTGGTCGACGAGGCCCGCCATGCCGGCGAGCTGACCAACTCGCCATCAGCGTGTCGGTCTTGTGTCCGCGCCCAAAGCACGCACCGGCCCAGCCCGCCGTGTGCCTCTCCGCCCACCGCCACGGCGTTCTCCGCCGGGCCGCGGCGCTGGTTCGCCGACCACGGCGTCTCGTCGAACGCGTCCTGTTCGACAACGGGGCCTCCTACTGCTCGTCCGGCTGCGGCAAACTTTCTCCGACCCCCGCCTCTGCGCAGCCTCGTCGACCGGCTCACCTTCGGCGGCAACATGCTCGAAACTGGTACGAGTCCTACCGCCCCGCCCACAGCCGAGAACTCACTCCACTGACATCCGCAACCGACATCAGAACCGGCGAAGCGCGTGGAACGCTAGCGTTCAACTGCGATGCGGACGCCGAGGGCGATGAAGATCCCGCCGGCGGCGACATCCAGACCACGTCGTACTGCGCGGCGCCGGCGGAGCATGGACCCGATCCGGCCCGCCAGTACGCCCACGGTCCCGTCGACGAGGAACTCGAACACGACCAGGATTGCCCCGAGGATCGCGAACTGCAGCCAAACGTGCCCGCGCCCCAGATCGACGAATTGTGGCAGCAACGCGACCGTGAAGGTCACCATCTTCGGATTCAGCAGGTTGGTCGTAAGCCCTCGCACATAGGCCTGCCGACCACTGACCCGGGTCCGCCCGGTGTTCCCCGCTCCGTCCTCCCCCACATCGAGCTTGCCGCGACCGCGAATCGCCTGCACTCCCAGGTAGATCAGGTACGCCGCGCCGACGATGCGCACGACCGTGAACGCTGTCGGCACAGCCACGAACAGGGCAGTCAGCCCGGCCGCAGCCAACGCCACGTGGATCGTCTCACTCGTCGCCACGCCACAAGTCGCGAGCAGACCGGCGCGGGCACCACCCCGGATCCCACAGCCGAGGATGAACAACATGTCCGGCCCCGGCACGATCATCGCCACCGCCGTTGTCACCACGAACGCCACCAACAAATGTCCGTTCACCATGCCGCTAGTCTGCCAGCCGCTCAGCAGAGGTGTGCCGGTTTCCGGGTGCTGGATGCCGCAGACAGGCGCACCATACGGGACCTCGACGATGTGCTCCAGCGTAACGCCGGCGACGGTTCCGCGATCACAGGCGGGCAAGATCGAAGACGACGATGAGCCGCGGATAATGCTGGACGCAGCCGACCTCGACGTCGGTGAGGACGGCGACATGATCGATCCGTACGGCCCGGAGAACTACATGGACCGCCCGACGACTACCCGCAGACCCCCGCGGATTGCCTCCAACGACTCCTTCGCCAGCTGAGCAAAGCTTTTCACCGACCCCCGGCTCTGTGCAGCCTCGTCGACCGGCCCCACCTTCGGCGGCAACATCCTCGAAACCGGCACCGAGTCCAACCGCCCCGCCCACAGTCGAGAACTCACCCACTGACATCGGAACCGGCGAAGAAACTATCCCAGCCGGCATCCCCGACCGACACTCACCGACAAGCGACATCGGTTCTGACGGACAAAGTCAACGCGGGATGTTGGAGCTAGCCGCGCTTGGATCTTCTTGCTGCGGGCCGCAACCGAATGACGCCGGACCACCACAACCTTGTGATCTTCGGTCGAGCGTCCCATTTCGGCATAACTGGTGGACTGGCGCAGTGCAGAGACCCTGGCCTCGGCTGCGGGATTGGTGTGTCGGCGGTTGTGGTTCCGCGCGGGGTCTGATGGAGGTGGGGGTGTCTGTCCTGGGGTCGGGGGTGTGTTCCCAGGTGGCCAGGGTGTAGGTCCGTCCCTTGTCGGTGACGGTCTCGGGCTGTGTGGCGGTGACGACGAGACCGGCGGATCTCGCGACAGCGATGCTTGGCTGGTTGTCTGGTTCGATCTCCAGGATCAGCCGGGGTAGGCCGAGTTCTGCGTCTGAGTAATCGGTGATTGCGCGTAGTGCTCGTGAGGCGAGTGGCATTCCGCGGTGAGTGACGCCCACGATGTAGCCGATGCTGCCGGTGATGCAGTTGAGCAGGACTTCGCCTTGGGCCTGCTTGCCGTCGGTGGTGATTGCCCAGTGCCGTGCTGGTCGCGCTGTTGTTGTCATGTTCTGCGATGAGGCGCGCTTCGAGGACGACCGCGTCGGCGGTGAGTGCGCCGACTCTGAGCGCAGCGCCCAGGCCGGCGACGACCCGGTCGTGGTGCATGTGCCGGTGCAGCAGCAGAACCTCGATCAGTGCCCTGTGCCTGGCGGCGTCACCGTGGGCCTTGCGGGCGGCGGCCCACCACGCCTCATGGAGAGAGCAACATTGGGAGCCATCGGCAAACATCGATCAGCCGGGGCCGCAAATCAGCGGTCGAGAGTCGCGGCGGAGCTCGCTGGGTGTGCGACCACCAGGCTGCTCGACAAGGCGGCGTGGTCGCGGACATCAAGCCGCCGGACTACAGCCACACCGATGTCTACTCGACCGCCACGCATGCATCTCGCCGACAGGCCCGGGTTCGTTGCCGCGAGCAAGCATGGCGAGACCACATCCTCGCCGCCCACGCGAGGGCCTCCGTCCGGCATCGCACGGTCCTGTTCTCCGCAGGTGCCCTGGCCAGCCTGATCCTCAGCGTCTTTGTGTACCTGGTTGTCTCTCTCGAGCTCGTCGGCTCAGCGGACGCGGCGGCCCGGATGTCGAGTCGTTGCAACTCCGCGCCGACGTGTGTCATCCAGCGGCTACTGCGCCGCTTGTTCCGGGGCGTCAGGGTCGTCGCCGCCCAGGCCACGAGCGGTGAGCCCGGAAGCGGAGCAGTGTCGAAGTATCTGACTTCGAAGACGCGTTCGCTGAACTTCCAGCCGTACGCCGTACGCCGATAACGGTCGTGGACATTGCGTAGTTGTAGATCGAGGTACCGTTGCGCAGCCGGCCGAGCTCGCACACGTGGGCGCGGCCGGACGCAGTGTCACCGTCCAGGTGGATCGCACCCCGGCGAGTGGTCTGTACAAAGTACTCCCACCGCGCCCGCCAGTCGCTCGGTCCCGGCACGGATCTCCTCTCGGCCGGTTTGTACGACGTTGGCGTCAAGGATCCGGTACACGCCGTCGTCGGTGAACAGCGACACGAAGCGATCGTAGTCCCCCATCATCGCCGCGTCACTGAACTCACCGCGCAACGCCTCGATCTCCACCCGGTCCGCGAGGCCTGAAAGTCACTCATAGGTCTCCTCTGCTTCTTCAGAAGCCAATGGCTTCGCGGAGCAGCAGGACCGTGCCGCGCCCGGGCTGAAATTCTGCGTTGAGGATGAGCAGCCGGGTGACGGCGCTGGGCCACCCGTAGGCTGCCCGGGAGCGCGCGTCTTCGAGCGGAAGGCAATGGTCCTCGACGCGGCGCAGCGCGGTGCTCAGGTCGGGTACGACCTTCTGGGCACCGACAACCCAGATCGCACGGGCCGCGCCGCCGGCGTAGCCGGGCAACTGGCTTCCGCTGCCTGAGGCGACCACGAGGGAACCGGTTTCGGTGAGCGCGTGGACACTGCCCACGCTGACGTCAGGGCTGGCGCGCAGCCGCCGGATCTCGTCAGCCTCGGTAGCGCGGTCCATGGCCAGCGTGCGTGGCTTGATCGCGTCGTACCGCCCGCTGGCATTGAGGTCTTCTTCGATGCCGGACAGGCGCAGCGTCTCGCTGGCCCCGGTGAACACGCTCGCGCCCTCCGGAATCAGGTCTGTCGTGCGGGCACGCGCAGCGGCGGCGTCGTCCAGAATCTCCACGCTGAATCCATGTGCGGTCAACGCCATGGCTGCCCGCTCCAGACGCTGAGCGGGCGCTGGGTCGCTGAATGTGGTTGCCGTCATCGGGGTCGTCATGATGTTTGTGAGCTTCCTGTTCGCTGGATGATGTATCCGTCTCACCTGATCGACAGGACAGCGCGCCGGAATGTCAGACGGCGTACCCGACCTGACGTTCCGGTGCGCTGCCCTGTCGAACAGGAGAAGGGCGAAGGCAACCAAGGGAGCAGTCGACACGATGACCACACGATCCGGGCCAGGACAGGACCGGCCCGATCCCGGCCTGGACGCGATCATGAGCGAGCGGCGTCAGCTGATCAATCTCGCTTACCGGCTGCTGGGCTCGCTGGCCGAAGCCGAGGACGCCGTACAGGAGACGTACACCCGCTGGTACGCCATGTCCCAGCAACAGCAGGCCGCCGTCGACTCCCCCGGCGCCTGGCTGACAACAGTCTCCAGCCGCATCTGTCTGAACCAGCTCAGCTCGGCACGGGTCCGGCGAGAGACCTACGTGGGCGAATGGATCCCCGAGCCTCTGCCGGGGCATACGGAGTGGATCAGCGCTCGGCCGGGCGATGCGACCGCCGACCCCGCCGACCGAGTCACCCTGGACGAGTCTGTCGGCATGGCCTTCCTGGTCGTGCTCGAATCGATGACGCCGGCCGAGCGCGTCGCATTCATCCTGCACGATGTCTTCTGCCACTCCTTCGCCGAAGTGGCGCAGATTGTCGGCCGGACCCCGGCGGCATGCCGCCAGCTGGCCTACTCCGCCCGCCGCCGCCTTCGCCAATCGCAAGCGCCCGCGAGTCCGGCGGCCCAGCGTGCAAGGGTCGTCAGGGACTTCAAGCAGGCGTGGGAAGCAAAGGACATCGACGCCCTCATCGGTCTGCTCGACCCAGACGCCACGGCGATCGGCGACGGCGGCGGCCTCGCCATCACCTTCCTGCACCCCATCGAAGGTGGCGAGCAGATCGCGCACGCCTGGGTCGAGCTCGCCCGCCGGCGGCCTGGCAACGTGAGGTTCCTGGAGCGTGCGGTCAACGGTCAGCCCGGCCTGGTGGCTCAGCAGGACGGCGTCATCGTGACGGTGTTCGCCTTCGACATCGCGGGCGACCGGATCAAGCGCATCTGGGTAGTCCGCAACCCCGAAAAGCTCCGCCGCTGGTCGACGGGATGAGGCAGGTCTCCACCCCACCCTCGAGTCCGCTAACCACCGCCTGCCGGTCGTGATCCACGCGGCGTTGAGCGCGGCCGACGCCCGGTCATGGCGGGTGGTCGCACCACAAGAGCGTTGAGCTTCCCAGGCTCGGCCCGCGCCTCGACGCTCACGACGAGGCGCTCGCAGACGTGATACGCGATCAAGTCCCGCTGTACTCAGGCCGGCCGACCTGCTGCGCGTTCCGCCGACGTGATGACCAATGCCGGCGCTAGCACGCTGGGACTCACGGAGTCGAAGACATGACGTCGATGCGCTGGCTCGCGATTCCGGCACTCGTTCTGACCGGGTGCGGCGTTCCGCTGCAGTCGACGCCCTCCCCATCGAAACCTAACGACCCGAACGAGAAGGAGCAGCAGCCGGTTGACTCAATGAATCCCTAACCAACCCCCGCCTCAAAATCTTGACACGCAACGCGGCCGCCAGTCTGCTGAGCCCACAGATTCCTACCTGCGGCGGCGCACCCGCCGAGATGCGGCCACAGACGGCGAGTCTGGTCGGGCCGGACAAGCGCGGCCGAGAGGCAGTAACACTTCTCGAGTACGCCACCTGTGCTTACACCCATCTTGTCGCAACATGCCGGAGCGTCACGAACAACCCGCACGATTGGTCCAGCCACTGTCGACCAACCGAAACTTACGCATGGCAGCTGGATCCGGCCAGGTGCGGCGGTTGTGGAACGCAGCTTCGCCGACGCCCTCGGCGCGCGCATCGGCGGCTCAATCACCCTGAATGGCCGACCGTTCACTCTGCTGTCGCGCGGCAGTTGGCGGTCCGGTTACGCAGTTGCGCGTGGGCATACCGCGGTGGCCAGCAGATCGAGCACCTGCGGTAATGGACCGTGCGGGTCCCCAGTCCCCCAGGTTATCGAGATGGTGATCCGCCGCCGGGTGTCGGCGGTCGCGTACGACCAGGTGGAGTAACCGGGGGCGTCGCCATCGTGGCCGTAGACCGTGACCCCGCACGGCAGATGCACCAGCTTAAGACCGAGCCCGTAGTCGGTAGCAGGTAGCGTCGGCGTGGTCATTTCTCGCAGTTCTACCGGGCTCACCAGGCGCCCGCCGATGAGGGCGCTGAGGAAACGGTTCAAGTCGGCCGTGGTCGAGATCATCTCACCCGCTGCCCACGCCGCCGACGGGTTGATCTCGGTGACGTCGATCGGGCTGACCTGACCGTCAGACACCAGCGGCAGATACCCGTGTGCGTGCGGCCCGGGAATTCGGGCCGACGTTCCCGGTATCGAGGTCGCATGCAGGCCGACTGGCCGCAGGATCCGTCGTTCAATCTCGACGCCGTACGGATGTCCACTCACCCGCTGCACTACAAGGCCGAGCACGATGTCGTCAGTGTTCGAGTACCGCCACTGCGTGCCGGGCTCGAACAGCAGCGGATGGCGGGTCGCGAGCTTGAGCAGTTCCGACGGACTCCAGGTCTGGAACCGGATCTGTAGGTATGCCTCCGTATCATGCAACGGCAAGTCGTCAGTGTAGTTGTACAGGCCGCTGGTGTGGTTCAGCAGCTGGCGCAACGTGATCCGGCCACCAGCAGGTACGGCCCCGGGTAGCCATCGCTCGACGGTGTCATCGAGTCGCAAACGGCCTTCGGCGGCGAGTTGCAGCACTACTGTGGCCACGAAGATCTTTGTCACACTGCCTGCCCGGAAGCGCCCGCCAACCGGCACCTGCTTTGTGGTGCCAAGCGCCGCGACACCGCTGCTGGTCCGCCAGGTTCCGCGCTCATCGCGGACCTCGACCAACGCCCCCGGGGCACCGGCTGCGACGATCGCGTCGACGCCGGCCTGAAGATCGGGCCGGGTGGCACGCGTCGTACTAGCCTGCACTGTCATCGCGGACAATACCGCGATGGCCGCGGCAACGGCGGTTGTGCGCAGCATGATCCGCCACCATTTTGTCGTTACTCTTGTCGTCATTTTGCATCACGACTCCCTGCGGTAAAGTGGGTAATTCCTTGGCACACCTTCCTCGGATCATGGTCGGCCCGGTATCCGGAATCTGCTGAAATTTCCCGCCCTGCGCCCCGGAAATAGCTGGCGCGCAGGTCAGGGAAACCCTCAACGCCAGCCTGGTCGTCTGCATTTCCTGCAAGTAACCGCTGATCGGTCAGCAGCCGGCCAGATAGTCCGGCGACCAGTAGTCCGTTCAAGTCGAACCGGTGCTACCGCGGCTCGTCGGAGCGCTCAGAGGTCTGGCCACCTTGTCGCTAGCCGGCCGTACTCCTTTTGCGTTGTGCATCGCGAGCGGTGGCGAGGATCGCGCGTGTTGCCCGGACGAATTCACGGAGTCGGGGGTTCACGTCCCGGCGGCGCCACACGAGTCCTGATCTTACTGAGGGCATGTCGCTGATCGGGATGTAGGTGATGCCAGGTTGGCCGAAGTACTGCGCAAATGAAGGAACGGTGGGGTGGACGATCTGCCCGCGAGCGACGAGCGCCGTCACCTCATGGGGTGTCTTCGGTCGTCTGGTCGAGCGTCGAATCGCGCGGCCTGCCGGGGTCCGACGCGGTATGACGGTGTCAATCAGCTCCTTGGGCGAGTCTGTGATCGGCGCTACCGGGAAGTCAGCGATGTCCTCGATGGAAACTCGTTTCCGGCCGGCGAGTGGGTGGTCGTCGGCGACCGCGAGCACCATAGGTTCACGAGCAAGGACTGGGCCGACTGTCAGGTCCGGTTGAGCGATCGGCAACCGCGTGGCCATCAGATCAATCTCGCCGCGGCGGAGCGGGCCCAGTGGATCGGCGAAGAATACCTCGCTCAGTTCGATGGTGCATTCTGGATGAAGCCGCTCGAACTCCTCGACGATCGCCGTCAGGTGGCGTCCACCAGAGTTGGCCGCGAGCAACCCAAGGCGCAGACTCCCCCGCAGACTGCGGTAGGCAGCGCTCGTCCGCTCGAGCACGCTACGCAGTTCGTCATAAGGCGGATGAACCTCGGCGAAAAATCTCTCGCCGAGTGGCGTCAACGCAGCGCTGCGACTGGTCCTGCTCAGAAGCTCGCCACCGACTTTGTGCTCGAGGCCGCGCAGCATCTGACTCACCCGCGACGGAGAGACACCAAGTCGCTCCGCCGCCCGGGCGAAATGCAACTCATCCGCGAGCGTAAGGAAAACCTCGATCTCTCGCAATTCAACCGTTGACCACACCGTGCAGGAACACTACACGATCCGGTCGCTGAGCATCTATCCACGGGACGAGTCGTCCAGGCCGGGACTGTAAGAAGTTCGGCGTAACTCCCAATCGTGGGAGTAGATCTGATGACCGAGATGATGTCTGGGGTGGAGCATGTAGCGGAGCCGGAGCCGGGGCCTGAGCCCGGGCTGGATGGTCTGGATGAGCAGCTGGTCGAGCAGTTGGTGGGGCAAGCCCGGGCCGGTGGGCTGCAGCTGACCGGCGAGGGTGGGTTCTTGCAGCAGCTGACCAAGCGGGTGCTGGAGTCGGCGCTGGAGGGTGAGATCACCGATCATCTGGGTTATGACAAGCACGATCCGGCTGGCCGGGGAACGGGTAACTCCCGCAACGGTGTGCGTTCGAAGACGGTGCTGACCGATGTCGGCAAGGTGGATATCGACGTGCCGCGGGACCGTCAGGGTCGTTCGAGCCGAGGACGTGGCCAAGCGGCAGAAGCGGCTGTCGGGGGTGGATGAGATGGTGATCTCGTTGTCGGCCAAGGGCCTGACCGCCGGTGAGATCTGCGCGCACCTGGCCGAGGTGTATGGCGCGGAGGTGTCGCGGCAGACGATCTCGACGATCACCGACAAGGTGGTCGAGGGGATGGTCGAGTGGCAGAACCGGCCCTTGGATGCGGTGTACCCGGTGGTGTTCATCGACGCGATCCACGTCAAGGTCCGCGATGGCCAGGTGCGGCCGATCTACGTCGCGTTGGCGCTGCGGCCAAGGAACGGTCCACCGAATTCACCGAGGTTTGGGGCGGCCGCTACCCGGCGATCGTCAGGCTGTGGGACAACGCCTGGGCCGAGTTCGTGCCGTTCCTGGCCTTCGACCCCGAGATCCGCCGGGTGATCTGCTCAACCAACGCCATCGAGTCTGTCAACGCCCACATCCGCCGCGCGGTCAAAGCCCGCGGACACTTCGCCAACGAACAAGCCGCCCTCAAGTGCATCTACCTCGCGATCATGAGCCTGGACCCCACCGGCACCGGCCGCAAACGCTGGACCATGCGCTGGAAACCAGCACTCAACGCCTTCGAGATCGCCTTCGACGGCCGCCTCGCCGCCGGACGCAAAATAACCCCCTTCAACCCGAGTTACACCGTTCGATTGACAATCCCGACCAATGTAAAACAAGCATTACAGAACACAAGGCAATGCCGCGCTGATCAGGGCCATCACATAGCATTCGCAATCGCCGCGCCGGGCTGATCGCGATCGGGCAATACTGGCTGTGGTCCTTCTGCCCACTCTCAGCCAGCGAACGCTCACGCTTGAGACTCTTGTGGTTCGGTGCCGCCCGCCGCGGCACCGAACCGGCACTCAGTTCCACTAGAGCCAAGAGAGTGATTCGATGAGGGACACCTCCTCATGAGGTGCGACTGGTTGGGCACATCAGCAGCTCACCGCTGCGAGCGCGGTCGCAGGCTGTCGCCGTTCAGCCGTCGGCAGGCGCCGGAGCGTAGGCGGCGGACTGGACGCCCGTAGTGAAGGAGCGGGACTCCAGTAGGCGCAGCGGCACCTTATCTCCGCCGTCGGTGAAGAGGCGTTGCCCCTTGCCCACGATGACGGGGAAGATCAGCAGTGACAACTCGTCCAGCAACTGCTGTCGCAGGAGCCATTCGACGAGAGTGGCGCTGCCAGCGACGTTGATGTTCTTGCCCGTCTGCTGCTTGAGTGCAGTGATCTCCTTGCCGATGTCGCCGTTGAGCACGGTCGAGTTGTTCCAGTCGGCGCGGTCCAGCGTCGTCGAGGCGACGAACTTCGGCACGGTGTTCATGTACGCGGCCATCGGTTCCTCGGTGCCGCGCTCTGGCCAGGAGGCGGCGAACACCTCGTATGTCCGACGGCCGACTAGAAGTGCGTCGGACTCGGCCATCGACGCGAGCATCGTCTCAGTGAACTCGTCTCCCGCGTACGGCGGCACCCACGTCTCGGGCGCCTCCACCACGCCATCCAGTGACACGAAGAGTCTTGCGGCGATCTTCCTCATGGCTATCTCCAATCGGTCTCGTGGCCCATGTCGATGACGCCTGTCGAGGCGCTCCTCGCCGCTGTCCGGGCAAGAGGACCCTGTCGTCCGCCCACCTATGCGTCGATCGGACGCGAGCAGGATCGACAGTCCAGGCCGAATTTTCTGAGAGGTCTCCGTCGACGTCATGGCTGCCGCAATCACATCGGCGGGCGTGGTCGGCGCAGCCGGACTTCGGTCCCCTGTGCCGTCTCCGGGGCGTTCCGTCAGGACGCCGTCCTAGGCGAGATCACCAGCACCAACGCGAGAGACTAGAGCGCATCGACCGCGCCAGCCGGCTTGGGCGGGCTCGATGAATTTGAACACCATGGCCGGCCACGGCGGCTGAGCCGGACGTGCAAGCGCCGGCCTCGCGAAGGATCTCGTCGATCACGCTGAGCGGGCGCTGGGCGGCGCCGCCATCAGTCTCGGGAGCCCTAGTGTTCCGTAATTCTGGGTTCTTTACTTCGTGTTGTTGTCGACGAGTTTCTTGATGTTGGTCTGGACGAGCCGGACCTTGGCGAGGATGTCGTCGGCGGTTGCAGTCCAGGCGAACGGCTTGGGGTTGGTGTTCCAGTGCTGGTGTAGTCGTGGATCTGGCTGATGAGGATCCTGACCGAGCTGAAGGTGCCCCGGCGGATGGCTTGGCTTGGCGGGTGATGATCGAGAACCAGTTTCTCGATCTGGTTGATCCACGACGATCCCTTCGGTGTGAAGTGGAACCTCACTCGCGGGCTCTGTGTCAACCCGCTCGTAGATCGCGCCGACCGTCGGTGCGACCATGCAACCCAACGCGAACAGCATGACGGACAGCGCGGCAACCGAGAACGTGGCGAACACGCAGCCGGTGACGAGCACCCCAGTAGGAGAGTCCGGCGCCATACGTAGGAATCTCGACGATCTGGCAGCGCACCGCTGACCAGACCGCCGCTTAGACTGCCGAACGCCACCACCGTCTCCAGCACACCGGCGATCAAACGATTGCGGTGTACTTCGGCGAAGGCGACCATCCCCAGCGACAGCGACGCGAACCCCATGGCCAGGCAAGTGAAGGTGAACAGGAGCGGCAGACGATACCGATGGACGACCAACTGCTGCGCGGTCGGTCGAGACTCGCCGGCGTCGGCGGACAACGACGTGCGCGACCGCTGCTTGAGGCCGAACCACCAGATGGCCGCAGCGGCTGTCACTGCACACGTCAACAGACCGATCCGTGGACTGGCGAAACTCACAGCGAGCGCACCGAGCAGCGGGCCGACCAGAAAGAGCAGCTCCTGCGCGGTCGCGTCCAGCGCACAGACCGCGCGCAGACGCGCACCTTGCAAAGGACAGGCCAGCTCGCCCGCAGTGCCTGCATGACTGGGGGGACGAACAGTCCGGTCAGAACGGCCGCGGCCGGCAGCAGGCGGAACCAGCTGTCCGGCAGCAGGGCCACGACTGCCGTCAGCCCGCCCCAAGCCGTGCCAGCACCAATCACCACACGCCGGGCTCCCCTGCGGTCCGCCATCCGTGACCACGCCACGCTCGCGACCGCTGTGCCGACCGAATAGGCGCCCACGACAACACCAGCCCAACCGAAGTTGCCAGCGGCATCTTTCGCCAGGAACGACAGCGGCACCGCCACGGCCATCACCGGAAGCCGCGCGACCAAGGCCGAGGCCAGCAGCACCATCACCCCGTGGGTCTGCCAGAGCTCGCGGTACGCCGTTAGGTTCATACGCTGCGTCCGTCCCAGACAATCCGGGCGAAAGGCCAGCCCACCCTTCGCGGATGGTTTAGGAAAGCGGTCTCTTCGCTGGTCCCATCTCCCAGGTTCGTAATCGGTTCGCACCCAAGTTGCAAGGCAGGACTCAGGACCTATCCACGGGACGAGTCGTCCAGGCCGCTGCGGAAGCCTTCGCGCCAACTAGGCCAGGATGGACGCCAGTCGAGTTCATGTTTCGCCTTGTTGTTGGACGCGCCTCGGCCCTCGGTCATCCATCGCACTGCGACCTCTCCCGCCATGAGACGTCCGAGCCACCGCGGGACGCGCATCGGCGGCTTTGCGCCGACCGACTCCGCTAGGTAGGGCAACCACTCTGAGACCCGTGCGGGTTCGTCGTCGGTGATGTTGTAGACGCCCGGCCGTCCATGCTCCAGCGCAGCGACCGTCGCGGCGGCTGCGTCATCGATGTGGGTCCACGACCACACGCCTGCACCATCACCCACGATCGGGAAACGACGCCTGCGGATCAGCTCGACCAGGGAGTCGGATGCCCCAGGACCGTAAAAGTTCCCATAGCGCAGCACGATCCCAGCAGGCTCGGCCAGTGGAACCTTCTCATCGAGATACTTGATTGCTGCGAGACTCTCGCGTTGCATTGTCGCGGGATCCGGATCGTAGCCTGCAGCCTCGGTTGCGACCGGCCCGCCCGTGCGCGCGTTCGTCCATCCGGTATAGCTCTGGGCAATGAAGCGGCTGACGCCGGCCTCGCGCGCCGCAGCCAACAACGTATCGGCGCCCTCGGTACGCAGACGATTCGTCAAATGAAACCAACGGTCGAACCTTCGCAGATCCGATGGCCCTGCCAGCGCCGTCATCTGATGAACGATCACGTCCGGCCCGGCCGTGAACACCGCCTTCCTCAGCCCATCGCTGTCCAGGCCATCGACAACCACAGGCACAGCTCCTAACCCATGGAGCAGATCGACCTTATCGGGAGTGCGCGTCGTCGCCGTCACCGCATGGCCGGCCCTGACAAGCCGCGGTATCAACTGCCGTCCGATCGCCCCCGTGGCTCCTGCTACGAACACATGCATTGTCTGGTCTCCTCTCAGCACGTGACACCAGCGAGTACGACGTTCGCTCGCGAATGGCCACGTAGCTCCAACATCGATCGTCTGAAGGCGCCGATCAAGGGCCGATGGCTCAATCAACCGCGTAGCAACCCTTCACGATCAACAGACCAAGCGGACCAACGACCATCCGCAGCGATGCGCACGGGACCGCGTGGTGGAAGCCATGAGAGGGGGTGGGGGTCAGCCCGGTCGCATCGGCCAGGTCGGCCAGCAACCGCGACCCGGCATGCGAGGCGACACCCCATCCGTCGGTGGTCACCACGACCCTGGGGCGTCGTTGTAGTCTGCACCCACGACGTGCCTTCCCCATTGTCACATTCCGGACCCTCAGTAAGTCCAGAATCCCAAGCAGGTAAGGCACTTCGCCGCATCAACCGTACGTGTCGCCCCACGACATCACTCGCTACTGCAAAGCCTGGGCTAGCATCAAGCTGTGGACGATCTCACCCTCGTGAATGAACTGGCTGCCGCCGCTGTTACCCGAGCAACAATGTGGCTGGATGCCAGCAACGGCCACGACGATCATCAACTCACGCTACGGATCTTGAAAGTCACGGAGGAGGCCGGAGAAGCGGCCACGGCTTGGTACGGCGCCCTAGGGAACAACCCACGGAAGGGCATGACCCACACGCGACACGACGTTGCGCTCGAATTGGCCGACGTCGCCCTAGCAGCCTTCGTGGCTATCAAGAGTCTCGGCTTTGATCCGGCCGCCACCTTGCGCGAGTGCTCGACGAAGGTGATTGAGCGTCTTGACCCGGACCAGTCACACGAGTGACGGTCGCGATGTCCATTGTGGCAGCTTGAATCAGATCACGGCGGCTCGGGGCAAATCGCGACGCCCGGTCGACACTCCACCTGGCATAGGTGGCAGAGTGGCGCGGTGACCGAGCTCGCCAATATCCAACGCATAGCGGCTTACGGCCTCGCCGTCCGCTCCGACAGGGTGTTGCTGTCCAGGATCGTGCGCAGTGTCCGGGGCGGAGTCGGGCAATGGATGATCCTGGTGGCGTCGAGCACGGCGAGCACCCGGCCGAGACGATCGGCCGCGAGTTCCTGGAGGAGACCGGCCTGACCGTCACGGTCGGCGAGTTGCTCTACGTTGGATCCGATCGCAGGACCGTTCCACTCAAGGCCGGCATGGACGTCGTGGATCTACACACCGTCTTCAGCGTCTGCGCAGTTACCAGTGTCGTCGGCGAGATGCGTGCCGAACAGGACGGCAGCATGGACGCGCCCGCCTGGATCCCAATCGCTGAGCTCGCCCGTACACCACTGCTCAATACAACGAAGGAAATCCTGGACAACCTACTCTGCTGCCTGTGTTCTGCGGTCATTCCCGTCGGCCGGTGAGCGCCTGCCAGCGATAGCGCGCGGGTCCCCGACGTCGACACCGCGGAGCGAGAGGTGCTGGCGCTGGGAACCAAACGGCTACCCTCCGAGCTAGCGACGGCGGCCACCGCAACATCATCTGGACTCCACACAAGCCCCGGCATGATCACGCGGTGGCCGCTCCGCGTGGCGCCGCCACGCCGAAGATGCGAACTCCGGCTGCCGTACTAGGCAAGGAACTGATGATGAGAATCAAGAAGCCCGCGGCCGTGCTGGTGGCGGGAGTCCTCGGACCTGACGCGCTCCTGCATCTGTTCTTGGCCACGCCAGGCTCCAGCTGGCCGGCGTCCAACCTCACTGAACTGTCTCGCGGCCTACTCAACGCGGACGTGTCATTCGCGCCGCTGAACCTGGTCGTGATCGCGTCGATGCTGGCCGCCGCGGCCGTGCTGCTGCTCGCCCGTTGCGGAATGCTTGGCAACTCGGACGCCGACTTCCCGCCTGGATTCCGAAGGTCGGCTGAGTCGCGCTGACGGCGGGAGTGCCGCCTGGTCGCCGGCATCATCTGGGCACTAGGCATCGGAGCAGACACAACCAGCACCTTCTATCGGCTCAACGTCAGCGTCTACGCGCCGATGTGCGCCGTACTCACAATCGCTCCGATCATCGTTCTTCGAGCACCCGATGCAGCACTCGAGGAGAGGCGCCACCTTCTCGGTGCCCAAGCTCGGCTTCAGCCAGGCACCGACTCGATCGCCACACACAGTTGGGTCGGCACAGCCCGCGAGACCTCCGATCGCGATCGCTGACCAGCTTTCCCCCGTTATCGCGAGATTCCACCACATCCGGAGGTTGCGGCATGTGGGTCCACGACCAGGCGTATGAGCAGCCCCAAGTTGAATCGCGGCCGGACCAATGACTCACCGGCCGATGACGACAAACCGGTAGCCGACTCCACGACCCTTCAAGCTTTCTCGACAGGTCGTTACGACCTTGGCCTGATCGGCCATCGTCGCAGGAGGTGCCGTTTAGTAGCCTCCACCGCCACCACTGCCGCCACCCCCGGCGAGGGCCAGCAGGACAACTACCACAATCACGATCGCCACGACGATGGCGATCCACAGCGCCTTGCGTTGCGTCTGAGTAGTAGTCACGTCAGCATTCGCCTCCTCCTACAGTGCGCTCGCCGGGTTCTCTCCCATCGCGCAAATCCATGAGGTACGAGCACTAGTTCTCATACGCAGTCAGGCAGGATTCGGTTCACCCTCGCAGACATCCATACAAACAAGCTGCCCAATCGGCACTCTGGCGTCTCCGCCCCGGCGGAAGGGCTGGTCAGCCGCGGCGGCCCATCGCGCATGGCCGCCAGGACTGGCACCTGTCTTGCGCGACCCGCGCTTGCCTAAGGCCGATCTCACCGGCCGAAGGGACCCCAGTCGTAATGCCCGTAGACGTCCTCGTAGTAGTTGCTCTGCACAACGAGACAAGGGCCCATGAGCCACCTGCGCTCGCTCCGGGGAGACGTCCTCCGTAACGCGGCTGATCGCCTCGACCGGTACCAGCTGCATCCTCTCTCCGAGGCCGAAGAAACCGTTCGAGCCGACTTCCAGGAACCGGACTCGCCGCCCCCTCCTCGTCGATGACCAGCCCTCGACCTTGCCGACCTCGTCCCCCTTGCGATCGACCACCATGCGCCTACGCACGTCATCGGCCCGACCCGATCTGCCACGTCCAGCCCCGGATCTGTCAGCCGCACCAACGTATGCGAGGCCTCACCCGGCGTGAGTCGTCCGTGGCCACGATCCCCTGGGCCTGACCCGCTTTGACGGACATCCGAGGTCAGGAGGTTGTGCTCGGAAAGGATGTTCATCATGTGGGGTTGACCCGGTTCGACGGACACGGTTGGTGTGAGGTTGGTTCACGCTACCTGTTCGTGGGTGGTGGCTGGGGTTGATTCGAATGTTGCGGGGCTG
>NZ_SJKB01000039.1 GCF_004331465.1 Kribbella pittospori
GGCTGGAACGACCGATCCCACCCCTTCGCCTGGACCAAGACCGCAGACCAGATCCTTAAGAAGGCCAACCGTCAGAAGACCTCAGACGCGCGGCACTAGGACGAGGAGCACCCGATGACCGAGCTCCCAGTGAGGACGTTCCGTGCCGTCGAACCCATCGCTGACGACACCGTCGTGCCCTACTACTTCAGCGATCGCAAGATCCGAGTCTCGATCGCCCGTGTCGGCGGCCGGCTTTATGCCTTCGATGACCTGTGCACGTGTGGCGATCAGTCATGCCCTCTCTCGGGAGGCCTGCTGACCGGGCGGACGGTCATGTGCCAGTGCCACGGTTCCAGGTACGACGTCACGAACGGTGCCGTGGTCAACGGTCCGGCCGTGAAGCCCCTCAAGGTCTACGAGGTGCAGGACCGCGACAGCGAGATCGCAATCCGCCTGTAGCCGTTCACTTCCGCGGCTTGCGCACGTAGTCGAGAATCCGGAAGGCGGTGGCGGTCGTCAGGCCGTAGACCAGGTGTGCGCTGAGGTCCTTGGCGAGGACACGGCCGTCGTACTTCCAGATCGGTTCGTAGAGCCCGGCAGCGGGCAGCGTCACGTAGCCGCTCGCCCACACACCCGCGCCGAAGAGGGCGCCGTGGCGGACCTTGGGCTCTGGCACGGATCCTGCCAGTACGCCGTACACGGCACCGTTGAGGATCCCGAATCCCCAGTGCATGACGTTGTTGACCAGGGCCGCCCGGCGGTCCGGCAACTCACGACGGAACAGCCCTTCGAAGAGCCGCTTGCCAACCTGGGCAGGTGCAGGCGCCTCATCCCAATTGTGGACGTCGGCCGAGAACTCCCAGCGCGGGAACCCGCTCTTGCCGGCCTCCTTGCGGTACCGGCCGTACAGCAGGACGTCCATGGCAAGTGTGCCGACGGCCGCAGCAGCCGATCCACGGATCACGGCTCCCAGTGGCGTCATCGGCGTGCGGCCCGCCTGCTTCGCGTTACCTTTCAACATCGTCTCTCCCTACTCACAGAGCCCGAGGTCAAAGCGGCTGAATGCCGCGCGGCTCTCTGAGTAACAACGGTGCTCCCGAGGAGCGACCGTCGCACCCGGGGAATCCACGGGTGCTTTCCCCAGTGCAAGCGACGTGGTACGCGTTCGCGACTGCATCGGCGGCAGATCTTCTTCGCCGCCTCGATCAGCGCAGGGTGTCGAGCTTTGTCTGACGCCTGTCAGGCAGGCTGCTGCGCTGTTCAGGTGGTCGAAGGCGGCGGTCAGATCGGCGTCGGCCTCGTCCAGCACGGCGGCCGCGTTCTCGTTCGTCTGCTGATCGAGCCAACCCACGAACCGCGGCAATTCGATCGACGTCATCAACAAGGCCACGGTCGACATCAGGGACCGCAGCTCATGAACCTCGGCGACCAGACATTTCGCGGCCACGTCGTCGGCCGGACGCCGACGCAGAATCTCGACCGCGTGACGCAACGCCGCGCCCGCTTCCTGCAGGGAATCTTCCGCACTGTTCGACACCGGTACGCCTCCTCCCATCGGCTGTTCACCGCGCTGAGATTGAGGCAGCACCGCACCAGACCTACACCATTCCTGGCAAGCACTTGATCCTATCGTGCACGAAACGTGACTATGCCATTTCACGCAGCCGCGCTTTGGCGCCTCTCTCGACGAACAACGGCACAAAGTCCCGGACGGGCACCTCCTCGAACTCGGGACGAGACTGACTCACCGCCTGGGCAACCTGCTCCGCCGGAACCCGCGGAAACTGCTTGGCCAGCCGGTCGATCACCTCGGTGATTGCGCGGTCCTCATCTGACCTGTTCATGCGTCCACGATGGCAACTGAGCCTGGCCCACACAAGACCCATCCAACATTTGATCAACGTTATTGCTGCAAGCAACATCATCGCGCATCCGGGATTGTTGACTGATCGCGTCGTCTGGCACTTCCGGGCGGGGTGCTCCCCCTGCTGCGCCCGAATGTCTGGGACGCGGCGACGGCGAGGGCAGTGGTCGCGGCCGCGCGGATCGCACGGGCTGTCGAGGTGCCGGTGACCGTGGACGCCGAGGCCGGCTACGCCATCGCACATCCTCGCTTCCAGTCGAACGAGTCGCCGCCGTCGACCGGCAGCGACACCCGCGTTGCCCTTGACTCGAAGTCTTTGGCTCGGACGTACGCCGGCGCCTCCGACAGAGTCCCGAGCGGACCCCGGGACATGTGTCGGACAGGCCGGCTCAGGCAGGGCGGGACCGTCGTCGCTCGGCGCAGTTCGTCGTGCAGGTACCTCGCCGACTCAGCGGCTATTGCGACTTCCCGGTTTCTGCCCACCGTTGGAAGAGGTCGATCTGCTCTGGGGGCCAGGAGCCGTCGCAGGGCATCGTGCCTTGGCGGGGGCGCGCGAGGATGGCGTCGGCATGCCGGCTGACGTCGTCGTACGCCCAGAGGTCGAAGAACCTGAGCATCGATTGCCGGTCCTTCTCGCGGAACAGTGGCTTGATATCGGCGTCGAAACCACCTGGATCGTTGGCCATGATTCCTCCGGTGCTCAGCCGACGGGGCACGCGACGACCCTGAATCCCTTGCCAGTAAGATGCTTCGCTCACCGACAGACGGTGATCAACCTCGGGTGGAAATCAGCGGCTACGGGGTCCGAGCAGCCGCACCGCTGTCGAGCTCGAGGCGTGTGGTTAAGGTGCGTGTCCCTCCTCGGACACGCATGCTAACCACACGCGGGTAGGCCTGATGGAAACATCAGCCACCCGCGTTTCGTGGTTGTAGGACACCTCCAGCCTCAAGGCGCCGTCCAACCGAGCCAGATCTCCCCGATCGGCCGGTCCAGCACCGACTTCATAGCGACTAGCCCCTCTGATTGCTGCAGGTGGCTTGCGTGCCGACTCAACCTGCAGATCGTGATGCGGGGCGAGTTCGCCGGAGCATGGCGGTCAGGACCGGGCCATCGACCGACGGCTGCTGTGTACTGATCGGCTCGTAGCCCCAAGATTCGTAGAGCGCCTTGACCTTCCCGTCGCCGTTCAAGGCGTTGACCAGCAACGACACCTGCGCCTCGGGGCGATCGCGGAGAAGTTCGTCGTGGATCAGCAGGGCGATCCCCTGACCCCGCCACGGCTTGCGCAGCATGATCTCTTTCACCGCCACAGTCGGCGTATCCGTGCAGTCGTCGGGCAGCGGAGTGGTCATCCGGCGCCACCAGCGATCGTCGGACGTGAGGCTGTTCGCGTACGCAAACCCGACCGGCTCCCCCGCGTCGTACCCGATGACAACCTCCCACCCGGGATCCGACGCATGCCGCGCAAGCTGCTCCCCGAACCGCTCAACCGAGTAGTGCGGCAGATGCAGCTGATCCGCACGTACGTCGGCGTACACCTCGATCATCGTGCTCCACACATCGTCGATCACGGTGGAGTGGCGCAGCGCAATACCATCAGGGGTCACAGAAGCGTCCTCAACGTCTCGTGCGCGTATCGGTCTCAGGCGGTTGCCACGTCGTTGGCTCGTGCCCTGATCAGCATTCCTGTGCGCAGAGCGAAGCACCGGCCAATCACGTGCTCCCTGCTCGGTCACGTCCACAGTCCCATCCTCCAAAATCAGTTCCATCACTTGGATCGGAAAGGGCGGCAGGGCAGGGGAACCGCGCACCGCCCCGCGCACGCTCCGGGCTCAACCCACCGCCCTGGCCGTGCTCCAAATCTGCCGTCAGCAGCACGTAGGAACCACCGAGACAGCCAGTGACCATTGAACTCAAACCTCCCCGCGCAACGGGGCACCATGGTCCACACGAGCGTCAACGCTGGTGCACATCCCGCCAGGGCCAGCAGCCTGCGCCAGGAGCGACTAGACTGGGCAGCCGAACTGCGCGGCCAGGGATCAACCTGGGCCGAGATCGCCGACGCCTTCGCCGACCGGTACGGCGTGAACCCACGGGTGGCGTTCCGCCTCGCCCACGACTGGAGCCAGCGCGACGCCGCCGACCAATGGAACCAGCACTGGCCCGACGACCCCAAGAGCTCAAGAACTTCTCCTACTGGGAGCAGTGGCCCGCGCCGACCGGCTACGCCCCATCCCTCGATGTTCTCGCCCGCCTGGCCGAGCTCTACCAGTGCTCCGTGGCCGACCTCGTCATTGACCTAACCGACCACTCGAATCTCGACACAGCGCGAGCGACGAGTGGCAACCTCAGCGGCCTGTGGCTCTCCAGGTACAGCTACTTCTCTTCGGGCCGCGACGCCAACATGCAAGGCGAACACACCATCCGCCTCCACCACACCGGCCGCCGGCTCCACGGCACCAGCGATCCCGTCGACGGCGAATCACGACTCACACTCGACCTGTCAGTCAGCGGAGCCATCGCCACGGGAACCTGGAAAGAGCGAACATCACCCCTGGGGTACTACCGCGGCGCCGTCTACCACGGCACCATCCAACTGATCGTCAGCCCCCACGCCCGAGGCATGAGTGGCCGCTGGCTCGGCTTCGGCAAGAACTTCATCGTCAACTCAGGTGAGTGGCACCTGGAGTGGCTGGATGCCTGGTCCTCAGATCTCCGGAACTTCGCCAGATCCGCTGATCAAGGCAACGATCGTCGTACCTCTCGGAAACACGTTGCGAGCTACCTGATCGAACAGCGCGTACATCATCTTCGCTTCGTACACCCAGTTCAACCGCAGACCATGCCGCGCCTCGAAGTCGTCGATGAACTCGTCCAGCTGAGCCGTCCGCTTGGCGTAGCCACCGAGGTGATAGCCACACTCGAGCCGCCACGATCCAGTGCGTGCGCCGTACACCTGCTCTTGCAGCCCAACGATGTCGCCCCTCCAGGAACGCGCCACTTTTCAGAACCGGAACCCCGATCACCAACTGATCCGGTCGCAGAGCTGCAGCCACACCAGCAAGCGTTCCTCCGGTACCAACCGCACAGAACACGACATCAACGGACGCATCCAACTCGGCCGGCAACTCCGCGCAACCGCGGACCGCGTCCGCGTTGCTGCCTCCCTCGGGATCAGATAGAAGTCGCCGAACTCCTCATGTAGCGCCTCGATCACAGCGGCCGAAGTTTTGGCCCGGTACGTCGTGCGGTCCAGGTAAGCGAGCCGCATCCCGCGCGAGACCGCGTACTGAAGTGACGAGTTGAGCGGCAGATGCTCCTCACCGCGGATCACGCCGACCGTGCTGAAACCGAAGTACGGCCCGACCGCAGCAGTAGCCTGGATGTGATTCGAGTACGCCCCACCAAACGTCAGCAGCGTCTCGAATCCCAAGTCCCGAGCAGTCGCGATGTTGTACTTCAACTTCCGCCACTTGTCACCGGGCACCTCCGGATGAATCAGATCATCCCGCTTCACCAGAACCCGAACCCCCGCAGCCCTCAGCCGCTCATCGTCAACCTCAACCACCGGCGACGGCAACCGAAGCCCCGCAAGATCCTCCACACCGCCAGCGTCGCACGAACCGCCCCACCACTCGTCCACGCGCAGACACACAACGCGCCACTCGCACCGCCGCGGTCACCGTCCGAGAAGACATACGCAACGCCGCCACACATCTTGCATTCGAGGCGTGTCAGCGCTCTGCAACGACTATTTCGGCAGGTTCACCAGCCGAACGTTGATCATTTATGGAAGACCTTCGACCCCTGTTCGGGCACGATCTGACCGCACGTCGACACGTCTCTGAGCACTGTGGCGACATCTATCTCGCGGCGAGGTCCGACCAGCGCTCCTGCTCACCTGACCAGATCCGACGTCATCGAAGGTCACCACGAGCGCACACCGAGGTACCACCAGCCGCGTCGCGAGTGGCCGCTCGTCGGTGTCATGGCCGCTGCCACCATTGCCGCCGGCATCCTTCTGAACTGGGCGTCCGCGCAACCCCACGCCAACGCGGCCGCGGAGAGCGAAGGCCCGAACCCGGCCGAGAAGTACGTCCGCTCGACGGCAAGGCCCGGGACTACATCGACAGCCAGAACGACGCCCTCGTCACCTCGGTCCGCGGAACCAGGAAGGCGAGCGACGAGCAGCAGGCCGTCCAGGCACTCCTGAAGACCCTGGGCTGACCCGTCGATCCCGTAGTACCGCGGTACGACGAAGCCGTCAAAGATGGGGCCGCGGTACCAGGGTTCGGCGTCTGCTGATTCCTAGGTTGGTTGGCGAGGAGGCCGGGAGGGCCGGCTCCCGGAGTCGAGGGCGACGCGATGATCGAGGCACGACAGCTCACCAAGCGGTACGGCGATACGACGGCGGTCGACGGTTTGGAGTTCGCCGTACGACCGGGTGCCGTGACGGGGTTCCTCGGGCCGAACGGCGCAGGCAAGTCGACGACGATGCGGATGATCATCGGGCTCGACTCGCCCACCGGCGGCTCGGTCACTGTCAACGGGCAGCAGTACCGCGAGCACACCGCTCCGCTCCAGGAGGTCGGCGCCTTGCTGGAGGCCAAGTCCGTCCATCCGGGCCGGTCGGCCTACAACCACCTACTGGCGCAGGCCCAGACCCACGGCATTCCGAGCCGACGGGTCGACGAGGTGATCGAGCTGACCGGCCTGCAGTCGGTGGCGAAGAAGCGCGCCGGCCAGTTCTCGCTGGGAATGGGACAACGCCTGGGAATCGCCGCTGCCCTGCTCGGTGATCCAGCCACCGTCATGCTCGACGAGCCAGTGAACGGGCTGGATCCGGAAGGCGTGCTGTGGATCCGCAACCTGCTCATCGGCCTCGCCGCGGAGGGACGGACCGTGTTCGTCTCGTCTCACCTGATGAGCGAGATGGCGCTGGTCGCAGACCGGTTGATCATCGTCGGTCGCGGCCGCCTTCTGGCCGACACGACTGTCGACGACCTGGTCCGGCAGTCCGGTGGGGACACCGTTCGGGTGGCGACCGCCGATCCCGCGCGCTTGCGCGATGTGCTGGCCGGACCCGGCGTCGAGGTTCTCGGGCAGGCCGGCGCCGAGGAGCTGGAGATCACCGGCCTGTCGGCCCGCGCGGTCGGTGCCACCGCCGCCGAGCACGGCATCGCGCTGTACGAGCTGACGACCGCGAAGGTTTCGCTGGAGGCTGCGTTCATGGACCTGACCCGCGACGACGTCGTCTACCACGGCACCACCGGCCTCGCGGAGCGTGCGGCATGAGTGTCGTCACCGAACCTCGCCCAGCCGGCGGCGGATCCGCAGCCGCGCCGAAGCCGGACTATCGAGTCACCGGCCGCCGCGTACTGCGCTCGGAGTGGACCAAGCTGTGGTCGTTACGCTCCACCTGGATCACCCTGGGTCTGGGACTCCTGTTCTTGGTTGCCTTTGGCATCATCGCGGCGGCCCGATACCGTTCCAGCCTCAACTCGGGCCGGCAGCTGGACCCGGACTTCGCGGGCGCGACAACGCTCAGCCTGTCGTTGTTCGGGGTTCCACTGTCGCAGCTGGCGCTCGGCGTGCTCGGCGTACTTGTCACCGCAGGCGAGTACTCGACCGGCATGATCCGCTCGACACTCGCCGCCGTACCGCGGCGACTCCCGGTGCTGTGGTCGAAGGCCACCGTGTACGGCGTCGTGGCCCTGGTGCTCGCACTGGTCGGAGGATTCGCGACGTTCCTGGTCGACAGCGGGATCCTGAGCGGCACGCCGGCGGCGTTGACGATCTCCGACTCGGGTGTGGTCCGGAGCCTGCTCGGTGCGACGGTCTACCTCGGTCTGGTCGGGGTGATCGGGGTAGCTCTCGGGGCGATGCTGCGATCGGTTGCCGGCGCGATCTCAGCCTTGGTCGCGACGCTGATGCTGGTGCCAGGGCTCATCTCCTTGCTTCCGACCGCCTGGCACAACGCCATCCAGCCGTACCTGCCCAGCGAGGCCGGCCAGGCCATGTACGCATTGCACCAGGCACCGCACACCCTCGCGCCCGGCTTCGGACTCCTGGTCTTCGCTGCATGGACTGCGATCGCTCTCGCGGGCGCGGCCTGGCGCCTGTCCCGAAGCGACGCCTGATCCCCTCGCGATCGACGGTAACAATGGACAGGTGAGCACACTGACTGGCGGTGGCGCGGTACAGGCGGCGGGCATGCAGACCGCCGCCGACCCCGATCCGTTGTGGCGGCACCCCCTGGTACTCCACTTCGGCCGGATCGGGCGGCGGCTGCGTCGGGCCGACCGCGCTCGGCCGTGGGCCCTCGACACCCTGGTCGTCGTCGGCGCGTTTGTGCTGTTCTGCCTGCCGGACCTGCTGCGCGGTGAGGGACCACATGAACTCGAAGGGGTGTTCAACCAGGTTCCGCTCGGCGCGGTGGTCGCCTTCCAGGCCGGGCTGATACTCCCGCTGCTTCTTCGCCGGCGGGCGCCCATGACGGCGTTCGTCATGACGGCGGCAGTCTTCGCCGCGCAATGGTCACTGCAGGTGTTCCTTCGCGCCGACGTCGCGTTGTTCATCGCGCTCTACAGCCTCACGCTGCACAGCTCGCTACGCCGCTTGCTCTGGGCGTGTGCAATCACGGTCGCGGTGCTGACACTGGCCGTCGTACGGATCTCCGCCGTCGCAGCGGTGCCGGAAATAGCGTTCTTCCTCGTCTGTGCCACCACGGCCGCGATCGCGCTGGGTCTGGTCGTCCGAATCAGGCGCTCGCAACTCGCCGCGTTGCGCGACCGGGCCGCGCAGCTGGAGATCGAGCGGGATCAGCGCAGCATGCTCGCGGTCGCGGACGAACGCGCCCGGGTCGCACGCGAGATGCACGATATTCTCGGGCACAACCTCTCGGTGATCATCAGACTCGCCGACGGCGGAGCGTACGCCGTACGGGTCAACCCCGATCGGTCCGCGCAGGCGCTCACGCTGATCGGAGAGACCGGGCGGGAGGCGCTCAACGATCTCCGGCGGACGCTCAGCGCGCTCCGAGACGACGCTGCCGTACCCGATCTCAGCCCACAGCCAGGTATCGCCGACGTCAACGGCCTCTGCGACCGGTTCCGCGCGGCCGGTCCTCGGGTCAGCTATCGCACCGCGGGCGAGCTCCCGGCCGATCGCGGGCTCCAGCTGGCGACGTACCGGATCGTTCAGGAAGCGCTGACGAACGCGCTCAAGCACGCAGGCCCGGATACCGAAGCGCGGGTCTCACTCGAAGTGGTTCACCAACGACTGCGGATCCAGGTCGAGGACACCGGCCCAGCCGCCGGCTTCGAACCGGCCGCGGACTCCGGCGACGGACAAGGCCTTATCGGCATGCGAGAACGCGCGGCGCTGTACGGCGGAACTGTGACGACCGGGCGCACTCGAAGTGGCGGCTGGACCGTGCAGACCGAACTCGACTTCGCGCCCGCCCAGGAGAGGACGCCATGACGACAGTCCTCATCGTCGACGACCAGCCCTTGCACCGGCTCGGACTACGCATCCTGCTGGAGTCCGTTCCGGACACGCAGGTCGCCGGTGAGGCAGGCAGCGGCTCCGAAGCAGTGCGGCGAACAGCCGAGCTCCACCCTGACGTCGTGCTGATGGACATCAGGATGCCCGGACTGGACGGAATCGAAGCCACCCGCCGAATAGTGGCCACCGGCAACCGATCGCGAGTCCTCGTGCTGACCACATTCGACCTGGACGAGTACGCCCATGCAGCGCTCCGTGCCGGCGCCAGCGGCTTCCTGCTGAAGGATGCCCGGCCCGAGGAACTCCTCGGCGGGATCCGGGCGGTCGCTGCCGGCGACGCAATCATCGCGCCAGGCCTGACTCGCCGACTTCTCGACGCATACGCAGACCACCTGCCGCGCGCAACCCAGGCCGCGGGCGAGGAGAGACTCGAGGCACTCACCGAGCGGGAACGCGAGATCCTGGTCGCCATCGCCCGCGGCTGGACGAACCCGGAGATCGCCGCGCGTCTCCATCTGTCCGAGTCCACTGTGAAGACCCACGTCGGCCGCGTCCTCGCCAAGATCGGCGCCCGCGACCGCATCCAAGCCGTCATCTTCGCCTACGACATCGGGCTGGCCTTCCCCAATCCAGCCTGACCAGGTCACGGTAACTGATTCGCGAGACTGCCGAGGACGCGGTCAGGTGGGGTGACGAAATGTTCCCGCGTCATGCCGACGGGGGCCTGGCACGTCGTGGACTCCCCCAGTGGTCCCACCGTACCGGAGCCGGTCGGGTCGGCGATGTCACGGCCGTCGAGTTTGTGGCCGAAGATCAAGTTCGTGTACGGCGGGTCGCGGCGACCACAGTTGCCGGGTTCGGGGTGTAGCCGGAGAACCAGACGGCCAGGTTCTTGTTGATCGTTCCGGTCTTGCCGGCCAGGTTCCAGCTTCCGAAGCTCAGGTTCCCGCCGGTGCCGCCGGTCTGCATCACCGCGCCCGGAGCAGACCAGCGGGCCGCAGCCATGGGTGGCTCGCCAGGCACTCCGAGCCACCGCTGCATGACCACGCCGAACGCCGTAGCTGATCAGCTCCTCGAGATCAGGTACGGCGTTCTCACGTTCCGGCCGACCGGACGGCGACTCACCCACGCTCGTCCGGACCCTCTCCGCACTGGCGGCCGGTCTCCCAACGCTCAGGAACAAGGAGCCGAGGTTGTCCACGGTGGCCGGCTCAGGACCTGACCTGAGCCACCACTAGCTGCGCCTTTGGGCGACCGGCAGCAGCCGCTTCTCGGACTGCCGGAGATGTTCCCGCATGGCCTCCGCGGCGGCCACTGCGTCCCGCTGCACGATGGCGGTCGCGATGCTCGCATGCTCCGCAATCGTGTCCAGCCCGACCTCGGGCTCGAACCGGAGCCGGTAGAGGTGCCACTGGAGATGCAGTCCGGCCAGAGTCTGCTCGAGGATCGGGTTCCCCGAGTAGCACGCGACCAGCGCGTGGAACTCCGTGTCATGGGCAGCGAATGCCCGGTAATGGCCGTAGGCGTCGCCGATGTCATCGGTCCGCATCAACTCGACCATCTCACGCAGGTTCGCAAGCTCGGTGTCGGTGGCGAGCTTCGCCGCCTTGGCGGCCGCGTGTGGCTCGAGCAGATGCCGAATCTCGAACAGGTGACCGAGCGATGCCAGGTCGAGCAGCGGCGCGACGGCATATCCCGTCAGCGCCCGCTTGCGGACAAGGCCGTCAGACTCCAGCCGGGCCAGCGCCTCGCGCACCGGCGTCGTGGAGATCTCCAGCTGGCGCGCCAGCTCCTCGATGTTGATCCGCTCACCGGGCTCGAGCTGGTTGTCCATCACCAGCTCCTTGATCGTCTCGTACGCGCCGTCGGTAAGGATCTGCCGTGACGGTCTGTGCGTGCGCGACGACGGACGCGAACCCTTGCCAGCGTTTTTCATATCGTATATGTTAACGCACACGGCGGAAGCAGGCGACCCAGACCCGGGTCCCCCAGCCGAAGATGTTCGGACGACCCACCGACGTCACACTTCGCGCGCACCCTCCTCGATCGAGCCCTGCGCGCAACCCTTCTCCACCGAGTGAGGAGAACTACATGCTCATTCCATATAGGATGCATGGAAGCAGCGCCATTGAGCGGACGCAGGGTCATGGTTGACCGCCAGGGCGACAGCGCCGCGGCGGTCGTCCGTGAGAGCAGCCGACGCGTGTCCACGCCGCGAAGCCGCGCTCCGTGGCTCACCCTCAAACGCCGGGAGGCGCTGACCGGGTACGCCGCGATCCTGCCCTGGCTGCTCGGCTTCCTCCTGCTGACCGCGGGCCCGATGGCCTTCTCGGCCTACTTGATGTTCACCCGCTGGGACCTGATCTCCAGCCCGGAGTGGATCGGCTTCGGCAACTTCACCCGGCTCGTGAAGGACGACGTGTTTCGCGAGGTGCTGTGGAACACCGTCCTGTACACGGCGGTGACCGTGCCGCTCCAACTGGTGGTGGCGCTGGCGGTCGCGTTGCTGCTCAACCTCGACATCATCGGCCGCAACATCTACCGAGCCGCGGTGTTCCTGCCGTCGCAGATCCCGTTCGTCGCGACCGCGATCCTGTGGTTCATCATCTACAACCCGAACTCGGGACTGGCCAACGAGCTGCTGGGCAAGGCGGGCATCGGTCCGCTGAACTGGCTCGACAACAGCCACACGGTCAAGCCTGCCCTGATCATCATGGGCGTGTGGGCCTTCGGGAACGCGATGATCATCTTCCTGGCCGGCCTGCAGAACATCCCGCTGCACCTGCACGAGGCCGCCGCCATCGACGGCGCCGGGACGCTGGGCAGGTTCTGGCACATCACGCTGCCGATGCTGTCGCCGACGATCTTCTTCAACCTCATCATCGGCACGATCGGCGCGCTGCAGGTCTTCGTCCCGCCGTACGTGATGACCGCGGGCGGGCCCGGGAACTCCTCGCTGATGGGCGTTCTCTACATCTACCAAATGGGATTCCAGAACTTCTCGATGGGCTACGCGTCGGTGCTCTCGTGGATCTTGTTCCTCGTCATCTTGATCCTGACGCTCGGGCAGTTCCGGCTCGCGAAGCGCTGGGTCTACTACGAAGGAGACGCGTGATGGTGAACGTCGCAAGCCCTGCCCCACCGGACGGCCGCCGGCGCCGGATGCTGATCAAGCTCTCCGGCCGCACCGCGGCGTACGTCGCCCTCACCGTGATCGCGCTCGCCGCTCTCGTCCCGATGGCCTATGCCATCAGTACGTCACTCAAGCCCAGCGGGCAGGAGCTCACGATCCCGATCCGCTGGATCCCCAACCCGGTTGAGTGGGGCAACTACCTGCAGATCTTCCGCGTCGCCCCGCTGCTCACGTTCTTCAAGAACACCATGGTGATCACGCTGGTGACGCTGGTCGGCAACGTCGGGGTCTCAGCGCTCGTCGCCTACGCCTTCGCCCGGTTACGCTTCCCCGGCCGGGACGCGCTGTTCGTGGTGGTGCTCAGCACGATCATGCTGCCGTACATCGTCACGCTGATCCCGCAGTTCGTGCTGTTCCGCAACGTCGGTATGGTCAACACGCTCTGGCCGCTCATCATCCCGTCCCTGTTCGGTCATCCGATCTACATCTTCCTGCTCCGGCAGTTCTTCAAGAGCATCCCGGTCGAGGTCGAGGATGCGGCCCGGCTCGACGGCGCCGGCTTCCTGCGGACCTGGTGGAGCATCGCCCTCCCGCTCGCGCGGCCCGGTCTCGCCACGGTCCTCATCTTGTCGGTGCTGACGCACTGGAACGACTTCATCGCTCCCCTGGTCTACCTGAACACGCAGGACAAATGGACGTTGTCGCTCGCGGTGAACCTGTTCCAGGGCGATTTCCGGATCAACTACAACCTCATGATGGCGTACGCCGCCGTGATGACGGTTCCCGTCGTACTGGTCTTCTTCGCGTTCCAGAAGTACTTCGTTCGCGGCATCACGCTCAGTGCCACGGCCGGTCGCTGACCGCCGGCGCGCACACCTGGCAAGGGAGATGGAACTGATGGAAAGAACACTGACCCGCCGCGGACTGCTCGCCGCCGGAGCGGCTGTGTCCGGCGCCGCTTTGCTCGCCGCCTGCAGCTCCGACGGAGCATCCGGACAGACCAGCGGGGGCAAGCTCCAGGTCACCGTCTGGCTGGGAGCCGAGGAACTGAAGGCGATGCAGCAGTTCCTGAAGAAGTTCGAGACCGCGAACCCGTCGATCCAGGTCGAGCTCGTCAACATCGTGAACGGCGGACCGTACGGCTCGACCAAGCTGCAGCAGATGATCGCCGGCGGTGCTCCCCCGGACGTGATGATGCTGAACTCGGGTCAGTTCGAGTCGTTCGCGTCGCGCAAGGCCCTGCTCCCGCTGGACGATCTCGTCGCCAAGGACAAGGTCGACCTGTCGGCGTACTGGCCGCAGGCGGTTGCCGGCAGCAAGTACGAGGACAAGCTCTACGGGATGCCGAAGGACATGAGCAACGTCATCGTCTTCCTCAACACGACGCTGTTCAAGAAGGCGGGTGTCGCGCTGCCGCCCGCGGACTGGGACTGGGAGCAGTACCGCGCCACCGCCAAGGAACTGACCACGAAGCTGAACACCGGCACGAAGGTCACCAAGTGGGGCACGATCCTCGTGAACGCCGACTGGAACTGGTCGCCGTTCGTCTGGACCAACGGCGGCGAGGTCTACGAGGGCAAGGACTGCAAGCTCACCGACCCGAAGTCCGCTGACGCCCTGGACTACTACTTCGGCCTCAGGGTGAAGGACAACGCCGCTCCGACGCCCGGTGCGCTCGCATCGTTCGGCACGCAGAACGCCGAGAACGCCGCCTTCCTCGGCGGGGCGATCGGGTTCGGCATCTTCGGACCGTGGCTGCGTCCCGGACTGATCGCACAGAAGGGCCTCGACTGGGCCGTGCGGCCGGTGCCCCGTGGTCCGCAAGGCCAGGAACCGGTCATCCCGGTGTTCACCGACATGTGGGGGATCTCGGCGTCGACGAAGCGCCGTGACGAGGCTTGGACGCTGGTCAAGTGGCTGTCGAGCAAGGAAGGTCTGCAGAGCTGGCTCGACATCTACGGCGGTCGTTCCATCACGCCGATGAAGAGCCTCACGTTGAGCAATCAGTGGCTCAACTACGGCGGTGCGCAACACCGTGCCGACAACCAGCTGATCCTCGACCAGCTCACGGAGTCCAACCGTAAGCCCGCGGTGGCGTTCGCCAACGGCGCCGAGGCACAGACGCTGTGGAACAACGAGTTCAAGGTGGCGATCGTCGGCCAGGAGTCCACCCAGCAGGCCGTCGACAAGGTCTGCACCGGACTGACGACGATCCTCGGGCGGGAGCGATGAGCGAGGCGCCGGCCCGGGCAACGGAACGGGTACGGCTCGGTCGTACCGGCGTTGAGGTCACCCGGCTCGGACTCGGCACGGCTCCGCTCGGAGGCTGGCCGGAACCGACCGACCCAGCTGTCGCGGACGCCACCATCCAGGCCGCCTGGGACGCCGGAATCCGGTTCTTCGACACCGCTCCCCTGTACGGCCACGGCCTCTCGGAGACCTGGCTGGGACAGAAGCTGTCGAAGCTCCCACGCGATGAGTTCGCGGTCGCGACCAAGGTCGGTCGACTGCTGCGAGAGGTCGAGCCGGAAGAACCGTCGCTCTTCCACGGCACTCCGCCGGTCAACCCGATCTATGACTTCAGCTACGACGGCACGGTCCGGTCGTACGAGGAAAGTCTCGACCGGCTCGGCCTGGACAGCGTCGACATCGCCCACATCCACGACCCCGACGACCACTACGACGAAGCCCTCGACGGAGCGCGCCGGGCCTTGCGGGACCTCAAAGCCGCCGGCCGGATCCGCGCCGTCAGCGCCGGCATGAACCAGGCAGAGATGCTCACCGACTTCGCGCGCACCGGCGACTTCGACTGCTTCCTGCTGGCCGGCCGGTACACGCTGCTGGAGCAGGGCGCACTCGACAACCTGCTGCCGGAGTGCCTCGACCGCGGGATCTCGGTGATCACCGGCGGTGTCTTCAACAGCGGCGTACTCATCGACCCCGACCAGCAGGCCTACTACAACTACTCCGACGCCGCTGCGGAGATCGTCGAGCGCGCACGGCGCATCGGCGCGGTCTGCGCGCGGCACGACGTACCGGTCAAGGCGGCTGCCCTGCAGTTCCCGCTCGGCCATCCCGCGGTCGCGTGCGTCCTCACCGGTGCCCGCACACCGGCCGAACTCGAGGAGAACGTGGCTCTGTTCGACCTGCCCATTCCACCGGCGCTGTGGGACGACCTGAAGCGAGAGCAGCTGCTCCGCGACGACGCGCCCGTACCTGAGGAGATCTGAATGAGCTTGCCCATGACAACGACCCATCCGCTGCAGGCCCTGCAGGCCGGTCATCTGCTCCGCCCGGTCCGGGCCAGCTCGCGCCGCTCGAGCTCGTGGGACCGGACCGGCGCGAACCACGACTGGGTCTCGGTCGGCGCCGGCGAGACCGTCACGCTCCTGGAGCACGACGGCCCGGGCTGCATCACCCATTTCTACGCCGCGATGATCATGCCGCGGATCACCGACTACCGCGACGCGATCGTCCGGTGCTACTGGGAGGGTTCGAGCGTCCCGTCGGTCGAGGTCCCGCTCGGCGACTTCTTCGGACTCTCGCACGCCCGGATCCGGCAGTTCTCCAGCCAGATGATGGCGGTCAACCCGGGCTACGGCCCGTCGCACGGCCTCAACTGCTACTTCCCGATGCCGTTCGCCGAGCACGCCCTGATCACCTTGGAGAACAGGGGCACCGAGACCCTCGGGGGTCCGCACGGCGCCTTGTGGTTCCACGTCGACTACGACGTGTACGCCGAGCCGCTGCCGGACGAGACGCTGCACTTCCACGCCCAGTTCCGGCAGGAGCTCACCACCGAGGCGATCGGTGACACCCCGAACCAGACGCTCCACGACGCGGTCAACCTCACCGGCGAGCACAACTACGTCGCGCTCGAGACGGAGGGCCGGGGCCACATGGTCGGCCTCCACCTCCAGGTGCACAACAAGGGTGGCGGCTGGTACGGCGAGGGCGACGACATGGTGTTCATCGACGACGCCACGTGGCCGCCCAGCATCCACGGCACCGGGACGGAGGAGATCTTCGGCGGCGGTGCGTGCCCGAACGTCGAGTACGCGTCGGCGTACACCGGTTTCCACATGATCGAGTCGCCCGACTTCTCGGGACTGACCGGGATGTACCGCTGGTACGTGCACGATCCGCTCCGGTTCGAGCGCAACATCCGGTGGACGATCGAGCACGGGCATGCCAACAACTTCGCCAACGGCTACGCCTCGGTGGCGTACTGGTACCAGGACCCGATCGCGACCCGCCAACCCACACTGCCGTCGCGGGCGGATCTCCTGCCACCGCTCGACGATCGCCACCAAGATCTGTACGAGCGGATGATCGCGACGGCCAGGCGTGCGCGCGAGAACGGAGACTCGTTGGGCCTGCTGCGCTTCGACGAACTCGGTTCTGCGTTCTACCGCGGTGAGTGGGACAAGACGGAACACCTTCTGGGGACCTTCGCGTGACGACCCGGCGTCCGCTGCGAGAAGTCCTCGCGGATCCCACCACCAGGCTGACCGCGACCTTCCTGCTGATTCCGCGGCTGGAACTCGTGGAACTCCTGGCGAACGCGGGCTTCGACGCCGTCGTGATCGACCTCGAGCACGGACCGGTCGCGGTCGCCGAGCTCCCAGGACTGGTGGCGGCCGGGCACGGTGCCGGCGTCTACGTCCTGGCCAGGTTGGGCGAACGGACACCCGCCACGATCGGCGGCGTACTCGACAGCGGTGTGGACGGAGTGGTCCTGCCACACGTCGACAGCGCCGACGACGCCCGGGACGCGGTCGACTCCGCCCGCTTCCCGCCGGAGGGGTCCCGCAGCCTCAATCCCTACGTCCGTGCGGCGGGCTACGACGCGGCCGAGTCCTTCCTCACGACGGCCAACGCCGGCGTCGCTGTTCTCGTCATGGTGGAAGGCAAGGACGGTCTCGCCGCCCTCGACGACATCGCGTCCGTCGCCGGTGTCGACGCGGTCTTCGTCGGTCCCGTGGATCTGTCGGCCTCGCTCGGGCTCCCGGGCGAGCCCGAGCATCCTGTCGTACTCGAGACGGTCCGTGACCTGATGGAACGGCTCGCGCTGGCCGGCGTCGGGACAGGCATCTACTGCCCGACGCCGGACGCCGCCGCACGCTGGCAGCGGGCAGGTGCCCGGCTGGCAACGCTGTCCGCCGACATCGCGATGGCCAGTGCCGGCTTCCGCCGCACTGTGGAAGAGCTTCACGACCTGAACACGGAGGGCCGATCACGATGAAAATCGTCGAGGTGGAGTCGTTTGTCCTGCACGCGCCGATCCCACGGCGGGTGACCGATGCGTTCAACCAGGCTGACAACTGGGGTCTTCCGGGCGTCCGCATCCGGACCGACGAGGGCCTGGAGGGAACGGGCTACACGAGCACGCTGACCCACGGCGACTTCGCGATCAAGGACATCCTGGACCGGATCTACGCGCCGCTGCTGCTCGGGGAGGATCCGCTGGACACCCAGCGGCACTGGGACCGGCTCTACTGGTCCGACGCGCACTGGGTCGGCCGGCTCGGTATCACGCACATGGCGTTGGCGGCAGTGGACATCGCGCTGTGGGACCTCAAGGCGAAGCACTGCGGACTGCCGTTGTGGCGGCTCGCCGGCGGTCACAAGCAGGGACAGGTGCGCTCGTACAACACCGACGGTGGCTGGCTGAACTTCGAGGTCCCACGACTGATCGACGAGATGTCGAGGATCGTCGAGCAGGGCTGGTCCGGCGTCAAAATGAAGATCGGCAAGGAAGATCCGCGCGAGGACCTGCGCCGGGTCGCCGCGGTACGCGACGCACTCGGACCGGACATCGACCTGATGATCGACGTGAACCAGCGCTGGAACCGGACGCGGGCGGTGGCCTGGGCGGAACGGTTCGCCGAGTTCGACATCGGCTGGCTCGAAGAGCCGATCGACCCCGACGACGTCGAAGGGCACGCCCGGATCGCGGACGCGACCAGCATCCCGATCGCGGTCGGCGAACACGTCTACACCCGGACGGCGTTCCGGGACCTGATCGTGCGCGGGAACATCGGTGTGGTCCAGGTGGACGCCACCCGGGTCGGCGGCATCACCGAGTGGCTCGCAGTCGCCGACCTGGCCAACTCGTACCACGTCCCCGTCATTCCACACCACGCCGACATGATGCGGGTGCACCAGCACCTCGGAGTCGCTCATCCCGGTGCTCCGATGATCGAGTGCATTCCCTGGCTGCAGGAGTTGTTCCACGAGCCGGCCGACATCCGGGCCGGCGTCTTCCACGTCTCGGAGACACCCGGCGCGTCGACCACCTTCACCGACGAAGCCTTCGCGCAGTACCGGGTGGCGTGACATGGACGCGAAGCTCGTGGCGAAGCTCGGTCGCGAGATCTACCTGGCCGAGCAGGAGGCGGTCCCGTTCGAGCCGTTGACAGAGCGGCATCCGGATCTGGATCCGTCCGCGGCGTACGCCGTACAGGAAGAGTACGTGCGGCTGCGCACGGAACACGGCGCCCGGCTCGTCGGCCGGAAGATCGGCTGCACCAGCAAGGCGATCCAGGGCCTGTTCGGTATCGACACCCCCGACTACGGCCACCTGTTCGACGACATGGTCGTACCCGCCGGGGGCACGATCGCCACCTCGGATCTGATCGCGCCGATGGTGGAGCCGGAGATCACGTTCGTACTCGGTCACGACCTGCGCGGGCCGAACGTCACGACCGAGGACGTGCTGAACGCGACAGTCACCGTGCTGCCCTCGTTGGAGATCATCGACAGCAGGATCCGCGACTGGCGGATCGTGTTCGCCGACACGGTCGCCGACAACGGCAGCAGCTCCCGGTGCGTGTTCGGACCCGAGACGAAGTACGACGCCGGGCTCGATCTGATCGCCGAGCGGGTCCGGCTGCTCCGCGACGGCGAGGAGTTCGACACCGGAAGCGGCACCGACGTACTCGGGCATCCGGCGACTGCGGTCGCCTGGCTGGCCAACGCGATCGCCGAGTACGGCGGGGCACTCCGGGCGGGCGATTACGTGATGTCCGGCTCCATGACTCGCGCCGCTCCGGTGCGGCCCGGCGAGACCTACGTCGCCGAGTTCGACACGTTGGGCAGCGTGTCCTGTCTCTTCACCTGAAAGGAATGGCATGTCGAGCGTTCTCACGCACGAGCGGATGGAGCAGACCATCCGTACCTACTTCGACGCCTGCAACGAGGCCGACGCCGCGAAGATCCAGGCCTGCTTCGCCGACGACGGAGTTCACTACTTCCCACCGGGCATGTACGGCGGACCCTTCGTCGGCGCCGAAGCGATCGCCACGGCCTGGGTCAAGGCGGTCGAGACAGTCGGCTCGGTCTGGACCGTCGACCAGGTCGTCACCGATCCCGCCTCAGCGCGCGCAGTCATCGAGTGGACCCACTTCAAGACCTATCAGCACAAGGTGCTGCGCGGCGACGAGTGGTACATCTTCGACGACGAGAGCGGGCTGATCCGCGAGATCCGCGCGTACTACGCCTCGCCACAGGACAGTGATCTCGAACAGCTCGAACTCGGTGGCTTCGACTACGCCCAGCGCGGCTATCCGATGCAGTCGCCGATCACGCGGGAGCATCCGGCATGATCGAGCGCGGCTGGCAGCAGTCGCGCGGCTGGGGGTGGGTGTGGGGCGCCGACGACGAGATCGGCGCCCTCAACACCATCGATGCCGCATCACGCCTGGCCGCCTTGCAGTCCGTCACGACAGGGACCGCGTACGATCTCGGCGTCCTCGTCGATCGAACGTCGTTCCTCGCCGGCCCTCACGTCGGTACCGAAGTCGTCGCCTTCCGCACGCCACACGGGCTCACGGTGGATACCGGGACCGAGCTCGGCTCCCCCGGCGTCAGCTTCAACACGTCGCTCGTCGTCGTCTCGGACCACGCGGGGACGCAGATCGACGGGCTCTGCCACGCCACGCTCGGCCCCGACCACCACTGGTACAACGGCGCAACCGCGGAGGCGCACGGCCAGGACTTCGGGCCGCGGAGATCGGCAGCACACACGTTCCCGCCGATCATCGCGCCCGGGGTTCTGATCGATGTGGCCGCGGCCGCGGGAGTGGACGAGCTTCCCGCGCGTCATCCGATCACTCCGACCGATCTGCAGGACGCACTGCGCCGGCAGGACGCCGAGATACGCCCTGGAGACGTCGTGCTCATCCGCACCGGCGCGATGCGGCACTGGGGCGAGGTTGGCGCGGACCACCCGGCACTCACCGGCCCGGACACCGCCGGTCTGACCCTCGAGAGCGCACGCTGGCTCGTAGAGGAGTGCGGGGCAATGCTCGTCGGCAGCGACACGTCCACCGTCGAGGTGATGCCGCCTGTCGACGGCGACAACCAGTCGCCGGTGCACGCGTACCTGCTGGTCGAACAAGGGGTGCCGATGGGCGAACTGCATTACCTGGAGGATCTCGCAGCAAGTCGGACCTACCGCTTCTGCTACATCGCCCTGGTCCCCAAACTCCGCGGCATCACAGCCGGCTTCGCCCTCCGCCCGGTGGCACTCGCGTAGACACACAAGTCTGAGATGACGTGGTTTGGCCGATCCAGTGCGACGGAGGTCGTGTCCAGGCCGTTCTGCTGTTGGACGGGCCGAATCTCGTCCTGGTCGTAGGTTGGGGGGACTGCGACTACTGCCATGATCGTGTGCAGTGTTCTTGCTCATGATTCGTTCTCCATGCTGTTCAGAGCGTGGCGGCGGCGGTAGATCCACACCCCGGTGAGCGCCAGGCAGGCGCCGCCGAGCGCGGAGGCGCCCGCCTGCATGGTCTCGGCTCCGGTGTCGTCTGACGGACCGAGCGCCGCCTGCACGGGAGGCTCCGGCACGGGGACCGCGTCGCCGGAAGGGTGGTAGGCCCAGTGGCAGTCCGGCGGGCCGTAGGTAACGGCCGGGGCCGGCAACGTGCCGTTCTCAGCAGGGTGGGTTGCCGCTGCGTTGGTCGCGCCAAGGGTGACAGCGATTAGTCCGAGTGCGGTCGCTGCGATGGCTGTGCGTGCGTGGTTCATGGCTCGCCTCCTGGACGATGGTCCGGTTCGGATCCCGGATTCGTTTCGACGCTAGGTCGGCGGCCGGCGGGCTGGAATACGCGCAGTCGCGTATGGCACCCGGCGCGGCGGCGGCGTAGCGTCGCCAGTGGGAGGGAGTCATGGCAGACGGCATCAGCGGGCGGGATCTGAACGCGATGCGCGACCTGCTCGCCTTGAAGGTGGACGATCCCGGCCCCGGGTTGCCGTGGGAGTTGATGGAGTGCCTGTGCGACCTGTTCCACAGCGACTCCATGAAGCTGTCCCGTGCCCGGCCCGCTCAGGAGGAGTTCGTGCTCGAACAAGCCCTTGGCGAGACCCGGTTCGTGGAGATCGGCAACGACCCTCCGGACCCGCACTACTGGGAGCTCGACAAGACGTCCGACGCCTGTAACTACGGGCAGCGCACCGGTGACATCGTCAACGTGACCAAGCTGAGTGACTTCGTCTCCGACCGCCAGTGGCGGGCGAGCCCGATGGGCATCGACTACGGCGGCGGGCGGACGCGGGCGCTGATGGTCTACCTGCCCGACGAACCCGGACTCAGTACCCGGCTGTATCTGTGGCGCGGCCCTGGACGGGACTTTGATGAGCGGGATCGGCTGGTGCTCACGTTGCTGCGGCCGCATCTGATCGCGGCGTACCGGAGCGCGGAGCGTCGCCGTCGAGCGCCCTCGGCACTCACCCCGCGCCAGCTCGAGCTGCTCCAATACGTTGCCCAGGGCTACACCAACACGCAGATCGCCCGGCGGATGGAGTTGTCAGAGGGAACCGTACGTACGCACCTGAACCACATCTACGAGCGACTCGGTGTCACCAGCCGCACCGCAGCCGTGACGACCATGAGCACCGCCGGTTTGGAATAGCTCCGGCGGTTTCAGGTGCGGGGTTGGTTGGACTTCGGAAGCGCGCTCGCCACGAGATGATAGGAGTCAGTCACGAGCTGCTTCACCAGCTTCTCGTCGACGGTGCCCCCGCCTTCCACCGTGATCCAGTGCTTCTTGTTCATGTGATACCCGGGGGTGATGTCTGCGTACTGCTCACGGAGGGCCGCGGCGTGGTCCGGATCAGCTTTCAGGATCACGATGGGGCGCCCCGGCAGGTCGGTCATGAGCATGAAGACCTTGCCGCCCACCTTGTAAACATCCCAGTCGGGGTCGAGACGATGCTCCAGGTCGGCGCCGGGCAGATCCACAGTGAAGTCGCCCGCGATCTTCTGCAGCTCTTGTGCGTCCAAGGTGCTCCACTCCTCTTTCGATTCGAGTGCCCTGACCGCACGGCCACACCCAAGGTGATGTCGCGCGGGAGGTCTCGGGCGGGAAACTGAAGTGGCCAAGCTCGGCAGGGCCAAGGGAACTCGAGCGTCTGTGCTCCACCCGTTAGTGGTCAGCTGATATGGAGTGAGTTCTTGTCAAGTGGCAGGGTGAGGCGCCCGTCCCGGTTGCCGGGGCGGGCGCCTCGTGGCTTGGTCGGGGTTTTGGTCGGT
>NZ_SJKB01000003.1 GCF_004331465.1 Kribbella pittospori
GTCATCTGGCGCTGCTGGCAAAACCACACCACCTACAACCCCCAGCTCCACGGAGGCGCCATGCAAATCGCGCCCTGAGGTTGACCTAGGGAATCTCATCGGGCCACCAGGGTTCGAGTTGCGGTGACGGTTGCCCAGACGGCGATGAGGGCTCCCGCGACCGTGGCCGCAAGGTAGAGGAGCGCCGTTCCGGGATGCCGGTTGGCGATGAGTTGCTGGATGTCGAGGGTGTACGTCGAGAACGTCGTGAATCCGCCGAGTACGCCGGTGCCGAGAAAGGGCCGGATCAGCCGTTGCCGGGTCAGGACCTCGCTGACCACGACCATCAGGATCCCGATCAGGCCGCAGCCGACGACGTTGATGATCAGCGTCGCCCAGGGGAAGCTGCCGATTGGGGTCGGCCACGCTTGCCCGACCAGATACCGAGCCACCGCGCCGATCGCTCCGCCGGCCGCGATGACGGCCAGGACCGCGGTGTCCCCGGTACGGCGTACCGGGCGGTCGTGGCGCAGGTCGACGTCGGGGTCGACGGGTTCCCAGGGAGCTGGGTCCGTCCGCTCGTGCTGCATCCGATCTCCTACCTGGACATGCGCAGGCGCCTCGTGCTGCGGCGCCGCGCGGTTCGACAGGTAGGGACTGTTGGCCGCCGGGTGGCGACGGTTCGGTCCGGCGAGCCCCACCGCCGGTCAAGCCCCGCCAGCATACCTACTGCCCTGGCCGTCCGGATCGCCCAGTCCGCCTACCGGCAGGTCAGAACCGCTCGAACGGGAACTCCCGCGACTGGACGCCGAAATGGGTGTCCAGCAGTACGTCGTCGTCCGCCGCCGTGGACTGTGAGCGCTCTCCCTCCAGAAGCCGCAGTAACGCCAACATCCTGCGGGTCGCCTCGCACATACCGGATCACCCCCTCCTGAGACCTATCGTCACCAGCCCCCGAAACGTTTCGCCGGGCTTGGTTGCAATTGGCAACAGGACCGAGTCAGGAGGTGATTTCCGCGGTGCCGCGGTCGAGGAGGTCGAAGGCTGCGGCTGAGGGGGAGTCGGGTTGAGCGGTGTACATGAGGAGGCGGTGGGCTGAGGAGTCCGGGAACTGCACAGCCTCGTAGCCGAGTTCCAGCCGGCCGACCGTCGGGTGCTGGAAGAGCTTCGTGCCGAAGGAGCAGTTGAGGACGGAGTGGCTCGACCAGAGCCGGGCGAACTCGGGGCTCTTCATCGAGAGCTCACCGATCAGCTCGGCCAGGTAGCGGTCGTCCGGGTGCCGACCGGCGACCAGCCGCAGCGACGCGACAGACCGCTCGGCCTCCAGTTCCCACTCCACGTACAGCTCGCGGGTGTGGAGGTCCAGGAACAGCATCCGGGTCAGGTTCGGCCGGGTGTCGGGCGAGTCGGGGCTGTGCTCGTCGTAGTGGCCGGCCAGCAGGCGGTGGGCAGTGGAGTTCCAGGCCAGTACGTCGCTGCGCCGGTCCATCGCGACTGCAGCGACACCGCTCATCGCGGTGACCAGACGGCGGGCGCCGTCCCGGGCCGCCTCGGGCGCCGGTGCCTGTGGACGGCGGTGGTTGGACGGGCGGGCCAGGTTGCGCAGGTGGGCAGTCTCGTCGTCGTCCAGGCGGAGTGCCCGGGCGATGGCGAGCAGGATCTCGTCGGAGGCCTGCTCACTGTGGCCCTGCTCCAGCCGGGTGTAGTAGGTCATGCTGACCCCGGCCAGCTGGGCGAGTTCCTCCCGGCGCAGTCCCGGCACCCGGCGGGCGCCGTACGAGACCAGTCCGACGTCCTGAGGCTGCAGCCGGGCTCGCCGGCTGCGCAGGAAGTGTCCGAGGTCGGTCTCCACGAAATCCATCGTAGATCGGGTGCCTGGGTCCCACTCCGCACAATTCCGGCACATGGTCACTCGCCGCCCTTCGCCGGCCGCAGCAGAGCACCAGTCAGTACGGCGCCTAGCACGCACAGGCCGGCGTTCACCCAGATGGCCGTCGTGACCCCGTTGATCACCTGGTCCGGACCGTCCGCGCCGTGCATCGCAGCCGTGGCGATGGCGCTCATCACCGGGATGCCCATCGTGATGCCGACCTGCTGACTCATCGTGGTCAGGCCGGTCGCGAGGCCCTGCTCTTCGTTGGGCAGGTTGGATGTCGCGGTGACCATGAAGCCGACGATGGCGATCAGGTTGGCCACGCCGCCGACGAACGTGGTGATGAGCAACAGAACCATCCAGCCGCTCGAGGTGCCCAGCAGCACCAGCGGGACGGTTGCCGCAGCCTGGAGCCCGAAGCCCGTCACGATCGTCTTCCGCGAGCCGATCCGGCCCAGCACCTTCGGTGCGACCAGGCCGCCGAGGACTGTGCCGATTCCGAGGACCGCAAACGACAGACCGGTCGTCAGAGGCGAGTAGCCGAGCACCTTCTGCAGATAGAGGGTCAGCAGGAAGACCAGCGAGGTCTCGGTGGCGAACGCGAGCAGACCGGCCAGGTTGCCCCACCGGACCGACGGACGACGCAGTACCGGCAGTGGGACCAGCGCGTCCTGCACCCGCCGCTCGACCAGGAGGAAGCTGACCAGCAGTACGACGGCCGCCGCGAGCGCGATCAGAGCGTGGGCATCGGTCCAGGAGGTTTCGCCGACCCTGGTCAGGCCGTACACGAGGACCAGCAGGCCGCCGGTAGCGGTCAGCGCGCCCCAGACGTCCAGCCGCAGCCGGTCCTTCGGCCGGCCCTCGACCAGAGTGCGTGGGCCGAGGAGCAGCACCATGGCAGCGACCGGGATGTTGATGAAGAACGCCCAGCGCCAGCTCAGGATGTCGGTCAGCAGACCGCCGAGGATGGCGCCGGTGGTGAAGCCCGCAGCCATCAGAGCGCCGTTCAGGCTGAGCGCGCGCTCCCGCAGAGGTCCTTCGGGGAACGAGGTGGTCAGCAGCGACAGCGCGGCCGGGGTGACTGCGGCGGTGGCGAGGCCCTGGGCGATCCGGGCCGCGATCAGGATCGTCGGCGAGGTGGCGAGTCCGCCGGCCAGCGAGGCGATGCCGAGGACGGCCATGCCGATCAGGAAGAGCCGCTTACGGCCGAACAGGTCGGCGACGCGGCCGAACAGCAGCGTGAAGCCGGCGGCGCAGAGCGCGAACGCGGTAGCGATCCACTGCAGCTGCGCGAGCGGCAGCCCGACGTCCTGGCCGATGGTCGGCAGCGCGACGTTCAGGATGGAGAAGTCGACCGCGAGGGTGAACCCGGCGGTCAGCAGCACCAGCAACACCAGTCGCTGCCGCGAGGGGCTGACCGCGGGGGTGGTCAGGCCGACGACACTCATGGGAGAAAGTCCTTTCGGAGGTTGGTTTCTCCACTGTCGTGAATCCGGACCCGCCGTACCTCACTCCCTTCTGCCTAGCACTGACAGTGACAGGCAGGACCGGCAGGACCGGTCAGCTGACGGATTCGGACCGTGACCGGCGTCCGTAGCGTCCGGAGCACCCACAGCTCCCGACCGAAAGGCCAGTCGATGAAGTTCGGAGTCGAGGCTCCTACCTGCACGGCCGGAATGATGTACCCGACCCCGTTCGCCACCGCGCAGGACGTCGTCCGCGTCGCTGTGGAGGCCGAGCAACTCGGGTACTACGACGTCGGCGGCAACGATCACCTGAGCACGATGCAGTTCATCCGGGACGCGTGGACCGAGCCGCCGGACTTCTTCGAGCCACTGGTCACGCTCTCGAACATCGCCGCCCGGACGTCGGTGATCCGGCTGACCACCGGGATCCTGGTGCTGCCGATGCGCGATCCGGTGCTGCTGGCCAAGCAGGTCGCGACGCTCGACCAGCTCAGCGGTGGCCGGGTGATCCTCGGCGTCGCGGTCGGCGGCTACCGTGACGAGTTCGAGGGCGTCGTACCGGATCTGGCGGACGCACCGCGAGCCCGGCTGGCGGTCGAGGGCATCGAGTCGCTGCGGGCGCTGTGGACCGAGCGGCGGGCCGGGTACGCCGGGAGGTATCGCCGGTTCGACTCGGTCGAGTCGTACCCGAAGCCGGTGCAGGATCCGCTGCCGATCTACTCCGGCGGCAATGTGGAGGGCTCGCTGCGCCGGGCGGGGGAGCTGTGTGACGGCTGGCTGCCGGCCAAGGTCGGTCCGGACAAGATCCGGGCCGGCCGCGAGAAGGTCGACGCGTACGCCCGGGCCGCGGGTCGCGATCCGGCGGCGATCACCACCGCGCTGCAGTCGGTGGTCTGCCTGGGCGACACTGCGGAGCAGGTGCGTGAGCGGTTCGAGCGTTCCGCCTTCGATCTGTTCCGCCGGTCGTTGCAGACCACGATGACCAAGGGCGTCGACCTGGACGCGTACTTCGACGCCAACCTGATCGGTACGCCGGACGAGGTGTGCGCCAAGGTCCAGGCGTACCAGGAGGCCGGGCTGGAGCACTTCTGTGCGAGCCTCTTCGTCGGCAACACCGTCGACGAGATGCTCGACCAGCTCCGGATGTTCGCGAAGTACGTGATGCCTGCGTTCCAGTAGCACCGGCGTCCACAGCGGGCGGTGGACGCAGTAGCTTGTGGGCATGTTGTTCGGCAGGGAGCCGGAACGGGTCCGGCTCCAGCAGTTGGTCGCCGCCGTTGAGGACGGCCACCCAGGCCTGCTGGTGGTGCGTGGCGAGGCAGGCTCGGGCAAGTCCACACTGCTCGAGCACGCCGCCTCCTGCTGTGCCGACGACACCCTGATCCTGCGGGCGACCGGCGGCGAGAGCGAGGCCGAGCTTCCGTTCGCCGGACTGCACCAGCTGCTTCGCCCACTCCTGTGGCGGACAGGCGATCTCCTGCAACCGCAGGCGGACGCCCTGGACAGCGCGTTCGGTACGACGCCTGCCCGCCACGCGGACCGCATGCTCGTGGGACTCGCCGCGCTGACTCTGCTGTCGGAGGCCGCCGACGAGCATCCGGTGCTGTGCTTGGTCGATGACGCGGACAAGCTCGATCGGCCATCGGTGGACGCACTGTGGTTCGTCGCCGGCCGGCTGCTCGCGGAGCGGATCGGGCTGCTGATGGCCGCCCGGGACGAGTTTCTGAGCGGCGCACCGGAGCTATGGCTGACCGGTCTGGACGAGGAGGCAGCCACTTCGTTGCTCCGGGCCCGCAATCCTGAGCTGACCGATGACATGGTCGCGCGAGTGATCGAGGAGACATCCGCCAACCCACTCGCGTTGCGTGAGGTGCCAACCGCGCTGTCCGCCGCGCAGCGAGCCGGTGTGGAGCCTGTTGTCGGGCCGTTGCCGCTGACTGAGCGGTTGCAGGACATCTTCAGCGCGCGGGTGAGTGAGTTGCCGGAATCGACGCAGAAGCTGCTCCTGCTCGCAGCCGCCGAGGACAGCGGGGAGCTGGCGGTCATCCTGCGGGCGGCGCGGTTCGGCGGCATCGAGGCGACCGGACTGGACGCGGCCGAGGCTGCGGAACTCGTCAGGATCGAGGACGACGTACGCGGTGCGCGGGTGCGGTTCCGGCATCCGCTGGTGCGCGCGGCTGTCTACCGGTCGGCGACGCAGACTGCACGCTTCGCCGCCCACACGGCACTGGCCGAGGCACTGGACCCTGCTCTCGACCCGGACCGGCGTGCCTGGCAGCTCGCTGCCGCCGCGCCAAGTCCGGACGACCGGATCGCTGACGAGCTGGATCGCTGCGCAGTGCGAGCCCTCCAGCGGGGTGGACCGTCGACCGCGGCCACCGCTTACGAGAAGGCTGCCTGGCTGACCGAGTCCGAGGCTGCCCGCGCCCAGCGGCTCGCCTCTGCGGCCGAGGCGGCGGACTCGGCCGGCCATCCGGTGCAGGCCGTGCGGCTCGCCGACCAGTCCGATCAGCTGACCACCGATCTGGTTGTGCACGCCCGGAATCGTCGTCTACGCGCCAACCTGGCCTTCGACCGGGGATCACCGGTGACGGTCCACCGACTCTTGATGACTGACATCGCTGCTGTCGCCGCAGCAGATCCCGATCTGTCCGCTCGGTTGCTGGTCGATGCGGTGAAGAACGCTTGGTTCGCCAACGAACGCGAGTGGTCTCGTGAGGCGATCGCTGGGCTGCGCACGCTGCGACTCCCGGAGAACAGTTCGCAGCGGTCCGCGGCGCGGGTGGTTCTGGAACTGTCGGATCGGCTGGAGGTGATGACCGGCGGGCGGCCGCTCGGGTTGCCGGCGTCGTACGACGTATCGCTCGTGGACGATCGGACGCCGCTGGAGCTGGTGCTGCGAGGGGGCGCGGATCTGTCGCTCGCCGACGACAGCGGTGCGTTGGGCCGTGCGGAGACGGCGGTCAGGGTCTGCCGGGCCGGCGGTCAGCTCGCGCTGTTGGTGCTGTCGCTGCAGATCCTCGCGACAGTCGAGACGATCACTGGCAGATACCGGTTCGCGCGGGCCAACGCACGTGAGGGACTCGAGCTGGCGACCGCGCTGGGGCAGGACAACCGGTCCTGTCACTTCCAGGCCCTACTGGCCTGGCTGGAAGCCGTTGCTGGCAACGAGGAGTCGTGCCGGAAGCTGGCTGCTGAAGCACTCGGGCACGCGCGGCTGCAGCGCATCGCCCCGGTGGTCGCACTCGGCCGCTGGGCACTCACCCTGCTCGATCTTGGCCTGGGGCAACCAGTCCAGGCGCTCGAGCAGGCGACGTACGGCGATGTGGAGGAGTCCGAACATCCGGTGGTTGCGATGCGCCAGAGTCCCGATCTGATCGAGGCCGCTGCCCGCTGCGGCCGCGCCGCGGAGGTCCGTGAACGACTCGAGCAGCTGGCGTCCTGGGCGGAGGACAACGGCCGACCGTCGGCACTCGCGGTCAGTCTCCGCTGCCAGGCGTTGCTGGCTGACGACGAGACCGCCGATGACCTGTACGTGAGGGCGCTCGAGCTGCACGACGAGGCCGGCCGCGGTGGTGAGGTCCGTCCGTTCGACCGGGCGCGCACGCAGCTGCTGTACGGCGAGTGGCTGCGCCGCCAACGCCGGCGTACCGATGCGAGCGCACCACTGCGGGCCGCGGCGGACACGTTCGACCAACTCGGTGCCGTGCCGTGGAGCCGGCGCGCGAACGGCGAACTGCGCGCGACCGGCATCGGGGGACGGCCGAGTCGATCGATGCCGCTGGAGACGCTCACGCCGCAGGAGCTGCAGGTGGCCCGGCTGGCCGGTGAAGGCGCGAGCAACCGCGAGATCGGCGCGCAGCTGTTCCTCAGCCCGCGGACGGTCGCCTACCACCTGCACAAGATCTTCCGGAAGCTGCACCTGCGGTCCCGGGTCGAGCTGGGTCAGCTGGCCGCCGAGGAGTTCGCGGACGGTCAGCGGTAACTGTTCGATCGACGGATGCGGCTCCGGCCCGGGCCGGTGAGAATCCGGATCATGTCCACGCCTTCCGAGACCGACTCGTTGACGTTCGGCGTCCAGCTCCCGACCGGCCTGGCCGGTGCGGGCCGGGCGGCGTCGTACAGCTGGGTCGACCGGGTGATCCGGGTCGCCGTCGAGGCCGAGCGGCTCGGGTTCCACGAGGTCGGCTGCAGTGACCACTTCAGCAGCACCCATGTCGTCCGCGAGAAGTGGGAGAACCCACCGGAGTACTTCGAACCGCTCGTGACGCTGACCGCCGTCGCGGCCCGGACCTCAGTGGTGCGGCTGGCCGCCGGTGCGCTGGTGCTGCCCCTGCGCGAGCCGGTGCTGCTGGCCAAGCAGGTCGCGACACTCGATCGGCTCAGCGACGGCCGGACGACGCTCGCCGTGGGGGTCGGACCACACCGGGACGAGTTCGAGTGTGTGCTGCCGAGTCTCAAAGGCGCCAGACGGTCGCGGCTGACCCGGGAGAGCATCCAGTGCCTGCGCGGCCTGTTCACCGAGCGGCTGACCAGCTTCAGCGGCAACTACCGGCACTTCCGGAACGTCGAGTGCTACCCGAAGCCGGTCCAGACGCCGCTGCCGATCTACTCCAGTGGCAACGACGACGGCGCGATCCGGCGCGCCGGTGAACTCTGCGACGGCTGGCTCGCCGACCGGATCGGTCCGGACGACCTCCGCAACGGCCGCAAGAAGGTGCTCGAGTACGCCGATCGCGCCCGCCGGGACCCGGACACGATCCACACCTCCTTGCGGTCGATCGTTGCGTTGGGCACGACAGCGATGCAGGCTCGCGAGCGGTTCGGGCGGTCTGCACTGGTCCGGTCGCCGCACGTGGCCGGCCCGGATCCGTACCTGGACGGCAATCTGGTCGGTACGCCGGACCAGGTGTGTGCTCAACTCGAAGCCTTCGCCGAGGCCGGACTCGATCATTTCAGTGCCTCGTTCGTCGGGAACACAGTCGACGAACTGCTCGACCAGCTGCAGGTGTTCGCCGACCAGGTTCTGCCGGCCTTCGCCGAGCGCGTGGACCGGACGGCATGATGAATGGCATGAGCGCGATCCGTGAACTCCCGCGTGTGGTGCCGGCCGATCCCGGCAAGCCGGTCCGCAAGGAGGCAGCAGCCAGCCAGCAGGCGTCACTCAACCTCGCGGTCCACCCGTCGTCGTGGTCGCAGGACCAGGCCGACGAGGTGGTACGCCGTTACACCGAGCTGGCACCGGAGTGGGACGGCGAACGCGGTGGCTACCGGCCGGTGCCTTTGTCGGACGCGTTGCAGCGTGGTGGGCCGTGGCCCGACGGACTCTGTCTGGAGGTCGGCTGCGGTACGGGTCTGCTGACCGGTCTGATCGAGGACGTGTGGCCGCGGGTCGTGAGCATGGACCTGACCTGGGAGATGCTGCGCCGGTCGTCAGCGCAGCAGCGGCTGCAGGGGGACGCGTCGCGGTTGCCGGTCCGGGACTGTTGCGCGCAGGCCGTCGTACTGGCTGATGTGCCGTTGTTTGCGGACGAGGTGGTGCGGGCGCTGGCGCCGGACGGTGTGGTCGTGTGGTCGAACGCGCTGGGTGTCGACGCACCGCACCACGTGCCGATCACCACTGTGCTGGGCGTGCTCGAGGATGCGTCAGGCCGATCGTGGTCTGCTGTGACCTCTCACGCCGGTTGGGGACTCTGGGCGGTACTGCGAGTCAACGCCAGCGCAACTGCGGAGACCAGGCAGGTCACCGCGGAGCCGAGGATCAGCGGCTGATAGCCCACGGCAACGGCCAGTGCGGCAGCGATGAGCGGTGCCGTCGCCCGGCCGACAGTGGTGGGGGTTCCGAGAATGCCGGAGATGGTGGCGTACCCCTCGTCGCCGTACCGGTCGAGCAGGATGGCCGGAGTAGCGACCGAGGCGACGCCGAAGCCCAGCCCGAACAGGATCAGGCTGATCGCGGCCCCGGTGATGCTGCGCCCGATGAACGGCAGCAGTCCGATCGCGATGCCCTGCAAGGTCATCACCGCCGCGGTGATGAGCGTGATGGACAGCCACCGCTTGGCCACGGTGGTGACGATCCGGCCGGTGACGGACAGTACGCCGAGCAGTCCGGTGAGGCCGGCGGCGACAGTGGGCTTGTGACCCAGCTGCACCAGGTACGTGACCAGGTGCACGGCTATGACCGCCAACGCCGCGTTGTGCAGGACGAAGGCGCACGCGATCAGCCAGAAGCCGGGATCACGCAGCACGCGGGCCGGTGAGCGCGTGCTGCCCTGGTGCGTGACAGCGGCCGTCGGTCTGGTCCCGCGCAGGCTGATCCCGTGCAGCGGAATGGTCAGCCCGACGAAGACGGCCAGCACCAGGACCGCATGCCGCCAGCCGAGTGCATGGATGAGCTGACCGGCGAGCGGGATGAAGATCGAGCTGGCGAAGCCGGCCACCAGCGTGATGCTGAGGATCGCGCTCGCCCGCCGGGCCGGTGCGGTGATGGCGACGATGACCGCGAACGCCGGTTGATAGAGCACCATCGCCGAGGCAGCGCCGATGAGGACGAAGACGCCGTACAGCTGGGTAGCCGTCTGGACCTGCGACCACGCGAGTACGGCGATTGTGGCCAGCGCGGACCCGAAGGTCATCACGCCGTACCCGCCGTGGGTGTCGAGCCAGCGTCCGACCGGGACAGCCATTGCTGCACTGACCAGGACCGATGTGGTGAGTGCTCCGGTCGCTGTGGTGGTGCTGAGGCGCAGATCGCTGCGCATCGGTTCGAGCAGCGCGCTGAAGGCGTAGTACAGGATCCCGTAACCGATGGTCGTGGTGACCGCGAGCGTGGCGATCACCACCGGACCGCGTGGCCGTTCGCTGAGTCGCAGCGGTCCTCACTCCTCTCCACCGATCCCTTCGCACTCTAGGCGGACGACGCGCCTACCGCATCCGTCGGCTGACCGGTCCGACGTAGGGTTCCAGGGTGACTCTCTCCCGGCATGTGGTCAGCTCCGTCACGACCGCCGAGGTCGGCTCGCGCTATCTGCGGGCCGTCGGACGGAACTCCTTCCGCGGTCATCACGGCAGCGGCAACACCTCGACGGCGTACGTCGTCGAGACCGATCGCGGCGCCAGTGGCTGGGGACTGCCGCTGTACGGCGGTGATCCGGCGAGGCTGATCGGGAAGAACGTGGCCGAGCTGATCGATCCGGAGCGGGGAGTGGTCGATCCGGCCGCGGAGTTCCTCGACTATCCGTTGCACGATCTGGCCGCGCGCATCCTCGACGTACCCGTGTACGCGATGCTCGGCGGTACCGGGTCGCCGCGGGTGCGGAGCTACAGCGGCGGGATCTACTTCGACGACCTGGATCCGGAGGACGCGCCGGCCGGGACGGACGCGATCCGGACGAACCTGGCGCAGGACTACGAGTCCGGCTTCCGCGACTTCAAGCTGAAGCTCGGCCGCGGCTACCGCTGGATGGACCCACAGGAAGGCCTCGAGCGCGACATCGAGGTGACACTGCTGACCCGCGAGCTGTACCCGGACGCGGACATCCTGGTCGATCCGAACGACGGCTACACCGCGAACGCGCTGACCGCCTACCTGGCCGCCGTGTCCACCTGCCACCTGTACTGGATCGAGGAGCCGTTCGCCGAACGCTGGGAGGACTTCCGCTTCCTGCGCGAGCACCTCGCGACGCTCTCCTGGCAGCCGAAGATCGCCGACGGTGAGTTCGACCCGGACGAGGACCACATCCTCCGGCTCGCGCGGGAAGGTCTCGTCGACGTCGCCCTGATGGACGTCGTCGGCCACGGCCTGACCGCCTGGCGCCGCACCATACCGCGCCTCGCCGAGACATCGGCCGAGGCATCCCCGCACGCCTGGGGGATGCCGCTCAAGACCTTGTACGCCGCTCACATCGCGGCCGGACTCGGCAACGTCCCTATCATCGAAGGCGTGCCCGGCAACACGTTGGGCACCGATGGCAACGGCTACACCCTCGCCGACGGCCACCTCACCCTGTCCGACGAACCCGGCTTCGGCATCACGTTGAAGTAGCCAACTGCTGGTCGTACGCCAGTTGGATGGCCTGGTTGAGGACGGGCAGGTCTTGTGGGCCGTCGTGACGGTGGTCGTTGATGAAGAACGTCGGAGTACCGGCCACGCCGCTGCGATCGGCGGAGTCGACGTCCTGCGCGACGCGGGTGGTGTGGTCGTGCTCGACGAGGTCCTCGCGGAAGCGGTCGACGTCGAGGCCGAGGTCGGCGGCGTACCCGAGCAGGTCGTCGAGTTCGAGATTCTGCTGGTTGGTGAGCAGGACGTCGTGCATCTGCCAGAACATGCCCTGCCGGCTGGCAGCCTCGGCGGCTTCGGCGGCGAGTTGGGCGTGCGGGTGTACGTCGGGCAGCGGCAGGTGCCGCCAGACGTAGCGGATGTGGCTGTTCTCGGCGAGCAGTTCGCGGGCTGTCGGTGCAGCCATCTGCGTCCACGGGCACTCGAAGTCGCCGTACTCGACCACTGTCACAGTCGCCTCCGCCGGACCGCGGATGTGGTCGCGGGACGGGTCGACCGGTGGGGCGAGGTCGATGGGCAGAGTGGCGGCCCCGAGCAGCGCGCGGGTGCGGGTGCGGACCGGCAACAGTCCGATCAGCCGGTAGAAGCTCACGCTCAGCACCGCAGCGCCGATCGCGGCGGCCAGTACGCCGAGCTTCGCCTCCTCCAACGTCGGGCCGGTGAAGGCGAGGTCCGCGATCAGGAGGGAGACAGTGAACGGTACGCCGGAGATCATGCCGCTGCCGAGTACGCCGGCCCAACCGACCGACGGACGTACGGCGCCATGCGTCGACCGAGTGAGGATCCACGAAGTGCCCGCCACGGCGATCGGCTTGCCGACGACGAACGCGACGAAGATCCCGACCGTCACCGGAGCGGTCAACGCTGCCTTCAGCAGGTCCGCGTCGATCACGATCCCGGCGTTGGCCAACGCGAACAGCGGAACGATCACATAGCTGGTCAGTCGGTGAAAGGCGTGCTGCAACCGCGCGTTCGCCGACAGCGTCCCCGTGAGCTCACGCGTCGCCTCGCGAGCGAGCTCGGGTGTGGGTTGCTCGCGGAACAGCCGAACAAGAGTGGTCGCCTGCTCCAACGCATCCCGCCGCGGCACGTACGCCGATGTGGCCAGACCGACCGCGAGACCTGCGACGACCGGGTCGATGCCGCTGGCAAGCAAACCCGCCCAGACCACGAGCGCGAGCACAGTGAAGACCGGCCGGCGGTAGCGGTAGCCCAACCGCGTGCTGGCGAGGACCCCGGCGTACGCCGCGATCGCGACCAGCAAGCCGGTCAGGTGGATCTCGCTGGTGTACGCGACCGCGATGACGAGCAGGGCAACGACGTCGTCGACGACGAACACGGTGAGCAGGAATGTCCGGATGCGGTCCGGCACATGCTTCCCGGCCACCGCGAAGACACCGAGTGCCAACGCGGTGTCGGTCGACATCGCCGCACCCCAGCCGTGCACGCCGGTGCCGGAGCGGTTGATCGCGAGGTAGATCAGGACCGGGATCAGCATGCCGGCCAGGCCGGCCGTGACGGGCAGGATCATCCGTCGTCGCTCGCGCAGTTCGCCGAGGTCGAACTCGCGCCGTGCCTCCAGGCCGACGACCAGGAAGAACAACGCCATCAGCCCGCTGTTCACCCAGGTGCGCAGATCCAGCTCGGCCGCCCACGGCCCGAGCCGGATCGCGAGAACCCAGTCCCAGAACGCGTCGTACTGCTCGGTGGCGACGTTCGCCCAGATCAGCGCGAGCACGATCGCGGCGGCCAGGATCGCGGCGCTGGCGGCCTCGGTCCGCAGGAACGCACGCAGCGGACTGGTGGCCGGACCGACCATGGACATCGGCAGGTCGGCCGGGTCCTTCGGTTTCATGAGCGCCTGATCTCCTGCAGCGTCCAGGTGTTGCCATCGGGGTCGGCGAAGTCGGCCAGGCTCGCGTAGCTGCGGCGTTCGGGGTCCACACCGGGTGCGAACGCGCCGTCCCAGGTGTCCACCGGCGCCTTGTGCCGGATGTCGGAGACCTTGATGCCGCGAGCAACCAGTTCGCCGTGCGCGGCGGTCAGATCGGCGACGACGAGGTAGTTCGCACGGGCCGATCCGGGCGCCGCGTCGGTCAGTCCCTCGCCGAACTGGATCGAGCAGGCCGAGCCGGGCGGCGTCACCTGGACGACCCGGAAGCCGTCGCGCGGGTGGTAGTCGACGTCGAGGGCGAAGCCGAGCTTCGCGGTGTAGAAGGCCTTGGCCTCGTCGACGTCGCGGACGGCCAGGGTGACGACTTCCAGTGAAAATTCCATCACATGTCCAGAACTAGATCGGTGGTCGGTCGGGCGCAGCAGACCAGCGTCTGACCTTCGGGCGGTGGCTCCAGCGGCGTGGGGGAGTAGGTGACCTCACCGGACAGCAGCGGAGTGATGCAGTTGTGGCAGACGCCGGTGCGGCAGCTCCAGCGCGTCGGTACGTCGCAGGCCTCGGCGAGCTCGAGCACACTGCCGTCCCGGAACGGTGTGGAGATGCCACTGCGAGCAAACCTCACCAGAGGCCCGTTGCCAGGCGGTCCTGGTGGCTGGTGCGGAGGGCGCGTGGTCTGGTCGGTGATGCCGGGGTTCGTCGGCGGCAGCGCGCCGAACAGCTCGGTCCGGATGCCGGCCGGATCGATGCCGACCGCGGTGAGCGCCTCGCGCATGTCCGTCATGAACCCAGCCGGTCCGCAGATGTACGCCGTCGCGTCGACCGGGAGGTCCAGGTCGACCAGCTGGTCCTTGGTGAGGCGGCCCGCGGTCGCGGTGTAGCAGATGTACTCGTGCGTGTTGGGCAGAGACCGGAGCAGCTCCCGCGCCTCAGCGGCCAGCGGATGCTCGTCCGGCCCCCGAGCACAGTGGATCCACCAGACCTCGCGCGTACTGCGTTGTTCCGCGAGGTCGTGCAGCATCGACAGCACCGGCGTCAGCCCGATCCCGGCGGACAGCAGCACGATCGGACCGGTCGTCTCCTCCAGCACGAACTCGCCCCGCGGCGCGGCAACCTCCAGTACGACGCCCGGCCGCAGCTGCGTGGTCAGGTAGCCGCTCCCGACACCGTGCGGTTCGTGCTTGACGCTGATCCGGTAGGAGCCGGTCCCGGGCGAGGAGGACAGCGAGTAGCTCCGCACCGGGACCGGCAGACCGGCATCCGCGAGTTTGAACGTCAGGTACTGGCCGGCCCGTGCGGCCGGCAGCCGGCTCCCGTCCGCAGCGGCCAGGCGGATCGAGGAGACGGTCGCGGTCTCCGGGATCACCTCGGTCACTCGCAGCGGACGGAAGCCGTCCCAGGCCGGCTTGGGGGTGGTGGTCTCTTCCAGCAGATCGCGGAACGAGCCGAGCCAGCCTGGGCTGAGGGCCGGGATCTGCGTCGCGATGCGCAGCTTCGCGACGTCCCTGTTCGGTAGGTAGAGCAGGGCATCGATGTCCGCGACGCTCAGGGCACCCGGGCCGGTTTTGGTCTTGACGATCCGGTCACCGGCCTCGATGTGCCCTTCGGTGATCACCCGGCAGTAGAAGCCGGGCCGGTGACGGCTGACCAGGAGCGCGGGCAGCTCGGGTTCGCCCATCCGCAGGCCGACGCGGTAGCAGGTGACTCGCGGCTGGGTCACCTCGAACTCGGCCTCGCCGATCCGGTAGCGGTCGCCGATGCACACCTCGTCGTCAGGTAGCCCGTCGACGGTCAGGTTCTCGCCGAACTGCCCGTAGACGAAGTCGTCCCGCCCGAAGTGCTGCTCCCAGTACCGGTACGAGTCGAGCTGATAGACGAGTACGGCGCGCATCTCGCCGCCGTGCCCGGCGGTGTCGCCTTGCCCGTCGCCGTCGATGTTCAGCCGCCGGACCATGACCGGGCCGTCGACCGGTTCCTTCCACACGCCGGTGTAGACGGTCTTGCCGTTCCAGCCGACGTCTTTCGGCCGGCCGACGTTCACCGCCAGCACTGTTGCCGCATCGCTCATCCGGACAGTTCCTCCACGGTCAGATCGCGGTCGACCCCATGCGAGATCACGCTCTGCCCAGGCTCCAGCCGCAGCCGCGTGCCGTCCAGTTCCACCTCGACCTTGTCCGGCTCGAACGAGATCATCCCGGAGATCCGCCGTACCTCGGTCCAGGCGTCTTCGTAGCCCCAGGCCGCACCACGGGCGTCGCCGATGTCCCAGTAGCTGCACAGACCCTTGTACGGGCAGAACGTCTGGCCCTCGACCGGAGTCAGCGCCGAGTCGTCCACGTCCTCGCGCGGCACGTACCACCGCGGTGCGAAGCCAGATTCGTAGAGGGCCAGCGGCCGGGTGGACTCGGCGACGACACGGTCGCCGTCGCGAACGATGAGGTGGCGGCTGGTCTGCCGGATGTCGATCCGGTGGTAGGCGTCGGCCGCGTGGCCGACGATCCGCTCATCCTCCTCGTAGAACGCATCCATCGCCCGCCACGCGAACGCGACGCGTCCCTTCAGATCGCTCGCGTGGTCGGGCAGAGCGGTGTGCTGCCAGGCCGAGCGGGCCTTGCTGCTGTCGCCCGCGGTCACGGTGTACCAGGTCGTCTCGCCGAGGTCGCGATGCTGTGTGGTCCGCTCGGCGGCCTCCAGGACACCGGTGACGATGTCACCGATCGGGAAGTACGCCACCGGATATCGCGCCGGCTCGTGCAGCAGTACGACGTCCGCACTGTCGGCGATCCACCGATCGCCGAACTTGACCCGCATCCGCCGGCGCAGTGGCTCGGCGAACAGCAGTCGCTCCGGCAGCGGATCGGGGACCAGGAATCGGCCGATCGCCGCGGTGGCGAGCGGACCCTGTTGCCAGGAAAGGCCCATGGTTCAGCTCCTCTCAGATGAGCGGTTCGCCGCCGTCGATGCGCAGCGTCGTACCGGTCAGGAAGGTGTTGGTCATCGCGAACAGGACCGCCGTGGCGATGTCTTCGGTGGTGCCGATCCGCCGGGCGGGATTGCGGGTGCTCACGTCCTCGAAGTAGTCCGCCTTGCCCGCGTCGCCGAGGGCGTCCCACGCGCCGGTGTCGTCGGCGTACGCCTTGGCGAGGGCCTCCTGGTCCCGGCCGGCCGCGATGACCTGTGCTCCCGCGTCGCGCGCGGCCGTGGTCACGGCGCGGGCGATCCCGCCGCCGCGCCCGATCACGAGCACGGTGCGGTCCTGGAGTGGTCTGGCCATGGCGAGGGTCCTTTCGGAGGGCAGCCGATTACCGGACGCGAACGGATCGCTCCGGCGATCCGCGGCTCGGGATGCAGGTCCGCGCGCCCTGCACGAGCCTGCGGGACGGGGATCCACGTCCGCATCCGCCACTGGCCAGCCAGGTCCGCTCGTGCTCGCCAGCCGCTAGCGTGATGACGTGCATGGGCAGGGCGAGCCGCCGGGTTGGCGGCGTGCGATCGAGTTGACGGGCCGCGACCTGGAGTGCGGCGTGCTCGACCGGCTGATCGGCGCTGTCCGGGCCGGCGAGAGTCGCGCGCTGGTGCTGCACGGCGAGGCCGGTGTCGGGAAGAGCGCACTGCTCGACTACCTCGAGACACAGTCGGCCGGATGCCGGGTGACGCGTGCCTCGGGAGTGCAGTCGGAGATGGAGCTGGCATTCTCCGGTCTGCACCAGCTGTGCGCACCGGTGCTGGACCGGATCGAGGTGCTGCCGCCACCACAGCGGGAGGCGCTACGGACGGTGTTCGGTATCAGCGCAGGCTCCGCACCGGACATGTTCCTGATCGGACTGGCTGTGCTCGGCCTGCTGTCCGAGGCGGCCGAGCAGGAGCCGCTCGTCTGTCTGGTCGACGACCAGCAGTGGCTCGACCGGTGCTCGGCGCAGATCCTCGCGTTCGTCGCCCGCCGGCTGGACGCCGAGTCGGTGGCGATGGTCTTCGCGACCCGTGCGGTCGCCGGCGACCTGGCCGGCGTACCCGGGTATCCGATCGGTGGTCTGCACGACACGGAGGCGCGCCGGCTGCTGGACGCCGTACTGACCGGGCCGATCGATGCGCAGGTGCGGGACCAGTTGGTCGCCGAGGCGCACGGCAATCCGCTGGCCCTGCTCGAACTGCCGCGTGGGCTGTCTCCGGCTCAGTTGGCCGGCGGCTTCGGTCTGCCGGGTGCGGGCACGATCGAGGAGAGCTTCGTCCGCCGGGTGAACGCCGTACCGGACGAGACCCGGCGGCTGCTCGTGCTGGCCGCCGCGGATCCGTCCGGAGACGCTGTTCTGGTACGACGTGCCGCCGAGCGACTGGGGATCGGTCCAGAGGCAGCGAGTGCGGCGGCCGATGCCGGGCTGGCGGAGTTCGGGACGCGGATCCGGTTCCGGCATTCGCTGGTGCGATGGGCGGCGTACCGGTCGGCCTCGGCCGCGGAGCGGCGTCAGGTGCACGGCGTACTGGCCGAGCTGACCGACGCCGAGGCCGATCCGGATCGGCGGGCGTGGCACCGGGCGCAGGCCACCCCCGGACCCGACGAAGAGGTTGCGGCCGAGCTCGAACTGTCAGCCGGGCGGGCGAGTGCGCGGGGTGGACTGGCCGCGACCGCCGCTTTCCTGCAACGGGCGGCCGAGCTGACGATCGACCCGGCGAAGCGGGCGGACCGGGCGCTGGCGGCCGCACACGCGGAGCTCGGGACCGGCGCCTTCGACTCAGCGGCGGACCTGCTCGCGATGGCCGAGGCAGAGCCTCTGAGCGACCTGCAGCAGGCTCGGGCCGACCTCGTCCGTGCGCAGCTCGCCTTCTTCACCAACCGCGGCAACGACGCACCGCAGCTGATGCTGAAGGCAGCCAAGCGGCTCGAGACCATCGACGTGGCGTTGTCGCGGGCGACGTACCTGGACGCTCTGTCGGCCGCGATCTTCGCCAGCGGGCTCGCGACTCCGGGCGGCGACGTCATCACCGTGGCCCGCGAGGCAGCCAACGCACCGCGGCCGGTAGTGATGCGGTCGGCGGATCTGTTGCTGGACGGCACCGCGACGTACTACCGGGACGGGTACGTCGCCGGAGCGCCGACACTGCACAAGGCTCTGGCGGCGTTCGGCACTGATGTGACCGTCGAGGAGGAGCTCCAACTCCTCTGGATGGCGACCACCACCGCACTGCGGCTGTGGGACGCGGACCGGTGGGAGCAACTGTCCAGGCGGCACCTGCAGCTCGCTCGCGAGACCGGTGTGGTCAACGACCGCGCGCTGGCGCTGACCTCACTCGCCTATGCGTCGTTGTTCGCCGGCGATCTGGACGCGGCGGCGTTGCTGACCGACGAGGTCCAGGCGGCCAACGAGGCAACCGGCGGGAACCTCGCGCCGTACGGGCGGCTCGCGCTGGCAGCGTTCCGCGGCGACCGGACCGAGACGCTGGCGCTCGGTGAAGCCACCAAGAAGGACGGGTCGCGGCGTGGTGAGGGGATCGGGATCGCGTTCGCCGGGTGGTCGGCCGCGGTCCTCGACAACGGGCTCGGCCGCTACCAGGACGCGGCCGAGGCGGCGGAGCGAGCCTGTGAGGATCCGCGCGACGCGTTGTCGGTGATGCTCGTACCGAGCGAGCTCGTCGAGGCGGCTGTCCGCAGTGGGTCGATCGACACGGCGTACCGCGCCTGTGAGCGGCTCGGCGAGATGGCGACCGCGACCGGCACCGACTGGGCGCTCGGAGTCCACGCCCGATCGCTGGCACTGGTCAGTGCGGGCGACACCGCCGAACGGCTGTACCGGGAAGCGATCGCGCACCTGGACAAGACCCGGCTGCGGGTCGAGCTCGCCCGCGCCCACCTCCTGTACGGCGAATGGCTGCGACGCGAGCGTCGCCGTACCGATGCCCGGGAGTCTCTGCGGACGGCACACGGGATGTTCGAGGCGATGGGGATGGCCGGCTTCGCCGAGCGGGCCCGCCGGGAGCTTCAGGCCGCCGGGGCCGCCGCCCGCAAACGCGTCGTACCGGCTCAGAGCGAGTTGACCGCGCAAGAGGCGCAGATCGCGCGGATGGCTCGCGACGGTCTGTCCAACCCGGAGATCGCCACGCGCCTGTTCATCAGCGCCCGCACGGTCCAGTACCACCTGCGCAAGGTGTTCACCAAGCTCGAAGTCACCTCCCGCAGCCAGCTCGACCGGGTGCTTCCGCCCTAGCTGATGGGCGGCTTCCCGGTCAGGGTCGCGCGGGCGTCGAGAGCGTCGATCGCGGCCAGCGACGTCCGGTACCACCTGACGCTGCGCTGGAAGACCGACTGGAAGAGATTGCTGATCACCGAGAACCGGAAGTCCCACTCGCAGAGCTCCCAGCTGTAGTCATCCATACCGGCGGCGCGCAACGCCTCCCAGTAGCGCCGCAGCAGTTCACGATCGCGAGCGAGCCGGTCGCCGGTCGGGACCACCGACAGGCAGTAGGCGAGATCGTGCGGTCCGAGCCCGGGCTTCAGCTCCGACCAGTCGATCACCTTCGGCCGGGGGTCGTCCGCGGTGAAGAACACGTTGCCGAGGAAGTGGAGATCGCCGTGGATCAGCGTGATCGCGCGGCCGTCGGCGACGCGGGCCAGGAACTGGAGCTCCCAGTGCTCCAGGACTTCCTCGAGCACTGAGCGCTCTGCGTCGTCGAGTTCCGTCGCCGCTGGGATGAACCGGGCGGTCTCGCTGCGCACCGCCGCGGCATTCCGCGCGATCATCTCAGCCGGCAACGCCTGCGCCGAACTGGTCACCGACGGCTCCGAAGCGCTGAGCAGGTACTCCGGTACGTCGTCCCAGAACCGCGCGTGCAAACCCGCCAGCATGTCGATCGTGCCGTGCAACTGGGCGTCCGACACCTCGGCACCGACCACGCGGTAGCCGGCCGCCTCCAGGTCCTCGCTCAGCAACAGGATCTCGTCACCAGCATCCGTAGCTCCCAGCAACCGTGGTGCCGGATGGTCCCATCGCGGCGCGAGCTCCTCGAAGAACCGGATCTCACGCCGCGCCGCCGCCACTCCAGCACCGGTCGCGTGCTTGGCGATGACAGTGGTCTCGGATCCCGCCGAACGCACCCGCAACCGCACGACCTCGGCCTCCGACGCGGCGAACGTATCCAGCACCTCCACACCGGACACGGGCGTACCCAAGGCTGCACTCACGTCGGCGGTGCTGGTCATGCGGTCCATGGCCAGTGCGGGTGCGGCGTTGCCGGGCCGGTGTACGGAGTGTCTTGGTAGTGCTCCTGCAGCTCGGTGAGCCGCTGGGTCAGTCCGGACCGGATCTCGGCGTACGTCGGATCGTCCGCGACGTTCGCCAGCTCCTCGGGGTCGTTCACCAGGTCGTAGAGCTCCCACTCCGGTTCGGACAGCTGCTCCGACGACCCGGGTACGCCGAGGCCGGCGCCGTAGTAGTGGATGAGCTTGAACTCCTTCGTCCGTACGCCGTAGTGCGCGGGCGCGTGGTGATTCGGATCGTCGTGCTCCCAGTACCGGTAGTACATGGCGTCCGGCCAGTCAGCGACCTCCTCTCCACGCAGCAGCGGCAGGAAGCTCCGGCCCTGCGACGAGGGCAGAACGGTGGCGGTGTCCATCCCGGTCATGTCCAGGAACGTCGCAGCGAAGTCGACGTTTGTCACCATCGCGTCGCAGGTGGTGCCGGCCGGGATCCGGCCCGGCCAGCGGATCAGCATCGGCATCTGCAGCGACTCGTCGAACATCAGCCGCTTGTCGAACCAGCCGTGATCGCCGAGGAAGAACCCCTGGTCGGACGTGTAGACGACCACCGTGTCCTCGGCCAGCCCTTCGGACTCCAGTACGTCGAGCAGCCGGCCCACGTTGTCGTCGATCGACTGGACGCACTGCAGGTAGTCGCGCAGATAGCGCTGGTACTTCCACCGCATCCGCTCGGTCCGGTTCTCCGGCCCGCGCAGCTCCGTCGGCAGCTCCTCGCCGAGCTCCTCCGCACCGAGGTCGTCCGCCACGGACATCCGGACGCTGCGCACCGCACGGCTGCGGGTGGAGTAGTCGTCGAAGAGCGTGCTCGGCTCGGGGATCGAGCCGACCGGGTAGAGCTCCTTGTGCTTCTCGTCCGGCACCCACGGCCGGTGCGGTGCCTTGTGATGTACGAGCAGCAGGAACGGCCGGTCCGGGTCGCGCTGCCGCAGCCAGTCGATGCTCTGGTCGGTGACGATGTCGGTGGCGTACCCGACCACGGTCTGCGCTCCGTCCGGCCCGATCATCAGCGGATCCACGTAGTCGCCCTGACCAGGGAACACCTGCCAGGAGTCGAAGTGCCGCGGCGCCGACTCCGGCCGCTCGCCGAGGTGCCACTTCCCGAACAGAGCGGTCTGGTACCCGGCGCCGTGCAGCACCTCCGCGAACGTCGGCACGCGGTAGTCGATGTCGGTGTAGATCGAGGCGACCCCGTTGATATGGCTGTACGTACCGGTCAGGATCGAGGCCCGCGAGGGAGAGCAGATCGAGTTCGTGCAGTAGGTGGCGTCCATCCGTACGCCGTCCCGGGCCAAGCGGTCCAGGTGCGGGGTCTGGTTGACCTTGCTCCCGTACGCCGAGATGGCGTGCGCGGCGTGGTCGTCTGACATGATGAACACGAGGTTGGGCGAAGGCATGGTTCCACCTTAGGTTTGTTGCCCATGGCCATGTTCGACTTTTCCCTCGACAAGCTCCGCGCGTATCGGCCCGAGGTGGCCGCGCCCGCCGACCTGGTCGATTTCTGGCGCCGCTCCTTGGAGAAGGCGCGGACCGACGACCTCAACGCGACGTTCACCCAGGTGGACAACAAGCTCGCGGTGATCGACACCTACGACGTGACGTACGCCGGCTTCGGCGGCGCGCCGATCAAGGGCTGGCTGCACGTGCCGGCCGGGGCGACCGGACCACTGCCGACGGTGGTCCAGTACTTCGGATACTCCGGCGGCCGCGGGTTCCCGCACGCCACCAACCTGTGGGCGCAGGCCGGCTACGCCCATTTCGTGATGGACACCCGCGGTCAGGGCTACAGCGCCGGCGGCGGCAGCGGTACGGCGGACGACAGCCCGTACGCCGGTCTCAACCACACTCCCGGCTTCATGACCGCGGGCATCACCGACCCGGAGACCTACTACTACCGCCGGGTGTTCATCGACGCGATCCGGGCGCTGGAGGCGGCCCGGACGTCACCCTTCGTGGACCCGGACCGGATCATCGTCACCGGCAGCAGCCAGGGCGGCGGGATCGCGATCGCGGCCGCCGGGCTCGCAGGCCTGGCCGGGATCGAGTTGCTCGGCTGCGCTCCCGACGTACCGTTCCTGTGTCACTTCCAGCGTGCGCTGCAGATCACCGACAAGGACCCGTACGGCGAGATCACCCGGTTCCTGAAGGGGTTCCGCGAGCACGTCGAGCCGGCGCTCCGGACGCTGGGTTACTTCGACGGCGTCAACCTCGGCCGCCTGGCCACCGCACCGGCGCTGTTCTCGGTCGCGCTGATGGACGCGACCTGCCCGCCGTCGACCGTGTTCGCGGCGTACAACCACTACGGCAGCGCGCAGAAGGAGATCGAGGTCTACCAGTACAACGAGCACGAGGGCGGGCAGGCGTACCAGCAGCTCGCGCAGCTGAACTGGTTCGCGGAGATCTTCGCCGGAACGGAGTCATCGGCGGACCGATGAGTTTCCGCCGCGGCTGTCGTTACACGGTCAACAGCGTCGGTCAGACTGTGACCGACCCGACCGCAGGAGGCAGCAGATGGACTGGAAGCTCGAACTCGTGATCGTGCCGGTGTCGGACGTCGACCGGGCCAAGAAGTTCTACACCGAGCAGCTCGGTTTCACCGAGGACGTCGACCACCGGGCCGGTGACGACTTCCGGGTCGTGCAGCTCACGCCGCCCGGATCCGCGTGCTCGATCACGATCGGCACCGGACTGACCAAGGCCACGCCGGGCACGTACGAGGGCACGCACCTGGTGGTGAACGACGTCGAGGCGGCCCGGGCCGAGCTGGTGGAGCGCGGTGTCGAGGTCAGCGAGCCCTTCCACTTCACCGCGGCGGGCAAGCAGGACGGCGTACACCCGGACCGCAGCGACTACGGCACCTTCCTCAGCTTCCAGGACCCGGACGGCAACGGCTGGACGGTCCAGGAGGTGGGCAAGGCCTCATGAGCACGCTGGAAGAGGCGGCGTTCGCGGGTGACGAGACCGCGTTCGCCGACCTCGCCGGCCGGTACCGGCGCGAGCTGCATGTGCACTGTTATCGGATGCTGGCGTCCTTCGACGATGCGGAGGACGCCGTACAGGAGACGCTGCTGCGGGCCTGGCGCGGCCGGGACTCCTACGACGGCCGCACGTACTTCCGGGCGTGGTTGTACCGGATCGCGACCAACGTGTGCCTGGACGAGACCCGGCGGCACGCACGCAGGCAGAACGCGTCGCCGGGCGAGATGGTGTGGCTCCAGCCGTACCCGGACCGGTTGCTGGACGAGATCGCTCCGTCCGCCGACCAGCCGGACTCGGTCGCAGTGGACCGGGAGACGATCGAACTGGCCTTCCTGGTCGCACTGCAGGCGTTGCCGCCGCGGCAGCGGGCCGCACTGATCGCCCGGGACGTGCTGGGCTGGCCGGCCACCGACACCGCCACACTGCTCGAGACCAGTGTGGCGGCGGCGAACAGTGCTTTGCAGCGGGCTCGGGCGACGATGCAGCAGCAGTTGCCTGCTCGCCGTACCGACTGGACGGCACCGCGACCAACGGCCGCCGAGCGGGAGCTCCTCGATCGCTTCATCGACGCGCACGAACGGTGCGACACGGCGGCCGCGGTCGCCATCGCAGCCGAGGATCTGCGCGTGTCGATGCCGCCGGACTTGCTGTCGTTCGAGGGTCTGGACGCGTGCCTGCCGTTGTTCGAGCGGGCGTTCGGCCCGGACCGCGACGGCGACTGGCGGCTGGTGCCCACCTCGGCGAACCGGCAGCCGGCCGCGGCGACGTACCTGCGCCGGCCGGGGGACACGGAGTTCCGTGCGTTCAAACTCGACGTGCTCCGCGTCACCCCCGACGGGCTGATCTGTGAGATCACCACGTTCGGCTACTCCCGTTTCCCCGCTTTCGGGCTGCCGCCCCTGTTGTCTGTCTAATCTGGAGGCACGCTCACCGGACACGAGAAGGTGGAAGATGCTGGGACTGCCCACGGGGATCCGGGCTTGTCTGTTCGACCTCGACGGTGTGCTCACCGACACCGCGGCCGTCCATGCCGCCGCCTGGAAAGAGATGTTCGACAAGTTCCTCCAGGCGTACGCCGACGAGCACGGCCGGCCGTTCAAGCCCTTCGACGCCCGCGAGGACTACGACGCGTACGTCGACGGCAAGCCCCGCGTCGACGGAGTCCGGGACTTCCTCACGTCGCGCGGGATCAGTCTGCCCGAGGGGACACCGGACGACCCGCCGGACGCGATGACCGTCAACGGTCTCGGCAACCGGAAGAACGAGGCGGTCCAGCGGCGGATCCGGACCGAGGGCGTGCACGTGTTCGAGGGCTCCCGGCAGTACCTGCAGGCTGTCGAGGCGGTCGGACTCCGGCGGGCGGTGGTGTCGTCGAGCGCCAACACCCGCGAGGTCCTCGCCGTCACCGAGCTGGCGCAGTACGTCGAAGAGGTTGTCGACGGCATCACGATCCGGACCGAGGGACTGCGCGGGAAGCCGGCGCCGGACACGTTCTTGGCCGCGGCGAAGAAGTTCGGCGTGGATCCGTCCGAGGCCGCGGTGTTCGAGGACGCATTGGCCGGCGTGTCCGCCGGCCGATCCGGGCATTTCGGGCATGTGATTGGTGTTGACCGGGTCGGACAGGCCGATCAGCTCAAGGTCCACGGTGCCGACGTCGTGGTCCGCGACCTGGCCGAGCTTCTGGAGGGTCGATGATCGATCGCGGGCACCATCCGATCGAGCCGTGGCGGCTGCGGGAGACGCGGCTGCAGATGGACCGGCTGGCCCAGTCCGAGTCGCTGTTCGCACTGTCCAACGGGCACATCGGACTGCGCGGCAATCTGGACGAGGGCGAGCCGTACGCGATCCCGGGCACCTATCTGAACTCGTTCTACGAGCAGCGCCCGCTGCCGTACGCCGAAGCCGGGTACGGCTACCCCGAGTCGGGCCAGACGCTGGTGGACGTGACGAACGGCAAGCTGATCCGGCTGCTGGTGGACGACTCGCCGTTCGACATCCGCTACGGCTACCTGACCCAGCACGAGCGCTCACTCGACTTCCGCACCGGCATCCTGCAGCGCGACGTGGACTGGACGTCACCAGGTGGCAAGCGGATCCGGGTCCGCAGCCGCCGACTGGTGTCGCTGACGCAGCGTGCGATCGCCGCGATCGAGTACGTCGTGGAGCCGGTGGACCAGCCGGCCCGCTTCGTGGTCCAGTCCGAGCTGGTTGCGAACGAGAGCCAGCCGAAGCTGTCCGACGATCCGCGGGTGGCCGCCGTACTGGACAACCCGTTGAAGCCGGTCAGCCACGACGGTGGTGACAACGGCGTCGTGCTGATCCACCGGACCACGCGAAGCCGGCAACTGATGGCGGCCGCGATGACGCATGAGGTCGAGGCACCCGCGCGATACGCGATGGACCTGGACGTGCGGGAGAACTGGGCCCGGTCGACGGTCATCTGCCAGCTGCAGCCGGGGGAGAGCCTGCGGGTGGTGAAGTACCTCGCGTACGGCTGGTCGAGTCTCCGCTCGGAGACGGCGATCCGGGACCAGGTCGCCGCCGCCCTGTCCAGTGCGCGCTTCTCGGGCTGGGACGGTCTGGTCAAGCAGCAGGCCGACTTCCTGGACGACTTCTGGGACGGCGCAGACGTCGAGGTGCACGGTCACTCCGAGCTGCAGCAGGCCGTCCGGTTCGCGCTCTTCCATGTCCTGCAGGCGGGTGCACGCGCGGAGCGACGAGCGATCCCGTCGAAGGGCCTGACCGGGGCGGGGTACGACGGCCACACGTTCTGGGACACCGAGGGCTTCGTGCTTCCGGTGCTGAACTACACAATGCCCGATGCGGCAGCCGACGCACTCCGCTGGCGCCACTCCACCCTTGGCATGGCCAAGGAGCGGGCAGCGGTGCTGGGGTTGCGCGGTGCGTCGTTCCCGTGGCGGACGATCCGTGGTCAGGAATGCTCCGGCTACTGGCCCGCGGGGACGGCAGCGTTCCACATCAACGCCGACATCGCCGACGCCGTGATGCGGCACTACACCGTCACCGGCGACGACCAGTTCCTCGAGGAGGTCGGGCTGGAACTGCTGGTGGAGACGGCCCGGCTGTGGATGTCGCTCGGCCACCACGACCGGCACGGCCGGTGGCATCTGCCCGGCGTGACCGGACCGGACGAGTACAGCGCCGTTGCCGACGACAACGTTTTCACCAACCTGATGGCCGCGCGGAACCTGCGGTCGGCCGCCGAGGTGGCGGTCAAGCACCCGGCCAAGGCCCGGGAGCTCGGCGTCGACAGCGAGGAGGAGGCGTGCTGGCGCGACGCGGCGGCCGCTGTCCATATTCCGTACGACGAGGACCTCGGCGTACACCCGCAGTCCGCGGGCTTCACCGGGTACGCCGAGTGGGACTTCGAGGCGTACAAGGACAAGTACCCGCTGCTGCTGCACGCGGCGTACTTCGAGCTGTACCGCAAACAGGTGATCAAGCAGGCCGACCTGATGCTCGCGACGTTCTGGTGCGGCGACGCGTTCACGCCGGAGGAGAAGGCCCGGAACTTCGACTACTACGAGCGGCTGACAGTGCGGGACTCGTCGCTGTCGGCCTGCGTCCAGGCCGTGATGGCGGCCGAGGTGGGTCATCTGGACCTGGCCTATGACTACGCGTACGAGGCCGCGCTGATCGACATGCGGAACCTGCACCACAACACCGGCGACGGCCTGCACATGGCCTCACTCGCCGGCGCGTGGACCGCTCTGGTCTCCGGCTTCGGCGGACTGCGCCAGGTGCAGGGCGGTCTGTGCTTCGATCCGGCCCTGCCCGAAGGCCTGCCCCGGCTGGTGTTCACGATCCGCTGGCGCGGCGTCCGGCTGAAGGTGGACATCAACTCGGTCGACGTGACCTACAGCGTCCATGACGGTCCGGGCGCCAGCATGACGTTGCGACATGCAGGAGAGCGGATCACCGTGACGACGGATTCGCCGGTGACCCGCTCCCTGGAGAAACGCCAGCCGTTGCTACCGCGGCCGACCCAGCCGGTGGGCCGGGAGCCGCGGTCGGCCATTGCGCACAACGACCACTGAGCTTCGGACTGATGCCTGGTCGGGTCAGTGCTGGCTGATCGAGCGCTTGCGGCGGGCGGAGAGGGACTCCGCGGTGCCGACCAGCAGGACCGAGGAGATGACCGCGACGATGAAGCCGAGGACGTTCAGTTCGAAGATGCCGCCGGTGCCGAGAATGCCGGCGATCGTGCCGCCGATGACGGATCCGGCCAGGCCGAGTAGCAGGGTGGCGAGCAGGCCGAGCTTCTGCTTGCCGGGCGTGAAGAGTCGGGCGAGCGCGCCGATGATGAGTCCGGCAACGATGAAGCCGATCATGGTCTGATTCCTCCGGGTGCGAACGATTCTGTCTCCAGTGTCCGGCAGATCGGCTCACCGCACAGTTGGAGTTGACCCTGATCGCACCCGGAGCCGACCCTGGGTCAGCCGCGCGCCAGAGCCGCGAACAGCCTGGTCGTCTCCAGCAGTTGCGGAGTCCGTTCCAGCAGGTTCAGCACCGAGGTGCTGGTCCGCTGGGCGGCTCGCTCGTCGTTGGAGAGCAGCGCCTTGTAGCTCGCGCGGCAGGTGGACTCGGCGCCGAGCACCTCCGCGTAGAGCTGGATGTCTCCTAGATCCGGTCGCTCCTTGAGCAGTTGCAACGTGCTCTTCGCGCACTCCAGCAGCGTGGTTCCAGGCTTCTTCGTCTTCGAGACCAACTGGTCCGCCAGTCCCTTGACGACGAAGTACTCCGCACTGGACGCCTTGTCCCTCAGGTAGCGCACGCTCGCCGGCTCACGGACGTCGTCGGACAGGGCACACACCGCCCAGCCCGGTGGCACGATGACCGCCTGGCTGGACGGGAACCCCGTCGGCAACTCGGTCACCGCGCTGAGACCGCCGCTACCGATCACGGCTGCCAGCGCCGCCACCGAGGCCGGATCGGTCGGGTTGGCGTGCCGCGCGGCCGTCAGGCGCGTGGTCCAGCGCTCGTCCGGGATGACGACGACCGACAGGAGCCCGGTGTTCTTGAGCAGCAGCGACGTCTGGGTCGCGTCGGTGCTGGCATCCAGCCGTACGCCGTCCATCGCCGACGCCGGCTCCACCGGTACGTCGGACTTGAAGCAGTCGGCCGCCGGCCTCAGTGGAGCTGCCTTGCTCGGCGGTGGAACCAACGGAGTGACCGTGTCCCCACTCGATTGGTCGGCCCCCGCGGCACTCGAACATCCCGCGACCAGACCGAGTACCGCGACACATGCCAACGTCCATGCGCGAACCATCACGATGCCCCCTGCGACCACGCCTCCGAGCTCACCAGGTCCCCACCTGCTCGGGCGTGTACAAGACCAGTTTGCATCGCCCGGGGTTCATCGCCAACGTCCTGCGCGGCGGGTTGTCGATGAACCCGGCAGTGTCGAAATCCGCTCGGCCGGAACTTGTCCGCGGGGTGGATTAGCCTCGGGACGTGACTGTTCATCAGCTGTCCCGGCGGGATGCGCGGCGCCTTGCCGTGCGTGCGCAACTGCTCGGGCGCGAGCGGCCGGCCGGTCTGATGGAGATGGTTCGTGGCCTGACCGCAGTGCAGCTGGATCAGACGGCTGCCGTCGCACCCAACGCCGACCTCGTGGCGTGGAGCCGGCTCGGATGGTCGTACTCGCCGTCCGAACTGGCCGACTCGCTGGCGACGCTGGAGCTGCTGGAGTTGCGGGGATTCGCCCGGCCGAGTGAGAGTCTCGTGCTGTTCCGCGCCGAGATGGAGGCGTGGCCGGGCACGGGTCCACTGCTCGACTGGCAGGAGTACCGGCGCGACTGGGTGAAGGCCAACGAGGGTTGCCGGCTGGACATCTTGGAGCGGCTGCGGCAGGACGGTCCGCTGATCATGCGCGAGCTGCCGGACACCTGCGTGGTGCCCTGGAAGTCGAGCGGATGGACCAACAATCGCAACGTCTCGCAGATGCTGGAGTTCATGATCCAGCGCGGCGACGTCGCGATCGCTGGCCGGGACGGGCGCGACAAGCTGTGGGACCTGGCCACCCGGGTCTATCCGGACGAGCCGGTGATCCCGATCGAGGAGGCGCGGCGGATCCGGGACGGACAGCGGCTGCGATCGCACGGGATCCTGCGGGTCAGAGGTGAATCGTGCCCGGGCGAGCCGCTCGATGCCGGCGTCGCGGGGGAGCGGGCCGTCGTCGACGGCGTCCGGGGCGAGTGGCGCGTCGACCCGGAGCTGCTGGATCAGCCCTTCGCCGGACGGACGGCATTGCTGTCGCCGCTGGACCGGTTGGTCTACGACCGGAAGCGGATCCTGGAGCTGTTCGAGTTCGACTACCAGTTGGAGATGTACAAACCGGTCGCCAAACGCCGCTGGGGGTACTTCGCGCTGCCGATCCTGCACGGCGACCGGCTGGTCGGGAAGGTCGACGCCACCTCGGACCGGAAGGCCGGTGTCTTCCGGGTCGACGCCATCCACGAGGACGCGCCGTTCTCCAAGACACTGAGTGCGGCGGTGCATCGCGAGCTGCAGGATCTGGCCAACTGGCTCCGGCTGCACCTCGTCGTGAAGTCTTGACGAGGCGGCATGTTTACGTGAACATCGCAGCGTGAGATCAACCGCCCGCCGTATCGCAGCCGCCCTGTTCTCCGTCGCCACGCTCAGCACCGCGCTGACCGTTCCCGCCGTCGCGGCACCACCGCCGCCGACGACGAACGACTTCCGCGGGGTCAACTGGGCCGATCCGAGGGACAACTACGCCGACGACGAAGTGGTCCCGTCCGGACTGAGCACGGCCGACGACTACCAGACGACGTACCGGAAGGCGACCGGCATCGTCGGCGAGTTCCGGCACGAACTGAAGGCCAACACGATCCGGCTGCCGATCAACCCGTCGAGCGTCGGCACGGCCTGGTGGAACTCGTACCGCGCCGCGATCGACGCGTCCGTCGCGAGCGGCTTCAAGGTGATCCTGAGCTACTGGGAGGCCGACAACGCCAAGGACGGCCGGGTCGACGACCCCGCGAAGTTCGACACGATGTGGGACACCGTGTTCAACGCCTACGGCAAGAACCCGCGGGTGTACTTCGAGCCGATGAACGAGCCGTTCGGCTACTCGCTGCCCGAGTGGGTGTCGCTCACCTCGTCCTGGATCCAGCGGCACAACAGCGTTCCGCGCGGCCGGTTCGTCATCTCGGGCACCGGCTACAACGACAACGTCACCGGTGTCGGCGCGGCTCCTGAGCTCACGGGCACGCTGTTGTCCCTGCATTTCTACGGCTTCTGGGCCTCCGACACGACCGAGGCCGCGTGGCTGGCGAACCTGCGGCCGCGGATCGGTTCGTACGGCTGGCGCACGGTGATCGACGAGGCCGGCTCACCGATGACGATCGGCCTGAACTACGGCAACCACGAGGGCAACGTCTATACGGCGTACCTCGGTGCACTCACGCAGGTCGCGCGCGAGAACAAGATGGGCATCGTCTACTGGCCCGGGCTGCGGACCGGCGACTCGTACTCGATGACCACGCAGGTCGGTCCGGCGGACCTGGAGGTGAACAGCCAGAGTGGTCGCGCGCAGCTGTGGTGGGGCTGGGGTCTGCTCAAGACGGAGCCGACGAACGACCTGCCGCCCGCGCCTCCGGGTGAGCCGCTGCGCGGAGTCGCCAGCGGCCGGTGCGTCGACGTACCTGGCTTCTCGACCAGCCCTGGTACGGCGCTGGACCTGTGGGACTGCAACAACGGCGGCAACCAGTCGTGGAACTACACCGCCGACAAGCAACTCACGGTCTACACCGACAAGTGCATGACTGCCGGGGCAGCCGCTGGGAGCGCGGTCACGATCGAGAACTGCACCGGAGCCGCCAACCAGGCGTGGGAGCTAAACGCCGACCAAACCGTCACCAGCGTCGCCGATCCCACTCTGTGCCTGGACGCCGCCGGCGCCGGGACGGGCAACGGTACGGCGGTCGACCTGTGGCTCTGCAACGGCGCGGACAATCAGAAATGGACTCGCTCCTGACTACAGTCCAGCGAGTGGATCTGTTTGATGAAGACCTCGCCCGGACCGCGGGTGAGCGCGAGGTGCTCGAGGCGTTCCTCGACGCGCACCGGCGGGTCGCGGTCGAGAAGCTCCGCGGCCTGTCCGAGGCGGACGCCCGCCGGCGGCTGGTGCCGTCGCTGACCACGCCGATCGGGCTGGTCAACCATCTCGCCGGCGTCGAGCGCAACTGGTTCCAGCACAGCATCGCCCGGCGGCCCCGCGAGGAGATCGCGGGTGACGCACGTGGCGGCGAGGCGAGCTGGACGGTTCCCGACGACGTGACCATCGACGAGGTCATCGCCGCGTTCGAGGAGGCGTGCGCAGAGTCCCGCCGGATCGCAGCCGATCTGCCGCTGGACCACGTCGTACCGCATGAGCGGCTCGGGGAGGTTTCGCTGCGCTGGGTCTATGTCCACATGATCCGCGAGCACGCCCGCCACGGCGGCCACGCGGACATCCTCCGCGAACAGATCGACGGTGCGACCGGAGCTTAGGCGAAGCCGCCGTTGCTCAGCAGGAGCTGGCCGTTGATCCACTGGCCCCGTGGTGAGCAGAGGAAGTCGACCAGGTTGGCCGTGTCCTGCGGCGTACCGAGGCGGCCGAGCGGGGTCTGGCGGATGCCGCTCGCGCGGATGTCGTCGGTCATCCAGCCGGTGTCGATCGGGCCGGGGTTGACGACGTTCGAGCTGACACCGAGGTGGGCCAGTTCCTCGGCCGCGGCCAGGGTGATCCGGTCCAGCGCGCCCTTGCTCGCGCCGTACGGGAGATTGCCGACGGTGTGATCGCTGGTCAGCGCGATGATCCGGCCGGTGCCCGGCGTGGCCTTGAACCGTAAGCCGTACTCGCGGATCAGCAGCCACGTCGCCCGCGCATTCACGGCGAAGTGCCGGTCGAAGCTCTCGAGGGTGGTGTCGAGGATGCCGGAGTTGACCGATTCGGTGTGGCACATCACCAGCGCGGTCACGCCGCCCAGCCGCTCCTCGGCCGCGGTGAAGATCCGCTCGGGAGCCGCTGGGTCGACCAGGTCCGCCTCGATCGGGACCGCGGTCGCCCCGAGGCCGGTGAGTTCCTTGGTGATCTCGTCGGTCGCGCCCGACTGCACGCCCCACGTCATCCGCTCGTCGTACGCCGTCCAGTAGGTGAAGGCGATGTCCCATCCGGACGCGGCGAGTTGGCGGGCGATGCCCGCGCCGATGCCGACGGTGCGGCCGACGCCGGTGACGAGCGCGACAGGACGGTCCGAGGTGGGTTGAGTCATGCCGTGATTCTGCCGGTCCGGGCTTCTGGATGAGAAATCTGTAATGTTCGGCTCATGCGGTTCACCGGGAGGGATCGCAGGCTGTGAGCATGCGGTCTCCACGTCTGATCTACGGGCTTGTCGCCGGTGTGCTGGTGGTGGCCGGTTTCGTGCTGCCGCGGTACCTGGCCGAGCGGTCCCAGCCTGAGCTCGGCGACACGGTCGTCGTCCCCGCCGCCACGAGCCCGTCGACGCCGCCACCGACCGCGAACCCGCGGCCGTCGACGCCGCCACCCAGCGTGACCCCTGGCCAGGGCGCCGAGCAGGTGTCGCCGGCCCCGGCCCGCACCGCGGGAGACGACGATGACGATCTGTGGGACGACCCGGACGACGACGATGGATGATCTCCGGCCGTGGCCCGTGGTCAGCGCCCGGGTGCGGATCATCGGCTGGATGTTCGGCGTACTGACGCTCGCCCTGTCCGCGCTGGTCTTCCTCACCTGGCAGGTGCTCGCGGCCCGCGCGGATGACGCGGCCGACGACGAGCTGACCCACGAGGCGAACAAGTTCCGTGCCTTCGCGGGCTCCGGCGAGGCGGCCGCCTTCGACCGGCCCGAGGAGCTGCTGGACCGCTGGCTGCAGAGCAATCTCCCGGACGACTCGGAGGCACTGTTCACCATCGTCGACGGCCGCGCGTACCACCGCAGCCAGGGCAGTCCACCGGCCCGGCTCGACACCGACTCGGCCTTCGTGCAAGGCATCGCCGGTGCGAAGGAGCCGACGTACGGCTGGATCGAGAGCACGGCCGGACGCGTCCGGTACGCCGTGATGCCGGTGCAGATCGGGAGTCAGCCGGTCCGGGCTCAGCTCGTGATGCTCGAGTTCCGGGACATCATCGCGAAGCCGTCGATCGACGCGGCCCGCGCGCTGGTCATCATCGGTGCGCTCACCCTGGTGCTGGCCGCGGGTGCGTGCTGGCTCGTCACCGGCCGGATCCTCGCACCGATCCGGCAGGTGCGGGCCACCGCCGAGCAGATCGGGGAGAGCGATCTGCGGCGCCGGATCGAGGTCGTCGGGAACGACGACGTGGCGCAACTGGCGCGCACGTTCAACACCATGCTGGACCGGTTGGAGGACGCGTTCGTGGCCCAGCGGGAGTTCGTCGACAACGCCGGGCACGAGCTGCGGACGCCGATCACGGTGATCCGCGGGCACCTGGAGTTGATGGGCGACGACCCGCGCGACCGGGCCGAGACCAAGGCGCTGGTGCTGGACGAGCTGTCCCGGATGAACCGGATGGTCGACGACCTGCTGGTGCTGGCGACGACCGAGCGCCCGGACTTCCTCGAGACCGGCGAGATCAACCTGACCGAACTGGTCGTCGAGGTGATCGCCAAGGCCCGGCCGCTGGCCGACCGGGTCTGGCGGGTGGACGAGTCGGCCGACGCGACGATCGTTGCCGACGGCCAGCGGCTCACCCAGGCATTGATGCAGTTGGTGTCCAACGCTGTCCGGCACACCACGACCGGTGACCGGATCACGCTGGGATCCCGCCTGAACGGCGACCACGTCCTGCTGTGGGTGGCCGACTCGGGTCCCGGTGTCCGCGCGTCGGACCGCGAGCGCATCTTCGAAAGATTTGCCCGCGGCAACGATCAGCGGCGGACGGGCGGTGCCGGACTCGGACTGGCGATCGTACGCTCGATCGCGCAGGCCCACGGTGGCGACGTCCGGCTGGCCGACGGCCCGGGCGGCGCCCGCTTCGAGCTCACCTTGCCACTCACCGTGCCGGCCGACCGAGCGGTGGTCGCGCCGTGAACCGGATCCTGATCGCGGAGGACGAGGAGCGGATCGCCTCGTTCGTCGAGCGCGGACTGCGCAGCAACGGCTTCATCACGACGGTGGTCGGCGACGGCGAAACGGCGTACCAGGAAGGGGTCAGCGGCTCCTACGACCTGCTGGTCCTGGACATCGGCCTGCCGCGAGTGGACGGGTTCACCGTGCTGCGACGGTTGCGCGAGGCAAGGGTGACGATGCCGGTGGTGATCCTGACCGCGCGCGACAGCGTGCGTGACACGGTCGCCGGGCTCGAAGGCGGCGCGGACGACTACATCGCCAAACCCTTCGCCTTCGAGGAACTGCTGGCCCGGGTGCGGTTGCGGCTGCGTGGTGGCGACGGTACGCCGGACGCCACCATCCTGCGGGTGGGGGAGTTGAGCCTGGATCTGCGGACCCGGCGTGCCCTCGTGGACGGACAGTCGGTCGAGCTCACCGCGCGGGAGTTCGTGCTGGCCGAGGTGTTCTGCCGGCATCCCGATCAGGTGCTGTCCCGGGAGCAGCTGCTGTCCCAGGTCTGGGGCTTCGACTTCGACCCGGGCTCGAACGTGGTGGACGTCTACATCCGGTATCTGCGCCGCAAACTCGGCCCCGACCGGATCCAGACGGTCCGTGGGATGGGCTACCGCCTGCTTCCGTGAGAGCACTCTCACGTGAACCTCAGACCATCCTCACCGCCGGACGAGACGGTAGAACCACCATCGTCCAGCTAGGGCGTGTCTCCCGAGGAGGAATCCATGTCCGGTCTGGGAATCGCCATCCCCGCCGATCTGCTCGCCATCGCTCTGCTTGCCTATGGCACCTACTTCCGCCGGTACCACCGCCGGGACCTGCTGCTCGCGTACGTCGCGCTCAACGTCGGGGTGCTCGCGGTCACCGCGATGCTGGCCGGCAGTGGTGCCGGCATGGGCCTGGGACTGGGGCTGTTCGGCATCCTGTCGATCATCCGGCTCCGCTCGGACTCGATCACCCAGGAAGAGGTCGCCTACTACTTCATCGCGCTCGCGATGGGGCTGGTGAACGGGCTGCATCCCGGTCCGTTCTGGCTCGCGCCGGCGTTGAGCTTCCTGCTGGTAGGACTCATGTACGTCGTCGACCATCCGCGCCTCACCCTGCGTTCGCGGCGGCAGCGCGTCGTACTCGACCAGGCCTACCCCGATACCCGCGATATCGGTCCCGCGCTCGAGCGGTTGCTGCAGGCCGACGTCCGGTACTTCGTGGTCCTCGATCTGGATCTGGTCACCGACACCACGGTCGTCGATGTCCGATTCCGGGTCCGGCACAACGCCGTACCCGCGAACACCGTCCGCCGGTTCGAGCGGTACGCGTCGTGAGCCCGCGCTTGCAGGCAGCGATGGCGGGAGCACTCTCCGGCTTGCCGTCCGTCTCGCTCGACGAAGTGCTGGCCGAGGCCGCTCTGCAGGTCCGCGTGGATCGTAAGTACCTGGTGCCGATCGGGACGTTCGTGGAGCTGGTGGCCAGACTGCGCGACCGGTTCGCCGTACTCGAGATCGACGGCCGGCGAAGTTTCCGGTACGAGTCGGTGTACTTCGACACGCCGTCGCATCAGTTGTATCGGCAGCACGTGCAGCGGCGGCGGCACCGGTACAAGGTGCGCACGCGGTCGTACCTCGACAGCGGGGAGTGCAGTTTCGAGGTGAAGTTGAAGAGCAACCGGTCGGAGACGGTCAAGTCGCGGATGCCGTACTCGCCGGCCGACCGCGCTCGGCTGACCGGGCCGGCCCGTGAGTTCCTCGGCGAGCAGTTGCGGTCGGCGTACGGCACGACTGCTGACGAAGGACTGCGGCCGTCGCTCATCACGACGTACCGTCGGAGCACATTGGTCGATCCGGTGGAGCACGCGCGGATGACCTGTGACGTCGGGCTCCGGTTCCTCGACGCGGGGAAGTCCATCGAGGTACTGCCGGACACCGTGCTGGTGGAGAGCAAGACGGCCGGGCGTGCGGGACTGGCCGACCGGGTGCTGCGCGAGCTTCAGGTCCGGCCGATCTCGGTCAGCAAGTACTGCGTCGCCGCCGCGCTGCTCAATCCCGATCTGCGGTCCAATCCGTGGCACCGGACCGTACGGCTGTTCACCCGGCCGGGATGATGTGTGCGTCCGGGCCCGGGAAGAACAGGGACTCGGTGTCGGTGTCGGACCAGTGCACCAGGTACGGCGGTGCGCCGCCGGGGTCGTGGACCTCGACGATCTGGCCCTCCCGCCGGTGCGCGCTCAGGTGGGTGCTCTCGACAACTACCTGGTCGCCGGCCGCCGCCTTCACCGAGCCCACCTGCTCGCGTCGAACATCTCCTTCGCTCCCATCACAACCTCCGTCGCCGCTGGTCGGACGGCGATCCCCGTTGCCGCCCCGATTCACCCCCAGCTTGGCCCCGAACCCCGGCCCGGCACCACCCCTTGCGGCCGGTCAGATCACCGCGATCGCATCCACCTCGATGAGCTGCTCGGGGTGGGCGAGCGACTGGATGCCGACGAGTACGTCGGTGGGTTTGTGCTCCCCGAACAGCGAGTAGCGACCGACCTCGACCGCCGCCTGGTGCTCGCGGCGGTACCCGACGAGGTAGATGGTGATCTTGGTGACCTGATCGGGGCGCGCTCCCGCTGCGGCCAGGGCGCGACCGAGGTTGGCGAACGCCTGCCGGGACTGTGCTTCCAGGTCGCCCGCTCCGACCAGGTTCCCGGCGGCGTCCTCCGGTTCCTGGCCGGCGACGAACACCAGCTTCGTCCCACTGGCGATCGCGACGTGACTGTAGGTCTCCGGTTCCAGGAGGCCTTCGGGGTTGATCAGTTCCACGGCTTCTCCGGCAGGTGTCAGGCAATGTCAGTGGATGTCGGTGGCGAGGCGGGCGGCCAGGGCGGCGAAGATGCCAGCACAGACGCGTTCCAGGCGGCGACGGACGGTGCTGCCCGCGCTGAGGAACTTGCTGGTCAGGCCGCCCGCGAGCAGCGCGACCGAGACGTCGACCGGGAAGCCGACCAGGATGAAGATCGCGCCGAGGATCAGGAACTGGACGGTGGCCGGCCAGGCGCCCGCGCCGGTGCTGATGAACTGCGGGACGAACGCCAGGTAGAACAGGATGACCTTCGGGTTGGCGAGGTTGGTCAGCGTCGCCATCACATACGTCTTGCGCAGCGTCCGCTGGGGTACCTCGGGCCCGTCCTCGAGCTCACCGACGTGCTGTCGGCTGGCCCGCCAGGTCAGGTAGGCCAGGTACAGCAAGAACGCCGCTCCCGCGATCCGTACGCCGTTCAGCACCTGGGGTGCCGCCTGGATCAACGCGCCGAGCCCCAGTGCCGCTGCCACGGTGTGCCCCACCAGTCCGGACGACATCCCCGCCGCGGCGACCACCCCGGCTCGTCGGCCCCCGACCGCCGCATTCGCCACCACGAACAGCATGTCCGGGCCCGGTACCACGCTCACCAGGAACACTGCCACCACGAACCCCACGACTACCGAAGTCTCCATCGCCCCATCCTGACCCGGCCTCGCCCAACCCTCACGCGAATTTCCACGTCGTGAAACCGTCAGAGAGCGCTCACCCGGATGACGCGGGCGGAGGGCTCGGGAACGGTGGTCGTGACGGTGAGGGAATCGCCTGACCAGGTGTAGGTCCAGCCGTCGAGGTCTGTGGGGAAGACAGGCGTGATGTCGCCGTGTGGGAGAGAGAACGTGATCTCGGACGGGCCAGGGCTCCGGTGCCACAGACTCAGATAGGTGGTCGAGGAGTCGCTCAGGCCGAGGGCGATCCACTCGTCATCCCAATCCGGGAGGCCCAGAGGCCAGCGGGGGAGCAGGTTCGGCAGATCCTCGAGTACGCCGCGGTGCGCGCTGACCGCGGATCGGACCAGCTCCCGCTCGGACTCGCTCATCTGGTTGAGGTGACCGGACAGATACAGCCGCCCGAGGATGCCGTTGACCAAGGCGAGAGTGAACTCTTCGCGCGTCGTCCCGGTGATCGGATACGCCCAGTGACCGGCCTGCTCGGGGAGTACGGCGGCCGGCGCGGCAGCCGCGATCGGTATGTAGAGCAAGGGGTGTTGCTGGTCGGACGTCGACTGCAGGTGGAGCCGCGACAACATCGCGTAGTCCATCCGCATCGCGCCGGACGCGCAGTTCTCGATCAGTAGGTCTGGGTGCCGTGCCTGGACGCCGTCGAGCCAGCTCAGCAGTGCGCGGTTGTGTTCGAGCAGTCCGTGGCCCAGCGACGTACCACCCTTGTCGGTGCCGGGGCCGGTCATGGTGTTGTTGTCGAACTTGAAGAAACCGATGCCGAAGTCACCGACCAACCGGTCGACGGTGTCGTCGAGGTGCTGGCGGGCGAGCGGGCTGCGCAGATCCAGGAGGTAGCGGCCGTGTTCGGCGACCCGGACGCCCTGGCGGGTGAGGAACGCGTCGTCGGGCAGGCTGCCGGCGATCGGGGAGTCGATACCGATCACCTCTGGCTCCAGCCACAGACCGGGCACCATGCCGCGCTCGTGGATCCGATCGATCACCTCGCCGAGTCCCTTCGGGAAGCGGGTGATCGACGGCTGCCACGCACCGACGGTGCTCCACCAGTCGCCTTCGGCGTACCAGCCGGCGTCGATGCAGAAGTAGTCCGCGCCGGCCTCGGCCGCGGCGTCGATGAGCGGCAGCAGCTTCTCCGTCGTCGGGTCGCCCATCAACGTGTTCATGTAGTCGTTGAAGATCACCGGCATCCGGTCGTCGGCCGGCCGCCGCATCCGCAGCGCGCGCCGCTGCCGCGTGAGGGCGCCGAAAGCGCCGTCCGAGTCGGCACCGATTACCAGCGAGACAGGCACGGTGGTGAAGGGCGCGTCCGCGGTCAGCCGCGCGGTCCACTGGTGTTCCTGATCGGTCGGGCCGCTGAGCAGCAGGTAACCGCCCTGCCGGTTCTCACCTAGTTCGTAGTGCCACGGTCCGTTGTGCTCGATCTGCCATCCCAGCGCGTACTCGCGCTCAACCAGAACGCCGACCGGCAACGACTCGCCACTCGACCACGAGCCCGTACTCGTCACCGCGTGCCGACCCTTCGCTACCGGGTAGTGCGGATCGCGGACGATCTTCGGGACCCCGCCCGACCGCAGTGATTGGACCGACCATCGGTTCTCGGCCATCCAGTCGTTGGCGGCCGAATGCAGCTCCCCTTCGACCGACTCGAGACCGACGACCAGCGACGACAGGAAGGTCAGCACGAGTTCGCCCGGCCCGGTCAGCGACGCCTCGGACCACGCCCGCACGCCGGCTCGCGCCTCGAACACACTGGTGATCCGCAGACCGGTCCCGGCGTCTTCCTGGACGATGCGCACCGTGGATCCGTCGTCGTGATGATCGACGTACCGCAGGCGCTGGCCGAGGATCGTGTCGACGTGCCGGTTGGTCCCCGGGGAGCGCCCGTACCCGAGTGCCGAGACCTCGACCAACGCCTGCCCGGGGACCGGGGACTCGGGGGCGGGTGCCCCGATGGCCTGGACGGCGATCAGCCGGACCGGACCGTCGTCGAGCGTGAAGGTCAGGGTCAGCTCGGGCGTGCTCCAGCGCAGGAGGTTCATCGATAAACCTTAGAAGGTTCCTCCGTCCGCACTTCAACCCTCGATCCGCGTCGTGGACGACTCAGCGTGATCCCCGCGAGAACCAGCGCCAGCCCGGCCACCTGGCGGAGCGTCAGCGCCTCACCCGACAACGTCAGCCCGAGCAGTACGCCGGTCACCGGATTGAGCAGCCCGACCAGACCGACCGTCGCGGCACTCAGATGGCGTAAGCCGGTGAACCACGCCGTGAACGCAACCGCGGTCGCGATCAGACCGACGTACGCGAACCCGCCGACCGCCGCGAGATCCAGCGCCGGCGGCGCGCCCTCGAAGATGACGGCGAACGGAATCAGCACGAGACCGCCCGCGATCAACTGCCATGAGGTCGTGGCGAGCGGTCCGTCGGCGCGGCCCCATTTCTTGGCTAGTACGTAGCCGCAGGACGACATCGTCATCGCCGCCAGCGACGCGATCACACCCCGTACGTCGACTGCCGTCGTACCCGCGCCGAGCATCAGACAGACGCCCGTGAGGCCGGCCGCGGCGCCGACCAGCACCGGCATGGTCGGCCGCTCGGACAACAGGCCCCAGGCGAACAGCGTCATCGCGAGCGGCGACGCGGACATGATCGTCGACGCGAGGCTGACCGGCAGCAGTTGTGATGCGAGGTAGATCAGGGCGAAGAACGCGCCCATGTTGCAGACGCCGAGCAGTAGCGAGCGCCACCACCAGACGCCGCGGGGGAGGCGGCGTGCCAGGCAAAGGAGCAGCAATCCAGCGGGCAGGGCCCGGAACACCGCGCCGTACAAGGGCGATCCGGCCGGCAGGTACTCGTGGGTGACGAAGTAGTTCGTGCCCCACGCCACCGGCGCGATCGCGGTGATCAGCACCCACCGCAAAGTATTTTCCACGGAAGGCACTATATCTTCCCGGGAAGATATAGTCGTCCGTGTGACCGAAGACCACGTGGCCAGGATCCAGGCGGAGTGGCGGGCCGTCCGGCCGGATCTCGACGTCGCGCCGCAGGGCGTGATCGGCCGGCTGCACCGGATCGCGAATCATCTGACCGGCGAGCTGACGCTGCTCTATGCGAAGTACGGCCTGACCGAGGGGGAGTTCGACGTCCTCGCGGCGCTGCGGCGTGCGGGAGCGCCGTACGAGCGGGCGCCGGGCGAGATCGCGCTGCACACGATGGTGACGACCGGCGCGGTCACGAAGCGGGTCGATCGCCTGGAGGAGGCCGGTCTGGTCCATCGTCGGCGCAGCGATGCGGATGGCCGCGGTCGCGTCGTACGGCTGACTCCGGCCGGCCGGAGGCTGATCGACAAGGCGTTCGCCGCCCACATGACGAACGAACGGCGGCTGCTCGGCTCTCTCAGTCCGGCGCAGGCGGATCAGCTGGAGGAACTGCTCACGACGTGGCTCGCCGACCTCGAGCCGCCGGGGGATACTCGAGCCGTCAGCGAGTGACGGCAAGGCCCTACGACTCCGGTACGATCCCTAGGCTGTCCGTGAAACCGTGCAACGCTTCTGTGCGTTCGGCACGTTTCCACAGTGCCGAAGTCTCATGAAGGAGAGTACGTGGCCGGCCCCCATGTCGTCATGATCGTCGCGAACGACATCGCCAACGACACCCGAGTCCTGAAGGAAGCCGTCGCTCTCGGGCAGGCCGGGCGGCGGGTGACGCTGCTGGGCGTCTCGGCGTCCGGCGAGCTGAAGATCGACACGATCGACGCCGGCGTGGTGATGATCCGGCTGCCCGGGAAGTTCCTGCTGCGCGACGACCGGAACCGGCGCCGCCGGGTCCGCCGGGCTCGCCGGATGCTGATGGTCAGCAAGCCGGCACCGGTCCGGAAGGCTCTCCTCACGGCCCGGCTGGCCGATCTGAAGGCCGAATCCGGGCGCGCGGTCGCTCAGCGCAAGGCCGGGGCGGTTGGTCCGCTGGCGTTCAAGGCCGGGACGGTCCGCCGGGCGCTCCAGCGCCGGCAGTTGTCGTTCTCCGGGAAGGGCGCCGGGCTGCTGAACCGCGCGGCCCAGTTCGAGGCCCGTAAGGCGACCCGGTTCTGGCAGCGGTGGGACCTCTGGATGACCCAGCAGAAGCGGCCGATCAACTGGCGCAAGGTGATCCCGGAGGCCGACGACTACGAGACGATCTTCGCCACCGTGCTGGACCGGCTGATGCCCGACGTACTGCATGCCCACGACATGCACGTCATCGGCGTGGCCTCCCGTGCCGCCGGGCGGGCTGCACTGCGTGGCCGGACCGTGAAGGTCGTGTACGACGCTCACGAGTACGTCCCCGGCCTGTCGACGTACCCGCCGCGTACGCCGCGGTTGGTGGCGGCCTGGGCGCAGCACGAACGCGACTACATCCGGACCGTCGACCGTGTGGTCACCGTGAGCCCCGCGATCGCGCGGACGCTGCACACCCGCTACAAGCTGGACCGCGAGCCGAGCGTGGTGATCAACAGCCCGCAGCTGGTCGAGTTGGATCACGATGCGCCGGACATCCGGAGCACGATCGGGCTGGACGCCGACGTACCGCTGATCGTCTACAGCGGTGGCATCACCCGTGCCCGTGGCGTCGAGACCGCGATCTCGTCGCTGCCGCAGCTGCCGGGCGTTCACCTTGCCGTGGTCTGCGTGCCGACGACCGAGATGAAGCCGGTCGACGAACTGCGTGCGCTCGCCGCGAAGGTCGGCGTGGTGGACCGGGTGCACTATCTGAATCCGGTCGCGCCGAACGACGTGACCAGCTTCCTGCGCACCGCGGACATCGGGCTGATCCCGATCCTGCGCTACCCGTCGCACGAGATGGCCCTTCCGAACAAGGTCTTCGAGTACACGTTCGCCGGGTTACCGGTCGTCACCAGCAACATGCCGACGCTGGAAGAGTTCGTCGGCAAGACCGGGATCGGCGAGGTGTTCGAGGCGGAGAACGCGACCGACCTCGCGGCCAAGGTGTTGAAGGTCCTGGCCGACCCCAAGCCGTACCGCGAGCGCGCCGCCTCCCCGGAGCTGCGGCACGAGATGTCGTGGGAAGCGCAGGCCGACAACCTCCGCGCGCTGTACGACGAACTCCTCGGGCCGGTGGACGGCGTCGAGACCGTCAAGCCGCGGCTGGTCATCGGACCGGTGGACTCCGACGGAGTGCCGAGCGCGTGGGTGCGGGAGATCGACGAGGCCGAGGTGGTCGGGCGCCGGCTGACTCCAGCTGACCTCGACGGCATCACGCACGTCGTGATGGAGGACTGGAAGTCCGTACTCGGTAGCACCGACATCACCACGGATCTCCCGCTGCTGGCGGCGGCGCGGATCAAGCACGGCGTCGTCGTCTACGGGCGGCCTGACCGCCCGGCGACGCGGGAGCGCGCGAAGGCCTACAACGGCACGGTGTTCGCCACCGACGAGTCAATGCTCGACTCCGTCGCCGACAGCCAGTGGCTGCCGGCAGGCGAGCAAGGGACCGAGATCCTCCGGAAGTTCATCGCCGACTGACGTCGATGGACTTTCTGACTGGGGTCGGTGGGCGGGCGCGGGAGATCTACCGCCGGCGAGCGCTCGCCGTGGAGGTTGAATTGTTCGACGACGTGGGTCATCTGTTCTGGTGGGAGGATCCGGACCGGACCGCAACGCTGCTGGTGACCCACACCACGGCCTGACGGCGCGCGGGGGACCGGGTGCGGTCCCGGGTGGTCGTGGGTGGGTAACCTTCCCTGGTCGTTTGGGTGAGCGATAGGAGATGATGCCCACCGTGACCGGACCACGTAGCCAGGACCCGCAGGACCGGCTGACCCCGTCGGAGGTCGATCCTGCCGTTGCTGGGCTGACCGTGGGGCTCGGTGGGCCGTTGGGGCGGTTCGCCCGGCTCAGCTCGTCCTGGTGGACGCCGCTGCGGATCGCGCTCGCGGTGTGCACGATCACCTTCGGGCTCGGCGTACTGCAGAAGGCTCCTTGTATGGAGGCCGGCTGGGACCGGCAGAGCTGGCGGCCGTTCAAGGCGCTGTGCTACTCCGACATCGGCTTCCTGTACCAGGAGCGCGGCTTCGCGGAGGGCAACCGGCCGTTCCTGGACACCGGCAACTACCCGGTCCTCGAGTACCCGGTGCTCACCGGCGGCTTCATGGAGGTCGCGGCGCGGATCACCTGGGTGATCACCGGTGACCCGAAGAACGACCACACGGTCGAGCAGAAGCGCGACACCGCGGGCGTGTTCTTCGTCGTGAACACCGTGATGCTGTTCCTCTGCGCCCTGATCCTGGTCGGGCTGACCCTCGCCACCGCGCGTGGCGTCGAGTCGCGCCCCGGCGCGGCCCGCGGCCAGCCGATGAACGCCCTGTACGTCGCCGCCGCGCCGGTGCTGGCGCTGACGTCGACGATCAACTGGGACCTGTTCGCGGTCGTGCTCACGGCCGGGGCGATGTTCGCCTGGTCGCGCGGCAAACCGATCTGGTTCGGCATCCTGCTCGGGCTGGGAACGGCGGCGAAGTTCTACCCGTTCCTGCTGCTCGGGCCGCTGCTGATCGTGTGCATTCGCGGCCGCAAGCTGTGGCCGTGGTTCCAGGCGGTGATCGCGACGGGCGTCTCGTGGGCTCTGGTGAACGCGCCGATCTACCTGCTCGCGAAGAACGAGTGGATGTCGTTCTGGACGTTCAACGATCAGCGCGAGAGCGACTACGGATCGATCTGGTACGTGCTGAAGCTGGCCAAGCACGAGGTCGCCGACGTCAACCAGCTGAACATCGTGATCTTCGCCGGGCTCTGCCTGTCGATCGCGATCCTCGGCCTGATGGCGCCACGACCGCCCCGCTTCGCACAGCTCGCGTTCCTGGTCGTGGCGGCGTTCCTGCTGATCAACAAGGTCTACTCACCGCAGTACGTGCTCTGGTTGCTGCCGTTGGTGGCGCTGGCCCGGCCGCGGTTGCGGGACTGGCTGATCTGGCAGGCGTGCGAGTGCTTCTACTGGATGCTGGTGTGGATGCATCTGGCCCAGTTCCTGGCGCCGGGGAATCCCGACGTACCGGACCGGATCTACTGGTTCGCCGTGATCCTGCGGATGGCGGGGACGCTGTGGCTGATGCTCGTGGTGGCGCGCGACATCCTGCTGCCGGAGAACGATCCGGTCCGGCAAGGTGACCTGCTCGACGATCCGAGCGACGGCGTCAAGTCCGACGCCGCACCACGTCAGTTGGCCACGGCCTAGAGCATCAGTTTCGACACGTCGAGGTTGCCGCCGCTGACCACGCTGGCGGTGACCCCGGCGGGCCGGATGCTGCCCTCGATCATTGCGGCGAACGGTGCTGCGGCCGCAGGCTCCAGCGCCAGCTTGGTCCGCAACATGACGAGCCGGGTCGCTTCGAGCAGCGCGTCCTCGCTGACGCGGACGACCTCGTCGACGTACTGCTGGATGAGTGGGAAGTTGCGCGTGCCGCACACCGGCGCGGCAAGTCCGTCGGCGATCGAGCGTGCGGTCGGGAGCTTCTGCGGTTCACCGGCCGCGAGGCTGCGGCTCACGACGTCCGCCTGCTCGGGTTCGATGCCGATCACGCGGATCTCCGGCTTGACCAGCTTGACCGCGAGCGCGACGCCGGAGATCAGGCCGCCACCGCCCACCGGGACCAGGACGGTGTCGAGATCCGGGCGGTCCTCGAGGAGCTCCAGGCCGAGGCTGCCGTGGCCGGTGATCACGTCCTCGTCGTCGAACGGGTGTACGCCGGTGAGCTTCCGCTCGTCCCGGATCCGCTCGTACTGACCCATCAGGTCTCCCTCGACGAGTTCGACCGTGGCGCCGTACCCGCGGGCCGCGTCGATCTTGGCCTGTACAGCGGTCTTCGCCATCACCACTGTGGCCGGTACGCCGGCATCCCGGGCGGCCCAGGCGAGCGCGCCGGCCGCGTTGCCGGCCGAGACCGTGATGACGCCGCGCTCGCGCTCCTCGGGGCTCAGCCGCAGCAGCTTGGTGAGCAGTCCGCGGACCTTGAAACTGCCCGTCTTCTGGAACAGTTCGGCCTTCAGCACCAGGTCCGTGCCGAAGCGCTCGTTGAGCGCGGTCGAGGTGACCATCGGGGTGCGGTGGATGCGGCCCTGCAGTTGCTGCGCGGCCAGGCGGATCTCATCGAGCGTCGGCATACCCCAGACGATAAATGTCTAGCAAACCGATCATATTTCGAGACATGTCCCACCAGCCCTGACGACGAGATCCCGGGCAGCCGGACAGGAGGTATCGGGCGAGATCCGGCTCGCGACGGGATCCTTGACCGTGCCGGGTGGATGCCAGCCCGACACCTCCTGTCGAAATGCACACACCCCCAAGCGACCGTGCGAGGCAGACGCCGCGCCGGCTAGAGGCGCGTGGCGACGGTGGTGGCGAGTTTGTGGGTCGCTTCGGGGGACTGGGGGAGGTACAGGTAGGGCTCGATGAGCTCGAGTTCCATCAGGAGGAAGCGGCCGTTGACCACAACGCCGTCGATGCGGGCATAGACCGGCGTGCGACCGGCCGCCTGCAGTGCCGCTTGGGCGCTGTCGAGGATGGCCGGGGACGGCTCGGTGACCGTTGCGTGGCCGCCGTACTCCTCCTGGACGCGGTAGTCGCCTGCCGCGGGGCGCTTCACGACGGCGTGGGTGAACTCGCCGTCGATGAACATCAGCGACCACTCGCCGTCGGTCTGGATCTCGGGCAGGAACGGCTGGACCAGGTACACGATGTCGGGGAGTTCGTCGATCGCCTGGGTGAGCTCGGGGGAGCCGGCCACGCCGCGGACAGTGTGGCGGGCGGTCGCGCTCACGGTCGGCTTGATCACGATCTGCTGGCCGTCGAGCCCGCCCACGACCTCACGCAGGCAGGCACCGGCCGCGATCTGCGACGGCACGATCGCGACGCCGCGCTCGCGCAGTTCCAGCAGGTAGCGCTTGTCGCCGTTCCAGCGGACCAGACCGCTGTCGTTGAAGACCGGTACGCCGCCCTTGTCGACGAGCGCGAGCCATTCGGTGAACTCGTCGTACCTCAGGTGGTAGTCCCACACCGAGCGGAGCAGGACCCCGTCGTACGCGGACCAGTCGACCGACGGGTCGGTCCAGACCTCGGCGACCGGGTCGAGGCCGGCGGCACGGAGGGCGTCGACGAGTGGGAGGTCATGCGCGTGCAGCTCAGCGTGATCGGCCGAGGTTGCCAGTGCGATGCGTTTCGTCACGCCGATCAGTGTTGGTGGCAGCATCGATCGCGTCAAACCGCTTTGGTGTAACGGACCTGTGACGCAGTGTGAGTCCGATGAGGACGATGACAGCGGCTGTGAGGTGGATCAGACCCTGCCGGGTCTCGTGGCCGAAGCTCGCGTAGGCCAGGTACGACGCGAGTGGTACGGCGAGCCATTCGGGGCGGTGGGACAGGGCTGCGAGGGCTATCAGGGGGAGGCCGTACCAGGGGTACGTCGGGGTGGCGACGAGGAGTGCGGCGCCGTACAGCCAGCAGCAGGTGATCGCGATCGGTTCGTGGCGGGCGCGGTGGAAGGCGAGGGCGGCGAGGCCGATCGCGAGGGCGGCCGCGACGAGCTGGCGGGCCTCAGGAGGCAGCAGGAGCGCGAGAATCGCAGATCGGGAGCTGCCGTCGGAGAACCCTTCCTGGGTCAGGTAGCCGGGGAGGAAGCCGAGGACCAAGGTGCCTGCGGCAATCAGGTGCGGGATGTAGGACGCGGTAAAGGTGCCGATGGCAACGAGGCCGGAGCGTTTGCGGAATGCTGGCAGGAGTAGCAGCGGCAGGAGCTTGACGCTGGCGGCGGCTCCGAGGATCAGGCCGGCGAGTTTCGGGCGGCGGGCGGCGGTCATCACTGCCGCCGTGATCAGGAGTGCGCCGAGGACGTCGATGTGCGCGGCGTTGCCGGCTTCGAGCGCGACGATCGGTGACCAACCCCACAACGCAGCCCAGCGCGGATCGCGGCCGCCTACCGCGAGTAGCCAGGTGAGCGCGATCGCAAGCAACGCGGCGGCGACCTGAAGCCCTAGGGTGCCCGCGGACCACGGGGTGACGAACGCGACCACGGCGAAGTACGCCTGCGCCACAGGCGGGTAGATGGTCGGCACCCGAGGTCGATTGATCCGCGTCCTGGGGTCGTCGGCGGACAAGGCGGCAAGCGCCGCCGGATCCTTCGGGAGTCGCGGGGGACCAGTCACTCCCGATCTCTCAGCGGGTGACAGCCCCGGAAACAGCACCGGATCCCTCAGTTGCGCCAAAGCGTCATCGAGAGGCACGTGCGAGTACGGCGAACTCCCCGACAACTGCACCCGCCCGTCCCACACGTACCGATAAGCGTCGGTGCTCGTAATCGGCGCATGAAGCAGCCCCGGCACCTGACAAACCCCAGCAACCACTACAACCACCACCACCCCCCACCGCCGCCCAACCCCCCAAACCACCCCCGCAACCACCAAACTCCCCACCACCAACACCAAGTTCGGCCACCACTGCCTATCAGCAGCCACAACCACAACCCCAGCAACCCCCACCGCCACGCCCCCACCGACTGCTCCGGCAACCAGCCGCCCGCTCGCCCCGCCGACCCCGCCGGCCGCTCGCCGGATCACCCCATCCACCCCGCCGACGCCACCGCCACGCCGCCCCCACCGACTGCCCCGCCAACCACTCGCCGGTTCAGCCGAGGGACCCCGCCAACCACCTGCCGCTTCACCGGACCAACCCCGCGGACCGCCCGGCCGTTCGCCCCACGCATCGTCGCTCCAGCATCGCCCCTCGTCTGTCGCGGCGGCGTTCCCGGGCTTGTCTGTTCTGTCATCAGGCGGTGGGGCGGAGGGTTAGGAAGGCTCGGTGGCCGGCGCGCCAGTCTTCGGTGGGGTGGAGGTGTACGGCGTGAGCGTGCCTGAGCAGAGCGCGGGTTCCCACTCTTGCCCAGGGCAACGGAGTCGAGCGACGGCCGGTGGAGCTGCGCAGGACGATCGGAGCGGTCTCGTCCAGGTCGTCATCGGGATCGACCTCGACCAACACCAAGCCGTCGGGGCGGACGAGTTCGGCACACCGTCGCAGCAGGTCGGCCGGGTCCCCTCCGATCCCGATGTTCCCGTCCATCAACAGAACGCTGCCCCACCGCCCCTCGCCCGGCAGCCGATCCTGCACCGGCCGCCGTAGCGCAGCCGCCCCACGCGACGTCGTCAGCGAAACCGCCCGCGGCGAGATATCCACCCCAAGAGCAGGTATCCCACGTTCCGCCAGCGCTGTCACGATCCGCCCAGGCCCACATCCGACGTCCAACACCGGCCCCTCGCAGCGGCTCAACGCCAGCCGGTCCACCTCATCCGCAGGAGACCTCCACCGATCCAGCTCCGACAACGACGGCACCGTCCGTCCATCGATGCCGGTAGCGACCACCCTCGTCGTACCATCCAACGCCTGCTCGAACAGCAGCCCCGGATGCGCTGCGTGCTGCAACCGCCGGTACAACCGCGACACCCGCAACGACGGATGCGCCGCCGCAATAGCCGACGCGTCCCGAGGCGTGTCCATGTCCCGCAACGTCGGCAGCAACAACACCCGCAGCCCGAGATCCTGCAGCCGCCGCAGCTGATCCCGCCCGGTGTGATCCGTCGACATCGGTACGCCGATCAGCGCGCGAGCATCCGGCCTGCGCAACCCGAGACACCAATAGCCACCGTCCTCAGTCAGCCCGAGCATCGCGTCGTACCCGGACCACGGCACACTCAACAGACCGGCCGTGAGCTGCGGCGTATCCATCCCGACGAGCAGCATCGGCGTACCGTCGAAGGCGTCCTCGAAGGCCGCCGCCAACCGCTCGTCCAGCCCGTCACCGCGCTGTCCGATCACCTCGAAGCCATCCGGCAGCCACGGCCCCGGGTCACCGTCGAGCGCAAGGACACGACGGGACGCGCGCGCCGACCGAACCGTGTTCAGCGTGTCCACCAGCGACGCCCGAGCCAGCGCGGCCGCTTCGTGCGCGGTGAACTCGGTCTGCAGCCGCGTCTTCACCCGCCCCGCCACCGGCTCCTTCGCGATGACGATCAGAGTCCCGCGGTTCATCCGGCCAGCACCTTCGACATGTCCAGCACGGCCCGGGCAGCACCGAGCGGCGTACCAGTGACCTTGGATCGCCCGGATCGAGGCAGGTAGTCGACGTCCACCTCAGCGATCCGCCATCCGGCCTCCGCGGCACGGACCACGGTCTCGAGCGGATAGCCCGACCGCCGGTCACGCAGCTCCAGACCCAGCAACGCCGACCGACGCGCCGCGCGCATCGGTCCCAGGTCGTGCAGCGCAACACCGGTACGGCGCCGGATCCGCCGGGACAGCTCGGCGTTCGCCAACCGCAGATGCCACGGCCAAGAACGCCGCGAGAGCGCCCTACGACGCCCCACCATCAGATCGACCGCGCCCGCGAGCACCGGTGCCGTCACCCGGTCCAGCTGCCGCGGATCGAGCGAGGCGTCCGCGTCCATGAACGCGACCACCTCGGCCTCGGCCGCTTCCAGACCGGCATGACACGCAGCGCCGTACCCGCGAACCTCGCACCGGACCACCGACGCGCCGAAGCGCGCGGCGATCTCCGGCGACCCGTCGGTGGATCCGTTGTCGACGACAACGGCCCGGACGCCCACGGGCAGCCGTTCGAGCACCCAGGGCAGCGCGGCCGCCTCGTTCAGGCACGGCAGGATGAGATCGACTGACACTCTTCGACCGTAGGGACAATCGCCGGCCGCGGGGCGCCGAACCTGACTACGGCTCGCTTACGTCCGGTGTCACCCAGGAAGCACCGGGCTCGGCCCCGGCCCGGACGATCTAGGCTCTGATCGTGGCTACTCGTGTACTCGTCGTCGACGACGACCCGACCGTGTCCAACGTCGTCTCTGCGTACCTGACCAAGGCCGGGTACGACGCCCGGGTGGTGGCCGACGGTGTCGCGGCGGTCGAGGTCTGGCAGCAGTGGAAACCGTCGGTCGTCGTACTGGACGTGATGCTGCCCGGACTGTCCGGGCTGGAGGTGCTGCGCCGGATGCGCGCGGCCGACGACGGGGCCGCGGTGATCATGCTGTCCGCCCGGGCTGACGAGGAGGACCGCCTGGTCGGACTCGAGGTCGGCGCGGACGACTACGTGGTCAAGCCGTTCAGCCCGCGCGAGCTCACGCTGCGGGTGCAGGCGATGCTGCGCCGCGAGGAGCGCTTGGCCGGGCTCGATCTGACCCCGACGAAGCTGAGCGCGGGACCGGTCGCGATCGATACGGGCGCCCGGCTCGCGTCTCTGGACGGGACTGAGCTGTCGCTGACGCATCGCGAATTCGATCTGCTCGCGTTCCTGGTGTCGCACGCGGGGAAGGCGTACACGAAGGCCGAGCTGCTCCGGCGGGTCTGGGGCTGGGACTTCGGAGACTCCTCGACGGTCACGGTCCACGTACGCCGGCTGCGGGAGAAGATCGAGGCGGATCCGTCCGATCCGCGGCTGGTGGTGACCGTGCCGCGGACGGGCTACCGGTTCGTCGGGGATGCCGAATGAATCGAGACATGGTCACGATCCTCGCGCTCACCACGCTGTGGACACTGGTGGTCGCGGCAATCGGTGGCGCGATCCTGTGGCAGTTCCGGCGTCGTTCGCTGCGCATCACGATGATCGTGGCGGCGCTTGCGCCGATGGCGGCTGCGCTCGCGGCGGTGCTGCAGAGCGTGCGGGCGATGTTCATCTCCGAGCATGACTCGTGGGTGGTGCTGTGGACGCTGGCGTTCGCCGCCTTGCTCGGGCTCGGGATGTCCGTGCTCCTCGGTCAATGGATCAGCACAGGATCGCGGGAGGTCGGCCGGCGGCTTCGCCATCTGGGTACGTCGTACGAGCCGTCCGAGGTGGTCAGGGGCGCGGTCCCCGCGGAGTTGGCGGCGCTGACGGAGGAGCTGGAGCTGACGCGGCGCAAGCTGGCCGCGTCCAACGAGCGCGAGCGTGCGCTCGAGTCCAGCCGGCGGGAGCTGGTCGCGTTCATGTCGCACGATCTGCGTACGCCGCTCGCCGGGTTGCGGGCCGTCTCGGAAGGACTCGAGGACGGCGTGGTCGACGACGTACCGGGGGCGCTACGGCAGATGCGGTCGACCGTGGATCGCATGACCGGATTGGTTGACGATCTGTTCGAGTTGTCGCGGTTGTCGGCGGCGCCGTTGCCGCGGCGGCGGTCGGCGGTCAGTCTGCGTGAGCTCGCGGAGGACGTGGCGGGGGAGAACGGTGAGCACGCACGGGCATCCGGCGTGCGGCTGGCGGTCTCGACGCCGGGTGGTGACGATCGGCTCGCGGTTCAAGGCGATCCCGACGAGCTGACCCGCGCGGTGACGAACCTGGTCGGCAACGCGATCCGTCACACCGAACCAGGCGGGACGGTCACCCTGACAGTCGACCGTGAGGCTGACGGCCGCGTGCGCCTCGCCGTGACCGACGCGTGTGGCGGCATTCCGACCGACGATCTGGAACGCGTCTTCGACGTCGGCTGGCGCGGCGACGAACAACGCACCCCCGCCAACGCCGCCGGCTCGAGCGGCGGAGGCCTAGGCCTGGCAATAGCCCGCGGCGTAGTCGAATCGCACGACGGCACCATCGGCGTCACCAACATCGCCGGCGGCTGCGCCTTCCAAATAGACCTCCCCCCAGTCTCAGCCAACAACTAAGCACCTCAAGCTCACCGCGCAGCCGAGCTCCTGCAGCTCACCGCCGAGCTGAGCTCGTTCACCACCGCCGCGCCGAGCTCCTCCAGGTCGCCTGTGTGTGCCGTCGCTCGGCACTTCTTCTTTCTGCTGCTCCGGCTCAGGCCGGAGCTGGGTCTGTGGACTGGAGGAGGTTGGCTAGGCCGGTTGCCAGGTCGTAGGTCGGTTTCCAGCCGAGTTGGTCGCGGAGGCGATCGGAGTTCGCGGTGATGTGGCGGACGTCGCCGAGGCGGTATTGGCCGGTGGTGACTGGGGGCGGGCCGTTGTAGGCGCGCGAGAGTTCGGCGGCTACGTCTCCGATCGTGTGGATAGTTCCGCTGCCGACGTTGTAGGCGGTGAATGGCTCGGACAGCGCTCCGGCGGCGGCGCTCACGGCGGTGGCGATGTCGTGGACATGAATGAAGTCGCGGCGTTGCCGGCCGTCCTCGAAGACCGTCGGCGCCTCGCCCCGCTCCAGCGTGGACCGGAAGATCGCCGCGACCCCGGCGTACGGCGTGTTCCGCGGCATGCCGGGGCCGTAGACGTTGTGAAACCGGAGCGCGCTCACTCGGCCGCCGGTCTCGCGCGCCCAGGAGGCAGCGAGGTGTTCACCGTTGAGCTTGCTGGCCGCATACGCATTCCGCGGATCCAGTACGGCGTCCTCCTCGACGAGACCGGGCCGGAGTTGGGCGCCGCACCGCGGGCAGGGTGGTTCGAAGCGGCCGGCGTCGAGATCTTCGGTCTGGCGCGGACCGGGCGCGACATGACCGTGTACGTCGCAGTCGTACCGGCCCTCGCCGTACACGACCATCGAGCTTGCGTAGACGAGGCGCCGGACCTTCGCGTGCGCGAGTCCGCGGAGGAGGATCGCCGTACCGAGGCTGTTGCTGGAGACGTAGTCGTCCAGATCGTCGAGGTCGACCCCGAGGCCGACCTTCGCGGCCAGGTGGACGACGGTGTCGATGCCGCGGAGCGCTCTCTGAACGACCTCGGCGTCGCGGACGTCGCCGACGATCAGCCCGGGCCGCGACGCGGGTTTGTGCGCGTGGACGTCGGGGCGGAAGGAATCGAGTACGACGACCTCGTGGCCCTCGGCAACGAGCTGGGTGTGGACGTGCCGGCCGATGAAGCCGGCCCCGCCGGTCAGTAGGACTCTCACCAGAGGTCCTCCGCCGCCGTACCGTCGAGCACATGCCGGCAGCTGCAATCGGCGTCCGGCTTCGGCAGCTGACTGATCACCTCGATGACGAGACCCCTGAGTCGCTCGATGCTGTGCTCGAACGCCTCGAGGACCTCGGCCTGCGTGACGCCGCTGCCGGTCTCCACACCCGCATCGTGGTCGGTGACGACGGCGATCGAGGTGTAGCAGAGCGCGAGTTCCCGCGCGATGGACGCCTCGGGTGCGCCGGTCATGCCGACGACCGACCAACCCTGCGCCGCATGCCACCGAGACTCGGCGCGAGTCGAGAACCGCGGTCCGTTGATCACCACCATCGTCCCTTCCGGTACGACGTTGCCGGTAGCAATCACCGTGGCCCGGCCGACCGGGCAGTACGGGTCGGCGGCCGACGTGTGGACCACCGGCGTCTCGTCGTACACCGTGTGCGCGCGTCCCCAGGTGCGGTCGACGTACTGGTCGGGGACGACGAACGTCCCGGGAGTGAGCTCCGGTTTCAGCGAGCCGACCGCGCACGGCCCGAGGACCTGGCGGACGCCGAGCGACCGCAGCGCCCACAGGTTGGCGCGATAGTTGACGCGGTGCGGTGCGAAGCGGTGATCCGCGCCGTGCCGGGGGATGAACGCCACCTCGCGACCGTCCAGATCACCCACGACCGGCGGCTCGCTGGGCGCGCCGAACGGGGTGTCGACCTCGACAGGTTTCGCGTCGGTCAGGAACGAGTAGAAGCCGGAACCGCCGATCACACCGATATCAGCCATGGTCCCGACGCTAGTCGCGGCCGGAGCGATGATTACCGGATTCGCCTCGTCCGTCAGCGCTCCGTAAGGGGTGATCGAATAGATTCGTGATGGTGTCCTGGGCGCTGCTCGCGATCGGTGTGGTGCTGCTGCTGTTCGGCGCCTACGCGAGCTGGACGGCCGGACGGCTGGATCGTCTGCACCACCGGGTCGACCTCGCCCGGGCGTCACTGGAGACTGAGCTCGCCCGGCGTTCCGCGCTGGTCGGTGAGCTAGGTGGCAGTGGGATGCTCGACCCCGCGTCGTCGCTGCTGCTGCTCGACGCGGCGCATCGCGCCCGGACCGCGTCGCCGGAGGAGCGCGAGCAGCGGGAGTCGGCGCTGACCCGCGCGATCCATGCCACCGGCACCGATGTCGAGCCGTGGACCGCTGAGCTGAACCTCGCGATGCGGCGGGTCCAGTTGGCACGCCGCTTCCACAACGACATCGTGGTGTCGACGCGCGAACTGCGCCGGCGGCGGCTGGTGAGCTGGTTCCGGCTGGCCGGGCACGCGCCGATGCCGACCACGATCGAGTTGGAGGACGGCAGTTGAGCACCGACTTCGAGGATTTCGAGAAGCACCGGCATGAGTTGCGGGTGCACTGCTACCGGATGCTCGGCTCGTACGACGACGCCGAGGACATGGTGCAAGAGACGTTCCTGCGGGCGTGGCGCCGGCGCGACGACTTCGAAGGCCGCTCTTCGCTGCGTGCCTGGCTCTACCGGATCGCGACCAACGCGTGCATCGACGACGTACGACGTCCGCAGCGTGTCCTCCCGTATCAGCTCGAACCGGCGTCGTTCCCGGCGACCGCGCTCCCGCCTCGCGAGGATCTGCCGTGGCTGCAGCCGTTCCCCGACGTACTGCTCGATCGCGCCGAGGAGCCGGACGCGCAGGTCGTACGCCGGGAGACGATCGAGCTGGCGTTCTTGGTGGCAATCCAGCAGTTGCCACCGCGGCAACGCGCCGTACTCATCTTCCGCGACGTCCTCGGCTGGCCCGCTCGGGACACCGCCGACGCCACCGATCTGACCGTCGCGGCCGTCAACTCAGCCCTCCAACGCGCCCGTCCCGTCCTCCGCGACCACCTGCCCCCACACCGCTCCGAGTGGTCCGCCACCCCGTCATCCGCCGACGAACAAGCCCTCCTCCGCAAGTACGTCGCCGCCTGGGAAGCCGGCGACCCCGACGCCCTGGTCGCCCTGATGCACGAGGACGTCCGCATCACCATGCCGCCGTACCCCTTCTGGTTCGAAGGCCTAGCCGCCGCCCGCCGCTCCCTGGCCCCCGACCTCAACCCGACCTACCGCGGCCACTGGCGCTTCCTCCCCACCACCGTCAACCACCAACCCACCCTCGCCGCCTACCTAAAACCCCCCGGCACCCCCACCCACACCCCCTTCGGCCTAGACATCTTCCGAGTAGAACAAGGCCGAATAGCCGAAATAACCGCCTACGAAACCACCAACTTCTCCCTCTACAACCTGCCGGACTACTTGGCGTCGGCGTAGGTTTTTGCGGTTGTGGTGGTGAAGGCGAAGTTGGTGGGGGTGGGGCCGAAGGTGAGAGTGCCGGCCAGGTTGCTGGCGGCTTGGATGGCTTCGGCGACGGTCGGGGCCTCTTCGGTGGGGCAGTGGACTATGACCTCGTCGTGTTGGAAGAAGACGAGTTCGGCTTTGAGGTCCGCCAGGGATTGGCGGAGGGCGGCGAGCATGAGGAGCGCCCAGTCGGCGGCGCTGCCTTGGACGACGAAGTTGCGGGTGAAGCGGCCGCGGGCTCTTGCGTGGCGGGCGTCGGTTTGCGGCTCGTCGGCGGGTGGACCTTCGAGCATCGCGTCGTCGAGCGGGGCGCCGGCCGGTGGGCAGGTGCGGCCTAGCCAGGTGCGGACGAGGCGGCCTTCCTCGCCGGCGCGTGCGGCGTCGTCGACGTACGCGACTGCCAGCGGGAAGCGTCTGCGCAGCATGGCCAGGTTCTTGAGCCCGTCGCCGGACGTCTGGCCGTAGATCGCGCCGAGTACGGCGAGCTTCGCCTTCGCGCGGTCACCGGAGAACGCCTGGTCCGACACAGCCTTGTAGAGATCACCGGGATCACTCGAGACCTCCATCAACGCCGGATCGCGAGAGATCGCGGCGAGGATACGCGGCTCGAGCTGGGACGCGTCCGCGACCACGAGGCTCCAGCCGGGGTCGGCGACGACCGCGCGACGGATCACCTTGGGGATCTGCAAACCGCCACCGCCGTTGGTGATCCAGCGCCCCGAGACCGTCCCACCAGGCACGAACCCAGGCCGGAACCGGCCGTCATGCACCCAGTCCTGCAGCCAGGACCACCCGTTCGCCGTGTAGATCCGATAGAGCTTCTTGTACTCGACCAGCGGCACGACCGCCGGATGGTCGATCGTCTCCAGCTCCCACCGCCGGGTCGACTTCAGCTGGTACCCGGCCTGCTTGAACGCCTTCAGCACGTCCGCCGGCAGATCCGGCCGCACCCGCCGCCCGAACGCCGCCGACACCTCGTCCGCGAGCTCGGTCAGCCGCCGCGGCTCACCGGTCCCGCCGAATCGCTCACCCAGCAGCTCGGTCAGCACGGCGCGATGGGCTTCCGAGCTCCACGGCAAACCGGCCCGGTCCATCTCCGCGGCGACCAGCATCCCCGACGATTCCGATGCCGTGAGCAACCGCATCCGGTCCGGGTACTCCGCCTCTCCATGCCGCCGGAGCTGATCGGCGTACACCCGGAGCAGCGCCTCGAAGGCAACCGGCTCCTCCTGGATCTCGAACAAAGACGACTGCTCACCTGGTACGACGGCGCGCAGCGGCGGATCCGGTGGGACAGGCCCACCGCTCAGCCGCCCCCAAGCCGCAGCCGCCGAGCGTGGCTCGCCCAACCGGCCCGCATGCCCGAGCAGCAACCCTTCGCTGTTCTCGATGTCGTAGCAGCGCTCCACCCGTACGCCGCCGGCCAGCAACCGTGGATAGATCTCGGCAGACGATCGCCACACCCACCGGGACACGTGCGGACGCGAACCGACCGCGCCTGCCAGCGACGGCTCATGCAGCACCGGACCAGCAGGCTGCCCATCCGGATGCAAGGCGACGAGCACAGCCCCGCCACCGTCCTCCGGCGCAATCGCCCACCGTTCATCCACCTCCCAATCCTCACACCTCCCACCGACAGTCCGTCCGCCGGCGACGAGGACGGTTCGATGGCGGCTTGTTCGACGGCTGGCGGGATGTACGGCGTCAGCCGCCAAACAACCCGCCAGCGGGCGGACGGAGCGACCGCCGTCAGGCCACTGGTGTCAGACTGGACTTATGTGGCGGGAGATGGATCTCGACCCGGCGGACGGGACGAAGACCGAGCAGGTCGAGGCGCTGGTCCTGCGCCGGATCGAGCGCGGCGACCTGTCCATCGGCTCACGCCTCCCCTCGGAACGCGTCCTGGCCGATCGACTCGGCGTCAGCCGGGTGACCGTCGTACGAGCGCTGGACCAACTGCGGACAGACGGCGTACTGGAGACCAAACGAGGCTCCGGCACCCATGTCAGACCACTCGACCGCCTACTGGACCCGATCGCGCCGGCCTCGACAGTCACGGCGGGCGACGAGCCTGTCCTAGACCTCCGGTTCGCAACCACAGCGGCACCGCACGACGTGGCGGAAGTGGCAGCGCAAGTAGTCGAGAACGCCCTACCGCACGCCATGGGCGGAGACGGTCCGCCACCCGGCGGGTCGCTGGAACTGCGCCAAGCCCTAGCAGAGCGCCTCACGATCGAGGGCGTGCCGACCGAGCCGGACCAGCTCACGCTGACCGTAGGCGCAGCAGCCGGGCTGAACGCCGCACTGGCCGGACTGGACCTCGGACCGGGGGTAGCGATCACCGAGACACCGACGTACCCCGCTGCCTTCGACCTGCTCCGCAAGCACCGCCTCGACGTGGCCGGCTGGCCCGCAGGCGTCTGGGACACCGACCAACTCGCCCACCTCTGCCGACGGCACCGTCCCAAGGTCATCTACCTCCAGGCCGACAACCACAACCCCACCGGCCTCAGCATCCCGGCAGATCGCCGTACGACGATCATCGAGATCGCCCGCCGGTACGGCGCCGCACTGATCAGCGACGAGACCATGCGACCGCTCTGGCTGGCCAGTGGGGAACAAGCCGAGCCACTGAGTCGCTACCCGCGCACTGTGAGTGTCGGCTCGCTCTCGAAGACGGTGTGGGGCGGACTGCGCGTCGGCTGGGTCCGGACGGGCAAGCAGCTCCGCAGACGCATCAACACGGCCGCACAGCTCAGTGTGGCGTCGCCCAGCGCTCTCGACGACCTCCTGGCCCAGGCCATCATCCAGAAGCTCGACAAGGTGATCGGCCGCCGCCGTACCCGGCTGAGGGCGAACCTGATGGCGCTGGAGGCCGGTCTCAAGACGCTCGACGGTGTGGCGTGGCCCACGCCGACCGGAGGTATGACGCTCTGGCTCGAGCTGACCGAAGTACGCGCACGACGGGTGCTGGAGGCGGCGAGAGAGCACGGACTGCTGTTGGGGGCCGGAGACCTGTTCACACCAGAGGGCACGGACCGCCGTCATATCCGCATTCCGTTCACCGCGCCGCCTGCCACGCTCCGGCTGGTGGTGGCACGTCTGGGTACCGCGCTGGCTCAGTCCACTTGATCCAAGGTGGACTGAGGATCGGTGCCCACTGCCCCCTAATCTGGAGGGGAGCCCCACGACCAGGAGGATGTAGTGACCGAGAACCAGACCCCCCAGACCGGCCCTGTGACCGGCCCTGAGACCGGCACCGCGAAGGTCAAGCGCGGCATGGCCGAGATGCTCAAGGGCGGCGTGATCATGGACGTCGTCACCGCCGAGCAGGCCAAGATCGCCGAGGACGCCGGTGCGGTCGCGGTGATGGCGCTGGAGCGGGTCCCGGCCGACATCCGCGCGCAGGGCGGCGTCTCGCGGATGAGCGACCCGGACATGATCGACAGCATCATCAACACTGTCTCGATCCCGGTGATGGCCAAGGCCCGGATCGGTCACTTCGTCGAGGCGCAGGTGCTGCAGAGCCTCGGTGTGGACTACATCGACGAGTCCGAGGTGCTCACCCCGGCCGACTACGCGAACCACATCGACAAGTGGCAGTTCACCGTGCCGTTCGTCTGCGGTGCGACCAACCTGGGCGAGGCGCTGCGCCGGATCACCGAGGGTGCCGCGATGATCCGCTCGAAGGGCGAGGCCGGCACCGGTGACGTGTCCAACGCGACCACTCACATGCGCCAGATCCGCCAGGAGCTCCGCAAGCTGCAGGGCCTCCCCGAGGACGAGCTGTACGTCGCCGCCAAGGAGCTGCAGGCGCCGTACGAGCTGGTCAAGGAGGTCGCACAGGCCGGCAAGCTCCCGGTGGTGCTGTTCACCGCCGGTGGCATCGCCACCCCGGCCGACGCCGCGATGATGATGCAGCTCGGCGCCGAGGGCGTGTTCGTCGGCTCCGGCATCTTCAAGTCCGGCAACCCGGCCCAGCGCGCCGAGGCGATCGTCAAGGCCACCACGTTCCACGACGACCCCGACGTGATCGCCAAGGTCTCCCGCGGCCTGGGCGAGGCCATGGTCGGCATCAACGTCGACGAGATCCCGCAGCCGCACCGGCTCGCCGAGCGCGGCTGGTGACCAACAGCCTGCAGTCAGTGGACGAGCGGACCGCGCGGGAGCTGCGCGGCCTCGCTCGCGTCCTGGTGCGGTCCGGGTACGCCGACCACGCGGCCATCACCGCTGCGCTGACGGAGGCGGTCCAGGAGGACGCTCCGTCGATGGACGCTGCCGCTCTGGTGCCGCTGCTCATCGGTGAGGCCGTGATGGACCTGAACGCCGAGTCTGCCGAGTGGCCGGCGGCGACGGATCCGGACCGGCTGGACGCCGTACTCTCCGAGCTCGAGAAGCTGGGACTCGTGGTGGTCCGGTACACGTCGGACCACCACGCCGCCCGGCAGGCGCTCGAGGCAGCTCCGGATCCCAAGGGGCTGGTGTTCTTCACCGACACCGACGTCTGGCACGCGGTCGACTTCAGCATGCTCGAGCTCAAGCTGTGGCACCCGGACACCGCGAACGTCGCACCTGGTGAGCCGCTCCTGGAGGACGTACTCACGCTGCTGCACGAGCACGACCTGCCCGCCACGTTCGACGAAGGCCGCATCGAGGTCACGCTCGACTGGAAGCGAAGGGTGACGCTATGACAGTCATCGGTGTGTTTGCGTTGCAAGGCAATGTGCGGGAGCACGTCGCGATGCTGACCGAGGTCGGTGTCGAGGCGCGGCCGGTCCGGCGTCCGTCCGAGCTGGAGCAGGTGGACGCGCTGGTGCTGCCGGGCGGCGAGTCGACCACGATGGACAAGCTGGCCCGGGCGTTCGAGCTGTTCGAGCCGCTGCAGAAGCGGATCGCCGACGGGATGCCGGTCTTCGGCACCTGCGCCGGGATGATCATGCTGGCGAACGAGATCACCGGCGGGATCGAGGGTCAGGAGACCCTCGGCGGACTCGACGTGACGGTACGCCGCAACGCGTTCGGGCGGCAGGTGGACTCGTTCGAGGCGGACCTGGACTTCGCCGCGTTCGACACGCCGTACCACGCCGTGTTCATCCGGGCACCGTGGGTGGAGCGGGTCGGACGGGATGTCGAGGTACTCTCGACGGTGAGCTCGGGCCCCGCCGCGGGTAGGATCGTCGCCGTTCGCCACGATCGGCTGCTGGCCACGTCGTTCCATCCGGAGATGACCGGGGACGCCAGGCTGCACGGCTACTTCGCCGAGCTGGTCCGCGGCCTCTGAGTCGGTAGCAGCAGTAGAAGGGTTGGGTTCGCCATGTCAGGCCACTCCAAGTGGGCCACCACGAAGCACAAGAAAGCCGTCATCGACGCGAGGCGCGGCAAGCTCTTCGCGAAGCTGATCAAGAACATCGAGGTGGCCGCCCGGATGGGCGGCGGCGACCCTGGCGGGAACCCGACCCTGTACGACGCCATCCAGAAGGCGAAGAAGTCCTCGGTCCCGAACGACAACATCGACCGCGCGGTCAAGCGTGGCTCCGGTGCCGAGGCCGGTGGCGCGGAGTACCAGACGATCATGTATGAGGGCTACGGCCCGAACGGCGTGGCGATGCTGGTCGAGTGCCTCACCGACAACCGCAACCGCGCGGCGGCGGATGTCCGGACGGCGATGACGCGGAACGGCGGCTCGCTGGCCGACCCGAACTCGGTCGCCTACATGTTCAACCGCAAGGGCGTCATCGTCGTGGCCAAGGACCAGGACGGGAAGTCGCTGTCCGAGGACGACGTGATGGAGGCCGTGCTCGAGGCCGGTGCCGAGGAGGTGAACGACCTCGGCGAGTCCTGGGAGGTCGTCACCGAGGCCACCGACCTGGTCCAGGCCAGGACCGCACTGCAGGGCGCGGGCATCGACTACGACTCGGCCGACGTCCAGTTCGTCCCGTCGATGACGGTCGAGCTGGACGCCGACGGCGCCGGCAAGATCTTCCGCCTGATCGACGCGCTCGAGGACAGCGACGACGTCCAGAACGTCTACGCGAACTTCGACGTCTCCGACGAAATCATGGCCGAAGTCGGCTGACACAGCCAACGGAGGGCGCGGGAATCCCGCGCCCTCCGGCCTTTACGGATTGACGATCTGGTCGCCGACCAGCGCGAGCGTCTGGATGGCGGCCAGGCCGTAGAGGGCCGTGGTGTTGGTCGAGACCCACTTGGCGGCCTGAGTCGGGTTGAGCGTCGACTTCACCTCTTCGGAGGCCCATGGGAGGTTCGGGCCGTAGCCGTCGCCGGTGTAGAACTCCTTCCACGCCCGCGCGGCCAGGTCGTCGCGATCCAGGCGTACGGCGGCGTACGCGGTGAGCCGGGAGTGGCCCTGGCGGAGGATCAGGTTGCCGAAGTACGCACCGCACTCCGCCGTCTGCTCCTCCCGGGTGGCGTTGAAGAGACGGCAGTACTGCAGCCAGGCCGCCTCGAACGCCGGCATGTCCACCAGGTCGATGATCTCGGCGCAGATCTCCACCTGGCCGAACATCGCGCTGAGGTGCGACACACTGACCGTCTTCGCCGTGACCGGCGCGAACCGTCCGGTGTCCAGGTCGTACAGACCGCCACCGGTGACGAAACCGTTCGGCATCGCGCCGATCGTCTCCATCGTGCCGAGAAGCTTGCTGTGGGCAACGTCCGCCTTCGGCCCCTGCCGCTCCCATTCGGTCAGCCAGGCGGCAGCCAGACCGCTCCAGTCCGTGCCGAGACCGATCGCGAGCGCATGCGGGTCCGGCTCGTACGGCTCGGTCCTGATCTTGCGTAGCGGGTCCAACACCAGGAACGTCTGGTCGGAGTCGACCAGCTCGGACAACAGATCGCCAGTGCGCTCGTCGGCCGTGAGGTAGTAGTAGAACCGCCGGTAGATCGCCGTACTGATGCGCTGCTGCTTCGCGCTGTCCGCCCAGTGCTGTACGCCGTGCCGCGTACCCAGACCGGCCCACTGCCCGAGGTGATAGACGTCGACCTCGCCGGTATGACGGGTCATCGCTTCCGCGAACCGGAAGATGTCGGCCCGTCCGGAGCGCAGGAACGAGTACCAGAGCCACAGATCCGGTGACAGTTCCGAGTTGTCCCACGCATACCCGCCGACGTCGTACCGCCAGACCAGCCGGTCCTCGTCGAACGTGTGCATGATGTCGCCGTAGTCCCAGAACCCGTACCAGTGCCGCGACTCGACCTGGCCCCGGTAGAAGTCGAAGAGGAAGTCCAGGTGGTCCTCGATCGCCTTCTTCGCCGGCACCGAGCGGTCGACGGGCGAGACGAGCCCGCCGAAGACGCGCGTACTGATGAGCTGATCCACCGGATTGATCAGCTGCGGGGGAGTCCGCACCTGGTCGGCCAGGTCGCCGAGCCGGGCGGCCGTCGGCGTCGCCGCAAGCGCCCAGAAGGTGAGCTCGGACGTCCGCGCGATCCCGTACGGCGTACCGAACTTGGGCTCGTAGTCCTCGTAGGTGATCTCGAGGGCGTCCAATTGCTCCGGATACGTGTCCTCGCCCATGCCGTCGTGGTAGAACCGCGTGTCCATCGCGCCGGCGTCCGGCGACCACAGCCACACAGTGACCTCGGCCTCCTCGGTGAACGCACCCCGGATGTCCAGTTGCGTGGGGTGGCGCTGCCAGAAGTCCCTGAGACCGAAGGCGAACCCGCCGCTCACGCCACCGACGTACCCAAGGCCCGACGCGCGTCCGCCTTGGTCGACCGAGACCCAGCCGTACCCCTGCTTGGTCCGCTTCTTCACCGTGAAGCCGTCGGCGTTCAGCTGGCTCAGCGTGTAGTCACCCCACTCGGGGATCCACTTCAGCCGCGTCGTCACCCGCTGGTCCCAGGTGGCCGGATCGGGCAGCTTGGTCCCGGCGATCTGCGCAGCGCGGACGGTGGCACCCGGGTCACGCCGCAAACCGGTGATCCCCTTCACCGCCTCGGAGACCATGCCATGACCCTCGCCGACGAACCGGACATGCCGGTCGTACGCCGCATCGCGCATCGGCACCCGGAAGCGCACCCCGAGGCCCGCGATGTAGTCCTGCTGCCCATCGCGGTCGTACACGAACGTGTGCACCATCCGGACGTTCTCCGCACCGGCCACGAAGTACAGCCGGACCGAGAACGGCAGCCAGGTCTTGCCCTTCTTCGACTTGTGCCGGCCCTCGATCCGGACCACCGCACGGACCGGGCCGGACTGCTCGACGGTGACGCGCGTGATGTCGCTCTCGTAGCGTTCGCGGACGCTGCCGCCTTCCTCGTCCTCGGCGATCTTGTCCTGCTTCAGGTTGACGAGCTGACCTTTGCGCGCGATCAGCACGTCACCACGCCAAATGTGACTGATCAGCTCCGGACCGCTCTTGCGGATCCGGGTCTTGATCACCCCCGTGTCGACATCGACGTACGTCTTCTCGTTCTTGACCGTGACCGGTTGCGGCGGTGCGGCTGCCGTACCCGGGCCGAGGGTGTACGACTCCGCCGGGGCGTCCACTGCGATGGCGTGCGCGCTCCACTTGAGCGAGCCGTCCGGCCAGTAGGCAGTCGGCCAGCTCTGCACGGGTACGGCGCTGCCGTCGGCGGCCTTGAGCGCGAAGGTTTGGTCTGCAGGTACGGCGCCCTTCGGCCACGGCGTACCCCAGGTCGTGACGGCAGCCGTGGTCGGCTTGCCCTCCAGCCAGCTGAGCTTCACTTCTGGTACGTCGGCCACCGCCGTGGAGCGGGTGTCGAGCAGGGACGCCGCGGGGACAGCGGCCATACCTGCTAGGACTGTACGTCGGGAGACCTCCATGCCTTTCCACCTCTGTCGTATCGGTGTTCGGGGATCAGGGACAGGTTCTGGATCGCTGCGAGTGCGTACTGCGACGCGGAGTTGGTGCTGACGAAGGCGGCCTCCTCGACCGGCATCAACGCACCGTCGACCTGGGTCGTCTTCCAGTCCGTCTCCCGTTGCAGAGCACTGCGGTAGAGCTGGTCGCCATCGCCGACGAAGAACTTGCGCCAGGCCAGCCGCGCCAGCTCCGCGTCGCCGGTGCGGGCGGCGGCGTACGCGGCGAGACGGCTGTGCGCCTGGACGAGTGCGATGCCTTGGAGTGGGTGGCCGACCTCAGCGGTCTGCTCCTCCGGTGTGGCCAGGTAGAGCCGGCAGTAGTCCAGCCACGCCTTCTCGAACCCGGGTACGTCGAGGTCCAGGTCGATGAGCTCCGAACAGATCTCGGGGAGCCCGAAGAGCGAGGACAGGTGTGAGACCGCGATGCCGCGCCGGCTGGTGTCGAAGCGACCGGTGGACAGATCCAGCCGCCCGTTGCCGGTGAGGAAGCCGTAGTGCATTGCTGCGATGTCGGCCATCGTTCCGACCAGCCGCGCACGGGCTCGCTCGTCGCCGTGCCGCTCCCACCGCGTGAGCCAGGCCGCAGCGAGTGCACCCCAGTCCACACCGAGCTCGACCGAGAGCGCATGCGGGTCGGGGGCGTAGACGTCGGGTCGCACCTTGCGCTGAGGGTCGACGACCAGCAGCGTCTCCTCGACCGCCGCCAGCTCGTCCATCAGGTCACCGGTCCGCTCGTCCGCGGTCAGGTAGTAGTAGAAGCGCCGGTAGAGCGCACTGGAGATGCGGACCTGCTTGCAGCTGCAGCCCCAGTGCTGCACGTTGTGCCGCGAGCCGAGGCCCTTCCACCGACCCAGGTGGAACACGTCGACCTCGCCGGTATGCCGGGTCATCGCCTCGGCGAACCGGAACACGTCCGCCCGGCCGGTCCGCAGGAACTGGTACCAGAGCCAGAGGTCCGGCGACAGCTCCGAGTTGTCCCACGCGTAGCCGCCGACGTCGTACCGCCAGGTGTGCCGATCGCGGTCGTAGGTGTGCATGACGTCGCCGTAGTCCCAGAAGCCGTACCAGCGCCGGTCCTCGCGCTGGCCGACGTAGTACTGGAACAGGAAGTTCAGCCGTGCCTCGATGTCCTGGTCGTCGGCGGTGGGCAGACTCCAGCTGCCGAAGACACCGGCCTCCAGGAACCGTGCCGGCGCGGCCGCGAGCAGACCGGGGGAGTTGAGCAGGGCAACGTGCTCGGCGAGGTCGTCTGCCGACGGAGTGGTGTCGTGGACTCGCAGCGTCAGCTCGTGCGTCCGGGCGATTCCGTGCGCGTTGCCGAAGCCTGGTTCGTAGTCCTCGTAGGTGATCTCGAGACCTTCGAGCTGCTCGGCGTAGCTGTCCTGGTCCATGCCGTCGTGCCAGTAGCGCACGTCCATGGCCGGCGCGCTGGGCGACCACATCCACATCGTCGCGGTGGCTACGTCCGTGGCCGCGTTGCGGATGTCCAGGCGAGTCGGGTGCAGCTTCCAGAAATCGCGGAGTCCGAATCCGAGTCCGCCGCTGGCACCGCCGACGTACCCGTAGCCGGGTGACCTCGTCCCGGCTGGGATGGTGACCCAGGCGTGCTCCGATCCGGTGCGCTTGCGGAGGGTGAAGCCGTCGGCGCTGCTCTGGTCCAGCGTGTAGTCGTTCCACTGTGGGATCAGGTGGAGCCGGTCCGACACTTCGGGGTTGGGGATGTCCTCGATCGCTCGCCCGGCGACCTGTGCGCGACGTACCTCTTCACCTGGATCGCGGCGCAACCCGGTCAGGCCGCGGACTGCCTCGGTGAGGAATCCGGACGGCCCGGCCAGCCGGATGTGCCGGTTGTGCGGCTCGTCGCGCATCACCACGTCCGCACTGAGACCCAGCCCGGCCAGGAAGTCCCGATCCGGCTCGCCGTCCCAGATGAAGCTGTGCACGATGCGTACGTCGGTCGCACCGGCATAGAAGTAGAGGCGGACCGAGAACGGCAGCCAGTCACCGTGCTTGCCATCCAGCTTGACGACGGCTCTCACGGGCCCGTCCTGTTCGACAATGAGATTGTCAACAATCGCCGTCGTCTGCACGCGATTGTGGGTCAGATCCTCGTCCGGCGCGTCCTGGCGAATGCTGACCAGCCGGACGTCGCGTACGACCTCCTGGTCGTTGTAGACAATCGACGCGATCAGGTGCGGCTTGGTGAGCGTCCACGTGACCTCGCCGGTGGTCACTCGCACGCCGTCCGCAGTCCGCTCGACCTGGACCGGCGTACTCGGCGTCGTCGGCTCTTGACCCGGCACAAGCTCGTACGACGACTCCGGGTGCTCAGCCGGCCCGATCGCGTGGGCCGACCATTTGATCGAGCCGTCGGGCCAGGTCGCGGTGGTCCAGCTCTGCACCGGCGGCCAGGGCGAAGTGTGTGCCCTCGGCAACGGTACCGCGCGGCCAGGGGACACCCCAGGAAACACCTTGCCGGCAGGGAGTTTCCAGCCATTGCAGTGTTGTCATTCTTTCACCGATCCGATCAGGACGCCTTTGGCGAAGTGCTTCTGCAGGAACGGGTAGAAGAACAGGATCGGCAGCGTCGCGACCACCACGACCGCGAACTTCAGGCCCTGCTCGGGGAATGTGACGGTCTCCAACTGCTGCAGGACGTTCGCCGAGTCCGCGTTCGCCGCGGTCAACTGGCGGACGATCATCTGCAGCGTCCATTTCCTGCTGTCGTCGATGTAGAGCAAGGGCGACATGTAGTCGTTCCAGATGCCGACCGCGTAGAACAGCGAGAACGTCGCGATGATCGGCTTCGACAGCGGCAGCACGATCCGCAGGAACACGTTCAGCTCGTTGCATCCGTCGATCCGGGCCGCTTCCTCGAGTGCCTCGGGCAACTCCTGGAAGAAGCTCTTCACCACGATCAGGTAGAACGGGTTGATCGCCAGCGGCAGGATCAGCGCCCAGTAGCTGTCCAGCAGACCCAGATCACGCACCACCAGGTATGTCGGGATCATGCCGCCGCTGAACACCAGCGTGAAGATGACCAGGTTCAGCATCAGCGCGCGGCCGGGCAGGAACCGCTTGGCCAGCGGATACGCCATGGTCAAGGTGAGCGCCAGCTGGATCACCGTGCCGACCGCGGTCACGGCGATCGTGGTCAGCAAGGCGCGGACGAAGGTGTCGGTCGAGAAGATGTAGTGGTACGTGTCGGTCACGAACCGGTGCGGCCACAAGAAGAACGGCCGCGAGCTGATCTCGGACTCGGTCGCGAACGATCCCGCCAGCACGTACAGCAGCGGCAGGACCGTGACGATCGCCAGACCGGTCAGCAACACGACATTCAGTACGTCGAACACCCGGCTGCCGACCGAGTCGTAGTACCGGACCCGTTGTTTCATGTCTTCTCCTCAGAACAGCCCACGCTGGCCGAGCCGCTTGGCCAGCAGGTTGGAGCCGAAGATCAGGACCACGCCGATCACACCTTTGAACAGGCCGACGGCGGTCGCGTAGCTGAACGAACCCTGGGTGATGCCGATGTAGTAGACGAAGGTGTCGAAGACGTCGGCGACATCGCGGTTCAGCGATGTGGTCATCAGCCAGATCTGCTCGAACCCGGAGTCCATCAGGTGGCCCGAGGTCAGGATCGCCATCACCACGATCGTCGGCCGGATCGCCGGCAGCGTGATGTGCCAGAACTGCCGCCATCGGCCGGCGCCGTCCACCCGGGCCGCCTCGTACAGCTGCGAGTCGACCCCGGCGAGCGCGGCGAGGTAGATGATCGTGCCCCAGCCGGTCTGCTTCCACAGCAACTGCATCACGATCAACGGCCGGAACCAGTCGGCCTGTGCGACGTAGTCGGTCTTCTGCCCGCCGACCAGACCGTGGATCCAGTTCGCGATGACCCCGAAGTCCACCGAGAACAGCAGGTAGGTCAGCGACGCGACGATCGTCCAGGAGAGGAAGTGCGGGATGTAGATCAGCGACTGCACCGAGCGCTTCAGCACGCGGACCCGGAGTTCGTTCAGCATCAGCGCGACAACGATCGGCGCCGGGAAGACGAAGACTATTGTCAACAATGCGAGCAGCAGAGTGTTGAACATCAACCGGCCGAAGTCCGGTCCGGTGAACAACTCCTGGAAGTGCTTCAGGCCGACCCACTCACTGCCGGAGTACCCGAGGAACGGCACGTAGTCCTTGAACGCGATGGTCAGGCCGTACATCGGCAGGTACTTGAAGACGATGAAGTACACCAGCCCGGGCAGCAGCAACAGGTAGAGCCAGCGGTAGCGCAGCAGGTCCCGCCACAGCGGCACCGGCCGGGGGCGCCGCTTGCGGCGCGGCGCCTCCGGGGTGGCCTCCGCCGAGGGCGGCACCACCTGGCTCGGGACCAGATCGGTGGCCATCTGTCAGCCGCCGGCCTTGGCGGCCAGGTCGTTGACCTCCTGGGCGATCTGCGTGCCGCCGCCGTCGTACCAGCGCTTGATCTGCGCCTTCAGCTGGTCCTCGGTGATCGCACCGGACAGGTACTTGATCCGGGCGTCCGGGATGATCGTGTCCAGCGTCTGGCCCTTCGAGACCGCGGTCGGCGCGACGATGCTGAGTGCCGGGTTGAAGACTGCCGTCTTCAGGTCCTCGTTCATCAGGACGTCGAAACTCTCCCGCATCGCCCGGCTGGTGGCGTCGTTCGGCCGCGGCTGGTACGCACCGATGCCGACGCCGGCCCGGGTGCCGAGCTGGATGAAGGCCTTGTCCACGTCGTTCTGGATCGCCTTGACCTTCGGATCGGTTTCGTTGATCGGTACGGCGTACTGTCCGTCGGCCTTGAAGTTGCGGCCCTCGATGCCGTTGGCCAGCAGGACCGAGCCTTCCTTCGACTCGAGCTTGTCCAGCGTCTGCAGCACCTGGTCGAGCTGCTCGTCGGTCCGCACGTGCTGCTTGGAGATCGCGATCACCATGTTGTAGCCGGTGAACGGGTAGGAGTGCTTCTCGCCGTCCGGGCCCTTCAGGTTGCCGACCAGCGTGACCTTGTCGAAGTCCTTAGGGTTCTTCTCCTTGAACAGGTCCAGCAGCTGGGTGGCGCGGACGTTGACGTCGATGATCATGCCGCCCTTGCCCTGGACGAACGGGTCGTTCCAGTTCGCGCTGTCCAGGGTGGCGAAGTCCGGATTGACCAGGCCTTCGGTGACCCACTTGCGCAGCCACGCGTTGGCAGCCAGGAACTCCGGAGTGTCGAAGCCGGGGACCAGCTTGCCGTCGCGCTCACCCCAGCCGTTCGGGGCGCCGAACCAGGTCTCGACCACGTCGTACGGGCTGGCGCTGGCGTAGTTGCCAGGCCACTTCGGGATGATCAGGCCGTAGGTGTCCTTCTTGCCGTTGCCGTCCGGGTCCCGCTCGGTGAACGCCTTGGCGATCGCATAGAGGTCGTCGACGCTCTGGGGTTCCTTGAGCCCGAGCTTGGCCAGCCAGTCCTTGCGGATCACGATGCCGGACCGCAGCAGCGGACGGTCCCGGTAGATGCCGTAGGTCTTGCCGTTGGTCTGTGAGTTCTTCGCCCGCTGCTCGTTGTCCGGCTTGAGGTTCGGGTACTTGTCGAGCTTGCCGGTCAGGTCCCAGAACGCGCCGGCCTCGGCCGCCTTGAGGAACGCGGGGCCCTTCTCGTTCACCACCATCACGTCCGGGATCTTGTCCGAGGCGAAGGTGACGTTCGACTTGTCGCCGTACTCGGCGTTCGGCACCCAGGTGATCTTGAGCTTCTTGCCGATCTGCTTCTCGACGGCCTGCTGCAGCTCGCCGCTCGGATCGGGTGCGGTGCCGAACAGCGGCGCCATCACGGTCAGCTCGTTACTGGCCGCCTGGCCTTTGCTGTCGTCGTCGCCGCCGGAGCAGGCAGACGCGGCGAGCAGTGCCGTCGAGGCGGCGACTGCGACGGCGAGACGCCGTCGGGAGAAGATGGTCATGAGTTCCCTTTCAGGTGCAGGCGCGCCTCGTTCTCGGCGAAGAAGCGCAGGCAGAGCCAGGTGTTGAGCTGGATCCAGCCGCCGCCGGCCAGCACGATCCCGAGAACGGGGAACCGGCTGGAGACGTAGGCGATGGACACCGCGACGAACAGCAGGACCAGGGACGAGGCCGGCCGCGCGAGCGCGACCAACGATGCCTTGGGCAACAACTCGCGGACCTTGAGGTCGTAGTGCACGGCCATCGGGAGCAGGTAGGCCGCGATCACACCGAGCGCGACCAGGGCTACGAGGCTGGCCAGCCGGGGGAGTGACGCCTTGGTCCCGAGCGACGCGAAGTACAGGTAGTTGCCGATCAGCAGCACCGCGGCCGCGACCAGCGGGAGTACGACGAGGCAGCCGCGGCGGAACTCGCGGCGGAACGCCGTACGGAAGGCAGGTAGAGCATGAAACGATTCACCAGAAGACCTGCGTCTGGCCAGTGAATATGCTGCGAGCGTCGCCGGGCCGATACCCAGCGCGACACCGCCGACCAACGTGAAGCCGATCCACAGCGCGTTCAACTTGATCGCCCAGACGACCTCGTCCGCGGCCTCGTACAGCCGGATCGACCAACCGGTCGCGCTCATCATGGGCCGCCATCAGGCCGGCGGAAGGCCTTGTCAGGTTGATGATTCATGCGGATCCCTGCCTTGTGACGAGGGTGATTCGGGCGAAAAGTGATGTGACCATATGGTTGAATCGTCTCAATTGTCAACGGCTGGGAAAGCGTTTGTCAGAGAACGGTCAGGCGGGGGCGTGCGGACTGCTTGAAGTCGCAGTCAGGAACGGGAAATCCGCAGGTTCGCGTACTCGCCGATGAGTGGCGCCATCTGGCGGAAGCCGAGCCGGCCGCCGGCCAGCGGCTGGTCGTCGTACCACTGGAAACTGACCAGGTCGTTGATCGCGAACGTGATCTCGCCGCGATGGACCGAAAGCCTCAGTTTGTAAGGACCTTCGGCGTCGAGAACGCCGGGGATCGGGTCCGCGCCCTGGGCGACGAGGTGGAAGCCGTAGCTCTTGCGCAGATTGCAGGTGTGGAACGCGCGCTCGGCCGGCCAGCGGCGGCGGTAGTACGAGACGTGGTACGTGTCCAGGTCGCCGTGGTGGTACTGCTCGTACGGGCCGGTCCTCGGCGCGAGGTCGAAGAGATCCTCGCCGTGGCGGCCCTTCGCGTGGAAGAACAAGATGCAGAGGCCGGGCTCGCGGATCGGCCAGAAATCCCACTCCACGGTGATGTCCGGCGGGAAGTCCTCGGGACACCACAGCACGACGTTCGCGTCCTGTCCGTCCTCGGGTGGTCGCGTGCTCTCCAGCCGCAGGCGACCGAGCGGGAACGAGACGGCCCCGTCACCCTCGAGCCGAAAGCCGTCAAGATCGGCTTCAGACGCGAGCGGGTTCTCGTACAGCACCGGCGGCGCTTGGGTCTGGTCGTGCGGGAGAGGCGGCGTGTGCTGCGCTGGGGTCTGGTCGTCCGGCGTCTGCTGCGCGTTCATTTGCTGCGCCGGGTGTGGTCGCTGGATTCGCGGACGATCAGGTCGGGCTGGAAGATCACCTGCCGGTGCCGGTGCTGCTCGGCCGCCTCGACCTCTTCCTGCAGCAACTCCATCGCCGACCGCCCGAGCATCTCGGCCGGCTGCCGCACAGACGACAGCGGTACGGCGGCCGCCCGGGCGAAGTCGATGTCGTCGTACCCGACGATCGCCATGTCGCGGGGAACCTGCAGTCCGGCGACGGACATCGCCTGCAGGAAGCCGAGGGCGAGCAGATCGTTGGCCAGGAAGGCCGCGGTCGGCCGGGACCGTGGTGGCAGCGCCGCGATCTTCTCGCCGATCACGCGACCCTCCACGACACCCATCACGTCGACCTCGTACCGCTGCAGTTCAACACCGTCGGCCCGCTCGACCGTCGAGGCGAACCCGGCCATCCGGTCGGAGACCTGCTGCATGGTGAAAGGCCCACCGATAAAGGCGATCCGGCGATGCCCGGACTCGATCAGGTGGTTCCCGGCAAGACGTCCGCCGAGCTGATCATCGACCGACACCGAGCAGAACCCGCGATCCGCAGCACGGTCCACGAGGACAACCGGCGTACCGCGCGACACCAACGCCGTCAGCCGTGGATCGTTGCTGTCGAACGGGGTGATCAGGATGCCCATCACACGCTGCTGCTCGAGCTGGTCGAGGTGGTGCCCTTCGCGGACCGGATCGGTCTTGCTGTTGCAGAGCATCACCACGGTGTCGTGCTCGTAGGCGAGCGCTTCGGCGCCTTCTGCGAGGTCGGTGAAGAACGGGTTCGCCACGTCGAGCACGACCAGGCCGACGGTCCGGCTCTTGCCGGCGCGCAGGTGACGGGCGGCCTCGTTACGCACGAACCCCAGCGCGCGGATGCTGTCCTGCACGCGCTGGCGGGTCGCGGGAGCCACGATCCACGGCCGATTCAGTACGTTGCTGACCGTCCCGACCGACACACCCGCGCGATGCGCGACCTCTTTGATGCTGGGCGTTGCCATCGTCCCCCGGTCGCGGCCGTAGATCCTCGTCACAACCACTCTATCCACCCCACGATTGAATCGTCTAAATCCCTCCGCCCCAACGGACACCACCCCGGCTGCTGAAAGGACACCGCTTCGGGGCGGCTGCCTTTCTGGCCGCCTCCTGCGACGAACGGCCGACCGGTGATCCGGGTGGGGGATCGGCGGACAGCACTACGTCGGGTGCAAAGGACACCGCTGCGCGGCGGCTGTCTTCTGGCCGCCTCCGGCGGCAAACGGCCGACCGGTGATCCGTGTGAGGTGATCGGCGGACAGCACCCCATCCGGGATGGAAAGGACACCGCTGCGCGGCGAACCGCCGACCGGTCTCACGCGCGAGGTGATCGGCGGATGCACCGCCGGTCGGACAGGAGAGGACGCCGGTTTGTCGTGGCTGTCCTCTGGCCGGGCGCCGTACGTACGGACAGGAGGTAGTCCAAGAATCTGAGATTTGACTCGGTCCGCTGAGCGGGTGGCGGCGACTCGCGGTCGACTACCTCATGTCCTCAGGTACAGCTCGGCCGTCGGACGTGCCAACGGACAGGCGCGGGTGAGCTCAACGGCCACGACACCGCCGGCCGGTCGGAAGGGACACCGCTTCGCGGTGGTTGACTCTCTGGCCGGCGACCGCCGGCGGTGACGACACAGAGGAGGTGGTCGATGGAGGTGCACCGCCCCCGGCGAGCGAGCGAACCCAGACGGCCGCCGCTGCCAGCTGGACGGGATCGGAGTGTTCGCGGTGGTTGTCCTCGGCCGCGCCGTACCTCAGAACAGGAGGTAGTCCGAGGATCTGGGCTTTGGGTCGGCCTGCTGAGCGGGCGGGTGTGGCTCGGTGCCGACTACCTCCTGTCCCGAGGTACGGCTCGGCTGTCGGACGTGGTCGATGGATGGGCGCGGGTGAGGTGGTGGGCGGGAGGCAGTAGCTGTCGGGTATGAGAGACAGGCTCGGGGGCCGGGGCGGAGTTGTGGGGGGCGGAAGGGCGAACTGCTTGTGGTCATCGGCCCGGGGACAACCACCGGCGTCGGGGGACTAGTCGACGTGGGAGCGGATGCCGGCTTGGTAGGCGTTGATCTGGCGGAGCATTGAGGGGTGGATGTCCAGGGTTCCGAGGTCTTCGAAGGGGAACCAGGCGACCTCGCTGGCCTCGGCGCTGATGGTTGGTTCGCCGGTGATGGGGCGGCCTATCAGGGTGATCTCGAACTCTTGGCGGGTTTCGCCGTCGGAGTACTTCACGATGTGGCTTGGGTCCGAGTAGATGCCTAGGAGGTCGGTGACCTCGGCTGTGATGCCGGTTTCTTCCCAGCACTCTCTGACTGCGCATTCGCTCGGCGTCTCGCCGAAGTCCTGTGCGCCGCCGGGTAGCGCCCACTGGCCGGTGTCACGACGCTTCTGTAGGAGGAGTTGGCCGGCGTCGTTCACCACGAGCAAGTTGCAGGCCGGGACGAGCGAGTTGGGGGCGGGGGCGTCGGGGTCGCCGTAGTACTCGGTGCGCGTCATTCAGCGTCAACTCCGGGTCGAATTGTCAGCACCAGCGGTTCCGCAGGGCCGTCGCCGAGCGGGCCGCCGCGTGCTATCCAACCCACGCTGGCGGGGTTATGTGACTCGTGGGTAACATCACCGTATGGCGAGTCGGGTGTTGGGGATGTGGGAGCGGTTGCGGGGCCTGCCGGGTGGGGAGCGGGTGTTTTCGCGGGCGTTTACGTGGCAGGCGCCGTACTTTCGGTCTGTTCGGCCGCGGTTCGTGCAGGTGAGTCCCAACTACGCGGCGCTGGTGTTGCCGAAGCGGCGGGCGGTGCAGAACCACATCGGCACGGTGCATGCGATTGCCGTGTGCAACGGTCTCGAGGCGGCGATGGGGGCGTTGGCGGAGGCGACCGTTCCGGTCGGGAAACGCTGGCTGCCGAAGGGGATGGAGGTCGCGTACCTGGCCAAGTCGACGTCCGATCTGACCTGCTCGGCCGAGACGGATCCGGATGCTTGGACGGCGGGGCCGGATGTGCCGGTGCGGGTCCAGGCGACGCGGGATGACGGCACGGTGGTTGTCGAGGGCACCATCCATCTCTGGGTGACGGACCGGAAGTAATGGTGAGCAGCGCGCCGAGGGCTCACGTAGGGTCTTCGGCGTGATGGATGCGCTGCGGGTGGTGGATGTTTCCGAGGCTGATCTGGACTCGGTGTGGGAGGTCCGGCTGCGGTCGTTCGGGCCGGGTGGGGACAAGGACAAGTGGCGCGAGGATGCGCTGCGGTTCATCGAGGACGGCCGGTACGTCGGAGTGGCCGACGGGGATGTCGTCGTCGCGGCGGCCCGGATCTGGCCCTTCCAGCAGTGGTGGGGTGGCCGACGGGTCCCGATGGCCGGTATCGCGGGCGTCGTGGTGTCGCCGGAGTACCGCGGCCGCGGGGTCGGCAGCATGCTGATGCGCGGGGTGCTGCAGCGCAGTGTCGAGATGGGCTGTCCTCTGTCCGGGCTGTATCCGGCGACGACTGTGCTCTACCGGCACCTGGGGTACGAGTTCGGCGGCGGCCGGTACAAGTTCTCCTTCCAGTCCTCCGACCTGCGGTCGCTCGGCGGCAAGGGCGTGGCGCTGCGGAAGGCCGGGCGGGAGGACGCTCAGCTGGCCATCGATCTGGCGAGCAGGGTGCACGAGAGCCGCCGGTCCAACGGTCCGCTGATCTGGCCGCTCGCCCAGGTGGAGTCCTGGCTGGAGGACGAGGCCAACTTCGCGTACGTCGCCGACGACGGTTTCGTCGTCTACAACTGGTCCGAGCAGAACCTGTCCGTCGACGAACTGATCGCCGGATCCGAGGAGACCACGCGGGCGTTGTGGGCGACGGTCGGATCGGGTGCGTCGATCGCCCGCACCGTGCACGCGTACACGCCGCCGACCGATCCGATCAACCTGATGGCCGAGCACGAAGCGGACTCCGCCGCGAACGTCTCGCGCTGGATGCTGAGGCTGCTCGACGCCCCAGCCGCGATCGCGGCACGGGGTTTCGCACCCGGTGCAGCAGTGGAGGTCGGCCTGCGGATCGACGACCCCGACGTACCGGCGAACACGGGCGACTGGCACCTGTCTGTCGCCGACGGCGCCGGCAGTCTCACGTCCGCGCAGCCGTCTGGCGACGCACTGCGCCTCGGCCCGCGTGGACTGGCTGGTCTGTACGCCGGTACGCCGCTGAACACCCTGCGATCGGCGGGACTGGCCACGGGCGCCGGAGCGGTCGATCAAGCGATCGACACGGCCTTCGGCGGCCCCACGGCGTACATGCTCGACTTCTTCTGAGGCGGGGCGGCGCGTCGATTTCCGGGGCCTCGCGGGCGGCCGTTAGGGTTGTCGAACAAACGTTCGGAGGTGATCCATGCGCGTGCTCGGCGTCGACCCGGGATTGACCCGGTGCGGCCTCGGCGTCGTCGAGGGCACCCCGGGCAAGCCGCCGGCGCTGGTCGCGGTCGGAGTGATCCGGACGCCGGCCGAGCTGGACGTGTCCCGGCGGCTGGTGCAGATCGAGGCCGAGCTGGACGAGTGGATCAGCAAGCACCGGCCGGATGCGGTCGCGGTGGAGCGGGTGTTCGCGCAGCACAACGTGCGCACAGTGATGGGCACTGCGCAGGCTTCAGGGGTCGCGATGGTGGTGGCTGCTCGGCGCGGTCTACCGGTGTCGCTGCACACGCCGAGTGAGGTGAAGGCGGCGGTCACGGGTTCGGGACGGGCCGGCAAGGAGCAGGTGACGACGATGGTCACCCGGATCCTCAAGCTGGCCGAGCGTCCGACGCCCGCCGATGCCGCCGACGCGTTGGCGCTGGCGATCTGTCAGGTCTGGCGCGGCGGCGTGACCAGCAAGCTGCAGGAAGCGGCCGCCAGCCGGTCGAATCTGGAGGCCATGGCGCAGGCGCAATCGCGTCTGCAGGTGGCCAGACTGCGTGCGGCAGTGGCGGCCCAGGAGAGCAAGAGATGAGCACGGTCGTGCAAGGAGGTCGGGGATGATCGCGTTCGTGCGCGGCCCGGTGGCGGCAATCGGGGTGGACAGTGCTGTGATCGAGGTCGGGGGACTGGGCCTGCAGGTGTTCTGTCACCCCGGCACGCTGGCGGGGCTGCGTCCTGGGCAAGAGGCGCGGGTGTCCACCTCGATGGTGGTGCGCGAGGATTCCCTGACGCTGTACGGGTTTGCCGACGACGACGAGAAGAGCCTGTTCGAGTTGCTGCAGACGGCGTCCGGTGTCGGGCCGAAGCTGGCGCAGGCCGCGCTCGCCGTGCTCAGCCCGGACCAGTTGCGCCAGGCCGTTGCCTGCGAGGATCTCGCCGTGCTGGTGAAGGTTCCGGGGATCGGTAAGAAGGGCGCGCAGCGGATCGTGCTGGAGCTGAAGGACAAGATCGGTGCGCCGTCGAAGACGGTGACCGGCCGCCCCCTGCAGTCCCAGGAAGCCTGGCGGGATCAGGTGCATGCCGGCCTGGTGGGCCTGGGCTGGTCGACGCGTGACGCGGAGGACGCTGTCACCGCGGTGTCGCCACTGGCTGCCGACAACCCGAACCCGTCCGTTCCCGACCTGCTCCGCGCCGCGCTGCGCGTGCTCTCGAAGGCTTGATGCATGGACGACAACGTCCGGCCGCTGGTGTCCGCGGATGCGGTGGACCTCGAGGAACGCAAGATCGAGTCCGCGCTGCGGCCGCGCACGCTGGCCGAGTTCGGCGGACAGCGTCGCGTTAGTGAGCAGCTCGAGCTGGTGCTGCATGCGGCGCGAGGCCGCAATCGGGCGCCGGATCACGTCCTGCTGTCCGGACCGCCCGGGTTGGGCAAGACGACGCTGGCGATGATCATCGCCAGCGAGCTCTCCGCACCGCTGCGGATCACCAGCGGGCCGGCGATCCAGCATGCCGGTGACCTGGCCGCGATCCTGTCCGGACTGAGCGAGGGCGAGGTCCTGTTCCTCGACGAGATCCACCGGATGTCCCGACCCGCCGAGGAACTGCTCTACATGGCGATGGAGGACTTCCGCGTCGACGTGATCGTCGGCAAGGGCCCGGGCGCGACCGCGATTCCACTGGAGATTCCGCCGTTCACGCTGGTCGGCGCGACCACGCGGGCCGGGCTGCTGCCGGGGCCGCTGCGTGACCGGTTCGGGTTCACCGGTCACTTGGAGTTCTACGAGGCGGCCGAGCTGGAGAAGATCGTGAACCGGTCGGCGGCGCTGCTCGACGTCGACATCACGCCGGAGGGCGCGGCCGAGATTGCTTCCAGATCCCGCGGTACGCCGCGCATCGCGAACCGGCTGCTCCGTCGCGTCCGCGATTACGCAGAGGTGCGGGCCGACGGAATCATCACGCTCGCGCTGTCGAAGGCGGCCCTGGAGCTCTACGAGGTGGACAAGATGGGCCTGGACCGGCTGGACCGGTCGGTCCTGGACGCCTTGTGCCGCCGATTCGGTGGCGGACCGGTGGGTCTTTCCACGCTCGCTGTTGCGGTCGGCGAAGAACGTGAGACTGTGGAGGAAGTGGCCGAACCGTTCCTGGTCCGGTCGGGCTATCTGGCCCGTACGCCGCGTGGTCGCGTCGCCACGCCCGCGGCCTGGCGGCACATCGGCCTGAAAGTCCCGAAGGGCGCGACGTTCGCAGACACGCTTTTCGACGAAGACTGAATACTGTCTGTCAATCGGTCCGCCGGCCGAGTCGAGTAACTCAAACGTGACCCGGTGTCATGAGGTACTTGTTGTCGCCCACGGCTAGACTCCCCGGTGGCCTGACCTAAGGTCATTCCGCTGCGACCTGCGCGCTTGCAGAGCGTGCCGGACGCCCGTACTCCCAACGACGAAGGATTCTGAGTCCCGATGCAACTCATCGCCGTACCGCTCGCCTCTTCCGGGGGCGGTGGCTCCGCCTTCACCTTCCTGCTTCCGCTGATTCTGATCGTCGGAATGATCTGGTTCATGAGCCGCACCCAGCGCAAGCAGCGGGCGCGCCAGGCCCAGACGGTGGCCGCTCTCACCCCGGGCACGAAGGTGATCACGACCAGTGGCCTGGTCGGGATCGTCGAGGAGACCGACGACGAGTACGTGACCCTGGAGATCTCCGAGGGCGTGCTGGTGCAGGTGGTCAAGGCCGCGGTCGGCCGGGTGATCCCGGAAGAGGAGCCCGCCGAGACGATCGAGGAGCCGGCCGGGGACGACCTCGCCGAAGCCGCGAAGGACTCCGTCGACGTCCCGGACGCCGGCAAGGACAAGGCCGCGGACAAGGTGCAGGACGCGCCGAAGCTCCCGCCGACGCACACCGAGAACTGATCCACCGCCCCTGACGGAGTGCGGCGCGGTCATCAGCGTCCACAAGATGGTGTGGCGCGCCCAGAAGCACAAAGGTTGAAACTGACGTGGCAACGACGACGACATCCCGCCCCGGGCGGCTACTGATCGTCCTGGGGGTCATTGTGGTCCTGCTGTTCGGGATCATGGGGCTCACCAAGACGTGGAAGCCCAAGCTCGGTTTGGACCTGCGCGGTGGCACCACCATCACGCTGACGGCCAATTCCCTCGCCGGTGGTGGTTCGGTGACCGCCGACCAGCTGAACGAGGCGAAGAACATCATCTCCCAGCGGGTCAACGGTGCGGGTGTCGCGGAAGCCGACATCACCACCTCCGGCGCGAACCACATCAACGTGGCCGTGCCGGGTGCCACGCAGGACGCCCTGGTGAAGCAGGTCGGCCAGACCGCCCTGCTCTACTTCCGGGTCGTGTACGACTCGCAGGCCGCCGCGCCGGCGCCGGTACCGACGCCGACCCCCACGGGTACGCCGAAGCCGAGTGCGAAGCCGACCACGACGCCCAAGCCGAGCACCACGGTCAAGCCCGGTACGCCGACGACCACGCCGAAGGGGCGGGCCTGGAGCAGCGTTCTCGGCAACGCCACGCCGACGCCGACCCCGAAGCCGAGCACCCCGGCCGCGACGCCGAGCACACCGGCCACGCCGGCTGCCAACGGTGATCCGCTGAAGTACACCCCGGACGCGGCCACCCAGGCGGCGTTCGCGGCGTTCAAGTGCGACGACAAGGACATCGCGCAGCAGAACGACGACCCGAACAAGCCGTTGTTCTCCTGCGACCGCCAGAAGACGACCAAGTTCCTGCTCGGTCCCGCGATCATGAAGGGCACCGACCTGTCCGACGCCACCGCGGGTATCCCGCAGGGCGGCTTCCAGTGGCAGGTCAACCTGAAGTTCACCGGCGAGGGCGGCGACAAGTTCCTCGACGCGACGACGGCCATCTCCCAGCGTGGCGAAGGCCAGAACCTGTTCGCGATCGTGCTGGACGGCGAGACCATCTCGACCCCGAGCGTCGCGCAGCCGATCCCCGGCGGTCAGGCGCAGATCACCGGTACCTTCACCGAGACCGAGGCCCGCGACCTGGCGAACGTGCTGAAGTACGGCGCGCTGCCGGTCTCGTTCGACATCTCCTCGGTCGAGACGGTGTCGCCGCAGCTCGGTGGTGACCAGCTGTCGGCCGGCATCTGGGCCGGTCTGATCGGTCTGGGCCTGGTCGTGATCTTCTCGTTCCTGTACTACCGCGGTCTGGGCATCGTGGTGGTCGCGTCGCTCGCGACCGCCGGCGTACTGACCGGCGCCTGCGTGATCCTGCTCGGCAAGGCGATCGGGTTCACCCTGAGCCTGGCCGGGATCGCGGGTCTGATCGTCGCTGTCGGTATTACCGCGGACTCGTTCATCATCTACTTCGAACGCCTCCGCGACGAAGTGCGTGAGGGCCGCAGCCTGCGCTCGTCGGTCGAAACCGGCTGGGCCCGGGCCAAGCACACCATCATCGCGGCCGACTCGATCTCGCTGCTCGCCGCGGTGGTCCTGTACGTCCTCGCCATCGGCAGCGTGAAGGGCTTCGCGTTCACGCTCGGCCTGACCACGCTGATCGACCTGCTGATCGTCTTCATGTTCACCAAGCCGCTGGTCACGCTGCTGGCCCGGACCGACTTCTTCGGGCACGGGCACAAGCTGTCCGGCCTGGATCCGGAGCATCTCGGAGTCGAACGGCTGCCAGGTCAGATGAAACCGACGGTGCGGCCGCGCAAGACGCCGTCGACGCGCAAGCCGGTCGGAGGGGAGGTCTGATGTCGAAGCTCGGACAACTCGGTGCCAAGCTGCACCGCGGTGACGTCTCCTACGACTTCATCGGTCATCGCAAGCTCTGGTTCAGCGTCTCCGCGATCCTGGTGATCGTGTCGCTGGCCGGCCTGTTCGCCCGCGGCCTCGCGCTCGGGATCGAGTTCAAGGGCGGTGTCGAGTACCAGGCGAAGGTCAAGGTCACCAGCGACACCGTGCAGAACTTCACCGACGCGGTGAAGGCGACCAACGCCAAGGACCTCGGCGACCCGGTCGTCACGACCATCGGCGACGGCTCAGTGCGGGTGCAGACCAAGCCGCTCGGCCAGGACGACATCGCGAAGGTGCGGGCCGCGGTCGCCAAGGAGGCCGGCGTACCGATCGAGCAGGTGACCTCGCAGCAGATCGGCGCCTCCTGGGGGCAGCAGATCGCGAACAAGGCGATCCTGGCGCTGATCGTGTTCCTGGTCCTGGTGTTCGCGGTGATCTGGCTGTACTTCCGAGAACCCAAGGCCTCGATGGCCGCCATCATCGCGCTGATCCACGACGTGACGATCACGGTCGGTATCTACGCGATCATCGGCTTCGACGTCACGCCGGCCACGGTGATCGGCGTCCTGACCATTCTCGGTTACTCGCTGTACGACACGGTCGTGGTGTTCGACAAGGTGCGGGAGAACACCCGGGGCATCACCGGGTCCAACCGGTACACGTACTCCGACGCCACCAACCTGGCCGTCAACCAGACCGTCGTCCGGTCGATCAACACGACGATCACCGCGCTGCTGCCGGTCGGCGCGATCCTCGTCGTCGGTACGGTCGTGCTCGGGACGGGGCCGCTGAAGGACCTGTCGCTGGCGCTGTTCGTCGGTATTGCGGTCGGTGCGTACTCGTCGATCTTCATCGCTCCGGCGCTGCTGGCGGTCTTCAAGGAGCGTGAGCCGGGCATGCAGGCGCTGCACCGCCGGGTGATGGCCAAGCGGGCTCAGACCGCGGCCGCCGGTACGCCGGCTCCGGCCGTGGCGACTGCCGGTGCTGGTGCGGTTGCCGCGCGGACCGCCGTACAGGACAAGCCGCGTAAGCAGGACCGCCCGGCCGGTACGGCGCCGACGCCGGCTTCACGCCCGATGAAGGCCACCGCGGCCGGACGCCCGCAGCCGTCGCGCAAACCGCGCTCGAAGCGCGGCAAGTGACGATGCGGACGCTGGAGCAGGTCCTCGCCGACGGCATTCGCGACATCCCGGACTACCCGCAGCAGGGGGTGATGTTCAAGGACATCACCCCGCTGCTGGCCGACCACAGCGGGTTCGCCCAGGTGGTCGACGCGCTGGCCGCGTTCGGGCGTGACGACGACGGGAACCCGGTGGTCGACAAGGTGGTCGGGATCGAGGCGCGCGGGTTCATCCTGGCCGCCCCGGTCGCGCTCGCTCTCGGCGCCGGGTTCGTGCCGGTGCGGAAGAAGGGGAAGTTGCCGGCCGCGACGTACGAGGAGTCGTACGCGCTGGAGTACGGCGAGGCGACCATCGAGGTGCACCAGGACGCGTTCACACCGGGTGACCGGGTGCTGGTGATCGACGACGTACTCGCCACCGGCGGGACGGTCGAGGCCTGTCTGCGCCTGATCCGCCGCTGCAAGGCCGAGGTGGTCGATACGGCAGTGCTCCTCGAGCTCTCGTTCCTCCCGGGCCGCAAGCGGCTGGCGGGGGAGCAGTTGCGCGCCCTCATGACGGTCTGACAGTTCCGATTCCGGGCAAACTCTCCGCGACCGGGAGTTGACCCGGCGTGTTGTCCACAGGGTATTTCTGCCTCGTTGGCCGACGCCCCCTAGACTGGTGCTCTGTCGGCGGAGGGACACAACGTGGGCGAAGACCCGGCGATTGCATCAGCGGTGCCGAACGTTGCACCGCAGGAGCCTCCGCGCGCGCCGTCACCGGTGCGCCCGGCGCCGGTGCCGCCTGCCGCCCAACCGCCGCGGATCGCTCCAGCCCGGGTCCGGGCCCGTCTGGCCCGCCTCGGCGGCACCAGGCATCCGAACCGCGCGCCCATGCTCGAGCCGCTGTTCCGGGTCGTCCGGGCGACCCACCCGAAGGCCGATCTCGGCATGATCGAGCGCGCCTACCGGACCGCGGAGAAGTACCACACCGGCCAGATGCGCAAGAGCGGTGACGCGTACATCACCCACCCGCTCGCCGTCGCCACCATCCTGGCCGAGCTCGGTATGACCGCGCCGACCCTGTGCGCCGCGCTGCTCCACGACACCGTCGAGGACACGCCGTACACGGTGGACGAATTGACCCGCGACTTCGGCGAAGAGATCGCCATGCTGGTCGACGGCGTCACCAAGCTGGAGAAGGTTCGCTACGGAGAGTCAGCGCAGGCCGAGACCATCCGCAAGATGGTGGTCGCGATGTCCAAGGACATCCGGGTGCTGGTGATCAAGCTCGCCGACCGGCTGCACAACATGCGCACGCTCGGCTTCCTGCGGCAGGAGAAGCAGGAGCGCAAGGCCCGCGAGACGCTCGAGATCTACGCCCCGCTGGCGCACCGGCTCGGTATGAACACGATCAAGTGGGAGCTCGAGGACCTGTCCTTCTCGACCCTGCACCCGAAGGTGTACGACGAGATCGTCCGGCTGGTCGCCGAGCGCGCGCCGTCGCGGGACGAGTACCTGGCGTCCGTGATCGACCAGGTGCACGAGGACCTGCGCGCCGCCAAGGTGAAGGCGACCGTCACCGGCCGGCCCAAGCACTACTACTCGATCTACCAGAAGATGATCGTCCGCGGCCGCGAGTTCGGCGACATCTACGACCTGGTCGGCATCCGCGTGCTGGTCGAGTCGGTCCGGGACTGCTACGCCGCGCTCGGCATCCTGCACGCGCGGTGGAATCCGGTGCCCGGCCGGTTCAAGGACTACATCGCGATGCCGAAGTTCAACATGTACCAGTCGCTGCACACCACGGTGATCGGCCCGCAGGGCAAGCCGGTGGAGCTGCAGATCCGGTCCTTCTCGATGCACCGGCGGGCCGAGTACGGCATCGCCGCGCACTGGAAGTACAAGGAGGACCCGACCTCGGGCGTGCCCGAGGCGGCCGGTCCGTCCAGCACCGAGATCGGCGGGCCCAACGAGATGCCGTGGGTCCGGCAGTTGGTCGACTGGCAGCGGGAGACCTCCGATCCGTCGGAGTTCCTCGACTCGCTGCGGTTCGAGATCAACAACTCCGAGGTGTACGTCTTCACCCCGCGCGGTGACGTGATGTCGCTGCCGACCGGATCGTCGCCGGTCGACTTCGCGTACGCGATCCATACCGAGGTCGGGCACCGCTGCATCGGCGCCCGGGTCAACGGCCGCCTGGTGCCGCTGGAGAGCACGCTCGAGAACGGCGACGTGGTCGAGGTCTTCACCTCGAAGGCGCAGGGCGCGGGTCCGTCCCGCGACTGGCTGTCCTTCGTGAAGAGCCCGCGGGCGCGGAACAAGATCAAGCACTGGTTCTCCAAGGAGCGCCGGGACGAGGCGATCGAGCACGGCAAGGACGCGATCGCCAAGCAGCTGCGCAAGGAAGGCCTGCCGCTGCAGCGCCTGCTGTCGCACGAGACCCTCACCGCGGTGGCGAACTCGCTGCGCTACCCGGACGTCACCGGTCTGTACGCCGCGGTCGGCGAGAGTCACGTCAGCGCACAAGCCGTCGTACGCCGCCTGATCGAGACGTACGGCGGTGAGGAGGGCGCGGCCGAGGACCTGGCCGAGGGCGTCCACCTGCCGGCCACCCGCGAGCGGCGGAAGCGGACGGCCCGTGGCGATGCTGGTGTCATCGTCAAGGGCGCGACCGACATCCTGTCCAAGCTGGCGCGCTGCTGTACACCGGTTCCGGGCGACGAGATCATCGGCTGGATCACCCGCGGCGCCGGCGTCTCGGTGCACCGGGCGGACTGCGCGAACGTCGAGAACCTGCAGACCCAGCCGGAGCGGATCGTCGAGGTCGAGTGGGCCCCGACCGCCCAGTCCGTCTTCCTGGTCGCGATCCAGGTCGAGGCGCTGGACCGGGCGCGGCTGCTGTCCGACATCACCCGCGTGCTGTCCGACTACCACGTGAACATCCTGTCCGCGGCCCTGACCACGACCCGCGACCGGATCGCCAAGTCCCGCTTCACCTTCGAGATGGGCGACCCGACCCACCTCGGCCACGTCCTCAAGGCAGTCCGTTCCGTCGAAGGCGTCTTCGACGTCTACCGCGTGACTCAGTAGGGGCGGTGGGCAACGCCTTCGGCAGTTCGGTGGCCGGGCCGCGTGTGCGGCTGTCCAATGGTGGTTCGGACGTGTTCTTGGACGTGCTCGCGCTGGCGGCGTGCGAGCTGGCGGTGACCGAGTTCCAGCGTGGATTCGCTTTGCTGCTGTGCAATTCGCGGATCGGGCTGGGTAACGAGAGCTTCGATCTGGACGAGTTGCCGTGGCCGTCGGTCGGCTGGGAGGCCGAGCGTGGGTTCCTGCTGCGGGTGATCGGGTTGGCGAAGGCGCGCTTCCGGTGGGAGTTGCTGTCGTACGAACCGCCGTACGCGGAGAAGTATCTGGCGGATTACGAGGACGTGGTGCGGGACTACCGGCCGCCGGCTGAGGCGGTGGAGTTGCCTCGGATGTGGGATCCGGAGCCGGCTGCTGCGGCGTTCACTCGGTGCCGTGAGCATGGGTTGTTCCTGGGCGACTACACGGACTGCCGAGTCTGTTCGTGAAACGCCGCAGTCTGTTGATCGTCGGGGCCGGGTTCCTGGCCGGCTGCAGCAACCCTTCAGCCACCTCGGCGCCCGCCGCCACGGCACCGCCTACCTCGGCGCCGACCACCTCGGCGCCGACCGCCTCGGGGCCGACCACCTCAGCGCCGTCGGCCACAGCCTCGCCGTCTCCACGTCCGACGGTTTCGGCGACTCCGCGACCCACGGTTGCGTTGCCGTCTGTCCGCCCGTGGGTTCCTGGAGCGGGGGAGATCCATCCTGAGGTCAAGCGGGCTGCGGTGGCGGCGGTGGTGAAGTTGCTGGGGCGGCCGAAGACTGCGGTTGACGTGATCGACGCCCAGTACGGCGGGATCCTGAGCGACTCGGCCAGTGTGCTGGTGCCTTGCCGGGTCTACTCAATTTCTGGCGGACGCGTCGTGACCAGCGGTACGACGTACGACGTACGGCTGAGCAGGTCGGGCGGGAGCTGGAGGGTGACCGCAACGCATCCGGCGCGACCCGGAGCGGCGACGTCCCGGCTGTCCTCGGCGGCTCGGCAGGTCCTGGCCAGCGAGCGGATCGCACTCCCGCCTGCGTCCGCGGCGGACATCCGCTCGGGACAGGTCCACGACAGTGTGCTGCGGACGATGCTCGAGCTCGCCAAGACCTACCGGATCGGCATCAGCGTGATCCGCTCCGGCCATCCGATCAACGTCTTCGGGACCAACCGCCCCAGCGACCATCCGCGCGGACGGGCCTTCGACACCTGGCAGATCAACGGCCGCGCGGTCGTTGCCCCAGGCACGTCACGCTCACTCATCACGTCGTACATGCGTGCCGCTGAATCCCTCGGCTCCTACAACGTCGGCGGTCCGTACCAGCTCTCCGGCGCTGCCTTCTTCTCCGACCAAACCCACCACGACCACGTCCACGCCGGCTTCCGCAGCTAGTCCCACTCCCACGCGATGCCGACTGTGCCGGGGTCGGCGGACGGCTCCACGACGTGGGCGCGTCCGTCGGCGGTGAGCATCAGGTCGCGGCGCAGGAGATCCGGACCGCTGGTGTGTCTGCGACGGAACTCGTTCACGCGGACCGGCAGAGCGGCCCGGTCGAACTGCACCTCGAGCACACAATGCGCACCGCCCCACTCGCTGAATCGCTGGTAGTCCACCGACGGCAGCCCGTTCCGGTCCTCGATCTCGTAGTGCACCACGGCCGTGTCGCCAACGGCGAGAACGCGGTCGAGCAGGAGCTCAGCCAGCATCGCGCCGGCCTCGGGAGCGCGCGCGACCCGGCCGGTCCGGCAGCCGCTCATCGCGTGCAGCGTGAGTTGGTCGACGTCGCACCCGGGTTCGCCTTGGTGCGCGATGATCAACAGGTCCACCGGCTCCACGGCGACAACGCTCTGAGTCACTCGTCGCCGGTGGGCGCTCCGGTCCGGGCCGAGGTGGATCTCGTCGAGCGCGGTGAGGGTGCGGAGCCGGCCGTGGGCGTCACGACGGAGTCGATCGAGCAGCGGGGTGAGGGACACGGCGTAGTCGACGACGGCGTACGGCGGTGTCGTGGCGGCCGGTTCGCTACGCGCCGGCGGGATGCGGACGGTGAGCCAGCCGGGTGGCAGCTGCAGGAGCTCCTCGAGCGCGCTGATCACGGCCAGCGAGTCCTCGCGCGGGACCCGGCGGCCGCTCTGCCAGGTGCTGAGCGTCGCGACGCCGACGTGGAGCCCGCGGTCGGCCAGATGCGTGCGGATGCGGTTCAGGGCCAGGCCACGGCGCGCGATCGCCTGCCGCAGCGCCTCGGCGAACGACGTCTCCGGAGTCACAGGCCGCACCGACGATTCGATCATGGTGATGCTCCTCGGGTCCCGCCGGTCAGTGTAAACATTCACAGCACTGTCCGGCAGTAGTTCGTCACACGCTGTTCACGGCGGCTTCGCGTTCACACGGGCCATTCGGGCGGTACGCCGGTTCTTGCCGGGCGCGGGCGTGCTCCTGACGATGGACCCCTCCCCACCCACCGAAGGAGGATCCATGCGCAGGCTCCGCCCCCGCCGTACCTGGTCATTGCTTCTGGCAATGATCATCGGCCTGGCCACGCTGGTACCGCTCGCTCCGCCGGCCTCGGCCGCGCCCGGCAGCTACTACCTCGACGTCACCGGGCAGGCGCAGCAGAAGTCGAACTGGTGCTGGGCCGCTACCGGCAACAGCATCGCCGCGTTCTACGGGAAGTCGTACTCGCAGAACCAGTTCTGCAACCTGGCCTTCGGCAACAGCACGAACGTGACCTGTCCGAACAACCAGGCCACGCTGGCCAACGACCAGCGGGCGTTCCGGTCGATCGGGATCAGCGCCGGCAGCTACGTCTCGTCAACGCTCAGCTTCAGCACGCTCGTCAGCGAGATCGCGGCCGGGCGCCCGGTGATGACGCGCATCGGCTGGTCGTCGGGCGGCGGGCACATGATGGACATCATCGGGTACGACTCCTCCGATTCGACCATCGAGTACTACAACCCTTGGCCGGATGACCCGCGCTACAACTACTCGACGTACAACTGGTACCGGTCCAACTCGCAGTTCACCTGGACCCATTCCCTGTACCGGATCGGAGCCTGACATGCCCCGCCCGAAGAACATCCTGCTCCGTCTCAGCGCCGTACTGGCCGTCGGTCTCGGCCTTGTACTGACCGTCGGTGGCGCTGCCAGCGCAGCCGGTCCCGAACCGGTGTCCGGCAACGAGTTGTCAAAGGCAACCACCGCGGCGCACTCGCCGACCGCTTTCAGCCTGCTCGGCAAGGTCCCGGCCGTATCCGCGAAGACTGCGGCCACGGTCTCGCACGACACGCACCCGGTGTACGCGCTCAACCCCGCCTTCGTTCGCGACGCGTCGGCGCCGGTGGCGACCTTCTGGTACGCCGCCACGCCCGCCAGCAAAGGCGGTCAAGCCCTGACCGTCTACACCGCTCCCGACCCGGTAACGGGTGCTTGGCAGGCAGTCAACGTGGCGAGCGGGAACACCGAAGCCCGCATGATCGCGGCAGCTCGTGGCGCCCTCGTCTTCACCGAGCCCCAGATCGGAGCCTGGTACGCCCTCACCGGCACCCAGATCCGCCCCCTCAACCCCTCCGCCACCAAGTCCATCGGCCGCGCCCCGATCACCATCGCCGCCTACAACGACCTCATCTCCACCCGCTACAACGACAAACTCCCCGGCACCCCCTACTCCGACCAAGGCAAAGCCGGCGGGTACGACACCACCACCCCGGCACCCACCCACAACTACCAACTCCCCATCGCCACCACAGGAGCCGCCCTCCTCCTAACCGCCCTACTCCTCCAAACCCTCCACCACCGCAAGCCCACCCCCGCCAGCTAACCCCCTCCAAACCAGTCCTGTTCGCCGTACGTGTCCCCTCGGTACGGCGAACAGGACTGTCCAGCGTTGGCTGCTGGAAGGCGAGCCGCTGGTCCGAGTGCCGCGCTGGTGACGACCGGCGGGGGAGGCGCGGGTGTTGGCAGAGAAGGCGCTGGCCGCGAGCAGTAGAGCTGAGTTGGGGCTGCAGAGATCGGTCCGCCGGATGGGATCAGGTGCTAGCGAAGGCATTCGACTTCGTACGGCGAGCAGGGTGTCCAGCGTTCCGAGGGGTGTGGTGATTACCAGCGGCGGGGGAGGCGGGGGTGTTGGCAGAGGAAGGCGCCTGCGGCGAGTTCTAGTGCGGGGTAGCGGCCCCAGAGGTCAGTTCGCCGGACGGGGATCACGTGCCAGCCGAGGGCGTCCAGTTCGGTACGGCGGGTTTCGTCGCGGAGCTGTTGTTTCTGGGTGGAATGCCATTGGTCGCTGTCGTACTCGAGCCCTAGCCGCTTCCCATCCACTGGGCGATCGGGGTAGCCGAGGTCCAGGCGGTAGGTGCGGTTCGGCCCGTCCACGGGGACCTGGAGGTCGGGGCGGCCGAAGCCGGCGTCGATGAGGCGTAGGCGTAGCCAGGACTCGCCGGGGGAGGCGGCTCTGCGGTCGGCGTACCGCAGGATGTCTTGGCTTTGGGGGTAGCCGCGACGGCCTTCATAGGCTGCTGACGCAGAACGGAGGGCCCAGCGATCGGCTTGGCCTGAGCGAAGGAAGGCGTCTACGGCGGAGAGGGCGAACGGGCGAGGTAGTTGCATGGCGAGCTCGACGGCGGTGGCGACCGGGCTGGTGACTTGTACGCCGCGCACTTCGACTACGTCGGTGGCCTCGTGGGTCCATTGGGCTTCGATCAAATCCTCCGGACCGATCGCGGTGGTGTCGAGGCCGTGGATCCAGGCGGCGAGCCGGCCGCAGGCTGCTGCACCGTTCGGTACTACGAGTTGGGCGGCGTTGGCGCGAAGGGTGAGCGAGTCGGGGACTCGGACGTCGACGTACACACCCTTCATGACCGGACGGATGTCGCCGCCGCCGAGCAGCCAGCGGAGCTTGCGGCCGACCTGATGAGCACGGAACGGCAGACCGCAGAAATACAAGGGGAACTCGGCAGGCAGCATCCCAGCAGGATGGCCCAAACACCCTCAACCGTGCCGACAGTTGTCCACAGGCTTCAGCTGAAGTCGGTTAGGGCGTTTTGGGCTTGGGTTAGCCATTCTCGGCGGGCGGCTATTGCTTCGCGGGCTTCGGTGGCTTTGCGGGTGTTGCCTTGGGACTCGGCTTTGGCTGCTTGCTTCTCGAGGTCTGCGATCAGGGACTGGAGTTGCTTGACGGTTGCCTCGGCGCGGGCGCGGGCCTCGGGGTTGCTGCGGTTCCAGACCTCGTCCTCGGCGGCCTTGACGGCTTGCTCGACGGCGCGGAGGCGGGAGTCTACGGAGCGCATCGCGTCGCGGGGGACCTTGCCGATCTGGTCCCAGCGGTCGAGGTACTCGCGCAGTTGCTCGCGGGCGGCCTTCGCGTCCTCCACGGGCAGGATCGTCTCGATCTCAACCAGCAAGGCCTCCTTGGCGCGGAGGTTCTCGACCTGCTCGGCGTTCTCCTCGGCTTGGATCGCGTCGCGAGCACCGAAGAACATGTCCTGCGCGGCCCGGAAGCGCGCCCACAGTTTGTCGTCCACCTCGCGCGGCGCGGGGCCGGCGGCCTTCCACTGCCGCATCAGGTCGCGGAAGCGGCCCGACGTCGGACCCCACTCGGTCGACGCCGCGAGCGTCTCCGCCTCGGCGGCGAGCCGCTCCTTCACCACGGCCGCCTCCTCGCGCTTGGAGGACAGCTCGGCGAAGTGCTGCTTGCGATGCCGGGTGTACGTCGTACGCGCGGAAGAGAACCGGTGCCACAGCTCGTCGTCACTGGACTTGTCCAGCCGCGGCAGGGCCTTCCACTCGTCCAGCAGTTCGCGCAGGCGGGTGACGCCGTGGCGCCAGTCGGTACCGGCCGCGATGGTCTCGGCCTCGGTGGCGATCTTGGTCTTGGCGGAGCGCGCTTCCTCGACCTTCGCGGCCCGTTCGGCCTTGCGCCGCTCGCGCTGCTGGGCGACGAGGGGGGAGAGCGCCTCGAGCCGGGTCCGCAGGCCGTCGAGATCGCCGACCGCCTGGGCCTCCTCGATCGAGCTGGTCACCTTCTTCACCGCGGCGCGCGCGTCGTCGGGCGACACGGTGCCCGCCTGGACCCGCTGTTCGAGCAGATCCACCTCGAACGCCAAGGCGTCGTACCGGCGGGTGTAGAAGGCGAGGGCCTCCTCTGGGTTGGCGTCCGGCCACTGGCCGACCGCGCGTTCACCGTCCTTGGTCCGTACGAAGACCGTTCCGTCCTCCGCTACCCGGCCCCAGCTCTCTCCGGCCACAACTCGCCCCTTCCGGCGGTATGTACTGCGCTCGTGCCCATTCTGGTCAGTCCCTGGTCCAACCGCGCGAACAGGGCCTGGCCGGGCGCGTCGAGGCGCTTTCCCGACGCTTATCCCTGAACAATCACAAACTCCTGTCGCGGACGCAACGGTGTTGCGTCACAATCCGGTTCGAACTCACCGGTCCGGCACCGGTAGCCTTAGTGGTCCCGAACCGTTCCAGGAAGGTCAGTCGTGCTCATCGCCGGGTTCCCCGCGGGGTCGTGGGGTACGAACTGCTACGTCGTCGCCACCGGCCAGGGCGCGGAATGCATCGTTGTCGACCCGGGCCAGGACGCGGCCGCGGGCGTCGAGCAGGTGGTCCGGGAGAACAAGCTCAAACCGGTAGCCGTACTGCTCACACACGGTCACATCGACCACATGTTCTCGGTCCTGCCGGTCTGCGGGACGTACGACGCGACCGCCTGGATCCACCCGGACGACCGGCACCTGCTGACCGACCCGATGGCGGGCATCGGCGCGGAGTCGGCGCGCATGCTGCTGGGCGGCAAGCACGAGTTCGCCGAGCCTGACGACGTCTCCGAACTGAAAGACGGCCTGAGCCTCGAGCTGGCCGGACTTGGCTTCACCGTCGACCACACGCCGGGGCACACCCGGGGTTCGGTCACGTTCACCATGCCGTACGACGGGCCGGAAGACGTGCCCGCGGTTCTGTTCTCCGGTGACGTGTTGTTCGCCGGGTCGATCGGCCGGACGGATCTGCCTGGGGGCGACCATCCGGCGATGCTGCATACGTTGGCCACCAAGATCCTGCCGATGCGCGACGAGATCGTCGTCCTGCCGGGTCATGGTGGCCAGACCACGATCGGCCGGGAGAAGGCGACCAACCCCTACTTGCAGGACCTGGAGATACCGAAACCATGAGCAAGGTGACCCCACTCAGCGGGTTCCCCGAATTCCTTCCGCAGGACCGGATTGTCGAGCAGCAGTTCCTCGACGTGATCCGGGAGACGTTCGAGCTGCACGGCTTCGCGTCGATCGAGACCCGTGCGGTCGAGCCGGTCGAGCGTTTGTCCAACCAGGGCGAGGATGCGGACAAAGAGATCTACGGCGTACGGCGCTTGGCCGCCGGTGCCGATGAGGACGCGGCGCTCGGACTGCACTTCGACCTGACCGTGCCGTTCGCGCGGTACGTGCTGGAGCACAGCGGCAAGCTGGTCTTCCCGTTCCGCCGCTACCAGATCCAGAAGGTCTGGCGGGGTGAGCGTCCGCAGGAAGGCCGCTACCGCGAGTTCACCCAGGCCGACGTCGACATCATCGACTCCGGCGAGCTGCCGAACCACTACGAGGTCGAACTCCCATTGGTGATCGCGGACGCGCTGCGCCGGCTGCCGGTGCCGGAGTTCGTCATCAAGGTCAACAACCGCAAGATCCCCGAGGGCTTCTACCGCGGCCTCGGCCTGGACGACGTGACCTCGGTACTGCGGATCGTCGACAAGATCGACAAGATCGGCCCGGACAAGGTCGTCGAGCGCCTGATCGAGGCGGGTGCGACCGACAAGCAGGCGCGGCTCGCGGTGCAGTTGGCCGACATCTCCAGCACGGACACGTCGTTCGCGGATCAGGTCCGCGCGCTGGGCGTCGAGCACCCGACGCTGGATGAGGGCCTCGAGCAGCTGAGCCAGGTGATGGCCGCAGCCGCCGAGCACGCGCCCGGTCTACTGATGGCTGACCTGCGGATCGCGCGCGGCCTGGACTACTACACCGGCGCGGTCTACGAGCTCTACCTGGTCGGCCAGGAGTCGTTCGGGTCGGTCGGTGGCGGCGGCCGGTACGACGCCCTCGCGTCCGACGGCAAAACGACGTACCCGGGTGTGGGCATCTCGATCGGCGTGTCCCGGCTGGTGCACCGGCTGGTCAGCCAGGGGCTGCTCAAGGGCACTCGCAGTACGCCGACCGCCGTACTCGTGGCCCTCACAGCGGAAGAGGACCGGGCCGAGGCCATGCGGACCGCAGCGACGCTGCGCGGCCGGGGGATCCCGGTCGAGGTGGCGCCGGCCGCGGCGAAGTTCGGGAAGCAGATCCGGTTCGCGGACCGGCGGGGGATCCCGTTCGTCTGGTTCGCCACCGAGAACGGTGCCGAGGTGAAGGACATCCGCAGCGGTGAGCAGGTGCCCGCCGACGCCGCCACCTGGACGCCGCCCGAGGTTGACATCCGACCCCGTATCGACACCACTACTCAGGAGAACTCGTGATCCGTACCCATTCCGCAGGCTCGTTGCGCGCCGAGCACACCGGGCAGACCGTGATCCTGGCGGGCTGGGTGGCGCGGCGACGCGATCACGGTGGCGTGGCCTTCATCGACCTGCGTGACTCGACCGGCACTGTGCAGGTGGTCATCCGCGATGAGGACGCCGCGCACGGCCTGCGTTCGGAGTACTGCCTGAAGATCGTCGGTGAGGTCGCGCTGCGCCCGGAGGGCAACGCGAACCCGAACCTACCGACCGGTGAGATCGAGATCATCACCACCGAGGTCGAGGTGCTGAACGAGGCCGCACCGCTGCCGTTCCCGGTCGAGGAGCACCACGCGACGCCGGTGAACGAAGAGGTCCGTTTGAAGTACCGGTACCTCGACCTGCGCCGCCAGGGCCCGGGTACGGCGATCCGCCTGCGCAGCGAGGTCAACAAGGCTGCCCGCGAGGTGTTGGCGAAGCACGACTTCGTCGAGATCGAGACGCCGACGCTCACCCGCTCCACGCCGGAAGGCGCGCGCGACTTCCTCGTGCCCGCTCGCCTGCAGCCGGGCAGCTGGTACGCGCTGCCGCAGTCGCCGCAGCTGTTCAAGCAGTTGCTGATGGTGGCGGGGATGGAGCGGTACTTCCAGATCGCGCGCTGCTACCGCGACGAGGACTTCCGCGCCGATCGGCAGCCGGAGTTCACGCAGCTCGACATCGAGATGAGCTTCGTCGACCAGGACGACATCATCGCCCTGTCCGAGGAGGTCCTGACCGCGCTCTGGAAGCTGGTCGGGTACGACGTCCAGACGCCGATCCCGCGGATGACGTACGCCGAGGCGATGGCGCGGTTCGGTAGCGACAAGCCGGACCTGCGGATGGGCCTGGAGCTGGTCGAGTGCACGGAGTACTTCAAGAACACGCCGTTCCGGGTGTTCCAGGCGCCGTACGTCGGTGCCGTCGTGATGCCCGGGGGAGCGGACCAGCCGCGCAAGCAGCTGGACGCGTGGCAGGACTGGGCCAAGCAGCGCGGAGCTCGCGGTCTGGCGTATGTGCTCGTTGGTCAGGACGGCGAGCTCGGCGGTCCGGTGGCGAAGAACCTGTCCGAGGAGGAGCGTGCGGGGCTCGCCGACCATGTCGGTGCCAAGCCGGGTGACTGCATCTTCTTCGCTGCTGGGCCGGTGAAGTCGTCGCGGGCGCTGCTCGGCGCGGCCCGGTTGGAGATCGGCCGCCGCGGTGGCCTGATCGACGAGTCGACCTGGTCGTTCGTGTGGGTCGTCGACGCGCCGCTGTTCGAGCCGGCTGACGAGGCGACCGCCGCCGGTGACGTCGCCGTCGGTTCGGGTGCCTGGACCGCAGTGCACCATGCCTTCACCTCGCCGAAGCCGGACTCGCTGGAGACGTTCGACACTGACCCGGGCTCGGCGCTGGCGTACGCGTACGACATCGTCTGCAACGGCAACGAGATCGGTGGTGGGTCCATCCGTATCCACCGCGAGGACGTGCAGAAACGGGTCTTCAAGGTGATGGGCCTGACCGACGAGGAGGCTTCGGAGAAGTTCGGCTTCCTGCTCGACGCGTTCAAGTTCGGCGCGCCGCCGCACGGCGGGATCGCGTTCGGCTGGGACCGGATCACCGCGCTGCTGGCCGGCACCGAGTCGATCCGCGACGTGATCGCGTTCCCGAAGTCCGGCGGCGGGTACGACCCGCTGACCGCCGCGCCGGCGCCGATCACCGCCGCGCAGCGCAAGGAGGCCGGCGTCGACGCGAAGCCGGAGCCCAAGGACAAGTCGTAATCGAAAGGGTTGAGCGTGACCCGGTCGTAAAGGAAACTGGCGGCGTCGTGAGAAGGTTTGGTTAGCTTTTCACGGCGCCGCCCGTCTCCTACCGCCCCGGGAGTGCTCATGCGTCGTCTGCTCACTGTGGTGCTCGCCTGTCTAGGCATCACCGCGACCGCCCTGGTCGCCGCGTCACCGGCGTACGCGACCGTCTTCCAGACTTATGGCACCGGCGTGAACGTCCGCGCCGACGCCTACCTGTCCTCCGCCGTCGTCGGGACGCTGGCCGGTCCGACAGCCATCGACGTGGACTGCCAGAAGGAGGGTGACCTCGTCACCGTCTCCGGCGGTTCGAGCAGATGGTGGGCCCACGTGCCGGCCCTCGGCGGGTACGTCACTGTCGCGTACGTCGCGATTCCCGGGGACAAGTTGCCCGGCGTACCGGACTGCGATGGCGACGACCCGCCGCCGGCGGGTGACATCACGTTGGCCGACGTACAGGCGATGTTCGGCAGCCGGATCGCGAACCCGTCGATCGTCCAGACCGGGTTGCCGTCGCTGAACCAGGCGATGCGGGACGCCAATATCAACACGCCGTACCGCAAGGCCGCGTTCCTGGCCACGCTGGTGCACGAGTCGCGGCTGGAGTACAACATCCGCGAGATCGGCGACACCCGCCCGTACGGCGGCCGCGGCTACATCCAGCTGACCGGCGACTTCAACTACGGCCCGGCCGGCCAGTACCTCGGCATCGACCTGCTCGGCACCCCGGACCTCGCGCTGTCGCTGCAGTGGAGCGCTCCCATCGCCCGCTGGTACTGGACCGTTGCCCGCAACATCAATCCGTACGCCGACAATCTCGACATGGGCCGGGTCAACGCGGCGATCGGCTATCCGGCCGGCGCGGAGGACCAGCGGCGCTGCGACTCGTTCAAGAACGCGATCCGCTACCTCACCGGCTCCGTCCCGGGCGGCGTCATCTGCACCCGCCCGGCCAAGCTCGCCGGCGACAGCAGCAAGCTGACCCGCAGCCAGTTCGACGTACTGGCCAAGAACGGCAGCGGCCTCGGCTGACCCCTCTACAGCCGAGGCGAGCCGGCCGGACCCCCCGATGGTCCGGCCGGCGCCTGCCGTCAGCCGTACTCGACGTCGCTGAAGACCTGCTTGCCCGCGGTGTCGAAGGCACGGACGTCAATCTCCATCTCGCCCCGCTTCGCGACCGCACCGGGTTGCGAGGCCGCGATGTACCCGGCCCCGTCCGAGAACGTCACGCCGTACCAAGGCGACGCGCCGCCGGTCCACCGGATCCGCAGCTCCATCCGGACGACGCTCGGCAGGGTCACGAAGGAGTACTCGGCGAGCAGCAGTGGGCTGCCTGCCTCGGTGCCTTGCTGGAGCCTCCAGTCCCCGAGGACTGGGTCGGCCACGTTGAGGCCGCCCGGTGAGTCTCCGTTCGGGCGGGACCGCACCAGTTCATCCCCCAGGCACTGGAACCAGTAGCCCTTCGCGGTCGTGAAGGTCTGCATCAGGATCCTCGGAGCGCCGGACCCTGCCATCGTCTTGATCCATCGGGCCTGGCGCACGGTCGCTGAGTCGGCGTCCGCCGACGTCGCCGGGGCGTTGCCGTTGTCACGCGGGCTCATGTCGGCCAGGCAATTCCGAGCTGCCGCTCTCGCCTCGCTTGCTGACGCCTGGCCGAGGTCGAGGGAGACACGGGCCGACTTCGCGGGCGGGACCTGCACGACCGTCGGCGAGGGTGTCGTCGCAGATGTGTTCGCGGCTGGTGCGCCGGAGTCGTCGCCGGGCCGGCTCAGCAGAACGACCGCGATGGTGATGACCGCCATCCCGCAGGCCGCCGCGAGCACCGGTACCCAGGCCGGGCGCTGCCGCTTGCGGACCTTGCGGACCAGCTCGCGCCGAAGCTGGTCGGCGTACTCGGGGTCGAGCTTCTCGACCGGAGGCGGTGTCAGAAGGTTCATCGGTGCTCCTCCAGCAGAGCGGGCATGCGATGACGGGCGCGGGAGAGACGCGCCTTGACGGTCCCCTCCGCCACGCCCAGTACGGTGGCAGCCTCGGCCACGGAAAGCTCTGCCCAATAGACGAGTTCGATCGTCTCGCGTTCGTGGGGCGGGAGGGCAGCCAGCGCTGCCCGAACAGTCTGGATGTGCTTCTCCGAGTCCACCCGGGCTGCGACCGCCTCCGCGTGGTCCGGCTGGTGCAGCGGCGCCGCCTGCCGGCTGAGGAACTGCGTCAGCCGTCGACGGGCCCGGGTGGTGTTCCGCAGTTCGTTGCGTGCGATCGCGAGCAGCCACGGTCGAGCGCTGTCGTACTGCAACGGACCAGGATCGGACCGGGTGAACAGGCGCCACGCGGTGACGAACGTGGCCTGTACGGCGTCATCCGCGGAGGCGTACGAGCCCGTGTGCCGGACCGCAAAGGCGTGCACGACGTTGGCGTAGCGGCTGAACAGCTCACCGAGCGCCTCCGGCTCCGCACGACGCAGCGCGTCCCACAGATCGTCGTCGCGCGCGGCAACGGGTGGCTTGCCCCGCCGGCTCGAAGTCATGGCCATACCCAACAGGGTCCGCACGGTTCTGTCAGGTTGCCGCGGTCAGATCGGTTGCGCTCGGACCCAGGTCTTGTCGGGGGTCAGGTAGTCGGCCAGTGTCAGCCCAGCTTCGATCAGCTGGGCTGACAGTTGGTCGTCGCTGAGGTTCTGGGTCAGGATCCGCTGCGACCACGAGCGATCGCCGATCGTGTGGGTCAGCGTCGCCGCCTGGCGGTTGCCGGGGAGCTCCTCGACGTCGGAGACGACCAGCCGGCGGTGGTCGTTCACCATCACGGTGGGACCGCGGAGCATCCCGGGGACCTGCTGCTGGAGCAGGACGGCGCCGCCCGGGCGGACGTGGTGGGCGCAGGTGCGCAGCAGGCGCAGGCGTTCCTCGTCGTCGGCGACGTTGATCAAATACGACATCATCAGGACGACGTCGAAGCGGCGGTCCAGCCGGAGGTCGCCGATCGTCGAGCAGATCGTCTCGGTCTCGGTGACGCGCGCGACCATGTCCGGTGATTCGTCGACCGCGACCACCTGATGCCCGAGGGTGAGCAGCGGCCGGGTGATCCGCCCGGTACCGCAGCCGAGCTCGAGGATGCTGCTGCCAGGTTCGATCGCGGCGTTGATCAACTCGTCCTCACCGTGTGCCGGTGTGACCTCGTAGAGTTCGATTGCACTGCCGTCCGGGGTGTGTGGCCCAGGTCCGGTCCCGCCTTGTCCGACTCTCATACGAGCCAGCTTCACGAATCGGCCGGTAGTCTCCAAACCTTCGGTCCACACCGAAAGAAGGGGGAGCGATGCGGCCCGTCGTACCGGTGGAGCTGCTGGCGCACCTGCGCCGTGCCCGGGATGTTGCCGATCGCAACTATGCCGAGCCGCTCGACCTTGCTGGGCTGGCGGCCGCTGCAGGGGTGTCGAAGTACCACTTCCTGCGGTGTTTCGCGGCCGAGTACGGCGAGACGCCGATGCAGTACGTCACCCGCCGGCGGATCGAGCGGGCCACCGATCTGTTGCGGGCGACCAACCTGACGGTGACCGAGGTGTGCGGCATGGTCGGGTACAGCAGCCTGGGGTCGTTCTCGCAGCGGTTCACCGAGCTGGTCGGGATGACGCCGACGCAGTACCAGTGGACCCAGACGGGCGCGCGGATCCCGGGCTGCTTCGTGTTCATGCTCGGGCTGAACTCCGCAATTCCGGAGAAGCACCCCGAGGCTGCCGGGGCCTACCGTCGTACCAACGATGAGGAGGAACAGTGATCACCAACGTCAGTTTGGTCACGGTCTATGTCAACGACATCGACGAGGCGAAGGCGTTCTACACCGACAAGCTCGGGTTCGTGGTGGGCGACGACATCACGCTCAGCGAGGACTTCCGCTGGTGCACGGTGCACCAGGCCGACCACCCCGAGCTCGAGCTGGCGCTGATGCTGCCCGGGCCGCCGATGGACTCCGAGTCCGCGGACTCGATCCGCCGGATCATGGCCAAGGGCTCCATGCACGGGTTCGGCATGGCCACGGACGACTGCCACAAGACCTTCGCCGACCTGGTCGCCAAGGGCGTCGAGTACATCCAGGAGCCGTCCGACCGCCCGTACGGCGTGGAGGCCGTTCTGCGCGACAACTCCGGCAACTGGCTGGTCCTGGTGGAGCAGAGGCCTTACACCGCAGCGGACTTCGCTTGACCTCGAGTCTTTGTATCAATACGTTTGATACAAAGACTCGAGGGAGATGCAGATGGACGTGTTGTGGCTGGTCGCCTTTGCCGAACCGCTGTCCGTGGGGGCCGTGGGGCTCTTATGTGTGATGTGGACGGTAGCCGCCAGCCGCCGCGGCCTACGACGAGTGCACCGGGTCGTCGGATGATCATCTCGGTCGACCCAGGCGCGGCCAAACCGCCGTACGAACAGGTGAAGGACCAGATCGACGGGCTGATCCGGGCTGGTCAACTGGCGCAGGGGACGAGGTTGCCTACGGTCCGGCAGCTGGCGGGGGATCTTGGGTTGGCGGTGAATACGGTGGCGCGGGCGTACAAGGAACTCGAGGCCGACCGCCTGGTCGAGACCCGTGGGCGGAACGGGACCTTCGTCCTCGCCTCCCGCAGCCGAGTCGACGACGAAGAAACCCGCGCCGCCGCCACCGTCTTCGCCCGAGCCGCCCACCGAGCCGGCCTCAGCCAAGCCGAAGCCACCGAAATCCTCCACCGAGCGTGGTAAGCGGGTGCGTCCAGCCCCATGCTTGCTGCCGCCCGCCTCCGGTCACCGGCCCGGACCTCATGCCCGGATACAGCTGGACGGCTTTCCGGAAACTTGTCGTCGCCTGGTGGCACTTTGTTTCCGGGTATCGCATCACCGACGCTCCAGGCTAGCGGGCCAGCACTGCCGCGAGGCCGTCTTGTAGGTCTTTGACGAAATACTCGGGGACCTCCAGTGACGGGAAATGGCCTCCGGTTTCGGGGGTCCTCCAGCGGACGAGCTGGCGGTAGCGCTCCCGGGCCCAGGCGCGCGGGCATTTCTCGATGTCGCGGGGATACATGCTGATGGCTGTCGGGACGTCGACCCGAAGTTCAGGGTCGAGCGAGTTGTGGCTTTCGTAGTAGATGCGGGCCGCCGATGCGCCGGTGCGCGTCAGCCAATACAGGGTGACGTCGTCGAGAATGCGGTCTCTGGAAATCCGCTCGAACGGGCTGTCTTCGGTGTCTGACCACTCGGCGAACTTGTCGAGGATCCAGGCGAGAAGCCCGACCGGTGAGTCGACGAGCGAGTAGCCGATGGTCTGGGGTCGGGTCGCCTGCTGCTTCGCGTACGCCGCGCGGTGGCGCCAGAAATCGCGGGTCTCCTCGGTCCACTTGCGCTCGAGGGCCGTCAGCCCGTCCGTTGTCAGCCCAGGCGGTGCCTGCGCCAGGACGGTGTGGATGCCGAGAACGTGCTCCGGGAACCTGCCGGCGAGGACCGTGGTGATCACGCCTCCCCAGTCGCCGCCGTGGGCCGCGAACTTGCTGTAGCCGAGCCTTCCCATCAATTCCACCCAGGCGGCCGCGATCTTTTCGGTTCCCCACCCGGTGGTGGCCGGTTTGTCGCTGTAGCCAAAGCCCGGCAGCGACGGGACCACGACGTGGAATGCCGGCGCGTCTGCATCTTTCGGATCTGCCAGCTCGTCGACGACATCGACGAACTCGGCAATGCTGCCTGGCCAGCCGTGCGTCAAGATCAGCGGAGTGGCATCCGCGCGCGCGGATCGGCGGTGCAGGAAGTGGATTCCCAGATCGTCAATCGTCGTACGGAACTGGCCGATCCGGTTGAGGCGCGCGTCGAACGACCGCCAGTCGTACCCGGTGCGCCAGTAGTTCACGACATCGACGAGATCGGCGAGAGGAACGCCCTGATCCCATCGGCGAGGGTCGGGCGCGGCGCGATAGACCGTCTCCGCCTCCGGTAGTCGCGCCGCGGCCAATCGCGCGCGCAGATCGTCAAGGTCAGCGTCAGGTGCGTGGGTTTCAAAGGCTTGTACGTCGCTGGTCAGACGGGGCATGAGACCTCCTGGTCGTCGTGGAACTGGCTACGAACGAATGCGAACCGTCTAAGATGGTTCTAACACGCCTGTACGCCGACGTGCAACCGGCTAAGGTGGTTCCATGCGAGCTGAGTTCCCTGACTTCCGCCTCGGTACCGTGCTGGCGACCAGCTTCACGGGGACCCTGTCGGAGCGTCGTGGCAACCCTGTGGAGCGCATTCCCACGCCGCAGCGACTCGTCGACTGGCTGGCGGTATACGGCCTCGCCGTGGACTCCTGCACCACTGCCCAGCTCGACCTCGCTCGGGAACTGAGGGAGTCGATTCACGCCGCCGCAACAGCGGCCGCGATCCAGGACGCTCTGCCTGCAAATGCTGTCCGAGTCATCAATGACTGCAGCGTTCAGGGTCGGGCCGCGGCGATCCTCGCGCCCGACGGTCAGCGGCAATGGCAGCTGAGCTCGGCTTCCAGTGTGGAAGATGCCCTCAGCGTGATCGCCGCCGACGCGATCAGCATCATCGCCGGCGAACGAGACGGAAAACTGGCCCTGTGTGCGTCGCCAACCTGCCAAGCCGCCTTCTTCGACACCAGCCAAAGCCGCACCCGCAGATGGTGCGACATGAACACCTGCGGAAACCGCCAGAAGAAAGCCCGCTTCAACGCCACCCACCGCAAAACCCCCACACCAGCGGAGTGATCGCTACCCTGGTAGCCGGGGGAGGTGGGTACGTGCCGAGCGGGTCTGGACCGGATTGCTGCACTGCCGTGGTGGCGGTGGGTGTGGCAGTCTGGAGTTATGGGTGGGGGTGGGCTGGGCACCCTGGGTGCCGCAGTTCCCGGAGTTCAGGAGCGGAAGGCGTACGGCAAGGACGCTCGCCGGCGGGTGTCGCGTCGTGCGCACGCCCAGTGGGAACCGGCACCTGATCGACCTGACCCGCTCGACATTCTTCAAGCCCAGGCGGCGACCCGGGATCCGGACCTGGTTCCGGTGCGTTACGGCAGGATGCTGGCCTCGCCGTTCGCCTTCTTCCGCGGCGGTCCGGCGATCATGGCGAACGACCTGGCCGGTACGCCGAGCAGCGGCATCACCGTCCAAGTGTGTGGTGACGCCCACCTGGTCAACTTCGGCTTGTTCGGAACGCCGGAGCGCGACCTCGTCTTCGATGTGAACGACTTCGACGAGACTCTTCCCGGCCCGTGGGAATGGGACGTGAAGCGCCTCGCCACCAGCGTCGCCGTCGCTGCCCGGCAGAACGGCTTCACGGTGGAGCAGCAGCGCCAAGCGGCTCGCGACACGGTTCGGGAGTACCGCGAAGCCATGGTCACGTTCGCCGAGTTGGCCACCCTCGACCTGTGGTACCTGCACCTGTCGTCGGCGCAGTTGATCGACATCATCGGCCGCCTCGAAACGGAGTTCGGGACCACGGCGCCGAAGTTGACCCCCGCCAGGCTGCAGAAGGTGTTCGCCAAGGCGAAGTCGCACGACAACCTGCGCGCGTTCGCCAAGCTCTGCGTACATGGCGGCACCGACGTACGCCTCGCCAGCCATCCGCCGCTACTCGTCCCGGTCCGCCAACTGCTCACCGCGGCAGACGCTGACCGAGTCGCCGCCGGCATTCGCGAGGCCGTCGACAAGTACCGGCACACTCTCGCCGACAGTCGCCGAGCGCTCTTCGACCAGTTCGAGATCGTCGACGTGGCGCGCAAGGTGGTCGGCGTCGGCAGCGTCGGCACCCGTTGCTACGTCGTGCTGCTCCGCGGCAAGGGCGCCCATGACGTGCTGTTCCTGCAGGTCAAGCAAGCCGAAGCCAGCGTCCTCGAGCCGTACGTCGGCGCCAGCGAGTTCCCGCACCACGGCCGGCGCGTGGTCGCCGGACAACGGCTCCTGCAGTCCCTTCCCGACATCTTCCTGGGCTGGACGACCGGACCGCGCGGCTTCGACTACTACATACGCCAACTGTGGGACATGAAGGGCTCGATCGACCCGTCCAAGCTCACCCCCGGCGGCCTCGGCGTGTACGGCGGAATGTGCGGCTGGACCCTCGCCCGCGCCCACGGCCGAGGAGGCGACGAAATCGCCATCGCCGGCTACCTCGGCAAATCCGAAGTCTTCGACGAGGCCATCGCCGACTTCGCCCTCACCTACGCCGACATCAACACCCGAGACCACAACCGCCTAGCCGCAGCAGTAGAAGCCGGCACCATCCCCACCACGCCGGAAACCTGACTCGTAGGTGTTGGGCGCGGTCGCAGGAACCGCGCCGCACACGCGCGCCTACCCAGCACACGGGCGGCAGCCCGCAGGGTGCGGGCGATAAGCACGCAAGAAGGCCGGCGGTAGCCGGCAAGGAAGTACCGGCGATGAGCCGGGGGTGGGTGGGAGCGGGCGTAGCGGGTGCGACGAGGAGCGGAGCGACGAGGAGTGGCTGCGTAGCCGCGTGGGACAGACCAGTCTCGGAAACGATTCCAGATTCTTGGGTCAACGTTGTAGTGAGCTCTGTACACGGTGTCGTCGGGTTGCTACTGTCCCGGCTGATTTGACATCGATGTCAACGACAGGGAGTGGTCACGATGGTGTCGAGACGAACGTTCCTGGCGGGCAGCGGTGCGGTGACGGCGGGTGGGTTCGGGATGGTTCCGGCCCTCGCTTCCAACGCACAGGCTGCGGTTTCATCGACGTCCGGCAGCCCCGCTCGGCTGCTGCCGGTGTTCAGCCGCCCGAAACACCTGGATTACGGCGACGTCAGCAAACTCAGCGGTGGAGATCAGACATTGCTGACAACGTTGCAAGGCGTCGTCAACCGTACCGAGCCCGAGCTGTACTTCCTTTACGACACGGGCACCATGAGCACGCCGGACGCCAAGTGGCTGGCCGACATGCACTTGCCCACGAAGCTGTACAAGAACCCGCTGGACCTGGTCGCCAAGTACCGGAGCCGCGTCCGGGGTGCGATCGTGCACGACCCCGCCGTACCCGACTCGCTGAACGTCGCCACAACCCTGGCCGGCTTGGAGAATGCCGTCGTCGCCGACGCGGACCAGGCCAAGGCGCACGGGCTGCGGATCGTGAAGGATCTGCGCGGGATGTTCGACGACAACCGGTTGACGACGTACCGGTGGCAGCTCGACAACCTGTTCCCGCGGGTCACCAAGAAGCTGCTCGCCGGACTGCCGCCGACCCGGGTGGTCGCGGTGGAGAACGTGCAGTGGCAGGAGATCGCGCGGGAGACCGAGCAGATCCGGGACTCGTCGAACAAGGGCAACTACGACCTCGACGTCTCGGCCAAGCTCGGCCAGGAGGCCGTGTTCGTCCGGTTCCAGGACTCGTTCACCGACGACGGCTGGGGACCCTCGGTCTCCGAGGTCACGGTGAAGGCGAACGGCACCCAGATCGCGCACTTCCTGCCCGGTACGCCGGAAGAAGAGCCGTACCTGTTCGACGGCGTCAACTCGTCGATCGGTGGGGACGCCAACCGCTTCAGCGACGGCGGCGGCTACTTCATCTACCGGTTCGAACCACCGGCCGGTACGACGTCCCTCGTCGTCACCGTGACCATGTGGAACCAGTACCTGGTCACCGCCACCGACACCGCTCCCACGCGGATCGAGGCCTTCCCGTACTTCCGCGACTATGTGGTGGCGACCAAGGCGATGGTGAGCTGGCTGCCGCCGTCCGGGGAGACGGGGGAATTGCTGATCGAGCACTTCGCCAAGTGGCCCACGCTCGCGCCGTACATGGGTTGGTTCGCCAACGATGTGGCCGGTGAGTGGGACGGGGTCGATCTCGCCTCGCAGGGTGGTTCGCCGGTGGTCGCGGCCGACTTCTACATGAACGGGACTGTGCACTCCGGGTTCACGGCACCGATCTCCGACAAGGTCCGGCCGGTACGGCGAATCACCACGCCGAAGAACAAGGTCTACGTGACCCTGACCTTCGGCGAGGGCGACAACATCCAGTACTGCCAGCGCCGGCTGCGCGACATCTGGGACGACCCGAAGCGCGGTCAGGTGCCGACCAACTGGACCATCAGCCCGCTGCTCGCCGAGACCGGTCCGGGACTGTACAGCTACTTCCAGCGGACGGCGACGGCCAACGACCTGCTCGTCTGCGGTCCGTCCGGCGGCGGCTACGCCTACCCCGGCTCGTGGAAGCCCGAGGAACTGACGCAGTACCTGCAGATGACCGGCGGCTTCATGCGTCGTACCGGCCTCGACCAGGTGTACTCGTACAGCAGCCGGCAGGACAACAAGTGGATCCTGCTGTCCAAGGAGATCGCCGAGGGGTTCGCGAAGTACACGCCGGTCAAGGGGATCATGCAGACCTGGGACGGCGACCCGCTGGTGGTTCGGCAGGGTGGTCTGCCGATCACCAACGCCTGGGGCGCGCCGGGCAAGGCGGCCGAGTTCAAGGCCGCGCTCGACCAGCGGATCGCGAACTGGGACGGTGCGAGCCCGTTGTTCGTCTCGGGTCTGATCGGCGCCTGGTCGTGGACGCCGTCCGACATGGCCGAGCTCGGACCGTTGCTCACCGATCCCTATGAGCTGGTCCTGGCCAATTCCTTCTACGACCTGCTCAACCGAGTGCTGTAGCAAACCACAGCGCGGTCGCCCGGAGGAGGATCCGGGCGACCGCTGGGTGGGGGCTTACCAGTGGTGGGCCACGTCGAGCACGAGGCGGGTGTTCGACCCCGGACCGGTCAGCGTGAAGACCCGGAACGGGAGCCTGGCGCGAACGCCGACGCCGATCGTGGTCTGGCCCTCGAAGCTGCCGGCGAGCGCCACCTGGCGGAAGGTGCTGTAGCCCGTCACCGTGGACAACTCGCGCGGCTTGGCCGGGTTGTACGTCGATCGCCCGGCCGCGTCGTACGACGGTGCGCGGACGACGAGTTGCAGTTTCGCCCCACCGCGCAATGGGACGAGGTGGCCGGCGCCGTCGGTGAAGACGTTCGGCACGTAGCGGACGTCGTACCCGGGCACGCGACCGCGGATGTCGACGACGAGCCGGTCGTAGCAGGCGTGCCGGCCGGTGCGGACGGCGGTGACAGGAGCCTGCGTCATCCGGCTGTTTGCCTCGGGCAACGAGCCCCAGCCGGTCGGGCAGGACGCGGCGGCGACGGTTGCGGTCGAGGTGGTGCGGGGGGCGGAAGTGGAGCCGATGAGGGCCGGTGCGGCGACCGCGGCCGCGGGGATCGCCATGCAGGCGACGGCGGCGAGGATCGTCTTGCGAGTGATGCCGTGGATGTTCATGATGTTCCCCCCTTTTGAGGACACTTACTTGGACGAGACCAGTGGCCAACTGGTTGGCTTCAAATCCGGTGATTTCAGGTAGTCGATCGGGCACGATGTGCAGATGACCCCTGACGAGTTGCTCGACGTGTTCCACCGCCGGATCCGGCTGCCGGACGCGGACACGATCCCCGGCTGGAAGCAGGAACACGACGGCCTCGTGCATCGCTCGTACGTCGAGGGGCCGGACGGCGCAGGGTTCGTCGAGACGCCGCGCGGTCTGGGTGACGACCCGGACGCGGTCATCGCCGGCCAGTTGGAGTTCTTCCGCGACCGCGGGCTGCCGTTCGAGTGGAAGACGTACGCGTACGACGAGCCGGCCGACCTCGGTGACCGGCTGGCGCGGGCAGGGTTCGTCAAGGGGGAGCCGGAGACGCTCATCCTCGGCGAGGTGGACCGGGTCCTGCAGCGGCCGTCCGCGTTGCCGTCGAAGGTGCGGTTGCGGGAGGCCGACGGCCCGGGCGACTACCACCGGATCGCAGTACTGATGGACACGCTGTGGCACAACGGGCTGGAGCGGATCGAGGAGCGGCTGGCCGCCGAGGGGCGGATGTTCCCGGACCGGCTGTCGGTGTTCCTGGTCGAGGACGCGCTGAAGGGACCCGACGGACCGGCGCTGACCGCGGCATGGGTCCGGTTCCATCCGGGGACCGGGTTCGCCAGCCTCTGGGGCGGCGGGACGCTGCCGGAGTGGCGGCGGCAAGGGCTGTACAGCGCGGTCCTCGTGCACCGGGCCCGGCTGGCGAAGGAGCGCGGGTACGAATTCCTCCGGGTGGACGCGTCCGAGGACTCCCGCCCCATCCTGCAGAAGCTGGGGCTGTACGGCGTCACGACCACCACGCCGTACGAGTGGGAACCAGGTAGCTGACGGCGCCGGGAGCTGACACGCGGGGGTGTGCTACGGAACGTCGGCGCGACGCTGTACGTTGCGGTCATCATGGCACTGAAAATCGCGTCACGCTTCCGCCGGCTGCTGCAGCGCCCCGGTTCGATCGATCTCGGCCCGTACGAGCGCCTCACCCAGCTGGTCGGTGAGGCGGAGGAGTCCGTCCTCGCTCTGACCGACGAGGAGCTCACCGAGGCGGTCGGCGAACTGCGGACGACGGGCGGCCTGCACGAGGACGAGCAGATCGAGTTCCTCGCGCTGGCCCGGGACGCGGGCAACCGGGCGATCGGCGAGCGGGCGTTCGACGGCCAGGTCGTCGGTGCGCTGGCGATGCTGCAGGGCCGCGTGGTGGAGATGGCCACCGGTGAGGGCAAGACGCTGGCCGGCGCGATCGCGGCTGCCGGCTACGCGGTCGGCGGCCGCAAGGTCCAGATCCTCGCGGTGAACGACTACCTGGCCCGCCGCGACGCCGAGTGGATGGGCCCGGTGTACGAGCTGCTCGGGGTCAGCGTGTCGCACATCGGCCAGGCGTCAACGCCGGACGAACGGCGTACGGCGTACGAGGCGGAGGTCTGCTACGTCCCGGTGAGCGAGGTCGGGTTCGACGTACTGCGGGACCGGCTCGTCACCGACGTCGCCGACCGGGTCACGGCGGAGCTGGATGTGGCGCTCGTGGACGAGGCCGACTCGGTGCTCATCGACGAGGCCCGGGTGCCGCTGGTGCTGGCCGGTGCGACCCGGACCGAGGAGCTCGACGAGGACGTCGTCCAGCTGGTCCGGACGCTGCGTGCTGGGGTCGACTACGAGATCGACGGCGACGGCCGGACGGTCGCGCTGACGGACAAGGGCACCGACAAGGTCGAGGCGGCGCTCGAGGGCATCAACCTCTACGAGGACGACAACCTCGACCGTTTGACCCAGATCAACGTCGCGCTGCACGCCGAGGTGCTGCTGCGCAAGGACGTCGACTACCTGGTCCGCGACGGCAAGGTCAGCCTGATCAACAACAACCGCGGCCGGATCGCCAAGCTGCAGCGCTGGCCCGACGGTCTGCAGGCCGCGGTCGAGGCCAAGGAGGCCGTGCCGGTCAGCGACTCCGGTGAGGTGCTCGACAGCATCACCGTGCAGGCGCTGATCAAGGGCTACAAGACTCTGTGCGGCATGACCGGTACGGCGGTTGTCGTCGGGGAGTCGCTGCAGGAGTTCTACGAGGTCGACGTGGCCGTCGTACCGCCGAACAAGCCGAACATCCGGATCGACGACCCGGACCGTTTGTACCTGACGGTCGAGCAGAAGAACGTGGCGCTGGTCGAGCACATTGCCGAGGTGCACGAGGCCGGGCGCCCGATCCTGATCGGCACGCACAGTGTCGAGGAGTCCGAGCAGCTGAGCGACCGGCTCGAGGCCGCGGAGATCCCGCACGTCGTGCTGAACGCGAAGAACGACGCGGAGGAAGCGGCGATCATCGCCGAGGCCGGCGTACCCGGGACAGTCACCGTTTCCACGCAGATGGCGGGTCGCGGAACCGACATCCGGCTTGGTGGCCGGGACGAGTCGCACGACAAGGACAAGGCCATCGAGCTCGGTGGCTTGTATGTCATCGGCACCGGCCTGCACGCGTCGCGACGACTTGACGACCAGCTGCGCGGTCGCGCCGGCCGTCAGGGTGACCCGGGCGGATCGCTGTTCTTCGCCAGCCTCGCCGACGAGCTCGTCACCCGGTACTCCGTTTCGTCCGGCCTGCGACCGCATCCCGACGACACCGGCCGGCTCACGGACCGCAAGTCGCTCGGCGTTCTCGAGCACGCGCAGCGCGTCGCCGACGGCGCCAACGCGGAGCTCCACCGGACCACCTGGTCGTACCACCGGCTCACCGGTCAACAGCGCGCCATCCTGCTCGACACCCGCGAGAAGGTGCTGACCGAGGACCTCGCCGCCACCGAGCTGGCCGAGAAGGCCAAGGAGCGGTACGACGAACTGGTCGAAGAAGTCGGCGAGGACACGGTCAAGGACGCGGCCCGGCGGATCGCGCTGCATCACCTGGACCGGCGCTGGACCGACCACCTGGCGTACCTGGCTGACCTGCGCGAGGGTATCCACCTACGGTCGCTGGCCGGCGGCATCGTGCATCTGAAACCGATCGACGAGTTCAACAAGTCGGCGATCGCGTCGTTCGACACGCTGATCGCTGACTCGTGGACGGACGCGGCGGAGACGTTCAAGACGGCTGAGATCACGTCCGAGGGGCTGGACGAGGCGGCGTCCGGGGTGCCGCGGCCCACGGCGACGTGGACGTATCTGATCAACGACAACCCGTTCGGCACCGAGGCGGATCGGATCCTTGGGCGGCTTCGGAACGCGATCAAGCCCGAGTCGGTGGCTGAGGCCGAGGAGATCCTCCCGGAGGAGTTCGACGAGGACGAACTGCCGGAGGAACTGCGGGACGCGGACGACGACGAGCTCCCGGAAGAACTGCGCGAAGCCGATGACGAGGACGAGCTGCCCGAGGAACTGCGGGACGCCGATGACGAGGACCCCAAGGACAGCAGGAAATAGTTGGGTTGACCCCCCGACTTTGGTCTAGGGGGTGGTCCGAAGGGCTCGGTACGGGCAGCCGTCGGCCCGATGCCGGGTGGCGGCCCCCTGGGCGAGTCTCAGGTCATGTCCTCCCGGTCCGGCCGCCCGTGGCTCCTCGCCCTCGATATCGCGATCCCGGTTGCGCTGTTCTACGGCCTGCGGGCCGTCGGCGTCAGCAACGTGACTGCGCTGCTGATCAGCACCGTGCCGGCCTTGATCAGCTCGGTGGCCTCGCTCGTGCGCCAGCGCCGTGCCGACCTGGTGGGTACGGCGGTGATCTTCAGCCTGGTCGGGAGCGCGGTCATCGCCTGGCTTGGTGGGGATGCTCGCATCCTGCTCGTCCGCGGGGCCTGGATCAGCCTCCCGTTCGCCGGCGTGACGCTGTGGTCGCTCAGGCATCCGCAGCCGCTCTGCTACACCTTCACCCGGGCGATCATGCCGAGGCGGGCCGCCATCATGGACCGCCTGTACGACGAGGACCCGCGCTTCCGGCTGGCCTGGCGCCGGATCACGGTGCTCTGGGGGATCTTCTCGATCATCGACGCGGTGCTCCGGGTCGTGCTCACGTACACGCTGCCGCTGTCCGTCGTACCGGCGCTGGAGCCGATCATCACGGTGGCCACCATCGTGGCTCTCCAGATCCCGACTCATGTGCTGCTTCGGCGCAGCGGGACCATTCACCTGGTCTTCGGCCCGCGGCGATTCCTGGAGCAGGCGGAGCGCTCCTGACCGCGACGGATCCGAGTGTCGGTGCTGTTGGTTAGGCTCAGGGCGTGAGTGAAGGTCTGTTCGATCTGCCAGGCGCGCCTGCCCCTGCTCGTGGGGGTGGCAGCCTCGCCGACGTCGACCACACTGCCGCTCCGTTGGCCGTGCGGATGCGGCCGCGGAGCCTGGACGAGTTGGTGGGGCAGCAGCACTTGCTGGCGCCTGGTTCACCGCTGAGGCGGCTGGTCGAGGGTGACCAGCCGATGTCGCTGCTGCTCTGGGGTCCTCCCGGCACAGGGAAGACGACGATCGCGGCGGTTGTGTCGCATCAGACCAACCGGAAGTTCGTCGAGCTGTCGGCTGTCACCGCCGGGGTCAAGGACGTCCGGCAGGTGATCGACGGCGCCCGCCGTGAGCTCTCCAAACCCTCGGGTTCAGTGGAGACAGTGCTGTTCATCGACGAGGTGCACCGGTTCACGAAGGCGCAGCAGGACGCGCTGCTGCCAGGTGTCGAGAACCGCTGGGTGACGCTCGTCGCCGCGACCACGGAGAACCCGTTCTTCTCCGTCATCTCCCCGCTGCTGTCGAGGTCGTTGCTTCTCACGCTCGAATCACTCACCGACGACGACATCGCCGTACTGCTGGATCGGGCGCTGACCGACGAGCGCGGGCTGAACGGTGAGTTCCAGTTGGCCGATGACTCGCGGGCGCACTTGCTCCGGATGGCTGGGGGAGATGCTCGCCGGGCGCTGACCTATCTGGAAGCGGCCGCCGGCGGTGCACGGGCCAAGGACGCCAAGGTCATTGATCTGAAGACGTTGGAGACGGCGGTCGATCGGGCCGCGGTGCGGTACGACCGGGCCGGGGATCAGCACTACGACGTGGCGTCGGCGTTGATCAAGTCGATCCGTGGTTCGGACGTGGATGCGGCGATGCACTACCTGGCCCGGATGATCGAGGCCGGCGAGGACCCACGGTTCATCGCGCGACGGCTAGTGATCTCGGCGAGCGAGGACATCGGCATGGGTGACCCGACAGCGCTCGGTGTCGCGGTGGCCGCAGCCGACGCGGTGCAGCTGATCGGTATGCCGGAAGCGCGGATCAACCTCGCTCAGGCAGTCGTCGCGCTCGCTCTGGCGCCGAAGTCCAACGCGGTCATCATGGCCGTCGACGCCGCCATCGCGGATGTGAAGGCGGGGAAGGTCGGCCCGGTCCCTCCACATCTGCGCGACGCCCACTACGCCGGAGCGAAGAAGATCGGCCACGGCAGCTCGTACCAGTACTCGCACGACGACCCGCGCGGCATCGTTCCGCAGCAGTACGCGCCGGACGTGATCGACGGAACGGACTACTACAAACCCACCCGCCGTGGCGGTGAGGCGGCGTACGCGGACCGGGTCGCCAACATCCGCAAGATCCTGAGGGACCGCAAATGAGCCGGACCACCGAGCACGTGGACGCCTTCAACCACGCCGTCACCAGCGGCGAGTGGGATACGTTCGCCCAGCGTTTCGCGACCGACGCCCGGATGTCCTTCGTAGGCGTCCCGGCCGGACCGTTCGAAGGCCGTACGGCGATCGCCGCGGCGTACCGGGACAATCCGCCGACCGAGACGATGACTCTCGAAGGAGCGGACGGCGACACCGTGAAGTTCCGCTGGGCCGGTGGCGACACGGGCACGATGGACCTCACCTGGGCACCCGACGGAACCGTGCAGACACTCACCGTCAGCTTCGACTGAGGGACAGCGGGGGCCTGCTCAAGCGGATGAACCAGGTCGGTAGGCTGCTAGACGACCTGGGGGTGAAAGGCTCTTCGTTTTGAGGCAGTACAACCCGCCCTTCGCTCGTCACCGAAAAACCGGAAGACCGCCCGCCCTGAAGATCGCCGGACTCGCGGCGATCGTGCTGGTGCTGGCCGGCCTGGTGATCTTCGGACCGTTCTCGTCACCTGACTCGACCAGCAGCACACCGCCGATCGCGGCATCCTCGCCAAGCGCCTCCACGAGTACGACGTCCGAGTCGCCGCAGGGCGACTTCACGGGATACCGGCCGCACTACGGACCGGCCAGTCCCACGCAGGAGCCCACGGCCACCAAGGAGAAACTCGCCAACCCCGCCGCGGGTTGGTTCACCCCGACGCAGGCGGCGGCAACTCCTAGCGCACCGCAGCCGCCGTGGTCACCATCAGCGTCGCCGCGGTCGACCTCGCCCGCGCCGAAGAAGCCCCAGCCGACCAACCCTGCACCGTCGCGGCCGTCCACTACCCAACCGAGCACACCGCCCCGGCCGACCACACCAAGCCCGAGCACGCCGTCCCCAACCGACCCCGGCACCACGCCAACGGATCCGAGCACCACGCCAACGGATCCGAGCACGACTCCGACCGAGCCGAGCACCACTCCAACGGAGCCGAGCCCCAGTACGCCGGAGCCCAGCACCACCCCGGCAGACCCGACGCCCAGCCCCTGACAGTGGCCACCCACGCCGACCCCGGATCACGCGGTTTGGTGGGCGACTGTGATGTGAGGGATGGTGTCCTGGAGCGGAGTGCGACTACGCCGCGCGATAAGGTCGGGCGGTCCACGTGGTCGCAACGGGAAGGTGGATCGTTTCCATGAGCGTCGGTGAAGTCGCGGGGCTGATAGCAGCCTGCGCGCTGCTCATCCTGGTGGGCTTGCTGGCCTATCCGATCCTGAAGCTGGGCAAGGTGCTGGACGAGACCCGGATCATGGTGAAAGGGGTCTCCGACGAGACCGTCCCGCTGCTCGGCGAGGTGACCACCACCGTGACCACCACCAACGCTCAGCTGGCCAAGGTCGACACCATCACCGACAACGCGACCACCGTCACCACCAACGCGGCCGCGCTGATGTCGCTGTTCTCGGCCACCGCCGGCGGCCCGCTGGTGAAGGCGGCCGCGTTCACGTACGGCGTGCGCCGGGCACTGGGCGAGAGCCAGCGCCGGGACGTGTCCCGGCGGGTGAAGGAAGAGATGAAGGCGGAGCGCAAGGCGCGTAAGCGAGGTGACGTCCGGTGAAGCGGATCTTCTGGTTGATCATCGGTATCGCCGTCGGTGTCTATGCGGTGACGCGGCTGAAGAAGCGGGCCCAGGTGCTCGCGCCGGAGGGTCTGCAGGAGTCCGCGGCCAAGCTGGCCTCGGCAGTCCGGCATTTCGGCGACCAGGTCCGCGAGGGCATGGCCGAGCGCGAGACGGAGCTGCGTGACGCGCTGGGCATCGACACCGCACCCAACCCAACTGACACGACGCAGCGTGAGGACTACCGGTAACACCCATGGAAACCAGTGAGATCAGGCGGCGGTTCCTGCAGTACTTCGAGGACCGGGGCCACACCGTGGTGCCCAGCGCGCCACTGCCGTCGCCGGACCCGAACCTGCTGTTCAACGTGGCCGGCATGGCCCAGTTCGTCCCGTACTTCGTCGGCCAGCAGACGCCGCCGTACCCGCGGGCGACCAGTGTGCAGAAGTGTGTCCGCACCCTCGACATCGACGAGGTCGGCAAGACCACCCGGCACGGCACGTTCTTCCAGATGAACGGCAACTTCTCCTTCGGCGACTACTTCAAGGAGAAGGCGATCGAGTACGCCTGGGACCTGGTCACCCGGTCCCAGAACGACGGCGGCTACGGCTTCGACGAGTCGGTCCTGTACGCGTCGGTGTACTACGACGACGACGAGGCGATCGACCTGTGGAAGCGGATCGCCGGCCTGCCCGACGACCGGATCGTCCGTCTCGGCATGAAGGACAACTTCTGGTCGATGGGCATCCCCGGCCCGTGCGGCCCGTGCTCGGAGATCCTGATCGACCGCGGCCCGGAGTTCGGCGCCGACCGGGACTGGGAGGCGGGCGACCGCTACCTGGAGTTCTGGAACCTGGTCTTCATGCAGAACATCCGCGGCGAGGGCGGCGGCAAGGACGGCTACGAGATCCTCGGTGAGCTGCCCAAGAAGAACATCGACACCGGCCTCGGCCTCGAGCGCGTCGCGTACCTGCTGCAGGGCGTCGACAACATGTACGAGATCGACGAGATCTACCCGGTGATCGAGCGGGCCGCCGACCTGAGCGGCCGCAAGTACGGCGCCGACCACGTCGACGACGTGCGGTTCCGGGTGGTCGCCGACCACGTCCGCAGCGCGCTGATGCTGATCGGCGACGGCGTGAACCCCGGCAACGAGCAGGGCGGTTACGTACTGCGCCGCCTGCTCCGCCGCGCGATCCGCTCGATGCGCCTGCTCGGCTACGAGGACCCGAGCCTGGTCGAGCTGCTGCCGGTCAGCCTGGAGCAGATGAAGAAGTCGTACCCCGAGCTGGAGCCCGACTTCGGCCGGATCAGCCAGGTCGCGTACGCCGAGGAGGAGGCGTTCCGGCGTACTCTCACGGCCGGGACGAGCATCTTCGACGTCGCCGTACGCGAGACCAAGGCCGGCGGTGCGCACCAGCTCGAGGGCTCGAAGGCGTTCCAGCTGCACGACACCTACGGCTTCCCGATCGACCTGACCATCGAGATGGCCGCCGAGCAGGGCCTGCAGGTCGACACCGAGGGCTTCAAGTCCCTGATGAAGGAGCAGCGCGAGCGGGCCAAGGCGGACGCACGCGCGAAGAAGGCCGGTCACGCGGACACCTCGGGGTACCGGGAGCTGCGCGAGAAGGGCGTCACCGAGTTCACCGGGTACCAGGAGCTGTCCACCGACTCCCAGGTCCGCGGCCTGCTGCGTGAGGGCGTCGTCTCCGACGCCGCCGAGCAGGGCGAGACCGTCGAGGTCGTGCTGGAGAAGACGCCGTTCTATGCCGAGTCCGGTGGCCAGATCGCCGATGAGGGCCTGATCGTCGCCGACGGCGTGAAGCTGAAGGTGCTCGACGTCCAGCGGCCGGTCAAGGGTTTGATCGTGCACAGGGTCGAGGTGGTCGAGGGAGTACTGCGGCCCGGTCTCGACGTACACGCCGAGGTCGACCACGAGTGGCGCGTCTCCGCCTGCCAGGCGCACTCCGGCACGCACGTCGTGCACGCGGCGCTGCGCCAGGTGCTCGGCCCGAACGCGCTGCAGAGCGGTTCGTACAACAAGCCCGGCTACCTGCGGCTCGACTTCGCCTGGTCGTCCGCGCTGGACCAGTCCACCCGGTCCGAGATCGAAGAGGTCGCGAACCTCGCCGTCCGCCAGGACCTCCCGGTCTCGGCGCAGTACATGTCGCTGCCGGAGGCCCGGGACTGGGGTGCGCTGGCGCTGTTCGGCGAGACGTACGACGAGTCGGTCCGCGTCGTCGAGATCGGCGGCCCCTGGTCGCGTGAGCTCTGCGGCGGCACGCACGTCAAGCACTCGTCGCAGGTCGGTGCGCTGACCATCACCAGCGAGGCGTCGGTCGGTGCCGGTGTGCGCCGGCTGGAGGCGTTCGTCGGCATGGAGGCGCTGCACTACCTCGGTCGTGAGCGTGCCCTGATCCGGCTGCTCAGCGAGAATCTGAAGACGCGCCCGGAGGAGCTGCCCGCGAAGGTGGCGGACCTGTCCGAGCGACTGCGGGCCGCGGAGAAGGAGCTCGAGCGGGTCCGGGCCGGCCAGGTTCTGGCCGCCGGCGCCGAGCTCGCCGCGAACCCGAAGGACGTCTTCGGAGTCCAGTACGTCGGCCATCGCGCGCCGGACGGCGTGAACGGCGGCGACCTGCGCAAGCTGGCACTGGACGTGCGCGGCCGGATGCCGGCCGACAAGCCGGCGGTCATCGCCATACTGAGCGTGAACGACGGCAAGCCCGGCGTGGTGATCGCCCTCAACGACACCGCTCGCGAGTGGCGGCTGAAGGCAGGCGACCTGGTCCGGGTCGCGGCCGAGAAGCTGGGCGGTCGCGGCGGCGGCAAGGACGATGTCGCGCAGGGTGGCGGCACCGATCCGGCGGGTGCCGACGACGCGCTGAGCGCGGTGGAACACACCGTCGGCCAGTTGGTCACAGGTTGATCCTGATGGTCCGATCGGCACACCCGGGGGCACGCTGATGCGCCGGGGCGTGCGGCTCGCGCTGGACATCGGCGACGCCAGGATCGGCGTCGCCAGCAGTGATCCGCACGGAATCCTCGCCACTCCGGTGGAGACGGTCCGCCGTGGGCCCGGGGATCTGGATAGGATCGCGGCACTCGCCGCCGAACTGGAGGCGGTCGAGATCGTGGTCGGTCTGCCCCGCTCCCTGTCCGGGGGCGAGGGGCCGGCGGCGGTGAAGATCCGGGAGACGGCGGAACAGGTGCGAGACAAGGTGCGGGAGGGGAACTCGGGGCCGGAGGTGCGGCTGGTGGACGAGCGGTTCACCACGGTGACGGCCGAGCGGATGCTGCGCGAACGGGGAAAGAAGGGTTCCAAGCGACGCGCGGTGGTCGACCAGGCCGCGGCGGTCGTGATTCTGCAACACGCGCTCGACCTCGAGCGCGAGTCCGGCAACCCGCCCGGGAGGCCCCTGTGAACAGACCATCGCTGGACGAAGATCTGAACGAGAGCGAAGACCTGGGTTCCGGCCTCGGACTGCGGCCGGAGAGTCGGGTCGAGCGCCGGGCGAACCGCCGCAAGGCCCGCGCCCGGCGCGGGTTCGGCTGCTTCGCCGGACTGATCTCGCTGCTGGTCGTCGGCTCGCTGGTGGCCGGCGCTGTGATCGGTTTCGGCAAGGGCAAGGACGCGCTCGAGCAGATGTTCGCCGCGCCGGACTACACCGGCGATGGCACCGGTTCCGTGGTCGTCGAGATCACCCAGGGCCAGAGTTCGCAGTCGATCGCGGACACGCTGGAGAAGAAGGGCGTGGTGAAGAGTGCCCGCGCCTTCGAGCGGGCCGCCCGCGACGACCCGCGCTCGCGTCAGGTGCAGGCCGGGACCTACACCCTGCACAAGGAGATGTCGGCCAAGGCCGCGCTCGAACTGATGCTGAACCCGGCCAAGTCGATCCTGATCACCCGGATCAGCTTCCGCTCCGGCCAGACCAAGGCCGAGGTCAGCGACACCCTGCAGAAGTCGAAGCTCAAGCTGCCGGCCGGCGCCGCCGCGGCAGCCATGGCCAAGCCCGCCTCGCTCGGCCTGCCGGCGTACGCGAAGAACAACCCGGAGGGCTTCCTCTACCCGGGCACGTACGACATCCCGAAGGGCGCGACGGCGTACACGATCCTCAAGCTGATGACGGCGCAGTACGCGAAGAACGCGGCCGCGCTGGACCTGGTGAAGACCGCGCAGCGCAAGAAGCTGGATCCGTACCAGGCGGTCATCGTCGCCAGCATCATCGGTGCCGAGACGAACCGGCCGCAGGACTACGCCAAGGTCGCACGGGTGATCTACAACCGGCTGCAGGCCGGGAAGATGCTGCAGATGGACTCGACCATCCACTACGTCGTCGGTCGCGACGGCGGGGTGTTCACGTCGTCGGAGCAGCGCGACATCGACTCGCCGTACAACACCTACAAGGTGAAGGGGCTGCCGCCGACGCCGATCAACTCGCCGACCAAGGACACGCTGCGGGCGGCGATCAACCCGGCCGCGGGGTCGTGGATGTACTTCACGCTGGTCGACCTGGACACCGGTGAGACCGCGTTCGCGACCACGGCGGACGAGCACCTGCAGAACGTGAAGAAGCTGCAGACCTGGTGCGCGGCGCACAAGGGCCGGTGCTGATCGGATGACCCGGTGTGCCGTGCTCGGTTCGCCGATTGCGCACTCGCTGTCGCCGGCGATGCACCGGGCCGCGTACGCCGGGCTCGGCCTGGACTGGGGGTACGACGCCTTCGAGGTCGGCGAACACGAGTTGCGCGGCTTCGTCGCGTCACTCGGGGACGACATCCGTGGGTTGTCGTTGACGATGCCGCTGAAGCGCGTCGCTCTGGACCTGGTCGACACCGTTGACCCGGTCGCCGAGCTGATCGGCGCGGCGAACACGATGCTGTTCGAGCCGGACGGATGCCGCTCGGCGCACAACACCGACGTACCCGGGCTGGTGAATGCCTTCGCCGAGCGCGGGATCACTGCCGCGGATTCGGCCGTCGTGCTCGGCGGTGGCGCGACCGCCGCATCCACGCTGGCCGCGTTGCGTGGGTTGAAGGTCAGCGAGGTGACAGTCGTCGTCCGCGATCTCTCCAAGGCCGAGCGGCTGCTGGACCTGGCGGCCGAGCTCGGGCTGAAGACCTCGGTCGCGGACTTCTCCCAGGTCGAGCAGATCGGCGGGTTCGACCTGTGCGTCTCGACGCTGCCCGGCGGCGCCGTCGATCCGTGGGCCCACCACTTCGCGGGAGTCGCGCCGGTCGTGTTCGACGTGGCGTATCACCCGTGGCCGACGCAGCTCGCGATCGCGGCGCACCGGATCGGTACAGAGCTGTTGAACGGCCTTGATCTCCTCGTGCATCAGGCGGTCCTCCAGGTGGAGATGATGACCGGTAGGTCGCCCGCACCACTGGCGGCCATGAGGTCCGCTGCCCGTGAGGAGCTCGACGATCGTGAGCCAGCTTGACCGCCGGACGGTACTGAAGGCAGGCGGTGTTCTCGCCGCCGCCGCGCTGACCAGCTGCACCGACACCAAGGACGCCAGCGCCGGCCCTTCGAACGGCCTCACCGTGGCCGCCCCGAACTGGAACAGCCTGGCCCATTCGCTGACGGGCCGCGTGTACCTTCCCGCGTCGTCCGGGTACGCCGCCTCGCACCAACTCTTCAACCCACGCTGGGACTCCGTCCAGCCGGCAGCTGTGGTCAAGGCCGCGAACGCCACGGACGTGCAGAAATCCATCCTGTTCGCCCGCAACAACAAGATCGCGTTGGTCCCGAAGGGCGGCGGCCACTCGTACGTCGGTGCGTCCACCGTCAGCAAAGGCCTGATGCTCGACCTCGGTGCGATGCGCGGGATGAGTTACGCGAACGGCGTCCTCACCGTCGGCGCCGGCGCACGCCTGTACGACGTGCACGCCTTCCTGGACAAGTACGGACGCTCACTGCCGACCGGGACCTGTCCGACAGTCGGCGTCGCGGGACTGGCACTCGGTGGCGGGATGGGGATCCACACACGCACCTTCGGGCTGACCTGTGACCGGATTGTCTCGATGGGCGTGATCACGGCCGACGGCAAGGCGCACAATGTCAGCGCGACCGTCGATCCGGACCTGTTCTGGGCGCTGCGGGGGAGTGGCGGCGGGAACCTCGGAGTCGTCACGTCGTTCCGGATGGCCACCATCCCGGCCACCAAGCTCGGGTTCTTCCGGCTGACCTGGCCGGAGGCGAACGCGGCGGCGGTGGTCCGCGGCTGGCAGAGGTTCGCCCAGACCGCACCGGTCACCTCCTGGGGCAATCTACATATCGATGCCCGGAGCAACGGAACGCTGTCGATCCACGTGCTCGGAATCTCCACCACCGGCAATGCGACGGCTGCGGCCGCGCAACTGGAGTCGTTCGTCGGTTCGAAGGCAACGGTCCGGTCGATCACCGTGAAGACGCACCTGGAGGCGGTCGAGTACCTCGGTGGGGGGACCACCAGCCCACGATCCGGGTTCCTGGCCGGGTCCGACGTACTCAAGGGGCCGATGGATGCGGCGACGATCACCGCGTTGCTCGGTGCGGTGAAGGTGGCGGCGCGGGCCAAGACGCCGGCGTCGGCGATCATCGACCCGCTTGGCGGGCAGGCAGCCAAGCAGCCGGCCGGCGGTGCGTCCTGGCCGTGGCGGTCCGCGCTCGGCGTGATCCAGTGGTACTCCGGGACGGCAGCACATCCGAGTACGGCACAGTTGCGGGTCGCACAGACCTTCGTCAGCAATGGGCATCGCGCGGTCCAGAAGTTCTCGGCCGGCGGCTACGTGAACTACGTCGAGACCGGCCGCGCCGTCAGCACGTACTACGGTGCGAGCCTGGCGCGGCTGCAGACGGTCAAGACGAAATACGACCCGGCGAACTTCTTCCACACTGCGTACACCCTCGCCTAGCTACTCTCCCGCCATGAGATTGTGGCGAGTTCTCGCAGGAATGCTGGCGGTCGGATTCATCGCGGCCGGCGTGACCCCCGCCTGGGCGTGCGCCTGCGGTGGCTACCTGCCCGACGCCCAGTCGCGCGCCCGTGCGTATGGCGAGAACGCCTTGGTCCGATACGACGCCGGCACCGAGCAGATCACGTTGTCGATGGCGATCAACGGGTCGTCGAAGAAGGCGGCCTGGATCATGCCCGTGCCCGCGGCAGCGAAGGTCGAACTCGGCGATACCGCCCTGTTCAACCGGCTGGACCACATGACCCGGCCGAAGGTGGTGGTCCGCAAGACCTACTGGCCGTTCCGCAACCTCGGGATCATGGCGGGCGGCGGCGACACGGCCGGCGCCGCAGCACCTGGATCCGGAGTGAACGTGCGCGAGCAGATGGTGCTCGGCCCGTTCCAGGTCGCCCGGCTCGGCGGATCGACCGGCTCCGCGGTGACGGACTGGCTGCGCACGAACGGGTACGTCGTACCGGCTGGGCTGGCCGCGAACCTGACGCCGTACCTCAGTGAGAACTGGGAGATCGTTGCCGTCAAGCTCGCACCGCGGACCGACGGCGACACGATGACTGGTGCGACGCCGCCGCTGCGGTTGACGTTCGCGTCGGACCGGATCGTCTACCCGATGCGGCTGAGCAAAGGCGCGTCGACTGCGCAGACAGTCACGGTGTACGTCGCGTCGGCGCATCGTGTGGATGCGACGAAGCTGCCGGATGCGGACGTGCAGCCGGAACTGCTGTACGCCGGGCGGATCCAGGACGACGCGATGGCGGCGCCGGCCGACTTCCTGACGGCGTACACGGTCACCTATCGCGACCCGAGCAAGATCACCGGCGACTTCACCTTCGACCGGGCGGCCACCGATGACGAGTTCCAGCGGATCGAGTACGTCACCCGGAACGACGGTCTGTTGAGCACGATCGGCGTACTGTTCGGCGTCGTACTGCTGATCGGCGTCGGTGCGGCGGTGATCGCGCGAGTGCTGGTCCGGCGGTCGTCCACAGGCCGTCCGGGGCGGCCGACCGATATCGTCTAGGCTCCTGCATCGTGCCGGCTGACAACGCGTTGCTCGCCGCAGGGGCCGGTGTGGTCCTCTGCGGGCCGGCCGCGTTCGTGCTCGGTCCCTGGCTGATGCGGCGGATCCCTGAGCCTTTGCTCGAGGAAGGCGACACCAAGGTCCCGTACGCCGACCTGGCCGGGCCGCGGGCGGCGTACTGGTGTGGTGCGCTGGCGGCCGTGTCCGGCGGGCTGCTCGGGTGGATGCTCGGGATCTCCGCGGTGTTGCCGGCCTGGCTGCTGATGGCGATCTCCGGCGCGGTGCTCGGCTACATCGACGCAAGGACGCGGTACTTGCCGTCGGCGATCATCTGGCCGTCGTACGCCGTTGTCGGCGTCGCGCTCATCGGTGCCTCGGCGGGATCGGAGGACTGGGGCGCGTTGCGCCGGGCCGTGATCGCGGGCGTGATCGGGTTCGTGGTGTTCTACGTGCTGTGGTTCGTGTTCCCGAGCGGGGTCGGGTTCGGTGACGTCCGGTTGTCCGGGCTGCTCGGGCTGGCGCTGGGCTGGCTCGGCTGGGGGGAGTTCATCAGCGGGTTGTACGGCGGGTTCTTCCTCGGTGCACTGGTCGGGATCGCGTTGATCCTGGCGCGGGTGATGACACGCAAGCAGATGGTCCCGTTCGGGCCGTTCATGCTGATCGGCGCGCTGGGCGGCGTACTGCTCGGCGGTCCGCTGGAGCAGTTGTACGTCGGATAGCTGAGTCGCCGGGTCCGCCAGATGGCTGATGTGGGGGCACAGCACGCCTTTCTAGGGTCGAAGCAATCGATCTCTGGGGAGGAAACACATGCCAGTCACTCGTCGAGGCCTGTTGGCCGGGACCGCCGTCGCCGGCGCCGCACTCGCCGTACCCGGGACCGCGTCCGCCGCGGTCATCGGTGGTGCTGCGAGCGGTGCCGTCAGCGGTCTCGGTAGCGGTGAGAAGATCCGGCCGGCGGACGCGCGGTACCAGGACCTGGTGCAGCGCGGCACGAACCGGCGGTTCGTCGGTAAGCCCGAGTACGCGCGCGTGATCCGGTCGACCGAAGATGCTGTCGACGCCGTGCAGGAGGCGGTCCGGTCCGGCAAGCGGATCGCGGTCCGCGGCGGTGGGCACTGCTTCGAGGACTTTGTGGACAGCAGCGACATCGAGGTGCTGCTGGACATGTCGACGTACGACGAAGTCACGTTCGACAACCGCTACCGGGCCTTCTCGATAGGTGCGGGCGCGACGCTCGAGACCGTCTACAAGGAACTGTTCTACGGCTGGGGCTTGACCGTGCCCGGAGGCGGCTGCCTCGGCGTCGGCGTCGGCGGTCACTTCAGCGGCGGCGGGTACGGGCCGCTGTCGCGGAAGTATGGGTCCGTCGTGGACCACCTGTACGGCGTGGAGGTCGTGGTCGTGGACGCCCACGGCCGCGCCCGCTCGGTGGTGGCGACGCGCGACAACGCCTACAAGGATCTGTGGTGGGCGCACACGGGTGGTGGTGGCGGGAACTTCGGTGTCGTGACCCGGTATCTGATGCGCAGCAACGGTATGTCCGGGCGGAAGCCGTCCGAGTCGTTGCCCAAGGCACCGGCCGCGCTGCTGTCCAGCCTGATCGTGTACGACTGGAAGACGATCGGGCAGGCCGGATTCGTCCGGGCACTCCGCAACTTCTTCGACTTCTACGAGAAGCACAACACCGCCGACTCGCCGTACGCGACGCTCTACAGTCCACTCATCCTGACCACGGCTGCCACTGGAAACTTCCTGCTGTCGACGCAGCTCGACGCCGCGGTGCCGAACGCCGCGGGGCTCATGAAGGCGTTCAACGCGGCGATGATCGAGGGCCTGGACCCTGAACCGCAGATCGTCGAGGTCGGCGAGGGTCCGTTCCTGAACACCACCATGCAGCGGTCGATCGCGGATACCCCGGCGCCGGGGCGCGGCAAGTACAAGGCGGGTTACCTGCGGAAGGGCTTCACCGACGCGCAGCTCATCACGCTGTACAAGGGGTTGACGGATCCGTCGTACAACGGACCCGACTCGTCCGTGCTGTTCGTGCCGTACGGCGGGAAGGTGAACACCGTGCCCTCCGACGCGACCGCGACGGCCCAGCGCAACGTGATGTGCAAGATGGTGGCGACCGCGACGTGGACCGATCCGGCCGAGGACGCCAAGCAACTCGCCTGGGTGCGGAAGCTGTACGCCGACATCTACCGTGACACCGGTGGCGTGCCGGTGCCGAACGACACCAACTCCGGCTCGTACATCAACTACCCGGACACGGATCTGGCCGATCCGGCGTACAACAAGTCCGGCGTGCCGTGGCACGACCTGTACTACCTCGGGAACTACCCGCGGCTGCAGCAGCTCAAGGCGAAGTGGGATCCGCGCAACGTCTTCCACCACAAGCTGTCGATCGAAGCGCCTTGATCCACCAGCCTGGGTAGCGCAACCGCCAGGAGGTGTGTGGTCCGTAGTCGCCGTGGAGGCGGCGGTTGCTGACGAACTCCAGGGCGAAGTCGTCGGCGAGTTGCAGCAGGACCGAACGGCCCTCGACGGTGAAGACGAGCTCTGCGGGCAGGGCCGTCTCACCGTGGAGGGCGCCCAGGATGTTGCCGCAGATCGCGCCGGTGGAGTCGCTGTCGCCGGTGTGGGTCACCGCTAGTGCGAGGGCGTCGAGGAACTGCTCAGGCTCCGGGTAGGCGAGGGCTGCGTAGACAGCGATCGCCAACGCCTCCTCGGCGACCCAACCGCCACCCAGTTGCTGCTCGATCGTCGCCGGTCCGTGGTTTCCGGCGGCTGCGGTACGTCGCGCCGCGGCGAGCGCCGTACTGGTCTCTTCGTGGCCTTCGTGCTGGGCGAGCATCGCCATCGTCGTGTCGAGCGCCGCATCGAGGTCAGCTCCGTTGCACACCTCGTGGATGATCGCGGCCAGGGCGCCTGATGCGAGCTTGCCGGTCGGGTGGCCGTGGGTGTAGCCGGCCGCGGTCGCGGCGGAGTCGAAGACCCACTCGGTGCCGTAGATCGCGGGCATCAGACCGAACGGCGCGACCCGCATCACGCCGCCGCAGCCCTTGGAGTCGTTGATGGCCTGGTCGCCGAACTGCGGGATCTTCGGCTGGCCGTTGCGGGCCGACATCAGCGCGTTGAGGCACGTCCTGCCGGGCGCGCGTCGTACGTAGAGCCACTGCTCGGCCTGCAGCCAGCCGTCACGCTCGCCGCTCGGTCCAGGCAGGGTCTGGGTGTCCAGCCAGCGGTCGTACGCGTGCTGGAGCACGGCGACCGTGAACCCGAGGCCGCGGTCGGTGCGCACGCTGGCCCGGATCAGTCCCTCGATGGTGAACAGCGTCATCTGGGTGTCGTCGGTGATCGTGCCCGGCGGCCAGCCGGCGTCGGATCCGGCGACGAAGTCCCGTACGCCGTCCGGGTGCTTGGCCAGGATCGTCGCGCTGTCCTGGAACTCGACCGGACCACCGAGCGCGTCCCCGATCGCCCCGCCCAGCAGGCATCCGCGTACCCGCGCCCGCCACGTCTCCTCCGCCGCCCGAGTCATGCCGGAACCCTATCGACGGTGGTGTCAGCGCTACCCCCAAGACGGGTTCCAAGGCCCGTTCGCTCCGGCCGTCCGGCTCCTAACGTCGTTACCAGGACACAACGATCGCCGAGGAGCGCATCATGACCCCCGCATTCCGTCGTACCGCCGGGCGCCTGGCCGTGGCGGCGCTGGCCACCACCGCCGTGGCCGGCGCCGCGATCGCCGGCGGTCAAGCAGCCACCACCTCCACCTCCTGCGACACCTCCCCGATCGTCAAAACCTTCGACCTGGTCCTCTCCGTCCGAGACGGCCTGACCCAAGAATCCGAAACCTGCCACTGACTTGAGGAGTTCTGTCCAGTCTGTCTAGACTGTTTTCGAGGTGATGGCGACGATGGCGATCGCGGGACAGTGGCAGCTGCAGGAGGCCAAGCAGCATTTCAGTGAGTTGATCCGGGCCGTCCAGGCGGACGGTCCGCAGTTCGTGACCAAGCACGGCGAGCAGGTGGCGGTGGTGCTGGACATCCTCGACTACCGGCGGATGCGAGGGGCGGAACTCGTGGACTTCAAGGACTTTCTGGCCTCGGCGCCGGATCTGAGCGTCCTCGAGATCGAGCGGTCTACGGCTCCGGCGCGCGAGGTCGACTTCGAGTGAGCTATCTGCTGGACACCAACGTGGTGTCGGAGTTCCGGAGATCGGCGCCGCACACCGGGGCCACGACCTGGGTCGGGTCGGTGCGCTCAAGTCAGCTGTTCCTGAGCGTCCTGGTCGTCGGTGAGATCAAGCAAGGCATCGAGCGACTGGCGGCGCGCGATCCGCAGCAGGCGGCTGCGATCGAGGACTGGCGGCAGCGGTTGGTGAACGGGTACGGCGACCGGATCGTCCCGGTGTCGCTGGAGGTTGCCGAGACCTGGGGACGGCTGAACGCCGGCTCGCCGTTGCCGGTGGTCGACGGACTCCTCGCGGCGACGGCGCTCGTGCACGACTGGACTCTGGTCACGCGCAACGTCCGCGACGTCGAGCGAACGGGCGTGCGCGTGCTCAATCCCTTCGACGACTGAGCGGATGAGACCGGGGTCTTGGGAGTGGGATGGGCGTGGGAGGATTGCGGCATGCTGCGCTGGCTTACCGCCGGCGAGTCGCACGGACAAGCGCTCGTCGCCGTACTCGAAGGTCTTCCCGCTGGTGTTCAGGTCACGACTGATGACGTGGCCGACGCCTTGGCTCGTCGTCGGCTGGGGTACGGCCGCGGCGCGCGGATGAAGTTCGAGCGGGACGAGGTGACGTTCGTCGGAGGGTTCCGGCACGGTCTGAGCCTGGGCAGCCCGGTCGCGATCCAGGTCGGCAACACCGAGTGGCCGAAGTGGGAGCAGGTGATGAGCCCGGACCCGGTCGACCCGGAGACGCTGGCCGACCTGGCCCGGAACGCGCCGCTGACCCGCCCGCGCCCCGGCCACGCGGATCTGGCCGGCATGCAGAAGTACGGCTTCGACGAGGCCCGCCCGGTGCTCGAGCGGGCCAGCGCCCGCGAGACCGCGGCCCGGGTCGCGCTCGGCGAGGTCGCGGCCCGGTTCCTCCGGCAGGCGTACGGCGTGACGATCGTCAGCCACGTGGTCGAGCTCGGCACCGTCAAGGCGCCGTACGGCGTGATCCCGGCGTACGACGATGTCGCGAAGCTGGACGCGGACCCGGTGCGCTGCCTGGATGCCGACGCGAGCAAGGCGATGGTGGCCGAGATCGACGCCGCGCAGAAGGCGGGCGACACGCTCGGCGGCGTGGTGGAGGTGGTCGTGGACGGTCTCCCGCCGGGTCTCGGTAGCTACGTGCACTGGGACCGCCGGCTGGACTCCAAGCTGGCCGGTGCGCTGATGGGCATCCAGGCGATCAAGGGCGTCGAGCTCGGAGACGGCTTCGAGCTCGCGCGGACGCCGGGCTCGCAGGCGCACGACGAGATCGTGGCCGAGGACGGCATGGTCCGCCGGACCAGCGGCCGCTCCGGCGGCACCGAGGGCGGCATGAGCACCGGCGAGACACTGCGGGTGCGCGCCGCGATGAAGCCGATCGCGACGGTGCCGCGGGCGCTGCGCACGATCGACACCAGCACCGGCGAGGCCGCGGCCGCGCATCACCAGCGCTCCGACGTCTGCGCCGTACCGGCCGCCGGCATCGTGGCGGAGGCGATGGTGGCGCTGGTCCTGGCCGAGGTCGCGCTGGAGAAGTTTGGCGGCGACTCGGTGGCCGAGTCCTCGCGCAACCACAAGTCGTACTTGGCGAGCCTGCCGTCGACGATCACGCCGCGGGAGTGGGCAGAGCAGTGAGTCCGGTTGTCGTTCTCGTCGGCCCGCCTGGTTCGGGCAAGTCGACCATCGCCGCGCTGCTCGCCGAGCGGCTGAAGACCACGCACCGCGACACCGACACCGATATCGAGGCCGGCGCGGGCAAGCCGATCTCGGACATCTTCGTCGACGAGGGCGAGCCGCACTTCCGTGCCCTCGAGCGGTCCGCGATCGTGGCCGCGCTGCAGTCCGACGGCGAAGTGCTTTCGCTCGGTGGCGGCGCGATCCTCGACCCCGACACCCGCGCCGACCTCGCCGGCCACAACGTCGTCTTCCTGGACGTCAGCCTCGGCGAGGCGGCCAAGCGGGTTGGTCTCGGCGTCGCGCGTCCGCTGCTGCTCGGCAACGTCCGCACCCAGTTGCGCAACCTGATGGAGGCGCGCCGCCCGCTGTACGACGAGGTGGCCAAGCTGACCGTGCTGACCGATGACAAGACCCCGGAGCAGATCGCCGACGAGATCCAGGAGCAGCTCGGATGACGGAGCCGACCAGGATCCGGGTCGCCGCCGCAGCGCCGTACGACGTTGTCATCGGCAACAATCTGCTCGGTGAGCTGCCGGCGCTGCTGGGCGAGGGTGTGCAGCGGGTCGCCGTGATCCACCCGCGCGCGCTGCGGACCAGTGGCGACGCGATCCGCGACGACCTGACCGGCTCCGGGTACACAGCGCACGCGATCGAGATCCCGGACGCCGAGGACGCGAAGACCGCGGAGGTTCTGGCCTACTGCTGGTCCGTGCTCGGACAAGCCGGATTCACCCGCTCCGACGCGATCGTCAGCATCGGCGGCGGTACGACGACCGACCTGGCCGGCTTCGTCGCGGCGACCTGGCTGCGTGGGGTGAAGGTCGTGCACATTCCGACCACCCTGCTCGGCATGGTCGACGCGGCCGTGGGCGGCAAGACCGGTATCAACACCGCCGAAGGCAAGAACCTGGTCGGTGCGTTCTGGGAGCCGGCCGGCGTGCTGTGCGACCTGGCCGCGCTGGAGACGTTGCCTCGCAACGACTATGTCAGTGGTCTCGCCGAGGTGGTCAAGTGCGGGTTCATCGCGGACCCGGTGATTCTCGACCTGGTGGAGAAGGACCCGGCCGGCGCCGCGAGCCCGTCGTACGACGCGACCGAGGAACTCATCGCGCGGTCGATCCAGGTGAAGGCGGACACCGTCGGCGCGGATCTGCGCGAGCGGACCACGACGGCCGGGGGAGCGATCGGCCGGGAGGCGCTGAACTACGGCCACACGCTCGGCCATGCGATCGAGCGCGTCGAGCGGTACAAGTGGCGGCACGGCGCGGCGATCAGCATCGGCATGGTGTTCGTCGCCGAGCTGGCCCGCGCGGCCGGCCGCCTCGACGATGCCACGGCCGACCGGCACCGCGCCGTACTCGAGTCGCTCGGACTGCCGGTGACGTACCGCGCCGACGCCTGGCCGCACCTGCAGGACGCGATGAAGCTCGACAAGAAGACCCGCGCCGACCGGCTCCGCTTCGTCGTCCTGGACGCACTGGCCCGGCCGACGATCCTCGAGGCACCCGACCCCAGCCTGCTGATCGCCGCGTACGCCGAAGTCAGCTGAGCAGCGCCGAAGCTGAGCACCCGAAGCTGAGCACCCGAAGCTGAGCAGCCGAAGCTGAGCACGCGGGGTCGGCCGAGCACGGAGAGTGGCCGGAAACGGCCAACTCGCCGGACTCGGGTTGTACATCGGTGCATTCCGGTCAAGGATTCTGGAAAAGGCTTTCCAGCTTCCTGAAGGGCACTCTATGTCTGACCGCAAGCACCGGATCGCGATCGTCGGGACCGGCGGCATCGCCCGCTCCCACGTCAGGGCCGTCACCTCCCACCCGGACCGCGCCGAACTGGTCGCGGCCGTCGACGTCGACCTGGATCGGGCCAAGGAGTTCGCGTCCACGTGGGACATTCCCGCCGTGTATCCGAGCCTGACCGAGCTGCTCGCGGGCGGGGGAGTCGACCTCATCCACCTGTGTACGCCGCCCAACTCGCACGTGCCGTTGGCCGTGGAGTGCCTGGCGGCGGGCGTCGACGTGTTCATGGAGAAGCCGCCGACGCTGTCGCTGGACGAGCTCGACGAACTGATCGACGCGGAGGCGAAGTCGTCCGCCCAGGTCGCCTGCGTGTTCCAGCACCGGTTCGGGTCCGGGGCGGTGCGGTTGCGGCGGCTGGCGGACGAGGGTGTGCTCGGCCGGCCATTGGTTGCCTTGTGCAACACCGTTTGGTATCGGGACGACGCGTACTTCGCCGTACCGTGGCGTGGGACGTTCGACGTCGAGGGCGGCGGTCCGACAATGGGGCACGGGATCCACCAGTTCGATCTGCTGCTGTCGACCCTCGGACCCTGGCAGAAGGTGACCGCGCTGGCCGCCCGGCAGGCGCGCCCCACGCAGACCGAGGACGTCTCGATGGCACTCGTGACGTTCGAGAACGGCGCTGTCGCGTCGGTCGTCAACTCATTGGTGTCCGCGCGGCAGACCTCGCAACTGCGCTTCGACTACGAGAACGCGACGGTCGAGCTCGAGCACCTCTACGGCTACAAGGACGAGAACTGGACCGTCACACCGGCGCCTGGCCAGGAGGCGGTCGCGACGGCCTGGTCCGCCGACGCCGTCGACGTACCGAGCGGCCACGCCGCCCAGTACGCCGCAGTCCTGGATGCCCTGACGTCGGGCGAGCCCACGCCGGTCACCCTCGCCGAGGCGCGCAACACCCTCGAGCTCGCGGCCGCCATCTACGCCTCGTCCTTCACCGACAAGCCGGTCTACCGCGGTGAGCTCCTCAAAGGCACGCCATACGCCAGCCGCATGGGCGGCCCAGGCGCCCCCTGGAGCGCCTAGCGGAAGTCCAGCTCGCCGTCCGTCATCCCCGGGCGGCGGACCACCGTGCCGATGTCGACCCGGTGTGCTCATATCGGGGAGAGTCCGGCTGTCAGGCCCTGGTTCCCTTCAGCTGCGACGGGAGGTCGCGGCAGTGCAGCACGTCCAATCTCGACACCGCTCTGGTCAGGATGACGTAGAGCCGGTTCAGGCCGCGTGGCTCGGCCTCGATGATGGTGGCCGGCTCGACCGCGATGACGTGGTCGTACTCGAGTCCCTTGGCCAGGCTCGCCGGAACCATCGCCACCCGGCCGTCACCGTCCGGCGGCGTCGTCTCGATGCCATCCACCCGGAGCACATCCGCGAGCGAGTCGACCTCCGTGTCCGCTGCAATCACCCCGATCGACCCCTCCTCCTTGAGCGCAGCGCGTACGGCGTCAACCGCGGCCGAGCGGAGATCGTCGGCCCGAGTGATGCGGAGCCGCCCGTCGGCCCGGAACGACACCGTCTCCGGTACGTCGACCGGCAGCGACACGAGCAACAGGTTCGCCAGCTCGACCACGGCCGCCGGGACGCGGTAGCCGGTGGTCAGCGCAATGACCTCCGCCTCGGCCTTGCCTAGATGGCTCAACTGATCCGTCCACGTTCGGGCTGCCCAGGGCGTCGTACCTTGAGCCAGATCGCCGAGCACGGTGATGGATCCGTGCTCGCTGCGGCGGGCGATCGCGCGGCACTGCATGGGGGAGAGGTCCTGCGCCTCGTCGACAATCACATGCCCGTACGTCGGTCCGCGATGCAGCAACGCACTCACCTCGTCGAGCAGCACCGCGTCGGCCGGCGTCCATCGCGCGCTCTTCGGCTTCCGCGCGCGAGGCCAGGCGATGGCGGCTTGCTCGTCCGGGCTGAGGACGTCCCGCGCCGCGTCCGCGAGGAGCTCACGGTCACTGACGAGCTCAGCGAGGATCTCGTCCGCCTTGACGTTCGGCCAGACGGCGTCGACCGCCGGAGTGGCGGCGCGTGCCATCCGTCGCAACCAAACGCCGTTGCAGTTCTGCCCGCGCGCCTCGGCCTGGCGTTGCAGCGACGCGACGATCCGCGCGATCACCCGCTCGCGCCCAGTCAGGTACGTCGTCACATCCGCGCGAGCGTCGGACACGATCGCGTCGAACTCGTGCCGGTTCACCCGCCACTTGTACGACCCGTCCGGCACGACGAGCGCGTCGTCCGGCCGCCCGATCCGCGCATACACGGCGTTCCGCAGTACGGCGGCCATCCGCGCATCGTGCTTCACCGCGGCCGCCTCCTGCTCGTCAGTGCTGGAGGTCCGGATGCTCAGCAGCTCCTCGATCGTGGTCTGCTCGACGTCGACCTCACCGAGCGTCGGCAGCACGGCCGAGATGTAGTGCAGGAAGGCGCGGTTCGGGCCGAGCACCAGCACACCACTCCGCTGCAGCCGACTCCGGTGCGCATAGAGCAGGTACGCCGCCCTGTGCAGACCGACCGCGGTCTTCCCGGTCCCGGGTGCGCCTTGGACGCAGACGGAGACCTCCAGGTCGGTGCGGACCACCTCGTCCTGCTCGGGCTGGATGGTGGCGACGATGTCCCGCATCGGTCCGACCCGCGCTCGCTCGATCTCCCGCCGGACCAGGTCGCTGCCGGCCGACGTGTCACCTGCGGCGAGGTGCTCGTCCTCGAAGCTGGTCAGGGCGTTCGCGGACCAGCCGAAGCGGCGACGGGTCTCGATGCCGCGCGGGTCGGTGCCGGAGGCCTGATAGAAGGCCGTCGACACCGGCGCTCGCCAGTCGATCACCATCGGCGGGCGGCCGATCGCGTCGGAGATGTGCCGGCGGCCGAGGTAGTAGGTCTGACCCCCATGCTCACCGGCGTCGGCGCCGTACGCGATCAGGCCGAAGAACGGCGGGTTGTCGCCTTCCTCGCCGAGGTCCCGGGCGAGCGTCTTGAGGTAGAAGCCGAGCCGCTCGGCCGTGTACCGGTCGCCCCAGGTGTCCTCGCCGATCACCACGTTCTCCCGGGCGCCGGCCACCATCCGCCGCAGTGCCTCCCGGCAACGCTCGGCGTACGCACGCTCGTCGTCGAGGTCCCGCATCGCCCTCCCTCAAAAGTTTAACCCGGTCAATATTTTGCTCAGGTTAACATGAGTCTGTGACCGGACTCAGGGAGCGGAAGAAGCAGCAGACGTACGACGCGTTGTCGCAGGCGGCGATCGCGTTGTTCCTCGAGCACGGCTTCGACGAGGTCTCCGTCGCCGACATCGCGGCTGCCGTCGATGTCTCCAAGCCGACGCTCTTCAAGTACTTCGCGACCAAGCAGGACCTGGTGCTGCACCGGATCGCCGATCACCAGCACGAGGCCGCTCGAGTTGTCACGGCCGCCGAGGGGTCGCCGATCGACGCGCTGCATCGCCATTTCCTGGCCGGGCTGGAGCGGCGCGATCCTGTCACCGGGCTGAACGACGTACCGCAGGTGCTCGCGTATCACCGGCTCGTGTTCACCACGCCGGCGCTGTCGACGCGGATGCACGAGTTCATGGATGAGGACGAGCGGGCGCTGGCGAAGGCGCTCGGGGGAGACGCGACGGGTGAGGTGACGGCAGCCCAGGTCGTGGCGGTCCAGCGGGTGCTGGCCCGCCGCAACTGGTCGGCCATCGATGCCGGCAGTTCCGCCACAGATCGCTACCCAGAGGCGGTTGCGGAAGCCGACGCGGCCTTCGCGAGGCTGACCACTAGGGTGGTGCCGTGACTGATGTGAGTGCGCGGCGGGTGCTGGTACTGAACGGGCCGAACCTCGGGCGGCTCGGGTCGCGCGAGCCCGATGTGTACGGCGCGACGACGTTCGCCGACCTGGTCGCCGACTGCGAGAAGACCGGCGCCGAGCTCGGGCTGGACGTCGAGGTGCGGCAGACCGACGACGAGGCCGAACTGGTCCACTGGCTGCACGAGGCGGCCGACGGCAAGATCCCGGTGGTGCTGAACCCGGCGGCCTTCACCCACTACTCCTATGCGCTGCGCGACGCCTGCTCCCAGCGCACGGCACCCCTGATCGAGATCCACCTGACGAACCCCGCCACCCGCGAGGAGTTCCGCCACACCAGCGTCGTCGCCGGCGTGGCCACCGGCACGATCGCCGGATTCGGCGCGGATTCGTACCGCCTCGCGCTGCGCGCGATCACCTCGCTCACCGCCTGATTCGAACCAAAGTGCCCTTTCGGGCATCTAGCTCACTGTGGGGCCGGCCGGGGGCGGCGATGCGGCCAAGAGATCAGGCTGAGATGCCGGTGAGATATGGATGCCTCACGCTAGGGATCGGGTCGTGTTGTGGCCGTCACCAGTTCTTAAGGCTGGCTGAAGGCCAGGGGTCACGATCGGAATCGACGATTTGGGGGTTCGTGTGGCTGCGGATTCGATCCGTTCGGTTCATCAACGCTCTGGGGGAGTGACAAGAATGACGACGCAACAACGTATTCCGGTCTGGGTCAAAGCGCTGGACCCGCTGTCGCAGTTCGGGCTCGTGCACACGCTCCGGCAGCGGTCGGAGGTTGCGCTGATCAACGAGACCGACCTGGCCGCGCTGCACAGCCAGTCGACCGACCAGCGCACCGCCCCGCCAGCGGTTGCCTTGATCGCGGTCGACTCGCTGGATGCGGCCGCGGTCCACGTGCTCCGCTCGGCCACCCAGCGGGGGTGCCGCCGGACCGTGCTGATCGGCAGCGTGATCGACGACGACGCGCTGATGACCGCGGTCGAGTTGGGCGTGTCCGGCGTACTCCGGCGGACCGAGGCGACGGCCGACCGCATCGTCCACCTGGTGCAGTCCGCGGCTGCGGGTGACGGCAGCCTGCCACCCGATCTCCTCGGTCGCCTGCTCGGTCAGGTGTCGCGGATGCAGCGGCACGTGCTCGCACCACGCGGGCTGTCCCACACCGGGCTGTCGGACCGCGAGACGCAGGTACTGCGCCTGGTGGCCGACGGCAAGGACACCCAGGAGATCGCCCGGGAACTGTCCTACTCGGAGCGGACGGTGAAGAACGTCCTGCACGACGTCACCAGCCGCCTGCAACTCAAGAACCGCTCGCACGCGGTCGCCTACGCCCTGCGTGAGGGCCTGATCTAGCGCATCCGAGTAGGCGCGCGACTACGCTGGATGCATGACAGATCAGCGCAGCGACGCGGCTCAGGCCGATGCGCTGCGTGCCGCGCTGACCCGGCATCTGGTTGCCGAAGGCACCATTCGGGACGAGCGGGTGGCGGCGGCCTTCGCGGCTGTGCCGCGGCATCTGTTCGTTCCGCGGAGCAGCCTCGACATCGCGTACGCCGACGATGTCGTGCTGATGAAGCGGAACGCGGCCGGCGTGGTGATCAGCTCGGTGTCGCAGCCGAGCATCGTCGCGCTGATGCTGGAGCAGGCCGAGGTCCGTCCCGGCGATCGCGTGCTGGAGATCGGTTCCGGCGGCTACAACGCTGCGCTGCTGTGCGAACTGGCCGGGCCGAAGGGCGCCGTGACGACGGTCGACATCGACCCCGAGGTCACCGACCGGGCCCGGGTCGTGCTCGACGATGCCGGGTACGGCGACGTCCGGGTGGTCGAGGCCGACGGGGAGTTCGGGGTGCCGGAGGATGCGCCGTACGACCGGATCGTGGTGACTGTGACGGCGTGGGACATCGCGCCGGCCTGGAGCGATCAGCTCGGCGCCGGCGGCCGGATCGTCGTACCGCTGCGGTTGCGCGGGCAGACGCGGTCGATCGCGTTCGACCGGGTGGAGGAGCATCTGGAGAGCCGGTCGACGACGCCGTGCGGTTTCGTCTCCATGCAGGGAGCGGGGGCGAACTACGAGCGGCTGATCTCGATCTGGGGCGACGCGGCGAGTGTGAGCTTCGACGAGGACCAGGTGCCGGAGGAGCACCCGTTCGACGGGGTCCTGGATCAACCGCGCGAACAGGTCTGGTCAGGCGTCGTGGTCAACCGCGAGGAACAGCTCTCCGACCTCCAGCTCTGGCTGGCCAGCACACTGCCCGGGTACTGCGTTCTGTCCGCGGAGCGATCGCTCCAGGAGGAAGGCGTGGTCACGCCGTCGCCGCACTGGGGAGCGGCAGCGGTGGCAACTGGCGACAGCGTGGCGTACCTGACGTCGTGTCCGGCCCGGCGGCGGCCGGAGTCGCACATGGAACTCGGGGTGAACGGTCACGGCCCGGACGCGGATGACCTGATCGACCGGCTGATCGACCAGGTGCGGATCTGGAACCGGCGGCTCCGGCACGGTCCCGGGCCGCGCTACCGGATCGACGCGGCCGGGACCGAACTGCCCGCCGGTTTCCACATCGACCGGCGGCACAGCAGCGTCACCGTCAACTGGCCGGCGTAGTCCCGGGGCGCGCTGCGTTCCGGACCGTCTCCCAGAGCTCGTCGATGTCCGAGCGGTCGTCGGGCTCCGGCTTGTCGACCCAGCCGCTGGACCAGGTCTCCTCGTCGCGGTCCAGGTCGAAGATCGACTCGGCGAACGCGGCGGAGCCGACGTACCGGGTGTCCTCGTCGGCCCCAGGCTCGGGAATCTCCGGCGCAGGCTTGCTCTGGGCCGGCTTGTTCTGGGCCGGTTTGTTCGCGGTACCCGTTGGCTTGGCGCCCGCCGGAGCAACCAGGTTGCGGGCGTACTCCTGCGCTTCGAGCAGGCCCATGTCCAACTCGTCGGAGAGCAGCCGGACCGCGCCCACCTCGTGGCCCGCCGTCATCAGCTCGCGCACCCGGGTGTCCACATCCTGCCGGGGAGCTTTCTGACGCTGCTGGAACTGGATCTGCGGGTACGGCGCCGGCGGCTGATACTGCTGCGGCGGTGCTGGCTGGGCGTACTGCGCGTACTTCGGCCCGAGCTCGAGCGGCGGGCCGCCGTTCTTCTGCACCTCGGCCTGGATCCGGTTGATCACCGCCTGGACGCGGGGGTTCGGCGTACCGCGTGTCTTGCTCTGCTGCTTGGCCTTGGCGACCAGGCTGACGATGATCATGATCACGACGAAGATCGCGAACTCCACGGCTGACCTCCTTGTCGTCACGTCCGAAAAGCCAGCCTACGGGGCAACAGGGGCCGTCCACGTCGTGCCGCGACCGCGGAATCGGAGGATGCGGGGTGTGACCGCTACAATCCACTGTTACCGCTGATCGATTTCGAAGGGCATACCCGCGTGGCAACGACGAACGACCTCAAGAACGGCATGGTGCTCGACCTGGACGGGCAGCTGTGGTCCGTGGTCTGGTTCCAGCACCACAAGCCGGGTAAGGGCGGCGCCGTGGTCCGGACGAAGCTGAAGAACGTGCTGTCCGGCAAGGTGGTCGACAAGACCTTCAACGCCGACGTCAAGGTCGAGGTGGCCCAGGTCGACAAGCGCGACATGACCTACCTGTACAACGACGGCTCGGCGTACGTCTTCATGGACAAGTCCACCTACGACCAGCTGCAGATCCAGCCCGAGGTGGTCGGCGACGCCTCCCACTTCCTGCTGGAGAACCAGGACGCGATCGTCGCGGTGCACGACGACCTGCCGTTGTACGTCGAGCTCCCGGCCTCGGTCGAGCTCACGGTCGAGTACACCGAGCCGGGTCTGCAGGGCGACCGCTCCAGCGGCGGCACCAAGCCGGCCAAGCTGGAGACCGGCTACGACATCCAGGTCCCGCTGTTCCTGACCACCGGCGAGAAGGTCAAGGTCGACACCCGCACCGGGGACTACCTCGGCCGCGTCACCTCCTGACGTTCGAGAGAGCTGACAACAGAAGATGTCTGCCCGTAGCAAGGCCCGTAAACGCGCACTCGACGTGCTGTTCGAGTCCGAGGTCAGGGGGCTGCCGGTCGGCGGCACCCTGTCCGACCGGGTGGCGGACAACGACCCGCCGGTGAACGAGTTCACCGTGGCGCTGGTCGAGGGTGTCGCGAAGCACATCGACGTGATCGACGACCTGCTCCAGACGCACTCGGTGGGCTGGTCGCTGGACCGGATGCCCGCGGTGGACCGCAACATCCTGCGGATCGGGACCTACGAGCTGCTGTTCGACGACCAGGTGCCGGATGTGGTCGCGGTGAGCGAAGCGGTCGCGATGGCGCGCGACCTGTCGACGGACGAGTCGCCGGCGTTCGTGAACGGCCTGCTGGCCAGGCTGCTGCAGTTGAAGCCCACCCTGGGCGTCTGAGGAACGAGGGGGGCGAGCCCTCCGGGAATCGGGGCCCGGTGACCGTCTCGGTACGGTCCCGGGCCGGCTTGTCGTCCCCGTGGTGTGGCTCGGGGGGAACGGCCCCGGCCTGGTGCGGCGGGTGAGGTGATGCCCGCCACTGGTCCTGCATCTTTGCGTACTGCGTAATCCGTGCTGCGTTCCTGCTTCTTCTGGTCAAGCCCGGCCCCGCAAGGGAGCGGGCGGGCGGCCGCGGGCCAGCTGCTACGAGCCCCGACCGTCTCTCACGCCTCGCTTCAGGCGCCGGCTACCTCGGACTCCTCGACGTCGCCCTTCGCCTCCGGGTTCAGAACTCCCCAGGAGATGAAGCGCTCGGTCAGAGTCGTCGGCGACTCGTCGTAGATCACCGCGAGCGTGCGCATGTCGTCCTGACGGATCGACAGCACCTTGCCGTTGTAGTCCCCGCGCTGAGCCTGGATCGTGGCCGCGTACCGCGTCAGCGGACCGGCCTCACTCGCGTCGAGGTGTTGCAGAGCCTCCAGGTCGAGGATCAACCGGGGCGGAGCGGCAGCCGCAGCGGCCGCGCTGGCGGAACCAGGCAGCAGTTCACGGATCGGCACGCCGTAGAAATCGGCGAGCTCCGCGAGCTTCTGGACCGTGACGGCCCGATCGCCGCGCTCGTACGAGCCGACGACGACCGCCTTCCAGCGACCCTTGGACTTCTCTTCCACGCCATGCAGCGACAGTCCCTGCTGCTGGCGGATGGCACGTAGCTTGCCACCCAGTGTCTTCGCGTATTCGCTAGGCACGCTGGTTCTTCCCTCCGACTAGTTTCGTCTAGTCCGGCCCGCCGGAACGGGCCGGTCGGTGAAACCCCCCTCGATTACACAGAGTAACAATATTCCGGCGGCGAGGCCAGCGTCAAGACGGCGTGTCACATCCGATACCATGTCAAGCGGTCCGAACGTCCTTTAAAGACCCGTCCAGAGAGGCGGGAAAGGAGGAACGGTAGCGATGAGCCCTGCCCACAGCGCAGAGTCCCCAGACGTCGCGGCCGCGCCGAAACCGGCGCCCCGCACGGTCCTGGACGCTTCCGACATTTCCCGGGCACTGATCCGGATCGCGCACGAGATCCTCGAGCGCAACCGCGGTGCCGACCCGGTCGTCCTGCTCGGCATCCCCACCCGAGGCGTCGGTCTGGCCCGGCGTGTCTCCGACCGGATCGCGGCGGTCGAGGGGCAGAGCGTGCCGACAGGGTCACTCGATGTGACCATGTACCGCGACGACATCCGGCTCAAACCACCCCGTGGCCTGGAGCACACCGACATCCCGCCGGGCGGCATCGACGGCAAGGTGGTGGTGCTGGTCGACGACGTGCTGTTCTCCGGCCGCACCATCCGGGCCGCGCTGGACGCGATCGGCGACATCGGCCGGCCGCGCGCGGTCCAGCTCGCGGTCCTGGTCGACCGCGGCCACCGCGAACTGCCGATCCGCGCCGACTACGTGGGCAAGAACCTGCCGACCTCCCTGGTCGAGCGCGTCACTGTCCACCTGACCGAGTACGACGGAGCCGACGCGGTACTGATCGCGGACAAGACCGGAACGGGGGCGAAGGCCTGATGAAGCACCTGCTGAGTGCGGGGGATCTGAGCCGGGACGAGGCGAACCTGATCCTGGACACCGCCGAGGAGATGCGGTCGCTGGCCGACCGCCCGATCAAGAAGCTGCCCGCGCTGCGCGGCCGGACCGTGGTGAACCTGTTCTTCGAGGACTCCACCCGGACCCGGATCTCGTTCGAGGCGGCGGCCAAGCGGCTGTCCGCGGACGTGATCAACTTCTCCGCCAAGGGCTCCAGCGTGAGCAAGGGCGAGAGCCTGAAGGACACCGCGCTCACCCTGCAGGCGATGGGCGCCGACGGAGTGGTCTGCCGGCACGGTTCGTCCGGCGCGCCGCACCTGCTCGCCACCTCGGGCTGGATGACCGGCTCGGTGGTCAACGCCGGCGACGGCACCCATGAGCACCCGACCCAGGCGTTGCTCGACGCCTTCACGATGCGCCGTCACCTCGGCTCGCTGGAGGGCCGCCGGATCACGATCGTCGGCGACGTACTGCACTCCCGGGTCGCCCGGTCCAACGTGTTGCTGCTGTCGACGCTCGGCGCGGACGTCACTGTGGTCGCGCCGCCGACGCTGCTGCCCGTCGACATGACGAGCTGGCCGTGCGCCACGTCGTACGACCTGGATGCTGCGCTGCCGAAGAGCGACGCGGTGATGATGCTGCGGGTGCAGCGGGAGCGGATGAACGACGCGTTCTTCCCGAGCGCTCGCGAGTACACCCGCCGCTACGGGCTCGACGTGCACCGGATGGCGCAGTTGCCGGACGAGGCGATCGTGCTGCACCCCGGCCCGATGAACCGCGGCATGGAGATCAGTGCCGACGTCGCGGACTCGACCCGCTCGGTCATCGTCGAGCAGGTCACCAACGGGGTCGCCATCCGGATGGCGGTCCTCTATCTACTGCTGTCCGGAAGCAACGAGAACACTGAGGAGCAGACCGCGTGAGCGAGCGAAGCGAGTTCACCATTCAGCACAGCCCGTGTCGCGCCTCATCGGCGCCCGGAGCGAAGCGAGGACGTCGATGAGCTCGTACCTGATCACCGGAGCCAGGATCGTGGGCGGTGAGGTCGCGGATCTGCTGCTGGACAACGGCGAGATCGTTGCTGTCGGCACCAACCTGGAGGCGCCCGCGGGTGTGGAGACGATCGACGCCAAGGGCCTGATCGCGTTGCCCGGGCTGGTCGACCTGCACACGCACCTTCGCGAGCCCGGCCGGGAGGACGCGGAGACCGTCCTGACCGGCAGCCGCGCCGCTGCCGTGGGCGGTTTCACCGCGGTGTTCGCGATGGCGAACACCGACCCGGTCGCCGACACCGCCGGGGTCGTCGAGCAGGTCTGGCGGCTCGGCCGCGAGGGTGGGTACGCCGATGTGTTCCCGATCGGCGCGGTCACCGTCGGCCGGCAAGGCTCGCAGCTCGCGGAGCTCGGCGCGATGGCGGACTCGGCTGCGCGCGTGCGGGTGTTCTCCGACGACGGCGACTGCGTCTGGGATGCCGCGCTGATGCGCCGGGCGCTGGAGTACGTGAAGGCGTTCGGCGGCGTGATCGCCCAGCACGCGCAGGAGCCGCGGCTCACCCAGGGCGCGCAGATGAATGAGGGAGCGCTCTCCGGCGTCCTCGGCCTGACCGGCTGGCCGAGTGTCGCCGAGGAGGCGATCATCGCCCGCGACGTCCTGCTGAACGCGCACGTCGGTTCGAAGCTGCACATCTGCCACCTGTCCACCAAGGGCTCGGTGGAGATCGTCCGGGCGGCGAAGGCGCGAGGCCTGGACGTGACCGCCGAGGTCACCCCGCACCACCTGCTGCTGACGGAGGACCTGGCTGCCTCCTACAACCCGGTCTACAAGGTGAACCCGCCGCTGCGGACCAAGGAGGACGTCGAGGCGGTCCGCGAGGGCCTGGCCGACGGGACGATCGACATCGTCGCCACCGACCACGCGCCGCACCCGGTCGAGGACAAGGACTGCGAGTGGAGCGCGGCGTCGCCCGGCATGATCGGTCTGGAGACCGCGCTGAGTGTGGTCCAGCACGCGATGGTCGACACCAAGCTGCTGACCTGGGCCGACGTGGCCGACCGGATGAGCAACCGCCCGGCCGAGATCGGCCAAGTCGGTGACCACGGCCGTCCGCTCGAGGCCGGTGCCCCGGCGAACGTCGTACTCATCGATCCGGCGGTCGAGCGGACCGTCGTACCGGCGGAGTCCAAGTCGCTGTCTCGCAACACGCCGTTCGAGGGGATGACCCTGCCAGGGCGGGTGGTGGCGACCTTCCTGCGCGGTACGCCGACCGTCCTGGATGGAATGCCGGCCCGGTGAAGGCCTTCCTGGGCATCGCCGGCACGCTGCTGGTGCTTGCGCTGGCCTACTACGGCATGCTCCGGGGCTGGCGGAACCGCCAGGCCCGGCAGGCCGAGCTGGCACCGCTGCCTGCAGTGCCTGAGAACGACAAGACCAAGGGCGTGGAGGGCATCTACGTCGCCACCACCTCGGCCGGCGACTGGATGGACCGGATCGCCGTGCACGAACTGGGCGTCCGCAGTATCGCGGACCTGGCCGTCAGCGAGGCCGGCCTGATCTTCCATCGGCAGGGCGCGGCGGATGTCTTCATCCCCGCGGACCACCTGACCGCCGTCCGGACCGACCGTGGCATCGCCGGCAAGGTGACCGCGGAGAAGTCCGGCCTGGTGGTGGTCACCTGGAACCACGACGGTCGCGAGCTCGACACCGGCTTCCGTCCCCGCCGCAAGGCAGACACCGCCCCGCTGACCGAAACCATCGCGACCCTGATCGGAGTCGAGCAAAGATGAGCCAGCCCGCCCACAATCCTGCACTGCTGGTCCTGGAGGACGGCCGGGCATTCACCGGTACGTCGTACGGGGCAACCGGCGAGACGTTCGGCGAGGCGGTGTTCACCACCGGGATGACCGGCTACCAGGAGACGCTGACCGACCCGTCGTACCACCGCCAGATCGTCACCCAGACCGCACCGCACATCGGCAACACCGGGGTGAACGACGAGGACGACGAGTCGCAGCGGATCTGGGTCGCCGGGTACGTCGTTCGCGACCCGGCCCGAGTGCCGTCGAACTGGCGCGCCACCCGCTCATTGGACGACCAACTCAAGGGCCAGGGCATCGTCGGGATCGCCGGCATCGACACCCGGGCCCTGACCCGGCACCTGCGCGAGCGCGGCGCGATGCGGGCCGGGATCTCCACCGAGATCCTCGACCCGGACGCGCTGCTGGAGAAGGTTCTGCAGCAGCCGCCAATGGTCGGTGCGGACCTGGCCTCCGAGGTCACCACGTTCGAGCCGTACGTGATCCCCGCCGAAGGCGAGAAGCGGTTCACCGTGGTCGCGCTCGACCTCGGGATCAAGTCGATGACGCCGAAGCGGATGGCCGAGCGTGGCATCGAGGTGCACGTCCTGCCGGCCACCGCGACGCTGGAGGAGGTGCTGGCGGTGAACCCGGACGGCATCTTCATGAGCAACGGCCCGGGCGACCCGGAGACCACCGAGCACCCGACCGACCTGCTCAAGGCCCTGCTGCAGCGCGGGAAGCCGTACTTCGGGATCTGCTTCGGCAACCAGGTGTTCGGCCGGGCGCTCGGACTGGGCACGTTCAAGCTCAAGTACGGGCACCGCGGGATCAACCAGCCGGTACTCGACCGGGCGACTGGCAAGGTCGAGATCACCGCGCAGAACCATGGGTTCGCGGTTGATGCGCCGATCGACTCGGTGGTGGAGACGCCGTACGGCACGGCCGAGGTCTCGCATGTCTCGCTCAACGACAACGTGGTCGAAGGGCTCAAGCTGACCGGCCGCGATGGTCGGGTCCTCGCGTTCTCGGTGCAGTACCACCCGGAGGCGGCGGCGGGTCCACATGACTCGGCGTACCTGTTCGACCGGTTCATAGAGTTGATGACTGTCCATTCGGAGCAGTTGGAGGGGCGGGCCTGATGCCGCGGCGTACAGACATCGAGTCGGTCCTGGTGATCGGCTCCGGCCCGATCGTGATCGGTCAGGCCTGCGAGTTCGACTACTCCGGGACCCAGGCCTGCCGGGTGCTGCGCGAGGAGGGGTTCCGGGTCGTCCTGGTCAACTCCAACCCGGCCACGATCATGACTGACCCGGAGTTCGCCGACGCCACCTACGTCGAGCCGATCACCCCGGAGTACGTCGAGAAGGTGATCGAGAAGGAGCGCCCGAACGCGCTGCTCGCGACCCTGGGCGGCCAGACCGCACTGAACGCGGCGATCGCCCTGCACGAGAACGGCGTACTCGAGAAGTACGGCGTCGAGCTGATCGGCGCGTCGGTCGACGCGATCCAGCGCGGCGAGAACCGGGAGTCGTTCAAGCACATCGTCGAGAAGCTCGGCGCGGACGTCGCGCGGTCGCGGATCTGCCACACGCTGGACGACGTCTTCGGTGCGGCCGCTGAGCTCGGCTACCCGCTGGTGGTGCGGCCGTCGTTCACGATGGGCGGTGTCGGCTCCGGGATGGCGTACGACGAGGCGGACCTGCGCCGGATCGCCGGCGCCGGACTGCAGGCCAGCCCGACCACCGAGGTGCTGATCGAGGAGTCGATCCTCGGCTGGAAGGAGTACGAGCTGGAGGTGATGCGCGACAAGGCCGACAACGTTGTGATCATCTGCTCGATCGAGAACGTCGACCCGATGGGCGTGCACACCGGCGACTCGGTCACGGTCGCGCCGGCGATGACGCTGACCGACCGCGAGTACCAGGTGATGCGAGACCTTGCCATCGGCATCATCCGCGAGGTCGGCGTCGACACCGGCGGCTGCAACATCCAGTTCGCGGTGAACCCGGCCGACGGCCGGCTGATCGTGATCGAGATGAACCCGCGGGTGTCCCGCTCGTCCGCGCTGGCCTCCAAGGCGACCGGCTTCCCGATCGCCAAGATCGCCGCCAAGGTGGCGATCGGCTACACCCTGGACGAGATCCCGAACGACATCACCCGGCAGACGCCGGCCAGCTTCGAGCCGACGCTGGACTACGTGGTGGTGAAGGTGCCGCGGTTCGCGTTCGAGAAGTTCCCGGCCGCGGACGCCACCCTGACCACGCACATGAAGAGCGTCGGCGAGGCGATGGCGATCGGCCGCAACTACACCGAGGCGCTGCAGAAGGCGCTGCGCTCGCTGGAGAAGCCGGAGGCCCGGTTCTCCTGGGCCGGATCGCCCGCGACCGATCTCGAGCCGTTGCTGGAGGCAATCAAGACGCCGCACGACGGCCGGCTGCGGACCGTCATGGACGCGATCCGGGCCGGGGCGACGCCGGAGCAGATCTTCGACGCGACGAAGATCGACCCGTGGTTCGTGGACCAGCTCTACCTGATCCACGAGATCGCCCTGCAGACCGCGGCGGCGCCGCGGCTCACGCCGGAGGTGATCCGGCTGGCGAAGCGGCACGGGTTCTCCGACCTGCAGCTGGCCGAGATCCGCGGGCTGACCGAGGACGTCGTCCGCGGGGTCCGGCAGGCGCTCGGGATCCGGCCGGTCTTCAAGACGGTCGACACCTGCGCGGCCGAGTTCAAGGCCGAGACGCCGTACCACTACTCGTCCTACGACGAGGAGACCGAGGTGGCGCCGCGGACCGAGCCGGCCGTGCTGATCCTGGGATCGGGGCCGAACCGGATCGGGCAAGGGATCGAGTTCGACTACTCCTGTGTGCACGCCTCGATGGCGCTGCGCGACGCGGGCTACTGCACGGTGATGGTGAACTGCAACCCGGAGACGGTCTCGACCGACTACGACACCTCGGACCGGCTCTACTTCGAGCCGCTCACCTGCGAGGACGTGCTCGAGATCGTGTACGCCGAGATGCAGGCCGGACCGGTCGCCGGAGTCATCGTGCAGCTCGGCGGGCAGACGCCACTGGGTCTGGCCCAGCGGCTCGCGGACGCCGGCGTACCGATCGTGGGTACGTCGCCGGAGGCGATCCACCTGGCCGAGGAGCGGGGCGCGTTCGGGAAGGTGCTCGCGGACGCGGCTCTGCCGGCGCCGAAGCACGGTACGGCGATGTCGGCCGACGAGGCGCGTGAGGTTGCCGAGGAGATCGGGTTCCCGGTGCTCGTGCGGCCGTCGTACGTGCTGGGCGGCCGCGGGATGGAGATCGTCTACAGCGAGGCCGAACTGACGGCGGCGCTGGGACGGCTGAGCGGTGGTACGGGGTCGTGGGAGCACCCGGTGCTGATCGACCGGTTCCTCGACGACGCGGTCGAGATCGACGTGGACGGGCTGTTCGACGGCGACGAGTTGTTCCTCGGCGGCGTGATGGAGCACATCGAGGAGGCCGGAGTGCACTCCGGCGACTCGTCCTGCGCGCTGCCGCCGATCACGCTCGGGAACGCGGACATCGAGAAGATCCGGCAATCGACCGAGGCGATCGCGCGCGGCGTCGGCGTACGCGGCCTGCTGAACGTGCAGTACGCGCTCGCCGGTGACGTGCTCTACGTGCTGGAGGCGAACCCGCGGGCGTCCCGGACGGTGCCGTTCGTGTCGAAGGCGACCGCGACGCCGCTGGCGAAGGCGGCGGCCCGGGTGATGCTCGGTGCCTCGATCACGTCGCTGCGCGACGAGGGCATGCTGCCGGCCGAGGGCGACGGCGGGACGCTGCCGACCTCGACGCCGATCGCGGTGAAGGAAGCCGTGATGCCGTTCAACCGGTTCCGGACCGTCGACGGCCGGTCGGTGGACACCGTGCTCGGGCCGGAGATGCGCTCGACCGGCGAGGTGATGGGCATCGACGACACCTTCGGTACGGCGTTCGCCAAGTCGCAGGCCGGGGCGTCGCAACCGCTGCCGGGGAGCGGCAAGGTGTTCGTGTCGGTGGCGAACCGGGACAAGCGGCACATGATCTTCCCGGTGAAGCGGCTGGCCGATCTCGGCTTCGAGATCTACGCGACCGACGGGACGGCCGACGTACTGCGCCGCAACGGGGTCGAGGCGATCACGGTCCGCAAGAACAGCCAGGGACCGGGGCCGAACGGCGAACCGACCATCGTCCAGATGGTCCACGACGGTGAGCTCGACCTGATCGTCAACACCCCGATCGGGATCACCCAGGGCGGTTCGCCCCGCCTGGACGGGTACGAGATCCGCAGTGCTGCCGTGGCTCGGAACATCCCGTGCATTACCACGGTGCAAGGGCTGGCGGCCGCGGTACAGGGGATCGAGGCGCAGCAGGCCGGTGACATCGGCGTACGGTCGCTGCAGGACTGGGTGCCGAGGATCCGCGGTGTATAGCCGCGTCGTCCGGCCGGTCCTGTACCGGCTGGGGAAGGGCGACGCCGAGGTCGCACACGAGCAGACGCTCAACGCCCTGCGCCGCCTGGGCCGCGTCCCGGGTGCCGTCCGGCTGATGTCACGGTTCCAGACCGGCTCGGAGCGGACCGTCTTCGGCGTCCGTTTCCCGGGCGCCGTCGGCCTGGCCGCGGGCATGGACAAGAACGGGATCGCGCTGCCGGCCTGGCGTGCCCTTGGGTTCGCGTTCGTCGAGGTCGGGACGGTCACCGCGCACGCGCAGCCGGGGAACGAGAAGCCGCGGCTGTTCCGGCTGGTCGAGCACGAGGCCGTGATCAACCGGATGGGCTTCAACAACCTGGGCTCGGAGGCACTCGCTGCCCGGCTGGCGGCGTACGGACCGCTCGGCTATCCGCTGGGCGTCTCGATCGGGAAGTCGAAGGTGACTCCGCTCGAGGATGCGGTCGAGGACTACGTGACCTCGCTGCGGCGCCTCTACCGGTACGGCGACTACTTCGCGGTCAATGTGTCGTCGCCGAATACGCCGGGGCTGCGCTCGCTGCAGGATGCCGGGCACCTCCGGGAGTTGCTGACGGCGCTGCGGGCCGAGGCTTCGTCGCTGAGCGTCGGCGGTCTGGACGGGAAGCCGATCCTGGTGAAGATCGCGCCGGACCTGACCTCGTCGGCGATCGACGAACTGCTGCAGGTCTGCACCGACGTCGGCATTGCCGGGATCATCGCCACCAACACCACGATCGGCCGGCCCGGGGTGGAGTCACACCCGCTGGCGTCGGAGACCGGCGGCCTGTCGGGGCGGCCGCTGACCGAGACGGCGGCCAAGACGGTCGCCCACATCCACGCCGAGACCGGGGGAGCGTTGCCGATCATCGGGGTCGGCGGCATTCTCGACTCAGCCGACGCGGCCCGGCTGTTCGACGCCGGCGCCAGTCTCGTCCAGATCTACACCGGGCTGATTTACCGAGGCCCCGGCCTTGTCCGCCAGATCAATCGGGGAGTGAGATGAGCAACCAACCCTTCGGCGCCCGGCTCCGGGCCGCCATGGACACCCGCGGCCCGCTGTGTGTGGGCATCGACCCGCACGCCCACCTGCTGGCCGCCTGGGACCTGCCCGACGACCCGGACGGCCTCGCGTCGTTCACGTACGGCGTGGTGGACGCGTTGGCGGACCGGGTCGCGGTGTTCAAGCCGCAGTCGGCATTCTTCGAGCGGTTCGGGTCGGCCGGGATCGCCGTCCTCGAAGAGGCAACGATCCGGCTGCGGGAGGCCGGTGCGCTGGTGATCATCGACGCCAAGCGCGGTGACATCGGGTCGACGATGGACGGGTACGCGGCGGCGTATCTGGCGGAGAAAGCGCCGCTCGCGTGCGACGCGCTGACGGTCAGTCCGTACCTCGGGTTCGGGTCGCTGCAGCCGGCCATCGATGTGGCGCGGGAGTCCGGTGCGGGTCTGTTCGTGCTCGCGTTGACGTCGAACCCGGAGGGACCGCAGTTCCAGTCGGCCCGGACTGTCGACGGTCCGACGGTGGCGGGCGCCGTACTGGACGGGCTGCGGTCGCTCAACGCCGACGCCGACGGGCTGGGGTCGTTCGGTGCGGTCGTTGGCGCGACCATCAAGCCGACCGACGAGGTCCTCGACATCAACGGTCCGCTGCTGGCGCCGGGACTCGGTGCGCAGGGCGGCACGGCCGAGGGGTTGGCGGCGGTCTTCGGGTCGGCGGTGCGGAACGTCGTACCGTCCAGCTCACGCGAGATCCTCGGTGCCGGTCCGAGCGCCGGTGCGTTGCAGGATGCGGCCGATCGTGCCAACGACGCGTTCCGGACGGTGCTCGGGTACTGACAAACACCGGTTTGTTCCGGTAGGATTTGATTTACCAAATGGCGCGATGAATTTCGCGCCATTTGGTGTTTTTTCTTGAGTTCCACGGGGTTGGCGTGCGATCTTTCCAGCATGTTTGTTTCTGGGCAGGAATTGAGTCGGCGGTTCTATCTGGAGAAGGTGCGGCCGGTTGTCGACGTACCGCACAGTGCCGCGTTGCTGGGCCGCACCTCGGAGGTGCTCGGATTCGACGACGAGATGTCGACCGACCACGACTGGAAGCCGCGGGCGCTGCTGTTCGTTCGGGAGGGCGTCACGCTGGAGCCGGACGTGCCGGACAAGTTCGAGGGGTGGCCCGCGTCTGTCGAGGTGCACACGCTCCGGTCGTACTTCCAGAAGCAGTTGGGATTCGATCCGGATCAGGAACTCGCCGCCCGGGATTGGCTGACGTTCCCGGAGTCGATCCTGCGGCAGCACACGGCCGGTGCGGTCTTTCACGACGAGATCGGGTTGCAGGCGGTGCGGGACCGGTTGAATTACTATCCGCCGGACGTCTGGCGCTATTTGATGATCGCGGCCTGGTGGTGCGTGCACCCGGAGATGAATCTGGTCGGCCGGGCCGGATACACCGGCGACGAGCTCGGATCGGCGGTGATCGGTGCGCAACTCGTCCGCGACCTCATGCAGTTGTGTTTCCTGCTGGAGCGGCAGTACGCGCCGTACCGGAAGTGGTTCGGTACGGCGTTCAGCCGGCTGTCCTGTGGTCCGACGGTCGGACCGCTGCTCCGCGACGTGCTGCGCGCCGAGACCTGGCAGGAGCGAGAGGCCGCGCTGATGGCGGCGTACCGGCCGATCTGTGAACTCCACAACCGGCTGGAGATCACGCCGCCCGTCGAGCTCGGGGTCGAGCAGATGTGCGGCCGGCCGTTCAAGGTGGTCTGGGGTGACTTCCCCGGCGCGCTCGCAGCGGGGATCGAGGATCCGGAGGTGAAGCGGATCGCCGAGCGCTGGCCGGTGGGCCGGATCGAGCAGATTCGCGACGTGTTCTGGCACGCGAACGACCGCCGTCAGTTGGTCGAGCTGGTGGACTCTTGATACAGACCGGACAGGAGGTCGACTGCCGCCTGGGTCGCGGGGTGCGGGTCCTGACGGTGCCAGATCAGGTGGACGTCGACCGGCGGTGCGTCGCGGAGCGGACGGTAGACGACGCCGTCCCGACGGTACTGCGCTGTCGTCGCCTGGGGAGTGACACCAACGCAACGGCCGGACGCGATGGCGGACAGCCAGTCGTCGACGTCGTGGGCGTACTCGATCCGCGGGCGTGCTTCCCCGGGCCAGAGGTCGGCCGTCGTACTGCCGGTCCTTCGGTCGATCACCAGGACGCGGTCGCGGAGTTGGTCGAGGGTGACGGTTCGTTTGCGGGCGAGCGTGTCGTCAGCCGGCAGGGCGCAGTACCGGCGTTCCTGGGCGACTGTGGTGTGCGCGAACCGGCGCAGGTCGATATGGGTGCGGACGACCGCGAGGTCGCACAGTCCTTCCGCGAGGCCGCCGGTCGACGTGTTGGTCCGGATCAGCTGGAGCTCGATCTCCGGATGCTCGGCCGCCCATCGCCGCTGGAACTCGGCCGTATGACGTCCCATCGCCGACCACGCATGCCCGATCCGCAACCGCGTGTGCCCGGTCGTCGCCTCGGCCACCAACTCGTCGACGTCGTTGAGGATCTGGCGAGCCCGCGCCAGCACCTGCACTCCCGCGGTCGTCGGTGTCACCGACCGGCTCGTCCGATGCAGCAGCCGAACCCCCAGCCGACCCTCCAGCGCCAAGAGGTTCCGCGACACCGCGGCCTGCGAGACGCCCAGCTCGATCGCCGCATCGGTGAACGTCCCGGTGTCCACGACCGCGACCAGGCAGCGCAGGTGCCGGAGCTCGAGATCCATAACCACAGCGTATAGATCGCTGCGCCGGTGCATTTTGCCGAAGGCGCGGCGGCACGGAACCTCTGACCATGGAGAGAGGTCGGCTGGGTGGGGTAGCGATGATGCTCGGGAGCGGGCTGTCGACTCAGGTGGGTGCGTCGGTCGCCGCGCTCGCGTTTCCGGTCATCGGGCCGGTCAGCGTCGTGGCTGTCCGGCAGTGGATGGCTGGGGCGGTGTTGCTGGCGGTCGGGCGGCCGAAGCTGCGGACGATCACCAAGCGGCAGTGGCGGGCAGTGCTGGCCCTGGCCGCGGTCTTCGCGGTGATGAACCTGTCGCTCTACATGGCTATCGACCGGATCGGCCTCGGGCTGGCGGTGACGCTGGAGTTCCTCGGTCCGTTGGCGGTGGCGTTGCTCGGGTCGCGGCGGATGGTCGATCTGCTCTGTGCACTGACTGCCGCGCCCGCGGTCCTGCTGCTCACCCGGCCGCAGGCGACGTCGGACTACCTCGGCATCGGCCTCGGGTTGCTCGCCGCGGTCTGCTGGGCCTGCTACATCCTGCTGAACCGGACCGTCGGACGCGAGTTGCCGGGCGCGACCGGATCGGCGGCCGCAGCGGGCGTTTCTGCCTTGGTGTACGTCCCGATCGGTGTGTTCGTGCTCTGGCAGCACCCACCGACGGTTGCGTCGGTGTCGTACGCCCTGGTCGCCGGGGTGCTGTCGTCGGCCGTCCCGTTCCTGGTCGACCTGCTGACACTGCGCCGGGTGCCGGCTCAGTTCTTCGGCGTGTTCATGAGCGTGAACCCGGTGCTGGCCGCCCTGGTCGGGCTGGTGGTGCTCGATCAGCACCTCGGCCCGATCGACTGGATCGCGATCGCGGTGATCGTGACGGCCAACGCCGTCGCGATCTCGGTCGGAGCTATGACCCCACGGTCCGCAAAGGTGTCTGCTGACGGGGAGTGACGGTCTCCTCGCAGCAGAGTAAGGAACGCAATTGCGTAAGGTGGCGGCCCTCGCGGCGGTAATGACCATGGGCATCGGCACGCTGACGGCGTGCTCGGGTGTTGATTACTGCAGCGAGCTTCAGAACTACGCCGAGGCGGCCAAGAACCTCGACATCAAGGACTCCGAGGCGGTCGGCAAGATGCTCGACGAGGCGAAGAAGGTGTCCAAGTCGGCGCCGGACGACCTGAAGGACGACTGGAAGGTCGTGCTCGACTACGCCGAGAAGGCCAAAGAGGCGAACGGCGACATGACCAAACTGGCCGAGCTGGGCAAGAACGACGGCGAGAAGGTCGCGTCGGCCGGTGCGGCCATCGCCAAGCAGGCCAAGGACACCTGCAAGGTCACCATCGACGGCTGACCCCACGCCACCGGCACAGTTCGAGGGGAGATCCCCTCGAACTGTGCCTTCTCCCTCCGTATACGAGCAGAGAACCCACCATGGGTAGGGACATCCCCTCGAAGGTGGGTGGCGGAAAGTATTCGTTTCTGATCATTTGGTCACCGCCGGTAGCCTCGGCAGGCATGAAGCGCACCCTCGCCCTGGCCGCCACCGTCATCGCCGGTACCGCCACGCTGACCGCCTGCACCGAGGAGCAGGCCTACTGCGTCGATCTCGCCGGGTACGCCGCCAACGCGGTGAACGTCGACCCGCAGAAGCCGGCCGACTACGTGAAGATCCTCGAGGACGCCAAGAAACTGCGCGATTCTGCCCCCGCGGACGTGAAGGACGACTGGGGCGTCGTGGTCGGCTTCGCCGAGAAGGCCCAGAAAGCGGGCTCGGACCGGGTCGAACTGGCCCGCCTGAGCAAGGAGACCGGCACCGTGATGACGGCGTACAAGGCGATCAGCACGCACGCCAAGGACTCCTGCAAGGTCGACGTTCCCGCCCTGAACTGACCGTGTGATCGATCCAACCCGCCGCCCGGCCGGTGACTCGGCCGTCAGAGGGCTCTGTTGAGCGTTGGAGGCGCCCGAAGCCGTGTTAGGTTCCCTTGCGAAGCCACACAACGGGACAGGTGAAACGGTGCCACTTCCTTCTTTGACCCCGGAGCAGCGAGCGGCGGCTCTGGACAAGGCCGCGGCGGCGCGGCGTGAACGAGCCGAGATCAAGAACCGGATCCGGCATTCGGGAGCGTCTCCGACGGAGGTGCTCCACGAGGGGCAGACGAACGACGTGATCGGCAAGATGCGGGTGAGCGCGCTGCTGCAGTGCATCCCCGGCGTGGGCAAGGTCCGCGCCCAGCAGATCATGCAGCGGGCGGGGATCTCGGAGACGCGGCGGGTGCGCGGCCTCGGCTCGAACCAGATCGCCGCGCTCGAGCGCGAATTCGCCGAGTGAGCCGAACCGAAGTTCTCCCCGGCTCGTTGGACACTGGTGTGACGATGACCACGCACCCGAGGAACCAGACAGACAGCCCGGCGGGCTCCGGCCGGACCGGCAAGTCGACGAGCGGGGGAGCCGTGCTGACTGTGCTCGCCGGGCCGACGGCGGTCGGGAAGGGCACGGTCGCTGCCGACGTCCGCGAGCGTTACCCGGACATCTGGATCTCCGTGTCGGCCACGACCCGCAAGCCCCGGCCGAACGAGGTGCACGGCGTGCACTACCTGTTCGTGTCCGACGCCGAGTTCGACCGGATGATCGCCGACGGTGAGTTGCTGGAGTGGGCGGTGGTGCACAAGGCAGCCCGCTACGGCACCCCGAAGCAGCCGGTGCTCGACAAGCTGGCCGAGGGCCGGCCGGCGCTGCTCGAGATCGACCTGCAGGGTGCCCGCCAGGTCCGCGAGTCGATGCCGGAGGCGCAGTTCGTCTTCCTGGCGCCGCCGAGCTGGGACGAGTTGGTCCGGCGCCTGGTCTTCCGCGGGACCGAGACTCCGGAGGAGCGGGAGCGCCGGCTCGAGACCGCAACGGTCGAGCTGGCCGCCGAGAAGGAGTTCGACGCGACGATCGTGAACGCGTCGGTTCGGGAAGCCGCTGATCAGTTGGTAAAGTTGATTCGATCACCCTCCATCTCTGGAAAGAGCTGACCTTGTCTGGCAACCAGCCCGTCGCCATCGGCATCACGTCCCCGCCGATCGACGACCTGCTCACCCGCACCGACTCCAAGTACAAGCTGGTGCTGTACTCGGCCAAGCGGGCGCGGCAGATCAACGCCTACTACTCGCAGCTCGGCGAAGGCCTGCTCGAGTACGTCGGGCCGCTGGTCGAGACCCACGTGCAGGAGAAGCCGCTCTCGATCGCGATGCGCGAGATCAACGAGGGCGTGCTGACCTGCACCGACATCGACCCCGAGGCCGAGGCGGAAGCCGCCGCCGCGGAGAAGTCCGAGTAGTTCTCCCGCGATGGCGACCGGGTCCGCCGGCACGGGCCGGCCGAACGTGGTGCTCGGGGTCGGCGGTGGTATCGCGGCGTACAAGGTCTGTGACCTGCTGCGACGGCTGACCGAATCCGGGCACAGTGTGCGGGTGGTTCCGACCGCGGGTGCGCTGGAGTTCGTCGGCGCGGCGACCTGGGCCGCGCTGTCCGGTCAGCCGGTGACGGCCGATCCGTTCGACAACGTGCATGAGGTCCCGCACGTCCGAATCGGCAAGGCTGCCGAGCTCGTCGTGGTCGCCCCGGCGACGGCCAACCTGATCGCCAAGGCCGCGCACGGCCTGGCCGACGATCTGCTCACCAACACGCTGCTGACCGCACGCTGCCCGATCCTGTTCGCGGCCGCGATGCACACCGAGATGTGGGAGCACCCGGCCACGCAGGCGAACGTCGCGACTCTGCGGTCCCGCGGCATCACCGTGCTCGACCCGGCCGTCGGCCGGCTCACGGGCACGGACACCGGCCGCGGCCGGTTGCCCGAGCCGTCGGAGATCTTCGCGATCAGCCAGTTGATGCTCGCTGACGAGGCTTCCCGCGCGGCCGGTCATGAGGTTGCCGACCTCACCGGCAAGCACGTGCTGGTCAGTGCCGGCGGGACGCGTGAGCACCTCGACCCGGTCCGCTACCTCGGCAACTCCTCGTCCGGCAAGCAGGGCTACGCGCTGGCCCGGATCGCCGCCGCACGCGGCGCGAAGGTCACGCTGGTCGCGGCCAACTCCGAGCTGCCCGATCCGGCCGGAGTCCAGCTCGTCCCAGTGACGAGCACGCGCGATCTGTACGACGAGATCACGAGCCGTGCTGCCGATGCGGACGCGATCGTGATGGCGGCGGCCCCGGCCGACTTCCGCCCGGCCGACGTCGCGGAGCACAAGATCAAGAAGACCGCGGACGGCTCGGTCCCCGCGGTCAACCTGGTGCAGAACCCGGACATCCTGCAGACCATCTCGCACGACCGCGGCCGGGCCGATCAGGTGATCGTCGGCTTCGCCGCCGAGACCGGCGACGCGGAGCACTCGGTGCTCGAGCTCGGTCGCGCCAAGCTCGAGCGCAAGGGCTGCGACCTGCTGGTCGTGAACGACGTCTCCGGCGGCAAGGTCTTCGGCAGCGACACCAACGAAGCCGTCATCCTCGACCGCGCCGGCGTCGCGCTCCCGGTCCCGTCCGGCAGCAAAGACGCCCTGGCGGGTGTGATCTGGAACTTGGTCGCGGCTCACTGGAAGTGAAGAAACGGGGATGACCTGGAACCTGGTCGCCGCTCGCCGGAAGTGAAGAAAACGAGGAGTAGTGAAACGAGCGTGACCTGGAACCTGGTCGCCGCTCGCTGGAAGTAGAGGCTGACGTGCCGGTGCGGGTGGAAGTGGCGACCGAGGCTGATGTGCCGGTCATTCTGGGGTTGGCCGGCGAAGTCGAGCACTGGTTCGGGCCGATGGTCGGTCATCCAGGGTTCCAGCGTGCACTGGACGATCACATCGCCGGGCAACGGGCTTTCGTGGCGTTCGGACCGGGCGGGGAGCCGGCCGGGGCGGTCCTGTTCGGTGGAGCGCCGCCGCGCTTTGCCGTGCACTGGCTGGTCGTTGCCGATCATGTCCGTGGTCAAGGCGCCGGACGCACCCTGATGAGCGCCGTGATCGAGCGGCTGACCGACGGCGCCGGCCTCGCCGAGGGCGAAGTGGTGGAGGTCGTCACGTTCGGCCCCGACCATCCCGGCGCGGTCGACAGCGGTGCGCGGGTGTTCTACGAGCGGCTCGGCTTCGTGCCGGCCGAGCCCGCACCGGACGGACCGGAGGGCGGCTCGCGCCAGGTCTTCCGCCTGAACGCCCGACCTCTGAACGGCGGTCGTGGCTAAAAGGGGTCAGAAGTTGTCCGCTTCTGCCGCTACGGTCGGGGCATGGAGATCAGTTGGCAGGGCGTCGTTGCTCGGCGGATGAAGCGACACCACTTGAGCGACCCCGGTGCCACTCCGGTCGACGTTGTGCGGGCGATGTGTGGGGCGCATGCTCAGGTTCTGTCGGCGGGGGAGATGTCGGTGGCTCTCCGGCTCGCGGATGCGACCCGGGAGACGGTGCAGCAGGCCGACGAGCTCGTGAAGACGTTCGGGCCGCGTGGGACTGTGCATCTCCTGCCGCTCGACGATCTTCCGATGTGGACGGGAGCGCTGTCTGCTCTGCCGACCGGGCTCGCGCCGCCGTTCATGCGGATGACTCCGGAGCAGACCGCCGAGGTCATCGTGGCCGTCGGTGAAGCGCTCGCTCACGACGACCTGACCGTCGACGAACTCTCCGACGAGGTCGTACGGCGTACTGGGTCCTGGGCGGGCGACCTGGTGATGCCTGCGTTCCAGGGCTACTGGCCACGGTGGCGGCAGGCGATCTCGGTCGCGGCCAACGCCGGCGTCCTCTGCTACGGGCCTAACCGCGGCCGCAAGACGACGTACACGAACCCGCATCGCTTCCAGCCCTTCGATCCGATGAACGGCGACGCAGCGCTCACCGAGCTGCTCCACCGCTACCTGCACTCCTACGGACCGGCGACGCCGCAGCAGTTCGCCCGCTGGCTCAACACCACGCCGACCTTCGTCAAGCCGTACTTCGCCGGCCTCCCGCAGGTAGAGCTCGACGGCCAACCCGCCTGGCACGCACCCGGTGACGGCGACTTCGACGACGAACCGCCGCGAGGCGTCAGGCTGCTGCCGTACTTCGATGCGTACGGCGTCGGCAGCTACCCGAGAGAGCTGTTGTTCCCGGGCAAGGCCTTCACCCGGGCGCTCGCCCGCGGCCAGGCCGGCAACTACCCGCTCGTGCTGATCGACGGCATCGTCGCGGGCGTCTGGCACCACAAGAAGGCCGGTCGGACGCTGCACGTGACCGTCGAGGTGCTCACCTCCCTCAACCGGACACGGCGCCGGCAGCTGGAGGCCGAGGTGGACCGGTCGGCTGCGATCCTGGCCTGCACACCGTCGCTCACCGTGGGCGACGTAGCGGTCGGTCCGCACGCCTGAAACCCGACCCTTTGTCCACGATGCGGCGCCGAGTCCCGTATGGTGGATGAATTCGGAGGGTCACCGGGACGCGGGCGGAAACTGCTGGCATACTTCCCAAGATGCATCGCCAACCGCCGGTGCATGGGGGGATCGCACGGCTGCCGCAGACAGCCGCGTGGCACAAGAGGAATCCGAGGGAGAACTGTGGCGAGGCGCCTTTTCACGTCCGAGTCCGTGACCGAAGGTCATCCGGACAAGATCGCTGACCAGATCAGCGACTCCATTCTCGATGCCCTGCTGGCCGAGGACCCGCGCAGCCGGGTCGCGGTGGAGACCTTGATCACCACCGGGTTGGTCGTCGTCGCGGGTGAGGTCACCACGACGGCGTACGTCGACATTCCGGGGATCGTGCGGGCACGCATCCTCGAGATCGGCTACGACTCGTCGCTGAAGGGCTTCGACGGTGCGTCCTGTGGGGTGCAGGTCGCCATCGGCAGCCAGTCGCCGGACATCGCCCAGGGCGTGGACACGGCGTATGAGAAGCGTTCGGACGCGTCGAGCGACGAACTGGACCTGCAGGGGGCAGGCGACCAGGGCCTGATGTTCGGCTACGCGTCGAACGAGACGCCCGAGTTGATGCCGCTGCCGATCACCATCGCGCACCGGCTGTCCGAGCGGCTGTCCGAGGCCCGCAAGGATGGCACGCTGGCGTACCTGCGGCCGGACGGCAAGACCCAGGTCACGGTCGAGTACGACGGTGACAGGGCGGTCCGGATCGACACCGTGGTGGTGTCCAGCCAGCACGCGGCCGACATCAGCCTGGACACGATGCTGACGCCGGACATCAAGAAGCACGTGGTCGACCCGGTGCTCGAGCAGTTCGACATCGACTCGGCCGGCTACAAGCTGCTGGTGAACCCGACCGGCCGGTTCGAGGTCGGTGGCCCGATGGGTGACGCGGGCCTGACCGGCCGCAAGATCATCATCGACACCTACGGCGGGATGGCGCGGCACGGTGGTGGCGCGTTCTCCGGCAAGGACCCGTCGAAGGTGGACCGCTCCGCGGCGTACGCGATGCGCTGGGTGGCGAAGAACATCGTCGCCGCCGGGCTGGCCGACCGGGTCGAGTGCCAGGTCGCGTACGCGATCGGCAAGGCCGCGCCGGTCGGTTTCTACGTCGACACCTTCGGCACCGAGAGTGTGCCGGTGGACAAGATTGCCGACGCGGTCCGCGAGGTCTTCGACCTCCGTCCGGCCGCGATCATCCGCGACCTGGACCTGCTCCGGCCGATCTACGCCCAGACCGCCCGCAACGGCCACTTCGGCCGCACCGGCGAGGACTTCACCTGGGAGCGCACCGACCGCGTCGAAGCGCTGAAGGCCGCGATCAACAAGTAGGGCGTGTCTCCCAATCCCACGCCTACTGCGCGGCACTCGGCGAGCACCTGCTCGCTACGGCGTGGGATTGAGAGACACCCCCAGATTGTCCACAGGGACGGCAGTGCTTACGCGCACTGTCGTCCCACCGGACTAGAGTTTCCCGGTGACATCGAACGGGGACTCGCCGGAGCAGCTGACACTGCTGCGGGACACCGTTCGCAAGTCCCGCACCAAGGAGCCGGCCGGGATCACCGAGACGTTGCCGGTGGCCCGGATCGCGGTCGATGTCTCGCTGCCGCATCTCGACCGGCCGTTCGACTATCTCGTGCCCGAGGATCTCGCCGAGGCGGCGCAGCCCGGTGCCCGGGTGAAGGTGCGTTTCGCCGGCAAGGACCTGGACGGGTTCGTGCTGGAGCGGCTCGAGTCGTCCGACCACGAGGGCAAGCTGGTCCGGATCCGCAAGGTCGTGTCGCCCGAGCAGGTGCTGACGCCGGAGATCGCCGACCTCTGCCGCGCGGTCGCCGATCGGTACGCCGGAGTGTTCGCGGACGTGACCCGGTTGGCGGTGCCGCCCCGGCACGCGAAGGTCGAGGGCGAGCCGCTGCGGTGCAACCAGCCCGCGCCACCACCGGTGTCCACCTCGCGCTCCGAATGGTCGCCGTACCCGGCCGGCTTCCTGGACGCGATCGCGCGATCGGAGTCTCCGCGTGCGATCTGGACCGCCATACCTGGGGCTGATTGGCCGCTCGCGTTCGCCCAGGCCGCGGCTGTGTGCGCGGCGTCGGGGCGGGGTGCGTTGCTGCTGGCGCCGGATGCGCGCGATCTCGAGCGATTGGCGGCGGCGTGTACGGCGGTGCTCGGGGAGGCCGGATTCGTCACGCTGTCGGCGGATCTCGGGCCGACGGCTCGCTACCGCGCTTTCCTCGCGGCGTTGCGGGGGTGTGCGCGGGTGGTGATCGGGACGCGGGCGGCGGCGTTCGCGCCGGTGGCGGACCTGGGGCTGGTTGCGTTGTGGGATGACGGTGATGACTCGTACGCCGAGCCGCGCGCGCCGTACCCGCATGCGCGCGAGGTGTTGCTGCTGCGGGCGTTCCGGCAGAAGTGTGCGGCGTTGGTCGGTGGGTTCGCGCGGTCGGTGGACTCGGCGGCGTTGATCGAGTCAGGGTTCGCGCATGAGCTGATCGCGGACCGGAGTGTGATCCGGGCGGCGGCTCCTGCGGTTCACATCGCGGGGGAGTCGGACACGGATCTGGCGCGCGACCCGGCGGCTCGGGCGGCGCGGCTGCCGCATCGGGCCTTCGAGATCGCGCGGGAGGGGCTGCGGTCCGGGCCGGTGCTGGTGCAGGTTCCGCGGGCTGGGTATCTGCCGAGCCTGGTGTGTCAGACGTGCCGGGCGCCCTCACGGTGTTCGACGTGTGGCGGGACGTTGCGTCGTACCGGAGGATCTGGGCCGGCGAGTTGCAGCATCTGCGGACGGCCGGCGGCGGATCACCGTTGCCCGGAGTGTGGTGACACCCGGATGCGCGCCGCCGTTGTCGGAGCCCGTCGTACGGCGGAGGAGTTGGGCCGAGCCTTTCCTGGATTGGTGGTGCGTACGTCGGGCGGCGACAACGTGCTGGACGTCGTGCCGGACAAACCCGCGCTCATCGTCAGTACGCCGGGCGCCGAGCCGGTCGCGGAGGGAGGCTACAGCGCGGCATTGCTGCTCGACACGTGGCTCATGCTCGCCCGTCCGGATCTGCGTGCGCCTGAGGAAGCGGTACGGCGATGGTTCAACGCGGCGGCGCTGGTCCGTCCGGCCCGTGACGGTGGGACGGTCATCCTGGTCGGCGAACCGTCGGCGCTTCCCCTCCAGACCGTCGTTCGCTGGAGTCCCGAAGGCTTCGCCGCACGCGAGATCGAGGAACGCCGGGCCGCGCGCCTGGCGCCCGCCGCCAAGCTCGCCGAACTCACCGGCCCAGCCGACGCGGTCGCCGACCTCATCACCCGGCTGCGCCCGCTGCTCCCCGCGGCCGCCGGCCTCGAGGTGCTGGGCCCAGTCGACGTCGACGACGAGACTGTCCGAGCCGTCGTCCGCACACCCCGCGCGGCCGGCACTGCCCTCGCGCGTTCGCTCAAGGAAGCCCAGTCCGCCCGCATGACGAAGAAGAACCCCGGCTCGGTCCGGATCCAGGTCGACCCACCCAGCTTCGGCTGACGTGTGGCCGGACCTGTGCCACTCACCAACCCGCTCGATCGGGCGGACGCCGGTCTGAGTGAGCGGGCCGTGGGTGCGCCGCAGACGTTGGTGAGTGGCGGGAGTCCGCCTCAGGCCGTCGAAGCCAGGGGAGTGGCGGCCGTGAGGAGTTGGCTGCCGAGCGAGGTGCGGTAGTAGAGGACGGTCCGGCCGTCGCGGCGCGAATCGACCACGCCGGCGTTCCGCAGGATGCTGAGGTGCACGCTCAATGTCGGCGCCGACACCCCGAGCTGATGGGCCAGATGCGTCGTCGACATCGGCAGATCCAGGTGACTCACGATCGCGGCCCGGGTCCGCCCGACCAGGTCGGCGAGCGGCGAGTCGGCCGTCTCCTGCCGGTCCTCCCACAGCCGCCCGAGACCGCGCGGCGGGTACGTGATCGTCGGCACGTGCGGCGCCGCGGTCACCGCCAGCGCGGCCGGCCAGTTGAACACGCACGGCACCAGCAGCACACCCTGCCCGGTCATCGGCTCGCCATGACAGCAGAACGGCCGGTCGATCTCGATCCGGTCGCCGGTGAAGCTGACGGACGGATGCAGACTCCGGAACAGCCGCTCCAGCCCGCCACTGGCCAACTCGTCCAGCCGGAAGGCCAGATCCTCCTGCAGCAGCGACCGCATCCGCCGCCAGTCGGGCTCGATCGCACGCCGCCAGTACGTCTCCAGCGACGAGGTGATCAGCTCCAGCGCCTTGGCCGGACGGGCGATCAGGTCCGGCAGCAGGGGATGCGGGTTGTCAACGTGCAGGCGGCCGATCTCGTCGACCACCAAGTGATGCGGTGTGGCCGCGATCGCATCCAGACCCGACTCCAGACTGGTCGACCGGCGTGGTGGCGCCGGCGTCATGAAGTCGGGGATGTAGCCGACCGGCGGGATGAGTGCCCTCAGCAACGTCAGATCCGGACCCTCGATGATCGGCCGGACCTTCTGCAGCCACGGGCCGTGCACGCTGCGCGCGGTGTTGTTGCTCAGCGCCCGCACACTGGTCACCGCCTCCCACACCGGTGAGAGCGCGAACCGGATCCGGCCGACATCGCCCGCGTTCAGGCTGATCGTGATCACCTGGGCAGGCTACCCCTCGATTAGTCCTGTGCCTAATGTTCGACACCGCCCGAGCTCGCCGGGACAGTTGTCACCATGAGTGCTGTCGTCGTCGAGTCCCCTGCGCCCGCCGCCCTGCCGAGGGCGTTCTGGGCGCTCTGGGTCTGCCAGCTCGTCAACCGGCTCGGCAGCTTCGTGCAGCCGTTCCTCGTCCTCTACCTGACCCACGACCGCCACCTGTCGGCCGGTACTGCGGGTGCCGTGGCCGCCGCGGTCGGTGCCGGCAGCGTCGCCGCCCAGCTCAGCGGAGGGTGGCTGGCCGACCGGGTCGGACGCCGCCTGACCATGCTGATCTGCTTCTTCGGCACCGGCGCCGCCCTGATCCTGCTCGGCTCGGCCCGGTCGATGGCAATGATCTGGGTGACCGCCTTCCTGGTCGGCCTGCTCGGCGACCTGTTCCGTCCGGCCGTGCAGGCGACCGTGGCCGACCTGCTCGAGCCGGGCGAACGCGTCCGGGCGTACGGACTGCTGTTCTGGGCGATCAACCTCGGCTTCTCGGTATCCACCGTGAGCGCGGGCGTGCTGGCCTCGGTCGGCTATGGCCTGCTGTTCTGGCTGAACGCCGGTACGTCGGTGATCGCGGGCCTGGTGATCTGGGCGATGGTGCCGGAGAGCCGCCCGACACCGGAGGCCGGCGTACTGCGCCGGCCGCTGCTCCCGGTGGTTCTGCGCGACACCGTGTTCTTGCTGATGATCCTCCTGCAGATCGGTTACGCGACCATCTATATGCAGGGCTACTCGACGCTCCCGCTCGCCATGGCGGACGACGGTCTGCCGTCCTCGACGTACGGGTTGGTGATCGCGCTGAACGGCGTGGTGATCGTGCTGATCCAGCCGTTCCTCGGCAAGTGGCTGGTGAAGATCGACAGGCCGAAGCTGCTCGCGGCGTCGATGCTCGTGGTCGGTCTCGGGTTCGGGATCGGTGCCGTCGTCCACACCTGGTGGGGTTACGGGGTGTCGGTCGTGGTCTGGACGATCGGCGAGATCGGGTTCGCGGCTGTCATCGGTGCCGTGTTCGCCGACCTCGCTCCGATCGACCTGCGGGGGCGCTACATGGGTCTGGCCGGGATGGCGTTCGGCGTCGGCACAGTGGTCGGCCCTCTGACCGGGACCAATTCCCTCGAGCACTTCGGTCCGACCGTCACGTGGCTGGGCTGCGCCGTACTCGGCGTGGTGATCTTCATCGGGCAGTACTCGCTGGCGCCGGCGCTGCATGCGCGGGCTGCCGCGAACGCGGCGACCGCATGAGGTGAGCCGTCACCACGGTCGCGGCGACGACCGCGGTCGCGATCCAGAACGCTCGGTTCCCGTCCTCCGCACCGTGAAGGTCGCCGCACCCTTCACCCCAGGTCTCGTAGGGTTGCGGGCATGACTGAGCGGACGATCGATGCAGCGGTGTTCGACATCGGCGGAGTGTTGCTGGACTGGAGCCCGGACTACCTGTACGCCGACCTGATCCCCGACGAGCAGGAGCGGACCCGGTTCCTGACCGAGGTCACCTCCCCGGCTTGGAACCACCAGCAGGACGCCGGCCGGCCCTGGTCAGAGGCGGTGGCGGAGCTGAAGAGCCTGCACCCGCAGCACGCCGACCTGATCGAGGCGTACGACACCGGCTGGCTGACGATGGTGAGGGGCGTCTTCGAGGACACCGCCACGGTCATCACCGAGCTACGTGCGCTCGGCATCCCGACGTACGCGCTGACCAACTTCTCGGCGGAGAAGTGGGAGGTCGCCAAGGAGGCGTTCCCGATCCTCACCCGCTTCGACGGCGAGATCGTGTCCGGGGTCGAGCAGACGGTGAAGCCGGACGAGAAGATCTACCGGATCCTGCTCGAGCGCTTCCACCTCGACCCTGCGCGCACGTTCTACACCGACGACATGCAGCGCAACGTCGACGGCGCTCGCGCGGTCGGCCTCGACGCCGAGCAGTTCACTGGCGCCGCCGACCTCCGCGATCAGCTCCGTGCCCGGGGGATCGCATTACAGTGAGACGGTGACCTCTGTACCGGACGACCGCTCATCGTTGATCAGGTCCGACGACCGCGACACGGCCGTCGAGCGTGTGCAGGAGGCTTTTTCGGCCGAGCTGATCTCGCACGAGGAGCTGGACCAGCGCCTCCACCAGGTGCTCACCGCCACGACCCAGCACGACATCGAAGCGGCTCTGTCCGGGCTTCCGGCGCCGGATGCCGGCACCACGTCCACGATCGCCGCTGCCGCCGGGCGCATCCGGCGGCGCGGGGAGTGGCTGGTGCCCCGGACGCTGAAGGTTCACTCCGCCTTGGGACGGGTGAAGCTGGATCTGTCCCGGGCGATCATCAAGCATCGGGTCGTGGACATCGAGCTGCAACTCGGCACCGGCGGCGCCAAGATCACCGTGCCGCGCAACGCGATCGTCGACATCGAGGCGCTGCACACTGGTTGGAAGGACTCGCAGTACCAACCGCCGCGACAGACTGGTGCAACAGGACCGACGATCCGGATCTCCGGGGTCATGGGGATGGGAAAGCTGCGAATCCGCCACGCGCGGCGCTAGGCGACGGCGGCTGAGATCGCTTCCGTGTACGTCGGACTGCCGGACAGGTCGGCGGCTTCGACGTACACCGTGTTGTCCTGGCAGGTCATCGGTGTGAGCGCGGTCCCGGGCTTGCCGGCGTAGATGCGCTGCGGCTTGTCGAGGCCGGGACGCCAGCGGTTGATCTGGTAGACGTCGTCGCCACCCGTGACGGCCCGGGTCTCCCAGAGGATCCAGTTGCCGCAGGCAATGATGGCGTCGGTGACGACCGTGCCGATGGGACGGGCGGGGGAGTCGGCGGACTCCCGGACGTACGCCTTGCTCTGGTACTGGTCCGCGTCGGTGGCGCCGACCTCCGACCACACCGTTGCCCCGCGCACCGATGCGCCGCTCCACTGGATGCACTTGGTTGCTGCCGGCACCGGCTGGGCCGGGCCGCCGGACAGCGGTGCGGTCAGTAGGCGTTTGCAGCGTCGCGTGGTCTCGGGTGCGGTGATCTCGCTGAATGTCACCGAGTCCGCCGACACCACGGGATCCGCGACGTACCCGGGGTCGGCGACGCAGGTGACGGTCCGCCCCTTCAGCGTGGCGAGGTCGGCGACGATCAGGCAGGACCGGTTGCGCGCATCGGTCGAGCTGTAGGCGAACGTGCCGTCGTACGCGCCGATCTCGGGTTCGGAGACCTTGGGGAGCTGGGACAGTTCGGCCGAGCGGCCGGTAGTCAGGTCGTAACGGAACACCTTGATTTCGGGTGACGGGCCGTCGGACCGGATGTCCTCGATCAGGGCCCAGTGGTCGTCGATCACCACCGGCGACTGCGCGACGAAGCCCGCGGCCGGGGTGTGCCGGATGACGACCTTCTTGCTGCTGCGGTCGGTCACGGTCGTGATCCCGGCGTCGTCGCTGGCGCGGGTGACGACGTACTTGCGCTGCTGGGTAACCAGGTGCAGGCCGTCCACCGGTTGCCGCATCACCTTCGTCCACGCCGGGACCGCCGTACCGGAGTCGGTCGGCGGCCCCGGCGTTCCGGTTGGGGTCTGGCTCGGGCTCGGTGTGCTGGACGGTGAGCTTGTCCCGTCGGTTGACGACGAGCAGCCGGCCAGCAGGAGGACGAGAACGGTGCCTACGGCAACGGTGGTACGGCGCATCCGGTCAGAGTCCGATGTTCTTGAACGAGTTGGCCAGGGTGGCGTTGAACAGGGCGGACGCCGGGATGTTCTTCGGTCCGTCGGTCACGTTGCCGCGGCTGTTGAACCGGCGCTCGTTGAACACCTCGAAGATCGCGATCGTGTTCTTCGCCCGGTCGTAGCCGCGGCCGACCTGGTAGTGGCCGCTGTGGTTGAAGGCTAGGTACGGGAAGTACCGCTTCAGCAGTTGCACGTGCTCGATCACGGGTGCCTTGTAGACGCCGAGGTGCTTCTCGTGCACGGTCATGAAGGTCTTGGAGTTCCAGCCGGAGACGTTCTGCACGATGTAGGTGCCGGCGGACTTCGGCCAGGCCGTCTTCAGGTTGGTCTGCTTGACCATCGCGGAGATCGCCGTACCGGACGTGGTCGCGCCGAGGTCCTTGGCCCAGGACGCCTGCGTGTCCTTCTGGTTGTCGTCGGCCCAGTCAATCGACTGGAAGGTCGCCGGCCCGCACCAGTACCCCTTCTCCTGCGAAGTCTGAAACCCCTTCATGATGTACGCCGCCCCCGGAGCCACCACCGGCACCACCGACGGAGTAACAGGCGCCGGAGTCCCCTGAGTAGGCGCCGACCGCGTCGGCAACACCGTCGGAGTAGGAGTAGGAGTAGGTGTAGGAGTCGTGGTCGGCGTTGCGTCCGTCCCTTCTCTTTCTTCCCCGTTCGTCGTCGGCGCAGCCGCCGGCGAACGGGTCTCCGCCAGGAGCCGCAACTCTCGCGCCTTCGCCCGCCCGTCCCAGGCGGCTTGCATTTCGTCTAGTTCGGTGGTGACTCGGGCGCTCTTCGGCATCGCCGCGCGCTCCGCCACGAAGGCGGCCGGGGTCAGGTCCCCGGTCGGGATGTCCTGCTCGACCGCGACCTCACCGTCCGCTCGAACGGCCGGCGGGCTCATCACCTCCTGCAACTGAGCCCCGGTCGGCACCTGATCGACAAACCCCAGCCCGAGGCAGTAGTTCTCCTCCTCCAGCTTGAAGCACCGCATGATCGACGACGCCTGCGCGGACGCATCCGCCGCCTTCAACTGGAGGTTGTTCGGCGACGTCTCCGTCACCTGCTTCACCACATCACTCCACGACCGCGCCGCCTCAGGCTCAGCAACCGGCTCACTGGGCGATGCGCTAGGCGACGTCGGGGTGACCGTGGGCTCCGCGGAAGGGACCACGGTGCGAGGCGGTCCGGCGGTCTCCGGGTCGCGCGGTTCGTAGGCGGCGGCGGTGAGGGGTGCCTGTGCAAGCAGTGCACCCAGGAGGATCAGAGTTGCCCCCCGTGCTGCTGTGGGCATTGGGTCTCCCGTTGGGCGTGTGACGACAGTGACTGAGGGTACGCCTGAGACCACAGTACGTGCTTGTGGCAACAATGTGGAGAGCCCCCTGCCACCTGAATCCACACCGCACGCCAACTAGACTTGCTCGGTCCCGGTCCGTGGAACGCTGTGGAGAATCTGTGTCGGTCCAACCCATCCGCCTGTTCGGCGACCCCGTCCTGACCACCAAGGCCGAGCCGGTCGTCGACTTCGACGCCGAGCTGCGCCGCCTGGTGGCGAACCTCACCGACACCATGCAGGACGCGCCCGGCTCCGGCCTGGCCGCGCCGCAGATCGGCGTCGGCCTGCGGGTGTTCACGTACCACGTCGAGGGCGAACTCGGACACCTGGTCAACCCGGAGCTGACGCTGTCCGCGGACGAGCAGTTCGGCCCGGAGGGCTGCCTGTCGATCCCCGGCCTGACCTTCGACTGCCGCCGCGCCCTGTCCGTGATCGCCAAGGGCTTCAACATGTACGGCGACCCGGTGGTGATCGAGGGCTCCGACATGCTGTCCCGGGCGATCCAGCACGAAACCGACCACCTGGACGGCATCCTGTTCGTCGACCGGCTCGACACGGTGACCCGCAAGCAGGCGATGAAGGCGATCCGCGAGGCCGAATGGTCCGGCCTCAGCGGCCCGCCGCAGGTCAGGATCTCGCCCCACCCGACGAACGGATTCGGCCTGTGAGACTCGTCTTTGCCGGTACGCCGGAGCCTGCTGTCGCTGCGCTGAAGGCGATCGTTGCCAGCCGCCACGAACTCGTCGGCGTCGTGACCCGTCCGGACGCGCCCGCCGGCCGTGGTCGCAAGCTGGTCGCCTCGCCGGTTGCGCAGTACGCCGAGGAGCTCGGAGGCATCGAGATCCTCAAGCCGGTCAAGCCGCGGGACCCGGACTTCCTGGCCCGGCTGACCGAGATCGCGCCGGACTGCTGCCCAGTGGTCGCGTATGGCGGTCTGCTCCCGCAGGCTGCCCTGGACATCCCGCCGCACGGCTGGATCAACCTGCACTTCTCGGTCCTGCCCGCGTGGCGTGGTGCCGCGCCGGTGCAGCACTCGATCATCGCCGGGGATGACGTCACGGGCGCGAGCACGTTCCGCATCGTGAAGGCGCTCGACGCCGGCCCGGTGTACGGCGTACTGACCGAGCCGATCGGTCCGCAGGACACCTCGGGCGACCTGCTCCACCGGCTGGCCGAGTCGGGGGCGAAGCTGCTCGTCGACACGCTGGACGGGATCGAGGCCGGAGTACTGGAGGCGCGGGAGCAGCCGGCCGATGGGGTGACGCTGGCGCCGAAGATCACCGTTGAGGACGCGGAGCTGGATCTGGCCGCGCCGGCGCAGCGCGTGGATCGGCTGGTGCGTGGGTGCAACCCGGCACCGGGCGCGTGGACGGTGTTCCGTGGGGAGCGGTTGAAGGTGCTTGCGGTCCGGCTGACCGACGAGGAGCTGAAGCCCGGGGAGTTGCGCGCGACCAAATCGAGCGTCGCGGTCGGCACTGGGAGCAAGGCGGTCGAGTTGGTGACGGTGCAGCCCCAGGGCAAGAAGCCAATGGCCGCGGCCGACTGGGCCCGTGGTGTCCGCCTGACCGACGAGGACCGTCTGGGACTGGCCGGTGAGTGACCGGTCGCCTCGTAATCGGGCGCCGCAGCGTCGGCCGGATCGGGTGCGTGGGGTTGCGTACCAGGTCATCCGACAGGTCACGGCAGAGGGTGGTTACGCGAACCTCGCGCTCAACAAGGCACTCCGCGAGCAGCGCCTCAGCGGTCGTGATGCGGCGTTCTGCACCGAGCTCGTGCATGGCACGCTGCGTTGGCAGGGCACGTACGACGCCTTCCTCGCTCGCAGTGTGTCGCGTCCCCTCGCCGACCTCGACCCGGAGCTGCTCGACCTCCTCCGCCTCGGCACCCACCAACTTCTCCGCATGCGCGTCGACTCGTACGCCGCGGTCTCCGAGATGGTCACGCTCACCCGAGCCGAGATCGGCCAGAAACGCAGCGGACTGGTCAACGCCGTACTCCGCAAGATCAGCCAACGCACCCTCACCCAATGGATCGACACCGTCGCCCCGTCGGCCGTGGAAGACCGCCTGGGTCACTTGGCGATCGCGAAGGCTCACCCCCGCTGGGTCATCGAGGCCTTCGCCCAAGCACTGGGCGAGGAGCCGGCGGCTACGCCGCCGGGAAGGGGAGGAGTGGAGCCGGCGAGCGGCCAGGACCGGCTGCCCGAGGAGAGTGGTGGGTTGGAGGGGTTACTGGATGCGGATAACGAGGCGCCTCGGGTGACGTTGGTAGCTCGGCCTGGGGTTTCGGATGTGGACGAGTTGGTGGCGGCGGGTGCTACTGCGGGGCGGTGGTCGCCGTATGCGGCTGTGCTGGAGGGCGGGGGTGATCCGGGGCGGATCGACGCCGTTGCGTCCGGACGGGCCGGCGTTCAGGACGAAGGGTCCCAACTGGTTGCGGTCGCGTTGGCGACGGCGGAGATAGAGAGTGCAGACGCGAGCTGGCTGGATCTGTGTGCGGGTCCCGGCGGGAAGTCGGGGTTGTTGGCAGCGCTCGTGAATCAGCGCGACGGTCAGCTGACCGCGGTAGAGCCGCTCAAGCACCGCGCCGAGCTGGTCCGCTCCAACCTGCGCGCGATCCCGGGGGAGCACAAGGTGCTCATCGGTGACGGCACCAAGCCGACCTGGCCGGCCGGTTCGTTCGACCGCGTGCTCGCCGACGTTCCCTGCAGCGGCCTCGGCGCACTCCGTCGCAGGCCCGAGGCCCGCTGGCGTCGTACGCCGGAAGACGTCGCCGAACTGCGCCCACTCCAAGAGGACCTGCTCGACTCGGCCATCACCTCCGCCCGCCCGGGCGGCGTGGTCGCGTACGTCACCTGCTCCCCGCATCCAGACGAGACGCGAGCAGTCGTGGACGCCGTACTCGCCAAGCGCGACGACGCCAAACTCGAGGACGCCCGCCCGCTGTTCCCCGGCGTACCCGACCTCGGCGACGGCCCCGACGTCCAGCTGTGGCCGCACCTGCACGGCACGGACGCGATGTATCTCGCGCTCATCCGCCGGACGTAGCGGACCATCACCTGGACCTGCTGTCAGGTGCAAGAGGCGCGACGGTCATGATAGAGGGGTGACAACGATCGCCCCTGCGCCGCGCTCGACCCGACAGCACCACCTGATCGGGCTGACCGCTGCTTTCGGCATCGGCATGCTGGTCGCGGTCCAGTCCCGGCTGAACGGTGAACTCGGCGACGTCCTCGCCGACGGCATCGCGGCCGCCCTGATCTCGTTCGTCACCGGCCTCGCTGTCCTGCTCGCCGGCGCAGCCCTGGTCCCGCAGATCCGCCACTCGCTCGGCAACGTCTGGCGAGCCATCCGTACGCCGATGCGCGGGTACGGCGGCCTGCGCTGGTGGCAATGCCTCGGCGGCCTCTCGGGTGCCTTCCTCGTCGCCACCCAATCGATCACGGTCTCGGTGATCGGTGTCGCCGTCTTCACCGTGGCCGGCGTCGCAGGTCAAGCGATCAGCAGCCTCGTCGTCGACCGGCTCGGCTTCGGCCCAGCCGGCCCGCAGCCGTTCACCACCGTCCGCGTTGTCGGCGCAGTGGTCGCGCTGATCGCCGTCGTACTGGCGGTCTCGGATCAACTCGGTCACCCCGACGGCCTGCTGCTCGCGATCCTGCCCGCACTGGCCGGGTTCGGCGCCGCAGTCCAGCAGGCGATCAACGGACGCGTCGCCCGGACCGCTTCACCGGATGCGTACGGCGCCATCGCGGCCGGCGTGGTCAACTTCCTGGTCGGCTTCGCCGCCCTGCTGCTCGTGTTCCTCGTCGATCTCGGGTTCGAGGGCTTGCCGCACCACCTGCCGAGCGAGCCGTGGCTGTACCTCGGCGGCACCTGCGGCGTGATCTTCATCAGCGCCGCGGCGGCCGTGGTTCGCGTGGTCGGTGTGTTCGTGCTCGGCCTCGGCACCATCGCCGGTCAGCTGATCGCGAGCCTGTTCATCGACCTGTTCCTCCCGGCCGCCGACAAGGCGGTCACCTCCGCGGTCGTCGCCGGGACGGTGCTCGCCCTCGCCGCCGTCGTGATCGCGGCAGTGCCCAACCTCCGCCGCCACTAACCGATCGCCGCCACTAACCGATCGCTGCCACTAACCGAGTGCCGCGACTAACCTGTCGTCGCCGGAGCAACGACCGCCGGCTTGCGCCGCAGCGACGCCAACAACCCCTGCGAGACCGCAACACCGAGCAGTACGACGAGGCCGCCGACCGGCTGGTACCAGGCGATGTGCTCGTGCAGCACGATCACGCCGACCAGGATCGAGAACACCGGCATCAGGTAGGTCACCATCGACGCCCGGCTGGCCCCGATCAGCCGGATGTTGCGCATGCTGAGCACGAACGCGAGCCCACTGCCGAGTGCACCCAGCGCGACCACACTCAGCACCACCTCGATCGACAGCGACCACGGCACCGGCGGCGCCTGCCGGGTCACGATCGGAGCCACGATCGCGAGCTGAACCGTGGCGCACAGGAACATGCTGGCCGAGAGTGCGGTGCCGGACAACGATGTGCCCGCAACGAACCGCTTCTGGTACGGGATCACGACCCCGTAGCTGACCGCCGCCAGCATGCACAGCACCTGTCCGAGCAGGTCCGCACCGCCGTCGATGTGCCACGCCCCGAGGACGACGAGCATGCCGCCGAAGCCGATGACGAGCCCGGTGACCCGCTGCGCCGAGAACGTCTCGGTCCGGAAGACCAGCACGGCGACCGGCAGCACGACGAGCGGGGTGATGCCGTTCCAGATCCCCGCCAGGAGCGAGGGGATCCGCTCCTCGCCGTACCCGAACAGCGTCCACGGAATCGTCGAGCCGAGCGCGCCGATGACGAACGCGTGCACCCACAGTCTCGGGTCGCGGGGGAGCGGTTCGCGCTTGACCGCGAGGAACGCCAGCAGCACCAACGCCCCGGCGACGACCCGCCCGAGCGCCAGGTAGAGCGGCGGGAGCTCCCGGACGCCGACGGAGATGAACAGGAAGCTGCAACCCCAGATGGCCGCGAGGACCAGCATCGTCGGGAGCCAGGCTTGCAGCGGAGCCTGGTCAGTAGTCGTCTCGGTGCTCACTCCTGACATCCTGCACTACCCGATCGACAGTTCGTACATATTTGCCCGGCAGCGGGCAGTGATCGTGGGAAATGGACACCCAGTGACTGAGTGCTTGTCCGGCGGGGGAGGATGACGGCCATGGGTGCCTTCGACGTGATCTCGGTCCGCAAACAGTTCCCCGCGCTCGACGAGGGCGCCGCACACTTCGACGGTCCGGGCGGCTCGCAGACGCCGCGCGTGGTCGCCGACGCCGTCGCGGCCACGATGGTCTCGGCGATGGCGAATCGCGGTCACCTCACCGCGGCCGAGCGACGGGCCGACGAGATCGTCGTCGCCGCCCGCGAGGCCATGGCCGACCTGCTGGGCACCGATCCGCGCGGCATCGTCTACGGCCGCAGCATGACTCAGCTGACGTACGACTTCTCCCGCACGCTCGCGAAGTCCTGGGCACCTGGCGACGAGGTGATCGTTTCGCGCCTCGACCACGACGCGAACGTCCGCCCGTGGGTGCAGGCGGCCGAGGCCGTCGGCGCAACCGTCCGCTGGCTCGGCTTCGACACCGAGACCACCGAACTGGACGACATCGCACCGCTGCTGACCGACCGCACTCGTCTGGTCGCCATCACCGGCGCATCCAACCTGCTCGGCACGCGACCCGATGCCGCCCGCATCGCCGACCAGGTCCATCGGGCCGGTGCGCTGATCTACGTCGACGGTGTCCACCTGACCGCCCACGCGCCGGTCGCTGCGACGTACGCCGACTTCTACGCCTGCTCGCCGTACAAGTTCTTCGGGCCGCATCTCGGCGTACTGACGGCCGCGCCCGAGCTGCTCGAGACCCTGCATCCGGACAAGTTGCTGCCGTCGGCGGACGTCGTACCCGAGCGCTTCGAGTTCGGGACGCTGCCGTACGAGCTCCTGGCCGGGACGACCGCGGCGGTCGACTTCATCGCCGGACTCGGTGGGACCGGAAGCACCCGACGCGAGCGTCTGCTCGACTCGCTGCGGCTCGTCGAGGAGTACGAGGACAACCTCCGGGAGGACCTCGAATCCCGGCTGGCCGCCATCCCCGGCATCACGCTCCACGGCCACGCCTCCCGCCGTACGCCGACCCTGCTGTTCACCGTGGACGGCCGGGAACCGTCGGCGGTGGCCGCGCGGCTGGCGGCGGCCGGCGTCAACGCTCCGGCCGGCTCGTTCTACGCCTACGAACCCGCCCGCCACCTCGGTCTGGGCCCTGCCGGTGGGGTCCGCGTGGGCCTCGCGCCGTACACGGATCAGTCCGATGTGGACCGTCTCGTGGACGCGATCGCCCGTCTTGACGATTAATCAGGCGACTATCTAAAGTCTGTGGGGAAATTCGTTCGAGGGGGTTGGGTGAGAGAACCGAGCGCGGTCTTCGTCCAGGTCGGTTCTGCGGACGCCCTGACCACAGCGGTCCGGAACGGCACGACTTGGTCGGCCGCCGGAGTCGACGTCGCCTGGTCCGACGGCACCGTCGACGTGACCGCCGCATCCGTCTCGCGAGTCGCCCTCCGCTGGGCCGAAGCCTTGCCCACCGAAGCACTCGTGCTCGGCGACGCCTGGGAACGCTCGTACGGCGACCTGCAATGGCGGCATCTGCAGCCCGAGCGACTGCTCCCGTGGTACTTCCTCACCCACGATCCGCGGACCGGCAGCACCACCGGCGCAGGCGTGGACGTCCAGCCGAATGCGTTCTGTGCGTGGACGGTCGACGCGGATGGGTTCACTCTGTGGCTAGACCTTCGCAACGGTGGCGGCCCGACCCAGCTGAACGGCCGGACCCTGACCGCCGCGATCGTCCGGAGTTTCGACGACGCCGGCACCCCGTGGCAGACCCTGGAAGCAGCGGTCGCCACCATGAGCTCCCGGCTACCGGCGCGACCTGAGCCCGCGCCGGTAGTCGGGGCCAACAACTGGTACTACGCGTACGGCCAGAACTTCGACGAGAAGGCGGTACTCAAGGACGCCGCCACGATCGTCGAGCTGGCCGACGGTCACCCGGTCAAGCCGTTCAGCGTGGTCGACGACGGCTGGTACCCGGGCGGTATCGCGTCCGGCGGTCCGTGGGACCTCGGCAAGCCCGGTGTCTTCGACGACATGGCCGGTACGGCGGCCGCGATCAAGGAACTCGGCGCCCGGCCAGGCCTGTGGTTCCGCCCGCTCCTGGTCCGCGAGGCCGGCCCGTGGAGTCGGTCCGGACCCGGCAACGGCCGCGCGCTCGACCCGTCGTACCCGGAGATCCTGGACCTCGTCCGCGAGGATCTGCAGCGGTTCAAGGGCTGGGGTTTCGAGCTGGTGAAGCATGACTTCAGCACGTACGACGTCTTCGGCCGGTTCGGGCCGGCGATGGGGTCGCGGCTGACCGACAGCGGTTGGCAGCTCCACGATCCGGCGCGGACGACGGCCGAGATCGTGCTCGCGTTCTACCGCGAGATCCGGTCCGCGGCCGACGACGTCGTACTGATCGGATGCAACACCGTCGGGCACCTCGCGGCGGGGCTGGTCGACGTACAGCGCACCGGTGACGACACGTCCGGCCGGGACTGGGAGCGGACCCGGAAGATGGGCGTGAACACGCTCGCGTTCCGGCTGCCGCAGCACAACCGGTTCTTCACCGTCGACGCGGACTGCGTCCCGTGTACGCCGGAGACGCCGTGGGAACTGAACCAGCGCTTCCTGGATCTGGTCGCCCGGTCGGGGACGGCGCTGTTCGTGTCGGTCGATCCAGCGGCGCGGACGGAGCAGACGGACCGGGCGCTGAGTGACGGTATACGGTTGGCGCTCAGTGGTGGGGACGCGTCCGGGATCGAGCCGGTGGACTGGCTCGTGAACACCACACCGAACGCGTGGCGCACGGGGAGCGGGACCGTCCACTACGACTGGTCACGTCCGTGGGGTGCGGACCCGGTTTCCGGCTGATGGGGGAGTTGTGAGCGTTCGCCGGGGCACGAACCTCGATCGCGTCGGAGGTTTCAACGACGCGGTGGTCCTCGACGCGATCCGCCGCAGTACCCGGCTGAGCCGGGTGGAGCTCGCCGAGGTCACCGGTCTGTCCGGCCAGGCGATCTCCAACATCACTCGCCGACTGCTCGAAGCGGGACTGCTCCGCGACGCCGGTCGGCAGAGGACTTCAGGTCTCGGCAAGCCGCGGACATTGCTCGAGCTCGAACCCGCCGGACAGTACGCCGTCGGCGTTCACCTCGACCCTGCGGTCGTGACCGTCGTCGTCCTCGACCTCACCGGTGAAGTGATCGCTCGTCGCAGCGTGGGTACGCCGCACGCCGACGACCCGGACGTCCTGATCGACAGGATCGCGGCCACGATCGAGGACGTGATCACCGAGGCCGCGGCACCGCGCGATCGCGTCACCGGTGTCGGGATCGCCGCCCCCGGACCGATCGACGTCGAACGCGGCGTAGTCGTCGACCCGCCCAACTTGTCCGCCTGGCATCTGGTCCCGCTACGAGACGAGTTGCGCGAGCGGATCGGACTACCTGTCCTGCTGGACAAGGACGTGACGGCGGCAGCGTCGGCCGAGAAGTGGGCCGGCGGAGGCGGCAGCTTCGTCTTCTTCTACCTCGGTACGGGCGTCGGCGCCGGGCTGGTGATCGGCGACGAGGTGGTCCGCGGATCGTCCAGCAACGTCGGCGAGATCGGTCACGTGATCGTCGATCCGGACGGCCCGGTCTGCTACTGCGGACGCCGCGGCTGCGTCGGCGAAGCCAGCCAGCCGCGCTACCTCGTCCAGCAGGCGATGCAGACCGGAGTACTTGCTCAGGGCATCGACCTTGACGATCGCGGCGCGGTCGACGCGGCCTTCGCCCGGCTCTGCTCGGAGGCCGAAGACGGGCCGGGGCTCGCGCGTGAGATCGTCGCGGTGCTGGCCGAGCGGATCGCCAAGGTGGTCGAGGACATCGCGAACCTGCTCGACCTCGAGCGGGTGGTCTTCGGCGGGCCGCACTGGGAACAGCTCGCGCCGCTGCTCGGCGACGCGGTCCGAGCCGCCCTCGAGGAGCGGTTCCTGGTCCGCTCGGTGCACCCGTTCGAGGTCGCCGGTACGGCGCTCGGCGTCGACGTCGGCGCGATCGGCGCCGCCAGCCTGGTGCTCGACCAGACGTTCTCGCCCAATCCCTCGGTGCTGCTGCCCGACCGTGAACTCGTTGGTGAAAGGTGATGTGTCGATGATCGATCCCGAGGTTCTGTCCCGCGCCACCGAGGCGGTTCGCCGGGCGACCGGCGACGAGGTGATCGCGGAGATGTTCCGGCGGTCGATGGCCGAGAACCTGCCCGCGGTGGCCGAACGGCGGCCGGACGGCACCACGTTCGTGCTCACCGGCGACATCCCGGCGATGTGGCTGCGCGACTCCGCCGCCCAGCTCCGCCCGTACCTGCTGCTGTGCAAGGACGATCCCGCCCTGCAGGACGTACTGATCGGCGTCCTGCACCGCCAACTCGAGTACGTCGTCCTGGACCCGTACGCGAACGCGTTCAACCGGGAGCCGAACGGCGAGGGTCACACCGACGACGAGACCGAGATGTCGCCGTGGGTGTGGGAACGCAAGTACGAGATCGACTCGCTGTGCTTCCCGCTCGACCTGGCGTACCGGCTGTGGCGGATCACCGGACGGGCGGACGTGATCGACGAGCGCCTGCGGGCCGCGGCCGACGCGATCATCGATCTGTGGACCGTGGAGGAGGATCACGAGGCGAGGTCGCCGTACCGGTTCCAGCGGGACGAACCGGACATGCTGCCGACGGACACACTGGTCCGCGAGGGGCGTGGTCCGCTGACCCGGCCGACGGGGATGTCGTGGAGTGCGTTCCGGCCGAGTGACGACGCGACAGCGCTCGGGTTCAACGTGCCCGGCAACATGTTCGCGTCGGTTGTGCTCGGCTACCTGCAAGAGATGGCGGCCGAGGTGTTCGCGGACGAGTCACTGGCCGCGCGGGCCAAGGAGCTGAAGGCCGACATCGACGACGGTATCGCGCGGCACGGCATGGTCGATCACCCGGAACACGGCCGGATCTACGCGTACGAGGTCGACGGCGCCGGCGCGACCCTGCTGATGGACGACGCCAACATGCCGAGCCTGCTGTCGATGCCGCTGAGCGGGTACGCCGCCGCGGACGATCCGACGTACGTCGCCACTCGCCGACTGCTGCTGAGCGCCGAGAATCCTTTCTACTACAGCGGAACGCACGCCGCCGGCATCGGCAGCCCGCACACTCCGCCGGACCAGGTGTGGCCGATCGCCCTTGCTGTGCAGGGTTTGACGAGTACGTCGGCGGAGGAGCGCCAGCGGTTGCTGGAGCTCCTCCGCGACACCACGGGCGGTACCGGCCAGATGCACGAGTCGTTCCACGTCGAGGATCCGGCGAACTTCACCCGCGAGTGGTTCTCCTGGGCGAACGCGATGTTCTGCGAGCTGGCGCTGGTCCACGCCGGGATCAGGTGATGTCTCGCCGGCGCGTCGTCCAGGCGGCCAATCCGGCGAAGACCGCGCAGTAGGCGAACAGGGTCAGGAGGGCACGGCCACCGCTGACCGCATCCCGCACCCCAGGGGGTGCGTCGGCCGCGCTGATGCCGGTGACGGCGAACACCAGCGATCCGGCGTTGGTGCCCGGCAGCGCGTTGGTCACCACGTCGAGGTCAGGCAGCAGGCTGCTCACGACGCCGGCCAGCAGGGGCTCGATCCCCAGGATCCAGACCACGCCCAGCCCGATCGGCAGTGCGACGTTGCGGAAGGCAACGGCCAGGACCGCACCGGCCAGGCACCACATCATCAGGACCAGCCAGCCGCCGGCGAGGCCGCGGAGCAGGTCGAGCGGACCCGGCCAGCTCATGGAGCCGTTCTCGCCCGCGGCGATCCCGATACTGCACAGCGCGGAGGCGACGAAGATGCCGAGCACCCAGATCACGATCATGGTGCCGAGGGCGAGGAACTGTGCGGTCAGTACGGAAGCGCGACCGGGCCGCTGGGTGAGGATCGTCTTCAGCGTGCCCCAGGTGTACTCACCGCCGATCACGATCGCGCCGAGCACCAGGGCGAGTGCGCCGGCGAAGATCGGATAGCCGCCGATCGTGTTGTCCAGCACGTGGCTCGGCAGCATGCCCTCGAGGACCTGAGCCCGCGGTACGCCGTCGGTCCCCGGGTTGTCGTCGCCGGTGGCATAGCCGAGGTATGGCAGCAAATAGCCGAAGATCAGGCTCAGCACCAGCCCGGCGCCGAACAGCACCCACACCGCTGATCGCTTGCGGAGCTTGAGCAACTCCGCCCGGTAACTACCCAACATCGGCCTTCTCCTCGCTGGTGGTGAGCTCGAAGAAGATGTCCTCCAGAGCCCGCTCCGTGCTGTGCAACTCCGACACCGCGATGCCGGCCTCGACCAGGACCCGGTTCACCTCGGCGGCCCGGTCCGGGGCGACCTTGACCCGCAGCGTGTCGTCGTACAGGTGGACCATGCCGGTGCCGAGGAACTCGGTGAGGACCGTCTGCGCGGTCTCCCGCGGTGCGGCCCGCACGACCAGCTCCTGCTCGCCGCGCAGGTCCTCGACGTTGTGCTCGGCAACCATCCGGCCGGAGTTGATGATCCCGACCCGGTCGCAGATCTGCTGCACCTCGCCGAGCAGATGGCTGGACAGCAGGACCGTCCGTCCCTCGGACCCGAGCTCCCGGATCAGCCGGCGCATGTCCCGCATCCCGGCCGGGTCGAGCCCGTTGGTCGGCTCGTCCAGGATCACCAGCTCCGGGTCCTTCAGCAGCGCGGCCGCGACCCCGAGCCGTTGCTTCATCCCCAGGGAGTACGTCGAGAACCGGTCCTTGGCCCGATCGGCGAGATCGACCAGGTCCAGCACCTCGTCGATCCGTTCCCGCGGCACCTCGGCGTACTCGGCCAGCAGCCGCAGGTTGTCCAGACCGGACAGGTATGGATAGAACGCCGGCGACTCGATCATCGACCCGGTCCGCCCGAGTACGTCGGCCTGTCCCGGTGCGCCACCGAGCACGCGCACACTCCCGCTCGTCGGCGCGATCAGCCCGGTCAGGATCCGCAACGTCGTCGTCTTCCCGGCGCCGTTCGGGCCGAGGAACCCGTAGACCTCGCCGGGCAGCACCGTCAGATCGACACCGTCAACCGCCAGAGTGTCGCCGTACCTCTTCGTCAACCCGGTCACCTCGACCAGCGGAGCAGCTGTCTCGTTCATAGCAACGAGACTGCCGGTCGAGCGCCTGGTGCCGCGTCGGCCAGAGGGAGTGACCGCTCCTACCGCAGCCGGAGTACTCCGGGGGTCAGCCGAGCCACCCCGGGCGGACGAGGCCGGTCTGGTAGGCGACCACGACGAGCTGGGCGCGGTCGCGGACGCCGAGCTTGATCATGGCGCGGCTGACGTGGGTCTTGGCGGTCGCCGGGCTGAGCACGAGGCGCTCGGCGATCTCGTCGTTCGACAGGCCCTCGCCGACCAGGGCGACGATCTCCTTCTCGCGTTCGGTCAGGACGTCGAGCTCCTTGCTGGCGTGCGGCTGCCGGCTCCGCGTCGCGAACTCGGCGACCAGCCGCCGGGTCACGCCGGGGGAGAGGAGCGCATCGCCGCGCGCCACCACCCGCACCGCCTGCAGCAGCTCGACCGGTTCCGTGTCCTTGACCAGGAACCCACTCGCCCCGACCCGCAGCGCCTCGAACACGTACTCGTCCAGATCGAACGTCGTCAGGATCACCACATGGACGTCGGCCAGCGTCTCGTCGGCCCCGATCAGCCGAGTCGCCTCCAGCCCGTCGGTCCCGGGCATGCGGATGTCCATCAGCACGACGTCCGGCTTCTCCGCCTGCGCGACCGCGAACGCCTCGGCGCCGTCGGACACCTCACCGATCACCGTGATGTCGTCCTCGGCGTTCAGCAACGACCGGAACCCGGCCCGCACCAACGCCTGGTCATCCGCCAGCAGCACCCTGATCATGCGCTCACGCTAGAGCATGCGTCAGGCCAAGCCGCTCCGTCAGGCGAGTCCGGCGTCGTGCGCGAGGAGGGCGATCTGGGTCCGGTTGCCGAGCTCGAGCTTGGTCAGGATGTGCGAGATGTGCGCCTTCACCGTCGCGAGGCTCATATACAGCTCGGTGGCGATCTGCGCGTTCGCCTTTCCTTGCGCGACCGCGAGCATCACGTCGTACTCCCGTGGTGACAGCCGCTCGAGCGCCTGCTGTGCCGTCGTGTGTGCGTCGGCCTGCGTGGCCGCGCGGTCCATCAGCCGCCGGGTGATCGCCGGCGACAGGATCGGGTCGCCCGCGGCCACCCGCCGTACGGCGTCGACGATCTGCGCCGGCGGGGTGTCCTTCAGCAGGAACCCGCTCGCCCCGGCGCGGAGCGCGTGCAGCACGTTCTCGTCGGTGTCGAAGGTCGTGAGTACGACGACCTCCGGCGGATTGGTCCTGGCCCGGAGCCGGCGGGTCGCGACGATGCCGTCCACCCGGGGCATCCGCAGATCCATCAGCACGATGTCCGGGAAGTGCGCGTCCACCGCGGCGGGTACCTCGTCTCCGTCGGCCGCCTGACCGACCACCGCGATCCCGTACGCCCCGTCGAGCATCATCTCCAGGCTGGCCCGGACGAGCGCGTCGTCGTCCACCACCAGCACGCGGATGGTCGCGTTCTCGGTCCCGGTCATGCAGGCCACGGTAGCGAGGCTTCGAGCCGGAACCCGCCGCCGGGCGCCCTTCCATGGTCGAGCGTGCCGCCGGCCAGATGGACCCGCTCGGTCAGACCGACCAACCCGGTCCCGCTGCCCGGGGTGAGCGACGTTCCGTTCGACGCCGGGTTGATCAGCTCGATCCGCAGGCCGTCGCCCGGCCCGCCGGCCACGGTCAGCCGGACCGGATGCCCGGCCGCGTGCTTGCGTGCGTTCGTGAGCCCTTCCTGCACGACTCGGTACGCCGTCCGTCCGGTTGCCGGAGGCAACGTCGTGGCGTCGGCGACATGGTCGTCGTACGAGACCGTCGTACCCGCCTCGCGGGACTCGGCCACCAGCGCGGGGAGATCGCCGAACGTCGGTTGCGGCCGCCCGCCGGGCAACTCGTCGATCTCGGTGTCGCGCAGCACGCTGATCACCTCCCGCAGTTCGTCGAGCGCCTGGTGGACGCCGGAGCGGATGACCCCGGCGGCCTTGGCGAGCTTCTCCGGCGACGAGTCCGGCCGGTACTCGAGGGCACCGGCGTACGTCGCCAGCAGGGACAACCGGTGTGCGAGGACGTCGTGCATCTCGCGGGCCATCTGGGTCCGCTCCAGAGTGCGCGCCTCGGCGACCCTGCGACCCTGCTCGGCCTCGGCGCGGTCGGCGCGCTCACGCAGGGAGTCGACGAGTTGCCGGTGGGCTTGGGTCCACTGGCCCCAGCCGAGCAGCGCGGCGTGGACGGCGACGTCGAGGATGGCGAACCACAGGTAGGTGATGTTGCCGTTGGGGCGCCAGAGCCCCTGGACGAGGTGGCCGGCGGTCCCGGCCAGCGCGACGAGGGCCGCCGTACGCAGCGGGAATCGTTGGGCAACGGTCAGTGTGCCGACAGTCGACGGGGGAGTGGCGGCGGGGGAGAGGGTGGCAAGTACGGCCAGGCCGACCGCGGTGGACAGCGGCCGTCGGGGCAGCAACAGGAGGAGTCCGGTCGAGACGATCCCGACGATGATGTCGAGCGGTAGCCATTGCGTGTCGTCGGTGCTGGCGACCCGGCCGTAGATGGTCGCGGCCGACAGGACTCCGACAACGGCCACGCCGACCAGGAACGCCCACCGATTCCGCCTCACCGGCGCACAAACCTCCATGCCGTTGACCCTAGGGCGGCCTCCGGTTCCTCACCACCGACCAAAGTCGATCCCTTCCAGACTTCGGGCCACCCCACCCGAGCCCCGCGGCCGATGCCGGTACGCGCCGCCCTCAGCCACCGTGATCCCACCACCAACCACGGAGGCACCATGGCAACCAACCTCACCCAACCAGACATCAAGCAGATTCGTGTTACCGGTCGCAGCCGGCTCTTGGTCGTTGGAGTAACAGCGGCGGCCGCTCTGGCGCTGTGGGCGATCCTGGCTCCACTCGCCGGCATCACCCTGGAAGCACAGCAGGGAGCCCTGATGCACATCGGCGCCGGAGCGGTCTTCTTCGCCTCGGCCGCGATGGCCTTCGCGGGCTCGGCCTTGCCTCACTCCACTTTGTGGTCGGCGCGGCGATCATCCTCGGCCTGCGTCGCACCGCTTTGACCGCGCAGGAACGCTGCTAAGGGGTCTGCAGCTGGGCGGCCTGGTAGAAGCCTCGGATATGCGCGGTCACCAAGTCGGCCGCGCCCTCCGGCTCACCCGCCCGGATCGCCGCCACGATCGCGCGGTGCTCGCCCCGCAGCGTGACGGCCATCGCCTCCCAGTCCGGCAGATTGGGTACGGCGGCCAGCACGTACCCATGAATCGCGGACCGCAACGACGCCATCACCGCGGCGATCAACACGTTCCCCGCCAGCCCGGACAGCGCCACATGGAACTCCGCGTCGAGCAGATGGAACTCCTCCGGCGACAAGCCATCGGCGTCCATCCGGTCCAGCAAGTCATCGGCGACCTTCAACTCGGCCGCGTCCAGCCCTGGCGCACGCCCGGCGGCCTCCCGCGCGGACCACGACTCCAGCAGGATCCGGGTCTGTACGACGTCGCTCATCGGCAGGTGATTTGTTGCCAGGTGCAACCGCAGTACGGCGGTCAGCGGCGACACCGGCTCCGCGACGATCACCGCACCGGCCTCCGGACCGGATCCGGTCGCCGTCCGCACCACGCCCATCGCCTCGAGCACCCGGACGGCCTCACGCACCGACGGCCGGCTGATGCCGAGCTGCTCGGCCAGCGTCCGTTCACCGGGCAGCCGTCCGCCGATCCGCAACCGGCCGGCGGCCAGGTCGGCCTCGACCCGGTGCAGCACCAGTTCGTAGTTCTTCACGCGACAACCCCCGCCTCGGTTGTGGGCGACTCTACCTGTGTGGTCGGACCACAGGCTATGCTGTGGTCCGACCACACGATCAGGTGCGCCTGGTCGTCCGCCGAACCGGCCGTTCCGGAGTTCTGATGACCGATCGACAGCTGCCCAAATGGTCCGAGCTGAAGCCTCTGCTGCGGCCGAAGCCGATCACGGTGAACGCAACCGACCGCCGGCTGGAGAAGGCGCTCACCATCGCGGACCTGCGGACGATCGCCAGGCGGCGGACGCCGCGGTCGGTGTTCGACTACACCGACGGTGCCGCCGAGGCGGAGATCAGCCTGCGCCGCGCGCGCCGGCTGTTCGCGGAGATGGAACTGCAGCCGTCGATCCTGCGGGACGTGTCCGACATCGACCTCGGGACGTCGATCCTGGGCGGGCGCTCCGAGCTGCCGTTCGCGTTCGCGCCGACCGGGTTCACCCGGATGATGAACCACGAGGGCGAGAGCGCGGTCGTCAAGGTCGCCGAGGAGATCGGCATCCCGTACGCGCTGTCGACCATGGGCACCACCTCGATCGAGGACGTCGCCGCGGCCGCTCCGGACGCGCGGAAGTGGTTCCAGCTGTACGTGTGGAAGGACCGCGACGCCGGTGAGGACCTGGTGAAGCGTTCGGCCGCCGCGGGGTACGAGGCCTTGATGCTGACGGTCGACGTGCCGGTCGCCGGTGCGCGGCTGCGCGACGTACGCAACGGCTTCACCATCCCGCCCCAGCTGACGGCGAAGACTGTGCTGGACGCGTCGCTGCACCCGGCGTGGTGGGCCAACCTGCTGACCACGCGGCCGCTGACGTTCGCGTCGCTGTCCACCTGGGACGGCACGGTCGCTGAGCTGCTGGACAAGCTGTTCGACCCGACGATGACCATCGACGACCTCAACTGGCTGCGCTCGATCTGGGACGGCCCGCTGATCGTCAAGGGCATCCAGACAGTCGACGACGCCCGCCGGGTGGTCGATGCCGGCGCGGACGCGATCGTGCTGTCCAATCACGGCGGCCGGCAGCTCGACCGGGCTCCGACACCGCTGCGCATCCTCCCGGACGTTCGCAAGGCAGTGGGCAGTGACGCCGAGGTATACCTCGACACCGGCATCATGTCCGGCGCAGACATCGTGGCCGCGATCGCTCTGGGTGCGGACGCGTGTCTGGTCGGCCGTGCGTACCTCTACGGCCTGATGGCCGGCGGCCAGCGGGGTGTGGCGCGTGCTGCGGAGATCCTGACCAAGGAGGTCCGTCGCACGATGGCGCTGCTCGGCGTCTCGCAGGTGGCGGACCTCAACCCGTCACACGTCCGCCTGCCGGAGTAGGCGCTACAGCGGCAGGTTGGCGATGATGCGCAGGCCGCCCGTCGGTGTGCGGGTGGCCGTGAGTGTCCCGCCGAGGGCAGTGGCTCGCTCACGCATGCCGATGATGCCGTTGCCTTCCTTCGGCGCGCCTGCGAGGGACTGACCGTCGTCGTCGACCTGCAGTACGAGCGACTGTTCGCCGTACTGGATGCGGACGGTCGCCTCGCTCGCCTTGGCGTGCCGGACGATGTTGGTGAGCGACTCCTGGATGATGCGGAATGCGGCCCGGTCCAGTCCGGTCGGGAGCGGATGCGGGTCGCCGTGGACGACGGTGTGTACCTCGAGCCCGGCCATCGACGTCCGGTTGACCAGATGCTCGAGCCGCTCGAGTCCCGCGACCGGTTGACGTGGTGCGGTCTCGTCGGACTGCCGCAGGATTCCGACGATCGAGCGCAGCTCCACCAGGGCTTCCTTGCTGGCGTCCTTGATCGCTGACAGCGCCGGTCCGGCCTGTTCGGGCTGCCGGTCGACCAGATGCAGGGCGGTCGAGGCCTGCACGTTGATCAGCGAGATGTGGTGCGCCACAACGTCGTGCAGCTCCTGTGCGATCCGCAGCCGTTCCTCACCGGCCTTGCGTAGTTCGGCCTCCCGCCGGGTCCGGGCCGCAGCCATGACGCGGTCGCGGTGCGCGCGGAAGAGCTCGGCGATGAACCCGAGTACGACGAAGCAGGTGGCGACGAGGAGAACCTGGTACACACCGTCCTCGTTGATCCCGAGGATCAACCGGCCGAGCAGATGTCCGACGTACAAGGTGATGAGGCCGGTCCAGCCGGCCAGCCGGTAACCGCGCCGGATCACGCTGAAGACCGCGATCACGAACGCGAAGATCACCGGGCCGTACGCGTACTGCATCAGCATGTAGACGAGCGTCGAGCCGACCGTTGCCCACAGCACCGGGATCGGCCGCGTCTGCAGCCAGTACAGCGACACCGTCCCGATCAGCACCAGCACGACCATGAACCAGTCGGCGGCCCGGCGATCCGGCTCGCCCCGGGACGCGCCGAGCGAGCCCACCACGCCGATCAAGGAGAGCACCAGCGGCAACGCGATACGCCGCACCCGGGCCATGGCGGTGGGTGCGGTTCCGGTTGTCGGCGTAGTCGTGCTCACAGTACGAAACCGTACGGGGCCGCGCGGTCAGGTGTCATCGTCGCCACGGAGTACTTCGTTCTGCTCCGCCCGGAGTATCCGGAGTCAGTACTTGACTTGGTAGATCTTCTCCTCGTACGCCTTGCCGTAGTACTCCTCCAGCTCGGCCAGGTCGGTGTCCGTCCGCTCCAGGGTCTTCGAGATGGTGGCGCGGTTCGCCATCGCGGTCGGGTCCCAGGTCTCGGGCTTCCACAACTGCGAGCGCAGGAACGCCTTCGAGCAGTGATGGAAGACCTCCTCGATCTCCACCAGCAGCGCGAGCTGCGGCCGGTTGCCCTTGACGATCATCTCGTCGAAGAACGGCGCCTCGCGCACGATCCGGGCCCGGCCGTTGATCCGGAGCGTGTCACCGCGGCCGGGGATGAAGTAGACCAGGCCGACGTGCGGGTTGGACAGGATGTTGGTGAAGCCGTCGACCCGCCGGTTGCCGGCGCGCTCGGGGATCGCGATCGTGCTGTCGTCGAAGATCTTGGTGAACCCGGCCGGGTCGCCCTTCGGCGAGACGTCGCAGCTGCCGTCGGCCGCGGACGTCGCGATCAGGCAGAACGGCGAGACCGACAGCCACTGCCGGTCGAGCTCGTGGAGCTCCTTGCGGGTCTTGTTGGCGGCGGCGCCGAGCGGCTGCGGGACCACGCTGCGCAGCTCGTCGTACGTCGTGATCTCGACCAGTCCGGGGATGTCCATCAGACGGCGTTCTCCTCTACCGGCAACGGCTGGTCCGCCTCGCTGACGGTCCTCGTCCGTGCGGCCCATCGTACGGCGGGACCAGTTGCGCAACTGGTCCCCAGGAACAGTGCTCCGACAGCGATCCAGCCGATCGGACCCCATCCGAGGACCACGGTTGTCAGCAGTGCCGGACCGAGCATCCGGGCGATCGCGGGGCCGGTGCCGAAGAAGCCCTGGTACTGCCCCTGCTTGTCGGCCGGCGCCAGTCCGAAGCTGATCTCCCACGCCCCGGACGCCAGCTTCATCTCGCCGAGCGTCAGGAGTGCGGCTGCGACGACCAGGACGACGGCTGCGGTCCAAGCGGCCATCTTGGCGGCGGAGATGGCGAACACCGCGCAAGCGGCCAGCATCGCGACTCCGGCGTACCGGACCGAGCGGGTGGCGGTGCGCAGGTCCCGCACGCTGCGGGCGATCCGCACCTGGAAGAACGTGACTCCGAGCGTGTTGACGATCAGCAGCGAGGCGACCACCCAGTCCGGTGCGTCTGTGTGCGAGACGATCCACAGCGGTGCCACCAGGCTGAGCAGCGGCATGAACAGCAGCATGATCGAGTTCAGCAGCGCGAGGACGGCGTACGGGCGGTCGTGCAGTACTGCGAGACGCGGCTCGCCCATCACGCGCACTGTGACCGCCACTGATGGGACGCGGTGAAGGAGACGGGCCGCGATCAGGAAGCTGAGTGCGTCCAGCGCGAAGACCGTCAGGTACGCCGTTGAGGTATCGAAGCGGAGCGCGATCCCGCCGAGTGCGGCGCCTACTGCGAGTCCGGCATTGACTGTGGACTGCAGGAAGGCCCGGATGCGGGTGCGCTCGGCCGGCGTGACCAAACCGGCGAGGAGTGCCTGCCGGGCGGCGGTGAGACCGGTCTGGCTGCAGGCGTAGACGATCGCGGCGACCAGGAACAGGGCGAAGCTGCGGACGAAGAGGAACGAGGCGACCGAGGTTGCGGTCGTCAGGGCGAGCAGGACGGCTGTGCCGCGAGGGCCTCGGCGGTCGGCGAGGTTGCCGAGCGGGACACCGGTGAGGAAGCCGACCAGCCAGGCGATCGTGAGGCCGAGGCCGACCTCGGCGGTCGACAACCCGACGACCCGGGTGAAGAAGAGCGCCGACGTGACGATGAACGCCCCGTCACCGACCGAGTTGGCCAACTGCGCCATCGCGAGATCGCGAGGAGCTCCAGCCGGCGGCAAGATGCTCCCGGCGCCGCTGCTGCGGCGTGTGCCGCCGCGCCCGCTGCGGATGGTGCTGCGTTCGCCGCGGATGCTCCCACGCCCGCTGCGGATGCGGTCTGTCGTGATGCTCATCGGAGTCTCCCTCGGCTCGGTCTGCTTCGAGCCTAGAGCACAGCGGCCCAGCAGGCAGATCCACTTCAAGCCGCCTGTGATGGGCCATTTGCGCATCGAGAAATTGCTCTGTGGATAACTCTCTACGGCCGTCGGAACGACGGCACTTTCTAGGTATGAGCTTCAACAACCTCCCACCCACGTGGACCACCCAGCCCCTGTCCGACCCCGCCCGCGCCGCCGACGTCGTCGACCTCATGGTCACCCTCGGCGACCGCCGCCGCGGCACCTTCACCGTCCTCCTCTGCGACCCCGACAACCACTACCGAGCAGCCCTAACCCTCGACCTCCCCGAAGACTTCGCAGCCCCACTCGAGCACCCCACCCCGCTGCGAGATGTCGACCAGCACCACGACAACGCTGCAACCGCCGGCGCCCCACATCACCACCGCGCCGGGACTGCCGACGCCCCACATCACCGCCGCGCCGGGACTGCCGACGCCCCACATCACCGCCGCGCCGGGACTGCCGGTGCCTGCTCATCAGCCCTGGACCCGATCCTGCCCGCGGTCCGAACAGCGCCAGGCACAGGTCTCATCCTGGCCCTGGGCCGCCCAGGACCGCCGTTCCAGCCGGAGGTCGACACCGAATGGGCCGAAGCAGCCACCCGCATCTGCCAAGCCGCCGACGTCCGCCTCCTCGGCTTCTACGTAGCCTCCGCCAACCACGTCTACCAACCCCAACTCCAAACCCGCGCGGCAGCCTGACCACTCCGCACCCATCCACAGCCCCAGCCGGACCAACCGCCCGGCCCCCACCCACGGCTGCCTGATCACCCACACGCCCCATCCACAGCCGCAGACGACCGGTCACTGCACGCCCCGCATCCCCAACCGATCACCGACGACCACCGCCCGAGGGGTCACGGCACACCCCGGCCCCCAACTGGTTCACCAGAGCCGGACCGGTCGTGGCGCGCACCGCCCACCTCCGACGGGTCAGCGCGCACCACCCAACCTCGACGGGTTACCGCCCGCCGCGGCCACCCGACCGGTCATCGCCCGCTGACCGGACGCCGCACTGCTCACGACTCGCGGGCACGCACTGCGCGGGCGGGCGGGTCCACTGCACGCCCCAAGCCCGACGGGTCAGCGGACGCCTCGGGGGCGGAATTGGATGCTGATTCGGGGGCCAATCCGACCGGACGCCTTGGGGATTGCATGTTCCCAGGTGCGTTGACACGAACCACCCATCACGATGAGGTCCCCATGCCCGAGCGGATAACGCACCGTCGAACCCACCGGCCCACTCGACCCACCAGGCCGGGGCCGCAACGCCAGCACGCGCGGCTCACCGACCGACAGGATCGCGACCATCGTGTCCTCGTGGTTCCCGCGCCCGATCCGATCCCCATGCCAAGCGACGCTGTCCCGCCCGTCCCGGTAGAAACACAACCCCGCCGTCCGGAACGGCTCGCCCAACTCGTCCGCATAGTGCTCACTCAGCAGATCCCGAGCCTCGTCCAGGATCGGCACCGGAAGCTCCTCGTTCTCCCCGTAGAAGCACAACAGCCGCGGTACGTCGACCACCCGGTCGTACATCTGCCGCCGCTCCGCCTGCCACGGCACATCTCGCGCCAACCGCTCGTACACCTGGTCGGCCCCGGTCAACCACCGCGGCAACACATCGATCCACGCCCCAAGCCCCAGCTCCGTCCGCCCGACCCCCGCCAGCGAACCCAGCGCAGGATCCTCGAACGCATCCAGCAACGACCCTTGAAGCCCAGCAGCCATGACCCCCACCATACCCGAGATTCGAACATATGTTCCCATAAATCCTCGGAACGATGTCTTTCACGGGGTCGACGAAGATCAGGCGCTGTGCAGCTGTGGTCATGGATCAGGTCAGGAGCCTATTGAGCTCCAGAAGGCGCACTGGTGTTCCTGGGCCAGGTCGGCTGAGGCGATTCTTGGCGTGGCGAGTGACTGGACGTGGTCCTTGTTCTGGAACGGCTGCCACCGTGGCTGACCCGGACTGTTCGGGTTCCCGGTGTGCGCGAACTGCGTCCAGTAGCGCATCATCGTCGCGGAGAGTTGTTCCTGCGCGGGTGTGCTCGGGCCGGGGAGTTGCTCGTCGGCGAAGAGGTACTGCAGTTCGGCGCCGTGGAACGCGCCGGTCGGGAAGTTGGGTTTCGGGAGTGTGCTGAACCACGGAGCAGTCTCGTCGGCGAACTCGTAGGCATACAGCGGTGTCTGCGCGGCGAGTACGCGATCTCGATCGAGGACCGGGCAGCCCCACGCCCAGTCGGTGACGACGGTCGACAATGCCTCGCCGGCGGAACGGAACTGTTCGACGGGATAGCGGGCCAGGACCCGTTCGGCGTCCGACGGGTCGAACAGCGTGTGGATTTCTTCGCGGTAGCTGGCCGGAGTCGTCACCTGACCGGTTGCAGTTTCGATGGCCGCGGTGAACAGGCGGTGCTCGTCCCGCGTGGTCCCCTGGATGATCGGTACGTGGCTGAAGCGGCCGGTTGCGAAGGCGCGATCCGGGCTGAGAGGCAGCACGCCACCACCAACGGTGGGTCCTGATCCGACCCCGACGTCAGACAACTTGGCGAGTTCGTCCGTAGGTTTGGCCCGCAGGCAGGCCGCAGCGGTACGCAGGTCGGAGCAGCCGACCTTGGCCGCGACCTCGAGCCCGTGCTGCTCGCGCTCGGACCGTGGCAGCGGAAACCAGGTCGGCGGTCCGGGCGACCACTTCTGCCCGGTGCATTGAGCGCTCTGCAGGATCGCCTTGTCGAACAGTCCTGCGGATCCTGGTGCGACCAGATGAGAGCAGACGCTGGTGCCTCCAGCGGATTCACCGAAGATTGTGACGTTGCCCGGATCGCCGCCGAACGCCGCCGCGTTGCGCTGGACCCACCGCAACGCAGCCTGCTGATCCTCGACGCCGAAGTTCCCCGAGAGTTGCCGAGCTCCGCCGTGGTCGAGCGCCGGATGGGCGAGGAAGCCGAAGATGCCCAGCCGGTAGTTGGGGCTGACGACAATGACCTGGCCGCTGTCCGCCAGCTGCTGTGCGTCGTACAGGCTGCCGGCTCCACTGATGAAGCCGTTGCCGTGGATCCAGACCATGACCGGCAACTTGTGTGCGCCGCTGTCGCGTGGCGTGGCGACGTTGAGGTAGAGACAGTCCTCGGTACTGCTGGCCGCGTCGATCAGCCCTTCGGCCTGGGCACAGCGATTCCCGGGCTTGGTGGCGTCCCGGATGCCATGCCATGACGCGGCCCGTTGCGGCGATGCCCAGCGGAGCTCGCCGACCGGCGGTGCGGCGTACGGAATTCCCTGGAAGAGCCGAGCATCCGCCGTAAGCGTGCCGCGTACTGCCCCGGCGTCCGTCGAGACCACGGTGTTCGCCGGAGACTCCGGCGTACCGCGGCTGCTCGTCGCGGCTTCGGCCGCTCCGCCACAGGCCGCCGCCGAGCTCGAGAGCAACGCCGCGGTCAGCAGCACTCCGAGCCGGCGAGAAAGGCCGAATCGCGGTCGTCGCCGCCCCGGTCCGTCGTGGTGATCCTGCTGTCCCATAGCGCGCTCGCATCCTCAGCTGTATTTGTGTGTGGTCCCCACTAATATAAAGTGTAAGGTACACACGAAGTTAAACACCGAGTTTCGCGGGGTGTGAGGAGCCGACCTGATGCCGTTGACCGACGATGCGCACCTGCCACCGGGGCTCGTGCTGGCGTGGGGCCTGCCCGCCAAGGCGAACAAACTCGGCCGGAAGCCGACGCAGAGCGTCGAGCAGATCGTCGACGCAGCCCTCGAGCTGGCCGATGCCGACGGGTTCGCGGCGTTGTCGATGCCCAAGATCGCCCAGAAGCTCGGGCTGACCGCCAACGCGATCTACAGGTACGTCAGGTCCCGCGACGAGCTGTTGGTACTGCTCGGTGAAGCAGCCTGGGGTCCGGCGCCGGACCGGGTCGCCGACGCACCGGACTGGCGAGCCGCAGCGACCATCTGGACGCAAGCGATGGTCGATCGGTGCGACGTCCACCCCTGGCTCTGCGATCTTCCCATCCGCGGAGCGCCGGTGACGCCGAACCTGCTCGGCTGGGCAGAGACGATCCTGAAGGTGCTCACCGGCGCCGGCCTGAGTCCCAGCGAAAGCCTGTCGTGCGCGTTGCTGCTGGACGGTTATGCCCGGCGGATTGCCAGCGCGCGTCGCGATGTCCGCGACAGCACCACCACCTCCGTCGAGCCGGCCGCGGTGACACGATTCCTCGAACCTCGCCTGCACGAACTCGGATACGAGATCCTGGCCACCCTGATGGCCGGCAACCAGTACACCAACGAGATCCACGGCACCGACGTCACCTTCGGCCTCGACCGAATCCTCGACGGCATCGACGTACTGATCGCCCAGAAGCAGCAGACGGTGTGATTGGCCTGGCCATCGACAAGACTCTGGTACGACGGGATGAAGGGACGACGGCGATCGGGTGGAGGGCTGATGGGCCGGCTGGTGATTCGGAATGTGTCGGTGCTGGTGGTTCCTGAGGTGGGGGAGTGCCGGATCGACGAGTTTCAGGATCTGCATGTTCACGACGACCGGATCACGGCTGTCGCCCCGACCGGAGCCGACCCGGAAGTCGGGTTGGAGGAGGACGGGGGTGGGCTGGGGGAGGTGGAGGTGATCGACGGGACGGGGTTGCTGGCTGTGCCGGGGTTGGTGAACTCGCATACGCACAGTCCGATGGTGATGATGCGCGGTGCGGCCGAGGACGTGTCGATCGATGACTGGTTCAACCAACGGATCTGGCCGATGGAGGTGAATCTGACGCCGGAGCGCGTGCGCGTAGGCGCGCGGCTGGCGTGTGCGGAGATGTTGCTGGCCGGCGTGACCACGTTCGTCGACCACTACTTCCACGCCGACCAGATCGCGCAGGCCGCCCTCGAGTCCGGCATTCGCGCCGACCTTGCCCCGACGTACTTCTCCTCGACCGGCCCGGAGGCCATCGAAGCCGCCATTGCGACCACCCGCGAGCTCAGCACCCTCGACCCGCGCATCACCGCCAGCCTCGGCCCACACGCGACGTACACGGTGACGGATGAGGATCTTCGTCGTACGGCGGACGTCGCACGAGCTGAGGGGTTCCGGATCCACCTGCACGCGGCCGAAACCGAGGAGCAGACCCGTTCGTCGGTGGACCGCCTCGGTGTCACGCCGATGGAGGTCCTCGACCGCACCGGCGTGCTGGAGGCCGGTGCTCTGATCGCGCACGGTTGCGGCATCCGGGAGTCCGACCTCCCGATCCTCGAGCGCCATGCCGATCGCATCGCGGTCGCCAGTTGCCCGAAGGTGTACCTGAAGCTCGCGATGGGTTCGGTGACACCGATCCGAGGCCTGCAGTCGATCGGCGTGCCGGTCGGCGTCGGCACCGACGGAGCCGCCGTTCACAACACGCTCGACGTCTGGGAGTCGTTGCGGATGGTCGCCCTCACCCAGAAGCAACGCGAACAAGACGCCGAGTGGATGACCGTCTCCGACACTCTCCGCCTGGCCACGCGGGGTGGCGCCAAGGCGGCCGGACTCACCGACACGATCGGCGCTCTCGAACCGGGACGCCAAGCCGATATCGCCCTGCTCGACCTCTCCGGCCCGCATTGCCAACCGCTCCACGACCCCCGAGCAGCCCTCGTCTACTCCGTGAGAGCCTCCGACGTCGTCACCGTCCTCGTCGCCGGCCAGGTCGTCGTACGCGACCGCCAGCTCACGACCCTCGACCTCGACGATGTCCTCGCCGAAGCTCGGGACCTGGCCCACACCCTCGTGGACCTGTCGAAGGGCGGCGCCGTCCAGCACTACGCCCCCTGAACAGCACGCCCCCGGCCAACGAGCCGGGCGTGCTGCCCGTCAGCCCCCCAAGGGTCTCAGAGTGACATTCGCCGGAAATACGACAGAGCGTCGGCGCTCAGCGCCTGCCGGAGCGGATGTCACAAGCTGCAGCGCGCTGAACGACAGGTTGTCGCCGCTTGCGCACTCTAAGCTTTGGGGACGACTTCGAGGAGGCGTGATGGCGGCATCGAGCTCCGATCTGTCCGGCTGGCGGCGAGGACCGTTCACCGGCGCCGGACTGACCTACGACTGCTTCGAGAACGGGTCCGGTCCAGGAGTCGTACTGATCCCCGAGATCCCGGGACTCACGCCCGAGGTCCAGGCCTTCGGTGAGCACCTGGTCGCCGCCGGGTTCACCGTCGTCATCCCGTCGCCGTTCGGTACGCCGGGACGCGGCCCGAGCATGGGCTACACGCTGAGGACGGTCGCGCGCCTGTGCGTGTCCAAGGAGTTCCGGGCGTTCGCGACGGACGCGGAACGGCCGATCACGAAGTACCTGCGGGCCGTTGCCGCCGACCTGGCCACCCGGACGCCGGGCCGAGGGGTGGGCGTGATCGGGATGTGCTTCACCGGCGGGTTCGCCCTGGCCGCAGCCGTCGAGGAGTCGGTGGTGGCGCCGGTCCTCAGCCAGCCGTCGGTGCCGTTCCCGGTGACGCGCACGATGCGCCAGGACCCGGGCCTGTCCCGGCGGGAGTTCGAGATCGTCAAGGAACGGACGCGGAACGATGGACTCTGCGTGCTGGGTCTGCGGTTCAGCAAGGACCGGGGGGCGCCGCCGGAGCGCTTCGCCACCCTCCGCGCGGAGCTCGGTGACGCGTTCGAGGTGATCGAGCTCGACTCCGGCCCGGGCAATCCGGACGGCTTCAAGAGCACGGCCCACGCGGTCGTGACCCACGAGGTGCGGGAGGACCCGCCGAATGCGGCGTACCGGGCGCGGGCCCGGGCGGTCGAGTTTCTCCGCGAACACCTTGTAAAGCAAGGCGAAACTCAACCGAACGATTGAACTCTGTGGTAACCAGGCGGTCCGTCACAGCGTGCCGAGTAGCTATGACCGTCGGTGCCGAAATGTTAAAGCGGTGTGGAGGAATACGCAGCGTGTGAGTATCCCGACTCCGGGTGGGGAAACATACCGAAATCTGGGGTGGATCGTTGCGTTGTGAAAGGGAGGGGGAGCAGTGGGTGACGCTCGGTGATTTCCTCTGGTATCAAGCGCGGGGGACATGGCACGATCGGCCCCCGGAGGCACATCAGGGGGCAGGCATGGCGATGGCCACGCACTTGAAGAGTGAGGCTGTATGAACGGGCGGACAGCACAGGACAGCCGGCTCCCGGTCAACGGGACGGCGGCGGCTAACGGGACCAACGGTCACGGCCCGCAGCCGCAAGCTCCACTCGGCCACCTGCCGGCGGACGAAGGGGCCGGCGAGCAGAAAGCTCCCGCGGAGCATCGCGACCACAAGAAGCGCGGCCGCGGCAAGTCCCAGGACAACGCTCCGGCACGCGATGCCGGTGCGCGACCCGGCAACGCCGCAGGCGGGCCCGAGCCTGGTCCTCAGGCAGGCCCACAGAACGGGTCCCCGAACGGTCCAGCGAACGGCGCCGGTCCCGAGCAGGTGCATTGGTCCCAGCGGCCGAGCACGCGGGTGAACGGTACGCCGCTGGGCGAGTTCAACACTCCGGTCCGCGTCGACGAGATCGCGGTCGCGGCGATGGCCCTGTCCGAGAACCTGCAGGCCGCCACCCGCGGCATGCCCGAGTCCGTCGAGTTGCGCCGGTTCCGGCGTGAGCTCGACCAGGCCGCCAGCACGTTCCGCACGATCGCGGGCGAGCTCGAGGCGACCGCCGGCAGTCTCGTCCGCCTGGCAGCGAACGAGGCCCAGGCGTGCGGCGTCGGCTGGGGCGTCTGCCCCGAGCACGGCCTGACGCTGATGAACGTCGGCGACACCGTCACCTGCCACATCCTCGGCTGCCACCGGCAGAACGAGGGCGCGGTAGAGCGCTGCCAGCACCCGGTGGCCTACCGCGTCGTGGACGCGGCCGGCCCGTCGCTGCTGACCTGCGCCGGCCACGCCATCGCCTGCCGTCTCTACCTCGACAACCCGGTCATCACCGCCGCAACGGACAGCATGGAGCTGTTCTAGACCCTCAGGCCGGCCACGGCTGGGCGGGCCGGGTTGCCGTCACGGGCGCCTGGCCCTTGAACATTCGGCCGCCGTCGTTGGTCAACCGCAGGTAGTAGTCCGACGTACACGCCGTACCGTCCTCGTCGAGGGCGCGGATCCCGGAGCCGGCCGGAACCCAGGCACCGCTCTCGGCGGTCTTCGCGATCTGGTTGCCCTCGCTGTACTCGTCGAACATCGTGATGTAGAGACCCTGCACCCCGACGCGGGTGAGGTTGTAGAACTGGCGCCACATCAGGTCGCCATGACGCCGATGGCTCGCGGACGTCCGGCCAGCTCACGATCGCGGTGTTGGTGGGCAACGGCGGCAGTCGAGGCAAGCAAAAGTACGGCGGGAGAGCTTCAGGGGGCGGACTCCTGTCGGGGGCGGAGGAAATCTCGAACAGACTCTTGCAAGAAAGCGATAGTGACAAGGCCTTGACGGCCCCACCGCTGAAACTTAGTTTGTTGCCTCAACAGACAAAGTCTGAGGAGAGGTGGCCTGATGACGTTGACCGACGGTCGCCGCCCGGGGGACCGAGCGGTTGCCGCTGACCACGTCTCGCTGCGCCGTAACAACCTCTCCGTGGTCCTGCGCCACGTCCGCGAGTCCGGCCCGAAGTCGCGAGCCCGGATCGCCGCAGACACCGGCCTGAACAAGGCCACGGTCAGCAGCCTCGTCGCAGAGCTGGTCGAGCGTGGCCTGCTCCGCGAAGGTCCGGCCGACTCCACCCGCGCCCTCGGCCGTCCCGGCCAGCTGGTCGAGCTCGACGGCAGCGGCGTGTGCGGGATCGGGGCCGAGATCAACGTCGACTACATCGCCGTCTCCGCCCTCGACCTGGCCGGCGACACCGTCATCGAACGCCGCGACCCGCTCGACGTAGCCCACCTCGACCCCAGTACGACGCTCGACAAGGTGTCCGACCTGGTCCGCGAAGCCGTGACGGCCGTGCAGGAACGCGCCGGCCAGCTCGCCGGCGTGACCCTGGCCGTGCCCGGCCTCGTCCAGGGTGACACCGGCGACCTCAAGCTCGCGCCCAACCTGGGTTGGGGCGAGGTCCAGGTGATCCAGGAGATGCGGTCGCGGCTCGGCGAACCGTCGTACCCGCTGCACGTCGACAACGAGGCGAACCTCGCCGCGCTGGCGGCCTACTCGGAACTGCGCAAGAACACGCCGGTGCAGGATCTCGTGCTGCTGACCGGTGCGGTCGGTGTCGGCGGCGGAATGGTGTCGAACGGGCACCTGCTCCGCGGCGGCCGCGGCTACAGCGGCGAGGTCGGCCACATGCCGGTCGCGCCACCCGGCCGGACCTGCGGCTGCGGGCGGACCGGCTGCTGGGAGACGGTCGTCGGCCTGAGCGCACTGTTGCACAAGGCAACGGACAGGGACGACCCGGTCCGGGATCCGTCGCTGGACGTGGAGCAACGGCTGGCCGGGATCACCCGGCGGGCCGAAGCGGGGGACGCGCGGACACTGACCGCGCTGAAGGAAGTCGGTACCTGGCTGGGGATTGGGGGAGCGATCCTGGTGAACATCCTGAACCCGGACGTGCTCGTGCTCGGCGGCTACTTCGCCGTCCTCGGGCCGTGGCTGAAGGAACCGCTGGAGAAGGCGATCCGCGACCGCGTGATCGCGCCGGACGGCGGCGGCTGCCAGGTGGTCCGGTCGGACCTCGGGTTCGCCGCGGCGGTCCGTGGCGGCGCGCAGATCTCGCTGGAGCAGGTCCTGGTCGATCCGACCGTGATCGGCCGCGTGGACTCGGGGGTGGCGCAATGAACGATCTGCTGATGATGACCGGGATCGTCAAGGAGTTCCCCGGCGTACGGGCGCTCGACGGCGTCGACCTGGACGTCCGGGCCGGCGAGGTGCACTGCCTGCTCGGCCAGAACGGCGCCGGCAAGTCCACGCTGATCCGGGTGCTGACCGGCGCTCATCAGCCCGACGCCGGAGCGATCTCGATCAACGGCGAACAGGTTCAGCTGAACAGCCCGACCGCGGCGATCCAGCGCGGTATCGCGGCCATCTACCAGGAGCTCGACCTGGTCCCCGAGCTGTCCGTGGCCGAGAACATCTTCCTCGGCCACGAGCCCTCCCGCTTCGGCTTCAGCCGTCGGCACGAGGCGACGGCCCGGGCCCGCGAGATCCTGCAGGGCTTGGGGCACGGCGAGATCCCGGTGCATCGGTCCGTCGGTTCGCTGCCCGCCGCCGGGCAGCAGGTGGTCAGCATGGCCCGCGCACTGTCGCGGGATGCGCACCTGATCGTGATGGACGAGCCGTCCGCGGTGCTCGATCCCGAAGAGGTCGCCAACCTCTTCCGCGTCATCCGTGGCCTGACCGCGCGCGGGGTGGCGGTCGTCTACATCTCGCACCGGCTGGAGGAGATCCGCCAGATCGGCGACCGGGTCACCGTGCTGAAGGACGGCGCGACCGTCGCCACCGGCCTCGACGCCCGCGCGACGCCGACCAAGGAACTCATCCGGCTGATGACCGGCCGCTCGATCGAGTACGTCTTCCCGCCCCGCCGGGAGATTCTCAGTACGGCGCCCGTCGTACTCGAGGTGGAGGACCTGACCCGGCCGGGTGAGTTCGCCGGCATCGGGTTCACCGTGCGGGCGGGCGAGATCGTCGGGCTGGCCGGGCTCGTCGGGTCAGGGCGGTCAGAAGTTCTCGAGACCGTGTACGGCGCCCGCCGGGCCGCCACCGGATCAGTCCGGGTCGACGGCGTGCCACTGCGGCCGGGCCGGGTGCAGGCCGCGGTGAAGGCCGGTGTCGGGCTGGCGCCGGAGGAACGCAAGAGTCAGGCGCTGCTCCTGGACGAGGCCGTGTTCAAGAACATCACGGTGTCGAGCATGGGGCGGTTCGCCAGCGGGGGATTCCTGAACGGCCGGGCTGAGCGGGAGGCCGCCGCGCAACTCGCCACAGCACTGGATGTCCGTCCGTCCGGGGTGGAGTATCCCGTGCGCAACCTGTCCGGTGGGAACCAGCAGAAGGTCGTGCTGGCCCGCTGGCTGCTGCGGGAGTGCCGCGTGCTGCTGCTCGACGAGCCGACGCGAGGCGTCGACGTCGGGGCGCGGTCCGAGATCTACGCGTTGATTCGCAATCTGTCCGCCAACGGGGTCGCGATCGTGCTGGTCTCCAGTGAGGTCGAGGAAGTGCTCGGTCTGGCCGACCGGGTCGTCGTACTGCGGGAGGGGCGTGCCGTCCACATCGGGCCCGCGCAAGACATCGACGAGCATCAGGTCCTGGACCTGGTGATGGAAGGAAGTGCTGTGTGATGAGTGAGGCCACATGACTGTCGAGGATGGCGCACGTCCTCCGGAGCAGACCACGTCTACACAGGCAACGGTCACTCCACCTGCCGCGCAACGCTCGACCGGGCTGATGCACAGTGGCGTGGGACGCAACCTCGGTCTGGTGGTGGCGCTGGTTCTGCTCTGCATCGTCGGAGTGATCACGGCGGGGGACACGTTCGCCACCGGCGCCAATGTGCTGACGATCCTGCGGCTCGCGGCCGTGATCGGCGTGGTCAGCATCGGCATGACGTTCGTGATCACCGGTGGCGGGATCGACCTGTCGGTCGGCGCGATGGTCGCGCTCGCCTCGGTCTGGGCGACCACGCTGGCCACTCAGCAACTGGCGTCGGACCTGCACTGGATCTTCATGGTCACTACGGCGCTCGTCGTCGGTGCGGCCTGTGGCCTGGTGAACGGGCTGCTCGTTGCCTACGGCAAGGTCGTGCCGTTCATCGCGACGCTGGCGATGCTGGCGGCGGCCCGCGGTCTGGCCGAGATCATCTCCGACCGGAAGACCCAGATCATCACGGTGAACTCGTTCGTCGACTTCTTCGGCGGATCGCTGATCGGCGTACCGGTGCTGGTGTGGATCTTCCTGCTGGTCGCCGCGGCCGGCTGGGTGCTGCTGAACAGGACCACGTTCGGCCGCCGCACCTTCGCCGTCGGCGGCAACTCCGAGGCCGCCCGGCTGGCCGGCATCAAGGTGCAGCGCCATACCGTCGCCCTCTACGTCCTGGCCGGGCTGTGCTGCGGGATCGCCGCGGTGATGCTGATGGCCCGGACCACGACCGGTAGTTCGACCCACGGCCAGTTGTACGAGCTGGACGCGATCGCGGCCGTGGTGATCGGCGGCACGCTGCTGTCCGGCGGCCGCGGCACGATCGTCGGCACCGTCTTCGGTGTCCTGATCTTCACCACCCTGAACAACGTCTTCACGCTGAACAACCTGAGCATCTCCGCCCAGTCGGTCGCCAAGGGGGCGATCATCGTGATCGCCGTCCTCCTCCAGCAGCGACTCGCCGCCCGGGCAACCAGCCAATGAACCGCCACAAGGAGGGGACAACGATGTCCGCACGAACACGAACATTCGCAACCGCCGCCATCGCCGGTCTGGGTGTGCTCGCCCTGGCCGCCTGTACCAGCAACACCCCGAAGGCCGAGGAGAGCGACAACGCCCCGGCCCCTGCGGTCGCGGCCGGGAAGAACGACGAGCCCGGCAAGAAGGTGCGGATCGGGTTCTCCGCGCCGGCCGCCGACCACGGCTGGATGGGCGCCATCACCAAGACGACCCAGGCGGAGGCGAAGAAGTACCCCGACGTCGAGCTGATCGTTGCCGAGGGCACGAACGACGTGAACCTGCAGATCAGCCAGGTCGAGACCTTCATCAACCAGAAGGTGGACGCGATCGTGCTGCTGCCGTTCGACGGCGCGGCGCTCACCCCGGTGGCGACGAAGGCGATGGAGGCCGGTATCACGGTGGTGAACGTCGACCGTGAGTTCGACAGCCCGTTCGCGGCCCGGACCACGATCCTCGGTGACAACCACGGCATGGGTGTCTCGGCCGGCACGTACATCTGCCAGCAGCTGAAGGACAAGAAGGACGCTGTGGTCGCGGAGATCGCCGGCATCGACTCGCTGCCGCTGACCCAGGACCGCAGCAAGGGCTTCAAGGAAGCGCTGGCCGACTGCGGCCTGAAGGTGAGCAACCGGGTCGCCGCCGAGTTCACCGTCGAGTCCGGTGAGAAGGCCGCGGCCAACCTGCTGCAGGCGGCGCCGAAGATCGACGCGATCTGGAACCACGACGACGACCAGGGCGTCGGCGTGATGGCCGCGATCAAGAACTCCGGCCGCAAGGAGTTCTTCGTCGTCGGCGGGGCCGGCTCGGCGAACGTGATGCGGGACATCAAGTCCGGCAACTCGTTGCTGAAGGCCACCGTCATCTACCCGTCCACGCAGGGCGCCGACGGTGTCCGGCTGGCCCGCCTGCTGGTGCAGAAGAAGGCCCTCGGCGACCTGGTGGAGGTCGAGGTGCCGCGCACCGTGCAGCTGTACGCGCCGGTCGTCACCAAGGACAACGTGGACCAGTACATGCCTACCGCCTTCGAAAGCTGACAAACACAGCGAGAGCTGACGAGGAGAGCTATGACGAACCTGGGCATCGGCCTGATCGGCTACGCGTTCATGGGCGCGGCCCACTCGCAGGCCTGGCGGAGCGCGCCGCGCTTCTTCGACCTGCCGCTGGACCCGGCCATGAACGTGCTCTGTGGCCGCAACCCCGAGGCTGTCCAGGCGGCCGCGACGAAGCTCGGCTGGAAGGAGACCGAGACCGACTGGCGCAAGCTGCTCGGCCGCGACGACGTCCAGCTGATCGACGTGTGTACGCCGGGGGACAGCCACGCCGAGATCGCGATCGCCGCTCTGGAGGCCGGCAAGCACGTCCTGTGCGAGAAACCGCTGGCCAACACGGTCGAGGAGGCCGAGGCGATGACGGCCGCGGCGGAAGCGGCCAGGGCCAAGGGGATCAGGTCGATGGTCGGGTTCACCTATCGCCGGGTGCCGGCGATCGGGCTGGCCCGCCAGCTCGTTGCCGAGGGCAAGCTCGGGACGATCCGGCACGTCCGGGCGCAGTACCTGCAGGACTGGATCGCCGATCCGGAGGCGCCGCTGTCGTGGCGGCTGGACAAGGAGAAGGCCGGCTCGGGCGCCCTCGGCGACATCGGCGCGCACATCATCGACCTGACGCAGTACATCACCGGTGACAACATCGCCGAGGTGAGCGGTCAGCTCGAGACGTTCGTGAAGGAGCGGCCGGTCGCGGCCGAGCACTCGGGCCTGGCCGGTACGGCGGGCACCGAGCGCGGACCGGTCACCGTCGACGACGCGGCGGTCTTCCTGGCGCACTTCCGGTCCGGCGCGCTCGGGGTGTTCGAGGCGACCCGGTTCGCGACCGGGCGGAAGAACGCGATCCGGATCGAGATCAACGGCAGTGACGGCAGCCTCGCGTTCGACTTCGAGGACATGAACCTCCTGCACTTCTACGACGGAGCAGAAGACGCGAGGACCGCGGGCTTCCGCCGGATCCTCGCCACCGAGTCCGCCCACCCGTACGTCGAGGCGTGGTGGCCGCCCGGCCACCTGCTCGGCTACGAGCACGGGTTCACCCATCAAGCCGTCGACCTGGTGACCGCGATCGCCGAAGGAGCCGATCCGACGCCGTCGTTCGCCGACGGGCTGCGGGTCCAGCGTGTGCTGGCCGCGGTCGAGGCCAGTTCGACCTCCCGACAATGGCAGGAGATTCCTGAATGACTAGTTATACCCCGACCAAGGACGACAAGTTCTCGTTCGGTCTCTGGACGGTCGGCTGGCAGGGCGTCGACGTCTTCGGTACGGCGGTCCGTCCGGCGATGGACCCGGTCCACGCGGTGGAGAAGCTCGCGGAACTGGGAGCCGCGGCGGTCACGTTCCACGATGACGACGTCGTTCCCGACGACGCCACCCGCGGTCAGACCCTCGAGCGCTTCACGAAGGCCCTGGCCGACACCGGCCTGGCCGTCGAGATGATGACCACGAACCTGTTCGCGCACCCGGTCTTCAAGGACGGTGGCCTGACCGCCAACGACCGTCAGGTCCGCCGGTACGCGCTGGCCAAGGTGCTCCGCAACGTCGACCTGGCGGCCGAGCTCGGCGCCACGACGTACGTCCTCTGGGGCGGTCGCGAGGGTGCGGAGTCCGGTGGGTCCAAGGACGTGCGGGCCGCACTCGACCGGTACAAGGAGTCGATGGATCTGCTCTGCGCCTACGTGCGGGAGCAGGGCTACAACATCCGCTTCGCGATCGAGCCGAAGCCGAACGAGCCGCGCGGTGACATCCTGCTGCCGTCGATCGGGCATGCGATTGCCTTCATCAACGATCTGGCGGATCCCGAACTGGTCGGCATCAACCCCGAGGTCGGCCACGAGCAGATGGCCAGCCTGAACTACGCGCACGGGATCGCGCAGGCGCTGTGGCACGGGAAGCTGTACCACATCGACCTGAACGGGCAGCACGGTCCGCGCTTCGACCAGGACCTGCGGTTCGGTGCGGGCAATCTGCGGGAGGCGTTCTGGACGGTCGACGTACTGCAGGGATCCGGGAACCAGCCGGCGTACGACGGCTACATCCACTTCGACTACAAGCCGCCGCGGACCGAGGACGAGGAAGGCGTCTGGGAGACCGCGCGGGGCTGCATGCGCAACTACCTGATCCTGCGCGACAAGGTTCAGGCGTTCCGCGCCGACCCCGAGGTTGTGGAGGCGCTGGCCGCCGCACGGGTGGCGGAGTTGTCCGAGCCCACCCTGGCCGAGGGTGAGAGCCTGGCCGACCTCCGTAACTCCAAGTACGACCGGGAAGCGCTGGCCGAGCGCGGTCTCGGGTTCGAGAAGCTGGACCAGTTGGCGATGGAGCACCTGCTCGGCGTTCGGTGACCCTGTTCGGAAAGGAGAGGATGACATGGCTCGACCGATCACCCTGTTCACCGGCCAGTGGGCCGACCTGCCGTTCGAGGAGGTCGCCCGGCTGGCGTCCTCCTGGGGCTACGAAGGGCTGGAGATCGCCTGCTGGGGTGACCACCTCGACGTACGGCGTGCGGCCGAGGACGAGGCGTACGTCCGCGATCGCCGCGACATCCTGGAGAAGCACAACCTGAAGGTGTGGACGATCTCCAACCACCTGCTCGGCCAGGCGGTCTGCGACGACCCGATCGACCAGCGGCACCAGGCGATCCTGCCCGCGCACATCTGGGGCGACGGCGATCCCGAGGGAGTGCGGCAGCGCGCCGCCGAGGAGATGAAGACGACCGCCCGCGCGGCCCGCGCCCTCGGGGTCGACGTGGTCGTCGGCTTCACCGGGTCGTCGATCTGGAAGACGATCGCGATGTTCCCGCCGGTGCCGCCGGCCATGATCGAGGCCGGGTACCAGGACTTCGCCGACCGCTGGAACCCGATCCTCGACGTCTTCGACGAGGTCGGGGTGCGGTTCGCCCACGAAGTACATCCGTCGGAGATCGCGTACGACTACTGGTCGACCACCGCGACGCTGGAGGCGATCGGCCACCGGGAGGCGTTCGGGCTGAACTGGGACCCGTCGCACTTCGTCTGGCAGGACCTCGACCCGGTCGGCTTCCTGTGGGACTTCAAGGACCGGATCTACCACGTCGACTGCAAGGACGCGAAGCGCCAGGTCGGCAACGGCCGCAACGGCCGGATGGGTTCGCACCTGGCCTGGGGCGATCCGCGGCGCGGCTGGGACTTCGTCTCGACCGGCCACGGCGACGTCCCGTGGGAGGCGTGCTTCCGGATGCTGAACACGATCGGATACGCCGGCCCGATCTCGGTCGAATGGGAGGACGCCGGCATGGACCGCCTCGTCGGCGCCGCCGAAGCCCTCCAGTTCGTCCGCTCCCTCGCCTTCGACCCACCCACCGCCTCCTTCGACGCCGCCTTCTCCTCGTAGAGCCTGCTGGGAGGTCCCTGAGGGGACCTCCCACGGTGGCCGGCGGCCTGGGGCTACGCTCGGTCTCATGACAGCTGGCAGGTACGTCGCGCGCATCGTCGAGGTGCCGGATCACGGCATCAAGCTCGAGCCGGCGGAGGACTCGGTCGCTCCCGATCAGCCGACCGAGGTGAACCTCCTCGGCATGGCGATCGCGCTCGCACTCGGCGCCGCCGGATACCGGCATCACGCCGAACAACGCGACCCCGAGCTGCAGACGCTCGACGCGTTGCTGACCGGCGAGGCGGTCATGCCGTGGCGGTCTCCGGATGAGTCCTCGTCGCCTTACCTGGTGTGCCAACTGAACGACGGCCTGCCGACCTGCGAGGTCCGTCCGACCGTCGACTGAACGCGGTGGACGTGATCTGGCCGGATGCGCCGGAGCTCGAGCGACCGCGGATCCTGCGGCAGCAGTGGCTGGATCTGACGTTCCTGCACTGGGCGCTGGACCCGGCTGAGGTCGCGCACTTCTTCCCGCCGGGCACGTGTCCCGACACGTTCGAGGGCCGCACGTACGTCGGGCTGGTGCCGTTCCGGATGACCGACACCGGGTTCCCGCACGGTCCCGCCGTACCAGTGCTGGGGTCGTTCCTCGAGATGAACATCCGGCTGTACTCCGTCGACGAGTCCGGGTGTCGTGGTGTCGTCTTCCTCAGCCTCGATGCCGACCGGCTTGCCGTGGTCGCGGCGGCCCGTACGATCTTCGGCCTGCCGTATCGCTGGGCGCAGATGACGCACACGCAGGTCGCCGACCAGCACACGTACACGTCGGTCCTTCGCCGGCCGGGTGTGCACGCGGCCTCGACGATCACCGTTGAGATCGGCTCGCCGGTCGCATCAGATCCGCTGACCGACTTCCTCACCGCTCGGTGGGGCCTCCACACGCACCGGGCCCGGCGTACCTGGTATCTGCCCAACCACCATCCGGTGTGGACGTTCCGCGCCGCCACTGTCAGCACCTTGGAGATCGGCAGTCTGTTTGCCTCCGTCGGCCTCACCGAACCGACCCGCCCACCAGACCATGTCCTCCACAGTCCCGGCGTCCCTGCGACTTTCGCGCTGCCGATCCGGATTTGATGTCAAAGTCGCCCGATCGGCTCCGACGTAGGGGTGTAGGCGCCGGCAGACGGTGCCCGGAACCGGAGGACGAAACGATGGAACCGCTGAACCTGATGGTGTCGCTGAGTCACAACGCCGCGGATCGACGCGAGCAGAAGACCGATCCGATCACCACGGAGAGTGAGAATCGGGTCGAGCGCAAGAGCACCCAGCGCCCTCGTCGGAGTGCCCGCGGCTGGTTGCGGTTCGGGTGGCGCGGCGCGACGAGAGTGGCGACACGCTGAAGCTGGGTCAAATGCGACGCGGGACCACCTGCAAGCGTGTCAGAGTCCTGTTGTGACGGATGTAGCGAAGACTGAGCTGGCAGAGCGCCTGCTGGCCGTGTACGACGAGCAGATGCGCGGGACGAGTGAGACCGCCGACGTACCGACGAGCTGGGACGGGCCGGTGATCCGGGTCGAGTACCCGAGCCGGGGGTTCGTCAGCTATCGCACTCTGGAAGGCCTCGACGATGCCGAGGTCGACGCCCTGATCGCACGCCAGCGGGACTTCTTCGCGGCGAAGGGTCAGGCGGTCGAGTGGAAGCTCCGCGGCCACGACCTCCCGGCGGACCTGCCCGATCGGCTGCGTGCGGCCGGCTTCGTGCCGGAGGACCAGGAAACCGTTCTCGTCGCGAACAGCTCGGACATCGCCGAGCGCCTGCGCGGCCGCGCGACCGTCGAGGGAGTGACGATCGGCCTGGTGAACGACCGCGCCGACTTCGAGCGCATCGCCGCGATGGAGTCGACCGTCTGGAACGAGAACTGGTCCTGGCTGGCCGACGACCTGGACCGTCGCCACGCGACCGGTTTGACCGACATCTACGCCGCCGAGGCCGACGGTGAAGTCGTGTCGGCGGCGTGGGCGGTCTACAAGAAGGGCACTGAGTTCACCGGCCTCTGGGGTGGTTCGACGCTGGCCGACTGGCGCGGCAGGGGCATCTACAAGGCGCTGGTGGCGGTTCGCGCCGCGCGCGCGGTCGAGCTCGGCTACCGCTACCTCCACGTCGACGCGTCCGACGACAGTTCCCCGATCCTCCAGCGTCTCGGCTTCCTCGCCATCACCACGACGACGCCGTACGTCTACACGCCCTAGTGTCCTGACCTCGCAGGCCGGTAGAGGGCGTAGTGGATCGGCCCGTCGTGGGGGAGTTGCAGCTCAGCGACGGTGACGAAGCCCAGGGACTCGTAGAACGGCAGGTTCGCCGGCTCCTGGGTTTCGAGGAACGCCGGCGAGCGGTCCTGATCGGCCGCGGCCAGACCGGGCGCGACCACTGCTCGCCCGAGTCCCTGGTGCTGACGGTCGGGCTCGACACCGAGCAGCCCCAGGAACCAGATCGGCTCCCGCGGACGGAAGATGCCCATCGCCTCCTCGTACTCCGCGGCGAGCGCGGCCCGCGACCCGGCGAGCGCCTGGAACGCGTCCGCGTGCGGCGCGAAGACGTCTGCCGGCGTCGACGGAGTCGTCCAGACCGCGACCGCGCTGACATCGTCAGTGACCCAGACGCGTCCTTGGGCCAGACCGATCTCGGTCAGGAACAGGCGCTGGTACTGCGCGAGTCTGGCCGGATAGTCGTCCGGGTCGAGACCCATCCGGGTCATCGGATAGTCCTCGAACGCGCGGGCCAACGTCCGGACCGCGGGCTCGACGTCCGAGACCGTTGCCTGCCGCACCTTCTGGCCGCCCACGACGTCAGACCTTCAGTGTGGCGATCACGAGCTCCGCTACGGCGCGCATGCCGGCCGCGTTCGGGTGATACGGGACGACGCCGCCGAGCATTCCCGGCGGGCGCAGCGTGAACGCGGTGATCCACGGCTCGGGCGAGCCGATGGCGTGGTCGCGGCTGGCGGCCGACGCGGCGACCAGGTCAGCGCCGCCGGCCGCGGCAGCCTTGGCGAAGGCGGCAGCCAGACCGTCGGCCATCATGGCGACGCTCGGCAACTGCTCTTCGTTCAGCGGTACGTCGAGACGCGGCCGAGTGCTCGGCCCGACCAGGGTCAGGTAGTCGACGAGCACGATGCGGGCCTGTGGAGCACGACCACGAACCTGCTCGACGACGTTCGTGAGCGAGTCGGTGACGGCTTGGTACTCCGTGTCGTCCTTGAGGTAGCTGACCCGGGCACGGATGCGATTGGCGACACGGCGGCCGAGGAGGGTGGCCGGTTTCGCGAGGGTGTTGAGCATGCTGCCGCGGATGAACGTCCCGATGTAGTCGAGATCGTTGCCGCCGACAGTGATCGTGACGAGCGCGGCGTCCGGCGTGACGGCGTCGAGTTGTGGCGGCGCGTCGTCCTGCTGGGTGTCGAGGACGTTGGCCGTGGTGGCGCCGGAGTACGTCACGTCCACGAGGTCCAGGCCGAACTCCGCGGCGACCAGGTGCGCGTAGTTGCGGCCCGATCGACCGGCCGGCTTGTGCACGATCGGGTCGATCCCCGGTCCGGCCGCGAACGAACTGCCAAGGGCGACGTACCGGCTGCCGGGATCGATCACCCGACCACGATAGCGACCTGACACGATGAGCCGACAACCTGTTATCGAAAGGAACCGGGTCATGCGGCTGCCCCTTCCAGTAGGCAGGTAGCCCGGTCCGGAGCCGCACCCGGCATACTGCACCGGTGAGCGACGACGTGTTCGGTACGGCGGGGATTCGCGACCGGGTGCTGGCCGGGTGGTCGGCGGCGCCGGTGCGGTTCCGTGAGGACGCCAACGCCGAGGAGGATCTCGCCCTCGGCGGGTACGCCGACCGCCTGGTGATCGAACTGGCGCAGAACGCGGCCGACGCCGCGGCACGGGCCGGTACGCCGGGACGCGTTCTCTACGAGCTCCGTGGCAGCACGCTGGTCGTGGCGAACACCGGTACGCCGTTGTCCGCCGAGGGAGTCGAATCGCTCGCGACCTTGCGTGCCTCGGCCAAGCGGGACGAGGCCGCGGTCGGGCGGTTCGGCGTCGGATTCTCCGCCGTACTCGCAGTGACCGACGAGCCGGTGATCCTGTCGCGCACCGGCGGCGTGCGGTTCTCGAAGGCGGACACGGCGGCGGCGATCGTGGCGGTCGGGTCGTCCGGGCTGGACACCGAGGTACGCCGGCGCGACGGGCAGGTGCCGGTGCTGCGGCTGCCGTTCGAAGCCGACGGTGAGCCGCCGGAGGGCTACGACACCGCAGTGATTCTGCCGCTGCGGGACGAGAACGCGGCCGCGCTCGTTCGCCGGTTGCTCGAGGAGGCGGACGACGCGCTGTTGCTTGCGCTGCCTGATCTCGAGCGGATCGACATCGATACCGCGGACGGGCACCGGGTCCTGGAGGACGCCGAGTCCCGTTGGTGGGTGGGTCGCGCCGCCGGTGTCTTCGACGACCGTGAACGCGAGAAACTGCTCGCCGACCGTCCGATCGAGGAGCGCTCTCGCCCGACCTGGTCGGTCCTCTGGGCCTTGCCGCGCGGTCAGGTGGAGCTGCCTGGGGTCGTGCAGGCGCCCACTCCGACCGATGAACCGTTGTCGTTGCCGGCGTTGTTGCTGGCGAGCTTCCCGCTCGATCCGACCCGGCGGCATGTCGCCAAGGGGCCGCTGACCGATCGACTGGTTCGCGGAGCGGCGACGGCGTACGCCGATCTGCTGCAAGCGCGTGTCGAGGACGGCGACGACGTACTCCACCTCGTGCCGACCGGGCTCGCGGCGGGAACGCTTGATCGCGCTCTCCGGGAGGAGATCGTTGCCGTCCTGCCCGGGACCGCGATCGTCCGGGCGGTCGAGGACGGGACGTTGCTCCGGCCGCGGGACGCCGTCGTGGTCGACGGCGCCGATGCCGCGTTCAACGCAGTTCTCGCGCCGATTGTCCGCGGGCTGATTCGGTCGACGCTGCAGGACAGGCTGGCCCTCGAGACGCTTGGTGTCCGCAGGCTCGAGTTGGCCGAGGTGGTGGATCAGCTCGGGGGAGTGGCCGCCGACGAATCTCCCGCTTGGTGGCGCGCTCTCTACGCGTCTCTCAGCGGGATGGTGACCGACGCGTTGCTGCGTGAGTCCCTTGGCACGCTTCCGGTCCCGCTCGCCGACGGTCGGCTCGTGCGTGGTGTGCGCGGGCTTCTCCTGCCTGGGCCGGAGATTCCGACTGGCATCCTCGCTGCCTTCGGGGAGTACGGCGTACGGATCGTTCATCCGGAGGCGGTCGACCCGGCGCTCGAGCGGCTCGGGGCGCTGTCCGCTACGCCGCGGTCGTTACTCGAGGACAGCGCCGTGCGGACCGCTGCCGAGCACTCCGTCGATGCCGATGATCCGGATGCGATCGCGGATGCCGTGCTCAGTCTGGTCGCGGCCGATCCGTCGCAGGCGGAGGGATTGTGGTGGCTCTCGGACCTTGTCCTGCGTGACGCTGACGGCGAACTGGTGCCTGCGAACGCTCTGGTGATTCCCGGGTCCGAGGCTGCAGAGGTGCTCGACGACGAGGAAGTCGCGCCGATCGATCGCGCCGTACTCGATCGCTATGGTCTGCCGGCGCTGGAGGCCGTCGGGGTCCTCGCGACGCTCGGCCTGGTAACGGCTTCGGACGTCGCGCTTGACCAGCTGCCTGAGTCATTGAAGGACTTGGATGGCATCGAGGACTGGGCGTACGACGTGGCGCCGGATGGATCTCGGTACGGCGCGACGGTCGGTGAGCTGAGCGCGATCCGGGACCTGGACTGGATCACCGATGACGCTTGGCCGCGGGTGCTCGAGTTGCTCGGATCGTCTCCGGACTTGCGTCGCGCGTTGGTGACACAGGTGCGCGTTGTCGGGCCGGACGACCGGCCGCTCGGCGTACCGTCGTACTCGGCTTGGTGGATCCGGGAGCGCGTTGTGCTCGAGGACGGGGAACCGCTGGCCGGGCGGGCCGATCCGGATGCGGAGCCGGTGCTGGCGACGTTCCTGGACGAGGCGCCGGAGTGGACCGCGGGGCTTGATCCTGAGGTGCGTACGGCGATCGGCCTGGTTCGGGAGGTCGGCGATCTCGATGCCGATGGCATCAGTCTGGTGCTGGAGCGGATCGCGGACCCTGAGCGCGAGGTCGACGAGAGTGCTCTGCTGCGTCTCTGGCGTCAGTTGGGGACGTTGTCGCTCTTCCCTGGTGATGCGCCGGATCAGGTGCGGGTGCTGGGCGACGACGGGGCGACCCAGGTGATCGATGCGGGTCAGGCGGTGGTCGTCGACGGGCCGATGTGGTTGCAGCGCGAGGATCTCGGCGGTTTTGTGGTGGCGTCCGGTGCGGCGGCGGACGGGTTGAGTGACCTGTTCGACGTACCGATGGCGCAGGAAGTTGCCGAGGGCAAGATCGACGGCGAGGGTACGGCGGCCGACGTACCCGATATTGTCCGTGAGCTGGTCCCCGGGGTCCCGCAGACCTGGTGGGAACACGAGGAACTCACCGTCGACGGCGTCGAGGTGTCGTGGTGGGTCGACAGCGACGGCGCGCCCCACGCCGCGACCTTCGACGGCCTGGCCAAGGCACTCGCCTGGGCCAGCGCCCGCTGGGACCAGCGCCACGTGATCCGAGCCGTACTCAACGAACCCCACCGAACCTCAGAACTCCTAACCGACGCCGCCTACGACTGATAACTGATGAGGTTGTGGAGGGCGGGGTTGTCGATTGTGGTGCTTAGGGTTTGGGCGGTTTGGGCTGCTTGGGGGTTGCCTAGGTGGCTTAGGTGGAGGTTGGCGTGGACCAGGAGTTCGCGGAGGTCGCAGCGGGCGGCCAGGGCGGATAGGCGGCCGGCCAATTGGAGGGCGCGGTCGTGGTCGGACTGGTCGAGGGCTGCGGTGATTGCGGCGTCCAGGACGTGGGCGTGGACCCACTGGTAGCGGTCCGGTTCGGTACTGGCGCGGGTGAGGGCCAGGTCCAGCCACTTGGTCGCCGCGGAGTGGTCGCCTTGCTGGGCGTTCAGCATTGCGAGACCTCGACCCGCCATCCCTTCCCAGCAAGGGTCGCCGAGCTGGCAACCCAACGCCCAGGCCTGTTCGAAACCCTCGACCGCGGCGTCGAGTTTGCCGGCGTGCAGGTCGAGTTCGGCGGCGAATGTCTGCGGCCAGGGCAGGAACGCGATCCATCGTTCTCGGTGGACCAGGTCGAGTGATTCCGCCAGCGCCGCCGTGGCCTCGCCGTACTCACCGCGCAGCAGATGTGCGCGTCCGACCAGTGACAGCGACCAGGCCTGTTGACGTCGGTCGCCGCAGCGTGCGGCGAGTTCGACCGATTCGCCCAGTTGCTCGAAGGCGGTCGGGTAGTCGGATCGGTCGGAGGAGTTCATCCCGCGTACGCCGAGGATCGCGGCGTTCTCCTCATCCGAATCGGCGAGAGCCTGGGCCTTCGCCAGCCACTCATCACCGGTCCTCCGGCGACCCGCCTGGACCTCGATGAACCCCAGCTCGCGGAACGCGAGAACGGCGGTGGCGCGCTCACCCGCCTGATCCGCCACGAGCAGAGCCTCGTGCAGAACGATCGCACCTTCCTCGTCATGACCGCGGATCGCATGCACGAGGGCACCGCCAAGAGCCGCGAGTGCACGCGCTTCCAGCGTCTTGTCACGACACTGCACCGCCAGCGCAGCAGCCTGGCGCAGACACTGCAGACCCGCATCGACCGCACCGGCAACGATCGCGGCACGTCCTGCTTGAAGCTGACTGACGGCAGCCGCGCGACCGCTCAGGGGAGCGGGCGACTGCGGCGCGACCGTCGCGGCCTCCTGCAGCGACGTCGACACCTCGACGCCCAGTTCGCGCCGGAACAGGTCCTCGCAGATCGCTATCTGCCGCAGTGCCGCGACGCGATCACCTGACGTGGCCAGGCTGCGGATCAGGAGTTCATGGTTGCCCTGCTCATGCGGATTGATCGCGACCGCCTTGGCCGCAAAGGGAATCGCCTGGTCAGCCTGCCCAGCGGCGAGATGAGCGACCGCGTTCTGCCGCAGCCGTGCCTCGAGCGCTCCGGCCACCCGACGCCGCTCGACCAGCAACCACGACTCGAACTCCGGGCAGGACTCGAGCTCCACGCCCTCCAGGAGCTCTCCGCCCAATGACAGCAGGGATTCCGGCGCCGTGGACGGTTCGCCGACGAGCAGTACGTCGACTGTCGTTGCATCGTCGAGAGCCGTCACCACCGGATCACCCGTCAGCAGATCCGGTACGCCGATCGCCCGTCGGAGCTCAGCCAACGACCAGCGCAATGCACCCAGTGGATCCTCGGCGTCGGCGAAGAACAGTTCGGCGAGGCGACGCCGGCTGGGCGGCCGCTCGGCCAGGAGCAGATAGCCGAGCAGCGCCCACGCCTTGCGCCCCCGAGGTTGACGGCCCGGTTCGCCGTCGCGCTCGATCTCCGGTGGTCCCAGCAGACGGATCGTCGGCAAAGACCTCACCCCCTCCGTGAGGTCTCCAGTGTCGCCCGCCTCCCGGGATCCGTGGAGAGCCAACTAGCGGCGCGTTCCGACCGCCTCGAGATATTCGGCGCGGGCGGCAACCGTTCCGTCGTCCGCGTAGTCGAACGCTCGCGGTACGTCGGCGAGGTCGCTGGCGAAGTGGCGATAGTCCTCGCCGTCCAGGCTGCCCGCGATCCGCGTGATCGGACCGTAGAAGTCCATGAACCACTCGGCGAAGTGCTCCGGCGAGTGGTAGCGGAACACGTACTCGCGCTTGGTCAGCGCCGTCCATTCGACCCGGTCGCCGAACAATTCGAACAAATGGTCCTCGGCTCCCCACAGGGTGGCGGGCTGGACACCGGCGGGCGGCGGCGCCCACTTCGAAACGACCTTGAACAGCTGGCCGATCATCCCGGCCGGCGTCCAGGACGCCAGCGCGATCTTCCCGCCCGGCTTCGTGACCCGGACCAGTTCGTCCGCGGCCTGCTGATGGTTCGGCGCGAACATCACGCCCACCGTGCTCGCGACCAGATCGAACGACTTGTCCGGCACCGGAAGGTTCTCCGCGTCCCCCTCGGTGAACGTCACCGGCAAGTGCTCCGCCGCGGCCCGCTCACGCCCCTGCTCGAGCAGATTCACGGCGTAGTCCACGCCGGTCGCTTCGGCGAAACGGCGCGCGGCCGCCATCGCCACATTGCCCTGACCGCACGCGACGTCGAGCACCTGCTGCCCGGCGCGCACGTCGGCGGCCTCGACCAGGAGCTCGGCGATGATCTGCAACGTGTTGCCCACGCGGGGGTAGTCGCCGGTCTGCCAACCGGCCCGCTGCTTGTCCTTGATCGCCTCGAAATCCACGGCCGTACTCGTCATGTCTCCCCCTGGAAGTCACTACCACTTTGGAATCGTTTCCGGCCGCTCTGGTGGCCGATACCGGACATCGAACTCGGTCACCGTGTGACGCGGCGTGTGACGACGACGACCAGTCCCACCGTGCGCCCGGTCACGGAGAGCAAAACATCGTTGTCAGAGGTTGGTATATCCACTGATCTGCGCATTCGATGACCAGGTTCCAACGTGGCAATGAACTCTTGCCAACGTTGTCAACGCTACTTATAGTCCGTGACACCTCTCGGTCGGTGATCGCCCTGTCCGCGCAATTGAAAACGGAGGTGACTTTCGTCATGAACGAAACACCGCGCCCCCAGTTCGAAAATGTCGAAGAGGTCGTCCGCTATCAGCTGAGCCGGCGCAGCGTGGTCGGCGGAGGAGCCGCGGCGGCGATGGCCGCCTTCTTGGCCGCCTGCTCCGGTGGCGGCGGCTCGTACTCCGACAAGCCCGCCGACAACAAGCCGGCCGCGACCAAGTCGGTCCAGATCGGCAAGGCCAACATCCCCGTCCCGCGGGAGCAGACGGTGATCGTCGGTCAGGTCGAATACACCGTCTTCGACAGCTTCAACGGGATGATCCCGAACGGCACGCCGGGCGGTGCGGGTGTCGAGCTCACCACCGAGCCGCTGTTCTACCTCAGCTTCGCCACCGGCAAGCTCACGCCGTGGCTGGTCACCGAGTACAAGTACAACGACGACCACACCGAGCTGACGTTCAAGTTCGACCCCAAGGCGCACTGGAACGACGGCCAGCCGCTGGGCGCGAACGACTTCAAGTTCACCGTGATGCTGCTGAAGGACCGCCCCGACCTGTTCGGCGGCGGTGGCGAGCTGAAGGAGTTCGTCAAGGACATCGAGGTGCCGGACCCGCAGACCGCGGTGGTCAAGTTCCTCAAGCCGACGCCCCGGTTCCACTACAACTTCATCTCCGCGATCGCCGGACCACCGGTCGGGATCATGCCCGAGCACATCTGGAAGTCGCAGGATCCGACGAAGTTCAAGGACAACCCGCCGGTGCACAGCGGGCCGTACAAGCTGAAGCAGGCGATCCGGAACCAGAAGATGTTCGTCTGGGAGAAGGACCCGAACTACTGGAACAAGGACAAGCTCGACGTCAAGCCGCAGTACGTCGTCTTCCAGAGCACCTCCAAGCAGCTCGATCAGGCCTCGCTGGCGTTCGAGCGGGCCGAGTTCGACGTCGGTTCGGTCGACGAGCCGCACGCCAAGCAGCTGCGCAACACCGGCTATCCGAGTCTCGTCACGACGCAGTTCCACGACCCGAACCCCCGGGTGATGTGGCTGAACTGCGACCCGTCGCGCGGCGTGATGGCCGAGTCGAAGATGCGCTGGGCGATCAACTACTGCCTGGACCGGGAGAAGATCGGCAAGTCGATCTGGCCGGTCCCGGTGCCGCCGGCGCAGTACCCGTGGGCGGACTATCCGACCAACGACAAGTGGAAGAACGACGAGCTGGCGAACAAGTACAAGTTCGAGTACAACCCGGACAAGGCGGCCCAGCTGCTGGACGAGATCGCGCCGAAGAACGCGGCCGGCAAGCGCTCGTACAAGGGCAAGGAGATCAACCTCGAGATCATCACGGTCTCACCGGTCGACGGCCCCGAGTACGCGATGGCGAACGTGCTGAAGGCGGACCTCGCGAAGGTCGGTGTGCCGGCCACCCTGCGCAGCCTGGCCGGCAGCGTGCACGACGAGAAGTTCCAGCGGGGCGAGTACGACATCGACTCGAACTGGGAAGGCATCGAGATCGATCCCGAGCAGATCTACACCGACTGGGAGAGCAGCAAGGCCCAGCCGGTCGGCAAGAACGCCGCCCAGAAGAACAAGATGCGGTTCCGCAACCCCGAGTTCGACAAGATCTCCGAGCAGCTCGCCGCGCTCGACCCGGAGTCGGAAGAGGCCAAGCCGCTGCTGGCCAAGGCTCTGGAGATCTACTTCCAGGAGTTGCCGTTGCTGCCGGTGATCCAGACCGGCTACCCGCAGTACTTCAACACCACGTTCTGGAAGGGCTGGCCGACCGACGAGGACCTGTACGAGGTGCCGTTGAACTGGTGGCAGCACTTCATCTTCGTGCTCGGCCGGATCGAGAGCACCGGGCAGAAGGGACCGGCGTGACGGCGGAGGCCCCGCCGGTGGTAACTGTCGACAAGAGCCAGGACGCCGCACCGTCCTCGGGGGTGCGGGCCTGGCTGTCGCGGCATCCGCTGGCGGCGTACGCGATCCGCCGGTTCGGGCTCTACCTGGTCGAGCTGTGGGGAGCGCTGACCATCGCGTTCTTCTTCTTCCGGCTGATGCCGGGTGACCCGATCCAGACGCTGATCCAGACCCTGCAGCAGAACTACATCTACAACCAGCAGGCGAGTGTCGAGATCATCACCCGCTACCGGCACGAGTTCGGTCTCGACGGCAATCTGTTCTCCCAGTACCTCAAGTACATGCAGAAGCTGATCCTGCACGGCGACATGGGGCCCTCGCTGATCAACTACCCGACCTCGGCGCAGACAGTCATCCTCAGATCGTTGCCCTGGACGATCGGTCTGCTCGGCATCTCCGCCGTATTGGCCTGGATCTTCGGCGTGGCGATCGGCGCGATCGCGGGCTGGCGCCGCGGCAAGCTCGGATCGCGGATCGCGACCAACCTGTCGATCGCGCTGTCGCACGTGCCGTACTTCTTCGTCGCGCTGATCCTGGTGTACATCTTCGCGTACTCGCTCGGCATGCTGCCGGCCAGATCGGCGTACGACTCCAACATCAGTCCGGGGATCACACCGGAGTTCATCGGCAGCGTGCTCAAGTACGGGCTGTTGCCGGCGTTGTCCATCGTGCTGATCGGGACGTTCAGCTGGATCCTGTCCACCCGGATGCTGATGATCCCGATTCTCGGCGAGGACTACCTGGTGTACGCCGAGGCCAAAGGCCTGAAGGGCTCGCGGATCCTGACCCGGTACGCGCTGCGCAACTGCTACCTGCCGCAGATCACCGCGTTCGGTATCTCGCTCGGCTTCATCTTCAACGGCAACGTGCTGGTCGAGCAGTTGTTCAACTACCCGGGTCTCGGGACGACGCTGGTCACCGCGATCCAGCAGCTCGACTTCAACACGATCCTTGGGGTGACCAACATCGCGATCTTCTCCGTGCTGACTGCCGTCCTGATCCTCGACCTCCTGCTCCCGCTGCTCGATCCGCGGGTCAAGTACTGGAAGTGATCACGATGAGACTCCTGACAGCGGTACTGCGGACGATCCGGAACAGCCGGCGACTGGCCATCGGACTGGTGGTCCTCCTGCTGCTGGTGCTGGTGGCGCTGTGCAGCCCGTTGATCGCGAAGGCCGTCGGTGGTGGCCAGGATCCGATCGAGCTGGCGGCGTACGAGAAGTGGCTGGTGCCGTCGCCACAGCACCTGCTCGGCACCGACCAGTTCGGCCGGGACGTGTTCGCGATGGTGGTGAAGGCGCTCTCGGTGTCGCTGCAGATCGGCGCGATCGCGGGCGTGATCTCGACTGTCGTCGGCGTGGTCGTGGCGTTCGTGGCCGGGTACAAGGGCGGGTGGATCGACGGGGTGCTGTCGACCTTCACCGGGATTCTGCTGGTGATCCCGACGTTCCCGTTGCTGATCGCGTTGTCGGCGTACGCCAAGAACGTGAGCCTGTTCCAGGTCGGCGTGATGATCTCGATCTTCTCCTGGCCGTTCGCGGCCAAGACGATCCGGTCGCAGGTCCTCAGCCTGCGATCGCGCCCGTACGTCGACCTCGCCAGAGTGAGCAAGTCCAGAGACCTGGAGATCATCGTCACCGAGCTGCTGCCCAACCTGCTGCCGTTCATCGGGGTCGGGTTCGCGTCGTCCGCCCTCGGTGCGATCTTCGGTCTGGTCGGTCTGGAGATCATCGGGCTCGGGCCCGGTGGGGTGATCGATCTCGGGCAGATCATCTTCAACGCGATCGGCACCGGTGCGCTGACGCTGGGCGCCTGGCCGATGTTCGTCGTACCGATCGTGTTGCTGACCTTGCTGTTCGCGGCGCTGAACATGGTGAACATCGGGCTCGAAGAGGTCTACAACCCGCGGCTGAGAGGAGTGGCCGGTGAGTGACTCCGTGCTCGAAGTGAAGGGCCTCGACGTCACGTACTCCACCAACCGCGGCGACGTGAAGGCCGTGCGAGGGCTCGATCTGGACGTACGGCGCGGTGAGATCCTCGGGATCGCGGGGGAGTCGGGCAGTGGCAAGAGCACCCTCGCGGTCGCGCTGCTCCGGCTGCTCAAGCCGCCCGGGAAGGTGACCGGCGGTTCGGTGACGTTCTATCCGGGCGGCCGTTCACCGGTCGACCTGCTGAAGGTGGACGGCGAGGAGCTTCGGGTACTGCGCTGGAGCGCGCTGTCCTATCTCCCGCAGGGATCGATGAGTTCGCTCAACCCGGTGATGCGGGTCCGGGACCAGTTCAAGGACGTGATCCTCGAGCACGCGCCCGGCCGCAGGAGCGAGGTCGACACGATGATCCCGCGGCTGCTCGGAGAGGTCGGGCTGGAGGCACGGGTCGCGGGGATGTACCCGCACGAGTTGTCCGGCGGCATGAAGCAGCGCGTGCTGATGGCGATCGCGGTCGCGCTGGAGCCGGACCTGATGATCGCGGACGAGCCGACCACCGCGCTGGACGTGACGATCCAGCGGGTCATCCTGCAGTCGCTCGGCGACCTGCGGCGCGACTTCGGCGTGACGCTGATGGTGATCTCCCATGACATGGGAGTGCACGCGCAACTGGCCGACCGGGTCGCGGTGATGTACGAGGGCCGGCTGGTCGAGGTCGGCGACGTACGCCAGGTGTTCAAGGACCCACGGGATCCCTACACCCGGCAGCTGATCGAGTCGATCCCACGGCTAGGACGGAGGGCCTCGTGAAGTCTGAGCTCGAACTTCGTGGCGTACAGCAACGATTCCACGCGCGTGGCGTGGAGGGCGGCTACATCACCGCTGTCGACGATGTGAGCTTCACGCTCGCGGCGGAGCCACCGCAGGTTGTCAGCCTGGTCGGGCAGAGCGGCAGCGGGAAGAGCACGATCGCTCGCAACGTGCTCGGCCTGCAGAAGCCGACCGAGGGTTCGGTGCTGTACGGCGGCAAGGACATCTTCAAGCTGAGCAGAGCCGAGTACGACGAGTACCGGCGCGACGTCCAGCCGGTGTTCCAGGATCCGTACGCGATCTTCAACCCGTTCTACCGGGTCGATCGCGTGCTGTGGAAGGCCGTGAAGAAGTTCGGGCTCACCAGCAGCCGGTCCAAAGGGCTGGAGCTGATCGAGGAGTCCTTGCGGGCGGTGCGGCTGGAGCCGGAGAACGTCCTCGGCCGGTATCCGCACCAGCTGTCCGGTGGCCAGCGGCAACGGATCATGCTGGCCCGGGTGCACATGCTCAGGCCGTCGTTCATCATCGCCGACGAGCCGGTGTCGATGCTGGATGCCCAGGTGCGCAAGCACTTCCTGGACATCCTGCTCGACTTCCAGCGCGAGCACGGGATGACGACGCTGTTCATCACCCACGACCTGTCCACCGTCTACTACCTCGGTGGCGAGGTCATGGTGATCACCAAGGGCTCGATCGTCGAAAGCGGCCCGGTCTCCACCGTGATGCACGAGCCGTCCCACCCCTACACCCAGCTCCTGCTCGACTCCATCCCCCAACCCGACCCCGACAACCGCTGGACCACCCGCATCAACGTCGACGCCGTTGAGGAGCTGGACGACAGCACGCCGGCCGACGCCCCCAAGCCGGAAGCGCCCATCCTCTAGGCCCGGGCCGCCTTTAGGCCATGGCCGCCTCTACGCCGGGGCCGCCTCGATGACGTGATAGCCGAAGGGAGGCAGCGACTCGCTGACGGCGACTGTGGTGAAGTCGGCTTGCTCGAGGAGCCCGCGGAACTCTTCCGCGGTGCGCTCGCGTCCGCCGGTGATCACAAGCATGTGCAGGTCGACCAGCAACGTGGGCAGGTCATCCGGACCGGTCACCTCGGGAAGCAGCCGCTCGAGGATGAGCAGCCGAGCGTCCGGCGACATGGCCGCGCGGCAACTGCGGAGGATGGCCACGACCGCCTCGTCGTCCCAGTCGTGGAGGATCTGTTTCAGCAGGTAGACATCGCCTCCGCCGGGTACGGCGTCGAAGAAGTCGCCGGCCTCGATGCGGCAACGATCCTTGACGCCCGCCGCCGTCAGGGTGGCGGCCGCCGCGCCGAGCCCGGACTCCAGATCGAAATCTATCCCCTCGAGCGTGGGCTGTGCCTGGAGCATCTCCGCGAGGAGTGTGCCGTCGCCGCCACCGATGTCGACGCAGGTCCGGAAGCGATCGAGCTGGGCTGCCTCGATGAGGGCGGGCGCGGCGGCTCGGGTGTGCTGCGACATCGCCTTGTTGAAGTTGGCGGACGCTTCCGGCCGCCGGTTGTAGAAGTCGATCCAGGTCATCCCGTGCGCACGGCTCCAACCGGTCTCACCGGTACGAACGGTCCAGAGGAGTTCACCCCAGGCCGACCACGCTTCGGGACCCCAGAGCATTGTCATCAACGCGTGGATCGAGGTGGGAGTTCCGGTGCGGAGCGTCGTACCAAGATCCGTGAGGGTGAACTCGTCGGGTTGACGCTGCGTCACGAAGCCCAGCCCGGAGAGCATCCGCAGGACCCGATGCAAGGACGGCGCGTGCACGCCGATGCGCTTGGCGAGGTCCCCGGTCGACTGTGGTCCGTCCGCGAGCAGGTCGGCTATGCCGAGTTCGGCCGCTGCAGTCAGGACCTTCGTTGCGGTGGCGCCGCGGAGCAGGTCGTGGTCCGTCCGCGGGTCGATGTCGTTGGTCATGCCCTCGACGTTCGCAGGCCTCACACTGCAGCGCATGACTACGAGTGCACAGCTCTTGCGCACGGGTGAACGAATGGCGGGTATCGCCGTACGGTGGACGGTATGAGCATCGTGTTCAGCGCTGATGATCAGCCCCTGAACGCGCGGGCCGACTACTGGCACCACGTGGTCGGGGATTCGCTCGGGCGCCTCGACCTGGCGCCGCCGGCCACAGCGCTCGATGCCCGCGACCAGCTACGGATCGGGGATCTCGGGCCGGTGCGCGTGATTGAACTCTCCACAGGGGAGTCGAGCCAGGCCGCTCGGAAGCGGTCGCACATCAGCAGCTCGGACCCCGAGCTGTGCAAGATCGACGTCCAGGCGCGCGGACGTGGCGTGATCGCGCACAGCGGTCGCGAAGCCCGGTGCGCACCGGGAGACTTCGCGCTGGTCGACCTGCTGCGCCCGTGCAGTTGGGCGAACGGCCCGTCCGCCGGAATCGTCGCCGTCACCTTTCCCCGCGCATTACTGCCGTTGTCATCGGACGACCTCGCCGAGCTGGCAGGCGTCCGGATGCGCGGGAGCGACGGGTTCGGTGCGCTCGTCTCCTCATTCGCCCGCCAGCTCCCCGGACAGGTCGACGACCTCGCTCAGGCCGATGCCGCACGGCTTGGGACGACCATGCTGGACCTGTTGACGGTCACGCTGGCCCGTCGGCTCGGTAACCGTCGCCTGATTCCGTCCGACTCGCGACGCCGGACGCTCGTGGTCCAGATCCAGGCCTACATCGAGGAACACCTCGCCGATCCGGCGCTGTCACCACGGATGATCGCCGACGCTCACTACATCTCGGTCCGCTACCTGCACAAACTCTTCGAGACCGAGCCGGCCACCGTCGTCGAGCACATCCGCCGGCTGCGCCTCGACCGCTGCCGGCACGACCTTCTCGACCCGGCGCTGCGGTCGTTGCCGGTCAGCGCGATCGGAGCCCGCTGGGGCTTCCCAAACCCCTCCCACTTCAGCCGCCTCTTCAGCTCCACGTTCAGCCTCCCACCAGTAGAGCTCAGACGTCTGACCGACGACCGCTGGTCATGAGGAACTGGTAGAACCAGGCCTTGAACTCCGGATTGGTCAGCAGGGTTCGGTAGCGGGTCAGTTCGGCCCGGGGTGGCGCCGGCGGCCAGCAGGAGCGGTTCGGCCTGCTGATTGAGGTTTCGGTGCAGGAGGCAACCATCGGTGCCGCCGGTCGTCGTCTGCGAGTACTCCATCGTCTCGACGTCGACGAGCCCGGCGGCGGTAGGCCGTGCTGACTTGAGGTCAGACGGTCTTGATCGCGGGGTCGCTGCGGCCTGGAATGCCGGTTTCTACGTGGCCGGCGAGGCGGCGGGTGTACGTCGCGTCCGTCGTGATGGTGACGGTGACGTCGTACCAGTGCTCGGTCGTGGTGATGGTGTGCGTGGTCTTGCCCGGGCGGAGATCGAGGCGCTTGGGCTTGCCGCCGTACGCGTTGGTGATGGTGACGCGGCGGGCGGTGTCGCTGGTCAGCGTGAGGTCGACGTTGCCGGTGCGGGCGTTCTCGCGGGCGGTGATCTCCAGACCGGTGGCGGGCTTGCCCTGGAAGGTGCGCAGGAAGCCATTCGGTCCGTGCACAGTCAGGTCGTAGACGCCGTTGGAGTAGATCGTGTTCCAGCTGTCCGCGATGCTCTTGCCGGCCTCGGTCGTGTAGGTCCACGGTCCGTCGGTCCGGTTCGCCGACGTGATCAGGAACTGCGCCCCGGCGTGCGCGCCGGACCGGAAGCTCAGCGTGTACTTGCCGCCGGCAACCGATCCGTCGACGACCGGTGCGTAGGGCAACGGCCGGGTACGGCGGGCGCCGCGCTCCTGACCGGGCACACGGCTGACCGACGGTGGCGTCGGCACGTAGTCCGGGTGCCGCTCGTTGTCCGGCGGCAGGTACGACGACGTGTCCGGCAACTGGGCCGGCCGAGTGCTCGTCGTACCGAAGTCGAAGGCCGACGTCAGGTCACCGCAGATCGCCCGCCGCCAGGGCGAGATGTTCGGCTCGTGGACGCCGAACCGGCGCTCCATGAACCGGATGATCGAGGTGTGGTCGAACACCTCCGAGCAGGTGAAGCCGCCGGTGCTCCACGGTGACACGACCAGCATCGGCACGCGCTGGCCGAGACCGTACGCGCCGTGCGAGACCTTCGTGCCGGTGTACAGGTCGGGCGCCGGGCCGATTGTCGACAATCCCTGCGCCGCGGACAGCGGCGGGTACGGCGGGACCGCGTGGTCGAAGAAGCCGTCATTCTCGTCGTAGGTGATGAACAGCGCGGTCTTGCTCCACACCTCCGGGTTCGAGGTGAGCGCATCGAGGACCTGGGAGATGTACCAGGCGCCGTAGTTGGCCGGCCAGTTCGGGTGCTCGGTGAACGCCTCCGGCGCCGCGATCCAGGAGATCTTCGGCAGCCGGTGCGCCTTCACATCGGCGGTCAGCCGGGCGAACAGGCTCTCGCCGGCCTTAGCGTTCGTGCCCGCGCGCGCCTTGTCGTACAAGGGATTCCCGGGCTGCGCGTTGCGGTAGTTGTTGAAGTACAGCAGCGAGTTGTCGCCGTAGTTGCCGCGGTAGGCGTCGTCGATCCAGCCCCAGCCGCCGGCCGCGTCCAGCCCGTCGCCGATGTCCTGGTAGATCTTCCACGAGACCCCGGCCTGCTCGAGCCGCTCCGGGTACGTCGTCCAGCCGTAGCCGGCCTCGTCGTTCCCGAGGACGGGGCCGCCGCCGGCGCCGTCGTTGCCGGTGTACCCGGTCCACATGTAGTAGCGATTCGGGTCGGTCGACCCCATGAACGAGCAGTGGTACGCGTCGCACAGGGTGAACTTGTCCGCGAGCGCGTAGTGGAACGGGATGTCCTCGCGGGTCAGGTACGCCATCGTGGTCGCGGTCTTGGCCGGGATCCACTGGTCGTACTTGCCGTTGTTCACCGCCTGGTGCGCGTCGGACCAGCTGTGCGCGAGGTCCTGGATGAACTGCAGGCCGAGGTTGTCGGCCTCCGGCCGGAACGGGAGGATCTCCTTCCCGGCGCCGTCGGTCTGGTGCCACACGGGCTTGCCGCTGGGCAGCGTCACCGGGCGCGGATCACCGAAGCCGCGGACGCCCTTCAGAGTGCCGAAGTAGTGGTCGAACGAGCGGTTCTCCTGCATCAGGACGACGATGTGCTCGACGTCGCTGATGTCACCGAACCTGCGGTGCGCGGGGATCGCGGCGGCCTGCTCGATGCTGTTGGCCATCGCGGCGAACGCGGCGGACGCACCGGCGAGTTGCAGGAACCTGCGGCGGTTGATGTCTGGCATGCCTGCTCTCCTTGTGGGCGGAGGGGACGGATGGAGGTTTCAGCACCAGCACGGCATTAGCTTGAACGATTAACCGACGGAAGATGAACTTTGCTGCTCCGTTCCCGTCGGTTCCAAACCGTCCTGCGCGTTCAAGACGAGCACAGTGATTGCCCCTCGACAACAACGGCGAGAGACTGAGAGGAGTGCGGCCTGGGGGCTCGGGTGGGGGAGGCTGCGATGGGCGGGCGGGCGCTCGCTGGGGGCGCCGGAACACGGGCGGAGCAGGAACGGCTCCGGGGGCAGCTCGCGGCCCTGACCGATCAGTTCGCCGCCGCCAACGAGGTCCTCTCCGCCGTCGGCCGCTCCGCCGGAGACCCGGATCATGTGCTCACCACGCTCGTCGAGAGCGCACGCCGGCTGTGCCGGTGCGAGGCCGCACAGCTGTACCTGTTCGAGGACGGCTACTACCGGCTGTCCAAGGCGATCGGAATGTCGGAGGAGTCGATCCGGCACATCCGGGAGCATCCGATCCCGATGGACCGCGGGACGCTCATCGGCCGGGCCGGGCTGGATCGCACCACGCAGCAGATCCCTGACGTGCTGGCGGATCCGGACTACAACCGGCCGGACCTGCAGCGAGTGGCGGGCTTCCGGACCACGATGGGCGCGCCGATGCTCGTCGACGATCAGGTTGTCGGAGCGTTGTGTGTATGGCGCAACGAGGTCAATCCGTTTGACGAGCGGGAGCAGGGGCTGGTCACGGCGTTCGCCGGGCAGGCGGCGATGGCGGTCAACAGCGTGAAGCTGGTGCAGCAACTCGAGGCTCGTGGCGCGGAATTGGCGCGCAAGCTCGGTGAGCTGGAGGCGCTGCGTGAAGTCGGCGAGGTGGTCAACTCCAGTCTTGATGTGGCGAATGTGTTGTCGACAATCGCCAAGCATGCGGTGCGGATCTCGGCGACCGACGGCGGGTCGATCATGGAGTACGACGAGGACGCGCAGTGCTTCCTGGTTCGCAGCGTCTACCAGACCGCTCCGAGTGTGATCGAACGGCTGCGCCATACCCGCATCCATCTCGATGAGACGCTGGTCGGTCGCGCGGCCAAGCTCGGCCGGCCGTTGGCGGTCCCTGATCTGAGCGCGGTCGAGCTCGACCCGCACCTCGCCGTTCTGTACGACGCCGGCTGGCGGTCGCTGGTCGCCGTACCGATGCTGCGCGAGGGACAGATCGTCGGCTCACTGGTCGTCCGCCGGATGCGACCGGGGGAGTTCGCCGAGGAGACGCTGACGTTGCTGGAGATGTTCGCGGACCAGTCGACACTGGCCCTGCTGAACGCGCAGCTCTACCGCGAGCTGAAGCAGCGCAGCGCGGAGCTCGAGGTCGCGAGCCGGCACAAGTCGGAGTTCCTCGCCAGCATGTCGCACGAGCTCCGTACGCCGCTGAACGCCGTCCTCGGGTTCTCCGAAGTCCTGCTGGAGCGCATGTTCGGCGACCTGAACGAACGCCAGGAGGAGTACCTGCGCGACATCCACGGCTCCGGCAAGCACCTGCTCGAACTACTGAACGAGATCCTCGACCTGTCCAAGGTCGAGGCCGGCCGGATGGAGCTGGAGTACTCCACGTTCCCGCTGCGCCGCGTGCTCGACAACACCGCGTCCATGCTGCGCGAACGGGCGGCCGCGCACGGCATCGACCTGCACGTCGAAGTCGGTCCGGGCATCGACCAGGTGTACGCCGACGAGCTCCGGCTGAAGCAGGTCGTGCTGAACCTGGCGACCAACGCGGTGAAGTTCACCGGCGACGACGGAGCGGTCGTGATCCGGGCGACGCGGTCCGGGGCCGAGGTCCACATCTCCGTCACCGACACCGGCCGCGGCGTACCGCCGGAGGACCGGGAGCGGATCTTCGAGTCGTTCCAGCAAGGCGGCCGCGGACCGTCGCAGGAGGAGGGCACCGGCCTTGGGCTGACACTGTCGCGCCGGATCGTCGAGCTGCTCGGCGGACGGATGTGGCTGAACAGCGAGGTCGGGGTCGGCAGCACGTTCGGATTCTCCTTGCGGAGCAGGGAAACCGAGTCGGGGCGGGATGCGGCCCGGACCGTCGGCGACGTGGTCGTGATCGAGGACGACCGTCCGTCGCTCGACCTGATCACGGCGTACCTGTCCGGTGCTGCACTCCGGGTGACGGTGGCCGGCGACGGTCAGTCCGGACTGGACGCCGTACGCCGGGTCCGGCCCGCCGCTGTCCTGCTGGACATCCGGTTGCCGGGGATCGACGGCTGGGCCGTACTGCAGGCGCTGAAGGCCGAAGCGGAGACCCGCGACATCCCGGTGATCATCGTGTCGATTGTCGACGAACGGACTCGCGGTACGAAGCTCGGTGCCGCCGCTTATCTGGTCAAGCCGGTGAGCCGGGACGCGCTGCTCCAGGCCTTGCGGGCAGTGGGAGCCGTCGCGGGAGACGAGGGGGAGGATCGATGAGTCCAGGACTGATCCTGGTGGTGGAGGACAACCCGAAGAACCTCAAGCTGCTGCGCGACGTGCTGCGGTTCTCCGGCTACGACGTGATCGAGGCGACCTCGGGTGAGGACGGTGTCCGGCTGGCCGAGTCCGAGCAACCGGACCTGATTCTGATGGATCTGCAGCTGCCCGGGATCGACGGTGCCGAGGCCTTGCGCCGGATCCGGGCCAGTGAGCGCAGTCGCGCCGTACCGGTCGTCGCCGTGACAGCGTTCGCGATGGACCACGATCGGGAGCACGCGTTCGCCTCGGGCTTCACCGGGTACGTCGAGAAGCCGATCAGCGTCCGCCTTCTGCCACAGCAAGTCCGGGACTTCCTCCAGCTCGGAGGTGCACGATGACCAAGGTGCTCGTCGTCGACGACCAACCACCGAACGTACGGCTGCTGGAGGCGATCCTCACCCCGCGCGGGTACGACGTACTGACCGCATCTTCAGGGGAACAGGCGCTGGAGGTGATCGCGGCCGAGGACGTCGACCTCGTGCTGCTCGACATTCTGATGCCCGGGATCGACGGCTACGAGGTGTGCCGCAGGATCCGCGACCAGGTGGACACGGCGTACCTGCCGGTGGTGATGGTGACGGCCAGCGGCGACGAGCAGAAGGTGAAGGCGCTCGAGGCCGGTGCCGACGACTTCCTGACCAAGCCGGTCAACCAGAGTGAACTGCTGGCCAGGGTCGCGTCGCTGGCGAGGATCAAGGACTACCAGGACACGATCAAGCGGCAGGCATCCGAGTTGTCGGCGTGGAACCAGGAACTGGAGTCGCGGGTCGAGAGCCAGGTGTCGCAACTGCAGCGGATGAGCCGGTTGCGGCGCTTCCTCAGCCCGCAGTTGGCCGAGCTGATCGTGGACTCCGGCGACGAGTCGTTCCTGGCCAGTCATCGGCGCGAGATCGTCGTCGTCTTCTGCGACCTGCGCGGCTTCACCACGTTCGCGGAGGCGAGCGAGCCGGAGGAGGTGATGGGCGTGCTGGAGGAGTACCACCACGCGCTCGGTGACCTGATCTTCCGGTTCGAGGGAACGCTGGAACGCTTCGCGGGCGACGGCTTGATGGTGTTCTTCAACGATCCGGTGCGTTGCGAGGACGGACCGCTGCGGGCTTTGCGGATGAGCGTCGCGATGCGTACCAGGGTCCGCGGGCTGGCCGAGGCGTGGAGTCGTCGCGGGCACGACCTCGGGCTCGGCATCGGGATCGCGCAGGGCTACGCGACGCTCGGCACTATCGGGTTCGACGGGCGATTGGACTACGCCGCGATCGGCAGCGTGACCAACCTGGCCGCGCGGCTGTGCGCCGACGCCGAGGCGTGGCAGATCCTCGCTACTGAACGGGTTTACAGCGCGGCCGGCAACGCAGTCATCGGCGAGGACGCCGGGCTGCGGGAGGTCCGCGGGTTCAGCCGAACCGTGCATGCGTACAGCATTCGCGGTCTCGACAACTCCAGGGTCGCGTCGTGACCGGCGACCTGTGGACCGCTCCGGGCGAGGCGGCCCGGGGCCTGTCCACACTGACCGAGGACGAGCGCTATCAGTACTTCGACCAACTGCAGTCGCGGATGGCCGGAGTGTGGGCGGCGATGCGGCTCAACCACGACGACGAGTCGGTGGTCGTCGTACCGTCGCTGACCCTGGATCGGACCGAGGCGGCCGGGACCGGGACGATGATGCAGGCCTACGAGGAACGGTTCCTGTTCTTGCTGATCCTGTTGCGGGAGCCGCGGCTGCGGATGATCTACGTGACCTCGGTGCCGATCGCGCCCGAGATCATCGAGTACTACCTGGCGCTGCTGCCCGGCGTCATCCCGAGTCATGCGCGGGCCCGCCTGTCGCTGATCGCGGTGAACGACGCAACCCCGATCTCGCTCAGCGAAAAGCTGCTGGCCCGGCCGCGGCTGCTCCAACGCATCGCCGACCTGATCCCGAACCCGCTGCGTTCGCACCTGATTCCCTACAACACCACCGAGCTCGAGCGTGACGTCGCGATCAGCCTCGGCATCCCGATGTACGCCGCCGATCCGCGGCTGGCCCCACTGGGCTCGAAGTCCGGGTGCCGCCGGCTGTTCGCCGAGATCGGCGTACCGCATCCGCTCGGGGCGGAGAACCTGCGCACGCTCGACGACATCGCCGACGCACTACTCGCGATGCGGGCCGAACGGCCCACGATGGACAGCGCGATCGTGAAGCTCAACGAAGGCGTGTCCGGCGAGGGCAACTCGGTCGTGCGGCTGAAGGGGTTGCCCGCGCCGGGGTCGTCGGGGGAGCGCGACGAGGTAATGGAGCGACTGCGGGCGATGGAGCTGGAGTCCCAGAAGATGTCGTTCGAGACGTACGTCGCCAAGTTCGCGGACAACGGCGGGATCGTCGAGGAACGGATCGTCGGCACGGAGTTGCAGAGTCCGAGCGTCCAGTTGCGAGTCGTGCCCGGCGGTGCCGTCGAACTGCTGTCGACGCACGACCAACTGCTCGGTGGTGCGAGTGGTCAGAGCTACCTGGGGTGCGTGTTCCCGGCGGCGCCGGAGTACGCGCGGATGATCACCGAGCACGCCGCGACGATCGGGCGGCGGCTCGCGAGTGAGGGCGCGCTCGGGCGGTTCGCGATCGACTTCGTCGTGGTCAAGGACGAGGCGGGCGGCTGGACGCCGTACGCGATCGAACTGAATCTGCGCAAGGGCGGGACGACGCATCCGTTCCTCACGCTGCAGTTCCTCACCGACGGGCGCTACGACCCGCGGACCGCGCTGTTCCTGACGTCGAGCGGCCAGGAGAAGCACCTGGTCGCGACCGACCATCTCGAGTCGGAACTGCTGAAGGGCCTGATGCCCGCCGACCTGTTCGACATCGTGGCGCGGCACGGTCTGCACTTCGATCAGTCGAAGCAGGTCGGCATCGTGTTCCACATGATCAGCTGCCTGACCGAGAAGGGCCGCCTGGGGATGACCGCTGTGGGCGACACTCCGGCCGAGGCGGATCGCCGGTACCGTGATGCTTCCCGCATCGTGCTGGCGGAGGCCGAGCAGGCCTTCGTGGAGCGTTCCCTCCCGGTCTGAGAGGTTCGATGGAGCGAGTCTGGTACGTCGCCTACGGTTCCAACCTCGCCCTCGATCGCTTCCGCTGCTACCTGGCCGGCGGCCGCCCGGCCGGCGGGATGCGCCTGTATCCGGGCGCTCGGGATCGCAGCGACCCCGAGCAGATCGCGGATGTCGACGTACCCGGGCGTCTGCTCTTCGCCGGGGCGTCCAAGGTCTGGGGCGGCGGGTCCGCCTTCTACGATCCGGCCGGGCCCGGCCGCGTCGCCGGGCGTGGGTACCTGCTGACGCCGGACCAGCTCGGCGACGTCGCCGCGCAGGAGATGCGTCGCGAGCCGGGCGGACCCTTCGCCCGCGATCTCGCCGGCCTCCTGGCCAACGTCGAGTCCCTCCACACCATGGGCCCGGGCCGCTACGAAACCGTAGCCCGCTTGGGCGAACGCGACGGCCTCCCGATGTTCACCGTCACCCACGGAAACGCGTCCGACCTCGACCCAGCCGCGCCCACAGCGCCGTACCTCCGCTGGATAGCCACCGGCCTGACCGAATCTCACGACTGGACCACACCGCAGATCGTGGACTACCTGTCGGTCGCGCCGGGCGTCCAGTTGTCCTGGACGCCCGACGCACTCACCGAGCTGCTTACCGCTTGATCGCGACGCAGGTGGCGGTGGACTTCTTGGTGGGGTCGCTCTCGGAGGTTGCGGTGAGAGTGATCTTGGCGAGGGGAGCGGTGCCGGCCTTGGCATAGACCGGGACGTTCACGTGCTGGCCGGCGTCGGCGGTGGCCAGGGCGTTGGGGAGCTGGACGTCCCAGTTCTTGCCGTCGACCTTCGCGGACACGCGGTACACATCGCCCTTGAGGTACGGCGTGACGTCCTCGGGGTGCTGTGCTCCGGTGCCGGCCTTGCCGGTGTTGGTGAGGTTGAAGTTGCAGGTCTGGACGCCGCCCTGGCCTGGCTTGGCGACCGTGGGCAGGACCCGGACGCCGCGCTTCTGCGGGCCGGCGCCGTCGAGGGAGCGGATCGCGACCGTGTAGGACAGCACGCCCTTGCCGTCGCGGTGGATGTTGGTGATGTAGAAGTGCAGCCGGTTGGCGGTGTCGGTGTACTCGTACTCGCTGCCGGAGTTCGTGCCCGCGTGGAACAGGGCGTCGGACAGCTGACGGTAGTCGCCGATGGTGATCGGAACCTTGGTGCCGTCGGGCAGCACGTAGTCGGTCATGTTGATGTCCTGCGGGTTCGCGTCGACGACCCACTCGAACGGCGCCCGGTCCTGGTTCTTGGTCTTCGCGAGCAGGACACCGGAGTCGGGCGTGAACGAGTCGGTGCCCATCCGGTCGACCACCTCGACCGTGTAGTTCTGGTAGCCACGGCCGTCACACAATGCGTCGGTGTTCACGTCGCAGGGCGGTGCCAGGTCGCCGGTTCCACCGAGCTCGATGTTGACGCCGGACAGCCCCTTCGCTCCCGGCTCGACGGACCGCGCGGTGACATCAGCGATCACGACGCCGGACGAGGCAAGAGCTTCGCGGGACAGCCGAAGTACGTTCTGTTCGTCGACCATCTGCAGCTTCAGCTTGTTCCGCAGCATGTGTTGCGCGCCCATCGACGCGCCACCGGTGGCCGGGATCATCCAGCGACTGTGTGGACCGCCGGGACCGTTGAAGCTGCCGCGACTGAGCATCTCCCAGACCCCGGTGTACGCGCGTCTCGGTGGTACGCCGTACGGGTTGTTGTAGTTGTCACCGATCCCCAGGATGTGGCTGAACTCGTGCGCGAAGACCGCCATCCCGGAGCTCTCGGCCTGGGTCGACGAACCGCCGCCGGCGTTCGGCCAGATCGACGCGCCGGCGGCCCACGAGGTCCAGTCGACGTACCGCGTGTCCGACCAGTTCGGCAGGGCCGGGTCCGGCGGGCCGAAGTCGTCGGTGACGTCCTCCTTGTTCGGGAACTTCATCATCCCGAACTCCTGCCAGGTGGACGATTCATCCTGTCCGGCGCTGAGGAAGAACACGAAGTCGAACCCGGCGGGTACCTCGGGCCCCTGGTCGGCGACCCACGCGGCGCGGCCGTCGGCACGGATGTCCTTGGTGCAGTCGTCACCGGCCGGGCAGGCGGAGTCGCCCTGGAACTCCATCGCGTACTCGTGCGACTTGCCGGGCATCCGGTACGGGCCGAACGCGGTCAGGTTGACGCCGTACCGGCCGCCGGAGTCTTCCATCCAGTACTCGTGCAGGGTGTGGCCGCGGTTCAGCGCGCTCGGGGTGTTGAGGAAGTTCTTGTAGAACTGCGCGACCTGGTCTCGCGGTACGCCGTTCGCCTCGGCGCTCGGGTTGCCGAACGGCGTGGAGCCCTTCGGCTTGGTGATGACGAAGTCCTGGTTCGGGTAGTCGACCAGCACCAGCGCACCCTTGAACGTCCGCACCGATCCCGGCACCGCCGGGTCGGCCCAGTTCGTCCCGGGCGGCTTGCGGTAGTCGTTCCAGGTCATGTGGTCGGGGTTCTCCCAGTTCTGCGGATCGATCGGCCCGGGCAGGCCGTTCGCCGTGGTGGCGATCCGCTGTTCCGGCCCGGCGGTGCCCGACTCCTGCCACGGTTGCTTCTGTGGCCAGTGCGGGTACTGCCAGGCGTTCGCGGGATCCGGGGGAGCGGTGGCGTCCGGCGCGGCGAGCGCGAGACTCGGCACCGAGACAGCAGCCAGTACGGCGACCAGCCGCACAACGACAAGACGGTATTTCCGTAGCTCAGACACGGGCGGGCATCCGATCAACGAGTGGGCGGGACAGCCATGAGCATGCCTGTTCGACACCCCTGACGACAACAGGTGAGATCACTGTATACAGTATGGAGTGGAGTGGTTAGCCTGGGCGCTTGCGTCGTCTTTGGATGGAGGACCCATGTATTCAGTCACCGACCCGGCCACGGGTGTGCTGATCGAGGAAGTCGCGAACTCGACGGACGAGGAGGTGCGGGAGTCGATCGGGCGGGTGCACTCCGGCTATCCGGGGTGGCGACGCCGGACCGTCGAGGAGCGGGCCGCGATCGTGGCACGCGCCGCGGACCTGTTCGAACAGCGGACCGACGAGCTGGCCGCGATCATGACGCAGGAGATGGGCAAGCGGATCAACGAGGGCCGCGGCGAGGTCGGCATCGTGGTCGACATCTTCCGCTACTACGCCGAGAACGGACCGGCGTTGCTGGCCGACGAACCGCTGGACATCAAGGGCGGACGGGCGGTCATCACCAAAGGCCCGATCGGCGCGCTGCTCGGGATCATGCCGTGGAACTTCCCGTGCTACCAGGTGGCCCGGTTCGTCGCGCCGAACCTGGTGCTCGGCAACACCATCCTGCTCAAGCACGCATCGATCTGTCCGCGTTCGGGCCGCGCGATCGAGGAGATCCTGCGGGCGGCCGGCGTACCGGACGACGTGTACGTGAACACGTACGCGTCCAGCCGGCAGATCCCGGCGATCCTGGCCGACCCGCGGATCGTGGGCGTCTCGCTGACCGGCAGCGAGCAGGCCGGTGTCTCGGTCGCCGCCGAAGCCGGGAAGAACCTGAAGAAGACCGTGCTCGAGCTCGGCGGCTCCGACCCGCTGATCGTGCTCGACACTGCCGACCTGGACGAAACGGTCAACGCGACCGCGACGGCCCGGATGCGGAACTGCGGCCAGTCCTGCAACGCGCCGAAGCGGATGATCGTGCTCGCCGACATCTACGACGAGTACGTCGACCGCCTGACCAAACGCGTCGCGGAGTACTACGTTCCCGGCGACCCGGCCGACCCGGAGACGAAGCTGCCGCCGTTGGCCTCGAACTCGGCCGCGGACGAGGTGGCGGGCCAGGTGGCGAAGGCGGTCGAGCAAGGCGCGACCCTGCGCACCGGCGGTCAGCGGATCACCCCGGGTGCGTTCCTCGAAGCGACCGTGCTCACCGACGTCACGCCGCAGATGGATGCGTACTACGAGGAGATCTTCGGGCCGGTGGTGATCGTGTTCAAGGCCGAGACCGAGACCGAGGCGATCGCGCTCGCGAACGACACGCCGTTCGGTCTCGGCGCGTCGGTCTGGGGTACCGACGACGAGCGCTCCCGACGCGTCGCCGAACAGATCGAGGCCGGCATGGTCTATCTCAATCGCGCCGGTGGCTCCCAGGCCGACCTGCCGTTCGGCGGCATCAAGCGGTCCGGCATGGGCCGCGAACTCGGTCCGGCCGGCATCGAGGAGTTCATGAACAAGAAGTCCATCCGCTTGTAGCTGGCAGGAACCGGACACCGCGCGGCGGTGGCCGGAAGAACCCCTCATGCTCTGAGTGACGATCTATGACGGAAAGTGACTCAGCATGAGCTTCCTGCCGCCGCCCGCGCCGGGCACCGGCCCGTACCCAGGGCCGCGCCCTGTGTCGCACGACCCTCTAGCTGTTGCCTTGGGCAACGCTTCCTGGCTCGGTATCGGCTATCTGATGATGCGGCGGTGGAAGACTGCGGTCGCGAACTGGCTGGTCACCGCGACGCTCGTCGTACTCATAGTGGTGCTGCGAGAGCTCTGGTGCGAGCTCGCCATCGCCGGGCTGTGGGTGCTCGTCATCGTGCATGGGTGGTTCCTGGCCAGAGCGCAACCGTGGCAGGCGGCGGTCCGCAGGAAGCGACTGATCGCGCTCGGGGCGACGGTGCCGATCCTGCTGGTCGTCGGACTCCTGCGGTTCGACGCGTCGCGGATCAACGGCAGCATGACCGAGGCACGCGAGGCCGGCGACTGTGCTGGGGTGACGACAGCCGAGCAGAGGTACTGGTTCGGCCACCGCGTGGTGGACGGGCCGAAGACCGCGAGCGGCGAGGCCGACGTCAACGCCTGCGATCGGATCGACACGGCCCGGGCCCAGCTCGACGCCGCACTGACGGGTGACACCGAGGCGCTCGCCGTCGGCTTCCGCATCCTCGACTCGGTGCAGAGCGAGCGGGGTCAGGACAAGACGGTCGGGGTCGCGCTGGACACGTTCCTCGGAGCGCTGCCGAAGAACGCGCCGTGCGCGAACGTGACGATCGCCGGCTGGCTCCGGACCCGTACGCCGAACCACACCGCGCTGGACCGCTCCAGCGATGTCGTCCCGCGGATCGAGCCCGTCGCGCTGGTGGCCTGCGCGGACCAGCACGCCAAGTCGTTGGACTGGAAAGCAGCTCGCACCCTCTACCAGCAGACTCTCGACCGCTACCCGAGCGATCGGCTGGTGGCCCGGGCGACCGCCGGGGTACGCACCGCCGATCTGAGCCTGCAGTTGGCGAACGTCCGCAATCTCGTCGGCGCGGGGGAGGGCTACTGCTCGACACCGGCGAGGTACAGCGCCGCACCGCCGTACCACCGCGGCGTCAACCGAACGCTGTTCCTCGGCGAGGCGGACGACTACACGGCGAAGCTGCCGAGCAGCTGGAAGACGACTGACCCGACCGTCGCCTCGCTCATCGTCTGCGCGGACGATCCCGACTACGGAACGGCGGTTCGCACCTGCCCCTACACACCGGTGAAGAACCCCAGTGCCTTCCCGACCGACGTGACCTTCCACAAGATCGCGATCCCGCTCAAGGCCTACGAGTTGCGCACCGGCCGGCTGGTGGCGCGCACCACGCTCCAGATCAACGGCTCGTCGTGTCCGCGGACGCTCCACTTCACGTCGTACTTCGACTCCGACTTCTACGTGCCGTCCACAGAGTACGTGAGCCCGACCAGCGCCAACGTGCAGGCCGCCTTCCAGCCGGTGGTCGTCCGGCCGTGATCCGGTCGCGTCAGGAGTTGCCGTGGTCGCAGGCGACGCCGTCGCCGTTGCGGTCCAGGTCGCGCGAGTAGCCGGGGTCGCCGCGACGGAGCGGTGCCTTGCCGGCGGCGCGGACCTCGTCGCAGTTCTCGTAGTGGACCGCGCTCACGACCGAGGTCGACGGCGTCGACGAGACGGTGGGCGTCGCTGACGGCTCTGGGGCCGTTGGCGGATCCGTCGGCTCGCCGGTCGGCCCGACCGGCGTTTCTTCCGGCGTGGCCGACGGTGCCGGTGTCGACGTCGGCGTGCGCTCGATCTGCCGGGTCGGCTTCTCGGTACGACGCAGTGTCGTCGGCGGCTCGGTGGCGGGTGCGACCGAGGTGGACCGGATCGTCGTTGGTTCCGGACCCGTCGCCGAGGGGACCGTGTCGCCACTGCTGAACGGCTTGTAGAACAGCAGCGCGCCGATCAGAGCGAGCGGGACCACGGTGATCGCCGCCAGCTTGAGTTTGCTCGGACCGCCGTACCGTCCAAACGGGCCACGGACCGGCCGGCCGCGCTCGTCGACCCAGAAGGACCATCCCCTCGGGGCCGGTGGCCACGACTCGTTCGGCCTCCAGCGTCTCGGTGGCCGCCACCGCGCCGTCGGCGGATCGGGCCATTCAGGCGGTGTGTTGAACTGCCTCACGCATACCTCCCCCAGTACGCCCAGCAGCCTAGCGAGGACGCCGCCAGAGGCAAGTACCGGGGTCCGAACCCCTTGTTTTCATGCGCTTGAACAGAGTGAGCGCTAGGTCTCGTTGACGGACCCAGCTGGGCGTGTGAAGCTCGGTCCATGACGGAGACTCAGGAGCAGACCCGCAGCCGGACCTTCTCGTGGTCCGACCCGGCAGTGGCCGCGGCGCGGATCGGGACCACGTCCGGGCTGGAGATGCTGCACGCGATGGGCACCGGCGAGATCCCGCCGCCGCCGATCCTGCAACTGGTCGGCGCCACCGGGATGGAGGTGGAGGAGGGCCGGGTCACCGTGCTGATGCCGGCGCAGGAATTCCACTACAACCCGCTCGGCACCGTGCATGGCGGGATCATCGCGACTCTGCTCGACACGGCCGCCGGCTGCACCGTCCACTCGACGCTGCCGGCCGGGTTCGGCTACACCTCGCTGGACCTGATGACGCGATTCATCAAGCCGGTGACGATCAAGTCGGGACTGCTCCGTTGTGAAGGCGGCATCATCAGCCGCGGCCGCCGTACTGCGGTCGCGGAGTCGCGGCTGTTCGACGAGGCCGGCGCGCTGCTGGCTCATGCCACCTCGACCTGCCTGATCTTCGAGCTGCCGACCTCCTGACGGCAGTCGGCAACTCGAGAGCGGGCGTCAGCCGGCCAGGAGCTTCTCGGTGCCGACGAGGCGGACGCAGGTGGCGAGTCCGGAGATCGCGGCCTCCACCTCCGGGAGTTCCGGGTACGTCGGGGCGATCCGGATGGTGCGGTCGGCCGGGTCGTCGCCGTACGGGTGGGTCGCGCCGGCCGGGGTGATCGCGATGCCGGCCGCCTTGGCCTTCGCGACGACCTCGCGGGCGCAGCCTTCCGGCACCTCGAGGTTGATGAAGTAGCCACCGGCCGGGCTCGTCCACGTCGCCAGCCCGGTGCCGCCGAGCTCGGCGGTCAGGATCTTGTCGACCGCATCGAACTTCGGCCGGATCAGGCCGGCCAGGTTCCGCATGTGCTCGTGCAGCCCGTCGGCGTCGCGGAGGAACTGCACGTGCCGCAACTGGTTGATCTTGTCCGGCCCGATGCTCCGCTTGACCGTGTGGCTCAGCCACCATTCGACGTTCGCGGGGGAGGAGCCGAAGAACGCGACGCCGCTGCCGGCGAAGGTGATCTTCGAGCTGGACCCGAACACGAACGCCCGGTCCGGGTGACCGCTCTCCGCGCAGAGCGCGAGCACGTCGGCGATCTCGGCCGGTGCGTCGGTCAGGTGGTGTACGGCGTACGCGTTGTCCCAGAAGATCCGGAAGTCCGGTGCTGCGGTCTCCATCGCGGCCAGCCGCCGTACGGTCTCGTCGGAGTAGACCGAGCCGTCCGGGTTGCTGTACTTCGGCACGCACCAGATGCCCTTGATCCGGGCGTCCTCGGCGACCAGGCGCTCGACCACGTCCATGTCCGGGCCGTCCGGCGTCATCGGCACCGGGATCATCCGGATCCCGAACCGCTCGCAGATGCCGAAGTGCCGGTCATACCCCGGCACCGGGCACAGGAACGCGATCTCCGGCTGGTCGGCCCAGCGCCGCTCGGCACCCGGCACCAGACCGAGCAGCGCGAACACCACGGCGTCGTGCATCAGCTCGAGGCTGGAGTTGCCGGCGGCCAGCAACTGCTCGACCGGCACCTGCAGATCCGCGGCGAAGATCGCCCGCAGCTCGGGCAGTCCGTTCAGGCCGCCGTAGTTCCGCAGGTCGGTCCCGTCGGCTCCGACCGGATCACCTTTGAGCTCGAGCAGGCCGTTGGCGAGATCGAGCTGCCGGGGTGACGGCTTCCCGCGCGTCAGGTCCAGCTTCAGCCCTTGGGCCACCAGCGCCTCGTAGTCCTGGCGGGCACGGTCACGCTGGGCGGTCAGCTCGTCGACGCTCACGGGAGTCCTTTCACGGTCGGGTGATGGATCCAAGCCTAATGATCACCCGACCGCGACCGTGGACAGGGTCAGCGCCGCCGGCACTTCGGGTAGCGCGGGTCCGTCGGCGGACAGGTCGGCCAGCCCGGTGGCAGCTGGATCGTCGGCGGCGTACCAGGCGGTCCCGGTGTCGTCGGCGGCGGAGGCGGCGTCGCCTTGCTGCCGTTCGACAGGTACAGCGTGATCTTCGCACCGGCTGGTGCGCCGTCCTCCTGGCGTGGACTCGTGTACGCAACGGTGCCCGCCGGTGCGTCCGAGTCGACCGGCGTCGGCGAGACCTCGGCCTGGAAGCCGAGCTGCTGCAGCTGGGCGATCGCGATCGGCGGCAGCACGCCCTTGAGCTGTGGCAGGTCCTTCACGTTGCCGCGGATCGTCAGGTCGTCCGGCCGGACGAAGTGGGTCGACGGCAGACCCTTCAAGGCACCCTGGAGTGCGGTCTCCCAGATCGGCCCCGCGGTCCCGGAGCCGGACGCGTTCCCGATCTTCTTGCCGTTCAGCGTCAGCCTGGCCAGGTCCGTGTACTTCGGCGTCGCATCGGCCACCACGGACGCGGCCGCGAGCCTGGTCGAGTAGCCGGCGAACCAGACGGCGATGTTGCCGTTGATCGTTCCGGTCTTGCCGGCCAGGTCGCTGCGGCCGAACTTCAGCTTGCCGCCGGTGCCGCCCGGCTCCATCACCTTGTTCAGCACGTAGTTGACGCCGTCCGCGACCTGCGGGGTGAGCGCCTGCTTGCAGCTGCGGCCCTTGACCGGGATCGACTTGCCCTTGCTGGTGGTGACCGCGGTGACGAGTTGCGGGGTGCAGTACTTGCCGCGAGCGGCGAAGGTCGCGTAGGCATTGGCCAGCATCAACGGTGTGATCAGACCGGCGGACCCGAGCGTGAACGACGGGACCTGCTGCAGCGGCTTCATCGTCTGGGCGTCCTGCATGCCGAGCTTGGACGCGATGGTGGCGATCGGGCAGAGACCGACCTGCTCGGACAACTGCAGGAAGTAGGTGTTCGTCGACGCCCTGGCCGCGTCGATCATCGACGGGTCCAGGATCGTCTTGGTCGAGTTCTTCGGCTTGTAGTCCGGGGCGGACGTCGTACCGCTGCAGGTGGCGAACTTATGGCCGCTCAGGTCGATCTGCTGCGGCGAGTTGATCCGGTAGGTGAGGGGGACACCCTTCTCGATCGCGGCGGCGATGGTGAACGCCTTCATCGTCGAACCGTTCTGGAAGCCGCCGTATCCGCCGGCGTAGGACTTCTCGACGTTGTAGTTGTACGACGTCTGGCCCTTCTTGTTGCCGTACGGCTTGCTCTGCGCCATCGCCTTCACCAGACCGGTGCCGGGCTCGACGATGGTGACCGCGGCCACGGCTTGGTCGCTGGCCTTGGAATGCTTCTTCATCGAGTCCTCGGCCGCCTTCTGGATCCTCGGGTCGAGCGACGTCCGGATCACCAGACCGGCGGTCTCGATGTAGTTCTCCGCGGCCTGCGGGGTCTTGCCGAAACTCGGGTTGTTCTTCAGCTGGGAGACGATGTACTCGCAGTAGAACGGGTACTTCGAGTTCGCGCAGCCGTTCGGTACGTTGCGGACCTTCTTCGGATCGATCACCGGGGTCTTCAGTGCGGCCGCGGCCTGCGCGGCGGTGACGATGTTCAGCTCCTGCATCCGCCGGATCACCACGTCGCGACGCTCCTTGGCCCGCTTCATGTTGTTCGTCGGGTCGTAGCCGGTCGGGTTCTTCACCAGACCGGCGAGCATGGCGGCCTGCGGCAGCGTCAGCTGGGAGGCGTGCACGGAGAAGTAGTGCAAGGCGGCGGCCTCGATGCCCCAGGCACCGTCACCGAAGTTCGCGAGGTTGAGGTACTTCTCCAGGATCTGGTCCTTGGAGTATTCCTTCTCGACGGCGATCGCATACCGGAGCTCGGCGACCTTGCGTTCGTAGGTGTCGGCCGTAGCGGCCGCGGCCTCCTCCGGTGTCTTCGCCTTTTCGATCAGGTTCATCTTCACGTACTGCTGGGTGATGCTGGAGCCACCCTGCTGGACCGCACCCTGCGACTGGTTCCGCAGCAGTGCGCGCAGGGTGCCCTTGGCGTCCAGTGCGCCATGCTCGTAGAAGCGATCGTCCTCGATCGCGACGATCGCCTTGCGCATCATCGGGCTGATCTGCCGCAACGTCACCGGTACCCGGTTCTCCTGGTACAGAGTGGCGATGAGCGAGCCGTCGGCCGCCTGGATGATGCTCTTCTGGGAAACCGGCGCCGCCTTGAGGTCCTGCGGCAGGTACTGGACCGTGTCGTGGGCCTTCGCTGTGGTCACCCCGGCCAGTCCGGCGAGCGGAAGGGCCAGGCCGGCGACGAGCGCTCCGGCGAGAGCGCTGGTGAACAGGAAGAGCACCACGGACTGGACGACCTTGGGGCGGGCCGGCTCGCGTCTGTGCATGGTCCGGCAGATTAGCCCCGGAGGGGCTTCACCGGGACATTTTCGTCACGGAATTAACACATCTGCCCAACGATGTCACCAATTGTGACGAATCCGTCACTGCCGGCTCACCGGATCAGGACCTTGAGGGCGTCGCGGTTGTCCATGGCGCGGTAGCCGTCGGGGACCTGGTCCAGGGTGACGGTCTGGTCGAAAACCTTGCCAGGGTTGACCTTTCCGGACAGGACACCGGGCAGCAGACGTTCGATGTAGGCGCGGGCGGGAGCCGGTCCGCCGGTCAGCGTGATGTTGGGGCCGAACAGACTGGAGAAGCCCACCGGAGCGTCGAGGTACTGAGGTACGCCGACCCGGCTGATCACGCCGCCGGGACGAACAACACCAATCGCCTGCTCGTACGCCGGCATGTGCCCGACGGCCTCGAGTACGACGTGGGTCCCGTCCCCGCCGGTGAGTTCACGGACCTTCGCGATCCCTTCCTCGCCCCGCTCGGCGACGACGTCGGTCGCGCCGAACTCGACGCCGAGGTCGGTCCGCTTCTTGTGCCGTCCCATCAGAATGATGCGCTGGGCACCTAATTGCCGGGCCGACAGGACGGCGAGCAGGCCGACCGCGCCATCGCCGATGACCGTGACCGAGGTACGCTCGTCCACGCCGCCCTTCAGAGCCGCGTGGTAGCCCGTGCCGTACACGTCGGACAAAGTCAGCAACGACGGCAGGAGCTCGGAATCCTCGCCGACCGGGACCCTCACCAGCGTCCCGTCCGCGAGCGGAACTCGGACCGCCTCTGCCTGACCGCCGTAGACGCCGTTTGCGTTCCAGAACCCGCCGTGCCGGCACGACGTCTGCAGATCCTCCTGGCAGAAGTCGCACGTCCCGTCGGACCAGGCGAACGGCGCGATGACGAAGTCGCCCTTCCGCACCGTCGCCACGTCGGCGCCGATGTCCTCGACCACGCCGACGAACTCGTGTCCCATCGACTTGCCGCCGGGCAGCGCCGGCAGGTTGTGGAACGGGTGCAGATCACTGCCGCAGATGCAGGAGCCGGTCACCCGCACCACCGCATCGGTTCGTTGCTGAATCACCGGATCCGGTACGTCGATCACCCGTACGTCGCCGGCGCTGTACATGTAAGTCGCTCGCATGGTCCCAGTGAAGGTCACGGAGCGTGGGCGGGGGAGTGACTGTCGTTCCAGGTAACGCCAGTGCCTCCCTCGGGATCGCGAAGGTCCGTAGTGTTGACGCCATGGACCACCGAGCCGAGATCAAGGAGTTCCTCAGCTCCCGCCGGGCCCGGCTCACCCCCGAGCAGGCCGGCCTGCCGGTGTACGGCGGCAATCGCCGGGTGAAGGGACTGCGGCGCGAGGAGGTCGCCCTGCTGGCGGGCGTCTCGGTCGACTACTACGTCCGGCTGGAGCGGGGAAACCTGGCCGGCGCCTCGGAGAGTGTGCTCGAGGCTCTCTGCGGCGCGCTCCAACTGGACGACGCCGAGCGCACGCACCTGTTCGCGCTCGCGCGCGAGTCCGACGCCACCCCGGTACGGCGCCGCCCGGCGGTGAAGGGGGTTCGCCCGGCCCTGCAGCAGATCCTGGACGCGATCACCGATGCGCCGGCCTGGATCCGCAGCGCGCGGTTCGAGGTGATGGCGGCGAACCGGCTGGCTCGCGCGCTCTACGCGCCGATGTTCGCCGATCCGCGCCGTCCGGCCAGCACGGCCCGGTTCATCTTCCTCGATCCGGCCGCCCAGGAGTTCTTCGTCGACTGGGAACGCGCGGCCGACGACATCGCGGCGGTGCTGCGCTCCGAGGCCGGCAAGAACCCGCACGACAAGGCACTGACCGAACTGATCGGCGAACTGTCCACCCGCAGCGAGACGTTCCGGACCCGGTGGGCCGCGCACAACGTCCGCTTCCACCGCACCGGCGTGAAGAAGCTGCACCACCCGGTGGTCGGCGACCTCGAGATCAACTTCGAGGCGATGGAGATCCCGTCCGACCCCGGCCTGGCGCTGGTCGTCTACACCGCCCCGGCCGGCTCGCCGACCGCGGACGCGTTCCAGCTACTGGCCAGCTGGGCCGCCACCCAGGACCAACCCGAAATAGTCGCCCAGGACAACGAATAGTTGTGCGGATCCTTCAGGAGACCGAGCGGATGCGGTTGGGGGCGGCGGAGCCTCGGACGATGAGGGTGGTGGCCAGCTCGACGTGGTGTGAGGCAACCTTCTCGCCGGCGGCGAGCTGAAGGGCGGTGCGGAGCGCGACTGCTCCCATGTCGCGGAGCGGCTGCTTGACAGTCGTGAGTGGCGGCGACGCGAGCCGCGCGACCTGGGTGTCGTCGAAGCCGACCACGCTCAAGTCCTCGGGGACTCGCAGACCGCGGGCGCGGGCCGCCTCCAGTACGCCGAGCGCGGCCTCGTCGCTGCCGGCGAAGATCGCGGACGGCCGGTCGGCCAGGTCCAGCAACGCCGCTCCGCCGGCCAGGCCGTCGTCGTACAGGAAGTCGCTGAGCCAGATGTAGTCGGGTGGCACCGGGGCGCCGACCGCCTCCATCGCACTCCGGAACCCGCTCATCCTGGCCTGGTTGCAGCCTGAGGTCGGCGGACCGCCGACGTACGCGATCCGCCGATGGCCGAGGGACAGCAGATGCTGGGTCGCCGCCATGCCGCCGGCGAAGTTGGTCGAGCCGACGCTGGTCACGTCGGGCTGCGGGATGTTGGCCGGGTCCACGACCACGAGCGGCAGCCGGGCCCGCGACAGCGCGGCCAGGTCGGCGTCGGCCAGCTCACTGGTGATCCCGATCGCGGCGCGCCGACCGGCCGCGATCACCTCGCGGATCCACCGGGCCGCCCGTCCGGAGCTGGACGTCTGCGGGTGCGGCGGATGTGCGTTCAGTACGACGTCCACCCCGGCTGCCTGGCCGGCGTCGACGACACCCTGGATCACCTCGACCGAGTACGCGTTGACGATGCCCTGGTAGAACAACTCGATGCTGTCCCGCTCGACCGTCTCCGGCCGGCGGCCGACGTACCCGTGCTTCTCGAGGATCTCCTGGACCCGGGCGCGGGTGACCGGCGAGACGTCGCTGCGCCCGTTCAGCACCTTGGAGACCGTGGCGATCGACACCCCGGCGGTGCCGGCGACGGTGGCGAGGGTGACGCGTCCCTTCAGCCGTGACATCTCATCACCCTCCTCCCGGGGCATCGGCGGTGACCGGGGTGCGGTCGACCGGAGTGGTCAGCATGCGCTCGTGACCCACCACCCTCACATCCCCGGTGACCCGGACGACAGCGCGACACGGCAGGTCCTGCGACGAGGTGCCGAGCATCACTTCGACGTCGCCGGGCTCGACGATCCGGCGCAGATCCGGCCCGGTGTACGCCGTGCGATCCGCGTGCACACGGAAGGTTACGTCAACCGCCGCCTGCGGTTCGAGCGATATCCGCGCGAACCCGGTCAGCAGCTTCAGCGGCCGCGCGATCCGCGCCACCACATCGTGCAGATAGAGCTGGACGACCTCGTCACCGGCCCGATCGCCGGTGTTGCGGACCCGCACGGTCGCGGTGAAGTCACCGTCGTTCCCGATCTCCGTCGCGCTCATCCGCAGGTCACCGACCTCGAACGTCGTGTACGACGCGCCGTACCCGAAGGGGAACAGCGGCGCGGCCTCGAGACCACTGATGCCCGCACTCTCGACACTGCCAAGGGCTGGCTGCAGATACGTCCCCGGCTGCCCGCCCACGTGCCGCGGGATCTGCACCGGCAGCTTGCCACTTGGCACGATCCGCCCACTCAGTACGCCGGCAATCGCGGCGGCACCCTCCTGGCCCGGGATGAACGCCTGCACCAGTCCGGCGACCCGGTCCGCGATGCCACCAAGCGCATAGGGACGCCCCGAGACCACCACGACGACGACAGGCTTGCCGGTGGCAAGCAACTGGTCGAGCAACTCGTCCTGGACGCCGGGCAACCGCAGGTCCTCGGCGTCACAGCCTTCCCCGGACGTGCCGTGACCGAACAGTCCGGAGAGATCGCCGACGTACGCGATGCAGACATCCGCATCCCGCGCCGCGGTGACCGCGGCCTCGAAGCCGGAGCGGTCGTCTCCCATCACGTCACATCCCTTGGCAGACAGGAATTCGACGTCCGGAAGTTCGTTGCGCAGGGCATCGATGGGAGTGACCACCTCGACACCGAGGCCGCGATCGGGGTACCGCGGCAGGACGTGGTTGGGGAAGGCGTAGCAACCCATCAGGGTCCGCGGATCGCCCGCGCACGGCCCGACGACGGCGATCCGCCGCACGTCCGTTGACAGCGGCAACGACGATCCCGCGTCGAGCAGGATGACCGACCGCTCGGCAAGCTGCCGCGCGATGGCTCGGTTCTCGGCCGAGTCGAGGTCGATCGCCGCATCGCCGACCGAGCCCTGCGGAGTCCAGTCGGGATCGAGCAGACCGAGCCGGGCCTTCTGCAACAGCAGTCGCCGGGCCGCGCGATCGACCAGTTCCTCGGACAGTTCGCCCGCTTTCACCTTGTCCAGCAGGCCGGCGAAGCCGATGGTGTCCGGCAGCTCGACATCGGTGCCGGCCGTCAGCGCAACCGCGCCCGCGTCGGCGTTGTCGGCGGCGACCCGGTGCATCGACGCGAGGAACGGCACGGCCCAGTAGTCCGAGACCACCGTGCCGCCGAAACCCCATTCGTTGCGGAGGACCTCAGTGAACAACCACGAGTCCGCGCCGGCCGGCAGCCCGTCGATGTCGGAGTACGAGCTCATCACCGATCCGGCGCCGGCCGTCGCGATCGCGGTCTCGAACGTCGGCAGGATGAAGTCGAGCAACTCCCGCCGACCCATCGACACCGGTCCGTGGTTGCGGCCGGCGCGGGACGCGGAATACCCGGCGAAGTGCTTCAGCGTCGCCAGCACGCCCGCGCTCTGCAGCCCGCGCACGTACGCCGACCCGAGCATCGCGACCAGATACGGATCCTCGCCGATCGTCTCCTCGACCCGCCCCCACCGATAGTCGCGGACCACGTCCAGCACCGGCGACAACCCTTGATGAACGCCGACCGCGGCCATGTCCCGCCCGATCGCCGCCGCCATCCGCTCGACCAACTCGGGGTCGAACGTGGCACCCCAGGCGATCGACGCCGGGTAGACGGTCGCGCCGTACGTCGTGAATCCGGTCAGGCACTCCTCATGCACGAGCGCGGGGATCCCGAGCCGGGAACTATCCAGCACGACCTCGTGCTGCCGGATCAGTTCGGCCACGCCCTGCTCGACCGATTGCGGGATGCTGCCCCAGACCCGGGTCAAGTGACCGAGCCCGTCCCGGCTCGCCTCCGCCAGCGACGGCGCGGCACCGGTGGTGAAGACGTCCTCCATCGGCGCGACGTTGATCGTCTCGTCCGCGGGCAGCTCGGCGTCGGCCATGTCGTTGCCCGCCCAGCGGCTGCCGAGCTGGGCGATCTTCTCCCGCAGCGTCATCGCCTGCAGGAGCAGTTCGACCCGCTTGTCGGCCGGCAGTCCCGGGTCCCGCCACGGCTGGTCGCTCGAGCTGGACAAGAAATTCTCCCTAAATCGGCGCCCTTGGTTGAGACAAAGTATCGAAAAAGTTTCGATACTTTCAGCGATTCTCGCCGTCGTCACAAAGTCTGGGAATCACCTGTGTGACCAGGCGATTCCGTGACCTCACTGTGACCGCAAAGAGCCGGTAGTTCAAGTCTTGACAGCGACATGTTCGAAATCTACGTTACGAAACATCTTTTAATTGTCCGGTGCTTCCGCGACCGGCGGAGCAGCATGGAGTACGGAGATCACAGTGGATCCCATGGCGACATCTCGGCGTACGTTCCTCGGCCTGGTCGGCGGGGGCGCACTGGCGGCCGGCCTCGCGGCCTGCGGTAGCTCCGGCCCGAAGACCACACCCGGTTCGACCACCGGCGCGGCCGCCGGCACCGGTACGACGTACTGGTACCTGACCGGCCAGCCGCAGGAGGCCATCCGGGACGCGCAGGTCAAGCGGTTCAACGACGCGAACTCTGGCAGTCAGATCAAGACCACCAAGTTCCAGAACGACGCGTTCAAGGCGAAGATCAAGACCGCGATCGGTGCCGGCCAGGGTCCGACGCTGATCTGGGGCTGGGGCGGTGGCGGCCTCAAGGCCTACGTCGAGGCCGGCCAGGTCGAGGACCTGACCGACTGGTTCAACCAGCAGACCGACCTGAAGAACTCGATCTTCCCGTCCGCCTTCACAGCAGCCACAGTCAACGGCAAGCTCTACGCGGTGCCTGGTGAGACCGTGACGCCGATCGTGCTGTTCTACGACAAGCGCTCGTTCGAGAAGATCGGCGCCCAGCCGCCGCAATCGTGGGGCGACATCATGGACCTGGTGCCGAAGTTCAACGAGAAGGGCATCGCGCCGTTCTCACTCGGCGGCCAGTCCCGCTGGACCAACATGATGTGGCTGGAGTTCCTGTTCGACCGGATCGGCGGCAGCGAGGTCTTCCAGAACATCTACGACGGTAAGAAGGACGGCTGGTCCGACCCGTCCGCGCTCAAGGCGCTCGACGAGATGCAGAAGCTGATCAAGGCGAACGGCTTCGTGAAGGGCTTCTCCTCGATCACCGCCGACTCCAACGCCGACCAGGCCCTGCTCTACACCGGCAAGGCAGCGATGATGCTGCACGGCGCGTGGACCTACGGCAACATGAAGTCGTCCGGCAAGGACTTCGTCACCGGGGGACACCTCGGGTACATGAACTTCCCGCCGGTCGACGGCGGCAAGGGCGACCCCACCGACACCGTGGGCAACCCGGGTCAGTACATGTCGATCTCCTCCAAGGCGAGCCAGGCCGACAAGGACAACGCGAAGAAGTTCATCGCGAACAACACACTCGACGACGCGACGGTGGATGCCTGGGTGAAGTCCGGCAACATCCCGGTCGTGAAGAGCGCGAAGGACAAGCTCTCGTCGATCACGGACAAGAACGACTCCGAGTGGCTGAACTTCGTCTACGACACTGCGGCGAACGCGAAGAACTTCGCCCAGTCCTGGGACCAGGCACTCAGCCCGACGGCGGCCGAGACGCTGCTCGACAACATCGCCAAGCTCTTCCAGCTGTCGATCTCCCCGCAGCAGTTCGCCGACAACATGAACGCGGTGATCGGACAGTGACTCTGACCGCTCCGCCCGCCGTCTCGGCCGGCGCTCGTCAAGCTCCGTCCGGTGCCGTCGGGCGGAGCGGTCGGGTCAGCTGGATGGTCCTGCCCGCACTGGTGATGTTCGTCGTCTTCGGTGTCGTCCCGCTGGTCGGCGTACTCGCCCTCAGCTTCACCCAGTGGGACGGCCTCGGCCCGATCCATCCGGCCGGCCTGTCCAACTGGCGGTCCGTGCTCTCCGATCCCACGCTGCCGCACAGCATCTTCGTGACCTTCGAGATCATGATCCTGTCGTGGGCGGTGCAGACTCCGATCAGCCTGCTGCTCGGAGTCTTCCTTGCCGGCCGCCAGCGGTATCGCGCGTTGCTGGCCGTCCTCTATTTCATTCCGCTGCTGCTCAGCTCGGCCGCGATCGCCATCACCTACAAGGCCCTGCTCGACCCGAACTTCGGTCTGGGCCCGGGACTGCATCTCGACTTCCTGACCCAGGACTGGCTCGGCAAGAGCAACCTCGCCGTCGGCGTGGTCGTGTTCATCGTCTCCTGGCAGTTCATCCCGTTCCACTCGCTGATCTACCAAGGTGGGGTCCGGCAGATCCCGACCACGATGTACGAGGCCGCGTCGATCGACGGGGCCGGCCGGGTCCGGCAGTTCTTCAGCATCACGGTGCCGCAGCTGAAGTACACGATCATCACGTCGTCCACTCTGATGGTGGTTGGGTCGCTGACGTTCTTCGACCTGATCTTCGTCCTGACCGCGGGCGGTCCGGGCGACGCCACCCGCGTCCTCGCCCTCGACATGTACAAGCGCGGATTCATGTCCAACCAGATGGGCCCGGCCAGCGTGATCGCCGTCTTCCTCGTGTTGCTCGGCCTGGCCCTCGCCCTGTTGCTGCGCCGGCTCGGCGGCAGTACGACCGCCAGCCAGCAGGAAGGTGCGTGACATGGCATCCGGCACGACAACGGCCACGAGAAGCACGAGTACGGCGACCCGGCCGGCGCGCGGCGGACCCGTCCGTGCCCACAAGCTGCTCCAGCTGAACTGGTTCGGCGGTGCGGCAGGCTGGGTGTGGCTCGGGATCGTGCTGATCCCGCTGTACTGGATCGTCGTCACCAGCTTCAAGGACCAGAGCGACTACTTCACCCAGAACCCGTTCGCGCTGCCGTCCGCCCCGACGACAGAGAACTACAAACTGGTGATCGAGTCCGACTTCCCGCGGTACTTCGCCAACAGCGTGATCGTCACGGCCGGCACGATCATCCCGGCGGTCGCGATTTCGTTCATGGCGGCGTACGCGATCATCCGCGGTGCCGGCAGCCGCTTCCTTGCCGGGGTCAACGGCCTGTTCCTGATGGGCCTGGCGATCCCGCTGCAGGCCACCATCATCCCGGTCTACCTGCTGATCATCCGGATGCATCTCTACGACAGCCTGCTGGCGCTCATCCTGCCGTCGGTCGCGTTCTCGATCCCGCTGTCGGTGCTCGTGCTGACGAACTTCATCCGCGACGTACCGAAGGAACTCTTCGAGTCGATGCGGGTCGACGGTGCGACCGAGTGGGACATGCTGCGCAAGCTCGCGCTGCCGCTGACCCGGCCCGCGCTTGTCACCGTCAGCATCTACAACGGCCTCGCCGTCTGGAACGGCTTCCTGCTCCCGCTGATCCTGACCCAGAGCCCCGACAAGCGGACCCTGCCACTGGCGTTGTGGACCTTCCAAGGCCAGTACAGCGTGAACGTTCCCGCCGTCCTCGCGTCGGTCGTGCTGACCACGCTGCCGATCGTCATCCTCTACGCCCTCGGCCGCCGCCAGCTCCTCAGCGGCCTGACCGCCGGCTTCAGCCGGTAGGACACGCCCTAGCTACAACCTTCTGCTGCCGGGTCTGATCGCCCACGACGCGAGCGCCAGTACGGCGAACGCGGCGGGGGCGATCATTCCGGCGTACTGGTGGTCGGCGGCGTTCGATGCGGCCGCGCCGGTCATGTTGATCAGCACGCCGGCGTACGCCCACTCCTTCAGTCGCGGCAGGCCGGGCGCAACCAGCACCACCGCGGCCGCCACCTTCGCGACGCCGAGGATGGTGGCGAGATAGCTCGGGTACCCGAGGTCGATCATCATGGGGTAGAACGGCGGCAGCCGCAGCAGATCCATCGTGCCGCCGACGGCGCACTCGCCCACTACGATCGTGGTCACTGCCCAGTACGTGCCGGTCTTCATCGTGACTCACCTGCTATCGGTACGGACCCGTACTCTTATCTATCGGTACGATAGCGTTTCGATGGAGGAGGTTCAATGGCAGCGGTCTCGCGCGGCGACGGTGCCCGGCAGCGGATGCTCGCGGCTGCGCTGGAGGTTCTGGACGAGTCAGGTCTGGCCGGCTTCACGATGGAGGCGGTCGCCCGGCGGGCCGGCGCGAGCAAGGCGACGCTCTACCGGCGCTGGCCGACCACGGGCGCGCTGCTGATCGACGCGATGGACGCGACCTTCCGGCCGTTCCCGGTGCCGGAAACCGGGAAGGTGGAGTCGGATGTGGCCGCGATCCTGAACGCGTTCGTGCAGCTGATGGAGCACACGCCGTTCCCTCGGCTGCTGGCCGCCTTCATCGACGCGGCCGAACGTGACCCCGCCCTGTCCCGGCTCCACGCCGACCTGACCGGCCGCCGACGCGACCCGCTCCTCGCCGTTCTCGAACGCGCTCGCGAACGCGGGGAGCTTCCCGAGGACACGGACCCCGAGCTCACCACGGACCTGCTCACCAGCCCGTTCTTCTACCGCCGGTTCGTTGCCCACCGCCCCATTCCACCGACGATGGTGGACGAGGTCGTCAGCCGCGTCCTGGCACGCTGACTCCGGACGACCAACCGGGATTCACCGCGGGTGCTGGTTCGGCGAGGGAGATGCGGGACCGGACTGCGAGGCCCTCGATGTCACGCCGCAGCGGCATCGCGCCCATCTGGACCGCCGGACGGTACGCCGCGCGGAGCGAGTCGCTCAGTGTCGAGGCCGGCCGGCCTTCACCGAGACCCGACTCCACGAAGCGGAACAGCGCTTGCGCTTCGCCCCAGACGTTCCCCGTCTCGCGGCAGGCCGCTGCGGCGTCGAGCCAACGATCGGGCTGATCACCTCCGGCCCGGCAGCGCTCCCGCTCGGCCTCGAACAGTGCTCTGTGCATCGTCGCAGCGGGCGTGCCGGCCGAGAACGGCTCGGTCGGCCAGCCGGCCAGCACTTCGTCGAGGGTGGCGATCGCCTCGGCGACTTCGGCTGGATCCTGGTGGTCCCGTGCGGTCCGGGCGAGTTCGGCGGCGACCTGTGCGTAGGCGACGAGAACGTCGTCACCGAGGTCCTCGGCCGCCTGGTCGCCGGTCGGTACGCAGCGCTTCAGCCAGTCGAGTGCGTCCCGAGGCTTGCCATCGGCAAGCAACGTTGCCGCTCCGCAGAGTTTGAAGCCCTCCTGGAGGCCGGGGAAGCTGCTGGGCACGAGTTCTTCCGCGCGCTCCAGATGCAGTCTCGCCTCTGCAACCTGACCCGACCTCACGGCGAGCAGGGTGGCCGCGAGCCGGACGCCGGCGCCGCTGATACCACCGCACCGCGCCGCCAGGGCCGTCCGGATCATCGCTCGCGCTTCGTCCCAGCGACCGTTGTCCAGCAACCCGTCGGTCAGCATGAACAGCAGGAAATGGCAGGACTTGCCCGCACCGCCGTCGATCAGTTGCCGGTACGCCGTCAGGCCTTCGGCGAGGAACTCGTCGTACCGGCTGAGCTCAGCCAGGGCGTTGAGTCGCCAGATCGTCGCGTCCTGCAGGTCGCGCAGGTTTCCGTGCGACAGCGCGAGGTGTGCGGCTCGAGTGGCGTCGGTCAGCGCGTCCGGCGGGCTCGTCACGCACGTCGCGGCCGCACGCTTGCAGAGTGCTCTCGTCAGGGCCTCGTCGGAGCCTGATCGCTCGGCGGCGGCAACCGCCTGGCCTGCGTACCTGCTGCTGGCGGTCGGGTCGTTCCACACTTGCAGGGCGGCGAGTTCGGCAAGCGCCATCGCGTGTTCGGGGCTGTCCGGATCGGACGAGCTGAGATCGACGGCGTCCTGCGCGTCGGCCAGGTCCGGCGTCGAGGGCGAGTTGGCGCTCCAGCGTGCCGTCGATCTGCTGGTCAGGATCGCGGCGGCCAGGAGGGGCTCGGTACGCCGGTCGACCAAGTCGACCGCCTGGTCCAGCAACGCACTGGCCTCGCCGGGTTCGCTGATCTTCGAGTACGTCGAACTCGTACGCCGCAGCAGCCGGATCCGGTCGTGCACGCTGCCGCGGATCGGGTCGGAGACCGACTCCCACAGATCGCAGGCGCGGCGCAGATGGATCGCCTCCTCGGCCGGCGCACCCAGCCGCCGCGAGTCGTCGGCAGCTTGCAGCGACCAGCGGTAGGCGTCGTCCGTCCGTCCGGCCAGGTGGCTGTGCGCGGCCAGGTCGGCCGCGGCCGCGTCGGGCGTGGCTTCCAGCACTCGCACGTACGTCGCATGCACCTTCCCGGCCGCGGTCAGCGGGAGACCGTCATACAGGATGTCGGCGATCAGCGGATGGCGGAACCATGGTGTGCCGCTGGTCGACTCGATGACACCGTGGGTCTCGGCCTCGGTCAGGCAGTCGGTCACATACTCGGGGTTGATGCCGTGCTCTCCGGCGACTCTGGTCAGGACAGCGAGCGGCACCGGTCGACCGGCGGCCGCCAGCAGACGGGTGAGGTCCCTGGACTCCCGGGTCAGGCCGTGCCATTGGGCGAGTAGCGCATCCCGCAAGGCGTCCGGCACAGCGATGGGAGCGGCCTGCGGGTCCGGGAGATCGCGGACCAGCAGTTCGGTCAGGTACGGGTTGCCGTCGGACATCGCCTGCACCTGCGCGGCCAACTCCAGATCCCGCGGGTGCTGGGTCAGGCCGGCGATCTGATCAGCGGTCGATTCGAGGTCCAGCCGCTCCAGGTGGATCTCCTCGAACGACGGCATCCGGCGCATGTCGGCGAGCCAGCCGTGCAACGGGTGTGTTTCGGACCGTGCCTCGTCGCGGCAGGTGGCGATCAGCGCCAACGGCTGGTTCCGGAAGCCGGCGATCAAGTAGGCCAGCACATCGAGGGACGCCGCGTCCGCCCACTGCAGATCGTCGACGACCACCACCGTGGGTCGGCGGTCAGCCAGTCGGCTGATGACGAGATCGACCAGCGGTACCAGTCGTCCGCCGGCGATCGCCGTACCGAAGCCGATCGAGGGGAGCAGGGCCGCGAGATCGTCGGCACCGGCGAGGACCTCATCGCGCTCGGTCGGGCCGGCGGTGTTCAGCCAGTCCTGAAGCACACCGGCGATGGGCGTGTACGGAACCTCGGCGGCGGCGAAACGGACGCAACTGCCCCACGTTGGTCGCAACTGCGAGGCTTGGCAGGTCTCTCGGACCAATCGCGTCTTGCCGACGCCTGCCTCGCCGTGAACGAACAGCGCTCGTGGACTACCTTCGGCCGCACTCTGCAAGGCGCGGGCCAGCAACGCCTGCTCCCGGTCGCGGCCGGGGAGCGATCCGTGGTCTCCGTCCGTTCCCCCCATGCGGTCAGTGTGCGCCCCAACGCAAGAGCCGACCACAACTTTGCGTGGTGGGTCACTCCTTGCGGTCGGCGATGCCGCGCGTCGCGAGGAGGGCGGCGGCGAGGATGGCTGCGCAGAGAACGGTCAGCAGAGTCAGCGGTACGGCGTCCTCGGTCGCCGTGTGGTCGTTGGACAACAGGGTCATGATCGGGCGGATCGGCGAGACCCAGCGGATCAGCAGGACGGCGAGGATCGCGGCGGCCGCGGTCAGGGTCGCGATGCCGATGCGGGGGATGACCAGACGCGAGCAGAGCAGGCCGATCGCGGTGCCGATCATCGCGGCGGCCAGTTGGGCGACGGCGCCGACGGTCAGGTTGCCGGCGGTGATGACGTGCTTGCCGGTGACGATCGGGTAGATCAGGCCAACCGCGATGAGCGGGATGCTCCAGGTGAGTACGACGGCGACTGTGATCGCGAGCACGCGCAGCGAATCGCCCATCATCACCAGCGTGATCTTGCGCTGGGTCGGATCCTCGTGGTTGACGATGCTGACCGCCAGCCAGGTGCTGCAGATCAGCATGGCCAGCACACAGAACGCGTACGACGCCTGCAGCGGACCGTTGTCCGACGTCACGCCGACCGCGAGCGCGGCGAGGAAGATCAGGGTCGGCGGCAAGTAACGCTGGGAGAGCAGGACGCTGGCCAATAGGTACCGGTAGAGGGCGCTCACTCGGGCTTCACCTGCCGGACCGACACCACTGACCAGCCGTGGTTGAGGGCGGTCAGCAACGCGGCGTCGTGGCTGCCGGTCGGGATGATCAACGTGACGCCGGCGTCGTGGCGTCGTACCTCGAGAACGTCGGGCTGGTGCGACCAGTCGAGGTCGGCGCCCGGGATCAACTCGATCTCCGTCAACTGGTGCGGTGTGCTCGTGGTGCGTTGGATGAGCTTGCCCTGATGGATCTCGCAGACCCTTGTGGCGGTTGACTTCACGACCTGGTCCGAGTGCTCGGTGAAGGCGACCGCGCCGCCGTCGCGGGCCGTCTCGGTGAGCAGTTCCCGGAGCGTCCCGTGGGCCGTGGTGTCCAAGCCGGCCCACGGCTCGTCGAGGACGAGCAGTTGCGGTGGCATGAGTAGTGCTTGGGCGAGCGCGACCTTCTGTGCGTTGCCCTTGGAGAGTTCGCGCATCGGCGTGTCCGCTCCGCCGCTCAGCGCGAGTCGGTCCAGGAGCTCGCCGGACCGTTGCCGGGCTGCGCGAGCGGTCAGGCCACGGATCCGTCCCATGTGCCGTAGATAGGCCGAAGCTGAGAGCCGGTCGTGCGAGGCGAAGACGTCCGGTACGTAGCTCACGATCTGCGCGGTACGCCGTACTGTGCCGGTCGTCGGGCGGGACAAGCCGACCATCAGCTTCAGCACCGTCGACTTGCCGGAACCGTTGGCGCCGACGAGAGCCAGTAACTCACCCTCCTGAAGATGCAGATCGACGTCGGTCAGAACCTCCCGTCGGCCGTACCGTTTGGAGACCTTCCTCAGCCGCGCTATCTCCATGCGGCGAGACTATCCGGCCACCGGTCCGCATCACCTTCGCCAGCGGGCGGGTGAGGACGAGCGACACGAGTAACGACGCGGCCGCGAAGGCGGTGATCGACGGCGCCGGCGCGGTGAGGTCGGCGAGCGTACCGGCGAGGATCGCGAAGATCCCGAACGCCGTCATCCGGAGCGCTGACTCGAGACCAAGCACCTGCCCTCGGAGGTCGGGCAGCGTCAGATCGACCAGCACCTCCTGTTGCGACAAGGACGCCGAATACCCGCTACTGCCGACGGCGACCAGAGCCGCGAGTACGCCGATCGGCAGGTCGAAGGCAAAGCCAAGGAACGGGACGGCCAGCAGGTACCGCAACCAACGGCCGGCGGCACGACGACCTGATGGGGTGAGGAAGCGGCCGACGACGAGATCGCCGGTCATCATCCCAGCGGCTCCCGCGGCCAGGAGCCAGCCCGCGCGCGGTCCGGCGTACGGGACGAAGAGGGCCTCGCAGCCGACGATCAGGCCGTTGGGCAGCGACAGGGCGAGCAGCAGCGGTCGGGTCCTGGCCTGGCCGAGGAGACGGCGGTTGCCGCGCCAGGTCTCGCCGAGGCCGGTCCGGGTTCTGCGTCGCGGTGCCCGATCGTGGAGACCGAACCGGAGGACGGGGATGCTCAGCGCCGAACAGACCGTCGCCATCCACAGCACGGTCGCCGGGCTCAGTGCCTGCAGCAACAATCCGGCGATGCCGAAGCCGGCGATCTGCATCGCGCCGACGGACAGGTTCATCGCGGACCGGCCGAGGATGAACTGGTCCTCGTCGACCACCTCGTTCAGCAGCCCCCAGCGAACGCCGCCTCCGATCGAGAGCCCGTAGGCGACGAGGAGCGCGAGGAGGAGCCGCATCCCCGCGCTGAGATCGAGGGCAGCCTGGGCGGCGACCGCCGCGGTCGACAGGGTGGCGAGTGCGGTCAGGACTCGCCGTGGCCGGGCGGTGTCGGCGGCCGACATGAGCGTGGAGGCGCCGAGCACCTGGGCGAGTGACGGGCCGAACATCACCAGGGCCGCCAGCAACGCCGACCCGGTCGCGGCGTCGACCATCAGGGCGAGGGTGAGGCTGGTCATCGTCGACGACGCGTTGCCGAGGGCGCTGCTGACCCAGAGGTTGCGGAACTCGGCGTTCCTGAAGATCTCCCGGTAGGTGCTCATGTCCGGAAGCTTCGACGGCGGCGCGTCCGCGCCCTACAGTTTCGGATGGAGGCGAAACCTTGTCCGAGTTCCTCGTCGACGCCGACACGCTGGCCCTGGCCCGGTTCGGGACGTCGCAGCTGACCGAGACCGTGTCCGCGCTGAAGCTGCTGGAGCGGCCGGTCGAGCCGTGGTTCCGGGCCTGGAAGGACCAGCACAAGGCGGCGTTCGACGCTCAGTTGGCCACCCGGCCGGTCTGGGCCGCGCTCATCGGGAACGCGTTCGGCCGGAGTTGGGTCGCCGACTTCCTGACCGTGCCACCGCTCGAGCCGGACCAGGAGCTGGCCGACGAGCTCGAGTTGCTGACGGTCCTGGACGACGACCAGATCCGTGCCGACCTCAGCGTCGTACGGACGCCGCTGCCGGAGATCCTGCTGACGTCGACGGGACTCGCGGATGAGGCGGCGGAGCTGCTGCGGTGGGTGTGGACGGAGACGGTCGAGCCGGACTGGCCGCGGCGGTTGCGGGTGCTGCAGGCCGACATCGTGTCGCGTACGTCGCGGCTCAGCGAGCAGGGGTGGTCGGGCGTACTGCGGGGGCTCGGTCCGGATGTCCGCTGGCTGGGGGACGGGCGGATCCAGGTGAACCGAGCGGACTATCCGCCGACCGACGTACGCGGGCGCGACCTGATGTTCATCGCCGCGCACACGCAGGGTGTCAACGTCAGTTGGCGCAAGCCGGACCGGTTCGCGCTGACCTACCCGGTCACCGGGATCTTCGCCGGGACCGAAGGGGCCGCCGAGCCGCTCGTGCAACTGCTCGGCCGCAACCGGGCCCGCATCCTGGTCGAGGCCGCGGAGCCGGTGAGTACGACGTTCCTGGTCGCGACCACCGGTCTCTCGCTGGCCACCGTCTCGGACCACCTGCGGGTGCTGACCGATGCGGGTCTGCTCGAACGTCGCCGGTCCGGCCGCTCGGTCTTGTACTGGCAGTCCGACACCGGTCGTCGCGTCGTACGACGACCGGTGGCGGTCAGCGGACTTCGATCGGGCAGGCGAGCGGGAGGTCGTTGACCGACGAGCCGGCGCGGAGCGTGAAGGTGCCGGGTTCGGTGGTCCAGCCGTTGTCCCAGTGCTCGAAGGTGTGGTTGTGGAGCTGCACCGTGAGCTCCCGCGCTTCGCCCGCGGCGAGACGTACGACGGCGAAACCGGCCAACCAGCGGGCCGGACGATCCACAGTGGTCGAAGCGCGCTCGGCGTACACTTGGACGACGTGCTTGCCGGCCCGGTCGCCGGTGTTGCGGACGGTCAGCGCGACCGACGACGGATCGACCGCGCGGAGGTCGGTGAGCTCCCAGGTCGTGTAGCCGAGGCCGTGGCCGAAGGCGAACGCCGGCTCGGTGCCGGCCTTCAGCCAGGCGCGGTAGCCGATGTGGACGCCCTCGTCGTACCGGACGATTCCGTCGCGTGGCGTCACGTCGATGACCGGTACGTCGGCCTCCTCGCGCGGCCACGTGGTCGGCAGGCGCCCGCCGGGCTCCACGACCCCCAGCAGTACGTCGGCCAAAGCGTTGCCGTACTCCTGGCCACCGAAGTAGGTGACCAGGAGCGCGGCAACCTCGCCACGCCAGGGCAGCAGCACGGGCGAGCCTGCGTTGACGACCACGACCGTGCGCGGGTTGGCCGCGACCACGGCCCGGACCAGGTCGTCCTGACGGCCGGGAAGTGCGAGCGAACTGCGGTCGTAGCCCTCGGACTCGACCTTCGAGTTGGTTCCGACCACCACGACCGCGACCTCCGCCGCCGCGGCCGCCGCGACGGCCTCGTCGATCAACGCCTGCGGGTCGGAGCGGTCCGGCTCGACGCCCACCGTGACGCTCATGGCGTTGCCGAGACTGCCGTCGCGCCTGGGGAGATCGACTTCCACCCGAACGTCGACGGTCTGACCGGCAGTCACCTCCAGCGGCGCCGAGATCGACGGCGGCGCCAGGAGCGCCGCACCGAGATCAGTCCCCACCGGTACGGCGACGTCGTCGCGGAGGAGCTTGCCGTCGGCAAAGATCCGGCCACGGCCGACGGACGCGAAGCCGAGCAGAACGGAGCCCGACTCGGTCGGGGTGTAGCTCGTGCGGAACTCGACGGTGGACGCATCGCCGATCGGTGCGCTACCGCCGAGATAGACCAGTGCGCTGGAGAGCCGGTCCTCGGCGAAGAACTCGGCACCCGCGGCGTCCAGGAAACGAACCCGTGCGCCCGGCTGCCCGGTCTCCGGATTGACCATGGTCGAGAGCGGTAGCTCGGCGACGCCTTCCTGCACGACGGCGCCGAGCGAGTAGGTGACCTCGGCATCCGGCAGCGCGGCCCGGAGGCCGTCGAGCGGCGAGACCACGGACGACGGGATGACGGTTGCACTCCCACCGCCCTGGGTGCGCGCGTCCCGGGCGTTGTGGCCGATCACCGCCACGCGGGAAGGCGCGCTCCACGGCAACTCTCCGGTGTTCCGGAGCAGGACCGAGCCCTCGGCGGCCGCGGTCCGGGCGAATGCGACGCCGTCGACCTGCGGCACCTCGGCCGGCTTCTCGTAGCCCTCCAGCGCGCCGACCCGGGCAGCGAGCGCGAGCAGCCGCAGTACCTTCCGATCGATCGCCGCTTCCTCGACCTCACCGGCCCGTACGGCGTCGACCAGTGCATCACCCCACGCGCCGACCGGTCCCGGCATCGCCAGATCCTGCGAGTACTTAGCGCTCTCGACGCTGCGTACGGCGGTCCAGTCGCTCACCACGACCCCGTCGAAACCCCAGTCGGTGTTGAGCGGTGTCTCCAGCAGGTCGTTCTCCGTCGCGGTCGCCCCGTTGACCGAGTTGTACGCGCTCATCACCAGCCACGCCTTCGCCTCGGAGACCGCCTTCTCGAACGCGAGCAGATAGACCTCGCGTAGCGCCCGCTCACTCACCTCGACGTCGACGGTGAAGCGGTCGGTCTCGAAGTCGTTGGCGACGTAGTGCTTCGGCGTCGCGCCGACACCCAACTCCTGTACGCCGGCCACGTAGGCAGCGGCCAGGTCGGCAGTGAGCACCGGATCCTCGCTGAAGGCCTCGAAGTGCCGGCCACCCAGCGGGGAACGATGCAGGTTGATCGTCGGACCCAGCACGACGTCCACGTCCTTGCGCCGGGCCTCGAGTGCCGACACGACGCCGTACCGGTGGGCGACCTCGACGTCCCAGGACGACGAGAGGGCGGTGGCCGACGGCAGGTTCAGTGATGGGTCGCGCTCGTCCCAGACGGGACCGCGGACGCCGCTCGGCCCGTCGGAGAGAACCATCGAGCGCAGGCCGATGCCGGGCAGCGGATGGGTCGACCAGAAGTCCTGCCCGGTCAGGACCCGGACCTTCTCCTCGAGCGTGAGGCGGCCGAGCAGTACGGCGAGATCGGCTGAGCTGGGGTTCATGCGACGACTGTACGCTCCAAAACCGAGTATCGCTAGGTTTTCGTTCCGGGTCTCGGTAGCATCGCCCGCATGGCTGCCAGAGGTCCGTACGCGAAGGGGGTCGCGAAGCGGGAGGAGATCCTGACCGCGGCACTCGAGGTGATCGCCCGGCAGGGCTACCGCAAGACCTCGACCAAGGAGCTCGCCGCCGCGGTCGGCCTGAGCGAGGCCGGTCTGCTGCACTACTTCGGGTCCAAGGAGAAGCTCTTCGAGGCGGTACTGCGGGCGCGCGACGAGGCCGACGTCGACCGGTTCGAGGAGTCGGACCTGATCGGCAAACTGACCGCGATCATCCGGCACAACAGCGACGTACCGGGTCTGGTCCAGCTCTATTCGACGTTCTCGGCCGAGGCCGGCGACCCACAGCACCCGTCGCACCCCTACTTCGTGGAGCGGTACGCACGACTGCGCGAATCCCTGGCCGACGCGGTGCGCGCCCGTCAGTCGGCTGGGACGTTCAGTCCGGCCGCGGACCCGGAGGTGATCGCGACCGTGCTGATCGCGCTCTCCGACGGTCTTCAGGTCCAGTCGCAGTTCGGGCTGCCGGTCGAGCCGGCCGACCTCCTGACTCAGGTCGTGGGCCTGCTCGGTTCGGCTGGGGGAGCGGTGGATAGTTGAGGCATGACGAGCTCCGCGGGTGAGGCCGCCGGACCACCCGCGGCCCCCGTGGCCGATCGACGGGTCCTGACGAAGGAGATCTGGCTGGTCCTGGCGCTGTCGCTGGGCGCGTCGGCGCTCTCCGCGGTGATCTCGTTCACCGGTGTACTGACGTCGGCGAAGCCGATCAGTGGGCAGACGGCCGTCATCGTCGGTTCACGGGCGCCGGGGCGCCCGTGGCTGGACCTCACCTGGCAGGTGTTCGCGGTCGTCACCGCTCTGGTCCCGGTCGCGCTCGTCGCCCACTTCCTGGCCCGCGGGGGCGAGTCCCTGCACACCATCGGCTTCGATCTGCGGCAGCGCGTCCGCGATCTCGGCCGCGGCACCGCCGTCGCGGCCTGCGTGGGTGGAGCCGGGCTCGCCTTCTACCTCGCCGCCTACGCAACCGGCGCCAACCTGTCCGTCGACCCGTCCCAGCTGCCCGACTACTGGTGGCGCATCCCGATCCTGGTCCTCGTCGCCGTGCAGAACGCCGTACTCGAGGAGGTCATCGTCCTCGGCTACCTCAACCACCGGCTGGACCAGCTGGGCTGGTCGACCACGCAGTCGACGGTCACCAGCTCGCTCCTGCGCGGCTCGTACCACCTCTACCAAGGCCTCGGCGGCTTCGCCGGCAACGTGATCATGGGCGTCATCTTCTGCCACCTGTACCGGCGCTGGGGCCGGGTCGGACCGCTCGTCGTGGCCCATACGTTGATCGATATCGCTGCCCTGGTGGGGGCGACGTATCTGATCGGCAACGTCGGCTGGCTGCCCGGCGGAGGGTGATCGAAACGACTGACACGTAACCGATCGGGGGTGGATCGGGTTGTGGATACGTGACTGTTAACGGGGAAATCGCAAGTCCGCCCGAGATCGATCCGGGGTTGGCGGCCGCCGCACTGGCCGTCTTCGCCCACCGGCACGAGGTGGTCCATCTGCTCCACGCCGCTACCGACGAACCGGACGCGCTGGCCCGCATCGCCGACCTGCTGCGCGTCGACGAGGCGACCATCGCCAGAGTCCTGGACCAGCCGCTGCGCTGGATGCTGCCGCAGTTCCGCACCGAACTGGAGGCCATAGCCGCCGCTCCACCACCGGCCACTGCACCAGAGCCCCAGCCCGAGCCGGCGACCCACTGACCGCGCGCGGGGTGGACACCCCGTCCACCCCGCCGTCAGACCGGCTCCGGTTAGGTTTGGCGGATGGAGACTCTTGGGGCGGACGTGCTGGAGATCGCGGACGAGTTGACCGAGGCGTACGTCGAGGTGTTCACGGCGCCTCCGTGGCAGCACCGGGATCCAACCGAGACGCGGGTCGCGTTCCGGCGGCGGTTGGAGGGCGACGCCCGGCGAGACGGGTTCCAGGCCTGGGTGGAGCGGTCCGATGACGGGCGCATCGCGGGGTTCGTGACCGGCTGGATCACGCCGGCGCCGTTCCGGACCGACCGGTCCTACGGGAGCGTGCAGAAGCGGATCGGGCCGGAGCAGGTCGAGGAGTTGCTGGTCGGTGGCTTCGAGATCGACGAGCTGGGGGTGCTCGCGCATGCCCGCGGGACAGGCCTCGGGCGGCGGTTGCTGGAGACCGCGACCCAGGAGCAACCGCGCGCCTGGCTACTGGCCTGGAACCAGAATCACGACACCCTCGCCTTCTACCGCAGGATCGGCTGGCAAGAGCCACCCGTCCAGGGCCCCGAGACCGACATCGTCGTCTTCGTGTCCCCGAACCAGTCGATCAGAGGCTGAACAGACTGGTGGCGTTCTGCCACATGATCGCTTCGTGCTCGTCCGGGGTCAGGTTGGCGGCTTCGAAGGCGCCCAGCGCTACCGAGGGGTCGATGAGCGTCGCGTCGGTGCCGAACATGAGCCGAGAGTGGCCGATCTGCTCCAGCACCCAGCGGATCCGGTTGGCGTCGGGCGCGGACCAGCACGGCTCGAACCAGATGCGGTCCGAGCGGGACGCGGCCTCGGGCAGGTGCGGCCAGCCGAACGCGCCCATGTGGCCGGCGATCACCTGAGCGTCCGGGACGCGGGCCGCGACGTCGGCGAGATCGAGGACGTTGTCGCCCCAGGTGTGGACCAGAGTGGGCAGCCCGAACTCCGTGGTGAGTTCGATCGCGGCCTGCATGCCGGGGGAGGCGATCGGGGTGCGGCTGTATTCGGTGTGGATCTTGGCGCCGACCCACCGGGAGCGACCGTCCCCGGCGAGCAGTTCGTCGAGATCGGCCCGGGCCTCGTCCAGCCGGCGCGGGTCCACCACGAGCATGCCGCGCAGTCGCGGGTCGGCCGGGAGTTGTTCCGCGAGCGAGCGGTTCCCCGCGGGTGCGTCGTACACGATCGCCTCGATCGCGGAGACCAGTTGGAGGTCGATGCCGAAGCGGTCGATCAGGTCGATGTTGACGTCGATGCTGCGCACGTCCATGGAGAAGAACCACGGACCCCAGTGCGCGTGTACGTCGATCAGCATGCCGGCTCCAGGAGGTTGGTCAGGGACGTGCTGCCGGCCTGGGCGATCTCGGCGGGCGTGAGCTTCGAGGTCAGCAGGCGACGTACGACGGAATGGGTCTCGTGGAACGGCGTCCGGCAGCCGAGCAGCAACCGCTCGGCGCCGACCTCACCGGCGACGATCTCGAGCGAATCCGGCCCGGTGAGCATCCGGGTCGAGGTGTGGAACCCGCTCTCCGCGCGGGCGAGCACGATGAAGTCACCGAGGTGGTAGAAGTGCGTGTCGAGGAACACGACGCGCGCCCCGAGACCGCGGAACGGCGTACCGATCTTGCGTACGTCGCCCTCCACGAAAATGGTCAGGTCCGCGTCCACCAGCAGCCGCACCACATGGTCGAACGACGGGAAGCCCGGTTCCACACCCTGCGCGGTCGGCGCGAGCCGAATCGTCCGGGGCCGGTCCGGCTGGGCCAGGATCCGCTCGAGTTCTCGCTCGGCGCCGAGCACGTCCCGCAGGTCGAGCACCGGGGCCGCCGACCAGCCGTTGCTGTCGGCAACCTGCCGCGCCTCGTCGTTCCCGGTCGGTACGTCGAAGTGCACGGCCCGCAGCGAGGACACGACACCACCGGAGATCCCGGTGGCCTTGAACACGTCCTGCACCGCGTCGGGGCGACTCCAGCGACCGGTCGTGACGTCGTGCCCGACCAGTACGTCGCAGTCCAGCAGGTGCGGGGTGTCGTTCATCAGGCCTCCCGGGCCAGTGCGCTGTGGACCTTGCGGATCGCGGCGACGATGTCGTCGACGTCCGCGTCGGTGTAGTTCTCGTTCCAGGGCAGGACCAGCAGCCGGCTGTTGATCAGGTCTTCGGCGTTCGGACACAGACCGGGCGGGTACTCGGTGTCCTGCAGCGGGAACTTGGACTGTCCGTAGGTGATCCGCTCACGGACCGCGGGCGCGGCGTACAGCGGGCTGGTCAGATAGCCGCCGACCGCGGGCACGCCCTCGGCGGTCAGGGCCGCCGCCCACTCGCGCATGTCGCCCGCGACCTCCGGATCGATGATCAGCGGGTACTGCCAGTACACGTGATCGCCGCCGTCCGGTGGCGTCGTGATGCCGGCCAGGTCACCGATCCCGGCCGTGGCGCGTGCGGCGCCGGTACGACGATCGGCGACGATCTCCCGCACCCGCGACAACTGCGCGCGGGTCACCGCCCCGACCAACTCGGTCATCCGGTAGTTGAGGGCGAGGAAGAGGTAGGTCCGCTCGTCGGTGTCGCGCGGCCAGCCCTTGTCGGCGAACAGCCGCATCCGCCGGGCCAGGGCCGCGTCGTCGGTGACCACGAGACCGCCGTCGCCGGCGCTGATGTGCTTGGTCTGCTGCAGGCTGAAGCAGCCGATGTGCCCGATCCGCCCGACGTACGTGTCGCCGACCGGAGCGAGGTACGCCTGCGCGCAGTCCTCGATCAAGACGATCCCATGCTGATCGCACAGCTCCCGCAGTTCCCGGATCGGGGCCGGCTTGCCGAACAGGTGCACGGCCATCACGGCCTTCGTCCTCGGCGTGATCGCGGCGGCGACGGCGGCCGGATCGAGGTTGCCCGTGATCGGGTCGACGTCGGCGAACACCGGTACGGCGTTCTGCATCATGATCGGGAACACCGTGCCCATGTCGCTGATCGGCGTGGTGATGATCTCGTCACCCGGCTCCGGGTTCACCGCCGCGACCGCGAGGTGCAGCGCCGCCGTACCCGAACTGCACGCGACCGCATGCCCGGCGCCCAGCAGGTCCGCGAACTCCTGCTCCAGGGCGGGGACCTCGGTGCCCCAGGTCGCCGAGAGCATGCCGCTGCGCAGCACTCTCTCCACGGCCTTGACCTCCTCGTCGCCGAACCGGCGGCCGGAGGAGTCGAACACCGACGGCAGGGGAGTGGTGCGCACCGGCGTACCGCCGTCACGGGCGAGCGTGCTGTTGTCCATCGAAACGCGTCCTCACGTGGTTGAGGTTGCTTACGGCAACGGTAGTTGGACGAGATCGCGGTCGGCGAGACCCCACACGACGTGCCGCCGGCCGGCCACCGGAGTCAGCTGGGGCACGGTGTACCACCCGTCACCGAGGTTGTTCACCAGCAGCTCCGCCTCGGTCAGGCCGGGCCCGAGCCGGTACAGATTGCCGCCGAAGTTCGTTTCACCATAGACCCCGGAGCTGTCGGTGAAGATCTGGCCGTAGCCCGACAACTTGTTGGTGCCACGGACGACCGCCTTCGTCTTGAGGTCGTAGGTGAACCAGCCGCCGCTGGTCCGCTTGAGTGCGCCGTACAGGATGCCGTCCTTGACCGCGACGCTCTGGATCGAGCGCTCACCGGCGAGCGGTTCGACGGTCCACAGCAGTTGCCGGCGGCGGAGGTCGAACGCTGCGATCGCGGCCGAGGTCCGGGTCGGCGTGATCCCGCCACCACCGACGACGTCGCCGCCGATGTACGCGATGCCGTCGTCGATCGCGACCGTCATCACGCTCTGGTCCGGGAGGACGCCGTAGTGAACGTCCAAGGCCCCGGTCCTCGGGTCCAGGAGGGTGAGCGCGCCGGTGAGCTTGCCAGTGCCTGGTGCCGACGCGATCGCGAGCAGCTTGGATTTCGGGTCGTACGCCGCCTGCCACGGGCGCTGCTGGTCGTGGCCGATCGTCCCGAAGCTGTGGACCTCGTTGCTCCGCGGGTTGATCCCCACCACCTCGGTGCTCGGGTAGAGAGCGCTGTACAGCTCTCCCCGCAGCCAGGTCAGGGTCTTCGCCTCACCTGGCACCCGAATCCGCCGACCGGGGCCTGCACCTGGTGGGACGGTGTGCTCGGTGACGACCCAGTGGCCGCCGACGTACAGGTGCGGATCGCCGAGCTGGATCGACTGGGGCTTGTCCGCCGCCGGGGTGAAGCCGGCGTCGATCAGGTCGAGCAACTCGAACTCGCCGGTGGTGAGGTCGAGCAACCAGAGCACCCCGGATCCGGTCGAGCCCAGAAGGGTGGTCGCGTCGAGGAGGTGGAGCCTGCGGTGCTCGTCTGCCGGTGCCGGGTTGGCGACCGCGGTGAGCGTTGTGTCGCTCGGACCGCACGACCAGACCGTCCCGGAGCCGCGGGTCGTGACGTACGCCGTACCGTCCGCGCCGACTGTGATCGCGTCGATGCTGGTCTCGCCCGCGGGCAGCGCGACGGTCCGGACGTCGGTGCCGTCGAGCGCCATGCTGGAGAGCGCTCCGTCACTGCCTGCGAACAGCCGGTCGGTTGTCGCCGCGAACGGACCGAACTTCTGCCCGCGGAGCGGCTCGGGCGTCAGGTCGCGGAACTCGCCGGTGCTCCGGTCGTAGCCGATCAGCGCCGACGGCGTGTAGATCCCGGCGTACACGAAGTTGCCCGCGGCACCGACGTACCGGCCGTACTGCGCTCCGGCGACCGGCGTGCCGATGCGGGTGAGGGCGTTGGTGCTGGGGTCGATCTGCCAGATCGTGCCGTTCGGATAGCTGACTGCGAAGACCTGGCCGTCGGGCGCGGTCACCATGTCCCAGACGAACCCGCCGGCTCCGGCCAGGCTTCCGACGCGGGTGACCGAGCCGGTGACCGGGTCGAAGCAGTACACGTCCGCGACCGGGTACAGGCCGACGTACACCTTGCCGGCGGCAACCGTGATACCCCAGCCACCCTCGCCGACCGGGAGTTCGACGGTCCTGGTGACCTTTCGCGTGGTCAGATCGACCTCGCTCAGTCGCGGTGGCACGATGCCCCGGCTGACGACGTACGCGTGCCCTTCGTGGACGGCCATCGCGACGACGGCCGCGGTCAGGCAGGCGGGACCGAAGGTCGGCAGAGTCGTCCCGTCGATCGTCCCGTCGATCGGGCCGTCGCCGGCCACGGCGACGCTGGGGACGGCTGTGGCCACGGTCGTGATCGCGGCTCCGGCGAGGAGCGTACGGCGCGAGATCATCGGCTCACTTCTCCCGGGGCAGGTTGCCGATGCGGACCAGATCCCGGCCCTTGATCGTGTAGAGGGCGTCGCCGGTGGGCGACGTCGTGATCAGCGGATAGCTGTAGATCTGCGCGGCCAATCCGTCGACGACCGTGGTCACGGTCGGCGCGCCCGTGCGGTTCGGGACGAGTTGGAACACGCGCTTGCTGTCCGTCCCGAAGAGTCCGGAGCGTGCGATCGTCAGCCGGCTCTGACTGGTGCCGAGGACATCGGTCGAGAGCAGCTTGCCGGTGTGTGGATCCAGCACCGCGAGCCGTCCGTCGTCGGTGGTCGCGTAGAGCTTGCCGCGGTAGGTCAGGAGGTCGCTGTAGCTCTGCGCGCCGGCGAGTGGTGCGACCTCCCACAGCGTGCGGTTGCTGCGCAGGTCGAAGGCGACAACCGTTGCCTCCGGCAAGATGGGCGTTGTACCGAGGCTGTTGCGGGTGGCTCCGCCGAGATACGCGACGCCGGAGTCCGTGGTGACGGAACGGACCGACTGGTGCGGTACGACGCCGCGGTGGACCTCGCGGACACCCGTGTCCAGGTGCTGCTCGGTGAGCGTTCCGTCGTACTTCCCGTAGTCGGGCTCGGTCGCGATGAGCCAGGTCCGCGAGCCGGCGTCGTAGGCGTCGTCGGTGGGGCGGGTCTGCTCGTTGCCGATCTGGCCGAGTTCGTGCAGGCCGGAGCCGTTCGGCTTCATCGCCCACAACCGCGCGAGCGTGTAGACGCCGAGGTAGACGTCATCGCCGACCGGGGTCAGGGTCTTGGCCTCACCTGGCAGGAAGGTGCGCGTGCTGGTGCCGGTGGCGAGATCGTGGACCTGGATGCCGGCCTTGCCGCTGACGAGCACCGAGGTCTTCGTGGCCGCGATCCCCATCGCCTGCTCGGGCGCGGGTGGCAGCCCGGCCTGGCCCAGGTCGGTGCCGCTGAACGTCGCGCTCGCCTCGTCGAAGTCGACGACCTGGCTGGTCAGCTCGGCCCGGATCGTGGATCCGTCGATAAAGATTCGGTTGAAGTAGGCACCGTCGTACGGCGAACCGAGCGGTGTGAGCGTGCTGTCGCGGTACCTGTAGAGCGTCCCGGACGGGCGGGTGCCGAGGTAGACGTCGCCGGTCGGCTGGTCGATCGTGATGGCGGTGACGTACTGGTCTCCGCCGGGTGTCTGCACCTCGACCGGGTTGCTCAGGTCGGCGGTGTCGAACAGCAGCATCGTGCCGGTCGGAGAGAGGCCGGCGGCGAGTGTGGATCCGGACAAGGTGAGCGTCGCGACGAACGTGCGGTCGGCGTACTTGGCCGGAAGAACGTCGTGGCGATCGCCGGTCGCACGGTCGATGGCGATCAGGTGGGCCTTGGTGCCGACGCCCGCGTAGATGGTGGTCGCGTCGGCGGCGATGCTGCGCACGTACTGCTCGCCGGCGATCGCCGCGCCGTACGACTTGGTCGTGCCGCTGGCCGGGTCGTACTCGTGGACGGCGCCGTCGGGGTAGGTGCCGGCGACGATCTTGCCGTCCGGCGTGGCGGCGATCGACCAGATGAACGAGCCGAACTGCGCGACCTTGGTGGCGGTGCCGGTCGTGGTGTCGATGCGGTAGATGTCGCCGGGGGTGTACAGACCGACGTACAGGTCGGTGCCGATGTGTGCCATCGCCCAGGCGCCGGCGCCGGTGGGGAGCGCGAGCTTGTGATCGACGGTGCGCGTGACCGGGTCGAAGGCACCGACCTGCACCGGGGAGACACCGGACGTCACTGTCCAGATCCGGTCACCGACCTGCTCGGCGACGCTGGTCGAGGTGACGGCGGACGCCGGGCCGAGGGTGTCGATCGTGACCGGTGTTTCGGGCTTGGCCGGAACCTCGGCCTCGGCGGTGACTCCAACACTCAGCAGGGCTGCGCAAACGACGATGGTGCCGATCAGTCTCCGTGTGAACCGCTTGTCCACAAGGCCTCCCGGGATGAGCCAACCGCTATTACGGTCATGGCTGTAATTATCCCGGAACCCTACGCGGGCCCGATTCGGGGCGTCAACAGGTCAGAGGTGGACGCGGTAGATGATCAGCGGGCGGCCGCTGCTGGGGCCCGCCTGGGTGCCGGTGGCGTCGGCCAGGCCGGCACGTTCGAGGCGGTTGAGGACGCGGCGGGCGGTGCGCGGCTGGATGCCGAGGTGATCGGCGACCGTGCGGGTGGTGAGACCGGCCTCCGGGGTCGCGTGGACCAGCTCTTGGAGTCGTTCGAGGGTGGCCTTGGACAGGCCGGCGCGTTGAGCCAGCAGTTGGAGCTTCGAGCGTTGCTGCGCGCGGGGTGCGCCGCCGCCGACCAGGACCAGGTCGATGTCGTTGCGCAGCGAGATCACGGCCGCCGTTCGCCCCGCGGTCTTCGCGCGGCCGAGGGCGCGTCGGGCCAGCGCCTCGGTCTCGGTGCCCGAGCCGCCGATGCCGAACCCGATCCGCACCGGTCCGAACTGCTCCTTGAGCCTGTTCAGCATGCCGAGCTCGGTGAACGCCGCTGTCGCCTGCTCCAGTGGTCCCCGCGTGGCCACGACCAGGAACCGCTTGTCGTCGTACCGGATGACGCTGCCGCCAAGCGAGCCGGCCTCGCGACGCAGCGCGCTCTCGCCCTCGGCTGCGATCTCGACCAGGCCGAGCGCGATCTGCGCATCGTCGCTGCGCAAAGCGTCGTGGACCAGGAGCAGACCGTTGACCGCCGCGCGGACCGAGTGGACGGAAGGCGCCAGCCGGAGCGTCGTCTGCTCGGTCCGGAGTTTCTCGTACGCCGACCGGATGCAGGTGATGGCGACGGTCGCGCGAGCCTCGCGGTGGAACGCGAGTACGTCGTCGGAGCTGAGGCCGGGGCGATACGGGAGGACGCGGATGCCGCGGGTCGGCAGCCCGACCTCGTCGAGCGTCTCGTGCACCTGCGCCTCGTCCAGGATGTCGATGCTCATCGAGGTGATGTCGCGGCCCTCGCGGAGGAGCTGGACCAGCGCGCGCATCAGGGTCGCGCCGGTGTACTCGACGTGGACGGCCGGGCGGTCGAGGAGGTTGTTCGCAGCGGCGATCTGATACGGGACCACTCCGGTGAACAGCCAGGCGTCGACGGTGGGCGGCGCCTCGGCCATCACCTTCGGGGTGTCGGTCTCGCGGCGGTAGCGCAGCGGCACGACCTCGATACCGCGCTGGGAGGCGAGGACACGGCCGGTCGACGTGACCAGATCCGAGGGACCGACAACCCCGATCGTCGTGACCATCCGCGGTCCTCCTCACTGTGCGCACCTGTCCGGCGCGCTCAGTCTCACCAGATCACCGACCCCCTGCAAGAACGCGCGCCGTACGCGGCCGTCCGAGGGTTCCGCTAGGTTTCGAGCATGACGCGCACACTCGCCACCAGTCACGGTTGGGTTGCCCAAGGTACGGCGCTCTGCGCGAGAGCGCTCGCGGACGCGGATCTCGACGCCCCGTCGTCGCTCCCCGGATGGACGCGCAAGCATGTCGCCGCGCACCTGTCCAACAACGCCGAGGCGCTCGGCAACCTGGTGCACTGGGCGCGGACCGGCGAGGAGCGCCGGATGTACACGTCGCCGGAGCAGCGGAATTCCGACATCGAAGCTGGCGCGCAGCGTCCCGCCGATGAGCTGGTGCAGCGGTTCCAGGTCACCGCGCAGTCCCTGGCCGAGGCCATGTCGGCGCTGACCGAGGAGCAGTGGCAGGCCGAGGTGCGGAGTGCGCAGGGGCGCCCGATCCCGGCGACCGAGGTGGCGTGGATGCGCAGCATGGAGGTGATGGTCCACGCCGTCGATCTCGATGCCGGCGTCACGTTCGCCGACCTGCCGACCGACTTCCTCGAGGAACTCTGCGCCGACATCCGGGCGAAGAGCGAGACCGATCCGCAGGTGCACGGTCCGCTGCCCCAGCGGGCGGCGTACCTGACCGGCCGTTCCTATGAGGATGTGCTCACGCCTGACGGCAAGCCCGCACCACCGCCGCCGCCCTGGTTGTAAGCGTCAGACCTCGACGTGCGACCCGATGATGACCGTCCGGTCGCGGGGCAGGTTGAAGTACTCGGCGGCGTCCGCGGTGATGTGTGACGTGGCGATGAACAGGTGCTTGCGCCACGTCGCCATCGTCGCCGCCGGCCCCTTGCGCAGCTCGATCTTGGACAGGAAGTACGACGCGTGCTCCAGATCGATCCTGCCCTCGGTCGCCTCCGGATCGAGCAAGGCCAGCGCCGCCGGGACGTCCGGCGTCTCCATGTAGCCGAACCGCGCGGTGACGTGGAGGATGCCGTCGTCGCCGTGCCCGAGGTCGTCGGCGGTCATCCGCTGGTCGTCGGCGACGCGAGGTACGGGCTCGGTCTCGATCGAGACGATCACGACATGCTCATGCCGCACCTGGTTGTGCTCGACGTTCGCCCGCAGGGCCAGTGGTGCCGTGGTCCGGCCGCGGTTCAGGAAGATCGCCGTCCCCGGAACCTCCTGAGACACCAGCCCGCCGGAGCGGAGCTCCTCGATGAACTCGTCCAGCGGACCCTCGAGCCGTCCGCGCTCGGCGGTGACGACCGCGCGGCCGCGCTGCCAGGTGGTCATGATCGTGAACGCGGTGATCGCGATCAGCAGCGGTAGCCACGCGCCGTGCAGCAGCTTGGTCAGGTTGGCGGCGACGAACAGTGCGTCGACCGTCAGCAGGGGTACGGCGCCGACGGCGATCAGCCACTTGGGGACGTGCCACCGGTAGTGGGCCACGTAGAAGAACAGCAGTGTGGTGATGGTGATCGTCCCGGTGACCGTCATGCCGTACGCGTAGGCCAGGGCAGCGGAACTGCGGAAGGCGAAGATCAGCGTCAGCACCGAGGTGAACAGCAGCCAGTTGATCCACGGGACGTAGATCTGTCCCATCGTGGTTGCCGAGGTGTGCGCCACCCGGAGCCGCGGCAGGTACCCGAGTTGGGCCGCCTGGGACGCGACCGAGTACGCACCCGTGATGACCGCTTGGGACGCGATCACCGTGGCCGCGGTCGCGAGCAGCACCAATGGCAGCCGGCCCCAGTCGGGGACGAGCAGGAAGAACGGACTGCTGATGTTGCCCGGGTCCTGGAGGATCAGCGCTCCCTGCCCCAGATAGCTGAGCGTGCAGGCCGGGAGGACCAGGAAGAGCCAGCCGCGGCTGATCGCCCGGCGGCCGAAGTGACCCATGTCGGCGTACAGCGCCTCGGCGCCGGTGACCGCGAGCACGATCGCGGCCAGCGCGAAGAACGCGATGTGGAAGTGGCCGGCCAGGAACCCGATCGCGTACGTCGGCGAGAGCGCCTTGAGGATGTCCGGGTTGCCGACGATCCCGCCGATGCCGCAGGCACCGATCACCGCGAACCAGACGATCATCACCGGGCCGAACACCCGGCCGACCGTCTCGGTGCCGCGGCGCTGGACCAGGAACAGCACGATGATGATCACGGCGGTGATCGGTACGACGTAGTGCCCGAGCGGCGGCTCGACGACCTTCAGGCCCTCGACCGCGGACAGCACCGAGATGGCTGGGGTAATCATGCCGTCGCCGAAGAACAGCGAGGCGCCGAACAGGCCCACGGCGGCCAGCACGGTCGCCGCCCGGCGCCGTCCGGGGTGGCTGGTCCGCCACTGGCGCAACAGCGTGATCAGCGCCATCACGCCGCCCTCGCCGTCGTTGTCGGCACGCATCGCCAGCAGGATGTAGGTCGTGGTCACGATGATCATCACCGACCAGAAGATCAGCGAGACGACCCCGTAGATGTTGCCGGTGCTGACCGGGACCGGGTGCGGGTCCTCGGGGTTGAACACGGTCTGCAACGTGTAGATCGGGCTGGTGCCGATGTCGCCGAACACCACTCCGAGTGCTGCCACGATCACCGCCAGCCGCACCGTGTCCCGCGCCGAGCCGTGAGGCGCACCAGAAGCATTCACGGCCCGGACCCTACCGCGCAGGGGTGGCCATTCCGGCGACGACGTCGAGAAGCCGCAGGCCGCTCCGACGTACCAGGTGACCGAGAAGGAGGGACCTGATGAGTCCGGAGCGGATCCTGCGCACGTACGTCACGCTGACGGCGGTGGCGACCGGGGCGTCGTCGATGATCTGGGGCATCAATACGTTGTTCCTGCTCGACGCCGGCCTGAGCATCGGCGAGACCTTCGCCGCGAACGCGTTCTTCACCGTCGGCATGATGCTGTTCGAGGTGCCTACCGGTGTCGTCGCCGACACGGTCGGCCGGCGGGCGTCGTACCTCCTCGGAGCGGCGACCCTGTTCGGGTCCACGCTGCTCTACCTGTTCCTTTGGCAGCACCATGCGCCGTTCGTCGCCTGGGCGGGTGCGTCGGCGTTGCTGGGGCTGGGGTTCACCTTCTTCAGTGGTGCGACCGAGGCCTGGCTGGTCGACGGCCTGCACGCGACCGGGTACGAAGGCGAGCTCGACGCCGCATTCGCGAAGGGCCAGATCGCGAACGGCGTCGCCATGCTGGTCGGCTCGATCTCCGGCGGCCTGCTGGCCCAGTGGACCAACCTCGGTGTCCCGTACGTCGTCCGCGCGGTCCTGCTCGCGGTCACGTTCGTGGTGGCGTGGCGGTCGATGCGCGACGTCGGCTTCACGCCGAAGCCGCGAGTGTCGGTGGCCGGTGAGATGCGCGGCATCCTGCGGGCGTCGCTGACTCATGGGCTGCTCAACCCGCCCGTCCGCTGGCTGATGCTCGCGGGTCTGTTCGGGGCCGGCGTCGGTGTGTACGGCTTCTACGCCGCGCAGCCGTATCTCCTCCAGCTGTACGGCAACCCCAACTCGTACGCGGTCGCCGGGCTGTCCGCCGGACTCGTTGCCGGTGCGCAGATCGTGGGCGGCGCCTCCGCGGCGTACCTGGCCCGTCTGTTCCGTCGTCGTACGACGCTCCTGCTCGTGGCGACCGGGGTCATCGTGGTGACGCTGATGCTGATCGGCCTGGTCTCGGGCTTCTGGATGGCGCTCGTGCTGCTGAGCGTGTGGGCCATCATGTTCGCGGCGATCGGGCCGGTCCGGCAGGCGCTGCTGAACAGCCAGATCCCGTCGGCTCAGCGAGCGACCGTGTTGTCGTCGGACAACCTGCTCGCCTCCGGTGGCGGAGCGGTCATCCAGCCGACGCTCGGCCGGTCCGCGGATGTCTGGGGCTACGGCTCGGCGTACCTGATCAGCTCGGTGATCCAGCTCCTGGCCATACCGTTCCTGCTGCTGGCCGGACGGAGCTGGGCCCGGACCAGTCCGAAGCCCTTGGAATCGCTATCGTTGCCGGCGTGACGGGACGGCTGATGGTGGTCAACGGTGGGTCCAGTTCGGGGAAGTCCGGAATGATCCGGTGCCTGCAGGCGATCCTGGACGAGCGGTGGCTGACGTTCGGGGCGGACAGCTTCGTCGAGGCGATGCCGGCCGCGATGCAGGCGTCCGATGACGGGATCCACATCGGCGCGAACGGCGAGGTCGTGGTCGGCACCGAGTTCCGGCGGCTGGAAGCGGCCTGGACGGCGGGCGTCGTCGCGATGTGTCGGGCCGGTGCGAACGTCATCATCGACGACGTCTTCCTCGGCGGAGCCGCATCGCAGCAGCGCTGGCGCGACGCGGCCGAGGACGTCGAGGTCCTCTGGGTCGGTGTCCACTGCGATCCCGAGGTAGCCGCTGGACGCGAGCTGGCCCGCGGCGACCGGGCGGTCGGGATGGCGGCCTTGCAGGCGACCCTCGTCCACGAGGGTGTCAGCTACGACGTCGAGGTCGACTCGAGTCACACCGAAGCCTTGGACTGCGCCCGGACTATCGCCGGGCACTTGAAGTGATCTCGACCCGCGCGAAGGCCGAGCCGATCCGCGTCCGGTGATCTGAGACGACCTCAGCCTCGTCGTCACCGGCCAGAATCCGGCGGACCGACTCCAGGTGGACGGTCCGGTACGCCGCAACCGCCAGCGCGGCGGTGAGGCGAGCATCGGGTACGCCGGTGGCCTCCATCGCAGCTGCGATCGCATGCTCGAGATGGTCGAGCAGTTCGCGAGCGCGTGACTGCAGTGCACGTGAGGATTCGACCAGCCGCCAGAACGCCGCGAAACGACCTCGGATCGTGGACAGTGGATGCCCTTCGTCGGCCAGCTTGATCATCAGCTCGGACAACGCAGCGACGGCGGAGGTGCCGACCGGGCGATCGGTGACGGCGGCAACCACCAGGGCCTCGGCCTCCGGGTAGCGATCGAAGAGCAGGTCCTCCTTCCGCGGGAAGTGGGCGAACACGGTCGGCCGGGCGACGTCGGCGGCCTCCGCGATCTCTGACACCGACACCGCGTCGAAGCCGCGCTCCAGGAAGAGCGCCGTCGCGACGTCGGAGATCCGGGTCCGGAGCTCGGCCTTCTTGCGCTCGCGGCGGCCTGGCGCTGGGTGCTGGTCCACGCCGTCAGGGTAGGTGAACTCGTACTCGATAAAAAGATGTACCGAGTATGAGATTGATTGCTACCGTAGTGCCCATGCGTCCTCTCGGGGTGAACTACGACACCGGCCTGCAGTACGACGGCCGTTCGACGCGCCGGCGCTTCGACGCCGGCACGGTCCGCGACGAACTGCGGACCATCGCCGACGATCTGCACGCTCCCGCCGTACGGGTCTCGGGCAACGACCCGGACCGGCTCACGATCGCGGGGGAGGCGGCCCTCGACGCCGGCCTGGACCTGTGGTTCTCGCCGGTCCCGATGGATCTCGAGCCGGACGAGTTCATCGCGTTCCTGTCCGACTGTGCGAGGCGCGCAGAGACGTTGCGGACGAGCGGCCGGGGCGACGTCGTGCTGGTGCTGGGTTGCGAGCTTTCCGTGTTCTGCAAGGGATTCGTGCCCGGCGAGACGTCGGGGGAGCGGTTGGCAACGATGGCCGATCCGGCGACCTGGACCGATCAGGCGAAGCTCGCGCAGCTGTACGAGGGCCTCGCGCGGTGGGGCGACGTACAGCAGCGGCTGGTGGCCGCGGCCCGCGCCGAGTTCGGCGGCCGGATCACCTACGCCGCCGGGATGTGGGAGGACGTGAACTGGGAGCTGTTCGACATCGTCAGCATCGACGCGTACCGCGACCAGCAGAACGCGGCGACGTTCCACGACGAGTTGGTGGCCCGGCAGAAGTGGGGCAAGCCGGTCGCGATCACCGAGTTCGGCTGCTGCGCCTACCGCGGCGCCGCTGCCCGGGGCGGCTCGGGCTGGATGATCGTCGACCGGTCCGTCGACCCGCCCGCGATCAACGGGCACTACGAGCGCGATGAGGGGGAACAAGTGGAGTACCTGCTGGAGCTCGTCGAGGAGTTCGACCGGATCGAGCTCGCGGCCGCGTTCTGGTTCAGCTTCGCCGGGTACGAACTGCCACACCGGCCCGGCGACCCCGCCCACGATCTGGACCTGTCGTCCTACGGACTCGTCGCGACCGATGGCGACGGTGGCTGGCGGCCGAAGCGCGTCTTCGGTGCCCTGGCCGACCTGAACGGCAACCGGCGCTGATGGACTCCGTCCGGTTGGGCGGGACCGGTCTGCGGGTGTCGCGGATCTGCCTGGGGATGATGAGTTTCGGTACCGGTGGTGCGCGCGAGTGGCACCTGGGCGAGGAGGCCGCGGAGCCGATCGTACGGCGGGCAGTCGACGCCGGAGCCACGTTCTTCGACACCGCCGACGCGTACTCGAAGGGCACCGGCGAGGAGCTGACCGGTCGGCTGCTGCGGAAGTTCTTCGGCCGCCGCGAGGACTACGTACTCGCGACCAAGGTGTACTACCCGACCGGCCCCGGACCGAACGACCGCGGCCTGTCCCGCAAGCACATCCTGGACGCGATCGACGCCTCGCTGCGCCGGCTCGGCACCGAGTACGTCGACCTGTACCAGATCCACCGGTGGGACGACGAGACGCCGATCGAGGAGACGATGGACGCGCTCGCGGACGTCGTCCGGGCCGGGAAGGCCCGCTATCTCGGGGCGTCGAGCATGTTCGCCTGGCAGTTCGTGAAGGCGCAACAGGTAGCGCCGATCCCGTTTGTCGCGATGCAGAACCACTACAACCTGGTCTACCGCGAGGAAGAGCGCGAGATGATCCCGCTCTGCCTCGACCAGGGCGTCGCCGTGATTCCCTACAGCCCGCTGGCCCGCGGTCTACTGGCCCGGACCGGCGGAGGTACGACGCGATCCGGCAGCGACCCGGTCGCCGACGACCTGTACGGCGAGAGCGACCAAGCCGTCGTGAAGGCCGTTCACGGGGTCGCCGCGGATCGTGGTGTGCCCCCGGCTCAGGTCGCACTGGCCTGGCTCCTCGGCGCTCGCGGCGTCACCGCTCCGGTGGTCGGCGCAACCCGCGCGCAGCATATGGACGACGCGGTGGCTGCCGTCGACCTCACGCTCACTGCGGATGAGCGGGCGCTGCTGGAAGCGCCGTACCGTCCGCATCCGGTCACCACCTGACTGGACCCGCGGGTACAGTCGACGGTGTGCTGACGGCGAAGGGTGCGGCGACGCGGGATCGGATCGTCGCCGCCGCGGCTGCGGAGATCCGCGAGCGTGGGGTCGGGGCGGTGACGCTCGACGACATCGGGCGGCGGAGCGGGACGGGCAAGAGCCAGCTGTTCCACTACTTCCCCGAGGGCAAGGAGCAGTTGCTGCTGGCGGTGGCCGAGCGCGAGGCCGACCGGGTGATCGAAGATCAGGAGCCGCAGCTCGGGCAGCTGACCACGTGGGAAGCGTGGCGGGAGTGGCGTGATGTCGTCGTCGAGAAGTACCGGCGCCAGGGCGTGAACTGCCCGCTCGGCGTACTGATCACGGAGATCGGGCGGCATACTCCGGCCGCGCAGGCGGTGACCGGCAAGCTGCTCGCGCAGTGGCAGCGCCGGGTCCAGGCCGGGATCGAGGAGATGAAGGCCGCCGGGAAGATCCGTGCCGAGGTGGACCCCGCCCGCGCCTCCGCGGCCCTGATCGCGTCGATCCAGGGCGGGGTCGTCATCCTCATGTCGTCCGGCTCGGCCAAGCACCTGGAGTACGCGCTCGACCTCTGCCTGGACTACCTCCACGGCGGCGTCACCGCCAGTTGACCACCGGCGGCTGGTACCCGGACGGCTTGTCGGCGACCTTGGCGCCGGCGTTGACCAGCCAGCCTTGGTACTCCGGCGTGAACATGCGGTACACGGACTCCGGCGGTGCGGCGCTCGCCTCGTCGAGGGCAGACCGCAGTTCCGTGGGGAGCTCGAAGTCGAGGGACGCCAGCGTGGAGTCGAGCTGCTCAGGACTGCTGGCGCCGACGATCGCCGAGGCGATGCCGGGCTGGGTGGCGACCCAGTTCACGGCGACCTGAGCCATCGAGACTCCAAGCTTGTCCGCCACCGATTCGACCGTCTCGAGCAGGTCCCAATGCCGATCGCTCCAGGTCCGGACCGGTGCTCCGTCGCCGGTGAGACGTCCATCGCCGGACATGCCCTGCGCGTGGTCGCGGCGGTACTTGCCGGTGAGGAATCCGCTGCCGAGTGGACTCCACGCCGTGATGCCGAGCCCGAGCGTCTGGCCGAGCGGGACGTGCTCGGTCTCGATCGTCCGCTCGACCAGCGAATACGGCAGTTGCAGGCTGACCATCGGCACCGACGAGTGCGCCTCGGCGAGTGTCTGGGCGCGAGCGGCGTACCAGGCCGGTACGTCGGACAGGCCGGCGTACCGGATCTTGCCGGCTCTGGTGAGGTCGTCGAAGGTGCGCAGGACCTCCTCGATCGGGGTGATGCGGTCCCAGGTGTGCAGGAGGAACAGGTCGAGGTAGTCGGTGCGCAGCCGGCGCAGTGATGCGTCGACCGCGCGGATCATGTGCTTGCGGCCGTTGCCGCCGGCATTCGGATCGCCGGGGTCGACGCTGTTGGTGAACTTGGTGGTGAGCACCATCCGCTCCCGGAGTCCGGCCTGCTCGATCAGCTTGCCGAGGATCGTTTCGCTCTCACCCGCGGTGTAGAAGTCGGCCGTGTCGATGAAGTTGCCCCCGGCATCGACGTACCGGTGGAAGATGGATCGCGCCTCGTCCTCGGTCTTGCCGTACGGCGCGTGGAAGCCGCCGGTGCCGAAGTTCATCGTGCCCAGGGCCAGCCGGCTCACGCGCAGTCCGGACCGGCCGAGCAGGTAGTAGTCGTCAAGTGCCATGCCCTCAGCGTTGCTCGGGAAAAATGGACCGGCAAGTACAAACAGTCGCGGCGTGATTGAGTGGGGACCGGCGTCCTCTGACGAAGGAGATCGGACTGTGGGGTTGTCGGAACGGCAGCGGTTGGTACTCGAGCGGTTGGCGGAGCTCGCGATCCCGGCGGACGACTTCCCGTCGGCGGCCGAGGCCGGTGCGGTGGGGTTCATCGAGCGAGTGGTGACCGAGGACCGGCCGGACTGGCTGGTGCGGGTCGAGCGGGCGCTGGAGGTCGCGGGGGACGAGCCGGACCTTGATGTGGTGATGGCAGACCTGGATGGTGCGTGGCTGGTGCGGATGATCGCGCAGGGGTTCTACGCGGGGGATGGGCAGGTCCGGCCGCCGGCGTGGACCATGGTCGGCTGGCAGGCGGACATGGCCGGGGCGTGGGAGCCGGTGCAGACCGATCTGCGCGTCACGCCGCGGTCGGAGTTGGCGGATCGCTACGACTGCATCGTGGTCGGCTCCGGCGCGGGCGGTGGTGCGGCAGCGCAGGTGCTGGCCGAGTCCGGGCGGTCGGTGCTGGTCGTGGAGACCGGTCGCTACCCGACGACCGAGTCGTTGTCCCGCGACCATCTGCGGAACCCACGCTCGGTGGCCGGACTGCCTGCACTGACCGACCCGGATCCGTTCGGACGGCCTCGGGTCGCGGTGATCGACGGCGTACCGCGGCAGGTGCTGCCGCCGGACGGTGGCTGGGGCAACAACGCCTTCACGGTCGGCGGTGGCACCCGGGTGTACGGCGCTCAGGCCTGGCGGTTCGTGCCGCGCGACTTCGCGATGGCGAGCACGTACGGCGTTCCGTCAGGGAGTGCCCTCTCTGACTGGCCGATCACGTACGACGACCTGGCGCCGTACTACACGCTGGCCGAGCAGAGGTTCGGGGTGAGTGGCGGCGGTGTGGACCCGTGGCACGAGCCGCGGGAGCTCCCGATGCCGCCTATGCCGCGCACCGGTCCGGCGACGCGGCTTGCGGCTGCTGCCGAGCGGCTGGGTTGGGGGACTCTCGACGTACCGCTGCTGATCAACTCGGTCGAGTACCTAGGACGGTCCGGTTGTGTGCGGTGTGGGCAGTGCGTCGGGTTCGCCTGTCCGGTCGAAGCAAAGTCCGGGACCCACAACACCGCGTTGCCGGCCGCACTCGCGACCGGACGCTGCACATTGGTCACCGAGACGACGGCGGAGCGACTGGTGACCGATGCGACCGGCCGCGTGACCGGTGTCGCGCTGGTCGCCGAGGATTGGCGCCGGACCGTGCAGTGCGATGAGGTCGTGATCGCCGCCGGTGCGAGCGAGACGCCGCGGCTGCTGCTCAACAGCGCCCACGACCGCGAACCCGATGGCCTCGGCAACAACCAGGACCAGGTCGGCCGGCATCTGCAGGCTCATGTGTACGCCGGTGCGGTCGGGCTGTTCGACGACGAGTTGGCCGACCTGATCGGGCCGGGTGTGTCGATCGCGACCTGCGACTTCCGGCACGGCAACGACGGGATCGTGGGCGGCGGGATGCTGGCGAACGAGTTCGTGCCGACCCCGGCCGCGACGTACGACTATCTGACCGGCGCGGGGTTGATCCCGCGGGCTGGTGCCGCGGGGAAGCAGGCGATGCGGCGGGACGCACGACGCATGCTGCGGGTCGTCGGGCCGATCCAGGAGGTCACGTCGGCGGAGTCCCGGGTCCAGGTCGATCCGCGGGTCCGCGACCGCTTCGGCAATCCGGTCGTGACGATCAGCGGCTCCATCCACCCGGAGGACGTCCGGGCGCAGGCCTTCATGAGTGCGAAGGCCCGCGAGTGGCTGGAGGAAGCCGGCGCGGTCCGAACGGCTGTCGGTGGGGTTGGTACGACGCGGCAGGCGAGCAGCGGGCAGCATCAGGCCGGCACCTGCCGGATGGGCGACGACCCGGCGCGGTCGGTCACCGATCCGTACGGCCGGGTCTGGGGTCACGACAACGTCCGGATCGCCGACGCCTCCGTGCACGTGACGAACGGGGGAGTGAACCCCGTGCTCACCGTGCTGGCCAACTCCTTGCGGATCGCCCAGCACCTGGCTGGGTGAAAGTCAGGCGAGGATGCGGGAGATGCCGACTCCGCTGCGGGCATCGCGGCCGTACTTCTCCACCTCGGCCGCGAGGTCCAGGCGGCGCACTCCGGCCTTCGCCCGGTCCTCGTCGGTAAGCAGGTCGGCCGGGATGATCCAGACGATCTCGAACTCGAGCCCGTTCGGGTCCTTGCCGTACAGGGACTTGGTGGTGCCGTGGTCGGACTGACCGACCAGGGCGCCGGCCTCGGCCAGCGTCGCGGCGAGGTCCTCGAGGTCGCCGAGGGTGTCCACCTCCCAGGCGAGGTGATACAGCCCGACGGTCGTCTGCCCGGCACCGGACGGGCCGGCCTGCGGGCCGAGTTCGAACAGGCCGAGATCGTGGTCGTTGGTCGAGCCGGGCGCGCGGAGGAAGGCCGCGCCCTGGTAGGCGTCGCCGCCCTCGGTGTAGCCGAAGCCGAGCACGTCGCGGTAGAAGGCGACACTCTCGGCCACGTTCCGCACGTACAGCACCGCATGGTTCAAGCGGAAGATCGCCATCGAACAACCTCTCTCGTCGGGACCCTCTCGATGATAGTTGAAGACTCAACCTAGGGCCACGGCTGCGCGCTAACGACGGCGAGGTCTGCCCGGCTTCTTACCCGTGCCCTTTGTGGCCGGCGCTTTCTTGGCCGGGGTCTTCTTGGCCGGGGCTTTGGCGGCGGGCTGGGCGCCGCGGCTGCTGTTGACCGTCCGGCCGCGGACGATCCCGATGAACTGCTCCACCAGTTCTGACGTCTCGTTCTCGGGCCAGCTCAACGCGACCTGCGACTCCGGCGCGTCCAGCAGCGGCCGGTAGGTGAGGTCCTTGCGGTGGTGCAGCCTGGCCAGCGACTGCGGTACGACGAGCAACCCGGTGCCCATGGCAACGAGTGCGATCGCATCCGCCGTGGTCGCCGGACGTTCGTCGATCACTCGCCCGGGTGGGCGTTCCCAGTCGAAGACGTCGTCCTGCGGGTGGAGCATGAGTTCGTCGGCCAGGTCGTCGGTGGTCACCTCGTCGGCTGCCGTGACCAGGTGGTCCTTCGGGACCACGACCACCGTCTGCTCGACGTACAAGGGGATGGCGTGCAGGCCCTCGCGGTCGATCGGGAGCCGGAGGAGTACGGCGTCCACCTCGCCGCGACGTACCAGGGCCGGCGCGTCGTCGGCGCTGACCTGGATCAGCTCCAGCGGGATCCGGGGCAGGCGTTCGGCCCACATCCGCACCCACTTGGCGGGTGTCGCGCCGGGCACGTAGCCCAGCCGGAACGTGGGTCGGGGGCCGGTCACGGTGGCAAGACTAGCGACCGTTACCGGGCGTGACGGCAGCGGTCGCTAGTCTTGCCGCATGACGGCGCGTAAGACACCCCAGACGATGAAGCCGGCCACGGCCGCCAAGAAGCTCGGGGTGTACCTCCAGGCGACCCCCGCGGAGTTCCAGGAGGGCGCGGTGTCCCGCGACGAGCTGAACGCGCTCCAGACCGATCCGCCCGAGTGGCTCCGCGAGCTGCGCCGGACCGGTCCGCACCCGCGGCCCGTCGTCGCGGCCAAGCTCGGCGTCTCGATCAGCGGCCTGGCCCGGGCCGGCATCACCGAGGCGCTGACCACGGACGAGATCGAGGCCATCAAGTCGGAGAACCCCGACTGGCTCGAGCACGAACGCGCCACCCAGGCCGACGTCCGCCGCCAGGCCGCCGAGCTCAAGAACAAGACGGACTAGGGGCGTATCTCCCAATCCGGCTCGACCCCTTGACGCGACCCGTCACTCAGGCACTATTTTCGGTCATGACCGTAAATGCGGTCACAGCCGTGCTTGCGTCTGGGAGGTCCTGATGAAGGTCGGAGTCAGCCGAGTCGCGGGGTCTGTGGCCGCAGTAGCGGTGGTGGCCGGATTGAGTGCGTGCGGCGGTTCCAGCGGTTCCGGCGGGTCCTCGGACCAGGCGGTCGTGACGGTCTGGATGTACCCCGTGATCGCGGACGAGAAGGCGGCCACGACGTACTGGACGCAGATCGAGAAGGACTTCGAGGCGGCCAACGGCGGGATCGACCTGCGGATCGAGCAGCAGCCCTGGGCGAACCGGGACCAGAAGCTGGCGACGGCGTTCTCCGGCAACAAGGGACCCGACGTCCTGCTGCTCGGGCCGGACCAGATCCCGCAGTTCGTCACGTCCGGCTCGCTCGAACCGGTGGACAAGGTGCTGGAGGCGGACAAGGACAAGTTCCTGCCCGGCGCCCTGGATGCGCTGAAGGTCGACGGCAAGCTCTACGCGGTGCCGATCTACCACACCGTCACCACGACGGTTTACAACAAGAAACTGCTCGCGAAGGCCGGCATCACCAAGCCGCCGGAGACGTGGGACGAGATCAAGGCGGCGGTCCCGAAGTTCAAGCAGGCCGGTGTCGCCACGCTGGACTACTCCGCCTCGCCGGAGGCGTCGCTGAACCTCAGCTTCTACCCGCTGCTGTGGCAGGCCGGCGGCAAGGTGTTCGCCGACGACGGCAAGTCGGTCGCGTTCAACCAGGCTCCCGGCGTCGAGGCGCTGACGTTCCTGAAGGACCTGTACGACGCCGGCGGGATCCCGAAGAGCGCCCTGTCGAACGCGAACGTGGTCGCCGACCAGGCGCTCGGCAAGCAGCAGGTGGCGATGGGCTTCACCAACACCCTGATCGACGCCAAGACCGTGGCCTCCAGCTGGGGCGCCGCGAACGTCGTGGTCGGCGTACCGCTGGAGAACAAGAAGCGGGTCGGATTCGGGCTGCCCGGCGGGCTCGCGGTGAACGCGGGGTCGAAGGACGTCGACGCGGCGGAGAAGTTCCTCGGCTTCATGACCCAGCCGAAGCAGGAGATCAGCCTGGCGACCGCGTCCAACTTCCTGTCCCCACGCACGGACGCGCCGGTGCCGGCCGCCGACGACCAGGCGAAGAAGTTCGAGGAAGCCTTGCAGTACGCCTACTCCGGTGAGGTCAACCCGGCCGCCCGCCAGGTGATGACGTTGCTGTCGGTCGAGATCCAGGCCGTGCTGACCGGTAAGAAGACGCCGCAGCAGGCTCTCGATTCGGCGGCCAAGCAGTCCAACGATCTGCTCTCCAGACAGCGCTGACCGGATGAGAGTGGTCGACGTCAATCGCATCGTCGGTCCGGTGCCGACCGGCGACGTACCGAGTGCGGATGCGCCGGGTCTGCTGGCCGAGCTCGACCGGTTGGCGATCGACGCGGCGTGTGTGGTGCATTCGCACGACCTGTACTACGACCCGACCGCGGTGGCCGAGTTGCCGGAGGATCCACGGCTGATCCGGGTGCCGGTCGTCGTACCCGGGCCGTTGGGAACCGGCGTGCCGGCGGGTGCTCGGGTCGTGCGGATGTGTCCGGCCGAGCATCGGTTCCTGCTGACCGCGCCGCACGGCATCGCGATGGCCCAGGAGTTGGCCGAGACCGGCGTCTCGGTGTTGCTCGCGCTGGAGTCGGTGGGTCCGGGGGAGATCCACCGGCTCGCGACCGAGGTGCCGTCGTTGCGGATCGTGCTGATCAACACCGGCTACCGCGCGCTGCGCGAGCTCGCCGACTTGATGGACGCGCATCCCGAGGTACGGGTGGACACCGCGACGTTGTGCGGGCACCTGGCAGTGGAGTGGGTTGTACGCCGGTACGGCGCCCAGCGCGTGCTGTTCGGGACCGGTGCACCGCTGACCGACGACGCGGGGCCGCGGTTCCAGCTCGACCATCTGGAACTGCCGGCGGACGAGGTCGAACTGCTTGCTAGTGGCAACATCCTGGAGCTGGTCGGATGACGGGCATCATCGACGCCCACGGTCATCTCGGGGCGTGGTTCGCTTTCGCGATCCCGGACAGTTCGACCGAGAGCCTGGTGCGGGTGATGGACGGCTGCGGCGTCGCGACGATGTGTGTCTCGCACATGCTCGCGATCGGCCCGGACTCTCGCGCCGGCAACGCCCTGTTGGTCCAGGAGATCGAGCGCTTTCCAGGCCGCTTTCTAGGGTACGCCGTCTATGACCCGCACGACCCCGACACGGCGCAACGAACGGCCGATCTGCTCGACGCGCCAGGGGTGATCGGGCTGAAGCTGCACCCGGACACGCATGAGCATGCGCTCGACGGACCAGGGTACGAAGCCGCCTTCGAGTTGGCGGCCGAGCGCGGCTGCGTCGTACTCGCGCATGGCATGTTCGGTTCGCCGTGGTGCGGCCCGCAGCACTTCGCCACCGTTGCCGCCCGGCATCCGTCCGTGAACCTGTTGATGGGCCACGCCGGCCTGTTGCCGGCCGGGTTCCCCGCGGCAGCCGCGGTGGCGTCGACGTACCCGAATGTCACGTTGGAGCTCTGCGGGTCCCGGACCACGGCGCGGCATGTGGCCTGGCTGGTCGATGCGGTGGGTGCGGATCGGATGGTCTTCGGGTCCGACGCGCTGTTCCTGGATCTACGGGTCGGAGTCGGCCGGGTGCAACTCGCGCCGATCGATCAGACCGACCGCGATCTGTTGCTGTTCGGCACGATGACTCGGCTCCTGGAGGGATGTCGATGACAGAGGCAACAACCGGGGCAACACCTGGGGCAACAACTGGCGCAACGACTTTGGCGCTGGACGGCGGTACGCCGGTCCGGACCGCAGGCTGGCCGAGTTGGCCGCCGTCCGCGACCGCGGAGCAGCGCGAACTCCTGCTCGAGGTGCTCGACAGCGGCGACTGGGGTGCGACCTCTGGTCGGAAGGTGGCCGAGTTCACCACCGCCTTCGCCCAGTCGATCGGAGCGCAGTACGGCGTCTCGGTCGTGAACGGGACGATCGCGCTCTTCCTCGCGCTGCGCGCCCTGGGTGTCGGCCGGGACGACGAGGTGATCGTGCCCGCGTACACGTTCGTTGCGAGCGCGACCGCGGTGGTGCTGGCCGGCGCGCGACCCGTGCTGGCCGACGTTACTCCGGAGACGCTCCATCTCGACCCGGTCGCGGTCGAGCGGCTGATCGGGCCGCGGACGAAGGCGATCATGCCGGTGCATCTCGCCGGCGCTCCCGCGGATGTGGATGCGTTGCGCGAGTACGGCGTACCTCTCGTCGAGGACGCGGCGCAGGCGCACGGCGCGACGTGGCGTGACCGGCCGGTCGGGACGCTGGGGAATGCCGCGTGCTTCAGCTTCCAGTCCAGCAAGGCGATGACGGCCGGCGAGGGCGGGCTGATCGTGACGGACGACGAGGCCGTGTACCGGAAGGTCTGGGCGCTGCACAACGTCGGCCGGAGTCTCGAGGGCGGGTGGTACGAGCATCCGGACGTCGGGTGGAACCTGCGGATGACCGAGTTCCAGGCCGCCGTGCTGCTGCCGCAACTCGGCGTACTGGACGACCAAGTGAAGACCCGGCATCGCGCTGTGGAGTTCCTCCGCCGGGAGCTTGCCGACGTCGATGGTCTGGAGGTGCTGCCGGAGCCGCCGGGCACTACCGCGAGCAGCCATCACCTCGGCTTGGTTCGCTACGACGCGGCCGCGTTCGGCGGGCACGGCAAGGACGACTTCCTCGCGGCGATGGCGGCCGAGGGCGTTCCGCTGGACTCCGGCTACCGCTCGCTGTCCCGCGAGAACGCACTCCAGGCGTACTCCGACCTGCAGCCGTGTCCGGTCGCGGAGCAGGCCGCGGACACCGTCGTGTGGATCCGTCAGAGTCTGTTGATGGCCGACGAGGAGGAGCTGTCCGACATTGTCACCGCCGCGACGAAGGTCCGGCGGGCGTTCGTCAGCTCGTGACGAGGGCCTCGAACGCGTCGAGGGCGCGCCGGATGTTCTCGACCGAGTTCGCGTACGAGAACCGCAGGTGGTCCTCGCCGTACACACCGAAGGACGTGCCCGGCAGGCAAGCGACACCTGCCTCCTCGAGCAGCCGATCGGCCAGCGTTGCGGCGGACAGTCCGAGCTCACTGATGTTCGGGAACGCGTAGAACGCTCCACCCGGCTCGATGCAGGACACACCCGGTACGGCGTTCAGGCCGGAGACGATCACCTCGCGGCGTTCCCGGAACGCCTCGAGCATCCGCTCGACGTCGTCCCACGGTCCTTCCAAGGCGGCGATCGCGGCGTACTGGCTGAAGGCCGACGTACACGACACCGAGTTGATCAGCAGCCGCGTCACCGGCTCGACCAGCGGCTGCGGGAACACGCCGAACCCGAGCCGCCAGCCGGTCATCGCGAACGTCTTCGACCAGCCGTCGAGCAGGATGGTCCGCTCGGCCATGCCGTCGACATCCAGCACGCTGTGGTGGTCCCCGTCGTACCGCAGCGCCCAGTAGACCTCGTCACTGAGTACGACGAGGTCGTTGGCGATCGCGATCTCGGCGATCGCCTCCAACTGCTCGGGTGTCGAGGCACTGCCGCACGGGTTGTGCGGGGAGTTGAGGATCAGCAGCTTGGTCCGGTCGGTGACCAGCGACGCGAGCTCCTCGGGGTCGATGACGAACCCGTTCTCCTCGCGCAGCGGCACCGGCACCGGTTTCGCGCCGGCGAACGCCGCGATCGAGGCGTACATCGGGAAACCCGGGTCCGGATAGAGGACCTCGTCGCCCTCCTCGCACAGCGCCATGATCGTGAAGAACATGATCGGCTTGGCGCCCGGCGTGACGAGCACCTTGTCCGGCGTCGTGGTCAGCCGGCCGGTGCGCTCGAGGAAGTCCGCGACCGCGGTCCGCAGTTCGGGGATGCCCGGCGCCGGCACATAGTGCGTATGACCCTTGTCCAGCGCCTGCTGTGCGGCGGCGACGACGTGCGCCGGGGTGTCGAAGTCCGGTTCGCCGATCTCGAGGTGCACGATCTCGCGGCCGCGGGCTTCCAGGGCCTTCGCCTTGGCCAGCACCTCGAACGCCGATTCGGTACCCAGTCGATTCATCCGCCCAGCAAGCTTCACGGCTTCGAGCCTAGGCCGAGTGTCCACTTCCTGGCCAACGGTCCTGTGTCGTGAGACGCGTGCCATCATCGGTTGGTCGGTCAGCGAGCGACTCGAAGGAGTGCGGATGGCACGGGTAGCGGTCACCGGAAGCAGCGGGAAGCTCGGCCGGGCGGTGGTCGACCACCTGCAGGACAACGGCTGGGACGTGGTCGCCCTGGACCAGGCACCGCCGGCGCGGTCCGGTGTGGTGGCGTCGCGGGTCGACCTGACCGATTTCGGCCAGACCTACGAGGCGATCGCCGGCATCGACGACCGTCACGACGGTGTCGACGCCGTCGTCCACCTGGCCGCCGTCCCGGCGCCCGGACTACGGCCGAACGCGGCGACCTTCCACAACAACATGACGGCGACCTACAACGTGTTCTCGGCCGCCTTGCGGGCAGGAGTCCGCAACATCGTCTGGGCGTCCAGCGAGACCGTGCTGGGTCTGCCGTTCGACGAGTTCCCGCCGTACGTGCCGGTCGACGAGGACTACCCGCCGCGGCCGAACAGCACGTACTCGCTGGTGAAGACGCTCGAGGAGGAGCTGGCCCGGCAGCTGTGCCGGTGGCATCCGGACCTGAAGCTGATCGGCCTGCGGTTCTCGAACGTGATGTACCCCGAGGACTACGCGCGCTTCCCGTCGTTCGACGCCGACGCGCAGGCGCGCAAGTGGAACCTCTGGGGCTACATCGACGCCCGCGACGGCGCACAGGCTGTCCGCCGCGCACTCGACTACGACATCACCGGCACCGACGTGTTCATCGTCGCCAACGCCGACACGGTGATGTCGCGGCCGAACGAGGAGCTCCTCGCCGAGGTGTTCCCCGGCGTCCCCGTGAAGCGCCCGTTCGGCCCGAACGACACCTTGCTGTCCATCGACAAGGCCCGCCGCCTGCTCGGCTACGAACCCCAGCACTCCTGGCGGGACTAGGCCGGACCGTACGGGAACAGCTTCTTCGGGTCGTACGACGCGCGGACCTCTGCCAGCCGGGCGAACGTGTCCGCCGGCCACGCCGCCTCGTACGAGCCCGGCAGTGAGAAGGCGGCCGCGAAGTTGACGGTGGTCTCGGGGGAGACCCACTCCGACAGCCGATCCAGCACACCACCCGCCGCAGCGGGCAGCACCGTCTCGAACAAGGCCGGATCGGGGACACCGATCATCACCAGGCTGTACGCGCCGCCACGTCCACCCACCGCACTGCCTTCCGGTACGTCGCGGTGCGCCGCGCCACCGAGATGCCGGATCTCGACCGCGACCAGCGGCACCTGCTGATCCGGCCCGACGACCTCGAGGAACGCGGAGGCGAAACCGGCGTCGATGTCGCGGAGCAACAGACCTTGGTCCCATGCGGCCGTCGGGTTCTTGGGGTCGTTGTGAATGAGCGCGATGTCGGTGGCCGGCATCTCGCCGACGCTGTCGATGATCGACGTACCGGCGTCCCGGATCGGCCGGAACAGACTCTCGCCCTCGGCCGGGTCGCCGACGAAGGCGAACCGGACGTTGAGCACGGTCTTGCCCCGCAACGGCTCGGGGATGAACTCCAGCGGCGGCAGCCGCAGGATCACGACCGACGAATTCGCGGTCTCGGGCAGCGTCTTGGTCCAGCTCGCCCAGGTCATGAACACCCTGGCGATGTCCGGGGCGTCGAAGAACACCGAACCGCCGTACAGCGTGGTCAGTTCGACCAGCGCGAAGTCCATCGATGTGACCAGGCCGAGGCCACCCTTGCCGCCGCGCAGCGCCCAGAACAGGTCGGGGTGCTCGTCCGCGTTCGCCGTCACCACCTCGCCGGTGCCGGTGACGACGCGGAAGCCGCGCGCCCAGTCCGACGAGACGCCATAGGTCCTGGCCAGCGGACCGAGTCCGCCACCGAGGGTGTAGCCGATGCATCCGACCGCGTCGGAGGCGCCGATGATCGGCGCGAGCCCGTGCTGTCCGGCCGCGGCGATGACTTCCGCCCACCGGGAACCCGCGGCGATGTGGGCGACCTTCTGGTCCGGATCGACAGTGACGCCCGTCAGCCGGGACGTGGTGACCAGGACGCCGTCGGTGACCGCAGGCGTTCCGTGCCCGGTCGCGAGCATCCGGATCGGCAGTCCGGCGTCGGCTGCCGCCCGTACGACGGCTGCGGCGTCCGCCTCCGACGTGATCCCGACCGCGACGGCCGGACTGTGCGTGACCGCCGTGTTGAAACCGGCGAGCTCCTCCGCGAACCCTTCGTCACCAGGAACCAGGACCGGACCGGCCACCTCGCCCCGAAGTCGCGCGACCAACTCATCAACACCCGACACAGTGCCTCCCCTCCAGAGACTCCACCCTTGGCCTGCAGTCTTCCGCACGCGTGGGGTCACGCCGAAGCTGGCGAAAACACGCTTGGATAGGGGGCCGACTCGACGGTAGGCGGGCAAGGCTGAAAACCTGTGCCAGCGGTTGGCGATCCCAACGGCGACAACAGGGTGAGACACGGAGGCGGTCGATGTTCAAGCGTATCGCAGTGGTGAACCGGGGTGAAGCCGCCATGCGGCTGATCAACGCGGTTCGCGAGGTCAACGCCGAGGGTGGTGACCCGATCGAGACTGTCGCCTTGTTCACCGACGGTGAGCGGACCGCGACCTTCGTCCGCGAGGCCGACATCACCTACCCGCTCGGGGCGGCGTCGGCGCGCCCGTACCTGGATCTCGCCGTACTCGAGCGTGCCCTTCGGGAGACGAAGGCCGACGCGGCCTGGGTCGGCTGGGGTTTCGTGGCCGAAGACCCCGCCTTCGCGGAGCTGTGCGAGCGGATCGGGGTGACCTTCATCGGGCCGTCGACCGAGGCGATGCGCAAGCTCGGCGACAAGATCGGGTCCAAGCTGATCGCCGAGGAGGTCGGCGTTCCGGTTGCGCCGTGGAGCCGTGGCCCGGTCGAGTCGCTGGAGGCGGCGCTGCAGGCGGCCGAGACGATCGGCTACCCATTGATGCTCAAGGCAACGGCCGGAGGCGGTGGCCGCGGGATCCGGGTGGTGCGCTCGGCGGACGAACTCACCGATGCGTACGCGCGGACCAGCGACGAGGCCGCGCGGGCCTTCGGCAGCGGCGTGGTGTTCCTGGAGCGCCTGGTCACCGGCGCCCGCCACGTCGAGGTGCAGGTCATCGCTGACGGCCAGGGCACGGCCTGGGCGCTCGGCGTCCGGGACTGCTCGGTGCAGCGCCGGAACCAGAAGGTCATCGAGGAGTCCGCCTCCCCGCTGCTGTCGGCCGGCCAGGTCGAGGACCTGAAGGCCTCCGCCGAGCGGCTTGCGCTCGCGGTCGGCTATCGCGGTGCGGCGACGGTCGAGTTCCTGTATCACCCCGGCGAGAAGAGCTTCGCCTTCCTCGAGGTGAACACCCGGCTCCAGGTGGAGCACCCGATCACCGAGCTGACCACCGGCTTCGACCTGGTGAAGGCCCAGTTGCACGTCGCGAACGGCGGCCTGCTGGAGGGCACGAAGCCGGTCGAGAGCGGGCACGCGGTCGAGGCACGCCTGAACGCCGAGGACCCGGACCGCGACTTCGCACCGTCACCGGGCCGGATCGCCGTACTCGACCTGCCGTCCGGGCCTGGCATCCGGGTCGACACCGGAGTGAGCGCCGGCGAGAGCATCCCGGCCGACTTCGACTCGATGATCGCGAAGATCATCGGCTACGGGCGGACCCGCGAGGAGGCGCTGGCGCGGCTGCGCCGGGCGGTCGGCGCGACCACGGTGCTGATCGAGGGCGGCGCCACCAACAAGAGCTTCATCCTCGAACTGCTGGACCAGCCCGAGGTGATCGACGGCAGCGCCGACACCGGCTGGATCGACCGGGTCCGCGGCGAGGGCCGGCTGATCTCACACCGGCACTCGGGCGTCGCGCTGGTCGCGGCCGCGATCGAGGGATACGAGGACTCCGAGCAGGTCGAGCGGGTGCGGCTGCTGGAGACCGCGCACGGCGGCCGTCCGCAGATTCAGCACGAGGTCGGTCGCGCGATCGACCTGAAGCTGCGCGGCGCGAGCTACCGGGTGACGGTGGCGCGGATCGGGCCGGACCGGTTCCGGGTCGGTGTCGGGACCGGCAACGACCACCTCAAGGTGGTGGACGCCGAGCTGGAGCGGCTGGACGAGTACACCAGCCGGCTCGTGGTCGGCGGGCAGCGGTTCCGCCTCGTCACCGCGACGCACGGGCCGGTCCACCTGGTCGAGGTGGACGGCGTGACCCATCGGGTCAGCCGCGACGAAGGCGGCGTACTGCGTTCTCCCGCGCCGGCTCTCGTGGTCGCGACGCCGGTGCAGACCGGGGCCGAGATCGAGGCCGGTGCACCGGTGCTCGTGCTGGAGAGCATGAAGATGGAGACGGTGCTCTACGCGCCGTTCAAGGCGACCGTGAAGGAACTGCTCGTCAGCACCGGCAGCCAGGTCGAGACCGGTGCGCCGCTGCTCCGGCTCGAGCCGGTAGCCGACGAGTCCGGCGCCGAGGTGGCTGCTCCGACGGAGAACGGCGTACAGCTGGATCTTCCGAACGGGTCGGGGGAGAAGTCCGCGGCCGAGCGGGTCGAGCGGGGGCTGGACGACCTGCGCAGCATGCTGCTCGGGTTCGACATCGATCCGTCGGACGAGGGCGGCATGCTGGCCGACTACCTGTCCGCGCGGTCCGAGCTGGCGGACCCTCCGGTCGTGGCCGAGATCGACCTGCTGCGGGTGTTCGCGGACTTCGCCGAGCTGAGCCGCAACCGGCCGGCCGGCGAGGAGATCAGCACCGAGAACCGGGTGCACAGCCCGCGCGAGCACTTCCATACTTACCTGCAGAGCCTGGATCCGGACCGTGGTGGTCTGCCGGCCGAGTTCCGCGCCCGACTCACCCGGGTGCTCGGCCAGTACGGCGTGACCGATCTGGAGCGCAGTACCGAGCTGGAGGAGGCTGTCTTCCGGATCTTCCTCGCCCAGCAGCGCTCCACTCCGGACGTGCTGCTGGTGTCGTCGCTGCTGCAGCGCTGGATCGCCGAGCCGCGGCCGGTGTCGCCGGTGGACGAGTCCGCGCATGACCTGCTCGACCGGCTGGTGCTGGCGACTCAGCTGCGCTTTCCGGTGATCGGCGACCTGGCCCGCAGTGTGCGGTTCCGGTGGTTCGACCAGCCGCAGGTGGACGCGGAGCGGGCCTCGGTGCTGGAGGGTGTCGGCGACGAGGTCGCTGCGCTCGCGGCCGACCCGGAGGCGCCGGACCGCAAGGAGCGGGTCGACGCGCTGGCGACCATCCCGGAGCCGATCGTCCGGTTCCTGGCGCAGCGGCTGGAGCGCGGCTGGGGTGAGCGCGAGCCGATGCTCGAGGTGCTGATCCGCCGGCACTACCGCGAGTACGAACTGCACGACCTGCGCGAGTTCGCCGTCGACGGACGGCCGTTCGCGACCGCCGACTACACGATCGACGACCGGCCGAGCCATCTCGTCACCTCGGTGGGCACGGTGGCCGAGCTGGCCGACCCGCACAGCGGCCTGTCCCGCGCGCTGACCGCGCAGATCGAGGCGCGCCCGGCCCGGCACGAGGCGGTCGTCGAGCTCTACCTGTACGGCCCGGACCTGCCGGCCTCCCAGCAGGAGGCGTCCGACCTCTACCGACGGATGGTCGCCGACCAGCCGGTCGCCCAGCGGGTACGCCGGTTCTCGGTCGCGATCGCACCGGGCCAGGGCCGGCCGGTGTCCTACTTCACCTACCGCCCGGCCGGCGGGTCCGTGGCCGAGGACGACAACGTCCGCGGCGTCCACCCGATGGTCGGCCGACGGCTGAACCTGTGGCGGCTGCGGGACTTCCGGATCACCCGGCTGGAGGGGCCGGACGACGTACTGCTCTACCACTGTGTGTCGCGGGAGAACGACGCAGACCAGCGACTGGTCGCGCTGGCTCAGGTTCGCCAGTTCGTCGTGGTCCGGGACGAGGACGGGCAGGTGACCTCGCTGCCGCACGCGGAGCGGGCGATCGCGAACTGCCTGGAGGCGATCCGCCGGGCCCGGACCGACCGCGGCGCGGCCGGTGCCAAGCTCGACATGAACCACGTCTGGGTGCACATCTGGCCGGTGGTCGAGGCTCAGGTCGACGAGGTCACCGCGCTACAGCGCAACATCGCGCCGATGACCGCGGGCGCCGGGATCGAGGAAGTCCTGGTCCAGGGCCGGGTCGCGGCGCCGGACGGCAGCATCAACCTGGTGGCGGCCCGGTTCTACTACCAGCCCGGTGCCGGCGTCGTCACGTCGGTCGAGCAGCCGCCGACCGGCCGGCTGATGCCGCTGGACGACTACGCCCAGAAGGTGCAGCGCTCGCGCCGGCGCAACACGATCTACCCGTACGAGGTCAGCGGCATGGTCGCCGGCCAGGGCGGCTCCTTCACGGAGTACGACCTCGACGACAGCGGTGTCCTGGTCCCGGTGGACCGCCCGCGCGGCCTGAACAAGGCCGGCGTCATCCTCGGCATCGTCAGTACGCCGACCGCCCGGCACCCCGAGGGCATCACCCGGGTCGCGCTCAGCGGCGACCCGACCAAGGCGCTCGGCGCGGTCGCCGAGGGGGAGTGCTCGCGGATCATCGCTGCCCTCGACTTGGCCGAGCGGATGCGGGTGCCGGTCGAGTGGTACTCGCTGTCGGCCGGTGCGCGGATCTCGATGGACTCCGGCACCGAGAACATGGACTGGGTCGCCAAGGCGCTGAAGCGGATCGTCGAGTTCACCCAGGACGGCGGCGAGATCAACGTCGTCGTGGCCGGTATCAACGTCGGCGCGCAGCCGTACTGGAACGCCGAGGCGACGATGCTGATGCACACCAAGGGCATCCTGGTGATGACGCCGGACAGTGCGATGGTGCTGACCGGCAAGCAAACGCTGGACTTCGCCGGTGGCGTGTCGGCCGAGGACAACTTCGGCATCGGCGGGTACGACCGGGTGATGGGCCCGAACGGCCAGGCGCAGTACTGGGCTCCTGACCTCAAGGGCGCGCGGGATGTGCTGATGGCGCACTACGACCACTCGTACGTCGTCCCGGGGGAGATCGGGCCCCGCCGGGCCGAGACGTCGGACCCGCTGGATCGCGATGTCACGACGTACCCGCACAACGCGCCCGGCAGCGACTTCCGGACCGTCGGCGAGATCTTCTCGGCGGCGACGAACCCGGATCGCAAGAAGGCGTTCGACATCCGCACGCTGATGCGATCGGTCACGGACCAGGACCACCCGGTCCTGGAGCGCTGGGCCGGCATGGCCGACGCCGACACCGCGGTCGTGCAGGACGCCCGCCTGGGCGGCTACCCGGTCTGCCTGGTCGGCATCGAGTCCAAGTCGGTGCCGCGGCGCGGATTCCCTCCCACCGACGGGCCGGACACCTACACCGCCGGCACGCTGTTCCCGCTCTCGTCGAAGAAGACGGCCCGGGCGATCAACGCGGCCAGCGGCAACCGGCCGCTGGTGGTGCTGGCAAACCTGTCCGGCTTCGACGGCTCGCCGGACTCGATGCGGAACCTCCAGCTCGAGTACGGCGCCGAGATTGGCCGCGCGATCGTGAACTTCCAGGGCCCGATCGTGTTCTGCGTGGTGTCGCGGTATCACGGTGGAGCGTTCGTGGTGTTCTCCAAGGCGCTCAACCCGTCGATGACGGTGCTGGCGGTCGACGGCTCGTTCGCGTCCGTGATCGGTGGAGCGCCTGCGGCGGCGGTCGTTTTCGCCGGCGAGGTCGACGCCAGGACGGCGGCCGACGAGCGAGTCGCTTCGCTGGCCGAGCGGGTCGGCGAGGCGACCGGGGCGGAGCGAGCAGCGCTGGCGACCGAGTTGGCCGAGGTGCGGACCGCCGTACGCGCGGAGAAGCTGGGCGAGGTCGCGGTCGGGTTCGATCGCGTGCACAACATCCAGCGTGCGGTCGAGGTCGGATCGGTCGATAAGGTCATCAGTGCGAACGAACTGCGCCCACGGTTGATCGAGGCAATCATTTCCGGTCTACCGGGAGTTGGACCACTCGCCTAACCTGGAGGTATGCGGACCGAGAGGGGCGGTCGCAGTAAGGCTCACTCGTTGATCACTTTCATCGGCGTGAGCGTACTGTCCGGTGCGCTGGCGGCCGGACTGGCGATCCCCTTCGCCGGATTCGCGGGACAGGGCAGCGAGCAGGTGGCCAAGTCCGTGCAGGATCTGCCGCGCGAGCTCGTGGTCGAGCCGGTGGCGGTGCGGAGCCGGATCCTCGCCTCGGACGGCACTCTGATCGCCACGCTGTACGAGCAGAACCGGATCCCGGTCCCGCTGGACCGGATCAGCCCGATCATGCGCCGGGCGATCGTCGCGATCGAGGACTCGCGGTTCTACGACCACGGCGCGCTGGACGCGAAGGGCACGATCCGGGCGATGGTCCGCAACCAGACCGAGGGCGAGGTCCAGCAGGGCGGGTCGAGCATCACCCAGCAGTACGTGAAGCTCAGCCTGGTCGAGAAGGCCAAGACCGCCGAGGAACGCCAGCAGGCCACCGCGGTCACCTACCAGCGCAAACTGACCGAACTGCGGTACGCGATCGCGATCGAGAGCCAGCTGTCCAAGGACGAGATCCTGGAGCGGTACCTGAACCTGGTGAACTTCGGCGACGGCGCGTACGGCGTCCAGGCCGCGGCGCAGCACTACTTCCGGACCACAGCCGACAAGCTGACCCTGCCCCAGGCCGCGATGCTGGCCGGCCTGGTGAAGAACCCGACCGGCTACGACCCGACCAACGACCTGGCGCGGGCGAGGGCACGGCGCGACGTGGTGATCAAGCGGATGCTCGAGCTCAAGGTGATCTCGCTGCGCCAGGCCAACCAGGCGCTCAAGGCCCCGGTGATCAACCTGAAGCGGGTCCTGCCGGTGCCGAACGGCTGCGCCAGCTCACGCTACCCCTTCTACTGCGAGTACGTCGTCTCGAAGCTGCTGGACAACCCGGCACTCGGCGTGACGGTCAAGGACCGCGACCACTTCCTGAAGACCGGCGGGCTGCTGATCCGGACCTCGATCGACCCGCGGATGCAGAAGGCCGCGCAGAAGTCGATCAGTGCGCACAGCAAGCCCACCGACACCGCGATCGCGGCGATCACGATCGTCCAGCCGGGCAGCGGCCTGGTGAAGGCGATGGTGCAGAGCAAGCCGTACGGCAACGGCCGCAACCACACGAACTACAACTACAACGTCGAGAAGTCCTACGCCGGCGGGTACGGCGGGTTCCAGAACGGCTCGACGATGAAGGCGTTCACGATCGCAGCGGCGATCCAGAAGGGCATCCCGCTCAACTACCGGATCAACTCGCCGGCCCAGATCAACCTGAGTGGGAAGCGGTTCCGCACCTGCTCGGGCTGGACCCGGGACCCGGACTACTCGCCGAAGAACTCGACCCACAGCGGCAACCTCACGATGGTCGAGGCGGCGCGGTTCTCGACCAACACCTACTTCCTGCAGCTGTCACAGCGGACCGGGCTATGCTCGATCGCCCGGATCGCCTCCAAGCTCGGGATGTACAACGCCCAGACCCTGCATCCGCTCGACCAGGTCGTGTCGATGACGCTGGGCGTCGGCTACGTGACGCCGCTGATGCTGTCGAACGCCTACGCGACGTTCGCGGCGCGCGGCAAGTACTGCAAGCCGCTCGTCGTCGTGTCCGTTCGGGACAAGGCGGGCAAATACATCGACACGCCGCAGATCGACTGCAAGCAAGCGATCGCCCCGCAGGTTGCCGACGGCGTGAACCGGGTGCTCAGCGCGGTGATGGAGCCCGGCGGCACCGGCGGCCGGCTGAACTTCGGCAACTGGGACCTGGCCGGCAAGACCGGCACGATCCAGGACAACCTCGCCGTCTGGTACGCCGGTTACGCGCCGAACCTGGCCGGAGCAGCGGTGGTGGCGGACGCGAACCTGCCGTACACGAACCTGATGTACCGCCACACCCTCGACGGCCGGGACATCTCCGACCCGACCGGCTCGGGCACCGCCGGGCCACTGTGGCAGACCGCGATGCAAGGCGCCCTCAAGGGCATGCCGCTGCGCCACTTCAAGGCGCCACCGCGCAAGATGCTGGGCGCCGCCGAGCCTCGCCCGGCGGACGAGGGCAGACGCCCGGACGAGAACGGCGGCGGCCCCGGGCGCCGCTAACCGTCAGTCTCTGTGGCTGGGGGCGACGTCGAGCGCCGGGTTGCGGTCGAAGAAGCCGAAGGGCTTCAGCCAGAAGGCGATCGTGTCCACCGGCATCACCGGCCAGTTCCTCGACCCGGGTGACGTGGTGGATGCCGAACACGTACCAGAGCACCACGTCGGGCTTCTCCAGCGATTCGTCGTCCGCGATCCAGCGGGTCATCCCGTCGTCGGCCATCGACTGGGTCGGGTAGTCGCCGCACGGCCAGCGTTCCTCGTCGTGCTGCCGCGTCACCCACACCGTGTGCCCGATCACCGGTGCCCGCAGGTATTGCGGCGCGTCCCGGGGTCCATCAGTGCCGGGATCGACGCGCTCGGGATCAGTTTGTACGCCGGATTGGTGCCGACGGCGTTCACGCGGTTCGGGTTGACCACCTTCCAGGTGCGCTGGGCCGCCCAGTTGAAGTCGCGGGCGGCCTCGGACTCGGACCGGATCGGGGTCACCTCGGTGACGACGGCCAGTCCGTACGGGTTGTCGTCCGACACCGGTAGGGCGCGGGAGTCGACCTGTGACCTGGTAGATGACCGGGCCCTCGCGGTGGTTGAAGCCCAGCCGCATCGTCCAGTTCTGCCACTTCAGCTCGGTACCGTCGACGGTGAACGAGACACCCTCTGGCTGGGTGACGTGCAGCGGCTTGAGGTCGGTGCGCAGTGTGCCGGTCCACGGTCCGGGCGCGTACTCCGCGTCGACCTCGGGCTGCCCGTGGTCGTGATCGTTCTCGAGTTCGAGCAGTTCGAGTGTGTTCATGTCGACGACGATCTTGAGGCCCGAGACCGGGTGGGCGTACGGATTGCCGTCGGGAGTCTCGCGGTACCAGATGTCGCACCAGCCGAGCCGCCGGTCGCGGTACTTCTCCGGCATCAGCGCCTCGCCGTAGGTCCAGACCTCGATCATCACCAGCGAGAGGTCGGTGATGCCGGGCTCGGCCAGCGCGGCGATCGGTCCCCGGTCAGGTCGACGACACCTTCCCAGGTCTGGTTGCCGGCCCGGTTCCACAGCACGGCGAACGACGTCCGCGGTATGGCGTCGCCGGGACGCCAGGCGCGGACCGCGGACTTGGCCGGCTCCAGCAGTTCGATCGCCGCGAACCGCCAGGACCCGCCGAGCTCCCGGTCCCGGCGCAGGATCGCGGCGGTCTGCCGGAACTCGTCCTCGTCCAGGGGTTCGAGCGGATGGGTCGCCATCAGTCCACGTCCCGCGCCATCAGGTCGTCCCAGGACTCCCGCCGTACGACGAGCCGGGCTCGGCCGCCGGTTGCGAAGACCACCGGGATCCGGCGATTGCCGTTGTAGTTGTTCGCCATCGTGTAGCAGTACGCCCCGGTCGCAGGGACGGCGAGCAGATCGCCGACGGCCGGCTCCGACAGCGGTACACCGTCGACCAGAACGTCGCCGCTCTCGCAGTGCCGCCCGACCACGGTCACCGTCTCGAACCGAGGACCCTCGAACCGCCCGACGATTCCGGCTTCGAACCGCTGCTCGAACAACGCGACCTCCAGGTTGTCGCCCATCCCGCCGTCCACCGCGACGAAGGTGATCGCACCTCGCTTGACCGTGGTGACGCGGTAGATCGTGGTCGCCGCCGTACAGACCATGCTGCGTCCAGGTTCGATGACGAGGTGCGCGGAGGCGGGCAGGTGCTGTTTCGCCGCGCCGATCAGAGCATCGAGGTACGCCGCCACCGTCGGCGGCTCGTCGGACCAGGTGTAGCGGGCGCCGAGACCGCCGCCCAGGTCGTACACCTCGAACTCGCCGAGCCGCGCGAGCGGCTCCACCGACTCCGCGAACGGCTCGACGTCGAGGATCTGCGAGCCGACGTGGACGTGCAGACCGCGCATCCGCAGCCGCGGGCTGTGTTCGATCCGCTCGATCAACCGGGCCGCATCGGGTGGGGCGAGTCCGAACTTCGAGCCCTCGTGGCCGGTCAGCACATGGCTGTGGGTGTCGGCGGTGACGCCGGGGATGATGCGTACCAAGACGTCCTGGGTCCGGCCGGTCGTTTCCAGCCGGTCGACGTCGTCGGCGTTGTCCACCACGACCAGGCCGATGCCGTGCTCGACGGCCAGTGCGATCTCCTCGTCGCTCTTGGCGTTGCCGTGCAGGACGATCAGGCCGGGATCGGCACCAGCTTTCACCGCGGTCAGGATCTCGCCACCGCCGGCGACGTCCAGGCCGAGCCCTTCCTCGGCCATGACCCGCTGGACCGCCGTACACGGGAAGGCCTTGGAGGCGAAGACCACGCGGGAGTTCGGCCAGCGGGCGGCCAGCTCTTCGCGGTACTCGCGGGCGCGGGAGCGGAGCACATCCTCGGCGACGACCAGGACCGGTGTACCGAACGCGGCGGCCAGGTCGTCCGCACGGCAGCCACCGACGACCAGCATGCCGTCGCCGGCCAGGACGCTGCCGGCCGGGAAGAGCGAGAGCAGGTCGCTCCGGTCGGCTTGGTGCATGGTCAGTTCTCGGTGGCGCGTCCGGCCAGCTCCTCGGCCCGGCTGCGCGGTACGACGAGGACCGGGACGGGGGAGTGGCGCAGGATCTTGGTTGCCCGCGAGCCGAGGAACACCCGCGCGACCGGCCCGAGCTCGCTCGACCCGACCACGAGGATGTCGCCGGGCTCCCAGCCGACTTCGTCGATCGCCTCGGCCCAGTTCGCACCGGAGCCGATCACCGTCTCGACCGTTCGCGGCCCGTGCGGCAGGTGTTTCACCTGGGTCAGCGTGGCGGTGACGGTCTTCTCCACCTCCGCCCGCCACTCGTCCATCACGAGGTCCTCGGAATCGGTGCCGAGCCGGGTGGTGTACGCGGGACGCGACCACACCGCGAAGGTGGCGATCCGCAGCGAAGCACCCACGTCGGCGCTGATCGCTGCCGCGGCGAGGACCAGCTCCTCCGCGCTCTCGGTGCCGCCGAACGCCGCGGTCACCCGGTGGACCTTGGCATCCCCGGGGCAGCGGAATCCCCGGGTGGCCAGGGCGATCGAGACATGCGAGCTGTGCAGCAGCCGGTCGGTCACGCTGCCGAGCGAGATGTGCCCGAATGCGCCGGCCGATGACGACCCGAGCACGATCAGCCAGGCGTTATTGCGCGCGGCCATCTCGAGCAGCCCGGCCGGCGCCGACCGCGCGCTGTACCGGACGTACGTTGCGGGCACGTCACCCGGCAGGTGGTTCCGGGCCCGCTCCAGCGCCTGATCCGCAGTCTGCGTCAGATAGTTCTGGTACTCCGCGTCCACCCGCGCCATCCCGGGCGTCCAGGGCGCCGGTACGACGGTGCAGACGATCAGATCGTCGTGCGCGGACCGGGCCAGCATCGCGGCGAGGTGGAGCGCCGCCTTCCCGCGCTCATCGGAGGCGTAGCCGACGATCATCGTCATGGGGTCGGCCCGTCGTCGTCGTGGATCAGCCCGACGTGCTCGTGCCGGCCGAGATGCGAGTGCCTGAAGCCGTAGATGAAGTACCAGGCCAGAGCCACCGCGAGCCAGATCAGGAAGACCCAGATGGTCACGGCGCGCAGGTCCTTGATGATCCACAGACAGCCGAGGATCGACAGGATCGGTGTGACCGGATAGCCCGGCACCTTGAACCCGCGGGACAGCTCGGGATGCGTCCGCCGCAGCACCATCACTCCGACCGACACGACCAGGAACGCGACCAACGTGCCGATGCTGGTCATCTCGGCCAGGAAGTTGATCGGGATCAGCCCGGCCAGCAGGCCGATCAGCACGGCGACGATGATCGTGTTCGGCACCGGGGTGTGGGTGCGCGGGTTCACCCGGTGGAACAGCTCCGGGATCATCCCGTCGCGGGCCATCGCGAACAGGATCCGGGTCTGGCCGTAGATCACGATCAACGTGACGCTGAAGATCGAGATCACCGCGCCGGCCGCGAGCACGGTGGCGGGCCAGGATGCTCCGGTCACCTTCTCCAGGATCGCCGACAGGCCGGCCTCCTGGTTCTCGAAGTCGCCGGACGGCTGGGCGGCGACCGCGACCAGGGTGACCAGGATGTAGAGCCCGGTGACGGTGACGAGCGCGATCAGGATCGCCAACGGCATCGTCCGCCGGGGGTTCTTCACTTCCTCACCCGCCGTCGAGACGGCGTCCAGACCGATGTAGGAGAAGAAGATGATGCCGGCCGCGGAGGTGATCCCGCTGATGCCGAAGGGTGCGAAGTCGGACAGGTTGTTCGCGTCCCAGCCCCTCAGCCCGAGCACGATGAACAGCAGCAGGACACCGATCTTGATGCACACCATGACGGCGTTCGTCGTGGCCGACTCGCTCGCGCCACGGATCAGCAGCAGGGTGCAGAGCACGACCAGGATGACCGCGGGCAGGTTGAACACGCCGCCCTGCTCCGGCGCCTGCGACAGGCTGTCCGGGATGGTGAAGCCGAAGAGGTTGTCGAACAGTTCGTTCAGGTACTGCGACCAGCCGACGGCGACCGCGGCCGCGGACACGCCGTACTCCAGCAGCAGGCAGGCGGCGACCCCGATCGCCGGCAGCTCACCGAGCGTCGCGTAGGCGTACGAGTACGACGATCCCGACACCGGGACCGCACTGGCGAGCTCGGCGTAACAGATCGCGGTCAGCCCCGCGACCGCGCCGGCGATGACGAACGACCAGATCACCGCCGGTCCGGCGACCGGTACCGCCTGGGCGAGGACGAAGAAGATTCCGGTGCCGATGGTGGCGCCGATGCCGAACATCGAGAGCTGGAACAAGCCGATCGTTCGGGCGAGTTCGCTCTGGCCGGTGTCGGTGCCGCTCTCCTGCGACATCTCCGGGACCGGTTTGCGACGGAACAACTGCTGCGGCGTCATCGCCATGATGCCCTCCCCTCGAGGGAGGTCACCCCGCCCCCAATTCGGAGTGTGGCACTCGGAATTGGCCGACGGAACAGGTCAGTTCGGCTCCGGTCGGTCACCCAGCAGCGGGTGGGCAGGATCCCACCGCGTGCCGTCGCGCTCGTCCTGGCGCTTGCGAGCGATCGCTGACACCGCCTCGAGCACCACCCGATTCGCCAGCGCAGCGGTGATGTCCGAGTGGTCGTACGGCGGACTCACCTCGACCACATCCATCCCGGCCACGGGCAGTTCGAGGCAGATCCGGCGTACCGCGTCGAGCAACTGACGAGCGGTCAGGCCGCCGGGCTCGGGGGTCCCGGTGCCCGGCGCGTGGCCGGGGTCGCAGACGTCGATGTCGACGGACAGGAAGACGCCGTCGCAGTCGTCGGTGGCGATCACGAACGCCTCGGTCAGGCACTCGTCCAGGCCGCGGTGCACGATCTCGGTCATCTCGTAGGAGCGCATCCGCTGCTCGGCCATCCAGTCCAGCGTGTCCGGCGGCGGCCAGTACCCGCGCAACCCGATCTGCAGGAAGCGATCGCCGCGCAGCGCACCGGACTCGATCAACCGGCGCATCGGCTGGCCGTGACCCCACAGCGACCCGAACTCGATGTCGCCGGTGTCTGCGTGCGCGTCGAAGTGCAGCATCGACACCCGGCCGTGGCCGAGCACGTTCGCGACACCCTTCGCGTCCGGGAACGCGATCGAGTGGTCGCCGCCGAGGACGACCGGGATCGCCCCCGAGCGCGTCACCCTTTCGACCGCCGCCTCGAGCGCGGGCAGCGCGACCTCGATATCGCCGGAGTACATCTCCACATCACCGGCGTCGACGACGTTCAGCTCGACCAGACCGTCGGTGCGCAACGCGAGACTCGGCCGCGATCCGTCGTGACCGAGGTAGTCCCGCATCCGGATCGCCATCGGCCCGAACCGGGCACCCGGCCGATGCGACGTACCGCCGTCGAAGGGCGCCCCGAGGATCACGACCTGCGCGTCCGCGTACGACGCCGGATCGTCCAGATCGCACGCCGGCACACCCAGAAACGTGAAGTCCGGCCCGAACTGCTGCCCGTAGCGGGTCATGCTCGGAGTCTGGCATCCAGCCACCACATGTCAACCAACGCCGACGTAGTCTGACCGCCGTGAATCTACTCGTCGTGCAGCCGGACGAACTCTGCCCGCCGGGCCAGCTCGCCGACTGGCTGTCCCCGTTCCAGGTCTGCCGCGCGTACGGCGGTGATCCCGTGCCGGAGAACGCGGACGGGCTCTCCGGATTGATCGTGCTTGGTGGTCTGCCGGGCGTGCACGACGCGGATCGGGTGCCGTGGCTGACCCCGATCATGACGCTTCTCGCCGACGCGGTGCGGCAGGAGGTGCCGACGCTCGGGATCTGCCTTGGCCACCAGTTGCTCGCCCACGCCTTGGGCGGCACGGTGATCTCCCGGCCGCAGGGCCAGAACTCTCGCGTGCTCCGGCCGGTCTGGACCGCCGAAGCCGCCCTCGATCCAGTCGTCGGTCCAGCGTCTGCGCAACTGCCCGCGGTGGCGTGGAACGCCGACACCGTCGCCGTACCGCCACCCGGGGCGATCGAGCTGGCCAGAAGCGATGACGGCGACCTGCTGGCGTTCCGGATCGGTCGATCGGCGTGGGGCGTTCAGTGGCACCCGGAGGCGTCGTACGGGATCGTCAAGGGGTGGTACGACGCGCAGTGCCGGGCCGGTACCGCTCGTCCGGAGCTGGAGCGCGGGCTGGCCGAGATCCGCGCGGCCGAGACCGAGCTGTCCGCCGCATGGCGTCCGCTCGCTCTCGCCTTCGCCGCCGCGGCCACCGGTTCGCGCGAGCCGGCCTGATCGGCTACCTCAAGCAGCGGGACACGACCTCCAGCAGGCGATCGTGGGTTGCGGCGTCAGCTGCGACGACCAGGCCTGGGCCGGTGTGCACCGGTTGCCCGCGGAAGTCGGTGACCACGCAGCCCGCGGCCTGGCACAGCTGGATGCCGGCGGTGAAGTGGACGCTGTCGACCAACGCACCGTTGGTGATGTAGCCGGCTCGGCGACCCACAGCCACCCACGCGAGCGTGAGGGTGGTCGACGACACCCGCAGCCCGAAGGTGGCCAGGAGGGTCGGGTCGGTCAGGATCCGGGCGCCGAGGCGGTCGCTCCCGGGCGGATCGTCGACATCGACGTCGATCAGGAGTGAGGTCGCGGACGGTGTGGCCGGCGCGTCGGCACCGTCGCGGCGCACCGCGGCGGTCGTCCCGTCGGTCCAGAACACCTCACCGGAGAGCGGCTGCGCGACGGCGGCGACACCCGGCCCCTTGAGGGCAACGTTCACCGAGAACAACGGTGTCTCGGCGGCGAAGTTGAGGGTGCCGCAGAGCGGGTCCACCAACCAGGTCCGGGCCGCCTGACCGTCGGCGCCGTACTCCTCGCCGATCACCGCGTCGGCGGGCCGTGCGGCGCGCAGTACCTCGAGAATCGCCCGCTCCGCCTCGAGGTCCGCCTCGGTGGCGAAGTCGGTGGGCGACTTGTCGTACCTGGCCAGCGGTACGCCGTACTTGGCGCAGACGACCGCGGCGCCGGCCGCGGCCGCCTGGATCGCCACCTCCGCGTCGGTCTGAGTGCTCATGCCGCCCATCCAACCCGACTGCCTACAACGGGCGGAGGTCGGTGCCGGGGATCCAGGTGATGTGGCCGTCCTTGTCGCAGACCCGGCCGAGCCACTCGCCGTTGTCGCGGATCCAGACGTCGAGCTCGCCGTCCTGCCACTCGGCGCGCTGCACCGGCTGGGCCGGGTCCACCCGCCGTACGGCGTCCGCCGGACGCGGGCCGTGAGCGTCGTACTGGACGTCGAGATCGCTGGCTATCCGGTGGGCCTCCGTCTCACTGTCGATACCCATCGCACGCCACCCGTTGACCGCACCGTCCCAGACGCCGAATCCGTTGGATCCGTCGTCGGCCGGGCGAACCGTGAACCGACCAAGCATGTTTTCAGATTACACTTTCTTCGAACACATGTTCTAGTCTTGATCTTGGCAGCCCGGACGCGATGAGCTGTCCCAGATGGTAGAGGGTGTGCGATGGGCTACAACAATCCGCCGATCAAGTGGTCGGAGCTGGAGCGGAAGCTGTCGGACCGGTCCCGGCCGGGCAGCCACGGCGGGCGGCCGGTGACGGGCGACGGCGGCGACAGCCCGGCGTGGTCGCAGCACCGCGGTCCGTATGTGCCTGACACCGTCCGTCGCCCGGAGCACGCGGTGCCTTACGCGGAGCTTCACGCGCATTCGAACTTCTCCTTCCTGGACGGTGCTTCCCAGCCGGAGGACCTGGCCGAGGCCGCGGTCCGGCAGGGGCTGCACGCGCTGGCGCTGACCGATCACGACGGGTTCTACGGCGCGGCCCGGTTCGCCGAGGCGGCAGCGGCGTACAAGTTGCCGACCGTGTTCGGAGCGGAGTTGTCGCTGGAGCTGACCGGCCCGCAGAACGGCGTGGCCGATCCCGAGGGCAGTCACCTGCTGGTGCTGGCGGACGGCCAGGAGGGCTATCACAAACTGGCCGGCGAGATCACCGAGGCGCAACTGGCCGGTGGTGAGAAGGGCAAGCCGGTCTACGACCTGGAGAGGCTGGCCGAGCAGGGGCGGGACCATTGGCTGATCCTGACCGGTTGCCGCAAGGGACTGGTCCGGCAGGCGCTGGAGCTCGGCGGGCACGCCAACGGTCCGGCCGCCGCCGGACGTGAGCTGGACCGGCTGACCGCGTTGTTCGGCAAGGACCGGGTGGTGGTCGAGCTGATCGACCACCACCTGCCGGCCGACACCACCCGGAACCGGATCCTGGCCGGGCTGGCGGCCGACCGCAGTCTCCCGGTGGTTGCCACGAACAACGTTCACTACGCCACCCCGGCGCAGCACAAGCTGGCCGCCGCGCTGGCCGCGGTCCGGGCCCGGCGGGACCTGGACACGATGGACGGCTGGCTGCCGCCGAGCGGGATGGCGTTCCTGCGCTCGGGGGAGGAGATGGCGTTCCGGTTCCGCCGGTACGACGGGGCCGTGGCGCGATCGGTGACACTGGCCGACCAGCTGGCCTTCGACCTGGCCCGGGCGAAGCCCAAGCTGCCGCTGCGCGACGTACCGGAGGGGGAGACGCCGATGTCGTGGTTGCGGCACCTCACCTTCGAGGGCGCCGCCAAGCGGTACGGGACGCGGGGGCAGCGGCCGGACGCGTACGAGCGGCTGGAGCGTGAGCTGGCGGTCATCGAGGAGAAGGAGTTCCCGGGGTACTTCCTGATCGTCGAGGACATCGTCCGGTATGCCCACGACAACGGGATCCTCTGCCAGGGCAGGGGATCGGCGGCGAACTCGGCGGTCTGCTACGCGCTCGGGATCACCGCGGTGGACAGCATCCTGTACGACCTGCCGTTCGAGCGCTTCCTCGCCACCACCCGGACCGAGGAGCCGGACATCGACGTCGACTTCGACTCCGACCGCCGGGAGGAGGTGATCCAGCACGTCTACCGCAAGTACGGCCGCCGCAACGCCGCCCAGGTGGCGAACGTGATCTCGTACCGGCCGAAGTCCGCCGTCCGGGACATGGCCAAGGCGCTGGGGTACTCGGTCGGTCAGCAGGACGCGTGGTCGAAGCAGGTGGACGGCTGGAGCCCGGAGATCACCTCGACCGAGCACGACATCCCGCCGAAGGTGGTGGCGATGGCGACCGAGCTGCTGAAGTTCCCGCGGCACCTGGGCATCCACTCCGGCGGGATGGTGCTGACCGAGCGGCCGGTGGGGGAGGTGGTGCCGATCGAGCACGCCCGGATGGAGAACCGCACGGTCCTGCAGTGGGACAAGGACGACTGCGCGTGGATGGGGCTGGTGAAGTTCGACCTGCTCGGGCTGGGGATGCTGGCGGCGTTGCAGTACTGCATGGAGCTGGTCCGCGAGCACATCGGCGAGTCGTGGCTGCTGCACACGATTCCCAAGGAGGAGGCGGGCGTCTACGACCAGCTGTGCCGCGCGGACTCGGTGGGCGTCTTCCAGGTCGAGTCGCGGGCGCAGATGGCGACGCTGCCGCGGCTGAAGCCGCGCCGGTTCTACGACCTGGTCACCGAGATCGCGCTGATCCGGCCCGGCCCGATCCAGGGCGGCGCGGTCCATCCGTACATCCGCCGCCGGACCGGTGAGGAGCCGATCACCTACCTGCACCCGAAGCTGCGGCCGGTGCTGGAGCGGACCATGGGCGTGCCGCTGTTCCAGGAGCAGCTGATGCAGATGGCGATGGCGGTCGGCGAGATCGACGGCGACGAGGCCGACCTGCTGCGCCGGGCGATGGGGTCCAAGCGCGGCATCGAGAAGATCTCGTCACTGAAGGAGAAGCTGTACGCCGGGATGGCGCGTAACGGGATCACCGGGGACCTGGCCGACGAGATCTACGAAAAGATCGAAGCCTTCGCGAACTTCGGGTTCGCCGAGTCCCACTCGATCAGCTTCGCTCTGCTGGTCTACTCCAGCACGTGGCTGCGGCTGCACTACCCGGCCGCGTTCCTGGCCGCGCTGCTGCGCGCCCAGCCGATGGGCTTCTACTCACCCCAGTCCCTGGTCGCCGACGCCCGCCGCCACGGCGTCGAGGTACGGCGTCCGCACCTGCACCTGTCGGGGGTCGACGCCGGGCTCGAGCAACTGGTCGACGGTCAGGAGCTCACCGGCCCGACCGGATCGGACGACTGTCTGAAGGATCCGCAGCCGCTGGTCGGACCGTTCGATCCGAAGGCACCGTCCGACACCACCGGGCACCGCCGCGACGGCGTGTTCTCGGTCCGGCTCGGGTTGTCGGAGGTGCGCACGATCGGCGACAAGGGCGCGAAGCTGATCGTCGAGGAGCGCGAGCGCGGTGGGCCGTTCACGGAGATGGCCGACCTCGTCCGGCGTACCGGGATCACTGCCGCGCAGGTCGAGGCGCTCGCCACCGCCGGGGCGTTCGACTGCTTCGGCCTCGATCGCCGGCAGGCGTTGTGGGAGGCCGGTCGTGCCGCCGAGGAGCGGCCGGGCCAGCTCGCCGGGATCACCGCTGCCGGACCACCGCCGACCCTGCCTGGGATGAGTGACATCGAGGCGGACATGGCGGATCTGTGGTCCACCTCGATCACCACCACCAGTCACCCGATGCAACGCGTCCGGGAGCGGCTCCGCGCCGAGGGCATCCTGTCCGCGGCCCAACTCCGCGAAGCCCCGAACGGCGCCCGCGTTCGCGTCGCCGGCGTGGTCACCCATCGCCAACGCCCGGCGACCGCCTCCGGCGTCACCTTCATGAACCTCGAGGACGAGACCGGCATGGCCAACATCGTCATCACTGTCGGCTGCTGGCACCGCCACGCCACCGTCGCCCGCACCGCCGGAGCCCTCATCATCCGGGGCCGGGTGGAACGAGCCGGCGAAGTCACCAACCTCTCCGCCGACCACCTCCAACGCCTCCCCCTAGCCGCCAAAACCCCCTCCCGAGACTTCCGCTGACTTCGGCCGCGACGTCCGGATCGCCGTGACCCGCTCCGGCGTACGGCGGGCTCAGCGTTCAGTGGGCGGGCCGGGCTCAGTGTCCGGTCGGCGGGCCGGCGGCTATTCGGGTGCGGACCTGCTCCATGCGTTCGGGGGAGTGGTGGGGCATTTGCCAGCGGGTTTCCAGCCACCAGGTGGCTCCGGCGTCGGCCCAGGATTTGAGGAGGGCGGCGGCTGCGGCGGGGTCGTGGGCGGGGGTTTCGCCTTCGGCGATGATGTCGAGGTGTGGAGAGCCGCCTTGGGCGGTGAGCCAGGAGCGGACCTGCCGCAGGTCGTCCGGTGAGTCGTGGCCTGATTGGTACTGCGGGAGTACGCCGTCGCAGCGTAGGACGCGGCGCATCGACTTGGGTCTCGGCCAGACGCCGACCACCCAGATCGGGATCCGCTCCTGCACCGGCCGTCCGACCTGCGCGAGGTCGTCGCGGGCGCACTCGTAGTCGTAGTACTCACCGTGATAGCTGGATCGTCCGGCCCAGAGTTCGCGGATCAGGTCGATGCCCTCGTCCATCATGGCCGCCCGGGTCCGCAGGTCCAGCTCCTCGCCGGTCCGCGGGAGGTCGGTCTCGACGGCGCCGACCCCGACCGCCAGGGTCGCGCGACCCGATGACACCTGGTCCAGCGTGGCGACCTGGCTCGCGACCTTCCACGGCCGTCGCCACGGCAGCGGCGTCAGCATCGTGCCGAGCCGGATCCGGCTCGTCCTGGCCGCGATCGCCGTCAGCAATCCCCACGCATCGACGCCGTACGCCGCCTCCCAGACGAACACCCCGTCCCAGCCGGCCGCCTCCGCAGCGACCGCCTGCTCGAGCTGCTCGACCGCCGACCCGCCCGGAAGAATCAGTCCGTATCTCATTCCACCTTCCTACTAGCCGCCACCGACAACACGCGGCCCGTTGTATTACCCGCCGACTCGTGGGCTCCTAGGTAGTGGGGCTGCGATGGAGGGGGAAGCCATGCCGTTGAAGACGTACGGCGTACTGGTCGGCCGGGCGGTCGGCGTACGCCGGGAAGGCGATTCGGACACGCCGCACTACCAGATCCGGCTGGTGGACGACGCCAGGGTGGACTACCGGATCGCGGTCAATGTGAAGTCGAAGGAGTTCCCGTCGGAGCTGCTCTACCGGGTCCACGAGGACTTCCGGCATCCGGTCACCGCACAGTTGATCGGACTGGCCCGGGGCTGGCATCGGCTCGACACGGGTGCGGCCGGGGTGAACCTGGACTACGTCCGGCAGACGTTGTTCGATCGCACGCTGCTGCGGCCGTTGCCGGCCGACGTCGAGGGGCCGGGCAACGATCTGGCCGACCTGCTGGACGATCAGGTGCAGCGGGCGATCCGCGAGCCGGCTGCGGTCGTGTACGCGTTCGGCGAGCGGTGGGGTCCGGAGGACGGCGTACCGGACAAGGTCTTCGGCTTCCGGCCGGGCAACGGTGTGCATGACATCCACATGAACCAGGGCAACGTCGGTGCCTTCCGCAAGGACGACGGGGTGTGGCAGGACGGCGCGATCATCATCGGGCTGCCGGACCAGCAACGCTGGGTCGGCATCTTCCTGGCGTTCCAGAGCCAGTCGTGGCACACCGACGACAAGACCGGTCACGCTCTCGTGGACGCACCGGTCGCCGAGTTCGGCGCCGAGGCAGTCCAGATCGTTGCCGCGTTGATCAACCCGGTCGGCCCTGCGCCTGAAGCCGAGACGGTCACCCTGCTGAATGCTTCGCCGGACGCGGTCGACCTGACCGGCTGGCATCTCGTCGATCGTGCACTCCATGTCGGCCCGGTCCCGGCCGGTGTGCTGCCACCCGGCGAGACGCTGCTCGTCCGCCTTCCATCCACCGTCCAGCTGGGCAACAAGGGCGGCGAGATCACGCTGCTGAACAGCGCCGGCCTCAAGGTCCACGGCGTCGCCTACACCGCGGCCCAGGCAGAGCGCTCAGGCTGGAGTGTCGTCTTCTGATCCCGAAGGCCTGAAAGCGATATGAAAGGGTGGACAGCTTGGCTGGGCGACGGCAGCAGCTAACGACGGAGCGCTTGGAGTTGCAGCGATGGACACGTCCTCGTATGTGAAGTCTGTGGTCGAGCAGACGAGTACGTTCGCCGAGTGGGTGGACGGCAGGGATGCGGCGACGCCGGTGCCGACGTGTCCGAAGTGGACGCTGGCCGATCTGGTCGACCATGTCGGCGCCACCCATCGGATGGTGGCAATGCTGGTAGGTGAGCAACTGAGCGAGCCGAGCAAGGCGTTCGCCGCCTACGTGCCGGCGCCGGCCGATTCGAGCCAGTGGGGCGCCTGGATGACCGACGGTGCGGCCGCGGCGAAGCAGGCATTCGACGCGGCCGCCGATGACACGCCGGTGTGGGATCCGTCCGGTGCTGCGGCGGGGGTGCCGTTTTGGTCGCGGCGGTTGTTCGGTGAGGCGAGTGTGCACCGCGCGGACGCGGCGGTGGCGCTCGATCGGCGGTACGAGTTGGCGCCGGAGCCCGCCGCTGCGGCCCTGGAGGACTGGCTGGACACGATGACATCGGGCGGCTACTGGGAGAACAGGCCGGACTTCGCCGATGGGATGCGCGGTGACGGCCAGACGCTGCACTTCCACGCGACGGACGCGCCTGGAGAGTGGCTGGCCCGCCGGGAACAGGACCGGGTCGTGCTGGATCGCACGCACGCCGAGGCTGACGTCACGCTCAGCGGCCCGGCCGCCGACCTCCTGCTCGTGCTCAGCAGGCGCTGCAAGCTGGGTGCGGCACCCAGTCTGGAACTGCACGGCGATCGCGCACTGCTTGACTCCTGGATCGACCACATGGACTGGGTCAGCGACTGACCTCAGCTCTGGGTGAGCCGGGCGCCCAGCCGTTGACCTGGCCCGCCCCGGCGGCGATTCTCGACACATAGTGCCTCCGGGGTGGGGGAGAGATGGGGCAACGCAGTCCACTGGTGACGCTCGCGGCCGCGGCCGTCGGGCTCGTCGCGCTGCTTGTCGTGAACAGCACGCAGACCACGTCCACCGGCTCAGCGTCGTCCGAGACCATCGTGACGAACACGCCGGTCACCCCGCCCAACACCGGTCGGCCCGCGGCAGGCACGCCACCGACCAATCCACAGCCGACCGCCACGAAGCAGGCCGCACCCACTCCGACCCAGCAGGCAGCAGTCGTCTACGCCGGTCGTACGGCGAACCGCGAGGCGACTCTCGCCATCGCGGTGAAGGGCGGCCGGGCAGCGGCGTACGTCTGCGACGGCCGGCGCGTCGAGGCCTGGCTGACCGGCACGCGAACCGGCGACACCCTCGCGCTCCGCTCCCGAGCCGGTGACCGAGTGGTCGCGAACCTGGCGAACGGCCAAGTCACCGGCACAGTCACGGTGCACGGCCGCACGCTGCGCTTCACGATCTCCCAGGCCGACCCACCGGCCGGCCTGTATCGCGCGAAGACCTCCGGCAACACCATCGGCTGGATCGTGCTCGCCGACGGCAGTCAGGTCGGCATCGACAACGACGGCACGCCCGCTCCCGCCCCGCCGCTCGATCCGTCCACGGGTACGTCGACCGTCGGCGGGACCGCGGTGACGGCAACCTCGGTCACCGGCGACGAGACGTTCTGAGGAGAGCCATGTCGACCGCAACGATCGGCGCGACGAGCAGGGTCGCGATCCCGCTGTCGATCGGTGCGGCGGTCGCCGTCGTCCTCGGTCTGTACGCACGGCTGCACGAACCGACCGGCGTCGCGGTGAACCTGGCCGGCTTCTCCAGCACCCAGTCGGTCAAGGCGTGGCTGGCATCGCTCGCGTTCGTGCTCGCCCTGGTGCAACTGATGTCCGCGCTGGCGCTGTTCGGGCATCTCGGGCCCCTCAACAGCCGGAGCTGGATCGGACCGCTGCACCGGTGGTCGGGCCGCGCCGCCGTCGCGGCCACGCTGCCCGTGGTCGCACATTGCCTGTATGCGTTGGGGTTCCAGTACGACCAGCCGCGCGTGCTGATCCACTCGCTGCTCGGCTGCTTCTTCTACGGCGCGTTCGTCGCCAAGATGCTGACCCTGACCCGGACCGACGGGCCTCGCTGGCTGCTGCCGGCGGTGGGCGGCGCAGTCTTCGCCGGCCTGGTCGGGCTGTGGCTGACCTCGTCGCTGTGGTTCTTCACCACGTTCGGCATCATTCGCTGAAGGGACCTGCCTGTGGACGAACCGAAACGCCGTACCGTCCTGGCCGCGGCCGCGTTCGCCGCGGTCACCGGATGCAGTACCTACGGTGAGCCCAAGAGCGCTCCGGCCAGTACGCCGCAAGCCGGTACCGAGCTCGCGAAGACGAGCCAGATCCCGGTCGGCGGCGGAGTCCTCTTCGGGGACAAGCAGGTGGTCGTCACCCAGCCGACGGCGGGCACGTTCAAGGCGTTCACCTCGGTGTGCACGCACGAGGGCTGTCAGGTGGCGAGCGTTGCCAACGGCACCATCAACTGCGACTGCCACGGCAGCAAGTTCTCCATCAAGGACGGCTCGGTCGTCCACGACCCGGCCCCGCAGCCCCTCGCCGCCAAGCAGATCAAGGTCGCCGGTGACTCGATCACGCTCGCCTAGGCTGACGACTGATTCGACTGCGGTACTTCGTGGTGTGGCCGCGACTGCCACAGCGCCCACTCGGCGCTGACATCGCCGGCCGTGCGCAGGAGCAGCGGGAGATGGTCCCGCAGGAGCTTCTCGGTGCTGGTTTCCGCAGCGTGCACGGTCACGTTCATCGCGGCGCGGACGGCGCCCGTTCCGTCGCGGACCGGCGTCGCCACCGAACGGACCCCGGGCGCGAGCTCCTCATCAGCCAACGCCCACCCACGCGCGCGGATCTCGGTCAGCTCGTCACGCAACTGATCCGCAGTGCGCCCGATGTACGGCGGAAGCCCAGCGCGACTCGGCAGCGCGAGCGTCTCCGCGAGCTCGTCGGGGGAGAGAGCGGCGAGCAGGACCTTGCCCTGTGAGGTCTGGGCCGCCGGGAACCTGGTGCCGATGTCGACCCGCAGCGCGATGATCTTCGGCACCGACACCCGGGCGACGTAGACGATGTCGGAGCCGTCGAGCTGTGCCATTGACGACGACTCGCCGGTCCGCGCCACCAGTTCCTCGAGATGCGGTTTCGCGATGTCCCACAGTCCGAGCGCGCCGACGTACGCCATGCCGAGCGTCAGCACCTTCGGCGTCAGCTGGAAGGAGCCCTCGACCGAGCGGACGAAGCCGAGCTCCTCCAGCGTGAGCAGCAGCCGGCGCGCGGTCGGGCGGGCCAACCCGGCCGCGGTCGCCACCTCGCTGAGCGACATGGTGCGGTGGTTCGCGTCGAAGCAGGCGAGCACGTCCAGCCCGCGAGCCAGCGACTCGACGAAGTCCGGACCCGCACCGCGTCCTGCCATCAGTTCCTGCCTCCCCGTCGTACGACGTACCGTTCCGGACGAGAGCCTACGACCCGGCAGCTGTCACTCGCCGGAGCCGGGGTCGCCGAAGATGGTGCCGCGAGCCTCGCGGGTGGACTCCGACTTGTACTCGGTGTACTGGTACGGGTTGTCCAGCACCTCGTCCTTCGGCAGGTCCGGATTCATCCCCGCCGCCCACGCGTCCTCGCCGAGCGCCGACCGGAGGAAGTCCACAGTCGCCTCGACCTCTCCGCGTACGGCGGCCAGGTCGACGCCGACCAACTGGTTCGCGTACTTCACCACCTTGCCGTCGACGATGACCGTGTGGACGTCACCGCGCTGCGCCTGGAACGCGACCTGGCCGTACGGATGCACCATCGGGAACGACACCGGAGACGTATCGTTCTTGATCAGTACGACGTCCGCCTTCTTGCCGGGCTCGAGACTGCCGAGGTCGTCGCGGCCGAGGGCCTTCGCACCACCGCGAGTCGCCCAGTCGACCACGTGCTCGGCGCGCAGGTGGCTGTGCGTCACGGTGTCGCCCTTCATATGGGCTTCGAGGTGCTCACGGGCCCGGTCGGCGCCGAGCGTCGTACGCATCGCGCTGAACAGGTCGCCGCTCCACCAGACGCTGGTGTCCATCGACAGCGAGACCGGGATGCCGTACTTGCGGACCTGCCAGGTGGGTGGGTAGCCCTGGCCGGCACTCTGCTCGGACTCGGTCGAGACCGAGACCGACCCGCCTGTCGCGGCCATCCGCTGGTATGAGTCCTCGGTCAGGGTCGCGCTGTGCACGTAGATGTTCTGCGGCGTCATGAAGCCGTTCTCGTGCATCAGCCGGATGCCGTCGTCGTTCGTCGCGCCCCAGACACCGGCGTGCGTGGTGACACCGACCCCGAGCTCGCGGGCCACCTCGAACGCGGCTCGCTCGGGGAAGGCCGGGTCGCCGGTCACGTCGAAGGCGAGCTGGAGCCCGAGTTCGTCGTCGTCCCTGATCCGCTCCAGGAACGCCCGGACGGCCGGGTCCGCGGACCACTGCCACGGTCCTGCCTGGATGTTGCCGTAGGCAAGCACGAAGCGGCCGGGGACGGCGCGCAAGGCGTCCGCGGCGGCTTCGGCGTGATCGACGGACTGCAACCCGTGCGACCAGTCGACGGTGGTGGTGACACCGGCCTCGAGCGACTCCCAGGCCGACGTGAGGTTGCCGGCGTGGATGTCCTCGGGCCGGAAGGTCTTCCCGTGCTCGAGGTAGTACCAGACGAAGTACTGCGTCAGCGTCCAGTCGGCGCCGTACGCGCGCATCGCGGTCTGCCACATGTGCCGGTGGGTGTCGATCATCCCGGGCATCACGATGCCGCCGGTCGCGTCGATCACCTGCGTGCCCTCGGGTACGTCGACCGACGGTCCGACGGCGGCGATGCGGTCGTCGACGATCAGTACGTCGCCCGCGGCCAGCACCGTGTGGTTGTCGTCCATCGTGAGTACGGTCCCGCCGCGCAGCAGTAGCGGCCGGCCCGCCACCGGCGTCTCGGCAGTGGTCATGATCCCCTCCAGAAAACGGTCGGACAGGCGTCCGTATGCCGGTCATCACGGCGATATGGTCACTATCGAAGCGCCCGTCGGCAGTGTCAAGGGCTCGCCGTCCGGTCCTTGACAGTGCCGGTCCAGCGCGCCGAGACTGAGGCGACGAGCTCAATGCGGACAAGTGTCCGGAATAATCGGGGAGGTTGCGTCGTGCCCGCTGGGAAAGGTCCGTTGTCCGGGGTCCTGGTGGCCGATTTCTCCCGCATCCTGGCCGGCCCGTACGCGACCATGCTGCTGGCCGACCTCGGGGCCGAGGTGGTCAAGGTCGAGGCGCCGGGCGGTGACGACACCCGGTCCTGGCAGCCGCCGGTCCGCGACGGGATCTCGACGTACTACCTGGCGGTCAACCGGAACAAGCGGTCGATCGCGCTCGACCTGAAGGACCCCGGCGATGTGGCCGTCGCCCAGGAGCTCGCGCGGCGGGCCGACGTACTGATCGAGAACTTCAAGCCAGGTGGGCTGGCGCGCTTCGGGCTGGACTACGAGTCGGTCGCGGCGGTCAACCCGCGACTGGTCTACGCGTCGATCAGCGGATTCGGGAGCGGGCCTCGAGGAGCCGCCTTGCCGGGGTACGACCTGATCGTGCAGGCCATCTCCGGGCTGATGAGTCTGACCGGCGATCCGGACGGCGAACCGTTCCGTGCCGGGATCTCGGTGTTCGACGTGATGGCGGGGATGCACGCGACGATCGGCGTCCTGTCCGCGCTGAACGCCCGGCACGAGACCGGGCGCGGTCAGCACGTCGAGGTCAACCTGCTGTCTTCGGCGCTGTCGGGACTGGTGAACCAGTCGAGCGCGTACGTCGCGGGCGGCGTCGTACCGCTGCGGATGGGAAACAGCCACCCGAGCCTGTTCCCGTACGAGCCGCTGCCGTGTTCCGACGGCGAGCTGATCATCACGGCCGGGAACAACAACCAGTTCCGCCGGTTGACCGAGGTGCTCGGCGTACCGGAGCTGGCCGACGATCCGCGCTTCGACCGGAACGAGAAGCGGACCGCGAACCGCGAGGAACTGAGGCCGCTGCTGGTGGAGCGATTGCGGACCAGGACCCGGATGGAATGGTTCGGCGACATCATCGCCGCCGGTGTGCCGTGCGGTCCGATCAACACCATCGACGGTGGCGTGGCCTTCGCCGAGGACATCGGGCTGGATCCGGTGGTGACGATCGACTCGATCCCGTCCGTGCGCAACCCGATCACCTTCTCCGAGACCCCGGCGGAGTACCGGCTGCCGCCGCCGTCGCTGGACGAACACGGAGCCGAGCTGCGGAGGTGGCTGAAGGAATGAGCTTCCCAACGTCCCTGGGTACGTCGACCGCCGACGAGATCCGCCTCCTCGGTCAGGACCTCACGGCCGACCTGATGGGCAAGGTCGGCTTCGGCGAGCTCGCCTTCTGGCTGGTCGCGCTGCGCCGCCCGACGCCCTCGGAAACGCGGGTGTTCGAGGCGGTACTGGTCGCACTCGCCGACCACGGCTTCACCCCGACCGCGATCGCGGCCCGACTGACGTACCTCTCCGCGCCGGACTCACTTCAAGGGGCGCTCGCGGCCGGACTGCTCGGTGGCGGGTCGCGCTTCCTCGGAGTGACCGAGGACTGCGGGATGTACCTGCACGAGGCGCTGGAAGGGCGGGACCCGCCGACCGACGACGCCGGGTGGGACGCGCTGGCACTCGAAGTCGTCACCGCGACGCGGGCGGAGGGGAAGTACGTTCCCGGCCTCGGGCATCCGGTGCACAAGGTGCAGGACCCGCGAACGCCGGTGCTGATCGGCATTGCCTCCGACGAAGGGCTCCGCGGACCCCACCTACAGCTCTTCGAAGCCATCGGTCGGGTGCACGAGCAGGTGCTGGGCCGCAAGCTCCCATTGAACGGCGCCGGAGTCTGCGGTGCGGCCCTCGCCGATCTCGGCCTGCCGGTCGAGCTGCTGCGCGGGTTCGCCTTGCTGGCAAGGGCTGCCGGCCTGCTCGGTCAGCTCGCCGAGGAACGCCGCCGGCCGATCGGCATGGACGCCTATCTCACCGTGGACCGCAACGCCGTCTACGTCGACCCCAACGACTGACAGTTTCCCGGACGCAGAGGAGCTCTTCATGGCCACCGTCGCCGCGGTCATCGCCTCGACGCACCATCCGTTCTACTACCGGGCCAGCACCTCGACCGGAGCCGACCGGCCGCCGTTCGCCGACGAGTGGGTCGCGAAGATCGAGGCGTTCCGGGAGACCCTGACCAAGGCCCGGCCGGACATCCTGGTGATGGTCGGCAGCGACCACTTCCACCAGCTGTGGCTGGACAACATGCCGCAGTTCCTCGTCGGCAAGGCGCCGTACTTCGATGCGAACTGGTACAACGAGGAGCGCGAGTTCGGGCTGCCGCGGATGACGCTGCCCGGGGAGGAGCGGCTGGCCGGGCACATCCTGCGCAACGGGCTGGACGCCGGCTTCGATCTTGCCTTCAGCAACGAACTGCGGATCGACCACAGCATCACCTGCCCGATCATCACGCTCCGCCCGGACGCCGACCTGCCGATCGTGCCGATCTACACCAACATCTTCGCGCCACCGCTGCCACGGCCGCAGCGGTTCGTCGAGCTGGGCCGGACGATCCGGCAGCTGGTCGAGTCCTGGCCGGACGACAAGCGGGTGGCGATCATCGGCACCGGTCACCTGTCCCTCGAGCTCGGCGGGCCGCGGCAGTTCGGTGCCCACGGCCCCGATCCGGAGTTCGACCGGAAGGCGGTCGAGTGGATCGCGAGGGGCGACATCGAGGGCTGCCTGGGTGAGGTGACGCTGGACAGCCTGCATCTGCCGGGCAACGCGACGCACGGGTTCATGGACTTCATGCTGATGATGGGCGTGGCCGGCGCAGGGGCGAAGGCGGACCACGTCGACTCGCTCGACCTGTTCCACACCATGGAGGCGTACTTCACCTGGTATCCGAACGGAGTGCCTGCATGAGTAAATACTTGCTGGACAAGTTCCTGTTCACGATCGACCGCGATCCTGAGTTGGTCGAGCGGTATCGCGAGGACGCGGCCGGGACGGTGAGCTGGTGGGAAGCCGAGGTCGCGAACCGCATCCTCAACTGCACGACCGGCGAGAGGTCGACCTGGCAGCAGTTCACCGACGAGGAGCGGACGGCGTTGCGCGAGCACAACCATGTGGCGCTGTTCGAGCTGGGCGCGCATCCGTTCCTCACGCTCACCCTGTTCATCGCGATGTTCGAGCGAGACCATGGACCGCTCGAGTACCAGAAGGCGTACGGCAAGGCGATGGAACACCTGACTCTGCCGTACCCGGACATCGCGACCTGACTTCTGAGGAGGAGACGCGTGCGAGCAGCCGTCCTGCGCGCGCACGGCGAATCGCCGGCGCATGCTGAACACCCGGACCCGGTGCCGTCCGCGGGCCGGTCCATCGTCCGCGTCACCGCGGCCCCCGTCGTACCGCTGGATCTGCTCTGCGCATCAGGTACGTCGTACTTCGGTCAGCAGCCGTTGCCGTACGTGCCGGGTGTGCAGGGTGTCGGTGTGGTCGAGCAGTCGGATGTCGTGGCTCCGGGGACGAGGGTGTTCTTCCCGACGTCGGCCGGGATGTCCCCGGGTGATGGCAGCTTCGCGGAGCGGTGCGCCGTACCGGACGACGATCTGATCGTGCTCGATGCTCCGATGGCGGATGCCCAGGTTGCGGCACTCGGTCTGTCGGCGGTCGCGGCGTGGATGGTGCTGACGTGGCGCGCTCAGTTGCAGCCGGGGGAGAGCGTTCTGGTTCTTGGTGGCGGCGGGGCCGTCGGTCAGGCCGCGATCGGTACGGCGCGTGTCCTCGGCGCCAGTCGGATCGTGGCGGAATGCCGATCGGAGGAGGCGAAGGAGCGGGCGCTTGCGGTCGGTGCTGACGAGGTCGTGTCGCTGACCGGTGACGTCGCAGAACTCACGCGAGCGTTCTCCGACGCAACTGGTGGCTCGGTTGATGTCGTGGTGGATCCGGTCTTCGGCGCTGCGGCGACCGCGGCATCGCGGGTGCTGGCCGCCGGCGGGCGGCTGGTGAATCTCGGCGGTGCATCGGGCGATGAGGCAACGTTCTCCTCTGCGGTGCTGCGGAGCCGGTCGGTGAGTGTCCTTGGCTACACCAACAATGCGTTGACCTCGGAGCAGCGTCGGGACGCGTTCACCGCGGTGCTGCAGCACGCGGCAGTCGGGGAGATCGCGGTCGCCTACGAGAGCGTTCCGTTGCCCGAGATCACGGCGGCGTGGGAGCGACAGGCGGCCGGACTGACCTCGGGCCGTCTGGTGCTGGCCATCTGAGACGGGCGCGCCACCGAGATAAGAACGAGCGGTATTATCTCGGCCATGGGTGTTCCGGTCCGGCGGTTGTGGGTGGCGGTGCTGTCCGGGTATCTCGCGTTCGGCGCCACGTTGCAGGCCTTGCCGGCGTACGTGCCGGAGAAGTTCGGCGGCGGTGCGCTGGCGAGTGGGACCGCGGTCGGGATCGCGTTCCTGGCCACGGCGTGCGGTCGTCCGGTCGCGGGGTGGTTGGCCGATGCTGGGTGGTCGCGTCCGGTCGTCATGGCCGGGGGAGTGCTGACGGCGCTCGGCGGACTCGGGCAACTGCTGGCGCCGAGTCTCGTGGTCCTGATGATCGCGCGACTGGTGATGGGCGCGGGGGAAGCGGCGCTGTTCTCCGCTGCACTGCCGTGGGTTCTGTCGGGGATGCGGATGGCGCAACGTGGGCGCGCGGCAGGGTGGTTCGGCCTGTCGATGTGGGGCGGGCTGGCCGCCGGACCGGTGATCGCGTCAGCGATCGGGGATCATGTGTGGTGGGTCGTCGTCGGCCTCGCGGCTGCATCGGCCCTGCTGGTGCTGACGACGCGTTCGGATCCCGGCCGGATCGAGCCGCTGGTTCGGATCCGGCGGTTCCGTGACCTGGTCCCGGTCGGCGTTCCGTTGCCTGGAGCAACCGTCGGACTGGCGGCGTACTGCTACGGCACAGTTGCTGCGCTGCTGGTCCTCCGCCTGCGCGCGGACGGGATCGGCGGCGACGGCATCGCGCTCGCGGTGTTCGCGGCGGCGTTCCTGGTGATCCGGTTCGCCGGCAGCCCCGCGGTCGATCGGTACGGCGGGCGCGCGGTGGCAGCTGTGACCGTGACGATCGAGGTAGTGGCGTTGGTGGGGCTCGCGCTGGTCGGTGAGGCGCTGGGTGCTCTGGTGTTCACCGCGTTGGCCGGATGTGGGATGGCGTTGATCTATCCGGCGTGCGTGTCGATGACGCTGGACCGAGTGCGCGGGCTGCGGCCTGGTGTGTCGATGGGCGTGATGACGTCGTTCTGGGACCTCGGCGTGATGGTGGCCGGCCCGCTCGGTGGGCTCGTCGCGGAACGACTGGGATTCCCGGTCGCGTTCTACCTGGCCGCAGTGTCCGCCGCGGCCTGCGTCGTTGTCTGCCTGGTGTTCCTCAGGCAGCGTCGAGCAGTGTCTCCACGATGACCCGTGCCTCGGCGCCCAGGCCCGGATCCCGATCGACCGCACTGATGATCGTCGCGCCCTCCAGGACGATGACCAACTGGCGGGCCATGGTTTCGGGGTCGCGCACGCCGGCCTCGGTCAGCAGTCGCTGGAAGAGGTTGCGATAGAAGGTGAGATGGTCCTGCGCGAGTCGCCGGGGCGCGCCGTCATGACCGCGGTCCTCGGTGGCCGCGTTCATCATCGCGCAGCCGCGGAAGCCGGACTCGGCGTACCAGTTCGCGACCAGGTCGAAGACGGCGAGGATCCGCTCCCGGCCGGCAGTGGCCTGCTCGACCGCCTGCTCGTGCCACGCCCGGACCCGCTGGGTGCGGTCGGTCAGCACAGCCTCGACGAGGCCGTCCTTGGAGCCGAAGTTCTTGTAGATGGTGAGTTTGGACGCGCCGGCCGCCTCGGCGACCTCGTTGATCCCGGCCGCGTGGATGCCCCGCTGCAGGAACACCTCCGAGGCCGCCTTCAGGATCCGCGCCCTGGTCGCCTCGGGGTCCAGCCGCTCTCCGGCCTTCACCGGCATCGTGCACCACCTCCGGAGAACAGGATACCGATCGGTGTCATCTCGGAGTGGCGAGAGATAAGACCGATCGGTACTATCTGTCCATGATCGATGGGTGGACGGCAACAGGATTCGAGCAGGTGGCGGAGGCATTCGCGCGGAACTTCGCCGAGCGAGGTGAGTTGGGCGCGGCCTTCGCGGCGTACCAGGACGGCCGACCGGTGGTCGACCTCTGGGGCGGTACGGCGGACCCGGACACCGGGCGCGGTTGGGATCGCGACACGATCCAGCTGATGTTCTCCGGCACCAAAGGGCTTGCGTCGGCGTGCGTCCTGCTGATGGTGCAGCGCGGTCAGGTCTCGCTGGACGATCGGCTCAGCCGCTACTGGCCCGAGTTCGGTGCCGCCGGCAAGACCGAGACGACGCTGTCCGACGTTCTCTCCCACCAGGCCCGGCTGCCCTGGGTCGAGGCCGGGTACGCCGATCTCCTCGACCACGACGTGATGGCCGGGCACCTGGCGGCGCAGGCTCCGTCGACGGATCCACGGGCCGCGTTCATGTACCACGCGATCACCTGGGGCTGGCTCGTCGACGAGTTGGTACGACGGGTCGATGGCCGGACCGTCCAGCAGTTCTTCGCCGAGGAGTACGCCGTACCGCTGGGGTTGGAGGTGTGGATCGGCCCGCCGGAGGACCTGCACTGGCGCGCGACCACGATGGTTGCGCCCGGCGGCGTACTCACCGACGAACCACAGACCGACCGGCTCCTGCAGTTGAACCGCAATCCCCTCTGGGTGCCCGGCGCGGAGAAGATCTGGAACAGCACGGAGTACCGCAGCGCCGGCCTTGCCGCCGTCGGAGGCTTCGCCACTGCTCGCGGCATGGCTCGTTTCTACGCATCGCTCGTCGGCGAGGTCGACGGTCAGCGCATCCTGACCCCGGCCACCGTCGAGCTCGCTCGCCGGGAGCTCCGCCGCGGCACCGAGCCGACGTGGGGGAGCGAGATGGTGTACGGCGCGGGCTTCGAACTCCACGTCCCGGGCAGCCGCCTCGGCCGTCCGATCGATGCCTTCGGCCACGTCGGTGCCGGCGGCTCCACCCATGGCGCCTGGCCGTCGCGGCGGATCACCTTCTCCTACCTGATGAACCAGGTCCGCACGGTGCCCGACCCGCGGCCGCAGACTCTGCTCGATGCGTTGGAGAGCGCCGTCTGAGATCTCTCCCGAAAATCGGTGTATCAACCCGCGCCGACGGCGACTCCGCGTAGTGGGGCGCCCTTCGAGATGCTCTGGGGGGAGAGCAAGCGGGGGGCATAGAGGGGGGAGCGTCGACGCGGTGCGGGAGGAATCCGGTGGTCAGACCGGATGGGGGCCGCGCCGCGTCGACACACTCACACGCTCACTGGCCCAGTGACGCCAACGCGTCGCCGGTGGTGAGAACAGGCCCGACCCCCGGTGACGGCTGGGTCAGCGCGAAGGCGAGCAACGCGTCCGCGGACTGGCGGGCACTCTCTCCGGTCAGCGACATGCGGCCGGCGATGAGCGCGGCGACCAGCGGTGTCGAGAACGACGTACCACTCCAGCGCGCCATACCCGTGAAGTCCCGGATCTGACCGGTGTTCGGCGGCTCGGTGCACTCGTAACTGCCGGTGAGGAACGCATTCACCAGGTTCTCGCCCGGCGCGTAGACATCCACCCAGCCACCGAAGTTGCTGAACGACGCGCGGTCGCGCCCGTTGTCGGCGAGTGCACCTACGCCAACGACCTCCGGGAACGCGGCCGGCCAGAAATAGTCCCGGCTGTTCTCGTTCCCGGCCGCGGCCACCAGAACCAGGCCGTTGACCCGATTCAGCCGGGTCTGGACGAACACGTCGAGGCCGAGCGCCGGAAGGTCGAAACGCGTCCTGGTTCCGGCCGACAGACTGATGATGTCCGGAGCCAGATCGAGTACTTCGTCAAGAGCCTGGGCGAGATCGAACTCCCACATCGCGCCGACGCTGGTGAAATAGCTCTTGACCACCACCTCGACATTTCGCGCCACCGCCCGCAGTACGCCGGCGATGAAGGTGCCGTGGCCCGCGTACGGCCGGATCCGGCCGGAGGGAAAGAACGCGTCCTCCGGATCGCCGGTCACGCCGTTCAGCCAGTACGCCGCGGGTGCCTCGGACCAGCCGACATCGAGCACGACCACCTTCACTCCGCGTCCGTCGGCGGCGCCGGCGGGCAGGAACGGAGTCGGCAGTACGGGGTCCGGCGGGATGCCCTGCGCAACCTCCTCGGGTTCGGTCGCCGGACACGGGCTGACGCTGGGAGTCACGTAGAACAAGTGCTCCGGCGTGACGACCCCGCGGCCGAGCCGTTGGTCGGCAAGAGCCAGGAAGCGTTGCGTGGGGTTCGGTCCTTCCGGTGCGTTCGGCGGAACCTTGTCCGGCAGCAGCAGCCGGGTGATCCCGCCGATGCCGCCCTCGCCTGTCGTCCCGCCCTGGAAGAGCTCGACGACCCGGGGCACATCCTCGTCCCGGACCAGCACCGTGCCGACGCGGTACAGATAGTCGGCGCCTTCCTTTTCCCACTCCGGCGGATGGACTCCGGCGTCCCGTCCGAATGCCTCCAGGATGAGTTTGATCTGGGCGATGTACTTCGGGTCCTGTTGTTCGGTCGTTTGATTTCCTGCTTTTTGCGCCATTCGGTGGGCGATCCCCCTTGAATCGGTAACCCAGGAATCGACGAAATCGTCGAGCGGACCGATATCATTTCACCGTGCAGACGGCCGGGGGGAGTGCTGGAACGGCGGTTGCACCGACTGATCTGTTGCCGCTGGCTCTCTCACGCCCGCATGACGCCATCGCAGCGGCTCGATCGTTGCTCACCGGCGACCTCGACCCGGAAGCCGCGTCCTGCGCGCACCAAGCGATCGGGATCGGCCTGCGCCAGCTCGGCGATGTGGAGACGGCGATCCGCGAGCTCCGGATCGCGCTGCGACTCGCCCAGACCACAGACCGGCCGGAGCGCGAAGCCGATGTTCTCGCCACCCTCGGCGCGACCCTTGGCCGCGCCGGCCGCAGCCGCGAGGGACTCATCCATCTGGACCGCGCGGTGAGCCTCAGCCGGGGAGCACTCTCGGGGCGCGTTCTGCTGCGGCGTGCCGACGTACTGCTGATCCTGGGCAGGCATCGCGAGGCGCTGGACGATCTGCGGATCGCGATCAGCCGGCTGCGGCGGTCCGGCGATCGGGTCTGGGAGGCGCGCTGCCGCAACTACCGCGGGTTCATCCAGCTCGAGATGGGCATCACCCGTCAGGCCGACACCGATTTCGAACAGGCCGGCCGGCTGTACGCCGCGAGCGGCCAGGAGTTCGAGTACGCCGAAACCCGTCAGAACCGCGGCCTCGTTGCGTTCTCGCGCGGCGATCTGCCCGCGGCGCTGCAGTACCTCGACGAGGCCGGGCGCGGGTTCGCCGAGGTCGGTGTGGTGTGGCCCGAGCTCGCGATCGACCGGTGTGCTGTCTTGCTCGCGGCGGGTCTGCCCACCGAGGCGCTCGCCGAGGCGGACCAAGCGATCATCCGGATGGAGACCGTCGGCGGGCAGGCGACGAAGCGAGCCGAGGTGCTGTTCGCGGCGGCGACCGCAGCGCTCGCGGCCGGTGAGCTCGAGACCGCGCGTTCCCGCGCCGAGGGCGCTCGCCGGTTGTTCTCGGCTCAGCGTCGTCCGTGGTGGTCGGTCCGCGCGTCGATGGTGCAACTCGACGCCCGCTATCAGTCCGGAGAGAGCGGTCCCAAGCTGCTGCGACAAGTGACAGAGACCGCCAGACGACTCGACACCCTCGGCGCGACAGAAGCATCGGCCGCACACCTGCTGGCCGGCCGACTCGCGTTGGCCGACGGACGAACGCGGACAGCCGGGCGGCAGTTGGAGCTGGCCGGGCGGCGGACCCGAGACACTCCACCACTCGCGCGCGGCGCTGCCTGGCTCGGCAAGGCGTTGCGGTCAGAGGCCAAGGGCGACGTCCGCGGAATGCTGACCGCCTGCGGCCGCGGTCTCGACGCGCTGGACGAGCATCGCCTGATGATGGGTGCGACCGAACTGCGAGCACGCGCGACCGGTCATGGCGCGGAGCTGGCCGGACTGGCGCTCCGCGATGCCTTGCGGCGCGACGACGCCAGGAGCCTGCTGAAGTGGGGCGAACGCTGGCGCGCCACCGCACTCACGATCCCTCCTGTGCGTCCACCGGACGACCAGCAACTCGTCCACGATCTCGCCGCCCTGCGCGACGTCGTACGCCGGTTGGACGCGAAACGCGACGGGGATGGGACCGACCCTGCCCTCGACCGTGAACGGCGCAGGCTCGAGAAGGCAGTGCGAGAACACACACTCCGAGCGCACGGGCATCGCTCGCACCCAGAGACCTCTGGAGTTCAGATCGACGAGTTGCTCGACGAGTTGGGCGACACGGTGCTGGTCGAGTTGATCGAGATCGACGGAGTCCTGCACGCGGTGGTGGCGCGCGACGGACGGATCAGCAGACTCACGGTCGGGCCGATGGCCGCGGCCGAGATCGAGGTGGAGCGATCTCGGTTCCGGCTGCGCTGGCTGGCCCATGGCCGATCGAAGTCCGGACCTTCGCTTGACGTGCTGGGCGCTCGGCTTGGCAGCGCGATCCTCGGCCCGGTGCAGGACGTGCTGGAGGATCGGCCTGTCGTGATCGTGCCGCCCGCGCGATTGCAGGCGTTGCCCTGGGGGCTGGTGCCGTCGCTGGATGGTCGTGCGGTGAACGTCGTACCGTCGGCGGCGACCTGGCTGCGGGCGCGACGGTTGCAGCCGCCGTCCGATCGACGAGTCGTCCTGGTGCTCGGCCCTGGACTGCCGGCCGGTCGTGCCGAGGTCACACGCCTCGCCGAGCGGTACCCGGGTGCGACCGTCCTCGCGAACGGTGACGCCACGGCCGAGAGGGTATTGAAGGAACTCGACGGTGCGTGGATCGGCCACATCGCGGCGCATGGCACCTTCAGGTCCGACAGTCCTTTGTTCTCTTCGCTGCGACTGGACGACGGTCCGCTGACCGTCTACGACTTCGAGCGGCTGCGGCGGGCGCCGTACCGATTGGTGTTGTCGAGTTGTGAGTCGGGGCTGGCGAAACCGGTCGGCGCCGACGAGTTGCTCGGACTCAGCAGCAGCCTCGTGCCGCTCGGCGCGGCCGGCATCCTGGCCAGCGTCGTACCGGTGAACGACCCGGCCACAGTGCCACTGATGACAGCGCTCCACGACCACCTGCAAGCCGGTCAACCGCTGGCGGGTGCGTTCGCGCTCGCCCGTGCCAAGGTCGGCGACGACCCGGTCGCCCGTGCGGCGGGCCGGTCGTTCGTCGCACTGGGAGCGTGATCCACACCATGTATCAACGCGCGGCCCGCGGACTCCGTATCAATGACGGCGGGCGGAAGGAGCGGGGGAATGCGGGATGATCCGACCGTCGTCAGCCTGGTCGTGCGCGCCGGGGAGGGGGACGAGGGAGCCTGGGACGAGCTGGTGGAGCGGTACGCCCCACTGATCTGGTCCATCTGCCGGCGGTACCGGCTTCAGCCGGGAGACACCGACGACGTGGGTCAGGGCGTGTGGCTGCGGCTGATCGAGCATCTGCCCGGGCTTCGCGAACCGGCCGCACTGCCGGGCTGGATCGCGACGACCGCGCAACGCGAGTGCCTGCGCCTGCTGCGGGTGTCGAGCCGGGTCGATCCTGTCGATCCGGTGGACTCGCGGGAGGTGGGAGAGCACACCGTGGACCACGCGGTGGCGGAGGAGGAGGTGCTGCGGCACGAACGACGGCGGATCGTCCGGGCAGCCTTCGGCCAGCTGTCCCAGCGCTGTCAGTTGCTGTTGGCAATGATCACGCAGGACCCGCCGGCGCCGTACGACGAGATCAGCCGCAAGCTGCACATGCCGATGGGCAGCATCGGCCCGAACCGGGCCCGCTGCCTGGACCGGCTGCGACGAGCGCCGGCCCTGGCGACACTGGTGGACGAGCACTGAGGGATCAGTGAGGAGGTGGGAAGCATGACGGAGACCGGCTGGAACGACGACGAGCTCCTCGACGCATTGCGCGACGCGCTGCGGACCGAGCGGGAGATGCCACGGACGTTCGTCGACGCGGGCAAGGCCGCGTTCGTCTGGCGGACCATCGACGCAGAGCTCGCCGCACTGACCTACGACTCGGCCTGGGAGAGCGCGGAGGCCGCGCCGGTCCGATCCTCCGAGAGCGCCACCCTGCGCGCGCTGACGTTCGCCTCCGACGGCTGGACGATCGAGATCGAGCTCACGCCGACCGGCGTACTCGGCCAGTTGGACCCGCCCGAGTCCGGCACGGTCAGTGCCCGCGGCAACAGCGGTGAGCTGGCCACCGCCGAGATCGACGATCTCGGGTTCTTCGTGCTCTGGCCGATCCCGGCCGAGCCCTACCGCCTGATCTGTACGCCGTCCTCCGGACCGACGATCCTCACCGGCTGGGTGACGCCGTAGCCGACCCCTGGGGGGCCGGCTACGGCGGTTGCCTCAGCCCAGGTAGTCGCGCCACGGGCCGGTGATGGCCAGCGTGATGCCCGGGGTCTGGATGTTGACGAAGAGTACCTTGCCGTCGGCGGAGAACGTCGGCCCGGTGAACTCGGAGTCGTTCAGCATGTTCCGGGCGATCGCGTACGTCGGGCCGCCCGGGGTCGCGCTGAGCACGTGGCTGCTCGCGGTGCCGTCCTCGGCGAGGATCAGCGAGCCCCACGGGGTGACGGTGACGTTGTCCGGACCGTCGAAGTTGTAGTCGTCGTACTTCGCCGCGGCGCCCTTGTTCGCGGCGGCGCTCTCCGGGAAGTACGTGACCAGCTGGATGGTCTTGGCGTCGTAGTTGTAGAACCAGACCATGCCGTCGTGCGGGACGCCGTCGGCCGGCAGGTCGGCGGTGCCGCCCTCGGCGAACGAGTTGACGACGTACACGCCGTCACGGGTGCCGTAGACGCCCTCGAACTTCTTGCCGCGGGTGACCTGGCCCTCGGTGAACTGGTTGCGCACCGAGACGGTCAGCCCGTCGCGGTCGGACACCGGCACCCAGGCGACCCGGAACGGCCGGAGCAGCTGGGCCGAGGTCAGGTAGGCAACATCCGGGATCGGCTTGCCGTCGTCACCGAGGATCGCCATCGCCTCGAGCGTGCCGAAGTCCTTGTCGGCCAGGTCCTTGTAGCTGCGCGAGCTGAGCTTGTAGCCACGCGGCGCGGACCAGCGGTAGAACAGGCCGTTCGGGCCGCTGGCGTCCTCGGACAGGTAGATGTGGGTCCGCTCCTCGTCGATCGCCAGCGCCTCGTGGGCGTAGCGGCCGAGCGCCTTCAGCGGCACCGGGTGCGCGGTCTTGCCGTCGGCCCAGACCTCGAAGACATACCCGTGGTCCTTGAGCCGAGTGGTGCCGTTGGCCTTGTTCTCGGTCTCCTCACACGTCATCCAGGTGCCCCACGGGGTCGGGCCGCCGGCGCAGTTGGTGAGCGTGCCGGAGATGCCGACCCACTCGCCCTTGTTGCGGCCGTCCTTGTCGACGGAGATGACGGTGCAGCCGCCGGCCGAGCCGACCGCCGAGTCGTACACGGTGCCCGGGATCTGCGGCACGCCCAGCGGGTCGTTGCCACCGATCTCGTGGTTCTGGATCAGCGTGTAGCCGTTGTGGTCGCTGTCGACCACGGCGGTGCCGTCGTGCAGCGACGGGGTCGGCTGGCCGCTCTTCAGCTTGGTCTCACCGGCGCGCGTGACGACCTTGTACTTGAAGCTGGCCGGCAGGGCGAGCAGGCCGTTCGGGTCGTCCAGCAGCGGCGGGAACGGACGGTGCGTCGGGAACGGGCCGGGACCGTGGGGCGAGTGCGAGACCGGGGTGGCCTCGGCGAGCGACGGCACCGAGCCGACGGTGGCGAAGCCGACGCCCGCGGCGCCGACGGCGGCACCACGGAGAACGGAACGGCGATCGACTGACATGGAATGCTCCTCAAGCATTTAGTGGCGGACCAGCGCGGGCGACAGCCGCAGATCCTGTGTTCTCGAACCGCACAGAGTCGCTCGGCGGCACTGCGGGCCGGGACCTCTCCCGCAGGGCGACGGTGTCCGCCCGAGCGTGGACGATCCTGCCGTCGGTCGGCTGCCAGCCGGCAAACACCATCTGAACAACTCAGTGGTAATCGCCGAGCGGTCTCGCGGCGTGCCGTGAGGTCTATTGACAATCGATAGGTAGCCGCTGATAGTCGATGCATGAATCTGGCCGACCGGGTCGTCGCACCCCTCCGGATCCTGCTCGTCATGCTGTTCGCCGGCCTGTTGTTCGCGCAGGCGCTGAGCATGCCGGGACAGTTCGCCTACATGGCGAGGGAGGAGCCCGATCTGGCCTACCTGCGCTGGCCGTTGACGATCTGGTCGATCCTGGGACTGCTCTGCGTGCAGGTCGTGATCGTGTGCACGTGGCGGCTGGTGACGATGGTGAAGGCCGACCGGATCTTCACCGAGGACGCGTTCGTCTGGGTGGACGCGATCCTGTGGGCGCTGAGTGCCGCCTGGGTCCTGCTGGTCGCCGGGTTCATCTACTTGGGCTTCCTGGCCGACGACCCGGGGCTGCCGATCGTTCTGTTCGGCATGGTGCTGACCGGCGCCGTCCTGGTGCTGCTGATGGTGGTGATGCGGGCCCTGCTCAGGCGCGCAACTACACTGCGGTCCGATATGGAAGCGGTCATCTGATGCCCATCATCGTGCGCATCGACGTCGAGTTGGCGAAGCGGAAGATGAGCGTGGGGGAGTTCGCCGAGAAGGTCGGTCTGACGCCGGCCAACATCGCCGTACTGAAGAACGGCCGGGCCAAGGCGGTCCGCTTCAGCACGCTCGAGTCCATGTGCCGGGTGCTGGAGTGCCAGCCCGGCGATCTGCTCGAGTTCGTCGAGGACTGATCCTCGGTACGCTCGCCGGATGACAGGGCTTTCGGGTGCCGAGGTCCGGCGGGTCGGCAACCATTTCGTGAAGCGCGACCCGGCGGTCGCTGCCGAGGCGGAGCGGCTGGAATGGCTGGCGCAGCAGGGGATCAAGGTGCCGCGCATCGTCGATCGCCGCGACGGCGTACTGACGACCTCAGTGGTGCCGGGTGTACCGGCATCGTACGACTGGACCGACGAACAGCGGCCCGCCGTCGTGGCGACGTTCGTCGAGCTCGCCCGTGCGCTGCACAGCCTGCCGATCGAGAATTGTCCGTTCCGCCGCGACCTAGGCACAACGATGGCGGAGGCTCGCTCGCGGGTCGCCGCGGGCCTGGTGGATCTGAACAACCTCGAGGATTCGTACGCCGGTTGGACCGGTGAGCAACTGCTCGCGGAACTGGAGCGGACCCGGCCGTCGAGCGAGGACCTGGTCGTGTGTCACGGCGATCTGACCCCGGACAACGTCCTGGTCGATCCGCGGACCGGCCGGCTGACCGGGGTGATCGACGTCGGCCGGCTGGGCGTCGCGGATCGGTGGCTCGATCTGGCGATCCTCCGGCGGGAGCTGACCGAGGAGCCGTTCGCGGCGTTCCTGGCCGGCTACGAGCTGACCGGGCCTGACCAGGACAAGCTGGAGTTCTACATCCTGCTGGACGAGTTCTTCTGAGGCTGCAACGGCGGCCGTCCGCGGAGCGTCTAGGGTAGGAGGTGATCGTGATGCGAGTGTTCACTGTGCTGGCCGCGGCCTTCCTGCTGGTTTCGTGCAGCCTGCTGGTTGCGTGCGGCAACGAATCTGACGCGGGAGAGGAGCCGTCGATGACACCGTCCAGCAGCGGCGTGTCCGAGAGCGATTCGCCGCCGCCGTCGGGACCGGCCGAGCAGGCGAAGGCCGACCTGGTGAAGCGGCTGGGCGTCGACGCGGCGCAGGTCACCGTGGTCAGCTCCGACGAGGTGATGTGGCGCGACGGCAGCCTCGGTTGCCCGGAGCCCGGCATGCACTACACGCAGGCGCTGGTGAACGGCAGCCGCGTCGTCCTGGAGTCTGGCGGCAAGGAGTACCACTACCACTCCGGGCCGAACCGGCCGCCGTTCCTCTGCACGAATCCCCAACCACCCGTAGGCGGCTGACCGATGGCAGTTCCCGGACAGAAGGTGCCGGACAACGCCCCGGCGGCGCTGGCCGACACCGAGTTGTACGCCGTCGACGCGTACCTGGCCGAGTTCGACTCTCCGATCGTCGAGATCGACGCGGAGCAGCGCCGGGTGGCCTTACGTCGTACGGCGTTCTTCCCGGGAGGCGGAGGTCAGCCGTACGACGTGGGCACGCTGCGCTGGGCCGACGGGTCGGCGGCGGTCACCCGGGTCAAGCGGGAGGGACCACTGCTCTGGCACTGGCTGGACGGTGAGCAGTTGCCCGGTCCCGACGACGAGGTGCATGGCGAGCTCGACTGGGAGCGCCGCCACCTGACCATGCGGACGCACACCGCGCTGCACATTCTCTGCGGGGTGATCTGGGCCGACCACCACGTCGCGGTGACCGGCGGCAACATGGATCCGGGCAAGGGCCGGCTGGACTTCGCCTTCGACTCGATGTCGGCCGAGTTCGGCCGCCGGATCGAGGCCCGGATCAACGAGGAGATCGCGGCGGCCCGCGAGATCGTCGTCGACTTCGTCGGCCGTGAGGTTGCCGACGCCGACCCCGCGCTGATCCGGATCGCCGCACACCTGATCCCGCGCGAGATCGACCCGCTCCGCGTCATCGACATCACCGGCCTGGACAAGCAGGCCGACGGCGGCACCCACGTCCTCACCACCGCCGAGGTCGGCTCCGTCAAGGTCACCGGCACCGAGTCCCGAGGCAAAGCCAACAAACGCATCCGCCTCGAAGTCCACTAGTTCAGGCGTTCAGAGCCTCCAGGATGGTGGCGGTGACGGCGTCCGGCTCGGAGACGCTGAGGGCGTGGGAGGCGCCGGCGATCTCGCGGACGCTCTTGGCACCGGCGCGCTCGGCGAAGAAGCGGTGCAGGGCGACCGGGATGTTGAGGTCCTGGTCACTGAAGACGAACCAGGACGGGAGCGTCTTCCAGGCCGGCGAGTCGGTCGGCAGGCCGGTGGTGAGAGCCGCTTGGGTGACCGGTCGCTGGGTCGCGGCCATGAGCGCGGCGGTGTCGGCCGGTACGTCGGCGCAGAACTGCTGGTGGAAGACGTCGGCGCGGATGGCGAGCTCGTTGCCGCCAGTGCTCACCGGGTAGGCGTTCAGCGCGTCACCGAGCGTGCTGCCCGGGAACTTCAGCGAGAGGTCGAACGCGTTCTCGCCGGTGTCCGGAGCGAACGCGCAGACGTAGACCAGGCTCTTCACCGCGTCGTTGTTCGCCGCGGCCTCGGTGGCCACGAAGCCGCCGTACGAGTGGGCGACCAGTACGACCGGCCGTCCGAGGCCGGCGATCACATCACGGACGTACGCCGCGTCTCCCTCGACACTGCGCAGCGGGTTGGCGACGGCGATGGCGTCGATGGACTGGGCCTGCAACTGCTCGACGACGCCGTTCCAGCTGGCGGACTCGGCGAAGGCGCCGTGCACCAGGACGACGACCGGGTTCTGCTCGGGCATGGTGAGTTTCTCCCCTTGGTTCGGTAGTGCTCCTTGTCCATCAGGACAGGACACCCGGCCGGGATGTGACAGCGGTCGAATTCCGGCTCGGCAGTCACAAGCCGGGGTGGTGCCCTGTCTTAGCTGGTAACCGGCCGGCATCGGACGCCGTCCGGCAACGGAAGGGACAGCGATGAAGATCGTCGTGATCGGTGGTACCGGACTGATCGGTTCGAAGGTGGTGACGAAGCTCGGCGAGCAGGGGCACGAGGCCGTGGCCGCGTCGCCGAAAACCGGCGTGAACACCCTCACCGGCGAAGGGCTGGCCGAGGTTCTGCAGGGCGCGGACACGGTCGTCGACGTGTCGAACTCGCCGTCGTTCGAGGCGAAGGCGGTGATGGACTTCTTCACCACGTCGACCACCAACCTGCTCGAGGCCGAGGCTGAGGCCGGCGTACGGCACCACGTCGCGCTGTCCGTGGTCGGCACCGAGCGGATGGCGGAGAACCGGTACTTCGCGGCCAAGCTGGCGCAGGAGAAGCTGATCGAGGAGTCGTCGATCCCGTACTCGCTCGTGCACGCGACGCAGTTCTTCGAGTTCGTCAAGGCGATCGCGGACGAGGACAGCGACGAGACGACGGTGCGGATGGCGCCGGTCGCCTTCCAGCCGATGGCCGCCGAGGACGTCGCCACGTCGGTGGCCCGGACGGCGGCCGGCGAGCCGCTGAACGGCCGGATCGACATCGCCGGGCCGCAGGAGTACCGGATGGACGAGTTCTTCCGCAAGGCGCTTGCCATGCGCAACGACCCGCGCGAGGTCGTGACCGACCCACAGTCGACGTACTTCGGTTCCGTACCGCAGGAGCGCACCCTGGTCCCGGCCGGCGAGGCCACCCTCGGCACGATCCGGTACGACGACTGGTTCGCCACCCAACAGACGCCCGGAAAGTGAGCTGACCGCCTCGCAGGAGGAACTACTGACCGGTCCGTGAGACGAACCGCCGAGAACTCGCGCGAGCACCCGTTTGTCTTGGCAAAGTACTGCGGGAGACCGTCAATGACTTGCGCGAGGAGGACAAGGTGTCGAAACCGCTCAACATCGCGGTCCTGGGATTCTGGCACGTTCACGCGAAGGACTACGCCCGGCAGACCCAGCAGCATCCGGGGACTGAGCTGGTCGCGGTCTGGGACGACGACCCAGGGCTCGGACAGGCGGGTGCGGACGACTTCGGCGTCGCGTACACCGACGACCTGGACGCCCTACTGGCACGGGAGGACATCGACGGCGTCACGATCACGACGCCCACCAACGTCCATCGCGACGTGATGGTGAAGGCGGCCAACGCCGGCAAGCACATCTTCACCGAGAAACTGCTGGCGCCGACCGTGGCCGAAGCGGAGGAGATCATCGCCGCCGCCGACGCGAACGGCGTCAAGCTCATCGTCTCGCTGCCGCGGCTGTACCACGGCTACACCCAGGCGATCCGCGAGGTGATCGACAGCGGCCGGCTCGGGCAGCTCAACTACGGCCGGGTCCGCCTCTCCCACGACGGCGCCCTGCCGAAGGACGGGCAAGAGGGCTGGCTGCCGCAGCGGTTCTTCGAGCCGAAGACCGCGATCGGTGGCGCGCTGACCGACCTCGGCTGTCACCCGGTGTACCTGACCCAGCTGTTCCTCGGCTCCACGCCGGAGACGATCAGCGCGACGTACCGGTCGGTGGCAGGCCGCGGCCTGGAGGACAACGCCGTCGTCACCGCCGGGTACGCCGACCAGTCGATCGGCGTGATCGAGGCCGGGTTCGCCAGCCGGAACCCGTTCACGATCGAGCTCTTCGGGACCGAGGGCACGCTGACCTACACCGACGACGGGAACGTGCTGCAGGTCGGCGACGAGCAACTGCCGGTGCCCGAGCACAGCCAGGACGCGTTCGGGCAGTGGGTCGACCACATCACCGAAGGGACCCGCGCCGACGACAACATCAGCCGGGCGGTCGAGCTGACCCGGCTGGTGGTGGCCGCGAACGAAGCCGCGGAGACCGGACGATCGATCGCCTACAAGTGAAGGGACTGCCGATGATCAAGGTTGGGCTCATCGGGGCCGGCGGCATCGCCTCGGCACACATCCGCGGCTACCAGGAACACTCCGGCAAGATCGGGATCACCGCTGTCGCCGACGCCGTGGAGGCGACGGCCGCGGCGCGGGGCGAGGAGCTGGGCGCCACGCCGTACACGGACTATCGCGAGATGCTCGCGAACGAGGACCTCGACGCGGTCGACATCTGCCTGCCGCACCATCTGCACCGCGACGCGATCGTCGCGGCGGCGGAGGCGGGCAAGCACGTGCTCTGCGAGAAGCCGCTGTGCCTGTCGGCAGACGAGGCCGCCGACGTCCGCAAGGCGGTCACGAAGGCCGGCGTGACGCTGATGTGCGCGCACAACCAGCTGTTCATGCCCACGGTCGCGAAGGCCAAGGAACTGCTCGAGGCCGGCACGATCGGCACCGTCTACGAGGTACGGACGACCGACAGCTTCTACAACGACTTCGACCCGAGCAGCATGGGCTGGCGGGCGAGCAGCAAGACGAGTGGGGGTGGCGAGCTCATCGACACCGGGTACCACCCCACCTATCTGATGCTGCACCTGGCCGGCGGGCTGCCGGTCGAGGCGACGGCGATGCTGTCCACCCACCGGCTGAAGTTCATGGAGGGCGAGGACTCCGCGCAGGTCCTGATCAGGTTCGACAACGGGGTCGTCGGTCAGATGGTGACCAGCTGGGCCTACCAGCCGGCCGACTCCACCGAGCGATTCTCCGCGGTCGGGGAACTCGGCTCCCTGCACAGCGACGGTACGTCGTTGTCCTACCGGCTCCGGTCCGGTGAGACCGAGACGTTCGAGCTGGAACCGGTCGACACGTTCGTCGCCGAGATCGGGCACTTCGCCGACTCGTTGCTCGGCAAGACCCGCCCGCTGCACACCGAGGAGGAGGGCATCGCCGTCCTGGGAATCCTCCTGGCCGCCTACGAAGGATCCCGCACCAAGACGATCGCTCCCATCCCGAAGGTCTAGCCCTCCTCGAAGTAGAAGCCTTCGGCCAGGTCGTCCAGCAGGCCCGGGTGAGTGGGGTGCCAGTCGAGCAGCTCACTCGTCCGGGTCGCGGACGCCGGGTGGTCGAGGGCAGCGAACGCCGCCAGGTAGCCGATGTACTCGGCCGCCTGCTCCGGCGTGACCGATCGGACCGGTACGTCGATACCGCGTCCGATCGCCTCGGCGATCCGGCGCAACTCGACGCCCTCGTCCGCGACCGCGTGCAGCCGGGTGCCCGCGGGTGCCGACTCGAGCGCGAGCCGGTACAGCCGGGCCGCGTCGAGCGTGTGCACCGACGGCCAGCGGTTCGTCCCGTCGCCGACGTACGCCGCGAATCCGTTCCGGCGGGCGAAGGTGATCAGTCCGGGTACGAAGCCGGTGTGGTCGAGCGGGCCGTGCACGATCGGCAGCCGGACAACCGAGGACCGGATGCCCTTGCCGGCCAGGTCGATGACGAAGTTCTCCGCGTCGATGCGGTAGCCGCCCGGCAAGGTGTCGTCCTCCGTCCCGGTGCGGCCGAGGCCGGCGTGACCCAGCAGGCCCGTTCCCGACGTACCGACGAACGGCTTGTCCGTGCCGGCGAGTGCGTCGCCGATCGCTTGGACAGCGGCGAGATCGGTCTCGGCTGCGCCGGCCAGGTCGCCTGCCTGCATGGCGTCGTGCGGGAAGGCGAGGTGGATGACGCCGTCGGCGGCTTGGGCTGCGGCGCGCAGACCGTCGAGGTCGTCGAGGTTGCCGCGGACCACGTCGGCTCCCCATTCGGTGAGCCGGGCGGCGGATGCGTCCGAGCGAGCCAGGCCGACGACCGAGTGGCCGTGCTGGAGGAGTTCCGGGACGACGGCGGAGCCGAGGTGACCGGCGGCTCCGGTGATGAACACGCGCATGATGGTGGATCCTTTCGAGTGATGTCAGTCAGTGACATCACTCAGCCTACACCCGTGATGTCACTCGATGACATCGGCTAGGATCTGAGCCATGGCGCGGTGGGAACCGGATGCGGCGGGACGGCTGCGAGAAGCGGCGATGGCCCTGTACGCCGAGCGCGGGTACGAGCGCACGACCGTCGCCGAGATCGCGGACCGGGCCGGCGTGACCGCGCGGACGTTCTTCCGGCACTTCGCCGACAAGCGCGAGGTGCTGTTCGCCGGCTCGGAGGAGCTCGAACGGCGGATGGTCGAGGCGGTGCTGGCGGCGCCCGAGTCAGCCGGCCCGATGGACGCGGTCGCGGCCGGGGTGCTCGCCTCGGGCGAGTTCTTCGTCGACCGTCGCGAGCAGTCGCGTCGCCGTCAGGCCGTCATCACGGCGACCCCGGAGTTGCGCGAGCGCGAGTTCATCAAGATGGCGTCGCTCGCCGCGGCCTTCACCGACGCGCTGCGCAAGCGCGGGGTCGCCCCGGAGATCGCGTCGCTCGCGGCGGAGACCGGGGTGGCGGTCTTCCGGGTGGCGTTCGACCGCTGGGTCGCGGACCCCCAGGACGCCGACATCACCGACATCATGCGGTCCACCCTCACCGACCTCTCCACCCTGACCGCCTGACGCCAAGCCCGCGCCCCGGTCCCGCCCCGGCCCTTCGGACAGCGACTTTGGGCACCCACCATCCACGAATCCGCGTTGTAGGTGGTTGAGCGGTGCTCAAGGTCGGCGGTTTGGGGGAGGGGCGGGTGGCGGCCGGTCGGGATGTGTGATCCCGGCCGGCCGCGCGGGCTATCCGATGGAGATGCGGTCGAGGTCCGGGGCGGAGTCCTCGTCGTTGAAGATGCGGACGGTGTTCGTGCCCTCCTTGAGTTCGATCGGTACGGCGACCGTCTGGACGGTGGAGTTGCCGATGCCGGTGACCGACGCCTCGGTCGGGGCGCCGCCGTTGACGGAGACGAAGTACGACTTGGTCCCGTTGACCGTGTAGTCCAGATAGAGCTGGTACTGCCCGGCCTGTGCAACCGTGACGTCCGGGACGACCACGTGCGCGTCGTCCGAGCCGCCAAGGTTGCGGACCTTCTGGCTGCCCGAGCATCCGGAGCAGCTCGTCACACCGGCGCTGCCGATCTGGTTGAGCGAGCTCTCGGCCTCACGCATGAACACCCGGTCGGCCGGACGGACCTGGATCGGGACGGTCTTGCTCACCTTGTGCGGCAGGCCGACCGTCTCGAAGGACACGTCGACCGGGACCTGCACCGGACCGGTCTGGCCCGACGCCGGGCTGGTGATCGTCCACGAACCGCTGATCGTCTGACCCAGCCGCAGCCCGGCCGAGGTGACCGGATCGCCCGACACCGTCCAACCGGACGGTACGGCGGGAGCCATCCGCACATTGTCGACCGAGTCCTCGTCCAGTCGCAGATCGGCCGATACCTCGACCGACTGCTGACCCGGACCCACCCAGACCACACCGGACGGCTTCACCGTCATGGTCGTTTTCGGCACGTACGACGACGGCGGCATCGGCCCGACGCTGATTCGGTCGAGTCCGGCTGTGCCGGACACCTGGATCGTGTTGGAACCAGCCTTCAGCGGTACGGCGACCGCCGTACTGCCGGGGACCTCCGAGTTACCGGCGTCCAGGTTGGCCGTGATCGGCGCCGCGCCGTTGACGCGGATCGAGAAGGTGCCGGCGGCCGACGTCGTACCGTCGAGCTGCAGGCGGTAGGTCCCGTCCGCCGGGGACTGTACATCGCGATAGGTGGCGCTGCCGCGGTCCAGTCCGACGACCTGCGCAGAGCCCGAGCAGGCAGTGCAGAGGTCGATCCGGGCTGCACCGCTGCGGTGGAACTCCGCCTCCAGCGGAAGCGGGTTCGCCAGCGCCTGCGGGTAGGCGTACCCGACCTTGATCTCGTCGATCTTCAGCTGCCGGTAGAACGGCGGCGACTGCGGGCCCGACCACGTGTTGAGCACCTCGAGCTTGATGTAGCGGGTGAGCTGGTTGCCGATGTCAATGAACTGCACTCCGCGCCGGCTCGGCATCGCGCTGGTCCGCACCGTCTTCCAGGACTTTCCGTCGATGCTCACCGACACCTTGTAGTCCTTGATCCGGGCCGAGTCCTCCGGCCGCCCGAACGACTCCCGTGCATGCGTCGGCGACCACTCGGTCTGGTTGACCGCCAGGTACGTCGCCGGCCGCGGCCGGCCCAGGTTCAGGGTCGTCGAGACCGGGAATTGGCCATTGGCGTCCCAGTAGCTCGGGTAGTTGCCGTCGACAAAGTTCGTGGCCGGGTGGTCGGCTTTGGCGGCCGTGGCCGTCGCGGTCAGGATCGACTGCGGATACATACCGACCTGCCCGGACGTGGTCACCTTGAACACCGTGTCGTAGGTGTCCCAGTCGGTCACGCCGAGGATGGTGAGGTAGCCGGCGGACTGGTTGAACTGGAACTTCTTCCCGGTCCGGACGTCCGTCACCCCGGTGACCCGGTAGCCGTTGTCCCGCAGTCTCACCAGGTCCTGCGACTTCGGCTTGGTCAGAACGTGCACGTACTGCGTGTTGGCGTTGTCGGCGAGCGTGATCACGCCATGCGCGCCGTCGTTCCAGAAGCCCGGCTGCAGACCGCCGTACATGTAGCCGCCACCGTTGGTCTTGGCCAGCGAGGACCAGACGGGTGGCAGCCAGTCGGCCATGAAGTTGTTGAAGGCAACTTGCTGTGGTGGGAACCTACCGTTCACCATCGCGGTCTCGGCCATCAGCGACTTGATCGAGGATCCCGCGTTGGCGACGTACCGTCCGACGCTGAGTCCGTAGTCGACCTTGCTGTCGCTGCCGTCGTACCACCACTGGCCGGAGGTGGGCAGCTTGTAGTCCGCCTCGGTCAGCCGCGGCATCGGCGTGAAGGTGGCCTGTGGGTAGTCGTAGGCCGGGGTCATGCCGGTCTTCTGCTCGTTGCTGACCGTGTCCATGATCGGCGTGTCCTCGTTGTTGTTGCTGAGCAACCACGAGGGACGCTGCTGCCGGATCTGCTCGTACAGGCCGTGCTGTTCCCAGTAGGCGTTGTCGTTGTCGATCCAGAAGCCGGACAGGTCCGGATAGTTGTCCATCACCTCGTGGAACAGGTCGTAGCTGTACATGCCGAACCCGTCCCGCGTGGTCAGGTCGACCTGCTGACCCTTGTACGCCGAGTAGGCCGCCGAGTCGAGAGTCTCGACGCCGGGCACCTCGTTGTGCCACTGCGGGTCGTCGGTCATGTAGAGCAGCACGTGCACGCCCTTGGCCTTGCCGGCCGCGACCAGTTCGCCCAGGAAGTCTCGTTGCGTGGAGCAACTGCCGGGGATTGTGGACGGCCACGGCCGGGCGTAGCCGAGCCGGCTGTGGAAGGTGGCGAGCACAATGTACGACGCGTGCAGTTTCTGCGCCTCGTCGACCCAGTAGTCGGCGTTCCAGCCACCGTCGGTGACGTCACGCTCCCAGGCGGCGCAATCGGTGTGGCGGGGCGCGGTGAACATGCCCCAGTGCAGGAAGAGCCCGGCGGTGGAGTCGCGCATCCACTGCTGGCGCGGGTTCTCCACCTCCGCCCGGGCGGGTGCGGTGCTGAGCAGCGCGGCGAGCAGGGCCAGCGCGAGGGCGAGCGCGCTGAGCCGCCGCCGGCGCCGGGCGAGTCGGAAGGCCATCGGGGATCTCTCACTTCCAGGTGGGCGGGAGAAATAATGACAAGAAGATTGCCTATTGAGAGATCCGATCTTTCCAACGGTTCCCGCCCGCGGTCAAGCCCCCAGGCTCAGCTGCCGGGTACGGCGAGCAGGTCGGCGAGCACGGTGTCCAGCGCCATCCGGGCCGCGCCGAGGGCGACCGAGTCGGCGCCCATCGTCGAGCTGAGCACCTCGATCGGCACCAGCGTCAGCTTCGCCAGTTCGCGCCGGAACGGCTCGGCGATGATCGCGCCGCCGCGCGACATACCGCCGCCGAGCACGACCACCTCGGGGTCGACGGCCAGTGCGAGCACGGCTGCGCCACGCGCCAGCACTTCGGCGAACTCGATCAGCACCGCCAGGCTCTCCGAGTCCTGCCGCGCCGCCGAGGCGATCACCAGCTCACCCTCACGACCTGGTCCGACACCCTGCTCAGCGGCCAGCGCGGCACCGCGCGCATGTAGGCGATCCACCGCCGCCTCCCACCCGAGCATCGGCAGGGCACCGATCTCACCCGCGGCGCCGTGCCGGCCTTGGTGCACCTGCCCGTCGATCAGTACGCCGGCCCCCGCGCGATGCCCCGCGAACATGTAGACGATGTCGCGGTGATCGCGGGCGGCGCCCTTCCAGTGCTCGGCGAGCGCGGCCAGCTTCACGTCGTTCGCCACGGTCACAGGCCGTCCGAGTCCCTCGGACAGCTCACCGGTCACGTCGAGCTCGGTGAAGCCCGGCAGCGAGTACGGCGCCAGCCCGGAGCCGACCGGCCCCTCGCGGACGTCGTGCACGCCCTCGGCCGCGCTGAGCAGACCGGTCACGCCGCACGCGATGCCGGTGATGTCGTCCGCGCCGAGCTGCGCCTGGGCCCAGCTCGCGCGAGCCACATCGACGGCAGCCTGCACCCGATCCGGACCGGGGAGATCCGGGTCGAGCTCGACCCGATGGGTCGCGAGCGTGTTGCCACGGAGGTCGCTGACCACGGCCATTGCCTTGTGGGCACCGATGTCGAGTCCGGCGACGTACCCCGATTCGGCGCGGAAGCGGAAGTACCGGGCCGGGCGGCCGGCGCCGCGGGCGGAGGACGGCTTCCGGGGTGGGGTCGTCTCCTCAACGCGGCCCTCGGTGAGCAGTTCGGCGAGCAGGTCCTCGGCGGTCGGGCGGGAGACGCCGACGATGGCGCGCAACTCACGCAGTGTCAGCGACTCCGACTCGAGGAAGGCGCCGAGGGCCGCCGCGAGGTTCAGCCTGCGCAACAGCGACGAATCGCCCATCCGGCCGCCGGCGGCTCTGTCTTGACTCATCCGATGAATCGTCCTTATGCTCGCGCCAATATTGCTAACTGAGTTGCATATTACTGCCGGGTGGGTCGCCGGAGCGACCGCGCGGGCCAGATCGAGAGGAACCCGATGCCATCACGTGGGACAGGCTCAGCACGGTGGACACGCGCAGTCGCGGCGGCGACGCTTCTGACGGTAGCGCTCGCCGGCTGTACCAGCGGCGGCAAGGCGTCGACGAGTGACGCGAGCGGAACGGTCGAACTGACCATGCTGACCTTCGAGACCCCGAACCTGCCGGCCTCGCTGTGGGACTCGGCGATCGCCCGGGTGTCGCAGAAGGTGCCCGGGGTGAAGATCAAGAAGCTGGTCACCCCGAACGTCGACCGGACGACGTACGCCAAGCAACTGGCCAGCTCGGGGCAATTGCCGGACGTCATGATCGCGGTGAACCCGCAGGGCTTCGCCGAGGGCGGTCAGCTGGCCGAGTTCGGCAAGGACGAGCTGAAGGACTTCGCCAGCCCGGAGTCCGGCGCGATCAACGGCAAGATCTACCAGCTTCCGACCAACGCCCAGCCACAGTCCCTGCTCTACTACAACAAGGCCGACTTCACGAAGGCCGGCATCACCGCTCCGCCGAAGACGTGGGCCGACTTCCTGGCCGCGTGCGCGAAGCTCAAGGCCGCGGGCATCACGCCGATCGCGGTCGGCGGTGGCGGCCAGGACACGTTCGCCAGCATGTACACGTGGGTCGGCACGGTCGGCACCGACGTCTACCTGGCCGACCCGGACTTCTCCAAGCAAATCCGGGACGGCTCGAAGACCTTCGCCGACCCGCTGTTCGTGAAGGCGACCGACAAGGTTGCCCAGCTGGCCAAGCTCGGCTACCTGGACAAGCAGGGCACGAGCCGTTCGTACGCCGACCACGAGAAGGCGTTCCGGGCCGGCTCGGCCGCGATGTACCCGATGGGCTCGTGGTTCGCCACTTCGGCCGACAACGACAAGCCGAAGTTCGACGTCGGCGTGTTCCCTTGGCCGTCCGACGACGGCAAGGCAGTCGTGCCGAACCTCACCGGCGGTGGGCTGAGCGTCAGTGCGAAGGCGGACAACGTCGACCTGGCGAAGAAGTTCGCGCTGGAGTGGACCAAGGACAAGGAGACCTCGGACGCCTTCACCCGGGCCGACGGAACCTTCAACACCGTCGCGGGCTACCAGCCGCCGGCCGACATGGGTCCGCTGTTCAAGGCGACGCTTGCCTTGTACAACCAAGCCGTCAAGGACGGCACCGTCACCCCGGCGCTGTCGATCGAGCAGGGTGACAACGGACTGCCCGCCGACCTGACCGTGCCGGTGCAGCAGATCGCGGTCGAACTGCTGAACGGGAAATCCGACGCCCAGGCCGCCGTCGCGAAGCTGGACAAGGAATACGCCGCACTCAAGTAGTGCGGCACAGGACGAGGAAAGGTAGTCGATGCTGCGGCCAAGCAGGCCACCGAAGAGCCGGGAGTTGCCGTCCGTGCTGCGACGGGCGCGGGAGTTCTCCGGGTTCGCTCTCCCCGGGTTGTTCCTCTACGGTTTGCTCGTACTGGTTCCGATCGGATGGACCGTCGCCCAGGGGTTCACCGACCGGAACCGGTTCGACCCGCAGTCCAGTTGGGTCGGGCTGGACCAGTTCCGCCGGCTGCTCGAGGACGACCAGTTCTGGCTGGTACTGAAGAACACGTTCGTGGTGACCGTGATCGTGGTCGTCGTACCGAATGTGCTCGGCCTCGGCATCGCGCTGCTGCTGGATCGCGAGTCGTTGCTGTACCGGCTGTTGCGGTCGGTCTTCTTCACGCCGGTGATCCTCAGCGGCATTGTGGTCAGCGTCATCTGGCAGAGCGTGCTCCGGCCGGACGGCGTACTGAACAAGGTGCTGGCCGACGCGGGCGTCGAGTCGGCGCCCGGCTGGTTGTCCGACCCGTCGATCGCGCTGTACTCGATCAGCGGGATCCTCTGCTGGCAGATGCTCGGCTTCTGCGTCGTCGTCTACCTGGCCGGGCTGAACGGTGTACCGAAGGAGTTGTACGAGGCGGCGATCGTGGACGGCGCGGGCTGGTGGCGCCGGTTCGGCTCCGTCACCTGGCCGATGATCGCGTCCGCGGTGACGATCAACACGGTGATGCTGCTGATCAGCGGCTTCAAGGTGTACGAGCACATCCTCGTGCTCACCAACGGCGGACCCGGGCGGAACACCACCGCCTCGATCGCCTTCGACGTGATCGAGAAGGGAGTCCGCGGCGACCGGATCGGGTACGCCGCGGCGCAGGCCACGATCATGCTCTGCATCATCGTCGTCCTCAGCGGCGTCGTCCTGCGCCTGCTGCAGCGGCGGGAGGTGCAGCTGTGAGGAACCGCTTCGCGACCGCACGCCCGATCGCCGCGGTCGCCCTGGCCGCGCTGTTCTTCTTCCCCGTGTACGTCGTCGTGATGGGCATGCTGAAGCCGCCGAGTGAGATCCAGTCCTCGCCGCTCGGTCTGCCGACGCCGCCGACCGGCGCGAACCTGCGCGCCGTACTCGGCCGCGAGGACGGACTGTACTGGTCGGCGTTGCTCAACAGCGTCCAGATCACCGTGCTCTCGGTGCTGGCGTTGACGTTGCTCTCGGCAATGCTGGCCCACTATCTGGTCCGGTCCACCGCGCGCTGGACGCGGCCCGCGCTGCTGATGCTGCTGGCCGGCCTGATGATCCCGCCCGCCGTCATCCTCCAGCCGGTGACACAGGTGCTCGGCGCGGCTGGCCTGATGAACTCCGTCGTCGGCGTGGTCTGTGCGAACGTCGCCTACTACCTGCCGTTCGGCGTGTTCGTCTTCTCCGGCTTCATCGGCACTGTGGCGGTCGAGATGGAGGAGGCCGCGAGCATCGACGGCGCGAGCCGGTTCCGGCTGTTCTGGCAGGTGGTCTTCCCGACTCTGCGTCCGGCCGCGGCGAGCGTGATGATCTTCCTCGGCGTCTGGGTCTGGAACGACTTCCTCACGCCACTGATCGTCCTCGGCCCGGAGTCCGGCACCACGGTCACGGTCGGCGTCTACCGATCGGTGGGGGAGTACTCGACGAACTTCGGCACGCTGTACGCCTTCTCGTTCCTGGCGTCGTTGCCGGTGCTGCTGTTCTTCGTCGCCCTGCAGAAGCAGTTCGTCGCCGGTCTCACCGCGGGGGCGGTCAAGTGACCGTCTTCTTCGAGAACCGCGTCCTCCTGCTCACCACGCCCGGTACGTCGTACTCGGCGTACCTCGGCGATGACGACATCCCGATCCACACGCACTGGGGTGCCCGGATCACGCCGGCCGATGCGGCGTACCTGGCCACGAGTACGGCGGCCCGGTTGGCCGGGGAGTGGCCGAGCTTCCGGTCGCCGGCCAACGGTCATGAGGAGTACCCGCTCGACGGGCGGCTGCAGTTGGGGCGGGCCGCGTTGTCGCTCGGCTTCGGCGACGTCCGCAGTACCGAGTGGTCGTTCGCGGGACACGTCGTGCATGACGAGCGGGAGGTCGAGCTGCTGTTCGACGCCCGCGAGGTCAGGATCGGTCTGCATTACCGGGTGTACGACGACTGCGACGTGATCGACCGGTGGGTGACGCTGCGCAACGAGTCGGGTGATGCGGTCGATGTGCATCGCCTCGACTCGGCCGCGTGGGTGATGCCGGAACAGGCGCAGTACCGGATGTCGCATCTGACCGGGCGGTGGGCGGCCGAGACCCGGCTCGGCCGGACCGACCTGGCCGAGGGTCGGTTCGTGCTGGAGAGTCGACGGGGGATCACGAGCCACCACGTCAATCCGTGGTTCGCGATCGACGACGGATCAGCGACCGAGGAGCAGGGCGAGGTCTACAGCGCGGCCCTGCAGTGGAGCGGGTCGTGGCGGCTGCTGGCCCAGCGCGAGCTCGACGAGCCCGTGCAGGTGTTGTTCGGCTGGGGCCATGAGGACTTCGGCCCGCGCCGACTCGAACCGGGAGAGCAGCTGCAGACGCCGGTGACTTCGGGCCTGTTCAGCACCGGCGGTTTCGGTACGACGAGTCGCGCGTGGCACTCGTTCGCACTCCGGCACGTGTTGCCGCGGGCAACTGAAGTCCGTCCGGTGCTGTTCAACTCGTGGGAGGCGACTGAGTTCGACGTGGACGAGGCCAGTCAGGTCGCGCTGGCCACGCAGGCGGCCGACCTCGGCTGTGAGTTGTTCGTGCTGGACGACGGTTGGTTCGGCCAGCGGGTCAACGACCGGACCGGGCTGGGGGACTGGTCGGTGAACCCGGACCGGTTTCCGAACGGGCTGCAACCGCTGATCTCGAAGGTCCACGCGCTCGGCCTGGGTTTCGGTCTGTGGGTCGAGCCCGAGATGGTGAATCCCGACTCCGACCTGTACCGCGCTCACCCGGACTGGGTCTATCACTTCGACGGGCGCGAGCCGGCGCTGATGCGCAACCAGCTGGTCCTCAACCTGGCCCGGCCGGACGTGGCCGAATGGGTTCTCGGGGTTCTGGACGAACTGCTGAGCTCGAACGACCTCCAGTTCGTGAAGTGGGACATGAACCGCCCGTTCGCCGACACCGGCTGGCCGGCCGAACCCGAGCGACAGGGACGGATCTGGTTCGACCACGTGACGGCGGTGTACGCGATCATCGACGCGCTCCGGGCGAAGCATCCCGGGGTCGCGATCGAGGCGTGCTCGGGCGGCGGTGGCCGGGTCGACCTCGGGATGATGGCTCGCACCGACCAGTTCTGGACCTCGGACAACACCGACGCGCTGGACCGCCGCTACATCCAGCACGGGTTCAGCCAGGTCTATCCGGCCCGCACGATGTCGTGCTGGGTGACGGATCTGCCGACGTTCATCAACAAGCGGCAGGTCCCGCTGACCTACCGCTTCCACGTGGCGATGGCAGGCGTACTTGGCATCGGCGGTGATCTGACCGAGTGGTCTGCCGATGAGCTCCAGTTGGCGAAGTCGTTGATCGCGGAGTACAAGGACATCCGGAATGTCGTGCAGCACGGATCGCAGTACCGGCTGGGTAAGCCTGGTCGATCGGCGTCGGCGGTCCAGTACGTGACGGCCGATCGCCGGGAATCCGTCGTGCTCGTGTATCAGGAGGCGCAGCAGTACGACAGTGCGCCGCGGCCACTTCGCCTGCGGGGCTTGGACACTTCAGCGACGTACCGGATTGGTGAGACGTCGGTGTCGGGTGCTCTGCTGATGAGTCATGGCCTGTCGTTGACGTTGACCGGTGACTATGCGAGCCAGGTCGTCCGGCTGCGGTCAGCCGTCCAGGTGGTTGCGTAGGGCATCGAGGTTGGTGTCCCAGTCCCGGGCCAGGGCGGCGAGGAACTGTTGCGCCACCTGCATCGGGGCGGACTGGAGCCGGTAGCGGACGCGGCGGCGCTCGCCGTGTTCGGCGGTGACCAGGCCGGCCTCGGACAGCAGGGCGAGGTGTTTGGCGATCGCCTGCCGGGTGATCGGCAGGCGATTCGCCAGGTCGGTGGCGGTCGCCGGGCCGCCGGCGGCGAGGGTGGCCAGGATGTTGCGCCGGCTCGGGTCGGCCAGGGCGACGAAGACCTGCTCCGCGACCGCCTCGACGTCGGGGGCTGACGGCGTACCGGACTCAGACGGCATCGAGGTAGTCGACCAGTTCGCCGAGTTCGTGGGTCCAGCCGGTGCTGTTGCCGCCGAACGCCTTGTCGTGTGCCTCCGGCGGCAGTTGGGCGAAGCCGGACTCGACCACGGTGAGGCGGGTTCCGGTGCCGGTCCGCTCGAGGGAGAACTCGACGTACGTCCGGCGCGGGTCGTCCGCGGGCAGTCCGTGGATGTGCCAGGTGAACGCGAAGACCGTCGGCTCCTCGACGCGCTCCAGGGTCAGCTCGGCGGTGTCACCGCTGGTCCAGGTCAGCCGCGCCACCCCACCCGGCCGGAGATCGATCGTCGCCTCGTTCCCGAACCACGTGCCCAGGCCCTCGGCCGTGGTCAGCGCGGTCCACACCTTCTCCGGCGGGTGGGCCAGGTCCAGCACCCGCTCGATCCGATCGGGAAAACCCACGATAGCCTCCGATTGCAACCATATGGTTGCTTGGACTATAGCCTGCCGAAAGGGGTGAGCCGATGACCGCGGACCTGATCGTGGTGCCGGCGAACGAGGCGAGCTGGGACGATCTGCGGGCCGTCTTCGGCACCCGCGGCACCGGCTACGGCTGCCAGTGCCAGCGCTACAAGCTCGCCCGTGGGGAGGCGTTCGGGAAGTTCCCGGTGGAGGAGCGTGCGCAGCGGTTGCGTGAACAGACCGACTGCGGGTACCCGGAGTCCGGCACCACCAGCGGACTGGTCGCCTATCTGGACGGCGAGCCAGCCGGCTGGTGTGCGGTGGAGCCGCGGGTCGCGTACGACGGTCTGATCCGGAACGCCAACCGGGCCGCCTGGCAGGGCCGCAGCGAGGACAAGACGGACCCGACCATCTGGGCGGTGACCTGTGTCTTCGTCCGGGCCGGCTACCGCAAGCGTGGCGTGAGCCGGGCGCTCGTGGCCGCGTCGGTCGGCTTCGCCCGCGACCGTGGCGCCCGGGTGCTCGAGGGCTACCCGATGACCACGACGCAGGCGATCGCCGAAGAACTCCACGTCGGCACCGTGCGCACCTTCGCCGAGGCCGGGTTCACCGAGATCCTCCGCCCGTCGGTACGCCGGGCGATCGTGCAGATCGTCTTCGACTGACCCCTCAGCGGGGGATCGGGTTGCCTGTCGGCGTGTATTCGACCAGGAAGATGCGGCCGTCGAGGACGCGCTGGCTGGTGAGAGTCAGCTCTGATTCCTCGAGACCTTCGAAGGCCCACTCGCGACCGGTCGGCCCGCAGAACAGCGGGAACACCATCAGCCGGAGGTTGTCCAGCACCCCGGCGTTGACCAACTGCTTCACGATCGACATGCTGCCCATCGTCCGCAGCGGTACGTCGCTCGTCTCCTTGAGTGCGAGCACCGACTTGACCAGATCATCGGACTCGATCGTGCTGTTCGGCCACTCGACGGTCTTCAGCGTCCGCGAGAACACCGTCTTCGGCAGGTTCGCCATCCGCTCGTACCCCGCGTCCTTGACCTCCTCCGGCAACCCGGCCAGCGCCTCGTACGTCCGGCGCCCCATCAACACGTGCTGCGGTCGTGCCCCCTCCTCGTCGATCCACTGCTGCAGGTCCGGCCCGAGGTACCCGAAGTACCCGGGCGACTCCGCTCCGCGCGCCCAACCGTCCGCAGAGACGAACAGATCTGCAGTAACTGTGGTTCCCATCGTGAACACCTTCCGTAGCCGAGGTCATACCTTTCCCGCAACGTCGGAGCCGCCGACCGCACTTCGACATGCCCCAAAATACGTGTCCCCGTGACGCTCGGTTGGCGATGATGAGCCGGTGACGGGATTTCGGTCGGCGGTTGAGGTCAGTCGTGGGTTCTACGCCGAGGTGATCAAGCCGGTGGTGAACGCTCCGCACGCGGCCGGGTTGCTGGGGTGGGGGTCCGACGTACTGGGGTATGACACCGAGCGGTCGATGGACCATGGCTGGGGTCCGCGGTTGCACGTGTTCGTCGACGACGTCGAGCCGGTGCGCGAAGCGATCGAGGCCAACCTGCCGGACGAGTACGACGGCCACGCGGTGCGGTTCGGGTGGGACGCGCATGAGCCGACCCACCACATCACGGTCACGACGCTGTCCGGCTGGCTGGTCGATCACCTCGGATTCGATGCCGGCAAGGGCATCAGCCTCGAGGATTGGATGGTCACGCCACAGCAGCAGTTGCTCGGGGTGGTCGCAGGTGCGGTGTACGCCGACGACGGCCGGCTCGAGCCGGTCCGGGCCGCACTGCAGTGGTATCCGGACGAGCTGTGGCGCTGGCTGCTCACTTGTCAGTGGTCGCGGATCGCGCAGGAGGAGGCGTTCGTCCAGCGTACGCACGAGGTCGGCGATGAGCTGGGCTCCCGCATCGTCGCGTCCCGGTTGGTCCGGGACCTGATGCGCCTCGCGCTGCTTCAGTCGCGCACCTATGCGCCGTACGCGAAATGGTTCGGTACGGCGTTCGCCCGGCTCGGGCACGCGGATGGTCTGGACCGAGTCTTGGCGGAGGTGCTCGCGGCCGGCGACCACGCCGATCGGGAGCGCGCCCTGACCACGGCCTACGGGCTGGTCGCGCGGCGCCACAACGCGCTCGGCATCACGCCCGAGGTCGATCCGTCGCCACGCCGGTACTTCGACCGCCCGGCGATGGTGCTCGGCGCCGACCGCTTCGTCGACGCCTGCCAGGCCACGGTCACCGACCCGCGGGTGCGGGCGCTCGGGATGTTCGGCGCCATCGACCAGTTCGCCGACAACACCGATCTCCTCAGCAACCCGTCGGCGTACCGGAAGCTGATCGGCGCCTTTCGTCCTCCAGCGGGACCCTGATCCCACCGGCGGCGGAGGTGCGGCTCGGTCAACCTGACCAGCTCGCCGCCATCACACTCGCCTACCACCGTCCCACGGCGGCCGGAAATGAGCCGGTCCGGGAGGAGAGTCGGTACTAGGATCCGTGGGCAATGAGTGGTCAGGCGAGGTCGAAGCTTTCGCGCGTGCTCGAGGATCTCGGGCGGACGTTGCTGGATGTGGTCGCGTCGCCGGGGGAGCTGGACGCGGAGCTGACCGGCGTACTGATCTACGACCCGGACGACGAGTTGGTGGTCAGTCCGGGGGAGCTGGTGCTCGGGGTCGGCGTCCGGGATGCGGAGACGACGATCGAGTTGCTGCGGCGACTCGGTGAGTTCGGCGCGATCGGACTCGTCGTGAAGCATCCGGTCGAGACCTCTGAGGCGGTCGTGAGGGCCGTCCGGGAGAGCTCGGTCGCGCTGCTCGGGCTGACCCGGGCCGCGTCGTGGTCGCACGTGGCGGCGCTGCTCCGGACGATGTCACTGGCCTCGGCCGACATGGTCGGCGGCACGGACGACTTCGCGGGCGCTCCGGCCGGCGACCTCTTCGCCCTCGCGAACGCGGTCGGCGCCCTGCTCGACGCGCCGGTCACGATCGAGGACCGGGCATCGCGGGTGCTGGCGTTCTCCGGGCATCAGGAGGAGTCCGACCCCGGCCGGGTCGAGACGATCCTGGGCCGCCAGGTGCCCGACCGGTACACCCGGATGCTGCACGAGCGCGGCGCGTTCCGGGAGCTCTTCCACGGCGACGAGCCGGTGTACGTCGAAGCGTTGACCGACGAGATGCTTCCCCGCGTCGCCATCGCCGTACGCGCCGGCAACGAAGTACTGGGCTCGATGTGGGCCGTCGCGCGGGAGCCATTGACCGCCGATCGCGCCGCGGCTTTCGCCGACTCGGCGCGGATTGTTGCCCTGCACATGCTTCGCGCCAGAGCCGGCGCGGACGTCGAGCGGCGGCTCAGCGCGGACCTCGTGGCCACTGTGCTGGAAGGTGGCGCGGGTGCATCCGAGGCCGCACAGCGACTCGGGCTGGCCGACGGCCGGCTGTGTGTGATGGCTGCGCAAGTCCTCGAGGGCGACGCGGCTGACAACGAGGCCGCGTCCCAGCGGCTGCGCGATGCGCTGGCGCTCCACTTCGCCGCAGTACACCCGAGGTCGGCGGCTGCTCTGGTCGGCGGTGTCACATACGTCGTCCTGCCCGCCGGCCACGGTTCGACACGAACGGTGCTGAACGGCGATCGTGACATCATCCGGCTCGCCGAGGACTTCCTGGCCCGGATCGGTGCCCGCGCCGACGCCGTGATCGGCGTCGGCCGGACGACCGAATCGCTCGCCGAGGTCGCACTGTCCCGCCGAGAGGCGGACCGGGCACTGCGGGTCCTGCAGGCCGACCGTCGCGGCCGCCGGATCGCCCGCTTCGACGACGTCCAGGCCGAGTCGCTCCTGCTCCGGCTCGCCGACCTCGTCACCGAGGACGGCGAGCTGCACCTGGGACCACTGGCCACACTGATCGAGTACGACGAGCGGCACGAGATCGGCTTCGTCGACACGCTCGTCGCCTACCTCGATGCCTTCGGCAACGTCGCGGAGGCAGCCGCCGCGGTCCACCTGCACCCCAACTCGTTCCGCTACCGTCTGCGCCGGCTGTGCGAGATGAGCGGCCTCGACCTGGACGACCCCGACGTACGCCTGGCCACCATGCTGCAACTGCGGCTGCGCCGACTCGCCGGGGACGCCTGATCAGGAGAAGGCCACCCACTCCACCCCGGTCGTGATCTCGTCGAGCCAGTCGCGATCGATGTCGACCCCGAGCCCGGGACCGGTCGGCACCGTGACATGCCCGCGCTCGAGCACGAACGGCGTGGTGACGTCGCGGGCGTAGTACCGATTGGACGCACTGGTGTCACCAGGCAACGTGAAGCCCGGCAGAGCCGCCAGTGCCACGTTGGCTGCACGACCGATGCCCGTCTCCAGCATCCCGCCGCACCACACCGCGACGCCGTTCGCGGCGCACACGTCGTGCACACGCCGAGCCTCGAGATAGCCGCCGACGCGACCGGGTTTGACGTTGATCACCGAGGTGGCTCCCATCGCGATCGCGTCCGCCGCGGACCGTGCTGAGGTGATCGACTCGTCCAGGCAGATCGGCGTCGACATCATCCGGGCCAGCTCGGCGTGGCCGCGCAGGTCGTCCTCCGGCAGCGGCTGCTCGATCAGCGCGAGGTTGAACGCGTCGAGCTGCGCCAGGTGCCGGGCATCCCCGACCTCGTACGCCGTGTTGGCGTCGACCTGCAGGATCAGGTCGTCACCGAACCGCTCCCGCACCGCACGCACCGGCTCCAGATCCCAACCCGGCTTGATCTTGAGCTTGATCCGTACGTAGCCCTCGGACAGGTAACCGCCGACAGCCTCGAGCAGTACGTCGACCGATGGCATGATCCCGACCGAGACCCCGGCCGGCACCGACGGCTTGACCGCACCGAGGTAATCGCCGAACGACACCCCCGCAGCCTTCAGTTGCGCGTCGAGCACGGCCGCCTCCAGCGCCGCCTTTGCCATCGGATGACCGTGGTACGGCGCCAGCACCTCGGCAATGAGCGGAGCCGTGATCGGCCCGGCCGCTGCGACCGCCGGCAGCAGGAACCGGCGCAGTACGTCGGCCGCACCGTCGACGTACTCGGGGGAGTAGACCGGCTCCGACATCGCCACACACTCGCCCCAGCCCTCGCTGTCCGCGGTCACCACGCGGAGCAGCAGGATGTCGCGATGGGTCTGCGCACCGAAGGACGTCTCGAACGGAGCGACCAGCGGCAGCCCGATCCGCCGCAGCTCGACACCTGTGATCTTCATCGGTTCTTCCTCTCCCTCGTGAACACGTACCAGCCGTCCTTCGTCACTCCGGCCACCCGGGCTCCGCTCGCCAGCACCTCCTCGAACGCCGCCCGGACCTCTATCCGCCAGACCTGGGCAAGCGCGGGATCGTCCAACCGCATGCCCTCGATGTCGGCCGGTACGGCGCACCGGATCGTCGGACCGTCCGGCATCGCCAACCGGCGCGGTCGCCCGTCGCCATCGGTCTGGAGGATCGCCGCGCTTTCTGCCGCAGGTGTCTCGATGTGATGGCCCGCCGCGGCCGCGATCACGTCCGGCGCCCGCAACGGCCAGCGCACCAGCAGCCGGTCGCTGCCCTGACCGGCGTTGACGCCGTCGGCCATCTCGCCGTAGAAGTCGACCAGGTACGACACGACGTGCGCGCCGAGCTTGGTCAGGTTGAAGTACGCGTTGCGGCGGACGAGTGGGTCGAAGGTCCACGCGATCGACTCGATCCCGCGTTCCAGCGACCAGGCCCGCTGGTGCAGCTTCAACGCCCAACCGACCTGACGGCCGCGAACCTCGGACACGACCCCGGTGATGTGCGAGTGCAACTCGGCCGACGAGCCGGGACGGTTCGCCAGGAAGGCCGCCGTGACACCGACGAGCTCGCCGTCCAGGAACGCGCCGGCGACGTACGCACCGGCGTGCGACAGTGCGCGCATCAGGTCACCCGACACCGGTGGACTGGCCGGTCCGGTGCGCCAGACCCGCCCGAGGAGGCGCTCCGCATCGCGATGCTCGATCGGCTCGTGCAGCTCGCGAATCGTCAGGTCCCGGGCCTGGGCGACCGCATCGGCCACCTTCCGGGCCTTGCGCACCTCGGCCTCGAGCACGGCCGTCATCCGCGCGCTCCGGCGGCGATACGGTCGATCAGTCCCGTCAGCAACCGGGTCCGTTCGCCGAACGCGGCGACGTCGGCCCACTCGTGGACCGTGTGTGCACCGTGGCCCACAGCACCTAGTCCGTCGAGCGTCGGGATCCCGAGTCCGGCGGTGAAGTTGCCGTCCGAACCGCCACCCACGTGGGCGCCCTCCAACGGCGGCAGACCGAGCTCACCGGCAACCTCCTGAGCGACGGCGAACAGATCCGCCGACAGACTCGCTTCCAGCGGTGGGCGATTGATCCCGCCGAGCACCTCGATCGACACACCGTCGACCGGACTCGGGAGCGAACGGATCGCCTTGTCCACCCGCTCCTGCTCGTCCTTGCTCGCGGCCCGTACGTCGATCGCCAGGGACGCGTTGTCCGGAACAGTGTTGATCGTCACGCCCGACCGGGCCACCGTCGGAGTGACGGTGGTCCCGACCGAGGTATCCGCGAGATCGCTCACCGCGAGGATCGCCTGCGCGAGCGCAAGGCTCGTGTTGGCGCCCTTCTCCGGCTCCAGCCCGGCATGCGCCGCCCGCCCGGTGAACTGCAACTCGTAGGTGGACACACCCTTACGAGCTGTCTTGAGCTTGCCGTCGACACTTGCCTCGAGCACCAGTACGGCGCGACTCTCCGCGGCCGCCGCCTCGATCACAGTCCGGCTGGCCGGCGACCCGAGCTCCTCGTCGGCGGTGATCAGCAGACCGACATCCTCAGACGTGCAGGCGGCCATGGCATGCAGCGCCTGAACCAGCCCCAGCTTCATGTCGAACACGCCGGGCCCGTACACGCGTCCGTCGATCACTCGGTACGGCGTCTGCTCGAGCGTACCGATCGGGTGGACCGTGTCCAGGTGCCCGAGCAGCAGGACGGCCGGGTCGGCCGGTCCGAACCGGAGGACCGGTCGGCCGCCGGCCTCCGACCGGACCGGTGCCTGGCGCAAGCGCGTCGTACCGATGCCGGTCAGGACATCCGCGCAGCGGTGCAGGGCGTCGAGGTCTGACGACGGCGACTCGCAGCAGATCAGCCGCTCGAGATCTGCCAGCATCAGGTCGTGCATCGGGGTCGTCCTTCCGCGGTGGTCGTCATGAGCCGTCCAGCAGTCCCCACTGCTCGGTGTTGTACGTCGGGAACGCGAGGCTGTTCTCCCGGATGTTGCCGACCTTCGCGCTGTAGGCCAGGAAGGACCGGTTCTGGTAGAGCGGCAGGATCGCGTAGTCCGCGGACACGATCTTGTCGGCCTCCTGCAGATCCTTCGTCGCGGCGTCGGCGCTGGTCGCGGACAGGGCCGCGTTCAGCAGCTTGTCCACCTTCGGGTTGCCGTAGTTGTTCAGGTTGAACCGGCAGAAGGTGACCCCTGCGGGACAGCTCAGGTAGTAGGGGATGTTGCTGGTGGCCGAGAACGGCGACTGCGTCACGGTGCCCACGGTCAGGTCCCAGTTGCCTGCCTGTACGCCGTCGATCGTGTTCGGCACCGGCGTGGATTTGACCTGGATGCCCAGCGGCGCGACCGCAGCCTGCACGAGTTGCGCCTCGCTGGCGCGGAGCTTGTCACCGGCCTGGACGATGAACCGCAGCGTCGGTACCGGCGTACCGTCCGGCGCGACGACCTTCGACCCGACTCCGGTGTAGCCGGCATCGGTGAGCGTCTTCTTGGCCTTCTCCACATCGCCGATGCCGTACTCGTTCGCCGTGTCCACGTCCGAGTAGCCCGGGTAGCCCTCGATGAAGAGGTGACTGCGCAACGGTTTGGCGGTGGGGTCGAACTGCCCGATCGTCTTGTCGATCACGCCCTGCACGTTGACGGCCTGGATGATCGCCTTGCGCAGCGCGATGTTCTTCAGCGCCGGTGCGTTCAGATTCAGCCAGACCTGATGGACCGACGCGCCGGGCGTGACCTGGTACTTCACCCCGGGCAGGTCGTCGACCTGCTGGACGATGTCGACCTGTGGGTTCGGGTAGATCACGTCGACTTCACCGTTCGCCAGTGACGTCGGCTGCTGGGAGACGTCGGTGATCAACCGGAACACCAGCTTGTCGAGGTTCGGCGCCTTGCCGTACCACTTGTCGTTGCGGACCATCACCACCGAGCCGTCGGAGGTGTACTCCTGGATCTTGAACGGCCCGGCCGAGAACTTCGGCACGTTCTTCGCGAACCCCTCGTTGAAGCTCTTCTCCAGCCCGGCCGGCGTCGTCACCGACCCGTACGTCGCGGCCACGTGGGCCGGCAGGATCGGGGAGAACAGCGCCTTCCAGTCGACGTACGACTGGTCGAACACGACCGTCACCGTCTTGCCGCCGTTCGACCCGGTGACCGACTTGATCCGGTCGTACCCGGCCGTGTTGGAGGCCTGGCACTTCGGGCACTGGCGCGGATCGAGCACCCGCCAGGTGTAGGTGAAGTCGTCGGCCGAGATCGGCGTACCGTCGGACCAGACCGCCTTCGGGTTGATCGTGTAGCGGATCGTCTGCGGTGAATCGGCGACCTTCTCGACCTTCGTGGCGACCGGTTCGTTCGGGGCCAGCGAGCCGTCCGGCTGGATCAGGAACACACCGGGCAACAGCACGCTGGAGATGTCCAGCACCGAGTACGTCGCGCCGCCGGAGTTCAGCACGTTCCAGTTCGAGATCGGGTAGGTGATCGTGTAGGTCACGGTGCCGCCGGATCGCACGGTGGCGGTGTTCGCGGTGTTGAGCGGATCGGACACCCGGCCGTCGCCGGCGTTCGTCGTACCGCCACCACCGCTGCACGCGGCCAGCAGCAGTACGGCGGCACCAGCGGCGGCCGCGGCTGCGGTTCGGAAGGCCATCATGGCTCCAGGGGATTGAGAAGGATCAGGAACGCAGCTGGGCCACGGCCTGCGCGGCCGCCCAGCCGATCAGCCCGTCGAACTGCGGGGCATTGGGAGCCGGATCGGCGGCCCGGGTGAACACGCCCACGGCGTACCGGCCGCCGTCGGGGAACTCGACCACGCCGACCTCGTTGCGGACCAGCGGCAGCGTGCCGGTCTTGCCGCTGACCGTGATGTCGTCACCGGGGAATCCACTGCTCAGCCGATGCGGCCAGACCTGCTTGCCCATCCAGCCGCGCACCAGCGCACAGGCCTCCGGGTCGGCGGCCTCGTCCCGCCAGATGCCGGCCAGCAGACTGGTGATCTCGTCCGGCGCCGTCCGGTCGGTCGCGGCCGGATCGAGCGCCCGCAGTGCACGCAACTGCTCCACCGGTACGTCGGCCAGCTCGCGTTCGTCGTCGGTGTAGCTGATCGCGAGGTCGGCCTCGATCGACGCCAGGATCTCCGCACAGTTCTGCGGTACGGCGGTCCCCGGCAGCCCGAGCTCGGCCAGCAGTGCGGCGACCCGATCCTTGCCGACCCGATCGATGACGAGATCAGTGGCCACGTTGTCGCTGATCACCATCATCAGCAGGGCGAGGTCGTTGTAGGAGATGAGCGTCGGATCGCGGTGCATGGCCAGCCCGTACGGCGAAGCGACGAGGCCCTCGGCCGGCACCGTGATCCGCTCGGCCAGATCCATCTCGCCGGCCACGGCCTGACGCGCGAGTTCGAGCGCCACCGGGACCTTCAGTACCGAGGCGGTGACCACCGGCGTCTCCGCGTCGACGCCAACCGTCCGGCCGGTGGCGAGGTCTCGGGCGTGCAACCAGATCTCGGCGCCGAGCTCCCCGGCGTACGCGCGGATCTCGTCCGGGGTCGATGCGGTCGCGGTGACCGGCGTACGGAGCTTGGTCGGGACCGACCTGAGAGTGTCGACGAGGATCCGCGCGACGGATCCCACTGCCGCGTCGACTGCGGGGAGACGGTAGTCCGGGTCCTCGGTCCGTACGAACGACGCGACGGCGTACCGGCGGCCGTCAGGAGTTCGGACGACGCCGGCCTCGTTCCGCCAGAACCGGAGCGTGCCGGTCTTCGCGCTGACGATCGTGCCCGTCTCGGTGAACGCGTTGCGGAGTCGATGCGGCCAGGCTTGCCCCGCGAGAATGCGACGCATCTCCGCGCACTGCCCGGGAGGCGCTGCCTCGTCGTTCCAGATCGCGGCGAGCAGTCTGGTGATGTCGCGCGGCGTCGAGGCCTGCAAGGTGCGGGCCGGATCGATCGCCCGGGCGGCTCGCCAGGCCTCCAGCTCGAGGTCGTCGGTGTCCGGGATGTCGGCGTAGATGGTTTGGTAGATGTCGTCGCAGGTGCCGTCGACCCGGGTCGCGGTCAGTCCGAGCTCGCGCGCGGTCGCGTTGATCGACTCGGTGCCGAGCAGGTTGACGAGGATGTCGGTGGCCGCGTTGTCGCTGACGCTCATCATCCAGTACGCCAGATCGCGCAGCGACAGCTCGATCGGGTCGGCCATCACCGACAGCCCGGTCGGTCCCGCCGAGCGACCGTCGACCGGTACGTCCATCCGTGTCGCGGGGTCGAGCCGGCCGTCGCCGAACCGGCGGAACAACTCCACCAGCACGGGGATCTTGAACACGCTCGCCAGGACCACCGGCGTGTCCTCGCCGTACCCGGTCTCCTTGCCGGTGGTGAGGTCGACCGCGTGCACCCAGGCCTGCGCATGCACGGGCCCGAGCACCTGCTCCAGCTGTTCCTTCATGCCTTCTCCCATGCCTTCTCCATCGCGGGGCTACTGGCCGCGGCGCAGCGCGCGGCCGGGCAGGTTGCCGGTGGGTACGCCGCCCGCGAGCGCGACCGTCCCGTTGACGACGACGTGCTGCATGCCGACGGCGTACTGGTGCGGTTCCTCGTACGTCGCCCGGTCGGCGACGGTACCGGGGTCGAACGCGATCACGTCGGCATAGTTGCCCGGAGCAAGCACACCCCGATCGCGCAGTCCGAGGTTGCCGGCCGGCAGACTGGTCATCCGGCGGACAGCTTCGGGGAGGCTCAGCAGCGACTCCTCGCGGACATACCGGCCGAGGATGCGGGCGAACGTGCCGTAGGACCGCGGATGCGTCGCACCATCCGAGTACGGCGCCTCGGTCGCGAACGTCTGCGCGTCCGACCCGACCGAGACCCAGGGATTGCGGAGTGCGCTGCGCAGCACGTCCTCGTCCATCATGAAGTACATCGCACTCAGCGACGGTTCCTGCTCGACCAGGCGGCAGAGCATCTCGACCGGATCCTGGCTGTCGGCGTCGGCCGCCTGCTGCAGACTGAGTCCGCGGTACTTCGCGGCCGGTCCGTTCGGATCGGGGAGCAGCATCACGCCGTCCGCCCCACCGGCGGCGAGGTAGAGGTTCTCCCAGCGCGGTGAGGGAGTCACAACGGCCTCGCGGATCCGGGCACGCTCGGCGGGGTCGGCCAGGCGCGCGGCGAGCGCTTCATGACCGCCATCGTGGAAGTCCGGCGGGATCGACGCCCCCAGCGAGGTCTGACCGGCGAGGTACGGGTAGATGTCCGCGGTGACCGGCTGGCCGGTCGCGCGGGCCGCCTCGACGCGCTCGATCGCCTGCGCCATCTTCGGCCAGTTGTGCCGGCCCGCCGCCTTGAGGTGGTAGATCTCCGCGTGCACTCCGGCGCGACGGCCGATCTCGATCAGCTCGTCCACCGCCTCGAGGAAGTGGTCGCCCTCGCTGCGCATGTGCGAGATGTACATGCCGCCGCGCTTGGCGATGACCGTTGACAAGGCCACCAGTTCGTCGGTCGAGGCGAAGGTGCCGGGTGGGTAGATGAGGGCGGAGCCGATCCCCAGGGCACCGTCGGCGAGCTCCTCGTCCAGGATTCCGGTGACCTTCGCGAGTTCGGCCTCGGTCATCGGGCGGTCGTCCGCGCCGGCGCCGATCATTCGCAGGTTGTGCGCCCCGACGAAGCTGGCGACGTTCTGCACGACGCCCTTGGTCTCGAGGTGGGCGAGGAACTCCGACAGCCGGTCCCAGACCAGCTCGGGATCGCCCGCGTCACGGGTGGCTTCGAGCTCGGCCCGGATCTCCGGGGTGAACGGGCCGATCGAGATCCCCTCGCCGAAGATCTGCGTGGTGACGCCCTGGTACAGGTCGGACAGTCCGCGACCGTCGCGTTCGAGCGTGAAGTAGGAGTGACTCAGCACGTTCACGAAGCCCGGCGCGACCGCCAGCCCGGTCGCGTCCAGGATCTCGGCGTCCTGGTCGTCGCGAGCCAGCCCGGGCCCGATCGCGACGATGCGGTCGTTCTCGATCACGACATCGGCGGCCCGGCCGGGACCGCCGGTGCCGTCGTGGACAGTACCGCCTCGGATGATCAGAGTCGTCGACATGCGAGCATCCTCAGCCGCTGCGACGGCCGCGGTACTCGTCCAATCGGCCGAAGTCGGCGCCGATCTTGTGTGCGATACGACGAAGAGCCGACCTGGACCCACCGGCTGCACTGGGCTGCGAGGTCCGGACGACGACACGGAGGTCGGGAATGGCGAGCACACCCTCGAGACGGACGCTCCTGACGGCGTCACTGGCCGGCGTCGCCGCAGCGAGTCTGACGTCGACCGCCGAGGCAACGCCGGGGTCTGCCCGGCAGATCGACGACATCGTGGCGGCGATCACGCCGCCCGGAGTCGGCATCACCGTTGCGGTGAGCAAGCATGGCCGCACGGTCTTCACGAAGGGTTACGGCCTGCGCGACCGTGGCAGGCCCGACGTGTTCACCGGCGAGGACTTCTTCAAGGTCGAGCAGCTGGACGACCGGCTCCACCTGTCCCGGGGTCGACGCCCGGCGACCGGCGACACGATCTACAACCTCGGCTCGATCAGCAAGGGTTTCACCTCGGCCGCCGTACTGCGGCTGCACGAACGCGGCAAGCTGTCCGTCTACGATCCCCTCGGCAAGTACTTGCCCGAGTTTCCGCGCGCGGCCGCGATCACGCTGCTCCAACTGCTGCAGCAGGTCAGCGGCATCATCGACTACAACCAGTTCCCGCTGTTCCAGCCGGCGTACGACGCCTTTGTCGCGAGCGACGAGCGGGATCACTCGGAGGTGGTGGCGAAACTGCAGACCCTGCCGCTACAGTTTCCGGCGGGATCGCAGTACGCCTACAGCAACACCAACTACCTTCTGCTCGGGCTGGTCGTGCAGAAAGTGACCCGGATGACGCTGGGGGAGTACCTCGCGCAGTCGTTCTTCCGGCCACTGCGGATGCGCGACACCAGGCAGAGCTACCCGGCGCTGGGTAGCCGGGATGTTGCCCTCGGCTACTACGCCGAGGCGGACGGCGTACGCCGGGCGTATCAGTGGAACCTGCCGTGGATGCTGGGAGCGGGTGGGATCACCGGGACCGCGGAAGACCTCGCCCGATGGGATGCGGCGTTGCTGCGGCCGGGGTTGTTCCGGGCCGAGACGCTTCAGCTGATGTTCACGCCGATTCTCGGCAGCTATGCCTGTGGCTGGGTCGCGCAGACGCACGAGGGCAGACCGCTCATCTGGCACAACGGCACTGTCGGCGGCTTCCACGCGATGCATGCCTTGTTCCCCGACGACGGGATCGCGGTGGTGCTGCTCGGGAACGACCAGACGACGCAGGCCCAGCTCGACCCGAGTGCGACCGCCGTGTTCGACGCGATCACCGCGGCGCGGTAGGCCGACGTGCTGACCTACACCATCCGCCGGTTGCTGGTCTCGATCCCGGTGATCATCGCGTCGACGTTCATCGTGTTCCTGCTCGTCACGCTGTCCGGGGATCCGCTGGCGAACCTGAAGGGACGCAACCCACCACCGTCGCCGCAGGTCGTCGCGGTCGAGGCGGAGCGCCTGCATCTGGACCAGCCGATCCTGCAGCGCTACTGGACCTGGATCACCGGGGTGGTGCACGGCGACTTCGGGCCGTCGGTCCGCACCAACGTCGACATCGGCCACGAGATCGTCACCCGGTTCGGCGTCACGCTGCGGCTGATCGCGGTCGCCGTCGTTCTCGCGCTGCTGCTGGCGGTGTTCGTCGGCGTGGTCAGCGCGGTCAAGCAGTACTCCGGGATCGACTACGGCTTCACCTTCGCCGCGTTCCTGTTCCTGTCGATGCCGTCGTTCTGGTTCGCGGTGCTGCTCAAGCAGGGCGGGATCTCGCTGAACAACCTGCTCGGCGGGCAGGTCGTCTCCACGATCGGAGAGAGATCGGTCATCGTTGAGGGTGGGACGTGGGCTCATCTCACCGATGCAGCCGGCCACCTGGTGCTGCCGACCATCTCGCTGGCGCTGATCTCGTTCGGTGCGTGGAGCCGCTTCCAGCGGGCCTCGATGCTCGACGTACTGAACAGCGACTACGTCCTGTTCGCCCGGGCGAAAGGGCTGTCGCGGCGCCGGGTGGTGATCAAACACGCGCTGCGGACCGCACTGATCCCGATGGTGACGATCACCGCGCTCGACTTCGCCGCCCTGATCTCGGGGGCGGTGATCACCGAGACCGTGTTCCAGTGGCGTGGACTCGGCGACTTCCTGGTCAGCTCGGTGAACGAGCGCGACGCGTACGCCGTACTCGCGTGGCTGCTCGTGGTCGCGGTCGCCGTCATCGTCTTCAACCTGATCGCCGACCTGCTGTACGCCCTCCTCGACCCACGGATCCGCTATGAGTGAGCATCTCTCGACCGTCGCCGCACCCACGACCCGGCCGGTCAGCACCGTCAGGCAGCGCAGCCAGCGCGAGTTGGTCCTGCGCCGATTCCTCCGGCACAAGGCGGCCGTGATCAGTCTGGTCCTGTTCATCGCGATCGTGCTGCTGGCCTTCGTGGGTGGCGCGGTCTGGCGCTACGGGTACGCCGACATCACGCCGGCCGCCTCAGTACCACCGTCGGCCCAGCATCCGTTCGGCACCGACAATCTGGGTCACGACACGTTCGCGCAAGTACTACGAGGCACCCAACGATCGATCGAGATCGCGCTGCTGATCGCTTTGCTGGCTGGGCTGTTCGGCACACTGTGGGGTGCCTTCTCCGGCTACTACCGCGGTCTGACCGACAGCATCATGATGCGTATCGCCGATCTGGTCCTGACTCTGCCATTGCTGGCAGTCGCCGCCGTACTGACCCGGGCGACGTCGGGCTCGTGGTGGTTCGTCGCACTGGTGATCGCCGCGTTGCAGTGGGCGTACGTCTCTCGGGTGGTGCGCGGCGTGGTCCTGTCGCTGCGGGAGAAGGAGTACGTCGAGGCCAGCCGGGCGCTCGGGGCGACCGACCGCTGGATCATCTTCCGGCATCTCATCCCGAATGCGCTCGGCCCGATCATCGTCAACGTCACGATCCTGGTCGCCGCGGCGATCCTGGTCGAGACGGCGCTGTCGTTCCTCGGGCTCGGCGTTCAGCCGCCGGACACCTCGCTCGGCCTGCTGGTCAGTGAGGCCGACACCGCGGTGAGCACGCGGCCGTGGCTGTTCTACTTCCCGGGCGCGTTCATCGTGCTGATCGCGCTCACCATCAACTTCATCGGCGACGGACTGCGGGACGCGTTCGATCCGACCCAGCGGAAGGTGCGCCCGTGAGGGACTCAGAGACTGTGCTCGAGGTCGAGGACCTCACCGTGTCGTTCCCGACCGAGGACGGCCTGGTCCGCGCGGTCCGCGGTGTCAGCTACGAATTGCGCCGCGGCGAGGTGCTCGGCATCGTCGGAGAGTCCGGTTCGGGCAAATCGGTCACCTCGATGGCAGTGATGGGCCTGCTGCCGGCGTCGGCCCGCGTCGGCGGCTCGGTCCGGTACCGCGGGCAGGAGCTGATCGGTTCCCCGGACAAGGAGTTGCAACGGATCCGCGGCGGCCGGATCGCGATGGTGTTCCAGGACCCGATGACGTCGCTGAACCCGGTCTACCCGGTCGGCGACCAGATCGCCGAGGCCGTCCGTGCGCACAACGACGTGAGCGCGGCGGCTGCGCGCGAACGGGCCGTCGACCTGCTCGCGGCGATGCAGATCCCGCGCCCACGGGAGCGGGCCCGGGACTTCCCGCACGAGTTCTCCGGTGGGATGCGGCAGCGGGTGGTGATCGCGACCGCGATGGCGAACGACCCGGACGTGATCATCGCCGACGAACCGACCACGGCTCTCGACGTCACCGTGCAAGCCCAAGTCCTGCAGGCGCTGGAGACCGCCCGGGCCGCCACCGACGCAGCGATGGTCCTGATCACCCACGACCTCGGCGTCGTCGCCGGATCGGCCGACCGCGTCCTGGTGATGTACGCCGGACGCCCGGTGGAGCTGGGTGGTGTCGACGACATCTACTACGCGCCACGGATGCCGTACACGCTCGGACTGATCGGCAGCCTGCCTCGACTGGACGGCCGGTCGGAACGCCTGGTCCCGATCACAGGTGCACCGCCGTCGCTGCTCGATCTACCGCCGGGCTGCCCGTTCGCGCCGCGATGCCCGATGCGGGCGGAGATCTGTGACGCCGACGAGCCGGACCTCCTCGCGATCGGCGCAACGGATCATCTCGCAGCGTGCCACTTCTCTGCCGATCTCGAAGGAAGGCGACCGGAGGACGTGTTCGCTCAGACGTCAATGGACAGTGCGAGAGGAACCCGATGAGCGAGCAGCCGCTGCTGTCCGTGCAGAACCTGGTCAAGCACTATCCGGTCCGGAGCAAGGGAGTGCTCCGCCGGCGCAACGGCGACGTACACGCCGTCTGCGACATCTCGTTCGACCTGCATCGCGGTGAGACGTTGGGCTTGGTCGGTGAGTCGGGCTGTGGCAAGTCGACCACCGGGCGCGCCGTACTCAACCTGCAGCCCGCGACGGCGGGCAAGGTGGTGTTCGACGGTGAGGACCTCGGGGCGGTCGGCTCGGCCCGGATGCGCAAGCTCCGGCAACGGCTGCAGATCGTGTTCCAGGACCCGTACGCCTCGCTCGATCCGCGGATGACGGTGACCGACGCGATCGCCGAACCGCTGCGCATCCACGGCCGGTACGACGACGAGGGGCCGGCGCGTGTACGCGAGCTGCTCGCAACGGTCGGGCTGAATCCTGAGCACGGCAACCGGTACCCGCACGAGTTCTCTGGTGGCCAACGGCAACGAGTCGGCATCGCGCGAGCCCTTGCCCTGCGCCCAGATCTGCTCGTTCTCGACGAGCCGGTCTCGGCCCTGGACGTGTCGATCCAGGCGGGCGTGGTGAACCTGCTCGAGGACCTGCAGCAGGAGCTCGGGCTGGCGTACTTGTTCGTCGCCCATGACCTGTCGGTGGTGCGGCACATCGCCGACCGGGTCGCGGTGATGTACCTCGGCCAGATCGTCGAGATCGGCAACCGGGACGAGCTGTTCGACCGTCCGGCCCACCCGTACACGCAGGCGCTGATCTCCGCGATCCCGCTACCGGATCCGCGGCGCGAGCGGATCCGGGCCCGGGAGCGGATCGTGATCAGCGGTGACGTGCCCAACCCGGTGAGTCCGCCGAGCGGTTGCCGGTTCCGCACGCGTTGCCCGAAGTTCGCCGTACTGACTGAGACCGAGCAGCGCCTGTGTGTCGAGGAGACGCCGGAGCTGACCGATCGTGGTCAGGGGCATCCGGCGGCGTGCCACTACGCCGAGGTGCTCACCGTGGTGTAGCCAGCGCCCGGAGCGGATCGGCGAGCTTTCTGGCCAGCTCAGGATCAGCGGCCTCGATCTCGGGCAGGAGTGCGTCGATCGAGACGCGCAAGGCCCGGGTCAGCTCGCCGGTGTCGAGGCAGCGCACAAGTGTGCCCTCGACCGGCTTGGTGATTGCCTCCGGCAACAGGTGGAAGCCGCGGCCTTGCGAGGTCGGTACGCCGTGGCGGAGGCACATCAGTGCGAGCAGGTGATCGCGGAGTCCACTGATCATGTATTCGGCCTGCCAGTCCTTGCCGCGGGCAACGCTGGAGCGGGCGTGCAGTGCGTACAGCCAGGCCATCCCGATCAGGTCCTTCGCCGCGGCCTCGGCGAACGGCTGCTGCTCGCTCGCCTCGCCGAACAGCAGCTCGAACGTCGGACCGAGCGCGCCGAACTCGTCCGCAGGCGCGAACGCGATGTCCACCTGAAGAGTGTTCCGCAGCAGGAAGACACGGTAGACCGTCCCGCGCACCCGCATGTCCATGTGGTCGACGCAGCCGTGGTCTCCGTACATCCGGCCGGTCCAGTCGTCGAGTACGGCGGCCTGATCGGCTCCGTCCGCGAGGCCGAAGGCGAGGTCGATGTCCGACCACTCGTCCTCGGCCCCGGCGGCCGCCGACCCGGTCAGTGCCGCACCGGCGATCCGGTCGTCGTGCTCAGCTGCTTCGATCAGCCGGTTCCGCAACCGCAGGCGTTCCTCCACTGTGAACATCCGCCAAACCTAACTTGGGCAGAGCAGCCTCGTTCACGAAGGCGTCGCGGGGGCGTTGGACCGACGCCAGCGAGACGATGTCGCGGCCATGGATCGCGGCGGCGAGCCAGACCGACAGCACCCGCATCTTGCGGTCCCAGGTCGGCACGGCCAGGACGTGGTAGCCGCGGTGCATGAGCCAGGCAAGGAAGCCCCTGACCACGATCCAGTGGAACTGGAAGATCCCGGTGCCCAAGCCCAGGGTCGCGACGGCTCCGAGCGTGTGATGGATGTACTTCTTCGGTTCGCGGCCACGCAGCGACGCCAGCAGGTTCTTCGCCAGCCGCTTCCCCTGCCGTACGGCGTTCTGCGCGTTGGGCACCGTGAACGCGCCGGGGACCGGGGAGGCCAGGTCGGGCACGGCGGCATCGTCGCCGGCGGCCCAGGCGTCCGGGACCACCTGGGTCTCGGTGCCGACCCGCAGGTCGGCGCGCGTCTGGATCAGACCACGATCCGTCACCGGCAGGTCGGTGTGGCCGCGCACCAGCCGGGTCGCGGCGTTGCCCGCCGTCCAGACGAGCAACTCCGTGTCGTACTCCGTTCCGTCCGACAGGATCACCTGGCCGTCCTCGGCCGACACGAGTGTGGTGTCGAGGTGGAGGTGGGCGCCACGCCGTTCGAGCAGCGAACGCACCCACTTCCTCGGGCCGTCGGTGACCTCGGGCAGGATCCGCTGGGTCGCCTCGACCAGGTGGAAGGCCAGATCGTCGCGGCTCAGCTCCGGGTACTTCTTGAGCAAGGCGTTGGCCAGCGACAGGAGCTCCCCGAAGCCCTCGACCCCGGCGAAGCCGCCGCCCACGAACGTCACGGTCAGAAGGCGCCGCCGCTCCGGCCCGGGCGGGAGCACGGACGCCTCGTCGAAGGCGGTGAGCAGACGGTCGCGAATCGCGACGGCCTCCTCCACATGCTTCATGCCGATCGCGCGGTCGGAGACCCCGGGCAGGTCGAACGTCCGGGTGACCGCACCGGCCGTCACCGCGATGATGTCGTACTCGAGCTCGTACTCGGATCCCTTGACCGGCTGGATCGTCACCGTGCGCCGGCCGTGCTCGACCTTCGTCACCGAGCCCGCGATGAGCTTGGTGTGATGCAGGTTCCGCCGCAGCGAGATCGCCGCGTGCCGCGCCTCCACCGACCCGGACAACACCTCGGGCAGGAACGGCTGGTACGTCATGTACGGCCGCGGATCGATCACGATCACCTCGGCCTCACCACGCCGCAGCTTCTTCTCCAACTTCCACGCCGCGTAGAAGCCGGCATACCCACCACCGACCACAACGATCCTGCGCACCGATTGTCTCCTTAGTAGTCCTCACCAACTACGACAGAGCAGCCCCCCGATTTGTGACATGGAGGTGACTAGCCGGTCAACGGATCGGCGGCTGGGCGGAGTTGGCGGCGGGAAGTGATGCCTAGTTTGGTGAAGACCTTGCGGAGGTGCCATTCGACGGTGTGCTGGCTGAGGAAGAGTTTGGCGCCGATCTCGGCGTTGGTGAGGCCGGTGCCGGCCAGTTCGGCGATGTGGGCTTCCTGCGGGGTCAGGCCGTCGGCGGCGCGGCGCGTCACGCCGTTGACGACCTCGCCGGTGGCCGCGAGCTCCGCGCGTGCTCGCTCGACGAAGGCGTCGGCGCCGGCCGCGGTGAACATCTCGTACGCCGTGCGGAGGTGGGTGCGAGCGTCCTGGCGACGGCCCTCCCGGCGCAGCCATTCGCCGTACAGCAGATGGGTCCGGGCGAGGTCCACCCGGGCACGGCTCCGGCCGAGGAGCGCGATGGCCTCCTCATAGTCGGCCTCCGGATCAGCCGCCATCACCGCGCGCGAGCGGGCGAGCAGACCGAGGGCCCAGTTGGTGCCGCTGGCTCGCGCCATCTCGGACAGCCGGCCGAAGGCGTCCGAAGCGAGGTCTGCCCGGTCGCACCGAGTGGCGGATTCCACCAGCTCCGACAGAGCCCAGTTGGCGATGCCGAGGTCTTTCGGATCCTCGGTGGCGGCCTGTGCGAACTCGAGCGCCTCCGGGTAGCGGGCGAGTCCGTTCATCAGGAACGAACCGACCCACTGCGTGAAGGACATCCCGCCGCCTTCGCCGCGCGCCCTCACATCCTCCAGACTCGCCGCGATCAGCGGGGTGGCCTTGGCCACATCGCCCCGCCAGACCGTCAGGCCGAGCGTGCCGTACGGCGCCAGGCCGAGCCCGGTCGCGTCGGAGATCGTCCGGATCTCGGCCACGAGCGACGTGGCCGCAGCGAACTCCCCGGCGAACAGATGCAGGAACACCCGCGAGTTCAGCACCAGCGGGAGCCCGGCGAGATCGCCGAACTCGCGGGCGATCCGGATGTGCCGGGCGGTCAGCACATCCCAGTACTCGTCGTCCCAGAGAACCACCGCATAACGTGCGGCCAGCCACAGCCAGCGCAGATCGTCCGGCTGGGCGCGTTGCTCGTCGGCGAACGCCCGGAGCGCCTCCCGAGCCAACGGGACCGCCGCCGCGTACCCGTCGGTGTACATGACCGCCTCGGTCTCCAGCAGCAGGTCGTGCTTCCGGCGGGTCGTCGGCGGTGGTGCTGTGCGAGCGGCCTGCGACACATCGGTCTGGACGGAGCCCGGGGCGAGGCGGCCCGCGAACATCGCAGCCATCATCGCGTCGAGGTAGGTGTCGCGGGCGAGATCGGCGTCCAGCGGCTCGATCCGCTGGGCCGCGTCGAGCAGCAGATGGACCGAGTCCGCAGTGTGACCGGAGGCGAACCCGATCTGTGCCCGGAGCAGGTTCACCTGAGCAGAGTGGAGCGCGCTGACCGAGACTTCGTCAGCGGTGACGAGCAGCTTCAGCGCCGTCTCGAACGCGCCCGCCCCGAGGGTGACCTGCGCCGCGGTGACGGCGCGTTGCGCGCGCAGGGCCGGATCCGGGGTCAGCTCGGTCGCTCGCTGCAGGAACGCGGCCGTGGCCGCGACACCGCCGCGGCGCTGCGCCCGGTCGGCGGAGCTGATGAGTTCAGCGGCGATGTCCTCGTCCGGCCCGTCCGCTCCGTTGGCGCGGTGCCAGGCGCGCCGGTCGGGATCGTAGCCAGGGTCGATCGCCCCGGCGATGGCCTGATGGACCTCGCGACGATCGGCCGAGGTCGCCGCCCGGTATGACGCCGATCGCACCAACGGATGCCGGAACCGCACCCGGCGACCGATCTCGAACAGCCCAGCCGTCTCAGCCGGCCCAGCAGCACTCACTGGGATCCCGAGGATCCCGAGCGCCCGGAGCAACAGCGGTACGTCGCCAACCGGCTCGGCTGCCGCGGTGAGGAGCAGCTTCTGCGTCTCCGGCGGAAGCGCCCGCAGTCGCTGTGCGAAGTTCTGCTCGATCTGACTCGCGAGCGGCCGGGCATCCGGACGCTCGAAGCCACCGGCCAGCTCGGCAGCCGACAATCCGTGAGGCAGCTCCAACAGCGCCAGCGGGTTGCCGCGGGTCTCGGCCACGATCCGGTCCCGGACATGCTCGTCGAGCCGCCCCGGCACCACGGAGTCGAGGAGCGCGCTCGCATCAGGGTCCGACAACCGCCCGACGATCAACTCCGGGAGCCCGCGCCATTCAGGACCGGTCACAGGCTCGCGTACGGCGAACACCAGCCCGATGCGATCCGCGAACAGGCGGCGAGCGACGAACGTGAGCGCTTGCGCCGAGGCTTGGTCGAGCCACTGTGCGTCGTCGATCACGCACAGGAGTGGCTTCTGGTCGGAGGCCTCGGCCAGCAGACTCAGCGCCGCCGCGCCGACCAGAAACCGGTCCGGTGGGCCACCTGCCTCGAGGCCGAACGCGACGGCGAGCGCCTCGCGCTGCGGGCGGGGCAGCTGATCGACGTGGTCCAGCAGCGGCAGGCACAACTGGTGCAGACCGGCGAACGGAAGCTCCATCTCGGCCTCGACGCCCGCAGCCCGGGCAACCCGGCACTCGCCGGCGTGGCCGGCCAGATAGTCGAGCAGTGCGGACTTCCCGATACCCGCCTCGCCCCGGACGACCAGGACTTGGCCCTGACCGGAACGCACTCCGGCCGCCACTCGATCCAGTTGGGCACACTCAGCCCGCCGCCCGCGCAGCTCCTGAGCCGCCCCGCCGATCGTCACGAATCACCACCCCTCACCTGAGGCTAGTGCCCTTCGCCGATCGACGACAGCGAACCCCTTGGATGTCTCAGATCCGCGATCTGCTAGGGGTTTGGCATCAACTTGCCTGCGCAGCGAGGTCCGCGGTGAGGAGTCGTTCGAGGCCGGCCAGCTCGCCGGCGACGGACGCCAACGCCAAGGCGCGACGGAGCCGATCGTGTGCCGCCGGGGTGACCGGATGGCGCCGGTCCGACGACAGCCGGTCGCGGGCGCGCTTCACGAGCTGCCGCGCGTTCGGCGCTCCGATGTGCAGCGTCTCGGCGATCTCGCGGTACGGGTACTCGAAGCCTTCCCGGAGTACATAGGTGGCGCGTTCCGCGGGTGACAGTCGTTCCAGCAGGAGTCGTACGGCGTGGTCGACGGCCTCTCGGCGTTCGATCACCGCGTGGGGATCGACACCGCCCTCCGCGGTCTCCTCGGACAGCCACGGGGCGACGTAGGTCTCGTGCCGGTGCCGGGCGGACTGGACGACGTTGAGGGCGAGCCGGCAGGTCGCGGTGGCGAGGAACGCAGCGGGGTCGGCGACCGCGGCCCGGTCGGTGCGCTGCCAGCGCAGCCAGACGTCCTGCACGAGGTCCTCGGCCTCGTGCACGTTGCCGACGATCCGGTACGCGATCCGGAACAGGCGTGGGCGGAGCCGGACGAAGTCCGACACCGCTTGATCGAGAGTGGCGGTCTGCGTACTCACGTCGGGGGGCTCCTTCAGTCGTCGCTGGGGGCTTGCGAAGGACTCCTGACACCGTCCCCGAAGGACCGTGGCCGGCGCGCCCTGGAAGTCCGTGGTCAAGTCCGTGGTCTCCCTGGGGTGTCACAGGCGCGACCGCTGTGCGGTCATAGGAGTGCCGACCGGTTCCGTGAGCCCAGGAGCGTGAGATGAAGCCGACGATCGAGACCGACCGACTGGTGATCAGGCCGTGGCGCGACGCCGACGTGCCGGACGCGTTGGTCATCTACGGCGACGAACAGGTGACCCGCTGGTTGACACCGGCCATGAGCCGGATTCCGGACGAGCCGACCATGCGGGAGGTCCTGCACGACTGGGCGGCCCAGGACGTGGCGCCGGCCAGTCACTGGGCGGTCGAACTGCGTGAGTCCGGGCGAGTCATCGGCGGAGTGGCTCTGCTCCGGCTGGAGCCGTGGCAGGACCTCGAGGTCGGCTGGCAGCTCGCCCGTACGGCGTGGGGTCACGGCTACGCCTTTGAGGCAGGGGAGGCGGTGGCCCGCTGGTCGATGCACAAGGCGGACGTCGAGGAGCTGTTCGCCCTGGTCAACCCGAAGAACGCCCGCGCCGCGGCCACGGCTGAGCGGATCGGGATGGAGCCGATCGGGGAGACGGACCAGTACCACCACCAGCGGCTGAGTCTGTACCGCCTCCGCCACGACGATCTCGCCTACCGCGACGACGACTCCTCGGCGGTGTGACTGAGTAGACAGTCACAGATCGGTGTCCCGCGTGGTCCTAGCTGGTGAGACCACCGCCTGCAACGCGAGGAGATTGCGATGAGTACCACCGAACAGCAGATCGCCACGTCCGTCCTGGTGATCGGATCCGGTGGTGGCGGTCTGCGGGCCGCGATCGAGCTGGCCGAGCAAGGCGTCGAGGTCCTCGTCCTCGGCAAGCGCCCACGGTCGGACGCCCACACCTCGCTGGCCGCCGGCGGGATCAACGCGGCACTGGCCACGATGGACCCGGAAGACACCTGGCAGCAGCACGCGGCCGACACGCTGCAGGAGAGCTATCTGCTGGCGAACCCGATCACGGTGCAGATCGTCACGGAGGGTGCGGCCCGTGGCATCGAGGACCTCGAGCGGTACGGCATGCCGTTCGCCCGCGAGGCCGACGGCCGGATCTCGCAGCGGTTCTTCGGCGCCCACACGTACCGGCGGACCGCGTTCGCCGGCGACTACACCGGCCTGGAGATCCAGCGGACCCTGGTCAATCGCGCGGTCCAGCTCGGCGTCCCGATCCTCGACACCGTCTACGTCACCCGCATCCTGGTCCGTGACAACACCGTCTTCGGCGCCTACGGGTTCGACCTCACCACTGGTCGGCGCTACGTCATCCACGCGGACGCGGTCATCCTCGCCGCGGGCGGTCACACCCGCATCTGGCGGCGTACGTCGTCCCGTCGCGACGAGAACACCGGTGACTCGTTCCGCCTGGCGGTCCTTGCCGGAGGCAAGATCCGTGACCCCGAGCTCGTCCAGTTCCACCCGTCCGGCCTGCTCGAGCCCGAGAACGCCGCCGGCACGCTCGTTTCCGAGGCGGCCCGGGGCGAGGGCGGTCAGCTGCGGAACGCACTGGGCGAGCGGTTCATGGCGCGCTACGACGCCGAGCGGATGGAGCTGTCGACCCGGGATCGAGTCGCACTGGCGGCGTACACGGAGATCAAGGAAGGCCGCGGTACGCCGAACGGCGGGGTGTGGCTCGACGTGTCGCACCTGCCGCGGGAGACGATCATGCGGCGGCTGCCGCGGGTCTACCAGACGCTGCTCGAGCTCCAGATGCTCGACATCACCAAGCAGCCGATCGAGATCGCACCGACCGCGCACTACTCAATGGGTGGCGTGTGGGTCCGCCCGGAGGACCACGGCACCGGTGTCGACGGGCTCTACGCGATCGGTGAAGCGGCCAGTGGTCTGCATGGCGCGAACCGGCTGGGCGGTAACTCACTGATCGAGTTGCTGGTGTTCGGTCGGATCGTGGCCGAGGAAGCGGCGAAGTACTCGATCGGCCGGCAGTCCCAGGAGCGGTCCGCGGAGGCGGTCGCCGAAGCGCGGGCCGAGGTGGACGGGCTGCTGGCGAGCGACGGTTCGGAGAACGTGCGGGCGCTGCAGCGGGCGCTCCGCGACACGATGACCACGCGCGCCGGTGTCGTGCGCGACGAGGCCGGACTGCAGGCGGGGGTGTCGGAGCTGACGGACCTCGAGGACCGGATGACGCGGATCGGCGTACATCCCGACATCGCCGGCTACCAGGACCTGGCGCACGCGTTCGACCTGAAGTCCTCGGCGCTGGCCGCACGGGCGACCCTCGACGCGGCGCTCGAACGGCGTGAGTCCCGCGGCTGCCACAACCGGTCCGACTACCCGCACCTGGACGAGTCGCTGCAGGTCAACCTGGTGTGGTCCGGGCCGGGAGCGGTGGAGCGTGAGGCGATCCCACCGATCCCGGACGAGCTCCGCAAGCTGATGCGCGACGACATCTCGACCGAGGGCAAGCTGGTCGAGTGACCCGTACACCGGCCCGGCGCTGGGTAGAGCGCCGGGCCGGTCCGGCTACTGGCCCTGGGTGAGGGCGTCGGCGAACTTCTTCCCGTCCTGGATCATCTGCGCATCGGTGCGCGGGCGCTTGGTCGCCGACGTCCAGGCGGTGCCGACCATCACGACGATCTTGCCGTTGGTGACGGCGCAGTCCCGGGCCCGTTCGTCCGAGCTGTAACAGGAGCCGCCGGCAACCTCCTCGATCGGTGCCTTCACCCCGAGGAACGCTTCGTCGAGTTCGGCGAGCGGCCCGTACGCCGTCACCGTGTACAGGTAAGAGCCCGGCGTACCGCGGGACGCAGGCGGCTTGTTGGCGTAGAACTCCGCGGTGACCCACTTGTACTTCTTCGCGCGGGTGTCGTGCCAGGACGGTGCGGACTCGACCGCGTAATACCCACCGGGTAGCGTCTTCGGCCAGCTGATCTGGGCGATGTCGGGGGCGGACGAACCGCTTCCGCTGCCGATGCCGTCCTTGAGTCCGACGGCGTCGAGGACGTTGTTGCGGAAGTCCTTGTCGATGACGAGGAAGAAGGCCAGGAGCGCGATCACCAGGACCAGGATCCCCACCACCCGCTGCCCGGCCGACGGCTTCTTCTTCGGCGGCTGACCAGGCGGCGGCTGCTGCTGGAACCCCGGCGGCTGCTGCTGGAACCCCGGCTGCTGGAAGCCTGGCTGCTGGAACCCCGGCTGCTGGAAGGCCTGCGGTTGCTGGAAGCCCGGCTGCTGCGGGTATCCCGGCTGGGGCTGATATCCCGGTTGGTAGCCGGGCGGGGGATAGCCACCCTCTGGGGGCTGAGACATGAACGACAGAACCTTTCGTCGGCAGCTCGATCCCCCCGGCGGAGATCCTAGAGGATCCGGCCTAGACCGCGGGATCAGGCTCGCCTGACCGGTAGTGGTCGATTTCGTTGACGGCGGGTTGCCGGTCGCGATGGGGTGAACGGACCGAGACAACCGAGTGCGGAGGCCGGTCCTGTGGCGACGATGGACGACGTACGAAGGCAGTTCCGGACCCCGCCCGCGCAGGGGCGGCCGATGGTGCGCTGGTGGTGGTTCGGGCCAGCGGTGGAGCGCGGTGAGCTCGAGCGACAGTTGCGGGCGATGGCGGCGGCCGGTCTGGGTGGGGCCGAGGTCGCGTTCGTCTATCCGATGGGGCCGGTCGAGACGCCGTTCGGATCGGACGAGCTCTTGGAACTTGTCGGGTACGCCGCTCGGACGGCGCGTGAACTGGGTCTGCGGTTCGACGTGACGCTGGGCAGTGGCTGGTCGTTCGGTGGCGGGCACATCGGACCGGAACACGCGGCGCGCCGCCTCAGCTGGGATCGACGTGAGATCGGTGCCGAGGCGTACGACGTACCCGTGGTGGCTGCATGGCCCGGCGACGAGGTGGTGGCGGCCTTCGTGGGCGAGGGATCGGCCGGCGTACCGTCGTCGTACGTCGAGGTTGCTGTGAGCAACGGGATGATCCGGGTACCGGCCGGGCGCGGACCACGTGAGGTGCTGATCGCGTCGTCGCGGCTGACCGGGCAGAACGTGAAGCGGGCAGCGGCCGGGGCGGAGGGGCCGGTGCTCGATCACTACTCGGCTGCTGCGGCGGCGGAGCACATCACGTGCGTGGCCGAGCCATTGTTGCTGGCGGCAACGCCGGAGCTGCTCGGGTCGGTGTTCTGTGACAGCTTGGAGGTGTACCAGGCCGACTGGACGCCTCGGTTGTTCGAGGAGTTCTCGCGGCGGCGTGGGTACGAGCTGCGTCCGCGGCTGTACGAGTTGCTCGTTGACACGGCTGAGTCCGCGCAGGTACGGATCGACTTCCGGCGGACGTTGTCGGAGTTGTACGAGGAGAACTTCGTCGCGGTCTTCCAGCGGTGGGCGGCGGGACACGGCGTACCGTTCCGGATCCAGAGTTACGGCGAGCCGCCGGCGACGATGAGCAGTTATCGCTTCGCGGACCTGTTCGAGGGTGAGGGGTGGGGGTGGACGAGGCTGCCGGAGACTCGGTGGGCGTCGTCGGCCGCGAACCTCTACGGGCGGTCGGTCGTGTCGGCCGAGGCGTGGACGTGGGTGCACTCGCCGTCGTTCCGGGCGACTCCGCTCGATCTGAAGGGCGAGGCGCATGAGCACTTCCTGTCGGGCGTCAACCAGCTGATCGGTCATGGCTGGCCGTATTCGCCATCGAGTGCGCCTGGAGTCGGCTGGATCTTCTACGCTTCCGGTGCGCTGGACGACCGCAACCCTTGGTGGCCGGTTGCGGGAGATCTCTTCGGATATCTGCATCGGTTGTCCTGGCTGCTGCAGCAGGGGACGCCGGTGCGTCCGGTGAAGGTCTACGTGCCTGCTGCTGAGGCGTACGCCGATGGGTCGTTGAACTTGTATCGCACGGCGCGACGGTTGATCGGCGACGAGATCCCGCGCACGATTCGCGAGTCCGGGCTGGACTTCGACCTGGTCGATGACGATGCACTCGAGTTGGTCGATCCTGGGCTGCTCGACCTGGGTCTGGTCGTCGTACCTGAGGGGTCGACGTTCGCTGGGGGAGTCGCGGTCGGTGAGCTCGCGGAGCGTTTGGCGCAGGTGCCTGGGCCGAGGGTGAGCCCTCGGGACGACATCGGTGTGGTGCATCGGCGGCTCGACGACGGGGACGTCTACTTCCTGGCAAACACCAGCAACCAGACGCGGACCTTCCACTTCGATGTCCCCGACGCCACAACCTCCTTCGAACAATGGGATGCGGGCACCGGCAGGACCTCGCTGCACCGCCGCTCACCCGACGGCATCTCGCTGACCCTTCACCCCTACGAAGCAACCATCCTCGTCCCCACCGACGAAGCGCCGCCCGATCTGACGACCGAGAAGGTGACCCGGGCAACGATCCAGACATCCTGGCAGGTCAGCTTCAACAACTCCCCGTCGTCGGTCGAGCTGCCGCATCGATGGGAGGACGATCCCGAACGGGCGGCGTATTCAGGGGCGGCGTCGTACCAGACTGAGCTCGAGTTGCCGGAGCTCGATCCCAAGACGCGGGTCCTGCTCGACTTCGGCACCGGCGAACCAGCGCCTGCTGACACCGAGACCTACCTCCCTCCGAACTCCTTCCGCGCGACGCTCGTCCCCCCGATCGGTGTCGCCGCCGAGATCTGGCTCAACGACGTTGCCTGCGGCACCCTCTGGTCCCCGCCGTACCGCGTCGACCTCACCGACGCCGCCGTACCCGGCCGCAACATCCTCCGAATCACCATCCACAACACAGCCGCCAATGCCCTCTCCGCCGACCCCCACCTCCAACCCCTCGTAGAGTCGGTCACCACCGACTACGGCCACCGCTTCGACCTCCAGCACATCTCCCACGCCGCCGACTACCTGAACTCCGGCCTCCTCAGCCCACCCACCCTCCTCCTCACGACACCGGCCTAGGCGGGCGCTCGTTCGTCGCCGCGCCAGTCCGTGTTGAAGCCGCCCAGATGCGGGTGGTACATATCGGCGCCGTCGTGCTGGGTGAACTCGACCTTCAGCCAGACTGCGTCCAGCTCGAACAGCTCCACGCAAGTGTCGATCAGGGACTGCGCCAGCCTGGCGCGGACTTCGTTCGTACGGCCCTTGCGGATGTCGCACATGATCAGACCGGAGGGAGTGGGCGGACCAGACTGGTGGCACCGCCACACTCCCCCCTCGCCGAGGTCGTGGACGGAGACCGTGAGGAGATCCATGCCGACCTGCATGATCTCCGCGTAGCTGACGCCGACTCGCTGCGCCAGCGCCTGTTTGGTGGGTGCGTCGATGGTCAGCGGCAGGTCGATCTGGATCGATGGCATGTGAGTTCCTTCCTTTAGATACTGGTGGTTTCGAGTGCCTGGGCTGCCTGGAACATCAGGTGCTCGTTGCCGGGAGCCGTGACAAGCTGAACGGCGACCGGCAACCCGTCCAGGTGCCCGGCGGGCACGCTGATCGCCGGTACGCCGGCCAGGTTCCACGGACTCGTCAGGGAAAGCAGAGCCGCGCGTACTTCGAGGTCCGCGCCGGCCACGGTGATCCTGCGATCGCCCAACGGCGGCGCGACGGTCGGCACAGTCGGCAACGCCAGTACGTCGTACGCCGTCAACAGTTCGTCGACCGTGGCACGGAACTCGCGGCGAGCCTCGTCGGCTTCGGCGTACTGCGCAGCGGAAATGTCCTTGCCGCGATAGAGCCGGGCAACGACCTCCGGGTCGATGTGGTCCCTGTCATCGTCGAGGTGATCTTGGTGCACCTGGAACGCTTCGCGACCTTGGAGTGTCGAGAAGACCTCGAACAAGTCCTGGTCCTTGGGGAAACCGCGCACAGTCGCCAAGGAGAAGGGCGCACGCGTGACGAGGTCCAGTGTCAACTCGTCGATGCGTGGGTCCGTTATGGCGAGGTCACCGGGTAGGATCCACCCGATGCTGAGTCGCTCGCCGTTGCGTGGCAAGAGCGGCCGGTCGCTGAGTGCGTCGTACCCGATCAGGACGTCCTCGGCGGTTGCCCCGAAGAGGCCGACATGATCCAGCGTCGGCGCCAACGGGTAGACGCCCGTACTGGGGATGGCGTCGTACGCGGGCTTCAGTCCGACGACGCCGCAGAGGGCTGCCGGCACCCGGACCGAGCCGGCAGTGTCCGTGCCCAACGCGAGTGGCACCATGCCGGCCGCCACGGCGACCGCACTTCCACCGCTGCTGCCACCTGACATCCGGCTGGGATCGGTTGGGTTGCGTGAGGCACCGTGAACAGAGCGGTCGCCGGTCGCACCGTAGGCGAACTCGTGCAGCGTGGTCTTTCCGATGATCACGGCACCGGCGTCGCGCAACCGCCGTACGACCTCGGCGTCGGCCTGCGCCGCGGCCCCGGAAGAGGTCGCAGATCCGCACGTGGTGGGCAGCCCGGCCATGTCGATCAGGTCCTTGACCGCGACCGGAATCCCGTGCAGCGGGCCAAGGTCGATGCCCGAGGCAAGTTGTTCGTCCGCCGTCCCTGCGGCCGCCCGTGCGCCGTCGTCGTCGATGAGGGTGAACGCGTTCAGCGTCGGATTCAGCTCGTGGGTACGGCGCAAGGCCGCGTCGGCCAGGTCGATCGCGGACGTCTCGCGATCGCGGAGGGCTCGAGCGAGGTCCGCGATGGTGGGCAGGTGTGCAGTGGTTGAGGTCATGAAATGAATCCCGGGACGAGATCGAGCAGCGGCACCAGCAACGCCGTACAGACGGTCATGGAGGCGACGTTCCCGATGAATGGATGGAAGGTGGCCGGCAGGCGGGCCGAGATGGCGGCCGCGATCGGCGGAGCGATGAGTGCGCCGGCCAGCGCACCCACCACGATGGACTGGGCCGTCCCGCCGAAGGCGAGTACGACGGCCGGCGCCACCGATACGACCGGCACGAAGGTCGGGTAGAAGCCGTGTGCCTCCCAGCGCCGCCGCCAGATGAGTACTCCGGCGAAGGCGGTGAGGATCTGGCTACTGAGGACGGCCAGGAACAGACCCGACCCGTACGCGACTCCGTCCGGGCTGATCAGCTGCGCGACGAGGGCTCCGAGGATCAGGGCCGCGCTCGCCCATTCGTTGCCGAAGAACTGGGCCTCGGAGAAATCGGCCAAGGCGCGGCGAGGAACCCATAGGAGACCTCTGGTCAGGGCGCTGCCCGGCGTGCCCTTGCGCCACGCGCCAGGAGCAGGCATCCAAGGCAGGCCTCGGCACGACCAGAAGGCGAGGATCGCCGCGAGCCACATCCCGGCGGTCGCGCCGACGACAGGCGGGAGATCCCATGGCTTGCAGACGTACTCGACCACGAGGATCGAGGCCGGCGGGGTCAGGAGCGCTCCGAAGGTCGCCGCCGTCAGGGCGACTCGCCACCCCGGACCGTAGAGGACGACCATCGCCGGCGCCACCGAGACCAGCGGCACGAACAATGGCTGCCAGCTACCGGGCGCCAGCGTCCATCCCCACGCGAGGTTCCCCAGCAGCAAGCCGCCGAGCGCGCTGCCGACCGCCCAAGGCCACAGCCCCGAGCCACAGGCCTGGATGAATCCCTGCCAGCGCCGCGACCTCCGATGCGCAAGATGGCCCACAAGCCCGCCGATGAGCAGGAAGGCGCCGGCGGGAGCCACCGCATAGAACTGCGGTTCACTGATCGATCCGGCCAACCAGGAGATCAGCGCCTCCGGATCGGCGTAGTCACCGTCCCACGAATGCGCGGCGGTACCGCGGATGACTTGGGCAACCGTCCAAGCGGCCAATGCGATCAGCAGGACGCAACCCAGTACGGCGGCGGCGTGCGTGATCCAGCGCGTGCGCAGCGGGTTCGTCGTACCGCGGACTGTCGTCATGGCGTCACCGCGGCAGCGGAGCGCTGCCGGTGTAGCCGAGCATCTGGTCGTAGAGATCGGTACGACGGTCGCGATGCAGGTCGTTGAGCTGGTTCCAGATCGGCGCGGTCCGTGCCGCCGTCAGATCGACGTCGGCGTAGATGATCGTGTCCTCGTCCGGGCCGGCGATCCGGTCGATCGGCCAGCCGTTCGTGCCCGCGATCAGCGAGTTCCCCATGAACCCCGCGCCACGCTCCTGCCCGATCCGGTCCGCGGTCGCGATGAAGACGTTGTTGGCATGCGCGGCGGTGATGGTCAGGTACGCCGCCATGCAGACACCGCTCGCGTCGTACAGCGGTGGTGGCGTCCAGACCCAGCCGGTCGGGATGCAGATGATGTCCGCACCCATCTGTGCGACGATCCGCGCGGTCTCAGGGAACCAGATGTCCCAGCAGACGAGCAGCCCGATCCGGCCGATCTTGGTGTCGAACACCGAGAATCCTTCGTCGCCGGGCGTGAACCACAGCTTCTCGGTGTTCCACAGGTGGGTCTTGCGGTAGCGGCCGATGTAGCCCTCCGGACCGACCAGTACGGCGGTGTCGTAGAGCTTCTCGCCGGCGCGCTCGGCCACACACCCGACGATGTAGACGTTCCGCTCGGCCGCGATCCGCGCGAACGACTCGACCGTACGTCCGTTCGGAACCTGCTCGGCGTGGGCGAAGGCCTCCTCGCGGGTCTCGAACACATAGCCCGTGGTTGCGAGCTCGGGCAGCACGATCAGACCGGCTCCCGCGTCCGCCGCGGCCGTCAGTCGTTGCTCCACCGCCACGGCGTTCGCCTTGAGGTTCTCGACTCCGACCCTCGGCTCGAACTGCACGACCGCGACCCGCACCGGACTCACCCGCTGGTCCGCCGTGCTCGCTACCTGTGCCGTCATGACGATCCTCCTCATGCAAATCCGGTTTCAACTTGAAACCGGTTCTGGGAGCGTAGAGGACCTGGTTTATACTTGCAACCACTTGTTCGCAGGAATCTCACAGAGGGGACGCGGATGCCGCGGCGCGTGACGCATGAGGGGGCGGAGTGCCCCGTCGCCCGGACGGCGGACGTCATCGGGGACCGCTGGTCGCTGCTCATCATCCGGGACGCCTTCGACGGCATCACCCGGTTCAGCGAGTTCCAGCGCAACCTCGGCCTGGCGAAGAACATCCTGTCGTCGCGGCTGCGCGAGCTGGTCGCGCAGGGGATTCTCGAGGTCGTCCCGGCCGCGGACGGCAGCGCCTACCGCGAGTACGCGCTGACCAGCAAGGGACGCGACCTGTTTGTCATCCTGGTCAGCCTCAGGCAATGGGGCGAGGACCATCTCTTCGAGGCGGACGAGCCGCACTCGGTCCTTCTCGACAGCAAAGACGAGCAACCATTGCGCAAACTCGAGGTCACCGACGCGACCGGCCGCACGCTCGACTCCTCCGAAGCCTTTGTCCGCAAGGTTTCTCCGTCTCTCAAACCCAGATAGCGGCGAGCGCTCCGTCCTCGACGAGCTCCGGAGGGTCCGGGTATGCGACCGAACGTCCCTCGGCGTGGCGACGCGCGGTCCAGGAGACAGCGGCGGCGTCGAGTACGTCGTCTACTGCAGCCAGCTCACCCGCAAGACCGAGGGCGGACGGGACCGCGATGCCAACCGCCGCGAGGAATTGGCGACGTTCCTCGACACCTGCCCAGGTCGATTTGCGATGGGTGAGCGGGCGGCCCGCCATCGTGGCGAAGCAGAGCTCGGGATGGGACTCGATGACTTGGTGGTGGGTGGTTCGAGACCAGGCCTCGACCTCGAGGATCTTGGTGCGGAGGGCATAGGCCTGCTGGCTCAGGCCTTTGCCAGTAGCCGCTCGGTTGAGGGCTGACGCCTCGGCATGAGTTGCCGCCAGCAACGCTGCCCGCACAGGCGTCGAGAAGACCGATGCCGACCGCCTCCCGATCAGGCCACGCGCGAGTACGTCGGCCTGCCGCGGACCATCCACCGGCAACCCGATCGGAATGTCGATCGCCACAACAGCCAACGGCCCGTCCTGCTCCGCCGACGAGATCAGCTGGTCGATCGTCGCACCGAAGTACCCGCGCACCTCCCCACTGATCCCGACCCAGCCGGCCTTGCACGCATCGGCCCCGATCACGCGCACCGTCATCTGTCACCTCGCAGAACCGATCAGGAATCAAGAAGCACCACCGGCCGCCGGGCTCGTAGCGTCTTCGTCATGGACATCACCATTCAAGCGAGTTTCCTGGCACATCAGGACGCGGAAGCGTCAGTCGCGTTCTACACCGACGCATTGGGCTTCGAGATCCGGCTGGACGTGGGCTCCGGCCAGCAGCGCTGGATCACCGTCGGCCCGCCCGGACAGCCCGACACGGCGATCGTGCTGCACCCGCTGGGCACGAACAGCGACGACGAGCGGGCGGCGATCACCGAGATGATGGCCAAGGGCACCTACGGCGTCATCCTCCTGGCCACCGCGGACCTGGACGGCACCTTCGAGAGGATCAGGAAGACCGGCGCCACCGTCGAGCAGGAGCCGACCAACCAGCCGTGGGGAGCGCGGGACTGCGTGTTCCGCGACCCGGCCGGAAACACCGTTCGCATCAACGAGGTCGCGTCGTGAGCCAGCAGCAGACCGCCCGCAAGCCTGGTACGCCTGGGGCGTTCTCGCGGTGGGTGCAGCGGACGATGAACGCCCGTACCTCCAAGAAGATTCGTGGCGGTCGCGACAAGATGATGGGGATGGACGTCCTCATCCTGAAGACGGTCGGTCGTCGTAGCGGTGAGCCGCGGGAGACGCCGCTCGGTTGGTTCGCGGACGACGCCGGCTGGTTGGTCGTCGCGTCGGGCGGCGGCAGTCAGCACCCCGATTGGCACGCCAACCTGACGGCGCATCCCGACCGCGTGTCGGTCGAACTGCCAGGCCGCAGTCCGGTGCAGGTGACGCCACACAGTCTCGACCGCAACGAGCGTGATCGGGCCTGGCGGCGCATCACGGCCGCTCAGCCGCGGCTCGCGAAGTACCAAGCGAAGTCCGACCGGCAGTATCCGGTCATCCGCCTCACCCCGCGGTGAGGTAGGCGGTGACGGCCGGCGTGACCACGTCCGGCCGTTCCGCGTTCGCCAAGTGCGCAGATCCGGGGATGACGATCAGCCGGCCTTCGTCGCGATCTGTTCAAGGTGGTACGGCGGGGTGGCCGGGTCGTCGGCACCCGCGATCGCCAGCGTGGGCGCGGTGATCACGGGCAGGTCAGGCCGCAGGTCCATCGTCGCGATCGCCTCACAACACGAGGCATAGCCTTCGGCCGGCGTCGAACCGGCCATCTTCTCACATTCCTTGCGCAGCAAGGGATCCGGCTGCGTGAACCATCGCCGTACGACGGCCTCCGCGATCGCACCAGTGCCGTCCGCACGGACAGTCGCGGCTCGGTCCGTCCACGACTGCACCGGTTCGAGCCGTGCGCCCGTGCAGAGCACCACGAGCCGATCGATCCGGTCCGGATTGCGGGCCGCGAGCCGTCACGGCGGTACGTCCATCGAGACCGGCATCGGCACTGCCGCCTCTCTTCACCTGGCCTGTGCTGCACCGGGTGTCACGTGGGGGAGTGAATTGTTCGGCCCGAAGCTCTTCGCAGAAGAGATCCTTCGTACGCCGTTGCGCTACGAGGACGGCTCGCTGCACCTGCCGGACGGGCCTGGCCTCGGCGTCGAACTCGACCACGATGCCGTCCCCGCACTCCGTCGTACCGGCCTGACTCGGGAGGACTGACGCATGCTGTTCCAGGTTCGGATGGACGTATCGCTGCCACCCGACCTGGATCCCGAGGTCCGCGCCGACCTGGTGGCCCGCGAGAAGGCCCGGGCGCTCGAGCTCCAGGAGGAGGGTGTCTGGCCGCAGTTGTGGCGGATTGTCGGCGAGTACGCCAACTTCAGCATCTTCGACGTACCGTCCAACCACACCCTGCACGACCTGCTCTCCAGCCTCCCGCTCTTCCCGTATCTGCGGATCCAGGTCACGCCGCTCGCGCACCATCCGTCGAAGCTCGACTGACCCATTTCTCTGCTTCGGAGAGAAAATCGGTGGATCCGCGCATCAAATCAGGAGGTGGGGCTGTCTTTGCTGGGAAGGCCGGTTGCTGAACCGGTCTGAGGAGGGAGTCGAGGGTGACCTTCGAGGAATGGGCGCGACAAGGCGTGCCGGACCTGCTGCGGTTCGCGACCGTGCTGTGCGGGTCCGGCCACCTGGCCGAGGATCTCGTCCAGGACACCGTGATCAAGGCACACCGGCACTGGGGCCGGATCCAGCGGGCCGAGCGGCCGGACGCGTACCTGCGCCGGATGGTGGTCAACGAGTATCTGTCCTGGCGCCGGAAGTGGTCCCGGTTCGTGCCACGCCCGGAGATCTGGGCCGAGGCGGACCACCAGCAGCCCGACCACGCGGTCCGGCTCGCGGACCAGGACGAGATGGTCGCCGAGTTGGCCAAGCTGCCGCGCCGGCAGCGGACCGTGCTCGCGCTGCGGTACTACGGCGGTCTCACCGACTCCGAGATCGCGGAAACGATCGGTTGCTCACCCAACACGGTGCGTTCGTACGCCTCCCGTGCGCTCGCCGCTCTGCGGATCGAACTCGGCCCCTCATCCCCAGCCACCACCGCACCCCACGGAGTGATCAATGCGCACTGAGGAAGATCTCCGGAACGCGCTCGACCGGATCGCGGCGACGGCTCCCGACCGTAGTCCGATTGTTGACAATCTGCCTGTTGACCGTCCGCCGCGGCGGCGTCGTACGGCGCTGGTCCTGGCCACCGTGATGGCCACGGCGGCCGCGGCCGTCGGCGGCCCGATCCTGGTGGACCACCTGCGGGACACCGCGACCGAGCCGGCTGGTGAGCAGGCCGGATCCCCGTGGAGCAACTGGGTCACGCTGACCGCGCCGAAGGGGATGATCGTCAACCCGCGTGGCTATGAGGCCGACCGGCAGGTCTACCAGCTCGCCGGGGTCGGCAGTCCGTGGGCCCGCTGGTGCCTGCTCACGCTCTACCGCAACGGCGCCTTCGACCCGGGCAAGATCCCGGCCGACAGCCCACGGATCGATCTGTACGGGCTGGCCGGTCGGCTCGTCACGATGCCGAACGGTGGGCCGATCGTCGCGTTCCCACCCGGCTACGCGGTGTCGTCCTCGACGACCCGGCCGGTGACCACGGTCGCCTGGCAGCCGGCGAAGGGGATCTGGGGCTTGCTCAGCTGTGAGCGGCAACAGGAGCTCGGGACGCGCCAGGTGCCGCGGATCGACGCGCCCTCGGACACCGACGCCGATACGGCCGTGGCGGTCGCGAAGACGATCAAGGCCACTCCTGGCCAGCTGTCAGCGCCGTTCAAGATCGGCTATGTGCCGGCCGGACTGCGGGTGCAGCGGGTGCAGGACAAGACGGCGAACTTCGAGGGCGACGGGCATTCGTTCGGTGTCGTGTTCACCGACGGCGACCAGGCGACCGGGCAGAAGCCCCTCCCGACGTGGAGCGGGGACGCCGACCATCCGAAACCTGGCGGTCTGGTAGCGGGAAGTCTGTGGGGTCCGGCGCCACTGGAGGGCGAGGATCTCCAGATCAGCTACAGCACCGACAAGTTCTGGAACATGCGCACCAAGCGGCTGGCCGACGACCCCGCCGACCTGAAGATCCACGGCTGGAACGCGTGGTTCACCTGGGACGACCTGATCAACGCGCAGAAGGACGGCAAACCGTTCTACAAACCAGGTCAGGACAACGGACTCCGGATGGAGCGCAACGGCGTGGCGATCACCATCCGCTTCCTCGGCGGCAAGGCCGACAAGGCCCAACTCCGCAAGATCGCCGAGTCCCTCACCCTGCCCAAGGACCCGCGCGACACCTCCCAATGGTTCAACGCCACCAAGGCCATCCCGCGCTGACCGCCGTACCCACGGCTCGCACCTGACCCTCAGGTGCGAGCCGCCTCACGCCACCGGGCCAGGATGTCGGCCGACTCGACAAGGCGGTCCGGCTGGTTGAACCGGAGGAAGTCGCGGACGGCGCGGTTGTCGGTCTCGTCACCGAAGTCCTGCCCGGACACCAGGTCGGACGGGACAAGGTAGTGGTAGCCGCGCTCCGACGCGCCGAGGATCGCGTAGAGGACACAGCAGACGAGCTCGACCCCGCAGATGACCAGGCCGTCGATGTCGTTGGCGGACAGGAACTCCACGAACGACTCGCTCTGCCAGGAGTCGAAGCGGTCCTTGACGACGACGTCGGAGCCCGGAACGGGCGGGATGAACAGCTCGGCACCCCAGGAGCCGGCGGCGCAGAGGCCGTCCGCACGTTCCCAGCGGCGCTGGCGTTCGGTCAGGCGGTCCAGATCGAGGACCTGCTGGGTGTACACCACCCGAGCACCCAGCTCGGCCGCTTCCCGGGCGAACTCGTTGGCTCGCAGCGCGGTCGCGGCGTTGTTCGTATTGGTGGGCGGTCCGTCGCCGGCGACCTCCGGACTGCAGAAGTCGTTCTGGAAGTCGATCAGGACCACGGCGACGCGGTGCGGTTCGAGTCAATAGAAGGAATCCATGCCGCGATGCTACCGAGGCCGGGGTTCTCACCTGCGCTCGCTTGCGGGGGCTAAAGAGCGCAGAATTGTGTGCGAAGGCAGCGTCGTAGACACGAAGGAGCAATTCTGTGAGCTCATCAGCGGAGTCCGGGCGGTTGCGGATCGGGATCGCGGGGATCGCGATCGAGTCGAGTACGTTCTCGCCGCACCGGACCAGGCTGGACGATTTCCACGTGACCCGCGCCGACGAGCTGCTCGGGCGGTACGACTTCCTCGCGGCGGGCAAGCCGCTGACCGAGGGCGTCGAGTGGGTGCCGCTGCTGCACGCCCGCGCGGTCCCCGGCGGTCCCGTCGTACCAGAGGTGTACGACGAGCTCGCGGCCGAGATCTACGAGCGTCTGGGTCAGGCGGGGCAGTTGGACGGCGTCTTCGTCGACATGCACGGTGCGATGAGCGTGATCGGCCGGACCGACATCGAGGCCGACCTCGTCGCGGGGATCCGCCGGATCGTCGGTCCCGACGTACTGCTCTCGACCGGGATGGATCTCCACGGCAACATGTCGCGCGAGTTGATCGGGCTGCTCGACCTCGCCACCTGCTACCGCAAGGCCCCGCACACCGACGCGTGGGACACCAAGGAACGCGCGGCGCGCAACCTGGTGGCACGGTTGCGCTCGGGCGGCCGGCCGCTGAAGGCGTGGGTGCAGGTGCCGGTGCTGCTGCCGGGGGAGAAGACCAGCACCAGGATCGAGCCGGCCAAGAGCATCTACGCGCAGGTCGACGAGGTCGAGGCGATGGACGGCGTACTGGACGCCGCGATCTGGGTCGGATACGCGTGGGCGGACGAGCCGCGCTGCCAGGCCGCGGTCGTGGTGATGGGCGACGACGAGCAGGTGATCACCGCTCAGGCGAAGCGGCTCGCGGACGCCTACTGGGACGCGCACGACAAGTTCGAGTTCGTCGCGCCGACCGGGACACTCGCCGAGTGCCTTGACCAGGCGCTCGCGTCGACCGCCCGGCCGTTCTACATCAGCGACTCCGGCGACAACCCGACGGCCGGCGGGGCAGGGGACACCTCGTGGACCCTGGACAAGCTGCTGCGCATGCCGGCGATCACCGAGTCGGACCTGACCACGATCTACGCGGCGATTGTCGACCCGGAGGTGACCACCGCGGCGATGGAGGCAGGCGTCGGCGCGACGATCAGCGTCGAGGTGGGCGGCAAGATCGACTCCGAGCCGTGCGGTCCGGTCGCGCTGACCGGTCGGGTGACCGGCATCGACACCACGGCGGGTGCGGTGGCCCTGGCGGTCGGCGGGTTGCACGTCATCGTGACCATGCGCCGCAAGCCGTACCACATCGAGTCGGACTTCGTCGCTCTCGGACTGGCGCCGCGCGACGCCGACCTCGTCATCGTGAAGATCGGCTACCTCGAACCCGAGCTCTACGCGATGGCCGCCGACTGGCTCCTCGCCCTCACCCCCGGCGGCGTCAACCAGGACCTCCTCAGCCTCGGCCACCACGGCATCGAGCGCCCCATGTTCCCCTTCGACCCCGACATGCCCGACCCAGACCTCACCCCCGAGCTCATCTGACTGAAGGCATCAGCGGCGTACGTCGTCCTCCTCCGGCCGGTCGCGGTTCGCGTCGGCCGGCGGGGGAGGGGCGTCCCGCTCCGGGCCGGTGGGGGACAGCCAGGAGCGGGCGAGTGCCAGTGCGGCCTCCACGAATGACGGTCGCTTCATGCATCCCTCCCCGACGTGCTCAGGGAGTGAGACTTGCAGACCGGGCTTTCAGTTCACTTTCACCGACTGGCGGTCACTGAAATCCGGGCACGAACAGGACGCGGTTCCCGTCCGGGTCGTGGGCATCCGGCCGCGCTTCGGCCACCGTCAGACCGAGGTGGTTGACGTGGGTGTTTGCCGGCGGCAAGGACTTGCAGAGCTTCACCGCGTCGGCGCCGATCCGGAAGTACGCCGCGTCGGCCTCGTCGGACGGCACCGGCTCCATGCCGAGGTGGTCGCCGTAGAACTCGACGGCGGCGTCGAGATCAGGCGCGTCCAGTGCGATGTACGAGAGCCGGCTGACCGGTCCCGACGTGATCGGCGGGACGCGGAACTCCTCCGACCGCTGGAGAAGCTCGACGCGTACGCCGTTCGGATCGGAGAGGAACGCGAGTCGGCCCTGACCGCTCCCCGCCACCCTGGGCGTGCTGAGCTCGGCGTACCCGGCGCCGATCAGCCGGGCGTAGTCGCCGTCCAGATCGTCCGTCATGAACCCGACGTGGTTCAGCCCGTACGCCGCGCCCGGGTCGACCTCCTCGTTGTGGAGCAGTTCCACCAGCCCGGTCGCCAGCTGGATGTGCACCCGATGGACCCGCGGACCGGTCATGAACAAGCGGTCGACCACCTCGGCGCCGATGCCGGAGTAGAAGGCCAAGCTCGCATCCAGATCCTGGACACGACCACCGACATGGTTCAGTTCATAGATCACCGGACCATCATGGCAAACGTTTACCAATGACGCTATGAGGGATGACCGGATCTGGACTCAGCGGATCCGGGAGAGCCGGCCGTTCGGCGCCACCCGGACGGTGGTCTTGCGCGCGCCGACGGTCAGGTCGACCAGCAGCATGGATCCCGCGGTTCTGGTGCTGAAGGCAACTTTCGTACCGACCGCGGCCGGTACGACGACCGACAGGATCGAGGCGGTCGGCCCACCGCGGTTGAACTTGACCACGGGCGCCGGCTGCTTGTGGAAGATGTCCGGGAAATACCAACCCTGGACGGGATCCTGCTTGCCCTGCTCGACCGTGATCGCGTTGGCCGGAAGCTTTTGCCCGTAAGGGATCTGCAGCAAGTACGTCTTGGTGTTGTCACCAGGTTTCGCGGCGACTGCCGTGGTCGGGGACTGCACCGTCACCTTCTGGCCCGGCGCCAGGTGCCACAACGTCTCGTACCGCTGATTGGTCGTTGACTCACCCCGGTCCAGCGTGACGATCAGATCGGGATCCTTCAGTACGAGCACGTCCCTGGTCCGTTCCACCCCGGCCGCGGGTGTGTCACGGAACTCGTAGTACTCCGAGGTGGGCGCCATCGCCGCGCTGACCAGCTTCGTCTCGACCGGCGTGCCCTTGGCCGACGGGACAGTCATCACGTTGTGGGACGCCTGGCTCCTGGTCCACTCCTGCCACTTGTCGAGCTGGTATCCGGGGTGGCCCGGGTCGATCAGGATGTCGCGGCCGTGCGAGTTGTAGGTGATCGACATGTGGTCGTCGTGCCCGTGGTACCGGCGCGCGGCCCCGAACCGGATGCTGTACGTCGACTCCTGAGTGAACGGCCTCGTCTCGCCCCATCCGGTCCGACCGAAGACATAGCCGGCGTCGAAGACCGCGGTCCGCTTGGGCGGCTTCGTCCCGCGTGCCCCGAGGGTGGCGGCGTACTCCAAGGACGTACCGGCCGCGGGTTGCGGCTTCTGGCGTACCGTGTCGCCGACCTGGGGGAGTTCACCAGCAGCGGTGGTGGCGAGGGCCAGCCACTCCGCGAGTGCGCGTCGCCGTTCCTCGATGACGGGTCCTGGATCGGCGCCGCAGCGTTGCAGTGCCGTGGTCGCCCGGCCCCACAGCTGGTAGTTGAACATGGCGTAGCCGACGGACTGCTCGTTCGTCGATCCCTGCGGGTCGATCGCGGTGGTGATTGCCTGGGTCAACCGTTCGACGGCCCGCTTCTTCAGGTCCGCGCGACCCAGAGTGCAGCCGACGCCTAACATCGCAATGCTCTCGTCAGTGCCGTGGTTCGACGGCCCGCCCCAGTTCTCGGTCATGAACTTGGCGTGGTCGAGCAGCGATTGATCAAGCCAGGCGTACTGCGCCGGCAGCCGACGGACATGCAGTCCGGCAAGCACGGCCTGCCGGGCACAGATCAGCACGTTGGTGCGATGCATGGTGGACTCCCAGGCACCGACATCGCCCTTCCAGGAATACGGATTGTCGCGCACCCAGTCGTGAATGATCGCCATCACGTGCGTCAGCGCCTTGCGATCGCCCTTCCCGGCCGCCGTGATCCCATGTCCCAACCACCGCAACGAATGCAGCCACATGTACCAACTCGGCTTGTGATACGGATCCGACCGCCACCGGATATCACCGGAACCATCACCGACCTTGTACGCCGGATCGTCGCCCCACGCGAACGTATCCCGCATCACCATCCGCAACGGCACGTCCGCCTCGATCCCACTGAACCCCGGACACGCGTACGTCCCGGTCCGAGCAACCGGCGTCGACTTCACCGCAGTAGAAGACGGCGTACCCCGAACAACAGGACTCGGCGTCGCATCCCCAGCCGACACCACCGGAGTCTTCTCCCGCCCACCAGGCATCAACACCCTGATCGCGCCAGCAAACGCCACCGCACAAACCACCACACAAACAACAGCCGGCCCAACCCCACTACCCCTGCGCCGCGTACCCACCCCAGACCCCCCAAGTCGCCGCCTCACCAAGAGAGACGGGACCAACACCCGGATTAGTTGCTCCGGTTCCAGGGATGGGGTCCAGCTTGTTACTCGGAGAGCTCAGCAGACTGAGGGGATCAGGTGACGATGCCGTAGTCGCGGATTTTTCGGTAGATGGTGGCTCGGGACATGCCGAGGGCGGAGGCGGCCGCGGTTTTGTCGCCGTGGTGGGAGGCGAGGGCGCCGACGATGGCGTCGCGTTCGAGGGCTTCCATGCGGGTGAGGTGGCGGCGGGTGGTGGCGTGGCATTCGGCGGGGAGGTCTTCGAGTTCGACGACGCCGGAGCGGCGGCGGCGGGCTACGTCGGTCAGGACCTTCCGTAGGTGCGTCACGTTGCCTGCCCACGGGAGTCGCATCAGCTGGTTGAGTGCGGCCCCGGAGACGGTCACGCCGGTGATGCCGGCGCGGCCGAGCAGGTACCGCACCAGGACCGGGATGTCCTCGAGGTGGTGACGCAGCGGAGGTACGGCGACAGTCCGCGGGAAGAACCGCAGGAGCTGGGTCCCGAGCTCGTCCTGGCCGCGCGACTGTCCGGTCAGCAGCGTCAGCGCGACCCACGGCTCGCGGGCCACCGAACTGTCGCGCACCGACTGCAGGAGATCCACCAGACCCTGGATGACCTCCGCGGAGAGCAGGTGGGCGTTCCGGATGATGAGATCGGAGCCGGAGTCCAGTTCGCTGGTAGCGGAGGCGAGGAGATCAGCCTGATCGCCGGCATCGAGCACCGCGAGCCGCCGGCCCGGCGAGCTGTAGTCGTGGACCGCGCGGAGCAGAGTCAACTTGCCTGAACCCGGCTCACCCTCGGCGACCAGCCACTCCGCCCGGCGGCACGCGTCGAGCACCTCCTGCGTCGTGTGCCGCCACAACGCGCTCGTCCCGGTCATGCCTGGGAGCGACGGGACCCTGCCACCACTGGGCGACCGGGGTCCGGACCGCTGCTCCTTGATCTGCACGATCCCGCCGGCCAGAGCGTCGCCGAGGAACGTCGGTTGGTACGCCAGCCGGGCGCTGATCCCGCTCGGGAGGTCGGCGAGGAACGTGACCGGCTTGGTCCCGCCGCGGGCGTCCCGGGTCCGGTCGATCAGCGCGGCCTGGTCGGTGGAGTCGAACCGCTGCTGGGCATGGGCGTTGATCATGAAGACCTCGTCGCCGAGGGCGATCACCGAGCCGCCGGTGTGCCGGCAGACCGCGTAGTACTCGGTCAGCAGCGCCTGGTCGAGGGCGTTCGCCTCCTCCAGGATGCGTTCCTGGATCCGCCGGGCCGCGAGTTTGGCGAACGACAGCAGGATCGCGTTGGAGTTCTTCGCCTGGGTGGTGATGTCCAGGATCCCGAGCAGGCCGCCGGTGACCGGGTGCGTGATCGGCGCGCCGGCGCAGGAGAAACCGCGCAGTACACCGGTGTAGTGCTCGGCGCCGTCGATCAGGATCGGGCCGCCGACCTCCAGCGCGGTGCCGATCCCGTTGGTCCCGACCTCGGACTCGGCGTACCGGAAACCGGGGGCCAGATCGACGGAGTCGAGCCGCCGGATCAGGGTCTTGTCGCCGCCGCGACGGTCCAGGACGATGCCGCGGGCATCGGTCAGGATGATGCACACGGGCTCGTTGGTCAGCTCCGACGCCAGGGCGTCGATCACCGGCCGGGCCGCCCGGGCCAGCGTGGTGCCGAAGTCGAGCCCGTCGAAGTACGCAGGCGCGGGCCGGTCGGTGTCGACCAGGGACGCCTCCGAGCGTTGCCAGGACATCCGGATGGAGTCCCGGACGTCGGGTCTGGTGGCCATGGTCAGCTCCTTCCACTCGGCTGACTCTTCGAGAGAACAACACGACCAACAGTAATTGGCAAGCTTGTGACTCGAGTCTCACATTGAGACAGAACGCCCCCATCGGTGCGGCTTTCATGCCTGGAACGCAGCTCAGCCGTACCGCTGGAGCCGGGCAGAAGCCGGCTCCCGACCCTGGAGGCAGACATTGAGCAGGCAGAGTCTCACCAAGGCGCATGCCAAGATCACCGAACTCTCGTGGGAGCCCACCTTCGCCACTCCGGCGACCCGGTTCGGGACTGACTACACCTTCGAGAAGGCGCCGAAGAAGGACCCGCTGAAGCAGATCATGCGGTCCTACTTCCCGATGGAGGAGGAGAAGGACAACCGCGTGTACGGCGCCATGGACGGCGCCATCCGCGGAAACATGTTCCGCCAGGTCCAGCAGCGCTGGCTGGAGTGGCAGAAGCTGTTCCTGAGCATCATCCCGTTCCCGGAGATCTCCGCGGCCCGGGCGATGCCGATGGCGATCGACGCCGTACCGAACCCGGAGATCCACAACGGGCTCGCGGTGCAGATGATCGACGAGGTCCGGCACTCGACGATCCAGATGAACCTCAAGAAGCTGTACATGAACAACTACATCGACCCGGCCGGGTTCGACATGACCGAGAAGGCGTTCGCGAACAACTACGCGGGCACCATCGGCCGGCAGTTCGGTGAGGGGTTCATCACCGGTGACGCGATCACCGCGGCGAACATCTACCTGACCGTGGTGGCCGAGACGGCCTTCACCAACACGCTGTTCGTGGCCATGCCGGACGAGGCCGCGGCCAACGGCGACTACCTGTTGCCGACGGTCTTCCACTCGGTCCAGTCCGACGAGTCGCGGCACATCAGCAACGGGTACTCGATCCTGCTGATGGCGCTGGCCGACGAGCGCAACCGGCCGCTGCTCGAGCGCGACCTGCGGTACGCGTGGTGGAACAACCACTGTGTCGTGGACGCGGCGATCGGCACCTTCATCGAGTACGGCACGAAGGACCGCCGTAAGGACCGTGAGAGCTATGCGGAGATGTGGCGCCGGTGGATCTACGACGACTACTACCGCAGCTACCTGCTGCCGCTGGAGAAGTACGGACTCACCATCCCGCACGACCTGGTCGAAGAGGCCTGGAAGCGGATCGTGGACAAGGGTTACGTGCACGAGGTGGCACGGTTCTTCGCCACCGGCTGGCCGGTCAACTACTGGCGGATCGACGCCATGACCGACAAGGACTTCGAGTGGTTCGAGGACAAGTACCCGGGCTGGTACTCGAAGTACGGCAAGTGGTGGGAGAACTACAACCGGCTGGCCTACCCGGGCCGGAACAAGCCGATCGCGTTCGAGGACGTCGGCTACCAGTACCCGCACCGCTGCTGGACGTGCATGGTGCCGGCGCTGATCCACGAGGACATGGTGACCGAGAAGGTCGACGGCCAGTGGCGCACCTACTGCTCCGAGACGTGCTACTGGACCGACGCGGTCGCGTTCCGCGGTGAGTACGACGGCCGGCCGACCCCGAACATGGGCCGCCTGACCGGCTTCCGCGAATGGGAGACGCTGCACCACGGCAAGGACCTCGCCGACATCGTCTCCGACCTCGGCTACGTCCGCGACGACGGCAAGACCCTGATCGGTCAGCCGCACCTGGACCTGGACGACCCGAAGAAGATGTGGACCCTCGACGACGTCCGCGGCAACACGTTCAACAGCCCCAACGTGCTGCTGAACGAGATGTCCGACGCCGAGCGCGAGGCACACATCGCGGCGTACAAGGCGAACGGCACCAAGGCCGTCGCCTGACCCCACCGAACCGGCTGGTGGCGGCGCGGGGATGAGCGTCGCCACCAGTCGTTCCACCCGAGCGTGAGGAGGCCCGGACGTGGCCGACACCCACCGGATCCGCTTCGAACCGGTCGACATCGAGATGGACGTCACCGAGGACGACAAGATCCTCGACGCGGCGTTCCGGCAGGGCATCCACCTGATGCACGGCTGCAGGGAGGGGCAGTGCTCCGCCTGCAAGTCGTACGTGCTGGAGGGCGACCTGCAGATGGAGCGCTACTCGACCTTCGCCTGCAACGACGCAGAAGTTGCCGAGGGCTACGTGTTGCTGTGCCGGGCACACGCCTTCAGCGACTGCACGATCGAGCTGCTCAACTTCGACGAGGAGGAGCTGCTCGGCGGCGTCCCGATCCAGACGCTGAGCGCTCGGGTGGAGGCGATCGAGCCGGTCACCCGGGACATCGTCTCGCTCCGGCTGAAGGCCGAGCGCGCCTTCGAGTTCAAGCCGGGCCAGTACGTCGACATCACCATCCCCGGCACCGACGACCACCGGTCGTTCTCGATGGCGACCACCCAGTCGACGCCGGACGAGCTCGAGTTCCTGATCAAGAAGTACCCGGGCGGCCGGTTCTCGGCCCTGCTGGACGGCGAGCTCGCGGTCGGCGACGAACTGTCGCTGACCGGGCCGTACGGCTCGTCCACGCTGAAGGACGGCCACGTACTGCCGGTCGTCTGCGTGGCTGGCGGGGCCGGGATGGCACCCATCCTGTCCATCCTCCGGCACCTGCGGGAGACCGGCAGCACCCGTCCGGTCCGGTTCTACTACGGCGCCCGGACAGCGGCGGACCTGTTCTACCTGGACGCGATCCAGGAGCTCGGCGCGGAACTGGCCGGCTTCGAGTTCGTGGCCTGCCTGTCCGAGTCGGCGGCCGGCTCGGACGGTCTCGTGGTCGAGGAAGGCAACGTCACCGACATCGTCGAACGGCGGGAGGCGGAGCTGCACCGCAGCGAGGTCTACCTCTGTGGGCCGCCGCCGATGGTCGACGCCGCCTTGGCGTTGCTGGAGGCAACCAACGTGCCGAAGGACCAGGTCTTCTACGACAAGTTCACCAGCCCAGCGACTACCGATGGAGTCTGAGATGGAGCAAACCAAGCAACGCAGTTTCCCCAAGATCGAGTTCACCGACTCCGAGGCGGGGGCGCTGGAGTTCCCGAGCTCGAAGAGCCGGTCGTACAACTACTACAAGCCGGCCAAGCTGCGGGCGACGATGTACGAGGACGTCACCGTCGACGTCCAGCCGGACCCCGAGCGGCACCTGACGCAGGGCTGGATCTACGGCTTCGGCGACGGCCCCGGCGGCTACCCGAAGGAGTGGACCGCCGCGAAGTCCTCGAACTGGCACGCCTTCCTCGACCCGAACGAGGAGTGGAACCAGACGATCTACCGGAACAACTCCGCGGTCGTCCGGCAGGTCGACCTGGGCCTGCAGAACGCCAAGCGGGCCAGGGCGTACGACGCCTGGAACCCGGCCTGGCTGAAGTTCGTCGAGCGCAACCTCGGCGCCTGGATGCACGCCGAGAACGGCCTGGCGCTGCACGTCTTCACCAGCATCCAGCGGTCCGGCCCGACGAACATGATCAACACCGCGGTGGCCGTCAACGCCGCCCACAAGATGCGCTTCGCCCAGGACCTGGCCCTGTTCAACCTCGACCTGGCCGAGGCCGAGGTGGAGTTCGACGGCTCCGCCCACAAGGAGGTCTGGCAGAGCGCGCCGGAGTGGCAGCCGACGCGTGAGGTGGTCGAGCGGCTGACCGCCGTCGGCGACTGGTGCGAGCTGCTGTTCGCCACCAACATCGTGTTCGAGCAGCTGGTCGGATCGCTGTTCCGGACCGAGCTCGTGATGCAGATCGCGGCCCGCAACGGCGACTACCTGACGCCGACCATCGTCGGTACCGGCGAGCACGACTACGACCGCGACCTGGCCTACACCCGCAACCTGTTCCGCCTGCTGACCCGCGACGAGCAGCACGGCGAGACCAACAAGGTGCTGTTCGGCGAGTGGCTCACCACCTGGGTGCCGCGCTGCATCGCCGCCGCGCAGGCCTTGCAGCCGATCTGGTCGCAGCCGGCCGACAAGTCCGTCACGTTCGCGGTCAGCCTGGACGCGGCCAAGCAGAAGTTCCGTTCCCTGCTCGAGGACCTCGGGCTGGACATCCCTAAGGAGCTGGACAAGTGAGCATGCAGTTCGGATCTGCCGCCGAGTTCTCCAACAAGACCGGTGTGACCCTGATGAATACGCCGGTCGGCCGGGTCGTCGCCCAGGTGATGGGCGCCAAGGACGGCGTCGAGCTGACCGAGTACCCGTCGATGATCCGGGTCGACGGGACCGGCGTACTGGACTTCGACTACGCCGAACTGACCGACGCGCTCGGCTCGGAGTTCGACGGCTCGGTGTTCGAGGAGATCAGCTCGACCCACTACGGCCGGATGGTCCACCTCGACGACAAGACCCTCCTGTTCGCCAGCCCCGAGGACGCCGCCGAGTACATCGGCTTCGACCTCACCGTGCACTAAGGCCGTCTCTCCCACTCCCGTGCCTACTGCGCGGCACTCGGCGGGCACCTCGCTGCACTGGAGCGAAGGGCACGATGCTCCGCATCGAACCCTCCCCTCCAGCACACCGAGGCACTCCGCCGAGCACCTGCTCGCTACGGCACGGGAGTGGGAGACACGACCTAACACGCAGTGCCGCTCCGGTCCGGGGCCTGGCCCGCGCCCGGACCGGAGCTCATCCCGAGATCAGACCCATGAAGCGAGGACGTCATGTACGAGAAGAACGGCGAGAAGTACTACGTGGTCGACGCGCACGTACACATCTGGGACGGCCGTGAGTCGAACCTGAAGAACGTGCACGGCAAGCAGTTCATCGACTGCTTCTACGACTACCACCGCAACCTGAGCCCGGAAGACGTGGTGTGGGACTACGACACCTACACGTACTACGGCGGCGACCGGTTGATGAAGGACGTCTTCGACGACGGGTACGCCGACCACGCGATCTTCCAGGCCACGCTGCTCAGCGACTTCTACAAGGACGGGTTCGGCCAGACCGAGGAGGCGTTCGGCCTGGCCACGAAGCACCCGGACAAGCTCACCTACAACCACGCCTACGACCCGCGCAACGGCGAGGAGGGCCTGGAGCAGCTCCGGCGCGACGCCGAGCGGATGAACCTCAAGGGCGTGAAGCTCTACACCGCCGAGTGGCACGGCGACTCGCGCGGTTACAAGCTCGACGACCCGTGGTCGCGCCGGTACCTGGAGGAGTGCCTGAAGCTCGGCATCAAGAACATCCATGTGCACAAGGGCCCCACGATCCGCCCGCTCGACCGGGACGCGTTCGACGTCGCCGACATCGACAAGGTCGCGACCGACTACCTGGACCTGAACTTCATCGTCGAGCACGTCGGCCTGCCGCGGCTGGAGGACTTCTGCTGGATCGCCACCCAGGAGTCCAACGTGTACGGCGGTCTCGCGGTCGCGATGCCCTTCGTCCACGCCCGGCCGAAGTACTTCGCCCAGATCATCGGCGAACTGCTCTACTGGCTCGGCGAGGACAAGATCCTGTTCGCCAGTGACTACGCGCTCTGGACGCCGCAGTGGCTGGTGGAGAAGTTCGTCGACTTCCAGATCCCCGCGGACCTGCCGGAGTACGCGCCGATCACGACCGCGCAGAAGAAGAAGATCCTCGGCCTGAACGCGGCCGCCCTGTACGACCTCGACGTACCGCAGGAGCTGCGGCTGCCGACCGATGCCGGTGACACCTCTGTCGAGGTGGCGGCCGGCGCACGCGCATGACGGCCGTCGCGACCTCGGTGGTCGACGAGATCGTCGCCGCCCTGGCGACGGTCACGGATCCGGAACTGGACGAACCCATCACCACGCTGGGGTTCGTCCGGTCGATCCGGGTCGACGACACCAAGGTCGTGGTCCACCTGCGGCTGCCGACGTCGTTCTGCTCGCCGAACTTCGCCTACCTGATGGCGTCCGACGCCGTCGACGCGCTCCGGCGGGTCGGCGGCCTGGGACGGATCGTGGTGCAGCTCGACGATCACCACGACTCGGACAAGATCAACGCCGGCCTGGCCGCCGACGCCGGGTACGTCGGAACGTTCGGTGTCGAGGCGGAGACGAGCCTGGACGAACTGCGGCGGATCTTCCGGCACAAGGCGCATACCGCGGCGATGGAGCGTTGCGCCGAGGCGCTCCTGAAGAGCAGCGGGATGACCGTCGACGATCTCCACGAGGTCACTCTCGCCGATGTCCCGGAGGGTCCGCACAAGGAGGCGTTGCAGCGGCGACGGGTCGCCATCGGTCTCGGCGTCCATCCGGACGAACCGGTGCTGGTGGACGAGGACGGTGCGCCACTCGCAGCCGAGGCGGTCCCGCTGCGGCTCCGGTTCGCCAAGGCTGTGCGGATCTCGATCGAGGGAAACTCCCACTTCTGCCGCGGACTGCTCGCGACCCGGTACGCCGACGTGGAGCCCGACGGCATGTCCATCCGAGTCACGAACGCAAGGAGCACGTCATGAGGGCGGTCCAGGTAGTCGGTTACCACACCAAGTTGCAGCTCACCGACGTACCCGAACCGGAGATCCAGGGACCGCTGGACGTCATCGTCAGGATCGGCGGCGCTGGGGTGTGCCGGACCGACCTGCACATCCTCGAAGGGCAGTGGGCCGAGAAGAGCGGTGTGGCGCTGCCCTACACCATCGGCCACGAGAACGCGGGCTGGGTGCACGCCGTCGGCGATGCCGTCACCAACGTCCAGCCGGGCGACAAGGTGATCCTGCATCCACTGATGACGTGCGGTCTGTGCCGTGCCTGCCGCTTTGGTGACGACGTGCACTGCGAGAACAGCCGGTTCCCGGGCATCGACACCGACGGCGGGTACGCCGACTACCTGCGGACGACTGCCCGCAGCGTGGTCAAGATCGACGACAGCCTCGAGCCGGCCGACGTTGCCGCACTCGCGGATGCCGGGCTGACGGCGTACCACGCGGCGGCCAAGGTGGCCCGGGCGACGCGGCCCGGGGACGTTTGCGTGCTGATCGGCGCCGGCGGCCTCGGCCACATCGGCATCCAGGTGTTGAAGGCGATCTCGGCCGCGACCCTGGTCGTGATCGACCGCAACCCGGCGGCGGTGGAGCTGGCGGTCGCGATCGGCGCCGACCACGGCATCGTTGCCAACGGCACCCAGGTGGACGACGTACTGGAGTTGACCGGCGGGAAGGGCGCGGAGGCGGTCGTCGACTTCGTCGGCGAAGGCGGCGCCACCTCCGAGGGCGTCCGGATGCTCCGGCGGGCCGGCAACTACTACGTCGTCGGGTACGGCGAGGACCTCGTCGTACCGACGATCGACATCATCTCCACCGAGATCAACTTCGTCGGCAACCTGGTCGGCTCCTACACCGATCTGCAGGAGCTGATGGTGCTGGCCGCGCAGGGCAAGGTCGCCCTGCACACCACGAAATACCCGCTCGCTGACTTCCAGCAGGCTCTCGATGACCTCGACGCGGGCAAGGTCCGCGGCCGGGCGATTCTCATCCCGTGACCCGAAAGGTGGTCTGACCATGGCAAAGGAACTGCGGTTCAACGAGGAGGCACGCCGACTGCTCGAGTCCGGCGTGAACTCGCTCGCCGATGCGATCAAGGTGACGCTCGGCCCGAAGGGACGCAACGCCGTCCTGGAGAAGCTGACCGGCCCGCCGACCATCACCAACGACGGCGTGACGATCGCGAAGGAGATCCAGCTGCGCGAGCCGTTCGCGAACATGGGCGCCCAGTTGGTGAAGGAAGTCGCGATGAACACCAACGGTGTCGTCGGCGACGGCACCACGACGGCGACCGTGCTGGCGCAGGCGATGGTCCGGGAAGGGCTGCGCGCGGTCGACGCCGGTGCGAACCCGATGCGGGTACGTCGTGGCATCGAGCAGACGGTGCCGGTCGTGGTGGAGACGCTGCGCTCGTGGGCGGCCGAGGTCGGCGGCCCGGACGACCTGCGGCACATCGCGACGCTGGCGGCCAGTGACGACGAGACGATCGGCGAGGTGATCGCGGAGGCGGTCACCCGGGTCGGCCGCAACGGCGTCGTCACCACGGAAGAGTCCGATGCCATCGGTCTGTCGGTCGAGGTCGTGGACGGGATCGAGTTCGACCACGGTTACGTGTCGCTGTACATGGTCACCGACAAGGAGCGGATGGAGGCCGTCTACGAGAACCCGGTCATCCTGCTCACCAACAAGAAGATCTCCCAGGTGCAGGACATCATGCCGACCGTCGAGGCGGCCAAGCGCGCGGACCGGCCGCTCGTCGTACTCGCCGAGGACGTCGACGGGCCGGCGTTGCAGTTGCTTGTCGGCGGCAACATGCACAACACCATGCAGTCGGTCGTCGTCCGGGCTCCCGGCTTCGGGCACCGCCGGGTGGCCGAGCTCGAGGACCTCGCGGTGGCGCTGGGCGGTCAGGTCATCGCGACCGACACCGGACTGGACCTGTCCGAGGTCGCGCTGAACCACCTCGGGTCGTGTGACCGGATCACGATCACCGAGGACCGGACGACGATCGTCGGCGGTCACGGCGACGCGAACCTGGTGGACGCTCGCCTGACCCAGCTGGAGACGCAGTTCGAGCGGGCCAGGATCGACGCCGACCGGGACAACCTGCAGCTGCGGATGGCTCGGCTGTCCGGGCGGGTGGCTGTCATCCAGGTGGGTGGCGCGACGAGCGTCGAGCGCAAGGAGCGGATGCTGCGGGTCGAGGACTCGCTGGCGGCGACCCGCGCCGCGGTCGAGGAGGGCGTGGTGGCCGGCGGAGGTACGGCGCTCGTCCAGGCGCAGGAGGCGGTGTCGCGGGTCGAGTTGACCGGTGACGCTGCGGTCGGCCGCGAGGTCGTCCGGCGGGCGTTGCCCGAGCCGCTGCGATGGATCGCGATCAACGCGGGGTACGACGGTGACGAGGTCGTCGCCAAGGTCGCGAGCCAGCCGCTCGGCACCGGCTTCAACGCGCTCACCGGCCAGTACGCCGACATGTTCGACGAAGGCGTGATGGACCCGCTGAAGGTGACCAGGGCAGCTCTGGAGAGTGCGGCGTCGATCGCGGCGCTGCTGATCACCACCGAGACCGCGGTCGTCGAGGAGATCCTCGGCAACCCCGGTGCGATCATGGCCCCCGGCTTCGGCGATCTGGCCGAGGGCATGGTCCGTCCGTCCAACATCTACTGAGTCATGACCGAGCCGACCAGTCTGCAGCTGCACGCCGCGGCCCGCACCCTAGGGCTGCTTGTCGCGCCCGTGCGGCTGCACCTGGTCTGGCTCGCCACCAACGGCGAGTGCGACGTGGGCACGCTGGCCGATCGCGCCGGCGTCAGCATCACCACCGCCAGCCAGCACCTCGCCAAACTCCGCCTGGCCGGTCTCATCTCCCTCCGTCGCGAAGGTCGCCGCCACATCTACACCGTCGACGATCCCCACATCGTGGCCCTGGTCGACCAGATCCTCGCCCACATCGCCCCCGACGGCACCCTAGCCCCCGACCCACCCGTCCGTCTCAGAGCCTGACCCGATCCGCTGCCCGGAAACTTTTCGTCGCCTGGCGGCACTTTGTTTCCGCACTGCGCACCTCAGGAGTGGCATCGCCGGCTCAAGCAGAAGGCTTGAGCCGGCGATGCATGGAGGGTCAGCCGACCGACGGGCCGAGACCCAGGGACTGGGGTGTGCTGGAGTCGGGGGAGGGCTGGTGCAGCCCTTCGTCCAGAGCGCCGTACTCGGTCATCAGGGAGGCGCTGCCGCCCCACGGCGTCTGCTCCTCGGCGATCAGTGTGTTGGTGGTGAGCAGCAGACCGGCGACCGAGGCGCCGTTCTGGAGGGCCGAGCGGGCGACGCGGAGGGGATCGACGATCCCCATGTCGAGCATGTTGCCGTACTTGCCTTCGAGCGCGTCGAAGCCTTCGTCGACTCCGAGTTGCGAGGTCCGTTCAAGGACCTCCGCGCCGTTGTAGCCGGCGTTCGCAGCGATCAGGTACGCCGGTTCGCGCAAGGCCCGCCGGACGATCTTCACACCGGTGGCGTAGTCGTCCTTGACGTCGAGACTGTCGAGCGCCGACTCCGCATGCAGCAGGGCCATCCCGCCACCGGCGACGATGCCCTCGGCCATCGCGGCGCGGGTCGCGGACAACGCGTCCTCGACCCGGTGCTGCAGTTCCTTCAACTCGGCCGGCGTCGGGGCACCGACCCGGATCACTGCGACCTTGCCGGACAGCGCACCGATCCGCTCGGTGAGAACGTCCTCGTCCACCCCGAACGTCGCCCGCTCCAACTCGGCGCGCAGCTGCGTGAGCCGGAACTCGACGTCCTTCTCGTGCCCCGACTCCGCCACGATCGCGGTGCGCTCCGCGGTGACCCGCACCTGGTCCGCCCGGCCGAGCTGCTCGAGTCGCATCGTCTCGAGGGTGAAGCCGGAGTGCCGGCTGTAGACCGCGCCGCCGGTGATCGCCGCGATGTCCTCCAGCTTGTGCAGCCGCCGGTCACCGAAGCCGGGCGCCTTGACCGCGACGCACTGGAAGAGGCCGTTCACGTGGTTGTGGACCAGCATGCTGAGCGCGGTGCCCTCGAGGTTCTCCGCGATGATCACCAGCGGCTTCGGTTCCCGCATGATCTTGTCCAGCAGCGGCATGATCTCCTGCACCTTGGTGATCTTCTCGCTGCACAGCAGGATGTACGGATCGTCCAGCACCGCCTGCAGGCTGCCTGGATCGGTGACCATGTACGGCGACAGGTAGCCGTTGTCGAACTCGAATCCCTCGACGAAGTCGACCCGCATGCCGTGCGCGGCCGACTCCTCGACGGTGACGATGCCGCCGTCGCCGACGGTGTGCAGGGCGTTCGCGATGACCGCTCCCACCATGTCGTCGTCGTTGGCCGAGATGGCCGCGACCCGGGCGAAGTCGTGCTCGGTGGCGACCGGGTGCGCCACCTCGCGGAGCCGCTCCACCAAGCGGGCCACGGCCATGTCGATGCCGCGCTTCACCAGTACCGGGTTGCCTCCGGAGCTGATCGCGGCCATGCCTTCACGGATGATCGCCTGCGCGATGACGGTCGCCGTCGTGGTCCCGTCGCCGACGATGTCGTTGGTCTTGATCGCGGCTTCCTTGACCAGTTGGGCGCCCATGTTCTCGAACTGGTTCTTCAGATGGATCTCCCGGGCGATGGTCACGCCGTCGTTGGTGACCACCGGTGATCCGGTGATCTTCTCCAGGATCACGTTGCGGCCCTTCGGGCCCAGGGTCGATTTCACCGCGTCCGCCAGCTGGTCCACTCCGGAGAGCAGCAGGTCGCGGGCCTGCTCACCGAATCGCAGTTCCTTGGCCATCAGAGCCCTCCCGGTCGGTCGTGACTTACGGAACGAGGATCGCGCGGCCGCGAACCCGGCCGGCGTCGAGATCGGCGACCGCATCGACGGCCGCGTCCAGCGGGTAGGTCCTGGTGTGCAGGGTGACCTTCCCGGCCTGGGCGAGCGCCATCAGCTCGGCCAGTTCGTTGAACGTGCCGACGATGTTGCCGATGATGTTGCGCTCGGTCGAGATGATGTCGAGGGTCGGGATCTGGACCTGGCCGCCGTACCCGATGACGAAGTACGAACCGGCCGGTGCGGTCATCGCGAAGCCGTCCTGCTCCGCGCCCTGCTCGGCGACGAAGTCGAGTACGACGTTCGCGCCGACGCCGCCGGTGAGCTCGAGGACCGTCTGCACCTGTTTGCCGTCAGCAACCACTGTCTGATCGGCGCCGAGCTGCTCGGCCAGCTTCAGGGCGTCGGGGTTGCGGTCGACGACGATGATCCTGGTCGCGGTGAGCGCGGCCAGGCACTGGATGCCGATGTGCCCGAGACCGCCGGCACCGATCACGACGCAGGTCGTGCCGGGCGGAAGGAGCGGGATCGCCTTGCGGACCGCGTGGTACGCCGTGATGCCGGCATCGGCCAGCGCCGCGACGTCCTGCGGCCGGGTGCTCGGGTCGAGCTTCACGCACGCGCGCGCGGACGTGAGCAGGTACTCCGCCATCCCGCCGTCGCTGTCGAGTCCCGGGAACGAGCTCTGCGCGCAGTGCATGTCGTTGCCCGCCCTGCAGGCAGCGCAGAGCCCGCAGGTCGGGGTCGGGTGCAGGATGACCGTGTCACCGACCTGGACGTTGGTCACCGCCGAACCGACCTCGTGCACCCAGCCGGCGTTCTCGTGGCCGATCGTGTACGGCAGGGCCGGGTGCATCGCTTCGGCCCACTGGCCCTCGATGATGTGCAGGTCGGTGCGGCACACCCCGGCGCCGCCGATCTTGACGATGACGTCCAGCGGGCCCTTGACGACCGGTTCCGGTACGTCGTCGATGACCGGCTGCTGGTGGTATCCGTGCAGTCGAACGGCCTTCATCCCTACTCCTCCTCGCCGACGCCGGCTTCGGCGTACCGGTGGCGCAGCATTCCCCTGCAGATGCCGGTGTTGGCCTCGATCCCGGTCCGGGTGACGCGGGCCAACCCGAGATGCCTCGTCGCCTCGGCACCGGTGATGGGGGAGCCGGTGCCGGGGTCGACGAGGAGCGGAGCGGAGGGGTCGGTGCGCAGCCCGAGTTCGGCCCGCCGCCGCAGCAGCCGCTCCTTTTCGGCAGACGCGGGGACGTCGCCGAGGGTCATCGTGGCGAGCCGGGCCGGATCGGCGCCGGCGGCCCGCAGCGGCCGGCACACCTGGTCCGTCCCGGCCAGCATCGCCTTGGTCACGAAGGTCCGGCGCAGCTCGTCCAGCTCGCCGGCCGCCTCGCCGTCGAACGACGCGGCGAAGCCGGCCCGTGCCGCCACGCCGGCGTTGATCTGGTCGGACGCGAAGTGGTCCACGAGCGCGACGTCGACACCGCGGACGCCGGGCAGGGCGGCGACCACGTCGTACGCGTCGGCGACCATCAGGAAGGCGAAGTTGGGCGCACAGAAGTACGTCGGCAGCCGCAACCGCACCACGACGTCACCGGCGGCCGACACGACGCAGGTGGACACGAAACCCAGCGTCGTGATCGGCTCGTCCAGCTCCGGGTCCCGGACCGCGTCCAGCGCGGTCAGGACCCGGGACTTCTCCCCGGCCACCGCCGTCATTACTGGGTGACCAGCTTGGCGTCGTCCTGCGCGGCCGGCTCCGCCTCCTTGAGCTGGAGCTCGTCGGGAACCTTGAGGTCGTACAGCTTCGCAGCGTTCAGGCCCAGGATCTTCTTCTTGCCCTCCACTCCCAGTCGTGGGTAGTCGGCGAACTCGTCGCCCTCGGGGAAGTCCCAGTCGACGAAGCCCTCGACCTGCCACTTCGGCTCCCAGATGCCGTAGTCGCTGCCGAAGGTCATCTTGTCCTCGCCGACCCAGAACAGCAGCTCGCCCATCACCTTCGCGAAGAACCGCGGCCGTGCGTGCATCAGGCCGCCGATGACCACCGACAGGCCGGCGTACACGTTGGGTTCCTGGGTCGCCATGAAGCAGAAGTCCTCGATCCGAGGCAGTCCCACGTGCTCGACGATGAAGTTGAGCTCGGGGAAGTCGGTCGCGGCGTGGTCCACGTCGGAGACGTCGAACGCGTCCTTGTCCAGCGGCCAGATCGTGGGGCCCTTGTGGACATGGATGTTCTTGATCCCGAACTCCTGCGCCTTCTCCAGATAGCGGTACGCCGCGGGGTCGGTCAGCTTGTAACCCCGGGAGCCGGCGTTCCACTCTGCCGTGTAGAGCTTGACGCCGCGCGACCCGTACCGCTCGACGTTCGCCTTCAGTTCCTCGATGCCGGCGTCACCGTCGCGCGGGTCGAACCGGGTGTTGAGCACGAACATGCCCGGGTGCTTCTCGCCCAGGGCGGCGTTCTGCTCGGTGGTGTTGAAGCCCTCGGTGTACCACTCCTTCAGGTACGTCGGCTGGAAGATCGCCACGTCCACGTAGCCGTCCTCGAAGACGTCCTTCATCAGGTCGTCCTCGGTGTAGCTCATGAACTTCTCGATCGGCCAGTGGGTCTCCTTCGGCGCCAGACTCATGTACGCGTGGAAGCATTCGATCCAGCCCTTCGCGTACTGCTCCGCACCCGGGACCCAGTTGTCCGGTCCTGCCTTCCAGAAGTGCATGTGGCTGTCGACCACGAAGTACTTCTCACCGTTCTTCTCGTACACGGAAGACCCCCTTGTCAGCTGGATGCGGTCAGGTCGAAGCCGATGTACTCGGCAGCGTCCTCGGGGTTGGCGAACATGATGGTCCGGTCGTCGAGGTGGACCATGCGGCCGTAGTGGGTCGACATGTTCTCCTCGAACTCGGCCTGGTCGAAGTACCCGGGCTCCTCGCCGAGGGCCTCGGAGATGTCGTCGTAGACGAAGTCCATCCGGCCGACCGCGTCGACCCGGATCATCGACGGCAGCGGTGTCACCGTGACGTTGTCCAGGGGGCGCATCACGTCGGCGACGACCGCCCCGACCTGGTTGTTCATCAGCGTGACGCCACACCTGTTGGACGCGGTGTTGTCGGACTTGAACGGGCTCTCGACGACTGCCTTGAGCGTGGTCACTGTGCCAACTCCTTCGGTTCCTCGAGGCCCAGCGAGACGACGATGCCGCTGAACCTGCTCTTCACGCGGTCGAGCCCGTCCTCGAACCGCGGCGGTTTGGCATCCGGCTGCGACCACAGCGGCTGCAGCGCCCGGGCCGCGGCGAGTGACTTGGTGGTCCACGTGCTCGCCCAGTCGGTCAGGATCGCCTTGTTGTGGCCGGCGAACTCCCGGTCGTTGGTGAGCAGCTCGAACATCGCCGTGGTGTAGCGCAGGTCGCGCTCGGCGAAGTCGTACTCCGCCGCGCCGATGACCGTCGGCGTGACGAAGTCACCGTTGCGCGGTGCCGCCTGCTGGACCAGCTGGCTGCGGAACAGTTCGCCGACCAGCGGCTCGAACACGATGTTCGCGGCGAAGATCGCCTCGCACCAGTCGTCGATCGCGGTCAGTTGCTCGGCCAGGTCGCGGACACCCTGCCAGGCCGGGTCGTTGTTCCACGTCTCCAGGTGGGCGCTGCCGTCGAACCCCTCGAGCTCCTCGGACAACGTGAGGTTGTACAGCGCCAGGTCCTGGGCGGCCCGGATCCGGTGCATGCTGTTCACCGAGATCGCGTTGTTGTGCATGTTCGTCGGCGCGCGCCGGTTCGCGTTCGCGTACAGGTACAGACCGAGGCCGTGGTCGACGTGCATCCAGGCACCGATGTGCTGCTCGACGAAGCGGACCCAGTTGGCGTTCCACTGCTCGAAGGCCTTGGACGCCTTGGCGGCCTCGACGTTCTGGGTGACCTGGCGGACGACGTTGGAGTTGTAGCGGTAGAGCGTGAGCTCCCACTCCTCGTTCGGGTCACGGAACTCGTGCCAGCCGGTGGCCGGCCACTCCTTGACGATCATGCCGCCGCTGCCCGGTCCGCGCTCGGGTGAGGGCTGGTCCGAGCCCCACGCCTTCAGCACGGTCCAGTCCAGCGGGTAGCCGCCGCGCCCGTCGGCGAACCCGTAGAGCCAGCCCTGGGTCAGGTAGTGCCGCGGATCCGGCTGTACGTCGACCGTGACGTCCTCGTAGTGGCTCTGCTTGCGCTTCTGCGGCTTGTAGTAGTTGTACCGCCGCGAGTTCGAGTCCGGGAACTCCCGGGCGCCCGCCTCGGCATCGGTGAAGACCGGCTTGGGCACACTGCGTTCGAACTTGGGTGCATCCTGTGTGGTGGTCATCGGCTCTCCCCAATCTTGTGACAGCTCATCGCGTCGGGGCCTCCAGCACCTTCGAGTCACCGGCGTCGCCGGTCGTGGTGAACTTGTCGTAGTAGATGTGCTTCGTGACGACGCCCAGCCCTTCGAGCAACGGGATCGCGGCCTCCACCATCGGTGGCGGACCGCAGACATAGGCGTCGGCTCCGGCCAGATCCGGTTCGTGCCGGCGGACGACGTCGGTGATCAGACCGACCTCGCCGTCCCACTCGGCGTCCTCGGCAGGCTCGGACAGCGCCGGTACGTACTTGAACCCCGGCAGCACCTCCTGCAGCGCCCGGAGTTCCTCGTCGAAGCACAGATCCAGGTGGGTCCGGGCTCCGTAGTAGTAGGTCGCCGGCCGGTCGATCCCGCGCTCGGCCATCGAGCGCAGCAGCGACAGGATCGGTGCCATCCCGGCGCCACCGCCGACGAAGACGATCCGGGCGCCCGGATTGTCCCGCAGGGTGAAGACCCCGAACGGCCCGCTCAGCTGCAGCCGGTCGCCGACGTTGAGCCGGGTGTCGAGGAACTCCGAGAAGACTCCGCCGGGATAGACCTTGATCACGAACTCCAGCTGCCCGGAGTCGCGGCTGGTCGTGTTCGCCATCGAGAACGATCGGCTCGCCTCGCTGTCGGGGACCAGGATGTCGACGTACTGACCGGGGAAGAACTTGAGCTCGCCGGGGTCGGTCAGGCGCAGGACGAGATGACGCAGGTCGTGGGTGACCGGGGTGATCGCGACAACCTCCGCGACCCGGTCCTGGATCGGCAGCCCGGACCGGATCATGTCCTCGTCGTAGTTGAGCAGCTCGATGGTCAGGTCCTCGTACGGATGGGCCCGGCACAGCAGCGTGTAGCCCTCGTCCAGTTCGTACTCCGGCAGTGCGAACGTCGAGTAGCGGTCCAGCTCGATGTCCTCGCCGTCCAGGACGAACGACTTGCAGGACGAGCACTGGCCCTCTTTGCAGCCGTGCATGAGCATCACACCCTGCTCGGCCGCGGCGCGCAGGATCGTCTGATCCTCGTCGACCTCGATCTCGATGCCGACGGGCTCGAACCTCACGACATGCTTATCGCCCATGGTTCCTGACGTCTCTGCGGGGACGGACCGGGGCGGGCGGACACGGGGGTGCCCGCCCGCCCCGGGGAGGGGATCACGCGTCGGCGGGTGCGCGGCCGGCGGGGCCACCACGCACGTAACGGGCAGCGAACGCGGTCCGCTCGTCGTCGCTCATTTCGTTCAGCAACACGTTCGGGCTCGCCAGCGGCGGGCACTTGCGCAGGTGATCGAGCGTCCACATCTTGTCCGGGTTCAGGTCGAGATGCGGCTGCGCGACCATGGTCTTGCCGTCGTCCCGCACGAAGCCCATGTCGGAGACCACGTCGGCCCAGTTCCAGCCGTGGTACAGCGTCTCCCACTCGCGGTGGCCGATCAGCTTGCCCATGTTCGGCGTCTGCCGGCCCTGGTACGTCGGCCGGAAGGCGACCTCATCGGTCCAGCGGCACATGTCGTGGCAGTAGGTCCGCCACTGGCCGTCGACCTTGGCCATCACCATGTCCTCGCGGACCAGGCACGGGACCATGCAGGTCCAGCACCGGTGCGGGTACTCGTAGTCGACGTCCTCGAAGACGATCGGCTTGTGCCCGTTCGGCATCGACAGGCGGTTGTAGTTCTCCCACCAGGCGCCGTACTTGTCGTACCAGCCGGGGTACTTGTACTCGAACCACTCGAAGTCCTTGTCGGTCATCGGGTCGATCCGCCAGTAGTTGGCCAGCCAGCCGGTGGCGAAGAACTGCGCCACCTCGTGCACGTAGCCCTTGTTCCAGATCTGGTTCCAGGACTCCTCGATCAGATCGTGCGGGATCTCGAGGCCGTACTTCTCCAGCGGCACCAGGTAGCTGCGGTAGTAGTCGTCGTAGATCCAGCGCCGCCACATCTCCGCGTAGCTCTCGCGGTCCTTGCGGCGGTCCTTGGTGCCGTACTCGATGAAGGTGCCGATCGCGGCGTCGACGACACGGTGGTTGTTCCACCACGCGTAGCGCAGGTCGCGGGCGAGCAGCTGGTGGTTGCCTTCGTCGGCCAGTGCCATCAGCAGCGTCGCGTAGCCGTTGCTGATGTGCCGGGACTCGTCGGACTGGACCGAGTGGAACACGGTCGGCAGCAGGTAGTCGCCGTTCGCGGCCGCCTCGGCCGGCATGGCGACGAACAGCGTGTTGGTGAATGCCGTTTCGGCCACGATGGTCAGGTAGATACTGGCCGCCGTGATGGCATCACCGGTGATGAATCCCTCGGCGAACTGACGGCCGATGGTGCCGCAGTAGTCGCTCTGGAAGTTCCGCAGGCTGGAGTTGAAGCCGGCGGGGTCGATGTAGTTGTTCATGTACAGGCGCTTGAGGTTCTGCTGGATCGTCGAGTGCCGTACCTCGTCGATCATCTGGATCGCCTGGCCGTTGTGCAGTTCCGGGTTCGGCACGGTCCGGAACAGCAGCGGCATCGCCCGGGCGGCCGAGATCTCCGGCAGCGGGATGATGCTCAGGAACAGCTTCTGCCACTCCAGCCAGCGTTCCTGCACCTGGCGGAACATGTTTCCGCGGATGGCTCCGTCAGAGGCGCCGTACACACGGTGGTCCTTCTCTTCCTGCATCGGGAAGTACGACCGCAGGACCTGCTTCAGTGGATCCTTCTTCTGCGCCTTCTGGAACGTGTAGTCGGTCCCGTAGTGCGAGACCGGCTCGTGATACGCAGGTTCCCAGGACAATTCCTGGATCTTCTGGTGGGCCTTCGCCACACTTTGGCGACTCATGGCACTCCTCACACTCGTGGCCGACTGCACTTGCAGTACATCGCCGGTGTGACCGCCGTGGAGGTCTCAAATTGAGATGACGGACGGTCACCGGCTCAGGGGTTGCCGAACATCGCCTGTCTGAGCTCCGCCAGCCGCGCATCCTTGGCCAGCGCGATCTGTTCGTCACCCTGCGGGTCGGGCTGGATCCCGAACGCCTGCAGGAGAGCTGCGGCCGGCTCGCCCGGGTTCCCGGTCGTTCCGAGGACCGGATGGAGCCCGGCGTCGGCCAGGTGCTCGAAGACGACGTTCACGACAGTCCACGGGTTGTAGGTCTCGCGGCTCGGGACAGCGCTGTCCATCGCAACCTCCTGATCGCTACTTCGATCACAAGCCCGCCAGGCCCAAATGCGTGTCTCAATCTGAGACGCCAACGGCGCCGGACTGCACTACGCTCGAACTGCGAGCGACCGGTGGGGCGGTGGCACTTCCGCACCCGTCCCCGCCGGGCGTCAGGAGGCCCTGTGGAAGAACTCGTGCTCCCGACGGAAGACGACAGCGGGCGGGCCGCAAAGGCACGGCTGAACTTCCTCACGCTCGACCCGGTCGGGCCGAAGGACGTCCGGCCGTCAATCCTTGCCTCCTGGGTGAGGTCGCGGCGGTGGAACCTGCCGGCCGATCGGATCGCGCTGCCCTACGTCGCGGATCCCGACCTGGAACTTCCGTTGTCCAGGAGCGCGAGACCAGTCCTCCAGCAGTTGCACGAACACCTTGCCGGTCAACCGATCAGCGTCATCCTGACCGACCGGACGGGCCTCGTGCTCCAGCGTCTGACCGCCGACGCCGAACTGGCCCGGCACCTGGACAAGGTCCATCTGGCGCCGGGCTTCAGCTATGCCGAGGAGTTCGCCGGGACGAACGGAATCGGGACCGCCCTCGAAGGCGGCGGACCGATGCATGTCTTCGGGCACGAGCACTACGCCGAGGATCTCGAGGACCTGGCCTGCGCCGGCGTACCGATCAAGCATCCGGTCACCGGGAAGACGGTCGGCGCGATCGACCTGACCTGCTGGCGCAAGGATGCCGGGACTTTGCTGATCGCGCTGGCCAAGACCACGGCCGACAACATCAGAGCGGCGATGCTGACCGACAGCTCCACTCGGGAGCTGGCGCTGCTGCAGGCGTACCGGCAGAGTGCACGCCGGCTCGGCGACATGATTCTCGCGGTCGATGACGATCTGCTGCTGATGAACGCCAAGGCCCGGCAGTGTCTCGACGCCACCGACCAGCGAGCGGTTCTCGGGTACGCCGGGGAGTTACTGGCGCGCGGTGGCACGGATGCGGTCGTGGTCGAGTTGCCCACCGGGAGCTGGGTCAGGATCAGCTGCCGCCCGATCGCGGTCGGCGCGCGGGACGAGGCCGGCATCATCCAGGTCAGCCCGCACAACGCCGGCACGGAGAGCCGGATGCCGACCGCGACGCATCGTCCACCGCCCCGGCCGGTCTTGCCCGGGCTCGTCGGCCGCAGTGCGCCGTGGCTGGGCAGCAGTCGTGAGGTCGACAACGCGTGCCGGGCTGGGCAATGGGTCGTACTCACCGGCGAGCGTGGTGTCGGCAAGGTCGCGCTCGCCCGCGCCGCGCACCACCAGAACAACCCGGCCGGCCTGTTCCACATCGTCGACGCCGTCGGCTCGAACGGCGGATTCGGCGCGGAGCTGGAGGCCGAGCTGGCCGACGACATGGTTCAGGCGCTGGTGATCCGGCACGCCGACCGCCTCGGCCCGCGCGATGTCGAGGCGACGATCGAGGCTCTGTACGACGTACTCGAACGCCGGCCGTCCGAGCCGCCGTGGATCGCGCTGACGATGACGTCGGACGGCACGGACCTCCCCGACCTGGGGGAGTTGCTGGCGCTGTTCCCGCTGACCGTCGAGGTGCCACCGTTGCGGCACCACATCGAGGACGTCCGCGAACTCGTCCCGTACGTCCTCAACCAGGTGAGCCACGGCGACCTGAGCTGCTCACCGGAGGCGATGCACCAACTGATGCGCTCGTCGTGGCCCGGCAACACCGGGGAGCTGTGCCAGGTCCTCAAGCAGGTCGTCCTACGGCGCCGTCGTACCGGCGTGATCATGCCCGCCGACCTCCCGGCCCGCGTCCAAGCCATCAGCCGGCGCAGCCTCAGCCAACTAGAGGCCCTCGAGCGCGACGCCATCATCCGCAGCCTCGTAGCCAACGACGGCCACAAAGGCCGAGCCGCCAAGTCCCTCGGCATGTCCCGAGCCACCATCTACCGAAAAATCCACGACTACGGCATCCAACCCCCGTAAGTCTCACCGCCTGGTGACGATCCGTTCCACCGTGTCGCTTTCGGGGAGGCCGTCACGGAGGCGGACGCCGTGGCCTGGGGTGTTGGAGATGGTGATGTGGCCGTTGGTGATTTGGGGGAGGCCTTCGACCAGGTCGGTGTACCAGGTTCGGAGGAAGGCTCGGACTGTTTCTTGGATGAGGCCGTTGGGGGAGGCGAGGGTCAGGTGGGTGCAGGCAGCCAAGGAGGCGGGGCCGGTGCAGTCGTGGGGGGCTATGGGGATGCCGTAGGTGTCGGCGAGTGAGGCGACCTTGCGGGCTTCGGTGAGGCCGCCGGTCCATTGGACGTCCAGGGTGGCTACGTCGATCGCGCCGGATTGCAGGAGAGAGGCGAACCCGCGCCGTCCGACGGCTGTCTCGCCACAGGCGATCGGTACGTCGACGGAGGACGCCAGCACCTGGAGAGCGTCGACCGCGTCGGAGCGCATCGGGTCCTCGACCCAGTACGGGCGGTACGGCGCGAGGGCCTCCATGATCGTGGTCGCGGCGCGGCGGCTCCACAGGCCGTGCAACTCGACCATCAGGTTCATGTCCATCCCGACCTCGGACCGGATCGACTCGATGACGGCAAGGCCTCGCTGCAGGTCGTCATGGCCGATCGTCAGCCCACCGGTCGCCTCCGCGGCCTGGTCGAACGGCCAGACCTTGAGACCGCCGATGCCCTCGTCGAACAGATCCCGTGCGAGGGCCGCGGGCCTGGTCATGAAAGCCTCGAGATCCTCGTACGGGCGTTGGTCGGCGGAGCCATCCGGGATGCCCCAGTTGTCCGACCGCTGCCGCGTGCTCGAGCCGATGTACCCAGGGCCGGCGCACGTGTTGTAGATCGGCACCGACGTCCGTACCGGACCACCGAGCAGCGCGGCCAACGGCAGACCGGCGTACTGCCCGAGCAGATCCCACAACGCGAGGTCGACCGCAGCGTTGCCGCGCACCTCCGCGCCGGCGCCCTGGAATCCGAGGTACGGCGTGAGCGCCTGCGCCATCGCCTCCGGGGTGGGATCCTCAGCCTGCAGCACCACCTCGGCGGCGGACTCGTGGATGTACGCCTCCACGGCGCGGGCGGCGAAGAACGCCTCCCCGAGCCCGATCCGCCCGTCGTCGGTATGCAGGCGCAGAAACATCAGATTCGGCTGGATCCGGGGTCGGATCGTCTCCACGGCGGTGATTCTCACAGCGGCTCGCACCTGCCTCAGGCGTCGGGGATCGTCCGGACCATCCTGGCAGCGGCCTGGAATGAACGCGGGCCGGCGGGTGTTGACACGTCAACCTAGAATTGGTCAGGCTGACGTGGACGGCAGATGGGAAGTGGACGGATGAGCGACCTCGTGTTCGGGCTCGACACCTTCGGGGACATTCCGGAGGGTGACAACGGCGAGCTGGTGCCGGCCGCGGCGGCGATCCGGCAGGTGGTCGAGGAGGCCGTGCTGGCCGACCAGCTCGGCGTGGACGCGATCGCGCTGGGGGAGCACCACCGGCCGGAGTACTCGATCTCGACACCGGAGACGGTGCTGGCCGGGATCGCGTCGAAGACCGAGCGGATCAAGCTCGGATCCGGTGTGACGGTGCTGAGCTCCGACGACCCGGTCCGGGTGTTCCAGCGGTTCTCGACCGTGGACGCGCTGTCGAACGGACGGGCCGAGGTGATCCTGGGTCGCGGTTCGTTCACCGAGTCGTTCCCGCTGTTCGGTTACGACCTGAAGGACTACGACGTTCTGTTCGAGGAGAAGCTGCAGTTGTTCGTGCGGCTGCTCGACGAGAAGCCGGTCAGCTGGGAAGGCACCACCCGTGCCGCGCTGGACAACGCCGAGGTCTATCCGAAGACCGAGTCCGGCCACTTGAACACGTGGGTCGGCGTCGGTGGATCGCCGCAGTCCGTCGTCCGTACGGCGTACTACGGCCTGCCGTTGATGCTCGCGATCATCGGTGGAGCGCCGGACCGGTTCGCGCCGTACCTCGATCTCTACAAGAAGGCGGCCGAGCAGTTCGGCACGGTCGCGCACCCGGTCGGGATGCATTCGCCGGGCTTCATCGCCGACACCGACGAGGAAGCGAAGGAAGTCTTCTACCCGCGGTACAAGGTCATGCGCGACCGCATCGGCGCGCTGCGTGGCTGGCCGCCGATCAAGCGTGAGGAGTTCGACGCCGAGGTCGCCCACGGCTCGATGTACGTCGGATCGCCGGAGACTGTCGCCCGCCGGATCGCCGAGTCGGTCCAGAAGCTGGGCGTCGGCCGGTTCGACCTGATCTACAGCGCGGGTCCGGTGCCGGCGAGCGCCCGGATGAAGGCGGTCGAGCTGTACGGCACCAAGGTCATTCCGATGGTCCGTGACATCCTGGCCGGGTGACAGGATGGTCGACAATCCTACGATCGGCATCCTGGGCGCAGGCAAGGTCGGGACCGTCCTGGCCCGCCTCGCAGTCGCGGCCGGTTACCGGGTCCTGATCGCCGGGTCGGGTGACGTCTCGAAGATCGCGCTGATCGTTGAGATCGTCACGCCGGGCGCCGTCGCGACGACGGCGGCGGACGCGGCGGCGCAGGCCGATGTCGTGATCCTCGCGCTGCCGCTGGGCAAGTACCGGACTGTTCCGGTCGAGGCGCTGCGCGGCAAGCTCGTGATCGACGCGATGAACTACTGGTGGGAGGTCGACGGCCTCCGCGACGACCTGACCGATCCGCGGACGTCGTCCAGCGAGATCGTGCAGGACTTCCTGCCGGAGTCGCGCGTGGTGAAGGCCTTCAACCACATGGGCTACCACGACCTCGACGAGGGCGGCCGTCCGCACGGATCGCTGGACCGCAGGGCCATCGCGATCGCGGGCGAACCCGCGGACACGCCAGCGGTTGCCGAGCTCGTCGACGCGCTGGGCTTCGACCCGGTGGTCGCCGGCCCGCTCGCCGAAGGCATGCGACTCGAGCCGGGGACCGAGCTCTTCGGCGCGAACGTCCCCGCGGACGAGATCGCAGCCATGCTCACCCGCTTCCCCGAGACGCCGCGCGGGCAAGCGGTCAGCGAGGCCAGGGCGGTGGACTCCCGGCTGACGGCGTGACCCACGCCTCGGTGTCACGGCGCATATGGATGGGTACGGGACGTATGCACGTGGCATGTCGAAGGGACGGCCCGCAGCACGTTCGAGGAGTTCTCAGTGAAAGCAGTGAGGCGTTCGGGGGCCGGGCATGTGAGTACACCGCGCGTGGTCCGATCTGCCAACATGCCGACGGACGTGAGTGGACCGTTCGTCTGTGGTTGGTCGGCGGTCGGGGACTGCGCGGTGGTTCGCGTCGCGGGCAGGATCGACGACGTCAGCGCGCCGACGTTCGAGACCGAGTTGCACCACGTGATCACCACCAAGCGGCCGACGCTCGTGGTCGATCTGCGCCGGGTGAGTCACATGGATCGTGTCGGGATCGAGGTGCTCAGGACCGCCGGTGACTTGGCGGTCCAGCACGACGGATGGCTGCGGGTCGCCGGCGCGGCAACCTGGTTGGCCGAGCTGTTGTCGGACCTGGGCGAGCGGATCCGCCAGTATCCGAGTCTCGCGGACGCGCTCCCGTCGTACCGGCCGGCTCCTTCTACGTGATCACGTCTTCTCGTGGTGCAGCGCGACCGCTGCGACGATGATCGCGACTGCTGCGATCTCGGGGAGGGTCGGGATCTGACGCAGTACGACGGCTCCGATCGCTGTCGCCGTCGCGGGCAGCAAGGCCAGCATCAGGGCGAACGTTGATCGTTTGAGCCGGGCCATCGCGAGTTGATCGCTGACGTACGGGATGACCGACGAGCAGACCCCGACCCCGATCGCCGCGGCCAGTAGCTTCACGTCCGTGAACGCCGGTTTGGCTTGCATGACGCCGATCGGCAGGGCGATCACGGTGGCGATGCCCATCGCGAGTGCCAGTCCGTCGATCCTGCGCAGTCCGTCGACGCGCGATACGCGGTGTCCGAGTACGACGTACGCCGCGAAGAGGAGCGCGTTGAGCGCAGTGCAGAGCAGGCCGATCCAGTCCCGGGACAGTCTGATGTCGGTGAGGATGTAGACCCCGGCGACGGCGAGGACGAGCGCCAGCAGGTTCCGCAGGGTGCGTACGGCGATCGCGGCCAGCACGATGACGGGCGCGAACTCGGCCGCGGCGACCGTTCCGAGCGGGACCCGGTCGATCGCCAGGTAGAAGCTGCAATTCATCACCGCGAGGACGACGCCCCACCCCGCCAGCAGTGTGCGGGTCGCGGGGTCCAGCGATCGCCATGCTCGCAGCGGTCGGCGCCAGAGCCAGAAGATCGTGCCCGCGGCGGCGATTCGCAACCACGCAACGCCGAGCGGCTCGATCCGCGTGAAGAGCAGGACCGCCAGAGCCGGCCCTAGATAATGGAAGATCGCACTGACGACAAAGTACGTCTGCGCAGGTACGACATCCACGATCGCGGTGTCCCTGGTCCTTCGCACCTCATCACGGTAGGAAGCGGACACCTCGGACGACCATGGCGTTCTGGTAAGTCCGAGGTGCCCGATACCTCCGTAGTGAAAGGTTCTCAGACCCGTCGGAAACCCTTCGTGGTCATGTAGATGCCGACGGACAGTTCCCAGGCCGCGACGGGCAGGGTGGCGAGCAGGGACCAGCCGGACGTCTGGGTGTTGTGGCCGAAGACGGTGAGCAGGTTCGCAGTGAAGAGGAGCGGTGCACCGATGAGGCCCATCGTCGGGATGATGCGGGGGACCAGACGGGACCGGTAGAGCAGGGTGCCGAAGAGGATCGCGTTGACGGTGGCCATGAAGCCGGGGCCGAACAGGAAGGTCCAGTCGCGGACGGCGACCAGCGCCTGACCGGTGGCGACGTCGCCGGCCTGGTCCTGCCGCAGCGTGACGAGGGCGAGCAGGCTGACGACGCCGATCATGACGATGGCGGCCTCGAGCATGCGAGAGGTGACGAAACCGAGCGCCAGGGACTCGTTGCGTCGCTTCACCACCGGATACACCGCGACCGCGGTGCCGATACACGTGACGGCGTTGACGAAATCGAGGAAGCAGCCCCACAACACGCGGGTGTCCTGCCCGGCACTGGTGATGTAGCCGGCGTCGTTCAGCACCGGGCTGAGCAGCAGCAGCGCGGGGATCGAGGCGGCGAACGTGAGCAGGTAGAAGATCCCGCCGGCCCGGGCGTTGTTCCTGGTCGGGTCTGCGGTACGACGGTCGGCGGATGCGGTCGATGCGGTGATGGTCATGACAGTTCTCCAGGTGATGAGTGCTTCGCCGGATCGGAGTCGATCCGGGCGAGGGACAGCAGCGGGAGGCCGAGGTCGCGCAGCTTCTGCAGTACGCCGTGCAGTGCGGCCTGGTCGGCGACCCGGCCATGGATGACCGTGGTCCCGTCGGCGGCGCTGGTGACGGTCAGGCCGTCGAACCAGGACGCCCACCGCGGGTGGAGCTGCCCCTGCAGTCGGATCTCGTACCAGGCTGAATCGTGCGACATGCCTGGAAGTTACGGGCGGTTGTGGTGACCAGGCATCACATCATGTGGTGATTCAGCGTGTGAGCAGGTTGAGCTGGTGCGCTCGCCGGACCGCGCTGCGCCGGTTGGTGACGCCGAGCTTGGCGTAGATGTGCTTGGTGTGGGTGCGCACGGTGTTCAGCGACACGACCAGTTGGCGTGCGATCGAGGGGCCGTCGAGATCGCCGGCGAGCAACCGCAGTACGTCGAGCTCCCGATCGCTCAACGGGTCGACCAGAGCCTGATCTCCGGCCGGCTTCGGAGTCTGGACGGTTGGCCGGCGTACTGCGTCCAGCAGCATGCGCGGGTAGGGCCGGCGTTGCGCGAGAGCGGCCAGCATGGACGCCATCGGTGGGCCTTCGGCGATGAAGGCTCGGACGTAACCTTCGGGCTCGGCCAGCGTCAGCGCTCGGTCCAGCGGATCGACGTCACCTCGGGCGAGGGCACGCAGTACGAGGATCTCGATGACGGTCCCGGTGCGGCCGCCTGCTTCTGCTGCGGCTTGCAGACGTTCGAGCAGCCGGATGGCGTCCCCGCGTACTTGCTCGGCCAGGAGGATACGGGCGAGCGTCACGTGCTCGAACTCGCGGAGGTACGAGAGGTCGTCGTCCGCCGACAGTCCCTGCTGACGGACCCAGTCTCGAGCTCCGGACAAGTGGCCTTGGGCAACCAGAAGGCGCGCCCGGTGGGCCGCGATCGGACGAACGTTCGGGGAGAAGTCGCCGACGTACACCCGTTCGGCCGCATCGAGCTGATCTCGGGCGCCGGTGAGATCGCCTTCGGCTTCCCGGAGGCGGGCCATCGCCACGCGCCAGCGATAGGGGTTCTGCGGGAGGCCGGCGGCCGGGCCCAGATCCTCGGCGCGGCGCAGATAGTTGCTAGCGGCATCGAGGTCGTTCCGCTCCAGTGCGAGCCGGCTCAACCCGACGTACATGTCCGCCGTTCCGCGGAGACCTTCGCCGAGGTCGAGGGCTCGTTCGAAGGTGCTCTGTGCCTGCCGGAGGCGGCCTTGCGTGGTCTCGATGTCAGCCAGCGTGATCGAACAGCCGAGGACGTCGGCGATGTACCCGACCCGTTGTAGATCCCGCGCGGCCGTCGTGTAGCCGTCGTGCGCGGCCTCGAGGTCCCCGCCGGCCCAGTTTGCGAGACCCGCCAGCGCCGAGGCAGCGGCGGTAGTGAGGTGGTCGCCCTCGGCAGCGCGATCGATCGCGCCGCCGGCGTGCTCGATCGTGGCAGCCGGATCGCCACCGGCAAGCGCGAGCGCGGCTCGATAGGTCTCGATGGCGCCGGGCAGCCTGGCGAGTTCGCCACGGTCGACGACCACCAAGGCGTCCGCCGGACCAGCGAGCACACGCTCGACGTCGTCGATCCGCTGCCCGACACCGTCGAACTCGTTGCAGGCCATCAGCGCCCCGACGAATCCGACCGCGAGCACCGGTCGTTTCTGCACGACGGCGTTCGGTATGTCGTCCAGCCAGCGCCGCAGCGTGGGTTCCTGCCGCTCCCGCCGCAAGGCCGGCACCGCCAGCTCGACCAGGTCCGCGGCACGCTCAGCGTCGCCGGCCGCAAGGGCGTGCCGCACGGCTGCGACGGACTCGCCGGCCTTCTCGTACCACCGACTGGCCCGGCGGTGCAGCTCCCCGACGTCGCCACGTTCCTCAGTCAGATGCGTCCGCAGTACGTCGCCGAAGAGGTGGTGATAGCGGTACCACCGGCGATGGTCGTCGAGCGGAACCAGGAACAGGTTCTGTCGCTCCAACGCCTCGAGCATCGCCTTGCCACCGGACCGGCCGGTCACGGCATCACACAGCGGTCCGGTCAGCCTGTCCGCGATCGACGTCTCGAGCAGGAACCGGCGTACGTCGTCCGGCTGCCGATCGAGCACCTCGTCGAGCAGATAGTCCACGACGTACCGGTCATCGCCGGCGAATCCTTCGATGAACGCGGTCGCGTCGTCACGCCCTTGCAGCGAGAGCGCCGCCAGCCGGAGAGCGGCGATCCACCCCTCGGTCCGCCCTTCGAGCGTCGCGATGGCCGTCGCATCAAGGTCCAGCCCGGTCACATCGTTCAGGTACGCCGTCGCCTCGTCGACGGTGAAGCGGAGATCGGCGGCGCGAATCTCGACCAGCTCGCCGCGCGCCCGCAAGCGCGCAAGGGGGAGTGCGGGGTCGGCCCGGGTGCTGATCAGCAACTGCACCTGCGGCGGCAGATGCTCGACGAGGAACACCATGCCCGGCTGGATCTCGGGACCGTCCGCAAGGTGATAGTCGTCCAGCACAAGGTCCACGTCGTCCGGAAGAACGCTGAGCTCATTGAGTACGCCGGCCAGCACCGACTCGATCGGCGCCTGACCCGACTGGAGCAACCCGAGCGCGCCCTCGCCGACGCCCGGAGCGGCCCGCTCCAACGCGGTCAGCACATAGGTCCAGAACGTGGTCGCGTGACGATCGCTCTCCTCCAACGAGACCCACGCGGTCCGGTCGGCCGCCAACGCCGACAGAAGGGTGGTCTTTCCGAAACCCGCCGGTGCCGACACGAGCGTCAGCCTGACCCCGTCCCCGCGTCGCAGGCGCTCGGCGAGCCGCTCTCGTGGCACGAGAGCCTGCCGGTTCCGGGGCAGATAGAGCTTTGATTCGAGGAGAGGGCTGTGCATCACCAGCTCCCCTCGTCGGCGTTGTTGGAACGAGCGTAGGACAGGGCCTGTGAAACTCGGATGTTTTTGTCGGTGGTCCCCGTTACGGTCGGTCAAGTGCTGACTCTGTTGCGGTACGCGCTGCGTGTTGCACCGTGGAGCACCGTCCTGACGATGAGTCTGGCGGTGCTCGGCTCCGTGCTGGGCATGGCCGTCGTACTGCTCACCGGCCGCGTGGTCGGCGCCGTTCCCGGGGTCATCAACGATGCGCCTGGAGCGATGTCGATGACCGAGTTCAGCTGGCTGCTCGGCGCGCTGCTGGTGGTTTTCGTCCTGGAGAGTCTGACGCCCGCGATCCATCAGGTGGCGACCCTGATCATGGACGCGGCGCTCACCCGCGCGATCGGCACCGGCATCACCGAGCCGCTGCTCCGTCCGCGCCGGATCGCGCATCTCGAGGACACCGAAGTACTGGATGTGCAGGAGCGGGCCAAGGGCAAGGGCGGCTTCCACCTCGCCCAGGGCTTGGGCAACCTGCCGTGGCTGCTCGCGAGCCGGGTCACGCTGATCGGCTCGGCGGTCATCGTCGGCGTGATGTTCTCCTGGCCGGTCGCCGCGATGCTGGTCGCGGTCACGTTCCTGCTGGAGTGGTACGGCGGCCGCCTGATCGAGCGCGAGATCGACGTGTGGTGGGGCAACACCGAGGAGCAGCGGCGGGCCAACTATCTGTTCGACCTCGGCATGCGTGACGCGCCCAAAGAACTGCGCGTCTTCGGCCTCCACAACTGGCTGGTCGAGCGGTACGTGCGCGAGTGGACCGCGGGTTTCCGCCCGGTCTGGGAACGCCGCCGCAGGAACGTGAAGTGGTCGATCCTGACCGGCGGCCTGCACCTGGCGGCGAACGGTCTGGCGATCCTGCTGGCCGGCCGCGCCGCGCTGAACGGCGACCTCCCGTTGACCCAGGTCGCGACCACCGTTCCGGCGATCCTCGCGATCGGCGTGTCGAGCAACGGGTACGGCGTCGTGCAGGTGAAGCGCGGGCTGTCGGCGTACCGGGCGATGAAGGGGTTGCCGGGGACGATCGCCGAGCGTCATCCCGAGCCGCGGGCGACCACCAAGCACCGCGTCGAGACGATGCCGGCGCGCGAGGTCCGATTCGAGAACGTGAGCTTCCGGTATCCGGGCTCCGACGTCGACGTACTCCGCGACCTCAACCTCACGATCCGTGCGCACGAAGCGCTCGCGCTCGTGGGCGTCAACGGCGCGGGCAAGTCCACGTTGGTCAAACTGCTCGGTGGCGCGTACCGACCGACGACCGGCCGGATCCTGGTCGACGGCGTGGACCTCGCGGACATCGACCTGACCGCTTGGCAGCGGCGCATCGCCGCGATCGTGCAGGACTTCCTCCGCTTCCCGTTGTCGGTGACGGACAACGTCACGTTCGGCGCGGTCGAGCGCGTCGACGACGAGGTCGGGCTGGCCAAGGTCGCCCGGGAGTCGGGCATCGACGACGTCGTACGCCGGTTGCCGGACGGCTGGGACACCGTGCTCGACAAGACGTTCGACGGTGGCGTCGATCTGTCCGGCGGTGAATGGCAGCGGATCGCGCTGGCGCGGGCGCTGTTCGCCGTTCACGCGGGCGCGGGTGTGCTGGTGCTGGACGAGCCGGCCGCGGCACTCGACGTACGCGCCGAGGCCGAGCTGGTCGAGCGGTATCTGGAGCTGACGTCCGGTGTGGCGTCGCTGATCATCTCGCACCGCTTCTCGGTCGTCCGGAACGCAGACCGCATCTGCGTGCTGGCCGATGGCCACATCATCGAGGACGGCACGCATGACCAGTTGCTCGACAAGGGCGGGACGTACGCCGCCATGTTCCGTCTGCAGGCCGAGCGCTACGTGACGTCGTCCGACAAGGCCGGCAGCGAGGTGCTCGATGCGTAGCCTCCGGATCTGCTGGCTGTGGCTGTCCACGTCGTTCCGGGCCGCGCCGTTGCTGATGACGATCTCGGCGGTGCTGGTCGCGGCGCGAGCGGTCACCGCCCCGCTGCAGACGTACGGCGTCAGCCGGCTCGTCGACGGGATCACGGAGGACGAGTCGAGCACGATCGCGCTCGGCATCGGCATCATCGTCGGTGCGCTGGCGGTCTCGTTCGTCGCCGACGTCGTGGGCTGGCCGCTGCAGGACACCGCGCAGGAGCGGATGGCGGGTCGCGTGCACGCCGACCTGCTGGACGTGACGACCGGCATTCCTGGTCTGACGCATCACGAGCGGCCGGACGTCGCCGACCGGCTGGAGTTGGTGCGCGAGCGCGCGTGGCGGATGGGTGTCGGCGCCGAGGTATTGCTGTGGGCCTTCGCGACGATCGCCAACACGGTGACCGTGCTCGGGTTGCTGGGGTCGGTGAACCCGCTGCTGCTGATACTCCCGCTGCTCGGTGCGACGCGGATCTGGTCGGCGTACCTGAGCAGCACGCGGCAGCACAAGGCGTGGGAGGACTCGATGCCTCAGGAGCGCCTGATCGATCGGCTGATCGAGGTCGCGAAGGATCCACGGGTGGGCCTCGAGCTGCGGGTGTTCGGGCTCGGGCAGGTGCTGCTGGACAGGATCTTCGCGTTGCAGACGGAGCGGTTCCGGCGCCGGGTCGCGGCGGCCCGATGGGGCGGAAAGGTTGACGGATCGGTCCGCCTCGTGTTCGGTCTCGCGTACGCCGCGGCCGTGGTGTGGATCATCGCGCGAGCCCGCAACGGGCAGCAGACCGCGGGCGACGTCGTACTCGTGCTGCTGCTGGCGCCGCAGGTGGATCAGATGACCGGCGGGATCGCGCGGAACGTGTACTGGGTGGGCGAGGTCGTGCGGAGCTTCAGCCGGTACGACTGGCTGCGCACGTACGCGAAGGAGAACTCCTGGAAGTCGAGCACGACCGCGGCGCCGGCCCGGCTGGCGTCCGGCATCGAGCTGCGGAACGTCGGATTCTCCTACCCTGGCACGGATTCCGCCGTACTCACCGACGTCAGTCTCAGCCTGCCCGCGGGGTCGGCGGTCGCGTTGGTCGGGGAGAACGGCGCCGGCAAGACGACATTGGTGAAGCTGCTCGCGCGGATGTACGACCCGACGACCGGGCGTGTCCTGGTCGACGGCGTGGACCTGTCGACGATCTCACCGGACGCCTGGCGGTCGCAGCTCTCGGCCGGGTTCCAGGACTTCGTCAAGTTCGAGCTGGCGGCCCGCGACGTGGTGGGCCTGGGCGACGTCGACCGCGCGTCGGACGAGGCTGCCATTCGTGCCGCGGTCGCGCGAGGGGACGCGCAGTCCGTCATCGGTGGGCTGCCACGCGGCCTCGATACGCAGCTGGGCAAGAAGTTCACCGACGGCGTCGAGCTGTCCGGTGGCCAATGGCAACGACTCGCGCTGGCCCGGGCGTTCATGCGCGAACGCCCACTGCTGTTGCTCCTCGACGAGCCGACCGCAGCTCTCGACCCGGAGGCCGAGCACCGCCTCTACGAGCAGTACGCCGCCGCCGCGAAGATCGCGGCCACCGAGACCGGCGGCATCACCGTTCTCGTCTCGCACCGCTTCTCGACCGTCCGCATGGCCGACCTCATCGTGGTCATGCACAACGGCCGCGTCGAGGAGGTCGGCACCCACGAAGCCCTCCTCGCCGCCGGCCACCGCTACGCCGAACTCTTCGAACTCCAGGCCCGGGCCTACCGCTGATCGCCGGTATCCGACGACTGCCCGCCGGAGAAGAGCTTGGTGATGGCCCGCAGCGGAGCGTCCGGCGACTGGTACTCGATCTCCTCGACCTCGTCGATGGAGCCGTCCGGGTTATGCCGCTTGGCCTTCAGATGCCGCTTGACGCCACCCGTTTTCCTCAGGTACATGCCGTAGGCGACGGTAATCGCGATGAGAGCTACCTCGATGACGGGCAGTTGCGCCTTGGCGTCCTGCAGAGCCCCGCGGACGGCGTCGCGTTCGGCCGGGTCCTCCCAGGCACCGGCCAGGACCGTCAGGCAGGCGGATTCGATCTGTGCACTGTCCTGCTCGACCATGGCCAGTGCCGCGTCGAGCTCAGGACCGCGATCGCCAGCGGCCTGCCGCAACTCTTCGATCATCTTCGCCGGGTCGAGGTCGCCGGTCTTCTCGGCGACGTAGTACCTCGTGGCCTGCTCCACCGCGTCGGCATCGGGCCGCAACTCGGCCAGCAGTTCCTCGAACGTTTGGCTCATCTCCAGTCCCCCTCCAGCATCAAGGCCCAGGCATAGCGTGGCGGAAGAGTTTCCGCCGCGGCCGTGCAGGCCTGGTGTAGCGCACGCGCCAGGTCCAGGTCGCCTGACAGCCAGATCTCGAGCGCTGCGTCGAGAATAGGGGCAACCTCGGCGGGAGGCACCTCCCAACGCGGGGCGATCAGCGCGCGGGTGCCGGCCGGACCGAAGGCGGTGAACAGGCCGAGACGCTCGCCCAGCCCCGACCAATGGACGACGCCACTCAAGCAGGCCAGCGAGAAAATCACCATCGGTGCCTGCGCCATGGTCTGCAGCGCCGACCAGTCGAGCCGATGGCGCCGGCCGCGTTCGGTGGCAGCAGCGATCGAGTTCCGCAGCGGCAGTGCTCCCGCGTCGGCGACGACGATACCCACTTCGTTCGTCTGCGGATCCTGATAGCCGTGGCAGAGAAGCTTGGCGACGTCGACCGTACTCAACAGCGACATCACGGCCGCGGCGTCCGCCGGCGCTTCCTCGGCGGCATCGAACTCCAGCCCGGATGAGTTCGCAAACGCCTCGGTCCGGGCGGTCGAGGTCAGAAGAGCGTCACGGACCTCTTCCGCGTCGCCGTACTTCGGCACCCGCACAACCCCGATCCGTTGGACAGGTCGCGACTGCGTGTCCTGCAGGAGTGCGAACCACCCCGCCGTGTACGAACACGTCCACGCGCCACCGCAGGCAGCATGCCACGGCAGACCGACGAGGTCCGGGTGCTCGATGACGACCACATGGTCGCCATCGGTCAGGTCGTCGGACAGTTCGCGCGTCCACCAGGCGACGAGGGCCTGCCACGGCTTGTGCTCCAGTGGGTCACCGGAGCGTCCGCGCCGCCAGCCACGGATCAGGTTGGGCAGAAAGGGGGCGAGGGCGACCGGGTCCTCGTCGGGTGCCTCGAGGAATCGTGACCGCACCTGCCCGTCCGGCGTGATGACGGTGAGCATGCACACGTACACCTCGACCGTCTCGATCCACTCCACGACACCGATGGTCCGGTCCGGTTCGGCGAGCGCCGCGAGTCGATCGTCGTCCGGCAAAGGCGCGTCGCTACTCCACGACCGGCTGTTCCGGGCGACCGTACGGCCGATCGCGTTGCGGCCCAGGTCCGCCACCTGACGAAGAGCACTCCACGGCGCGCTCCGGCGATCGAGCACGCTGTCCAGGGCTGCCGCCGCCAATCGTTCGGCCGCATAGCGCAGCGGCTCGCTGCCGGTCGAGACGGCCGCCAGGTCCCGGACGTCGCGATACATCCGGCGCAGAGCCGTCGGCACCTTGCCGAGGAGCTCGCCGGCACCGTCGGAGTCGTCGTGTTCGTAGGCGAACGCGGCCAGCCGCAGCAGCACGACCGCGTCGGGAATCTGCCCGAACTCGCCGGCGAGGCGATCGGCCGCCAGCCAGCGGTCCTGGTTGTCGGCCAGACCGAGGACATCGTGCAGGACAGCCGTCGCGTTCGCGGCGGTGCAGGCGACAGGTACGTCGCCGGCGGCGATCGCACGATCGCGGACCTCTGCCAGGCTGCGGTCGATCGCGTCGGTCTGATCCTGATCGACCAGCTCCGATGCCTTCCCGGCCAGGATGAACAGTGCCGCGGCCGTCGGCAGGACGACGCCCGGATCGGTCAGCACCGTGGCCGGATCAAGGATCTCGCGCACCAGCGCGGCGGCTCTGGCCGGCTCGCCGGGCGCGAGCAGGTTGGCGAGGGCAGCCCGCAGCGAGAGGGCACGGTGTGCCTGGGGACCGTCGGCGAGCGCGAGTGCGCGTTCGAGTGCGCTGATCGCCTCCGGCACCCGGTGCAACATCGCGAGCGTGACAGCGACCGAGTGGAACGCCTCCAGGCGGTCCGCGGCCGTGCCCCGGGTGGTCAACCCGGTGAAGATGGTGAGAGCGGCATCTGGTGCGCCCGTCTCGCGCAGGAGGATCCCGACGTTGCGGTCCCCGACCGCCTTGTTCGCATCGCCGGCGTCATCCGGCAGGGCGGCTCGAGCCTGCCTCGCGACCTCCAGCGCTGCGTGAGGCTGTCCGGCCAGCCGCAGTGCGTTCGATCGCTCGGTCAGGAGCGCCGCCCGGCGCAGGTCGCCCAACTCGGACTCCCAGGGCCGCGGCTCCGATCCGACTCTGGCCAGGAAGCGGTTCGGCTGCCGGAGCAGCTTGAGTCGCGAACCCAGCCAGATCTCGGTGGCGGCGCGTGCGTCGGCGGACGGGAAGTGTTCGATCAGACGATCGGCGAGACGCTCGAGCTCGTCCGCCTGCCCGCCGCGGAGCAGCGGCGCGTCCATCTCCTTGAGGAAGGACAGGGCCGAGTCGACATCGTCGCCGCGCTCGTGGAAGGCATCCACGGCCTCCAGGAGCCGCTCGAATCCAGGCGCCGCGTCGTACCCGGCGAGGACGTCGTTCACGACGCTGTCCAGACCGGAGAAGCCCAGGAACTCGACAACCTCCTGCACGGTGAGAATCTCCTGTCCCGTGATCCGGCCCGGCCCGGCGCCGGCATCGCTGCCCTCCGCGACCCGGTCCTCCATGACAGTGGCGAGAAGGAGCTGCGCGGCCCACCAGGCGTCCTGTCTCGTCACGGTGGCGCGGGCGAACTCCTCCGCCACCCGCAGCGCGCCGAATCCGGCCGGTACCGTGCCGGTGTCCCGTCGGCAGGCGAACTCGAGCGTCGCCAGAGCCATCGCCCACTCGCGTCCGTCGCCGACCGGAACGTCGGCGCGCAGATGCGCCGCGGCTCTGGTTGCCTCGAGCACGTAACGGCCGGGGAACGGGAGCTCGTCGGTCTCGAGGTTGTCGGCGTAGGCGTCGAACGCGTCGAGCGCGCCCGGCAGAACGTAGCCACGCAGTACGTAGCGCTCCAGGTCCAGCTGGAGGGATTCACCTTCCGTCTGGTCCTGCATCCACGAGTAGCACAGTGCCAGCCAGACCTGGGCCTGCATCGACCCGTAGTACCGCAACAGCGCTTCGAACGTCGGGGCATCCGCCTGGCCGGCGTTGGGGTCACGCACCGCGGCGACTCGGGTGCCTGGCACCGGCGCGATCGCCGGAAGGATCGCCGCAGCGAACGTCTCGGTGGGGAACTGCCGCCAGTGATCCTCGAGGTAGTCCATCAGGCGATGGTCGGCGATGGCCGTCCCGGCAGCGTTGATCGGGGCCAGACGCCCCTTCATCCGGGCAGCCACGCTGTGCATCAGGCTGTCGGCGGACGGGTGAACGACGTACGGCCGGTCGACCGGTACCCCACCGCGGGCGATCACCGCCTCGGGTTCCCAGTCCTGGGCCATCCGGCCGCAGAGCACGTCGATCGCCGGCGGGTCGTCCGAGACACAGACCACGCTGACCTCGGCGTCCGACGGATCGCTGCAGACTTCGCAGCGTGCGGCCAGCAGTTCGCCGGTGAAGAGCCTGCGCAGCCCCTCGATCCCCGCGTCGTGAACGACCTCGACGAGCCCGCCGGCTTCGAACGCAGCACTCGGCGCGCCACAGTTCGGGCACAGGCGTGTCACGTCCTCTTGATACGGCATGCCTGCGCAGTTGGAAAGCCGTCAGACATCAGTACGTCGGCGAACCTAACGCGCTGTTGTGTCCTGGAGCCCCGCGTCGGGTTCGGCGACGTGGCAGGCGGCTTCGTGGTCGGGGCCGAGGATGCGGAGGGCCGGCGTGGTTTGGTGACACTCGTCGACGACGAGTGGGCAGCGCCAGCGGAAGCGGCAGCCCGGGGTGGGGTCGATGACCTTCGGGGGTTCGCCGGTGTCGCCCTCGACGGCGGCAGTCAGCGGTGCCCTGGGGTCGGGGACCGCGCCGAGCAACAGGTCGGTGTACGGGTGCTTGGGGTTGGCCAGCACGGACTCGGCCGGACCGGACTCGACGATGTGACCGGCGTACATGATGGCCAGACGGTCGGCGACGTACCTGGCGCTCGCGATGTCGTGGGTGATGTAGAGGAACGACACGCCCTCGGTCTCGCGCAACTCGCTCATCAGGTTGAGCAGGCCGATCCGGATCGACACGTCGAGCATCGACACCGGCTCGTCGGCGAGGATCAGTTTGGGCTTGTGCGCCAGCGCCTGGGCGAAGCCGATGCGCTGCCGCTGACCACCGCTGAGCTCATACGGATAGCGGTGAATGATGTCGCCGGCGGGGGACAGGCCGACCGCCTCGGCGACGCGCTCGGCTTCCTCGAACCGCTGTGCCCGCGACAGCTCCGGGCGGTGCAGCTTCAGGCTGCGCAGGATGCCGTGCGAGACGCGGAACGCAGGGTTGAGCGAGCTGAACGGATCCTGGAACACCATCGGTACGTCGCCGCGGTAGGCGAGTTGGTCCTTGCGCGACCGCATGCTCGACGTCGGCCGGCCCTGGTAGTAGATCTCGCCGCTCGTCGGCTGGTAGACACCCGCGAGCAGCCGGGCGATGGTGCTCTTGCCGCTGCCACTCTCACCGGCCAGCGCGACGATCTCCTGCCGGTTGATGGTGAGGTCGACGTCGTCGACCGCATGCAGCATCTGGCGGGACAGCCCGCGGCCGACCCGGAAGTGGCGGGTGAGCTTCTTGGTCTCGAGCAGCGGCGCCGTCGACGGCCCCGAGTCCTGCTCGGCCGAGGGCTTGGAGTCCACGCTGAGGTCGGTCATGACGTCACCTCCTGGACGGGCTCGGCCGGCTGGGTCCGCCCAGGGGCGTGCAGCAGGCAGCGCGCCTGGGTCGGACCGACCTGGTAGAGCTCAGGCTCGATCTTCGGACAGTCCTCGAACGCCACCGGGCAGCGCGGATGGAACCGGCAGCCGCTCGGTGGGTGGGCCAGGTTCGGCGGGGTGCCGGGGATTCCGGTCAGTGGTTGCTTCGGGCCCCGGATCGACGGGAAAGCGTCGAGCAGGCCCTTGCTGTACGGGTGCGCCGGATGGTCGAAGACCGCGCGAGTGGCGCCGAACTCGACGACCTGACCGGCGTACATGACCATCAGCTGGTCGGAGAAGTGGCTGACCAGCGACATGTCGTGGGTGACGAAGACGACCGCGAAGCCGAGTTGCTGCTGCAGTTCCTTGATCTGCACCATCAGGGATCGTTGCGCGACCACGTCGAGGGCCGAGGTCGGTTCGTCCATGATGATCATGTCGGGGGTGAACAGCAGGGCCATCGCGATCATGGCCCGCTGCCGCATCCCGCCACTGAGCTGGTGCGGGTAGCTCCTGAGGTGGATCGGATCGATGCCGACCATCCGCATCACCTCGGCCGGGCGGTCGTCGTCGACCCGCTCGTCGTGGGACATGATCGCGTCGCGGAACTGGCTGCCGATGCTCTTCACCGGGTTGAGCGCGTTCATCGCGCTCTGCATCACCACGGAGTAGTCCCGCCAGCGCAAGGCGGCCAGCTTCTTCTCGTTCATCGCGACGAGGTCCTGGCCCTGGAAGTGCACGCTGCCACCGGTGATGGCCGCCGGTGGGCTCAGCAGCTGGACGATGGCGAACAGCAGCGTCGACTTGCCGCAGCCCGACTCGCCGACCACCCCGACGAACTCGCCGGCGTGTACGTCGAGATCCACCGAGTCGACCGCGACGACCGGGCTGCTGCCGGTGTCGTACTCGACGGTGAGATCGCGGACCTCAAGAATTGGCTGCTGACTTGGCACGTCGCCTCCGAACCGGCCGCAGTGCGGGGTTGCTGATCTCGTCGAACGCATAGTTGAGCAGGGCAAACGAAACACCGAGCAGCGCGACCGCCAGGCCCGGCGACAGCGCCCACGCGGGCAGCCCGTTCACCAGGGCGCCCTGGTTCTGTGCCCAGTAGAGCATCGTGCCCCAGCTCAGCGAGTTGGGATCGCCGAGCCCGAGGAACTGCAGGCCGGCCGCGGTCAGTACGGCGTACAAGGCGGCACCGAGGAAGTTCGCCACGATCAGCGAGATCATCGTCGGCAGCACTTCGACCACGATGATGTACGACCGGCGCTCGCCGCGGACCCGGGCCGACTCGAGGAAGTCGCGGTTGCGCAGCGACAACGCCTGCGCGCGCATCTGTCTGGCGCCGTACGACCAGCCGGTGAGGATCAGCACGATGATGATCACGGTCAGGTTGCCCTTGCCGGCGTACGTCGCCAGCACGATGATCAGCGGGAACGTCGGCAGCACCAGGAAGATGTCGGTCATCATCGACAGCACGTTGTCCGCGGCACCACCGAGGTAGGCGGCCGAGACCCCGATGATGACGGACAGGATCGTGGCGCCGAGGCCGGCGATGACCGCGATGACCAACGACTCGCGGGTGCTGTAGATCAGTTCGGCGTACACGTCCTGGCCGAGGCCGGTGGTGCCGAGCCAGTGCGCGGACGAGGGACCCTGCAGCGGTAGGTCACCGATCGCCTGTGGATCGCCCTTGAGCCACGGGACGAACAGCTTCGGGACGGCGGCCAGCAGGACGAACAGCAACAGCAAGGCCGCCCCCAGCATGGCCTTGCGGTTGTGCAGGATGGCCCGGAAGATGCCGCCCCGCGGGCGGCGGGTCACACTCGGTGCGGCCGGTGCGGTGCCGGCGACGATCGCGCTCATCAACTACCCCTTCGTCCGGGCTCGTGGGTCGAGCAGGAACACCGCGAAGTCGCAGAGCAGGACACAGATCAAGACGGCGAGCGTCACCAGCAGGAACAAGGCCTGCAGCAGTGGATAGTCCGTACTCACCGTGGCGTTGTAGAACATGTAACCCAGTCCGGGGTAGTTGAAGACGTACTCGACCAGGATCGTGCCGGAGATGACGAAGCCGAGCGACATCGCGAACCCCGACAGGTTCGGCAGGAACGCGTTCCGGCCGGCGTAGCCGAACATGATCTTCCGGCTCGGGATGCCCTTGGCCCGGGCCATCCGGACGTAGTCCTCGGCCAGCGTGGTCACCATGTTGTTGCGCATGGTCAGGATCCAGCCGCCGACCGCGGTGATCAGGATGGTGGCGGCCGGCAGGATGCCGTGCTTGATGACGCTGCCGGCGAACTCGGCCGTGAACGCAGGCGTCAGTCCCTGATCGTAGTTGAAGTCGTTGGGCAGGACCGGGTTGTCGCCGATCGCAAAGATCGAGATCAGTAGCAGCGCCACCCAGAAGTACGGCAGCGCCGAGGTGACGATGAAGACCGGCGGTACGACTCCGTCGATGAGCCCGCCGCGCCGCCAGCCGGCGATCGTGCCGATCAGCGTGCCGATCGCGAACGCCAGGACGGTCGTGATGCCGACCAGTCCCAGCGTCCACGGCAGCGCATCGCCGATGAGGGTCGTCACCGGGACACCGAGGCTGCTGCCGACCGACACGCCCCAGTGCCCGGTGACCATCGATTTCAGGTACTCGCCGTACTGCAACAGGATGTTCTTGTCCGGATCGAAGCCGAACTCGGCCAGCACCGTCCGCAACTGCTCCGGCGTGACGACCGCGCCGCCCTTGCTGAGCCGCTCCCGCAGTGCCTCCTCCGGACTGCCGGGCATCATCCGCGGGATGAAGAAGTTCAGCGTCATCGCCGCCCAGAGAGTGAGCACGAAGAACCCGATACGACGGATCAGGTATCGCACAGCCACCAGCTCCTCGTGCTCACTCTCGCCACGATTCCTTTCTTACTACTTGCTCAGTTCTGGGCCGACTTCGAGTACAGGTTCGCCAGCACCTGCCCGGCGTCCGGGATGTTGTACGGCGCCGGCTGGGCGTACGGGTTCTGCTCCGTCGGCCAGCCCTCGATGTCCTTGGTGTTGTACTGGTACCAGTCGACCGACTCGGTGGTCGGGATGATCGGCACGTCCTTGATCATGTACCCGGAGATCTGCTTGATCAGCTTGACCTGGGTGTCGGGGTCCGCACTCGCGTACTGGTCGAACAGCTTGTCGACGTCGGGGTTGATGTAGCGCGAGTAGTTGCTGTTGGCCTGCTTGCCGATCGGGGCGGTGTTCTTCGAGTACAGCAGTTGCCGCAGCTCGTAGTACGGCGAGGGTCCGCCGGACAGGCTGGAGTACGCCAGGTCGTAGTCACCGGTGTAGAGCTTCTGGTTGTACGACTGCTGCTGCAGGTCCTGCGTGGTCAGCTCGATCCCGACCGCGGCCAGTTGCTGCTTGACGACCGCCAGCGACGCATCCCAGTCGGTGTAGCCGGTGACGCTGATGACGTTCAGCTTGAGCGGGTTCGACGAACTGTAACCGGCGCTGGCCAGCAACTGCTTGGCCTTCTCCGGGTTCGGCTTGTCGTAGCCGGCCGCGGTCAGCGCGTCCTTGTCGAAGTACTTGTCGAAGGTCGGGGTGACGACGCCGGTCTGGTTCGCGGCCGGCTGGTAGCCGCTCTCACCGATCTTCGAGATCTGCTCGCGGTCGAGCGCGTAGGCGATCGCCTGCCGGACGGCCAGGTTGCTGGTCACCTTGTGCGACGGGTCGAGGTTCGGGACGATCGCGACGTTCGCGGTCGGCGGGAACCAGTAGTTGTTCTCCGGTGACTTCGACTTGTAGAACTTGTCGATGTTCGGAATGTACTGACCGCCCCACTGCGCCTTGCCGCTGGCCAGGTCGAGGTTGGCCGGGTTGTTGTCCAGGTACGCCGGGTACTGCACCTTCGACAGGTACGGCTTGCCCGGCTGCCAGTAGCTGCCGTTGGCGGCGTAGGTGATGTTGTTGCTGCTGCAGGACTCGACCGTGAACGGCCCGGTGCCGACCGGCTTCGGGTCGGCCCAGGTGGCCGGCTTGGACGCCGCCTCACCGGTGGACCAGATGTGCTTGGGCACGATGTTGACCTGGTTGGCGAAGTTGAAGAAGTACGGCTCCGCCGGTGCCTTGAACTTCATCGTGACCTTGTTGCCGGCTGCGGTGACGCTGGACAGTCCGGCGCCGGTCCACAGCGCGTACAGGTCGAGGGCCGGCTGCTGCTTCATCAGGTTGAACGTGTAGACCACGTCGTCGGCGCTGAACGGCTGGCCGTCGCTCCACTTCACGCCGTCGCGGATGGTGAAGTCGATCGAGTCCTTGGTCGGCGACCAGGTGAAGGCCGACGCCAGCATCGGCGTCGTCGCACCGCTCTTGAGCACGTTGACGAAGACGAGGGGCTCGTAGACGAAGCCGCCCGCCACGCCGTTGACCGACGGGTTGAACGGGTTGAACTGGCAGGGCCAGGTCTGACCGCCGACGTTGGCGATCGTGACGACTCCACCCTTCTTGAACTGCCCGGTGCTGCCGCCGCTGCTCGTCGAGGACGACGGGTTGCTGGACGCAGCCCCGATCGGCTTGTCACCGCCGCCACAGCCCGCAGCGGCCAGTATGCCGACCGCCATGGTGGCGACGGCGATCCGTTTGATGCCCCTCATCGTCTCTGCCTTTCACTCCTCGATCTCATGGTCATGCGAATGCCTCCGCACCGAGGACCGCGCCCGCGGCCTCGACTCCGAGGGCGAGTGCGCCCACCAGCGGCGCGTCCGAAGGGAATCGGGCCAGCTCCAGTTCCGGTGGGAACGGGACGGCCGCGTCGAGTGCCCGGCGCAGTTCGGGACCGATCCGGTCCCAGGAACCGACCAGGCCGCCACCGACGACGATGCGGGCCGGGTCGAGGGCGATGGCGAGGTTGACGACGTGCATCGCCAACTCGCGGTTGAACTGTTCGGTGAGGACGGCGGCGTCCGGCTGGGTCGCCGACCGGGTGAAGACGTCCGCCGCCGATACCCGCTGTCCGAGCCGGTTGCTGCCGGTTGCCTCGAGTGCTTGGCCGCTGACGACATCCTCGAGGATCGTGCGCTGTGCCGGCTCGATCCAAACATCCGCGGCGGTCCGCAGGTTGTAGGCGATCTCTCCGGACGCCCGGTGCGCACCGGAGATGACCGTGCCTCCGGCAACGATCGCCACCGCCAGGCCGGTGCCGAGGTTGAGGTAGATGCCCGGATCGCAACCGGCCAGCGCACCCCACCGCACCTCGGCGGCGGCCGCGGCCTTCACGTCGGTCCCGAGCAGGACAGGTATGTCGGGGAACGCCTCCCGCACCATCCGCCCGAAGGGGAGTTCACCCCAGCCGGGAAACGTCGGCGCGAGCTCGACGTGGTCGTCGTACGGAATCCCGAGCGTCGCCGCGCCGACCGCCGCGAGTTCCCCGTCCGGAGCGACCTCCGTCAACAGTTCCTGGGCCGCGGTCAGACCGCGACGCATGGCGGCCTCGGCTCCTGCCTCGGCCAGACTGTCGATGGTGGTCGTGCCGAGACGCCGGCCGGACAGGTCGCCGACCGCGACGGCGATCTTCGTCCCGCCGAAGTCGAGACCGAGCACAACCGGGGTAGGAATCATGGGCTGGCAACTCCACCGTGCCGTCCAATAGAATCGTTAGGAAACTAACTTAACAATCCTGGCGGGCACAAGGCCCAACGTGCAGCTTGACCAATTCGCGACCCAAAGGAGACCGACGTGACGGTTGTCGCCGGAGGTGCCGCCGCAGCCCGCCCGCAGCTGATTCGCGCGATCAACGAGCAGGTGCTGCTGGAGCACATCCGGCGGTCTGGTCCGGTGTCCAGGACGGAGCTGGCCACGCTGACCGGTCTGTCGAAGCCGACGGTCTCTGCGGCCCTGGCCACCATAGAACGCGGTGGGTTGGTGCATGCGTCCGGCCAGCGGACCGGCGTCCCCGGTCCGGCCGCGCGATTATACGACGTACGCCCGGAGGCGGGGTTCGTTCTCGGGCTCGATGTCGGGCGGGAGTTCCTGCGTGGAGCGATCGCGGATCTGCGGGGCACTGTGCGTTGCCGGCTCAGCGTGCGTACGAAGGCAGTGCGCGAGATGGCCCGGGTCCAGGAACTCGCTGACCTCGCGGCGACACTGCTGGACGAAGCAGGCATCACCGCGTCGCAGCTCACCCAGACAGTGATCGGGAGTCCGGGTGTCTACGACCCGAAGCGCGACACCCTGGCGTTGACCGGGCGTCTGTCCGGTTGGGATTCGCCTGCGGTGTTGCCGGCGCTGCGCGAGCGGTTCGGTCCGGCGTTGATGATCGAGAACGACGTGGACGCCGCCGCGCTGGCCGAGCGGGTCCACGGTCATGGCCGCGATGTCGACAGCTTCGCGTTCGTGTCCGTTGGTACGGGTATCGGCATGGGCCTGGTGCTCGACGGCAAGCTCCGGCACGGCTTCCACGGTGTGGCGGGCGAGATCAGTTACCTGCCGTTCACCGAAGGCAGCGGAAGCGATGCGCGGGATGCACGTAAGCGGGGGAGCTTCGACGCGTCGGCGTCGGCCGCGGCCGTGGTCAGGGCTGCTCGGCGCGCCGGCGTACGAGGTGCGACGTCGGCGGCGAAGGTGTTCGCGGCGGCGGCGCGTGGTGATGTGATCGCGGCCGCCGTGGTGACCGAGGAGGCACTCCTCGTGGCCAAGGCGGTGTGCAGCGTCATCGCGGTCGTCGACCCCGAGCTGATCGTGCTGGGTGGCGGCATCGGGCAGGCACCGGGCTTCCTCGATGCGGTCGTCGAGCAGTTGCGCCTGCTGTCGCCGGTGATGCCGGAGGTGAAGATGAGCGTACTCGCGGCCGACACGGTCGTGGCCGGCTGTATCGCCGCCGGGCTCGACCGCGCGTGGCAACACCTGCTGGGCCGGATAGCTCAGCCGGCAACAGCCTGACGAAGGGTGCCAACTAGGCTGGCGGGGTGGACAGTCAGCCGAGTTGGCGCGAGGAACGGCGGGAGGCAGCCGCCGTCCATGCCGCCGCGCTCGAACGCCGCAAGGCCGCCGAGACAGCGCAGGCCCGTGCGCTGCTGACCGACTTCGTCCGGACGATGAAGGAACGAGGCGTCGAGCCACAGCCGCTGCGAGCACAGGTCACCGGATCGGGAGCCAGCTACCGCACCGGCATCACCGGCTGGTACCTGCGCCGCAACCGCTCGCTCGGCACCGACGCCGAGGGCAACTTCTACATCCTCGGTACGCCGGCCAGCCTCAGCGCCCGGCTCTTCGGCGTACGCATCCTGCCGTCCGATCCGCCGATCGCCGTCGGCCTCGGCGCTCGCGATGGTGAGTCCATGCCGCTCGCGCAACTTCTCCAGCTCCGGCTGGACGAGAGCGACTGACCGGCGTTTGTCCAACCCTGGGTTGATCTGTGGGTTGATCTTCCGTTGACGACGGTGACCTGGCCGGGGCCGGAGCCTATGGTCGTTCGGTGATCGCCGGAGCCAGAAGTGTGCCTGCGCTGGTGGCGCTGCGTCACGCTCGGGCGCACCATGAGACGACCTGGCGGTGGCTGCGCCTGGTGGGTCCGCTCATCATCGGTCTGCAGATCATCGTGCTGAGCCAGTCCGCGCCCGGTCCGGGCCGGCACGGTGAAGGGCTGGTGATCTCGGTCGCGATCGCCGCCTTCGCCGCGAGCGCGTTCGGAACGTTCGCCGCTCGGAGCGGGCCGACCTGGGTGCGATGGCTCTCGATCGCGGTCCTGTTCGTGGCAAGCGTCGTATTGCTGCGGCTGCAGCCGTCGGGACCGGGTGTACTCGGAGTGTTCGTCGCCGTGGCTCTGATCGGGCGCAAGCTTCCGCCGATCCCAGGCACCGCGGTCGTCGGAGCGGGGCTGGTGCTGCTGCTTGTCGGGGGTGACCGGTCGCCGTTGCCGGCGCTGTTGACCAGCATCGCGATGGCAAGCTTCTACGCCGTGATGCGCCTGGCCGAGCGGCTGAGCGAGACCAACGAGGAAGCGGAACGGCTGCTGCTCGAGCTGGAACGGACCCGCGACGCGCAGGCTCGTGCCGCCGCACTCGCGGAGCGCCAGCGGCTGGCCCGCGAGATGCACGACGTACTCGCGCACTCTCTGTCGGCGTTGGTGCTCCAGCTCGAAGGTGCGACTGTGCTGGCCGCCGGCGACGATCGTCTCTCCGGAGTCATCGACCGCGCGCGGCATCTGGCCGGCTCAGGACTCGACGAGGCCAGGCACGCCATCGGCATGCTGCGCGACGACCAGGCGCTGCCGGGACCGGGGGAGCTGCCGGCGTTGACCGCGCGGTTCGAGAACGACACCGGCATCCGGTGCGAACTGACCGTCGCCGGCGACGAGCACGCGCTCGACGCAGACGCCCGGCTGGCCGTCTATCGGGTTGCCCAGGAGTCCCTGACGAACATCGCGAAGCACGCCACGCGACAACAGTGCGTCACCGTGAAGCTCAACCACGAACCAGGGCTGGCGAGGCTCAGCGTCGAAGATTACGGCGATCCGGCAACAACCTCGGGTTGTTCCGGCTATGGCCTGACCGGTATGCGTGAACGGGCCGAACTGCTCGGCGGACGCCTCGATGCGGGCCCGACTCCGACGGGATTCCGGGTGGAACTGGAGGTGCCGGCATGATCCGCGTCCTGAGCGTCGATGATCAGCGCGTGGTCCGGGAGGGACTGGCGCTGGTGCTCGGGCTGCTGCCCGATGTCGAGGTCGTCGGCACCGCCTCCGGGGGCGAGGAGGCGGTGCGCATGGTCGGTGAGCTGAAGCCTGAGGTCGTACTGATGGATCTGCGGATGCCGCGCTGCGACGGGGTCGAGGCGACCCGGCGGTTGCGTGACCTGCACCCGGACGTGAAGGTCATCGCGTTGACGACGTACGCCGATGACGAGTCGGTACTCGCCGCACTCCGAGCGGGTGCGTGCGGTTACCTGACGAAGGACGCGAGGTCTGCGGAGATCCACCAGGCGCTGCACCGGGTGCTGGACGACCAGGCCGCGATCGACCCGGCCGTGCAGCACCACCTCGTCGCGGCGATCGCAGCAGCCCCCGGTACGCCGAAGCCGACGGCAGTGACGGACGACGTGCTGACCCGGCGCGAGACCGAAGTACTGACGCTGATCGCCGAAGGCCTGTCGAACGCCGAGATCGCGGCCCGGCTGGTGGTGACCGAGGCGACCGTGAAGAGTCACGTCAACCACCTCCTCGCCAAGATCGGCGCCCGGGATCGTGCCCGTGCCGTCAGCTACGCCTACCAACATGGTCTCCTCCGGCATCAGCCCGAGGCGCAGTAGAAGTTCGAGCGGGCCGGCGCTGGCGGGTCCGCGTCGGCTCCCAGCGGAAGACGGCCAGCGACACCAGCAACCCGGCGACAGACCAGCCACACAGCACAAGCACATCCCGTACCGGAAGCCCAGTGCCGGTGAGCGCGTGACCCGCAGCCTCGATGATCGGTCGCACCGGCAGGTACGACGCGATCGTGGAAACCCACGATGCCTTCACCGGATCGCCCACCGTGCCGGAGAACAACACCACCGGCAGATACGTCAGACCGAGAATCGGGAAGGCACTCGCGACGGTCGAGATGAAGCCCGTGACAGCAGTAGCCGCGGAGGCACACGCGAGCGCCCCGAGGAAGATCGCCGTCAGCATGGCCAGCGCACGCCAGATGTCCAGGTCGGTGCCGAAGAAGGCCACACCCGCGAGTACGGCGACCGCACCGGCGAGCACCGAGACGAGCACCGACGCGACGATCTGACCACTGAGATAGCACCAGGCGGGCAGCGGTGTCGCACGCCAGCGCTTCATCACACCGGACTCCCGGGCCGCGACCAGCCCGATTCCATGGGTCGTCCAGGCGATCATCGTCGTACCGAGAACCGCGCAGCCCGCCAGCCGGGACGGCGCGATCTGCCCATCCGAGGAGTTCAGCAGGAGCAGCAGGATCGGGAGAACGAGACCGGTGCCCATCGCTCTGGGAGTGCGAAGGAGCAGGCGGATCTGATGAGCGATCTGACCGAGCAGGAGTGGCAGGAGCGGTGGCAGCCGCGCACTCGGGTCAGACATGGCTTGCGAAGAGGGCATCGTGGGGCTCCGAGTGGGTGATGGACAGGTAAGCCTCTTCGAGGCTGGGTGGACCGACCTCGAGCGCCGTCAGTTCGAGCCGGTGGTGTTGGGCCCAAGTGAGGAGATCCGCGAGGACGGGCTCGATCCGGTCTGTGTGGAGGCTCAGCACGCGATCGCTGACATGAATGGCCAGGGACGGTGGGAGCTCGGGAGCCTCGACCGGCAACGGGAAGCGGACAACGCTCAGGCCACCGCCGGCTCGCATGGCGGCGGGCGTGGTGTCGGCCACCAGGCGCCGGGCGGAGAGCACCATGACTCGATCCGCGAGGTGGTCCGCCTCGTCGAGGTAGTGCGTGGTCAGCAGGATCGTCGTACCCGCGTCGTTCAGCCGCTCGACGCTCGCCCAGCATCGCCGTCGCGCTTCCGGGTCGAGGCCGGTGGTGGGCTCGTCGAGGAACAGCACGTCCGGATTCCCGATGATCGCGAGCCCGAGATCGACCCGACGCTGCTGTCCGCCGGACAACGTGCCCACCCGCGTCCTCGCATCGTCGGCGAGGTCGATCAACTCGAGTACTTCGGCGACCGGCCGCGGGTTCGGGTAGAGACGTCCGAAGACGCGCAGCAGATCCACGACAGTCGGCTCGGTCTCGAGACTGGTCGACTGGAGGACGAGGCCGACCTGCGCACGCCAGGCGCGGCCGCCGCGCAGTGGGTCCTCACCGAGGACCCGCACGTGACCCGATGTCGGCCCGGCGAACCCCTCCAGGATCTCGAGCGTCGTCGTCTTCCCGGCACCGTTCGGTCCCAGTACGGCGACCAGCTGACCCTCGCCGATCTCGAAGCTGACGCCGTCGACGGCCGCGAAGTCGCCGTACCGCTTGGTCAGGTCGCGGACGGAGACGACGCCGGTCATCGGTCCCGCCCGGGACGGTCGCGGTGACCGTTGCCCTTGGCATCCATGACGACGTTCGCCACACTCCAGACGCCGACACCGGCGCCGACGGCGATCAGTAGCGGCCGGTGCGTGACGATCCCGAACACCAGCAGTCCGATGCCGATGAGCGCACGCAGGTACGGGTTGAGTCCCAGGAGTCGAAGCATGTCCAGTCCCTTGCCTTGATTGCTTGCCGCAACCAGCGTCGGCGAACCGACGGCGCCCCGTCATCGGCGTGACTGTCGAAGTGCTGCCTCGATCGGAGGTTGGAAGGCCATCCATCCCTGGTAGGAACGCAGAGGCCCCTGACCGGCGTGACGCCGGCCAGGGGCCTCGAAGGTGCTACCTGTTATCTCAGCCGTCGGAGTCCGGGGCCGGGATGAACGAGCCTGGCACGTCCTGCGGTGCGACGATCTTGTCCTCGCCGGGGTACGGCGTGGCCCAGTCGTGCGCCTGGTACCACGTGAAGTGGTCCATCTGCGCCGGGTTCGCGAAGTCGGCCTTGGCGTCCGGACCGGTGAGCCGCTGCTGCGACTTCCAGTCGTTCCACGTGGCCGCCATCTCCTGCATGTCCGCCGGTACGACCGCCTTCGGCGCGGGCGCCGCGAGCGGGTTCTGCGCCGCCGGGGTGTCCAGGCCGCAGGACGGCGGGGTGCTCAGACCGCCGGTCAGCGAGGTCCGGTTGGGCAGAGCGGTGAACGGCGCGTTGTCGGGGCGCTGGGTGAACGCGTCCCGCATCGGGGTGGCCGCACTGTCCTTCTGGTTCATCGGGTGGATCCCGAGGATCTGCTCGATGGTGCGCATCATCGTGATCTGCGAGTAGTAGTGGTTGTCGACCTTGCCGTGCTGGGCCCACGGGCTGATGATCTGGATCGGCGCCCGGTGGCCGTCGATGTGGTCCAGACCGGCCTGCGAGTCGTCCTCGACGACGAAGATCGCCGAGTCCTTCCAGTACTTGCTGTGCGAGATCGTCTCGACGATCTTGCCGACTGCGAGGTCGTTGTCGGCGACCTGGGCGGCCGCGTTCGCCGGACCGCCGGTGTGGTCGCTGGACAGCCAGAACATGTTCAGGTTCGCCGGCCCGTTCTTCTCGAAGTCCTGCTTCCAGATCTGCTCCCGGTAGATGTCCGGGACGCTGGTGTCGAACTTCGGGAAGCCGTGCACCGACACGTCGTTCAGCGACGGGATCGGCGACGACGAGACCAGCGGGTACGCCGTGTCCTGCCCGGTGGCGATCATGTTCTTGGTGTCGCAGTACAGGTTCTGCCAGCTGGCGCCGGCCGGCTTGGTCAGGAACTGCTGGAACTCACCGAAGTCGCGCACGGTCTTGCCGGCCGCCTGCGCACCACTCCAGATGAAGCCGGTCTGCTGGTGGCCGAGCGCGTCGTCCTCGGTGTCGTAGCTGCGCAGGTACTCGCCGGCCGAGGACTCGGTGTACTCCGGGTTGTCGGCCTGCATCAGCCAGTTGTGACCCTCGGCCGAGTTCGTGCCGATGTCGTAGGTGTTGTCGTAGAGCCCGAACTGCCGGGCCAGCGCGTGCTGGTTCGGGGTGACGTTCTCGCCGAACTGCGCGAGCGCCGGGTCGCCGTCGCCCTCCGGCATGTCGCCGTAGACCTGGTCGTAGGTCCGGTTCTCCTTGACCAGCAAGAAGACGTGCTTGATCGTCGACGGCTCGCCCAGCCGCTGCGGGACCGGCACCGGCTTCTTCTTCGCCGCCTCGCCCTTGCCGTTGGCCACCTGGACCGAGCCCTTGGTCCAGCCGTTCTGCTCGAAGACCGTGGCCGTGCTGGCGCGGATGGCGTTGTCGGTCGGCAACTTGAACCGCAGCAGGCTCGACGTGGTGTCGTGGGTGGCGTGCCCGGCGGCGGTCGTCGTACGCCGGGCGTCGATGCCCCGGGTGTTGGACACCAGTACGTCGTCGCCGACCGTGGCGATCTCGGCCGGGAAGTAGTCCGTCGGCAGCAGACCGACGTAGCTGACCGGCTCCAGCGGGGTCGTGTACTTGTAGACGGCGACCGCGTTGGCGCGGCCGAGCGTCACCAGCAGGTGACCGTCGTCGGTGAGCGTCACGCCGTCGGGCTCGTAGCCCACTGAGGCCTCCGGCCACGGCTGGGTCGCGACGGTCTGGACGACCTTGTTCTTGCCGGTGTCGATGATCGACACGTCGTTCGTCTGGGTGTTGGTGACGAACAGCGCCTTGCCCTTGGCGTACAGGGCGGTCGGGTGCAGACCGACGTTGATGCTGGTCGGGGCCGCGGCCGGCTTCGCCAGGTTGATGACGCTGACCGTGCCGGTCGTGGTCGCCGCGGTGACCGGGTTGGCCGGCACCGGGGTGTTGTACGAGTTGATCGTGGTCTCGCCGGGCCGCGCGGTCCGGCCGCCCTCGTTGCTGACGTACAGCTTGTCGCCGACCATGATCAGGTCACGCGGGGCGATGCCCACCGGCCAGCTCTGGATGATGTCGCCGGTGCCCGCGTTGATCGCGACCACGCGGTTCTGGCCGTTGACCGCGGAGTACACGATCGAGCCGTCGGACGAGAACACGGCCTCGCCCACCAGCGCGTGCTTGGGCCCGTCGGCCGGGATCGACACGAACGTCGGGTTGGCGAGGCTGCCGTCCGGGTTCACCGTGAACCTGTGGTAGCCGTCGGTCTGCCCGAGCCACAGCTGCGACCCGTCGGGGGAGTACGTCGGGCCTTCCTGACCGATGTCGTTGCCCGGGATGCGCAGGTTCGCCGCGGCGTTGTTGCCGATCAGCTGCTGCACCTTCCAGTCCTTCAGGTTCACGATCGCCAGCGCCATACCGCCGTCGGTGATCGAGGCCGCGACGTGGGTGCCGTCGGGGCTGACCGAGGAGGACATGATCTTGCCGGGCTGAAGGAGGAGGCGATCCCCGATCGGCTTGAGGTACTGGTCGCTGGAGATGACCAGACCCTTGTCGGTCGTGTCACCGACTTGTTGGGTACCGAACTGTGTGGTCTGGGCCGATCCGGTACCGGCGGCGAGGACGGCGACAACAGTGGCGCCTGCCGTGACGAGCGGTACGCGGCGGCCGATGCGTCGACCGAGAAGGCCCGAAGGCTTCTTCTCGACACGCCGGCGGAGGCGTGTTACCTGCATCTTGGGTTATCCCTTCGGGGTGGGTAGCAGGTCGACGTTGCCGTCGAACTGCCATAGGGGGTTGGGTGCGTCACCGATCGGCGTCCGGACCAGGAAGAAGCCGTTGACTTCCTTCGGTCCGTCGCCGTCGGCCATGAAGCGCCCATCGGCGGTGATGTCCAGTTGATAGATGGCCTGCCCGGTCGCCGCGACGTCGGGCAGATGCCACGAGACGACGCAACGCCAGTCGTTGCCGGGTCCTACCGGGTCGACCTTGCCGTCGCCCTTGGTGCACGCCGTCGAAGCCTGCAGTTGCGTTTCGGTGACGTCGGGGCGGTTGAGCTCCTTGGTCTGCACCCGGTAGAGGTGCGCGAACGCGGTCGACACGCCGGCCTCGACCTTGGCCTGCTGGATGCCGGCCGTCGCCGAGGCCGTCACCGCGGCGAGGATCGCGATGGTGACGGCGAGCAGGCCGACGAGCGGAACCAGACCGACGGTGATCGCGCGCCGGCCCGAACCGTCCGAGGTCAGGTTGGTGAAGTCGCGCCGCAGGAAGAGCAGGTACGCGAGCACAGTCGCGGTGGCCGCCCAGACCAGGCTGACGACGACGCCGATCAGCAACGGAGCGAGTTGACCCGGGCTGGTGAACAGGCCCTTCCAGGCCGTGAAGGCGTACCCGGGCAGAGCCAGCCGTACGGCGACCGGCAGCGGCAGCATCTGCGCCAACTGCATGGCCAGCGCGACGAGCGCGGGCAGCAGAAGACCCATCGGAGACCGGCCCAGTGCGACGGATCCGAGTAGGCCGATCGCGGCGAGGGCCAGGGTCGGGGCGATCGCACAGACCCAGGCGAGCAAGACGTTCCCGGCGGCATTGCCGGACGACAACAGGTGGCCGTCGAGGCCGACCAGCGGCTGATTGCCGACCGCGATGAGCCCGCCGACCGCGCTGGACACGGCCAGGCCGGCCATCAGCAGCATGATGACCGTGAGGCTGGCCAGTGCCTTCGCCACGAAGATCCGTTGCGGCGAACGGACCGCCACGAGCAGATGGCGCCAGGTCCCGAGCCGGTCCTCGGAGGCGAACACGTCTCCGGCGACCAGCGAGGTCAGCAGCGGGAGCGCCCAGTTCCCGGAGAAGCCCAGGATCACGAGCGGTCCGGCCCACCCGGTCGCATGCATCCAGCGGCCGAAGAGGGTGTCGACCGGAAGTGAGGTCTGCTGGCTGACCGCGGCGACGAACAGCGCGGGTGCGATCCAGCAGGCGACGACGATCAGGCGGATCCGCCACTGCGAGGTCAGCTTGACCAGCTCGAACCGGTAACCGCGGGCCACCGAGACGGGATGGGCGACGGCCGGACGGGCGTCGGCGACGGTCGCGGTCACTGACCGACCTCCTGCTGCTCGGTGAGGGCGAGGAACGCTGCCTCGAGGGGCGACACCACCGGCGCGAACTCCCGTACCGCGATGCCGGCATGCACCAGCCGTACGACGAGGTCGTCGAGCGCGGGCACCAGTCCACGAACAACGATGAGGTCGTCGTTCGGCGACACGGCCTCGTCGACCGTGATCCCGGCGGTGTCGGCAGCCACCTTGCGGGCTGACTCCGCATCGGACGTGACCAGGCGGTAGTCGAGTTCACCGTTCTCGGCCGCGAGCTTGCTCAGCGGTCCGGTGAAGACGATGCGTCCGGTGTTGAGAATGGTCACCTCGGAGCACAGGGCCTCGACGTCGTCCATGCGGTGACTGGACAGGACGACGGTCGTTCCCTCGGCCGCCAGTCGGTTGAGGACACCGTGGACATGTCTCTTGCCTGCCGGGTCGAGGCCGTTGGACGGCTCGTCGAGCACGATCAGCCGCGGCTTGGTGAGCAGCGCGGCGGCCAGGCCGAGTCGCTGCCGCATGCCGAGGGAGAAGCCACGGGTCCGGTCGTCGGCGACATCGGTGAGGCCGACCTCGGCGAGGACGGCGTCGATTCCGGCTGTCTCGGTCCCGCCGCGGAGGTCGGCCAAGGCCGCGAGATTCTGCCGGGCGGTGAGTGATGGGTAAAGGCCAGGTCCGTCGACGAAGCCGGCCACACCTTCGGGCGCGGCCAGTGCGCGGCCGACCGGCGTACCCAGGATCTCGAGGCTGCCGCTGTCGGCGACGGCCAGGCCGAGCAGGAGACCGAGCAGTGTCGTTTTGCCGGCGCCGTTCGGCCCGACGAGGCCGTGGATCTGTCCCTGCGCCACGTCCAGATCGATGCCGTCGAGGGCGACGACCTCACCGAACGCCTTGGTGATCCCGCGAGCCCGGACCGCGATGAGTGCGTCCATGCATCCCTTCCTTCATGACCTCAAGGAACTTAGGAAATGCAGACGACGCCCACGGGGGTCCTGAGGTTAACGGCCAGGGAACGGGCGGCGACCGATATCCATCGGTCCCAAATGTAGTGCCGAACCGGGTCGCGGGTAATTCGGTAGCGGCGCGTCGAGGGCGCTGGTAACGTCCTCGGCCTGTCTTTTCGGGTGGCTTCTCTGCACTGCGTGAAGGATCGAATCGAACCGGATGGTTCTCCGGGGCGGGACCCTGTTGATCGCCGCCAGTCCGTCGTTCGTACATCTGCCAACAGAGTCGAGGCTCTTTCGATGGTCGATTCCGCACACACCCTTGCCGGCACCGATGAACTCGAGGCCGAACGGGCCTTCCTGACCGAGGCCCGCGCCGCGCTGGCCCGCATGTACGGCGACGTCTTCGGGCGCGAGATCCCGGTGATCGGGGGTGAGGACAACGACGAGCGCTTCACCAACGAGGCCAACCAGCGCGCGTACGAGCAGCGGACCCGGGCGCTGATCGACCTGCCCGACGTACCGCTGTTCTTCGGGCGGCTGGACTACGAGGCCGGTGCGATCGAGGAACTCGAGCGCATCTACATCGGCCGCCGGCACGTGCACGACGGCACCGGCGCACCGCTCGTCATCGACTGGCGCGCGCCGGTGTCGGTGCCGTTCTACCGCGCCACCCGCAGCGACCGGCAGCGAGTCCTGCTGCGGCGCCGGTACGGCTTCTCCGACCACGCCGAGTTGACCGGCTTCGAGGACGAGCCGCTGATCGGGACCGAAGTGGCCGACCAGGCCGACGCGTTCCTGCGCGCCGAGATCGAGCGCCCACGCACCGGGCCGATGCGTGACATCGTGGCGACCATCCAGCCTGAGCAGGACGATCTGGTCCGTGCGGCGCTGCATCCGTCCGTCTGCGTGCAAGGCGCACCCGGCACCGGGAAGACTGCCGTCGGCCTGCACCGGGTGGCCTATCTTCTCTACACCGAACGGGAACGGCTCAGCCGCGGCGGCGTCGTGATCGTCGGACCGAACCGGTCCTTCCTCTCCTACATCCGCAAGGTTCTGCCCGCGCTGGGCGAGGTCGACGTACGGCAGACCACCATCGACGAATGGATCAGTCAGGCCGCCGTGGCGGTCGACGAACCGGAGGCCGCGCGGGTCAAGGGCGATGCCCGGATGGCCACCGTGCTGCACCGGGCTTTGTGGTCGTACGTCGGTACGCCGACCGCCGGAGTCCTGTACAGCAAGGGATCCCGGCGCTACCGCGTGCACGAGGACGAGGTCAGGGAGATCGTGTCGTCGTTGCGCGAGTCGACCCGGTACGCGCCGGGCCGCAATGCTCTCGCCCAGCGGATCGCGCACGTCGTCCTGGTCCGGATGGAGGAGCGCGCCGAGTCGCCGGACGACCGCGTGCAGAACGCCGTGGCCCGCTCGAAGCCCGTGCGGGAGGTGCAGGATGCGGTCTGGCCGCGAGTGTTTCCCGAGCAGGTGCTGCATCGACTGTTCTCCGATGCCGAGTTCCTCGCGCAGGCCGCCGGCGACGAGTTCAGCGAGGACGAACGCGCCGCGCTGCTGTGGACCAAGCCTGCGCGGTCCTGGAAATCCGCGAAGTGGTCGGCCGCCGACACCGTGTTGCTCGACGAACTCGAGGATTCGATCGAACGCAGCAGCGGCTCACTCGGTCACCTCGTCCTGGACGAGGCACAAGACTTGTCGGCCATGCAGTTGCGCGCGCTCGGCCGGCGCTGCCGCACCGGTTCAGCCACTGTCCTCGGCGATCTCGCCCAGGCGACGACCGCGTGGGCCGCGGGCTCCTGGGATCGCGTCCTCGGTCACCTGGAGAAGTCCGACGCCGTGGTGGCCGAGCTCGATCGGGGCTTCCGGGTCCCGGCCCAGATCATCGACTTCGCCGCGAGGTTGCTGCCGGACATCGCGCCCACGCTCGGCGTACCGACCGGTGTCCGGACGGTCGAGAAGGCGCTGAGCGTCATCGAGGCCGACGAGCGCTCCTTCGTGGACAAGCTGGTCGACGCCTGCAGGGCCGACCTCGGCGGCGAAGGTTCGGTCGCGCTGATCGCGGCCGACGACCAGGTCTCGGCGTTGATGGACGCGCTTGTCGCCGCGGGTCTCGAGCCTGCGCTTCTCGGCGCGGGCGAGGAGGAGATGGACGCGACGCGCCTGGTCTGCGTGCCGGCCTCCCTCGCGAAGGGTCTCGAGTTCGACGCGGTCGTGGTCGCCGAGCCGGCCCGGATCGTCGCGGCCGAACCGCGAGGCCTTCACCGTCTCTACGTCGTTCTGACCCGAGCCGTCAGCCGCCTCCACATCATCCACACCGAACCTCTGCCGGCCGCTCTCAGTCAGTAGCGCTGGGGAAGGCCGGGCCACGCTTGTCGAGGAAGGCTTCGATTCCTTCCTTGGCGTCGGGCGTGCTGACCGCGGCGCGGATCGTCAGAGCCTCGCGGCGCATGGCTTCCGCAGGGGCCGGGGTCGCGGTCATCCGGAGCAGCCGCTTGGCCACCACCTGGGCGGACCGCGAGCCGGCGAGCAGTACGCCGACCACGCGGTCCACCGCTGCCGCAAGTTCGTCGTCCGGGTGGACCTCTGCGACGAGACCCGCGGCCCTCGCTTCCTCAGCCGTGAGGAGTGGGTTGAGGAGTGTGAGGTACAGGGATCTGTGCAGTCCGAGCGAGGCCGTGAGGAGGCTGGTGCCTCCGTCCGGGGACAGTCCGACCTTGGTGTAGGCGATCGAGAACCGTGCCGAGTCGGCGGCCAGTACGACGTCCGCCGCGGCCGCCAGGGCGACACCGGCGCCGGCGGTGACCCCGGCCACGACCGAGACGACGATCGCATTGAGATTGTGCAGTTCGCTGATCGCTCGATGCAGGGTTTCGGCGAGGTCCTCGACGTACTGTTCGCGATCGTCCGCGGCCGTGATCGCGGCCAGGTCGCCACCGACGCTGAACGCATCGCCGTCGGCCGCGAGCACCACGACGCGGACATCGTCGACCCGGGCCTGGCGGAGTGCGCTGCCGAGTTCCTGCAAGGTGTCGAGGTCGAGCGCGTTGCGCCGCTCCGGCCGGGCCAGCGTGATGTACGCCGCCCCGCGGCTGCTGCGATAGCGGATCGTCATACCGGCAACACCGGCGTACGCGCCAACTCCGCCTTGGCCAGCGACTGCAGGTGCACTTCGTCCGGGCCGTCGAACAGGCGCATCGCCCGGTGCCAGCCGTACATGGCCGCAAGCGGAGTCGAGTCGCAGAGTCCGGCCCCGCCGTGCACCTGGATGGCTCGGTCGATGACCGCCGTGGCCGCACGCGGAACGGCGACCTTGGCCATGGAGACCAGGTGCCGTGCGGCCTTGTTGCCGGCGGTGTCGATGACCTGGCAGGCCTGGTGGCAGAGCAGCCTGGCCTGCTCGATCTGCAGTCGTGACTCCGCGACCTGCTCTTGCAACATGCCTTGCGCTGCGAGCGGCGCGCCGAACGCCACTCGGCGGTGCGCGCGATCGGTGAGCATCGCCAGGGCGCGCTCCGCCGCGCCGAGCGCACGCATGCAGTGATGGATCCGGCCAGGGCCGAGCCGTGCCTGGGCTGCTGCGAACCCGCCACCCTCCTCACCGAGCACATTGGTGACCGGCACCCGGACACCGTCGAGCCGCAGCTCGACATGCCCGTGCTGATCGTGCCGGCCGAAGATCGACAGATCCCGTTCCACGGTGACGCCCGGAGTGTCCATCGGCACGATGACCATCGTCTGCTGGCGATGCACCGGCGCCGAGGGATCGGTCTTGCCCATCAGGATCAGGACCGCGCAGCGAGGATCGGCCGCGCCGGTGATCCACCACTTCCGGCCGGTGATGACGTAGTGGTCACGGTCTCGTTCGATCCGGGTGCCGATGTTGGTCGCGTCGCTGCTGGCCACGTCGGGTTCGGTCATCGCGAACGCCGACCGGATCCGGCCCGCGAGCAACGGCTCGAGCCATTCGCGGGCTTGCTCCGGCGTGCCGAGCAGGTGCAGCAGTTCCATGTTGCCGGTGTCCGGCGCCTGGCAGTTGATCGCCTCCGGTGCGAGATCGCTGCTCCAGCCGGACAGCTCGGCGATCGGTGCGTACTCGAGCTGGGTCAGACCCGACTCGGATGGCAGGAACAGGTTCCACAGGCCGAGTTCCTGGGCCCGCAGCTTCAGCTCCTCGACGACCGGCGGGACGCTGTGGTCCTCCGGACCCGCGGCGGCCCGGTACGCGTCGTACTTCGGCTCGGCCGGCAGCACGTGGTCGCGCATGAACACTGTCATCCGTTCGGTCAGCTCCCGCGCCCGGGGCGACGCCTCCGCGATCATCTGTGATCTCCTCCTCCGATTCGATCCGTACGCCGGTTCAGCCGTCGAGTGCTTGGTGGCCGCGGGCAACGAGTGGGCCGACCAGGCCGGCCAGCAGTTCGAAGCCGCCTCCGACGGTCTGGCCCCGCAGGTCGCGAAAGTGGATGCTCTCGAAGATCGCGGCCACCTTGTAGTACGCGAACCCGAGGTACCAACCCATGGTGCCCACGGGAACGTCCTGGTCGGCGGCGTACCGTTCGAGCAGCCGGCTGCCGGGAGGGAACGCCTGCCACTCGCCCGGTACCGCCGCCACCGGGCTGTTCAGCCCGGCGATGCCGTCCCACCAGACGAGCATCGAGGCCAGGTCGGTGAGCGGATCGCCGATGGTGGCCATCTCCCAGTCGAGGACGGCCCGGACCCGCGGTACTCCGGCGTGTTCCTCCAGTACGACGTTGTCGAGCCGGTAGTCACCGTGCACCAGCGTGGTCCGCGACGACCGGGGCAGGCCTTTCGCGAGCCGCTCGCCGAGCTCCGCGATCCCGGGGATGTCCCGCGACCGGGACGCCGCGAGTTGCGTGCCCCAGCGCCGGACCTGCCGCTCGAGGTAGCCGTCCGCACGGCCGAGGTCGGACAGACCGACGCTGGCCGGCTCGATGTCGTGCAGGACGGCGAGCGTGTCGACCAGGGCGTCCGCGACCGCCTGCCCGGTCTCCGGGCTGACATGACCCAACTGCTCGGCGGTGCGGTAGATCGTGCCGTCGGCGTACTCCATCAGGTAGAAGGGCACACCGATCACCGACTGATCGGTGCAGAACAGGAACGTTCGGGGGACCGGCACCGGTGTCGGTGCCAGCGCGGACAGGACGTGGTACTCGCGACCCATGTCGTGGGCGGTCTCGAGTACATGGCCGAGCGGAGGCCGGCGGAGTACCCATCGTTGCCGGCCGTCGTCGAGCAGGTAGGTGAGGTTCGACCGTCCGCCCGCGATCAGCTCGGCCGACAGACCACCACGGAGCCCGCCGGGCAGGCGGTTCCCCAGGTAGGTGCGGAGAGCAACGAGGTTGAGCCCGGGCAGGGTGCCGGTGCCGTTCCTCACCCCGCTTGCTTCCGGAGTTCGCGTCGCAGGATCTTGCCGGTCACCGTCTTGGGCAACTCGTCGATCACCTCGACGCTGCGCGGATACTTGTACGCCGCCAGCCGGTCCCTGCAGTGCGCGATCAGCTCGTCCGGCGTCGCCGTCGTACCCGGCTTGAGGCTGACGTACGCCTTCACGGTCTCGCCGCGGTACTCGTCCGGTACGCCGACGACGGCCGCCTCGCGTACGGCGGCGTGCTCGTACAGCACGTCCTCGACCTCGCGCGGCCAGACCTTGTAGCCGGCCGCGTTGATCAGGTCCTTCTTGCGGTCGACGATGTAGAACCAGCCCCGCTCGTCCATGAACCCGACGTCACCCGTGCGCAACTGCCCGCCGGCCAGCGCGTGCGCGGTCTCGTCCGGCTTGTTCCAGTAGCCGAGCACCACCTCGGGGCCGGACGTGACGATCTCGCCGATCTCGCCGGGCGGAAGGTCGTTCCCGTCGTCGTCCTGGATCCGCACCATCGTCCCCGGACCTGGTACGCCGACCGAGAGTGCACCGCTGACCGGATCGACCGGAGCGTGCACGCCGCGCGGAACGAGGTGCGAGGGTGACGTCGTCTCGGTGAGTCCGTAGACGTTGTGGAGATAGATGCCGAAGTCATCCTCGAAGCGCTGCGCGATGGCAGGGGAGATGGGCGCGCTCCCGGAGTACACAGTGGTCATCGATGCGAGATCCGCGCGCGTCGCGCCCGGCGTGTTCGACAACGCGATGAACACGGTGATCGCGCCGACCGTGAAGGCCGGACGGTGTTCACGGATCGCGTCCAGCATGACTCCCGGATCGAACCGGTAGGCCAGGACGAGTGGTCCGCGTGTCAACACGGACACTGAGATGTGCGCGATCAGCCCGGTGATGTGGAACAGCGGCGCGACGCCGAGGACCCCGTGGTCCGAGGACAGTCCGCACCAGTCGCGATACACCTGCGCGTTGTAGGTCACGTTCCCGTGCGTGTTCATCGCACCCTTCGGCGTACCCGTGGTGCCGGAGGTGTAGGTCAGGAACGCCACGTCGTGGGCTTCGTACGACACCGGCTCGGGACGCACGCCGGCGTGGGCGGCGATCAGTTCGACGAAGTCGGAGGTGCCTTCGTGCCGGGTGCGTTCGATACCTTTGAAGATGCGTTCGTCGTCGCGGCTCTGGTAGTCGAGTTCGCTGGTGGTGACCACGAACCGCACGTCCGTGTCACCGACGACGTCGCGCGCGACCCCGGCGTACAGGCCCTCCAGGCACAGCAACGCGGTCGCGCCGGAGTCCTTGAGATGGTGCGTGAGCTCGCGCGTCTTGCTCATCGGATTCACCGGTACGACGATGCCGCCGGCCTTCCAGGCGGCGACCAGGGCGATGACGAACTGCGGCACGTTCTGCAGATAGAGGGCGATCCGGTCGCCACGGGTGAACCCGTTCGCCTGCAATGCGACGGCGAAGGCGTCGGACAGTTCGTCGATCTCGCGCAGGGTCAGCACGCCGTCGAAGTACTTGACGGCAACGGAGTCCGGGCAGTCGGCGACCGAGGCGCGGAACATCGCCAGCGCGTCGGTGAACTCGGGCTCGAAGTCGGTTGCCTGGCCGGCGGCGTACCGGCCGAGCCAGGGACGGTCGTCGTAGCTCATGGCGCGCCTACTTGATGACGACCGGGTTGACCGGGGCGCCGGTGCCGTTCACGACCTTGAGCGGGGCCGCGGTGTACATGAACTCCCACTGGCCGTCCTCGGCGCAGTCCGCGGCGAGCTTGTCGAGGTTGCAGATCTCGGTGAAGACGATGCCGAGGTTGCGCATCAGCGCGCAGTGCAATGGCAGCGCGACGCCGCTCTCGGGGTCGATCGTCACCTCGTTGGCGATGGTGTCGGTGACCAGGTTCGGCACCTCGAGGTCCTGGAACCACTGGACCAGTTCGGGGGAGTAGGTGAGCCCGGGCTCGCTGAAGCCGTCGTAGAAGGCTTCCTTGCCGAGTTGGTGGAAGAGGTTGAGGAAGCCGGTCCGGATCACCAGGATGTCGCGCTGGCGGATCTCGACACCCTGGGCCTCGGCGCAGGCGAGCAGGTCGTGCTGGGTGAAGGTCTCGCCCTTGTCCAGCGTCTCCTTGCCGCGGTGGCGGGCCATGTCCAGCAGCACACCACGGCCGACCACGCCCTTCTCCGCGATCGGCTGCACGCTCGCCTTTGCCATCCCGCCGATCGTGCTGGTCGCGTCGTACCCGTTCCAGATCTCGCCGTCGTACCAGACGTGGCCGAGGGCGTCGTACTGCGTCGAGCCCTGGAGGAAGGCGGACATCGCGTCGTCGGCGTAGTGGAGTCCACCCGGGAGGCTTGGGCCCTTGTCGGCGAGCCAGTGGCTCTCGTCCAGCAGCATGTACCGCTCCGAGCCTCGACGGCCGGGCCAGACCGGATCGCCCGCCGGGTTCCCCATCGGCATCTGGAGGGTGAATACCTTGCCGGAGCGGACCAGTGCGACGGCGGCGAGGACCTGCGCCGGTCCGAGGTAGTTGAGGGCACCTACCTCGTCGTCCGCGCCCCACTTGCCCCAGTTCTTCGGCGAGTCCTTGAGCAGGTCACCGACGTAGGGTGCGCTTGCCGTCTCAGTCATCCTCGACCTCCGGTGTTTTGTGGAACCGAGCGAGCGATCGGTCTGTGGTGAACAACCCTGGCGAGGTGGTTGAAAGTTGTCAAGATCTCGAATGATTAGAAACCACGTCCTCCGCAGTGCGGACGATGACGCGAAGTAGAGTGTTCAGTCATGAGGATTACCGAGCGATCTGTCGCCCGTGTCTGAACACCTGGCGACCGATGACGACGCCCGGGCCACCATCGGCCGCCGGGTTCGTCAGCTGCGGACGGCGCGCGGTATCAGCCTGCGGCGGCTGGCCGCCGAGCTCGCCGTCAGCCCGGCCACGATGAGTGCTGTCGAGAACGGCCGCACCGGAGTCGATGCGGTCCGGCTGGCGCAGATCGCGGGACTGCTCAACGTACCGGTCGAGCAGTTGTTCCCGGAGTGGTCGACCGACCTACGGCAGCGGTCAGGTCGCGGCGTACTGGCGATGGCTGTGGTGGGGGAGGACTGGCGGCGGTTCCCGCCGATCGAGCTCGATGCGCCGCTGGCCGCGGCGCTCGCGGCGTTCCTCGAGGTCGGGTACCACGGCGCGACCATCCGCGACATCGCGCAGCGGGCCGGGTTGTCCGTGCCGGGTCTTTATCACCACTACGCCAGCAAGCAGGAGATGCTGGTCGCGATCCTCGACCTGACCATGGACGACCTGCAGACCCGGATGCTCGCGGCTCGGGCGGAAGGCCGGGACCCGGTGGCGCGATTCGCCTTGCTGGTCGAGTGTCTGGCTCTCTTCCACACCCACCGGCGCGAACTCGGATTCGTCGGTGCCAGCGAGATGCGCAGCCTCCAGCCGGCCGCGCGCGAACGGGTCGCGGCGGCCCGGCGCGCCGTGCAGCGCATGGTCGACGTCGAGGTGAAGCTCGCGGCCCAGGACGGGTCGTTCACCACGCCGCACGCCCACGAGGCGTCCCGCGCGGTGGTCACCATGTGCACCGCGCTGTCCCAGTGGTTCCAGGCCGGCGGACCGTCCACCCCCGAGGAGGTCGCCCACCTCTACGTCGACCTCGCACTCGACCTGGTGGGCAACCACTCCTAGAGCGGCACACCCCAGGCGGCGAAGGTGGCGGGAGCCGCGTCGTAGTACTGGCCGGGGTTCTGGTGGAGCCATCGGACGTTGGCCGCGCTGATCGGGGAGTCGAACAGGCGGAGGTCGTCAACGTCGGCCACGGACGAGTCCGGGTTGTCGCCGCCGACGTTCAGCTCGGTCGGTTGCAGCAGCGCACCGGCCGAGTAGGACTCGATCGTGAACGGCTTGCCGTCCAGGAAGAACCGGATCGCCTTCTGGTCGCACGATGCCGCCACGTGCGTCCAGGTCTCGGCGGCGATCGGTCCTCTGGCCGAACTGAGGATCCCGGTGGTGCCGCTCGCGCCGAACAGCCGCACCCAGAACACTCCGTCCAGGATGCCCGCGTGCGCGACTTCGGAGCTGCTGTTCCGCAGAACGAGGAACCGGGCACCGCTGCTGCTCGCGCGACACTTCACCCACGCCGAGAACGCCCAGCCCGGTGGCGATGCCGGCCAGGTGAGCGTGGTCCTCGATGCACCCGGACCGGTGCCGTTCGAGCCGAGAGCGGACCCCTGGATTCCGGTGACCCACGACCCGGCCGCGGTGAGTGTGAGGTCGTTGCCGGACGGCGACTTGTCGTCCACCAGCGTCCCGGCGTTCTCGTTGAAGTGGTAGACGCCGCGGGCAACATTCTCCGGGCGGTACGGCGTGGCGACGGGCGCACCACTCCAGTAGCCCGAGGTCACCTCGGCCAGGAAGTTCTTCGTGAAGGTCAGGTAGTCGTACGACACCTGACCACCGGCGGTCGCGTCGCCACCGACGTACAGCGTGTCCAGTCCGTCGATCGCCGGCGACACGTGCGGGACACCGTCGCCGATGTTCACCGTCTCCTGGGCGTCCTCGAGCCGGACCTGCACGTACGTCGGGTTGATCGCGATCAGGAACCGGGTCCATTGGCCGACCGTCAAGGTCGCCGTACTGGTCACCGAGACAGTGCCGTCGTCGATCGTGGTCCAGGTGGCGGTGACGGTGCGGGCGGTGTTCACCACGACGCGGACCCGTCCGTTGCCCAGGGCATCGTTGATGACGAGGATCGGGGCAGCCGCGCCGGTCGGTGCGGTGTCGAGACGGAGCCAGCCGGAGATGGCGAGCCGGTCGCAATCGGGGAAGTTGATCGTCCCAGTCGCGCCGGCCGCTGTCGCCGCGGAGACCAGCGCCCGTCCGTACAGGCCGGTGGTGAAACTCGCCGATGGAGCGACTGCGAGGTCTCTACCGTACGTGCCGAAGTCGTCGGCGGTGTCGTGGTCGAACGGGTAGATCGCCAACTGGTGGTCGATCTGCTCGGCGGCGATCAGAGTCGGCCAGTACGTCTCCTCGACCGGGTCGTTCCACCAGCGCAGGTCGTCGATGATCCCGTTCAGTGCCTCGGTGCCGGTGAGCGTGTTCCGCCCGGCCTCCATGACGACCTCGGTCGCGGAGTAGGTGAACGCGGCCGTGGCGTTGACCGACAGGACCTCGACACCGTCGACGGCGATCGTCACGGTGTCGGTGGCCGGCGTCGCGTCGTACACGACCAGGACGTGATGCTCCAGACCGTCGCGGATGCTCGTGCTCGTGCTGTACGTCGCGCCCGCGATCCTCGCCTCCACGTTGCCGCTGGAGTTGGACGCGTAGACGGCCCAGTTGAGGGTGCTGCTGCTGGTCGCGGACGCGATGCAGCGGGGTGCGGCGGTGGTGTCGTTGAGTTGGATCCACGCGGCGACCGACAGCCCGCCGTCGGTGTTGAGTGGGTAGAAGTCCTCTCCGGCCCTTGGCGGCCGGACCACCACATGCAGTGCGCCGCCGGTGCAGTTGAGGCCGTTGCCGTACCTGGCCGCTACGAGGGCCGCCGATCCGACGATCGTGCCGGGCAGGAAGTAGCCGGCGACGTCTCGCACCGTCGTCCCGTCGACCGTGTCCGCGTTGAACGTGTAGCCCGCTGCCTGCGCCACGGTCTACCCGGCCCGGCGGACCCGGACGGTCACCGTCAGATCGGCACCCGAGGCCGTCGATCCGACCTGGTCGACATCGACGGTGAGATAGTCGCCGGCGGTCAGCGCGGTGACGTCCGGCGGGTCGCCGGCGTCGGTGTTCGTCCCGGCCGCGATCGTCGGCCGCTTCCCCTGATCGGTGTAGATCGTGGTGCCGTTCTTGTTCACGTCGACGACCAGCGCGGCGCCGGTCGGTGCGGTGTTCACGGCGGCCCGGACGGTCTCGACGACGTATGCGTCTTCGAGGTAGATCCGCGACTTGCCGGTCGCGACGGCGACGGCTCCGGTCACCGAGAACGTGTACGCCTCGATCGGTACTGCCAGGACGCCGTCGATGGTCAGACTTCCCTGGACGTGCATCAATACTCCCCCCACCGGCGGCCCCCTGCCGTCCGGACGCACGAGCGTACGGGATCAGTGAGGGCTGTAGCCAGGCCAACGGGGCGCACCTAGTCTGGAAAAGTTGCTGAGCGGGCCGGGGAGGGGCGGGCGATGCCGGTGGTGAAGGACGAGGGTGCGTCCTTCTGGGGAGGGCCAGACAGACTGCGCGGTCGCCGCTCCGAGTGCGCAACGCTGGATGAACTGATTTCCGCTGTTCGCTCGGGCGAGGGGCGTTCGCTGGTACTGCGCGGTGAGGCCGGGGTCGGCAAGTCGGCGCTCCTGGGCCATGCGATGACGAGAGCCTCGGACCTGCGGGTGCTCCAGGTGGTCGGCGTCGAGTCGGAGATGGAACTGGCGTTCGCGGCGTTGCACCAGTTGTGTACGCCGATGCTGGATCGACTGGACCGGCTTCCGGCTCCACAGCGTGATGCGCTGACCACGGTCTTCGGCCTGAGCAACGCCGGGCCACCGGATCGGTTCTTCGTCGGACTCGCCGTACTGAGCCTGCTCTCCGAGCTCGCGGAGGAGAGGCCGCTGCTGTGCGTGGTGGACGACGCGCAGTGGCTGGACCGGGCGTCGGCGCAGGTCCTGGGGGTCGTGGCGCGGCGGCTGATGGCCGAGCCGATCGGCCTCTTGTTCGCAACGCGTCAGTCCGGGGTGGAGCTGCGGGCCCTGCGGGAGCTGGAGATCGCCGGACTGCGGACCGACGAGGCGCGGGCACTGCTGGAGTCGGCCGTTCGGTTCGGGCTCGATACGAGTATCCGGGACCGGCTCGTGGCCGAGACCGGCGGGAATCCACTGGCGTTGCTGGAGCTGCCGCGAGGGCTGACCGTGGCGCAGTTGGCGGGTGGCTTCGGGCTGCTCGGCGCACAGGCGCTGTCCGGGCGGATCGAGGACAGCTTCCTGGCGCGGATCGCCGCGCTGCCCGAGCCGACCCGGTTGCTGCTCCTGGTCGCCGCAGCGGAGCCGGTCGGCGACCCGCTGCTGGTCTGGCGAGCGGCCGAGCGGCTAGGGGTAGGGGGCTCGGCGGCGGCCGATGCCGAGGCCGAAGAGTTGCTCGTGATCGGCGAGCGGGTGGCCTTCCGGCATCCGCTCGTGCGCTCAGCCGTCTACCGATCGGCGACACCAAAGGATCGCCGGGCCGTGCATTCCGCGCTGGCCGAGGTGACCGACGCGCGGATCGACGCCGACCGCCGGGCCTGGCATCTGGGTACTGCGGCAGCCGGACCGGACGAGAGAGTCGCTGCAGAGCTCGAACGGTCGTCGGGTCGTGCGCAGGCCCGCGGTGGGCTTGCCGCCGCGGCCGCGTTCCTGCAGCGGTCGGTCGCGCTGACAGCAGAGCTCGAACGCCGTGCGGAGCGTGCACTGACAGCCGCGCAGGTCAGCCTCCAGGCCGGAGAGCTCGATGCGGCGCTCGGGCTGTTGACGACAGCGGAGACCGGGGTACTCGACGAGTTCCAGCGTGCGCGCGCCGACCTGTTGCGCGGCCAGATCGCGTTCGCCTCGGGTCACGGCAGCGACGCGCCTCCGCTGCTGCTGAAGGCTGCGAAGCAACTGGAGCCGTTCAATCTTGACCTCGCCCGCGAGACCTACCTCGACGCCTGGGGAGCGGCGCTGTTCGCCGGCCGGTTGGCCACGGCCGGCAGTCTGCTCGAGGCGTCACGCGCCGCCAGAGCACTCCCGCCCGCCGACGCCCCGCGTCCGTCCGATCTGCTGCTGGACGGGCTGGCGCAACTGGTCACCGAAGGGCGCACGGCCGCAGCGCCGATGCTCCGGCGCGCCACGGACGCGTTCGCTGCCAAGGACCTGTCCGCGGCGGACAACTTCCGCTGGGGATGGTTGACCACGGTGCCGTCCAACGTGCTGTGGGACGACGAGAGTTGGCACACGATCAACGCTCGCCAACTGCGGCTGGCCCGCGATGCCGGCGCGTTGGCGCGGCTGCCGATCGACCTGACCGCACACGCGATCCAGGTCACCTGGCGCGGTGACTTCACCGAAGCCGATGCGGTGATCGCGGAGATCGATGCCGTCACCGATGCGACCGAGACCCGCATCGCGCCGTACGGCGCCATGCTGCTCGCTGCCCTGCGCGGACGGGAGAGCGAGGCGACGGCGCTGATCACGTCGGCCGCTCAGGATGCGGCCGATGGTGGGCAGGGGATTGGCGTCCAGTACTCGCAATGGGCCTCGTCGATCCTGTTCAACGGACTCGGTCGCTACCCGCGGGCGCTGGCTGCGGCGCGTCAGGCCGGTGCGGACACGCCGGAGCTCTTCCTCTCCGCGTGGGCACTGCCCGAGCTCATCGAGGCCGGTGCCCGGAGCGGTGAACAGCACCTCGCGGCCGGCGCTCTCGACCGACTGGTCGATGCGACCGCTGCGGCGGGCACGGACTGGGCGCTCGGACTCGCGGCGCGCTCGCGGGCCCTGCTGAGCGAGGGCTCCGTCGCCGAAGGCCTGTACCAGGAGGCGATCGATCGCTTGAAGCGAACGCTCCTGCGCCCGGAGCTCGCCCGCGCGCATCTGCTGTACGGCGAGTGGCTGCGCCGCCATCGCCGCCGCGTCGACGCGCGACGTGAGCTACGGACCGCGCATGAACTGCTCACCGCGATCGGCATGGAGGCCTTCGCCGAACGGGCCCGGCGCGAACTGCTGTCGACCGGCGAGACGGTCCGCAAACGGTGGGTCGGGACGAAGCGCGACGAGCTGACGCCCCAGGAGAAGCAGATCGCCCTGCTGGCCCGTGACGGCCTGTCCAATCCGGAGGTCGGTGCCCGCCTGTTCCTGAGCCCGCGCACAGTGGAGTGGCACCTCCGCAAGGTCTTCGCGAAGCTCGCGATCAGCTCCCGCCGAGAACTTCGCGACGCACTTCGCGGCGCCGAGTCCTGAGGCCCGCACAGAGGCCCGCACAGATGGAGGAACGATGACGGACAAGACCTTGGACGGGCAGACAGTCGTGGTGATCGGCGGGAGCCTGGGCATCGGCTTCGAGACCGCGCGGCTCGCGCGGGCGGAGGGCGCCAGCGCGATCATCACGGCGCGCTCGCTCGAACGTCTGCAGCAGGCCGGCAAGGAGCTCGGGGCGGATGTCGCCGCGTTCGACGCGACCGACTTCGACCAGTTGGAGACCTTCTTCGGCGACCTGCCCACCCCGATCGACCACGTCCTGGTCACCGGCCCCGGTCCGTACTACGGGCTGCTCGCCGACATGGACTTCGATGAGGTACGCCGTGACCTCGAAGCCCACCTGCTGCTACCGATGCACGTCGCCCGCCTCGCGGCCACCCGGGTCCGTCCAGGCGGGTCGCTGCTCTTCATGGGCGGCACCGGCGGCCGTCGTACGGCGCCCGGCCTCGCATCCATCGGGTCGCTGACAGCCGCGGGGCCGGCTCTGACGAGGAACCTGGCCGTCGAGGTGGCACCGGTCCGGGTGAACCTGATCGCGGCCGGCTTCGTCGACACCCCGCTGTCCGCGACGATCCTCGGCGACCAGCTGGAAGCCCGTCGTGAGCAGCTCCGGACCACACTCCCGATCCGTCGCGTCGTCGGGCCCGTGGACATCGCCAACCTGGCGATCCACCTGATGGTCAACACGGCCATCACCGGCGCCACCATCGACATCGACGGCGGCCAGCAACTCGTCGAAGGCTGATTCGGCTATCCGAAGGTGAACACGTACGCCTCGACGCCGGCTTCGTCGAACCTGATCTCCACGGTCCGCTCGAGGACGGCGTCGTACTGGCGCACGAGCTGGTACATGCGGCCCTCGCGCAGTACGCCGTTCCCGTCCTCGTCGACGTCGACGCCGTGGGATCGGCCCGGCGGCTCGCCGTCGAGCAGCACGCGGAACGGGACCGCGTCCGATGCACCAGGAGCCAGCACCAGGTGGGCATCCCGCGCCTGGAACCGGAAGGCGATCCTCCCGCCGGGCTCCTCCAGTACGACGAACTCCGGCCGAACCGTCCACCGGCCGCCGAGCGCCCAGCTGTTGAAGGCGAGCCGCTCCGGCAGTTGGTGGTCGTGGCGGTCGTCGAGCCCGGCACCGCCCGGCAACTGCCCGCCGCGCGCGTAGCCGAGGTAGGTCTCCGGCGTGCGCAGTTGGTTCCAGTCCGCCGGCGCCTCGACGCCGGTGCCGACCACGGACGCCGGTTCGCGCTCGATGCCGAGAAGTCGCTGGATGCTGCGCTCCGACTCGACGTAGCGTCCTTCGCCGAAGTGATGATCGCGGATCATGCCGCGATCGTCGGCGAAGTACAGCGCCGGCCAGTAGTGGTTGTCGAAGGCGCTCCAGACCCCGTAGTCGTTGTCGAGGGCAACTGGGTGGTCGAGTCCCCGCTCCTTGACCGCCTGCCGCACCAGATCGGTCTCGTGCTCGAACTCGAACTCCGGCGTGTGCACACCGATCACGATCAGCCCGTCGCCGGCGTACGCCTGGGACCAGGACCGCAGGTACGGCACGGTGCGGAGCCAGTTGATGCACGTCAGCGTCCAGAAATCGACGAGAACGACGTGCCCCTTCAGCTCGGCGGGACCGAGCGGCTCGGAGTTGATCCACCCGGTGGCCCCGCCGAACGAGGGCAGTTTCTGACCGCGGAACATGACGACCTACGACACCACGCCGACGCGCGCCGCGTCACGATACGGGGCCAGGAACGTGGTCAGCGCCGCGAGCAGTTGCTCGGGAGCCTGCTCGGCGGCCCAGTGGCCGGAGCCGGGGATGACCACGCTCTGTACGTCGTTCGCGGCCGGCCCCATTCCCTCCGCGACGTGCCGACCCCAGCTGTTCTCGCCGCCGATCCCGAGCACGGGGATCGTCAGCTTGTGCTCCTTGCGCTTCGCGTTCTGTCCCATTGTCACCTGCCACGCGCGGTAGAACCCGAAGCTGGCGCGCAGTACGTCCCGGTCGCGGTTGTAGAGGCCGACGTAGTACTCGATGGCGTGCTCGGGCGGCGTCGTCCCGCCGCCCTGGATGGTGAACTCGTAGCGGTAGTAGGCATCCGCGTTCGCACCGACCATGTCGATGATCAGCTCGTCGTCGACGCGGTTGAACGGGATGTGCCACAGCTTGTCGTTGAGCAGGTCGGGGACGAAGAGGGGCGGACTGTCGGCGACTCCGGGTGGTCCAGGCACCTCGACGACGGCGAGGGACTCGACCCGGTCGCGGTAGTCGGCGGCCAGCGCGTAGCCGATGATCATTCCGGTGTCGTGGCCGGCCACGGCGAACCGGTCATGTCCGAGCGCATCCATCAGCGCGGCCAGGTCGGCGGCCAGTGTGGCGGCGTCGTAGCCGGTCTTGGTCTTCTCGGTCAGCCCGATGCCGCGCTGGTCGACGGCGATGACGGTGAAGTCCCGGGCCAGCGCCGGCATCACCTCACGCCACGCGTACCAGTTCTCCGGCCAGCCGTGCACCAGCAGTAACGGCGGACCATTGCCGCCGACGACCACGTGCTGGCGGAGTCCGCCGGCATCGATGATGCGGCTGGTGAACGTGTCGGTGAAGCCTTCCGGCAGTTGCGGAGCCGCGGACACCGATCCAGGATCTGTCGTCGTAATCGATTCGGGTGCACTCATGGAAGTCCCCTTCGCAGGCGAGGTCTGGTGACGACGTGGATCACCAGCGTCGCCGTTGTCCGCGCCTGCTCGCGCCGGTCGAACACCCTGGTATGCCCGTGATCGTGAAGACCAGGGACTCTTCCTCCGAAACAGGCGCATGATCAGCGGTATGGATGATCTGCAGGAGATGGTGACGGGCTTCCGGGTCTCTGCGGCGCTCAGTGTGGCGGCGGAGCTCGGAGTGTCCGACGTGCTGGCGGGGGAGAGCCGCACGGTCGCGGAGCTGGCGGCCGTCGTCCAGGCCGACGAGGAAACGCTGGGGCGGCTGATGCGCGCGCTGGTGGCCGTCGGGGTGTACGCCGAGCAGGACGGGACGTACTCCAACACCGCGATGGGTGACCGGCTGCGGTCCGACGTACCGGGGACGTTGCGGCCGTTGGCCCGGATGCAGCAGGACCCGGCGCTCTGGGCGGCCTGGGGCCACCTCGCTCACAGCGTGCGCACGGGTGAGAACGCATTCGAGGACCTGCAGGGTGTCGACGTGTGGGCTCACCGGCAGAAGCATCCCGAGTACAACGCGATCTTCAACGACAACATGACGGCGTTGAGCTGGTACGTCGGGAAGTCGGTCGCGTCGGCGTACGACTTCTCCGGGGTCAGCAAGGTCGTCGACGTCGGGGGAGGGCAGGGGATCCTGCTGGACGCCGTACTGAACCAGCACGAGCACCTGCAGGGTGTCGTGTTCGACCTGCCTCATGTTGTGGCGAAGGAGCCACGATCCGAAGCAGTCGCATCGCGGTGGTCGGCCATGGCGGGCAGCTTCTTCGAGGCGGTTCCGCCGGCGGACGCCTACCTGATCAAGTCGATCCTGCACGACTGGCCGGACGACCGCTGCGTGGAGATCCTCCGAACTTGCGCCGCAGCGCTCAACCCCGGCGGCGTCGTCCTCGTCGTCGAGCTCGTCCTGGACCGGCCGGGCCACGAGGTGGTGGCCGCGTTCTCAGACCTCAACATGCTGGTCCTTCCCGGCGGTCGCGAACGCACCGAAGCCGAGTACGCCGCCTTGTTCGCAGCCTCCGGCCTCCACCTCAACCAGGTCATCGACACCGGCACCCGCATGTGCATCCTCGAAGCGGTCCTCAGGTGACGTCGACCTCCTGGACCTGAGCGAGTGGTGTGCTCAGGACCGCCAGCGAGCGCGCGAACAGATTGCAGACCGCGAACGGGACAAGGAGGGCGGCGTAGCAGAGCACGCCGACGGTGGCACCCAGGTGGTCCACCAGCAAGCCGACGAGCAACAGGCCGAGCCAGACCAGGGACTGCGCGGCGAAGTTGGCCACCGATCCGACCCGGCCGACGAACTCGTCTGGCACGAGACTGGCGAGGTACGCCTCCCACACCGAGACAGTCGGCACCGACGCGAATACGAAGAGCGCGGCGACGAGTGCGATCTGCCACTGCTGCGGCGACACAGCTGCCAAGGCGAGGGTGACGACGTACACCCACCCGCCGATCAGGAACACCCGCCGGGACCCGACGCGTTCGAGGATCCGACCGGCCAGGACGGCTCCGAGCAGGCCGCCCACCAGGACCATCGAGTTGATGACGCCGATCGTCCGTGGTCCGGCGCCGCGTTCCTTCAGCAGGACGATCAGCAGGAGCAGGAACGAGTTCCCGACCATGTTGGTCACCGCGACCCACACCATCGTGTACCGCAGGAACGGCGTACGACGGACTACCCGGAGACCACCGCGCACGTCGGCCAGGAAGCTGGGCCTGCGCCCGGATTCGTCCGACCGCGGCTCAGGCCCGAGCGGTCGGCGGACGAGTGCGGAGAACAGCGAGCCGAGCAGGAACGTGACCGCGTCGAGAGCGAACGGCAGCCAGCGCGCGAGCGTGTAGAGCAGTGCGGCGAGGGGCGAGGCGATGAGTTGGGCCGCTTGGTGGAGGCCCTGTTCCTGGGCGGCCCGGGCGGCGAATTGCTCACGCGGCACGATCCTGCGCAGCGCCGGCAGTTCCGCACCCGAGGCCACCCCGACGAGGAGGCCGGCGACCAGCCCGATGGCGCCGAGCACGGGGATCCAGACGTGCCCGGTCCAGATGGTGATGGTGACGCCGGCCATCAGGACGGCTTGCACCAATGGAACGCCGACGAGGATCAGGCGGCGGCTGACCCGGTCGGCCAGCGCGCCGCCCCACAGCGTCGTGATCAGCAGACCGATCCGCCCGGCGGCGGCGATGACACCGGCACCGAACACAGAGCCGGTCCCGAAGACCACGAGCAACGGGAACGCGACCACAGACACGTTGCTTCCGAGGACCGAGAACGCTGTCCCGGTCCACCAGCTCAGGTAGTCCCGGTTACGCCAGAGCGAGGGACTCGTCCGGTCGGCCACCCGCGCGACGGTACAACTCTTCGGGTTCAGGCCAGGCCGAAGGAGAGCAGCGTGATGCTGTGGGGTGGGAAGTCGTAGCCGGCGTTGGTCAGGTCGAGTACGCCGCGGTCCCTCAGGGCGACGTTGTCCGGGCTGCTCAGGCTGTTCGAGGCCAGTACGTCGTCCACGTCGACGCCCAGATCCCGGACGGCAACCCGAGCCGGCAAGCCCTCGGCGCGACCGTCGAGCATGAGGTCGGCGCGGATGGTCGCCGTACGGTGGCGGTTGATCACAGCCAGCCGCAGCGAGCGGCCGTCCTCGGTCTGCGTCGCCGAGACGTCGAGGTCGGGCACGGTGCCGCTGCGAGTGCGGAACTCACCGGCCGCGTCGCGTGCATCACCCTGCCGTACGGCGGCCAGCCGGCCGGATGACCGCACGTCGGCGGTGAGAGCGACTGGGCCGAGGTGGTTCTGGTACAGGTCCCACACGTGGTACGTCGTGGCCCGTATGGCGCCACCCGGCCGGGCGACGATGACCCCGTTGGCGTTGAGCAGGTTCACCGTGTTCGCCATCGTCACGGGTACGTCGTGCGCGCTGGCGCGATGCAGTGCGTGGAAGACGCCCGCATAGAAGAGCGCATCCGCCAGGGCGCGTGGGCTCCACCGATTGACCCGGTGACAGCGCTCGGTCGAGAGCCCGTCCACGTCGCGCTCGATCGTGCCACCGTCGTCCGAGGCCTGTGGCTCAGGCCAGGTGTCCGGCTCGACGTGACGGATGTTCCACTCGTCCAGCGCGAGGCCCAGCGGCCGTTCGATTCCGTGCTGCGCGGCCAGGCCGGCGACGAGATCGGCGTACGTCTGGATCTGCTGCTCGAAGTACTGCGCCTGGGCGACGATCGCGTCGTACTCGGTGTCGCCGTCGACCAGTTGGGTGGTCGCGCCGTAGAGGTGGAAGGACAGGTAGTCGATCTGGTTCCCGACCGCCTTCAGGACGGTGTCGGTCCAGCCGCGCCGGTCGTCGGTGAGTCCGACGCCGATGAACTTGAGCGACGGGTCGACGGCGCGCATGAAGCGGGCGTGCTCGGTGGCGTCGGCGGCATAGGCCTCGGCGGAGCGATGACCCATCTGCCAGCGGCCGTAGACCTCGTTGCCGAGACCCCAGTACTTGACCTTGTACGGATCCGGGTGCCCGTTGGCGGCCCGCTTCCGTGCGTACGTCGTGTCGCCGCCGTAGTTGGTGTACTCGACCCAGCGGACCGCATCGTCGACATCACGGCAGCTGTGGGCGAGATACGGCTCGGTGCCGACTTCGGCGCACCAGGCGAGGAACTCGTCGGTGCCGAAGTGGTTGTCCTCCTCCTCTCCCCATGCGAGCTCGAGCCGCCGCGGCCGCTCGGCGCGCGGCCCGATCCCGTCCTCCCAGTGGTACGGCGAGGTGAAGTTGCCGCCCGGCCAGCGGACCACCGGGAGGCCGAGCTCGCGGCACAGCTTCACCACGTCCCGGCGCAGGCCGTTGCGCGCGTCCGGATCGTCGTACGCCAGGGATGAGCCTTCGTCGAAGACGCCGCCGTCGATGTTGCCGAAGAACGCCGACTCCAGGAAGTGGCCGTAGATCAGCGGGTCGATCGTGCTGCGCCGGTCGGTGCGGATGTCGATGGTCGCTGTGGTCGTCACGGGTGCGGGTTCTCCTCGTCCAGGGAGCTGAGGGCGGTGTCGTAGGTCTTCGCGCCGACTTCGAACATCGACGTCATCCAGTGGTAGAAGTTGTCGCCGCGATCCCGCAGCGTCGCGTACAGCCGGCCCATCAGCTCACGCCGTACGCCGGCCAGCTCAGGGTGCTCGTAGCGGTTCTGCAATTCGTGCGGATCGGTCGCCAGGTCGTAGAGCTCGTTGCCGTCGGCGGGATTGACGATCAGCTTGTAGCGGTCGGTGCGGATCATCCGCTGCGGGTACGGGAAGTGGTGGCCGTGGAACTCCGCGACCACGGCATCCGGCCAGTCTGCCGGTCGGTCGCCCGCGATCAATGGCAGCAACGACCGGCCCTGGTAGTAGTCCGGGACAGCGAGTCCAGCGAGCTCGAGGAACGTCGGGGTGAGGTCGGTGAGGGTGGCGAAACCGTCCTCGGTCCGAGCGGGCGGGTTCCCCGGAATCCTTGCCAGCAAGGGGATCCGGTAGATGTCGTCGTACATCGCCGGACCCTTGTCGTGCAGCCGGTGCGACCCGGTGAACTCGCCGTGGTCCGCGGTGAAGAACACAGCCGTGTCATCACTGAGCCCGAGCTCGTCGAGTACGGCGAGGATCCGGCCGACCTGCTCGTCGATCAACGTCACATAACCCCAGTACGCCGCGATCAGCTCCCGCCAGGTCTCCGGCGAGAGGCTGTCGAACGTCCAGTGCGAGGAGTAGTGCTGCTGCACTCGGGGTTTGTTGGCGAAGGTCTCCGCGATCGAGACCGGCAGCTCGACATTCTTCGGGTCGTAGCGGTGGTAATACGCCTCAGGCAACAAATACGGGAGGTGCGGGCCGAACCAGTTGCAGCCGAGGTAGAACGGTCGTCCGTCCTCGGCGTACCGGCGGAGCTGCTGAATGGTGCGCTCGGCAAGGAAGTACTCGAAAGTGGCTTCCACTGGCTGGTCGAGGATGCCGGCGAGAAGGTTACCTGGCTCGCCGTTCGCGAAGGTGCCGCGGACGGGGGAGTGCACCGCGAAAGGGGGATAGCCGTTCTCTGTCAGGTACTGCAGGTAGTCGGGGTGCTGGACGGCGTTGCCCCAGCCGGCGTAGTGCTCACCGTCGTACCCGAAGTCCTTCGGCCCCTTCACCTTGCCGACGTGCCACTTCCCGACGTGCCCGAGCTGATAGCCGGCCTCGCCGAGCAGCGACGAGAACGGCGGGAACATGTCGTCGTCGAGCTCCTCGCGGTAGCCGACGTTGCGCTCGTAGTTCGCCAGCAGCGTGTGCTTGTAGGGGAGTACCCCGGTCTGAAGCGTGGCCCTGGCCGGGGTGCAGATCGCGGTCGGGGTGAAGCCGTTGGTGAACAGCGTGCCGGCGGCCGCGAGCCCGTCCAGGGCGGGGGTCTCGCACACCCGGTTGCCGTAGCAGCCGAGGGTGTCCAGGCGGTGCTGGTCGGTCATCAGGAGCAGGATGTTCGACGGCACTCGGTCTCCAGAGCTAGGGGTCATTGCTTCACCGCGCCGGCCAGACTCTCGACGAACTGCCGCTGCAGTACGACGAACACGGCCACCACCGGTGCCAGCGACAGTACGGCGGCCGCGGCCATCCCGGCCCAATCCGTGTCGTTCTCGCCGACGAACGCGGACATACCGACCGCCAGCGTGCGTAGCTCGGGATGACTGAGGGTGAACACCAGCGGCAGCAGGTAGGCGTTCCAGGCGGCAAGGAACTGCAGGATGAACACGCTCACCGTGATCGGCTTGGCCAGCGGCAGCATGATCCGGAAGAACACCGTGAGCGGTCCGGCGCCGTCCATCCGGGCCGACTCCTCCAGGTCCTTCGGGATGGTCCGGAAGAACCCGGCGTACAGCAGCGTCGCGGCCGCGTGACCGCCGGCGCCGAGTCCGAGGACAACGCCGAGGTGTGAGTTGAGCAGACCGAGTTGGTCGGTCAGCTGCGTGACCGGGATGATCGTGTAGCCCTCCGGCAGGAAGAACGTGACCAGGAAGACGCCGATCAGGACCTTCTTGCCGACGAAGTCGTACCGCCCGAGCACGTAGCCCGCCAGCGCGCTGCGCATGATGACCAGGGCAACCGTGCCCAAGGTGATCAGCACGGTGTTGAGCATGTACGACGAGAACCCGACCTCCGACCAGGCCCGGCTGTAGTTCTCCCACACCGGTGCCTCGGGCAACAGATTCAGGCCCTTGCCGAAGATCTCCGGATTCGTCTTCAGCGAGCCGGAGACCAGCCAGAGGAACGGGTAGATCCAGACCGCGCACAGCAGCGCGAGACCGGTGCCGATCAGCCAGCGAGAGCTTCTGGTCGTGGTCATGCCATCGCCCGCCGTGCCGCCCGGATCCCCAGCGCCTGGGCGATCGCGAGTGCCATCGTGAGCAACCCGAACAGGACGGCCGCGGCCGATGCGTAGCCGAGCTGCGGGACCGTGGCGCCGAACGCGGTCCGGTAGATGTAGACCTCGACCACCTCCGAGGAGAACGCGGGACCGCCGCCGGTCAGCGTCATCACCAGATCGAAGACGTTCAGGGCACCGACCATGTCGATCAGCGTGATCACCACGAGGAACGGCAGGAGCAGCGGCAGGGTGACGTACCGGAATTCCTTCCAGTTGCCGGCGCCATCGATCCGCGCGGCCTCGTAGAGCTCGTTCGGGATCGTCTGCAACGCGGCCAGCCAATAGATCAACGTGATGCCGAGCCACTTCCACACCCAGACACCGATCACGCTGTACAGCGACATCCCGGACGAGCCGAGGAAGTCGACCGGGCTGTCGACCAGGGCCGACTTCACCAGCGCCAGGTTGACCGGCCCGCCGGCGTCCAGGATCAGCGTGAACACGACGCCGACGATCGCTCCGGTGGTCACCACCGGCAGGAACAGCAGGGTCCGGAAGAGTCCGCGGAACGGCGTAGTCCGCCGGTTCAGCACGATCGCGAGGAGCAGCGCCAGACCGACCCGCAGCGGGACCGCGATCGCGAGGAAGACGAGCGAGTTGCGGAACGAGTTCCAGAACAGGTCGTCGGCCCAGAGCAGCTCGAAGTTCGCGAAGCCGATGAACGTGCCGACGTCGGCGAACCCGGGCCAGTCGAGGAACGCGTACCACCAGCTGGCGACGAGTGGATAGACCGTGTAGAGGCCGTACCCGACCACCGTCGGCAGCAGGAACAGGTAGATCCACCAATCGTCCCGCATCCGCCGCCAGACGGTACGCCGCTTCGGCGCCGGAGTCGGCGGCTTCCGTCGTACCGGTGCCCGCGTGGTGACGGTCACTTGTAGCTGGCCTGGGTGTAGTCCTGACCGGGCTGCCAGTTGCCGAAGACCCAGTCGTCCTCGCTGACCTCCGCGCCCTTCTTCTTGGCCGCGTCGATCGCGCGCTTGCGTTCCTTGGTGGCCTTGTCGGCGTACTGCTGGAGCGCAGTCTTGTAGTCCTTGGTCGAGCCGGTCAGCACGGCCTGGACGATCTCACCGGGGCTCGGGTGCACGTCGCGCATCTCGGCCAGTGCCTTCGCCACACCGCCGTTGCGGACCTCCGGCACGGGCCCGATCCGCACGTCCTGCTGGAAGAACGAGACGTTCTTCTTGTACGCCGGGTGGACGTCGGCCTTGTCCACCGAGTCGAGCAGGATCGGCGGCTGGTCCATGCGAGTGGCCAACTGGGCGGCGAAGTCGGCCGTGGTCATCTGGAACAGCACGTCGGCGGCGACCTTCGGGTTCTTGGCCTGGTCCGAGACGAAGAACGAGCCGGACGCGGGCGCGACGTACACCGTGCCGCGTTGCGTCGACGGCGCCGGGATCTGCCAGGCGCTGATGCCTCGCTTGACGGCCGGCGACTCTTCGACCATCAGACCACCGATGAACCACGGGCCCCACGGGAACAGAGCGGCCTCGCCGGCGGCCCAGCGGGCGCGGGCGTCGCGCGGACCGAGTGAGGACGACGCCGGATGCAGTACTCCGTCGGCCTTCAAGGCGAGCAGGAACTCCATCGCCTGGATGAAGGGCTCGCTCGCGACGGCGATCTCGCCGGTCTTCCAGTCGGTCTGGCCGGGTGCGCCCGCCATCTGGGCGAAGGCGGTCAGCTTCCCACCCAGGTAGTCGGTGTCCTTCATCGGCAGCAGGAGGCCGTGCACGGAGTCGGGCGTCTTCTGGTCGAGTGTGCGGACCGTGGCGCGGTACTCGTCCCAGGTGGCCGGCGACTGCTCGGGATCCAGACCGGCCTGCTTGGCCAGCGCGCTGTTCACCCACGTCGTCGAGTCGTGCCATCGGCCGCTGAAGACCGGGAACGTGTACACCTTCCCGTCGAAGCGATGGATCCCGTCGTACAGGTAGTCCTTCATGGGACTGTTGCCGAGATCAACGAAGTCGCCGATCGGGTGGAACCAGCCGTTGGTGACCAGCGCCGCGACGCTGCCGCTCAGGCCGGCCGTCGAATGGACGTCCGGCAACTGCTTGCTGCGCCGCGCGAGTTGCAGCGCCTGGCCGAGGTCGGCGGGATCGAGCTGACGGCGTTTCACCGTGACGTTGTCGTGTTTCTGGTGGTACTCGACGAACAGCTTCTTCTCGAACAGTTCGGTCAACGGCCTGAAGTGGTCCCACCAGTTGACGGTGATCGGGCCGGTGGCGTCGGTCGGATCGGCGCCGGCGTTCTGGGCGCTCTGGCCGCCGCCGGTGCAGGCATTGAGCAGGGGAAGGCCGAGGGCGAGGCCGCCGGCGGTGCGCAGCAGTTGGCGTCGGGACGGACGGGACGGTCGGGGCGTGGTCGAGGTGCTCATGGCGAGTGCCTCCTCAGGGCAGGGCTCAGCCGAGGTCGGGGATCCGGTCCCGCGTGGCCGCAGCCTCGTCGGGATCGGCGGGGGCGGCCGGATAGCCGGCCAGAAGCGCGGAGCGCCGGAGTACGAGGGCGATACCGCCGCGCGCCGCATCGTCGTGGCCTAGCGCGGCGGGAGCGATCTGCAGCCCATGCCGTACCTGGTTGTGGGTGTGCTTGCGGACGGCATCACGGATCGGGTCGAGCAGTGACGCACCAGCCGCGGCCAGTTCGCCGCCGATGACCACTGTCTCGGGGTTGACGGTGTTGCACGCCGCCGCCAGGACCTCACCGATCCTGGTGCCGGCCGTCGAGATCACCGTGCGTACTGCGCGATCGCCGTCGGCCAACCGGCGCAGTACCTCGTCGAAACGGCGTACGCCGCACTCCTCGAGAATCGCGGCGAGTGAGACGTAGCGCTCGAGGCAGCCTCGACCGCCGCACACGCACTTCGGACCCCGGGGATCGACGGTGATGTGGCCGAGTTCGCCGGCCGCGCCGCCGGCGCCGGAGAACAGATGGCCGCCGAGGACCAAGCCGCCGCCGACGCCGTACGAGAGCCGCAGATACAGGACGTTCTGCAGACCTGCGCCGGCGCCCCAGATCGCCTCGCCGAGCGCGGCCAGCCGGGTGTTGTTGTCGACGTACACAGGTACACCGAAGCGTTCGGTCAGGCCGTCGCGGACGAGATGGATGCGGGTGGCTCGGCTCGGCTGCCGGTGTCCGCCGGTCTCGGACACCGGACCGACCACCCCGACGCCGACACCGGCGAGGGCGGACAGCGAGATTCCGTTGTCGGAGGCAAGCGTGTCGGCCAGGTCGAGTGCGAGTTCGAGCCGCTTGGACCACGGCGTGCGTTCGGAACAGTCGGTGCCGGCAGAGCCGACGACCTCGTGCGCGACGTTCGCGATCGTCACCTGGATGAAGCGATGACCGAGGTCCATGCCGAGCGCGAGCCCGCCGGAGGCATTCAGTGTCAGCTGCGTAACCGGGCGCCCGCGGCCGCGACTGGTGGTGTCATCGATCGCGGTCTCGGTCAGTGCGTCGGCCGCCAGCAGCTCCTGGACGATCGACGACAGTGTCGCCCGGGACAGGCCGGTTCGCTCCGCCAGCTGGGCGCGGGTCATCGCGCCCTGCGTGCGCAACACCGTCAGCACCCGATCCTCGTGGGTCTCCCGGAGCAGGCGCAACGGTCCGGCGGTGTCCTTGGCCATGGGGAGGACTCTGGGCCGTGTCCACGTTTTCTGTCAAGACCTCGGAATTAATCCCCGCAGATTAATTCCGAGGTCTTGACGTAAAAACTCCACCGGCCCCAGACTGACTGCTGGCCTAGCTGTCGGGGTTGCGAGTGACGAAGCCGGTTTCGTAGGCGACGACGACGGCCTGGACGCGGTCGCGGATGCCCAGCTTGGTGAGGAGCCGGGCGACGTGGGTCTTCACCGTCGTCTCGGCCACCACCAGTTCGGCGGCGATCTCCGCGTTGGACAGTCCACGCGCGATCAGCCGCAGTACGTCGAGTTCGCGGTCCGTCAGGGCGGCGAGTCGCTCGGGAAGCCCGTCCGGCTCGACCGGTTCGACGAAGCGCTCGACCAGTCGTTGGGTGATCGACGGCTCGATCAGCGAGTCACCTGTCGCGGCGGCACGCACGGCCGCGACCAGCCGGCTCGACGGGGAGTCCTTGAGCAGGAACCCGGCCGCACCGGCGCGTAGGGCTCGGTAGACGTACTCGTTCTGGTCGAACGTGGTGAGCACGACGATCGTGGGCGGGTCGGGACGCCGGCGGATCTGCTCGGTCGCGGACAGCCCGTCGAGCTCGGGCATCCGGATGTCCATCAGGATCACGTCGGGCCGGACCAGTTCGGCCTGCCGGATCGCCTCGGTGCCGGTGTCGGCCTCGGCGACGACCTCGATGTCTCCCTCGGCCTCCAGGATGACCCGGAAGCCGGTGCGGACGAGCGTCTGGTCGTCGGCGACGAGGACGCGGATCTTGTCGGACACACCGCGATTGTGCCCTGCCGGGTCATCCCTGCGGAGGACCTCGCCCGCGAACAATCGTCCTCGCGGCAGACGTGGGCGACGTGGCCCGCCTCCTAACGTCACGGTCATCAGGGTCGGTCCGGCCGGCCCACGGGAGGGAAGGAAAGACCGATGAACGGAATCTTCAAGGGGGTCCGGCCCCTCGACTACGTGCTCGCAGTACTGATGACCGTGGCCGGCGCGTTGCTGATGTACGGGAACATCGAGGCAGTCTCGGACGACCTGCCGCACGCGCAGTCGTCGACGACGTGGGCGATGCTGCCTGCCTTCGTCCTCGTCACGCTGCCGATCCTGTGGCGCCGGCGCAACATCGTCGCGGTGGTGGTCGTCACCGCGCTGGCCACGATCGGGCATGTCCTGGCGTTCGGCTGGATCACGCGCTGCGGCGTCGTACTCCCGCTGGCGTTCGCCCTCGCGTACGCCGTGGCCCGGTTCGCCGGTGCCTGGACGAATCACGTGATCGCCCTCGCCGGCATCGTCGTCCTGCAGGTCGCGATGCTGGCCAGGGACGCGTCGATCGACACGATCCTCAGCGGCCTGGCGCTGGCACTGCCGATCACCGGGGTCTTCTACGGACTCGGCCTGCTCGTGCAGAATCGAGTCGAGAAGCAGTCCGCGGGGATGGCGCCGGTCACCGAGCGTGCGGCCGTCTGAGCGGGTCTGCGACGGGGGAGGGGATCGGCGATGAGTGAGGTCTTCCGCGGGATCAAGGGCCGTGACTGGCTCCTTGCGGGAGGCCTCACCGCGCTCGGATCCCTGCTGATGTGGTTCAACATCCATCTGACCGAGGCCGAGGCCGCCAGGTCCATCGCGGAGGGGTCGATGGCCCATCCGGTGAGTTCTCACTCGTTCTGGATGCTTCCGGCGTTCGCCGCCGCCACGATTCCGGTGCTCTGGTGGCGGCGCAACCTCGTCGTCGTCACCGCCGTCTCGCTGGTGGCGATGGCGCTGCACGACATCGTCTTCGGCTGGGTGACGCGTTGCGGTGCCGGGCTTCCGCTCGCGTTCGTGCTGGCATTCCTCGGTGCGTTGGCGGTGGACCGTACGACGGCCCGGATCGTCTGCGCGCTCTCGGCCTTGCTGACCGTGGCCGTGCTGATCGTCGATGCAACCACCGGTCCCGGCGCCGTGGCCATCGGCCTGCCTGTCCTCCTCATCGTCTTCGGGATCGGCAGGGCCGCCCGTCACCGAGCAGTCCTGAACGAAGAACTCGAGATCCGCGAGGGGGAGTTGCGGCGGTTGCGCGACGAGCGGGCGGCGCTGCACGTCGCGGACGATCGAGCCCGGCTCTCGCGGCAGCTCGACGGACTGCTCCAGGAGCGCCTGGCCGACCTGACGACGGCTGCTGAGTCCGCGAGCAGCCTCGAACCGGCGCAGGCAAAGGTGGTGCTGGAGTCGATCGAGTCCGTCAGCCGGCAGACGCTGGACGACATGCGCGAGATCGTCGGCCTGCTCCGCGGCGGCGACGTCGCGCTGGCGCCCGCCCCGACGGTTGCCCACCTCGACGCACTCCTCGCCAGGCTGCGTACGGCGTACTCGCGGCTGACCGTGACGGGGGATCCGAGGGTGCTGCCGGCAACGGTCGAGCTGTCGGCGTACCGCATCGTCGAGCACTTGGTCGCGGCGCTGGCTGACCACGCGGACTCTCCGATCGATGTCGCGGTGCGGTTCGAGGCGGACGCCCTCGTGATCCGTGTGAGCGGGCTGGTGGACAAGCCCGGCGAGCTGAAGGCGGCGACGGTGCGCGCCCGGGAGCGCGCCAAACTGCTCGGCGGCTCGGTCGAGGTCAAGGTTGCCCGAGGCCGCGCCGGCGCGGTGGCACAGCTGCCCGTCCTCGGCTGACTCGGGAGGTGAACATGCGCAGGCTCGAGCAGGCGGCGGTCGTGGCCCTCGTACTCGCTGTGGTTGTTGTGCCGACTGCGATCCACGGCTGGCCGACCACCGTCCTGGGGAACGTGTTCACTGCCCTTCTGGTGGTGGGCGGACTCGCGCTGGTGTGGTGGCGGACTCACCCCCGTGCGGTCGCCGTCGTTGGTGGCCTGGTCTACCTGCTGACTGCCGTACTCGGCGACTACGGCTGGTTCCCTGATCCTTCGTTCGCGGTCCTGGCGTTGCTGACGGCAGTGACTGCGTTGGGCTGGTCCGGCCGGGCGGCGTCAGTGGCGGCGCTGGGGCTGGCGGCGTACCTGTTCGTCTTGTGGCTGGTGCTCGGCGACACCAGTGGGACCGCCTTGGTGATGTTCAGCGCGCCAGGGTTCCTCGCCGGCACCGTCCTGCGGCTGCGCCGGGAGACCGCGGATCGGCTCGCCGAGCGCGGCCGCGAGCTCGAGGAGGAGCGGGAGCTGTACGCCGAACTCGCGCTGCGCCACGAGCGTGCGCGGATCGCCTCGGAGCTGCACGACATCGTCGGGCACGCGATCAGCGTCATGGTCATCCAGGCCGCGGCCGGTCAGCGGCTGCTCGACCACGACCCGGTCCGGGCCAAGGAGGTCTTCGCCGCGATCGCCGAGTCGGCACGGCAGGGACGCGACGACCTGCGGCGGCTCGTTGATTTGCTCGGCGGCACCGAGGTGTCCGGACCGGATCTGTCACTGATCGAGGAGGTCGTGACCCGGGCCGCGCACGGAGGACTCGACGTGTCCTGCCGGTTCGAGGGGGAGTACGACGGGTTGGCCGCTCCCACCGCGCATATCGCGTTCCGCGTCGTACAGGAGAGTCTGACGAACGCACTGCGCCACGCGCCTGGTGCCGCCGTACGAGTCCTGGTCAACGGCTCGGATCGGGCTCTGACCGTGTCCGTCGAGAACGACCACTCGACCCAGGAACCACCAGGACTGTCCGGCACCGGCCACGGCCTCGTCGGTCTCCGGGAACGCGTGCAGGACCTCGACGGCCACCTGCTCGCCGGCCCAACCTCCTGCGGCGGCTGGCAGGTCCAGGCCACCCTGCCGAACTGAGCCGGCTCTGACGGAGCGGTTCGGGCGGCTGATGCGTCAGACGGTCCTGCGGCTGGACCCGGCCGTGTGGTTGGGTTCTGGGCTGAAGGAGGTGGACGTGGCGGGGTCAGGGGTCTTCTTGCTGTCCGTCGTGATCGTCGGTGCGGCCGGCATCATCTGGGCAATCGTCGCGCTCGTACGGCGGCAGCAGTACATCAAGTCGTTGCGGAGTCGCGGCTGGACGTTCGTGAACAGTCCGGCGTTCGATGCCGTGGGCCGGCTCGGCAATCCGCCGTTCGGGATGGGCTTCCGGCGCAAGCCGGACGATCAGATCACCGGCCAGACAAGCTCCGGCCGGGCGTTCCAGGTCATCGAGTACGACACGGAGTACTGGTCGGGCTGGGTCGGGATGGTCACGCTGTCCCGCCGGCTGCCGGAGTTGTGGATCACCGGAGGTCAGACGCAGCCACGGTCCGGCGTCGAAGCAACCGTCATGCAGACGCCGGCGCACCTCGGGCAGGGCTGGCAGGTCGGTGCACTGGATCCGGCGTTCGCGGCAGCGGTGATGACGCCGCAGCTGTGTGAGCGGCTGACCGCGCTGGCCGCGGGCCGGCCGGGCGTGAACCTCAGCATCGACGCCGACCAATTGGTTGTCCTGGATCCGCCGCGCAAGGACGTCGAGCTGCTCGGTCCCTGGCTGGAGCAACTCGCCACCGTCGCCGCGACGATCGATGCCACCCCACTGGACCAGTGGATCCAGCCGGAACAGCCACCGCGGCTGACCTTCTACCACCACCCGGAGTGGTACTGGATCGGCGTCGACGACAGCCTGCTGCAGGTCACTCCGGTGAATCGCTCCGGCCACGATCACAGCACCAGCGAGGTGATCCGCGGCCGTGACGGCGACGGTCCGCCGTTCGTCGCGTTCACACACCACTGGAAGACCACCCGTACCGAGACGTCCACCGACAGCGAGGGCCGGACCCATACCCGGACCGTGGTCGAGAACCACAGCGAACCGATCCTCGGCTTCCAGTTGCCGGCCCGGATGCCGTGGATCCAGGTCGCCCGGCGGGGCTTCGGCCGCGGCATCAGCTTCGAGAGCGAAGACTTCAACAACCAGTTCGCGGTCATCGCCCAGGACACCAAGTTCGCGTACGACGTCATCCACCCCCGCCAGATGGAATACCTGATGGCCAACCCACCGGCGTCGTTCCGGATCACCGACGATTGGGCCTGGTTCGCGCCAGGCACCCACAGCCATGGGGCCATCGCCCACAGCTCCGCCTTCCTCCGCGGCTTCCTGGCCCGCGTCCCGCGCTTCGTCTGGCGGAACCTCGGCCTCGCGGACTCGCCGTACCCGCCGCTCGACCCGGCTCCGACGCACAGCAGCCGCTGACAGACCGCCTTCATCACGGTTGGGTCACGACGGATCAACACGTGTTGCTCGCGATGTGACCGGCGCGACATGCTGGCGGCTCCATCCACGCAACTCGTGTTGATCGGAGGCGCGGTGACGGTGCGGCGCTCGGACGTGGCCCGGTTGGCGGGGACGTCGCCCTCGGTCGTGAGCTACGTGCTCAACGGCGGACCTCGTGGGGTCGCGGAGGAGACGCGGCAGCGGGTGCTGGCCGCGATCGAGCAGCTCGGCTACCGGCCGAACGGGATCGCCCGCTCACTGCGGATGGCCCGGACGATGACGCTCGGCCTGGTCGTCCCGGACAACGCCAACCCCTACTTCGCCGAACTCGCCCGCGCGATCGAGGAGGAGTCGTTCGCCGAGGGATACACGTTGCTGATCGGCAACTCGTCCGAGGACGACGACCGGCAGACGACGTACGTGCAGACCTTCCTGGCTCGTCAGGTCGACGGGTTGTTCCTGGTTCCGGCGCACGGTCCGCTGGGTTGCCTGGAGGATCTGCAGCGCGCGAAGACGCCGTGGGTCACGCTCGACCGTGCGGTGGAAGGGATCGCGCCGGCGGTGCTCGTCGACAACCACGGCGGTGCGTACGCCGCGACCCGGCATCTGCTCGAACACGGCCGGCGGCGGATCGCCTGCCTGGCCGGCCCGCAGGACGTGATGCCCGCGATGGACCGGGTCGCCGGCTGGCGTTCGGCGCTGGCGGACGGCGGCATACAGCCGGATGCGATGACGCTGTGGCATGCGCCGTTCGGCCGGCAGGCCGGGTACAGCGCCGCCCGCACGATGCTCGCCGCGGACGAGCGGCCGGACGCGATCTTCGTGGCCAGCGACGAGCAGGCGATGGGTGTACTGCGTGCCGTCGCCGAACTCGGCCTGGTCTGTCCGGACGAGCTCGCGATCGCGTCGTTCGACGGTGTGGCCGCGGCCATGTACTCGACGCCGGGCCTGACCACGGTCCAGCAGCCGTTCCGCCTGCTGGCGCGGGCGGCGGTGAGCCACCTCGTGCAGCAACTCGGCCCGGGCGAGGTCGACGCGGACGAGGCGAGGACCGAGGTTCTGCCGGTGCAGCTGGTCCGTCGCGGGTCGTGCGGCTGCATCGACCCGACGGGCGGAGACGCACCCGAAACGGAGGACTGAGATGCGTCGATCAGGACTGTGGCACCCGCGGCTGGCCGCGGTGGTGGCCGGTCTGCGACATACCGAGACGATCGTGCTCGCCGATCCCGGGCTGCCGGTGCCACCGGAGGTCGAGACGATCGACCTGGTCTGGGCCCGCGACGAGCCCGCGCTGCTGCCGGTGCTGGCCGCACTCACCGCCGAACTGGTGGTCGAGCAGGCGCTCATAGCCCAGGAGCTGACGGACTCGCGGTTGTTGCGAGGCCTCGACGAACACCTCGGCTCGGTCCCGCTGAAGCGGACCAGCCACGAAGACTTCAAAGTCGTCTGCCGGACCTCGCGGGCTGTCGTCCGCACCGGCGAGACCACGCCGTACGCCAATGTGATCCTGACCGCGGGAGTGCCGTTCTGATGATTCCGGCTGACTACGAAGACCGGGTGTACGCCGGTGTGCTCGGCAAGGTGATCGCCGTCTACCTGGGCCGGCCGTTCGAGGGCTGGCGGTACCAGCGGATCGTCGACGAACTCGGCGACATCACCTACTACGTCAACGACCGTGCGGATCTGCCGCTGAAGAACCACCTGCTGGTGGTCACCGACGACGACATCAGCGGGACGCTGGTGTTCCCGCGGGCGCTGCGCGACCACGGCATCGAGCCGACCTCCGAGCAGGTCGGCCGGACCTGGCTCGACCAGATCGTCGAGGAACAGACGGTGCTGTGGTGGGGCGGGCTCGGCAACTCGACCGAGCACACGGCGTACCTGCGGATGAAGGCCGGCATCCTTCCGCCGGAGAGCGGTGCGATGGCGCGCAACGGTCAGGTGGTGGCCGAGCAGGTCGGTGCGCAGATCTTCGTCGAAGGTTTTGCGATGACGCGGCCGGGCGATCCGCAGGCCGCGGCCGACCTGGCCGAGCGAGCGGCAAGAGTCAGCCACGACGGCGAGGCGATCCATGCCGCGCGGGTGGTCGCGGCCCTGGTCGCACAGTCGTTCGTGGAGCCGGACATGGATCGCTTGCTCGACACCGCCGTCACGCTGATTCCGAAGGACAGCCTGATCTACCGCGTCGTGGCCGACGTGCGCGAGTGGACGGCCGGCGGTGACTGGAAGGCGACCCGGGAACGGATCGAGGAGCGGTACGGCTATCACCTGTACGGCGGCAACTGTCACGTCATCCCGAACCACGCGACGATCATCAACGCCCTCGCGCACAGTGGCGGCGAGTTCGCCCAGGCGATGACGGTGGTCAACACATCCGGCTGGGACACCGACTCCAACGCCGGCAACGTCGGCGCGATCTGTGGCGTCCGAGCTGGATTGGCCGGACTCGACGCCCGACGCGACTGGCGCGGTCCGATCGCCGACCGGCTCTACCTGCCGGCCGCCGACGGCGGATCCTGCATCACCGACGCGGCGCGCGAGGCGTTGACCCTCGCCGGACACGGCCGGACCTGGGCCGGCGAGCAACCGGTGGTCCCGAAGGACGGCGCCCGCTTCCATTTCACCTTCCCCGGCTCGGTCCAAGGCTTCACCGTTGCTGAAGGCAACGGCCAGATCGTGAACCAGGACGCCCGGCTGACAGTGCCGGGTGGAACGACGGTCAGCACACCCACCTTCATCCCACCCGAGGCTCTGGACATGCCGATCTACGGCCTGCTCGCGAGTCCCACTCTCTACACCGGGCAGACCGTCACCGCCCACGTCGACGCGACGGACGACGCCGAGGTCGCGCTGACGATCACGGCGTACGACGAGAACGACGAGCTGAGCACTGTGTCCGGCCCCGCCACCGTGGTGTCGGCCGGTGCGTCGGCGGAGCTGGCCTACACCGTTCCGGACCTCGGAGGCAGGCCGGTCGCAGCTGTCGGTCTGTCTTCCTCGGGCACCGTGCGGTTGGACCGCCTGACCTGGGAGGGTGCGCCCGATCTCACCCTGACACGGCCGGAAGGCGGGACAGTCTGGCGCCGGGCGTGGGTCTGCGCGGTCGACCGCTGGGACCCTCACTGGCCGGAGCCTTTCCGCATCGTGCAGAACCGGGGCACCGGCCTGCTCAGCCAGGGATCACGGGACTGGCAGAACTACACCGTCACCGCTGACGTGACTCCACACTTGGCGGCGTCAGCCGGCATCGCGGCTCGGGTCCAGGGGCTGCAGCGGTACTACGCGCTCGAACTGGCCGACCGGAACACGGTCCGCCTCGTCCGGCACCACACCGTGCTCGCCAGCCGCGCGTACGACTGGGAGTACGGCCACACCTATCAGCTCGCCCTGACAGCGGACGGCGACCGCCTCGTCGCCGCCGTCGACGGCGAGGCTCTGTTCGACCTCACCGACCCCACGTACGACTGCGGCGGCGTCGCGCTGGTGGTCACCGAAGGCCGGACAGCGACTCAGCAAGTCCGCATCACCCCCATCTCCCGCGAGGAGGAATCATGACCGCACGTTCGTTCAGCCGCCGCCGCTTCCTGACCGGTGCGAGCCTGAGCGCGGCTGCCATCGCCGCGCCCGGTGTCCTCACCGCTTGTGGAGGCAGCGACGACAGTGGGGCCGGCTCGGGCAGCGGCAAGGTCGACCTGTGGCTCGACATCCAGGGCGACGCGAACCAGAAGTACTTCAACGAGCAGGTCGCCGCCCTGTTCGAGAAGGCCAACCCGTCGGTCGATCTGAACACGACCTACTACAAGGGTGACGACCTGCGCCGGCTCGTGCAGACCGCGCTGCAGGCCAGGTCCGGGCCTGATGTGGTCCGCGGCCCGTCGGCCACCCAGACCCTGGCCTGGAGCAAGGCGCATGCGCTCGCGGACCTCACGCCGTACGCGGACAAGTACGGCTGGAAGGACAAGCTGTCGGCCTGGGCGATGAACGCGTTCACGACCGACGACAAGCTGTTCGCGCTGCCCATGCGGGTGGACACGATGATGCTCTACTTCAACAAGACGCTGTTCGCGTCGAAGGGCTGGAAGCAGCCCACGAACCGCGACGAACTCGAGGCACTGGCGGCCGAGGCGCATGGTCAAGGCATCACCGCCTTCGGCTCGTCGAACGTGGACTGGAAGGCCGCGGGCGAGTGGCTGATGACGGTGTTCTGGAACCACTACTCGGGTCCGGACGCCTTGCACCAGGCACTGTCCGGCGACATCAAGTTCACCGACCCGGTCTTCGTCGAGGCGGTCGAACTCGTGCAGAGCTACTTCGACAAGGGCTGGCTGGCCGGCGGCGTCGACAAGTACTTCGCCGTTCCCTCGCAGGAGATCGGTGCGAACTTCGGCAAGGGCAAGGTCGCGATGATCCCGCAGGGCGGCTGGTTCATGAGCCAGGTCGGCCAGTACTTCGGTGCCAAGGCGAAGAACGACAACGAGTGGGACTGGATGCCGATCCCGGCGCTGCGGTCCGAGGTCAAGTACCCGTTGTTCGAACTGGGCATCGGCGGGTCGCTCGGGATCAACGAGGCCAGCAAGAACAAGGACGCCGCCGCCACGTTCATGAACTGGTACTACGGTGACCGCGGCGCGGCCCTGAAGCGGATGGCCGACGTACCGGCGACGTACAACATCCCGATCGACTTCGCCGACGCCGACATCCCGAAGAAGATCGACCCTCGCTCGGCCCGCGTGCTGACCTCGCTGAACAAGGCGGTCTCGACGGGTGACTACGGGTACGTCACGTGGACCTGGTGGCCGCCGAAGACGGACGTGTACGTCTACGAGGGGCTCGAGCAGGTGCTGACCAAGAAGATCAAGGCGGCCGACTACTGCAATGAACTCGACCGGCTCTTCACCAAGGAGAAGGCCGACGGCACCATCCCCGCCCTGCCCGCCCAGGGCCCGGCCAAATGACGACCGCCGTCGCCGGCACCGCCGTACGGGCGCCCGGCGCCGCTCGTGCGCGGCGCCGGTCGGCGGTGATCGGCTGGGCCTTCCTGGCACCGCTGCTGCTGCTCAACCTGGTGGTGGTGCTCGGTCCGTCGATCGCGACGGTGTACTACTCGCTCACCGACTGGTCCGGGCTCGGGCCGGCCGAGTTCATCGGCCTGGAGAACTACACCAAGGCGTTCACCGACCCCGATGTCCATCAGGCCCTGCTGCACAACGTGATCTGGTTCGTGCTGTTCGGTTCGGTGCCGATGGCAATGGGTCTGCTGGGCGCCTACCTGCTCAGCCAGGTCCGTCGCCTCCAGGTCCTGTTCCGTGCGCTCTACTTCATTCCGTACGTCGTGGCCAGCGTGGTCAACGCAGCGGTCTGGAAGATGTTGCTGTCGCCAACGAGTGGGATCGGCCACCAGTTCGGGATCGATCATTCGTGGCTCGGTGACACCGCGACGTCGCTGGTCAGTGTGAACTTCGTCGTCGACTGGCACTTCTGGGGTTTCCTCGCGGTGATCTTCCTGGCCGCGATGCAGGGCATCGACCCGCAGTTGTACGACGCGGCCAGTGTGGACGGCGCCGGCAAGTGGCAGCAGTTCCTCTCGGTCACGCTGCCCGGCATCCGCCCGACGATGATCTTCGTGATCCTGATGACGGTGATCTGGACGCTCAAGGCGTTCGACTACATCTTCATCATGACCCAGGGCGGTCCGGCCGGGTCCAGCGAAGTGGTCTCGACGCTGATGTACAAGCAGGCCTTCAACGAGTACTCCGCCGGGTACGCCGCCGCACTCGGACTGTCGATGACCGCCATCACCGCCGTGATCCTGGCCGTCTACCAGTACCTGCGCAAGAAGGGATGGGAGGACGAGTGACCACCACCGTCATCGACCCGGCGACCACCACCCGCGAACCCGGCCCGTCACCCGCCGGCCCCAGGCGATCCCGCCGGCGTGGCTCCGGCGGAGGAGCCGGTGCGTACGTCGTACTGATCGTGCTGGCACTGTTCGCGATCGGCCCACTGGTCGCGGTGGTGTTCAACGCGTTCAAGAACAACGCCGAGATCGGCACCAATCCACTGGCACCGCCGACCTCGCTCAGCCTGGACAACTTCACCGAGGCGTGGACCCGCGGCGACTTCGCCACCACCATGCGCAACAGCGCGATCATCTGTCTCGGCGCCGTCCTCGGCACCTGCCTGATCGCCGGCCTCGCGGCGTACGCGCTCAGTCATCTGCAGGTGCCGGGGAGCGGGATCGTGGTCGGGTACCTGTTCCTCGGCAGTGCGCTGCCGGTGCAGCTGTTCCTGGTGCCGCTGTTCTTCCTCTGGACCCAGTTGCACCTGGTCGACAATCTGTTCGGGCTCATCGTCATCTACTGGGCCACGGACGCGCCGTTCGCCACCTTGCTGCTGAGATCGTTCCTGCTGAAGATCCCGAAGGACTACACCGAGGCGGCCCGGCTGGACGGCGCGTCCGACCTGCAGATCGCCCGCCGGGTGGTGCTGCCGCTGGCCTGGCCGGGCTTCCTGACCGTCGCGCTGATCGTGGCGCTGTGGTCCTGGAACGAGTTCTTCTGGGCGATCACCTTCATCCACGACCCGAAGCTGCGCCCGGTGGCGACCAGCTTCCTCGCCTTCCAGGACCAGCACTCGACCGACTGGGGGATGACGAGCGCCGCGGCGATCTTCATGCTCGGCCCGGTTGTCCTGCTGTTCCTCGTACTGCAACGCCGATTCGTCAGCGGTCTCACCGCAGGAGGACTCAAGTGACGTCACCCGACACCCGTCCGAACCTCGTCCTGATCGTCGCCGACCAGTTGCGCCGCCAGGCCCTCGGCGCGTACGGCGACCCGAACGTCGCCACGCCGAACATTGACGCGCTGGCGGCCGCCGGGACTCGTTTCGACGCCGCGTGCTCGACGTACCCGGTCTGTGTCCCGTACCGGTTCTCGCTGATGACGGGGGAGTACGCGCACACCCGGTTCATCCCGTCGATCGAGTGGCGGATGTCGCCGGCCGAACGCACGCTGGCCGACGAGCTGAACGGGGCCGGCTACCGGACCGCGCTCTACGGGAAGTGGCATCTGTACGGGAACTTCGGCCACTACCCGGGTCACACCGTGGTGAAGACGTCGCGGACGCAGGTGCCGCGGCCGTACCAGGGCCGGTTCCAGCGGTTCGCAGGCTTCGACATCTGCAACGACCCGTGGGACACCTATTACTGGAACGAGGACGATCCGCAGGCCCACAAGATCGACGGGTTCCAGACCGACGGCCTGTTCGACCTCGCCATCTCCGACCTGCACAAGCCATCGGACAAGCCGTGGGCGACTGTGCTGTCGGTGGAGCCGCCGCACCCGATCTTCACCGCGCCACCGGAGTACGTCGAGCGCTGGAAGGACCGCGAGATCATCCTGCGGGAGAACGTTGACACCGGCAAGGACTACAACAAGCGTGGACCGCACGGCCGGGACCTGATCGACGACCTGCGGGTGTACTACGCGATGATCGAGAATCTCGACGACAACGTCGGACGCCTGGTGAGTGCGCTGCGTGAGACTGGTCAGCTGGAGAACACCGTGATCGGGCTGACCGCGGACCACGGTGAGCTGCTCGGCTGCCACGGCCTGCTGGCGAAGCAGCGTCCGTGGGAGGAATCGCTCGGGATCCCGCTGATCCTGTCCGGTGCGGGCATCGCGTCGACGGTGGTGGCAGATCCGGTCAGTACGGAGGACCTGTTCCCGACCCTGCTCGGACTGGCCGGCGTCGTACCGCGTGATCCGAAGCCCGGGCTGGACCTGTCGCCGCTTGCCCGCGGTGACGAGACCGGGCTCGACCGCGAGGGCGTGCTGCTCGAGTTCGTCGCGGAGATGCGGCCGGGGATGCCGTTCCATGAAGAGACGTGGCGCGGCTTCCGGACCAGTCGCTACAAGTACACGGTGCTTGGGGACGCCCATGGCGGAAGGCCTTGGCAGTTCTTCGACCTCGAGGAAGACCCGTACGAAATGACCAATCTGGTCGACAGCGAGAAGCACGTGGACGAGCTCCGGCGCCATCACACGCTGCTGCGGGATCGGCTGGTGGAGACCTACGACCACTACGTGCTCGCGCCCGCGTTCGGTTGCCCGGGTCTGAACGAGTGGGACCCCGAAGCCAAGTTCCAGCGCCGTTTCGGCTGACAGCGTCGCCCTGGCTGACAGCGTCGCTCTGGCTGACAGCGTCGCTTCGGCTGACATCGTCGAGAGGTGAGGCATGATGAAGCTCGCACGTGTGGTCGCCGCGCTCGTCTCGGTCGCGGGGTTGATCGCGGCCGCGCCCGCCGGCGCCGCCAATCCCGGTCCGCAGTACGTCGGAACGGAGTACGACCAAGGTGGTGGCACCCAGGCGATCGACGGCCCGCTGCCGCAGGTCGAACAGCTCGCGGATCAGATCACTCGGACCACCGACGACATGCTGCGCGACCTGGCCCGCGAACGCGCCAAGCTGCCTTATGGGTCGATCGAGTCCGACCACCACGCACCGCCGCAGCTGACGACGTACCCGCCGGCGCCCGGCAGTCCGGTCTCGGATCAGTACTCCGTCACGCTCGGCCAGCGGGGGCGGAGTACGAGCTCGTTCGTCTACCAGGTCGCGGCGCGGAAGACCGACACCAACCTGGAGAAGGACACGTCCTGGACGTCGTTCTCGTTCGCCGGGCCGGTGGCGGTGCGAGTGCACAAGCTGTCCGGCACGGCGACTGGTTGCCTCGTGCGGCCTGAGTCGGCTCGGATCCGCACGCACTTCGCTGATGGGACCTGCTCCTTTGCCCTCACCGCGGCCGCCAACGTCTCGGTGGAGTTCACCCCGAACACGACCAACCCGGTGCTGCATCCGATGCTGGTGTTCGCGAACCCGCCGGAGGTCGACGTACCACCGGCCAGCGACCCGAACGTGTTGTACCTCGGTCCCGGACTGCATCAGCTCGGCACGGTGCAGTTGCACTCGAACCAGACCGTGTACATCGCGGGCGGAGCATGGGTGCAGGGGACGTTCAAGGGTCTAGGCGTTCACAACGTGGTGATCCGTGGCCGTGGCGTCATCGACGGGACGTACCTCGACACCGGTGACCAGGACTCGAACAAGAGCCGGCCCGGGTTGATCGACATCGACTGTCACGATCCTGGCCAGCCTCCACACGCGGCCTGCTCGACGGGGTCATCGAACTCGAGCAACGTGGTGGTCGACGGACTGACCTTCGTCAACGGCCCGCGCTTCAACGTGCGAGTGCTGGGCGACCACATCACCGTGCACAACTTGAAGGTGATGAGCTGGTGGTACAGCACCGACTGCATCTGGGCAGGTACGGCGAGCCTGGTGGAAGGCAACTTCTGCAAGGTGAACGACGACGCGCTGAAGCCGATGACCGGCGACTCGGTGATCCGGGACAACGTGGTGTGGCAGCTCGAGAACGGTGCGCCGTTCATGATCAGCTGGAACATCCTCACCGACCAGGCCGACTTCCATGTCTACGACAATGACGTCATTCACGCCGAGCACTACTGGCTCTCGCCGCAGGCGATCTTCCGCGCCCGGCACGCCACTCCCGGGCACCTGCAGAGGTTCCTGTTCGAGGACATCCGGGTCGAGGACGCGAACTGGCGGCTGTTCTACATCATCTTGGAGAAGCACCCGAAGTGGTACGACCCGGCGCTCGGCTTCGGGCAGATCTCCGGCCTGGTGTTCCGCGACATCACCGCCCAGACGCCGTTCACGATGCCGAACGTCTTCACCGGCGGCGATCCGGATCACCGGGTCTCTGACGTGACGCTGATGAACGTGGCCATGAACGGCACGTGTGTGGCGAACGCTGCCGACGGCAACTTCCAGATCGATCCGGCGACGACCGATCAGGTCCGGATCGTGAAGAGCGCGCACGCCCCCTGCTCGCATCGATGAGAGGAACTCCGTGAGACCGAACGTGGTCGTCGTACTGGCCGATGACATGGGGTGGGGAGACCTGGGCTGCTACGGGTCGGCCATCCCGACGCCGAACATCGACCGGCTCGCTGCCGGGGGCGCTCGGCTCACCGACTGTCACTCGGCATCCGCGGTCTGTACGCCGAGTCGGTACGCGCTGATGACCGGGCGCTATGCGTGGCGTGGGCCGCTGAAGAACTTCGTACTGATGGGACACGGTCCCGCACTGATCGAACCGGATCGGCCGACGATGGCCAGTGTTCTGCGCGATGCCGGTTACACGACTGGTGCCTTCGGCAAGTGGCACCTGGGGCTCGGCTGGCGACATCGTGACGGGTCGGTCCGGGATGCGTTCGCGCCCGGTGCGGTGTTGCATGACGACGTCGAGACCGACTTCGGACGCGATATCGACTACACGGCTGCGGTGACTGGCGGACCGACCGAGCTCGGGTTCGACCGGTTCTTCGGGATCGCGGGGTCGCTGGACATGCCGCCGTACGCCTTCATCTCCGACGATCGGACGGTCGGGGTGCCCGATCGGGAGAAGGAGGTCTATCTGACTGAGCAGCGGCCCGGGCTGCAGGTTGACGGCTGGCGCGAGGACGAGGCCGACGTACGATTCGTGGGCGAGGCTGTTGATTGGCTGCGGGGGATTGAGCCTGGTACGCCGTACTTGTGCTATCTCGCGCCCTCGGCACCGCACCGGCCGTGTGTGCCACCGGACTTCATCCGTGGTCGTTCCGGTTTGGGGGATCGGGCGGATGCTGTCTGTTTGGTCGACTGGGCTGTTGGTGAAGTCCTGCAGGCGATCGCCGAGCGCGGCGAGACCGAGAACACGCTGGTCGTCGTCACCAGCGACAACGGCGCCCCGATGATCTTCGACGACGACGGCGACATGTCGCAGCACCGTCCCAACGGTGACTGGCGCGGCCAGAAGGGCGATCTGTGGGACGGCGGGCATCGCGAGCCGTTCATCGCCTTCTGGCCGGGGCAGATCGCTGCGGGTTCGTTGCTCGAGGCCCCGATCTGCCTGACCGATGTCCTGCCGACCGTCGCGAGCGCAGCCGGCACGCCGCTGCCGGACGGAGCTGCCGAGGACGGTCAGGACCTGCTCGGCGCACTGACCCGAGGCGAGTCGCTGCCGATGGACCGGCCGGTGGTCCACCACAGCCTCGGCGGCCGCTTCGCGATCCGCTCCGGCCGATGGAAGGCGATCTTCGCACCAGGCTCCGGCGGCGGCTTCTCGGAGCCGTCGATCAGCGCCCTGTTCAGCGCCGGCTCCGGCAAGGCCCACGCCAACCCCGCCTGGGACGCCGACCACCCCGACGGCCAGCTCTACGACCTCTCCACCGACCCCACCGAATCCACCAACCTCTGGTCCACCCAACCCGAGACAGTCACCACCCTCTACACCCAACTCCAATCCATCTGCCAATCCGATTCCAGCGGCCTCCCCTTCGACGTACTGCCCGGCCTTCAGGTGCGGGGATGATCCTGGGTGACGAGGCCGCTGCGGTAGGCGAAGACTACGGCTTGGGCTCGGTCTCGGGCGCCGATCTTGGCGAGGATTCGTTTGACGTGGGTCTTGGTGGTGGATTCGGCGATCACCAGCAGGTCGGCGATCTCGTCGTTGGAGAGACCGTCGGCGACCAAGGCGAGGACCTGTTGTTCTCGGTCGGTCAGGACTGTGAGGACTTCAGCCTCGGCAGAGGTCCCGGGTTCGCCTGAGACGAAGCGGTGAATGAGGTCTCGGGTGACGGCGGGGTCGAGGAGGGCCTCGCCGGCGGCGATGGTGCGGACGGCGTCGATGAGGCGTTCCGGCGAGGTGCGTTTGAGCAGGAAGCCGCTGGCTCCGGCGCGCAGTGCGCCCCACACGTATTCGTCGTACTGGAAGGTCGTCAGGATCAGGATCCGGGAGTCAGGCCTGGTCGCGACCAGGCGTCGGGTGGCCTCGATGCCGTCGATGCCGGGCATGCGGACGTCCATCAGTACGACGTCCGGTGCGTGCTCGCGGCAGAGTTCGACTGCCTGTAACCCGTCCTCGGCCTCGGCGATCACGTCAAGGTCCGGCGCGGTTCCCAGTACGACGGCCAGTCCCGCGCGGAGCAGCGCATCGTCGTCGGCGAGCAGTACCCGGATCGTCATGGCAGCGGAAGCACCGCCCTCAAGGCGAACCCGCGCCCCGGACCGCGGCCCTGTTCGAGCACGCCGCCGCAGAGCGAGACCCGCTCCGCAATCCCCAGGAGGCCGCGCCCCGGCACATGCTGGTCGGGTGGCCCCGGCCCGTCGTCCGCGATCTCGACCACCACGGCGTCACCGTCCCGATGGACGTCGACGGTCGCGGCGCACGGGGCAGCGTGCTTGAGGACGTTCGTCAGTCCCTCCTGGACGATCCGGTAGGCCGACAGATCCAGCGTGCGGGGGAGTTGCAACGCTGGGTCGAGACTCAGAACCACCCGGACCCGGGCGTCGGTGAGCCGGTGCACCAGCTCGGGGATCTGTGCCAGACCGGGGGCAGGATGCGACGCCGGGCGCAGGTTGCCGAGCGCCTGGTCCAGATCCGCGAGCGACTCCCGGCCGGTCTGCTCCATCCCGGTCAGGAGTTCGCGGGCCTTGGCCGGGTCGGTGTCCAGCAGCAGCCTGGCCGCGCCGGCTTGGACGATGAGCAGGTTCACCGTGTGGCCAACCACGTCGTGGAGTTCCCGCGCCACCCGGATCTGTTCCTCGGCGATCGCCTGCTGCCGGGTCGCACGCCGGGCACGCTCCTGCTCCTCACGCCGCCGGGCATTGCTGTAGCCGACCGCCCAGGTAGCGATCCAGGAGAACAGCACGCCCAGTCCTTCAAGAGCCGCGGCATCACGGTTGCCGGCGAAGTAGAGCGCCGTACCGACCAGAGCCATCGGAGGTCCGAGGAGGGCGCGCCGCTTCGTGGCGTACAGGCCGAGCGAGTAGATCCCGATCAGATTGGCGTACGGCGACACCGCGCTGCTGATGCCGGCCAGCGCCTCGACCGACAACCCCACCGTGCCGGCGACGAACCCGGCCAGCGGGAAGGAACGTCGTACGACGAGACCGCCCGCGATCATCAGCGTGAGGACGACGGACAGCACAACCATGGCCGCCCCGCCGTCGACAGGTTCCTGGGTCCGATCGACCACGACCACCGCGAGGAAGACGATGGCGATGGCCGCGTCGACGGCCGGCGCCGGGACCGCACGGGGGCGGGCGAGACGCCGGACCATCGATCGAGAGGGGTTCATGGCACCCCTCGGCTAGCTGATCACCATGGGCAGCAACACCACCAGGAAGAACACCGACTCTACCGAGTGGATGGCGATTCCCATCAGTGCGCTGCGATATCTCTTGGTCGGTCCCGCGGTGAGGAACCCGGTTGCGATGGCGTTCGGGATGACCCACGGCTCGTGCAGGTGGTAGAAGCCGAACAGCACGCTGTTGACGATCCAGTCCGCCCGCCCGAACGCCTTGCCCATTCTCGGCAGGAGGAGCCCGCGGAACAGCAACTCCTCGCCGATGACCGTGTTCAGGAACAGTTCGAACGCGACCAGTGCGTACAGCCACCACGCGTGATGGAACGTCGCCTGCCCGGCATCGGACTCGAGGAAGTGACCGAAGTTCCGCCCGACAGGCCCGCTCGGCCCGAACGGCAGCATGTCCAACGCTGCGAGGGCCAGGGTGAAGACCACGACCCACCACCACAGCCGGCCGCCGCGCCTCGATGCTGTCTGTGGTGGGCGTAGCCACAGGCGGTCACGGACGTTGGTCCACGACGGGTCACGTCGTTCGCGCATCACCAGGATCACGACGAGAACTGCTTGCCACAGCAGTCCGACCGTCAGTGCCGACAGCAGCGTGATGAAGAACCGCCTGGAGGACGCGCCGTCGCCCGCGATCGACGGTGCCACCACCCAGGCCAGGGCGGCCATCGGTACCGCGGCCGCGGCCCAGACGGCCAGCACCATGCCGCGTGAGTACTGCGGGATCGCGGGCACCCGGGTCTGTGTCGTGCTTGTCGTTGTCTGCATGGCCCCTCCTTGCGTCTGATGCAAGGACGGTAGGCGTGCAGCGGTACGGCGTACGTCCTCCCAACGGGGTCAGTTGGCACACCCCTCAGGGGGTACGACCATGGGCTTCCAGGGCGAGGTCTTGCCAGGCGGACCAGGTCTTGAGGCGGTCGGCGTAGAGCTGTTGGGCGATCGGGTGGCCCTGGTTGCCGAAGAAGACGCGTAGGGGCGGGTTGTCGGCGTCGGCGAGTTTGAGGATTGCCTGGCCGGCGGCTGCGGGGTCGCCGAGGTCGAGGGTCTTCGCGTACGCCGCGAAGGTGTCGCGCAGATCGTCGTACCGCGGATCGGGCTGGGCGTGGTCGGCGCCGGCGTTGCCTTCGGTGGCGTAGCCGCCGGGCTCGACCAGGGTCACCTTGATGCCGAAGCCGGCGACTTCCTGGGCGAGGGATTCGCTCAGGCCTTCGAGCGCCCACTTGGAGGCGCAGTACGCCGCGCCGAGCGGGAAGCCGGAGACGCCGGCGACCGAGGAGATCTGGATGAGGTGTCCGCCGCCTTGCTCGCGCAGGTGGGGGATCGCGGCCTGGACGACCCACACCGCGCCGAAGAAGTTGGTCTCGAACTGGTCGCGCAGCTGTTGCTCGGTCAGTTCCTCGACGGCACCGGACAAGCCGTAGCCCGCATTGTTGACAATCACGTCGAGCCGGCCGAAGTGCTGCCGTGTCTGCTCCACGCTCTCGACGGCCGCGGCCTTGCTGGTCACGTCCAGCTCGAGTGGGAGTACTGCGTCGCCGTACTTGACGACCAGGTCATGGAGCGCTTCGACCTTCCGCGCGGTCGCGGCCACCTTGTCGCCACGGGACAGCGCGGCTTCGACGAAGCTGCGGCCCAGGCCGCGCGACGAACCGGTGACGAACCAAACCTTGCTCATGGTGAGTTCCGTTCCTTCGGGGTTCTGAACGACCACCAGATGCCGACGGCATCGATCCCTGTGACAGCTCGGGGGACGTGACGAGCGCCACGCCACGCGGCATGTCACAGGCGGCCGGACTGTCTCGTCTCGGGCTCGTAGGAACAGTCTTGAAAGCGGAAAGGTGATGATCATGCGGGTGTTCGTGGCAGGTGGAACCGGAGTGCTCGGGCGGCGGCTGGTGCCGCAGTTGCTGGCGCGGGGACACCAGGTGACGGCTACCACCACGAGCTCCAGCAAGTTGGACCTGCTGGAGAAGCTCGGCGCCGAGGCCGTCGTGATGGATGGGCTGGACGCCGCGTCGGTCGGAGAGGCGGTGGCCAAAGCTCGGCCCGAGGCGATCGTGCATCAGATGACCGCCATCTCCGTGGCCCACGCGGGCAAGCCGGACATGAAGCACATGGATCGGTGGTTCGCCGGTACGAACCGGCTGCGGACCGAGGGGACGGATCACCTGCTCGCGGCCGCCGAGGCGACTGGCGTGACCAACTTCGTGGCGCAGGGGTACGGCGCCTGGAACGGCATCCGTACCGGCGGCTGGGTCAAGACCGAGCAGGACCCGGTGGACCCGATGACGGGCACGCCGGCCGAGCCCGGAATGGCGGCGATCGGTCACGTCGAGGAGGTCGTGGTCAAGGCGGGCGGCGCGGTACTGCGGTATGGCTGGTTCTACGGGCCTGGTGCTATGGAGGATCTGGTCGAGCCCGTGCGCAAGCGGCAGTTCCCGGTCGTCGGGGGAGGCGACGGGTATTGCTCGTGGGTGCATCTCGACGACGCGGCGAGCGCTACAGTCCTGGCTGTGGAGCAGCAGGCCAAAGGTGTGTTCGACATCGTCGACGACGAACCGGCGCCGGCCAACGTGTGGCTGCCCTACCTGGCCGAGTCCGCGGGAGCGAAGCGGCCGATGCGGTTCCCCAGCTGGCTCGCCCGCCCGCTGGCCGGGGACGTGGCGGTCATGATGATGACCGAGGGCCGGGGGTTCTCCAACGCCAAGGCCAAGCGGGAGCTCGGTTGGGAACTGCGCTACCCGTCCTGGCGGCAGGGCTTCAAGGCAGAGCTGGCATGACGCGTGCCGAGGAGTTCGAAGAGCTGCGACCGTTGCTGTTCTCGATCGCCTACCGGCTCCTCGGCAGCGTGAGCGAGGCAGAGGACGCGGTCCAGGAGACCTGGCTGCGGTGGGAATCCTCGCCGACAACGCCCGCCTCGACCAAGGCGTTCCTGTCCGCGATCGTGACTCGCATCTCGATCGACGTACTGCGGTCGGCCCGCGTCCGGCGGGAGACGTACGTCGGGCCGTGGTTCCCCGAGCCCTTGCTGGCGGACCCGTACCAGGATCCGGAGCGTGCGGCGGAGTTGGCCGACTCGCTGTCGATGGCGGCTTTGCTCTTGCTGGAACGGCTGAGTCCGCTCGAGCGTGCGGTCTTCGTACTGCGGGATGTGTTCGGGTTCGGCTTCCCGGAAATCGCGTCGGCGGTGGAGCGGTCGGAGGCGGCGTGCCGTCAGCTCGCGGTGCGGGCGCGGCGTCATATGGATGCGGGCCGGCCGCGGTTCGAGGCGGACCGCGCCGAGCGCGACGTACTCGCCTCGCGATTCTTCGACGCGTTCAGCGAAGGGGATGTCGACAGTCTGCAGGAGTTGCTCGCAGCCGACGTACGCATGGTCAGCGACAGCGGCGGCAAGGCCCCGCAGTGGGGCACCGGCATCAACGGCGCCGGCAAGGTGGCCCGCCTCCTCGTCTCCCTGGTCGCGCCGTTCACCCAGATCGGCGGCACGGTCGAACCTCACGCCCTGAACGGCCAACCCGGCGCCATCCTGCGCGACCGCGACGGCAAGGTCATCAACACCTGGACCCTGGACATCCAAGCCGGCCGGATCCAGACCATCCGCACCGTCATCAACCCCGACAAGCTCACCCACGTAGGACCGGTAGCCGACTCCTGGTCAGTACTCCGGCAAGCCACGCAGACGCGTCGCCCGCCCACCTCTTAGCCGACACGTCACCCGATCGATGGAAGCCGATCCCTCTGGCGGGTGATCTCGCGCGGCCGTGGTGAGGCAATGCTGCAAGGCATGATCGGACGTTTTCGCCGATGGCCGGAGTGGGGCGGCACGGCCGCGCGGGCATGGGCCGTGGTGTACGGCGCCATGGCCTGCTACTGGATCGCCGGTGGACGCCAAGGCCTTCCGATCGCGAACGTCGAGGGCGACCCGGCGTACGGCGTACCTGCTCCTGGTCCTCCTGTTGCCCTGGGCAACCGTGAAGTCCATCTGGATGCTCGGCGGATCCGCGCTCGGCGTGACTGCAACCGAGTGGACCGCCACGACATCGACGAGCGACCAGTCCTGGCTGAGCCGCGAACTGGCCCGAGCCGGCATCACACCCCCCGACGCCGATCCCGCGCCCTTCACACCCAACGGCCTAGGCGCCATGATCCTGTTCGGCGGCACCGCCTTCACCGCCCTGGGAGCCGCCCTGGCCACCGCCGCCCACTCCTACCACCAACGAACCCGCCCCACCTGCACCTGACGAACCCAACCAGTTTCCCGCGGCGTCACCTTCGTCAGTCCGGCTCGAGGTTGTCGGGGAGTTCTGGTTCGGGGAGTTCGGGGTCTTCGGGGTCGAGGTTGTCGGACCATTGGTCTTGGGGTGGTACCTCGTCGGGTTGCCAGGACTCTGATTCCTTGGTGCCGGTGGGGGTTGGGCGGTAGACCCAGTGCCAGGCCTCGGTGGGGTAGGGGTGGAAGTCGAAGCGGGCGGCGTTGTTGACCAGCCATTCGTGGAACCAGGCAGCGGTGTTGATCTTCTTGAGGGGGCGGCCTTTCTGGGCGATGCCTAGGTCGAAGGCCAGGCCGTCCTGGTGGTTGCTGTAGCCGGGTGCGGCGATGTACTTCTTCATCAGCTTGGCGAGCAGGAGTACGGCGGCCGGGCTGTGTTCGCCGCCGGCCGTGGCCTGCCGGGCCTTCGCGGATTCGCGGTAGTAGTAGGGAAAGCCTCGCTTGCCGCCCTGGCCCTTGCCCTGCCAGATGGCGTACTGCTCGGCGGCCGAGCGGTAGGCGCTGGTGATGCCGACGACGAGGTCGGTGCGGCCCTCCTTCTCCAGGTCGGCGCGGGCCGCCGCGAGCATGCTGATCGCAGCATCGGCGGCTGCTGCGAGCGCCCGATGCCCGCCCTCGACCCGCTTCACGGCGGACTCGGGCAGCGTGTCGACGAACGGTCCCTGCGACAGCGCGACCTGCTTGTCGTAGACGGCTCGCATGAAGGCCAGGAGTTCGGGCGTCGCTTCGTCGGTTCCGTACCAGCGCAAGCCGGCCGAGGAGATCGAGATGCGTCCCGGGGTGTCTGGCGTGGTCGATGGAGTCGTACGGCGCTGCAGGATGGGCCGCACGATGGTGTTCCTGATCTGGAGCCAATCGCGCTGCAAGTCCCGCTCATGCGGGAGGATCTTGCGTCCCAGCACCTCCGGATGCCGGAAGTAGAAGATCACGTTGGTGAGGTCGTTCTCGCTGCGATGACCGGCGGTCCCCAGCAGTGCGACGGCCGCGGCGTACGAACCCTTGCCCAGGGCATCGATCGCGTCGATCGGCAGCCGGAAGAACCTGGCCACCGGATTCTCGGCCTCGCCGAGAGCAGGCTCCTCGTACTCCGGATCGTCAAGCTCGTACTCCGCAGCCTCCGGATCGTCAAGCTCGTACGCCGCAGCCTCCGGATCCTCGTACTCCCGCCCCTCGTCGTACTCGAGGGCTTCCGGTTCGTCGCCGGCTTCCGACTCGAGATGGGCCTGCAACAACTCGAAGAGCTCCAGCTCACGGTCCGGTACCTCGGCCTCGGCATAGCCGCCGAATTCCTCGCCAGCCACGCTGCCCACCCGGAACGGCGAGCCAGCCGCGGGCGTCGGGTCCTCGAAAGCGAACGTCTGGCTCATCCTCATCGCCCCAACCAGCTACGGACCAGGGCCATCAGATCCTTGTCGAGGAAGACCCCACGGTTGGCGGTGACAGTGACCACGCCGGTGGTGGCGTCGGTGACCCGCTGGGCGTCGACGTGTACGCCGACCAGTGACCGCCGCCCGCTCGTGAAGCGGATCCACACCGGTGACCCGCTCTGGCCCGGAGACGTGTCCGCTGTGTAGAGGATGATCCCGGGCCGGGCAGCACTGAAGCTGGCGCTGCCGTAGTGCGACCACATCGTGTTGGCCTGTTGCTCGCGGGTCCACCCTCGCGCCGGATCACACGGATCGCCGTCGCACTTGTCGCCGGGGAACCCGCACACCGTCACCGGCCGGCCGCTGAGGAAGCCACTGTCCAGGGGTGAGAGGTCGGTGAGAGCGCCGTTGTCCGAGCTTCCCCAGTGACCGAGCTGAGCGCCGGAGAGCGCGCGGGACCGGATCGCGGAGGCGTCGCGTTCCAGAGAGACGAGCGCTACGTCGAACCTGCTACCGGGCCGCGGTTGCCGGAGGTAGCGGCTGCTCACCGTGAAGCCGGAGGCCTTGAACCGGCCGAAGGGTAGGTCGGCGCCGTTGCGGGCCGGTGCGACGTACACGGTGTCCGGCCTTTCACCGCGGGCGTTGTAGATGTTGTGCGCCGCGGTCAGCACGTGGCGTGGCCCGACCAGGAGACCCGACCCACGGAACAGCGTGCTCCCGCGGGTGACGTCGAGCGAGCACACCCAGCGGAATGGGACCTGGAGCGTGTCCCGGATCCGGACCCGCTCGTCCGGAGGGATCACCTCGTACTCCGGCGGACCGGCCGCTGGGGTGAACCATTCGGTGACGAACGGCGAGCGCATGGTTGCTACCCCTGACCGTTCTGCGCCGCGAGGGCCGGCGCGGGGGCACCACCGGATGGCACGACGCCCGAGGACGGCGCGGGTGGGACGCCGGGGGAGGCGGGACTCGGGAGCCGCAGTGGCTGCGGCCGGGTCCCGGACGGACGGTCCTTCACCCGATCACCGGTGGCCGACTGCCACAGGTCGATGATGCGGTTCACGTCCTGCAGCAACGCCGCGTTGGTGCCGAGGTTGAGGTACAGCAACTCGGCCTGGGCGCCGGTGGAGAAGACGTTGAGCTCGATCGCGCGCAACAGACCGGACATCAGGTCGGCCAGGTCGAAGAGTTCGCGCGACCTGGCCGCGGGCGTCATCCCGACCTTCGCGGCGATCTTCTCCAGTCGCTCGGCGGGTCCCGGCCCGCGGGCGTCGAGGTCGATGACGATCGGGGTGTCGGAGTCCAGCGTGGTGTGGAAGTAGCTGAGGTACGACACGTAGGCGAACTCCTCGCGCGCCAGCATCCCGCCACGTCGCCGCATCGCCATCATGTCCCGCAATGCGGTGCACAGGAACGCAACGTACTCCCGGTCGGTGGCGTTGGGACCGACGCCGTTGTTGGCGTTCTCGATGCCGAGCCAGACCTGACGCAGCAGCTCGGTCCACTTCTCCCGGAAGCTGCTGTTGACGCCGCCTCCGACGTCCTGCTTCCACACCTCCGGCGTCATGCCCGGCCGGGTCCAGCGGGACGGGATCGGGTGCGGCGGCTCGAGACCGAACATCCGCCAGTACGCGTTGCGCCGGTTCACCCGCTGGTCGGGACGCATCTCGCTGACGATGCCCTGGATCGAGTACAGCGGCGGTTCGCGGAAGAAGAGTTCTTCTGTGGTCCGCAGCCATCGGGTCGAGGCGAGCGTGGCCGGATTGAGCGTCTCGCCGACGGCGAAACGACGTACGACCTCGGCCATGATCTCGAGCATCCCCGTGCATTCCAGGAGGTAGGCGTAGATCAGGTGGTCGGCGATCAGACCGGGTGCGGACGCTGACGGCGGAGCCGGGAACGGGAACGGCACCCCGGAGAACGTGTCGATCGAGCCGGTGGTGATGCCCGACGGAACCGGGAACGGCGCGCCGGTCGGTGAGGGGAGCGGCAGGTCGATCGCGGCGATGATGCCCGGGTCGCCCAGGGCAGGTGTCGAGGGTGACGGCGGGTCGATGCCGATGTCCGGCACGGTCGAGCCCGCCGCCCAGGCCTCGTCGAGCCACCGGCTCAGCTGGAGTGGATGGATGTCGAACAGTTGCTCGGGTGCGGGCAGGAGACGGGCCAGATTGCGGAACATGATCGTCCTCTCGAATTCCTCAGATCGGGCCCAGGCGTGGACCCAGGCGGACGGGGTAGCCGTCGTCGCGGCGCAGTTCCAGGCGGACGATGGGCTGGTCGTTGGTCACCTGACCCAGGTTCACGTCGACGGAGTTGCCGCCATAACCACCGCCGCTTCCACCGCCGCTTCCACCGCCGCTTCCACCGCCGCTTCCACCGCCGCTTCCACCGCCGCTTCCACCGCCGCTTCCACCGCCGCTTCCACCGCCACTGCCGCCACCAATGCCGCCGCCGCTGCCACCACTACCGCCGCTTCCACCGCCGCTTCCACCGCCGCTTCCACCGCCACTGCCGCCACCAATGCCGCCGCCGCTGCCACCACTACCGCCGCTTCCACCGCCGCTTCCACCGCCGCTTCCACCGCCACTGCCGCCACCAATGCCGCCGCCGCTGCCACCACTACCGCCTCGCCGTCCGCTCCGCCGGTCGACGACGGCCGGGAGGTTCACCACCTCGGGGGCCGCCACGGCCGACGTGAAGACGGCCAGCTTGTCGGCGATTGCCGGCGGGTCGAAGATCGTGATGACGGAGTTCGGGCTGTTGGCCCGGCTGGACCGGCTGGCCGTGAACACGAAGGTGTTCGCGGGATCGGGCGGCCGGCGGTCGCGGCCCATCAGTTCCCGGATCGCCTGGTAATCGAGGTGGCTGGAGGCGACGTCGAGCGGCACCTCGGTGGCGAGGGCTCGCGACTTCGGATCCTTGAGGGCCTGCTCGATCGCCCGGAGCGCGGCGAGCAGGTCGTCGAACGGGGGCGTTGTCCCGCCGGTTGTGGCCACGATGATTTCCCTTCCGCACTAAGCGATCAGACGGCCCTCGGCAGCGGCAGTGGGGCCAGACGGGCGAGCCAGTCGTGCAGGCGCGCCGTACGGGCCGTTGCCGCGGCCGGGTCGAGAGGCTGGTCGGAGGTGAGCAGAGCGAGGATCCGCAACGACTCGTTCCGGGCCAGGAATGTCGAGGTGAGGAGCGAGTCGGCCGACGTACGGCGCAGCTCCTGCAGTGCTGAGGGCGACACGCGATTCGGGTCGGCGATGGCACTGAGCGGCCGGCCGCCGAAGGACTTGTAGCTTCGCCGGGTGCAGGCGTCGGCGATCGAGGCGAGGAGCGGGATGCTGGCAGCGGCGATCTGGGCGTCGGGGTCGTTCAAGGTGCGCGGATCGTGCCGGGCCTGCCAGGCTTCGGCCAGGTCGCTCCATGGTCCCGACGGACCGAACCAGCTCCGGCACAGCTGCACGTTGAACATCACCCGGATCCAGGACGGCGGGTGCGGGTCGCCCGGCCTGACGCGGTGCACCGCGGCCGTCGTACCGTCCACCACGTTGGCCAGCGCCGGTACGGGCGACCAACCGGCCAGGGCGAAGGCGCCGACATCGGCGGCGATCTCACTGGCCCAGGTGCTCCACATGCTTGCCAGTACGACGGATTGCGGCGCGACGACCGACCGCAGGACGTCGCGCAGCTCGGCGTTCCAGCCGCACAGGTGCGCGACCTGATGGGTGGTCTCGTGCACGAGGGCGGTCGGGTGCGCGAGGTTGTGCCGGGTGATCTTGATCGCCGCGACCGGAGACAGGCCGCCACGGTCCCAGAGCCGGATACCGGCTCGGAGGACGGCTGCGCCGAGGCCCTTGTCGGGATACGTCAGCGCCGGTGGCGTCTCGATACCGAGCGGCCGCAGGATTGCCTCCATCGCGTCGACCGCGATCGTGTCCAACCCCCGCAGTACCGCTCCCAGGCGTGGAGTGGTGCGTTGCTGTACGGCGTCGCCGTACCACTCGACCGTGGCCTCCACCGCGAGGTAGCGCTGGCGCAGCTGCAAGAGTGCCGTCCGGGCTTGCTCCGGCCGCTCGCTGCTGTCGACGTGCACGGCCAAGGCAGCGCCTTCGGCTTCGAGAGTCCGGATGGAGGAGAGCAGCCGCTCGCGCAGCCGGAACCGCAGGTAGTCCTCGAGCTCGGCCCACGCCTGCGGAGCTGCGACGGCGTCGAGGTCGGCGAGCTGGGCGATCGCGCCGCGCCAGTGAGCCAGCTCCGACTGCAGCTGCCGGCGTGATGCCGTCTCAGTCATTGTGGGCACCTGGCCTGATGGTCAGGGTGGGAGGGCCGGGCTCGCCCGAGGTCAGCGCCGCGGCATCGGCGAACGAGAACGCGAACGTCAGAGTGAGCCCTGCCGCCGGATCTTTCGCTGCCGTGCTCAGCGCCTCCTGGGAAGCCGGCAGCTCCTTCGCCAAGTGTGTCTTGATCTGCTCCAGCACGGCGGTCGCAAGTTGCCGGCCACGAGCTGCGGCGGCTGCCGGCGCGGTACGGCGCAGCAGTACGGCCAGCCGCTTGGCGACCTGCTCCTGCACCCTCGGGCCGAGCAGGCGCCCGATCAGAGCGACGACCTCGGCCTGGTTGTTGCGAGCGAGCATCGTCGCGACCTGCGCGGCGAGCCGTTCGCCGAGTCGCACGTGGACGCGGAGCTCGGGCTGAGCCTGCTGGGCCCGGAGCCGCAGGTACACGCGATGACGGCGGCGGACGACCTTCCGGCCCGGCACGACCAGCCGGAAGTAGCGTCGCGTCACCGGTCCACCGAAGACAGCGCGCGTACCGAGCGCGGGTCGGCCGAGCAGCAGCGCGGCGTTTCGCGGACTCAGTTCCTCGAACTCGGCGGTGCCGGCGTCGTCGCCTGCGCCGGCCGCGAGGTAGCCGACCTGGGTGCCGACCATGGATTCGAAGAGTTCGACCTCAGCCGACACCGGCCAGGCGGACACGCCGGCGTCGAGGAGACGGTCCTCGAGAGTCTCCGGACCAGGCAGTTCGACACTGCTCGCCTGCGGCCGGGTGATTTGTACGTCGTACCGGCGTGCGGATCGACGGTAGCGGCGGTGCTTCGTCCGGCGGGGCATCGAGATCCACGGCCCCGTGCCGGCATCGGTCTCGTAGCCGGGCAGGTCGTCCCGCAGCAGTTCCTGAGGGAGGTGATGAACAGCGGCAGACGCCAGCGCTTCCTGGATTTCCGCCTCGAACCTGAGCGGTTCCTCCAGTGCCTCCGGCGGCAGACTGAGGACCTGCGTGACGGTCTCCTCGAGCGTGCTCACGAGAGCTTCCGTGCCGAGCTGTTCGGGTGATTCCGCCTCGAGCGAGAGCAGCCGCAGGCCCGCGTCCGCAATCCGTGGCGCCAGCGCCTTCGCCGCCTCCGGGCCGATGTAGCCCTGGATGAGACCGGCGAGCTGACGCGCCAGGAAGTTCTTGATCCGGTCACGACCGACGATGCGTACGCCGGTCCGGATCAACGGCATCGCGGCCATGACCGCCGGAATGAACTGCTCGAGCTGAGCCGTCGGCGGCTGTCCGGGCTCGGCGCGGGCGAGCTGGTACGCCAGCGTCTCGCGTGCGTCGTCGAGCGCGGTGATCTCCGCGGGACCTGGCAGCTCCTGGTCGTACTCGAAGAGCATCTCGGTTTGATCAGCGTCGCCGGGTGCGAACAGCAACTCGGCGTACTGGCGGTCGAATTCCTCGCTCAGGTCCGGCTCGGCCTCTGCTTCGGCTCCTGCTTCCGCGATGCCGAGTTTGCTGGCGAGCAGACTGGCCGGAGCCCGGAGTACGACGGGAAGCCGGTTGATCGCCTTGCCCAGCACTCGCTTCAGCAGTGGCTGCACGAGCTTGCGCAGTACGGCGAAGACCGGGCCCATCGGGATGAGTTTGGTCAATCCCTTGACCGCGCCTTTGGCGACCGACTTGGCGACGTTGAACGCCTTCTTGATCAGGCCACCGAAGAGTTGCTCGCTGAGTGAGTCCGGGTCGCGGGAGTACTCGCCGAGCACCGCGTCGATCTCGTCATCGGTGATCGAGTCGACCCGCCGATGCTCGTAGCGCGCTTCGAGTTCGCCGAGGCCGCGGTCGAGGGTGTCGGCCAGCGTCTGTACGAATGTTCCGGCCTCGGCCTCCGCCACGGCTTCGCTCTGCTGGTCGTCGGGCCAGCGCGCGGCGGTCGTGAGGTACCGGCCGGCCACCTCGTCGACGAGCGACTCGACCGCCTCGCGGAATCCTTCGTCGTCGAGTTCGCCGACGAGCGCCTCGAGGTCGCCGCGTCCGGCGTCGTACTCGCCGGCGGCCGCGACGCCGCCGGAGAACGGCGACACCAAGGCGGTACCGGCGGTCTCCATCGCGGCCGGTTCCTGCCAGCTCAGTCCACCGCCGGTGAAGGGTCCGGCCGCTGTGTCGGTCATGGACATTGGGGACTCCGATCACTCGTCCTCTGCGACCCTAGGGAGCGGGTGTCTGCCCGCCCGTCTCCTGTCCGTCGTCGTGCTGTGTACGTCGTCGTCGTACCGGATCGGGCACCACGTCGGGCCGGCTCGAAGTGACGGTCTCCAGCCAGGTATGGAAGCGTTCACACGCCGCTTCGACGGAACCTTCGACGGCGACCGGACGCGGTGGCTGATGGCGATCCTCGGCGGTGAAACGGATCTTGAGTCCGTCGCGGTCACGCCAGACGCGGACGATCATCGTGTGCCAGAGCTGCTCGGTCATCGCGGACCAACAGTGCATGGTCGCCGTACGCCGGAATGTCGTCGCGGCGTCTGCGCAGAGGTCGTTCGGCCGTCAATCGCCGGAAGTCGTCGGCGACAGAACATTGACGGTCCGGAGACGGGCGACTGATATGGACAGAAGGTCGGAAACTCCGGGGGGTCGGTATGACGACGTCAATTGTGTATGCGCCGACGGGCGCCGCACCACCCAGCATCAGACTGCTGGGCGCATTCGCAGTACGGGTGAACAATCGTTCGGTCGCCCTGCCCAGCAATGGTCAGCGGGTCCTGGGCTTCCTTGCGGTCACCGGTCTCGAGCAGCGCCGGGACACGGTCGCGACGCACCTGTGGCCGGCGGCCGCACCGGAGCGTGCCATGTCCAACCTGCGGACCGCGTTGTGGCGGGTACGGCGGGTCCATCCGGGCATCGTCCGCGCGTGCCGGGACTCGGTGCGCCTCGACGATGCCGTCGAGGTCGACTACGACCAGATGTCGACGCAGGCGCGTCAACTCATCGCCGACGACGTACGCCACGACGTCGTCACTGCACTCGAACCGGATCGTCTCGAGGCCGACCTGCTGCCGGGATGGGACGAGGAGTGGTTGCTGATCGAGCGCGAGCGGTACCGCCAGTTGCGGATCCATGCCCTGGAGACGTTGAGCGCCCTGCTCACGGCCCGCGGCCTGTTCGCCCGCGCGATCGATGTGGCGTGTGCGGCCATCCGGGTCGAACCGCTCCACGAGACGGCGCACGCGGCCTTGATCAGCGCCCACATGGCCGAAGGTAACCGCACCGAGGCGATCAGGCATTTCCACACCTACACCCGACAGCTGGCCGCCGAAACCGGCCTCTCACCCTCCACCCACCTCGCCGGCCTCATCCCCCGGGACTGACCCGTAAGCACGCCATAAGCGGCGAGATCTGTTCACGGCGGACCGTCTGGGCCATCGTCGAAAATGATTCTTTCCCGATCGAGGGGGGCCGGAACATGGCCGTTCACAGCAAGTCGTTCGACGAACCCGATGAGCAAAGGACGCCGGACAAGACCGTCGTCAACGTGGTGAAGTTTCCCGGCGCCAGCGTCGCGAAGATCACCTTCCAGCCGGGCTGGCGCTGGTCGGAGTGCATTCGTCCGGTCGTCGGCGGCGAGTCGTGCCAGGTCCGGCACGTCGGCACCCTTGTCTCGGGCGAGATCGAGGTCGTGCACGACGACGGCAGCAAGGCGCGGCTCGCGGCCGGCAGCGCGTACCTGATCGAACCTGGGCACGACGCCTGGGTTGTCGGTGACGAGCCCGCGATCGGCCTGGAGTTCGAGTCCCACGCGGCCGAGACGTACGCCAAGTCCTGACCCTGTTCGATCCCTGTGGTGACTTCTTGCAATTGGTTGTGGGCGGGAGGACGCTCGACGCAAGGGGAGATCTTCAGGGGGAATCATGGGTCCTGCGTCGGCACCCGACGAGGTGCACGTTTCTGGTGAGCCGGTCCGGCGGATTCCGGGGGATGGCGCCGGGAAACCTCAGCCGGGAATGGCCTTGTGCCTTTCGGGCGGTGGTTATCGGGCGATGGTGTTCCATGTCGGTGTTCTGTGGCGTCTCAACGAAGCCGGGATGCTGGCTGAGTTGGATCGTGTCTCGAGTGTGTCCGGCGGTTCGATCACGGCCGGCGTACTCGGGATGAATTGGAACGAACTGCAGTTCGATCAGGCCGGCGTGGCCAAGCAGTTCGTGTATCAGGTCGTTGATCCGATCCGTGAGATGGCGAGCACGCATGTGGATCTTCCGGCCGTGCTCACCGGGATCGGGCTTCCGTTCACCTCGGTGGCCGACCGGGTCGTCCGTGCGTTTCGTAAGCAGTTGTTCGGCCCGAAGACGCTGCAGGATCTTCCGGACAAACCGACGTTCGTGATCAACGCGACGAACGTGGAGTCCGGCGTACTGATGCGCTTCGGCAAGCAGTATCTGGCCGACTACCGCGTCGGTCGCATCAACAATCCGGAGTTGCCGCTGGCTGTCGCAGTGGCGGCCTCGTCGGCGTTCCCGCCGATCCTGTCGCCCTGCACGGTCGACCTCGATCGGGAGGAGTGGGTGACGCAGCCGGGCAACGACCTGACGTCGCCGGAGTTCCGCAACGAGATCCGGCTGACCGACGGCGGTGTGTACGACAACCTCGGGCTGGAGACCGCCTGGAAGCGGTACGAGACGGTCCTGGTCAGCGACGCGGGCGGGCACCTCGGTGCGGTCGCAGATCCGCCGGTGGACTGGGCCCAGCACACGATCCGCGTTCTCAAGGTCATCGACAACCAGGTCCGGTCGCTGCGCAAACGGCAGGTCATCGATGCCTTCCGCAACAAACGCCCCGGCATGTACGTCGGCATCCGCAGCCACGTGGACGACTTCCCACTCGCCGACCCACTGCCGTCGGATCCCGCTGTAGCAGCGAAGCTCGCCGGGATCTCGACCCGCCTGAACACGATGGACGACACCGTCCAGGAACAGCTGATCAACTGGGGCTACATCATCTGCGACACCGGCCTCCGCGCCCACCTCGGCAAGCCCCCCGGCGACGGCACGCTGCCCTATCCCGACAACCCACTCACCAAGCTCTGACAACCCACCGCCGGGAACTCACTCGCTCTCCAGCCGTCGTTGCCTGTCACAACCTAGCGTGATGGGCGGCTCGTGCTGGAATGGGTGGGGAGGAGGTGCGGATGCGACTCGATGGGCGGATTGCGCTGGTGACCGGTGCGTCCGCGGGCATTGGTACGGCGGTTGCGGAGCAGTTGGCCGCGGCCGGTGCCCGGGTGATCGCGCATGGCCGGGACGAGCAGCGGACCGAGGCAGTCGCCGAGCGGACCGGGGGAGCGGCGCTCCTCGGTGATCTCGCCGTTCCCGGCGCGGCCGCGAAGCTCGCCGACGCCGCGCTCGACGTTCACGGCCAGGTCGACATCATCGTGGCGAACGCCGGCCTGGGCTGGTCGGGCCCGTTCGCCGAGATGACCGCCACCGAGATCGACCGCCTGGTAGCGCTCGATCTCCTCGCGCCTCTTCAGCTCGTACGCCGCCTCCTACCACCGATGCTCGATCGCGGAGCCGGCCACGTCGCGCTCGTGGGCTCGATCGCCGGGCGCACCGGTGTCGCCGGTGAGGCGGTATACGCCGCGACCAAGGCCGCCCTCGACGTGTTCGCCGAGAGCCTGCGCCCGGAGCTCCGAGGCACCGGCGTTGCCGTGAGCCTCACGATTCCAGGCGTCGTGGACACCGGCTTCTTCGCCGCCCGCGGCAGACCCTACGACCGCGGCCGCCCACGCCCAGTCCCTGCCGAGGACGTCGCAAAGGCAATCGTCGACGCCATCGCCCGTGACCGCGCCGAGGCGTGGGTGCCCGGCTGGCTCCGCGTCGCTCCCGTCGTACGGGCACTGACCCCAGGCCTCTACCGACGCCTGGCGGCCCGGTTCGGCGAGCAGGTGATCTCCCGCTCCGGTGAAGCGCGTCAGTGAGCAAGGAGGCTGGCACTGTCCTGCTCGGACTCCGGGTGGGATTACCGTGTCGTCGTGGTGGCGACGGCGAATCACTATCTGCTCGGTGCCGTGGCGGTGGCGATCCCGGTCGCCGTCGGCATCCGCATCGCCACGTGGCTGAACGACACGCCGGGCACCGTCGTACCGTCCAGCGACGCGTTCTTCCTCCACATCGAGGGCACCGGGGCCGCGCAGCACGTCGGCGGCCTGGTGATGCTGGAGGCAACTGACGACCGGCCGTCGATCGACGACGTACGGGCCCTGGTCCGCGACAGCTTCGCCCGCCTGCCACGGATGCACCAGCGCCTCGCACCGACGTCACGGTGGCGACGCCCACGCTGGATCGAGGCCGAGTACGTCGATCTGGACTGGCACGTCACCGAGCTCCAGTCGGTGGACGGGAAGACCGGGCTGATGCGGATCCTCGGGGAGCTCGCCGAGAGCCCGATGCCCCGGGATCGGCCGATGTGGCAGGTGGCGATCGTTCGCGATGTCGGGCCGGGCGGGGCCGACGCACTGGTCGTGCTCGTCCACCACTCGATCGCCGACGGCATCGGGACGGTGCTGCAGGCCCTCAGTTTGTTCGAGCCCCGAGCCACGCTCCCCGTGCCATCTGGACGGGCCCCGAGCCGGGTCCGGCGCGCCGCCGCAGTGGCCGTCGGACTAGCTCAACTGGCCACCGACGGAACCGCCGCGTCCCTGCCAGAGAGTTCCCCACAACGCGGGTTCGGCGTCGCGAACGTCGAGCTCGAGGTGGTACGTCGTACCGCTGCCGCTCACGGAGTGCGCGTGACCGACGTCGTGATCGCTCTGCTCGCCGACGCGGTGTACGCCGTGGCACCCGAACTCGCGCGATCGGTGGACGGCCGGATGCGGTTCTCCGTGACGACGATGGTGCGCACACCCGACAGCGCGGCGGAGGGCAACGCGACGGCCGCGGTGATCGTCGACGTACCGGTCGATGGCCGGCCCTTCGGCGATCTGCTCGTCGAGGTGGCCACACGGACCCGGCGACTCCGCAGGCCCACTCGGGCGATGGCGTCACGCTTCGTCATGGCCACTGGGTTGCGGCTGGTTCCTGAGCCGTTCGCACGATGGTTCGCACAGACCGTGTACGGGCCGCGCTTCCTGCACGCGGTCGTGTCCAACATGCCGGGGCCGACGATCGCGCTGACGTTCGCAGGGGTCGGCACGGGACCGACGTACCCGATCCTGCCGTTGGTGCCGGAGACTCCGCTCGCCGTTGGCGCGCTGAGCTGGGACGGAGTGCTGGGCATCGGGCTGGCGACCGATCCGCAACTGCTCGACTCCGCGGCCGTCGCCCGGCACCTCTGCGCCACCTTGGCGCGGCTGCAGGAGGGCAGTCCGGTCTCAGGGAGCCGGCCACTCAAGGGCGAGGAAGAGCCGAGCGCGTGACTCCGGGTCGTCCAAGCGGTCGCCGAACAGTGCCCGGAGTCGGGCCATGCGATACCGCACGGTCTGTGGGTGGATCCGCAGCTCCTCGGCGATCGCGTGGCGGTCCCCGAACTGACGCAGCCAACTGGCCAGCGTCTCGGTGAGCCGCGCTCTGGCGGCCTCGGTCTCACCCTGCAGCGGAGCCAGCATCTCCTCGCGCAGCGCCGCGACCAGCGACTCGTCACGCCAGACAATCAGCGCATCGAGGTGCTCGTCGGCGAACACCGGGTCGTCGGTCAGCACTCCCGTCTTACGCAGCCGAGCCGCGATCCGGGCGATCTCGAGACTGCGGGGCAACTCCGCCAGTGGCACCGGATTGCCGACCACGGCGCCCAGACCCGTGAGCTCCCGGCTCAGCTGAAGCCGTCGGCCCGGACCGGACGGTTCGGGGATGATCGCGCCGAAGACCACGCCGTTGCGCCGGATCGGGAGCGCGCCGGGCTCGAGCCGGCTGACCATCGTGCGGGCCAGCTCGTGGTCGCCGTCGATGTAGATCACCACCGCAGCCGTCTCCGGGATCCGCCACGCCGCCTGCAAGGCCGCAGTCCGGATCGCCTCGGCGCTGGCCCGATCGGACAGCAACAAGTTCGCGAGCTCCTCCCGGCGGCGCTCGCGGGCGAGCGCGTCGTCGAGCTGCTCCTGCACATAGCCGTTGGCCGCCGAGAACGAGAGTTGGTTGACGAAGACAAATACCGAGTCGGCCAGCGCGGCCAGGTTGTCCGGTGCGAAATCCAGCCGCAGGGCGGTCGCCGCGACGTGCCGCCAGGCGATGCGGGCACCGAGCTGGAAGGCGGTGAGCAGCCGGGTGAGGTCGTTGCCGACCTGCTGTTGCCGGCGACCGATCTCCTCGAAGACCAGGCGGACTGTTTCATCGGCTCGATCGAGGCTGGCCCGCTCCGGGCTGGACAGGTCGGCGATCGACATATCGAGCAGCCGATGCACGAACAAGGCGGCCGGTTCAACGACCGCGTCCCGCTCGGCATCCAGGAACGCGGCGTAGTCCGGCCAGTGCTCCGCGAGCCGGTCACGAACCTCGGAGAGCAGGCCAGGTAGCCCCTCGAGCAAGGCCTCCTCGAGGCGGGCACGATCGAATGTGGCGACGGTCATGTGAAGACTCCCACGCGTTCCTTGCCGAACGCCGGCGAGACAGGTGTCCTACGGATACGTCATCCCACGGGTAACTGTATCCCCGTGACAAATTCTTGCCGTCCGAATGTGGTCCAGCGGGGCAGAGTTGGCATGAAACCGCTTCCCATCATGGGAACGTGCATCCTGAAGGAGTGCAGAAGGTCCCATCGGACCGGGTCGCTGAACAGTCGTTGGTCAGGAAGGAGCAGGGCGAGAATTTCCCGGTGGCGCTGAGGTTGCTTCCGGCGCGGCATCGGGTGGCGCTGCACGCCGTCTACGGGTTCGCCCGCACCGTCGACGAACTGGGTGACAGCTGGGCGGGAGACCGGACGGTCGCGCTGCGCGCCTTCGCGGCCGACCTCGACCACATCTGGGCCGGTACCGAGCCCGATCACCCGGTACTGCGCCGATTGCGCCCGATCGTCCTCGATCACGCCATCGCCGCCGAGCCCTTCCACCAGTTGGTGCAGGCCAACCTGCAGGACCAGACGGTCGCGCGGTACCAGACCTTTGCGGACCTGCAGGGCTACTGCCGGTTGTCGGCCGATCCGGTCGGCCGCATGGTGCTCGGCGTCTTCGACGTACACGACTCCGAGACCGAGCGGCTGTCCGACCGGGTCTGCACCGCGCTGCAACTGCTGGAGCACTGGCAGGACGTGGCCGAGGACCGGCGGGCCGGCCGGATCTACCTGCCGCAGCAGGATCTCCAGACGTACGCCGTCGCCGAGGCCGATCTGGACAAGGGCGAGGCGACACCGCAGCTGCGAGCGTTGATGAACTTCGAGATCGAGCGCGCCGCCGCGCTGCTCGAGGAGGGGGCCGCGATAGTGACCAGGCTCGATGGATGGGCTCGAGTGAGTGTGGCGGGATTCGTTGCCGGGGGTCAGTCCACAGTCCGCGCGCTGCGACGTACCGGCGGCGACGTCCTGGCCAGGTCTGCTCGTCCGTCCAAGCTGGATACCGCCGCCCGCGCCCTACGACTGATCGCCGGGGCGGTTGCTCGATGACGATGACGGGGAGCCCCACGATCCTGGACGCGTACGTCGCCTGTGCGGAGATCACCCGAACCGAAGCCCGCAATTTCTACTACGGAATCAGGCTGCTGCCCCCGCAGAAGCGCAACGCGCTGTGTGCGCTCTATGCGCTGGCCCGGCGGATCGACGACATCGGCGACGGCGACCTACGGCTGGAGGAGAAGCGAACAGCGCTGCATCGGATCCGGAAGAACCTCGGGCGACTCGACGACGTGCACGAGCCCGTCTACGTGGCGGTTGCCGACGCCGTACGCCGGTTCCCGGTGCCCATCGGTGCCTTCGAGGAGCTCGTCGACGGAGTCGAGACCGACCTGTCGCAGGTCCGCATCGCCGACTTCGACGAGCTGGTTGTCTACTGCCGCCGCGTCGCCGGCTCGGTCGGCCGGCTCTGCCTGTCGATCTTCGGTCCAACGGAAGCCGATGCCGATCTCGACACCCTCGCGCTGTACGCCGACCAACTCGGCATCGCGCTGCAGCAGACCAACATCCTGCGCGACATCCGCGAGGACCTCGGCAGCGACCGGATCTATCTGCCCGCCGACGAGCTCGAACGCTTCGGAGTCCGGCTGACCTTCGACGAGCGCGGCAATCTCGACGATCCGCAAGGTCGCCTGGCCGCGTACATCCGGTTCGCCGCCGGACGGGCGCAGGACTGGTACTCCCTAGGCTGGCGGCTGCTGCCGTCCCTGGACTGGCGAAGCGGCGCGTCCTGCCGGGCAATGTCGGGGATCTATCACCATCTGCTGCGACGGATCGCGGCCAACCCGGTGCTCGTGTACGACCGCCGGCTGTCGTTGTCGGCGGGGGAGAAGGCGCAGGTCGCGCTGGCGTCGCTGGCGGGAGCACGTTCATGAGCCGGGTGGCCGTCGTCGGCGGCGGGCTCGCCGGCATCACCACGGCTCTCGCGCTGGCCGACGCGGGTCGCGAGGTGCACCTGGTGGAGGCCCGGCCGAAGCTCGGCGGGCTGACGCACTCGTTCGAACGTGACAGCCGGTGGATCGACAACGGCCAGCATGTCTTCCTCCGCTGCTGTACGTCGTACCTCGGGTTGCTCGATCGGCTCGGCGTCCGCGACCACGTGCAGCTGCAGCCGCGTCTCGACGTACCGGTGCGCAGTGGTCGGCATGCCGGTGTTGGCCGGATCCGGCGTACGAAGATGCCGGCACCGTTGCACCTCGGTCCGGCGTTGGCGACGTACCGCTGGCTCAGCTGGTCGGAGCGGATCCAGGCGGTGCGTGCCGCGCTCGCGTTGGGGCGGGTGGACCGGGAGAACGCTGCGACTGATGCCCAGTCGTTCGGCGCGTGGCTGGCCGCGCATGGTCAGGACGCCCGCTTAGTGGAGGCGCTCTGGGAGCTGATCGGTGTCGCCACCCTCAACGCGCGCGCCGACGATGCCTCGCTCGCGGTCGCGGCCACTGTCTTCCAGGTCGGGCTGCTCGAGCAGAGCGATGCTGCCGACATCGGTTGGCCGCTGATCCCGCTGCAACAACTCCATGGTGATGCCGCCGCTCGGGCGCTCGCCGCAGCAGGTGTCGATGTCCGCCTGCATGCGCGGGTGAAGTCGCTCGACAACGTGGACGGCGGCTGGCAGCTCGACGCCGAGAGGTACGACGACGTCGTACTCGCAGTGCCGCCCTCGGAGGCAGAGCGGCTGCTTCCCGAGGACGCGGTCGACCTGCCGACCGGGTGGGCGGAGGCGCTGGGCAGTTCGCCGATCGTCAACGCACACGTGGTTCTCGACCGAGTGGTGCTCGACGACCCGTTCGTCGCAGGCGTGGACAGCCCGTTGCAGTGGGTCTTCGACCGGACGCCGCAGAGTCTCACAAGCCACGCCGACAGCGAGCAGTACCTCGCGATTTCGCTGTCGGCCGCGGATGACTTCATCGACACGCCAGTTGCCGAGCTGCGCGAGGTGCTGGTGCCCGCCCTCCGGCAGCTGCTTCCCGCGGCTGCAGACGCACGTGTGAAGGAGTTCTTCGTGACCCGAGAACGACATGCCACCTTCCGGCCGGCACCGGGTTCCGGTCGCTTCCGGCCCACCGCGACCACAGCACGTCCGGGCCTGCATCTGGCCGGTGCATGGACTGCCACCGGTTGGCCGGCCACCATGGAGGGCGCCGTACGCAGCGGAGAGTCGGCCGCGGCCTCGGTACTGCGGGCGCCGCTTCGCCCATCGCTGCCGTCCGAGGACGTGTTGTCGTGACGGCGGTCCAGCCCTCGACCATGCCGGCGGAGAGCAACGTCCTGGAGCTTCTGGCCCGCAGCCGGGACCTGGTCGAGCCCCAACTGCGTGAGGCCGTGGCTCGTCTCGACGACCACACCCGGCTCGTCGCGTCGTACCACCTCGGATGGTGCGACGAGGAAGGGAGACCGACCAGCGGCAGCTCCGGCAAGGCGATTCGGCCCGGCCTTGTGCTGCTTGTGGCCGAGGCGGTCTGCGGGTCGCCCGGGCCGGGGGTCCCAGGCGGTGTTGCGGTCGAGCTGGTGCACAACTTCTCGCTGATCCACGACGACCTGATGGACCGGGACACGCAGCGACGGCACCGGCGTACTGTCTGGGCGATCTGGGGTGATGCCACGGCGGTCCTGGTCGGGGATGCGCTCGCCTGCCTGGCCGACGAGGTACTGGCCGAGTGCGACGCCCCGCCCGCACGCCGCGCCGGTCGTGCGCTCGCCGTGGCCACTCGCGAGTTGATCCGTGGGCAGGTCCTCGATGTTGCCTTCGAACGGCGGGACGATGTCGGGCTGGCCGAGTGTCTCGACATGGCCGGTGGTAAGACGGGCGCGCTGTTGGGTGCCTCGGCGCAGTTGGGCGCGATCCTGGGCGGTGCCGATGAGACGACCTCTGACGCGTTCCAGACCTACGGGTGGGAGCTCGGGTTGGCGTTCCAGCTCGTCGATGATCTCCTCGGCGTGTGGGGAGCACCGGAGCGGACTGGCAAGCCGGTCTTCTCGGACCTGCGCGCACACAAGAAGACGCTGCCGGTGGTGTGGTCGCTCGAGTACGGCGGTGCGGTCGGTCGCGAGCTCGCGGACTGGTTCGCGGATCCAGCTACACCGACCGAGGACAGCCTGCGGCAGGCCGCCGTACTGATCGAACGGGCTGGTGGTCGGGAGTGGGCCTTGGCCGAGGCGGACGAACGGGTTCGCAAGGCAGGCAAGGCACTCGACGCCGCGGGTGTCGCACCGGCCAACCGGGATCAGCTTGATCAACTGGCGCAGTTCGTTGCGGAGCGACAGCTGTGACGGCGGAGAGGCTTGCTCAGGACGAGAAGGCCGACGTCCGCGTTGAGAACTGTCTGGACGCGGCGGTGGAGTATCTGCGGTCTCTGCAGCACGAGGATGGCTGGTGGAAGGGGGATCTCGCAACCAACGTGACCATGGACGCTGAGGATCTGATGCTGCGGCGATTCCTCGGAGTTGCTACTGCTCAGACCGATGCGGAGACGGCGCGGTGGATTCGGTCGCAGCAACGCGACGATGGGACGTGGGCGACGTTCCCCGGCGGGCCGGGTGATCTGTCCACCACGGTCGAGGCATGGGTGGCGCTGCGGATCGCCGGCGACGATCCTGCCGAGTCGTACATGGCCAAGGCTGCGGAGTTCATCCGCGGCGCGGGTGGAGTCGAGAAGGCGCGGGTCTTCACGCACCTGTGGCTGGCGCTGTTCGGTCTGTGGGAGTGGGACGACTGCCCGGACCTGCCCCCGGAGTTGATCTTCTTGCCCAGTTGGGCTCCGTTGAATGTCTACAACTGGGCTTGTTGGGCGCGGCAGACGATCGTGCCACTGACAATCGTCAGTGCGCTCCGTCCGGTCCGGCCGGTCGACTTCGGTGTCGACCAACTTCGGGCGGGTACGCCGGTCGCGCGAAAGGCCGGGTTGTGGACTCTTGACGGTGCCTTCCAACGGCTGGACGTCGTACTGAACGCCTACACGCGCTGGGGACCTCGCGGTCCGCTCGGTGGGATCCGCCGGCTGGCGATGCAACGTTCGGTCGAGTGGATCGTCGCTCGGCAGGAGGCCGACGGTGGTTGGGGCGGCATCCAGCCACCGTGGGTGTACTCGCTGATCGCACTGCACCTGATGGGCTACGCGACGGATCATCCGGTGATGGCTGCTGGGCTGCGCGGGCTTGAGGGCTTCACGGTCCACGCGGACACTGCTGACGGTCCGGTGCGCTGGCTGGAGGCCTGTCAGTCGCCGGTCTGGGACACCGGGCTGGTGGTGGGCGCCCTGCTCGACGCGGGCGTCGCACCGGACGACAAGGCCGTGCTCAGGGCCACCGACTGGCTGCTCGACGAGCAGATCGACGCACCTGGCGACTGGCAAGTGCGGCGGCCGACGCTGACGACGGGCGGGTGGGCTTTCGAGTTCGCCAACGACGGCTATCCGGACACCGATGACACCGCGGAGATCGTGCTCGCGCTGCGTCGGGTGGTGCACCCGGAGCCGCAGGTGCTGCGTGCGGCCCTGGACGATGCGGTTGAGTGGACGACCGGCATGCAGTCCGCCGATGGTGGCTGGGGTGCGTTCGATGCTGACAACACCGACACGACGCCGTTGCGGCTGCCCTTCTGTGACTTCGGCGCCGTCATCGATCCGCCGTCGGCCGACGTCACTGCTCACGTCGTGGAGATGCTCGCGGCCGAGGGCAAGACCGGAACCGATGAGTGCCGCCGCGGCGTTCGGTGGCTGCTCGACTCGCAGGAAGAGGATGGGTCCTGGTTCGGTCGCTGGGGTACGAACCATGTCTATGGCACCGGAGCCGTCGTACCGGCATTGATCGCGGCTGGCACCTCCGCTGAGGATCCGGTCATCCGCCGTGCCGTCCGGTGGCTGGCTGACCACCAGAATCCTGACGGTGGCTGGGGTGAGGACCTGCGCTCGTACGTCGATCCCAGCTGGATCGGCCGTGGTGACTCGACTCCGTCGCAGACGGCGTGGGCACTGCTCGCTCTGCTGGCCGCCGACGAGCGAGACGAGACGGTACGCCGTGGCGTCGGCTTCCTCGTCGACACCCAGCGGCCTGACGGCGGGTGGGACGAGCACCGCTACACCGGCACCGGCTTCCCCGGCGACTTCTACATCGGCTACCACCTGTACCGCCTGGTGTTCCCGATCTGGGCCCTCGGCCGCTATCTCGGCAAAGACCGCCCGCATCACGAGGGGACGGTCTCGCGATGACCTTGGGAACGGTCTGCACGCCCTTGTACGTCGAGTGGCTCGCGCTGCGCGACAAGCTGACTGCGCCCCTGGTCCGCACCGGCCGAGCCACCGGCACGATCCGCGACGATCCCGTTCTCGTCGCCGGCGTCGCCGGTGCCCTGACCGATCAAATCGCCCCTGGCGACCTGGTCGTAGCAACCGAGATCCGCCACGAACCCCGGATCATCCCAAGCCGGACCGTGCCGAGTTGTGCGGCTGAGGTGGTTGCGGGGGAGCTTCGGCGGGCTGGGTTCACGGTGCATACCGGGCCGTTGGTCACCACCGATCACGTTGTCGACTCGGCTGAGGAGCGTAGGGCGCTGGCTGCATCTGGGGCGATTGCGGTCGACACCGAATCGGCTCTGATCGCGGGAGATGAGGGCCGGTGCATTGTTGTCCGTGCGATTGTCGACAATCTCGAGCAACCGCTGGCGCGCGCCGGGATGCCGTTGCGTGGGATCAAGGCCCTCGCCTCGCTGCGCCGGGCGGCGCCCGTCCTGGATGCGTGGGCCGCCGCGACCGGCGACCGCGAGTTGTTGCTCGCCCAACCACGGTCGTTCTGCGCCGGTGTCGAACGAGCGATCGAGATCGTCGAGCGCGCCCTCGACCGCTTCGGCGCACCCGTCTACGTACGCCGTCAGATTGTCCACAATCTCCATGTCGTCCGCGGCCTGGAGCAACGCGGCGCCGTCTTCGTCGAGGAGGTCGACGAGATCCCCGACGGCAGCGTGGTGGTGCTCGCCGCCCACGGAGTCGCGCCGGCCGTGCGTACGCAGGCCGCCGAACGACGGCTGCAGGTGGTCGACGCCACCTGCCCCCTGGTGTCGAAGGTGCACCACGAAGTCCGCAGGTACGCCGTACGCGACAGCACCGTGCTCCTGATCGGCCATCCCGACCACGAGGAAGTCATCGGTACGACGGGTGAGGCTCCGGACAACGTGATCGTCGTCCCAGGCCCAGCCGAGGCGGAGACCGTCCAGGTGCCAGATCCCGCCCGAGTCGCCTACGCGATGCAGACCACGCTCGCGGTCGAGGAAGCCGCCGAGACCGCGGCAATCCTCCGGCGCAGATTCCCTGCGCTCGCCGGTCCGCGCAAGGACGACATCTGCTACGCGACCAGCAACCGTCAGGCGGCAGTCCGCGAGATCGCCCGCCAATCGGACCTGGTGATCGTGATCGGTTCGCAGAACTCCTCCAACTCCTTGCGGCTCGCCGAGGTCGCCGAAGCTGAAGGCACGCGCGCCGTACTCGTCGACGACGCCGCAGAGGTGCGGCTGGACTGGCTGATCGGCGCGAAGCGGATCGGCATCTCGGCGGGTGCCTCGGCACCGCCGGCGCTTGTCGACAATCTGGTCCGCAATCTGTCCGGACTCGGGTCCGTGACTGTGACCGAGAGCGGGGCGGTCACCGAAGACGTCCGGTTCTCACTACCGAAAGAGGTGACCCAGCAGTGAGCATGCCGCTGCGGCAGTCCGTCCGTCTGGGCGGGTACTTGATGAAGCAGAAGCTGCTCCGGCGGGAGAAGTTCCCGATCTTGCTGGAGCTCGAGCCGTTGTACGCCTGCAACCTGAAGTGCGCCGGTTGCGGCAAGATCCAGCAGACCCACGACTGGCTGAAGAAGCGGATGTCGGTCGAACAGGCGGTCGCCGCGGTCGAGGAGTGCGGCGCGCCGATGGTCTCGATCGCCGGCGGCGAACCGCTGATGCACAAGGAGATCGACGAGATCGTCCGGCAACTACTGGCGCGTAACAAGATCGTCTTCCTCTGCACGAACGCTGTACTGATGCCCAAGCATCTGCACAAGTTCAAGCCGCACAAGAACTTCGCGTGGATGGTGCACATCGACGGACTCCGCGAGCGGCACGACCAGTCGGTCTGCAAGGACGGCGTCTTCGACGAGGCGGTCGCGGCGATCAAGCAGGCGCAGGAGGCCGGCTTCCGGGTGATGACGAACACCACGTTCTTCGACACCGACAGTCCGCAGGACGTCATCGACGTACTCGACTATCTGAACGACGATCTGCACATCGACAACATGCAGATCTCGCCGGGGTTCGCCTACGAGAAGGCGCCCGACCAGGAGCACTGGCTCGGTCCGGAGGAGACCCGGCAGCTGTTCCGCAAGGCGTTCGCCGACGGGCGGCGGAAGAAGTGGCGCCTCAACCACTCGCCGTTGTTCCTCGACTTCCTCGAAGGCCGGGTCGATTTCGACTGTACGGCGTGGGCGATCCCGCTCTACTCGCTGAAGGGCTGGCAGCGGCCGTGCTACCTGATGGACGACGGGTACGTCGCGACGTACCGGGAGCTGCTCGACGACACGGATTGGGACTCCTACGGGCGCGGCAAGGATCCGCGCTGCGCCAACTGCATGGCGCACTGCGGCTACGAGCCGACCGCTGTCGTGGCCACGATGGGCTCGCTGCGACAGTCGCTCCGCGCCGCGGTCGGGGCGTGACGATGTCCTTCAGCGCGGGATGGCAAGAATGAGCACAGTGCTCGGTGCCGACGCGGCGGCACGGTTCCTCCCCGGTCTGCGCGGTCCCGAGGATCTGCGCGGCTTGCCGGCCGATGCCCTGCCCACCCTCGCCGAGGAGATCCGTGCGGAGCTGATCCGGCAGGTCTGCCGCACCGGCGGACACCTCGGACCGAATCTCGGCGTGGTCGAACTGACGATCGCGGTGCACCGAATCTTCCAGTCACCCGCCGACGCGATCGTCTGGGACACTGGGCACCAGGCCTACGTGCACAAGATGCTCACAGGCCGCTGGGATTCGTTCGACACCCTCCGGCAGGCCGGCGGACTATCGGGCTATCCCAACCGCGTCGAGAGTACGCACGACCTGGTCGAGAACTCCCATGCGTCCACGGCGCTCGGCCACGCCGACGGCATCGCGAAGGCCTTCGAGCTGGCCGGGAACCGTGGCCGGCGCGTCGTCGCGATCGTCGGCGACGGCGCCCTCACCGGCGGCATGTGCTGGGAAGCATTGAACAACCTCGCCGCCGCCCCGAGCCGACCGGTCGTGGTGGTGCTGAACGACAACGGGCGTTCGTACGAACCCACGGCCGGTTACCTGCCACGGCACTTGCGGCAACTGCGCGACAATGTGGCCCGCGGCAACCTTTTCGAAGATCTCGGCTTCGCGTACGTCGGGCCTGTCGACGGACATGATCTCGCCGCGATGGAAGGCGCGCTGCGGGCGGCCGCCGTACTGCGTCGCCCAGTCGTGGTGCACTGCGTAACCACCAAGGGCAAGGGCTATCGAGCCGCGGAGGACGACGAGGCGGATCGGATGCACACCGTGTCGCCGGCCGCATCGTCGGCGGCTTCGGGCCCCTCCTGGACGAGTGTGTTCGGTGACGTGATGCTCGAGATCGGCCGGCAGCGGCCGGACGTCGTCGCGATCACCGCGGCGATGCTGCGACCGACTGGCCTGCACCCGTTCGCGCTGGAGTTCCCCGATCGCATCTTCGACGTCGGCATCGCCGAGCAGCATGCGGTCGTGTCGGCGGCCGGGCTCGCGGGCGCGGGCATGCACCCGGTCGTGGCGATCTACTCGACGTTCCTGAACCGCGCCTTCGACCAGGTGCTGATGGACACGGCACTGCACCACGCCCCGGTCACGTTCGTCCTCGACCGCGCAGGCATCACCGGTCCGGACGGGCCGTCGCACCACGGCATGTGGGACGTCGGCCTCTTCGGGCTGGTGCCGGGCGCCCGCGTGGCGGCTCCGCGCGATCCCGAGCAGCTGAGAATCCTTCTGCGTGAATGCGTCGCGTGCGACGACGGACCGACCGTACTGCGCTTCCCGCGAGGCGACAGCGGAAGGACGCTGGCCTCGGTCGGACGCTGGGGGAGTGCGTCCGTACTGCGCGCCGAGCCGGATGCCCAAATCCTGCTGCTGCCGGTGGGACCGCTAGCGGAGGCGGCTGTCGACGCGGCCGACCAGTTGCGGCGGCACGGCGTACCGGTGGTTGTTGCCGACCCGCGCTGGTTGCAACCGCTCGACCCCGCGCTGGTGCAGGCCGCCGGCCGCTTCCGCACTGTGTTCACCATCGAGGACAACGCACCGTCCGGCAGCTTCGGCGACGCGTTGGCCAGAGAACTACGCCAAGCCGGCGCCACCACCCACCTACACAGCCTGACTCTGCCGGCCGACTTCGTCCCAGCCAGTTCCCGCAAGGACCTCCTGCACACCTACGGCCTGGACGCCGACGGCCTCGCCCAAACCGTACTCACGACCGCGCGAGGCTGACAGCCACCCGGGCCGCGACGCCCGCGTTGTTTCGGGCCAGAGCAAGGTTCGCAGGAATGCTCTCGCCGTCCGTCTCCTTCTCGATCCGCTCGAGGACGTACGGCGTGACGGCCGGCCCGGTGACTCCTGCGCTCGCACTTGCCGCCAGAGCAGCCGCGAGTACGTCGGTGATCCGTGACTCCGGGATCTCGTCCTCGACGGGAATCGGGACGGTCAGCAGAACGCCGGTATTCGGTCGCGATCGGAACCGGAGTACGTCGCAGACCACCCGCTCGTCGTCGACCCGGTGCGGAACCGGCAGACCGCTCGAGCGGGTGTAGAACGCCGGGAACCAGTCGTGCTGCCAGCCCAGGACCGGGACGCCGACGGTCTCGAGGTACTCGAGTGTTCGCGGCAGATCGAGGAACGCCTTCGCACCGGCGCACACGGTGATGACCGGGTGGTTGGCGATCGCGTCGAGATCGGCCGAGACGTCGCCGCTGACTTCCGATCCGCGGTGCACACCACCGATGCCGCCGGTGGCGAACACCGAAATCCCCGCCGCGTGAGCCAAAGTGACCGTGGCCGAGACGGTGGTGACCCCGACATCCCATCCTTGGGCCTGCGCCACGGCAAGATCGCGCTCGGCGACCTTCCGCGTGCCCTGCAGCACCCGCTTCTCCTCGTCCGGCGTGAGCCCGACGTGTGGCCGGCCGTCGAGGATCGCGGTCACGGCCGGGGTGGCGCCTTGGTCGAGGACCGCCTGCTTGCAGAGCTCGAGGGCTTCCGCGTTCGCGGGGGCAGGCAGCCCGAGGTTCGAGAAGATGGTCGACTCCAGGGCGACGACCGCACGGCCCTCGTCGAGAGCCTGCGCTACGTCGTCGGCCACGCTGGGCTGGAAGGTCTGCACCCTGCCATTGTCAGTCACGAGCAACTCCCTCTGCGGTCAAGGTGGCGCCGGGTTCGGTGAGAACCCGCCGGGCGAGCCGGTGGCCGGCCTCCACCGCGTCCACGACCTCGGCGTGCTTCAGCACCGCGGACAGGAAGCCCGCCGCGAACGCATCCCCGGCGCCGGTGGTGTCGCGTACTTCGTCGATCGCCGGCACCCGGACGGTCGCCGATTGGTTGCCGCCGGCATGCACCTCGGTGGGCTCCACGCCGTTCTTGACGACAACCGTCGTACCGGAACTGGCGAGCTCTCGCAGCGAGCCGAGGTCGGCTTCGATGCCGTTGGCAAAGATGTACGCCGGCTGGAGCGCTTCGAGCAGCGAGCGGAACGTGTCGGGTCCGATCGAGTCGATGAGAGCCACCGACGACGCATCAATCGTGAGGATCGCGCTCTCGGCCCGAGCGATCTCCGCAGCCCGGCGGAGGACCGGCAAGGACAATCCAGTCAGCGAGTACGCCGAGAGATGGACCGCCGCAGCACCGGAGATCCAGGAGTCCGGAACGTCGGCCAGCTCGGCCGCGGCCCCTCGATCGGGGAACATCGTTCGCTCTCCGGCAGTATCCACGAGGATGACGATGGTGCCCGTTCGTCCCTGTCGCTGGACCTTGGCATCAACGCCCGCCAGCGCCAGATCCCGTACGAGTGCCTCGCCGACGGCATCGTCCCCGACCCGGCCGATGAACCGGACCGGCGTACCGAGGCTGCTCGCGAACACGGCGACGTTCGACGCTCCACCTCCCCGCCCGCGCCGGATCCGCGCCGAGTTGTCCGTCCCGGTCCGCAGCGCACCCTCCGACCAGACCACGACGTCCTCAACCAGATCGCCGATACACACCAGGCGACCCTCGGCGCTCGTCACAGGCTCCTACCTCCAGTCCGGGTGGTACGACGCTACCCGCCGCGGAACTGCCTAGAGGTCCCGCACATAGGTGGCGCCTGCTGCGCGCCGCCCCGCGGGCACTGGGCGGCGTTGTCGTCGGTCGACGGGACTCCGTCCCGCCTCCCTCCTCCGCCTTGCCCAGCACTCCGCGGGACGACGCTCGCGACGGCACCACCTATATGCGGGACCTCTATAGTTATCAGGGAGTCCATCCGAACTCCGGGGGTCGCGATGACCGATGAGCCGAGCGGCGGCGATCTGTCCCGGCTGCGGCAGCTCAACGCACTGAGCGTGCTGCGAGCCCTGCGCGACGAGAAGCCGTTGACGCTGACTGAGCTGGCGAAGCGGACCGGCCTGTCCAGGGCTTCGACCGAGGACGTCGCCCGCGAGTTGCTGGCGCGTGGCTGGGTGAGCGAGCTGGCGCCGGCTGTGGGCACCGTCGGCCGGCCCGCCCGTCGCTACCGGTTCCGCGCCGACGCGGGCCGGATCCTCGGCGTCGACATCGGCGGCCACAAGATCCTTGCCATGGTCACCGATCTCGAGGGCGTGGTGCTGAACCAGACCCGCGTCGCGGTGAGCCCGCGGATCGGACGCCGGGAACGCCTCGCAATGCTCGACGACTGCGTCACCACCACCCTCGCCGGAGCCGGCGTCATCCCCGATCAGATCTGGTCGACCGGAGTCGCCTCCACCGGACTCGTCGACGGCACCGGCAAGGTGATGCTGTCCGACTCCGTGCCCGAGTGGACCGGTGTCGACCTGGCCGCGCACTTTCGCCGACTCGTGCCCGGACCCGTCCGAGTCGAGAACGACTGCAAGTTGGCCGCGCTCGCGGAGTCCTGGCGCGGCGTCGCCCGGTACGCCGGGAACGTCGTCTTCCTGCTCGCCGGTCTCCGCACCGGCGCCGGCCTGATCATCGACGGCAAGCTGCACCGAGGGTTCGGCAACGCGGCGGGGGAGATCGGTGCGTTGCCGGCGGCCGGTTGGCTGAAAGCCCCGCAGCACCTGTACGACTGGCTGGGTGGGGCCGATGATGTGGAAGACGTCTTCCTCGCCGCCAGGGACGGGGACCGGACGGCGATCAGGGCTGTCCGCTCGTACATTCGCGACATCGCGGTCGGCGCGTCGGCGCTGGTCCTCACCCTCGACCCGGAACTCGTAGTGATTGGCGGCGGCTTCTCCCGGTCGGCCGACGTACTGGTCGAGCCGCTGCGCCGCGAACTCGACCGCTGGTGCCTGCGGACCCCGGAGATCAGGGTGTCCGAATTCGGTGCCGAGGGAGTCGCGTTCGGCGCCGTCCGGATTGCCCTCGAGCAGGTCGAGGCCGCCCGCTACGACGGGAAATTGCCCGTCTCGGCGATCTGACCACGCCGAGCTCTTGACATAGTTTTCCTGGACTCCATGATTATTCCCAGGTCGCAGCTGCGTCAGGGAGGCCCTGCCCATGAGACGGTTCGTCACGATCATCGCCCTCGTCAGTCTGGTCTTCGCGCCACAGGCCGCCGCCGCGGCCCACGGAACCGGGTCGGTCACGACCCGCGACTATGCGCAGACCGACGCCGTGATCTCCAACCAGGAGCGCGGCTTCTACCACCACACCGAGACGCACTACCGAGCCGACGGCTCGGGCTACGTGCCGCTCAACGTGACAACGCTGCGCAACTTCCGGACCCAGGAGAACGTCACCCAGATCCTCCGGGTGTTCTACCTGGAGAAGTTCGCTAGCCTGGACACGCTCGACCCGGCGTATCTCGACCTGGTCCGCGCCGACTTCCAGACGATCCGCGCGGCCGGCATCAAAGCGATCGTCCGCTTCGCGTACGCCCAGCCGCCCGGCTGGCCGCCGACCATCCCGTACGGCGACGCACCGCTGGCGCGCGTCCAGAAGCACATCGCCCAACTGACGCCGATCCTCCGGGAGAACGCCGACGTGATCGCGGTGGTCCAGTCCGGCTTCGTCGGGCTGTGGGGTGAGGGGTACTACACCGACTACTTCGCCGACCCGCAGGACCCGAGCCAGGTCTCGGACCAGAACTGGGCGGACCGTCGCGCGGTGATCATGGCTCTGCTCAAGGCCCTTCCGAAGGACCGGATGATCCAGGTGCGTACGCCGTACATGAAGCAGCGAATGCTCGGCGTACCGACCGGGGCTGAAGGCGGTCTCACCGCGGAGCAGGCGTACAACGGCACGCCGGTGGCGCGGGTCGGTCATCACAACGACTGCTTCCTGGCCAGTCCGGACGACTTCGGAACCTATCTGAGTGATCCGATCGAGCTCGACAAGGAATTCGTTGCCCAGGACACCAAGTACGTGCCCGAGGGCGGTGAGACCTGCGGAGTGAACTCGCCGCGATCCGACTGGCCGTCGGCGTCGGAGGAGATGGCCAGGCTGCACTTCTCCTTCCTGAACACCGACTACCACCCGGGCGTGCTGGCGAGCTGGGGTGACAACATCACGATCGCCAAGCAACGGCTCGGCTACCGGTTCGCACTCGAGCAGAGCACGGTCACGAGCACCACCCTGCCACGCGGCACCGTCGACGTCGGCCTGAAGATCCGCAACGACGGGTGGGCGGCGCCGTACAACCCGCGGCAGGTCCAGTTGATCTTCCAGGGTCACAAGCACAGCTACCGCGTGGACCTGCCCGCCGACCCGCGGCGCTGGCCGGCCGGAACGACCACGACGCTCGACAAGCAGGTCTGTGCACCGGCCGTGCCAGGCGAGTACCGCCTGCTGCTCAACCTCGCCGACCCGGCGCCCCGGCTGCAGTCCCAGGACCGTTTGCCGGGTTCCACCCAGACGTACAACTCGGCGTACGCCATCCAGTTGGCCAACGCCGGCACCTGGCAGGCGGCGACTGGTTACAACGACCTCAAGCAGACCGTGACGGTCACCGCTCAGCACGACGCCGCCGGCGCCTGCGGCACGCTCCCGAAACCGGAGCTGATCCGCTGACGCCGGCGAACAGTGATCGTCAGTTCTTCTTCAGCAGTGCGACCGCCGCGATGGTCAGAGTCGTCGGTCGCCCGGATCGGGCGCAGGTGATGTCCGGTCGTCAGCGGCACCCGCACCGGGTGGCTCCACCCCCCCGGGAGCCATGCGATTGTTGTCATGGCTCCAGCCTCGGCCTCCGGCACGCCACAGACCACGGGCAGGACTCGCACAGTGCTCGTACAGTTCGGCGGCTGCCCGACTTATGCTGAGTCGCATGCCGGGGGCCAGCACCGACACGCGATTCGGTGTCCTGCTGCGCACACCGGCCGATCACTGGATCCGTCCGCGGTTGCTGAGCTCGCGCTGTAGTGGTTCAGGATTCGGATTTGAGTAGGTGGTTGTGAATCATGAAGGCGGTGCGGAGTTCCTTGTAGCCGACTCGATCGAAGAGGACCGTCATGGCGTTGCCGGTGTAGTGCTCGACCTGGCCGGGACCGAAGGTGGGGTGGGTCACTCTGCTGCCTACCGGGAAGGGTTGGTCGTCGGCTGGGGCTGCGGTGCGTCCGGCGAGGTCGTTGTCGCAGTTGCCGCACGGGCCGTCGTACTGCTCGCCGAAGTAGCTGAGCAGCCATTCGCGCCGGCAGCCGCCGTACTCCGCGTACGCGGCCATCATCTCGACGCGGGAGCGGGCGGCCTCGCGGCGATCGTGCTCGACCGCCGAGGCAGCGGCGACCGCGCGATCGACGTCCACGTGGGCGGCCAGGTGGAAACGGTGGCTGATGGCAACCACTCGTGCGTCCGTCAGCCGGCCGAGAGCGCGTTCGACCCGGGCCGGACTGAGGCCGCTCGCGGCGGCCAATTCGGGAATGTCCGCCGGGCGGTGCTCGTCGATCGCCGTGGCGACGGCGAGGAGGTCGGCGTCGGTCACCCCGCCTGAGGCGAAGAACCGGTTGAGGCCGAGGTTTGCGTGGCGATAGAAGAGCTCGATGTCGGCCGGTTCGCCGTCGCGGCCGGCGCGTCCGATCTCCTGGTAGTACGCGTCGATCGAGCCCGGTGCCTCGGCATGGCTGACCCAGCGGATGCCCGGTTTGTCGATGCCCATCCCGAAGGCGATCGTGGCGACGACGACCCGGCAGTGGTCGGCGAGGAAGCTGTCCTGGACCTCGCGGCGCTGCTTGGCCGAGAGACCCGCGTGGTACGCCTGCGCCGGTACACCCGCGATCGCCAACTCGTGCGCCAGATCCTCGGCGTGGCGATGGGTCGCGACGTACACGATGCCCGGTCCGCGCGAGGACCGGACATGGCTCAGCAGCCGGCGGTTCTTGGTCTCGTCGTCGGCGAAGGTGAACACCGCGAGGTTGAGGTTCGGCCGGTCGAAGCCGCCGACCACCACGGCCGGGTCGCGCATCTCCAGCCGATGGATGATCTCCTTGCGCACCGGTGGGGCGGCGGTCGCGGTCAACGCGAGGACCGGAGGCCGTTGCATCGCGCGGATGGCGGCGGAGAGCCGAAGGTAGTCGGGGCGGAAGTCCTGGCCCCACTCGCTCACCAGGTGGGCCTCGTCGACGGCCACCAGCCGCGGCCGGGATGCGGCCAGCAGGTCGAGTACGTCGGGATGCGTGAGTTGCTCCGGCGACAGCAGCACGAATCCAGGCCGGTCGTTGGACAGCATGTCGTGGGCCATCCGGCGACCGGCCGAGTCGCTCGCATTCAACTCGGCGACCTCGACACCCGCGGGGTGCTCGGACAACGCCCGCAGCTGATCGCGCTGGAGAGCCACCAACGGGCTCACCACGACCGTCACTCCACCCAACGCGAGCCCGGCCAGCTGGTAGATCGCGGTCTTCCCGGTCCCGGTGGCCAGAACGGCGAGCGTGTCCTTCCCCTCGAGCACCGCCCGGACCGACTCCTCCTGCCCCGGCCGCAACGAGTCGAACGCCAACCGCTCCCGAGCCAACCCGGCAACATCAACAGACACCCGCACATCATCCATCACTGTGTCGGGACTGCCCGAGAGCGTTCCCGGGTACATGTCTGGGGTGGGCGGTCAGTGGCTCGCAGTGATCGCCATGCCCAGGAGGTGTGACCATGAACCAGCACCGGATGGTTCTCGAGGCCCTCCGCTTGCTCCCCGACTGGATGCAGAGGGTGCCGATCCTGATACGCATTCACATACTTGAAACCCGAACCGGACTCTCATCGGCCCCGGGCGGCTCGAAGTCGGCCAGGTGCTGTTCCAGGACCGCGTCCGCCACGTCGCCCCGGGCCAGGCTGCGTCGGTTGCCGGCCTGGCGACGGCGAATCGTGGGGTGGTCAACGTCCAGGTAGACGAGCACGAAGCCGGCGCCGGCGGCCAGGGAACGCCAGCCGTCGCGCAGGGAGCGCAGCGAGCTGGTGTCGTCGACGATTACGGTCCGACCGGCGGCAAGTTGGGCGCGGACTTCGGTGCGGGCGAGTTCGTGGGTGCGGATCCACTCTTCGACCGGGATCCCGTCACCGCCCCACAGTCCACGGCGTTCGTTGATCTCGTCGAGGCTGACCACCACCGCGTCCACCCTCGCCGCGAGTGCCTGCGCGTAGGTGCTCTTGCCGGAGTACGCCGTACCGCACATGAGCACCAGCAGGCCTTGGTCTGCGGGGTTCGACATGTCAGTGGCGGCCCTCAAGGCCGATGGCGTCGCGGAGTTTCTGGGTGGCTTCTTCGAGGTCCGGGTCGGTGCGGGACCGTGATGCCATCAACGCCGCCAGTGCCTCGGCGATCACGTTGAGCTTCTCCTGGGATGCTTCCTCGGCGCGGCGGGCGGCGTTCTCGAGCAGAACCAGGAGGAGCAGGGTGACGACACTGGCGACTGTGTGGATGGCGACCTGCCAGGCCTTCAGATCCACCCACAGCGGCAGGCTCACCAGCCAGACAATGACGACCCCGGCACAGAGAAAGAAGAACGGTGCTTGGCTGACGCGTAGATACGCCGTCTGCACGAACCGGTCGAACAACGACCGCCGGTCGCCTCGCTCGCGAGTCTCGGCCGCGTCACTCCGCTCCATCGTCGGAGCGTAGTGCCCGCCGCTGCGTGCTGCCACTGCCCGGCGGTGCGTCGGCCTGTTGCCACAGGTCGAGCAAGAGCTGGTTCACCTCGTCGGGGCGTTGCTGGTGCGGGGAGTGGTCAGCACCCTCGACCTGGATGAAGGTGGCGCCGGTCTGCGCGGCGATGAACTTCGAGGTGGCGATGAGCGCCTCGCCGGCCGCGGCGCGGTAGTCAGCCGGGGCCGTCTCCCAGGTGCCGGCCAGGACCAGCTTCGGATACGTCGCGGAGCGGATGGGCTCCAGCGGTACATCGGCGTTCCAGCACGGCCGCTCGTGGAGCGCCGAACCAGCGGCGCGCAGGGACCATTCGTACGGCTCGGGAACCGGCTGGTCACCCCAGACGACCTTGAGATACTCCTCCGCCGTCATCGACTGAGTGCTCGGCCAGTAGCGACGGTTGCCTTCGAGTGACTTGGCAACCACCGGATCCGAAGTCGCGACAGCCAGCGCCGCCGGCTCTATCAAAGCCAGCGAGGCAACCAGCTCGGGTCGGCGCCCGGCAGCGAGCATCGCGACCACGCCGCCGTACGAATGCCCGACCAAGTGACTCGGTTTGTCCATCAGCCCGATGACGTCATCCGCGTCGACGTCGTAGTCACTCATCTCCGTGTCCGGACTCTCCCCGAACCCTCGCCGATCCACCACCAGAATCCGCCGATCCCGCCCCAGCCCCCGCTGCCCCACGAACGACGCCTGCCCCCAAGACAACGTGCCGTGAACCAGAATCACCTGCCCACCCAGAGATCCCCCGTCGTCCCATACCGTCACGTGAATCGGCAGCATCCCCAAACCCTAGGCGCCGAGCCGGTCAACCTGGGGTGGCAACAGCTCAGGAACTGGCCATTGACCGGAGCTGTCGGTGGGGGGATTTTGGAGAGGGGGGATGTGCGGATGTCCGTGGTTTCTGGGCGGGCGGAGAGCGCCCGCGTTGTTGACGAGGTGCGTCGGGTGGGGTGGGGGTTCATCCTGCTGTACACATTGGCGTACCTGAGTACTTGTCTGGTGTTGATTGCGCCGTTGCTGGTCACCTTGGCGTTGAAGGTGAACTCGCTGGTGGGGATCGAGCAGGCGCCGCGCAGCCTGGCGCTGGTTGCCGGGATCGGTGGCCTGGTGGCGATGGTCTGCAATCCGTTCTTCGGCAAGCTGAGTGACCGTACGACGTCGCGGCTGGGAATGCGGCGGCCTTGGATGGTCATTGGCCTGGTGGGTGGTTCGCTGGGCATTCTCGTCGTCGCGGTGGCGCCGAACATCCTGGTTGTGCTCATCGGGTGGTGCACTGCCCAGCTGTTCTTCAACGCGCTGCTCGCCGTGCAAGTGGCGGTCCTGCCGGATCAGGTTCCGGCGACGCAACGCGGTGTGGTCGCCGGCGTACTGGGCGTGTGTCTGCCGATCGCCTCGATCAGCGGGACCTTCTTCGTCAAGCTGTTCACCGGGAACCAGCTCGCCATGTTCTTGGCCCCGTGCCTGATCGGCGGATTCTTCATCCTTCTGTTCGCGGCGGTCCTCGACGATCGCCGGCTGGCCAAGGCGGACCGGCCGCCGTGGTCGCTGCGAGAGTTCGCCGGCACGTTCTACGTCTCACCGCGCAAGAACCCGGACTTCGCGTGGGCCTTCGTCAGCCGGTTCCTGTTCGTGCTGGCGTACGCGTTCCTGTTCACCTACCAGGCCTATTACCTGCTGGAGAAGATCGGGAGTGCCGAGGCCGATGTACCGCGACAGATCTTCCTCGGCACGCTCATCCAGTCCAGCGTCATCGTTGTTGCTTCGCTCGTCGGTGGCCGGCTCTCGGACTGGACGGGGAGGCGGAAGGTGTTCGTCCTCAGTGCGTCGATTGTCTACGGGCTGGCGATGCTCGTCATCGGCCTCGCGGTCAACGTCAACGGCTATCTCATCGGGATGGCGATCGGCGGACTTGGATTCGGCATGTACATGGCCGTCGATCTGGCGCTCGTTGTCGACGTACTGCCGGACAAGGCCAACGCCGCCAAGGACCTCGGCGTACTCAACATCGCGGGCGCACTCCCCGGATCCGTCGCGGCGGCAATCGCTCCGGCCATCCTCGCGGTCGGCGGCGGCAGCTACGGCGTGCTGTACGGCGTTGCCGGAGTGTGCGCGATCGTAGGCGCGTTCGCCATCCTCCCTGTGAGGAGCGCCCGCTGACTCCAGCAATTCGCTGTCCCGGATCTCCAGCAGGGCGGCTCTGGCCTGATCCGCGGTGGGCCGGCGTTCCGGACCGAGCGTTGGTGGACTCGCCCGAGAACGACGCGATGACGAAGCCGGTGAGGACGACTCTGCCGTGCAATGCCTGATGGCGACTCGGCGCGGGTCGTCGGTGCCAGCGGGGGCCTGCTTCTTCCTGCTGGCTGCAATGCGCGTCGGGTGCTGGCTGCGACGACACGTGGGGAGGGGCGGGTCAGTCTGGCTGGTATTACCTGTCCCGCGGTGAAAGGAGCCGCACGATGAGTCTCTCGATGGACCTGCCCGCAGCCGGGGCGACGTCCGGGAGCTGGATGTTCAGCGCTGCGTGTGCGGGGCTGGACCCAGAGTTGTTCTTCCCGATCGGGACCACGGGGCCTGCGATTCTGCAGATCGAACAGGCGAAGCAGGTCTGCTGCGGCTGCGGTGTGATCGAGGAGTGCCGTCGTTGGGCTCTGAACACCCGGCAAGAAGCGGGGGTCTGGGGCGGCCTGTCCGAGGAGGAGCGCCGCGCCATGAGGCAACGCAGAATCGAAATCCAGCGGCGCGACCTCCGTCAATTGTTCGATTGAATCGGAACGGCGTATTTGTTATTGACCAACTTTGCCCTCCTCGGGTGCATCCAACTGGTGTCCAAGGGGGCATCGTGAAATGTATTCACACAATTTTCCACATCCGCAAACCGATCCACACCGCGTTCGCCGTACCGGCGGGAGCCGTCGCTGTATGTACCTTCGCCGGCACCAACACACCGACGACCACCAACGCTGCCGCCGCTTGTCCCACCGCCTGGGCCTGATTGCCTGAGGCAAATAACAGCCAGGCCCCACCTGCGCAACGTGAACGTCGTATTGCCGGACGGCATACCGTCCGGACTCCTGAGCCGACCGATGCTGCGGGGAGTTTCGGCTCATGGCCGCCGGCCGGACGGGCACGATCCAGCACGTCGACACCAACAACCCGACCCCGGCCCTCGGCCTCTACCTCTCGGTCGGGATGACGCCGACCATGGTCTTCGACGGCTGGCGCCGCGTCATCCGACTCGACACCTGAGGTCGGCGCGCGGCGAAAGGCGCGCTGCGGTTCTACGATGGCGACACGATGACGCCTACTCAGCTTCGTGCGTTCTCCGCGGTCGTGCGCCTCGGTTCGGTGAAGGCCGCCGCCGGTGAACTCGAGGTCACCGAGGCGGCCATCTCCCTGCACGTTGCCCAACTGCGCAAGGAACTCGGGGACCAGTTGTTCACCCGGACTGCGTCGGGGCTGGCGTTCACACCCGGCGGGTTGCGGCTGGCCAGTCGGGCCGTGGAGTTGCTCGGACTGCAGAACCGGACGATCCAGGAGGTCAGCCAGGCCGGGCGCGGCCGGAGACTGATGCGGATCGCGGCCTCGACGCTGTTCGCCGAGTACGCCGCCCCGGGCCTGATCGAACTGTTCGCCGGCCGCGCCGATGACCTGGACGTCGAGCTGAGCGTGCATCATCCGCGCCAGTTCGCGGCGCTGCTGTCCGAGCGATCGGTCGATGTTGCCCTCGGCCCGGTCCCGGCCGGTCTGCCCGAGTCGATCCGCCGCGTTCCCTTCCTCAACTACCGGCTCGTCGTGGTCGCGGACAGCGGGCATCCGGCCGCGATCGGTCCGGCCCGACCGGCGATGCTGCGTGAGCAGACCTGGTTGCTCGGTCCCTCGGCGGTCACCGACGGCGCGGTCGCGGCGATGTTGCGCAAGCTGGAGGTGCCGGAGTCGAAGCAACGGATCTTCCAGAGTCATGCCGCGGCGATCGAGGAGGCCAAGCGTGATGGGGGAGTCGCGGTGGCGTTGTCGTCCGCGGTCGCCGGCGATGTGTCGAACGGCCGGTTGACGATCGTCACCGGTCGGGGACTGACGATGGGCGGGGTCTGGTCGGCGATGACGTTGCCGGCGCATGCCGTCGTACCGGCCGCCGCCGAGTTGACGCGCTTCATCACCACGCCGCGCGCCACCCAAGCGATGTTGCGGGGATCAGGGGTGACGATCGGGCACTTCCGGCCGTCGATCCACGTCACCTTGTGGAGTTGACGACCTCGGCGAGTGCGTCGAGGGTGTTGCCCGGGAGCAAGGCGTCGCAGTACGGCAGGGCCGCGACGAGCGCGCCGGTGAGCGGCTGGTAGCCGGGAGCCGCGACGCGCGGATTCATCCAGATCACTCGATGGGCGCGCCGGGACAGTCGCGCCATCGTCCGGGCCAACTGGTCGGGGTCGTCGCTGTCCCAGCCGTCGGAGGCGATGATCACCACGGCGCCGCGAACGAGTGCGCCATACCTCGACTTGAGCAGGCCGGCCACGTTGGTGGCGATGCGGGTCCCGCCGAAGCGGTCCGCGACCAGGTTGGACGCCTGATCAACAGCGACCGCGACATCGCGATGGGCGAGTACGGCGGTCAGCCGGGTCAACGTCGTTCCGAAGGCGAACACCTCCGCCCCTGCGCTGATCGTTGCCGCCCGCATCAGATGCAGGTACGGCGTGATGAACGCCTGCATCGATTGGCTGACGTCACACAGCATCACCAGCCGCCGCGGCTTGTGCACCGGGCCGGTGCGAACCAGTTCTGTCGGCTCCCAGCCTGTACTGCGTGATCGCGCCATGGTGGCCCGGAGGTCGATCATCGTCCCGCGGCTGCGGGTTGCGAAGCGGCGGGTACGACGGGTCGGCCAGTGCTCGCGCGCACTCTCCAGCCAGGCACCCACCTCCGCGAGTTGCACCGGGTCGAGCGCGTCGAACGGCGTGTCGCGCAGACCGGTGAGAGCGCTCGGCAGCCGTTCGGGCGCAGCAAGTCCGGTGTTCGCGTCTTCGGCGCGGCCGGTGGCGGCGGTGGGCATGGTGATCCAGGGCAGGCCTGCGCCGTCTTCAACCATCGCCGATGGTGGGATCCCGTGGCCGGTGGCGCGGTCGGGGGCGGAGTCGAGCGGCCGGCGTCGGGACTGTGGATCGACTGCGACGACCGTGTCCGCGAAGACGGCGGCGAACACTGCGTCGTACTTGTCCAGGTCCTGTCTGCGGCGTACCAAGGTGACTCGGCCGAGCCAGTACAGCCGGCGTTGGTTGTCCGCTTGCTGCACGGTCAGCGCCTCGGTGAAGAGTTCCGTCGCGGTCAGGTCGACGGAGATGCCCGCGGTTCGCAGTCGCTCGGAGAACGCCACGGCGAACGCCGCGCGGTCGACGGCACGGAACAGGACAGCGTCATCGGACAAGGAAGTAGATCACCACCGCCACGATCACGACGACGACCAGCGCCGGCAGCACCCGCCGTGCCACCGAGCCGCCGGCGAGGTGCATCAGGTCGAGCGGAGCCGGCTCGGTGCTCTCGGACGAGGCGGACGCCGAGTCCACATGGTCTGCCAGCGTATCGACGGCCTGTCCATCTCCGTCGACTCGGCTAGGCGCGGACTCGGCTGCAGCTACCTGCTGGGCGCCCAGTTCGCCCGCCGCCAGCTTGGCTTCCAAGCAGGTGGTGAACTCTCCGAGCAGCTTCTCCGAGACCTGCTTGATCATGCTGCTGCCGAACTGCGCGACCTTGCCGGAGATGCTCAGGTCGGTGTCGACGCTCACCCGGGTGCCGGCCGGGTCTGGAGCGAGGTCCGCGGTGATCCGCGCGGAGGCGTTCCCGGACCCGCGCAAATCCTTGCCCTTGGCATCGATCACCGCATGGTACGTCGCGTCGTCCTTGGTCTCGAACCGCGCCGTACCACCGAAGTCACTCACCACCGGACCGAGCTTGACCCGGACCTTGCCCTGGTAGGTCTCCCCGTCGAACCCGGTCAGCTGTGCGCCCGGCATACACGGCGCGATCGCCTCGAGGTCGGTCAGCACCGCCCACGCTGGGGCCGGCGGCACGCTCACCGTGAACTCGTGGGTGATCCTCATGCTGTCCCCTCGCTCGGTTCGAACAGTTCGGTCATGGCGTCCACGTCATCGGGCGACTTGGCGATCGCCGACAGCGTTCGGAGCGCATCGTCGCGGCCGACCGAGGTCACCCCGAGCGCGCTCAACGCGGCGACCCAGTCGATCGTCTCGGCCAGCCCGGGCGGCTTGTCCAGGTCCAGTTCCCGCGCCCGGCCGACGAAGTCGGTGACGCTGCGCACCAGCGGTTCGGAGGCCGCCGGGATCCGGCGCCGGACGATGCGTACCGCGCGGTCGGGCGAGGGGAACTCGATCCAGTGGTAAAGGCAACGGCGTCGCAGTGCATCGTGGAGCTCGCGGCTCCGGTTCGACGTGAGGACGACGTACGGCGGCCGGGCGGAGGCGAACGTGCCCAGCTCGGGGATCGTCACCGACGCTTCGCCGAGGAACTCCAGCAGCAGCGCCTCGAACTCGTCGTCGGCCCGATCGATCTCGTCGAGCAACAGGACCGGTGGCACCGGGCCGGTGGCCGTGACACTGCGCAGGATCGGACGCTCGATCAGAAACTCGGAGGTGAACAGATCAGCGTCCTCGAGTCTGTCGTGCCTGGATTCGGCCAGCCGGATCGCGAGCAGTTGGCGCTGGTAGTTCCACTCGTACAGGGCTTCGCGCGCGGTCAGCCCTTCGTAGCACTGCAGCCGGATCAGGGACGTCCCGAGAACGTTCGCGAGAGTGAGCGCCGACGCGGTCTTGCCGACACCTGGTTCACCTTCGAGCAGCAACGGGCGGGGGAGTGTGCAAGCGAGGTAGAGCGCCGTGGCGGTGCCCTCGTCGAGCAGATGCCCGGCCTCGTCGAAGCGGCTGATGACCTGCTCGATGTCCCGGAACGGCGCCGTCATCGCTCGATCCCTTGTGCCAGCAGGCTTTCGTAGTCGTCCCAGGTGTCCACGTCCGCCGGCACCTCCGTGTCCACCGGTACTTCGACGACCGCGTGACGGCCCGACTCGATCAGCTTCCAGACCCCTTTGTCCCCGTGCAGATTCGCGAGCTCGGGGAACACCGAGCGGGCGAACCAGAACGGATGGCCGATCCCGTCGCGATACCGGCAGACGGCGATCGGCGCTTCCGACTGGATCACCGACCGCGCCGATCGGACTCGGACCCCGGGCTGGTCGCCGAGCATCAGCACAATGCCAACAGTCCGATTGTCGACAACCTCGAGTGCCGAGACGATCGAGGACGAGCACCCGGTGCCGTACGACGGGTTCAGCACCACAGTCGTCGCACTCAGATCGACCGTCTCGCGGACTTCCTCGGCCGCCCCGCCCAGCGTGACGAGCAGTTGGTCGAACGCACATTCCCGAGCGGCTCGCAGTACGGCGTCCAGCAGCGTCGTATCGCCGTACGGAAGAAGCTGCTTCGGCTGACCCAGTCGGTGCGACCCACCCGCGGCGAGCACCAGTCCGGTCACGAACATGCCGGTCAACCCGCGACCTGCGCAGCGTAGGCGTCGCGGCACCCCTGGCTGCAGAACCAGTACGTTGTGCCGTCGACCTCGAGGTACGGCGTATCGGACTTGATCAGCACCGACATCCCACAGACCGGATCCACGACCTGTACGGCGATGTCCTCCGCCGGAGGCTGGGCCGGGCGGAGACCGTTCTGTCTCATCGAGCGCACAACATCGGCGAGCACGGCAAGTGCGATCTCCCCAGGCGTCTCCGCGCCGAGGTCCAGGCCGACCGGTGTCCGGACCCGGGCCGCCTCCTCGTCGGTCAGGCCGAGCTCGGCCAGCACCGCCCGACCACGCTTGCCGCTGGCAACCAATCCGACGAAGCCGACACCGGCGTCCAGCGCTGCCCGGAGCGGACCGGTCTCGTCCCGGCCCAGGCCCGCCACGACCACCGCGAGAGTGCCTGGCGACGGCCGCCGGATCCCGTCCAGTCGCTCGATGGCGAAGCCGGCCGCGGTTCCGACCGCGACGATCGCCTCGGCGATCGGGGTCGCGCCCGAGACGCCGAGCAGCGGCGGCGGGATCTGTGGCTGCAGGAAGATCTCCAGCGACCCACCACTCAGGCAGGGATTGGTCGCCACCACGGCACCGGGAACCTCCGGGAACGCATCCGCCGCCGTCGGCACGACACGCAGCAGCACAGCTCTTCCCTCGCTGAGGGCCGCGAGTGACGCCGACACGACCGAACCCTCGGCGCAGATGCCACCCACGAATCCCTCCAGCGATCCGTTCGCGAGCACGACCGCGTCGTCGCCCGGCCGCGCGGAGGTCGGGTGCTCCGCGCGGACGACGGTCGCGTGCACGAACGGCACCCGCGCGCCGGTGAGTTCGGCGATCCGTTCGGTGACGGTTGTGTTCATGCGCACCTCACACCGGCGGCCGGGGCCGGCCCTGCATGGCGTCCCAGACCCTGGACGGTGTCAGTGGCATGTCGGCGTGCCGGATGCCGAACGGCTTCAGTGCGTCCACGACGGCGTTGACGACGGCGGCCGGTGATCCGACCGTGGCGGACTCGCCGATACCCTTCGCGCCGATCGGGTGATGCGGTGAAGGGGTGACGGTGTAGCCGGTCTCCCAGTCGGGGACCTCCAGCGCGGTCGGGATCAGGTAGTCCATCAGCGATCCGCCGAGGCAGTTGCCGTCCTCGTCGAAGGCGATCATCTCCATCAGGGCCATCCCGACCCCATCGGTAAGTCCGCCGTGCACCTGGCCCTCGATGATCATCGGGTTGATCCGCGTCCCGCAGTCGTCCACCGCGACGAAGCGCCGTACCTTGACCACCGCGGTGCCGGGATCGACGTCGACGACGCAGATGTAGGCGCCGTACGGATAGGTGAGGTTCTCCGGGTTGTAGCAGATCTGGGCTTCCAGACCGCCCTCGATGCCTTCTGGAAGGTCGCCGGCGCCGTGCGCCCGCATCGCGATGTCCTGGATGGTGACCGCGGTGCCCGGGTCGCCCTTGACGTGGAACGAGCCCTTGGTCCACTCCAGGTCCGCGACCGAGACCTCGAGCATTCCGGAGGCGATGATGCGCGCCTTGTCGCGGACCTTGCGGGCGACCAGCGCGGCGGCCGCGCCGGACACTGGAGTCGAGCGACTGCCATACGTGCCGAGGCCGAACGGCGTGTTGTCGGTGTCGCCGTGCACCACCTCGATGTCGTCCGGTGGGATGCCGATCTCCTCGGCGACGATCTGCGCGAATGTCGTCTCGTGCCCCTGGCCCTGCGTCTTCACCGACAGCCGGACCACAGCCTTGCCGGTCGGATGGACCCGCAGTTCACAACCGTCGGCCATGCCGAGGCCGAGGATGTCCATGTCCTTACGGGGACCGGCACCGACCGCCTCGGTGAAGAACGAGACGCCGATGCCCATGAGTTCGCCCCGGGCCCGGCGTTCGGCCTGCTCGCGGCGGAGTTCGTCGTACCCGGCGAGCTCCATCGACAGGCGCATCGTCTTCTCGTACTCGCCCGAGTCGTACATCCAGCCGGTCTTGCTCTGGTACGGGAACTGGTCGGGCCGGATGAAGTTCCGCAGCCGCAGCTCGGCCGGATCCATCTTGAGTTCGTACGCGAGACAGTCGACCAACCGCTCGACCAGGTAGACCGCTTCGGTGATCCGGAACGAGCAGGCGTACGCGACACCACCCGGTGCCTTGTTGGTGTAGACGGCGGTCATCTTGCAGTACGCCGCTTCGAGGTCGTAGCTGCCGGTGAACACGCCGAAGAAGCCGGCCGGGTACTTCACCGGAGCCGCCGTACCGTTGAACGCGCCGTGGTCGGCCAGCACGTTGGTCCGGATCGCCAGGATCTTGCCCTCCCGGGTCGCCGCGATCTCGCCGCGCATGATGTAGTCCCGGGCGAAGCCGGTGCTGGTCAGGTTCTCGGACCGGTCCTCCATCCACTTGACCGGCTTGCCGAGGACGAGCGACGCGACGATCGCGCACACGTAGCCGGGATAGATCGGGACCTTGTTGCCGAAGCCGCCGCCGAGGTCGGGGGCGATCACCCGGATCTTGTGCTCAGGCAGGCCGGACACGAGCGCGTAGACGGTCCGGTGTGCGTGCGGTGCCTGACTCGTGGTCCAGAGCGTGAGCTTGCCGTCGACGCGGTCGTAGTCCGCGACGCACCCGCACGTCTCCATCGGGGCCGGGTGGACGCGCGGGTAGACGATGTCCTCCTTCACCACGACATCGGCCCGCGACATCACGTCCTCGGTCGCGGCGGCGTCGCCGGTCTCCCAGTCGAAGCAATGGTTGTCCGTCTTGCCTTCCAGGTCGTCGCGGATGACCGCTGCATCCGTCGCCAGCGCGGTCCGCGCGTCCACGACCGGGGGCAGCGGGTCGTAGTCGACGTCGATCAGTTCGAGCGCGTCCCGGGCGGCGTACCGGTCCTCGGCGACGACGACCGCGACCTCCTGGCCCTGGAACCGGACCTTGTCGGTGGCCAGCACAGCCTGTACGTCGTTCGACAGCGTCGGCATCCAGGCCAGGCCCTGAGCGGCGAGGTCAGCGCCGGTGATGACCGCCTTCACCTTCGGATGGGCCTGGGCGGCGGTGACGTCGATGCTGGCGATCCGCGCGTGCGCCATCGGTGAGCGCAGTACCGCGAGGTGCAGCATGCCGGGCAGTTGGATGTCGTCGACGTACTTGCCGAGGCCGCGGATGAAGCGCGGGTCCTCCTTGCGCAGCATCCGGCCGTGGCCGAGCGGCTTCTGGTCGTTGTTCTCGAACGTCTCGGTCGGACGGGTCGGTGTGGCAGTCATGCTGGGCTCCCCGCAGTCTCTGGCTCGGACGCGGGTTGCGCGCCGTCGGGGTGAGTGGCGGCCCACCGGATCGACCGGACGATGGTCGAGTAACCGGTGCAGCGGCAGATCTGGCCCGAGATCGCTTCCCGGATCTCCTGCTCGGACGGGTCCGGGTTGCGGTCGAGCAGCGCGCGGGCGGTCATCATCATCCCCGGCGTACAGAAGCCGCACTGCAGTCCGTGGCACTGCATGAAGCCCTGCTGGATCGGGTCCAGGCCGTCCTCGGTCTCGAGGCCTTCAACCGTGCGTACGTCGTGGCCGCCGGCCATCGCGGCCAGGACGGTGCACGACTTGACCGGCTCGTCGTCCATCCAGACCACGCAGGTCCCGCAGTTGCTGGTGTCGCAGCCCCAGTGGGTCCCGGTCAGCCGTAGGTGATCGCGGAGGAAGTGCACGAGCAGCGTGCGGCCCTCGATCTCGGCCGAGACCTCTTCGCCGTTGACGGTCATCGTCACCTGCATGGTCATGCCCTCCCTTGTCCGGAGCGTTCGTCGTACCGCTGGACCGCCGTCCGGAAGGCTCGGGCGGTCAGCTCGGCGGCGAGGTGCCGCTTGTACTCGGCGCTGCCGCGCATGTCGGTCACGGGTTCGCTCGCCGCCGCGGCCAGTGCGCCCGCTTGCCGGAACAGCTCTTCGGACGGCGGGTTGCCGCGCAGGGCCTCGGAGATCGCCGGGATACCGGTCGTATTCGGTCCGACCGCGGCGAGCCCGGCTCGGGCGTCGGCGATCACGCCGTCGCGGATCCAGACCGCGGCGCCCGCGGACACGACCGCCCAGTCACCGGCTCGCCGTTCGACCTTGTAGTACGCGCTGGAGCCGCCCGGCCGGATCGGGAACCGCACCTCGGTGAGGATCTCGTCATCACCGACAGCCGTCTCGTAGGGACCGCGGTAGAACTCGTCCATGGTGACCACCCGCGTTCCGGACGGTCCCCGGATCACACAGCTCGCATCGAGCGTCGTACACACCGCGGACAGGTCCTCGGACGGATCGGCCTGGCAGAGCGATCCGCCGATCGTGCCGCGATTGCGGACGACGGGATCGGCGATCACGCGTTCGGCGTCGGCGAAGATCGGGAACAGCGCCGCAAGCTCGGCCGACTCCAGCAGCTCGCGGTGCCGGGTCATCGCGCCGACCCGCACTTCGTCGGGCGTCACCGTGATCCGGCCGAGCTCGTCGTGCAGTTCGTTGATGTCGATCAGGTACTCGAAGTTGGCCAGCCGGAGCTTCATCATCGGCAGCAGGCTGTGCCCGCCGGCGATCAGGCGGGCCGAGCTGCCGAGCCGGTCGAGCAGCTCGACGGCGTTGTCGACACTGGTGGCGCGTTCGTACTCGAATGGTGCTGGAACCTGCATGCCGGGCTCCTTCGTCGACGCGGATACCTCGATGTCACCGCGCCGGCACCCCACTGTCAACGGCCACCTAAGACATCCCTTAAGTGCGCAGGCGGGAACCGCACTGACCAATCGATCGAGGGCTCCGACGGGGTCGATCTGGGCTAGTTTCGACGTACCGGAAGGGAGGCGGTGAATGCGCGATCTGCTCGACGACATCGACCGGTGGCGAGCCGACGGCCGGGCCGTCGTACTCGCCCGCGTCGTGGACCTGGAGGGCTCCGGGCCGCGCGGTCCGGGCGCCGCGATGGCCGTCAACGATGGGCTGGAGGTGACCGGTTCGGTGTCCGGCGGCTGCATCGAGGGTGCTTTGGTCACCGCCGCCGAGGAGGTGTTCAAGACCGGTGAGCGGTCGGTCCACACCTTCGGGTACTCCGACGGCGAGGCATTCGCGGTCGGTCTGACCTGTGGCGGCACGATCCACGTCTTCGTCGAGCCGCTCGACTGGTGACGGTCGTGTACGCCGAACTCGCCGAGGCGCTGCGGACCAGGCAGCCCGTCGTCCTCGTCACCGTGGTCGACGGCCCGGGGACCGGTGCCAAGCTGCTGATCACGGCGGCCGGGGAGCGGACCGGAAGCCTCGGCGATGCTGCGCTGGACGAACGGGTCGGCCGAGATGCACTGGCTGCGTTGGCCGCGGGGCAGACCGCCATCCGGCACTATGGCCGGCACGGCGAGCCGGAGCGGCCCGACCTCACTGTCTTCATCGAGTCGTTCACGGCGCCGCGACGGATGATCATCTTCGGTGCGGTCGATTTCGCCGCCGCGCTGACCCAGGCAGCCAAGCTGCTCAAGTACGTCGTGACCGTCTGCGACGCACGTCCGATCTTCGCCACCCGGGCGCGATTCCCGCAGGCCGACGAGGTGATCGTCGACTGGCCGCAGCGGTTGCTCAGCCGGATCGGTCCGAGCCTGACTCCGCGCGATGCGGTGTGTGTCCTCACGCATGATCCGAAGTTCGACGTACCAGCGATCGTCGCGGCGCTGGGCACCGAGGTCGGCTATCTGGGTGTGATGGGTAGCCGCAACACCCACCGCGATCGGCTGGAACGCCTTCGTTCCGAAGGCGTCCCGTCGGCGGCTCTGGCCCGTCTGCACGCCCCGATCGGCCTCGATATCGGCGCCCTGACTCCGGAGGAGACCGCCGTCTCCATCTGCGCGGAGATCATCGCCGAGCGCGCCGGCCTGGAAGTCGTCCGCCCACTAGGGCAGGTGAAGACACCGATCCACCACTGATCTCAGACTGCGTCGGGGTGGACGTGGACCAGGCGCACACCGGTAGGCAGTCGTGCGCTGCCGGCGAGCAACCCGCCGTCCAGCCAGGCCTCGATCACCTGCGCCAGTTCCTCGGGGTGGTTGAAGTTCACCGCGTGCGCCGCCCGATCGACGAGCACGACCGACAGGTGCTGGGCAGCGAGCCGGCCGACCTCGCGGACGCGGGACGGAGGCGGCATCAGCGGGTCCCGGCCACCGAGGACCGCCAACGTCGGTACGGGCGTGTGCAGCAACCGCTCCAGGGACGGGTAGAGGGTCAGCTCGTGGAACAGGCGCAGGCCGTTGACCGGGCCGAACCTCAGATAGTCCGGCAGCGCGATCGGGGCCATCCTTGGGCTCTCGCGCACCACGTCCAGCGCCAGCTGCCGGATCGCGCGCGGCAGCGGCCGGTTCTGAATGCCGCCGGCGGGCGAGACCAGCACCAGTCGGTGGACGCGCTCGGGTGCCTCGTGCGCCACCTCGAGCCCGATCGGACAGCCCATCGAGTTCCCGACCAGCACAGCCCGGTCGATGTCCAGCGCGTCGAGGACCGCCAGCAGAGCGCCGGCGAGCGCGGGAACGTTCAGGACGTAGTCGCGCTTCTCACTGCGGCCGTAGCCCGGCAGGTCCGGCACCACATTGGTCCATCGGCCGGCCAGAAGGCGCGCCGTGGGCATCAGGTACGACCCGGAGATCGCGAAGCCGTGGATGTGTACGACGGGCACGCCACTCCCGCCGATGCTGCGCCGGTAGTACACCGACCTGCCCTCGACCTGCACGTGCTCGGCGACCCACCCGTGGTCGGTGCCCATGCCGAATCTTCTCCCACCGGGCCCGACCAACGGTTCATGCACACCGGATGAGGTTCGGCGGGTGCGGCAGGGACAGGCTGTGAACGGCGACCGCAGTCGCTGGACACCAATCCCAAGGAGAAGCCATGTCGACACCCTCAGCATCAGACACGCCCGTGCTCGACCTTCTGGCGAACATGACCGCGGACTCCGTGCAGGCCTCCAGCCTTGACCCGCAGACGCTCATGGTTGCCCGGCTCGCGGCGCTGGTGGCCAGCGATGCGCCTCCCGCGTCGTACGCGCTGAACCTGGCCGTCGGAAGCGATGTTGGCCTGGACGCCGACGGTGTTCGTGGTGTCCTGACTGCGATCGCCCCCATCGTCGGCACCTCACGGGTGGTGGCGGCGACCGGACGCATCGTGGAAGTGATCGACGTCGCCATCGAGGTGGCCACGGCAGAGCTGGCCGCCGAGGCAGCGGCCGAGGCCAGCGGCACCGCCTAGTCGGATCTGCGGAACGGGCCGACCATGCGGGGGCCGGAGAGCCGGGTCTCCAGGCGGCGCGCCTCGCGTTTGAGCGGTTGCGCGGCGTACTGGCCGAGGATCACGCCGGCCGCCAAGGCGAGGGCGGTGGCCAGTGCGGACGCCAGTTGGAGTACGCCGTCCTTGCCCTCGGCAAGGAGCGCGAGCCCTCGGTAGATGTCCAGTCCCGGAAGCAGGGGCACGATCGCGGGAACCACCACGGCCAGCGGCGGGACACGGAATCGGCCGGCGACCAGGTAGCAGATCGCGCCGATCGTGACAGCGGCTGCCGTGGCGGCCCAGGTCCCGCCGAGGGCGCCGTCGACGGCGACCTGGACGGCTTGTCCGACTGCGCCCACGAAGGCCACGGCCGCCAGGCACCGACGTGGCGCGTACGACGCGAACGCGTACGCCGCCGCTGCAAGAGCGGCCCCGAACACCGTGATTCCCGCCTCCGCCAGACCTGCGTCGCCCGGAGTGAAGGTGGTCGGTCCGACTCCGATCAGTCCGCCAAGGGTGAGGCCGGCACCGACCCCGGCGATGATGCCCGCGGTGTTCAGGACGACATCGAGCAGCCGGGCGCTGCCCGTCAGCGGGAACCCGGTGAGGGCATCCTGGGTGGCGCCCATCAGGCCGACACCGGCCAGGAGCATGACGATGCCCGCGGTGACGACCCGCGACGGGTTCACGTCCAGCGGCGTTGCCGCCGCGGCGACCGCGATGAGTGTGACGACGAAGCCCCCGGCCGCCTGCTGGTAGAACATCGGGATGCGCCGGTGCGACATCAGGTGCTGGGTCCGGTCGATGGCGCAGGCGGCCAGGAACGCCAGCGTGCAGACGACCAGCCGGCCGCCGAGGGTGAGCGCGACACCGGTCCCCATCAGGCCCCACCCCAGAGTCACGGCCCAGCGTCGTCTGCGGTGCCCGGTCGACACGATCCGCGCGAGCTCGTCCCGAGCCTCGATGCGGGTGAGATGACCGGCGATCAGTTCGTTCACCAGGTGGTCGACCTCGGTCAGGTCCGTGTAGTCGACCTCGCGCCGGGTCACCCTCCGTACCTGGATCGCGGCGGGCTCATCGCTGGACGGCTGGTGGCGCAGTGTCAGGTCGACGAAGGTCACGTCCGCGGTCACGTTGTGCACCCCGCAGGCACGCGTCACCTCGAGCATCGCGGCGGTGACATCGGCCGCACCGGCACCGGAGGAGAGCAGCACCTCTCCGATCCGCAGCGCCAGATCGAGGGTTTGGTAGACCTCGCCTCGTTCGCTCATGTCAGGCTGCGCTCAACCACGCTGTGGACAGTCAGTTCGCCGGCGACGTCGCGTTGCATGATCTCTGCGACGGTGGCGGTGTCGAGTCCTTGGCCGAGTAGGACCGCGAGCTTGGTGAGGGCGGCTTCGCAGGTCATGTCGAACCCGGGTACGGCGCCTGCGTGCATGAGCGCCGATCCGGTCACATAGGCGCCCGGCTGCACGGACCCGCGGACGCACTGCGTGACGACGACCACGACCATGCCCTGCGAGGTGGCAGCCTCGATCGCGGCGAGGAACTCCTTGTCGTGCGAGGGTCCGTTGCCCGCGCCGTACGCCTCCAGCACGAGGCCTTGCAGCGGTGGCCGGCACAGGTTGGTGAGGATCGACGCCGAGAATCCGGGGAAGAGCCGCACCGCCGCGACATTCCCGAGCCGGCCGGCGGTCAGCCCTGGCTCGCCGTCCAGGGGACGTCCGAGGGAGTGATTGACGACGATGTCGATGCCGATCTCGGCCAGCGGCGGGAACCTCGGCGAGTCGAAGGCGTCGAGTCCCGACGCGTCGACCTTCGTGGCGCGGTTGCCCCGGAGCAGCACCTCTCCGAAGAGCAGCGTCACCTCCCCGACGTCGGGCCGGCCGGCGACCTGGAGCGCGCCGATCAGATTCTGCCGTCCGTCGCTCCGGGTGCGGGTGATGGGAATCTGCGAGCCGGTCACGATCACCGGCTTGCCGAAGTTGGGCAACAGGAACGAGAGCGCCGAGGAGGTGTAGGCCATCGTGTCGGTGCCGTGCAGTACGACGAAGCCGTGGTGATCCGCGCGACGCTCGTACAGGATCCTCGCGATCGTGCACCAACTCTCGGGCGTGGCGTTGGCCGAGTCGATCAACTCGTCGAGCTCAGTGAACGCGATCGGCGGCAGCTCACCGCGCGAGTTCTCCACGATCCAATCCAGGAACGGCCCCAGCGCACCGGCCACCGGAGCCTGGCCATCGCCGGTGTCGACCATCCCGATCGTCCCGCCCGTATGCAACACCAGCACGCTGTCGCTCACAGCCCGCCCCCTCCCACGCCCGGCTACGTCCGGCGCGCATCTCGTTGTAGCACGCCGTCACCGCCCAGAGGAGTCGACGCATGACGACGTTCGTGGCACCGGGTCGTCAGCGCCAGTTGGTTCGGTCGGCGGGGCCTTTGGGGACTGGGTCGAAGGTTACGTTTTCGGGGGGTACGGGGGTGCCGTCGGGGGTGGTGAAGGTGACGTTGACCAGGTCGTTGGAGCCCTTGTCTCGGCGTAGGACGGTGGGGCCGGCTTTGCGGGGGACGTGGGTGTCGCCCCATTGCTGGAGGGCAGCGAGGACCAGTTTGAGGTCCTCGCCGGCCGGGGTCAGGTGGTAGGACGAACGGGTTCGCTCGCCGTCGGCGCGGTACTCGTGCTTCTCCAGCAGGCCGGAGTCGACCATCGCGGCTAAGCGGTTCGCCAGGATGTTTGGCGCGATGCCGAGGTAGTCGCGGAAGTCGGCGAACCGGGTGGTGCCGAGATGCGCCTCGCGCAGGATGAGGAAGGTCCAGCGATCGCTGACCAGTTCGAGTGTCCGTGCGATCGAGCAGTTCGGCTGGGTGTCTGTCATCAGGCCTCCTTCGCTGGTCCGCGGCTGCGCGCGGCGAGCAGGCCGGCGGCCAGGATCACCAGCAGCGCCAGCGTACCGATCACGGTGATGCCGAGCAGGAGCGCCGTACTCAACCCCGAGGCGGTCGCCACAAGCCCGAGCGTCAGCGCGATCGCACCCTGCAGGAGGTAGGCCACCAGATAGACGGCCGCGACAGTGCCGCCGCGGTGGTGGGTGGGCGCGTGGGTGGCGATCAGCCCGAGTCCACCGGAGAAGAGCAGCGCGTACGCCGTACCTCCGACGACCGTCGTGGCGACGAAGAACGGCAGGGAGTGCTGGGTCGAAGCCAGTTCGAGCAGTCCGAGATCGACGAGCGTGAGAACGGCGCCGACCGGCACCAGCCGGCTCGCTGGGAACCGACGGCCGGCGATCGCCGTCACGCCCGTCGCGGCGGAGAAGATCGCCAGCAGCAGACCGATGACGAAGATGTTGCCGGTGCCAACCAGATCACGGATGATCTCGGCACCGAGCGCCAGGAACACCGAGCCGAACGCGTAGGCGGAAGTGACTGCGAGGGCCGCCGCGAGGTACAGCACTCGGATGCCTTTGGCAACGGTGATCCGGCGCGGCCGCCAGCGCGCCTGGCTCTCGTCCTTGATGTGCCGAGGCATCCGCCAGATCGCGGCGAACACCACCGCGATCACTCCCAGCAGCACCCAGAAGTCCAGGTGCAGCGGTGCCGGCGCGTACTCGATCAGCCCGCCGCCGACGATCGTCGCCAGAGCCAATCCGACCGCAGTCGCTGCCGTCGTGATGGACGACGCCCGGCTCGCCTTCCCGCGCGCGCTCAACTCGACCGCTGCGGCGGTCGCCGGGGTCAGCGCCAGACCGACACCGGCCCCCATCAACGCGCGACCGGCGTACACCCAGCCGACCGACGGGGCGACTGCGAAGAGGAGTACGCCGGCCAGCAGCGCGCCGACGCCGTACAGCATCGTCTCCCGGCGGCCGATGTAGTCAGACAGCTGTCCGAAGATCAGCAGGAAGGCGACCAGCACGACCGGATACACCGCGAAGATCGCCGTGGTCGCGGTCGGAGTGAGGTGCCAGGTCGAGGCGTAGAGCGGGTACGTCGTGGTCGGCGCGGCGCTCGTCCACAGACTGATGGCCGCGACCGCGGCGGCGACCCAGAAACTGGCCCGCCGGCTGAGGGTACGGCGGGCTGGTGCGGAGGTGGTCGCGGGGAGATCAAGAGCCGTCATGCCGAGGTCCTTCGCAAGGTAGCTGAGTTGCGCATTGAAACCCAGAACACCTGAGTTGCTCACGACAATCCAGCCCGGCGCATGACCTCGGTCACATCGGCTGCAACCCGTCCGGTCGCGTGGTGTGGCCGGACGGGCTCAGGCTGGGTTCACCGTGCGGGTGACGACCCAGCGATGAGGGGAGATCGGTCGCGTGCGCGTGAATCCGTGGTTCTCGAACGCGGCCATCGGCCCGGTATGCAGGAACGACCCCGATACCTTCCGGTCGTCGGTCTCCTCGGGGTAGCCCTCGACGGTGCCGCCGCCGAGGCGGGCGATCTCGGCCAGCGCCCCGCCGAGCGCCGCGTCGGCGACCCCGCGCCCGCGTAGACCCTTGCCGGTGAAGAAGCAGGTGATACGCCACTCCGGCAGGCTGGTCAGCCCCTTCTCGTACAGCCGTCGGCTCTTGACCTCCGGCAGCTCCTCGGGCGAGCCGAACTGGCACCAGCCGAGGCATTCGTCGTCGGCGAACACCAGCGCCGCGTGGGTGCGACCTTCGCGAACGCGCTGCTCCTTCTCGTCCCGGTTCTGCGCCGCGGTCCGATCCTTGCCCAACTTGACGTGGAACCCCATACACCAGCACCCGCCCCACACGCCGTTGTTCGCCTCAACCAACCGCGCAAACGCCGGCCAGGTATCCACATCCAAAGGCCGAACCGACAGCGCAACGTCCGACTTGCTCACGAATCCTCCTTCCCCTGACTATTCGCGCCAGCCGGTGAGGTCCACTGATTTGCCGGTGTCGACCCGGAAGGCGAGGTTGATCTTGGATTCCTGACCGGCGGCCAGGTTGAGCTTCCAGGTGATGACGCCGAGGTCTGTGGTCTCGGCCGGCTCCGGTTCGGTGGTGGTTGGCTTGACGGTGATCTCGTGGTCGCGTGCTACCGGCAACTGGTCCAGCACCGTGATCCGGGCTGCGCGTGGAGTGTGGTTCTCGATCCGGGTTTCGTACTCGACCTCGCGCCGGCGCGCCGATCCGAGCGTCACCTTGGTCGCAGTACGGCGTACCAGCTTCCGCTCGACGCGGATCCGGTCGTCGAGGCCGAGTGCGAGCTCGACGTCCTCGCCGGGCGCCCACATCGGCAACGCGGCCGAGCCGACGAAGTCCGCCTCGTGGAAGACGGCGGCCTTCCCGGCGGGCAACGTGTGCGTGGACGAGTTCACGACTGTGGCTCGCAGATGTACGTCGGCCGACCGGACCGGCGCCGTGACGTAGTCCAGCTCGGCCTCGAGACCGATCGAGGCGATCGTGGCGCGGTGCGAAGCGCCGTCCGCGGGTACGGCGACCGGCCGAGGCGGGGTGTACGTCGCGGCAGTGACGCCCTGCTCGACGGTCGCGGCGAGATCGGCGAGGACGGGCGCGGCCGACTGGAGCTGCTCGGTGAATGCGGCCGACTGCTGCTCGACGAGCGCGGCCGGCCTAGCTCCGCGACTCAACGGGGCGGCGGCCGGGACCGGCGGGTGGAAGCGGTCGAGGTACCACGGATCGAGCTCAGGCACCTTCACGGCCGTCGTCGGCCGGGCCGTCGACAGCGCGAGGTCGCACTCCGGCCAGTCCTCACCGGTGTGCTGGGTGATCAGGCCGTACCAGCTCAGCGTGAGCTGATCGCCCGTGAGGCGTACGTCGTACGAGCTCGTCCAGCCGGCGCCGGGCACGACGTACGAGAGCTCGATCTCCACCTCTGCCTCGGCGTCCAGAGCCAACGCGATGGCTGCGGAACGGCGGTCGGGAGTGCGTTGCTGTGCGACCTCGGCGAGCCGACGATCGGCGGCGGCGAGGCGTTCCTCAGCTTCGCGCCGTTGCATGGCGAGCTCCCTGCGCGTCGTCCGTACGGCGGTCAGCCGGGCGGCGAGCGACTCGGCGAACCCGCTCAGCTCGGCGCCCGTCTCACCGGAGGCCAGCGTCTTCGCGAAGCTGCCGCCGGCTCGCCGGGCCAGCTGTGCCAGGAACGTGTCGAGCTGGGCCTGGACGTCGTCGGCGTCGTTCAGTTCCGAAACCTCCGCCTGAGCCTCGCGGCGTTGCCGCTCCAGCTCGGCCACAGTCTCGTCCGGCGCCTGCGGATGGTGACGCATCGCCAGATCCACGCCGAGCACAGTGGCCGGTCCGCGGCCGGAGACCCGGACCGAGTCCTCCTGCAACGCGAGCGGCAGCGGCTCGACGTACACCGTCTGATCGCCCGCGGGCACAGTGATCGTGCCGCGCCGAGTGACCCGCGCCCGGTCACGATAGACAGTGACGGCAGCGATCGGAGCATCCACCACAAGTTCAACCATGCCCCGACCCTAACCGCCTGCTACGACATTCAAGCCTGACCAAGAGCCAAGGTCCCGGTACAGACTGCCCAATAAGTGTTTGACGGTCGGGCTGGTGTTGCGGCATCGTTCTCCCCAAGAGTTGTTGGGGAGTGAGATGACCGAGGACGATGTCAAGGAGTTGCGGGCCGTGGCTCATCCGGTCCGGCTGCGGATGCTGTCGCTGCTGACCGGTACGGCGATGAGTGCTGCCGAGGTTGCCCGGGAGCTCGACCTGACGCATGCGAACGCGTCGTACCATCTGCGGATCCTGCTGGAGTCGGGCACGATCGTGGAGGCGGGGGAGGAGCGGATCCGCGGTGGGGTCGCGAAGCGGTACCGCTACCCGCACGAGGCCCCGGGCGAGCGTCGGTCCGGGATCACCACGGAGAGCCGGATCGCCGAGGTGCGTGCGCTGGCTCGCGAGTTGGAGCGGCGGATGACCCAGCGCAAGCCGAGTGCGCCGAACCATTTCAGCGACCTCGACGGATGGGTGCCGCCCGAGGTCTGGGAGCGGGTGCGCGAACTGCTGATGGAGGCGTCCGGCTTGATGCACGACCACAACCAGCCGCCGCGGACGCCGGGCACGGTGCATGTCAGCGCCACGTCCTGGACGTTCCAGATGACCAAGAAGGCGCGGTCATGAAGGACGGGTCCGCGCTCGCCCCGCTACGCGAGCCCAACTTCCGGTACTACTGGCTGTCCCGGCTCATCGACGGCGCCGGTACGACGATGGCCGGCGTCGCCCTCGCATTCGCGGTGCTCGAGGTCAGCGATTCGGCGACCGCTCTCGGCGCGGTCCTGGCGGCCTACAGCATCCCGATGGTCGTATTCCTGCTGGCCGGCGGCGTACTGGCCGACCGGGTCGGCCGGACCTTGGTGATTCAGCTGAGCAATCTCCTGTCCGGCCTGAGCCAGCTGGCGACGGCCGCGCTGGTGATCACCGGTACTGCCGAGGTCTGGCAACTGGCGGCGCTGGCCGTGGTCAACGGCACAGCCACGGCTGCGGGGATGCCGGCACTGGCAGGCGTGCTGCCTCAACTGGTTCCACGCGACCAACTCAAGGCGGCGAACCTCGTACTCGCGGTGCCCGACAACGCACTGATGGTGCTCGGTCCGGCCGTGAGTGGTGTGCTTGTGGCCGTCGTCGGACCGGGGTGGGCGCTGGCCGTGGACGGTACGACGTACCTGCTCGCCATGCTTGTCCTTACGCGGGTTCGCATCCCGCGTCCGATGGACGGGCAGCCACGCGGAGGCGCCATCGCCGACCTGCGCGAGGGCTGGACCTACTTCCGCAGCACCACCTGGCTCTGGGTGGTCGTCGCCTCGTTCTCCTTGCTCAACGCGATCAGCAGCGGCGGGTTGAGCACCCTCGGTCCGGTGCTCGCCGCCCAGACCGACATCGGCGAGGCCGGCTGGGGACTGATCCGGTCGGCCCAGGCGGTCGGCTTCCTGGTGTGCTCGCTGATCCTGATCCGCATCTCCTTCCGCAGGCCGCTGCTGTGGGGGATGGCCGCGGTGGCTCTGAACGGAATCCCGATGCTGGTCCTCGGCCTGCAGCCGGTGCTGGTGGCAGCCATGATCGGCGCCTTCCTGGCCGGCCTCGGCAGCCAGGTCTTCGGTCTGGGCTGGGACCTCGCCATGCAGGAACACGTGCCGGTCGAGATGCTCTCGCGCGCCTACTCCTACGACATGCTCGGCTCGTTCGTCGCGATCCCGGTCGGCCAGTTGCTGTTCGGCCCGATCGGGCTGGCCTTCGGCGTCCAGCGGGTCATGGTCATCGCCGGAGTGGCGTACGTCGTGGTCGCCCTGGTGACGCTGGCGTCACGGTCGGTGCGCGACCTGCCCCGAGCGACGACGACAGTGAGTGCAACGTCACTTCCACAAGATAGTTAGTGCACTAATCATTCGCGTACACTTGAGGCATGTCGACCAGGCGTACCAGGACTCGCAGAGCTCCGATGAACATCGAGACGGTCCAGCGATGGGTCGCCTCGGCCATCCTCTTCCACGTGGGCAGCGTCCCCGCCGTCACACTCGCCGTGTACAGCATCGGCGTCGCGGACAGCGACTACGGCAAGGGCGTCGGCTTGTGGATCATGTCCGGCGTCATCGGCCTGCTGACCGCTGCCGGCATCCTGGCGATCTTTCGGCGCTCGTTGCTGTCGCTCTGGCTGATCGTCGGCCTCCTCCCGACCGTTGTCACCGGCTTCTACGTGCTGTGAACCGTCGGCCGGTAGTGGCGAGCGGCATCCAGTCGTAGGGTCGAAGAAGGGGCGGCCGACGTCGTCCCGGGTCTGCGGACTGGGAGGGCACGGCAATGGTTGACTCGGTCGCACCGCACGGACTGCATCACGTCACCGCGATCGCAGAGGATCCACAGCGGAACGTCGACTTCTACACGACGGTGCTGGGCCTCCGCCTGGTCAAGCGGACCGTGAACTTCGACGCCCCGGACACCTACCACCTGTACTACGGCGACTCCTCGGGCCGGCCGTCGACGCTCCTGACGTTCTTCCCGTGGCCGGGAGCGCCGTTCGGCAGGCAGGGCACCGGCCTCACCACGGCGACCGCGTTCAGCGTCCCGCCGGAGTCACTCGGCTGGTGGCAGCAGCGGCTGCAGAGCCTCGGCGTCGACGCCGACGCGCCGGTCGCCCGCTCCGACGAAGAGGTACTGCGACTGCGCGATCCCGACGGGCTCGTGATCGAGTTGGTCGCCTCCGAGGGTGACACCCGGTCCGGCTGGGACGGCGTCGCCGCCATCCCGTTCGACAACGCCGTTCGCGGTCTGTTTTCGGTCACCATGACGGAGCAGTTGCTCGACCCGACCGCGGAGATGCTCGCGGGCATGCTGGGGATGCAGCACGGTCAGGACTCCGCCGATGGCTCCCGGTTCGTGATGTCCGGGGGAGCCGAGGGTACGGCGGTCGACGTTCAGCCGAGTACGTCGTCACGCGGTGTGCAAGCGGCCGGAACGGTCCACCACATCGCCTTCCGGGCGCCGGACGGCGAGACCCAGGCGAAGTGGCGCCTCGAGCTGCTCGAGGCGGGCGTACAGGTCACCGAGATCCTCGACCGGCAGTACTTCACCTCGATCTACTTCCGCGAACCGGGCGGGGTCCTGCTCGAGATCGCGACCGACCAGCCGGGCTTCACCGTCGACGAACCGCTGCTGGAGCTCGGCCAGCACCTGAAGCTCCCGCCCTGGCTCGAACCGAACCGCGAGCAGATCCAGGCCTCGCTGCCGTCGCTGCGCGTCCCGCCGGCTCCGGACGAAGTCGACCGATGAGCGAGGACCCGCTCGAGCGGCCGCACGTCTGGCAACCGGGTACGTCCGCGCCGCCGCTGCTGTTGCTGCACGGCACCGGCGGGGACGAGTACGACCTGCTCGTACTGCGGCAGTACCTGGCGCCCGACGCACCTGTGCTGTCGCCGCGGGGAACGGTGTCTGAGCAAGGGATGACTCGATTCTTCCGCAGACTCCGCGAGGGTGTCTTCGACGAGGACGATCTGCGACTGCGCGCCGACGAGCTGGCCGCTTTCCTCACGGCTGCCGAGCAGAAGTACGACGTACGTGCCGGGTCCTGGGTCGCGGTCGGGTTCTCCAATGGGGCCAACATGGCATCCGCGATGCTCCTGCGTCACCCCGGGTCCCTCGCCGGCGCAGTACTGCTGGCCGCCATGGTCCCGTTCGCCGCCGATGGGCCCGCGGACGACGCCCTCGTCAGCAAACGAGTCCTCATCGTCAATGGGGACATCGACCCGATGGCCACCGCCGAACAAACCACCCGACTGACCGCCCAGCTCCGCCGCCGAGGCGCCGACGTGGAGTTGCTGCCCTTCCGCGGCGGCCACACCATCGATCCGGAGCAATTGCCGCGCATCAAACAGTTCGTCGACACCTTCAACTCGCCGTGAGAAGGGCGAGATCACGCAGCGAGCTGTCCGCTGACGCGTGATGGCGGTTGGGTGCGTTGGACGGAGGCGTTGAGGGCGGCCAGTTGGGCGCAGGCGGCGGCGAGGGCGTCTTGGAGGGTGGGCCATTGGTCGACGCACCAGAACGGGTCGTCGGGCTGACGGTCGTGGTCGTCGTCGATGTCGGCGCACCAACCGCCGGTGAAGGCTTGGTGGATGTGGATTCTGAGGTTCATGGTGGTGACTCCCTGCGGGCTTCATCGGGATTCCGCCATCGTTCGTAGCGATGCGGGAGCCGGATGGTCGCGTCGTACCGGGGCGGCCGGCGTCCGCCGTATGACGGACGCCGGGGTGGTGCGATCAAAGGATGCTGAGTGAGATGGTGCCCGGCGCGAGGCGTCGGGTGTTCACGTCGTCGCGGCCGGCCAGCGTGTCGATCCTCAACTGGTCCGTCGGTTCCGCGTCCTTCAGCCGTACGTCGGCCTTCAGCCCGGACACCCGCACGTCCCCACTGGAGCCGGACACCCGGATGTGGTCCCTTCCGGCAGTGCCCGTGACGGTGACTGCGTCGACCGCTGAGTCACCGCCGCTCGCGTTGAGCTGCGCACCCAGGTCGACATCGACATTCTTGACATCGGTCCCGCGCAGGTCGCCGACGGCGACCGTGTCGGCGCCACCGAGCGCGTTCAGCGAGACCCGCTCGACGTTGTCGGTGTCCATCACGATGTTGCCCACGTCCCGGGTGAACCGCAGTCGCGGACCGTTGGCGGCGGCAACGAACTTCTCCGCCGCGGCCGAACCGTTGAACACTATCGTGTCCTGGTCGCGACCGCCCTGGATCACGTCGCTGCCGTCTCCCGGATCCCAGGTGAACGAATCGCGGCCACTGCCGAGCAGCGCCGTGTCGGTGCCACGGTTGCCGTCGACGCTGTCGTTGCCGGCGCCCATCCGGAACAGTTCGTTGCCGCTGCCCCCGAACGCGGAGTCGTTGCCGTCGCCGGTGTCGATGATCGTGAACGGCTGTACCTCGGCGCCGTAGTCGATCCGTACGACGTCGTTGCCGCCCCGGCTGCTGACGAGGATCTGGGTGAAGTCGGCGCGATTGACCGTGCGCTTCGTCGTACCAGGACCGAAGTCGACTTCGAGAACCGCCGTGTTGGTGGCCGGCACCGTCAGCGTGATGGTGTCCGCGTGGTTCGTGCCGGTGACGATCAGCTGGCCGGTGTCGATGACGACGCCACTCGACGGAGTCGCGGATGCCGTGCCTGCCAGAGTCACGGCGATGCCGGTGCTGATGGCCGCGGCGGCTGCCGCGCTCAGACCTCGCCGGAGACGCCTTGTCGCACTACTCATGATCTTGTCCCTCCCAATGGGTACGGCGGTCTCGAGTCGACACGCCGTGCTGTCTATGGAGGGCTACACGCGCGCCGTCCCCGGCCGGTTCAAACATTTCTGCCGTATTCCTGGCACCACGGCAGTTGGTTGCCTGGAGCATCTAAAACCAGTCAGGGTGTGGTGAGTGTCAACCCGGGGTTCGATTCGGGGTCATCCACAATGTGCTGCGCACGTTCGACGAGGAGGATCAAGAAGCGTCGAACCGAATGGGCTCGGGGTCCGTATAGGGAGCACGGAAGGCCGGCAGAGGGAGGCGATCATGACCACAGTCGAGGTGCAGTCAGCACCGACGGTCGTCGGCCCGGATCGCCTGGTGACTGGTCGATACCGCTTGAAGATGTTGCTCGGCCGCGGCGGCATGGGGCGGGTCTGGCTCGCCGATGACGAGTTGCTGGGGCGGCCCGTCGCGATCAAGCAGGTGGTGCTTCCCGGCCATGCGTCCGAGCAGGTTCGTGCCAGTGCGCTGGCCGAGGCGCGCGCGGTGGCACGAGTGGATCACCGCAATGTGGTCAAGGTGTACGACGTTGTCGAGGACGCCGGCGATCACTGGATCGTGCTGGAACCGCTGTCAGGGCGGACCATGGCGGACGCACTGGCGTCGGACGGTCCGCTCCCGATTGCCGACGTACGGCGGATCGCGCTGCACCTGGCCGACGCACTAGGGGCCGTTCACCAGGCCGGTCTGGTGCACTCCGACGTCAAACCCGCGAACGTCCAACTGTGTGACGACGGACGAATTGTCCTGATGGACTTCGGCATCGCAACGGTAGTCGACGACGAGCAGACGCTGTCGAGCGAGGCCATGGCCGGCAGTCCGGCGTACATGTCACCGGAGCGAGCCCGCGGTGACGCGGTCGGCCCGGCATCCGACCTGTTCTCGCTGGGCGCGACATTGTTCGCGGCCGTCGAGGGGAAGTCACCGTTCGGCGCCGGCGACCCGTTCAGCACTCTGGTTGCTGTGGTCGAGGCCCGGCCCGCCGCGTTCGTGAACGCCGGCACGCTGCGCCCGATCATCGAAGGCCTACTGGCCAAGGACCCCACCGATCGCTTGACCGTCGCGCAAACCATCACCGCTCTGCACGCCAACTGAGGTCCTGCGCTCGTGCGATCCTGAGCCGATGACAGATGGCATGACGGCCGGTGCGTGGGCCGATCAGCAGGTGGCCGCGGTTCGCGACGATCCGTCCGGCCGTCTTGCCCTGATGCAGCGGTGCTACTACGGCCCGTTCGGCAAGGCGCCTCGTCATCTTCCGTATCGTCGTGCGGCGATGTCCGCGATGCAGTGGGAGCTGCAGCGCGGCGTCCTGCAGCCGTTGTTCGGTGACCGTCCTGGCAGTCCGTGGTGGCGGGCGGTGAACGAGCGCGTACTGCGGGACGGTTGTGAAGCCGTGGCTTTGAGCGGAGATCTGTCCGGGGCCGCCTCGTCGCGGACGGTCGACTACTGGCTGTCGTTCGCGCAGTACCCGACCGCTCGGGCTTGGTGGCGTGCGCACAACGGGAGCATCGTGGCCGGTTACCTCGAGCATCGCGAGTTGGCCGAGGCCGAGACTGCGGCCGAGCGCTTCTTCATGAACGTCGTCCTGTGCCGGGTGCTGTACTCGCACACGCTCGTCGCGGCTCCTCGGATCGCGCTGGGCTGGCTGCGTCCGCTCGCTCCGTTGCTGGGCGATCCGAGGCTCGGCATGGCCGGGATCTTCCTTCAGCTGTCGCGCGTCCTGCCGGACGAGTACCCGCTCCGCGAGAGTGTGCAGTCCTACCTGAAGGACGAGCTCGGGCTCGGCCGGTTGCTGGATTTCGGCGTGATCCTGCCGCGGCTGCGGCAGATCTACGAGTGGTCGGCGTACGAACTCGCGGCCCCGGCGCTGCTGGACTGCATCGAAGCCGGAGCCCTGACCTACGCCTGGTCACTAGACGACCGGAGTGTCTGGGAGGCCCCGGAGTCGTTCATTCTCCGTTTGGCCCACCGCCTGCTGCCCGCCGACCGTCAGCTCAGGGGATGAGGTTCCGCGAGAGCATCGGTGAGTGTGTGGATGGCCGCCAGAGCGGCCGTGGTTTCCATTGGCAGGCCGTGGCGTTCGCTGATGGCCTCGGGGGAGTAGTAGGCGAGCCGCGTCATACCGTCGTCGTCCCAGATGAGCAGCTTCAGCGGCAGGTCGAGGGCGCTCAGGGGTGCGGCCTGCATGACCGGGGTGCCGGCGGCCGGATTGCCGAAGATGACCAGGACCGTGTCGCGCAGGGTGAGACCAGCCGTGCGGGCGGCGGCGGCCTGGTCAATGACGGCGAAGATCGTGACTCCCTTGGCGCTGAGGAGGTCGCGGAATCTCGCGGTCACCTCGGCGACCGTGCCGGCCGCCGCCTTCGTGATCACCCGATCGTGATCGTCCATCACTGCGCTCTCCGGGGTCAGTCGACCACCGCGGGTGGCACATCGGTTGTGGCGAGGTCCGATTCCGAGCGTTTGCGGGGGAGCATCAGGGCCGGGATCAGGGTGAGGACGACCAGCACCCAGGCGACCCAGTAGGTATGGGCGAAGGCCGCGGCGGCGTCGACCAGTCCGCGAACGATGGCGGCGGGGTCGATGTGGAGCGGGATCAGGCTCTCCGGGCGGGTGTTGGCCAGGATGGCCGCCTGGGTCTCCTTCAGTCCTCCGCCCAGGCCGGGAATGTTCTGCGTCCCGGGGATGATCGGCGAGTCGTTGAGCTGGTTGGTGAGGATGACCGACATCGTCGCGACCCCGCAGGACGAGGCGATCTGCTGGGTGATGTTGAGCAGGGTCGAACCGCGCGCGACCTGGGGACCGCGCAGCGTCCGCAGCGCCGTGGTGAACAGCGGCATCATCGTGCCGCCCATCCCGAAGCCCATCACGACCAGATAGGCGATGATCTGGGGGTACGGCGTCGTTGCCGTGAGCTGGGTCAGTCCGAACATGCCGATGACGATCAACCCGAGGCCGACGGGCACGATCCGGCCGACCGGGATCTTGTCCACCAGCCGACCGGCGATCGGCATGGTCACCATGGCGCCGAGCCCCTGTGGAGCCACCAGGAGACCCGCAGCAAGGGTGGACTCGCCGCGAATCTGCTGGAAGTACGTCGGCACCAGGAGCAGCCCACCGAAGAACGCCGCGGCGAACAGGAACATCGTGATGATCGAGACGGTGAGGTTGCGGTCGCGGAACAGCCGCAGGTCGAGCAGCGGGTGCTCCGGCTTGAACGAATGCCAGACGAAGGCCGCCATCAACAGCACACCGATCAGGATCGAGACCCACACCCGGGGCGCGGTGACGTCACCGCCCTCGGCGGGCAGTGAGGAGATGCCGAACAGGAACAGGGCGAGTCCGGGAGACATCAGCGCCACACCGACGAAGTCGAGCGACTCGGACGGCTCAGCGTGGTCCTTGGCCAGGGCGAACCAGGCGTAGACCAGCGCGATCGCGCCGAGCGGGACGTTGATGAGGAAGATCCAGTGCCAGCTCGCGACCTGGATCAGCCAGCCACCCAGGATCGGGCCCAGGATCGGCCCGAGCAGCATGGGTACGCCGAGGATGGCCATCAGCCGGCCCATCCGGTGCGGTCCCGCGGCCTGGGTCATGATCGTCATGCCGAGCGGCATCAGCATGCCGCCACCCAGCCCCTGCAGGACCCGGAAGGCGATCAGCATGTCGATGCTCGTCGCGGTGGCGCACAGGGCGGACCCGGCGGTGAAGAGGAAGATCGCGGCCATGTAGAGCCGCTTGGTGCCGAACCGGTTGGCCGCCCATCCGGTCAGCGGAATCACGGTCGCGAGGGCGAGCGTGTACGCCGTGACCGTCCACGCCACGTGGGAGTAGGTCACCGGATTCTCGGGCGTACCGAACTCGTCCTGGAAGGTCGGCAACGCGACGTTGACCACCGTGATGTCGAGGATCGACATGATGGCGCCCAGCACCACGACTCCGGCGATCTTCAGAACAGCGGCATCAATGTTGTCCGGGTAGTCGGACTGGGTCGCTGGCTGGCTCAACGTCATCCCCCCTGAGCACAAGGTCTCCTTGCCGCGAGCCTACGCGCGAACCCGGCCCGGACACGAGCAAATTCGTGATCAAAACCGACGATCTCCGAGTGTCAGTCGGCGACTACGGACAGTGCATGGACGTCTGGCCGCGGTGGCGGGGAATTGCCACTGGCGGGTTTCGGTCAATTGGTGTGGTGGGTCGCCGTGGGTGGTGCGTAATTGTCCAGCACTCCTCCTACCGCCACGGAGAAAGGGGCCGTCGTGCCCTCCGCCCTTCCGCACCGTCGTCTGCTCGTCTGCCTCCTGACCGCTGTGACCTTGGCCGGTTCGCTTGTCGCCGGACCAGCCGCGGCTGCACCGCCAGGAGCCGCCGCGGCACCGCCAGGAACCGGTCCGTCCCGGCAGGTGTCGATGCCGGACGGCGGTCACATCGCCCTCGGCCCCGACGGCGCAGCTATCCGCACCGATGCTCACGGCAACGTTCTCGCCCGTACGACGATCCTGGTCCCGGATGGTACGTCGGCAGTCGGCGGCGACTGGGCTCCCACGGACGAGACCGTGCGCGCCACCTTCGCACAGCAGACCGCGCCACCCGGGAAGCGTGTCTCGGCGATGTCCACCGGCCCGAAGCCCGTGCCGGCGGACGCGGTCAGCGCAGCTCGCAAGGCGACCCCGAAGGCAGCCAAGACGCCGGCATCGGCCCTGCCGACGAACTACGGCCTGACCTCTTCCGCGCAGAGCTTCCTCAACGCCGGCGGCACGAACGCGATCGGCGCCTTCAGCACGCTGCAGGAGCGGTTCGGCCAACTGCCCGGCGCCGGCCAGATCATCACGAACGTCTCGATCGGCGATCTCACCGACCAGGCGATGGCCGACGCGGGCGACAACTACGTCCGTTCCCACGGCCCGACCACGATCGTCCGCGACGGACAGCGGTACCTGGACCTGCCGGCGATGCCGCTGATTCCGACGTACACCGCAGGCCCGGACGGCAAGCTGGACCCGGTCGGCTCGACCGAGGGGCAGGATGCCCAACTCGGTGAGGTGCTGCTCGACTTCGGGGTAATGGCGCCGCTGCCGCATGACAAGCAGCGCTCGGAGGCGACCGGCGACGGTCTGACCGATCTGCTCGGCATCGCGCCGGGTGCGCAGTACCGGCTCGTCGTCCCGAAGGAGCCGACGTTCGACCAGATCGCCGTGGCGTTGCTGGCCGCGGCCCGCCAGACGCCACGGCCGGACGTGATCACGGCGAGCCTCGGCTTCGGCACCGACACCCAGGGCTTCCCGGGCCGGTACCTCGAGGACGACCCGGTCATCCGGAACGTGGTCAGCACGATCGTGCACCAGTACCACATCGTGGTGACCATCTCGTCGAACGACGGCACCCGGCTCTACACGCCGACCGCGGTCGGTCCGGACGGCGGCAGCACGCCCACCGATCTGGTCTCGCACCACGAGGCCGCGACCGACATCGACGACGTCGCGCAGTCCACCACCCCGACGCGAGTCCCGGACAGCGGTGCGATCGCCGTTGGCGGCACCACCCTCGACGACATCGCTTCGGAGCCGTCGTCGCACAACCCGACCTTCGCGGCCACGCGCACCAACGGCGGCACGACGTTCTCGTCCGGCTTCGGCACGCGTCTCAACGTGTCCGCACCCAGTGACGGCATCCTGGTGTACGAGCACACCGGCGGGGGGAACGCGCAGGACGTCACGCCTGTGTTGAACGGCGGTACGTCGGCGTCCGCTCCGATGGTCGCCGCGGCCGCTGCCGTCGTACTGCAGGCTTCAGAACTGACCGGACACCGGCTCAGCCCGACGGATGTCCGAGCCGTGCTGGAGCGCACCGGTCGAGCGGTCGCAAGCCCGCCGCAGATGGACCGGAAGGTCTCCGTCGGACCGCAGGTCGACGTCACCGCCGCAGTCAATGATGTGTTGGGCGGTCACCAGGGACAGCCTCGGATCGCGCGGCTGTCGGTGGCCCACCGCGTCGTCACCGGCGGCCTCGGTACCTCGTTCCTCGAGTCCAGCGACCCGGACCGGATCGACCTGCAGACCGGCGGCACCGGCGAAGGTCTTGTCGGACCGGTCACCATCGGCGCCGACATCGTTGGCCCGACCACCGGCAACACCGACTACGTGCTGACCGTCAACGACCGCGAGTTCCACTCGTCCGTACCGGCGGTCCGGCTGACGCCGACCGAGTTGCTCGGCGCCGCGGGTCTGCCCGTCGTGTCCGACCAGAACCGCAACGTCGGCGTGACGTTCGAAGTACGCAACGGCAAGCACGTGGTCGCGTCGGCGGCCAAGACGCTCACGGTCGGGCCGACGGACGGGACGTACGCCGAGGCGCTGGCACCCATCGCGCCGCCGACTGTCCGCGCGGGCAACGCGGTCACGGTCCACTACGACGTGACCGGCGTACGGAACCTGTCCAACCCGCAGCTCGTGGTGTCCACGCTCGGGCACTGGAATCCGCTCACGGCACCACTGTTCGGCACCGGGTTCGTTGCTCCGCTCAACGATATGAGTGGCGACGTCGTGATCCCGGCAAGCGCGTTCGTCGGCGGGGGTGGCGTCTACGGCATCGGGATCGTCCAGCGGTCCGTCACGGGCTCGGCCGGCTCACCGACGTACGGCGAGTTCACGGCGATCCGGGTCGACGGCGGTACGGCCGCCCACCGGCCGCCGGCGCCGACCCTCGGTACGCAGGCCGACCACACGCTGGAGATCCGGCGCGCCGAGCCGCGCTTCTCGCTCCGGTACGACGTCCGCTCGATCCCTGGCGCGACCGGAGCGGCGGTCGAGTTCTCCGCTCCCGCGCCGACGCTCTACAACGCGCTCAACACGTTCACCAACGCCAATGGTGACTCGCGCGACCAGAACGGAGTCAACGCGGGATCCGTTGCGTATCAACGCCTTCCGGCCCGCTCGGGTGTCGCGTCTCTGAATGCGGTCGAGCTCGGCCTCGGCGGCTCGGTGGCTTACAACGTCCGGGTCTTCGGGACCGATCGATCCGGCCGGATCCTCGGCCAGGCGTCGGCGTCCTCGCTGCTGACGGTCGACGACGGCCTCGCGCCGGGCGACGGGAGAGTGACCAGCTTCGCGGCGCAGCCCGGAGGCACGTCGTACGCCGCGCTCCGGACGCCCGGCGGGGGAGAGTCGGTGCTGGAGTACGACGCCGCAGCCGGCACCTTCGGAGACACGATCACGACTGATCCGTCGCCGGACGGTGGCTACCAGGTCCTCGGCGCGGATCCGCAGGCGCATCGCGTCGTACTCCTGCACTTCTCGCCGACCGGCTCGGCGCTGGAGACCTACGACACCACCACCAGGAAGGTTGTCGCCACGGCGTCGGCCGATGGCTACACCGTTCGGGGCGGACGCGTCGACGGAGTCCGGCATCGCGCAGCGATCCTTGCCCTGCGCATCGAAGATGGTGCTGATGTCGTTCTTCCGCTCGCCCTCGCGACCGGCACGCTGGCGCCGGCGATCGCGGCTGATCCGCCGGGTGCGGTGCGGGGTGGGTTCAAGATGATCGAGCTCGACCGGCAAACCGGGACGGTGTACCTGTCCCGGACCAGCAGCAGCCTGATCTGCATCGGCGGCGGGGTCGGCTCGGCGGTGAGCCTCGACCTCGACACGAGCGCTCTGCGGCTGTCGGACTCGGGCAGCGTCTGCGCCAACGGCCTCGCGCTGGACGAGGGTGCAGACCGGCTCTACCAGTTGTCGTACCGCTCGGTCAGCCTGAACATCGTCGGGACGACCAGCATGAGCGTGCTGGCCGGCGACACGATGACCACCGCCGCGCCGACGATCCCGGTCCGGCAGCAGCAGGCGGCGTACCTCGCGATCGACAGTGTGCACCACCTCGGACTGGTTGCCTTCCGCACTCCGCCGGTGCTGTCACAGTTCGGCCGCGTCGGGGGTGTCGTCACCGACAGCAACGCAACCAGCCAGTTCGCGGTCATCGACCTGGCCACTGGTCAGCAGGTCTCGGTGGTGTCCGGCCTGAACTTCGTCAGCAGTCCGTTCGGGGGCGAGTACAACTCGCAGACCGAACGTGCGGTTCAGCTGGATCCGAGCACCCGCACCGGGTGGGTGCCGTCCGTCGATGGCCGGCAGTTGCAACAGTTCCGCTACTGACCCACCGCTCAGCCCGGCCGGAGGGGTGGCCGGGCTGAGCGGCATTGGGGGAGGGGTCAGTTGTCGTCTTCGTAGGCCACGGTCAGGTGGCTGTCGGAGCGGCGTACTCGCACTGCGCTCAGGACGCCGAGCAGAACGATCACCACGCCGACCATCTCCGCGGCCTCCTCGACCGCCATCGCCAGATGCCGCCACAGGTATCGGGCGCCGGCCTCGGTCCACTTGGCGCCGCGTTCGTGCAGCGAGACAACCTCATCGATGGACAGCAGCGCGAACACCACGGCCAGCACCATCCAGGGTCGCTTGGCCAGACCGGTGCGAGTCTCGGCCCCGGCCAGTCGGGCAACGGCGACGGCCACCAGGCAGCAAGTCACCAACAGCGCCGACGTCCACCAACTCGCCAGCGAGCGTTCCTGTGCGGCATTCAGCAGGCTCAGCACATCCGCCGGTCCGCCGCCGCCCGGACGCAGGAGGATCCGCACCGTGACCGCCACGAGGTGCAGCGTCATGATCGCCGCACAGATCGTGAACAGCACCCGCCCGACCGCGTAGCGGGCATCCACCCGAGCAACCACTGGAGCAGTGATCACGTCATGGGGCTTCGATAGCTGCATGGTGGTCCGCACGGTCTTCCGTCTCTGCCGATGGTGATCGGAAGCTAGCAACGGAAGTACGCGCCGAACCTTAAGCGAGCATTAGAGCTCTCTCACTGACGTCGTCTCTCGGGGTCAGCGGTTGAGGAGGTCGGCGGCTTGGAGTTGTTGCCAGATCTCGGATTGGTCGACGACGGTGACGCCGAGTTTTTCGGCCTTGGTGAGCTTGGCGGCGCCGACGTCGGCGCCGGTGATGAGGAAGTCGGTGCTGGCCGAGACCGAGGAGGCGATGGTGGCGCCGGCCTTCTCGCAGAGTCGCTGGAAGGCCGGGCGGGCGACCTTCTCGCCGGAGCGCGGGTCGCTGATGGAACCGGTGACGACCACTGTCTTGCCCGCCAGCGGCGCGCCGGCTGCGACGACCGGTGGGAGATCCTCTTCGCGTACGTCGAGCGAGACGCCGGCCGCGCGGAGCCGCTCGAGCTCGGGTCGCAACCGGATGAGGTGCTCGCTCAGCGAGGCAGCGACCTTCGGACCGATGTCGTCGACGGCGACCAGCCCGTCGACGCCTGCGTCGGCAACTTCTTCCAGGGAAGCGAATCCGGCGCGGCACAGCCTGGCCGCCGTGCCTTCGGACGCCATCGGGATCGCGAGGCCGATCATGGCCCGGCGCAAGCCGACCTGGCGGCTGGCGTCGATCGACTCGATCATGCGAGCGGCCGAGATGTCGCCGATGCGGTCGAACTCCAGCAGCCGCTCAGCGGTCAGCTGGTAGAAGTCCGACGGGTGTTCGAGGATCCCGGCCTCGGCCAGTCGCTCGATCCAGACCCCGCCGATGGCGTCAATGTCGGCGGCCGCGCGGGACGCCCAGTGGATCAACCGCCGTACCGTCTGGGCGGGGCAAGCGACGTTGGTGCAGAACAGCTCGCGGCTGTTGCCCTGCTCGATCAGGGGCTGCTCACACGACGGGCACACGGACGGCGGCACGATATCCCGCTCCGCGCCGGTGCGCTTGGACTCGTCGAGTACGCCGGCGACGAACGGGATCACGTCACCGGCACGGCGCACCAGGACCGTGTCGCCGATCTTGATGCCGCGGGCGCGGATGACTTCCTGGTTGGCCAGCGTCGCGCGGGTGACCGTCGTACCGCCGACGAAGACGGGCTCCAGCCAGGCGACCGGCGCGATCTTACCGGTCTTGCCGACGTCCCAGACCACGTCAGCCAGCACGGTGGTCTTCTCCTCGGCGGCGAACTTGTATGCCAGAGCGCCACGGGGCGAGCTCGAACGGGTGCCGGCCGCGGCGAAGGCGTCGCGATCGGCCAACCGCAGTACGGCGCCGTCCAGGTCGTAGTCGAGCTCGTTGCGTTGCTCCTCGATCGTGGCGATCACCGCCTGCGCGGCAGGTGCGTCGTCGCAGTGCCGCATGTCGGCGACGGTGAATCCCATCGTCTGCAGTGCGCTCTCGAGATCGGCATCGGCGTCGTTGGAGTCGCTGAGCAGGTCGAAGGCGAGGAACTGCAGGCGTCGTTCGGCGACGGTGGCCGGGTCCTTGGCGCGGAGAGTGCCGGCGGCGGCGTTTCTCGGATTGATCAGGGGTTTGTCGGGGTGGGCGGTGTTGTAGGCGGTGAAGGTCGAGCGCAACATGACCGCCTCACCGCGGACCTCCGTGCGGTCCTGTACGTCGAGCCGGTCCGGGACGCCGTCCGCGAGAGCCCGCACGAGCGGAGTCACGTCGTCGCCGGTCGTCCCGTCGCCGCGGGTGATCGCTCGCGCCAGGCGCCCGTTCTCATAGACGAGGGCCAGGGACAGGCCGTCCAGCTTCGGCATGACCACCACCGACTGGCCGGGGAAGCGGCTGAAGAAGGCCTCGACCTGTTCGGGCCGGGTCGCCTTCTCCAGCGAGAGCATCGGCCGCGAGTGCCGGATCGGCGCGTGCAGGATCGCGGGCGCACCCACCTGGTCCAGCGGGTTCGGGTCGGGCGCCAGCTCCGGGTTGGCGTCGATCAGTGTCCGCAGCTCGTCCTCGATCGCGTCGTACTCCGCGTCGGCCACCGACGGCGATCCGCGGTAGTAGGCGTCCCGCAGTACGACGATCTGATCGGCAAGTTCCTGAATACGCTCCCCAACGTCCACGGGCAGGACATTACCGGCGCGCTCCGACAAACCGTCGGATCAGTCCGTGGTCACCTGGATGATCGTTCGGCCGCGTTCGGTGAAGGCCTTGGGAGCGTCGGCCAGAGGACGGACGGCGCTGACGAGGGGGACGAGCCGGCCCTCATGGAGGCGGGTGGCCAGTTGGGCCAGCTGTTCGCGGTGGGGCTCGACGACGAAGAAGATGGCCCGGCCGTCCTGCGGATGGATGCTGGGTGGATCGGCGATGGTGACGAGGGTGCCGCCGGGGCGCAGCAGCGCGGTGGAGCGGTCGCGGATGTCGCCGCCGATCACATCCAGTACGACGTCGACCGCGCCGGTGTCCTCGAGGCGTTCGCCATCGAGGTCGAGGAAGGCGTGAACGCCGAGATCGGAGGCCATGGTCTGGTCGGAGTGGCGGCCGGTGCCGATGATGTGGGCACCTGCATCGCGGGCCAGCTGTGCCGCGACGGAGCCGACGGCGCCACCGACTCCGTGAATGAGGACGGTTTGGCCGGCTTTCAGCTGGGCGTGGTCGAACAGCGCCTGCCAAGCCGTCAGACCGGAGATCGGGAGAGCAGCCGCGGTGACGTGGTCGACGTTTGTGGGGAGCGGCGCCAGATTGCGGGCCTCCACGGCGGTGTACTCCGCGAGGGTGCCGTTGCGGCTCCAGTCAGTCAGTCCGAAGACCCGCTGGCCGACCGTCAGCCCGGTGGTGCCGTAGCCGAGTTCGGCGACGACACCCGACAGTTCGTGGCCGGGGACCGTTGGCGTGCGGTCGTGACCGGCGCGGTCGGTCCACGTCCCTGGCCAGTCCAGCTCGCCACGGGTGAAGCCGGCGGCGTGCACCTGCACGATGACGTCGTTCTCCGCAGCGTGCGGATGGGGGAGATCGGTCAGGGTCAGTCCGCCGACGCCGGCCGCGCGGTCCTGGGCTGTGATGGCACGCATGACGATCCTTGCGGTAGTCGTTGTGATGGTCCGACATCGACCGTACGCGCTCTCGGTCTGCCATCGGTGGGCCATTTGACGGCGTAGGTGATGGGCCGTTTCTGCGGTGGATGGCCCATGAGCGTGGTGCCGGAGTGGACCAGTGGTGCGGGCCTCTCCCGCCGTACCGTCGAAGCATGATCATTCCTGATACGGCCGCGTCATCGGCGGCTTTGGAGGTCGCCTCCGCGTATCTGTCACCAGCCATGCTGAGCCATTCGCACCGCGTCTACGTGTGGGCCGCTACGTACGGCACCCAGCAGGGCATCGAGTACGACGCTGAGTTGTTGTTCGCGGCCGCGATGTTCCACGACATCAGCCTTGGCCCGGAGTTCGACAGCCACACCGTCTCCTTCGAGGAGGCCAGCGGCCACGTCGCCTGGGTGTTCGCCGCGGGCGCCGGTTGGCCGAGCGAACGCCGCGACCGCCTCGCCGAAGTCATCGTCAGGCACATGTGGCCCGACGTCGACCCGGCCGACGACCCCGAAGGCCACCTGATGTCGCGCGCCGCAGCCGTGGACATCGTCGGAAAGAACATCGACGACTTCACTCCCGCCTTCCGCGCCGAAGTACTCCAGCAATACCCCCGCCTCGACCTCACCCCCGAGTTCCTCACCTGCTTCCAGGCCCAAGCCGCCCGAAAGCCCACCAGCTCCGCCGCCCGCGCCATCCAGTCCGGCCTCACCACCAGAATCGCCGGCAACCCTCTCGATGCTCACTGATCGGGGGTGTTGGTGCGGTGGGCAACTGACCAGGTTTCGGCTTCGTGGAGGGCCTTTTCGGTGGATTCGCCGACCAGTTCGCTGGCCTCGAAGACGGTGACCGGGCCGGACACGTCGACGCGGTCGGTACGGCGTAGCAGTTCGGCCAGGCCATGGTCAACGCCGCTGAGGTAGAGGCGGCCGCCTACGGTGTGCAGGGCGGCGGCGTAGTCGGCCAGGACCTTGACGAACGTCGCGCCGACGGACGTCCGGCCACGGAGCCGGAGTATGACGGCGGGTGCTTCGGAGCCGGCCGGATCGGGCAACTTGGCGCCGAGGGTGCGTGATCCGGCGTACAGCAGGCTGCCGTACACGTCGAGCACGATCGTCTGATGGCTCGGCAGCTGCTTGGGGGCCGGGTGCTCGGTCCACCGGCCTTCGCCGGCGGGCTTCAGTTCGACGACCTTGAGATCCATCGCCTCCTGGTTGAGTTGCAGCAGCAGCGACAAGGTGACGCCGAGCCCGACGGCGGCGGCGATCGGGAGGAACAGGGTCGCGAGGAACGTCGAGACGATCGCGATCTGTGAGGTCGGGCCGGTGCGCATGATCGTCTTCAGCTCACCCAGCCGGAGCGAACCGATGGCCGCGAAGATGAGTACGGCGGCCAGCGTCGGCATCGCGACGACTCCGACCACGCCGGAGAAGGCCGCGAGGATCACCAGCATCCACAGACCTGCACAGATCGGAGCCCATCGGGTGCGGCCGCCGACGGCCTGGTTCAGAGCGGTCTGGCCGACCGAACCGCCGACCGGTTGACCGCGGAAGAAGCCGGCCGCGAGATTGCCCACGCCCTGGGCGATGAAGTCCTGGTTCGCGTTCGAGACGGTTCCGTCCCGGTTGGGTGCGGCCTCGGCGACCCCACTGCCCTGGACGAGGACGATGGCCGCGACCGCCAGCGCACCGGTCACCAGCGAGAACGACAGCAGGCTGAGGTTCGGCAGGTCCGGCACCGGAATACCGGGCGGAATCTCCCCGACATCCTCCACCCGTGCCACCGAATCGGCACCGGCGAGGATCACCACCGCGGTCGGCACGACCAGCGCGACCAATGCGCCGACCGGAGCCAGCCGGGTCCGGGACAGGCCGGCCAGGATGCCGAGCGCCGCCAGGCCCGTCAGCAGGGACGGGATGTCGATCCGCGACGGATGGATCACGACGTCGACCGCCTTGGCCAGCGCGAATCCGCCACTGGCCTCCGCGCCGGTCAGGGCGGAGATCTGGCCGCAGAAGATGTTGACCGAGATCCCGGTCAGGAAGCCGATCATGACGGAGTACGACACGAACCGCGTGTACCGCCCGAGCTTCGCGATCCCCGCCAGGATCATCGCCACACCGGCAATGAGCGTCAACAGGATCAAGGCATCCGGCCGGTCCGCGGGGTCCACCCCCGACAATGCCGACCCGGCCGCCAACGCTGCCGCCGTGGTCGTGGTGATCACCATCAGCCGCGTGCTCGACGCCAGCCCTCCTGCGACCGGACCGGCGAAACACGCATACAGGCCGTGGATCGGGTTCACGCCGACGAGTACCGCGGCTGCCATCCCGTCCGGCACACTGCTGATCGCGCCCGGCAACCCGGCGACCACATCGGCGCGCACGTTCGGCCGCTCCGACCGCAGCCAACGGCGTACGGGATGTGCGCCCACGTCGGGTCGCCTCCTTCAGACGAGCCTAATCCAGACGAGCCTTGTCCGGACGAGCCTTGTCCAGAAGGGGGCCTCATCCTGTCCCGGCGCTGTCGAGCCTAGGGACCGGCGACCGCCGCGACCTCATCCCGGCCGGACGATCCGGGGGTGCTATTCCGCTGTGCCGCTTCGTTCCGGAGAGAAGTCGCCGGACTGAGGCGGTTCGTCGCGTGCGACTGCCGTGCGCAGTACCTCGGCGGCCAATGCGTCCACCGAGCAGTCAAGATACTCGGCCAGCACGATCAGCAGCATGCCTGCCTCGGCCAGCTCGATCTGGTGATACTCGGCCAGTATGCCGGTGGCCTGCTCTCTGAGCGCGGCCGTCTCGGGGTCGTCGCTCCGCGGCCGATCAGTTCCGTCGCCGGGCGGGAAGCCCATGTTTTCAGACTTTCTGCTTCGCAAGCGGCATGCTGGTAACCGGATTCCAGCAGGCCGACTATAACCCGCCACAGGCGCACCCGACACCCGGCCCGTGTCGTAGTCACGGCTGGTCGCTGCGAAGGGCGTCGGGGCTGCGGAGACCTCTCGTCGTACGGCGTGATCGGGGTCCGCCGCGCTGGTCCTCGTCGGCCTGCTCGAGGTGCACATAGCGGCGTCCGAGCGGACCGGCCGTGACACCGTGGAGTACGACGCTCAGGAACACAGTCAGCGCAACGACCGCGACGACCCGCTCGACCACGGGGACCTCGCCGAGCTGCTCGACTGCCAGCAACGCGAACACGACCGATGCGAGGCCGCGCGGCCCGAACCATCCCACGAACCCAACGGTCCTGCGGTCCAGACCCGCGCCCAGCAGGGACAGGGCGACCGGAACGATCCGGACCACAGTCAGACTCAGTACGGCGTACGCCAGAAGCGTGAGGTCGAAGTTGTGAAGGGCGATCGGCACCAGCGCGGCTCCGAAGGCGAACCAGACGGCGAAGGCCAGCACCTCACCGAGCAACTCCGGTAGTTCGACGGCGGTGTCCGCGTCGATCGTCTGCTCGTCGAGCGTTGCTCTGAAGGCGATGCCGGCCACGAACGCCGCGATGAATCCGTTGCCGTCGAACGTGACGGCGAGGGCGAAGCTGCTGAGTGCGGCCGCTAGCGTTCCCAGCCGCCGCGCGCCTGTCGTCATCCAGTGCCGCCGTGAGCCGACCGTCAAGAGCCAGGCACCCACTGTCCCGACCGCAAGGCCGGCGATGAGACCGACGGCGAGTTCGAGCAGCGCGCCACCGCCGTGGTCGGCGGCGCCGTCGTGGCTTTCGATCCCGAGTTGGCCGGCGGCGATTGCGAGCGTGAACGTGACGACGGGTGTGACGATGCCGTCGTTGAGTCCACTTTCCACGTTGAGCGCACGACGCAGGCGCACGGGGATGAGGCGATCGTTGATCACCTGGGCGCTGAGAGCAGCGTCGGTCGGAGCGAGCGTGGCGCCGACGAAGCCCGCGAGTGCCCAGGTGAAATCGTCGAAGAACCAGGCGGCCAGGAGAGCGCCCAGAATCACGGACAGCGGAAGGCCGAGCGCCAGCAGGCGGCCGGGCAGGCGAATGTCTTCTTTCAGCCGTGAGACGTTGACTCTGGCCGCATCGGCGAACAACAGGAGTGCCAGCGTCAGCTCCGCGAGCAGATGGACGGACGGGGCCTCGACGTCGACGGAGAGCGGGCCCCAGTCAGGGTTCCCCAATGCATAGCCGGCGACCGCGAACACCAGCGGACCGGTGATGTTCAAGCGGGCCAGGAGATCCGAGACCACTGCCCACCCGAGGACGAGAAGCGCGAGGGCCGCGAACGTGCCCTCTGTCACCGCCCCGCCTCCGTCGAGAGGGGTTCGTATCGGCACGCCGCGAGCAGTGCGCAGACTCGAGAAGCGAGCTGGAGGAGAGCTGCGTGCCGCGGCGCCGGGGACGTCTCGACGAGATTGGTCAGCATAACCTGGATGCGCTCGAGAACCATCGGGATACCTGTTGCGACAGGCAACAGATCCTCGACCGCGGTCCGCAGATAGTCCTCCCAGGTCGGCAGCACCAGCCGGACTCGCGGTACGCCGTCGCCGTCGGCGATGTCGCCCACCCAGAGATTGCGACCTGCCAACACGCGCAACAAGCCCTCTGTCGCGTCAAGAGAGTCGACCGCCGTGGCCGGGTCGTTGACGGCCGGGGAGAGTGCGCGCAGTGCGATGTCGGCCAACAGCCGGATCGCCAGCATCGGGTCCTGATCGAAGGACCGTTCTGCACCACGGACAACAGCCGCACGCACCACCTCGTCGGAGAGCTCGCCGTGGTGGATGTCAGCCAGCGGCGAGCCTTCCTGGAGAGCGCTGCCGACGCCGACCCTGAAGACCACCAGCGCGTCGGCCTGCGCGGCAGCTTGCACCAAGCGGCGCAGGTCGAGTTGCTGGAGTACGGCCGGCGGCCCGGTCCAGGTGACGATCCGGAGCGGGGCTGACGGAGCCGGGGTGACGGGCACGCCGGCAGGTACCGAGAACGCGCTCGGGTACAGGTCGTCGATCACGGCGCGGCCCCGGGCGGCCAATGCCGCGAGCACCCGGCTCAGCTGCATCGACCGGAAGGCTCGGATCTGCAGTGCCCAGATCAGTCCCAAGGCGGTCAGCGTCGCGACGGTGGCGGTGATCGGCACCAGCAGCGACACCCGGTCGGCACTGCCGCCGGCCGTCCCCGCCGTGATGCAGAAGACGAATCCTCCGAGGGTGACGGCGAAGGTCCGCCAGACCAGCGGGTCGTCACGGAAGATGCTCAGTCGAGGCGAGAAGGTGCTGGCCGACCACTGCACCACGCTGAACAGCAGTGAGAAGACGATGGTGACCACGCCGACCACTCCGAGCCCGAGAGTGAACAGCAGTTGGGCCGCCTTGCCACCCTCGACGGTCGGGCCTTCGGTCACCCGAGGCAGCGCGAGTCCCAGTGCGAGTCCGATCCCCACGAACAGCAGCTCCAAGAGGCCGGCACGAAGCCGGCGCTGGGCCCGCAGCAGCCGCACCGGCGGAAGCCGGAACGCCCCGGGGACGCGGGCGTCGACCGGATGGCTCACCTCAGGCCTCGGGGCGTGGGGGGAGCAGACCCAGCTCCCATGCTCGCCGTACGGCCTCGTTGCGCCGGGAGGCACTCAGCTTGCGCAGGATGCTCCGAACGTGACTGCGGACTGTGTTGACCGAGACGTACATGATGCTGGCGATCTCTTCGGTGGTCAGCAGCTCGGCGAGGTATTCCAGCACCTCGTGCTCCTTGCTGCTCAAAGTGATGGTGACGACGAGTTCGTACTGGCTCCGGCTCGATCGATCCGCCGTACCGTCATGTCCTGGTCCCGGCGCGCGGAGCCAGGCGTGACGCCGCATCAGTTCGCCGGTCGGCTGAAGCAATTTGCGCAGTGGTCGCGGCGCGTCCGAGAACGGACGGCGGAGGTGCTCGGGTGCGGCCAGTCGCAAGGCGCGCTCCACGTGGAGGTCGCTCCGGCCGGACTCGCCGGTTCTGATCGACTCCGCGGCTCGAACCAGCCAGCTGTCGATCTGCGTCTCGAGGGAGGTTGCGCGCTGCGCGACCGGAGACGGCAGCGCAGGACCCTGCACACCGGCCTCGGTAGCCGCCCGTTGCAGGACCAGGATCGATTCGACCTGGTTGCGGCCGGGGGAATGCTCGATCACCGCGATGGCGTCATGTGGCCGGTGCTGAGCCACCAGAATCTTCGCCTCGTCCACGACCAGGAACTGGCCGAGCCAGTCGTCGGCGCCGGCGCGATAGCTGTTGCCGGCCGCCCTCAGCTCGGCACGGGCCAGGTCGGCATCTCCTCCGGCTCGCAGCACTCTCGCCCGGACCAGAGCCGCGAACGCCCCGAGAACCCGGACATCGAACGTCGGTACGGCGGCCCCGGCGCGATGCACCAGGTCCCGGGCTGCCGTGAGCCCACCCTGGTCGGCGCTCACCCAGGCTCGGGCCACGATCGCCGACTGTGGCTCATCCAGGCGAGCCCCGGACTCCGCCGGCGCGGTGGCTTGTGCAGCGAGCTCGCCGGCCCGCCGCAGATGGCCCCACACCGCCTCCACCAGCGCGGCCATCCCGAAGGCCTCCGCCAGCGCCTCGGGCAGACCGGCCTCGTCGGCAATGGCGATCGCCTCGGCGAAGGCCTCCGCGGCGCCAGGGAAGTCTCCCCGCTGCAGGAGGACCCGGCCTTTGCATCCGGCAACGAGTAGCCTCAGCTCCGGATGCGAGGCCCTCGATCCCACCGACGCAGCGAGGCCCGCTTCGGCGGCGAGTACGGCGTCCAGCGCCGTCGTGACATCGGCCTGAAGACTTGCACAGATCGCGTGCAGCACGGTGATCGCCAGCTCGTGAGCGGGGGTCCGAGGTGGGACACCCTGGTCCAGGCTGCAGCGAGCCTTGCTCAGTTCCGCCGTACACAGGTCGACATCGAACTCCGCGAGTGCTCGAGCGGACCGCACCACCGCGGCATCCGCTCCCTCGAGGTCGTCGGGAAGGTCAGCGACCAACCCTTTCAGCAACTGCCGTTGGCGCCCGACCAGGAGCTGCGCGAAGTCGAAGTCCTCCACCAGATACCGTGCCGCATCGCCCCACTGCCCGGCTGTGATGGCGTGGCGGACCGCCGTCAGCCGCTGCCCGTTCTGTGCGAACCAGTCGGCGGCCGTGCGGTGAAGCTCGGGAACCAGAGCCGGTCGCTCGAACAACAGTTCGGCCCGGAGGAACTCGCGGAACAGTGACTGGTAGCTGTAGCAGTCGTCGGTCCCGGGAACCGGCTGGGTGAACGCGTTCCCGTGGGACAGGAACTCCAGCGACCGGCGGTCACAGAAGCGACCCGTCAGCGCCTCGGCCAGCTCAGGCCAGAGCTGGTCGACGATGCAGGTCCGGAGCAGGAAGTCCCGCAGCGCGGCAGGCTGCGTCTGCAGTACCTCGGTCATCAGGAACGCCGCCACGTTCCCCACATCGCCCCGGAACTCCCGGATGGCCTGTGCGGTGTCGGCCTTCCCGGCCAGATTCATCGCCGCGAACGTCAGGCCCGCCGGCCAGCCGTCCGTTCGTGCCCAGAGTTCTGCCACTTCGGCGGGCGTCAGCTCGACATTCTCGTGCCGCATCAGGCCGGCGGCCTCCTCGACCGTGAAGGCCAGGTCGGCGGCGCGAATCTCCGTCACGGTGTTCGCCAGCCGGTAGCGATGCAGCGGCAGCGGCGGATCCGCGCGGGTCAGCAGGATGATTCGTACGCTTGCATTACCGCGGATGAGGCGATCGACGCTGTCCCAGAGCTCCGGCGTGAGGGTGAGGTCGCCGCAGTCGACCACCAGGACCAGTGCGGGCTCCTCGGCGAGAGCGGAACCCCTCAGGTGGAGGCCGTCGAGTGCGGACTGCAGCGAAGCCATGGACTGCTCGCCGGCGGCGTCCACAGTGATGTGCCTGACCGGGCCGGCCCAGGTGCCGAGTGCCTCCCACGAGAACAGCAGAATCGTCTTCCCGAAGCCTGCCGGTGCACTGACAAGCGTCAGCGGGCCCTGTACTCCTTGGCTCACCAGGTCCAGCAGACGCTGGCGCACCACCGTGCGCCAGGGGATCGCCGACGGTCCCGGCCGGGACGTCTGCTCCTGGTTGTGCATCGGGACCAAGCGACGTCCGCGCCCGTCCCCTGCCTGCTGACCGCCCGGCATGTCCCCTCCCGGCGATTGACCCCACGAGTGGTCGACGGGACGGTGCGCGGTGGTTTCACCGCAGATTTCGAGACGGCATGACACCGACAATCGTCGACCCTGCCCATGCTGCCCCAGGACCGGCGGCAGTAGCTCACCCCGCAGGGGTGAGGCGGGCCCACACGTCCCACCGCCGGACTCGTTTCACCCTGGAAGGAGGAGGCGAGGACCTGTCGGGCCGGTGCATGCTGACGCTGAGCTCGATGGCGGAAGAACGCGATCGAGAACCGGGGCAAAGGACTGAGAACGTGAGCGAGCTGAGGCGGTCATCCGGCGCCGATCTACCCGATCCCGGCACATCCCGCAGCACAAGCCGAACGATCCGCTCGTGGTGTCTCTACCTGGCCACCACAATCGGGCTCGTCTGCGCGATCGCCACGTGGGGTCTGGTCGGGGTCGTCATCAGTGTGGTCGTTGTCGCGATGGCAACAGCCGTCGTCGCCTCGTCCATGTGGGGAGGGGACGGACGGGTCGCGGTGGCCAGGGTCGTCCGGGTCACGCTCGGCGCCGGGCTGATGACGCCGGCCGCCGTGGGCCTGATCGCGGTCGCCAAGGTCGCCGGCGTACTGGTCGTGGTGATCCTGGCACTGACGACGCCGGCCCTCACCTCGCTCGTCCAGGCGCGACGGAAGGCCAAGGGGGATCGTCCCGTCGTACGGCCGGAGCCGACGACACCTCGCGACTCCGTGACGCCGCTCGCCGACGGTCCTGCGGCCATCACCCCGGCGCCGGAGCTCAGTTCTCTCGGCGACGAGGCGTTGTGCTTGGCCTGGCGCCGGAGCTTCCGCCTGCTGGAGACCGCCCCGACGGCCGCCGAGCGCCTGTCCGTCGTCGAGAAGCGTCAGCAGTACCTCGACGAGCTCCACCGGCGCTCTCCGGAGGGACTCGCGGCCTGGCTCGCCTCCGGCGCACGAGCCTCCGGCAACCCGCTTCCGTACGTCGACGATGCGCGGCGCCGAGCCAGCTGAGTCAAGGACTCAGCTGGGGCGCCGCGCCGTCCCTCAGGCCATCGGGGGGATTCGCTGCTTGGTGGCTGAGAGCTGGATCTCTTCCTGCTCGTTCCAGTCCACGCCGCCCTGCCCGCCGATCCGCTCGCGGACGTCGGACCACCGGACGGTGAGTGCGAACAGTACGACGGTGTCCAGCGCGATCATCAGCAGCGACCAGACGGGGTACGCACTGAGCCAGGCGATCTGCGTCACCGCGTGCAGGCACACGAGCACGATGGCCGCGAACCTGGCCCACGTCTGCGCCGCGAGCAGGCCGGCGGCCACGCCCAGCATCAGCAGCCCGGAGATGAGCAGCACCCAGCCGTAGCCGGTCGTGTCCACGACGATGAGGTTGTTCCGCGTCATGGCCAGCCGCTCGTCGTTGAACAGGGCGATGAAGCCCTGGAAGACGTTGACCATTCCGATCACCACGAGCAGCGAGCCGGCGAACACGACGATGCCGGCCAGCACGCCCCCGCCTCTTTTCTCAGCCATCTCGGTCTCCTCTGGATCAGCCGTCAGGCTCTGGCATCGTGCAGATCGCGACCGTGGACGGCCAGCGCCCAGATGACGAAGATGTCGATGGCGATGATGGTCAGCGCCCAGAACGGGTAGTACGGGATGAAGGTGAAGTTGGCCAGCGCACTCAGCACGGCCAGGATGATGCCCACGACCCGCGCCCACGTCTGACCCGCCATGACCGCGAAACCGGCCAGCAGCACGGCGATGCCGAACAGCAGGTGGATCCAGCCCCACGCGGTCGCGTCGAACTGGAACAGGTAGTTGCGGGTGGCTACGTAGAACTCGTTCTCGAAGAGCGCCACCAGACCGGAGAAGGCCTGGAAGCCCCCGGCCATCACCATCATGACGCCGGCGAACAGGGTGAAGCCGACCGCCCAGCCGCTGACTTCGTGTGACTCGCTCGCGCCTTCGTACTGCGATGCTGCAGCCCCTTGTGCCACTGTCGTTCACTCCTTTGTGCATGTCGTGATCGAACGTTCCGCCGCAGCGGAGATGGCACCAGGCTGACCCAGCACCCCGGCCGCGGCATCATCCCCAGGGGAGGAGCGAGCACAGAGTTGCTCGCTGTCCGTGGGTCGCGGAGCACCGCTCGTCAGCGGCGGTTGCCGTCGTTGTCACACGGAGGGGTGACGTCGAGGCCGATCAGCTTGACCTGGGTGTCGATCAGGCCGATGGTTCGCTCCATCGCCGTCGGTTGCAGCCGTCCCACCCCGGCGCCGTGCGGATGGTCGAAGAACACCAGCAGGAACAGCATGAGGGAGATCACCACCGTCACGCTGCCCATCAGGACGGCCTGCGTCAGCGCGCGCTCGGCCGGGTCGGCGAAGAACAGCAGGTACACGAAGATCACCGCGGAGATCACCGACAGGACCAGCCACAAGGGCGTCGGGATGATCCCCTCCGCGCCGTGCACCCGGTCGATGCGCGCCTGTTCCCGGTCAGCGGTCTGGTCCATCCACCGGTCGTACGCCGACTGCTCGACCGCGGTGCGTGGATCGGCGGTCGAGATCGTCCGAAACATCTCCACGCCCCACGGATTGATGGAGTTCCCGAGCGTGCCGGTGTTCAACGCGTTCCACTCGACGCCGACGACGGACCGTGCGTAGCAGGTCAGCTCCCCGCTGAGCTCCGTACGGGCGTTGCCGGGCAGGAACTGCGCCGTCTGGAGCTGCTGCGCCACGATCGTCGCCTCGGACTCGGCGCCGGCCCGCGACTGGTCGTACGACGTGAACGACAAGAAGATGATGAAGCCGAGCAGCACGGAGAACCCGGTGGCCAGCACACCGAAGACACCGGAGGCGCGGTCACCGTCACTGAAGTAGCTGCCCTGCGGCGCCCGCCTGCGCACGAAGAGCATTGCGGTGACGGTGACCGCAGTCGCGAGGACCGTGACCACCAGGGCCCAGACGATGTTCATGCGTCGCTAGTTCGCGGTTCCAGGTACGGCTTCGGCCTCGGCCGGTGGGACAGGGCGAGAGGTCGTCGCCGCCCGGCCGGCGCCGACCAGGACCTGCACGACGATCAGCAACAAGGCCACGAGTGCGAGCGACCAGAACAGCCGGGACGTCGAGATGTTGTTGCCCCACAGCAGTACGACGGCGCCCAGGAAGCCGATGGCCACACGCAGCCACCGGGCGTTGACCGCGACCCAGCGGCCCGCGCTGCCGACCGGGCCGTCGGCCAGGGCTCCGCCGATACCTTCCAAACCGTCGCGGATGGCACTGCGGACGGCAGTGCCGGACTTGTTGGGTCCCGCGAACCAGCCGATCACGATGATGACCAGGCCCAGCCGGAAGAACACCTGCCGGCCACGCTCGAGGTAGGACAGCAGTTGGTCGTAGAAGACCGCGCTCGCCGGACCGAACGTCGTACCCGACAAGGCGTCGATGAACAGCTGCCGTCCGATGGTCAGCGCCAGCGCGATCAGCAGCGCGTTCCCCGCCAGCAGCGCCCCGATGATCACCGTCGTCCGCGGACGCCGGCGCGAGAGCACCAGAGCGAGCAGATAGAGCGCCGCCACCACCACGATCAGCCACTGGGCCACCGGGTTCGCGAACGCGTAGATCGTCCGGAGTTGCTTCACCTGAGGTGCCTCCACCAACACGATCTGCCTGTCGACGTCGGGGATGGGCACGTTCTGCAGGATGGTGAGTCCCCGGTCGACCAGGCGTTGCTTGACCTGGTCGATGACCTGGGAGACATCTAGGACGATCTGGTCACCCTGCAGCGAGACGGCGCCGGTCTGATCACCCTTCAGCACGCGCTGGAGGGTCTGCTGGGCTCTGGTGTTGGCGGCCGTCCAGAGGTCGGCGAAGGCGTCCGACGCGATGAACTCCCGGACCTGGCGGTCGATCAGGCTGTTGATCGCGCCGGACAGCGGTCCGACCAGTCGCTGCAGCCGCGGCCGGTCGGTGATGACACCGGCGAACACGTCGTTCAGGAGCGCCTCGATGTCGACCTGGTCCTGGATCGTGTCGGTGACCTTCGTGGCGATGGCGTTCTGCACCTCTGGCGAGTCCACCAGCGGGCCGACCGTGTTCACGTAGCGTGTCGTGTCGTTCAGCGTGCGTTGTCCCCAGTACGCGATCGCCGCCGGCGTCGTCAGCAACGCCGCCAGCACCAGGCAGACGATCACCGCGGCCGAACGCCCCCTCGATGGCCGCTTCGTCTCGGGCGCCTCGGCGGGCACGCTGCTCTCTGGACCACCGGACAGGGTGGAGTCTGGGACAGACATGCCTGCGCCTCCTCACGCCTGGGCAGTACCTGGGTAGCCGGGGGCCTGGCGGCGCTGGGTCCAGCCGGCGCCCCAGTGCGCGACGTCGAGGAGCCCGGCGAGGACGATCCAGAACCAGTCGAAGCCGTTCAGGCCGCCGCCGGTGTAGAGGATGACGTACATCAGCGTCGCGAACGGAAGGAAGATGAGGCCGAGCAGCGGCCAGATCCACGAGTCGAAGGCGGCGTCCACCAGCCTGGGGCGCGCTATCCAGACGATCAACAGGCCGAGGCGCGGAAAGATCCCGGCGAACAAGGCGAAGAAACACCCCATGTCTGTCCTTTCGCGCACTCGGTCGACTTGGATCGTTGCGCGCGGGGCCGACGCTGAGCATCATCCGCGCGGGGTGAATCGACCCAGGGCGGCGCACCGCTCACCGCGGACCTAGTCCGCCGGGGGTGAGGCTTTCCGCCGGGGCCGGAGGAATGGTGAGGACGACAGGTACGTCGGACCGCGCGGTTGCGGTCGCCCGATCCAGAGGAGAGACCCGTGGGATCTGACAAGAACGCCCCAGTCGATCTGTACATCGCCGCGTACACGAACTCGGAGGCGGCGCAAGGCGACTGGGACGCCATCAAGCAAGCCGCTTCGGACGATGTGATCAAGGTCGACGGACTGGTCCTGGTCAGCCGCGGCATGGACGGCAAGATCAACGTCGACGACGATTTCCACACGGCGGTGAAGGGTGCGGCGTGGGGCGCGGTCGGAGGCGCGGTGCTCGGCCTCATCTTCCCGCCCAGCCTGCTGGCGAGCGCCGTGGTCGGTGCGGGTGCGGGCCTCGGTATCGGTGGCCTCAAGTCCCACCGGGAGAAGAAGGCGATCAAGGCCGACCTCGAGGACACCCTGCCGCTCAACAGTTCGGGCATCGTGGCACTCTTCGAAGAGACCTGGGTCCCCGATGTCGACAAGGCGCTGTCGCATGCGGACAAGGTGACCAAGCACGAGGTCGACGCGGACAGTGCGACGGAGGTCAAGGAGGCCGCCAAGTAGTCGCGAGCAAAGCCATGCTGAGAACCGACGTGCGTCGATGCGTCGTCGCGGCGCTGGCGACCGTTGCCCTGCTCGTCGTACCGACGGCGTGCAGTGACAGCTCGACACAGGGCACGACTGCTCCGTCACCGAGTGCGGCGCCGCAGGCAACGGGGGAGCCGACGGCGGACTGCGCTGCGGCGACGGCTCTGAAGTCGTCGCTGGACACCCTCAGGAATGTGCAGCCGTTGCAGGACGGTCTCACCGCGCTGAACACCGCGATGGCCGGCGTCAAGACCAGCCTGGACGCCGCGGTGGCCTCGGCATCGGCTGCACTGCAGCCCGCTGTAGAGGGTGTGAAGACGGCGTTCTCAGGGTTGGAGACCGCGGCCAGTGGCCTGACCGCGGACAACCTCAGGCAGAAGGCTCCGGCGATCCGTACGGCGCTCACCCAAGTCGGCACCGCCGCTTCGTCGTTCGCCACAACGCTGAAACAGAGCTGCCCGGCCGGCTGAGCGTCGGTAATCACAAGGAGCGCTGCCATGAAGGACTACCCGTTGATCGCCGATCACGGCCTGATCGGGGACCTGCAGACCGCCGCCCTCGTCAGCACCGACGGCTCGATCGACTGGTTCTGCGCACCCCGCTTCGACTCGCCGAGTGTGTTCGGGGCGCTGCTGGATCACGAGAAGGGCGGCCACCTGCGGATCCGCCCGGCGCACGGCACCTTCGAGACCAAGCAGCTGTACTTCCCGGACACGGCGATCCTGATCACCAGGTTCCTGACCGAGGCCGGCGTCGGTGAGGTGATCGACTTCATGCCGGCGACGAGCAGTACGCACGCGACCCTGAACCACCGGATCGTGCGGCTGGTGCGCTGCGTCCGTGGCCGGATGACGTTCGACGTGGACATCGCGCCGCGGTTCGACTACGGACGCAAGCCCCATGTTTGGCACCCGACCGAGCACGGGGGTGTCTACGTGAGCGACGGCGAGACGCTGACCTTCCACATCGTGAGGGAGCCCGACGACGAGCATCTCGGGCAGGCACGGGTGGACGACACCGGCGATGTCCAGTTCTCGATCACCCTCGAGGCCGGCCAGGTGCGCGGCCTGATGCTCGAGACGGCGGCCGACGGCCCGCCACGGGAGATCCGGGTCGCCGAGGCACAACGGCTGTTCGACGAGACGGCCGCGTTCTGGCGGACCTGGTTGGCACAGTCCACCTACACCGGTCGCTGGCGCGAGATGCTCCAGCGGTCGGCGATCACGCTGAAGCTGATGACCTACGCGCCGACCGGAGGCCTGGTGGCCGCGCCGACGACCGCGCTGCCGGAGCAGATCGGCGGCGAGCGCAACTGGGACTACCGCTACACCTGGGTCCGGGACGCGTCCTTCTCCATCTACGCCCTGCTGCGGATGGGGTTCACCGAGGAGGCCACGGCCTTCAGCGGCTGGCTGCGGGACCGCGTGCAGGAGAAGGTCGGCGGGGACGGCGGACCGCTGAACATCATGTATCGCGTCGACGGCTCCTCCGATCTCATTGAGGAGACCCTCGAGCACTGGGAGGGGTATCGCGGCTCCCGCCCGGTGCACATCGGCAACGGTGCCGCCGGCCAGCTGCAGCTGGACATCTACGGCGAGGCGCTGGACAGCATGTACTTCGGCGACCAGCGCGGGCTGACGATCGGTCACGAGGGCTGGATCGCGGTCCGGGATCTGCTCGACTGGCTGACCGACAACTGGGACCAGCCCGAGGAAGGCATCTGGGAGACCCGGGGCGGACGCAAGGATTTCACCTACGGCCGGGTCATGTGCTGGACCGCGTTCGACCGGGCAATCCGGATCGCCACCCACCGGTCCCGCCCCGGGCCGCTGGATCGGTGGGTCCGTGCCCGGGACGCCATCTACGAGCAGGTCATGTCCCGTGGCTTCGACCCGGAACGCCGTGCCTTCGTGCAGCAGTACGGCAGCAAGGTGCTCGACTCGTCGCTGCTGCGCATGCCGACGGTGGGGTTCGTCGCACCGCAGGATCCGATGTGGCTGTCGACGTTGCGGGCGATGGACTCCGAACTGGTCACCGACAGCCTCGTCTACCGCTACAACCCGGAGGCCTCACCGGACGGACTCCGCGGGTCGGAGGGCACGTTCTCGCTCTGCACGTTCATGTACGTCGACGCGCTCGGCAAGGCCGGCCGGATCGACGATGCACGGCTCACCTTCGAGAAGATGCTCACCTATGCCAACCACCTCGGCCTGTACTCCGAGGAGATCGCCCTGACCGGCGAGCAGATCGGCAACTTCCCGCAGGCGTTCACCCACCTCGCGCTGATCGACGCAGCCATGACCCTGGACGCCCAGCTCGACCGAAAGCAGCCCCCAGCGAGCTGAGGGCTGCTTCGGCAGGGCTAGTGGCGTCTCCTACTCGCGCATCAGCATCAGCGCGGCTTCGCGTTCGAGATCCAGGTACGGATCGCCGCTGACGTCGACCGCCACCCGGTTGATCGTGCCGCCGGCGAAGCGGTGCGGCGGCGCACCCGGGTAGTCGTCGGTGATCGGCTCGCCGCTGTGCCTGCCGACGTACAGACCCGCGCCGGCGATGGCGAAGGCTCCGAGCTGGGTCTTGATGCGTCCCTCGCCGACCTTCTCCTTGCCGTGGTAGAGCGAGAGGGTGCCGGTCGCGCCGTCGGGATCCATCCCTTGTTTCTCGAACGAGGCGGACAGGATCAGGTTCTCACCCGTCGGGATGTCCTTCGTCCCGACGATCTGCTGTTCGATCGCGCCGACGAAACTGTTCACGTAGTGCAGCCGGTTGTCCTTCACGTACAGCGCATGGCCGCCGAACCTGGCGCCGATCGCGAACAGCACGCCTTCGGCGCCCGGGGCCGGGATGTCGACCAGCGCGCCGATCGTGAAGGAGCGGTTGCGGGTGTTGACCGATTGCCACTCCGAGACCGGGGCAGTGTCCGGGTAGTACACGTAGCGGTCCTTCGCCGCGGTCAGCTGGGGCCGGGGTGTGGTGAGGATCTCCACCGCGGAGCGGTCGTCGAGTGGGAAGGCCTTGTTCCGGCCGGCCTCGGAGTACCAGAGGTTCACCAGTTCGCGCAGTCTGTCCGGCTGCTCCGCCGCGAGGTTCCTGGTCTCCGACCGGTCGACGTCGACGTGGTACAACTCCCATTCGTCGGAGTTGAAGTCGCCCCAGCCGGCGATGGTCGGGTGCGTGGTGACCGCCTTCCAGCCCTCGTGGTAGATCGCGCGGGATCCCAGCATCGAGTAGAACTGCGTCTTTCGTCCGGAGTCGGCGGTCGCGTCGTCGACGCTGGCCCGCATGCTGATCCCGTCGATCGCGGACTGGGTGTGTCCCTTGATCGCCTCCGGGACCTCGACGCCCAGGACGTCGAGAATCGTCGGGACGATGTCGATCGCGTGGTGGTACTGGTGCCGGAGCTCTCCGCGCGCCGCCGCACCCGCGGGCCACGAGATGATGCAGGGGTCCGAGGTGCCACCGCTGAACTCGTACCGCTTCCACATCTTGAACGGCGTGTTGAACGCCATCGCCCAGCCGTTCGCGTAATGGTTGTACGTCTTCGTGCCACCCAGGTCGTCGAGCTTGGCCAGGTTCTCCGCCAGGTCGTCGGCGATCCCGTTGGCGAACTTCATCTCGTTGACCGAGCCGTTCGCGCCGCCTTCGCCGCTCGCACCGTTGTCGGACACGACCACGACGAGGGTGTTGTCCAGCTGCTCGGTCTGCTCCAGGTAGCTGAGCAACCGGCCGATGTGGTGGTCGGCGTGGGCGAGGAATCCGGCGTACACCTCGGCCATCCGGGCGAAGAGGCGCCGCTCGTCGGCGTTCAGCGTGTCCCATGGACGGGTGTAGTCCAGCGCCGGGAAGGGCTGGTGGTCCGGGCCGCTGCGCGACTCGGGGGTGCCGATCGGATTCACCGGCGGCAGCTCGGTGTCGTCCGGCACCAGACCGAGTTTCTTCTGCCGCGCCAGGGTCTCTTCCCGCAGCGCCTCGTACCCCTGGTCGAAGCGGCCCGCGAACTTCTCGATCCATTCCTTCGGCGCGTGGTGCGGCGCGTGGCAGGCACCGGGTGCGTAGTACAGGAAGAATGGCTTGTCCGGAGCGATCGCCTTGGCGTCCTTGATGAACTCGACGGCCTTGTCGGTGATGTCGTCGGTGAAGTGGTAACCGTCCTCGGGCGAGCGTGGCTGATCGACCGGGTGGTTGTCGTAGACCAGGTCGGGATACCACTGGTTCGTCTCGGCGCCGAGGAACCCGTACCACCGTTCGAAGCCGCGGCCGGTCGGCCAGTTGCGACGGGTCGACGCGAGGTTCATCTCGTCGGTCGGGCACAGGTGCCACTTGCCCACCATGTAGGTGTTCCAGCCGCGCTCGCCGAGGATCTCCGACAGCATGCCGTTCTCCGGCGGGATCGTCCCGCTCGCGTTCGGGAACCCGATCGCCGCCTCGGTGATGCACGCCATGCTGTTGCGGGTGTGGTTGCGGCCGGTGAGCAGACACGACCGGGTCGGCGAGCACAACGCTGTCGTGTGCCACTGGGTGAAGCGCACCCCGCGAGCGGCGATCGCGTCGATGTTGGGCGTCTCGATCGGGCCGCCGTAGCAGCTCAGGGCCGAGTAGCCGACATCGTCCAGGACGATGTAGACGACGTTCGGCGCGCCTTCTGGTGCCCTTGGCGGTTCGAACGGCGACCAATCCGGTTCGGAGTCGCGAATATCGACATTGATCGATCCTCGGAACTGCACAGGCATGACGTCGTCCTCTTCTCGCTGATGGCTGCTTCCTTCAGCCGAGTTTTCGTCAAGCCCCGATCCCGAGTCGTCACCCCGACCGGATGAACGGGCTCACCGCCGGGAGCCCTCGTCGTCAGCCTCCTGCTGCGGACGGCGCCAGCTTGCGCCGGTCTGCTGGACGTACGCCGCGACCGCCGCGTCGAGCGTCGGGTGGAAGTGCGCCGGGTTGATCGTGCGGGTGAGTTCGTACCTTTCAATCTTCTCCCGCACCGGATCCTTCATCTCCGCGAAGACCAGGGACACCCCGCGCGCGTTGAGCCAGGCGTCCAGCTCCTGCAGCATGTCGGACGCCGTGGTGTCGACGTCGGTGATCGGCTCGGCGGCGACGATGATCCATTGCAGGCTGGGATCGTCCGTCGCGATCTCCCGCACCTTGTCGCTGAACATCCGAGCGTTCGCGAAGATCAGGGGCGCGTCGAAGCGGTAGACGACCAGACCACGCAGGAGTTCCGCGTCGGGGTAGCTCTCGGTGTCGTGCAGGCCCGCGACGCCCTCCACCCGGCCGAGCTCGGCCGTGTGCGGCCACCAGGTGCGGCGGAAGACGTTAAGGATGGACAGGCCCACGGCGACGAGAATGCCGGGTAGTACGCCCAGGAAGGCCACGCCGAGCAGCGCGATGATCGACAGCCCGAACTCCGTCCGGCGCTGGTGCCACAGCCGGCGTGTGCCGGCGATGTCGGCCAGCGACAGCGCCGCGGCGATGACGATCGCGCCCAAGGTCGGCTGCGGTACGTACTGCATCAGCGAGGTGGCGAAGACCAGGACCACGGTGATCATGCCGGCGCCGACGATGCCGGTCACCTGGGACCGGGAGCCGGCCTGCTCGGCGACGGCGGTGCGGGACCCGCTGGTGCTGACCGGGAAGCCCTGGAAGAAGCCGGCCGCGATGTTGGCGGCACCAATGCCGACCATCTCCTGGTTCCCGCGCACCCGCTCGCCTCTGCGGGCGGCGAACGCCGACGCGGTGGACATCGTGTCCGCGAGCGCGACGACGGCGATGGCGAACGCACCGATGAGCAACGGCGGCAGATCGTCCCAGCTGACCGCGGGGATCGTGAACGGCGGGAAACCCTGGGGGAGTACGCCGACGGTGTCGACGTCCTTGGACTCCAGGTCGAACGCGCCGACCACAACGGCGGCCAGCACCACGACGATGAGCACGCTCGGCAGTTTGGGCATGAACCGATTGAGCAGCAGGATGCCGGCCAGCGACGCCACCCCGATGACCGCGGCCGTCGCGTTCGCATCGCCGTCCGCGAGCCCGGAGAAGAACGCCTTCGCCTCGGCCACCAGCCCGTCGGCATCGACCGAGAACCCGAACAGCTTGGCCAGCTGACCGATCACGATGGTCAGCGCGAGCCCGTTCATGTAGCCGATCTGGGTCGGCTTCGACAGCAGGTCCGCCACGAACCCGAACCGGGCCAGCCCGGCGACCGTCATCACGACGCCGACGATCACCGCCAGCATCGACGCCAGCGCGACGGCCCGGGCGGGGTCGCCGTTGGCGAGCAGGAGTGGCGCGATCGTTGCCGCGATCATCGGTCCCAACGACGAGTCGGGACCGAGCACCAGTACTCTGGACGGCCCGAAGACGGCGTACCCGAGAAGGCAGAGAATCGAGGTGTAGAGCCCGGTCACCGCGGGCAGGCCGGCCAGCTCGGCGTACGCCATCCCCTGCGGCACCAGCAGCGCGGACAGGACCAGGCCGGCGACGATGTCTTTGGGCAGCCACGCCCGCTCGTAGATCCTGGCCAACCCGACACCGGGCACGTACTCCTGCCACCCGGGCGGATGGATCGCCGGTTGCTTGCCGTCGTCGGCCACGTTCGTCGTACCCCCTCGGCCTACTGAGCCTCGAACGGATCGGCCGCCGCGCCCTCGGGCGCCTGTGCCTCGAGGTCGCGCTTGATCTCCAACAGCGCCTGGCGTGCCTTCTTGCCGACCTTCGGATAGCGGGGATCGATCTCGATCAGCGTGTTGGCGATCACCGCGCCCGCGGCGATGCGCGCGTACCACTTGCGGTCGGCGGGGATCACGTACCACGGCGCCCATTCGGTGCTGGTCCTGGACAGCATCGCCGAGAACGCGCGCTGGTAGTCGTCCCAGTAGTCCCGCTCGCGGATGTCGGCCGCGGAGAACTTCCAGTTGTGGTCGCGAAGGTCGATCCGGCGCAGGAAGCGGCTGCGCTGCTCCTCCTTGGACAGGTTCAGGAAGAGCTTCACGACCTTGATGCCGTTGTCGTTGAGGGTCCGCTCCCACTCGTTGATCTCGCGATAGCGCCGTTTCCACAGTCCCTGGCGGGACCCGCGCGGGAGTTTCTGACGATCGAGGAGTTGTTGGTGCACGCGGACCACCAGCACTTCCTCGTAGTGCGAGCGGTTGAAGATGCCGATCTGACCGCGAGCCGGTAAGCGCAGCCCGTAGCGCCAGAGATAGTCGTGATCAAGCTCCTCGCTGGAGGGGACCTTGAAGCTGCTCACGGCCACACCCTGCGGGTTCACTCCGGTCATGACATGGCGGATGGTGCCGTCCTTCCCGCCGGCGTCGAGTGCCTGCAGCACCACCAGCACACCGTGGGTGTGCTGCGCGTACAGCCGCGACTGGTACTCGGCCAACAGGTCGATGCCCTGGTCCAGCAGTTGGCGGCCGCGCTTCTTCGAACTGATCGTGCCTCTGAAGTCCGGCTCGAAGTCCTTGGCCAGGCTGACCTTCGAGCCCGGTTCGACCCGGAACGGCGCGATGAAGTCGGCGATCCGCTGCTCGCGAGATGTCATCGGCTGTCTCCTGCCTCTGCGGTCGCCGGCGCGCTCCAGGCACGCGCCGGCGCGACGGCGTGGTCCGGCCTGAGCGCCGTACGTTGCTGCTGCCCGCGCCTCCTGACCACCTTGCCCACCTCGACGACGATCGGGAGCAGCGCGGCCAGTCCGATGCAGGTGAGCCACTGACGCGGAGAGAGTGAGACGGTGAGCAGTCCGCTCTGGAGCGTCGGGAGCTGGGTCGCCAGGAAGAGCAGCACAATGGGGATCAGGCCGATCAATGCGGCCTTCAGGATCGGTGGGGTGAGACCGCTGGTCGGGTCGCGTCGGTTGACCACGGCGTTGAACGTGGTCCCCAGCCCCATTACCACGAAGGTCATCGTCATCGACACGGTGCCTTGCGACGTACTCGGGTCGTCCGGGCCCGCGACCAGGGGCAGCAGGGCGGCGACGAACAGCACCAGGGCATAGCAGATCCACATGATCACGGCGCTCCGGTTCGTAATCGGTACGCCGGCATCGCGCGGCGGACGATGCATGACGTCGGGATCACCGGGGTCGACGGCGATGATCACGACCCCGACGGCCGTCGCGAAGAACAACAGGTACAGCACCATCGACGGAGTCATCGCCACGCCGTCGTTGATGTCGAACACGGTGGCGGCGAGGAAGAGGAAGACCAGCGACAGCAGTTGCGTCATCTGGTAGCGCACGTACGAGACGACCTTGTCGTAGACGCGCCGCCCGATCTCCACGGCGTGCACGAGGGTGCCGAAGTTGTCGTCGGTGAGCACCATCCGCGCGGCCTGCTTGGTGACCTCGCTGCCGCTTCCCATCGCCACTCCGATGTCGGCCTGCTTGAGGGCGGCCGCATCGTTGACGGCGTCGCCGGTCATCGCGACGATCAGGCCTTGCTCCTGCATGACCCGGGCGAGCCGCAGCTTGTCCTCGGGGGTGACCCGTCCGAACACATGCAACTCGGGCATGTGCTGCTTCAGTTGCTCGTCGGTGAGCGCGACGAGTTCCGTGCCGCTGATCGCTCCGGGACCAAGGCCCAGATCCTCGCCGATGGCCTGGGCCGTGACCGCATGGTCACCGGTGATCATGCGTACGTCGATCCCGGCGGTGAGCGCCGTACGGACCGCACTCTTCGCCTCCGTGCGCAGGGGGTCGATGATTCCGGCCAACCCAACGAACGACAACTCTTTGGTCAAGGACATGGGATCGTCGGTCATCGCCGTCAGCTCGTGATCGGCCACCAGACGGGCCGCGAACGCGAGGATGCGCAAACCCTTGCGCCCCATCCGTTCGTTGGCCTCGGCGATGCCGTCCTTCAACTCCGCGATCGGGACCTGCGAACCGCTGAGCGGTCCGCCCGCCTGGGTGCAGCGCGCGAGGACGACGTCCGGCGCGCCCTTGACCAGTTCGATGACGTTCTCGACGCCGTCGAGCGTCGCCCGGTGGAACGTCGCCATGAACTTGTACTCGGAATCGAACGGGACCTCCGACAGTCGCGGATAGGCACGCCGGGTCTCCTCCGCATCGATGCCGAGCTTCGCGGCCAGCACGACCAGCGCGGCCTCGGTCGGGTCGCCGATCACCGACCCGTCGTCGCCGACAACCGCGTCGCTGTCCAGCGCCAGTCCGAGGCCGAGACGGGTGAAGTCGGGCACCGGAGTCCCGGCCACCGAACGGATCGCGCCGCTCTTGCGGTATCCCTCTCCGTCGACGGTGAACCACGTCCCGTTCGCGTACAGCGTCGAGACCATCATCTGGTTCAGCGTCAACGTCCCCGTCTTGTCGGTGTTGATCGCGCTCGTCGCACCGAGCGTCTCGACGTCGGTGAGGTTCTTCACCACGGCCTTCGCGTCGGCCAACTGCCTCGCGCCGAGCGAGAGCAGGCCCGAGACGAACGCCGGCATGCCGGTCGGGATCGCGGAGATCGCCATCGCGATGCCGAGCAGCAGCAGGTCCTTGGCCGGCGTCCCACGGATCAGGCCGACCACGACGATCACCGCCACCGACCCCCAGGCAACCAGCCCGAGCACCTTCGTCAGCGAGTCCAGCTCCCGCTGGAGCGGTGACCGGGTGCGCGTCACCGAGGTGAGCATCGTCGCGATCCGGCCCATCTGGGTCTTCATCCCGGTCGCGGTGATCACGATCGTTCCCGTGCCCCTGGTCACCGAGGTGCTCTGGAACAACATATTGGTCTGGTCGCCCAGACCAACGTCGGTGGAGTCCAGCTCACCGGCGCCCTTGGCGATCGGCGCACTCTCGCCGGTGAGCGCGGCCTCCTGCGCCTCGAGTGTCGCGGACCGGACGATGCGGCCGTCGGCGGGCACGATGTCTCCCGCCTCGACCTGGACGATGTCGCCCGGAACCACCTGGGTGGCGGCGATCATCTCCACCTCGCCGTCGCGGACAACCCGCGCCTGCGGTATCTGCAGGTTGGACAGCGCATCGACGCTGGCCCGTGCCGTCAGCTCCTGGCGCGTGCCCAGTCCGATGTTCAGCAGGATGAGCAAGGCAACGATGATGCCGGTCGAGAGTTCCCCGATCAGCAGGCTGACGACCACGACGGCGACCAGCATGAGGTTCATCGGGTCGCGCAGTTGCTGGGCGGCGACTGCCCACGCCGACGGCGGCTTCTCCGCGGCGATCTCGTTCGGACCGTACGACGACAGCCGGCTCGTTGCCTCAGGCCCCGAAAGGCCCGCATCGGCATCGGACCCGGCCGCGGCGACCACGTCCTCCGCCGCGAGGGTGTACGGCGGTCGCTCGACTCCGGTCACCGAAGACGCTGCCATGCCGGTCTCGCTCATGAGTCTGTCCTCGTCTCCATCGCAGCTGTGTCGGCCTGGTAGGCGCGGAAGGCGTCCTCGAGCGTCGGGAAGACGTTGTCCTCGCCGATCGTGTCCAGCGTCCCGTACGCCCGCAGCGTCGCAAGCAGTTGAATATCCGGCTGGACCAGCACGAAGCGAGCGTTGCGGGCCCGGCTGTACTTGACGAGATTGGCCAGGGTCACGCCCGCCGAGTAGTCGATGTCATCGATCCCGCCGCAGTCCAGCGCCACCCAGCGGACCGGGTCCGGAGCCGCGGAGATCACCGACTCGAGGTGGTCGGCGAAGCGGTTGGCGTTGGCGAAGAAGAGTTCCGCGTCGTAGCGGAAGACGACGAGCCCGGGCAGACTCTGCGCTCCTGGCACGGCCGGCTGATAGGTCGGTTCGCCGGCCTCGTCCTGGCCGATGACGAAGTCGCCCGGTGTGTACTGCCGCCGGACCACGTCGAGCAGCGACAGCACGATGGCGAGGATGATGCCCTGCTCGACGCCGACGGCGAAGACCGTGATCGCCGTGATCAGAGCCACGATGAACTCGTCCTGGCGGCGCCTCCACAGTCGCTTCAGTCCGGGCAGGTCGATCAGGCTGACGCCGATCAGGAACACGATCCCGGCGAGCACGGCCTTGGGCATGTCGGCCAGCAGCCCGGTGAAGAACAAGGTGAACAGCAGTGCGACCGCCGCCATCGTCAGGTTGGCGAGCTGGGTGCGGCCCTTCTGCTCGTCGAGGATCTCCGTCTTGGTCGGGCTGCCGTTGACCACGAAGGTGCCGCTGAGGCCGGCGGCGAGGCTGGCGCCGCTGAGTCCCACGATGTCGCGGTTGATGTCGACTGCATCTCCGTGCTTGAACGCGAAGCTGCGGGAGGTGGCGGCGCTCTGGGCGATGATGAGCACGACGCAGGACAGCGCGGTCGGCAGCACCTTGGTCACATCCGACCAGGAGATGCCCGACGGAAGGCCGAGCGGCGGGAATCCGCCCTTCACGGCGCCCACCACGGCCACGTCGTGCGTACTCGCGTCGGTCACGGCGGAGATCGCCGTCAGCAGTACGACGGCAACGATGGCACCGGGGACGACCGGGAGGAACCGCTTGAAGACGACGATGGTCACGATCGTGGCCAGCCCGAAGGCGAACGTGCCGACACTGATCGAGGACAGTGAGCTGATCCAGTGCCACTGCTGTTCGAACCAGTTGCCGCTGCCCTTGGAGACACCGAGCAGGTCCGGAATCTGGCCGGACAGCACCTGGATGCCGACGCCGGTGAGGAAGCCGATCAGTACGGACGCGCTCAGGAAGTCGCCGATGAACCCCAGCCGCAGCAGGCGCGCCAGGATCAGCAGGACACCGCAGACCAGCGCCGTCAGGCTGGTGAACGCCAGCCAGTCGGGCGATCCGGGCGTGACTCCGGCGATGCCGAGGCCGGTGAGGCCTGCCGCGAGTACGGCGGCGGTGGCCGAGTCCGCACCCACGACGAGCAGCCGCGAGGAGCCCAGCAGGGCGAACAGGATGGTGGGGAAGATGATGGTGTACAGCCCGGTGACGATCGGCGTACCGGCGATGGACGTGTAGCCCATCACCTCGGGGATCGCCACCGCGGACAGTGTCAGACCGGCAATGATGTCGCGAGCGAGCCAGGCTCGCTGGTAGCCACTCAGGGCCTCGGGAACCAGTTTCATCCGTCGTCCCGGGTCAGACTTGTGGGGTGGCTTCGATCCGGTGCGTGCTGATGGCGTTGGTGAACTCCGCGAAGTCCCGGTCGTTCTGCTCGGCGTACCGCTCGGAGAAGTCGGTGATCGACTTGTCGAACGCATCGTCGTCGCCGAGATAGGCAGCAATGGAGACCGCGTCACCCGATCGTGCGTGCGCACGGGCCAGGGTCCATCCGCACGTCCGGGCGTAGAAGGCCATCGTCGCCGGCGCCATCAGTTCCACCAGCGCGGAACCCTTCATGTCGCGCAGTTGGCGCCAGTAGAAGTAGCGGTCTGCCTGCACGCCTTTGGACCAGCCGAGGAAGATGTCGCTGCTGGCCTGCATCAGTCGCTGGCCCTGGACCACTCGCTCGCCCGGTTGCCTGTAGGTGCTCTTGGGCAACGGTCCTTCGAGCACCGACGTGGTGGCTTCCTTGACTTGGAGGAACAGCGGGTCGCCGCGGTCCCGGCCCTGCAGCAAGACGATGAACGCCCGGGTTCCGACACTGCCGACGCCGACGACCTTCCGGGCCCAGTCGACGACCTCGAAGCGCTCGAGGAGTTGCCGGACATCGGGCCGAAGGGTGGAACGGTAGTCGCGGAACAGGGTGAAGACGACGTCTTCGAGATCTCCGGGCTCGATGCCGTACGCATGGTGGAGCTCGCGCGCGGGGACGATCACCGGCGGGACACTGGTGATGCGGTAGCGGCCGTCGACCTCTTCGCTGAGTTTGGTCAGCGCCTGATCGCTGGTGCGGGAGTGCGCCTTCTTCGCGTTCTTCTCGAACCGCTTGGTCGCCTCTTTCCGCTCCTTCGACGTCATGCTGGTCGTACCCTCGGCCGTGTCGGTGTCCTTGCGCTTGTGCTTGCCTTTGCCCTTGCCGTCGGTAGCGGACAGGAAATCGGTCACCGACTGCCTGATCTGGTCCTCGGAGGTGTGGGCGTACCACACGTCGAGGGTTTTCATCGAGGCGAACTGGGCCATCGTCTCCCGGTAGGTCGTGACGGCGTCCTTCGTGATCGCACGAGCGTCCGACTTCGAGAAGCCGTTGTTGTAGGCGGCCACCATCAGACTCGCCGCCAGCCGTTTCACGTCGTACTCGAAGGGGCCCGGAAGGGTCTCGTCGAAGTCGTTGATGTCGAACAGCAGGATCCGCTCCGGCGAGGCGTAGACGCCGAAGTTCGACAGGTGGGCGTCCCCGCACAGCTGGACGGTGAGACCCGACGTCGGTGTCTCGGCAAGGTCCGCGGCCATGATCTTGGCGGCACCGCGGTAGAACGTGAACGGTGAAGCCATCATCCGGCCGTGCCGGACCGGGACCAGGTCCGCGTCACGCCGGACGTTCTGCTCCTCGATCAGCGCCACCGGGTCCGGCCGGTCCGCGGCGGGCTTCCACCCGGCGTGACTGTCCGGATGCGCTCGCTCGCGCGCTTCCAGACCGCGTGCGCTGCGCTCGTCGAGAGTCAGATGTACAACTTTCGTCGCCATGATCGGCCGCCCTCCGGGTCCCATCCTGCGATGGGAGTACGTCGCCGACGATTCAGCAGAACCCGGGTCGCCACATCACCCCTGAGGGAGGATCAGGCCCCGCGCGTGGCCCTCACGATCATCCGGCGTGTGGGATGCCGCCGTGGTGGAGGCCGCACAGGATGGGCATGGCGTCGGGGCCTCGGCGCCGGAGCGGAGAGGCTGAGGGCGGGCCGATGGGGTGGAATTCGTGAGGCGGCGGATTGCGGCCGTTGTGGCGCTGTTGGTAGGAGCGGCAACGGTCGTCCTTGCGGTCGTGGTCGCGGTGAGTCAGTTCCCGCGTGGGCTTGCTGTGCTGGCCTGTGTCGTGATCGCTGCTGTCGCAGCCTGGTACGGCGTATTGCGGAGAGGGATCGCGCGCGTCGTCGGCCTGGCCGTGGCCGGGCTGGCGCTTGCCGGTGTGGTGGTCCTCGTTGTCGTGGGCGGAAGCTTCGGCGTCGATCTGATCGTCGTGGTGGGGCTCCTGGTCACTCTTGCTGCGACCCGGGCCGCCTTCACCTCCCACGTGGATCTGCCGCGCGTGCCACCCCCGCAGCATCCGGTGCTGTTCTTCAATCCGAAGTCCGGTGGGGGAAAGGCAGAACGCTTCGCGGTCGCCAAGGAGGCGCGCGACCGCGGGATCGAGCCGATCGAGCTGAAGCTGGGGGACGAGCTCGAAACCCTGGTCCGCGACGCGGTCGCCCGGGGCGCCGACGGTATCGCGATGGCCGGCGGGGACGGATCGCAGGCGATCGTCGCCGCGATCGCCGCCGAACTCTCGTTGCCCTATGCCTGCATCCCCGCCGGCACGCGCAACCACTTCGCGCTCGACCTCGGGGTCGACCGTGACGATGTGGTCGGCGCGCTGGACGCGTTCGTCAACGGCGGCGAGCGGCTGGTGGACCTCGCCGAGGTCAACGGCCGGGTGTTCGTCAACAACGTGTCGCTCGGCCTGTACGCCGAGGCGGTGCAGCGCACCGGCTATCGCGCTGCCAAGATCCGGACCATCCTCGACACCGTCCCGGACGCGCTCGGCTCCGGTGGCAGCGAACTCGACATGCGATGGACCGGGCCGGGCGGCCACGCGCACCGCGGGGGAGCGGCCGTGCTCGTGTCCAACAACCGTTACCGCCTCGGGCGTGCGGTCGGTTCCGGCACCCGGCCGCGTATCGACGACGGCCTGCTCGGCATCACCGTGATGGGGGCGCCCGCAGAGGCCGGTCAACGGCACCTCGAGCGTCCTTGGCGCGAGTGGTCGGCGCCGTCGTTCGAGGTCGATGCCGATCGCCCACTGCCGGCCGGTGTCGATGGGGAAGCGCTCGTCCTCGACGCACCGCTGCGGTTCCGGATCAGGCCCGGAGTACTGCGGGTCCGCATCGCGCCCCAGCACCCGGGCTCATCGCCGTCCGCGCTTGCTCCCGAGGGTCTCCGCGACGGCTTGGCCGCGCTTTGGCACATCGCCCTCGGCTCGGACCGCAAAGCTGCAACATCGCCGTGACCGACTCACAGCACCGGCTCTCCGGCTATGACCGTGCCGCCTACCGAGCGGTGGCGCGGCTGTCGACGCCGGCCTTGGACGAGCCGCTCAGACGGGTGTCCCATCTCGCCAACTTCTCCAAGCTGTGGTTCCTGGTGGCCGGTGCCCTTGCGCTGTCCGGCGGTCCGCGGGGCCGGCGCGCCGCGGTGACGGGGCTCGCCGCGATCGGGGCAACGTCCCTCGTGGTGAACCAGCCGCTCAAGAAGTTCGCGGGTGAACGGCTCCGGCCCGACCGCGCCGGCCACGGCGTTCCGATGGAACGGTGGGTGCCGATGCCCACCTCGGGATCCTTTCCGTCCGGACACTCCGCGTCCGCCGCGGCCTTCGCGGTTGCCGCCGGCGGCGTTGTGCCCGAAGTCCGGCCGGCGTTGCGGGTGATGGCGTCGGTCATCGCGTTCTCGCGGGTGTACACGGGCGTGCACTATCCGAGCGACGTTCTGGTCGGGGTGACCGTAGGAGCGCTGTTCGGGCGGTTGACCGGGCGGCTGGTGCGCCGGCGCTGGCCACCATCGCAGCCGAACGACAAGGAGCACACGTCATGACAGTTCAGCCCCAGCCCGCGCAAGGCGATGCGAACGTGGTCGCAGCCGGCCGGCTGTGGGCCGGCGGCGCGGCCACCGCGGTCGTCGCCGCACTGATCGCGATTGTCGGCATCCTGCTGGCTCGCGGCGTCTTCGACGTACCCGTCCTCGCACCCGAAGGCGAGGGCACCTGGGGAGACGCGGACACGGGCAGATACGCGTTGTACTGCGCTCTCGCGGCGCTGATCGCCACCGGTCTCATGCATCTGTTGCTGGTCTCCACACCCCGGCCCCAGCAGTTCTTCAACTGGATCATGGGACTGGCAACCGTCGCGGCAGCGGTCGCCCCATTCGCCACCAACGGGTCGACGGAGTCGAAGGTCGCCACCGCGGTGATCAACCTCGCCGTCGGGATCGCCATCACTACCCTGGTGAACGGAGCAGCGCGGGTGGCGAGACGAGAAGCCCGCACCGGTCGGTAGACGCTGACGTCAGGGTTTGCGGACAGCTGTTGCCTGCCGCCGCGGCCAGCGGGCGCGGCGGCTCTGGGCGCGGACCAGGAACTCGCCCAGCTGATAGTGCGGGTCGGACGAGGTGGCGAGCGACTCGGGCGCGCCGAAGGAGACGTCGGAGATGGTGAGCCGCGAACCTCGACTCAGTGCATCGTGATAGCCCACCAGCCGGCCGTCCACGCGAAGGTAGGTCTTGCCGCTGGTGTGCCAGTCGAATCTCAGTTCGGCGAGGTGCGTCCGGGGATTCGGCAGCTGGCCGATGTCGTGCCAGGTCCGGTGCAGCCGGACCCGGACCAGGGCCTGGGACGTGGTCAACGGTTCGAGACCCAGGGTGAATTCGTCACCGACGCGAAGGATGGGTAGCGATGAGGTGACGGTCGGCCCTGGGTGCTTGATCCGCACCAGGCAGCTGACCCCGATCACCTCGAGCAGGGGAGCGTCGAGGACATAGTGGAGCGTGCGACCTGGTGCGATCAGCACGGTGCCTTCGGACGGGCTCAGCGCCAGCGAGCTCGGCGACAGTGTGCCGGGCAGGCCTTGGAAGGACCGGATGTTGTGATCCGGGAAGTCGTGCAGCAACACCGAGCGCCACATGGCGATCTCCTCAACCGACCGGCTCGGCGGCGACGTCGCCCGGGGGGAGCTCCGCAGGTTTGGCCGGTGGCGCGTCTCCTGGGAGCTGGCCGCCGGAGATGAGGTCGCTGATCCAGCGGGTGGAGCGGTCGGCGTCGAGGAGCAGGGCTTTGACCAGGAGCGACAGCGGAATCGCCAGCACGGCGCCCAGTGGGCCGAGCAGCCAGGCCCAGAAGACCAGAGACAGGAAGGTCAGGGTCGTGGACAGCCCGACCGCGTCGCCGACGACCTTCGGCTGGATGAGTGACTGGATGATGAAGTTGATCACGCTGTAGGCCAGGATCACCCAGAGCATCGTCGCCCACCCGCTGTCGAGGAGTCCCAGCAACGCGGGCGGGATCACCCCGATGAAGAACCCGATGTTGGGGATGTAGTTGGTGATGAGGGCGACCAGCCCCCACAGCCACGGCAGCGGGATGTCCAGCAGGTACAGGACCCCGACGTCGAACAATGCCACGATCAGTCCGAAGACGGTGGAGACGATCAGGTAGCGCGTCGTACTCCGCGCGAAGCCGGACAGGGCGGAGGTGACGTCCGGCCTGGCCCGCGCCGCCTCGCGCAGGCGGTCCGGGAAGTGGGCGGCGTCGATGCCCATGAAGAACAGGACGGCGATGATGAAGGCGAGATCCCCGAAGACCCCGAGGAGTCCGCCCAGCCAGCTTTGCAGAAGGTCGAACAACTTCCCGAGATCGAACTTCTGCAGAGCAGCCTCGAGTTGCTCCTGGCCGATGCCGTGGTCGGCCAGCCAGCCGCGGACATCCGCGACCAGCTCGGCGAACTTGTCCTGATAGGCGGGCAGCAGGCCGGCGAGCTTGGCGAGCGACAACGCCAGCGCCGCCGCGACTGCCAGCAAGAAGGCGTTCACGACCACGAGCGCGATCAGCGCGGCGAGCCACACCCTCATGCCGCGCCTGATCAGCAGCCGGCGCAGTGGACTCACCGCGATCGTGAGGACGAGCGCGAGGAAGGTCGGCCCGATGATCTCGGCGAAGCTGCGCACCCCGGCAGCTGTCAGGACCGCGGCTCCGGTACCGAGGAGGACGACGACCCCGCGTGGCAGGCCCACGGGGGGAGGTGATGCGCCGGCTGCCGGAACCCGGCCGTCGGGGGAGTCCGTGGGGCCTGCGGACATCGTCGCAACCTCCCTTGCCCGACCCACCTGGGTTTCGAAGATCGCGCAGATCGTCCTGGCCAGCATCCCCCACCCCGGATGATCATTCGCGGACTCCTGGTACGTCGTCCGCCACGGGTGACGCGCCACCGGCCGGTGCGGACCTACTGTCGACGCGCTCGACGTCCGTCGAGGACCGAGCAGGAGGGGTGGACACACATGACCGACAACCGTTCCGTCGAGTCGCAGGCCGACTCGGGCTGGGCGATGACCGGAGTCGCCTTCGCCGCCGCGATGCTGCTGCTGATCGGTGCCTTCCACGTGATCGCCGGCTTCGCCGCGATCCTGAACGACGAGTACCTCGTCCGGGTCAGGGGTTACGCCTTCGATCTGGACATCACCGCCTGGGGATGGATCCACCTGATCCTCGGCCTGGCGCTCGTCGCGACCGCCTTCGGCCTGTTCTCCCGAGCGCGCTGGGCGGGTGTGGTCGCACTCTTCCTGGTGGTGCTGAGCGCGATCGACAACTTCTTCTTCATTCCCTATCAGCCGTTCTGGGCGCTGCTGCTGATCGCCCTCGACGTGTGGGTGATCTGGGCGCTGACGCGTCCGCGCGCGCTGCGTTCGTGACGGCGGTCAACCGTGTCCACGCCGCTGGTCCGCACCGGCGATCTCGGCCGGATCGTCGCCACCTTCGTCACCTCGGTCCTGGCCCTGGCGATCGCGGATGCCGTGCTGCCCGGCCTCGGCTTCTCGTCGTTCCCGCAGTTGCTCGCCGCGGCCGCGGCGACGTTCCTGGTCGGTGCGCTGGTGCGCCCGCTGCTCGTCGCCGCGAGTGCCGCGGTCGGATGGTTCGCCGTCCTCCTGCTGGCGGTGCTCGGCCAGGCCGCGATCCTCGCGTTGGCGCTCACGCTGATCCCGGGGGTCGAGGCGGACTCGTTCTGGGTCGTGCTCGCGGCGGCGTGGATCGCAGCGGCCGCGGCGACGATCGTGGCGTGGCTCTGCACCTCCGGTACGCCGGAAGCGTTCACGGCGGTCCTCGTCCGCCGGACCAAGCGGCGGCGGACACCGGTCGACGATCCCGAGGCTCCTGGCGTCATCTTCGTCCAGCTCGACGGCGTGCCTTTCCCGGTCCTGCGCTGGCAACTCATGGCCGCCACCCTGCCCACGATGGGGCGCTGGATCCGCGACCGCGGCTATCGGCTGGTCGAGTGGACCCCGGTGCTTCCGCCCACCACGCCCGCCAGTCAGCTGGGGATCCTGCACGGCCGTATCGACGGCGTACCCGCTTTCCGTTGGTACGACCGGGAGCTGGGGCGTGTGCTGGTGAGCAACCGGGCTGCTGATGCCGCCGAGATCGAGCGCCGGGCCACCGACGGTCGCGGTCTGCTGGCCGATGGCGGCGTGAGCATCTCCAACCTCTTCAGCGGCGACGCCGAGCGGTCGGTGCTGACGATGAGCAAGATCGAACTCAAGCGCGGTTCGGTCGACACGCGCCGCCGCGCTGCCTGGTATCTGGCTCGGCCGGACGGCTTCGCCGGCAGCCTGTTCGGGGCGATCGCGGAGATCGCCCGCGAGCGGTTCGAGTCGCGTCGCCAACGCCGCCGCGATGTTGTTCCGAGGGGACACCGTGGCTGGCTGTTCGCCGGCATGCGGGCGGTGACGAACGTCGTACTGCGGGACCTCAACACCGCACTGGTGGTCGAAGAGATGATTCACGGCACGCGGGTCGTGTACGTCGACTATGTCGACTACGACGAGGTGGCCCATCACGCCGGCTCCTTGCGGCCGGAGTCGCTGGGCACGCTGGAGCGGCTCGATCATGTGCTCGCGTGCTTGGAGGCCGTGGCCGCGGAAGCGCCGCGGCCGTACCGGCTGGTCATCCTGTCCGACCATGGGCAGTCCCAGGGAACGATCTTCGCCGATCGGTGCGGGATCGACCTGGCCGCGGTCTGCTCGCAGCTGACCGCGGCACACGTCGAAGCCGTCCAGCAGTCGGTCGAGGGCTGGGGCCGCCTGAACGGCCTCCTGGCCGATCTGGCCGGCGGCGGCTCTGGAACGCGGCGGGTTGCCCGTGACGCGGCGGTCCGGGTGCAGAACCGCTCCGCACCGCCGACGGTCACCACCAGTTCGGAGCTGGTCGTCCTCGGGTCGGGCAACCTCGGCCTGGTGTACGCCGCTGAGCAGCGCCGGCTGACGATGGAGGACATCACCGACCGATGGCCGGCCCTCATCCCCGGCCTGGTGAACCACGACGGGATCGGCTTCGTCGCGGTGATGAGCACCGAGCACGGGCCGCTGGCGATCGGACCGTCGGGTGTCCACCGGCTGTCCGATGCCAAGGTGACGGGCGACGACCCGCTGGCGCCGTTCGGTCCTTACGTCACGGCCGACCTGCTGAGAGCGGTATCGATGCCCGAGGCACCTGACCTGTATGTGAACAGCTCTGTCGACCGGGACACCGGCGAGGTCTCCGCGTTCGAGGGCCTGGTCGGCTGCCACGGTGGACTCGGCGGGTGGCAGGGACGGGCGATGCTGCTGGCCCCACCCGACCTGGTGATCCCGGACCGGCCGATCCGCGGCGCGGACAGCCTCCACCGCGTGCTGGTCGCGTACCTCGAACAGCTCGGACAACGCAGCGGCATCTCCCGCAACACCGCGGACGTCTGAGGAGGCGCGATGACCGACCACACTGCCGCGCAATGGTTCCTCCGCCCGCACGAGCGCGGTAATCCCGGCACGGACATCGACCGGGTGGGAGACATCGACGGATCCTGGGTCGACGGCAACCTGGTCCGGCCGCTGATCCACGGGGCGACGTACTTCCGTCGCCTGTACGAAGAACTGTGCGCGCTGCAGCCCGGCGACCGGGTCTACTTCACCGACTGGCGTGGCGACGCGGACGAGAAGTTGCTGCCCGACGGTCCGACGATCGGACATGTTCTGGCTGAGCTCGCCCGATCAGGAATCGAGGTCAGGGCGCTGCTGTGGCGATCGCATTCGGATCATCTGCAGTTCAACGCCAAGGAGAACCGGCGGCTGGGGACGAAGCTCAACGAGGCCGGCGCCGAGGTGCTGCTCGACCAGCGGGTCCGGCGCCTGGCCTCACACCACCAGAAGCTGTTCGTGATCCGGCATCACGGCCGGCCGGAGAAGTCGGTCGCCTTCGTCGGCGGCATCGACCTGTCCCACCAGCGCCGTGACGACGGCGAACACCTGGGCGATCCCCAGCAGGCACCGATGGATCGCAGGTACGGCAACCGTACGCCGTGGCACGACGCTGCGCTGGAGATCCGAGGACCGGTCGTCGGAGATCTGCTCCGCACCTTCATCGAGCGCTGGGACGACGGTCATCCGCTCGACCGGCGGACGCCGTACCGGATGATCGTGCAACGGCTCGCCCGGATGCCTCGCCATCCGCAGTCGCTGCCGGAGCAGTTCCCCGATCCGCCGCCGGCCGGGCCGCACGCCGTCCAGGTCCTGAGAACGTACGCCCACAAACGGCCCGGCTATCCGTTCGCGCCACTGGGGGAGCGGAGCATCGCCCGGGCATACGGCAAGGCGTTCGGCAACGCACGGCGCTTGATCTACCTGGAGGACCAATACCTGTGGTCGGAGCTGATCGCGCAGGGGATCCACGATGCCCTCGAGCGGTCGCCCGAGCTCCGCGTGATCATCGTCGTACCGCGGTATCCGGATTCCGACGGTGCCGTGAGTGGGCCGCCGGCACGCTTCGGCCAGTTGCGCGCTGTGCGGATGCTGCGCCGGACCGCCCCCGACCGGGTCGGTATCTACAACCTGGAGAACGCCGAGGGAGCGCCGATCTACGTGCACGCGAAGATCTGCATCGTCGACGACGTGTGGTTCACCTGCGGCTCGGACAACTTCAACCGCCGCTCCTGGACCTGTGACAGCGAGCTCACCTGCGCGGTGCTGGATGCGACTCCCGACGACCGGGAACTGGTTGCCGAGGGCTCCCGTCGGCTCGCCCGGGACCTGCGGCTGGAGGTGTGGTCGGAGCATCTCGGCTGGCCGACCGCCAGCCTGGCGCAACTCGACCCGTTGACGGGGTTCGAGCTGTGGCAGCGAACCGCCGCGGACCTGGAAGCCTGGTACGCCGGGGGCAAGAAGGGCCGGCGGCCACCTGGGAACATCCGTCCGCACGTGACCCAACCCTTGACCCGTCTCCAAGCGCTCTGGTCCGAACCGCTGTACCGGCTGATCTACGACCCCGACGGCCGCCCCCGCCAGATGCGCCGCAACAACGAGTTCTGACTCTGGGTGTCGAAGACCTCACTGATCCTTGTGGTCTCCCCCGCCATGGATGAGGCGGGCCACGGCGGGCGGACGCAGCATGGTCGCGTGGGTACTTCAGAGCAGTCCGAGAACCCGCCTGACGAGCCGTCGGCGAGCCGAGACGCGATCCTCGTGCTCGACGCGGCAGTCGGGGCCTATGTGCTGGCAGCGGCCGCCGCGCAGACGGTAGGACGCCGGCTCGGGGGAGTTCTGAGCCCGGTCCGGCGCCGGGTCGGGGGAGTTGTCAACCCGGTCGCCGTCGTGATCCTGCGGCCGCCGATGCTGGCGGAGCGTTACCAGGCCGCCACCTGGCTGGCAGCTCTGGCCGAGCGCGGCGGCCGAGGACGTGCGGAGGCGGAGCGTCAACTGTCGGTCATGCTGGACCGGCTGGTTCCCGCGGTAGCGGCAGAAGTGCTGAAGCGACTCGACATGGCCGAGCTGGCGGAGGGTGTCATCGCGGAGGTCGATCTCGCCGAGATGATCCGGCAGTCCACCGGATCTGTGGCTTCCGACACTGTGCGCGGCGTACGCATGCAGGGCATCTCCGGCGACGAGGCCGTGGGCCGGGTAGTGGCGCGGCTGAGGCTGCGGCGCGGCCGGACAGAATCTGAGATGACGCCCACGCAACCATGAGAACGGACGAGCCCGTGTCGATCGTCCCGCGGGAAGCCCAGCCGTACCAGGGACGACGAGCGGGCATCGTCACCCGATCGATCGCCAGTGTCATCGACGCGGTCGTCGTGGCGGTCGCGGTGCTGGCCGGCTATGTGGGCGTCAACGGGCTGAGGTTCCTGATCCGGCCGCGGGACTTCCAGTTCAGTGAGGCATCGCCGTTGCCGAGCATTGCCACCGCGTTGCTCGTTCTCGTCATCTACCTCAGCATCGCCTGGGCGACCACCGGACGGACCTACGGCTGCCACGTGATGGGACTGCGGGTGGTCGACCGTCGTGGCCGACGGGTGCGGCCGCTCGTCGCGCTGCTGCGGGCCGTCTTCGCGGCCTTGTTCCCGCTCGGGCTGCTGTTGTGCGCCGGTCCGCGCCAGCACTCTGTGCAGGACCTCGTCCTGCGTACGTCGGTCATCTACGACTGGCGACCCGGACTGCCACGCTGAGGAGGCGACCATGACGGACACCGATCGAAGCACCGCGAAGCCGCGACGGATCTGGACCGGCCCGATCACGTTCGCCGGCGTGATGATGATCATTCTCGGCCTCTCCCACGGCTTCCAGGGTTTCGTCGCCCTGTTCAACGAGGGGTACTACGTGGTCGAGAAGAACGGTCTCGCCGTCCACATGGGCTACACCGGCTGGGTCTGGACGCACCTGATCATCGGCACGATCGTCTTCGTGGCCGGATTCTGCGTCCTCGTGGGTCAGGTGTGGGCCAGGGTCGTCGGCGTGATCCTCGCTGTCGTGAGCATTTTGGTGAACGTCGCGTTCCTCGCCGCGGCTCCGGGCTGGTCCACGATCATGATCGCGGTGGACATCCTGGTGATCTGGGCGCTGACCTTCCACGGTCGTGACGTACGGCCCAGGCATGGCGCCGGAGCGCGTCCGTAGTGGGCTAGGCGTCTGGGCGTGAGGGCAGCAGTCCCAGCTCCCATGCCCGCCGTACGGCCTCGTTGCGGCGTGATGCGCTCAGCTTGCGAAGGATGCTCCGGACATGGCTCCGTACCGTGTTGACGGACACGTACATCGTGCTGGCGATCTCTTCGGTGGTCAGCAACTCGGCGAGGTACTCGAGTACTTCGTGCTCCTTGCTGGTCAACGACGTGGTGAGGACCAACTCGGGCCGTGCCACTGCCCACCGATCGGCGGTGCGGTCGCGACCGTGCGGACTCGGCGTGCGGAGCCACGGGTGATGTCTCATCAGCTCACCGGATGGCTGCAGCAGCTTTCGCACCGCGGGCGGAGCCTCCGCGAACGGACGGCGGAGCTGCTCGGGCGCGGCCAGTCTGAGCGCGCGTTCCACGCAGATCCCACTACGGCCGCTGTCCCCGGTCCTGAGCGACTCCGCGGCTTGGACAAGCCAGCCGTCCACCTGGGTTTCGAGTGCGATGACGCGGTCCGTGGCCGGGAGCGGCTGAGCGGGCGGGCGCTCGCCGGCTTCGGCGGCTGCTCGCTGCAGCACCAGACGCGATCCGACCTGGTCGCGGCCGGCGGACTGCTCGATCGCCGTGACGGCCTCTCGTGGCTGGTGTTGGGCCACCAGCATCTTCGCCTCGTCGATGGTCAGGGCCTGGCCGAGCCAGCCACCCTGCGCGCCGTAGCTGTTGCGTGCGGCCCGGAGTTCCGCAGCGGCCAGATCGATGTCACCGCTTGCCCGCAGCAACCTGGCCCGGACCAGAGCGAGTGCGGCGGCGAGAACTCGCGCGTCGTGGGTGGGTGCGGTGTCTGCGGCACGCTGCACCATCTCTTCGGCGCTGGGCAGATCGCACCGGTCGGCGTGCACCCAGGCGCCGGCCACGATCGCGGATTGCGACAGTTGTGCCCCCGACTCGGCCAGCGCGGTCGCGTGCGCGACGACCTCCCCGGCTCGCCGCAGATGTCCCCAGGCCGCTTCCACCAGCGCGGCCATGCCAAGGAAGTCGACGAGCGCCTCGTGGGCACCGTTGTCCTCCGCGAGTGCGATGCCTTCGGTGAAGGCCGCGAGGGCCGGCGGGAAATCTCCGAGTTGGAGCAGCACGCGGCCCTTGCAACCGGCGATCAACAGCCTCGGCTCCGGATGCGCGAGGGCCGACTCCGGCGATGCCGCTCTCAGGTCGGCCTCCGCTGTCAGGACCTCGACCAAGGCGCACTCGGGATCCTCTCCGAGGCTTGCGCAGACCGCTCGCAGCACGGACAGGGCCGACTGTCGCCGCGGGGACTTCTGCTGGTCCAGCCGGGCCCTGGCCTTGCCGAGTTCCGATGTACAGCGGTCGACATCGAACCGGGCCAGTGCGCGGGCGGCTCTGATGATCGCGGCGTCGGCGCCGTCCAGATCGTCGGGCAAGTCGGCGAACAGCGTTGTCAGATGCCGGCGCCTGCACCCGACGAGGAGACCGGCGACGTCGAGATCCTCCACCAGGTACCGCGCTGCGTCCCGCCACTCACCGGCCGTGACGGCATGGTGGATCGCCTCGAGCGGCCGACGGTTCTGGGCGAACCAGGCGGCGGCAGCGCGGTGCAGTGCGGGGACGCCGGCAGGCCGCTCGTACAGCAGTTGGGCGCGAAGGAACTCGCGGAACAGCGGCTGGTAGGTGTAGCTGTCCGCTGTCCCCGGAACAGGCCGGATGAACGAGTTGCCGTGCGACAGGAACTGGAGTGACCGAAGGTCACACGCCTGTCCGGTCAGCGCCTCGGCCAGCGCCGGCCGGACCTCGTCGACGATGCAGGTCCGGAGCAGGAACTCGCGCAGCTCGGGCGGCTGCGCGTCGAGCACCTCGGTCATCAGGTACGCCGCCAGGTTGCCCGAGTCGCCGCGGAACTCCCGGATGACCCGCTCCGCGTCGGCCTTCCCGGCCAGATTCATGGCCGCGAACATCAGGCCGGCCGGCCAGCCGTCGGTCCGCGCCTGGAGTTCGGTGACCTCCGAGGCGGTCAACTCGAGCTTGTGCGCGCGCATCAGCGCGGCGGTCTCTTCCGTCGTGAAGGCCAGGTCAGCGGCCCGGATCTCGGCAACGGTGCCCGCCAGCCGGTAGAGGTGCAGAGGGAGAGGCGGGTCGGATCGCGTCACCAGCACGACCCGCACGCGTCCGGCATTGCCGCGGATGAGGCGATGGAGGCTGCGTCCGAACTTGGGTGTCACCGCGAGGTCGCCGCAGTCGACCACGAGCACCAGTACGTCGTGATCGCGGCCCTGCAGACCGTCGCGCACGGACTCCACGATGGCCGGGGCATCTTCGCTGCCGGCGTCCAAGGCGATTCGCTTGACGACGGCCGGACCGTGGTACAGCGCTGCCCACGACTCCAGCAGGATGGTCTTCCCGAAACCCGCGGGCGCACTGATCAACGTGAGCGGCAGCTGAACCCCGAGGCTGACGCGATCGATCAGCCGCGGCCGCGGCACCGTTCCTGGTGGGATCGCCGCCGCGGTCCTGGGTCTGGCTCGTACGCGACTGTCGAACGGTGCATCCGGTGAGGTACTGCGTCGGCTTTCCACCCCTGCGTGCTGATCGCTCGGCATGTCCCCTCCTAGCGCGTGCGGCATCAGTCAACGCTGGGGAGGCGGTGCGCTGCGAGTCGCACCCTTCGAAGAAAACCACGGAAAGCCCTGTAAAACCAGCGTTTCTCGTCCGATTGCCGGACAATTCGAGACATAGCTGTCTCAGTTTGAAGCACGCGGTGGCAGCTGCGCCCGAGCCGGCGCGGCCAGTTCACCCCACAGGGATGAAGCCGCGACACCCGACCTTTGCGAGCGTCGAACGCAGACGTTGGGAACGGAGTGTGGCTTCGATGGTCGACGCGACGTACGAGATCCGCGTGGCGGGCGCCGTACCCGAGCAGGATCTTCGCGACATGGGCGCGGAGACACTGGCCGTCGACCAGGCCAGCACCGTCGTCTACAGCATCCCCGACCAGTCGGCGCTCTACGGTCTGCTGGCCAGACTCCGGGCCCTCGGCATCGAGGTGGTCGAGGTCCGCCGGATCCTGGACCCGGCGTCGGCGTCGACGGAGTGGACCGAGATCGATCCGGGAAGGGCAGACGATGACAGCACCACATGAGAGCCACGGCCCGTCGTACCAGGTCGCCGTTCAAGGGGAGTTGAAGCCTGCCGTTCTCGTGTTCTGCGCGGGCCCGCAGGCTCATCACCAGACATCCGGGGTCTTCCGGTTGCGGGTCCACGACGAGCAGGGAATCGCCGACCTGGTGGCGATGCTCGAGACCGCCGGACTGACGATCCTGAGCATCCGGCAGGTCAGTCCGACGGCCGCTGAGCGCGTGTCAGCCTGAGTTCATCCCGCGCGGGGGATGCCGTCGCCGGCGGCCGCGCGGCAGGGTGGCGATCAAACAGGACGCAGGGTCGCCGAGATCCGTGTGGAGGGATGCAGAGTCATGCCAGATACAGAGGTCCATGGACCCATCGATTACGTGCTCCTCGAGTTCACGGGCAACAAGCTGACCGGCCGAGCGGCCGAGGAACTGGTGAACCTTGTCGAGCGCGGCATCGTCCACGTGTACGACGTACTGCTGGTCGGCAAGGACGCCAACGGCTCCACCTACATGGTCGATCTGGCCGAGGAGTCAGGTCAGGCCGGCGGCTTCGCCGGCCTCGCCGGTGCCCGGTCGGGAATCCTGGCCCAGGACGACCTCCTCGAGGTGGCCGGTGCGATGCAGCCCGGGACCGTGGCGGCGGCGATCGTGTACGAGAACACCTGGGCGATTCCGTTCGTCGCGGCGGCCATGGAGTCCGGCGGCCAGCTGATCGCCGGCGGGCGGATTCCGGCCGAGGACGTGATGGAAGCACTCGACGCCCTGGAAGCCCTGGAAACGACGAGTTGAGGAGCCCGACATGCCACTGTTGCGAGGATTAGCGAGGACCGCGGCTGTCGCGGGCACCGCGTCGGTTGTCGCGGGCCGGGTCCGCCACCACCAGGACCAGAAGTTCGCCCGGCAGGACGCCGAGGCGGCGCAGGCACAGGGCGCACCGGTGTACGCCGAACCTGCACCGGCGCCCGTGTACGCCGCGCCCCCACCGGCGCCCGCCGCCCCGGCGACCGATGTCACGGCCGACCGCTTGGATCAGCTCAAGACCTTGGGCGAACTGAAGCAGTCGGGTGTTCTCACCGAAGCGGAGTTCCAGGCACAGAAGGCCAAGATCCTCGCCGGCTGAGCCGTTGACATGACCGAGGAGACGAGAAGCGTTCCAGCGGGGACGGCGGCCAGCCCGAGGCTCGCCGTCCTCCTCGCGATGGCGATGTTCGTGCTCGTCGTCGACACCTCGCTGATGAACGTCTCCATCTCCTCGGTGGTCAGGGATCTCGACACGACGGTGAGCGGCGTCCAGTCCGCGATCGCACTCGAGGCGCTGGTGTCCGCGGCGTTCATCCTGATCGGCAGCAAGGTCGGTGACCTGATCGGGCGCAAGCGCGCCTACCTGCTCGGTCTGCTCGGCTATGCGGTCGGCGCCTTGGCGATGACCCTGGCCCAGAGCCTGACCGCGATCATCGTGTTCTGGGCCCTGGTCGGTGGCCTCGGGGCGTCGCTTCTGCTGCCCGCCATGCAGTCACTGATCCATGGCAACTTCGAAGGCACGGCGCAGGTGAAGGCCTACGCCATGGTCGGAGCCGCCGCCGCGTTGGCTGCCGCGGTCGGACCGCTGCTCGGAGGCTTCATCACCACGTACCTGTCCTGGCGGATCGCGTTCCTGCTCGAGGTCGTGGTGATCGCGATCGTGATCTCGGGCCAGCATCTCGTTCATGACGTGCCGTACACGGGGGCGCGGCAGGTGGACGTCGTCGGTGCCGTCTTGTCGGTGCTGGGTATGGGCGGCATCGTGCTGGGCATCCTGGTGTGGCAGGAAGGCGGGGAGTTCGTCGGCCTGATCATCGCGACGGGCGCGGTCGCTCTCGCGGGTTTCGGCTACTGGCTGGTGCGCCGCAAGCGGCAGGGCAAGCCGACGCTCCTCGACCCGGCCCTGTTCAGCTCTGCTGTCTACCGGCTCGGCATCTCCGGGCAGATGCTCCAGCAGATCGCGCTCGGCGGCACCATGATCGTGCTGCCCATCTATCTGCAGATGGTCCTCGAGTACAACGCGATGCAGGCGGGTCTGTCCCTCGCACCGCTCTCGCTGAGCATGTTCGGGACGGCGATCCTTGCCGAGAAGAAGGCAGCCGGGCGAAGCGCGACCGGCATCATCAGGTGGGGCTACGTGTCGTTGACCGCAGGCCTGCTGATCCTGATCCCGATCGTGCCGCGGGCCGATTCCGGCTGGATCCTGATCGGCCCCCTGATCATTGCCGGAGTGGGCCTGGGTCTGCTGGTGTCGCAGCTCAACAACTACACGCTGGGGCCGATCTCTGAGGAGCGGGTCAGCGAGGCGGCCGGCGTCAACTCGGCGGCCGGATCGTTCGGACTGTCGTTCGGGTTGGCCTTCGCCGGGGCGATCATGCTGGCAACGCTGTCGTTCACCTTCACGAACCTGGCGGACTCGAGCACGGTCCTTCCGCCGGCGGAGAAGGGTCAGGTCGCCCAGGCTCTGGAAACCGATGCCGAGGTGATGAGCAACACCGAGCTCGACAAGGTGCTCGCCAAGCAGCCGCAGGAGATCCGGGACGAGGTCCTCCGGATCAACACCGAAGCACGGCCGATCGCCCTTCAGGTGGCGCTGGGGATCCCGATTCTGGCCGGCCTGGCCGGGCTGGTGGTGTCCTTCCGGATGAACCGGCGGAAGGCTGCGCTCAGTCCTCCCGGTGACTGAGATTGTGCTGGACCGCTCCGAGGAGTGTGCGAGCGACAAGACCGACGACGACGAGGTCACCGATCATCTGCACGATGGTGATCGTGCGCGCCAGCGACGTCACCGCCACGATGTCGCCGAAGCCGACGGTCGCGAAGACGGTCACCGTGAAGTACGCCGCATCGAGCCGGCTCAACGGCTCGGAGAAGTTCGCGGGATCGGCCCGCGCGATCAGGAAGTACGTCGTGGCGAAAACTGCGAGGAACAGCGGCAGCGACGTCGCCAGCGAGCCGATGGCTCTGATCCGCGGGTACGGCGAGCGGGCGATGTCGCGGATCTGCCAGGCCAGCACAACCGCCACGAAAGTCAGGCCGAGGACCAGGCCCACTACGGCGGAGCTGTCCAGGCGCATGGGCAGAACGAAATAGCCGACGATGATGACCGAGGACACCAGCAACGAACGCAGCAGCGACGTCATCGCGAGGCGGCGGCGGGTCCGCCTGGGCAGCTGAGCGTAGCCGACCTGGGTATCTCTCACAGCCTCAGTGAAGCTCGAACCGGCGTTGGCCGATTCATCCAGTTGGGGTGATGCTTGCCTAGCGATCCCCAGTGTTGGCTGGGTCTCTGGCGGATCAGAGTCTGACCACCCGGCTCGACATGTCCGGAGGGGGCGAACAGCATGAGTGCACGGACCACGATGGTGAGGGTGGGGCATGCCCGACCCACCGCGAGAGCAGCCCGCGCCAATGGTGGACCGGCGTCCGCTGTCCGTCGTCTCGCCCCGTCCGATCATGCCCGCCTGGGTCTCGCGGCGCGGGCAGCGCTGCCGCCGCGCGAGCAGGCGCAGCTGGTACTGCCCGCCAACCGTCCGGATCCGGTCGCGCTGCTCGAGGCGCAGGCCCGGACCCGCGTCGCCGAACTCGTGCCGGTGCGGCACGGCCGGATGATGGTGTCGCCCTTCACCTTCTTCCGGGGAAACGCCCTCGGGATGGCCGCCGACCTCGGCGCGGCACCCGTGTCGGGCCTCACCGCACAGCTGTGCGGTGACGCCCACCTGTCGAACTTCGGGGTGTTCGGATCTCCCGAACGGCGGCTGCTGTTCGACCTCAACGACTTCGACGAGACCATCGCCGGTCCGTGGGAGTGGGACGTCAAACGGCTCGTCGCGAGCCTGTCGGTGGCCGGCCGGGGTAACGGGTTCTCGCGGAAGGAACGCCGTAAGTGTGTCCTGGAGACCGTCCGGCGCTACCGCGATGCCAGTGCCGACTTCGCGACGATGCGGAACCTCGACGTCTGGTACGCCCGTGCCGACATCGACGAGGTCGAGGAGGCCCTTCGCAGCAAGATGACCTCGAGCCGGCGCAGGAACGTCGACCAGACCCTGCTGAAGGCACGCGGCAGCGGGAACCTCAAGGCCTTCGCCAAGCTCACCGAGATGACCGATGACGGCGTCCGGCTCAAGGCTGACCCACCGTTGGTCGTGCCGATCGCCGACCTCCTGCCCGACGCCGGCCGGGAAGAGCTCGAGGCCGCGATCAAGGAGCTGCTGACCCTCTACCGCCGGTCGTTGCCGCCCGAGCGACGGGACCTGTTCGACCAGTTCGAGTTCGTCGACCTGGCCCGCAAGGTGGTCGGCGTGGGCAGCGTCGGCACCCGGTGCTGGATCGTGCTGCTGCGCGGCAGGGACGACGGTGATCCGCTGCTCCTGCAGGTCAAGGAGGCCGGGCCCTCGGTGCTCAAGACGAGAGTGCCGACGGTGCTCAGGCGGCGGTTCGCCCCGCGCAACGAGGGGGAGCGCGTGGTGCAGGGGCAACGTCTCATGCAGGCGGCCAGTGACATCTTCCTGGGCTGGCAGCGGCTCGACGGCATCGACGGACAGACCCGCGACTTCTACGTCCGTCAGTTGCGGGACATGAAGGGGTCGGCCGTGGTGGAGAAGATGGACCCGCGCGGCATGACGATGTACGGGCAGCTGTGCGGCTGGACGCTGGCCCGGGCTCATGCGCGATCCGGTGACCGGATCGCGCTGGCGACGTACCTCAACAGCGACGACGCCTTCCCCGAGGCGATGGTCGAGTACGCCGAGGCGTACGCCGATCAGAACGAGCGCGACTACCAGGTGTTCATGGACGCCATCAGGACCGGCCGCCTGCAGGCCGAGAGTGGCCTGTAGACCGGAGGTCTGGACATGGATCGGGAGCTGTTCACGTCGAGCTGGAAGATGATGGTGGTCCGCGGAGTCGTCGGCATCGTGTTCGGGATCCTGGTGATCATCTGGCCGATCGAGACCGGGCTCGCCCTGATGGTGCTGTTCGGATTCTGGGCGTTGCTGGAGGGCATCAGCCTGCTGGTGTCGGCGGTTCGGCCCAGCACGGAGGGGAGTCGGCTGGGGCGTGCGCTGCTGGGGCTGATCGCGCTGGTCGTGGCGTTCTTCGCGATCTTCAGTCCGGGTGTGACGGCGCAGACACTGACCTGGATCTTCGGCATCTGGCTGATCATCCGTGGGCTGTTCGAGATCTTCACGGCGTTCAGCAGCTACCGGCTCACACCCCGCTGGATACTCCTCCTGGGTGCCGCGCTGTCGATCCTCCTGGGCGTGTTCTTCGTCGCCAACCCCGGCACTGGTGCCGTCGGGATCGCGATCTGGCTCGGCCTGATCGCGCTGTGCTGGGGGCTGGTCTTCGTCGTGATGGGCTTCATGCTCCGCCGCGAACGCTCCTCGCCCGCCCCCGCCAACCCCGCACCCGCCTGAGTCAGCGGACGTCGACGTACGAGATCTCGATGGCGTTGTTGCCGTAACCGATCCGGTTCCACGGCGGTACGTCGGGCTGGACGTTGCCGGCCGCATCGGTCGCGCGCGCCCGCAGGCTGTGCCGGCCGCGCGTGGCCTCCCACGTGTAGCTCCAGTCCTGCCACTCGTACGGCGTCTGCGGCGGCTCGACCACGGCGGGGCTCCATTCGCTCTCACCGGTGAAGCTCAGCCCGACCTCGGTGATCGCCCCGTCTCCCGACCAGGCCTTGCCGCGAATCGTGTACGTGCCGGCGGGGATGGTGGAGGCCGGCGCCGGGTCCGTGATCCGGGCCCGCACCCGCATGTGGGTGACTGGCTCGAACGGCCGGTCCGGCCACTGGTAGATGTAGTGCCCGGTCTGGAACTCGCCCACGAACGGCTCGGTGAGTACGTCGAGCCGGGTCAGCCACTTCACCGACGCGACCGCGTACCAGTGCGGAACGACCAGCCGGAACGGCGCGCCGTGGTCGGGCCGCAGCGGTTCGCCGTTCATCTCGTAGGCGATGAGGATCTCGGCGGCCGGATCGACGGCGTTCGCCAGCGGCAGCGAGCGGACGAAGGTCAGGTCGTCGACGTCGTCGAGGACCGAGCTGAGGTGGTACTTGCCGTGGTCGGCGCCTTCACAGCGCAGCTCGACGCCGTCCGCGCCGGGCCGAGCCTGTGCCAGTACGTCGGAGAGGCGGGCGCCCTTCCAGTACGCCGTCGAGACCGCGTAGCCGCCCCACGGTTCGCCGGTCGGCAACGGCTTGGTGTCGAGGCGGCCGTTGCCGGCGCACTCGAGGGTGACAGCGTGTTCCACGGCCGGCATCGCCCGCAGGTCATCGACGGTGAGCGACAGGGGAGTGGCGACCGCGCCGCCCACGTGCAGGGCTCCGTCGTGCTCCGGCAGCGCGAAGTTGCTGCGGACGTAGTGCTCGTCGGTCGACGTGATGTGATCGCGCAGCGCCGCGTGTGGTGCCTCGGCGTTGAACGGTTCCTCTTTGATCATGGCCAGGGCAGCCCGGTTGGCGGCGATCGCATCGCTAATGGTGACGGACATGGCAAGTGCTCCTCGGTGCCGGCGGATCAGTAGTCGGGGTCCTGGAAGTGCGGGTCGCGGTTGTCGTTGAAGGCGCCGATTCCCTCGATCCGGTCCGGGTGCACCGCGGAGCGCCAGTGCGCCTCCATCATGATCGAGATCGCCTGCTCGACGGGCTGGCCGGCACCCAGCTGGACCGCCCGCTTGACCGCCTGTACGGCGGTCGGCGAATTGCTCGCGATCTTCGCGGCGACACGATGAGCCGCCGGCATCAGCTCCGCCGCGGGATGGAGCTCGTTGACCATGCCCAGCCGGTACGCCTCCTGCGCGGTGATCGGGTCACCGGTCATCAGCATCTGCAGGGCCTTGCCGGGCGGTAGGACCCGCGGCAGCAGGACCGGTGAGCCGCCGCCAGCCGCGAGCCCGATCATCGCCTCCGGCTGGCCGAAGGTGGCGTTGTCGGCGGCAAGGATGAAGTCGGTGCTCTGCGCGATCTCCGAACCGCCACCGTACGCGATCCCGTTGACCGCGGCGAAGATCGGCTTGCGGAGCTGACGCAGGGTGTACAACGTCCGGTCGAAGTCCTGCCGCTGGCGCAACCACTGCTGCTTGGTCATGCTCTTGCGCTGGCGCAGGTCGCTGCCGACCGAGAAGGCACGCGTCCCGGCGCCGGTGATGATCGCGACGCGGATCGCCGGCTCCACCGCAATGGTCTCCAGGACCTCGGTGAGCCGAGCACCCATCTCGGTAGTGATCGCGTTGTCGGCCTGGGGCCGGTTCAACGTGATGACGGCGACGGCGCCCTCGGACGTGTAGTCCAGCAGCACCGACTCCTCGGGGTCCGCGTCGTCCGGTGCGGGCGGACCGAAGTCCAGGTCCTTCCAGCGGTCGGTTCCGGTGGCTTGGGTCATCGGCTCTCCTCGGTCAGGTCGGCCAGCCAGCGCAGCCCGCGGAGGCCAGGAGCGAAGCAGTACTCGCCGCCGCGGGTGACCACGAACGGCGGAATGTCCTGCAGGCGGCGGCGGATCGGGTGCCGGGGAACAGTGAAGATCCCGCTTCCGTCCTGAGGACCCACCAGCGGGTCGCTTTCCTGCGGTGCGCCGATGAAGATGCCATCGTTGAGCCACTGCGTCTTGACGAACTCGAACTGCCGCCCCGGGTGCGCACCGGCGAAGACGAAGATGATGCCGCGGTCCGCTCCGTCGTCGTCGAGGACGCCGTCGGGCAGCGCCGTACCGTAGCTGGTGCCGCGGCGGATCATCCGATGCAGCCGTACGTCGACGGTGTGTTCGTCCTCGAGGGAGTCGCGGGGATTGGCGCGCCGGGCGTGCGCGCCGGCCGGGCACTTGAACCCGCGCGGATCGTCGCGGTAGGCGAAGTCGTTCCTGCGCTTCGGGTCCGCACCGAGCTCCGGATCGTCGTCGTCCGGGGCGAGCGCGAGCGGCGCCCCCGACTGCCAACGGCCGACCATCTTCGCCCCGAGGAGGGCCTCTTCCCTCCGGTTCGCGGCGTGTTCGCGCAAGTAACGGCGGTAGGCGGCGACTCGGGTGTGCAGCTTGCGGAACACGACGTAGGTGCCGTTGCGGCCGAGTACGTCCGGTGTCGGCATCGGTGGCAGCGCGCCGGTTTCGTCGGGGTAGCCGAGGACGAACTCGCCGGCCTTGATCGGCGGCTCGCCCGGGTTCGTCGGCGGTGTTCCGACGCCCTCCACAGCTGGCTGCCCGATCCCGTCCCTGAAACCGAACGACGTACGACCGGACGCCAGCTGGTGGCAGTCCTGTTGCCAGATCACGTCGATCCCGGGGAACTCGTCCTGGGCACGTCGCGCCCGCTCCACCAGCTCGTCGAGACTCGCCTGGTCCGGGGCGAGCGTGGCGAGCGCGATGTGTACGTCGGTCCTGCCGAGCGGCTCTTCCCAGTGGTCGGGGCCGCTCTCACCGACGTCGCCGAGCTCGGCCGCACGGGCCGCCATTCCCTGCTTGAACTCTGGGGCGAAGCTGTCGAGCGACTCCTGCGGTACGCCGAGCGCCTTCAAACCCTGGTAGGTGAAGGCGATCGTCAACCACGCGGACGGGGTGCGGTCCAGGACCGACCGGGCCGGCGACAGCAGCGGGATGAGCCGGCGGACCAGGCGACGGCCGTCGTGCGGGTCGTTCACCCGCAGCAGGATGTACATCCCGACGTACGGCGACGGCCGCTCGTGCAAGGCGCCGGCTTGGATGTCGTCGAGATCGAGTACGTCGGTCATGGCCGCCTACACGTGCACCGGTGGCTGCGGGGGCGTGGGATTCGCGGGGGAGAGGTACGGGAAGACGGTTGACGCCGGCCGCGAGCAGTGGTCGACGCCGTCCCGGATCACCGGCCCGTTGCCGGCGTTGATCAGCAAGGTGAAGAAGGTGTCCATCGCGTCGTCGTTGAGCGCTCGCCCGCCGCAGGTCGTGTGCTCCTGCCCAGCCAGGGCGGCCCGCTCGATCTCCAGGAACGACCCGTGCTCCTGATACGGCTTGCCGATGTCGACCGCCAGCTGGTCAGCGAGCACCAGCTTGGTCAGTGGATGGTCGCCGTGTTCGTCGGGCGGCCAGTCGACGGTGCCGTCCAGACCGTCCCAGAAGGCAAGGTTGGCGTTCAGCCGCGCCCGGTAGGCGCCGAGATAGCCGTCGGCCAGGTGGAACCCGTCCTCCATGTTGTAGAGGTCGCGGATCTCCAGATCCCGGTTGACCTGGTCGAACTGCTTCGGCCCCAGCAGCAGGTTCTTGATCTCGGGCCGGCCGGTCCGCTCGATCCGGATGTTGAGCCGCCCGCGGGTCAGGGTCTCCGCAACCAGACCGACCAGGCCGTCCTGCCGGCCGAGCAGCTGCGCGCAGTCGAGTTCGACGACGATGCTCAGCACGTTCTTGCCGTCCAGGAAGATCGCCGACGGGTCGGTGAACGCGAGCTTGCCGGTCGCGATCGTCTTCAGCGCCGCCGGGGCGTCGAGGATGAACGGATCCCAGCGAGGACCGGCGAACGCCCGTACCCCTGCGCCCTTGCCTCCCTCGGGGTCGCCGACTCCGAAGGTGACCTCGTCGCCGGCCGGCGTGCGGCAGAAACCGGACTGCGGTCCTGCCTCGGGGGACTGGTCGGAGAAGACGCAGTCGAAGACCAGTTCGCCGGTGCCCACGTCGAACGGCGCCGATCCCGGCGGTCCGCCGGCCGGCGCGAGTGGCCGGAGCCGGAGCCGGTAGATCAGCCCGTCCGAGAAGCGGCCGTCGGGTGGTGCGAACGGCAGCGTGTTGAGGACCAGGACCAGGTTGCCCGGTGTCTCCGGGCTGGGAAACGCGAAGACGTCGGTGATGTCGGCGATCGGCTCGGCCAGCGCACGCGGGCCGGAGATGTGGTCGGACATGCCGGTCAGTCGCTCGCCTCGGCGAGCAACGGGGCCAGGGCCGGCGCCTGCAGCAACTCGGCCGCCTCCGGGTTGTCCAGGACCTGCTGGAACGCCTTGTTCACGCGCTCGGCCTTGCGGATCTCCTTGACCGTCCCGCCGTAGTTGCGCGAGTAGCCGCCGGCGGTGAGTTGAGCGGACATGATGAAGTCCTTGACCGCTTGCAGGTCGGGCAGGCCCTCGTAGCCCTCCACGTGCTGGAAGATCGCGTCGAACAGTTTCAGCGGTTTGGACGCGAAGTCCAGCATGTAGGCGTCCCAGGAGCCGTCGAAGCTGGTCGCGAAGAGTAGCCGGGTGTCGTTGTCGAACGGCACGAACCGCGCCTCGTGGATGGACCCGATCGGCAGGTTGTAGTCGCCGGGCCGGTAGCCAGGGGATGCCTGCAAGGCCTTCAGGCTCTCTCGCAGTGCCTCGCCGTGCCCGGGTTTCACGTGGAAGAACAGGCTGAACTCACTCGTCGGGCCGACCTGAAGACCCGGCCGGGACGGCGCTTCGGCTGTCATCGGTGATCACCCTCCTGACGGGGACTGGCCGGCTCAGTCTTGGCCAAGCCCGGCCCGCAAACCTCATCCATGGCGAGTGATTGGCCCGATGACGCGGGGGAGAGGGAGTCTCGGTGTGCACAGGGGACGGAGTTGGGCGCATACTGACCTTGTGGAGCCCTCCCGCGCGACGACGCGTCGTCACCTGTCCACGAGTCCCTTCGAGCCGAAGGTGCCCGAACCGATCAAGACCTTCGAGGTTGGTGATCGGGTCTCCCACGACAAGGAAGGCCTGGGCCGGATCAGTTCGGTCGAAGGAACCTACGCGGTGGTGGTCGACCTGGGCGGCGGCAAACTGCTGCGCGTCATGTCGCCCTTCGCCAAGCTGCACACACTCTGACGTCTCTCAGAGCAGGCTGACCAGCCGTTAGCTGGCCAGCCGCAGTTGCGCGACCAACTTCTGACCAACCACAGGAACTGCGGCCCTGCACACCTTGTGGGTGCGCAGGGCCGCTGGGTTCAGCTACCGGCTGTCAGAGGCCGGCGCATTGGCCGGTCTTGGGGCCGGAGGCGGTGTTGGGTTGGCCTGCGTTGGTTGGGGCGGGGGTGTTGCCCGTGCAGGACAGTGGTCCGCTGATGTGGTTGCCGGAGACAATCGTCGAGCCGGTGTTGTTCTGTACGACGAGCGGACCCGCCACGGTGGCACCGTCGATCGTCACCTGACCCACCGAACTGCGGACCGTCACCGGACCCTGGACCGTCGCCGGCGCGCACTCGCCGCTCTGGTTGCCGAGCCAGACCCGGGTTCGACCGGTCACGCTCACCGGGCCGGACACCGTCGTACCGCAGAGCAGAACGTTGCCTGCGCCGGACGCTGTCACCGGGCCGCGGACCTCGGACCCGGATGCGTAGAGCCCGGCACCCGCTGCCACGTTCACGGGTCCCGAGACCGTCGCGCCGTCGAGACACGCGACGCCCGAGGACACGGTCAACGGGCCCTCGTGCGTCCCGGTCATCATCGTCGTACAGGACGGGACACCGGTCGCGACGAACGGCACGACCCAGGTCTGGCCCTGACGGCTGTAGGTGACTGTCCCGTGATAGACACCGTCGACCGGATAGGTGTGGCTCCCGCTGACGGTCATCAGGCTTCTACCCTGACGTTGGCTCGCCACGTAGTCGCGTGCTGCGACAGTGCCGGCCTCGGCAGCCGACCCGTCACCCCAATCGACCGTGGCAGTGAACTCACCAGGTGGCATCGAGCCGGCGGCCAGACGTCCCAGCGGTGCGTTGCTGACGGTCCGGTCCACGCCGAAGCGAGTGACCGTGCCCATCGATTCCGGAGTCCAGTTGACCTGGGCGATGGAGCCGTAGTTCACATTCGCGAACGCCCACCGTGCTCCAGCGACGCTGAGCCGTTGCACATATGCGTCGTAGTCCTGGGTGAGCACCTTCGGCGACCAGGCCTTCTCCAGGATTCCGGCCAGCCGCGGGAAGACCATGTACTCGTTCGTGGCCAACCCACGCATCTGCTCGCCCCAGATCGGCGCCTCGATGCCGATGATGTCCTCAGCCTTCGGCCCGCCGTACGCCGGTTGCGCCCAGACGTTCCGGTACTTCTCCCACACCCATTCCGGGTCCCATGAGTAGGCCTTGTCGAGTTCGGTCCGCGGCGTCCGGCCGGGCGATCCGTCGTACCCGAAGTCGAGGTACGCGTTCCATTCCGGGGTCGTGATGACACTGCGGCCCTGGTTGAACCACTCGGGCTTGATCAGCGGGGGACCACCGCCGGTGTAGTCGGACCAGTAGTGGTTGATGGAGGTCGAGCCTGGTGCGTAGCCCTCGAGCGCGGGGTTCCAACCCATCATCCGCTTGCCGTTGGCGTTGACGATCGACTCCATCTGCCCGATCCACCACTTGTAGTCCTCGTGGGGCATCCCGATGGCCTCGTCGCCGCCGATGTGGACGATCGGTGCGGGGGAGATCGCGGCGAGCTGTGCGATCGCGTCCCGCCAGAACGCGAGCGCCCGCTCACTCGCCGGGTCGTTCGGGTTGGTGCAGAACCGGTCGGTCTGGGTCTGGCCCTGGCAACCCATCACCGCGACGCCGCCCAGGGACCTGACCGCTGCGGTGGCGTGGGCCGGGCCCTCCAGTTCGGGGACGATCTCGATGAACCGGTCGGCGGCGTACTTGACCAGGCCCTTGAAGTCCTCTTGCGTGTAGAAGCCTGCGATACAACCCGATCCGTTGCATCCGGTGCCGTCCAGCGCCGGGTAGCCCTTGATCTCCAGCCGCCAGGACTGGGAGTCGCTCAGGTGCAGGTGCAGCCGGTCGCCCTTCAACGCGGCCAGCTGGTCGATCATGGACCGGATCTCGGCCACGGTCATGAAGTTGCGGGCAGGGTCGAGTTGAAGACCTCGATGGGCATAGCGCGGGTAGTCCAGGACTGTGATGGGCTGTGCCGTCCACGGTCCTACGCCGGCAGTGGGCGCGTTGATTGCTGCTGGCAACAGTTGCCGAAGGCTCACGAAGCCGTTGAACAGGCCGTGTGCTTGCGGGGCGACGATCTTCGCGCCCGCACTCGACACTGTCAGCGAGTAGCCTTCATCCGCTTTGTCCGCTGGGATTCCGGACACCGGCCCGGTGCTCAGCGCAACGTCGGAGGCCGTGGCGGAACCGGTCACCACGGGAAGCACGAACCCGGTGGCCGGCCGCAGGTAACCGGCGAGCACCTCGCCCGTCGCGGCGAGCGCACTGCTGGAGACGACGATCCGCGACATGGCGGTGAGCTCGAACGGCTGACCGGTGCCGGGCGTCTGCTTGACCGGCACGGGGATGATCTGCCCCACGGTCGGCGGCGGCTTGGGACCGGACCAGAGCTCGAACTCGTTGAGGGTGTACCCGGTGGTCGAAGTCGTCGCCGTGGCTTGCATCCGGACACACGAGACCGGGTCCTGGTGGTCGATCACCTGGGAATCCTTGTCGCTCGGATTCACCACATGGGTGACCGTCGACCAGGTCTGGCAGTCGGCATCCGTGGAGACCTGCAGGTCGTACTCGGACGGCTTGGCTGGGGAAGTCCAGCGGCTGAACACCTCGTAGACCGGGGCGGGCGAGGCCAGCTTGACCTGGAACCAGTCCTGGGTCGGGTCGTAGCCGCCGCCGACCGACGCGTAGTTCGAGGTCCATCCGTTGTGCACGAACACGTCGATCGCGTTGGCAGGCGCGTACGTCAGCGCGGGCGCAGTCATGCGTTGAGACTTGGCAGAGGCAACCGCGCCCGGCAGCAGGGCGAGGTTGACGCTGTCGGGGGTCTCGGCGTACGTCGTGGGTGTGCCGGCGGAGGCCTGGCCCACGGTGAGTGGGACCAGGGCTGCGGCCACAAGCGCACCGATGGTCAGAGCGGGGACAGCTCGAGGGCGAGACCGACGGCCTGCGTCCGGTCTCCCCTCGGGTTTCAGCGACAGGAACGGAATTCTCACGTCACTCCTTACCGGTGCAGGGCGGTGTCACGCGGTCCCGGAGGGCGACCGTACGGGCATCTTCCGTCCCACACGCCGCCTGTGCAAGAGCCCGGGAGGACCCGACTCGCCGGGGCTGGCAAGCGTTTGCCGATCTGGCATAGGGTGAGCACTGAAACGTTGCCGAGTCGGGAGGAATCCGGGTGACTTCCACGCACGCAGTCAGGTTCGCCGCGGTCGGGCTTGATCACGCGCACATCTTCGGTCAGATCGCGGGCCTCGTGAAGGCCGGTGCCGAGTTCGTCGGGATGGCGACCGACGACCCCACGGCCGCGGTCGCGACCAGGGTCCGGGAGCGGTATCCCGAGGTTCCGGTGACCGAGAGTCCGGACGACCTGATCGGCCAGGACGGGATCGACCTGATCGTCACCGCCGCCGTACCGGATCGCCGTGGGCCGATCGCGGTCGCGGCGTTGCTGGCCGGCAAGGACGTCGTCACCGACAAGCCCGGCTGCGTCAGTCTCGAGCAGCTCGACGAGATCGAGAAGGCTGTCGGCCAGAGCGGGCGGTTCTGGTCGGTGACGTTCTCGGAGCGGTTCGAGGTCGCCAGTGTGGTCAAGGCCGGTGAGCTGGTCCGCGAGGGCAAGATCGGGACCGTCGTACAGACCATCGGGCTCGGGCCGCACCGGGTCGGGGACCGCGCTCACCTCAGCGGTGGCGCCGGCCGCCCGGACTGGTTCTACGACAAGAACCGGTACGGCGGGATCCTCGCCGACATCGCGTCCCACCAGATCGACCAGTTCCTCTGGTTCACCGGCGCACAGACCGCGGAGATCGTGACCAGCACGGTCGGGAACTTCGCCAACCCGGACGAGCCGGGCCTGCAGGACTTCGGTGAGATCCTGCTGCGCAGCGAGAACGCCCAGGGGTACATCCGGGTCGACTGGTATACCCCGGCCGGACTGCCGACCTGGGGCGACGGCCGCCTGATGATCCTCGGCACCGACGGCTACATCGAGCTGCGCAAGTACGTCGACATCGCCGGCCGCGACGGCGGCGACCACCTCTTCCTGGTGAACCAGGAGGGCACGCAGTACATCGACTGCTCCGACGTCCAGACGACGTACTACCCCGACCTGGTCTGCGACGTACGCGAACGAACCACGACAGCCGCGCCCCAGGCCCACACCTTCGAAACCATGCGCCTGGCCCTGACGGCCCAGCAACAAGCAACCATCCGCGGCGCAGCCCGATGACCTAACGGGCGAGCTCCGCGGCGTGGTCGGGGACTTGGGTCTGCATGTCTCGCGGGGTTCGCTCGTAGCCTTTGGAAGGCGGGCGTGGCGGCAGGCCCAGCGGTGGTCGCTGGACCTCGTAGTACGGGATGGTCGACAGCAGGTGCGCGATCATGTTGATCCGGGCCGAGCGCTTGTCCTCGCTCTCGACGACGTACCACGGCGCCTCCGGGATGTCGGTGTGCACGAACATCTCGTCCTTGGCGCGCGAGTAGTCCTCCCAGCGGGTGATCGACTCCAGGTCCATCGGTGACAGCTTCCACTGCCGCATCGGATCCTCGAGCCTCCTGCGGAACCGGTTCTCCTGCTCGCTGTCACTGACCGAGAACCAGTACTTGCGCAGCAGTACGCCGTCCTCGACCAGGAGCCGCTCGAAGATCGGGGACTGGTGCAGGAACCGCGTGTACTCCTGGTTGGTGCAGAAGTCCATCACGCGCTCGACACCGGCCCGGTTGTACCAGGAGCGGTCGAACAGCGCGATCTCGCCGCCGGCCGGCAGGTGCTCGATGTACCGCTGGAAGTACCACTCGGTCCGCTCCCGCTCGGTCGGAGCCGGCAGCGCCACGATCCGCGCCAACCGGGGGTTGAGGTACTGCGTCACCCGCTTGATCGTGCTGCCTTTCCCGGCCGCGTCCCTGCCCTCGAAGACCACCACCACGCGGGCCTTCTCGACCCGGACCCACTCCTGCAGCTTCACCAGCTCAGCCTGCAGCCGCAGCAACTCGCGCTCGTACACCTTCTTCTTCAACCGCTTCTTCGCGCCGCTCATCCCTGAACCATCTCGCACGATGTCCGGCTGGGATAGGCCACGTCAGTGGATCAGCACCTCGAGGACGACGATGAGGATGCCGAACGTCGCGTTCACGGCGCCGGTGGTCAACGCCATCGGCCAGCCCCAGCGCTGACGGCGGGCGAAGGTGATTCCCCAGCCGAGGAGCTGCGCGACGCCGCACCACAGCATCAGTCTGATCGCTACGTCGTCCGGCAGTACGTCGAGAGCCCCGAGCGCCAGGATTGCCAGCGCTGGGAGCGGCCCGGTCACCAGGGGCCATTCGTCGGCCATCGCACTCCGCACCGCACGCCAGTCGAGGCCGTCCGCCGCGTTGAGATGGTGAGCGAGCGCGTTGGCGTAGACATGTGCCAGCCAGAAGATGCCTAAGGTCAGGACGGTCACCACCAGCAGCCGGCCGATGGGGGTGTGCTCCGCACCGCCGGCCACCACGGCCATCGACGCGATCGTGCCGTAGATCCCGCCGGCCGAGGCCGACGCCCGACCCGTTTTCCGCCCTGCCTCGTCTTCCCTTGCCTCGCTCATCTCGACGCTCTCCAACCACGGGTTCGTCGCACCGGCCGGTACGGCGATGGTTGCGCTATGGTCCAGTCTGTCTTCTCCTGCACCCGACTCTCCCGACCGCTACGCCCAGGAGGCAAGCGTGAGGCTTCTTCTCACTTCCGGCGGTGTCACGAACCCGAGCATCCACGACGCGCTCGTCGACCTGCTGGGCAAACCGATCGCCGACTGCGACGCGCTCCTGATCCCGACCGCGCAGTGGGGCCACCCGATGTGCGGGCCGGCCTCCGTGCGCGGCTTCGTTGCCGCCGAGCCCACGTGGGACATGGGCAGCCTGGGATGGAAGTCGGTGGGCGTGCTGGAGCTCACCGCGCTGCCCAGCATCGGTAAGGAGCGCTGGGTCCCCTGGGTCCGGGAGGCCGACGTACTGCTGGTGGACGGAGGCGACGCGACGTACCTGTGCCATTGGATGCGGGAGTCCGGCCTGGCGGACCTGCTGCCGTCGCTGCCCGAGACGGTCTGGGTGGGGGTGAGCGCCGGCAGCATGGTGATGACCCCGCGGATCGGCAAGGACTTCGTCGCGTGGCACTCCGCGCCGGACGATCGCACGCTCGGGGTCGTCGACTTCTCGATCTTCCCGCACGTCGGTCACGAGTCCATGCCGGACAACACCATGGCCGAGGCGGAGAGGTGGGCCGCCGACATCGCGGGTCCGGCGTACGCGATGGACGACCAGACCGCCATCAAGGTGACCGACGGCACCGTCGAGGTCATCTCCGAGGGCCAGTGGAAGCGCCTCGACTCCTAGACGGCTCAGCGTGAGGACACGCATTCGATGCAGGTGCGCGCGACTGGTCTCGCCTCGAGCCGGGCTTTCGCGATCGGCTGTCCGCACCGTTCACAGATCCCGTACGTGCCGGCCGCCAGCCGCTCGCGTGCCGCCTCGACCTCGGCCAAGTGACCCTGGACCTGAAGCACGAGCGCTGAGACCTGCGACCTCTCGAAGGCGATCGTCGCACCCTCAGGATCGTGCTCGTCGTCAACGTTGGCGTCGCGAGAGGCAGCCACCACCTCGTCGAAGTCGCCGGTCAGGCCCGCGAGACGACGGAGCGCTTGCCGTCGTTCCGCCTCGAGCAGCTCGCGAACCCTGTCCATCCCCCAATGCTGACACCTCTGCCTCAGGCCGGGCCGAGGAGGCAGATTACGTTCCCTCCGGGTCAGCCAGAACTCCGTCGCTTGCGCCGCAACCCTCATCTCCGCGGGGATCTCGCTACAGCTCGATGGTGAAAGACGGTTGCGGATCGGCGAGGACTTTCACTTCGATGCGGTCGGGATGCTGTGACTCCGCATCCCGGGCTTCTTTGATGGCCGCTGTGAGAGCTTCCCGGCGGCTCGCGATGGTGCGGTCCCCGGAGCAGTTGAACCACATCGTGAACCGGCCGGGGGCCTTGAGCCGGGATTCGACGATCGTTGCGATGACCCGCGGATTGGGGTTGCCGTGGGCACCATCACCGCAGAACACATAGTGGTCGGCGAACACCTGGTCGGCGAACTTCGTGCTCAGGTTGTTCTCCGAGCCGTGGTGCTGGACCTTGAGGATGTCACAGCGGAAAGGCCCGTGGGCCAGGCGCCCGGCGGCTGTCAGGCCCTCGAGGAGTTCGTCTTCGGCGGCGTCCCCGGTGAGCAGGCAGGTCTTGCCGCCTTCCTCGGCGAGTAGCGTGATCGAGGCCCGGTTCGGCGGTGTCACTCGCGCGGAATTCGACTCCGCGATGATCTCCGCCGCGGTGCTGATGGAGCCGATCAGAGCCTCAGCCTCGCCCCTCGAGGTGGGCGGGCCGGCCAGCAGCAGATCGTCGAGACCGAGCCCGGGTCCGTCCGCCAACCCTTGCCCGTCGCCCCGCGGCCCCGCCTGCCGTCCCGAACCGAGCAGGTCCTCGAGCCACTTGCGCCATTCCTTCCGCAGTCCTTCGAGGTGCTCTTCGGTCGGCCCCAGAACGGTCACCGTGAGGCTTCCGAAGTGCCGGCGCTGGATGGGCTTGCGTAGCCGCACGAGTTTGTTCTTGAAGCCCTTGTTGCGGGGGACAGGCGTCTGGTCGTCGACCAGGCTCATGAGTTCGATGCCGTCGCTGATGCTCTCGGTGAGGTCCACGATGGACGTGAGCGCGACCCGTGCCGCGCCGGTACTCGCGGCGTCGCTGCGAGGGGCGAGCTCGATCGCTTCGGAGATCTGCGTGGCGAGAGCACTGATCGGTCCGGCCAGGTCGCCGAGCTGCGCTCGCCACGAGTTGTGCCAGAGCCCGTGGATCTCTGGTGGACGGGGCCGCTTGGGCTCCGGGAAGGCGGGGTTGTTTCCTTCCTTCACCTGGAAGTCGTGCACCTCCCAGGCTGCGACGTCCTGCAACAACGGGATGATCCCCGAGATGTGGTCGGCGTCGATGTGGCTGACGACGACGAGGTCGAGCGGCGCGCCGTTGTCGGCGAGATCCTGCAGGACCGGGCGCGTCTGGGACTCGAAACTGGCCGTTCGCCCGCCGTCCACCAAGATGTGGTGCCCGTCGCCCGACGTCAGCAGCAGACAGTCTCCGTCCTTGGAGAAGAACACCTCGAGCTTCATTGCGTGCCCCCACTCTCGGTTGCGGCCGTCGACCTGACCACCATGTCGGTGAACTTCGCGGTGGCCCGCACGCAGGCGGTGGCGTCGATCAGGCCGAAGCCGGTGTCGTTGCGCCAGCCGAACGTCTGGCCAGGAAGCGGTGACGAGGTCGACCGCAGGATTCCCTGGATCTGCGCCGACGTCAGATCGGACTTGATCCCCAGCATCAGCGCGGCGACGCCGCAGACGAACGGGCTGGCCATGCTGGTGCCGGTCATCTCGATCCACGGGACCTCGCTGTCGAAGCCCTTGGCGGCCACCACAGCGGTTCCGTTCGCGGCGATATCGGGCTTGGGCCGTCCGTCTCGGGTCGGACCGCGGCTGGACGTGACATGCGCGGCGTTGCGATCGATGTCGGCGTTCGCAACGGACAGCAGGCGCTCGGCGCAGGCGAGCGAGCCGATCATGCGGTCGTCGGTGTACGAACCCGGTGCGAAGTACGACGGGTAACGCCATTGCTGCGCGGATCCGGGCACCCGCCGTGGGTCGTCCCGCTCGATCCAGGCGTCGAAGCTGCCGTCGCGCACGACCGCCCCGGTGAGGCGGACACGCCACTCGCCGGAGGCGATCGGACCCAGTTGCGGGCTACCGCCTGGCTGCTGCGGCCCGAAGAACGGTGAGAGCAGCACCGAAATCCGGTTCAGCCCGTTGGCCGGGTGATAGGCCTCGTTGTAGACGCTCAGGACCGTGCCGTTGCCCAGCAGCGCGTTCCGGATCATCTGGCCGAGCCTGATCGGCTCCAGCCAGGGCTGACCGGGCGGCTTGACCTCGACGTCGAAGCGGTCCTGAGGGCCGTACCAGATTTCCAGCTCGTTCTCGGAGATGTCCTGTACGCCGTCTCCGCCGACGATCCAGCCGAGTTCGCGTCGCAGGTTGGTCGCGGGGATCTTTCCGCTGGCGTGGATCCGTCCCTTGACGTATCCCCGGTCGGTGGGCGAGCCGGGCTCGACCTGGCCCGCGTTGCCGGCCGCGACTGACACGCATCTGCCGCGCGTCGCCAGCGCATTGTCGATCCACCGGGCCATGGCGCTCGAGGTGTCGTGGGCGTGCCCGTTGGTCCCCAGGCTGATGTTGATCGACAGCGGGAGAGGGGTGTTGTCCTTGCCGAGTTCCGCGGCCAGTTCGATCAGGTACTCGACAGCGTCAGCGATCCGGGTGGAGTCGTAGAAGCTCGACGACGCGACAGTGTCCTCGGGGCGCAGCGCGAGAAGGACGCCCGCGATGAACGCGTTGCGAGCGACTCCGTCGTTTCCAGCGGCGATCGATGCCACATGAGTGCCGTGCGACCCGATGACCATCTGCGACTGGGGCTCGAGGCTGCTGGCGGCCATGTTCCGGGTGCGCGCGCCGTCGATGGCCGCGTTCATGTGCTCACCGCGGATCTCCGAGCCGTAGTCCAGACCGACGTACCGCCCCAGATTGCGGTTGGCAGGAGAGGGGCGAGAGGTGCCGGCCTGATCCCAGATGGCAACCCAGCGAGTCTTGCTCTTGTCCAGGAAGTCCGGGTGGGCGAAGTCGAACCCACCGACGTCGATGATCCCGACCAGGACATCCTGGCCGTCGTGGTGACGAGCGCTCTCCGCCTTTACCCGCCGCGTATCGCCCGGGCCGTTCGTGATGTTGTGGCCGATCACCGGCTCCGGACCCCGCAATGCCTGGCCCGGTTCGACGTACGCGACGGCCGCATTGACCAGCAGGTCCCGCACGTCCTTCGCGGCGACCTCGACCACGCCGGTGTCGAGTTTCCAGCGCGACCGCTTGGCATAGCGGTTGACCGCATTGATGGCATCCTCACGGACGTTCGGCGTCAGGTCCCGATCGAGCTTGACGAAGAGGCTGAAGACGACGTTCTCCGGGGGCGCCTCCTGCGGGGTCTTCGCCGCAAGGGCGATCACCTCCGCCGGCGACAGAGCCGTCGGGGCTCGCGGACTCGCGGCGTCGACCGGACCAGCCGCCTCGACTTCGATCGTCTCGCGGAACTCAGACTCTCTGGTAACAGGCGCGGCTCCGGTGCCATCGACCGCGGGCTCTGCCAAGGCGACGGACGGGCATTGCTCCGCTCGCGCTTGGTTGACCTGGTCGGTCCCGCCCAAGAAGACATCGAGCTTCGGCGACAACCGTGGATCGAGCGACCTGATTTTCGGCGCGGCCATAGCATCCCCCTGCTTCATCCCCCAGCGCCCCTCGTCCGTCACTCAATGCGTCGTGACAGGGCCAATGCGCTACACAACGATGATGGACCTCATCCCGTCAACAAAGTAGAGGCCCAGCCCGTGACTGAACCCTTGGACCTCCGACATCGTTGATTGGGGTGTGACGACGGTCACACCTCAGTGAGGGAGGGAGCACATGGTGGCAAGACGAGCACGTTGGGTGGCTGCGGCCTTCGCGATCGGGCTGGCGGCCACGGCGACAGGTAGTGTGGCGACCGCGGGACGCGACGACGCGGGCAGTACGCCGAACACGATCCGCGAGCAACTGACCGGCTACGAGGAGGATCCCGCTCCGATCTCGACGAACGGCAGTGGACGGTTCCAGGCCCAGATCAACGACCGGGCGCAGGAGATCACCTATCGCCTGAGCTACACCACGTTGGAGGGCGCGGTCCAGCAGGCGCACATCCACTTCGGCGGTAAGGCGCAGAGCGGCGGGATCAGCGTGTTCCTGTGCACCAACCTGGGCAACGGCCCGGCCGGGACCCAAGCGTGCCCCGCGGCACCGGCGACCGTCAGCGGCACGATCAGGCCGGCCGACGTCATCGGTCCGGCGGCCCAGAGCCTGACCGCCGGCCAGTTCAACGACCTGGTCAAGGCGATCCGGAACGGCACGACGTACGTCAATGTGCACAGCAGCCTGTTCCCCGGCGGTGAGATCAGGAGCCAACTGGACCACCACCACAACTGATCAACGAAACGTGAGGGCGGGTCGTTGCCCGCCCTCAAGCCGAGCCGTCGCCCATCGTGCGGAGGACATCCCCGATGGACTGCACTGACCCGTGCCTGCGCCGGATCAGGTCGGCGACGATCCCGGTCCAGCCGGTCTGATGCGCGGCGCCCAGACCGGCGGCGTTGTCGCCGTGGAAGTACTCGTGGAACATCAGGTTGTCCTTCCAGTGCGCGTCGCTCTGCAGCCGCTCGACCCCGCCGAAGCAGGGCCGTCGGCCGTCCGGGCCGACGAGGAAGATCGACACCAGCCGGGCGAACAGGTCGTCGGCGATGGCGTCGAGAGCTAACAGTTCGCCCGATCCGGTGGGGTATTCGACCTTCAGGTCATCGCCGAAGAAGCGGTGGTAGCGCAGCAAGGCGGTGGTCGCGAGGAAGTTCAGCGGGAACCACACCGGCCCGCGCCAGTTCGAGTTGCCGCCGAACATGTCCGTGGTCGACTCGGCCGGTTCGTAGTCCACCGTGGCGCGCACCCCCTCCACCTCGAGGGTGTACGGGTGGTCGCGGTGGAAGGCGGACAGCGAGCGCAGTCCATGCGGCGACAAGAACTCGTCGGGATCGAACAGCTTGCCGAACAGGCGCAGTACCTGCTCGACCCCGATCGCTCCCATCAGTAGTCGCTGCTGCCCGGCGTCGCCCCGCAGTACGCCGGCCTCCGCCAGACTCTCGCGGTCACGCAGGCCCTGGCGATCGAGGAACTCCGCGAACTGCTTGCCTGGAGCAACAGCTCGCTCCAGCAGTTCGTCGTCGATCACGGCCACCGCCAGCATCGGGATGATGCCGACCATCGAGTGCACCTTCACCGGTACGACGCCGCCCGGGGTGGCGATCCGGTCGTAGAACAGGCCGTCGGTCTCGTCCCACATCCCCTGCTGGGCCATCGCGGTGCGAATCGCGGCGAAATGCTCGAGGAACTTGTGCACCAGGTCGCGCGCGGGCCGGTGCCCGGTCCGGTTCAGGATCGCCGCGATCGTCGTCAGCGCCAGCGCGTACGCCGCCATCCAGCCGGTGGCGTCGGCCTGTTCGAGCACCCCGCCGACCGGCAGATGCGAACGGTCGAGCGGGCCGATGTTGTCCAGCCCGAGGAACCCGCCCTCGAACAGGTTCGACCCGTCGGCGTCCTCCCGGTTGACCCACCAGGTGAAGTTGACCAGCAGTTTGTCGAAGATCCGGCTGAGGAAGTCGAGATCGCGCCCGCCGTCGATGGCGAACACCTCCAGCGCCGCGAACGCCTGGACCGGCGGGTTCACATCGCTGAAGTCCCATTCGTACGCCGGGAGGGCGCCGTTCGGGTGCTGGAACCACTCGCGGCACACCAGCAGCAACTGGTTCTTGGCGAACTCGGGATCGACGTGGGCCAGCGCGATGCAGTGGAACGCGAGGTCCCAGGAGGCGAACCAGGGGTACTCCCACTTGTCCGGCATCGACATCACGTCGAAGGCGTTGAAGGTGCGCCATCGATGATTGCGTGCGGCGTGCCGCGAGGCCGGCGGCACCGGCTGTCCCGGGTCGCCGTCCAGCCAGCGGGCAACGTCGTAGTAGTAGAGCTGTTTGCTCCACAGCATGCCGGCGAAGGCCTGCCGCATCACCATCGCCTCGTCGGGCGAGGCGGCCGCCGGGGTGAGATCGGCGTAGAACTCGTCAGCCTCCGCCCGGCGGGTGTTGATGACCTCCTCGTACTCCGATCCGAGCGCGGTCGCGGCATCAACGCCCGATCGGGCCGGACGTAGCCGCAGCCGCAGTTCCACGGTCGAGCCCGGCGCGACGTCGACGCGGTACCAGACTGCGCACTTGGTGCCGCGCTGAGCCGGATCGACGGTCGGTGCACCGGTGACGACGTGGTCGTTGATCCCGTCCTTCGGGTACGGCGTCGACCCGGCAACGCCGTACAGCCGCTGGATGTTGGTCTCGTTCTCACAGAACAGCAGAGTCGGCGTGGTGCCGTCGGGCCCCGGTGCGGCCAGTAGTTCCAGCTCGCCAAGGGATGGGTGCGAGACGCGCACGCTCGATGCACCGGTTGCGGCGAGCTCGGGTCGTTGAACACCCGGGCTCCACGACCAGGTGTTGCGGAACCAGGCCGTCGGCAGGACGTGGAGTGTTTCCGGGTCCGGCCCGGCGTTCGTGACCTGGATCGTCATCAGCAGGTCGGTCGGGCTCGCCTTGGCGTACTGCACCTCGACGATCCAGTACCGATCCTCGTCGAACGCCCCGGTGTCGAGGAGTTCGTACTCTGGGTCGTGCTTGCCGCGCCTGCTGTTCTCGGCGAGCAGGTCTTCGTACGGGAACGCGCGCTGCGGGTAGTGGTAGCGCCAGCGGTTCCAGGCATGGCTCGGTACGGCGTCGAGGTACCACCAGTAGTCCTTGACGTCCTCGCCGTGGTTCGCCTCCGCGCCGGTCAGTCCGAACGGCCGCTCCTTGAGGATCGGGTCGTGCCCGTTCCACAACGCCAGCCCGAGACACAGCCGTTGCTCGATGTCGCTGAACCCGGCCAGTCCGTCCTCGCCCCACCGGTACGCCGTGGAGCGGGCGCGGTCGTGCGAGAGGTAGTCCCACGCCTCGCCGTCGGCGCTGTAGTCCTCCCGCACCGTGCCCCACTGACGCTCGCTGAGGTACGGACCCCACAGACACCAGTCGCTCCGGTCACCCGCCATCCGCTCGCGTTCGACTCCGGACATGTGCCCCATTGTTCGGCGACCACGCCACATCCCGCCTCGTCTGCGGCTGATGAAGCGGAGCCGGCCTCGCTACGATCGGGAGGTGCGACACAAGGTCGGCTACTGTGCGGCGCCGGATGCGGTGAAGCTGGCCTACGCCGTCCATGGTGGCGGTCCGCCGATCGTCCGGGTGGCGACCTGGATGACCCATCTCGAGTTCGACTGGGAGAGCCCGGTGTGGCGCCACTGGCTCGACGCTCTCGGAGACGGTCACACGCTGATCCGGTACGACGAGCGCGGCTGCGGGCTCTCGGATCGCGACGTGGACGACATCTCGTTCGATGCCTGGGTGGCTGACCTCGAAGCCGTGGTCGATGCGGCCGGCGTCGATCGGTTCGCGCTGCTCGGCGTCTCGGCCGGTGCGGCGGTCGCGGTCGCGTACGCGGCCCGTCATCCCGAGCGGCTCACGCATCTCGTTCTCTACGGGGGATACGCGCGCGGCCGGACCCTTCGCGGTGCGGGGCAGCGCCGGCTGCAAGAGGCGTTGGTCGCCGCGATCTCCGCCGGCTGGACCAATCCGGATCCGACGTTTCGGCACCTCTTCAGCATGCTGTTCCTCCCAGCCGGCACGCCCGAGCAGATGGGGTGGTACGACGACTTGCAGCGACACTCCACCTCGGCCGCGACCGCAGTACGTCTCTACGACGCGCGTGGCCGCCTCAACGTGGTGGACCTCGCGGCGCGGGTGCGGACAAGGACGCTCGTCGTACACGCGGCGGGCGACCGAGTCGTGCCGGTGGACGAAGGCCGGCTGCTCGCCACCTTGCTCCCCGAAGCGCAGCTGGTCCTGCTGGAGTCGGCGAACCACATCCTGCTGTCGGACGAGCCCGCGTGGGCGAACTTCGTCGCGGAGTTGCGTGCCTTCCTCGGGACGGAGCCGGCGGTCGCCCAGCCAGGGACCGGAATCGAGGAGCTCAGCCCGCGGGAGCTGGACGTCCTCGCGCTCGTCGCGGCCGGGCTGACGAACGAGGTGATCGCCGACAGGCTGAGCCTCAGCGTCCGCACTGTCGAGCGTCATCTGACGAACACGTACGTCAAGCTGCGGGTCTCGGGCAAGGCAGGACGTGCGGCCGCGGCGGCCAGGTTCTCCGAGGCGCAGCGTCCCTGATCCGGGCGGTTGCGTGTTGACCGCCAGCCCGACCCTGCGGCATTGCGTGCTGACTCCGATGCGGGCGACTCGTGCCGCTGCCTACCTTCACAGGTATCAGCGCAAACGCCCGGGTTTCGGGCCGTTCGAAGGAGGCATTCGATGGAGCACATGGTCGTTTCCGACCGGGCATCGGCGGTTATCGCCGAGCCGACAACGACGTACGACGTCCGCGGTGGGGGAGGTGTCAGCCTGCACGTCCGCGAGTGGGGAAACCGGCAAGGGCGTTCTGTTGTCTTCATTCACGGATGGTCGGCGAGTCACGTGTGCTGGGCGCGGCAGATGCAGGGCCGGCTCGCGGACGAGTTTCGTCTGGTGGCGTTCGACAATCGGGGCCACGGCATGTCCGAGAAGCCGCTGGACGCGGACAGCTATCGCGACCCGCAGTTGTGGGCCGACGACCTCGCCGCGGTCATCGATCAGCTGGGCCTGGACCGGCCGGTGCTGGTCGCCTGGTCGTACGGCGGATTCATCGTCTCCGACTACATCCGGGCGTACGGCGAGGACCGGACAGGTGCCATCAACCTGGTCGGGGCGGCCGTCATGATGAAGCCACCCACGTTCGACAACATCGGCCCCGGTTTCCTCGAGAACGCTCCGGACGCCGGCCTGCCCGACCTGGCCACGAACATCGCCGCCGTACGACGCTTTCTGGGCGTCTGCACCGCCGAGCCGCTCGAGCCGGACGACTGGAGCGCGGCCCTGGCCTGGAACATGGTCGTTCCGCCCGAGGTGAAGGGCGCGTTGATCTCGCGCCAGATCGACGGCGACGACGTACTGGCGAGGCTTTCGGTGCCTGTCCTGGTGACCCATGGTCGGTCCGACACCATCGTGCTGCCGTCGATGGCCGAACACGTTCTCGACGTCTGCAAGACCGCCAGGCCGTCCTGGTACGACGGCGTGGGCCACATGCCCTTCATCGAGGACGAGACCCGCTTCGACCGCGAGCTCGCTGAACTCGCCGCGGACGTCGTCTAGCTCAGGAGGTCGGGGCAGGTCCCGACGACTGGCGCGGGGTGAAGTCCCCTTGGATCCGGAGTGAGTCCGGCTGCTTCCCCGCCATCACCTCGCCCAGCAGCTCCACCGCCGCCGCGCCGAGCCTCCCGATCGGCGCGCTCACGGTGCTGAGCTTCGGCGTGAGAACCCTGGCCAGCAACACATCGTCGCAGCCGACGATGGATCGATCGCCCGGCACGGAGAGTCCCCGCTCCGCAAGTCCCGCGACAACGCCGCACGCGGTCAGGTCGTCGAAGGCGAAGGCCGCCGTCGCGGGGGAGTCGGTGAAGGCCGCGGCACCTTCCCTACCTCCTTCGTACGAGGCCTCGAAAGGCCCGAGCTCGATCAGCTCCACCTCGGCCGAGGCCGCCCACTTCCTGATCGCGGAGGCACGCTGCCGGGCCGCCCAGGACGCCGACGGACCGTGCAGCAGGGCGACCGTCTCGTGGTTCAGGTCGCGAAGATGGTCGCCGGCCTGCGCGAGTGCCGCCGAGTGGTCACAGATCACCGTGGTCGTATGCATCATCTCCCGGTTCACCACGATCGCCGGGGTGGAGCCGAGCGCGTCGCGCAGCCGGGCCGGGGTGCCGCGCGGCGACGCCACGATCACGCCGTCCACCTGCCCTGCCAGCCGGCGGATGAGCGCGGCCTCCGCGGAGGTGCTCTCCTCCGCGTCCACCATGATCACCGACGCGTCGTTGTCCGCCGCCGCCTGCTGGATCGCACGGACCAGCGGCGGGAAGAACGGATTGGTGATGTCGGGGATGTACAGCCCGATGGCGCCGGTCCGGCCGGTGGCCAGGCGACGTGCCGACCTGTTCGGCTGATACCCCAGCTCATCGGCCTTGGCGAGGATCCGCGCCCGTACGTCGTCGCGCACCTGATCCGGACGGGTGAACGCCCGCGACACCGTGGACCCCGACACCCCGAGGGCGTCGGCGATCGAGTAGATAGTCACCTTCGTCATGGGTCGGCTTCCTTCGGCTCTCGGGCACCGGCGCGATCGGCACTCGCCCCCGCGTGCACTCTATCGACACCACGGCGCCTGTCAGGCGCCCAGAGTCGAGCGCAGAGTCGCGCGCAGCCGGCTCGCGGCGTCCGCGTCCAGATAGAGGGTGCAGCCCGGGTGGGTGCGCAAGATGGTGCTGGGGCAGTGTTCGCCCAGCGGATCGAGCAGAGTGGCCCGCACGGCCTCCGCTTTGCCTTCCTTCGACACGACACAGAACAGCCGCGCCGCGTCGAGCAATCGCGGAACGCTGAGGGTCAACGCGCGGGTGGGTACGTCGTCGAAGGAGTCGAAGCATTCGTCGTCGACCTGCTGTTGCCGGCAGATCTCGTCGAGCTCGACGACCTTCACCGCGTGCGGGTCGTCGAAGTCCGCGACGGGCGGATCGTTGAAGGCGATGTGGCCGTTGACGCCGATGCCCAGGCAGACGATGTCGATGGGTGCCTCGGCGAGCAGGTCCGCGTAGCGACGGGCTTCGGCGTCCGCCCCGTGGGTCGGGTCGAGCACATGTGCGGTGCCCAGCGGCACCCGATTCCACAGCGCTTTCTTGAGCCAATTGCCGAAGCCGGCCGGATCGTCGGCGTCGAGCCCTATGTATTCGTCCATATGGAATGCCGTCACGGCGGACCAGTCGATATCCGGCTCGGCCAGTAATGCATTGATCGTTTCTGCCTGGCTCGGTGCGGAGGCGAAAATCACTCGCGCTTCTCCCTGGCGGGAGATGACCCGGCGCAGCTCGGCCGCGATATCGGCTGCGGCCGCTCGCCCAGTCGCGACAGGATCGGAGAAGATGCGCACCCAAGGCTCGATTGTTGGCGTTGTCATGCTGCATAGCTTGGGCTGCAACCGCTTGCAGGTCAAGCCGCACTGGCGCGCCTCCGAGCCCGTCCGCAGGTGCGCCGACGTCGACCGGCCAGGCGGAGCCGCCGACTCAGCGGTCGAGGAGTCGTTGACCTGCAAGCGGTTGCATGCTCTAATGACCGAACGATCCAGAGAGGGCGGACGTCTCCCGGGCCGGCGCGAGGAAACCCTTCACGACTCGGCGGGAGATTGTCAGTCGCACGTGTGCGGAGAATTCGGCGACAAAAGATCCGCCGGCATCTCCGCGGCCATTTTCCTCGTGTTGTCCATGCTGTGTTCGGTTGGCTTGATGGAGCGTTTTACTAAAACGTTCTACCAGGAGGTCGGCGATGAGCTCTGATCGAGTGACGATCCGGCAGATCGCCGAGATGAGCGAGGTCTCCGTGAGTACGGTGTCGAACGTTCTGAACGGCCGCACCCTGCGGATGTCGGCGGAAACGCTGGAACGGGTCCGCGGTGTCATCTCGACGCTCCGCTACCGCCCCAGCAGCATCGCCCGCGGGCTGGTCACCGGACGGACCGCGACCATCGGGCTGGTCGTCGCCGAGATCGAGACGGCGCTGTTCTTCAGCGCTGTCGGTGCCCTCGAAACGGCGGCCCGCGCTGCGGGCTACAACCTGATCGTCTGCCACGCCCGCGGTTCCCGGGACGAGGCCGAGGTGGTCACTGTGCTGCGGACGAAGGGCGTGGACGGGATCATCTTCATCGCCAACTCCGAGGCGGTGGACGACGCCCATCTGACCGGTCTGCCCGCTGCCGGGATCCTCGCCGTCGTCATCAACCGGCGACGTCCCGGTCCGGAGTTCGGCCGGGTCACCTGGAACGATCGGGCCGGCGTCGCCGGCGCCGTCGAGCATCTCCACGACCTGGGGCACCGGCGGATCGCCTTCCTGCGTGGTCCTCGATCCCGTGACAGCACTCGTGAGCGTGCCGCGGGCTACCGCCGGGGACTCAAGAAGGCCGGCCTGCCGTATCAGGAGGACTATGTCCGCCTCGCGGACTACACCGCCGATCCGTCGACCTGGGAGCGAGCCGCCGGCGAGCTTCTCGATCTCGACCCCGCGCCGACGGCCATCATCGCCTCCGACGATTCGGTGGCGGCGGTCGTGATCCGTACGTCGCAGCGCCGGGGGCTGTCGGTTCCCCGTGATCTGGCCGTGGTCGGGATCGACGACCAGATGTTCGCAACCCTGCTCAATCCGCCGCTCACCACCATCCGGCTTCCGGTGAAGGAAGCCGCTGAACGCGCTCTGAAAATGCTCGTCGACGCCATCGCGGGGCAGTCGATGCGTGAGGTCCGGCTCGACACGGAACTCGTGGTCAGGGACTCCAGTTCGCCAGAACCTCGCACCACCGTCAGCTAGCCGGATGCCTGCCGTCCGGCAAGGTCGCTGGACCGTCCAGTCCTGGAAGGAAAGAACATGATTACGAGGCGCAACTTCTTAGCGGCCACCGGCCTGGCTTCGCTCTCCGCCGCCGGGCTCACCGCCTGTTCCGGGGGTTCGGCCGGGGGCGACGCCAAGGGCGCGGCGAATCTCGAGGTCATCTGGTGGGGCGCCGACGACCGGGCGGCGATCACCAACTCGATCCTCGGTCTGTACGGGAAGAAGTACCCCGGCAACACCGCGAAAGGGCAGTTCCTGCCGTTCGGTGACTACTTCAACAAGCTCAACACACTGGCCGCGTCGAACAGCCTGCCCGACATCATCCAGCTGAACCTGCCGAACCTCGCTGCCTACGTGAAGAACGGCTTGCTGCTCGATCTCGGCGATGTCGATCTGGGTGACTACGCCAAGGCGTCGTTGGAGACCGGCAAGATCGACGGCAAGCTCTACGGCATCAACTTCGGCTACCAGTACCTGACTGTCATGTACAACACCGAGCTCGTGACGAAGAGCGGGCTGAGCGTTCCGAAGGATCCGGCCGACTGGAACGCATGGGGCGACTTCGGTGTCGAGTTGGCCAAGAAGCTCGGCAACGGCGTGTACGGCATGAGTGACAACAGCGCCGAGTCGAACACCTGGGCGTCGTGGCTGACCAGCCGCGGCAAGGGGTTGTTCTCGACCGACGGCAAGCTGGCTCACGACGAGGGCGATGCCGTCGCGTGGTACCAGTACTGGAGCGGACTGCGCGACCGCGGCGCCATCGCCTCCGGTGCGGAGAGCCAGACCTATGTGTCCAACGGCGGTGCGGCCGTCGATCCGCTCACCACCGGCAAGGCCGTGGTCTCGATGAGCCCGATCGTGCAGTTCCAGGGGTATCAGAAGGTCAACAAGATCCCGCTGGGTCTGGCGCCGTGTCCGATCGGCCCGTCCGGCCGCGGCGAGGTCAATGCGTTCTTCGGCTGGGGCATCTCCTCGAAGACGAAGAATCCGCAGGCTGCCAAGGAGTTCCTGAATCTCTGGTTCACCGATCCGGCGGCGTTCAAGGAGCTCGGCCTGGATCGTGCCATCCCGGCCTCGCAGAAGCAGCTCGACACCGTGAGCCAAGGTGCCACCGGCGCGATCAAGACCATGCTCGGCTTCATGGACTCCTACAAGATCTCCCCGGCCTCGCAGCCCGCGTCGCCGCCGAGCATCGGCAGCAAGGTCCAGGACAGCCTGACCCGGGCCGCCGAGGCGGTGCTGGCCAAGAAGCTGTCCCCGGAGCAGGCCGGCGCCCAGTACTTCAGCGAGATCAAGGCCGCCGCCGGTGAGTAGTTCGCTGGTCCGGAACGCGGGCGAGCAGGTCGAGGTGCCGGCCCCGGGCACCTCCGACCTGGCTCGCCCGCCGGGGGACGCGGCGATGAGCATGAAGGGCAAGAAGAGCAAGGCCGGGTACTTGTTCCTGACCCCGTGGATCATCGGCTGCGTGTGCCTCACGCTCGGGCCGATCATCGCGTCGCTGTACTTCTCCTTCACCGACTACAGCCTGCTGGCCAGCCCGCACTGGGTCGGCTTGAAGAACTACAACGACATGTTCCACGACAAGCGCTACTGGGCCTCGGTCGTCGTCACGGTGAAGTACGTGTTCATCGGGGTCCCGATCAAGCTCGGGATCGCGCTGCTGATCGCGATCCTGCTCAAGGACGGCATGCGGCACATGTCTGTCTACCGGGCGATCTACTACGTGCCCTCGCTGCTCGGCGGCAGCGTGGCGATCGCGATCCTGTGGCGCCAGATCTTCGGTGATCCAGGCATCTTCCAGTCGTTCCTGGCACTGTTCGGGATCGAGAGCCAGGGATGGCTGACCAGCCCGGCCACCTCGCTGAACACGCTCATCGTCCTGGAGGCCTGGCAGTTCGGCTCGCCCATGCTGATCTTCCTGGCCGGCCTGCGCCAGATGCCCCAGGACCTGTACGACTCGGCGGCCGTCGACGGCGCCGGGGCGGTACGGAAGTTCTGGCACGTCACGTTCCCGCTGCTGACCCCGATCCTCTTCTTCAACCTCGTGCTGCAGATGATCGGATCGTTCCAGGCGTTCACGCCGTCGTTCATCATCAGCAGCGGCACCGGCGGGCCGGTCGACAGCACGCTGTTCTACACCCTCTACCTGTACATCCAGGGCTTCGGGAACCTCCAGATGGGCTACGCGTCCGCGATGGCCTGGGTGCTCCTGGTCGTGGTCGGCGGCATCACCGGGCTGTTGTTCTACACCGCCAAGTACTGGGTCTTCTACGGAGATGCGAGATGACGACGAGCACCATCGACGTGGGCCGGGTCCGGACCCGGCCCAAGGTCAAGAACACCAAGCCGCTGTGGCGCCGGATCGTCAAGCACGGCGTACTGATCCTCGGCGCCGTCCTGATGATCTACCCCCTGCTGTGGATGTTCGGATCGTCGTTCAAGCCGGAGAGCCAGATCCTCGGTACCGCGAATCCCTTTCCCGGCAAGGGCGCCAACCTCAAGGGCTATATCTCGGGCTGGTCGGCGCTGGGTTTTCCCTTCTGGCGCTACTTCCTCAACTCGTTCATCATCTGCGCGCTGTGCATCGTCGGGAACCTGTTGTCCTGCTCGCTGGCGGCCTTCGCCTTCGCCCGGCTCGAGTTCCGGTTCAAAGGCAAGATGTTCGCGATCATGATGGGCACGATCATCCTGCCGTTCCACGTCCTCGTCGTACCACAGTTCGTGCTCTTCCGCACGATGGGCATGGTCGACACGATCCTGCCGCTGGTGGTGCCGAAGTTCCTGGCCGTCGACGCGTTCTTCATCTTCTTGATGATCCAGTTCATGCGGAACGTGCCCCGCGAACTCGACGAGGCGGCAGCCCTGGACGGCTGCGGACCGCTCGGACTGTACTGGCGGATCATGATGCCGCTGTGCCTGCCGGCGCTCGCGACCACGGCCATCTTCACCTTCATCTTCACCTACAACGACTTCTTCAGTCAGCTGCTCTATCTGTCCGACACGTCGAAGTTCACCGTGCCGCTGGCGCTGAGATCGTTCATCGACAACACCGCGACCTCGAACTACGCCGGCCTGTTGGCGATGTCGACGCTTGCACTGCTGCCCGTCATCGGGTTCTTCCTCGTGTTCCAGAAACTGCTGGTCGAGGGCATCGCCACGACCGGCATCAAGTGAGGTGACATGTACTTCAAGGATTACCGGAAGGTCCTGGTGGTCTTCGCCCATCCCGACGACGCCGAGGGGCAGTTCGGCGGCACGATCGCCCGGCTGGTCCGCCAAGGCGCGGAGGTCAACTACGTGTGCTGTACGGACGGCAGCCGGGGCGGCACGGATCCGTCGATGACGGATGCCGAGCTGACCGCGATCCGGGCGGCCGAGCAGCGGGCTGCCGCCGATCTGCTCGGCGTCAAGGAGGTCACGTACCTCGGCCGGAAGAACGGCACCCTGGAGGTCACCACGGACCTGCGCCGCGACATCGTCCGGGAGATCCGCAGGCACAAGCCCGAGCTGATCCTGACGCTCTCGCCGTTCCGCGTTCTCGACGCGCCCATCGGGCTCTCGCACGCCGATCACATGAACGCGGCGGAGGCCACGCTCATCGCGGTGTATCCCGAGGCCGACAGCCCGCGTGCCTATCCCGAGTTGCTGGACGAGGGGTTCGAGCCGCACAGCGTGAACGACGTCTGGATCCCGGCGGTGAACGGGGCCGACCGCATCATCGACGTCACGGACACGGTCGAGGTGAAGGCGCGGGCCTGGTTGTGCCACAAGAGCCAGGCCGGCGCCAAGACGGGCAAGCCGGCCTGGTCTTTCGAGCCTCGGATGGGCGCGCGGATGCGGGCGGCCGGCGCGAAGATCGGCGTCGCCTTCGCCGAGAGCTTCCGAAACATCGAGATCACGAGTTCCGTACCGGCTCCCAGCCCACAGGTCTGAACCCATCCCGGCCCGCACTCTCGAGGAGACAGATGTACTTCAAGGATTACCAACGAGTCCTCGCCGTCTTCGCCCATCCTGACGACGCCGAGTTCCAGTTCGGCGGCACCGTCGCCGCGCTGACCCGGCGCGGAGCAGAGGTGAACTACGTGTGCTGTACGGACGGCAGCCGCGGCGGCACGGATCCGTCGATGACCGACGCCGAACTGACGGCGATCCGTGCGGCGGAGCAGCGCGCCGCCGCGGACGTGCTCGGCGTCAAGGAGGTCAGGTACCTCGGCCGGAAGAACGGCACGCTGGAAGTGACCGAAGATCTCCGCCACGACATCGTCCGCGAGATTCGGCGCTACAAGCCCCAGCTCATCCTCACGATGGCGCCGTTCCGCGTCCTGGACATGCCGATCTCGCTGTCCCACGCCGATCACATGGCGGCGGCCGAAGCGACGCTGATCGCGACGTACCCCGAAGCCAGCAGCCCGCGTGCCTACACGGACCTGCTCGACGAGGGGTTCGAGCCGCACCGGGTCAACGATGTCTGGATTCCGGCCAACGGCGACGCCGACCGGATCATCGATGTGACGGACGTCGTGGAACTCAAGGCCCGTGCGATCAAGTGCCACACCAGCCAGCTCGGTGGCAAGACCGGCAAGCCCGCCTGGAGTTTCGACGACCGGCCCGGGCCGGCGCTGCGCGCGGCGGGTGCGAAGATCGGTGTTGCTTTCGCCGAAAGCTTCCGCACCATCGAGATCCTGAAAACCGAACCAGCGAAAGGCCCTCAGGTATGAGTGACGACAGTCTCGGCTTCGGCATCGTCGGCTGCGGCGTGATCAGCCGCTGGCATGCCAACGCGTTGAGCGAGATTCCCGAGGCGAAGCTGATCGCCGTCAACGACGTGATCGGTGAGCGCGCCGACGCTCTCGCCGCGGAGTTCGGCGTAGAGAGTTTCGCGAACCTCGACGACATGCTCGCCCGCGACGACATCCAGGTCATCTGTGTCGCCACCCCGAGCGGCCTGCACGCCGAGATCGGCATCGCGGCGGCGCAAGCGGGCAAGCACGTGCTGGTGGAGAAGCCCATCGACGTCACGCTGGAGATGGCGGACAGGCTGATCACCGCCTGCGCCGACGCCGGCGTCCAGCTGAGCGTGATCTCCCAGCACCGCTTCGACGACGGCCTGCAGGAAGTGCGTGGCCTGATCGATTCCGGCCGGCTCGGCCGGCTCGTGGTCGGGACGGCGTCGACCAAGTGGTACCGCACGCAGGGGTACTACGACGGCGCCGACTGGCGAGGTACCTGGAAGCTCGACGGCGGCGGCAGCCTGATGAACCAGGGCGTGCACTACGTCGACCTGCTGCTGTGGCTGATGGGTCCGGTGAAGAGCCTGGTCGCCCAGGCCAGCACGCTCGCGCACGACATCGAGGTCGAGGACGACGCGGCGGCACTCGTGCGCTTCGTCAACGGTGCCGTCGGCACGGTGCATGCGAGCACCACGATGTACCCGGGACTCCCGGAGCGACTGGAGATCTGCGGTACGGAGGGCTCCGTGGCGATCGACGACGGGACCATCGTGATGAAGGAGCTCAAGGACGAGAAGGGCGAGACCGGTGCCTATGGCAACCGCAAGTCCACCTCCTCCGAGGGCGTCGCGTCGACGACAGCCGCCTCCGATCCCACCGCGATCAAGCACGAGGGCCATCGCCGCCAGATTGTGGACCTGATCAGTGCCATCAAGTCGGGCACCCCGCTGTTGAGCTCGGGGCAGGACGGCCGCCGGGCGCTGGAGTTCATCCTGTCCGTGTACGAATCCTCCAAGACCGAAGCGCCGGTCGCGCTGAGCGGAGAATGAGATGTGGACACTGTCCGGCTTCGCCGATGAGATCTCGCCCGAGCCGTCGGTGCAGTGTGAGGTGCTCACCGGCTTGGGCATCTCCCACATAGAGGTCCGCAGCGCCTGGAACACCAATGTGCTCGACCTGGACGACGAACAACTGGCCGCGGTTACCGCCCAGTTGCGGGACAGCGACATCCGGACCTCCTCGATCGGCTCACCGATCGGCAAGGTCTCGGTCGTCGACGATTTCGACGAACACCTGCGCCGGTTCGACCGCGCCTTGCGGGTGGCGGAGGTGCTCGAGGCGCCGTACATCCGGATCTTCTCCTTCTACTATCCGGATGGCGACGAGCCCAAGCAGCACCGTGACGAGGTACTGCGGCGACTGTCGACGCTCGCCGAGCGGGCGGCCGGGCGAGACGTGATCCTGCTGCACGAGAACGAGAAGAAGATCTACGGCGATCTGCCGGAACGCTGCCTCGACATCATCGAGTCCGTCGGCTCACCGAACCTCAAGATCGCCTGGGATGCGGCGAACTTCGTCCAGTGCGGGATCTCCCCCTTCCCGGAGGCCTTCAACCTGTTGCGCCCACATCTGGAGTACGTGCAGATCAAGGACGCCCTGCTCGCCGACAACCGCGTAGTGGTGGCGGGTGCCGGCGACGGCGGCGTCGTCGAGACGATCCGTGCCCTGAAGGCAGACGGCTTCGACGGCTTCTTCTCCATGGAACCCCACCTCAGCACCGCCGGCCCCGCCGGAGGCTTCAGCGGCCCCGACCTCTTCCAGCAAGCCACAACCGCCTTCACCAACATCCTCGACCAGGAAGACATCCCCTACCGCTGATCCGGTGACGGTCGCCCAAGAGGCTCCTCGGCAACACCTCTACCGGTCAGGAAGTCGCGGAAGGCGGCTGCTGCGGGGGTCAGGGGGCGTTCGCCGAGGGTCATCAGGCCGATGGGTGGGTGGTTGAGGTGCGGGAGCGGATGGACCTCGATCGGCGGTCCGGGAGCGCGGGCCGCCGATCCAGCGAGCAGGGCGACGCCCAGGCCGGCGGAGACGAGTTCACGGATGCTGGCCGGGCTGTACGTCTCGAACTCGATCCGCGGGATGAAACCGGCGTCCGCCGACGCCCGGGTGAGAATCTCGTGCAGACCGCTCCCGACCGGCAGACAGATGAAGCTCTCATCGCGCGCGGCCGCGAGGGACGGCTCGTCCAACCGACGCCCGGGAGGAGTGACGAGTACGACGCTTTCCTCGACCAGCCGGCGTACGACGTACCGCGGTGACAGATCCGCGTGGACCGGGCCGATCACGACATCGAGCTCACCGCCGTCGAGGGCCTCGAGCAGAACGTCGATCAGCCCCGAACGCAGCGTGAGCCCGAGACCGGGATAGCGCCGGCGGAAGTCGGCCAGCTGCGCCGGCAGCTGAAGGGTGCCCAGCACTTCGGTGGCGCCGATGCGCACCCGTCCGCGCAGCACCGCCGCCAGTTGGTCGAGATCCGCGCGCCCGGCGTCGAGCTCGTCGAGCACCCGCCGCGTGCGCGACCAGAACAGCTCACCTGCGTGCGTCAGGGAGACTCGGCGGGTACTGCGCTGCAGCAGTTCGGTTCCCAGCTCGGTTTCGAGCCGCCGGATCTGTGCGGAGATCGCCGGCTGCGCGATGCGCAGGTTCTCGGCGGCGCGGGTGAAGCCACCATGACGTACGACGGCATCGAAGTAGACCAGTTGGCGCAGCTCCACCGATTCATCCTCGACCGCGATAGATGTCAGCGCAAACTGGTCTTGGACTTATGGATCGGACCTCTTGCACCGTTGACGCATGCAGCAGAGACGACTGGGACGCAACGGATTCACGACCTCGGCACTCGGACTGGGGTGCATGGGTTTCTCGCAGGGCTATGGGCCGGCCGACGACGGCGAGTCGATCAAAGCGATCCACCGGGCCGTCGAGCTGGGGGTCACACTGCTCGACACAGCCATGAGCTACGGCCAGGGGCACAACGAGCAGCTCGTCGCCCGCGCCCTCGCCGAGCTGGCCGGGCGCGACGAGGTCCAGGTGGCGACGAAGTTCGGCATCGTCCGGACCGAGCAGGGAGTCGGGCTGGACGGTCGCCCCGAGCACGTCCGCGGGTACTGCGATGCCTCGCTGCTGCGCCTCGGCGTCGACATCATCGACCTCTACTACCTGCACCGGGTCGACCCCGGCGTACCGATCGGTGAAACCGTTCAGGCGATGGCGCAACTGGTCGACGACGGCAAGGTGCGGCACCTCGGGGTCTCCGAGGTCACCGCCGAACAGCTCCGGGCAGCCGACGCCGTCCATCCGATCGCGGCGGTCCAGTTCGAGTGGTCGATGGTGTGGCGCGACCCTGAGCTCGACATCATCCCGGCGGCCCGCGAACTCGGTGTGGGACTCGTGCCGTACAGCCCGCTCGGACGCGGCCTGCTCACTGCCACGCTCGACCGCGACACCGTCGGCTCGAGCGACTTCCGTCGTACCGATCCGCGCTTCCAGGACACCAACCTCGAGCGCAACCTGGCCCAGATCCAGGCTTTGCGCGCGGTGGCCGACGGCCTGGCGATCACGCCGGGACAGCTCGCGCTGGCATGGTTGCTGGCCCAGGGCGACGACGTCGTACCGATTCCGGGCACGCGGCGCCTTGACCGGGTCGCCGAGAACGCCGGCGCGACGGACGTCGAGCTGAGCCAGGCCGAGCTGGACCGCCTGGACGCCGCCGTGCGGCCCGAGGCGTGGGCGGGGGACCGGCGCTCGTTCGCCGTACCGGCCACCACCCGGACCATCAGCGGCTCGTGACGACGAGTGTTGGTGGGTCGTGGACGGGGCCCGGAAGTGCGGTTGTCTCGTACGGCTGCCGCAGTCCGGGCCGCCAGGCGAGTAGCCGGGTGCGGGATCCCGCGTTGAGGGCGACCACCAACCAGTCTCCACGCGCGGCGAATGCCAGACCGGGTTGAGTCTTGGTGGGCAGTTCGATTCCCGGCACGATGGCCAGCCGGCCGGTGTCGAGCCGCATGATCGCGATGTCCATGGGCGGGAGCGGGTGGCCGTCGAACCGTGAGTCTGTCGTCGCTCGTTCGATCAGGAAGGCAACCCTCGTGCCGTCAGGGCTGACGACGCCGCAGCAGGCGAGGCGGGGAAGAGGGGATCCGACGGTCTGGCCGCCGGCGATCGCCCGGCGGTGGAGCGTGCACAGTGCGGCGTCGTCGCCGCAGCCACTGGTCCAGAGGACTTGGCCCGCGCCGACAGCGAGGGGCGCGACACGTTGTTCGAGCTTGGCTTGCAAGCGACCGGTGCGTGCGTCGACGAGCGCGAGCCAGGTCGGCGAGATCCCCGGATCGGGCTGCAATTGCCCGACGACCGTGTCGCCCACGATCGCGGATGCGTAGAAGCCGTGCGGCAGTCGCACCTGCGGTCCGCCGGCGACTGGAGCGATCGTCGCGAAGGGGTTGTCGATACTACTGGCGAAGGAAGCGATCCATACCCGATTGCCATCGGTCAGTGGTGACTCGGTGGGACCGAGTGGGCGGATGACACTCACCCGGTGATCGACGCTGATGCGCAACATGGCATACGGAGCCGTCTCGTCGCAGGACCCGGTGGTCGCGTACGCCGTGATCGGATCGCTGGCCAGCACAGCGGCGTACTCGCCCGGACGGACGACTGCGTCGGGCAAGGTCGTCGCGTGGCCGTTGTCGAAGTCGACGAGTCGGAGCCGGTCTCCGCCGAGTAGTACCTGGATCCCGGTGTGCTCCGCGGGTGGCGCACTCGACACGATCGGCAGCAGCGTGTCCGCTCCGCAGGCGCCGGATGCAGTCGGCCAAGCACGCGCAGTCCGCCCGTCCGGGACCGTGCTGATCAGATCGGACGGGGTGGGATTTGGTACGGCCTGACGGTCCGAACCACCGGTCGAGGCATGGAGGACGATCAGGGTCAGCACCACCAGGACCAGAATCCATCCGGCCCTTCGGCGCCCGCGTCCCGAGGCCTTCCCGACTTCGAGGACCTCGTCCTGATCCTGCTCCACACCTCCATGAAATCACCGCCCGAGCCGGGAGCCGATCTCGTTATCTCGGCGGGACAGGCGGGAGGAATGCGGGGACGGTCGGCGTGGCACCGTCCTCGCCCCAGACGAGTCTCGCGGCGTACATGACGCGTCTCTTGTTCGGGTCGGTCACCACGCCGTCGTACTGACATGGCTGGTCGTCTGCTGTGCACACCCAACCGTGCAGGTAGATCAGGTCCGGGCCGCCATCACCGGTCACGACGTCGGCTCCGCCGGGGCCGCACAGGCCGGTGCTGGCTTGATCCAGCAGCACATGCTCTTGCTTGTCCGCGAACGACCATGGGTCGGTCGACCGCCGCCACACGGTCGAGTAGCGGCACTGGTCGAACCAGTTCGCCGATGCCAGCAGGACGTACTGGTCGCCGCGCTTGACCATCACCGGGTTCTCGATGCTGTCCGCGTGCCGCACCAGTTCGTGGCTGAGCTCGCCCCGGCTGTGCAGGCCGTCTGCCGACAGCGGGAACATGCGGATGGTGCCGGGTGTCTTCTGCGTCTTGTACAGCAGGTAGCGCCGGCCATCGGAATCCTGGAAAGGATTCGGGTCGATCACACCGGCGGTCGCATCGGGTCGGTCCGCGACCGGGTCCTCGCCGCCGAGGATCGGGCAGATCAGTGGAGTGTCGGTCGGTGTGTAGGGGCCGCCGGGATTGTCGCCTACTGCGGTCCCGATGCAGCGTTGTCCGGCGAAGCCCTTCGCCTGCGCGGCGTAGTACAACACCCAGCCGGCCGAGGTGTACCAGGCATCTGGAGCCCAGACCGCGCCCGTGCCGGTCGCCCAGGTTCCCCAACGGCTCAGTGCGTTCGGTTGGGCGGTCCACGGCCCGCCGGGTGTGTTGGATCGTCCGACCTCGGCCAGAGGACCGCCGGTCATGAAGGCGTAGTAGTCGCTACCTACCCGCAACAGACCTGGGTCGGCCGCACTCGGACCGTAAACCGGCGCCGGCACCGGCCGCGGAGCTGCTTGCGCACCGGACCCGACGGTCGACATCAATGCAATCGCACACGCAGCCAACGCAACGACCAACCGTGTACCCGTTCGACCACTCACGCCACGCCTCCTCGGACCCCCCGCGAATGAGAGGCCAACGGTATACGCAGATTTACAACGCTGTAAATCCAAGTATGTCGGTCGATTGACAATCCTTGCGACCTGTTCCGCCGCCGGTCCGAACCAAGAGTCGGAAGTCTGGAGGTGTCTGGGGTGAGGTCTTGACGAGCAGTTCTGCGCACTGGCTAACTGTCCTCATCCGCCCTGCCCGAGGAGACTCGATGCGCCTGCTCCGGTCTGCTGTCAGCGTGCTCGCCCTGGTCACCCCGTTTCTGCTGGTACCACAGGAGGCCGACGCCGGTCCTCCTGCCACGGTCGCGGTCTCTCCCGAGCCGCAACAGCTCGTGCCCCGTGGTGACGGCTTCCCGATCACCCCGGTGGTGGGCCTGGTGCTGACCTCACGCTCCGATGCGGATGCCGAGCGCGTCGTACGCCAGGCCCTGAACCGCGCCGGTGTCGGGACGATCCGGACCACGGACGGCAGCGACCCCGGTACGCCGACGACGATCTGGCTGGGTCGCGCCACGTCGGTGCTCAGCGACTTGCGGGTCCCGGACAGCACAGGCCTGGCTGCGGAGGGGTACGTACTGGCAGCCGGTCGCGACCGGCACGACCGCGGTCACGTCGTGCTCGACGGCGTCGACTCCGACGGCACGTACTACGCCGCGCAGTCGTTCGCGCAGTTGATCCAGGCCCGACCGGGCCGCGACTGGATGCCCGGCGTCGCAGTTCGGGACTGGCCGACGATGCGCTATCGCGGCGCGATCGAAGGGTTCTACGGCACTCCGTGGTCGCAGGCGGATCGCCTGGACGAGCTCAGCTATCTCGGTGAGCACCGGATGAACACCTACGAGTACGCGCCGAAAGACGATCCGTACCACCGGGAGAAATGGCGCGACCCGTATCCGGCGGACAAGCTCGCGCAACTGGCCGAACTCGTGACCCGCGCGCGGCAGAACAAGGTGGACTTCACCTTCGCGCTGTCGCCGGGCCTGTCGATCTGCTACACCTCGGAGGCCGACTTCCAGGCCCTGATCGCCAAGTTCCAAGCGCTGTACGACGTCGGCGGCCGATCCTTCACTGTGCCGCTCGACGACATCGACTACAACACCTGGCACTGCGACGCGGACCAGGCGAAGTACGGAACGGGCGGCGGCGCGGCGGGCCGGGCGCAGAGCGACCTGCTGAACCGGGTGCAGCGCGAGTGGGTCGAGACCAAGCCGGACGTCGCGCCGCTGCAGATGGTGCCGACGGAGTACTACAACGTCAGCGAAACGCCGTACAAGAAGGCCTTGCGGGAACAGCTCGACCTCGACGTGGTCGTGCACTGGACCGGGATCGGGGTCGTGCCGCGAACCATCACCGCAACCCAGGCGGCCCAGGCCAAGGCCGTGTTCGGCCACGACATCCTGATCTGGGACAACTACCCGGTCAACGACTATGCGGGCGGCCGGCTGCTGCTCGCGCCGTACAGCGGCCGTGAGCCCGCCATTGCCGACCAGGTCGCCGGTGTCATCTCGAACCCGATGAACCAGGCGGCGGTCAGCAAGATCGCGCTGTACTCGTTCGCCGAACTCGGCTGGAACCCGGCGAAGTACGACGAACAGGCTTCCTGGCGTCGCGCTCTGGCCGAGCGTGCGGGCGGTGATCCGGCGACGACCGCGGCCTTGCAGGTGTTCGCGGATCTCAACACGTACGACGGAACGTTGCACCCGGACAGCGCGCCGTCCCTCGGCGCCGCGATCGACCAGCTCTGGCAGCGGTGGCGATCCGGGCAGCACGCCGAGGCGATCGCCGGACTGCGGCCACGGGTGACCACCGTCATCGCCGCTCCCGGCACGATCCGGGCGGGTGTGGTCGATCCCGCGTTCGCGGACCAGGCGGAATCGTGGCTCAAGGCAACGGAGTTGTGGGGACAGGCGATGGGGCGCGCACTGGATCTGCTCGCGGCCCTGGACGCCGGCGACGGCGCGGCGGCCTGGACTCAGCGGCAGCAGATGAGCGGTCTTGTCAGCCAGGCACAGGCGATCCGGGACAGCCGGGCGCCGCACAACGGTACGTATCCGCGGATCGGTGAACGGGTGATCGACGAGTTGATCGCCGAAACCGGCCGGGTCCACGACCGCTGGCTCGGCGTACAGCCGGGGCGCACCGCGTCGACGAACCTCGGTACCTACCAGGACAACGTGCCCGCGCGGATGGTCGACGGGGATCAGAACACCTTCTTCTGGAGCAACGGCACGCCTGAGCCGGGCTCCGAGGTCCGGGTCGATCTCGGCGAGCCGGCGACGATCGGCGCGATCGCGGTGCTGATGGGTAAGGCGTCCAGCCCGAACGATTACCTCCACTCGGGGGTACTGGAGTACTCGCTCGACGGCGTCCGGTGGACCGAGTTGACTCGCGCGACGACAGCTGAGGTACGGGCCACTGCTCCGGCAGGTACGACGGCACGCTACGTGCGGTACCGCTCGTTGTCCGCCAGTGACTTCTGGCTGGTGGTGCGAGAGTTCTCGGTCGAGACGATCGGCGGCCGGAACACGACGCTGACGGCAGGCGGTACGCCGGCGCCCGCTGCGGGGTCGTCCTACCAGCGTGCGGTGGACGGCAGCCTGGACACTGCCTACGTGCCGGTCGCCGCGCCGGGTGCCGGCGACGCGTTGACGGTCGGCTTGTCGGCGCCCAGAGAACTCGCCGGTCTGACCGTTCTTCAACAGTCGTCGGCCGTCGGGGCGGCGGACGTCGAGGTCCAGGTCGGCGGCGCCTGGCAACGGGTCGGAGCCGTGTCGTCGGCCTATGCCGAGGTGGCAGTGGCCGACCTTCGGGCGGAGGCCGTGCGCCTGGTGTGGAAGGGTGGAACTCCGGCCGTGGCCGAGATCGTGCCACTGTGGACGGACACACCACTCGCCGGACTTCGCGTCGGCGAGAACCGGGCCGACGTGGTTCGTGGTGAGGCGTCGACCTTCGTGGTAGACATCTCGGCCGAACGCGGTGTCGACGTGAGCGGCACCCTTCTCGTCGCGCCGCCGGCAGGGTGGACCGCACAACCGGTGAGCACACAGGTGGTCGTGAAGCGAGGCTTCACCCGGTCGGTGTCTGTGCAGCTGACGCCTCCCGCCGACACCGCCTTGGCCGACGTGGACATCCCGGTGACGTTCACCTCGGGCGCGACGAGTGTCGAGACCGTACTGCGGGTCGCCGTACGGCCGCGCACCGCTGCGACCAATGTGGCTCGCGATCGCCCGGTCGTTGCCTCAAGCATCGAACCCGGTACGTCGTTCACCGCTGATCTCGCAGTTGACGGGAACACCGCCACGCGCTGGGCGTCGGGATACGACGATGCATCGTGGCTCCAGCTCGATCTCGGTACGACGACCCGGCTCGGCAAGCTCGTGCTGCGCTGGGAGGCGGCGTACGGCTCGGCGTACAAGGTGCAGGTTTCCGACGACGCGAGCACGTGGACGACCCTGACCGAGGTGGCCGACGGCGACGGAGCAACTGACACGGTGTGGCTCGACGGTGCCGGCCGCTACGTCCGCCTGCAGGGTGTCCACCGGGCCACGCAGTACGGCTACTCCCTGTATGAAGTCGAGGTCTACCCAGCAACCTGACCTTCCTGGTGCCGGCCGCCGTTGAGGGTTGTCGTGAACGTGTCTTCGAAGCGTGTTGCGTCGGCGGTGTATCCGACCAGTTGGGGTGTGCCGTCCGGTGTGTCGATCGTGCGGCCCGACGAAGGGCCGTCGAGGACCACGAAGACACGTCGCGGCCGGTACTGGACGAGGTCGTCGCGCGGGCCCAGGACGAGTGACGTCGCGGCGAGTGCGTCCCACCAGAACATGATGTTGAGCTCGATGAGCGGCGGCATGTCCGGTTGGGTGAGGATCGCGTGGACCAGCCGCGCCTCCACCGTGCCGGCTGCGGCGCCGAGCCGGTCGACGTACGCCTGGGTGATCATCACGTGGTTCGTGGCGTCCAGCGGAACGATCTGGACCCGGCCGGCAGGCACCGTCCGGAACACGAAGTCGGCGGCGTGCGGGTCGATCCAGAGGTTGACCTCCTGGGTGTTGTCGAACCCGCCGGTGGTCGAGCCGAAGAGATTGCCCGGTACGTCGAACGCTCCACCCATGACGTAGAGCGACTCGATCCTCCCCGCCACATCCCGGTTCTCGCGCAAGGCCGCGGCCACGTTGCTGAGCGGGCCGGTAGCCAGCACCGTCACGCGCTCACGCGAGCTCAGGACCGACCTGGCGATCAGCTGTGCCGCCGTCAACGACGACGGCTGGTCAGGCTGGTCGGCGTCGTCGAGCGCCCCGGTCAGGACGCGCTCGAACGTCTCCCTCGCCTCCGGCGGTGCCAGGTGCACGCCGGTCGGTGAACCGTCGGCCACCGGCACACGCGGCAGACCGCACTTCCGCAGAATCGTCCGCGCATGTGTCAACGACCGGCCCACCGTACCGATGCCGTTGTTCACCACCGTGACGGCACGCAGTTCGATCCGGCCTTGCTTGTGCGCCTGACAGAGGAATGCCAGCGTCGACGCATCATCGAAGTCCAGGTCACTGTCGTAGACAACCGGAACGGGCCGGTGCCCGGCCGGCTCCGCCACGGTCGCCGCCGTGGCCGGACCTACTCCAACGGAGGCAATGCTCAGTGCCACCCCGGCTGCCAGTGCGGCAATACTCTTCCGGAACCGGCCTGTCCGTACACGGAGACTGATCCGCTTCATCGACAACTCCAAGCTCGAACCGATCGAAGCGAAGAGTCTCCCCGACCTCCCTTTCAGACCGCTTTCATCCCGAAACGCGGGATGTGTGGCCGGACTGGTGGTCGGGGGGATCAGCCGCCGACGGCGGCTGCGGGGATGACGGCGACCGGGCAGGGGGCGTGCTGGAGGACTGTCTGGCTGATCGAGCCGATGAGCATGCCGCTGAAGCCGCCGCGGCCACGGGCGCCGAGGACGATGAGGCGGGCGTCGGCGGACAGCTGCAGGAGATGTTCGGCCGGATGGCCCGTGATCTGGATCAGTTCGGCGTCGTGGCCTCCGCGGCGGTGTACGGCGTCCTGTAGTTCGGTATCGGTGATGCGGTGCAGCTCGGTTCCGGCGGGCTGTGCTGCGATGACGCGGACGGGGAGGTCGCGGCGGCGGGCGTAGTCCAGTCCGAAGTCGAGAGCCGACTCGCTTGCGGACGAACCGTCGTACCCGATCACGACCCGGGTACCGGAGTCTCCGGCGAGATCCGGACGTACGACGACGAGCGGGCATCTGGCGTTGGCCGTGAGATCGAGGCCGGTCGCGCCGACCAGGGCACCTACCATCACGCCCAGACCGCGGCTGCCGATCACCACCAGCTGCGCCTGGCCGGATGCCATCACCAACGCGGTCGACGGTGCGCCGTACTCGAGCCGCGCCTCGACCTCGATCGCGGGCTCGAGCCTACGGACCTGTGCGACCGCGTCGTCGACGACGGCTCGAGACGCGGACAGTCCAGCGCTGACCGCATGCACGAGCTGCAGTTGCACCTTCTGTGAGGCCGCCTCGGTCGTGGCCCAGCTGATCGCGACCTCGGCGGCGTGCGAGCCGTCGATGCCCACCACGATCGGTTTGTGGTTCATCATCGACTCCCTGCTGAGACCTGCAGCGGGCGCAGGTCCGGCGGACCGCGTCGGTCGGCGTCACGAAGGTCGTGGGTGAAGGCGAACGGCCTGCCGTCCACCGCGAGTTGCCGGACCCAAGGCGCTGGTACGACCTTCGAGTGTGCGTGATGCACGAGTTCACCTCCACTGCCGGTCTCCTTCGAGCATCGGCGTGGTCTGCAGGTGTGCGCACCGGCCGATCGGTCCCCGGCGACCGGGACTTTGGCCTCTCAGCGGGCGGCTGGCCGGAGTAGTCCGGGGCCGGGTTGTCCCGGATGACGGGACTTTCGGCTCTGAACGCAGAGCAGCGCGTCAAGCAGTGTGGAAGCACAGGGGAAGTGACCGGCCCGTCGGGAGTGGACTGAGGAGCAGCGTGGCAGAGGGGCCACCAGATCCGCCGTCATCAAGACGGTTCCGCCCGGCGGGCCGGTCTCTCTGTCGCTGCCGCTCGGTGCGAGATGTCCGGAGGGAGGCTGCGATGTGCATCGACGCGGTGACCGCGGCGGCGTACGAGGAGTTGTCCGCGAGGGCCGGCTCGGTCCGGTCCTGCATCTGAACACGGGCGCCGATGTGCTGGCCGCCTGCCGGCGGTGCTTCGCGGATCTGTTCAGTGCTGCGGCGGTCGGCAACCGCGAGCTCTGCGGACCCGACGACCTCGAGGCAACCATGGCGGTCACCGTCCAGCTGATGGTGCGGTCCGACCGAGGCGGATCAGTCGGCGAGGACTTTGGACTCTGGTCACAATCGCTCTGTGCGCGCATCGTGAAGAGTGCAGGGCGAGCCGAAGGCGTTTGCGACCGACGCCGTCGAGGAGTGCGCAATGAGCAGGACGGCCAACCGGGATATGCCTTCGTGGGGGCTGATGCTGGCGCGCCGGCTCGGGTTCGGCCGCAACCCCCTGCGCCGCCGGCTCGATCGAATCCAGTCGCTGGTCGTGCTGACCGCGGTCCTGGTCGCTGTCCTGATGATCCCGGTCGCGGTGACGGTGAGTAGAGGAGTCACTCACTCCATCGAACAATCTGAGGCCGTACGCCGAGCCACCATGACTGAGGTTCGGGCGCGAGCGTTGGAGGACACGCCGCCCGCGATCCCGGAGGCCGGCGCCGAGGCGACCTCGAGGGTGCGGGTGTCGTGGACCGATCCGGCCGGATGGCCGCACGAGGGACGAGCCAACGTGCCGCTCGGAACCGCGAAGGACGCCGAGGTGACGATCTGGCTCGATCGGTCCGGCGGGATCGCCATACCACCTCGCCGGCCGGGCGACAGCGCGGCGGTCGGTGGCGCGGTCGGTCTGAGTACGGCGATGGTGTCGTGGCTGCTGATTGCGGGCCTGGCCAGGCTGTCCGTCGTACCTCTCGACCGGCGCCGCCTGCGTGACTGGGACCGCGAATGGGCGATGGTCGGACCACGCTGGCGCCATCGCAGCACGTAGCGGGCCGCGAGATCAGGAGGCACAGCGGGTGGCATCCCACCTCCGAGAGAGGATGCCACCCGCCATGTCACCGCACTGACCTAACGGTCAGTTCATTCCTCCCACTGGAACTGCCAGCCCGGAGCGCAGGGCCACTCGGGGGCGCAGGTCGAGTTCGGGTCGTGGTACCAGACGTCGGACACCGCGTACCCGTAGTGCCGGTACACGTTCTGCTTCTGAATGCACTCGTCCTGGGTCGCACAGGTGACGGTGTGGATGGTCTGGGTCTTGCGCCTGGGCCACCGTCGCACCGCCGGCAACCACAGCCACCGCGGCCGCGGCCATCGCAACCATTCGCCCGATCGATCTCATGCAGTATCTGCCTCTCGCGTCAATAGATAGGTGCCTTATGCAACTCTCGTTCAGGCTAGTACCGGTCTAGACAGCCGGGCAAACGATTCGATCCCAATGGAATGACGTTTGGCGAACGGATGCTGTGGGCAACGACTAGCGGTGGTCTCTCAGCGTGTGGGCGGTGGGGAGCGGTTGCTAGCGGCAAGGGGCCTGGGCGGACGGGACTTTGGCTTGTGCCGGTGAGGTGAGAACGGCTCTGACCGGCGTCGCGGAGCGGGCAGACGATCGAGGTGTCGAATCGAACTGAAAGGAAGACACCATGACCACCACGCCGCACCGCCGCGACCTACCGGCTCCTGTGATGGAGCCTGACGGCGATCGTCGCCTGATCGTCACGACAGCTGCGGGCCGTGCGCTCGCGGTACTTCGGATCGCCTTCGGGCTGACCTTCCTGTGGGCGTTCGTCGACAAGTTGTTCGGCCTGGGCTACGCCACCCCGTCCGGCAAGGGCTGGGTCGACGGTGGCGACCCGACTGCGGGATTCCTGGGCAAGGGCACCAGCGGTCCGCTGGCCGACTTCTACCAGTCGCTGGTCGGTGACTGGTGGGTGACTCCGCTGTTCATGATCGGCCTGGCTGGTATCGGCGTCGCGCTGACGTTGGGCATCGGGATGCGGATCGCGGCGGTTTCCGGCTCGTTGCTGTACCTGCTGATGTGGTCGGCGAACCTGCCGCCGGAGAACAACCCGGTGCTGGACGAGCACATCCTCGGCGCGATCACCCTCGTCGCTCTCGCGCTCGTTGCTGCTGGCAATGTGTGGGGCTTCGGTGGCTGGTGGGGCAAGCTCGACATCGTCCGCCGCCACCCGTGGCTGCGGTGACCACAATGACCGGCGCGGCGAGCTGGTCGTTCCGGCGTACTGACACTGAAGGAGGTTGATCATGTCCGAGATCGCACGTGCACTCGTCGTCTACGAGTCCATGTACGGCAACACCGCGCGGATCGCGTCCGCGATCTGCGTTGGTCTGCGGCAGAGCATTCCCACCGAGATGGTGCCGGCGTACCGGGCGCCGGCGGTGATCCCCGGCGATGTCCGCTTGCTGGTCGTGGGCGGACCGACGCACGCATTCTCGATGAGCCGGCCCTCCACACGCCAGGACGCCAGCAATCAGCACGGAGTGGTGATGCCGATCGAGGTCGGGATCCGCGAGTGGCTCGAGTCGCTGACCGCGGACACGACGTCCACCTCGGTACGCCGTCGTACCCGCGTCGACGTCGCAACTTTCGACACGCGCATCGCCAAGGTCCGCCGGCTCCCCGGCTCGGCCGCGAGGTCGGCGGCCAAGGTACTGCGCCGGTTGGGCTTCCGGGTGCTCCTCGGATCCGCGAGCTTCTTCGTGGACGAGTCGACCGGACCCATCCGCGAAATCGAGATCGAACGCGCCCGCCGCTGGGGCGAAGACATCGGCCAACTGCACGCCGCCTCAGCCACCGCAGCCTGAACCGGTCCCGGCCACCGGTCAGCCCTTCGGCTGTGTGATCACCAGGAGCGGATGCGGCGGCCGGAGATTCGGCGGGGTTCGATGGCTATGTAGGTCTCGCGCGTGCCACCGGCCCAGGGCTCGACCCGGCCGAGGGCGACCTGGATCTCCTGGCCGGTGGCCGGCCGGACGGTGCCGTTCACCAGTACGCTCCAGCCGTCCTGAAGACCCTCGTCGACGAAGTCGAGCTCGAACGCGATGGGCGCCAGGTCGTACTGAGCGACCGCGCTGTCGGCGGCTGTGCGGAAGACGATCAGGTCGTTCACGTAGCAGTAGTTGACCGGGATCACGAGCAGCTCGTCTGCCTGGTTGAACGCGATCCGCCCGACCACGCCGCCCTCGATCAGCTTGATGCACTCGTCCGGCGCATCGGTTCCAGCTCCGGCTCCGGCGTCAGAACCGACGGTCGCGTCGGCCGGCTCCGGCGTGGTGCGAACAAGCCGCTGATGGTGGTGTCGAGCGCGCGCGACAGTCTGAGGAGCTCACCCCCGGTCAGCGCGTCCGGATCCGTCTCGATGTGCTCGATGCGGCGCGTGCTCATCCCAGTGCGTTCGGCGACTTCCGCCGTACTCAGTCCCAACTCGAGCCGACGATGCTTGACTCGCCGGCCGAAGTCACCCGGCACCTCACCGTTCTGCGACCTGTTCTCCATGCGGCCTCCGCCTCCCTTCGTTCTGTCCTTCCAGGCAACCAGGCGGGTGGCCAGAGACGCAGGGGACGAAGGCCTGAGACAGTGGGCCGGGCGGTCGCCTGCACGCCGCGACGGAACAGGCCAAAAGTCCCGTGTGGGGCGGGACAGTTGCCCCTCGTCCGTGGCGTAGCCGGAGATGGATGCTGGAGGCGGAGCATACGGCGGGTGAGTCCGAAGGAGATGAGATGACGATCAGGGTCTTTCTGCTGGACGACCACGAGGTGGTCCGGCTGGGGCTGCACCAACTGCTCGAGGACGAGCCGGACATCGAGGTGGTGGGTGACGCTTCGACCGCCGCGGAGGCGCTCGCGCGGATCCCCGCCGTACAGCCCGATGTCGCTCTGCTCGACGTCCGGCTGCCCGACGGCGACGGCGTGTCCGTCTGCCGCGAGATCCGCTCCACCATGGACAACCCGCCGGCTTGCCTGATGCTCACGTCGTACTCCGACGACGAAGCGCTGTTCACCGCGATCATGGCCGGAGCCGCCGGCTACCTGTTGAAGCAGGTGCACGCCAGCGATCTGGTCGGGGCGATCCGCCGCTTGGCCGCGGGGGAATCCTTGCTCGACCCCGCCATGACCCAGAAGGTCCTCGAGCGCCTGCGCCACCCAGTGGTCGAGGAGGACCCCCGGTACGCCACCCTCACCGAGCAGGAGCGCAAGATCCTCGCCGAGATCGCCGTCGGCAAGACCAACCGCCAGATCGCGCAATCGCTCTACCTGGCCGAGAAGACCGTCAAGAACTACGTCTCCTCCCTGCTGCGCAAACTCAACGTGGAACGCCGCACCGAAGCCGCCGTCTTCGCCATCGAACACGCCAAGAACCACCCCAAGACCTAGCGACGATCACCTGTCACGACCAGTCAGGGGTGCTGGGTTGGGTGGCGGAGATGGCGGCACTGACGTCGGCGGACCAGGTGCGGATCTTGTCCCAGTCGCGGAAGTCACCCGCCAGGTTGCCGGTGGCCAGGCGGCCGGCGAGGAAGCCCTTGGCGGTGGCCGGCTCGAGTCGGCCCGCGAAGGTCATCGGGGGAGTCGCTCCGATCTGGCGAGCGAGTCGTCGGACGACCGGAGGCAGCTCCTGGGCTTGGTGCTTGTCGGGACCAACTGGGCCGCTGTGGAAGAGCCAGACCTGCCGCTCGCTGAGCTCATCACGGTTCCTTCGCAGGAACTGCACGGCCTCGCGCCGCCAGCGCCGGATGTAGATGGCGCTGCCGAGGACCACGACGTCGTACGGCGCGACGGTAGGGACGGACGTGACGTCGAGGACGTCGACTTGGTGGCCGTGCGCCCGCAGTTCGGTGCCGATCGCCTCAGCGATGCCCGCGGTCGCGCCCATCTTGGTGGCGTAGGCAACCAATACCTTCGTGGACATCGAGATCTCCTTCCGTTCGTTTCCAGCACATCAGCAACCGAACGACCGGGTCAGTGCCGAACGACCTGGGTCATTGGGTCTGATGACTTTCGACGGCCGAGGTGGGGATCACGGCTACCGGGCAGGGGGCCTGGTGCAGGACGGTTTGGCTGACTGAGCCGAGGAGCAGGCCGGCGAAGCCGCCGCGGCCGCGGGAGCCTACGACCAGGAGTTGGGCGTCGGCGGACCATTCGAGTAGCAGCTCGGCCGGGTGGCCGGTGACCTGAACGATCTCAGCCGTCCGCACGTCCTGCTGGGTCGGCAGGGGTGACCCGACGTCATCTTCGTCCTCGGGTAGGACCGTGACGATCCGGGCGACGAGTCCGTGGCGGTCGGCGTACTGGAGACCGAAGTCGACGGCGGCGTCGGCGGCGGGAGAGCCGTCGTACCCGATCACCACCCGGTTCCCGACCACTGCGTCTTCTGCGGGACGTACGGCGACCACCGGGCAGTGCGCGTGGGCAGCGAGCTCCAGTCCGGTGGAGCCGACCAGCAGTCCGAGCGCCCGGCCGGCATCGCGGCTGCCGATCACGATCAGCTCGGCGTTCCGGGACTCCGCCAGCAGCACGGGGGAGGGGAAGCCGTCGACCCGGTCGGCCGTGACGGATACGCGAGGCTCGAACGTGCGCGCCAGGTCCAGCGCCTCGGCAACGATCTTGTCGGCCGCGGCACGAAGCCCCGGCGCGGCATCGCTCGGTCCCAACGGCACCCGGAACTCCGCCCACACGAACGCATGGACGAGATGGAGACCGGCACCGCGGGCCGCCGCTTCGACCGCGCCCCAGCGGATCGCGCTCTCGCTGTCGCCCGCACCGTCGATGCCGACGACAACTCTCTTCTCAGCCATGCCACCACGATGCCGGTGCGAGGCACCACCAGCGCAGGGGCGAAGGTCCCGCGCGTCCGGTGCCGACGGCCCTTATCAGCGGACGCGGGGCAGATCCGCGGCCTCGAAGCGGATGGCGAGGCGGTCGAGCTCGGTCTCCCAGCGCTCGATCTCCTGCTGCAACGAACTGGTCATGTCTCCACCCCGGTGCGAAGGAACTCCGAGACCGGCCTCCGGCCGGTTCCGTTGCCGGGCCGGCCAGGCGCGAAACGGATGATCATGTGCGCGTGTCCCGGCCGCTGCGTCAGTCGCTGCACCGCACGGCGCAGGTCGTCGAACTCCAGCGGCTGGTTCAGGAACGATGCGGTGACGCCTTCACGGGTCGCGGTCAGCAGCACTCGTTCGAGGGCCAGCCCCGCCGCGACCTGGTCCGCAGGCTGGTCGCCTTCCGTCGACAGGATGGCCAGGTTCGGGTGTTCCTCGAACGTCGTCTCCGCGCGCATCCGGTCGACCGGCCGGGTAGCCATGTCCCGAACGGCTGCCGGGTAGCTGGCCGGCCGTGGCCCGAGCGCCGTACTCGGGATGCCTTCGGTGGTGCGGTCACCGCCGACCCAGCGCGCCCGTTCGGCGCGGCGATGCCAGTCGTGGACTTCGCGGAGATCGGTGTCCACGACCATGTCGAGTACGGCGCGGACCTCGGTTTCGCCGAGCCAGGTCAGTTCCGCATCTTCGGCGTACGCGGCCTGCAACAGAGCGACCTTGGTGCCCTCCAGCAGCGGCTGCGCGCCGGACGGGCGGCGATCGGTGTGGCGCCTGGGGATCTGCTGCGCGAGGTCACGCCGGTCCTCGTCCGGCCTGCTGGTGGGTTCGACGACGATCCGGGCCAGTAGGTCAGGTTCGTCCGCGTACGGCGCCAGGCCGAGCCAGGTGCCGTAACCGAGGGACTCGGCCGCGCACCGCAGGTTGAAGGTCGCCGCGCCGGCCGCGATCCGCATGGCCCGGCCCGTCGGGTCCTCTGCCGGCAACGTGCGCGAGCCGTCGACGAACAGGTCGATGACGTGCCCTCCGACCTCGAACCGCCAAGGCTGGGTGTTGTGCATGCTCGGTGCGGCGACGGCCGCCGCGAGCAGTACGTCGATGTGTTCAGCCGACAGCTGCCGCTCAGACACCGGAATCTCCTCCCACTGGTACGTCTTCTCCTTCAGCGTGGCCGGTGGGAGGACGGCGCCGCTGCGGGCAAGAGTCCTGACTCGGGGAGGCCGTTCGGCCGTCAGTTGATCGGAGCCCTGAACTCCACGATCGTTCCGTGGGGCTGGTTGTCGGAGATCTGAACGCCTCCGCCGAGCGCTTGGGCGCGTTCGGTGAGGTTGCGCAGGCCACTGGAGCGACGGCGCGGCCCGATGCCGACACCGTCGTCAGAGATCCTGGCGACGACCTGCTCGGAGTCGACCGACAACTCGACGGTGACCTGCGAGGCCCCGGCGTGACGGACGACGTTGGACAGCGACTCCCGGACGGTCGCGAGAATCTGTGGCCGGACGGCGGTCGGTACGACGGTGTCGATCGGGCCGGTGCAGATCAGCTGCGGCCGGAACCCGAGCGGCTCGGTGTACTCCGTGACCATCGCCTGGACACTCCCGCGGAGCGAACTGCTGTCAGGCGTCTGCTGGAGCTCGAAGATCGCAGCCCGCAGATCGTGGATGGTCGTGTCGATGTCGTCGACCGCCCGGCTGAGCCGCAGTTGATGCTCGGGTCGGGCCAGCCGGTGCATGCCCTGGAGCTGCAGCCCGGTCGCGAAGAGTCGCTGGATCACCAGGTCGTGCAGGTCCCTCGCGATCCGATCGCGGTCCTCGAGCACGAGAATCGTGTCCCGGTCACGCTGTGCCTGGGCACGTTCCAGGGCCAGCGTGGCCTGGCCGGCGAACATCCGGATCAGGTCGGAGCCTTCGGAGACCGTGCTGCTCGCGCCCTGCTCGGCGGCGACCACGAGGAGTCCGCCGGTGTCGGTACTGCCGGCGGGTAGTGGCACCATCGTCGTACGGCCGAGGGTTGTGCCTTCGGGGAAGTCGGTCAGTACGCCGGCATCCTTGAGAAGCCGGGCCAGATCGTCGATCACGACCTGTTCGCCACCGGCGATCGCGCGGCCGAGGAGTGGAAGGTCGGCCGAGACGCGGCGCCCGAGGAAGCGGCCGAACTCGGGCGGACCGTCGACGGCACTGACCACCAACTCCGAGTCCTCAGTGAGCAGTACTGCCGCGACCTGGGCGCCGGATACCTCGCGTGACCGCTGCGCGATCAGGAGGAGTGCCTGCTCGGGACCGAAGTCGCCGAGCATCAACTGGGTGATCTCGGCGGTGACCTCGTGCCACCGCCGGCGTTGCTCGGTGTCGGCGTACAGCCTGGCGTTGTCGATCACGACGCCGGCCGCGGCCGCGAGTGCGGTGACGGTGCGCTCGTCGTCCTCGGTGAAGTCGGCGCCGCCGGTCTTCTCGGTCAGGTACAGGTTGCCGTACGCGTGCTCCCTGGTCCGGATCGGTACGCCGAGGAAGGACTTCATCGGAGGGTGGTTCGCCGGGAAACCGTACGAGCGCGGATGCTCGGCAAGATCCGTGAGCCGGATGGGCTCGGGATGGTCGATCAGCAGGCCGAGGATGCCGTGCCCTTCGGGATACGGGCCGATGGCCGCGATCTCCTCGTCGCTGACACCGTGAGTGATGAAGCGGACGAGGCGCTTGCCGTCCGGGCCGACCACACCCAGTGCGCCGTACCGGGAATCGGCCAGCTCGCAGGCGGCGCTGACGATCCGGTCCAGGGTGCTGTTCAGATCGAGGTCCGCGCCGATCCCGACGACTGCATCGAGCAGCGCCCGTAGCCGCTCCTGGGAGTCCATGATCTCGTCGACCCGGCCGAGCAGTTCCTGCAGCAGCGCGTCGAGACGCACCCGGGAGAGTCCGGCGAACTCCAGCGCCCCCTCGTCCCAGCGTCCCCGCTCCGCACGCGAACCCTCAGGCACGGCCTCAGACTACGGAAAGTCGTCGGTGATGTGAACCAGAGTTGGGGTCTACGAGACGCCAGTGTGTGGACGCCGCGCCCAGGGGAGCAGCCGTCGTCCGTGGACCGATTCGATTCCCAGCCGGATCAGTTGCGGATCGTCCATCGGGAGCCAGGAGTGCAGCGGGAGCGAACGGCGCAGGGCCTCGGCCTCATCCGCCGAGACCACAGACAGGTGGCCGATGGCTGTGACGGTCCAGCCGAGCTGGCGATCGAGATCGACCTCGTCGGCCTCGAAGGCCACCACGTCACCGCGCTCCGCCGCGCGCAGCTTCTGCCCGGGTCCGGTGTTCAGAACGATGGTGTCGTCGTCCAGCAAGAAGTTGACCAGCCGGATCGCCGGGAGACCACCGAGCGTGTAGACCAACCGGCCGAGCGGAACCGAACGGAGCAGCCGCAAACACTCCGGCGGACTCAGAACCTCGAGATGCGACTGGTCGAACTGGGTGGTGGTCATCACGGTCTCCAGACAGTGGACGAGACGACGGGGCTGTGCCTGTCCACCCATCAACCATCGGCGGGTGTGGAGCCCGGCAGTAGGGTCTGGTAGCCCGGGGAGCTCGGGACTTTGTGCCCTGCCTGGCGGAGGGCCGGTCTCAAGCGTTCGCCGCCTCCGCGCCGGCTCGGAAGAAGGCGAGTACGGCGGCCGCGTCGGGAAGCTCGGACATCGGCCGGGCGGCGCCGAACGGCTGGTTCCAGAAGTCACCGGTCCGCGGCGTCCACGGACCGACGTACGCGTAGGGCTCCGGGATTGTGTCGTCGCCGGGCGATACGCCGTAGTTGACCTCGCCCACGCTGATGCCGACGTCGAAGTGTTCGGGCCACAGCACCGGCTCCTCGGCCGGCGCCAGGGCGCGGAGGGCGCTGTCGCCGTGGGCGAAGGCGTCGGCCAGGACGCGCGCCGCTTGGGGATCGATTTCGATCCTGTCGTCCGGCCGAAATTCGGGACCACCTGAGTACACGTCGTCGAGCCGTCTGGCCTCGACGCCGACGCGGTCCGCCAGCTCGGCAAGGCTTCCGGCCAGCGGCACGGACGCCGTCGGGGTGACCAGTGTGACGCCGTCGACGCGCAGGTCCGGCATCACCACCGTGGCGAAGCCACCGGGTACGACGCGGAGCCTGATGTCACTGCTGTGCCGGTACTGCGGTCCCGCCAGCACCAGCTCGGCGACACCGTGCAGGGACCGGCGGGTTACGGCAAGCGAACGTTCGTCCATGACTGCAGTCTCCTCCTGTAACGCCCGGCCGTCGCCCGGCACTGATCTCTCACATGGTCCGTGTCACGAGGGGCAGGAGGCGTTACATGTCGGGCAACTGGCATCGAGTGGACGAGGGCGACGTACCGGATGACGGCAGGGTCCGCAGTGTGGTGGTGGACGGCCGGAGCATCGCGCTCGCGCGGTGCGGGCTGCGGCTGGGTGCGCTGGAGAACAGGTGCCCGCATCAGGGCGGCCCGCTGGGGGAGGGCTCCATCGAGAAGGGGCTGCTGCGGTGTCCCTGGCATGGGTACGACTACGACCCGATCACCGGTCAGCCGCCGGAGGGGTTCTCCGACGGCGTTCCGTCGTACCCGGTGGACGAGCGGGCGGACGGTGTCTACGTCCAGCTGCCCGAACCGCCGGAGCCGGTGCGCACTGTTGCCGACGTACTGGTCGAGACCTTGGTTGCCCATGGCATCACTCACGTGTTCGGCATGGTCGGGCACTCGAACCTCGGGTTCGCGGAGGCGATGCGACGGGCGGAGGCACGCGGCGAGCTGACCTACATCGGGATCCGGCACGAGGGCGCGGCCGCGTTCGCCGCCAGTGCGTACGGAAAGCTGACCGGCCGGCCCGCAGCCTGTTTCGCGATCGCCGGTCCGGGGTCGACCAACCTGCTGACCGGACTGTACGACGCCAAGCTCGACGGCTCGCCCGTGGTCGCCATCTCGGGGCAGGTGCCGTCCAAGGTGCTCGGCCGGGGAGCGTTCCAGGACCTCGATCTGACCGCCGTCTTCAAGGACGTCGCGGTGTCCAGTACCGCGGTCCAGGCCGGGAGCGATCACGCCGAGCTGGCGGCCCTGGCGGTCAAGCATGCGCTTGACGGTCGCGGCGTGGCTCATCTGGTCCTGCCTGACGAGGTGCAGGTACTGCCGTCTGAGGCAGCGGCGAAGGATTCGGTCGGACGGTTGTCCCGGCGCTGCATCCGGCCCGACGAGGACACCTTGGTCCGGGCGGCCGCACTGATCCGCGATGCTCGTCGGCCGGCTCTGATCGTCGGTCACGGTGCGCGCGGCGCCGAGGAGCAGGTACGGGCGTTGGCCGAGCGGCTGAACGCTCCGGTGCTGACGACGTTCAAGGCCAAGGGCCTGGTGCCCGACAGCCATCCACTCGGTGCGGGTGTGCTCGGCCGCAGCGGCACACCGGTGGCCAGCTGGCTGATGAACGAGTCGGATCTGCTGATCGTGATCGGCGCTTCGTTCTCGAACCACACCGGCATCGCCAACTACAAGCCGATCGTGCAGATCGACGACCACCATGCCGCCATCGGCCGCTTCGATGCCGTCACCGTGGACGTCCTCGGCGACGCCGCACTCGCCCTCGATGCACTGAGCGGACTGCTGACCGAGACCAAGTCCGAGGACCAGCGCGCCGATGTCGCCGAGCGCTGGGCGATCTGGCGGGCGGAGAAGGCGCGCCGCGTGAACGACGACCGCGGTCGCGGCGTCTCGGCCGCGGCAGTGTTCGACGCACTGTCCCGGCACCTCCCGACCGACGCGGTGGTGACTGTCGACGTCGGCAACCATGCCTACTCGCTCGGTCGCTACCTGGAGTCCGAAGGGCAGCCGGTGCTGATGTCGGGGTACCTCGGCTCGATCGGGTTCGGGTATCCGGCCGCTCTCGGCGCCTGGGCCGGGGCGCCCGGCCGGCCGATCGTCGCGGTCACCGGCGACGGCGGATTCGGACAGTACGCCGCCGAGCTCACCACCGCCGTCAAGTACGGCATCCCGATCAAGCACGTCCTGCTCGACAACCATTCGCTGGGCAAGATCAGCAAGGAACAACTCGCCGCCGACTACCCGGTCTGGCACACCTCGCTGCACAACCCCGACTGGGCGTCGTACGCCGAACTCTGCGGCGCCACCGGGCTGCGCGTCACCCGTCGCGAGGAACTCGACGACGCGATGACCGCACTCTTTGCCACCACCGGACCGGCCCTGCTCTGTGTCGAGCAGGACGCCGAGCTGCTATGACCACGAAGGAGACACCATGCCTGAAACCTTGCCCGAGTACGACGACCTCCGCGCCCTGTTCCTGAACTGCACGCTGAAGCGCTCGCCGGACGTCAGCAACACCGAGGGGCTGATCGACGTCAGCCGGAAGATCCTGGAGAAGCAGGGCGTCCAGGTCGACGTGATCCGCCCGATCGACCACGACATCGCCACCGGGGTCTGGCCGGACATGACCGAGCACGGCTGGGCGACCGACGGCTGGCCGGCGATCCAGCGGCAGGTGATGGACGCCGACATCCTGGTGATCGCCGGCCCGATCTGGCTGGGCGACAACAGTTCCGTCACCAAGCAGGTGATCGAACGCTTGTACGGCAACTCGTCGATCCTCAACAAACACGGTCAGTACGCGTACTACGGCCGGGTCGGCGGTTGCCTGATCACCGGGAACGAGGACGGCGTGAAGCACTGTGCGATGAACATCCTGTACTCGCTGCAGCACCTCGGCTACACCGTCCCACCGCAGGCCGACGCCGGCTGGATCGGGGCGGCCGGACCCGGCCCGTCGTACCTGGACGAGGGATCCGGCGGCCCGGACAACGACTTCACCAACCGCAACACGACGTTCATGACCTGGAATCTGTTGCACCTGGCAAGGATGCTGAAGGACGCGGGCGGTGTCCCGGCGTACGGCAACCAGCGCTCCGAGTGGGATGCCGGCTGCCGGTTCGACTTCGAGAACCCGGAGTACCGCTGAACACTCTGCTGTACGGTCGGCGTGTGGGGGTCATGCCGTCGGACGACGTGCTGGTCGCCGGCCTACGGGCCGGGGACGAGGAGACGTTCGCCTGCCTGCTGAACGGCTGGTCGGGATCGATGCTGCGACTGGCCCGGACCTTCGTGTCGACGACGGCCAGCGCCGAGGAGGTCGTCCAGGACACCTGGCTGGCCGTGTTCCAGGGCATCGGCCGGTTCGAAGGCCGCTCGTCGCTGCAGACCTGGGTCTACCGGATCCTGGTCAACGTCGCCCGCCGGCGCGGCACGCACGAGCAGCGAACGGTGCCGTGGGCCAGTCTGGTCCCGGACGAGGGACCGACCGTCGACCCGAGCCGGTTCCGCGGGGCGGACGACCAGTATCCGGGCGGTTGGCGGGCGTTCCCGGAACGCTGGCCGACGACCGAGAACGAAGTACTCGCGCACGAGGTCAGGGCGACGGTGGCCGAGGCGATCGAGAAACTGCCGCCGCGGCAGCAGGTGGTGCTGACCTTGCGTGACATCGACGGACAGACGGCGGATGACGTGTGCGCCCTGCTGGGTATCTCCACGGCGAACCAGCGCGTCATCCTGCACCGGGCCCGCGCGGCGGTCCGCGGCCACCTCGAACGGTATTTCACGACGGCCGGAGCTGAGTCATGACCTGCGCTGAACTCGTCGAACTCGTGACGGCATTCCTCGACGGGGCACTGGATCCCGAGACGGAGCAGCGCTTCGTCGACCACCTCTCGATCTGCGACGGCTGTGACATCTACGTCGAGCAGCTGCGCCGGACGATCGCGGAGGTCGGACAGGTGGAGCCGGAGAACTTGTCCGGCGAGACCCGTGACCGGCTGCTCGATGCCTTTCGCACGTTTCCTCGCGACTGAGCTGTAACGCTCGTCCGGGCAGCCGGCACTGATCCGGCATGCCAGACGTGGAGTTCACCAATCTGTTCGTGGTCGCGGCGCTCGCGCTGCTCGCCCCACTGCTGCTCGGGTTCGCTCCGCGACTGCGGCTGCCGGCTGTGGTGCTGGAGATCGTGGCCGGCATCGTCGTCGGCCCGCATGGCCTCGGACTGGTCCAGATCGACGAGCCGGTGCAGATCGTCGCCCTGCTGGGACTGGGGTTCCTGCTGTTCCTGGCCGGGCTCGAGATCGACGTACGTCGGTTGCGCGGCCCGACACTCCGGCTCGCGCTCCTCGGCTATCTGGTCACGCTGGTGCTCGGCAGTGTCGCCGGCATCGGCTTCTCGGCGGCCGGGTGGGTCAACAGCGTGCTGCTGCTCGCGGTCACCCTGTCTGCCACGTCACTGGGTCTCGTGGTGCCGGTGCTCAAGGACGCGGGCAAAGCCGACGGCGCGGTTGGTCAGTTCACCATCGCCGCGGCCTCGGTGGCCGACTTCGCCGCCGTCCTGGTGCTGTCCCTGGTCTTCTCGACCGAGGGCGGCAGTCCGGGGGAGCGGCTCGTCATGGTCGGGCTGTTCGCACTCCTCGTGCTGGTCACCGGATTCGTCGTGGCCACGGCCGGACGGTCACAGCGGATCGGCGGCGTGCTGGAGCGATTGCAGGACACCACGGCCGAGATCCGGGTCCGGGCCGCCGTCGTACTGCTGGTCGCATTCGTCGCACTGGCCGAACGGTTCGGGCTGGAGACGATCCTCGGCGCCTTCCTCGCCGGAGCGGTGGTCGGACTGGTCGACCGCGACTCGAGCTCGCACCCACGCTTCCGGACCAAGCTGGACGCACTCGGCTACGGCTTCCTCATCCCGGTCTTCTTCGTGACCAGCGGCCTCCGCCTCGACCTCCGCGGTCTGCTCGACGATCCGGCCGCACTGCTCCGCGTTCCGCTCTTCCTACTCGCCCTGCTCGTCGTCCGCGGCGTACCGGCGTACCTCGCAGTGCGGACACTGGGTCCCCGAGCAACAACCGCGACGGCACTGCTCCAGGCGACCTCGTTGCCGTTCATCGTCACAGCGACGCAGATTGGCGTGATCACCGGCCTGATGGGACCAGTCACCGCCGCCGCCCTCGTCTGCGCAGGCCTCCTGTCGGTGCTGATCTTCCCGGCCACCGCCCTGGCCCTGCTGAAACAACCCGCTGCCGACCGAGCAACAGCGCGCCAGGTCTGACGATCTGGGTGACCTTCAGACCTCACGCTCGAGGGCTTCGCTCCGCCGGCGGAGGAACTGGATCTCGGGCTGGGTTCTGGCCACTTCTGCCGCGGCAGCGTAGGCGTTGGCTGCCTCCTCGTGACGGCCGAGGCGTTCCAGCATGGCGCCGCGCGAGGCGTGCAGCAGGTGGTACTCGGCGAGCTGGTCGGCGAGCTCGTCCAGCATGGTCAGGCCGGTGGCCGGCCCTTCGATCTCGGCCAGTGCGACTGCGCGATTGAGTGCGACCACCGGTGTCGGCATCACGGCCAGCAGCCGGTCGTAGAACCGAACGATCGTAGGCCAGTCGGTGTCGCGGTAGTGCGGGGCCGCGCAGTGGATGCCCTGGATCGCCGCCTGGAGCTGAAACGGTCCCGGGCGGCGACTCCGAAGGCAGACAAGGACGAGTTCGTGGCCCTCGGCAATCAGCGAGCGGTTCCAGACCGACCTGTCCTGGTACTGAAGCAGTACGACGTCGTCACCGCCACCGCGTGCCGGCATTCTCGCCTCGTTGAGCAGCATGAGGGCCAGCAGGCCGACCGCTTCCGGCTCGTCGGGCATCAGGTCCACCAGGACACGCGCCAGCCGGATCGCCTCGGCGCGCAAGTCCCAGCGGTTCCGGATGTCATCGGCTCCGGCGTTGTAGATCAGGTACAGCACCGAGAGCACCGCGCGGAGACGGTCCGGCAGTTCGGCCTCGTCGGGGACCCGGTAAGGGATGCGCGCGGACTTGATCTTGTACTTCGCCCGTACCAGTCGCTTCGCCATGGTCTCCTCGCTGACCAGGAACGCCGAGGCCACCTCCGCGGGGGTGAGTCCGGCGATCAGGCGCAAGGTCAGTGCCACCTGGTGCTCGGTGCGGATGGCCGGGTGGCAGCAGGTGAAGATCAGTCGCAACTGGTCGTCATGCATGAGCTCTGCATCCTCGGATCTGGAGTCCTGCCGCCGGTGGTCGACCGCGACCTGCTCGGCGAGTTCGCGGCCGCGGCGGCCGCGACGTACGACGTCCACGGCTCGGTTGCGCGCGGTCGTGACGATCCAGCCGGGCGGATTGTCGGGCACACCGTCCCGCGGCCACCGCTGGACAGCTGTCACGAAGGCATCCTGTACGGCGTCCTCGGCCAGCGAGATGTCACCGAAGAGGCGGGTCAGGGTGGCCACGGCTTGGCCGTGGGCCTCGCGGAACGCTCGCTCGACGTCGTCCATCGACCGTTCCGTCAGTGTCCGTCCTCCAGCCGCCCGGTGGCGCGGAACGGCCGGACCTCGATCGCGTGATTGATGGCCTCGACGACCTTGGTCGCCCACTCCAGCGCCTCGTCGAGGTCCTCGGCGTCGATGATGTAGAAGCCGCCGATGTGCTCCTTGCCCTCGGCAAAGGGTCCGTCGGTGGTGACCTTGTCCAGGCCAGTGCCTCCGCGCACGACAGTGGCCGCGTCCGGGCCGTGCAGGGCGCCGCCGAACACGAACGCGCCGGCCTTGTCCATCTCTTCCTCGAGTGCGATCACCCGGCGCATGAACGCTTGCCTGTCTTCGGGCGTCGACGGCGCGCCCCCGACCTGGTTCTCCGTGTCATACACCGACAGCAGGTAGTGACTCATTGCCTACTCCTCGTCTCCGCGGGGTCGTCCCGCTCTGACCTACTGACGAACGGCAGCGCGCGGATCAGGACACCCTCGGGACAGGATCTCAGGACTGTCCCCGCTCGCGTCTAGGCTCCGAAACATGAACCGCATCGACCGCCTCTACGCGCTGGTGGAGGAGCTGCGTGCGGCCGGGCGACGCGGACGTACGGCGCGACAACTGGCTGCTCGTTTCGAGGTGAGCGTTCGCACCGTCGAGCGTGACCTGAGCGCGCTCGGGCAGGCCGGTGTTCCGCTGGCGACCAAGCAGGGCAGAGGCGGCGGGTACACACTCGACCGGTCGATGAGCCTGCCGCCGCTCAACTTCACTCCGCGCGAGGCGGCGGCCGTGGCCGTGGCGCTGAGCCGGACCGAGCACGTCCTGTTCGCCAACGATGCCCGCAGCGCGCTGCAGAAGATCGTTGCCGCGATGCCGGAGTCGGCGCTGGCGGAGGCACGCGATACCGCGGACAAGGTGCGGCTGGTCGTGCACAAGGTGCCGGACCCGGACGCGGAGGTTGCCGAGATCATCTGGCGGGCGGTGCGCGACAACCAGGTGCTGCGCATCCACTACATCGACGTCGGCGGCGTTCGGACGGAGCGTGAGGTCGAGCCGCAGTACGTGGTGGTCGGCACCAACGGCTCCTATCTCACCGCGTGGTGCCACCTGCGAGGCGACGACCGGGTGTTCCGGATGGACCGCATCACCGCGGCCGAGCCGACGCCGCGCCTCCCGAGGCTGCGGCCTGTCGTCCCCGAGCCGATCGTCGACGGCCACGAGATCAGGCTGCCGGCGTCCGTGCTTCGTCCCGAAGATTCTCTGCCGAACTCCGACATAGGGCTGTCGCGAACGACTGCCACGGTGGGTGCAGCCCGTCGTACCGGCGGGTGATCCGATCAGAAGGAGACGCACATGACCACCCCCGCTCCCGGCACCTTGGCCTGGTTCGAGGTCGCCACCAGCGACGCCGACGCCGCGCAGAAGTTCTACGGCAGCCTCTTCGACTGGACCTTCGAGGCCAACGGCCCCGCTGCGTCCGGCGGATCGGACTACCGCAACATCAAGGCCTCCGGCGCTGACGGTCCGATGGGCGGCATCTTCGCCACTGGCGGCCAGGTGCCCAACCATGCCGTGTTCTACATCCTCGTCGCCGACGTCGAGGGCACCTGTGCCGATGCCGAGCAACTCGGCGGATCGGTCGTCAGCAAGCACCTCGATCCCGGTCCCGGCGCGCCGAAGTTCGCTTACCTGCGCGACCCGGCCGGGAACCAGTTCGGGGTCTTCACCCCGCCAGCGGCCTGATGGCGAAACGCACCCAGGGGACGTCCCCGTCGGAGCAGTCCGGCGGGGACCCTGCGGCTCGCGACCTGTACGACGAGCTCACCGACGACCTGCTGTACGACCCCGCCATCGGCCGCGCCACGATGATGGGCTACCCCTGCGTGCGGCTGGCCGGACGCTTCGTGGCGTCGTACGACAAAGCCGGTTCCCTCGTCGTGAAGCTGCCGCACGAGCGAGTGGTCGACCTCGTCGAGGCCGGCACCGGCGATCCGTTTGCCCCGGCCGGCAAGGTCTTCCGCGAATGGGTGTCGATCTCAACTCTCGACCCCGAGCTGTGGCGCAGCCTCCTGGCCGAGGCTGTCGACTTCGCCCGCAAGTCCCTACGCAATGAGCCGGCCGGTGGGTGAGGACCTGGACACCACGGCGTCGATGCGTGCGAGGTCGACGGTGTGGAGCTCGGTCAGTCGCCGACGGCTTCGATGCCGCGTTGGACGATCTTCGGGTCGGGCTCGCCGACGATGCCGGTGTCCTTGCCCTCGTAGTCGAAACGGCTGAGGAAGGCGCGCATCGCGTTGATGCGGGCGCGCTTCTTGTCGTTGCTCTTGATCGTGGTCCAGGGCGCCCATTCGGTGTCGGTTCGCCGGATCATCGTTTCCTTGGCGGTGGTGTAGTCGTCCCACTTGTCCAAGGACTCGAGGTCGATCGGCGACAGTTTCCACTGCCGGACCGGGTCGACCTGGCGAATGATGAACCGGGTGCGTTGCTCGGCCTGGGTGACGGAGAACCAGAACTTGGTCAGGGAGATGCCGCTGTCGACCACCATCCGCTCGAACAGCGGTGTCTGGGCCAAGAACTGCTCGCACTCCGGCTCGGAGGCGAATCCCATCACGCGTTCGACACCGGCGCGGTTGTACCACGACCGATCGAACAGGACCATGTCGCCGGCCGAGGGCAGATGCTGGACGTAGCGCTGGTAGTACCACTGGGACTGTTCCCGGTCGCTGGGTTTGGACAGCGCGACGGTGTGGGCGTAACGGGGGTTCAGGTGCTCCATGAAGCGCTTGATCGTCCCGCCCTTGCCGGCCGCGTCGCGACCCTCGAACAGGAGCACGTGTTTGGTGCCGGTGTCGGAAGCCCAGTTCTGGAACTTGAGCAGCTCGACCTGCAGCAGATACTTCGCCTCGTCGTACTCCTCACGGGGCATTCGTTCGTCGTACGGATAGTTCTCCCGCCAGGTGTCCACGGCGCGGCCGTCCGGGTTCAGCAGCACCGGGTCGTCGTCGTGGTCGTCACCGATGTGGTGGCCGGCGATGTTCAGCCGGTCGATGTACTCGCGGACGTCGCGCAACATGCTGCCGACGGTACTCCCGAATGCAGCGCCGGTCGCGGCCTTCACGCGAGACGCCCTTCGACGAGAGGATGGCCGGGGCGCCGGCCCGGCTGGGGCGTTCGTGATCAGAGGAGATGGCGCAATGGTCGATGAGCACTACGACGCGATCGTGATAGGGACCAGCCAGGGCGGACGGTTCCTCCCCATCGAACTGGCGAAGGCGGGCCGGAAGGTGGCGCTCGTCGAGCGTGACCAGCTCGGTGGCGTCTGCGTCAACACGGGGTGCACTCCGACCAAGACGATGGTCGCCAGCGCTCGCCTGGCCTACCAGGCGCGTCGCGGCGCGGAGTACGGCGTACGTACTGGTCAGGTAGCGGTCGACCTGGCGGCGGTACGTGAGCGCAAACGGGCCATGGTCGCCGGCGCGCGGGAGAACTACGCGAGCCGGCTGGCGCAGGACGGGCTCGACCTGATCGAAGGCGAGGCCCGTTTCACCCGGCCGAGGACGGTCGAGATCGCCTTGAAGGACGGCGGGACGCGGCAGCTCAGCGCGGAGGTGATCGTCATCGACGCGGGGACCCGGCCGAAGCCGCTGGTGGTCCCCGGTGCGGACGGCATCCGGGTGCTCGATTCAACCTCGATCATGGAGCTGGACGAGGTGCCGGAGCACCTGATCGTCCTGGGCGGCGGCTACATCGGGCTGGAGTTCGGGCAGATGTTCCGCCGGTTCGGCAGCGAGGTCACCATCTGCCAGAGCGCCGCGCGCCTGATGATGGCCGAGGACGAGGACGTCTCCGACGAGGTCGCCACGATCTTGCGCGATGACGGCATCACGGTTCTGACCTCCTCGACGCCGGTCCGGATCGAACCGGCCACCGGCGGCCGGGTGCGGGTGAGGGTCCGCACGGAGGACGGCGAGCAGCAGTTCGAAGGCTCGCATCTGCTGTCGGCCATCGGCCGCGTGCCGAACACGGGGGCGCTCACCACCGAGGCTGCCGGCATCCGTCTCGACGATCGCGGCTTCATCGGGGTCGACGAGTACCTCGAGACCAGCGTCCCCGGGGTGTACGCGATGGGCGACATCAAGGGCGGCCCGGCCTTCACCCACCTGTCCAACGACGACTACCGCATCCTGCACGCCAACCTGGTCAGGCACGAGAAGGCGAGCACGCGGGACCGGATCGTCCCGTACGCCGTCTTCATCGATCCGCAACTCGGTCGCGCCGGGATCACGGAGCGCGAGGCCAGGGTGCAAGGACGCGCGGTCCGGGTGGCGAAGCTCCCGATGAGCGCCGTGATCCGGGCCATCGAGACCGGGGAGACGCGCGGCTTCATGAAGGCCGTCGTCGACGCGGACAGCGGGCAGATCCTGGGCTGCGCCGTCATCGGCAGTGAAGGCGGCGAGATCATGACGATGATCCAGGTCGCCATGCTCGGAAAGCTCACGTACGTTGACCTGGCCGGCGCGATCTTCACTCACCCGCTCCTCGCCGAAGGCCTCAACACCCTCTTCGCGCTCTTCGACGCCTGACAGCGCAGACTCAGCCCTGGAGACGGTAGAAGCGCCAGAACGGGTGCTCGATCGGGACGATCTCGAGGCTGGTGAAGCCGGCGGTTTCGGACAGGCGTTGCATCCTGGCGGGCCGGATCTCGAGCGGACCGACGACCTCGGAGCCGGTCTCGGTGCGGCCCTGCGGAATACACCAGAGGGTCCCGGCTGCGGCCATGAATCGCTCGACCTCGTCACCCGGAGCGGTGAAGTTCTCGGCGACGTTCTCCTCCATCACGATCACCGAGCCGCCGGGGGCGAGCGAACGCCGGGCGGCCTCGAGTGCCGCCACCGGGTGTGGCAGGTCGTGCAGGCATTCGAAGAAGAACGCGACGTCGTACCCGTCGCGGGGGAGCGGCCGGGTGATGTCGGCGACCTCGAGGTCGACCCGGCCGGCCACCCCGCGATCGGCGACGTACCGGCGGCCGCGGGCGATGGACTCCTCGTCCAGGTCGTACCCGTCGACGGAGATGTGCGGGAACGCTTCCGCAAGCCGGATCGACGCCCAGCCCACGCCCGCGCCTAGGTCTGCGACGCGTGCCGGGCGGGTGCTGTCCGCGAGGCGGGCCTGGACCTCCGGGACCTGCGGAAGCCACTCGTCGATCAACGAGTTCTCGTAGGCGGGCCGGTTGAGCGCTCCCTGTGCGGTCACGGCGTCGGCGCCGTACGACGTCAGCGGCACACCGTCCCCGCTGCGGAACGCCGCGACCAGTGACGGAAGTGCTCGGCCCATCGCCGGCGCGATATAGGCCATGCCGCCGGCATAGAACGGACTCGTCTCGTCAACCAGCGTCTCGTGCACACCGTCGCACAAACTGAACACCGCCTCTTCGCTGACAGTCAGCAGTCCCGCAACGGCTTGTTGGGCCAGCCACTCCTGCGTGTAGCGGAGATCCGCGCCGCTTCGCTCAGCCAGTACGGCGGCCGTCGCGGGCCCGTCCTTCGACAGCGAGCGGTAGAAGCCCAGCTCGACGCCGAGGTAGGCGTTGAGGAGTTCGGCAGTGGCCAGCGTCTGCAGGAAGAGGCGGCCGGACACCTCCTCGGCGGCGGATGGGGTGGGGGTTTCCTCGACCTGATCCAGCATCGTGCTCATGATGTTCTCCCTGGTGCTGCGCGGCGCCCGGTGCGCCGCCTCTACCAGGGAGGCGCCAGGTCTGCTGTGGCGATGCCACACGTCTGACGGCTAGCTGTGCCAGGTCGCGGTTTCCTCCGGGCGATAGACGCAGAACCGTCCGGTCGAGACGGCCAGCTCGAGGTGGCGGGCCAGGCCCGGATGGACCTCGCGGATCGCCTTGATCGCGGTCGCGACGCGCATCGCGACGGCCTTGCGGGCCCGTTCGGCCGGGTCCCCGGTCGTGCGCGCCCGGCCACCGAGGCCGTAGGCCGCGGCCAGTTCGCGGACCAGGAAGTCCCGCTCCTCGACGAGGGTGCCGACCCGCTGAGACGTGCCGTCCCGTTCGGCCTCGACGATGTCGGACTCGAGTTCGGCCACTCGCCGCTTGTACGCGTCCTTGGCCATACCGTCGAGCACCGGGCCGGTGTCTCCGCCCGCCGCCGCTCGGGGCGGGCCGCCCGCAGCGGCAACGAGGTCGAGGACATGCACTGGCGTGCCGGGCTGGCCCAGGAGCACGGACAGGTCGTGCATTCCCTTGGAATCCGGGACAGTCGCCTCGCCGTCCCGCCAGCGCAGGTGCCAGGTTCGCCCGTCCTTGCGGAACACGCCCTCGATGTTCGCGGTCCGTTGTACCACTCCGCTGCTCGCGGCGAGATCCTCCTCCGCTCGGGTCAGCCATGGGACAGCGTTGGCGCCTTGGTACGCCGAGATCGCCTTGGACAGCAGGCGTCGCGCGTCGCCCATCCTGCCGCGGTACGCCGCCAGTCGGCCGAGGAGGTGTGCGGTCACGCCCATCACTCCGCCGCCGATCCCGTCGATCACCCACAGGTCTTCGTACGGCGCCAACCGCCGAGCCACCTCGTCGGCGACCTCGGCGCGATCAAGCGCGATGGCCGCGTCGCCGGTGTGCCACATTCCTTCGAGCCACTCGCAGTCGTCGGGGATCGCATTCAGGCCGCGGCTCATCAGCCGGTCGAAGTATCGTCCTGCCCGGGAGAGGTCTCCGGCCGCGGCTAGGTAGCTGGCACACATGCCCAGAGCAACGGATGACTCGGTCACGGCCTTGACGGCCGCATCGATGTCGTCAATGAAGTTCGCTGGAAGTACGCCGGCCGTCCGGTGGGTCCACATGCGCAGGGTGAAGACCATGAGGGCGGCGTTGGCGCTGCCGGCCCGACGTCCGATCGCCTCGGTCTCATCGGCGTAGCGGGCCGCCGTTTCGAAGTCGCCGGACATGAGTGCTCGCGCTCCACGCCACAGCGGGACGTACCAGGAGTAGAGCGGCAGCATCAGGCGGTTCGCCGTACGTGCGAAGGCATCGATCTCCGCGTCGACCTCGGGCCAGTCGCCTCGCTCCATCAGCGCCACCAGGCGGAGGCGACGGGCCAGCAACTGACACGGTGAATCGTGCCCGCGTTCGGCGACCGAGAGCATCCGGCTTGCCGCGGCGAACCGCTCGTCGAGCCGGGCCGGGCCGGCGATGGCGTCGCAGTACGCCGCGAGCGCACCCGACTCGACGCAGGGATGGCCGACTCGTTCCGCCATCGCCACGGCGGAGCGGGCCAGGTCGAGTCGCTCGCTCTCCCGGTCGGTCCCCGCATAGGCGAGCGACAGCCGGCCCATCACCGCAGCCCGCATGCCGCCGTCCCGTTCCGGCAACGACGCCAGCGCTTCCTCGAGCAGTTCTGTCTGCAGCTCGTCGTACTGCGGCACCTCGAACCCACTCAGGCCGGCGCCGAGTCCGAGCGCGGCCATCGCCAGGTGACTGGCCCGGCCGTTACGCCGCGCCAGTTCCGCGGTCTGTGCGAAGGTCTGCCGGGCGCCTTCGAGATCACCGGCGTACATCTGTGCCTCGCCCAGCTCGAGCATGACCTTCGTTCGCTCGATGTCCTTGCCCCGCAAGGCGATCCGGTACGCATCGACCGCCTGCTCGTAGCCCATCCGCTGTCCCGCCGAGCGGGCCGCTCGCAGCGCCCAGGCCGCCGCGCGTTCGGCGGCATCCGGACCGAACGCGGCGGACCAGTGCCTGGCCAGCTCACCCGCGGCCTCGTCGTCGTCTCCGGCCGTCGCTTCGAGCTGCTCGGCCAGCGCTCGATGTAGGGCGGCCCGCCGCGCAGTACCGAGCGAGGTCTCCAACACCTCCTGGACCAGCGCGTGCGCGAACCAGAGTCGATTGTCGACAGGCGGCCCGGCCAGCAAGCGGGCGGCCGCCGCCTCCTCGAGCTCATCGGCCAGGTTGCCGGCGACAGCCATGACGAGTGAAACGTCGGCACCGTTCCCGGCTACCGCCGCAACCTCCAGGATCCGCTGACAGTCCTGGCTGACGCGGGCGATCCGCCGGGCCAGCACCTCTCGCACACCATCGGGTACGCCGGTCGTCGAGGACCGAGCCGCGAGCAGCCGGGAGACCTCCCGCACGAAGAAGGGGTTGCCGCCGGTGCGACTGTGCACCATGGTCGCCAACTCGTCGGCGGGGGTGTCGCCGAGAACCCGCGTCACCAACTCCGCCACCTCGTCGATCCCGAGACCGTCGAGCCGGATCCGCGGTACTGCGGTGGGCAGATCATGGACAACCGCCCGCACATCCTCGCCGGTCTTCGGCGGCTCGTCACGGTAGGTGGCGACGAGCAGCACACGAAGACCCGGGAGCGCGTCGACGACTTGACGGAGCAGCAGCAACGAAGCGCTGTCGGCCCACTGCAGGTCTTCGAGGATGAGAACGACCGGACCGTCGCCAGAGACCTTCTGCAACGTGTCGATCACCGAAACGAACAGCCTGGCCCGGACACCGGCGTCGCCGCGCAGCACTCCCAGTCCGTCCGCGCCGTGACCGGCAGGCCCGTCGCCGGCGAGCCGATGCTCTGGCGCCAGCTCACGAAGAATGGTTCGCCACGGCCAGAACGGCGGCATGCCGGCGGCCGAACACCAGCCCCAGGCAACGGTGACACCCAACTCAAGCGCACGATCAGCAAGCGCCTCGGCAAGCGTCGTCTTGCCCATACCCGGCTCACCGAGGACGATCGCGGACCGGCCGCGGCCGTCGATGGCCGCCGCCAGCAGGGCGTCGAGCTCGGCCAGTGGCCGGGCCCGGCCCACCATCACCCGTCGCTCCATCCGACGCCTCCCCGCTTCACATGCTAGGCAGCATGGCTCTCGGGGTCAGCACTTCGGCCGAAGCGTCCGCGCCCGGTAATGCCGCGTCGTGGACAGGTCACGTCCGGTTCCGGAATCTCGCTTGCTGGTGACGACGAACCCAGCTTAGAGTGCCTAACGGAACGAACCAGAGATGCCATTAGTCACGACGTGCGGATCGCCGCCTGAGCCAGCGGTCGATCCCAGTTGATGGAGGAGAGAGAAATGTCAGTGCTGCTTGCCCAGATCAGTGACCTGCACCTGGACGGCACCGAGCGGGCCACCCGCCGCGCGGTCCGTGTCATGGACTACCTGCGGAATCTGCCTCGACCGATCGACGGCCTCCTGGTCACCGGCGACATCGCCGATCACGGCGCCGAGGCCGAGTACGAGGAGGCGGCGCAGATCCTGGCTGCCGAGTTCCCCGTGCTGATGTGTCCGGGGAACCACGACGCGCGCCCGGCGTACCGAAAGGCGCTGCTCGGGGAGGAGCCCGGCAGTTCCCCTGTCAATCAGGCGCACCTCATCGCAGGCACGGCCGTGTTGATGTGCGACTCCACGATCCCTGGCCGCGACGAGGGGAGACTCGCACCGGAGACTCTCGCCTGGATCGACACCACCCTCGCCGAGCTTCCGCGGGACACTCAGGCGTTGATCTGCTTCCACCAGCCACCGGTCGAGCTCCACCATCCGCTGCCCGACGCCGAGATCCTCGAGCGTCCCGGCGACCTGGCCGCCGTACTCGAAAAGCATCGGCAGGTCGCCGCAGTCATCACCGGACACGCCCACACGGCGGCGGTCTCGACGTTCGCCGGCCGGCCGCTGATCGTCGGGCCGGCGATCACCTGGACGCTGCGCCTTCCGTGGGAGGGCGATGACGCCGCGGACCTCGAGCAGCCGCCCGGACTCGCCTTCCACATTCTTGACGACGACGGACGACTGACGACGCACTACCGGGTCGTGCTCTGATCCCCGTCGCCCCGATCGCGGAGACACCATGATCCACCGCGCTGCCGTCGCCGGATTCGCCGCGGCGGTCCTTCCGCTCATCGCTACCCCCGGCGCCAGCCTCACCCTGCTCATCCGGCATGTCAGTGACGGCGGGCGCCGGCGGGCAGTCCCCGTCATTTCGGGCACGGTCAGCGGCCTGTACGTGCACGCCAGTCTGGCGATGGCGGGTCTGTCGGTGCTGGTGATGCAATCAAGCCGTGCCTTCACCGCGGTCAAGCTCGTCGGGGCCACCTACCTCATCGGCCTCGGGCTGTGGAACTGGTACTCCGCGTCCTCGCCTGCAAGCCTCATGACCACACGCCGACGCCTGCCGAGGTCGACGGAATCCCTCTACGGGCAGGCATTGCTCGCCAACGTCCTGAATCCGAAGGCCGCGTCGATCTACCTGACTCTGATTCCGCAGTTCATCGCGCCCAGTGAATCTGTCGGTGGTCAGATCTTGGCTCTGGCAACCGCACACGCACTGCTGATCGCGCTGTGGCTCCTGCTCTGGACCATCGTCATCCGCCGCGCCTCACCCGTGCTCCGCGGCGCCCGCTCCAAGCTCATCACCACCAGGATCACCTCGGTCGTACTCATCGGCCTCGGCATCAGAACAGCAGCAACGACCCGCTGACCCAGGCCCGCCGGCAGGCGATCTGCTCCTTGGTGCGTCCGGAAGGCTATTGCGCTACGCTCAAGTAGCGAAACGGAGTAGTAGCGGAACTCGTTCGTAGTGTAACTCCATGGAGGTCTGCCTTGAGTCAGGTGCCGAGAGCCGCGGGCACGCCCAAAGTCCGTCGTGGCGGACGTTCGTTGGACAGCGAACGTGACGTTGCCCTGCGGGAGGCGGCGCTGGCGTTACTTGCCGAGGTGGGCTACGACCGGCTGACGATGGACGCGGTTGCGGCCCGGGCGCGGGCGGGCAAGACGACGATCTACCGGCGCTGGCAGAGCAAGGCCGAGCTTGTCGTCGATGCGCTGAACAACCTCAAGGGCGAGCACGACATCCCGGACGCGGGCTCGTTACGTCAGGACCTGCACGCCATGGCGGAGGCCATGACGGGCGCGGAACACCACGTCAGCGCCTTGACGGTCGGCATGGTGAACGCGCTGGCCCACGATGCCGAGCTGCGGCGCGTGTTCGGGGAGAACTTCATCGCGCCGCGGATGGCCGGGTTCCGGGTCGTCTTCGAGCGGGCCGTGACCCGCGGCGAGATGCCCGCCGGCCATGACCTGGATCTTCTGGCCCGGCTGTTTCCCGCGCTGGGTCTGCAGCAGTTGGTGATGTCCGGCGAACTTCCCGACGCCCAATCGGCCCGCCGCATGATGGACGAGGTCGTCTACCCGTTGGCGACCGCGCCGACCACCAGCACCCACACCGCCTCGGCCACCAGAGTCGAAGGGACACTCAAGTGAGTAACGACAACGCCATGCAAGCCGGGCCACCACCTGCCGGACCCGACGCCGCGGCCGGCGCCGATCATCGCTGGCTGATCCTCGCGGTGATCGCGCTGGCTCAGCTCATGATCGTGCTCGACGCGACGATCATGAATATCGCGCTGCCCAGCGCGCAGGACGATCTCGGGTTCTCGATCGTGGACCGGCAGTGGGTCGTGACCGCCTATGCCCTGGCGTTCGGCAGTCTGCTGCTGCTCGGTGGCAAACTGTCGGACCTGTTGGGCCGGCGGGCGATGTTCATGACCGGTTTGATCGGCTTCGCCATCGCGTCGGCGGTCGGCGGGGCGGCCGTGAACTTCGGCATGCTGGTCGCGGCGCGCGCCGCTCAGGGAGTGTTCGGGGCGCTGCTCGCCCCGGCGGCGCTGTCGCTGTTGGCGGTCACGTTCACCGACACCAAGGAGCGCGGCCGGGCCTTCGGCGTGTTCGGCGCGGTCGCCGGTGCCGGCGGCGCGATCGGCCTGTTGCTCGGAGGCGTCCTCACCGAGTATCTGAACTGGCGTTGGTGCCTGTACGTCAACCTGATCTTCGCCGGCATCGCCGTCATCGGTGCGGTCACCATGCTGCACCGCCAGGCCCCGTCGTCGACCCGGCCCAGGCTGGACCTGCCCGGTGCGGTCTTGGTCTCCGCCGGCATGTTCTGCATCGTCTACGGCTTCTCCAACGCTGCCCTGCACAACTGGCACACCCCGTCGACGTGGGGCTTCCTCGCCGCCGGCGTCGTACTGCTCGCCGGGTTCGTCTGGCGGCAGTACACCGCCACGGAGCCACTGCTGCCGCCGCGGATCGTGGCCGACCGCACCCGCGGCGGCGCCTACCTGACCATGCTGCTGGCCGCGATCGGCATGTTCGGGATCTTCCTGTTCCTCACCTACTATCTGCAGCAGACCCTCGGTTTCTCACCGTTGATGTCCGGGGTGGCGTTCCTGCCGATGGTGGGCTGCCTCGTCCTGGCCTCGGCCACCGCGAACGTCGTGCTCATGCCGCGCGTCGGACCCCGGCCCCTTGCGCCGACCGGCATGCTGCTCGCTGCGCTCGGCTTGGTTCTGCTGACTCGCATCGGCGTGGACACCGGCTATGCCTCTCACGTCCTGCCCTCACTGCTGATCATCGGTTTCGGCTTCGGCATGGTGTTCGCGCCGGTCTTCAACAGCGGCACGTTCGGCGTCGCCCCGCAGGATGCCGGCGTCGCGTCGGCAACGATCAACACCGGCCAGCAGTTGGGCGGCTCGATCGGCACGTCCCTGCTCAACACGATCTTCGCCAGTACTGTCACCAGCTACATTGCGACTCACGTCGGCCCGGCCACCCTGGTCAACGGCCGGCCCAGCCCGGAACTGGCGGGTGCAGCACAGATCCACGGCTACATCACGGCCTTCTGGTGGTCGGCCGCCATCCTCACCGTCGGCGCGATCGCCGCCCTGATCCTGTTCCGCAGTGGTCCATTGACCCAGTCCGGCGACCAGCAGCCCGCCGAGCCCCCGTCCGCCACCACGACGCCCGCCACCGGCGACTAGCGCTGGTTGGGTGAGTCACCGCTCGGCGAGGCTTCTGGCCACTTGCTGTAGCGCCATATCTGCCGCGATCTTGAGTGGAGTGATGTTGCGGGCGGTGACCGACAAGAGGTAACCGCCCTGGATTGCCGCGAGGAACGCGGTGGCGAGGACAGCAGGGTCGACGTCGGCGAGCAGCAGCTGGTTGCGCTGGAGCCGCGCAAATCCTGCGGTGAGATCTTCCCAGGTGTGGAGAAGCCAGCGCCTCGCGTCTTCTCCACATCCGTCCGGGATGGCTGCAGGTGGGAGCTTGGTCGCTCGCTGCGTCGAGGAGATGTGGTTGCCGAGGGCCACCACCAGCGACTGCGTCCAGCTGGCGAGCTGCTCAGGTGAGTCCAGGTTTCTCACCGTGTTCACGTCGAGCGGAAGTGGATCCGAGCTCATTGGTCGCCGCGACCGCCGTCCCCGCTGGCGACCTCTCGGTAGGTCTCGGTGTCCTCCGTCAGTTCGTGGATCTCGTCGCCGGAGTGCGCCGCCTCGATCTCCTGGGCCGTCGGCTTCTGGACCACGTCGGCGTAGTAGAACCGGGACAGGGCGGCACGGGCCTTGTTCAGGACCCGGCGCGGAGCGCGGACGCCGTTGTCGTCGGTTTCCGGGCCGACCTCGTACGGCTCGATCGTTTCCCGCGCGGTGAGCGTGTCGGACTCGTACCTCGAGATCGTCTGGTGCTTCTCGGTGTACTTGCCCTCGGGGGAGCGGACGATCACGCCGGTCTCCAGACCGTGCATCAGCCGATCGCGGTCGGCGCGCTGGAGCGAGATCGCCCAGCGACGGGCCACCCAGAACCCGATGATCGGGCCGAGGACCACCGCGAACCGCAGGAACCAGGTCACATGATTCAGCGAGACACCGAAGTGGGTGGCGATCAGGTCGTTGCCGCCGCCCATCCAGAGCAAGGCGTAGAAGACGATGAACGCGACGCCGATACCGGTCCGGGTCGGCGCGTCACGCGGCCGGTCCAGCAGGTGGTGTTCGCGCTTGTCACCGGTGATCCAGCCCTCGATGAACGGATAGAGCGCCACCAGCGTGACGAACGCGGGTGGCACGATCAGCGCCGGGATGAGCAGGTTCCAGCTCAGGGTGATGCCCCAGAAGTGCGACTCGAATCCGGGCATGATGCGGACCGAGCCTTCCAGCCAGCCCATGTACCAGTCCGGCTGGGATCCCGCCGTCACCTCCGCCGGGTTGTACGGCCCGTACAGCCAGACCGGGTTGATCTGCATCAGCGCGCCCATCAGCGTGGTGACGCCGAAGACCACGAAGAAGAAGCCGCCGGCCTTGGCCACATAGTCGGGGAAGAACGGATACCCGACCACGTTCTTCTCCGTTCGCCCAGGCCCGGCCCACTGCGTGTGTTTGTGGTACACGATCAGGAAGAGATGGGCAGCGGTGAGCGCCAGGAGCAGACCGGGAAGAAGGAGTACGTGCACCGTGAAGAACCGCGGAACGAAGGTGCTGCCGGGGAACTCGCCACCGAAGATGAAGAAGTTCAGGTACGTCCCGATCACCGGTGAGGCCTGGATCATGCCGTTGGTGATCCGCAGACCGGTGCCGGACAGCAGGTCGTCGGGCAGGCCGTAGCCGATGAAGCCCTCGATGATGCCGAGGAACAGCATGGTGAAGCCGATCACCCAGTTCAGCTCACGCGGCTTGCGGAACGCGCCGGTGAAGAAGGTGCGCAACAAGTGCACCATCATCGACGCGATGAACAGCACCGCCGCCCAGTGGTGCATCTGCCGGACCAGCAGGCCGCCGCGGATGTCGAAGGTGATGTCCAGCGTCGAGGCGTAGGCCTCGGACATGTGCAGGCCCTTGAGCAGGCCGTACGAGCCCTGGTACTCGACCTCGCCCATCGACGGCTTGAACCAGAAGGTCAGGAAGATGCCGGTCAGGATCAGGATGACGAAGCTGTACAGCGCGACCTCGCCGAGCAGGTACGACCAGTGCTCCGGATAGACCTTCCGAATACCTCCGGAGCCGTTCTTCTTCGCACCCGATCCGAGCACGCCCAAGCGCGAGTCCAGCCACTCCACCGGAGTTGGCAGCTTCTGGTCCGCCACTGGTCACCTCTGAGTTTGAACTTGACCTCTCGAACAAAGAGAACTATATCGTCCACTTCGATCTCGGAGCCAATCGACCTGCATCGTCTCGGTCGTCGGCCTGGTCGAGGAGGTTGTCGCCCGCGGCCGGAGCTTCGCGAACCGGATGGATCTCTGGGTGGTGCAGGTCGAAGGCGGGTGAGTCAGACCGGATCCGCGGGACCTTCTCGAAGTTGTGCCGCGGCGGCGGGGAACTGGTCGCCCACTCCAGCGAGCGGCCCCAGCCCCACGGGTCATCGACGCCGACCCGCGGCGACTTGCGCGACTTGTAGACGTTGTAGAAGAACGGCAGCATCGACAGGCCCAGCACGAAGGATCCGATACTGGAGACCTCGTTCAGCGTCGTGAACCCGTCGTTCGCGCCGTACGACGCGTACCGCCGCGGCATGCCCTCGACACCCAGCCAGTGCTGCACCAGGAACGTCGTGTGGAAGCCGATGAACAGCAACCAGAAATGCAGCTTCCCGAGCCGCTCGTCGAGCATCCGCCCGGTGAACTTGGGCCACCAGAAGTAGAACCCGGCGAACATCGCGAACACGACCGTGCCGAAGACGACGTAGTGCAGGTGCGCGATCACGAAGTACGAGTCCGACAGCTGGTAGTCCAACGCGGGCGACGCCAGGATGACTCCGGTGAGTCCGCCGAACAAGAAGGTCACCAAGAACCCGATGGACCACAGCATCGGCGTGTCGAACGACACCGAGCCGCCCCAGATCGTGCCTATCCAGTTGAAGAACTTCACCCCGGTAGGCACCGCGATCAAGAACGACATGAACGAGAAGAACGGCAGGCTCACCGCACCGGTGACGAACATGTGATGGGCCCACACAGTCGCGGACAGCGCGCCGATGCCGAGGGTGGCCGCAACCAGGCCGACGTAGCCGAAGACCGGCTTGCGGCTGAACACCGGCAGGATCTCGGTCACGATCCCGAAGAAGGGCAGCGCGATGATGTACACCTCGGGATGCCCGAAGAACCAGAACAGGTGTTGCCACAGCAATGGCCCACCGTTCGCGGCATCGAAGACGTGAGCCCCCAGGGCTCGATCCGCCTCCAGCATCAGCAATGCGCCGCCGAGAGTCGGGAACGCGATCAGCACCAGCAGTGAGGTCACCAGGACGTTCCAGGTGAAGATCGGTATCCGAAGCATCGTCATACCCGGTGCCCGCATGGTGATGATGGTCGTGACGAAGTTGACCGCACCGAGGATGGTGCCCAGACCTGACATCCACAGACCCATGATCCACAGGTCACCCCCGATGCCCGGCGAGCGGACCGCGTTCGACAGTGGGGAATAGCCCGTCCAGCCCCAATCCGCGGCCCCGCCCGGAGTGGCGAAGCCTCCGATGGTGATGAGTGCTCCGAAGAGGTAGAGCCAATAGCTCAACATGTTCAGCCGTGGGAACGCGACGTCGGGGGCACCGATCTGGATCGGCATGATCGCGTTCCCGAAGCCGACGAACAGCGGGGTCGCGAACAGCAGCAGCATGATCGTGCCGTGAACAGTGAAGAGCTGGTTGTACACCTCCTCGCTGACCAACTGCAGGCCGGGTGCGGCCAGCTCGGCCCGAATGACCAGAGCCAGCACGCCCGCGAGCAGGAAGAAGGTGAACGACGTCACCAGGTACAGCGCGCCGATGCGCTTGTGGTCGGTAGTCGTGAGCCAGCCGACCAGGCGCTTGCCGGCCTCTGCCTGAGACTGACGTCTCTCGAGACCGGCAAGCGAGGTCCGCTCACTCGTCACCACAGCATCCCCTGCCGGTTGTCGTCGCGATCAAAAGGGACGATATCGTCCAGTATGCGGCAAGGCAAGAGGCGTGGTGGTGATGGCGTCAGCCCTGTCGCGCCTTGAATCGCGGGTTCAGCTTGTTGATCACGTACACGCGGCCGCGCCGGCGCACGACCTGCGAGCCTGGCTTGTTCTTCAGTGACTTGAGTGAGTTGGACGCCTTCATCTCGGGTCCTTCCGTTCGATGTGTGGGAGGCCTCAGGCCGTCGCCCGCTTCGGGAGCTTCCAGCCGGGACGGGGGAAGTGGCAGGTGTAGCCGTGGGGGTAGGTCTGCAGGTAGTTCTGGTGCTCGGGCTCGGCCTCCCAGAAGTCGCCGGCCGCGGTCACCTCGGTGACGACCTTGCCGGGCCACAGGCCCGAGGCGTCGACATCGGCGATCGTGTCTTCTGCGACCCGCTTCTGCTCGTCGTTCGTGTAGAAGATCGCTGAGCGGTAGCTGGTGCCGATGTCGTTGCCCTGGCGGTTCTTCGTCGAGGGATCGTGTACTTGGAAGAAGAACTCGAGCAGGGCGCGGAAGTCGGTCTCCTCAGGGTCGTAGACGACCTCGAGGGACTCCGCATGCGTGCCGTGGTTGCGGTAGGTGGCATTCGGGACGTCGCCGCCGCTGTAGCCGACGCGTGTGGACACGACGCCGGGCTGGTGGCGGAACAGCTCCTCCATGCCCCAGAAGCAGCCGCCGGCGAGGATCGCCTTCTCGGTGGTCATGTCGTCTCCCTACTTGTTGTCGGACACGTATGTCTACAGACACCGTACGACCCGGATGTATTCCCGCGAACCGCCCTCTTTGTGGACTAGAGCGTCCAGCAGAGATCTTCTAGTGTGTTGGTTCGTCTCGAAAAGTGGACTTGACCGGCCAGTTCTGCAGGGTTAGGTTCGGTCTGCCTGACTGGGGCCGGCTTCTCAATACACAGCGCGATTCGGTAGGAAGGAACAACCGTCATGAGTGAGAGCTTCGAAGGCCGCAAGGTGGTAGTCGTCGGCGGCAGCAGCGGCATGGGACTCGCAACGGCCCAGCAGGTGGTCGCCGGGGGTGGCACCGCCGTGATCACGGGCCGAGACGATGACAGGGTCCAGGCCGCGGTCAAAATGCTGTCGCAGAACGGAAAGGCGTGGGGCATCACCGGGGAGCTGACCGACCGCGACCAGGTGCCCGAGATCCGCAAGCAACTCGCCGCAGAGCACGCCGACGCGACTCTGCTCGTCAACGCCGCGGGGTTCTTCGTCCCGAAGCCGTTCAGCGAGTACGACGAAGCCTTCTACGACTCGTACAACGAACTGAACCGCGCGCTGTTCTTCATCACGCAGACCGTCGTCGACGGGATGGTCGCCGGGGGACACGGTGGCGCCATCGTCAACATCGGCTCGATGTGGGCGCACCAGGGCATCGCCGCGACGCCGCACACCGGCTACTCCGTGCAGAAGGGCGGCATCCACTCGTTCACCAAGGCGCTCGCGATCGAGCTGGCGCCGCACAGGATCCGGGTCAACGCGGTCGCACCCGCGGTCGTGAAGACACCCCTGTACCTCGGCTTCGTCCCAGCGGACAAGTTCGATGAAACCGTTGACAGCTTCGATGGCTTCCACCCGCTGGGTCGGGTCGGCAGCGCGGAAGACATCGCGAACGCGGTGTCGTTCCTGCTGTCGGACAAGTCGAGCTGGATGACCGGCGCCATTGTCGACGTCGACGGCGGCATCATGGCCGGCCGCAACTGACCGGGTGAGCCGGACGTTCCTGCAGGCGAGAAGATGGGTGCGGAGGTGCCGAGATGAAGGCGATTGTGGTGACGGACCAGGCCGCGGGAACGGCCGGGATGACGCTGGCGGAGCGACCGGATCCGGAGGCGGCGGGGAACGACGTTCTGGTTGAGGTTCACGCGTCGGGGTTCACTCCGGGTGAACTGACGTGGCCGTCGAACTTCACCGACCGGCTCGGCCGTGATCGGACGCCGTCGATTCCCGGGCATGAGCTGGCCGGGGTGGTGAGTGCTCTCGGGTATGGCACGACGGGGTTGTCGGTGGGCCAGCGGGTGTTCGGGCTCACGGACTGGACTCGCGATGGCACGCTCGCGGAGTACGCGGCCGTTGAGGCACGTAACCTCGCGCCGCTGCCGGGCGATGTCGACTTCACGGTGGGCGCGAGCCTGCCGATCTCGGGCCTGACCGCATGGCAGGGACTGTTCGAGCACGGCCGTCTTCAGGCCGGACAGAGCGTGTTGGTGCATGGCGCGGCCGGTGGTGTCGGTTCGATGGTGACGCAACTCGCGCGCGAGGCCGGCGCCTACGTCATCGGCACCGGGCGTGCTGGTGACCAGAAGCCGGCGCTGGACTTCGGCGCGCAGGAGTTCGTCGATCTCGAGAACGACGTTCTGGAAGACGTCGGCGGAGTCGAGTTGGTGTTCGATGTCTTCGGCGGCGACATCGGGCGGCGGTCCGCGGGTCTGGTGCGCGCCGGGGGAACGCTGGTGACGATCGCCGGCCCGCCGGAGGCGCGACCTGTCGATGGTTTGGCGATCGACTTCGTCGTCGTGTCCGACCGTGCTCAGCTGGGCGAGATTGCTCAGCGGGTGCGGGATGGTCGACTGCGGACAGCCATCGGCACCGTCGCGAGCCTCGACGACGCCGTCGCGGCGTTCAACCCGACCGAGCGGGTCAAGGGAAAGACGATCATCCGCGTTCGTCCATAGGGACTCGAATACGGCACACGGAGGCGGACGATGAAGGCGATCGTGGTGACGGACCGGGCTGCGGGCACCACCGGGATGAAGCTGGTGGAGCGGCCGGGTCCGGACGCGGCGAGGCTCGCCGGCCTCGAGGGCGCGAACTACGGCGATGTCATCGTTGAAGTGCACGCGTCGGGATTCACCGGGAATGAGCTGGAGTGGCCCTCGACGTGGATCGATCGCGTCGGCCGTGACCGGACGCCGTCGATTCCCGGGCACGAGTTGGCCGGAGTGGTCACTGCTCTCGGCTATGGCACAACCGGGCTGTCGGTGGGACAGCGGGTATTCGGCCTGACGGACTGGACCCGCGACGGCACCCTGGCGGAGTACGTCGTCGTGGAGGCGCGCAACCTCGCGCCGCTGCCGGGCGACGTCGACTTCACGGTGGGTGCCGGCGTCGCGATGTCAGGCCTGACCGCGTGGCAAGGTCTGTTCGAGCACGGCCGCCTCCGGGCGGGGCAGAGCGTCCTCGTGCACGGCGCGGCCGGCGTAGTCGGTTCGATGGCCACCCAGCTCGCACGAGAGGACGGCGCCCACGTCATCGGCACCGGACGCGCTGCTCACCGTCAGACCGCGCTCGACTTCGGCGCGCACGAGTTCGTCGACCTCGACAACGCCGCTCTGGAAGACGTCGGCGGAGTCGACCTCGTGTTCGACGTCTTCGGTGGCGACCTCCAGCGGCGGTCCGCGGGTCTGGTTCGCGCCGGAGGAACGCTGGTGACCGTCACCGGACCGCCCGAGGCGCGACCCGCCGACGGCCTGGCGATCGACTTCGTTGTCATGTCCGTTCCGGCCCAACTGAGCGAGATCGCCCAGCGGGTCCGGGACGGACGGCTGCGGACGAACATCGGCACCGTCGCGACCCTCGACGACGCCGTCGCCGCTCTCAACCCGACCGAGCGGATCCCCGGGAAGACGATCATCCGCGTTCGTCCCTGAGGACCCGGCCGGCCGGAAACGCGATCAGGCGGTTCGGCTCGATGGCGGGTCAGCCATCCGATCCTTCTCGTGGCCGGCGCCGATGCTCGTGGCGACGAAGGCGGACCGTGGATGCTGCACCGACAGCAGCGACACGATGTCGCGACCGTAGAAGAACGCCGACGCCCAGACGAGCGCCACCCGGACCTTGCGCTCCCACGTCGGGACGGCCAGCACGTGGTACCCGCGGTGCACGAGCCAGGCGAGCGGACCCTTCAGGACGATCCGCCGGTACTGGAAGATCCCCTTGCCGATGCCGAGGGTGGCGACGGTGCCCAGACTGGCGTGCTTGTACGGCTTCACCTTCCGGCCGCGCAGGTCGGCGACGATGTTCTTGGCCAGCCGCTTGCCCTGCCGGACCGCGTGCTGGGCGTTGGGGACGGTGAACGAGCCGCCGGGAATGTCCGAGGCGAGGTCGGGGACAGCAGCGTTGTCGCCGGCCGCCCAAGCATCCGGGATGGCTGCTTCTGCGGTGCCGATGCGCAGATCGGCACGGACCCGGAACAGACCGGCCTTGTCGACCGGCAGATCGGTGTGCCAGGCAACGACGGGATTGCTCTGGTTGCCGGCGGCCCACACGAGCAGGTGGTTGTCGTACTCTGTGCCGTCCGACAGTACGACGTGGTCATCCTTGGCCGACAGCAGGCTGGTGCCGAGGTGGATGCGCCCGCCCCGCTTCTCCAGATGCTCCACCACCCACCGCCCCGGCCCATCGGTGACCTCGGGCAGAATGCGGTCGCGCAGTTCGACCAAGTGGAAGCCGAGCTCATCCTCGCTCAACTCCGGGTAGTACTTGAGCAGCGCCGTGGCCAGCGACAGCAGCTCACCGAAGCACTCGACGCCGGTGAAGCCGCCACCGACCACAGTCACTGTCAGCAGCTTGCGCCGCTCGGGACCCGGCGGCAGGGTGGCCGCCCGCTCGAACGCCGTCAGCAGCCGGTCGCGGGTCGCTACGGCCTCTTCGACGTACTTGAACCCGATCGCCTCGTCGGCGACGCCGGGAATGGGGAAGGTCCTGGTGACCGCGCCGGCGGTGATGACGATGGTGTCGTAGGCCAGCTCGTGCTCGGAGCCATCGGTCGGCTGGACGGTGGCCGTGCGATGCGCGTGGTCGATGTGGACAACACTGCCCGCGATCAGGCGAGTGTGCGGCAGGTGCCGGCGCAGTGAGACCGCGACGTGTCGAGCCTCGATGGAGCCGGCGCCCACCTCGGGCAGGAACGGCTGGTAGGTCATGTACGGCCGCGGGTCGACGAGCGTCACCGACGCCTCGTCGCTCCGGAGCTTCTTCTCCAGCTTCCAGGCGGTGTAGAAGCCGGCATAGCCACCGCCAACGATCAGGACGTTCCGCATCGCTACCTCTCGTCGGTCATCGGTATCGGCCGTTGAAGCGAGCTCCGCTCCGGGCGTCTGTGAAGCTGACGCCCACCGGCAGCCCGTCCTCGACGATCCACTGGACCGTGTACGTCGCCCGGTACGTCGGCGGCCAGAACGAAGCAAAGGTCCCGTCACCGGTGACAGACCACTCGCCGGTCGACGGCACGCCTGCGTCGACGTACGTCGTACGACCGTCCGCTGTGAACGATTGAGTCGCCCCGTCGTCAAACACAAACTCTGCCGCGGTCAGGGCGGCCATCATGTCCGCCGCATCGACCGGCCGGCCATCGACAACGTTCCCACCAGCTGGAATCCGGTCCATCGAACTGTCCTCCTCACTCCCGTTGGTCAATCTCGCTTTGGCTGGTTGGTGCCGGCGTCGGGGAGACGTCTTACTCCGTGGCGGGAAGCTGATCCACCGCTGATTGCGGCGCGCACCGGTAAGCTCTCTGCGTGCCCGAGAGAGAAAACGAGCTCGACCGCCGCCTCACTGCCCGCGGCGCGGTCACCCGAGCCCGGATTGTCGCGGTCGCCGACGAGTTGATGTCGCTCAAGGGTGCCGCGGCCACCACCCTTGACGAGGTGACTGCGGGGAGCGGGACGAGCAAGTCGCAGTTCTACCGGCATTTCAGTGACAAGAGCGCCTTGGTGCAGGCGGTGATCGCGCTCCGTGGCAGTCGCGTCATGGAGCGCGAAGCGCAGTACCTGCGGCGAGTGGACTCCCTCCGCGGCCTGGACAGATGGCGCCGAGCCGTCATCCAGCGGGTCACGGCGCGCCGAGGCGCACTGGGGTGCGAGCTGGGGGCGCTGTCGACCGAGCTGTCCGATCGCGACGAAGACGCCCGGGTCGACCTCGACGCTCACCTGACCACCTGGATTTCGTTGCTGGCCGACGCCCTGGAGCGAATGCGGGCCAACGGCACCCTCCGGCCAGAGGCAGACCCGCAGGCACTGGCCACCGGCATCATGGCCGCACTCCAAGGCGGCTACGTCCTCGCTCAAGCGGCCCGCGATCCGCGTCCGATGGAGATCGCGCTGGAGCTGGCAATGGGTTCAGTCCAGGCACAGGCCACCGCAGCCTGAGAGTGCGACGAGGGTCCGGCATCGAGCACTACCCTTCAGATTGACCGTTCGGTCAGGTAAGAGACGGCCGTCGTACAGACTCGAACAGACATGCTCGGTTTCGTGAATGTCCGGAGACCACTCGCGGGCCGCGTCGCGCTGGTGACCGGCGCCGGGGGAGGGATCGGGCGGGCGATTGCCGAGGAACTCAGCGCAGCCGGTGCAGTGGTCGCCGTTGTCGCGAGGTCGCAGGCACGCGCCGGCGCCACCGTGAATGCTGTTCGAACGGCTGGTGGCCGCGCCGCACCGTTCAGTGCTGACCTGCACGACCTCGGATCGGTGCCGTGTCTCATTCACGGCATCGAGCGCGAGCTCGGCGAGGTCGACATTCTGGTGAACAACACGGCGACAGTCATGCCGCTGGGCCCGGTGACCGGGGTGCAACCAGCGGCGGTGCTCCGCGCTCTCACCCTCAACGTGGGCAGCGTGATAACACTCGCGGGTGCGGTGATCCCAGGAATGAGCCGGCGCGGCTGGGGCCGGATCACCAATATCTCCGGCATCCCCGGCAACCGGGCCTCCACACCCGGTGGCAACGTGTACGCCGCGTGCGTAGCCGCGCTCGAGAGTCATACCCTGAACCTGGCAGCGGAGCTGGCTGGGTCCGGGGTGACCGCCAACGCATTCCGCACCCAGAGGATCTACACATCCCTGCGTGCCTGGCTCGAAACCATTGATCGCGATCACATCGAAGACCCGCTGATCCGTCGCTTCGTCACCAGCCAGATCGACGTCGATGTGATCGACTCAACGGGGCCTGCCAGGAACCTGCTCACACATGTTCTCGGCACGGAGTCCGGCCACATCTGGGATCTGGTACGCAACCGCCCACTCCGACGTAAGACTCCGGATGCTTCGGGAGACGAACTCGATACGAGTGCCACCAGCAGACCGGATTCCGGTCGTCCCGGCTGAACCTGTCGGCCGGCAACCCCTTGAAGATGAGCCTGGAGTGCCCATGTCGAGATTTCGTAGTGTGTCTGCTGGTGGGTTGGAGGTGTTCTGTCGTG
>NZ_SJKB01000040.1 GCF_004331465.1 Kribbella pittospori
GTACGCGGCGTTGTTGACCAGGATGTCCAGTCCGCCGAGCTCGTCCACGCAATAGTCCACCAGCCGCCGGCAGTGTTCCTCGTGCTGGATGTCGCCGGCGAGTGACGCGGCCTTGCGTCCGGCGTCGGTCACGAGGCGGCAGGTTTCGCGTGCGTCGCTCTCCTCGGCCTCGAGGTGAGAGATCATCACGTCCGCGCCTTCGCGGGCGAACGCGAGTGCCACCGCGCGCCCGATGCCCGAGTCGCCCCCGGTGATCAACGCCCGCCGGCCGGTCAGCTTCCCGCTGCCGCGATAGGTGTATTCGCCGTAGTCGGGCGTGGGCTCCATCGAGCCGCTGTGCCCGGGATGCTCCTGCTGATCCGGTTCCTGCTGCTCGGGTCCGGCGTACCGGGTCCTCGGGTCGATGGTCATCGTCTACCCTCCGTCGCTCGGCACGGTGGGGGTGGAGACCCGGCCCGCCGTACTGGCCGCACTCCACCGGCGCCGTGCCGTCATCACATAGTTGCCGGTGGCTCCGACAGGAAGCGATCACGAACAGGATCCGTGTGGCCACGCGGTACCCACGGCGACCCCGATCTATTCCACTGACCGTGGCAGGCATCTGTGCGGTCCGAGCCCGCTGAACGTCGGTGAGGTTAATTCGGAGTTTGAGGGTTACCGGGGGCACAAGGTTCGGAGGGGAGCCTCGGGGGATCCCGGTGCGTGCTGCGCCCGGGGAGCGCCGGGAGTCTTGTATGACAGACGCCGAGTCCGTCCACCTAGCCGCGGGGACGGCACCGAATGCAGCGCTGCTGCGGTCGCTGTCCTCCGGCACGGTCGCCGGGACGGTGGGCCTGGAGGAGGAGCTACTGCTGGTGGACCGGGGGAGTTGGCTGCCTGCGAAGGCCGCCGCTGTGATCGCAGGAGTTGGCGACCGACGCGTGAAGCCGGAGCTGCCGGCGTGCCAGCTCGAGATCGCGACGTCCGTGCACGAAGATGTGGCGGACGCTGTCGAGGAGCTGCGGGCGTGCCGAGCATTGGTCGCCACAGGATGCGGTCCCGATCTGGCGGCTGTCGCCGCGCCCGTTCACCCTCTTGTGGACGGCCCGATCGACTTGTCGGCCACGGATCGGGCCGTCGGTCTTTGGAAGCACTACCGAGAGGTGATTGCCCGGCAGTTGGTCTCCTCGTTGCAGGTGCACCTGGCCTTTGGCGACGCCGACTGCACGTTGGGGGTCTATCACGCGTTGCGGGATCTGCTCCCAGAGATGGCCGCGTTGGCCGCGGCCGCGCCATTCGCCGGCGGACGGGATACCGGCCTGTGCTCTGTGCGTCCCTTGATCGCTTCCGCGCTGCCTCGCCAGGGTGTACCTCCGATCATTGCGTCCTGGGAGCAGTTCGCCGGTGATCTCGCCTGGGCGGTTCGAGGTGGCGCTGTGTTCGACGGCTCGGAGTGGTGGTGGGAGCTCCGTCCGCACATCCGCTACGGAACGCTCGAGGTTCGGGTCCTCGACGTACAGGCGACCGTCGATCGGACCAGCGCGGTCGCCCGGTTCGTGCACGCGCTCGCCGCGACGCTTGCCGACTCGTATCATCTCGGCGAGATCCAACCCCCGGCGCCGACGTGGCGGATCGCCGAGAACCGATGGGCCGCGCTCCGCGACGGTGTGCGGGGAGAATTGCTCGACCTTCGCACCGGCGAGGCGCGCTCGACTCGCCGCTGTCTGCACGATCTGAACGATATTGCCGAGCCGAATGCTCCGGGTGGTCTGGACGACGTACGAGCGATGGTGGAGAACCCGGCGGTGGAGCACCTCCGAACGCTCGGTCCTGACGGCGTGATCCCGTGGCTCGCGGAGGTGTTCACCGCATGAAACTGGTAACCCTGCCAGGTGTGTTCGCCCCAATCTCCGACTCATGGATGCTGGCTGACGCGATCCGCCAGGAAACGGTCGATCCCGGCCGGCACGCGCTGGACGTGTGCACCGGGAGCGGTGTCCTCGCCCTCACGGCCGCGGAGCGCGGGGCAACCACGACCGCGATCGACGTTTGCCGGCGAGCGCTCCTCACGGTCCGGCTCAACGCGTTGCGATCCGGTCTGCGCATCCGAACGCTCCGGGGCCGGACCTTCGCACCGGTGGCCGGCGAGCGGTTCGATCTGATCGCGAGCAACCCGCCGTACGTGCCGTCACCGAGGCCCGACGTACCCCGCCGTGGTGCGAGCCGGGCGTGGGAGGCGGGGCGCGACGGCCGACTCGTGCTCGATGCACTGTGCGACGCGGCGCCTGCCCATCTGCGCCCCGGCGGGGTGCTGCTTCTCGTGCAATCATCGCTCATCGGTACCGACACCACCCTCCATCGACTGCGCCGCGCCGGCCTGGTGGACGTTGAGGTGCGGGCGTGCGTACGAGGGCCGCTCGGTCCGTTGATGCGAGCGCAGCAGGCCGCCGGCACGATCCCCTCGGACGTCGATCAGGAAGACGTCGTGGTCATCCGAGCGCGCGCCCCCAGACGCCGCAAGTAAGAGTCGGAAGCCGTCCGGGCCGGTAAGCTGTGAGGCCGCGAAGTCGGGCGGTCTCGGACGGTGCCAGAGGTCAGCTTTCGGCTTCGCTCTGGACTATCTGCTGCAGTTTGTCAGGCCCGAGGTGCCGGAGATGTCGGCGTTGGTGGCTTGCTGTGCGAACTGTTCGCGGGTCATGTCGCCGGGTTGTTTCGCCAAGGTGCTGCTTGCGGCTGGCAACGAACGCTTCGCCGAGTTCGGTGCGACGCTCGTCGGAGAGGCTGGAGCGCATCCCAGGGAGTACTTCGGTCTCTTCTTCCTCGACGTGGTGGGAAACCGCGTCGATCAGGTTCTGCAGCACCGTCTCGAACTCGGCGGACTCAGGATCTGTCTCGGCAAGTTTCGCCAGCAGTTCGTCGGCCTCGATGTGTTCTTGCTGGCTGTGCGAGACCTCATCCTTCTCACCCGCCTCCGCGGCTGCTACCGGGTAGACCTCGGCCTCCTCTGCCCGGCTGTGCGCGGTCAGCAGAGTGGTGAGCACTGGCAGTAGATTCGGCCGCTTCTCCGGGCTGTCCTTCAGCTTCTCCGGGACTGCTGATCCGCGCTGTACGCACCGTGTACACCTACCAGTTCGGTCGAGCTGATCCGCCTGAGCGTGTCGACAACGCTGTGCAACGGCGGTTCCCGTGGAGCCCGGACACAGATTCCATTTCGCGAACCGTTTCCAGATTTCAGCTCCGGGCTGGGGTGCATGATGGGGGGCGTGGAGCGCGTCGAGCGCACGGTGTCGGTGGAGGACGACATGGTCGATCGTGAGCCCGATCAGGGTGGACGCGCTCGCGAGGATGCGGCGGTCGCTGACATGTTCGCCCGGCTGGCGCTCGAGCTCCATGACTCGGCTGGGGTCGAGGAGACCGTGCAGGCCGTCGTGGACTTTGCGCTGCAGGCGCTGACCTGTTCGCACGCCGGTGTCGCGCTGAATTCCCGGGGTGAGCCTACGGTGCCGGCGGTGACGGATCCGGTGGTGGGGAGATCTACGAGTGCCAGATGGCGAGCCGGAGCGGCCCGTTGGTGGAGACCATACGTTCCCGCAGCACACTGCTCGTGCGCGACACCGCGACCGACGGTCGCTGGCCCGAGTGGGCGGCCAAGGTCTTGTCGTTGGGAGTACGCACGGTTCTGGACGTTCCGCTGATGACGACCGCGGACACGGTCGGCGTACTGGGGTTGTACAGCACTGCGCCGGATGCGTTCGACACCGATGACAAGGCGGTCGCGCACATTCTGGCCAGGCATGCGTCGGTCGCGATCGCGGCCGCGCGTCGGGAGGCGAGCTTGGCGCAGGCGGTGGACGCGCGCAAGCTGGTCGGGCAGGCGATGGGCATCTTGATGGAGCGGTACGGCGTGGACGGCGACCGCGCGTTCGCCATCCTCAGAAGGTATTCACAAGACAGCAACACCAAGCTGCGCGACGTCGCCCAGCAACTCATCGACACCCGTCATCTACCGAAGCAGACGTAATGGCACGCGCCGAGGGTACTGGCCGAATGTACAGGTCGGGCCGACCAACCAGGTGAGGGTGCAGCACCGCTCCCCAGGAGACCCACGGCGCCCCGGCGCGCGCAGGCTGTCTGTCGAGATTGGTGCCGGTGATGCAGGACGCCTGACGGGATGCCAGGAACGCGATCGCCGCGGCGATCTCCCGGGCGTGACCCGCCAGGCGTTGGCACACTACGGCGTCTGCGGGTCTACGCGGAAGCATTCGGTCTGGGTTTCCTCCGCGGCGTACCGCGAGGGATGCCGAGCAAGTCCATCAGCCCGAACACCGCGGCCAGAACCGCGCCGATGACGCCGATGCCGATCAGCCAGTACGCGCCTTCGGCAAAGACCTTTTCGTCGTTTCCGGTGAATGCGACGATGTCGAAAACCACGCTGGCAACCCACCCACCGATCGGCACGGTCACCAGGATCGGATGGAACGGATGGCCGTATGGTCCGCGAGCACGGTCCTGGGCTGCTTGGCCGATGTGTTCGCCGCTGCCTCGCATGGGTGGGACATGGTCTCCTCCGCTACTGCCCGTGCCGCGTCCATCCGGGCGTCGTAGTCACCGCTGCCAACTCAGCTCTTCTTGGCGGCGGCCTTTCCGCCCTTGCGGCCAGCCTTCTTCTTACTCGCCGACGGGTCCTTCGATGCCGAGGGCCTGCTGGAGGGAGAAAGGTGCGAGGCATGAGTGGGCTTTGCCGCCCGGCATGATCGCTACTTGCCGTCGGCGCCAAATGTTGCCGCTGACCTGCGGATCTGAGCGGAGCGGTGTGTATCGTGTCCTGTGGCGATGATGACAGCGGACGTCGTTGAGATTCTGCGATCGCGTCGAGATGCGCAACCATGTCATGCGCGTCACCCCTGACGCGGAAGACCAACGCGGTCCTGATCATGGGGACTCCCTAGCGTTGATCTGGGTACCTGCGGGGCATGGAACGCGCAGACCTGGAGGTGGAGTCGTGACTATCACTCCGGAGAACCCGGATCCGGATGTCCCGGACCTGGTAGATCCCGACACCGAGACACCGGACGTCGGGGATCGTCCGGGCGACGACTCGCCGCTGACGCAGCCGGCGCCCAACCCGGGCCCGCCCGAGTAGGCCGCCCGCACTTCGCCGCTGTCGGCGTCCTCGGCGTCCTCGACGTGAAGGCCAGCCGGCGCTCCGTGGAGCCGGATCCTGGCGACCTGGCCGGCTGCAACCAAGCGCCGAACTCGCGGATCTTCTCCGCCGGCATGGGTACCAGGCCCCGTCGAGAGACTTGTCAGCCCTCGACGCCGGTGGCGTGATGTGACGAACCGACCGGCTTGCTCTCAGGCGAGCCGCGTTGACGTAGATAGATGCTCAAGACCGCCATGGACCCGACGGCCAGGAATTCGGACTGCCAGTTCTGCAAGCTCCGGCTCCAGAAGTCGGCTGAGCCGAGATAGGAGTGCCATGGCAGTGGATCTTGCAGCTGCCTGATTTGCTGTTCGTTGAATGCCGACCAGCCTGCGATCGATTGCACGGACCAGCAGGCGAGGAAGATCGCCCCCATCACCAGTCCAAGTGACGACGAGTAGATCCTGGTGCGCCATCCTCCAGGCTTCGCCCAGCGAGGTGAGTCGGCCTGAACAAACGCGCCGACCTTCTGCTGCTTGTCGGTCTCCCGGCCCTGATCGTCGAGTTTCTTGGATTCTGGCGATCCACGCTGCACGAGCCAGACGGTCAACACGATGTAGAGCAAGAACTGAAGGTACTCGCTTTGCCAGTTCTCGGTGACGTCGACGGCGAAGTCGGCGGAGGTGACGTATCGTCCGAAGGTCACGGTTGCCAGGCCGTCGGCAATCTGCTGGTTGTTGAACTCTGCGAGCCCGGCGAAGGCCTGCCCGATCAGGGCGGCGAGAAAGATCACGCCGAACCCGAGGCCGAGTGAATTACTGCGGACGAAACGGCGTACCCGCTTCATCGATGGATCACCCCGAGGACCAGGAAGTAAGCCAACCCCAGGATGATGATTGCCAAGTAGGCGGTGAAGATGACACGCATCGGTCCGTCAACCTCCCGTGAGCTTACAGTCGTACGGGCGGTCGCCCCGCGCTGTACAGGCTGCCGCAATGATCCTCCAGCCATCGTCGAACTCGGCAAGGAAGGCGGTGTCGCCGCGTAACTGCACCTGCGCCTGCGTGCCGTACTGCTGCAGCTCTGTCACTTCGCCGGCTGTGGGGATGTCTTCGCCCAGGATCACCGAGCGACACGGCGCCCGCTCAGACTGTTCCACCTCCTGAACGGTCTGCGGAGCCAAGAGATTGCAGGCCGCGCTGCCGTCACCGGCCTCGATCGCACGGTAGAAACGCTCAGCCGTGCTCGATGGTGGAGCCGGCAGATTCGAGCCACATGCCGTCGCCGCGAGCGCCATCGTGCTCACCAGTACGGGGACAGCCCACGGTCTCATACAGCGCATGTTCCCAAAGCTCTACGACCGACACCTACAGGCGCGCCGTCGCGCCACTTCTCCCACACAATTCCCACGAGACGCGCCAGGGAGAAGACGATGCCGAACAGGAGCATCTTCTGCTGGTCCTCGCGCGGGAGCCGGAAACTGCTCATGATCACGAGAAACACGAACAGGTTGTCGACCGAGAGCGCCTCCTCGGTGATGTAACCAGCGAAGTACTCCGAACCTGCCTGCCCGCCGCCGAGCAGCAGTACGCCGCCTGGTCATTGGTCGGCGTCGGTCTGGAGTTGCACACAGCAGTGATCAGGTCGGGGCTCGAGGTGTGCCTTCAGATGCGGGATGGCCAGGCCGGCCAGGAGTCCTTCGAGCAGACAGAGGTTCATCTCACAGACGAGACCTGTGTACTGCCTGGCAAGGGCGTGGAAGGGGCAGTTGACAAGGACGACGGTGTCTCCTTCGGTGCGAGGCTCGAAGCCCTGCTCCTCGAGTAGATCCGTCATCTCTGCTCGACCGGCGGTCCCGCCCGACGCGTCGCGGATCGTCGCGGCGAGGTCGGTGCCGACCTGGCGGGCGCGGCGGTTGAGCGCTGTGCGCGGCGATTCGCCCGAGCCTTCGCTCTCTTCGATGGCGGCTGCCAGGAGGCCGCCGGCGAGGTCGTAGCGGCGTTCAGGGAGCAAGACAGCGACAGGTCGGCTGGAGCGTTGATACAGCTTCGCGGGTCTGCCCGCACCCGGACCTGTTCGGCCGGTGCGGCGTTCGAAGATGACCTCCAGGAGTCCTTCCTCGACCAGACGGTCGAGGTGGAAGGCGGCAGTTGAGCGGGGCAGTCCCAGGGCCGCCGCGGCGTCGTCCCGCGTGACCGGGCTCGCCTGGCGTATGACGTGATCGTAGAGCCGCCGTCGCGTCGGCTCCTCCAACGCTGCGACCGCCAGGATCTGAGCCTCTCGCGAGTCGTCCACGGTCAGATTCTAAAGCCAGGTCCCATTGACGAAAACCCTGGTCGCTTCTAAAGTCAAAACATATCTACTTTAGAAGGAGTGGTAGCGATGACGACCGAGGAGTCCAGCACCCGCACAGTGCGCCGGGAGGCGCTCGCCGACCCGGGATACCAGGCGTTTCTCGCGTTGCGAACGGTCTTCACGGTGGCGCCGATCGTGTTCGGCCTGGACAAGTTCGCCAACCTGCTGACCGACTGGCCGGGCTACCTGGCCCCGTGGATCAACGACATCGTGCCGGGGTCCGGCCAGGACGCGATGTATGCGGTCGGGGTCACCGAGATCGTCGCCGGCGTCGCGGTCGCCCTGATCCCGCGGTACGGCGCGTTGATCGTTGCGGCCTGGCTTGCCGGCATCATCCTCAACCTGTTGACGATCCCGGGGTTCTACGACGTTGCCCTGCGCGACTTCGGCCTGCTGGTCGCCGCGATCGCGCTGGCCCGGCTCGCCGTTCGGTACGCGCCGGCGCGGCACGGCTCATGACCGAGGAACCCACGGAGATCTTCGGACTCCCGAGGGTCCGTTGCACGAGGCACCGATCGGCCACCGCCTGATCGGCTACGCGGTCAGTAGGCGGATTCCGAGCGCTAGTAGGGCGAGTACCTTGGCGGTCTCGAGTGCGACGTAGTAGAGGTGAACGGTCGATCGGGGTGGGGTCTCACCGGCAAGGACACGGTCGGAGCGCCTGTTGAGTCGCGGTCGGACGGCGATGAGTTGTGCGGCCAGGATGACCGCGACGGTCGCGAAGAGGGCTGTCACCGATGCGGTGGGTTGTCCGACGGCGATCGCGACCAGTACCACGACGCCGAGCGCGATTTCGGCCCGGTTGAGCGCCCGGAACACGATGCGGCCGATGCCGAGCCCGATCGGGATGGTGACGCCGGGGCCCGGAACTTCAGCGGCGCTTCCAGGAAGGAGATCGCCAGGATCATGCCGAGCCAGACGAAAACGACGGCGCTCCCGGAGATGGCTGATGCCTCGTTCAACGAGCTTCTCCCAGATCTGTGAAGTGCACCGGACCGAAACGGTCGGCGCGTTCGAGTCGTCTCAGGCGGCCGGCCAGCCGGCGAGTCGGTCCACGAAGTCAGGCGGCGAGGCAACGAGCATCATCGATGCTGTTTCGGTACCAGGGTTGCGGAGGCCGACGCGTTCTCCGGTGGGGATGTGTGCGACGCCGCCTGGCTCGAGCTGGTGCAGTTGGTCGCCCTGCCGGAGTTCGATCGAGCCTGACAGGTGGACCAGTACGATCTCCGACGATCCGTGGTCGTGTTCGGGCAGGCCACCGCCGGGCGGGATCCACACCTGGACCAGCGCGAGGTTGTCGGGTCTGTCGGTGCCGAGCAGGACCTCCATCGTCGGGCCGCCACGAACGGGCGCCCGGCGTCGTGGTGTGGTGCCGGTTCTGGTGATGTGCATCAGGTGCTCCTGGTTCGGCGCTGCCGTGGGCGCGGCGTTGTCGCGGGACTGTGTGCGGCGGGGGACAGGTGGACGAGGCAGGCGTCCGGTTCGGCGAACGGTTCGAGACGGGTGGCCGCGATCGGCGCGTGGATCTCGGTGAGGGCGCCTTGCATCAGCCCGAGGTGCAAAGGGCACAGCGTGGCGGAGTACTCCTCGGCGAGTTCGAGGAACGGACAGTGCCGCAGCCGGATCCGGTCGTCTGCGTCGCGGACCGGCTCGGGGGCGAAGCCGAGGTCGGTCATCATCGCGTTCAGTCGTTGCCTGGCCTCGGCTTCGCCGGTCTGGTGTGACGGCGGCACCTGTTCGACGAGGTATCCGCCCCAGTTGCGGCCTGCGGCTTCGGCGGTAGCGTCCGCTCCAGGACTGCCGGCCAGCTGACTGAGCAGGATCTTGGCCAGCAATTGGTACCGACGCTGTCCGCCGCGATCCATCCCGGGATGCGGCGCGTGGACCGTTCGGGGCCGTCCACGACCGGAGGGGTCCTCGATTCTGCGGTCGACCAGGCCTTGGGCCACCAGTGCGTCGAGATGGAAGCGGGCTGTGTTGGGGTGGATGCCGAGCAGTTCGGCGAGTTCGGTGACTCCCAGCGCCTCGTCGGAGGCGCGGAGGGCCTCGAGTACGGCGGCCCTGCGCGGATTCGTACGGTCGTCCCGGGCATTTTCGGTCATGGTGATCAGCCTGCCGGATCCTGCGGTGGCAGCGCCGCAATGAAAGGCGGGTCGTAGTCGACGACTCCGAGCTTCGCCGCCCCGCCCGGAGACCCGAGCTCGTCGAAGAATCCTGCGTTGGCCGCTTGGTACTCCTGCCACTGCTCGGGCAGGTCGTCCTCGTAGAAGATCGCCTCCACCGGGCACACCGGCTCACAGGCGCCGCAGTCGACGCACTCGTCGGGCTGGATGTACAGGGAGCGTCCGCCCTCGTAGATACAGTCCACCGGGCACTCGTCGACGCACGCACGGTCCTTCAGATCGACACAGGGCAACGCGATGACGTAGGTCACGGCCCGGCCTCCTCACCAACTCTTGTATTTACTACAAATAGCACATGTAATAATAATCCGAAACATCGTCCGAGGAGAGTGGCGCGATGCCCGGTGCGGAGATCTTCATCCAGGCAACCGAGACGGACCCCGCCGTCATTGCTCGAACGGCGGCGCGAGCGGCCCACGAACGGCTGCGTTCCCGGCTGGCTGAGCTGACCGCGCCGGGGTGTCATCCGCTGGCTGCGGACTTGGCCCACTTTTGCCGGCACGAGGTGCGCCAGTACCTGGTCGACGCCGAACGGGACCTGTATGCCCCGGCGTCCAAGCCTGCTGACGGACGCCCGCTGGTGGATGCTCTTCGGGTCGGGAGCGCGGCGCTCAACCAACAGATCAACGATCTCGCTGTCGGCAGTGCGAGTGATTCGGCCAGGATCGGCTCGATGATCGCCGGTGCCTTGGACCTGTACCTCCGGATCGAGGAATCGGTGGTGCCGGTTCTCGTCGAGTTGGCAGGCCCCGAGCGGTCGGCGTTGGCTGCGGATCCGCCGGCCGCGGTCGAGGAGGAGCTCGGCGACGCGCCGATGGTCATCGACGTCCGGCAGATCGCACGCGGTGGCCGTCACCCGCGCGTCTTTGCCCGCTACGCACGACTGGCGCCGGGGGAGGCGTTCATCCTGGTCAACAGCCACGACCCCAAACCACTGCGGCGGGAGTTCGAGGCCATCCACTCCGGTGCCTTCAGTTGGGACTACCTGCGAACGGGGCCTGAGGAGTGGCGTGTCCGGATCGGCCGGATCGCCGCTGATGTCTGACGGACCAGGAGCCGGTCCGGACCGGGTGGACGATGGCGCTGCCGAGCAACCGACGGTGCGGATCCTGGCCGATCTCCACGAGATCGTCGACGATTCCCGGATACCGGCCGGTGCCCGGTGGACGTTGGCCGAGGCGGGTCGTCAACTCGACGCGAATCTCGTCCATCTGCCGGCCGGGCAGCGCGTTGCCACCCACACCGAGCCCGATCTCGACGTGATGCTTGTCGTCGTCGCCGGGAGTGGAGCTGTCGGTGCCCCCGACGATCCCCAGTTCGTTGCCAACGGCAATCTCGTCTGGTTGCCCCGCGGCTCGACGCGCACCGTCACGGCCGGCGAGAACGGCCTGTCCTACCTGACGGTCCACCGGCGTCGCCCTGGGCTCCAGATCAAGGCACGGTCCGGCCCCTGACCGACGTACCGGCCAGGGCACGTCGAGTACGGCGGCATCCTTGCGCAACTCGCACGTCGTGGACTGTCACGGCTGCCACGCCGGGTCGGCACAACCGGCGGGGAGTCCGCCCCACTGCGGTTGTGCCGACCCGGCCGATAAGGGGGCCGTGGTCACCGCTGCGCCGGCCGAGACGTGCGACTCGGTGGTCAATTCCGGCGGCGAGTCCGACCGTTCGAGCGATTCGTCGTCGTCCCTGGTCGTTGCCGGCTTGTCGGCATCGGAGGACCTGGAGTTCTCGGGCGGCGTGGACCGTTCCAGAAACCGGAGCAGTTCGACCGGGAAGGGCAGCACCAGCGTCGAGTTCTTCTCCGCTGCGACCTCGACAACGGTCTGCAGGAGGCGCAGTTGCAGGGCGGCAGGGTGCTCGGTCATCACCTCGGCCGCCTGGCCGAGTTTCTCCGACGCCTGCAGTTCACCGTCGGCGGTGATGATGCGGGCACGGCGCTCCCGTTCGGCCTCTGCCTGGCGCGACATGGACCGCTTCATCGTCTCCGGCAGCGCGACGTCCTTGATCTCGACCCTTTCGATATGCACGCCCCAGTCCAGGGCAGGGCTGTCGATCATCAGTTCCATGCCCTGGTTGAGGCGTTCCCGGTTGGACAGCAGGTCGTCGAGGTCGCTCTTGCCGATGATGGATCGCAGCGAGGTCTGCGCGACCTGCCCGATCGCAGACACATAGTCCTGTACGTCGACGGCCGCACGGACCGGATCGATCACGCTGAAGTAGACGACCGCATCGACCCGGACCGTCACGTTGTCGCGGGTGATTCCGTCCTGAGCAGGGACAGGCATCGTGATGATCTGCAGGTTGACCTTCTGCAGGCGGTCCGCGATCGGCATCAGCAACGCGATCCCCGGGCCCCTGACCACTGGACGCACCCGTCCGAACCGGAACACGACGCCGCGCTCGAACTGCTGCACCACGCGGACACATGCGGCCAGGCCGACGAGTCCCACAACCACGGCTATGAACAGTGCATAAACGATGACCATGTCTTCTCCATCGACGGCGCCGCCGTCCGGCGCCCCGGGTTTCGATCGGTAGCTCCGAGAATGCCTCTGCATCGGGTCGATGAGTAGGGAGGTTGTCGGCGAGGTTCGGATCGCGCTGGTTGCCGGGGTCCGGCAATGACGACCGGCCGGCCCCCCGGTCGTGGCCGTTGCTCGGAGCAACCATCGACACTAGTTCACTGACCCGAACGAGTCTGGTCTTCGGTGCCGTTGCTCAAATCGTAGGTGGCCATGGCCCGCCGCGGCATCGAGGTGTCGAGCTCGCCGCCGGCGGCCAACTGCTGGAGTACCCGCAGGGTGATCGACTGCGCGTCGACGCCGAAGTGGCGGCGCAACGCGTCCCGGGTGTCGGATCGCCCGAAGCCGTCGGTGCCCAGCGATGCCCATGGGCCTGCGACGAAGGGCATGATCTGGTCGGGTACCGCGCGCATCCAGTCCGAAACGGCGACGACTGGTCCGGGAGCACCGCTGAGCCGCCTTGTGACATAAGGAGTTCGGCCCGGCTGGTCGGGGTGCGACAGGTTCCACTCCTCGACTGCCAGTGCTTCGCGGCGCAGCTGGGTCCAGGACGTCACGGACCAGACGTCGGCTTGGACTCCCCAGTCGGCCCGCAGGAGGCGTTGGGCATCCAGCGCCCACTGCATCGCGACACCGGAGGCAAGGATCTGCGCCCTCGGCCCGGTGGCGTCGGTGGCGGGGGAGTAGCGGTGCATCCCGGCGATGATGCCGTCGATATCGACATCGTCCGGCTCGGCAGGCTGGACGATCGGCTCGTTGTAGAGGGTGAGGTAGTAGAAGACGTTCTGGTCCTCATCCGGTCGCGGCTCGCCGTACATCCGGCGGAGTGCATCGGCGGTGATGTGGCCCAGCTCGAACGCGAAGGCAGCGTCGTACGCGATGCAGGCGGGGTTGGCGGAGGCCAGAAGCAGTGAGTGCCCGTCCTGGTGCTGCAGGCCTTCACCGTTGAGGGTGGTGCGCCCGGCGGTGGCGCCGAGAAGGAAACCTCGGCTCATCTGGTCGGCCGCGGCCCAGAACTGATCCCCGGTGCGCTGGAATCCGAACATCGAATAGAAGATGTAGAGCGGGATCATCGGCTCGCCGTGGGTGGCGTACGACGTACCGGCGGCGGTCCAGGAGGCGGCGGAGCCGGCTTCCGTGATGCCCTCGTGGAGGAGTACTCCCTGGGTGTCTTCCTGATAGCTGAGCAGCTGGTCGCGGTCCACCGACTGGTAGGTCTGTCCGTGCGGGGAGTAGATCTTCTTGGACGGGAACAGGGCGTCCAGGCCGAAGGTGCGCGCCTCGTCAGGAATGATCGGCACGAACCTGGGACCCGTCTGCGGGTCCTTCATGAGCTCTTTGAGCAGTCGGACGAAAGCCATCGTGGTGGCAACCGCCTGCCGACCCGAGCCGCGGCGGGTCACGGCGTACGCAGACTCTCCGATCGGCGCGAGCCGGGTGCTGCCGCGCCGGCGGGCCGGCAGGTAGCCGCCGAGAGCGCGGCGCCGCTCGCGCAGGTACGCCAGTTCGGGTGAGTCCTTCGGCGGTCGGTAGTAGGGCGGCTTCACGGCGTCGAGATCCTTGTCGGGGATCTCCAGGAAGAGCCGGTCCCGGAAGCCCTTGAGATCCTCGAGTGTCAGCTTCTTCATCTGGTGGGTGGAGTTGCGCCCTTCGAAGTGGGAACCGAGGGTCCAGCCCTTGATTGTCTTGGCCAGGATCACGGTCGGTTGACCGGTGTGTTCGGTCGCGGCCCGGTAAGCGGCGTACAGCTTGCGGTAGTCGTGTCCGCCGCGCTTCAGATTCCAGATCTCGGTGTCCGACAGATGCTCCACCATGGCTGCTGTGCGGGGGTCGCGACCGAAGAAGTGCTCGCGAACGAACGCGCCGGACTCGGCCTTGTAGGTCTGGAAGTCTCCATCGGGCGTGGTGTTCATGAGGTTCACCAGCGCGCCGTCGGTGTCGGCCGCGAGGAGCGGGTCCCACTCCCGGCCCCAGATGACCTTGATGACGTTCCAGCCGGCGCCGCGGAAGTAGGACTCCAGTTCCTGGATGATCTTGCCGTTGCCGCGGACCGGGCCGTCGAGGCGTTGCAGGTTGCAGTTGACGACGAAGGTGAGGTTGTCCAGTTCCTCGCGGGCAGCGACACCGATCGCGCCGAGGGACTCCGGTTCGTCCATCTCGCCGTCGCCGAGGAACGCCCAGACCCGCTGGCCGCTGGTGTCCTTGAGGCCGCGGTCGTGCAGGTAGCGATTGAACCTGGCCTGGTAGATGGCGTTGATCGGCCCCAGCCCCATGGACACGGTCGGGAACTCCCAGAAGTCCGGCATCAACCGTGGGTGCGGGTACGACGGCAGCCCGCCCCCGGCGCCGGCGTGAGACAGCTCCTGCCGGAAACCGTCGAGTTGGTCGCTGCTGAGCCGGCCTTCCAGGAACGCCCGTGCGTAGATGCCGGGGGAGGCGTGGCCCTGGAAGTAGATCTGGTCGCCCCCGCCAGGTGCGTCGTGACCGCGGAAGAAGTGGTTGAACCCGACCTCGTACAGCGCCGCAGCCGAGGCGTAGGTGGAGATGTGGCCGCCCACTGCAATACCGGGCCGCTGCGCCCGGTGCACCATGACGGCAGCGTTCCAGCGGTTGTACGCCCGGATCCGCCGCTCGACGTGCTCGTCGCCCGGGAAGTCCGGCTCGGTCTCGGGGGCGATCGTGTTGAGGTAGTCGGTGCTGCGCAAGTTCGAGACACCGACGCGCCGGTCGCGTGCGCGCTGCAGGATGCTGAGCATCAAGTACCGCGCCCTGTTCCGCCCGGCGTGGTCCACCACCTGGTCCAGTGATTCCAGCCATTCCTGGGTGCGAAACGGACCAAGACCGTGTACGCCGGAGGCCGGGCGACGCGGCCGGTTCCCACCACGCCGGAGGAGCGGAGCGGGTTGGTGCTGACCGACGACGAGCTTCAGGTTCTCGCGCAGTGGTCGGTCCTCGCCGACGCGCACTTCAAGCGGCGGATGGAACTCGACTGGGCCAAGGACGGGGTCTCCGGCCAACTCTACGTGGTCGAGGCCCGGCCGCTGACCTTCCCGGCGATCGTCATCAGCCCGCCATCCGGAGCCAGGATCCTTCAACACTGATCCAGGACACCGGTGTGGTGTCAATGGATGCGGACCGCGATGACGCCGCGGACGGTGCGGGCGAGGACGTCGGCGAGTGTGCGCTCGTGTGGATCCATCGGGCCGGTCACCGTGACGATGCCGTCCTGGACGTCGACCTTCCACTCCGGGCGTTCCTCGTGGATGAGGTCGCGGGCCTCGGTGCGGATCCGGTCGTCGCGGCCGGCCAGCAGGTGGATGACGTCGCTGCGGCTGATCATGCCGGCGACCTTGCCGCGGTCCAGCACCGGCAGGCTCTTCACCATCGTCGACCACATCAGATCGATCGCGACATCAAGGTCATCGTCGGTGTTCACGGTAGCCGCGAGGTGGCTCATGACGTCAGCAACCCGGCGAGGTGGTGTGTCGGCGGTCGTCCGGACGGCGGTGACCGGGACGCGCTCGTCGAGCAGCGCGGCATCGGGGACGAGGTCGGCCTCACTGACGATGCCGACGAGTACGCCGCGGCTGTCGACGACGGGCAGAGCGGTGATCTTCCGGTCGTCGAGAAGCCGGAGCGCCGTACCGATCGGCGTACCGGCGGTCACGGTGACAGCGGGTGCGGTCATCAGGTCGCGGATCAACATCGTCATCACCTCGTTCTGCCGACCGTTGCGTCGGCTCGCAGCCCGGGATCCCGGGGTACACCTTCACGATGCGATGGCGCAGTGCGCGCCTCCAGGGGCGAAAGTCCCAGCCATGCCGGTCTTCCGACCGCCCGGAGGCGCTTCAGCGGTACCGACGGTCGAAGGTCCTGGCGGGGGCAGGGCTGATGGCTCTGCCGGGACGGGGCTTGCTGCACGAGATTGGTAACAGACCTGAAGGAATCTCTCGTCCAGCTCTCGTGCGATGAAAGGGAAGAGGATCGATGGGCAAGTACATCCTGGTAGGTGTCGACGACACGCCGGAGAGCCAGATCGCGCTGCGGTGGGCGGTTGAGGCCGCGCAGGAGCGTGGGTCGGCGGTGCGCGTCGTTCGCGCGTATTTGCACGAGGTGGGTAATTGGCCCGCGCTGGGTGTCGAGGGGTACGTCCCGTCAACGCCGCCGGTCGACCTGTACCAGGCCGACTTGGACGCGGCGGTCCGGTTCGCGCAGGATCGACTCGGCCACGAGCGTGGGTCCGGGTGGCTGGCGAACCAGGCTCCGGCCGACGCGATCCTGGCCGAGGCAGTAGACGCCGACATGGTCGTCGTCGGTACGCGGTCGCGGAACAAGATGTCCGCCGCGGTGCTCGGCTCGGTGGCGACATCGGTTGCGTCCAAGGCGCCCTGCCCGGTGGTTGTTGTCCGGGGCGATCGTCGTTCCGGGCCGGTGGTCGTCGGCACGGACGGCTCGGTGGACTCGGACGAGGCATTGGCGTTTGCGTTCGAGCAGGCGACGGCGTCCGGTCAGCCATTGACGGTCGTCTACTGCTGGCGTCCGCAGGAGCAGCACGTCGAGTCGGCGGAGAGTACGAGCGAGTTGCTGAAGAACTGGCTGGCCGAGAGCCTCGAGCCGTACCGAGCGAAGCATCCTGCGGTGCGCGTCAAGGTCTCGGTGCTCGAGGGACGAGCCAGCGCGAAGCTGGTCGACCTCTCGCAGGATGCGTCGCTGGTCGTCGTTGGTTCTCGCGGGCGCGGGGGAGTCGCCGGACTGCTGCTGGGGTCCGTCAGCCAGAGCCTCCTGCACCACGCCGACTCTCCGGTCGCGGTGGTCCGCCAGCGGCAGGACTGACCAGCGGTCCGCTTTCGATCACCCCGAATGCTCGGCTGTTGCGCTCAACGAGGTTGAAAGGGCGCCTGTGCCGGTCGCGGGCCTCTTGAGCTGGGTGGTGCGAAGGTGATGTGCTCGGCGAGCTGGATGCACAAGAGAGTCAGCATGGTGGCGACGGCGACGGGCAGCAGGATGCCGGCAGCTGAAATGAGTGACAGTGCGGCGCACGCGACTGCCGCGGTGGCGAGGATCGGGGTGAGCCAGGACGCGGCGTCGTAGCGGTCGTCGTCTGCGAGCAGCACGACGGTTGCGCCACTCAGGATCAAGACGGTGCAGGCCATGTCGTCGCTGCTGCCGATCCCCAGAAAGGTGCCGAGGGCAAGGAACGGTAGGTAGAGCGCGAGCAGTACGGCGATCAGGACGGACGCGGCGAGGTCGCGGCGGCGGAGGACAGGCATGATGCTCCGCGGCGGGCGTCGTACAGGGACTTGAGGAACACGGTGCGGAACATGGCATTCACCCCTGGCCGGAGTAGTAGTCGAGGAACGCCGCTTCCAGGTCCGCCGCGCGGTCCTTGAGGTCCTGGACCGACTGCGTCGTGACCAGCTGTCCGGCGCGCAGGATCGCGACCGTGTCGGCGACGGCCTCCACCTCGGACATGACATGCGACGAGAGGAACACGGTCCGCCCGGCGTCGCGAGTCTCACGGAGCAGGGTGCGGAACTCGCGCTGCATCAGCGGATCCAGGCCCGCGGTGGGTTCGTCGAGGATCAGCAGTTCCGGTTCGTGCATGAACGCCTGGAGAATGCCGACCTTCTGCCGGTTGCCGCGCGACAGCGCGCCGATGCGGACGGCCAGATCGAGGTCGAACCGCTTGGCCAGCAGCTCGATGCGCTTCCGTTCGACGCCGCCGTACAGGTGGGCGAAGTAGCTCAGGTACTGCCGGCCGGTGAGATCGGGGTACGCCACGAAGTCGCCGGGCAGATAGCCGATCCGGCGCTGGATCGCGTCGTACTGGTCGGCGGCGTCGAACCCGAAGACCATCGCAGACCCCGACGTGGGGCGGATCAGGCCGGCGAGCAGCCGGATCGTGGTGGTCTTGCCGGCGCCGTTCGGTCCGAGACAGCCGAGGATCATCCCGGCCGGCACGTCCAGATCGAGGCCGTCCAGAGCAGTGCGGTGCCCGAACCGCTTGGTCAGTCTCCGAGTTCTGATGACGACGTCCATGAACGGCTCCGCTCACATCGTGAACAACCTCCCGACGTGCACTCCTCCACTTCCAGTCAAGGCGCGGGCACCGGGCGCAGGGAGTGCGGAAGGTCCTGTTCGGCGGCACCGATGGTCCCGCCTGGAGGGTGCAGGTCGGCCGCAGCCACAGGCCGTCCGGACCGCCATCGTCGGGAGTGGAAGGTTTCGCCTAGGGAGGTTCGCGATGAAGGCATTGGTCTACAACGGTCCGGGGCAGCGGAGCTGGCACGAGGTGCCGGATCCGGTGATCCAGGATCCCGAGGACGCGATCGTGCGCATCGACGCGGTCACGATCTGCGGCACGGATCTGCACATCCTGAAGGGGGACGTCCCGACCGTTCAGCCGGGCCGCATCCTGGGGCATGAAGCGGTCGGCACGATCACTGCCGTCGGCGACGGCGTACGAGGCGTGGCAGTCGGTGACCGGGTCCTGATCTCCTGCATCACGTCGTGCGGTCGCTGCGAGTACTGCCGGCAAGGGCACTACGGACAGTGCCTCGGCGGCGGCGGATGGATCCTCGGACACCTGATCGACGGGACCCAGGCGGAGCAGGTGCGTGTCCCGTTCGCCGATCGGTCGGTGCACAAGCTGCCGGACAACGTCTCCGACGAGGCGGCTGTGGTGCTGGCCGACATCCTGCCGACGGCCTTCGAGGTCGGCGTACTCAACGGCCGGGTCTCGCCGGGCGACACCGTGGTGATCGTCGGAGCAGGCCCGATCGGACTGGCAGCCGTTGCCACCAGCAAGCTGTTCAGCCCGGCGCGGATCATCGTCGTCGACGCCGCCGACTCGCGGCGCAAGGCGGCCCTAGAACGTGGCGCCGATCTCGCCCTCGGGCCCGACGAGGACGTCGAGGCGACGGTGCGCGAGCTGACCGGTGGGCTGGGCGCCGAGGTCGCGATCGAAGCTGTCGGCATCCCCGCCACGTTCGAGCTGTGCGCTCGCCTGGTCCGTCCGGGCGGAACCGTCGCGAACGTCGGCGTACACGGCGCACCGGCGACGCTGCACCTGGAGGATCTCTGGATCAAGAACATCACCATCACCACCGGACTGGTCGACACCTCGACGACACCACGGTTGCTGTCGATGCTCGCGGCCGGCCGGCTGACGTTGCCTGGTCTGATCACGCACCGGTTCGGTCTGGACGAGATGCAGGACGCGTACGACGTCTTCTCCCGTCCGGCTGAGACCGGAGCCCTGAAGGTCGCGCTGTTCGGCGAGAAGGGAATCGAGTAGTCAGCAGTCAGCCGCGTCCCGCACCGGCCGGTGCGGGACGCGGCTGCGTGCGCTGTCGGCTGTTCGGTGAGTGTCCTGGTCTGTGGCGTGCGTCAGCGAACGATGGCGATCGGGCACTGGGTGTGGTGCAGCACGCTTTGGCTGACCGAGCCGAGAAGCAGACCGGTGAAGCCGCCGCGACCGCGGGAACCGACCACGACGAGATCGGCGGATCCGGACCGGCGAACCAGTGCCTGTGCTGCGGATCCGTTCGAGAGCTCGGTCGTCCACTTCACGTCGGGATGGTCGGCTGCTGCGCCGGCCACGGACTCGGCGACGAGCAACCGTGCCTCGTCCTCGATCTTGCCCTCGTCGAACTGCAGCATCGATGCTCCATCGGCGTAGGTGAGGAACGGGCTGGTCCAGGTGTGCATGGCGACGACCCGGGCCTGCAGCGCCTCGGCCTGGTCGAAAGCGAACTCGATCGCCCGTGCCGATGCCTTGGATCCGTCGACACCGACGACGACGGTCAGCCCCTCGTGGACGTGTTGACGCAGATCGGGCGGGATGACCACGACGGGGCACTGTGCATGCGTGGTCACCTGGACGGCAACCGATCCGACCAGCAGACCGGTCCAGCCACCGAGTCCGCGTGAACCGAGGACGACCAGGCGGGCCTGCTGTGCCGCTTCCACAAGCGCTTCGGCTGCGGATCCCTCGGCGAGGATGGTGTCGACCTGGACGCCGGGGTGTTGCAGGCGAACGGTTTCGGCGAGGCTGCTCAGTCCTTTCTCCCGGGCTGTGCGCAACGCCTCCAGCGGTACGACGTGACCTGGCGAGGGACGCGTCTGGACGACGACCTCGAATGCCTCGACGATGCGCAACGGTGCCCTCGAACGGATGGCTTCGGCGATCGCCCAGTGCAGTGCGCCTGCGCCGGCCGGTGAACCGTCGTACCCGATGACGATCGGGGTGGCGTGTGACGACATGGTGAGTCTCCCTCAGGGGTTGCTAGAACCATTGGTCGAAGGACTCGCGCCAGTCCCGGCGCGAGGACTCGTGTCCGGGGTGGGCCGGGTAGCCGATCCGCATCACCATCTGCGGCCACAGCCGACCGCCGACCAGTTCACGGACCGCGGCTCGGGGTGTGCTGTGCTCGAGGACCTGGTTGAGGAACGATGCGGTCACGTCGTACGACGTTCCGACGAGCAGGACGCGCTCCAGGGCCATGCCGGCTCGCAGCCAGGCGGCGGTGTCCTCCTGGGGCGTGCACAGGACCGCGAGGGCCGGGCGTTGCTCGAAGACGGTCTGACTGCGGTGCGGACTGTCGAAGCCCGCGGACAGATCGCGGACGAACGCTGCGCGAGCCGGTACAGGGCCGAGCGCGCTCTCCGGGATCCCATCGCCGGACCTGTCTCCACCGATCCAGCGCAGCCGCTCATGCAGGCGGTCCTCGTCGTGCAGCTCTGTGTCATCGACGCGCCGAAGCAGCTCGCCGAGCCGCGACGCCTCGCCTGCATCGAGCCAATGCAGAATCGCCCGCTCGGCTCGCGCGGCCTCGTCGAGTCGTTCGAGCACGCGCGCTGCGATGATCTGATCGAGCATCGGCCCGCGATAGGTGTGCCTGCGGCGCAGCTCGCCGTACAGGCGGGCGAGGGGCGGCGCCGGAGTTGTGCGATCGGCCAGGAAGATCCGCGCCACCACCTCCGGATGATGAGGATCAGGGTCCGGCGCGATGCTGGACTCGTGGCCTAGCATCGCCGCCGCGACGCGGATGTTGAGGACGGCCGCGCCGATCCCGATGCGTGCCGCCCGGCCGGCCGGATCCGCAGCGGGAAGCGTGCGCTTGCGGTCGAGCAGGACATCGATGACCGGGCCCCGGATCTCGAACCGCCAGGGCTGCGTGTTGTGGATGGACGGTGCGTGCGTCGCCGCAGTGAGCAGGATGCCGACCTCGTCCTTGGTCAGGGTGGTTGTCGCGTTCATCTCGTGTCCGTTTCGGCCCAAGTCTGGTGTTCTTCCACCGTGTGGACGGTGCGGAGCGGTTGCTAGCGGCAAGGGGCCTGGGCGGACGGGACTTTTGGCTTGTGCCGGTGAGGTGAGAACGGCCCTGACCGTAGGTAGGGCTGCGACCACACGATGAAGGTGTCGAATCGAACTGAAAGGAAGACACCATGACCACCACGCCGCACCGCCGCGATCTACCGGCTCCTGTGATGGAGCTCGAGGGCGATCGTCATCTGATCGTCACGACAGCTGCGGGCCGTGCGCTCGCGGTACTTCGGATCGCCTTCGGGCTGACCTTCCTGTGGGCGTTCGTTGACAAGTTGTTCGGCCTGGGCTACGCCACCCCGTCCGGCAAGGGCTGGGTCGACGGTGGCGACCCGACTGCGGGATTCCTGGGCAAGGGCACCAGCGGT
>NZ_SJKB01000041.1 GCF_004331465.1 Kribbella pittospori
CAGCCGGCAAGCCGGCCGATCCCTCACGCCCACCGACCACCCGCAACCTTCGGCCCGTCCGTGCCACGGACCAACGGCTTACTGAAAGACCGGGGCTAGCCCTGCTCTCGTAACCTAGTCGCGGCACGAGTGACGAACTCATCCAGGGCAGCGCTCGCAGCTTCGGTCCTGGCGGCACGGTCGTCATCTGTCGCCGCGTCGTGTATCTGGCCCGTAGCGTCCACCACAACGTCGGCCAGTTTCCGTAGTTCCACGTCGCCGGTCACGAGATCCATTCGCAGTTGTGCGTCGATGAGCGCTGTGCGAAGCCGATGGAAGTCGGCGTGTGCCAACCGATGCTCCTCACCGTCCGGATCCTCGCGATACCGATGCCATCGATCCAGGGCAGCTGTTCGATATCGCACTGCCGCACCGGTGAAGGCCACATACGCCTCTAAACCTTCCTGCCGGTGACGCTCGGCTGCCGCAAGAGCCGACACATGACCGACTGTTCGCCGTTGGAAGATGTAGGTGAGTGCGGAGCCGAGCAGCGTGCCGAGCACTGCAACGACCGCGGGTACTGCAGATTCCATGCGAACAGTGGATCACGAGATACGGCCAGGTAGCGCCAGAGCGGCTCGATCCGGCCGCGCGGGTATCAGCGTGTCTTCTGCGAGCCGACACTCGTCGTCGACTCGAGCCAGCGCGACGACCGCATTGCGTGCGAGCGGTCCGCGACCGAACTCAGGGAGACTTTCCTTCTTCAGTTGCTTGACAGTGAATCATTCAGCGGCCAGCGGTGGCGCGCCTGTGGATAACTCGCATGACGAGAGGGCGGATGATCGTTGGCTGTCAACCGGTGGTGCACCGGTGCCACCAGCCGCCTACACCTCAGCAAGCTAGGACGAGTTTGAGAGCCTCAGTTCGGTGACGGAGGCAACTTCCCGGTCGTCCCACGCAGCTACAACGGTACGTTGCCCACGTCCTGAGGTGACGAGTCCTGCCGAGACCAGCACGGCCACGGCTCGATGCGCAGTGCTGGCCGCGACGCGGTACCTGCCAGCTAGGGCCTTCTCGGTCGGAAGCGGATCACCGGGCGCCAGAATTCCCGAGTCAATCGCCCCCCGCAGATCGGCGGCGATCTGCTCGTAGGGCTGCAGGTCCTCATCCAAGGAGCTTGGCAACTGAGGCGGCGCCGTTGGCTTCGTCGTAGGCCTTGGCGGTACTCGAGTGGGCGTGGAACCAGCGGCGCGCTGGTCAGCTTCTGACCACCAAGCGGTGTACACGCGCAACGTCGTTGTCCCTCCGCCGGAGTGCCCCAGGCGGCCAGCGGCAGTGCGGACGTTGTAACCCGCGTTGATGAGCTCGGTTGCGTTGTAGTGGCGATGATTCTTCAGCGTGCTCTGGATCCCGAGACGTTTCGCGAGCCGCGCGTACCGCTTGGTGACTGTGTCTGGGTGGTGCGGCAAGCTCCCATCGGGAACGGGGGAGTAGATAAATCCGTCCTGATTGAAGGCGATACCTGCGGCTGCGGCGCGGTCTCTCGCTCTCTGTTCCTGTTCGTCAAGGATCTCGTCAGGTTCCGGATCGAGGATGACTCGCCGTTGTTGGTGGGTCTTGGTGTCCTTCTCCTCCAGGTCACCCTCGTCATTAACGAAGATCGACCGCTCGACCCGCAGGACGGACGTTGCAGCTTGCCTGCGCTCCCGGTCGCTCCAGCGCAGCGCGCACATCTCTCCGCGACGGATTCCTGTCGTAGTCTTCGTCGACAGGAACGAGCCCCAGTCCTCGTCGTCCTCCCATGCCGCGGTAAGCAGCCGGCCGACCTCGTCGACAGTCGGCGGCTGTGGATTGGGAGGAGGAAGGCCTGGCTTGTCCGCGTGCTCGGCAGGATTCACGGAGATCCAGTTCCACACGACCGCACGGTCTAGTACTCCAGCCGTAGTTCGTGATCTGGTCGCGCATAGCACGACCGCTCACAGCGCGTCAGATCGCTGGTAGGTGTGGATCGCTACCCCGCTTTCCAGCCGGACGGCGTCGACCAGCTCGAGATCCGTTGGCCGGGTGCCAGCGGCGAAGAGGCGCTTTCCCGAGCCAAGCAGCACCGGGAAAATCCAGGTCCGGAATCGGTCGACGAGGCCGCCCCGCAGCAACGTCTGGACCAGGTTCCCGCTGCCGAGCACTTGGATCTCCCGCTCGTGCACGCGCTTGAGCGCCGCGACCTCGGCGGCGACGTCGTCCCCGAGCAGCCTGGTGTTGCTCCACCGCAGATCGGTCAGCGTGCGTGACGCCACGTACTTGGGCAGCCTGTTCATCGTTCCGGCGAGCGGGTTGTCCTCGGCCGAGACGGTCGGCCAGTACGCGGCCATAGGTTCGTAGGTCTTGCGTCCCAGCAGCAACGCGTCGGCGCGGTCGTGGGCTTCGCCGACCGCCCGCCAGAGCTCGTCGTCGAAGAAGCGGGCTAGCCAGCCACCGTGTTCAAAACCGCCCTCGCGATCGTCCTCGTTCGCGCCCGGCGACTGCATGACGCCGTCGAGGGACAGGAACGTCTGTGTCACAACCGTACCCACAGAACCCCTCCGCAGATGGTCCGGCCGCCCAGTATGCCAGCACCCCGAGTCACCTACTGCCGACGAGCAACCCAACTCGCATGGCGGCGGTGGTGGTAGTCACGAGCTCTGGCTTGGTGACGGCGTCGCCAGCGTGACCAGCGTAGGAGCTGTTTGACGCCGTGTCGGGTGTGACCGACGAGTCGTGTGAACAGGTGCCGGATCTCATTCGCGGTGAGCGGGATCAGCCCTTGTGGTGAAGGGTTTGCAGCTCGGGCTGCCGCGGTCATGACCGCAAGGAACGCGTGCGCGAGCATGGCCAGGATGGTCCAGCGATGCCAGGAGGTCCAGCGACGCAGCTGGTGTTCGTCGAGGCCAGCGAGTTCTTTGCCGGCTTGGAACGATTCCTCGACTGTCCATCGTCGACCGGCGACAGCGACCAGGGTGGCCAAAGGCACGGCTTGGGGTGAATAGCAGCGGTAGAAGGCGAGTTCGCCGGTGCGGATCGACCGTCGGATCAGCAGCCGATGACATCCGGGCGTATCGGGCTCGGTCTCGGAGCTGTCGACGAGTGCCCAGTCGTAGAGACGCTCACCCTTCGCGCCGGCGCCTGCGCTATGACCTGCCCACGCGCGGCTGGGCACCCGCACGGCAAGGGCGTCTGCCCGGTCAACACCGGTTCCGGTCGCCACCCGATGATCACATGCGACCGCGAGGACGTAACCCATCCGGCGCTCGTGCAGCTCATCGCGCAACCGCGGGTCATTGCCGTAGACCTCGTCGCCGGCTACCCACCCCGCCGGGGTGCCGGCATCCAGCGCCCGGGCAACCATCTCCCGCGCGAGCGCGGGCTTGGTGGCGAACTCCACCTCGCCCGGCACCCCGGCGGCGTCACAGCGGCCGCGGTGGCTGGTCCACGACTTCGGCAGGTACAACGCCCGGTCGATGAACGCATGCCCACACCGACTGGCATACAGCACGTAGACCCCGACCTGGGCGTTCTCGACCTGCCCGCGGTGCCGGAGTATTGGCGCTGCACCCCGACCGTGTGGACGCCCTTCTTGACGTCGCCGGTCTCGTCGACCACCAGCACCGCGCCCGGATCGGCGAGATGCTCCAACACGTAACCGCGCAGATCATCGCGCACCGCGTCGGCGTCCCAACACGCCCGGCCCAGCAGGTGCTGCATCCCGTCCGGACTCTCCTCACCGGCATACTCGGCGAGCGTCCAGCAGTTGGTTCGTGGCAGCCCGGCTAGCAATCCGAGCAGCAACGACCGCGCACGCCGGCGCGGCTCTACCCGTGCGAACCGGCCAGCGATCCGCCCCACCAGGTCGTCAAATCCGCGCTGCCATCGGTCAGGGTTTACGCTGTGGCACGCGGCCACCGCATGATCTTCTTGAGTCCACACAACCCGAGATCATCGAGCGGTGGCCGCCCTGCGCCCGGGACCGCCACGCCGCCAGATCACGAACTACGGCTGGAGTATTAGGCCGGCGTCCGCGGCGAGTTCGTTCAACAGCCGCCGTACGACGCGTAAGAGATGACTTCCTAACGGCGACCGATACGGCGGGCGAACAGGTGCGGGAGCGGCTCGTCGTGGATCCGCTCATGCGGGTCGTAGCGCACCGACAGCGGCACGTGCGCTCGCTGTCGGGAAAGACACGCGCGAACGCAGCCCTTGCTCGAACTCCACCACTCGGCCCAGCTCGACAAGCGCCGCCGTCGTACCCTCTCCAGCCACGCCCGCAGCGCCAATCGGTGCCGATGAAGAGTTCAGTCAACTTCTTCACCGAACTTGGAAGTAGTCGAAGAACTCCGTGAGCCGGTCTCAGCAGCCGCCGGCGTCGGCAAAGACTGTCGGCGTCGGCTGGTAGACCAGCCGTATGAGATGGTCACAGATGATGGACAGCCAGCCAGCTCTCGGCGCGGTCGTCCGGGAAAAGTTGGTTGAGCCTGGGGCGCTTCTGGTCGGCACCACGCGAAAGGACGGCACGGCTCGCATCAGCGGAGCCGAACCGCTGATCATGGACGGCCAAGTCTGACTGTCGATGATGACGACGTCGACCAAGGCCCATGACCTGCGTCGCGATCACCGAATCCTGCTGCACAGCATCGTCACAGGTCCCGAGCCGGCTCCCGAAGTCAAGGTACGGGGAACGGTCGTGCCGGAATCGGATTCTGACACACAGGAGCGATACGCCCGTGCTGTCGCCGCTCAACTCGGATGGCAGCCGGTCGTCGGCCAATTCGATCTGTTCACCGTTGACATCGAAGACATCACTTACATCGGCTACGACCCTGACACCGGAGGACAGCACGTAGCGCGTTGGCCGACAGGCGTTGAGTACCTTCGTCCTGACACCACACCTACCAGCCTAGGGCCGCCACAGCCGACGATGCGACTCCTTACGAAGACGGACACGTGAAGATCGGCCTCGTGACGGCCCTGCACCCGCAACGGTTCAGCCGCCAGTCGCTCTCGCGTCGCACCGGCCACTGAGGCACTCTCCGACTAACCACTGGCAGTGCTGGTCGGGCCAGCTGAACGGAGCGCGGTGTGGACCCGCAACCGCAACGACATCAGCGACCGCTTCCCCGACATCGTCACCGCCGCCGTGCGGCAGCTGTCCGCCGGCGTCGTCTTGGACGGTGTTATCTGAGGTCGCAGGTTACGTGTTCAACACGTCGCCGACCGGCCGATGGGCGTCCGTGCTTGTCGTGTTGGACAAGTCCTAGGTTCACGTGTCTACGACGCGCCTGGGGCGCTGGTGCGGCTCCAGCGAGTGGCTTGCCCGGATGGCGGTGAGCTGTCCTGGACGGTGCTTGGTGATGGTTGGGGACCGGGTGCGGTTGAGGAGTTGCTGGCTCATTTGAGTGATCAGCGGCGGTCGCGGGACACGGTGGAGGCCTGTCGCTGCTGGAATCCGGGCAGGTCGTCGCGGCCGTCGACCGGCGCTACTACTTGAGCAAGGCCGCTGAGGCGATCGAGTACCCGACCGACGGGGCACGCGCGGGGACAGCTTGTCATCACCGTGCCCTAGCAGACGCGGCACATTGCGGCGGGTGCAGTGATCAGCCGCGTGCGGCTGCCTCCAGGCTGTCCAGGACCCGGTCAAGGCCGTAGGCGAATTCGTCGCCGTAGCTGTAGCCCGGTTGCAGGATGATCTCCGTGGTGAGTTCGAGGAGGTGCGGGTAGTCCTCGGCCGAGAACGGCAGCATCATCGAATCGACGACCTCGTCCAGATCCGCGGACTCGTCGAACGGCAGGTTCACCTCCTGCAGCACGAACCCGTAGACGTAGCTGTCGATCAGCGAGAACGCGTGGGCTGCCATGTGGATCGAGAAACCGGCGGCGCGGCAGGACCCGAGGACGGCGTTGTGGTGCCGTACGGTCGCCGGGCCGGGCGCGCTCCGTGAGCCCAGGAGGCTGATGGCCCACGGGTGCCGGATCATCGCCTCCCGGGCCGACTCCGCCCGCTGACGCATCGCGGTCTTCCACTCGGTGCCGTCGGCCGGCAGTTCGATCTCGGCGAAGACCTGGTCGACCATCCCGTCGAGGACGTCCTCCTTGTTGGCCACGTGGTGGTAGAGCGACATCGCCTCGATGCCGAGCTCCTGGGCGATCCTGCGCATCGAGACCGATCCGATTCCATCCTTGTCGGCCAAGGCGATGGCGGCCGACAACGCTCGTTGCCGGCTGATCCGGCCCCGGGCTGTGGCCGGCTCTCCCGCTTTCTTGCCCATGTCGTCGGTCTCCTGTCCACGCGGCCAACTCCTCCGTTGACATCCTTACACCGTAAGGGTACGGTACCAATCATCCTTACAGTGTAAGGATGCCTTGCTGGGGGAGGCTCTCACGACAAGCTGGGAGCGCAGCGCATGATCACCGTTTCAGGACTCACCAAGCAGTACGGCAAGCGTCTTGCCGTCCAGGACATGACCTTCTATGTGGTGGCCGGCCGCGTCACCGGGTTCGTCGGCCCCAACGGCGCGGGGAAGTCGACCACGATGCGGATGATGGTCGGATTGACCCGGCCGGACAGTGGCGAGGTCCGCTACGACGGCACCTCCTACACCGACCTGAAGTACCCGGCCCGGATCGTTGGATCGGTGCTCGACGCCCGCTGCATGCACCCCGGCCGCACGGCCCGGAACCATCTCCGGGCGATGGCCGCGACCAGTGGACTGCCGGCCGGTCGGGTCGAGGAAGTCCTGGCCGAAGTCGGGCTGGAGACGGCGGCGGACCAGCGGGCGGGCGGGTTCTCACTCGGCATGCGTCAGCGCTTGGCGCTGGCCGGCGCGCTGCTCGGTGATCCCCGGATCCTGCTGCTCGACGAACCGTCCAACGGCCTGGACCCCGACGGTATCCGCTGGCTGCGGACCTATCTCACAGACTTCGCGACCAGGGGCGGCACGGTCTTCGTCTCCAGCCATCTGATCGGCGAGCTCAGCATGTTCGCCCAGGACCTCGTCGTGGTCGGCGGCGGGCGGCTGCTGGCCGCCGATTCCGTCGAGACCATCACCGCCCGCGGCGAGACAGTGGTGATCGTCCGGACGCCGCAACCGACGGACCTCGTCGAACTCCTGGCCGGTCAGCACCTCCACGCCGAGGCGACCGGGCAACGCGTGGTCGTCCGCGGGACCACAACGACAACGGTGTCTCAGATCGCCTTCGACCACCGCATCCGGGTGGTCGAGCTGACCGAATCCACCACGTCCCTCGAGGACAGCCTGCTCGACCTCACCAGGGTGTCGGCCGAGTTCGCCTCCGCCTGATTCTCTCCACAAACTCACCAGAGGACAGAGACAATGACCACCACGATCAACACCACCGCGGCGGCGACCACGTCGTATCGTACGGCCGATCGCTCCACCCGCGACGACATCAGATCCATGCCGAATGTCCTCAGGAGTGAGTGGATCAAGCTCTCCTCGGTTCGGTCCAACAAGGCAGTCCTCGGCCTAACCGTGGCAGCCGGCGGCTTCGTTGCCTGGGCTGTCGCGACCTTGGTGAGCGACGAAGTACAGACCGTCTCGCAGGTCTTCATCTTCTCGACCGTGCTGACCGGCGTGTTCGCTGCGGTCGCCGGGATCCTGCTGTTCAGTTCGGAGGCGCAGCACGGCACCTTGGCCACTGCCTTGACCGCACAGCCCGCCCGGTGGGTGATCGTGGCGGCCAAGACGTTGATGGCCGCGGTCTTCGGCGCTGTGCTCGGAGCAGCAGGCATGGCAACCGGCTTCGGCGGCGCGCTGCTCGGCGGCCTAGCCATGGGCGACACATCCGCCATGGCCGCGACGGCGTTGTGGGCCCTGCTGTTCACGGCGCTGTCCGCAATGCTCGGCCTCGGCGTCGGCATGATCGTCCGCCACAGCTCAGGCGCCATCTCTGCCCTGCTCGTTTGGGGATTGGTCGTCGAGAACCTGCTCACCCTGTTCCTGTCCGAGCAGGTCTCACGCTTCCTTCCGTTCGTCGCCGGTAACAACCTGCTCGGCATCGACGCCGACGGAGCCTTCGCCCAATCGGCGGTCACCGCCCTCACCAGAACTGAAGACGCCTTCGTCTTCGGCACCTACGCCGCGGCAGCACTGATCATCGGGACCATCCTGCTCTACCGCCGAGACACGAACTGACCCGCGCCACTCACCCGACCGCCTTGGAGATCAACCCGATCTCCAAGGCGGTCACAATGTCGTGGCGGCAGCGGTGATACCGACCACATCGGAGGTGGCTGCGGTCTGGCTCGGGCTCGTGGATTCCGGTCTGGCTCGGGCGCTCGAGTCAGTGTCTTGGTGAGGGCGCGGTGCCGGGTGCGTCGGGGGTACGAGCCAAGGTGTCTTCACCGAGCTCGTCACATCACAGCTTGCGGGCCGCCGGATCTCCATTCGGGCCAAATGCGTGGGGCGGCTGGTGCGCGGGAGGGACGACTTGGTCGTGTGATCCCTATGACGGAGATTGCGGGTCGTCGAGGTTCGCTCGTGTGCGAGTTGTTTGTGGATGGTTAGGGCCAAGGATGCGGACCTGGTCGCGAGTAGTTGGCCGAGCGCGTGCACGGCGGCCGGGTCGCCGACCTTGGCCTGCCAACGGGCGATCTGATGACGAGTGTCAAGGGCTTCGGGATGGTTTGGGCCCAGTGCTCGCCGAGTGTCGGCAAGTAGAGGGCCCAGGACGTCAAGGGCCGCGGCCGCGCCGTGGGCGAGGCCGAGCCGGCTGGCAAGGTCGAAGCGAGTGCGCAGGCTGTAGGGATGGTCAGGGCCCAGTATGCGCACCTGGTCGGCAAGCACCTCCTCGTAGGCCGCTATCGCGCCCGCCAGGTCGCCAGCGTGTGATAGCCAGTATGCGAGGTTCTGCCGTGTCGTGAGGGTGTTGCGGTGCTCGGGGCCGAGGATGCGCAGCCGATCGGTGAGTAGTTGCCGGTACGCGTCGGCTGCGACGGCTGGATCGCCTGCGGATCCGCGCAGGTGTGCCAGGTTGTCGCGGGTGTGCAGGGTGTCGGGGTGTTCCGGCCCGAGTAGGCGCAGGTATGCGTCGAGGACGGGGGCGAGCGCTGTGATGGCACCGGCTGGGTCGCCGGCCTGCCCGCGCGAGTGGGCAAGGTTGTGCCGGATTCTCAGCGTGTCCGGGTGATCGGGGCCGAGGACTTGGATCTGGTCAGCGAGGACTTGCTCGAAGGCGGCCACAGCGGCGACCGGGTCGCCCGCGTGCCCGCGCCAGTACGCGAGGTTTGCTCGGGTGCCGAGAGTGGCCGGACAGCAAGGCAGTCGACCGCGCAATCTTGCCAGGCCGAAGCGGCGCAGACGTCGGAACGGTTCTCACGGTCGGTCGAGCAACTCGGCTCGGACGCGATCGCCGTCCGGATCGGTGCCGTGTGCGCCTTCGCAAACCTGATGCGTGACGGCGCCGCGCGACCAGCAGGCGATCGTGGAAATTCTCAGCGGCTTCATCCTGTTCCAGGCTGCGCAGGCACCGCCGAAGGGCGAAACTCTTCGACAGTTGCCGGGCGCCTGGTGGCCGCCTTCCGAGTCCTCGACGATCAGCTGACTCCTCGCTCGCGCGAGAACGCGGACGGCACGACGAAGACCTGGCCATCGATGCTGCTCAGCCGGGCCGACCTCCACGGCTTCGACCTTCTCAGGACGGGTTAACGTGATGCCGATCTGAGCTTCGCCAACCTGAATGACACCCAGCTGGTCAACGCCAAGCTGAACAATTCCAATCTGGCATTCACTCGCCTGGATCGGGCGAACCTGGGTGGGCCGATCTGACCGGGGCGTACATCACGGGCACGTCAGTGCGAGGTGCCGACATCTCCATGGTGACCGTCACGCCGGGCGCCGAGATCGGATTCGTCTGCTCGGTCCAGACCACAGGCATCGCCCGCTTTCGCGATGCTTGCGAATTCTCCTAGCGCGCGATCAGAAGCCAGAAGTGTCACGACCAAGCACCCCAGATGTGTCACGATGCCCTCACGCAGACCTGTCACCGATGTCCTGCGACATAACAGGTCTGGGGTCCGGGTTGAGTTGTCCGGGGTTGAGTTGGACTGCGAGAACGAGGATCCAGGCGACAGGGATGCTGGCGAAGATCCTTTGGGTCAGGCCGTTGTAGGCCTGTGGCACGACCATCGTGGCAATGAGAGCAAGTGTTCCGCCGGACGCCGTAGCGATGGAGTAGACCGCCAGAACCGGCCGGTGTAGCTGTTCGCGGAGCGGGCGAGCGAGTACCAGCGGAGCCGCGAGGACGGCGAGGAAGGACAGTGCGGCGGCGGGGCTGTGGACGTGATGATGCCAGCTGACCTGTCCGGCGTGTTCTCGGGCGATGCATTCGGCCAGGGCGGTGTTGCAGTCTTCACGGGCGAGCGCTTGGACGGTGATCCCGGCCGCCGCTGTGAACAGCAGGGTGCCGGCGACGGTCGTGTCGAGACCGCGTAGCGTTGTGCCGACGGCGAGCGCGAGGGCGGCGATCCCGGCGGCGAGGGACAGGTCGCCGCTGATCATGATCCACGGCTGGGTAGCGGTGAGCGCCTCCATTGCGCTCAGGTCGTCGCGGAGCGGCTGGTACCCGGGTTGAGCTGCCGGCGCGAGAATCCAGGCGAGGGTGAATGTCACCGCACGCCCTGCGGCGAGCAGGCCGAGGGCGCGGTGCGGTGTCGGCCGGTTCATGTGCGGGTCGGCGCGCGTGGTGACCGGCGGCGGGCGAGCCAGAGCCCGGCGCCGAGAGTGGCCGCGGAGACCAGCGCCAGGATCGGCACAAGCCAGAATGCGTCGGTGTAGGCGCCTCCGTGGTTGGGGGCGCTCAAGGTCATGACGACCGCGGCGACGGCGAAGAACACGGTCTGCAGGGCGATGGCGGTGCGGCGTCGGGCGAGCAGGCCGAGGATCAGGCCGCCGACGAGTGGTAGTAGGGCGAACATGTCAGCCTCCGGTGCTGGTGGTCAGGGCGGTCTGGAGGTCCGCCACGGGATTGTTGGATCTGGTGCGGCTGCGCCAGGCGACGTGTCCGTCGGGGCGGACGAGTACGGCGCCGTCGGGTGCGACGCCGTACAGGTCGGGCCATCCGGGTTCGGTCAGGACCTGGCTGTTGACGGGTACGGCGGGGCAGTGGGCGGCGGCGTCGCGCCACGTCGTGCCGGGTTCGGCGGTCAACAGCACGAACTGGTGGTCGAACAGGTCGATGGTGGAGGTCCCGTCGGCAAGCCACAGGTGTGGGGCTCGGCAGCCGGGGGTCGCGGTCTGCTGGTAGTCGGCGCCGGGTGGGTCGGCGTCGGGGCTGCCGTCGGCGGCGATGATCGACGATCGGTATTGGTAGCCCATGTCGAGCTGCGCGAGGCTGCGCCCGCTGAAAGGCGCCCCGTCCCCGTTGAAGAGCCGTGACCATGCGGTGCCGGTCTCGTCGGCGTTGCGCCGACCGACCGGTTCTCGTTCGGCGGCGTAGCTGTCCAGCAGCTTGTCTCCGCCGTGGCCGTGGATGGCGGCGGCGATCTTCCAGGCGAGGTTGTGCACGTCGTGCATTGCAGCACTCACGCCGGTGGCCCCGGCGGGCGGGAAGCGATGGGCTGCGTCGCCGGCCAGGAACACCGGACCATGCACGTACTGCGCAGCTGACTGCGCGGCGGCTGTCCACGGGTTGGTGGCCAGCACGTCCAGGGCCAGGTCGGGAAGGCCGAGGACACGACGTACGGCGGTCGCGGGGTCTTCGCCGGTCACCGGGCCGGGCTGGCTGATCACCCAACGGTCGTCGGCATGGGTCCAGATCAAGGCGGCGCCGGTGGCGGTGAGGAAGTAGATCCCTCGCGGCTGCGCACCGGTCAGACCCGCCAGTTCAGCCCGGAAGGCGATCATCGTCTGCCGGCCGAGGTCGTCAGGGCCGTTCATGGCGATATCGAGCTGCCGACGAATGCCGCTGCGGGCGCCGTCGGCCGCGATCATCCATCGCGCCCGGACCTGCGTCGTACGGCCGGATGTCTGCTCGGTCACCGTGGCCTGCACGCCGCCGTCGTCGGTTTGGAACGACTCCAGCAGTGCGCCTGTCCGCAGCTGCCCTGCCGAGTAGCTACTGGCGTGTTCGCGCAACACCGACTCGAACACATCCTGGGAGACCGACAGTCCTTCACACGGACTCACCACTGACTTGCCGGCCGACGGCACGTCCTCTCGCAGCGGCGTGCCTGTCAGGTCAGTGCGCCACTCTGCCCCTGGGGTGATCGGCAGCTCGACGGCGCGCAGGTCGGGTTCGACGCCGCACACCCGCAGGATCTCCATCGCCCGGGAGTGCACGCCCCGGGCCCGCGGTAGTGGCGAGCCGGTCATGCGCTTGTCGATCAACACCGACTCGACACCGTGCCGGGACAGCAGCAGCGACGCGGTCAGCCCGGCCGGGCCACCGCCCACGATCAGCACGGGTACCTCGACCGTTTCGGAAGCCATAACTCAACTCTCTTCGTCATAGTTCTACTATGATTGAGAGAGTGATACTCTCCTGCCGTGGTTGTCAAGAAGGAAAGGCCGAGCCACCGGCAGCGTCAAGCGATGGCGACGAAGACGGAGGTCGCCGCGGCGGCGCGTGCCCTGTTTGCCGACCAGGGCTATGTGGCAACGACGATCGCCGCGATCGCGGAAGCCGCCGATATCCCGGCACAGACGATCTACTCCGCGTTCGGCAACAAGGCTGCCATCCTGCGGTCCATCGCCTGGGAGGTCGCGGGCACCCTCGATATCGACAGGGCCCACGAAGAGGCCCTCGCGCAGCCGGACCCGCGCGACGGCCTGCGGAGAGCCGCGAATATCCAGCGTCGGCAGTTCGAGCAGATGTACGACGTCATCGACGTCTACCAGGAAGCAGCCCGCACCGACCCCGACATCGCCCACGACCTGCAGACCATCGCCGCCAACCGCGAACGAGCCTTCCGCCGCCACATCGACGCGATCGCATCCCACCTCGCCCCCGGCGTCAGCGTCGACGACGGCGTAGCCATCTACCTCACCCTCGTACTCCCCGAGGTCTACCGCACCCTAGTCATCGAACACCGATGGACCACCGACTCCTACGAGAACTGGCTCGCCAACGCCCTCATCACGCAGTTGCTGCGATCCCCTTGAGCGGGAGCATGGTGGCGGCGGTAGCGGAGTTCCTATGACCGTCGGTCTCAGGGGCTGTTGAGCTGGGTCATCAGTTCGCGGTTGGCCGCTCGAGCTGCAGCGAGCTCGTCACCGCGTTCTTCAAGCTCACGGCGGAGTTCGAGGAGTTGCTGCTCGCGGTCGGTGAGTGTCTGCTGGAGATTGCGGATGTCGTCGGGCGCGCCCAGACCAGTGTCACGGAAGACGGCTTCGCCTAGCTGCTCGGACAGTCGGGTTTCCAGGGCCTGGATGTGTTGCTGTAGCCGGGTGTTGTGCGCGCGGGTGTTGAGCAGGTCGGCGCGGAGGGTCGCGACGCTGATAGCGCCGTTGTTGGCTGCTGGCTCTGCTGGGACGGCGGCGGCTGCCATGACGGCGGCGGGCAGATCGTTGTGACGGTGAATGAAGCTGCGATGGACTCGTGCGGTGCGAGCGATCGATGACACGGTGATCGGTGCGCCCGCAGCGACTTGTTCGGCGATCGCGTTGTGGACCTGCAGGCGTCGACGCGCGGTGTCGCGCCGACGGGCCTGCGCAAGAGGTAGCTCTTGGCTCGGCGCAGGATCATCGGGGCGGGTGGTCATCGGCCGGCTGCCCGGACACCGCGAGGGTCGTTTCCCGACGGCGTGATCGGCATGCCGAGGTGAACCACGTTGCGCCGGGTCGCGCGAAGGACGTCGATGGCTTCGGTGATCTGGTCCCGTTCTTGTTGGGTGAGGTCGTCGACGTGGTCGTCGAGGCGTCTGATCAGGGTTCGAACCTTCTCGATTTCGGTGGCGCTGGGAGCGGCTTCGGTCCGGGCCCAGGGTTCGAGCTCGGTGGCGGCGATGACGCGTTCGCGGTCGGCCAGCAGCCGGTCCAGGTGCGAACGAAGTTCGGGCAGATAGGACACGTCGGTGCGGAAGTGACCGCAGCCCAGGCAGCGGAACCGGAAGGAGCAGGCGCCTCCGCCGGCTTGGACGTTGGACGGTTCGGTGCAGGTGCCGTAGGGCACGGCGACCTGGCCGACCCGCATGCGGGCGCGTTCGCGTCGAGCAGGGCGGTGACTTGGCGCCAGATCCGGTTGCCGGAGCCGTCGAACTGGTGATCCTCAACTCGGGTCACCGCGGCGCGGGCGCGGGCCTCGGTGATCCGGTAGTAGGCCTCGGTCGAGTGGACGCTGCGATGGCCCATGAGTTCGCGCAGCACCTCGATTGGTGTGCCCGCGTCGGCGTGCCGCTGGGCGTAGGTGTGCCGGTAGCCGTAGGCAACGACCACCGCGTGGGGGAACACCCCTCCGTCGGTCAGCTCGAACACCGGCAACTGGTCGACCCAGCCGCGGTGCAGCAGCGTCAGCCCCGGCGAGCGCAGTGACTTGACACCGTGCGGGTTCGTAGAGGCGACCGGCAGGAGTACCAGGTCGCGCGGATCGGTCGGGGAATGCGGCGCGGACCGCAGCCTGCTGGCCGCGGATCAGCGCGGCGGTGCTGTCCGGGATCGGTAGCCGGCGGTGCAGCCTGTTCTCCTTGTAGTCGGTGTAGACGAGCACGTACTTGCCGTCGCCAGCGCGTTCCAGGCAGTCCACGGGGAGCTGGCAGACCTCGTCCGGTCGGCGGCCGGTTTCCATGACTACTTCCACGGCCACGCGGACCGCGCGCCCGCTTCTGGTCTCGAGTAGCGGCAGGGCGTCGTTGAGCGCGTTCACTATGGAAGCTTGGCCTGCCGGTGATGGGCTGGTGGCTCCTGGTGGCGATGCTGATCATCCCGGCCGTGCACTCGGCAACGAGGTCGCGGGCGTGTTCGGCAACAACCAAATCCTCGTCGACCAGGTGCGGGCGGCCGCAGCCGCCACCGACGAGCCGGTCTGGCAACTGCCGCTGCGACGGTCCTACCGGGAGCATCTCAAATCCACCATCGCCGACATCGCCAACGTCGGACCACTGGGCAGCCCGACGGGATTGGAGGTCGTTGAGCCGTTCTCCTGGGAGCTGGGTTGGTGGGTTCCTGCCGCGCCGCTGAACCGCCCCGGGCTGCTCGCGCTCGCGCTGTGCGGACTGGTCGCGATGCTGCTCAACGACTTCTGCGTACTGCCGCCCGCAATCATGATCGGCTTCGTCCTGCCGCTCCTGGTCGCCCACCTCGTCGACCAGACTCGCGACCGGACAACCCCCAGTCAACTCCGCGCGGAACGCCGTGATCCGCAAGCTGGGCACGGCGTGTGCAGATCCTCGGATCGCGGTCAGAAGTGCCACACCAGCTCCGTCGCCGATCGGGTACGGCATGGTTTGCACGGTGTTGTGGAGGATCGTGCCCCACGGGATGATCGAGAAGGTCATCAGCGCAAAACGTGAAGGTGACGATGCCGATGATGATCCAGGGCCGGCCGGTGAGCGGCTCCAGATCGGCCTTGGCGACCTCCGCGGCGACCCGTGCGTCGTCGGTGGAGATGCCAGTGACCGACGCCTTCACATCAGCCCGGACCCGGCTCGCGTACCGCAACGTGTACAAATTCATCGCCGCCATCTGGCTGAGGTAGGGCTGGAGGTGCGGGCGACGTCACGTCCATGACCAAACCGATGGCTGCTGCCTGCCGGACGCGATGGACCACTCGAAGAGCGTGCTGTGACACTGAAGTAGCAAATGTCGCATGTGGTGTCATTCAGGAGCAATGCTGCCATAAAGCGACTGATCACGCCGTGTAAAGGGGGGGTAAATAACTGAGCGCTTCGGCGCTTAGAGGCGATTCTGGGCCCGTTCACGGGCGCCTTCGAGTTTCTGGTGGCCGGTTCCGGCCACCGACTGTGAGATCATGAGATGAACAAGAAGCCCCGGTCGGAGACTCCGACGGGGTCGGAGGCCGAACCGGGGCCAGATGCGTGCTTTCCACGGCTACGCGCTTCTGACCATACCTACTCCTCCGGGGCAACGTACACATGTCGTGCGTCGTCTCGGTGAGTAATCGGTTCTGGCCTTCGCCTACGCATGACGAAGGAGAGAACGCCAATGGCTGAGAAGCCGAAGTACACGCCGGGTACCCCGGCGCCGAAGTCTGGTCAGTACAAGGTGGTCGGTCCCCGCGGTGGGGATCGTGGCCGCGAGGTCTCGTCCACTGAAGGCAACCCACTTCCGCCGGCCCAGAAGGGCGAGCGGTACGTCCTGAACGACGCCACTCGGCACAAGCGCAAGTAGCGCACAGCAGCTGGGGACAGTCTGCTGTCCCCGGCTGCTGCGTGCTCTGCCGCTTAAACCCGAGAACGACGACAGGACCCTGAATCATGAGCATTTCGATGTACCGCCGTCAGTATCAGCAGAAGGTCAAGCAGGCAACGGAGGCCCAGAAGAAGGCGGCCGAGTCGCGGGCGAAGGAAGCCGCGAAACGGCAGGACGCGAACAAGGCGCAAACAGCTGCCCAGAAGACCAACAGTCCCACCACCCGCAAGTCGCGGATGAACGACGCCACGCGCGCCCTCACCGCGGCCGACAAGTATGGCAAGGAGGCCTCCGAGCTCGAGAAGAAGACGGCGCGCTACGGCAGCGAGGCCGCAGACCTTCAGGTGAAGATCGCGAAAGCCGAGCAGGCCGAGGCTGACCAGGCCGAGCGGAAGCGCAAGCGCGACGAACAGCAGCGTAAGACCGACGAGCTGCGCCGGGCGCGCGAAGCCGCAGCCGAGCGGCACCGGATCGACGATCGGCTCAGCGCTACGGAAGCGAAGGCGGACCACGCTCTGCGGAAACTGGCTGCCCCGAAGCCCGAGAAGCTGAGGGTCCTGATGCTCGGAGCTTCACCCGAAGGCGACCTGCGCATCGGTCGGGAGCAGGCCAAGATCCGTCGGGCCGTCGAACGGGCCGTGCACAGCGAGCAGATCGATCTGGACATTCGCACCGCCGCAACCACCGACGACCTGCTGGACGGGATCGCCAGGTTCCGCCCGCACGTCGTTCACTTCAGCGGTCACGGCGGAGACCAAATCATCGGCTTCGAAGATGATGTCGACGAGCACCACGTCGGTGTCGTGGCCACCGTGGACGCCTTCGCCTCGGCCTGTGCCGCGACCGACACCCCGCCCATTTTGGTGGTGCTGAATGCATGCGAAACGACGACGGCCGCCGAACGGCTGGTTGCGCGCTTCGCTCCGCTGGCAATCGGGATGGACGGCGAGATCGACGACACCGACGCGATCACCTACGCCACCGGCCTGTATGCCTCGATCGCCAACGGCCACTCTGTCAACTCCGCCCACATGGCGGGCAAGGCAGCGGTCGAACTCGCCGGCGGGGAGTACGAGCTGCCGAGTCTCGTAGCAGCCGTCGACGTCAACCCGACGGCCGTGAAGCTGGTGAAGCGCCCGGACGAAGACGAGGCCGCCTAGCATCTCCTGTACGCATCGGACCGGGCGCGGGTCTAACCGACGCCCGGCTTCCGCATCGCCTCGCCGCAGTTCTCTGCGCGACGCGGTCAGGACGAACGGACCGGTCAACCGGGTGCAAGTCGTTCCCGCAACCCGGTTCGTCCTGCGCTGGTTACCGCAACGGTCGCGTCTGATGTGCTGACCTGCCGCAGGTTCTGGTGGCGTTGCCGTGGTGCGGGTTGTGGTGCGAAGTGGTGTGAACTCGGCCAAACGCGCGGATCAGCCGAATTGAGGACGTTGTCCGCAGAAGCACGGTGTTCGTCTCCGACGCGGCGCTACCACCCGCTAGGGGTGCATGAGTTCGCGCCTCATGACTGGTCGGGTTCGGTAGGTGCGTCCGATCTCGGCGAACCCGGCTCGCTGAAACATGGCGAGAGTTCCAGTGAAGATGGCAGATGGTGACGGGGTGCCGGCGAGTCTGTCGGCGTCAACGGGGTGACCGTCGAGTACTGAGGCGCCGTGCTGCGCGGCCCAGTCCACAGCGGCCTCTAGCAGCGCGACACCGATGCCGCTGCCACGTTGTTCGCGGCGCACCAGAAAACAGGACACCCACCACGCGTCAGGATCATCATCAAGGATTCGGGCAAGGGCCCGGTTCCCGGTGATCCCTGGCAACGTGGAGCGCGGCACCACCCGCGTCCAGCCGACCACGTCGTCATCGAGGATGGCCAACAGGCCGACCGGAAGATCTGCTTCGTGGACCTCACGTTGCAGCGCGGACCGGTTATCGGGCTCGTCGTGCTGACAAAACCGTTGACACCAGCACGATGTGGGGTTCTTCTCGCGGGGTCCGAAAACCCGTCCAAGCTGTGGCCACATCACAGCAGTCGCCGGTACCACACGCATCGTGGTCATCCGTTCGGATCCTTTCCTGCAACAAGAGCGTGTCTGTCCGTCGCTCCAGGCCATCTCAGCATGCTAGGACCGTTTCCGGACGGTTCGCGTCCGGAAAGAGGCTTGTGTTTCAGCGCGTTGTCCGGCCGCCAATATTTGGACGCGTGCGTCGTAGGAGCCCGAGGCCCGGCTCGATCTGTGGCGGACACGCGGCGCAGGGATTTGCCGCTGTCGGTGAAGCACGGATCTGCCGAGGAGCGGATGCCAGCACTGTGACTCATTCCGTTGCTCTTGGTCGACTGGCGATTGGTGGGGGCGTTCTGGCGGCAGAGGAATCAGGCAGTTGGTGGCGTGCCGGGGTTCGCTGTTCGTACCGGGCGGATGCCGTCGGGGCCTACGCCTAAGCCGTGCCTGGTCATGTATCTGCGGCCGTAGTGCGGTCCTAGCCACAGCATGAGCCCGAGCAGCGCGATGAACTGGATGGTCGTCACCATGGGAACGATGTCGACTGGGAGGGCGTAAGCCAGCGTGACACGTATGCCTGCTTCCAGTAGGAAGCCGACGCCCCAGATGATGGTGACGGCGCGCATCACGTGGCGGAACTCGGGTGAGTCCAGCCAGTTCGCCTCCCACGCCTTAACGGCTGCGGCGCTGCGCTGGAAGGTGAGAATGCCTTCGAAGGCGATCGAGCGGCCACGCAGGGACCACAGCAGCCAGACGCCGATGACGCCGGTGTACACGCCGCCTTTGGCGAGAAGCCATCGAGGATTGCCGGTGATTAGTGACGCGAGCGCGCCGGTGGCGAGCAGACACAGGGTGAATAGCGAGATCTTGTCGATGGTGCGATTCCAGACGATCTTGTAGAGGGTGCGAGCGAGCGCGGGCGTGCCACCGGCGAGGAGGGCGACCACCGGGTCGGCGCCGACCGCGCGGAGCAGGTAGTACACGACCACCGGCAGGACGAATCCCGTCAGGAGGGCCAGCAGCGTCGCCCGGCGGGCGGGTGCTGGGCGCACGTTCGTCTCCGCCGTGGCCTGTGGTCGGGTTCCGGCCTGCGGTCCGGATTTCGCGTGATGCGACTCGGGCCTGGGCACCATCAACCTCTCTGTCGCTGTTCGCGAACCATTGGACAGGCGGCGCATGTCACTCAGCAGGCGGCGCGTCATGCGTCGCTCGGGTGGCCAGCGCGAAGGTGGTGACGAGTTCCTGCTGGTAGGTGTCGAGGTCAAGGCCGTGTTCGTGGTGCAGCCGCTGCACGGCGGCCGTGATCGCGCCGCGGATCATGATCGACATCGATCTGGTGTCGAAGTCGCGGAATTCGCTGGCGCGCTGGCCTTCGCGCAGGAGCGCCTCCAGCGCCTGCACGTCGGGTTCTTGAGCGCTCGCAGACGTGTACGGCTTGCCGGTGTCGTCGCGCAGGTGAGGTCCGATCGCGGTGAGGACCACCACCTCACGCGGGTACTCGCGCAGGAACTCCACGTTGGCCTCTAGGTAGGCGAGGAGCCGCCCGGCAGCGGTGTCTTCTCGTTCGATCCGCTCCGTCAGCATCTGCGCGGCGGTGGTGTAGATGTCCACCAGGATCTGCCGGATCAGATCGTCCTTGTTCGTGAAGTGGTACGAGATCAGCCGGGGACTGCTCAGCCCGGCGCGCTCGGTGATCCGGGCGTAGGACGCCTTGTCGTAACCCAGCTCTGCGATGGTGTCGATCGCCGCGCGCACGATCTGCGTACGCCGTGCCGCGGTGGTAATCGAGTGCCTCATCGTTCCTTCCTTATCTAGCCGTATAAAACTTACCACAGTCAGATAAGACCCAGAAGGATCGCGTGCGCGCATCTGGCTCCCTTCTGTGTCAAGAGGCGGTCGGGAGCGGGGTCGTAGGCTGTTGTTCGGCGGGTCCGGGAAGTGGCTTGTCCGAAGAGCCGGTGTTGGGATGTGAGCCGGTCGCGCTGGAGTCAGAGTCGTTTCCCTGTTGCCCTCCCGGGCCTGTCCTCGACTGCGTTGTGGTGGCGCGGACGGTGTCGTTGAGCATCTGCTGGTAGACGATGTCGGAGAGTCTGCGTTTGACGCAGCGCATGGCTTCCATGGGTGCTTTGCCGTTGGCCTTCTTGCGTTCGTAGTAGTCGCGGCCGGGGCTGGGGTTGCGGAGCTGGACTCGGGCGATGGTGTGCAGGACGCGGTTGATCTGTCGGTTCCCGGCGCGGGAGAGCCGGTGGCGGACCTGGTCGCCGGAGGAGGCGTCGATGGGTGCGGTGCCGTTCCAGGACGCGAAGTGCGCCTTGTCTGGGAAGCGGGTGATGTCGCCGGCCTCGACCAGCAGCCGGGCTGCGTCGGTGGGTCCGATGCCGGGCAGGTCGAGCAGGGTGGTGCCGGTGGCGGCGAAGAGGACCTGTTCACCGCCAGCCAGTAGCCGCAGGGCGATGTGCTTGCCGATCCCGGCGCAACCCTCGATCGCCCAGACCCGGTCCGGCGACTGCCGGGCATGGCGCAGCATCGCGGCGTAGCCGTCCCGGTCGGTGCCGAACCGGCCCCCGCCGACGATGGTCTCATCGGCGGTCATCACCTCGATCGTCGCCGAGCGCTTGTGCGGGTCCATCCCGACGACCACGCGACCTGTTCGCTATGCTGCTGAGCCCATCGGGTCCTCCGATGCTCGATCCAGTGTGGTTGTCGAGCCGGGAGGGCAACGCTGCTTCGAGTGCGACAAACCCTTCTCGAGCCTGTCGTGGCCCTGGCGACGCCCGGGCTACACAGGCCGAATGAGAGCCACACGATCAGCGTGGGCAGCCGCGATGAAAGCGACAGCCCGGGCGCCTGGACCGAGCCTCGCCAGGCACCGGTCCTGGGTCAATGGAACAAGCAGCCGCGATCCGCGCCTTCGGCTGTCGCAGATCGCCTGGCGGACGAGTGTCGCGCATCAGTCGACGGAGGACAGTCTGTCCTGGCGTCTGCTCGCTGTTGCCTAGTGCCACCTGATGTGCGACGGATCTGCGCCACCTGATGTGCGACATGGGGGCTAGGAAACTGAGGCTGCGGTCCGCGGCCGCTGGCCCTTGAT
>NZ_SJKB01000042.1 GCF_004331465.1 Kribbella pittospori
TCTGCCCGACGCCACCCTCGTGCCACTGAACTCAGGCCACTTCGCCCTCCAGGACTGCCTTCCCGACATCGCCGCCGGCATCAACACCTTCTACGACCAGAACGTCAAGACCGCGCGGCCAAGCCTCGCGAACTACGCAGTCCGGTCGCCGGCATGGTCCTGATGCGGCGGGACCTTGGTCCAGTTCACGTGTCTGCGGGGACGGTGGTGCGTTCGTGGGGTGGGGCTGGTCTGGCGGAGCTTTGGCGTAGGGCTGTAGCTTCGGCGAGTAGGTTCTGGGCTTTGGCCGGCTTCCCTTCTAGTCGGGCCAGGCCCTCGAGCGCGCTTGCTGTCAGGCCGGGTTCGCCGACGTGGCGGCCGGTGTTGAGGAGCTTTTCGTAGCGGTCGTGTGCGGCTGCGGTGTTCCCTTCGGCCTCGTCGCAGCGGGCTAGACCCGCCAGCGCTAGACCTTCGGGGACCGGCGTACCGATGGTTCGGAAGCCGAGTTCGGCCTCCTGGAAGCGGGCACGGGCCTCGGGCCAGTCGGCGCGGAGCTGGGCGAGCAGCCCGTAGCCGTAGGCGGCGAGGATCGTCCCGGCGCCGTCGCCGATGTGCTCGGACGCGGCACCAGCCTGGTCGAACAGCTTCTGGGCAGTGTCGACCTCACCGAGGTTCAGCCGCGCGACACCGAGGTCGGCGAGGGCCCATTGGACTGTGTTGTAGAGCCCCGCGCCGGCGGCGACGTCGATGGCCTCCTCCAGCACGTGCGCGCCGTCCTGATATCGCCCGAACTGTCGCAGCCCCCAGCCGAGGTGGTACAGGATCGCCGAAAGGCCCCACGGGTCGTCGAGTTGTCTGAAGGCTGCGGCTGTCGCGCGGCCGATCGGTTCGGCGTTCTTCTCGTCACCGCTCTTCAGTGCGGTCTCCATGCGCACGAAGCCGATTACGGCTTCACCCCAGAGATCGCCGTCCGCGGCGAACTGGTCCTGCGCCTCGCGGAGCAACTGGTCGGACCGCTCGCGATGCGCGCCGGTGACGCCCTCGACCGCGAGCAGTACCCGAGACAAGGCCGCGCGCGATACGTCGCCGACCTGCTCGAAGATTGCGAGGCTCTCCTGCGCCGTCTCTGCGCACAGTGGGCTCGGATGCACGAGGCAGGCACGGGGACGTTCGACCAGCGAGACCGCTTGGAGCGCCCGTGCCCGCGCAGCCGGCGTACCGCGGTCCGAGGCGAGCAGCCGGGCCAGCACCTCGCGCCCTTCGAGATGGCGGCCCAGGTGCCAGAACAGACCCAGAGCGCCGGCCATGTTGAGTGCGGAGTCCACGTCTCCGGACCGGCCGAGCCATGCGAGGGCAGCCCGGATGTTCGGCTGGTCATCACGCAGCCGTTTGAGGGCGGCTCGCTGCCCTGGTCCGCGGAGCGCCATCTCCGCCTCCTGCGCAAAGTCGCGGTAGTACAGCGCGTGCCGCCGCTCCAGCGTCTCGTGATCGTCCGCGGCAGCCAGGCGTTCAGCGGCGTACTGGCGCAGCGTCTCCAGCATCCGGTACCGCGTCGTCGGCCCAGGCTCAGCCACGACCATCGACCGTTCGACGAGCCGGCCCATCGTGTCGAGGACTTCCCCGCCCGGTGTGGTGTCGTCGCTGACGACGGCCTCGGCCGCGGTGAGGGTCCAGCCGCCGTGGAACACCGAGAGCCGACAGAACGCACGCTGCTCGGGCTTGCTGAGCAGCGCGTAGCTCCAGTCGACAGTTGCCTTCAGCGTCTGTTGCCGGGCCTCGGCAGTACGCGCGCCGGAGGTCAGAAGGGAGAACCGTTGGTCGAGTCGGTCCGAGATCTCCATGGCCGACATCGACGACGTACGTGCCGCGGCGAGCTCGAGCGCAAGCGGGATGCCGTCGAGTGCACGGCCGATGCGACCGATCGCCACGAGATCGTCGGCAGCGAACACGGCTCCCGGTCGCACGGCACGCGCACGCTCGACGAAAAGCTGTGACGCCGGGTACGCGAGGATGCGCGACGCGATCGTCCCCTCGGGCGCCGTCTCCAGCGGTACGACGGCCACCTGGACCTCATCTGGTACGGCGAGAGCCTCGCGACTCGTGGCGAGCACGGTGACCCCGGGGCAGCGTCCGAGGACTTCGTCGATGAGCTCGGCGGCCGCGTCGATGACGTGTTCGCAGTTGTCGACGAGCAGCAGCATCCGGCGCCGTGCCAGGTAGGCGATCAGCCGTTCGTGCACGTCCCTGTCCGCCGCCGCGCCGTCCAGCGGTACGCCGAGAGCGTCGGCGACGGCGAGGGGGACTTGGTCGGGTGCGGTGACAGACCCCAAACGCACGCCGATCGCACCGTCTGGAAAGGAACCGGCTGTGCGTACGGCGGTTGCCAACGCCAACGAAGTCTTGCCGGCTCCACCGGGTCCGATCAGCGATATCAGGCGTACGCCGCCCAGCAGCTCGGTCAGTGCGTCGAGTTGGGCATCGCGACCGATCAAAGGCCGGACGACGGCCGGCAGGTTCGTCGGGGCCGCGCGGTCGCCCTGTGCACGCTGCCGTTGGGCTGACGTGGAGATGGGTGCCGGTGGAGAGAGTTCAGGTTGGCCGCCGAGCGACTCGTCTTGACGGAGTACCCGCTCGTGCAAGGAACGAAGGGACACCGATGGTTCGAGACCGAGCTCGTCGTCGAGAGCCTCGCGTGTCCGGGTGTACACATCGAGCGCGTCGGCCTGCCGGCCGCTGCGGTACAGCGCCACCATCAGCAGGCCGGCCAAGGACTCCAGGGTCGGGGCGTTGGCGACGAGCGGTTCGAGGTCGGCGGCAACTTCATGATGCCGACCGAGGACGAGGGCGATCTGCGCTCGTTCGGTGAGGGCTGCCAGCCTGAGCTCGGTGAGGCGGCCTGCCTCGGCCAGCGCCCAGTGCTGGGTGTTGAAGTCCGACAGAGGTTCTGCTCGCCACAGTGCCAGCGCATCGTCGTACGCCTGCAGATGATCGACGTCGTAGTCGGACCCGGCGGCGTTGGCGTTCGCACGCGCGGTCCGGATGCGGGCGTCGAAGTCCACGGCGTCCACCACCGCGGGGTCGACGTTCGCGCGGTAACCGACACCTTCCCGTGTCACGACTTCGGGGATGCCGATGCTCTTGAGGGCGCGTCGCAGCTTGGACACCCGGATCTGCAGGGCGTTCATCGGGTCCATCGGAAGCGACGACTCGGACCACAGACGGTCGATCAACAGAGTTGCCGGGATCGTGCGGCCGGGCGAGAGGAGCAGCTGCACCAGCAGTGCGCGCTCGGCGGTACCGGGCAGCGTCACCGCCTGGCCGCCGACGGTCATCTCCATGGGACCGAGCAGGCCGAAACGCACGTCGTTCACATCACTCCCCCTCCCCCGCTCCTGATCATCCTTCCTGACTGCCCGGAGCCCGGCAACGGTGCGTACCGGGTCGGCTCGGCCCGACGATGAGGCTGAGCCGACCCGGCAGGGGTCAGTGCGTGGCGACGGTTGCCGACCGCTCGCCGGTCGGCGCCTGGGTCTGCGGCTTGGGTGACTTCAGCCACGCGGCGGCGAGCAGCGCGCCGACCGCGGCGATCCCCGCGGCGCCGATCAGCCCGGCCGAGAACCCGCTGGTCAATGCGGCGGCGTCACCGGCTTGGTCAGCACCGAAGGCGGCTGCGACCGCGGTCATCGCGGCCAAGCCCAACGCCGAACCCACCTGGTAGTTGGTGTTCACGATCCCTGAGGCGAGACCGCCCTCCTCCGGTGCGACGGCCGACAACGCCATGCCGAGCGACGGGATGAACGCCATCGCCATCCCGGCCGCGGTGACCAGCGTCGCCGGCAGTACGTCGACCGCGAAGCTACCGTCGGCACTGATGAACGACAGCCAGACGAGCCCCGCCGCCAACGTGGCCAGCCCGGCCACGGTCATGGTCTTCGGACCGAAGCGGCCGATGAGCTTCGGCGCGGCCGTGATCATGCCGACCATGATGGTGACGGTGAGCGGAAGCAGCGCCGCGCCGCTGGCGAAGGCTCCGAGCCCCAGCACCTGCTGCAAGTAGAGGTTGACGAAGAAGAACATCGGAATCCACGCAGCCGCGAGCAGGAACTGGGCGGCGTTCGACGCGGCCAGATTCGGCGCCTTGAAGATCCCGAGGCGCACCAACGGACGCCGCTGACGGGCCTGGAGAGTGACGAACAGCGTCAACAGGGCAACCCCGCCGATGCCGACCAGCACCGTCGAAGCGGAGGTCCAGCCCGACTCCGGTGCGCGTACGACGGCGAACACGATCGCGGCAACGCCCGCCGTGACGATCGCAGCGCCGGCCAGGTCAACAGAGCCGCGCTGGGTCAGACCCTCCGGCATCGCGGACCGATGAAGCAGCAGGACCACGACCGCGAGCGGCACGTTGATGAAGAAGACTCACGGCCAACTGGCGTACTGCGTCAGGACGCCGCCGAGAAAGACGCCCGCGGTACCACCCGCCGGAGCGGCCGCGCCGTACAGGGCGAGCGCCTTGGTCAGCTCCTTGGGAGTCGCTCCGAAGATCGTGAACAGCAGAGTCAGTGCGGCCGGCGCGATGAGTGCCGATCCAGCTCCCTGGACCGCTCGCCCTGCGAGCTCGACGGCGACATTGCCCGCGAATCCGGCCACCAGCGAGCCGGCCGCGAGGATCGCCCAGCCCAGCCCGAAGATCCGGCGCGCACCGAACAGGTCGGACAAGCGTCCGCCGAGCAGCAACAATCCGCCGAAGGCAACGACGTACGCGTTGAAGACCCAGCTCAGGTCCTGGGGCGTGAAGCCGAGGTCTTGCTGGATCCGCGGCAAGGCGACGCCGATGATCGACGTGTCCATGATGACCATGAACTGAGCCGCGGCGATGAGCCCCAACGCCAGCCAACGCCGGCGACTCGGCCTCACCGCAGATGGTGTGGTGGAAGACATGGTGTGCCCTTCTCTCGTGACGATCAGCCGACGGTGGCTGTGCCGACGAGCGTCACGAACGGCCCTGTCTTCGCGCTGTCCCGATCCTGTCGACGCCGGCTACAGCTCGACCGGCGTTGGATCATCGAGAAGCCGTACGGCGTACGTCGACCCGGCGAACGCGGCCAGTACGTCGCCGGCCGCCATCGTGCCGCTGAGCCGAATCAGGGAGCGGCTGACGTCGGCGACTACGGTTTCCACGCCGGGGACATCGCGAAGTCGTGCCGTGACCTCTCGTACGCAACGGCGGCAGTCCATCCCGCCGACGAACAAGCTCAGGTGCCGCATGGCATCCACACCTTCCAGTGGAGATTCGCTGACACTCCACGGTGCGATCCAGCGATGTCCAACCGCTGTCCGGCGCGACCGCCACCCCTCTTCCCGACAGCATCCGGACAGTGCGCGGCAAGGCCGGCGCTTGAGCATCGAGACAGCAGGGACAGACCCTGGTCTGGGGGGCCTGACGGTCGGGTCCAGTGACTACCGGGGAGGGAATGATCATGCAAGACACGGCTCGTCCCGCAAGGCAGATCGGCAAAGTCGTGGCCGGATCGCTGGCCGCTGGTCTCGCGGCTGCGGTGATCCTCGCGTTCCTGCCGGTTGGCACGGTGGATGTGGACTTCGCTACCGCGATGGTGCTGTTCGGCTTTGGTCTCGGGTGGGCGCTGATGGCGGTTCTGTCCGGGCGGTTCACCGATCAACCACAACGCTGGGCGGTGGCGCCGGCGATCTTCATGGTGCTGTCCGGGGTGCTGGTGCTCGTGGCCCCGGACTCCGTGGTGGATGCGCTGGGATGGGTCTGGCCGCCAGCTCTGTTGGTCTTGGTGGTCTGGGTCTGGACCCGCGCCCGGCGCGACCTGCACAGCCGGACCAGGGTGTGGTTGCTGAACCCGGTGTTGATCGTTCTGGTGATCCTCGCCCTCGGCGGAGCGTACGAGACGATCAGCCGCGCGACCGGGCCTACGGTCGCCATGCGCGGCCAGCTCGTCGACGTCGGCCCGTACCGGCTCCATCTGGAATGCACCGGCTCAGGCAGTCCGACCGTCATCCTCGAGCCCGGCGCCGGCGGCTCCGCGGCCTCGATGGGCTTGATCGCACCCGCCGTGGCCCGCGACAGCAGAGTGTGTGTGTACGACCGGGCCGGGCGTGGCTGGAGTGATCCCGCCGCGACTCCACCCGATGCCGCCCAGATCGCGACCGATCTCCACGAGCTGCTGCAGCGCGCCTCCGTTCCGGGGCCGTACGTACTGGCTGGTCACTCCTTCGGCGGCCTGTACGTGCGGACGTACGCCGCGAAGTACCCCGACGAGGTCGCCGGTCTCGTCCTGATCGACTCCACCACCGCCAAGACCACCCCCGCGCCCCCACCGCAGGCCGGTTCCTACAGCGTCTCGAAGCATCTGTCCTCGCTGATCGCAACCACCTCTCGGGTAGGGGTCGGGCGCCTTCTCTCCTCGATCAACTACTCGGACCTACCGCCGACGTACCGAGACGACGCACGCACAACCGCCGCCACCGGGAAGGAGATGAGCGGCACGATCGACGAGTACGGCGTCGCGAGCCGATCCGCGGCCCAGGCAGGAACACTGCGCACCTTCGACGCGAAACCCCTGATCGTCCTGACCGCCGCAGTCGGAAACTCCGAGGGATGGATGGAGGCCCAGAACGAATCGGCCACCCTGTCAACCAACAGCCTCCACCGCGTCGAGCCGGGCGCAACCCACATCGCCTTCATCGACGACCCAGCCCACACCCCCGCAGTAACCCACGCCATCCACGACGTCCTCGTCTCCCTCCGCACCGACGAACCACTGAAGGGCCCCTAGACCACGGAGTCCGGCGAGACCCTCTACCGGATGGTGGTTCCGGTGGAGGTGTAGAGCTCGAGGGTGATTCTTGGGTCGTTCAGGTGGCTGATGGCTTGGATCAGGGTTTCGGCGTGTTCGTGGTTGCGGTCGACCAGCAGGCACAGCCGGTTGGCGCGGTGGTCGACGCCGCCGCTGATGCCCGAGGCGCCGGCCCAGGCGGTCTGATGCTCGAGGAGTCGGGCGGCGAGTTCCTCCAGTTCCAGGGCGGAGTACTGAACCTGTACGAACATCAGGCGCAGCCACGTCGGGCTCGTCACCAGCAGGAGGAGTCGTGCTTGCTGGAGGGCGTCCTCCGTCGTCATCTGGATCGTCAGCGTTGACGTCGATGGATCCCACAGCATGCCCCCGTCGTACGCCTGCAGATGCTTGAGCTTGGCGCGAACTCGAGCGCGCTCCTCCGAGTACCTGGCGTCGCCCGTCACGTCCAACGGCACCCACTCTTGCGCACCGCTCGTTTTGGGGTCGTCTGCAGCCGCCACAACTGGATGCTAGGCAGGAATAGAGCAGGAACCAGTGGTTGACGGTTAGGCCCAGGCGGTGCGGGCCACCAGCTCCGGAAGCGGCCGGACCCGGGAAGCTGCGAGTATGGCGGGGTGGATCGCCGAGTCGTGGGTGACGGTGCGGTTGGGCGTGCGCGTGCTCGGAACGGGCGGTTCCTCGAGGTGCTGGGGGCGGCTGAGCACAATTTGCGGGATGTTGAGGTGTCGTTCGGGCCGGGGTTGACCGCGGTCGTTGGGGTGTCGGGGTCGGGGAAGTCGTCGTTGGCGTTCGACGTGGTGTACGCCGAGGCGCGTCGGCGGTTCGTCGAGTCGCTGGCGCTCGGTGGAAACAGAGCGCGGGTTCCCGCTGCGAGGGTCCGGCGGATCGAGGGTCTGGGTCCGGCGGTGGCCGTCGCCCAGAACGTCCTCAACCGGAACCCGGCCTCGACCGTGGCGACGTCGGTCGGGCTGCATCCGTTCCTGCGGATCCTGTACTCACGGTTCGCCGAGGTCGAATGCCCGCACTGCGACGTGCCGGTCCGGGCGCTGTCCGCCGAGGAGCGCCTCACGACCGCACTGGATCTGCTCGCTCGCAACGACGGGCTCGACGTCGAGGTCGCGATCGTCCGAGGGCTGGTCGGAAGTCACGCCCGCCTGCTGGCCGGCGTACGAGACCAGTTCGCCCAGGTCACCGTCGACGGAGGCTCGGCGAATCACCTCGACCCCGCGCAGCCTCACGACATCGTTGTACGAGTAGCCACCCTTCAGCCAGGCGTCTCGGCCGCCGAGGTTCGGGCCACTCTGGAGCAGGCCGATGCGTTGGGCAGACCCGAGGTGTTGCTCAGTGGTACGCCGGTACTACGTGCGCCGATCTGCCCCCGATGCGGCGCCTGGGTCCGGCCACTCTCCCCCTCGGCGTTCAAGAGTGACAACGACACCTCGTCACACCGCATCGCCGGCCTCACCTTCCAGGAATTGATCGGCCGATCGGTGACCGAGGTCCTCGACTTCGTACAGCAGCTCCCGCTGCGCGCGCGACGGATCCAAGAGGAGTTGGAGAGACGCCTGCGTCCGCTGCAGGAGTTGGGCCTCGGCTACCTCGCCCTCGACCGATCGATGCCGACGCTGTCGCGCGGTGAGGCGCAACGTACCCGGCTCGCGGTCGTGCTCTCGGGGCGTCTCGAAGACCTGCTGCACGTCCTCGACGAGCCGACCATCGGCTTGCATCACAGCGATCTCAGCCGACTGCTCCACGCCATTGCCGCTCTGCCCGGCCCGGTGCTGATGGTCGAACACGACCCCTTGGCCGTTGCCATGGCCGACGACGTCGTGGAGATCGGCCCCGGCGGTGGCGGCTCCGGCGGACAACTGGTGTTCCAAGGTCCGCCTGCGGACCTGTGGCGCGCCAAAACGGCGTCGGGCATCGGCTTCTCCGCCGGCGCTCGCCGGCAGACATCACGACGTCCGGTTTCCGATGACCGGATCCGCGTCACCGGGGCGAGCCTGCGCAACCTCCGCGCCGTCGACTGCGAGATCCCGCTCGGATCGTTGACAGTGATCACCGGGCCATCAGGAGCAGGCAAGACCACCCTGTCCCACGACGTGTTGCTGGCGTCGTTGCGCAAGCGTGGCCCGATCGGGTGTACGGCGTTCGCCGCGCCGGTGACCCGGGCTCGTGCGGTGGACCAGGCACCGCTGGGCAACAATCCACGGTCGAATCCAGCGACGTACACCAAGGTGCTCGACCGGATCCGTGACGTCTTCGCGAACGAGACCGGACGCTCCGCATCGGAGTTCACCTTCAACCGGGCCGAGGGCGCGTGTCCGGACTGCGAGGGGATGGGATCGGTGGCGATCGGCCTGAGCTATCTGGCGCCGATCTGGGTTCGGTGCGAGGCCTGCGACGGTCAGCGCTACCGACCCGAGGTCCTCGAAGCGACCTGGGCGGATCGATCGATCGCCGACGTACTGGCGCTGAGTGTTGACGAGGCCGCAGCGATGTTCGCCGAACACCCGTCGGTGACCCGCATCCTGGGCTCACTGCAGGAGGTTGGGCTGGGCTACCTGACGCTCGGGCAGCCATCTCCGAGCCTCTCGGGTGGGGAAGCCCAGCGCGTGCGGCTGGCCCGCGAGGTGGCCAAGGCGCGGTCCGGCGACCTGGTGCTGCTCGACGAGCCAACCACAGGTCTGCACCCTGGCGACCTCGATCGATTGCTGGCGGTGCTCGACCGGCTGACGGACAACGGCTGCACGGTGGTCGTGGTCGAACACCAGCCGGACGTGATCGCCGCCGCGGACTGGCGCATCGATCTGGGCCCGGGCGGTGGTCCCCATGGTGGACGGCTGCAGCACTGCGGGCCGCCCGTTGCCGAGAAGCAGCCGAAGGTGCGGCCTCGCACCAAGCCGCGCACCGACCGACGATCCAGCGATGCCATCCGCGTCCGCGGCGCCCGCGCCCACAACCTGCAGGGAGTCGACGTCGACTTCGCCAAGGACCGGTTCACCGTCGTCACCGGCGTCTCGGGTTCGGGCAAGTCGTCCTTGGTCGGCGACATCCTCGAGTCGGAGGCGACCAGGCGGCTGCTGGAGTGCCTGTCGGTCTACGAGCGGCAGTCGGTCCGGGAGGGCCCAGAGGCTCCGGTCGACTCACTGACCGGCCTGGGCCCGACGATGAGTACCGACCCGTCCGGCTCGAGGTTCGACGGGCGCGGGCCGGGATTCTACGTCTGGGATGCCAACCGGGTGACCGTCGGTCGGTCCAGCGATCTCGACCGTCTGTTGGCCGTGATCATCGCCCGGGCAGGTGTCCGCACGTGCCTTGCCTGCGGTCGCGACACAGTACGCCGCACGTCGCCGAAGCCGGAGGCAGCGTGGAGCTGTGACGACTGCGGGACCAGTGCGGTGCCGATCGAGCCGCGTCATCTGGTCGGGTCACCGGTGTCGGCCTGTCCGCAGTGCCTGGGACTCGGAGTCGAGCGCGAGTTCGACTTCCCCACACTGATTGTGGACCCGGATGTGCCCATCTACGGCGGCGTCTTCGGCGGCAGTCTGGCCTGGTTCGGCACCACCCGCGGCGAGGAGCCGCCGATGCGGTCGCTGGCCGAGCGCTACCGGTTCGACTTCGACCGCACCCCCTGGAAGGCGTTGAGTGACGAGGCTCAACACGCAGTGCTGTACGGCGACGCGTTCTGGCGCGGGTTGAACGCGTGGGCTGCGAACGATGTCGGGGGCAACGAGTCGACCGAGTTCCCGTGCCGGGAGTGCGCCGGCCGGCGGCTGCGTACGCCGTACCTGGCGATCCGCCTCCAGGGACGCGGACGGGATGAGCTCTTCTCGACCTCGTTCGCCGACCTGGAGACCGTCCTGACCTCGATGGACGGGCCCGACGACCAGCAAGCGGCGGAGGCCCGGAGCGTCGTACTGCGTCGGCTCGGCTTCCTCCGTGCCGTCGGGCTGGGCTATCTCCAGCTCAACCGGTCGACGTGGACGCTGTCGGCCGGTGAGGCGCAGCGCGTCAAGCTGGCCTCGGTGCTGGGCGACGGTCTGGTCGGGATGACGGTCCTGCTGGACGAACCCTCACGGGGTCTGCACCCCTCGGAGGTGACCGCCCTGGCCCGGACGCTGACCGAGTTGCGGGCCGCAGGCAACACTGTCATCGCCGTCGAGCACGACCCGATCATCATCCGCGCGGCGGACGACGTGATCGAGATCGGCCCCGGTCCGGGGCGAACTGGTGGTCGCGTGGTCGAGCTGGACAGCCCGCAGTCGGTGACGCGAGCGGTTCTGGATGGACGGGTTCCGACGACGTACCGCGATGCACGCCGGGAGCCGACGGGTTGGATGCAGATCACCCGAGCGCGGGAGAACAACCTGGACGGACTCGACGTCCGCGTACCCCTCGGTGTACTGGTCGGCGTCTGCGGGATGTCCGGATCGGGGAAGTCGACGCTCGTCGTCGACACCATCGCGCTGGGCCTGACCCCGCCGAAGACCAACATTCCCGGCAGCGGCGTGATCCGCGTCCGGCCCGGCGAGCACGACGCCATCTCCGGAGCGCCCCAGCGAACGGTCGTGGCCGACCAGTCCCGGGCCGAGATCACCTCACCGGGGATGTTCCTCGGGTTGATCGGTGCCCTGCGCAAGCAGTTCGCCGCGAGTGAGGCGGCCGTGGAGCAGGGCATCACGATCAAGGACCTGACGTATCAGTGCGACGCCTGCAAGGGAAAAGGGGCGTGGCAACAGGACATGTCGTTCCTGCCGTCGGTGCCGCAGACCTGCGATGCCTGTGGCGGATCCGGGTATCGCCGCGAGGCCGCCACGCTGCTCCACCGGGGCCGGAGCCTCGCCGACATCGAAGCCCTCACCATCGCCGAAGTGGTCGACGAGTGGGGCGACATCGACGCGGTGCGCCGGGTGGGCGGGGCCGCGGTCGCACTCGGGCTCGGCTACCTCGTCGTACGCCAGCCGGGCTGGAGCCTGTCGGGCGGCGAAGCGCAGCGGCTCAAGCTTGCCAAGGAGTTCGCCCGTACGACGAAGGCGACCGCCCTGTACATCCTCGACGAACCCACCGTCGGCCTCCAGGCCACCGACGTCGCAGTACTGGTCCGCACGCTCGACACACTCATTGCCGCCGGCAACAGCGTGTTGGTCGTGGAGCACGATCCGGCCTTCCTCGCCGCCTGCGACTGGCTCATCGAGCTCGGGCCGGGCGCGGGACCCGACGGCGGCCGGATCGTCTTCGAGGGCCCACCCGACGCTCTCGCCGAAGCCGGCACCGCCACCGCGCCCCATCTTGCCGAGGTGCTGCCATGAACCTCGGCACCTTGCTGCTCGGAGATCCGTCCCCGTCGCTGCGGTGGCGGGCCGCCCGCGAATTGGCAGGCGCCGACGACGCGGACGCCGAGGTCATCGCGTGGCGTACGGAGATCGATCGGAGTGTGGAGATCGGCGTACTGGTCGGGCGCCTGGAGGCGGCCCAGCCCTATGCCGCGGGCTATCTGCTGTGTCAGCTGGCCTATCTCGGCTACCGCGGGCCTGCGATGGCGGCCGCGGTCGAGAAGATCTTCGACAGCCAACAACCGGATGGCTCGTGGTCGATTCCGCCTACCGGCCCTGGCCCGATCGAGGGTGCTCGCTTCATCACCATGCACACCGTCGTACCGCTGCGCGGGATCGCCGCGGCCGGGTTCGCCACTGATCCCCGGGCCGAGCGTGCCTATGAGTGGCTCCTAGCCGTTCGCCTCCAGGACGGGTCCTGGCCGGCCGGACCGAAAGCCGACCTCGGGGAGGAAGGCCGCCCGACGCCGCCGGAGAAGGAGTACCGCCGGCTGCCCCGCGGGCTCGGTTGCCGATCGGCGACGACCGGCGCCGTTGCGTGCCTGGCGCTGCATCCTGAGCGCCGGCGATCCGATGTCGCCCGCATCGGCGTCGACCATCTCCTCGCCCGCGAGACCCGGGACGCGTCGACTCTCGGTTGGGAGGTGTCCCGTCTGGTCGGGCTCGAACGAGCGATGGGACAGGTGACGTTCTACGCCACCCACGACCTCGCTTTCCTGCTCGACCTCGTCTCCCGTTGCGGCGTCTCCGCAGAGGACCGCCGGGTGCATGACCTCGTCGACTACCTCGAGACGCTGCGCGGGCCGTACGGATTGTGGCAACACCCCGCCCATCCGCAGCTCGCCGGCTGGCTGTCGCTGGACATCGAGAACAGCCTTCGACGCCTCAGGGACGGCGACTGGATCGGCAACGAGGAGCCCGCCACGTTCACCTCCTCCCGCCGCAGCCGGCGCCGCTACTGACCCGATCCATCAGAGTTCGAGCCAGCCGAAGCCGATCTTCCAGTGCCGGCCTGCGCGCAGGTGATCGATCACGGCTCGCTGGAGAGTCGTCCGGCGGGGAAGGGTCGCAAGGTCGGTATCGGGTGAAGCCTGGAAGATCCGGGACAGGATGTCGGCGTCGCCGTCCCGCGTCTCGGGTACCAGGTGGAAGCGGCGTTGGAAGCGGATGATGTTGGAGTCGGCCGGCAGGTATTCGGCGAGCTGCTCGTCGAGGATCCACGATCCACATCGCGCGAGCCGGTACGTCTCCTCGGGGAAATGCCGGGCAAAGAACTCGCCCGCAAGGCGGAAGGAAGCGTCGCAGGCGGCCGGATCCAAGGGTCCGGTCGGGGCAGCGTGCACACCCAGCGCCGGATCGGACTCGTCGAACGGAAGTCCGGCGGCCTGCACCGCCGGGGCAAGGAAACCCAGGTCGCCGCGGTTGAACCCCAACCGGCCAAGCAGATAGATGCCGCCGCGGAAATGCAGGTCGATCCAGAACGGCGCGTCGAGCCCGCCGGTGCCGAGCCGTTGCCGATGGGACTCCACGGCATTGCCAAGCGCCGCCAGCGTCGCCCAGGAGATGTCGTCAGGGATGCCACGTTCTTCGTGGTACGCGCGGACAGACGGAAGAACTGCGAGAAAGACGTAGACGTAGAAGTAGCGACCCCAGCCGTCCGGCAAAGCCGGCCACGATCCACCCGGCCGAAATCCGCCCATATCTGCGACGGTCCGCTGAGCACAACGTCGTACCAGCCAGGACAGGGTGGGATTGCGCTGCAGCTCGGACAACCCACCGACGATCTCGGCCGCGTCCTGCGCCGGTACGCCGAGTCGAAGCAGGAGCGTCAGTCCGGTCTCGGGCGCGGGTACGTCGAGCTCGTCGCGAGGCTCACCGGCTCGCTCCAACTCCCCCAGCCACGTCGTCAGGTCTGGATCGTCCCCGAGGAACGCGCCGACCTCCTCGACACCGAGATTCATCGCACCCTCCGCCCTGCGCCACGAATGCCAGCAGTCGGACCCTAATCGATCAGAGGTCCGCGACCTGGGCGGGAGCCGCGTGGGTCCGCCTTATTGGCGTGCGATCGGTCAGAGGCATCGATAGGGTCCTGTGCTGACGTGGACGTACAGGAGACTCCTACCAATGGGCTTGAGAAACTATCTGATCGACGGCGGTTCCGGCACCGGCAAAACCACGGTCTGCGACGAACTCCAGCGACGGGGCTATCAGGCGATTCATGGCGACAGGGAACTCCGCGCCACACCGGATCCAGCCACGAGTGACGTCGCCTCCGACAGTCACCTACCGCCCGTCTGGGATGTAGCGAAGGTCAAGTCCTTGATCGCCGGCCAGGACGAGGCGGTGACGTTCTTCTGCGGTGGTTGCAGGAATTCTTCGGAGTTCATCGACCTTCTGGACGGGGTTTTCATCCTCGAAGTCGTCGACCTTGACACCGTGATGCGCCGGATCGACGAGCGTGTGGCCGTTGACCCCACCGACTGGGGTGGACGGCAAGAGGAACGAGAGATCATCATGCGCCTGCACCACACGAAGGAAGGCATCGCCCAGGGATGCCCGATCGACGCCACCGCACCGCTCGAGTCCGTCGTTGACGACATCCTCCGTCGCATCCACTGACCCACGCGCTCCAGTTCGAGACTCTTCGGCGTGACCACACCGCCGACACTCCTTCCACCACAGACCCCCGCACGCGAGGTAAGACGGGCCGATGGTTCGACGCCAATCAGGTGGGACAACCTCGCCTGCCGGCGCGGCAACTTGCCGGCGGCGAACGCCGAACCACAGCGAAGGAACACGAGATCAACCACAACATGCAGTCCACCGACGACCTGGCGATCCTCGAGCAGCTCAACAACGACTACGTCCGGTCCGACCAGTTCAACGATGTCCAGCGCTTCAGCGAGCTCCTCGCCGAAGACTTCGTCGTGCAGACGCCGGGCGTCACCCGCAACCGGGCCGAGTTCCTCGAGTACATCGCCAAGCCGCGCCCCTTCAAGGATCTCGCTGTCCACGACGTGAAGATCCGCATCCTCAGTGACGTCGCCCTGATCCACGGCCGCAGCAACTACACCATGATCGCCGATGGAGCCGAGCAAGAAGCCCTGTACACGGACGCGTACCAGAAGCGTGAGGGCACCTGGGTCTGCGTCTCCGCCTGCGCGATCGCTCCGGGCACCTAAGCCGTCCCCAGCGCAACCGACACCGGTGTAGCCGCCCCACAAGGGCGGCTACTCCGACGTAGCTGCGCGCCGTGGAGGTAGGTGGTTCAGGACAAAAGAAGGGCAAGGCTCGATGCACAACGTGGCTCCAGTGATCAACCTGGCTCGGCGGCGCAGAACGCTCCGGCTGGCATTCCTCTCCGCGGTGATCTCCCTGATGGCCGCGTTCGCCGCGAACGCCGCGCCGGTCCCGCTGTACAACACCTACCGGGCCGAAGACGGGTTCACCAACGCCGGCGTCTCGCTGGCGGTCGTCGCCTACTCCGTCGGCACCATCGCCGCACTGCTGGTGCTGGGACGAGTGTCCAATCACCTGGGCCGACGGCGTACGGCGATCGCCAGCCTGGGACTGCTCCTGCTGGGCTGTCTCCTCTTGTTGAATGTGCACACCATCGGCACCCTGCTCACCGGTCGACTCTTGATGGGCGTCGGTGCAGGGTTGGCCAGCAGCAGCCTCACCTCCTACATCGTCGACGCCGCACCATCCCGGCCGGCCTGGCTGGCCTCCGTCGCCTCCAGCCAGACTCCAATGCTCGGCCTCACCGTCGGCGCTATCGCCTCGGGCGCCCTGGTCCAGTTCGGGCCCTGGCCACGCGAACTCATCTACCTGGTTGCCGTCGGCCTCCTGCTTGTGTCGGCCGCGCTCATCGCCATCAGCCCGGAAACCGCAACTCCGACACCGGGTGCTTGGCGATCACTGCGACCCAGCGTCCGCGTTCCGGCCCGGGTCAGGCATCTGCTCCCTGTCGCGGCCGCAGTGCTCCTGTCCACCTGGGCGACCGGGGCCTTCTACCAAGCCTTCGTACCCGCGCTGGTCGACGATCAACTCCACACCCACAGTCCGCTCGTCCTCGGACTGGTGTTCGCCGCCTATATGGCTCCGAGCGTTCTCGGCGCTCCCCTCGGCGGCCGGTTCACACCCGCGGCAGCCCAACGCATCGGCATGATCGCCTTCCTGGCCGGAATGATCGGCATCGTCACAGCGATCGCCTCCGGCACACTCGTGCTGTTCATCACCGCAACCATCGTCGCGGGCGCCAGCCAAGGCATCGCCATCAGTGCCACCACGCGCGGTCTGCTGCACGGCAGCATCCTGGCCGACCGGGCACCGGTCTTCACCGCGATCTACCTGCTCTCGTACAGCGGTGCCGCCTTCCCCAGCCTCATCTCCGGCCTACTGTCCAACGGCTTCTCGCTGCCACAGATCACCCTCGGGTACGGCGCACTTGCCCTCGTCGCCACCGTGTTCACTGTCATCACTGCGCGCAACCCGCAGACGTCAGACTAGGTCGCCGAGTCGTCGCCATCGATCGGGGTGCCGCGAAGGTAATGGGAGAACGAGGAATCACGCTTGGGGTTGCGGTGATAGCGCGCCGGAACGAGGCGACCTTCCAGGTCGTCTGCCGTGCTGTCGGCGATGCGCCAGAGCCGGCGGGTGAGGTTGCCGATGGCACCCACGTGCGGCGACGACGGATGGCTACGCGTCGGCGACTTGTCCTGCTTCAGGAGCAGCTCTTCCGCCAGGGACTTGACGATGCCCTGATCGAACTCATCCGCGATTCGGGCCGTCATCCGACTCTCGAGTTCCTCGTGTTCTGACAGCAGCCGCATCACGACGTCCCACACTTCGCCAAGTCCGAGATGGAGGTAGCGGCTGTCGCCGTACTCGCGTCCTTTGAGCACGCGGAGAGACTTCTCGAGCTGCTTGATGTTGCCCAGGTAGGCGGCTACGTCGCCGGCGGGCGAACGGCCGGCGTGGCTGAGGAGGAGCTCCGTCGTCGCGGCCAGATGCTGTGCTGCGTAGGCCGAGAACATGTCGGCCTCATGTCGCCGGTGTGTGAGCGGAGTCGCGCCGGCTCGGGACTCGTCGACCAGATCGCGCAGCCTCGCATGTTCTGAGCGCATCGCGGCGTCCAACGCGGATTCAGCTGGACCCGCCTGGTGCAGCGTCCGGCTGTCGGTCATCCCTGGCCTTGCGGGGTCGACCACCACGTAGTAATCCGGGTGCGTCCGGAGGAATCTGTCGACCGCGGGACAGTAGTTGCTGATCCGAATCCCTTGCCTCAGCAGGTCGTCGAGAACGACCCGAATCAACATCGTTGCCAGCCCGCGGCCACGACGGTCAGGGCGGATCTCGGTCAACCCGAGGACCCTGCGACCCTCGACGTCCCGGAAGTCCAGCGTGCCGACCACCGCTGAATCGAGCCGAAGCTCGTAGTAGCGCAGGTCTGCGTCTTCGACGACGAGAATCTGGCCGTTGTGGTCGTCCATCAGGATCGTCATGTGGCAGAGCTCCTTGCACGCCAGGGTGACCGTATTGTGATTCAGTGCCGCCGGCCGGGGAGGTTCTTACGTCCCTGAGATCGCTGCCTGGACGAGCAGCCTGAGCGCTGGAATCACCTCTGCCTCGAACCATGGATTCCTGGCCTGCCAGCGGAAGTTCAGCGGCGAGGGGTGAACCAGGGGAATCCGCTCAGGCACGTACTCACGGTAGGCGCGTACCGTCTCGGTCAAGGTCCGCTTGGCGGCACCTTCGAGGTAGTGCTTCTGTGCGTAGCTTCCGATCAGGATCGTGAGGCGCAGTTGCGTGAGTTGCTTCAGGATGCGCGGGTGCCAGGTGGGCGCGAAGTCAGGTCGTGGGGGAAGGTCGCCGTGCGCACCTTTGCCCGGATAGTAGAAGTCCATCGGAAGTAGCGCGACCGTGTCCGGGTCGTAGAACTGCTCCTCGGTGACACCGAGCCACGCCCGCAGCTTGACTCCGCTCGGATCATTCCAAGGGATCTGGCTGTCCTGCGCGCGCTGGCCGGGTGCTTGGCCGATGATCACGATCCGGGACCGTGGCGACGCGGTGTAGAGAGGTTCGTGCCCGCGTTCGGTCGCCCAGGCATTGGCCGGGTCGTGAGTCAGTTCCTCGTGAATCGCGGTGAGTTCGTCCACGGCTGCCCGATCCATTCTCTCATTCTGATCGTAGTACGACGTTCGTGCGCCGGCACCTCGTCCCTCACGTCAGCAGGGCATCAGAAGAGGACGATACAGATCAGTGTGGACGCAGGGTCACCGCAGGCCCACGAACTGAAACGTGGCTGTCTGCAATGTACTACACCACACATCCAGCGGATTGGCTTCATGTCGTATTGGACTATATCGTCCATATGGACTACTACTTCACCGATCGCGGGAGATCCTGTGGACGACGATGCTTCCGGGCCCTGCTCGCAGCCGCGAGTCTCCACGGAGGTCGCGAGAGAGAACCGTGCCTGGGTTCACGACCTCAGTGTCGGTGGCCCTTGTGGTGAGGCAGCCAGTCGTCGGCTGCATGAAGTTCTCCTCCGGGGAGCGAGAGCGGAGGTGGCGCGGCGGGCGTCACGGCTGCGGCTGGCCGGCCCCGAGTTGGACGACATTGCGCACCAGGCCGCCGCCGACGCTCTGCTGGCGATCTGTGGCAAGATTCAAACCTTCCGCGGCGACTGCAAGTTCACCACGTGGGCGTACAAGTTCGTGATGTTCGATGTCACCGCCAAGGTCAGTCGCCACTTCTGGCAGCGCGCCGGCGCCAGCGTCGCGTTCGACGAGGACGACTGGGACCGTCTACCGGCAGCAGGTGGGCTCGAGCCCGAGACTCACGTCGAGAGACGAGATCTGCTGGATGCCGTGCACCGTGCCGTCGACGAGAAGCTGACCGCGAAGCAACGGTTCGTCTTCGTTGCTCTGCTGAACGGGATGCCGACCGACGACGTGGCAGACCAGCTGGGTGCGACGCACAACGCGATCTACAAGGTGATGTTCGACGCACGCCGGAAGTTGAGAACCGCACTTGTCGACGCCGGCTACCTTCCGGGAGCGAAGCTCGGCTGAGTCCGGACCTTCTTGACGTTCTGGTCGTAGAAGGTGTTGATGCCGGCAGCGATGTCGGGAAGGCAGTCCTGGAGGGCGAAGTGGCCTGAGTCCAGTGGCACGAGGGTGGCGTCGGGCAGG
>NZ_SJKB01000043.1 GCF_004331465.1 Kribbella pittospori
AGCCGTGGCCTCGCCAAGGCCGGCAGTCGCGATTCCTCCGGCGACTGGTAGAACCACTCCGCAACAATCGAGTACCGCCCTGCTCGGGGGGCAGGGCGGGCAGGCTGCGGCATTCCAGCCGCGCCGAGAGCACGGTCGCGGATCTGCGCCGCCGGGGCCGTCATTGGGTCGGCCAGGCGAAGGGCGTCGCCTACCGCGCGCTGCGGCGCTATCCGGACGCCAACGTGGACGACGCGACGCCGAGCCTTGCGCGGCCGCGCCATTTCTGTGGGCTCGGAGATGTCCGTCCTATCCCGGGGTTACAGGCTGGAGGCTGGGTCAACTGCACTGTGAATGGGCCGGTGGCGCGTCGGAGCATCGTCCTGCAAGTGCCTCGGGACAGCACGGTCCTGGTGATTCCAAGGAGCTCTCGCCGAGACCCGCCAGTCCGTGGAGCGAGAGGAACCTCGCCATGTCGCGCTCGGGATGGTTACCGAGCTGCGCCAGCCGGGCGCCCAACCGAACGTCACGAGAGGTACCTCGCTCGGGGAAATCCACCGTGTCCAGCGAGGCCACCAGGGCATGCCGGTCGGCGTACCGGCCCAACGGTGGCAGTCCGGCGCGCACGTTGCGAATCATCACCGATCCGACGGTCTGCGCGGAGATACGTCGAGTCCACTGCAGGGACTCGATCTCGACCCCGGCGATACTGCCTGCCAGCCCGTTGGCGTAGTACTGCATCAGCGGCAGGCTCGGACCATCCTGTCAGGCGATCTGCCATCGCGACCTCGAGTTGGGTGCCGGGCTGACCGGGTTCCAGCGGGCACTGACCGTCGTACCGGACTCGACGCTCAACTGGTGGGCGAACCTGGCGACGAATCGGCCGCTCCGGCGAAGGTTGTCCGAGCGGAAGAAGGAGTTGCTCATCGACGAGATCCCGTCGTCTGCGACACGAGTACCACGGCCGACTGTCCGACCCACTCGTGGCACCGCCACTCTACGCCGCTCCTCTCGCCGAGGGCCGGCGGAGGTCAGGATGCCGGGAACGAAGGCCTGTCGGCTTCGGCTGAAGACTGATCCTCTGGTTCCGGGGTGGTTTCTACTGACGGTTGCAGCACTTCGTCCTTGGATTGGGAGGTTGTGTTGTCGTCTCGTCGTGTGAAGAAGGGGCCTGGGCGGCGTCGGCTGTCGTCGGCGCGGCAGCGGTTCGTGGAGTTGCGGGCTCGTGGATGGAGCATCATGGCCGCGGCCCCGTGAGGTCGGTGTGTCGAGGACGACCGGCGCCAACTGGTCGGCCAACCCGCCCCGATCCTCAGCACGCCGAGTGCATCGGGGAGCTGATCGACATCCTCGGTAAGCCACCACCGTCATTCGATATTGAGACCGAGGGCGGATTCAGACAGCGGTGCGGACCGGCCGCGCGCTTTTCGCCGAGCGCCGGGAATACCCCGATGGAATCCGGTATGACGTAGTCGGCGGGCAGCCGTTCGCCCTAGTGATTCCGCCCCGAATCCCACCGACTTCTCGTAGCGTTGATTCTCGGCCTATAAGGTCCAGAGGTCGCAGGTTCAAATCGTGTGCCCGCTACGAAAATCAGTGCCCGGAGATTTGCGGATCTCCGGGCCTGAGAGGTTTGTAGAACGTGAGCACCGCAACAGAAACGCAAAAAGATCGAGTCCAGACGTGCCCCTCTGACCCCGAGCGTACGCGAACTCTGTGGTCCGCACTGGGAGTGACGAGCCCGGGCGCACCATGTCGATCAGCGCGCCGAGGCTGCACGCCAGATTGTTGCATCAGGCCAGGATCGAACAGGGCATGCGGGTACTGGAGGTGGGTCCGGCTGCTGTCAGCCGAGGTGTTCACCGCGCTCTGAAGCGGCGTCGGCCGCAAGCTGCCACATCTCATAGTTCCCGCATTCTGCCGTGACCTCAGCCGTCGCCTGAACCGCGGCGAAGAAGTCGTCGGCCAGCGGCGAGGTGCGCGATGCCGCCATCGCGACGAATACCTGGTCGGGCGCCAAGTCCGGGACGGGCACGTAGCTGATGTCCGGGCGTGAGTAGAACACGGTCTCCGAACGCCCCACGAACGAGATGCCGCGGCCGGCCGCGACGTGCTCGAGCTTCTCGTCGAGGCCGCGTACCCGGAGTCCGGAGTCGGGGTGTGGGCGCCGGGTGGGTTGCGTGCTCGCGTCGGCATGCCAGATCAGCGGCTCACCGGCCAGGTCTGCCTCGGAGACCTCTCCCTTGCCTGCCAACCGGTGATCGGCGGGCAGCGCCACCATGAGGGGCTCGGTGTAGAGCGGAGTCAGGCGCAGGCCGGTCTCGTCGATGGGCAGCCGCACATAGCCGACGTCGACGCGGCCGTCCAGCAGCATCGGGGCCTGGTCGTCCCATTCCATTCGCTGCACGTCCACGACCACGTCCGGGTGCTGGGCCTCGAACACCCGCGTCGCCGGGATGACCGGGATGCCGGCCCGAAAGCCGACCACCAGCCGCTGGCCGCCGCGTTCTGCCACGGACACCCGGCGCCGGACCGCGTGTGCGGAGGCGAGCAGCGGACCGGCGTCGTCCAGCAGCTGCCGGCCCGCGTCAGTCAGCGTTACGCCGTGGCTGTCCCTGGTGAACAGGGAGGCGCCGAGATCCTGTTCCAGCGCGCGGATCTGCCGGCTGAGCGCCGGCTGCGCGATGTGCAACTCATCGGCGGCGCGACCGAAGTGCAGCCTGTCGGCGACGGCGACGAAGTAGCGCAGCTTGCGCAGGTCCAGATCCATGGGGCCTCCCGGTCCGGCAATGCCTCGAGGGTATCACCACGACTGAAACAGGTCTTGGACACCCGCTCAGGCCAGTGGCATTGTTCATGGGGCCGAGAGAACTCGGTTCAAGAATTCGGGATCGGTATTCGATAGCAGGGCCCAAAACCAGGATGAGCACGTCAAGAATTAGGCCACTTCTATTCCCGTCTCGGAGACCCGTCAATTCAAAGGAGTAACCGTGGGAAAGCTCGATGGCAAGGTCGCGGTGATCACCGGTGGATCCACCGGCATGGCACTGGCCGGGGCCAAGGTGTTCGTCGAGGAGGGAGCGTATGTCTTCATCCAGGCCCGGCGGCAGGACGCGCTGGACGACGCTGTCAAGGTGATCGGCCGCAACGTCACTGCCGTCCAGGGGGACGCGGCCGATCTGGACGACCTGGACCGTTTGTACGACACCGTCAAGCGGGAGAAGGGCTCGATCGACGTGCTGTGGGCCAGCGCCGGGATGGGCGAACCGGGTGCCCTCGGCGAGATCACCGCGGAACAGTTCGAACGCGCCTTCTCGCTCAACGCGCGCGGCACCCTGTTCACCGTGCAGAAGGCACTGCCGCTGATGAACGACAACGGCTCGATCCTCATGACCGGTTCCAACGCCTCCCTCGGTGCCTTTCCCGGCTGGAGTCTGTACGCGGGAAGCAAAGCCGTCCAGCAGGCCTGGGCCCGCGTCTGGCTCAATGAACTACGCGACCGCAAGATCCGCGTGAACGTCCTGACCCCCGGCCAGGTCGCCACGGCCAAACAGGAAGAACTGTTCGACGAGGCCACCAGGGCCGCCTTCGAGTCCCTCATCCCTCGCGGTCAGATGGGCCGCCCCGAAGAGATCGCCACCATCGCCTTGTTCCTCGCCTCGGACGACTCCAGCTATGTCAACGGCCTGGAACTCGTTGCCGACGGCGGCACCACCGCCATCTGACACCCACCAGGAAGAGAGCACACACTTCATGAGCAGCATCACTCTCATCGGTACGGGGAACATGGCCCGTACCATCGGCACGCTCGCGGTAGCTGGCGGCAACACTGTCGAGGTCATGGGACGCGACCAGTCCAAGGCCGACGACCTGGCCAAGGTTCTGGGCGGCGGCGCCACGGCAGGTCAGTGGGGCGCCGTCCCGGCCGGGGACATCGTCATCACGGCCTTGCTGTACGCCGGTGTCGTTCCGGTCGTCGCCGAGTACGGGGATGCCCTCGCGGGCAAGATCATCGTCGACATCAGCAACCCGTTCAACGCCACGTTCGACGGACTGGCCCACAGCGAGCCGACCTCGATCGCGCAGGAGGTCGCCAAGATCGCCCCGGCCGGCGCCAGCGTGATCAAGGCCTTCAACACCGTCTTCCGTAACGTTCTGGCGGAGGGCCGGCCCGACGTCTTCTTCGCCGGCGACAACCCGCAGGCCAAGGCGGACGTGGCGGCATTCATCGCGAGCCTCGGACTGCGCCCGCTGGACGTCGGCGGCCTGAAGATGGCGCACTGGCTGGAAGGAGCGGGTGTGCTCACGGTAGGCCTCGCGGGCAACGGGATCGGCCACGGGAACTTCGCCATGGGCGTCAACGAATTCACGGACTGACCCCGGGCTGAGCGGTCGGCGTACGAACGCCCTGCGCTCTGACGGGTTGATGGACCACTGACTCGCAGATGTCGGAAATCAACAGTGGCGGGAAATTTCGCCTGAGGAGGCTCGTCGCAATGCAGCTCGGTTTCATGATTCCCCTGGTCGGACCCTCCGTCAGCGACGCCCCCGCCCTGAGCGCTTTCGTCCGCGGACTCGAGGACCTTGGCTACGACGCCCTGTGGGTCGGCGATCGACTGGTCACGCCGGTAGATGTGGGCAGCAACTATCTGGCCCGAGGGCCACAGATGACCCGCTCCGTCGATCCGGTGCTGCTGTTGACCGTGGCCGCGGCAGCGACCAGCCGGGTGCGCCTGAAGACCAGCACGCTCAGTACGTTCTACTACGAGCCGCCGCACCTGGCCCGGCAGCTGACCACGCTCGACGTGCTCAGCGACGGCCGCCTCGGGGTCGGTGTCGGGCTGGGGTGGATGAAGCAGGAGTACGACGTGGCCCGCAACGCGGACTGGCAGCGGCGCGGCAAGATGCTCGACGACATCCTGGCGTTCCTGCAGGCGTGGTGGACAACCAGTCCCGTGTCCTGGGACAGCGAGTTCTTCACCATGCCACCGGTCCACGCCGGCCTGCGTCCGGTCAGGCGAGGGCGCCGGCCGCCTGTGGTCGATCGCGCGTCGAGCGGCGGAAGACACCGGCCGCGATCCCGACGCACTCAAGACGGCCATGCGGATCAACCTCGAGCCGGGCACGTCCGTCGACTCGGTCGCGGACCAGCTGAAGCGATACGCCGACTCCGGTGTCGACGAGGCGTACTTCGATGCCTTCGCGATGTTCACCAGCCTTGACCAGCTGCTCGACTTCGCCGGCCAGGTGATCGCGCGTACCGGCCGGTTGTGACCACCGAAGACACGACCACCGAAGACACGACCACTTAAGGAAGAGAGCACTCACCATGAGCAGCATCAGTTTCATCGGACTGGGTGGCATGGCCCACGCCATCGCCGCACGCGCGGTCGCGGGCGGCCACTCGATCGAACTCATCGGCCGCGACCCGGCCAAGGCCAAGGGCCTGGCTGCCGAACTCGGCGTCGGGGCCACGGTGGGGACATTCGGCACCGTACCCGCCGGCGACATCGTCGTCCTGGCCGTGCCGTACGCCAGCGCGGTGCCGATCGTCGCCCAGTACGGGGATGCCTTGGCCGGCAAGGTCATCATCGACATCTCGAACACCTTCAACGCCGACGCCACCGCGCTGGTCGTCCCTGATGGCACGTCCGGTGCGCAAGAGATCGCCAAAGCGGCCCCGGCGAGCGCGCACGTCCTGAAGGCGTTCAACACCGTCTTCGGCCACGTCCTGGTCCAGGATCGTCCGCTGGACGTGTTCTTCGCCGGAGATGACCCGCAGGCCAAGGCGAGCGTGTCGGCATTCATCGAGAGCCTCGGACTGCGACCCCTCGATGTCGGCGGCCTGGAGATGGCTCGCTGGCTGGAGGGGGTCGGGCCCCTGCTGATGGGCCTGGCCCGCAACGGCGCGGGGACCTTCGACGTCGCCCTCGGCGTCGACTTCCCCTCCTGAGAGCACCCCCACCACCAATTCTTCCGAATCACTCACAAGGAGCAGCAGTATGCGCGTCTTCGTCACTGGCGGGACCGGCCACTCCGGTTCGCACATCATCCCCGAGCTCATCGCAGCCGGCCACGAGGTCACCGGCCTGGCCCGGTCGGACACGGCCGCCACGGAGCTGTCCGCGCTTGGCGCAAAGGTACGCCGCGGCGACCTCCAGGACCTCGACGGGCTCAAGGAGGCGGCCGCGGACTCCGACGGCGTCATCCACGTCGCGCACCGGCAAGACCTGCTTCCGTCCGGCGGTATCGACGCCGTGGCCGCCGCCGAGCTCCCGATCATGCTCGCGTACGGCGAGGCGCTCGCGGGAACCGGAAAGCCGTTGGTCGCGGCGGGGAGCATCGGCTCGCCCGGGCAGCTGGGCCGGCCGGCCACCGAGGACGACCCAGCCCTTCCTGTCGGCGACGAGCACAAGGGCACCCTGCGGGCTCGTAATGTCGTCGAGACCGCCGTCATCGGCCTCGCCGAGCGGGGAGTGCGGTCTTCGGTGGTGCGCATTGCCAACATCGCGCACAGCACGACCGATCGTGCCGGCTTCCTTCCCACGCTGATCGCCTTGGCGAAGGAGAAGGGTTTCGCCGGCTACCCCGGAGACGGCACGAACCTCTGGAACGCCGTGCACGTCCGCGACGGCGCCTCCTTGTTCCGCCTGGCGCTGGAGAAGGGCCCGGCCGGCAGCTACTGGCACGCGGTTGAGGACGGGGGCATACCGTTCCGCGAGATCGCCGAGGCCATCGGCAGCCGCCTGGGCCTGCCCGCCGTGAGCGTGCCCCCGGACGAATTGATGCTGCCGGGATATTTCGGGTTCCTCGCGAACGTGGTCAACCAGAGCTACCCGACGTCCAGCCTCGTCACCCGCAAGACCCTCGGCTGGGAACCGGCTCAGCCCAGCCTGCTCGCCGATCTGGACAACGGTCATTACTTCCCATCAGCTGACGTCCCCGCCATCTGAGGGCAGGGACCTCATGGCAACGGGTCCCGCCCATGGCGAGGACAAGGCTCTTTTGGAGGGACGTTCGAGAACATGACAAGTGTGGGATTCATCGGAAGCGGAGCCATCGGCAGCACCATCGCGCGGCTCGCCGTCGAGGCCGGCCACCAGGTCGTGCTCAGCAACTCGCGCGGTCCCGAGACGCTCGCGGACACGGTCGCTGAACTGGGGCCGCGGGCGACCGCGGCGACGAGCGGGGAGGCCGGGGCGGCCGGTGACATCGTCGTGGTCACAGTGCCGGTCAAGGCCTTCCCCACCCTGCCCGCCGCGCCACTGGCGGGGAAGACGGTCATCGACACGTGCAACTACGGTCCCGATCGTGACGGGCCCATCGCCGAGCTCGACGGCACGTCGCTCACCTCGAGCGAGCTGCTGCTGCGGTACATCCCGGACGCCGGGCTCGTGAAGGCGTTCAACACCATCTACTTCAAGCACCTGCTGTCACTCGCCCGCCCAGCGGAGGCTGCCGACCGCTCGTACCTGCCGATCGCCGGGGACTCCGCGTCGGCGAAGGCGGCGGTGACCGAGTTCATTGCATCCATCGGGTACGGCGTGGTGGACGCGGGACCGCTGGCCGACGGTTGGCGGCAGGCGACGGGCACGCCTGTGTGGGGAACTCCGTACGGGGCGGCGTCGAACGAGAAGGGCCAGCCTGCCGGCGGGGACGCGATCCGTACGGCACTGGCCACCGCAACGCGGTAACCGCAAGCTGGTGCGGGCCGCGCGACGCGCTCCGTCGACTTGCCGACCGGGCACCATCCGTTCGTCACCCGTCCCGAGGTCGTCGACCAGGTCCAGGCGCTGTCGCACCGAGCGTCAGCACGACCAGCACGTGAGCATGACCAGGAGAGGCACATGACCGACCACCCGCCGCTGATCGCGGTGACCGATGCAGAACTCGAAGACCTGCGCGCGCGGCTACGCGCCACCAGGTGGCCCACCCGGTGGCCCGTCGATGGCTGGGAAGCGGGCGCCGACACCACTGAGGTGCGCCGCCTCACGGAGTACTGGGCCACAGGCTATGACTGGCGCACCCACGAGGCGCGGATCAACGCCCTGCCGCACCACTCCGCCGCCATCGGCGGCACGCCCGTCCATTACCTCCGGTTCGACGGCGAGCAGCCCGGCGCCCTGCCGATCGTGCTGACCCACGGCTGGCCCAGCACCTTCCTGGAGCTCACCGACCTCGCCCGGCGTCTCGCGGAGCCGTCGAAGCACGGCGGCGACGCGTCGGACGCGTTCACGGTCGTCATCCCCTCGCTGCCCGGCTACGCGTTCTCGCCGCAACGACCGACCCTGCCGCCGACGCTCCAGACTCACCAGCTCTGGCACCTGCTCATGCGGGACGAGCTCGGCTTCGACCGGTACGCCGCCCACGGCGGCGACCTGGGCGCGGGGATCACCTCGCGTCTGGGTGAGGCCTACCCGGAGTCGCTGGCCGGCATCCACCTGCTCGCCGTCGCCGCACCCCAGGAGTACGACGCCGCCGGCCTCACCCTGGACGAGCAGGCCTACCTCGATCAGGTCGCCACCTGGAGCGCGGAGGAGGGCGGCTACCAGCACCAGCAGAACACCCGACCGCTCACCCTGGCCCACGCCCTGTCCGACTCGCCGACCGGCCTGCTGGCCTGGATCGTCGAGAAGTACCGCGCCTGGAGCGACTCGGGCGGCAATCTGTCGTCGCGGTTCACCGACGACTTCGTTCTTACCCAGGCGTCCCTGTACTGGTTCACGGGCACGATCTCGACGTCGTTCCGGCCCTACTACGAGTACGCCCGCGGCCTGACCCGGCGGGTCGACAAGGTCGAAGTGCCCACCGCCGTCGCCGTCTTCCCCGCGGACCTCACCCAGCCCCCGCGCTCCTGGGCCGAACGCACCTACAACGTCACCCGGTACACGTCGATGCCATGCGGCGGACACTTCGCCGCCCACGAAGAGCCCGAACTGCTCGCAGCCGACATCACCGAGTTCTTCCGCCAACTGCGCTGAGACCGAGGTGGGCCTGCTCGCCGTCGCCGTCCCGTGGACGGACCTCGCGGCGGTCCTGAGGCAGCAGACGCCCGGTCACGAGTAGCGTCGACCGCGAAGGAGAGCCGTGCCGAGCAGTCTCGCACGGCGATGAGCAGTTGTACGACCCGAACCTGATCGCGATCGTCCCGGTGCGCTTCTACTACCCGGGCAAGGACACCTGCGTTTGCTGGTGAGCGAGTCGCTCGACGGGGCGTGAGCTCATGCAACTGATCCTCACCCGCCATCATGGCTGTTCAGGTCGCGGGCGATCCGGGAGCAGGGCGCGGTTGGGTAAGTAGCGATCATGGCTTACGGCGAATCGTCCTGCAAAGAAGGATCTCTACATCGCCGTTGCGGGTGGTGAACACCCTGGTGATGGCAACGGGGAACGGCGACGTGAGGTCGCATCGATGCAGCTGGTCGGACCGACACGCAGGCAGGTGCGGTCCATCTGCACACAGAGTCAGTGCTGGTCGTGGTGCTCGCAGTCCGTCTGCAAGCTCGTACTGGAATCCGAGGACCGGGCGCGGAGGTCAGTGATGCGTTTCCTCAGCGCTGATGTCGGTGACAGTCGCGTCGTAGGCGGCGACCAGGGCATCCGCGTCGACGAAGGCGACGCGCCCGCCCGTCCCGGCGCCCACGGCGATACGGCGGCCGACTATTCGCTCGTCGGCGACGACCGGCCAGGCCGTGGTCGACCCGATCGGCGTGACTCCGCACTGGTAGCCCGTCGCGTCGAGGGCCATTCCATCGTCGGAAATCCGCAGTTTGTTGACGCCCACCACCGCGCGGAGCTCCGGCCACGAGATCTGGCGGCCGCCGGGGATCAGCGCGAACAGGAAGTTCCCGTCGTGCCGCTTCACGACAAGCGACTTCACGATGTCGCCCGGCTCGATGCTGAGCAACTCGGCCGGCTCTGGGAGACTCTGAGCCTCCAGGTGCTCGACGATCTCAACGTCGAGTCCGCGCGAGACCGCGTCGGCCTCGAACCGCTCCGCGCCGTCCATCACACGACCTGCGTCGCTCATCCCTCCACCTCTCGGGCTTGAGCACGCAGGTATGTGACCCTCCGCACGAGTATCAAGTAACCGGCGCCCTCCGGAGCACAAAGCAGCCGGTCGAGTTGGCCGCGATCTTTCACCGCTCGGGTGCGGACCGTTGGAGCGGGAACAACCGAGTGCGGGTCGTAGGGCGCCCAGGCGTTTGGGTTCCCGGCGGCGGGGCGCGCCATCGGTCAGGCGAGTCGTTGCGTCCAGGTTGATCACCAGCGGGCTGCGGGCGTCGGTGTCGCCCGGCAGTTCAACGTCAGAGCTACGCACACTGGCGTGAACGTTCATGAACTAGGGCGATCTCGCAACTATCGGCGCTGGACTTGGCGCTCTCCTCAACTGCCCGGAGTCGTTCGAGTCAGGTGGCTCATCGGCCGCACCGGCACCTGACCGAAGCGGCCACGGCTCGGCTCCGATCACGGGGTTCGGCTCGCTTGATCGAAATCGCCTTCACCAACTTGCGGGATATTGCGACCTGGATCGGCAGTTCGGATCGACTCGGTCAAGATGCACGGAGATCGAAGGTCTGTGTGGCGGGAGATGGTTGATCTTCCGATTGCTTCGCGTGTGCGGAGGATGGAGAGCAGCCAAAGGTGGCATGAGTTTGCGGTGGCGTGTGTTCGACGCGGTTGATGACGCGGTCGAGCCGCGGGGTGTTGGCTTCTACCATTAGCGGTTGCCTCGCCATCTCACACCTCCGACTTTGTGCTCTGGCGATAGCTCAACGGCGGGGCGACCAAGGCGATGTGAGGTGACGCACAGTGACGAACTGCCGCGCCGTCACCCAGGACGAACAGGTGACCTGTGGGCGGAGCGAGGGATACGCCGCGCCGGCTGTGATCAGCTGATCGAAGGCCTGGGGCAAACGCGTGTTTAAGGCGTGCTGGGAAAACAACAAAGCCCAGGACACCGTGGTGACCTGGGCTTGGTGCGCCGCCAGGGACTCGAACCCCGAACCCGTTGATAATCGGGCTGACCTACTCGACGTTGCTCCTTGTCGTTCGAAAGCCCTTTATTTCATGGGGATCCGGCGCGTGCCGGTCGCTCGTCGCTGCGGCTCGCCTCCTGTTACCGCCCGTTGAATCCCGCCCCGTAAGTCGTCCCGGATTCATCGTGGAGCTCGGCCGCCTTGGCATGGCCGTACGAACCTTGGCCCGTCGTTGGAGGTGCTGCGCATCGAGAGCGTCCAGGACCGGCGGCTTCGGCCGGGAGTCGGGAGAATCGCAGTCGGCCGCTCGTCACGTGACCCTGCTGCGTTCTGTAACGGTGGGATGCGCGTACCCGATCTAGCAGTTAGCGTGCTCTGGCCGCAGCCGGCTGGTAGCGCGTCATTTATGTCGCGCACCGATGCGCGGCGATTCGAGCCGGTGCGCTCGGGGGACACGACATGCCGGTTGCAAGACTGGTGCGTATTCGTCGACTGCTCGGTCGGTCAATCATCGCTTCACCTGGTAGGTCGAACTGATAGCTCTCAGCGTGTCTCAAGCCGTGACAGGGCTAGTCATCGGCCCGATCTTCGTGGCGCTCGCGTGGCTCGCGCAGACCGAACGTGCAGTGAACCGGATCTTCGATGGTTTCGTTCGGAGCGGTCGGAATACGGTTCTCGAACGGGATGCTGTCACTCGCCAACTCCGAAGGATACCCATTGTGGGCATGGCGATGGGTGTTCTTGTATTCGGCTACAGTCTCGCCAACCTACTGTTCGCGTAGCCCAATCGCGTCGCCTCTGCGCTTACTGCAGCAGCGCACCTCAGATCAATAGCCCTGCTCTCGGAGCGCTCGTCGACTTGACTGAGTGCGTTGACGGTTACGTGTCAAGCGTGCGGGCAGTCCTCCGCATCGCCCCGATAGCTGCCGACCTTAGGTTCGGACCGGTGGGGGTCAGGGGGTCGAGCTTGCTCGATCGCTTGCGATGCCGGAGGCGCCCTAATGGGTCTGTGGCGTGCGGCTCGCGGCCACCGGTTTGGATGATCACTTTGGCGCCCGGAGACTTGGATCTCTTCGTCAAGAGGGTGACCCCGGCCGGTGGCGGGCGCAGACTGCTGCTCGAGCCGCCGGCGGGATGACCACTCAAGCGCTCGGAGACATGGATCTCTTCGTCAAGACGGTGGCCCCGCCGGTCGCTGGAGACCGCAGACGGCTGGTGGGGTGTCGCGCCGTGAGCGCTGTCCATTAGGGCGCCGCGTGGCCTCCG
>NZ_SJKB01000044.1 GCF_004331465.1 Kribbella pittospori
CGTCACCCTCACGCAGAACCAACGCAGCAGCAGGACGATTCGCCATGCCTCATCATCCCAACCACCAACCGTAAATCAACTAACGACGCGCGGCACTAGTAGGGGTAGTCAGGAATGACGTCGGACTTCTTGGCGTCGAGTCGCAGTTCGCCCAGGGCACCAGCGGGTACGGCGGGACGGTGTGGCATCACCGGGGTCACACGCCGATAGCCGGACCCCAGCGGTGGTCTCGGGTCAGCGTCTCCCTTGTTCGGCCACAGGGACAGCGCGCGTTCGGCCAGGGCGGTGATCGACAGTGACGGGTTCACTCCGGTGTTGGCCGGCATCACGCTTCCGTCGATGACGTGCAGGCCGGGTTGGCCGAACACGCGTTGATAGGGGTCGACGGCGCCGCTCTCGCTGCTGTCGCCGATCGGGATGCCGCCGGTGAAGTGCGCCGAGGCAGTGCGGTTGATGACTTCGAACGGCAGTGCTCCTTCGTGGCCGCCCATCGTGGAGGCCATCCGGTCGACGAACTGCTCGACGATCGGGATGTGCACGGACGGCGGCGTGCCAGTGTGGCGACTTCGCAGTACCCCGTCGTGCCAGTAGAGCTCGATCGATGTGTCGGTCGTCTGGGAGCAGAGCATGACGACGGTCCGCTCGGCCCAGCTGCGGGCGTCGTCGAAGCTGAGTACCGAGGTCGGGTGTTTGATGAGTTGCTTGATCCAGCCGGCGGTCGGGTGCTTCTGTTCGCCGTGCTGGTGGTAGGTGACCAGGAAGGCGAACAGGTCGTTCCCGACACCCCAGTACACGGGTTCGATGCTCGTAACGGTGTCGGGCCAGACGCCGGACGTGATCGACACCGACCCTGGCGTCAGGCGAATCCTGTCCGGGTCTTCCTCCCACTCTGCGTGCGTGCGTGTAATCGCGAGGAGCTGTTCGGAGTTCGTCCGTGCACGCCGGCCGAGCTCGCTGGAGACGCCTCGCAGCCGGCCCTCGTGCTGCATGTGCAGCAACAGCTTCGACGAGCCGTAGGCATGGGCGGCGACAATCACCTGCTCGGCGGTGTAGGTGTGGTCCGGCCGCCGCGCGGCTCGCTGCGCCCAGCCCGGATGGCGGGCGTGAACCTCGAACCCGCCTCCTTCGAGGGGAAGGAGGTCATGGACCTCGTGGAGTTCATGGACCCGCGCGCCGAGCTTCTCCGCCAGGTACAGATAGTTCGTCGTCAGCTTGTTCTTCGCGTTGTGGCCGCAGCCGATGTTGCACTTCCCGCACGAGATGCACCCGGTACGACGCGGTCCGGCCCCGCCGAAGTACGGGTCCTCGGCCTCGACTCCTGGGCTGCCGAAGTACACGCCGACAGGGGCCTTGTTGAACGTTTCCCCACGTCCCATCTCGGTCGCGACCTGGCGCATGACGCGGTCGACGTCGGTGGGCATGTACGGGTAGCGAACGGCTCCCAGCATCCGGGTCGCCTGGTCGTAGTGGGGCGCCAGTTCGTCGGCCCAGTCGGTGATGCTTGCCCATTCCGGCGCGTCGAAGAACTGCTTCGGCGGGACGTACAGCGTGTTCGCGTAGACATGAGACCCGCCGCCCACGCCCGCGCCGCACAGGACGAGTACGTCGTCCAGGTACTCGACCCGCTGGATCCCGTAGAGCTCCGCCGCGGGGAACCACAGAAATCCGGGCAGATGCCACTGGCTCTTCGGGATGTCCGCGTCGTTCCACCGCTTGCCGGACTCCAGTACACCGACTCGGTAGCCCTTCTCCGCCGCACGAAGCGCGGACACGCTCCCGCCGAATCCGGAGCCAATGATCAACACGTCGTAGTCGAAGCTCGTCATCGGGAACTCCTTCCTAGGGCCTACCTCACGTTCACCAGAGTCACCCCGTCGAGACGCGCTTCGCGCCAGTCGAACACCCTGGCGGACCCGTGGGTTCTACGGGCGCGATGCCGTCCAGGCCCGAGGGATGGTCGACCTATGTCTGTCGAAGGAGCAGTGACGGAGTACGAGACGCTGACCGTGCGGCGGGACGGCGCGGTTCTCGTCGCCGGAATCAACAGCCCGCCGATGAATCTTCTCGGGCCGGAGCTGGTTCGCGACCTGGTCTCGCTGATCCGACGAGCCGCGGCGGACCCCACGATCCAGGTGCTCGTGTTCAAGAGCGAAGACCCCGACTACTTCATCTCACACGTGGACGTGACACGGATCGCGGAGTACCGCGCCGAGGCGGCAAAGCTGGTCGGCGAGCCGTCGATCGCGCTGTTGTTCCATCACCTGAGTGCGAGCCGCCTGGTGACCATCGCGCAGATCGAGGAACGGGTACGCGGCGCCGGCAGCGAGTTCGTGCTGGCCTGCGACATGCGGTTCGCGGCGCGCGAGTCAGCGATCTTCGGTCAGTTCGAGCCCGCGTTCGGTCAAGTCCCCGGTGGGGAGCGACGCAACACCTGGTTCGTCTGATGGGTCGTGGCAGGGCGCTCGAGGTCATGTTGAGTGCCCGCGACTACGACGCGGAGCTTGCCGAGAGGTACGGCTGGATCAACCGTGCGCTGCCGGCCAACGAACTGGACGAGTTCGTCGGCGGGCTGGCGCGCCGGCTCGCGAGGTTCCCGGCCGCCGGACAAGCCACGGTCAAGGACCGCGTCAACGCCATCGCGCTCGCGCCGGCCGACGACTTCCGTCGCGATTCCGATCTGTTCGGAGCGGCCGTCCGCGGCGCTGAAGCACAGGCGCGGATCCAAGCAGCCTTGGCCCACGGCTTTCAGAATCGGGACGCAGAACTGGACCTCGCGAAGCTGCTCGGCGACCTGGCTGTCTGAGGCCGGGGTTGATGTCGCCGGGGGAGTTCTCGGTCATGATGGCAGGAGGCGGCGGATGAAGACCGCGAGAGGATGAGGGGAGGCCGGACCTTGGCTGAGCCTCTGCCACGCACCCTCGCGGCCTCCGGTGACATGCATGACGGATCGGGGCGAAGCGCCTATCCGCCGATCGCGGATTATGCGTTCCTGTCGGACTGTGAGTCCAACTGCCTGATCGCGCCGAGCAGTGCGGTGGAGTGGATGTGTCTGCCGCGACACGATTCGCCCAGTGTGTTCGGGGCGATTCTCGATCGCGCCGCCGGGAGTTTCAGGCTGGGTCCGTACGGCGTACAGGTGCCGGCCGCGCGTCGGTACCTGCCAGGCAGCCTGATGCTCGAGACGACCTGGAAGTCCCCGACGGGATGGTTGATCGTCCGCGATGCGCTGCTGATGGGGCCGTGGCACAACGTGTCCGAGCGGTCTCGGGCCCATCGCCGTACACCGACCGACTACGACGCCGAACACTGCCTGTTGCGGACGGTGAGGTGCGTGAGTGGCGCGGTCGATCTCTCGATGGTGTGCGAGCCGGTGTTCGGATACGGCCGTCGAGAAGCAACCTGGCGGTACGACGGTGCCGGTTACGGCGAGGCAATCGCAACGTGCCCTGACGTAGACCACGATGTCACGCTGACGCTGACCACCGATCTGCGTCTCGGGCTAGAGGGTCGTACGGCGCAGGCCCGGACCCGGATGGTGCAGGGCGACACGGCGTTCGTCGCACTCTCGTGGTCGGCTCTGTCGCCACCGCGGACCGGGTCGGAAGCCCTGGAGCGGATGCGTCGTACGGCGGAGTACTGGCGGCAGTGGATCAGTGTCGGGGCGTATCCGGACCACCGGTGGAGCCCCTATCTGGTCCGTAGTGCACTGACCTTGAAGGGACTCACGTTCGGTCCGACGGGAGCGTTGCTCGCCGCCGCGACGACGTCCCTGCCGGAGACGCCGGCCGGTGAGCGGAATTGGGATTACCGCTACTCGTGGGTCCGGGACTCGACGTTCGCTCTGTGGGGGCTCTACCTGATCGGGCTGGATCGCGAGGCGAATGACTTCTTCTCGTTCCTCACCGAGATCTGTGACGGCGATGCGCAGGACATCCAGATCATGTACGGGATCGGCGGCGAACGCGAGTTGACCGAGCGGACCTTGGACCACTTGGCCGGCTACGAGGGCGCACGGCCGGTCCGGGTCGGGAACGCTGCCTACCGGCAGGGTCAGCACGACGTGTGGGGAGCGATCCTCGACTCGATCTATCTGCATGCCAGGTCGCGTGACCAGGTGACGGAAAGCTTGTTGCCGTTCCTCAAGCGGCAGGTCGAGACGGCGTCGAAGCACTGGCGCGAACCTGATCAGGGGATCTGGGAGTCACGCGGTGAACCGCAGCATTTCACGTCGTCGAAGCTGATGTGCTGGGTGGCGATGGATCGTGGTGCCAAGCTGGCCCGGTTGCACGACGAGCCCGGGTTCGCGGAGGACTGGCAGGCCGTCGCCGACGAGATGCGGAAGGACATCTGCTCCAACGGCGTCGACGACAGAGGAGTCTTCGTCCAGCGGTACGGCGCCACCACTCTCGAGGCCTCCCTGCTGCTTCTGCCCTTGTTGCGGTTCCTGCCGGCCGACGATCCACGGGTTCGCGCCACCGTGCGGGCGATCGCGGACGAACTCACCGAGGACGGCCTGGTACTGCGCTACCGCGTCTCCGAGACCGACGACGGGATGCACGGCGACGAGGGGACCTTCACGATCTGCTCGTTCTGGCTGGTGTCCGCGCTCGTCGAGATCGGCGAACTGACCGAGGCTCGTGCGCTCTGCGAGCGACTCCTGTCCTACGCGAGCCCGCTAGGCCTGTACGCCGAGGAGATCGACCCACTCAGCGGACGCCACCTCGGCAACTTCCCGCAGGCGTTCACCCACCTTGCCTTGATCAACGCCATCACCCACATCATCCGCGCCGAGGACTCCGCCGGCACGAACACCTTCGCCGCAGGACCTCAACGACCCTGATGTCTTAGGATCCAGCGACCCCGGTCTCAGGCCGACGGGGTGATTCACCTTGCCTTCAGCAACGATTTCAGTAATCGTGACGCCCTCGTGCGGGCGGTTGCCGAGGACAGTACTGCCCTCGCCTATCTGTCCACCGAGTCCGATACGCCACCGATTGACAGGCCGGTCGCTCGTGCCACACTTCCGTTCATGGGCAAATTGTCATGGCGGTCAGAAGACTCGTTTCTTTCGATCGCAAGCCGCGGATCGATCCTGTCGATCGGATCGGCTGGGTCAGTGCTCAGTATCGGATCGGTTGGGTCTGCGCTCTCGATCGCGTCGGTGGGGTCGACTCTGTCGGCGTTCTCCGCTGGCTCCGTCCTCTCCGTCGGCTCAGCACTCTCAGCTCGGTCCCGCTGGTCGTTGTTGAGCAGCGACGGCGATCACGACGTGCTGAAGGCGCAGACCCGCTTCGCATTTGTCGGGGCCGGCGGAGCCGGACTCGTTGTGCTCTTGGCAGGATTCAGCCGCGCGCGCTCGAAATCTCGTCCGCGCTGATCGCAGACGCCGTCGTCGTGGCCGACCGTTCGGCTGTCAGCAGCCGAGTGGGAGTTCGGACGTGTTCTGCAGTGAGATGACAATCGAGTCCGACGGCAGTCGCAGACTCTCGTGAGTCGAGACGTCGTAGAAGACTGCTTGACCGTCAGCTCGGCCCAGATACAGCAGGCAGCCGCGGCTGCCGATGGAGCCTGGCCGGTTTGGGTCCGTGTCAGCCTCGGTCACTATCGCTGGGACCGCGGCCACCGCGAGCACCGGTAGCCGGATGCTGCCGATCAGATATACGTTCCTGACCGCGTAGCCTTGAACGGCGAGAGAGCCTTCAGCCCAGGCGACGACAGGCAAACCGAGAAGGACGATTCCGAGCGCAGCACCGGCCGATCGCAAGGCCATCGTGACCAGCACGGGGGAACCCGTCGTTCTGGACCTGACCCGATGGCGGTGCAGAAGGCTTCCCAGCAATCTCGACGCGCTCCGTACGAGCAGAGTCGAGCAGAAGAACACAACTGTGACAAGGAGTACGAGTTCAAGTGCGCCGACGAGTTGGCCGGCGAGGATCTGGACGTACCCGTAGCCGACCTCCTCCGGGGTTGCTCGCAGTTGCAGGTAGAAGAAGACGTACGACAGTCGAAGAACGCCGTACAAGGCGGCGCCGAGAACACCGGCCAAGGGAACGGCGTGCTGGACCATCCATTCGACCGACACGACGAAGGTGGGGCGCCTCGGGACCGGCAATGCATCGGAGACATGGAGTGGAAGGTCGTCGAGGCGTCCACGTGCTTCGCTGATGGAGGACGACATCCGTCGTCGGCCGGCCAACCGGTGTCGCGGGCGGCCGCTCCTGGAGGAAGTTTGACCGCTCACGTCAGCGGATCGGAACTTTGAAATCCCAGCAGGGCTGAGTGTTGGGGCATCCCGAAACCCGAGCCGGATCGACCCACAAGCCGTAGTGGCCCGCGGGCGAGCCCGGCGGGAGGGTGAGGTCTGTGCTGAGTTCGCCGTCGCCGTCGGTGGTCAGGGCCGGAAAGTCGTAGTACAGCGGATAGCCCTCGTCCTCAGGTACCGAAGCCCCTGGTCCGAAGGCTGACATGAAGACTCGTGTGCGCGGTTTGACACCCGCTATGACGAGTGCGATCTTGCCTGCTCGTGGTGTCGCACGCATCGATGCCGTGGTGGCCCGCACGACCTTCAGCGTCCCCGAGAACCTTGTGAGAGGCGGGGGTGATGTTGACTCCCGCGGACTGGATTCGGTCGACGGTGAGTTGTCCGGTGATTGAGTGATGCTCGGCGGCGGTCCGGAATCGTTGGGGTTGACCCGGTTCGACGGACACGGTTGGTGTGAGGTTGGTTCACGCTACCTGTTCGTGGGTGGTGGCTGGGGTTGATTCGAATGTTGCGGGGCT
>NZ_SJKB01000045.1 GCF_004331465.1 Kribbella pittospori
AGTCCGAGTTTGTTGCCGAACTTCCTGTAGATGGTCACGCGGGTGACCTCGGCGTCGGCGGCGACCTGCTCGAGGCTGAGGCTGCGGTAGCCGGCGTCGATCAGGTGCTGCCGAGCGGCGACCAGGATGTTGATCCTGGTGCGTTCGGCTCCGCGTGCGCGCAAGCCTTGTTGTCCTGTCTGCGGCTGGTCCCGTCCCACAGTCTTGATGCTACAGCTTGTATCTCATGATACGAGTTGTATCATCACAATGGAAGCCGCGCCCTTGGCTTCCAGACGATTGTGGGAGGTGTCCTGCTGTGACCGCTTACCCCGTGGCGCTGGTGACGGGAGCGAACAAGGGGCTGGGAAAGGAGACCGTGCGGCAACTCGCCGCACGTGGGACCACGGTGGTGCTGGCAAGCCGCGATTCCGAACGCGGCAAGGCCGCCGCCAACGAGTTGGCCACGGCGGGCACGAAGCCGGTCCCGGTGCAGCTCGATGTGACCGATGCCGGCAGTGTCCGGGATGTCGCCGACTGGCTGTATGGCAAGTACGGACGGCTGGATGTACTGGTCAACAACGCGGGAACGGTCGTTGACCAGCTCGCCGAGCGCACCACTGCCGCCGAGATGCGGCAAGTCTACGAGGTCAATGTCTTCGGCGTGGTCACCGTGATCCAAACCATGCTGCCCCTACTGAGCAAGTCTGCGGCGCCGCGCATCGTCAACGTCTCCAGTACCACTGCGTCGATGTCGTTGACCGGTAGCGGCACCGATTTCGGCGGTGACAATGACCTGCGGATGGCCTACTCCTCGTCCAAGACGGCGCTGAACATGCTCACGATCCAGTACGCCAGGGCGTTCAGCACCAGCGATGCGCTCTCGCATATCAAGATCAATTCAGCGACTCCTGGCTATACCGCCACGGGCATGACCAGGCATCGGGGCACGCGGTCGGTTGCCGAAGGAGCGCGCATCATTGTCGATCTCGCCACGTTGGTCGACGACGGCCCTACCGGCGGTTTCTTCAACGACCAGGGAGCAGTGCCGTGGTAGTTGCGCCGCAACAAGATGCCGTGCATTCGCCCGGACTCATTCGACTGTCGACGGTCGCGGTCACAACGGGAAATCGAGCGATATAACAGAATCCTGTCCGAAGAGTTCCTCTACGCCCGCACATGGACCTCAGAAGACCAACACGCCGACGCTCTGCCGCATGGAACACCCAATACAAGTGCCATCGGCCCACACTGCCGCCGAAAACCAACCCACATGGTGCAGACCGACCTGTTCTCACTTGCTGACGAGGCGGGCAGGATCGATCGGCTCAAGGTTGGTTCATCGCGCAAATGGGCCGACAAGGGCATTGGCAACGAGGAGTGGCGTTCCTACCTCAGCGGGCAGGATGTGTGCCTGCGCTCGGTCACCCCAGCGGACATAAAGCGCAGTATCACTTGACGGCAGCGATCGACGCCGCGCCCGATGAGCCGGATGCGCCTCGGTCCGATGGCTTGTTCGGCCACGTGCTCCGATAGACGACCTGGACAGTCTGGCAACGCTGGATGGTTCACCAGCGCGTGCAAAGGGCGCTGAGTTCGCAGAGGCCCGCTTAGTACTCCAGTCGTAGTTCGTGACCTGGCGGTGTGGCGGTCCCGGCCGTAGCGCGGCCACCGCTTGATGATCCGGGGATTGTGTGGACTACGGAGGATCTCGCGGCGGCCGCGGGTCAAAGCGTGGACCCTGGACCTTGGCAGGCGGAGTTCAATGGGTTGATAGCGCGGATCGCGTCGCGCGGGTGGAATCGCGTCGGCTCGCGGGATGCGGTCGCGAGGATGACGTCGGGGCTGGCGGTGAAGAACTGCTCGACACTGGCCGAGCACGCCGGTCACGACACGCCTGATGGCCTGGACCACCCGCTGCGGAAGGCGAGTTGGGATACCGATGGTGTGTGTGACGCCGTGCGCCGGTATGTCGTCGAGCGACTCGACGCGACCGGTCCCGTGTTCGTGGTGGACGAGACCTGCGCCCTCAAGAAGGGCGTCACACCGTTGGGATGCAGCGCCAGCACTGGGACCGCCGGGCGGATCGAGAACGCCCAAGTCGCGGCCTATCTGGCTTTTGTCGGCATCGAACCGAAGACTTCCTCATTGCGAGGAGGCACGACAACGTCTCATGCGGCCTGTCCACCAGCGACTTTGTTGACAACCCGACCGCACCACGCCCCGTTGATCGCCATCAATTGACACCATTTCGCACCACGAACAGCACCGGTCCCTGGGAGACAAGGCAACCCGACACCTAAGTGGCGTGAACTCCCTCGACCCGCTGAGCGATCGTACGTACATCGTCGCCCCGGCCAGGTTGGTGGAGTGCGCTCTACCAACCTGACGGGCCCTGGCTCCACTGCGCTAGAGGTGTGCACTCAATAGCATCGGACAGGTGATATCGAAACTGACCGGCTGGGTGCCGGGTCTCGACTCGGAGGAGTGCCGATGCCGTTCGTGTTGATGGCGATCATGAGTGGCGGCGTGTCCATGTGGCTGTTCGGGTTCCCGTTTCGTCGAGCGTCGATGTCGCATTGGTCGCAGGCCGTGTCAGGCCGGCGTGTTGCCGATCAGCGAGGGATTCGTGGACGGCGGGCACCAACCGACCATCTGCCGACGCTCATGCCGGAACTGGCGGAAGTTCGTGGGTGGCTATTCTGCTACGTGATCGCCCTTGGCGTGCAGACACTGCACTCATTCGGCTTAGCCGTCGCGGCCATCATCATCAAGGCTCGCCCGGCGCTCGCCGGGCTGAACGCGTTTGTGCCCCTGCCCTCGCTCGTCGTCTACGAAGTCTGCAACCTGATCCTGGTGGTCTATACCGTGGTGATATTCGCCCTGATGGCGCAGCGAAAGAAGTCGGCTATTGCCCACAACGTCATCTGCAATGCTCTGGCCATTGTGTTTCTGGTGTGCTGGCACCTGCTCGGCATGAAGTCGACCCTCGGGACCACCCTCGACAGCCTGCCTAGCATCGTCGGCCTCTGCTACATCGTCGCGTCGCGGCGGGTCAGGAACACCTTCGTCCTGGCCTGATCACCACACCGGCTGAGCGGACTCCCCACCTCGCCCGGCACGCGTTGGTCGATGTCGAGCTGTACCCGCCGCCGCCGCGGACGGTGATCGGGATCGGCTCGCAGCGGCCGGCGTACCAGGGCCTCGACCTGAAAGCGGGGTAGGGCGGAGGGATGGGGCAGACTCGCCTGAACGTAATTATCAATTGCACAAATAGAGCCTTACATCAGACCGGATATCGGCTCCTGGCCTACGGGAGTAGCAAGACTCGATGGACCAGGCTGCTGGAGTGAGGCTCGACAAGCACTGATCGGCGACCTGTCCGGCGTGGACGTTCTCGGTGTCCTGTGCGGCGTTGTCGAATTCTGGGTGGCCGGTTCGTGGATAGGACAACCGGACCGAAACAAGGCCCCCAGACCCAAGGAGAGCCACCATGCCAGGCCAGGCCAGGCGAGCGACCAGACCATTCCGCTTCGGGGTACTCAGACCGCGCTGGCGATCTGCGTACGGCCCGGTGAAAACGCGCTGCGCGCATCAAGGGAGAGCGACGAGATGAGACCACTTCGCTACTCGATCAACGTCACACTGGACGGTTGCTGCCATCACGAGGCAGGGCTCCCGCCCGACGAGGAGTCGATGCGCTACTGGACCGCTGAGATGGAACGAGCCGATGCCCTGCTCTTCGGCCGGGTGACCTACGAGATGATGGAGTCGGCGTGGCGGCAGCCGTGGCCTGACTGGATGGGTGAGTGGGAGATCCCGTTCGCCGAGGCCATCGACCGGACGAAGAAGTACGTGGTGTCGAGCACGCTGAGCGGGGTCGATTGGAATGCCGAGCTGGTCCGAGGCGACTTGGGGCAAGCGGTTCAGCGGCTCAAGCAGGAGCCAGGCGAGGGCTTGTTCGTGGGTGGCGTGACGCTCCCTCTGGCGTTGGCAGATCTGGGACTGATCGACGAGTACGTGTTCATTGTGCAGCCGGTCCTTGCCGGACACGGTCCGACGTTGCTCGCCGGTCTGCGCGAGCGCATCCAGCTCGAGCTCGTGGATCGCCAAGAGTTCCGGTCGGGGGTGGTCGCCCTGCGACACCGGCCCACGCGCGTAACGGCTTGACGTGATCTGTCCTGGCACGTCGGCCGCTGCCTCGCGACGGAACGACGGTTCTCGCGCCTGATGCGAGGGTTCGGACCGTCCCAAACGTGCGGACAGAACGGCGCAACCGGCATCCCCGAGGTGCCGGACGGTTCGGGCGGGGTGTCGAGCTACTCAGCATCCGCTGGCCAGGTATGGATGTAGGTGATGTCGCCGCACCCGCGGGTGTCCGGTGGGAGGCTGGTCTGGGTCGATGGTGAAGTCACGCCCGACCAGGTCCGCGCGGGCGGCGGCGGCCGGGTCGGCGATCGTGGTCTTCTTCCAGTGCCGCGGGGTGCGGCCGTGCAGGTCGTTGAGTAGCGTGAGGCGGGCGACTCGTTTGCGGGAACACCTCTCGCCTTGTCCCTGGAGTTCGTGGTGGACCCGCGGGCAGCCGTAGGTCCGGATCAATGTGTCGTGGATCTCGATGATCTTGGTGGCCATTTCGGCGTCACGCCGGGCGTGGCGCGGATCCGGGTTGGCGCGGTCGGTATATAGGCGGAACGGGAGACCCTCAGCAGGTCACACGCCCTGGCGTCGTTGTGGTTGCCGGCCTTGTCCGCCTCGGTGAACGGGTAGCAGTTCACCGGGTCTCCTTGATGCTCCTATGTCAAGTGTGCTCGATGGTCGGGCCGCGATGGACACCGGTGGCGTGGTCTGGGTGTCTTGTTGCTGGTCGGCGCGCTGGGCGGTGAAGACGGTGTCGGAGAGTCGGCGGCGAAGCAGCCGCAGGGCGGCGGTTTTGTCCTTGCCGCGGGTGAGCTGCTTGGTGATGTATGCGTGTCCTGGGCCGACCTTGCGGGCCTGGGTGACCGCGATCATGTGCAGCAGTTGATCGTCCGGTTGCCGCTGCGATTGAGCCGGACCTTGCCCTTGCTGGCGCCTGACCAGACCGGGACGGGCGCGGTGCCGGTGAAGCGGGCGAAGGCGTCCTTGTTGCGGAATCGGTGCACGCCTGCGGTTTCGCCGATGATCACTGCGGCCGAGAGTATCCCGCATCTCGGGATGTCCAGCAGGCTTGGAGCGATTGCGCGGACGAGCTTGCGCAGTTCGGCCTCGAGTGCGTTGGTCTGGTGGTTCAGCTCGTCGCACCGGTCCAGCAGGTTGCGGGCCAGGCGCGCGATCGTGCCGTCGAAGCGGTCCAGCTCGACGAGCAGTTCGGCGACGATGCAGTGGCGCTTGAGACCGCGGGAAGGGGTGGCCAGGTCGGGGTCGAGTTCGTGCAGGTACCAGCGGATCTGGGAGGCGATCCGTGTGCGCTGGACGACCAGGTCATGGCGGTGGTCCGACAACAGCTTCACCTCCCGTGCCGGGCCGTCTAGTTGAGCGACTGGATGGTCTGGGTGGCGCAGCGCAGCCACGGCGACTGCCTCCGCGCCGATCGGGTCGGACTTGCCCGGCTCTCTGGCCGAGCGGTGGGCGCCGGCCATCAGCCTGGTCGGAACCCGCACCACGCGACAGCCAGCCGCCAGCAGATCGGCCTCCAGGCGTCGGGTCAGATGCCGGCAGTCCTCAAGCGCGAAGGTGACCTCCTCGAACTGGGCCGACCAGCGGACCAGCTCCAGATGGCCCTTGCTGTTGGTGCAGACGGTCTTCACTCCCAGCCGGCGTCCCACGTCGTCGACCGCGACGACCGTGTGGGTGCGTTTGTGGGAATCGGCGCCGATTACGACCATGCCGAGGCACTCCTCACGTCGAGAGCAGGAAAGGGGGTCCCGGGACCGTGGAGGCGGGCACGCCTCAATCGAGCACGATGGCAGGCTCCTATCAAGCCACGGTCCCCACGGGCCCTGGGAGCCCGGCGCGGCCGCACATCGAAGGCAAGCCATCGACACCGTGCGCGAGGCAGCAAAGAACGAGCGAACCCCGCCGGGCACCACTCAGGATGGCCTTGACGACGAACGCCGTTTCACGCTTGAGGATGTCGACGTCTTCGCGGAGCCGGCGGTTCTCCCGCCGCAGCTGCGCGAGCTCGTCCCGCTCGGCGGTGGTCAGCCCGTCGGAGCGCGTACCGGCATCACGCTCGGCCTGCTTCACCCACTCCCTGACCCCGGTCTCGGTGCGATCGAAGTCCTTCGAGTTCTGACCGATCGACCGATCGCCGCGCCGACATCACTCGACGATCTCAACCGTGAACTCTGCGGCGAACCTACGACGAGGCCTCGGCTTCTTCTTACCCACGGTCTCCATTGGGCCTGACCCGTTTTGACGGACATCCGAGATCAGGAGCTTGTGCTCCGGAAGGATGTTCATCATGGAGCCCATGGGCAAGAAGAAGCCGCGGCCTCG
>NZ_SJKB01000046.1 GCF_004331465.1 Kribbella pittospori
TGCCTCGAACACCGCGAGCCCTACCGAGAAGACATCGCCTGGCCCGCCAGCCTTCCAACCGCGGCCTGAACCGGACGGCCCGAACAGCCGCTGAACCACGGGTCACAGCGGCTGCGTCAAGGGCTGCCGCCAGGCAGACGCGCAGCGTCGCGAAGCGCCCTTGACCCATCCGCGAAGACCCGCACAATCACACGGCCGGCCGGACGGTGGGCAACACAACAACCAACCCACCACCACTTGCCATCCGCGCCCGTGGGGTGTCTTGACGCATGCCGGGCCGGACCGCACTTCCCATGATCGCTAGCGGGGCGATGCAGGAGCTCCGGGTCCAGACGGCAGCATGCGCCGACCGTGGGCAGCGGGTAGCCGGCCGTTTCGGTCAGTACCTACATCGACAGGGTGTCGATCGTTGATGGCGAGTTCTGCTGTCTTCGACCCGGCACCCTGTTGGCACGGGCGCGCCGAGCCAAGGGCCGCGCCTGGAGCGCAGCAAAGCGGAGCGGAGGGCAGGCGGCCCGCCCTGCGGTGGCGGCGCGCTTCGGGCCCTGAGGGCCCGTCTTGAAGACGTAGAGAAACTTGAAGACGTAGAGAAACTTGTCAGGTGACGAGGATGGGGCGCAGTGTGATCCGCCAGTAGATCCGCGACACACGTCCGCCAACTGAGGTGCGCCACCTTGGTCTAGATGGCCGACCAGCTCTACCAGTCATGCGGAGCTTGGCCGGGTGTGGACGATCACGTTCTGCCCCGTGGCTGAGAGGTGTTGCGTACCACCGTCCTAACGGCGAGACTCCCTGGCTATCGCATTTATATGAGTGCTGTCATTTCTGTCGGGAGGACGGATGTACCCTCAGGTTGGGCCGTACGACCACGGCATGCTCGACGTCGGTGACGGGCACAGCGTGTACTGGATGGCGTGCGGCAACCCGGATGGCAAGCCTGCGCTGTACGTGCACGGCGGCCCTGGCTCGGGGTGCGGCGCACGTTCCCCCGGCCAATTCGACCCCGCCGTCTACCGCGTCGTCTCGTTTGACCAACGCAACTGCGGCCGGAGCACCCCTCACGCCAGCGAGCCCGTGATCGACCTGTCCACCAACACCACCGACCACCTGATCCGCGACATGGAGCAGCTGCGCGAGCACCTGGGCATCGACAAGTGGCTGCTGTTCGGCGTTTCCTGGGGCTCAGTGCTCTCGCTGACCTACGCGCTGCGCCACCCGGGGCGCGTCTCGGAGATGATCGTGACCGCCGTCGCCACCGGCAGGCACTGCGAGGTCGAGTGGCTGATCCGCGGCTTCGGCGGCCTGGCCCCCGAGGCGTACGAGCGCTTCCTCGCCGGCGTACCCGATCCGGGCGAGGACATCTCGGCCGCCTATCACCGCCTGCTCATGGACCCCGACCCCGCCGTACACCGCAAAGCAGCCGAGAACTGGTGCGCTTGGGAGGATGCAATCGCCACTGTCCCGCCAGGCCGCGACGTCGAGCACGAGCCGTGGGAGCCCCGGTTCCAACTCGCCTTCGCCCGACTCGTCACGCACTACTTCAGCAACCGCTGTTGGTTGGCAGACGACCAACTGGCCCGCAACGGGCACGTCCTGCAGGGCATCCCCGGCGTCATCGTGCACGGGCAGCTCGACCTCGGCGCACTCACCGGCAAACCATGGGTGCTGCACCACGCCTGGCAGGGATCCGAACTGGTGATCGTCGAGCACGGCACGCACGCCGCCGGAACGGCAGAAGCTGTCATGGCCGCAACCGACCGCTTCGCCAAAGCGCCCGTGCACTCTTCATAGCGACGACGTGGGACGACGCCAACACGACCCCTGTGTCGAGCATCAACTGTCGGACGCGTGTCGCACATCAACCGACGGAGCACAGAGGATGGGGCGCAGACCGGCGAGATAGGCGACGGTCGCATCATCGGAGGCTTTGCCACGTGGCCACCGGTCTCCAGCAGGGTCCTCGGCTTCGAGCCGTCGTACACGTTCGAGGATGGCGTCAGGGCTGTCCTGGCGAGCTAACGCGATCAGGTCCGACCACGATGCCTGTTCGAAGCGATCGACCAGACGGCTCGCACCATCGGAGAGCATGACGACTGCCTCAAGCCCGCTCAGCGGATGCTGCCCCACGATGGCCTCTTGTGCCGCCGATGGGTCGACACTCGCAACCCAGAAGCCGCCCGAACGATTGCGGAACTGGCGCAGCGTCTCGACATACTGCCGGTGAGCGGCAACATGTGCCGGACTTCCGGAATGAAGGGCGTCCATGCTCTCGCGGTACCTCTGGCCAACACGGGCTTCACGATCATCCGTGACGACCGTGATGCCTTCTGATCCCTGCAGCAACAACACAGAGTCCGCTAGCACCAGGTACTCAAGCCTTTCCGCCGATCCTCGAGTAACGATCACCGTGGCCGATGGAGTACCGGGGTGTCCAAGGTCGCAAGTCCTGCTGTGCAGATCGGCGACAGTCTTGATCGATTCGGCGAGTACCGCGCGCATGTCATCGTGAACGTCGTCAGTGGCCCGTCTTAGAAGCTCAGTGCCAAGGGTGCGGGCATACCAAGCAACACCGTGTTTGCACCCGGAGTCGGAGCCAACGGGAGTGCCGACCCCATCCAGCAGAACAACGGTGCTGCTGCTGGCGGCAACGAAGTCCTCGTTCTCACGGTCGTTCCGTGCGGGCCTGGTTGCTGTAGCTGTACGCATCATCAACTAACGTCCCTCGTGGTGATAGATCGGGGTCGCGAGTTCAATTCCGGTCTTCCCCGGCAGCACCGGTGGGTTTCGTGACCCATCGAACACCCGTCGCTCTTTCCGGGCTGCTCGCCGATCGGCTCGGAACTTCGGCGGAATCTCGGTCGCGCGCTGAAGGAGTGCCGCCAGCTGGCCGGCCAAACGCAGAAGGAGGCCGCGGCGTCGATCGGGTGCCCTCAGAACCGAGTCAGCCTCATGGAGAACGGTCGGGTACGGGTCGACGCCGAGGAGGTCGAACGGATCCTCGACACCTACAGCACACCGGCTGGGCGCCGGTCGGAAGTCATCGAGATCGCGGCTGAGGCGGCAGCACCGGTCGCAGCCGACGCTATGGCGTGGATCACATCTCATGCGTTCCGGAAGACGACCGCGACAATCCTCGACGACGCCGGTCACAGCGCCCGCCAGATCGCCGACCAGCTCGGCCACGCGCGCCCCTCGCTGACCCAGGACGTCTACATGGCACGCAAGGCCAAGAACCCGGGAGCGGCCGACGCGCTGAAGACGATCGCTGATGACCTCTGATGAGAAAACCCATCCCGTAATGTGTACCAAGGATGGGTCCTCGGAGACGGAACCCGCCTCTGACCTGCGGTTTTGTGCGCCGCCAGGGACTCGAACCCCGAACCCGTTGAATTCCAGCTGAGACTGATCACCGTTTGCCGATGGTGCGCGAAAGCTCTTACTGGTAAGGGATTCGGGCGTGGCCGCGTTCGCATCGGTTCTCATCGCTGATCATCCTCTCGCGCTGATTGAGGTGCGTAAAGAGGTGTGTTGAATCTCCCGGCGGATGTGGTGTCGCCGAACCAGGGCTCCGCTGCGATTGGCGGTGATGATCGCAGCAGTCGGCGCCATGTCAGCCTTCGCTACCGAGGATCGGTCAGTTCAGCCGGTGTAGGACTTGCTAGGTAACCCGAAGCCGACGTGGGATTGACGAGGTTATGAGTTCGCCTACCTGGCGTCATAGTCGATTGGCCTCAGTGCCGCGTGGAACAGGTGGTCTTCCTGTAGAGAAACTGGGAGACCCTCCAGAAGCCCGCGACGGCGCGGTCAGGGTTCTTGTCGTGGTGCACGACGGTACATAGGGTCTTCCGCCAGCCCCTAGCGTCGACCAGTGCCGGCGAGATCCGTCGCAGCAATTGGGCGCCGTTCGCGTGCAACCTGTCGGTCATGTCGGGCGCTGTCGACGACGCCCAGCAGGCGCCGAGGTCGGTGAAGAAGCGTTGGCATTTGCCATCCAGGGCCAGCCTGACCCCACCGGTTTCCGGAGAGCTCACTCACGGGACCGCGGCCACTGTCGTTCTGACCGCTGGTGAAGACACCCAGGCCCTCGTCGCCAGTACCTCGACCCGCCTGACCACGGATCGCACGTACTCCTACGCCGCGCCTAAGGACCTGACCACCTTCGTCCGGGTCGTCGATCTCGGCTTGGAGACCGCGCTGACGTCCGTGATCACCGCGTTCCCGTGGTACGTGTCGCTCGCTATGCTCTGTGCTGCTCGGGGGTCGTCGACAGCCGTTCGGAGGTGTTCTGTGGTTGGGTGTGGCATGGACTGCTCGACCAGTTCGCCTGGCCTGCCTGGCTGCTGATCCTGATACCCGCTCCTGTCGGCCTGCTAGCTGCCTTCATTGCTGCCTTCGGCAACTATTTCCAGGAGGGCGAGGGCTTCTTCCGGACGCTCTTCATCGGCTCAGTGGCGGGGGTGGCGGTGGTTCTGCCAGTGGCTGTCGGGAGCGGCCTGTTCATCGATTCGGTCAGCCTCGTCCAGACCGCCGTGGCGGGCGCGAGCTCCGGACCGGCCATCGGTGTCGCCGGCTCGATCCTTGCGGTACAGGCCTCCTACCTTGGCCTCGGACACGCCTTCTGGCGCGAGACCTTCAGCGGATCGTCCGTCGGACGCTCGACTGGCGGCCGGTTGTTCGCGATGCTCAAGTACAAGCTCAAGGGCTACTGACCGCTTCGGTTACGGGCAAACGTCAGATGGGGCAAAGGCGGCCCGCGCGGCGGCGGGTGACGGTGTGTTGGCCGTGTAGAACGGTTCTGCCGTCACGATGACGCCGAGGATCGGCCGGCTGCTCGGGATCCGGGAGAACAAATAGGGTGTCGAACTCCGCGCCGATGATCCTGTTGATGCCATCGGCACCTATCTAGTCCTGCTCGCGTAGAAGATAATCAACTGAATCGTTGTTTTCCGTCGGATCAATCATTCGAATGTGGGAATCAATTTCGCATGCTTGCGGCTCGCCGAAGCGAGTCGGCTCGGCTAGTGCCGCGCGTCTGAGGTCTTCTGACGGTTGGCCTTCTTAAGGATCTGGTCTGCGGTCTTGGTCCAGGCGAAGGGGTGGGATCGGTCGTTCCAGCC
>NZ_SJKB01000047.1 GCF_004331465.1 Kribbella pittospori
TGGGGTGGCCCTTAACAGTGTGAATGTCCGGCGGCGTCCTACTCTCCCACGACCTCCCGGTCGCAGTACCATCGGCGCTGTCGGGCTTAACTTCCAGGTTCGGAATGGAGACTGGGTGTTTCCCCGACGCTATGGCCACCGAAACTCTATCGAAATATCAAACCAACCACACTGCTCAAGCCACACACCCTCTGATGTTGCTGGGGGTGTCGGCGGGCTGGGGGTTGACCGTATTCCGGGAACCGTACAGTGAACGCGAACATGTCTGTTACATAGCGCAGCCTTGTCAGTTTGTTCCACACAGATGTGTGGGTGTGTGACAAGCCCTCGGCCTATTAGTACCAGTCAGCTACACACCTTGCGATGCTTCCACTTCTGGCCTATCAACCCAGTGGTCTACTGGGGGCCTTACCCGGTTAACCCGGTGGGAGACCTCATCTTGAAGCGTGCTTCCCGCTTAGATGCTTTCAGCGGTTATCACTCCCGAACGTAGCCAACCAGCCGTGCTCCTGGCGGAACAACTGGCACACCAGAGGTTCGTCCACCCCGGTCCTCTCGTACTAGGGGCAGCCCTTCTCAAGTCTCCTGCGCGCGCAGCGGATAGGGACCGAACTGTCTCACGACGTTCTAAACCCAGCTCGCGTGCCGCTTTAATGGGCGAACAGCCCAACCCTTGGGACCTACTCCAGCCCCAGGATGCGACGAGCCGACATCGAGGTGCCAAACCATCCCGTCGATATGGACTCTTGGGGAAGATCAGCCTGTTATCCCCGGGGTACCTTTTATCCGTTGAGCGACGGTGCTCCCACATGCCACCGCCGGATCACTAGTTCCGACTTTCGTCCCTGCTCGACATGTCTGTCTCACAGTCAAGCTCCCTTGTGCACTTACACTCGACACCTGATTGCCAACCAGGCTGAGGGAACCTTTGAGCGCCTCCGTTACCTTTTAGGAGGCGACCGCCCCAGTCAAACTACCCACCAGGCACTGTCCCTGATCCGGATAACGGACCAAAGTTAGACAGCCAGAACAACCAGAGTGGTATTTCAACGATGACTCCACCCGAACTGGCGTCCGAGCTTCACAGTCTCCCACCTATCCTACACAAGTTGTACCGACCACCAATACCAAGTTGTAGTAAAGGTCCCGGGGTCTTTCCGTCCTGCTGCGCGTAACGAGCATCTTTACTCGTAATGCAATTTCGCCGAGTCCACGGTTGAGACAGCGCCCAAGTCGTTACGCCATTCGTGCAGGTCGGAACTTACCCGACAAGGAATTTCGCTACCTTAGGATGGTTATAGTTACCACCGCCGTTTACTGGCGCTTAAGTTCAAAGCTTCGCCGGCCCTAAAGCCAGCTAACCTGTCCCCTTAACGTTCCAGCACCGGGCAGGCGTCAGTCCGTATACATCGAATTACTTCTTCGCACGGACCTGTGTTTTTAGTAAACAGTCGCTTGGGCCTGGTCTCTGCGGCCATCACCGCTTCCCTCAGCAAGTGAGGTAACGGTTCCGGCCCCCCTTCTCCCGAAGTTACGGGGGCATTTTGCCGAGTTCCTTAACCATGGTTCACTCGATCGCCTCGGTATTCTCTACCTGATCACCTGTGTCGGTTTGGGGTACGGGCGGCTCTAACACTCACTGCGAAGTTTTTCTCGGCAGCATGGGATCATCCACTTCCCCTAAACGGGTCCGCCTCGGCTCTCAGGCTATGTGAGACACGGATTTGCCTATGCCTCGCCCTACCACCTTGCCCGCGGATCAGCTTACGCCTACCATCGCCGCGGTTGGACTACCCTCCTGCGTCACTCCTCAATGCACCTACTACCACCTCGGGTCACCAACGCCACCGATCCGTCCGAAGACATCACAGCCTTGTTGGTTTAGCATCAGCGGGTTCGGTCGGGTCGTGTTAATGCCGGTACGGGAATATCAACCCGTTGTCCATCGACTACGCCTGTCGGCCTCGCCTTAGGTCCCGACTTACCCAGGGCAGATTAGCTTGACCCTGGAACCCTTGATCATCCGGCGGACGGGTTTCTCACCCGTCATTCGCTACTCATGCCTGCATTCTCACTCGTGCAGCATCCACAACTCCATCACTAGGCTGCTTCACACGCTGCACGACGCTCCCCTACCCATCCACACACCTGGATGAAGCCTCGAAAGACTTCACCGGGTACGAGTGTGAATGCCACAGCTTCGGCGGATTGCTTGAGCCCCGCTACATTGTCGGCGCGGAATCACTTGACCAGTGAGCTATTACGCACTCTTTCAAGGGTGGCTGCTTCTAAGCCAACCTCCTGGTTGTCTGGGCAACTCCACATCCTTTTCCACTTAGCAATCGCTTAGGGGCCTTAGCTGGTGATCTGGGCTGTTTCCCTCTCGACTACGGAGCTTATCCCCCGCAGTCTCACTGCCGCGCTCTCACTTACCGGCATTCGGAGTTTGGCTGATTTCGGTAAGCCGGTAAGCCCCCTAGACCATCCAGTGCTCTACCTCCGGTAAGAAACACGCGACGCTGCACCTATATGCATTTCGGGGAGAACCAGCTATCACGGAGTTTGATTGGCCTTTCACCCCTATCCACAGGTCATCCCCCAGGTTTTCAACCCTGGTGGGTTCGGTCCTCCACGCGGTCTTACCCACGCTTCAACCTGCCCATGGATAGATCACTCCGCTTCGGGTCTAGAGCATGCGACTAAAACGCCCTATTCAGACTCGCTTTCGCTACGGCTACCCCACACGGGTTAACCTCGCCACACACCACTAACTCGCAGGCTCATTCTTCAAAAGGCACGCCGTCACACCCCACAAGGAGATGCTCCGACGGATTGTAGGCAACCGGTTTCAGGTACTATTTCACTCCCCTCCCGGGGTACTTTTCATCTTTCCCTCACGGTACTAGTCCGCTATCGGTCACCAAGAAGTATTTAGGCTTAGCGGGTGGTCCCGCCAGATTCACACAAGATTTCAAGAGTCCCGTGCTACTCGGGAAAACACTCGAGAGTCACCGTCTTACGCCTACGGGGCCATAACCCACTACGGCTCAACATTCCAGAAGATTCGACTTCAACGATGATTTATAACTCTCCGGACCCACGGCATTAGGCCCTGAATGCTCCCACAACCCCACATACGCAACGCACGCCGGCTATCACACGCACATGGTTTAGCCTCATCCGCTTTCGCTCGCCACTACTCACGGAATCACAATTGTTTTCTCTTCCTGCGGGTACTGAGATGTTTCACTTCCCCGCGTTCCCTCCAGAACCCTATGTGTTCAGGCACTGGTAACTGGCTTTAGAATGCCAGCTGGGTTTCCCCATTCGGACACCCCCGGATCACAGCTTGGTTGCCAACTCCCCGGGGCTTATCGCAGGCTCCAACGTCCTTCATCGGCTCTTGGTACCAAGACATCCACCGATTGCCCTTAGTAGCTTGTCACAAAAACAAACAACAAAAAGCAAAATTACGCTACAAAGAGATGCTCGCGTCCACTATACAGTTCTCAAAATACGGGCAGG
>NZ_SJKB01000048.1 GCF_004331465.1 Kribbella pittospori
CCCGGGTGACTCGGGTCTATGCATCTACGGTGACAAGGCTCGATTGTCGGAGGTCGCTGGCTGGTGCCAGGTTGTGAGTAGGTGGTGGGCGTGGAGGTTGTCGAGGCCGAGGCAGGTGGCGGCGCCGAAGATGATGTCGGTGGTGGCGTGGGGGTGTTGTGCGGTGTAGTTGGCGCAGAGGTCGTGGGCGGCGATTTGTTCGTGGACGGCGTCGGCTTCGATGTGTTCGGTGAAGTATGCGGCTTGTTCGGGCGAGGCTCCGAGTCGCAGGGCGCCGGCGGCGTAGCGGCGGTTGGGTAGTGTGGAGGTCATTTCGAGGGCGGCGAGGTGTCCGAGCAGGGCCGGGGTCCATCGGTGGTGCAGGGCGAACAGGGACATCAGGTTGGACACGGCAAGGGTGATGGCTGGGGCCTGGGGTAGGTAGTGGCCGTAGGAGTCGTCGAGTCCGAGCCAGCGCATTGTGGTGCGGAACAGTTCGGCGTGCATGCGTTCGGGTCGGCCGCCGCCGTATTCGTCGGCCTGGATCTCGACCAGTGCTGCTTTGGTGGGTCCGTCGAGGCGTGGGATGGCGAAGCTGTGCGGGTCGGCTTCCTTGAGCTGGTAGATGGATCGATAGGTGACGAATTGCCGGAATTGGCCGAGGTCGGCGTGCCGGTGCAGGTAGGAGGCCAGTGGCGGTCCGTGGTCGGCCTGGATCAGGTGACGTAACTGTGTCGCGATCGGCCCGGCAGCTGGTTCGGGGCGGAAGGTGGCCTGGAGCCATTGGGTCCAGGGGCGTTCCAGCGCGGTCCGGAAGGCGAGGATGTCGGGGGCCCAGTCGGCGTCGGTGGGGGCGTGGTCGAAGCCGCGGTAGTTCAGTTCGTTGCAGCACCACAGCGCCAGCTGGAAGTCGTCGTCGGCGACGATCGGGCCGGGTACGGTGACCTGTGGTGCGGGCTGGTCGGTGGTTTGGGTGAGCCGGGCGGTGATCCAGCCGCTCAACGGCCCGCGCGCGGGTGGTACTTGCATCTGGGTTCTCCCTCCGGGTCGGACCGGGTCGGTACCCGGACGCAAACCGGTTCGGGTCTGGGCACCGGGGCAGGTATGAGTGATTCAGCCGGCGCGGCCGCGGTGATCCGTGCGTACCCGGACGGGCCGTTGCTGGTGCGCGGCGACTTCGAGTTGCGCGACGAGAACGGTGACCTGCTGCCGGCCGGGCGCCGGACCATCGCGCTGTGCCGCTGCGGCCATTCCGCCCGCAAACCCCTGTGCGACGGCACCCACACCCGGCTCCGGAAGCCACGGGCCTGACGCGCGCCGATCGGCTACCTGCGCGGGCTGCTTCCGGCGTCGGTCGTGGTGGGGGCGGTCGTGCCGGGGCGGCTGGGCGGGCTCAGGTTTGAACCCGCCCAGCCTGGCGGCGACTGTCCCGTACGGGTTCGTGGCCACGTGGAGTCCTGGTTCCCCGGTCTGGGCGACAGATTCACCGAATCCCGGGGCAGTTCCGGGGTACCGGCGGGGTCGTGACTGACGACCGGCTCCTGGATCTGGCCCAGCAACTGGCCAGGACGCTGACCCCCGGCGACCTTGACCACACGCTGAGTCGGATCACCGCGGCGGCGGTCGAAGCGCTGCCGGACACCGACTATGCGAGCATCACGATCCTGCATGTCGACGGCCGGCTGGAGACGGTCGCGCCGACCGATGACGTGCTGTGGGGTGTCGACGCTGCACAGTACGAACTGCGGGAAGGTCCCTGCTACCAGGCTGCCGCGGATTCGGTGCACATCACCTCACCCGACCTGGCGCGCGACGAGCGGTTCCCGCGGTACGCCGCGAGCGCGGTGGCCGCCGGGCTCAACGCCCAGGCCGGGATCCGGCTCTTCGACGCGCCCAAGTCGCGTGGCGCGCTCAACCTGTACGCCCGTCAGGTCGGCGCCTTCAGCGATCTCGGTGGCCTCGGTGAACTGTTCCGGCACCAGGCGGCGATGGCGATCGACTACGCCCGCGAGATCCACAACCTGCAAGAAGCCGTGCGCACCCGCAGCACCATCGGCACCGCGGTCGGCATCGTGATGGAGCGCTACCACCTGACCGACGAACGCGCCTTCGCCTTCCTGGCCCGCCTCTCCCAAGACGGCAACGTCAAACTCCGAGAAGTCGCCAAACGCCTGATCGCAACCACCCGCGAGTGAAGCGCACTGTGATTGGGATCAGGCGT
>NZ_SJKB01000065.1 GCF_004331465.1 Kribbella pittospori
GGACTCGAGGAGGCCGGGATTGGTGCTGGTTGTGTTGTCCGTTGTGGAGCAACGCCTCGATGCAGTTCGTGCGGTTCTTGATGGAGGGGTTGTCGAAGAGGTTGCCGCGGATGTCGGGGTGCATCGCACGACGTTGCACCGGTGGGTGGTGCGGTATCTGGTTGAGGGCGTCGGGGGGCTGTCGGATCGTTCGCACCGTCCCAGGTCGTGTCCGCACCAGGTCTGCAGCAAGGTGGAGGCCGTGGTCGCCGAGATGCGTCGGGAGCATCCGCGGTGGGGTGCGAAGCGGATCCGGATGGAAATGCTGCGCAAGCGCGCTCCATGGGCAAGCGAGGACGGCAAGACCGTGGTGGTGCCGTCGCTGCGGACTGTCGTGCGGATCCTGCAGCGCCAAGGATTGGCGAGGTCGAAACCTCGGAAGCGTCCCCGCGGCTCCTACGTCCGGTTCGAGCGGCCCGGTCCGATGCAGCTGTGGCAGATGGACATCGTCGGCGGCGTGATGCTGGTCAACACCGCCACCGGCGTGCTGCGAGAGGCGAAGGTGGTCACGGCGGTCGATGACCACTCCCGGTACTGCGTGATCGCGAAGGTGGTGGAGCGTGCGACCGCGCGGGCGGTGTGTCTGGCGTTGGTCGAGGCGCTGGTGCGGTTCGGGGTGCCCGAGGAGATCCTCACTGACAATGGCAAGCAGTTCACCGACCGGTTCGGCAGGCACGGGCCCCGCAATGGTGAGGTGTTGTTCGACAAGATCTGCCGCAAGAACGCGATCACGCACCGGCTGACACAACCGGCGTCGCCGAATCAGAACGGGAAGGTGGAGAGGTTCCACGGCACGTTGCGCCCCGACTTCCTCGACACCGCAGACCCGTTCGGCTCGGTCGAGGAAGCACAGGCCGCAGTGGACGCCTACGTGCTGGAGTACAACACCGACCGGCCGCATCAGGCGCTCGACCCCGAGGTTCCGGTGATGCCGGTCGACCGGTTCCAGCCGGTGTCACAGGCAAAGCGTGACCTGCTTGAGCTGTGGCTCCCGCCGCACCTGGCACCAGCCGCAGAACCCGGCGGCGATCCCGACGCCAGTGCACCAACCGTCGATAGGGCTGACGGGATGCAGGTGCCTGAGGTGCTGCCGGTGCCGCAGAGCTGGAGCGGTGGTCCGATCGAGTTCGACCGGGTGGTGCCGCCGAGCGGGAACCTGGCGGTGGCCGGCCGACAGTTCTGGCTCGGGCCACAACGCGCCGGACAGGTGCTGCGGTTTTGGGCCGACGTGAACCTGATCCACCTGCTGGTCGCCGGCGCCCGGATCAAGACCGTCCGCTCACACCTGACCGTCAACGACCTGGCGAAGCTGGTCACCGACGGCGCGGTCAATGCCGGAGCCTCCCCGCTGCCACGCATCGAGGGCGGCGACGCGATCGAGGTCGAACGCATCGTGGCCCGCGGCGGCACCGTGTCATTGGCCAACCATGCCGTGTTGGCCGCGGAGATCCTCGGCGGCCGCCGGGTAGGGATCCGCCTCGAACCATCGACGTTGATGTTCTACGACCTCGACACCCGCGAACTGCTCCGGGTCCGACCCAACCCGCTGACCATGGACCAGGCCCACCGCCTGCGCGGCAGCCGACCCGCCGGCCCACCACCACGACCCTCCACCGAACCCATCCGCGTCCAGCGCCGCGCCTCCAACAGCGGCGTGATCATGGTCTGCGGCCAAAAGATCGCCCTCGGCCGGGCCCACCAGCATCAAACCGTCACCGTGCTCGTCTCCGAGACCACCCTCGCGATCGACCTACCCGACACCGACACCAAGATCGTGCGCCGCACGACCACCCAGCCGGTGCGTAGTATCAAGGGCCAGCGGCCGCGGACCGCAGCCTCAGTTTCCTAGCCCCCATGTCGCACATCAGGTGGCGCAGATCCGTCGCACATCAGGTGGCACTAGGCA
>NZ_SJKB01000004.1 GCF_004331465.1 Kribbella pittospori
AGCAGAAGACCATCCGAAGCCCATGAACGGGGATAATGCATCTTTCGGCATTGACTTTCGGCACGCTGTTGAGTTCTCAAAAATCGGGCGCACACCGCGCTTCAGACTCTCGTTTGAAGCTCCGGGGCAACTCGCCAAACTTTACTGTTTCGTCCGCGGCCGGTCAAATCGGCCTCTTTCGTCCCAGTCCCCCTGCGTGACTCAGTGTCCAAAACCCGCCGAGGCGTGTTTCGGCTTCCGAGACCTTCAGGGAGTTTGTCGGAGGACCGGCCGCTTTCGCGTCCTGCGCCTCGCTCCAACAAGAAGAACATTACTGACATTCGCGGTGCGGATGCAAATCGGGGTCCTGGACCCCTCCGATGCCCGCCGGCCGCGGCCTGCTCGTCCCTCTGTTCCCATCCGTCACTCACGTCTCCGCGAGCAGTGGAACCTCCATCATCCACCCCCGGTCAAGGGGCGGCAGGTGGATCGGGTGGGAGACGATCGCTCGTCCCCCACCCGAGGTACTGCGACTGTCCGGCAGACGCCTCTCGGCGAGTGGCCGCTCGAAGCGGCGAAAGTTGAGGCCCGGGGTCATACATCGGACAGTCGAGAGTTGTAACCCCGGTACTCGCCCACCTATTCCCGAGTGCACGTCACTCAGCTCGTGCGGGTGCAGGGGATCTCCTCGTCGTTCTGGATGAAGACCAGATCGCCGTCGCGGAGCTCAAGCTCGGTGTCTGAGGTGGATGCTGCGAACCTGGTCGCGGAGCGCGCGCTGAACTGCAACGGGTTCTGCTTCTCGAACGTCACCTCGAGTCCACTCCCCTGCAGTGCGACGTCGAACGACGGACCGCCATCCAGCCGGAACGCACCGGCCAGCTCAGCCGGAGCCTGTGACGGGAGATCCGGCAGCTCGACATCCATCGGGTAGCCCTCCCAGCCGTACGCCGCGGCTGCCGCAGCGAACGCGCGCAGGACGAGCCACATGCCGTTGTCGCTGTTGGTCATCACCACCGCGCCCTGTCCGCTGTCCCGATAGGCCAGCATGTGGCACTTGAATCCTTCGTTGCCTCCGCTGTGGCCGAAGCGCTGTCCGGCGTCGTCGAGGAACAGTCCCAGTCCGAGATGGCTCAGGCCACCGATTCGCTCGCTGGCAGAGATCTGGGGCGTGAGCATCTCGCGCGCGAGGTCCGGCGACAACACGGCACCATCCACGCCTGCGTAGGCCTGCTGGATGCCGATGGCGAACTTGGCGAGATCGGTCGGCGTTGTCCACAGTCCTGCTGCGGCCAGCTCCGGGTAGGCATGCCAGCGTCCGTCGATGGGCCGGCCTAGCTCGTCGTGAGCTGTCGCCGCGGAGGAGTACAGCTCTGGAGGTAGCGGTTGGGCGTAGTCGCTGGCTGACATGTTGAGTGGTTCGAGGACCAGCTCCCGGGCGAGTTGCCGGAACGGCGTGCCTGTCACGTCTTCGAGTAGCTGCTGCAGGACGATCGTGCCGCCACCGGCGTACCGGAACTGGGTCCCGGGGACGGTGTCGACGCGTACGCCGAAGGTGTTGGTCGGGCTGACGCCGTCGAGGATCTGTCTGGTTGTCGGGAGCGTGGCCTCGTGGTGGTACCCCGGGAATCCGTGCACCGTCAGGCCTGCGCTGTGGCTGGCCAACTGCCGCAACGTGATGACCGGCTGCCAATCTCCGGTCGGCGGCACCTGCCATGACGTCAGCCGTTTGTTCACATCCTCATCGAGATCCAGCAGCCCGCGATCGACCAGCCGGAGCATGGCGAGAACCGCGACCGGCTTGCTGATCGAGCACGCCTGGAACAGAGTGCCCGGGACCACCGGCGCAGACTCGCCTGCCTGCATTACGCCGGCGGTCCCGGTGTACCTGATCTCGCCGCCCTCGATCACCACCCAACTCGCGCCGGACACCCGGAACTTCTCGAGATCGGCCTCGATCCCCTCGCGCAGAACGTCCACGTTCCCTCCCCTCGACTCCAACCGGCTCGGAGCCTCGTGGAGGGAACGCTACGACGCGAACGGTGCTACCTCGACGGTTGCGGCGCGGTGCAGTCGATCTTCGGGTTCGCGCCGATGTAGTTCAGTGGACCGGCGACGATGGTCACCAGCGTCGTGCCCACCTTGGCGCACGTCGCGTCCGAACCCGCGAAGTAGTTCCGCTGAACCGCGGCCGCGAGGCCGATGAGCAACCAGACGAGAACGATGATCGTGATGGTCCGGGAACCGGTCGTAGACGCTCTACGTGTGCGCATGTCCACCTCCTGGGCTGGGCGCATCCCCGTGTGGAACGCCCTTCCGGTGCCCGCTGCGCAGTCGCCGGAAACGCAGAGTCAGACTTCGCGACAGTCGTAGTACGGCTTGATGTGCTTGTTCACGTAGGCGCCGATGCTCGGTGCGGCGAGCAGAGCGGCGTACGTCGGTTGCGGGACTTCGTCGTACTGGTAGACGTAACCGTTGACGTACTCGAGCTCGAGCGTGCCGTCGGACCAGCCGACCGTTTTGATACTCGACGAGTTCACCGGCCGCCGCCTCATGCCTCACTCCTTCTGTACGCCGTACGTCGCCACAGGTCAGTGTGCCGGTGATCGCTCCGGATCGGGCGACTCCAGGCGCGCCAAGGCGCGGGCGAGGTCGCCGATCGCGGTGTTGAGCTGGTCGAGCACGGCACGGTCGAGCGGGATCCGTCGCTCGTCCAGGCCGAGATTGGACTCGAACCGGACCAACGCATCGGGCGGTGCCTTCTTGAGTGAGCTGTCGAGGGCCTCCTGTAAGTAGGGACTGGGCACGATCTCGGGTCTCTCTCGCCACTTCGTGACCGTGCGAGGCGCAATGCCGAGGTGCTCGGCGAAGGCCTCGTTCGTCAGCCGCAGCGCCGTCCGCAAGGCGTGCGCGTGCCGGCCGGTCCATTCTTCGATGACTGTCATCGGATTCGCTCCTTGCGCGTCGATCACTCCTTGCAATCAGATTACGGCGATTGGGTGACCGTCGGAGTGCACAATTTGTGCCCTGTGGATACCGGTTGGGTTCATGGTGCGGACCGGCTTCGGCGCGTTGACTTCAGGCATGAACGAGATCGGCGGAAGAACCCCGACGCTGCTGCGGACGATCCCGCGCCGGCGTCACCTGAAGGTCGCGAACAAGTCCGGGCCACGCTGTTTCCAACTGGTCCGTCATGTTGACGTCTCCGGCATCAGCGGCACGGGCGTTGTCGCCGAAGGGGTCGAGTGGAGCGACGGGACGGTGGCCCTGCACTGGGGAGGCCGCTATCCCACGACCACGGTCTGGCCGGATGGCGTGCACGCGCTGCTCACCGTCCATGGTCACAACGGTGCGACCACCATCCGATGGCTGGACGAGTAGCCATGCGGACCCGATCTCGGTGGGGCGGGCCTCCCCTGCAACCGGCCCGCCTCACCGGCCTACTCCGAGAAGAACTGCTCGCGGTACTCGGCCGGGGTCTCCTTGGTCGACCTACGTGCGCTGCCGTTCAATCCCGGAGACCTGGCGGACTTCTGGCTGGACGTCGCTTCGCTCGCCGGTTGTGTGCCCGCGTCAGGCGGGGCGGGCTGTTGGTGCGATTCGTCCGGTTCCACCAGGGTGTCGACCGCGGCGTTGAAGGCGAGTTCGGTCCGGGTCGGCTTGGTGTGCTCGATGGCGTCGGCAGACGCCCGTCGTGCCGGCAGGTCGTTGGCGGCCGCGGACAGTTCGGCGAGGGTGTCGAGCAGCCCGAGGGTCGTCTCGACCTCGCCGGGGTGATTGACCAGCCACCAGACCGCGGCCGAGCCGGGCGTGGCGAAGACGTCGTCCTTCAGGTACGCGCGTTTGTCCTGCTCCATCCGGCGTTCGAGCAGAGTCGTTTGCTCCCGGCGGTGCAGAGCGGCGAGGTGCTGGAGATGCTTCTGATCGGCGTCGGGCAGCCGCAGTCTGATCTCCGTCGCCCAGCAGCGCACCTGTCCCTTCTCGTCCAGCGCGGGCTCACCAAGGGTGGCAGCGAGGCGGTGCTGGTTGAGCGACTCCTCGGTCACCTGTTGGGTCGCGGTCAGGGCCCGAGCCCGCTCGAGCAAAGCGTGGACCGCGACTGCGCCCAGGTCCGCGTGGCGCGAGCCCGACAGCACGGTGGACCACTGCACCACTGCCGAGAAGCTGAACTGGAAGTCGGGCGACGCGGACGGCAGCCGTATGTCGGCCACCGTGCGCGTCGGCGGTCCGGAGAAGACGGGATCCGGATCAGCCAGGACGACGGATGGTGCCGGCGTCGGCTGGTGACCACGGGACGCGGTTCATCGGGCTGCTTCCAGACCACCGCCAGCAGCACGAGCAGCACCACGGTGAGTACGACGGCGGCCCAAGCTGGGAGGCCGACGACGAGCGATACGACGTACAGGACCAGGACAATCGCGGCAGCAGTCAGGAGGGAATTCCGGTGGAGCTTCATGGTGGCGTTCCTTCACCGCGTCGGGCGGACGTCAGTAGGTCGGCGAATGCGTACCGGACGGCTTCCCCGTCCTCCGCCACCCAGGTCACCGGCAACCCAGACCACGGATCCCGCCACTCAGCGAGACCACAAAAAGTCTCACATGCTCCACCGAAAGTAGCCGCCCGGAGCGTGTCGGTAGCCGAGCGTGAGTCAGCCGGTGAGCGAGCGGAGGGCTCGGCGGGAGGGGGTGAGCACCACGGGCTTGTAGGGACAGCGGGCGTCGGTGAGGGTTTCGTAGGCGCGGATGGCGCGGTTGGCGGCGTCCCAGCCCTGCTCGGCGGGGGTCCGGCCGAGGCCTCGGTTGCGGACCAGGGCGCCGTAGAAGGCGGAGCAGAAGACGGTCGCTTCGTACCAGCCGATGACGGTGCTGGTGCCGATGTAGGTGATGTCGTCCTGGAGACAGTCGCGGATGGCCCGCTGCCATTTGCCGATGCCGGTCTTGCAGCCGTCGGCGATGACGACGCCACTCGCAATGCCCCACTGCCGGTCCAGGAACCACTCCGCCAACGAGCGCAGCGAGACCTGGGTCTTGCCGTCGGTGGAGAGGAAGGACGGCTCCTCGCTGTGGTCACCGTGTGCCATCACGTGCAGGACGGTCGACGGGGTGGTCAGGGCGGAGAACGCGGTCTCGTGGTCGCGGGTGCGAACGAAGTTCACGTCGATCACCGGCTGGTCCCAGCCGGCGTTGATGTTGCCGGTGATGCCCTGGACGAAGCTCATCGAGGCGTCGAACGAACTGTCCAGACCGAGATCCACCAAGGTGATCAGCCGGTTCCTCATTCGCCCATCCCTCCCAAGCGTTTCGTTCCCCGCCGCACCATGATGAACCACAGATCCGACAGTTTGCTCCCCTGTTTATCTGCGCTGAGACAGCCCGCCCGAGCGCGGGCCGGACCGTACGACGTACGGCGATCCTGGGCCGGCGGACGACGCGGGAGCGGACCGTGAGCGGCGGGTACGGTGGCGGGCAGCGGCTGCCGAAGGAGGACAGGATGAGTCAGGTTCCGAGTGTCACGCTGAGTCATGGAGCGGTGATGCCACGGGTCGGTCTGGGAACGTCACCGATGAACGACGCGGACGCGGAACGGGCGGTCAGTCAGGCTCTCGAGACCGGCTATCGGTTGTTCGACACGGCGGAGAACTATCGCAACGAGGTCGGGGTCGGTCGGGCGCTGCGTGGTGCGCCGCGCGACCAGGTGTTCGTCACGTCGAAGTTCAACAAGCGGTGGCACAGCGTCGAGGGCGCGCGGACCGCGTTCGAGGCGAGCGCGGAGAAGCTGGGTGTCGAGTATCTCGACCTGTTGCTGATCCACTGGCCGAACCCGGAGCAGGACCGGTACGTCGACGCGTGGCGCGGGCTGATCGAGTTGCGGGAGGCGGGGTTGGTGCGGGCGATCGGTACGTCGAACTTCAAGCCGGCTCACCTGTCGCGGCTCATCGACGAGACCGGGGTGGCGCCTGAGGTCAATCAGGTGCAGCTGAGTCCGGTGTGGGCGAAGGCGGCTGAGCGGGAGTTCCATGCGCAGCACGGGATCGTCACCGAGGCGTGGAGTCCGTTGGGTAAGGGGACCGATCTGCTGAGCCATCCGGCCGTGCAGGAGATCGCTAACGCCCACGGGCGGTCGCCGGGCCAGGTGGTCCTGCGCTGGGAGACCCAGCAGGACGTCGTACCGATCCCCAAGTCAGCCAACCCCAGCCGGCTCGCCGACAACCTGAACATCTTCGACTTCGACCTGACCCCCGCCGAGCTCTCCACCCTGGCAGCCCTCGACGGCACCAGCCGCCCCGCCGCCAACTCCGACCACTCCGGCCACTAACCACGCAGGACCGCCGCTGCCCAGGCGAGCGGCTCCCCCGGCAGAAGTACCTCGGCGGGCGCGGCCCTCCGGGACCAATGCAGTTCGGGCGGGGAGCGCCCCCGGACCGAAGCACCCGGCAGACGGCTGCCCGGGCCGACGCACCTGGACAGGCGGCTCCCGGCAGAAGCACCTGGGCGGGCTCGGCCCTCCGGGATCAACGCAGTTCGGGCGGAGGGCGACCCCGGACCGAAGCACCTGGGCGGGCGGTCTCCGGGCCGACGAGCCCGGGTGGGCGGCTCCCTCGGCCGAAGCATCTGGCGGTGCCCACGGGACAAACCAGTCTGTGCGGGCGGCTCCCTGGCCCGAAGCACCCGGCGGCGGCTCCCCGGACACCAGTCTGTGCGGGCGGCTCTCCGGATCGGCGCGCTTGGGGGGCGGCCGCCTCGGGCGAGGCGGCCTGAGGCGGCTCCTTTGAAGCGGCTCAGTTCTTGTGGGCTACGTAGTAGGCGTTGAAGGCGTCTGCTTCTACTTCGGCGATTTCTATGGAGGTGAAGCCGGCGTTGGTGAGCATTTCGCAGGCTTTCTGACGACCCCAGACGGTGCCGAGGCCGGTGCCTCCGGCGGACAGGGAGACGGTCATGCAGTGCATGGTCGAGACGCCGTACAGGAAGGTCGCGAAGGGGTTGTCGAGGTTGTCCTCGAGATTGCTCGACGCCTGGATATCGACCATCAGGAAGACACCGTCGGGGCGCAGGGATGCCGCGATTCCGGCAAGCACCGCGGCCGGCTGGGCTTGATCATGGATCGCGTCGAAGGCTGTGACGAGGTCGAACCGTTCGTGCTCCCCCAGGTCAGCAACATCGCGGACCACGAACTCCGTGTTCCCGAGCCCGTCTGCCTCAGCACGACCGGCCGCGATGCCTTCCGCGGAGATGTCGTAGCCGACGCACCGACTCCGCGGATACGCCGCGGCGATCAGATTGACGGCGTGCCCGCTGCCACACCCGATGTCGGCAACGTCGATGCCGTCCACGAGCCGCTCCGGCAACCCCGGGACCAACGGCAGGATCGAGTCGAGCAGTGCCGCGTCGAAGAGGGCACCACTGTCTTCCGCCATCAGCCGATGGAACTCGGTGTACTCCGCGTACGGAACACCGCCGCCGTGGCGGAAGCACTCGACCAACCGCGATTCCACCCCCGCAAGCAACGCGATGAACTGCGTCGCGCCCGCGAGGTTGTCCGGCCCGGCAGCGCGTGTCAGGAAAGCAGCGTGTTCCCGCGGTAGCCAGTAGGTACGGCGCTCCGCGTCGTAATCCACCACCCGCGCGACCGTCATCCCGCCCAGCCACTCCCGCACGTACCGCTCCTGCAGGCCCGCGGCGCCCGCGAGCTCGTGACTCGTGACCGGTGGCAGCTCCGCCATCGTGTCGAAGAGGCCCACCTGATGTCCGATGCTCATGAGCAGCGTGAGCACCCCGTGGTTGAGCACCTCGCCCATCTGTGCGCCGAAAGCCTCGACGCGTGGAGTATCCAAAAGCATTGACCCCACCTCCCACAGGCAGCATCACCCCGGGAGATCGCGCGCAGCATCGGTGAACTCGCCTATTCGTTCAGGCGGGTGAGGTAGGCGGCCGCCTCCGTCCGATTCCGGACGCCGAGCTTGGACAGGATGCTGGCCACGTGATGCTCGACGGTACGGCGGCTGATGTACAGCCGCGCCGCGATCTCCGGATTCGGCAGACCCTCGGCCAGCACCGCGAGCACATCCCGCTCCCGTTTCGTCAACAAACCAAGCCCTCTGGGACCGGACCGAGCCGCGGACGCACCAGCCGCCCGTAGCCACGCGGCCGCCGCATCCGCATCACGCGAGGCGCCGACGTCCTCGAACACCGTGAGCGCCATCCGGGCCTCAGCCACAGCAGGCGCCGAGCCTCCCTCGGCGCACAGTGCCTCGGCCAGCAGCATCCGGGTCCGCGCGACCTCGACCGGCATCTCCAGCAGGCCGAACCACGTCAGCGCCGCCGACAGCCGGCGTACCGCCGCGTCAGCCTCCCCCTGCGCCAGCAGAGCCCGCCCGCACAACCGAGCAGCTCGTGCCGCGATCAGTCCGCTGTCGGTCGTCGTACCCAAAGCCGAGAGGTGTTCGGCCTCCACAGCAGCGCCCGCAGCGTCACCGCGAGCGAGACAGGCCTCGCCAAGCACCTCACGGAGTCGGGCGGCTTCCAGTGGGTTCGCGTCGACGAGCTGACGCCGCACCAGCGACTCAGCCATCGCCACGTCCCCGGCTGCGAGGTGGACGGCTGCCAGCACCGGTCGTACAACGGGGCGATCCTCAAAGCCGGCAAGGAGTCCTCGAGCCTCGGTAACCCGGCCCTGACCAAGCCGGAGCTCGGCCAGGGAGGCCGCCGCCTCTGCCTGGACCGCAGGCAACGAGTTACGCGCCAACTCGGCTGCAGCAGTCAGCTCGTTCTCCGCGCGTGGCCAGTCACCGGTCGACACCAGGACAGCGCCGTACGCCGCTCGGCAGGTCGAGTGCAGGTACGGACAGCCGTAGCGATCGATGAACTCGTCCAGCGAACGCATCCACTGCACGACACGCAGGAAGTCCGCACCGCGCACGCACGACCGCATCAGCAGACAACTGGTGAGAACGACGGTGTCAGGCCGAGCTCCCTCGCCACCCAGCGCGCCGGCCAGAGCCTCGTCCAGCAACGCGGTACCTTCCAGCACCTGCCCGAGGTCAATCAGCGCCGCACCCCAGATGCTCAGGGCGCACAGCTCGAGGTCGCGATCCTCGGCCACGGCAGCAACGTCGTACGCCGCCTCCGACCAGGCTGCTGCGAGTTCGGGATCGTCGACGGACGACGCCCGCGCCAGCGACGCCCACGCCATCAGTACGGGCTCAGCAACCTCCGAGGCGATGCGGACTGCTCGGGCTGCCCATCCCTGTGCTGCGGCGCGGTCGCCGAAGTTGGCGTCGTAGGAGAGGCTGAGGCCGAGGGCCACGAACACGGCGTCTCCAGGATCGGACTGACGGTAGAGCGCGTAGGCGCGTTCCCAGCAGGAGAAGGCGGCGGGTACATCGCCCAGCCACCACTGGGCGTCACCCAGCCCAGCCAGACCTCGGGCCGTTGCCGAGATCCCGACTGCTTCCGCGAACACGGCGCGTGCCGCGCTCCAGTCTCCCTCGCCGAGTGCCTTCGCCCCGGTCGCGAGGAGACCGTCGATCCCCTCCACAGCTTCGACGGTAAACGCGCTGCGCCCCGCGGGAAAGTCCCGGCGTTCGGCCCCAGCCGTGCATTCGGCCTGGGACGACCGCAGTCGGGTCGTCGGTGACTACGGCACCAACCCGCACGCTCAAGGTCATCGCCAGACGCGCTGCGGCCCCCGGGGAATGTGGGAAGTTCCCGGAGGCCGTGGCGCTTTCAGTTTGGGGTGGTGCGGCGGCGGGCAGCACACCCGCCGCCGCACCCCGTTGGTGTCAGCTGCAGCCGGAGGTGCTGCCGCAGCCTTCGCAGACGTAGCAGGAACCGCTCGGGCGCATCTTCGTGCCGCAGGTGAAGCACAGTGGCGCGTCGACCGAGGTGCCGGTGATGAGCTCGAACATCTCGGCGGTCGTGCGGACCTCAGAGGTGTCGAGCGGCTTGGCCGCGGCCGCTTCCGCCACGACCGGCTTGTCGGCCTCGGCGGCCGGCTCGACCGACTTCAGCGACTCGGCCTCGGAGACCTCGACGGGGGCCGGCTCGTAGGAACCGGTGTCGAGTTGCCGGGACCGCTCGTCGGCGGAGTAGATGCCCAGGGCGGCCCGGTCGTCGAACGGCAGGTAGTCCAGGGCCAGCCGCCGGAAGATGTAGTCCATGATCGACTGCGCCATCCGGACGTCCGGGTCGTCGGTCAGACCGGCCGGCTCGAACTTCAGGTTGGTGAACTTCTGGACGTAGGTCTCCAGCGGTACGCCGTGCTGCAGCGCGATCGAGATCGCGATCGAGAAGGCGTCCATCACCCCGGCCAGGGTCGAACCCTGCTTGCCCATCTTCAGGAAGACCTCGCCCAGACCGTCGTCCGGGTAGGAGCCGGCGGTCATGTATCCCTCGGCGCCACCGACCGAGAACGACGTGGTCCGCGACGGCCGCGACTTCGGCAGACGCTTGCGGGTCGGCCGGTACTCGATCACCTTCTCGACGATCTTCTCCGCGACGGCGGCGGTCTCGGCCACAGAGGCCGAGGCGGCCTCGGAGGCCTTCTTCGCCTTCGCGTCGGCCAGCGGCTGGCCGACCTTGCAGTTGTCGCGGTAGACCGCGAGCGCCTTCAGGCCGAGCTTCCAGCCCTGGAAGTAGACGTCGGCGATCTCCTCGACCGTCGCGGTCTCCGGCAGGTTCACCGTCTTCGAGATCGCGCCGGACAGGAACGGCTGCGCGGCCGCCATCATCCGGACGTGGCCCATCGGCTTGATCGCCCGCTCACCCATCGCGGTGTCGAAGATCTCGTAGTGCTCCGGCTTCAGGCCGGGCGCGTCGACCACGTGACCGTGCTCGGCGATGTACTCGACGATCGCCTCGATCGTCTCCTCGGTGTAGCTGTACTGACGCAGCGCCCGCGGCACGGTCTGGTTGACGATCTGCATCGAGCCGCCGCCGACCAGCTTCTTGAACTTGACCAGCGAGAAGTCCGGCTCGATCCCGGTGGTGTCGCAGTCCATCATGAAGCCGATGGTGCCGGTCGGTGCGAGCACCGAGGCCTGCGCGTTCCGCCAGCCGTTCTTGCCGCCGACCTTCAGTACGGCGTCCCACGCGGCCGTGGCGTGCTTGTGCACGTCCTTGTCGATCTCGTGCAGCGTCCGGATCGCGTCGTTGGCCGCGGCGTGCTTGCGCATCACCCGGGTGTGCGCGTCCTTGTTCCGCTCGAAACCGTCGTACGGGCCGACGACGCCGGCCAGCTCGGCCGAGCGCTTGTACGACGTACCCGTCATCAGCGAGGTGATAGCGCCCGCCAGTGCGCGACCACCGTCGGAGTCGTAGGCGTGACCCGTTGCCATCAGCAACGCACCGAGGTTCGCGTAGCCGATGCCGAGCTGCCGGTACGCGCGGGTGGTGTCGCCGATCGCCTCGGTCGGGAAGTCGGCGAAGCAGATCGAGATGTCCATCGCGGTGATGATCAGCTCGACGGCCTTGACGAACTTCTCCGAGTCGAACAGGTCGTCGTCGCGGAGGAACTTCATCAGGTTCAGCGACGCCAGGTTGCAGGACGAGTTGTCGAGGTGCATGTACTCCGAGCACGGGTTGGACGCGGTGATCCGGCCCGTCTCCGGCGTCGTGTGCCAGTCGTTGATCGTGTCGTCGTACTGCAGACCCGGGTCGGCGCAGGCCCACGCGGCCTGGGAGATCTTGTCGAACAGGGACCGCGCGTCGACGGTCTCGATCACCGAGTTGTCCAGCCGCGCCCGCAGCCCGAACTCACCCTTGTCCTCGACCGCGCGCATGAACTCGTCGGTGACCCGGACCGAGTTGTTGGCGTTCTGGTACTGCACCGAGGTGATGTCGCGACCGCCGAGGTCCATGTCGAAGCCCGCGTCGCGCAGAACGCGGATCTTCTCCTCCTCGCGCATCTTGGTGTCGACGAACTCCTCGATGTCGGGGTGGTCGACGTCGAGCACGACCATCTTCGCCGCGCGCCGGGTGGCGCCGCCGGACTTGATCGTCCCGGCGCTCGCGTCCGCGCCGCGCATGAAGCTGACCGGGCCGGACGCCGTACCGCCGCTGGACTGCAGCAGCTCCTTGGACGAACGGATCCGGGACAGGTTCAGACCGGCACCGGAGCCGCCCTTGAAGATCAGGCCCTCTTCCTTGTACCAGTTCAGGATCGAGTCCATCGAGTCGTCGACGGCGAGGATGAAGCAGGCCGACACCTGCTGCGGCGACGAGGTCCCGACGTTGAACCAGACCGGCGAGTTGAAGCTGAAGTACTGGTGCAGGAGCATCCAGGTGAGCTCGTGCTCGAACACCTCGGCGTCGGCCGGGGTGGCGAAGTACCCGTGCTCCTCGCCGGCCTTGCGGTAGGTCTTCACGACCCGGTCGAGCAACTGCCGCAGGCTCCACTCGCGGTTGTCGTGACCGACCGCGCCGCGGAAGTACTTCGTGGTGACGATGGTGGACGCGTTCACGCTCCAGTAGTCGGGGAACTCGACCCCGCGCTGCTCGAAGACGGTCTCACCGGTCTTCCAGTTCTGCTGTACGACGTCGCGGCGCTCCCACGTCACCTCGTCGTACGGGTGCGCGCCCTCGGTGGTGAAGATGCGCTCGATGGTGAGTCCCGCGGGCGCGTTCTTGCGCCCCCGGAACCCGGCCGCCGACCTCTTGGTCGACCCCGAGTGGCCGGTCACCGTCTCTGTCATGGTTGCTCCTCGCCGTGTGTCTGCACTGCCGCGGTCTGTCGGGACCGCCCCGTTGAGTAACGCCAGGTGTTGCAGATGGTGCTGAATCCCCGATTTATGTCTGCTGGGTCGGCTTCAGCGGACGCGGCTCGGTGCCCTCAGGCTCCTTCTCCGCCCGCAGCAGCGCGATCTCCGTCTCGAAGTCGTCGGCCGACTCGAACTGCCGGTAGACGCTCGCGAACCGCAGGTAGGCGACCTCGTCGAGCTCCCGCAGCGGCCCGAGGATCGCCAGTCCGACCTCGTGCGCGGGCACCTCCGGCGAGCCGCTCGCCTTGAGCGCGTCCTCGACCTTCTGGCCGAGCCGGGCCAGCGCGTCCACGTCGACCGGCCGGCCCTTGCAGGCCTTGCCGACGCCGTTGATGACCTTCTCCCGGCTGAACGGCTCGGTCGCGCCGGAGCGCTTCACGACCGTGAGCTGCATCTGCTCGACGGTGGTGAACCGCTTCTCGCACACCGGGCACTGCCGGCGGCGGCGGATCGCTCCGCCGTCCTCGGCCACCCTGCTGTCGACGACCCGGGAGTCGACGTGCCGGCAATACGGACAGTGCACGACGAATCACTCCTCCCGTGAGGCCGCCCGGCGGGCGTCCTGTGGATCTTTCTGGGGACAACTTGTGTATGACGTGTGCGTAACCGACCACTACCTGTGGAAAATTACACCCGTGTAACCACTACATCTAGCGATCCTAGATCGCTGCTCCGACAGTTTGCAAGAACGCTGGAATCCCGCGCGCGTCTCTTTGTTCCAACACCCGCGCGGCCCGGTGTACTCCCGCGTGGCGCCGCCGGAACGGGCCCGCGGAGGAGCAAACTACGGGCCGCCGAGAGGGTCAGGAGGCGGGCAGGCAGAAGTCGAAATCGCAGCCCTGGTCCGCTCCCAGAACGTGGTCGCGGAACAACTTTCGGTAGCCGGTGACCGGCGGCGAAGCGGACACCGGGAGATCGGCTCGGCGCTTCGCCAACTCGTCCGGCGGGACCAGCAGGTCGAGCCGGCCCTCGGACACGGACAGCCGGATCTGGTCGCCGGTGCGGACCAGAGCGAGCGGTCCGCCCAGGGCTGCTTCCGGGGCGACGTGCAGAACGATCGTTCCGTACGCCGTGCCGCTCATCCGCGCATCAGAGATCCGGACCATGTCGCGGACACCGCTCCGGGCGAGCTTGGCGGGGATGGGCAGATAGCCGGCCTCAGGCATACCTGCGCCGAGTGGTCCGGCGTTCTGCAGGACCAGTACGTCGGAGGGCTCCACATCCAGCGCCGGGTCGTCGATGCGGGCTGCCAAGTCCTCCAACGAGCTGAACACGACAGCACGTCCGGTCGTCTCGAAGAGCGCCGGATCGGCAGCGGACCGCTTGATCAGCGCACCAGACGGCGCCAGCGACCCACTCAGCCAGACCAGACCGCCCTTGTCCCGGCTCGGATTGCTCAACGGACGCACGACATCCCGATCCACCCAGGGCGGTCCCTCACCCAGCCGCTCCCCCAGCGTCTCCCCGGTCACCGTCAGCGCAGACAGGTCCAGCAGGTCCCGCAGCTCATGCAGTACGGCGGGCAATCCGCCAGAGGTATGCAGATCCTCCATGTAGTGGGCACCGGTCGGCTTCAGCTCCACCAGGACCGGTGTGGTGTCACTCAGCTCGTTCAGCTCGTCCGGATCGATCCTCAGCCCGAGTCGTCCGGCGATCGCGGTCAGGTGGATCAGTGCGTTGGTCGACCCACCGATCGCCAGCAGCACCCGGAGGGCGTTGCGTACCGAGGCAGCCGTGACGACCTGATCCGGCGTACGTCCAGCCACAGCGATTGACACTGCGGCAGCACCTGTCGCTTCCCCGATCCGCAGCCGGTCTGCGTGCACCGCCGGAGCCGCAGCACTGTCGGGCAGAGCCATACCGAGCGCCTCCACGATGCAGGCCATCGTCGACGCGGTCCCCATGACCGCACATGTGCCGGCGGTCGTCGCCAGGTTGCGCTCCACCCGCCCGATCTCTTCTTCTGACACCTCACCGGCCCGGTAGCTCGCCCAGAAGCGACGGCAGTCGGTGCAGGCACCCAACCGCTCGCCTTGGTAGCGCCCGGTCGACATCGGGCCAGTGACCAGCTGAATCGCCGGCCGACCGGCCGACAACGCTCCCATCAGCTGCGCCGGGACGGTCTTGTCGCAGCCGCCGACGAGGACGACGCCGTCCATCGGCTGGGCGCGGACGAGCTCCTCCACATCCATCGCCATCAGGTTGCGATAGACCATCGAGGTCGGCTCGAGGAAACTCTCCCCGAGCGAGACAGTCGGGAACTCCATCGGCAGTCCGCCGGCCGCGATGATGCCGCGGGCCACCGACTTCACCAGCTCCGGCTGCTGCCGATGGCAAGGGTTGTAGTCACTGGCCGAGGTGGCGATGCCGATCACCGGGCGCTCCAGCGACTCCGGCGACCGGCCGCTGGCGTGCAGGAACGCCCGCCGCAGGAACCGCGAGAACTCCGGATCCCCGTAGCTGACCAGCCCGCGGTAGATGCCGGTCGTCATAGTGCTCCTGGTGTCCGGCGAAGATGCTCCTCCAGCAACCGCAGCATGCTCTCCGGCGGTACAGCGCCCGGCGCGCGAACAGCGTCGTACGAGATCAGTCCGCGCAAGACGAGACTGCGCTTGCGCAGACCGAGCGCGATCCCGGCCTGGAACTCGAAGTTGACCAACGGTAGGTAGTCCCGCCAGCCCTCGCGCGCCGCCTCGAAGCCACCGGACCGGTACGCCGCCACGCACGCGAGCAGCCCTTCCGGAACGGAGAAGCCGGTCATCGCGCCCGCGGCGCCGACCGCCAGTTCGTCGAGCAGGCAGGTGCCACCGAGCCCGCCGAAGATCGGTACGTCGAGCCCGGCCGCCAACTCGGCCACCGCGGGCGGGCTCGGAGAGGACTCGGACTTCACGGCCACAGCAGACGGCACGGCGCGGACGGCGGCGATCAGGTCGGCGGTGGCGATCCGGATGCCGGTGATTACCGGGTAGTCCTGCACCACAAGCTGGCGTTCGGTGCGATCGGCAACCTCGTTCAGACGGTTGCTCAGGGCATCCGGATCACTGGAGTTCACCTGAACCATAAGTCCGGCGAGGCGGGAACCGACCGCAGGCAACACATTGGCGGCCTCGGCCACCACCTCGTCGAGCTTCAGTGCACTGATGCCGATGACGAGCGGCAGCCGGTCCGACGAGGCAACGACCGTCTCGACCACCGTCCGCCGCTCGGCGGGAGTCAGCCGCGCCGCCTCGCCGAAGACACCGAGCACGGTCAACCCGGTGGCTCCGATGGACTCGTAATGCCGGACCTGCCGCGCCAGCGACTCCGCGTCGACCGCGGATCCGTCCGCCGTCAGTGGCGTCGCCAGCACGCCCCACACCCCGGGATCCAACGTCATGGAGTTCCTCTCGTCGTCACCGCGGCAGCCTCTGCCCTACCCGGACAGCTTTACCCCACCGGACGGCGAGGAATCAGACCGCCCTGGTCAGGACGACGAGGCTCAGCGATGGAAGCGGAAGGTCGAGCGTGAGAGAGAGCGCTCCGTCGACCTTGACCGCGGCGTCCTCCGCGAACCGCTCGAGTCCCTGGCGATCGGTGATCGTCGCGAGCTGCTCGGGTGTCGGGTCCTGTGGTGCGCCGAGGTCCTGCCAGACCGTGTGGCTGTTGCTGTGGCTGTGGTCGATCCGGTAGTGCTCCACGGTCCAGTCGCCGGAGTCCAGTCCGTTCACCTCGAGGTCCACCCGAGCCGTCGCGGTATCAGCGGCGTACTGGTCGTCGGTGTGCCGCCAGACGAGGACGGCGACACTGCCGTCGGCCGAGGCGCGGCTCGCGATCACGTCGACCTCCTCGGGCAGACCGTTGCCCAAGGCACTGATGTCGGAGACGTCGGCGGAGCTGTCGGACGAAGCTGCGATCCGGCGGTCGCCGAGGAGCGCGAACGCCCGGTAGGCGTTCATCAGCGGCTTCTCGACCCCCGCCGCGGTGACGAAACTCCGGGTGCCCTCGAAGTACCGCTCGCCCTCGATCTGGAAGCTCCAGGTGGTCGCCTCGTGCACTTTCGCGGTGTGCTGCTCGTTGAGGTCGAGGACCTTCTTCATCAGCTTGGCCTGGAAGACCGGGTAGTACTCGTTGTTGCGGTAGGCGAAGTTCGAGTTGTCGTAGATCCCCCAGTGCGCGGGCACCGAGGCGTCGCACTCGTCCACGATCACCGGCTGCCCGGCGTACTGCGGGAACTCCTCGATGACGGCCAGCGCGCGGTCGATCTCGCGGAGCATCTTCGGGGTCGACGGCGACTGCTGCAAGGACGCCGGCGCACCGATCGGGCCGTAAGTGCGCCACGGGGTGAAGTGCGAGCCCTTGGTGTGGAAGGAGACGAAGTCGACGGGCAGGTCGCGGTCGGCGCAGGCCTGCAGGAAGCCGTGGAGGAACTCGGCACCGCGGTCGCCACCGGTGACAGCGGGTCCGCCGACCTTCGCCTCCGGGTAGACCTCGCGGATCGACTTGACCGTGACGTCGTACAGCTCGTGGAACTGCTCGGGCGTGCCCTTCCAGTACGAGATGTCCGGCTCGTTCCACAGCTCCCACAGCCAGTGCTGGACCTCGTCGACGCCGTACCGCTGCAGGGCGTGCTCGACGAGCGCGGCGACCAGGCCGCCCCACTTCGCGTAGTCCTTCGGCGGATAGGTCCACCAGCCGGCCTCGTACCCGCTGTACTGGCTGGGGCTGTCGCCGAACGGGAAGTCGGCCTTCGCCTCCTCCGGCACCAGCGCGAGCGGCGTGAACGCGAGCTCGACCAAGGGATGATGACCGGCCTCGACGATCGCGTCGTAGGTCAGATCGGCGATGGTGAAGTCGTAGAACGGCTTCCCGTCCGCGTCCTCGTGGTAGACGTTGCCGCTCCCCCAGTGCGGCAGGCCGAAGCCGGTGCCGCTGTTGAAGATGTTGTGCGGCCGGACGTGGTACGGCGTCTCCGCGAACTCACCGATCGTCCGCAGCGTCCGGCGCCCCTGCGGCGTGTAGGTCCAGTTGATCTCGTCGTACCCGAGGCTGGCCCACGGGCGGTCGAGCTTGCCGAGCTCCTGGCCGGCCTCGACGGTCACGCGCGCCTGCTGCAGGCGCGGCGCGTCCGGGTCGGACGGGGCGTACGGGAGTTGCTGAACCGCGCTGGGAGAGCTGTTCTCGGTCATGTCAGCCTTTCAGTCCGGTTGTATCGATAAACACGCTTCTGTAGCGGGACGCTGCCGGCCGCGCGAGTCAGCCTGGTCGGGACATTGTTAAATGTCAATGGTTAACAATCACCGTTTTACACCGATGGAGGAACCACTCGCGGCCGCACTGCAGATGAGCCGCGGCCCGGTCCGGGAGGCGCTGATCGAGCTCGAGCGCTCGTCGTACTGCGTCAGCACCGCGGCGCGCAGGTGATCGCGCTGACCGACGAGCACATCGAGGAGATCTACACGCTCCGGCTGAGCCTCGAACAACTGGCGATCGCCCGGGCACTCCCCCGGCTGACCGACGAGCACCTGGCACAAGGCGATCCGCGACATCATCACCGGCGGCGACACCGCCGCCGCCACCGAAGCCATCGACCACCACCTCACCGGCGCCTACCGCCGGTTGATCTCCGCCCGCCGGTGACCGGGCAGTGCGTGAGGATGGCGGTATGAAGCCGGTGATTCTTGATGTCGATACGGGGTTGGACGACGCGTGTGCGCTGCTGCTCGCTGCGCGGCATCCTGAGCTCGACCTGATGGCAGTGACGTGTGTTGGTGGGAACGTCGGGCTGGACGACGTGGTGATCAACACGCTGACAGTGCTCGACGCCGCCGGTCGGACCGACGTGCCGGTGGCTCGAGGAGCCGCAGCGCCGTTGCTTCAGCCGGTTCGCGCCGCGCCGCATGTCCATGGCACGGATGGGCTCGGCGACTTGGACTGGCCACGCTCGACTCGTATGACGGACACCCGGCATGCGGTCGAGTTGCTCCGCGACGTACTGCGTGATGCCGCGGCGACCGGTGAGCTCGTGACGCTGATTCCCTTGGCACCGATGACGAACATCGCCCTTCTGCTCCGGACCTATCCCGAGGCGGCGGCCGGACTCCGCGAGATTGTGTTCATGGGCGGCGCGGCAGGGATCGGGAACGCGACCGCCTCGGCGGAGTTCAACATCTGGACGGATCCAGAGGCGGCTGCGGTCGTCCTCACCGCGGCCGGCGAGCTCGGCGTACCGGTGACGATGTACGGCCTGGATGTGTTCTATGACGTGGTGATCACGCTGGAGCAGGCGCGCGGGCTGGGCGGGTCGCCGTCGGCGGATCTGGCTCGGCGGCTGATCGAGAAGCGGAGCGAGCTCTACATGTCGGACGGCGCCAGCATCGGCGACGGCGGCGCGGTGTGTGCGGTGATCGATCCGGACGGGCTGACGACGCAGCGCTTCCCACTGCGGGTCGAGCTGTCCGGCAGCTGGTCGCGTGGGCGGACGATCGTCGACACGCGTGACTGGTCGGCCGATCTCAGCAGCGATCCGCACGGGCCGTCGCCGACGGTCGTACAGGTCGCGACCGCGGTGGACAGCGCGCGGTACGCCGAGCTCTGGTTGAGCACGGTCAAGTAGCCAGCTCCTGCAGACGAGCGCACAGGCCGTCCATGAACAGCTCGAGGCCATCGCCGAAGAGATCGGGGCTGCCGTTGGACTCGGCGACCACGGCCGCGAGAGTCCAACGGGCACTGACCTCGAACAGATGGCGCGCCTGCGCTTCGGGTACGCCGAGGTCGACGAGGGACTCGATCTGCGCGCGGACCAGCTCGGCTCGTGATCCCTCGCCGCGATCGCGGTCGGGCGTCGCCTTGGCCTGGATCAAGCCGGCCAGTCCGGGATGATCGGCGTAGAACGCCCGCAGCTCCAACGCCCCTGCCTTGGTGACAGCAATCCACTCGTCGACACTGCGCACAGCCTGGTACGCCGCGTTGTCGCCGGTGAACTGGTCGAACGCGTTCCGGGCGATCAGGTCGAGGAGCTCCTCCTTGTTGTGGACGTGGTGGTAGAGCGACGGCGCCCGGACGTTCAGGCGCTCGGCGACAGATCGCATGGTCAGTCCAGTGACGCCATCGCTACGGATGACCGCGAGGGCGGCGTCGGCGATCGCGCCGACGGAGATCCCTGCGGCCGCATGGGAGGACGGGTCGCGTCTGGTCACGAAAACCTCGTTGTCGGGTCGGGTCCCGGGCGGTTAGGTTGCTGTCTAACGACATTAGACAGCCTACCCGAGGACGGCATCGTGCCTGGACTGCACCCGGACTATCCGCTACGCACCGAGCGACTCGACCTGCGGCCGCACCGGATGGACGACCTGGACGATCTGTACGCGTTCCACTCGCGGCCCGAGGTGGTGCGGTACACGCCGTGGCCGGTGCGGGACCGGGAGCAGACGCGGGTCGCGCTCGAGACGAAGCTGTCGCAGGGCGAGCTGACCGAGCCGGGTCAGTGGCTGGTGCTCGCGATCGAGCTCCGCGAGACCGGAACCGTGATCGGCGAAGTTCTGCTGAAGTGGGCCAGCGAGGCGGATCGGCAGGGTGAGATCGGGTTCGCGCTGCACACCGACTACCAGGGCAAGGGCCTGGCCGCGGAGGCTGCGCGCGAAGTACTGCGGGTGGGTTTCGAGGATCTGGGGCTGCACCGGATCGTCGCGATCCTGGACGATCGCAACCAGGCGTCCGCGCAGTTGCTGGAGCGCCTGGGCATGCGGCGCGAGGCTCACCACATCCACGCGCTGAAGTTCAAAGGCGAGTGGGCGAACGAGTACGTCTACGCTCTTCTGGAGGAGGACTGGCGCGCGGCGACCTCCTCCTAGGGGGTGCGGTGGGGATCGACAACCGGATCTACGACCGGATCGGCGGCGGTTGGTGGGACGAGGCCAATCCGCTGAACATGCTGAACGGGAGTTTCACGCCTGGCAGGTTCGCCTACTTCCGCAGCGTCCTCGGCCGCCGCGGCCTCGATCCGGCCGGCCTGCGCGCTGTCGATATCGGGTGCGGGGGCGGATTCATGGCCGAAGAGTTCGCCCGGCTCGGATGCCGGGTCGCCGGCGTCGATCCGTCGGAGGTCTCGGTCAGGACCGCGCACGCGCATGCCTGTTCGTCGGGGCTCACCGTCGGCTATGCCGTCGCATCCGGCGAGCGGCTCCCCCTCGATACCGAGAGCGTTGAGCTCGCGTATTGCTGCGACGTACTCGAGCATGTGTCGGACCTGGATCGGGTGATCGGAGAGACCTCGCGCGTGCTGAAGCCGGGCGGGATCTACTTCTTCGACACGATCAACCGCACCGTCGCGTCGAAGGTTGTGGTGATCAAGGTGGCGCAGGACTGGCGACTGACGAAGGTCATCGACACCGAGTTGCACGCGTGGAACATGTTCATCAAACCGACAGAGCTCGAAGAAGCCCTGCGCCGGCACGGGCTGCGCCTGGGCGAGATCACCGGCCTCGGACCTCGCGCGAACAAACTCGCCGTACTACGGAGCTACCTGCAAGCCCGCCACGGTCGCATCACCTTCGGCCGGCTCAGTGAACTGATGGACGTCGGCGAGGTGAAGACCACCGGCGTCTCCTACATGGGCTACGCGATCAAGAACGAATGACTAGCGGTCAGCGAGCGATCGGGATCTGCAGAGTCTGACCGGGGACGAGATCGGCCGGGCCGGACAGCTTGTTGAGGTCGGCGATCTTCTCCACGACGGTGGCGGGGTCCTGCGCCGGGTTGGTGTCCTGCGCGATCGACCACAACGTCTGACCGGGCGCCACCTGGACCGGCACCGTGTGGGTGAAGTCGGGGCCGGGCTCGAGTACGCCGCTGATCCGCAGGCCGAGCACGACGATCGCCGAGCCGAAGACCAGCACGGACAGCGCCGTCATCAACATCCGGCCGCGCCGGGTCAGCCGCAACGCCGGCGCCTCGGCCTCCGCGGTACGCCGGACGCGGGCAGGGTCTGCTTGCCGCCGGACGCGGGTCGGCTCGGTCGTGTGGCGGCCGAGAACCTCGCCGGAGCAGGCACGGACCGGGAGTGGCTCGGTCGTCGTACCGGCGATCCTCGGGCGGCGGCGGGGCACGCTGTTCGGAGACGGCGCAACCTCGGGCGCCTGGCGTCCTGCCAGTGCGTCGGCCGCGAGAGCCGCTGTGCTCATCGGATCCTCCAGACCTCGGTCAGTCCACGTCCTGCGGTGTCGATCTCCTGTCTACCGGCCGCCTCCGACAGTTTCTGAGAAGCAGCCTGTTCGACCGGCCCGAACACCTGTTCGATCGAACGCCTGTACGAATGATTAACCGACAGACACCCGTCGCGCAACCACTTCCAACCACGACACGCCCGGGAAATTCCCCAGGTCACCGGCGCCTTATAACCCGACACACGAACAAACGTGCGAACCGACACGCCTTCGAACAGATGTTTGAAGAATCTCAAAATTCGGTCTACGGTCAGTGTCAGTCGAGCAAGCTTGGCCGGTGCGCGAGCGGCGGCCCGACCCGAGGAGCAACGACCGATGGCCAGGACGCCGAGCGGTTCCAGTAAGGGCGAGCGCAGCGGTGCGGACGAGGTCGCGGACCGGACCGTGACCGAGCTGCCGGACGGCCCCGCCGACGCCACCGGCCTGACGCCGCGCCAGCGTCGCGTTCTGGACGTCATCCGCGACTCGGTCGACAGCCGCGGGTACCCGCCGTCGATGCGCGAGATCGGTGAGCGGGTCGGCCTGACCAGCTCGTCGTCGGTGTCGCACCAGCTCCGTGTGCTGGAGCAGAAGGGCTTGCTCCGCCGCGACCCGAACCGCCCGCGGGCCATCGAGGTCCGCTACCCCGGCGAGGTCGACGCCGCCGCCCGCCGGTCCGCGCTCGGCTCCGTGCGGCAGACGGCGTACGACGAGACCGGGGCCGGCGACGCGCACCCGGACGCGGCGTACGTGCCGGTGGTCGGGCGGATCGCCGCCGGTGGCCCGATCCTGGCCGAGCAGGAGATCGAGGAGATCTTCCCGTTGCCGAAGGCAATGGTCGGCGAGGGCACGCTGTTCATGCTGCGGGTCAAAGGTGAGTCGATGATCGACGCGGCGATCTGTGACGGCGACTGGGTCGTGGTCCGGCAGCAGCCGAACGCCGAGAACGGCGACATCGTGGCCGCGATGATCGACGGCGAGGCGACGGTCAAGACGTTCAAGAAGACCAAGACCGAGATCCTGCTGCTACCACACAACCCGGCCTTCGAGCCGATCGACGGCAAAGATGCCATCATTCTCGGAAAGGTCGTAACAGTTCTGCGCCGTGTCTGACATCTCAGACAGCGAGCGAAGTCGGGCGTGTCGTGTCAGCATTGAACCATGACGACTGTCTATGACTTCAGCGCGCGCCGGATCGAAGGCAATGAACAGTCTCTTGCCGATTTCCGCGACCAGGTGCTCCTGGTGGTGAACACGGCGTCGCAGTGTGCCCAGACCCCGCAGTACACGGGGTTGCAGAAGCTCTACAAGGCTTACCGTAGACAAGGCTTCTCGGTGCTGGGTTTCCCCTGCGACCAGTTCGGCCACCAGGAGCCTGGTGACGAGAACGAGATCGCGAACTTCTGTTCGACGATCTATCACGTCACGTTCCCCATGTTCGCCAAGATCGATGTGAACGGGTCCAAGACGCTTCCGCTGTTCAACTGGCTGAAGCGTGAGCAGGGAGGCCTGCTCGGCGGGCGGATCAAGTGGAACTTCACCAAGTTCCTGATCGGCCGCGACGGCGGCGTGATCGCCCGCTACGCCCCGACCCACGCACCGGACAAACTCGCCGACAAGATCGAGGCGGCGTTGGCGATTCCCGCACCGTCCCGGGAATCGAACGACTGAACCATCCGGCCCGGTTCCCGGGGGGAATCGTCGCCGCAGGCAACGGTCGTTGACGTGAAGAGCACAGCAGTTCCTTCCGCCGTTGCCGAAATGTCGTTGCTGAATGAGACACCTGAACATCGACCGTCTCAGCGCAACGCAAATCTCTCCGAATTCCGGACAATGTCGGCGGCGACCGGCTCGGCGCAATTCATCGGTCGACGAGTACGGCGTCCGCGTTGATGTCCAGCCGCAGACCGCGCCAGACCGGATGACGCAACCGAGAGTCCGCGGCCCACCCGGAGTAGGTCACCTCCGCGACCAGGACCGGGTCCAGCCAGTGCGCGATCCGGCGGTCGTGGGTCGGGATCGTCGCGGGGTCGAACGGCGGAGCACCGATCTCGAGGCCGGCCAGCTCCGCGCTGAACATGTCGAGCGTGGCGAAGTCGAGGCCCGAGCCGACCTTCCCGATCAGGATCAGGTCACCACCCGGCTCGGAGTACGCACCGCAGTAGAACGACCCGATTTTGCCCTCGCGATTGCCTTCGCCCGGGTGCCAGCCGCAGAGGATGACGTCGCGGGTCAGGACCGGCTTGATCTTGATCCAGTCCGAGCTGCGCCGGCCGGACAGGTAGCGCGACTTCCGGCGCTTCGCCACCACACCTTCGAGCCCGGTCGACATCGCCACGTCCAGCGCCGCTCCCCCGTCGTCGAACGCCGGCGGCGTCTCCCAGAACGGGTCGCCGATGTCGAGCGAGTCCAGCAGCCCGCGGCGGTCGTCGTACGTTGCCTCTAGCAACCACTTGCCGTCGAAGCGGAGGACGTCGAACAGCCGCACCGAGACGGGCACCTGGGTGATCAGATGCCGCAACTGGCGCGGGTCCCGCACGTGCATCCGCCGTTGCAGCAGCCCGAACGACGGTGCGCCGTTCTCGTCCAGGGTGACGATTTCACCATCGAGTACGGCGGGGAGTCGCAGGCCGGGGGCTTCGGCGAGACCGATCAGCTCGGGGTAGCCGGCGGACACATCGCGGCTGTTGCGCGACCACAGCCGGCAGACGCCGTCATCCACCTCCGCGATGACGCGGATGCCGTCCCATTTCAGTTCGTACGACCAGCCCGCACCGGACGGCATCTCGCCCAGGGAGGCCATCATCGGCAGCACCGGAGGACTGGTCGCAGGACTCATGTCGACTGCAACCGCTTCAAGGCACCGAGCACCTTCTCACGATCGGCGGTCGGCCACATCGGAGGCAAGGAGGCGCGCAAGTAGGCGCCGTACCGCTGGGTGATGATGCGGGGGTCGAGGATGGCGACCACGCCGCGGTCACTGCTGCGGCGGATCAACCGGCCGGTCCCCTGCGCGAGCAGCAGCGCGGCATGGGTCGCGGCGACGGCCATGAAGCCGTTGCCACCCGCTTCGTCGACGGCGCGCTGGCGGGCCGCCATCAGCGGCTCGTCCGGGCGCGGGAACGGAACTCGGTCGATGATCACCAGGTTGCAGGTCGAGCCCGGTACGTCGATGCCCTGCCACAAGGACAGCGTGCCGAACAGGGATGTCTCCGGGTCGTCGACGAACTCGCGGGCCAACTCGCCCAGTTGTGCGTCGCCCTGGCAGAGCACCTTCAGATCGGTCGCCTCACGGACCGCGGCCGTCGCCGCCTCGGCGGCGCGGCGCGAGGAGAACAGGCCGAGGGTGCGGCCACCGGCGGCCGTGATCAGGTCGATGATCTCGTCGAACTGTTTCTGCCCCAGTCCGTCGCGATGCGGTGGCGGCAGGTGCTTGGCGACGTACAGGATCGCCTGCTTCTCGTACTCGAACGGGGAGCCGACGTCGAGGCCGCGCCAGGGCAGCGGGCCAGTCTCGGAACTCTCGTCGAGCTCCGGCATCTCGTCGTCGTCATCGAGCTTGTCCGCCGGGCGCAGGCCGACCTGACGGGCGATCGCGTCGAAGTCGCCGCCGAGGGTGAGGGTCGCGGAGGTGAGTACGGCGGTGCGGTCCTTGAGCACGAGCTCGCGGAGCAGGCCGGCGACGGTGAGTGGCGCGATCCGGAGCTCGCGGCCGAAGCGGTCGCGGTCGGTCATCCAGACCACGTCGGCGTCGCTGAGCGCCGCGACGCGCTCGGAGACGTCGAAGATCTCCTTGACCGCGCCCTTCGACTGCCGCTTCGCGCCGTCGGGGTCGTCGTCCTTGTCGTCGGACTTCTTGTTCAGGTCGGAGTACAGCGAGCGGGCGGCGTCGCGGACCAGGGCGGCAGCCTCCAGTACGGCGGCGTTCGACGGCTCGATGCGGCCTTCGCGGGTGCTGTCGAGGGCGGCGCGGAGAGCGTCGGAGGCGTCGATCAGGTCGTCGGCCTTGTCGTCGTCGACGAAGCGGCGGGATCGTTTCGCGGCGCGCTCGACCATCTGCGGGGAGAGCTCGTCGCCGGCCGCGCCGGTGACGCGCGCGGGGAGCTCGTGCGCCTCGTCGACGATGATGACGTCGTGCTCGGGCAGCACGGTGCGGTTCTCGAATGCGTCGATCGAGAGCAGGGCGTGGTTCGTGATCACGATGTCGGCCTTGCGAGCCTGGTCCTTGGCCTTCTCCGCGAAACATTCCTCGCCGTACGGGCATTTCTGCGCGCCGAGGCACTCGCGGGCGGCGATGGCGACCTGCTGCCAGGCTTGGTACTGGTGGGAGGGGGCGTGGTCGCGGTCGCCGGCCTTGCCGTCGAGCAGCTGCTGCTCGGCCCAGTCGCGCAGTTCGAGCACCTGCTGACCGATCTGGCCGGGCGGTGGGACGTCGATCAGCATGCCGTCGTCGTCCGGCGCGCCCTCGCGGATGCGGTGCAGGCAGGCGTAGTTGTTGCGGCCCTTCTGGATCGCGTACGACGGTCTGCGCGGGAGGACCTTCTCGGTCGCGTCCAGGAGCGCGGGGACGTCGCGGTCGACGAGCTGCGACTGGAGCGCGAGGGTCGCGGTGGACACGACCACGCGGCGGTCCTCGATCGCGTGCAGGAGCGCTGGGACGAGGTAGCCGAGCGACTTGCCGGTGCCGGTGCCGGCCTGCACCAGGAGATGCGAACCGTCGTGCATCGAGGTGTCGACGGCCTGCGCCATCTCCACCTGACCGGGCCTGGTCTGCCCGTTGATCCCCGACACAGCAGCCTCGAGCAGTTCCCGCACATCAACACCCACCGCCACACCCTAGCCCGCCGGTGGGACAGATTTTGGTGAGTGGGGCTTGGTGTGTGGATAACGTGCCGCTGCCGCTGCATGGGTGGGCGGGTGCGGGTAGCCTCCGGGCGCGCACTTTCACCCGCGTGCGGGTTGGCGGGCACGGTTGGGCGCCGCTTCGCGGGTGAAAGCACCCGCCCGGAGGCGGTTGGTGCTGAAGCCTGGCTCGCTCGGCGCTGGCGATGTGCCTGGCTGACGCCGCAGGCGGGTTAGACGACGGCGCCTCGGTCTGGTTGGGCGTCTCGGTCTACTTGGGGGCGTTTGGGGCGTGGGGGTGGGGCTGGGTAGCGGCGTTCCAGTTCTAGGAGCAAGGGGGCCGCAGTGAGGTTGGAGGAGTAGGTGCCGACGAGGATGCCCAGGAGGAGGGCGAGGGCGAAGTCGGCCAGGGAGTCGCCTCCGAGGAAGAGGAGGGCGCTGAGGATGAAGAGGGTAGAGATACCGGTGTTGATGGTTCGGGGCAGGACATTGACGATGGCGGTGTCGATGACCGGGCCGAGGTTCTCGGTGGAGCGGGCGTTGCGGGTCTCGCGGATGCGGTCGAAGACGACGACCGAGTCGTTCACCGTGTAGCCGATGATCGTGAGGATCGCGGCCAGGAAGATCCCGTCGACCGGTTTCCCGGTCCACGCGAACACGCCGACCACGACCGCGACGTTCTGCAGCAACGCCAGCACCGCGCCGGCGCCGAAAGTCCATCGGAACCGCGCAGCCAGATAGATCAGCTGCGCGAGCAGCGCGATCCCGAGCGCGATCAGGCCTTTGTTCCGCAGTTCCTCACCCAGCGACGGCCCGATGCTCTCATTGCGCACCAGCTCCGTACCGCCGCCGACCCGGGAGATCGACTCGCGGATCTTTTCCGCCTCGTCATCACTGATCGTCCCGGTCCGCACGGTGATGTCGTCGGCGCCGGACGCCTGCACCACCGCGTTCGGGTACCCGGCCTCGGCGACCGCGGCCCGCGCCTGGTCCGGCGTGATCCGCTGCACCGTGCTCACCTCGAGCAACCGCCCACCGGTGAACTCGATGCCCAGGTTCAACCCGCGTACGGCGACCCCCGCGAGACTCACGATGATCGCGACAGCCGTGATCACCAGCCACCGACGGCTGTGCTTCATCAACGACGGACGCCGAGCCTCCAGCCAGGTCCGGACCCGCCCGTGCCCCGCGATCCCGCTGATCCGCGGGTGCCGCACCACGAAGCCCCGCGACACGGCGAACTCCGCCAGCACCCGAGTCACGACCAGCGCGGACAACATCGAGGCCACCACACCGATGCTCAGCGTGACCCCGAACCCGCGGACCGGCCCAGCCGCCAGGAAGAACAACAACCCCGCAGCCAGCAGCGTCGTGATGTTCGAGTCGGCGATCGCGGACAGCGCGTTCTGGAAACCACTCCGCAGCGACCGCCGCAGCCCGTCCGTCCGGCCCGCGATGTAGTCCTCACGCGCCCGTTCGAACACAAGAACGTTCGCATCGACCGCCATACCGATGGCCAGCACGAAGCCGGCCAGGCCAGGCAACGTCAGCGTCGCCCCGAGTGCGGTCAGGGCCGCGTACGACATCCCGGCGTACCCGATCAGGCCGAAGACCGCCATCAGGCCGACCAGGCGGTAGACCATGACGATGAACAGCGCGGTGAGCGCCAGCCCGATGATGGCGGCCAGTGCGCTCGCCTGGATCGCATCCTGTCCGAGCGACGGGCCGACTGTGCGCTGGTCGATGACCTCGACCGGCACTGGCAGCGCACCGCCGGAGATCAGGGCGGCGAGGTCCTTCGCCTGCTCCTCGTTGAAGGAGCCGGAGATCGTCGTGTTGCCGCCGCCGATGCCGACGTTGCACAGCTGATTGCCGCCGTTCGGGTCGACCTGCGGCGCGCTGATGATCTCGTTGTCGAGCACGATCGCGATCAGCCGCTGCGGCGTGTTCAGCGGCTGGCAGGCAGCCTTGCCGGTGATGTCGGCCCAGGTCTTGCCGCCGTCGCCCTTGAAGTTCATCTCGACGAACCAGCCCATGGCGGCCTGCTGCGGGTCGAGCCGGCCCTCCGCGCCGCTGACCATCTCGCCCGTCATCGCCGGCTTGGCCAGCCGGAGGAACCCCTGCCCTGTGTCGCTGGGCAGATACAACTCACCCGCGGCCGGTTTGGCCGGCTTCGTCGCGACCTGGTCGAGCACCTCGTGGAAGGTGAGCTGCGCGGTCTTGCCGATCACCTGCGCGGCCTCGCGCGGGTCCTGTACGCCGGGCAGCTCGACGATGATCCGGTTCTCGCCCTGGCGCGTCACGTTCGGCTCGCTGACACCGAGCGCGTCGATCCGCCGGTGCAGCACCTGGGTGGCCCTGTCGGTGGTGTTCTTGTCCGCCTTGACCGTCGGCGAGTCCTTCGCCTCCAGCACGATCTGCGTGCCGCCACGCAGGTCGAGACCGAGCTGCGGCTTGGCCGTCAGCACGACGTACGTCGAGGCTGCCAGCACGAAGAACGCCAGCAGCGCGCGGACGAGGGACGACCGGTTCACAACAGCCTCCGGAGGCTCTCGGCGAGGAGCGCTCAGTGTACGGAGCGGCTGCAAAAGTGCATTCGTGCCTGAACTATTCCGGTGCGTCGATCCCGTGCTCGATCGCGTAGCGGACCAGTTCGGCCCGGTTGTGCAACTGCAGCTTCCGCAGTGTGTTCTGCACGTGATTCTCCACCGTCCGGTGCGACAGCACGAGCCGCGTCGCGATCTGGCGAGCAGTCAGCCCTCGCGCCACCAGACGGAGCACCTCTGTCTCCCGCTCGGTCAGGTGCGGCACCTCCGGTCCCGCACCGAGCCGCCGGTACTCCCCCAGCAGCAGTCCGGCCAGTCCGGCGCTGAACACCGCATCGCCTTCCGCAGTACGTCGTACTGCGTCGTCGAACTCGTCCAACGACGCCGACTTCACCAGATAGCCGGACGCACCGCTCTTCACCGCGTCCAGTACGTCGCTCTGCTCGGCGCTGGCCGACAGCACCAGCACGCGCGTGTCCGGCAGCGCAGCCGTGATCTCCCGGGTCGCATCGACGCCGGACCCGTCGCCGAGCTGCAGATCCATCACCACCACGTCCGGCCGCGTCGCCAGCGCGATCTTCACCGCACCCGACACGTCCGAGGCCGTCGCGCACACGTCGTATCCGCGACTCCCCAGGTCCCGCGCCACACCCTCGCGCCACATCGGATGGTCGTCGACGATCATCACGCGTGTCATGTAGCCACCTTCAGCTCCCACTCGGTTCCCTCGCCCGGGGCGGTCCGGACCATGACTGTGCCACCCAGATCGGCGATCCGGCCGCGGATCGACTCGCTGACGCCCAGGTGCCCGTCGACGCGGGCCTGCTCCAGCCGGGCAGGCGTCGTACCGATCCCATCGTCGCGGATCGATACCACCACCTCGTCGCCGAGGTCCTCGACCACCACCCAGGACCGGGCATCCGGTCCCGCGTGCTTGTCCACGTTGCTCAGCGCTTCGTTGACCGCAGCCACCAGTTCGGCAGCGGTTGCGGCCGGCAACAGGACCGATGCGGCAGGTACGACGACGTCCACCCGGGTGGTGGCCAGCGGCAACAACAGCCCGCACAGGTCGACGCTGCCGCCCTCGCCGACCGTCGGACGGGACGACATCAGGGTGCGCAAGGCAACTTCCTGCTCAGCAGCCAGCTCTGCCAGCTCCAGCGCCTCACCGCCTATCGCCGTACCGCGTCGCTGCACCTGGGCGAGCACCTGCAGTACTCCGTCGTGGATGGACCGACTGAGCCGGAGCCGCTCGGCGGTAGCACTCTCCGTCGCAATGGCCTCGCGCAGGCGCGCTCCCGCCTGCCGCATGGTCGAGGCGGCGTACCCGACGACCAGTCCGGCGACCAGGAGCAGTTGCACGTTGCCGAGGATCTTCGGCACGTGGTCGACACCACGCAGCGACAGCAGCGCCAGGCTCACGATCACGGCGCCGAGCAGACCGCCGTCCCGCCCGCGGGAGATGGCCAGCGCGAGCACCGGTCCGGCCGCCCAGACCGAGGTCAGCACGGAGGCGCCCGCGCGGATGTCCAGTAGCGGCTGCGCGAGCAGGGTCGCGTACATGCAGCCGACCGTGATGACCAGGTCGGCGAACGCGAGCCGGGTGTTGCGGCGTCCCCAGCGCCGGCTGTAGCCGATCGAGGAGACCACGGTCCAGACACCCATGACGGCCAGTTGCAGGGCCGCCCCGGACGGCCGGACGATCCCGTCCCACCGCGTCCAGACGCCGAAGCACGCGAACCCGAAGGCGATCACGCGGAAGGCGACCAGGGCACGCCACAACGGCTGCAGGAGGTCGACGGGGTCGGACTTCACCGGGACAGTCTGCCAACCGACCGGATCGCCGCGGCTGAGGCGTCGTACCGGACTGGTCAGGTAGTCCTACTCATGGCGCAGGATTCCCCGCAGGTTTCCCGGATTTACCGCCATCCACTTCAGCTCTGCCGGTTTTCGCCGTACTCTCGCGCAAAACACGCTCGGGGGAGCTTCGATCACGCCGCGTCACCATGCACTGGTGGCGCGGCGGCAGCGACCAAGCATGGAGGGGAATCGTGCGCAAGCTACCCGCCGGGTTGTTCAGCCTGGCCCTTGCGGCGACGTTCGGACTGAGTATGGCTTCGTCCGGCAACGCCGCCCCGCCCGAAGGGGCTCCCGCAGCCACGAGTGCCAGTGAGCCGGCCCAGACGTCCGACGAGCTGTCGAGCCCGCTCGAGGACCAACGTCGCGAACTGCGCCAGGAAGCACTGTCCAAGGTGCTGAACGGCACCGCCAAGGCCGAGAAACGCGGCGCCAGCACGGTCGTGAAGGTCGGCACCAAGTCGGCCGCGGCCAAGGGCCAGACCGGCCCGAAGGCCCAGCAGAAGGTCGACCAGTACGTCGAGCTGAGCCGGGAGAAGACCGACCGGATCTTCGTGATCCTGGCCGAGTTCGGCAACGAGCGGCACCCGAGCTACCCGGACAAGGACCAGGCCCCGAGCATCCCCGGCCCGGCCACGTTCGAGGGGCCCCTGCACAACGCGATCCCGGAGCCGGACCGCTCGGTCGACAACTCGACCGTCTGGCAGGCCGACTACAACCAGCAGCACTTCCAGGACATGTACTTCGGCAACGGCAACTCCGTGAAGAAGTACTACGAGAAGCAGTCCTCGGGCCGCTACTCGGTCTCCGGTGAGGTCACCGACTGGGTCAAGGTGAAGTACAACGAGGCCCGCTACGGTCGCTCGAACGGCTTCCCCTGCACCGGCAACGTCTGCAACAACACCTGGTTCCTGATCCAGGACGCGGTGAACCAGTGGGTCGCCGACCAGGAGGCGGCCGGCCGGACCAAGGCGCAGATCACCGCCGACCTGAAGACGTTCGACCAGTGGGACCGCTACGACTTCGACGGTGACGGCGACTTCAACGAGCCGGACGGCTTCATCGACCACTTCCAGATCGTGCACGCCGGCGGCGACCAGGCCGACGGCGACCCGCAGCAGGGCGAGGACGCGATCTGGTCGCACCGCTGGTACGCCGGCTTCCCCGGCGGCCCGGCGAACAACCCGATCGGTGGCGCCCAGATCGGCGACACCGGCATGTGGGTCGGTGACTACACGATCCAGCCGGAGAACGGCGGCGTCAGCGTCTTCGCGCACGAGTACGCGCACGACCTCGGCCTGCCGGACGAGTACGACACCTCCGGTGCGGCCGTCGAGAACGGCGTGAACTGGTGGACCCTGATGGCCCAGAGCCGGGTCAGCGCGGCCACCGACGGCGGGCTCGGCGAGCGTGCGGCCGACCTGAACGCGTGGGACAAGCTCCAGCTGGGCTGGCTGGACTACGAGATCGTCAACGCCGGCCAGAAGCGGACCGTCGAACTCGGCCCGCACGAGTACAACTCGACGAAGGCCCAGGGGTTGGTGGTGACGCTGCCGAAGAAGGCCCGCGTCAACGAACTCGTGCCACCAGCGGCCGGGTCCAAGTCGTGGTGGAGCGGCGCCGGCGACAACTTCACCCACACGATGAACCGCCAGGTCACGCTCCCGGCCGGAGCACCGGCCAGCCTCACGTTCCAGGCCAACTGGGACATCGAGGACTGCGGTACGACGGCCTGTGACTACGCCTACGTCGAGGTGAACGACGGCACCGGCTACAAGCCGATCCCCGGCAGCATCGCGAACGCGGCCGAGGGCAACGGCATCGACGGCAAGAGCAACGGCTGGAAGCCGGCGACCTTCGACCTGTCCGCCTACGCGGGCAAGACGGTCGGTCTGCAGTTCCGCTACACCACCGACCCGAACACCGGCGGCAAGGGCTTCTTCGCCGACGAGATCAACGTGACCTCCGGGACCACCACGGTGCTGACGTCGGGCGCGGAGACCTCGCCGGACGGCTGGACGCTGAACGGCTTCAGCGCCCAGGGCGCGAGCTTCACCAGCATGCACGACAACTACTACCTGGCGTCGCACATCAACTACGTCGACCAGGACCAGTACCTGAAGACCGGTCCGTACAACTTCGGCTTCCTGAACACGTTGCCGGACAAGGTCGAGCACTTCCCGTACCAGGACGGTCTGCTGGTCTGGTACTGGGACACCTCGTTCAACGACAACAACACCAACACCCACCCGGGCGGCGGACTCATCCTGCCGGTCGACTCGCACCCGACCCCGATCAACCGGATCGACGGCCAGGTCTGGCGGCCGCGGGTGAGCGCGTACGACGCGCCGTTCGGTCTGGAGAAGGCGGACTCGTTCACCCTGCACATCAACGGGCAGGCGAGCTACGTCCGCGGCCAGGACGCCGTACCGACGTTCAACGACAGCAAGCAGTACTGGTCGGCGGACCTGCCGACGAGCAGCGTCAAGGTCCCGAACAACGGGGTCAACATCAAGGTCCTGTCCCGCAGTGGGACGACCATGAAGGTCCAGGTGTCGAAGCGCAGCTGACCTGCTGAGCAACACAGAACGGCCCCGGGAGGATCATCCTCCCGGGGCCGTTCTTTGTGTCTGCCTTACTGAGCCGTTGCCACCTGGTACGGCGTCAGGTCGCCGGCCAGGTCCCCGTGGACCCGGGCGGTGACGCGAGTGCCGTCGGCGGTGTGCTCCAGCTGGTCGACCGAGCCCTCGGAGTGGATCCGGGAGACCAGGTCACCACGCTCGTACGGGAGCAGCAGGTCGAGCGCTACGTCCGGCTGCGGCAGTGAGGCCTCGACCAGCGCCTTCAGCTTGTCGATGCCCTCGCCGGTGCGGGCCGACACGACGATCGCGCGCGGCTCGCGGTGCAGGATCGGGGCCAGCGCCATCGGGTCGGCCAGGTCGGCCTTGTTGATGACGATGATCTCCGGGACGTCCGAGGCGCCGATCTCGCTCAGCACCTCGCGAACCGCCTGGATCTGCGCGAACGGGTCGGCGTGCGAGCCGTCGACCACGTGCAGCAGGAGGTCCGCGTCCGCGACCTCCTCCAGCGTCGACCGGAACGCCTCGACGATGTCGTGCGGCAGGTGCCGGACGAACCCGACCGTGTCGGTGAACGTGTACACGCGGCCGTCGGACGTCGTCGTACGCCGGGTGGTCGGGTCCAGGGTCGCGAACAGGGCGTTCTCGACCAGGACTCCGGCTCCGGTGATCTTGTTCAGCAGCGAGGACTTGCCGGCGTTGGTGTAGCCCGCGATCGCGACCGACGGGATCGCGTGTCGGCGGCGCTCCTGGCGCATCGTCGACCGCGTGCCCTTCATGCCCTTCAGCTCACGCCGCAGCTTGGAGATCTTGGTGTTGATCCGGCGCCGGTCGGTCTCGATCTTGGTCTCACCGGGACCACGGCCACCGATACCGCCACCGGCCGCACCGACGCGTCCACCGGCCTGGCGGGACAGGTTGCCACCCCAACCACGCAGGCGCTGCTTCATGTACTGCAGCTGGGCCAGCTCGACCTGGGCCTTGCCTTCCTTGCTCTTCGCGTGCTGGGCGAAGATGTCCAGGATCAGCGCGGTCCGGTCGACCACCTTGACCTTGAGCTTGTCCTCCAGGTTGCGCAGCTGCGCCGGGGCGAGCTCGCCGTCCGCGATCACCGTGTCCGCGCCGAGCGACGCGACCAGGTTGCGCAGGTCGGCCACCTTGCCGGAACCGATGAAGGTCGCCGGGTCGGGCTTCTTCCGCCGCTGGATCACACCGTCCAGTACCTCGGAACCGGCGGTCTCGGCGAGCAGCTTCAGCTCGGCCAGCGAGTTCTCCGCGTCCTCGGCGCTGCCCTCGGTCCAGACGCCGACCAGCAGTACCCGCTCGAGCAGCAGCTTGCGGTACTCGACCTCGCTGATGTCGGTCAGCTCGGTCGACATGCCGACTACACGGCGTAGCGCCTGGCGCTCCTCGAGCTCCAGCCCATCGGTGCTCAACTCTGGGCTCAACTCGGAGTCGTAGGCAGTGTCGTCATCGTGACCCGTCAACGAGTCGCCTGAGTCATCGCCCTGAACCAGGTCGAGTTCGACGTCGGTGGTCTCATCGTAAAAGTTCGAATGGGTCGTCATATACCTTCCATCGTGGCACGGGCCACCAGTACAAGCGACCCGATTTAGGTAGTCAACGCCCCACGCGATACCTGAATTCCCCTTCAGGCCGGCAGCCAGGCCCGATCGAACTCCCCGCGAGCGTGCAGAACGGCCGGTCCGGTCAGCTCCAGGTGGTTGTCCGCACGCCACGTCACGGTGACTTCCCCACCCGGTACGCCGACGCGGTACGTGACCGGCAGTTCCTCCCGGGCCGCCCGCGCAGCCGCCACGGCGACGGCACAGGTGCCGGTCCCGCAGGAACGCGTCTCGCCGGCTCCACGCTCGTGCACCCGCATCTCCACGTCCCGCGGACCACGCCGTACGACGAACTCCAGGTTGACGCCGGCGGGAAACGCTTCCTGGGGCGACCAGGTGGGCTGGTCGCAGAGGTTGCCCGGCTCGCGCAGGTCGTCGACGAAGGCCACCGCGTGCGGGTTGCCCATGTCCACGTGGACGGCGGGCCACTGGTGACCGTTCGCCTCCACGACGATGCCCGCCGCCGTGGGCAGCACGGGCTCGCCCATGTCCACGGTGAGCGTGCCGTCGTCGTTCTGCACGACCTCCTTGACCCCGGCGCGGGTCCCGACCCGGACCGGCTTGTCCCCGGTCAATCCAGCCTCGGCGAGATACCGAGCGAACACTCGTACGCCGTTCCCGCACATCTCCGCGATCGAGCCGTCCGAGTTGCGGTAGTCCATGAACCAGTCGCCGCCGTCCTCGACGTACGACTGCTTGCCGCCCTCGATCACCCGCAGTACGCCGTCCGCCCCGAGGCCCGCGTGCCGGTCGCAGAGGAACCGCACCAGCTCCGCATCGAGGTCTCCGTGGACCGAACCGTCGGGGTCGGGCAGGATCACGAAGTCGTTCTCCGTGCCATGCCCCTTCAGCCAGTCAAACGTGCTCATACCGAAGATCGTACGGTGTCCCTCATGGAGCTGATCGCCTACTTCTGGGAGCAGGAGGACGCCGAAGCCGCCGCCGAACGGCTGGACGGCCAGGTCCGGCGCGGGCGTTTCCACGGCGAGGACGACGACGAGGACCACCCGTGGGTCGTCGTACTGCGCGATGTGGACAAGGCCGAGGTGGACGAGATCGTGGCGGAGTACGACGGATGGCTCGAGACCACGGCCGAGGTCGAGCCCGCCGCTCATCCCCCGCTGCCCACCGCTCCCAAGCGGTTCAAGAAAGCGTGAGCACCCGGCCCGGCCGTGCGTCAGTCGGTACGCCGTCCGTCAGCACCGGTTGGCCCGCGACGAGCATGTGCTCGATGCCGACCGACAGTTGCCACGGATCGTCGTACGTGGACCGATCGGCGACCTGAGCCGGATCGAGTACGACGAGGTCCGCCACGGCACCGGCTTTGATCACACCGCGGTCGTCGAAGCCCAGGCGGGACGCCGGGAGCGAGGTCATCCGCCGGATTGCCTCGGGCAACGTGAGGACGCCGAGGTCGCGGGTGTAGCGGCCGAGGACGCGGGGGAACGTGCCGAAGTTGCGGGGATGCGGGTGACCGTTGCCGGTGGCATCGAGGATCCAGCCGTCGCTCGCAACGCTCGTGCACGGGTGCTGCAGCACGGTGACGACGTCGTCCTCGTTCATCGCGTGGTTGACCACGCTGACCGCGGCCCGGTGATGTTCGAGCACGCGCAGGGCGGCCTCGGCCGCGTCCACCTCGTCGCGGCGAGCGATCTCGGTCAGGCTGAGACCACGGCAGTCCTCGTACCGGCCGGGTGGCAGCGATGCGATGACTACGGCGTTCCCATCGAACAGGTCGCGGGTCCGGATGGCGTCCGCGATGCGTTCGCGTTCGGTCCGGTCGGCGAGCCTGGCCAGGAGGGCATGCGGGCCGCCGTCCATCGCCCACGTGGGCAGCCGGGCTGTGAGCGTCGTACTGGAGGCTGTGTAGGGGTAGACGTCCCAGGCCACGTCGACTCCGTCTGCACGGGCTTGGTCGAGGAGCTCGAGTGCGGCGGTGACGAGGCCATAGTTCGCCTTGCCTACTGCCTTCAGGTGCGAGACCTCGAGCCTCGCTCCGGCGGCCCTCGCAGCGGCGATCGCCTCGTCCAGTGCCTTCAGCAGGTCCGCGCCTTCGTTGCGGATGTGCGTCGAGTAGAGCAGACCGCACTCGGCCGCGGTTGCCACCAGGGCAGCCACCTCGAACGACTCGGCGTACGCGCCGGGGGCGTAGATCAGCCCGGTCGAGAAGCCGACAGCACCTTGATCGGCGGCCTTGCGCAGCAGGTCCTGCATCGTCCGCAGTTCGTCCGGCGACGGCGCCCGCTCGGCGCTGCCCATCGCAGCGATCCGGAGCGACGAGTGCCCGACCTGCAGTGCGAGGTTCACGGCGGGTTCCAAGGGAGCGGCGAACTCACTCGTGTCCCGCCACGACCAGTCGTGTTGCGGGTCGAGGAACGCCGTACCTGCCTTCATGGACTCCAGGTCGGTGATCGGGAACGGCGACCAGCCGCAGTTCCCGGTGACCAGCGTGGTGACGCCCTGATGCAGCTGCGTGATCGCGTCCGGCGACGTACGCACGCTGAAGTCCGCATGCGAGTGCAGGTCGATGAACCCCGGTGCCACGATGTTGCCCGCGGCATCGATCACCTCGGCGTCGGCCGGCGCGGAGTCAGCCGGCAGTACGTCGGCGATCCGGTCGCCGTCGATCAGTACCGTTGCAGCGACGGCGTCCGCACCGCTGCCGTCCAGGACGAGGCCACCCGTGATCGCGATCATGTTGTCACCAGCAATATCACGGCGTACATCACGCAGGCGGGCACAAGCATCATCCATCCGGTGATCAGCATGCTCTTCAGGTCGGAGGATCGGGCCAGACCCATCGCACCGACCATGTTGGCGTTCGGGAACGGGCCGTAGGTGTCAGCCTTCGATGCGAACAGCAACACCACAACCCAGGCGCCCGGTCCGACCCCAGCGCTCGCGGCGAGCGTCCCGAACACCTTGTCCAGCAGGACGACCTGGGCCGCGGTCGCACCCGGTACGCCGACCCAGCCGAGCAAGGCGATCGCGATCGCCACCCCGAACCCAGAGACCGTCGCGAGCTCCGGACCGAGCTGGTCGAGGATGACCTTGAACGGCGCGAGCTGGTCGATCAGTGCGAAGAGGGCCGCGAGCAACCAGAACAGCAGCAGAATGCTGATCAGCTTGGCGCCGCCGCGGTACATGTGCTCGGCGATGTCCTTCGCGGAGAGCCGTCCGGCCAACCCGGTGACGATGCCCAGTACCGGCAGCGCGAGCAGGGGGAAGTTGGTGCCGGCCTCGGTCACCGTCGCGTACACGACACTGCCGACCAGTACGACGAGGAACGTGGCCGTCGCGAACCGTGGCGCGCGAGCGGTCGTCGCACTGTCGTCGGTGACGAGTTCGGCCAGGTCGTAGTCGTCGCCGGTGTTCGCGGTCCGGCGCTGGATGTAGGCGACCACGAACGGGCCGAGCACCAGCGAGAGCAGTGCCAGCGGACCAGCGCCGTACCCGAGGTAGGTCAGGTAGTTGACGTCGGCCGCGGTCATGATCGCCACGTTCGAACCGGCGAAGGGCGCGATCGTCAGGCCGGCGCAGCCGCCGATGAAGATCATCGACGCGGTCGCGGCGCGGGTGTAGCCCAGCCGCGCGGTGATCGGCAGCACGATCGGCGCCGCGATGGCCAGCGCACCGGCCAGCGTGCCGAGGCTGGCGACGAGGGCCAGGCAGGCGACCATCACGCCGAGCACGACCGCGACCTTGCTGCGGTTGCCGGCCACCCGCATCACGCCGGACACGATCGTCGAGGCCACGCCGGTGACTCTGAGGACCTCGCCGACACCGGCGCCGAGCACGATGATCAGGCCGATCGCGGTCACGGAGTCCGCCAGCGACTTGCCCAGCAACGTGCCGGTCTCGATCGGGCTCAGTCCGGCAATCAGTACGCCGGACAGCACCGCGACGACCGTGCCGACGACGATGTCCATGCCGAGCAGGCACAGGACGGCGTACAGCACGATCGGCAGCAGGCCCCACAGCGTCGGGCCGTCGGTGAGCAGGCCGGCGACGATCGAGACGACCAGCCCGGCCGCGGCCAGCGCGTTCACCAGCCGGCGGCGCCCGGGCGCGACGTCGACCTGGTAGGCGTTCGCAGACGTGGTCGTGCTCTTCTGGTCCTGGCTCATCAAGAGTCCTGTTCGTTTCAGAGGGACAGCGTGGCAACGGTGTTCGCGGCGATCAGATCCGCGTCGACCGTGTGCCCGAGGCCGGTTTCCGTCGGCACCTGGACGACACCTCGGGTGGCAGTCACCGGAGGCGTGATCACGTCCTGGGCGTAGTACTTCTCCGAGGCGGAGACATCCGAGGGGAGGGAGAAACCGGGCAAGCTGGAGATGGCGACATTGGCGGCGCGGCCGATGCCGAACTCGTGCATGCCGCCGCACCAGACCGGGATGCCGGCCTGCTGAGCGCGGTCATGCGCGGCGCGGGCGGCGGTCAGGCCACCCATCCGCGAGACCTTGATGTTGAGCACCTTCAGCGCCTCGAGAGCTAGGGCGGTGTCGAGGTCGTCGACGGTCTCGATGCTCTCGTCCAGGCAGATCGGGGTCGCCATCGCCTGCTGCAGGCGGGCGTGGGCGAGCAGGTCTCGCGGCGCGAACGGCTGCTCGATCATCGTCAGGCCGAACTCGTCCAGCGCGCGCAGCCCGTCCGACTGCTCCGCGGAATAGATGCCGTTGGCATCGACATGGAGATCCAGCTCCGGGTACGCCGCTCGCACCGCACGCACCGGTTCGACGTCCCAGCCGGGCGCGATCTTCAGCTTGACCCGCGGATAGCCGGCCGCGACCTGGCGCTCGACCTCGGCCAGCAGATCGTCGATGGTCGGCTCGATCCCGAGCGACACCCCGGCGACAACCTCGGTCCGCGTCCCGCCGAGTGCCTCGGCCAACGGCACACCTCGCACGCTCGACCACAACACCCAGGCGGCGACATCCACGCCGGCCTTGGCGAAGTGGTTGCCACGAACCTTCGCCCACAACTGCGGAACCTGCTCGGGCCGCTCCCAGGTCTGCCCGAGCACGGCCGGAAGGAGGTAGTGCTCGGCAATCTGCCAGCACGTCTCGACGGTCTCCGGCGCGTAGTACGGATCCGACGGCGAAGCGATCTCGCCCCAACCAACGGCTCCCGACGCGTCTTCCAACTCGACGAGGATGTGATCGAGGTAGGTCTTGCGGTGTGAGCTGGTGCGGAACGCGTGCACCAGCGGCATCCGGACCCGGTGCAGCCGGGCCGCGGTGATCTTCAGGTCAGTTGACATACAAGCCCAGCTCCGTGTTCAACCGGTCGCGCTCCCCCAGCCGCCGGCGCGCGCCCTTCGCGCTCGCCGTGGTCAGCGTCGCCAGCACGTGCAGGACGGCCGCCACCACCGTCGGCGAATCGACGTACGACGCACTGCCGGTGGCGACGTAGATGGACTGGTCCGCGAGCTTCGCCAGCGGCGCGTCCTCGAAGTCCGTGACGGCAACGAGTTCGCCACCGGCCTCGACGAATCTGCGGGCGATCTCGACCGTGTCGCGGCGATACCGGCGCAGCGAGAACGCGACCATCAGGTCACTCGAGCGGACGTCGGACAGTACGTCGACGCCGCGGACGACGGTGCCGTCGATCAGGGTCACCTGGGACAGGCCGGCGCTCAGGTCGAAGGCGAGCAGCGAGGCGTACGAGAACGACTTTGCGGAACCGATGATGAACCGGCGGCGGGCGGCGACGATCCGGGCGGCCGCCTGGGCGATCGAGTCGTCGGCCAGGATCTCGTCCAGTGCCTGCTCGATCGAGGCTCGCTCCTGTTCGACCACGCGTCGCTGCAACATCGTCGACGACCGGCGCTGGAGGCGGGCGTCGTACCGCTCCTGCGGGCTGGCCAGTTCGCGGTTCCGCAGATCGTCAGACATCGTCCACCGGTCCGAAGTAGTAGACGGCGTTCCCGTCCGGCAGCCTGCGGCAGGACACCGCGGCGAGACCCTTGGCGAACAACTCCTCGAACGCCGCTCGCACCTCGTGCCGGTCCTTGTCCGTTGACTCGGCCGGCATCACCAGCTCGGTCAGCTCGTGGTCAGGGACAGGGTTGGGTTTGTCGGTGAGGTCCCACTCGACCACGACCCGGTCCGTGCCAGGGCCGTACATGTCCGGGGCGAACCAGCGACCGCGGGCGCCGAGCACATCGAAGTTGAAGTGCCCGTTGCGGATCTGGAACGGATCGTAGGTCCAGCGCATCCGGGTCATGCCCGAGCCGAGCGCCACCTCACGCTGCGCGTACTTCAGCTGCCGGCCCAGACCGCGTCCCTGGTGTCCCGCGGCGACCACGGCCGACTGCGAGTAGTGGTAGAAGCCGCGCTTGTCGGTGCCGCAGAATCCATACGCGAAGGCGACGAGCCGATCGCTCTCGTCCAGTACGCCGACCACCGATCCGCCGTTGCTCGCCAGTGCACCGAGCAGCCGCGGGTTCAGCCCGTAGTCGGGGTGCTGGTAGCCGAAGACCTCGCGATACAGCACCGCGGCCTCGGCGTACCGGTCCTGGGTGGTGAGCGAGACGGATCTGAAGCTGTCCTGCACCGGCCCACTCCTCTCAAAGATACGTAACAGATCCTGAGTAAATCCCCTGGACAACAAGGGAGTCAATCGGTGACCAAATGATGATACGTTGCATATCTATGATGATCGATCGACTCCGGGAGTACGTCGGGCACGAGACGCCGACCGGTGACGCCCAGGCCCTGAACGCCTTCGCCGACCGGCTCCTCGACCGGTACGCCGAGCTCGGCGGGACCGCCCGTCGCGTCGCGGCACCGACCGGCGACCACGTCGTTGCCGACTTCCCCGGCCGCGGTCCGCTCGCTGCTGAGGCGCCGCTGCTCTTCATCGGTCACCACGACACGGTCTGGCCGATCGGGCAACTGCGCGAAGTGATGCCCTGGCGCGAGCAGGACGGACTGCTGCACGGTCCCGGCGTCTTCGACATGAAGGGTGGACTCGTCGTTCTGGAGGCGGCGCTCGAGCAGATCGCGGATCGCGATCATCGCCCGGTGCGCGTCGTCGTGGTCGCGGACGAGGAGGTCGGATCGCCGACCGCCCGCGAGCTCGTCGCCGCCGAATCATCCGGCGTGGTCGCCGCCTTCGGTTTCGAATCGCCGCTGCCGAACGGCGACCTCAAGACCGCGCGCCGCGGCAGCAGCCGGGTCCGGATCGAGGTCACCGGCCGCGAGGCGCACGCCGCGCTCGAACCCAGCCGGGGCGTCTCCGCGATCGACGAGCTCATCGACCAACTGATCGCCGTACGCGCGCTGGTCTCGTCGTACGACGACGTTCTGTGCAACGTCGGCACGATCACGGGAGGTGGACGGACGAACGTCGTACCCGGGGCGGCCGCTGCCGACGTCGGGTTCCGGTTCATCGATCCTGAGACCGAGCGGGCGGTCCTGGATGCCGTGACGAGTCTCGAGCCGATCCGGCCCGACGCTCAGTTGCAGGTTTCGGTGATGTCGAACCGGCCTGCTTGGCAGCCGTCGGCGGCGACCGATGAGCTGCTGCAGAAGGTGCAGGCGGCCGCGCGATCGGTTGGTCAAGAGATCGATGGTGCGCCGGCGTCAGGTGCCGCGGACACCAACCTGACCGGCTGGCTGGGCATCCCGACCCTGGACGGCCTGGGGCCCCGGGGTAAGGGCGCCCACGCCGTCCACGAGCAGGTGATCGCGGCGAGCCTGGCCGAACGTGCGAGCCTGGTCGCCGCGATCATCACGACTATCTAGGCCACAACTGTTTGACCGTTCCCGCCGCTCCCCCACCACGTCGCGTGGGCTCAGCGGCGGCGAGGATCCCACCACCCGGCAGGAACTCCAGCGCGGCAACCGCACCGATCTCGGCGGCCGACGTGAACGCGTCGCCCGACGGGACCAACGTGTGGCCGTAGGGTTTGAGGACTGCGTCGTACGCGTCGATGAACGGCGGCTCGGCCGTCACGGTCACGGTGTTGCGCTGGGACGCACGCGGTGCCGCGATCGCCTCCGGCAACGTCATGTCGCGGTCGAGCCGGTTGGTCAGAGTCTGCAGGACGGTCGTGATGATGGTCGAACCACCTGGCGAGCCCAACGCGAGGAACGGCTTGCCGTCGCGCAGCACGATCGTCGGCGACATCGAGGATCGCGGCCGCTTACCCGGCTGGATCCGGTTCGGGTCGGCCTCGTCGTAGACCGCGGAGAAGTCGGTCAGCTCGTTGTTCAGCAGGAACCCGCGACCTGGCACCGTGATGCCGCTGCCGCCGGTCTGCTCGATCGTCAACGTGTACGAGACGACGTTGCCCCACTTGTCGGCGGCCACCAGATGGGTGGTCGACAGACCTTCGGTGTCCGGCCGCTGCTCGGTCGCCACGCCCTTCGCGCAGTGCGAGTACTTGCCGTCGGGCGAGCCGGCCTTCACCGGCTTGGTCGCGGCGTGATCCGGGTCGATCGAGCAGGACCGCTCGGCGCCGAATCCACGCGACAACAGCTCCTTCGTCGGTACGTCGACGTACGCCGGATCACCGACGTACGCGGCTCGATCCGCGAAGGCGAGGGCGGATGCCTCGAGGTAGGTGTGCAAGGCCTGCGGGGTGTCCATCTTGTCCAGATGCAGCGGCTGGAGGATGTTCAGCGCCTCGCCGACCGTGGTCCCGCCGGATGACGACGGCGGCATGCCATACACGTCCAAGCCGTCGTAGCGGACCTTCGTCGGTTCCCGGTTGATCGTCTTGTACTTCGCGAGGTCGCTGGTCGTGAGGTACCCGGGCATCACCGGCAACGTCGCGCCCGCGGCCTTGGGCGGGGTCTTCACGACTGCCTCGATCTCGGACGCGAGCGGGCCGTCGTAGAAGGCCGACGTACCCTCCTTGCCGAGCATCCGGTAGGTGTCGGCGAGCTCCGGGTTCTTGAACAGCGAGCCGACCTGCGGCGCGTCACCGCCGGGGAGGAACAGCTTGGCCGTCGGCACGATCGCGCTGAACCGCGCCTTGTTGTCCAAGGTTTGGCCGCGGAACGTGTCGTCCACGACGAAGCCGCGATCGGCCAGGTCGGCGGCCGGCTTGAGTGCGTTGCCCAGCGACAGCGAACCCCAGTGCCGCAGCGCCGAGTCCCAGGTCGCCAAGGTGCCCGGGATGCCGACCGAGACGCCGGACGTCACCAGCTCCGGGGTGAAGCGGTACGGCTCACCGGTTGCCGGGTCGATGAACGCGTCGTTGGGCATCGTGGCGGGCGCGGTCTCGCGGCCGTCGATCGTGAACACCTTGTGTTTCTTGGCGTTGTAGTACACGAAGTACCCGCCTCCGCCGACTCCCGCGGAGTACGGCTCGGTCACCCCGAGCGCGGCTGCGGTGGCCACTGCGGCGTCGACCGCGTTGCCGCCACGACGCAGTACGCCGAGGCCGACGTTCGTTGCTTCGGGATCGACGGAGGCGACCGCACCACCGAACCCGATGGCGGTCGGATGCTTGGCCGGCGGCTGCGGCGGGCCGGCGACCGCGCCGCTCGCACTCAGGCCGGACAAGACGAGGGCACCTGCAGACAGGGATGCGACCAGCTTCTTCACCAGTTCTCCCGCGGGGCGTCGGCATACAGGGACAAGCCCCTGCCTATCCCGAACCGGCGCTGCGCGCCAGTTGTGGCGCGGCTAGATCCGCTAGTTCACCGTGCAGGAGTCGAGGAAGCGGCGGAGCAGCTCGGGATTCCAGTCCTTGTCGCCGGCCGGGAGCTCGACCAGGAGCCACTGGTCGGGCAGCTTCACCTGACCCGCGACGCGGCCGTCGAGCCGGCCGATGTGGAACGTCTTGCCGGCCGACTGGGTGACCTGGACCGACGCGAGCGTGCGCGCCTCCGGAGCCGCCTGCAGGACCACCTTGGTGTCGGTGTCCGCGGTCCGCATCGTCGGCTGGGACAGGATGACGCGGTCCTGCGGGATCGGGGTCTCGGCGCTCCAGCCCTTCGGGGCGAGGGTGCAGCCGATCCTGTTCCAGGACTGCTGGTTGGCGACCAGCTCGACCACGGACGCACCGAACATCGACATCGTCTCGCCGCCTTCGGCCGGCGCCGGTGACGAGGATGACGGCGCTGCCTGCGCGGTCTCAGTGTCGGCCGGTCCACCGGCGATCTCGGTCCCCGGGTTCCCCCACCACTTCACCTGGTTGCCGATCGCGAGCACGACCGCCGACACCGCGGCCACGCACAGCACGCCGGTCACCCGGCGACGCCGCTTGATCCGGCGCAACGCCCGGCGCCCACGCGCGACGTCCGCGTCGATATCCGCCGTCGGCAGCCCATCGGCGGCCTCGTCGGCGAACCCCTCCAGCAACCTCTTGACCTCGTCCACTTCTCCTCAACTACTCCCGGTCGCCTGATCCGACGGTTCGTCGGTCATCAGGTCCTTCAGTCTCTTCAGCGCCTTGGCGGTCTGGCTCTTCACGGTCCCCTCGGTGCATTGCAGGATCCGCGCACAGGTCGCCACGTCGAGATCCTGGAAGTACCGCAGCACCAGAACCGCCCGCTGCCGCGGTGCCAGATCCAGCAGCGCCCGCCGGACGGCCAGCGTGTCCACCGGGTCCGCCTCGTCGGTCAGCCGCGGCTCGAGCGTCTCGGCGGTCACCACCTCGGGGTGGCGGCCTGCTCGGCGGCGCTCGTCCAGGAAGGCGTTGACCAGGATGCGGTGCGCATACGGTCCGGCGCCTTCGTGCTTGATCCGGTGCCAGTGCACGTACACACGGGTGCAGGCGGTCTGGACCAGATCTTCGGCGGTGTGCACATCCCCCGCGGTGAGCAGCAACGCCGTACGCATCAGTCGGGTGCGGTCCGCGAGCAGGTACTCGCGGAACTCGGCCTCACGGTCACCCCCTCGCATCGACGGACCCCCGGCCATGGGCTGGGCCCTCTTCCACCCCGACTACGCCGCCGGTCCCCCTTCGGTTGCCTTCGGCTATCACGTTCAGTGCCTTCTCCACCAGATCGGGGTCGTCGTACGGGAGCCACACAATGCGTTGGTCCTTACGGAACCACGAGTCCTGCCGCCGCGCGAACCGGCGGGTGGACTGGGCGGTCCGCTCCCGCGCCTCCTGCTCACTGATCTCACCGTCGAGCAACGCGATCACCTGCGAGTAGCCGAGGGCACGGTTGGCCGTCTTCCCTTCAAGCAAACCCTTGTTCAGCAGATCTCGCACCTCGTCCACGAAACCCGCGTCGAACATCCGGTCCACCCGCCGGCCGATCCGCTCGTCCAGCTCCGGCCGCGGTACGTCGAGCCCGAGCTGCACCGCACCCGGATAGACATAGTGATGCTCGGGCAACGTCGCGACGTACGGTCCGCCGGTGATCTCGATGACCTCCAGCGCCCGGACGATCCGCCGCCCGTTGCTCGGCAGGATCTGCTCGGCCGACTTCGGATCCACCTCGGCCAGCTTCTGGTGCAGCGCTCCGGACCCTATGCGTTCGAGCTCCGCTTCGAGCCGTTCGCGTACAGCGGCGTCCGTACCAGGGAACTCGAAGTCGTCGAGGATCGCGCGCATGTACAACGCGGAACCGCCGGCCAGCACCGGCACCACACCGCGGCTGACACAGTCATCGATCGCGGCCCGTGCCAACTGCTGGAACTCGGCCACGGTCGCGGTCTCGGTGACGTCGAGGATGTCAAGCAGATGATGCGGTACGCCGGCACGCTCGGCCGCCGTGATCTTCGCCGTACCGACGTCCATACCGCGGTACACCTGCATCGCGTCCGCGTTCACCACCTCGCCACCCAGGCGTTTGCACAGGGCAACGGACAGGTCGGACTTGCCGGCCGCGGTGGGACCGACGACCGCGACGACGAGTGATTCGGCCATCACTCCAGTGTGTCAGTGTCCCTGCCGTCCCCTCGCCACCGGGCTGAAGAGTGGGCCAAATGGGTGGCACTGGGGTTGTGGTTGACCCGGAAAGTTCGGTAGGACTCATCCTGATGATCGCAACACCGATACGGGAGGAATGACGCTGTGACGAATCCGTTCGAGGAAGAGTCTGACGCGGCGAAGGACGCGCTGGACCTGGGGGGCGACAGCAAGGACGATCTTGCGGCCGCAAAGCGCAGTGGTGGGGACGTCGAGTTGAAGCGCAGTGGTGGCGACGTCGAGTTCAGCGGCGGTGACGTCGAGTCCGACTCCGGCGGCGACGTCGAGTCCGAACCCGACGGCAGCGGTGGTGACGTCGAGTCCAGGCCCGGCGGCGACAGCTGATTCCTGTCACGACGGCTGCGGTGCAGGTCCCACAGTTCGGGGCCGGGAGATGCGAAGATCACCGCTAGCTGTCCGTAAGCAGTTCACTACGCAGGAATGGGAGCCCGACGATGGGCATCTTCGACAAGTTCAAAGGCAAGGCCGAGGACCTGAAGGACAAGGCCGGCGACCTGGTCGACCAGCACGGCGACAAGGTAGGCCAGGGTCTGGACAAGGCCGGTGACTTCGTCGACGAGAAGACCGGCGGTAAGTACGGCGACAAGATCGACCAGGGTGTCGAGAAAGCCAAGGAGGGCCTGGACGGCCTCGACGGCCAGAACGACGACATCCCCGACACGAACCGCCCCGCCTGACCGCACCACCCGAAGGGCCGCGAGTCTGTTTCTCGCGGCCCTTCGGCCTGTGCAGATCTGGGAAGAACCAGAAAGGACACGCCTACGGCGCGGCAGACCTTCTGGCCGCCTCCGGCGGCGCGCAAACCGCTCACACGCCTAGCCGTACTCGGCGAAACACAAGGTCTTAGGTAGATAGGGAAGAACCGGTAAAGGACACGCCTACGGCGCGACTGTTCTTTCAGCCGCCTCCGGCGGCGCGCCTACCGGTGATGCGCACTCCCGCACTCGGCGAATGCCATGTCGACCGGCCTAGCACCCGGGAAGACACGCAAGGACGCGCCTTCGGCGCGGCAGTTCCTTTGGCGCATACCGAACACACGGCCAGCCGTGCTCGGCGGAAGACACGTCCAAGGTGCAGGACTGGAAGGCCCAGCGAGGACGCGCCTGCGGCGCGGCTGCCCTTCCGGCCGCCTTCGGCGGCAAGCCGCCCACCGGTGACACGATCAAACTGATTGGCGAACAACCGGGTAGGTCGAGCGGCACAACAATCGCAGCGGCGGATGCTGCAGGAGCTCCGTCGCGATCCCCCGGTCATTGCCTACGACAGGAACCGGGTGGCTGGCACATGGTGTTTCCTGTGCACAGCCCCGAGAAGGTGTTCTAGCGCGGTGAACCAGCACAGCCCGCCTTCATCTCACCACCACCAAGACTCGTGACGCCGACCGTCCACGGTCACGCTCCACGCATCGCCACCGCTTCAGGTCCCAGCAGCCCGCCACGCGATGCCGTGCCAACAACCCGTGCCCAGCCGGAGGCAGCCATGGAACTGTCGCGGCCGGAGGCGGCCACGGTGCTGTCGCCGCCGGAGGCGGTGTCCGCCTCGCGAGCGCTGGCCGAGCGGTCAGTCCGCCGGGGTGAACGGCCGCGTCATCGTGGTGTCAGGGTGGTGTCAGGGCGGACGGTCATGGTGGGGGCATGACGACGAACAGCATTCCCTCGAACAACTCTGAATGGGCCGGCATGGTGGCGGTTGATGACACGGCTTTGGCGGTTACCGATACCGGCGGGTCTGGCATTCCTGTGGTTTACCTCAATGGGCAGTTTGCGACCCAGGGATATTGGCGGCGGGTGATCTCCGACCTGGGGCCGGGGTGGCGGCACATCACGTACGACGAGCGGGCTCGGGGCAAGAAGTCGAAGCTTTCCGCGGACTATTCGTTCGAGGCCGCCGTACGGGATGTCGATGCTGTGCTTGCGGCCCGGGGTGTGGACCGAGCGCTCGTGGTGGGCTGGTCGTACGGAGCGTTCGTCGGTGCGCACTGGGCCAGCCGGAATCCGGAGCGTGCCATCGGCGCGGTCCTGGTTGACGGCGCGGAGCCGTACGACTGGCTGGACGACGCCATGGAGCAGCGGATCCGGAAGCTGTTCCGGCGGATCGGGTGGTTCACGCCACTCCTGCGTCCGACGGGACTCGTACCGCGGCTGAGCGCCGCACAGCAGGCCGAGAGCAACATTGAGCTCGGCAAGATCTCCCGGGAGAGCGCGCTCGGGCCGGTGCTGGACAAGATCAGCGTCCCGGTGCGGTACGTGCTGGCTTCCGGGTCGTCGTTCGGCAGCAAGGGCGACGAGCAGGAACGGATTCGCGCGAGCCTCGATCAGGTCTTCGAGCGGAACCCGAACCTCAAGCTCAGCGCGAAGGTCGCCAGCAACCACGGCGCGATTCTGAAGAAGGACTTCCGCGCCATCGCCGACGCCGTACGCGAGGTCAACGCCCTCGATCGCACCGATCACTGAGTCAGCAGGCGTCCAAGATGGTTACGCGTCAGAGGCCTTGCGGCGAGTGAACCTGGAGCGGAATTTAGAGTCGTACTCTAGTCGCACGTACCCGGAGGAATGCACTCCCACGGCGACGAATCCCACGGCCAGGAACACGATCCCCGCGATCATGGACATGTGCCAGAACGCCGCAGTGATGCCGACGAACGCCGAGCCTTGTGCGACCGCCTTGGCCAGTCCGACGAACGGTGACCTGCTCGCCCGACGACGAAACTCTTCCTGCCGATTCAGCACCAGGAGTGCCGCAAGCAACGGAATCGCCACGGCGAACGCGATGACGCAGACCGTCGCCGACGGGTCGAGCGAGGGCTCGGTCAGGAACGGCTGCACCACCACGAGGCCGGCAGCACCCAGTCCGCCGTAGATGAGGTTGGACTGGCGGATCCACTCCTGCTGAGCCGCCGGGTCGGCGGTGGCGTCCTCAGCCTCCTGCCGGATCCGTTCCGCATCGGCTTCGGCTTGCGCTTCGGCCTCGGCTTCGGCGAGCTGTGCCTGCTCAACCAGGAAGTCCTTGTCCTCGTTCATGGGCACATCCTCCCCGACACCTCGCTGGTCCACCCCCGTCCAGGCAGAGTTGTCAGGCGAGCGTCTTGCGCAGGACGGTGATCATCGTTTCGTACCGCGTGACCGTGCCGTCGGGTGCTTCCTGGTTCCAACCACCCGGTTCGCGGCCAACGACGACGTACCCGAGGCGTTCGTACAGCACCCGCGGCCGCGGCCAGTTCTCGTCTATTCCCAGCTCGGCCGAGGTGAGTCCGCGTCCGCGGATCCGCTCCTCCAGCGCTTGGATCAGGACCGTGCCGATGCCACAGGAACGCAGCGGCGCATTGACCTCCAACTGCCACAGCACAGGCACACCCGACGGCTTGGCGTAGTCCACCCCGCCGGTCGCCACCGGAATCCCGGACGGCGGACAGACCGCGAGAAAGTCCACTTCCCCGCGCTTCGCCCGATCAAGCGCCTCGAACGTCCCCGCAAGATGCGTATCCGTCCAGCCGGAGAACCCCGGATACAGATCCTCAGCAACCAGATCCCTCACCGCCAACGGCACCACGACGTCCGGCATACGCGCCACCCTGTCACCACCCCACCAACCACCGCCACACAATTCCCCTACCCACCCACCCGACTAGGGCAACTGCTCAAGCCGATAGAAGACTTTGCTACAGCTCCGCTCGACCCCAAAGGTCCCGTAGAAGACCTGCGCCACAGAGTTGTCCCGTCGGTCGTCCTCCACTCATCCCGCGGTCACCACGGTGCACACCTCACTTGCCGCCCCGCTGTCCCGTGCTCCGGTGTGGGTCGCCGGAGCCGGCCAAGGAAGACAGTCGCCGCCGAAGACGGTAGTCCTCTCCGGAGCACGCTGCTTCCGCCGGCCACTCCGATCCGTGTCACGGGGATATCCCCGGAAGGTGTGGGTTCTCCCCTCGTACACGAACCGAGAACCCACAACAGCAAGGGATATCCGCTCGCGTGTCATGGGTAGTAGGGGTGCGCGCGTCGCCGGAAGCGGCCGAAGAACTGTCGCCGGCAGAGGCGGTGTCCTTTCGCGAGAGCACCAAGCGCATGTCTCCCGCCGATCGCCCCCGCCCATGTCACGGGTGCGCGCGCCGGCGGAGGTGGTGTCGGTTGGTTGTCGGTGGGGGTGATTAGGGTGCTTGTATGGATCGGTTTTGGGTGGTTCCGGCGGCTTATGTGGTGTTGCGGCGGGGGGATGAGGTGTTGATGTTACTGCGGGCCAACACCGGTTACATGGATGGGTACTGGGCGGTGCCGGCGGGGCATGTGGAGAAGGGTGAATCGGTGTTCGAGGCGGCGGTGCGGGAGGTGCGGGAAGAGGTTGGGGTGGAGATCGACCCGGCGGACCTCGTGCCGGTGACCGCGATGCACCGGACCGGTGGCAACGGGGATCCGATCGACGAGCGGGTCGACTTCTTCTTCACGACATCCCGGTGGAGTGGAGAGCCTCGATTGATGGAGCCGGAGAAGGCTGCCGGGCTCGACTGGTATTCGCTGGACAAACTTCCCGACCCGGTCGTCCCGCACGAGGCGCGGGTGCTGGCCGGTCTGGCCGGTGACGGCCTTCCCGCGGTGATCGCCCACGGTTTCGCCTGAGTTCACCAAGGCTTGGATCGCCTCGCCCTAGAGTTCGCTGCGATGTCAGCGAGCTTCGGAGGCGAGCGATGGACGAGCGGTACGACGGCACGAGCCGGCGGCGGCTGCTGCAGGCGGGCGCACTCGGCGCGGGGGCGATGCTCGCATCGGGCACGCTGAGCACCGGAGGCGCCGGAGCAGCGCCGACGCAGGCGAGCAAAGCGAGCAAAGCGACCCAGGACGCCAAAGCATCAACCGCGAGGATCGACACCGAGCACCCGCGGTTCACGGTCGCCGTCGTACCGGACACGCAGTACCAGTTCGACCTGGACCGGGTCGACCCGGCGCCGCTGACCGCGAGCTTCGAGTACCTGATCGACCAGCGCTCGACCGAGAACATCGTCTTCACCGCACATCTCGGTGACGTGGTCGAGAACGCGCAGGCGTCCGAGTTCGCCCAGGCGGACCCGGTGTTCAAGATCCTCGACCGGGCCCAGATGCCGTACTCCGTGCTCGCCGGCAACCACGACATCGACGCGTCGAAGGACGACACCCGCGGCGACTCGGCGTACTTGCGGACGTTCCCGCCACAGCGGTTCCGGCGGATGGCGACGTACGGCGGATCGACGCCGAACGGGTACAACTCGTACCACGTGTTCCGCGCGGCCGGCCGGCAGTGGTTGCTACTGGCAATGGACTGGCGGCCGTCGGACGCCAGCTTCGCGTGGGCGCGGGACGTGATCGCCAAACACCCGAAGCTGCCGGTCATCCTGACCACGCACGAGTTGGTGAACGCCGACCACGGCCAGCCGGTGGCGTACTTCACCGATCACGGCAACCGGGTCTGGGACCAGTTGGTGAACGGCAACGACCAGATCTTCCTCACCCTGAACGGCCACTTCTGGCCGCCCGGCCGGGTCGTCCGCCAGAACGCCGCCGGCCACGACGTACACCTGCACCTGACCAACTACCAGGACCGGTACTACGGCGGATCCGGGATGATCCGGCTCTACCACTTCGACCTGGCCCGGAACACGATCGACGTCGAGACGATCGCGCCGTGGCTCCTCGGCCAGGACCCGGCCAAGCGCAACGCGCTGGCCGAAGGCGACCTGGAGCTGACTGACGACACCAACCGGTTCAGCGTCCCGATCGACTTCGCCGAGCGGTTCGCCGGCTTCGATCCGGTCCCGGTCCGCCCAGCACGGCCGGCCGCGCAACTCGTCGTTCCGGGTACGGCGGCGTACTGGCGCTTCGACGGGGCGATCACCGACAAGGTGGTCGACCACTCGGGCAAGGGCAACCACCTGACTCGCGTGCAACTGGCCGGCGACGGACCGCAGGCGTCGACGGAGTTCCACCCGGACCAGCCCGGACACGCCAGCTGGTTGTTCTCCGGTGGCAAGAACCCGGCCCGCGGCGGCTACCTGCGGACCGCCGACGATGCGCCGCTCAACGCGATGACCTTCCGCGGCGGCTACACGATCGAGGCGTTCGTGAAGCTGGCCGACGACGGCGCCGACCACGCCTGGGAGGGTCTGCTCAGCCGGATGGGCACCGGCGCGGACGTGGGCAAGACCGGCAGCGATCCGTCGGAGCCGGTGGTCAACCTCGCGTTCTCCGGCGGACGCCAACTGCAGTGGGCCGTGTACCCGCTCGACCGGAACGACACGTTCACCAACTGGGGCCACGAGCAGGTCGTCGGACAGTGGTTCCACCTCGCGGTGGTCAACGACGGAAGGCGCAGCATCTTGTACGTCGACTCGTCGCCGCTGCTCCGCAACCCGGCTACCGCATCCAACGGACTCGCCACCGCCGGCAAGCCCTGGCTGCTCGGCGCGAACCACTACGCAGGAGTGATCGAGCAGTCCTTCGCCGGCCACATCGGCGAACTCCGCATCGTCACCCGAGCCCTGAAACCCGCCGAATTCCTGAACGCCTGAGCGGCCGAGGTGTACAGGCGAACAGGAGGTATCGGCCGCCGGCGCCGCTTCCCCACGTACGCCTCGCCCACTGGAAGGCGCCGGGCCTGAGACCTCCTGTCCGCCTGTACACCTCCGGCGCCCGTCAACCCCAGAGATCCGCCCCGCGGTCGGACTGCGGGTCAGAGATGCTCGCGGATCAGAGCTTCCTGGGCTGGGAGGAGCGCCAGCTCCTCGGGTGTCAGCGTCGGGTTGTTCCCGCGGACCTCGAGTGCGGCAGCGAGGCCAGGGGTCGGGTCGATGGAGTTCTCCAGGTAGGTGGCCAACGCCTCGCGGACGAGCGGCGTGAGTGCCTCGAACGACGGGTCGAGCGCCACCTGGGCACAGATGATCGCGGTCATCGCGATGTCGAACTCCGCCGTACCTTCCTCGGCGTTGCGCCAGTCGATGACGACCGGGCCGTCGTCGGTGGCGATCACGTTGAGTGGATGCAGGTCGCCGTGCACCACCACGCGGCCCGGCGTGCCGCTCGGGGCGGGGATTGCGTGCAGACGCCGGTGCAGGTCGGCATGGATCCGGCCGAGTTCGGCGCCGGTCAGATCGCCGGCGATCGCGGCATCGCCGAGGGTCGGACCGTCGAGTCGCTGGATCACCATGTCCGCACCCGTGACCTCACGCACCGCCGGCACGGGATAGCCATGCCGAGCGACATGCCGCATGAAGTCGGCCTCGTCCCGGACCGGATGACCGTTGCGATAGCGCCGCAGCACCCAACCGTCGTCCAGCGAGTAGATATCCGCGTCGCGTCCGGCCGCGAACGGCACGGCGTCGGGTGGGAGCAGAGACGAGCGGTCAGCCGCGGAGCTCGTCATCCGACCTGGCACCCGCCGACCGCGGGCTCCATCGGCTTGGCCCCGAGCGTCGGCATGCCGAGCATGACACCCGGGGTCGACACGGACGGGGTGTCCTGCGCGCGTTCCCACGCGTCGCCGGCGCGAGTACGTCGTACTGCACCGAAGACATCCGCGACGAGATGGTGCGGCGCGGCGTACGTGACCTCGACCGTTGCCATGTCCCCCGGTCGCGGAGCCTCGACGCCCTCCGGCAACGCGAAGTGGACGAGCCGGTTGTCACGCGCGCGGCCGCTGAGGCGATGGGTGGCGGCGTCCTTGCGCCCCTCCCCCTCGGCCACGAGCACCTCGAGGAACCGGCCGACGACCTTCTTGTTCTCGTCCCAGGCCATGTCGTCCTGCAGCGCGACCAGACGCTCGTACCGATCCTGCACAACGTCGCGCGGGACCTGGTCCTCCATCGACTCGGCCGGCGTCCCGGGACGCTTCGAGTACTGGAACGTGAACGCACCCGCGAACCGCGCCTGCCGGACCACGTCGAGCGTGCCCTGGAAGTCCTCCTCGGTCTCACCGGGGAAGCCGACGATGATGTCCGTCGTGATCGCGGCTTCCGGCATCGCTGCCCGCACGTCCTCGATGATCTTCAGATACCGATCGCGTCGGTACGAGCGCCGCATCGCCTTCAGAACCCGGTCCGAGCCGGACTGCAGCGGCATGTGCAGCGAGGGCATCACGTTCGGCGTCTCGGCCATCGCCTCGATCACGTCCGCGGTGAAGTCACGCGGATGCGGCGAGGTGAACCGGACCCGCTCCAGCCCGTCGATCGCACCGCAGGCCCGGAGCAGTTTGCCGAAGGCGTAGCGGTCGCCGAACTCCACGCCGTACGAGTTCACGTTCTGGCCGAGCAGTGTCACCTCGAGCACGCCCTCGGCGACCAGCGCCTCGACCTCGGCGAGTACGTCGCCAGGCCGACGGTCCTTCTCGCGCCCGCGCAGCGACGGGACGATGCAGAACGTGCAGGTGTTGTTGCAGCCGACGCTCACTGACACCCAGGCCGAGTACGGCGACTCGCGGCGGGTCGGCAGCGTCGACGGGAACACCTCGAGCGCCTCGAGGATCTCGACCTGCGACTCCTGCTCCACCCGGGCACGCTCCAGCAACGCCGGCAGCGAGCCGATGTTGTGGGTGCCGAAGACAACGTCCACCCACGGTGCCTTCTTGGTGATGCCGGCCTTGTCCTTCTGCGCCAGGCAGCCGCCGACGGCGATCTGCATGCCCGGCGTCTTGGCCTTCACCGGCGCGAGGTGGCCGAGGTTGCCGTACAGCTTGTTGTCGGCGTTCTCCCGGACCGCGCAGGTGTTGAAGACCACCACGTCGGCCTGGTCACCCTCCGGCGCGCGGACGTAGCCCGCGTCCTCCAGCAGCCCGCGCAGCCGCTCGGAGTCGTGAACATTCATCTGGCACCCGTAGGTGCGGACCTCATAAGTACGCATGACAGCCACCTAGAGTACGCAAGATCGCGGATCTCGTTGTATTCGGGACCGATCCATTAAAGGTGGTCCCGGAGCCCCCCGTCGGCCGCGTCAATTGCTGCAAGTGGCTGTTGCGGAACAGGGGTTAATGGACACTGAAGCGCAGATCATGCGGGCTGTGATCAGCCGGTCACAGCCCGCTCTGCTTTGTTGCAGATCGTTACCACCGTGGAACCGGGGGGTCGTTTGTCCGTGCCCCCCGCTCCAGTAGGTTCTGGCCATGAGCGATTCCGGAACCTTGACGAAAACCGGTCTGGTCGCGCTGACCGATGTCAACAAACATTTCGGTGACCTGCACGTCCTGAAGGACATCAACCTGTCCATCGCCAAGGGCGAGGTCGTCGTGGTGATCGGTCCGTCCGGATCCGGCAAGTCGACGCTGTGCCGCGCGATCAACCGGCTGGAGCCGATCGACTCCGGCACGATCACCCTGGACGGCCAGCCGCTGCCCAGCGAGGGCAAGGCCCTGGCCCGGCTCCGCGCCGACGTCGGCATGGTGTTCCAGTCGTTCAACCTGTTCGCCCACAAGACGATCCTGCAGAACGTCACCCTCGGCCCGAGCAAGGTGCGTGGCCAGTCCAAGTCCGTGGCCGAGGAGAAGGCCCGGGGGCTCTTGGAGCGGGTCGGCGTCACCGCCCAGGCCGACAAGTACCCGGCCCAACTGTCCGGTGGTCAGCAGCAGCGGGTGGCGATCGCCCGCGCGCTGGCCATGGATCCCAAGGTGATGCTGTTCGACGAGCCGACCTCGGCCCTGGACCCCGAGATGATCAAAGAGGTCCTGGACGTGATGGTCGACCTGGCCAGGCAGAGCATGACGATGATCGTCGTCACGCACGAGATGGGCTTCGCCCGCCGCGCGGCGAACCGGGTCGTGTTCATGGCCGACGGCCAGATCGTCGAGGAGGCCGAGCCGGAGCGGTTCTTCACCGATCCGCAGACCAAGCGGGCCCAGGACTTCCTGTCGAAGATCCTGACCCACTGACCGTCCACAACGCCGTCCCAGCGCAGTACTGATCAACGGAGGAAAAGACAATGCGACAGCGAATCATCGCTGCCCTCGGCATCGCGGGCCTGGCGGCCACCGGACTGGTTGCCTGTGGCGACGACACTGACTCCGGCTCCGGTTCCGGCTCCAGCGGTGGCGAGAAGGTCACCATCGGCATCAAGTTCGACCAGCCGGGTCTGGGCCTGAAGGAAGGCGCGGACTACACCGGCATGGACGTCGACGTCGCGAAGTACGTCGCCAAGGAGCTCGGGTACGCCGAGGACGGCATCACGTTCAAGGAGTCCCCGTCGGCCCAGCGCGAGACGCTGCTGGCCAACGGTCAGGTCAAGATGATCTTCGCGACCTACTCCATCACCGACGCCCGCAAGGAGAAGGTCTCCTTCGGCGGTCCGTACATGGTGGCCGGCCAGGACCTGCTGGTCCGCAGCGACAACACCGACATCACCGGTCCGGAGTCGCTGGGCGGCAAGAAGCTGTGCTCGGTGACCGGCTCCACGTCGGCGCAGAAGGTCAAGGACCAGTTCGCCGACACGGTGCAGCTGCAGGAGTACGACACCTACTCCAAGTGTGTCGAGGCGCTCGGCGCCGGCGCGATCGACGCGCTCACCACCGACAACACCATCCTGGCCGGCTACGCCGCGCAGGAAGCCAACAAGGGCAAGTTCAAGGTGGTCGGCAAGACCTTCTCGACCGAGCGCTACGGCGTCGGCCTGAAGAAGGGCGACACCGAGACCTGCACCAAGGTCAACGACGCGCTGAAGAAGATGGTCGACTCCGGCGAGTGGCAGAAGGCCTTCGACAAGAACCTCGGCCAGGCCGGCCTGAAGCTGGACCCGGCCACCAACCCGCCGAAGACTTTCGACGCCTGCGCCTGACCTAGCATGCTCCGGGGAGGGACCGTCCGCGGTCCCTCCCCGGAGTGCTGGTCCCCGCCTCGTTCCCCAGCAGGAGAATCATGGACGTGATATCGGAGTTCTTCTCCGAGTACGACGGTCTGCAAGCGTTCCGGACGACCATCTACCTCACGCTGGTGTCGGCACTGTTCGCACTGCTGATCGGCACCGTGGTGGCGGTGATGCGGGTCTCCCCGGTCCGGGTGCTGCAGATCATGGGCACCGCCTACGTGAACATCGTCCGGAACACACCGCTGACGCTGGTCATCCTGTTCTGCAACCTCGGGCTGTTCCTGCAACTCGGCGTCGCGCTGGCGAACAAGGACTCGAACACCTTCATCGTTGACAACAACTTCCGGCTGGCGGTCCTCGGTCTGTCGGTCTACCACGCCTCCTTCGTGGCCGAGGCGATCCGCAGCGGCGTCAACACCGTCCCGCTCGGCCAGGCCGAGGCGGCCCGGGCGATCGGGCTGCCGTTCCTGAAGACGTTGCGGTACGTCGTTCTGCCGCAGGCCTTCCGCGGCGCCATCGCACCGCTCGGGAACGTGCTGATCGCGCTGACCAAGAACTCGACGGTTGCCTCGGTCATCGGCGTCACCGAAGCCTCAGCCGTGATGAAGGTGATGATGGAGGACCGTCCGGACGTGCTCTTCATCGTGTTCGGCATCTTCGCGATCGGCTTCGTGATCCTGACCCTGCCGATCGGCATCCTGTTCACCTCGATGTCGAAGCGGCTGGCGGTGAAGCGATGAGCGGCAGCGTTCTGTTCGACGCACCCGGCCCGCGCGCCAAGCGCCTGTACGCCGCGGTCGGCGTCGCCAGCGTCCTGATCCTGTTGCTGGCGCTGTGGTTCGTGATCGACAAGTTGAACGAGAAGGGTCAGCTCACCGCGGCGAAGTGGGAGCCGTTCCTGTCCGGCGAGATCTGGACCGAGTACCTGATCCCCGGGCTGATCGGCACGCTGACCGCGGCCGCGATCTCGGTCGTCCTGGCGCTGGCCCTCGGCATCCTGCTCGGCGTCGGCCGGCTGTCCACCCAGGTCTGGGTCCGGTGGCCCTCCGGCATCGTCGTCGAGTTCTTCCGCGCCGTACCGGTGCTGCTGATGATGCTGTTCACGTACGCCTTGTACGCGAACTACGACCTGTTCCCGCCGGATCAGCTCGCCCTGGCCGCCGTCGTCACCGGTCTGACCCTGTACAACGGCTCGGTGGTCGCCGAACTGGTCCGCTCCGGGGTGTACTCCCTGCCGAAGGGGCAGAGCGAGGCCGCGATGGCGATCGGCCTGACCACCGGGAAGTCGATGCGGATGATCCTGTTGCCGCAGGCAATCACCGCGATGCTGCCGGCCATCGTCGGCCAGCTGGTGGTGATCCTGAAGGACACCGCGCTCGGCTACATCATCACCTACGAGGAACTGCTGCGGAAAGCGGAGCAGATCGGCAACTTCAAGTCCAACCTGCTCCCGGCACTCATCGTCGTGGGTGCGATCTTCGTGATCATGAACTACGGGCTGACCGTGCTCGCGCACCGGGTCGAGCGCCTGATGCGCCGCCGCGGCCGCTCCGCCGGCGGTCCGCTGACCGCCGAACCGCTCGACCAGTCCGCGGTCGGCGCCACCGAGGTGCTGACCACGGGCGACGGGCCGCCCTCGGCCAACTGATCAAGCGAAAGGGTCCCGGGGAGCGACTCCCCCGGGACCCTTTCGCTTGCTGTCAGCGCAGGGTGTTGAAGGAGTCTCGGATGATCTCGAGCGCTTCGGTGGCCTCTTCCTCGGTCAACGTCATCGGTGGCGCCATCCGCAGGACGTTGCCGTACAGACCGCCCTTGCCGACCAGCAGACCGCGGTTCTTGGTCTCCTGCTGGAGTTTGGCGGTGGTCGCCGCATCGGGGCTGTTGTCGTCCGGCTTGACGATCTCGGCGGCCAGCATCAGACCCTTGCCGCGCACGTCGCCGAGCTCGAGGAACTCCTCGGAGATACCGCGCAGGCCGTCGACCAGTTGCGAACCGCGCTTGGCGGCGTTCGCCTGCAGGTCGTGGTCGAGCAGGTAGTCCAGCGTCGCCTTCGCCGCGCTGGTGGAGATCGGGTTGCCGCCGAACGTCGACAGCGAGTTGGCGCTCAGGCTGTCCATCAGCTCCGGCGTGGAGACCACACCGCCGATCGCGAACCCGTTGCCGAGGCCCTTGGCGAACGTCATCGCGTCCGGCACCATGTCGTGCGCCTGGATCCCCCAGAAGTGGTCGCCGGTGCGGCCCCAGCCGGTCTGCACCTCGTCGGAGATGAACAGGATGCCGTACTCGTCCAGGACGTCCTTGAAGGCGGCGTACAGGCCGTCAGGCCCGGACGAGAAGCCGCCGACGCCCTGGATCGGCTCGGCGATCAGGCAGGCGACATCGCCCGCGGTCGTGGTCTCGATGACGTTGCGCAGATCGTCGACGCAGACCTTGATGTACTCCGCGTCGGGCAGGTCGCGGAACGGGCTGCGGTACCGGTAGGCACCCTGCACGTACTGCACGTTGACCGGTGACAGGCTGCTCGCGGACCAGCCGCGGTTGCCGGTGATCGCGACCGTGCCGAAGCCGCGGCCGTGGTACGAGTTCCGCATCGCCAGTACCTGGTTGGACCGGCGCCGCTGAGTGGCCAGCATCAGGGCCGCCTCGTTCGCCTCGGTGCCGGAGTTGGTGAAGAAGACCTTCGCGTTCGGGATGCCGGAAAGCTCCGCGATCTGCTCGGCCAGCTCGATCTGCTTGCGGATCATGTAGACCGTCGAGGTGTGCGCGATACCGGTGGCCAGTTGCTCACGCACCGCGTCGGAGATCTCCGCGATGTCGTAACCGATCGCGTTGGTCAGGATGCCGGCGAAGAAGTCGAGATAGGTGGTGCCTTGGCCGTCGGTCACCCGGCGGCCCGACCCTTGCACGATCTCGATCGGCTCCTCGTAGTACAACGCGAGCCAGTCCGGCATGACGGCCTTGTGACGCTCCCAGAGCTCCGCATGTGTCATGCCTAAGCATTACCTCATCGCGTCGCTCGCTCATAGTGGGCATCTATCGCAGTAGCGCCGCTAAGGTGCTCTGCGTGACGTTGCCGAGCATCCCGCACGTGGACATCGAGTCGCTGCAGCATTTCGACCGGATCGTGGCGGCGGGCGCCACCTCGATGGCGGGCTGGCGGGTGCAGTCGGTCGATCTGACCGGCCGGACGGCGGAACTGCTCGGGCTGAGCCCGATGGGCGCCCTGTTCCTCGGCTGCGAGCTGGAGGAGAAGTCCGACGCCTGGATCCGCGACGGCGGCGGGCTCGTGTTCCCCGCGATCCCGTCCCTGCCCTTCGACGCCTACCGAGGCACGCTGTACGACGCCGAGGAGCTCTACGCCGGTCTCGAGGACGGGTACGACGCCACACCGGACGCTCGGATCTACGCATGGTCCCGGCAGCACGACGAGAAGGGCGACACCAGCCGGACCCTCGCGGCCGCCCTGCACGACCACTCCATCGCCGACGCACTCCACGAGCTGCCCACCGACCAGCCCTGGATCGGTGTCATGGGAGGACACGGTGTCGCCCGCGGGAGTACGTCGTACCGGTCGGCCGTCATGCTCGGGCGCAGCCTCGCCCAGACTGGCCGCACCGTCGTCACCGGCGGCGGTCCGGGCGCCATGGAGGCAGCGAATCTAGGCGCGTCCCTGTCCGGGTACGACGAGTCCGCCGTCGACACCGCACTGGCTACGCTGGCTGCCGTACCGTCGTTCAAGCCCTCGGTGGCCGAGTGGGCCGCCGCAGGGCTCCGCGTACGGCGTGACTTCCCTGGCGCCGGCGGGGTGTCGATCCCGACGTGGTTCTACGGGCACGAGCCGCCGAACGTGTTCGCGTCGTCGATCGCGAAGTACTTCTCCAACGCCCAGCGGGAGGACGTGCTGCTCAGCCGGGCGAAGGGCGGGATCGTCTACCTGCCCGGCGCGGCCGGAACGGTGCAGGAGGTCTTCCAGGCGGTCACACCGAGCTACTACGGCGATCCGGCCACCCAGATCCCGCTCATCCTCGTCGGCGTCGAGCACTGGACCGTGAAGCTGCCGGTCTGGCCGCTGCTGCAGTCCCTGGCGGCGGACCGCCCGATGGCGAGGTCAGTCCACCTGGTCGACACCATCGACGAGGCGATCGCTCTGGTCAGCTGAGGACCCTCGTGAGCTTCACGTCCTCCTCCTCGAAGCCCAGGCTGCGATAGAAGCCGCGTGCGGACGTGTTGGCGGCGCCGGTGTCGAGAGTGATCGTGGTGACACCCAGCCGGCGTGCATGGTCGGTGACGGTGTCGATCAGGGCGCGGCCGACGCCTTCGCCCTCGTGACTCGTGGACACCACGAGCTCACCGACGTACAGCTCCTGGTCGCCGGACCAGTGCGTCCGCTGCTCGCCGGAGACGAAGCCGGCGACCACACCGTCGACCTCCGCGACGTACACGAACCGGCCTGGTTCGGCGGCTCGCCCGACTGCCTCGACGACCCAGCCGGTGACAGCCGCACGCACTCCGTCCGGTGATCGCCAGCGTGCGACTCCCTCCATCAGTCGCGGCGCCAGGTCGAGCACCGCCTGCCGGTCCTTCTCCTCGTACCGACGTACCTCACCACGCATGACCCAAGTCTGTCGGAGGCTTGGTCTACCGTGGCGCGGCATGACGAACTTCGTGTTGGTGGCAGGGGCGTGGCTCGGTGCGTGGGCGTGGGACGAGGTCGCAGCCGGGCTGCGCGCGGACGGTCACGGGGTTTACCCGGTGACGCTGAGCGGGCTGGCCGAGCGGCACGATCCGGATTCCGCACAGGTCGGACAGCAGCAACACGTCGACGACATCGTTGCGGTGATCGAGAGCCACGATCTGCGAGACGTCGTCCTCGTCGGGCACAGCTACTCGGGGATTCCAGTAGGCCAGGCTGCCGGGCGGATCGGCGACCGGCTGCGGCGAGTGGTGTACGTCGACTCGAACATCCCGGCCGACGGGAAGTCGTTCGTTGACGGCTGGTCTGACGAGGGTCGCGCTTGGGTGGAGGGGCAGCTGGCTGAGTCCGGCGGGTTCTGGCCACCGCTCACCGCCGAGGACTTCGCCGACCAGGACCTGTCCGACGAGGCCATCGCGCTGATCGCCGCTCGCAGTACGCCGCACCCGGGCCAGGCGATCTTGGAGCCGGCCAAGCTGACCCGACCCATCGGCGAACTCCCCACGACGTACCTCAAATGCCTGCTGGACGGCGCCACTCCCTCGGCAGACGTCGTCGAGCAGCTGAAGAGCCCGTCATGGGAGCTGCTAGAGCTGCCCACCGGTCACTGGCCGATGTTCTCCCAACCGGCAGCCCTCACCAAGCTCCTCAGCGACCGCTGAAGAGGATTGGTCGACCTCGGTCATGTCGTAGGCCTCGCGCCCGCGGACGGGGCGATCACTTGTTGGCGGCGGCGAGCTGGCCACAGGCTCCGTCGATCTCCTGACCGCGGGTGTCGCGGACCGTGGTCGGGATGCCGCCGGCCTGGAGACGACGGACGAACTCGCGCTCGTCGGCCGGGTCGGAGGCGGTCCACTTCGAGCCCGGGGTTGGGTTCAGCGGGATCAGGTTGACGTGCACCCAGCCCCAGTCGCCGCGGGCGGCCAGCTTCTCCGCCAGCAGGTCCGCGCGCCAGGCGTGGTCGTTGATGTCGCGGATCATCGCGTACTCGATCGAGACCCGGCGCTTCGTCTGCCGCGCGTACCCCCACGCCGCGTCGAGCACCTCGTCGACCTTCCAGCGGTTGTTGATCGGGACCAACTCGTCGCGCAGCTCGTCGTCCGGCGCGTGCAGCGACAGCGCGAGCGTGACCGGGATGCCCTCGGTGGAGAGCTGGTTGATCCGCGGCACCAGGCCGACCGTCGACACGGTCACACCACGCGCCGAGATCCCGAGGCCCTCCGGCGACGGATCGGTGAAGCGGCGGACGGCGCCGATCACGGCCTTGTAGTTGGCCATTGGCTCGCCCATGCCCATGAACACGATGTTGTTGACCCGGCCCGGCCCACCGGCGATCTCACCGCGGGACAGCGCCCGGGCACCGTCGACGACCTGCTCCACGATCTCCGCGGTCGTCATGTTCCGGGTCAGGCCGGCCTGACCGGTCGCACAGAACGGACAGGCCATCCCACAGCCGGCCTGCGACGACACGCACATCGTGGTGCGGTCCGTGTACCGCATCAGGACGGACTCGACCAGCGAACCGTCCAGCAACTTCCACAGCGTTTTGCGGGTCTGCCCGTTGTCGCACTCCAGGTCGCGCACGCGAGTCAGCAGCGGCGGCATCAGCTCGGCCACCAGCTTGTCCCGGGTCGCGGTCGGCAGATCGGTCATCTCGGCCGGGTCGGACACCAGCCGGGAGAAGTAGTGGTTCGACAACTGCTTGGCCCGGAACGCGGGCTCGCCCAGCGCGGCCACCGCCGTACGCCGTTCCTCCCCGGTGAGATCGGCCAGATGCCGCGGCGGCTTCTTGGCACGGCGCGGCTCATCGAAAACAAGGGGAAGGGAGGTAGTCATAACCGACCTATTGTCGCCCGCCGCCCCAACCGTTCACAAATTCACATCCCATGACCCCCGTCACCCCTCAGCCGGCAGTGGTGATCTGACCGGACTCCGCCAGCTCGACCACCACGTCCCGTAGGGCGGGCAGGATCGGCGACGGGTTGGCGGGCAACCACACCAGCTCCGTCGACACCGTCTGCCCGGCCAAGGGCACAAACGCCACTCCAGTACGACGGAGGCTCTGCGCCGACCGGGCCAGCTTGGTCACCCCGACACCGGCGGCCACCATTCCGAGCAGCACCTGGACGCTCGGGTCGCGGTGCACCACGTTCGGCGTGAACCCGGCCACCCGGAATTCCTCGTCGAAGAAGTCGTGCCACGGTCCCCAGGAGCTCCGCGGAGTCAGAAGCCACGGATCACCGGCCAACTCGGTGAGCTTCAGTTCGCTGCGACCGGCCAGCGCATGCCCCGCCGGCAGCACCGCACAGACTTCCTCAGTGATCAGCGTCCGCGTCGCCAGCGCGTCGACGAGCGGTGGTCGCGAGAAGGCGACGTCGTAGCGGCCGCTGGTGATGCCCTCGACCAGCTGACTGATCGTAGTCTCCTCGGTCGACAACCGCAGCTCGGGCAGGCGCTCTCGCACGGCCCGGACCACCGGTGGCAGCAGGTAGTTCGCCGTCGTCGCCAGGAATGCCAACCGCACCTGCCCGGCCTCGCCACGAACAGCCTGACCGACGACGCTCATCGCCGCATCCGCACGCGCCAGCACCGCTCGCGCCTCGGGGAGGAAGACCGCTCCGACCTCAGTCAGTGCCGTGCCCCGGCTGTCGCGGTCGAAGAGCTTCGCACCGACCATCCGCTCCAGCAATGTGATCTGCTGCGACAGGGACTGCTGCGCGATGGTCAGCCGCGCCGCGGCCCGGGTGAAGCTCGACTCCTCCGCCACCGCGACGAAGTACCGCAACTGCCGGAGCTCTGGGGTCACAGGCCCAGGCTACTGCCGCGCCAGGCAGCCGATGTTGGCCCCGGAAGCGGCCCCCGACGAAGACTCGAAGGGTGAACAACACACTGGAAACACACGACGAACAAGGCCGGGTCTGGCTGATCACCGGCTGCTCCACCGGCTTCGGACGGGAGCTCGTCCTGGCCGCCCTCGCGGCCGGCGACCGGGTGATGGCCACGGCCCGGCGCCCCGAAACTCTGGCTGACCTGGCCCACGCGCGGTTGAGTACGACGACTCTGGACGTTACCGACTCTGCCTCGATCGAGGCCGCGGTTCAGGCGACGATCGCCGTCTTCGGGCGGATCGACGTACTGGTCAACAACGCCGGCTCGATGGTGCTGGGCGCCGTCGAGGAGGTGTCGATGGCAGATCTGCGCGAACAGCTCGACGTCGTCTTCTTCGGTGCCGCCGAGGTGACGAAGGCCGTCCTGCCGCTGTTCGGCTCGCAGGGCTCGGGCACGATCGTGCAGATGAGCTCACTCGGCGGGCTCAAGACGTATCCCGGCTACGGCGCCTACCACGCGGCGAAGTACGCGCTGGAAGGTCTGTCCGAAGCGCTGGCGACCGAGGTCGCACCCCTCGGCATCCGCGTCCTGCTGGTGGAACCTGGCGCGTTCCGGACCGAGTTCAACCGCAACAAGCGAGCCACCGCCGAGCTGGACATCTACCGGGACACTGCAGGCGCCACCCGGGAGGCCACCAGGCAACTGCTCGACTCCGAGCCGAACGACCCGGTCAAGGGCGTCGCGGCGATCATGAAGGCGCTGGACAGCGACAACCCACCGCTGCGCCTGCTGCTCGGCAATGACGCAGTCGACGGGCTCCGTGCGCACCATGAGGCACTCCTGGCCGAGGTGACCGAATGGGAGCAGCTCAGCCGGTCCACTGCTGTCGAGTAGCGGGCTGGAGCGCTCGCACTCCAGCCCGCTCGGCCGATCAGGCCGAGTAACCCTTCGGCGGAATCAGCGTGGCGAGCTGGTTGAAGGTCAGCCAGTACGTCGCTGTCGGGGCGAAGCCGGCCGGGTCGGCGATCAGGACGGTCATGTCGCTGGAGTCGTACCCGATCACGGTGAAGTAGTGGTAGATCGTGTAGTTCGGGTAGCCCGGCGGGTGGTTGCCGGCCGGGGCGACGATGTTCGCGACGATCGGGTAGTTGTTGTCGATGTCGAGGGTGACGTCGCGCCAGAGCAGGTCGCGCTGCGCCTGCGTGGGCGGGTCGTTCGGCATCTCCTTGGTCTCGTACCAGCCGGTGCCGAGGTGGTTGTCGAGCACCCGCGTCACCTGCCCGATCCAGTCCGTGCCGTTCGTGGTGGTGGGCAGCTCGTTGGCCAACTGCTGCTGGCTCGGCGGTGAGATCCGGGCGGACAGAGCGATCCGGGTCGCCGCCGGGCCACACCAGTAGCCGGTCTGCTGGTACTGGAAGTCGATGGGCAGGGTTCTGAGAGCCTGTGTGGAGTAGCCGAGCGTCGGCACCGGCTTGGCGGCCGCCGTGGCCTCGGCGGAGATGGCGGGCGCAGTCGGCACCGCGGTCGCCGGAGTGGATGCCATCGGCAACGCTGCTGCCGCGACCAGGGTCAGACCGCTCAGTGCGGCCTTGAGTTTCGTCGTCGTATGCCTCATGTCAGCTCCTCAGCCTCATCGGGACGCCCGGGGCGTGGTCGTCCCATCACTGAGTGCATTCCTGCCTCTCTGACTTGTAAACCCCCTCCCAGCGCTCGTCCCGGCACCGGTGCGACCGGTGTTTTCCCAGGTCAGAAGCGGTTTCCAGTCACGTCATGGAGGCGTGAAAATATCACCAACCCTTTCCATCCAGCTCGAAAGGTCAGGCTGCGGAGGTCTCCTCGAGGACCGGATCGATGATTTCCCGGACCAGCCACTGAGCCGCCCGGTCCGGGTACGGGCGGGTCAGCGACAGCACGATGTGATCGAACCCCAGTCCCGCCGCCCGGCGGATGATCGCTCGGGTCGCGGCCGGATCGTCGTACGTGACGAGTTGCTGCAGCGAGCGGCTGACTGTGGCCGGGTCGCGGCCGACGCGGGCGCACTCCGCGTCGAGTCGACGGATCCGGTCGGTCAGGACGTCGAAGTCGGTGTGCGGCGGGCCACTGATGTTCCAGATGTCGGCGTGCTCGGCGATCAGTCGCATCATCCGGTTGCCCCAGCCGCCGATCAGGAGCGGCGGTCCCGGTCGCTGGATCGGCTTCGGCTCGTTCCGGTTCTGATCGAGCGTGTAGTACCTGCCGTGGAAGTCGAACACGTCCTGCGTCCACATGCCGCGAAGGATCTCGATGGTCTCGCGGAGCCGATCCACCCCCTCCCCCGGCGGGACCAGCGTCAGCCCGTACGCCTCGTACTCCGCGATGGCCGGGTTCGGTCCGGCGATGCCGCCGGCGCCGGGTGGTTGATGCGTGCCGCCGGCACCGAGGCCCATGGTGAGCCGACCGCCTGAGATCACGTCCAAGGTGCTGGCGATCTTGCCGAGTACGGCGGGCGCGCGGACGCGGTTGCTGGTCACGAGCAAACCGAAGCGAAGCCGGGTCGTCTGCGCGGCGAGCGCGGTCAGCAGCGTCCAGCCTTCCAGTACGTCGCCGTCCTTGGGCCCGACGAGCGGCAGGAAGTGGTCCCACAGCCAGGCGTCGCGGAACTGCGGGAGCTCGTCGGCGTCGAGCCAGACACGCTGGATGTCGGCGTACGGGACATGCATCGGGGTGGTTTTCAAGCCGAAGGTCAGATTCATAATCATCAGGGTAACTGATGATCAGCAATCCTGACGATCAGTGGAGCGGTAGATTTGGTCCATGATGTCCGACCGGCTGGGGTATCTCCTCAAACATGTCCTGGCTCAGTTGACCGACGAGCAGGCCAAAGCGCTCGCCCCGTACGGGCTGAACGGCCGGGACCTCGCCGTGCTGTCCGCAGTGGTGGCCGGTGAGCCGCTCTCGCAGCTAGAGGTCGCTTCCCGGCTCCGAGTCGACCGGACCTCGATCGGCGACCTGCTCGACAGCCTGGAGGAGCGTGGACTGGTCGAGCGCCGGCGCAGTCCGGAGGACCGGCGGCGCAACGTCGTAGTGCTCACCGCGAAGGGCGAGTCGACGTTCGAGGAGGCGGAGCGGGTACGGCTGGAGGTTGAGCGCGAGTTCCTGGCCTCGCTTCCGGATGCCGACCGGTTCCGTGCGGATCTGCAGCTGCTGCTGGGGGAATGACCGCTGGGCAGCCGCAGTTGGAAATTAGGTCATGGCTGCTCTCACTGGGGTTCCGCTCTCCGTCCTGGACCGCTCGCGAACGCGGGCAGGTGAGACGGAAGCAGCGACATTGCGTGCGACCGTCGAGCTCGCGCAGCAGGTGGAAGAGCTTGGCTATAAGCGTTTCTGGGTCTCAGAGCACCACAGTGTGCCCGGAGTGGTCGGATCGGCTCCCACAGTGCTGGCAGCCGCAATCGCGGCCCGCACAAGCCGGATCCGCGTCGGCACCGGCGGCGTGATGCTGCCGAACCACCAGCCGCTGGTGGTGGCCGAGCAGTTCGGAGTGCTGGAGTCGCTGTACCCGGGCCGCATCGACATGGGCCTCGGCCGATCCGTCGGCTTCACCAACGGCGTCCGCCGCGCTCTGGGCGTCGAGAAGGACGCGGCCGACGACTTCGCCGCTCAAGTCCAGGAGCTACTGGGCTACCTCACCGGCACGCAGCAGAACCAGGTCCACGCCCGTCCCGGAGAAGGCCTGCGCATCCCACCCTTCATCCTCGCCGTCGGCGAGGGCGCTCGCCTCGCCGCGTCGCTCGGACTTCCCCTGGTCATCGCCGGCCGGGATGAGTCGACGCTGCTCCAACTGGTCGACGGCTACCGCGCCGAGTTCCGGCCGTCCACGTGGGCTCCGCGGCCGTACGTCGTACTCGCGGTGACTGCTGCTGTTGCGGAGACGACTGAGGAGGCCAGGCAGTTGCTGCTGCCCGAAGCGTGGGCCAGTGCGTACTCGCGAACGCGAGGAGTGTTCCCACCGCTGGAGCCTTCGGCGCCTGGCGAGCTGACCGTGAAGGAGCGCGAGCTCTTCGAGCAGTCGCTCCGCGGCCAGATCTACGGCACGCCTTCCGAGGTCGACGAGGCGCTTGGCGGACTAGTACGCCGTACCGCCGCCGACGAAGTGCTGATCACGACGAACACCTACGAACGCGCCGACCTGCTCGCGTCGTACGCCGCTCTGGCCGAACTGGCGGGCACCCGCCGTACCGTCAGCGGTTGATCCGGTCCTCGAGCCGCTTGCGGACCTCGGGCCACTCGTCGGCCAGTATCGAGAACACCACGGTGTCACGGAACGATCCGTCGGCCATCCGCTTGTGCCGGCGCAGCAGACCCTCGCGCGTCGCACCCAGCTTGGCGATCGCCGCCTGCGAGCGAGTGTTCGTGGAGCCGGTCTGGATCTTCACCCGGCCGAATCCGCAGTCCTCGAAGGCGTGCTGGAGCAGCAACAGCTTAGCTGCCGGGTTCACCGCCGTACCCCAGACGGACGGCGCGTAGCCGGTCCAGCCGAGGTGGATCGATTCGTTGGGTACGTCGACGTCGCCGAGGCTCGACGTGCCGACGAGAGTGCCGTCGGCAACCAAACGGACGGCGTACGCGTAACGCTGCTCCGATGACGGGAACCACTGTCCCCGCATGGCTTCGGCATCGGCCGGCATACCGGCGATCCCACCGCCGAAGCCACTCTCGTACACCTGCTCGTTGCCGATCGCGGCGTACAGCTCCTCGATGTCGCTGTCCTGCAGCCGGTCCAGCCGGACGACGTCGCCCACCAGCGACCGCCCGTCGGGCGCGGTCGTCATCCCTTCACCAGAAGGTGCAGCAGCAACCAGACCGCAGGGGCCGTGGCCAGCAACGAGTCCAGCCGGTCCATCACTCCCCCGTGACCTGGCAGCAGGTTGGACATGTCCTTGATGCCGAGATCGCGCTTGATCATCGACTCGCCGAGATCGCCCACCGTCGCCGTCAGCACAGCCACGGCGCCGACGATCGCCCCTGCCCACCAGTCCCCGTCAAGCAGCCACACGACCGAACCGATGCCGGCGCCGATGCACGCGAGGGTCGAGCCCGCGAAGCCCTCCCAGGACTTCTTCGGGCTGATCGTCGGAGCCATCGGGTGCTTGCCGAACAGCACCCCGGCCGCGTAGCCGCCGACATCGCTGGCGACCACGACCAAGAAGAAGGTCAGAACACGCTGCGGGCCGTCCGACTCCGGCTGGACCAGCAGGATCGCGAAGCCGGCCAGCAGCGGTACATAGCCGATCAGGAAGACCCCGGCGCTCGCGTCCCGGACGAACCCGACCGACCCACCCGGCATCCGCCACCAGATCGTCGCCAGCACCGTCAGCGCGAGCGCGATCAGCAGCGCCATCGGTCCCCAGAAGTACGCCGCCAGCAGCATCGCCGTCGTACCGGCGAACAGCGGGATCCTCGGGATCACCGCGCCACCCGCACGCAGGGCCTTGATCATCTCGTCGACGGCCACCAGCACGGTGGCCAGCACCAGGACGGCGAACAGGACCTTCTGCCAGAACAGCGATCCGAGGATCAGTGCGCCGAGACCGACCCCGACCGCGATCGCCGCAGGCAGATTCCGCCCGGCGCGGCTCGGGGTCGACGCGGGCGTGCTCTCGACGCCCATCACACCTCGAGCAGTTCGGCTTCCTTGTGCTTGAGCAGATCGTCGATCGAGTCGACGTACTTCTTCGTCAACCCGTCGAGCCGCTTCTCAGCACTCTTGCCCTCGTCCTCGCCCGCGTCGCCGTCCTTGACCGTCTTGTGCACCTGGTCCATGGCGTGCCGGCGAATGTTGCGGACCGAGACCCGGGCCTCCTCGGCCTTGGTCTTGGCGACCTTGATGTACTCCTTGCGCCGCTCCTCGGTCAGCTGCGGCATCACCACGCGGATCACCGCACCGTCGTTGCCCGGGTTCACCCCCAGGTCCGAGTCGCGGATCGCCTTCTCGATCGCCGTCATCGCACCCTTGTCGTACGGCGAGATCAGCACGGTCCGGGGCTCCGGGACCTGGAAACCGGCCAGTTGCTGCAGCGGCGTCGGGCTGCCGTAGTAGTCGGCCAGGATGCCCGCGAACATCTGCGGGTGGGCCCGGCCGGTGCGGATCGCGGCGAAGTCGTCCTTGGCGACCTCCACAGCCTTCGCCATCTTCTGCTCGGCTTCGCGGAGAGCTTGGTCGATCACGACATTCCTCGCTTCCTCAGGGCCGCTTCGGCGCGGCCACTCCATACCCTACGAACGCAGGTTTACCAGATAACGGACATCCACCCGTGTCGAACGATCCTAGTGGTACGCCGCCGTACCGGCTGCGGCCGGGGGACTACTGACCGGGAGAAACGATGGTCCCGATCTTCTCGCCGTGCACGACCCGGGCGATGTTGCCCTCCTCGAGGCCGAAGATCACGATCGGTAGCGCGTTGTCGCGGGCCAGGCTGATCGCGGTGGCGTCGGCCACCCGCAGCCCGCGAGCGAGGAAGTCGTCGTACGACAACTGGTCGAACTTCACCGCGTCCGGGTTCTTCTTCGGGTCGGAGTCGTAGACCCCGTCCACACCCTGCTTGCCCATCAGCAGCGCCTCGGCGCCGATCTCCAGGGCCCGCTGCGCGGCGACCGTGTCGGTGGAGAAGTACGGCATACCGGAACCGGCGCCGAAGATCACCACACGGCCCTTCTCCAGGTGCCGCTCAGCTTTGCGCGGGATGTAGGGCTCGGCGACCTGGCCCATCGTGATCGCGGTCTGCACCCGGGTCTCGATACCGAGCTTCTCCAGGAAGTCCTGCAGCGCCAGGCAGTTCATCACCGTGCCGAGCATGCCCATGTAGTCGGCCCGGTTGCGCTCCATCCCGCGCTGCTGCAACTCGGCGCCGCGGAAGAAGTTGCCGCCGCCGACGACCACGGCCACCTGGACGCCGGCCCGGGCCACCCCCGCGATCTGCTTGGCGATGGAGTTCACCACGTCGGGGTCGACGCCGAGCTTGCCGCCGCCGAACACCTCACCCGACAGCTTCAGCAGCACCCGGTGATAGGCCGGCGCGAACGGCGAAGAGGCCGGACTCGTCTCGGTACCCAGGGTTTCCGTCACGATTCCGGCCTCCTCGATCGTTGCTGTCTTGCTGATCCTTCGAAGATCCCGAAGCTCAGGCGCCGACCTCGAAGCGGGCGAACCGCTTCACGGTCACGCCGGCCTCGTCGAGCACGGCCTTCACGGTCTTCTTGCTCTCCTGGACCGACGCCTGCTCGAGCAGGACGACGTCCTTGAAGAAGCCGTTCACCCGGCCCTCGACGATCTTCGGCAGAGCCTGCTCCGGCTTGCCCTCCTCGCGGGCGGTCGCCTCGGCGATTCGCTTCTCGTTCTCGACCGTCTCGGCCGGGACCTCGTCGCGAGTGGTGTACAGCGGGCGCATCGCGGCGGCCTGCATGGCGGCGCCACGAGCGGCCTCGACGTTGTCGCCCTCGAACTCGACCAGCACGCCGACCTGGGCCGGCAGGTCGGCGGCACGCTTGTGCATGTACGCCGTCACCTGGCCGTCGAACACGGCGACCTTGCCCAGCTCGAGCTTCTCGCCGATGACCGAGGCCAGCGCCTCGATGTTCTCGGCGACGCTCTTGCCGTCGGACAGCTTCTCGCTCAGCAGGCCCTCGACGTCGGCGACCTTGCTGGCGGCGGCGTGCGCGACGATGTCGGCGGCCAACTGCTGGAACTGCTCGTTCTTGGCGACGAAGTCGGTCTCGCAGTTCAGCTGGACCAGCGCGTTCTCCGCCGCGGCCACCAGGCCGTTGGTGGCGGAGCGCTCGGCGCCCCGCTTGGCGGCCTTGGCCGCGCCGTGGATGCGCAGCTCCTCGATCGCCTTCTCGAAGTCGCCGTCGGTGGTCTCGAGCGCCTTCTTCGCGTCCATCATGCCCGCGCCGGTGGCGTCGCGGAGCTTCTTCACGTCAGCGGCGGTGTAGTTCGCCATTCCTCGTTCTCTCGTCTTGTCGATGCGGCTGGATAGGCGGGCTCGAGTGCCGCCCGGTCTGGACCGGGCGGCAACTCAGGGCTGTCAGGCCTCGTCGGCCTTCGGGGCCTCGTCGGCCTTCACGGCGTCGGCGGCCGGGGTCTCCTCGGCAGCAGCCGGGGTCTCGGCAGCAGCCGGGGTCTCCTCGACAGCGGCCGGGGCTTCCTCGGCAGCGGCCGGGGCTTCCTCGGCAGCGGCGGCCGGCGCCTCAGCGGCGGCATCCTTCGGCGCCTCGTCGGCCTTCGCGGCGTCGCCGTCGGCGGCCTTGGCCTCGGAGGTGCCGTTCTGGCTCTCCAGCAGCTCGCGCTCCCAGGCAGCCAGCGGCTCCTCGGCGCCCAGCTCCTCACCGGCTGCGGCGGCACCCTGACCCGAGCGGGCCATCAGACCGTCGGCGACGGCGTCGGCGACCACGCGGGTCAGCAGGCCGACCGAGCGGATCGCGTCGTCGTTGCCCGGGATCGGGAAGTCGACCTCGTCCGGGTCGCAGTTGGTGTCCAGGATGCCGATGATCGGCAGCTTCAGCTTGCGCGCCTCGTCGACGGCGAGGTGCTCCTTCTTGGTGTCCACGATCCACACGGCGGCCGGAACCCGGGCCATGTCGCGGATACCGCCGAGGGTCTTCAGCAGCTTGTCGTGCTCGCGCCGCTTCTGCAGCAGCTCCTTCTTGGTGACGCCCGAGGCCGCCACGTCGTCGAAGTCGAGCAGTTCCAGCTCCTTGAGCCGCTGGAGCCGCTTGTTCACGGTCTGGAAGTTGGTGAGCATGCCGCCCAGCCAGCGCTGGTTCACGTACGGCATGCCGACCCGGGTCGCCTGCTCGGCGATCGCTTCCTGGGCCTGCTTCTTGGTGCCGACGAACAGGATCGCCCCGCCCGAGGCGACCGTGCTGCGGACGAACTCGTAGGCGCGGTCGATGTACGACAGCGACTGCTGCAGGTCGATGATGTAGATGCCGTTGCGCTCGGTGAGGATGTAGCGCTTCATCTTGGGGTTCCAGCGCCGGGTCTGGTGCCCGAAGTGCACGCCGCTCTCGAGGAGCTGCTTCATGGTCACGACGGCCATGAGGGTGTTGCCTCCTGTCGCGCCTTCCCGGGGTGCTCGTTCCGGTCGGCGCAGTCTCGGTTGTCTCGCGGCGGACCGGGTGGCCCGCCGTGCCTGATGCCCGTCGGCACGCAACCCACCCGGGAGGTCCCGGGACCGAGGGAGGCGCGCTGTTGTGCGGGCATGCGTAGTCGTCCCACTCACATGGGACGCCACCGGAAGTGTACGGGACCACCCCGGCCCAAAGCGAACCGGCCCGGTTGTCCACAGCCCCGAACTCACCGCCGGAAATCGGGCGTTTCGACGGCATGTTCCAAGCATGAACGTCGTCCTTCTCGCCCTCAGCCTCGCCACCGCAGGCCCGGACCCTGCGAACTGGCCCCTCCAACCCCGTCCCGAGGTCGTCCGCGGCTTCGAACTGCCCGCCAAACCGTGGCTCCCGGGCCACCGTGGCGTCGACCTGACCGGCTCCCCCGGCCAACCCGTCCGCGCCGCAACCTCCGGCACAGTCACGTACGCCGGTCAGCTCGCCGGCCGCGGCGTGGTCGCAGTGTCACACGGCGCGCGCCGGACCACCTACGAGCCGGTCGTCCCAGCCGTCACTGTGGGCACTCCCGTCACCACGACCACGGTCATCGGCCACTTATCGGGCGCCGGCTCACACTGCTCACCCGCGACTTGCCTGCACTGGGGCCTGGTCGAGGGCAAGCGCTACCTCAATCCGCTCACGCTGCTACCGGACCGCCCGGTTCGTCTGCTCCCCCTCAGTTCCACGCCCGCTGCGGCCGGGGCGCCTGTGGTTCACAGCACCGCATCCCCACCACCACAGCCGGTGCGCTCGACCGCATCACCGCCTCCTTCAGGCTCCAACCGAACTGGCGCGATCGTGGTCGCCAGTACGGCGGCCTTGGCTCTGGCCGGCGGCCTCCTGCTCAAGCGCCACTAGGCCAGGTTGAGCTGCCAGGAGATCCCGAACCGGTCGCCGACCCACCCGAATTTCCGGCTCCAGCCGTACTCCCCCAGCGGCATCATCACCTTGCCCTTCTCGGACAGGACGGCGAACAGGCGGTCGATCTCAGCCTCGTCCGCACAGTCGGCCCAGAGCGAGATCGACGGTGTGAAGTCGAACCCGTGCTGCACCGGGCTGTCGCTGCACATGTACTGCTGACCCGCCAACGTGAAGATCGCGTGCATCACCGAGCCCTCGGCGCCGGGTCCCTCAGACCCGTAGCGAGTGATCGAGACGACCTCTGAGTTGTCGAAGAGCGACAGGTAGAAGTTCATCGCCTCCTCAGCCCTGCCGTCCTGGAACATCAGGAACGTGGTGGTCTTCTGCTCAGCCATCAGTCCTCCTGTAGTCACGGCTTATATAAGGCCACACTGTAACAGTCGGATAGGCGTCCCGGGAGAGGTCAGCTACCAGGAACGCGCGCTTGCCAGGCGTCCTCGTCGCGGGAGCGACGCTCAACCCCGGCCGGGAGCTTGTTCTTGGCGAGATCGATGAGCGTGGTGTGCTCGAGCACGTCCCGCAGACTCGCGCGGGCGGCGATCCAGACCCGCTGCAGTACGACGGCCCGCTCGTTGTACGCGACGCTCTCGGGCCGCACTCCGGAGATGCTCACGATCGGTCCGTCCACCGCACGCATCACGTCGGCGACAGAGATCTCGTTCGGATCCACGGCGAGTTTCCAGCCGCCGGACTGTCCCCGCTGACTCGCCAGGATCCCCGCACGCCGGAGGTCAGCCAAGATCCCCTGGAGGAACCCATGCGGAATGCCCTGTGCACGGCTGAGCTCCTCGGCCGACACGACCGACGGGTCGTTCGCCACCCATCGCTGGGTGATCTCGATCAGCGCCCGCAACGCATAGTCAGACTTCGCCGAAACCCGCATGAACCGCAGTCTGCCCCATCCCCGGACCCGCTCGCCGCATCCACCCGCGGACAGCCCGACAGGTCAGGCCCGAGGGTGGGCCTGTTCGTAGGCACTACGCAGGCGGTCGGTGGAGATGTGGGTGTAGATCTGGGTGGTCGCCAGCGATGCGTGGCCGAGCAGTTCCTGGACGCTGCGAAGGTCGGCACCACCTTCGAGCAGGTGGGTTGCCGCGGTGTGGCGCAGACCGTGCGGCGACAGGTCGGGAGCGTCGACGACTGCGATCCGCTCGTGGACAAGGCGTCGTACCGCTCGCTGGTCGATCCGGCCGCCACGGGCACCGAGGAACACCGCCGGCCCACTCCCCTGCCGCGCCAACTGCGGTCGGGCCTCGTCGAGCCAGCGCCGGAGTGCGTGGGAGGCCGGCACGCCATACGGGACAGAGCGTTCCTTGCGCCCCTTGCCGAAGACGCGGACGACCCGGCGCGAGGTGTCGATGTCGTCGATGTCGAGGGCACAGAGCTCGCCGACGCGGATGCCGGTCGCGTAGAGCAATTCCATGATCGCGAGGTCACGCAGGCCGATCGGGCTGCCGTCGTCCGCTGCGACGGCCGCGGCGTCGAGCACGGCACGCGTGTCGGACTGCCCCAAGACTCCCGGCAGGCTCTTGTGCGGCCTCGGACTCGCCAGCAACGCGCCCGGATCCGTGCTGATCCGGCCGGTCCGCTGCGCCCAGGCGGTGAAGACACGCGCGGCCGTCGCGCGGCGCGACATCGTGCTGCGCGACTTCCCGAGGCTTTGCTGCTTGGCCAGCCAGGACCTCAACCCCCGGATATCCAGGCTTTCGAGATCATCGTGACCAAGACGAATCAAATGTTCGAGTAAATCCGCGACGTCTCCACGGTACGCTCTGATCGAATGTCTGCTGAGGTCCCTCTCCGCTGCCAGATGCCGTTCGTAGTCAGCCAGTAACGCAGTGAAACCTTCCGGCCAGGAAGGGTTCGCGCTGACATCGTCCGGCGTCATGCCTCGACGATGCGGGAGCCGACGCGGCATCGCAAGGCACCGCGCGGGGGCCGAGGAGAGGAGGTCTGGTCGATAGCCCGACGGTCGACTACTGTTCGGCCCGATTGCCCTAGTAGCAACGGAGGCACCCCTGACCATGGCCCCCTCAGCGAACGGACAGACCGTAGGCCGGCGCCTGCCGGTCGAGTCGGCGTTCACTCGAGTCGAGGACGCACGGCACCGTCTGCCGCGCTTGTTCGGTCGTCGCGATCTGGTCGTACTCGGCCTGGGCGTGATGATCGGGTCCGGCATATTCAGCATCAGCGGCAACCAGGCGGCCAAAGTCGCCGGTCCGGCCGTGATCTTGTCTTTCGTCATCGCGGCGATCGTCTGTGTGCTGGCCGCGGCCTGTTACGCCGAGCTGTCGTCCACGATTCCTGTCTCGGGTAGCGCGTACACCTTCAGCTATGTGACCTTCGGCGAGATGTGGGCCTGGCTGGTCGGCTGGGCGCTCGTGCTGGAACTCGTCACGGCGGCGGCGATCGTCGCCCGCGTCTGGTCGGCGTACTTCCTGGCCACACTGGACGGGTTCGGACTGACACTGCCCGACGGCGTGGCGAAGTTCTTCGGCCCGGACGCGAAGGTCAACCTGGTCGCGCCGCTGCTGCTGCTGATCCTGACCGCGCTGATCGTGACCGGTACCAAGCTGTCCGCCCGGGTGCTGACCGTGGTGGTGATCGCCAAGGTCGCCGTGATCGTGCTGGTCGTGGTGGTCGGCGCGGCGCACATCAACATGGACAACTACCACCCGTTCGTGCCGATGGCCCGGGCCGCGCCCGCGACCGCCAGTCCAACCTTGCTGGGCTGGATCTTGGACTCGTCGTTCGGTTCGTTCGGCATGATGGGCATCTTCACGGCCGCGAGCTCGATCGTGTTCGCCTACATCGGGTTCGACCTGATCGCCACCGCGTCCGAGGACGCGCGCAGCCCGCGCAAGACGGTCCCGCAGGGCATGTTGCTCGGCGTCGGCGCCGTCACGATCCTCTACATCGCGATGGCCGTCGTCCTGGTCGGAATGCGCCCGTACGGCGAACTGGGCGGCAGCGCACCGGTCTCCGAAGCATTGGCCGCGACAGGGGTCGGATGGGCCGCGAAAGTGGTCAATCTGGGCGCATTGCTCGCGCTGATGACAGTGATCATGGTGGTGCTGATCGCGCAGAGCCGGGTGTTGTTCAACATGGGCCGCGATGGCTTGCTGCCGAAGAGCCTCGGACGGGTCAGCCGGGTGTACTCCTCCCCTGCCCGCGCCGCGGCCGCGGCCGGCTTCGCGGCACTGGCGCTGACGCTCTATCCGAAGGTGCTGGAGCTCGAGGAACTGCTGGTCATCGGTGCGTTGTTCTGCTTCGCGTTCTGTGCGATCGGCGTACTCACCCTGCGTCGCTCCGAGCCCAACCTGGAGCGTGGTTTCCGGGTGCCGATGGTGCCGCTGATTCCGCTGCTGTCGCTGGCCGCGACGGTGTGGCTGATGCTGAACCTGAAGACCAGCACCTGGACGAAGTTCGGTGTCTGGATGGTCATCGGCCTGGCGATCTACGGGCTGTACGGGCGCTGGCACAGCAGGCTGGCCAACGAGGACAGCTGGGACTACGACATCGGCGACACCGACCCTGGGACCGGTGGTCTGCAGGCGATCCGCACCGAGCAGCCTGGCGAACGGCCGAACGAGTTGCGTGCTGTCCGTACGCCGCCGCAGAAGCCGACGCGCGGCAAGCACATGCGGAACTGAGGGTTTTCCACAGGGAGAAAGTGAGGTCCGAAATCGAGGGCTGATCCCGGCATGTTCTCTGCCGGAGGTGGTCATCGATGCGGACCAAGAACGTCGTCGGACGGTACGGCGAAGACCTCGCCGCCAGGTATCTGGCCGGAGAGGGCTTCGCCATCCTCGAGCGCAACTGGCGCTGCGAGCTGGGCGAGATCGACATCGTCGCGCGCGAGGGCGACGCGCTGGTCATCTGTGAGGTGAAGACCCGGCGCGGGCTGAACTACGGCAGCCCGCTGGAGTCGATCACGTACCGGAAGCTGACCACGCTGCGGAAGCTGGCGGGTCGCTGGCTGCAGACCCATCAGCTCAAACCGGGTGCGATCCGGATCGACATCGTCGCCGTGCTCTTCGACCAGAACACGACGCCGCAGGTCGACCACTTGCGAGGTGCGGCCTGATGCCGCTCGCACAGACGTGGTCCGTCGCGCTGGTCGGCCTCGAGGGCCACCTGGTCGAGGTCGAGGCCGACATCGCGCAGGGCCTGCCCAAGACAACGCTCATCGGGCTGCCGGACGCATCGTTGTCCGAGGCCCGTGATCGGGTCCGCGCCGCGGTGGTGAACAGCGGGGAGCGATTCCCCGATCGCAAGGTCACCATCGGCCTCTCACCGGCCACCCTTCCCAAGACTGGTTCGCATTACGACGTGGCCATCGCGCTCGCCTTGCTCTCGGCCGCCGGGGTCATCGACGCCAAGTCGTTGCGGCAGACCGCGATCATCGGTGAGCTCGGCCTGGACGGCCGGATCCGCGAGGTCCGTGGAGCACTCGCGATGACCTTGGCCGCGGCCCGGTCCAGCTTCGAGCGGATCGTCGTGCCTGAGCTCAACTCAGGCGAGGCGCGCCTCGTGCCCGGTATCGAGGTGTACGGCGTGCGCTCGCTTCGGCAGGTGCTTGCCCTGTTGCGGGGCACCGAGATCCCGGACGAGGCGCCGCCACGGGCCGAGCCGCGATTGTTGTCCGAGTCGCTGACCCGGGTTCCCGAGGTCGATCTGGACGACGTCATCGGGCAGCGCGAGGGACGACGAGCGATCGAGGCCGCGGCCGCAGGCGGCCACCACCTGTTCCTGCACGGGCCGCCGGGGTCGGGCAAGACGATGCTGGCCGAGCGGCTTGCCGGATTGATGCCGGACTTGAGCACGGACGACTCGCTGGAGGTGTCCGCCGTGCACTCGCTGGCCGGGCTGCTCACGAACGATGCCGAGCTGGTTGTGCGTCCGCCGTTCATCGCGCCGCACCACACCGCGTCGCTGTCCAGCCTGGTCGGTGGTGGCTCGGGCATGCCGCGGCCGGGAGCGATCAGTTGTGCGCATCGCGGGATCCTGTTCATCGACGAGGCGCCAGAGATGCATCCGTTGACGCTCGACACGCTTCGGCAGCCGCTGGAGTCCGGGTACATCGAGGTCCATCGGTCGGCGGCTGTGGCGAAGTTCCCGGCCCGCTTCATGCTCGTGCTCGCGGCCAATCCGTGTCCCTGCGGGATGTCCGGCGCCGGGAATGCGATCTGCAACTGCACTCCGCAGGTACTTGCGCGGTATCGGCAGCGGATCAGTGGTCCGATCAAGGATCGCCTCGACATCCAGCGCCAAATCCTGCCGGCCGCACGAGGGGTCGCCGACCGCGAGGCCTCCGAGTCGACCGCGGCTGTCGCCGAGCGCGTGCAGGCGGCTCGTGACCGGCAGGCGTACCGCTACCGCGAGACCGGCTGGATCCTCAACAGCGAGGTCCCCGGCCCCGTGCTGCGCCGCGAGTTCCCGTTGGATGCCGCCAGCCACAAACTCCTCGAGGACCTGTACACAGCCGGCCGCCTCACCGCCCGCGGCTTCGACCGCGTAGTCCGAGTCGCCTGGACCCTCGCAGACCTCCAAGGCCTCGGCCAACCAACAGTTTCCCTAACCCACGAAGCCTTCCAACTCCGCACCGGCGAACCCCTAACCGACCTATCCGACACCCGCCCCCTCAAAGGAACCCCCGCATGACCCTCCACTGCATAACGGCTCCCAGGAACCTGGCCTCGCATGGACGAGCCTCCGCACTCACCTCTAGCAATCAGTTGCCTGCGTCTCCATCCCCTCGGAGCACGCCTACCTCCTCTCGCCCGATTACGTTGCCTCGGGCATCAGCCAGTGCCGCATCTGACACGTACACCTCGGTTGCCATCGCGGAAGGCGGATCGGGTGGTGGGGCTGAGGTGGTGGACGAGGTGTTGGTGGATGGGGTTGGCGGGACGGGTGGTGGTGGGACTGCGGGAGTTGGGGGGGGGGGGGACGAGGAACGGCTGGTTCGGGTGGGCTTGTCGCGGGTGGTCGAGCCTGGAGATCTGGCGGCCTTGAAGGCGTTTGCAGGGATGGACGTGCTGGAGATCTGGGAGCTCCTGCGAGGAAAGGCACGAGGGACCGAGCGGTGGTCCACCCGGCTGGCTGCGGCAAACCCTGAGCGGGACCTAGAGCGAGCGGCTGCCGCGGGAGGGCGGTTCGTGATCCCTGGGGACGATGAGTGGCCCGAGCAGGTGGAGGTGCTGGCCGAGGCTGGGCAGCTGACTCGCCGGGCCGGGGTGCCGTTTGGGCTGTGGGTCCGAGGACCGGCGCATCTGCGGAAGACGCTGACGCGATCCGTCGCGATGGTGGGTGCTCGCGCATGTTCGTCGTACGGCGAGCATGTCGCAGCCGAGCTCGCCGGTGGGCTCGCGGACAACGGGATCACGGTGGTGTCGGGCGGCGCGTACGGGATCGACGCAGCGGCTCATCGGGGTGTGCTGGCTGGCTCTGGGGTGACGGTCGCCGTACTGGCATCTGGGGTGGATACGAGCTACCCAAAGAGCAACTCTGCGATGTTCAGCCGGATCGTGGAGAACGGGTTGGTGGTGAGTGAGCTGCCACCGGGATGTTCACCGACCAAGCTGAGGTTCCTGGCCCGCAACCGGCTGATCGCGGCAGCCACGCTCGGAACAGTCGTCGTCGAAGCAGCGGTCCGGAGCGGAGCCCTGAACAGCGCAGGTTGGGCCGAGCAATGCGGTCGTGCCGTCCTCGCGGTACCGGGCCCGATCACGTCGCGCATGTCCGCAGGCAGCCACCTCCTGGTCCGCGAACGAGACGCCGTACTAGTCACAAGCGTCGCCGAGATCATCGAGGCCATCTCCCCGCTAGGCACCGGCCTAGCGCCCCACCCACAAGCCCCCAAGAACCCCACCGACGACCTCCCCCACGACGTACGTCGCACTCTCGACGCAGTCCCAGTCATCAACCCAGCCCCCGCCACCCGCATAGCCACCACCGCAGGCCTGGACCTCCCCACCACCGAGTCCTGCCTAGAAACCCTCGCCGCCCTAGCCCTAATCCACCCCACCCCAACCGGCTGGCGCCTAACCCCACCAACCGCACCCTGACGTGATCTGGCGCAGGAGCCCCCCGAGGTCAACCGCCGAACCACCCCACCCGCAGCCCCACCCCAGGTCCCGTCGAGTTAGAAGCCAGCGGAGTCAGCGCCCGAAGTACGCCAGCCAGCTGGCGCCTAATACCAACCACCCCACGCTGACGTGAGCTGGGCAGGCGCCAGCCAAGGTCAACGCCCGAACCACTCCCACCCGGATGGCGCGCCCAACACCAACCACCCCACCCAGACCTGGGCCGGCGTAGGAGCCAGTCGAGGTCAGCGGCCGAAGTACGCCAGCCGACAGGCGTCTACACCAACTACCCCACGCTGACGTGAGCTGGGGCGGGAGCCGGCCGAGGTCAACGCCCGAACCACGCCAACCAACCGGTGCCCCACACCAGCCACCCCGAGCTGACGTGAGCTAGGGGTGGAGCCGGCCGAGGTCAACGGTCGAACCACGCCAACACGGGTGGGCGTGCAACATCAACCACCCCACCTCGGCTGGCGCCTCACACCAGCTACCTCACCCTTGAGGTGGGCTGGCATAGGGGGCCGAGGTCAGCGGCCGCATCACCCCAACCCGGCTGATGCCGAACGCCGGCTACCCCACCCTGATGGGGTGGGGGGACGAGCCGGTGGGGTTAGCGGCCGAAGTCGGAGTCTTTGGGGACTTCTAGGTCGGACTTGGCCAGTTCTTCGATGTTGACGTCGCGGAAGGTGACGACCTTGGCGTTCTTGACGAAGCGGGCGGAACGGTAGACATCCCAGACCCAGGCGTCGGCCATCGTCACCTCGAAGTACACGTCGCCGCCCTCGGTGCGGACCTTCAGGTCGACCGCGTTGCACAGGTAGAAGCGCCGTTCGGTCTCCACGACGTACTTGAAGATCCCGACGACGTCCTTGTACTCCCGATAGAGCTGCAGCTCCATATCGGTTTCGTACTTCTCGAGGTCGTCAGCGCTCATACCTCCACCTCGCAACGCTCGGTTCCGGCATGAGCGCTGAGAGCGCTGTGCTTGTCTGGGCGCTCGCTGCGCTCGCTCATCGGCTCTCCACTCCGGTGGGACTGGTCACATTCTGTCCCATATCGGGCCGCAGACTGCGGCGGACATTCTCGAACCGCCGTCGATGTTGTGGGCACGGGCCGTATTCGTCCAGCGCCGCCTGGTGTTCGGGCGTGCAGTAGCCCTTGTGGATCCCGAAACCGTACTGCGGGTACACCCTGTCCCAGTGCTCCATCACCCGGTCGCGCGTCACCTTCGCGATGATTGACGCGGCAGCGATACAGGCGGCCACGCGATCACCCTTCCAGATCGCGAGGCCAGGTACGCCGAGCCCGTCGACGCCGAACCCGTCGGTCAGCACGTACGCCGGGCGTACGTCGAGCCGGAAGAGCGCGCGGCGGAGCGCCTCCACATTGGCGACGTGCATGCCGAGGCGATCGCACTCGGTGGACTCGATGGCGACGACCGACCAGGCCAGGGCTCGCTTGCGGATCTCGTCGTAGCAGCGGTCGCGAGCCTTGGCGGTCAGCAGCTTGGAATCGGCGAGCTCCGGGATCTGGCCGCGCTTGCCCTCCGGCAGGATCACCGCAGCCGCGACCAGCGGTCCCGCGCACGGTCCGCGGCCCGCCTCGTCCACGCCGGCGATCGGGTCCAGGCCGACGCGACGCAAGGCCCGTTCGTACCCGTACAGCCCGGCATCGCGCCGTACCGTGCTCCCGCGCGGCAACACGCTCATGCAGCCCTCCGCATCACAGCTCCCAGCCTAGGCAAGACCACCCTAGGCACGACCACCGACGTCCCCGCCGAGCGGGGTCTCGTCATTTGGGCGGTGGGGTGAGGGATATCGAGGGTTTGTCCGGCGCCGGCCCGGGTGCAGGAACGGCTTTGAAAGTGTCGGGTACGCCGAGTTTGCCCCAGCGACCCGCGGGCCAGACGATCATGATGGCGCGGCCGGTGACCTTGTCCATCGGGACGAACGCGGCATCGCCGGGATTGTTGCCGTTGGCGTCCACGTCGCTGAGATGGACGCGGGAGTCGCCAGAGGCAGACCTGTGGTCACCCATCACGAACACGCGCCCGGCCGGGACCGTGACCTGGAACTCCATCTGGGAGGGCGCGTCGCCCGGGTACAGGTAACTGGTCTCGTCCAGAGGCTGGCCGTTGACCAACAGCCGGCCCTTCTCGTCGCAGCAGGCGACCTTGTCGCCCGGCATGCCGATCAGGCGCTTGATCAAGTGGCCGTGGCTGGAGTCGGGCAGCAAGCCGACGATCTCGAAGAACCGGCCGATCGACCCGCGTTTCTGACCGCTCTCCTCCGGGCCCAGCCAGCCACCCGGGTCCTCGAACACGACCACGTCGCCGCGCTTGACGTCGGTGAGCTTCTCCACCACGACGCGATCGCCGACCAGCAGGGTGTTCTCCATCGACTCGCTGGGGATGATGAACATCTGCCCGACGAACGCCCGCAGGATCGACGAGACGATGAGCGCCCCGACCACGATCAGCACGAACTCGCGAGCGGCGGCCGCGAAGCCCGATCGGTGTGCGGGTTTCTCGTCCGTCTTCGTCGGTGTATCGGTCACTTCTTCAGCCCCGGCTTCTTGAAGGTTTCCGGAGGACGCAGCATCGTCATCCGGTCAGACGGCCAGATTACGCAACAGGCCCGGCCAACCACGTTCTCGACCGGCACGAACCCACCACCGGGGCCGCCCATATGGGCGCGGGAGTCGGCGGATTCGGCGCGGTTGTCGCCCATCACCCACAGGTGGCCTGGCGGCACCACCACGCTGAAGGGCAGCTCGGACGGCTTCGCGTCCTTGAGCAGGTACTCGCGTTCGTCCAGCGGGATGCTGTTGACGGTGATCCGGCCCGAGCGGTCGCAGCAGATCACCTTGTCGCCGCCGATGCCGATCACCCGCTTGACCAGGTGCCCCTCGCCACTGCGCGGCAGGATGCCGACGAACTCGCCGACCCGGCGGAACGGGCCGGGCTCGGTCTGCGCCTCGTTCAGCCAGTTGGCGGGGTCCTTGAACACGATGATGTCGCCGCGGTCGACGTCGCGGTGCATGTAGCTGATCTTCTCGGCCAGGATGCGGTCGTTCGTGGTCAGCGTGTCGTACATCGACTCCGACGGTACGTAGAACGCTTCCGCGACGAACAGCCGCAGTACCACCGTGATGACGAGGGCGAGCACCGTGACGGTGCTCATCTCGATGAGCAGGCTGAGCAGCGGATTGCGCTGCTTCAGCCTGCGGTGACGTCCCTTACTGCGACGTGCCCTCCGGGCGACCGGGCGAGGGCGAGCGCGAGTCGCAGTGCTCGGCGCCATAGGTGACCGTCGTCGCTACGACGCTCAGGAGGCCGGGACGTCCCGCTTCTCCTTGATCTTGGCTGCCTTGCCGCGCAGCTCACGCAGGTAGTACAGCTTCGCGCGACGGACGTCGCCGCGGGTCACGACCTCGACCTTCTCGACGATCGGGGTGTGCAGCGGGAAGGTCCGCTCGACGCCGACACCGAAGCTGACCTTGCGGACCGTGAAGGTCTCCTGCAGGCCACCACCCTGGCGCCGGATCACGACACCCTGGAACACCTGGACGCGGGACCGGTTGCCCTCGACGACCTTGACGTGCACCTTGACGGTGTCACCGGGACGGAAGGCGGGGATGTCGTCGCGCTTGCTCGCGTTGTCGAGCTCGTTCAGGATGTTGCTCATCAGGTGTCTCTTCCTCGCGCGTGCCACAGGTCACCCACGAATGTCTCGGTGGTGATGAAGTCATCAAAAGCGGTGCACATTTGCACAGCTCATCGCGTGCTGGGATCGGTGGTCACCCCCTGTGGCAGGAGCACCGAAGGGCAGCAACGAGCAATCTTGCCACACCGGCCCAGCGGAACCGAAATCAGCGCCGCCTGCGACGCTTGGTCAGCACCACCAGTTCGACCTTCGCGGTCTGCTGCTCGCGTCGTGTCTCACGGTAACCGGCTTTCCGGTACAGCCCGAGGTTGCGCTCACTCTCCGCACCGGTGTTCAGCTCGTACGACGTGACCTCGGGCGGCGCGAGCTTTTCTGCGACCCGCAGTAGCCGGACGCCCAGACCACGCCCCTGCCAGTCCGGCGCGACGATCAGCCGCTCGATCCGCCCAACCTCACCGTCCACGCTCAGCTGCACCGACCCAACGATCCTGGTGCCGGCCACAGCCTTGAGCACGCCGCCCTGCTTGAGCCGCTCGACACTCGCAGCCGGCTCCTCCGCGAGCGGCGGGATGGTCAGGTCGTCGTAGATCCGCCCCTCCGAGAGGAATGCGGCCAGCTGGAGCGTGTGGATCTCCCCCGCGTCCGCCTCCGTGGCCGGAAGCAGCCGGACCTCCGACGCCGGATCGTCCTTCCCCGCGACCGCATCACCCCACGCCGCGAGCAGATCAGGCCGGCGCTCCGCAGTACGTCGTACTGACTCGTCGTGATGCCACTCCGCGATCAGACGGTGGTTGCCGGACAACAGCACCTCGGGTACGTCGTACCCGCGCCAGGTCGGCGGTTTCGTGTAGACCGGGTACTCCAGCAGGCCATCGCCCGAGTGAGACTCCTCAGCGAGCGACTCCGGGTTGCCGATGACGCCGGGCAGCAGACGGGCCACCGCCTCGACCATGACGAGTACGGCGACCTCCCCGCCGTTCAGCACGTAGTCGCCGATGGAGACCTCGTCGACACGCATCCGCTCCGCCGCGTACGACGCCACCCGTGCGTCGATGCCCTCGTAGCGGCCGCAGGCGAACGCGAGCCATGGCTCGGCAGCAAGCTCGTACGCGAGCTCCTGGGTGAACGGGCGGCCCGCGGGCGTCGGCACGATCAGACGAGGCTGCGATGGGCTGTCGGGAGGCGCAACAGCATCCAGCGCCTCTCCCCACGGCTCCGGCCGCATCACCATGCCTGCTCCGCCGCCGTACGGGGTGTCGTCGACGGTCCGGTGCCGGTCGTGAGTCCAGTCGCGCAGATCGTGCAGACGGATGTCCAGGAGACCGCTCTTCACCGCCTTGCCGACCAGGGACACGTCGAGCGCGGCCAGGTACTCCGGGAAGATCGTGAGGACGTCCAGCCTCATCAGTCAGCGCCCGGCTCTGTCGGAACCACGTCAGCGCCCTCCGGGTCCAGCAGACCCGGCCGGTCGGCCACGACGACGTACTGCTTGTCCAGATTGATCTCGGGCACGAGCTCCTCGACCAGCGGCACCAGTACGGCGTTGCCCGCGGGACGCCGGATCTCCAGCAGGTCCTGCGAAGGCAGGTGGACGACGTCGATCACCTCGCCGGCCTCGACGCCGTCAGCGGTCCGGACCGCTAGGCCGACCAGCTCGCGGTCGTAGTACTCCTCCGGGTCCTCCGGCCGGGCGTCCTCGGCCACCTCGGCCTGCACGAACAAGTTGCGCAACTGCTCGGCGGCGGTGCGGTCCGCCACCTCGGCGAACTTCACCAGCAGCCGCCCGCTGTGCCACCGGCTCGCGGCGACGGTCAGCGTGCGCGGGACCTTCGAGTCCGTCACCACGGTCGCACCGTCGGCGAACCGCAGGTCCGGCTCGTCCGTCCGGACGTCGACGCCGACCTCGCCCTTGATCCCATGCGCCCGGCCGAGCCGTCCGACAGTCACCAACACCCGCAAACCTCTCTCTACAGACACGATGGACCACAGACTCGATGGACCCGAGGATATGGCGAAGGGCCGCACCGGTGCGGTGCGGCCCTTCGGGGAACTGCTGCGAGTCAGCGGCGCGGACGCCGGTTGAACTCGTCGACGAAGTCGATCCGGATCGACGACTCGGAGCTGAGCGCACCGACCACGGTGCGGATCGCCGTAGCGGTCCGGCCGTTGCGGCCGATCACCTTGCCGATGTCGTCGGGGTGGACGTGCACCTCGAGGGTGCGGCCACGCCGCAGGTTCCGGGCCCGGACGCTGACCTCGTCGGGGTTGTCCACGATGCCACGGACCAGGTGCTCGAGCGCCTCGGTCTCCATCATGGTCAGGCCTTGGCGTCGTCGGCCGGCGCGGCCTCGGCCGGAGCTTCAGCAGCCTCCGCCTTCGGCGCCTCAGCCTTGGGAGCGTCGGCCTTGGCGGCCTCGTCCTTCGGCGCGTCGTCCTTCTTGTCCGCCTTCTTCGCCGCCGACTTCTTGGCGGTGGTGGCCTCGGTCTTCAGCGTGCCGTGGGCCTCGGCCAGCGCCTCGTTGAAGATCTCCTGCTTGTCCCGCTTGGGCTCCTTGACCCGCAGCGGCGCCGGAGCGGCCTCGCCCTTGAACTTCTGCCAGTCGCCGGAGGCCTTGAAGATCGCCTCGACGGCCTCGGTCGGCTGCGCGCCGACGCTCAGCCAGTACTGCGCCCGGTCCGACTCGACGTGGATGAACGACGGCTCGGTCTTCGGGTTGTACTTCCCGATCTCCTCGATGGCGCGACCGTCCCGCTTGGTCCGGGCGTCCATCACGACGATGCGGTAGTGCGGCGCACGCTTCTTGCCGATGCGCTTCAAACGGATCTTGACTGCCACGTTTGTGGGGTCTCCCTCGGAGTACATGTCTGGGTGAGCAGCACAGCGTCGTGGGGACAACGGGTGACCACTCGAATGGGCCGGCCGGGCAGTGGAGTTAGAGGGCTGCACGAACCTGGACGGACTCAGCAGGCCATTGTGCCAGATAGGTGGGCACACGGACCAATCCGCTGTCAGACCCGGAAAGCGCTCAGCTCAGGCAGCCGGGCGGCGTACTCATCCAGCAGCTTGTGAGCGGCAGTGACCGAGTCAATCAAAGGATGCCAGGCGAAGGCCCGGAGCGCAGCGTCGCGCGAGCCGCCCACGGCAGCCTCGATCGTCGAGCGTTCGACCGCCTTGACCGAGCAGATGAGCCCGGCCTGGTGGTCGGTCAACTGGGACACCGTGACCGGCAGAGCGCCGTTCGCATCGACCGTGCACGGGATCTCCACCACCGCGTCGTCGTCCAGGTGATGCAGCACGCCCCGGTTGCGCACGTTGAGGATCAGCGAGGCGCGCTCGTTGTGGGCGATCGCCCGCATCAGCGACAGCGCGACCTGCTCGTACCCACCGGCCGCCATGTCCCGCTCGTCCCGCTCACCAGCGTCCGCGACCTCACGGCTCTCCACCATGTACGTCGACTCACGCTCGGCCCGCGTCTTCTGCCACAACTCCAGAGCCCGCTCAGGATGCCGCACCGTCTCCGCATAGAACGCGGACTGCTGCTCCAGCAGGAACTTCCCCCGCGTCTGCTGCACAGCCTGTACGGCGGCCAGCGTCTCGCGGGCGAAGTAGTAGTAATGCAGGTATTCGTTCGGAATCGCCCCCAGCGACCGCAGCCAGTCCGCCCCGAACAGCCGCCCCTCCTCGAACGACGACAACGCGTCGGAGGACTCCAGCAACGCCGGCAGCCGGTCGACTCCACCGGACCGCAAGCCCCGCAGCCAGCCCAGGTGATTCAGCCCCGCGTAGTCGTAGAACGCCGTCGACGGGTCCACTCCGAGTGCCAGCGCGGCCCGACGCCCCAGTCCGGACGGGGAGTCACAGATCCCGATCACCCGGTCGCCCAGGTACGGGATCATCGCCTCGGTCACCATCCCGGCCGGGTTGGTGAAGTTGATGACCCACGCCTCAGGCGCCACCGCTGCGATCCGCTGAGCGATCCCCACCGCAACCGGCACGGTGCGCAGTCCGTAGGCGATCCCACCGGCCCCGACCGTCTCCTGACCCAGTACGCCGAGGTCCAGCGCGACCCGCTCGTCGATGGTCCGCCCTTCCAGACCGCCCACGCGGATCGCGGAGAACACGAAGTCCGCGCCCCGCAGCGCCTCGTCCAGGTCAGTCGTCTCGGTCACCACCGGCGCGTCCGCGACTCCAGCAGCCTGCTGCCGCAACACCGCCGCGATCGACGTCAGCCGAGTCCGATCGGTGTCGAACAGCGCCACCGACGTGATCCGTCCCGTACCCCGGTCCCCGAGCAACGCCTGATACACCAACGGCACCCGGAATCCCCCACCGCCAAGGATTGTCAGTCTCACGCAAGCACCACCTGTACGCCCGCCTCTGTCAGTTGGGCCCTGGTCACCTCGTCGGCGCCGGGCTCGGTCACCACCATGAACAGCTCCCCCGGATCGCAGACCCGCCCGACGCCGTGGCCCGGGAACTTCGTCGCGTCCGCCAGCAGCACCACTCGGTCAGCGGCCTGGATCATCGCGCGCTTCACCGGTACCTCGATCATCGTGCTGTCCATCACCCGTCCGTCCGGCCGCACTCCACTGGTGCCGAGGAACAGCCAGTCGACGTGGATCTGCCGCAGGCTCTCCTCGGTCAGGTACCCCACCAGCGAGCGGTAACTCCGCCGGACGAACCCACCGAGCACGATCAGCTCGATCTGCTCGTCGTTCTCCAGCTCCTCCAGCACTGCGAGATTGCTGGTGACCACCGTCAACGACCGGCCGTGCAGATGCTGGGCGACGCGCAACGCCGTCGTACCGATGTCGAGCAGCAACGACTCACCGTCGTTCACCAGCTCCGCTGCCCGCCGCGCGATCCGGTCCTTCTCAGCAGCATGTACGGCGTTGACGTCCGCGAACGGCTCGTCGCCACCGTCAACTGCGAGCGCACCCCCGTAGACGCGGGTCAGCCGGCCCTCCGCGTGTAGTTGCTCGAGGTCGCGGCGGATCGTCGCCTCACTGACCCCGAGTCGCGTGGCCAGCACTTTGACGCCCCCGGCCCCGTCGGCCCGGAGCGCGCGGATGATCTGGTCCTGTCGCTGCTTCGGCAACACACCCAGACCGTATCACGCAAACTCCGTCATTTTCAGTCAAAGTTCTGATCAGGTATTGCGCATCTTGAGCAAGCGTTTCAAGATTCATGCACGAGTTTGATCGACCCTGCAGAAGTGTGGTGGAGAGTAGATGAGTGAGCTGGACGTGGTCGTGTCCGGCCTGGTCTTCCAGGACCTGGTGCTCGGCCTGCCCACTCCGCCACGGCCCGGCACCGAGGTGTGGGCCACGGACTCACAGGAGAGCCCGGGCGGCATCGCGAACTTCGCCGTCGCACTGGCAAGGCTCGGTCTGCGCACCGGCCTGGCCGCGGCCTTCGGCGCTGATCCCGACGGCGACAGCGTCTGGGATCGGCTGGCTGACGAGGGCATCGATCTGACTCTCTCCCGCAAGCTCGCCGGCTGGCGGACCCCACTGACGGTGGCCCTTGCCTATGACAACGATCGGGCACTGGTCACCCGGGGCACCCCTCCCCTGCTGTCGGCCGACGAGCTGATCACTGCGCCGCCGGCCGCTCGAGCTGTCGCCGCCCACATCGGCCCCTGGCCGAACGAGTGGCTGGCGAAGGCGAAGGCGGCCGGTGGCGTGGTGTTCGCCGATGTCGGATGGGACCCGTCGGAGCAGTGGGATCCCGCGGTACTCGACCAGCTCGAGCACTGCGACGTGTTCCTGCCGAACGCCGACGAGGCGATGAACTACACCCGGACGAGCCGGCCGGAGCAGGCGCTCGACCGGCTGGCCGAACTGGTGCCGCTGGTCGTCGTCTCGAACGGCGCCGCCGGCGCCTTGGCGATCGACGCCGGTACCGGCGAGCGGGTCGCCGTACCGGCGTATCCAGTGCAGGCGGCGGACACCACCGGGGCGGGTGATGTGTTCGCCGCCGGCTTCATCGCGGCCACGCTGTGGGACCTGCCGCTGGAGCTGCGGGTGCGGTTCGCCGCGCTCACCGCGGCCCTGTCCGTGACCCGGCTCGGCGGTGCCGACGCGGCGCCCCGCTGGGAGGACCTGGCGGCGTGGCAGGCCGCGCATCCCGAAGACCACCACCTCCAAGCGCTGATCAGCGCCCACTCAGGAAGGTAAGAACCATGGAGCTCTCACGTCGGACGCTGCTCGCTGGGGGCTTCGCAGCCGTGCTCGGCGGTTCCCTTGTCGGCTGCTCGTCCGGGATGGACGCCTCGTCGACGAAGAAGAATGCCTCGGGCAACATCGCGCTGTGGTGCTGGCCGGGTGGCCTGGGCAAGACCGTGCTGGACGACACCATCGCGCACTTCCCGGACCAGCACATCAAGTACTCCGAGATCGGCGACGACTTCAAGCAGAAGCTGCTGACCACGTTCAACGGCGGCACCAACATCCCCGACATCACCGGGCTCAAGGGCGAGGACATCGCCTCCTGGCTGCCGCAGGCCGACCGGTTCGTCGACCTGAACACCGTCGGCGCGAAGGACATCCTCGGCGACTACCTGGAGTGGAAGGTCAAGCAGGCCACCACGCTGGACGGCAAGCTGCTCGGCATTCCGATCGACATCGGCCCGACCGCGCTGTTCTACCGCGAGGACGTCTTCACCGCCGGCGGACTGCCCGGCAAGCCCGACGAGGTGGCCGCGCAACTGAAGACCTGGGACGACCTGCTGGCGGCCGGCCTGGAGCTGAAGGCGAAGAACCCGAAGGCTCTGATCGTGTCCGACGCGACCGACATGTACGGGATCATCGTCAGCCAGGGCACCGAACGCTACATCGACAAGGACAACAAGTTCATCGGCGACCAGGACCACATCCGCCGCGCTTGGGACCTGGCGGTGAAGGCCATCCACACCAAGGTCGACGCGAAGACCCTCGGCGGTACGCCGGACTGGAACGCCGGACTCGACCAGGGCACGGTGCCTGCGCTGTCCGGTGCGGCCTGGGTCGCGCTGGACGTGAAGGCGGCCTGCAAGACCAGCGTGGGCAAGTGGCGGCTGGCGCCGACCCCGAGCGGCCCGGCGAACTTCGGTGGTTCGTTCCTCGGCATCACCAAGAACGCCGCCGACCCGTCCGCCGCGTTCGAGGTGATCAAGTACATGCTCAGCGCGGACAACCAGGCCAAGGCATTCGCCGATGCCCAGATCTTCCCGGCCGCCCCGAAGGCGTACGACATGCCGCAACTGAAGGCGGCCGACCCGTTCTTCGGCGGCCAGGTCCCGATCGACGTGTTCGGCCCGGCCGCGAAGGCCATCCCGATCGCGTACGAAGCACCGCTCGACTCCGCGGTCGGCGCGCCGTACGGCACCCAGCTGAAGACCGTGCAGTCCGGCAGCAAGTCGTCGGAGCAGGCATGGAAGGACGCGGTCGCGCAGGCGAAGCAGATCGGCAAACGTCAGGGCGTGCAGTGACCCTGACCGCCACGGCGCCCCGCAGCGACGTCGGTACGACGGGATCCGGGCGGAAACGTCCGGTCCGGTCGTACTGGCGGTTCTACCTGGCCCTCTCGCCGTTCTACATCCTGTTCGTCGTCTTCGGTCTCTACCCGGTCGCGTCCACGATCCTGCTCGCGTTCCAGAAGTGGGACGGGCTCGGGGCGCGGCAGATGGTCGGACTGCAGAACTTCAAGTTCCTGATCGAGGACAACACGTTCTGGCTGTCGCTGTGGAACACGCTGGTGCTGTTCGTGATGTCGACCGCTCCGACGCTGTGCCTGGCCCTCCTGCTGGCGGTGATGCTGCACTCCGCGGTGCGGTTCAGCAGCGTGTACCGGTTCGCGTACTTCGTCCCGAACATCACCTCGCTGGTCGCGGCGGCGATCTTCTTCGGCGCGATCTTCAGTACCAACTTCGGTCTGATCAACGCCGGACTGCGGTCGCTGGGGCTGCCGACCGAGGACTGGCTCGGGCAGCCGTGGGGCATCAAGATCGCGATCTCGACGATGATCGTGTGGCAGTGGACCGGGTACAACACGATCATCTACCTGGCCGGATTGCAGGCGATCCCGACCGAGCAGTACGAGGCGGCCAAGGTGGACGGCGCCGGACCGGTCCGGACGTTCTTCTCGATCACGCTGCCACAACTGCGGCCGGTGGTGCTGTTCACGGTGATCATGTCGACGATCGGCGGGCTGCAGACGTTCACCGAACCGCAGGTGATGGTCGGCACCAGCGGTGGCGCGGGCCAGAGCGGCCTGACCGCGGTGATGTACTTCTACACGCAGGCGTTCGTCGCCAACGACTACGGGTACGCCGCAGCCGTTGCCTTGAGCATCTTCATGCTCGTGCTCCTGGTGACTGCGATCAACTGGCGGATCTTCCGCGGCAGGAGTGAGTCATGAGACGCGGACGGATTCTGCTGCACGTCGGACTGGGGCTGACGGCGCTCATCTCGTTGTTCCCGTTCTACTGGTCGTTGGTGATGGCAACCAACACCACTGCGGACATCTACCGGTTCCCGCCGAAGTTCACCTTCGGCTCGCAGCTCGACGACAACATCCACCACGTGCTGACGAACATCGCGTTCTTCCAGTCGATGGGTAACTCGGCGATCGTGGCGGTCTCGGCCACGGTGCTGGTGCTGTTCTTCGACTCGCTGGCCGCGTTCACGTTCGCGAAGTTCCGCTTCCCGGGACGGAATGCTTTGTTCGTCATCCTGCTGGCGACGATGCTGCTGCCCGCGCAGTTGGCCACCATCCCGCAGTTCCAGACGATGGTCGCGCTGGGCTGGGTCGGCTCGCTGAAGGCGCTGATCATCCCGGGTGCGGCGAATGCGTTCGGCATCTTCTGGATGCGTCAGTACTTCTCGCGGTCCATTCACGACGAACTGGTCGAGGCGGCGACGCTGGACGGCTGCGGCTTCATGGGGACGTACTGGCATGTGGCGCTCCCGTCGGCCCGGCCGGCGCTGGCGTTCCTGGGGATCTTCACCTTCGTCGCGTCGTGGAACGACTATCTCTGGCCGCTGATCGTGCTCACCAACCCCGACCACCTCACGCTCCAGGTGGCGTTGTCCCAGCTGAACCGATCGCACGGCGTCGACTACAGCATGGTGATGACCGGCGCGCTGCTGGCGATGATCCCGCTGATCATCGTGTTCGCCCTCTTCGCCCGCCAGTTCATCAAGGGCGCGACTGAAGGCGCACTCCGCGGCTGAGCACGCCGGCCACGATCAGCACGTTGCCGAGGATGGCGGTGATGAAGGCCGACGGCGAGTTGCCCTGGGTCAGGGCGGGGATGACGGAGATGCAGCTCATCACCGCGTACGTCGTCACCGCCGCACCCAGCCAGCTCCGGCTTCGCTTGTCGGTCGCGGCCACGGCCAGCCACGCGAGGCCGGCCGCGACGATGGGCTCGAGCAGAGCCAGCTTCGTGACGGTGAACCAGGAGTAGCCGTCGGGGTGTTTGGTCAGGGCGCTGACCAGTATCAGAACTCCGCCGGCAACGACCAGCACCGCGGCCGGCGGCCAGACCGGCCAGTAGCGCCGGCTGATGGGCCGGAGCACGATCAGCAGTACGGCGAGCATCGCGGCCGTGACGACTGTCGAGAGGGCCCACGGAGCGGTTTCGTCCCCCGAGATGCCTCCACCGAGGATCACCACGCCGTCCTCGAGCACCGAGAGAGCGAACCCGGCGATCACACCGAGCGCGATGACCCCCGACCACCGCGCGACCAGGCACGCCACCACCGCACCGACCGACGCCAGGATCGCGGGGTCACCCCAACTGCGGTACACCCACCAGCCGGTGTCGCTATGAGTCCACAAGTACTGCGAACTCTGCGGCCCGGGCCAGTTCAGCAAAACAAGCGCCACCCCACCCAGCGCCAGCACCGCAACCGCCCACCAAGGAGGCACGAATCCAGCCCCGGCCTGCACGGAGGGTGGAGTCGGTGCCACGCGTTTGGTGGTTTGCTCGGGCTCCATCTGGGCGACGGGTGCTGGGGACGCAGCAACCGGCTCGGCAACAGATGCTGCCTCAGACGCGGCAGCTGTCTCAGGCTCCGGCTGGGACACAGTCGCTGGCTCAGCAACAGGTGCCGTCGTGGACGCGGCAGCCGGCGCACGCTCCGGCTCAGTCCGAGGTGCTGCTTTGGACGCGGCGGCCGGCTCGGGCTGAGGGTTGGGGGTGGGTGCGAGGTCTGGTTCGGGTTGGGGAGGGGGTGGCTCGGTGGTGGGGAGGGTCAGGTGGACGGGGACTGTGCATTCGCCGGTTGGGCCGGCGACTATGAGCGAGGACTCGTGGTTGCCGGGGGCGGCGGGGTCGGCGCTTACTCGGATAGTTGTGCCGTCCTGCTCGACTCGGACCCACGCGGCACCGGGCGACGCCACAGCGGTCCGGGCGATGGGCGGGCCTGACACTTGCAGCTCAACCGTCGGCAGCTCTTCGCCGAGTGCGACCTCGCCAGGCGTCACCCGCGGGACAGCAGAAGCGATCGCCTCACCGGCGGCTTCGGATACCTTGCGGCTGTCGTCGGTGACCATCCGGTGGAGCGCCTGCCAAGCGGCATACGCCTGCCCGAGGTCGTCGCCGTCCAGCCGCTCGCGCAGATAGTCGACCACGCCGAACCTTGCCGCCGGCAACGGACTCTCCATCGCCTCGAGCAGAGCCGGCGCGAGCGGCGTGGGCGTGATCCGGCGGACCCGGCTGCGCGCGATCAGCAACTCACCCTGCGATCCGAACGTCCACATCTGCGGGTTCTGATTCGGCGTCACCCGATGGACCCGGTCGGTCACGAACCCGACCAACTCAGTGAGCCCAACCCATCCGTCCCCGTCCCGATCCGCCTCGCCCGTCGTCAACCCGTCCACCACGGCACTGGTGAACACCGACGGCGTCGGCGTGGCAGCGTCGGTCGCCAACTGCCCACCCTCAAAGGCGTACTCCATCGCGCTCGACGCCGTCACCACCACGCGTCCACGACCACCGCCGACCTCTTCCTGACCGACGAAAGCGTCGCGCACCTGCGCCTCACCGGACGCGCGCACGACCATGCCCCGCGGGAACGCGCCGCCGTAGCAACAATCCAGGAACAGCGCGATCCGCTGCGCGCGACTGTCCGCCATCTGCCGGTTGACGAAGTCCGCGGCCAGTGCGGTCGACGCGAGCCGAGTCGGCTTGGTGTCGGCGACGGCCAGGAACAACTCACCCGCGGAGTTCTTCAGACCGTGGCAGGAGAAGTGCAGTAACAGCAGGTCCTCCGGCGCGCGATCGGCGAAGAAGTCCTCGACCGCGAACCGGATCTCCTGAGCGGACTCGTTGTGCAGGACCTGAACCTCGAACCCCCCGACCGACGGATCGGCCAGCACCTCCGCCAGTGCGGCCGCGTCCTGTGCGGGTGCGACCAGCCTGCGCAGACCGGGATCGTCGTACTGGTCGTTGGCGACGACGAGCGCGACCCTCGAGCCGTCCATGTTACCCGTCCGCCATGGAGTGCCTACGGATGAACGCATCCACCAGTTGCTGCTGGGCCTGGTCGCTGGCGCCGGTCAGCTCGATCACGTCGCCGTCGATCGTGAGCTTCACCGTCCGCTCGTTGCCGGACCGGCGCAGCCAACCGCGGACCACCGCCACGATCGCACCGACTGCCTGCACGCCTGGCGCGACCGAGACGCTCAGCATGCCGGCGATCGCGGCGAGAGCACTCCGCGATCCGTCCGGTGCTTCGCCTTCGTGGTACGGCTCGACCGACCGTACGTCGAGCACCAGCAACTCCTGCCGGAGCAGCAACGCCAGCTCCTCGAGCCGCTCGTCGTCCGATCCCTCTTCGACGACCCCCAGCCGTACCTCCGCGCCCATGACCCCTCCCCGCCCCCAGGCCGCGCGTCGATGCCTCCACCATGCGCCTGCGGGCGTCCGCGCCACAAGGCGCTAGGCTGCGGAACCCAGAGCAGCCGCGGTACGTCGGAGGGGCGTCATGGTAGGCAAACGGGGGCGTGTGATCGGGCGGATCGCACCGGGGATCATCGGCGAGGTGATGCTGCCGGTCCGCGGTGCCACCGAGGCCTTCTACGCTTACCCCGCGATCGACGAGGTGATCGAGGTGGGCACCCAGGTGGTGGTCGTGGACTACGACCCACCGCGCACCGTCTACGTCGCTCGCGCCATCTGATTCATCGTTCCGTTCCCTGGAGGGGAAATGCTCTGGACGTACGTGATCATCGCCGCGGTGGCGGTGGTCGTCCTTCTGATCGTGTTCCGGATGGTCTGGCGGGTGGCGGAGCCGAACGAGGCGCTGATCATCTCCGGTCTCGGCGCGCACTCGAGCCAGGAGCAGGTCAACGAGACCCTCGGCTTCAAGATCGTCGTCGGCCGCGGTACCGCGGTCCTGCCGGGATTCCAGACCGTACGGCGGTTGCCGCTGGACATCCGGGCGACGCCGCTGACCGTCACCTGCGTGTCCAGCCAGGGCATCCCGCTGCACATCAAGGGTGTGACGGCGTACAAGGTCGGTGACGACTACGGCTCGATCGCGAACGCGGCCCGGCGGTTCCTGGAGCAGAGCGACGAGCAGGTGATGAGCACGATCCACGAGCTGTTCGCGGGTCACCTGCGGGCGATCGTCGGCTCGACCACGGTCGAGGAGATGCTGCACGACCGGGAGACGCTGACCACGAACATCCGCGGCTCGCTGGCCGGCGACATGGAGAAGCTCGGCCTGGTGGTCGACTCGCTGCAGATCCAGGAGATCGACGACGAGTCCGGCTACATCAAGAACCTCGGCCGCCCGCAGGCCGCCGCGGTCGAGGCCGCGGCCCGGATCGCGCAGGCCGAGCGGGACCGGGAGGCGACCGAGCGCGAGCAGGCCGCGGCGGCGAAGAAGGCCGCAGCGGTCCGGGAGAGCTCGATCGCCCAGGCCGGTTATCAGGCCGAGGTCGACCAGGCGAACTCGAAGGCGTCGCAGTCCGGTCCGCTGGCCGAGGCACTGGCCCGGCAGGAGGTCGTCGTCGCGGAGACGGAGACCGCGAAGCTGAACGCCTCGCTGGCCGAGAAGCAGCTGGAGTCGTCGGTGCTGAAGCCGGCCGACGCCGAGGCGTACCGGCAGCGCACGCTGGCCCAGGCCGCGCGTGACGCGCAGATCGCGGCCGCCGAGGCGAACGCGCGCGAGGTCCAGCTCCGCGGTGAGGCCGAGGCGAAGGCGACCGAGCTGACCGGTAAGGCCGAGGCCGCCGCCGTGCAGGCGAAGGCGATGGCCGAGGCGGCCGGTATCAAGGCCCGGGCCGAGGCGCTGGCCACCAACACCGACGCGGTCGTCGCGCAGCAGCTGGCCGAGGCCTACCCGGAGATCGTCGCCGCGGCGGCGGGCTCGTTCGAGAAGGTCGGCAACATGGTCGTGCTGAACGGTGCCCAGGGCATCGAGGACACCCTGGTCAAGACGATCACGATGGGCGGCTCCGGCTTCGCGCTGGCCAAGCAGCTGATCGACTCGCTCAGCACGCCGAAGGACCAGAAGCCGGCGCTCGAGTCGGTGCCTGACCAGCCGGCCTGATCGGCTGGGTCAAAGACCGAGGTAGGCAAGGACTGCGAGGACTCGGCGGTGGCCGGCATCCGTTGGCGGTAGGTCGAGCTTGAGGAAGACGTTGCCGACATGTTTGTGGACGGCGCCTTCGGTGACGACCAGTCGGTCGGCGATCGCCGTGTTGCCCAGTCCTTGCGCCATCAGTGCGAGTACCTCGCGTTCCCGAGGGGTGAGCCGGTCCAGCGGACTACTCCGCTTGACCATCAGTTGGCTCACCACCTCGGGATCCAGCACGGTGCCTCCGGCGGCGACCCGGCGTACCGCTTCGAGGAACTCGTCGACCCGGGAGACACGATCCTTGAGCAGGTACCCGACGCCCTCGCTGCCGGCGGCGAGCAGTTCAGCCGCGTAGACCTCCTCGACGTACTGCGAGAACACCAGCACGGGCAGGCCGGGCCGCACCCGACGGGCCTCGATCGCGGCCCGCAACCCCTCGTCGGTGAAGGTGGGCGGCAGCCGTACGTCGACTACCGCGATGTCCACCTCGTGCTCGGCGATCGCCTTCGCGAAGCCGTCCGCGTCGGCGGCGACCGCGGCCACCTCGAAGCCGGAGTTGCCCAGCAGCAGACCGAGGCCCTCGGCAAGGATCGGGTTGTCCTCGAGGATCATCACCCGCACGGGAGGATCACCTCGACGGTGGTCGGCCCACCGATCGGGCTCTGCAACTCCAGCTGACCGTCGATCGCCTGCACCCGGTGGAGCATGCCATGCAGGCCGCTCCCCCGGCCGAGCAGGTCGGCCTGCTCGTTGATCCGCGCTCCCCCGATCCCGTCATCGGTGATCATCAGGTACAGCTCTGCATCACGCCGTTCCATCAGTACGTCGACATGTCCGGCGGCGGAGTGCTTGGTGATGTTGGTGAGCGACTCGGCGACGACGAAGTACGCCGCTGCCTCGACCGGCGCGGGCACCTGACCGAGCTCACCCAGCCGGAGGTCGACCGGTAGCGGGCAGCGGGCGCACAGCGCGGACACTGCACCCGCCAGACCGCGGTCGGCAAGGATCGGCGGGTACATGGTCCGCAGTACGCCGCGCAGCTCGTGCATGGCCTGCTCTGCCCCGTCGCGGGCGTCGTCGAGCAGCTTCGCCGCCTTCTCCGGGTCGTCCGCCATCGTCTGCTTGGCAATCCCGATCCGCATCGCCAGCGACACCAGTTGCGCCTGCGTACCGTCATGCAGGTCCCGCTCGATGCGCCGCAGCTCAGCACCATGCGAATCCACCGCACCAGCCCGGCTCTTGGTCAGCTCCTCCACCCGCTGCTCCAGTCTGGCCGTCTCCAACTGCGACTCACTCGGCGCCAGCAGCTGGAGCGCTGCCTTCGCGTGGCCGCGCGCCAGGGCCGGCGCCACCCACCAGAGGAAGCTCAAACTGACCAGCACCTGCAGCGGACCGAGTGTCAACGCGGTGGTCCAACTGTTGACGTCGAGTCCCATCAGGCTGGATCCGTTGTTGAACTTCCACGTCGCCATGCTGATGAGCGCCGAGGGCGCTCCGGCCACCGAGACGACCGCAACCACCAGTTCGGGGATCATCACCAGCGGCATCAGCAGACATCGCAGGCTGCGCTTGAACGAGCTGTCCTTGAACAGCGCGACGACGTCGCCCGGCCGGCGGCGCGCCGCCCGTGGCAGCAGCTCCGGCTGCGGCACACCGAGGTACCACGCGGCGCGGTACCGCTCGATGTTGGCCAGCCGCACCAGACCGGCAGTGACATCCGGGATGAGCCAGCCCAGCAGCAGGCCGATCGGCAGTGCGGGGAGCAGCACCAGCGACTTCAGGAAGCGGACCATCAGATATCCGCTGGCCGGCATGCCCCGGGACAGGATCTTGGTCAACATGCCTCAATCGTGCGCCAACCGAAGGCCGTGGTCGGTACAGCAGGCTCTACTGTTCGGGCTCCAGCACGCCAGAAGGCCCGGGGTGATCCCCGGGCCTCCTGTCTCATCAGCACTCCGGTACGCCGGGGAGTTTCGGGTTGGGGTCCTGGATGTAGATGTTGCTCATGTAGCCGCCCTGGTCGCGGAGTTTGGCCCACCAGTTGTTGGTGGTGCCCTCGGCCGTCACCGGGTCGCCTTGGACCTGGCAGGTGACGAACACCTGGGTTGGCCCGGGCAGCTCGGTGATGATGGAGGCGGTCAGGCTCGGGGCCGAGCGGACGCGGACGCCGCTGCCGTAGGTGGTGAAGTTGTACTCCGGCGGGTTCGGGTTCCCGCCGTTCACCAGCTCCATGTAGTAGTCCCAGTTCCAGTTCGGACCCGGGTCGGTGTGGGTCTGGTTCGGCATCTCGACGTGGCCCTTGATGTGGGCCCGGTCCTTCGGGATGCCGCGACGGTCCGCGATGTTGCGGGTCAGTGCGGCCGACGAGCGGTACATCGCGTCGGTGAACCAGGACGGCTGGTCGACGAAGCCCTCGTGCTCGATGCCGATCGTGTAGCCGTTCTCTGAGCCCACGTGCCAGGCGGTGTCCTTCTCGGCCACCATCTGGGTGACCTGGCCGTCGCTGGACCGGATCACGTAGTGCGAGCTGACCTGCGCCGACGGGTTCTTGAACCAGCTGATCGTGCCCGCGTACGACCCTTGCGTCACGTGGATGACGATGGTGGAGATCGCCGCGTTCCGGCCGACCCGGTAGTTGCTGGTGCTGGCCGCGTTCCAGATCGCGCCCGGATAGTCGACCGCCGCGACCGAGGTCGGCGTCCGGGTGCCGAGCGGGGCGACCTTGGCGTAGGCGCCGAGCGCCGGCGTGACCTTCTTCGGCTCGGTGGTGACACCCGAGGCGCGGACACCGGCGCCGATGATCCGGTAGACCTCGTCGGTGTACAGCCGGGCGGTCGGGCCGTCGGCGGAGTGCGAGTACTTCGCGACCACGCCGTACCACTTGCCGAGGTCGGACCGATCGGTCAGGCCGGCCTGGTCGGCGTACGAGTCCAGGACGGCGGCGGCGCCGAGGATGTTCGACGCGTTGTCCTTGGACAACTGCGCGACCGGCAGGCTGGTGAGCTTGGTTGCCTCGGACATCGTCTGGTTCTTGTCGTTGCTGACCAGGTGCATCACGCCGTAGCCGTTGGCCTGGCTGGGCAGGCCGTTGTGGCCGTCGAGGTGCGATTCGGCGAACCCGACGCCGACGAGCAGTTCACGCGGTACGTCGTACTTCGCGGCGGCGGTGTCGAACGCGGACGAGAGGCCCGCGGAGCCGGAGGGTTGCGTCGGTTCGGCCGCGTTGCTCGGCAGTGCGCTGAGGGCGAGTGCGCCGGCGGCCGCGACGGCCAGGAGGGTTGTGGAGACGTGTCTGGGTACTCGGGCGGTTTTCCCCATCGGGCGATTCCTTCCCTTGGTCGGTCCGCCGAGGGGCGTCGGCGGTCCCGGGCTCACGCTAAGCCAAAATCTTCCGCCGAGACCAGAGTTCAGGTGAATTTCTTCCCGTCACGGCATGAATTCGGCCGATCACGCGATCATGCCACCCGATCAGCTCACCACCCGGCCGCGCAGAACGATCAGCCGCGGATGGGTCAGCACCGCCGGGTTCGCCCGCGGGTCCTCGTCGTACACCACCAGGTCGGCCGGATCGCCGGGCTGAAAGGTGCTCGGGGCCCCCAACCACTCACGCGCCGCCCACGAACCGGCGGCCAGCGCCTGCTCCCCCGACATGCCGATCTCGGTCAGCGCTTGGATCTCCTGCGCCACCAGGCCGTGCCCGAGAACTCCACCCGCGTCGGTCCCGGCATACACGGGTACGCCGGCCTCGAAGGCGTCCCGGAGTCGCTCGAGCCGGCGGTCGTACAGGTCGCGCATGTGGGCCGAGTACGTCGGGAACTTGGCGGCGGCCTGATCGGCGTACTCCGGGAAGTTCTCCAGCTGGATGAGCGTCGGCACCACCGCGACACCGTGCGCGGCCATCTGGTCGAGCATGTCCGGCAGTACGCCGGTGCTGTGCTCGATGCAGTCGATGCCAGCGGCAAGCAGATCCGGCAGAGCGTGCTCGCCGAACACGTGGGCGGTGACGCGCGCGCCGAGCTCGTGGGCGCGGGCGATCGCCGCGTCGAGCGCTTCGGCCGGCCAGCAGGCGGTCAGGTCACCGGCATCCCGGTCGATCCAGTCGCCGACCAGCTTCACCCAGCCGTCGGCACGGCGGGCCTCCTGCTCGACGTACGCGACCAGCTCGTCCGGCTCGATCTCCCAGCCGTAGTTGCGGATGTACCGCTTCGAGCGGGCGATGTGCCGGCCGGCCCGGATGATCTTCGGCAGGTCCTCGCGCTCGTCGATCCAGCGGGTGTCCGCGGCCGAACCGGCGTCGCGGACCAGCAGCGCACCGGCGGCGCGGTCGGCGATCGCCTGCTCCTCCTGCGTCTCCTTGTCGACCGCACCGCGCTGGTCGAGGCCGATGTGGCAGTGGGCGTCGACGAGACCGGGCACGATCCAGCCACCGGTGTGCACGGTGGTGACATCGGCAGCGGTGGGCCGGTCGACGACCAGCCCACCGCTGAGATGGAGCTCTTGCTGCTCGTCGGCCGGCAGCACCGTGCCGACGATTCTGAGGACGCCGGAGTCGGTCATAGGCCGACCGTATCCGGGCCGGTGCCTACGGGGCACTCACTCAGCCGTGCGAGCCGCCGCCCGGGGTGCAGCTCGGCGTGGTCGGCTCAGCCGTGCAGGGCGTCCCGCTCGGCGTGTCCGTCGGCGTCTGCGTCGGGCTATCGGTCGGCGTCGGAGTCGGGGTATCCGTCGGCGTCGGCGTCTTGGTCGGCGTCTTCGTGGGCGTCTTGGTCGGAGTCTTCGTCGGCGTCTGCGTCGGCCGGGTCGGCTTGTGCGTCGGCGTCTCGATCGGATCCGGCACCGTCGGCTCGCCGACCGGTGTCGACGGTTGCTGCGTCGGCGAGGTCGTCTTGTCGTCCGGGACGTCCGGGACCTGGCGCGGGTCGACTTTCCGCTCCGCATTCCCGGTGGACTTCGCCGTCGACAGGCTGCCCTTCTCGTTCGGGATCAGGACGGCGTTCTTGCTGTAGACCCGCATCCATCGCAGCACCGTGGAGACGAAGTCCTTGGAGTGCTGGTACCGCAGCAGGGAGGCGACCAGGTCGCGGGGTGCCTTCAGGTCGTCGCCCTCGGAGCACAGGTAGACCGCAACCGTGGTGACCGCGTCGTACACGTTGTTCGGGTTGCGGAAGCCGTCACCATTGCCGTCGGCGCCGAACTCGTCCCACACCTGGGGGATGATCTGCATCGGCCCGACCGCACGGTCCCAGGTCAGGTCGCCGTCGAACCGGCCCTGGTCGGAGTCGGTGACCCGGCCGTTGCCGCCGCGGCCGTTCAGCACCGGGCCGAGGATCTTGCCCTTGGTGGTGCCGGCCACGTCGACCCGGCCGCCGCTGGCATGGTCGGACTCGACCTTGCCGATCCCGGCCAACAACGGCCAGGTGAGCCCACAGTTCGGCCGGACCACGGCGAGATTCGCGGTGGCGCGGCGGTAGGCGGGGAACACCCCGCGCGGAATGCCGTTGACGGCGTCCGGGCTGCCCGGGCGGACCACCGAGCGACCGTCGGTCGCCCCCTGCACGGGGACGTCGGCACGGGCGGGTTTGTCAGATCCGAGCCGGCCGTCCACTCCGGGACGCTGCGGCACGACCATCGTCAGTTCGTCGAACTCACCACTGTTGAGCCCGGCCCCAGGCGATGGGGCGACCGGGCTGTCCGCCGCGAGCTGACCGGAGGCACCGGCCCCGCCCGAAGCGACTGTCACGATGGCCCCGACCAGGAGCGGGGCTGTGCACAGTGAAGCGATGATGATTTTGACCCGACGGTTACCACTACGGGTTAGGCGCATGATCCCCTCAACGATCCATACGCCAGAAAGTTACATCAAGACGACGCAAAGTTACCTGACCCGCCAACACGGCCGAAAACAGGCACCAGGTAATGCGTGAGACTACGTTGCCGGCGGCATCCAGCGCCCCGGATCGGGGGTCGTTGCTCAGTTACCCGGCTTGGGCGCCTCGCCCGGAGTCGCGGCCGTGCTCTCGTCCGACCCGGGTGCGTTGGTGTCGCACGGCGTGGGAGTCGGGCTGGGGGTCTCCGTCGGACTTGCCGTCGGCGTGGGCGTGTCCGTCGGGGTGGGCGTCGGCGTACAGGTCGTCGGCGGCGGGTCCGAGGTCGGCGGCGTCGTCGGCGGAGTGGTCGTCGGCGGGGGCGTGGTCGTCGGCGGGGTGCTGGTCGTCGGCGGCTTCGTCGTCGGCGGGGTGCTGGTCGTCGGCGGCTTCGTCGACGACGGCGGCGTGTTCGGCACCTGGGTGGGCGGCTTGCTCGACGGCGGCTTGCTCGTCGTCCGGCTCGCGGTCGGCGTCGGCGTCGACGGCTGTGCGGTCGGCGTCGGCGTGGGAGTCGTGGTGCCGCCCTCGCGGGTCGGGTCGTTGCTCTGGTCGACGTTCCCGTTGTCGTCCACCGGCGGGGTGATGACGCCCGACGTGTCCGGGATCGTCACAGTCTCCTTGCTGTACGACTGCATCCACCGGAGCACGGTCGACACATAGTCCATCGAGTGGTTGTAGCGAAGGACTGCCTGCACGAGCCCCTGCGGGTCGGACAGGTTCGCGCCGCCGGAGCAGAGGTAGTCACCGGCCGCCCGGGCCGCGTCGAAGACGTTGTGCGGATCCTTGACCCCGTCACCGTTGCCGTCCGCTCCGAAGACCTTCCACGTCCCCGGAATGAACTGCATCGGGCCGACAGCACGGTCCCACTGCGAGTTCCCGTCGTACACGCCCTGGTCGGTGTCCGCGATAGCGGCCATCCCCGGGCCACCGTCGAGCACCGGGCCGAGGATCTTGCCGCGGGTGTTCCCGTTGGACTCGACCTTGCCGCCGCTGGCGTGCGCGGACTCGACCTTGCCGATCCCGGCCAGCAGCGGCCAGGTGATGTGGCAACCCGGCGTCGCCACCGCAAGATCGTTGGCCGCCTTCTGGTACGCCGCCAGCACCGTGCCCGGAATGCCCGACGCGTCACCGGAGATGCCGGGGATCGGCTGCACCGTCCCGTCGACGGCGCCGGTCACCGGCACCGAGATCTGGGACTTCTCCTGGGTCGGCAGGCTGCCGTCGGCACCCGGCTGGGTCGGGACGTTGTTGGCCAGGTCGTCGAACTGCGCGTCCTGGCGCGGCTGGGCCAGCGCGTGCGCGTCGACGATGAACGTGTTCGAGGTCAGGCCGCCGGCGACGAACACGGCGACCATCGCGGTCGGAGGAGCCAAGCAGACCCAGGTGGCGGTCAGCTTCCCCCGCCACGTATCCAGGTTCTTGAACTGCTGCCTCATCCGCGTCCCTCGACGTTTCCGCAGTGCTGAGTCTTGCCGGGCGTAGGCACGATCTTAGTCGTCACAGGGTCTCGGGCAACCGGTAACGGTGCGCCACTTCATGCAGTAACCGGGTGCCGTTCCGGCGAGTTCAGCCCTGCGACGGCGAGAGTTCACGCTCCCCACGCCTGATCGACGATAGGGCGCGACGCGGTCCCCGCGCGTCGGGCGAACGGACGACAACTACTTGTCGTCACCCAGCATCTTGCGCAGGTCGTCGGGCAACTGGAAGTCGCCGGCGTCCTGGCCGCCACCGCCGAATGCGGCGGGCAGCTGACCCGGCTGCGGCGGGGCCGGCTGCGTGTTGCCCTGGTTCGCCCGCTTGGCCGGGTTGCCGGAGCCGCGCTTCTTGCCCTTCTTCTGCTGCTGCTTGGCCTTCCGCGCGCCACCGCCGCCCATGCCGGGCATCCCTGGCATACCGGGCATCCCCGGCATGCCCTTGCCCGACGCCATCGCGGCCATCATCTTGCGGGCCTCGAAGAACCGCTCGACCAGGCCGCTGACGGTGGCGACCTCGGTGCCGGAGCCCTTCGCGATCCGGGCCCGGCGGGAGCCGTTGATGATGTTGGGATCGGTCCGCTCGGCCGGCGTCATCGAGTGGATGACCGCCTCGATCCGGTCGATCTCGCGCTCGTCGAAGTTCTCCAGCTGGTCCTTGAACTGGTTCGCCCCGGGCAGCATGCCGAAGATCTTGGTCAGCGGGCCCATCTTGCGGACCGACTGCATCTGGGCGAGGAAGTCGTCCAGGGTGAAGTCCTTGCCGCCGCGCTTCTGCAGCTTGGCCGCGGTCTTGGCGGCCTCCTCGGCGTCGAACGACTTCTCCGCCTGCTCGATCAGGCTCATCACGTCGCCCATGCCGAGGATGCGCGACGCCATCCGGTCGGGGTGGAAGACGTCGAAGTCCTCGAGCTTCTCGCCGTTCGAGGCGAACATCACCTGGCGGCCGGTGACCTGCGCGATCGACAGCGCGGCGCCACCGCGGGCGTCACCGTCGAGCTTGGACAGCACGACGCCGTCGAAGCCGACGCCGTCGAGGAAGGCCTGGGCGGTGGTGACCGCGTCCTGACCGATCATCGCGTCGACCACGAACAGGATCTCGTCCGGCGTGACCGCGTCGCGGATGTCGGCGGCCTGCTTCATCAGCACCTCGTCGACACCCAGCCGGCCGGCCGTGTCGACGATGACCACGCTGTGCTGCTTGCTCCGCGCCTCGTCCATCGCCCTGCGGGCCACGTCGACCGGGTCGCCGACGCCGTTGCCGGGCTCGGGCGCGAACACCGGCACGCCGGCCCGCTCGCCGACCACCTGCAGCTGGGTCACCGCGTTCGGGCGCTGGAGGTCGGCCGCGACCAGCATCGGCGTCTGGTGCTTGGCCTCCTTCAGCCACTTGGCCAGCTTGCCGGCCAGTGTGGTCTTACCAGCGCCCTGCAGACCGGCGAGCATGATCACCGTCGGCGGCCGCTTGGCCATCCGCAGCTCGCGGGTCTCGCCGCCGAGGATGTTGACCAGTTCCTCGTTGACGATCTTGATCACCTGCTGCGCAGGGTTCAGCCCGCCGCGCACCTCGGCGCCGCTGGCGCGGTCGCGGACCGCGGCGATGAACTCCTTCACCACCGGCAGCGCGACATCGGCCTCGAGCAACGCGATCCGGATCTCCCGCGTCGTCGCGTCGATGTCGGCGTCGGTCAGCTTGCCCTTGCCGCGCAGATTCTTGAACGCCGTGGACAGACGATCGGAAAGCGTGTCGAACACCAGGAACAGTCCGTTCTTCAGAAAACCCAGCTCACCCAGACAACTCCCCGAGTCTACCGGGCGCGGTTGACAACCGGAGGGTCAGGCCGCGAGGCTCTAACCGGTCAATCGACCCAGAACGGTTAGGGGCTCGGGTGGGCAAGCAGCGAGTAGTGCTGGACGGACCATCGAACCTGGGTTTGCGGCCACCGGTCAAGGGCGCGGTGCCGGGCTGCTACAAGCTGGCCGGGGCGTTGCGCGACCAGGGATTGCTGCAGCGGATCAACGCTGCCGACGCCGGCTGTGTCACCCCACCGAGGTACGACCGGGAAGGCTGGAAGCCCGGTGACGGGGTGTTCAACGCTGAGGCGATGGCGTCGTACACGGTGCGGCTGGCTGACCGGTTGACGAAGTTGTTCGACGACCAGCGGTTCGTGGTGCTGCTCGGTGGTGAGTGCAGCAACCTGCTCGGGCCGGCGTTGGCGTTGAAGCGGCGCGGGAGGTACGGCGTGGTCTACATCGACGGGCACTCCGACTTCCGGACCGTCGACAACTCGTCGTACGTCGGGGCAGCGGGAGGTGAAGCGCTCGCGCTGGTCACCGGACGTGGCCAGACGGACCTCACTGATCTCGAGGGACTGTCGCCGTACGTCCAGGACACGGACGCTGCCCTATTGGGCATTCGGGAGGACGACGAGTACGTCGGTGACGTCGAGGCAGCCGTGATACCGGTGTGGTCTGCGCTCGAGATCATGGCGGCGCCGGCTGCGGACGGCGTACTGCAGCATCTCGAGCGGGACGAGCTCGACGGGTTCTGGGTGCATCTGGATGTGGACATCCTCGATGCCGAGGTGATGCCGGCGGTGGACAGCCCCGACCCGGGTGGCATCGACCACTCCCAGCTGCAAGCACTCCTGCGGCCGCTGCTGGCATCAAACAAGTGCATGGGGATCGACATCGGCATCTTCGACCCTGATCTGGATCCCGACGGGGTCTACGCGGCCGAGCTCACGGACACACTGGTCGCGTCACTCAGCTGACCAGACGAGTCCTTGACCGTGTGGCTCGGCTCGGCCGAGAGTCCGCCGTTCGCCACCGGGCCAGGTCTGCAGCTCGACCATGACTGCTCGTGGCAACGGCTCGAGGCGTAGGCGCGCCAGCGGGGTCGACTCGGTGGCCTGAGCGCCGAGATCAGCGAGGTGGTCGTCCACTGCGGCCCGGTCGTCGCGGCTCAGGTACTGCCACATGATCGAGTGCCACACCACGGTCACGTGCCCCTGCGACAGCTCGAGGCCGCGCACGAACGAGACGGCGTCCTCCCGTCGTACGTCGGCCGGCACCTGCCGCGCGATCTCCACCGCACCGCGCAATCGCTCCAGCCGCTGCGCCATGTCCGGCCACACGTACGACGTCAGCGTGCGTGCGCCCTCTGCGGTCAGCGGGTTCACCGGAGCGATATCGCTCCCCACCCGCTCGGCGATCCGTAGCTCCGCCGGCTTCAGCGACTGCCCGGTCCAGGCGTCCTCGAACACCACAGGACTGTCGGCCGGGCCGTACGACGTCCCGTCCGCGGTGTAGCGGAAGTGGTCCGCCCGCAGGTTGAGCCCAGCGCTGGCACCGATCTCGAACAACCGGACCGGCAACGGCACGGCCTCGACCAACTGCAGTAGACCGCCATAGAGCGCAGCGGCCCGGCCCACCTCGTTCGTCTGCGGTGGCTGGGTCAGCAACACCCGCAACTCAGCGGACCGCGACTGCAGGGTCTGCTCGAACGCCTCCCAGCCCAGCACCGGGTCCCAGGTCCCACCGACGCTCGGATAGAACGCCGCCAGCTCGGGCACCTCTCCGGCCAGCACCAACCCATGTACGGCGGCCAGCAAGCGCAGAGCGATCGCGTCACCGAATGGGCGATCCTCATAGCCGGCCAGTACGCCGGTCGACACGCCTCCGACCTCGTAGTCGTCCACGATCAGCCGAAGGAGTTCGGCGTACATCGGGGACCCGAGGTCCTCACACGCAACCGCTTGATGCTGGAACGCCGCTACGACATGCACACCACTGAGATTAGGTCGTGTCTGGTAGTCCCACGCCGTAGCGAGCAGGTGCTCGGTGCGGTGCATCGGTGCGCGGGAGCGAAGGTCTCGATGCGGCGCATCGTGGCCTTTGCTCACGTGCGGCGAGGTGCCGTGCCGAGTGCCGCGCAGTAGGCGGGGGACTACCAGACACGACCTAAGAGGTCAAGCGATCCAGGACCGTCTTGGCCGTCGTCCGCGCGTCCTCCTCGTCGAGCGGAGCACCCTGCGGATCGGTGAGGTAGAAGACGTCCACGCACTCCGCACCGAGTGTGCTGACGTGGGCTGACCGGATGTCCGCTCCGGTGAAGGCGATGGCTGCAGTGACGTCGTAGAGCAGGCCCGGGCGGTCGTGTGCTCGTACTTGCAGCACTGTGGCCGTCTCTGAAGCTCCGGGCAGGAGGTCGACCCGGCTGTCGAGCCGATGCTTCACCGCGGACGAGTCGCGCGCGGCCAAGCGGCGTACCAGGTCAGTGCTGTCGCGGAGCGCCACGGCAAGCCGGTCACGCAAGCGGATCGGATCAGGCAGCGAGCCCGCAACCGTCCACTGCGAGATACCCAAGCCCTCAACGGATGTGATGACAGCGGACCGCACTGCGAGCCGCTCCACCGCCAGCACGGCGGCAACGGTCGACAGCGTGCCCACTTGATCGGGTACGGCGACGTTGATGCGCAAGTCACCGTGATGGTCGGCCACTGACACGCCCAGCCGTCCTACGCCGACCACCTGATGCAGTGTGGGCACGGGAACTGGCGGAGCATCGGTCCACATGCCCTCCCCTCCTCCGGACAGCTCGCCACGCACACGACGACACAGTTCACCGACCAGCCGCATCCGCCACGGTGACGCCGCCGCCGGACCAGCAGCCCGCGCATCGGCGTACGTCAGTGCCTCGAGCAGGTCCAGCGTCTCGGTGTTGCGGACGATGCCCACGACCAGATCGACTGTCATCGGGTCGTCCAGGTCCCGGCGGGTGGCGACCTGCGCAAGCATGAGGTGCTGCCGGACCAGCAGCGCGATGGTGTCCGCGTCTGTCTCGGTGAATCCGATGCGGCGAGCAACCGTCCCGGCGATCACGGCTCCGGTGACGCTGTGGTCGCCGTCGACCGCCTTGCCCAAGTCATGCAGCAATGCGGAGACGAGCAGGAGGTCAGGACGCCGTACGTCGCGCACCATCTTGGACGCCTCGACACACGTCTCCAGCAGATGCCGGTCGACGGTGAAGCGGTGGACCGCGGACTGTGGCGGCCGGAACCGGACCGTGTCCCACTCCGGCAGGATCCGCGAGATGTAGCCGGCCTGGTCCAACGCCTCCCACACCTCGAGCAGTCCGCTGCCGGCACCCAGCAGAGCGCACAACAACCGCCGTGCCTCACCCGGCCACGGCTCGGGCAACGCCAAGGCGCTCCTGGCCAGCCGACCACACACAGCAGGCGACAGGACGAGCTCACGATCCGCCGCAACAGCAGCAGCCCGCAGCCCAAGTACTGCGTCCCGCTCCGGCCGCGCATCCGGCATCAGTACGACTTCACCTTCGTGCTGACCGACTCCGTCATCCAGCGCCAGCAGCAGAGGTCCGCCAGTCCGTTGCCGACGCCTGGACCGCGGCGGCCGCGTCATCAGACTCTCCACCCGCCGCCATGACACGTCACACACATGCGCCAGCGTTCGGCCGGTCGCATACACGTGCCGCAGCAGTTCGTCCCGCCCGTCCAGACCCAGCCCGGCTGCGACCTCACCGGCCAGGTCGGCCACCAGTCGGTCGGTGGAACGACCCGCAACCTTGTGCAGCTCGTCCCGGATGTCCAGAAGGTCCAGCCGCGCCCGCTCCACCACCGGATGCGGTACGTCGACCAACCAGGAAGCCACCAAGGAACGCAGTACGACGGCATCCCGCAGACCGCCGTACGCCTCCTTCAGGTCCGGCTCGGCGAGATGCGCCAGCTCACCTACCGACGTCGCACGGTCCCGGCAGGCCTGTGCCAGCGCAGGCAACCGCGTCCGCGCCGTACGACGCCAGTCCGCCATCAGCACTGAGCGCAGCTGCAGTGTGAGGTGCGAGTCCCCCGCGACATGTCGTGCGTCCAGCAGCCCCAGGGCGACACGGACATCGTCGGCCGCCGCCTGCCGGGCCTCCGCCAACGTCCGGACACTGTGATCCAGCTTGGTCCGCGAGTCCCACAGCGGATACCAGATCTGTGCCGCCAGCTCGTCCACCCGCGGGTACCCCTCGGCGTGCACGAGCATCACGTCGAGATCGCTGTACGGCGACAGCTCCTCGCGGCCGTAGCCGCCGACCGCGACCAGCGCGACGCCCTCGGTGGGCACACCGAGGGCGTCACAGGCCTTGGCGAGGAGCAGGTACAGCAGCGCGTCGGCCTCCTCGGCACGAGCGCGCCGCTGTTCTGCCCGGTTCACCATCTACAGTGCGTCTCCATCCAGCTCGCCGGTGCGGACCCGGACGATGGTCTCGACCGGAGTGACCCAGACCTTGCCGTCACCGATCTTGCCGGTCTGTGCGGCCTTCACGATGACATCCACCACGTCCGAGCTGTCGCCGTCCTCGACGACGACCTCGAGCCGGACCTTCGGGACCAGGTCCACCTCGTACTCCGCACCGCGGTACACCTCGGTGTGGCCCTTCTGCCGGCCGTAGCCGCTCGCCTCGGTCACCGTCATGCCGGTGACGCCGAACGTCTCCAGCGCGGCCCGGACGTCCTCCAGCTTGTGCGGCTTGACCACCGCGGTGATCAGCTTCATGCGTTCGCACCTTCCTTCTCGGACGTCTCGGTGGACTCATTCTCCGGGTCGGCGGCCGGCGCCGGCGTCCGGGCCAGTGCGTTGTGCCCGCGCAGGCCGGCCGCACCGAGGAAGTCGTACGCCGTCTCGGCGTGCTCGGCCTGGTCGACACCGGCGACCTCGTCCTCTTCCTTGAGCCGGAAGCCGATGGTCAGGTCGATCACCTTGGCGAGGATGAACGCGATCGTGAACGAGTAGACACCGACCACCAGGTTGGCCAGCGCCTGCTTGCCCAACTGCGAGGCGCCACCGCCGTAGAACAGGCCGTTGACGGCCGACGGGGCTGCAGCCGAACCGAGGAAGCCGATCGCCAGCGAGCCGAACAGACCGCCGACCAGGTGGACGCCGACCACGTCGAGCGAGTCGTCGAAGCCGAGCTTGTACTTCAGCGAGACCGCGAAGGCGCAGACCGCACCGGCGAGCAGACCGAGGATGATCGCGCCGACCGGGGTGACCGCGCCACAGGACGGCGTGATCGCGACCAGACCGGCGACCGCACCGGACGCCATGCCCAGCGTGGTGGCCTTGCCGTGCCGGATCCGCTCGACGATCAGCCAGCCGATCACCGCGGCGGCGGTGGCGACCTGGGTGTTCACGAACGTGACAGCAGCGGTGGTGCCGGCGCTCAGCGCCGAGCCCGCGTTGAACCCGAACCAGCCGAACCACAGCAGTCCGGCACCGAGGATGACCAGCGGCAGGCTGTGCGGCCGCATCGGGTCCTTCTTCCAGCCGATCCGCCGGCCGAGCACGATCGCCAGGGCGAGCGCGGCCGCACCGGCGTTCACGTGCACCGCCGTACCGCCGGCGAAGTCGATCGCCTTGAGCTTGTCGCCGATCCAGCCGCCGTTGCCGCCGTCGAGGAACCAGACCGAGTGCGCGACCGGGAAGTACACCAGCAGCGTCCAGCCGACCACGAACGCGATCCAGCCGCGGAACGTGGCCCGGTCGGCGATCGCGCCGGAGATCAGCGCCGGGGTGATGATCGCGAACATCAGCTGGAAGGCGACGAACGCGAGCGTGGGCGTCGTCCCGGTCACCGCATCCGGCGACAGCAGGCCCTTCAGGCCGACCTCGGAGAAGTCACCGATCACGTGCCCGGTGTCACCGGCGAACGTCAGCGAATAGCCGACCACCACCCACAGAATCGTGACGACGGCGATGGTGATGAAGCTCATCATCATCATGTTCAGCACGCTCTTCACGCGCACCATACCGCCGTAGAAGAAAGCCAGGCCCGGTGTCATCAGCATCACCAGGGCGGCGCTTGCCAGGACCCAGGCGGTATCGCCGGGCACAGTCGTCATGAGCGTCGTCCTTCCATCGTTCCGGACGTGACCGGCGTCCTCAACCAGGAAGCTCCACAACGCCGGGGAGCCCGCCCGCCAGCCACACCGCACACGGTGTCGGCGCGCCGTTTCAGCCGATCGGTCCGTTTGTTTCAGGCATGTGACAAAGAGGGCGATCAGGTGACATCGAGGTGACATCGCCCAAGGTGTGGCACTCTGGCCTGGACCACACGGGTACGCAGCCGCGCCACTGCGCCCGTCCGACCTGGGGAAACGAAATGGGGACCAACCACGGGGTGAGGCCGCGCCGCGGCAGGCCGCGGGACCCGGACGCGGAGCCGAGGATCCGTAGGTACGCCGTGCAACTGCTGCTCGAGCGCGGATTCGACGGAATGACGGTCGACGACGTCGCCGAGGCGGCGGGCGTCGGCAAAGCCACCATCTACCGCCGCTGGGCCAGCAAGGAACTGCTGGCCAACGACGCGATGGCGGAGCTCTTCGACATCCAGATACCGGACGCGGACACCGGCTCGATCGCCGGCGACCTGCGCCAGGTCTACGCCGACGCACTGGCGTTCGTGAACAGCGAGAACGGCCTGGCACTGATCCGCCTGGCGGTCACGGAGGCGAACCGCGACGAGCGGTCCGCACGGATCTACCGTGAGCTGCTGGACCACCGGATCGAGCTGACCCGGGATGCGCTGGAACGGGCCCGCAAGCGCGGTGAGCCGATCCGGACCACGGTGGACCCGGTGCTGATGGTGCAGTGGCTGGCGGGCATCTTCGTCATCCGCGCGCTGACCGGCGAGCCGATGCCGGCGCCGGAGGACGCGGACAAACTGGTGGAGTTCACGCTGCGCTGCATTTTCGACAAGGGTTCAGGGGCGAATCCCGGGACCAACCGCCAGGCCGGCCACGGCCAGTTCGGTGACCCGGCGGACCCGGCCTGAGTTCAGGTCCCAGGCGAGCACCCAGCCTCGGACCTCGAACAGCGGGGTGTCGTGGTCGTACCAGCCCAGTACGGCGCAGCAGCCGGGCTCGCGCACGTACGGCCGGTCCATGGGCGGGGCCGAGGACATCACCGTGGGGTCGCCCAGCACCAGCAGGCGGCTCGGCTGTGCCTGCAGGGTCGAGATGGCCGCCACCACCTGCGGCTGTGAGGCGTTGGTGGTTACTGCCGGGATCAGACCGTCCGCGACGAACAGCCGGGCGGCGGCGCTGTCCGTGGAGAACGTCTGCCCGACCCATGAGCGCACCGGCAACGGCAACTGCAGAGCGCTGTCGACGATCCACTGGCCACCGACCATGTAGCGCAGCACGGCACCCTTGTCGAGCCGGAACGGCGCTGTGACCGCCGACGGATCCGCGGCACCCGCGATCGCCACGAGCGGCTCCTCGCCGGTGCCGCTCTCCCCCACCAGCACCCGGTAGGCGACGCCCGGCCCGCTGACGAGAACGCGCTGGGCATCCGGCAGCCAGGAGACGCTGCGGATGTCCCGGGCCGGCATCTTGATGCGGAACACCTCTGCCGTCGCCGCGTCGACGGTGACCAACTCGCCCGGCTGCGGGAAGGCGGCGATCCGCCCGTCCGGCGACACCGCCCCGGAGCTCAGCGGCGTACCGGTGCGGATCGGGAGAAGCTCCACGTCGGCTCGCGCCCAGGAGGAGTCGGAGCCCAGCAGGAGCGGTACGTAGCGGTCGCCTCGGTCCTCGAGCACGACGGCGGCGATGCGGTCCAGCGGCCTGTCCGCGAGCGGTTCGACGTTGTCCGGTAGCTGCAGGCGATCGCCGAGCGGCGTCTCGAGCCGGTCGAGGAACCGTTCGCTTCCGGACGGCGGAGCGACCCAGAAGTCGATCCCGTTGATCTGTCCGTCCGGGGCGCGGATCTCCGGATTGCTGGGCGGTGTGATCGGTGGGATGAACTGGGAGTTGTCGTCACCGCTGAGGCCCACTCCGATCGCAGCGATCACAGCGATGAGCACAGCAGCGATCAGACCGATGAGGATGCTGCGCCGCCGGCGGCGACGGGTCTCCACTCCGGCCGCCCAGGCCGCGTCGGCCAGATCCGGTTCGGGCAGCCGGTCGGATGCCTTGGCGAGCATCGGCTGGACGTCCTCGCGCCTCATCGCTGGTCGCCACCAATGTCACGGGCCCTGTCAGGTGCGCTGTCGCGGGGGCTATCCCGCCAGTCGCCCCCGCCGCCGAGCGCCGTACGGAACCGGCTGAAGGCGGACATGCCGTGTCCGTGCACGGTCTGGTGGGACATGTTGAGCATGTCCGCCACCTCGAACTCGGTGAGCTCCTCCAGGTGGAGCAGCACGAACACCGTGCGCTGTGCGGGCGACAGCTCGGCCAGCGCGAGCTTCACCGGGTCGTCCTCGTCCGGGAACGCCTCCACCCGGCCCCACCGGTTCAGAGCAGGCTGGTAGAGCAGCCGCTGAACGAAGACGTCCGGATCGTCCACCCTGGTCCAGCGCAGCGCGAGCCGGGCGAAGGCGTGCAGCAGTGCATCCTCGGCACGCTCAGGATCGCCGTACACCAGGTACGCCGTTCGGAGCCATCTGCCCTGCCGCGCATCGACATACGAGGCGAAATCCGGGTCGACCGTTTCGTGCATCCACCCTCCCGCCTCTATTCAACTCCTCAACTACTGCGGGCGGCCACTGCCAGCCTGATCTCTTCGCCGATCAGGTCGAAGTTGACACCGCCCGCAGCCATCAGCCCTGCCGCTGCGGCAGAGATGACCTGCGCCCTCGGATCGGTCACGTTGCCGGCCGCAAAGACGCCCGGCACCTGGGTGGCGCCCATCGCGTCGACCTGGACAGCGGTGCCCAGGACGATCCCATTGGCCTCCAGCTCGGTCGTCTCCAGCCCCAGATCGGTCAGGAAGCCCGCACGCGCCCGCATGGTGCTCTGCACGGCCAGCGCCTGCCGTGGGATGACCTTCCCGCCCTCCAGCCGGACACCGGTGAGTTTGCCGTCCTCCACCTCGAGCTGCTCGACCTTCCCTTCCACTACTGAGATGCGGCGGGCCGCGAGCTCCTCCCACTGCTCATCTGTCGGCTCCGGCGCGGTGTGCAGGAACAGCGTCACGTCGTCACTCAGCTGCCGGAACAACTGCACCTGGTGCAGCGCCATCACCGTGGTCGCCAGTACGCCGATCGCCTGGTCGCGCACCTCCCAGCCGTGGCAGTACGGGCAGTGCAATACGTCCTTGCCCCACCGTTCGGCCAGCCCGGGTAAATCGGGCAGCACGTCCGTCAGCCCGGTCGTCACCAGCAGCCGCCGGCCCTGGTACGTCGTACCGTCTGCAAGCTCGACTTTGAAGTCGCCGTCCCGGCGGGCCGTGGTCACGGTGCCGGTGACGACCTCACTGCCGTACCCGATGACCTCCTCGCGGCCGATCGCGTACAGCTCGGCCGGCGGGACCCCGTCCCGGGTCAGGTAGTTGTGCACGTGCTCCGCCGGCGCGTTGCGCGGCGTACCGTCGTCGATCACCAGGACCGACCGGCGCGATCGGACCAGCGCCAGCGCTCCACTCAGCCCGGCGGCGCCTCCGCCGATCACGATCACGTCGTACTTCTTCATCTCCGGCTCCTCTCGGTTGGCTCGAGAGTGCGTGACGATTCTCGTTTTCGACAACTTTGTTTGCCAGAATGGCAACATGGAGTCCTACGACGACGTACTCGAAGCAGTCGGATCACGGCTGCGCAGCCTGCGATCGGAGCGGGGTACGACGCTGTCCCAGCTGTCCGAGGAGACCGGGATCTCGGTGAGCACGCTGTCCCGGCTGGAGTCCGGACAGCGCCGGCCGACCCTGGAGCTCCTGCTGCCGCTGGCACGGGCGCATCAGGTCCAACTGGACGAACTGGTGGACGCGCCACCGACCGGCGACCCGCGGATCTACGCGAAGCCGATCAAGCGCCACGGCACGGTGCACATCCCACTGAGCAGGCGGCCGGGCGGTCTGCAGGCCTTCAAGCAGATCCTGCCGGAGGGCTACCCCGGCAACGACGTACAGCAGAAGACACACGAGGGCTACGACTGGATCTATGTGCTCTCCGGACGGGTCCGGCTCAAGCTCGGCGACCAGGACTTCATCCTGAAGGAGGGTGAGGTGGCGGAGTTCGACACCCGGGTGCCGCACTGGTTCGGCAACCCCGGTCCTGGTCCGACGGAGGTCCTGTGCCTGTACGGGCCGCAGGGCGAACGCATGCATGTCCGGGCGCGCACCAAGTAGGCTGCGGCGGTCTGTCAGGCGATCCGTGTGACTGAGGAGGAACTGGTAGTGAGCATCGCGTTGTTCACCCTGGGCGGCACCATCGGGATGGCCGGCAAACACCGACTGACCGGCGAGGACCTGGCCGCCGCGATCCCCGGGCTGTCGGAGCTCGGTCACCCGGTCGAGATCCAGGACATCGAGGCAGTGCCCAGCGCCAACCTCACCGCCGCGAAGATGCTCGAGGTCGTCGACGCCGCCTCGAAGGCCGTGTCCGCCGGTGCCACCGGAGTCGTGGTCACGCAAGGCACAGACACCCTGGAGGAGACCGCCTTCTTGGTCGACCAGGTCTGGCCACACCCACAGCCGTTCGTACTCACGGGCGCTATGCGCAACCCCACGCTGGCCGGCCCCGACGGCCCGGCGAACCTCCTGGCTGCTCTCCGCGTCGCCTGCTCCCCCGCGGCCCGCGACCTCGGCGCACTGGTCGTGTTCAAGGAGGAGATCCACGCCGCCCGGTGGGTGCGCAAGACGCACAGCACGAGTACGGCGACGTTCGTGTCGCCCAACACCGGACCGATCGGGCACGTGGTCGAGGACCGCGTCCGAGTCCTCACGCGTCCGATGCGCCTTGACGGCGTACAGGGAAGTGCGGAGCCGGCGGAGCTCGACGCGACGCGGGTGGCGCTCTACACCGTCACCATGGACGACGACGGCCTGCTGTTGCAGGGGCTGGCGGACACTCACCAGGGTCTGGTGGTGGCCGGCTTCGGCGTCGGACATGTCCCGGCCGCACTTGCTCCAGTGCTCGGAGAGCTGGCCGCGAAGATGCCAGTGGTCCTGACGTCGCGCACGGGCGCCGGCTCGATCGTACGCAACACCTACCGGTCGGTCGGGTCGGAGTCGGATCTGCTGCAGCGTGGCCTGATCGACGGCGGCTTCCTGGACCCGTACAAGGCCCGGGTGCTGCTTCGGTTGCTCTTGGCAACAGATGACGACATCGCGGCGGCGTTCGGACAATACGTTTGATTGATTTACGTTTGATTATTTGATTATTGCCTTAGGCAACCTTCCGGGGTTCGGGCAGACCAGAGGTCGTACCTCCTACCCACGGATCGGGGTTGTCAATCAATCGCCACGAAGATCGGACGAATCGTGGCAAATCCGTCGCTTGAACTTGACCACGGCCGCCCGACAGTGCTCGGATCGTCACCGCTCGGGGATCGATTTCGAAGATTGGGAGATGGTTGCGCCGTGGTCGAGCAGGCTCAGGGCAACACAACGGGGGACAGCGATTACGAGGCGGTCGGCGGTGGTCCCGCGATCGCCTCGGTGGTGGATGTCTTCTACCGCGATGTCCTTGCGGACCCCCAGCTGGCCGGCTACTTCGCCGACAGCGACCTGGCCAAACTGAAACGGCATCAGGTGCAACTGGTCTCGCAGGTCATGGGCGGACCGGTCACGTACGACGGCCTCGCGCTGTCCGAGGCGCACAAGGGCCGCGGCATCACCGGTGACGACTTCGGCAAGGTCGTGGTGCACCTGGTCGCCGCGCTGGAGGCGCACGACGTACCCGCCGACATCATCGGTCGGGTGGTGACAGCGCTGGGCGCCACCCAGGACGACATCGTCGGGGTGCACTGACGCGGATGGACCCGGCTGCTCTGAAGAACAGCTGGGCCCTGGTCGCCAAATCCGGTGACGAGGTGCCGTTGTTCTTCTACTCCCACCTGTTCCTTTCCCATCCTGAGGTCCGGGAGATGTTCCCGGTCTCGATGGCCGCCCAACGCGACAAGCTGGTCGGCGCTCTCGGCGCCGTCGTCAGCAACGCCGCACAAATCGACGAGGTGGTGCCCTTCCTGCAACAACTCGGCCGCGACCACCGGCGCTTCTCGGTCGTCGCCGAGCACTACTCCGCGGTCGGAGCGTCCCTGCTCGCGACGCTGCAGCACTTCCTGGGTGCTGCATGGACGTCCGAGCTGGCCGCCGACTGGGCCGAGGCCTACGGCCTGGTCGCGACCGTGATGGTCCAGGCCGCCGAGGAGTCGGCCACCGGTGACGCCCCCGCCTGGTGGACCGGCCAGGTCCTCGGGGTGGACCGGCGCACGATGGACGTCACGATCGTGCAGATCCACCCGGAGCGACCGCTGGACTACCGGCCCGGCCAGTCGGTCGCGGTCGAGATCCCCTACCGGCCGCGGCGCTGGCGCTACTACAGCCCGGCCAACGCTCCGCGCAGCGACGGCTCGATCGAGCTGCACATCGGCCTGGTCCCCGGTGGCCAGGTCAGCGGACCCGCCGTTCGGTCGCTCAAGCGTGGTGACCCGGTCCGGATCGGCGCTCCGGTCGGGGACACGCTCAAGCTGCCCGAGGACGACGGCCGGGACCTGGTGATGATCGCCGGCGGCACCGGACTGGCGCCGTTCCGGGCGATGCTCGAGCAGCTCGACCGGCGGACCCAGCCGAGCCAGGTGCCCCGCGTGCATCTGTTCCACGGTGCGCGGATGCCGTGGAACCTGTACGAGCACAAGCAGCTGACCAGCCTCACCCAGCGGCCCTGGTTCAGCTACACCCCCGTGGTGTCCGACGACTCGTCGTACCCTGGGGCGCGCGGGCAGGTCGGCGCGATCGCCGCCGAGCACGGGCCGTGGACGGACCGCACCGCCCTGGTGTGCGGCTCCCCCGCCATGGTCCGGCACACCGTCGCGGACCTCACCGAGGCCGGGGTGCCGGCCACCGCCATCCACACAGAATCCTTGGGGATCACGACCTCGGCAGGGAGTCAGCAGTGACGCGCCAAGATCCGTTCGCCGGCCGACCGGCTCAATCGCCGTACACGATCCGGCACAAGACCTTCGGCACCCGCCGCAAGGGCCTGGACCAGGACGAAGTCACGGCGTACCTGAGCGACCTGGCGGACCAGATCGAGTACGCCGACGCGGACCGGGCCGAGCTGCGGGCGGAGGTCGAGCGGCTCCGCAGCAGTTCGCCGGACGCGGACCAGCGTGCCCACATCACCGCCCACGCGGTCGGGCTGCTCAGCCAGGCGCAGCAGATCGCGGACAACCTGGTGGGCGAGGCGGAGCAGTACGCGAAGGATCTGGTGGAGACGGCTCGTACTCAGCAGCGGGACGCACTGGAGCAGGCTCGGGACTCGGTGGAATCGGCTGTGAAGCACTTCCCGGCGAGCGATGCTCCGGTCGCCGAGCTGGAGTACGTGCGGACGTTCACCCGGGTCGCACATGTGCAACTCCGGTCCGTCCTGGACGCATTGGCGGAGCAGGTCGAGCGGCTGGGTCATCTACCGCAGGTGCCGGCCGAGGCGGCGACTCCCCCGGACGACGAGGTGCTGTGGTGGAACGACCTGTCTGCCGGCCCGGACGGGGGCGGCATTCAGGAGACGCCGACGGTGGCCGGCCACCGTCGGCCTATCTGAGCGCTGCCGCCTTGCTGGTCAGGTAGTCGCGCTCGGGGACGCTCGTCGTACCGTGGGCCGCCGCGCGGAAGTGCTGCGCGGCGGTCTCGTGGTCGCCCTTCATCTCGTACAGATGCCCGCGTACGGCGTCCAGCCGGTAGTGGCCGGGGAGTTCCTCGTCGAGTGGCTCGAGGAGCTTCAGACCGGCGTCGGGGCCGTCCACCATCGCGGCGGCGATGGCCCGGTTGAGCTTCACCATCGGGTTGCCGGACAGGTCCTCCAGCAGCCCGTACAGCGCGAGGATCTGCGGCCAGTCGGTGTCCTCCGCCCGATCCACTTCGTCGTGCAGCGCGGCGATCGCGGCCTGCAGCTGGTACTCCCCGAGTGGCGGTGTGTCGAAGGCCTGCACGGCCAGTGCGACGCCTTCGGTGATGTGGTCCTTGTTCCAGAGCGTGCGGTCCTGGTCCGTGAGCGGGATGAGCTCTCCGGCGCCGCCGGTGCGGGCCGGGCGGCGAGCGTCGCTGAGGAGCATCAGCGCGAGCAGTCCGGTGACCTGTCCGTCGTCCGGCAGTAGTGCGTGCACGCTCCGCGTCAGACGGATCGCTTCCGCCGACAGATCGCTGCGCTGCAACTCCGGACCGCTGGTGCTGGTGTAGCCCTCGTTGAACATCAGGTACAGCACGTGCAGGACGTTGCGGAGTCGCTCCTCGCCGGTGTCCAACTCGAAGGCGACGCCCTTGAGCCGCTGCTTCGCCCGGCTGATCCGCTGCGCCATCGTTGCCTCAGGCACCAAGTAGGCGTGCGCGATCTCGGCGGTGGTCAGGCCGCCGACCGCCCGCAGCGTCAGCGCGATGGCCGACGCCGGCGTCAGCTTCGGGTGGCAGCACAGGAACAGCAGCCGCAGCGTGTCGTCCTGCTCCTCGACGTCCTCCGGCGGTACGTCGCGCAGCGCGGCCTTCTCCTCACGGCGTCGCCGGGCCTGCTCCTGCCGGACCTCGTCGATCAGCCGCCGCGACGCTGCCTGGATCAGCCACGCCTTCGGGTTGTCCGGCGTACCGTCCCGCGGCCACGTCGTCGCAGCGGCCAGCAGCGCCTCCTGGACGGCGTCCTCCGCCGCCGCGAAATCACCGGACCGCCGGACGAGCACGCCGACAACCTGCGGCGTCAGTTCGCGCAGCAGGTCCTCGAGGTGGTGGTCATTCGTAGAGGTCGGCATCCGACTCCATCACCCGGCGGACCTCGATCGGCTGCTCGACCGGGACACCGCCCGGGCCGGGCGCGGCGGACTGCTCGGCCGCGATCTCCAGTGCGCGTTCCTCCGACTCCACGTCGACCATCGTGTAGCCGGCCAGCACCTCCTTGGACTCGGCGTACGGACCGTCGGTCAGCACCGGCGCACTCACGCTGGCAGCCCGGACGACCTTGGCGTGCCGGGGCCAGGTCAGGGCCTGCGCCTCCACCAGCTCACCGCTCTCCCGCAGCCGGTCCAGGCCGTCGCTCAGGTATTGCAGGTGCGCCTTCATGTCGGGCTCGTCCCACTCCAGCATCGGGGTGTCGACGTTCCCGCCGTCGTAGTGCATCAGCAGCAAGAACTTGGTCATCTCGTCTCCTCCTTCGGGCCCACCTCAGTGTGGGCGAACCCGCTCCGGACTCGCGGTCTCCAGCGGTACGTCGGCCGCGGGGATGACACCGAGTTGCGTGGTCTGCCGGTGCAGTGTCGCATCGAACAGCCACTCGGTCGCCGTACGGACGCGGTTCCCCGGCATGGACATCAGATGGTAGCCACGGGTCACCGCCTTCGCGGGGAGCCCGGCCAGCGGGATCTGCAGCGGGTTGGCCGCCGCCTGTTTGCCACCCAGGTCCACCACGAAGCCGAGGTCCTTGTGGGTGTACGGCTTGCGCTCACCGGTCCCGAAGCTGGCGGCAACGTTCTTGGCAGCCCGCCGGCCCTGCCGCTCGGCATGCTGCGCCGTCATCGGTGTGACCTCACCAGGCCGCGTCAGGTCGGGTACGGCGGCCGCGTCGCCACACGCGAACACCTCTGGGCGGTCAGGCACGTTCAGGTACTCGTCGACCAGGAGACGCCCCTTCTCCGTCTTCAGCCCGAGTCCCTCCACCACAGGGTCCGGACGGACGCCGACACACCAGATCAGCGAATGAGTCGGTACGTCGGACTGGTCGGTGAGTCGAACACCGTCGTGCATGGCCTCTTCGACCGACGTACCCATCAGGACCTCGACACCACGCTCGCGCAGCACTCGGTCCGCCGTACGCGACAGGCGCTCGTCCAGCTCGGGCAGGACGCGGTCTGCGATGTCCAACAGCATCCAGCGCATCCGCTGATCGCGTAGGCGCGGTCTGCGCTTCTTGAGCAGCTCGGTGTACAGCACGCCGTGTGCTGCCACCTCTGTGCCCGTGTAGCCCGCTCCGACGACGACGAACGTGCAGAGTGCGTCTCGCGCGGCCACATCGTCGGTGGCGTCGGCGAGCTCGATCTGCTGGGTCAGATGGTCACGCAGGAAGACCGCTTCGGGGATGCCACGGAAGCCGTGCGCGTACTCCGTCACGCCGGGGATGGGCAGCAGCTTGTTCACACTGCCCGCGGCGATGATGAGCCGGTCGTACTCGAGCTCGTCGCGCCGGTCGAGCGGATCGGCGTACTGCACCGTGCGACGGTCCAGGTCGAGTCCCTCGACCTCTCCGAGCACCAATCGGACGTCGGGCAGCGCGTCCGCGATGGACACCGTGATGTTCCGGGGCTCCAGGATGCCGGTGGCGACCTCAGGCAGCAGCGGGACGTACAGGAAGTAGTCGGTCGGGTTGATCACCACGACCTCGGCCCGGCCCTTGGCCAGCCGGCACAGCGTCTTGGCCGCGTGGAACCCGGCGAACCCAGCACCGATGATCACGACTCTTGGCAGCGTCATGCCACCTGAGTACCAGATCAACCCGCCCGGCAAACAGCCTCAGTCCAACGGCGTGTGTCAGCGCAGCGGCGTGTCGGTCCAGCCGGCGTGTCAGTCCAGCAGGGCGTCGACGAACTGCTCGGCGTCGAACGGGGCCATGTCGTCGGCGCCCTCGCCCAGGCCGACCAGCTTGACCGGTACGCCGAGCTCACGCTGAACGGCGATCACGATGCCGCCCTTCGCCGTACCGTCGAGCTTGGTCAGGACCAGTCCGGTGACGTCGATGACCTCGGCGAAGACGCGGGCCTGGGTGAGCCCGTTCTGGCCGGTGGTGGCGTCGATGACGAGCAGCACCTCGTCCACCTCGGCGGTCTTCTCGATCACCCGCTTCACCTTGCCCAGCTCGTCCATCAGGCCGGTCTTTGTGTGCAGCCGTCCCGCCGTGTCGACCAGGACGGCGTCCGCCTCCTCCTCGATGCCCTGCTTGACCGAGTCGAACGCGACGCTGGCCGGGTCGCCGCCCTCGGGACCGCGCACGGTCCGGACCCCGACCCGGTCACCCCAGGTCTGCAGCTGGTCCGCGGCCGCAGCCCGGAACGTGTCGGCCGCACCCAGTACGACGTGCTTGTCCTCGGCCACCAGGACCCGAGCCAGCTTGCCGACCGTGGTGGTCTTGCCGGTGCCGTTCACGCCGACGACCATCACGACCGCCGGCTGCGTCTCCTTGCGGCTCACCTTCAGCGTCCGGTCCAGCGACGGGTCGACCAGCGCGATCAGCTCCTCGCGGAGGATGTCGCGGGCCTGCGCGCCGCCGACGCCCTCAACCCGCATCCGAGTCCGCAGCTTCTCGACCAGCTCCTGGGTCGGCGCCACTCCGACGTCCGCAGTGATCAGCGTGGTCTCGATGTCCTCCCACGCCTCCTCGTCCAGCTTGTCCCTCGACAGCAGCGCGAGCAGGCCCTTGCCCAGCGACCCCTGCGACCGCGCCAGCCGCGCACGCAGCCGGACCAGTCGTCCCTGCGCGGACTCCGGCTTCTCGATCGTCGCGGCCGGGGCCTCCGCCGGCAGCTCGGTGTCCTCCAGCGTCCGGGTCGGCGTGTCCCGCGGCTCCTCGGCGTCCTCACCGACCGTCGGCTCAGCGGTGTCGAGCGACGCCCGCTGAGTGGCCTGGGGCAGCTGGGACCTCCGACGCCGGGACACGACGAGTCCGGCGGTACCGGCGACCAGGACAGCCGCAACCACGACGATGATCGCGATCAGGGCCTGGTCCGAGAGCAGAGTGACAAGCTGTGGAGTCAACACGGTTCCCCATCTTGACAGACACCAGGCCCGCCCTCCGCATCCATCACGTCAGGCGCACCAGCTGTCGCGGTACGTGAGGCGGCACCAGCTCGGGCCGGTGGGTGAGCAACACCACGGTCCGGTGCCCGGCCGCGGCGAACAGGTCCTCCAGCAGCGCCCGTCCGGTCTCCTCGTCCAGGTGCTCGGTCGGCTCGTCGAGCACGAGTACATCGCGGTCGGCCAGCAGCAGCCGGGCGAACGCGAGCCGCTGCCGCTCACCGCCCGACAGCCGGGCGCCGTGCTCGCCGACCATCGTGTCGAGCCCGTCGGGCAGGTTCTCGACGAAGACACCGAGTCGGGCGCGGTAGAGCGCCTTCCAGAGCTGCAGGTCGCTGACGCCGGGCTTGGCGAGCAGGAGGTTCTCCCGGATGCTCGTGTCGAACACGTGGCTCTCCTGGGTCAGCAGGCCGACCACGGACCGGACCTGGTCGCCCTCGAGCTTGGCCAGGTCGACACCGTCCAGCAGTACCTCGCCGTCGCGTGGCTCCAGGAACCGCAGCAGGACCGCTGCGAGGGTGCTTTTACCTGAGCCGCTCGGGCCGGTGATCACCACTCGGCTGCCGGCTGGCATGTCCAGGCTCAACCCGTTGAGTACGTCGGCGTGGTCGGCGTACCCGACTCTAAGGAGCTTGACCTCGAGGTCGCGTCCGTGGGTCAGGGGTAGCGGGGTCTTGGGTTCGGTGACAGGCTCTGGGGTGTCGAGGAGCTCTTGGACCCGGTCGAGTGATGCACGGACGCGGATCGCGAGTTGTGCGGCGGCCGGGATGCCGCCGAGGACGTCGGCGAGGGCGAGTGGGGTCAGGACGAGTACGGCGAACACTGCGCCGGTGATGTTCGCCGTACTGCCGAGCACCAGACCGGCCAGGCTCGCACCGCCGACGCACAGCACGAGGAGCGCTGCGCCGAGCCCTGCGCTCCAGGCTGAGCGGCGCTCAGCCGCGGCTAGGCGGGAGTCGCTGGCGGTGAACGAGTCCAGCACGTTGTCGAGCGCGTTGAACGCGACGATGTCGCCTGCGGTGAGCAGCGTCTCGGTGGCGGAGGCTGCTACCTCGCCGCGTGCACCTGCCAGCTTCCGCTCGGCTCGTGCAGCGGTCTTCGCGGTTAGCCACGGTACGACGGTGCACGCGATCAGGACCGCCAACGCGACGGCTACACCTGCGGTCGGCAGCAACAGAGCTATGAGGACCACGGTGGCGGTGGATGTCACCGCTGCGACCGCTACCGGCAGCAGCACGCGCAACCACAGGTCCAGCACCGCGTCCACATCCAGCACGAGCCGCGCCAGCAGGTCACCCTTCCGCTGCGAACTCAGCCCGCCCGGCGCCAGCTTCTCCAACCGCCCAGTGATCCGCGCCCGCGTCTCCCCCAGCACCCGGTACGCCGCGTCATGCCCGACCAACCGCTCGACGTACCGGAACACCCCGCGCCCCACCCCGAACGCCCGCACCGCCACGATCGCCACCATCAAGATCAACACCGGCGGCTCAGCCGCAGCAGTAGTGATCAACCAGGCAGAAGTAGCCAACAACCCCACCGCACACCCAGCCGCCGCCACCCCCGCCGCAAGCGCCAACCCCAGCTGCCACCAAACCCCCCGCTCAGGCAAAACCAGCCCAACCGGAAACCGCCGCTCGGGTAGCAGTTCTCTGAGATTGCTCATGCGTTGACCAGTTCTCGGGTGCCTACGGTGACTGTTCGGTCGGCGGCGGCTATGAGGGCCGGTCGGTGGGCGACCATGAGGACTGTGCGGCCGCTGGCGCGGAGGCCGGTGATGACTGTTGCCTCGGCGTCGGGGTCCAGGCCAGCTGTGGGCTCGTCCAGGAGGAGCACGGGAGCGTCGGTGATCAGCGCTCGGGCTAGCGCCACCCGGCGTTGCTGACCGCCGGACAGCAGTTGACCTTGCTCGCCGACTGGCTTGTCGAGCTCTAGTTCACCGGCGCCTGCCGCAATGAGCGCGAGCCGGACCTCGTCGTCGGAGGCATCCGGCCGACCCAGCCGCACGTTGTCTGCGATTGTGCCCATCCGCAGCCCAGGACGCTGTGGCACCCAGGCGAACTGCCGCCTCCACACCGTCGGCTCGAACTCATCCGCCGCACTCCCACCCGCAACCACCACACCTCGCTCCAGCTCCACAAACCCGAGCAGCACAGCCAGCACAGTCGACTTCCCAGTCCCGCTCGGCCCAGTGAGCGCAACCACCTCCCCCGGCCGCAGGTCCAAGTCGAACCCGTCCAGCGCAGCCTCGTCGCGACCCGGGTACCGCACCGTCACGTCGTACAGCTGCAACGGACTCACCCGCAGATCCGGTACGTCGGTCCGATCACCGCGCTCCGGCAGCGGCGTCTCCAGGATCCGGAACACCTCTTCGCTCGCGGCGACCCCGTCCGCACTGGCGTGGAACTGCATGCCGACCTGACGCAACGGCAGGTACGCCTCGGGCGCCAGGATCAACACCATCAACGCCGTCTCGAGCCCGAGCTTGCCGTCGACCAGCCGCAGACCGACACCGACAGCGACCAGCGCCACCGAGATGCTCGCCAGCAGCTCCAGCGCGAACGACGACAGGAACGCCAACCGCAGACTGCTCATCGACGCCACCCGATGCTTGTCCGTCACCCGACGTACGGCGGACTCCTGAGCCTTGGCGCGGCCGAACAGCTTCAGTGTGGGCAGACCGGACACGACATCGGCGAAGTGATGCGCGAGGACGGACAGCGCGTGCTGGCGGCGCCGGCTGTGGGCTTGGGTCGCCCACCCGATCAGCGCCATGAAGATCGGGATCAGCGGGAGCGTGACCACGACGGTGCCCGCCGCGATCAGGTCGCCCGTCGCCATCCAGCCGATCACACCGGCCGGGACCGTCGCGGCCAGTACGAGCTGCGGCAGGTATCGCGCGAAGTACGGATCCAGGTCGTCGAGTCCCTTCGTCAGCAGAGTGGTCAAGGCACTACTGCGCTCACCACTCAGCCACACCGGCCCGAGCTTCAGCGAGTGCTCCAGCACCTGCCGACGCAGCGTCGACTTCACCGCAGCCGCCGCCCGCTGCGCCACCACCTCCTGCCCCCAAACCAGCAACCCCCGCCCCACCACAACAACCCCTAGCCCCAACGCCACGGCCGTCAGCCCGCCACCCAACAGACCCCCGCCCAGCAAGCCACCGCCGAGCAGACCACCGTCCGGCACGCCGCCACCGGCCTCACCGCCGCCCGCGTCTCCACGGAGTACGCCGGTGCCTCCGTCGGCGACCGGCACCATGCCGGCGATGCCGCGCGCCAGCAGGATCGCCTGGACCACGATCAGCAGTCCGCTCGCGATCCCGATCAGCACCGACGCGGCAAGGAAGACCCGGGCACCCCGCGCTCGGCGCAGCAGCCGCGGATCGACGGGCTTCATGTCGCGGACTCCGAGACAGCGACCGGCTCGACAGTGATGCGCTTGCGGAACACCCAGTACGTCCAGCCCTGGTACAGCATCACCAACGGCAGGAAGATCCCGGCAATGATCGTCAACACCTTCAAGGTGTACGGCGTTGACGCGGCATCAACTGTTGTCAATGTTGATTGCGGATCAAGTGTTGACGGCATCACGGCCGGGAACATCGCGGCGAACAACGACGCCACGGCCAGCCCGACAGCGAGCGCCGTACCGAGGAAGGCCCAACCCTCACGCCGGACCCAGTTCGCAACCAGGCCACCGGCGAACGCCACCACCGCCGCAGCCGCAACGATCCAGGAGCCGGTGTCACCGCGGATCGTCTGAGCCCAAGCAAGGAAGACGATCACCAGCACCGCCGCCACCAACCCGGCACGCGAGGCCAACCGATTGGCCCGCGCCCGCAGATCATCCGTCGTCCGCAAGGCAAGGAAGATCGCGCCATGGGCAACGAACACCGCGGTGAACGCCACCGCACCGAGCAGAGCGAACGGACTCAACAGGTCACCGAAGGTGCCGACGTACTCGAATGAATCATCCAGCGGCACCCCACGCACCAGATTGGCGAACGTGAGACCCCACAGCAGCGCAGGCAACACCGACCCGACCGTGATCATCGTGTCCATCCGGCCACGCCAAACCAGGTCGTCGCGCTTCCCGCGGTACTCCAACGCCACCCCACGCAGGATCAGCGAGACCAGGATCGCGAACAGCGGCAGGTAAAACCCGCTGAACAAGGTCGCGTACCACTCCGGAAAGGCAGCGAACGTCGCCCCGCCGGCCACGATCAGCCACACCTCGTTGCCGTCCCAGACCGGCCCGATCGTGGTGATCACCGCCCGCCGCTCCGGCTCGTTCCGCCCGAGCACCCGCAGCAGCGTGCCGACGCCGAAGTCGAATCCCTCCAGCACGAAGTACCCGATCCACAACCCCGCAATGGCGAGGAACCAAACAGTGGTGAGTTCCATGGCCAGCCCCTCAGTAGGCGAACGACAACGGTTTGGCGGCGTCGTCCGGTGCGTCGTCCGGCGAGGGCGCAGGCCCGTCCGTCCCGGCCAGCCCACCCCGGATGGTGCGCAACATCAGCTTGGCCTCCACCACAGCGAGTACGCCGTACAGGACGGTGAAGCCGACCAGCGACGTGATCACCTCCCCGCTGGTGGTGCCCGGCGACACACCCGATGCCGTGGGCAACAATCCGAACACCAGCCAGGGTTGTCGCCCGGTCTCGGTGAAGATCCAGCCGAAGGTGTTCGCCAGCAGAGGCAGCAACGGCAGCGGAGCCGCCACCCAGATCAGCCACCGAGCAGGCGCCCTACCCCGCCGCGTAACCCACAGCAGCCACACCGCGAGCACGGCCGACGCCATCCCGACCCCGATCATCAACCGGAACGTCCAATAGGTCAGCGGGATGTTCGGCTTGTACGACCCCGGCCCGTACAACTGCTCGTACGCAGCCTGCAGCGAGTTGATCCCCTTCACCTCGCCGTTGAAGTTCCCAGTGGCCAGGAACGACAGCAGATGGGGCAGCTTGACCGAGAAGATCTCCCGCGACCCGTCCAGCGTCCCCACGGTGAAGACCGAGAACGACGCCGGCTTCTCTGTCTCGTACAGCGCCTCGGCCGCGGCCATCTTCATCGGCTGTACTTCGGTCATCACCTTGCCCTGCTGGTCACCGCTGATCGCAACCCCAGCACCGGCCGCGATCACGATCACAGCCCCGATCTTGAGCGCCGTACGGAACACATCGTGGTCCACCAATGGCCGCCGGATCAGATGCCAGAGCGCCACCCCGGCCACGAACGCACCGCCGACCATGAACGCGGCGAAGATCGTGTGCGGGTAGGTGACCAGGACGACCTTGTTCGTCAGCACCGCCCAGACATCGGTCAGCTCCGCGCGGCCACGGGAAGCGTTGTAGCGGAAGCCGACCGGGTTCTGCATCCACGAGTTGGCCGCCAGGATGAAGTACGCCGACAACTGCGTGCCCAGCACGACCATCCAGATGCACCCGAGGTGGACCAGCCGCGGCAACCGCTCCCAGCCGAAGATCCACAGCCCGATGAACGTCGACTCCAGGAAGAACGCGAGGATCCCCTCCAGCGCCAGCGGTGCGCCGAACACGTCGCCGACGAAGCGGGAGTAGTCGCTCCAGTTCATCCCGAACTGGAACTCCTGGACCAGGCCGGTGACCACGCCCATCGCGATGTTGATCAGGAACAGCTTCCCGTAGAACTTGGTCAGCCGCAGGTACTTCTCCTTGCCGGTCCGGTACCACGCCGTCTGCAGCCCGGCGGTGATCGCGACCAGCGAGATCGTCACCGGGACGAAGAAGAAGTGGTACACGGTGGTGATGGCGAACTGCCATCGAGCCAGATCCAGGGTGTCCACGTGCCGGCCTCCCCAACCATCTACGACGTTACGTAGTAGATGCTAGCGCGGATCTACTACAACGTGTAGTTATACTGGTCACGTGGCGAGTGAGGAGAAGGCACCGCGCCCCCTGGGTGACCTGGAGCGGCTGGTCATGGAGCGTTTGTGGGCGGCGCCGGGGGCGCTGACCGTGCGCGAGGTGCATGAGCAACTGGCGGACACCCGTGAGCTCGCCTACACGACCGTGATGACCGTGCTCGACCGGCTCGCCAAGAAGAAGCTGACCGAGCGGGAGCGCGACGGCAAAGCCTGGCGCTACCGGGCCGCCTCGCCACGTGAGGAGCTCGCGGCCGACCTGATGCGGGATGCCCTCGACCGTGCCGGCGATCGCCGTGAAGCGTTGGTCCGCTTCGTCGGACAGGTCAGCGACGAGGAAGCCGCACTGCTCCGCGAAGCCCTCGGCCGGCTGGAAGGCCAGGCGGATGAGCGGGCGGAGAGCGCGGAGCGGGCGGGGTGATCACTCCCGTCCTGCTCGCCGCACTCGCCCTGGTGCTGACGGGGCCGGCACCGGCGCTGCTGGCACGCTCCAGCTGGCCCTACCGGATTCCGCGCGCCGCCGTCGCACTCTGGCAAGCGATCTCGCTCGCCGCCGTACTGGCCGCGCTGGGCGCCGGCATCGCGCTCTCCTACTCCACAGCGGGCGAGCCGGGCCGGCCACGCTTCGACCCGTCGTCCGGCCGAGACCTGCTGGCGGCACTCATCCTCGCCATGACCGCACTGGTTCTGGTGCGGCTCCTCTGGGCAGCCAGCCGAGTCGCAGTGGGCACCAGGGCCCGTCGCAAGCGGCACCGTGACCTGGTCGACGTACTGGCCACACCGGACGGCCTGATCCCGGGACTGCGTGTGCTTGCCGAGGAGACACCGCTGGCCTACTGCCTCCCAGCTCTCCGCGGCGCTCGCGTGGTGGTGTCGGTCGGAGCTCTGGACCGGCTCGAAGACAACGAGCTGCGAGCTGTGCTCGCCCACGAGCAAGCACACCTCCGCGCCCGGCACGACCTTGTCCTCGAGGCGTTCACAGCACTGCACATGGCGTTCCCGCGCTGGGTCCGCAGCGACGTGGCACTGGAGCAGGCACGCACGCTGGTCGAGCTGCTGGCGGACGACGACGCCCGCCGCCGCAACGGCCCACGCCCACTCGCGCGTGCGCTGGTAGCACTCGCAGGCGCGCCAGCGCCCGAAGCAGGACTGGCCGCGGCCAAGTCGTCGACCGTACTGCGGGTCCAGCGCCTGGCCGACCCCGAGCCGAGCAACACCTGGCTCGCCGCCGGCACCTACGCCGTGGCGGCCGCCCTCCTGATCCTTCCGACGATCACCGTCGCCGCCCCACTCGTCAAAGCGATCGTCAGCGCGGTGAGTTAGCCGGTTGGTAGCGGAGCAGGACGCCGCCCTTCGCCCACGGCCTCGCCTCGATCAGGTCGAGGTCGACCGGCTGCCCCCCGACCGGGAACGCGCTCTTGCCCGCGCCCAGCAGGATCGGGCAGATCCGCAACTGCACCTCGTCGACCAGACCGGCGTGCAGCAGCGAGTGGAACAGCGTGATGCTGCCCCACAGGATCAGGTCCATGCCGTCCTGCTCGGCCTTGATCGCCCGCACCGCGTCGAGGTCGCGGACCACCAGGCCGGGCTCGTACGGCCCCCACGGCGCGCTCTCGAGCGTCGTCGACACGACCACCAGGTGCAAAGCGTTGAGCTTCTCCGCGATCATCTCACCGGCCGAGGCGGCCGTCGGCCAGAACGCGGCGAACAACCGGTACGTCTCCGCACCGAGCACCATCGTGTCGACGTTGTCGAGCAAGGCGAGATTGTCGGTGTCCGACTGCCCGGCGATCGTGTCGAAGAACTCCAGCCCACCGTCCGGTCCGGCGGCGTACCCGTCGAGGGTGACGTACTCCTGAAAGATCAGTCGCCTCATCCAGCGAGGCTACCCGAAATATTTCCCCTCACCCCGGGCCACGGCCAGCAGCACGAGCCCCGACAGAACCAGCAGAACGACCATGGTGACGACGAATGTCAGCACTTCTCTCCCCGTATCCCCAACCCAACAATCACACTGACGACGTCAGTGCCGCAAAAGTTCCCCGAACGCCTTGGCGACTTCGTCGACCTGCCACTCCAGCGTGTGCGGAGCAACCACCAACTCGATCCACGACCATCCCGGTACGTCGGCAGGCTGCCACCGGCCGCAGATCGCCTCGCGCGTCGTCTCCATCCGTTTCACCGCGGCGGCCTCGATCGTATCGGCTGCCTGCGGTGCATAGACCCGGAACGAGTTGGTGTGCGGCGGCTCCGGGAACACCCGGAAACCCTCGCTCTGCAAGGCCATCGAGAGCTCGACCGCCCGCTGGTACAGGTCATCCATGAGCGGCAGGACGGTCCGCAGTCCCTCCCGCGCGGACACGGCGTACGGGAACAGCGTGTAGAGGTTGCCGCCCAGCCGACGCTGCCAGCGCCGTACCTCGGCGATCACGTCCTCCGGTCCGGCCAGCGCCGCACCGCTCAAGCCACCGAGCACCTTGTAGAACGACACGTACACCGTCGACGCGAGCGCAGCGATCTCCGCGAGGCTATGACCCAGGTACGGCGTGCTCTCCCACAAGCGAGCGCCATCCAGATGCAGCGGTACGCCGCGCTCCCGGCAGGACTCGGCGAACACGACCAGCTCGTCCCACGTCGGCAGGACGAAGCCGCCATCGCGCAGCGGCAGCTCCACCGTCACGGCGGCCAGCTTCCCCGGGATCGCGGCCAGCTCGTCCGGCCGGGGCTGCCGCGGCTCCGAGGTCATCCGCTCGATCCGGAGCCGGTGCACCTCTTCCAAGGCGTTCAGCTCATGCACGAGCAGGTGGGACAGCCCATGCACCGCGACTCGATCGGTCCCGGCGCGGTCGGCGTACACCCGCAGGACGCTCTGCTGCGCCATGATCCCGGTCGGCATGAAGACCGCCGCCGGCTTCCCCAGGAGGTCGGCGACCTCCTGCTCGAGCGCGGCGACGTCACCATCGTTGCCGTAGACGTCGGCCGAGTCCTCGCACGCGACCTCTGTGAGCTGCTGCAACCTGTCCTGCACAGGCACCCGTGGGTGTGACAGCCAGCGGTCACAGTTCTCGGCCGCGGCCTTCCGGCGGGCCCTGAGGTCGTCAGAGGAGGAGGGGGTAGTAGCCACGCCCCTATCCTCTCGTGCCCCGCAACCCGTTTGGGCTCAGATCTTGGCAGTGACCACGTGCTCGCCCTGGAGCGTCCTGATCTCCACGGACTGCACTTGATTCAACGGCACCAGCACACCGCCGCCGAACTTGCTGCCCTCCTGCGCGGCCTTCGCCGACACCACCCAACTGCCTGCGATCCAGGTCTTGCCAGACTTGTCGGTGACGACCATCTGGCACTCGGCACCGGCCTTCAGGCCGTTGATCTGCACCATGACCCAGCTCCACCCGGCCCGTGGCTCCACCGTCGTCGCCATCGTCGTGCCAGTCGCGATATCCGAGGCGTTGACGTGCTTGGACCCGGCGACAGGAGCGTCCTCGGCCGTCTGGTCAACGGACTGCCGTCCGAGGGCCACACCACCAGCGAGCGCACCGGCCACCACCACAACCGCAGCGGCCGCCAGCAACCACACGCGGGACTTCTTCCTGGCAGGCGGGGCGTGTACCGGCGCCGGCTCGACGGCCGTCTGCCGCACCTCCCGCAGCGTGCGCTGCAGCAGGAGCTCGCCACCATCGGGCGGACCGTCCAGGAACGCCTCCGGCGGCACCTCGCCCAGGAAGTACTTCATCTCCTCCAACTCGGCTACCTCGGTGCGGCACTCGGCACAGGTGGCCAGGTGCTCGTCGACCTCGCGGACCTCGTCGGGCTCGAGCGCGCCCAGGGCGTAGGCACCCAACTGCGAGCGATCGTGCTCAGTCATCGGGCCACCTCCGCTTCTGTTCCGGCCATCACCGCGCGCAGAGCTCGGAGGGCGTAATACGATCTCGATTTCACGGTACCGGGCGGGACACCGAGTTCCTTTGCGGCCTCGGCCACCGACCGGCCCCGGTAGTACAACTGCACCAGCACCTCGCGATGTTCCGGCGACACCCGGTCGAGTGCGTCCATCACCACCATGGTGTTCACCACGGCCTCGGAGTGGTCACCCTCGACCGGCGGCCGGATCTCCACGTCGGCGACCTCGGCCGGTCGCGCCGCTCGGGCCCTGGCCCGGTCGGTGACGATGTTGCGTGCCACCGTCAGCAACCATCCGCGCACGGAACCCTTGCCCGCGGTCAGATCGCCGGCATGTTTCCACGCCCGCACCAGAGTCTCCTGTACGACGTCCTCCGCGGCCGCACGGTCACCGGTCAGCCGGGTCGCATAAGCCAGCAGGCTGCGGCCGTGTTCGGCGTACAGCGATCGGATCAGCGTCTCGGCAGCCTCCGGCCCCGGGTAGTCACCCACCGTCCGTACGATAGGGGATTCACCGGCCATCGCAATGGCTGGGCTCAACCGCGGCCGGAACTCAGTAACCTGAGTTGCCATTACTGGACGGCTGAGTCGTGATCTTCTTACCGTCCGCGCCGACGACCCACCAGACTCCACCGACCGCCTGACCTTTGGCGTCGCCCGCCTTGGTGTCACTGGCGAACAGGTAGATCGGCAGCCCACCGACCGCCAGCTGCTTGCTGCCGTCGGACCGGGTCACCGTGCTGACCAGTGAGGCGTCGATGCCGTCCAGCTGCGGCGTACCGTCACCGGCGGCCACGACCGGCCACTTGGCCAGGCAGTCGCCCTCACAGTTGGACTTGCCGGACACGTCCTTGTCGAACACGTACACCGTTCGCCCGTTGCCGTCGACAATCACCTTGCCGAGGCTGCCCACGTCGGCCGTGGCGAGCTTGGCGCCGGCCGCGGCCGGTGCGCTCGAGCTGCTGCTGGATGTTCCACCGCTTGCGGAGTCGCCGTCGTCACCGCAGGCGGTCAAGCCGGCGAGGCCGAGCGCGAGCACACCGATCACAATCCCCATACGCTTCATCAGGTCCTCCTCGGGGTCACCGTTGAACACCTGCCATACGTCCGGACTCCGTGACCGGTTCAAACCGGAGAGATATCGTTTCGGACATGGTTTCAGGCATGGATGAGATCCCCGCCGCGGTCGAGCGTGCACTCACCGCGATCGACGAGCAGGACAACGACGCGTTCGTGGCGGCCTTCGCCGACGACGGCTACGTCGACGACTGGGGCCGCCAGTTCCGCGGACACGATCGGATCCGTTCCTGGAGCGACAACGAACTGATCGGCAAGCGGGCCACCTTCACCGGCACCCAGGTGTCCACCCCGGGCAATCCGCTGACGATCGTCACCCAGGTCGGCGGCGACGGCTTCAACGGCCCGTCCCACTTCACCTTCGACGTCCAGGGCGACCAGCTCGCGTCGATGACCATCACCGCCTGACCCTCTCGCTTAGTTGCCGGAGGCAACTCCCCGTCGCCGGACGCGGCCGATCAAACGCTCGATCGCACCCGTCGGCACCTACAGTCCGGTCATGAGAATGTCAGCGCGCCGGTACTTGCGGCTGCCGAAGGTCGAGAACCCTCCGGAGTTGTCCGTGGCGGAGGCTGCGTTGCTCGTGTTCGCCGAGGTCGGCCCGGCAGCGACCGGTGGCACGGTGCTCGAGCTGGCGCAGCTGGGTGCCGTGCGAGTCGAGGAGGGCAGCACCGAACACTCGCCGCAGACAGTTGGCCTGGTCGATCCCGGGGCCACCGCGGGCGAGCACCATCGGGTCCTGCTCCGAGGGATGTTCCCGTTGCTCAAGCCGGGCGACAGCCGGATGATGCGCCGCGGGCGGAAGGACAATCTGCGGATGCTCGGCGCGCACCAGAAGTTCCGGACCGCCGTCGAGGAGCGGGTCGCTGAGCGCGGCTGGTTCCACCGGCCACCGACGGCTGGTCGTGCGGGGGCGATGCTCCGCCGGACCAGGCTGGCGGGTTGGGGCAGTCTGACGCCCGCCGGTCACGACATGGTGGCCGACGTACTCGGCTTTCGGCGGTACTTCGCCACCCTCGAGGCAGGCGACGTACGACGGGCCGACCTGATCCGGTTCCTCCCCTGGGCGCTCGCCCTCGGACTGCACCACCGCTGGGAGCAACTGTCGGCCGGCCTGGACACGGACGACGACGAGCCGGTGAGCTGGTGGAGCGCCACAGGCATGTTCCGCCTCGGCCCGTTCCGCCGCGGCCTCGCCGCCTTCGCTGACGCCGCCACGCTACGAGCCGCCGAGGACACGAAGTACTCCTACGGCCTCTACGACTACGACGCCGGCGACGACTTCGCCTTCGACTCCGGCCCGTCCGCCGGCGGCGACTCCGACGGTTTCAGCGACGCCCCCAGCGACAACAACTGGTAACCCGACCGACCTCTAGACCGCTTCGGGTTCGCGGATGCGTTGGGAGATGACGGATGAGACGCCGTCGCCGCGCATGGTGACGCCGTACAGCGCGTCGGCGACCTCCATGGTCCGCTTCTGGTGGGTGATGACGAGGAGCTGGCTGTTCTCGCGCAGCTCTTCGTAGAGCTCCAGCAGGCGGCCGAGGTTCGTGTCGTCCAGCGCTGCCTCGACCTCGTCGAGGATGTAGAACGGCGACGGCCGGGCCTTGAACAGCGCGACCAGGAAGGCGACCGCGACCAGCGAGCGCTCACCACCGGACAGCAGCGACAGCCGCTTCACCTTCTTCCCCGGCGGACGCGCCTCGACGTCGATCCCGGTGGCCAGCATGTCGTCCGGATCGGTCAGCACCAGCCGGCCCTCACCGCCGGGGAACAACCGGGCGAAGACGTGCTCGAAGGCGACCTCGACATCGCGGTAGGCCTGGGTGAAGACCTGCTCGACCCGCTCGTCGACCTCCTTGACGATGTCCATCAGGTCCCGGCGGGACTTCTTCAGGTCGTCCAGCTGCTCGGACAGGAACCGGTGCCGCTCCTCCATCGCGTCGAACTCCTCCAGCGCCAGCGGGTTGATCCGCCCCAACTGGTTGAGCGCGCGCTCGGCCTGCTTGAGCCGCTTCTCGACCTTCGTCCGGTCGAACGGCTCGCCCTCGAGCTCGAGGGTGTTGTCGTCGCCGTCCTTCGGCAGCGGCGGCACCAGCTGGTCCGGCCCATACTCCGCGACCAGCGCCTCGACCTCGACACCCAGCTCGCCGAGCGACTTCTCGTACAGCTGCTCCAGCCGCATCTTCTGCTCGGCCCGGGCCAGCGCGTCGCGGTGCACGGTGTTGGTCAGCTGCTCCAAGTCGGAGCTCAGGCCACGCGTCGCGGACCGGGACTGGGCCAGCGCCTGCTCACGGTCCGCCCGCTGCGCCTGGATCGCCGCCCGCTCGGACGCCGCCAGCTGCAACGAGGTCTCCAGCCGGGCCAGCACGTGACCAGCAGCCAGGTGCACCGCCTGTGCAGCCTCCGCCTGCCGAGCTCGGCGTGCAGCCCGAGCGATCGCCCGCGCCCGCGCCTCGCGCTCCTGCCGCGCCGCGCGCTCCAGGGAGTCCGCTCGGCCCGACAGCGCCCTGGCCCGCTCCTCGGTGGTGCGCAGCGCCAGCCGCGCCTCCATCTCGGCCGCCCGACCGCCCTTGGCCGCCTCGGCGAGCCGGTCGCGCTCGGAGGTGTCCGGCTCGTCGCCGTCGTCGTCGAACTGCTCGGCGTCGGTGAGGCGCTCCTCCAGCTCGGCCAGACCGGACAGGTTCTTGTCGCGCTCCTCCTCGGCCGCAGCGATCGCCTCGGCCATCCGCTGCGCCTCGCCGCGGGACGCCTTCGCCAGCGACCCGAAGTGCGCCAACTGCTCGGCCACGGCCGCCATCGCGGCGTCCGACTCGTGCAGCCGAGCCAGCGTGATCTCGACAGACTCCTTCTGCCGTGACCGCTCGTCCTCGAGTGCCGCCAGCTCGAACCGCAGCCGCTCGCTCCGCGCCGTGGCCTCGGTCAGCTTCTCCGTCGCCTCGTCGACCGCGGACTGCACCTCGATCAGGCTGGGCGCCGCGTCCGAACCGCCGTACGCGAAGTGCGCTCCGAGTACGTCGCCACCGCGCGTGGTGCACGTGACGTCGGGCAGGTTCCGCACCAGCACCCGGGCGGCCGCCACGTCCTCCACCACGACGACCTTGCGCAGCAACCGCCGCAACGCGGGCCGCAGGGTCTCGGGGCAGTCCACGACATCAACGGCGTACGACGCTCCGTACGGTAGCGACGGCCACGTGGCGTAGTCATCCGACGGTGCATCGCCCAGCAGCAGGCCGGCCCGACCCAGATCGTGCTGCTTGAGGTGGCCGACGGCGTGCAGGGCAGCGTCGGTGTGGGTGACCGCGACGGCGTCGGCAGCCTCGCCGAGGGCCGCTGCGATCGCAGTCTCGTACCCGCTCCGCACGCTCAGCAGGGCAGCCACAGAGCCCATCAGGCCGTTCACCTGCTCGGAGGCGGCCAGCAGGGCGCCGGCGCCGTCCTTGCGGTTCAGGCCCAACTCCAGCGCTTCCTTGCGAGCCGACAGGCCGGTGCGCTCACGCTCGGCGTCGCGCTCCTCGGCCCGGACCTTCGCCAGGCGCTCGTCCATCTCGTCGAGGACGGCCTGAGCCGCCTCGTACTGGTCGTCGAGACCCTTCTCACCGGCGTCCAGCCCGGCGACCTGGGTCTCAAGCGCTGTGAAGTCGTGCTGCGCCTTGGCAGCGCGCGCCTCGGCCTCCCGCATGTTGCTGGCGAGACGACCGATCTCGGACTCGGCGGCGGAGGCGCGGCTCTTCAGCGCGTTGACCTGACCGGTCAGCCGGGCCAGGCCCTCGCGGCGGTCGGCAGCGGCCCGGATCAGCGCCGAGATCCGGCGCTCCTCCTCGGCCTCCTGCGACTCGAGCTGCTGTCGGCGTTCGACCGCTTCAGCGAGCAGCTCCGAGTGGGCTTCGACCTCGGCCTCGATTTGCGCCTCGGTCTCGCGGACCCGCGCGGCCTCCAGCTCCAGCTCGTCCGGGTCCCTGCCGGCGCGCGGCTCCTCGGCCTCGTCGTTCAGCGAACGAATCCGGTCCGCCGCGATCCGTGCCGTGCCCTTGATCTTCTCGCCGAAGCCGGACAGCTGGTACCAGGTGTCCTGGGCCGCCTGCAGGGCGGGCGCGTCCTCGCGCAGCGCGTCCTCGAGCTCGGCCTCCAGCTCACGGGCCTCGCGCAGCTTGGCCTCGGTCTCGGTCCGCCGCTGGGTCAGCGCGGCCTCGTCCCGCAGCTCGGCCTCGAGCGCGGACTGGGCCTGGACGATGTCGTCGGCGAGCAGCCTGGCCCGGCCGTCCCGGACCTCCGCCTGGATCGTCACCGCCCGGCGCGCCACCTCCGCCTGGCGCCCGAGCGGCTTGAGCTGGCGGCGGATCTCGGTGATCAGGTCACCGAGGCGGTGCAGGTTGCCCTCGGTGGCCTCCAGCTTCCGGATCGCCTTTTCCTTGCGCTTGCGGTGCTTCAGGACACCGGCCGCCTCCTCGACGAACCCGCGCCGGCCTTCCGGGGTGGCGCGCAGGATCGAGTCGAGCTGGCCCTGGCCGACGATGACGTGCATCTCGCGGCCGATACCGGAGTCGCTGAGCAGTTCCTGAACGTCGAGCAGCCGGCAGTTCTGGCCGTTGATCTGGTAGTCCGACCCGCCGTTGCGGAACATCGTCCGGGAGATCGTCACCTCGGCGTACTCGATCGGCAACGCGCCGTCGGTGTTGTCGATGGTGAGCACCACTTCGGCGCGGCCCAGCGGGGCGCGGCCGGAGGTGCCGGCGAAGATGACGTCTTCCATCTTGCCGCCACGCAGCGACTTGGCGCCCTGCTCGCCCATCACCCAGGCGAGAGCGTCGACCACATTGGACTTGCCGGAACCGTTCGGGCCGACGATGCAGGTGATGCCCGGTTCGAAGTTCATCGTCGTGGCCGACGCGAACGACTTGAAGCCTCGGAGCGTCATGCTCTTCAGGTACAAAGCGATGCTCTCCAACCCGTGAAAGGACAGACGATACCGAAGGAACCGTCATAACTGCACGTAACGCTGCCGCTACCCGGGGGAAGTAGTTCCGCTTCGCAGTCTACAAACAGCTGCCGACGTTCCTGCGGAGGCCAGCCGATCAGAATGGCGGGCAAGGGATCTGGGAGCACAACATTCGATGAACAGACAACCGGCGGGGGCCCGGACGGGGGCCACCGCCGTGGGTAGTGCGGACGGTAGAGATGGAACTCTCGTTGTCGCGGCTCGGGTCCTCAGACCGAAGCGGGGGCGCGCAGAGCCTCGTCGACGGTAAGCAGCCGGCCCTCGTGGACCTGTGCGACGAGGTGGTCGTTCTCTGCCTGCAGACGCATCACGTGCGCCTCCAGATCGGCGACACGCCGGTTGAGCAGACGAACCTGCTCAAGCATGCGCGGGTCAGTGCCTCCAAGGTGCCCTAGAAGAGCCTTGGCCATTGTGCTGTCCTCCGGAAGGGTTCTGGCCGGGTGCGCTCCTGGGGTCAACGACGTGGAGCGCTGAAAATGTGTGCCGTCTTTCAGGGTGACACCGGCGGGGCCGACGGTCAACCTGGGCCACGTTTATTAACGATACCTCGCTCACCAGCGGACATGGCGAGGGATCGGCTGACATTTCGGGCACCGATACGACGAACGGTTCATGAACGGCTCCCGACGGATCGGCCGCCCGTCGCGCGGACACGGCGAACCCTCTTGTCCGTAGACGTTCAGGCCACGCTCGAAGTACCCCGATTCCCCGTTCACGTTGACATACAGGGCATCGAAGCTGGTCCCGCCGACATCCAGCGCCTCGGCCATCACCTCATGGGCGTGACGTAGGATCTCCCTTGTTTGTAAGGGTTTCAGCGTTTCCGTCGCCCGGGCGTAGTGCATTCTTGACCGCCACAACGCTTCATCTGCGTAGATATTGCCCACTCCGCTGATGACGGTCTGGTCCAGCAAGGCCCGTTTGAGCCCGGTCTTGCGGCGCCGCACCGCGGCCACGAAGGCGTCCGGATCGAACAGAGGATCGAACGGGTCGCGGGCGATGTGCGCGATGTCCGGCGGCAGTTCCGCACCACCCTCGGAATAGGACAGACCACCGAACATCCGCTGGTCCACAAACCGGACCTCTCCGCCGTCGTCGGCGAACCGGAACCGGACCCGCAGATGGGGCTCGTCGGGCGCGCCGACCGGCTGGACCCGGAACTGCCCGCTCATCCCGAGATGGGTCAGTACGGCGTCCCCGGACTCCAGCGGCAGCCACAGGTACTTCCCGCGCCGAGCCGGCTCGGTGAACACCTGCCCCTTCAGCCGCGCGACGAAATCGTCCGGCCCGGCGGCATGACGCCGTACCGGGCGGGGATGCAGGACCTCGACCGCGTCGATGGTCCGGCCGGTGGTGAACTCCGCCAGACCCCGGCGTACGACCTCTACCTCAGGAAGCTCAGGCACCTAGGGCTGCTGGGATGGATCTGTGCTGTCGGGGTGGGCGGCCCGGAGCGCCTTCCAGGCGGTCTCCGCGGCCTGCTGCTCGGCTTCCTTCTTGCTCCGGCCGATGCCGTGACCGTACGTGTCCGAACCGATCCGGACCCGCGCCTCGAACGTCTTGGCGTGGTCCGGGCCGGACTCGGCGATCACGTACTCCGGCACGCCGACGCCCAGCTGCGCGACCAGTTCCTGCAGCGAGGTCTTCCAGTCCAGGCCGGCGCCGAGCCGGGCCGAGGACTCCATCAGGTCGTCGAACAGCCTGTGCACGACCCGGCCGGCGGTCTCGAAGCCACGGTCCAGGTAAACCGCACCGATCAGCGCTTCGACACAGTCGGCCAGGATCGACGACTTGTCCCGGCCTCCGGTCGCTTCCTCGCCGCGGCCGAGCCGCAGGTACTTGCCCAGCTTGAGGTCGCGGGCGACACCCGCGAGCGCGCGCATGTTCACCACCGCGGCGCGCAGCTTGGCCAGCCTGCCCTCGGACAGGTCCGGGTGATTGCGGAACAGCGACTCCGTGACGATGACGCCGAGCACGGAGTCCCCGAGGAACTCCAGCCGCTCGTTCGTCGGCAGCCCACCGTTCTCGTACGCGAACGAGCGGTGGGTGAAGGCGTGCTCCAGTAGTTCGTCAGCCAGCGATACGCCGAGCCGCTGGTTCAGCTCGGCGTAGAGCCCCGTCTCGTTGACCGAATTCACTGGGTGAGGTGTCGCTTAGCTCTCGACGACCTGGCGGCGCTCGCCCTTGGCGCCGTACTGGCCGCAGGTGGGGCAAACGGTGTGCTGCAGGTGCTTCGCGCGGCAGGCGGGGTTCACGCAGGTGACCAGCGACGGGGCAGTGGTCTTCCACTGGGCCCGGCGGTTGCGGGTGTTGCTGCGCGACATCTTCCGCTTCGGAACGGCCACGGTTATGACTCCTCGGTTCGGCCGGGGGTTTGTGGACCCGGCCGGCTGGCTGACGTGTATTCGGTCTTCAGTTGTCTTGCTGGTCGTTCTGGAGCAGTCCGCCGAGGGCCGCCCAGCGTGGGTCGGTCCCGTCCTCGTGCTTGTGGCCGGGCTCGTCCGCCAGGCGTACCCCGCACTCGGGGCACAGACCCGGACAGTCGTCCGTACACAAGGGCTGGAACGGCAGCGCGAGCACCACCTGGTCCCTCAGCACCGGCTCGAGGTCGATCAGATCGCCCTCCATCCGGCTGGCCTCGTCGGGTTCGGCTTCGCTTTCCGGGTAGACGTACAGCTCCTGGACGTCAGCGAGGAACTCGTCCTCGATATCGACCAGGCACCGCGCGCACTCCCCGACCAGTCGGCCACGGGCCGTCCCGGTGACGAGGACCCCTTCGACGACCGATTCCAGCCGTAGATCGAACTGGATCGGATCGCCCTCGGGGACGCCGATCACGTCGATTCCGAGATCCGCCGGAGCCGGTGCCGTGAAGGTGACCTCGCGCTGGGACCCGGCGCGGCGCGTCAGCTCGTGCGTGTCGATCACGAGTGGGGACCGCGGGTCCAAGACGCTCAGGACGTTCCTCTCAGGCGTGGGCAAGGCAAAATCTCGGTCTCGTCGAGACCGGTTGTCTAGATTACCAACTCCGCGGCCAGTCGCCCAATTCGGGGTACATCTAGAGTTTTTCCAGTAACCGGGAGTGAACAGCCGGTGTGACGAAGGAGCTCACGTCGCCGCCGAGGCGGGCGATCTCCTTGACCCAGCTGGAGGAGATGAAAGCGTTCTCCGCCCGGGTCGGCAGGAACACCGTGTCGACCCCGGTCATCGCGCGGTTGAGCTGGGCCATCTGCAACTCGTAGTCGTAGTCGGCCGCCGACCGCAGGCCCTTCACGATCACGCCGGCGCCCTCGGCCCGGCAGTAGTCGACCAGCAGCCCCTCGAAGGTCCCGATCCGCACGTTGCCGAACGGCGCGGCGAGCTCGGTCAGCATCTCCACCCGCTCGTCGGGGCTGAACAGCCGGTGCTTGGACTGGTTCACCCCGGCCGCGACGATCACCTCGTCGAAGGCGGCGGCCGCCCGGGTGACGATGTCCAGATGCCCGACCGTCGGCGGGTCGAAGGTGCCGGGGAAGACCGCCCTACTCATGGCGGTGACCGTACCAAAGCCGGGCCTCGCCGTACTTGCGGTCCCGCAGCGCGGCGAACCCCTCCGGCCACTCCCACGGCTCCCGCTTGCCCCGCTCGACCACGACGACCGCGTCGTCGGCCAGCCAGCCGTTCGCGGCCAGGCCGGTCAGCACGTCCTGCAACTCCTCCGTCTCCAGCTTGTACGGCGGATCCGCGAACACCAGATCGAAGACCGCGGGGCTCTCCCCCGCCGTGACCTTCTCCACCGGGCGTGTCAGCACGGTCGCGCCCGGCAAGCCCACGACCTTGATGTTGGCCGCGATCACCTCGGCCGCCCTCCGATCCGACTCCACCAGGACCGCGCGCGCCGCTCCCCGGGACAGCGCCTCGAGTCCGATCGCGCCGGATCCGGCGTACAGGTCGAGCACCGCGAGCCCGTGCAGGCTGCCGAACTCGGACTCCAGCGACGAGAACAGCGCCTCCCGAACCCGATCCGCGGTCGGCCGCGTCCCGCTCCCCGGCGGTACGGCGATCCGCCGACCACCCGCCGCTCCCCCGACGATCCGGCTCACGTCTTCTCCAGATACTCGGTCGTCTCCGACTCCAGCGCGCTCCGCACGAACGACCGGAGCGCCGGGTACTCGGCCAGCTCGGCGTCGACCGAGACGATCGTCTTCGCCACGTGCCGGGCGGCGAAGATGATGTCCTCGTCCCGCAGCACGCTCAGCAGCTTCAGACTGCTCCGCCGACCCGACTGTGCGACTCCCAGCACATCACCCTCACGGCGGGTCTCGAGGTCGATCCGCGACAGCTCGAACCCGTCCGTCGTCGATGCGACCGCGTCCAAGCGCCCGTACGACTTCGAGCCCGCCCACAGGTCCGTCACCAGCAGGCACAGCCCCGGCACCCGGCCCCGGCCGACCCGGCCACGTAGCTGGTGCAGCTGCGAGATGCCGAACCGGTCGGCGTCCATGATCACCATCGTCGACGCGTTCGGTACGTCGACGCCGACCTCGATCACCGTGGTCGCGATCAGTACGTCGACCTCACCGGCCGCGAACCGCGACATCACCGCGTCCTTCTCTTCGGCCGGCAGCCGGCCGTGCAGAATCTCCACCCGCAGGTCGTGCAGGATCTCGGCCAGCGCCTCGGCCACCTGCATGACCGAGATCGGCGGCCGGGCCTGCTGCTTCTTCCCGCCGGCCTTCTCCTCCTCGCCCGCGACGAACTCGCCTTCCTCGTCGGCCGCGTTCTTCACGTCGTCACCGATCCGCGGGCACACGACGTACGCCTGATGGCCCTTGCCGACCTCCTCGCGGACGCGCGCCCAGGCGCGCTGCAGCCAGTCCGGCTTCTCCTTCGCCGGGACCACGGACGACTGGATCGGCGAGCGTCCGGCCGGGAGCTCGGTCAGCGTCGAGACGGACAGGTCGCCGAACACCGTCATCGCCACGGTCCGCGGGATCGGCGTCGCCGTCATGACCAGCACGTGCGGAGTGTTCTCGCCGGACTTCTGACTCAGTGCCGCCCGTTGCTCGACCCCGAACCGGTGCTGCTCGTCGACCACCACGAGCCCGAGATCCGCGAACTGCACCTTGTCCTCGAGCAGCGCGTGCGTCCCGACCACGATCCCGGCGGCGCCGCTGGCCGCGTCGAGCATCGCCGTACGTCGGGCTGCCGCGCCCAGGGAGCCGGTCAGCAACCCGACCCGGGTGGCCCGCTCCGCGCCGCCGAGCATGCCCTCCTCGGCCAGATCGCCGAGCATCTTGGTCAGCGTCTTGTGGTGCTGGGTGGCGAGCACCTCGGTCGGGGCCAGCAGCACGGCCTGACCGCCAGAGTCGACCACCGACAGCATCGCCCGCAGCGCGACCACGGTCTTGCCGGAACCCACCTCGCCCTGCAGCAGACGGTGCATCGGGTGCGGCCGGGCCAGGTCGGCGAAGATCTCCTCGCCCACCTCCGCCTGACCGGCGGTGAGCTCGAACGGCAGCCGCTGGTCGAACTCGTCCAGCATCCCGCCCTCGGTCCGCGGCCGCGGGATCGCGTTCAGCGCGTCGGTGACGGCCCGGCGCTGGGCCAGGATCGTTTGCATCACCAGGGCTTCCTCGAACCGGAACCGGTGCTGCGCGTCGCGGATGTCCTTCTCGGTGTCCGGCAGATGCACCTTCTGCAAGGCCTCGCGCAGACTGAGCAGCTTCTCGTTGCGCAGGATCAGCTCCGGGATCGGGTCGTCGAGACCCTCGTCCAGGCTGTCCAGGACGATCTTCACGCTCCGCTCGATCGTTGCGGTCGGCAACTTCGCGGTGGCCGGGTAGAGCGGCCGGAACGGCCTCGCCCGGCGTTCGATCTCGGCCTCGGACAGGTCCTCGTCGTCGAGGATCTCAGTGCCCGGGCTCTTCAGCTGCATGATGTCGCGGAACATCGTCACCTCGCCCCAGAACAGGGCGGCCGTCCCCGGCGTCAGCTTGGTCGCGAGCCAGGGCTGGTTGAAGAACGCCAGCTCCAGGTCGCGCCGGCCGTCGGTGACGACGACCTTGGTCAGGGTCTTGCGCCGGGCCCACTTCTGTACGTCGGTGAGCGGGATCTCGGCCTTGGTGTCCAGCGACCGCACGGTGACCTTCTTGACCCGGCCGTTCACGGTCGCCTGGTCGCCCACCTCGAGCTCGTCGAAGGGGGTCAGCTCCCCCTTCTTCAGGTACCGGCGCGGGTAGTGCCGCAGCAGGTCGCCGACGGTCTCGATGGCGAGCACGTCAGCGAAGATCTTCGCCGTCCTGGCACCGAGGAAGTCGCGGACCTTCCTGTCCATGTCAGTCTTCATTCCACCCCGATCAGCAGCGGGTACCTGTCCTGCCCTCCGTCGTACACCACGACGTCGACATCTTTGCGGTTCCGCCGCACGTGCCGCTCCACAGCCGCCGCCAGAGCGGGGTCCGCGTCCCGGCCGGTGACGATGGTGAGCAGCTCGCCACCACCGCCGAGCAGCCGGTCGACCACGCCGAACGCCGCCTCCTCCAGATCCTCCGTGATCAGCGCGAAATCGCCGTCGACCACGCCCAGCGCGTCGCCGACCCGGCACATGCCGGCCATCGTCCACGCGTCCTTCACCGCGATCGTGACGGCGCCGTGGCGGGTCTGCCCGGCCGCCGCCGAGAGGTGTACGACGTCGTCGTCGAAGCTGCGCTCGGGGTCGTGCACGGCGATCGCCGCCAGCCCCTGGACCTGGGCCCGGGTCGGAATCACGGCCACTCGGATCCCGTCCTGGCGGGCCGCGGTCGCGGCGGCCTCGGCGACCGCGAGCGAGTCGCTGTCGTTGGGCAGCAGCACGATCTCGGGCGCCTTCGACTTCTCCATCGCCCGCAGCAGTTCCCCGGTCGAGCACCGCCGCCCTGGGCCGCCAACGATGACCTGTGCTCCGGCTTCTTGGAACAGGTCTGCGAGCCCTTCACCGGCGACGACGGCGATCACCGCGCGGCCCGGGGGCGGCTCGTGGTGGGTCTGGTCGGCGAAGTGCGTGACCCGGATCCGGTGCGGCCGGCCGATGTCGATGCCGTGCTCGATCGCGGCGCCCACGTCGTCGGTGTGGACGTGCACATTCCACAGCCCGTCGCCACCGACCACGACGACCGAGTCGCCGAGACCGGCCAGAACCTGGCGGAAGTCGGCGACCTTGTCGTCCGGCGCGTCCAGCAGGTACATCACCTCGTACGCCGGTCCGTCCTGACTCTCGCCGTTCTCGCCCTGAGGCTCGACCCGCGCCGGTACGTCGACGCGCACGATCTGCCCGGTGAGCACCGACTCCATCGCGCCCAGGATCACGACCAGGCCCGCTCCCCCGGCATCCACGACACCTGCGCGCCGCAGTACGTCGAGCTGCTCGGTCGTCTTGGTGAGCGCCTGCCGGGCGGATGCGACGGCGGCCAGGCACACGTCCGCCAGGCTCTTCCCGTCGTTCGCAGCCGTGGTCGCGCCGGTCGCCGCTGCCCGGGCGACGGTCAGCATGGTCCCTTCGACGGGTTGCGCCACTGCGCCGTACGCGGCATCGGCGGCGTACTTCAGTGCGTCCGCGAACGCGGCCGGCTCGCTCATCCGGGGGTCGGCGAGCACGGCCTGGACATCGGTGGCCTGGTCACGCGGGAGGTTCTCGGCGAGGCGGAGGCCGCAGGCGCGGATCAGCTGGGAAGTGATGACGCCGGAGTTGCCGCGAGCGCCGAGCAACGCGCCGCGGCCGAACGCCTGGATGGCTTCGGCGAAGGTCAGCTCGCCCGCGGGCAGCGCGTCGCAGGCGGCCTCCCAGGTCAGGTAGAGGTTCGTACCCGTGTCGCCGTCAGGCACCGGGTACACGTTCAGCTCGTCGATCTCGGTCCGCGCACGGCCCAACTCGACCAACGCCGTCCGAGCCCAGGCCCGCAACACCTCGACCGTCAATTCCTCCACGCCCGGAAGGCTAACCAATCCGCTTACCATGTGCTGTGCTCTCCCCGATTCTGTTCTCGGTTGCTGCCGACAGTTATGAGTGGGCGGTCCGGGAGATCCGGGGCGAGTTCGGGCGTGAGGTGCGGATCGAGCGGGTCAGCGGTGACCTGGGGCGCATCGTCGAGGGCGGTCTGTCCGTGGGCGAGATCGCCGCGGCGTGCGATGCCGGGCGGATCGTGTTCGTCCGGCACCTGACCACCGAGATCGCCAGCTTCGCTGAGCTGCCCCCGGATTACGAGCTGGCTGACCTGGTGCTGAGCGCCTTGCCTGATTACCCGAAAGCGCTCGCGGTCCAGGCCTGGACCGACGATGCAGGCACTGGCGGCTCGTACTACCACCGGCTCGAGCAGGCACTCACGGAGCGTGGGGTGAGCGTGACCCGCTCGGGGCAGGACGTTGTCGTCTCGTGCTTCGTGGGCCGGCGAGCGGTCCTGCTCGGGGTGAACCGGCGCGCGGACAGCCTGTCGGATTGGCCGGGTGGGCGGATGCGATTGGCTCGGGCCGAGGAACGGGTGTCGCGGTCGGAGTTCAAGCTGGAGGAGGCGATCGCGACCTTCGGGCTGGAGTTGCCGCCGGGTGGGAAGGCCGTCGACCTGGGTGCGTCGCCGGGTGGGTGGACGCGGATCCTGCGGCTGCACGGGCAGGAGGTGTGGTCGGTGGACCCCGGCTCGCTGGACCAGCGGCTGCAGCGCGACCGCGGGATCCATCACGCCGCGACGACGGCCGGGCGGTTCTTCGCGGAGAACCGGGTGCGGTTCGACGTGGTGGTGAACGACATGCGGATGGACCAGGTGATGAGCGCCCGGATGATGGTCGACGCGGCGGCGCACCTGCGCCGCGGCGGACTCGCGATCGTCACGCTCAAGGGCGGCGGGAAGAACCCGCTCGACGGCGCCCGGCGCGGTATCGACGTGCTGCGGCAGCAGTACGACGTACTCCACGCCCGGCAACTGCATCACAACCGCAACGAGATCACCGTCGTCGCCCGCAAGGTGTGAGAAGACGCGAAAGAGGCGCCCGGGTGATCCCGGGCGCCTGTTTCAGGCCCTACGACGGAGAAAGCTGGGGTCAGCCGACGACGCGCTGGACCTTGCCGGCCTTGATGCAGGACGTGCAGACCTTCAGGCGGGTCGGGGTGCCCTTGATGAGCGCCCGGACCGGCTGGATGTTGGGGTTGAACCGCCGCGGCGTACGAGCCTTGACCCGACGGATCATCGCGCCCTTACCCAGGCGGGCAACGTTGTTGCCGAACGTCGGCTGCTTGCCGCAGACATCGCACTTCTTAGACATGATTCTCCGTGTTCAGGGTCGTGACACCGACAGACCATGTTACATGCGGCCTGACGCACGACCAATTCGGTCCACACTCGCCGATCAGGCAGTGAGGTAGGCCACTTCCTCGTCGGTGAGAGTGACCGACAGCCCCGGTGTCGAGGTCCGGGTCTCGCTGACGTGCCGCGGCCCGATCAGCGGGAACACCGGGTACGGCTGGTGCAGGAGCCAGGCCAGCGCGATCGCCGTCGGCTCGACTCCCTTGGCGGCCGCCAGCTCCCGCGCCCGGTCCAGCCTACGGAAGTTCTCGTCGGAGTAGAAACAGCGCACCAGTTCCTCGTCCGACCGGTCCTCCGGCTTGGCCCGCCCGGTGAAGAACCCGCGCGCCTGGCTCGACCACGGGAACAGCGCGACCTGCCGCTCCCGCAGCCACGCCTGCGACTCGTCGTCGGAGACGTGCCGGCAGCCCTTCCACGGTACGTCGTACGCCCGCGCGAGGCTGAGGTGGTTGCTGAGCAGCGTGAACGGCTGCTTGCCGTTGGCCTCGGCGTACGCGTTGGCCTCGTCGAACCGCGGCAGCGACCAGTTGGAGCCGCCGTACGCCTTGATCCGGCCGGCCTTGAAGTGCTCGTCGAGGACGTCGATGAACTCCGAGACATCGATCTCGGAGTTGTCGCGGTGCATCATGTAGAGGTCGACGTGGTCGGTCTGCAGCCGCTCGAGGCTCTCGTGCAGCTGCCGGGTGATCGACTCCGGATCGCAGTGCGGCGTGTGCGCACCCTTGCCGATGACAACGATCTCGTCGCGGTTGCCGCGGGACGTGATCCACTGGCCGAGCAGCTTCTCGCCCCGGCCGCCGCCGTAGATGTAGGCGGTGTCGAACGTCGTTCCGCCGCGCTCGACGAAGTCGTCGAAGACCACCGCCGCGTGCGGCAGCGTCTGCTGGTTGTCGACGCCCATCACGAGCCGGGAGACGGGCTTGTCGAGCCCGGGCACCTTGCCGTAGGTCATCGGGGCGTCAGCGCGCTTGGCCAGCGGACGGCCGGTGGCGGTCGGGACCTTGGCGTCGTCCCGCTCGCTGGCGTACTGCTGCCCGATCGCGGCCCGCCACGCGTCCTGGACGGTCAGGTTGCCGAGCGTGTCGGCCCAGCTCATTTCCGGTGCCTGCCGCTGCTCGATCGCCCGCGCGACCGCCTCGGCCTCGGCCGCGTAGATGAGCGCTGGGTCCGCGGAGATGTCCCGCGGCTCCTCCCCCACCTTGTGCAGGGTGACGTGGGTCGGCTTGCCGTCGCCGCCGAACCACGGGTCCTCGACGACCAGGTAGCCCTTGCTGCCGAAGATGCGGACCTGGTTCTGGTCGCTGAGCCGCACGCCGGTGCTCACCTGAGCGGTGACGCCGCCCTCGAAGAACAGCGTCGCCACGGACCATTCGTCGGCTCCGGTCTCGCCGACCGTGCCGACCGCGGTCACCGCGGCCGGGTCGGCGAACGGCTGCCCGGTCGCCGCACCCGCGATCAGCCGGGCCATCGAGACCGGGTAGCCACCGACGTCGAGGATGCCGCCGCCGGCCAGCTCGTCGGCGAAGATCCGCGACTCCGGCCGGAACGCCGACGCGAACGCGAACGTGGCCTGGATCTGGTGGACGGTGCCGAGCTCGCCGTCGCGGACCAGCTGGGCGATCAGCTTGGTCTGCGGCAGGCAGCGGTACATGTACGCCTCCATCAGGAAGACGTCGTTGCGTACCGCGGCCTCGATCATCGCCTCGGCCCAGGCCTTGTTGATCGCCAGCGGCTTCTCGCACAGCACGTGCTTGCCGGCCTCGGCGGCCTTGATCGCCCACTCGACGTGCATCGGGTGCGGCGTTGCGATGTACACCGCGTCCACGGTCTCGTCGGCGAGCAGGTCGTCGTACGACGCGTGCCGGTTGGCGATGTCCCACTTGTCGGCGAAGGCGTTGGCGGAGTCGATCGACCGGCTGCCGACGGCGACGACCGCGTTCGTCGGTGAGGTCGGCACCTGGCTGGCGAACCGGGAGGCGATGTTCCCGGTGCCGAGGATGCCCCAGCGGAGCTTGGTGTCAGTCAAGAGGTGTCCCGTTTTCGTTGTCGGTGTGGATCAGAATTTCATGGCGCCGGCGGCCAGGTCGGAGATGAAGTGCCGGCCGCCGATCAGGAAGACCCCGATCAACGGTATGACGCTCATCAGGGCGCCCGCCATGACCATGGAGTAGTCGGTGCCGTAGATGCCGTTGAGCTGATCGAGGGCGACCTGCAGGGTGAGCCGGTTCGGGTCTGTCATCACGATCAGCGGCCAGAGGTAGTCGTTCCAGACGTTGATGAAGGTGAAGATGCCGAGGAACGCGAGGCCGGGCCGCAGCACCGGCAGACCGACGGTCAGGTACTGCCGGAAGAAGCCGGCACCGTCGACCTTGGCGGCCGAGATGAGCTCGTCCGGGATCGCGCCGGCGGCGTACTGGCGCATCCAGAAGATGCCGAACGCGTTCGCCGCGCCCGGGATGATCAGTGCCTTCAGCGATCCGATCCAGCCGAACTCCGCGAGCGTGACGAACTGCGGCACCAGCGACAGCTGGGTCGGGATCATGAAGGTTGCCAGTAGCAACCCGAAGAGCAGGTTGCGGCCCGGGAACTCGTACTTCGCGAACGCGAACGCCGCCAGCGAGTCGAAGAACAGGACCAGGACGGTGACGCCGAGGGAGGCGATCAGGGTGAGCAGCATCGCTCCGAAGAAGTCGACGTTGTCGAGCACCTTGCCCATGTTTTCGAACAGGTGGGAGCCGATCACCAGCTTCGGCGGGTAGCTGAAGATGTCCGGTGTGGTGTTCGAGGCCATCACCAGCATCCAGTAGAACGGGAAGATCGAGACCAAGACGCCGAGCATCAAGACGATGTGCCCGATCGTGGTGCGGATGCGCTCAATGGACATCGGCGGCCTCCTTCGTGGTCTGCTGCGCTTCCTCCTGCTGTGCGGCCTTCTGGGCGGCGATGTTGCGTTCGGCCCGGCGGGCGGCGCGACGGGCGATCCGCTCGTTGTCCCGGCCGCCGATCAGTCGCCAGTTGATGATCGAGAACAACACGATGAGGATGAACAGCGCCCAGCCGATCGCGGCGCCGTACCCGAACTGGTTGTTGATGAACGCGCTCTGGTAGAGGTACGACACGATCGTCATACCGGCGTTGCCGGGGCCGCCGATGTTGTTGGTGTCACCGAACAGAACCCGGGATTCGGTGAAGATCTGCAGTCCGCCGATGGTCGAGGTGACCGCGGTGAAGAGGATGACCGGCCGCAGCATCGGCACCGTGATCCGCCAGAACACCTGTCGCGAACTGGCGCCGTCGACCTTGGCCGCCTCGTACACGTCGGCCGAGATCGCCTGCAGTCCGGCCAGGAAGATGATCGCGTTGTAGCCGACCCAGCGCCAGGTGACGATGGTGGCGATCGCGATCTTGATGCCCCACGGCTGGGTCAGCCATTCGACCTTGCCCAGGCCGACCGACTGCAGGAACGCGTTGAGCAGGCCGAAGTTGTTGCTGAAGATCGACCCGAACACCAGGGTGACCGCGACCACCGAGGTGACGTTGGGGATGAAGTAGGCAATCCGGTAGAAGCTGCGGAACCGGGTGGCGTTGTGCAGCGCGTTGGCGATGACCAGCGCGAGCAGCAACATCGGCACGGTCGACAGCACCCAGATGATCAGTGTGTTGCCGATCGCCTGCCAGAACTTCGGATCGCCGAGCAGGTAGCTGTACTGCTGCAGGCCGACCCAGGTCATCGAGCCGATGCCGTCCCAGTCGTGGAACGAGATCCAGATCGAGAACAGCACCGGGAACGCGCCGAAGATGGCAAACAGGATGAAGAACGGCGCGACAGCGGCGTACTGCGGGAACGCCTGGCGGTACTTGCCCGGCGGCTTGGCGGTGGTGTCCGTGGTGCGCACAGTCACGGGAAGTGTTTTGGTGGCAGTCATCTCAGATCGCCCCCGCCCGGGTGAGTTCACGTTCGACCTGGTGCTGTGCGTCGTTCCAGGCCTGGTCCGGTGATTTGCCGGCCACTTCGACGTTCACGAGTTCGGCGCTGATCGGCGCTCCGATGATCGAGTCGTACGGCGAGAAGTAGGCGCCGGGGTACTTCGTGGCCGACTCCGCGAACACCTCGACGATCTTCTGACCGCCGAAGAACGGATCCGGCGCGGCCAGCCGGGAATCGGTGTAACTGGCCGGCGTGGACGGGAACAGCACCGGATCGAGGAAGGCCTGGGCCTGGTTCTTCGCCGACTCCAGCCAGCTGATGAACGCGAAGGCCGCCTCGGGGTTCTTGCAGTACTTCGTGATGCCCAGGAAGGACCCGCCACGGTTGCCGGCGCCACCAGGAGCCGCCGTCACCCGCCAGAGTCCCTTCGTCTTGGGCGCCGCGTTCTTCGGGCCGAGCTGGGCCCACCAGACAGCGGCGTTGAAGGCGACCAGCTTGCCGTTGGTCACGACCGCATCCGCGTCGGTCGAACCGTCCTGCGCGTTGGCGGACAGCCCTTCCTTGACCACGCGGATGGCCAGGTCGAACGCCTCGCGGACGTGGTCCTGGTCGCCGATGTACTGCCCGTCCTCGGTCATGTACCGCTTCGGCTGCTGGGCCATCCGGTAGGCGAAGATGCTGTTGATGTTGTCGGTGATCGACGAGCCGGGGACGGCTTGCTTCACCTTCTTGCCGAGCGCGATGTAGGTGTCCCAGTCCGGCGCGAGCCCGGCGACCGCGGCGGGGTCGATGTCGATGCCGGCCTTGCTGAACACGTCGGTGCGGTAGAACAGCGCCGTCGGACCGGTGTCCATCGGGTAGGCCATCATCTTGTTGTCCGGCGTGACGCCGAGCTTCCACTTCCAGGGCAGGAACTCGCTCTCGCGCTCCTTGGCGCCGAGTTCGAACAGGTCGTGAAACTGGTCGGCGTTGGGGAAGTACGTCGCCACGTCGTCGTTGATCGCGACGATGTCGGGGACCAGCGACTTGCCGGCCAGCGAGGTCAGCACCTTGGTCTTGTAGTTGCTGCCGATCCGCGTCATCGACAGCCGCAGGCCGTCGTGGCCCGGAATCGCCTTTTCCGCCTGGCCGATCAGGTCGTCGTTCACCGATCCGACCCACGTCCACATGCTCAGCTCGTCCGATCCGCCGAGCGAACTTCGGGAGCCACATCCACTCAAACCGGTGCTCGCGGCCGCGGCGCCGGCACCGAACGCGAGGAACTTCCTTCTGCTCAGACTCATACGCCTCACCTGGCGCTTTCTGTTGTTTTTCGCCGGAAGGTGTCCAGATATGTTTACGTAGCCCATAAGGTAAGCGCATACCGACTGAACCGGTCAAGGCCCCGGGCTGACAGGATGGATTCATGCCGACGACCTCTGTCACCGCCGTCCTGTTCGACGCCGACGGCGTGCTCCAGCGCCCGACCATCGACTGGTGGTCGCGCCTGAATTCGCTCGTCCCGGCCGATGGCGAGACCTTCGTGGCCGAGGTGATGGCGGCCGAGAAGCCCAGCCTGGTAGGCAAGGGCGACTTCCGGGACGCGCTCGCCGAGGTCCTGCAGCGCTGGAATTCCACCGCGACGGTCGAGGACGCACTCGAGCCGTGGCAGTGGTTCGCGGCCGAGCCGGCGGTGGTGTCGTTGATCCAGGGCCTGCGCGCCGCCGGGATCGGCTGTCATCTCGCGACCAACCAGCAGGCGTACCGGCGGTCGCTCATGCACGACGAGCGCGGCTACGGCGAGTGGTTCGACCAGAGCTTCTACTCGTGCGATCTGGGGTTGGCGAAGCCTGATCCGGCGTACTTCCGGGCGATCCTGGCCGCGATCGACGTACCGGCGTCGTCGGTGCTGTTCATCGACGACAACGAAGCCAATGTGGCGGGTGCTTTGAGCGTCGGACTGCATGCCGAGGTGTACGACCTGTCGACCGGAGTGGACACGTTGGTGGAGCTGCTACGCCGTTACGGATTGCCGATTCCGGCCTAACCTCTTGTGAGGCGGTGACGGCTTGTGGCATGGTCTCGGGGCAGATGACAACGTAGGACAGTCCACCAGCCGCTCCCTGGAGGCACCGCATGTCCGATCGACGACGTCTCACCCGCCGGCACGCCCTCGGCCTGACCGCGGGGTTGGGCCTGGCGTCCCTTGCTCCCTCGTTCTCTGTGCCTTCCGTCGCCTCCGCCGCCTCCGCAGCCGGTGCTGCGGCGTACCCCAAGGGGCAGCGGCCGCGGCTGCTGAACGTGCTGACCGAGGACTCGCTGAGTTCCGCTGAGCGGACGCTCGCGACCACGCTGCAGGGGCTGCTCGCCCGCCGCGGTGGCGAGTCGCTGTATCTGAACATCCCGTCGCTCGGCTACCAGATCTGGCTGGACGACCTGGTCTCCCGGTACGGCGTTCGCACGCGTTCCGGTGACCTGTGGACAACCGTCACCCGGTCCGGCGTCGACGGATATGTTCTCTTCCGAACAGGCACCCCGTCGGTCAACGTCGCGACCACGCTCTCCGGGCTGACCGGAGCGGTGGCCGTCGAGGAAAGCCTGGAGGCGCTCGCCATCCAGCACGGCCTGCGCAAGGTGCTGGACGTGCGGGACAAGGACGACCGCTGGGTGATGGACAACTACTGGCCACGGTTGCGGCACGACGTCGCGATCGAGCAGAAGGGAGACTGGCCGGAGCGACTGCGGGACTACGTGACGATGGCGGGGACGCTCGCCTTCTTCGACGGCAACTCGGACTTCCGCGCCGAGGTGGTCGACGCACTCGACGACGACGCCACCGTGATCGGCTGGGGCGACGCGTCGAACGGCGAGGACGCCTTCATCGGCGTGAACTCCACCGCCGGCGTCAAGGCGCTTCCCGCCGACCACGCCCGCAACCTGTCAGTGCTCTCGGGCATCCGAGAGGACCGACTGCAGCAGCGCGGGCGGCTCTACGACCCCGCTCTGGCCGGAGGTCCAGCTGCGGGTGCCCGCTCCGGCGCAGCAGGTGCTCCGGGCAACGAACAGAGCGGAGGGGGTGGGGGGAGGGTCCCCGAACCCGACCCGAACGCCCACTACGTCACCTTCCTGATCACGGACGGGGACAACATTCAGTGGATGCTTGGGGACTTTCCGACCGACCCGCGGTGGTTCGGGAGTCCTCGGCGTGGGGAGGTCGACCTGGGCTGGGGCATCTCGCCGTCGCTGATCGATCTCGCTCCCTCGGTGATGCGCTGGTACTACGACCAGTCGCGCAAGGACCGCTGGGTCGTAGGACCGTCAGGCGGCGGCTACATGTACCCGAGCCGCTACCCCGCCGCCGCGCTGGACAAGCACACCGCTTCCCTGGCCAAGGCGATGGGCCGGGCAGATCTCTCCGTCGCGCAGATCATCGACTTCGACGCATTCGAGAACACCGGCCTGTGGTCGTCGTACCTCAAGCGCCGTGAGATCGACGGACTCATCTACCTCGAGTACTCCCGGTACGACGGTCTGAAGGGCAAGGTCGTCTGGTCCGAGGGCAAGCCGGTCATCTCCGCCCGCACGATGCTCTGGGACGGACTCGACGGCGCCGACGAGGCCTCGGTGACCGCTGAGCTCAACGCCGCCACGCGCAACCCGCGCTCAACGGCCGGCTACTCAGTCGTCGTCTGGCACGCGTGGAGCAAGTCCGTCGACAACGTGCTGGCTGTTGTCGACGGACTCGACCCCCACGTCAAGGTCGTCCCGCCGGACACCCTGGTGAAGATGGTCGGCCGGTACGCCCGGCCGTAAACGGCAGCGAACTCCTCGCGCCGACCGGCATCAATCGCCAACCACGAACCTGTGCTGCCGACCCGCGGGGTGCGGGCCGACGGCGCGCCGTACACCCACGACCTTGTGCACCGATCAACCACCAACCACCGGTTGACGTGGTCAACCCGTGCACAAGGTCGCACCTCCGCCCCAGTCATCTGGGCCGTGGACAGGATCTGGGGGCCGTGGACATGACACGACCTGTGCACAGTCACCACGAAGTTGTTCCGTGCGCCCGAGCACCTACCCCGCCAACCGACCAGCCCCCCCCCGATCCCGACCGAGTGCCCCTAGAGCGTGCGGTAGTAGACCGCGACCGGGAGTTTGATGCACCCGAGGCTCTCGTAGAGCCCTCGGGCAGGGGCGTGGAAGTCGTCACCGCCAGTGCCGATCTCGACGACCTCCGCGCCCAGGCTTCGCATCCCGTCGAAGGCGTGCTCACACAGGGCAGTGCCGAGGTTCTCCCGACGGTGCTGAGCCGCGACGGCAAGGATGGTCACCTCGCCATGCCGCCGTTCGGGCTCCACCGCCCACGCCACATAGCCGGCGAGTACACCGTTCTCCTCGGCGACCGCGACGTACTTGTGCTGGTCCGGATCATGCAGCCCCGCGACCTGCTTGTGGTAGTCGTCGCGCCAGTTGCCGTGCTGGATGCCGAAGATCGTCTCGCCGACCAGCGGCCGGAACGACTCCTCGTAGAACGGCCCGAACGTCTCGATGGTGAAGTCGATGAGCCGGGGCAAGTCAGAGTGAATGTACGAACGAATGAACATGAAGTGTGCCTCTCACACTAAAGGAAATCGGGCGCGCGTGACCCACCCGCAGCCCACGCTGCGACGGGCCAACCTTCAGCGCCGAGTACGCCCCGCGGCAAAACACTCCATGCGGCCGATGCTATCGGCTTCCGGGTCTTGCGCGCGCCGCTAAGTCCACTCTACGATCAACTTCGATCACTCAGTGAACGAAGAAGGCAGAGTTGTGGACGAAGTTCTCGACACGAACCCGATGTCCTCGCCGAGCTCGGCGGCGATCCTGGCGGCGATCCGCGACACCGGCGGCGTCTCTCGCGCCGACCTGGCGACCAGCACCGGACTCAGCAAGGCGATCGTGTCCGAGCGGGTGCGGTGGCTGGTCGGGTCCGGCCTGGTCGAGGAGACCGGGGCGAACGCCAGTACGGGCGGACGCCGAGGTACGGCGCTGTCGCTGAGCCGGAGCCGGGGAGTCGTTGTCGGTGCGGAGATCGCGATGACCCACCTGCAGGTGACGGTGTTCTCCCTCGCGCACGAGTTGCTGTGGGAGGAGCGAGTCACGGTCTCGATGCGGCAGGGCCCAGAGCCGGTCCTCAATGCACTGGAGCGCGCTGTCGAGAAGGGGCTGACCGCAACCAAAGCCCATCACCCGCTGTGCGGGATCGGGGTTGGGATCGCCGGGCCGGTGGAGTTCGAGACCGGTCGCACGATTCACCCGCCGGTCCATCCGGACTGGCACGACCAGCAGGTGCGGGACCGTCTGCAGGAACGCTTCGGCGTCCCGGCGCGGATCGACAACGAAGTGAACCTGATGGCACTGGCCGAGCAGATGGTGGGTCAGGGGCAACAGGTCCGCGACCTGCTGGTGATCAAGCTGGGCGCGTGGGTCGGCGCCGGCCTGGTCTCGAACGGCAAACTGCACCGCGGCGCGCAGGGAAGCGCCGGAAGCCTGGTCACCACTCAGGGCGGCGACCACATCGCCGAGCAGGCGGAACTTCTGGCCACGTCCGGCCGGAGCGCCATGCTCGCGAAGGCGAGCACGGCAGGGCAGGAGATCTCGGCCCGCCTGGTGGTCGAGTGTGCCCAACTCGGTGACACCGCGTGCCGCGAGCTGCTCGACAAGGCTGCCGAGAACATCGGCCAGGTGCTGTCCGTCGTGGTCGACTTCTTCAATCCGGCCACCATCGTGGTGGCCGGCCGGATGGCCGGCGACAACGACTTCCTGGCCCGGATCCGCGAGACCATCTACGGCCGCTCCCTCGCGCTGGCGACCCGCGATCTGCAGATCGTCCCGTCGGCGCTGGGTCCCGAGTCGGCGAGCCTCGGTGCGGCGATCATGATCATCGACGAGATCACCAGTGCCGGCCTGCTCACCCGTACCGCCCGCAGGTTGTCGGAAGCGCCGGCGCGATGACCAGAGTCAGCCAGGTGACCCGCGTCGGCATCATCGGAGCCCGCGGCGTCGGCGCCATCCACGCGGCTGTGCTCCAGACGTTGCCCGGTGTCGAGGTCACGATGATCGCCGGATCAGGTCCGGCCACCGCAGCCGCGGCCGCCCGCCGTCTCGGCGTACGACGCTGGACCGCCGATGCCGTCGAACTGGTCACCGACCCCGAGATCGACGCCGTACATGTCTGTACGCCGAACGACCAGCACTTCGATGTGGTCCGCCTTTCGATTGCCGCCGGCAAGCATGTTCTGTGCGAGAAGCCGCTGACCCTTGTTCCGGCCCACGCCGACCTCCTCGCGGCCGCCGCCGAACAACACGAGGCCATCACCACTGTGGCCTACAACTACCGCTACTCCCCTCTCGTCCCTCGCCTGCAACGATTGATCGCCGACGGCCGACTTGGTTCGCTGCACACGATCCGTGCCGGGTATCTCCAGAACTGGGCTCTCGACCGGGTGCACTCGTGGCGAAGCGACCCGGCACAAGGCGGGCGTTCACGCGTACTGAACGACATCGGCGTGCACCTGATCGACCTCGTGGAGTTCGTCAGCGGCACGCGCTTGGAGAGACTGGACACGACGTTCACCGCGCTCGACGGCTTGGCTCCTGGCGCGACGATGTCGCCCTCGCGACCGCACTCAGTGCCGACGGTGTGGCGCTGTCGCTCGTGGCCTCCCAGATCGCCGCCGGCAGTTCGAACGCACTGAGCATCGCGGTCGACGGTCACGACGGTGCGGCCGAGTGGTCCTTGTCAGACTCCGAGGTGGTCACCGTCACCGATCGTTCCTCGGCGTCCAGCCTGCGCACCGACAGCCACGCGCCGGCGTCTGTCGCGGGCGAGTTCTGGCGATCGGAACCCGCACCGGACAGTGCCCGCCGGGCGATGTTCACCGACTTCTATTCCGCCGTCTCGACCCGGACCCGTCCGTCCCGGCTGCCGACCTTCGCCGACGGAGCCCGCCACGTGCACCTCGTGGCGGACGCCTCCGAGGCGCTCGTGCCGGCATCTCTCACTCAGACCCAAGGAGACAGTCATGATCCAGCGCTCTCCGCGTAACGCGCTCCGGGGCGCCGTCGCAGTGGCGGCCGTCCTCGCCTTCTCGGCCTGCGGCACGACCACCGGCGGCAGCACCGACGACGATTCCGGCGGCCTCACTGTCGGCGACAAGGCCACCGTGACCGTCGTCTCGCAGTTCGGGGACAACGCCGCGCTGCAGCCGGTGCTGAAGAAGCTGAGCGAGGCGTACGAGGCCAAGCATCCCGAGGTCACCGTCGACATCCAGTTCCTGTCCGCGGACGACGAGCAGAAGACCCTGCCGACGTCCCTGGCCTCCGGGTCCGGTCCGGACATCTTCGACTACGACGCCGCGGAGTCGGCACTCGGCGAACTGGCGACGAACGGCCTGGTGGCACCACTGGACCGGTACGCCGAGAAGTACGGCTGGAGCGCAAAGATGGCGTCCTCGGTTCTCGACCGCGCCAAGTACAACGACAAGCTGTACGGCGTCCCGCGCTCGAGCGAAGCGGTCGGGCTCTTCTACAGCACCGCGATCTTCGCCAAGCACGGTATCGCCGCCCCGACGACGTACCCGGCGTTCGTCGCGGCCGCCGACCGGCTGAAGGCGGCCGGGGTCACTCCGATTGCCTTTGGCAACAAAGACCAGTGGCCGTCCTCGCACCTGATCGGTGCGGCCCTGCACGCGAACACCCCAGTCGAGACGATCCGGTCGCTGGAGTCGCTCGGCGGCAGCGCGACCTGGCACGACCCGAGCGTGCAGGCCTCGCTGGCGCTCGCGCAGTCGTGGGCGAAGAAGGGCTACCTGACCAGCAACTTCAACGGGGTCGCGTTCGACGACGCGTTCAAGTCGTTCTACACCGGCCAGGCCGGCATGTTCGTCGAGGGAACCGGCGTGACGCCGGACATCCTCCAGAACGCGAGCCACCCGGACGACTTCCGGTTCGTCTCGTTCCCCATGGTCGATGGTGCCCTCAAGCAGCAGGCCGAGGGCGGCGTCGGCGGGGCCTGGTCGATCTCGGAATCGTCCAAGGCCAAGGACATCGCCGCGGACTGGATCGACTTCGTCCACTTCTCCGACACCGCCGAGGCGACCTGGCTGAAGGCCGGTGTGCTCCCGACCTCGAAGTACGACACCAGCAAGGTCGACGTCGCTCCCCTGCTGCAGCAGAACGTCGACGTGGTCCGGGCCGCGCAGGACGGTGGCGGCATCGGGGCATGGACCGGCTACACCTCCAGCGCCCTGGTCACCGAGGCGTGGAACGGCGCGGCCCAGCAGTTCCTCGGCGGCAGCCGTGATGCCGCCGCCTTCGCGACCACCCTCGACGAGGCCCTCACCAAGGCCCGCGCGAAGAAGTGACACCGACGACCACCAGGGACTGAGCAGCTGTGAGCGCATCCACCTCGCTTGAGCGACCCACCGTACTCGGGCCACCCTCGAAGGCCGCCGCCCGCCAGCGCCCGCGCGCCGGTGTCATCGGCTACTGGCTGGTGCTTCCCGCCGCCGCGATCTACGCGGTCTTCACGCTGTGGCCGATCCTGCAGACCGTGTACCTCAGCTTCACCGACTGGAACGGCCTGTCGCCGTCGAAGTCGTTCGTAGCCTTCGACAACTATCGTGAACTGGCCGGCGACAGACGCTTCTTCGGCGCCTTGCTCAACAATCTCGAGTGGGTGGCCGGTAGCTGGCTGGCCCAAGGACTGGGCCTGCTGCTCGCCGCGCTGCTGTCGGCGTCCTGGATCCGGGCGCGGACGTTGTTCCGGACCGTGCTGTTCGTCCCGGCCACCATGTCGCTGGTCGTGGTCGGGATCGCCTGGAACCAGCTCTACCAACCCGACACCGGCATCCTCAACGCCACCCTCAGGGCCGCCGGCCTGAACGGTGTCGGCTGGTTGTCCGACCAGCACACCGCGATGCCGGCCGTCATCGCCACGGCCAACTGGACCTACTTCGGGTTCGCGATGGTGATCCTGCTCGGCGGCCTGCAGTCGATCGACCGCAGCCTGTACGAGGCGGCCTCCGTCGACGGCGCCGGCCCGGTCAAGCAGTTCGCGCACATTACCCTGCCCGGGATCCGGAACCAGATCACCCTTCTGCTGGTGCTGTCGTTCATCAACACGCTGAAGACGTTCGACCTCGTCTACATCATGACGAACGGCGGCCCCGGTCACAGCACCGAGGTCGTTGCCTACTACATCTACTCGCTGGCGTTCGTCACCCACCAGGTCGGCTACGGCGCCGCGGCCGCGGTGATCCTGAGCCTGATCATCCTCGTCATCACCATCGTGTTCCTGCGGCTGCGGGAAAGGAGCGAACAGTGAGCCGGACCGCCACCCCGACCAGGATCTCCGTCCATGCGGCCCTGGCCGTCGTCTCGATCATCTCCCTCGTCCCGCTGCTCTGGGTGCTGCTGCAGTCGGTCCGTACGTCGAACGCGACCTCGCTCGACCCGTTCTCGTTCGAGTGGCCACCGGTCTTCCGCAACTACCTGACCGCGTGGGACCAGGCGCACTTCTCGCAGTACCTGCTGAACAGCACCATCGTGGCCTTCGGGACCGTCGCCCTGGTGCTTGCCGTCGCCTTTCCTGCCGCGTACGGGCTGACCGTGCTGAAGCTCCGCCTGAGCTCAACGGTGTTCTACACGTTCCTGCTCGGGCTGATGATCCCCGTCTGGTCGGTGGTCATCCCGCTGTTCTTCCAGCTGCGCAACATGGGCCTCGTCAACACCCGGATCGGCGCCGTCCTGGTCGAGACGGCGATCGGAATCCCGTTCGCGATCTTCCTCCTCAGGGCGAGCCTGCGGGACATGCCGTACGAACTCGTGGAAGCGGCCCGTATCGACGGCGCGGGCGACATCCGTACGCTCTGGTCGATCGTGCGGCCGCTGGTCAGTCCGGCACTGCAGGCCGTCGTGATCCTGCAGTTCATGACGTCGTGGAACGAGCTGGTCGTCCCGCTGTTCTTCCTGCAGACCGACGACGTCCGCACGCTCCCGATCGGCCTGACGTTCTTCCAGGGCCGGTTCACCACCGACACCTCCGTACTGGCCGCCGGCACCACGCTCGCGGCGCTGCCGGTCCTGATCATCTACGTCGTCCTCAACCGCCGGTTCATTCAGGGCCTGACCGCAGGAGCCAGCAAGTGAGCGCAACCGTCTATGAACTCACCCGCCCCGGCGCCGGCCGGCTCGTACCGCAGAAGGTACCGACGCCTGGCCCGCACCAGGTCCTCGTCCGCGTGCAGAACGTCGGCGTCTGCGCCAGCGACCTGCCCACGTGGGCGAACCCGCAGCCGACGTACCCCATGCAGCTCGGGCACGAGCCCGTCGGTGAGGTGATCGAGGCAGGACCGGGCATTGATGTCCCGGCCGGTTCGCTGGTCGGCGGCCGGATTTTCCCGTCGTTCGCGACGTACGCCGTTGCCGACCTGGCCGACCTCGTCCTCATCCCTGACGGGGTCGATCCCGCGGTCGCCCTCCCCGAGCCGGTTGGCTGCGTCGTCGAGGGTTACCGGCGTACGCCGACCGCGCCCGGCGCATCCGTCGCTGTCGTGGGCGGCGGGTTCATGGGCCTGATCATGGTGCAACTGCTGGCGTCGTCGGCCATCTCCGACCTCATCGTCATCGATCCACGCGCCGACGCCAGAGATGCTGCGACGGCCTGCGGTGCCGGCCGGGTCTACGAGCCGGCCAGTGTGCCGGGCGCGCTCCGCTACGGCATGAACAGCCGGGAGACCGCCGGCGTCGACGTCGTCGTGGAGGCGTCCGGTTCGCAGGCCGGACTGGATCTGGCTGGTGACCTCGTCCGGCCTCACGGCGTACTGTCCATTCTCGGCTACCACCAAGGACGCCGGCAGGTGAATCTGCAGGACTGGAACTGGAAAGCGCTCGACGTCGTGAACGCCCACGTCCGGGACCAGCGCCTGCTTCGCGAGGCGACGCTGGCCGGGCTCCGCCTGCAGCAGGCCGGGCGGCTCGAACTGCAGAAACTGGTCACCCATCGCTTCACCGCGGACCGGATCGACGAGGCGTTCGAGACACTCCGGAGCAAGCCGCACGGCTTCATAAAGTCCGTCGTCGATTTCAGGTCGTCATGAACAGCCGCATCCGGGTCCTGGTCTGATCGAGGTCCCGGAGCAGGGGATGTACGGCGAGTACTTCGACATCCCGCAGCCGGACTAGACCGTGTTCCTGTCCACGTTCAGCGCGGCGAGGTGTTCCGGTCCGGCGTCACCTATACCCGCGGGGCCGGCAAGGTGTTCTACTTCTCGCCCAGCGACCAGGACTACCCCGCCTACCACCACCCGGACATCCAGCGCGTGCTCGCCAACGCGGTGTGCTGGGCCGCGCCGACCCGACCTCGTTCGGACCTGGTGACGGTCAACTCGCCGCGGTTGCGCGTGCCGGCCGGCGACTGAGGACGAACAGCGTGATCAGCAGTGGGAGGGTGACCAGGTACGCGGTGCGGAGGTCGACGACGCGGGCCAGTCCGGCGAGTGCAGCGGGCGCGATCAGGATCGCCGTACCGGACGCCAGAGCGCCGATCGCCGACAGGCGGGCGGGGCTCAGACCTGGAGTCGCGACCAGGGCGGCCAGGGTCACCGGGTAGAGCGGAGCAACACCCAGACCGGCGATGGCCAGGCCGAGGGCGACGGCCGCGGGTGCGTCGAACAGGCTGACCAACAAGGTGCCGAGGATCGCGAGCAGTCCGGACGGTACGACGGGAGACCAGCCGCGCCAACGGATCGGGCCGATCGCGCGACCCACCGCCATGCCGATCGGGAACGCGCTGCCCAGTACGGCGGCGGTTGCCGTCGACAGACCGCTGTCCACCAGTCGGGCCACAGCCCACACCACGAAGCAGAACTCCACCGCCACGGCCAGTACGACCCGCAACCACCCCAGTCCGACATCCAGAGCGACTTTGCGGCCCAACCACCGTCTGCCGAGGCCGACGGCCGGAGCCGAGTCGATCAGGACGGGGACCGGCGTGTCGACCGGGCGGCCAGGAGGATGCGGCCGTTGCGCGCGGCGGCTGAGGACGGCCAGGGCCACGAGGGGTGGCGCGGCGGCGAGCATGGCCAGACGGCCGGTGGGGCCGAGGGAGTCGAGGGCTCCGATCGCGAGTGGGGCGAGGATGCCGGTGCCACTGGCTACCGCGTTGACCCGACTGAGGCGCGCGGCGGCGGTGGGACCGTCCAGCATGAGCGGCGCGACCAGGACGAGCAGGGCCCCACCCAGGCCGACACACAGTCCTCCTGCGATCGCCACGGCGTACACAGGAGCCAGGGCGAGCAGGACCGTGCCGAACGCGCATACCACCGACCCGATCGCGAGGACCGTCGTCATCGGCCACGTCCGGAGGATCCGCGGCCCGACGACCGCGACGATCAGCAGACCGAGTGCGAAGCCCGACGACAGCAGAGCCAAGCGGTCGGTCGGCTCGTCGAGATCGCGCGCCAGGATCGCGATGCAGGCTCCCAGTCCGGCCAGCACGAACCCCATCGACGACAGCCCGATCCCGATCCGGACCTCGTCGCGCCGTGCCTGTTCCCCCGCCCGCACCGGAGCCTCCGTGCTCATTCGCGGGTCAGCTCAGCGACGAGGTGGTGCAGGTCGGGTAGCTCGATGTCGGCGGTTGTGCCCTTCAGGCCGGCCGTGAGCGCGCCGGCCGCGCGGCCGGCGGCCAGGCCGACCTCGGTGTCTTCGACGACTAGGCACTGCTCAGCAGGTACGCCGACCAGCTCGGCGGCCCGCAGATAGCCCTCGGGATCCGGCTTGCCGCGGGTGACGTCGTCGACGGTGACCAGGATCGACGGCGAGATCCCAGTAGCTCCGAGGCGGACCTTCGCCAGTCGGGTGGAGGCGCTCGTGAAGACGGCCCACGGCAGGCCGAGCCGTTCGAGCAGCGCGATCAGCTCATGTGCACCAGGTGCAGGCACGACATCGGTCAGGTCCTCGCACTCCAGATCCAGCAAACGCGCCGCGGCCGCGGATACCTCCGCCGGACGGAGATCGGGCCGCAGCCGCGCGATCGTCGCCTCGGACGGACTGCCGGGAGCGATCGCCAGTGCGTCAGCCGGCGGTACGCCGTACTCCTGCGCCCAGAGCGTCCAGGTCCGGTCGACGGCACCGTCGGAGTCGACCAGCGTGCCGTCCATGTCGAACAGCACCGCGCGGATGTCGCGAAGCCCCATCACCCCTCCAATTAAACTCGTCCCACGAGCATAAGGTAGAAGGATGCTATGACTCCAGTGCGCCGGGGACAGTGGCAGACGGCTTCCGACGTATTGATGCGGGTGAGCCGTCAGCCCGGGATCACGCGTGCCGCGGTGGCGCGGGAGCTGCGGCTGAGCACGAGTTCGGCCACTGAGGTGACCGCTCGGCTACGCGACGTACGGCTGCTCACCGAGGCACCGGCGCCCAGCCAGGGGCGGGGACGGCCGACCACGGTACTGCGGCCGCATCCGCAAGGGCCTGTGGCGCTCGCACTGGACCTCAGGCAGGGCAGTTGGCGGAGTGCCGTGGTCGCGGTCGACGGGTCGTTCCTGGAGCAGCAGTCCAAGCGGCACCGCAGTCGGCGCTCGCAGGTCGTGCTCAGCAACCTGCAGAAGGAGGTAGAGCGCGTACACCAGCAGTACGGCGCTCGGCTGCGGGTCGTGAGCCTGGCCGCGCCGGGCACCATCCGCGACAACCGTTTGATGCAGGCGCCAACGCTGGACTGGGCCGAGCTTGACCTCGAGACGGTCACAGCACGCACCGGCGTACCACTACTCGCCGGCAACGACGCGACCTTGAGCGGTGTGGCCGAAGCGCGCACTGGTGCGGCCGCGGGAGCCGGTACGGCGTTGCACCTGATCGTCGAGGTGGGTCTCGGCGGCACGCTGATCATCGACGGCGTACCAGCGCAGGGAGCGTCGGGCGCCGGCGGCGAGTACGGACATGTCCCGTTCGGGGATCGCACTCGGTTGTGCCCGTGTGGTGCGCGCGGCTGCTGGGACCTGGACATCGACGGGCGCGCACTGGCCAGGTATCTCAAGGAGACCGCACCGGACGATCCGTACGCCTACGCCGAGGCTGTGCTCCGCCGCACGGACCGTGCAGCGGCCCGGGCAGTCGCCAAGGTGGTCACGGCGTTGGGCACCGGCATCGCCGGTCTGGTCAATGCGCACGACCCCGACGTGGTCACGCTGGGCGGTCTGGCCATCCCACTCCGCGCTGCCGCCGCGACCGCGTTCGAGCAGGCCTACCTAGCCGGTCTGATGACCTTCCACCGCAGCTCTCCCCCGCCGGTCCTGTCGGCCACACACCAACCAGACGGCCCGCTCCGCGGTGCCGCCGCGCTGGCACTCGACCACCTCACCAGCGAGCCTTCCATCGCGACTTGGGCCGCTAGTCGGTAGTGGTCTCCTCCACTGCGGGAGGCGGCTCAGGCTTGGCCTTGGAGACGATCGGGGGCTCCACCTCCGCGAGGATGGTGATGAGGTCGAGCCGGTGGTGCTGGATCTCATGGGCGGTGTGGCGGATGATCCAGCCCAGCGTGCGCGGTGCGCGGACCGGGTAGTTGTAGAGGCCGAGCTTGCCGAGCTGCGGCGGGGTCAGCACCCGTGCGGCGGCACCGAACTCGCGGGCGAACCGCACCAGTGCGGCCGCCACCTCCATCGGGTCCTGGTCCTCGTACTTCTGCTGCTTCACCCGACCGGTCCGGTCCATCGGCGCGTACACCGGCCGGTCCTCCGCGAGGCACTGAGCGATCCGGAACCGCTGCACCTGAAGTACGTCGCGCACGTGGCAGGCGTACTCGATCGCGGACCACACGTCAGGCTTCGGCCGCAGCCGTACGACGTTCGGATCCGGACCGGCCGCGGCCTTGGTCAGAGCCATGCTGCAGTCCGCCGCCTGCCGGATGAGCAGGGTCACCGTGCCCTGCAGGTCACCCGTGTCGTAGTTGAAGCGGCACTGCTCGCAGTACCCGTCCACCGGGGGCTGCTGCTTCGTCAACTGCCACTCCCTCGAAATCTCCACGCGTGATCGACCGGACCGATTCCACCACCGAGTGCGAACCCGGCCGCGATCGCCCCGGTCACGTACTCCTTCGCAGCACCGACCGCACTCGGTACGTCGTACCCGCGCGCCAGGTACGACGCGATGGCGCTGGCCAAGGTGCATCCGGTGCCGTGGGTGTGCCGGTTGTCCGCCCGCACCGCGCTGTAGGACCGTCGTACCCCTGGACCGTGCAGCACGTCCACTGCCGCCGTACCGACGTCGTGGCCGCCCTTGACCAAGACCCACGTGGCTCCGGCGTCCATGAGCAGCTTCGCGGCGAGCTCACGGTCCTCGATGGTCTCCAACTCGATCCCGGCGACCGGTCCGAGCTCGGTCAGGTTCGGCGTCAGGACGGTTGCCAGCGGCACGATCTCGGTCCGTACGGCATCCATCGCGTCAGCGGCCAGCAGCGCGTCACCGTGCTTGGACACCGACACCGGGTCGACCACCACTGGCACCGACGGCGGCAGAGTCCGTAGCAGGGACGCCACCACGCCGACCATCCGCGCGGAGGCCAGCATGCCGGTCTTGACCGCATCCACACCGATGTCGTCCACCACACTGTGGAACTGGGCGCGGACCTGCTCCTCCGGCAGCTCCCACGCACCCTGCACGCCGAGGCTGTTCTGCGCTGTGATCGCGGTCAGCACGCTCATGCCGTGCACACCGTTGGCCAGCATGGACTTGAGGTCGGCCTGGATCCCCGCTCCGCCGCCGGAGTCCGAACCGGCGATCGTGAGCACCCTGGGCAATCGACTCATCTCAGCTCCTGAAGTGGGCGTGACCGGACTCCTCGGCGTACGCCGCGCCGTCCACGGTGACCGTTCCGGCCGGCCGTTCCTCGTTGCCCTCAGCAACCGCACCGATGACGGTCCAGCCCTCGGGCACGTCCGCGGGCTCGAAGGTTCCGACCAGTGCGTGGTCCTCACCACCCGTCAGCACGAACTTTAGCGCGTCCACACCTGTCGCGGCCGCCACCGCCTGCAGCGGCTCCGGCACGGCCAGCGCGTGCGAGTGTACGTCGATGACCACCTGACTCCGGGTGGCGATGTGGCCGAGATCCGAGAGCAGTCCGTCGCTCACGTCACACAGCGACGACGCACCGGCCAGTGCAGCCCGCGGCCCCTCGGCGTACGGCGGCTGCGGGCGGCGGTGCGCTTCCACCACCGACCGCGGCGAGCGGAAGCCGCGGGTGAGCACTGTGTAGCCGGCTTCGGCCCAGCCCAACCGGCCGATGTACGCGACCTCGTCACCTGGGCGTGCACCGGAGCGCAGCACCGGCGCCCGGCCGTCGAGCGTTCCGAAGGCTGTCACCGAAACGACGATCTTGTCCGATTGCACGGTGTCGCCGCCGACGATGTGCACATCGACCAGTTCGCACTCGTCCACCAGGCCCTGGTTGAGCTCCAGCGCCCAAGCGGTCGCCAGGTCGGCCGGTGCGCCGAAGCCGACCACCATGGACGTCGGCCGCGCGCCCATCGCCACCACATCGGCCAGGTTCTGCGCGGCGGCCTTGCGGCCCACGTCGTACGCCGACGACCAGTCCCGGCGGAAGTGGCGGCCCTCCACCAGCAGGTCCGTCGTGATCACCATCCGCCCGTCCGGCACCGCCACCACAGCCGCGTCGTCACCAGGCCCGACCAGGACGTCCTCACTTGTGGACAGCCCCTTGGTGACGGCCTCGATCAGGCCGAACTCACCCGTGCTCCCCAACGTCTCTGTCACGTCAGCAGACCTCCCATATCGCCAGTGGGAGTCTAGGCGGTGTCTGGTGGTCCCGCGCTGTAGCGAGCAGGTGCTCGGTGCGGTGCGGCGAGGTGCCGTGCCGAGTGCCGCGCAGTAGGCGGGGGATTACCAGACACCGCCTTAGGCGGTACCGTGACCGGGCAACGAAGAGTACGCCCGGCCGCCGCCCAGTACAGCGGCCGGAGCCAGCTGAGGACGACTGAGTGGAGAACGACGTGGTGGTCCAGGCCTACATCCTGATCCAGACCGAGGTCGGCCGGGCGGCCGACGTCGCCGCACAGATCGCCGAGGTCCAGGGCGTCACCCTGGCCGAGGACGTCACCGGTCCGTACGACGTGATCGTCCGCGCGGAAGCCCGCAACGTCGACGAACTGGGCAAGCTGGTCGTTGCCAAGGTCCAGAACGTGCCTGGCATCACCCGCACCCTGACCTGTCCCGTCGTTCACATCTGAGCTGGTTCCCGAGGTCCCGCCGTCCTTCAGCATGCCCAAGGTCCTGTTCGCTGCACTCGGTCTGACCGGTCTGCTCGTCCTGGCCGCGTGCAGTCCGGGGGCTGTGCCTGTCGCCGTACCCTCTCCAGCGCCCGAGGTCGCTGCGGTCTGTGAGCCGCTGGTGGCGGCGCTGCCCGACAAGGTGCTGGACACCGACCGCCGCAAGACCGAGCCGCCCAGCCCGCTGACCACCGCGTACGGCGATCCGCCGATCGAGGTCACCTGTGGAGTCACCCCACCGGCCGGGATGGCCGAGGCGCAGTCGCAGTGCTTCGAGGTGAACGGCGTCGGCTGGTTCGCCAAGCCGGCCGACAACGGGGTCATCTTCACGACCATCGGCCGCGAGGTCTACGTCGAGGTCGCGGTGCCGGCGAAGTACAGCCCGGAGGCGAACGCGCTGACCGACGTCTCGGACGCTATCCACAGGTTCGACAAACTCATCACCCCCTGTACCTGACGACGGCATACTCCCTGTCGAGAAGGAAATTCGTCCGCACTCGGTGTCCGGTTCGGTCCGGCGGGGGCGACGTATCGGCTGAGAGGCACCCGCGGTGGGTGTCCGGACGACGGGAGATTCCGATGAAGTACATGATCCTGACCTACGCGTCGCAGCAGGACTACGACGGGATGTCCGGCAAGGACACGGGCAAGCCCGCCTGGACGGCCGAGGACTTCGCGGCGATGGGTGCGTTCATGGAGAAGTTCAACTCCGACCTGGCCGAGTCCGGCGAATTGGTCGAGACCCGCGCCCTGGCCGCGCCGGTGCACACCCGGCGGCTCGGTTCGAAGGATGGCAACGCGGTGGTGACCGACGGCCCGTACGCCGAGACCCAGGAGGTACTCGCCGGGTACTGGATCGTCGAATGCGAGTCGTTCGACCGGGCGACCGAGATCGCCGCCAGACTCGGCGACACACCGGCGCCCGAGTTCGTCCGCGCGACCGCGTACGCCGACATCCGGCCGGTGGTCGAGGGTCGCGACGAACTGGTGGACTGATCGCCATGCCGGCAGCTCTCGAGGACCTGCTGCGCGAGCTGGCGCCGCAGGTGCTCGGGGCGCTGGTCCGGCGGTACGGGCATTTCGACACCGCCGAGGACGCGGTGCAGGAGGCGCTGCTCGCGGCGGCGCAGCAGTGGCCGGAAGACGGCGTACCGGGCAGTCCGCGCGGGTGGCTCATCACGGTGGCCTCGCGCCGGCTGACGGATCTGCTCCGTCGGGAGCAGGCCCGGCAGCGGCGCGAGGACCGGGTGGGGCAGTGGGGGCCCGGTCCGAGCGAGCCGATCGCGAACACCGACGACACGCTGATCCTGTTGTTCATGTGCTGCCATCCATCGCTGTCACCCGCGTCGCAGATCGCGTTGACGTTGCGGGCGGTCGGCGGTCTCACCACCGGGGAGATCGCCCGGGCGTTCCTGGTGCCGGAGGCAACGATGACGCGGCGGATCAGCCGGGCGAAGGCGACTGTGAGCGACAGCGGTGCGCGGTTCGCTCTGCCCGCGGATCGGGACGAGCGGCTCGGCGCCGTGCTGAAGGTCGTCTACCTGATCTTCAACGAGGGCTACGCGAGTACGACGGGGCCGAGTCTGCAACGGGTCGAGTTGTCGGCGGAGGGGATCCGGCTGGGGCGGATGCTGCACCGGTTGCTGCCGGACGACAGCGAGGTGACGGGGTTGCTCGCGCTGATGCTGCTGACGGATGCGCGTCGGCCAGCGCGGACAGGACCGTTGGGTGAGTTGGTCCCGATGGACGAGCAGGATCGGTCGCTGTGGATCTCTGAGCTGATCGAGGAAGGGGTGGGGCTGATCACTGCGGCGCTGCCGCGGGGTCCGGTGGGTCCGTATCAGCTGCAGGCTGCGATCGCCGCCGTACATGACGAGGCCGCGTCGGCGGAGGAGACCGACTGGCCGCAGATCCTTGCGCTGTACGAGGTCTTGCTCCAGTTGACCGACAACCCGATGGTCGCGCTCAACCACGTCGTCGCAGTCGCGATGGCGCGGGGACCGGACGAGGGTCTCAAGCAGCTGAGCACCATCGAAGACGACGACCGCCTCGCACAGGACCACCGCCTGGCAGCCGTGCGCGCGCACCTGTTGGAAATGTCCGGCTATACCGCAGCAGCCCGAGCCGCCTACGAAGAAGCAGCAACCAAAACCACCAGCGTCCCCCAACAGCGCTACCTCCACACCCGAGCCAACCGCCTGTGACTGCGGTGTCGGCGGACCCCCGCCTACGACTGCGGTGTGGGCTGACCGCTACCGCCTATGGCTGCGGTGTGGGCGGACCCAACCGCCTCTAGTTGAGTACCTGGTAGCGGATGTGGGTCGCTTCTGGGGTGTCTAGTACGCGGATGATCTTTAGTTCGGTCTCGGTGGGGAGGAGGTCGAAGAGACGGTGGCCTCGGCCGAGGAGGACTGGGACCTGGTGGAGCTGGATCTCGTCGAGGACGCCGGCTTCCAGCGCGCTCTGAGCTATGTAGCCGCCGCGGACCTGGACGTCGCGGTCGCCGGCGGCTGCCTTGGCTTGCTTCATCGCGCTCACGATGCCGTCGGGGACATACGTCACCAGCGGGTAGCCCCACCGCGCGGCAGGACTGGGCGGTCGGTGACTCGGAACGAAGATCGGCCTGCCGTTGTGATCGCCACCCCAGTGATCCATCAGTTCGGCTGTACGACGGCCCGCGAGGACCGCCCCGCAGTTGTTCCATTCGTCGAAGAACTCCGCCTCCGGTCCGGCCGGCCGCTTCGCTTCGGCGTCCTCGGCGAACCAGTTGTGCAACCGATGCCCGTCGGCTCCACCGAGGTAGTCGTCGAGATCCGCGATGTACCCGTCAACGGACACCGACATGTCGAGCACCGACTTGGACATGAACCTGCTCCCCTCCTGGCCCGGCGCGGGGTCAACCCCACGTCCGCGACCGTAGGCCGCCTGCCTTTCAGTCCACTTTCAGAGTCTGAAAGGCAGGAAAGGGAGTCAGCGGAGACCGGTGGGGCGCGTCATGGCCAGGTCGAGGAGGCGGTTGACCAGGGTCGGGTAGTCGATGCCGGATTCTTCCCACAGGCGCGGGAACATGCTCGTAGGCGTGAAGCCAGGCATCGTGTTGATCTCGTTGATCACCACTCGGCCGTCGGCGTCGAGGAAGAAGTCGACCCGGGCCAGGCCCTCGGCCTCGATCGCGTCGAACGCGGTCAGAGCCTTCGCGCGGATGTCCGCGGCCACGTCGGCCGGGAGGTCAGCCGGCACCGAGAGTGCGAGGTAGTCCTCGCCCTCCGGCAGGTACTTCGTCTCGAAGTCGTAGAAGTCGTGCCCACCACCGGAGACTGCGACCTCGCCGCACACGCTGACCTCGGCCGGACCACCGTCCAAGCCGCCCAGGACGCCGACCTCGATCTCGCGCGGGTCGTTGGCCGACGCCTCGACGATCACCTTCGGATCGTGGGCCCGGGCCTCGACGATCGCGTCGTCGAGCTCGTCGCGGCTGTTCACCTTGCTGATCCCCAGGCTCGACCCGCCGCGGGCCGGCTTCACGAACACCGGGTAGCCGAGCTCGTCCACCGCCTTGCGGCAGGCCTCCGCGTCGCGCACCCAGTCGCGGTCGCGGATCACGACGTACGGGCCGACCTCGAGGCCGGCCGCCTGGAAGACGACCTTCATGTAGTGCTTGTCCATGCCGACCGCGCTGGACAGTACGCCGGAGCCGACGTACCGGATGTCCGACATCTCGAGGAGGCCCTGGATCGTTCCGTCCTCTCCCCACGGGCCGTGCAGGAGTGGGAACACCACGTCAACCTCGCCGAGCGTGCTCGGTACCGTGCCCGGTTCGCTCACCACGAGCTCGCGGTTCGCGCCGAACAGCACCGGCATCGCGGTGACGTCGACCTCCGGGAGCTTGCCGTCGGTGATCGACAGCCGCTCCGGATCACCGCTTTCCAGCACCCAGTGACCGCTGGTACTGATGCCGACCGGGACCACGTCGTAGACGTCGCGGTCGATCGCCTGCAGCACGTTGGCCGCGGTCACACAGGAGATGGCGTGCTCGCTCGACCGTCCGCCGAAGACCACGGCGACGCGGGGCTTGCGTTGTTCCCTCGAGTACTCACTCACCGGCTCGACTGTAGCGGCCCGGCGATCAGGTTCCGATCTGGGTTCGGTTAAGGGCTGTTCAGATTTCGGACGGTAGCGGCGTGTCCCAGCTGACCGGGAGCGCGGTCACGCCGTACACCAAGGTGTTGTCCTTGAACTCGATTTCCTCGAACGGTACGGCGAGTCGCAGCGTCGGGATCCGCCGGTACAGACGGCTGAACGCCTCCTGTAGTTCCACCCTGGCCAACTGTTGTCCGAGGCACTGGTGTGGACCGAAACCGAACGCCACGTGACCGGCCGCCTTGCGGGTCAGCTCGAGCCGATCGGGGTCCGGGAAGGCCCGCTCGTCCCGGTTGGCCGACGACAGCGCTGCGACCAGGAACCCGCCGGCCTCGATCGTCCGGGAGCCGGCCGGGAGGTCGTCCGTCACGTGCCGGAACACGCCGAATTGAACGACCGACAGGTACCGCAGCAGCTCCTCGACAGCGGCCGACGCCAGCGACGGATCGTCACGCAGAGCCTTGAGCTGCTGCGGGTTGCGCAACAACGCAAGGGTGCTGAGGGCAATCATGTTCGCGGTCGTCTCGTGACCGGCGATCAGCAAGGTGATGCCGATCGACACCAGTTCGGGCACCGTCAACGGCTGGCCCTGTTCTTCGGCGCGGGTGATCAGGCGGGACAGGAGATCGTCCTCACGCTTGGACTGCTTGGCGAGCACCAGACCGACGATGTACTGGTTCAGCTCGCCGCTGACACGCATCATCTCGTCCGGATCCCGGTCGATCGCCACCAGGACCGCGTTCCGCTGCTGGAACTCGTCGCGATCCGCGTACGGCACCCCGAGCAGCTCGCAGATCACCAGCGACGGGATCGGCAGCGCGAACGCCTGCACCAGATCGATCGGCCCGCCGGCCGCGAGCATCGCGTCCAGGTGGTCCTCGATCATCTGCACGATCCGCGGCCGCAGCGCCTCCATCCGCTTCACCGCGAACTCGGTCGCCAGCAACCGGCGCAAGCGTCGGTGTGCCATCCCGTCGTTGTGCAGGACCGAACCCGAGTCGACCTCCCGGCCCAGATCGGCGTCCACCCGGACGTGGTCCGACGGTGCGGACCGCGAACTGAGCCGGTCGTCCCGCAGCACCGTGCGTACGTCGTCGTACCGGCTGAAGACCCAGGCGTCGACGCCGGCCGGGGTCGAGACCTTCGACGGACCCTCGGTACGGCGGAGTGCGGCGTACTCGCTCGCGGGGTCGAACGGGCACCCGGACGGGCGGTTGACGGGGAACGTGTCGGTCATCGGCACCCTTTCGGCAGATTCTGGTAGTGACTACCGTATGACTGAGACTGCCGACCAGGAACGTTCACTGGCGAGTCGGCCAACCGATACTCTGCCCGCGGAGGTGGAGATGGGACTGCGCGAACTGAAGCGGGAACGGACCCGCCGGCTGATCGCGGACAAGGCGTTCGAACTGTTCACCGACCACGGCTTCGGCCGGACCACGGTGGAACAGATCGCCGCCGCCGCGGAGGTTGGTCCGAGCACCCTGTACCGGTACTTCCCGACCAAGGAGACGCTCGTCCTCGAGTTCGTCGAGGACTGCCTGATGGACGCCGTCGGCTGGTTCCGCGGGCAGCCAGTGGTCATCGCCCTGCCCGACGGCCTGCGGTCGGTGATCGAGCGGGTGCTGGAGCGGCTGGAGAGCAACCCGGACCGGGTGCGCGCGGTGTTCGACCTGGCCGGTCAGACCGCGTCGGTGAGCGCCCACCTGAACGAGCTGATCTGGCGCTTCCGCAACGACCTCACCGACGAACTCGTCCGCCGCCTCTCCGGCGTGGCCCGGCAACAAGGTTCGGATCCGCAGCAGGTCGAGTTCACCGCGGCGCTGGCGGCCGGGATCGCAATGAACATCATCGAGACGGTGGTCCGCATCTGGGTCGAGAACCCGGACGACACCGAGGTCAAAGTGCTGGCCCGCCGCGCGATGAGCCTGCTCCGCAGCGGCGGCATCCCCCTCCCAGCGGCCGGTTCGCAACGCCCCAGCCATCTCCCGTCCTCCCCCGCCCGGAGCGAGACAGACGGCGGGCGGAACAATTCCCCGTATGGCCTCTGATCTCGATCCCTCCACCGTCGTCGTCCACGCCGGCCGCCCAGAGCGTGTGCCGAACGCGCCGGTCGGCGACTCGCCGGTCTTCAGTTCGACGTACGTCGCGGGCGGCGACCGCGGCTACGGACGGTTCGGCAACGACGCGTGGACCGCACTCGAGGAGACCCTCGGCGCCCTCGAAGGCGGTCGCGGACTGACCTTCGCCTCCGGAATGGCAGCGGTCGCGGCGGTCTGCGATCTCGTCCCGGTCGGCGGCCGGATCGTTGCACCACAGCACGCGTACTCCGGTGTCCTCGCGCTCCTCGACCAGCATGCGGAATCCGGCCGCCTGCGCGTCGACAAGGTCAACATCGCGGACACCGACGCCGTGATCCAAGCGGTCGCAGGCGCCGACATGCTGTGGATCGAGTCACCGACCAACCCGGCGATGGAGGTCGCGGACATCCCCGCGCTCTCAGCCGCCGGTCACGCAACCGGCGCGACCGTTGTCGTCGACAACACGTTCGCGACTCCGCTGCTGCAGCAGCCGCTCAAACTCGGCGCGGACGTCGTGATGCACTCGGCAACCAAGTTCATCGCCGGCCACTCCGACGTCATCCTCGGCGCCGTCATCACCGCCGACGAGGACCTCTGGGCCGCGATCGAGCTCCGCCGCCGTGGCAGCGGCGCGATCCCCGGCCCGATGGAGGCCTGGCTGGGCCTGCGCGGCCTGCGGACCCTCGCGCTGCGGCTCGAGCGTGCCCAGTCCAACGCCGCCTTCCTGGCCGAGCGTCTCCTTCAGCACCCGCGCGTGAGCCGCGTCCGGTACCCGGGCCTACCGGATGACCCCGGCCACGCCCGCGCCGCCGCGCAGATGTCCGGCTTCGGCGCGATCCTGTCCATCGAGCTCGGCGGCGACGGCGAGTACGCCCAGCGGGTCTGCGAGAGCACCGAACTGTGGGTTCACGCGACCAGCCTCGGTGGCGTGGAGTCGATGCTCGAACGCCGTCGCCGCTGGGCGATGGAGGTCGAGACGATCCCGGTGGACCTGATCCGGCTGGCCGTCGGGATCGAGCACCCCGACGACCTCTGGGCCGATCTGGAGCACGCGCTCAAGACCGCGACTTGAGCACCGGCCCACCGAGGAACGTCAGCACGCAGAGCACCAGCGGCAGGATGAACGCGATGTTCAACGGCATCCAGTGCGCGAGTCCACCGATCAGCGCCGGGCCGGCGAGCAGACCGACGTACCCGAGACCGACGACGCGGGCCATCAGGGCACCGGCGGCGCGGGGGTCGAGGTTGCCGGCGGCGGTGAAGAGTTGCGGTACGCCGCCGGCCAGGCCGAGGCCGAACAACGCCCAGCCGAAGAGGGCGACGGGCACCCACGGTACGACGATCACGATGGTCAGACCGACCGCGGCCATGGCGGCGCCCCACCGGACGATCGCCGCCGGTCCGACAACAGCGGCGACCCGGTCGGTGAGGAACCGGCCGACGGTCATCGCCACCGCGAAGGCGCCGTACGCGTAGGCCGCCGTACTGACCGACGTACCGAGGATGTCGCGGAAGTGCAGCGCGGCCCAGTCGTTGGCCACGCCCTCGGCGAGCATCAGGCCGAACGCGAGCCCGCCGAGCGCCCAGACCAGCTTGCCGGGCGGCTTCGCCCGCACCTCCGTCGGCTCATCGGCCTCGTCGGCGCTTGCCTCGATCAAGAACCGGCTGGCGGCAAGTGCGATCACGATGCAGACCGCGCCCGCCACGCCAAGGGTGACCTCGGTCGGTACGCCGGCTCGTAGCGTCGCGGCACCGATCAGCGCGGCGATCGCGCCGCCGATCGACCACATCGCGTGGAAGGCGGCCATGATCGGGCGCGGGTAGCCGCGCTCCACCACCACCGCCTGAGCGTTCATGCCGACGTCGATCGAGCCGTTGCCGAAACCGATGAGAATCAGCGTCAGGCCGAGCGTCCACCAGTTCGTCGCCAGGCCGGGACCGGCGAGGGCAATGCCGAGCAGTACGCCGGCCGCGGGCACGAGCCGTCGCTGGCCGAGGCGGTCCACCAGCGGACCGGCCACCTGCATGCCGGTGAACGCGGCGCCGCCGAGGACCAGCAGCAGAAGCCCGAGCGTGCTGTGCGAGATACCGGTGGCGTGCTCGATGCTGGGGATGTGCACGACCCACATCCCGACGGCGAACCCGTTCAGGCCGAAGTACAGCCAGGTGGCGACGCGGGCGGCTCTTGGCGGTGCGGTCTGCGAACGCAGATCGGTGGCGGTCAAGAAGCGTCCTCCAAGGCGGCAACCTCGACCAGCACGCCGCGTTGGGCCAGCAGCGTGCGCTGGTCCTCGGGCGCGGTCGGGTCGGTGATGATCAGGTCTGGGTAGTCGGCCGGACAGACGTAGGCCAGTGCGGCGCGATCCCACTTCGCGCCGTCGGCCAGCACCATCGAGCGAGCGGCGACGGCCATAGCCTCCTGCTTGACCTCGGCGTCGCCCAGGTCGAACGCAGTCAGTCCGGCGTCGAGGCTGAAGGCACACGGGCTCAGCACGGCCAGGTCGAACCGGAGTGCGCGCAGCGATGCGACCGTCAGCGGACCGACCAGGGCGAGCTCGCCGCGACGTGCCTCTCCCCCGGGCATCAGCAGCCGGATCCGCGGCGCGTCCGCCAACTCGTGCGCGACGTGCAGCGAGAGCGGCATGACCGTCACCGCGCGGTCGTGCAGAAGCTTGGCCACCTCGAGCGCCGTAGTACCGCTGTCGAGGACGATCGTCTCGCCGTCGTGGATGTGCTCGACCGCGGCGCGCGCGATCGCACGCTTCGCGGCGACGGCCGCCTGCGCCCGCAGCGAGTACGGCGGCTCGACACCCGAGGCCATGGCCGGGACGGCACCACCGTGGACCCGCTTGAGGACGCCCTGGGCGGCCAGGAAGTCGAGGTCGCGGCGGATCGTCATGTCCGAGGACTCGGTCGCCTCGACCAGTTCCTGGACCGAGACTCGGTCAACGCCCCGAAGTCGTTCTACGATCACTTGATGCCGTTCTGCACTCCTCACGCGCAGAAATCTACCATCTGCCTGATCGATCAAACAGATTGTCTGTTCGCTTGTGACTGATGACACCACGCTGGTCAGGCGGTCGCGGTACGCCGTGGCCGCGGTCTTCTGCGTTCACGGCTCGGTGACGGGCTCGTTCGCGACCCGCGTGCCATGGATCCAGGAGCACGCCGGCTTGTCTGCCGGGCAGCTCGGGATCGCACTCGCGTTCCCCGCGCTGGGCGCGGCGCTGATGATGCCGCTGGCCGCCCGGGTCACCCACCGCTTCGGGACGCGGAACGCCTTGCGCGGTCTGCTGGCGTTGTGGACGCTCTCGCTGATCCTCCCGTCGTTCGCACCGAACCTGCTGATGCTGGCCGCCGCCCTCTTCGTGTACGGCGGGACGTCGGGGATGGCCGACGTCGCAATGAACGCGCTCGGGGTCGAGGTCGAGCATCGGCTGGGCAAGTCGATCCTGTCCGGTCTGCACGGGATGTGGAGTCTCGGTGCGCTGTTCGGCGCCGCGGTCGGCACTCTGGCGGCGCACGCTGAGCTCAGCGCGCAGGTCCATCACGTGGCGGCGGCCATCGTCCTGACAGTGATCGGGGCTGTGGTGTGTCACTTCGTGCTGAACATTCATCCGGACGACGACGAGGAGCCGCCGGCGCGGTTCGCGCTGCCGCCGCGGTCGGCCTTGCTGATCGGTGCGGTCGGGTTCTGCGCAGTGTTCGCCGAGGGCGCGAGCCTGGACTGGTCGGCGGTCTACCTGCGCGACATCCTCGACAGCACGGCCGGGGTCGCGGCGGCCGCGACGACGGGCTTCGCGTTGACGATGGCGATCGCGCGGATCACGGGGGACGCGGTGGTCGACCGGTTCGGCGCCGTACGGACGGTTCGCTGGAGTGGCGTGATCGCGACGGCGGGCGGCGTACTGGTCGTGGTCGCGCCTCACGCGGCGGTCGCCATGCTGGGGTTCGGGCTGCTCGGGATCGGGATCGCGGTCGTCGTACCGCTCGCGTTCGCCGCGGCCGGCCGGACCGGCACGAACGCGAGTCAGGCCATCGCCGGCGTCGCGACGATCACGTACGCGTCCGGGCTGGTCGCGCCGTCGATCATCGGCGGGATCGCGCAGGCCAGCAACCTGACCGTCTCCTTCATGGTCGTCACCCTCCTGACCGTGGCCCTGGCCGTCTTCGCCCCAGTCCTCCGCACCAAGCCCCGCGTCCGCGCGTAGCCCCGCGCCTGCCTCGCGACGCGCCTAGCCTCGTGTCGTCGCTTAGTCGAGCAGCCGGTCGAGCACCTCCCCGGCTTCCTCGTAGCCGGCGTCGCTGATCCGCTGCAGCTCCAGCAGATCCTTCGCGGCAGCGGCACGCCGCGTGAGGTGCTCCCCCGCCCGCTCGTTCCCCTCGTCCAGCAACTCGTTCAGAGCGTCCAGATCAGACCGCTGATCCGCCAGATCGGCGAGCCGGTCCATCGCCTTCTCGTTCCCCTCGTCGGCCAGCGCGCGCAGGGTGTCCCAGTCAGTCATGGTTCGATCATGCGACCTTGCCCCTAGGGCAAGGTCAACAATGGCCCTGTGCTCACGATCGGACAGCTGGCCAAGTACGTCGGGGTGTCGACCAAGACCATCCGCGTCTACCACGCCAAGGGCCTGCTGCCCGAGCCCGAACGCGACGCATCCGGCTACCGGCGGTACGGCGCGGAGGCGGTGGTCGACCTGATCCGGATCCGGACCCTCGCCGAGGCCGGCGTTCCGCTCGCAAGGATCCGCAACCTCGGTGCAGGGCAGGAATTCGCCGCGGCCCTGCAGCAGATCGACGACGATCTGACCGACCGGATCCGTGGCCTGGAAGCGACCCAGGCCCGACTGCGCGAGCTGGCCTCGGGCGACGTACAGCTGCTCCCGGCCGAGGTCGACGTACACCTGCGGGGTCTGGCCGAGCTGGGCTTCAGCGAGCAGTGGGTGGCGATGGAGCGCGATCTGTGGATCATCGTGTTCGCTACCTATCCGGAGACCGGGGACGAGCTCTTCAGAGACCAGGCCGGTGCTCTGGCCGAGCCGGCGCTGCGGGAGCTCTACCTCGAATACGACCGCGCCCGCGACCTGCATCCCGACGACCCGACACTGGTCGAGCTCGCCGACCGGATCGTCGCAGCCAGCATCGAGCGCTACGGCACCGATCTCCCCGGCCAGGCGATCGACCCCAACCTGCCCCAACTCCTCCAGAACACGGTCAACGCCTCATCCCCCGCCTGGCAACGCCTCGACCAGCTGATCCGCCGCCGCCTCGGCTGAGGCGTGCCAGGCCAACTGTTCGCGCGCGACTACTTGTCGGTGGCGAAGGCGGCGTCGAAGGCGGCTGCGGGCTTGTCGAAGGCCAGGTTGCGGATGACGTTGACTGCTTCGGCGGCGCCGACCTTGCGCTCCATGCCGGCGTCTTCCCACTCGACCGAGATCGGGCCGTCGTAGCCGATCGAGTTCAGGACCCGGAAGCAGTCCTCCCACTGCACGTCGCCGTGGCCGGTGGAGTAGAAGTCCCAGCCGCGGCGCGGGTCGCCCCACGGCAGGTGCGACCCGAGCCGGCCGTTGCGGCCGCCGCCGACCCGCATCCGGGTGTCCTTGCAGTCGACGTGGTAGATCCGGTCCTTGAAGTCCCACAGGAACGCGACCGGGTCGATGTCCTGCCACACCATGTGCGACGGATCCCAGTTCAGGCCGAACGCCTCGCGGTGCCCGATCGCCTCGAGCGTCAGCGTGGTGGTCCAGTAGTCGTACGCGATCTCCGACGGGTGCACCTCGTGCGCGAACCGCACGCCCTCCTGGTCGAAGACGTCGAGGATCGGGTTCCACCGGTCCGCGAAGTCCTGGTAGCCGGCCTCGATCCGCTCGGCCGGCACCGGCGGGAACATCGCGACGTACTGCCAGATCGAAGACCCGGTGAAGCCGATCACCGTGTTCACGCCGAGCTTGGCGGCCGCGCGGGCGGTGTTCTTCAGGTCCTCGGCGGCGCGCTGCCGCACACCCTCGCCGTCGCCGTCGCCCCAGATCCGGGACGGCACGATCGCCTGGTGCCGGAAGTCGATCGGGTTGTCGCAGACGGCCTGGCCGACCAGGTGGTTCGAGATCGCGAACACCTGCAGGTTGTACTTGGCCAGGATGTCCTTGCGGCCCTGGACGTACGAGTCGTCGTCGACCGCCTGCTGGACGTCGAAGTGGTCACCCGAGCAGGCGATCTCGACGCCGTCGTACCCGGCCTCGGAGGCGAACTGGCAGACCTCCTCGAACGGCAGGTCGGCCCACTGACCGGTGAACAACGTGATCGGACGTGGCATCTGACTGACTCCTCAGCGATTAAGAGTTCTCGACGGTGGTCCAGGCGCTGTCGTCCGCGGCCGACCGCAGTACGGCGTCGACCAGCCGGGCGGACCGTGCACCGGCGGCGAAATCGGGCAGACCGTCCGGGCGATCACCCAGTACGGCGGCATAGCTGTCGGCAACGAACGAGTCGAACGCATCCTGGTAGCCCTGCGCATGCCCGGCCGGCAGCCGGTTCACTCGCGCCGCGGGCGGGCTGAGCGTCTCGGGATCCCGGGTCAGCAACTGCGAGGCGGCACGACGGCCGACCCAGAGGCGATCCGGGTCCTCCTGGTCGAAGCCGAAACTCGACTCGGTCCCCGAGACCTCCAGGTAGAGGCGGTTCTTCCGGCCCGCGGCGACCTGGCTGACGACGATCGCGCCGACCACTCCTGCCTCGGTGCGGAACTGCGCGGTCGCCAGATCCTCGGTGCGCACCTGCACGCCACCACGCTCGCTCCGGACGGTCCGCAGTTGCGCACTGATCGCCGCGATCCGGTCGCCGGTGACGAACTCGGTCAGGTCACACCAGTGCGACCCGATGTCGGCGAACGTCCGGGACGGACCGCCGGTCTGGTCGTCGACCCGCCAGTTCTGGTCGTCCACACCGGTCAGCCAGTCCTGCAGGTACGACCCGTGCAGGCTGGTGATCACTCCGGCGTCGCCGGCGGCGATCCGGGTCCGGAGCTCGCGGACCATCGGGTGGTAGCGGTAGACGAACGGCACCGCTCCGACGCGCTCGGCGTCGACAGCGGCGGCATGCAGACCGGCCGCGTCCTGCGCCGAGGTCGCGAGCGGCTTCTCGCAGATCACGTGCTTGCCGGCCTCGAGCGCCTGCAGCGTCACCGGGAGGTGGGTGTTGTTCGGCGTACAGACGTGGACGACATCGATGTCGGCGGCAAGTAGCTCGTCCAGGGTCGCGAAACCGCGCTCGGCACCGGTCGCCTCAGCCGCGGCCTCCGCACGCGCCGGGCTGGACCCGATCGCGCCGACCACCTGGGCTCCTGCCACCAGGGCCGACCTGCCGTGAACACGGCCCATGAAGCCGCCGCCGACGATCCCGACCCGGAGCTTGCGCGCACTGGTGGACACGTCGAAGGACGCTATGTGACACTTTTGAACCCTGTCAAGCAAAAGTCCATCGGTCCAACGACGGAAGTGCTGCGATGAGCGATCTGGGTACGGCGGGCACCGGTGCCGTGCTGCGGTTGCTCCTGGACGGGCAGCCCCGGACCCGCGCCGAACTCATCGACCTGAGCGGCCTGGCCCGGTCCACCGTGACCGGCCGGATCGAAGAGTTGCTGACGGCGGGACTCGTCGTACCGTCCGGTGAGGCAGCGTCGACCGGTGGTCGGCCGCCGGCGCGGTTCCGGTTCAATCCGACCGCCCGACTGATCCTGGCAGCCGACGTCGGCGCGACACATCTATCCGTCGCCCTCACCGACCTGACCGGCGAGATCCTCGATCGGTCGACCATGCCGCTCAACATCGCCGAAGGACCCGAGGTGGTCCTGACTGCGATCGCGCAAACCGGACGTTCGCTGCTGAAGGCTGCGCGGCGTTCAGTCACGGATCTTGCCGGCACCGGAGTCGGACTGCCTGGACCGGTCGAGCACAGCACCGGGCGCCCGAACCATCCGCCGATCATGCCGGGCTGGGACTCCTACGACGTGGTCGGCCGGCTCGACCACGAACTGAAGGCGCCGGTCCTGGTCGACAACGACGTGAACATCATGGCGCTCGGCGAACACGCGACCGAGTACGCCGACGTCGAGCACCTCCTGTTCGTCAAGGTCGCCACCGGCATCGGCGCCGGCGTGATCAGCGGCGGCCGCCTGCATCGTGGCGCCAAGGGCGCGGCCGGAGACATCGGCCACATCCAGGCACCAGGCCGCACCGAACTGTGCCACTGCGGCAACACCGGCTGCCTGGAGGCGGTTGCGTCGGCATCGGCCATCGCCGCCCAGCTGAACGTCGGTGGCAGTCACGACATCGTCGACCTCGTCCGCGCCGGCAACACCGCCGCAACCGCAGCGGTCCGCCAGGCAGGCCGTGAGATCGGCACCGTCCTCGCCGCGGCCGTCAGCCTGCTCAACCCGTCGGTGATCGTCATCGGCGGCTCACTGTCCCAGGCCGGCGACAGCCTGCTGGCCGGCATCCGCGAAGCGATCTACGCCAGATCGTTGCCCCTGGCCACCACCGACCTGCACGTGACCACCAGCCGGTCAGGTCAGGACGCCGCGCTGCGTGGCGCCGCAACCCTCGTCCTTCAGCACGCCCTCGCCGTTTAGCCGGGATCACCAAGACCAGCGGAGCGGGCTCGGATGATCGCCTCGGCCCGGCCGGCCACCTGCAGTTTCGCGAAGATGCTGGTGATGTGGTTGCCGACGGTCGCGTTCGCGACGCCGAGCCTGGCAGCGATCGCAGCGTTGCCGAGTCCGCCCGCGATCAGGTTCAGCACGTCGCGTTCGCGCGGCGTCAGCTCCGGAAACGCGGGCTCGTCGGCACGCGGCCCGGACAGGTAGGCGAGCGCCCGGCGAGCGACCCCCGGTCCGAAGATCGCCTCGCCGGCGGCGACCGCGGCGATGGCCCGGATCACGTTGTCCGGTGCCGCACCCTTCAGCACATATCCGCGGGCACCGGCGCGCACTGCGGCGAACACCGACTCGTCGTCGTCGAACATCGTCAGCATCACCACGGCCACCTCCGGCGCGACCCGACCGATCTCGCGGGTTGCGTCGATCCCGGACACCCCGGGCATCTGGATGTCCATCACCAACACGTCGGGACGCAGCGTCACAGCCGAACGAACCGCCTCCGCCCCGTCGGCCGCCGTACCGACCAACTCGTATCCGTCGTGCGCGGACAGCAGGGCGCCAAGGCCTTCCCGGACGATGCCGTGGTCGTCGGCCACCACGATCCGCACCGTCATGCCCGCACCTCCAGGACGGACGGCCCCAACGGGAGTACGACGCTGACTGTGCACCCGGTCCGGTCGTACCGGATGTCGCACTCGCCACCGAGTTCGGCGGCCCGCTCGGTGATCGACGTGAGCCCGACCCCGGGCTGCCAGTGCGGCCCGTCGTTCACACCGTTGTCCCGCACCTCCATCGACAGCCGCCTGTTCTGTACCGACAGCCGGACCCCGGCCGACGTCGCGTTCGAGTGCCTGATCACATTCGTCAACGCCTCGGTGACGATCCGGTACGTCGCGACCTCCACCGCCGCGGGCAGTTCGCCCAACTCAGCCGGCGCGTCCACCGTGATGCCGAGTGGGCCGCCGTCACTGCGCCGGCCCGCGGTCACGGCGTACTCCCGCAGCGCACCGAGCAGGCCCAGTCCGTCCAGCGCGGGCGGCCGCAACTGGTCCACCAAGCGGCGGATCTCCTCGACCGCCCCGATCGTCAGGTCGCGCAGACTCACCAGCAGGACCGAACTCCGCTCGCGATCCCTGTCGAGCAGGCGCAGCGCCGCGTCGGCGTTCAGTACCACCGCGGTCAGCACGGGACCGAGCCCGTCGTGCAGATCGCGGCGGATCCGCCGGCGCTCCTCCTCACGGCCGGAGATGACCCGTTCCCGGGAGTCCCGCAGTTGATCGGCCAGCCGCCTGGCCTGCACCGCCACCGCGAGCGGAGCCGCCAGCAGCGTGAGGACTCGCTCGTCGGCCGGAGCGAGCCGCTGTTCACCCGAACGCAGTCCGACGACGAGTTCACCAAGCCGCTCGCTTCCGGACCTGAGCGCGATCGCGTGCCGGACGGCGGGCAAGTCGCCGTACGCCGACACCTGGTTGCCGTCGACGAGCACAGCGGCCGCCGGGAAGTGCATGACCCGGCACAGCGCCTCCAGTACGCCGTCCAGCCCGGAGCCGGCCGCTGTACCGAGCCGGGCGCCGACCTCGGCCATCGCCCGCACCGGATCCTGCCGCGCGCCGTAGAACGCCCGATGAATCAATCGCTGCAACCAGACCCGCACGGGGTTGAAGGCGAGCGCGATCACCAAGGTGGCGAGGACCGACGAGTTGAGCGAGACCTGATGGCGCACTGTCCGGTCCAGCAGGAGGACGAGCGCCAGATAGCCGGCCACGACTCCGCCGGTGAGCAGCAGGTACAGCACCGATCGCGAGACCACGAGGCGGATGTCGAGCAACTGGTACCGCAGGACGGCGATCGCGATGGCCACCGGGACGAGCAGGATCGGCAGCACCCCGACGAGCAGCGACTCCGAGCCGGCCGCGGCCGCGACCAGGAAACAGCCGACCATCAGGATCATTGCCAGCAGCAACCAGAGGATCTGCCGGCGGGTCTGCTCGCAGCCGCGCCGGTAGCGGACGACGACCGCGGCCAGCGCCGACAGGTAGCCGACCGCGAGCCCGATCGAGCTGGCGTTCTGCAGCCAGACGATCTGTACGAACCCGGACCAGGCCGGATAGCCCGGGATGCCCAGCTCGCTCGTCAGTCCGCCCTTCGGATCCAGCACCGCCGACGCTGTCCACGTGACTCCGGTGACCACGAGCACCACGACGACCCAGCGCCAGCGACGACTTGGCAACCGCCCGTCCGGGAACAGAACGAGTGACAACGGCAGGAACGTCGCCAAGGCCCAGGTCCAGCCGCCGTTCGTCAGCGTGGCGAACCCACGCCAGAACGTGCTGGGCTCTCCCAGCCACGCCAGCACGCTGGTCCCGAACCCGGTCGAACCGTAGAACAAGCCACCGGCAAGCAGCGACCAGCCCACCAGGTTGCGCGGATGGCGGTCCGCGATCGGCCAGCCCGTCAACGCCAGACAGATCCCGATCAGGGCATTGGTCACTACGAAGAGATCGATCAGCCGGGTCCAGCTCAGTCCCGAAGCCGTTGCAGCGACCACGGTGACGACGGTTTGCGCCGACGCCACAGCGAGCACCGCGAGGGCTACCGACCGCAACCGGCGGTCGGTAGGGCCCGTCCCCTCCGAGGTGGTGCTCACTGGCTCATCATCAGTCCGCGAACCCACAGGCGGATAGGGCCACGCCCCCAGGGCACCCAGGAGGATCTCCGGATCACGACGCGAGCCGCGCACCTGCCGCCTGGGGCCGGTCCGGTCCGACGCTGAGGTGTCCAGCGCTGACGGCAGCGCACTCTCGAAGGAGTTGCTCATGTCCACCACAGCTTCGAAGGCCGCGAAGACCGAACGGAAACCCCGTGACGTGCGCGGCTTCTGGCGGGTCCTGCTCGCCGTCCTCGCCCCGGTGCCGATGCTGCTGCAGGGCATCGTCTACCTGATCAACCCGGTCGGCGGCAACGCACCGTTCGACCAGGCGCTCGCCGCGATCGCCGCTGACCAGGGCCGGTTCGAGCTCATGCAGTGGTTGCAGGTGCCGTTCTTCTTGCTGATCCCGGCGACCTTCGCCGTCGCCTGGGTGACGCGCCGGCAGGTGCCGCGACTGTCGACCGCCGGAGCCGTCGTCTGTCTCGGCGGTCTGGGCGCCGGACTGTTCCTGCTAGGTGGTCCGGTGACACCGGACTACATGACAGTCCATGCAGGGCTGGACCCGGCGGTGATGGACAAGTTCTCCACCGCGATGGAAGACCAGCCCATCGTCGCCCTCGGCGGCCTGCTGTTCATTCTCGCCATCACCGTCGGCCTGTTGCTGCAAGGTCTCGCCCTCTGGCGCAGCCGGGTGGCGCCCGCCTGGATGGGCATCGCCCTGGCAGTGGGCGGCTTCACCCACCCGTTCATGCCGACCCATGTGATCGCCGGCATCGGACTCATGGTCGCGGCAGTCGGCTTCGCCGGAGCCAGCGTGGCCCTGCTCCGCACCTCGAACGACGCCTTCGACCTGCCACCTCTCGGTTGACCGCGCACGCAGTACGTCAGCACCAGCTGATGGCCCAGTGATCCACCAGGGAGAGGATCCGGTCGAGGAGCGGGCCGCCCCGTGCCCGCCCGAAGCCGTGGCGCCTGCCGTGGAAGGCGGCCTGCACGACCTGGAGATGCGCCCACCGCCGGACGCGCTCCGGATCCAGCTCAGCGGCGTCGGCGAAGGTGTCCAGCTCGTGCAGCAGCGCCTTCATCAGGTCGTCGGACTCCATCAGCGCCAACGCACGGGGCTTGAGCAAGGTCGCGCCGTCGTACGCCGGATCCCCGGCGTACCCCTTGGGATCGACGGCCAGCCACGGTTCGCGGCCGGCGCGGAGGATGTTGTTGGAATGGAAGTCGCCGTGGACAACGAGGTCCGGCTGATCCCGGCCCAGTTCGTCGATCACCGCGAGTGCGGCGTCGACCACTGCCACAGGCAGGACACCTGCGAACTCCGCGGCGTCCTTGCGAAGCTCCTCGTCCCAGCCGTCGGCCTGCTCCGCCAGCCGCGGTAGCCCCGCCGGTGCCGGGATCGACAGCCGGCGACTGAGCCGGCCCGCCACGGTAGCGATCTCGTCGCCGTCACCGAGCTCTCTCAGCGTCGAGGGCTCTGCTCGCTCGAGCAGCATGGCGAAGCGGTCGTCGTCCCGCTCGTACAAACGCACCGCACCGCGGCCGTCCCAGGCTGCGAAGGCATCCGGCTCGTGCACGTTGCCGGGGTGCGGGAACGACACCTTGAGCGCAGCGGGTCCACCGGCATGCCGTACTGGTGCGATCACGCCGACCTGACCGTGGCCGAGCGGACCGTCGAGCGCGCAGTCCCAGTGGGCCAGCAGATCCTCGATGATCGTCGGCAGCTCGGACAGCCAGGCCTCGCCTGCCTCGCCTTCGCGGTCGACCGTCGATTGCGCAAAGGCGGCAGGGATCATCCCCAGCGCTCCGACTTGGCCGACCGGGAGACGAGGCTGAACAGCATGTCCTTGGGCGTCATCTCGCCGGCCACGACCTTGGTGACGTGTTCGGCGATCGGCATCTCGACGTCGTGGTGATGAGCCAGGTCGGTGATCGACGAGCAGGACTTCACACCCTCGGCGACCTGGCGGGTAGCGCCGGCGATCTCGGCCACGGTCATGCCCTTGCCGAGGTTCTCGCCGAAGGTCCGGTTCCGCGACAGCGGTGACGAGCAGGTCGCGACCAGGTCACCCAAGCCGGCCAGCCCGGAGAACGTGTGCTCCTGTGCGCCCAGCGCCCTCCCCAGGCGGGCAGTCTCGACCAGACCGCGGGTGATGACCGACGCGCGCGCGTTGTCGCCGAAGCCGAGGCCGACCGCCATCCCCACGGCCAGGGCGATCACGTTCTTGGTCGCACCACCGAGCTCACAGCCGATCACGTCGTTGTTCGTGTACGGGCGGAATGCCGGCGAATGGCACAGCTTCTGCAGCCGCGTCGCGGTCCCTTCGTCGGCACAGGCGACGACGGATGCGGCAGGTTGTCCTTCGGCGATCTCCCGCGCAAGGTTGGGTCCTGACACCACGGCGATCCGCTCCGGTCCGGCGCCGGTGACCTCCGCGATCACCTCGCTCATCCGCTTCGTCGTACCGACCTCGACGCCCTTCATCAGGCTGACCAGGGGTACGGCGTTCGGCAGTACGTCGGCCCAGTCCTTCAAGTTCTCCCGCAACGACTGACTCGGGACCGCCAGTACGACGGCCTCCGCACCATCGGCAGCCGCGGCCGGATCGTGGGTCGCGGTGATCGTGTCCGGGAGTCGCAGTCCAGGCAGGTAGTCGGGGTTCTCGTGCTGGGCGTTGATCACTTCGCACAGGGACTCACGCCGTCCCCAGACGGACACCTGGTTCCCCGCGTTCGCCAGCACCGTGGCGAACGCCGTACCCCAGGAGCCGGCTCCGAACACCGCTACCTTCGTCATGCCGTCTCCTCACCATCGTCGGCTGCACGCGCCTTGCGCAGGTCGTAGAGCTCCTTGGGCGGGGTCTCGCCGCGCAACTCGCCCAGCGTGGCAGCGACCTCGGCCATGATCACCTCGGTTGCCTCGTGCAACAGCGAGTTGGTGATCGGCTTGCCCTGGAACGCGCTCAGGTCGACCGGCTTGCCGGCCCGCACGAGCAGCGTCTTGCGCGGCAGCAGCCGGATCCGCACGCCGCGGCCGGTGTAGGACTTGATGACCTCCTGGGCGCCCCAGTTGGCGATCGGGACCACCGGACAGCCGGTCATCAAGGCGATCCGGGCGGCGCCGGTCTTGCCGGTCATCGGCCACATCGCGGGGTCGCGGGTGATCGTGCCCTCGGGGTAGACGCCGACGCACTCGCCCCGCTCGACCGCGGCGACGGCGTCCCGGAACGCGTCCGCGGCCTGGGTGGAGTCCCGGTAGACGGGGATCTGGCCGGCGCTGGTGATGATCCGGCCGAGCACCGGCAGCTTGAACAGCGACGCCTTGCCCAGGAACCGCGGAATCCGCCGGCACTCCCAGATGAAGTATCCGAGCACGACCGGGTCGAAATGCGAGATGTGGTTCGGCACGTAGACCACGCCGCCGGAGCGGGGCATGTTCTCCCGGCCGGTGAAGGTGCACTTGGTGAACACCAGCATGAACGGCTTCACGATCACGACGATCAGGCCGAACCAGAAGCCCCGGGGTGGCCGGGGATCTTTCCGCTGCCCGTCCACTGCTGCCTCCTGGTGCTCGTGCCTGCCATCGGTCATGGGAGAATCCTGCCTGATGGCAGACCTACAGGTCGCTCCCTGGACCCTGGTGATCCCGGTGAAGCGTACGGCGATCGCGAAGAGCCGGCTCGCTGCCGCCTACCCACAGCACCGTCCGGAGCTCGCGCGCGCCTTCGCTGTCGACACTACTGCCGCGGCCCTCGCCTCTCCCCTGGTCCATGCCGTCCTGGTCGTGACCGACGATCCGGTGGTGTCCGGAGACGTCACCGCGGTCGGCGCTCGGGTGGTGCCGGACCTCCCGGCCGCAGGCCTCAACGAAGCCTTGCTGCACGGCGCCACTGTCGCCGCTGCGGAGTTCCCGGAGCACGGGGTCGTTGCCCTCTCGGCAGATCTGCCCGCTTTGCGGCCCGCCGAGCTGACCGCCGTACTCGCGGCTTGTGTCGCACCCCGGTCCTTCGTCATCGACCTTCCCGGCACGGGTACGTCGCTTCTTGCGGCACAGCCCGAGGTCGCGCTGGACCCGCGGTTCGGTGTGGGTTCCGCACTAGCCCACCAAGCATCCGGGGCGATACCGATCGAGTTGAGCGGCATCGAGTCGGTACGACGTGACGTCGACACGGCAGCCGATCTGGCCCACGCCGTACAACTGGGAGTCGGCGAAGCGACCGCGGATGTGATGTCACTTGTGCTCGGCGCCGCGACTGGGACCGAGAGCCTCGCCGGCTGACTGACCGGGGCGGTGGGGTGGGCGACGAATCAATACTGCTCTAAGTTGGGCGCATGCAGGCAACTGTGAGCCGCTACGACACCGAGACGTTCTCCGGTGCGGTGCTGACCGACACCGGGATCGAGCTGCCCTTCACCGTGCACGCGGTCGCGGACACCCCGGTCCGGCATCTGCGCGTCGGCCAGCGGGTCCGGATCGAGACCACCGGCTCGGGCGCGGATCTCAGCGTGACCAGGGTCGATTTCGGCACCGTGCTGTAATTTCGGCACCGTGCTGTAGAAGGTTGCCAAAGGCATCCGGACACGGCGCTGTGCACACGGCGAAGGCCGGTCGCCCCTGGAGTGGGGTGACCGGCCTTCGCTGTAGTGCGTACTGCGGTGCTGCAGTGCTGAAGGTCAGCGAGACGATGCGCGCTTCGCCGGAGCCTTCTTGGCGGGGGCCTTCTTGGCCGGCGCCTTCTTGGCAACGGTCGCCTTCTTCGCCGGAGCCTTCTTGGCCACGGTCTTGGCCGGGGCCTTCTTGGCCACGGTCTTCGCCGGCGCCTTCTTGGCAACCGTCTTGGTGGCCGTCGCCCTCTTGGCGGCGGTCTTGGTCGCCGCGGCCTTGGCCGGAGCGGCCTTCTTCGCCGGGGCGGCCGCCTTGGTGGCGGTCGCGGCCGGCTTCGGCACGACGAGCTTCGGCAGCTTCTTCGCGCCGGAGACGACGGCCTTCAGCTCCGCACCCGCGCGGAACTTCGGAACCACGGTCTTCTTGGCACGCTTGGTCTCACCGGTCCGCGGGTTGCGCACGATGCGCGCCCCACGCTCGATGGCCTCGAAGGCACCGAAACCGGTGATGGCGACCTTGCCACCCTTTTTGGTCAGCTCGCGCTCCACGGTGTCGATCACCGATTCCAGTGCGTGCTGGGCCTGGCGGCGGTTTCCGTCGAAGTGCACTGCGAGCGCTTCGACCAACTGGCTCTTGTTCACTGCTTCCCTCCGTGAACACTAGGCGTCGAGCACAGCGCTCGATCTCACGTGAACGTTATGGACTCCAGTGCCAGTTCACAAACACCAACGCGGCAATTCGGCCTTGTTTTGGGCGATTCGTGCCACAATTTGGCCCGATCCGGCCGTTCCGGGCCTTCAGAATCCCTGCTGAGCAACGATCCGATGCCCAGCGTGACCGGGTGGAGGACGGGTTTTACAACCAGCCGCGACGCTTGAAGATCTGGTGCAGACCCCCACACACCAACGCCATCAGGCCGATCGCGAACGGGTACCCGAACTGCCAGTGCAGCTCGGGCATGCTGTCGAAGTTCATCCCGTAGACGGTGCCGATCAGCGTCGGCGCGAACAGGATCGCCGCCCAGGCGGAGATCCGCTTCACCTCTTCGTTCTGCTCGCTGCTGGCGATCGCGAGGCTCTTCATCTCCTCGTTCTGCTGCTGGGCCACCAGGGTCGCGTTCACGGTCAGGATGTCGCGCAGCAGTTCGCGGAAACCGTCGACCTTCTCCACCACCTCGGTGACGTGGTCGGCCACATCGCGCAGCGAACGCTGCAGTTCCTCGTCGATGCCGTACTTCTCGAATCCGCCGCGCAGCGCCTCGAGGATCGCGACCAGCGGCCGGGTCGCGCGCTGGAACTCGATCACCTCACGGGACAGTTCGTAGATGCGCCGCGACACCTTCGGGTCGCCGCGGAACACCTCGGTCTCGATCTCGTCGATGTCGTTCTCCAGGCCGGCGACCACCGGCGCGTACCCGTCGACGACCTTGTCCATGATCGCGTACAGCACGGCCTCGGTGCCCCGGTCCAGCAACTCGGGATCGCGTTCGACCCGGCGCCGTACCGCGGCCAGGTTGGGCGCCTCGGCATGCCGGACCGTCACCACGAAGTCCGGGCCCACGAACACGTGCACCTCGCCGAACTCGACCTCCTCGGTCGCGTCCCGGTAGCGGGCGGCCTTCAGTACGACGAACAACGTGTCGCCGTAGCGCTCCAGCTTCGGCCGCTGATGGGCCTGGATGGCGTCCTCGATGGCCAACTCGTGCAGGTCGAACTCCTGGGCCAGCGACGCGAGTTCGCGCCGGTCCGGCCGGTACAGGCCGATCCAGGCCAGGCTCTTGGGCGCCTTGTGCAGCACGTGATAGGTCTCGGCCAGCGAACCCGGCGACGCGACCCGGCGGCCGTCGCAGTAGATCGCACTGTCGACGACGCTGTGTCCCTTGGGCTTCGGCAGGTCGCGCGGCTTCTCGGCCGGCTCGACGACAGGAGCAGCGGCATGCTTGCGGGCGGCGGTGCGAAGCGAGGGGGTGCGGCCGAAGGCGCGCAGCGTGCGCAGGCGCAGGTCGGACATGAGTCCTCCAGGTGCGGTGAGGCGAGTGAGTGATGGGCACGCGTCTGCCCGACCCCCACGGCACTCAAGCCGCAACTACCAGAGGATTCCGCCTCTCAAGGTCGAGCGAGACCGGTATGTCTGGAGGGATCGCTGTTCATCAGCGCCTCACCTCCTCGGTCTCGCAAGCCTTGTTCTGACAACCCGGTAAGGGTAACACCAGAGTTATCGCCGCCGATGTGCTGCGCGTTACGGCGGCGACAACTCCAGCTGTCTCAGGCCTTCTCAGGCCTTCGCCGGCAACGTGGCCGGCTTGAAGGCGGGCCGGGTCGCCTCGTACGCGGCGATCTCGGCCTCGTGGGACAAGGTGATGCCGACGTCGTCGAGACCGTTCAGCAACCGGTAGCGGGTGTAGTCGTCGATCTCGAACGGCGCCGAGACGTCACCGGCGGAGATCGTCTTGTGCTCCAGGTCGACGGTCACCTTGGTGCCCGGGTCGGCCTCGATCGCGGTCCACAGCCGCTCCACGACGTCCTGCTCGACCAGGGCCGCGAGCAGCCCGGCCTTGCCCGAGTTGCCGCGGAAGATATCGCCGAACCGCGAGGACACGACAACCCGGAACCCGTAGTCGAGCAGGGCCCAGACCGCGTGCTCCCGCGACGATCCGGTGCCGAAGTCCGGTCCGGCCACGAGCACCGAGACACCGCCGTACTCGGGCTGGTTCAGGACGAACTCGGGATCGTTGCGCCAGGCCGCGAACAGCCCGTCCTCGAAGCCGGTCCGGGTGACCCGCTTCAGATAGACGGCCGGGATGATCTGGTCGGTGTCGACGTTGCTGCGGCGCAGCGGGGCCGCCGTACCGATGTGCTGGGTGAAGGCTTCCATTCTTCCTCTGCTCCTCAGACGTTCTCGGGTACGGCGACGTCGACCGGCGGCAGGTCCGCGGGGGCTGCGAGGGTCCCGGTGACCGCTGTCGCGGCGGCAACCAGCGGGGACACCAAGTGGGTCCGGCCGCCCTTGCCCTGACGTCCTTCGAAGTTCCGGTTCGAGGTGGAGGCGCTGCGCTCCCCCGGGGCCAACTGGTCCGGGTTCATGCCCAGGCACATCGAGCATCCGGCTCCACGCCATTCGGCGCCCGCGTCCTTGAAGATCGCGTCCAGGCCCTCGGCCTCGGCCTGCAACCGGACCCGGCCCGATCCCGGCACGACAAGCATCCGGGTGCCCTCGGCAACCTTCCGGCCGGCCAGCACTCCGGCGGCGGCACGCAGGTCCTCGATCCGGCCGTTGGTGCAGGAGCCCAGGAACACTGTGTCCACGTGGATCTCGCGCATCGGCGTACCGGCGGTCAGGCCCATGTACTCCAGCGCCCGCTCGGCCGCACGCTTGTCGTTCTCGTTGCCGAAGTCGTCCGGCGACGGGACGGACTCCGACAGCGGGATGCCCTGACCGGGGTTGGTGCCCCAGGTGACGAACGGCGTGATGTCCTCGGCGCGCAGGATGACCTCACGGTCGAAGGTCGCGTCCGCGTCGGTGGCCAGGCTCTTCCAGTACTCGACCGCGGCTTCCCAGTCGACGCCCTGCGGCGCGTGCGGCTTGTCCTGCAGGTACGCGAACGTGGTCTCGTCCGGCGCGATCATGCCGGCCTTCGCGCCCCACTCGATCGACATGTTGCAGATCGTCATCCGGGCTTCCATGCTCAGCGCGCGGATCGCCTCACCGCGGTACTCGACGATGTAGCCCTGGCCGCCGCCGGTGCCGACCTGCGCGATCAGCGCCAGCACCAGGTCCTTGGCCGAAACACCGTCGGGCAGTACGCCGTCGACCGTGACCGCCATCGTCTTCGGCCGGGCCTGCATCAGCGTCTGGGTGGCCAGCACGTGCTCGACCTCGCTGGTACCGATGCCGAAGGCAATCGCCCCGAACGCGCCGTGCGTGCTCGTGTGGCTGTCACCACAGACCACGGTCATGCCGGGCTGGGTCAGTCCGAGCTGCGGGCCGATCACATGGACGACGCCCTGGTCCGGGTCGCCAAGCGTGTGGATCCGGATGCCGAACTCCTCGGCGTTCTTCCGCAAGGTGTCGACCTGGGTGCGCGACACCGGGTCGGCGATCGGCTTGTCCACGTCGAACGTCGGGACGTTGTGGTCCTCGGTGGCGATGGTCAGGTCCGGGCGCCGTACCTGCCGGCCGCCCAGCCGGAGGCCGTCGAACGCCTGTGGACTGGTCACCTCGTGCACCAGGTGAAGGTCGATGTAGAGGAGGTCGGGTTCCCCGTCGGCATGGCGCACGACGTGCGCATCCCACACCTTTTCCGACAACGTCCTACCCATCAGACTTCTCCTCCTTGGATACTTTTCCCAACCCCACCGCGCCGGTCGAGGCGTCTGGTGAGGTGCTGTATCGCTCACAGTGCTCTCGATTGGGTCACGGAAGCGACTTGCGTTCCACGATTCGAGACGGCAATATCGTCTCATGGACAACTCTAGCGGAGTCGGCGTTCTCGACAAAGCAGCCCTCGTTCTGTCCGCCCTCGAGTCCGGGCCGGCGACCCTGGCCGGCCTGGTGGCGGCCACGGGGCTGGCCCGTCCGACGGCGCACCGGCTGGCGGTGGCGCTGGAGCACCACCGGCTGGTCGGGCGCGACATGCAGGGCCGGTTCGTGCTCGGCCCGCGGCTCAGTGAGTTGGCCTCGGCCGCCGGTGAGGACCGGCTGCTCGCGACCGCCGGCCCGGTGCTGGCGCGACTGCGCGACATCACCGGTGAGTCGGCGCAGTTGTTCCGCCGCCAGGGTGAGTACCGCGTGTGCGTCGCTGCCGCCGAGCGTCCGTCCGGCCTGCGGGACACCGTGCCGGTTGGCAGTCAGCTGACCATGGCGGCCGGCTCCGCCGCGCAGATCCTGCTTGCCTGGGAGGACCCGGAGCGGATGCACCGCGGTCTGCACAACGCCACCTTCAACGCGGCCGCGTTGGCCGGTGTACGGCGCCGCGGCTGGGCTCACTCGGTCGGCGAACGCGAGCAGGGTGTCGCGTCCGTCTCCGCTCCGGTGCGTTCCCCGTCCGGCAAGGTGATCGCGGCCGTGTCGGTGTCCGGCCCGATCGAGCGGTTGTCCCGCCAGCCCGGCCGGATGCACGCCCCCGCCGTGATGGCTGCGGCCGAGCGCCTGTCCGAGGCCCTCCGCCGCGCGTCCGAGTAGCCCACACCTCAATCCCGGCGCCCTGACATTCGTCCAAGACCGGCGGTCGGCAGCCGCATAGCGTCCCGTGCATGGTTCATCACGACGTCGAGCTCGTGCACGGGATGCACGTGGTCCACGACGGCCCGCGGACAGCGTCGCCGTTGGTGCTCATTCATGGATCGGGCGCTTCGGGCGCATCCTGGGGCCCGGTGGTCGAGGCACTCGCCGGCCGCCATCGCGTCATCCGGGTCGACCTCCCCGGATGCGGCCGGTCCCCGGCGGCAGCGGCGTACGACGTGCCTCACCAGGCGCGCCGCGTTGCCGAGCTGCTCGATGACCTGGGCCTGCGGGACGTCCCCGTGGTCGGGCACTCCAGCGGCGGCTGGGTCGCCACCTCGCTCGCCGAACAGCGCCACGACCTGGTGGGTTCGCTCGTGCTGATCAGCACCGCCACCAGCCTCGATGCGCTGCAGCCGCAACCGTTCATCCTGCGAGCCCTGCTGGCCCCGCCCTTCGGCCCGCTGCTGTGGCCGAGGCGGTCGGACGCGATGATCCGCAGGGGAATCGGGGCAACGATGGTTCGTCCGGTCGAGATTCCGGATGACGTGGTCGCCGATCTGAAGAACACCACGTACCGCACGTTCCGGAAGGTCCTGCGATGCAACGGCGCGTACGTCAGCGAGCGGAGTACACCCGACCGCCTCGCCGACCTCGACGTCCCCGTGCTCGTGCTCTTCGGCGCCGCCGACCCCCGGTACTACCCGGCCACAGCGCGCCGGTACGACGCGGTGCCGAACACACGGCTCGAGATGCTGCCCGGCGTCGGGCACATGCCCATGCTCGAGGCGCCCGAGCTGACCAGCGAACTCCTGCTGGGCTTCACGGTTGCCGCCGCGGACACTCCCACTCCGTAGACTGATCACGTGCTGTCGAGTGGCACATCACCCAGCTGGACCTGGTCGGACGTGGACATCGCTGTACCGCGCCCGTCAGCTCGGCTGCCGGGGATCAGGATGGCCGGGTTCGGCGTCCGTGCTTGCGCATTCGTGGACATCGCCATGGTTGCCCATCCGTCGGTCACCCTGCTGTTCGACCTGAGCGAGGCAGGAGGCATCGGCTACGAGGCGAATGGGGGCCAGTACCAGCGCGGCAGCTTCGTCGCAGGGCTCCTCCCGGGTCAGCTTCGGGCCGGTGGCTGGAACGGCGAGTGTCTCCAGATCCGCTTGTCCCCGGTGGTCGCGGCCTCGGTGTTCGGTGCGTCGACCGAGCTCTCCGGGACGGTCGCAGCTCTGGAAGATGTCTGGCTCCGCGACGACGCCAGGCAGCTCGAGGAGAGACTGCGCGCCACGAGCTCTTGGGACGAACGGTTCGCGATCGCGGCGGACGTCCTCACCCGGCGCCTGGACGGCCGGTCATCGATCGATCCGGAGGTCGCCCATACCTGGCGGCGGACGGTCGCCGGCCGCGGGCGGATCCGGGTCGACGGCCTGGCGGACGAGGTCGGCTGGAGCCGGCAGCGCCTGTGGTCCCGCTTCCGCTCCCAGATCGGCCTCACGCCCAAACGCGCCGCACAACTGGTGCGCTTCGACCACGCCGCTCACCTGCTCGCGGCGGGCCATGCCCCTGCGAGCGCTGCGGCCCAGAGCGGTTACGTCGACCAGTCCCATCTTCACCGCGACGTCAAAGCCATCACAGGAATCACCCCGTCCGCCGTGGCCACCGCGCCATGGCTCGCGATCGACGACGTCGCCTGGCCCGCGGCCTCCCGAACCTGACACCCGGCTCGCGCATCACATGTGACCGTGTGTCTGGGCGAATGATGAGGTGATGCCGTCGTAGACGAGGCGGAGCATCATTCCTTGATCTGCGTGCGGCAGGTTGTGGCAGTGGTTCATCCACATCCCGGGGTTCGTGGCTCTGAACGCCACCTCCCACACCTCGCCCGGGCGGACGTCGAAGGTGTCCACCCACAACGGGCTGCCGGTACGGCGTTTGCCGTTCCGGGAGAGGACCAGCACGGGATGTCCGTGCAGGTGCCACGGATGATTGGCAAGGCTCCGATTCACCACGCTGAACCGGACCAGGTCGCCCCCGGCGACCAATTGGTCGGGGATCGACGGGTGGCCCAGACCGTTCACGGTGTAGGCGTACGTCGGCCGGCCGTCGACCATCGCCAGACCTCGTCGAGGACCAAGGTGAAGTGGCGGTCGGCGTCCGCGGCATCGAACGGCACCGCAGCGGGTGTGCCGTAGCCGAGCAGATCGAGCTCAGGAACGTTCTCGTACGGCGGTTCGGGCGTAGCGCCGTTCTCAGCGTGCAGCAGCAGCCCCCGGTCCGGATCGTCGTCGACGACAAGGGCAACGGACGTGGACGGCATGTCGAACGTGACGTCGTATCTGCCACCGGCCGGCAATCGCAGTGCCACATCACTGACGTCGTCGGGTCTGTTGAGATCTCTTCCGTCCACCGCGGCGACTCGGAAGGGAGTGCCGGTCAGCGCGAAGCGATGGGGTTCGGAGTCGGTGTTGACCAATCGCAGCCGGACCGCGGTGCCGGCGGCGGTCGTGCGTTGCATGCGAGTGTCGTGAGCTCCGAGGAGCACCGCGCCATCGAGGGTGTGCACTGGCAGCGTCAGGTCCAGGGACCGCTCGGGTCGAGGAGCCCGGGGATGTACGACGAAGGTGCCGTACAACCCCATCCGCACGCCGACGGCCGATGCCTGATGGGTGTGGTACCAGTACGTCCCCACCTGATCGGCTCGGAAGTGGTAGACGAACTCCCCACCAGGAGCCACCCAGTCCTGCGTCAGACCCGGTACCCCGTCCTCGCCGCAGGCGACGTCGTAGCCGTGCCAGTGGATCGTCACACCCTCGTCGATGTCCGCGTTCCGAAGTGTCACCTCGATCAGGTCGCCCTCGGTCGCCGTGATCGGTGGCCCAGGCAGCTGGCCGTCGTACGTCCAGGCCTGGAGCTCGCGCCCGGACGGAAGCCGCACCGTCGTGGTCCGGGCGGTGAGGACGTGGCGTCGGACGGTTCCGCCCGGAGCCGGAGTGAGCGCACCGCGCAGGTCTGCCACCGACAACTGGTGGTGCTGGTGGGAGCTCGGCGCGGCACCGCCCCCGCCGGTGACCGACGCAGTGGGCGCGAGCGACAACGCGGCCCCACCTCCTGCCGCACCGGCCACGACCGCACCTCCGGCGAAGGTGAGGACCTGACGACGAGAGAACCGGCGCGTAGACGTGGACGCCGGTGCTGGGACCGCGTCGCTACGCAGCACCCGAGCCGTCAGCAGTACGGCGAGACCGACGAGAGCGACGGTGATCAACGCGGCTCCCCACGTCACCGGGTAGCCGACGAGGAAGGTCACCGCGAGCCCGGCAAGCGCGGCATAGGCGGCCGTCAGCAAAGCCAGCACGCTGCTCGCCGACACCGGGTGTATCCGGGTCCGTGCGGCGTACACGGAGGCCACCAGCGCGGCGGTCACGAGCATCGGCAGCCCCAGAAGCACCTTCTCCTGGACGAACCACCAGCCGGCACTCGCCAGTCCCACAACGACCGCGACTCTGATCAGTGTGGTGGTCAGGGCCGCTACCAGGAGCGCGCGTGACAGTCGTGTTCTGCCGAGGGCAGCGGTGATGCCTGCCGCGAACCAGCCCGCGACGTTGAGTACGCCGACGACATCGTCCAGGAGCATCCAATGAATCGTCGTCATCGCGACGGCCGGGCTGACCGGTCTCGCGACTCGGTCGTGCCCGGCTCGTCACCCGGCTTGAGTGCGCGCGCCTGGGCGACGACTCTGCCGGCCGTGATCGCGATGGCGATCGCGTTGATCGCGTGCAGCCCGAACACGAGCTTGGCCGTCGTGCTGGTGGTCCCACCGGAGTCGTCGATCGCTCCCGCGACCTCTGCGATCACGATCTGGAGCAGCACGAGACCGGCAACAAGGCCGGTCCTGCCGATCAGTCGGCCAGGGAGCCGGGCCGCGGCTGCCAGCAGCGTGAGGACAACGGCGAACAGAAGAATCCCGTAGCCGAGCGCGCGGTGCGGCACGAACGACTCGTCTCGGCCGGCGGAGTCGAAGGCACCCATCCCGGCGAGGAAGAACTGCAGGGCGATCGCCAGGAGCAACAGCGTGGACAGTGAGGTGAAGATCTTGCGCATGGCAGCCATGCTCACGGTCGGCGCGGGTGCGTGGCTTGGACGAATGTCCGCACCCCGGAACGACAACAGCCGGACCCACACTCCGTGGATCCGGCTGCTTGCCTTCTCTGGTAGCCCCGACGGGATTCGAACCCGCGCTACCGCCTTGAGAGGGCGGCGTGCTAGGCCGCTACACAACGGGGCCAGAGGGTTGTCGTCCGGTCCTCACGGGCCGGGCAACGAGGTTGAACCTTACCGATTTCCGTCGGTGCGGTCCAATCCGCTGGGGTACTAGGACTCGAACCTAGACTAACTGAACCAGAATCAGACGGGCTGCCAATTACCCCATACCCCAAAGGCATTTCACTGCCGTTGTGAGACCGTCTCCGCCCTCACAACCTGGCTCGAAGAGAGTACCCGAGCAAGGGCTCGGACACCAAAACGGGGGTGCCGGTGGCGGGTTGTCACTCCCGTCACACCAGCCTCGTGCCCGGGTGCGGAGCCGGCGTCAGCGGCAGGTCGCACACAGTCGCCAGCTTCATCCTCCGGGCCAGCCACAACGCGACCGCGCCGAACAGCGCGAACTTCACCACATCCACCGTCACCAGCGACCAGGGCGCGTCCTTCGCGCCCAGGCTGGCACCCACGCTGTTCGTCAGCGCCGCGAACACGAACGTCACCACGTTGTTCGCCGCGTGCGCCGCGATCGACGCCTCCAGCCCACCGGTGCGTACGACGAGGAAGCCCGCAACCAACCCGAACGCGAACCGGTCCAGGAACAGCGCCGGGCTCTCCCACGGCCACACCCCGTGCGCCATGGTGAACAGCACCGTCGTGACGAGCACCGCGATCACCGAACTCCGGACCAGCGCGCCGACGGCCTGCAGCAGATAGCCGCGGAAGAAGTACTCCTCCCCCGCCGCCTGGAACGTCGACGTGAGCAGCGTGACCGCGATCACGCCGGCCGCATCCGGCGCGATCCCGCTGCCACCATCACCACCGATGAGCTCGACGCCGCCGAGCTGGATCACCCCGAGCATGACCAATTCGGTCACGACGGCGGCCACCGCGAACCACGCCAGCGGCCGCCACCGCAGCCGGCCGATGACCGAGGACAACAGCCCCGGTGCCTGCCGGTTGAGCGCCCGCGCGACCAGCATGCTCAGCGGGATCAGCACGATCAGCGACAGGTTCGTCGCCAGCAGCCCGAGCCACGAGACCGTGCCCTCGGGGTCCTTCCGGATGCCCTGCTGGATCCCGAGCACGACCACGCTCGTGATCATCCAGCCGACCAGGATCGCTGCGGCGCCGAGGACGACGTACCCCCGCGGTGCCTCCGGGTTCACCAGCAGCCGCTGGTACGGCGGAGGCCCCGCATCGGACCTGTCCGTCGCCGGCGTCACGTCCTGCGGCATCTAGCCCGCCAGGAGGGAAGCACGCGCCTGCTCGAGCCGGTGCAGGGCCTTCTCCCGGCCGAGCAGCTCGAGCGACTCGAACAGCGGGGGCGAGATCCGGCGTCCGGAGATCGCCACCCGGACCGGGCCGAACGCGTTCTTCGGCTTCAGGCCGAGCCCCTCGATCAGCGAGGTGCGCAGCGACGCCTCGATCGCCTCAGTCGTCCAGTCCACGTCGGCCAACGCCTTCACCGACGCCTCGAGAACCGCGCCCGCGTCACCGGTCAGCACCTTCGCGGCGGCGTCCGGGTCGACGCTGAACGCCGCATCGTCGACGAACAGGAAGCCGAGCATGTCGACCGACTCCGACAGCGTGTTCATCCGCTCCTGCACCAGCGGTACGGCGGCCTGCAGGACAGCCCGCTGCTCCGCCGACGGCTCGGCCGGCAGCACGCCCGCCTTGGCCAGGAACGGGATCATCCGGGAACCGAACTCCTCCGGCGCCAGCATCCGCATGTGCGCGGCGTTGATCGCCTCGCACTTCTTCGGGTCGAACCGGGCCGCGTTCGAGTTCACCTTGCGGATGTCGAAGGCCTCGATCATCTCCGCCATCGTGAACACGTCGCGGTCGTCGGCGATCGACCAGCCGAGCAGGGCCAGGTAGTTCAGCAGGCCCTCGGGCAGGAAGCCGCGCTGCATGTACTCGCCGAGGCCGGAGCCCGGGTCGCGCTTGGACAGCTTCTTGTTGCCCTCGCCCATCACGAACGGCAGGTGCCCGAACCGCGGCGTCCGGCCGCTGCCGACGCCGATCTCGGCCAGCGCCTCGTAGAGCGCGACCTGCCGCGGTGTGGACGGCAGCAGGTCCTCGCCGCGGAGCACGTGGGTGATCTCCATCAGCGCGTCGTCGACCGGGTTCACCAGCGGGTAGAGCGGGTAGCCGTTCGCGCGGACCAGGACGTAGTCGCTCAGGTTCTCGGGCAGGAAGGTGATCTCGCCGCGGACCAGGTCGTCGAACACGATCGGCCGGTCCGGCATCCGCAGCCGGACCACGGGCCGGCGGCCCTCGTCGACGTACGCCTTGACCTGCTCCTCGGTGAGCATGCGGCAGTGGCCGTCGTACCCGCTGTGCTGGCCGGCGGTACGCGCGGCCTCACGACGCTGCTCGAGCTCCTCCTGCGAGCAGTAGCAGTGATACGCCCGGCCGGCCGCCAGCAGCTTGGCGACGACGTCGGCGTAGATGTCCATCCGCTCGGTCTGCTGGTACGGGCCGAAGTCGCCGCCCTTCTCCGGGCCCTCGTCCCAGTCGATGCCCAGCCAGCGCAGCGACTCCAGGGTGAAGCTCAGCCCGTCCGGGGTGTTGCGGGCGACGTCGGTGTCCTCGATCCGCAGAACCAGCTTCCCGCCGTAGTGGCGGGCGAAGGCCCAGGCGAACAAGGCCGTCCGGATGTTGCCGACATGCAGGTAGCCGGTCGGGGACGGTGCGAACCGCAGCCGCACCTGGTTCGGTTCGAGGCCACCCAGGACGTCGTCGTCGGTGGGGGCTGGCCGGTCAGTCACGCACGATCACCTTGTTCGTCAGAGTTCCGATTCCTTCGACGCTGATCGCGACCTCGTCGCCGGGCAGCATCGGGCCGACACCCGCGGGGGTGCCGGTGAGCACCACGTCGCCGGGCAGCAGCGTGGTGAAGGAGGTGATGTAGGCCAGCACCTCCGGGATGCCGAAGATGAACTGCGACGTCCGCCCGTCCTGCTTCGGCTCGCCGTTCACCTGCGTGCTGACCCGCAGGTCGGACACGTCGAGCTCGGTGCTGATCCACGGGCCGAGCGGGCAGAACGTGTCGTAGCCCTTGGCCCGGGCCCACTGCCCGTCGCTCTTCTGCAGGTCGCGCGCGGTGACGTCGTTGGCGATCGTGTAACCGAAGATCACCTCGTTCACCCGCTCCTTGGGCAGGTCGCGGCAGATCCGGCCGATCACGATCGCCAGCTCGCCCTCGAAGTGCAGGTTGTTGGTCTGCTCGGGGTACACGATGCCGTCCCGCGGTCCGATCACCGAGGTGTTCGGCTTCAGGAAGATCAACGGCTCGGCCGGTACGTCGTTGCCGAGCTCCTCGGCGTGCGCCGCGTAGTTGCGGCCGACGCAGACCACCTTGCTGCGCGGGATCACCGGCGCGAGCAGCCGGACGTCGGCCAGTTGCAGCTTCTCCCCGGTGAACTGGACCGGCCGGTAGAGCGGGTCCGAGTCGAGCACGGACACGGTGCCGGTGAGCCCCTCGGGGTCGTCGGTCTCGACGACGCCGTACCTCGGCTCGTCGTCCACGGAGAATCTGGCGATACGCACGGCCCGAGCCTACCGGGGTAATGGAATGAGACAGTTATGTGGTGACGATCGAGATCCGGCAGGCCCTTCCTTCCGAGTACGACGCTGTCGGCGAGCTGACGGTTGAGGCGTACTCGCACGACGGTTATGTCCGCGGCGACTATGCGCGAACGCTGCGGGCGGCGGCTGATCGGGCGGCCAAGGCGGAGCTGTGGGTCGCGGCGGACGAGAGCGGACTGCTCGGCTCTGTTACCTACTGTCCGGCAGGCTCTGTGTACCGAGAGATCGGGCTGGACGACGAGGGCGAGTTCCGGATGCTCGGAGTGGTCGGCCGCGCCCGGGGACTGGGTGTCGGGACCGCGCTGACCGAGCGCTGCATCGAGCGCACGCGGGAGCTCGGTCTCGGCCGGATCGTGATGTGCAGCGCGACGTACATGACGACGGCGCACCGGATCTACCAGCGCCTCGGCTTCGTCCGCATCCCCGATCGCGACTGGTCCCCGATCGCCGGCGTCGATCTGTGGGCCTTCGCCCTGGACCTGTGACCGTCACCCTCAGCCCCGCCGAATGGACGTCGTACGAGACAGCCCATCGGAACCGCGTCGACGCCTTGGTCTCTGGGCATCTTGAGCGGCGACGCCGTCGGGAGGCGCACCCGGTCGAGGACTTCCTCTTCACCTACTACCCCACCCGCCCGAACCAGCTCCGCGTCTGGCATCCCGGACCGGGCGTGCTCTTGCTCGGAGCCACGCAGTACGACGGACGCCGCGGCTACACGTACGTCGACGGGGCGGCGAGTGTGGATCCGGCGGAGGTGGAGCGGCGGGCGGACAGCATTCGGTGGATCCGGCGGCTGCTGGGGGCGACGCTGGATCGCCAACCGCAGTTCGGCTGTTTCGGGCTGCACGAGTGGGCGATGGTCTACCGGACGTCCGACGTACGGCATGAGTCCTGGCCGTTGCGACTGGGATCGGAGGGGACGGATCAGGTGGTCGAGTCGCACAAGATCGCGTGCTCGCACTTCGACGCGTTCCGGTTCTTCACGGATTCCGCGCGGCCGCGGAACGTGTTGCAACCGACCCGGGAGTCCCAGCCGCAGCTCGAGCAGGGCGGTTGCCTGCACGCCAACATGGACCTTTACAAATGGGCATCGAAGCTGATGCCCTTCACTCCGAGTTCCTTGGTGCTGGACTGTTTCGAGCTTGCCCGCGACATCCGCACGCTCGACATGCGCGCCTCGCCGTACGACCTCTCCGCTCTCGGCTACTCCCCCGTGCCGATCGAAACCGCAGCAGGCAAAGCCGAGTACGCCGCCGCCCAGCGTGCCTTCGCCGAACGCGCCCGGCCACTCCGGCAGCAACTCGTCGACCTCTGCGACGAGTTGCTCGGCTAGGCTCGGCGGCATGGGGAAGATCGTCGCCATCGCGCTGGGTGCACTGCTGCTTGCCATCGGCGCGGTCTGGACGCTCCAGGGACTCGGCTACCTCAAGGGCAGCTCGATGACCGGCAGCTCGTTCTGGGCGATCGTCGGCCCGATCGTCGCGGCCGCCGGCGTCTCGCTCATCTACGTCGCGTTCCGCGGTCCGCAGAAACGGTGACGACCGCCCACTGGTAGTGCATAGAGCGACCGTCGTCCCAGGTCTCCCATTCGTCGACGGTGCCGTAGCGCTGCAGCGTCGCCCGCAGCACGTCATCCGTGCGGATGCTGAAGAAGCGCCCCGGACCGAAGCCGCTCTCGTCCTGCCAGACCTGCTCGCCGCCGGTGGCACTACCCCACAGACCGATCGCCAGCGGTGCGCCGGGACGCAGTACTCGCACGATCTCGCTCAGCGCCTGGTCGACATCCTCGTCCGCAACGTGCAGGAGTGTGCTCATCGTCCAGCCCGCGTCGAAGGTCTCGGCCTCGAACGGCAACTCCAGGACTGAAGCAACTTCTGCCTGGAGTCCGAGCGAACGGCACGTCTCGACGCTGGCGGGCGCAAGATCCACACCCACATAGGCGAACCCGGCATCCGCGATCGCCTGCCCGTCGCGCCCAGGCCCACAGCCGATCTCGAGCACCGACCGCCGACCATCCTGCTCCAGCCGCCCGAGGTACGCCGTACGCCGAGCGACCCTGGCATCAGGCAGCTCACGCCCGACCCGCGCTCCGACCTCATTGGTGTAGTAGGCAATCAAGTCGCTCTCACGTTGCTCCCGGTCCATCTCCCGATCCTAGAGACAGGCCGACTGGCCCACGGGCTCCGACGCCGATTGGCCCACTCCACTGAGCATTTCAGGCCCTACCGTGGCACTCGTGAAGGTGATGATTGCCGGCGCGACCGGAGCGATCGGACGACGGCTGGTCCCCCTCTTGATCGAGGCTGGGCATCAGGTGACCGGGACCACCCGCTCCGATGCGGGGCTCGAACAACTGCGGGCAGCCGGCGCGCACGGCGTACGACTCGATGTGTACGACGCGGATGCGGTCAAGGCCGCGGTCGCGGCTGCTGCGCCCGACGTGATCATGCATCAGCTGACCGACCTCAGCAGCGGCGTACCGGGCGGCAACGGCCGGATCCGACGCATCGGCAGCCGCAACCTCGTCGACGCAGCCCGCCAGGCCGCCGTACCCAAGATGGTCGCGCAGTCGATCGCCTGGGCCTATGAGGCCGGATCCGGGCCGGCCGTGGAGACCACTCCGCTGGATGAGTCGGCACCGGACCCGCGCGGTGCGACGGTGTCCGCCATCCGAGCGCTGGAGGACGGCGCGGCCGAGCTCCCGGAGTACGTCGTACTGCGGTACGGACTGCTCTACGGCCCGGGCACGTGGCTGCGCCGCGGTGGGTTGGCGGACGACGTACTGCGGAGTGAGCGGCCGGCCGAGCACCCGGGAGCAGCGATCTTCGGAGGTCTCATCGAGGGCGATGGTGTCTTCTCGTTGCTCCATGTCGACGACGCAGCACGGGCTGCCGTCGACGCCCTGAGCTGGCCGAGCGGCGCCGTCAACGTCGTCGACGACGAGCCGGCACCGACGCGCGAGTGGCTCCCCGTCTTCGCAGCGTCGGTGGGAGCACCCTCTCCGGCTCTGGCGTCGGGCCGCAGGCTGTGGGAGCGCGGCGCCGACAACGCCCTGGCCCGCTCGCTCGGTTGGACGCCGCTTCACCACAGTTGGCGCACCGGCTTCAGCGCCGAGTGACCGCCTTCAGGGCGAAGAGGAGTGGGATGCGTGGGGCGTCGTCCGGCAGGCGCCACCAGCCCTCGGCGGTCTGCTTCATGCTGGGCCAGCGCGGCCATTGCAGGACCTCGGATTCACGCAGGCTGGTGAGATGGAAGCCGGCGGACGCGAGGGTGTTGACCACCTCGCCCAGGCCGTGCATCCATTCGTAGCTCGTCTGACGGCCGGGCACCGCATCGCCGGTGTAGGTCATGGTCGAGTCGTGCGCGATCGGTCCGCGGCCTTCGAGGTAGTCGGCACGGATGATCAGGTCGTCCGACTCGCCTGGCAGCGACACCGGCCGCATCGCGTTCAGCAGTGGGTGGAACTCGACGACATACAACGCGCCGCCAGGCTTGAGGAGATCACGGACCACCCGCGCCCAGTGCTCGAGATCGGGCAGGTAGCACAGCGCGCCCTTGCCCGTGTAGACGACGTCGAAACGGCGACCCTTCACCGCGTCCACCGCGTCGTACACATTCGCGTGGACGTAATCGACCTCGACTCCTGCATCAGCAGCGATCTGCCGCGCCTCCTCGAGCGACTTGGCCGACAGGTCCAGCCCGGTCGTCCGCGCCCCGCGCCGAGCGAAAGCGATGGTCTCTGTCCCCAGATGACACTGCAGATGCAGTACGTCGCGACCCTCGAGCGGACCGAGATCCTCCCACTCGTAGTCGGCGAACCAGAACTCGGCCGGCTGACTGTAGAAACGGCTCGCCGCGTGCAGCGGCGCCCGCGCATCCCAGTCCGCCTCGTTGGCGGCCACCATCTGCAGTGTCTGCGCGTCCAGTCGCATAAGCGTCCTCAGGCGTCGGAGTCGTCTGGCAGTCGACCGTAGGACAGATCCTTGGCCCGGTCGAACGTATTGCCGTCCGGGTGATGCGCGTGCGGCAGCGCCGAATCGGTGTCCAGGTCGAAGCCGACCGCTTCCTCCGACTCGGTGACGTCGTCCGTCGCCGGATGGTGCTGGTGGTGCGGCAGGTGTTTGCCGAGAGAGTGCAGCAGACCGGAATGCTCGTCCTGCGGCTCGGTCTCCGTCATCGCCGGGCTCCTTCGGTAGTCGCCCTTCGACGCCGGGCGGGGGCCTGATCGTGACGCGTTCGGATGGCCAGCGGGTGAACGGCGCCTGCGTGCGCCCTTGTTCAAGGTTGCGAAATAAGCTTGAATAAGAGGTATGGCACGGGTGGAGTTGCATCGGTGGCCTGGGCATCCGGACGGATTCACTCGGGCCGAGCGGTTGGGCGGGTCGTACGAGCTGTACTTCCCGGACCCGCTGGTCGGGCGCGGGTTCGACCTGAGCGACGACGTGCTCGCGGCCTTGGAGGACGCCGCCGGCGATCTGGCCCGCCTGGACGCGACGGCCGCCGTACTGACGAACAGTGAGGCCCTGGCCCGCTTGCTGCTGCGCGCGGAGGCTGTCGGGTCGTCGCAGATCGAGGGGTTGGTGGTCGGCGCGCGTCGCCTGCTCAAGGCCGACGTACTGCGGGACCGGCAGCGCGACGTCACCGCCGAGGAAGTGCTCGGCGCGGTCGACGCGATGACGTGGGCGACCGAATCCGTCCACGCCGGCGACAAACTCGAAGTCGACCATCTGCTCGAGGCGCACCGGCAGTTGATGGCCCAATCCCCCACACCCGAATTCGGCGGCGAGGTCCGCTTCCTGCAGAACTGGATCGGCGGCCGCTCCCCCGCCGAGGCGTACTACGTCCCGCCGCCGGCGCACCTGGTGCCCGACCTGCTGGCGGATCTGATGACCTTCGTCCGCGAGTCCCGCCTGCCGGTGCTGGCGAAGACCGCGATCGCACACGCCCAGTTCGAGACCATTCATCCATTTGCCGACGGCAACGGCCGGACCGGGCGCGCGCTGATCCACCTGATCCTGCGGGCGGATGGACTCATCACGCGGACCGTGCCACCGGTCTCGTTGTCGCTCGCCACCCACGCGATGCAGTACGTCGAGGCGCTGACGGCATTCCGGCATGTCGGTCGCGCCACCACCGCGAAGGCTCGGTCGGCGGCGAACCCCTGGCTGCGGATGTTCGCGATGGCCTGCAGCCACGCGACGGCGGAGGCCGCACGCTTCGAGCAGACGGCGGCCGAGCTCAAGTCCGGGTGGCGCGAGCGAGCCGCGCCTGTCCGTAGCGGCTCGGCGGCCGACCTGCTCATCGAGGCACTGCCCGCCGCGCCGGTGCTCACCCTCGCGGCGGCCGCGCAACTGGTCGACCGCTCCCAGCAGGCGACCAACCAGGGTCTGGCGAGGCTCGTCGAGGCCGGCATCCTGCGCGAGATCACCGACGGCCGGCGCAACCGCGTCTACGAGGCGCCCGAACTGATCGACGCGTTCACCCTGCTCGAACGCCGCTTCGCCAGCCCGGCCGCGGACACCCGGATCGAGCCGCCTAGCAGACCGGTTCCATCGAGGCCAGCACCAACACGCCACGCACATTGACTTCCGTCTCCCGAACGAGCAAGAATTCGAACATATGTTCGATCGTACAGGGAGAGACGATGCCAGAGCCGTTCGACTGGGACATCCTGCACCGCCCATCGGCGATGGCCATGGTCCGGGGCCAGCTCGGCTTCAGCTGGATGGTGTTGTCCGGCCGGCTCGCGCAGTTGACCGACGACCAGTACTTCTGGCGACCGAGCAGCGAGGCGCTGACCGTCGTACGCCGCCACTACACCGGGCGGTTCCGATCACTCGGGTCCGGCGAGTGGGTCGCGCAGTGGCCCGACGAGCCGGACCATCGCGGACCACGCACGATCGCCTGGCTGATCGCGCATCTGACCGAGACGTTCTTCGAGCGCTGGGAGTGGACCTTCGGGGCGAGCCAACAGGGACGCGCGGACATCAACCTGCACGGCAACGCGCGGGACGCGGTGGCGTGGCTGACGCATTGGGTCGAGGCCTGGCAGGACGCGATCGCCGACCTGGACGAGGAGCAGGTGATGACGATCGGCCTCAGCCAGGCGACCGAGCTGGACGCCGGCGAGCCGTTCGGTCACGTCGTACTGCGGCTGAATCGCGAGCTGATCCATCACGGCTCGGAGATCATGACGCTCCAGGATCTCTACGCGGTCGCGGCGTGAGATTCGGGCCGGGACCACAACATGTGCGACACGCGGCGTGGCGCTACCACAAGATCTAGGGGCGGCCACCTAACATCACTACTGCTGGTGGTTCGGAATGGTCGGCACCACAAGATGTGGGCCACTTCGAGGCAACAGGGGAATCCGGTGCGAGTCCGGAGCTGCCCCGCAACGGTGAGCGGAAGCCTTCCGCGAGTCCGGATACCTGCCACCGGCGCGTGCACCGCCGGTGCACGCGGTCCGAGACCTCGCGGGTGGGTCGCAGGGCGCGGCGGCAGTGTTCCCGGCCGGTGCTGCCGGCCCGTCGTGCGCCCCTCCGCGTGGCTCCGGTCCTCCGAACTCGTTTGGAGACAACACCTGTGACGATTGCTTCCTCATCCCGGGCGGCGACAGCCGACCAGTCGATCCAGCTGACCGTCGTACGCCGCGACGGCGGCCACACCGGTTTCGACCAGACCAAGATCTCGGTCGCCATGACCAAGGCGTTCCTCGCCGTCGAGGGCGCCGAGGCGGGCACCACCCACCGGGTCCGTGACCTGGTGACCGACCTGACCGGCCGGGTCGTCGAGGCCCTGACCAGCCGCGGTGACGCCCGCCGCAGCGTGCAGGTCGAGGACATCCAGGACCAGGTCGAGCTGGCGCTGATGCGCGCCGGCGAGCACCAGGTCGCCCGTGCGTATGTCCTCTACCGCGAGGAGCGCACCAAGGCCCGCACCCCCGCCGACCCGTCCGGCATCACCGACAAGCCCGCCCTCAGCGTCCGCGCGGCCGACGGCAGCACGGCGCCGCTCGACGTCGACCGGCTGCGCGTGATCGTCGCGGAGGCGGCGACGGGTCTGGACGCGGTCGACCCCGAGCTGATCCTCGACGAGACCCTCGGCTCCTGCTACGACGGCATCGCGCAGCACGAGGTCGAGCTCGCGCTGGTGATGGCCGCCCGGTCGTACGTCGAGACCGAGCCGCAGTACAGCTTCGCCGCGTCCCGGCTGCTGCTCGACCAGATCCGTCGCGAGGCGCTCGGCCAGGTCCACGGCGAGCCGCGGCAGGCCAGCCAGGCCGACATGACCGATGCGTACGCGGACTATTTCCCGCGGTACATCCAGGTCGGCATCGAGGCGGGACAGCTCGACCCGGAGCTGGCCAACTTCGACCTGGACCGGCTCGCCGCCGCCATCCGGCCGGAGCGCGACCTGGACTTCACCTTCCTCGCACTACAGACGCTCTACGACCGCTACCTGCTGCACATCGACAAGGTGCGGTTCGAGCTGCCGCAGGCGTTCTTCCTACGGGTCGCGATGGGGATGGCGCTGCGCGAAGACGACCGCGAGGCGCGGGCGCTGCAGTTCTATGAGCTGCTCAGCTCGTTCCGGTTCATGTCGTCCACTCCGACGCTGTTCAACTCCGGCACCACCCGGCCGCAGCTGTCGTCCTGCTTCCTGACCACGGTCGAGGACGACCTGGCCGGCATCTTCCACGGCATCCGCAACAACGCCATGCTCGCCAAATACTCCGGCGGCCTAGGCAACGACTGGACCCCGGTCCGCGGCATCGGCGCCAAGATCCGCGGCACCAACGGCGAATCGCAAGGCGTCGTACCGTTCCTGAAAATCGCCAACGACACCGCGGTAGCTGTGAATCAGGGAGGAAAACGGAAGGGCGCAGTGTGTGCGTATCTGGAGACTTGGCACGTTGATATCGAGGAGTTTCTCGAGCTGCGGAAGAACACCGGGGACGAGCGGCGGCGTACGCACGACATGAACACGGCGAACTGGGTGCCGGATCTGTTCTTGCAGCGGGTCGAGGCCGGCGGGGACTGGACGCTGTTCTCTCCGAACGAGGTGCCTGATCTGCACGATCTGTACGGCGCCGAGTTCGCCGAGGCGTACGGCAGGTACGAGGCGGCGGCGGACCGCGGTGAGCTTCGGGTGTTCAAGCGGGTCAAGGCGGTCGACCTGTGGCGGCGGATGCTGACCGTGCTGTTCGAGACCGGGCATCCGTGGATCACCTTCAAGGACGCCTGCAACCTGCGCTCGCCGCAGCAGCACGACGGCGTCGTCCACTCGTCGAACCTGTGCACCGAGATCACCCTGAACACGACCGTCGACGAGACCGCGGTCTGCAACCTCGGTTCGGTCAACCTGGTCGCGCACCTGACCGAGGACGGGCTCGACGCCGACCTGCTCCGCGAGACGGTGAAGACCGCGGTCCGGATGCTCGACAACGTCATCGACGTGAACTTCTACACCACCGCGGAGTCGGAGCGGGCCAACCAACGGCACCGCCCGGTCGGCCTCGGCCTGATGGGCTTCGCCGACGCACTCTTCGCGCTGCGCATCCCCTACTCCTCCGAAGCCGCGGTGGCCTTCGCCGACAGCTCGATGGAGCAGATCAGCTACCACGCGATCGAGGCGTCCAGCGATCTGGCCGCCGAGCGCGGCCGCTACTCGTCGTACGACGGTTCGCTGTGGAGCCGGGGGATCCTGCCGATCGACTCGCTCGAGCTGCTCAAGACGGTGCGGGACGGTGACCTGATCGTTGACCAGAGCAAGCAACTCGACTGGGACGCGCTCCGGGAGAAGGTGCTGCGCGACGGCATGCGCAACTCCAACGTGATGGCCATCGCGCCGACCGCGACGATCTCCAACATCTGCGGGGTGAGCCAGTCGATCGAGCCGACGTACAGCAACCTGTTCGTGAAGTCGAACATGTCGGGTGAGTTCACCGTGGCGAACCCGTACCTCGTGGCCGACCTGAAGGCGCGCGGGCTGTGGGACCAGGTGATGGTGTCCGACCTCAAGTACCACGACGGCATCCTGGCGGGGATCGAGCGGATCCCGGCCGACCTGCGCGAGCTGTACGCGACGGCGTTCGAGATCGACCCGATGTGGCTGGTGAAGGCGGCGTCACGGCGGCAGAAGTGGATCGACCAGTCGCAGTCGCTCAACCTCTACATGGCCGCGCCCTCGGGCCGGGCGCTGGACGAGCTCTACAGGTCGACATGGCGGTATGGACTCAAGACGACCTATTACCTGCGTTCCCAGTCAGCGACCCATGTGGAGAAGTCCACGCTGCAAGGGACGGACGGGCGACTGAACGCCGTACCGGTCGCGCTTCCTGAGCCCAGCGGTGCTGTTTGCGCCATCGACGACCCGGACTGCGAGGCCTGCCAGTGACGACCGGATTGGGAGAGATCGCCGTCGGAGCGTCCCGGGTCGAGGTCGCCGACAAGGCGATGATCAACGCGCGGGCGGACGTGAACCAGTTGCTGCCGCTGAAGTACCGGTGGGCCTGGGAGAAGTACCTTGCCGCCTGCAACAACCACTGGATGCCGACCGAGGTGTCCATGCAGGCCGATATCTCGCTCTGGAAGTCTCGCGACGGCCTGACCGAGGACGAGCGGATGATGCTGAAGCGCAACCTCGGCTTCTTCGCCACCGCGGAGTCCCTGGTCGCGAACAACATCGTCCTGGCCGTGTACCGGCAGCTGACCAATCCCGAGTGCCGGCAGTACCTGCTGCGCCAGGCGTTCGAGGAGGCCGTGCACACGCACACCTTCCAGTACATCTGTACGTCGCTCGGCCTGGACGAGGGCGAGCTGTTCAACATGTACCGCGAGGTGCCGTCGATCTCGGACAAGGACGCGTGGGCGCTGAAGTACACCCAGCACCTGGAGGACCCGGACTTCCGGACCGGGACGCCGGACAGCGACACGGCGTTCCTGCGCGACCTGATCGCGTTCTACGTGGTGTTCGAGGGGATGTGGTTCTACACCGGGTTCGCGCAGATCCTGTCGCTGGGCCGGCGGAACAAGATGGTCGGCATCGCCGAGCAGTACCAGTACATCCTGCGCGACGAGTCGATCCACCTGAACTTCGGCATCGACTGCATCAACCAGATCAAGCAGGAGAATCCGCACCTGTGGACGGCGCGGTTCCAGGCCGAGGTGCGGCAGATGCTCACCGAGGCGTGTGAGCTGGAGGTCGCCTACGGCCGCGCGACGATGCCGAACGGCATGCTCGGTCTGACCGCGGACTTGTGCGAGCAGTACATGCACTTCATCACCGACCGCCGCGCCGAGCAGATCGGCCTCGCCCCCATCTTCGGCGAGACCCGCAACCCGTTCGGCTGGATGTCAGAAGTCATGGACCTGAAGAAGGAAAAGAACTTCTTCGAAACCCGCGTCATCGAGTACCAGTCGTCGTCAGGCCTCAGCTGGGACTGACAAGCGGAGTACGACGTGAGCCGGGCAGCGCAACGGTTGCCCGGCTCGCGTCTCGTGTCTTAGGTCTAGGCGGGGAGCTTGGCGAGGATGTCGGCGGTGGTGGCGGTTTCGCCGAGGCGGGGGAAGATGTAGGTGGTGGCGTGGGTGTGGGACTCGGGGCTGAGGTCCGTCATCGCGTCGGTGGCGAGGGTCACGTGGTAGCCGTGCTCGTGGGCGGCGCGAGCGGTCGACTCGACGCCGAAGCTGGTGGCCACGCCGGTCAGGACGATCTGGGTGATGCCGCGGCGGCGGAGGTGAACGTCGAGGTCGGTGCGGTGGAAGGCACCCCAGTTCCGCTTGGTCACCACCGTGTCCTCGGGGTGGCCGGCCAACTGCGGCACGATCTGGTCGGCGTCGGCGGGCGGCGTACCGGTCGCTCGGGTCAGTTGATCGGTCCGGCCTGGCATCCGGTCCGCACCGTCCGCGCGGAAGCTGGCGCGGACCAGAAACACGGGGAGGCCGCGCTTGCGGAACGCGTCGGCAAGCTCCGCGGTCCGGGTGATGACGTCGGCGGTCGGGTACGGCGCACCGGGGATGGCCGTGATGCCGTTCTGCAGGTCGATGACGACGAGAGCTGTGTTCGGATCAAGAGTGGTGACGGGCACGACGTACCTCTCAGTTGGGTTGTGGACGGCCGATCCGCGCGAGGGACCGGTCGAGGAGTGTCACCAGCACGAGCAGGCCGGCGACAACGAGCAGGAACAGCGCCAGCTCGTGCAGACCAGTGGTGGTCGCACCCTGCTGGAAGAAGCGAGCGTTGGCCGCTGCGGCGATGAGGGCGCCGAGGTACCCGCCTGTACGGAGCAGGCCGGCCGACGATCCGATCCGGGCCGGATCGGCTTGGTGATACAGCGCGTTCTGGTTGGCAAGCCCGGTCAGACCAGAGGACAGGCCGGCCAGGACGCCGACGAGCGCCAGCAGAGCCAGGGCGGTGTGCCCGTCGACGAACCGGGGTGCGGTCGCGGCCACGACCAGGAAGATGCTTCCGGCAACGAGTTTGCCGCGGACCCGCGCGCGCCGGCCGGTGATCACGATGATCAGTACGGCGGTGACGGACAGCGGGAGCATGAGCAGTCCGGCAGCCGCGGCGTCCAGGCCGTGCCCGTCCTCGAGCCACTGGGGGAAGGCGTAGAGGAAGGAGTACGAACCAACCATCGCCAGGACCTGCCTGATGTAGGTCGAGATCAGCGGACGATTGCCACCGAGCACCTGCAGGTCGATGAACGGCTCGACCACCCGCAACTGCACCTGTACGAACGCCAGACCAACGGCAGCCGTGAACACCAACAGATACCAGCGCGACACCTGCGGCTGCATCAGGAACAGCATCAGCGAAACCAGAGTGGCGCTGAACAGCACGATGCCCGGGTAGTCCAGGCGACCGGAGGCGTTTCGGGTGCGCGGGCGGCTCGGCAACCACACGACGCCGAGGATCACGCAGATCACCGACAGCGGGACATTGATGGTGAAGATCAGATGCCAGCCGCCGAGGCCGATCAGCGCACCGCCGAGCGTGGGGCCGATCACCGAGATGACCTGGTTGGCGATCGACAGGATGCTGAGGATCCCCGCCGGCGTACTCATTCCGGTCCGGTCGGCTTCACTCCGGATCAGCGACATCGAGGCCGGGTACGCCGCCGACGTCCCGAAACCGAGGAGGACCCGGGACAGGATCAGCACCCCGAGCGTCGGCGCCAGCGCACCGAGCAGACCGGCGATGCCGACGACCGCCGTACCGATCAGATACAGGGGACGCGGTCCGTAGAGGTCGACCAATCGGCCGGCCACAGGCTGCCCGACGGCCGTCGCCAGGTAGAGGCCGGTGATCAGCCAGGCGGTCTGGGACGGAGGTACGCCGAAGGTCGCGCCGATCGGGATCAGCGCGACCGCGAGCATCGACGAGTTGATCGGGTTGAGGATGCCGCCGATCACCATCGGCGCGATGAAACGCCGGTCGAATCCGGCGGGATCCGCGGGCACAGCAGAGGTCACCGGGAGGTCGCCGCCCGGGGTGACGCGGAGGATTCAAGGGCGTGGTCGAGCAGAGCGAGGGCCTTGATGATGGTCTGGCGCTCGGACTCGGTGCAACCGTCCTGCAGGGCACGGGCCAGCCATTCCTGGCGGACCTTGCGATCACCCTGGAGCCGATGCCGTCCGGCGGTGGTGAGCGACACGACCTGCCGGCGACCGTCCTGAGGGTCCGGGTGGCGCTCGATCAGGTCCGACTCCCGCAACCCGGCCAGGATCGCGGCCATCGACTGCGGGCGCACCCGCTCCACGGCCGCCAGTTCACTGGCCGACGCCGGGCCGTCCTTGTCGAGCCGGCTCAGCACCGAGCTCTGCGACGGCGTCAGGTCGTCCTGCTCTGCCAACTCCTTCAGCCTGCGCTTCACCCGGCCGAACATGACGCGCACGTCACTGGCCGCCTGCACCGCCGAAGGGGAGATCCGCTGACTCACCTAGCCAGGATAACTGATCAGTCCAAGCTGAACAGTTAAGGCTGTCGAATCAGGAGTACGTGACCTCGAGGACCCCGATCACCTTGTCCAGCCGGGCAGCGACCCGGCCGGCGTCGAAGCCCTCGCCCTCGACGGTGATGCTCAGCGTGCCTTCGTCGAGGGACAGTGCGAGTTCGCGGACGTCGTACGGGTTCAGCATGACGGCGATCCGGGCCAGCATGCCTTCGGTCTCGACGACGTGAGCGGTGAAGACGGTGACGGTTCGTTCGACTGCGAGCAGGGTCATCGCACGACCTCCTTGTGACGCAGCAGACCGAACGTGACGCCGTCGACGAGCGCCTCCCAGGACGCCTCGACGATGTTGTGGCCGACGCCGACCGTCACCCACGAGCCCTCGCCGTCCGCTGTCTCGATCAGGACTCTGATGACCGCGTCCGTCCCATGCCCCTGGTCGAGGATTCGGACCTTGTAGTCGACCAGTTCGAACTTGTTCACCACCGGGTACGCGCGTTCGATCGCAGTACGCAGCGCATGGTCGAGGGCGTTGACCGGGCCGTTGCCCTCCCCCGTGACGATCTCCCGCTCGCCGCCCGCGACCAGCTTCACGGTCGACTCCGACACCGCCTCGCCGTCGGCGCGCGACTCGGTGATCACCCGCCACGATTCGACGTCGAAGAAGGACGCCCGCTTCCCGGTGACCTCCTCGGTGAGCAGCAGTTCGAACGACGCGTCGGCCGCCTCGAACGTGTACCCGCGGGCCTCCATCTCCTTCACCCGCTCGGTGACCCGGCTGACCAGTTCGCGGTCGTTGCCGAGATCGAACCCGAGCTCACGGCCCTTCAGTTCGACGCTGGCCCGGCCGGCCATTTCGGACACGAGCATCCGCATGTCGTTGCCCACCCGGGCCGGATCCGTGTGCTGGTAGAGATCGGGATCCACCTTGATGGCACTGGCGTGCAGCCCCGCCTTGTGGGCGAAGGCGGACACACCGACGTACGGCTGCCGGGTCGACGGCGGCACGTTCGTCACTTCGGCGATCGCGTGCGCGATCCGGAACGACTCGGCCAGCTTGCCGGCCGGGAGCAGGTCCAGGCCGCGCTTCAGTTCGAGGTTGGCGACGATCGCGAGCAGGTCGGCGTTGCCGGTGCGTTCGCCGTACCCGTTGATGGTGCCCTGGACGTGGGTGACGCCGGCCTCGACGGCGGCGATCGTGTTCGCCACCGCGCAGCCGGCGTCGTTGTGACAGTGGATGCCGAGGCGCGCCCCGGTGGAGTCGAGGACGTCGCGGACGATGTCCTGCAGCTCCCGCGGCAACGTGCCGCCGTTCGTGTCGCACAACGCGACCACGTCGGCGCCGGCCTCGACGGCTACCCGTACGACTTCCAGCGCGTAGGCGCGGTTGGCGCGGTAGCCGTCGAAGAAGTGCTCGGTGTCGAGGAAGACCCGCTGCCCGTTCTCACGCAGGTCGCGGACCGTGTCCGCGACCATCCGGAGGTTCTCGTCCAGCGTCGTCCGCAGCGCCCGCTCGACGTGCGCATCGTGGCTCTTGGCAACGAGTGTGACGACGCCGGCGCCGGAGTCGCGCAGGGCCGCCACCTGCGGGTCGTCGGCCACCGCGGTCTCGGGCTTGCGGGTCGCGCCGAAGGCCGCGAACGTTGCGTTCCGCAGGTGCAACTCGGTCCGGGCCTGCTCGAAGAACTCGGTGTCCTTGGGCACCGCGCCCGGCCAGCCGCCCTCGATGAATCCCACGCCCAGGTCGTCCAGGTGCCGCGCAATGGCGATCTTGTCGGCCACGGACAGCGCCAGCCCCTCCTGCTGCGCACCGTCGCGCAGAGTGGTGTCGTAGACGTGGAACTCGTCCGAGATGCTCATGATGGGCCTTCCGGTGGGGGCTGTCGGGCAAACAAAAAACCTCCCGCAAGGTGCGAGAGGTCTGCGCGCTCAGGTACTGCCTGCTGAGCGCGCCTAGGTAATGATGACCCGGTAGTTCTTCATGACATTTCGCAGTCTGCCACACAATGTCCACACCATGGCGGGACCGTCTCGAATCACGAACATTCAGTACGCCGATCAGTACTCCAGCGCCCACCCCAGTCCACCCACCCCACGCCCCGGCACCCGTGCACCCCGGCACCCGCGCACCCCGGCGCACGCCCACCTTGAGCACCCACCAACCACCAAAACCACCACCCCATGGTTGACCCGTGCCCAAGGTCGCCCACACCCGCGACGGCGGACGGCGGACGGCGGACGGCGGACGGCGGACGGCGGACGGTGGGCGGCGGGCGGCCGGTGGGCGCTGCGCTCGCGGTGCGGTTGGCGGCGCGGCAGATGCCGACGTCCTGGCTCGCAGTGGAGTACGCCGTACGCCGTCGGGATTGAAGGCGGAGTCGGTCAGGCGGTCAGCGACCAGCCGGGATCGTCCCAGGCGGTGTAGAAGTCCTCGCGGGTCAGCGGGCGCAGGCCCACTCGTCGCGGTCCAGGGCCTTGTCGGTGAGCATGCCCTCGTCGTCCTCGAGTCGCTGCCACCAGTATCTGGTGATGGTGCCGTCCTCGGCAGCGCCGATCTGGCGGACCACGACCCACTCGCGCTCGTGCCAGACGGCCTCGTAGAGCCAGTCGGTGCCTTCCTCGTCGGCCACCGCGCCGTACGTGCGGGGCGCCGTACCGCGGTCGAGGTCGCGGATCAGCTCGACGGTCGACCGAATCGCGGCGACGGTCTCGGATGACCACTCACGCCGCCCGGCGAGCTCCACGTAATAGGCCTCGACATCGTCCGGGAAGCTGCTCATGCCGCCCGACCCTATCGAACCCCGGGCTCCGGCAGCTGAAAGCATCCTGTGAATACGAGTCGGCGCTGAGATGACGAACGGCCCCGGTGGAGGTCCACCGAGGCCGTCGTACGTGCGTACTGATCAGCAGATTCTGGTCATCCAGTTGTGGGTGTCGGGGGTGCGGCCGTACTGGACGTCGAGGAGGGCGCTGCGGACCGCGGCGGTGACCGGGCCACCGTTGCCGTCGGCCACCTGCACCTCGCCGTCCTTCCACTTCAGCGACGCGACCGGGGTGATCACCGCGGCCGTGCCGCAGGCGAACACCTCGCGGATCTTGCCCGACGCCGCACCGTCGCGCCATTCGTCGATCGAGATCTTCCGCTCGGTGACGGTGTGGCCGAGGTCGGTGACCAGCTTGAGGATCGAGTCCCGGGTGACGCCCTCGAGGATGGTGCCGGACAGCTCCGGCGTGACGACCGAGTTGTCGTCGAGGACGAAGTACAGGTTCATCCCGCCGAGCTCCTCGACCCACTTCTTCTCGACCGCGTCGAGGAAGGCGACCTGGTCACAGCCCTGCTCGATGGCTTCGGCCTGCGCGATCAGCGACGAGGCGTAGTTACCGCCCGTCTTGGCCGCGCCGGTGCCACCGGGGGCGGCCCGGGTGTACTCCTCGCTCAGCCAGATCCGCACCGGCTTGACGCCGTTCGCGAAGTACGAGCCGGCCGGCGACGTGATCACGCAGTACGTGACCTCCGCGGACGGGCGTACGCCGAGGAACGGGTCCGATCCGAACATGAACGGCCGCAGGTAGAGCGACGTCTCGCCGCCACCGGGCACCCAGGCCTTGTCCAGCTCGACCAGCTTGCGCAGCGAGTCCAGGAAGGCCGCCTCGGGCAGCGCGGGCAGCGCGAGCCGGCGCGCCGACTTCGCGAACCGGGCCGCATTGGCTTCGGGGCGGAACATGTGGATCGAGTCGTCGGGATGCCGGTAGGCCTTCATCCCCTCGAAGATGGTCTGGGCGTAGTGGAACACCGCGGTCGCCGGAGACAGCTCCAGCGGTCCGAAGGCGGTGATCCTCGCGTCGTGCCAGCCGTTCTCCTTGGTCCAGGTGGCGATCGCCATGTGGTCGGAGAAGTACTGCCCGAATCCCGGGTTCGCCAGGATCGTGGCGCGCTGGTCGTCGCTGGCCGCACGGGTGGTTGGCTCAACGGTGAATCGCAGATCGGCGCTCATAGCCGCACCGTACCTCTTGGCCGACTGGTCATGCGAGCGTCAGCCGATCGCGCGCTTGGTGATGGCGTCACCGATCTCCGCGGTGCTCCGGACGGTGCCGGTACGCTCTGCGATATCGGCCGTCACAGCCACCTCGATCGCCGCCGCCGCCTCGGTCAGCCCGAGGTGGTCGCACAGCAGCGACGCGGACAGGATCGCCGCGGTCGGGTCCGCCTTCTGCTGACCGGCGATGTCCGGCGCGGAACCGTGCACCGGCTCGAACATGCTCGGCGCACTGTGGTCCGGGTTGATGTTGCCGCTCGCGGCCAGCCCGATGCCACCGCTGATCGCAGCCGCCAGGTCGGTGATGATGTCGCCGAACAGGTTGTCGGTGACGATCACGTCGAACCGGGCCGGGTCGGTGACCAGGAAGATGGTCGCCGCGTCCACGTGCAGGTAGTCGACCGCGATCTCCGGGAAGTCCGCGGCGACCTTGTCGACGGTCCGCTTCCACAGGTGGCCGGCGTGCACGAGCACGTTGTTCTTGTGCACCAGCGTGAGCTTCTTGCGCGGCCGCGCCATCGCCCGGGCGAATGCGTCCCGGACCACGCGCTCGACGCCGTACGCCGTGTTGACCGACACCTCGGTGGCGATCTCGGCCGGCGTACCGACCCGCAGCGCGCCGCCGTTGCCGACGTACGGGCCCTCGGTGCCCTCGCGGACGACGACGAAGTCGACCTCGCCCGGGTTGGCTAGCGGGGAGCCGACGGAGGGGTAGATCTTCGACGGGCGCAGGTTCACGTAGTGGTCGAGGGTGAACCGGAGCTTCAGCAGCAGGCCGCGCTCGAGCACGCCGGACGGGACCGACGGGTCGCCGACCGCGCCGAGCAGGATCGCGTCGTGCTTGCGGATCTCCTCGAGCTCCGCGTCCGGCAGCGTCTCGCCGGTCGCGTGCCAGCGCCGCGCGCCGAGGTCGTACTCGGTCCGCTCGAACGTCACGCCGTACTGCGCGACTACCGCGTCCAGCACCTTCAGCGCCTCGGTGGTCACCTCCGGACCGATACCGTCACCGGGGACCACGGCCAGCGTGAAGTTCTTCTTGTCGCTCACTTCTTGGGTTCTCCCCCATTGTCGCGGCGGTTCATAGCCTCTTGGACGGCCCTGGCCTCGGCCGCGGTCACGCTCCCCGGGCGCGCCGGACGGCGACGGCGGGTCGCCTTCCGTTCCCGGGCGTCGATCGCGGGCCAGTCGGCCGGATACATGTCGTACATGCTGCTCCTCCCCAGACAGGATGCGGGCGGCAGGATGCCGACGAATTTACTCTGACGTCCGACTATTTCACCACTATGCGGGCACGATGTCCCGGAATGTGAGATGCCGGTGCAGACGCCGGACCAGAGCTGTGCAACTCTCAACCGGTGAGTGCTCCTCCAGAACTACCACCGCTGGTTTCAGCGGCCCTCAGCCTGTCCGGCCGGCGTGGATTCGTCAGCTCCACCAGGAACGAGACCGGCCGGCTGCTGGCGACTCTCGCCGCGTCGAGGACCGGTCTGCTCGGTGAGCTCGGGACCGGCTGTGGCGTGGGCTCCGCGTGGTTGCGCAGCGGCGCCGGAGAGAGCACCCGCATCGTGACTGCGGAGAGCGACCCGCAACTGGCGCAGGCGGTGGCGGAGCTGTTCGCCGCCGACGAGCGGATCGAGGTCGTCTCCGCCGACTGGACCGCCCTGATCGAGCGCGGCCCGTTCGCGCTGCTGTTCGTGGACGCCCGCGAGGCGAAGCTGTCGGCCCGCGACATCATCGCGGACGTGGTCGAGCCCGGCGGCTTCGTCGTACTGGACGACTTCACGCCGTCGGCCGTCTGGCCGCCCATGTACGAGGGCCGGGTCGACACGCTGCGGCAGGAATGGCTGATGGACAAGCGGTTCACCACCGTCGAGGTGATGGTCGCGCCGGACGCCGCCGTACTGCTGGCCACCCGGCACTGACATGAAGCGGGCCCGAGCTATTGAGCTCGGGCCCTTGTCGGCCGCCATGCGCCTGCGGGCGGCTGACCGCTTCCAGTAAATCAGTCGTTCGCCTGAATTACGCCTCCAGGTCCACAGTGCGAGCCGTATCGGCCTGCACCGCACCGGCGATGTCGTCCAGTACGCCGGTCGCGATCGCCGAGTCGACGGCCAGCGCGACCAGCGCCTTGCCGCCCTTGCGGTCCCGGCTGACCTGCATGCCGGCGATGTTCACCTCCGCGTCACCCAGGATGCGGCCGATCTGGCCGACGATGCCCGGCCGGTCCTCGTAGGTGAGGAAGGCCAGGTGCGCGGACAGCTCGATCTCGACGTCGAACCCGTCGATCTCGACCAGCCGCTCCGACTGCCGGACGCCGACCAGGGTGCCGGACACCGACACCTGGATGCCGTCGGCAAGGGTCCCGCGCAGGGTGATCAGGTTGCGGTGCTCGGGGCTGTCGTGGTCGGTGACGAGCCGGACCTCGAGGCCCCGCTCGGCCGCCAGCAGCGGCGCGTTCACGTACGACACGTTGTCCTCGACGACGTCGGCGAAGACTCCCTTGAGCGCGGCCAGCTCGAGCACCTTCACGTCGTACTGCGTGATCTCGCCACGAACCTCGACGTCGAGCTGCTGCGCGACGCCACCGGCCAGCGCGGTGAAGATCCGGCCCAGCTTCTCGGTCAGGCCGATGCCCGGCCGGACGTCCTCGGCGATCACGCCGCCCTGGACGTTGACCGCGTCCGGCACCAGCTCGCCCGACAGGGCCAGCCGGACCGACTTGGCGACGGCAATGCCTGCCTTCTCCTGCGCCTCGTCGGTCGACGCGCCCAGGTGCGGCGTGGCGATGACGTTCTCGAACTCGAACAGCGGCGAGTCGGTGCACGGCTCGGACGCGAACACGTCCAGGCCGGCGCCGGCCACGCGGCCCTCCTTGAGCGCGGTGTAGAGCGCCTGCTCGTCGACGATGCCGCCGCGGGCCGCGTTCACCACGATGACCTCGGGCTTGACCTTGTGCAGTTCCTCGTCGCCGATCAGGCCGATCGTCTCCGGGGTCTTCGGCAGGTGCACCGAGATGAAGTCGCTGGCCGCGAGCAGCTCGTCCAGGGACGCCAGCCGCACGCCCATCTGAGCGGCCCGGCCGGCCTGCACGTACGGGTCGTAGGCGATCACGTTCATGCCGAAGGCGGCCAGCCGCTGCGCGACCAGGACGCCGATCTTGCCGAGGCCGACGATGCCGACGGTCTTCTCGAACAGCTCGACGCCGGAGTACTTGCTGCGCTTCCACTCGCCGTTCTTCAGCGACTGGTCGGCGGCCGGGACCCGGCGCGCGGTGGCCAGCAGCAGCGCGACCGCGAGCTCGGCGGCGCTGACGATGTTGGAGGTCGGCGCGTTGACCACCATCACGCCGGCCTGGGTGGCGGCCTTCACGTCCACGTTGTCCAGGCCGACACCGGCCCGGGCGACGACCTTCAGGCGCTTGGCCGCGGCCAGCGCCTCGGCGTCCACCTTGGTGGCGCTGCGGATCAGGATGGCGTCGACGTCGGCGATGGCCGGGAGCAGCTGGGCGCGGTCTGCGCCGTTGGTGTGCCGGATCTCGAAGTCGGGGCCGAGGGCCTCGACGGTGGCCGGGCTCAGCTCTTCGGCGATCAGGACGACGGGCCGGGTTACGTCAGTCATGGGAGAAGTCTCCTGCGGAAGCGGTAGGGGCTCGAAAGTCAGAGCACCGCGCTGTGCCCGCTGCTCCGATGGTACCTGGTCGCCGGTCGGGCCCGCCGGGCGACCCGAATGACGGTCAGTCGGTGTCGCAACTCTGCGCGACGTTCACCGAGCTGCCCTGGTCGACCTTGAGCCGGCCGCCCTCCCGGACCAAACGGTAGCGGACGTCCAGCCGGTTGCAGGTCTGGCCCTTCGCTCCGCTCGCGTTCGGCGAGAACAGCACGGTGAACATCATCCGGGCGTTCACGCCCTGGGCGTTGGTGGTCACCTCGGTGATCCTGGCGCCGAAGAAGTACGTCGTCTGGTGGCTGTCGCGGTCCCGTTCCTCCGACAGCGCGCCGAGTAGCCGCTTGGAGTAGTAGGCCGTCCGCAGCCCGCCGAAGTCGTGCTGGTTCATCAGCGTCAAGTAGGTGCCGAGCAGTCGCTGCGCCTCCACCGCCAGCTTGGTCTTCGAGACCAGCAGTTCCGGGACGATCGGAGTCTGCGGGCCGCGTGACCGCACACACGTGCCCCCCGGTTCGGGCGTGAGCGCCGGCGCGTTCGGTACGACGTACTCGCGCAACCGGGCGACCGGGACGATGCTCGCGGCCTTGGCGGTGTCACCGACGACCAGGCCGACGACCTGGCCGGACTTGTCGACGACCGGCCCGCCGAGCTTGGCCGTGTTCATGATCTCGATCAGCGGCCGCGGGCGGTCCGTCGTACCGACCTTCTGGATGGCCTGCCTCCCGGCCGCGGTGTAGCCGATGTGTGCGCGCTCGGCCTTCTGGTCCGGGTCCGTGGACGCCAGCGGCACCGGGTCCTCGTCGAGTCGCCCGATCATGCGCAGTACGGCGACTCCGTCCGTGCTGGTGCCGAGCAGGTTGGCCCGGCGGATCCGGCCGTCCGGGGTCACGATCGCCATCGACAGCGACTGCTTCATCGCGGAGGCCGCGGTCAGGACCAGCCCGTCGCCGATCACGACCCCACTCGCTTCACCGTTCCCCGCGCACGTCGTCGCCAGGACGCGAACGACGCCCGGGCCGGCCAGGACCAGCACCTTCGCGGTGTCGATCTTGAGGCTCTGCGCGCGGATCAGCCAGCCGGCCGAAGCGCCGGCGCCGAGGATCAGCAGTACGACGAGAAGCCCGGCCAGGAACCGGCCGAACTTCCACGGCGGCCGCGGACCTCGTCGCGGGGTCCGCGGGACCGGGGTCTGCATCTGGGTGAGGACGCCGGCACCCACCGGCACGCGCCGGGGCGGCCGCGGCAGCGCCTGCCTGCCGTCCTCCACCGAGGCTCACCTCCCCCACCATCACCAGTCCAGACCACAATCAGTGACCGATTGTGCCAAAGAACAGGCCCGGACCACCCACCTGGATGGTCCGGGCCTATCACAAAGGTGGTGTCAGCGGGCTGCCGTGCCCTCCACGTAGTCCTCGTCGTGGGACTTGACCCAGGCCATCAGGCCGCGCAGTTCCTTGCCGACCGCCTCGATCGGGTGCGACTCGCTCTGCTTGCGGAACTCGGCGAACTCCGGCGCGCCGGCGTCCTGGTCGGCGATGAAGCGGGCCGCGAAGGTGCCGTCGGTGATGTCACCGAGAACCTCCTTCATCCGCTGCTTCACCGATGCGTCGATGATGCGGGGGCCGGACACGTAGTCGCCGTACTCGGCGGTGTCGGAGACCGACCAGCGCTGCTTGGCGATGCCACCTTCGTAGATCAGGTCGACGATCAGCTTGAGCTCGTGCAGGCACTCGAAGTACGCGACCTCGGGCTGGTAGCCGGCCTCGGTCAGTACCTCGAAGCCGTTCTGGATCAGCGCGGACACGCCACCGCAGAGGACGGCCTGCTCACCGAACAGGTCGGTCTCGGTCTCCTCGGTGAAGGTGGTCTTGATGCCGCCGGCCCGCAGGCCGCCGATGCCCTTGGCGTACGAGAGCGCGAGGTCCCACGCCTTGCCGGTGGCGTCCTGCTCGACCGCTACCAGCACGGGTACGCCGCGACCCTCGGTGTACTCCCGGCGGACCAGGTGACCCGGGCCTTTCGGGGCGACCATGAACACGTCCACACCCGCCGGCGGCTTGATGTAGCCGAACCGGATGTTGAAGCCGTGACCGAAGACGAGCGCGTCGCCGTCGACCAGGTTCGGCTCGATGGCCTCCTTGTAGAGCTTGCGCTGGGCCGGGTCCGGAGCGAGGACGACGATCACGTCCGCCTCCTCCACCGCCTCGGCCGGGCTGAGTACGCGCAGGCCCTGGGCTTCGGCCTTGGCCCGGCTCTTCGAGCCCTCGGGCAGGCCCACCCGGACGTCGACGCCGGAGTCGCGCAGGGACAGCGCGTGCGCGTGGCCCTGGGAGCCGTAGCCGAGAACGGCCACGTGGCGGCCCTGGATCACCGACAGGTCGGCGTTGTCGTCGTAGAACATTTCTGCTGCCACTGGTGGCACTTCTCCTCTGAGTTGTCAGTTACGGCTGTCAGGCCTGGCGAGCCGGGGCCACGGGTCGGCCCGGCGGCGGCGCCGGCACCGGGTGGTGCGGGTGCGGACGGTCGGCGGGTTGCGCCTGGACGTTCGGGGGACCCGACGCGACGTGCGGGGGTGGCACCGGAACCGGCCGAAGGGTGCGGTCGGAGATGGAGCGACTGCCCCGGCCGATCGCCACCATGCCGGACTGCACCAGCTCGCGGACGCCGAACGGTTCCAGCACCCGGAGCATGGCCTCGAGCTTCTCGGGATTGCCGGTCGCCTCGATCGTGATCGCGTCCGGAGCCACGTCCACCACCTTCGCACGGAACAGCTGGACGGTCTCCAGCACCTGTCCCCTGCTCAGGGTGTCCGCCTTGACCTTCACCAGCAGCAGTTCACGCTGCACGGTCTGGCTGGGCTCGAGTTCGACGATCTTGATCACGTTCACGAGCTTGTTCAGCTGCTTGGTGATCTGCTCCAGCGGCTGCTCGTCCACGCTGACCGCGATGGTCATCCGGGACACCTCCGGGTGCTCGGTCGGACCGACCGCGAGGGAGTCGATGTTGAACCCGCGGCGGGAGATCAGCGCGGCCACCCGGGCCAGCACACCGTGCTTGTTCTCCACCAGGATCGACAACGTGTGCTTGCTCATTACAGCTCCTCGCTGTCCCAGGCCGGCGCCATGTCGCGGGCGATCTGGATGTCGTCGTTGCTGGTGCCGGCCGCGACCATCGGCCAGACCATCGCGTCGCGGTGCACGACGAAGTCGACCACGACCGGCGCGTCGGTGACCGCCATCGCCTTCTCGATCGTGGCGTCGACCGAGTCGCGGTCGGAGCAGCGCAGCCCGACGCCACCCATCGCCTCGGACAGCTTGGCGAAGTCCGGGATCCGGGCCGAGTGCAGATCGGTGTTGGAGTAGCGCTTGTCGTAGAACAGCGTCTGCCACTGCCGGACCATGCCCAGCGACTGGTTGTTGATCACGGCAACCTTGATCGGGATGCCCTCCAGCGCGCAGGTGACCAGCTCCTGGTTGGTCATCTGGAAGCAGCCGTCCCCGTCGATCGCCCACACGGTCTTGTCCGGCCGGGCGACCTTGGCTCCCATCGCGGCCGGAACGGCGTACCCCATGGTGCCGAGACCACCGGAGTTCAGCCAGTGGCGCGGCTTCTCGAACGGGAGGTAGTGCGCGGCCCACATCTGGTGCTGGCCGACGCCCGCGGTGTAGACGGCGTCCGGGCCGGCGATCTTGCCGATCCGCTCGATCACGTACTGCGGGGACAGGCTGCCGTCCTCGGGTTCGTCGTACGCGACCGGGTACTTGGTCCGTACGGCCTCGAGCTGGTGCCGCCACGTGTCGTACGACGGGGTGCGGCCGGCGCTCGCGATCTCGGTCTGGAGCGCGGCGATCAGGTCGGTGATGACCTCCTTGCAGTCACCCACGATCGGCACGTCGGCGGCCCGGTTCTTGCCGATCTCGGCCGGGTCGATGTCGGCGTGGATGACCTTCGCCTCGGGGGCGAACGAGTCGAGCTTGCCGGTCACCCGGTCGTCGAAGCGGGCACCCAGGCAGATGAGCAGATCGGATCGCTGGAGCGCCCCGACCGCGGAGACCGAGCCGTGCATGCCCGGCATGCCGAAGTGGAGATCGTGGGTGTCCGGCAGCGCGCCGCGGGCCATCAGCGTGGTCACCACCGGGATGCCGAGGAGCTCGGCGAGTTCCTTCAGCTCGGCGTGGGCCTGGGCCCGGATCACCCCGCCGCCGACGTACAGGACCGGCTTCTCGGCCGCGGCGATCAGGCGGGCCGCCTCGCGCACCTGCTTGGGGTGCGGACGCGTCACCGGGCGATAGCCGGGCAGCGAGAGCTCGGTCGGCCATTGGAAGTCGACGCGGGCCTGCATCGCGTCCTTGGTCACGTCGACCAGCACCGGGCCGGGCCGGCCGGTCGAGGCGATGTGGAAGGCCTCGGCCACCGTGGTGGCGATGTCGTTCGGGTCGTTGACCAGGAAGTTGTGCTTGGTGATCGGCATCGTGATGCCGCGGATGTCGGCCTCCTGGAAGGCGTCCGTCCCGATCGCGGCGCTGGCCACCTGGCCGGTGATCGCGACCATCGGGACCGAGTCCATGTACGCGTCGGCGATCGGCGTCACCAGGTTGGTCGCGCCCGGCCCGGAGGTCGCCATGCACACGCCGGTCTTGCCGGACGCGGAGGCGTACCCCTGGGCGGCGTGGCCGGCGCCCTGCTCGTGACGTACCAGGATGTGGCGGATCTGGGTCGAGTCGAGCATCGGGTCGTACGCCGGGAGGATCGCGCCACCCGGGATGCCGAAGACGGTGTCCACTCCGGCATGTTCCAGTGCGCGGATCAGAGCCTGTGCCCCGGTCAGCTGCTCACTCATGAGTGCCTTCCCTCAGTCCTGTCACGATATTGCCGTTGACGATCTGGCTTTGTCGCGATCGATCCATCCTCGCTTGTGGCCGTTTCCAGGTCGTCTCTGGGTCGCAGATAGTCGCCCTGGCAACAAAAAACCCCTTCCGCCGGGTTGGCTGAAGGGGCGCGCTCGACTCGGTGGTCGCGTCAGTCGGCGCGCCGCACAAGTACGAGGAGAATCGATCGCATGTAGGCAACATTCGCCGACGCACCGCGATCGGGTCAAGTTCGCCGCTCATGTGTCCCATTCCTTGAGATGACTGTCTTAGATGCAGACAGCCCCTTCGGACGCCGAGCGGACCAGGCGGGTGTACTTGCCGAGCACGCCCTTGGTGATCGCCGGCGTCTTCGGAGTCCAGCCCTCCTTGCGACGTTCGAGTTCCTCCGGGCTGAGGTGTAGGTCGAGGGTGCGGTTCTTGACGTCGAGGGTGATCCGGTCGCCGTCGCGGACGAACGCGATCGGGCCGCCGTCGACGGCCTCCGGTGCGACATGGCCCACGCAGAGTCCCGTCGTACCGCCGGAGAAACGGCCGTCGGTGAGCAGCAGAACCTCCTTGCCGAGGCCCGCGCCCTTGATCGCGCCGGTGACCGCGAGCATCTCGCGCATCCCGGGGCCGCCCTTCGGGCCTTCGTAGCGGATCACCACGACGTCGCCGGGGTTCAGTCCGGCGACCGCGTCCATGGCTGGGCGTTCGCCGTCGAAGACTCGCGCCGTACCTTCGAAGACGTCGGAGTCGAAGCCGGCGCTCTTCACCACCGCGCCTTCCGGAGCGAGCGAGCCGTGCAGGATCGTGATGCCGCCGGTGCCGTGGATCGGCTTGTCCAGCGCGCGGATGATCGTGCCGTCGACGTCCGGCGGCGCGATGTCGGCGAGGTTCTCGGCCATCGTCTTGCCGGTGACGGTCATGCAGTCTCCGTGCAGCAGGCCGGCGTCGAGGAGCGACCGCATGACGACCGGGATGCCGCCGACGCGATCCACGTCCGTCATCACGTAGCGCCCGAACGGCTTGAGGTCGCCGAGGTGCGGGACCCGGTCGCCGATCCGGTTGAAGTCCGCGAGCGTCAAGTCGACGTCGGCCTCGCGCGCGATCGCGAGCAGATGCAGTACGGCGTTCGTCGAGCCACCGAGCGCCATCACGACCGCGATGGCGTTCTCGAAGGCTTCCTTGGTGAGGATCTGGCGGGCCGTGATCCCCTTCTGTAGAAGGCCAACCGCGGCCTCGCCGGACTTGCGGGCGTAGCCGTCGCGGCGGCGGTCGACTGCGGGTGGGGCGGCCGAGCCGGGGAGCGACATACCGAGCGCTTCGGCGGAGGCGGCCATGGTGTTTGCGGTGTACATGCCGCCGCAGGCGCCTTCGCCTGGGCAGATGGCACGCTCGACCGCGTCCACCTCGTCCTGCGTGATCAGGCCGCGCAGACAGGCGCCGACCGCCTCGAACGCGTCGATGATCGTGACGTCCTTGTCGCCGAGCTTGCCGGGCATGATCGATCCGGCGTACAGGAACACACTCGCCAGATCGAGACGCGCAGCAGCCATCAGCATGCCGGGCAGGGACTTGTCACAGCCTGCCAGCAGGACCGAGCCGTCCAGCCGCTCGGCCTCCATCACGGTCTCGACCGAGTCGGCGATGATCTCGCGGCTGACGAGCGAGTAGTGCATGCCGACATGGCCCATCGAGATGCCGTCGGACACGCTGATCGTGCCGAACTCCAGTGGGTAGCCGCCGGCCGCGTGCACGCCCTCCTTGACCGCCTTCGCGAGCCGGTCCAGGGACAGGTTGCACGGAGTGATCTCGTTCCAGCTCGAGGCGACTCCGACCTGTGGTTTGGCCCAGTCGTCGTCGCCCATCCCGACGGCGCGGAGCATCCCGCGCGAGGCGGTCGCCTCCAGTCCGTCGGTGACCGTCCGGCTGCGTGGCTTCACATCGACCATGCGGCTCACTCTATTCCGGTCTCAGGACATCTGATGTGCGACCGCGGTGGCGAAGGCGGTGAGCGGGTCGGGGTCGTTGGTGTAGCCCCACGGCAGGCTCTCGATCCGGCCTGTCGTCAGTGCGGCGTGCTCCATCGCGGCCGCTTTGGCTCCGACCGCCTTCAACGCGAACGCCATCGCACCGTGCGCGGAGATGTCCTCCGGCTGTCGCTCGCGCCCGGGCGCCCACCATTTGTCCCGTGCCGCCAGCAGTTCGTCCCGCCGGTTCGAGACCTCGCGTGTGAAGCGGGCGCCGCGCTGCAGCCGGGAAAGCTCGCTGTCGCCGAGTACGTCGACCCACACCTCGTTGATCACCTGCGCGGCGACGGCACACAAAACGCTCCCCGGCGGTGCGTTCGTCACCACTTGCTGACCGAAGTACACGAGCTCGGCGAGCTCCAGACCGGACCACTTCGGAGCCAGCACCTGCACCCGCCCGCTGTGCGCGGCATAGCTGTCAGGATGCCGCGCCACCGCGGACCGAAAGACCTCGTCCTTGAACTCCATCGACGACTGCAGTCCGACCGTCACCCACTGCATGACCTCCCACGGAGCCGCATCGTCAGGCGCCGCATCGATCGCATGATTCAGTACTGCGCCCGCGGTCCCGAGGATCCCGTGGAAGGACGCGAACTGCTGCTCAGAGACGTACTTCGCGCGACTCCCGCTCCGCCCCTCCCACGCCTCGAACACCAACGTCTGCCCAAGCCACTGCAAGAGATCCGGGTCGCCGGGCAGCGCCTCCAGCCGCAACTCCAACTGCCCACTGTGCCCAACCGCCGCCTGCCCCAGCCCCATCACCCGCACCGACCGCAGCCCGGTATTCACCGGCGTCGCCTTCAGCAACGCCATCCCCGTCGACAGATCGCCGGCGCGCACAGCGGCGTACGCCTGATCGAGCTCGGCATCCGCCCACGCCTGATCAAGCCGAAGCCTGGAGACATCCACCGCCTTGCGAGAGAAGATCCCCATGGTCGGATCGTACGGCGCGTCACGGGTTGTACCCGGCCAGGAGGTTGGCGCCATCCACTCCGCGCCGACCCCGGATCACTGACCCACCACGAGCCTGCCGAGCCCGGAGGGTGCAGGCTGACTGGTCCTGCTCGGCAACCCGGACCTGCAGGGCGCTGTCGTGAAGCGGCTCGCCGTACGCCCGCGACCTTGAGCACCGGCCAACCATCCGCGGCCAGTTCTGGTGGTCGGCCCGTGCTCAAGGTCGCGCCAGCACGTTGGCTACCCGGCGTCCGGTTGTCGGGGCCGTGAACGGGACCTGGGGGCCATGGACACGGCACGACCTGTTCACGGTCACGACAAGCTGTTCACGGCCCCGCCCCGAGCACGCAAACCCCCACCAGCGACCACCCGCCCCGCGCTGAACACGCGCGGGTACGCCCGGGTCCTCCGGCCCACGTGTCCCCTCGCGTCGCCTGCTGTCCCACGGCCGACTCTGTGCACCGATCAACCACCACCGACCGTCCCGCGTGACCAATCGGTGCACAAGGTCGCGTCCGGAACCCATGCGGAGACCGGCCGATCCGCCGGGCCGTGGGTAGCAGGCGGGTGGTCGCGGACCTGCAGGCCATCACAACGACCGAGCCGTAGGCCGTGGTGACTCGGCTCCCGCCTGGCCACGACACCACCGGGGGCACGGTCGGCCATTGTGATGGCCTGGCGGTCCGCAGGACGGCGGATCGTCGGGTCATGGGCGGACGTGCAGCACTCACCAACCACCCGGAGGGTGAGGTCGCCACGCTCACCTCGGGCGTGGAGGTCGGACGACGGGCAGGTTGGTGAGTGCTGCACGTCCGCATCCCGGCACCACCGAGGATTCCGTCCGCCTGCCCGGGCAGATGATCGCCGCAAGCGCTCAAGGATCTCCGACGCAGGGCCCTAGACTGCTGAACGACCGCGACTGGCGAGGGTGGAGTACCACCGGGGAGCGGTCGGTCAGCAAGCAAGGCGTCGTCCGCCTGGGCGCCTCCGATGTGTCCTCTTAGATCTCGGAGGTCGCTGGATGCGTTACGGAATGAACCCACACCAGTCCGCCACCATGACGCCGGTGTCCGATCGGGCGCCGTTCACGGTGGTCAGCGGGAGTCCGTCGTACATCAATGTCCTGGATGCGCTCACCGGTTGGCAGCTCGTGCGGGAAGCGGCTGGGGCGTTCGGGGTGGTCGCTGCAGCGTCGTACAAGCACGTCTCCCCTGCCGGTGCTGCGCTGGCGGATTCGGCTTGCTCCGCGTACGAGCGTGCCCGGGACGCGGATCCGAAGTCGTCGTACGGCGATTTCATTGCGGTTTCGCATCCGGTCGACGCCGAGCTCGCGGGTGTGCTCAAGCGGGTCGTGAGCGACGGGATCATTGCGCCTGGGTACGACGAAGGCGTCGTCGGGACGTTGGCCGGGAAGAAGCGTGGGACCTTTCTCGTCCTCGAAGCCGATGCATCGTTCGAGTCGCCGGAGCATGAGGTGCGCGAGGTGTTCGGGCTACGGCTGACGCAGCAGCGGGACGACCTGCCATTGACTCGTGGGTTGCTGGATCCCCGGGTGCCGGATGCGGCGGCCCGGGACCTGTTGCTCGGGATGATCGTGGCGCGGTACACGCAGTCCAACACGGTCGTGATGGTGAAGGACGGCACAACCATCGGCATCGGCGCCGGCCAACAGTCACGCGTCGACTGCGTCCGCCTGGCCGGCGAGAAAGCCGACGAGTGGTGGTCCCGCCGCTCGTCTGAACCGCTGACGGAAGTCGCGATGGTCTCCGACGGCGCGATCCCCTTCACCGACAACATCGAGGAGGCCCACCGCCACGGCGTAACCCACATAGCCGAACCCGGCGGCTCAATCCGCTCGGAGGAGGTAGCCGAGGCCTGCGCAGCCCACGGCATCACGCTGTCCCAGACAGGCGTACGCCTCTTCCGCCATTAACCCCGGTGAACTGGCGGAGGCGACACTCGCACGGGTGACGGACGGGTGGGAGCAACCGCGACCACACGCCGCCCGCCTGCACACTCGCCACCGCCAGCCCCTGCCACCACCCGCCTTCGAGCGCGGGCGACAGCCCGCACGCCCCGGCGACAGCCGGAAGGTGACGGCGGTAGCCGCAAGGCGGTGGGCGCGTGGGAGCGGCTGCGAGCACGCGACGAAAGGAGCGGGCGTAGCGGCTGCGTGGGGCTCACCACATGTCAGGAGACGTCGACCTTGGGGGTTTCCTGCGGGGCTGGCGGAGGTGGAGCCGCCGGGCCGCCTTCCAGTTGGATGTCGGGGACGATCCGGTCGAGCCATCGCGGCAACCACCAAGCGCGGTCGCCAAGCAGCGTCATCACCGCAGGCACCAGCACCATCCGGACGATGCTGGCGTCAATGAGTACGGCGACCGCCATGCCGACCGCCAGCATCTTCACCGTCGGGTCGTCGTCGAGGACGAAGCTCAGGAAGACCACGATCATGATCGCGGCCGCGGTGGTAATCACCCGGGCCGTCGCGCCGATCCCGATCGCGACGGCGCGGTGACTGTCCTTGGTCGCGATCCACGCCTCGTGCACCCGCGACAGCAGGAAGACCTCGTAGTCCATCGACAACCCGAACACGATCGCGAACATCAGCATCGGCACGAACGACGGGATCGGCACCTTCTCGTCGATCCCGACCAGCGAGGATCCCCAGCCCCACTGGAACACCGCGACGATCACGCCGTACGCCGCTCCGACCGACAGCAGGTTGAGGATCGCGGCCTTGACCCCGATCAGCAGCGATCGGAAGGCGACCGTGAGCAGCAGGAACGCCAGCAGCACCACCGCCCCGATCAGCCACAGCATCCGCCCCGCGACCTTCTCCGTGAAGTCGACGTACCCAGCGGTCGTGCCCACGACGTACGTCGGCTCCTGCTGCCCGGCCAGTACGTCGTCCCGGATCCGGTTGACGAGGTCCTCGGTCTCGGCCGCGGACGGCGACGTGGTCGGGATGACGTTGATGATCGCCGTCGTACCTGAGCTGTTCAAGCTCGGCGGCTGTACGGCGGCCACCCCGGAAGTCTTCTGCAACGTCGACGCCAGCCCGTTCAGCGAGGCCTGCTTGTCGGTCGAGCTCTCAGATGGCAGCTGTACGACGACCGTCAGCGGACCATTCGCGCCCGGACCGAAGCCTTGGGCAACCAGGTCGTACGCCTTCCGGCTCGAGTCCTGCGCCGGATCCGTACCGGCATCGAGTTGGCCGAGATTCATCGACAGCAAAGGGATCGCCAGGACGAGCAGCACCAGCGTCGCGACGATGCCGTACGGCCACGGCCGGTCGCTGACCTTGCGTCCCCAACGGGCGAACGCGCTCTGCTCGTGTTTGAGGTCGCGCCGCTCGCGCTCCTCGGCCCGGTGCTCGGCCACGGCCAGCTCGTCATCGAGGCCGGCCTCGAGCTCCCGTTCCTCCGCGAGGTGCTGCCGGTCCTTGCGGTTGAGCACGAGGAACTTCGCCAGCCCGAGCATGGCCGGGATCAGCGTCAGTGCAGCCAGCACGGTGACAGCGACCACGATCGCCGACGACAGGCCGAGCGCGCCGACGAACGGTACGCCGGACACGTACAGACCGAGGATCGCGATGACGACGGTCCCACCAGCGACCAGGATGGCCGCGCCGGAGGTCGATTCCGTCCGACCGACCGATTCCTCGACCCCCATGCCGTCGTCCAGCTGTTCTCGATGGCGCGACACCATGAAGAGCCCGTAGTCGATCGCGACACCGAGTCCGAGCAGGGTTGCGACCGTCGGCGCCGAGACCGGGAAGTCCTTCACGGCCGCGAGCAGACCGAGTACGGCGAGCCCGCCGCCGACGCTGAAGACCGCGGCCACCAAAGGCAGCGCCGACGCGGTGATGGATCGGAACATCAGGAACAGCAACAGCAGAGCCAGCGCCAGACCGATGGCCTCCGACAGCGCATCATCGGCCTGCTTGCCGATCTGCCCCGCGCCACCGCCGTACTCGACCTCGAGCCCGGCGGTCCGGGCCGGCTGGACGGCCGCGTCCAGCTTGTCGAGGTAGGTGCTGTCGAGCGACGCCGGCACCACCGAGAACGACACCGGAGCGTTGACGACGGTCCCGTCCTTCGAGATGTACGCCGTCGATGACGTCGCCAGCGGATCGACGGCCGAAACGACATCGGGCAGCTTGCCGACCGCCGCCATCGACGTCTTGACGGCGTCGGACTGCTCGGAAACCGTGCCGGACTGCGCGTGGAACACGATGGACCCGGAGTACCCGCCGGCGGTGGAGAAGTCCTTGTTCAGGATCGTCAATCCAGCAGATGATTCACTGCCCGGGACCGTGTAGTTGTTGACGTACGTGCCGCCGAACGCCGCCCGCAGGACGAACAAGCCGACCACGACGACCAGCCAGCCGGCGATCACGAACCAGTGAAATCGTGCGGCCCCCCGGCCGAGCCGATCCAGAAACGCATGCACAGGGCGCCCCCTCCCCCAGGCGCCCCCAGGCTGCGGCCCCGCCACGCGCCCCTTCGCCGACAGTAAGCCGGGCTCGACCGTGCGACAACCCCTTGGTCACTGTGCGCAGCTCTACGCCACCAGATAATCGCTCTCCGTCGTCACCCGACCAAACGGAAGCGCTGGGACGAGACCGCACGCCGTACCTCGTCCGCCGTGGCGGCCGCGTCCAGTCCGCTGGTGTCCATCACATGCGACTCCAGCTCACCCAGGTCGGCGAACATCTCGTGCAGCCCGGTGATCGCTCCGGCATCCTTGAGCGAGTCGCCGCCCCGGTCCCGGTCCCGGCCGAGCGTGGTCTCGAGATCCGGCCGGAGTACGACGTACGACAGCACCAGGCCGGCCTGCTCCGCGGCGGCGCGGAACGGTGGCACGTAGTGGAGGCCGACGACCCCGTCCACCACGACGTCGTACCCGCCTCGTGCGTACGTCGTGGCTGCCCCGACCATCACGTCGACAACCACGTCGTTCTGGTCCGCCGACCCAGGCAGGTACGGCGGCACGAAGCCGGTGCGGATGGCCGTGTAGAACTGATCGGTCAGGAGGTGCACGGTCAGGCGTTCCGCGTCGGTGGCAACCAACTCGGCCACGGTCGACTTGCCTGCGCCAGGCGGTCCGGTCAGCACGATGAGCTCGCCAGTCATGCCGCCAGACGCTAACCAACCTGGCCGGCGAACGGCAGTCATTTAACCGCCGGCGACACTCGGGAGGATGAGGAGCTCGGCGTCGTCGGGCAGCTTGGTGTCCAGACCGTCCAGGTCGCGGATGTTGTCGTTGCCGAGGTAGACGTTCACATGCCGGCGGATCGCGCCCTGCTCGTCGGTCAGGCGCCGGCGGAGCGCCGGGTGCTGAGCCTCGAGGGCAGCGAGGACCGAGGCGAGGGTCGGCTCGCCGCCGGCCTCGATCTCGACCCTCTCGGCTCCGCCCGCGAACGGTCTGAGCACCGTCGGCAGCCTGATCGCGACCATCGTCAGCCCAGCACCGCGGCGCGCACGGTCAGCACGTCCGGCAGGTGACTCGCCACCTCGACCCAGGTGTCGCCGCCATCTGGGCTCGCGTACACGCAGCCGTCGCGCGTGCCGACGTACACCCCGGCCGGGTCGGCCGTGTCGGTCGTCATCGCGTCGCGCAGGACCGGCACGAACGAGACGTCGGGCAGTCCGGTGGACAACGGCTCCCAGGTCGCTCCGGCATCGCGGGATCGGTAGACGCGGCAGTTGGCCTCGGTCGGGATCCGGTTCGCGTCCGCGACCAGCGGGAAGACGTACACCGTGTCGGGGTCGTGCGGATGCACCACGATCGGGAACCCGAAGTCCGACGGCAACCCGTCCGCGATCGACTTCCAGATCGCGCCACCGTCGTCGGACCGGTAGACCCCGTGATGGTTCTGCGCGAACATCCGCTCCGGTACGTCGGGATGCCCGGCCAGCTTGTGCACGCACTGACCGAACTCCGGATCCGGGTCGGGCATGAACTTCGCCTTGATCCCGTGGTTCGCCGGCGACCACGACGTACCACCGTCGGCGGTCTGGTAGACGCCACCGGTCGACATCGCGACACTCACCCGCTTTGGGTCACTCGGGTGCGGCAGCACGGTGTGCACCGCCTGCCCGCCGAAGCCGGCGCCCCACTCCTTGCGGTGCGGGTGGTCCCACAGACCGCGGACGAGCTCGAACGTCACTCCCCCATCGGTCGACTTCCACAGCGCCGACGGCTGCGTCCCGGCGTACACGACTCCGGGCTGCGATTCTGGCGCCGGCTGGATCTGCCAGACCCGCTCGAGCGACGCCTCGGCGCCCTCCGGGAACCCGATCGAGCCCTGCGGCGGCTCGGCCCATGTCGTCCCGAGGTCGTCGGAGTGGAACACCGCCGGGCCCCAGTGCTCACTGGTCCCGCCGACGAACAGCCGAGGCCGGTCGCCGCGCGTGTCGATGCCGACCGCGTACACGCCCTGCATCTCGAACTCCGGCACCGGGCCGTCCAGGGTCCACTTCCGGCGCGCAGCGTCGCTCCGGCCGATCCAGAGCCCCTTCTTGGTCCCGATCAGCAGTACGGCCTCGGACATCGTTGTCCTCCTTTAGCGTGGCGGCCCCGCCACCACATTGATGAGTGCTTCCCCGTTCGCGTAGCGCTCCAGCTGGGCGCGCACCAGGCGAGCAACTCGCGGCTCGAAGGCCGTCGACGCGCCGCCACGGTGCGGGTTGATCAATACGTTCGGAGCCGACCACAGCGGATGGCCGGCGGGCAACGGCTCGGGATGGGTCACGTCGAGCGCGGCGCTGATCCGCTCCGTGGTGAGCTCCGCCAGCAACGCGTCCGTGTCCACGACGACACCGCGCGCGACGTTCACCAGCAGTGCGCCGTCCTTGAGCTGGGCCAGGAACTTCGCGTCCACCATCCCCCGCGTCTCGGCGGTCGCCGGCGTGAGTACGACGACCACGTCCGCGCGCGGGAGCAGTTCAGGAAGATCGGTGATCGGGTGCACGCCCTCCCGCGGCCGCCGAGCGACCCGGATGATCTCGCACTCGAACCCGGTCAGCCGTCGCTCCAGCGCCCCGCCGATCGACCCGTACCCGAGGATCATCACCGTCCGGTCCGCGAGCGAGTCGTCCAGCTCGGTGTACGACGACGGCCAGACCTCCTGCGCCTGGTTCCGGACCGCTCGCGGCAGGCGCCGGTACGACGCCAGGATCAGGCCGACCGCCAGCTCCGCCGTGGACGCGTCATGGACGCCGCGGGCGTTGCACAGGGTGACGTCGTCCGCGACGTGCTTCTGGATGTGCTCGAACCCGGCTGTCTGCAGCTGCACGACCTTGAGTCTGGGCATCTCCCGGACAACCTCGATCACCTCCGAGCCGCCCATGTACCCCGGCACGTAGAACTCCACCTCGGCGAGCGACGCCGGCCGCTCGCCACCGTCGAAGAAGTCCACGTCGAACCCCGTGGGCAGCCCGCCGAGGAAGGTGTCGGGGTCCTCCCAGGGCAGCCATGCCTTCACCACATCAGCCATGCCCAAGAACCTACTCGGCCGCTCCGACAGTGTGAACTCCCGTGCCAGCCACGATGCGTCGTCGTACTCTGGATCGGTGCCTTCGACATCGGATCTGGTGGGGACCCTCGAGCACGATCAGGCGGTAGGGCAGCTGCGGGCGTCGTACGAACGCATTCCCGCAGGCGCTCCGGTGCGGCTGGCGAAGCGCAGTTCCAACCTCTTCCGGCCCCGAAGCGAACTCGACCGGCCCGGCCTCGACGTGTCCGGACTGACCGGCGTGATCGAGGTCGATCCGGTGGCGCGGACGGCCGACGTCCAGGGCATGTGCACGTACGAGGACCTGGTCGCGGCGACGCTGCCGCACGGCCTCACCCCGATGGTCGTCCCGCAGCTGAAGACCATCACCCTCGGCGGCGCGGTCACCGGACTCGGCATCGAGTCGTCGTCGTTCCGCGCCGGCCTGCCGCACGAGTCGGTCCTCGAGCTCGACATCCTCACCGGAGCCGGCCAGCTCGTCACGGCGCGGCCCGAGGGTGAGCACGCGGAGCTGTTCCGCACCTTCCCGAACTCCTACGGCACGCTCGGCTACGCGACCCGGCTGCGGATCGAGCTCGACCGGATCTCGCCGTACGTCGCGCTCCGGCATGTGCGGACCGACCTGGACCGGCTGGGTCCGGTGATCGAGGAGATCGTTGCCTCCGGCATGTACGAGGGCGAGCCGGTGCACTTCGTCGACGGAGTGGCGTTCACGCCGTCGGAGGCGTACCTGACGCTCGGCCGCAACAGCGACGCGGCGGTGCGGACCAGCGACTACACCGGCCAGCAGATCTACTACCGCTCGATCCAGCAGCGGCCGACCGACTTCCTCACCGCGCACGACTACCTGTGGCGCTGGGACACCGACTGGTTCTGGTGCTCGGCCGCGTTCGGTGCGCAGAACCCCTGGGTACGGCGGGTGTGGCCGCGGCGCTGGCGCCGTAGCGACGTGTTCCACAAGATCGTCGGCTTCGAGAACCGGCATCACGTCGCTGCACGGCTCAATCGCCGGCGCGGTCACGCCGACCGCGAACGCGTGGTTCAGGACGTCGAGATCCCGGCGTCGCAGCTGGCCGGGTTCCTGCGCTGGTTCGACGCCGAGGTGGGGATGCGGCCGGTGTGGCTGTGCCCGTTGCGGCTGCGCGGGTCCACCGATTGGCCGCTGTATCCGCTGAAGCCCGGCGAGACGTACGTGAACGTGGGCTTCTGGGGCACGGTGGCGATAGCCGACGGCGCCGCCGACGGTGACGTGAACCGGGCGATCGAGGACGCCGTCGCCCGCTTCGACGGCCACAAGTCGCTGTACTCCGATGCCTACTACGACCGCGACACGTTCGACCGGCTCTACAACGTTCCGGCCCTGAACGCGGTGAAGAAACGCTACGACCCCGACGCCCGGCTCACCGGGCTCTACGAGAAGGCGGTGACGCGCCGATGACGACGCTTGCGACCCAGGTTTCGATTGCCGATGCACTCACGACGGTGACCCCGGACGGCTTGCCGTTCCGGTTCACGGCGTACGACGGCAGCGCGACCGGCCCGGAGGATTCGCCGATCCACATGCACCTCGCCTCCGAGCGTGGCCTGTCCTACGTACTCACCGCGCCCGGCGACCTCGGCCTGGTCCGCGCCTACGTGATGGGCGACCTGGAGATCACCGGCGTGCACCCGGCCAATCCGTACGAGCTGATGCGGATGATGCTCAACCAGTTGCACTTCGAGCGGCCGACGACCGCGGAGGCGCTGCGGATCGTCCGCGGGCTCGGCTGGAGCCACCTGAAACCGCCTCCGCCTCCGCCACAGGAGCACCTGCCGAAGTGGCGTCGTACGTTCGAGGGACTGCGCCACTCGCGGACCCGGGACAAGGCGGCGATCCACCACCACTACGACGTGTCGAACACGTTCTACGAGTGGATCCTCGGGCCGTCGATGACGTACACGTGCGCGGTGTACCCGTCCGCGGATGCCACGCTGGAGCAGGCGCAGTACGAGAAGTACGACCTGGTCGCGCGGAAGCTCGACCTGAAGGCAGGGCAGCGGCTGCTCGACGTCGGGTGCGGCTGGGGCGGCATGGTCCGGCACGCGGCCCGCGAGTACGGCGTTCGCGCGCTGGGCGTCACGTTGTCGTCCGCGCAGGCTGAGTGGGCGTCGGAGGCGATCAAGCGCGAGGGGCTGGAGGATCTGGCCGAGGTACGGTTCCTCGACTACCGCGATGTGCCGGAGCGCGACTTCGACGCGATCAGCTCGATCGGTCTGACCGAGCACATCGGCGTACGGAACTATCCGTCGTACTTCGGTTTCCTGCTCGACCGGCTCAAGCCCGGCGGCCGGCTGCTGAACCACTGCATCACCCGGCCGGACAACCGATTCCGCTCCACCGGCGCCTTCATCGACCGCTACATCTTCCCCGACGGCGAACTGATCGGCTCCGGCCGCATCATCGCCGAAGCCCAGGACGCCGGCTTCGAGGTCCGTCACTCGGAGAACCTCCGCGAGCACTACGCCCTCACCCTGGCCGCCTGGTCCGACAACCTCCAAACCCACTGGGACGAAGCCGTAGCCGAAGTAGGCCACCCCATCGCCAAAATCTGGGGCCTCTACCTGGCCGCCTGCCGAGTCGGCTTCGAACGCAACAACACCCAACTCCACCAGTTCCTGGCCGTAAAACTAGACCCCAACCACAACGCCCACTTCCCCCTCCGCCCCACCTGGCTCAGCTGAGTTCCACCAGCAGAGGCTCCGGCACCCAGATGCCGGAGCCTCTCCGCGTCACGGACGAGAATTACGTACTCAGGCTCCGTGTCTGGACAGAAGGCTCGGACAAGCCTCTGCAGGGCTGCGGTGTGCGTGGGTTCTTTCAGAGATTCTCATGTGTGGGCTGCATGGAGTTGGGGGGTTGTTGGCATTGGACGGGGGCTGGTGGGGCGGGAGACGGTGGTGGGGTGGATGTTGAGTTCGGGGTACTGGTGGATGTTCGAGAAGAGGGGGCGGGGTACTCGGGGGAACGGGTGGAGGAGGTGGCGGTTGCCGACGAGCTCGGGTTTGAGGGGGCCTGGTTGTCGGAGCATCATCTGGCCGCGGATGGCGTGTTGCCGTCGCCATTGGTGATGGCGGGGGTGCTTGCGGGACGGACATCGCGGATTCGGATCGGGACGAACGTGCTGGTGTTGCCGCTGCACCATCCGTTGCGGGTCGCGGAGAACGCGGCTGTGCTGGACCTGGTGTCCGGTGGGCGGTTCGTGCTGGGGGTCGGTCAGGGGTACGCCGAGCGTGAGTTCGCCGCGTTCGGAGCCGATCGACGACGGCGCGGGGCACTGCTCGAAGAAGGCGTGGAGACGATCCGGCGAGCGTGGGCGGGCGACCTGTCGGTGACACCGCGGCCCGGCCATCGGATCCCGATCTACGCCGCTGGAGTGACAGAGGCGGGGCTGCAGCGGGCAGCGCGAGTGGGCGACGGCGTGATCATCTACTGCGCGACCCCGGCGGATCTGATCGCCCGGCGGAAACTGCTGGACGAGGTCGTCGAGGACCCGCCGCCGTTGATCTGCACGGGCATCATGCACGTCGACGAAGACGCCGATCGAGCCTGGGCCGCCGCAGCGCCTGGGATCGCTTATCTGGAAGGGGAAATCGCGTCGTACGGCGGGACCGAGCCACCGGCGCTGCGGCGGGAGGACTATCTGGTCGGTACGCCGGAGGACGTCGCCGGGCGGCTGATCGAGTTGCAGGCGGCGACCCGGTTCGTCCAGTTCGCGCACTGGTTGCGCCTTCCAACCATGTCGCACGAGGCGGCGCTGCGGTCTCTCGAATTGGTTGCAGCTCGGGTGATTCCCGCCGTGCGGGCTGGTGTTGGACGCTAGCTTGGGTGCAGGACGACCTGAGGAGACGGCGTGGGCGGGACCAGGGTCAGGCAACGGGGACGGGCTGCGGTGGTTTTGACCGCGCTGGCGTTGGCGGCGGGATGCTCCGATGACGGTAGCGCGACGACAGCGGGTCCCGGCACCTCCGCACCCAGTACGACGCCCGCACCGAGCAGCACCGGTACGACGTCCGGCCCGGCACCGGGCACGAGTCAGCAAGGGCCGGTGAAGCTGACCGTGGCGTCGACGGTCGCGACCGGGATCGACGTACCGTGGGGGCTCGCGTTCCTGCCCGACAAGAGTGCGCTCGTGGCGGAGCGGGATTCGGCCAAGATCAAGCGGATCGCCGGCGGCCAGGTGAACGAGGTCGGCGAGGTGGACGACGTCGACCCGTCGTCCGAGGGTGGACTGCTCGGGCTGGCGGTGGATCCGGGGTACCCGGGCAAGCCGTACATCTACGCCTACTACTCGACCGGCGACGACAACCGGATCGCCCGGATCACGTACCAGAACAACAAACTGTCCGACCAGCAGGTGATCCTCGACGGGATCCCGCAGTCGGCGGTCCACAACGGCGGGCGACTGCGGTTCGGTCCGGACGGGTACCTGTACGCCGGCACCGGTGACGGGTCGGACCGGCCGAACTCCCAGGACGACGGATCGCTGGGCGGGAAGGTCCTGCGTATCACGACCGACGGCAGGGCGGCGCCGGGGAATCCGGACGGCCGGCTCTGGTTCTCCAAGGGCCACCGCAACGTGCAAGGCCTCGCCTTCGACGGCAAGCAGTTGTACGCCGCCGAGTTCGGCCAGAACACGTGGGACGAGCTGAACGCGATCACCGCCGGCACGAACTACGGCTGGCCGGCCGCGGAGGGCGTGAGCGGACTCGACGGTATGGCGGACCCGATCGCGCAGTGGCACACCAGCGACGCGTCGCCGAGCGGGATCGCGTTCGCGCAGGGGCACATCTTCATGGCCTCGCTCCGCGGCGAGCGGTTGTGGGCCATACCAGTTGCCAACGGCAAGCGAACCGGCGAACCGCAGGCGTTCTTCACCAACCAGTTCGGCCGGCTGCGCACGGTCGAGACCGCGCCGGACGGCTCGCTGTGGCTGACCACCTCCAACACCGACGGCCGCGCCGACACCCGCGACGGCGACGACAGAATTCTCCGGATCACCATCAGCCATTGACCGACAACCGTTTGAAGGCTTTGCGCGTCTGGTACTAGTGGGGGAAGCCTTACAGAACAGCCGGTCGAGGGAGGAGTTGGTGATGCGGCCCGATCAGGTGTCCGTTGTCCCTAGCAGTGTGGTCGCTTCGGTGAGCACCTTCGAGGATGCTCAGCAGACGGTCAGCTATCTGCGCAGTTACGGGATGGAACCGGGCAGCCTGGAGGTGGTCGGATCCGACCTGAGACAGGCCCGCAGACAACGGGTCGTCCCGGTCGCCAAGCTGACCGGCGTCGGCGCCGTACAGGGCGCGCTGCTCGGCATCCTCGCCGCCGTCTTCGTCACCCTCGTCGCCGAGACGACCCTGACCGGCCTGGCCGTCGTCGTCTGGGGCTTCGTGTACGGCGTACTGATCGGTGCGCTCTGGGGATTGTTCCGGGGACTCGTGCGGAACCGGCCCAAGGCGGTGACGACCGAGGTCGTGCCGACCCGCTTCGAGGTGCGCTGCCCGTCCGAGGAACTGTCGGTCGCGCGGACGCTGCTCGCCGACGCCACCGACGTCGACGACGACGGCCGGGTCGAACGCGAGGTCATCGCGAACGCACCCCACAAGGACAAGAAAGCAGCCTGAACCGCGTCGGACCCCCGCAGGCGATGCCCGCGGGGGTCCGGCGACCAGGCTCAGATGCCCAGCTTGGCGTTCAGCAACTCGCGGACCTTCGCCGCGTCCGCCTTACCGCGCATGTCCTTCATGACCGCGCCGATCAACGCACCGGCCGCGGCCGGCTTGCCGGAGTTGACCTTCTCGACCACGTCCGGGTTGGCCGCGATCGCACGGTCGATCGCCTCGATCAGCGCCGAGTCGTCAGACACCAGGGCCAGGCCACGCTTCTCGATGATCTCGGCCGGCGTGCCTTCACCCTTGATCAGGCCGTCGAAGACCTGCCGCGCCAGCTTGTCGTTCAGCGAACCGGCGTCGACCAGCTTCTGCACCTCAGCGACCTCGGCCGGGCCGACGCCCAGCGCCTCCAACTCCTGACCGGACTCGTTCGCGGCCCGGGCCAGCTCACCCAGCCACCACTTCTTCGCGGCCGCCGGCGTGACCCCGAGCTCGACCGTTGCGACGATGGGCTCGAGCGCGTTGCCGTTGATGACGTCGCGCATCTCGAGATCGGTGAAGGCCCACTCCTCCTGCAGCCGGACCCGCCGCAGTGAAGGTGCCTCCGGCAACGAAGCGCGGATCTCCTCGACCCATTCGCGCGACGGAGCCACCGGGACGAGGTCAGGCTCCGGGAAGTACCGGTAGTCCTCGGCGTCGGACTTCTCCCGGCCCGAGGTGGTGATACCGGTGTCCTCGTGCCAGTGCCGGGTCTCCTGCACGACCTTGCCGCCGGCCGACAGCACCGCCGCCTGCCGGGTGATCTCGTACGTCACCGCCCGCTCGACCGAGCGGAACGAGTTGACGTTCTTGGTCTCGGTCCGGGTGCCTAGAACAGTGGAGCCCGAAGGCTTCAGCGAGACGTTCGCGTCGCAGCGCAGCGAGCCCTGGTCCATCCGGACGTCGGAGACGCCGAGCGCGAGCAGCAGGTCGCGCAGCATGCTCACATACGCGCGCGCCACCGCCGCGGCCTTGTCCCCCGGCACCTCGATCGTCTTGGTGACGATCTCGATCAGCGGGATACCGGCCCGGTTGTAGTCGACCAGCGAGTGCGACGCGCCGTGGATCCGGCCGGTCGCGCCACCGACGTGGGTGGACTTGCCGGTGTCCTCCTCCATGTGGGCGCGCTCGATCTCGATCCGGTACGTCTCACCGTCGACGACGACTTCGGTCCACCCGTTGTACGCGATCGGCTCGTCGTACTGGGAGGTCTGGAAGTTCTTCGGCATGTCCGGGTAGAAGTAGTTCTTCCGGGCGAACCGGCACCACTCGGCGATCTCGCAGTTCAGCGCCAGGCCGATCTTGATCGCGGACTCGACGCCGCGCCGGTTCACCACCGGCAGCGCGCCGGGCAGGCCGAGGCAGACCGGGCAGGTCTGCGTGTTGGGCGGCGCGCCGAACTCGGTCGGGCAGCCGCAGAACATCTTCGACTTCGTGTTCAGCTCGACGTGGACCTCGAGGCCCATCACCGGGTCGTACTGCGCCAGCGCGTCGTCGATCTCGAGGACGTCGGCAGTCATCGGGTCACCTCCAGCTCCGGAGCCTTGGTCATCAGTACGCCGCCCCACTGCTCGGCCAGCGCGGACTCCAGCGCGGCACCGACGGTGTAGCACAGGTCGTCGCGCAGCACCGGCGCCATCACGTGGAAGCCGACCGGCATGTTGTCCTCGTCGGCCAGACCGCACGGGAACGACGCGGCCGCGTTGCCGGCCAGGTTGGACGGGATCGTGCAGAGGTCGTTCTTGTACATCGCGATCGGGTCGTCGATCCGGTCACCGATCGCGAACGCCGTCGTCGGCGTCGCGGGCGAGACGAGTACGTCGACGTGTTCGTAGGCGTTGACGAAGTCGCGGGCGATCAGCGTCCGCACCTTCTGCGCCTGGCCGTAGTAGGCGTCGTAGTACCCGCTCGACAACGCGTGCGTGCCGAGCATGATCCGGCGCTTCACCTCGTCACCGAAGCCCGCCTCACGGGTCAGGTTCATCACCTTCTCCGCGCTGTTCGTGCCGTCGTCGCCGACCCGCAGCCCGTACCGCATCGCGTCGAACTTGGCCAGGTTGGACGAGGCCTCGCTCGGCAGGATCAGGTAGTACGCCGGCAGCGCGTACTGGAAGTGCGGGCAGGAGACCTCGACCACCTCGGCGCCGAGCTTGGTGAGCAGCTCGACCGCCTCGTGGAAGCGCGCCTCGACACCCGGCTGGTACCCCTCGCCACCGAGCTCCTTGACCACGCCGACGCGCAGACCGGCCACGTCACCGTTGCGGGCCGCCGCGACGACGGCCGGGACCGGCTGGTTGATCGACGTCGAGTCCATCGGGTCGTAGCCGGCGATCGCCTCGTGCAGCAGCGCCGCGTCGAGCGTCGTACGTGCACACGGACCAGGCGTGTCGAGCGAAGACGCCAGCGCGATCAGCCCGTACCGCGAGGTCCCGCCGTACGTCGGCTTGACCCCGACCGTCCCGGTGAACGCGCCGGGCTGCCGGATCGAGCCACCGGTGTCGGTGCCGATCGCGAGCGGTGCCTCGTAGGCCGCCAGTGCGGCCGAAGACCCACCGCCGGAACCACCCGGGATCCGGCCGAGATCCCACGGGTTGTGGGTCGTGCCGTAGGCCGAGTTCTCCGTCGAGGAGCCCATCGCGAACTCGTCCATGTTGGTCTTGCCGAGGATGACGATGCCGGCCGCCTTCAGCCGCTTCACCATCGTCGAGTCGTACGGCGGCTTCCAGCCCTCGAGGATCTTCGAGCCGGCGGTGGTCGGAATGCCCTCTTGGGTGAGCACGTCCTTCAGCGCCAGCGGGACACCGGCCAGCGGAGCGAGCTCCTCGCCCGCCGCCCGGCGGGTGTCCACAGCGGCGGCTTGCGCCAGCGCGCCCTCGGTGTCGACGTGCAGGAACGCGTGCACGTCACCGTCGACGGCGGCGATCCGGTCCAGATGCGCCTGGGTGATCTCCACCGAGCTGGCCTGGCCGGACGTCATCAGCTCCGCGAGCTCTGCCGCGGTCTTGCGGATCAGGTCGCTCATGTCAGTCCTCCTCCAGGATCCGCGGCACCCGGAATCGCTGCTCCTCGGCGGCCGGCGCACCGGACAGCGCCTGCTCGGGTGTGAGGCACGGCACGTTCTCGTCCGCGCGCATCACGTTGGTGAGCGGGAGGGCATGCGAGGTCGGCGGGATGTCGTCCGCGGCCACCTGGCTGACCTGCCCGACCAAGGTGATGATCTGGTCGAGCTGCGGGGCGAGGTGGTCGAGCTCGTCGTCGGTGAGCTCGATCCGCGCCAGTCGCGCCAGGTGCGCGACCTCTTCGCGGGTAATCGATGGCATGAACTGATCCAATGGTTTCTTGAGGATTGACCGGGGTGAATTCGGCCCGGACCCGGCCATCCTAGTGGGCTCGTGTATCGGCTGCGTTTCCTTGTCCCCCGGGCTGTGGACAACGCTGCGGGTTCGCCGGCCGAGAGGGCCGGGCGTGTCTTCGGGTTCCGCTCTGTAACATGGGCCGCGACAGGGCGTTACGCGCAAGGTGATCGGCTGGGAGATGATCGTTCGGTGTTCCTGCTGCGCTTGATCATCCCGGACCGGCCCGGTTCGCTCGGCACCGTGGCCACCGCCCTCGGTGAGGTGAACGCCGACATCCACGCGATCGAGATCGTCGAGCACCGCCGTGAGAACGGCACCGCTGTCGACGACATCGTGGTCGACGTGCCGACCGGCGTACTGCCGGACCGACTCGTCTCCGCGTGCAACAGCGTCGCGGACGTCGAGGTCATCTGGTTCTCCCGGTACGGCGCCGGCGGCGGACTGCACATGGACCTCGAGGCCGTGGAGCAGATGACGTCTGCCCCGGCCGACGCGATCGACATCCTGGTCGAGCAGTCACCGGCCGTGCTGCACGCCGACTGGGCTGCATTGCTCGACGGCACGGGCAGTGAGGTGAAGGTGGCGCTCGAGACCAGCGCCACGCCGGAGTTCGGTGACGTGGCGGCGACCTGGCTGCCGTTGAAGAAGGCCACCACAATGGCGTCCCCGATGGAGCACAAGGGTCTCGCGGAATCTGTTCTGGTCGCGGCGCCGCTGGAGTCCGACCGCCGGATGCTGGTCATCGGGCGTCGTGGCGGGCCGGAGTTCCTGGCCTCCGAGGTGGCCCGGCTCAGCTACCTGGCGTCGCTGGCAGTCACCATCCGCGCGACCGCCTGACCGTTGCCCTACCGCGCACCGCCGTACTGCTGGCCGCCGTTCGGCTCGCCTACGTGAACTTGAAGTAGGCGAGCGTCCACAGCCCTGCGATCACCAGCAGGACGACGACCCCGACCAGGGCCACGATCAGGATCGCCTGGCTGTTGCTGCCGGAACGCTCCGGGAGGTCGAACTGGGTAGGCCCCCAGGGCCCACCGCCGTCGACCCGCTGGGATGCCTCGGGCGGCGGTTTGACCACCGCCCGGGCATCCCGCTTCTCGTGGGGGAACTTCATCCGGCCTCCGTTGTGCGCTTGCTCAGACGTAGAAGGTCTCGTAGCTGACCGAGATCCGCTGCGAGGCGTAGTCGTCCTCGCTGTTGCCGGTGATCTCGACCCGCCATCCGGCCACATAAGCAGCGTACGACTTGCCGTCACTGTGCTTGTCGACGTACTCCTTCACCGCGGCCACGTCCTCGCCCTTCAGCGCGCCGAACGCGTCGTTCACCGCAGCCGGGAACGCCGTCTTCACGTCTGCCGGATCACCGGACGCGCTCACCTCGAGCGACCGGATGCCCTCGCCCTTGCCGGCGTAGGAGTAGACCCGCTGCGAACCGTACTTGCCGACCTGCTTGCTGCAGGAGCTGGTGCAGACGTACTTCTTCGTCTTCAGCGCGGCGACCAGCTGCGGCTCGGTCGTGTCGAACGCCTTCCGCGGCAGGTCGAGCGAGTCGGCGCCGGACTTGCCGCCGGACAGCTGCAGGTCGTCGCCGTCGTTGCGCAGCTCGAACTCGCCCCAGCTGCTGCCGACCTTCTGCGACTTCTGGCCGGTCTTGACCGCGTCCTGGATCTTCTTGACCTCGCCGCCGCCGAACGTGTCGTTGCCGATCGCCTGCAGCTCGGCGTCGAAGGTGACGCCGGCGTTGTTGACGTTGTCCTCGTTCTGCGACCGCAGCAGGACGCCGAGGATGGTGCCGTCCTTCTGGAACTGGAAGACCGCCTCGGCCTCGGTGGCGCCGTCGTACTTGAAGCAGCCGCGGTGCGCACCCTGTTCGGTGTTGAACAGGTCGCTGCACCGGAACCCGATGCCCTGCAGCTTCTCGGTTGCGGTCTTCGCCTGGCCGGTCGACTCGCCGAGCGAACCGTCGTCCTCGCCGTTGCTCTGGTTGCCGGTCGGCTGCGACTGCCCGTTGGTGGGACCGGCCTCGGGCTTGTCGTCACCGCCGAGGGCGCGGACACCGAGGAAGATCAGCAGACCGATCAGCACGATGCCGACGACACCGCCACCGATCACCAGCGGCATCTTGTCCTTGCTGATGCCACCGGGACCCTTGCCGGGACCGCCCTGCTGCCACTGCTGCTGGCCGGACTGACCGCCTTGCTGCTGGTGCCAACCGCCCTGCTGCTGGCCCTGCTGGCTCCACGGCTGCTGCTGATAGGAGCCGCCGCCTTGCTGCTGCGGGGAGCGCTGACCCCAGCCGCCCTGCCCCTGGCCGGGTTGACCCTGACCTGGCTGGCCGTGCTGAGGCGGCTGCCCCGGCTGCTGTCCCCAGCCGCCGCCCTGCTGCGGGGGCCGGCCTTGCTGCGGAGGCTGCCCTTGCGGGGGCTGACCCTGCTGCGGAGGCTGGCCTTGTTGCGGGGGCCCTTGGCGTGGGGGCTGACCCTGTTGCGGTGGCTGCTGCGGGCGCTGGCCCCAACCGCCACCGCCCTGGCCCGGAGGCTGTTGTCCCCAGCCGCCTTGACCTCCCTGTCCCCCTTGCTGCCCGCCTGGCTGGCCCCCCGGCTGCCCAGGACCCCACGGTCCCTGCGGCGGCGTCGTCATATTCGCTCCTTCTGAACCCACGTGTAGACGTGCAAAGTTAACAGTCCGACGGCTCAGTCCGGCCGCCGGATCCGTGGAATCCGGTGTGCTACGCGTCTCCGGGTTCGGGGGTGGTCGCAACCTCGGCGGCAGCGTCCGCGCCGTCGTCCAGCAGGACGCGGAAACCGGGGGCATCGAGGATCGGTACGCCGAGTTGGACGGCCTTGTCGTACTTCGAACCCGGCGAGTCACCGACCACCACGAACGACGTCTTCTTCGAGACCGAACTCGCGACCTTGCCGCCCCGGGACACGATCGCCTCGGTCGCCTCGTCGCGGCTGAATCCCTCGACCGTCCCGGTGACCACGATCGACAGACCGGTCAGTGTCTGCTCGACGGTCGGACCGGTCCGCTCCTGCCGCAACTCGACGCCGGCCGCCTTCCACTTGTCCACGATCGCCTGGTGCCAGTCGACCTCGAACCACTCGATCACCGCGTGCGCGATGGTCGGTCCGACACCCTCGATCTCGGACAGTTCTTCCTCGCTCGCCGCGCGCACCGCGTCGATGTCGTCGTACACCGCGGCCAAGGCCTGCGCCGCGGTCGGGCCGACGTGGCGGATGGACAGCGCGACCAGGCCGCGGGACAGCGGCTGGGTTTTGGCCTGCTCCAGATTCGCGATCAGGCGCTGGGCGTTCGCCGACAGCGCCCCGGCCTTGGTGGTGAAGAACGAACTGCGCGCCAGGTCCTCCTCGGTCAGCGCGAACAGGTCGCCCTCGTCGGTGATCAGGCCGCCGCTGATCAACGCGTCCGCGCCCTTGAACCCCAGCACCTCGATGTCAAAGGCCGACCGCCCGGCCAGGTGGAACAGCCGCTCCCGCAACTGCGCCGGGCAGGACTTGTTGTTCGGGCAGCGGATGTCGACGTCGCCTTCCTTCATCGGGCGCAGCGTCGTACCGCAGGAGGGGCACTCGGTCGGCATGACGAACTCGTGGGCGTCGTCGGGCCGCAGATCGATCACCGGGCCGAGGATCTCCGGGATCACGTCGCCGGCCTTGCGCAGTACGACGGTGTCACCGATCCACACGCCCTTGCGCTTGACCTCCTGCGCGTTGTGCAGGGTCGCGAACTCGACCGTCGAGCCGGCCACCCGGACCGGCTCCATCTTCCCGTACGGCGTGACGCGGCCGGTGCGGCCGACGTTCACCTCGATGTCGAGGAGCTTGGTGGTGACCTCCTCGGGCGGGTACTTGTACGCGATCGCCCAGCGCGGCGCGCTCGAGGTGGAGCCGAGCGCGCGCTGCAGGTCGACCTCGTCCACCTTCACCACGACGCCGTCGATCTCGTGGTCGACCGAGTGCCGGTTCTCGCCGTAGTACGCGATGAACTCGTTCACCTGCTCGAGCGTCTCGACCTTGCGGGCGCGGTCGCTGACCGGCAGGCCCCAGGCCTTCAGTTGGTCGTACGCCGACGACAGCCGGGCGACGTGATACCCATCGACGCGGCCGAGGCCATGGACGACGAAGCGCAGCGGGCGGCTCGCGGACACCCGCGGATCCTTCTGCCGCAGCGAACCGGCGGCGCTGTTGCGCGGGTTCGAGAACGGGTCCTTGCCGGCCTCGACGAGCTGCGCGTTCAGCTCCTCGAAGTCCTCGACCCGGAAGTAGACCTCGCCGCGGACCTCCAGGAAGGCCGGGTGGTCCTTGCCCTCCAACTCGTTCGGGATGCTCTTGATCGTGTGGACGTTCGGCGTGACGTCCTCACCGGTGCGGCCGTCGCCGCGGGTGGCGCCGGTGACGAGGCGCCCGTTCTCGTAGACCAGGTCGAGGGCGAGGCCGTCAACCTTCAGCTCGCACAGAAAACCGCTGTCGTGGATCTGCTTGACGGTCACCTCCCGCTCCAGCCGCTTCGCCCAGGCCTCCATCTGCTCGGCGGAGAACGCATTGCCCAGGCTCTCCATCCGGGTCGGGTGCTGCACCGGGGTGAACAGGGTGGAGATCGGTACGCCGACCTTCTGCGTCGGCGAATCCGGTGTCCGGAGCTCGGGGTATTGCTCCTCGATCGCCTGCAACTCGTGCATCAGCGCGTCGAAGTCCGCGTCCGAGATCGTCGAGGTGGCCAGGTAGTACCGCACCCGGTGGTCCTCGATCTCCTTGCTCAAATCGGCATGCCGCTCCCGCACCTCAGCGGGCGCAGCAGGCTGTTCGGCAGCAGTCGTCTCGGGAATCTCCGTGCTCATGTGCAAAACCTACAACCCACCACCGACGTTCCCAGGAAAGAAAGCGCCGCCTTCGGCGGCGGGGTGTTGGCGGGGGTCACCGACGTTTCAGCTGTTCTCCGCGGCTTCGGCGACGGCATCCGCGGTACGCCGCAGGAGTTCGAGGCGGGACCGCGCATCGGCCGGAGACGGGGAGGCAGCCAGTCCACATGCGGGTGTGATCACGACCTTCTTGAGCAGCTCAGGGTCGAGTCCGAGCTCACGCCAGCGCCGGACCAGTGGGTCGGCGGCCTGCTCCTCGTTCGGCAGAGCGCCTGTGGTGGCGATCAGCCCTGCATAGAGCGTCACGCCCGCCTCAGCCGCGATCGCAATCTGATCCCAGGCGGCGTTGTTGAGCAGGGAGATGTCCACGGCAACGCCGGTGGCGCCGGACTTCGTGAGGACCTCGATCGGCGGTCGTGCGGCGCAGCAGTGGATGACTGTCGGTGCCTGCGTGGTCACGAGACTGAGCAACTCGACCGCCCCCGGGCCGTCCACAGACCGGTGTTTGCTCCAGCCACTAGCAGTCGGCACGGCTCCAGCCAGCGCAGCAGGCAGCCCCGGCTCATCGATCTGTACGACGACCTCCGCACCAGGCACACGACGTCGTACCTCGGCCACGTGATCACTCAGGCCCAGCGCCAGCGTCTGAGCGAGGTCCCGCCGGGCACCGTGGTCCGCCAGCACCTTGTCACCGCGCGGCAACTCCACAGTGGATGCCAGGGTCCACGGTCCGGTGAGCTGGAGCTTCAGTGGCCCGCTGTAACCATCTGCCAACTCTTCGAGCGCATCCAGGTCCTCAGCCAGCAGCGACCGCGCCCGCCGCTGGTCCAGACTCGCCCGCGGATCGCCACCCCCGGTGAGCCGCCAGCCCGCCGGCTGCAGGTCCACAGCAAGCTCATTCAGTACGGCGACCGCCCGGCTGAGCATGTCGCCGTACGGACGGGCCGGCAGCTCGGCGAGGAACGGGATGTCGACAGCCTCGAGCAGCACCTTCGTCCACTCGCGGATGTCATCGCCCGGGAGCGACCCCAGGCCGGTTGTGCTCATCCACGTCCTCGCTTCGCTCCGGGCGCGGATGAGACACGAGATCGGCTGTGCTTGATGATGAACTCACTGCGTTCGTTCATGCGTGCTGCGCTGCCACGCGGGAGACCGTGTCGATCGTGGCCGAGCCGATCACGCGCGTCCCGTCGTACAGCACGACTGCCTGACCGGGTGCGACCGCGGACGCCGGCTCATCGAAGGAGACCTGCACCTGGTCACCCTCGAGGCGGGCGGTGACAGCGACCTCCTCGCCGTGCGCGCGCAGCTGGGCCTTGACGTGCAGCTCCGACGCCGGCGCGGGTCCGCACCACCGCGGCTTCGAGGCGGTCAGATGCGAGACCGCCAGCTCCTCGCGCGAGCCGACCGTGACAGTGCGGTCGACCGGGCTGATGTCGAGGACGAACCGCGGCTTGCCGTCGGCGGCCGGCGTACCGATCCGCAGGCCCTTGCGCTGGCCGACGGTGAAGCCGTGCGTGCCCTTGTGCTCGCCGAGCTTGTTGCCCTGCGCATCGACGATGTCGCCGGGCGCCTGGCCCAGGTGCTGGTCGAGGAAGCCGGGAGTGTTGCCGTCGGCAATGAAACAGATGTCGTGGCTGTCCGGCTTGGCCGCCACCGACAGCCCGAGCCGCTCGGCCTCGGCCCGCACCTCGGTCTTGACCGTGTCACCGAGCGGGAAGAACGCGTGCGCGAGCTGCTGCTGGGTGAGTACGCCGAGCACGTAGGACTGGTCCTTGGCCGGATCCACCGCCCGGTGCAACTCGCGGGCGCCGTCCGGAGTGTCCACGATCCGCGCGTAGTGCCCGGTCGCGACCGCGTCGAAGTCGAGCGCCAGCGCCCGCTCGAGTACGGCGCTGAACTTCACCTTCTCGTTGCAGCGCAGGCACGGGTTGGGCGTCCGGCCGGCGGCGTACTCGCTGACGAAGTCCTCGACCACGTCGGCGTGGAAGCGCTCGGCCAGGTCCCAGATGTAGAACGGGATGCCGATCACGTCCGCGGCGCGGCGGGCGTCGCGGGAGTCCTCGATGGTGCAGCAGCCGCGCGCACCACTGCGGTACGACTGCGGGTTGCGACTCAGCGCCAGGTGCACTCCGACCACGTCGTGCCCGGCCTCGGCCATCCGCGCCGCCGCGACGGCGGAGTCGACCCCGCCGCTCATGGCTGCGAGTACCCGCATCAGGTGTTCCTTCCCACGTTCTGCAGTCCGGCGGACTTGGCCCGCTCCACCACCGGTCCGATGTTGTCCAGTACGGCGTCGATGTCGGCGCGGGTGCTGGTGTGGCCGAGGGTGAACCGCAGCGATCCGCGCGCCCGCTGGTCGTCGTACCCCATGGCCAGCAGGACATGGCTCGGCTCGGCGACCCCGGCGTTGCACGCGGAGCCGGTGGAGACCTCGATCCCGCGTGCGTCGAGCAGCAGCAGGAGCGAGTCGCCCTCGCAGCCGCTGAAGGACAAGTGTGCGTTACCGGGCAAACGGTCCGCCGGGTCCCCCGACAACTTGGCGCCCTCGACCGTGTTGACGACGCCGCTGATCAGCGCATCCCGCAGTTCGGTCAGCCGCCGCGCCTCGTCCGCCTGGTGCTTCACCGAATGCTCGACCGCGACCGCGAATCCGGCCGTCGCGGGAGCATCCAGAGTGCCCGAGCGTACGTCGCGCTCCTGCCCGCCGCCGTGCAGGACCGGCGTCAGCTTCGTCTCCTTGTGGACGACCAGCGTACCGATTCCGTAGGGACCACCGAGCTTGTGGGCGGACACGGTCATCGCGTCGACGCCCAACTCGGCGAAGTCCACCGGCACCTGCCCGACAGCCTGGACGGCGTCGGTGTGCACGGGGACGCCGTACTCCTTCGCGATCTCCGCGACTTCACGCACCGGCTGCAGCGTGCCGACCTCGTTGTTCGCCATCATCAACGTGACGAACGACACGGACTCCGGGTCCTGCTCGATCGCCCGCCGTACGTCGTCCGGCCGCACCCGGCCGAGCTCGTCGACCGGCAGCCACTCGATCTCGGCCTGCTCGTGCTCAGCCAGCCAGACGGCCGGATCGAGTACGGCGTGGTGTTCGATCCCGCTCAGCAGGATCCGGCGCCGGCGCGGATCCTCGGCCAGCCGGGCCCACCACAGCCCCTTCAGGGCCAGGTTGTCCGACTCGGTCCCGCCGGAGGTGAACACGACCTCGCTCGGCTGGGCTCCGAGCGCGGCGGCGATCGTTTCGCGCGACTCCTCGACGGTCCGCCGGGCGCAGCGGCCGGAGCCGTGCAGGGACGACGCGTTGCCGGTGCGCGCGAGGTGGAAGGTCATCGCCTCGATCGCTGCCGGCAACATCGGGGTCGTCGCCGCGTGGTCCAGGTACACCGGGCGGCGGTCGGAAGCAGTCATATCGGTTTCAAGGGTATGTCCGCCGCCGTTGTTCCCGCTCATCCGGGCCGATTCACAGCTCCAGCGTGACCTTCTGCTCGAATCGGGCCCCGATCCGCTCGAACGCGGCCGCCGCCTCGGTCATCGCCTCCGGATCACCGGTCTGCCGGGCCCTGATCCGGAGTACCACGGCGTCCGACCACAGGTTCTCGGCGGCCGCGGCCGTCTCGACGTACCGCTCCGCGTCGGCCAGTCCGGCGACCACAGCCAGCTCGGCGCCGGCGGCGTGGGCGTACGGGACCCACCAGGGCTCGGGGAAATCCGCGAACGCTCCCCGTACCACTGCCCCGGCGGCGCGGGTGTCGTCGCGGTGGAGAGCCAGGCGCGCGGCAACGAACGCGGACGCGGCCTGCAGATTGGGACCCGCAGCCGGGGTCCGGACGCGGGCCATCTCCAGTGCACGGGCCTGCCAGACCGGTTCGTCGCCCGTGCCGAGCAGGCCGTGCGCGAGCGCAGCGAGGGCCGCGGCCGACGACATCCAGGCGTGCGACGGGCGACCGGCGGCCAGCCAGCTGCCGTACATCCGGTCCGCGGTCCGGACCGCTTCGTCGAGCAGACCGCCCAGCGCGAAGGCGCGAACCTGGCGCGGTCCGGTGATGAACGGATGCCCGTGCATCGGGTCATCGGTGCGCCGCGCCAGCCGGACCGCCTCGACCAGGTCGCCGATCGCGACGGCCGTCGTCGAGGCGACGTGGAACGCGTCCACGATCTCCGCGCATGCCCGGGGGTCGTGCTCCGGAAGGGTTGCGGCCAGTTCGAGCCGCTCCACCGCTGCCTGACGCGCGTCCCGGAGCCGTCGGGCGCCGCCGAGGGCCGTGCCATACGCGTCGAGCGCGTTCATCACGGCCAGCGGGTCCTGCGCCCGTCGGGCTGCCGCGACGGCTGCCTCGGCTGGCTCGAGCTCGAAGCGCGCCACCCAGGCTCGCGCGATGCGGACCTCCACCGTGTCCGCATCGGACGCGAGCAGTCCGGCGCCGCGGTCGGCCGGAACGGGCGGCTGGACCTCGTAGCGGTTCAGCATCATGACGACGTACGCGAGGGCTTCCTGCTGAAGCTCGTGGTTGCCTTCGGCTTCTGCGCGGTCCGCCGCACGCAGCATCAGGTGATACGCCTGCGTGCCGTCGGCAACGGTCAGCGTCGCGTCGGCCGCGTCCCGGAGGTCGTTGTACAGCTCTGCGGCATCGGTGGCGTGGTCGGCGGCAGTGAGGTAGTGGTCATGCGCCTCGACGAACCGCTTGCGCGCGAACGTCAGGTGAGCCAGTCGGCGCGCCAACCGGCGTACGTCGGCCTCCGGGTGGCTGACCGCTGCGCGGAGATCTGCCGTGACCTGATCGAACTCGGCCTGCCACTCCTCCCCCGCTTCGAGCCGCTTCTCCAGATCGGCGGCCGTGGCATCGGCCCAAGCCAGATGCAGTACGGCGACCTCGTCGTACTCACCGGCGCGGTCAAGCTCCTCGAGTGCGTACACGCGGACCGTCTCCAGCATGCGCCATCTGCTCGTGCCGGCGTGCTGGCTGCGATACAGGAGGCTCTTGTCGGTCAGGCGACCCAGCAGGTCGCTCAGCTCGCCGCGGGAGCTTCCGGGCGCCACTCCGCTCACGGCGGCCAGGTCGAACCCGCCGACGAACACTCCGAGCCGCCGGAACAGTGCGCGCTCGTCGTCGTCGAGCAGGTCGTAGCTCCAGCCGATGACGTGAGCCAGCGAGTGGTGCCGCTCGTTCGGCCCGCGCCCGCCTGCCAGCAGCCGCAGACGATCATCCAATGCCGCCAGCAGCCCGTCCGGCCCCAGCGAGCCCGCCCGGGCAGCCGCCAATTCAATGGCCAGCGGAACGCCGTCGACTCCGGCACACACCTGCGCAGCGATGTCTGGCTGCTCAGTTGCCGTGAACTCCGGTGCGACCAGCGCGGCCCGGTCCCGGAACAGCTGCTCGGCCTCGGACCCCTCCAGCGGTCCCAGCCGCAGCGACCTCTCGCCCGCCACTCCGATCCGCTCCCGGCTGGTCGCCAGTACGGCGGTCTCCGGCGCTTCGGTGAGGATGCGGGCCACCAGGTCGCCCACGTCCGCCACCACGTGTTCGCAGTTGTCGAGCACGAGCAGAGTCCGGCCCTGAGTGAGGCGTCCCACCACCGCATCGGTGAGCGTCTGCGGTGGTTGCTCCCGCACTTGGAGTGCTTCCGCCACGGCTGCGACGACGAACCCGGGTCGTACCGGGACCAGGTCGACGACCGCTCCGCCGTACGGATAGTTCTCGCCGACCTCGGCGGCGACGCGCAGGGCCAGTCGGGTCTTGCCGACGCCGCCGGGGCCGAGGAGGCTCACCAGTCGGTTGCTGTCGAGGGCGGTGAGGAGTTCGGCGCGGTCCTGCTCGCGGCCGACGAAGCTGGTGGCCGGACCGGTCGGTGCAGTGAACCCGTGGGCTCGGGCTGGGTCCACGCCTTCCAGTTCGGCCAGTCTGGCCAGTTCACGGCGGTCCGCTACTCCGTACTTGCGCAACAGTGACGAGATGTGGCTCTCGACCGTGCGGACGCTGATGTGCAGGTGCCGCGCGATCTGGGCGTTCGAGCGATCGCCGGCCAGCGCGGACAGGACCTCGGCCTCTCGCGCGGACACGTCTCTCGGACCAGCCACCGCCCCATCATGCCCTGGCCATGGTGCGTTCGGTGGCGGTTCCGTGGCCGCTACTGAGGACAGTGCGTGCTGTCCGATGCGACGGTGAACCCATGACTCAGGACATCCTCGACCGGCGCGCGGCGGCGGTCATCGAAGCGAACAAGTACATGACGCTGGGGACGGTCGACCCCGACGGCCGGCCGTGGGTGACGCCGGTCTACTTCACCCCGGACGGTCACGCCACGTTCTACTGGGCCTCGGCGACGGCGGCCGCGCACTCGGTGAACATCGCGGCCAACCCGGACGTGAGCATCGCGATCTTCGACTCCAGCGTCCCGATCGGCGGCGCGTCGGCCGTCTACTTCCGCGCCAGGGCCGAGATCGTCCCCGACGACGAGCTCGAACGCCGCGCGGCGTTCTACACGTCCCGCTACCCGGAGCTGCGCTCGTTCTCCGCCGACGAACTCCGCGAGCCGGAGGGACTCCGCCTCTACCGGGCTCACGCGACCGACCACTGGATCCTGGTCCGCGGCAGCGACCCGGACTACGGCACCGGCATCGACTCCCGCCGCTCGGTGTGGCCGTGAGGTGACCCCGGGTCACGCCATCCTTCCGATGAGCGAAGCTCAGGCTGATCGGCTCAGGGGCGGACGGTTTCGATCCAGGGGTGGCCGGGGTGTAGGTGGTTGATCATGTCGGCCAGCCAGGTACGACGGTCGTCGGTCAGCAGCGGGAGGGTCGCGGCCAGATCCTGCTCGTCCTTCGGGCGGGCCTGTTTCGCTTTGTAGGCGAGCGCGATCTCGGGGTTCAGGTAGCGGATGCCGTCGGGCGCGACCCAGCTGATGTCGTGCAGGACGTAGTCGAGCTCCGGGTCGCGGCGGAACACCCACCGGCCGTCGCGGTCCGGATTCACCACCAGGTCGAACTCCCACGGCGACAAAGCATGCTTCCGCAACCAGATCTGGTCGGCTTCAGCGGGCTGCTCCGGCCGCTCGTCGGTGAGCGGCTTGAGCCGTCCACCCGCGTTCGACCAGAGGTCGTACTTGCCCTTCAGGTGCAGCCGTACCTTCTCGATGTCCCGCCGCCACAGCGACACGTCGACGTCCTCGTGCTCCCGCCGTACGCCGGTGAACGCCTCGATCGCCCATCCGCCGGCGATCCACCACTCCCCGTCGTACCCGTCGAGCGCCTCTCGCGCCTCGGCGGGAGTCGACTGCTTCCACGGCCCGTACAGCCGCTGGAACGCGAGCTCTTCGGCGTCCAGTCCATCCGGATACCACGTGCGCTCCATGGTCAACGGTCCCTCCATCGGCTCTGATGATTCCAGCCGATGATCTCGGCGGCACGGCGGCAGTCGTACGGCGATGTGGTGCCGGGGAGGTCTCCCCGGATCGCGGTGTCAGGTGAGTAGCGGGCGAGCAGTTCGGCGGTCGGCTGCTCCATGCCGGTGTCCTCTGCGGCGATCAGCAGGGTCTCGAACCGTTGAGCGGGCGGTTGGGGTTGGAGCGAGAGCACGCACGCTCGGGCGGCCTCGGCGAGGTCGACGTACCCCCAGAGGTTGCGTCGGTTCTCCTCGGGCGGCGCCTCGGCGATGTAGCGGCGTACTTCGGTGGGTGTGAGGATCCAGTGGAAGCGCAGAGCGGTGACCTGCATGCCGCGGCGGGCGTACATCTGACCGGTGCGCTCCAGCAGGTCTTTGGTCAGCGCGTACGGGTCGACGTACCGCAGCTCGGTGTCCTCGTCGATCGGGACCTCGGCGACGGTGAGCTCCTCCGGTGACCACGCCGTGCCGTAGATGGACCCGCTCGACGCGAGAACAGCGGTTCGAATGCCCTGAGTCCAGGCCTCCTCGAGCGCGTTGAACGTGGTCAGGGCGTTGATCTCCACCAGCCGAACGGGCGTGATGTTCTCCGGGCTCGGGATCGCGGCGCAATGCACGATCGCGTCCGCCCCCTGCAGCGACCGCGCAACCGCCTCACGATCACTCAGATCAACAGGCGCCGCCCCGGTCAGGTCGGCCTCAACCACCTCATGCCCGTCAGCAACCAACTGCCGACAGACCTCGCTCCCCAACTTCCCCCGCGCCCCACTAACCCAGATCCGCACCCGCCGAATAGTAGTCACGGGTAGTAGGTAGAGCTGGAGCGGTCCGGCTCGGGAGGGGGCCGAGCCGGACCGCGAGTGGCTGGGGGCAGAGGGGTCGGCCTCCAGCCGGGTGTGTCAGGCCTTGCGCTTGGTGACTTCCTCGGTGGCGGCGGGGAGGACCTTGTGGAGGTCGCCGACGACGCCGAAGTCGACCAGCTCGAAGATCGGCGCTTCCTCGTCCTTGTTGACCGCGACGATCGTCTTCGAGGTCTGCATGCCGGCCCGGTGCTGGATCGCGCCTGAGATCCCGGCCGCGACGTACAGCTGCGGCGACACGGTCTTGCCGGTCTGGCCGACCTGGTACGCGTGCGGGTACCACCCCGAGTCGACCGCCGCACGGGACGCACCGACGGCCGCACCCAGCGAGTCGGCGAACGCCTCGATCGGACCGAAGTCACCACCGGTACCCCGACCACCGGACACGATGATCGCCGCCTCGGTCAGCTCCGGACGACCGGTCGCCTCCCGCGGCTTGGACTCGGTGATCCGCGCGGTCTTCGCGGCGTCGGAGATCGTCACGTCGAACTCCTCCACCTCCGGCGAAGTCTCGGCGGCCTCCGGGGTCGCCGCGTTCGGCTTGACCGTGATGATCGGCGTGCCATGGGTGACCTTGGCCTGCACCGTGTAGTTCCCGGCGAACACCGACTGCGTGGTGACCGGCCCGCCGTCACCGGCGACGACATCGACAGCGTCGGTGATCAGGCCGGAGTCCAGCTTGACCGCCAGCCGGGCCGCGACCTCCTTGCCCTCCGTGCTCGACGCGATCAGGATCGCGGCCGGCTCGACCTTCGCCGCGACCTGCTGCAACGCCTCCGCCTTCGGCGCCACCAAGTACTGCGTGAGGTCGGCATTCGTCAGCGCGATCACTTTGGTCGCGCCGTACTGACCAAGAGCCGGCAGGGCCTCCTGCACGCCGTCGCCGATGAAGACCGCGACCGGCTCGCCGAGGCGCCGCGCGATGGTGAGGAGCTCCGCGGTGGTCTTGCGGACCTTGCCCGCGGTGTGGTCAACGAGAACCAGAACGTTCGACATGAACTGATCGCCCCTCAGAGGAACTTGTTGGTGGACAGGAACTCGACGAGCTCGGAAGCACCACTGCCGTTGTCGTCGGTGACGATCGTGCCGGCGCTGCGCGGCGGACGGGCGGTCACCTCGACCACCTCGGTCCACGCACTCGCGCCACCCACCTGGTCCGGCGCGATCTCCAGGTCGGCCAGCGACCAGGTCTCCACCGGCTTCTTCTTCGCCGCCATGATGCCCTTGAACGACGGGTACCGCGGCTCGTTCGCCTGGTCAGACACCGACAGCACCAGTGGCAGCGTGCCCTCGATCGTGTCGCTGGCGGTATCGCCGTCGCGGCGGATCCGCACGGTCTGACCGTCGACGGTGACCTCGGAGCCCAGCGTCACGGCCGGCAGGCCGAGCCGCTCCGACACCATCGCCGGGACGACACCCATGCCACCGTCGGTCGAACCCATCCCGAACACGACCAGGTCGGCCTCGAGCTTGGCCAGCGCCTTCGACAGGATCAGCGACGTCGCGACCGCGTCCGAGCCGTGGATCGCGTCATCGAGCACATGGACACCCGCGTCGGCGCCCATCTGCAGACCCTTCTTCACCGCGTCGGCCGCCTGCTCGGGACCAACCGTGAGGATGGTCACCTCGGCGTCACCTGCCTCTTTCACGGTCAGCGCGGTCTCGACGGCATACTCGTCCAGCTCGGACAACAGCCCGTCGACACCGGCCCGGTCCACCGTGCTGTCCTCCGGGCGGAACCGGCGGTCCGCCGTGGCATCCGGCACGAACTTCGCGCAGACGACGATCTTCATAGCGTGTGGGACCCCTTCTGGTTAACGGTCTCTCCCAAGCCTGCCACGGATGTTACTCGCGAGAAACATGAGTCCCGTGCGAGTCCTATCACAGTCCGGCGCACCCGTAGTGTGACCCGGGTGAGCGAGACGTTACCGCTGACCGGCGAGAGGACTGCGCCCGGGATCTGGCACGAGAACTACTGGTTCGCGCGCCACGACGCCGCCTATCGCTGGATCACGGCCAATCTGGACCTCGGGACCGGTCGGGTCCTCGACGCCGGCTGCGGCGAGGGCTACGGCGCGGAGTTGCTCCGCCTGGCCGGCGCGGCCTCCGTGACCGGTCTCGACTATGAACATACGACGTTGGGCCACGTCCGCCGGGTTTATCCACAGGTCAATGTGGTGCGCGGCAATCTCGTCCAGACCGGGTTCGCCGACGGCAGCTTCACCTTCGTCACGTCGCTGCAGACGATCGAGCACCTGTGGGAGCAGCCGCGGTTCGTCACCGAGTGCGCGCGCATCCTCGCCCCGACAGGCACCCTCGTGCTGAGCACGCCGAATCGCCTGACCTTCCCGAGCGGCAATTGGTACCACACCCGCGAGCTGACCCCCGCCGAGTTCACCGAGCTCCTCGACCGCAAGTTCGAGATCACGCACGCTCTAGGACTCCACCACGGCGAACGGCTCCGCGCCTGGGAAACGCAGTACGGCTCCTGCGTGGACGCCCAGTTGGCCAGGTCGTACGACGAATGGGACGCCGAGCTGACCGCGCTCGTGAAGAGCGCACACCACGAGGACTTCGAGATTCGCCCAGGCGACCTGGACGAATCTCTCGATCTCATCCTCGTGGCGCGACCACGCAGCTAGGGCCGGACGAACCGCTCGACGATCTTGCCGACGATCAGGTAGACCAGCGCCGCGATCCCCCAGTTCACCAGCAGGGTGTTCTTCGCGGTCTCCAGCCGGAACAGATCCTTGAACGGACCGACCAGATCCTGACCGCGCTCCAGCACCCAGCGCACGATCTCGTTGCTCTGGTTGGTCTGGTCGAGCGCAGTGAACAGCGCGCCGAGTGCAAGCACCGCAGCCGCCAGTACGGCGACCAGCCAGATCAGCGACGCCAGCAGGTTGCGCAGCCGCTTGACTCCGGAGCCGAGCGTGCCCAGCGCCTGCGTGCCCTTGCCAGACGAGCCAACTGCCGTCCGGCCCGTCGGCGGTTTGTTGCCCGAGGCACCAGCGCTGGTAGTCGGCACCTTGCTCACCGGCGTCGTCACCGAGGTCTCGGCCGGATCCTTGCCTGCGGCATCCTTACCGGTCCCCGTTGCGGCGTCCTCCGAGCCGGCCGCACCAGTACCGGCCGCCGCGGCCGGAGCCTCGGCAGCTGCCCTCTCCCGGGCCCGCTGCTCCGCGACGATCTCCGCCGCGGTCTTCGGCCGGGCCGGCTTCGTCGCCGTCGCGGTCGTTGCCCGGCCGCTGTCGCGCGAATCGGTGTCCTTCGAGGCCGTCACCGCCTTGTCGGCTTCGGCGGCCGCCGCCTTCTCGTCGTGCGTACCCACGTCGTCCATCTCCTCAGCCGGGGTCGGTTCCTCATCCGTCGCCGTTGCCGGTGCTGCGGCCGGCGGTCTCCGCCGCCGGCTGACCGGGACCGGGCGCGGCGACAGCCTGCGCCGGGCGCCCGCGAGCGGGGCCGGTGGGGCTGTCCTGCCGTCCACTGTCTGCACTTCTGGGTCCAACCTTCGGTTCACGCCCACTTCCGTTCCCGCCGCCGGCGGCGAGCCAGCGCTCGTTTCAAGCACTGATTCCAACGTAGCGCCCCCGGGTTCCGTCACGATCGGAACGGGGTCGACCGCGCGCGTCCGCGCCTGCGTGATCGAGTCGTCGGCCGCGGCCTGGTCGAGCAGCGACCGGTCGGTCGCGGACTCGGCCCCGGTCTGGTCAGCCACGCTGCGTCTCCTCTCCGACGATCGACCGATCGGGCGGGACATCCAAAGGTTCGTGCGGGACATAGTGCCGGACTGGTGAGTAACTTGAGAACCCCTCAGCGCCGGTCTCGTCCTCACCAGGAGTTCTTACCCCGTCACCGGCAGTTTCTCCCGGAACCGTTTCCGGCGGTTCTCCCGGAACGGTTTCCGGCGGCGGAGGCGCCCCGGTGTGCAGCCGGGCCGTCGTACGGGCGTTTGCCTCGGCCAGACCGGCCAGGTAGGCGCGGCGAGCGGCGTCGGCGGCATAGCGGGTGGTGCGGTCGGCCACCACCACGGCCGGAACCCCGACCGCGACGGCGTACGACGGAATGTTGCCACGGGCAACGCTGTTCGCGCCGATCACCACGCCGCGGCCGATGTCGGTTCCGCGGGTGACGGTCACCTTGGTGGCCAGCCAGCAGTCCGGGCCGATCCGGACCGGCGACTTCACCAGGCCCTGGTCCTTGATCGGCAGGTCCAGATCCTCGGTCTTGTGGTCGAAGTCGCAGATATAGGTCCAGTCCGCGATCAACGTGGACGCGCCGATCTCGATGTCCAGGTAGCAGTTGACCGTGACGTCGCGGGCGAACACCACCTTGTCGCCGATCCGCAGCGTTCCCTCGTGCGCGCGCAGCCGGGTCTCGTCACCCAGGTGCACCCACTTGCCGAGGATGATCCGGCCATGCCCGGGCCGCGCCACGATCTCGAGATGCTTGCCCAGGAAGACGAATCCCTCGGTGATCACCTGCCGGTGGCGCAGCTTGAACCAGGCGAACCGCCAATAGCGCTTCAGGTAGTACGGCGTCCAGGCCCGATGGCGCACCACCCAGCTCAGATTCGCCGCGGTCAGCAACCGCATCCGGACACCCTACTGCGCAGAAGGCGCGACACCAGTGATCGAGACGTTGTAGTACAGCTCGTCCGGCACCACGGCCGACAGAACCTTGTCCACCTTGGACAGCTGCAGCCACGACTTGTAAGCGAACATCCGCCAGCCGAAGCCCAGCTTCTGCTCCGGTACGGCGGCCTCGAACGTCCGGATCGGCCAGCCGACCCACGCCGCCAGCAGCTCCTCCGTCACCGTCTTCACGTTCGTCGCACCGGCACGCGAAGCCATCCGGGCCAGCGTGTCGGGGTCGAAGGTGTGCAGGTCGACGACAGCCTCCAGCGCGGCGGCCCGCGAGGACTCGTCGAGCTCCTCCTGCGGACGACGCCAGTGCGAGAGCGCGGGCAGCTTGGTCACGTTGGTCGTCGCCCACCAGGTGAACCGGGACAGTCGCCGGGCGACGTAATCGCCGTACCGGGTGGGTTCGCCGCAGATGACGAAACGGCCGCCCGGCTTGAGGACCCGCAGCATCTCACGGAACGCGAGCTCGACGTCGGGGATGTGGTGGATCACCGCGTGCCCGATGACGAGGTCGAAGGTGTCGTCGTCGTACGGCAGCTTCTCGGCGTCGGCGACCCGGCCCTCGACCGCGAAGCCGAGCGTCTTCGCGTTCTTCTCGGCCGCCTCCACCATGCCTGGTGAGAGGTCGGTGACATGCGCCTCGGCGAGAACCCCGGCCAGCTTGAGGTTCAGGGTGAAGAAGCCGGTTCCCGCGCCGATCTCCAACGACTTGCCGTAGGGCCAGCCGTTCGATCCGGCGATCGCGTCGAAGCGGTCCCGGGCGTAGTTGACGCAGCGTTCGTCGTACGAGATCGACCACTTCTCGTCGTACGTCGAGGCCTCCCAGTCGTGGTAGAGCACCTGGGCGAGCTTGTTGTCGTTCCAGGCCGCCTCGACCTCTTCGGCGGTCGCGGCCGGCTTCGCGGTTGCAGACATCAGATTCCCTTGAACTCGGCCTTGCCCGGGCCGTTCTCGACGAAGGACTTCATCCCGATCGCCCGGTCCTCGGTGGCGAACAGGGCGGCGAACTGCTGCCGCTCGATCTCCAGCCCGGTGGACAGCTCCACGCCGAGCCCGGAGTCGATCGCCTCCTTGGCGGCCCGCAGCGCCAGCGCGGCGCCACCCGCGAACTGCGCGGCCCACGCGACTGCGGCGTCGTACACCTCGGCCGCGGGCACCACCTTGTCGACCAGACCGATGGCCAGCGACTCGGCGGCATCCACGAAGCGACCGGTGTAGATGATGTCCTTGGCCTTGGACGGGCCGATCAGCCGGGACAGCCGCTGCGTGCCGCCCGCGCCGGGGATGATGCCGAGCAGGATCTCCGGCTGGCCGAGCTTGGCGTCCTCCGCAGCGATCCGGTAGTCGGCGCACAGCGCCAGCTCACAGCCACCGCCCAGCGCGTATCCGGTGACAGCGGCAACGGTCGGCTTGGGGATCGCGGCGACCGCGGAGAGCGAGGACTGCAGCGGGCCGGAGCGCTTGACCATGTCGGCGTACGACATGTCGGCCATCTCCTTGATGTCCGCCCCGGCCGCGAACACCCTCTCGCCGCCATAGATCACCACCGCGCGTACGTCGTCGTTCGCGGTCGCCTCCAGCGCGGCGGCCCGGATCTCCTCCTGGACCTGGACATTCAGCGCGTTCATCTTCGGCCGATCCAGCCGGATCGTGCCGACACCGTCGCTCACCGTGAGGTTCACGAACTCGCCCATGCCTGGCTCCTCCACTCGTCGGGACTACCCGCGGGTCACATCAGATCGGCACGGTACCGGACGAGTGGAGGATCCGGCTCAGCAGCCGTCGGTGTAGGTCACTCCGAGCCGCTCCAGCAGCGGCCGCAGGTTGTTGACGTCCAGACTCAGCTCGCCGGCCTGGAGCCGAGCGCGATTCGCCGCCTCGCGCTCCTCGCGGAGCCTGGCGGCCTCGACCGCGGCAGCGACCTCGGAGCGGGGGATCACCATCGCACCGTCGTCGTCAGCGATGACCAGATCGCCCGGCTGCACGGTCGCACTGCCACAGACGACCGGCACATTGACCCACCCCGGCGTCGCCTTCACCGTCCCGGCGGCACTCACCGCCCGCGACCACACCGGGAACGACATCTCCTGCAGGTCCCGCTTGTCGCGGACTCCGGCGTCGAGTACGACGCCTGCGATCCCCTGCGCTCGGCACTGCGTCGCCAGCAACTCGCCGAACATTCCGTGCGTCGACGGACTCAACGTGGCAACCACCAGCACGTCACCGGGCTCACACACCTCCACAGCCGCGTGCAGCATGAGGTTGTCGCCCGCGTGGTTGAGCGAAGTGACCGCCGGCCCACACATGCGAGTGCCAGGCACCACCGGATGGATGTCCAGCATCAGTCCGCGTCGTCTGTTCGCCTCGTGCAGGGTGGCGACACCGTACTGCGCTGCCGTCTTCACCAGCTCGGGATCTGGGCGGGTGATTCGGCGTACGACGGTGGGGCTACTGGACATGGGCTGCTCCCAGGTGGGCGGCGGCGCGGGGGAACAGGCGCAGCGCGTTGCCGGACAGGATCTTGGTCAGGTCGGACTGGTCGAGTCCGAGTCCGTCGAGATCGCCGAGGATGTCGTCGAAGAATCGGCCGGTCGCAGCGTCCCGGGTCTTCGCCGTACCGAACATCTCTGAGCCGAAGAGCACGTTGTCCGGACCGATCTTGCGGATCAGCATCGCCAGCGAGTCGGCGTCGTACACCGCGGTGTCGAAGTACAGGTTGCGGACGGCCTCCTCGAACGGTGGCAGCGACTCCGCCACGTGCAGTGCGCGGCTGCGGTTGAAGTGGAACGGGACGCCACCGCCGCCGTGCGGCACGATCAGTCGCAGCGCCGGGAAGTCGGTGAAGACCGACGACGAGCACAGCTCGACCACAGCGGCGTAGTGCTGGGCGATGTAGTGCGAGCCGTTGAGGTGCATGGCCGGATTGCGGGTCGAGCTGGCGTGGATCATGCCAGGCACGTCCAGCTCCACCATCGCTTCCCACAGCGGGTACCACCACCGGTCCCCCAACGACGGCGTGAACGGTTGGAGCCCACCGGACACGTCCGGATTGATCAGGCAGCCGACGAATCCGAGCTCCTCGACGGTACGACGAAGCTCGCGGATCGAACCGTCGAGCGCGGCACCCGGGCTCTGGGGCAGCTGCGCCACCGGGACGAACTGCGCCGGGTACAGCCCGGCCACCCGGGCGATCAGGTCGTTGTTGATCTCGGTCCAGTGCCGGCTGATCGTCTCGTCACCGACGTCGTGACCCATCGCCGACGCGCGCGGCGAGAAGAACACCGCATCGATGCCCCGGGCACCCATCTGCTCGAGATGCCCGGCCAGCGACGCGCGGAGCTGGTCGTCGGTGATCGACAGCGAGCCTCGAACCGGCTTGTTCTGCAGGGCCATCTGCCGGCCGCGGTACGCGTTCAGCGCCGCCGGAGCAGTGGTGTAGTGACCGTGGATGTCGATGATCAACGCTCGCTCTCCTTCCACGGAGCGATCCGTGCCTCGGCCTGGCGCAGTCCCGCGGTGAGCGCGACGCCGAGCACCATCAGCACCAGCACCGGTACCAGCATCGAGGCGGTGTCGAACTGGTTGCCGTACTTGACCACGAGCGCACCCAGCCCGGTGATCGCGGTGAAGAACTCGGCCACGACCATGCCGATGATCGCGCGGCCGACACCCAACCGCAGACCGGTCATCGTGTACGGCAGCGACGCGGGCAGGATCACCTTGGTGAACACCTGCCACTCGCTGGCCGCGAACCCGGTGCCGACGTCGATCAGCGCCGGCGGCACGTTGCGCACACCGCTGGCCGTGTTGATCAGCACCGGGAAGATCGCGAGCAGCACCACCACGAACAGCTTCGCGCTGAAGCCGAGCCCGAACCACAGGATCACCAGCGGTACGACGGCCACCAGGGGCGTCGCGTACAGCGCGTTGACCAGCCAGTCGGTGGCCACCTCGACAGTGCGGTAGCGGCCGATCACCAGACCGGCCAGCACCCCCAGTACGGCGGCGATCGCGAAGCCGAGCGCCAGCGTGGTCAGGCTGCTGACCAGCGCGGTCGGCAGCTCACCGCTCTTGGTCAGCCGTACGGCGGCCTGCCCGACCGCACTCGGGTAGGACATGAACAGTGGGTCGATCCGGCGGCCGACTACTTCCCAGGCACCGAGCACGACCAGGATCGAGACCAGCCGGATCAGCCGGTGCTTGCGCCGGGCGCGTGCCTGCTGGTCCACGGCCGGCTCAGCGTCAGTCTCGGCGATCACTGCGGTCCGCGGTTGTACTTCAGTCCTGGACACGGTCGCTCCCTGCGTTGGTCGAGCGGATCAGCTGCCAGACCTGACTGCGCAACTGCTGGAACTCCGGCAGCCCGCGAAGCTCGGTGAGCTCTCCCCGCGGCCGGTCGAAGGGCACGTCGATGACCTGCTTCACCCGGCCCGGGTTCGCGGCCAGGATGACCACCCGGTCGCTCAGGTACAGCGCCTCGTCCAGGTCATGGGTGACGAACAGGACGGTCTTACGGGTCTCCGCGTGGATGCGGAGCAGTTCCTTCTGCAGCACCTCGCGGGTCTGCGCGTCGAGCGCGCTGAACGGTTCGTCCATCAGCAGCACGGCCGGGTCGATGGCCAGCGCCCGGGCCAGTCCGATGCGCTGCTGCATGCCGCCGGACATCTGGTGGGGGAAGTGGTCCGCGAACCCGCCCAGCCCGACCAGGTCGAGCAGTTCGCCCGCCCGCGCGGACCGCTGCGCCCGGCTCAGCCCCTGCAGTTCGAGGCCGAACTCCACGTTGCGCCGGGCGGTCCGCCACGGCAGCAGGTTGGCCTGCTGGAAGACCAGTCCGCGGTCCCGGCCAGGCCCGGTCACGACATTGCCGTCGACAACGACCTGGCCGGCGTCGGCGCCGAGCAGACCCTGGACGATCCGCAGCACGGTGGTCTTGCCGCACCCGCTCTCGCCGATCAGGCTGACGAACTCGCCCTCCGCGACCCCGAAGGACAGGCCGCGCAGCACGGTGTGCGCCTTGCGATTGGTCTGGAAGGTCTTGCTCAGTCCTTCGACGCGCAGCTTCTCCGGTGCGTCGATCATGATGCGGCCCCTCTCAGGGAGAACAGGTCGTCCACGGCGAGCCGGTCCGGGACCAGGCCCTGCTCGTGGGCGTAGCGGGTGATCAGGTCGAGCGCGGGCCGGTTGGCCTCCAGGCCGACCGGGGTCATGTCGATCTCGCCGACCCGGTGATCGGCGTACTGCTTGGCGTCGACGAACAGTTCGGTCAGCTCCTCGCGCCGGCCGGCCAGGTCGGAGCGGATCACCACCATGTGATTGATCGGGACGGCGTGCGTGCGCTCGTACCAGGCCCGCGCGGCCGCCTTGGCGTCCGGGATCAGCGGGCGCAGGCGTGGGTCGTCGGGCAGGTCGTTGCCCATGATCACGGCGTCCAGGTCGCCGGCGTGCAGCAGGTCGATCAGCTTCGAGCCGGCCGGAGCACGCTCGACCTGCGGCGGATCGGCGTACTCGGCGAGGTGGCCGTCCTCGATGCTGACCCACTGGACCTTGCCGAGCGGTACGCCGTACTCGTCGCCGAGGATGCCGCGCAACCACACACCGGTGGTCTGAGCGTACGTCCGGACGCCGATCCGCTTCCCTGCCAGGTCGGTCACATCCAGTGGGTCGTCGGCCCGGCAGACGATGTGGTCGTGCTGGAAGCGCGAGCGCAGTACGACGGGCAGCAGCAGCAACGGCTTGCCCTCGGCCCGCGCCTGCAGATAGGTCACGATCGCCATCTCGCAGACGTCGTACGCCTGCTCGCGGACCATCGCCGCGAAGGCCTTGTGGACCGGGTCGACCTCGACGAAGTCGAAGACCGCCCCTTCCTTCAGCGCGCGGACGTGGGGGTAGTCCGCGAGGACCGCCTTCACGAGCCGGCCCAGACCGGGTACAGGCGGTCCGCCGTACCGGTGAAGATCTGCTCGCGCGCCGCGGCCGGCAGGAAGCCGAGGACCTCGCGACTGCGCTCGTACAGCGTGGGCAGGTCGTCCTCGGCGGCCGGGTAGTTCGATCCCCACATCAGCCGCTCGGCACCGAAGTCGAGCAGCAGCCGGCCGAGGAACGACTCCGGGTCGGCCGGCGCCTTCGTCGACGACACCAGCGTCCGCTCGGTCAGTTTGAGGTAGACGCCGTCGTACTGCGCCAGGTCGAACAGCTCCCGGGCTTCGTCGTACGGCGCTCCGCCGGTCAGGTCAGGGCGTGCCGCGTGATCCAGCAGGACCTTCACACCGGGGAAGCGGTCCAGCAGCTCACGCAGTGCGGGGATGCCTTCCGGACGCATCTGCAGGCACAGCGGGAGGTTGTTCTCCTCCGCCCACTCCCATGCGGGGTGCAGCCGTGCGTCGGACAGCCAGGAGGCTTGGCCGGGCATGGTGCTGCCGGTGGTGAAGAGCCGGGCGCCCTGCAGTCCGCGGGAGACCCAGTGGGCAAGCTGCTCCGGTGCGTCCGGGGCCAGCATGTCGACGGAGAACACGCCGGCGAACCGGTCCGGGTACTGCTCGACGGAGTCGGCCACGTAGCTGTTGTCGTGCCCGTACGCCGTCGAGGCCTGCACCACGATCGCGCGGTCGATGCCGGCCTCGTCCATATCGGCGATCAGTTCCTTGGCGCCGACCGGTCGCTGCTGCGACCAGGCGGACTCCACGCCGCCCAGCGGGTTGCGCGGATACCGGTCCCGGTCCACCGCGATCACATGACAATGCGCGTCAATGGTCATCAAGAGTCCTTCAGTTGGATGCAGTCACGAGGTCCGGGAAGAACCGGTCCAGGGCGGTGTCCGCCGGGACCAGGCCCTGGCGGCGGGAGTAGTCGACCAGGGCGCCGATCGAGGCCTGGTTGGCCTGCAGGCCGTACGGCAGCGGGTTGCCCACGATCTCCGCCAGGCGTTGGTAGCGAAGATCCTCGGGCGTACTCGCGGCCGGCCCGCCGAGCCGGTGCAGGTACCTCGATCGACTGTCCTGGAAGGCCTGCAGGAGCGCGCCCGCCAGCCAGGGGTGGTCGTTCAGCAGTTCCTCGCGGACCACGACAACGCCGTGGATCGGGTAGACGCCGGTCCGCCGGTACCAGTCGGCCGCCAGGCTCGCCGCCTCGTCGAGCAGCTCGTGGTAGCCCGACACCAGCGTGACCCCGGGATCACCGATCCCGGCGCCGCGGGTGAACGCCGCGTCCACCTCGCCCTGCCGGAAGAGGTCGACCAGCTTGGGTCCGGGACGCCGTACATTCGATGGCAGGACCAACGACTCCACGTGCTCGTCGTCGTCGACGATCCACTCGATCTGCGCCGGATCCACGCCGTACTCGTCCGCGAGGACACCGCGAGTCCAGACCGCGCTCGTCACGGAGTACGCACGTACTCCGACCCGACGACCGTGCAGGTCGGTCGGGCGCTCGATCCCGGCACCGTTGCGGACCACGAGACCCTCGTGGTGGAAGCGCCGGCTCAGGAAGACCGGCAGGGCGACGTACGGCGCGCCGAGCGCCCGCGCGATCAGGTACGTCGTCGGGGCCAGTTCGCAGACGTCGAACTCGACCGAGCGCACCATCCGCCGGTACGCGGTGATCATCGACGCGAAGCCGACCGGATCGAGCGTGCAGCCGTCCACCAGGACGCGGCCGTCCAGCAGGTCCGCGGTGTGTCCGTAGCGGCCGAGGGCGACCCGCAGCGGGAGCCCGGTCACAGCATCTTCACCGCGTCGGAGGCGATCGACATGTCGGCGACCTGGTCGAACGGCAGCACCTTGGACTGCACGCCCTGCGACACGTTGAGCTCCTGCATGTACTTGATCCGCTTCTCGTCGAGGACCAGATCGACGGCGTACGCGCCGGGCTGCTGGGCAAAGGTCCACAGCGAGCCGGCTTCCTTCGGATCGCTGCTCGGCACGGCCTTCTGATAGGCCTTCAGGTAGGCGTCCTTGGACTCCGGCGAGGAGATGTAGCGGAACAACTTCGCGTACGCCGCCAGGCTGCGGACCAGGACGTCGCGACGCTTGGAGATCGCACTGTCCGAGGTGTACGCGCCCTGGTAGGTGTACTCCGGGAGTTCCTTCCACAGCTCGGCGATCGCGTGCACGCCGAACTTGTCCTGCTCGTCGTACACGTCCACCAGCGACGGGCCGGCGTCGACCTTGCCGGCCGCGATCGCCTTGAAGACGTCCGCACTGGAGCCGATGTTGACGAACTTCACCTGCTCGGGCTTGATGCCCTTCTTGGCCAGGAACGCGACCATGATCTGGTGCAGCAACGCACCGACCGGGCCGGTGCCGATGGTCTTGCCGACCAGATCCTCGGCGGACTTGACCGACTCGGACTTGGCGTAGACCGCGTGCGCCAGCAGCAGGCCGGAGCCGGAGACGATCTTGAGCTTGGCGCCCTTCTCGATCGCCGGCAGCACCTGGCCGAAGCCGGACAGCAGGGTGAGGTCGTTGCTGCCGTTGAGCAGGCTGGCGATCAGCTTGGACCCGTCGGACACGTTCTGGGTCTTCGCGGTCAGGTCGACCGTACTGAAGTAGTTCTGTGCCTGGAGCAGTTCCTGCAGCACCAGGGTGCTGTTCGAGCCGGTGTTGACGATCGTGACGGCCTTGGCGTCGCCGGCGCCGGCGGCGTTCGGGCCGCAGCCGGTCAGGCCGGCCACAGACGCAAGCGCGCCGAGCTTCAGCACGGTACGGCGTGACGGGCGGGCGAAGTGCTCGGGGAGTCCCTTGGACATGGTCGTTCTCCGGTGGGTCGGGAAGAGCCAGTGGTGCCCGGGGCGAGGGCTATGGTTCGGGATCCTAGAAATGTGTCGACAAAAATGTCAACATTTTCGTCTACACTTTCTCGTGACGGTTCGGGACCCATCAGCCGTCACACTGGTAGACGCACGAGACGGGAGGACGACCATCAGCGGGAAGAAGACCCTGGAACGCGGGGGGATGGCCGGGCAGGAATACGTCCGGGACGCGGTGCGCGACGACATCGCGTCGGGCCGGCTGGCACCCGGTCAACGGCTGGTCGAGGCCGACCTGGCGGAGCAGTACGGCGTGGTCCGCAGCGGCGTACGCGCGGCCTTGCTGGACCTGTCGGCGGAGGGACTGGTCGAGCGGATCCCGCAGCGCGGTTCGCGGGTGCGGATGCTGTCGGTCGAGGAAGCCATCGAGGTGACCGAGGCACGGATGGTGCTGGAGTCGCTGTGCGCTGCGAAGGCAGCGGCGCGGATCAGCGACCAGGGCATCGTGGACCTGACCGCACTGGGCGACCGGATGGCGCGCGCGGTGTCCGAAGGCGACGACCTGGAGTACGCCGAGCTGGACGACGCACTGCACCGGTTGATCCGCGAGCTGAGCGGCCAGCGGACTGCGACCACGATCATCGAGCGGCTACGGGTGCTGAACATCCGGCACCACTTCCGGATGACGCGACTCCCCCGCCGCCCACAGACCTCACTCGAGGCGCATCTGCGCATCATCCGGGCGATCGCTGCCCGCGACGCCGACGCGGCGAGTGCGGCGATGACGGAGCATCTGAGCGACGTCATCGACCACCTGACGCTCGCGGCCCAACGAGTGTGAAAAGACGCCGGTCGCCCCCAGACCCTGGAGGCGACCGGCGGATGTCAGACCTCGACCGGCTGGCCGGACACTGCGGACCGGCGGGCCGCATCGACGATGCGGAGCGTGCGCAGGCCGACGGCACCATCGGGCTGGGGTACGCCGGTCGGTGGCTGGCCGGCCACGGCCGGACCGGACTCGCGGACCGCCCGGAGGAACGTGGCGAGCATCGATGCGTCGAAGTTCTCGCCGATCCCCAGGTACACCTCCCCGTCGGGATCGGTGCCGTTGATGCGCGGCAGGAACGGCTCGATCTCCACCGATCCCTTGGTGCCGGTCACCTGCAGCGTGACGCCGCCCCAGGTCGGACCGTTGTCCGGGACGCTCCACGAGCAGTCGATGGTTGCCAGCAGCCCGTTGTCGTAGTTGACCGTCACCAGGCCACCGGTCTCGACCTCGACGCCCTTGTCCTGGTGCAGTACGCGGTTGGCCGCGGCGTACACGCGCTGCGGCGATGCGCCGCCGGTCAGGCCGTCGATCAGGTCAGCGCAGTGCACGGTGTGGTCGACGAGCGCACCACCGCCGGCGAGCTTGGGGTCGGTGAACCACTGCCGCCCACCGATCGGGATCTTGCCGTTGTTGGTGCCGAGGACAGCGAACACGTCGCCGAGCAGCCCGGCCTCGACCGAGGCGCGGAGTCGCAGGTACTGCGGCGAGAAGCGGACCGGGTAGGCGACCATCAGGATCGCACCGGCCGCCTCGCAGGCCGCCAGCATGGCCTCGCCGTCCTCGACCTCGGTGGCCAGCGGCTTCTCACAGAGCACATGTGCACCAACTGCCGCGGCCCGCTCGACCAGACCGCGGTGCAGTGCGTTCTCACTCGTCACGACGACCGCGTCCGGGCCCCACGCGAACAGCTCGTCGTAGCTGTCGACGTACGGGACGCCGAGCTGTGCGGCGAGCTCGGCACCACGCGGGCCTGGATCCGGCGCACTCGCGCCGTCGGGATCGGCGGACAGCACCTCGACATCGGGCATCTGGTTGAGCAAGTACGCGTACGACATCGCATGCCCGTGCGCGAACGACGCGAGAGCCACCTTGAGGGTCATGCCGCTGCTCCCGTCGGGTCGAAGGTCACCATGTCGATCACACGGCCGGTCTCCATCGAGGCGCGCGCCGCCTCGGCCAGATAGACCGCGGCCGCACCGTCCGGCGCCAGAACCCGCGGCTCCGGCCCACCGCGCAGCGCGACAGCGAGCTCGCGCAGCTGAGTCAGGTACGGGCTCTCGCCCAAGGTGTTGGCCGGGATGAGCAGGTCGGCAGCCGCGCCGCCGTCCTGCAGTTCCTCGGCGTAGCCGGTGTCCGCGGCGGACGTGTACTTCAGTACGCCGGTAGAGCCCGCGATGTGGTAGCCGGACAGGAACGCGGACCCGGCCGCTGCCCACGTCGCGCGGCAGTGGCTGATCGCACCGGAGGCGTGGGTGAGCGTCACGTGCGCGGCCACCGTCAGCGGGCTGATCCCGTCCACGGTCGGCGGGTTCTGGACGGCGTACACCTTGGTGACGTCTCCACACATCCAGCGAGCCTGGTCGAGGTCGTGCACCATCAGGTCCATGATCACGCCGCCGGAGCGGGCGACGTCGCCGTACCAGCCACCGGCCGGGGACGACGCCTGGCGGAAGAACCGTGCCACCGCGACGTCGCCGATGCGCCCGGCTTGGATGGCGGAGTGCGCGGCAACATACGCCGGGAAGAACCGGACCACGTGCGCCGGGTAGATCCGGACGCCGGCGGCCGCGGCAGCCGCGATCACCTCGTGCGAGTCGGCGGCGGTCAGGGTGAGCGGCTTCTCACAGATCACGTTCCGGCCGGCCTTGATCGCGGCCAGCGTGACTTCCTTGTGGGTCGCCGACGGCGTGACGACGTCGACGAACTCCGCCTCGGCCAGGCAGTCGTCGAGCGACGCCGCGACCTCGAGGCCGTACTGTTCGGCCATCGTCTCGGCGCCCTCGAGCGAGTGCACCAGGATGCGCGCGCCGAGCGCCTTCCACGCGCCGACATGCAAGTGGGCGATGTTGCCCGCGCCGATCAGACCGACGGTCAGACCGGCTAACTCTTCCGACATGTGATCCCCTACTCCGCCCAGTTGGGAGCCCGATAATTAGTAACGGTCCTTGCGTATCATTGCGCACAGGCGTCCGCAACTACCGTCTCATGAACACAACCACCTTCGTTATCGATAACCAAGACGGGAATGTGCAGAATGTGCCGGTGACCGAAGCGACCGCCGCCCCGAGTGCTCTCGGCCCGACCGCCGATACCGGGCCGAGGCTCGGAGCAGTGGTCCAGACCGATGGGACGACCTTCACTCTGTGGGCTCCGGCCGCCGAGCGGGTCGAGCTAGCGCTGATCGCCGCCGACGGCAGCCAGCGGAACCTGGACCTCGCCCATGCCGGTGAGTTCTGGACCGGGTTCGTCCCGGGCGTGGGCCACGGGCAACGGTACGGCTACCGCGTGCACGGCCCGTTCGACCCGTCGCACGGTCTCCGCTTCGACCCGTCCAAGCTGCTGCTCGATCCGTACGCCCGAGCCATCGACGGCTCGTTGGACTTCTCCAGCCCCCTCATCTACGACTCGTCCGACGGTGATTCGGCCGGTCACGTGCCGGTCGGTGTGGTAGTCGGCGACTCCGAACCACCGCCGCCGATCAGCCGGCCGGTGCACTGGGGTGAGACGGTCATCTACGAGTTGCACACCAAGGGCTTCACGAAGCTGCATCCCGACGTACCCGAGCATCAACGGGGGACGTACGCCGGGCTCACGCATCCGTCGGTGATCAACTATCTGACCGAGCTGGGCGTGACGTCGGTCGAGTTGTTGCCGATCCACCACTTCCTCACCGAGCCGTCGATCGCCGCCCGCGGCCTGCCGAACTACTGGGGCTACAACACCCTCGGGTACTTCGCCCCGCACGCGCCGTACTCGTCGTCGGGTTCGGACGGTCAGCAGGTGGCGGAGTTCAAGGCGATGGTCGCCGCGTTCCATGCCGCCGGCATCGAAGTGATCCTCGACGTGGTCTACAACCACACCGCGGAGGGCGGGTTCGACGGACCGACGCTGAGCTTCCGCGGTATCGACAACCGTGCGTACTACCGGCTGTCGCACGGCGGGACGATGTACGACGTGACCGGGACCGGCAACTCGGTCGACACCTCGCACCCGCAGGTCCGCCGGCTGCTGATGGACTCGCTGCGCTACTGGGTCGAGGAGATGGGTGTCGACGGGTTCCGGTTCGACCTGGCCGTGACGCTGGTTCGCAACGAGCGGCACGAGGTCGACATCCCCGACCACCCGTTCCTGGCCGAGGTCGCGGCCGATCCGGTCCTCGGCCGGGTCAAGCTGATCGCCGAACCGTGGGACGTCGGCCCGTTCGGCTACCAGGTCGGCAACTTCGGCCCGCCGTGGTCGGAGTGGAACGGCAAATTCCGCGACAGCGTCCGCGACGTCTGGCGGAACACCTCCGACGGCGTCAAGGACCTCGCCTACCGGCTCTCCGGGTCCAGCGACCTGTACGGCGACGACGGCCGCTACCCGTACGCGTCGATCAACTTCCTCACCGCGCACGACGGGTTCACCCTGCGCGACCTGGTCAGCTACGACCACAAGCACAACGAGGCGAACCACGAGGACAACCGCGACGGCACCGACGACAACCGGTCCTGGAACTGCGGCGTCGAGGGCGAGACCGACGACCGGCGCGTGATTGCGCTGCGCAAACGCCAGATGGCGAACCTGATGTCCACACTGATCCTGTCCACCGGCGTACCGATGATCACCGCCGGGGACGAGTGCGGACGGACCCAGCACGGCAACAACAACGCCTATTGCCAGGACAGCGAACTGTCCTGGTTCGACTGGTCACTGCCAGGCGCCTGGTCCGATCACCTGGCGTTGACGAAGAAGCTGATCGCTCTCCGTGCTGCACACCCTGTCTTGCGTCAATGGCACTACTTCTCCGGGGAGCCTGTCGTCGCGGGCGGGCGCAAGGACCTGTCCTGGATCGCACCGCACGGCGGCGAGATGACCGACGCCGACTGGTACGACGGCAATCTCCGGACCATCGGCATGTTCCTGGCCGGCGACGCCCTCCGCGCAACCGATGCCCAAGGCAACGCCCTCACCGACAGCTCCTTCCTGATGGCCCTCAACGCCACCCCCGAAACCCGCCAGGTCCGAGTCCCCGACCCCTCCTGGGCTCCCGCCTACGAAGTAGTCCTCGACACCAGCAACAGCATGGTCACCGAGGTCGAAGCCGGCGCCACCGTCCCCCTGTCCCCCCGCTGCCTGGTCCTCCTCCGAGCGCTCTGATGGGTCGTTAACCTTTCTGCAGTACATTCGGCGGTTACCTTCTGTTCATGTGTGGGGGGACCGATGTTTTTGGTGCGGCGTGGGGTGCGTGAACGGACGACGCCGATCGGGGCGTTGCACCGGGCGGTGATGCGTTGGGGTGAGGCGGAGCGGACGAACTCGCGGTTGGCGTTCCGGCGTTGGGTCGATGGGGTGGCGTTCGTCGACGTACAGGCGAAGACGTACGCCGACTTCTGGACGCGGCAGAACGAGAAGACTCTTGCTGGTGACGGGCCGCTGTGGGTGGTGCTGGGTGACTCGACCGCACAAGGGCTCGGCGCGTCGTCGCCGCTCCATGGGTACGTCGGTCAGGTGCTCAATGCCCTCAAGCGGCGCGGCAGCCCGTGGCGGGTGCTCAACCTGTCGCGCTCCGGCGCCCAGACCCGGCACGTGCTCGCGGACCAACTCCCACTTGTGGAAGGGCTGCAGCCCGCACTGGTGACGTGCGGGATCGGCAACAACGACATCCTCGGTACGCCGCCCAAACGGTTCCGCGACCACCTCCGTCAGGTGATCGAGCGGTTGCCGTCCTCGTCCGTGGTGATGGACCTCACCGTCCCCGACGGGCTCTGGCGGATCGGCGGCGTGGCCAGCCCCTACGTCGCCGGCATCAATCAGCTGATCAGTACGACGGCGACGGCTCGCGGCCTCACGGTCGCCGAGGTGTCCCGGCACGCACGACCGCCGTGGCGCGGCATGCTCGCGCCGGACAGCTTCCACCCGAACAACCTCGGCTACCGCCGGCACGCCGATGCGCTCCTCGCCGCGCTGCCGGCCGGCGTACTCAGGCCCTGAGCATCTGTTCCAACCGGTCCAGCGTCTTGGAGCTCTCCCGCTGCACCCGCAGTGGAACGATCGCGGCCCGGCCCGGCACCCGGATGCCGCCGGTGAGCGCGACCCGCGTGCCGCCGCCGGGCTCTGCCGACACCGCCATACCGATGATCAGGAACCGGCTCTGCAACCAGCACCAGCCGCTCCGGAACTGACCTTCGAGGCGCGCCCGCTGCCCCCGCCGACCGCGCGCGAGTACGACGACGCGATCGCCGTCCTGCTCGAGCAACGTGGCCGACACCAGGTCCGCCTGGATCGTGGCGAACGCGTCGAGGTCGCTGAGCAACTCCTTCACCCGGTCGGGAGGCGCCGCCAGGACGCGCTCGGTGATCGCGGCGCCGGGGACACCGGCAGCCAGGGCGCGGAACCGTTCGACGTCGGTCAGTTCGACCTGCGGCCAGTCACCCGTCATGATCTCCACGCCTTCCGAAAGCTTGCCCGGGCTCGGTGCAGCCGGGACTTCGCCGTACCGGCCGGCACCTCGAGCAACGCGGCGGCGGCCAGTTCGTCCATTCCTTCCAGGTCGCGCAGGACCAGCACTGCGCGGTGCTGCGGCGACAATCGCGCGAGTACGTCGTGCACGTGTACGGCGAGCTGCGGATCGTCTGGCGCGGGCAGCTCAGACAGATCGGCCGGCTGTTGCCGTTGCTGCCGGCGTGCCACTCGGACCGCCTCGCGGACGGCGATCGCGCGGACCCATCCGAACAACGCCGCTGGGTTCTGCAGACCGCGCAGTCCACGGAACACCGCAATCAGCGCCTCCTGCGTCGCGTCCGGTCCGTCGGCCAGAGCGATCGGCCCGCAGATCCGGCCGACGTACGGCGCCAGTCTGTCGAGCAGCTCGTTCATCGCCAGGGTGTCGCCGCCCTGCGCCGCGCGGACGAGCCGTTCCGCGTCGATCATCGGAGGAAGGCCGCCATCAGGGGTGTCACCTGGTCGGCGCAGTCGACGGTGAGGGCGTGGCCGCAGCCGGGCAGCACGTGCACGGTTGCGTTGGGCAACAGCTTCCCGAACCGATCTGCCTGTGCCACCGGGAGTACGGCGTCGTGGTCGCCCCAGAGCACCAGTGTGCGTTGCCGCGTGGACGGCAGAGCCTGCTCGGTGACTCTCCAGTCGAGGCCCCGCTCGAGCGCGTACATGGATCGCACGTTGTCACGATATGTTCCCGGCACCCACATCGTGGTCACGAGCTCCGGCGTGATCAGTTGCTTGTGGACGAACATGCTGCCCAGCGCGGACTTGACCATGCTGCGGCTCGCGGCCAGCTTCGCCAGCGCCTCGCCGACCAGGGGTTGTTTGAGGATCTCCCAGCTCCACGTGTCTGGCTCGTCCAGTCCGCTCGGCGCCAGCAGGAGCAGCTTGCTGACGCGGTCCGGGTTCCGCTGCGCGTAGGCGAGACCCCAACCGCCACTCCATGAGTTGCCGCCGAGGACTACCTGCGGCAGCTTCATTGCATCCAGGAACTGACCGAGTGATGTGGTCATGCCGTTCCGGGCCAGCGGCGTGTCGACGTACCTGGCGTCGGGTGACGCTGTGGCGCTTGGCTGCTCGGTTGGCTGGTACGCGTAGGCGAGGAGTGAGAGCAGTACGACGCCGGCAACGGGTGCTGCGACTGCTGTTGCCTTGATCCAGCGTGTGCGGAGGAGTTTGAGGTCCGCCACGCACAGCGCGATGCACGCTGGCGTGTAGAAGAGCAGGTTGAGCCAGTAGAACGCGGTACTCGTGTCGGTGCCGACGCCGAGGGCCCAGACGAGACCCGCGGTCGCCCGCGCAGCCAGTCCGGCCACCACTCCCCCGACCACGAACCTGCTCAGCTTGAACCGGTCGCTGGTGAGCACGGCCGCGCCCAGCAGGACATGCAGAGCCGCGAGCGGCAACACGATGCCTGGACGGAAGGACACCGGTCCGCCCAGCACCGCCATCGACAACGACCGCTCGCTGGACGCCGGCCACGTCGCACCGGTCGCCCAATACACATGCACCAGCGCGAGAACCCCATGAGTCCCCGCCACCACCCGCCGTACGACCCGCATCTCCGAACGCCTCCCTCTAGTGACCAACGCCCTGAAAGAGGAGGCCTCCGAGCCCGACGTTCCCCCCGGTGAGCCAGCTCACAGAATCCAGTGGCGCTGGCGCGGGCCGGATGGGTGGAGGCGGATCTTCACGGGTTTCCGGGGTGAGGGTTTACCTTGCCCCTGGGGCAGGGGGTTTGATGTTCGCGTGTTGACGATCAGCGAGTTCGGGCGGCGTACCGGGCTCTCGCACAAGGCGCTACGGCTGTACGACGTGTCCGGGCTGCTCCCGCCCGCGCAGGTGGACCCGGCCAACGGGTACCGGCTGTACGACGAGGAGCAGCTCGAGCGGGCGCGGCGGATCAGTGTGCTGCGGCAGCTGGACATGCCGCTGACCACGATCGCCGAGGTCCTCGCGGGCTCGGACGAAGAGGGGTTGATCCGGCTGGATCGGTGGTGGGCTGCCCAGGAGGCGACGACCGCGGCTCGCCGGGCGACCCTGCAGTACCTGCGGGACCGGCTCTCGCGGTCGGGATCGACGGGGCTCGCGCCACGGCCGGTGCTGACGCGCGACGTACCGGAGACGAAGATCGCGTCGATCCGGTCCGACACCGATCAGCAGAATCTGATCGGGATCATCGTGACCGCGACCGACGAGATCCGCACGTACCTGCAAGCCGCCGGCGCCAGTCTGCCCGGCGAATCGTGGGTGATCTACCACGGCCCGGTTACGCCGGAGGCCGAGGCAACCGTCGAGGTGTGCGTGCCGTTCCAGGGTCTGGTGGATCCGTCCGGACCGATCGCGATCCGGGTCGAGCCGGCCCATCACGAGGCCTACTGCACGATCACGATGGACGAGTGCGCGTACCCGCGGATCATGCTCGCGTACGACCTGGTCGACGACTTCGTCCGTACGGCGGGCTGCGCGATCACTGGATCGCCGCGTGAGGTCTACCGGGCGGACTGCCACCTGATGCCGCGCGACCAGCCGGCCGTCGACATCGCCCAACCCATTCTCGAAAGGACCCTCTGATGGACTATGCGGTGCAGACCGAGTACAGCGACCCGGGTGCATACGCCGGGTTGTACGACGCGTTGCCGGACGACATCCCCGGGGTCGGGGCGGTGGTTCGCAACCTGCTGATCCACTACCGCGGCGGCGGGATCGAGTTCACCGGCGATCGCCTCGCGGAGATCGATCACCGCTGGGTGTCGTCGATGCTGGCCACCGATCAGCGGCGCAACGGTACGCCGCTCGCGGAACCGAGGGAGCCGGTCGACCGGATCGTCGGGTGCTGCCGCGACTACACGCTCATGTTCGCGTCGATGCTTCGCCACAAGGGGATCCCGGTCCGCAGCCGGATCGGCTTCGCGGCGTACTTCGCCAGCGGCTTCAACCACGATCACGTGGTCGCGGAGTACTGGAACGGCGACCGGTGGGTGATGATCGACGCCCAACTCGACCCGGCCGACGACCATCCGTTCAACCCGCTCGACATGCCGACCGGTCCGTTCCTGTCCGCGGCCGAGGTCTGGCTGGACGTCCGCGCCGGCACCCGCGACCCGGACCTGTTCGGCATCGACCCGGGTTCACCGATCGGCGGAAGCTGGTTCATCCGCAACTACGTCTACCTGCAACTCGCCCACCTCCACGGCGACGAACTCCTCCTCTGGGACAACTGGGGCGAAATGTCCGCCTCCCTCGACGGCGCCGACCTCGCCCTGACCGACCGCATCGCCCGCCTGATGCTTGCCTCCGACAACGGAGACGACACAGCCACCAAGGAACTCGCGGACCTCTATCCGACCGTCAAGCCGGCAGGCCGCTCCTACATCACCTCCCCCACCGGCGACCCCTTCCGCTGGGTCGATCTCAAGAGGCCCGCCGCCTGACAGCCGTCATTTCACGGCTCCCTGCATCAGGGCCTTGACGAAGTTGCGCTGGAAGACCAGGAAGATCAGCAACGAAGGCAGGATGATCAGCAACGATCCGGCGCAGAGCAGCACGATGTCGGTGCCGTGCTGGCCTTGGAAGGCCCCCAGCCCGCCGGCCACAGTTCGCTTCGTCGGGTCGTCGACAAGGACGAGCGGCAGCAGGTACTGGTTCCAGCTCGCCAGGAAGAACAGCACGGACAAAGCGGACCAGGCGGAGGTGGCGAGGGGCAGATGGATCCGGCAGAACGTCTGCCACGGGCCGGCTCCGTCGACCTTCGCGGCCTCGGTGAGCGCGGGCTCGGCGCCGAGGAAGTGTGCGCGCATCCAGAAGACGCCGAAGGGCATCAGCAATCCGATCAGCGGCAGGATGATCGCGGCCCGCGTCCCGAGCAGGCCCATGCTGCGGAGGTCGTAGTACAGCGGCGTGATCAGTGCCTCGAACGGCAGCGTGAGTCCGACCAGCAACAGACCGTAGATCGCCTTGCCGAACGGCACCTTCAGCTGCGCGAGGGCGTAGCCCGCGGCTGTGGCCATCGCGACCGTGCCCGGGACGACACCCAGCACGATGAGTGTGCTCGACCGGAACAGGGCGACGAAGTTCGCCGCGCTCCAGGCGTCGACGAAGTTGTGCCAATGCGGGTCACTCGGCCAACTGAGCCCCACGGGCGTGCTGCCCGGCGCCGCGAGCGCGGTGCTGAACATACTCAGCAGGGGCACGATCGCGAACAGCATCAGCGCGATCAGGATGCCGGTGCGGGTGATGCGGTGGGCCACCGCGGACGATGTCATCGTTCCCTCCCGAGACGCTGGATCGGCCAGATGAGAACGAGGACCAGCGCGGCCAGGAACACCGCGAGTGCCGAGGCCTGGCCGACGTGCTGTTGCAGGAACGTCAGTCGGTAGATCTCCACACCCGGCACCATCGTCTGGTAGCCGGGTCCGCCCTGGGTCGAGATCTGGATGACGTCGAAGCTCGCCAGCGCGGCGATCATCGTGAACGTCGTACACACGACGAGTTCGCGCCGCAGACCGGGCAACGTGACGGCAACGAACTCACTGATCCGCCCGGCGCCGTCCAGCCGGGCCGCCTCGTACAGGGCCGGGTCGATCTTGCCGATGCCCGCGAGCAGCAGCACCGTGCAGAAGCCGAGCATGACCCAGACCCCGATGACACCGACCGCGGGGAGAGCGAACGTGAAGTCCCCGAGCCACGCCCGGGTGTGCCGGTCGAGGCCGACCGCGCGGAGGATCTGGTTGACCAGGCCGTCGGAGGAGTACATCCAGGTCCAGGCGATGCCGGCCGCGACCAGTGGCAGCACCTGCGGGATGAAGAGCACCACCCGGGCGGTCGTGCTGAACGCGCCGGACCGCAACTCCCGGATCAGCGACGCCGCGATCAGCCCGAGCCCGACCGGCAGCACGGTGTAGAAGACGATCAGGATGAACGCGTGCTCCACGGAGTGCAGCAGTTCCGGCCGAGTGAAGATCGCCTTCCAGTTGTCCAGCCCGGCCGGTGTCGCTCGGCCGATGCCGTCCCAGTCGTAGAACGAGTACTGAACAGATTGGAGCATCGGGAAGAGTACGAACACGGCGTACATGCCGAACCCCGGCGCGACCCAGAGCAGGGCGCTCCACTGCCGGGACCGTCGTACGGTCCGGCGCCGTACGTCGGGTTGCCCGGCGGCTGACTGTGTCGACGGGTTCGTCTCAGGCGAGGCCTGTTGCATCACTGGCACCGCAGTACCTCCGATCGATCCGCACCGGTCATTGACCCAGGTCGCGCTCGTAGTCGGCCTGCACCTTCGCCGCGAAGGCCCCGGGTTTCGTCTTCCCGGCCAGCAGCAGTTGCGTCTGCGGGATCAGGCTGTTGACGTGGATCGATGCGGTCGCATCAGCCATGAAACCGACCAGTCCATTGCTCTTCAGCAGTTCCTGGAAGGCGGCGACAGTCGCGGCGACTGCCGATCCCTCCGGCGCTGTCGGAGCAGGGGCGTCCGACGGGCCGGCAGGCACGAGACCGCCGAGGTTGACCGTGTCCTGCCGTGCCTTCGCGTCGGTCTGCACGAAGTTCAGGAACGCGGCCGCGACATCGGCATGCGGAGACTTCGCCGGGATCCCCAGGTTGGCGGCGGCGGTCATCGCGTACGACGGTCCACCGGACTCGCCGGCCGGGAAGAGGAAGAAGCCGAACTTGCCGGCGCCGGCCTTGTCCAGTCCGGGTGCCTGCCAGTTGCCGCTCGGGAAGAACACACCGTTGCCCTTGAGGAACTCGGCCGGCGCGCGCGTCTGGTCGATGTCGTTCACGTCGGCCGGCAGGAAGCCCGATTGTCCCCACCGCCGCAGTGTCGTGGCGCCCTGCACCGTCGCCGCGTTGTCAACACTCGCGCCCGGCTTGGCATAGTTCCAGTCCTGGATGGCCTGCGCGTCGCCCGCGGCAGCCATCACCAGGTTCTGCAGCGGGTAGACGCTGCCGCCGTCCTTGCCGTTGATCATGATCGGCTGCAGCCCGGCGCCCTTCGCCTTGGCGAGCAGTTGCTCGAACTCGGCAACGGTCGCCGGCGGCTGCGTCATGCCGATCCGCTGCGCGAGTGCCTTGTTGTAGTAGACCCCTGTGAGCCCGAACCCGGCCCCGGCGGCGTACAGCGAGCCCGTCCCGCGCTGCTTGCCGTCCGGTCCGACCCGGGTGGAGGCGAACTGCGACTGCGGCCACTTGTCCCACCCGTACGCCGTGGCGTACGGATCGAGGCTGGTGAGCAGCTGGTCCTCGATCAGGTTGCCGAGCTGGGACACCCGGACCAGGTCGGGAACGTTGCTCCCAGCAAGAATACGGGCGACGTTCGTGGTCAGCGCGGCATAGTCCTGGTTGTCCACCTGGACGGTGACGTTGCCGTACTTGGCATGGAACTGCTCTCCGAGTGCGGTGTAGAACGGGACGTCGACGCCACTGTTGACGAGCAGCTTCAGCGTGACGGGTTCCGTTCCGACGCCAGTGGTCACCGCCTTGGACGGCGCCGTACCCGCCTCGGAGTTACCGCCGGGTGCACAGGCGGCGAAGAGCAGCGCAGAGGCCGCTGCGACCGCGGCCGCCTCGACGAATCTGCGGTACTGGGTCAGCGATCGCACGACATCTCCTTGGAAGACTCGGTGGAGTGGAAGGCACGGCGGACGGCGTCGCCGGCCACGCCGACGGCGTGGTGCGCGTCGGTCATCACGGCGAACATCTCGAAGAAGCCATGGATCTGGCCCGCGTACTCGTGCAGCTCGACCGGTACGCCGGCCTCCTCCAGACGCCGGACGTAGTCCTCGGCCTCGCCGCGGAGGAAGTCGTGTTCAGCGGTGATGACGGTCGCGGGCGCGGCGCGGTCCACGGACTCGGCGTGGAGTGGGGACGCGTAGGACGCCGTACGGGCTTCCGGGTCGGGAACGTAGGTCGCCCAGATGTACTGGAGCCGCCGGTAACTGTTGGCCCCGAAGCCCGTTCGGCCCGCGAACGTCGCATACCGTTGCCGGAACGCGAGCTTGTACTCGGTGTCCTCGGTGCTGTCGAGTGCCGGATAGACGAGCAGCTGGTTCGCCAGCTCGACACCTTCGTCCCGCGCCCTGAGCGCGACCGCCGCAGCGAGATTCCCGCCCGAACTGTCGCCGCCGACGGAAACGCTGCCGAACCTTCGCCGGGCCCAGGTGACCGCGGTCCACGCGTCGTCGAAGCCGGCCGGGAAGGGATGCTCGGGCGCGAGCCGGTAGTCGATCGACAAGACGGCACACCCAGCCCGATTCGCCAGTGCGCGGACGACACCGTCGGCGGTATCGAGGTCACCGTGAATCCAGCCGCCGCCGTGTGCCCAGACCAGCACGTCTGTTTCCGCTCCGGTCGGGCGGTAGAGCCGGCCGCGTACGCCGTCCGCATCGACGGATTCGACGGACGCCACCGGCGAGGGCTGACCGGTCACCGCCAGGACCTTCTCGCGTGCATCCGCCCGGACGACCCCGATGTCGGCGTCCCACGGGTCGGGCGACGGTCGGGCGCCGGCAAGGAACGCCTCGACCTGCGCGTGCGGGCGGGGCGGGACGTCCTCCTCGTCGCGGACTGTCGCGGTCCCTGCGCTCATCGGGTCGTCCTTTCGTTGCCGACATTCCAGACTGAGTACTCAGTCTGTTTTGCAAAAGCTACCGAGTACTCAGTCGGTTGTCTATGCTTGGCGGCGACCCGTCCCGGCCACCAGGAGGTAGATCGACCGTGCCCGCTACGCCCAGGACCAAGACCTCGTCCGCCAAGGGCCTCGAGACGCGGGAGCGGATCGTCGACGTCGCCGTACGCTTCATCGCCCGCAACGGAGCGCGCGGCACGAGCCTCGCGGACATCGCGGCCGAGGCGGGCGTGTCACAGACCGGGTTGCTGTATCACTTCGGCAGCAAGGAGGCGCTGCTCAGCGCCGTACTGGACCGGCATCTGGCCTTCACCGAGGAGTGGTTGTGGGGCGACGGCCCCGACCCCGGCCTCAAGATCGTGGACATCATCGCCCGGCACATGGCCAGTTGGCCGAGCCAGCACGACGACAAGGTGTACAGCCTGCTCGGCATGAACACCGTCGTACTCGGGGAGAACGTGAGCCCCGATACCGATCTCCATCCGCGCCTGGTCGAGGGTTACGGGACGACGATCGAGCGGGTTACGGCGACGCTGCGATCCGCCCAGCAGCGCGGCGAGATGCGCACCGACGTCGACCCGAAGCTCAAGGCGATGGAGATCATCGCCTTCTGCTACGGAGTCGAGGCCGCCTGGTTGGTCGACCCAACGATCCCGGTCGCCGCCGCAGCCGCACAATGGGCCGCCCAGCAGACCACCCAGCTGGCGACTACCTGACCGCGCTGTACGTCCGTCGGGGTAGACGCAGTGTCTCCTTCGGGCCGACGCGGTAGCGGCCCGTTGTCGCTCAGGATCGTACGTACGTGATCCGAGTGGACGGAGAGGGAGATGAGTAGCGCAGTACTGGACGTTGCGGCGGGGAAGTCGTGGCGGCTGGGTGGGAGGACCCGGAAGGCCGTGCTCGTGCTGCATCTGGCCTCGGTGGGTTCGTGGCTCGGGCTCGACGTGGTGATGGCGGTGCTGACGTTCACCGCGATCGGTACGGACGACGAGAGCACCAAGGCGCTGTGCTTCCGCGTACTCGAACTCGTCACGATCTGGCCGATGACGATCTCCGGGCTGGCGTGCCTGGTGACCGGGGTGTTGCTGGCCGTCGGCAGTAAGTACGGCCTGACGAAGTACTGGTGGGTGGTCGTGAAACTGGTCATCAACCTGCTGTTGAGCACGCTCGTCCTGATCGCCCTCCGGCCGGGCGTCGACGAGCTCGCGGATCGCGGCGAGGCCAACGACCTGGCGGTTCCGTTGAACGACATGATCTTCCCGCCGATCGTGTCGCCGACGCTGCTGATGGTCGCGGTCGTCCTGTCGGTCTTCAAACCATGGGGCCTGCTACGCAAGGGGAAGGCGACTGGGAGCAGCAGCCGTGAGCACGCGACCTAGGAGCGCGCGTCGTGGACGCGTGGGGAAATACTCGACCCCGCCTGCTCAGGCAGGCGGGGTCGGGTACTTCTAGGACGTTGGGCTCAGAATTCTGAGCCGGCGGGGAGGTCGGGGGCGGAGGGGTCGTCGTCGGGGTCGGACGGGCCGGCGGCCAGGCCGAGTTCGGCGGGGCTGGCGAGGCCGGCGTGGTTGGGGACCACTCGGACGGTGTAGCCGAAGGGGCCGGTTCGATCGAGTTTCAGTTCGCCTTCGTAGCGGTGGCGGTTGCCCTCGTAGGTTTCCGCCATCGCCAGCGTCGCGCGGACCGGGTCGGTGATCTCGTCGTTGGTGTCGACCCGCCCGTGCAGCACCTCGACACAGATGTCCGACGGCTCGAGATCCCCGAGCGCCGCGAAGGCACGGATCCCGACCGTGGTCCCGAGCTGAGGTACGTCGCCCAGGCCCTGCAGCTCCACGTGGTCGACGCGGATCTGCGGCCAGGCCGTCCGGACCTTCTTCTTCCACGCCGCAAGCTCGCGGGCACCGTCGTACGTAGAGTTCAGCGACCGCGACGAATGCGCCGCCGGGACGTACAGCTGCTCGACGTAGTCGCGGACCATCCGGGTGGCGAGCACCTTCGGACCGAGCTCCTTGATCGTGTGCCGGAGCATCTCGATCCAGCGGCCCGGCACCTCACCGTCGTAGAAGCGCGGCGCGACCTGCTTCTCGATCAAGTCGTACAGCGCGTGCGCCTCGAGGTCGTCACGCCGGTCGGTGTCCTCGATCCCTTCGGCGGACGGGATCGCCCAGCCGAACTCGTCGTCGTACCACTCGTCCCACCATCCATCGCGGATCGAGAGGTTCAACGCACCGTTGAGAGCAGCCTTCATGCCCGACGTGCCGCACGCCTCGTAAGGACGCAGCGGGTTGTTCAGCCACACATCGCAACCCGGGTACATCGGCTGCGCGAGCGCGATGTCGTAGTCGGGCACGAACACGATCCGGTGCCGTACCTCCGGGTCGTCGGCGAAGCGGACCATCTCCTGGATGAGCTTCTTGCCACCCTCGTCGTGCGGGTGCGCCTTGCCGGCGATGACGATCTGGACCGGCCGCTGCGGGTGCAGCAGCAGCGCCTTCAACCGGGCCGGGTCGCGCAGCATCAGCGTGAGCCGCTTGTACGACGGGACGCGGCGGGCGAAGCCCATCGTCAGGACGTCCGGGTCGAGGATGGAATCGACCCAGCCGAGCTCTGCGTCGCTGGCGCCGCGGTTGATCCAGGACTGCCGGACCCGGGCCCGGGTGTCGTCGATGAACCGCTGCCGCAGAGTCCGCTTGGTCTCCCAGATCTGCGCGTCGGACGTCTTGTCGAGGCCGTCGAAGACGCCGTCGCTCTCGGCCGTGTCGGTGGCGGCGTACGTGAGCCCGTGGATCTCCCGCGCCACCCAGGTCGGCGCGTGGACGCCGTTCGTGATCGAGGTGATCGGTACGTCGACCGGGTCGAAGCTCGGCCACAGTCCGGCGAACATGCCGCGGCTGACCACGCCGTGCAGCTTGGATACGCCGTTGGCCCGCTGAGCGAGCCGCAGACCCATGATCGCCATGTTGAAGACGCCCGGGTCGCCGCCCTCGAAGTCCTCGGCGCCGAGCTCGAGGATCCGGTCGATCGGCACGCCCTCGCCGTACGCGTCGGGAGAGAAGTGCTGCTGGATCAGCTCGACCGGGAACCGGTCGATGCCGGCCGGGACCGGCGTGTGGGTGGTGAACACAGTGCCGCCGCGCGCGACCTCGAGCGCGGTGTCGAAGTCCAGCGACTGGTCGGTGGCCAGCTCACGGATCCGCTCGATGCCGAGGAAGCCGGCGTGACCCTCGTTGGTGTGGAACACCTCGGGCGCCGAGTGCCCGGTGATGCGGCAGAACGTGCGGACCGCGCGGACACCGCCGACGCCGAGCAGCAGTTCCTGGAGCAGCCGGTGCTCGGTCGAACCGCCGTACAGCCGGTCGGTCACCTCGCGCTCGGCGGGGTCGTTCTCCTCCATGTCGGAGTCGAGCATCAGCAGCGGCACCCGGCCGACCTGGGCGACCCAGATCTGCGCGTGCAACTGCCGGTTGCCGGGCAGCGTCAGGGTCACGGTCGCGGGGGCGTCGCCGTCGCGGAGCAGGCTGATCGGCAGCCCGTCCGGATCCACCAGGGGGTAGCGCTCCTGCTGCCAGCCCTCGGCGTTCAGCGACTGCGCGAAGTAGCCGTGCCGGTACAGCAGGCCAACGCCGATCAGCGGTACGCCGAGGTCGCTGGCCGCCTTCAAGTGGTCACCGGCCAGGATGCCGAGACCACCCGAGTACTGCGGGAGGACGTAGGTGATGCCGAACTCCGGGGAGAAGTACGCCACCGAGCTCACCGGGGAGCCGGCGTCGGTCTGGAACCACCGGTCGCCGGACACGTAGGCGTTCAGGTCGGTTACGGCCAGTTCGAGCCGGCGCAGGAAGACATCGTCGTGGGCCAGCTCGTCGAGCCGGGCCGCCGGGACCTCGCCGAGGAGCTTGACCGGGTCACCGCCGGTGCTCCGCCACAGCTGCGGGTCGACCGCTTCGAAGACGTCCTGCGTCTCCGGGTGCCAGGACCAGCGGAGGTTGTTCACCAGGGTGCCCAGGCCGGTCAGCGGCTCGGGCAGGACAGGGCGGACGGAGAATCGTCGTATCGCTCGCACCGGGACACCGTACCGGCCTCGGGTTCAGGAGACACCTTCGGTATGCATCGATCTTGCAACGCTGGCAAGATTTTGCAGACCGTCCCCAGGGTCCGGTTACCAAGGTTCCACTGTGTGGTCCGAAATGTGACCACTGCATGTCATGGTCTACGACGGGGAACCGATAACGTCAGTGCTGTAGTCCCGACGTACATACCCCTCGGCCGGATCCGCAATCGGAAAGCGAAGGTTCGTCTACGCCATGACTGGGCGCATCCCGATCACCGACGTCACCCCGACCGTCGACGCCGGAGCGTATCCGGCCAAGGCCTCGGTCGGCGAGACCTTCACCATCGCGGCCACGGTGTTCCGTGAGGGCCACGACGCGGTGAACGCGAACGTCGTACTGACCTCGCCGACCGGGCAGACCAGACGGATGCTGATGGCACCGGTCGGGCAGGGCAGCGACCGGTGGACGGTCGACGTGACCCTGCAGGAGCAGGGTGCGTGGACGTTCGCGGTCGAGGGCTGGAGCGACCCGTACGGCACCTGGCGGCACAACGCCGAGATCAAGGTCCCGGCCGGCCTCGACGTCGACCTGATGTTCGCCGAGGGCGCAGCGTTCTTCGACCGCGCCGCTGCCGGCGTACCGCCCGCCGTCCGTGCAGACCGGGCCACGCTGAGCGACGCCGCGCACGCGCTGGCGAACGGCGCGCTGCCGCCGGAGGCGCGGTTGGCCGCGGGCATCTCGCCGCAGGTCCGCGCCGCGCTCGGGCGCTACCCGGTGCGTGAGCTGATCACGTCGTCGGAGACCTACCCGGTGTGGGTCGACCGGACCCTCGCGCTGTACGGCAGTTGGTACGAGTTCTTCCCGCGGTCCGAGGGAGCGACGTACGACGAAGAGTCCGGGCAGTGGAAGTCCGGGACGTTCCGTACGGCGGCCAAGCGGCTGGACGCGGTAGCCGGGATGGGCTTCGACATCCTGTATTTGCCGCCGATCCACCCGATCGGTCATGCGTTCCGCAAGGGCCCGAACAACACCCTCGACCCGAAGCCCGGTGACCCCGGGTCGCCGTGGGCGATCGGCTCGGACGAGGGCGGACACGACGCGATCCACCCCGAGCTCGGCACCTTCGAGGACTTCGAGTACTTCGTCGGCCGGGCCCGCGAACTGGGCCTCGAGGTCGCGATCGACCTGGCCCTGCAAGCGTCGCCGGACCACCCCTGGGTCAAGGAACACCCGAAGTGGTTCTCGATCCGCGCCGACGGCTCGATCGCGTACGCCGAGAACCCGCCGAAGAAGTACCAGGACATCTATCCGATCAACTTCGACAACGATCCCGAAGGCATCTACGCCGAGGTGCTGCGGATCGTCCGGTTGTGGATCGAGCACGGCGTGACCGTGTTCCGGGTCGACAACCCGCACACGAAGCCGGTCAACTTCTGGGAGTACCTGCTCGGCGAGATCCGCAAGACCGACCCGGATGTGGTGTTCCTGTCCGAGGCGTTCACCCGGCGGCCGATGATGCGCGAGCTGGCCAAGGTCGGCTTCCACCAGTCGTACACCTACTTCACCTGGCGCAACGAGAAGTGGGAACTGGAGGAGTACCTGCAGGAACTGACCAAGGAGACCGGGCACTTCCTGCGGCCGAACTTCTTCGTCAACACGCCGGACATCCTGACCGCGTACCTGCAGTACGGCGGTCCGGGCGCGTTCAAGATCCGCGCCGCGATCGCGTCGACCGCGTCGCCGGCCTGGGGTGTGTACGCCGGGTTCGAGTTGTTCGAGCACGTGGCACTCCGGCCGGGCTCGGAGGAGTACCTCGACACCGAGAAGTTCCAGTTGCGTCCGCGCGACTGGGACGCCGCGGCCGCCGAGGGTCGCACGCTGGCGCCGTACCTGACCCTGCTCAACAACATCCGCCGCCGGCACCCGGCCCTGCAGCAACTGCGCAACCTGTCGCTGCACTCGGTCGAGGACGAGGCGATCATGTGCTACTCCAAGCGCACGACCGCCCCCGACGGCCACAGCGACACAGTCATCGTCGTGGTGAACACCGACCCGCACTCAGTGCGCGAAACCATGGTCCACCTGGACATGGCCGCGCTCGGCATGCGGCCTGAGGACACCTTCACCGTGTACGACGAGATCACCGGCGCTACGTGGCGCTGGGGGCAGCAGAACTACGTCAAACTCGACCCGAACGGCGAACCTGCCCACATCCTCGCCGTCCGCCGCGGCCAGGCCTAAGCGAACCGGCTGGGTCGACCCACGCGGGGTAGACCGTGGTGCCGGTGCGACTCTGTGCACGGATCAACCACCTGAGCGGGCCAGCCGTGGTTGATCGGTGCACAAGGTCGATGGCGCCTGGACGTGCGGGTACGGCGACGCGGTGCGGCTGCACGGCGTTGCGCGGAAACAAAGTGCCGCCAGGCGGCGAGAAGTTTCCGGAGAGCGGATCGGGCTCGGGCCTGCGGGAGTGGTCGCTTGGGATCTCCCCGGTTCCACGATCCGCTCGCCCTGCGCGGGAGGACGAGACCTCGAGGCAGCCGAACGCCAGCGTGGGCTGGACTACAGAGGGACGGTCTCCGGGTACTTGAGGCCAGCTCCGGTGTTGAGGGCAACCACCTGCTCGTCGGCGCGGATCCAGCCGGACTCGCGCAGTTGGCGCACGGCGGCGAAGTTGGCGGCGCCTTCGGGGCAGATGAACGATCCTTCCAGCCGCGCCACCGCGTGCTGCTCGGCCAGCAAGTCTTCGTCGTCGACGGCAACGGCACACCCGTCGGTCTCCGCGATCGCCTGCAGAACAAGGAAATCGCCGAGCGCCTTCGGCACCGTGATGCCGAAGGCAACGGTCTGCGCATCAGGCCAAGGCTCGCTCTCCGGCAGCCCTTTCTCCCACGCCCGGACGATCGGCGCGCAGCCGCTCGCCTGTACGGCGACCAGTCGCGGCAGCGGACCCTTGATCCAGCCGAGCTCGCGCAGCTCGACCAGCGCTTTCCAGATGCCGATGATGCCGACGCCGCCACCGGTCGGGTACAGGATGACGTCGGGCAGCTGCCAACCGAGCTGCTCGGCGATCTCGAGGCCCATCGTCTTCTTGCCTTCGATCCGGTACGGCTCCTTCAGTGTCGACACATCCAGATAGCCGTCCCGCTTCTCCAGTTCCGCGCGGATGAACGCGCCGGCGTCACCGATCAGCCCGTCGATCAGGTGCAGTTCGGCACCGACCACCTTGACCTCGCGGCGGCAGATCTCCGGAGCTGCGATGGGCATCGCGATCAACGCCTCCATCCCCGCGCGAGCGGCGTACGCCGCCCAGGCCGATCCGGCGTTCCCGTTGGTCGGCATCGCGATCTTGCGGACGCCGACCTCGTACGCCCGGGACACGCCGACCGCGGCGCCGCGCGCCTTGAAGGTGCCGGTCGGGATGAGGCCCTCGTCCTTCATCAGCAGCCGTTCGACGCCGAGTTCACGCCCGTACCGCGGCAACGGCAGCAGCGGGGTCATCCCCTCCCCCAGGGTCACCACGTTCTCCGGCGACCGCACCGGCAGCAGCTCGTGGTATCGCCACAGGTCCGGCGGCCGGGTGGCCAGCTCGTCCTTGGTCAGTGTGATCGCCTGTACGTCGTACCGGGCCAGCAGAGGCGACCCGCACGAACACAGTCCGATCACTTGGTCCGGGGAGTAGGTGAGGCCGCACTTTGGGCATTCGAGGTGACTCAAAGCGGAGAAGGGCACGAATGCTGACGGTACTCCAGTGCCGATCAGGCGACGTCGAGGGGGAGCTCGACGTGCAGCGACGTTCCCTCGCCGACCGGGCTCGTGATCGTGATCCGCCCGCCGAGCGCCTCAACCCGGTCGGTGAGTCCGATCAGGCCGGAGCCGCGGGCCGGATCGGCTCCCCCGACGCCGTCGTCGCGAATGCTCAGCTCGAGTACGTCGTCGTGGATCGCGACCTGGATCTCGACCAGCGTGGCCTCGGCGTACTTCGCCGTGTTGGTGAGCGCCTCCGAGACGACGTAGTACGCCGCGACCTCGACCCGCTCGGCGAGCCGTTCGCCGACGTTCACGTCCAGCTTGACCGGTACGGCGGAACGCCGTCCGAGCGCCCGGAGTGCGGGGTCGAGACCACCCTCGGAGAGGATCGCCGGGTGGATGCCGCGGGAGAGTTCGCGGAGGTCGTTGAACACAGCGTCCAGTCCGCTGCTGATCTGAGTGAGCCGGGCGCGCAGGTCGGGTGTTGCGGCCGCCTCGACTCCACGCAGTTCGAGGCCCAGTGAGACAAGCCGCTGCTGGGCCCCGTCGTGCAGATCGCGCTCGAACCGGCGGCGGGCCAGGTCGGTGGTCTCGACGATCCGGGCCCGGGACGCCTCGAGGTCGGCGTGCGCCTTGAGGTTCGAGATCGCCGTCGCCAGCAGCTCGGTGAACTCGCCGATCTTGGATTCGGTGTCCGGCGGGAACGGCGCATCGCCCGTCGTCGATGCCGCGATCACGCCCCACATGCGGCCCTGGACGATGACCGGACAGCCGACCGACGACTGGATCCCGAGCCCCTGCGCCTCCTGCGCGATCGGGCCCGAGGCGCCGGCGAAGCTGTCCACGCGCATCGGGCGGCGAGTCTCTCGCACCAGCGCCGCGATACTCGGCCCCTGGAGCACGAAGCGAGTGCCGCTGGACAGTTGGTGATCGACGTCCCGGCTCCACACCCCGACCCCGGTCACTGTTCCGTCCGTCTCGTAACGCTCCAGCCTGGCCAGGTCGGCGCCGCTGAGCACCCCGACCTCACGGATCACTGTCTCGACAACCTCGGTCGAACGCCCACCACGAGCGACCAGCGTCGCGACCCGCCGCAGCGCGGCCTGTTCGTCCAGCAGACGTTCGACCTGCCGTCGTGCTTCGAGGTTGGCGATCGCGGTGGCCGCGAGCTCGGTGAAGTCGATCAGCCGCGACTCCGTGTCCGGCGGGAGCGGATCGGCAATGGACCAGACGATCATCACTCCCCACAACTCGCCCGCGACGATGATCGGCGCTCCGACCACGGACTTGACCCCCAGCCCGCGGGTGACCTTCAGTCGGTGCTCGATGTCGTCGTAGTTGTCGATCCGGGCGACGCGGCCGGTCCGCAGTACATCGCCGGCCACGCTCCTGCCCTCGAGTCTGCTGCGCTCGTAGGGTGCGGGATCGTAGCCGGGCCTGCTCCACGCCGTCAGGTTCACAATCTCGTCGCCCTCGTACCGGATGATGCGGGTCGCGTCCACGGCGAGCAGCGCGCCGACCTCCTCTGCCACAGCTCCGAGCAACTTCTGCGCAGGCACCCCTTCGGCGACCCCTGTCGCCACCCGTCGCAACGCCGCCTGCTCGTCGGCGAGCTCCGCTCGTGCCACCTCGGCAGTCTGGGCCTGACGAGTCGCGTGCGCCGCCAGCTCGCCGATCAGGACCGACACCGCCAGGTAGACGAGCAGATCGACGAGGTTCGACCAGACCGGGAATCCGGGCGGATGGGTCGGGGTCAGGTGGTACCAGTCGTAGGCGAGCATGCCTGCCATCGCGATCGGAACGGCGTACGCGATGCCGATCAACTTGGTCACCAGGACGACGGTGGTGACGAGCGGAACGGCCAGGATCACGATCAGCGCGTCCGACGTGATCCAGGCGGCGAGTACTGCCACCACGACGAACGTCCCGGCGCCGGCAAGGAAGGCCAGGACGATCTCCGCGACTCGAGGGGCCCGTCGCGGGTGCGGCAGGGTACTCACCAGATGAGGCTAGCGACGAAGGACACCCGGCGGACAGAGAGCAGACCCCGGGAAACCCCCGGGGCAGACCACGGGTCCGTCAGCCGGCCCGCAACCCCATGATCGCCGGGCGCTGGTGATCGGTGAGCCGGAAGCCGGTGCCCCGGACCGCGTCGATGGTGACCGTGGTGCCGAGTTCGTCCAGCTTGCGGCGCAGCCGCTTCACCACCGAGTGGACGTCGGCGGTCCCCCTCAGGTCCCGGTTGCGCCACACCGCCTGGTGCAGGGCGTCGTACGTCCAGACGCGCAGCGGCGCTGTCATCAGCCGGGCGAGCAGGTCGTTCTCGAGCTCGGTGAGCTGGACCTCGCGGCCGCGCCACCGGGCGACCGAGCGGGACCGGTCGCTCGTCAGTACGTCGGCATCGGGGTCGTCGGGCGTCTTCGCCACGACCGCCTCGACCGCCTCGGGCTCGGGCGGTTCGGGGTGCTCGGGCGGGGCCGGTGGGGACTGCTGGGCGGGTGCCAGCAGTTTGCGCAGTTCCTCGAGGCTGGACACGAGGAGCAGCGGAGCGACGTCGTCGACGAGCTCGGCGAGCCGGACACGATCCTCCGGGGAGGCCGCGACCGCGATCAGCAGCGGAAACGATTCCCGGTCGGTCGAGGTCAGGTCGACGTCCTCGGGGGCGGGGACACGGGCGGTGACCATCCGATCACGATGTCAACCTCTGCCTCGGATCGTCAACGGACTGCCAATCTTTGACCAGGTTGCCTTGATTCGGGGCGACGGCTAGTCACATCTTGCTCACCATGTGTGCTTGTTCCCCCTCTGATCTGACACATAGGGTCCTCGTCAGGCTCGCGATGTCACATGTCGCGACCTGGGGGGCACGGAGCGTTCGCGCACGGGACTCGAATCCGCCCACGCGAGGACCCTTGCACCTCTGCACCAACTGACTCGGGGGAGTCGACTCGGGGTCGTTTCAAGTGAGGGGCTGCAGAGATGTCAGACATGAGACGAAGGGGGCTCGCCAGAACACTGGTGGGCGCCCTGGCGACGGTGGCCGTCGTCGCGACCGGGCTGGCAGGCGCCGGCCAGGCGCAGGCGTCACCGCCCACCAAGCCCGAGGCCACTCCGGCAAGCAAGATCAAGCCGGAGCTGATGGCCCAACTGGACGGCAAGGACGCCAAGGCGGCGTCCGACTACTGGATCCGGTTCGCCGCCAAGGCCGACCTGACCGCCGCGAGCAAGATCACCAACTGGAACGAGCGCGGCACCGCCGTCGCCGCGGCACTGCGCAAGACCGCCGCGGAGAGCCAGGCGAAGATCCGCGCCGAGCTGGACGCGCAGCACGTCAAGTACCAGGCCTTCTGGGGCACGAACGCGATCCGGATCAACAGCGGATCGCTCACCCTGGCCCAGAACCTGGCCACCCACGCCGAGGTCGAGGGCCTGTACGCCCCGATGAAGATCGAGGTGCCCAAGATCACCCAGGGCACGACCGAGCACGAGATCAACGCGGTCGAGTGGGGCATCGCCAACATCAACGCCGACGACGTCTGGTCGCAGTTCGGCGACAAGGGCGAGGGCATCACCATCGCCAGCATCGACACCGGGGTCCAGTACGACCACCCGGCGCTGGTCAAGCAGTACCGCGGTAACAACGGCGACGGCACGTTCGACCACAACTACAACTGGTTCGACGCGGCCGGCACCTGCGGCAACGCACCGTGTGACGGCAACGGTCACGGCACCCACACGATGGGCACCATGGCCGGTGACGACGGCGCCGGCAACCAGATCGGCGTCGCGCCGGGGGTCAAGTGGATCGCCGCGAACGGCTGCTGCCCGACCGACGCTGCCCTGATCGCCTCCGGTCAGTGGATGCTCGAGCCGACCGACCTGGCCGGGAACAACCCCGACGCCGGCAAGCGGCCGAACATCATCAACAACTCCTGGGGTTCGCAGCTGCCGTCGAACGACCCGTTCATGGAGGACATCACCAACAACTGGAAGGACTCCGGCATCTTCGGGGCCTTCGCGAACGGCAACAGTGGTGAGCTCGGCTGCAACAGCAGCGGGTCGCCGGGCAGCCTGACCAGCAACTACTCGGCGGGCGCCTACGACATCAACAACAACATCGCGTCGTTCTCCGGCCGTGGTGTCGGTCAGAACGGCACGATCAAGCCGAACATCTCGGCCCCCGGCGTCAACGTCCGGTCCAGCCTCCCCGGCAACACCTACGGCGCCTTCAACGGTACGTCGATGGCCACCCCGCACCTCGCGGGCACCGTCGCACTGCTGTGGGCCGCGTCGCCGGCTCTCAAGGGTGACGTGGACGCCACCCGGGCGCTGCTGAACCAGACCGCGATCGACACGCCGAACAGCCAGTGCGGCGGAACCGACGCCAACAACAACGTGTTCGGCCAGGGCCGTCTGGACGCACTCGCCCTGCTGAACGCCGCGCCGATCGGCGACACAGGCACCCTGTCGGGCACGGTCACCGCCGCCACCGGTGGTGCCCCGCTCGCCGGCGCGTCCGTGACGGTGAAGCAGGCCGGCCAGCCGGACCGCGTGCTGACCACCACCAGCACCGGCGCGTTCTCGTCCGTCCTTCCGGCCGGGAGCTACGACCTGACCGCGGCATCGTTCGGGTACCAGACCCAGACCGCCACGGTCGCCATCACCACCGGGAACACCACCACCCAGAACTTCGCTCTGGTGAGCTCGCCGCAGGTGAACGTCGGCGGCAGCATCACCGACGGCTCCGGCCACGGCTGGCCGCTGTACGCGAAGGTCAGCGTCGAGGGTCCAGGTGGCGTGTTCGACTACACCACCCCGACCAACGGCCGCTTCAGCCTGAAGGTCCCGGCCGGCGCGTCGTACTCGCTCAAGGTGGAGTCGCAGTACCCGGGCTACCAGACGGTCAGCGAGCCGATCACGGTCGGCTCCGGCAACCTGACCAAGAACATCGCTGTCCCGGTCCGTACCGACGCCTGCACCACGGCGCCGGGCTACCGGTACGGCTCCGACGGCACCTACCAGACGTTCGACTCCGGTAGCACCCCGAGCGGCTGGTCCGTCGTCGACAACAAGGGCAACGGGCAGGTCTGGCAGTTCAACGACCCGGGTGCCCGGGGCAACCTGGCCGGCGGTACCGGCGGTACCGCGATCATCGACAGCGACAAGTACGGTCCGGGCGGTTCGCAGGACACGTCGCTGGTCAGCCCGGTCGTGGACCTGACCGCGGTCACCGCTCCGGTGATCCGGTTCAACCAGGACCTCAACTGGCTCGGCGGGGAGAAGGCCGACGTGGACCTGTCGATCGACGGCGGTGCCACCTGGGCCAACGTGCTCGCGCAGGCGACCGACGTCCGTGGGCTCAAGGAGATCGCGATCCCGCAGGCGGCCGGCAAGTCCGCCGTGCAGGTCCGGTTCCACTACTACGACGCGCAGTACGAGTGGTGGTGGCAGGTCGACAACGTGCTGATCGGCAGCCAGGTCACCTGTGAGCCTGCTGGTGGCGGCATCGTCGTCGGCAACGTCAAGGACGCCAACACGAACGGTTTCGTGAACGGTGCGGTCGTCACTCGTGACGGCAACCCGGCCGAGACCGCGACCACCGTGGCGACGCCCGAGGACACCGGTCTGAACGACGGCTTCTACTGGCTGTACTCCTCGGAGTCCGGCGACCAGGGCTTCACCGCCAAGGCCGGCAACTACGTCACGGCGCAGCAGACCGTGGGCGTCGAGGCCGACTGGGTCACCGCAGCCGACTACTCACTGGCCGCGGGCCGGCTGAGCGTCACCCCGGGCAGCATCTCGGGCAACCTGAAGCTGCCGTCGGGCAAGGTCACCAAGTCGTTCACCGTCACCAACACCGGCGGTGCCGGCGTCGACGTCAAGTTCGGCGAGCGGGACAACGGCTTCGTACTGCAGAACGCGAACGGCTCCACCACCAGCAAGACGCAGGTGCTGACCGGCGCCGGCGCCCCGCTGCAGCGGCTGCAGGTGCCGACCTCGTTCGGCAAGGTGATGTCGGGCAAGACGGCCGTCAAGACCGCGGCCGCGAACCCGTTGGCCGCACCGTGGGCCGACATCGCCGACTACCCGGCGACCGTGATGGACAACCGGGTGGTCAACCTGGACGGCAAGATCTACTCGATTGCCGGTGGCAACGGTAGCGTCTCGTCGGCGAACAGCTACGTGTACGACCCGGCGACGATGGCGTGGACCGCCATCGCTGCGCTGCCGGCTGCTCGCAACGCCATCACCGTCGGTGTCGTGGGTGGCAAGATCATTGCCAGCTCCGGCTGGGCCGACGCCGGTCCGGACCCGGCGACCTGGGCGTACGACCCGGCCGCCAACGCCTGGAGCGCGCTCGCCGCGAACCCGGCTCCCCGGGCCGCGGCAGGTCAGGCGGTCCTCGACGGCAAGCTGTACGCCGTCGGCGGCTGCACGACCTCGGCCTGTCTCCCGATGAGCAACACGGTGGTCCGCTACGACGCGGCCGCCAACAGCTGGGAGACGCTGGCGAACTACCCGAAGTCGGTCGCGTTCGCATCCTGCGGCGCCATCGACGGCAAGCTGTACTGCGCCGGCGGTAACGACGGCGTGAACTCGCTCAAGTCGGCCTACGTCTACGACCCGGGTGCGAACTCGTGGACCGCGATTCCGGACGCTCCGGCCGACCACTGGGCGGCGTCGTACGCCGTCGCCAGCGGCAAGCTGCTGGTCGTCGGCGGTGTCCAGGCCGGTGCCGTCACCAACGCCGGGTTCGCCTATGACCCGGCGGCCGACAGCTGGTCCGCCCTGCCGAACTCCAACCTGCCGCGGTACCGCGGTGGCGCGGCGTGCGGCTTCTACAAGATCGGTGGCTCGTCCGGTGGCTTCACCGCCACGGTGGACAGCGAGGCCCTGCCGGGTCTCGAGGGCTGCTCGGAGTCGTCGGCGGACGTGAGCTGGATGTCCATCGACAAGACCGAGGCGACGCTGGCTCCCGGCCAGTCGACCACCGTCAAGGTCACGCTCAACGCGAACGTCGACCAGCCCGGCACGTACAGCGGGCAGGTCTCGATCGGCGAGAACACCCCGTACTCCGTTCCCGCGGTGGACGTGACGATGAACGTCACCCCGCCGAACACCTGGAGCAAGCTGCAGGGCACCGTCACGGGCGTCAGCTCGTCCGGCGCCAGCGCACCGCTCCCGGGGGCGATCGTGCAGGTGGACTCGTGGGCGCAGTCCTACACCTTCATCACCGACAAGGACGGCAACTACGCCTACTGGCTGGACCGTCGCAACAACCCGCTCACCCTGATCGCCGCGAAGGACGGCTACAAGCCCCAGACCCGGACCACCCGGCTCGTCGCAGGTGAACCGGTCACCGAGGACTTCGCCCTGAAGTCCATCAAGTAGCAGTGAAGTAGTCAGGGCCGGCCCCACTCGGATCTTCCGGGTGGGGCCGGTCCCGATTCACAACCGCGGGAGGACCTCCGCGAAGAACTCACGGTCCCCCGCGAAGATCGGTTGCAACGCAAGGAACTCTGCGGGCGTGACCCAGCGGGTCTCGCTCACCTCGCGCGGATCGGCCGTCACCTCGCCGGCTGATGCGTCCGCGGTCCACCAGTGCAGAACGTAGTCGCCTCCGGCGGCGGTCGATTCCCAGACCTTGGCCAGTGGGGTGACGGCCAAGCCGACCTCCTCCTGGACCTCGCGGACCAGAGCGTCCTCCTGGCTCTCGCCAGGTTCGAGGGTGCCGCTGAGAGGCGCCCAGTAACCGGGCATACGCGCCCCAGGGCCGCGGCGGATGACGAGTACCTGGTCGGCTTGTCGCAGTACGGCGACTATCGCTTCGTGCTGAGGCATTCGGCGCCATTCGTCAGAGTGGTGTGGACGATGAGTGCGGTGGAGAGAGCGGCCGGGTCGTGGGTGCGGATGTAGTCCGCGCCCTGGGTGGTGGCGTGGAGTTCGGCCGCGAGGGTGGCGGGGCCGATGTCGGACAGGCCCGTGTTCGTGAGCGTGCGCAGGAAGGACTTGCGGGACGGCGAGACGAGGACCGGGAGGTTGTAGCGGCTCTTGAGGCGGCCCAGGTTGGCGAGGACGGTGAGCGACGGTTCCGGAGTACTGCCCAGGAAGTAGCCGAGGCCGGGATCCAGGATCAGGCGGTCGCGGGCGATGCCGGCTGACTCGAGGGCGGTGACGCGGCCGTCGAAGAATCGCTCGATGGCCGGCCAGATCGTCTGTGGCTCGGTCCGGACCTTGGTGGCCGGTCCGAGGCGCTGGATCGAGTGCATCACCACCAGCTGACACGTCAGCGCGGCCAGTTCGTCGTACCGACGTGGGTCCGGGAAGCCTTGGATGTCGTTCAGGTACGTCGCTCCGTGCGCGGCGGCGTACCGCTGCGTGGCCGGATGGTAGGAGTCGACGGCCAGCGGCAGGTCCGCCAGCGCGTCGAGCACTGGAGCCAGCCGGGCGATCTCCTGCTCGGGCGTCACTTTGGCGGCATCCGGGTGGCTGGACGCCGGGCCGAGTTCGATGATGTCGGCGCCACCGGCGTGCAACCGGCGCGCATGGGCGATTGCCTTGTCCGCCACGAGGTAGCGACCACCGTCGGAGAACGAGTCCTCGGTGATGTTGACGATGCCGACCAGCAACGGTCGATCCATGACAAGGCCTCCCGGTCGATCCGAAGAAGCCCAGGCGCTCGGCGTACGTCATCCAGACGAGATCGCTCCCCGGTGGTTCGCCCACCTCACGCGCCAGTCACGATCCGGCGCAAACGCTACCTCAGTTACGTCGTCGGGAGGAGGTGGAAGCCGACGCCGCGGACCGCGTGGATGGTGACGGTGGCGCCGAGGTTCGCGAGCTTCTGGCGCAGCCGCTTCACCACGGAGTGGATGTGCGAGCCGTGGCCGAGGTGCTCGTTGCCCCAGACGGCGTGGTGCAGGTGCTGGTACGTCCAGACCCGGCCGGGCTCCTCCACCAGGCAGTGCAGGAAGTCGTGCTCGAGCCGGGTCAGCGGCACCTCGCGGTCCTTCCAGCGCACCACCCGCCGGTCGACGTCCAGGAACAGCTCCTCCTCCTGCACCGGCTCCGGCTCAGCGGTCGGCACTGCCATGATCTGGGCAGGGTGCTCGGCATTGGGCAGCACGGTCGGGGTCAGCACGACCGATCCGGCCGACGAGGTCACCCCTGTGAGCGCGAGGAACGTACGGGCCTGCTCGGCACTGGACACCAGCAACAACGCGTCCGCCCCACCCAGCAACCGCGCGAGCCGCACCCGTTCGGCCGTGGACGTGGCCACACCGATGATCAACGACGAATCCGACGGCCTCTCCATGCGCGCCCTCCCCTGTCAACGCAGCCAGCCCGGACCCCGACCTAAGTACGGTTTACGGCGCGAAGTAAGTCAAGGGATTCCCTGCGCGCAGGCCTGGCACAAATGCGAATTGTCCAAGACAGGACAAGGCCGGTACCCCGAAGAACTGTCCGCACCCTGTCGAGTACTCCGGGTTAAGAAAAGAAGACATTCGAATAAAAATGATCCCGTGATCATCGCGACGCTCCCGTCGTTGCTGTGCAGTCGGGGCGCCAAGCGGAGTAATGTCCACGCGCACGGTCCTTCTTGACCGCACCCGACGGAGGAACAGTGCCCGGATTCGTTCGGCGGCCGGTCGTCGTCTGGCTGCTGGCAGCTCTCGCCGTACCCGTGCTGCTGACCGCTGTGCTGATTCCGTCGATCGCGGACACCGAGGACGACCAATCCGCGCCGGCAGCACAGACCTCCAGCAGTACGCCGTCCCCCACCGAGGCACGCACCGAGTCGTCGATGCCGCCGTTCGAGGTCGGCCGGACGGACAACTCGATCCGGGTCCGCACCGTGGTCAAGGACCAGGCGGTCAAGGACGCGATCGCCGCCGACGTCGACCAGGTGCTCGGCCCGGACCGCGAGTTCGACAACCGGATCACGGTCGACGCCGCGACCGGCCTGGCCGACGCCGCCGTACTCTCCTCGCTCCTGCACGCCCTCGCGATCGGGACCGGCGACGCCTCCGTCCGGTACGACGGGACCACGGTGACGCTGACGGGCGAGGTACCGGAACAGGCGACCAAGGCCACTGTGGCCCGCGCCGCGGCCAAGGCAGTCCCGGGCGCGGTGATCGCGGACCAGATGCAGGTCCCGGCGCAGAAGCCGGAAGTCAGTGAGCCGTGCCGGACGTTCCAGAGCCGGCTGTCGGAGTTCACCCGGCAGCACACGATCATCTTCCTGTCCGGGACGTCGATCGTGAACAACGCCTCGAAGCCGTCCGTCGTCCGGGCCGCGACACTGCTCAAGTCGTGCCCGACGGTGCGCGTCGAGTTGGCCGGTCACACCGACAACCTCGGTTCCGCGGCGTCCAGTCTGCCGCTGTCCGCGCAGCGTGCCGCCGCGGTCAAGCGCGAGCTGGTCCGGCTCGGCGTCCCGGCCGACCGGATGGTCGCCAACGGCTACGGCGAATCCTTCCCGGTCGCGAGCAACGGCACGGCCGCCGGCCGGATCGCGAACCGCCGCGTCGAGATCCGCATCCTGTAGCGATCAGCCCAGCCTGGCCGCTGGTGCTATCCGCGAGCTGTATCCGCTACCGTCGTCGGGATCCGTGGTCCGTAGATTCTCTAGGGGACTCCATGAGTTGGCTGATCGCACAGGTCTGGATCTTGCTGCTGGTCTCGTTCGTGCTCGGCAGCGCGGCGGCCTGGCTGGTGTACCGCCTCCGGCCGTCGAAGGGCGCGCACTGATGAGCTCACTGCTGCGGAACAACTGGCTGTGGTCGCTGCTGGCGTTCGTACTCGGCGCGGCGATCACCTGGGTCCTGCTCGACCGCCGCGTACCCGTCGCTGCCTCGGACCCGGCGCCCATCGAGGAAGAACCGGTCGAGGAGAGAGAAGCGGTCCTGGTCAGCGCCGAGGCCGCGCCCGAGCCGGTGTTCTCCCGGTTGATGGCACCAGGCCGGCCCGAGGAGTTGACGCTCTTCGACCCAGATCCCGACACCAACGCGACCGAGCCACAGGTGCACGACGACGTACCGCCGGGACGGTACGGTGTGGGCTCGGCCGACGCGGTACCGCACCAGGGTCCGCCGGACGGGTTCACCATCAAGGGCAACGCCCAGTCGATGCTGTTCCACACCCCTGACTCGCCGTACTACGGCCGGACCAAACCCGAGGTCTGGTTCCGCAGCGAGGCCGACGCCGAACGCGCCGGTTTCACCAAGTACGCCCGCCGTCCGCGCAAGTCGGCGAACCCGGGGAACACTGACGGATAGGGCGTCGAGGCCCCTATTTGCCTGGACTGGCAAAAGACCGTCAGACTGACCTGCAACGCCCTCCCGGAACCGTCCTTCCGACGGCGTCACCACGTCATCGGTCTCCTCCGGATCCATCGCGCTGTCCCCTCTCCGGACCCGTCCGCCGGAGTACGAACCCTGCAACGGGGTACGTGAACCAGTGCATGCCCGGGCGAGCCCACCCACACACACCGCCACCTGCCGTGGCGGCAGGCCGCTGTACCGCTAGGTTTGGAGACACCCGATGGAGGTGAGCGTGACCGACATGCTGCCGGAGCAGCACCACGGACTGACGAAGAGTGACCCGCTGTGGTTCAAGCGGGCCGTCTTCTACGAGGTCCTCGTGCGGTCGTTCAAGGACTCGAACGCCGACGGCATCGGCGATCTGCAAGGCCTGACCGAGAAACTCGACTACCTCGAGTGGCTCGGCGTGGATTGCCTCTGGTTACCCCCGTTCTACCCGTCGCCGCTGCGCGACGGCGGCTACGACATCTCCGACTACACCGGAGTCATGCCGGAGGTCGGCACGATCCCCGACTTCGCCGCGTTCATGGAGGCCGCGCACGCGCGCGGGATCCGGATCATCGTCGACTTCGTGATGAACCACACCTCCGACCAGCACCCCTGGTTCCAGGCGTCCCGATCGGACCCGGACGGACCGTACGGCGACTTCTACGTCTGGTCCGACACCGACGACAAGTACGCCGACGCGCGCATCATCTTCGTCGACACCGAGACCTCGAACTGGACCTGGGACCCGGTCCGCGGCCAGTACTTCTGGCACCGGTTCTACTCCAACCAGCCGGACCTGAACTTCGAGAACCCGGCTGTCGGCGACGCGATGATCGAGGCGCTGAAGTTCTGGCTCGACCTCGGCGTGGACGGCTTCCGGCTGGACGCGGTGCCGTACCTGTTCGAGACCGAGGGCACCAACTGCGAGAACCTGCCGCGCACCCACGAGTTCCTCAAGCGGGTCCGCAAGGAGGTGGACGCGAACTACACCGACCGCGTCCTGCTCTGCGAGGCGAACCAGTGGCCGGCCGACGTGGTCGAGTACTTCGGCGACCGCAAGTCCGGCGGCGACGAGTGCCAGATGGCGTTCCACTTCCCGGTGATGCCGCGCATCTTCATGAGCGTACGGCGCGAATCGCGGTTCCCGATCTCGGAGATCCTCGCGCAGACCCCGGAGATCCCGGAGACCTGCCAGTGGGGCATCTTCTTGCGCAACCACGACGAGTTGACGCTCGAGATGGTCAGCGACGAGGACCGCGACTACATGTGGGGCGAGTACGCCCACGACCCGCGGATGAAGGCCAACATCGGCATCCGCCGCCGGCTGGCGCCACTGCTGGACAACGACATCAACAAGATGGAGTTGTTCACCGCACTGCTGCTCAGCCTGCCCGGCTCCCCGATCCTGTACTACGGCGACGAGATCGGCATGGGCGACAACATCTGGCTGGGCGACCGTGACGGCGTCCGGACCCCGATGCAGTGGTCGCCGGACCGCAACGCCTCGTTCTCCACGGCCACGCCGGGCAAGCTCAACCTCCCGGTGATCATGGACCCGGTCTACGGCTTCCAGGCGGTCAACGTCGAGGCCGAGATGGAGAACGCCTCGTCGCTGCTGCACTGGACCCGGCGGATGATCCAGACCCGCAAGCAGCACCCGTGTTTCGGCATGGGTACTTTCACGGACCTGGGGGGTTCGAATCCGAGCGTGCTGTCCTACGTTCGCCAGTTCGGTGACGACGTGGTGCTGTGCGTGAACAACCTGTCGCGCTTCCCGCAGCCGATCGAGCTGGACCTGCGGCAGTGGCAAGGGGTGGAGCCGATCGAACTGCTCGGCGGAGTGCACTTCCCGACCATCGGGGAGCTGCCCTACCTCCTGACGCTCGGCTCCCACGGTTTCTACTGGTTCCGGCTTCCGGTCGCGAAGCCGGCTGACCATGAGGAGAGCAATTCGTGACTTCCCATCTGGACCAGGTCCAGTCCTTCTGCGCGAGCCAGAGGTGGTTCGGTGAGAAGGGACACGACGTCCATGTCGACGCGATGGCCACCTCGGTGTGGCTGTCCGAGGCCGGCGTCTGGCCCGCGGTCCGGATCGGGTTCGTCTACTGCGCCGGTCCGCCCGGGTCGGAAACCCCGATCCGGGTGTACCAGCTGCCGCTCAGCTATCACCAGACACCGGTCGAGAACCTCGGCCACGCCCTGGTCGGTGAGTGGGAGGAGCCAGACCTCGACGGCGCCCTGGTCTGGGTGTACGACGCGTTGCACGACAAGGAAGCGACGCCGTACTGGCTGGAGGGGCTGACCCACGGACGACAGCTGGACGGGGTGGAGTTCCACCCGGTCCACTCACCCGACCGGAGCACCGTCGTACCGGAGGACGCGCAGTCGCTGGTGCTCACGGTGGAGCAGAGCAATACGTCGCTGGTGTTCTCGGACGTGGCTCTGCTGAAGGTGTTCCGCCGGCTCGAGCCCGGGAGCAACCCCGGGGTCGAGATCGAGTCGGCGCTCACCGAGGCCGGGTCCGAGCTGGTTCCGGAGGTGCTCGGATCGGCGCGCGGCTCGTGGCCGCGGGCCGGCGGCGGCACCGACAGCGGTGAGCTGGCGATGATGACGGCGTTCCAGAAGAACGCCACCGACGGCTGGTCGTTCGCGACCTCGTCGGTGCGGGACCTGTACGCCGAGGCCGACCTGCATGCTGAGGAGGTCGGCGGGGACTTCGCGGCCGAGTCGCACCGGCTCGGCGCGAGCACCGCGCAGGTCCACTCCGAGCTGGCCAAGGCGCTCGGCACGGACATCTGGGAGCCATCGAAGCTGGTCGAGCACTCCGCAGCGATGCGCCGCCGCCTCGACCTCGCCGCCACGGCCATCCCTGAACTCATGCCGTACGCCGACGGGCTGGCGCGCGCGTTCGACGCGCTGGCTGTGCTCGACCAGCCGGTGACGGTGCAGCGAATCCATGGCGACTTCCACCTGGGCCAGGTCCTGCGGACCATCGACGGCTGGAAGCTGATCGACTTCGAGGGCGAGCCGGCCAAGTCGCTGATCGAGCGGCGGGCGCTGGACACTCCGGTGAAGGACATCGCCGGGATGCTCCGGTCGTTCGACTACGCGGCACGGTCGCTGCTGGCCGACCACGAGGGCGACCAGCAGATCGCCTACCGCGCGGCCGAGTGGGCCAGCCGGAACCAGCGCGCCTTCTGCGACGGATACGCCGAGGTCGCGGGCACCGACCCGCGCGAGCAGGACGTCTTGCTGAGCGCGTTCCTGGCCGACAAGGTGATCTACGAAGTGCTCTACGAGGCCCGGAACCGGCCGACCTGGCTGCAGATCCCGCTCTCCGCAGCGGCCCACCTGGCCGGGAAGTAGCCCTCCCCCGGGCTCGCCGTCCGCGGCGTTTGTGTACGTCCGGACTCGGCGGGTACGGGGTGCGGTGAATGCAGACTCGATCGGGCAGGATGGGGTTCATGGGAGCGAGCGAGCACGACGCCATGGAGGTGCCGGTCGTACCGGCGGAGAAGCCTGTGGTGACGGCGGTTCCGGTGGACCGGACGGTGCTGGAGCGGCTGGTCGGCGGGACGTACCACGACCCGCATCAGGTTCTCGGGCCGCATCTCGGCGAGCACGGCGTCACGGTTCGCGTGCTGCGCCCGTTCGCCCAGACGGTGACCGTGCTGCACGACGGCCGGCGGCTCGACCTGCGGCACGAGTTCGAGGGCGTCTGGGTCGGCGTACTGGTGGACCTCGACAAGGTTCCCGACTACCGCCTCGAGATCACCTACACCGACGGTCCGGCGATCGAGCTGGACGACCCGTACCGCTACCTCCCGTCGCTCGGTGAGGTCGACCTGCACCTGATCGGCGAGGGCCGGCACGAGCAGTTGTGGACTGTCCTCGGCGCCCACGTCCGCCGCTACGACGGTCCCACCGGGGCAGTCACGGGGACGTCGTTCGCGGTCTGGGCGCCCGGCGCGCAGGGCATCCGGCTGACCGCGGACTTCAACTTCTGGGACGGCCGTGCGCACCCGATGCGCTCGCTGGGATCGTCCGGCGTCTGGGAGATCTTCGTCCCTGGCGTCGGCCCGGGTACGCGGTACAAGTTCGACATCTGCGGTCGCGACGGCGTCTGGCGGCAGAAGGCCGACCCGATGGCCAACCTCGCCGAGACTCCCCCGGCGAACGCTTCCGTCGTGCACGAGTCGTCGTACGAATGGAACGACGCGGCCTGGCTGGAGCGGCGGGCGGCGGCTGAGCCGCACGCCGAGCCGATGAGCGTGTACGAGGTGCACCTCGGCTCCTGGCGGAAGGGGAAGTCGTACCGCGAGCTGGCCGACGAGCTTGTTGCCTATGTCAACGAGATGGGCTTCACGCACGTCGAGTTGATGCCGGTGATGGAGCACCCGTTCGGCGGCTCGTGGGGCTACCAGGTGACGTCGTACTTCGCGCCCACCTCGCGCTTCGGCGACCCCGACGACTTCCGGCACCTCGTCGACGCGCTGCACCAGGCCGGCATCGGTGTGATCGTCGACTGGGTGCCCGCACACTTCCCGAAGGACGCCTGGGCACTGGCCCGGTTCGACGGTACGCCGCTCTACGAGCACCCGGATCCGCGTCGTGGCGAGCAGCCGGACTGGGGCACGCTGGTGTTCGACTTCGGCCGGCCGCAGGTGCGCAACTTCCTGGTCGCGAACGCGATCTATTGGGCCGAGGAGTACCACATCGACGGGCTGCGGGTGGACGCGGTCGCCTCGATGCTCTACCTGGACTACTCGCGCGCCGAGGGTCAGTGGGTGCCGAACCAGTACGGCGGCCGGGAGAACCTGGAGGCTGTCTCGTTCCTGCAGGAGATGAACGCCACCCTCTACAAGCGCGTCCCCGGCGTCATCACCGTCGCCGAGGAGTCGACCTCGTGGCCGGGCGTCACCCGGGCCACGCATCTGGGCGGGCTCGGATTCGGCTTCAAGTGGAACATGGGCTGGATGAACGACTCGCTCCGCTACCTGGAGCACGAGCCGATCCACCGGCAGTACCACCACCACGAGCTGACGTTCTCGATGATGTACGCCTACTCGGAGAACTTCGTGCTCCCGCTGTCCCACGACGAGGTTGTGCACGGCAAGGGTTCGCTGCTCCGCAAGATGCCCGGCGACCGGTGGCAGCAGCTGGCGACACTCCGCGCGTACCTGGCGATGATGTGGGCGCACCCGGGCAAGCAGCTGCTGTTCATGGGCTCGGAGTTCGGCCAGGAATCGGAGTGGTCCGAGAAGGGCGAGCTCGACTGGTGGCTGCTGGACCACTCGGACCACCGCGGTCTGCAGCAGCTGGTCCGCGACCTGAACGGCGTCTACCGCGACACCGCGGCGCTGTGGCGGACCGACCACGCGCCGGAGAAGTTCACCTGGATCGACGCCAACGACGCGAGCAACAACATCTTCTCCTTCGTCCGGTACGGCGACGACGGTGAACCGACCATCGCCTGCGTCGCGAACTTCTCCGCCGTGCCGCACCATGGCTACCGGCTCGGCCTGCCGTACGGCGGCGAGTGGGCGGAGGCGGTCAACACCGACGCCGAGACGTACGGCGGTTCGGGTGTCGGCAACTTCGGCTCGGTCCAGGCAGACGGACCGGAGTGGCACGGGATGTCGACCAGCGCCGAGCTGTCCGTCCCACCCCTGGCGACGCTGTACCTGCGGTACACCGGGTAGCGTTCACGGGGTGACCGCCGAACCTCCGCTGACCGATGGTGAGCTGACGCTGCGACTGTCGCAGCAGGACGAGCAGGTGGTGACCTTCTCAGCGTCCGGATCTCTCGGCACCGTGGAGGTACGGCGAACCGCTCCCGGCGCCGGCTTGCTCTCGTGGGCGCTGGACGGCGGACCTGAGGTCGCGCAGCGTGCTGTTCGGCTGGTGACGGAGTACGCCTTCAGTGAGCTGGGGCTGGAGCGGCTGCAGATCGAGGTGGACCCGGAGCTGCGTGCGTCTGCCCGGGTGGCGATCCGGTCCGGTTACCGGCGCGAGGGCGTACTGCGTGGCGGGGTCCTGGTGGACGGTGAGCGCCGCGATGTGGCGGTGTACGGGATGCGCAGCGACGATCCGCGCCCGGACACGTTGCTGGGCTGGACCTCGTTGATGGACTCGACGCTGCCGAAGAAGCGCGTCATCGCGCATGTGGTCGTGCGAGACACCTCCGGCCGGCTGCTGCTGTGCCAGGTCAGCTACAAGAAAGATCTCGAGCTCCCCGGTGGCGTCGTCGAGCCGGATGAGGACCCGGCGACCGGTGCGTCCCGTGAGATGGAAGAGGAACTCGGCGTCGCCCTGCCACTGCTCGGCGTACTCGCGATCGACTGGCTACCGCGGTGGGAGGGCTGGGGCGACGCGATCGAGATCCTGTACGACGGCGGCGTCCACGACCCGTCGCTGCTCGACTCGCTGAGCCCGGACGGCTTCGAGATCCTCGGCCTGTCCTGGCACGCCCCGGACGCACTGGACGGGCTGGTGTCACCGCTGAACGCGCGCCGGTTGCCGCAGGTCTTGAAAGAGCCGTCGATGCTGCACAACCTGCGCGACGGTGCGCCGATCAGACCGGCAGGCGATTGAGGTCGGCCACACACCACGCGTAGTGGCCGTCGTGCGCGTTCGCGTCGTAGATGGTCGCCGTGGTGATCGCGTACGCCGCGCGGTACAGGTGCATGCGGTCGCGGTCGTGGCCTAACTTCTCGAAGCGATCGAGCAGCAGGGTGTCGAGGCGTCGGGCCTCCGGTCCGTACATGTCGAAGAACCCGGCGGCCAGCGCGGCGTCGAAGGTGTTGTCGCCGGCTGTGGAGTAGAAGCCCCAGTCCAGCACTGCCGCGGTCCGTGGCCCGTCTATCAGCAGGTTGGGCGGGCAGATGTCGCCGTGGACGACGCTCAGGTTGTCCAACTCGATCTGCTCGAGCGCTGCGGTGAGTCTCGCCAGCAGACTGGTGAAGTCGGCGACGTCGCGTTCGAGGTGAGGCGTGGACTCCGCGGCACGGCGTCGTACCAGTGCCGCCAGGGCCTCACCCCAGGACAGTCCGTCGCGCCAGAACGGCTGGTTGAGCACCAGCAGCTGCTTGCTCGCGGGGCCGGCCGTGGTCGTGCCGAGCGCCTCGACCACTCTGACGAACGTATCGAGAGCCTCTGCCTCGGGGAGGTTCGCCTCGTGCATCGGCGTTCCGGTCAGCTTGTCCTCGACGCTGACGGCCAATCCGTTGCCGTCCGCATGGATCTCGCGGATCCGCGGCGTACGGAACGGGAGCGGCGGCAGCTCGTCCAGGAACGCCTGCATCAGGCGTACGTCATCCGGCCGCCGATCGAACCAGATCTTGCGCACCCGGCCGTCACCGAGGTCGTAGACGGCGCCTTCCATGCCCTGACCGATCAGCTCCACCCGCGGAAGTCTGCCTGGATCGGGGCGGCCGGTCCAAGTGGATTACTTCACGAAGCGGATGGTCAATGGATAGCGGTACTCGTTGCCACCCGCGGCTGCGACGGTCGCCAGGATGATGACGATCAGCGCCGCCACCGCGCCGATCAGGATCAGCGGAACGATGATCAGTACGCCGAGGCCGAACGTGATCAGGATCAGGATCACCGCGACCGCGGTGTAGATGAGCAGTGAGAGCTGGAAGTTCAGCGACTCCAGTGCGTGCTGCCGGACGTAGTCCGACCGGTACCGGTAGATCAGCCAGATCACCAACGGGCACAGGAATCCCATCGCGAACCAGGCCGCGACCAGCACCCCGATGTGGGCCACCATCGCCCACGTCCGCTCCTCCGAGGCCGACAGCGGCGGCCCGACGTTCGGCGCACTCATACTCCAGTCAAGCACGCCCGGCACACTCCGTCACCGATTCCTTTTCGCGCGGCTCTGGTCTGTATCTGTGCAAAGACAGCCGAGAGAGGACAGCAGTTATGGCGAGCAAGCAGTCGGAAGCGGTCAAGGCGCACTGGGCGGCGTCCCGGGCCGGGAGTCAGTCGTCGGTCGACCAGGAGGCCTCCGACCATGGATGGGCGGTGCTGACGACCGAGCCACGCGGAGTCGACTACCTGTCGGTCGAGGAACTTCCCGCGGTGTGGGTCGTGCCTCATGGCGCCGCAGCGGATCGGGTGTTGTTGTGTCTGCACGGTGGTGGATTCATCAGCGGGTCGATGTACTCGCACCGGAAGATGTTCGGTCACCTCGCGAAGGCGGCAGGCGTGCGCGCGCTGGTCGTGGACTACCGGTTGGCGCCGGCGTACACGCATCCGGCGCCGGTTGACGACACGACAGCGGCGTACGAGTGGCTGCTGGATCAGGGATTCGCTGCTGAGCGGATCGCGATCACCGGGGACTCGGTCGGCGGTGCGCTTGCGATCACGACGCAGTTGCGCGCCCGGGAGCGCGGCCTGCCATTGCCGGCTGCGGCCATGCCGTTCTCACCGGCGGTGGATTTCGAGGCGACCGGGACGTCGTACGACACCAATCGGGACCGGGACGCCTTCTTCCACCGGGATCTCGTGCGCGGGCTCGCGGCGATGTTCCTCGGGGCGGACGGGGATCCGCGGGATCCGTTGGTGAATCCGCTGTACGGCGATCTGAGCGCGCTCGGGCCGATCTACATCCAGGTGGGCGGGGACGAAGTACTGCTGGACGACGCTCATCAACTTGCCGCGGCGGCTGAGAAGGCTGGGGTCGAGGTGCGGCTCGATGTCTTTCCGGACATGCAGCACACGTTCCAGATGGCCGCGGGTCGCGCACCCGAGGCCGACGACGCGATCGGGCGCATGGCGGCCTGGGTCCGGCCGCACCTCGGGCTGCCAGACCTGCCGGACCTGCCGGACCTCGGGCTGACGGACCTCGGGCTGACGGACCTCGGGCTGACAGACTGATGCACGACGTCGACGTACAGGGAGCCGTGATGACGGGCGAGGCCGAGTTTGCTCGTCGTACCGAACCGTTCCGGAAGGAACTGCTGGCGCACTGCTACCGCCTGATGGCCTCGGTGGACGAGGCCGAGGATCTCGTCCAGGAGACGTACCTGCGGGCCTGGCGGTCGTTCGCGACGTTCGAAGGCCGCTCGTCTCTGCGGGTATGGCTCTATCGGATCGCGACGAACGCATGTCTGACCGCGCTCGAGCAGCGTGGCCGACGAGCGCTGCCCTCCGGTCTGGGTGCTCCTAGCGACGACCTGTCCGGTGCTGTGCCTCCACCGCTCGCTGAAGTGGCCTGGGTGGAACCGATCCCGGACGCGTTGGTGATCTCCTCCTCTGCCGATCCGGCCACCATCGTGACCACTCGGGAGAGCCTGCGGTTGGCGCTGATCGCGGCGCTCCAGCACCTTCCGCCGAAGCAGCGCGCCGTGCTGATCCTGCGTGAGGTGCTCGCGTTCCCGGCCGCCGAGGTGGCGATGATGCTCGACACCTCCGTGGCCGCGGTCAAGAGCACCCTGCAACGGGCGCGCGCCCGCCTCGACGAGACCGCACCTGCGCCTGGCGAGGTGATCGAACCGAGCGATCCGCAGGCACAAGCGCTGCTCGCCGAGTACATCGCCGGCTTCGAGAACGCCGACACGGCTGCCCTCGAACGCGCCCTGCGCACCGACGCCGCGATCGAAATGGTCGGGAGCGCAGCCTGGTTCAACGGCCGGGTCGTGTGCCTGCGCGTCCTCGAAGCCTCGGTCGGCAAACCAGGCGATTGGCATATGCAGCCAACATTGGCCAACGGCCAGCCGGCGGTCGTCGCCTATGTCCGCTCGTCGGCCGGCGGCCCGCACGAAGCCCTCGGCGTCGCGCTGCTGACCCCGACTGCCTCCGGGCTGACCCACATCCACGTGTTCAGCAACCCTGAGCTCGCTCTCCGGTTCGGCTGGCCGCTCATGTATCCGGAGAGGTGATCAGCGTGGTCTCGGCCCAGCGGCTGGTGCTGATCAGCGCGAGCGCCAGAATGCCGAGACCCAGCCCGAGGACCGGCCACCAGAGGACGTGCTCGGCGCGCGTGAACGCTTCGGGGTTGAGGGCCGTCGTCGATCCGACGATCGTGCCGGCGATGGCCACCCCCAGCGTGGTGCCGGTCTGGCGGGCCGCCGAGGCCACGGAGGCTGCCAGGCCGGCCATGGAGGTGGGCATGCCGGAAACGGCGGTGTTCGTGATCGGCGGGTTGACCATGCCGAGGAAGAGGCCGAACAGCAGGTAGATCGCGAGTACGACGGGCAGCGGGGTGTCCACGCCGATCGCCTGCGACGCTGCCGCTCCCAGGGCCAGCGCGCTGCCGGCGATCACCAGCGGCAGCCGCGGTCCCCTGCTCCCGACGATCCGGCCGGTGTACGGCGAGAGCACCAGGATCAACCCACCGACGGGTAGCAAGGACAGGCCGGCGGTGACGGCCGAGAGTCCGCGGATGTTCTGCAGGTACAGGGTTGTAACGAACAGGAAGGCGCCGAATCCGCAGAGCGCGAACAAGGCCATCAGGATCGCCGAGCTGAACGGCACGCTCCGGAACAGCCGCAGCTCCAGCAGCGGCTGTTGCCTCCGGCGCTCGTAGGTCAGGAGCCCGATCGCCGCCAGTACCGCCATCACGAGAAGTCCGACGATCAGCGGTGACGTCCAGCCGAGCTTCTCCGACTCGATGATGGCGTACACGAGTCCGCCGAGCATCAGGACCACCAACAGCTGTCCGATCGGATCGAAGCGCCGTACCCTCGCTGCCCGCGACTCCGGAATGAACAGCCCGGTGCAGATCACCGCCGCCGCCACGATCGGCACATTCACCCAGAAGATCGACTGCCAGCCGAGGCCATCGACCAGTACTCCGCCCAGGATCGGCCCCAGCGCCAACGACAGACCGGACATCGAACCGAACACCCCGATCGCCCTGGCCCGCTCGGCTCGATCCGGGAACGTGGTCGCGACGATCGCCATCGCCACCGGGTTGAGCATCGTCCCGCCGACCGCTTGCACTGCCCGGGCACCGATCAACCAACCGACGCTCGGCGCCAGACTGCACAGCAGCGAACCGATGCCGAACACCACCAGCCCGATCTGAAAGATGCGCTTACGCCCAAGCCGATCGGCCGTGGAGCCGGCCAGCAACAGGAAGCTCGCCAGGACCAGCGTGTACGCATCAACCGTCCACTGCAGGTCCGCCACCGAGGCGCCGAGATCGGTCCGGATCGACGGCAAGGCGACGTTGACGATGGAAATGTCCATCACCACGACGATGATGCTGGCGCAACACACCGCCAGCACCGCCAGCCGCCGCCCACGACTCAGCTCGGTCGAGAGGTCATTCGCAACCGTTGAGACACTCATACCACCGACGCTAGGATTTAGAGCGCACTCGAAGTCAACACCACGATCCGAGGTAAACGAGCGCATGACCCAATCCACCAAGGCGACCACACAAAACACCCAAACAAACACCCAACGCGACAAGGCAAGCCCACCCGAGGCGACCACACGGCCCACTCCGACCGGCGCGCAGCCAGGTGAGACAGACAAACCAAGCGCTGAGACGGACGCACCGACGACTGAGACCGGCAGGCCCAACGCTGAGGCGGGCGCGCCGACGGCGGAGGCGGGAATCAGTATTGCCGAGGCCGCCCGTCGTACCGGCGTGAGCGTCCACACCCTGCGCTACTACGAACGCGCCGGACTGGTCGTCACCACCGTCGACCGCACCGCCGGCGGCCGCCGCCGCTACCACCAACTCGACCTGGACTGGATCAAGATCTGCACCCGCCTCCGCGCCACCGGCATGCCGATCCGAACCATCCGCGAGTACGCCGAACTAGTGACCGCCGGCCGCGGCAACGAGAAGGAACGCCTGAACCTCCTGGAGTCCCACCGCGCCGAGGTCCTCGCCAAACTCGCCGACCTCCAAGACAACCTCGAACTCATCGATCACAAAATCGACGTCTACCGAGGCCGCCTAGAAGCCGGCACCGCCGACCACCTCTGGGCCCCCACCCCCAACAAGTAACCCCAACCACCCCACACCCAACCGCCCCAAGCCACCCAGCCCACCCCAGCCCCACTTCCAGCCAGCCCCAGCCCACCTCACGCCCACAACCAACCGGCTCCAGCTACACAGCCCACCTCACCCCCACAACCGACCACGCCCAGACCCGCAACCAACCAGCCCCGGCGACCCAGCCCAGCCCAGCCCCGCAACCGACCGGCCCGGCCACACAGCACACCCAGCCCCACAGCCCACCGGCCCCAGCCACGCAGCCGACCTCAGCCCCACAGCCATCCGGCCCGAGCCACGCAGCTAACCTCAGCCGCGCAGCTGACCTACGTCCCGCCGATCATCGCCTCGACGTACGCCGGAATCGCCTGCCGCGCGCTGCCGGCGCTTGGCATGCTCACGCTCACGCAGCTAACCTCAGTCGCGCTGGTGACCAGACTCGGCCGCACAGGCGTAACTGAGCCGCACAGCTGACCGGCGCCACTCTCGCAGCGGACCTCAGGCCCGCACCTACCCCGGTCGCGCAGCTGACCTCAGGAACGCAAGCCACCGGACTCGGCGGCACAGGCGCACTCAGCCGCACAGCTGACCGGCCCCACTCTCGCAGCGGACCTCAGGCCCGCACCTACCCCAGTCGCGCAGCTGACCTCAGGAACGCAGGCGACCGGCCTCAGGCCGCACTGGCGACCAGACTCAGTCGCACAGACCGGGCTCAGTCGCACAGACCGGGCTCAGTCGCACAGGCTGGTGCGGCGGTGGGTGAGGAAGCGGCGTTCGGTTTCGTTGGCGGTGAGGGTGATGGCGGCGTCGTAGGCGGCGGCGGCTTCGTCGATGCGGCCCAGGCGCGCAAGCACATCAGCTCGAGCGGCCGGCAGGTAGGCGTACGCCTTCAGGGCCGGTTCGTTGCTCAGGGCATCCATTTCGGCGAGGACAGCTTCAAGGTCCGCCCCAGGCACCAGGCTGTGCGCGGCCGCGCGGTTCAGCGCGACGATCGGAGTCGGCCAACTGACCATCATCGCGTCGTACATCCGAACCACCTGGGTCCAGTTCGTCTTCTCCCACGACGGCGCGGTCACATGCAGCCCGGCAACCGCCGCCTGCAATACGAACCGGCCCTGACCGCGATCCAGCGCAGCCGTCGCCCGCGACACTCCCTCCGCCAGCATCCGCACATCCCACCGCGAACGGTCCTGGTCGGCCAGCAGCACCAACTCCCCGTCCTCGCTCAGCCGCGCATCGCCTCGCGCTTCGGTCATCAGCAGCAGACCGAGCAACGCCTGCGGCTCCGTCTCCGCCGGCATCAACCGCACGAGCAGCCGCGCGAGCTCAACCGCCCGCCCAGTCAGCTCCGCACGCGTCAGGTCCGGCCCAGCCGCCACGTGCCCGGCCGTGTAGACGAGGTGCACCACCGTCAACACCGCATCCAGACGCTTGGACAGCTCGTGGTCCGCCGGGATCCGGTACGGGATCCCGGCCGCCGCGATCTTCTTCTTCGCCCGGGTGATCCGCGCGGCCGCTGTCGCCTCGCTGATCAGCAGACCTGCCGCCACCTCCCGGGTCGTCAGTCCACAGATCAGCCGCAACGTCAGCGCCACCTGCGAGTCCCGAGCCAAGGCGGGGTGGCAGCAGGTGAACACGAGTCGCAGCGGATCCGTCGGCTGCTCGACATCCCCCGGAGCAACCGGGTCCTCCACCAGCAGCGGAAGCTTCCGTCGCAGCGTGGTCTCCCGCCGCAGCCGGTCGAGCGCCAGCCGACGTGCGACCGTAGTCAGCCAGCCGCCCGGGTTCGACGGGATCCCGTCCGGCCACGTGCGCAGCGCCTGCACGAACGCATCCTGCGTACAGTCCTCGGCCAGATCCAGATCCCGCGTCAGCCGCACGACCGAAGCCAGCACCGTGGACCAACTCTCCCGGTGCACTCGGTCCACCACCCGAGCGACCTCCACCGCCACGACCTCACTCACCCCATCTCACTCCCGCCGCATACGCGAGCAATCGGTCCCGCGGGGGCGCGTCCGACCATCGCGAGCGCGCGTGCACCACGAGCCGGCCCCACACCGAGTGCGCATGCACCGCGAACCAGCATGCACCGCGAACCGGCGTGCCCCACGAACCGTCGTGCCCGCGGGAGGGCGTGAACCAGGAGCCGGCGTGCCCGAGGGCGTGAACCGGGAGCCGGCGCGCACCACGAACCGGCGTGCACCTGAGCCGGCGGGCAGGCGGGTACGGCGGGTGGAGGAGTCCGCGTACCCGACTGCGTGCCATGTCTCAGGCCGGTCCTGAGCCTTCCGAGGTGGGCATGACCGGGCGGACCTCGACGTTGGCCGACGGGCAGAGCTTGGCCAGCTCCAGCGCCTGGTCGAGGTCGCGCGCCTCGATCAGGTAGAAGCCGCCAAGGCCCTCCTTGGTCTCGATGAACGGGCCGTCGGTGACCAACGGCTCGGCACCCTCGCGGTTCTTGACCGTGCTCGCGGTGCTGGAGCGCTCGAGCGCCTCGCCACCGAGAATCCGGGCGCCGGCCTTCTCGACCGCCTCGGCGAACGCCCCGTGCAGCTTCATCGCCTGCTGCCAATCCTCCGCGGTGACGTTGTCGTACCACTCTTCGCTGTCGAACAGCAGGAACATGTACTGCGCCATCTCCGGCTCCCTTGTCTAGGGCTTGTACTGGACATCTTGCTGACGAACGGCCCCGGGCGGAATCGACAGCGCCGATCACGAATTTCTCGGTCATGATTCGACTCACCTCACTGTGACGTGCCGGATACGGACAGCACCATCCTGGCGACCTCGCCTACCGTTGACCATGCACCGAACATGCACTTAGTAGGAACTGACCCGGCATTCTGGAGGAACTTGATGGAGCACCTCGACGTCCTGATCGTCGGCGCGGGACTGTCCGGCATCGGTGCGGCCTATCGCCTCCAGACCCAGAGCCCGAACCGCTCGTACGCCGTACTCGAGGCGCGCGACAGCATGGGCGGCACCTGGGATCTGTTCCGCTACCCGGGGATCCGGTCCGACTCCGACATGTTCACGCTCGGCTTCCCGTTCCACCCGTGGAAGGCGGCGAAGGCGATCGCGGACGGCCCGGCGATCATGGAGTACCTCCGCGAGACCGCTAGCACCTACGGCATCGACCGCCGGATCCGCTACGGGCAGCGCGTCCTCAAGGCGTCCTGGTCGTCCGAGGACGCGCAGTGGACCGTGGAGACGACCAAGGCGACGTACACCTGCTCGTTCCTGTATGTGTGCAGCGGTTACTACGACTACGACTCGGGCTATGTGGTCGACTTCCCGGGGCAGAGCGAGTTCCAGGGTCGGATCGTGCATCCGCAGCAGTGGCCGGACGACCTGGACTACAGCGGTCAGCGAGTGGTGGTCATCGGCAGTGGCGCGACGGCCGTGACACTGGTGCCGGCTATGGCGGGTACGGCGGAACACGTGACGATGCTGCAGCGGTCTCCGAGCTATGTAGCGTCCCGCCCGGCGCACGACGCGTTCTCCGACCGTCTACGCGCCGTACTGCCCGAGAAGCTCGCACACCGGTTGATCCGGGGTAAGAACGTTGCCCTGAGTACGGCGCTCTACAGCGCGTTCCGGAAGTGGCCGGCGCATGCCGCGTGGCTCCTGAACAGCGCAGCGGCCAAGCAACTGCCGGAGTCCATCCCCGCGGACCCGCACTTCACGCCCCGCTACAAGCCTTGGGACCAGCGCCTGTGTCTAGTGCCGGATGCGGACCTGTTCGAGGCTCTGCGCAACGGTTCGGCGTCGGTTGTGACGGACGAGATCGAGACCTTCACGCCGACCGGTTTGCGCCTGCAGTCCGGACGAGAGCTGCAGGCTGACCTGGTGATCGCCGCGACCGGACTCCGGATGGTTGTCCTCGGCAAGATCCAGCTCACGGTGGATGGGCAGTCGGTGGCACCGCACGACACCTTCGTCTACAAGGGCATGATGCTGAGCGGCGTACCGAACCTGGCCTGGTGCATCGGCTACACCAACAACTCCTGGACGCTGCGCTCCGACCTGACGTCGCAGTACGTGTGCCGGCTGCTCAACCACCTCACCGAGACGGGGACCAGCATCTGCGTCCCGGAGATCGACCCAGCGGAGTACGACGCTCCGCCGCGTCCCGTGGTCGACCTGTCCTCCGGCTACATCAGGCGGGCCGCGGCGATCCTGCCGCGCCAGGGCTCGAACGGGCCCTGGCGCCTCCGGCAGAACTACCCGCGCGACCTCCTGTCCCTCCGCTTCAAGCCGGTGGACGACGGCACCATGCAGTTCAGCGGCCGGGCTACGGGATCGGTGCGGGCGGCTGAGGACCGACGTACGTCGCGATCGGGCGGATGATCTTCGGATCGGTGGCCTGCTCGAGGATGTTGGCGGACCAACCGATCACGCGACTCACCGCGAAGGTGGGGGTGAACATCGCGCGTGGGATGCCGCAGAGCTCCATCACCACACCGGCGTAGAACTCCACGTTGGCGTAGAGATTGCGACCGGGCTTGAGCTCGGCCAGTACGTCGACGATGCGCTGCTCCACAGTGGTTGCGAAGTCCACCAGGTCTCCCCCGATCCCCCGCGCGATGTCACGCAGCATCAACGACCGCGGGTCCTCGGTGCGGTAGACCGCGTGGCCGAAGCCCATGATGCGGTCGCCGGCCGACACCTTCTCCCGCACCCACGAGTCGATGCGGTCCGGCGTACCGATCTCATCGAGACTGGCCAGCGCCCGGTCCGGTGCGCCGCCGTGCAGCGGTCCGGAGAAGGCCCCGATCGCTCCGGCGATGGCGGAGACTACGTCCGCTCCCGTCGACGCGATCACCCGCGCGGTGAACGTGGACGCGTTGAACCCGTGGTCCAGAGTGGACACCAGGTAGTGCTCGATCGCCGTTGCGTCGATCGCGCTGGGCTCGTTGCCTGTCACGAGGTACAGCCAGTTGGCCGCAGCGGTGAGATCGGCCCGTGGCTCCAATGGCTCGAGTCCCTCGCGGAGCCGGTACAGCGCGGCCAGGATCGTCGGGGTCACCGCGCACACCAGCATCGCGTCGGCCTTCTGGCGCACCGGATCCGCGTCCCACAACGGCGGGAGACGACGTACGGCGGCCAGGAGTGACAAGACGGTGCGGAGACCGGCGAGCGGGTTGAACACCGGACCCGCAGTCGCGATCGCGGGCAGGACGGCGCGAACCTCGTCGGGGAGCACGCGAAGTGGCGCCACTTCGGCGATGAAGCGCGCCCGCTCGTCGGCGGTCGGGAGGTGTCCCTCGAACATCAGGAACCAGACGTCTTCGAGCGTCTTCGACTTGGCGAGATCGATCGCCGAGTACTGCCGATAGTGGTAGAAACCTTCCTCACCGCGAACGTCGCCGAGGGTCGTCTCGGTGACCACGACATTGCGAAGGCCCGGCGGAACATTGATCGTTGTTGACATACCTTCAGAGTTGACAGGCGATCAATGATTGTCAATATTGATCCAGTCAATGTAACCGCCCACGGGAGCGGGATCAACGCTCGGAGGAGCGGGGAATGACCCAGCAGAGTGACGAGAATTACCTGACCACGGCCGAGGTCGCACGCCGGCTGAAGGTGAAGCCGGAGACGATCTACGCCTATGTGAGCCGTGGTCTGCTGACCAGCGTCCGGGCGCGGGGGCGGCGCGGGAGCTTGTTCGCGATCGCTGATGTCGAGCGGTTGGCCAGCAGGTCGGTCGAGCACTCGGGGGTGGTCGAACGTATCGAATCCGCGCTGACGTTGCTGGAGGATGACGAGCTGTACTACCGCGGTCATTCCGTGCGCGACCTCGCGATCAACTCATCGGTCGAGTCGGTCGCGCATCTGCTGTGGACCGGCGAGCTGACCGCGCGGCAGCCCTTCCCCGCGCCGCGCGAATCCGTGCAGCTCGCGCGTGCTGCGATGAACGTGCTGCCGGGTTCGGCGCGCTTGACCGACAAGCTGCGGGTTGCTGTGGCCGCGCTGGGTGCTGCGGATCCGCTGCGCTTCGACCTGTCGCCGCGTTCGGTGACCAGCGTGGCCGAGAAGCTGATCGGTACGTTGATCGCTGCTCTGCCTGGACCGTCCGTGACGTCGCGGACGACGCTCGGCGCGCGCCTCTGGCCGAAGCTGTCCCCTCACCCGCCGCGGCCCGAGGTGCTGGAAGCCGCGATGATCCTGCTGGCCGATCACGGGCTGGCGGTGTCGACGGTTGCGGCGCGTGTGGCGGCCAGCGCGCGGGCGAATCTGTACGCCGTGGTGTCGGCGGGGCTCGGGGCGTTGGACGGGCAGTATCACGGTGCTGCGCCGACGCTGGCGTATGAGTTCCTCGAGCGGGCTCAGCAGGATCCGCTGGCCGCTCTGTCGGACAGGCTGCGGTCCGGTGAACCGGTGCCGGGGTTCGGGCACCGGATCTATCAAGAACGCGATCCGCGCGCCGAGGTACTGGGCGAACTGCTCGGCGACCATCCGATCACGGAAACCGTGAGTGTGCTGGCCGCACGTCTCCCGTCGTTCCCGAACAGCGATCTCGCGGTGGCGGCGATGATGCACGCCTACGACTTCCGCCCCGACGCCGGCGACGCCCTGTTCGCCCTCTCTCGCATCATCGGCTGGACTGCCCACGCCCTGGAGGAGTACGCCGCCCCACCCCTCCGCTACCGAGCCCAAGGCATCTACACCGGCCTACCTAGCTGACCAGCAGCGCACGCCTCCAGGGGCTTGCTCGGCGCCGGGCTTGGGGATGGGGCTCGGCGCCGAGTCGCTCGTCTACTTGGTGGTTAGTTTGAGGAGGGTGGCTGCGCCTGGGGGTAGGTCGACGGGGGTTGGGGTGGCGGGGCGGGGGGTGTAGGTCTGGGTGGGGGGTTGGAAGGTTGCGATTGTGGCCACGGTTTGGGGGTTGGGGGTTATGACCGCGCGGGAGCGGGTGGTGTGGGAGCGGTTGGCTACCAGGAGCCAGCGGTCGGTGGAGGCAGCGTCTCGGGAGTGGAAGGTGCCGATCACTACTGGGTCACCGGTGACTGCGGTGACGAGGTTTGTGGGGGTGAAGGCGACTGCGCCGTTGGGCAGTGGGGTTTCGTTGGCGTGGACAACGGTTTCGGAGACGAGTGGCTTGAGTTCTCGGCCTACTTGATGGAGCCAGGTGGTGTTGATCTTGCGGGCGGCGGCGTACCGGGGTGTACGACTGCCGTCAACAGTGATCAATGCGGGGCCGAAGCCTTCGCCGCGGGCGGCCTCGGGCGTCCAGTAGGTGAAGTACTGGATGCCCTTCGCGCCGTAGGCGAGGCTGATGTTGACCTGCCAGAGCAGTTCGGCGGCGGTCGGTTCGCGGTGACCGTTGTACGCGAGGGTCTGGATGAACACCCAGGACGGGATGTCGCCGTGTAGGGCGGCGTCTCGGACGATGGCCCAGTTGTGGAAGTAGTTGGCGTCCTCGCGGCCCTCGGACAGGAGCGGGTAACGGTCGAAGGAAATGAGCGAGGGCTTCACGACGTCGACGAAGCTGCGGTAGTACGCGGCGTCGTCGGACGGGAAGAGGTTGATGTACGGCAAGAGTTGCGGGGCGAGTTCGCGTGAGATCGCGACGGCTTTGGCCAGGGTGCCGAACCAGCCGGCGCCCGGTTCGTCGTACAAGTTGAAGCCGGCCAGGGACGAGAACGGGCCGTACGCATCGCGGGCGCGGGTGTAGAGGGCGCGGGCCTCGTCTGGGGTGACGCTGAGGAAGTCTGCGGTGTTGTCGGAGATTGAGAACCAGCGGGACATGTTGCGGATCTGGATGTCGTCGGAGATCAGCATCTGCAGGCCGGCGGTGCGGGCGAGGTCGAGTTGGTACTGGAAGATGTTGCCGTCGCCGGCATAGTTGCCGGAGATGACGAAGTCGAACCCGGCGTCCTTGATCTCGGTGAACCGTTCGGCGGTGCTCGCGTACGGGTGCGGCGGCCAGAACAGGCCGACCGGGAACTCCGGTCCGCCCGTCAGAGGCAGGTCATCGGGCGACGGGATCGCCGCGGAGGCCGAGACCGCGGCCGAGCCGGCAGCCGCGGCCGAGCCGGCAGCCGCGGCGGAGGCAGGCCCCGCGGAAGCAGGAAGGGCGGATGCGGACGCGGCGGTGAGGGCTGTGGCGCCGGCTCCGAACAGGAGTGTGCGGCGGGAGGGGGCGAAAGCGCGGTGAGGGCTGTCCATGGTGCTCCTTCAAGGGCGGTTGACGGAGGGTGGAAATCAGAGGCGGCGGGTGGGGGTCAGGGGCGGCGGCGGTGGGTGGAGATGGCTTCGGTGGTGGCGTCGAAGGCTTGTTCGGCCAGGGGGTAGTCGCGTTGGGCTACGCCGAGGTAGAGGGCGTCCAGGACGATCATCTGGGCGTGGCGGCCGGACAGGCCGCCGGTGCGGAAGGTGACGTCTCGGGCGGAGGTGACGAGGACGATGTCGGCGGTCCGGGCCAGGGGTGAGCGCGGATAGTTGGTGATGGCAACGGTTGTGGCGCCCTGGCGGCCGGCTCGTTCCAGCGGCTCGAGGACCTCGATCGTCTCGCCGCTGTGCGAGATGCCGACGGCAACATCCCCGACGCCGAGCAGCGCCGCGCTGGTGAGTGCGTTGTGTACGTCGCTCCAGGTGTTGGCACCACGCCCGATCCGATGCAGCCGAAGCCGCAGATCCTCAGCCACGGACGCAGACCCGGACACGGCGTACATGTCGATCCGCCGCGCATCGGAGATCGCCGACACCGCACGCCCGAGCGCATCGACGTCGAGCGACGCGACGGTGTCCTCGAGTGCACGAGTGTCAGCCCGCAACAGCGTCCGCAGTACGTCGTCCAGCGAGTCATCCGGCCCGACCTCGGCGCCGGTCCCCCGCTCCCAACTCAGACTGCTCCGCCCGCTCTCAGCCGCGAGCGCCAGCCGAAGCTCGGCGTACCCGGACAGACCGAGAGCCAGACAGAAGCGGGTGACACTCGGCAGGGACGTGCCGCACCGAGCCGCCAACTGCCCGATCGTCGACGACGCCACGGCCGCCGGATCCCGCAGTACCTCGGTCGCGATCCGAGCCTGCGCCGGACTGAGCGCAGGCAGCAGGCCATGAATCCGGGCCTCGAGGCTCGGCGGCGGCGTCGCCGCAACGGCGCTGGTCATGTGAATTATTCTCAGAGCACCCCGGACAGGATTGCAAGAGTTCACGCCAACAGAAACACGAGACCCCCTCGGCCAGCGGGGCTCGAGGGGGTCCGTCAACAAGCAGGGATCAGAACAACGCAGCCATCAACCGCCGCCGCGCCTTGATCACCCGGTCGTCGTCCGCGCCGACGACCTCGAAGAGCTCGAGCAGGTGCAGCCGGACCTCGTTCCGCTCGTCACCCGAGGTCGCCTGGATGGTGCTGATCAGCCGGTTGAACGCGTCATCGACATGCCCACCCATCAGATCGACATCGGCCACCAACTGCTGCGCCTCGATGTCGGTCGGGTTGTCGGCCGCCCGCGTCCGCAGATCAGCGGGCACGTCCTGGGTGCGCTTGACCAGCTGCACCCGAGCCAGGCCCGACTTCGCCTCGGCGTCGCCCGGCGTCTCCTTCAGCAGCTCCTCGTACGCCGCGATCGCGCCGTCCAAATCACCCGCGCCGACCGCGTTCTCCGCCTTCTCGTACCGCGGATTCGGCGGCGGCTCCTCCTCGTCCTCCACCGAACCCGAAGGTGCGGCGGGTCCGACCGGATCGGCCCGCCCGGTGATGCCGTTCGCGACCGCCACAGTGAGCAGCTGGTCGAGGTACCCACGCACCTCCGGCTCACCCAGCGTGCCCTGGAACAGCGGGACCACCTGGCCGCGCAGTACGGCGATCACCAGCGGCACCGACTGCACGCCGACCGCCTGGGCCAGCTGTGGGTTCGCGTCGACGTCGATCCGGGCCAGCAGGAACTTGCCGGCGTACTCGGTCGACAGCTGGGCCAGCACCGGGCCGAGCGCGATCGACGCCTCCGACCGCGGCGACCAGAACTCGACCACCACCGGCGACTGGATCGACCGCTCGATCACATCGGACTGGAAGGTCGCCTCGCTGACGTTCAGCACATACGAGCCCGACGCTCCGCCACCGCCCGCCGGTGCGCCACCACCGGAGCCGGGCGGCGGGGCCGCGGGCTTGCGCAGGGACGACAGATCAATCGCCCCGGGACGGGAGAAGTTCGACTGACTCACCACTGCCCTCGCATTCCGGTCGCGCCCAGTTGGCGCTCACTGCGTACGTTCACAGGTCTATCCTCTACGACGCGGTGGAACCGTGTCGTGCCCGGGTCGACAGAAGGAGTCTGGCCAGCCCGCTCCGGGTGCCCGCGACGGCGAGCCGATCGCCGCTCCGGAGCACTTTGCCGGACGCCGGATTCCAGTCCCACGGACCATCGTCCTGGCGGGCCAGCACCCGCAGACCGCCCGCCTCGTCCAGCTCGCCCAGGCGCAGGCCAACGGCGACCGAGCCCGGCTCGACGGTGACCTCGGTGAGCAGCAGAACCCGCCGACCGGCCGGGACCGTCACCTGGCTGCGCCGGTTCGCGGCGGCTGCGGCGATCGCCGGGGCGACCAGCATCGACACCGAGCGGCTGTGGCCGAGCCCGAGCCGGCGCTCCACCCGCTGCGCGAGATCGTGGTCGAACATCCGCATCGTGATCCGGGCGTCCGGGTTCAGGTCGCGGACGACCATCGCGGATTCCAGATTCGTGATGTCGCCGTCGGTGAGCGCGAGCACCGACAGACATCGCTGCACCCCGGCCGACCGCAGAGTCTCTTCGTTGCTGCTGTCACCGATCACCACCGGGATCCGCAACCGATGCGCGGTCTGTACGCCGGGCGCGTCCTCGTCATGCTCGACGCCGACCACCGCGACGCCCCGCTCAGCTAGGATCTCCAGCACTCGCGCGCCGACCGTCCCGAGACCGCAGACGACGACATGGTTGCGCGGCCGCCCGCGGACGCCGCCGATCACCCGCGACAGTCGCGCACCGATCAGCGAGTCGACGATGACCGCGGTCAGCAGAGCCACCAGCACGATCCCGGTCAACTGGACCACGACGGCTGCGACCTTCGCCCACGGCGCCGCCTCGGAGAACGTGTCGTCCTCGATCCCGGCCGACGTCACCGCACCGGCCGCGAGGTAGACAGCCCGCAGCCATTCGACCTTCGCGATGAAATGCGTGAGCACGGTCCCGGCCAGCACGAGCAACGCCATCACTGCGGCGATCCGCCGTACCCTCCGGTCGAAGATGTCGCCGGCCGCCATCAGCCACCCGGCACGCCGTACGTCCCTCGTCCGCCAGACGCTGCGGATGCCGGTGCCGAGCACGATGTCACCGCTGGGATCGGTGCTCACGACCGGCAGCAGTTCCGGTGTCGCGGACGACGTCGTATCCGCGAGCACGGTCAGATGCGGCTCGCGGATCAGGTCGGCCTGACCGGCGACCAGGCGTCGGCCGCCGATCTCGAGCCAGGTGAGCTCGTCATCCTCGAGCGCGTCGGAGACGAACGCCGGAGCGGCCAACGACGGCCCGGAGATCACCACGCAGTCGCCGAGCAGGCTGTGCAACTGCTTGCCCAGCCGCGGGTTCACCATCTGCACGATGATCCGCAGATCGGGATCCATGTCGCGCGCGGTCAACGCGGTGTGGACGTTGTGAACGTCGTCCGTGTCGAGCAGCACCAAGGCCCGCGCGGTCGACGCGTTGCCGTCCTGAGCGTCGACTCCGGCTCGGCGCAGCAGCGACTCACTGATGACCCGGACACCCATCACCTGCGCGCCGAGCTCACTGATCCGGTCGTAGTGCCGCGACGCCGGATTGACGATCGCGATCACCCGCTCGCCGGAGCTCACCAGCTCGGTGACGACCCGCAGCATGGTGCGATCCCCACCGCAGACGACCACTCCGCGCCCGTCCGCCGGGCCGATCGCCTCGCGGGCCCGGGCTCCCAATCCGCTCGGTTCCGCCGGGCCTCCGTCGGAGGAGGAACTCTCGTCAGAAGCGGGCGGGCTCTCGGTACTCGCCCCACTCGTCCCGAAGAACGTGACAGATTTCCCCCATCGTGGCCTCCGCACGCGCCGCCTCCAGCATGGGCTCGATCAGGTTGCCAGTACTCCTGGCCGCCTCCACCAGAGCCGTTAGCGTACGCCGGACGCGGTCCTCGTCACGGTGCGACTTGCGTTCCGCCAGCACCCGGCACTGCTCGACCTCGACCTCGTGGCTGACCCGCAGGATCTCCAGCTCGCCGGAGACGGTGTCGGTCAGCGTGTTCACGCCGACGATCTTCTTCTCGCCCTTCTCCAGCTTCTGCTGGTACTCGAAGGCGGCGTCGGCGATCTCGCCCATGAACCAGCCGTCCTCGATCCCGCGCAGGATGCCGCCGGTCATCGAGCCGTCCGGGCTCATCTCCTTGATCCGCGCGAAGATCTCCTCGGCCTCCGCCTCGATCTTGTCGGTGAGCGCCTCGACGAACCAGGATCCACCGAGCGGGTCGGCGACGTTGGTGACGCCGACCTCCTCCATCAGCACCGACTGCGTGCGCAGCGCGATCTCGGCCGACTCCTCGCTCGGCAGCGCGAGCGTCTCGTCGAGCGCGTTGGTGTGCAGCGAGTTCGTCCCACCGAGGATGGCGGCCAGCGCTTCCACAGCCGTCCGTACGACGTTGTTGTACGGCTGCTGGGCGGTCAACGACACCCCGGCGGTCTGCGTGTGGAACCGCAGCGACAGAGCCTTGTCGGTGCGAGCGCCGTACACATCGCGCAGCCAGCGCGCCCAGATCCGGCGGGCGGCACGGAACTTCGCGATCTCCTCGAAGAAGTCCAGGTGGCTGTCGAAGAAGAACGACAGCCCTGGCGCGAACACGTCGATGTCGAGTCCGCGGGACAGCCCGAGCTCGACGTACCCGAACCCGTCGGCCAGCGTGTACGCCAGCTCCTGCCCGGCCGTCGAACCGGCCTCGCGGATGTGATAGCCGGAGACGCTGAGCGGCTTGTACGCCGGGATGCGCTCGGCGCAGTACTCCATCAGGTCACCTATCAGGCGCAGGTGCGGTTCCGGTGGGAACAGCCACTCTTTCTGCGCGATGTACTCCTTGAAGATGTCGGTCTGCAGCGTCCCGTTGAGCTTGGTGATGTCCGCGCCCTGCCGCTCGGCGGAGACCAGGTACATCACGAACGCCGGTACGGCGGGACCGGAGATCGTCATCGAGGTCGTGACGTCCTGCAGCGGGATGTCCTTGAACAGCCGGTCCATGTCGGCGGCCGAGTCGATCGCGACCCCGCAGTGGCCGACCTCGCCGAGCGCCTTCGGGTCGTCGGAGTCGCGGCCCATCAGCGTCGGCATGTCGAACGCGACGGACAGGCCACCTCCTCCGCCGTTCAGGATCATCTTGTACCGCTCGTTGGTCTGCTCGGCGTTGCCGAAGCCGGCGAACTGGCGGATCGTCCAGGTGCGGCCGCGGTAGCCGGTCGGGTACAGGCCGCGGGTGAACGGGTACTCCCCCGGCCAGCCGATCCGCTCCATCCGCGGGTCGTCGACACCCTCGGGAGGTCCGTACACCGGCGCGACCTCGGTGCCGGAGAGCGTGGTGAAATCCGCCTCCCGCTTGCGCGCCGCGTCGTACCGCTGCTGCCACCGGCTCCGGCCGGCCGCGATCTGCTCGGCATCCATCAGTCAGACCTCCTAGAAGACTGGTCCCAAAATACTAGGACGTCCAACTATTTCCAATTCCCGGGCTGACCCCGATCCGGCGAGATGATGCGCGGCAGGACCTGGGGAGGGGATTCCGTGCGGACTTTGACGACCGGACCGGTCGGGGTGCACTACGGCCAGCTGTACGTCCAGAGCCACGAGTTCGTGTCGGATCTGGGCGCGTCCTACGGCGGCCAGCAGAACGGGCTGTGTGGTGCGGCGGTGCCCGGGGCACTGTTCCTGATCACCGGCCTGCACACCGGCGACGTCGGCTTCTCGGTCGAGCTGCACGACTCCGAGCCACCGCTCGACGACGCCTGGGAGGAGATCGTCGAGGCGTCGTTCACGCCGGTCGGCGCGACCACCGCGCTCGTCGGCTGGGCCGGCGAGTGGCAGGAGCCGCTGGACCTGGCCGAGATCGACTACCGGGTGCGGTACTGCGGAACCGGTATGGACGCCGGCCACGAGACCGACACCACACTGGATGACGAGCCGCTCGTCGACCACTACCTGCTGCAGTTCTGGCCGGCGCCGCCCCAGCCGGACCGGGTCATCAAGGTCACGAGCGGTACGGCGGCGTACTGGCACGACTCCGCGCGACAGCAACCGCCTCCACCGACCGCGGAGGAGCGAGCCGAGGCCGAGCGGCAAGCTGAGCTGGAGCAGGAGCGCAGGCAGGCCGAGGCACGACTCGAGGTCGAGACGCGGGAGTGGGGCGGCACCCTGCCGAGCGAGGCGCTGCGCGCACTCGGCTGGGAGGCGATCCCGGTGGCGCTCACGGACCGCGCCGCGGCCGAGGCAATCGCGCGAGCCGACGCCGGGACGCAGCGAGCGGTCGCACGGTGGGCCGCGCGGCGCGCGTACGAGGAAGCCCGACTGACCGGGCACGACTGGGTCGCAGCAGCACTCGCCGCGATGGACCGGGGCGAGGAACTGCCGGAACCGTTCGACACCACCAGCAAGGCGTTCGATCGGGCCTGGGGCGATCAGAGCGTGACGAAGACGCTGATCACCACCCGCAACGGCAGGTACGACAACTTCTCGCAGCAGGCGATGGCGATCCCGGCGATCTTCGAGGCGTGCGCCGACGAGCCGCTGACCGCCGCGATCGGGGCAGTGCGGGTCGCCGTCGACACCTTCGGGTTCGGGCGGGAACAAGAGTTCTTCGCCGAACTGCGCCGGACCTTCCCAGCGCTAGCCGACCAGGCGTACTGACCGGCGGTGGGCCTGTTCGCGGGGATCGGGGACGGGCGCCGCTTCCAGCAGACGAATCGTGTACGGGTCCTGGGGTGCGCGTAGGACGGCCTCGCGGGTGCCTTGTTCGACGAGCTTGCCGTGGCTCATCACGGCGACGCGGTCGCAGACCTGGTCGACCACCGCGAGGTCGTGACTGATGAACAGGCAGGCGAAATGCAGCCGGTCCTGCAGTGACCGGAGCAGTTCGAGCACCGTCGCCTGCACGGACACGTCAAGTGCCGATGTGGGTTCGTCCGCGATCAGCAGTCCGGGATCGAGCGAGACCGCCCGCGCGATCGACACTCGCTGCCGCTGACCGCCGGACAACTCGTGCGGATACCGTCCGGCCCAGCCGCGCGGCAGCTCGACGCTGTCCAGCAGCTCCTCGACCCGTCCACGCAGCTGATCACCCCGTACGCCGCGATGGACGGCGAGCGGCTCGCCGATGGACTGACCGACCGTCGCGCGCGGGTTCAGTGAGCCGGCCGGGTTCTGGAACACCACGCCGATCCGGGACCGGGTCTGCCGCACGGCCGACGACGACGCGGTGGTGAGAGCCTGACCGTCGACCCGGACCTCGCCCGAGGTGATCGGTGCGAGGCTCAGCACGGACTTTCCGATAGTCGACTTCCCCGACCCGGACTCCCCCACCAGACCGGTGATCTCGCCGGGGTTGAGCGCGAGGTTCACGTGATCCACCGCGAGGACCGTCTTGCCGCGCCGGCCGCGGTACTCGACCACGAGATCCTCGACCGACAGAGCCGGCGTACCTTCCGTCGGCCCGGAGGGTTTGTCGTCACGGAGACCGCCGCGCGGCACCGCGTCGAGCAGCGCCCGCGTGTACGGCTGCGTCGGCCGGTCGAACAGTTCGTGGACGTCGGCCGTTTCGACCACCGATCCCTTGCGCATGACAACGACCCGGTCGGCCACGTCCGCGACCACGCCCATGTCGTGCGTGATGATCATGATCGCGCCGGAGATCTCCGACCGCATCGCGAGCAGTACGTCGAGCACCTCCTGCTGCACGGTCACATCGAGCGCGGTGGTCGGCTCGTCGGCGATCAGCAGCTCGGGGTCACAGGCGACCGCGATCGCGATCATCACCCGCTGACACTGACCGCCGGACAGCTGGTGCGGGTAATACTTCAGCCGCGACTCGGGCTCGGGGATCTCGACCATCCGCAGCAGCTCGATCGCCCGCTCCCGGGCCTGGCCGCGAGACAGTCCCGGCTGGTGCGCCCGGATCATCTCGATCAGCTGCGACCCGATCGTGAACACCGGGTCCAGCGCGCCGACCGGGTCCTGGAAGATCATCGCGATCCGCCGGCCGCGCAGCGTCGTCAGCTCGGCCCGCGACATCGACAGCACGTCCTCGCCGCCGAAGCTGATCCGCCCGCCCACCGTCGCGTTGGACGGCAGCAGCCCGAGCGCCGCCAGCGACGTGACGCTCTTGCCCGATCCGGACTCCCCCACGACCGCGAGTACCTCGCCCGGCCGGACGGCGAAAGTCACGTTGTCCACCGCGCGATGCGTCGTACCGCCGACGGTGAAGTCGACGGTCAGGTCCTCGAACCGCAGGATGTCGTCGGTCACTCGCCCTCCTCGGCGTCGAGTTTGTCCTTGTACTCCTGCCAGTCGAGGAGCATCTTGCGGTGGTACGTCGCCAGCCACTCGAAGTAGTTGCGCGCGTTCCGCAGCCGCTTCCGCGGACCGGTCATCCCTTCGGGCAGCTCGGCGAGCATGTCCTCGAAGACCTGCCGTTGCTTGCCGAGAGACCTGCGCTCGCCCGCGAGGAAGCTCCCCCAGACGTCGTCCTCGACCTTGAAGTAGTGACTGCGATCCCCCGGTACGGCGTGCCGCGCGATGAACCCGAGGTCGATCAGCCGACGCGTCGTACTCGAGATCGACCCCGCACTCGCGGACAGCGCCCGGGCCAGCTCGGCCGAGGAGACGAACGGCTTGTTGCTCACCATCAGGTAGCCGAGCACCCGGCCCTCCATTCGCGGCGAGCCGGCCAGCTCTCTGAGCAGGGCGAACTGCTCGACGAACTCCGCGCGGCGCGGGTCCTCCTCCCAGGCCTCGTCGTCGACCGGTTTGTCATCCGCCATTACGACCTCCTGGCCAAAGCGTGCACCTCGGCGTCCGCGATCTGCGCCGAACGGCGCGCCCGGAACACCTCGACCGGCCACCGCGAGCTGCCGCCGTACCGGACGACCTCGGGCTGTCCGTCGGCATCCCAGGTGAACTCCACCTTCTCGCCGATCGACCCGAACCCGGCCGCCGGTACGACGGCCAGCGTGTTCTCGTCGATGACCTGGAGCTCCTCGTAACTGTCGACCGGGTCCGGCGCGGCCGGGAAGAACGCGACCAGCCGGCCACCGAGCAGCGCGATGCTCATCACGCCCATCAGGTTCGCGAAGTTGCCGCAGAACCGGCGCCCGTCGATGTCGCTCGGCACCGCGGAGCCGGCCGGAGCGTCAGCAGCCAGGTTGAGCAGCTTGACCACGCCGGTCGCGAGGATGCCGGCCGGGCCGCCGATGCAGTTGGTGAGCACCGACACGACGATCTGGTCGACCGGGTCGATGAAGGTCCGGGTGATGTGGCCCGGGTACCCGCCGCTGTGGCCGACCAGTCGGCGGTCGCCGACCTTCACGATGTCCAGGCCCAATCCGTACCGGCCGATCTCGCGGCCGTGCGCGTTGACCAGGCTCTCGTCGCGCTGCAGCAGCCGCTTGCTCGCGTCGGACAGCAGCTGATCCGCTCCGAAGAAGTGCGCGGCGCCGTACGACGTGAGGTCCTCGGCGGTCGAGTAGAAGCCGGTGGCCGCGGCCATCGCCCGAGTGTCGACGTGCGGGATGGTCTCGCGTACGTCGGAACCGTCCAGCAGCCCGGTGTGTCCACCGGCGTACTCGCTCGCCCGCTGCGGGTCCCATTCCGCGCCAGTGTTCGCCAGGCCGAGGCGAGCGGTGATGTTGGCGGCGACGTAATCGCCGTACGAGCGCCCGCTCGCGGACTCGATCACCAGGCCGAGCAGCGAGTAGCCGATGTTCGTGTACTTGAAGTGCTCGTTCGGCTCGAAGACCTGACCATGGCTCAGGCACAACTCCACCAGCGCCTTGCGGTCCGGGAACGGATCCATCAGCTGCCAGTAGTCCTTGTCGACGCCGTCGCGGATCACGCCGCCCTGGTGACCGAGCAGCTCGCGCACGGTGACCGGCGCCAGCGCACTGCCGGCGAGCTCGGGCACGTGCGCGTCGATCGGGTCGTCCAGGCGGACCTTGCCCTGCTCGGCCAACTGAAGGATCGAGGTCGCGGTGAACGTCTTCGAGTGCGACGCGATCCGGAACAGGTGGTCGGTCCGCAGCGGCGTACCGGCCACCTCGTCGCTGTTGCCCAGCGCGGTCGACAGGACGAGCTCGTCACCGACCCGGATCGCCGCCTGGACTCCCGGGGTCCGCAGGTAGCGGCGCTGGTACTCCAGCCAGCTCTCGATCGCGGGTGCGGCTTCACGAGCGGTGGTGAGGTCATACGAGGACAAGGCGGCGTCCGTTCTGTCGTGGGTGGTCATTCAGGAGCGTCCCTTCGGGTTGACCGCGTCGCGGAGTACGTCGCCGAGGGTGATCAGGCTCAGTACGGTCGCGGCGAGGAAGATGCCCGGGTAGATCAAGGTGTGCGGTGCCTGCTGGAACCTGGACTGCGCGGTGGCGAGTTGCAGGCCCCACGAGATCGACGGCGCCCGCAGGCCGAGGCCGAGGAACGTCAGCGTCGACTCCGCGACGATCACGCCCCCGACGGTCAGGGTGGCGACCGCGAGCACCGGTCCGATCGAGTTCGGCAACACATAGTGACTGAGAATGCGGCTGGTCGGGAACCCCATGGCCTTCGCCGCTTGCACGTACTCCGCGTCCCGGGTCGCACGGACCGTCGTACGGACCATCCGGGCGAGCGCCGGCCAGGAGAACAACGCGAGCACGAGCGCGACCGACAGCACCGACCGCTTGCCGAGACTGTTCAGTACGACGATCGCCCCGAGCAGGAACGGGAAGCCGAGGAAGACGTCGGTCAGCCGGGCCAGCACCGAGTCGGCCCAACCACCGACGTACCCGGCGATGGTGCCGACTCCGACGGCGATGACGAGCGCGACCAGCGTGCACATCAGGCCGACCGCCAGCGACGCGCGAGCGCCGTGGACGACGTTCGCGTAGACGTCGCAGCCCTGCAGGTCCTGGCCGAACGGATGCCCGTGCGACGACGGACGCGCGCTCGCCGAGATGTCGCACGCACGCGGATCCGGGTTGCCGAACCATCCGCCGACCCAGCCCGGGAACAGAGCGAGCAACAGGAGTACGGCGAGCACGGTCAGCGGCACCCAGAACAGCACGCGGTGGCGGACGGTCGCCCAGACCCCGCGGCCGGCAAGCGTGTCGTCTTCGATCGGCTGCACCAGCACCTGGTCAGTCATGGCGGATCCTCGGGTCGAGCAGCGAGTTGAGCAGATCGACGACCACGCTGGTCAGCAGGAAGATCAGGATCAGCGCGGTCGCGATGCCGACCACGGTCGGGCCCTCGTGCACCCGGATCGACTGGAACAGCAGCTGACCGACCCCGGGCAGGTTGAAGATCCCCTCAGTCACCACCGCACCGCCGAGCAATGCGCCCAGGTCGATCGCCAGATAGGTCAGCACCGGGATCGACGAGTTCCGCAGTACATGGATGCCGACCACTCGGCGCCGAGTCAGGCCCTTGGCCCACAGCGCCCGGACGAAGTCCGAACTCATCGTGTCGACCACGCTCCCCCGGGTCAGCCGAGCCACCGCAGCCAACCCGTACAGCGCCAGCACTGTCGCCGGCAGCAGATACGACAACGGCCAGCCGTCGGTCACGCCGGCGATCGGCAGCAGCGACAGCTTCACACCGAACACCAGTTGCGCGGTCACCGCCATCACGAAGATCGGCACCGAGGTGATCAGAATCGTCAGGATCAGTACGCCGCGGTCGATCCAGGTGTTCTTCCGCAACCCTGCGATCAGGCCGAGGCCGACCCCGATCACGACCTGGATCACCCACGCGGTCAACGCCAACCGGATCGTCACCGGCCACCGCGTCGCCAGCCGCTCCGCCACCGACCGGCCGCGGAAGTCGACGCCGAGGTCGCCAGTCAGCAGATGGCCGAGATAGCGCAGGTACTGCGACCAGAGCGGGTCGTTCAGGTGGTAGAGCTCCCGGATCCGTTCGACCACCGCCGGGGACAGCGGCTGATCGCCACCCAGGCTGGAGATCGGGTCGCCGGGCAGCGCGAACACGGCCGCGTAGATGGCGAACGTGACGCCGAAGAACACCAGCACGAGTTCGATCACTCGCCGGATGGTGAAGCGCAGCATCAGCCCGCCTCCCGCCGTACGGCGTTCAACAGCGCGAGAGTGGCGGCGTACTGAACTCCGACGAGGTCCTTGATCGGGACGGTCCGCAGCTCCTGGTCGAGCGCCGCGGCCTCCTCCTGCCACTCGCGGTAGTGCTCACGCATCCGCCGACACAGTGGATGCAGTACGGCGGCCGCACTCCCCCGCGCGATCTCGCCCTCGAGCGAGCGCAGCAGCATGCCGCCGAACCGCAGCCGGAACGACCGGTGCACATCGGTCAGCCCGAAGGCCTCCGCGACCGTCGCCACTCGCGCGGGGTCCTCCTTCTCGGCCCGGAGCCGGTCGCGTTCCGGCCGCTTCGCCAGGTACGGGAGGAAGGCGTCGGTCGCACGGACCAGTTGCGAATCGTCGGACAGGTACGGGCGGGCGGCGTCGAAGATCTCGATCATCGCGTCGAGATCCTTGCCCAGGGCATCGGCCATCCGGGCCAGCACCTCGCGGTACGGCACCTCGCTCGGCGTCTGGTCGTCGTTCGCGGGATGAGTCCAGTAGGGCAGCTCGGCGACCAGGCTGACCGTCCCGTGCCGTTCGGCGTACTCCGAGGACGACCCACCCGACGACGTGTACGGCGTCAGCCCCAGACTCTCGGTGTAGTCGTACGTCGCCTTGGCCGAGATCATCTCGTAGACCGCAGGACCGAGCGGCCGCGCGACCGGTGACTCGGGTTCGCCGAGGTCGAGCGGCAGACCGAACGACGCGGTGATCGCGTGCAACTCGTCGACGAAACCGCCGAGCTCGCGGGTGACGTAGTAGTACACGCCACCGACCTCGGTGTTGTGCAGGGAGACGGCGACCACCGGCTTGAGCTCGTCGATCACCCGCATCAGCGCGAACGCCTCGGGCATCACCTGATCGAAGTACGCGTTCTTGTACTGGAACGGGAACGACCACTCGACCTGCTCGGCCGGGGCCGGGCGGTAGAAGTGCTCGAGACAGTTCACCCGGTTGAACGGACCGTCGAACCAGCCCTCGTTCAGACGGGTGCCGTCGGGATCGATGCAGCCGATGATGTTCCAGCGGCAGCCGCCGCGGAGGTCCTCGTCGGCGCACAGGTCCTCGGCCAGCCGGATCGCGGTCCAGAAGCCGATCGGTTCGTTCGGGTGTACGCCGGCGTACACGAGCGCCTCGTCGGGGCCGGCGCCGATCGAGTACATCGTGATCGGGTCGCCGAGGCGCGACGTACCGATCCGTCGGCTGGTGACCAGGCCCGGGTAGCGGCCGGCCAAGTCGTCGAGGCGCTCGGTGATCTCGTCGACGCCCGGGAAATGGTCCAGGTCGGGCACGCGGTGGGCCCGCTCCAGGATCTCCTGGAGCGGGCCTCCGTTGGTTGCTGTCATCAACTATCCGCCAGGGTGGTGTTCTCGAGCTCCAGGCTGCCCGCACCCTCGGCCAGCTTCGCGATCCGGTCCGAGGTCGCGTAGGTGTACTTCTCGAAGAACATCGGCGGGGCCGGGAAGTCCTTGATGATCGCCTTCTGGACGTCGACGTACCCCTCGATCGCCTTCTGCGGATCGACCTGCGCGTCCGCCTTGGCCAGCAACTGCTCGACCTGCGTGGTGTAGTAGGGGATGCAGTTCACGCAGCCGCCGGACTTGGTGTAGAAGGACCGCAGCGTGTTCTGCTGGCTGGCGTAGAGGGCGCCCCAGCGGGAGAAGTACGGGCCGCTCAGCTTCTTCTCGTTGCGCAGCTTCTGGAACTCCGGGAAGTCCGTGGTCGGCGTCGCGGTGACGTCCTTGATGCCGAGATTCTGCCGCAGTTGGTTGGCGTACGCGTTGTAGAGGTCGTCGAGACCGGAGCCGCCCGGGTAGCGGATCTCCATCTTGCCGCTGAAGCCGCCCGCCTCGGCCAGCAACTGCTTGGCCTTGGTGGGGTTGAATGTGCAGAGCTCGCCGCAGAGGTCCTTCGGCGTACCCGGCTCGCCCGGTGGGGTCAGCGCTGTGGCGGGCGTCCAGATCCCGCCGTAGATCACGTTGCTGACGGCCTGGCGATCGATCGCCATCGAGATCGCCTCGCGGACCCGGACGTCGGAGTACCGCTTGTCCCACAGCGGCAGGCCGAGGTAGTTCATGCCAAGGCCCTCGAAGACGTACGCACGGTCGCCGAAATCCTTCCTCACCTGCGCCATCCGGGCCGCCGGTACGAAGATGATGTCGGTATTGCCGGCCTGGACGTCGGTGTAGGCCGTGGTCATGTCGGTGTACGGCTTGAACACGATCTCGTCGATACTCGGCTTCGGGCCCTGGTAGTTCGCGAAGGCCTTGACCGTCATCGGCTCGTTCTCGGTGTAGCTGCCGTCCATCTCGAACGGCCCGTTGCCGATCGGCTTCTTGCCGTACCCGTCGAGATCCTTGTACGCCGCCTCGGGCATCGGGAAGAACCCGGTCTGCGCCTGCGACAACTGGGTCGGGAACTGGCCGTCGGGGCTCTTCAGCGTGACCGTGAAGGTGAGCTCGTCGACCACCTTCAGGCCGGACAGCTCCTTGGTCTTCGGTGCGCCCTTGGCCGGGTTGAGAGCGTCGTACCCGGCGATGTTGACCAGTTGGCCGCTGTTCTCCCAGGCGTTCGGCCCGTAGGCGACCGTGTTCCACGCCTTCACGTAGCTCTCCGCGGTGACCTTCTCGCCGTTGTGGAAGGTCCACCCCGGGCGCAGCTTGACGGTCCAGTGCACGGCGTCGGTCGACTTCACCGATTCGGCGTTCAGGTAGGTCAGGCTGCCGTCGCTCTTCACGTAGGTGAGGGCGGAGAACAGCGCCTTGTCCTGCGCGAAGGCGATGGTCTGACGGCCCGGGTTCAGCGTGACCGGGTCGTCGACGGCGTACGAGATCGACCGCACCCCGTCGGCCGGGGAGGCGGAGCCGCCGCCGGAACAGCCTGACAGCGTGAGGGCGCCGGCGAGCAGGACGGCGGTCACCCGGACAGCACGGCGTTTCATGGGTCCTCCAGCTACTTCCGCGGCCGCAGGGCGGGCCGACTGTGTTCCCCCGATCCTGGATGCCCTGAGCTTGTAGCGCAATAGGGAAACTTGGGAAGTTTCAGTAGGAAATGAACTCTTAGCGCAGACGTAACACTCGACAACAGCTGGTTGAGGCAGGGATCAGCTGAAGTCGCCGGCGTTGTGGCGAAGCGGTTCGAGCACCGACCAGAGCATCTTGAGCTGGTCCTCGGTGAGGCCGCTGAGCGCGAAATCGGCGGCGACCAGGTCGGCGGTGGCGCGCTCGACCAGCTCCCGTCCGTCCTGGGTGATCTCGCACAGGACCGCCCGGCCGTCGTCCGGGTGCGGGGTCCGGGTCACCAGCCCGGCCGCCTCGAGCCGCCGTACGATCGAGGTCACGGACGTCGGGTGGACCTGGAGTCGCTCCCCCATCTTCCCCAGCGGCAGCGACCCACGCCGCGAGAACGTCAGCAGCACCAGAGCCTCGAACCGCGCGAACGTCAGCCCGTGCTTGCGAAGGATGTCGTCCAGTTCCCCGATGACGATCTGCTGGGCCCGCATCAGCGACGTGACGGCCCGCATCTGCTCGACCGCACCCCACCGCCGGCCCCACTGCCGCGACGCCTCGTCGATCGGATCGAACGGCAACGCCCTCTTCCTCGCCATGAGCCGAAGGTTAGCTGGAGACTAGGCACACCATGGGCAGACTCAGAGATTCGGATTTCCCGGCGCTCGGCACCGACGCGCCCGCGGAGCAGTTGATCAGCCTCCGCTTCCGCTGGTATCACCACCAGGCCAACCAGGCCCGGGTCGCCTACCGAGGGCTCGGCACCATCCAGCTCATCGCGGCCTTGTTCATCGCGACCTCGGTCGCGATCAGCGCACCGACCTGGCTCGCTCCGTCGCTCGGCGCCCTGATCGCGCTGGCCGAGGGACTCCGGACGCTCTTCGGGTTCAAGGACTCCTATCCGACCTACCGCCGGACCGCCGAGGACCTGCGGAACGAAGCCTGGCTGTACGTCCAGCGCGCCGGCCGGTACACAACCGCCGAGGATCCGGCCAAAGTGCTGACCGAACGCGTGGTGGAGATCAGCCACACCGAGACCGCCGACTGGGAAGAAGCACTCAAACAGCGGAGCGTCTGAAACTGTCTGCGGGGTCTGGGAGGGTCCGGATATGACGTTGTCGACGGAGCGGGCCGAGTTCTATCTCGGGCACGTGCGGGCTGAGGGTGCACGGCTGGAGGAAGTCGGGCGGATGGGGCTGGATGCGGCGATCCCCAGTTGTCCGGGGTGGACGGTGGAGTCAGTACTGCGGCATGTCGCGCAGGTGTACGTGCACAAGGTGGAGGTGCTGCGGCTCGGCGCGCTGCCCGACCCATGGCCGCCGGACTTCGACGCACGGGAGACCTTCGAGTGGTACGACGAGGCGCTCGCAGCGATCGTGGCCGCGTTGGAGAAGGCCGGTACGTCGCTGGAGACCTGGACGTTCAACCCGGACGACGCCACCTCGGGGTTCTGGTACCGGCGGATGGCGCTGGAGAGTGTCGTGCACCGAATAGACGTCGAGCAGGCCCATGGCGTGGTCACACCGATCGCCGTCGAACTGGCGCTGGACGGTATCGACGAGTTGCTGTTCCCGAACCTCGGCGGACCGTGGTGGGAGGAGGGCGACACTGACCACCCGCTCGACGCGACCGTGCGCATCACGTCCGAGGGCCGCACGTGGACGATCAGCGCGGACAGCACCAGCGTCACCGTGCAGCAGGGCGACGAAGGCGATGCGGCCGCCGAGATCTTCGGATCACCCGATGCGGTGTTCCTCTGGCTGTGGGGTCGCACGGATGCTTCCGCGATCCAGACCGCCGGCGACGAGAGCGTCGTACGGGAGTTCCGTGCGCGGGTCGCGGAGGCCACTCGCTGACGGATGTCCTGTTCGCGGGTTGCTGTTCGTTCACTTGCCGAGGGACCAGAGTGGTTCCTGCAGCAAGGAAAGGAGTGGGCTGATGGCGCAGTACCTGGCGCTCGTTTACAGCGCGGACGTGGACTGGTTCGCACCTGAGCAGGCCGAGGAGCTCGCGGAGTACCGGCGGTTCCAGGACGAGAACGCCGGCCTGATCACCGCCAGCGCGGTCCTCCATCCGACCAGTACGGCGACCGTCGTACGGGTGGAAGGTGCCCGCGGCGGGAAGGTCGTCACCACCGACGGGCCGTACGCCGAGACGAAGGAAGCACTGACCGGCTACTACCTGGTCGAGGCCGAGGACCTGGAGGCGGCGATCGCGATCGCCCAGCAGATCCCGTCGGCGTGGAACGGCGCGGTCGAGGTCCGCCCGGTGATCCGGGCCCGCTGAAGGCTCCGACGATGGAGCCAGGGCACGACGCGGTGGCCGAGACGGTCCGGGTCGAGGGGACACGCATCCTCGCGACGCTGATCCGGACCGTCGGCGACGTGCAACTCGCCGAGGACGCCGTCCAGGAGGCCACCCTGGCGGCCCTCGGCGCCTGGCCGGTGACAGGAGTACCGCCCGAGCCGCGCGCCTGGCTGACCGTGACCGCCCGGCGCAAGGCGATCGACATCATCCGGCGCGAACGGGCCCGCGCCGACAAGGAACGTGACAGCACCCAGCTGATCGAGCTGGGCCGCACCGACATCGTCCCGGCCGAGGTGGTCCAGGACGACCTGCTGCGGCTGATCTTCACCTGCTGCCACCCCGCGCTCTCACCACCAACCCGAGTCGCGTTGGCCTTGCGCACCTTGTGCGGACTGTCTCCCGCGCAGATCGCCGGCGTCATGCTCACGACCGAGGCCGCGACCGCGAAGCGCCTGACCCGAGCCCGGCAGAAGATCGCCGCCGCCCGCATCCCGTACCGGGTGCCACCCGAGGCCGAACTCCCCCAGCGCCTGCCCGCGGTCTGCGGAGTGGTCCACAGCCTCTACACGTCCGGCCACGCTCCGGTCGAAGGACAAACGGCGTACGACGTCGATGTCTGCGCGGAGGCAATCCGGTTGGCGGAGCTCCTGCACGAGCTGCTGCCCGATCAGTCGATGCCGACCGCCGTACTCGCACTGCTGCTGCTCACCGAGGCGCGTCGCCCAGCCCGCCTGGACGCCGAGGGTGAGGTCGTCACGCTCGACCAGCAGGACCGCGGCCGCTGGGACAACGCCGCGATCGCCCGCGGAATCGAGCTTCTCAACGACTCGCTCCTGCGCTCGAACCAGCAGGCCGATGCCTACCAACTCCAGGCCGCCATCGCGGCCGAGCACGCCCGCGCACCCAGCTACGACACCACGGACTGGACGGAGATCCTCCGCCTGTACGAGCTCCTGGTGTCGGTCGCGCCCAGCCCGGCAGCCGACCTGGGACGCGCGGTCGCGGCCGCCGAAGCAAAAGGCACCACAGCGGGACTCGCCTTGCTCAGCGAGCTCACACCCAGCCCACGCTGGCACGCCGTCCGCGCCGAGCTACTGGCCCGCGATCACCGGTACGACGAAGCAGTCGAGGAACTCACCCAGGCGCTGGAAGGTCCGTCGACCGACGCCGAACGACGCCATCGCGAGCGTCGCCTCGAACTCTTCCGAGCCGCGGCCGACTGAGCTCAGTCCTCGTCGGTCCACTTGCCGCGTTCGCTGTTGAAGATCGACTTCGACGCCGGACCGGAGGACGGTGGTGGGCCACCGCGACGCGCCGGCGCGGCGGGCACCGTGGTGGTGATCTCCTGCGCGGAGTCCATCCCGATCGGACCGGTGCCGTCGTCGTCGGAGTCGTCGTCGCCCTCCACCACGTCGACGCTGGCCGACGCGCGCAGGCCCGTGCGCTGGATGACGCGCTGGATGGTCAGGTCACGGTCGTCGGGACGGCTGACCCACTTGATCTCGCGGAAGCCCTGGTCCTGCGCCGCGGACTCGAAGACGAAATGGCCGTAGCCGAAGATCCGGCCGACGATCGGCTTCTGCAGGGTGATGTCGAGGACTCGCGCGATCGGGGTGGTCGCGACGGTCTGCGAGAAGACGCCACGGATCCGCATGACCCGCATGTTGGTGACCACGAACCGGTCCCGGTGGTGGGTGAGGAACTGCCAGAAGGCGTGCGTGAGCAGCACCAGCACGAGCGCGAGGATGACGGGCTGGCCACCGATATCCGTCGTCACCATCGCGACCAGCAAGGCGGTCGCCAGCGCGACCTCGAGCATCGGCGGCAAGTACACCACCCAGTGCTGGCGGACCTCGTCGATGACGACCTCGCCCTCGTCCGAGATCAGGTGCCGCCGGACCTTCGGGTCGAAGATCCGGAACAGGCCTATGCCGGCCATCCACTCACTCCCCTACCACCCTCTCTTGCCAACCGCCGCGCGCCGCGTTGCGGCCCGTACAGCCAAGTGTCCCGCACGATTGCTCGTAACGGGACACTCGGACGGCAGATCAGCTGAACAGCGCGCTCAAGAAGGTGATCACACTCTCGAACGCGTCACCGATGGCCGAGAACGCGCCTCCCACCGCATCGGCCGCGTTCGCCGGCTGAGTGAACAGATAGAAGGCGGCAAAGGCGATGACCGACCAGATCAACAGCTTCTTCGGCATGTCACCACTCCTCGTTAGCAACCACTCGGTCGACTGTATTTGAGTTTGTATCACGGACCGTCACCAATTGTCACTGACTGAACACAGCCCACCGCACAATGCTCACCAGCTACAAGGTCCATTCTGTAACGGATTCGGGGGCATGGCACCCACCGGCGCGCCGCCACGAGACGTGCATCCCGCCGTACGGCGGAAATCCTGCGATGTTTGCCCGATTTCGGAACAGCCATTGGATGAACACCAGGGAGAGACACAATGTGACAGTCCGTGGTCGGGTGTTGCATCTGAGATTGATCAGAGCGCCGCGATCAACTCGTCCGCGGCGGTGTAAGGGTCCGTGTTCCCCTCAGCGACCTTGGCGGCCAGGACATCGAGCCGCGCGTCGCCGTGCAGGTGCGCGAACCGGGATCGCAACGAGGTCATCGCGATCGCCTCGATCTCGTCCCGGGCCCGGCTCCGGCGCCGTTCGTCCAGGACGCCGTTGGACCGCATCCAGGCCAGCCGTTCCTCGATCGCCGCCACCACCTCGTCGACGCCTTCGTTGCGCGAGGCAACGGTCTTCAGGATCGGCGGCGACCAGGCGCCTTCCGGTCGTTCGGCCAGTGCGAGCATGTGCCGCAGGTCGCGGGTGACGTTCTGCACGCCGTCCCGATCGGCCTTGTTCACCACGTAAATGTCGCCGACCTCGAGGATGCCGGCCTTCGCCGCCTGGATGCCGTCACCCATCCCCGGCGCCAGCAGGATGAGGGTGGTGTCCGCCATCCCGGCGATCTCCACCTCGGACTGCCCGACACCGACGGTCTCCACCAAGACAACGTCGTACCCAGCCGCGTCGAGCACCCGCAGCGCCTGCGGGGTCGACCAGGCCAGACCGCCGAGATGCCCACGGGAAGCCATCGACCGGATGAACACCCCGGTATCGGTCGCGTGGTCCTGCATCCGCACCCGGTCCCCGAGCAGCGCACCACCGGAGAACGGCGACGACGGGTCGACCGCGAGCACACCGACCCGCTTCCCGGTCGCCCGGTACGCCGTGACGAGCGCCGACGTCGACGTGGACTTCCCGACGCCGGGCGAGCCCGTGATGCCGACGATGTGCGCATGACCGGCGTACGGCGACAGGGCCGCCATCACCTCACGCAGCAAGGGCGATTCGTCCTCGACCAGTGAGATCAGCCGGGCGACGGCCCGGGAGTCACCCTCCCGGGCCCGCTCGACCAGCTCCGAGACCGGTGCGGTCCGGCGCGGCATCAGCTCTTCGGGACCCGGACGATGAGCGCGTCGCCCTGGCCACCGCCACCGCACAGCGCGGCCGCGCCGACACCACCGCCGCGGCGGCCCAGCTCGAGCGCGAGGTGCAGGACCAGCCGGGCACCGGACATCCCGATCGGGTGTCCGACGGCGATCGCACCGCCGTTCACGTTGACCTTGTCGGCGTCGACCTTCAGCTCCCGCGTGGACGCGATCCCGACCGACGCGAACGCCTCGTTGATCTCGATCAGGTCGAGCGCGGTGGGCTCGATGCCTTCCTTCTGGCAGGCCTTCGCGATCGCGTGCGCGGGCTGGCTCTGCAGCGTCGAGTCCGGCCCCGCCACCGAACTGTGGGCGCCGATCTCGGCGATCCAGCTCAGCCCGAGCTCCTCGGCCTTCGCCTTGCTCATCACGACCACGGCGCAGCCGCCGTCGGAGATCGGCGACGACGACCCGGCCGTGATCGTGCCGTCCTTGCCGAAGGCCGGACGCAGCCGGGCCAGCGCCTCGACAGAGGTGTCACTGCGGACACCCTCGTCGCTGTCGACCACGATCGGGTCGCCCTTGCGCTGCGGCACCTCGACCGGGATCACCTCGTCGGCGAACAGACCGTTCTTCCAGCCCTCGGCCGCGCGCTGGTGCGAGCGCACGGCGAACTCGTCCTGCTCCTCGCGGCTGAGCTTGAGACCCTCGTTGTTGGCCTGGTCGGTGAGCGCACCCATCGGCTGGTCGGTGAACGCGTCCCACAACCCGTCGTACGCCATCGAGTCGACCATGGTGACGTCGCCGTACTTGAAGCCCTCGCGGGACTTGGGCAGCAGGTGCGGCGCGTTCGTCATCGACTCCATCCCGCCGGCCACGACGATGTCGTACTCACCGGCGCGGATCAGCTGGCCGGCGAGCGCGATCGCGTTCAGGCCGGACAGGCAGACCTTGTTGATGGTGATGGCCGGGACGGTCATCGGGATGCCGGCCTTGGCGGCGGCCTGCCGGGCGGCGATCTGACCGGCGCCGGCCTGCAGCACCTGGCCCATGATCACGTACTCGACCTGGTCCGGCGCGACGCCGGCCTTCTCCAGTGCGCCCTTGATCGCGAAGCCGCCGAGCTCGGCGCCGGTGAAGCCCTTGAGGCCACCCAGCAGCCGCCCGATCGGGGTCCGCGCGCCGGCGACTATGACAGTGGTGTTCGCTGAACTACGGGTGGCGTCAGACATGTTGTCACGATACCTGCGACCGCACTGGTACGCCGCTGTCGATCAAGTCACACACGTCGTGTCAGCTCTGCCACTTTCCATGGATTCCGGCCGCCGGCTGCGCCACTCTGGCGCTATGAAGAGCACCGTCACCGGGACCTTGTTCGACGCGATCGACCACGTGGGCGTTGCCGTGGCCGACTTCGACGAGGCGGTCCGGTTCTACGCCGAGGTGTTCGGCATGACGGTCGCGCACGAGGAGATCAACGAGGAGCAGGGCGTGCGCGAGGCCATGCTGTCGGTCGGCGACTCGGGTTCGTCGATCCAGCTGCTCGCCCCGCTGTCGGACTCCTCGCCGATCGCCAAGTTCCTGGTCCAGCGCGGGCCGGGCATCCAGCAACTCGCCTACCGGGTCAGCGACCTCGACGCGGTCTCGGCGACCCTGCGCGAGCGCGGCGCCGAGCTCCTGTACGACGAACCGCGCCGCGGCACCGCCGGTTCGCGGGTGAACTTCATCCATCCGCGCTCGGCCGGCGGCGTCCTTGTCGAGCTCGTCGAACCGGCCTGAACCCGGCCCTCACGACCGGTCTGTTACGGCTCTCGAACACCGGGTGACGGCGCGCCCCGACGCGCTGCCCGGTAGCGGTCGCCGGACTAGGCTGTTCGGGTGCTGAAGGACAGCGCCACCGACTCTCCGGGCGGTGCGCACGCAGGGTTCCGGCACGACGCCTTCGTCTATACCTGTAGCGAGGAGTTCGTGCTTTCCGCGGCGCCGTACGTCCGTGACGGCCTGGCTGCCGGTGAGAAGGTCGTGGTCGCACTCCCCCCGGAGCGGAATGCCGAGCTGCGCCAGGCGCTCGGTGAGGCGGCCGAGCAGGTGCGTTTTATCGATATGACCGTCGCCGGCCACAATCCGGCCCGGATCATTCCGTTCTGGCGTGGGGTCCTCGACGAGCACCCGGGCCGAGTGGTTCGCGGGCTCGGCGAACCGGCGTACGCCGGCCGGACGGCAGCGGAGTACGAGGAAGCCTTGCTGCACGAGGCTCTGCTGTCGGTGGCCTTCGCCGACGCTGTGGGTTTCCGGCTCCGCTGTCCGTACGATGCGGTCGTCGGGATCGATCCGACGGTGACGCATTCGGTGCCGGAAGGCCTTGCAGAGAAGACATTCCGGACCGCGCTGCCCGCCGTACCGGATCGGGCCGAGCGCTGGGAGTTCGTGCGCGGCGAGCTCGCGCAGATCCGGCAATGGGTCAACGCGCGGGCGTCGTCGCACGGGGTGTCGCCGGATCGGATGGACGACCTGGAGCTGGCGCTGCACGAGATCTGCACGAACAGCATCCGGTTCGGCGGTGGCTTCGGGACGTTGTCGGTGTGGATCGAGGACGGCTCACTGGTCTGCGACGTCGCGGACCAGGGACGGATCGACGATCTGCTGGTCGGACGCGTGCTGCCGCCACTCGACGGACTCGGCGGACGGGGCGTCTGGCTGGCGAACCAGCTGTGCGATCTGGTGCAGCTGCGGTCGGGCGACGACTTCACCCAGGTACGGCTCTCCACCCGCCTGCGCTGAATAAGACCACTGACAACGGTGGACTACACAAGTGACGGTCGTCTCACCGGCCCCCGCTTGTGTTACAAGGCACAGCCAGACGTGCATACTCAGCGGTAAGTTCCGCTCACCGAGAGGGTGTCTGGGAGTCCTGCGTCGTCGCGAGCAGGTGCTCGGCGGAGTGCCGAGGTGCCCGCCGAGTGCCGCGCAGCAGGCGCAGGACTCCCAGACACCCTCTAAGACCGCCGTTGCAGGAGGTACGACGTGAAGCAGATCCTTGACGCGATTCTCGCCGGTGACACCGCAGCCGTGGCCGAAATCGACGTACCCGATCACTACCGCGGAATCACAGTCCACGCCGACGAGGCGGACATGTTCGAGGGTCTGGACAGCAAGGAGAAGGATCCGCGCAAGAGCCTGCACCTGGACGACGTACCGACGCCCGAGCTCGGGCCGGGTGAGGCGCTGGTCGCCGTGATGGCGAGCGCGATCAACTACAACACCGTGTGGACGTCGATCTTCGAGCCGGTCTCGACGTTCGCGTTCCTGAAGCGGTACGGGAAGCTGTCGCCGCTGACGGCCCGCCACGATCTGCCGTACCACGTGGTCGGTTCCGACCTGGCCGGCGTCGTACTGCGGGCCGGGCCCGGGGTGAACGCGTGGAAGCCCGGCGACGAGGTGGTCGCGCACTGCCTGTCCGTCGAGCTCGAGTCGCCCGACGGGCACAACGACACGATGCTCGACTCCGAGCAGCGGATCTGGGGCTTCGAGACGAACTTCGGCGGCCTGGCCGAGCTCGCGCTGGTGAAGTCGAACCAGCTGATGCCGAAGCCGGAGCACCTCACCTGGGAGGAGGCCGCGTCCCCGGGTCTGGTGAACAGCACGGCGTACCGGCAGCTAGTCTCCGCGAACGGCGCCGACATGAAGCAGGGCGACGTCGTGCTGATCTGGGGTGCGTCGGGCGGGCTGGGTTCCTACGCGACGCAGTTCGCGCTGAACGGCGGAGCGATCCCGGTGTGCGTGGTGTCGTCGCCGGAGAAGGCGGAGATCTGCCGGGCGATGGGGGCGTCGCTGATCATCGACCGGTCGGCCGAGGGGTACAAGTTCTGGGCCGACGAGACGACGCAGGACCAGAAGGAGTGGAAGCGGTTCGGCGCCCGGATCCGTGAGCTCACCGGTGGCGACGACCCCGACATCGTGTTCGAGCACCCGGGGCGGGAGACGTTCGGGGCGTCGGTGTACGTCGCCCGGCGCGGCGGGACGATCGTGACGTGTGCGTCGACGTCCGGCTTCATGCACGAGTACGACAACCGGTACCTGTGGATGAACCTGAAGCGGATCATCGGCTCTCACTTCGCCAACTACCGGGAGGCCTGGGAGGCGAACCGGTTGATTGCCAAGGGCATGGTCCATCCGACGGTCAGCAAGGTCTACCCGCTCGAGGACACCGCCCAGGCGGCGTACGACGTCCACCGCAACCTGCACCAGGGCAAGGTCGGCGTACTCACCCTGGCGCCGAGCGAGGGCCTCGGCGTCCGCAATCCGTCGCTCCGGGCGCAGCACGAGGCCGCCATCAATCGCTTCCGTAACAGATAACGGTTGGGTCGGGTCGTCCCAGGGGCCCGATTGGCTGGTTACGCCCGAGTTCTGACAGGCTTAAGGTGGGGGATTCAGTGAGCCGCCAGAAGGGAATCTCGGGAATGCCTGACGAGTCGAGCCTGCCATTTTTCGACCGTACGGCGACAGCGGCCGGGGGCTTCCCGGTCAGTCGACGTGGGTACGACAAGCAGGCCGTGGACGACTATGTCCGCGCGCTGGAGATGCAACTCGTCGAGGCCCGTAACAGAGCCGATGAGCTCCAGGGCAGTGTCGCGCCGATGCAGCGGCAACTGGAGGAGACCCGGCGTCAGCTCGACGCCAGCGCCAACCCGTCGTACGCCGGACTCGGCGACCGGGCCGCGCAGATCCTCCGGCTCGCCCAGGACCAGGCGTCCGAGGCGCTCGAGGAGGCCCGCCGCGAGGCCGATGAGCTGCGCAGCACGGCCGCCAAGGAGGCCGCAGCGGTGCGGGCGACCGGTGACCGCGAGGCCGAGGACATCCGCTCGGTCGCGCTGAACGAGGCCGACAGCCTGCGCCGGACCGCCGAGGGCGACGCCGCCGAGCTGCGCCGTACCGCGGAGACCGAGGGATCTGAGGTTCTGCAGGCCGCGCGGCGCAAGGCCGAGCAGCTGCAACTGACCGCCGAGTCGCAGGCCAGCACGCTGAAGAACGGTGCCCTGCACGAGGCGGAGAAGATCCGTACGGCGATCCAGCGCGAGTCCGCCGCCCTGCGGGCCCGGCTCGCCGACGAGCGTGAGCAGCAGGCCAAGGAGCTCGCCGACAAGCACCAGCAGATCGCGGCCGACACCGAGAACCTCACCACCCAGATGCGCGAGGCCGCCGAGGCTTCCGAGCGCCGGGTGGCGGAGGCCACCGAGCAGGCTCGCAAGATCCGCGCCGAGGCCGAGGAGTCGGCCGAGCGGACGATCACCCGGGCGCGGCGCGAGGCCGAGCAGTTGCTGACCACCGCGCGGACCCGCTCCGAGTCCGAGCTCGCGAACGCCGCGGACGAGGCGGAGCGGTCGCGCACGATCGTCGCCCGGGAGACCGAGCGGCTCGCGAAGCGCCGCGACGGCATCCTGACCCAGATCGCGGGTCTGAACGAGATCGCCAGCAACATCGCCCGCCAGGCCGCCGAACTCGACTCCGAGACCGCGGCCCCGGCGTACGTCAGCCCCTTCAACCGCCAGCAGGCGGCGGACTCATTGGGCGGGCCGTCGAGCAACCCGTTGGCCGGGCCGCAGAATGCGCCGGCGCCCAGCCCGTTCGCGGCACCGCCGGAGGCAGCCGCACCGAGCCCGTTCGACGCACCGTCTTCTGCCGGCGCGATCGGTTCTGACTCTGCTGACGCACTGGGTGACTCTTCGGCCGATTCTGGAGCTGCTGCGGACGGCGGCGCGTCCGCCGGATCCGCCGCTTCGGCTGCCCGGCCGTTCGCACCGAAGGATGAGAGCCCCTTCGCGCCCAAGGACGAGAGCCCGTTCGCCCCGAAGGGCGAGAGCCCGTTTGCGCCCAAGGACGACAACCCGTTCGCCGCGGCCACGCCGGTGCCGGCTGAGGCGTCGTACGCCGAGGGTGAAGAGGGGCCGTTCACCGGGGCGAGCCCGTTCGTCGGGCTGGGTGCGGGCGACGCACGGGTCGACGAGACGCGCATCGACACCGCATTGCGGGTCGACCCGAAGGACACCGACGACCTGGTGAGCAAGACCGCCGGCGGCCCGGCCGACGAGTCCGACTCCGCCACGTCCACGTCGACCACTCCTGACGCATCCAGCTCTGCTGCGTCGAACTCGTCGTCCACCTCGGCCGCGTCGAGCTCTGGCGCGTCGACCTCTCGCGCGTCCTCGCGGTCTGCGTCGTCGAAGGCGTCTACGTCGGTCGATGACTCGAAGGCTGCCGGCTCGAAGGCTGTCGATTCGAAGGGCGCCGACTCGGCAGACGATTCGAAGGCGGACGACGACGAGCCGGCGGACTCCACCAAGATCGACGAGTTCCGGCTGGATGACCTCGTGTCGGAGGAGACTCAGGCGCGGGCCCGGCCGAACGGCTCGGTCGACGAGAAGAAGACCGACGAGGCCAAGGCGGGCTCGCGATCCCCGAAGGACAAGACGACGTGACGCCAGCCGGCGACGACACCTCCACTACGACCCCCGACCGGGACCTCGCCGAGGCAACCCGCGAAGCGCAGGAGGCCGCCGCCGACGCAGAACAGGCCGCGGACAAGGCGGACCACTCCGCCGACGCAGCAGCACGGTCCGCCCAGCAGGCGGACGGATCAGCCGACGAAGCCGGCGAGTCCGCGGACAAAGCCGACGAATCGGCCGACGAGGCCGACGAGTCCGCCGACACAGCGGATGAGTCGGCGGACAAGGCCGACGAGTCCGCCGACAAAGCCGATGAGTCTGCGGACAAAACGGTCGAGTTGGCCGGCAAGGCCGCTGACAAGGCGGCCGAGTCGGCGGAGGATGCCGAGGCTCTCCCGAAGACGGCGGACGACGATCTCGCCAGCGAACTGCTGATCGAGGAGCGGCACCCGGACGTCGGCATGGGCCTGCCCGGCCCGCCGTTGCGGCGCTCGAGCCCGTTCATGTTCGGCTTCTTCGCGGCCCTCGGCGTACTGGTCGCCTGGGGCTTGTGGAACGCGGCCGGCCAGGCCAAGTCGGTCCTGATCCTGCTGCTGGTCTCCATGTTCATCGCGGTCGGCCTGAACCCGCTGGTCGAGTGGTTCATGCGCCGCGGCCTGAAGCGCGGCCTGTCCGTCGGCGTCGTGTTCCTGCTGATGATCCTCGCGGTCGCCGGCGTCGGGTTCGCGATCGTGCCGGTGGTCACCGACCAGATCAACAGCCTGATCCGGAACGCACCGCAGTGGCTCGACCTGCTGCAGAAGTCGCAGACGCTGGACGAGCTCGACAAGCGCTACCACTACGTCCAGAAGGCCAAGGACTACATCCAGGACCCGGCGCTGGCGCAGCGCGCGTTCGGCGGCATCCTCGGTGTCGGCAAGGTGGTCGCGAACGCGTTGTTCAACACGTTCACGATCCTGATCCTGACGCTGTACTTCCTCGCCTCGCTGCCGTCGGTCAAGCGCGCGGCGTACAGCCTGGTCCCGCGGACCCGGCGTACCCGCGTCTCGATTCTCGGCGACGAGGTGCTGGCCCGGGTCGGCGGCTACGTCAGTGGCCAGTTCATGGTCGCCCTGTGCGCGGGCTTCTGCATGTTCGTGTTCCTGGAGATCGTCGGTCTGCGCGAGTACGCCGTGGCGCTGGCGATCGTGGTCATGTTCACCGCGTTCATCCCGATGGTCGGCGGCCTGATCGGTGTCGTCCTCGTCTCGCTGATCGGCTTCACTGTCGGCCTATGGACCGGCGTCGCCTGTCTCGCGTACGGCATCATCTACCAGCAGATCGAGAACTACGTCGTCGCCCCGCGGATCATGCGCCGGGCCGTCGACATCCCCGGCGCCGTCACGGTGATCGCCGCCCTCCTCGGCGGCGCCCTCCTCGGGGTCGTCGGCGCCCTCCTGGCCATCCCCTGCGCCGCCGCCCTCCTCCTCATCATCCGAGAGGTCTGGGTCCGCAAAGCCGACGACTCCTAAGCGCCTACGTCTCTGACCGCCCGTACGACGAGGTCCGGGCGGTCGAGATGCATGTAATGGCCGGAGTCAGGGACGATCGTGTGGCGACCGTTGACCGTGGCAACCAGTTGGTCCAGGACAGTGGTCACCTGCTCGGTGCTGTCCGCCGGCCTACCCTTGGTGGCCGTGAGCACCACAACCGGTAGCTCCGGCCAGACACCCTGCGCACGGCGGGCGGCCAGGTCGTCGACGTGGTCGAGGATCATCGGGAACTCGTCGAGGTACGTGAACAGCTGCTCGTCCGTCTCCAGGTAGGACAGGCACGCCTCGATCAGCAGGCGCTGGAGGCGCTCATCTCCTCCGACACTCCGGGCGACGTCAGCGGCCAGCTCGCGACCGAACTTCAGCACGTCCGCAGCCCGCGAATCCTCGCTCGCCGGCGCGGTCCGGCTCGGGTGTCGGTTGTCCCCGCTGAGGAGCTCCGACCAGAAGACCTCGTGCGAGGGGTCGAGCAGCACCAGACCGGCGACCAGTTCGGGCCGTTCCCAGGTGGCCAACTGTGCCAGCAGACCTCCCCAGCTGTGCCCGACAACGACACACGGTCCGACCGCCCCAAGGACTGCCAGCAGATCACCGAGCTGCAGCTCCAGGCTGAGCGGCGCCGGTTCGCTGACACCGTACCCGGCCCGGTCGTAGAAGATCACCCGATAGTCGGGAGCGAGTGCCTTGAAGACCGCCGCGAACCCGGCGGCCGGCGACATCGCGCCGGCCTCGAACAAGACAGTCGGCCCCGCGCCCGCCTCGAGCCACCGCAGCACGCGACCACCCCGATCGAGCTCACGCCGCTCACATCTCCCGTCGACGAGTGGCGCGAAAGCGGCAGCCACCTTGTCCGACGGCGCGTACGACGTACCCAAGGGTCTTCCTCCAGAGCCCGGTCAACCTGTCGGAATGTAGTCCACGCGCAGGGTCTGGACAGATAGATAGCGGGTATATATTCTCGCTATCTATGCGGTCGTTGTTTCTGGCGTTGCTGGCGGACGAGAACCGGTACGGGTACGAGATCAAGCAAGCCCTCGAGCAGGAGTTCGGGGAGCTGCTGCCCGCCTTGAACGCCGGCCAGATCTACTCGACGCTGGCGCGGCTCGAGCGGGACGGGCTGGTGACCAGCGAGAGCATCGAGGGCGACAACCGGCGCAAACGGGTGTACGAGCTCACCGAGGCCGGGCGGGCGGCGCTGACGGGATGGATCGAGACGCCGGTGCCGGGCACGCGGCTGAAGGACGAGTTCTTCATGAAGCTGGTGATTCTCGCGTCGGCCGGGCTGGCCGAGCCGAAGGCGCTGATCGCGGGGCAACGACGCGAGTACCTGCAGTCCCTGCGTGACCTCGATGCGATGGTGGCGACCGATGGGTCCCGACCGGCCGCCGAACTGCTGGCCGAGGGCGCGATCCTGCACCTGAAGGCCGACCTGGAGTGGCTCGACCTGATCGAGCAGCGACTGCCGATGCAACGGGAGCCGGCATGACACCGGTGCTCGAGACCCGAAGGCTCGCCAAGACGTACGACACCGGGGGAACCCAGGTCCTGGCCGTCCGCGGTATCGACCTCACGATCAACAGCGGCGAGTTCGTCGCGATCGTGGGACCGAGCGGGTGCGGGAAGTCGACGCTGCTCAACCTCATGGCGGGGCTCGATCGCGTGACCGCCGGCGAGGTCTGGCTCGGCGACGAGCGGATCGACCAGTTGAGCGAGACCGCGCTGGCGCGGATGCGCCGGCAGAAGGTCGGGTTCGTGTTCCAGTTCTTCAACCTGATGCCGACCCTGTCCGCCATCGAGAACGTCGAACTGCCACTCCTCCTGGTCGGCCGCCACCGGAAGGAAGCCCGGGACGCCGCGAGCAGACTGCTGGACGACCTCGGTCTCGAGAACAAGTACGACGCAGCGCCGTCCCAGCTGTCCGGAGGAGAGCAACAGCGGGTCGCCCTCGCCCGTGCCCTGGCGAACACGCCGGACATCCTGCTCGGCGACGAACCGACCGGGAACCTCGACTCGGCCTCGTCCCGCGAGGTGCTCGCTCTCCTCCGCATCGCGCGCGACCGGGGCCAGACGCTGCTGCTCGTAACCCACGACACCCGTGTCGCCGCGGCAGCGGACCGGGTGATCACCCTTCGCGATGGGCTGGTGAACGACGACACCGAGCTGCAATCGGCCCGACCGGTCACGCTCCCCTTCGACGCCGGTGGACCGGTATGACGCTCACCCTGGTCAGGCTCGCGTTCGCGGGACTCCGCTCCCGGCTACTCGCGAGCGCGCTGACCGTCCTGCTCTGCACTGCCGCGGCGGCGACCATCGTTCTCGCGCTCGAAGTAGGGGCGACTGTCCGCGATCCGTGGCAGCGGACCTTCGACGAGGCCAACGGCGCCCACGTCCTCGCGAACGTCGCCTCGGCGGCGGATGCGGACAAGATCGCGAGACTCCCCGGCGTCGCCCAACGAGACGAGCCCATCCCGAACGCGAACGCCGACGTACTGGGCACGACCGACCGATTGCAGCTCGCCGGTCAAGCATCCGCCCCACACGTCAACACAGCAATCCCGATCGACGGCGTAGGCCAACCCGCGGACGGGATCGTGCTCGAGCGCAGCTTCGCCGAGGCCCTCGGTCTCACCGTCGGTACGACGGTGCGCCTGGCAACGACTGGTGATCCGGTGGAGCTGACCGTCGTCGGTACTGCGGTGTCGCCCAGCCAGCCGCGCTATCCCCGCCGGAACCCCGGACTGGCCTGGGTATCACGCCCCACGCTGGAGCGGGTCCAGCCGGACACCGGTCGCTGGCGCTGGACCGAGGCCGTCCGCCTGGCCGATCCGGCTGCCGCACCGGACTTCGCCGTACGGGCTGCTGGGGCCGTGCCGCCGACCACCGCAGCCTTCGAGACATGGCAGGACCAGCGCGCGAGTGCGTTGGAGGAGGCTGCGCCCACTCGGCTCGTGCTCACGACGTACACAATCGTCTTGCTTGCGGTGGTCTTCGCGGTGGTGGCGATCCTGGTCACGGCCCGCGCCGGCGCGCAGCATCGCGAGATCGGATTGCTGAAGGCTGTCGGCGTCACTCCACGCCAGATCACCGTGGTGTTCGCGCTGGAATCCGCCGGACTCGGCCTGATCGCGGTGGTCCTCGGCTTCGCGATCGGGGTACCGCTCGCGCCTCGGCTGGCCGCGTCGAGTATCGCGACAATGGTGGGAGCGCCAACGATCGCGATGAACCCGTGGCATCTGCTCGTCGCCGCCTGCCCTGTGTTGATCGTGCTGATCGGCAGTGCCGCGTCGTCGGCCCGGCGCGGCATCGGGTTCACTGTTCTGCAGGCGATCCAGTCCGGCTCCGCGGCACCTGCGTCGCGATCACGCCTCGGCCGCCTGATCGGCCGGGCGGCCCTTCCGGTCGTGTTGTCGCTCGGTCTCAAGGACCTTGTCACCAGGCGACACCGAGCCACGCGGCTGGCCGGTGCGATCGTGGTCACCGGGGCAGCCGTCGTCTTCGCGCTCTCGATGCAGGCCAACCTCGACGCCCAGGCCGCCGACGAGGTCAGCGACGTACCGCGTGAGCTGCCTGTCCTCGTCTACACCCTCGACGCCGTACTCCTCCTCATCACCGTCACGACCCTCATCGCGGTCGCCCTTCTCTCCGTGCGCGAGCGCGTCCGCGAGTACGGCGTACTGAAGTCCGTCGGCCTCACACCCCGGCAGATCGCGTCCAGCCTGATCAGCGCCCACGTAGCCCTCGCCACCGTCGCAGTCATCCTGTCGATCCCGGTAGGCATCGCCCTCTACATCACCGTCTACGGCATCGCCGGCGGAAGCCCCGAGGACCGAGTAATCGCCTCCTGGTGGTCACTAGCCCTCATCCCGCTCGGCACCGTCTTATTGGTCGCCCTCGCCACCAGCCTCCCGGCCCGCCTAGCCACCCGAATCCCAGCCGCCGAAGCCCTCCGCTACGAGTAGTCCCCTACGGGCCTGCGAGTTTGGTGATCTCCGGAGTGGCGTTGGTGTGGAAGGCGCAGGCTCGGGGGTAGCCGGCTAGGCAGCCTCGGGTGGTCATGAGGGCGGTGTAGTAGTCGATGTAGCGGAAGCCGTAGGTTTCGCCCCGGGCGAAGGCCTGGTGGCGGATCGCGGAGACCCAGAGGTAGAAGGCCTCGTCGGGGATGGGGACGTACATCGACGGCTGGAAGCCTTCCATGTCCTCCCAGTTCTCGGCGTGCAGGATCGAGCGGACGCCGTGCCGCGGGAGTGCGGCGAGCTTGCCCACGGCACCGTCCATCCCGTCGATCTCCTGGTCCGACGGGAGGCCGGCCAGGAACCGGGCTCGCTCGGCCAGGCTCGACGCATGTTCGTGGTCGCGGTGGATGCTGTGTTTCCAGTGCGCGATGAGCGTGTCGGGCTGCTTCTCGCGGATGATCGTGGCGAGTTCGAGCGCGACGTCGTCGGAGTCGGGGAGGAAACCGTCGCTGTGGTCGAGGACGATGAAATCGGCGCCGATCGCGGCGGCGAAGGCCTCGCCCTCGGCGATCTTCTGCTTCTTGTACTCCGACGGGGTCATCCGCGGGTGACCCCGCTCCCCCGGCGTGAGCGCGACGATGGTGGCGCTCGCGCCCTCCTGGACCAGCTTCGCCAGGGTCGGCCCGGCGGTCAGGTCCATGTCGCCGATGTGCGCCCCGACGGCGAGCACTGATTTGGTCACAAGGGTCTCCTCACTTCAGGCCACTCAGTACGACGCCTCGCACGTAGTACTTCTGGAACAACAGGAACACAACGAGCACCGGCAGGGTGCTGAGGACCAGGCCGGCCATCACGATCGGCATCGTGCGATCGGGGTCGAGGAAGCTCTGCAGCAACTGGATCCCGACCGGGAGGGTCTGCAGGGATGGGTCGGACGACGAGATCAGCAGCGTCCAGATGTACTCGTTCCACTGGCCGATGAACGTGATCAGGCCGAGCGTGATCGCGACCGGCTTGGTCTGCGGCAGCACGATCAGGCGCCAGGTCTGCCACTGGTTCGCCCCGTCGATCTTGGCCGCCTCGAGCATCTCGTCCGGCAGCGACACCATGAACTGCCGCATCAGGAAGATGCCGAACCCGCTCACCGTGAACGGCAGGATCAGCGCGATCAGGCTGGTGGTCAGACCGCCGTCGCCGCCGCGGCCGAGGATGTCGTTGCCGCCGGCCAACGGCCAGTTCAGCATGATCAGGAACGTCGGAATCAGCAGCAGGAACGGCGGCAGCATCATCGTGGCCAGGATGAACCGGAAGATCACCGCGCGGCCGCGGAACCGCAGCTTGGCCAGTGCGTACCCCGCCATCGACGACGTGATCAGGACGCTGACGGTCACGCTGACCGTGACGATGACGCTGTTGCGAAACAGCCGCCCGAGCTCGAGCTGGTCGAACGCCGCCTTGTAGTTGTCCAGCCCGAAGGACTTCGGCAGGAACTGGTACGGGATCACGCCGTACTCCCCCGCGCCCTTGAACGAGCTCATCAGCATGTCGAGGAACGGCATCACCATCGCGACGCCGCCCAGGATCACGACCAAATACGAGAACCACGGGAACCGACGGCGCCTCATGACGTCTCCTCCCCGCGCCGCCGGGCGATCCACAGCTGCAGCAGCGTGATCACGAAGATCACCACGAACAGCACCATCGCCATCGCGCTCGCCGTCCCCCAGGCGCCGAACTTGAACGCCTGCTGGTACATCTCGAACGCCGCCACGTTGGTCGCGTTGACCGGTCCACCATCACCTGTCATGACAATGATCAATGCGAACGACTGCAGGCCGGCAATGAACTGTGTGATCAACACGAACAACAGCGACGGCCGCAGCAACGGCAGCGTGATCTGCCAGAACATGTGCCAGCTGTTCGCCCCGTCCACCTCGGCGGCCTCGTAGTACATGCCCGGGATCGCCTTCAGTCCCGCGGTGAGGATGAGCACGGCGCCTCCGATCGAGGCCCAAGCGTGGACGACAGTCACCGACGGCAAGGCGTACGACGCATCGGACAGGAAGCCGATGCTGTTCACGCCGAGCTTGTTCAGGATGCCGTTGATCAGTCCGGCCGGCTGGTACATCATCTTCCACACGTTGCCGATGGCCACCACCGTCGCGACCACCGGCAGGAAGTACAGCACCCGCCAGAAGCCCTGGAAGCTCAGCCGGTCGATGCAGTAGGCGACGAGCACCGATCCGACCGTCGCCATCACCACGGACCCGAAGGCGAAAAGCAACGTATTGACGAGAATCGGCTTCACGAACGTGCCGTCGAAGCTCAGCACGTCAGAGAAGTTCTTGATCCCGGCGAACTTGATCGTGCCGAGGTCGAAGCCGCCCCAGTCGGAAAAGGCCAGCACGACGGCGAAGATGAACGGCAGGATCAGGAACACACAGAAGAACAGTAGCGACGGCGCGAGGAACAGGTACGCCGCCCGTCCCTCGCGATGCAGGGCAGGTCGCTTGGCCACGGTCACCGTGGCCGTGCGGACCTGAACAGCGGTCGTCATTGCGGCTTGACTGCCTTGGCCGCCTGCGCCAGCGCCTCGTCAGGACTCTTGCCATTGGCAAGCACAGTCATGATCGCATTGTGCAAAGCGGTCTTCGCCTCGTAGGCGCCCGCCTGGTTCGGCTCCGGCATCGCGTACTCCGCCGCTGCGTAGATCGGCTTGAAGTTCGGGTCGGTCAGCGTCTTCTGGTACGTCGCAGCGTCCGCGGCGCGTGGCGGGATCAGGCCCTGGTCGGCCAGCCACTTGCCCATCTCGGTGACGCCGCCCTCGGTCTGGTGCTCGTTCAGCCAGCTGAGGAACTTCCACGCCTCGTCGGAGTGCTTGCTGCGCTGGTTCACGCCCATGAAGAAGCCGTACGCGAGCGATCCCATGCTGCCCGCGGTCGGTCCCGGGATCGGGGCGACGCCGACGTCGGAGTACTTGTCCTTCATCTGGGTCTTCAGGCTGCCCAGCCACCAGCCGGCCTGGATCGCCATTGCGACGCCGCCGCTGCGGAACTGCTTGGTCGGCGAGATCGACGGGTTGGTCGCCTTCGCCGCGGCAAGGTCGGCCTCGACCTGCAGGGCGGATTTGCCGGCGTCGTTGTTGAACTGCGGTGAGCCGTCCTTGCCGAGGAAGGTTCCGCCGGCCGAGTCGAGCAGGGACAGGAACGGGTGTGCCGACTTGTTGTCGCCGTCCTGGATCAGGCTGAGGCCCTCGACCTGGACGTTGCCGTTGGCATCGCGCTTGACGACCTTCTTCGCCACGTCCTCGAGCTCGGCCCAGGTCGCCGGCGGCTTGCTGACGCCGGCCGCGGCGAGAGTCTTCTTGTTGTAGAAGAGCGCGTAGGTGTTGAACTCGGTCGGGTAGCCGAGCAGCGTGTCCCCGGTTGTGACCGCGCCGAGAGCCGCTGGGCTGTAGCTCGCCTTGATCTTCTGGGCGATCTCGTCGGGCACCTTCGCCACCACGTTCGCCTTCTCCAGCTGGCCGCCCCACAGTCCGTAGGCGCTGACGATGTCCGCACCGCGGCCGCCGGTCTGCCGAACGGTCAACGTGGTCAGGAGGTCGTCGAACTTGACCACCTCGGACTTCACCTGGATGTCCGGATTCTCCTTGTTCCACTGCGCGATCATCTTGTCCAGCCCACTCTTGGCCGGATCCGAGGCGTAGTGGCTGAGCAGCGTGAGCTGCACCTTGCCGCCACCACCACCCGAACCGTCCCCGCCACCGCAGGCAGCGCCAGTGGCCATGAGTCCGAGTGCCGCGATCAGGGCCGGGATGCCCTTTCTGATACGCATATCAGTCCTTCCCGTCGGACCGGACCAGGGAAGCCCGGAGGATGGTGAACGTGCGGGTGATGGTGAAGCCGGTCTTCAGATAGAGCTGCCCGGCCGCGGATTTCTCGCCGGTCCAGAGGAACCACGCGCTGTGGGCGCCTACGCCGGCCATCCGCTCCAGCGTCAGATGCAGGAGCACCTTGCCGAGCCCGGTACCGCGGCTCTCCGGGAGTACGCCGAACGGTCCGAAACGATCGATCACACCTTCGTAGGTGCCGTGCATCGCCCAGCCGAGGATCCGGCGGCCGGGATCACGCGCCACCACGATCCGGTCCAGTGGCATGCCCGCCACCACGGCCTCACGGATCGCCCGCGCCCAGTCCGGGTTGAAATCAACCCCGGCAATGTTGATCAATGTGGTCAACTCATCACCGGTCGGGGTTCCGAACGTGTATCCATCATTGATCAACAGGTTGATCCGGTCGCGGACGTCGGGCGGGATCTCGTACCCGACCAGGCTCCGGTCCATTGCGACTGCGTCGTACTGCGGCTCGAATCCGAGGGCCGCGGTTAGTCGTTGGGCAGCTGGGTAACGGGCGCTGTCGAGGCCGGGCAGGAAGTAGTTCGGGGTGTACGAGGAGAAGAAGACCTCGGTCCGGCCTTGGTCGCGGAGCCAGTCCATGGCTGCTGTCAACAGGTCGCGGCCGATCCCTTGGCCGCGGTGGTCCGGGTGCACGAAGAAGAAAGGGATCCATCCGCTGGCTGGTTCGAGGTCGTCGCCTGCGGCTGCGATCAGCCGTCGTACGGCGTAGGCCGCGCCGACCACCTGGTCGTTGTGCACGGCAACCTTGAGCCCGGCCGGGTCGAAGTTGCGGTCGACCAGGAACTGGTCGAGGAACCGCGCATAGCCGATCGGGTCCGCCGGCGCCGCCGCCGTCCACACGGAGGCAAGCGCCGGACCGTCACCAACCTCGAACGAGCGGATCATCGGGTCGTCCCTTCGTAGAGGAGTGCGTCCGGGCGGGGCCAGTCGAGAGTTGTCGAGGGCAACAGGGCTACCGGGTCCTCCCGCGCCTCGAGTGACTTGCGCAGGGAGTCGGAGCCCCAGAGCTTGTCGAGCGACGGGAGTAGACCGAAGTCGGAGGGGTAGAGGTCGTTCAGCACCCGGAGCATGACCAGCGCGGTCCGCACCGGCTGGTACGCCGCCCGGTCCACGACATGCACCTGGACCCCGGGCACCGCCTGACCGGCGTACTTACTGAAGACCGGTTCGAACCAGGTACGGCGGAACACGACGCCGGGGAGCTCGCACTCGCGCAACGCCGGGACGAACCGGGCGTCGATGAACGGCGCCCCGATTGTCTCGAACGGCCGGGTAGTGCCGCGGCCCTCGCTGAGGTTCGTGCCCTCGAAGAGCCCCGTGCCGGGATAGACGAGAGCGGTGTCGAGGGTCGGCATATTCGGCGACGGCGGTACCCAGGTCATCCCGGTCTCCCACGAGTCGCGGGACCAGCCGTCCATCGTGATGACTGTTGCCTCACCCAACTGACGGGCCAGCTCGCCGACGGTCAGACCGTGCCGGAGCGGGATCGGGGCGCGGCCGACGAAGCTCTCGAAGCCCGGCTGGAGCGCCGGGCCTTCCACCTGCACGCCGCCGAGCGGGTTCGGCCGGTCGAGGACGACGAACGGCTTGCCCAGGCGTTCGGCCGCTTTCAGGCAGTCGTACATCGTCCAGACGTAGGTATAGAACCGCGTGCCGATGTCCTGGATGTCGAACAGGAGCACGTCGACGCCGGAGAACAGGTCGTCGAGTTCGCGACCGTGGCGGAGATAGGTGTCGAAGACGGGCAGCCCGGTGTCCGGGTCGACGCCTTCCGCCTCGCTCTCGCCGGCTTGCGCCGTACCGCGCAGGCCGTGTTCGGGACCGAAGAGCGCGGTCAGGGGAAGACCGGCCTCCAGCAGCGCGACCGAGGTGGGTCGCAGATCCGGCAGTACGCCGGTGAAATTCGTGATCAATCCGAGGCGGCCGTCGTCCACCAGCCCCGGTTCCCCGGCCAGACGCTCCGCGCCGGTCCGGACTGCCATCGCCAACCACCAACCCAGATCGTGGATCCTGCAGGAACTGGGTTGAAAACTTACCGAGGTCTTCAGGCGGAGGTCAATGGATTACGGACAAACGTTTACCACCAAGCCGTCAGGGGGCTGCGGCGAGGCCAGATAGTCCATCACCCGGGCGTTGATCTCCGCCGGGCTGTCCCGGGTCCGCAACTCTTCCATCCACTCGGCGCACACCGCGTTCGACGCGCTGAACTCGAGGGCGATGTTGTCCGGATCACGGAAGTTCAGGTGGGACGCAAACGCCTCGTCCCGGATCGGGGTGTCTGGGCAGGGAGGGTGTGCCCGGGCAGGGAGGGTGTGCCCGGTGGGAGGGTGTGCCCGGGCAGGGAGGGTGTGCCCGGTGGGAGGGTGTGTCCCGGCGGGAGGGTGTGTCCCGGCGGGAAGGGTGTGTCTGGGCGGGGAAGGGTGTGTCTGGGCGGGAAGGGTGTCAGGGCAGGAAGGGAGTGAGCGCCGCGAGGAAGTCGTCGAGGCGCTCGGCGTGGACCCAGTGACCGGCTTCGGGGACTTCGGCGTACTGGACCTGAGGGAAGTATGACGCGATCGTCGCGCGGTGGTCCTGCTGGACGTACTCCGACTTGCCGCCGTAGATGAACAGCGTCGGGCCGTCGTACCGCAGGCCCTCGATGTCGGAAGGCCAGCCGGAGATGGCCGGCAGCGCCGCCTCGATCACCGGCAGGTTGGGCCGCCAGCGAGCACCGGCATCGTCGAGGATCAAGTTCTGCAGCAGGAACGCCCGGGTCCCAGGAGTCGGTACGGCGTCCACCAACTGGGCGTCGACGTCGGCCCGCCGCTGGACCGACGACAGATCGGCGCCCCGCATCGCCCGCGCGTACTCGACGAACGCCGGCGGATAGGCGACCGGCGCCGCATCAACCACGACCAGGCGCTCCACGACCTCCGGGAACCGCAGTGCGGTCAGCATCGCGGTCTTACCACCCATCGAGTGACCCACGAGTGCGACCGGCCCCACCCCGAGAGACTCGATCGTCTCCCGGACGTCGTCAGCCATCTCCGGATAGCTGATCGTGTCGGTGTGCGGCGACGTGCCGTGGTTGCGCAGGTCGAAGGCGAACACCCGATGCGCACTCGCGAGCCGACGGGCCGCGGTCATCCAGTTCCGGCCGGACCCGAACAGTCCGTGCATGACCACGACCGGCGTACCGGAGTCGCCGTACGACGCAACCGGAAGCTTCATCCAAACCCCTTCGTGTATGAGGACTGGCAGGCTGACGAGGTCGCAGCTTCTGCGAGAAAAGCAAGTGCGGTGGGGATCTACTTGTGGCGCTGCCAGCAGGCGGTGTGCCAGTGGCGGCGTTCGTCGAGGGACTGGGCGCCGCCGATCGCGGCGAGCAGGCTGGGGTTCTCCGGCCACACCACGACGTGCGGTGTGCCTGGCGCGATCTGCTGGTCGCACCCCGGGCAGCGGTACGACTTCCCGGACGCGGAACCGGACACCCGGCGGACGATCCACCCGCCGTCGGCGCGTTCCTCCCGGAGTTGGCTGCCACCGAGCAACGGCCGGTCGCTGACGGGCCGCTGCCACTTCGACGGTTTCCTGCTCCGGGGTGACATAGCCCTGCAAGGCTATCCGTATGAGCCACGTCACCCCGGCCCAGGCAGGCTCAGCCGCGGGCGACGGCGTACGCCGCGCAGCCGATCAACTCCATCGAGACCTGGAGACGCTCCAGGCTGACGTTCTTCGCGATGGTGTCCTCGGGCGAGTGGTACGGCGGCTCGAGGAACGCCGGTGAGATCTCACCACGCCAGGAGAAGTTGGCCGCCGCGATCCCGACCTCCTGGAACGACTGGTGATCGGACGCACCACGCTGCACCGGCCCGACCAGCTGTGGGTCGTACCCGAGCCGCTGACCGGCCGCTCGGACCGAGTCCGTCGCGGCGTTCGCGAGACCGGTGAAGGACAGCAGCCAGTACGTGATCGCCGGGTCCCAGCTGGTCGCAACCATGTCGTTCTGGAACACCGCCAGATGCCGGTCGCGCTGGTCCTGCGCCAACTGCGCAACGTGGTACCGCGACCCGATCAACCCTTGCTCCTCCGACCCCCACAGCGCGAACCGCAGTGTCGCGTTGGTGGAGATCCGGCTGAAGACCTTGGCCAGCTCCATCGTGAGCACGGTCCCGGAGCCGTCGTCGTTGGCTCCCGGCGCACCGATCACCGAGTCGTAGTGACCGCAGACCATCACGATCGGCGAGTTCGCGCCGCCGCGGCCACGGCGTTCACCGATCACGTTGTTCGACACCAGGCCACGATGGGACGTCGTACTGATCCGCAGCGGCAGCGAGTTCACCACCGCGAGCGCTTCCCGGATCAGCCGCTTCTGCACCTGAGCCACCCCGAGCATCGGGATCGGCGCGTCGGTCAAACCGCTCGGAGAGAACGCCGAGGCGCGACGCGGGAACACCTGGTCGGCGGGCAGCAGGATCACACCCACTGCTCCGCGCGCCGCCGCCTCTGCGACGAAGGCCGGACGCGCGGCCGCGGTGTCATCCGCGATCACGATCGACCCCGCAACGTCGGCCGGCCAGACCGGAGCCGTCGCCGCGCCGACATCGCGGACCGGTCCTTCGGCCGTGACGTCCAGCTTGCCGCCGGGTGCGGCTCCGGCCTGCCAGCTCAGGTCATCGGGGAGGATGCCCCGGACGTCGAAGATCTGGGCAGTGAACTTGTCGGCGACCGAGAACGGCTCCAGCCGGGTCCGGTAGCCGAAGTCGTCGAGCTGGCCGGCGATGTAGTCGGCCGCGCGCTTCTCACTCGTGGTCCCGCCGATCCGCGGGCCGATGTCTTCGGACAGCACCTGCAGGTGGCGCAGTGCGCGCTCCGAGGACAGACCGGACACGATCTGACGGTCGTACTTGTCCAGCGTCGGGCGGTTGACCGCACCGGGTCGCTGGTCGTCCGCGGCCCAGGCGGGGGCGGCGGGAAGAGCCGTGGCGGCGGTGACTCCGGCGACGGCGCCGAGCAGGCCGCGACGACTCAAACCGGACGATTCGGTCATACAAGGTCTCCTCACAAGGTGGGCGGCCCCGAGACCAGAGACCGTAACCGATCTGCGACTGGGTCGCTCCCCCTCGTGACGGATTTTCTTGCAGGACAGGGAAATCCCGCGGTTCAGGCGTGCTGTTCGCGGAGTTCGCGGCCCACTTCGTGCAGATGGCGCAACCCCATCCGATACGAATCGATCAGGCCGGTGCTCACGTACGGCATCCCGATCCGTCCGCAGTACTCCTGCACGATCGGCTGGGCGAAGCGGAGGTTGGCGCGCGGCATGCTCGGGAACAGGTGGTGCTCGATCTGGTAGTTCAGTCCACCCATCATCCAGTCGATCACCAGACCGCCGTTGACGTTGCGGGACGTCAGTACCTGCTTCTCCAGGTGGCCCCACTGGGTGTCGCCGTCAGGCATCTCCATGCCCTTGTGGTTCGGCGCGAACACGCTGCCGAGGTGCAGCCCGAACACCATGTGGTGGATCAGTGCGAACAGGACCGCCTGGCCTGGCGACATGATCAGGAACAACGCGCTGAAGTACAGCACCAGGTGCGCGGCCATCAGGCCGAGCTCGAGCCTGGCCTCGCGGCGCGGGCGGCCGAGCAGGAAGCGGATGCTGGAGACCTTCAGGTTGAAGCCCTCCAGGGTCAGCAGCGGGAAGAAGATCAGCGCCTGGTTGCGGGACAGCCAGCCGTGCAGGCCGGTGCGGCCCTCGGCCTGCTCGAGGGTCCAGACCAGCACGCCCTCGCCGACATCGGGGTCCTTGTCGGTGTGGTTGGGATTCGCGTGGTGCCGGTTGTGCTTGTCGTTCCACCAGCCGTAGCTCATCCCGAGCAGCAGGTTGCCGTGCACCAGGCCGATCCAGTCGTGCAGCTTGCGCGATCCGGCGATCTGCTGGTGCCCGGCGTCGTGCCCGAAGAACGCCGCCCGGGTGGTCAGGATGCCGAGCGGAATCGCCAGCAGCAGCACCCACCAGGTGCTGCCGAGAACCGCCGCGCCCGCCCAGGTCAGGCCCATCAGCACCACGTTGATCCCGATCGCCATCGCGTACGCCGCAGTACGGCGTTCGAGCAAGCCGGCCGACTTGATCTCGCGGAGCAGCGGGGAGAAGTCGCTGCCGCGGGTAGCAGGAGATAACGCGGTTGGCTGAGCCATTAGGTCCTCGTCTCAGAAGCGGGGGGAGGCCTAGGCGTACAGCCGCGGCCAGCGTACGTCATCAAGCCTCATCGCCCTAACGGCCGAGCACACGAGTGCTACGACCCGGATGCCCGGGGGAGGCAGCGCCAGCGTGGAAGTGGACCTAACACCACTGAGCGGGCCCACACGCTCAGTCATGATGGGTGTATGACCACCATCGCCACCCAGGCACCGCCGATGCGGTACCCCAAGCTCGCCCAGCCGTGGATCGCGCTGGCCCTGTCGATCCTGGCCGAGCTCGGGATCGCGTTGTTCGTGCTCAACGTGGTGGCCGTGCCGCTGATCGCGGTCTGGGTCGGGATCCCGCTGCTGCTCGCGTTCGTTCCGGCCGCGCGGTGGTTCGCGAACTGCCACCGCACGATGCTGGCCGGCTTCCTCGGTGAGCGCATTCCCCGCCCGTACAAGAAGCCCCCGATGCCCGGCATCCTGATGTGGCTGCGGACCACGCTGACCGATCCGGCCACCTGGCGCGACATCATCTGGCTGCTGGTGAACGCGGTGATCGGCTTCACTCTGTGTCTGCTCAGCGCCGTTCTGTTCCTGGCGTCGCTGTTCTACCTGGTCTACCCGCTGCTGGTCGGCGTCACCCCGGAGGGCGTCTTCACCGAGCCGTTCGGCGGGCTGGTCACGGTGAACTTCTGGACCAGCTTCCTGGTCACGCCGGTCGCCCTGATCGCCTTCATGATCTGGTACGCCGCCGGTGAGCGACTGCTGAAGGCGAACGCCTTCATGGCCCGTTCCCTGCTCGGCCCGACCGAGAGCGCGAAGCTGGCCCTGCGGGTCCGCGAGCTGGCCGAGTCCCGCGCCGAGACCGTCGACACCCAGGCGGCCGAGCTGCGCCGGATCGAGCGGGACCTGCACGACGGCGCCCAGGCCCGCCTGGCTGCACTCAGCATGAACCTGGGCATGGCCGAGGAGATGGTCGCCCGCGACCCGGCCCAGGCGGCGGCGCTGCTCACCGAGGCCCGGGAGTCGGCCAGTACGGCGCTGTCCGAGCTGCGCGACCTGGTCCGCGGGATCCACCCGCCGGTACTGGCCGACCGCGGCCTGGAAGGTGCGGTCAAGGCGCTCGCACTGTCCTGCCCCTTCAAGGTGGATGTCACGTTCGACGTCCCCGGCCGGCCGGCCGCGCCGGTCGAGTCGGCGGCGTACTTCGCGGTGGCCGAATGCCTCGCGAACGCGGTGAAGTACTCGGCGGCGACGAATGCCTGGATCCAGATCACGCACGAGGAGGAGAAGCTGCACATGATCGTCGGTGACGACGGCGTCGGAGGTGCGGTGATCCGGCCCGGAGGCGGTCTGTACGGTATCGAGCGGCGGCTGGCCGCCTTCGACGGTACGTTGACCGTGGTGAGCCCGAGCGCCGGGCCGACCACCGTGATCATGGAGCTGCCTTGCGAGTCCTCATCGCTGAAGACCACGCCCTCCTCCGGGACGGCCTGATCCGCCTGCTGGAGGCGCACGACTTCGAGGTCGTCGAGGCAGTCGACAACGGTCCCCGGCTGGTGCCCGCCCTGGTGGAGCACCGGCCGGATGTGGCCGTTGTCGACGTACGACTCCCACCGACCTTCACCGACGAGGGCCTGAAGGCCGCGATCGAGGCCCGTCGCCAGGTCCCCGGCCTGCCGATCCTGGTGCTCTCGCAGTACGTCGAGCAGCTGTACGCGCGGGAGCTGCTGACCGGCGGCGGGGGCGCGGTCGGCTACCTGCTCAAGGACCGGGTCTCGAACGTGGCCGAGTTCCTCGATTCGGTACGACGGGTGGCCGCCGGCGGGACCGCGATGGACCCGGATGTGATCGGTCAGCTGCTGGCCCGCAACACCCGCGACGAACCGATCGGCCGGCTGACACCACGCGAGGCCGAGGTGCTCGGCCTGATGGCGGAGGGCCGCTCGAACGCCGCCATCGCCGGCGCCCTCTTCGTCACCGAGAAGGCAGTCAGCAAACACACCAACAACATCTTCTCCAAGCTCGACCTCCCGCCCTCGGAGGACGACAACCGCCGGGTGATGGCAGTCCTCACCTACCTGTCGTCGCGCTGACGGTAGGTCGTCGGGCTGCTGCCGGTGTGGTGGCGGAAGCGGGTGGAGAAGTACAGCGGGTCGAGATAGCCGACCTGGGCGGCCACTGATGCGACTGAGCGGCTGGTCAGCTCGAGGAGGTTGCAGGCCGCGTCGAGGCGGCGGCGTTCGACGAACTGCTGTGGGCTGACGCCGAGCTGCGCACGGAACAGGTGCGCGAAGCGGGACACCGAGAGATTCGCCGCGCGAGCCAGCCGGGGTACGTCGAGGTTCGCGGTCAGATCCTGGTCGATCAGCTCGATGGCGCGCAGCAGGCGGTCGTCGATCTGCACCGCCTTGGGGTTCTGGGTGTCGCACCACAGCAGGGCGGCCTCGAGGGAGTTGGCGCTCAGCTGCTCGGCCTGTGGGAGGACGCTGCTCTGGTGCCGGACCGCGTCACGCAGGTGGTCGGCGATCCGGTCGGCGGTCGGCCCGGCAGGGCGGAGCTGAACGATGCCCGGGGCAACTTCCGGCCAGTCCAGTAGCGGGAGCCAGTCTGGTTTCGGGTTGAGGTGGGCGTAGAGGAAGTGCCACCGCTCCCCCACAGTGCCGTAGTCGTGCAGCGTGCGTGGACGGACGAGGGTGATGCTGCCCGGATCTGCAACAACGGTGCCGAAGCGTCCGCAGCCGTCCAGGGTGTGCACCAGCAGCCAGTCGGTCGTGCCGCGCCGGCGGTAGGTCGCGTAGTCGGAATCCTCGTCGAACTCACCGGTGAGCAGCCGCCGGACGACCGGCGTCGGCGAATCCCCAGTAGCAGGATCTCGAAGGTTCACAACTCGATAGGCTATCGTCTCGGCCGCCCGTCGCCGCCGATCCTGGAAGCATGACCGACGTACTGGCCGAGATCTATAGCGACGAGGGGATCGTCCAGGTCCCGCAGGTGCTCTCCACCGCCGAGGTCGAGCGGATCAGAATCGTGTTCATGGAGCAGGTTGCCGCGGATCACTCACTCGCGATCGACGACGGCGTACCGGACGACGATCCACTGGCGCGATATCCGCGGTTCGTGCATCCGCACCGGCGGCCCGAGGTCGAGGCCGGCAAGATCTCGCTGGAGCTGATGCTGGACAGCCGGATCCTCGATGTCGTCACCACTCTCATCGGGCCCGCGCTGGGCGCTCAATCGATGTTCTACTTCAAGCCGCCAGGTGCGCGCGGCCAGGCGTTGCATCAGGACAACACGTTTCTGCGGGCCGACCCGGAGACCTGCCTGGCGGCCTGGATCGCGATCGACGACGTGGACGCGGAGAACGGCGGGCTCGCGGTGGTCCCCGGTTCGCACAAGACCGAGCTGGTCTGTCCCGAGCCGGCCGACCTGGCGGAGTCGTTCACCAACGCGGAGGTCCCGATCCCGGACGGTCTGCGGAAGGTGCAGACGAAGATGAAGGCCGGTGACGTGCTGTTCTTCCACGGCAGCGTCGTCCACGGCTCCCGCCCGAACTCGAGCACGGACCGCTTCCGGCGCGCGCTGATCTTCCACTACATCCCGGAGGACAGCAGGGAGATCGCCGCCTTCTACAACCCGCTCGTCCGGCCGGACCGGCGTACGGCGGTCCTGCCCGAAGCCATCGGCGGCGGTCCCTGCGGCGACTACGCGGACGCCGAGCCGTAAGTGATCTGACTCACTGGTGTCACATCCGCCGGGGGCGCGGTGTCTTTAAGGCCATCTCTGAGACGAAGGAGTGGCCATGACCGAGAAAACCGATGTCATCCTGATCGGCGGCGGATACGCCGGCGTGATGGCTGCCAACCGCCTGACGCAACGTGACGACATCCACGTGACCCTGGTCAACCCACGTCCGGCCTTTGTCGAGCGGATCCGGCTGCACCAGCTCGTCGCCGGGTCGGACGACGCGCTGGTGGACTACCAGAGCGTCCTGGCCGGCGGCGTTGAACTCGTGGTCGACAGCGTCACCCAGATCGACGCGGCCGGGCGCCGCGTGATCCTGGCGAGCGGGGGCGCCCTCGACTACGACTACCTGGTCTACGCCGTGGGCAGCGGCAGCGGGAAGTCCAGCGTGAGCGGCGCGGCGGAGTACGCCTACCCGATCTCCACCCTGGAACAGGCACGGCGGCTCCAGCCGGTCGTCGACGCCGCGCCGGCATCGGCCGCGCTGACGGTCGTGGGCGCTGGACCGACCGGCCTGGAAACCGCATCCGAACTGGCGGAGCAGGGCCGTACAGTCACCCTTGTGTGCGGAAAGGTGCTCGGGCCGTACCTGCATCCGCGGGCCCGGCGCTCGGTCGCCCGGAAGCTCGCCAAGCTCGGCGTGACCGTGCTCGAAGGCGACGGCGCGACGGTGACGGGCGTAACGGCTGACGCGGTCCAGCTCAGCGACGGCGGCGAACTGCACAGCGACGTGACGATCTGGACCGCGGGTTTCAGCGTGCCGGATCTGGCCACCCGCAGCGGGCTGAGCACGGACTCCCTCGGACGGCTGCTGACCGACGAGACCCTGACCAGCGTGGACGACGTACGCATCATCGCGGCCGGGGACTCGGGGGCGCCATCCGACCTGCCGGTGCGGATGAGTTGTCAGTCCGCGATGCAGCTGGGTCCGCAGGCTGCCGAGACGGTGCTGAGCCGGATCGCCGGCAAGGAGCCCGCCAGCCTTGACGTCGGGTTCTTCGGCGAGTGCATCAGCCTGGGACGCCGTGCCGGCGTGGTCCAGTACGCCAAGCGGGACGACACCCCGACCAGCGTGTTCTATCTGGGCAACCGATCCATGGCGATGCTCAAGGAAGGCGTCTGCAAGAGCACCATCTGGCAGCTGCGGCAGGAGGCGCGCCGACCCGGCAGACTCGATCTCTGGTTCAAGGATCGCCAACGCCGGAAGGTAGTGCGTGCCAAGGCCGCGCCCGTGGACGCAGGCCGGCCGGCCTGACGAGAGGTTCGGAGATGAGCGACCAGTCCAGTGACCCGGCGACCGACGCCTTCGTCGCCCACCGGAACCTGCTGTTCACCGTCGCCTACGAGATCCTCGGATCGGCGGTCGACGCGGAGGACGTGCTGCAGGAGACCTGGCTGCGGTGGAGCAAGGTCGAGCTGGATCAGGTCCGCGATCAGCGCGCCTACCTGATCCGGATCACCACCCGCCAGTCGCTCAACCGCCTGCGCACGATGCAGCGGCGCCGGGAGGCGTACGTCGGTCCCTGGCTACCCGAACCGCTGCTCACCGCGCCGGACGCGGCCGAGGACATCGAGCTGGCCGAGAGCGTGTCGATGGCGATGATGCTGGTCCTCGAGACGCTCACTCCGACCGAGCGGGCCGTCTTCGTCCTGCGGGAGGCCTTCGGTGTCAGCTACGACGACATCGCGGCGGCCGTCGACAAGAACGCGGCGGCCGTCCGCCAGATCGCGCACCGCGCCCGGCAGCACGTCGACGCCCGCCGCCCCCGGACGGTCGTCTCCCCGAAGGAAGGACGGGCGGCCTTCGAGGCGTTCCAGCGCGCGGTCGAGGCCAGCGACCTGCAGGCCCTGCTCGACGTACTCGCGCCCGACGTGGTGCTGGTCAGCGACGGCGGCGGCCTCAAACTCACCGCGCTGCGGCCGATCATCGGTGCAGAGAAGGCGATCCGCATGTTCGTCGGCAGCGTGCAGAAGGTCGGCGGCACGCTCACCGCCGAGCCGACCATGATCAACGGCAACCCGGCGCTGCTGTTCCGCTTCGACGGGAAGCTCGACGGCGTCGTCGCCCTGCGGATCGAGGACGCCCACGTCACCGGCATCTACTACGTCCGCAACCCCGACAAACTGTCCCACCTCGAGTCGGAAACCCAACTCACCTTGCGTTAGGTCCGGATGCGGCGGAGGAATTCTTGGGTGCGGGTTTGGCTCGGGTTGTCCAGGACCTCCGCGGGTGGCCCGCTTTCGAGCAGGCGGCCGTGGTGCAGGAAGCAGACCTGGTCGGCGATCTCGCGGGCGAAGGCCATCTCATGGGTGCAGATCAGCATCGTCATCCCCTCCGACCGCAGGTCGCGGAGCAGATCGAGGACCTCTCCGACCAGCTCAGGATCGAGAGCCGAGGTGATCTCGTCGAGCAGCATCAGGGTGGGTGAGTTGACCAGCGCCCGGGCGATCGCGGCGCGCTGCTGCTGACCTCCGGACAGGTCGTCCGGCCGCGCGTCCGCCTTGTCGCGCAGGCCGACCCGGTCCAGCATCTCCAGCGCCCGCCGACGCGCCTCGTCGCGCGGAACCCCATGCACCCGGATCGGCGCCAGGGTCGCGTTGTCGAGGACAGACAGATGTGGGAACAGGTTGTACGACTGGAAGACGATCCCGATCCTGGACCGGATCCTGTCCGCGTCGGCCCGCGGGTCGGTGATGTCGGCGCCGGCCAGCTCGATCACGCCGTCGTCGACCACCTCGAGCAGGTTGATGCACCGCAGCAGCGTCGACTTCCCGGAGCCGGACGCGCCGATCAGCACCACGCACTCGCCCTCCGAAACCTCCAGGCCGAAGTCGTCGAGCACCACGTTGTCGCCGTACGCCTTCCGCACTCCTCGCAAGGACAGCAGGCTCACACCGGTCCACCTCCCCCGCCGTACCAGCCCTGGCGGCGTGCGACGTAGTCGGTCAGCCGGGTCAGCGGGATCGTCAAGGCGACGAACAGCAGCCCGGCCACGACGTACGGCGTGAAGTTGAAGTCGATCGCGGTCTCCAGTTGCGCCGCGCGGATCGCGTCGATGACGCCGAGTACGGCGATCAGTCCGGAATCCTTCTGCAGGCTGACGAAGTCGTTCAGCAGCGGCGGCATGACCCGACGGACCGCCTGCGGCAGTACGACGAAGCGCAGCGTCTGGCGGTACGACAACCCGAGCGAACGAGCGGCCGCGCGCTGCGACGGATGCACCGACTCGATCCCGGCGCGGAAGACCTCGGCGACGTACGACGAGTAGGTCAGCACCAGCGCGGCCCCACCCCAGACGACCGCAGCGTTCGGCACGCCTTGGAGCCGCAGAGCCGGTACGCCGAAGCCGAGCAGGAAGATCACCAGCAGCAACGGCAGCCCGCGGAAGACGTCCGTGTACGCCGCGGCGAACACGCGGAGCGGGAAGAAGATCGGGCCGCGCAAAGTCCGCAGGATCGCCAGCCCCATCCCGATCACGACGATCAGGACCGCGCAGATCAGCATCACCCGGATGTTCAGCCACAACCCCTCGGCGACGACCGGCAACGCCTCCCAGGCGCGCTGGGGATCGAAGAACGTTGCCCGGACGCGCGGCCAGCCCGGTGTCGATCCGATGCCGATGGCAACGAGCGCCAGCAGCACCACCGAGCTGACCACCGCGATCAGGGTCGAGCGCCGCGCTCGTCGCTGCCGGTACGCGATCCGTTCCAGCTGCAGCGCGGACGGCTGCCAGTCCGTCACGACAGTTCCGGCGCGCCCTGCGTGGTGAGGTATTCCTTCTGCAGATTGGCGAGCGTCCCGTCGGTCTTCAGCGCGTCGACCGCCTGGGACAGACACCCGGTCAGCCCGGATCCCTTCTCCAGCACGAAGCCGAACTGCTCGACCTGACCTGACGACGCCGGCAGCTGACCGACGATCTTGCCGTCGTCGAGCTGCGCCGCGGTCATGTAGAACCCGGTCGGCAGGTCCACGACGATCCCGTCCAGCTGCTTGTTCTTCAAGGCCTGGACGGCCAGGTCGTTGGTGTCGTACGGCGCCATCTTCTGCTTCGGCTTGATCAGTTCCTCGGCCGTCGTGTAGCTCGTCGTACCGACCTGGGCGCCGAGCTTCGCGTCGGCCAGCTCCGCGACCGACTTCGCGTTCGCGATCTTGCTGCCAGCGGTCGTGATCACAGCCTGCCGGACGTCGTAGTACCCGGACGAGAAGTCCACGGCCTTGCGCCGGTCCTCGGAGATCGACACCTGGTTCACGTCGAAGTCGAACTTCTTCGGCCCGGGCGCGAACGCCGAGTTGAACGGCACCGTCTGCCACTTCACCTCGGCGGTCTCGAAGCCGAGCTTCTTCGCCACCGCGTACGTGACGGCCGACTCGTACCCCTTGCCGTTGGCCGGGTCGTCGTTCGAGAACCACGGTTCGTACGCCGGCTTGTCGGTACCGACCGCCAGCGTCCCGGCCGTCTTCACCGCCAGCTTGTCCTTCGCGCAGGCGTCGGCGCCTTACGGCGTCGACGTACTGCTGGACTCATCCTCCGGAGCACACGCGCCGAGCCCGAGGACCAGCGCCACCCCCACCGCCGCCACTGCACGAGATCTCATGCGCAGCAGCGTAGATCAGCGGGGCGTGACTGTGCAGTTAGTTGCTGTAGTCGCGGAATCCGCGGCCGGTCTTGCGGCCCAGGTAGCCGGCGGTGACGAGGTGCTCGAGCAGCGGCGCCGGTGCGAAACCGGGCTCTCGGAACTCGAGGTAGAGGGTCCGCTGGATGGCCAGCGAGACATCCAGGCCGACCACGTCGAGCAGCTCGAACGGACCCATCGGGAGCCGGCAGCCGAGCTTCATCGCGGCGTCGATGTCGTCGACCCCGGCGTAGTGCGCCTCGAGCATCCGGACCGCGTCGTTCAGGTACGGGAACAGCAGCGCGTTCACGATGAAGCCGGCCCGGTCGCCGCACCGGACCGGGTGCTTGCCAGCAGCAACCGCCAGCGCCGCGACCGTGTCGGCCACATCGGGCGACGTGCTGACCGTGCTCACGACCTCGACCAGCTTCATCACCGGCGCGGGGTTGAAGAAGTGCAGCCCGACCACGTCGGCCGGCCGCTTGGTCGCCATCGCCAGGTCGATCACCGGCAGACTCGAGGTGGTCGTCGCCAGGATCGCACCCGGCTTGCAGATCTCGTCGAAGGTCTCGAACAGCGCCTGCTTGACGCTCAGCTCCTCGACCACGGCCTCGACCACCAGGTCGACGCTCGCGAGGTCGTCGAGCTTGGCCGTCCCGGTGATCCGGCGCAGCGTCGCGTCCCGCTCCTCCGACGACAGCTTGCCGCGCTGAACGCCCTTCTCCAGCGAGCGTTCGAGGCCGGCCCGGACCCGGTCCACCTTCTCGGTACCGCGGGCGACGTACAGGACGTCGTACCCGGACTTGGCGCAGACCTCGATGATTCCGACGGCCATCGTCCCGGAGCCGACCACGCCGACCTGCTTGACCGGGCGTACGGCGATCTCCGCGCCGTCCGACGCCGGCGTGTGCTCGTCGTCGACCACGACCGGCGAATCCGGCGCCTCGTAGGTGTAGAAGCCGCGGCCGGTCTTGCGGCCGAGAAGTCCGGCGGTGACCATCTGCTTGAGGATCGGGGCCGGCGCGTGCAGCCGGTTGCGGCCCTGCTTGTACATCGTGTCGAGGATCTCGTACGCCGTGTCGAGGCCGATCAGATCGAGCAGCGCGAGCGGACCCATCGGGTAGCCGCAGCCGAGCCGCATGGCCGCGTCCACGTCCTCGCGGGTCGCGTAGCGCGACTCCACCATCGAGACAGCGTGGTTCAGGTAGCCGAACAGCAGGGCGTTCGCGATGAAGCCGGCCCGGTCGGCCGCCACCACCGGGACCTTGTCGAGCCGGCGGGCCAGCGCGAGCACGTCCTCGACCACGTCCGGCTCGGTGACCACGGTCCGGATCACCTCGACGAACTCCTGCACCGGTGCCGGGTTGAAGAAGTGCATGCCGACGACGCGGCGCGGGCGCTGGGTGGCGACGGAGATCTCGGTGACCGACAGGGACGAGGTGTTGGTGGCCAGGATGGCGTCCTCGCGGACGACCTTGTCCAGCGCCGAGAAGATCTCGCGCTTGAGCTCGAGCCGCTCGATCACGGCCTCGATCACCAGGTCGCAGTCCGCGAGCGCCTCGATCGAGGTGGCGAAGGTGACCCGGTCGAACAGCGCCTGCTGGTCCTCGACCGACAGCTTGCCGCGCTTCACCGCCCGGTCGGTGGAGTGCTGGATGTGCCCGCGGCCGCGCTCGGCCGCCTCGTCGTCACGCTCGACGCCGACCACGGTCAGGCCGTTGCGCGCGAACACCTCGGCGATCCCGGCACCCATCGTGCCCAGACCGACCACACCCACCGTCTTCAGTTCCCGAGCCATGGCCCGAACTATGCCAGTCCCACTACTGGTCCGCCCATGAGCTGAGTCACCCGGGAGGCCAACCTCACACCTCGTCGAACACCACGGGCGACTCGAGCCATCCATCCAGCAGCCAGGCCGGATCCGGGGCGCTGTCGAGCATGGACGCGACCGGTTTCGGCTTGAGCTCGTGCCCAAGCAGGTCCCCGACCGGCAGCCACACCGCCCGATAGCTCCCAGCCTCCGACTCCGCAGTACTTCCCATCTCCGGCCCTTCACCGGCCCCGAACTCGCCACCGATCGACTCCGCCAGGAAGTAATGCTGAGTGCTCGTGCCGAAGTTCACCACGGCGACCAGCCCGCGGATCTTCACCAGCACACCCAGTTCCTCGTGGGTCTCGCGCCGGGCCGCCTCCGCCAGGCTCTCGCCCTCCTCGACCTGGCCGCCGGGCAGGACGTGGTATGTCCGTCCGTCGCGCACCCGCTCGATCGCGGCCACTCCGTGCCGGGAGAGCAGGACGATCCCCGCGCGGATCATGCGCGGGTCGCCAGGACGCTGAACCAGAAGCCGATCCGCGACTCACTGCGTCTGACCTGCTCGACGTTCCAGCCGGTCGCGGCGAGCAGTTCGCGCAACGGTTCCTCCTGCCACATCACGAAATGCCGGGGCAGGTCGAGGTTCCGGTTGGACCACTCCTCGCCCTTGCCCTCCCGGGTCGCGAAAGCAAGAACCGGCGCGGCCCGCAACGCCTTCCGGAGCACTCCGGCCAACTGGGCGCGGTCGAAGTGCAGGAAGACCGCGTCGGAGAACACAGCGTCGTACGGGCCGCCGAAGTCGTCGGTGATCGCGTTCAGCCGATCGGCGTCGTACCCGTCGGCGCGCATCATGTCGAGGAAGGCCTGGGTCGCGTCGGTACGCCGTACGACGAAGCCGCGGCGCTCCAACTCCAGCGCGTCGCGGCCGGTCCCACTGCCGAGCTCGAGCACGTTGGCGCCGGGCGCGACTCCCTCGGCGAGCAGATCGATGAGCAGCTCGTTGGGCTCCTTGGGGATCGATTCCCGGAACTTCTCGGAGGCCTGCTCGTACGTCGCCAACGTCACCTCGTTGTCCGTCGGCACCCGGGTCCACCCGTCGCCGGAGTGCTCGACGATCGCCGGGAGCTTGAGGCCGAGATCGGCGCCGAGCACGACCACGGTCTCACCGCGGTGCAGGTCCGCGATCGCCTGGAGCTCCTCGTCGGGACGCTGCGCGAGCTCGGGTACGACGGTCAGCCGGACGCCGAGGTGGTCGGCCAACCGGGTGCCGGCTGCCACTTCGAACGGGCCGGCGTACACCTGGGCGATCCTGTCCCCGACCACCGGATCCTGCACATCCCCAGGCAGCAGCAGGATCCTCGCGGGGCACATGAGATTCATCCGGCGACATACTCCAAAGCCTCGGCGGCGTAGTCCGGCCAGACCGCGGACTGTGTCAGCGGGATCACCACCCACTCCTTCATCGGCCGGCCCATACCCGGGTCGAACGCCTCGACGCCCGGCAGCGCGAGGGCCTTCTCCCGCGGCTCCGGCGGGAGCTTGAACGTCATGGCGTCACCGAACATCCCGGCGAGCACCTTCTTACCGGTCTTGAGACAGGGCATGCCGAACATGCTTCCCCGCACCACGCCGGCCGACTCCAGCCCGGCCGCGACCGCGTCGTACTCCGCGATCGCCTCTTCGCTCACCTTCGGCATCATGTCCACCACCCTCCCACTCCGACCGGCCAGGCAACATGGGTTCCCGCCGGGTTGTGGACTACGGTTCTTTCTCGTGCGCTTGGTGATTGCTACGTGTTCTGTGGATTACTCCGGTCGGTTGACGGCTCATCTGCCGATGGCGCCGCGGTTGCTGATGGTGAAGGCGGACGGGTCGGTGCTGATTCATGCCGACGGCGGGTCGTACAAGCCGCTCAACTGGATGTCTCCGCCGTGCAAGCTGACCGAGGACGGCGACGTGTGGAGCGTCACCAACAAGGCGGGTGAGGAGCTGCGGATCACCATCGAGGAGGTGCACAGCGACACCGCCTACGAGCTCGGCAAAGATCCCGGTCTGATCAAGGACGGCGTCGAGGCACACCTGCAGGAACTGCTGGCCGAGCACGTGCACACGTTCGGCGAAGGCTGGACCCTGGTACGGCGCGAGTACCCGACCGCGATCGGCCCGGTCGACCTGCTCTGCCGCGATGCCGACGGCAAGCACGTGGCCGTCGAGATCAAGCGCCGCGGCGAGATCGACGGCGTCGAGCAACTCACCCGGTACGTCGAACTCCTCAACCGCGACCCGATGCTGGCCCCGGTCCGCGGCATCTTCGCCGCCCAACTGATCAAGCCCCAGGCCAAGGTCCTCGCCACCGACCGCGGCCTCGAATGCCTCACCGTCGACTACGACGCCCTCCGAGGCATGGAATCCGACATACTCCGCCTGTTCTGAACCCATCGAGGTGTTGACAGGCGTTCACAGCAGGCAGTTACTTAGCAATATGGCTAAGGAAACGGTGATCTGCACCTATCGGGTGCGGAGGGATGCCGAGCACGAGTTCCGGGAGGTGCTCGGCGGGCATTGGGCGACGCTGCGCGGGCTCGGGTTTGTGACAGAGGACCGCGCGACGGTGTTCCGGTCGGTGGACGAGCCGACGTACGTCGAGATCTTCACCTGGGTGGACGGCGGATTCGCAAGGGCGCACGAGCACCCCGACGTACTCACGCTCTGGGAGCGGATGGACCCGCTGCTCGAGGAGCGGGATGGCCAGCCGAAGTGGGACTTCCCGCACTACCTCCCCCAGGATCTGCCGGCTTGACCGCCGGCTCCCGCGGCGGGCGGGACCTCGACGACCTCGACCGGGTGTTCACCGCCCTCGCGCACCACTCCCGCCGTACCATCCTGCTGGTCCTGCACCTGCGCGGCGGCGAGATGACCTCGGGCGAGATCGCAGGCCGCTTCGACCACTCCTGGCCGACAATCACCCGCCACCTGGGGGTCCTGGAGCAAGCCGGACTCGTCCACGTCACCCTGCGCGGCCGCGAGCGCGTGTACCGCCTGGACCCCGACCCGTTGTTCGCGGTCGGGGTCCCCTGGCTCGACAGGTTCCGCTGACCTCAGCAGGCAACGACAGCGTCGACTGTGAAGCCTTGAGCCGTCACCGCGCCGTCACTGGTGAAGTGGACGGTGCCGGTCGGCGTACTGATACACGGCGAGGTGGCGCCGCGACGGGAGGTGCCCGTGTACGTCGCCAGCACGTTCCCGCTCGCATCCGACACGGTCACGAAGTCGAAGTTCTTCTCGGTGTCGAGCAGGCTGAAGTGGAACGCGAATCCGCCGGATCCGTTGTCGTAGACCCACGTGCAGTTCCCGTTGTTGCCGTACGGATGCGGCGTTCCGAACGGGATGGTGGCGTCCGGGTCGCTCACGCACGGCGGAGGCGGCGGTGTTCCCGGCGTGCAGCCGCCATGAACGCCGACGGCTGCCCACGCGGCGTTGATCGCCGCCGTGTTCGGACCCGCGACCGCCAACGTGGCGTTGCGGGCGTCGCAGAAGTTCGCAAACTCCGGCAGGCTGGTGAACCCGTTGTAGAACACCGTCCCGGCGGCGTTCAGCCCGATCGCCGGCACCGTGACGTTGCAGTCGGCGGTGTGCGTGTGGCCGTTCGACCCGACCGCGTCGCAGCCGGCGTTCTTGCCGCCGTTGACGGCGAGGTAGTAGGCGTGGTTCGAGATCCCGCTGTTGCTGTGCACGAACCCGTTGTCGGTCGCACCGACGAGCAGTTCGCTGTAGTGATCGGGGTCGTCGTCCTCGCGCGGGTCGGACATGTTCCGGAACCCGGGGGCCACGTCGGGCGCGAGGAACACGTCCTCGGCGATCAGCCAGTCGGGTGAGCCCGCGGGGTCGAGGCCGCGCTGCGCGGCGTAGAACTCGATCGTGTTGCCCATCATGTCGCTGAAGGACTCGTTCAGCGCACCGGACTCGTTCTCGTAGATCAGGTTCGAGGTGAACTGGGTGACGCCGTGGGTGAGCTCGTGCCCGACCACGTCCAGGCCGCCGGACAGCGAGATGCAGGTCGTGCCGTCACCGTCGCCGTACGCCATCTGCTCGCCGTTCCAGAACGCGTTGCAGTACCGGTTCGCGTAGTGCACGGTCGAGATGATCGGCATGCCGTTGTCGTCCAGGCTGTCGCGGCCGAAGACACCGGAGTAGAAGTCGTCGGTGACGTTCGCGTAGTAGTGCGCGTCCACACCGGGCGCCTGGCTCGGCGAGAGCAGCTTGGGCTTGTTGAAGTTCCAGTGGTCGTCGGCGTCGGTCATGATCGTGCCGGGCTGCACCTGCTTGTTACCCGCGTCGTACGTCTCCTGCCGGCCGTCGACGGAGCGCAGGAAGAAGGTGCCGCCGATCCGGCGGGTGTCGATCTGCTTCGTATCGCCCTTCACCCCGATCCCGTCGCCGTGCGCGACCGCGTCGTACTGCTTCTTGACCGTGCCGGTACTGGCGTCGACCCATTGCACCCAGCGCTGACCCGTCCGCTGGCTGACGACCTGGTGGAAGAGCCGTCCGTCCTTGGGATCGATGCGCAGTGCGGACGACCACTTCCCGGCGGCGCCGACGCGCTTGGCCGCGGCTCCACGGGCACTTGCGGCGGACACCGACGCGCTGTTCTTCGCCTTCAGGCCGGGGAAGTACGTGCCGATCACGGCGCTGGTCCGGCCGGATTTGTCGGTGAGCACGGTCAACTGACCGCCGACGACCGACGCGGTCCCGACCATCTGCTGGTACCGGGTCTGGGTGCCGCCGTCGGCCCGCTGGGCGGTCCAGAGCCGGACCATTCCGGGCGGTACGGCGAAGGCGCGGGCATCGGCTCCGGACAGGGCGATCGAGCCGCCACGGAGCGGTGTCGTGGTCACCTGACCGGCCGTCGCGGTCGAACCGCCGGCGGTGACGAGTGCGAGGGCCGCGATCGCGGCCAGAACACGGGAGCGGGACATGGGGGACCTTCCCTGGTCGATGGGCTATCGACGGGACGGCCGATTCCCCAGCCCCGAGAGTCGTCCCGGTACAGTGCCAGTCCTACGCCGCGGGGCACGCGCCAGCAAGATCCTGGAACAGGTCGCTGGAGACTGACCAGGAAGCCATATTTGCCCGATTTCGGGCAAAACCTTGGCTTGGACCCCTGGAACACTGCAAGGTTGACGGGTGATCAGTGAGGCGGCGGTGGGGCCCGTGGACGAGCTGGCCGAGCAGGTCAGCCGGACCACCGGGCTGTCGGCGGACGACGCGCGGCGCGTCGTGGCCGACGTACTGGCCTATTTCACCGAGACCACCGAGGAGTACGTCCGGCGCCGGCATCGGGAGTTGCAGACCTACGGCGCCCGCAACGACGAGATCTTCGCCCGGCTCGGGACCGAGCTCCGGCACTGGCCCGTGCGCTCCCACGAACTCTCCACGCGGCAGCTGCGACGGATCGTCTACGGCTGAGCGGCGAGCAACCAACCTTCGAAAGGCACCAACACATGTGCGGAATCGTCGGGTACGTCGGCACCAAGCCGGCCGCGCCCATCCTGGTGGACGGACTGGCGCGGCTGGAGTACCGCGGCTACGACTCGGCAGGTGTCGCGGTCCTGGGGTCCAGCGAGCTGAAGGTGCACAAGGACGCCGGCCGCGTCCGTGAGCTGGAGGCGTCGCTGCCGAAGCGGTTCGGCGGCAAGCTCGGCATCGGCCACACCCGGTGGGCCACGCACGGCGGCCCGAGCAAGGACAACGCGCACCCGCATGCCAGCGGCAACGAGCGGATCGCCGTCGTCCACAACGGCATCTTCGACAACGCCGGCGCGCTGCGGGCCCAGCTGGAGGAAGCCGGCGTCAAGCTCCGCTCGGAGACCGACACCGAGGTGCTCGCGCACCTGATCGAGCAGTCCGAGGGCGGCACCCTCGAGGACAAGGTGATGGCCGCCCTGCGCCGGATCGAGGGCACCTACGGCATCGCCGTGATCGACCTGGACTTCCCGGACCGGATCGTGGTCGCCCGCAACGGCAGCCCGCTGATCCTCGGCATCGGCGACGGCGAGATGCACGTCGCCTCCGACGCGGCCGCCCTGATCCGCTACACCCGTCAGGTCGTGTACTTGGACGACGGCGAGCTGGCCACCGTCCGCGCCGACGGCTACCGCACCTTCACCCAGGACGCCGCGCCCACCACCAAGACCGCGAAGACGGTCGAGTGGGAGGCCGACGAGTACGAGCGCGGCCTGCACGAGCACTTCATGATGAAGGAGATCCACGAGCAGCCGGACGCGGTCGGCCGGGCCATCCGCGGCCGCCTGGACGAGCGCTTCCACACCGTCCACCTGGGCGGCCTGAACATGGACGCGCGCGAGGCCCGGGAGATCAAGCGGGTCAAGATCCTCGGCTGCGGCTCGGCGTACTACGCCGGCCAGATGGGCGCGCAGTTCATCGAAGAGGTCGCCCGGATCCCCGCCGACGCCGAGCCGGCCTCGGAGTTCCGCTACCGCAACCCGGTGGTCGAGCGGGACACGCTCTACATCGCGGTCAGCCAGTCCGGCGAGACGCTGGACACGCTGGTCGCCGTACAGGAACTGAAGCGCAAGGGCGGCCGGGTGATCGGCCTGGTCAACGCGGTCGGCTCCAGCATCGCCCGTGAGGTCGACGGTGGTGTCTACCTGCACGCCGGCCCAGAGGTCTCGGTCGCCTCGACCAAGGCGCTGACCAACATGGCGGTCGCGTTCGCGATGCTCGGCATCCACCTGGGCCGGATCCGCGACGTCTCCCCCGCCGACGGCCGCCGGCTGATCGAAGGCCTGAAGAAGCTGCCCGAGCACATCCAGTCGATCGTCGCCCAGGAGGAGGAGCTGGCCAAGATCGCCGGCCGGCTCGCCCAGCACGAGAGCCTCTTCTTCGTCGGCCGGACCCGCGGCTACCCGGTCGCCCGCGAGGGCGCGCAGAAGTTGAAGGAGATCTCCTACCGGCACGCCGAGGCGTACCAGACGTCCGAGCTGAAGCACGGCCCGCTCGCGCTGATCTCGCCGGACGTGCCGAGCGTCGCGATCGTGCCGGACGACGAACTGGTCGACCGCAACATCGGCGCGCTGCACGAGATCGCCGCCCGGTCCGGCCCCCTGTACGTCGTCACTCACCCGACCGTCGACGTACCGGACGGGGTCGCCGCGAAGATCGTCGTACCGAAGAACGAGCCGGAACTGGACCCGATCCTGCTCACCGTCCCGCTGCAGATCCTCGCGTACTACGCGGCGGTCGCGCTCGGTCACGACGTCGACAAGCCGCGCAACCTGGCCAAGTCCGTCACGGTCGAGTAGTCAGTCGTCGTACAAGTCACGCACTTGTACGATGACTGGATGCCGAGCGATCAGATCCGCCATGTTCGCCTGTCGTCCGTCGTTCTGCCGCTGGACCGCCCGATCAGCGATGCCAAGGTGCTGACCGGGCGGCAGCGGCCGATGACCGAGATCGTGTTCCTGTTCGCGCAGATCGCGACCGCGCAGGACCAGCACGGGATCGGGTTCAGCTACTCCAAGCGGGCCGGCGGGCCGGCGCAGTACGCGCACGCCAAGGAGATCGCGGCGAACCTGATCGGCGAGGACCCGTCGGACATCGGCAAGGTGTACGACAAGTTGCTCTGGGCCGGCGCGTCGGTCGGGCGGTCCGGGGTGGCGACGCAGGCGATCGCGGCGATCGACATCGCATTGTGGGACCTGAAGGCGAAGCGGGCGGGACTCCCGCTGGCCAAGCTGCTCGGTGCGCATCGCGATTCGGTCCGGGCGTACAACACCTCCGGCGGGTTCCTGCACGCGCCGATCGAGGAGGTCAAGGAACGCGCGTCGAAGTCGCTGGCCGACGGGATCGGCGGGATCAAGATCAAGGTCGGTCAGCCGGACACGCGGATCGATCTGGACCGGGTCCGCGCCGTCCGCGAGCACCTGGGCGACGGCGTACCGCTGATGGTGGACGCGAACCAGCAGTGGGACCGGCCGACGGCGCTGCGGTTCGGGCGGGTGCTCGAGCAGTTCGACCTGGTCTGGATCGAGGAGCCGCTCGACGCGTACGACGCCGAGGGACATGCTGAGTTGGCGGCAGCACTGGACACGCCGATCGCGACCGGGGAGATGGTGTCGAGCGTGGGCGAGCATGTCCGGCTGATCGAAGCGCGGGCCGCCGACATCATCCAGCCGGACGCGCCCCGGATCGGCGGCATCACGCCGTTCCTCAAGCTGGCCACGCTCGCGGATCATCACGGGCTCCAACTGGCGCCGCACTTCGCGATGGAGATCCACCTCCACCTGGCCGCCGCCTACCCGCGCGAGCCGTGGGTCGAGCACTTCGAGTGGCTGAATCCCTTGTTCAACGAGCGTCTGGAGACCTTGGACGGTCGCATGCTCGTCCCGGATCGGCCCGGTCTGGGCTTCACCACGACCGAGCAATGCGCTGCTTGGACGGTCGACAGCTGCGAGTTCGGCACGCGATGAGCGGGCGGGGACTGGCCTACGAGCTGGTCGAAGAGCTCAAGCGGCGGATCCTCGGTGGGGAGCTTGCGCCCGGGGAGAAGTTGTCGGGCGAGAGCGCGCTGATGGAGGAGTTCAGGGTCAGCCGGACGGTGGTGCGGGAGGCGATCTCGCGGCTGCAGGCAGCCGGATTGGTGGAGACGTTCCAGGGGCGCGGGTCGTTCGTCCTGGAGGTGCCGACGGGTGAGTTCGGGTTGCGGGAGGTGCGGTCGCACCAGGACGTGCTGGAGTTGCTGGACTTCCGGATCGGGGTCGAGAGCGAGGCGGCCGGGCTGGCAGCGGTACGGCGTACCGAGCGTCAACTGAAGGCGATCGAACGGGCGTTGGACGACTTCCGTCGGATCGGGGACGACCCGAGCCGCTCGGTCGAGGCTGACTTCGCGTTCCACCTCAAGGTCGCGGCCGCGTCGGGCAACCGGTTCTATCGCGAGCTGATCGGGTCCCTCGGTCCGATGATGATCATGCTGCCGCGGACCCGCCTCGATCCGGCGTACGAGATGTCGGACGCCACGCACCTGACCCGGGTCGTGCACGAGCACGAGAACATCTACGCCGCGATCGCCCGCTCCGATCCCGAGGCGGCGCGGGCTGCGGCGCGAGTGCATTTGGCCAACACCCGGCACCGGCTGGTGATGCCTGGGCGAGGCTGATCCGGCGCCCGGTGATACCTTCCGGGAATCATGTTCTCGCTCGACCAGCTGAGCGCCTTCGTCGCCGTCGCCGAGGAGCTGCACTTCGGCCGCGCCGCCGAGCGGCTGAACATGACCCAGCCGCCGCTGAGCCGTCAGGTGCAGAAGCTGGAGCGGGCCGTCGGGGTGCGGCTGCTCGAGCGGGACAACCGGCGGGTGGAGCTCACCGAGGCCGGGCAGGCGTTCCTGACCGAGGCCCGTCGGCTGCTGGCACTGGTCGAGACCGCCGGTGATCTGGCCCGCCGGGTCGACCAGGGCGCGGCCGGCACGCTGCGCCTCGGCTTCACGGCTGTCTCGGCGATCCGCACGCTCGGGCCATTCCTGCGCCGGATGTCCGACGAACTGCCGGACGTCGACGTGATCCTGCACGAGCGCGTCACCCCGGCCCAGCTCGACGGCCTGCTGCGCGGTGAACTGGATCTCGGCCTCGGTCGGCCGCCCTTCGACACGCGTCTGCTCGACTCCCGGGTCGTGTTCCGCGAACCACTATCTGCCGTTGTGCCGAGCAACCATCGGCTCGCGTCGCTGGACCGGCCGCTGACCCCGGCCGACTTCGCCGACGAGCCGGTGATCAGCTACTCCCCCACCCAGGCCCGCTACTTCCACGAACTGACGGTCCGATTCCTCGCCGACTCCCATCCCCGGATCGAGCAACGGGTCCAGCAGATCCTCACCGTCGTCCTGCTGGTCGCGGCGGGTCGCGGCGTCGCGCTCGTTCCCGCTTCGGCGCGCAGCCTCGGGGTCGAGGGCGTGACGTACTGCGAGGTCGGCGTACCGGGTGAACCGGTCGAACTGCATGCGATCTGGAACCGCGACTCGACCAGCCCGGTGCTGCAGCGGGTCCTCACGATGCTCCCAGAGCATCGATAGATCCAACATCGATCTTGGACAGGTATCCACACCGGTTCCTAGGCTGACCAGCATGACCCCTGCCGAACTCGCGGCCCAGCTCAAGACCGGACTGCTGTCCTTCCCTGTGACGCACTTCAACCCGGATCTCAGCTTCAACGAGTCCGGCTATCGCGAGCACCTTTCCTGGCTCAGCCAGTACGATGTCGCTGGGTTGTTCGCGGCCGGCGGCACCGGTGAGGGCTTCTCGCTGACGCCGGCCGAGATCGACACGGTCGTCCGCGCGGCGGTGTCCGAGGTAAACGGCAAGCTCCCGGTGATCGCGCCCGCGACCGGCGGTACGGTGACCGCGATCGCCCAAGCTCAGGCCGCGGAGGCCGCCGGGGCTGATGGGGTCCTGCTGCTGCCGCCGTACCTGACCGAGGCTGGTCAGCGTGGGCTGATCGAGCATGTGTCGGCGGTCTGCCGCAGTACGAACCTCGGAGTCACCGTCTACAGCCGCGCGAACGCGATCCTCACCGACGTCTCCGTCGCGGAGCTTGCCGACCGCAACGAAAACCTGGTCTGCCTGAAGGACGGCGTCGGCAACATCGAGATGATGACCCGCACCTACGCCCGGGTTGGCGACCGGCTCACCTACATCGGCGGACTGCCGACGGCCGAGACGTTCGCGCTGCCGCTGCTGCAGCTGGGCGTCAGCACCTACTCGTCGGCGATCTTCAACTTCGTGCCCGAGTTCGCGCTCGGCTTCTACGCCGACGTACTGGCGCAGGATCGCGAGGCGGTCTACCGCAAGCTGAACGAGTTCATCCTTCCCTACCTGGACATCCGGGACCGGACGAAGGGGTACGCCGTCTCCATCGTCAAGGCGGGCGTGACCGCGATCGGCCGGTCCGCGGGACCGGTGCGGCCACCGCTGCAGGATCTGAGCGAGGACGAGTTGGCCCAGCTCACCGAGCTGATCGGCAGGATCAAGTGACGCCGACCATCACGTCCGTCGAGGTCGTGCCCGTCGCCGGGTACGACAGCATGCTGCTGAACCTGAGCGGCGCACACGGACCGTTCTTCACCCGCAACGTCGTGATCGTGACCGACAGCTCGGGCAACACCGGCCTCGGTGAGGTCCCAGGCGGCGACAAGATCGCGTCGACCATCACTGAGGCCTCGAAACTCTTGGTGGGCAAGGAGATCGCGCGCTACCGCCAACTGCTGCGCTCGGTCGGAGCCGCGTTCTCGGACCGCGACGCAGGTGGCCGCGGCCTGCAGACTTTCGACCTGCGTACGACGGTCCACGCGGTGACGGGACTGGAGTCCGCGCTGCTCGACCTGCTGGGGCAGCATCTCGGCGTACCGGTGGCCGAGCTCCTTGGTGACGGGCAGCAGCGCTCTGCCGTGCCGGTCCTTGGCTACCTCTTCTATGTCGGCGACACCGGACGAACGGATCTTCCCTACCTGATCGACTCCGGCGCGGATCGGTGGTCGAAGCTGCGGCGACAGCCGGCGTTGACCCCCGACGCGGTGGTGGCGTTGGCCGAGGCGGCGCAGGAGCGGTACGGGTTCGCGGACTTCAAGCTGAAGGGTGGAGTGTTCGACGGACCTGTTGAGCTCGACGCCGTCCGGGCGTTGGCTGCACGTTTCCCGTCGGCCCGGATCACCATCGACCCGAACGGCGCGTGGTCGGTGCGGGACGCGATCGCGTGGTGTTCGGGCATGGACGACGTACTCGCGTATGTCGAGGATCCGGTCGGTGCGGAGCCGGGATTCTCCGGGCGCGAGACGATGGCGGAGTTCAAGCGTGCGACCGGGCTGCGGACGGCGACGAACATGATCGCGACCGATTGGCGCGAGCTCGCGCATGCCATCCGGGTCGATGCCGTCGACATCCCGCTGGCCGATCCGCACTTCTGGACGATGGCCGGTTCGGTGCGGGTCGCGCAGTTGTGCGCGGACTTCGGACTGACCTGGGGGTCGCACTCGAACAACCACTTCGATATCTCGTTGGCCATGTTCACGCACGTGGGCGCGGCGGCACCGGGCGACATCACGGCCCTGGATACGCATTGGATCTGGCAGGACGGGCAGGCGCTGACCAAGGAGCCGCTGCAGATCGCCGGCGGGGAGATCGCCGTACCGACGCGTCCTGGTCTCGGTGTCGAGCTGGACCGCGAGGCGCTCGCCGCGGCACACGCTGTCTATCTGGAGCATGGGCTCGGGGCACGTGATGACGCGATCGCGATGCAGTACCTGGTCGAGGACTGGACGTTCGATCCGAAGCGCCCCTGCCTGGTGCGGTGATGTTCACCTGATGTTGTGCGCGATAGGTTTCGATCGGTGCTGACGTCCCGATCAAGGAGCCTTGAATGCGCTGGCAGAAGCCACTCGCCGCAGCAGTTGTCCTGACCGCCCTGACCACGACGCTGACCGCATCGGCGACGCCGGGCAAGCATCCCGGTGGTGGTGGTTCCTGCTCGCCGAACGCGCAGTTCCTCGGCTTCAGTGATGCGCTGGACAAGACGACGTTCGACGGGCAGCCGGTCGCCGGGCTGTCGGCGCTGAACGTGACCGGCGCGCACAGCGCGACCGCCCTGGTGGACAACGTCGGGACCACGCCGGCCCGGGTGTTCCAGCTCAAGACCAACAGCAAGCCGACGGCGGTGAGCGTCGACGGGATGACGATCCTGCGCCGCCCGGACGGTACGCCGTACACGGGTTTGGACTTCGACGGCGAGGGCCTGGTCGTCGAGCGGGGCGACCGGACCATCCTGGCCACCTCCGAGCGCGAGCCGTCGATCCGCCGCTTCCGGCTGTCCGACGGCAAGGAGATCGCCTCGCTGCCGGTGCCGTCGCGCTTCCAGGTCGCGCCGGCCGGTGAAGCGACGAGCAACGCGACGTTCGAGTCGCTCGCGGTCAGCCGTGACGGGCTGTCGCTGTTCGCCGGCATGGAGGGCCCGCTGGCGTCCGACGGCACCGACGCCGACGGGCGTACGCGCAACCGCATCCTGCGGTACGCCGGGTTCCCGGGCCACGACTACCGCGTCGCCGCGCAGTACGCCTACAAGCCGGACCCGGGTCTCGCGCTGGTCGAGCTCGCCTGGGTGAACCGGGACGAACTGGTGTCGATGGAGCGGACGTTCACGCCGGGTGTCGGCAACACGATCCGGGTGTTCACCGTGTCGCTGCGGCGGGCCGTCGACGTGTCGAAGCAGGCGTCGCTGGCGGATGCGCCGGAGAAGGTCTTCCTGCAGAAGAAGCTGCTGTTCGACCTGGTGAACTGCCCGCCGTCCGGTGCGGTCGCCAAGCAGCCGCAGCCGAACCCGCTGCTGGACAACGTCGAGGCGCTCGCCCTCGGTGGCTTCCTCCCGGGCGGCCGTCGGCAGCTGTACCTGCTGTCCGACGACAACAACGGCGCCACCCAGATCACCCGGTTCTATTCGCTGGCGGTCGACCTGCACTGACATCACATGGCGTGATGCGTACGCGCGGGTCACAATGTGTGAATGCGCGTGATCGTGGTGGGTGCGGGCGTGATCGGGCTGACCTGTGCCGTCCGGCTCGCCGAGGGTGGGTACGACGTGGCCGTGTTCGCCCGCGATCTGCCGCTGGAGACGACATCGGCGGTGGCTGCGGCGATCTGGTACCCGTACTTGTCCGCTCCCGAGGACCGCGTCGCCGCCTGGTCCAGGACGGCGTACGAGGAGTTCTCCAAGCTCGCGGAGCTCGAGCCGTCGGTGCGGATGCGGCGCGGGCGCGAGTTCCTGGTGGAGCGGAAGCCGGATCCGCGCTGGGCCGACGTACTGCCTGATCTGACCCGGGTGTCGCCACCGGCCGGGTTCGAGGACGGCTGGTCGTTCACGACGGCGGTGATCGAGATGCCGGCGTACCTGCAGTCGCTCGTGAAGCGGCTGGACCAGGCGGGCGGTACGCTCACCCGCGCTGCGTTGCCCGCGTTGCCGACGACCGCTGATGTGGTGATCAACTGTGCGGGCCTCGGGGCTCGACTGACCGCGAGCGACCCGACCGTGACGCCGGTGCGGGGGCAGGTGATGACGGTCGAGCAGTGCGGTCTGACCAAGTGGCTCGTGGCCGATCGGTCGCCCTCGGAGCTGACGTACGTCGTACCGCGGGAGCATGACGTGGTGGTCGGCGGCACCAGCCAGCCGAACGACTGGAACCTCGCGGTCGATCAGGCCACAGCGGATCAGATGCTGGAGCGGGCGGCCGAGTTGGTTCCTCAGTTGCGCAAGGCAAAGATCATCCGGCATCGGGTCGGTCTGCGGCCGGCTCGTCCGACGATCCGGTGCGAGCTGGTCCGGACACGGACCGGCGAGCCTGTGATCCATTGCTACGGACATGGCGGTTCCGGGGTCACGCTGTCCTGGGGTTGCGCGGACGAGGTCTTCGAGCTTGTCCAGGGAATCTGACCGGCCGATCATCCTGGACGGCGGTCTGTCGAACGCCTTGGAAGATCGCGGGCACGACCTGTCGGATGCGTTGTGGTCGGCGCGGTTGTTGAAGGACGCGCCGGATGAGATCGCGGCGGTGCATCGGGCGTACTACGAAGCCGGGGCGATGGTGGCTACGACGGCGAGCTATCAGGCGAGCGTGGTCGGCTTCGAACGCGTCGGCGTGCCGCGAGCCGAGGCCGAGCGGCTGATCGCGAGCAGTGTGCGGATCGCCCGCGAGGTGCGCGACTCATTCACCGACGGCCTGCGGCGGTTGGTCGCTGCGTCGGTCGGGCCGTATGGCGCGATGCTCGCGGACGGATCGGAGTACCGCGGCCGGTACGGCGTGAGCGCGGCGACCCTCCGTGATTTCCACGGGCCGCGGATGGAACTGCTGATCAGTGCTGAGCCTGACATGCTGGCGGTCGAAACCATCCCGGACACCTTCGAAGCCGAGGTCCTGGTCGAGCTGCTCGCCGAGCTCGACTTCCCGGCGTGGTTCTCCTACTCCATCTCCGGGGCCCACACCCGAGCCGGCCAACCTCTCACCGACGCCTTCGCGATCCCCACGATCGACCAAGTATTTGCCGTAGGCATCAACTGCTGCACCCCCGACGACGTCCGGCCCGCAGTCGAGACAGCCGTCACCATCACCGGCAAACCAGCCATCGCCTACCCCAACACCGGCGAGACCTGGGACGCCACCGCCCGCCACTGGACCGGCCACCGAACAACCCCCGCCACCACAGCGCCCCTCACCTCCGACTCCTCCCTCGCCCCCGATCCCTCTCTCGCCTCAGCCTGGTTCGCCGCCGGCGCGACGTACATCGGTGGATGCTGTCGAGTCGGCCCCGACGACATCCGCGCACTCGCGGACGCGATGGGCTAGTTCTCCGCGTAGACGATGAGCTTGTTGCCGTCCGGGTCAGCCAGGTGGAAGACGCTGACGCTGCCGATGTCCTCAACCGCACCCACCTCCGTGGCATGCTCGACGGCGAACGAGTGCGCCGCCTGGATGTCGTCGGCGTGCAGCATCAGCAACGGCTCACCGGGCCGAAACGTCCCCCTGGCATGGGCGTGCCCGTCCAGCGTCAGACCGGTGGGACCGTCCATCGGCACGTCGTAGATCAGCCCCTCGTGGCTGGCCTGCTGCCTGGGCACTCCGAGCAGGTCGCCGTACCAATCGATGGCGCGCTGCATGTCGGTGACATGGACGAACACAGCCCCGATCCGGTTGTGGATCGGCGAACCTCCAGGCGCATCAACCATGTCCGCACGTTAGCTGCCGGCACCGACGGTTTTGGTCAGACGCCTAGGACCTGGCAGAGGAGGTCCAGGGCGCCGGGGTAGGCGTGGTCGGGTGGGGTGCCGTAGCCGACGATGATCGCTTGGCGGGTGGCCGGGGTCGGGTTGAAGTGGTAGCTGCTCAAGCTGGCGAGACCCAGGCCCTGGCGGGCGGCTCGGGCGACCATGTCTTCCGCGTCACCGGGGACCTCGAGGAGGACATGCATGCCGGCCGAGATGCCGGCGACCTTGACGTTCGGGGCGCGGACGGCGAGCAGCTCGACCAGGCGGTCCCGGCGCCGGCGGTAGTGCAAGCGGGATCGCCGTACGTGCCGGTCGTAGTGGCCGGAGGCAATGAATTCCGCGAGGGTGAGCTGCTCCAGGGTCGCGGTCTGGAAGTCGGCCGTCCGCTTGGCCGCGACCACCGGCTCGATCAACCGCTGCGGCAACACCATCCACGCCAGCCGCAGCCCCGGCGCAAGGCTCTTGCTTGCCGTCCCGGTGTAGACGACCCGCTCGGGATCCAGCGCCTGCAGCGCCCCCACCGCCTGCCGGTCGTAGCGGAACTCGCCGTCGTAGTCGTCCTCGATCAGCACTCCCCCGGTGTCCCGCGCCCATTCGACCGCCGCAGTACGACGCTCAGGCGCAAGCGGCACGCCCATCGGCATCTGGTGTGCAGGTGTGAGCAGCGCACCGTCGCCAGTCAACTGTGACACCTGCGCACCAAGCTCATCGACCGCGAGCGGCACAGGCGTGAGACCCCGCGACCGGATCACGTCCAGGTGCAGGGCGTACCCGAACTCCTCCACGGACACGGTCGTCCCGCCGAGGTTCCGCAGTACTTCGCTGAGCAGACTCACGCCCTGCACATAGCCGGAGCAGATCAGGATCCGCTCGGGATCGGCACGTACGCCGCGGGCGCGGGCGAGGTAGTCGGCAAGCATGCGGCGCAGTTCGATCCGGCCGCGCGGATCGCCCAGGCCGAACGCCTCGTTGGGTGCCGCGGTCAACGCCTTCCGCGCGGCGGTCAGCCACTCACCGCGCGGGAACGTCGAGACATCGGGGGCACCGGGAGTCAGGTCGTAGCGGTACGCCCTTGCCGCGGGCAACGACACGTCGGGGGCCGGCGGCGTGGTGGCACGGTTGGCGACGACGGTGCCGGAGCCTTGACGGGCGGTCAGCCAGCCCTCGGCAACGAGTTGACCGTACGCGTCCGCAACAGTGTTGCGGGCGATGCCGAGATCCTTCGCCAACGACCGCGACGACGGCAACCGCGTGCCGGCCGGCAACCGCCCGCTCCGGATCGATGCATGCAACGCTTGAACCAGATCGTTCCGGCCGCGTGACGCCGCCAGGTCCAGATGCAGGTCAGAACCGGCAGCCCCTCGATCCTCCATGTTCTGGACCTTATGCCTCGACCGAATGACTCAGCCACGCGAACCACCGGGTGCCGGACCCCTTGAGGCCTACTGCCGCCGGGACGATACTCGAAAGATCGGCTGTGACCGGCCGATTCGTGGTGGGGGGCGCCGCAGACACAACGGGGCGCAGGGGGATCACGTGACGTCACCTCGCCGTCCATGCTTGGAGGGGGAAGCGATGCCAGGTCAGGAGGAGTACGACGAGCTCGAGGGCAGGATCGTCAAGCTGGAGCAACAACTGACGACCCGGTCCGTGCCGGACATCCAGGACATCTCTGCGGAAGAGTTCCGCATCTATATCAAGGTCCGCGACATCTTGGCGGTCCTGTTGGGCGGTGGCACCGGCTGCGCACCGGGCAGGTTCAGCCCCGGCGTCGACTCCGGTGGGACCGGCTGCGCGCCGGGCGGATTCAACCCCGGCGACGACACCATCGGCACAGGCTGCGCCCCGGGCGGGTTCGGCGGCGGTGCGGTTGGGCGATTCGGAGACCTCGGCGGATGACCTCGAGGCGGCCGGGCTCGGGACCGTTCATCACGTCGGTCCCCGGCCTGGACGTCGTCGCCTCCGGAAGCGGGACGCGTCACGACGACGTCATTCTCAGGACGCCGTCGGCGACGCTGCGACTGGAGGGTGGGGTCGCGCGAGTGGTGCGGGACAGGATCCTGCCGGCGCTCGCACAGCCACTCAACCGCGCGGATCTGCTCGACGACTTGTCCGATCTGCCGACTGCCGAGATCGATCGACTGATCGGCTCGCTGCTCGAGTCCGGCGTCTTGGTGGAGGAGAACGGCGCGGCGCCGGACTGGCTGTATGCGCTGCCCTCGGCCGACCACGAACTGCTCGCCAGGCGGTTGGCTGCGGTGCGAGTTGTTGTGTTCGGTCATGTTCTAGGGGGACCCGGCATCCCAGGCCTGGTTCAAGCGCCGTACCCGTCTCGCCGCGACGAACTGCCCGCCTTGATGTCGGGTGCGGATCTCGTCGTCGCGGTTGGTGATGGCTCGCTCCCGGTCCTGCATCAGTGGGTCAACGCGGTCGGCCTGGAGCTCGGCGTACCGACGTTGCATGCGGAGTTGCAGGCCACCGGAGCGACGGTCGGTCCTCTGGTACTGCCCGACGGCGGCCCTTGTTACATGTGTTGGCGGATGCGGGCGCTGTCCTGTGTGAACGATTTCAGTGCGGCGATGGCACTCGAGGAGGCGCTCGATGCTCGCCGGCTCGTGGACGCTGCCGCGAGGCCATCGCTGCCGGCACTTCTGCCCATGGTCGCCGCGGCGCTGATGACCGAGGTACTCGCACTGACGCTGTCGATCGCGCCGCCGCGGCTGACTGCCGATGTGCTCACCCTCGATGCGCTTGGTGGCGGCGAGGAGTTGCATCCTGTGCTGCCGCACCCGGACTGCCCGGTCTGCGCACAAAGAAAACGTCGGCCGGTGGAGGCTACCGACTTCGAGGGCATCGCCAACCGCACGGTCGACCCGCTGTGCGGCGTGGTCCGCAGGCTCGTTCCCTTCCCGAAGGATGTCGATGAGCCGGAGCGGCCGTACGTCGTCCAGGCCGAACTGGCGAACGCCCTCTTCCGCACCGACGGCAATCCGTTCGTCGTCTGCTCCGGCAAGGGCTGGACCCGGCAGCAGGCCCGCGACAGCGCTCTTGGTGAGGCTCTCGAACGGCACGCGGCCATGACGTGGCGGCCTGAGCGCACGATCACATCGACGTACGACGGGTTGGACCGACCGCGCCTGCATCCGCGGGACCTGGTGCTGTTCGCGGATCATCAGTACGAGACAGTGCCCTTCCAGCCGTGGCGGCCGGAGACCGAACTCGCGTGGGTGCCGGGACTGTCGCTGGTGAGCGGCGATGAGGTCTGGATTCCCTTGCTGGCAACGCATCTGGGCTATCGGCCACCGCCGGAGGCCGGGCTGTTCCCGACCACGTCGAACGGGTTCGCGGCCGGGCCGGACCGGGACGGCGCCACGCTGCGCGCGTTGCTCGAGGTGATCGAGCGGGACGCGTTCATGATCGCGTGGTCGCATCGGCTGCTGGGTCATTGCGTGGCCGCTGCCGACGTACCGGACGAGCAGACGCTCGGGATCGCCGCGACGCATGCACGGCGTGGGGTCGAGATCGTGGTGCATCTGTTGCCGACCGACACGATCGCGTCGGTGGCCCTCGCCATCGCGTGGTCGGACCGGACTCCGGCCGCGGTTGTCGGGCTCGGAGCTGGGCTGGATCCGGTCGCTGCTGCCCGGTCCGCGGTGCTCGAAGTCGGACAGGCGCGACCGCTACTGCGCGCTCGCCTCCGGCAACCGGGGGTCAGGGCTCGGATGGCCGAGCTGGTTGCCACGCCGGCGAAGGTCGCGAGTCTGGGCGATCACAGCCTGCTGTACGCCGCGGGTGGGATGCGCTTCCTCCGAGAGGCTCCGCGTCAGCCTTGGCCGGATGCCGCGTCATCCGGGCCTGCCGACTTGGCGGTTCTGATCAAGTCGCTGGCCGAAGTCGCCGGCGACGTACTCGTTGTGGACGTCACGACGCCGGACGTCGCCGCGCTCGGGGTGCGGGTGGTGCGTGGGTTGGTGCCGGGGTTCGTGCCGATCTGGTTCGGCGCCAACCAGGCTCGACTTGGCGGGCGGCGACTGCTGGAGATGCCGGGCCGGATCGGGCTGCGGCCCGCGCGCTTGGATGAACTGAACCTCGACCCGCATCCCATGGCGTGATGACGATGACTGCTTTCCGTACCGCTCAGCCGCTGGCCTGGACCTTCCACCGCGGTACTGTCCGCCGGCGATCCGACAATCCGCAGGTACTCCAGCCGCGGCCGGAGCCGGGGCGTGAGGACCCGTCGGCGCCGTGGATCAAGTTGCCGCCAAGCTTGCGGGTCGCCGCACCGCTGGCCGACCTTGTGCGCGGACGGGTGTCCTGCCGAGTGTTCCGCGACGAGCCGATCGGTTTCGCGGAACTGGCCACGCTGCTCCGGGCCGGGTATGGCGTCACCGACGACAGCGCGATGCTTGACCGGGCGGTGCCTTCTGGCGGCGGGCTCTATCCGCTGGAGGTGAGCCTGCTGGTGCGCTCGGTGGACGGACTGCCGGCGGGGATCTACCACTACGTTCCTCTTGCGGACGGTCTGGAGCGGGTGCGCGGCAAAGCGGTGCCCGAGCCGCTGATCCGCAACCTGTTCCTCGGCCAGCCGTGGGCGGCCGAAGCCGCCGTCGTCCTGGTGTTCTCGGCTGTCTGCGCGCGCAGCCTCGGCAAGTACGGCGACCGCGGCTACCGCTACCTGTTGCTGGAGGCCGGCCACGCGGCGCAGAACGTCGTACTCACGGCGACCGGGCTCGGACTCGGCTCGGTCAACCTCGGCGGCTTCTTCGACGACGAACTGTCCGGGCTGCTGCGGCTCGACGTCGAGTCCGAGATCGTCTTGTACGGAACGGCGATCGGCCATCCGACGCCTGGTAATCGCATCGCCCGCCGAGGTCTCGACCGGCTGACGGACGGCTAGTCGTGATGTCCAGGGACGTCGGTCGGCGATCGGCGCAGCCGGATGGCGAGGGCAGCCACCTCGCGACGGGACGTCGTACCGGTCTTGTGCAGCAGGTTCGACACATGCACGCTGACCGTCTTCTCGCTGATGAACAGCGATTGCGCGATCTCGGCGTACGTCCGGTTCGCGACCAGGTGGGCGAGCACCTCCTGCTCCCGCTTGGTCAGGGATCGGAACGGTGCCGCGGGTTCGTCGTCCGTCGGTGCCGATGGCTCGTCGAGCTGGATCTTGCCGAGGCCGGCCAGCGTCTCGACCTGCTGCTGCAGGGGATCCGCGCCGACTTCGACGGCGAAGTGGTGCGCCGACCTCAGCGGTACGGCGACGACGGCCCGGGCAGCTCTCTCGGCGAGCAAGGCCTGTGCCCACCGCCAGGATGCGACGGCTTCCTCCCACCGAAGGCCTGCGGCACCGCAGCGGTGTGCAGCATCCTCCCAAGCACCTGAGGTCGGCGTCTTCGCCAGGCATCGTTCCGTCTCGGCGGTGAACAGCGCCTGCATCGCCGGTTGGATCAGATCCTCGGGCGTGATGACTTCGAACGGCGGCGGCGACAGCCGTGCGCGCGAGGCCACCAGGTCCTCGAGGTGGGCGCGAGCCTTCCGGAGGCTTCGGCCGTCGCGCCGGTCTCGAGCGGACTCCGCCAGATCGGCCGCCGCGCGTGCACCCCCCATCAGCATCTCGTCCGCGTCGCGGGGATCGGCGATGTGGATGGTCATTGTGCGCGACAGTAGATCGAGAGCCGCCTCCGCGTGACCCGTCGCGAGCAGGTACTCGGCCAGGACGGGCGGCGCACCCAGCCCGAGACGCTCCTCCAGTGCCGGAATCAGCTCGTTGGCCCGCTGCAGGTGCATGCCTGCCACGTCCAGGTTCCCCTGGCGGATCGACAACGACGCCGCGCTCAGCCGAACCATCGCACTCGGGCTCGGAAGACAAGCCAAGGCAAGCCCCTGCCGGGTGACGTCGCTGCTCTCGGCGAAGCGTCCGAGGATCAACAGGTCCTTCGCCAGGATTCCGGCCGCGAAGACCGCCGACGACAGTGCCCCCACGTCGAGTGCGAACCGGAGGAACTCCGTTGCCGGCTCGACGCATGCCGCGACACCACCGCGTTGGAGCAAATAATTGCGTCGGGCCACGAGTGTCCGCCACAGCACATCCGGATCGCCAGTCTTCCAGGCCGAGCGCAACGCCGTCGCAGTGTCCCCGTCGGAACGCTCGTTGCGCAGATCCGCGCATCCGCGGGCCGCGTAGGCGAGGCTGAGTGCCGCACTCGATCCGACGCGCTCCGCAACCAGCACCGCCTCCTCGGCATGTTGGCGCGCCGGCTCGACATCGTTGTTCCAGGCTTGTCGCCAACTGAGGCCGGCCAGGGCTTCGGCGTACTCCGCGCTGTCCGGATACGGCCGGCTCAGCTCGACCGCTCGGCTGGCCTCGGCGATCGCCTCATCGCTCAGCCTGCCGGTTGCCCAGGCCGAGTCGGCCCATCGCCGCCGCAGCCTGCTGGCGCGGAGCGGGTCGGTGCGCTCGTCCACGAGTTCGAGTGCGCGGCTCCACGCCGCGAAGCTCGCCTCGCCTTCGCCGACCAGTTCGTTGGCTCGCGCGACGCGCTCGAGCAGGTCGCCTTCATCCGCCCGGCCGGCTGAGTCAGTGCCGTACACCGTCGACCACAGGCGGGCTGCCCGGCGGAGATGGATCGCCTCCTCGCGCCGCGAAATGATCCCGTTCGCCAGGTCGGCCGCCCGCAGCGACGCTTCAAGGCAGGACGCCAGATCGTGCGCGCCCTCGTAGTGCAGAGCGAGGTCGCCTTGCCGTTGGACTTCGTCGGGACCGGTGGCGCTGCGGGTCTCGAGCGTCTTGGCCCAGGCGGCGTGCACGGATTCCGCCTCGCCGGGCACGAAGGTCGCGTACAGAACCTCTGCCAGCAACGGGTGCCGGAACCAGCACATGTCCACACCCTGCGCCACGCTGATTCCGGTGTCGGTCGCCTCGACCAGCGCGTTCGTCAGGGCCTCGGGGCCGATCCCCCGCGTCGCCGCAACCTCCCGCAGGTCGTCGATCGACGTCGGCCGTCCGGACACCGCCAGCACCCGCATGACTTCCCGGGCCGGAGCCGACAGCCGATGCCAGGCAGCGAGCACGGCCGCCCTCAGCTCCGCCGGCAGATCGGCAGGCAACTCCTCGTCGCCCACGGTGACCCCCTCGAGGAGCAGTTCACTGAGATACGGGTTGCCGTCGGACCGTCGTACGACGTCGTCCACCAGGCGATGGTGCGGGTGATCGCCCAGGTGCAGCTCGAGCTGCTGCTCGGTCTCGTCCCAGGTCATCCGATTCAGCCGCAGGCCGGTCACCGACGGCATCCGCCGGAGGTCCGCGAGCCAGCTGTGGATCGGATCACCGGTACCGAGCTCCTCGTCGCGATACGTGGTCAGAATCGCCAGTTGCTGTCCACGGAACCCGGCGATCAGATACGAGAGCGCATCGCGGGACGCAAGGTCGGCCCACTGCACGTCGTCGATGACGAGAACTGCCGGGCGATGCGAGGCGATCGCCATCACGAGTGCATCGACCACGGACAGCAGCCGGATCGCACTGCTGGAGGTGTACGCGTTCAGTGACGGCAACAATCCGCCGGCCGCAGGAACATCAGCGAGTACGTCGGCCAGCTCGCGGGGATCGGCCGACTCCGCCCAACCCTCCAGCGCACTGATCAGCGGACCGTACGGCGAGTCCACCGCGCCGAAGCGAACGCATCGGCCCCAGAGCACCGCCACGCCGCGGGCCGCGGCCTCGTCAGCGGCGACTCGCACCAGGCGAGTCTTGCCCACGCCCGCCTCTCCGTGTACGAACACCGCACACGGCCGTCCTTCGGCAGCCGCCCGGATCGCCGTTCCGAGGATCCTTCGTTCCTCGGCCCGACCGGCGATTCGGGGTGAGCGTAAGACCCCCGCCCCTCCCACAACCCCCAGTCTGCGCCCGTGACGCCGGGCTGTCGCTGTAAATACCCGTGTGCTTGATCAACGTGGATCAATCTGTGTGCACACGATCAATGCGACTGCCCGGCCGGGTTCGGCGTTCTCCGGGTCTCCGGATGCAGGTCGAAGACCACCCGCGCCGGTGCCACCGGGTCGTACCTGATCGGGACCCGCTGCCCGGCGTACGGGACCTGGCCCGGCAGGGGGTACCGAACATCGTTGCGAATCAACGAGGTGCCCACCGGGAAGCGGACCAGCAAGAACGTGCGGTTGCCGGCCCGCAGTACCGAGAGCACCTCGGCGTCCACCTGGCGCCAGTTCGCGGACTCGAGTTCGAGATCGTCGAGCCCGGGGTCGGGCTGGCTGATCAGGGCCAGAAGCCCTGCCCCCACAACCAGCCCGACGCTTGTCAGCACTGCGATCATCCACATCGGCTGTGCCTCATCCCGCGGAATCCGGACGGCCTGATCAGCCGGCCAGCGCGTGGCGACGCCGGTACAGCCACATGCCGCCGAAGGCGATGGCCGCACCACCGAGTGCGGAGGCACCGGCCTGCAGAGCCTCGACACCGTTGTCGTCCGACAGCCTCTGGGCCGACACGGTCTTCCCGGCCGGCACCTCGTAGGCCGGGTCGTAGTTCGGGTAGTTGTACTCCGGACCGGTGGTCTCGGATCCCGGGTAGCCGCTACCTTCATCCGGCCAGTCGGGTGGCGGAGCCGCTGGGCCGCGCTGAGAGACCGATGCGGAGTCAGGCTCGTTCGGCATGGCGGACGCTTGCGGCGTGGTGAGAACGACGGTGCCCATCGCGACTGCGGACAGAGCGAGGACGGTGTACTTGCGGTTCATGATTCCTCCGTGAATTCGGCGGCGGCGGGATCGCCGCTCTTCATTCACAGTCGGCCTCAGGGGCCTCTGGCCACATCGGGGGTGACCCCTCAGAAATGCAGTGCTACCCCTCAGATTCGGCCAAGGTGCCGCCCGCCGCGTCTGAGGATCGGCAGAATTGGCCCCCGGATCCGGCGGGGAAGTGGACCAGCGACCTGGGCCGATCCAGGCCTAGGTTGGTGGCATGAGCACAACGACGCGGCGGGTGAAGCTCGCCAACCTGGTTCCCGACTTCTATCAGGCGATGATCGCGCTGGACGCGGTCTCCGACGCCGGCATCGATCCGAAGCTGGCGAACCTGATCAGGATCCGTGCCTCCCAGCTGAACGGGTGCTCGTACTGCACCGACATGCACTCGCTCGATCTCCTGCACCTCGGTGACGACCAGCAGCGAATCTCGCTGCTGCCGGTCTGGCGGGAGGCGCGCAAGTTCTACACCGAGGAGGAGCAGGCCGCGCTCGAGCTGACCGAGGCGATCACGCTGATCAGCATCGACCACGTCCCGGACGAGGTGTACGACCTGGCAGCAAGCGTGTTCGGCGAGAAGGACTTGGCACAGTTGATCGCATTGATCATCACGATCAACATGTGGACCCGGGTCGGGGTGACCGGACGGATGGAGCCCGGCCACTACAAGCCGAGCTGAGCCGCGCGATGACATCGGGAGCGGAGAAGTTCCGGGCCTTGCATCACGGCGGGACGCCGCTGATCCTGCCGAACGCCTGGGATCCGGTCAGTGCCAGGATCATGGCCGAGGCAGGCTTCCCAGCGATAGCGACCAGTAGCGGCGCGGTCGCACGCGTCCTCGGGTACGACGACGGTCAGCTGACCCCACCGGCGGAGATGTTCACCGCTGTCGCCCAGATCGCGCGGGCGATCGACGTACCGGTGACTGCTGATCTGGAGGCCGGTTACGGCCTGGCGCCGAAGGAGTTCGTCGACCGCGCGCTCGAGACCGGAGTGGTCGGCTGCAACCTGGAGGACTCGGTGGACCGTGTGCTCACCGACCCGGCGCGGCAGGCCGACTACTTGGCCGAGGTCCGCGCCGCCGCAGGTGCGGACCTGGTGATCAACGCCCGGGTCGACGTGTTCATCCGCGGTGGTGATGTGGCCGACGCCATCGCCCGCGGCCGGGCGTACCGCCGCGCCGGCGCCGACTGCGTTTACCCGATCATGGCCCCGACCGACGTCCTGGCCGAGGTCGTCGAAGGTATCGGCGGACCGATCAACGCCCACGCAGCGATCGGCGGTCCGACCGCCGCTGAGTTGATCGCCGCCGGCGCCCACCGCATCTCCTACGGCACCAGCATCCACACCCACCTGATGAACAACCTGCGCGAACTGCTCCCCTCACTCACCTGAGGCCCTGAGGGCATAAACCAATGCCCAGTCCTGGTCGTTGGCCAGCGGGTCGGCGACATGGGCGGGCTGTCCGTTGACGCAGCTCGGGTAGACGAAAGCGCAGGTCGCGGAGCCGTCCGGGGAGAAGTTGACCAGGTTCGCGCGGAGGATCGAGTCCGTCGCGGCATCCAGCCAGGCCGCCGTCGACGGCTCGACCAGTTCCCGCGGCCAAGCGGCGTACACAGCTGCACTCAGCACGGACCAGTAGTGCGGGAAGACGTCGCCCCACAACCGCAGCCGGCCGAACCAATACCCGTCCCAGTGCCGGATCGCGACATGCCGCAGTCGTACGTCGGGCTGATCGGCGGCGAACGCGGTCAGCCACGGTAACCGGCGATTCAGCTCCGCGCCGTCGATCTCGTCGGGCGCCATCCGGTACGCCGCCACGAGTAGCTCGAGCAAGGGCGCGACCATCGACTGCTCGTAGTTGACCTCGTGCGGCGGCAACTCGTCGCCGTACGCGATGAACTGGCGGGCATGCCGGATGAGGTGATCGCGCATCCCGAGTTCGCTCAGCAGCGGACCGAGGTCGAACGCCAGGAAGTGATCGCCGCCGAGTTCGTAGTACCGGTCGAGGATGCGCGCGGCAGCTGTCCGATCGCCCTGCCCGAGCAGGAACCTCGCGAACCACGGGAAGTTGTACAGCCGCACCCGGTCCTGATGAATGCTGTCGTCCTGGACCGTGCCGTCCTCGTCCACCACATGCTCGCGGACAAAGCGCTCGTACCCCGCCAACGCGTCGTCCAACTCGGCCCGATCACCCCAACCGCGATCACGGACCTCCTGCAGCAGCAGCGCCATCCCGATCCGTTCGCGCGCATCGGACCAGTCCGCCCATGCACCCGACAGCACAGTGAGCCCACTGTCGTTGTCGTACGGCACGAAGGCGTACTGGCGACTGTCCGCCAGCTCCGGCCGGCGCTGCCGCTCGAGGATGAACCGCACCCGCCGCTCGGCGATCTCGCGTAGTGGCTGATGGAACAGTACGGCGATCCGGGCGGTCCGCTTGCCGTCCGTCGCCTCGACGTGCACCAGACCGGGCTCGTCGCTCGTGACCGCACTCGGACCGTCTCCGGTGAGCTGGATCGTCTCCCCCACCTCGGCGGCCAGCCGGTCAGCGCCGATGAGCGGCTGCCGGTCCGCATGGAATCCCGGCAAGTCGTCGTACCAGGCCAGCTGCCAGGTCCACCGGTACGACGCTCCCGGCGCGAGCGTGATCGGCGGCTGACCGCCCATCGCGTGCTGCGCGCGAGCGTGGTCGGTCGGGTGAAGGTAAATGTGCCCACGAACGTTGCTGCTCGTCCCCGGCTCGCGCGACTCCACCGAGTACGCCCACAGTTCGCCTTCCTTCAGCTGCAGACCGAGCCCGGGACCGCTGCCGTCCATCGGCACCGCCCACACCCATGCATCCGCGCCACCTGTCCACACATGCGCGTGCACAGCCCCCGTCAGACTCTCCCGACTCGAGCGATAGATGTCGCGGTACGGCGTACTGATCGCAATCGACCCGACCGTCACCGGCTCGGCCCCGGCGTTCCGTAGCTCGTAGGTCTCCGTCCACTGCTCGCCGAAGCGGCGGCCGACGCGCAGTTCCAGCTCACCCAACTGGTAGAGCAGATCGAGCCCGGTCTGCCGCCAACGCACGAGCGCCGGGTCGTCGAAGCGGTGGCTGCCACGGTCCGTGATCACGAAACCCTTGCCCCAGGCGTGCAGCGTGTCGTGCACGGGTCCGGGATCGAGCAGGACCCGCCGTCCGTCCGGGTGGACGACCTGCTCGACCGCCCCGTCGTCACCGACCTGGACCGTGCCCGGACCGAATGCGAAGATTTCCACGATTTCCCAACCTATCGATGTCGAGCGCACCGCATCGGCTTCGTCCCCCTGATGAGAACACCTCCGAACGGAAGGATCCGATCATGACCAAGGACGAGATCGCAGCGGTACTGGCCAAGCCCCACTCGCAGGCGTTGATCACCGGCCCCGGGCCGGCCCGGTTCGCCTACGACGGACTCGACGGCGCCCCCAGGGTGATTCCGATCGGCTTCTGGATCGAGGGCGACCGGATCCAGATGGCCACCGTGCCGAAGGCGGCGAAGGTCGCGGCGCTGCGGAAGAACCCGAAGGTCGCGCTCACCATCGACAAGGGAGCCTTCCCGCCGAAGGTCCTGCTGATCCGCGGCACCGCGGAGGTCGAGGTGGTGCCCGGCGTCCCGGAGGGCTACCTGCTGGCCGGGCACAAGGTGATGACCGACGAGCAGTACCCGGACTGGGAGGCCGGAGTGAAGGGTCTGTACGACGAGATGGCCGTCATCACCATCACCCCGACCTGGGCCAAGCTCCTCGACTTCGAGACCACCATCCCCAAGGCGGTCGAGGATCTGATCAAAGAGAAGTCGTCGTGATCACTCGCTGACGCCGCGGCTCAGGAACACCGCAGCGATGAAGGTGCGGAACAGCCGCAGCGGATCGTCATTGCGCAGGGCAACGATCTTCTCGTCACGTCGCTCGACGCCGCGGAGTTCGCAGGCCAGTTCGGCCAGCGCGCGGTTGTGGTACCGGATGGTCAGCTCGGCCGGCAGCGTGATGGTCGGCAGCCGGAAGTCGGCCAACCGGTCCACTGCACGCTGCGCACCGTCCCGGATCAGCTCGCGGGCCGTGTCCGGATGCACGGACAGGGCGGCGTTGTGCGAGACCGACTCCTTGACGACGACGGACTCGATGTCGGGGCAGAACGGCTGCGCCTCGTCGATCGTCACCCGGTCGCCCGAGATGAGGACGACGGGAACCCCATGGGCAAGCGCAACCAGTGCGTTGACCCCGGCCTCGCCGGCGATCTCACCGTTGAGGCGTACTTCGGCGATCGCCCTGGGGTTGTACGTGTGGAAGAGCACCGACGACGTGGAGTTCGCCGACCCGTGGTACGAGATGAACAGGGCCGCGTCGAAGGAGTCGTCGAGGCCTTCCATCATGTACAGCGGCTTGTGCCGCCCGGACAGGTAGCCGGCACGGCCGTGCAACTCGTCCGGGCGGAGATTCTGCATCGTCGAATGTGAGTCGTTGACCAGAAACTCGGTCGCACCCGCGGCCAACGCGCCGTCGATCGCGGCGTTGACCTCCGCCTGCAACTGTCCGCGGTAGTACTCGTACTCCTGTGCGGGACCGCGGACCTGGCCCCAGTCGACGACCCCCGCCGTACCTTCCATGTCAGTCGACAGGAACACCTTCAAGGGTCAGGACCACCACTTCTGACCGAGAGCCTCGTCGGTCTGGCCGGTGGTGTCGAGGGCGTCCAGCGCGGAGACGGCTTCGGCGTCGAGTTCGAAGTCGAAGACTGCGAAGTTCTCCTCGATGCGCTCGCGGTGGGTGGACTTCGGGATGACCGACAGCCCCTTCTGGACTGCCCACCTGATCAGGACCTGTGCGGGGGTGTGGTCGGTGGCAGCCGCGATCCGCGCGACCACCGGGTCGCCGAGGTGCCGTCCGGTTCCCAGCGGGCTGTAGGCCTGGGCGACGATCCCTGCGTCCTCGCAGGCTGCGACCAGGGCAGCGCGGTACTCGAACGGGCTGAACTGGATCTGGTTCACGGCCGGCTGGATCTGGCTCGTCTTCAGAAGCTCCTGGACCTCGGCCGCGCTGAAGTTCGAGATGCCGATGCCCTTGGTCAGGCCGGCTTCAACGGAGGCTTCCATGCCGGGCCAGGCCCACGTCGGTCCGCTCTGCGGCCAGTGGATCAGGTACATGTCGAGGTAGTCGGTGCCGAGCCGCTCCAGGCTCTTCTCCGCCTCGGCGCGCGGGTCCTTGTTGCCCGGGTAGAACTTCGTGGTGAGGAAGATGTCCTCCCGCGGGATCCCGCTGCTGCGGATCGCCCGCCCCACACTCGCCTCGTTCCGGTACGCCTGAGCCGTGTCGATCAGCCGGTAGCCAATCTCGAGGGCCCACTCGACCGCCCGCTCCGTCTCCGGCCCGTCCGCCGCCTGCCAAACCCCCAGCCCAAGCACCGGAATAGCCCCACCGTTCGAGAGCCTCAGAGTCGCCTCAGCACTGTTAGCCGTCATGTACTCCTTCTACCACGCCCACAACTCGCGAGCACGACAGCAGTTGCCCCACGGACACCTACAGCTTGTGGGCGTGGCGGATGACGTCTACTACGTCGGACATCATGCCGGTCAGGTCGTAGTCCTTGGGGGTGTAGACAGCGGCTACTCCGGCGGAGCGGAGTTCTCGGGCGTCGGCGTCGGGGACGATGCCGCCGACAACGACCGGTACGTCGTCGAGGCCGGCCGCACGCAGTCCGGACACGACCGCGGGGACGAGCTCCATGTGGGAACCGGAGAGGATCGAGAGGCCGACGCAGTGAACGTCCTCGGCGACCGCGGCGGCGACGATCTGCTCAGGTGTGAGACGGATGCCCTGGTAGATGACCTCGAAGCCGACGTCGCGGGCGCGGACGGCGACCTGCTCGGCGCCGTTCGAGTGGCCGTCCAAGCCGGGCTTGCCGACCAGGAAACGCAGGCGCCCGCCGAGCTCCTCCGACGTGGCGGCGACCTTCTCGCGTACGGCGGCGATCGCCTCACCACCACCGGAGACGCCGACCGACCCGGTGACCCCGGTCGGAGCGCGGTACTCGCCGTACATCTCCCGCAGGACCCCTGCCCACTCCCCCGTGGTCACGCCCGCGCGGGCGCACTCGAGGGTGACGGGCATGAGGTTGTCCGTGGTCTTCGCAACCGCGCGCAGCTTGCCCAGCGCAGCCTCGACTGCTGCTCCGTCACGGCTAGCCCGCCACTCGCGCAAGGACGCCAGCGCCGCGCTCTCAGCAGCGGGATCAACAGTCTGGATGGCGGTGTTCAAGTCCGCGGTGAGCGGTGACGGCTCGGTGTTCTCGAACTTGTTCACCCCGACGACGACCTGCTCGCCGGACTCGATCCGCTGCCAGCGTTCGGCATGCGACGCGACCAGCGCCTGCTTCAGGTACCCGCTCTCCACCGCGGCGACCGCACCACCCATCGCCTGGACGCGATCGATCTCCTCGCGAGCGCCATCGACCAACTCGGAGACCTTCGCCTCGATCACGTGTGATCCGTCGAAGATGTCGTCGTAGTCGAGCAGATCGGATTCGTACGCCAGCACCTGCTGCATCCGCAGCGACCACTGCTGGTCCCACGGCCGCGGCAGCCCGAGCGCCTCGTTCCACGCCGGCAACTGGACCGCACGGGCGCGGGCGTTCTTCGACAGCGTGACTCCGAGCATCTCGAGCACGATCCGCTGCACGTTGTTCTCCGGCTGCGCCTCGGTCAGGCCGAGCGAGTTCACCTGAACGCCGTACCGCAACCGCCGTGCCTTCGCGTCCGTCACGCCGTACCGGTTCAGCGTCAGGTCGTCCCAGAGCCGGACGAACGCGCGCATCTTGCAGGTCTCCTCGATGAACCGCACCCCGGCGTTCACGAAGAACGAGATCCGCTGCACCACGTCGCCGAACCGCTCCGGCGGCACCTGGCCGGCGTCCCGAACACGATCCAGTACGGCGATCGCCGTCGACAACGCGAACGCAAGCTCCTGCACCGGCGTCGCGCCGGCCTCCTGCAGGTGGTAGCTGCAGATGTTGATCGGATTCCACTTCGGGATGTTGGCGACCGTGTACGCGATGACGTCGGTGGTCAGCCGCAGGGACGCGTCCGGCGGGAACGCGTAGGTGCCGCGGGACAGGTACTCCTTCACGATGTCGTTCTGCGTCGTCCCGGTCAGCTCATCGGGCAGTGCGCCCTGCTCCTGGGCCGCGACCTGATACAGCGCGAGCAACCACATCGCCGGCGCGTTGATGGTCATCGAGGTGTTCATCTGCGCGAGCGGGATCTGGTCGAACAGCGCCCGTACGTCGCCCAGGTGCGCGATCGGTACGCCGACCTTGCCCACCTCGCCCTTGGCCAGCGGATGATCCGCGTCGTACCCGGTCTGGGTCGGGAGGTCGAACGCGACCGACAGACCGGTCTGGCCCTTGGCCAGGTTCCGCCGGAACAACGCGTTCGACTCGGCAGCGGACGAGTGGCCCGCGTACGTCCGCATCACCCACGGTCGATCCTTCTCGGTCGCCATGTACCCGAGAGTAGGACTCTGTTCCCTTGTGAGTCGCGACCTCGTGACCGGTGTCACCAGGGGATTGGGTCACATTCACGCGCCGACGGGAAGCGGGCTCCGCTCGACCCGCAGGACCCGGTGCAGCCGGGTGACGGCGAGGATCCGGATGACCGAGGGCATCGGGTGCCACAGGACGAGCTGCCGCCCGAGCGACTGCGTCCGGCGGTGGGTGGCGACGAGCAGGCCGAGACCGGTGGCGTCGACGGCGTCCACCCGTTCGAGGTCGACGATGACGTCGCCCACGCAGGTGTCGATGACGGTGTTCAGGGTCTGCCGGACGTCGCCGACGGTGCGGACGTCCAGGATGCCGGTCAGTTGTACGACGTTGTTCGGGGTCGGTGCGAGCATGTCCGTGCCCTCCGCTCTTCCGGCGGCCCCCGAGTCATCGGCCGCGTGGCAGCGTGTCCAGCTGTGTGATCGTAAAGACTCCCCGGAGACACGGAAGGTTGCCAAGACCTCGCGACCTTTTATTTCGCGAGACAATGGTGTCCGTGTTCGGTGAGGAGTACTTCGTCTTTCCGGTCGTGGCCATCGCCCTGGCCGGGCTGATGGTACTGCTTTGCCGCTGGGCTTTCTCGAAGGCCAAGGGCGGGTCGCTGGTTCGGCGGGTCGATTCCCGTCCCGCCGAGCGGGACGCGTTCGGGCTGCTGATCGACGTCCGGACCGTGCGGACCTACAACGAGGCGCGGATCAAGGTGTCGATGCTGAAGGACTTCGGTATCAAGGCGACCGCGGCCCGGACCAAGGAGGGCTGGACCGTCTACGTGTGGCCGAACGACGAGGCCGCCGCCCGCGGGCTGCTCGACACCCACTGATCTTTCTCCCGCACGCGTGTCCTCCGGAGAGCGCTCTCGCGCGTCTAGCCGCCGGGGTCAGGAGATCGAGGCGGGGTCGCGAGAAGGGGTCTGGGGACATCGGGCAAGAAGTGGGTGAGCCGACCGGCAGCACAGCAGACGCGAGGAGTTCGATGACGCCCGACGTGGCTCTGGCCACCCTTGCGTTCCCCGGTCGGCTGCCGGCTGCCGCCGTACCCGCGGAAGCAGACGAGGACGGGCGGCTGCTGGAGGCGTCGGTGCGGGAGCCGGACCGGTTCACGCCGATCTTCGACAAGTACTTCCCACAGGTGCACGGGTACGTCGCCCGCCGGCTCGGCGCGGATGTCGCGGACGACCTGGCGGCGGAGACGTTCCTGATCGCGTTCCGGCAGCGGGACCGGTTCGACCGGCGCAGCGGGGTGGTGCGGGCGTGGTTGTACGGCATCGCGACCAACCTGATCCGACGGCACCGGCGGGACGAGGTCCGCGCGTGGCGGGCGCTGGCGAAACTCCCACCACCCCTTCCGGTGACCGGAGCCGAGGAGCGGATCGCCGCGCAGGTCACCGCTCAAAGCACGAGACGCGAACTGGCCGCCGCCCTGGCGAAGGTCTCGGCCAAGGACCGCGAGGTACTGCTGCTCGTCGCCCTGGGCCAACTCACGTACGACGAGGTGGCCGCGGCGCTCGGGATCGCGTACGGCACGGTCTGCTCCCGTCTGTCCCGGGCCCGCCGGATCGTCCGGGAATCACTCGGCCACAACCCCACGGGAGGTGACGCCTGATGAACGAGCTCGACTCCGTCCGCAAGGCGTTCCCCTCGGCTGATGCCCCTTCCCCGGAAGCGACCGCCGTCGCACGCCAGCAACTCGACGGCTTGATCCGCGAGCAGCGCGGACCCAGCCGGTGGTTGGTGGTTGCGCGGGCCGGTTGGGTGGGAACTGCTGTGACTGCCGCGACGGCAGTGGTTGCTGTGGTCGGGCTCGGTGTCCCGTTGGTGCGTGGCACCGGGGGCGGGAGTGACGTCGGAGTGGCGCCCGCAACGGTGACTCCGACGACCCCTCGGCTCGCCACCGCCAGTCAGGTGCTGATCGCGGCCGCGGTGCAGCAGGAGAAGAACGAGAAGCTGTCCGGGAAGTTCTTCCGGGTGCGCAGCCTGCAGGTGGGGCCGACCGTCCGCGTGGGACAGCCGAAGTACACGGTGCAGGGGCGGTCGATCATCGAGAGCTGGATGCCGATGAAGCCCGGGGTCGAGTCGTGGTTCGGCTGGGCGGGGCTCGGCTACGGCCCGGCGACGGCGACCGACGTAGCCAAGTGGCGCGCCCAAGGATCACCGAAGACCTGGCAAGTGCCGGGCGACCGCGATCCGCTGAGCAGCCGGGCCATGGCGCCCGTCATCCACGAGATGTCGTTCCGGGACGTTCCTCCTGGCTACTTCCTGACCGGAACCACGCCGCTCAGCGCCCAGCAGATCGCGGTGCTGCCGACCGATCCGGCACTCCTCCGCGCCTACCTCGTCACAGCGGCCGACCCGCTACCGACGCCCTCCGATCGTGACTACGCCGTGTTCGCTGCTGCCGGCCAGCTCCTGTTCGAAACCCCGTCGCCACCGAAGCTGCGCGGCGCCGCCCTCCGCGTGCTGGCCGCACTTGCGGGGACACGCATTCGCACCGGAGTCAAGGACCCGATCGGCCGAGTCGGGACGGAGATCACCATCGACCTGCCGAAGGCCATCCCCAGCGGCTCCACCACGACTCTGGCGCGCGGCCGCAGCGTCTACATCATCGACGCCACCACCGGCCGGCTGCTCAGCTCGACGATCGAGGGCCTGAAGGGCGGCTCCACCGTCGTGCTCGAGTCCGGCTGGACCGACCAGAGTCCGAAGCCCCCTTCGCCGACCGTCCGTTGACCGGTCTGTACCGCTGGCCACTGCATGGTCACGGAACGTATTCGTCGTAACGCCGAGTGCCACCACAACGATGAGGCAGGCACTGCCCGTGAGGCATCGAATACTGGAAGGGACTTCCTCTTGAAGAGAATGCGACGTGCTGCGCTGGCTATCGCCGGGGTGGGCCTGCTCGCCGCCGCTGCGGTTCCGGCAACCGCCGCCACGCCGAAACCCGACAACTACCGAGCCACCGGCAAGTCGGCCGGCAAGCTCCCGACCACCAAGGCACAGGCCGCCACGGCAGCCTGCGGCATGGGGGTCGGAGCGGTGAACGCCGTCGGTACCGCCGGCGGCTACGACATCACCGCCACCCGGCCGCCGTCGGTTCTGCCGCTGGAGACCTTCAAGCTCTTCAACGTCCGGGCCAGCACCACCTGGTACTTCACCGACGGCGCCCAGCAGGACTACTACTCCAGCCTGATCCTGCAGGGCTCCAACCTGTACGGCTCGATCGTCAGCTACAACGACGTCGCGCCGGACCCGGACCTGGCCACCGTCAAGCTGGGCACCGGCTGGACCAGCTTCCGGGCGATCGCGAGCTCCAACTACGTCCTGGGCGCCGCGCCGCACTCGTTCCTGTACGGGCTGCACTCCAACGGCTCCCTGTACCGGTACACGGTGGGCGAGACGGTCCGCGCCTTCGGCTCGGCACCGGGCTTCGGCACGGTCAAGGCGATGACGCTGATCGCCGAGACGGCGTCGTACGACACACTGCTCGTCTCGCTGACCGGCGGTTCGCTCTACACCGTGCGGGTGCCGGTCACCAACCCGATGAAGCCGATCGTGAAGAAGGTCCGCAGCACCGGGTTCGCGGCGTACGAGTCGCTGATCGCACAGCGCTGCGGCGCGGCGAGCACGCTGCTGTCGGCGTTCGACAACGACACCAAGACGGTGACCGTGTACGCCGTCAGCCGGGCCACCGGCGAGTCGACCGTCATCAACAACTACGGCAGCGCGCCGGCCACCTTCGGCGGTACGGCGAGCTTCCTCCTGACCGGCGACGCGGGTCCGCAACTCGTCGGCGAGTGAAGTGGGGGTTGCTGGCGGCGTCTAGGTCGTGTCTGGTGATCCCACGCCGTAGCGAGCAGGTGCTCGGTGCGGTAGGCGGGGGATTACCAGACACGGCCTAAGGTCGTTGTATGGGGATTCTGCTGGAGCTGGATCTGACCCGGGGTGTACTCGAGACGCCGCCTGCTTCGCCGGTGGCCGCGTTCCGCGCGCGGCATCTGCCGACACTGCGTGAGCTGGTGGCGGCGTTGCGGAAGGGCGCGCGGGACGACGAAGTCGTCGGCCTGGTCGCGCACCTGGGCGGGCATCGGTTGTCGCTCGCCCAGGTGCAGGACCTGCGCGAGGCGGTCGCCGACTTCCGGACGTCGGGCAAGACCGCCTTCGCCTGGACGGAGTCGTTCGGCGAGGCCGGCGGCGGGACCGTCCCGTACTACCTGGCGACCGCGTTCGACGAGATCTGGGTGCAGCCGTCCGGTGAGCTCGGCATCACCGGGGTCTCCGTGGGGGCGATCTTCGTCCGCGGGGCGCTGGACAAGGCCGGAGTGATCCCGCAGTTCGGCAAGCGGCGTGAGTACAAGACCGCCGCTGACACCTTCACCGAGAAGGAGATGACCGGTCCGGCGCGGGAGATGGCGTCCCGGCTGGCCGAGTCCGCGTTCGAGCAGATCGTCGAGGGCATCGCCGTACGACGACGGCTGGACACCGCTCGCGTGCGGGAGCTCGTGAACACCGCACCACTGTCCGGACAGGCCGGACTGGACGCCGGACTGGTGGACCGCCTCGGCTACAGATCCGATGTGTACGACGCCCTGGAGAAGGGTCTCGGCGAAAGCACCAGACTGCTCGCCGAGCGGTACATCCGCCGCGGTCCGCGCACGCTGGAGGAGCTCCGCAAGGTCCTCCCCTGGCCGCAGAAGCCGATGGTGGCTGTCGTCCGCGTCTCCGGCGGCATCAACGTCGGCCGCAACTCCAGCAGCCCGCTCGGTGGGCCCAGCTCAGGGTCCGACACGGTCGGCGCCGCGCTGCGTGCCGTGGCCGAAGAGGACAAGGTCAGGGCAGTCATCCTCCGGGTCGACAGCCCGGGCGGCTCGTACGTCGCCTCGGACGCGATCCGCAACGAGGTACTGCGGCTGCGGTCCACCGGGAAGCCCGTCATCGCGTCGATGGGCACAGTGGCTGCGTCTGGCGGGTACTTCGTCGCGATGCCGGCCGACGTGATCGTCGCGCAGCCCGGCACGATCACCGGATCGATCGGCGTACTGACCGGCAAGGGCGTCGTACGGGACGCACTGGGCCGGATCGGGATCACGCAGGAGGCCGTGTCGGAGGGTGAGAACGCGCGGATGTACTCCGCGCAGGAAGAGTTCACCGACGAGCAGTGGGCGCGCTTGGAGGAGACGCTCGACCGCATCTACAAGGACTTCGTCGCCAAGGCCGCACTGGACCGCGGTCTGCCCGAGGAGCAGCTGGAGTCCCTGGCCCGGGGCCGGGTCTGGACCGGCGCCGACGCTCACGACCGCAAACTGGTCGACGAGCTCGGTGGCTTCCAGCACGCACTCACGCTGGCCTGCGACCGAGCCGGTCTGGACCGCGACGAGGTCGCCCTGGCGACAGTCCCGCATCGCAACCTGCTGGAACGCCTCCGCCCGCCGACAACCACAGACGACCTCGCTGTGACCATGCAACCACTCACCCTCGACGGCCTGACCACGAGCCTCTACAGCGCCCTGGGCCTACCACCCGCCGGCCTGCTCCGGATGCCGCTCAACTGGCAGCTGGGGTAAGCGACTCGCCGCTGGTTCAGAGCGTGGGCGTCAGACCTCCGTCAATGATGATGTCCGCGCCGGTGAGGTTGGCGGCCCGGTCGCTGGACAGGAAGACGACCAGGTCGGCGACCTCCTCCGGACGGGTGAAGCGGCCGGTCACGGAGCCGGCCGCGGCCTGGGCTGCCACGTCGCCGGGGTCGGCGCCGACTGCCCCACCGACCGTCTCGGCCACGCCGCCCTTGCCCAGCCACAGATCGGTCGCGACCGGACCGGGGCTGACGGTGTTCACCCGGACACCACGCGGCCCCAGCTCCTTGGACAGCGACTTGAAGTAGCTGAGCGACGCGGCCTTGGCGGCGCTGTAGTCGATCACCAGTGGATCAGGAAGGGTCGCGTTCACCGAGCAGACCGTCACGATCGCTCCGGACCGCTCGATGAGTGTCGGCATCGCGGCCCGGGTCGTGCGGACGGCAGAGAGCAGATCCAGGGTCAGAGTCTCGAGCCAGTCCTCGTCCGTGACCGAGCCGGACCCCGCCGGCCGCGGCCGCACCATGCCGACGTTGTTGACCAGGATGTCGAATCCGCCGGTCATCGCCAGTGCCTCGTCGATGAACCGGCCCGGGCCGTCCGCCGTCGCAAGATCGACCGCGATCGACTCCACCGGCAGCGAGCCGAGGTCGCCGCCGACGGTCCGCGCGCCGGCGACGACTTTCGCGCCTTCGGCAAGCAGAGCCCGGGTCGTCGCCAGCCCGATCCCCCGGCTGGCACCGGTGACCAGTGCTGTCTTGCCACTCAGGTGCAGGTCCATCCGCAGTACCCCTTGCTCATGCGTTGATCGGAACGTTTACGGGGTGCGCTCGCCGCCTGGGACCCAGAGGACGTCGCCGCCGGAGGAGAGGTTGGCTACGCGGCCCAGGATGAAGAGTAGGTCGGACAGGCGGTTCAGGTACTGCAGGGCCAGCAGGTTGACGGAAGGGCCGTGGGTTTCCACTGCGGCCCAGCCAGCGCGCTCGGCCCGGCGGACGACGGTGCGGGCGACGTTCAGGTAGGCGGCGCCCGGCGTACCGCCCGGGAGGATGAACGAGCGGAGCTTGGTGAGGCGGTTGTTGTACTCGTCGCACCAGCCTTCCAGACGGTCGACGTACTCCTGGGTGATCCGCAGCGGCGGGTACTCCGGGTTCGGCGTGATCGGGTTGCACAGGTCGGCGCCGACGTCGAAGAGGTCGTTCTGGATTCTGGTCAGCAGGACGACCAGAGTGCTGTTCAGGTGACCGGCCGCGATGGCCACGCCGATGGCGGAGTTCGCCTCGTCCACCTCGCCGTACGCCGCCAGCCGCGGATCGGTCTTCGAGGTCGTCGAATTGTCGCCCAGGCGGGTCTCACCGGCATCACCGGTCCGGGTGTAGATCCGCGTCAAGTTCACAGCCATGGAAGGACTCTACGCATGTCCGGGGACACCGGTTCGCTACAGTCGGCGGGTGGAACGGTTTCGGATCGCGGGTGAGGCACGGCTCGAGGGAGCCGTGGAGGTCGCTGGAGCGAAGAACAGTGTGCTCAAGCTGATGGCGGCCGCCCTGCTGGCAGAAGGTACGACGACGCTGCGGCAGGTGCCAGGCATCCTCGACGTGGCCTTCATGGCCCAGTTGCTGGAGACGCTCGGCTGTGAGGTCACGGTCGACGCGGAGGCGCAACTGGCGACGATCGCCGTACCGCATGAGGTCCGGTACCAGTGCGACTACGAGTTGGTGCGCAAGCTGCGGGCGTCGATCTCGGTGCTCGGACCGTTGCTGGCCCGCTGCGGCAAGGCAGAGGTGGCGCTGCCGGGTGGCGACAATATCGGCTCACGCGGACTGAACATGCACGTCGCCGGGCTGGAGTCGATGGGCGCGAAGGTGCACATCGAGCACGGTTTCGTGATCGCCGAAGCACCACAGGGCCTGCACGGCGCCGAGGTCTGGCTGGACTTCCCCAGCGTCGGCGCGACCGAGACGATCATGATGGCCGCGGTGCTGGCCAAGGGCACCACGGTGATCGAGAACGCGGCCCGCGAGCCGGAGATCCAGGACATCGCCGCGATGCTGGTCGAGATGGGCGCTCAGATCGACGGCGCCGGCACACCGCGCATCGAGGTGAGCGGTGTGGCCGGTCCGCTCAACCCGGTCGACCACACCGTCGTCGCGGACCGGATCGTGTCCGGGAGCTGGGCGTTCGCGGCCGCTATCACCAAGGGTGACGTGACGATCGCCAACGGACATGCCCACCACCTCGAACTTCCGCTGGACAAGCTGCATAAGGCCGGCGCCGAGATCACAGTGCTGAACCCAGGCTTCCGGGTCCGGATGGATGACCGACCGAAGCCGGTGGACGTGGTGACACTGCCCTACCCGGGCTTCGCGACCGATCTGCAGGCGTTCGTGATCGCGCTCAACGCGCTGAGTGACGGCGCTGCGATGGTGACGGAGAATTTGTTCGAAGGCCGGTTCACCTTCGCACAGGAGTTGACCCGTCTGGGCGCACAGATCCAGACCGACGGGCATCACGCCGTGGTTCGCGGCGTGCCGCGGTTGTCGGGGGCTCCCGTCGTGGCCAGCGACATCCGGGCCGGCGCAGCGCTCGTGCTGGCTGGGCTTGCGGCCGAGGGCGAGACGCTGGTGTCCGCGGCCCACCATGTGCACCGCGGCTACACGGACTTCGCCGGCAACCTTCGCCGACTCGGCGCCGACGTCACAGTCGAGCCGGACGACGCGGAACTGTACTGGAACTGAACCGGACTTCTCCGCGCACTCTTCTGGCACTCTGCCGCGCCCGCGCTCTGGGGCGGGTTAGGGTCCTGGCATGACTGAGCGCGTGATCAAGCCCCTGGGCCGTGGATTCCTCTTCCTGGACTCGCATCCGGCCGGTTGTGCCCGGATAGTTCGTGACCTGGCCGGCCAGGTCGAGCGCCGGGCACCAGAACGCCGTACCGCGCTCGTCATCGGCTCCAGCTCCGGCTACGGCCTGGCCACGACCATCGCAGGTCTCGCGCGCTACGGGATCGACGGGATCGGTGTGTCCTTCGAGAAGGCACCGACGGCTCGGCGTACGGCGACCGCCGGGTGGTACCGGACTGCGGAGACGGCTGTGCTCGCGGCCGAGTTCGGTCGAGACTTCCGCTTCTTCAACGCTGATGCGTTCGCGGACACCACGAAGGACGAGGTGCTCGGGCTGATTGCCGAGCGGTTCGGCGGCGTCGACCACCTGATCTACAGCGTCGCCGCGCCTCGGCGGGTCGATCCGAGGACCGAGGAGACGTTCCAGTCGGCGATCAAGGCGATCGGCGCACCGCACACCACCAAGAGCCTCGCCTACGAGGACGGGCAACCGGTTCTGCAGGAGGTCGGGATCGAGGTCGCGACCGACGACGAGATCGCCCAGACGGTCAAGGTGATGGGCGGTGAGGACTGGGCTCGCTGGGTCTCGGCGCTCGACGAGCGCGGGCTGCTGAAGCCCGGTTTCAACACGGTCGCGCTCACCTATATCGGGTCCGAGCTGACCGGGCCGATCTACCGGCAGGGCTCGATCGGCGCCGCGAAGGCGGACCTCGAGCAGACCGCGGTCACGCTCGCCAAGGACGGCGTGAAGGCGATGACGTCGGTGAACGGCGCGGCGGTCACCCAGGCGTCGTCGGCGATCCCGGGCATCGGTCTGTACGTCAGCCTGCTGCACAAGGTGCTCGGCGACGGGCTGCGGACTCCCGTGCAGCAGTCGGTCGCCCTGTGGGATCAGCTGACCGGCGAGACACCGCTGGATCTCGACGACGAGGGCCGCATTCGTCTCGACCGCTGGGAGTTGTCCGACGACGTGCAGGCCGCGGTTCGCGCGCAGTGGGAGTCCGCGACGCAGGACAACATCGCGGACGTTGCCGACACCGCGTGGTTCCTGGCCGAGGTACGGCGCCTGTACGGCTTCGACGTACCGGGAGTCGACTACGAGGCACCAACCGAGGTCGACGTCACCTGGCCCTGAGCCCCGGGCGTCTCGGGAAGGCTCTGCGCGTTCACCGCGCTCTTCACCACGCGATGTCGAACGCGGCGGGGACCTGTCACTTGACCCCGCGGACGTCCTGGTTCGTTGCCGAGGCACCGGCAGCGCGAGCTGTACCTGTAGCGGATGACAATGACCGCTGTGCCGTCACGCCGAGGGTGGGTGGCCGGGGACGGCCGGGTTCGGGGGTGGCGGCCGGCTCCGGGGAGGATATCTGCCCCCGATCGGGACTGCTCGGCTCCCCAAATCAGGAGGTTGATGCATCGGGGCTGCCGATGATGAGCCCGCGCCTGCGGATCCGGGCCCCCGAGCGTGCGGATCCGGGAGGCCCGCGGGTGATGCTCGCTGACGGGTTATGTCATCGCCGGCGGCATCTGAAGATGCTGTCGGCGAAATAACCGGCCAGTGGGCGCGTCACGGCCGGTTCGCTCGGTGTGTCGGTGGGTCCGTCCGGCTGACGATCAATCGCACGGGAGAGCTGACCCCGACCGGCGTGACCAGGACGACGGCGACAATCCAGGACGTCAACGTTGACCGGTCCACCGCGCAGATGGTGCTTCCCGAACCACGGATCCAGGCTCAGGCGCGGGCGCGGTATTTGCGCATCTTGTTGCGAGAGCCGCAGAGGGACATCGTGCACCAGCGGCTGCGACCGGCCGGGCTGCGGTCGTAGTACACCCAGCGGCAGGTGTCGGCGGCACACGCCTTGAGCCGCGGCCAGTTGCCGACAGCAACCGACGTCGCGATGTCCGCCGCGAGGCGGGAGACCAACGCCTGGACGCCGGTCAGGCCGTCCGCCGGGCGGACCGTCGCGCCCCCGTCGGCTGACAGCGCCAGCGTCAGCGGTGCTTCGGCGAGTAGCCGATCGAGCGCCGCGAGGGACTCCGCCGGTACGTCGATACCGGCGTGCGCCTGGCAGACGTCCCGCAGCGCCTCACGCAGTGTCAGCACCTCCGCGAGGTCAGCCCGACCGAACCGCGGACCGGACAAGCCGTGGTCAGCGCAGAACGCGCTCAGGTCCGCAGGGCTCATCAGCGCGTCCTGCTCCAGCTCCAGATCGACGGTGTTCACCAGGTCCTGCACAAGCGTCAGCGGCTCAGGGGCAGGGGTCCGCTCGCCGGGCTGAATCACAGTTGCCACGTTACCGGCCATGGGGCATGATCCGGTAACGGAGTTACTGGATGAGGCGGAGGTACTGGTAACGGTGGACGGCGACTTCAAGCGTTTCTGGGCGGGACAGACGGTCTCCGCGGTCGGCACCCACGTCACCGCGGTCGCGCTTCCGCTGACCGCAGCGCTGACCCTCGACGCGGGAGCAGCAGGCGTGAGCGCCATCGCGACGGCGACCTACCTGCCCAGCGCGGCACTGCCGCTGCTGACCGGGCACTGGCTCGAAGGGCGGCGCAAGCGCGGGGTGATGATTGCCGTCGACATCATCCGCGCCGCGGCGCTGATCGTGATCCCGCTCGCCTGGGCGATGGACCAGCTCAGCCTGCCGCTGCTGGTCGCGGTCGCCTTCCTGGTCGGCGCGGCGAGTGTGGTGTTCGACATCGCGTCGTTCGCCTATCTCCCCGACTTCGTCCCCGAGGCGGAGCTGCCGTCCGCCAACCGCGCACTCCAGGGCTCGTCCACCGCAGCACAGGTCGGCGGCCCGGGCCTGTCCGGAATCCTGGTCCAGTTGCTCGGCCCCGCCGTCGCCCTCCTCGTAGACGCCGTCTCCTACCTGGCCAGCGCTGTCGGCGTCGGCTCGGCGCAACGGCCGGAGATTGCTCCACACGCCACTGACGATCGGCCGGGTCTGTGGGAAGGCGTTCGGCAGATCAAGGTCAGCCCGTTCCTGCGTTCGCTGACCGCCCACGCCGCGCTCTACAACGCGTCGGCGCAGATTCTCGTCGTCAACCTCGTCGTCCTCGCGGTCAAAGAACGCGGCCTGTCCGCAGGCGGGTACGGCATCGCCCTCAGCGCCGGCGGCGCAGGCGCCTTCGTCGGCGCAATGCTCGGTCTCCGGCTGGCGAAACGCCTCGGCTACGGCCGCGCCTTCGGTACCTCTCTGGTCCTCTCGACCGGACTACCACTCCTGCTGGCGTTCCTCCCAGGCCGAGGCATCCAGTACGGCGTCCTCCTCGGCGTACTGCAGTTTCTGTCCGGCATCGGCCTCGGCAGCGCCAACGTCCTGTCCGTGACGATCCGCCAACTGCTCATCCCCCGCACCGCGCTCGCCCGCAGCAACGGCGCCTACCGCACCTTCACCTTCGGCGTCCTCCCGATCGGCGCCGCGCTCGGCGGCGTACTCGGCAGCACCTTCAGCACCACCGCGGCGGTCGCCGTCGGATCCATCGGCATGGCGTTGTCAGCCCTGCCGATGTTCGTCCGCGAAGTGAGAACCCTCGAGACCGCGGTGACTACAGCGGCTTGAAGGATGCCATTTCCAGGACCAGGTCCTCGGCCTCGTCCGAGGCGGCGAGGTCGATGCTGGCGGTGATGCGCCAGTCGTGGTTGCCCTCGGGGTCGTCGATGATCTGCTGGACCTCCCAGTAGCCCGGGTGCTCCTCGATCATGAACAGCGCGGGACCACGGGCCGCCGGACCGGTGCCGACCACGTCGTGCTCCGCGTAGTACGCCGTACCTGCCTCGGCCCAACGGCCGGCGTCCCAGCCCGACTCGGAGTCGAGTTGGCCGAGCTCGGCCCAGCGGTGCAGGGCGACCAGCTCGACCCGGCGGAACATGGCGTTGCGGACCAGCACCCGGAAAGCCCTGCTGTTCAAGGTGATCCGGCGCGGACCGGCCGGGACCGGCTCGGCCGCCTCCTCGGTGGTCGGGTTGGTCAGCTCCTCCCACTCGTCGAGGAGGCTGGAGTCGGTCTGCCGAACCACTTCGCCGAGCCACTCGATCAGGTCGGTGAGGTCCTCGTTCACCTTGTCCGGTGGCACCGTCTGCCGCAGCGCCTTGTAGGCGTCGCTCAGATACCGCAGTACGACGCCCTCCGACCGCGCCAGCCCGTAGAACCCGATGAACTCACCGAACGTCATCGCCCGCTCGAACATGTCCCGGACGACCGACTTCGGCGACAGGCCGGAGTCCGCGATCCACGGGTGCGTCTGCCGGTACATCTCGAACGTTGCCTCAAGCAACTCATTGAGCGGCTTCGGCCAGGTCACGTCCTCGAGCAGTTCCATCCGCTCGTCGTACTCGATGCCCTCGGCCTTCATCGCATTCACGGCCTCGCCGCGGGCGTGGTGCTCCTGCGCCCACAGCACCGCGCGCGGATCCTCCAGCGTCGCCTCGACCACCGACACCACATCCAGCGCGTACGACGGATCCTCGGGATCGAGCAGGTCCAGCGCAGCCAATGCGAACGTCGACAGCGGCTGGTTCAGGCTGAAGTCCTTCTGCAGGTCCACGGTCAGCCGAAGTGTCCGGCCGTTCTCGTCCGGCTCGTCGAGGCGCTCGACCACGCCGGCGGTGAGCAGCGTGCGGTAGATCTGGATCGCGCGGCGGATCAGCCGGACCTGGACCTTCGAGTCCTCGTGGTTGTCGCGGAGCAAATGCCGCATGCTCTCGAACGCGTTGCCGTCGCGAGCGATCACGTTCAGCAGCATCGCGTGGCTGACCCGCATCCTTGACTGCAGCGCCTCGGGCTCGGCCGCGACCAGGCGATCGAACGTGTCCTCGCCCCAGGTGACGAACCCCTCCGGCGGCTTCTTCCGCTGCACCTTGCGCTGCTTCTTCGGGTCGTCACCGGCCTTGGCCAGCGCCTTCACGTTCTCCACCACGTGATCCGGCGCTTGTACGACGACTGTGCCCGAGGTGTCGTAGCCGGCCCGGCCCGCGCGACCCGCGATCTGGTGGAACTCCCGCGCCTTCAGGATCCGCTGCCGGCGTCCGTCGTACTTGCTCAGTGCGGTGAGTACGACGGTCCGGATCGGGACGTTGATGCCGACGCCGAGGGTGTCGGTGCCGCAGATGACCTTGAGCAGGCCGGCCTGGGCGAGTTGCTCGACCAGGCGGCGGTACTTCGGCAGCATGCCGGCGTGGTGGACGCCGATGCCGTGCTTCACCAGCCGCTGCAGGGTCCGGCCGAAGCCCTTGCTGAACCGGAAGTTCCCGATCAGCTCGTTGATCTTCTCCTTCTCCTCCTTCGAGGAGACGTTGATGCTCATCAGTGCTTGGGCGCGTTCCAGCGCGGCGGCCTGGGTGAAGTGGACGACGTACACCGGCGCCTGGTGGGTGGTGAGGAGTTCCTCGAGCGTCTCGTGCAGCGCAGTGGTGACGTACTTGTAGATCAGCGGGACCGGGCGTTCGGCCGAGGACACGATCGCGGTCGGGCGGCCGGTACGGCGGGACAGGTCGATCTTGAACCGCTCGACGTCGCCGAGGGTCGCCGACATCAGGATGAACTGGGCGTCGGGCAGCTCCAACAGAGGCACCTGCCACGCCCAGCCGCGGTCCGGCTCGGAGTAGAAGTGGAACTCGTCCATCACCACCTGGCCGACGTCAGCGGCCGAGCCCTCGCGCAGCGAGACATTCGCCAGCACCTCGGCGGTGCAGCAGATGATCGGAGCCCCGGCGTTCACCGATGCGTCGCCGGTCAGCATGCCGACCTTGTCGGCGCCGAACACGTCGCAGAGCGCGAAGAATTTCTCCGACACCAGGGCCTTGATCGGCGCCGTGTAGAACGTCCGCCGTCCGTCCGCCAAAGCCGCGAAGTGCGCACCGGTGGCGACCAGACTCTTTCCCGAGCCGGTCGGCGTCGACAGGATCACGTTCGACCCCGTCATCACCTCGATCAACGCCTCCTCCTGCGCCGGGTACAACGAGATCCCCTGCTCCCCCGCCCACCGCGCGAAGGCGTCGTACAGGTCGTCAGGCTCGGTCGTCCCCGGCAGTTGCTCAGTCAGCGTCATCGATACCCATTGTCCCTGACTCCCGGTCATCGGCCGGAACCCGGATCCCCTCAACCAGCCGCCGTACGACGGACCGGTCGCCGGTGATGCTGGTCGCCGCATCACCCGCGGGCGGCAGCGCATGCCGCCCGAACGCCGCGAGCAGCTCAGCAGTGGTCGTCCGCACCACCGCGTCGGCCGCGTCCGGTACTGCGTGCGCGACCTCGGCGCCGGCCGAGGTGAGGCGTACGCCGAACACCCCAGCTGCCCCGTGGTCGTACAACTCGATCCGAATACTCGCGTCCCCACCGGCACCGGCATTGGGGCCGGCGTTGGCGTTTTCAGCGGCGTCGGCGCCGTGATTGGTGGCGGCAGCTCGGTTGGTGACGGGCGGGGCGTAGTACGTGCGGATGGTGAGCATGGCGCTGTCGGTGCTCACGAAGATCTGGTCGTCGGTCGGCGGCGCCTCCAGGGCCCAGGTTCCGAGCGCGATCACGATCGGCTCGAGGCGGCGTCCCCAGTCGGTCAGCTCGTAGACCTTGGCGGACGCCGGCGGTGGCAACGCGCCGCGGCGCAGCACACCCGCGTCCGTCAGCTCACGCAGCCGATCGGCCAGCGCATTTGGGCTCGCGGCAGGCAGCGCCGCCTGCAGGTCCGTGAACCTCTTCGGCCCGAGCAGCAACTCGCGCACCACAAGGAGCGCCCACCGCTCACCGACGATGTCAAGGCCGCGCGCAGTCCCGCAGGCCTGACGGTAGCCCCGCCGTACCGGCATCCGAACCTCCCGACTCTGTACTTGCTTAATCATAGCAAGCACTTGTAATTTCATAGCAACCAAGGAGGAGACCATGACCATCCCACCAGCACCGCCGATCGCCGACCGCGACACCTGGCTGCGGGAACGCAACGAACTGCTCGTCCGCGAAAAGCAGCACACCCGCGAGGGCGACACCATCGCCGCCGCCCGACGCCGGCTCCCCATGACCGAGGTCGACGGTTCGATCCAGCTCACCGGCGCGAGCGGACCCACACCGCTGCGCGAGATCTTCGCGGGCCGCGACGAACTGGTCGTCTACAAGCACATGTTCCACCCCGGCAAGCCGCTCCCCGACCAGTGTGAGGGCTGCACGATCAGCCTCTGGGGCGTTCAGGACACGTCGTACCTCAACGCCGTCGGCATCACCTTCGCCGTCTTCGCCGAGGGCCCGTACGACGAGATCGCGGCCCTCCGTGACTTCATGGGCTACCCGCACCCGTGGTACTCCAATCACGCCATCGACGACCCCGCGGTCGCCGGCGGCGGTGTCTACGCCTGCTTCCTCCGCCGCGACGACCGGGTCTACCTCACCTACGAGACGACGAACCGCGGCGTCGAGACGGCAATCCCAACCCTCAAGCTCCTCGACCTGACGGCGTACGGCCGCCGCGAGCAATGGGAGGACTCCCCCGAAGGCTGGCCCCAAGAACCCACCTACTCCTTCTGGCGCACCGACGCCCAAGGCAACCGCGTAGGCCTCGGCCAAGGCCGCCCCACCCCCCAATGGACCCGCCCCAACGTCACCTCCGCCACCTCCCAAACCCCACACCACTGTCACTGAACACAGAACAGCCGCTCCACCAGGACCCACGGATCCCGGGCGGCGGTTGCCTGCGCGGCTCCGGTGGGACGAGGGCGTGCGGACGATTGTTCCGGAGCTGCCTCGGGGGTTCTCCCGGTGTCCGCGACCGTTCGTCTCGGGAAACGGACCGTTGGGCGCTGCATCCAGTGCAAACGATTGCAGACATGTCTATTCAAGAGTGACTTGATGGGCATGGATACTTCCTCGTGGCGCCGGGTCGGCGCGAGCTTGCTGGTGACGGCGGTGGGTGCGGCGGGTCTGGTCAGTGCCGCGACACCGAATGGTGATGGGGCTGCGACCGTCGGAGGGTCGCAGCTCGTGACGACATGGGGTGCGGCCGACGACATCGCCGGTGGGACCTTGAGTGACGTGACGGTCCGGAACGTGCTGCGGACGAGTGTCGGTGGGCAGGATCTGCGGATCCGGATCTCCAACGCGAACGGGGATCAGCCGCTCGTGACGGATTCGGTGTACGTCGGCCGCCACCACAGCGGGGCGTCCGTCGTACCAGGGTCGAGCCGGCGGCTGACGTTCGGCGGGAAGACGACCGTCGTGCTGCCGCCGGGAGCGATGGCGGTCAGTGATCCGTTGCCGGGGGCGGTGCCGGCGTTGACGAGTTTGACGGTGAGTCTGCACGTGGTCGGGACGACCGGGGTGATCACGGCGCACAACCGGGCGATGCAGCACAGCTACAAATCGACGTCCGGCGATCACGCGGCCGACGAGTCGGCAACGTCGTACCAGACCGAGTCCTCGCCGTGGTACTTCCTCAACGCGGCGATCGTCGAGGCTCCGCATCAGGTGGAGACGGTGGCGACGCTGGGCGATTCGATCACGTCGTCGGTCGGTACGACGATCGACACGAACCGGCGGTGGCCGGATGTGCTGGCGGATCGGTACGGGCAACTGCCTGAGCCCCGGCGGCTGGCGATCTCGAACGAAGGTATCTCGGGGAACCGGGTGCTCGGTGGGGTCGCGAAGGCGGGTAGTGCTGGGGCCAGCGCGTTGGCGCGGCTCGACAAGGATGTGCTGACGAAGCCCGGCGTACGCACGGTGTTGTTGCTGGAGGGGATCAACGACATCTATGCGGGTGCTACTGCTGACGAACTGATCGATGGGTATCGGCAGTTGATCGCGCGGGTGCATGCCAGTGGGCGGTGCATTGTTGGTGGGACGCTGACGCCTGTTGGTGGTTCGTTCGTGTACACGCCTGAGAAGGAGGCGGCGCGGCAGGCCGTCAACTCTTTCATCCGTTCGAGCGGTGAGTTCGACGGTGTGGTCGACTTCGACGCCGCCACCCGGGATCCCGCCGACCCCAGTCGTCTCCAAGCCGCCTACGACGGCGGCGACGGCCTCCACCCCAACGACGCAGGCAACCAGGCGATGGGTCATGCGGCCGACCTCAACACTCTTCGTTGTAACTGAGAGAGAAGCACCGCCCGCACCAGTTGGTGCGGGCGGTGCGGGCGGTTACTTATTGCCTTTGATGGCTAAGGCTTCTTCGTATTCGTGGCGGATGGCGTCTCCGCCGGCCTTTCGCCAGTCGGCGTTGGCCTTGTCCCAGTCGGCGAGGTCGGCGCGGCCCAGCTGGATGTCCTTGGTGAGCGCGTCGAACCGGGTGTCGAACACCTTCCCCTTCGTGGACTGCGTCGGCGAATACAGCCCGTACGTCGGCTGCAGGATCGCCGTCGGCAGGATCGTCTTGAGGTGCCCGTACGCCACGTCGACCGCCTCCGGGTGTCCCGGGAAGTAGACCGGATACCCACCATCGGCGAGGTACTGGATCGGGAACTCACCCAGGCAGACCTCACTGCTACCGGCCTCCGTCAGCACCGGGTCGGTGCCGTTCAGCTTGTAGTGGCGCCCCTGCAGACCGAACTTCCGGAACAGGTACTCCTCGGTCCCGAACGGCGCAGCGAACCAGTTCAGCACCCGCAGCAACATCCGGGTCCGCTCCGGCGAACTCGGCCGCATCGCCGCGATCGAGTTGTTCGGTGCACCCAGCAGGAACCGCCCGACCTTCCCGGCATCATCGCGGACGACCGGCAGCCCGATGGCGAAGGTCTTCACCGTGGCGCGCCGGTAGAAGCTCTGGATCGAGGAGTACGTGTCCTGAGTCATCACCGCCGATCCCTGTGTGAACCAGACCTTCTGGTTGTTCTTCGCCACGCCGTCGGGATGGATCAGCCCGTCCTTCTGCAACTGCCGGCCGATCCCGATCATCTGCTTGTGTTCCTCGAGTTCCCGGCTCTGCACCAGGCGCCCGTCGCGAACCTCCCACCCGTTCGGCAACCCGAGCATCGCGCTCAGCGCCGCCGTCGGCGGGACAGCGAACGCCCACCGGTTCTTCTTCTGGTCCGTGACCGCCTTGGCGACCTTGATCAACTCGTCAACGTTCGGCGAACCGAGTTCGACACCGAGTTGATCAAGGATGTCCTGCCGGGCCAGCAGCAGGTTGGACGACATCACCCCGCGCTGGATCGGAACCGCCCGGATACCACCGGAGTACACGCACCCGCGCCACGAGTCGGTCGACAGGTTGGCCAGGAACGGATACTCCAGAATCGCATCGCCGGACAGGTACTCGGTCAGATCCTGCGCCCGCGCTTCGAGGAACTGCGGTAGATACGCGAAACCGCTGTCGACATTGAACAGATCCCCGAGCGTGTCACCGGCCACCGACGTCGCGAACTTGTTGACGTAGTCGTTGCCCGCGGCCGAGGTGATGGTCAGCTCCAGCGGTGACCCGACCCTGCGGTTCAGCTCCTGCCAGTACGGATTGCGATCGGCGGTCGGCGGGATCGGGTTCGACGTCGGCACGGTTCCGGACACGTCGCTGCCGTCGCCGGGTTTGCCCTCGGTGACCCGGACCGGCTGCGCCGGGAACCGGTAGAAGCAGTCCGGCATCAACGGATGGCTCCGCGGCAGGTCCGGCTTCGGACCGTCGAACCGCCGGTACGTCGGCAGCGCGACCGGCTTGTTCAGCGCCGCGATGTCCGTCGACCTGGTCACGGTGGCGCACCCACTCAGTCCACCGATGCCCGCGGCCGCGGCCAGCGAGCCGCCGAGCAGTCTTCTTCTGCTGATCATGGTCATCCCTTCACCGCGCCGGTCAGCATGCCCTTGGTGAAGTGCCGCTGGAGGAACGGGTAGACGATCAGGATCGGCACCAGCGAGATCACCAGGATCGCCATCTGGATCGACTCCTGCGGCGGCAGTTGATCCGCCGACGCTCCACCGAGATCACCACTGCTGAGCTCGGTGTTGTTGATCACGTACGTCCGCAGTACCAGCTGCAGCGGCCACTTCGCGGTGTCGCTGATGTAGAGCATGGCGTTGAAGAACGCGTTCCAGTACCCGACCGCGTAGAACAGGCCGATCACCGCAAGCACCGCCCGCGACAGCGGGAGGACGATCGACCAGAAGATCCGGAAGTCGCCGGCCCCGTCGACCCGGGCCGAGTCGATCACCGAGGCCGGGATACTCATGAAGAACGAGCGGAGCACGATCACGTTGAAGCCGTTGATCGCGGTCGGCAGGACCAGCGCCAGCAGCGAGTCGAGCAGCCCGAACTCCTTCACCACCAGGTAGTTCGGGATCAGGCCCGGGCTGAACAAGATGCTGAACAGCACGATCATCAGGATCGGCCGCTGCCCGAACGAGCCGGGCCGGCTCAGCGCGTACGCCAGCATGGTGGACCCGGCCAGACTGATCAGGGTGCCGCCGAGGGTGATCACGAAGCTGACCAGCAGTGCCCGTTGCACCACACCGCCGTTGAAGATCGCCCGGTAGGAGGCCCAGTTGAGGCTGTCCGGCCACAGCACGAAGCCGCCGGACTCGGTCACATGCGCCTGGCTGGCGATGCTGGTCGAGATCACTCCGATGAACGGGACGATCACGACCGTGCAGCACAGCAACAGGATGATGCCCTTGAGGACCCGTGTCGGGATCGTGGGTACGTCGTCGATCGTCGACGACCGGCGCGTAGTTCCGAGGAGATTCGTCTGGGTACTCATGCTTTCTGGTACACCCCCGCCTCACCGAAGATGTGTGCGACCTTGTTGGCGCCGATCACCAGGGCGACGCCGAACAGACCCTTGACCAGGCCCACCGCGGCCGAGACTCCCCATTGGCCGGCCAGTACGCCGTTGTTGTAGACGTAGGTGTCCAGGACTTCACTGGCCGGTCTGCCGACCAGGTTCTGCTGCAGGATGATCTGCTCGAAACCAACGGTGAGCGAGTCACCGAGCCGCAGGATCAGCAGCAGGATGATCAACCCGCGGATCCCCGGCACGGTGATGTGCCACAGCTGCCGCAAGCGCGACGCTCCGTCGACCCGAGCCGCCTCGTACAGGCCCTGATCGATCTGCGTCAGCGCGGCCAGGAACAGGATCGTCCCCCACCCCGAGTCCTTCCAGATCACCTGGCTGGTGAGCAGCGCGATGAAGCTGTCGGGATTGCCGAGGAAGTCGATCGTGTCGATGCCCCGGGCCCGCAACGTGTTGTTGATCAGGCCGCTGCCGCCGAGGATCTGCTGGAAGATCGCGATCACGATCACCCAGGACAGGAAGTGCGGCAGGTACAGCACCGACTGGACGACGCGCTTGATCCGCTCCGACAACAGGCTGTTCAGCAGCAGGGCCAGCGCGATCGGGGCCGGAAAGACGAAGATCACCTGGACCAGCGTGATCAGCAGCGTGTTCTTCAACGCGTTCAGGAACTCTGCGTCACCGTTGAAGATCACCGAGAAGTTGTCCAGACCGACCCAGGCACTGCGTCCGAACGGAACGAACGGCAGGTACTCCTGGAACGCGATCAGGTTGCCGAGCAACGGCAGGTAGTGGAACGCGAGCAACAAGGCCAGACCGGGGATCGCCATCAGCAGCAACACCTTGTCGCGGCGAGCTCGCGCCCACCAGGACAGCTGCTGGCCGCCGGTGGGCGGTGCGGATCTCTCGGCGGTCGAGATGCCCGGCGGTCCTGAGTCGGACGGCCTGGCTTGATCGATCAACTTGGTTTGGTTCGCTTCGGGGCTGAGGATTTCGTCTGCTCGAGCCACGCGACACTCCCTGCGTCGTCGGTGAACGTCGCTCTCCCGTGGGAGAGCGCTTTCCGTTCCCCCCTGTTCGATGTTGTCGTGTTTTGGGGAGTGGCGCAGCTTCAGCCGGAGAGTCATCCGCGAATCCGGCCGGCCCGATGCGATTCAGCCGCGGTTCAGCCGCGGTTCAGCCGCGGCGATGCCAGCGGGGTTCGATGTCGCCCTGCCGGGCCAGGTGTTCCAGGTGGGCGCGTGCCATCCGGACCGTCTGGAGGTTGATGCCTCCATAGCTGCCGAGATCGGTGCCGATGGCCGTAGCCAGTTCACGGACGGTGAGCGAACCCTTGGCCCGCAGGAGTTCCACCGTGAGCGCTTCGACCTCAGCCACCCACTCCAGGCTCTCGGTGATGCGCTTGCGGCCGGCATCCGAGTCCAGTACGTCGCCATGTGACGGAACGAGGGCGTCGAAGTCCAGCTCCAGCAGGCGATTCAGCCCGCCGACGTACCGATCGACGTCGGTGTAGAGCGGCGCCAGCCAGGTGGAGCTGTCCAGGTAAGGCTGACCGCGACCTTGCACATCGTCGAAAGAGAACAGAGTCCGGGACGATTCATCCAGTACGGCGATGTGGCCCGGGCTGTGCCCGCTCGTCGTCATGACGCGGAGTGAGCGATCAAGCGGAAGGTAATCGCCGTCGCGCAGCAGTACGTCGACCCGAACGCGCTCGTCCAGCATCTCGAGCAGCTCCGAGCGTTCGGCCGACGACAAGTCCATGGCGGCCGGATCCGAACCCCAAAGCTCAGTCAGCAACAGCTCGTTGTCCTCCAGCCAACCCACCTCAGCCGCCGGAGCAGCCACCCGCGCACCACTCGCCCTCTTGAGTACGGCGTTCCCACCCATGTGATCGGGATGTGCATGACTGTTGACGACAAGGGTCAAGTCGGCCAGCCCGAGCCCCAGTCCAGCCAATTCGGGTGCCGTCGCGGCCTCAGGCGTGGAGGAAATCCCTGCGTCGAGCAGCACGAGCTCCGAGCCCGCGTCGATCACATGCAGCCACAACGGCAACCCGCAGACATGTGGGTAGTCCGTCGCCAACCGATGGATTGCCGGTGCGATCTCAACGGGCACAGTTCACCGTCCTTCGAAGTCGCCGGTACGACGCTCCGCAAAGGCCGCCCGGCCTTCGGCTGCGTCGCGGGTGCCGAGAGCAACGGCCTGCAGCTCCCGCTCGTACTGGATGGCCTGTTCGAGTCCCATCGACCACGCGGCCCGCAGGTTCGCCTTGGCCGCCTGGGCCGCGATCGGTGGCCGCGCGGCGATCCGGTGCGCCAACTCGGTTGCGGCAGGCAACACCTCGGAGGCGGGCAGCACCTGGCTGACCAGCCCGATCCGCAACGCCTCCGCGGCGTCGATCGGATCACCGGTGAGCAGCATCATCGCCGCATCACTGGCCGGCACCGACGCCGCAAGCAGGGCCGTCACCCCGCCACCACCGATCCACCCGAGCTTGATCTCGGCCGCGGCGAAGCTCGCCGTCGACGACGCCAGCCGGATGTCACAGGACAGCGCCAGCTCCAGGCCGCCGCCGTACGCATAGCCGTTGATTGCCGCGATCACCGGCGTACGCAGGGCGCGTAAGGCATCGCAGTAGTCGCGGCGGTTCCGGAAGTGCCAGGGACCGTCATACCGGTCGAGTTCGCCGATGTCGCTGCCGACGGAGAAGGCGCGGTCGCCCGCACCTGTGACCACCACGGCCCGGATCGAGGGATCGTCGTCGATCCTCGGGATCAGCTCGAGCAGTTCTGTGCTCATCGAACGGGTTGCCGCGTTCAGTTTGGCCGGCCGGTCGAGCGTGAGCAGCCCGACGTACCCGTCCTGCTCGAAACCGATCCGGCCGTCATCCATGACTCACGCTCCGGTAGTCGTCCTCGATCCGGTCGACCGCAGCCCCCGGATCCTGCGCATCGTCCAGCAACTCCCGCACGCGCTCCGACAGTTCGTCCTGGAAGGCGATCCATCCGTCGAACCGAGGCCGGATGTACGACGTCGTGAGCGTGCCGAGCGTGGCCGAGTAGTGCCCGTTCCACGCCTTGTCCACCACGTCGGACGCCCACACGGCCGCGGTCGCCGACTGCCCGCCGACCGTCGACACGACATCCAGCTGAGTCCCGACATCCAGCAACCCGCGCACGTACTTCGTCACCGCCAGGACCTGTCGGTACGCCCGCGGAGTCACAGCCAATCCAGTCCCACCCAGCGTGCTGTTGGCCAGCCGGTCCGCCGGTCGCAACCGCGGTGCGGCCGACCACGCCAGCGGCTGCCGGTCCTCCCCCACCGCGCCGTAGTACGCGTAGCTGTACACCAGCGGACAGCACACCAACTCGTTGCTCTCAGCAAGCAGCTCGTGGATCCCGATCGGATCGAGCTCCGCCACACTCCGATCACTCCGCTGCCAGACAGCGCGCAGCACCCGGATCGCCTCGACCGCTCGATCCCGATCGAGCAGCCGAGCACCGGTCCGATCGCCGGCGAGTCCGAGCAACATCAACCCGGCATGCGGCCCGGCGACACACAGCACGACGCCCGGCAGCTCCAGCACGTCGGACCAGGTCGCCGGCGGCTCTGTCACCCGGTCCGGCCGATACAGACAGGTCTGCGTCGCCGCGTCGATCGGTAGTGCCCAGCCGTACCCGTTCAGCCGATAGCTGTCCCACGTCGGCTCGACCGCCCGCGACCGCCACACCTTGAGATCCCGCGCCGCGAACACGTCCTCCACCGGCAGGATCGCTTCCGCCTCGACAGCCGCTCCCAACCCGGGATGATCGACCACGAGCAGGTCGTACTGCTCGGCCAGCTCCGCCAACGGCGTGGACTCGAACCCGGACAACGGCTGCCGATCCCACACCACCTCTACGCCGGACTCCTCGAACGCCTCCAACGGCCGGTAACCACGTGGGTGGTCCCACGTCAGCCCGCGCAACTGCACGGTCACGGCGAGACCACCGCGCCTTGCTGGAGCAACGCCTGCCGTTGTTCCGACGACAGCCCCAGCTCGGCGAGCAGCTCATCGGTGTGCTCACCGACGAGCGGCGCCGGACGTCGTACCTCCGCAGGCGTCCGGCTGAACCGATACGGGAACCCCGGCGTCGTCACCGCACCCTCGGTCGGGTGCTCGTACGTGACGAAGGACCCGTTGTGCAGCACCTGCGGATCCGTGCGTACGTCGGCGTACGACAGCACCGGCCCACACCAGACACCGCGCTCGCGCAGCTTGTGCAACCAGTGGTCGGTCGATTCCCGCCGCAACGCGTTCGACACGGCCGCGGCGATCTCGTCGCGCCGGGCGAAGCCGTCCCGCTCCGCATCCAGCCCGGCCAGCTGCGGCGCGTCGAGCACCTCGGCCAGCACCGGCAAGTTGGCGAACGCCAGCGAGAGATAACCGTCGGCGGTCGTGAAGATGCCGTACGGCGCACGAATGTAGCTGTGCGCGTGCACCTCCTCGGACCTCGTCTGTGGAATGCCGCCGACCGTGTGCACGGACAGTTCCTGCATCTGCAGAGCGATCACCGCGTCGAGCATGTTCACCTGCACGAGCTGACCTTCACCAGTGCGTTCGCGATGCAGCAACGCGGCGAGCACGCCTTCAAAGGCGCTGTACGCCGTGACCGCATCGGCAAGGAAGTACGGCGCGGCGACCGGCGGCTCGTCCGGACGACCGGCACTGAACAACGCACCGCTCATCGCCTGGACCAGCAGGTCCTGTCCCGGCCAATCGGCGTACGGACCGGTCTCGCCGTACCCCGAGATCGACACATAGATCAGGTCGGGTTTCAGCGCGCGCAAAGTCTCGTAGTCCAGGCCGAGCCGGGTAGCGACACCCGGGCGGTAGTTCTGCAGGAACACGTCGGCCGACTTCACCAGCTCATGAACCAACTCCCGGCCGTCAGGAGACTTCAGGTCGACTGCGAGGCTGCGCTTGTTCCGGTTCAGCGACAGGAACGACGCGTTGACCTCGTTCCCGGTCGCGCCACCGGCAGCGGTATGCCGTTGCCATTCGCCCGTCACCGGCTCGACCTTGACGACGTCCGCGCCCAGGTCGCCGAGCCGCATCGCCGCCAGCGGTCCGGCCATCGCCACCGATACGTCGAGGACGCGGTAGCCGTCGAGGATGCTCACTGGGCGGTCCATCCCGCGTCGACCGGCAGGACGGCACCGGTGATGAACGACGCGTCGTCGCTGGCGAGGAAAGCGATCGCGGCCGCGACCTCCGACGGCTGCCCGATCCGGCCGAGCGCGTGATGCCGGTCGACCATCGCCTGCATCGCGCCGGGATCGTCCGCGCCGCTGACCTTGCCGTTGCGGATCAGCGGCGTGTCGATCAGACCGGGTGCCACGCAGTTCGCGCGCACGCCCGCCCGGCCGTGGTCGAGCGCCATCGCGCGGGTCAGGTTCTCCACGCCGGCCTTCGCCGCGCAGTACGCCGACCGATTGCGCTCTCCGACCGTGCCGATCGCCGAGGAGATCGTCACGATCGCCCCACCGCCCTGCTCGACGAAGCGAGGCAGGACGGCGCGGCAGGAGTTGTAGACGCCGGTCAGATCGACATCGAGGATCGTCTGCCACTCGTCCGGAGACGTGTTCGGCACGGTGTCGCACACGTCGACCCCGGCCGCACTGACCAGGACGTGAACAGCATCAAGCGATGCGACCAGCTCGGCTGTCCCAGTGAGGTCCGTGACATCCAACTCGTACCCGCGACCGCCCAGCTCGGTGCCCAACGCAGCCGCAGCCTCGCCGTTTCGGTCGCACACGATCACGGTGCCGCCCTCGGCAGCGATCCGGCGGGCGGTGGCCGCGCCGATCCCGGAGGCACCTCCGGTGATCAGCGCGACCTTGCCCACAAACCGTTCCTTGTCCATAAGTAATCCGGGAACCTCAGGGCTTCTCGTAGGGGAAGGAAGGCAGTACGCCGATCTGGTCGTACTGCATCCGGGAGTCGTCGAACCCGGGCTCCCAACTGACATTGGCGAATGTGTCGCACGGTCCCGCCGACGGCCCGTGGTACGGGTCGCTCTCGGTGTCGGTCACCTTGATGTCGGAGAACGCGAAGGCACAGCCGCCGAAGTCCATGTGCACGCCGTACGGCTTGCTGTCCGGCATCGACGGATCCGCGTTCGCGTCGTCGATGATCATCTGGGACACCGCCGCGTCCGGCGTGTACGGCGGCTGATTGCGAACGCCGTACGCGTAGAACGGACCGGTGTCACCGCTGTCCTGCGCCAGGTGCGACAGCCGCACGTGGTGGACGGTGTTGCCGCCGGCGTAGTTGTCCGCGTTCGGAATCTCCGGACGCGACTCGATGCTGATGCCGTACCGGGCACCGTGCTCGACGACGGTGTGACTGATCTCGTTGTCGCCGCTGTTCATGATCTCGACGCCGGCCGAGTCGCCCGGGACGAGCTCGCCGATGTGATGGATGTAGTTGTTGGTGAACGTGTTGCCGTGGGCAACGTCACCCTCGCCCGGCCAACCGCCCTCGACCTTGATGCCGTCGTTGCCGAGGTGCTCGAGCAGACTGTCCGACACCGTGGTCTTCTCGTTCGCGAACAGCAGTTCGATCGCGGTGAATCCGGTCTGCTGCAGGTGCATCCGGGTCAGCTTGACGCCCCGGGTGTTGGTGAGCGTGATCGCGCCCCACCGGTTCCGCGGCAGCTCGATCTGGGTGTCGTACTTCGGGTACTTGCGCTTGAACCCGGAGTCGCCGGTCTGGTTCCAGCCGTACCGGTACCACTCCATGAAGTCGGTGTGCTGGATGGTCAGCCCGTCCAGCGTCAGGTTCTCCACGCGCCGGCTCGCGGACGCACCGGCGACCGAGAAGACCTGCGTCACCGTCGGCCGCATCACCGTGACACCGTCCATCGTGCCGCCGGCCGGCTTGTAGTACAGCGTCTTGTTCGGGTAGTCCAGGTAGTACTCACCGGCCTGGTCCAGCAGGCTGAGCGAGTTCTGCACGAAGTACCGCGAACCGCCGCCGGAGTTGATGAATCCGTAGCGTGCCGGATAGACGAGCGTGGTGCGCTTCTTGGTGAAGTTGATGTCGAGCATCGGGATCGTGTCGGTGAACCACGACCACGACCCGCCCGACCACACCGTCACCTGCGCCGGCCAGTCGGTCCCGAGCCGCAGGTCCCACGACGGGTCGATGTCACCGGTGGTGAATCCGAGCTGGTCGCGCACCGCCTCCTTGGTCGAGTCGAACAGGATCGACCGGTTGTACGGCGCCCAGGCGTCATCCGCCTGCCGGTTCGGGTACCGCGCGGTGGTGGCGCGCTTCCCCTCGGCGTACAGGCTGTAGAACGGCTGGTTGACATCAACAGGCGCCTTGAAGATGCCGTCCTTGTACGGCGTCCACCCGGTGACCTCCCGGGCACCCTCGAACACGGCCTTCCCCGGCCCGTCCACACTCCGGTACGCCACCCCGGAATCCCGGTCGTCGAAGGTGATCGCCTTGTCGACCTGGTACGTCCCTGCTTTGAGGTTCACCACCGGAGCACAGGTGAGGACCGGCTTCTTGGAACGGACGGCGTCGCGTGCATGCTCGACCGTCTTCCAAGGCTTCCGCTCGCTCCCCGCGGCAGCATCACTCCCGGTCGGTGAAACCCAGAACGACTCGCACCTGGCCGATCCCTTCGGAGCCGCACCGAGCGCGGAACCCGCACCGACGACGGCGAGAGCGAGACCGATGACCAAACCACCGACCAATCTCATCCGGCTCACCGCCCCGCCACGTCGTACGGGAAGGAGGGCAGGACGCCGATCTTGTCGTACTCCATCCGGCCGGTGTCGAAGCCCGCCGCCCAGTTGGCGTTGGTCACCTCGTTGCATTGGTACGACTGGTACTTGTCGTCGGTCACCTGCCCGACCTCGACGTCGCTGAAGCTGAAACCGCAGCCGCCGGCGTCCATGTGCACGCCCCGGGTGCCGCTGTCCGGCATCGAGGCATCCGGGATCACGTCGGTGATCACCATCTGCTTCACCGTGTTCCGGACCGGGTGCGGCTCCTGGTTGTCGACGCCGTAGGTGTAGAACGCGCCCATGTCACCGCTGTCCAGACCGGTTTGCTCCAGCCGGATGTAGGAGAACTCGTTGTCCAGCGCGTAGCCCTCGCCGTCGGTCACCTCGGGCCGGCCCTCCAGGCTGATGCCGTACCGCGCGCTGTGTTTCACCACGACGTGCGAGACCTTGTTGCCGCCGGTGTTCATCAGCTCGATCCCGGCCGCGTCGCCCGGGACCAGCTCACCGATGTGGTCGATGTAGAGGTTGGTGAACGTGTTGTGGTTCGCGACGTCGCCCTCGCCCGGGTACGGGCCTTCGACCTTGACGCCGTCGCCGCCGATGTTCTCCAGCAGGGTGTCGGCGATCGTCACGTGGTCGTTGGCCGTCAGCAGGTAGACACCGTGGTAGCCGGTGTCGCGCACGTGCAGCCCGGTCAGGTCGACGTTGCGGGTGTTGGTCAGGGTGACCGCACCGAAACGGTTGCGGGTCATCTCGATCTGGCGGTCGTACTCGGGGTACTTGTGCTTCTGGCCCGAATCTCCGGCGCTGATCCAGCCGGATCGGTACCACTGCATGAAGTCGGTGGCCGCGATCCCGAGTCCGTCGAACGCGATGTCGTGCAGCCGGCGCGCGGGCGAGACCCCGGCCAGCGACAGCACCTGGGTCTGCGTCGGGCGCAGGACCCGCTTGGCGTCCATCGTGCCGCCGCGGGGCTTGTAGTACAGCTCCTTGTTCGCCCAGTCGAGGTAGTACTCGTCCTCGGCGTCGAGCAGATCCAGCGAGTTCTGGACGAAGTACCGCGACCCGGACCGGGAGTTCATCATCGCGTACCGGGTCCAGTAGTCCAGGATGACCTTGTTGTCCTTCCAGTCCGCGTTCTTGATCGGCACCGTGTCGGTGAACCAGCTCCACGAGCCGCCCGACCAGATCATCAGCTGCGCCGGCCAGTCGGTGTAGCTGTTCAGGTTCCAGGTCTCGTTCCAGTCACCCTCGGTGTAGCCGACCTGGTCCCGCAGTGCCTCCTTCTCCGGCTCGATCAGGACCGACTTCAGGTACGGCGCCCATGCGTCATCGGCCTGCCGGTTCGGGTACCGGGCCGTGGTGGCCCGCTCGCCGTCGACGTACAGGGTGTAGAACGGCTGGTCGATGTCGACCTTGGCCTTGAAGATGCCGTCCTTGTACGGCGTCCAGCCGGTCACCTCCTGCGCCGCCTCGAGCTCCGCCTTCCCCGGACCGTCCACGCTCCGGTACACGACCTTGTGCCCGTTCGATCCCGAGTCACGGTCGTCGAATCCGATCGTCTTGGCCACCTGGTAGGTGCCGGCCTTCAGATTGACGACCAGGTCGCAGGACATCCGCTGGTTCAGCCCGCGCGCCCGGATGGTGTCGCGAGCATGCTCGATCGAGCGCCACGGCTTGCGTTCGTTCCCCGGCGCGGCGTCGTCGCCGGTCGGCGAGATCCAGAACGCGTCGCACTTGCCCGGCCCCGCGGCCGGGCCGGCGGCTCGCGCCGCCAGGCCGCTGCCGAAGACGAGCGCCGGAAGGGCGAGCCCGGCGATCACTCCACCGATGAATCCACGCATCTCAGCTCACCGGCCCGACACGTCGTAGGGGAAGGTGGGCAGGACGCCGATCTTGTCGTACTCCATCTTCGAGGCGTCGAACCCGTCGGCCCAGTCGGCGTTGGTCACGTCGTTGCACTGGTAGGACTGGTACTTCTGGTCGGTCACCTTCCCGACCTGAACGTTGCTGAAGGCAAATCCGCAACCACCGGCGTCCATGTGGACGCCGCGCGTGCCACCCGCGTCCGGCATCGACGGATCGGGGATGACGTCGCCGATGACGAGCTGGTCGACGGTGTTCGTGACCGGATGCGGTTCCTGGTTGTCCACGCCGTACGTGTAGAACGAGCCCATGTCGCCGCTGTCCAGGCCGGTCTGCTCCAACCGGATGTACTTGAAGCTGTTGCCGGACGCGTACTGATCGCCGTCGGTGACCTCCGGCCGCGACTCCAGGCTGATGCCGTAGCGGGCGCTGTGCTTGACCTCGATGTTCGAAATGGTGTTGTTGCCGGTGTCCATCAACTCGATCCCGGCCGCGTCGCCCGGCACCAGCTCGCCGATGTGGTCGATGAAGGTGTTCGAGATCGTGTGATGGTTGCTCAGGTCACCTTCGCCCGGCCAGCCGCCCTCGACCTTGATGCCGTCGGCGCCGATGTTCTCCAGCAGGCTGTCGGTGATCTTGGTGTGATCGTTGGCGAACAACAGGTAGACGCCGGTGAAGCCCGCGTCGGACAGGTGGAGCCGGGACAGGTCGATGTTGCTCGTGTTGGTGAGTGTGATCGCGCCGAACCGGTTCCGCGGCAGCTCGATCTGCCGGTCGTACTCCGGGTACTTGTGCTCGACCCCGGCGTCGCCGCCGGCCACCCAGCCGTTGCGGTACCAGCTGACGAAGTCGGAGTACTGGACCCCGAGCCCGTCGAAGCTGACGTCGTGCAGGCGGTCCTGCGGCGACGTACCCGCGAGGTTCAGGACCGTCTTGACGGTGGGCCGCAGCACCTTGATGCCGTCCATCGTGCCGCCGCGCGGCTTGTAGTAGACCTCACCGGCCTTGGCGTCGAGGTAGTACTCCCCCGGCTGGTCCAGGAAGCTCAGCGAGTTCTGGAAGAAGTACCGCGATCCGCCGTTGCTGTTGACCATCGCGTAACGGGTCCAGTACTTCAGCGTCGTCTGCGTCTTCTTGAAGTTCGTGTCGAGCAGCGGGATCGTGTCGGTGAACCACGACCACGAGCCGCCCGACCAGATCGTCACCGACGCCTGGCTCATGTCCCAGCTGGGATCCCAGTCACCGGGATTGCCCCACAGCCAGTTGTGCACGTCCATCTTGTCCTCTTCGAACAGGACCGACCGCAGGTACGGCGACCACTGGTCGTCGCTGCCGCGGTTCGGGTAGCGGGCGTTGGTGGCCCGCTTCCCGTCCTCGAAGAGCGTGTAGAACGGCTTCGACGCATCCACCTTGGCCTTGTAGATGCCGTCCTTGTACGGCTCCCAGCCGGTGATCTCCTCGGCACCTTGAATCGTTGCCTTGCCCGGGCCGTCAGCACTGCGGTAGATCACCCGGTGCCCGTTCTTGCCGGAGTCGCGCTGGTCGAACCCGATGGTGGAGGTGACCGGGTACTCGCCGGCCTTCAGGTTGACGGTGATGTCACAGTTCATCCGGTCGTTGAGGTGCTTGGTCCGGATCTCGTCGCGAGCCCGGGTGATCGTCTTCCACGGGTTCTTCTCGGTGCCCTTGGTGGCGTCGTTGCCGTTGGGTGCGACATAGAAGCTGTCGCACCGGGCCGCGCCGGCGGGCTGGGCGTTGAGCTGCACGGCTGCGACCGTCACCAGGGCGGCAGCGACCACCCCGGCGCCGACGCTGAGCGCCGTACGCCTGGTTCTGTTGGACATGTTGGGCGGGGTCCTCTCTCGGAGGGTCAGTCGCCGGCGTTGCCGTTCTGGCTACGCCAGCGCTCGTACTCGAGGCGGGTCTTCTCGGTCAGGGGGTAGTAGTCGCGCAGCGGGGCGCCCTCGTCGATCCGGGCCCGGCTGAACTTCTCCCACGCGTCGTGCTCGGCGGCCGCCTGGACGACGGCCTCCGCGCGCCGCCGCGGGACGACGACCGCGCCGTCGTCGTCGGCGAGCACCAGGTCACCGGGCAGCGTGAGGACGCCACCGACCGCGACCGGGACGTTGTACGCCCACGGGAACAGTTCGGCCTGGGACGCGTAGTGCGGGGTGGCTCCGGTGGACCAGATCGGTACGTCGAGCTGCGACACCCGGGGTACGTCGCGGATCCGGCCGTCGATCACGATGCCGGCCCCGCCACGGAGCTTGAAATAGCGGACCAGCATGTCGCCGAAGCAGCCGGTGGTGTGGCTGCCGTAGGCCTGGACCACCAGCACGTCGCCGGGCTGTACCTCGTCGAGCACGGCCCACAGCGCCGTGCTGCGCTCGATGTACTCCTGCGTCTGACCGTCGGCGATGTCCTCCCGCTGCGGCATGAACTGCAGGGTCAGCGCCCGGCCGACCGCCTTCTTGCCGGGGAACATGCTGGTCGGTCCGTCGACGAAGGTCCGGCGGATGCCCTGGCCGTGCAACCGGGCACAGGCGGTCGCCGACCCGATCTCGGCCAGCCGGGACACCAGGCCGGGATCCGATGGCGGCGGGGTGTCGCCGCGCACCGGCAGGTCCCAGACCGGTGCCACCGGGGCTTGTTCCGTGCTGCTCATATATCTCCTCAGTCAAAGCGCCAGGTGTGCGGCGCGGTAGGTGTTTCTGGTCAGCCGCAGCTCGAGCCGAATGGTCCGGCCCGGCGGCATCGTCACTTCGAGTCTGTTGCTGTCGACAACGACCGTGCGGGTGCCCGGCGTCGGCGGCGGTGAGGTGTACGCCGGGGACGGTCCGGGGTACGCGCCCGTCGCGGTGGACACGGTGGCCTCGTCGATCCGGTCGGTGCCGAAGCTCCCGGCCTGGACGATCACGCGGCGGGTCTGAGTCGCGGACAGGTTGACCAACTGCAGGCAGGTCCGGTCCGGCTCGACCGTGTCGACCAGTGCGGCGACGTCGGCCGGCAGACCAGGCCGTCCACGGTCGGGATCGAGGTACAGGACCCGAAGCGGCAGCAGTCCACCGTTGTACAGGAGCTGCGGTGTGCCGGTGGTCAACTGCAGCAGGGCTTCGGTCGCGACCGGGTTGTGCCGCTGCCAGTGATGGATGTTCAGGTCGGCCGGATCGGTGGTGTCCACCGCCATCAGATCCATCCGGCGTTGCACCTGCGACAGCGCGACGCCCAGCATCGCCTCTGGATAGCCGGGGTTGTCCCCGGCGAGGTAGGCCAGCCAGGGTGCTTCGTGCCCGGCGTCCTCCTTGTTGCGGAAGTCACGGACGGTTCGCCAGTCATAGCCGCTGCGTTCCCTCAGTTGCCGGAGCCGATCGCGGTCCGAGGACTCGAACCCGGCCTGCCACAACCAGATCGGCAACCCGAGCTGCGGCGGCTGGTAGTCGAACCAGCCGTCGTCTCCATGCCGATTCGGGATCAGCAGAGTCGGCTTGGCGCAGTCGTCGCCGAGCTCGGCCTGCCAGCGGTCGCGGATACTCAGCTCGGTCTCGTCGACCGCGCCCGTGATGCCGCGCTCGTACAGGTGGTCGAGCAGGTTCCTGGCGATGTCGAGCCGCGTGGAGTCCCCGGTCAGCACAGCGCCGTTCAGTGCTGCGATGCACGCGGCCGAGCCGACGCTGTAGACACCGTGCGGCCAGTTCCAGCCGTAGTTGGCGCCGTACCAGCGGCCGTCGTGCAACTCGCCGACGATCCCGCTCGGCCCGACGTTGTCGGGGACCAGCCCGTCGTTGGCTGCGGCCCTTTCCTGCCAGGCGTCGAGGTACTCCAGCGTCCACGCGGCGAAGCGATCGTTGTGATCGTAGAGCCAGGCGTTCGCGGTCAGAGTGGTCGCCGCGAGGTTGACCGCGCTGTCGCCGGCACCCTGACGCCGGATCATCTCCGCGCCCATCAGGTCCGCGTTCGCCGGATCCTTCAGGTCGTCCCAGCTGGTGATCCCCGGTACGCCGGCCAGCGGCAGCCCGAAGATGCGCATGTTCGTCAGGTCGGCGCCGTACGTCCGCCACTCGTCGTTGATACCCCAGCGCGGACCACCACCGCCGTTGTGCGGTGCGCGGATCGTGCGCGTCGCCGGGTCGTAGTTGCCCGCCGGTGAACCGGGGAGGTAGAGCTCCGCGAACCGGTACGCCCGTTCGCGGAACACCTCGTCGCCCGGATCGGCCGCACACAAGGCGTAGAAGAAGATCATCGACTCGCCGATGTGGAACCAGTCGTACCCGCGCTCGAACTCGTCGACCAGGAAGCCCAGGTCGGTGAGCTGGCGGGTGACGCCTTCCCAGTGCCACTTGGCGACGTCGATCAGGTCGTCCGCACCGCCGAGCTGGTAGAGCACGGGCCAGTTCACGAACGCTTCGTAGAAGTCGTCCGCACCGTCGCGGCTCTGCACGGGTCCGGCGTACCGGAGGCTGCCGTCGGGCAGGCAGTACCGTTCGCGGAACAGCCACCAGCCCTCGTCCATCACGTCGAACAGGCGGCGCTGCATGATCGCCCACGCGGGCGGGGTGCCGATCGGAGTCTCGGCAACAATCGGTTCGGTCATCCCTTGGTCGCCCCCGCAGTCAGGCCGCTGATCACGTGCCGCTGCAGCAGCACGAAGACCACCAGCAACGGGGCCACCGCGAGCAGCAGCGTCGGGAAGACGACCGTGTAGTCGGTCGAGTACTGGCTCACCGCGGCGTACACACCGGTGGTGACCGTGTAGAGACCGCTGCCCGGGCCGAGGATGATCTGCGGGTTCACGAAGTCGTTCCACACCGAGAAGGTGTTCAGGATGACCATCGTCACCACGGCCGGCTTCATCAGCGGGAACACGATCGACCAGAAGATCCGGTGCTGGCCGGCTCCGTCGACGGCGGCCGCTTCATCCAGGCTGGCCGGGATCGTCATGATGTAGCCGGCGTACAGGAAGATCGAGAACGGCAGGGTCAGTGTCGTCTCGAACAGCACGAAGCCCGGGATGGTCCCCATCAGCCCGAGGAACTTCAGCGTGTAGACGACCGGGATGACCAGCACCTGGCTCGGGATGAACGTGCCGGCCACGAACAGCAGCAGGAGCATGCGGTAGCGGCGTTCACTGCGGCGCGCGATCACGTACGACACCGGGCCGGCCAGCGCGACGGACAGGACGTTCACCGAGACCACGAACAGCGCGGTGACGGCGTACCCCTTGAGGATGTTGAAGTCCGGGTTCGTCCAGGCCTTCTGCAGGTACTGCGTCGTCAGTTGGTCGGGCGACAACGAGAAGGGGTGGGCCAGGATGTCCTGCTGCGACTTGAACGCGCTGACCACGAGCAGGTACATCGGCACCAGCATCAGCACACTGGTCACGATCAGGAACGCGATCCGGCCGGCGCCCTTGGTGCGCAGCGGCTTGAACTGCACTGTCGCCACTCGAGGCATGCGAATGGCGCTCATCCTTTCACTCCCTGATCCGCTCTGGATCGCAGCCGCGCGACCGTCAGGGCGAGTCCGGCGGTGACGATCATCAGTACGACGCTCTGCGCCGACCCGAACCCGAGCGCGTTGTTGTGGAAGGAGTCCCACAGAATCAGGTACGCCGCCGTCTGCGTCGAACCGGCCGGTCCGCCGCCGGTCAGCGACACGACCAGGTCGTACGTCTTCAGCAGCGTGACCAGCGACAGCACGAGGTTCACGGTGACCACCGGCGCGAGCGCCGGCAGCGTGACGTTGCGGAAGGTCTGCCGCGCCGACGCCCCGTCGATCCGGGCGGACTCGAGCAGATCCTTCGACACGGTCTGCAGGCCGGCGAGGTAGAGCACGACGTTCACGCCGAACCCGGCCCACACCAGTACGCCGATCAGACTCGCGAGCGCCCAGTGCGGATTGGACAAGAACGGCAACACCTCAGCGCCCTTGGTGGTGAGCCAGCCGTTCACGACACCCGACGTACCGAGGACCGCGCTCCACAGGAAGCCGACGACCAAGGCACTGAGCACGTGGGGATAGAAGAGGACGACGCGGAAGAGCGAGTTGAGCCGGGACGCACCGTTCACCAGCAGGGCGAAGCCGAGACCCAGCACGCTCAGGAGGACCGTTCCGACCGCGGCGATCACCAGCGTGACCCAACCGGCCCGGAGCGCCTCCTCGCTCTTCGCGAGGTCGAGGTAGTTACGCAGGCCGACCACCACCGGGTTCGCGCTGTACCCGTTCCAGTCGGTCAAGCTCAGATAGACCGAGAGACAGACCGGGACGACGAGCATGACGACGAACAGCACCAGGGCGGGACCGACCATACTCATCGTGGTCAGTCGCGCTCTCACGACTTCGACCCCATCCACCTGTCGATGCGGGTCGCCACGTCCTTCGCGCTCTTGCCGGTGTAGAGGCTCTGGACCGCCTTGTTCCATTCGCCGTTGAACCCCGACGGCAGCGTGTTGGCGCCGTACCCCTCGCCCTGGGCGACACCCTTCGGCGCCTGGTCCAGGATGTCCTGCACCTGCTTGCCGAGCGGCGTCAGCTTGTCGGTGAAGCCCTTGCGGAAGTTGCCGTCCTGCGCGAGCTGACTCTGTACGGCGGCTTGGTCGGTGACCAGGAACTGGACCAGCTTCACGGACAGGTCGCGCTGCTTGGTCGACTTCAGCACCATGTACGGCGCGGCCATGGTCACGCCCTGCGGTCCCGGGTACGGCTGTCCGGCCTCGGTCGGGGCGGCGAACACGCCCAGGTCGAAGGTGGGTTTCTGGCTCTCCGCGGTCCGGACGAACCAGCTGCCCATGACGTACATCGCGGACTTGCCGGTGAGGAAGTTGGTCTGCGCGTTCACGTCGTCGAGGCCGAGCGCGTTCTTGTCGACGTACCCGCTCTTGATCCAGGACTCGTAGCGCTGCAGCAGCGGCAGCATGCTCTGGCCGACGCCGAGCTGCTTGGAGCCGACCTGCTGGTACCAGTCCGGGTGCTTGGTGGCGATCGACGGGTCGCTGAGCTGCAGCAACTGCAACCCGGTCACGTAGTCACCGGCCGTCTGCAGCGGCAGGTAGCCCGCCGCCTTCAGCTTGCCCATCGCGGCGGTCAGCGCGTCGAGGTCCTTGGGCGGCGCGGCGATGCCGGCCTTGGTGAACGCGTCCTTGTTGTAGAAGACCAGCGACTGCGCCTGCTGGCCGACGCCGACGGTGTAGACCTTGCCGTCCAGCGCGGCCTGCTGCGCCAACGGGGTGTCCTTGGTCCAGGCCTGGTCGGTCAGCTCGAGCATCTGCGGCGCGAGAACCTTGTCGGCCATCAGCGTCTCGACCACGTCCGGAGCGTTTCCGGCCGCGAGCAGCTGCGGCAGCGAATCCTTCACGCCCGAGCCGGTCGGCGCCTCGATCTTCACGTCGACGCCGGGGTTCGCGTCCTCGAACGGCTTGACCAGTCCCTCCCAGTACCCCTTGGTCAGGTTGGGCGTGATGTTCACCAGCATCCGCACCTCGCCGGTGGCGGCACCGGCCGAACCTTCATCGTCGAACCCGCCACCACCACAGCCCGCCGCGCCCACCAGGATCACGACTGACGTCAGCAGACCGAGCTTCCGCCGCACCGAACGAGACATTCCGGGTCCTCCTCAGATCAACCCGGCGTCGGGGGCGGCCGGGCGTCGTTATCGAGTGACGATGCAGAGGAGCGCGCTCAAGTGTCAACGTATAAACGGCAAACTGGACGTTCTGAGTCAGAAGTCAGTGCCATATAGGGTCGACAGAACGACGTGAGCCGGGTCACCATGCAGCCATGCCCGATGCCGGAAGACCCAAGTCGCCGCTGACTCTGTCGTCAGCCGAGCGGGCCGCGCTGACCCATCTTGCCTCGGGTCCGCAGACCAGCGCAGCGATGCGCCTGCGCAGCCGGATCGTGCTCGCCTGCGCGGAGGGTGAGTCGAACAAGGACGTCGCGGACCTGCTCGCGGTCACGCCGGGAACGGTCGGCAAGTGGCGGCGGCGGTTCCTGCGGATGGGGATGGCCGGTCTCGACGACGGCATGCGCAGCGGCCGGCCCCGGATGGTCGACCGGATCCAGCTCGGCGCGATGGCGCCAACATCGATGGCCGATTCCGGACACCTGCCGTCGACGCGCGAGATCGCGGCGACGTACGGCGTCTCGCAGTCGACCGTCTCGCGCCGTCGCCGGGAGGAACTGCACCGGCATCGCACCGGCGGCGGCGGGCTGGCGTTGCACGCGACGCAACCCGCTCCCCCGCCGTCGAGTGAGAACGAACTGCTGTCCGATCGTGTCTACGAGGCGATCCGCGGCTGGATCCTGTCCGGCGAACTCGCGCCCGGCATGCGCGTGGTCGAGTCCGAGATCGCCCGCGTCCTCGGCACCAGCCAGACACCCGCCCGGGAAGCGGTACGGCGCCTCGCCCACGAGGGACTGGTGACGTACCGGCCGCGGCTGGGGAACTTCGTCACCGAGATCTCGCAGGTCGAGGCCCGCGAGGCGCGCGAGGTCCGGGTGCTGCTGGAGAGCGCGGCCGCCCGGCGTGCGACCGGGAACGTCCCGCAGGCGGAGCTGGACCTGCTGCGGATCGAGGTGCAGCGGATGACCGACGCCGCCGACCACCACGACATCGGTGCGTTCCGGGAGGCCGACCTGCGCTTCCACCGCCAGGTCCTCGCGACCAGCGGCAACTCGATGCTGCTCCGCGTCTGGCGCACCCTCGAGCCCGCGCTGTGGAACCTGCAGGTGGTCTCCAACGCCATGTACGCCGGCGACTGGGGCCTGATGGCACGGCGGCACCTCGATCTGATCGAGGTGCTGTCCGGCACCGACCCCGAGGACTCCGCCCGCCTCTTCTCCGCCCACGCCCGCGGCGAGAGCTCGATCACCAGACCCGCGGGCCGCCATGATTGACGCTCACGTCCACGTCTGGGACATCGAACGACGCAAACTGCCGTGGCTGCCTCCAGGTCATCCTCTCCGTCGTGACTTCACGCTCGACGACCTGTCCGATGATGACGTCGTACTGGTCCAGGCCGATGCGGATCCCCTGGAAGTCACCGACCTTCTCGACCTGGCTGCCCGCACCCCGTCGGTTCTCGGGGTCGTCGGCTGGTTCGACCTGCTGGATCCTCCGGAGTACTTCCCCGAGGACCCACGGCTCGTCGGCATCCGCAGTCCGCCCGTTGACCAGACCGACCCCGACGTACTGATTGATCCCGCGCACGTGCGCGGCGTACGGGCCGCCACCGCTGCCGGCCTCGCCATCGACCTCCTGCTTCGACCACCCGCCCTGATCGGCGCCGCACGCCTCGCCGAAGCGGTGCCCGACGCACGCCTGGTGCTTGACCACCTCGGCAACCCGCAGACCGCCGACACCACCTGGCGCACCGGGATGAAGGCCCTCGCCGCCGCGCCGAACGTGACCGTGAAGCTCTCCGGCACCGCCCACCTGCCGCCCGACGACCTCGCCGAGCTCGTCGACGTGGCCCTCGATCTCTTCGGCAGCGACCGGTTGATGTTCGGTTCGGACTGGCCCGTGTCCACGCTGTCGGCCGGTCGTTCCGAGGTTGTCCGCCGTACCGCTGATCTGCTCCCCTCCGCCACGCACAACGACGTGTTCCGCGGCACCGCCCAGCGCACCTACCGCCCCAGGGAGACCGCCCCATGACCGAATACACCCGACGCCAGGTCCTGCGGACCGCCGGCGCCGCGGCCGGCACCGCTGTCGTCGCCGGCTCACTCACCGATCCACTCACCGCCGCTGCCGCTCCGCCGGCTCCTGGCAGCGACACCAATCCGCTGACGCTCTGGTACATCCAGCCCGCCACCGAATGGCTGCAAGCACTTGCCGTCGGCAACGGCCGGCTCGGCGCGATGGTGTACGGCGGGACCGCGACCGAACAGCTGCAGCTCAACGAGGACTCGATCTGGGCCGGCGGCCCGCACCAGTACGACGACCCGGTCGGGCGCGAGGTACTGCCGGAGATCCGCCGGCTGATCGCCGAGGAGCAGTACCTCGACGCGCAGAACCTGGCCGACGAGCACTTCATGGGCCGCCCGACCGAGCAGATGCAGTACCAGCCCGTCGGCAACCTGACGCTGACCTTCCCGGGCATCACCGACGCCGGTATCTCGTCGTACCGGCGAGAACTTGATCTGACCACCGCGATCACCTCCGTCAGTTACGTCCACGCCGGCATCCGCTACACGCGCGAGGTCTTCGTCAGTCATCCGGCGCAGCTCCTGGTGATGCGCTTGACGGCGGACACGCGCGCCACACTCACCTTCGACGCGACCTTCAGCACCGAGCAGGCCGCCACCTCGGACCGCTTCGACGACCGCACGTTGGCCCTCAACGGCATCAGTGGCGACGCTGAAGGCCTGACCGGCTCGGTCAAGTTCTGCGCCCTCCTCCGCGGCTTCACCGAGGGCGGCACGCTGGCTGTTGCCGAAGGCAAGCTCTCGGTCGCCGGCGCGGACGCTGTCACGCTCGTGTTCTCGGTCGGCACCAGCTACCGCAACTACCAGGACGTCAGCGCCGACCAAGTGGCGCGCGCCGTAGCACCGTTGCCCAACGAGCGCCCGGCGTACGGGCGGCTGCGGCACGACCATGTCGAGGACTATCGCCGGTTGTTCGGTCGCCTCGACATCGATCTCGGTACGTCGGACGCGGTCGCGCTGCCGACCGACCAACGGGTGCAGGCGTTCCGCGACGGCGGGGACCCGCAACTGGCCGCGCTGTACTACCAGTTCGGCCGGTATCTGCTGATCTCCAGCTCACGCAGTCCCGGGCAACCGGCCAACCTGCAAGGCATCTGGAGCTACAAGATGCTGCCGGAGTGGCAGTCGAAGTTCACGCTGAACATCAACTGCGAGATGAACTACTGGCCGGCAGGTCCGGCCAACCTCGCGGAGTGCTGGGATCCGCTCTTCCAGATGATCTCCGAGCTCGCCGAGTCCGGGGCGCGGACCGCCGCAACGATGTACGACGCTCCTGGCTGGGTCGCGCACCACAACACCGATGGCTGGCGGGGTACGGCTCCGGTCGACTTCGCGTTCTACGGTGTCTGGCCGACCGGTGGCGCGTGGTTGTCGCTGTTGTTCTGGGAGCGGTACGAGTACACCGGCGACCTGGAGATGCTGCGGCAGTACTACCCGGTGCTGCGCGGATCGGTGGAGTTCTTCCTGGACCAGTTGCAGACCGACGCGAAGACGGGCTGGCTGGTGACCAGTCCGTCGCACTCACCCGAGCTGAAGCACCACGACTACGACAACGTCGGCGTGAGCATGTGCGCGGGCCCGACGATGGACACCGAGATCCTGCACGACCTGTTCAAGGTGTTCGGACAGGCGGCCGCGCTGCTCGGCGAGGACTCGGCGATGGCTGCGCAGGTGGCAGAAACACGGTCCCGGCTGGCGCCGATCCAGATCGGCTACCTCGGCCAGATCCAGGAGTGGCTGATCGACTGGGAGGAGGCCGCGATGGAGACGAGTCGACATGTCTCGCACTTGTGGGCCGTCTTCCCGAGCGACCAGGTCACTCCACGCCGTACGCCGGAACTCGCCGACGCGGCCCGCAAGTCGCTGGAGCTGCGTGGTCCTGCGGTCACGGCCGGGTGGTCGCTCGCCTGGAAACTGAATCTGCGCGCCCGACTACTCGAAGAGGACAACGCGTACAAGCACCTCACCCAACTTCTCGCTCCCGGACGCACCGCGCCGAACCTGTTCGACCTGCATCCGCCGTTCCAGATCGACGGCAACTTCGGCGGTATCTCGGGTATCACCGAGATGCTCATGCAGAGCCACTCCGGCGAGGTCGCTCTCCTTCCCTGCCTGCCTGCCGCCTTTGCGAATGGACGGATCCAGGGTCTGCGAGCCCGCGGCGGCTTCGATCTGGATCTGTCCTGGTCCGAGGGCAAGCTCACCCGGGCTCGCATTCATTCGCTGCTGGGCAACCGGCTGCGGCTGCGCACCGGCGTACAGGTCGACGTGAAGTCCAGCGCCGGTCCGGTCGCCTTCGCGCGACCTGAGGACGGCGTGGTCGAGTTCCGCACCCGGCGGGGCGTCGACTACTTCGTCGAGCCGCGCCCCTGACCTGTCGCCACCGCCCCGAAAGGTTCCAGCATGCCTGTTGGTCGATGGACCCTGCCCATGCTCATCACCCTGCTCGCCACCAGCGCCGGTTCGCTCGCCGCGGCCGGCCCGATCCCCCAGACCGAACCCAGCCCGACCACCGCCTGGCACGACGGCGCCCTGCGCACTGATCCGGCCGGTCTCGTCGGCCGATCCGATCTCGTCCAGGAAGGACCGGCCTGGCGTGCGTACCAGGCCATGCCGCTCGGCAACGGCGTCCTCGGCGCCGCGGTCTGGGCCGAGAAGGGCTTCAGCGCCCAGCTCAACCGGGTCGACACCTTCCCCGATCTCAAGTCCGCCGGCCGGCTCGTCGTACCCGGTCTCGATCCGTTGATGCGCGCATCCGACTACAAGGGCCGGCTGGCGTTGTACGACGGCCAACTCGTGCAGAGCGGTGGCGGGATGTCGGCCCGTTCGTACGTGCGCGCCGATGCCGACCAGTTCGTGCTCGAGGTCACCGGCGCCGATCCTGGCAAGACCCAGACCGCTGATCTCAAACTCTGGCCGGGTCGTACGCCAACCACGAGCGCGGCCGGTGCGGTCGCAGCACTGGCGGAGACCTTCAAAGACGAGGCATCCGGAGGTGTCACCGGTGCGGTTGCCGCGTTGACCGCGCGGGCGCGGGACGTGTCCGCGTCCGTCGTTGATCCGCTGACTGTCCGGCTCACCTTCCGGCCCAATCGTGACGGCAGCTTCCGGCTCGTCGTCGGCGTACCGTCGTACAAGGGTGGCGATGTAACGACTGCCGCTCGCCATGCGGTGGTCGAGGCCCACAGCAACCATCTCGCCTGGTGGCATGACTTCTGGGCAAAGGCGGCGCCGATGCGGATCACGTCCGCCGACGGCACCGGCGAGTACGTCGAGAACCTCCGCACGCTGCAGCTCTACACGATGGCCGCGTCGATGCGTGGCCCGGTGCCGAGCACCCATGGTGCGGTAGTCCGGATGTTCTCCTCGTCCCAGGACCAGGCCGACTGGGATCAGGACGCGTACTGGCACTTCAACCTGCGCATGCTCGTGTCCGCGAATCTCGGTGCGGGCATCGGCGATCTCAACGCGCCGTACTTCGACTTCTATCTCGACCAGGCCGCGGCGATGAAGGAGTGGACGGCCACCCACTGGACCGGTGCCCGCGGGATCTGCGTGCCCGAGTTCCTGCGGTACGACGGGACTGCGGACGGCTGTGACAACACGTCCGAGCCGAACTACACGACCCGCATCCTGAGCAGTGGGGCCGAGCTGGTGAACAACATCTGGCAGCAGTACCGCTACACCGGCGACCGGGCGCTGCTCAACGGCAGCTACCCGTTGATGCGGGAGGTCGCGGACTTCTACCTGTCGGCGCTGACACCTGGTGAGGACGGCTACCTGCATCTCGAGCACGTCAACGCACTCGAGGTGCAGTGGGACACCAACGACCCCACACCGGACCTCGCCGGGATGCGGGTCATCTTCCCGATCGTCGCCGACCTCGCCTCGGCGCGAGGTGATGACGCGTTCGCCGGTCAGCTGCGCGAGGCGGTCGGCAAGCTGCCGTCGTTCCGGACCGTGCAGCGTGGTGGCGAGGAAGTGCTCGCGTGGTCCGGCACTGATGAAGAAGCGCACAACACGCAGAACCCGGAGATGGAGGCGCTGTGGCCGTGGGGTCTGTTCGACGAGACCTCTAGCCTGATGCAGGCGACGTACCGGCAACGGGTCTACCCGCAGGACAAGGACTGGGGGATGGACGCCACGTGGGCCGCGCGTCTTGGGCAGTCCGATGAGGTGAAACGGCTGCTGTTGAAGGGGATCGCGGACTTCCAGATCTACCCGAACGGTTTCACCGTCCACCGGCCTGGTCAGGAAGCGGTCCGGAACCACAGCTTCTACAACGAGTGGGGCGGGGTCGTGACCACCGGTCTGCAGGAGGCTTTGGTCCAGTCGTACGACGGTGTCGTCGACGTCGCGCCGGCGTGGCCGAGTGACTGGGACGTGTCCGGGTCGGTGCAGATCGAGGGTGGTCACCGGATCAGCACCGAGGTGCACGGCGGCGTACCGAACCTGGTCGGGATCGAGGCCGGGAGCAAGGACACGCTTCGGGTGCGCAACCCGTGGCCGGGTCAGCAGGCGCGGGTGATCGATGATCACGGCCGGGCTGTGGTGGCGCCGACGACTGCTGACGTTGTGACGGTCCCGGTGGCGGCGCATGCGTCGTACGTCGTGGAGCGGGTGGCTGTGCCGCTGTCGTCGTTCCGGTTCGTGCCGTTGACCGGTACGCCGGCCACCGCGGTGAAGACAGTCGGCAACCGGATGCTCGGCGTACCTGTGAGTGAGCCGCCGCTGGACAGCGATCTGGTGAGTGTGCGGACGCCGGAGAAGTTGTCGAACCTCGTGAAGGCTCAGGCGGGCGCGCCGATCTATGTGGATCGCAGCTACACGATCACCGATCTGCCGGCGCAGTTGGCTGGGCAGGCGTTGGTACCGGGCGCCAACGATGACTCGAAGGCGACCGGTCCATCGGACTACATCACGCTGGAGCTGAGCCAGCCGGCCACCGTGTACGTCGCCTTCGACCCGCGGGGCGAGGGCGTCTGGTGGCCGGGATGGCTCAGCTCGTTCACTCGGACCGGCGAGACCGTTGGCACGACCGACCAACGGCTCATCCTGTTCAAGCGCGACGTACCAGCCGGACAGTTGGCGCTCGGTGCCAACTCCGGGATTGTTGACAAGGGCAACTCGACCTACATCACCTTCGTCACCCCGCGCTAGCCACTACGATCCGGGGATGCTGCCCGGCGACAGCGACGTCGTACACGTCACTGACCCGCCAGGCGGCATCCCCGATCATGTTGGCCGCCTGTTGGTGGTTGAGGATCGCGACCACGAGCCCGTCCGGCTGCAGGATCCCGCGCCATTGGGCCAGGTACGGCGTGAAGCTGCCGATCCCCAGCCGGACGTCCCAGGGTGGATTCGTGAGGATGCGATCCACCGGACCGTCCAGTCGCGCCGCGTCGCCGGTGCTCCAGACGATGGACGAGTCGCGCGGCGAATTCATCCGCGCGGCCGCGACGGCGATCGGCTCCTGGTCGATCCCGACGTACGTCGCTGCCGGCTCGATGGCCTGTGCTTCGAGAAGCAGGGTTCCTGCACCGCAGAACGGATCAAGGACTCTGTATCCCTCAGCGATGCGTGCCAGTCGGGCCATCGCGGCGGCCACCGGCGGATGCAGGCTGCCGGTGACAGTCTGCCGGCGCCAGACGCGGCGGTGCAGCGGGACGTCGTACGGCCGGACGCCGATCCACAGCGTCTTGCCGTCGAGGATGACCCGCCACTCCGTCCGGTCGACCGGCGGAGCCTCGCCGGTGCGGCGCGAGTGGTACCTGGCGCCGGACCGCTCCTGGATGAGGCGGCCAACCAGGTCTTCGATGTCGAACCGGTTGTAGTTGCGCCGGCCGAGGGACGACGCGGTCACCGCGAAGTCTCCTGCATCGTTCAACTGGACGCAGGCTTCGGTGACGGCCGCTGCCAGATCCTGCTTGGTACGCCCCGGATCGGGCACGGCGGCCTGGACGACGAACAGGTCGTCGGCGAGGCGTGGTGGGGTGGTGATGATCGTCGCCGCGGCGGGCTCGACGATGAGTTGTCGCTTGGACAGGTCGATCACGCGGTGGCTCGCAGCGGCCAGTTCCTCGGCCGCTAGTTGCTCCAGGCCCGTGACGGTTCGCACGAGTACGACCCGCTGTGAACCGGTGCGGAGGGTTTGGGTGATCGATTCTGCCGCGACTGTACGCGCAGATCGCATGAAGGGTCTCCCGGTCAGCGGTCGGGAGCGGCCTAGTAGTCCGCTCCCGCATCGCCGGCCTCGGGCGGGTCGTGCCGAACACGACCGCTACAGCCTCGGACTGGCCAGCGGGAAGCTAGCTCAGTCGGAAGAAGTTCATGATCATGCGTCCGATCGTCCCACAGCGTGTTCAGCGCTGCGACCGAATTGATGGAACGTGAGGGAGAAGGTGTACGACCCTGGCTCGAGGGTGTGTTGTGGCGTCGCGGGTGGTCCGCAGGACGCGGAGCCGAGGCCGTTCTGCGCCAGGTCGAGGTTGAGGTAGATGTGCTCGCGCGGGGTCAGGTCGGAGCGGTGGCGGGCGCGTTCGAGGTCCTCGGCGGTCCAGCGGCGTGCCGTCAGCTGGAAGTACGGCGCTCCCTCCACTCGGAGGCCGTTGCCCTGGGCATCGGTCAGTTCTGCCCAGCGCACGTCGATCCGCGATCCGTTCTCCTGAGGTACGACGTACGGCGTCTGCATCTCGTCGACCGTGCTGGTGTACCGCCCGACCCGGGCCGCCTCCCGACTGTCGGCGTACGCCTCCCCCGGTCCACCACCGAACCACCGGACTCTGTCCAGGCTGCTCGGCACCGCCATCCGTACCCCGACCCGCGGCCAACTCCCACACCGCGGCGACACCGCCGTACCACCCCACTCCCCCTCCGGCTCGACCTCAACCGTCAGCCGCAACCCATCTCCCACACTCACCCACCGATAAGTCGCCCGCACCCCCACCCCAAGCCCATCAGGCGCCACCCGCGCCCGCACCACCAACTCCTCGTCCCCCACCCGCCCCGATCCGCGACCACCCCGCGGCCCCTCCACCCGCCCCGATCCGCGATCACCCCGTGTCTCCCCCACCCACCCCGATCCGCGATCATCCCGCGGCTCCTCCACCCGCCCCGATCCGCGCTCACCCCTCGGCTCCTCCACCAGCTCGACCCGATGCAACAACCGATCCAACCCAGCCGCCCGCCACTCCCCCACAACCCCATTCCGCCCACCCTGCCCACAGTCGTTGTCAGTAGGCGCCCGCCACAAATCCAACTCCGGCCCGCCCACCTCAACCCCACCCAACCGAACCAGCCGCCCGGTCCCCCGCTCGAACTCCCCTACCCCAAGCCCAATCCGCTCCCCACCCCCACGCAACCCAACCCGCTCCCGCAGGCCGCTCAGCCCAGCCCGCTCCTCATCCACCCCGCCCGACACAACCGGCCCCACCTGCACCCCGCCCGACCCAGCCCACTCCCCATCCACCCCGCCCGACACAACCGTCTCCCCGGTCACCCCGCTCGGGACAGCCTCTTCCGGCTGCATCCCGCTCGGCACGGCCCGCTCTGGCTGCACTCCGCTCGGCTCGACCTGCGTCGACTGCGCCGGGCTCGGCGTATCGCGCCGGTCCTGCGCACTTCCGCCATCCAGGCGGAACTGGGTCCAAGCCACCTCGTGCCCGGCGGAGGCCCACGCCTCGTCCTTCGCCAGCACCGCCCGTACCGTCAACCACCGCTCGCCGACCAGACCCGTCGAGGGCAGATCAACCGGTGGCTGTACTTCCACCGTGGAACCCGGTTCGACCTTGGGAACTCCCAGCCGGCCGGACCCCACCTCGACACCATCGCTCTCTTCCGACCACAGGAACTCCAGGTTGTTGAGGGTGGTGAAGGTTTGGAGGTTGTGGATGGTTAGGGGGTTGGGGCCGGTGATGCGGACCGGCTCGATGACCTTTTTGTATTCGGTGAGGCCGGGGGACGGAGTGCGGTCGGGGAACAGGAGGCCGTCGATGCAGAAGTTGGCGCCGTGGACGCGCTCGCCGAAGTCGCCGCCGTACACGTGGTCGGTTGCGCCAGGCAACAGCAACCCGTGATCGATCCACTCCCAGACGAACCCACCCTGCAGCCGCGGGTACCGCTCGAGGATCCGCTGATAGTCGGCCAGCCCGCCAGGACCGTTGCCCATGGCATGGGCGTACTCCGCGAGCACGAACGGCAACCCACGCCGGCGGGTCTCCAACTCGGGGCTGTCCTCGGTCTCCGGCGGTACGTCCTCGGTCCGGGTGCCGATCGCTTCGAGATCCTCGAGGGGCGTGTACATCAGGCTGTAGAAGTCGGAGAACTCGTAGCTGCGGTCCCGCTCGTAGAACACCGCCCGCCCGGGATCGCGCTCGCGGGTCCACTCGGCGAGCGTGCCGAAGTTCCGTCCGCGGTGGCTCTCGTTCGCCAACGACCAGACGATGACGCTCGGGTGGTTCTTGTCTCGCTCCACCATCCGGCGCATCCGGTCCAGCATCATCGGTGCCCAGTCCGGATCGTCGGCCGGGTTGCCGCGCCAGTCGGTGTAGATGAAGCCGTGGGTCTCGATGTCGCACTCGTCGATCACCCACAGCCCGAGCTCGTCGCACAGGTCGAGGAACGCGGGATGCGGCGGATAGTGCGCCGTACGGACCGCGTTGAGGTTGTGCTGCTTCATCAGCACGAGGTCCTGCCGCATCGCCTCGACCGTCATCGCCCGGCCGCGGCGTTCGTCGTGCTCGTGCCGGTTCACCCCGCGAAAGAACAGCGGCTGCCCGTTGACTGTCAGCAGCCCGTCGGTCATCGCGACCGTCCGGAAGCCGATCCGCAACTCCACGGTCTCGCCGTCGACGGCGACCTGGGCGTCGTACAGGCGCGGTACTTCCGCCGTCCATGGCTCAACGCGTGGGATCGTGACGGTCTCGCCCGGCTGCAGTTCGAGCCCGAGCTCCGGGATCGTGATCCGCGGGTGAGACTGAAGGGGATCGGTGCCAGGCTCACGCCGTACGAGGGCTGACGGTTTGACGTCGACTCGCAAGGTGCCGGCGCCGGTCAGGTGGTCGTAGTCGGCGTGGACGAATACATCCTCGATCAACGGCCGGCTGAGCAGCGCCACGTCGCGGAAGATTCCCGGCAGCCACCACATGTCCTGGTCCTCGAGGTAGCTGCCCGACGACCATTGGTGCACTCGTACGACGAGTAGGTTCCGCCCCGGCTGCAGCAACTCGCCGACGTCGAACTCACTCGGCAGCCGACTACCCTTCGCCGTCCCGACCTCGGTCCCGTTGAGCCAGACCTTGAAGCATGAGTCAACGCCTTCGAAGCGCAGTACGGCGCCAGCTCGCTGCCAGTCTGCTGGCAGGTCGAACCATCGACGGTGGTCGCCGGTCGGGTTCGCGTCCGGCGTCCGCGGCGGATCGATCGGGAACGGGAACGCGGTGTTCGTGTACCGCGGCCGGTCGTGCCCCTGCAGCACCCAATGCCCGGGGAGTTCCAACTCATCCCAGTCCACGTCCACGTCTGGCTGCATCACATCCGCCGGCGCCTCAGCCGGCCCACTCCACAGCTTGAACTCCCACCGCCCGTTCAAACTCATCCGCGGCCGCGAAGACCTCAACCAAGCCCGCGGCTCCCGGCATCCAGTCCCCGGCGCCAGATCCTCGTAGTACGCCGTCATGCCGCCCCCTCCCGCAACACCCGAACATCCCAAGCCCCCAACTCAACCCGCCCCACCAAACCCCCACCCAACACATCAACCATCTCCCCAGGCGCCTCAACCACAACCGCCTCCCCCGACCAGTTGTGCACAAACCACAACCGCTCCCCCACCCCATTGACCGCAGACAAAGCAGTAACAGCCTCCGGCAACCCACTCCACACACCACTTGTTCTATGGAGTGCAGCAGCCAGAACCGGATCCGGCACTGTGCCGACGTAGGTCACCCGACCCTCGCCCCAGCGTTTGGTGGTGATGATCGGGCGTTGGCTCCCGCCGGGATGGTGGTACCAGGCGAGTGGGTCGGCGTCGTCGATGAGGAGGGTTTCTGCCCAGCGGGTTGCGTGGCCGGGGAGGCCGGTGACGGGGAGGTCGTCGTGGAGGTTTTCGTATTCCTGGTAGTGGAGGCCGGCCGCCTTGGACAGGCGGGGTGGAGCGGGCTCTGGGCGGGGGCGAGCGTCCGGGTCTGCGTAGGCTGTGCGGGGGCCGAGGATTAGGTGGCCGCCGGCTCGCGCGTAGTCGGCCAGCAGCTCCAGCTGTTGATCGGACGCGATGTAGAGGGCTGTAACCACAAGGGTTGGGTACTGCGCGGCGAGGGCCGCGGGATCGTTGCCTAGGCGCTCGATGGGTAGGACGCCTGGACGTAGGCCGGCGTCCAGGATGCCGGTGTAGAAGGCGTTGACGATCATCCGGTACGACGACCTGTCCGGCGCACCACCCGGATGCGCGAGTGGCGGTTGGAACTGCAGGGCCCATTCGCTCTCAACCGACCACACGACCGCCACATCCACGTCGGGCCGCAACCCGACGATCGACGAGCCGGCTCGGGCCAGCTCGTCGCCGATCACCGCGATCTCGTCGTACACCCGGCCCGGTTGCAGGTCGTGGCCGAGGATTCCGCCCCAGAACGTCTCCGCACCGTGGTGGATCGAGTGCCAATGCCAGTACTCGACCATCCGCGCACCACGCGACACGAACCCCCACGCGAGCTGCCGCAACTGACCGTCGTACGGCGGCCTGTTCTGATGCGAACCACCGATCGACGTCGCATTCGTCTCGGTGACCAAGAACGGCTCCCCACGTGACCCCTGCACGCGATCCGCGGCCAGATACAGCTCCGCGACACTCCGCCCGATCCACCCGACCTCGAGTCGCGACGGTCGCGCCGGCCGCTCCAACCCGTCCTGCACGTCGACATAAATGTTGCCCGCCGCAACGTCCAGCCGCGACGTCAACGGTACGTCGGCCACCGCCGGCCGATCGTAGGCCAGACAAGTCGTCACGAACTGCTGCGGCCGCCGCAGCTCCCGGACCAACTCCGCCTGCCACCCGATGAACTCGGTCGTCCGCTCCGCCTGGAACCGTCGCCAGGCCAGGTCGTACGACGGCGTACTGTTCCCGTCCGGCCGCCACAACTCGGACCAGTCGCTCAGCCGATGCGACCAGTACGTCAATCCCCAGGCCTCGTTCAACGCATCGACGTCACCATAGGTCGCCCGCAAGCGAGCAACGAACGCCGAGAACGCCGCCGAGTTGTGCGCGAGCAGCACCCCAGGCTCGTTGTCGACCTGGTAGCCGATCACGGCCGGATGGTCGCGATGCCGCCCGACGATCCGCCGGATGACCCGCTCCGCATGGAACCGGAACGCCGGTTGCCCGAAGTCCACCTCCTGACGGATCCCCCACGGCACCCGCTCCCCCGTAGGTCGCTCGGCCGCGATCTCCGGATGAGCCCGCTGCAGCCACGGCGGTACGGCGTACGTCGGAGTCCCCAGTACGACGTCGATCCCCCGCTCACCGGCCGCATCGAGCACGGGCAGGATCCACTCGAGGTCGAACACGCCGTCCCGTGGTTCCCAGGTCGACCAGACCGACTCACCGACCCGGATGGCGGTGATACCGGCCGCCGCCATGAGATCCAGGTCAGTGGCGATCCGATCGCCGACGGCCCGCGGCAGGTATTCGGGGTAGTAGGCCGTCCCGAGCACAACACGTGGCGGCAGCATGAGTAGACGCTAACTCATGCCGCGATCCCCGTGCAATCGTTTGCACACAGGAATCCCACACAGCGAATCTCACACAAGGATTCCCCCGCAGGCAGTTCAGGTAGTTCGGATCCGAGCCCGCCGCCGCGCCGGACCGGTGCTGGCCCGGACGACCAGCTCCGGCGTGAGCAGATCCGGCCGCGGCCAGTCGTTCCCGGCGAGGCGCGTGGCGAGCTGCTCCCAGGCCAACTCCCCCAGCCGCGCCCGCTCATTCCGCAACGATGTCAGCGGCGGCCGTGCGTACGCGGCGATCGGGATGTCGTCGTACGACGCGACCGACAACTCGGCCGGGACGTCGACGTCGTTGTCGTGCATCCAACTGAGCAGCCCGACGCCGACCAGGTCGTTGAACGTGATTACCGCGGTCGCGCGACTGCTCAGCACGGTCGGCCCAGCGTCGTACCCGTGGTTCCCGGCCCAGCCGCCGTCCATCTCGTCCAGCGTGACATCGAGCGATCGCGCCGTACGACGCAACGTCCGGCGACGTTCGCCATCGGACCACGAGGACGCCGGACCGCCGACGTACAAGACTCGTCGGTGGCCTAGACCGGTGAGGTGCTCGAGCAGCAACCGGCTCGCCGCGCGGTAGTCGATCGCGACCGCGCCCGCGTTCTTCACGGTCCGGTTGATGCAGACAACTGGCACCGGCAGAGCGAGCGCCTTCTCCAGGCCGCTGCGGGTCAGGCGTGAACTGCAGAGCACGAGCGCACCTGAGTGGTCGACGAGCTCCTCGACGAGCCGCAGCTCCTCGGCCGGATCCTCGCCACTCTCCCCGATCAACAACCGGTAGCCGCCCGCCCGAGCGGACGCGGCGAGGCCCTTGAGAACCTCGGAGAAGAACGGGTTCGTCAGGTCCGGCACGGTCACGCCGACCGTCAACGGACGGCCCAGTTTGAACTCCTGCGCCCGCTTGTCGGCGCGATAGCCCAACTCCCCGGCCACCGCGCGCACATGCGCGACCACTTCAGGAGAGATCAGGTCGGAACCGTTCAGCGCCCGCGACACCGTCGACACCGACGTGCCCGCCTCGCGCGCCACGTCGATCAGCCGAACCCGCTCCGCCACCACTCACCTCTCACCTCTGCGGGGCGGGGTTTGGTCACCCCACCCTCGTGCCCGCGATCCAGACGTTCCGGATCGTCACATCGTCGGCGTACTGTACGACAGCTTCCGCCGCGACCTGGTCGAACTTGCTGTTCGTGACCGCCACGGCACGAATCCGCTGTGTCTCTGCTCCTACCATGCGATACGCCCGTTCGGCCCGGGCCACCCGGACCCGGTCGAACCGGATGTCGCGGACGTCGGGGAACAGCGACTGGTCGCCACCACCGGAGTAGCTGAAGGTGATCTCGAGGGGACGATACATCCACGCACGGGAGTCGACGTCGGACAAGTCCACGTTGCGTACATACCCGCCGCGGGTCGAGGTCGACTTCACGCACAGCACCCACTGGACGTACGCCTCCTCCGCGGCCGGGTCGGCCGGAATGTTCAGGCGGCGTACCCAGACGTCCTCGATCCCGCCGCTCATCTCGCTGCCGATCGCGACCGCGGCACCGCCGCTGACGAAGGTGCAGTCCTCGATCAGGATCCCGCGCGAGGGCAGACCGAGCCGCCGGCCGTCGGCGTCCCGGCCGGACTTGATCGCGATGCAGTCGTCGTGCGTCTCGAACGTGCAGTCGCGGATCAGGACGTCCGTACACGACTCCGGGTCGCAGCCGTCGCCGTTCGGGCCGAGGTTGCGCACAGTCACGCCCTGGACGGTGACGTTGTGGCACTCCAGCGGATGGATCGTCCACATCGGCGAATTGAGGACGGTCACACCCTCGATCAGCACGTTCGTGCACCGGAAGGGCTGGATGAAGCTCGGCCGCAGGTAGTGACCGGCACCGAAGACGCGCTCCTCGACCGGGACCTGCTCGTTGTTCATCCGCTCCAGCTCGCCCCAGTCCTCGCGCTGGTTCGGCAGGCCGGTGTGCCAGCCGTACTGGCCACTGCCGATCAGGTACCACCAGTGCTCGTTGTCGCCGGCGCCGTCGAGGACACCCTCGCCGGTGATGCCGATGTCGGTCTGGCCCTCGGCGCGGATGAGCGACGAGTAGTTGTAGACCTCCACGCTCTGCCACCGGGTCCGGACGACGGGCAGGTAGTCGGCCGGATCGGTGCTGAACCGGAGAGTCGAACCAAGCTGCAAATGCAGGTCCACGCGGCTCAGCATCTGGATCGCTCCGGTCTGCCAGACACCGGGAGGTACGACGACGTGACCGCCGCCGGACTCGTGACAGGCCCGGATCGCCGCGTTGATCCCGGCGGTCGCGTCCTCCGGCGTCGCGCCGTACGCCGTGATCGGGAACCACGCGTCGCGGAACCGCGGCGGCGAGATCCGCGCCCGGAGGGCCTGCTCAGGGCCGGCACCCGACGCGAGCGCGGGAACTCCGATGCCTGCAGCAACTACCCCGCCGAGGCCGGCGCCGAGGATCTGACGGCGAGTGGGATGCATGGGCGGCACCTTCCGATCGAGCTGGGCGGGCAAACCTTTGCCCGCAAGTATCCAAGAGATTCCGGGCCGGTCAAGAGTTCGTCCACGCCAGCCGTTGACAGCGCGGGCCGACGACGGCACGATCGATTGCAATCGTTTGCACTCTGCATTGCCTGTCGAGGAGGCTGAGCATGTCCGCCCCAGTTCGTCGCCGTACTCTCCTGTTGGCCAGCGGAGCTCTTGCGATCGTCGGCGGAGGTACCGCCCCGGCCGCCGCCGGCCGACCATCACCCGATTCCCAGGTGGACGCCATCCTGCGCCGGATCCGGCCACCGCGGTTCCGCGATCGCTGGTACGACGTGACCGACTTCGGCGCGGTCGGCGACGACGCGACCGACTGTACGGCGGCGATCCGGGCCGCCATCGAGACGTGTCACAAGCACGGCGGCGGTCACGTCGTCGTACCGGCCGGCATCTTCCGGACCGGTGCCGTCCACCTGCTCAGTCGCGTCGACCTGCACTTGGCGGCCGGTTCGAGGTTGGCGTTCAGCCAGGACCCGGCGGCGTACCTGCCCGTGGTGGCGACCCGCTACGAGGGGACGGAGTGCTACAACTACTCCCCCTTCGTCTACGCGTACGGACAGCGCGACATCGCGGTCACCGGCAGCGGTGTCCTCGACGGTCGGGCCGACGACACGCACTGGTGGGACTGGACCGGTGGGCCGCCGCCGAACGAGTCGCCCGACAAGACGCTGCTCATCCAGATGGCGGCGGACGGCGTACCGGTGAAGGAGCGGGTGTTCGGCGCCGGGCACTATCTCCGGCCGAACCTGCTCCAGTTCAACCGCTGCACGAACGTGCTGCTCGACGGCATCACGGTCAAGGACTCACCGATGTGGAACCTCCACCCGGTGCTGTGCCGCAACGTCACCATCCGGGACGTGGTCGTCGACAGCCCGAACGGGCCGAACAACGACGGCATCGACCCCGAGTCGTGCACCGACGTCCTGATCGAGGGCTGCACGATCTCCACCGGCGACGACTGCATCGCGTTCAAGTCCGGCAAGGACGCCGACGGCCGGCGGGTGAACGTGCCGACCCGGTACGCCGTCGTCCGCAACTGCGAGATGGCCGACGGGAACGGCGGCGTGACGGCCGGCAGCGAGACCAGCGGCGGCATCATGGACATCTTCGTCCGCGACTGCACGATGAGCAGCCCGCGGCTGGAACGCGCGATCCGGATCAAGAGCAACCCCGACCGCGGCGGCACGATCGCGAACATCGACGTACGCCGGGTGACGGTCGGGCAGGCCGCGGACTCGGTGATCGAGATCGTGCTCAACTACGCCAACGTCACCACCGGCGCCTACCCGCCGGACGTGCACGGCATCAGCATCAGCCAACTCACAGCCGCCGCGGCGCCTCGCGCGCTGAACCTGCTCGGCCTGCCCGACGACCCGCTCCGCGACATCCGGCTGCACGACTGCCGCTTCGACGCGATGAGCGAGGAGAACGTGATCCAGGACGTCGAAGGGCTGCGACTCGACCAGGTCTGGATCAACGGCACCCGCGTGGACAACTGAAGGAGCCTCTCGATGGACAAGCTCAGCCGCAAGAACTTCCTCAGACTCGGCGCCGGAGCCGCACTCGCACCGACCGGCGCGGCCTTCCTCGGCGTTGGTGAGGCAGCAGCCGCACCCGACACCGGTCCCGGCTGGGGTCACGTCGGCGACATCCTCCGCAACACCCGCCCTCCCCGCTTCCGTCCCCGCGACTTCCTGATCACCACCTACGGCGCGATCGCGGACGGCACGACCGACGCGACCGCTGCCATCGCGAAGGGGATCGACGCGTGTCACCGCTCCGGCGGCGGACGAGTCGTCGTACCGGCCGGAACCTTCAGCACCGGCGCGATCCATCTGCAGTCCAACGTCAACCTGCACGTGTCGGACGGCGCGACGCTGCTGTTCAGCACCGATCCGGCCCAGTACCTGCCGGTCGTGCTGACCCGCTTCGAGGGCGCCGAGTGCATGAACTACTCGCCGCTCATCTACGCCCGCGACTGCGAGAACATCGCCGTCACCGGCACCGGCACGCTCGACGGCGGCGCGACCTGGGACGACTGGTGGTCCTGGGTCGGTCCGTCGAGCCCGGACGCGCAGGCACTGCAGCAGATGGCCGAGGACGGCGTACCGGTGAAGGATCGCGTGTTCGGCGCCGGCCACTTCCTGCGCGCGGCGTTCATCGAGACCCAGTCCTGCCGCAACGTGCTGATCGAGGACGTGACGATCCTGCGGTCGCCGTTCTGGGAGATCCACCCGGTGCTGTCGCGCAACATCAGGGTGCGCGGCGTCCACATCGACAGCCGCGGACCGAACAACGACGGCATCGACCCGGAGTCCTCGCAGTACGTCGTGATCCAGGACTGCGTGCTGGACTGCGGCGACGACTGCATCGCGATCAAGTCCGGCCGCGGCGCCGACGGCCTGCGGGTGAACGTGCCGTCGGAGAACATCCTGATCGAGAACTGCACGCTGAACATCCGGTACGGCGCGATCACGATCGGCAGCGAGATGACCGGTGGAGTGCGCAACGTGTTCGTCCGCAACTGCACGATCGGCAGCCCGAACCTGTACTTCGGTCTCTACATCAAGACCAACTCGGTCCGCGGTGGCTACGCCGAGAACATCTATCTGGACAACCTGCAGATCTCCAACCTCACCAAAGAGGTGGTCTCCTGCAACTTCTACCGCAGCGAGGGCGACACCGGTCCGCTCACCCCGAGGGTGCGCAACGTCGAACTGCGCAACATCACCGTCGGCCATGCCCGCAACGCCTTCTCGATGTTCGGCTACCCGCGCTCACCGATCCAGGGCTTCCGGCTGATCGACTGCACGTTCACCAGCATCGACGACGTGAGCGAGATCCAGGACGTCGACATGTCGTTCCGCAACTTCACGGTCAACGGCAAGAAGATCACCGACCCGGCGCAACTGCTGTGACGGACGGCTGGTCGGACGCCGACCGCATCCTGGCCGACGTCCGACCACCTGTATTCCCAGATCACGACTTCCCGATCACCGAGTACGGCGCAACGCCGGAGCACGCGACCGCCGGCCTCGCGCACGCCATCCGCGCGTGTCACGAGTCCGGCGGCGGCCGGGTCGTCGTACCTCCCGGGGTATGGCACACCGGCGCGATCCACCTGCGTTCAAGGGTGAATCTCCATGTGTCCGAGGGCGCGACGCTTCGCTTCAGCACCGACCCGGCGCACTACCTCCCGGTCGTCAAGACCCGGTACGAAGGGCTCGAGGTCTACAACTACTCGCCGCTGATCTACGCCAACGGATGCACCGACATCGCGATCACCGGCACGGGCACGCTCGACGGCCAGGCCGGCTGGGACAACTGGTGGGGCTGGTTCCACACCTGCGACGAGGACTTCGGGCAACTCCGCCAGCAGGCGGCGTTCGGCATCCCCGTGACGGAGCGGGTGTACGGCGCCGGGCACCATCTGCGGTCGAGCTTCATCCAGCCGTACGAGTGCACGAACGTGCTGATCGAAGGCGTAACGATCGTCCGGTCGCCGTTCTGGCAGGTCCATCCGGTGCTGTGCCGGAACGTGACCATCCAGGACGTCGTCATCGACAGCCAGGGTCCGAACAACGACGGCGTCGACCTCGAGTCGTGCCGCTCGGTGGTGATCCGCGGCTGCACGTTCGACGCCGGCGACGACTGCATCGCGCTCAAGTCCGGCCGGGAGGCGGACGGCCTGCTGGTGAACGTTCCGACGGAGGACGTCCTGATCGAGCAGTGCGTGATGCGGGTCAAGTACGGCGCGATCACGCTCGGGTCGGACCTGACCGGCGGGATCCGGAACGTGTTCGTCCGCGACTGCACGATCGGCGGTCCGAGCCTGTACTTCGGTCTGTACATCAAGACCAACGCGATCCGCGGGGGCTTCGCGGAGAACGTCTATCTGAAGGACCTGACGATCTCCAACCTCACCAAGGAGGTTGTCCAGTGCAACTTCTTCCGCGGAGAAGGTGACAGCGGGCCCCTCACGCCGTACGTGCGCAACGTGGAGCTGCGCGGCATCAAGGTCGAGCGGGCTCGCAACGCCTTGATGCTGCGCGGCTACCGGCGTTCGCCGATCCAGGACTTCCGGCTGATCGACTGCGACTTCACCGTCGACGCGCCCAGCACCGTCCAGCACGCGGCGCTGAGCTTCGACAACGTCTCCGTCAACGGTCACCCGATCACCGACGTCCACCAGCTCCGCTGACCCTCACGGAAGGTGGGCGCAGTGGACGTCCAGGTCCCAGAGGATGACGGACAACGCGTACGGGCTGATCGTGTGCTCGCCATGGGTGGCGTCCTCGAGCAGCTCCCAGTGGCCGTTCGACTCGTTGCTGACGGCATCGGTGCCGATGACGGCGATCCGCTGCCGGACGGCGGCCTCGTAGGAGCGGTGGCCGACCCCGTTGAAGCAGCACTCGTCGAACCGGTTGAGGATCTGCATCTGCCGGCGGTGCCGCCCGACCGCCGCCAGTGCGTAGAGGTCAGGGAAGTCGGCCAGGCCGTAGAACCCGGGCTGCATGTCCTGCCGCTGCTCCCAGTCTCCGCGGGTCGGGCTGGGCTTCGGTGAGCCTGGCCGGACGAAGAACGGCAGCGATCCGGCAGTCGGATACGACCGGGTGATGCGTGGATCGAGGGCCGGGTAGATGGTCGTCGCCCAGCCGCCGCCGGACAGGCCGACCATCTGCACGGACGACGGCCGGTAGGTCTTCTGGACGTAGTTCATCGACACCGCGAGCGGCTCCAGGAACAGCGCGAGCGGCGAGTAGTTCACGGACTCCCACTGCGGGAGATCGTTGTGCGACGGCTGCAGCTGCACCGACGGGTCGGCCGGGTCCTGGATGGTCTTCGGGTTCCAGTGGTAGAAGGGCATCGCGAACAGCAGCACCGTGTAGCCGTGATCGAGCAGCCCCTGCGCCACCCGCTGCATCGTGTCGAGCGGCTCGCCGTGCCCGTTGTGGTAGAACGCGACCCGGCTGTGGTTGCTCCGCGTCGGCTCGAGGACGAAGACGGTTGCGACGTACCCGAATGGCATCGCCACGTCGAGGCGGTCGTACCGGCGTACGCCGGTGAACGCGGGCAACTCGGCCGGCACACCGACGTCCCGTCGTACTGTCGGAAGACCGGTCGGCATGACCCCGGTGTCCTTCCAGACCTGGGCGACCAGCTGCGGGCGGAGCGCGTCGGCGTCCGCGGCGGTGTGGATCTTCATCAGGTCCTCGACGTCGACGCCGACAACCACCTCGGGCAGAGTCTTGTACACCGCAGCGTGGGCGGCCGCGATCTCAGCGTTGACCGGCGCGACGGGGCGCGGTGCCGGGCGGCCCGCAGGCGCAGCGGGTGTCTCAGCGGACGCAGTAGCCGGCCAGCCGGTTGCGGTGGTGGCGGTCACGGCGAGAGCTCCTCCGAGCACGGATCTGCGATTGACGATGCTCATTCTGGTTCACCTTTCGGGGCGGGGGACGACCGGGTGCCAGCCGCCGAAGACGGACGACGGGTCGCGCAGTTGCGCCGCCTCGTCGTCGCCGAGCTGCCGGGAGCACGCCAGTCGTGAACTGGTGTCGATCGGGCGGCCGTTGAGGTCGGTGCTGTGGTACTCCCAGAACCGGATCTGACCGGCGGCCGCGCAGTCGTTGGGGCTGGTGATCTGGAAGCCGGTCGTCTTCACGTGGCTGTCCATCGCCGAGTCGATGAAGACGACCTGGCTGGTCGGGAACCGGCTGAGCTCGGCCCGCGCGAGGAACACGCTGTCGTCGGGTACGTCGGGAGCCCGGGTCAGCCGGACGCGGACGAAGATGTTGCCGGGACCGTTGTCGACGTTGCGGACCTGGTTGTAGTAGCCCTCGTGCAGCGCCTTCAGCTCCGAGTCCTGCAGGAAGACTCCGCCGGTCCCCCAGACGAAGTCCACATCGCCCTCGATGTAGCTGTCGGTCACGAAGGCCTGTCCCTGCAGCCGCAGGCTGTCTTGGTACCCGAGGATCCGGACCCGGGCGAGCACGATCCGGTTTCCGTTGCCGAAGAAGGCCTCGGCCTGGGACCCGCGGTACGGCGTGAGGTTCTGCACGGTCACGTCCGTCATCGTGAAGTCGTCGGCGAACACGCCCATCGCGGATCGCCAGCAGTTGAAACGATCCGACTGCGGGATGACGCGGCGCTGACAGTACGCCTGCTCGATCGGCACGTTCGCCATCGCGGAGTCGCCGTTCAGCAGGTTGTTGTTCGGGTAGCCGATCACGGTCCGGCCGGCGCCCGCGCCGGTGATGGTGATCCCGGGCTTGGTCGGCGGAACCCAGACCAGCTCGCGGTAGAGGCCCGGCGCCACATCGATCGTCGCTTTGTCGCCGTCGGCCACGAAGTCGATCGCGGCCTGGACCGTGCAGAAGTCCGCGTGACCGTTGCCGTTGACACTCAACCGGCTGTCGGTCCTCGGGTCCGGCCGGCTCCGGAACGTCCAGCCCTTCGTGATCCCGGGATGGCCGACGACGAACCCTGGATCGACCGTCACGTAGTACGCCTGCCCAGGAGCGAGCCGCTGATGCGGATGGACCGAGACGGTCCGCCCGTCGACGACCACCGGCTGGTACGTCCACGTGTGCAGCTGACCGAAGTCGGTCCGCGCGTCACCGACCGAGCGGTGGTACGACGTGAGGTCCGCGAGGTCGATCGTGTCGACGACTTCGCCGCCGGCTGTGTGGATCTGAAGCTTGCCACGGACACCGAGTCGGACCGGCCCGCGGAAGGTCATCGTCAGCGGGGTGTCCGAGCAGGTGGCACCTCTCGGAGACACGTTGGCGGCGTCACCGGAGCTGCTCGGGCGCCAGCCCGTGAGGTGTTCGAGCACGGTGGTGAGCTTGGCGGCTGCGACCTGATGGCCCTGGACGTTGGGGTGGGTGCTGCCGTTGTAGTCGTCCGGTCCGAGCCAGCCGGTTGTATCGACGTACACGATCTTGTGGTCCTTCGCGGCACGGACGGCGGCGGCGATGTCGGCCGCGTGCGTGCCGTTGAAGGGGCGCAGAGCAACGATCAGGGTGTGCGGATCGGCGGCGCGGATCGTGCGGAGATAGGCGAGGTACGCCGGGGTGAATTCGGCGCTGTTGTAGGCGGCGTCATTCGTGCCGAAGTTGACGACGACCGCACCGGGGTCGATCGGCTCGGCTGGGAAGCCGGCCAGGTTCCAGCCGAACGAGTCCGCCGCCGCACCGACGTTGCCGTGACCGGGCTGAAGGATGCCCTGCTTGCCGAAGCCGACCTGGTTCGTGTCCGCGCCGAACGCCTCGCCGACCAGGTGCGGGTAGCTCTTGCTGCCGTCGGCGCAGTCGCTGCCGAGCTCCGCACACAGCGCCATCACGCCCTGGGTGATCGAGTCGCCGTAGAACTCGATCCGATGCTCGGCCGTGGTCGGCAGCGGGACAAGCTGCGCCAAGGGAGCCAGTTCGATCTTCTCGAGGACGACGCCGGACTGCAGCGGCACCGTCCAGCGGTTCGCGTACTCGTCCACGTCCTTGACCATGATCTCGGCCGTGTGCGCGAACGCCGGATCGAGTCCCTCGGCGAACACCTTGTGATCCTCGTCGACCTTCACCAGGACGGGATCGCCGCCGTCGATCGCGACGTACAGCTGGGCCGGGCTCGTGATCGCCTCGGTGTCGAACCAGGCGCCGAGCCGGTCGCCGGTGAAGCGGAATCGCAGCGACGAGCCGGAGTTCACCGTGATCGCCACGTCGTCGTCGCGGCCCCAGTGACCGTCCAGCTCGATCCGCGGATCGAACGGTCCGAACGTCGCCGGATTGTCCGCGGCGGCCGCCGTACCGGCGGGCACGATCAGGGTTGCGAGGCCCAGCAGGACGGCCAGGCAGAGGCTCAAGAGGCGGTTTCTCACGGTGGTCTCCTCGCGCGGACCGCCGTGGCAGCTGCCCGGGGCGGTGGGCGGGTAATCCTTTTCCTCGGCTACCGTCGCAGCGCTTCGGGGCTGCGTCAAGACCTTGGCGGGCAGAATCGGCGCGAAACGGGAAAAGGTTTACATCACTGTGGTGGCAGCGATCGTGGCGCGGACATGGTCCAATGATCCGGTGAGAAAGCCGACCAGCGACCGTGCGTCCGCCGGCCGGGCCACGATCCACGACGTGGCCCGGCTCGCGGAGGTGTCGACGGCGACCGTGTCCCGGGTGCTCAGCGGCGGCAAGCCGGTCTCGCCTCAGGTGGCGGACCGGGTGCGCGCCGCCGCGCAGGAGGTCGGCTACCGGCCCAACCCTGCGGCGCAGACGCTGTTGCGCGGCAGCAGCCAGACCATCGGCGTCGTCGTACCCGATCTGGGCAACCCGTACTTCGCCGAGATCCTCAAGGGCATCGCGGCCGAAGCCGCCGGCGACGGGCATCACACGCTCGTGGCCGGGACCGAGGAGGATCCGGAGCAGGAGTACCGGTCCGCGATCGAGCTCGCGCGCTGGGTCGACGGTCTGCTGCTGTGCGCGCCGCGGATGAGCGCTCCACAGCTCAAGGAGGTCGCCGAGGCCAGCCGCCGACTGGTACTGATCAACCGGGTACTGCGGCACCCGTCAGTGGGAGCCGTGGTCGTCGACTACCACCATGGCATCCGGGAGCTGTGTGCCCACCTGGCGTCGCTCGGCCACGAGCGAATCGTCTACCTGGAAGGGCCGTCGACCGCTTGGTCCGATCAGCAACGGCAGCGTGGCTTCCGCGCGGCCGGTCTGCCTGTGACCCGAGTCGCGTGCGGCTCGTCCCTTCGTGACGGGTATGCGGCGGTCGACGAAGCGTTGACTCACGAACCGACCGCGCTGATCGCCTTCAACGATCACGTCGCTGTGGGCGTGCTGAGCCGGCTGCGAGAGCTCGGTGTCACGGTGCCGGACGACCTGTCCGTGGTCGGTGTCGACGACGCTCCGATGAGTGCCCACACCGACCCCGGACTCACGACGTACGCCGTCTCGACGGTGGAGCTGGGCCGCCAGGCATGGCAGCACTTCAGTCCCACCGCCTCGACGGCGACCACTCATCTGTCGGGCGAACTGGTGGTCCGGGGATCGACGGCCCGGCCGCGACGGCGTCGTACGGTCAAGCCTTCGCGGTGAAGCTGTAGGTGCCTGCGCCGACTCTGCACACCTGCTGACCCAGTGGTTGTCCGGACTCGCGGACCGAGTCGGGGTCAGGGGTTGGGACGTGGATCGTCGCGGTGGCTCCTGGCGGTACGACGACGTCCAGGCGCAGTACGCCGTCGGTGATCTCCCAGCGAGTGGAGACTCTGCCTGTCGGTGTGTCGTAGGAGCCTTGGGCCCAGGTCAGGCGGCCGCCACGGCGCGGTCTGATCACGAGGTCCCGGAAACTGACCGACTCCGGTGACTGGCTGATGCCGGCCACGTCGGCGTAAAGCCATTCGCCGACCGAGCCGAGCGAGTAGTGATTGAAGGAGTTCATCGCGACCGGGCCGAAGCCGTTCTCCTCGGTCCAGCCGTCCCAGCGCTCCCAGATCGTCGTCGCGCCGTGCTTGATCGAGTACCCCCAGGACGGATTCCTGTCGTCGTGCAGCAGGTCGTACGCGAGGTCCGCGTGCCCGTACTTCGTCAGGATCGGGCACAGCAGCGCGACTCCAGCGAACCCGGTCGTCAGTGATCGGTCCCTCTGCTCCAGGTCAGCGACGAGGTGCTTGACCGCCGCATCCTCCTCGGGCAGCAAGCCGAACGCCAACGGCAGCAGATAGCCGGTCTGGGTCTCGCCACGGATCTTGCCCTCGGCGTCAACGAACTCCTTCCGGAACGCCTGCGCAATCCGCTCCCACAGCTCGCCGTACGTCGCGGCTTCGTCCTCGAGACCGAGGACTCGCGCAGCCGCGGCGGTGAACTCGACGCTGCGGGCGAAGTACGCCGTTGCGAGGACATCCCGGTCGGTGCTGACTCCAACCTGGAGCCAGTCGCCGTAGTGGCCGCTGGTGCGGTTGCGCCAGATCAGGTCGGGGTTGGCGCGGTGGACGTAGTCGACCCAGCGGCGCATCGACGGCCAGGCCTTTCGCAGTACGCGGTCGTCGCCGTACATGCGGTAGAGCGTCCACGGCACGATGGTCGCCGCGTCGGCCCACGCGGGTGTGCCGTGGCGTCCTGTGATGACATGCGGGATGACATCGGGGATCGCGCCTTCGTCGGTCTGTGCCGTGGCGAGGTCGGCCAGCCAGTTGTCGAAGAACGTGAGGACATCGGCCTGGTACGCCGCGGTGGGCAGGAAGATCTGCGCGTCGGCGGTCCAGCCGAGTCGCTCGTCGCGTTGCGGGCAGTCGGTCGGGACGCTGACGAAGTTGCCGCGCTGACCCCAGCGGATGTTGCTCAGCAACTGGTTGACACCCGCATCGGAGCACTCGAAGCGCCCGGCGACCGGAGTGTCTGAGTGCAGGGCTCGACCGGTCACGTCCTCCGTCGTCAGCTCACCCGGGTAGCCGTCGATCTCGACGTACCGGAAGCCGTGGACGGTGAAGATGGGTTCGAAGTACTCCTCTGCGGCACCGGCGCTGACGAAGTAGTCGGTGGCATCCGCGGTGCGGAGATTGGCGGTGTAGAGCTCTCCGTCGGACTCGAGCATCTCGCCATGTCTCAGGCGGATGCGGTCGCCTGCCTGTGCGCCGCGGATGCGGAGCCGGACGCGGCCGGCGATGTTCTGGCCGAGGTCGACGATGAAGCGGCCGTTGCCGCGCGCGGTGACCTCGGTGGCCGGTAGGTCCTCGGTGACGCGGACTGGTTCAGTCGTTGCGGCGATCAGGGTCGACGGGTCGGCGCCCATGTCGCCCACGGGCGCCCAGCCGGTGGCGTCGTACCCGGGGCTCGACCAGTCGCCGAGCTCGAGCCTGGCGTCGTACGACTCCCCCATCAGCAGGTCGGCGAACCGGATCGGGCCGGGGCGTTCGACCCAGCTGCCGTCCGTCGCGACGACGGTGCGGGAGCCATCCGGGTGGTCGACGACGAGTTGCGCGAGCAGTTGCGGCTTCTTGCCGTAGTGGTGTGCGTGACTGCGGGTGTCCCAGCCGACGTACCCTGACCACCAGCCCTCACCGAGCACCGCACCGATGACGTTCTTGCCCTCTCGCAGGAGGTGCGTGACGTCGTACGTCTGGTAGGCGAGGCGCTCGCGGTAGTCAGTCCATCCGGGCGTCAGCTCGTCTGCTCCGACCCGCTGACCGTTGGCGCTGAGCTGGTACAGGCCGTGTGCTGTTGCGTAGACGCGGGCTCTGGCGACCGGCTGCTTCAACTCGAAGGAGCGGCGGTAGTAGCGCGGCGGTGCGATGGTGGCCTGGCGCACCGACCGTGGCTCCGCGCGGTCGACCGGTGGTTCGAACTTCGGATCGGTGTCGTAGTCGTGCTCCAGCCAGTGCGCCTCCCACTCCTCTTTGTTGAGGAGACCGGTGGCAAACGTTGCCGACGTCTCGGACTGGTCGCCGGCGGCGTCCCGGACCTCCAGCGTCCACACGTAGTCGGTCTGCGACGTGAGCGGCGCGCCACCGTGGTCGACGTATGTCCGGTCGTCGGTCCGCCAACCGGAGTCCCATACCTGTACGCCGTCACGCAGCAGACGGACGCGGAACGCGTCCTGCCGATCGCCACGCACCGGTGACGCCAGCCGCCAGCTCAGCCGCGGCCTCGCTGTCCCGATGCCGAGTGGGTCCGCCCGGTGCTCGCAGCGGAGGTCGTACGGCGTCAGCGCTTCGACTGTCGGTGGATCGGTCAGCAGCCAGCCAGATGTCACCAGGACCACTCCGTCTCGGGTCGGTGGAGTTCGTAGTCACGCAGACCGCCGGCGTGTTCCGGCCGATCGCCGTACATGGGCCGGGACCGGCCGGGCGGGTCGATCGCGACCACGTCGTCGCCACGCCAGGTGGTCCGGAATTCGTTGCCGGCAGCAAACTCGGTGGTGGTCTGCTCGACCATCGGGAAGGTCACTGTGATCCGCTCCCCTGGCTGCGGCTGCGGGATCGAGAGGTAGCCGTCCGGCGCCCAGATGCGCTCGGCGCCGGTGCGTGTCTCGTCTCCTCGGTTGAGCGTCAGCCGCGCATACCCCGCCCACTCCGGGATGCGGACACGCAGCTCCTCCACCGGCTCGTTGATGTGGAGCTCGACCTTGCCCTCCACGGGCAGGTGGCTCACGACGTCGACGGCGTGGTGCGCGCGGGTGAGGAGCAGGTTGACGCGGGTCACGTCGGCGTTGCCGGTGACGATGCTGTTCCACGCCCAGAAGAGTCCGCGGACGCCGGAGCCGACGCAGCACGCCTGTACGTCGTTGGTGTGGCCGCGGCCCAGCGGTACGTCGGACACGTAGTCGTTCGGAGCGCCGTACCCGCAGAACGCGCCGAGGACGCGCTCGCCCACATCGACGTACGTCCGCCAGCCCGGCTCGTCACCCGAACGGTCCGGAGCGGACTCCACCCAGCTCACATCGCGCAGCTGCGACGCTGCCAGGTGGTTGCGGACGAACCGCTCCACCACCGACCAGTACGACGTCTGTCCGCTGGCGGCGAGCGTCGTACCCAGTCCGATGAGGTCGACGAGTGAACAGGTCTCGTGCTCGTAGCGCTGGTCGGCCAGGTCACCTGGGGTCCAGCCGAACCTGGTGGCCTGAGTGAGCACCCAGTCGTAGCTGCGTCTGGTGAACTCGGTCAGACCGTGGTCGCCGGTGTGCCTGGCGAGTCTGGCGAGTCCCTCCAATGTGCCGACGCGGGTGTGGAAGTGGCCGCTGCGGTATGCGCGGGCCCGGTTGAAGCTGCCGTCCGGGAGGAACACGCCGCTCTTGTCGACGATGAGGCGGGCGAACCACTCGCAGAGCTCGAGAGTGTCGCTGTTGCCGGTCGCCTGGTGGTAGCGCAGCAGCGGCATGATCAGGCGGCCGGAGAACGACGCGGGGTCGGGCGCTAGGTGCAGGTCGATGGCGTTCGAGGAGGGCCAGCCTTCGGTCGTGTACTCCGAGGCCGGGTAGAACCAGACGTCGCGTTCCTTGATCGCGATCCGCTTGAGGGCTGCGATCTGTGCGTCTGCTGCCTTCTGCGCTTCCGGATCGCCAGTGGCGACGACTGTGGTCGTCAGGGCGAGCAAAGTGGCGCGCTGGTCGATCAGGTTGGCGTTCGGCAGCCAGTGACCGCGGGGGTGGACGCGGCGATAGGTCAGACCGTCTTCACCTAGCAGTGCGAAGAGGGTCTGGCGGTAGCGGTCGGCGATCGCGACCCAGTGTGGGTCCCACTGCGGGTTGCCGTGGGGGGTGCTCTCCTTGCCGCCGGTCATCTGGCGGGCCAGGAGGATCGCGTCGGTCAGACGGCCGTGGCTGGAGCCGTAGTCCCAGTCGCCGTGGTCCAGCCGGGCCGGACGGGACAGCAGGTTCGCGCTGAAGAACGGGATGCCGTCCAGGTCGTCGTCGGCCAGACCGGTCACCGCGTTCATCGCCAGCGCGGCCCGTTCCTCGAGCAGCAGGGTCGCCGGGATCGTCGCCATGAGGAAAACCTTTACCCCCAGGCGGGGCGATGTCAACGGGCTATCCACAGATTGGCGGATCGGCCTTGTTTTCTTGAGGTTTCCCGGCGGAGACTGGCGGGACCCGATCGAAGGAGAATGCTGATGAGGGCAGCCCTGCTGGAGGCACCGCGACAGGTCTCGGTGAGTGAGGTGCCGGATCCGGACACTGGTGGAGACGTGCTGCTCCGGATGCGTGCGGTCGGGTTGTGCGGGTCCGACCTGCATACGTGGCTCGGGCATCATCCGTTCCGGAAGCCGCCTGTCGTGCTCGGGCACGAGGGTGCCGGCGAGGTGGTGGCGTCGGGTGATTCGCGCTTCAACGTCGGCGATCGGGTCGCCGTACTGCCTGCGTTGTCGTGCTGGGAGTGCACGCGCTGCGAGGCCGGGGATCCTCATCTGTGCGTGCACAAACGGGTTCCGGGCAGCGGCTGGCCGGGGATGCTGAGCGAGTACTTCGCCGCGCCCGGGCGGGTGCTGGTGCCGTTGAGCGACGAGATCGGGTACGACGAGGGCGCGATGATCGAGCCGGTCGCGGTGGCGTGGCATTCGACGTCCGCGGTGCGGGCGGGTGATGCGGTCGCTGTGCTCGGTGGCGGGGCGATCGGGGCGTTGGCGGCTGCTGTTGCGCGGGAGCGTGGGGCTCGCGCGGTGCTCGTGAGTGACATCAAGCAGCACAATCGGGACTTCCTTGCGTCGCAGGGTGTTGATGCGGTGGTGGATCCGGCTGAGTTGGAGGCTGTTGGGGCTGAGGTCAGTGGCGGGGACGGGTTCGATGTGGTCGTGGTCGCGTCCGGGCATCCGAGTTGCCTGGCGGAGGCTTTGGCGTTGTGCCGGCCGCGGGGCCAGGTGGTGTTGCTGCCGATGTTCGGTGGCGCGCTGACGGTGGACCTGAATCCTGTGGTGCTGAAGGAGGTGACGATCCAGGGGTCGACGATCTACACCCCTGCAGACTTCGCTGCGGCGGCCCGGTTGGTGAACCACCGTGTGCTCGACGTCAGGCCGTACATCACGTCGATCGCTGGGTTGGACGAAGTGCCTGAGGTGCTCGAGGCAATCGACGCCGGCTCTGACCACATCAAGACTCAGATCGACCCGACCCGATGAGCCGGTCGGAGGTCGTCGCGACGTACCGGGTGGATTCCTACCTCCCGTTGGAGCAGGCCGCGGAGGTGATCGCCGGCGAACAGTCCACCGGCACGTTCGTGGCAGTCGCCCGCGAGACACCCGAACTCCGCGACCGCTTCGCAGCCCGAGTAGTCGCGATCGAGCCGACACCCTCGTCGGCAGCTGATCTGGCCGGCGCTGATCTGGCCGGCGCTGATCTGGCTGGCGCGGATTTGCCTGGTGCGATCCGGCCGGCGGGGGCGCGGCGGCGGAGCGGGCTGGTGCGGATCGCGTTCGGGTTGGAGAACTTCGGCCCGTCCCTGCCGAACCTGCTCGCCGCAGTCGCCGGAAACCTCTTCGAACTCCGCCAACTCGCCGGCATCCGGCTACTGGACCTGTCGTTGCCCGACGCGTTCGCGGAACGCTACCCGGGCCCGCAGTACGGCGTCACCGGGACCCGGCGCCTCCTGGACCGACCGGACGGCGTACTGCTCGGCACCATCGTGAAGCCAAGCATCGGCCTGCCGCCCGAGGAGTTGCGCATCCTCGTCCGCGAACTGGCCGAGGCCGGCATCGACTTCATCAAAGACGACGAGCTGATGGGCAATCCACCTCACTCACCACTCGCCGACCGAGTCAGAGTGGTCACCGAGGAACTGGACAAAGTTGCCGCGCGCACCGGACGACGCCCGATGTACGCCTTCAACATCACCGACGACCTGGACCGAATGGCCGCCAACCACGACCTGGTCCACAACGCCGGCGGGACCTGCGTCATGGCCTGCATCAACCTCATCGGCCTAGCCGGTCTCGCCTGGCTACGCGAGCGCTGCGCCCTCCCCATCCACGGCCACCGCGCCATGACAGGCGTCTTCACCCGAGCTCCCCAACTCGGCATCGACTTCGTCGCCTGGTCCAAACTGGCCCGCCTGGCCGGTGCGGACCACCTCCACACGAACGGTCTGTCCAACAAGTTCTACGAAACAGACGACGAGGTCCTCCGCTCAATCGCCGCAGTCCGCGAACCCCTCCTCGGCGGCTACCAGACCCTCCCCGTCCTCTCATCGGGCCAGACCCCCGGCCTGGCCCCGGAAACCTACCGCCGAACCGCCACCACAGACCTTCTCGTCCTGGCCGGCGGTGGGATCCACGGCCACCCCGACGGCCCCGCCGCCGGCGTCACCGCCATGCGGGCCGCCTGGCAATCCACCACCTCCGGCCGCGATCTAACCGAAACCGCCCAACAGGTCCCCGCCCTCCAACAAGCCCTAGAAACCTTCGGGCCACCCAGCACGTCCGGAGGCGGCCATGGTTGAGGTTGCGTTCTACGGCGACGACTTCACAGGGTCCACGGATGCGCTGGCTCAGTTCACCCGCCTGGGATTTCGCGGGATCCTGCTGGTCACGATGCCTGCGTGGGACGAGCTTCAGGCGTTGGCTCGGCAGTACGACGTGATCGGGGTGGCCGGGATCGCGCGCTCGTTACCACCCGACGAGCAGGAAGCCGAGATCCGCCCGATCCTTCAAGCACTGCGCGACCTGGGTCCACACTTCGTCCAGTACAAGGTCTGCTCGACCGCCGACTCCTCCCCCACCCTCGGCAGTATCGGTTGCGCCCTGGAGGTCGGCCGCTCCATCTTCGGCCCAGCCGTCGTACCAATCCTCATCGCCCAACCAGACCTGGGCCGCTACACAGTCTTCAGCCACCACTTCGCCGCCGAAGCAGGCACCACCCACCGCCTAGACCGCCAACCCACCATGTCGTCCCACCCCACCACCCCCATGCACGAATCCGACCTCCGCCGACACCTGGTGAACCAAACCAACCTCCGAATCGGCGCCGTCCACCTAACGTCCTACCCCGACCTCCCAGCCCACGACACCAACGCGACGTACGACGCTCTCATCCTCGACGCCCTCACCGACGCCGACCTCCAATCCATCGCCCACACAATCCTCACCCCACCCACCACCCCCACCTTCGCCATAGGCTCCGGCGGCCTCTCCCGCGCACTCGCACTGGCCCTCACCAGCCCGCCTCCCACCTGTGACCACCCCGACCCAACGCCATCCGCCGCCGACTCGAAGCATCCCAAGCCGAGCACCCCTCCGTCCGACCCCCCAACAACCCTCACCGACCAGTCACCCACCCGCGACCGCACCATCACACCACCCGCCGACAGTTCGAGGCAGCCGGCGACGAGTACGTCTGCGTCCGGTCTCGCAGCAGTTGGGCACCCGACCACGCGGCCCAAGAACCACGCGATGCCTGGTCGCGGTGACCGAGCACAGGTGAGCGTCGCTGGGCAGGTGCTCGTTGTGTCCGGTAGCCAGTCGCCTCGGACCGCCGAACAGATCGCCCACGCGGTCGCGTCCGGCTGGCATTCGCTGCCGCTCACTTACCGACCGGCCGCGGCGCCCGACAGCTCACCCTCGGTCGTGACCGAAGCAGTTCGCGTACTGAAGGCTGGGGCACCTGGGGTCGTGGTGCACACGGGCGAGGCGATCGGCCGAGCCGCGGGTCAGCTGCTCGGTGCCTTCAGCAAGGAACTGGCCGCAGTCGTCCGGGAAGTGGTTCGCACCACGCAGGTACGACGGGTCGTGGTAGCCGGCGGCGACACCTCCGGACGCGTACTCCGCGAGCTCGGCGTCACCGCCCTAGAACCGTCCCCCACCATCCCGCCCCACCTCGGCCAGGGCCTCACGCTCTGCACCGCGATCTCCACTGATCCAATGCTGCGGGGCATCCAGTTCCTCCTCAAAGGCGGCCAACTCGGCGACCCGAACCTCTTCGCCCGTCTACGCCACGCCTGACCCGATCGCCCGCACTCTACGACCCCAGACACCGGTGCTCCTCGTGGACCACTTCGAGGAGGTCTCGCTGTGCCAGGACGAACCTTCTTGAGCGCCGGTACCGCGTCCAGGTGCTCGGCCCAGAAAGCTCGCGCGACTGTGATGTGGCTGAATGCAGAGTGCGAGCGGGCGTCATGCAGCGCATCACTTCCGCACGAACGCATGTGGCGTCGCGGGAGCAGAACGACCGCCTGCACCGCCCCGGCTGGGGCGCGGAGGCTCGACGCGTCGCGAGGTGGATCCGTGCGGAGCTCACGTTCCGCGCGTATGGACAGCCGTTGGGGCCGCTGGGTCGCCCCACGGATCGTGCTGGGCCGCTCGCGCGGAAGAGGCTGAGGCACCGCGGGAAGCAGAACCCGAGGTGGATCCGCACGGAGCTCACGTTCCACGCGCACGGACAGGCGTTGGGGCCGCTGGGTCGCCCCACGGATCGTGCCGGGCCGCTCGCGCGGATGAGGCTGAGGCACCGCGGAGGACAGTCGGCGTGTCCGAGTCGCTCGTTGCCGTGTCGCCCCATATCGCTTGGCGTGCAGCCTCTCGGCGAGCCGCACCATCAGTGCCGCAGTCGCCCGGGCGCGCAATTACCCGCGACGCGTCTCCCACGCGCCCATCCCGTGACCGCACACTGTCCATGCGTGCAGCCTCGCCTGACCGGACCCCGTCCGACCGCAGCCCGTCAGACCGCAGCCCGTCCGAGCGCCACTCGTCTGATCGGAGTCCGTCCGAGCGCGGCCCGTCCGACCGCAGCCCGTCCGACCGCAGCCCGTCCGACCGCAGCCCGTCCGACCGCAGCCCGTCCGACCGCAGCCCATCTGAGCGCAGCCCGTCCGACCGCAGCCCGTCCGACCGCAGTCCGTCTGAGCGCAGCCCGTCTGAGCGCAGCCCGTCCGACCGCAGCCCGTCCGAGCGCAGCCCGTCCGACCGGAGTCCGTCTGGGCGCTGTACGTCCGACTGGTGTTCGTCTGGCTGAGGTTCGGCTGGCGGGGGGTCGGCGTGCGAACCGTCCTCGGACGGTTGTCCGTGGAGGGTTTCGTGCCGGGGGTTGGGAGGTGCGGCTGCGGGCGGTCTGGCGGATTGGGGTGGTGAGACAGGTGCGCGATGTCGATGACGACGTGGAGCTGGTGGGTCGGCCCAGGTGGGGCGGGTGACGTGGACTTTGCCGTTGGTGATCGTGATGGTCCAGTGGCCGGCGTGGAGGTCGATGTGGTGGCGGCGGCAGAGCAGGACGAGGTTCCAAGATGGCGGTCTGACCGCCGTCGATCCAGGAGCGTAGGTGGTGGGCGTCGCATTGGACGGGTGGGGCGCCGCAGACGACGCAGCCTTTGTCGCGGGTGTTGAGGGCGCGGCGCATGGCGCGGGTGACGAGGCGTTCTGATCGGCCGACGTCGAGGGGCTCGGAGTTGGAGCCGAGGACGAGCGGGATGATGTTTGCGTCGCAGGCCAGGCGTCTGATCGCGGCAGCGGACAGGTTGTCGCCGTACACGAGGTGCCCGGTGGCGTCCGCGGCGGCCGCCTTCAGGTCTTCCAGGTCGATGGTGACCGTGATGTTCGCCTTCGCCCCGAACCCTGGGATCCCACCGTTGGCGTTCGTTCCGCGACCGGTGCCGGTCGTCGCACCCGCGAAGGGGCCGGAGCCGGTCGTCGCACCCGCGGAGGGGCCGGTGCCGGTCGTCGCACCCGCGGAGGGGCCGGTGCCGGTCGTCGCACCCGCGGAGGGGCCGGTGCCGGTCGTCGCACCCGCGAAGGGGCCGGAGCCGGTCCTCGCACCCGCGAAGGGGCCGGTGCCGGTCGTCGCACCCGCGAAGGTGGCAGTGGCTGGCGGGGTGGCGCCAAGGTCGGCGCCGACTCCGGGGAGCGGGAGCGCGGTGGCGGTGCCGTGCGTGGCGGTCGCGTTGGCGGTGGCGGTGCCGTGCGTGGCGGTGGCGGTGCTGTGCGTGGCGGTGGCGGTGCTGTGCGTGGCGGTGGCCGTGGACTCCGGCGACGCCAGGGTTGTTCCAATGGGATCTGCGGTCGGCTTGGCAACGCCTGGTTCGGTGATGCTGGAGGCGCTGGGGTTGCCGGCGGCGGCGACAGTGGTGTTTGGGCTGCGGGTGTGGGTGGTGTCTGTGGCGGTGGCGGCGAGGGTTAAGGCTGTGGTTAGGGCGTCGGCTTGGCGCTTTTCGCGGGGGCGGGGGTCTAGTTCGCCGTCGAGGGTTTTGTGGGGGCGGGCGCCGGTGTGGATGAGGGCGCGGAGGAGTTCGGCGTTCTCGTTGGCCAGGTAGCCGCGGAACTTGACGCCGTTGTCGGCGGTGATGAGGGCGAGGGATTCGCGGGCGTAGGCCTTGTGTTCGTCGGGTTCGGGGCCGTCGGTGTCGAGGAGGTCGCGGATTTGCTTGCCGGCTTTGCGGAGTTCGCCGGGGGTGAGGTGGCGGGCGAGGTTGACGAGTTGTTGTTCGGCGACCTGGAGGTCTTCGACCGGCACTGTGGTGGGGACGCGTTCCAGGGCGGAGACGATCGCTTCGGCCTGCGCGGGGCGGAGGAGCCATGCAGTCGAGTGATCTTGGCTTGTCTCGTCGGCCTCACCGTAGGTCTCGTTCTCGGTTTCTGGTACCCCGCCGCCGTTGTCCTCACCGGCGGTCTCGGACTCGGTAGTCGGGAGGGCGCTGTCGCCGTCGCCGTCGGTGTCGGACTCGTCGGGTCCCACCACCACAGGATCTGTTAGGGCGGTGGTGACGGTGGGGTATTTGGGGAGGGCGCGGGCCAGGCGGACGTCGCGGTAGGCCGTGGGGCGGTCCAGGCGGTAGCGGAAGGCTAGGAGCTGGACGGTGTCGTGGGCGCCGAGGTCTGCTGCGTGGCCGGTGTTGTCGAGGGCGGCGATGAGTTGGAGGCGGTAGGTCTGGCGCCGGTCGAGGTCGGCCTCGAGTTGGTCGAGAGTGGTCAGCAGCTCGCTGCCGCTCATCGACCAGATCGGCTGCTCGCCCAGAAGTTCCATACCGACAACAGTAACCACAGCCACCGACACTTCTCAAACCCAGAAGGCCTTATCCACAAAGGGTTTCAGGACTTCAGATCGTCCACAGGTTGTGGATGTTGCTGCGGGCAACGTTGCCTATGGGAGCAGGTGCAGGTCGGTGACGGGCGAGGTTGGGGTGTCGTGGATTTCCAGGGTTTGGGGGGTGTTGTGGGCCTGGAGGTTGGTGATGGTGATATGGCGGACGGTTGGGGGGAAGGGGCTGGGTGGTGGGGTGGGGGTGGCATGGGTGGTGGTGATGTGGATGGCGGAGGTGGTGACGGCGTCGACTTGGGTGTCTTGGAGGGTGATGTGTTCGATCGTGCCACCGCGGTGGAGGTTGGTCTTGATGCGGAGGGCGTGGTCGACGGCCGGGCCGGTGATGTGGAGGTCCCGGGCGTGGATGTGGTGGATGCCGCCGGAGGTTTCGCTGCCGATGGTGACGGCGCCGTGGCCGGTGCCGAAGCGGCAGGACTCGATCAGGATGTTCGCCGACGGGCGGGCGACGCGGCGGCCGTCCGCGTCGCGGCCGGACTTGATCGCGATGCAGTCGTCGCCGGTGTCGAAGGAGCAGCCGGAGATGACCACGTCCTGGCAGGAGTCGGGGTTGCAGCCGTCGTTGTTCGGGCCGCGGCTGTCGACGGTGATACCGCGCGCGAGTACGTCGGTGCAGAACACCGGATGCACCACCCACATCGGCGCGTTCACGATCCGTACGTCCTCGATCCGCACCCGCCGGCAACTGTGCGGCTGGATGAAACTCGGCCGGAACCCGTGCCCAGGTGGAAAGATCCGGTCATCGACCGGTACGCCGTCGTCCACCATCCGCAGCAGCCGGTTCCAGTCGTCGACCGGCTTCGTGTCTCGCCACCAGTTGTCAGGCCCTGCGCCACCGTCCAGTGTCCCGGTCCCGGTCACCGCGACGTTCACCTCGTCGTACGCGTAGATCAGCGGCGAGTAGCTCCAGCACTCGATCCCCTGCCACCGGGTCCGCACCATCGGGTACGCCGAACGGTCGGTCGAGAACCGCAACGTCGCTCCGACCGACACGTGCAGCTCCACGTTGCTCCGCAGCCGGATCGGGCCGGTCAGGAACAGGCCGGCGGGCACCACGACCCGGCCACCGGTCAGCTCGCAAGCCTTGACGGCAAGCTCGATGGCCCCTGTGCAATCGAAACCCTCACGAGCGCCGTACTCCGTGATGACGTGGTCAGTCATGCGGCTCCAGGGAACGGATGCGGAGGGCGTTGGCGAGAGGGACGGCAATCACCCAGGACGGGTTCCAGGTGTTGCTGTGTCCTCGGCGCTGCCAGTGTGTCTGGAAGAACGCTTCGCCTTGCTCACCAGGGATCTGGAAACCCCACTCACCAGGGCCCGCAGAGATGCCTTGTCCCATCGCACCCATCGTGGTGCGAGCTGCGGCGGCCAAGTCGGGCCGATCGGTGGTGAGGCCGAACTCCATCAGCTCGTACGTCGGGAAGAACGCGTCCAGGTGATGGTTCTGGACACTGACAGCCGGCCAGCCGATCGCGTTGAAGCCGGCCGCTCGCAGTGGAGAGTCGAGGTCCAACTCGGGCGACCAGACATAGACCCAGGTGAGGAGCCAGTCGGCAGCGACCTCGGCCCACTGCGCGTAGAGGTCGTCTCCAGTCAGGCGGAACAACTCGTACGCGGCGAGGAAGAAGTACATCCCCGCCTCCTTGTCCTCGCACGCAGCGTCGAGGGTGGAGCGGGCGAACGGACGATCGAACGTCCGCGCGTGCTGCCCGTGATACCGCGTCAGCCACGTCGTCGCCTCCGACAACAACCAGTCATCCCCGAGTACGACGGACGCCTTGAGCGCCGCCAGCACGCACGGAATGCCGGCCGCGGACAGCATGGACGCGGCGGGCTTGCCGTCGAGGCGCCACCCGATCGGGAACGTGCCGTCCGGCAGCAGCGCGCCACGCAGGAACTTCAGTGCACCAGCGAGCGCATCCGGCCAGGACGGCGGCACCGGCTCACCCTCAGCGCGGAACAGCGTGATGATCTCGGCCAGGTCCGCGATCGTCTCGCCGTACGCCCGACTCGAGACCATCGCGCGGCCGCCGCTGCGGAAGCTGGTCCAGCGGCGGCTGCCGACCTGGTAGGCGTTGTGCCGCAGCCCAGGCGTCCGCGTCGAGCTGCCGGCGAGGTAGAACTCGACGGCCGCGCGGCAGCGGTCGATCCTGGTCCGGTCGCCGGTCTCGAAGCCGAGCCGGGCGTCGCACCAGGCGAGCTTCAGGGCCTGGCCGGTCCAGCCGTACATGAAGTGCCGTGCCTTCGCCGGACCGTTGCCGACGACGTCGCTGAACTTGGTGTAGCCGGCTACTGTCCCGTCCCGGTACCACCTGTTGTCCAAGGCAATGGTCTTGCGAGCGACGACGTCGTCGAGGCCAAGCGGGTGGGCGCCGGCCAAGGTGAACAGCGAGCGGCCGGTCCGGACGAGCTCGCGGAAAGCGTGCCCCCGATACTCCTGCGGTCCCCAGTCGAGGACCAGCCGTTGGACGTACTCCTCTCCCGGCCGCAGCGTCAGGTAGCCATCCTCGGTCGACTCCGTCTCGGCCTTGCTGACGTACCGGACGTCCTGTTTGCCGTCGAACATCAGTACGCCGCTCAGCGCCGCGATGACAGGCCCTTCCTGGCGGATGACCCCCAGCGAGCCGTAGCGGACCTGCCCGTCGCCGGACCGCCGAGGCTCCGGGCGGGAGAACACGCTCAGCCAACGGCGCTCGCGGCCGGCGCGCCACTCCAGGTTCACGCCAGGGATCGGGAGCCGGTCCTCCTCGGCGACGAAACCCCCGCCGGGCTCCGGACCGATCCGGGGTACGGCGCGCGCCGGGTCTGCGGACGGATTGTCGTTGTAGATCAGCCCGGGGACGGTCAGCTGGCTGTCGGTGACGCGGCCGAGGTCGAGCATCAGTCCGACGGCCAGATCACCCAACCGCCGCTGGCCGGTGTTGCGCCACCGGAGCTCCAGGTTCAGCCGATCGTCCGCGTCGAAGGAGAGCCGGATCTCGACCGCAACAGGCCCGGTACGGCAGCCGGCCCGATGCTCACCCGGCCGCCGCGAGATCCACCAGCCCTCCCGCTGCATGACGTTGGGCTGCCACGGTCGTCCGGACGAGCACGTGAGCAGCTCGGCGACCGGTCGCTCCAAGTACGGCGTACTGGTGCCCAGGTGGAGGACTACTCCGTCGGAGGTGCGGCGGAGTTCGGCGGTCCGGGGGCCGGACGTGAGGGCTGGCATCAGGAGGCTCGACGGATCTGGATGGCCTGGTACTGCGTGCCAGGGAGGCGGACGGTGAGGGTGTCGGCAACGGTCTCACGGGTGCTGCGGACAGTGTGGTTCCAGACGTCGAGTACGTCGACCTGGTAGGTGCCGACCGGGAGAGTGAAGGTGCGGTCGGGGAACTGGTGCTCGCCGAGGTACTGCAGGTAGTAGCTGCCAGGTACGGCGAGAGTCGGAGCGTCCCGGTAGTCGTCGATGGGCTCCACTCCGTCGGGCAGCTCGTCGAGAACCTCCCGGAGCAGGCGCAGGCGTTGCGCGACCACACCGGTCGGGCGGGTTCCGCCGGCCGACCACGGTCCGCCGTCGGAGTCGGCGTACCACTCGCCGTGGGTGACGTGGGCGCCTCGGACGGTGCCCTCCCAGATACGGGTGAGCAGCTCCTCCGGTCTGAGGCTGGTGTCTGGCGTGGCGCCGTCTCCCTCGTAGCCGCACGCGTCGACGAGGACGGGCTTGGCGTAGTCGCGGCGGAGGGCCGTGACGCCGCGCAGGTTCTCGAGCGGCACGCTGAGGTGGGTGAACCACGGCGGTCCGGGGTCCACGGCTTCTGGTGCTGCGTGCACGGAGATCAGGTGGTTGCTGGAGTCGCACTCCGCGATCAGCTCGGCCAGATGGCGCGCGTCCGAGGACGCGTCCAGACACCAACTGACGTTGCGATAGGCGGCCAGTCGGTTGACCAGGTGGCGGATCGCCTGCTCTTCGGATGGCAAGAGGATCTCGGCGTCGATGCCTGCTGCGAGGAGGTCGCGGACCTGAGCCTCGAGGCGCTGCGGGTTGTCGGCGCGCAGTCGGACCCGGGTGAACGGGGAGGCGGCGAGAGCGCGGCCGGCCGCGGCCCAACAGTCGGCCGAGTCGCCGGTCGGGTGGTCGAACCAGGTGGTGGTGAGGGGGTGGTACGGCGTCCCGTCGGCACGGCGCAGAGTGGTGCCGGACGAGCGGATCGGCCCGGACGTCGTCGCCGGGGTGCAGGTGAACGCCAGTGGGCCGGCGGTCGGGGCGCCCGGCAGCGCGTAGTGCCAGATGCCTTCCAGCGACGGCATGAAGCGGATGAGCCAAGGGTCGCCGTCCTGGAAGGACTCCGCGTAGGCAGACTCGCCGGACTCGTGCCGGAACACCGTCGAGACCGGTCCGCCGACCTGCAGCTCGAGCACGCCCCAGCGTTCAACCTCGGTCATCGGGTGCCTCGCAGGACTAGGTAGGGATGAGTGGGGAGCGGGATGCGACAGGAGCCTGAATACGAACCGGCGACAGGAGTGATGGTCAGCGCCCGCGTGTCGATCAGGTCGAAGCGGAAGGGATCACCTGGCGGAAGATCCAGCTCAACGGCCGACGGTTGACGGTCGCCCAGGTACTGCAGGACACACCGAGAGGCATCCACCTCGCCGTCACCCAGCCGCGGCAGCTCGGCGAACACCGAGCGCAGGAAGGCGATCCGCGCCGGACTCTCGCCGTACAGCCGACCGCCGACCGAGATCCACGCCCGCGTCTCGCGATCGACGAACGATTCGCCGTGACCGACGTACCCACCCAATGACATGCCCTGCCAGAAGCGATGCACCATCTCGTCCGCGGTGAGATTGCCCCACCGACGCCCGGCGTTCCCCTCGTAGCCGATCTCGTCGATCACCACCGGCTTCAGGCACGCGCGCCACGCGGCGACCTCCGCCCCATCCCAGTGCTGCACGCTCTGGTGGGTGATGCACGGCTTGCCGAAGTCGTACGGCGTGAAGACCTCGTACATCTTGGTCCCGTTGTGGATCGACCGCAGCCGCTGGTACGGGTCGTACCGCTGCACCAGTTGCAGCAATCGATCCCAGTCCGCGATCGTCTTCTCCCGGTTGAAGTCGTACTCGTTCGACAGCGACCACCAGACATTCCGGTACGCCGCCAGCCGCGCGACCACATACCGCAGGTACGCCGCATCCTCGGCAGCCGTCATCCGGTCGAACCCCCAGACCCCTCGGTCGTAGGGGTGGAACAAGATCAGATCAGCCTGGATGCCCAAGGCAAGCAGGTCGGCCACCCGAGCCTCGAATTCCCGGAAGAACGACGGATCGAACCGGCTGACGTCGACCGACCCCGGCGTGGACCCCGCGAACGGCGTCCGCTCCGGGCGCATGCCGTCGGTCGGCAGCAGACACATCCGCACCTTGTCGAAAGGTGCCGACCGCAACGATGCGAGCGTCAGCTCCTGCAGGTCCTTGGACTGGTACGTCCAGTGGTAGCAGGTGGTCCCGATGCAGTCGTACCGGCTGCCGTCGGCGTACGCGAAGTGATGTGCGCCGCGCACCCCGACCGGCCCGTGGTTGCCCGGGCCGGGCGGGATGCACAGCAAGGTACCGCGATGACCGTCGAGCTCGGGTGCGGAGCTGCTCGTGAGGTACGACCACTCCCCTTCCCGGTCCGGGCTGAACCGCGCCCGGTACACCCCGTCGCCGTCGTAGAAGCCGTCCACCGTCAGCACCCGGTTCCGGTACCGATAGGCGACCCGGAACTCGACGTCGGCGAACGGGTTCCCGTCGGCCGGCCCGGTCAGGGTGAGCTCGTGCACTCCCCACCGCTCCACAGTCATGGCAGTCGGTCTCCCGCCTCGATCCATTCGGGCGTCAGGATCACGTGCTTGATGGTCTTGCGCAGATACGAGTACGCGACGTGCAGCCGCCCGTCGCGGGTCTGCAGCAGCGTCGGATACGAGTAGCCGAACTCGCTGTCGCGGTACTCCTCGTCCTGCACCTGCAGGTTCCGCCAGTACGGCCAGGACGCGCCATCGTCCTCGGACAGCGCCAGTGTCAGCGGAGTCCGCAACGTCTTCCGCCGCACGCCGCCCTTCCCGTCGGGCACCCAGCGGAACTGGTCCCGCTCGGCCGACGAGTCGTTGAACACGAGCACGAGCCGGCCGTCGGCCAACCGCAGCACCTGGATCGCCGAGTTGTTGTTCGGCAACGCAGTGCGCTCCGGCGCCGACCACGTCCGGCCGCTGTCCTTCGACACGGACCGGTGGATCCGGTCCGCCGCACGACTCCTGAAGTACCCGAGCAGCTCGCCCGGCGCGACCTCAACCGCACTCAGCTGCACTTGCCCGATCGCGTCCGGCAAATCGATCCGCGTCCAACTCACACCCTGGTCTGAGCTCAGCAGGACAACCGTGGTCTCCGCGGACTTGTCGCAGTCGTACGCCGGCAGCAACCAGTCACCGTTGCTCAGCACAACGATCGGGTTGCGGACGAAGCTGCCCGGGCGGTCGAACAGAACGTCGCTCGGGACCCAGGTCAGCCCGCCGTCACGCGAGACGCGGCGCAGCACGCGCGAGGTGGACTGATCGTGCGGCTCGTTCGAGGTGTGTAACAGCCACACCTCCCCGGACGGCGCCACGAACAGCACCGGGTTCTGTTCGGAGCGGTCCGGGTCCGCGGACATCGGCACGGGCACCGTCCAGGTGTCCGAGCCGGCGGGGAGCCGGGACAGGACGATCCTGGTCTCCGCCTCCCCCTCCTTCGGCCCGTTGAACCAAGCACACAACAGATCGCCGGCCGCAGTCTCGACCAGGGTCGCCGCGTGACTGTCGCCCTGGTGCAGCGTCGGCAGCAGCGCGACGCCGTCCCGGAGACGACCGTCGAAGCGTGGATCGATCACCATGTGAATCCTGCGGCGACCTGCGCCTTGATGTAGTTGGGGATGTCCTGCTGCTCGGCCACCTGCAGCGCCGAATCGACATCCATCCCGTCGATCAGCACGTGCTGCCGGAACACCTTGTAGAGCGGGATGTCCCAGTACTCGGTGTTCTGGTAGTTCTTGACCACCGCGTTGTCACCCCAGTACACGCCCGACGTGTCGATCCCCTGCAGCTCCGGAATCGCCGTACCGAACGCGTTCACGACCGCATCCGTCTGCAGCACTGCCTTCACGCCGTACGACGAGAGCCGGGTCTGAGCCTCCTCCGACACCAGGTACTTGAGGATGTCGAGGGACTCGGCCTGATGCTGCGACTGCGGCGGGATGTACGCCGCCCTGGCGTTCGGCTGGTAGATCGCGGTCGAGCCGCGCGACAGCACCGGCATCGAGGTGACGCCGATGCTCACGCTCTTGGCCCATTCGGCGTAGTCGGCCGCGTCGTCCTCCTCGACGTACAGCGAGCTGAGTGCGTAGGCGTTCAGCTTCGACAGCGTGTTGACCGCCATCGCCAGGTGGCCAGGGAAGCTCATGTCGCCCTTGAAGAAGTCGTCCACCGTGGTGAAGCCGTTGCCCGGCAGCATCAGGAAGCGGTGCATGTTGTCGGCGACCCGCTTCCACTCCGTGGTGGTCAGGCTCACCTTGATGTCCTCCGGCGCCGGCTGCTCACTGTCGCCGGGCACGAACGGGTACAGACCGAGCTGGTTCAGCGCCAGGTAGTTGTCCGGGTGCTGCATGAAGCCCTTGTAGTGGTGGATCCCGTCCTGCGTAGTCAGTCGCTTGGCGATCTTGTAGATCTCGTCGTACGTCGACCCGGTCCGCGGGTAGCGGACGCCGAACTTGTCGAAGATCTGCTTGTTGTAGAGCAGCACGTGCTCGTCGATGAACAGCGGTACGCCGTACAGGCCACCGTCGGAGCGTGACTTCACCAGCTCGACCGAACCGAGGTTCAGCGCGGACAGGTCGATCCCGGCCTGCTGCACCATCGAGGTCATGTCCTGGACCCAGCCGAGCGGCTCCAGGTCGCGGTCGATCCGGGTCCGCGGGTCGTCGATGATCAGGTCCGGCACCCGGCCGGCCTTGGCGATGTCCTCGTAGCGGATCGGGTAGTCCCAGGTGGCGTACTTGAGCTTCACATCCGGGAACTTGGCCCGGATCGCGTCGCCGAAGACAGCGTCGAAGTACCGGGTCGCCTCGCGGCCGTCGTCGTCGCCACCGAGTTCGAACGGCTTGAAGTTGACCGCGAAGACGAAGACCTCGTCGTCGTCGACGGAGAACGGCTTGCCGTACTTGTTCGGGATCTCGACGGTGCCGGCCGCGGACCGGGCGCCGGCGCGCGGGGTGGCGGTGGTCGAACTAGCTGCCGCCGGGGCCGCCTGGAGTGCGCCGCCGAGGGCGGCGAGACCGCCGATCAGGGCGGTGTTCCGGACGAACCCGCGCCGCGACAACCCGGGGGTCTTGTCCTCGGGAGTGTTCTGAGTGTCGGACATGGTGAGCCTTTCTAAGGGGCGGTGGCGTCCGCGAGGACGCCCTTCAGCTCCAGCTGTTCGGCGAGGTGACAGGCGACCCGCCGGCCGCCGACCTCGCGCAGCTGAGGTACTTCGGTGCGGCACCGGGCTTCGGCGTACCCGCACCGTGGATGGAACGGACAGCCGGCCGGCACCTTGGACGGATCCGCGATCTCGCCGCGCAGGACGATCCGCGATCGCTGTCCGCGCGAGGCCGGATCGGGATCCGGGACGGCGCTCAGCAGCGCCTCGGTGTAGGGATGCAGGGGCTTGGTGTAGAGCTCTTCGGTCGAGGCGCTCTCGACGAGCTTGCCGACGTACATCACCGCGACGTCGTCGGCGACGTGCTCGACGATGCCGAGGTCGTGGGAGACGAACAGGTAGGTGAGGCCGGACTCTTCCTGCAGGTCCTTCAGCAGGTTGAGGATCTGGGCCCGGACCGACACGTCGAGCGCGCTGACCGCCTCGTCCGCGACCACCAGCCGGGGGTCGGTCGCCAGTGCTCGAGCGATCACCACACGCTGCCGCTCACCGCCGCTGAAGGCATGCGGGTACCGGTGCGCGTACTCCGCTCGCAGCCCGACTCGACGCAGCAGAGCGCCGACCTTGTCGTCGATCTCGTCGCGATTGCCGCCGCCATGCACTCGCAGTGGCTCGGCGATGATGTCGCGCAAGGTCTTGCGCGGATTGAGTGAGGAGTGCGGGTCCTGGAAGATGAGCCGCACCTGCGCGCGGTACGGCTTCAGTTGCTTCTCGGAGAGCGGTGCCAGATCGACGCCGTCGAACATGATGCTGCCCGACGTCGGTTCGTAGGCGCGCACGATGCAGCGTCCGAGCGTGGTCTTCCCGCAGCCCGACTCGCCCACCAGACCGAGCGTCCGGCCGGCCTTGATCGACAGGTCGACACCGTCGACCGCCTTCACCACGCCGCGGTTCCCGCCGAAGAACCCGCTCTGCAGCGGGAAATGCATGGTCAGGCCCTCAGTGGTCAACAGATTCATCGCTCCCCCTCGCCGTACAGCAGGCAGGCGACGTCGATGTCGTCGGTCCGTACCCGAACCGGCACGATCTCGTCGCACTTGCCGGCCATGAACGCATCGCAGCGCGGATGGAACCGGCATCCCGACGGCCGTTCGTACGGCGGCGGCACACTCCCCCGCACGGCGGCCAGCCGGTCCTGACCGCGTTGCCCGAGCCGCGGCACCGAGCGCACGAGCGCCTGGGTGTACGGATGCTTGGGCTTGGTGAGCACCGAGGTCGCCGGACCGTGCTCGACGACCTCGCCGAGATACATCACCGCGACCTCGTCGGCGACCTGTGCAGCGACACCCAGGTCGTGCGTGATCAGCATGATCGCCATGCCGAACTCCTCCTGCAGATCCTGCAGCAGGTCGAGGATCTGGGCCTGCGTGGTCACATCGAGCGCGGTGGTCGGCTCGTCCGCGATCAGCAGCCGCGGCCGGCACGACAACGCCATCGCGATCATCGCGCGCTGCCGCATGCCACCGCTGAGCTCGAACGGGTACGAGTCGACCCGGCGGTTCGGGTCCGGGATGCCGACCCGGCCGAGGAACTCGATCGCTCGTTCGCGGGCGACGGCCTTGCTGACGTTCTCGTGCAGCCGGATCGCCTCGACGATCTGGTCGCCGATGGTGTGCACCAGGCTGAGCGATGCCATCGGCTCCTGGAACACCATCGCGATGTCGGCCCACCGCACCTGCCGCAGCCGCCTGTCCTTCGCGGCCAGCAGGTCCTCCGGGTCGCCGGCGGACTCGTCGCCGTACAGCAGCACCTCGCCGCCGACGATCCGGGCCGGGCGTTCCACGAGCCGGAGGATCGACCGTGCGGTGACGCTCTTGCCGCAGCCCGATTCACCGACCACGGCGAGCGTGCGACCGCGGCTCACGGTCAGGTCGACACCGTCGACGGCCTTGACCACACCGTCCTCCAGCTCGAAGTGAGTCCTGAGGTCGCGGACTTCCAGCAAAGGCATAGCCATCGGAGTCCTCCTACTTGTAGGGATCCGCGGCGTCGCGGAGACCGTCGCCGACGAAGTTCATGGCCAGTACGACGACCACGACCGCGAGGCCCGGGGTCAGCAGCCAGGGGGCGGTGGCGACGGCCCGGATGTTCTGCGCGCCCTCGAGCAGAACACCCCAGCTCACCGCCGGCGGCTGCAGACCGAGGCCGAGGAACGACAGGCTGGTCTCGCCGAGGATCATCCGGGGCACCGCCATCGACACCGACGCGATGATGTGGCTGGCGAACGACGGCACCATGTGGCCGAAGATGATCCCGCCGCGACCGACACCGTCCAGCCGCGCCGCCATCACGAAGTCCTCCTCGCGCAGGCTGAGGAACCGGCCGCGCACGTCGCGTGCCAATCCGGTCCAGCCGATCAGCGAGAGGATCACCGTGATCGCGAAGTACCGGGTCAGCGGTCCCCAACTGCCTGGCAGGGCGGCCGACAAGGCCATCCACAGCGGCAGCGTCGGGATCGACATGATGAACTCGATGACCCGCTGGATCGCGTTGTCGACCCGGCCGCCCAGGTACCCGGAGATGCCGCCGATCAGCATGCCGAGCAGGAAGCTGGCGAACACCCCGACCAGGCCGATCGACAGCGAGACCCTCGCCCCGAGAATCAGCCGGGACAGCAGATCCCGGCCGGACTGGTCGGCACCGAGCAGGAAGAAGGGTTCGTTCGCGTTGGTCGGACCGATCAAGTGGATGTCGGACGGGATCACCCCGAGGACTTTGTACTTGTCGCCGTGCACGAAGAACCCGACGTCGATGATCTTGGACTTGTCGACGGTGAAGGTCTGCTCGAACGTCTCGTCGTTGCGCGTGGATGAGAAGCCGTAGACGAACAGGCCGTGCTCGGTCGACACGTTCAGCCGCTGCGGCGGTGCGTACGGCAGGGATGTGTGGGCGGTGTCGCTGCCGGACGGCGCGAAGAACCCCCCGAAAGCCGCGACGAAGTAGATCGGGACCAGGACGATCAGACCGATCAGCGCCAGTTTGTGCCGGCGGAACTGCCGCCACATCAACCGCCACTGCGTCTGCGAGACCGTGGTCTGCTGGGCAGCGTTCTGCTGGAGCATCCGGCCTATCCCTTCTGGAACCGGGCGCGGATCCGCGGATCCCACCAGGCCAGTGCGAGGTCGCTGAGCATCGTGCCGATCACCGTCAGCGTGCTGAGGATCAGCACGAAGCTGCCGACCAGGTACATGTCCTGGCTCTTCACCGCACCGAGCAGCAGCGGACCGCTGGTCGGCAGGCTCATCACGACCGACACGATCGTCTCGCCGCTGATCAGGCCCGGCAGCAACCAGCCGACCGTGCTGAAGAACGGGCTGAGCGACATCCGGACCGGGTACTTGAGCAGGAGCTTCCACTCCGGCAGCCCCTTGGCCCGCGCGGTCGCGACGTACGGCTTGTGCAACTCGTCGAGCAGGTTGGCCCGGGTGATCCGGATCAGCCCCGCGGTGCCGGCCACGCCGACCACGACGATCGGGATCCACAGGTGCGAGACCAGGTCGAGCAACTTGCCCAGGTTCCACGCGGCATCGGCGTACTCCGGTGAGAACAGTCCGCCGACGCTCTGGCCGAAGTACCGGAATCCGACGTACATCATCACCAGCGCGAGCATGAACTCCGGCACAGCCATCCCGATGAAGCCGAGGAACGACGCGACGTAGTCGCCAGGCGAGTACTGCCGCAGGGCGCTGTAGATGCCGATCGGGAACGCGATCGCCCAGACGAACAACAGGCTCGCGATCGACAGCACCATCGACAACAGCACCCGGTTGCCGATCAGGCTGGCCACTGACTGGTTCCAGGCGAACGACTGGCCGAGGTCACCGTGCAGCACGACGCCGGAGATCCAGGTCAGGTACTGGACCAGGAACGGCTTGTCCAGCCCGTAGTGCCGCTTGAGCTCGGCGATCTGTGAGTCCGGGATGTCCTGGCCGCGGGCCTCGGCGTTGGCGATCACCGTCGAGGTGTAGTCGCCCGGCGGCAGCTTGATGACGACGAACGTGACGAAGGAGATGGCCGCCAGCGTCACCGCCATCCACAGCAGCCGCCGGACGAGGAAGCGCAGCATTATGCCCCGATCGAGAACTGTTCGGGGTGGACGATGCCGGGGGCAACCGCCTCGATCATCTGCTCCGGGACGTTGTGGAAGTCGTTCTTCACGACGCCGTAGGTGTTCGGGACGCTGCTGGTGCCGATGTAGTAGAACTGGTCGGCCGCGATCTGCAGCACCTGCTTGCCGAGGTCGAGCGTCTTCGCGGCATCCGGCTCGTTCCGGGCCTTGGTGAACAGGTCGAGCTGCTTCTGCACCTCGGGCGGCGGCGTGATGCCTTCCTTGCCATGCGTCTGGTACCACTGGGCCCAGCCGACGCCGTACCGCGCGCTGCCGTCGTTGGTCGGCACCCAGTAGTGGTCGCCGCCGGTGCCGGTCGGGAGGACGAAGGTCCCACTGGTCCAGGTGCCGGCGTCGTGGTCGTTCGCCTTCACGCGTTCCTTGTAGAGGTCCTCGCTGACGGCCTGCGTCCGCAGTTCGACACCTACGGCGAGCCACCGCTTCTTGACGAACTCGATCGCCTCGACGTGGTCCGGGAACGACTCGCTGACCAGCACGGTCACCGACACCGGCTTGCCGTCCGCGCCCAGCCGCCGTCCGTCGGCCGCCTTCTTCGTGAGCCCGGCGGCGTCCAGGTGCTGGTTCGCCTTGGCCACGTCGAACTCCAGGTACTGCGTGGCCAACTGCTCGTTGTAGTACGGCGAATCCTTCGGCGGAGCACCCTGCCAGGCCTCACCCTGGCCGGCGTACACGGCGTCGATGATCTCCTTGCGGTTGATCGCGTACGACAGCCCGATCCGGAACTCCTTGTTCGCGAACAGGGCCCGCTTCACCGGGTCCTTGTGCGTCTGGTTGATGCCGATGATCATCGTGTTGGTGAGCTGGGTCGGCACCTCGAAGATCTTGTAGCCGCCCTTCTCCCGGTTCTGCGCCACCACCGGCTTGTTCTGCGGCGTACCGAAGTTGCGGTACTGCATGCCGAACTCGCCGTTCATCACCTTGAGCAGCTCGACCTGGGCATCCTGGACGACCTCGACCCGGCAGGCGTCGATGTACGGCAGCTGCCGGCCCTGGTCGTCGACCTTCCAGTAGTACGGGTTCCGGGTCAGGGTGACCGCGGAGCCCTTGCCCAGCGCGGTCGTGACCTTCCACGGCGCGAGCGTCGGCTGGTCGGGGTTCGTCCAGGGGTTCTGCTTCTGCGCGAACAGGTCGGTCCAGCTGCCGACGCCGGCCTTCTTCGCCAGCGCGTTCGCATTCTTGTTGTACTTGAGGTGGAACTGCTGGAAATAGTGCTTCGGCAGCAGCATCCCGTAGGCACCCTCACGCAGGAAGATCCCGTCGGCGATCTGGCTGATCAGGGACGGCTGCGGCGCGGTGTAGCTGAGCTTGACGGTCCGGTCGTCGACCTTCTCGATCTTCGCGAGCTTGCCTGTATCGGGCGAGGCGAACGCATCGTAGATGCCGTCCGGGTGCAGGCCGGTGTCGCACTGCACCTCGAGCAAGGTGAACAGCATGTCGTCAGCAGTGCACGGCTTGCCGTCGGACCACTTCAGGCCCTCGCGGAGCGTGAAGGTGATCTCCTTGCTGTCGGCATCGACCGTGTACTCGGCGGTGTTCGCCTCGATCTCGTCGTACCCGGGCTTGCCGGTCTTGTCCGGCTTCCAGCGGACCAGCGGCTCATAGGCCAGGCCGTTCCACAGCCACTGGGTGTCCTCCTGGGTCAGCATCGCTGACCGCCAGGTGCCGCCGTACTGCGCCTTGCCTGCCAGCGGCTTGATCACCGGTGGGTTCTTCGGCAGTCGCTGCTCCAGCGGGGGCAGGGATCCCTTGTCCACCAGGGCTTTCAGCATCGGCGACTCCTTCTCGCCGGCCGCGGCGACCTGCGCACCGGAGCCGGCCGGCTTGGTGTCGAAGAAGCCGCAGCCGGGGACTGTCGCCACTGCCAGCAGGCCCAGGCCGCCTTGCAGCAGCCCGCGCCGGCCGATCGTTCGTTGCTCTCGGGACATCTTTGCTTCCTGCCTCACTGCTCGACCGAGATGTTGCTGAACTGCGCGGTCCCGTAGTCGACGAGGTCGTTGTCGACCTTGCCGCCGTCGATCGCGAATCCGATGTAGAAGGTCCGGCTCGGCATCACGAGCTTCTCGTAGCCGAAGCGGTCCCACGTGGTCTTGTCGGTGGAAATGAAGGCCTCGAACTCGACCTCCCGCGCCTGCGGACGCTCGCGCCGCAGCAGCCGCAGCCAGTACTGCTTGGTCGGGTCGAGGTAGCTGTCGTCCCAGGGCCAGGGACCGACGCTGGGGTTCGGTCCGTCGGTCTGGATCCGGATCGCCTGCGCCTTCATGCCGCCGTCGTCGGTGACGTCCGGTGCTCCACTCGCGTTGTCGCCAACCGTGCCCATCCCGCCGGCCACGCCGTACCCGACGCCGCCGTACATGAACGGAGCGGCCGGGTCGAGACTGTCGCGGATCATCAGGCCGGCCGTGATGCCGTTGGCAACCTTCGCGAGCTTGTCGAGCCGCGTGGTGATCTGGGCGACCGATCCGGCACCGCCGACCTGGAGCTTGCGGTAGACGTAGTGGAAGTTGCTCGAGCGGCCCAGGATCCGGCCGGAGCCCTTGATCGTGAGGATCCCACCGTCGAGGCTGCCCGATCCCTGCACCACCGGCTTGCCGACGGACGCAGATGTCCAGCCCGGCGTACCGGCCTGAATGTTGACGTGCACCGGCACCGCGGTCGACTGTGTCGCGGTCCCGTTCCGGTCCGTCGCCCGCGCGGTCAACCAGTAGGAGCCGTCAGCAACGTTCCTCCACTCGATCTTGTACGGCGCCTTGGTCGCCGTACCGATCAGCTGGTCGCCGGCGAAGAACTCGACCGTGGCGAGCTCCCCACCCTTGTCCGCGGCGGCATCTGCCTGGACGGTCACGGTCGGAGCGGTCCGGCCGGGGATCGTCTGGTTATGCCGTGGGCTGGTGATCCGCACGCTCGGGTTGCCGACCGGGTCGGGCACGATCGAGTTGAGGTAGTTCTCGAGGTAGGTGTAGCCGTTCGGCGCGATCTTCTGGGCGTCGGACGGGTCGTTGGGGTCCAGGCCGTTGGCCTGCTCCCACCAGTCCGGGATGCCGTCGTGGTCGGAGTCCAGCGGTGCCTCGGTCTGGACCAGCGTCGGGAAGCCGCCGACCTCCTTCTGCGAGTTGATCAGCCGGCCGGTGCCGTTGCGGACATCGTTGACGACCCGCTCGTCGACCGCATCGCGCCGCGGCAGGATCGCACCGGCGTTCGCCAGGACGGCGTCGTACGCCTTGGCCGCCGGCTGCGGCTCGAACGTCCCCGGGATCGGCTGCGGCTCGGACAGCTCGACGATGCCGCCGATCGGGTACCGGATGCCGCGCCGGTTGTGCGCGGTGACGTCGGGATGACCGTCGACGTGGTTGCCTGCGACGTACCACTGGCCGCCGCGGTTGGCGCTCACGATGACCGGTGCCACTTCGCCCAGGGTGGTCGGGCCGGGCTTGTAGTAGTTGCCGACGATGTTGATGCCGTTGGCCCACTCACCGCCGTACACCGAGGTGTAGCCGTGGTCGTAGACCACGTTGTTGAAGTGGTCGACCTCGAGGTTGATGCCCTCGGTGTAGCCGAACCGCGGCTGCCGTCCGCCCTGGTGGGCGATCAGGTTGTGGTGGTAGGTGTTGCGCTCGCCACCCCAGATGCCGCCGTACCCGTGCCGGTTCTTCGGGTGCGCGGACAGCGCCAGGCCCTCGGAGACGATGCACCACTGGATCGTGACGTCGAAGTTCCCGTACGGCGACAGGCACTCGTCGACGGCCCAGCTGAACGAGCAGTGGTCGATGACCAGGTTGCGGATCTCCGGACTGACCGAGCCCGGCACGTTGGTGTTGAAGGCGTCGTCGGCGATCTCGTTGCGGTCGCTGAGCCGGAACCGGATGTAGCGGATCACGATGTCGTGCGCGCTGCCCTTGATCCCGGTCCCGTATCCGGAGACGCAGATGCCGCCGCCGGGCGCGGTCTGGCCGGCGATGGTGAGGTTGTTGCCGGCGATCAGTAGCTGGGATTTCAGCTCGATCGTGCCGGACACCCGGAACACGATGGTCCGGTCAGAGCCGGAGACGCCCTCACGGAGCGATCCCGGGCCGGAGTCGGCGAGTGTAGTCACCTCGTACACGGATCCGCCGCGGCCACCCTTGGCCCACTTGCCGGCACCCTCGGCACCGGGGAAGGCGGGAAGCTGATCGTCGGCGGCCGCGGTCCGCGCCGTCGCGACGGTCTGGGCGGAGGCCGACGGGGCGATGCCGAGAGAGGCAGCGGCGCCGACGGCGGCGGTCGTTCCGACGAAGGTACGCCGGGTCCAGCCGGAGGAGATTTCGGTCATCGTCCACGCCTCACTTTGGGGCCTCACTTTCGCAGGGGCGGCTGCCGCTTGAGCACCAGATGTGAATATCTAGTCGGCATCGAATGGATCGACGGCCTCATGGTTGCCGAGGTTACGAAGGAGTGTCAAGAGCATGACGCGGATGATTTGCAATCGTTTGCAGCCACGGGATCGCTCGTTGGCAATCGTTTGCATCGAAGTCTTGCCGCAGGCTTCGCCCGGATGGTTTCCTGTCAGCCATGCCCCTTCGCCCACTCCCCCTCGGTGCCACCAAGATCACCGGCGGCTTCTGGCGGGAGCGCCAGCAGACCAACCGGACGTCGACGATCCCGGCCGCGGGACTGCGGCTGGAGGAGGCCGGGACTCTCGGCAACTTCCGCCGTACGACCGGTGGGTTCGTCGGCAAGCTCTTCGCCGACACGGACGTCTACAAGTGGCTCGAGGCGGTCGCCTGGGAACAGGCCCGCGAGCCGGCCGAGGATCTTGCGTCCTGGCAGACGACTGCGAGTGCGCTGGTCGCGGCAGCGCAGGAACCGGACGGCTACCTGAACACGCACACGCGACTAGCACTCGACGGCCGGCGGTTCGGAGATCTGGAGAAGGGGCATGAGCTGTACTGCGCGGGCCACCTGCTGCAGGCGGCGGTCGCCCAGTCCCGCGCCACCGGCGATCGCACGCTGCTCGAGGTCGCGTGCCGATTCGCCGATCTGCTCTGCAAGACCTTCGGGCCTGGGCGGATGGAAGGCGTCGACGGTCATCCGCTGATCGAGATGGCGCTGGTCGACCTCTACCGCGAGACCGGGACGGCGTCGTACCTGGAGCTGGCGTCGTACTTCGTCGAGGCGCGGGGACGTGGGTTGCTGGTGCCACCGGGGCACCACGGACCGGCGTACTTCCAGGATCATCTGCCGGTGCGTGAGGTGCGGACACTCGCGGGGCACGCCGTACGCGCGTTGTATCTGGCGTCCGGGGCGACTGATGTCGCGGTCGAGACCGGTGACGCTGAGCTGCTCGATGCGCTGCGGGAGACCTGGCAGACGATGGTCGACAGCCAGACGTACCTGACGGGTGGCGTCGGCTCACGGTGGTACGGCGAGGCTTTCGGCGACCCGTACGAGTTGCCGCCGGACACGGCGTACTGCGAGACGTGTGCGGCCATCGCGAGTGTGCAATGGAGCTGGCGGCTGCTGCTTGCTACGGGCGACAGCAAGTACGCCGACCTGATCGAGCGGACCCTGTACAACGCGGTGATCTCAGGGGTCTCGCTGAGTGGTGAGTCGTTCTTCTACGTCAATACGTTGAAGGTGCGGCAGCATGCGTACGCCGACGACCAGCGCTCGGCGGCTGCGGGAAGGCAGCCTTGGTACGGCACGGCGTGCTGCCCGCCGAACGTGATGCGCACGCTCTCCTCACTCGACCAACTCGTGGCGACGTCGGACTCCGATGGAGTCCAGGTGCACCTCTACGCACCGGCTGTGGTGACGGCTGAGTTGCCTGTTGGCAGGGTCGGGTTCGAGGTGGCGACCCGCTATCCGTGGCATGGGCGGGTGACGGTGACCATCACCGAGACGCCGTCGGAGCCGTGGACTCTTGGTCTTCGTATCCCTGCCTGGGCAGGTGGTGCCAGCGTTTCCGGACCGCTCCGACGGTCATGGTCTGTTGGCGACCAAGTGGTGCTGGAGTTGCCGGTGGAGGCGCGGCGTACCGAGCCGGATGATCGGATCGACTCGGTGCGCGGGTGTGTCGCGATCGAGCGTGGGCCGTTGGTGTACTGCTTCGAGCAGGTCGACCAGGACGTCGTACTGGATGAGACGGCTGTGGTGGCGGGCGATCTCGTCGAGCGGGAGCGGCCTGAGCTGCTCGGTGGGGTGACGACCGTCGAGGTGCCGGGACGAGACGGGCCCTTGACGGCGATTCCCTACTACGCGTGGGCGAATCGGACGGTCGGACCTATGACTGTGTGGGTCGATGCTCGCTGATTTGCTCACCAGCCAGGCGCTCGGCGACCGAGCGGTCGGTGATGAGTACGTCGACCCAGCCGCCGAGCAGTGCCGCGCGGATGGCGGCGTACTTGCGCATGCCGCCGGCGACGCCGACGCTGCGGAGGTCGTCGCTGCGGACCTGAGCGGCCGACAGACCGAGCACTCGCTGGTCGAGCTCGGAGCGGACCGGTTTGCCGGCCTCGTCGAAGAAGCGCAGGCAGATGTCGCCGACCGCGTCCTGGTCCCGCAGCACCTTCTGGTCCTCGGGGGTCATCGCGTTGCCGCTCTCCTTCAGCAGCGGCGACGGCTCGAGGCTGCCGATCCCGACCAGCAGCAACGTGAGGCGCGACCACGCATCCATCACCTCGGTGACCACCGGGTCCTTCATCAGTGTGCGCTTCGCGCTCACACTGCCGACCAGGCCGGGCACTGGAAGCAGTACTGGCGAGGCGCCGGTCAGGTCCGCCAGCCGGCCGACCAACCGAGCCGCGCGGGCCTGAGCGGCCGGGTTGCCTACGCCGCCGAGGACCTGGACTACCTCTTCGGCGACCTGCGTCGGCCGCGGCGTCATCGACTCGACCGTGGCGAGCAGCGTCGAACTCCAGGACGAGATGCCGATCCGGTCACCGCCGGTCAGCGTGGTCTCCAGGTACACCGAGGCTGCCGCGCCGAGCGCCGGGATGATGTGCCCGTCGTCCTCGCCACTGGCGTCGACCACGATCACCTCACGCAACCCGTAGCGCAGCTCGATCGCGTTCTCGAGTTCGGTGTGTACGCCGCTTGGCGGGATCACGACCGTACGAACGATGCCGGCCACCACGGCCTGCTTCAGCAGCCGGGATACCCGCGGCTGGGAGATGTGCAACTGCGCGGCGATCTGCGGCTGGCGCACGCCCTGCTCGTGGTACAGCTTCGCGACCTTCGTCAGCAACCGCAGCTGCTCAGCCGACGGCTGTCGCCGGACCCCTTGGCGTGGGCCCTCTCCCGCACTCGCCGTCGTCATGCTCAGCATGCTAGCCACCTACCGCATCGGATGGTTTGAATGACTTACTACGAAGACGCTGGGCCTGGGTACGGCGTACTGCCTGCGCGGGCGGCGATCCATACGGATGCACCGTTGATCAATCTGAACGGGAACTGGCGGTTTCACCTTGCGGAGTCGGTGGGCGAGGCGCCGGACGGGTTCGAGCGGGACGACTTCGACGACTCGGGTTGGGCTGTTCTGCCGGTGCCGTCGAGTTGGCCGATGCACGGGTACGGGCGACCGGCGTACACGAACCAGGCGTATCCGTTCCCGGTCGATCCGCCGTACGTGCCGACCGAGAATCCGACCGGCGATCATCGCCTGGTGTTCGAGCTGCCGACGTCGTGGAGCGGTCCGACGGTACTGCGTTTCGACGGGGTCGACTCGTGTGCGCGGGTGTGGCTGAACGGGGTGGAACTCGGGGTGACGCGCGGGAGTCGGGTGCCTGCCGAGTTCGCCGTCGGTGGGGTCCTGCGGCCGGGGCGGAACGTGCTCGCGGTCCGGGTGCATCAGTGGTCGTCGGGCAGTTATCTCGAGGATCAGGACATGTGGTGGCTGCCGGGGATCTTCCGCGACGTCACGCTGATCGCACGGCCCGTCGACGGGGTGGGCGACGTCTTCGTGCACGCGGACTACTTGGATGGTGCCGGGGTCTTGCGGGTCGAGGCCGGGCCGGGTGCGGTGGTGCGGATTGCGGAGCTGGGTGTCGAGGCGCCGGTCGGCGAGACCGTGACGATCCCGGAGGTCGAGCCGTGGTCGGCGGAGGTGCCGCGGTTGTACGACGCCGTGGTGGAGACGGCTGGTGAGACTGTGGCGATGCGGATCGGATTCCGTACTGTGGCGATCGTCGACGGGGTGCTCACGGTCAACGGCCGGCGGGTGCTGTTCCACGGGGTCAATCGGCACGAGCACGATCCCGCGCTGGGTCGCGTCGTACCCGAGGAACGGCTGCGGCAGGAGCTGCTGGTGATGAAGCAGCACAACATCAACGCGATCCGGACCAGCCACTACCCGCCGGACTCGCGGCTGCTGGAGCTGTGCGACGAGCTCGGGTTCTGGGTGATGGACGAGTGCGACTACGAGACGCACGGCTTCTTCCTGCTGGACTGGCGCGGGAACCCGGCCGACGATCCGCGCTTCCTGGACGCGTCGGTGGACCGGATGCGGCGAATGGTCGAGCGGGACAAGAACCACCCGTGCGTGGTGATGTGGTCGCTGGGCAACGAGGCCGGAATCGGGCGGAACCTCACCGCGATGGCGGAGTGGACGCGGGAACGCGATCCGTGGCGACCCGTGCACTACGAAGGCGATCCGAGCTGTGCGGACGTGGATGTGTACAGCCGGATGTACGCCGCGCACGCCGAAGTCGAGGAGATTGGGAAGCGCGCCGAGCCGGCGCTGGACGATCCGGTACTGGATGCGCGGCGCCGGGCGATGCCGTTCGTCCTCTGTGAGTACTCGCATGCCGGAGGCAACGGTCCGGGTGGACTGCCGGAGTACGAGGAACTGTTCCACCGGTACGAGCGGTGCCAGGGCGGATTCCTCTGGGAGTGGATGGAACACGGCATCCTGCGTCCGGATGGCACCTACGCGTACGGCGGCGACTTCGGCGAAGAACTACACGACGGCAACTACGTCCTCGACGGCCTCGTCTTCCCCGACCTCACCCCCCAACCAGTCCTCCTGGAAGTCCGCAAAGCCTACGAGCCCATCCACCTGACCATCACCCCCACCACCCTCCACCTCACCAACAACTACGACGTCCTGGACACCTCACACCTCTCCCTCCAATGGTCCACAGCCGACGAAGGCGAGGTAATCGCCCAAGGCACCCTGCAACTGCCGGTGATCCCCGCCGGCGGCCACTCCTCCGTGCAACTCCCGCCCCTAACCACACCAACCCAAAACCGAGAACGCTGGCTAACCATCCGAGCAGTCCTCACCACCGACACCCCCTGGGCCCCCGCAGGCCACGAAGTAGCGTTCACGCAAGCAGCCATCACCCCGAGCCCACGACGGGTTGCTACGTCACCGGCGGTGCAGGTCATAACTACAGATGGCGAGGTGTGGGTCGGACCGGGCCGGTTCTGTCCTCGCACTGGGCGGCTGACTGGGTTGCGTGGGTGGGAGGTGGAGCACGTGCCTCTGGAACTATGGCGGGCGCCTACTCAGCATGATGCTCGGACCTGGGATGCGACGACGCGTGATCGGAAGGCTCGGTGGGCTGCGGCCGGGTTGCACCGGTTGCGGTATCGGACGGTGTCGGTGGAGCCGGACGGGGACGAGCTAGTCGTGGTGACCATGGTCGGCGCCGCGGCGACGGATGCTCGGGTGCTGACGACGTACCGCTGGAGTTCGGACGGCAACCGGCTGACCGCGGACGTGCAGGTCGAGCCGCTGGGCGAGTGGACGGTGCCCTGGGCGCGCCTCGGGGTGACGTTCGGACTGCCGGCTGGGTTCGACCGCGTGACCTGGTTCGGACTCGGACCGGGGCAGGCGTATCCGGACTCCCGGGCAGCTGCGCGGATCGGCCGCTACACCGCGACCATCGACGACTGGCAGGTGCCGTACATCTACCCCCAGGAGAACGGCGCCCGCGCCGACGTCCGTTGGGCCGACCTGTCCGGAACAGCCGGCAACCTCAGACTGACAGCCGACCCGCACCTGGCGCTAACGCTCCGCAAATGGAGCATCGCCGAACTCGCCGCCGCGGACCACCGAGAAGACCTCACCCCCAGCGCCAACACCTGGCTGACCCTGGACGCTCTCCAACACGGCCTAGGCAGCCCAACCAGCGGCGCCCCGATCCTCCCGCCGCACGACCTACAACCCCAACCCCACAATTTCCGCTTCAGCCTCGGCTGAGCAGGAGTTAGTGGTAGGTCTGGCTGCTGGGTGGGGCGGATTCTACCCAGGCCAGGACGCCGGTGAGGGCCTCTTCGGTCATGGCGAAGTGGACTGTGCGGTCTTGGAGGGCGGCGTCGACTATGACGTGGCCGGCGTAGGTGACCAAGGGCTCGTTGCCCATCGGGCGGCGGGTGGTGATGCCTTCGAGTTGGCGGCGGTTGACGACCAGCTTCGGCCACCAGACCAGGCTGAAGACGCGGAACCACTGCAGTTCGTCACCGACGTAGCGGGCCAGGCCGAGGGCCCAGCCGCGGCCGTGGTCCTTCTCGGCCAACTGGAGGCTGCAATCGAAAGTGCCGCCGTCCCTGGACAACCAGCGACGGCGGCACGCGAACGCGATGATCAGCAGTACGGCGGCAAGCAGACAGACCCCGACGACATCGAGGACTGTTCTCATACCTTGCCGACCTCATTCCCGGTGCCCGATAGCGTACTGCCCCGGACACCCCGGAGAACCGTACTGTCAGTGACGATGTTCGATTATGGCAGGTGGGTGCTGTGCCGATTGCGGCCCCACCCCACCGCCGCGGTCAGGCCGTCTTCTCGGCGGCCCTCACCCTGGCTTCGGCGAGGCGGACCTCGTCGGAGTCGGCATCGGTCTCGCTGCCGGTCGCCAGCGCTTCCTCGAGTTCGCGCCGGGCCTCCTCGAGGTCGATGTCGTGACCCATCTCGGCGTTCTCGGCCAGGATCGAGACCCGGTCGTTGGCCACCGAGATGAAGCCGTCCGGCGCGGCCGCGACGAAGTACTCGTCGTCGACGGTCCGCACCTGGACGGTGCCACCCTGCAGCAGGCCCAGCAGCGGCGCGTGGCCGGGCAGGATCCCGACGTCACCGTCCGTGGTGCGGGCGATGACGATCCTGGCCTGACCCTGCCACACGGTCCGCTCGGCCGCGACCAGCGCGACCTCGAGGTGCTTGGCAGATTCGTCGGCCATGTCAGTTTTCCTTCTGCAGCTCAGTCCACTTGCGGTCGACGTCGTCGAGCGAACCGACGTTGAAGAACGCCTGCTCGGCGACGTGGTCGTACTCGCCCTCGGTGATCTTCTTGAAGGACTCGATGGTGTCCTTCAGCGGCACGGTCGAACCCTTGATGTTGGTGAACTTCTCCGCCATGTAGGTGTTCTGGGAGAGGAACTGCTCGATCCGGCGCGCCCGCGCGACGGTGATCTTGTCCTCTTCGGAGAGCTCGTCGACACCGAGGATGGCGATGATGTCCTGCAGTTCCTTGTTCTTCTGCAGGATCTGCTTCACCCGGACGGCCACGTCGTAGTGCTCCTGGCCGATGTACTGCGGGTCGAGGATCCGCGACGTCGAGGTCAGCGGGTCGACGGCGGGGTACAGACCACGCGACGCGATGTCACGCGAAAGCTCGGTGGTCGCGTCCAGGTGGGCGAAGGTGGTCGCCGGCGCCGGGTCGGTGTAGTCGTCCGCGGGCACGTAGATCGCCTGCATCGAGGTGATCGAGTGACCCCGGGTCGACGTGATCCGCTCCTGCAGCACGCCCATCTCGTCGGCCAGGTTCGGCTGGTAACCAACGGCCGACGGCATCCGGCCGAGCAGCGTGGAGACCTCGGAACCGGCCTGGGTGAACCGGAAGATGTTGTCGATGAAGAGCAGCACGTCCTGCTCCTTGACGTCGCGGAAGTACTCCGCCATCGTCAGCGCGGACAGCGCGACCCGCAGCCGGGTGCCCGGCGGCTCGTCCATCTGACCGAAGACCAGCGCGGTGTCCTTGAAGACGCCTGCCTCTTCCATCTCGTTGATGAGGTCGTTGCCCTCACGGGTCCGCTCGCCCACGCCGGCGAACACCGACGTACCACCGAAGTTGTGGGCGATCCGGTAGATCATCTCCTGGATCAGAACGGTCTTGCCGACACCCGCACCGCCGAACAGGCCGATCTTGCCGCCCTGGACGTACGGCGTGAGCAGGTCGAGCACCTTGATGCCGGTCTCCAGCATCTCGGTCTTCGACTCGAGCTGGTCGAAGGCCGGCGCCTTGCGGTGGATCGGCCAGCGCTCGGTGATCTCGAACTCGGACTCGTCCTGGTTCAGGCACTTGCCGGTCACGGACCAGACCCGGCCCTTGGTGACGTCGCCGACCGGTACGGAGATCGCAGCACCGGTGTCGCGCACCTCGACGCCGCGGACCAGGCCGTCGGTGGGCTTCATCGAGATGGCCCGGACGATGTTGTCGCCGACGTGCAGCGCAACCTCGAGGGTGATCGTCTGGGTGGTGTCGCCCAGGGTGATGTCCACCTCGAGCGCGTTGTACATGTCCGGCAACTCGTCCGCTGGGAACTCGATGTCGACGACCGGGCCGATCACCCGGGCGACGCGACCAACACCAGTAGAGCCGGCCTCGTTGTTCTTCTCGGTAACCGTGGCAGTCATTTCTCTCACTCGCTCCCGGCGTTCGCGTCGGCCAGCGCGCTGGCACCACCGACGATCTCGCTGATTTCCTGGGTAATTTGGGCCTGGCGGGCCTGGTTGAGGTCCCGCGTGAGCTTCTCGATCAGGTCCTGCGCGTTGTCCGTCGCCGACTTCATCGCCCGCTGCCGGTTGGCCAGCTCGGAAGCGGCCGCCTGCAGCATGCAGTAGTGGATCCGGCTGGCGACGTACTTCGGCAGCAGCCCGTCGAGCACCTCTTCGGCGGACGGCTCGAACTCGTACAGCGGCAGTACGTCGTCCGCCGCCGGCGCCTCCTCGCCCTCGACGACCTCCAGCGGCAGCAGGCGGATCACGTCCGCGCGCTGGGTCAGCATCGACACGAACCGGGTGAAGACGATGTGGATCTCGTCCACGCCGCCCTCCTCGGTCGGGGTCAGGAAGGCCTCGATCAGCGCATCGGCCATCTCCCGCGCACGGGCGAACGACGGAGCGTCGGAGTCACCGCTCCACGACTGCGCGACCTCGCGCTGCCGGAAGGTGTAGTACGCGATGCCCTTACGGCCGCTGAGGTACGGGACGACCTCTTTGCTGTCCTCGCGCAGCAGCTGGTTCAGCCGCTCCCCTTCACGGATCACGTTGGCCGAGTACGCCCCGGCCTGACCGCGGTCGGAGGTGATCAGCAGCACCGCGGCCCGCTTCGGATCGGGCTTCTCGGTGGTCAGCGGGTGGTCGACGTTCGAGAACGTCGCCACCGCCGACACGGCACGGGTGAGCTCACGCGCGTACGGACCGGCCGCCTGGGCGCGCTGCTGCGCCTTGACGATCCGGGACGCCGCGATGAGCTCCATCGCCCGGGTGAGCTTCTTGATCGTCGAGACCGAGGCCTTGCGATCGCGTAGCTCCCGCAGATTGGCTGGCACGGTCGATCAGCCCCGCTTCTGCCGGACGATCTGCTCCTGCTCGACGTCCGCCTCGTCCATCGCCTCAGCCTCCGCCTCGGTGCCCAGCAGGGTGCCCTCGGAGGTCTGGAAGGTCGGCTTGAACGCGTTCAGCGCCTCGGTCACGGCCTGGGCCGAGTCGTCGTCGAACAGACCGGATTCGCGGATGCTGTCGAGCACCTTGCTCTCCCGGCGCAGGTAGTCCAGGAAGTCCCGCTCGAAGCGCAGTACGTCGTCGACCGGGACCTCGTCGAACTTGCCCGTCGTACCGGACCAGATGGAGACGATCTGCTCCTCCACCGGGTACGGCGAGTACTGCGGCTGCCGGAGCAGCTGGACCAGCCGCTGACCCCGGTCGAGCTGGCGGCGGGAGGTGGCGTCGAGGTCGGACGCGAACATCGCGAACGCCTCCATCGCGCGGAACTGGGCCAGGTCGATCTTCAGCGAGCCGGACACGTTCTTCATGCCCTTGACCTGCGCGGCGCCGCCGACCCGGGAGACCGAGATACCGACGTCGATGGCCGGCCGGATGTTGGCGTTGAACAGGTCGGACTGCAGGAAGATCTGACCGTCGGTGATCGAGATGACGTTGGTCGGGATGAAGGCCGACACGTCGTTGGCCTTGGTCTCGATGATCGGCAGACCGGTCATCGAACCGGCGCCGAGCTCGTCGGACAGCTTCGCGCAGCGCTCCAGCAAGCGGCTGTGCAGGTAGAAGACGTCACCCGGGTACGCCTCACGGCCCGGCGGGCGGCGCAGCAGCAGCGACATCGCGCGGTACGCCTCGGCCTGCTTGGTCAGGTCGTCGAACACGATCAGCACGTGCTTGCCCTGGTACATCCAGTGCTGGCCGATGGCCGAGCCGGTGTACGGCGCGACGTACTTGAAGCCGGCCGGGTCGGACGCCGGGGAGGCGACGATGGTGGTGTACTCCATCGCGCCGGCCTCTTCGAGCGCACCGCGGACGGCGGCGATCGTGGAGCCCTTCTGACCGACCGCGACGTAGATGCAGCGGACCTGCTTCTTCGGGTCGCCGGACTCCCAGTTCGCCTTCTGGTTGATGATCGTGTCGACCGCGATCGCCGTCTTACCGGTCTTGCGGTCGCCGATGATCAGCTCGCGCTGACCACGGCCGATCGGGATCATCCCGTCGATCGCCTTGATACCGGTCTGCAGCGGCTCGCGGACCTCCTGGCGGTCCATCACGCCGGCCGCCTGCAGCTCCAGCGCACGGTCGCCCTCGAGGTCCTTGATCTCGCCGAGGCCGTCGATCGGCTTGCCCAGCGGGTCGACGACGCGGCCGAGGTAGCCCTCGCCGACCGGCACCGACAGCACCGAGCCGGTCCGGCGGACCTGCTGGCCCTCGTCGATCCCGTCGAACTCACCGAGGACGACGACTCCGATGTCGCGGACGTCCAGGTTCAGCGCGATGCCCCGGGTGCCGTCCTCGAACTCGAGCAGCTCGTTGGTCATCGCCGAGGGCAGGCCCTCGACATGCGCGATACCGTCACCCGCGTCGACCACGGTGCCGACCTCTTCGCGGGCCGCCTCCGCCGGTTGGTACTCGGTGACGAACCGATCCAGGGCGTCCCGGATCTCCTCCGGCCTGATCGTGAGCTCAGCCATTGTGTTTCCTGCTTCCTTGACCCTGCTGGCCTGTTGTGGCTCTAAAGGCTTTCCCGACCCCTAGCGCCGCTTATGTCGTTAAGGGGGTTCAGCCCGCGATGCGCCGTTGCGCTTCGTCGAGCCTGGCCGCGATGGTTCCGTCGATCACTTCGTCGCCGATGTCCACCCGTACGCCGCCGACCACGGTCGGGTCGACGATCACGTTCAGCTGGATCTCCCGGCCGTACTGACGGCCGAGTGCCTCGGCCAGCCGGGTGCGCTCGGCCTCGGAGAGGTCGGTCGCGACCCGGACGGTGGCGATGCTGGCGTTGCGCCGGGCCGCCGCGGCGACCTGGTAGGACCGCAGCGACGCCGCGAAGCTCCGGCCGCGTCCGTCCACCGCACGCTCGGCCAGCCGCATCGTGGCGGCGTCGGCCTTGCCCTGCAGCAGTCCGGCGAGCAGCTGCTGCCGGGCGGTGAGCGGGATGTTGTGGTCGCTGAGCTTGTCGCTCAGCCCCCGCTCCATCGCGACGATCCGTTCCAGCCGGAACAGCTCGTCCTCGACGTCGTCCAGCTTGCCCCGGGTGTCGGCGTACGCCACCTCGGCCTCGACACTGAGCTGGTCCAGCGCGTCCGCGAGGTCACGGCTGCTGACCCAGCGGCCGGCCACGGCGGCGGTCACCACCTCTTCCGCGGGGGCGGAGATCTTGCCGCCGAGCAACTGCTGGACCAGCGCGACGCGGGCGTCCCGCGGCCGGGCCGGGTCGGTCAGTGCACGCCGGAGCGCGCCCGTGCCGTCCAGCAGCTTGGCCACCGAGAACAGCTCGGTGCCGAGCTCATCGGTCACCGTGACACTCGCCAGGGCCTCCTGGGCCTTGGCGAGTGACTCCTTCGATGCGCCGCGCATCAGCCGTCCGTTCCGACGGCCTGACGTGCGGACTCCGAAGCCTCCAGGTCGGCCAGGAACCGCTCGACGATGCGACGCTGACGCGCCTCGTCCTCGAGCGACTCCCCGACGATGCGGCCGGCCAGCGTGGTCGCCATCGTGCCGACCTCGGCCCGCAGCGAGGCCACGGCCTGCGCCCGCTCGGCGTCGATCTGGGTCCGCGCGTGCGTGACGATCCGCTCGGACTCGGCGTTCGCCTGCTCACGCATCTCCGCGATGATCTGCGCACCCTGCTCACGCGCGTCCTCGCGGATCTTCGCAGCCTCCTGCCGGGCCTCGGCCAGCTGCGCGTTGTACTTGTCCAAAGCCGCCTTCGCCTCGGCCTGAGCCTGCTTGGCCGCGTCCATCCCGCCTTCGATGGCCGCGGTCCGATCGGCGTACGCCTTCTCGAACCTCGGCACGAAGAACTTGGCGAAGGCGATGGCCAGCAGGACCAAGAACACGAAGCCGAAGATGATCTCGGCGGTGTGCGGGAGCAGCGGGTTCGGCTGCTCGCCCTCCGTCGCCAGCGGTAGCACCATCGTCAACATGTCTGAATCCTGTCAGTCAGAGGGGAAGTGGCTCAGGTACGGAAGACGAACGCGAGCGCGATACCGATGATCGCCAGAACCTCGGTGACGCCGAAGCCGATCCACGCGATCGACTGCAGCTTGCTCTGCGCCTCCGGCTGCCGCGCGGTGCCGTTGATCACGGCGGCGAAGATCAGGCCGACGCCGACGCCCGGGCCGATCGCGGCGAGGCCGTAACCCAGTACTGCGATGTTGCCGGTGATGTCGAGTGCGGTCATTGCAGTGTGTTCCTTTCGGTACGGATAGCGGCTATCCGGATTTCCGTTACTACGGTCTGTGGGGCGGTGCAGGTACTGCGGATCAGTGATCTTCGGAGATGGCGCTGCCGATGTACTGCGCGGTCAGCACGACGAAGATGTAAGTCTGGATGACCTGGACGAACAGCTCGAGACCGGCGATCGCGAGGCCCATCAGCCAGGTCACGACGCCGACGCCGGCCAGGGCGATGTTGCCGGTCTCGAGGACCAGGTACTCGCCACCGAGTACGAACACACCCAGCAGGATGTGGCCGGCGAACATGTTGGCGAACAGACGGAGGCTGAGCGAGATCGGCCGGACCAGGATGTTCGAGATGAACTCGATCGGGATCATCAGCGGCATCAGCCAGACCGGCACCCCGGCCGGCATGGTCTGGTGCTTGAAGTAGCCCCACGCGCCGTGCTTGCGAATGCCGACCGTGTTGTAGATCACCCAGCTCATGATCGCGGCGACGTACGCCCAGCCGATGTGGCTGAAGGTCGGGAACTGGATCAGCGGGATGGTGGCCGCGACGTTGTTCAGCAGGATGAAGAAGAACAGGCCGCACAGGTAGGGCACGTACTTCATGTGCTCCGCACTGCCGATGGCGTCGCGGGCGATCGAGTTGCGGACGAAGTTGTACCCGAGCTCACCGGCGAACTGCAGCTTGCTCGGCACGATCGCCGATTTGCGGGACGCACCCCAGAAGAACCAGATGATCACGACGACGGACAGCGCGGACACCAGCACGGGCTTGGTGAACCAGTCCACGCCGTCGATGATCGGCGGAAGGTCGAAGCTTTCGGGACCGGGCGGGGTGAACTCGGTCGGAACGCCGGCTATCACCGGGTCTCCTCTCGCGTCGTGCTCAAGTCGGACGCCTTCTGATCAAGGGCAGGGCGGCTCAGGGCATGGCGGTCAACAACGTCAGACCCGGCGTGGGTCAGGACCGCGACCCGTACCGGAAGTGCAGCAACAAAACGGTGAGCCCGGCACCGAGGACGATGCCCACCGGGAGTAAGAACTGGGTGCCGAGCAGGCGATCCAACCCGAACCCGATGCCGCCGTACAGAACGACACCGCCGATCAAGTAGGACAGGACCCGCCAGCCGTCGCCCGCATTCCCGGGTGATGGCTTCGGATCCTCGTGCTCGCTCATTGGCACCCGAAAGGTACCAGTCCGCGACACGACCGGTCACACCGGCACCTGTAACACCCACCACACCAGGGGAATCATTACCCAAGGTGGTCATGCGGTCACCTCGCCGTCGAGGTCGTAGATCGGGATGCGCAGCCGCGACCAGGCCCAGATCTCGCCGGCCATCCAGCCCATCACGACGACCAGTGCGCAGATCCCGAGCACGGTCAGATTCACGTGCCGGGCCAGGCCGTCCGAGCTCAGCGCGACGGCGAGCAGGCCACCGAAGATCGCGATCCGGCCGGTGTACGACGCCATCGCGACGGCGAGTTGCATCGTCGGGGAGGTACGGCGGGACAGGTGCAGCGCGAGCAGGCCCGCGCCGGAGAAGATGACGACCATCAAGAACCCGAGCAACGCGCCCCACAGGCCGGGGAGACCGGCCGCGACGGTGGACACCGCGGCCGCGTTGACGCCGACGACCAGCGCGGCGATCAAAGCGCCACGCAGCATTGCCAGCGCCGGGTGCCGAGTGGCCTGGCCGGCGACTTTCGGGCTGTGAGCCGAGGGAGCCATCTGCTGGTTCCGTCCTGCTGGCGACCGGGTCTCGCGGCTCGGTCGTCGGGTGGGCGGGGTCAGGGGTGTCGCTGTTCTTTGCTGGTGCTTGTGAAAACTAGCACAAAGTCTGCATGGTCAGCAAAACGAGCGGTCCTGCCGCTGTACACGAACACCCTATCGGTAGGCCACCCCGACGAGTGGTCTGGTCCCCGGTCTTCTGGGTCAGACCTTGGCGAGCGGTTTCCGGGATCGCCTCGGCAGACCGGTGGTGAGCAGGACCGCGGTGACCGCGACGGCCAGCACGATCAGGGCTGTCCACCAGAACAGGACGAGCCCGAGGACGACCACGCCGTACGCGATCAGGGCGGTCCACAGGTACATCAGCAAGACGGCGCGACGGTGCGAGTGGCCGCGTTGCATCAGCCTGTGGTGCAGGTGCAGTTTGTCGGCCGCGAACGGCGACTGGCCGGCCTTCGTACGGCGTACGTAGGCCATCGTCAGGTCCAGCGCAGGGATCGCGAGCACGGCGATCGGCAGGACCAGCGGGAGCAGTGCGGGCAGCAGGCTGGAGCCGCCGACCTCGTACGGAACGGCGTTCGGATCCATCTGGCCGGTGAGGCTGATCGTCGACGCGGCCAGCATCAGGCCGATCAGCAGAGCACCGGAATCGCCCATGAAGACTCGGGCCGGGAAGAAGTTGTGCGGCAGGAAGCCGAGGCAGGCACCGGCCAGCGCGACCGTGATCAGCGTCGAGGTCGTCGCCCGGTCGAGGTTCTGCTCGAAGTTCAGCAGATAGGAGTAGATGAAGAATGCGGTCGCCCCGATCGCGGTGACCCCGGCGGCCAAACCGTCCAGGCCGTCGACGAAGTTCACCGCGTTGCAGGACACCAGCAGGATGCCGGCGGTCAGTACGGCAAGCTGCGCGGCCGATGGCGACACCACGCCGCCGGGCAACGGGAGCCAGTACAACTGGATGCCCTGGACAACCATCACGCCGACTGCGAGCACCTCGCCGGCCAGCTTGGTGATCGCGTCCAGCTCGTACAGGTCGTCGACCACGCCGACGGCGCAGATCACCACGCCGCCGATCAGGATCGCCCGGGCGTCGTGCGCGACCTGCAGGCTGTTGCCGAGGAACGGCAGGCTGGACGCGACCGCGAACGCGGCGATCAGGCCGCCGAGGATCGAGATGCCGCCGAAGTACGGGATCGGGACCTTGTGCACGTCGCGGGCCCGTACCTTCGCCACGGCGCCGTACCGCAGCGCGATCTGCCGGGCCACGCCGGTCAGCAGGAAGGTCGTGGCCATCGCCACGAACAGGACCAGCAGATACTCGCGCACTAGTCCGCAGGCCTCACATCATCCGGTTCGGACGGCTTCTCGTCGTCCTTTGCTGAGGACGGCGGCTTCTCGTCGTCCTGCTCGTTGGACGCCGCGACGGGTTCCTCGGTTGGCTTCTCCTCGGCCTCGTCCGGCTTGGCTTCCGGTTCGTCGGCCTTCGCTTCTGATTCTTCGTCCGGCTTCTCGTCATCAAGGTAGCTGGTGACGCCAGGGACGATGGCTCGGAGCTGCTCCAGCGACAGGGCACCGAGGCGTACGACGTGAGGGGTGTCGCCGGTGATGTCGACGATGGTGGACGGCTGCCCGCCGGTCGCCGTACCTCCGTCGAGGTAGACCGCGACCGTGTCCTCCAGTTGCTCCTCGGCGTCGTACACGTCCAGCGCCGCGGGCCGGCCGCTCTTGTTCGCCGAGCTGACCGCGAGCGGACCGGTCCGGGAGAGCAGTTCGCGGGTGTTCTCGTGGTCGGGCACGCGCAGTGCGACCGTGCCCTTGGTCTCCCCCAGGTCCCACATCAGCGAGGTCTGCGCGTGGCAGATCACCGTCAGCGGGCCGGGCCAGAACTCCTGGCACAGCGTGCGGCCGTCGTCGGGGACGTCGGTGGCGAGCGCGTCCAGCGACTCCACCACCGAGATCAGCACCGGCGGCGGCATGTCGCGGCCGCGGCCCTTGGCATCCAGCAACCGCTGGACGGCGTCCGCCTTGAAGGCGTCCGCGGCGATTCCGTAGACGGTGTCGGTCGGAAGGACGACCAGGTCGCCGGCCTCGATGGCGTCCACGGCCGCTCGATAGGCCGGTGCCAGCTCGTCGCCGGTGAAGTCGAAGCGCTCACTCACGCACCGCATCGTGCCACCCGCGACCCCTGCGACTCCAGCCGGGCCACGGCCCGGCGGATCCTGACAAGCGAATGTGAGCTTTCCGGCGGATCGGTCCGGAGACTCCTTAGGATCCCGGCATGACTGTGTCGCGTGAGTTCCTTGCCGGGTTGCCGAAGGCCGAACTGCATGTCCACCACGTCGGAAGCGCGTCGCCGCGGATCGTGGCCGAGCTCGCCGCGCGGCATCCCGAGTCGCCGGTGCCGGCCGATCCGGCCGCGCTGGCCGAGTACTTCCAGTTCACCGACTTCGCCAAGTTCATCGAGATCTATCTGAGCGTCGTCGAGCTGATCAAGACGCCCGAGGACGTCCGGCTGCTGACCTACGAGGTCGCCCGCGAGATGGCCGCGCAGAACCTGCGGTACGCCGAGCTGACCTGTACGCCATACACGTCGGTGGTCCGTGGGATCGCGCCCGAGGCGTACTGCGAGGCGATCGAGGACGCGCGGGTCGCGGCCGAGAAGGAACTCGGGATCACGCTACGGTGGATCTTCGACATCTCCGGTGAGGACGGGCTGCCGGGCGCCGACGAGACGCTGCGGATCGCGACCAAGATCCGGCCCGAGGGCCTGGTCGGGTTCGGCCTGGGCGGCCCGGAGATCGGCGTACCGCGGCCGCAGTTCCAGCCGCACTTCGAGGCGGCGCTGGCCGCTGGGCTGCACAGCGTGCCGCACGCGGGCGAGACGACCGGTCCGGAGACGATCTGGGATGCGGTCCGGGTGCTGAAGGCCGAGCGGATCGGCCACGGTACGTCGGCCATGCAGGACCCGGCGCTGGTCGACTACCTGGGTGAGCACCGGATCCCGCTCGAGGTGAGCCCGACGTCGAACATCGCCACCCGCGCGGTCGCGTCGTACGACGAGCACCCGCTGCGCGCGATGGTCGACGCCGGCCTGGTCGTCACCATCAACTCCGACGACCCGCCGATGTTCGGCACGAACCTGACCAACGAGTACGCCGTCGCCGCCCGGCTGCTCGAGCTGGACGATGCCGGTGTCGCCGAGCTCGCCAAGACCGCCGTACGGGTCTCGTTCGCCGAGGACTCCGTGAAGCACGCCCTGCTGCAGGAGATCGACGCGTATGTAAGCGCGTAATCGCTCCGCGTTATCCTTCGGGGCGTGACGGGCGATCTGCGGCTGGACCTGCTTGGCCCACTGCATGGCTGGTCGGGCGGCCGTCGGCTCGATCTCGGCCCGATCCGCCAGCAGGCTCTGCTCGCCGTTCTGGCGCTGCGGCCTAACCAGGTGATCACTCCGGACGAGTTGGTCGACCTCGTCTGGGGTGACGCCCCGCCGTCGACCGGCAGGCAGATCGTGCCGCCGTACATCTATCGGCTGCGCAAGTTGCTGCCGGAAGGTGTGCTGATCCGTACGCGGGACGGCTACAGCCTGCGGATCGCACCGGATGCGGTGGACCTGAGCCGATTCGAGGCTCTGGTCAACGCCGGTCACGCTGCCCGGGACGCAGGCCGGCTGGACGAAGCAGCAGCCCGTCTGACCGAAGCCCTCGACCTCTTCACCGGCGAGCCCCTCAGTGGGCTCGCCGGGCACTACCTGAGCGCACAGCGCCATCGCCTCACCGAGCGCCGTCTCAAAGTACTGGCGGAGCGGATCGACCTGGACCTGGAGCGAGGCAGGTACGGCGATCTGGTGCCCGAACTGGTCGCATTGGTCGAGGAGGACCGGCTGCGGGAGCACTTCGCCGGACAGCTGATGCTGGCGTACTGGCGAAGCGGCCGGAGCTCCGAGGCGCTCGACACCTACACGCAGACACGGCATGAGCTGATCGACCAGCTCGGAGTGGAGCCCGGTCCGGCACTACGCGCCATCCACGAGCGGATCCTGCAGAACGAAGAGCAGACGGAGAAGGTGAGCCGTACGGCGGTCCGGGACGAACTGCCGTACGACGGTGCCGCGTTCGTGGGCCGCGAGGACGCACTGCAACAGGTGGTCGACGCAATGGCCACCCGCGACCGGACTGTCATGCCGGTGGTGGCGATCGACGGCATGGCCGGCGTCGGCAAGACGGCTCTGGCAGTCCGGGCCGCACGGCAGCTGAGTGAGCAGTTCCCGGAAGGCAGGCTGTTCATCGACCTGCACGGCTACACGCCTGGGCGCGAGCCGGTGTCTCCCCTGCAGGCGCTGGACCGGTTGCTACGCACGCTCTCTGTCCCAGCAGACCGCATCCCTGCCGATCTGGAGGAGCGGGCCGCCTTGTGGCGTTCCGAGCTCGCTGGTCGCCGCATCCTCGTCGTACTGGACAACGCACTCGACTCTGCCGGGATTCTGCCGTTGCTGGCCGGCAGTCCGACGTGTGGCGTGCTGGTGACGAGCAGACGGCAGCTGACCGGGCTGGACGCGACTGTCCGCCTGGCACTCGACGTACTGCGGCCCGACGACGCTCGCGCACTGCTGGCGGAGATCGTGGGAGCGGATCGCGCAGCCGACCCGGAGGCTGCTGCGGCTGTGGTGAGCCACTGCGGTCATCTGCCGCTCGCGATCCGCGTCGCCGGTTCGCGGCTGCGGCATCGGCCGAGCTGGACGATCGAACATCTGAGCAAGCGCCTCGACGCAGAGGACCGACGGCTCGCGGAGCTCAGCACTGACGGTGGTGGAGTCTCCCCCGCTTTCGCCTTGTCCTACGAGCATCTGCCGGCCGACCAGCAGCGTCTGTTCCGGCTGCTCGGTGTGATGACCGGTCAGGACATCGAGCCGTACGCCGCTGCCGCACTCGCCGAGGTGGATCCGGTGGACGCGGAGGATCTGCTCGAGCAACTCGTGGATGCGAACCTGCTGCTCCAGCTACGACCAGGCCGCTTCCAGTTCCACGACCTGCTGCGGCAGTACGCCGGGACGCTGGACGCCGAGCCGGGTGCTGTCCAGCGTCTTCTGGACTACTACCTCTACGCCACCGCAGAAGCGAGTGCGGCCATCTTCAGCACGCGCCTGCACCAACTCCCCATGCCACCTCCAGTGCCGCTGCCTGTCTTCGAGACGGCTGCTGACGGGCTGGCGTGGATCGACATCGAAGGCGCCAACGTGCTGGCGACGATCCGGGTCGCGGAGGCGAGTGGCGCCGACCAGCATGCCTGGCGACTCGGTCTAGCGGTGTCCTCGTGCTTCTACCAGCGTGCGCGGATCTACGAGATGGAAGAGGCGCTGGAGCTCGCGCTGCGTGCGACCCGTCGGAACGGCGATCCGGACGCAGAGTCGCGCGTGCTGCTGTCCATCGGCAGCCTCGGCCGCTACCGCCGTGGTCCGGAGGAGAGTCTGCACACCCTGCAGCAGGCGCACAGCAAGCTGCCGGACGACGCGGACCTGGTGCTGCGGGCTCGAGTGCTCGCGTCCATCGGCTACAGCATGGCGAAGATCAGCCCGGATGCCGAGGCGATCGCCGTACTCGACGAGGCTCTGGAGGTGTCACGTCAGTCCGGCGATCGGAGCATCGCGTCCCGGGTGCTCGGGTATCTCGGGGTGACCTATGGCGACCGGCTCGAGTTCCCCGAGGCGTTGGCGGCGTACGAGAAATCGCTGCGGTTGGCGCAGGAGGTGGACGACCGGTCGGTGCAGGCCGAAGTACTGAACGGGATCGGCGAATGTCTGCTCGAGCTCGACCGCGTGGACGAGGCGGTGACCGCACTGACCACTGCACAAGAGGCGGGGATCGAACGCGGGTCCGACTACAGCCTGATCTACACGTACGCGTTCCTCAGTACGGCGTACACGCGGCGGGGGCAGTGGGCGGAGGCGCTGGAGGTCGGCCGGAAATCGCTGGCGCTGGCGCTGGACAGCGATTCGCGGCAGTCCGAGCAGAACGCGCATCTCCGGCTCGCGGAAACCTTGCTGGCCAAGGGCGATCCGGTCCAGGCGCGTCCGCATTTCGCGCGGGCGCTCGAGCTCGCTCTCGACGACGGGCAGGAATCGGTCATCACGCGCGCTGCCGATGGCCTGGCCCGAACCAGCGCGGCGGCCTGAGTGGGTTGGTTCCTGCGCGGTTCGTGGTTGGCTGGAGCGATGCGGAGAGTCTGTGGGGTGCTGGCGATGGCCGGTGTTCTGGTCGGCGTGGCCGCCTGCACCGATGTCCCCGCGAAGGTCGCCTCCACACCTGCCCCGACGAAGACAGAGCACAGTCCCTCCGCACCCGCGACACCACCACCGCCTCCAGCTCCCCCGGCGGGCAACCAGTTGCCGCGGGGCGGGCGGGTGATCTTCCCGAAGTACCAACTCGTCGGGTACGTCGGGCTGCCCGGCTCACCCGCACTCGGGCCACTGGACAAGGACCTGGAGAAGAAGGCGGCGACGCTGGAGAAGCTCTCCAGGTCGTACGCCGACGGGCGGACACCGCAGCCGGTGATGGAGCTCATCGCGGTGGTCGCGAAGGGGTCGCCGGGCAAGGACGGGCTGTATCGCGGACGGCTGGCCGACGCCGCGATCGACGAGTACCTGACGGTTGCGCGCAAGCACAAGATGCTGTTGCTGCTGGACATCCAGCCGGGCCGCGCGAAGATCCTGCCCGAGGTGAAACGGCTGGAACGCTGGCTGAAGGAGCCCGACGTCGGTCTCGCGTTCGACCCCGAGTGGGCGGTCGGTCCGGGTCAGGTCCCCGGCCGGGTCTTCGGCCATACGACCGGCGCCGAGCTGGACAGCATCGCGTCGTACCTGTCGGGTCTGGTCCGTGCCAACAACCTGCCGGAGAAGGTGTTCGTCTTCCACCAGCTCTCCACCCGGATCGTCAGCAACGAGAAGGCGCTGACCAAACACCCCGGCGTCGTCACGATCAAGTCCGTCGACGGCATCGGCGCTCCCGTCGACAAGCTCAAGACCTGGGGCAAGCTGACAGCCGCGCTTCCACCGTCCGTGCACGCCGGCTTCAAACTCTTCTACACCGAAGACGCGCGGCAGGGCCCGCTGATGACGCCACCCCAGGTCCTCGCCCTGAAGCCCCGGCCGGAGTTCGTCGTCTACGAGTAGCTAGATCCTGCGGCCGGTGCTGAACCGGTGGCGACCGGAGAGATCCAGTTGGTCGCGGACCTCGGTGAAGGACCCGGTGGCAGTGAAGACGGCAGGGGCGGATTCGCCTTGTACGTCGGCATGTTCGCAGGCGAACCAACCGCCGGGCTTGAGCAGCCGGGCCGCGGTGGCCGCGACGACCTTGATCTCGTCGAGGCCGTCGTCCCCGGACCACAGGGCGAGGGCCGGGTCGTGGTCGCGGACCTCGGCGGTGACGGACTCCCAAGCGGTCAACGGGATGTACGGCGGGTTGGCGATCACCGCATCCACCTGGCCGTCGTACTCCGGGAGGCAGCCGTCGATGTCGCCCTCGTGGAGGGTCGCACCGGTGCCGGCCAGGTTGCGACGGGCCCAGACGCAGGCCTCGGGTGACAGCTCGACGGCGTGGACCGTGCTGTCGGGACGTTCGGTCGCGACCGCGCCGGCGATCGCGCCGGAGCCGGAGCACAGGTCGACCACGAGCGGCTCAGGTACGTCGGCCAGCCGGTCAAGGATCCAGCCGACCATCACCTCGGTTTCCGGCCTCGGCACGAAAACGCCGGGTCCGACCGCCAGTTCCCGGTAGCGGAAGGCCGCCGTACCGGTCAGGTGCTGGAGGGGTTCGCGATCCGCCCGGCGAGCGATCAGCTCGTCGTACCGGCGTGCCTGGTCCTCGGTCGGGTCGCCGAGGTTGAGGCGGCTGGTGCCGGTGACGAAGGCGAGCAGTTCCGCGGCGTCGAAGTCGGGTGAGGCGACGCCCGCGTCGCGCAACCGGGCCGCGGCATCGGCGACCAGGGTCTTGGTGCTCACTGGGATTCGACGGCCTCGAGCCGCGCGGCGAGGTCGGCGTCGGTCAGCGCCTGGATCACCGGCGCCAGGTCGCCGCCGAGGACCTGGTCGAGGTTGTGCGCCTTGTAGCCGACGCGGTGGTCGGAGAAGCGGTTCTCCGGGAAGTTGTAGGTGCGGATCCGCTCGGACCGGTCGACGGTCCGGATCTGCGACCGGCGGGCGTCGGACGCCTCCTGGTCGGCGGCCTCCTGCGCGGCGGCGAGCAGCCTGGACCGCAGGACGCGCATCGCCTGCTCACGGTTCTGCAGCTGGGACTTCTCGTTCTGCATCGACACCACGATGCCGGTCGGCAGGTGGGTGATGCGGACGGCCGAGTCGGTCGTGTTCACGCTCTGCCCACCCGGACCGGACGACCGGAACACGTCGATGCGCAGATCGTTCTGGTCGATCTCGACGTCGACGTCCTCCGCCTCCGGCAGCACCAGGACGCCGGCCGCGGACGTGTGGATCCGGCCCTGCGACTCGGTCACCGGCACCCGCTGGACCCGGTGCACGCCGCCCTCGAACTTCAGCTTCGCGTACGGCGCCTCGCCCGGCTCCGGAGTGCCCTTCGCCTTCACCGCGACGGTGATCGACTTGTAGCCACCGAGGTCCGACTCCGCGGAATCCAGGACCTCGGTCTTCCAGTTCTGCGACTCGGCGTACTTCAGGTACATCTTCAGCAGATCACCGGCGAACAGGGCCGACTCGTCGCCGCCCTCGCCCGCCTTGATCTCGAGGATCGCGTCCTTGTCGTCGCTCGGATCGCGCGGCACCAGCAGCACCTGCAGCCGCTCGGCGAGCTCCTCGCGGCGGGCGGTCAGCTTGGCCGCCTCCTCCGCGAACGCCGGATCCTCGGCCGCCAGTTCCTTGGCCGCGCCGATGTCGTCCGCGGTCTGCAACCACTCGTCGTACGTGCGGACCACCGGCGCCAGCGCGGCGTACCGCTTGCCGACCCGGCGGGCGTTGGCCTGGTCGGAGTGCAGCGCCGGATCCGACATCTGCCGCTCCAGTTCGGCGTACTCCGCCTTGAGCGTCTGAACCGCCTCAAACATGCGCACTCCTCCTCTCGCAACGCTCCGCTATCCGAACCGCGCCAGCCCCGCGCAAAGGGGGTGCGGGTGGCGAAGCCCCCGCTCGCGGCAAGCGAAGCGCAGCCGCACAAACACGCGAAGGCGAGGTGGCCTGCGCTGTCCGCAGGCACACCTCGCCCATCGCCTTCGCCAGCTACTTCTTGGCGTACCGCTTCTCGAAGCGGGCCACCCGGCCACCGGTGTCGAGAATCTTCTGCTTGCCGGTGTAGAAGGGGTGGCACTGCGAACACACGTCGGCGTGGATCACGCCGTTCTCCGCGGTCGAGCGCGTGGTGAACGTGGCGCCACAGGTGCAGGTCACCGTGGTGTCCACATACGTCGGGTGGATGTCGCTCTTCAAAGGATCTCCTAGGTTCAGGTGCCCCGGGTCGCCCGCGGATGCGGACGTGAACCGGAACCGACAGACCAGTTTGCCACCCGAGGGCGGCAAACTGGTAATCGACTGTTTCTCTCAGTTCCCGTCGTCGGTGCTGCGGGCGCCGCCGGCCGACGGGGTCGTCTTGTTGACCTGGAGCAGGAACTCGATGTTCGACTTGCTCTCCTTGAGCTTGCCGATCAGGAGCTCCAGGGCCGCCTGGCCGTCGAGCGCGGACAGCACCCGGCGGAGCTTCCAGACCACGCTGGTCTCGTCCTTGCTCATCAGCAGTTCCTCGCGGCGGGTGCCGGAGGCGACCACGTCGATGGCCGGGAAGATGCGCCGGTCGGCGAACTCGCGGCGCAGCCGCAGCTCCATGTTGCCGGTGCCCTTGAACTCCTCGAAGATCACCTCGTCCATCTTCGAGCCGGTCTCGATCAGCGCGGTCGCGAGGATGGTCAGCGAGCCGCCGTCCTCGATGTTGCGGGCCGCACCGAAGAACCGCTTCGGCGGGTACAGCGCGGACGAGTCGACACCACCGGACAGGATCCGGCCGCTGGCCGGCGCCGCGATGTTGTACGCCCGCCCGAGCCGGGTGATCGAGTCGAGCAGTACGACGACGTCGTGGCCCAGCTCGACCAGCCGCTTGGCCCGCTCGATCGCCAGCTCCGCGACCGTGGTGTGGTCGTCGGCCGGACGGTCGAACGTCGAGGCGATGACCTCGCCCTTGACGGTGCGCTGCATGTCGGTGACCTCTTCGGGCCGCTCGTCCACCAGCACCACCATCAGGTGCACTTCGGGGTTGTTCGTGGTGATCGCGTTCGCCAGCGCCTGCAGCACCATCGTCTTACCGGCCTTCGGCGGCGAGACGATCAGGCCGCGCTGGCCCTTGCCGATCGGGCTGACGATGTCGACGATCCGGGTGGTGAGCACACCGGGCTCGGTCTCCAGCCGGAGCCGCTCGGTCGCGTACAGCGGGGTCAGCTTGTTGAAGTCCTGCCGCTGCTTGGCGATCTCCGGGTCCGCACCGTTGACGGTGTCGATCCGGACCAGCGGGTTGAACTTCTCCTTGCGCTCACCCTCCTGCGGCTGCTTCACCGCACCGGTGATCGCGTCACCCTTGCGCAGGCCGTAGCGCTTCACCATCGACAGCGCGACGTACACGTCGTTCGGGCCGGGCAGGTAGCCGCTGGTCCGGACGAACGCGTAGTTGTCGAGTACGTCGAGGATGCCGGCGGCCGGGACGAGGACGTCGTCCTCGCTGATCGTCGGCTCCGGGTCGAAGCGCTCGCCGCGGCCCCGGTTGCGGCTGCTGTCGCGACCGCCCTGGTTCTCCCGGGTGCGGTCGCGGTCGCGGCCCCGGCGGCGCCGGCGACGGCCCTCGCCCTCTTCGCCGCGGTCGTTCTGGTCCTGCCGGTTCCGCTGGTTGTCCCGCTGGTTGTCGCGGTCCTGGCCACCCCGGGTCTGGTTGTCCCGGCCCTGGTTGTCCCGGTTGCGGTCGCGGTTGCCGTCACGGTTCTGGTTGTCCCGGTCACGGTTCGCGTCGCGGTTGCCGTCCCGGTTGGTGTCCCGGTTCCGGTCGCGGTTGCGGTCACCGTCGCGGTTGTCGCGGTTGCGGTTCTCACCGCCCTGCTCGGTCTTCGGCTCGGCCGTCCTCGACTCGGCCGCTTCGACCGGGGTGGAGCCGTTCTGCGCGGCGCTGTCCTGCGCCGGAGCCTGCGCGGCCGGAGCCTGCGCGGCCGGCGTCTCGACGGCGACCGGCGCTGCCGTGGAGTGGTCGGCACCGGACTGGCCGGCACCGTTCTGGCCGACGGTCTTCTCGGCCGCGGCGCGGGTCCGGCGACTGCCACCCTCGCGCTTCTCGGCCCGCCCGGCCCGAGCGGCCGGTGCGTCGGCCGTGGGGGCCTCGGCGGCACCCTCGTCCAGGGTCGGCTGGCTCGACTTCGGGCGCGAACCGCCCGTGGAGCCACCGGCCTGGGCGGCCTTGATCGCCTCGATCAGCTGGCCCTTGCGCAGCGCGCCGGTGCCCTTGATGCCCAGCGTCCCGGCGAGCTGCTTGAGCTCGGGGAGCAGCATGCCCTCGAGGCCGCCTCCGGCCTTCCGGCGACGCGTGGCGGTGGTGGCCGCGGCGTCGGTACCCGGGGCCGGTGAGGTACCGGCTCCGCTGGAGGCTTCAACAGTTTCTGTCACGTGAGGTCCTTCCCACACGGATGGACGATGTCCCTGAAAGGCTCATCGCCCGGAATCATCACCCACGACCGACGAAACGGCGACGTGGGTATCAAGAGGCTCTCGCTCGATCTGAGTCCCTCCGGACGTTTCCGGCGCAGGCGGCGCAAGATCAGTCCGCTGGAGGGTCGCCACACAACACAGGGTGCCGGGAGCACAGCCCGGATCGTGGCGAGAGTTCACCGATCACCTGGAGGGGATCGGGTGAGTCGAGACTAGCACCACTGGGGGTCGTTCTGCTGACTCGAGGGATACAACGCGTGTCAATTGCCGATCATTCCCCTCCGGCCCCGGCACGCTATCCGGACTCCATCGACCAGACCTGTACGCCGACTGGATCAATGGCCAGGTCGTACCGGGTCCAGCCGTCCGGGGCGTCCGGCGTACCGCGGAAGAATGTCGGCTGACCTGCGGCTTTACCTGCCGGCGCAGAGGTTTCATCTGGGCGGCCCAGTACGGCGACCGTCGGGCCGGCACCGCTGACGATCGCGGCCAGTCCGCTCCCCCGCAACTTGTGCACCAGCGCCAGGCTTTCCGGCATCGCGGGCTCGCGGTACTCCTGATGCAGCCGGTCTTCGGTCGCAATCAGCAACAACTCCGGGCGCGTGGTCATCGCGGCGACCAACAATGCCGCTTTTCCGGCATTCGCGGACGCGTCGATGTGGGAAACAACGCCAGGCAACAATCCGCGCGCCTCCTTTGTCAGCACGCGATTGTCGGGTACATAGGTGACCACCGCGAGCCCGTCCGCAGGGTCCAATCTGATCGCCCGGCCGGCGTCCCCTTCGGTCCACGCGATCGTGAATCCACCCAGCGCGGCCGCGGCCACATTGTCCGGATGCCCTTCGATCGCGTTCGCCAGTACGACGATCCGATCGCGATCCACCGGTACGCCGGCCAGCCCGTACGCCGCCGCGAGTCCGCCGACGATCGCGGCCGACGACGACCCCAGTCCGCGGCCGTGCGGGATCCGGTTCTCGCACCGCAACGTGAATCCGGGCACCGGCACACCCAGCGCATCCAGGCCGGCACGGATCGAACGGACCACCAGATGCGACTCGTCCAGCGGCACCTCGCCCTCACCGGATCCGGTCACCTCGACAGTCACCCCGGATCCACCGGGCGTCACGACCAGGTCGTCGTACAGGGTCAAGGCCAGGCCGAGGGCATCGAAGCCCGGCCCGAGGTTGGCGCTGGTCGCGGGCACCCGGACCCGGACCTGGTCCGGCATCAGGCGAGGCCGGCGACGCGGGCGACGGCGTCGGTGTCGGCGGGTGTGACCGGGGACTCGTCCACCTTCGCGTGATCGAGCGCGGTGTCGATGTCCTTCAGGCCGTGACCTGTGACAGTGATCACGACGGTCGAGCCGCCGTGCAGCCATCCGTTCGCCTTCGCGTGCAGCAGACCGGCGACGCCGGCCGCCGACGCAGGCTCGACGAACACACCCTCGCGGGCGGCGAGCTCACGTTGTGCGGTCAGGATCTGCTCGTCGGTGACCATCTCGATCCGGCCGCCGGACTCGTCCCGGGCGGCCTCGGCCAGCGTCCAGGACGCCGGGTTCCCGACCCGGATCGCGGTCGCGGCGGTGTCCGGCTTCTCGACGATCGCGCCACGCACGATCGGAGCCGCGCCCTCGGCCTGGAAACCCCACATCTGCGGGGTCTTCGAGGCCAGCTTGTCCTTGGCGTACTCCTGGTACCCCTTCCAGTACGCCGCGATGTTGCCCGCATTGCCGACCGGGAGCAGGTGCAGGTCGGGGGCGTCGCCGAGCGCGTCGCACACCTCGAACGCCGCGGTCTTCTGACCCTCCAGACGGACCGGGTTCACCGAGTTCACCAGCGCGACCGGGTAGTGCTTGCCAAGCTCGCGGACGATCCGCAGGCAGTCGTCGAAGCCGCCGTCGATGGTCACCAGCCGTGCACCGTGAACGATCGCCTGCGCCAGCTTGCCCTTCGCGATCCGGCCGGCCGGGATCAGCACCAGCGGGACCAGCCCGGCCCGAACGGCGTACGCAGCCGCCGACGCCGAGGTGTTGCCGGTCGACGCGCACACGACGGCCTTGTCACCGGCCTGGGCGGCGAGCGAGATCGCGACCGTCATACCGCGGTCCTTGAACGAGCCGGTCGGGTTGTTGCCTTCGACCTTGAGCCAGACCTCGCACCCGGTCTGCTCGCTCAGCCACTGCGCGGCCACCAGCGGCGTCCCGCCCTCGCCGAGCGTGACCACGGGAGTGTCCGCCGAAACAGGCAGCCGGTCCCGGTACTCCTCGATCACGCCTTGCCACTGATGAGGCCGCTGCTGAGCCATGCCCTTATCCGCCTTCCACCCGCATCACACTGCTGACTTCACGAACGATGTCCATGTCGCGCAGGGTCTCCACGGTTGCGGACAACGCTGCGTCGGTCGCGGTGTGGGTGACCACCACCAACTGCGCGTCACTCCCCCGGCCCTCCTGGCGGACGGTCTGGATCGACACGTCGTGCTCGGCGAAGGCGTGGGCCACTGCCGCCAGCACACCGGCCTTGTCGGCCACGTCCAGCGACACGTGATAGCGGGTCACCGCGTCACCCATCGGCCGCACGGCCCGCTGGGTGTACGACGACTCGCCGACCCCCGGCACACCCTTGAGCCGGTTGCGCGCGGCGGACACGAGATCCCCGAGGACTGCACTGGCCGTCGGGGCGCCGCCGGCACCACGACCATAGAACATCAGCTGCCCGGCCGCCTTGGATTCCACGAAGACGGCGTTGTACGCGTCCCGGACGGAGGCGAGCGGGTGGTTCGCCGGGATCATCGCCGGGTACACCCGGGCGCTGACCGAGTCGGTCGTCTCGTCCAGCTCACAGATCGCCAGCGACTTCACCACACAGCCCATCTCGCGGGCCGAGGCGATGTCGGTCGCGGTCACGTCGGTGATGCCCTCGCGGTGTACGTCGGCGATGGAAACCCTGGTGTGGAAGGCCAAACTCGCCAGCAGCGCCGCCTTCGCGGCCGCGTCGAAGCCCTCGATGTCCGCGGTCGGGTCGGCCTCGGCGTACCCGAGTGCCTGGGCCTCCTCCAGCGCCTCGTCGAAGCCGGCGCCGGTGCTGTCCATCTTGTCCAGGATGTAGTTCGTGGTGCCGTTGACGATGCCCATCACCCGGGTCACGTCGTCACCGGCGAGCGACTCACGCAGCGGCCGCAGGATCGGGATCGCGCCGGCCACGGCCGCCTCGAAGTACAGGTCGCGCTGGTACTTCTCCGCGGCGGCGAACAGCGTCGGTCCGTCCTCCGCGAGCAGTGCCTTGTTCGCCGTGACGACGGACGCACCGTGCTCGAGCGCGGACAGGATCAGCCCGCGGGCCGGCTCCAGTCCACCGATCACCTCGATCACGAGGTCCAGGTCGCCGCGCGACACCAGGGCCTGCGCGTCGGTGGTGACCAAGGACGGGTCGACGGCGATGTCGCGCTCGCGACCGGCCCGGCGTACCGCGATGCCGGCGATCTCGAGCCGGGCGCCCACGCGGGCGGCGAGGTGATCAGCCTGCTCGGTCAGGATCCGCACGACTTCCGTGCCGACCACACCACAACCGAGCAGGCCTACCTTCAGAGGTTTGTCGTTCACTCCTCAGCCCCCATGTCGAGCAGTAGCAGGTCGTCTTCGGTCTCTCGGCGTACGACGACCCGCGTTCGACCGTCCTTCACCGCGATCACCGGTGGCCGCGGTACGTGGTTGTAGTTGCTCGCCATCGACCGGCAGTACGCACCCGTGCCCGGTACGGCGATCAGGTCGCCGGGTCGCACGTCCGACGGGAGGAACTCGTCCTTGACCACGATGTCGCCGGACTCACAGTGCTTGCCGACCACACGAGCCAGCGACGGCTCGCTGTCGGAGTAGCGGTTGGCGAGCGTGCAGGAGTAGTCGGCGTCGTACAGGGCGGTGCGGATGTTGTCGCTCATGCCGCCGTCGACCGAGACGTAGGACCGGGAGGCGCCGTAGTCGAGCTCGACCTCCTTGACCGTGCCGACCGAGTAGACCGTGCACATGGCCGGGCCGACGATCGCGCGGCCGGGCTCGATCGAGACCTTGGGCACCTCGACCTCGAAGGCGCGGCACTCGTGCTCGACGATCTTGCCGAGCTCGGTCGCCAGCTGCGCCGGATCGGACGGGTCGTCCTGGGTCGTGTAGGCGATGCCGAAGCCACCACCGAGGTCGAGGTCCGGCATGTCCACGCCGAGCTCGTCGGAAACCCTTGCGTGCAAGGCGATCACGCGCTTCGCGGCCACCTCGAAGCCGGACGAGTCGAAGATCTGCGAGCCGATGTGCGAGTGCAGGCCGAGCAGCTCCAGCTCCGGCGCTTCGTTGACCCGGGCAACGGCTTCGAAGGCGGCACCGGAGGTGATCGAGAAGCCGAACTTCTGGTCCTCGTGCGCGGTCGCGATGTACTCGTGGGTGTGCGCCTCGACGCCGGCCGTGACCCGGATCATCACCGGCGCGGTCGTCTTCCGCTCCCGGGCCAGCTCGATCAGCCGGCTGATCTCGTACTCCGAATCGACGATGATCCGGCCGACACCGGCCTCCAGCGCGCGGACCAGCTCCCGCTCGGACTTATTGTTGCCGTGGAACCCGAGCCGCTTCGGGTCGGCGCCGGCCCGGAGCGCGACGGCCAGCTCACCCCCGCTGCAGACATCCAGGTTCAGGCCTTCTTCCATCACCCAGCGGACGATCGTCGTACTGAGGAAGGCCTTTCCGGCGTAGTAGACGTCGAAGTCCTTGAAGGCGTGCTTGAACGCGCGGGCGCGGGCGCGGAAGTCGTCCTCGTCCAGCACGTACGCCGGGCTGCCGTGCTCGGCGACCAGGTCGCGGAGGTCGACACCGCCGATCACCAGTGAGCCCTCGGCCGACTTCTTCGCGGTGGACGACCACAGCTGCGGGACCAGGTCGTTGACATCGCGCGGGGTGCTCAGCCAGGCGGGCCCGCGGTGCCCGGCCTGCGCGTGCAGGGCCCCCGCCTCGTGCGCCCTCACATCCGCTCCGGAGCGGAGACGCCGAGCAGGTCCAGCCCGTTGGCGACCACGGTCCTGGTCGCGCCGACCAGGGTCAGGCGGGCCTTGTGCACCGGCTCCACCTCCTCGTCACCGCGCGGGAGCACGCGGCAGCTGTCGTAGAACTTGTGGAACGCGGACGCGGTGTCCTCCAGGTAGCGCGCGACCCGGTGCGGCTCGCGCAGCTCCGCCGCCGTTGCGACGATGCGCGGGAACTCGGCCAGCGCGCGGAGCAGGTCGCCCTCGCGCTCGTGGCTCAGCAGGCCCGGCTCGAACTCGTCCAGCTTGATGCCGAGCTCGTCCGCGTTGCGCAGGATCGACGCGAGCCGGGCGTGCGCGTACTGCACGTAGTACACCGGGTTCTCGCTGGCCTGCCGGGTCATCTCCTCGATGTCCAGCGTCAGCGGGGAGTCGGCCGGGTAGCGGCACAGCGTGTATCGCAGCGGGTCGACGCCGCCCTCCTCGACCAGCTCGGCCAGCGTGACGATGGTGCCGGCCCGCTTGGACAGCCGCATCTCCTCGCCGCCCTTGAGGATCTTCACCAGCTGGCCGATCAGGATCTCGATGTTGTGCTCGGGGTCGTCACCGGCACAGGCCGCGATCGCCTTCAGCCGGTTCACGTATCCGTGGTGGTCGGCGCCGAGCAGGTAGATACAGACGTCGAAGCCGCGCTCGCGCTTGTTCACGTAGTACGCCGCGTCGGAGGCGAAGTACGTCGGTTCGCCGTTCGAGCGGATCAGGACGCGGTCCTTGTCGTCGGTGAAGTCCGTCGTCCGCATCCACAGCGCGTCGTCCGCGTCGTACAGATGACCCTGCTCGCGGAGCTTCTCGATCGCGTGGCCGACGCCGTCCTGCTCGTGCAGGCTGCGCTCGGAGAACCAGACGTCGAACTTGGTCCGGAAGTGCTCGAGCTGGGCCTGCTGCTCCTTCAGCTGGCGCTCGTACCCCGCCTCGCGGAAGGCGATCAGCTGCTCGTCGGCGGGGAGGTCGGTGATGCCGGGGACCTCGGCGACGATCTGCTTGGCGAGGTCCAGGATGTACTCGCCGTGGTAGCCGTCCCCGGGGATCGGCTCGCCGTGCGCCGCGGCCTGCAGGCTGGCACCGAACTTGTCCATCTGGGCGCCGCGGTCGTTGATGTAGAACTCGCGGCTGACCTTCGCACCGGCCGCGGTCAGCACCCGGGCGAGCGCGTCGCCGACGGCGGCCCAGCGGGTGTGGCCGAGATGCAGCGGGCCGGTCGGGTTGGCCGAGATGAACTCCAGGTTCACCGTCTGGCCGTGCAGGCTGTCGGAACCGCCGTACGCCGGGCCGGCGTCCAGGATCGCCTGCGCGATCTTGCCCTGGGCGTCCGCCGCGACCCGGATGTTGATGAAGCCCGGACCGGCGATCTCCACCGCGGTGATCGCGTCGTCGTCCTGCAGCTTGACCGCCAGCAGCTCCGCGAACTGGCGCGGATTCAGCCCCGCGCGCTTGCCCAGTTGCATGGCGACGTTGGTGGCGTAGTCCCCGTGCTCGGGGTTCTTGGGGCGCTCGACCTTCAGCTCGCGCGGCAGCCCGCCCTCGACGGTGATGGTCCCGTCGTCGGCGAGCGCGGTCAGGGCCTGGAGGATCTTCTCAGCGAGCTGTTCCGGAGTCACCGCCTCAGCCTAATGGCCCCACCCCGAAACCCTTGACTCACCATCCACAGCCCGGTACGCGCTCAGTGCCGTGCGCTCACGACGATCTGGGCGTTCGGAGTCAGGGCGGCGTCCCAGGCAACCGGCTTCCCGTCCATCGTGGCGGTGAGTGAGGTGCAGGCGTCTGCGAGGCATTTGCCGTCGTACTTCACGCCCCAGAGGGTGAAGAACTGTTGGAGGGTGGGGCGCTCGGCGGTGGTTTTGGCCTCGACGTACACCAGGCCGTCGGCAGTGTGCGTGTGTACGGCGGCCTGCTCGGCGCGGACCCGGTCGACGCCGATGCCGGCCGGGACCTGCACCGGCTTGCCGTCGACCGAGACCGCGATCTTCAGCGTGTACGGCGACGGGCCGGAGAAATCGAGCGGGAGCCGTTCGAACCCCGCCTTGTCGATGTACGACACCCCGTCCCGCGGCGCGTCCCAGGGCGGCGGACCGGTCCGGATCTCGGCCGGACCGGGCGGCGCAGGACCCACCTGGCAGCCGCCGGCCACACTCGTCATGAGGAGCAGGGCGGCCGCCGTCGCACCCACCCGGCGCCACCTGCCTGCTCTCATGACGAGCCAGGTTGCCATGTGGCACCGGGGGTGCGGACCGCCGGGGTCAGTACTCCGACGGCATCAGGATCCAGAGCACCAGATAGATCAGGACCTGCGGGCCCGGGAGCAGACAACTGACCACGAAGATCAGCCGCATCGTGTTGGCCGAGATACCGAACCTGCGGGCCAGTCCGGCACAGACACCGCCGATCCAGCGACCGCTCGACGGGCGAACCAGTGTGCTAGCCATGAGTTCAGATTTCCTTTCCACAGATGGACTTACCTCCACTATGACTCCGAATCCGCCCGAGTCGATCCCTCCACACCGCCGATCCAGGGTCCGCTCAGGGTGCCCCGGGCGACCGGATCGGTGACCCACCTGGCGTCTTTCGTCGGGCGCCGCGCGGAGCGCACCCGATTCGGGACTCAGCGCACTTTCCTGCTACTGTTCTGACGTTCCTGAGCCCCCGTAGCTCAGGGGATAGAGCACCGCCCTCCGGAGGCGGGTGCGCAGGTTCGAATCCTGCCGGGGGCGCGACCGATCTGGCCGATCCTTGCTCGCGGAGTGCGCGAGCGGTGGATCGGTCGTTGTGTTTTGTGGGGGTGCGACCCCCACACCCCGCCCGGAGGGGCTTCGCCCCCCGGACCCCCCATCGTGGTGGCTGCTGTGGGTGCCTACGGATCCGGTGGCGGCTGTGGTTGCTGTGGTTGCTGTGGTGCCTACGGATCCGGTGGCGGCTGTGGTTGCTGTGGGTGCCTACGGATCCGGTGGCGGCTGTGGTTGCTGTGGGCGCCTACGGATCCGGTGGCGGCTGTGGTTGCTGTGGGCGCCTACGGATCCGTCTGGTGGGTTGCGGTGGGTGCCTACTGGTCCGGTTGTGGTGGTTGAGTGCGGTCGGTCACGGCGGGGTTGCTCGTAGTATTGTTGCGGGCTCTCGGTTGAAGGGGTCGGTGCTGTGAGGGCGCTGCTGGGGATTCCGTCACTGGTGCTGGGGATCGTCGTCGTGGCGATCGCGGACGGGGACGTCGCGCAACTTGTCGGGCTCGGGCTGTGGTGGGTCGGGGTGCTGCTGCTGGTGGATCTGTGGCTCGGGGACGGGCTGCCGGCTCAGTTCTTGTGGGGACTCGGGACGGCGTTGGCCGTGTGGGTCTACAGCTCGGACCGAGCCCAGGTTGTTGTCCTGGAGCATTGGGTTCTGATCATCACCGGGGTAGGCGTGGTGCTGATCTTGATGCTCCTGCAGCGATTGGGAACGGCCAGGAGGCCTCAACTGGCTGAGCCGGCCCGACCAGCGATGAAGGTGGCGGAAGGACCGGGGATCACCGGGCTGCTGCGGGTGATGGAGCGGTACGCCGTACAGGTTTCCGACCGTGGTGAGGTCGGCGGGGCGGATCCGCAGCAAGCGCTCAGGAGGTATCGGGACACTCACGGAAGCGACACGGTGTCGTCGTCCGCGGCGCCGCCCGCGTTGCAAGGTGCGGTCGTCCGGTTGGGGCGAGAACTGGAGGGCGTCCGGCAACGGCAGCCGATAGAGAGTGAAGCGTATGTCGCGGCCGTCGTGCTCACCCGGTACGCCGAGCTCCTGGCCGACCTGACGCTCGAGCAAGAGCGAGTGTGACGGTGGCCAAGGACTTCGAGAACATCGTGCAGAAGGCCCTCGCCCGGTGGGACGAGGCCCGCGGGTTCGAGGCTCGGGGAGAGCTGCGCCACGCCTTCTGGGCCTACAGCAAGGGCATCGGATACTTCCTGTCCTATCTGCGGCTGACCGATCGCCGGCACCTCGTGCCGGTTCACCACGCGATGGGAACGATGTGCCGTGAAATCGTCCGCGTGGCCGAGCTGCGTGGCTCCACCCGGGAGGCCGTGGACCATGCCCGGATGGGCCTGGCCGCCACCCATCTCGCCGCGCCGTCGGTCGGCCGGCCCGCGAAGGTCCGGCAGTTGCTCCGTACGCCGGCCGGCGAATCGATGGTCCATCGCGTCATCGGAGGTGACGCACCACCGTTGACCGTCGCTGCCCTGGTCACCGCCGCTGCGGAATCACGGCTGATGCTGGCCGATCTCCTGCGCAGGCACCCCGGGCGGCAGCCCGCAGACCGCTGGACGATCGGCACCGGTGAACGCGTCAGCTACCCGGCGTACCTCACTCGCTATCGCCGGGCGGTGCTGCCCAGCTGTGCGGGGATGGACGAGACCACGGAGATGCGGCAACTGGCCGTCGAGGCGGTCCTCACCTACGACGAGCTGTGCCGGTCACAGCACGGTTCCGAGTCCGCCGTACGCCGTGCCACCGAGACGCTGGCCCGCATCGAGGGAGTCGTCCTGTGATCACTCGGCCAGGAGCACGCTGATGGCGCGCACGGCCGACAGCTCGCTGCAGACCGGGCTGATGCGATGGGACACGGCCCGCAGGCAGGTTCAGGAAGGCGAGCGTCGTCGCGCCGCGCTGACGTACCACGTGGGGGTCCAGGACGTCCTCCTCAGCGTGACTCTGAGCCGGACCGCGCAGGCGAGTGGCAGCGGGCTCCCAGGATCCTCCGACCTCGTCGCCCTCTATCACGCGCTCGCGGCGATGACCCGCGAGGGAGTTCCCCTCATGGAACAGATCAATGCGACGAAGCCGGCCCGCCGCAACGCCCGGACAGGCCTCGCGGCCGCGCACCTGGCGGACCCGGCCCAGGGACGCCCGGAGCAGGTTGCAGGAGCCCTCGCAGCCGACGCGGAGTCGCCTCCCGTTCTCGATCTGAACGGCGACGGTCCACTGTCCGACGAAGTCCTGATCGCGGCCGCGGCCGAGGCCCGGCTGATCCTGGCCACGCTGCTGGCCGACCGGCCGGACCTCCGGCTGCCGCACCGCCGGCCGTGGTCGATCACCACCGAACCGGCTCGTCACTTCGCCTGGGAAAGACGGCGGTTCCGCTACGCGATGCTGCCGAGTTGCGCAGGGCTGTCTCCCGTGGACGAGATGCGGCAACTCGCGCAGGAGAGCCTGCTCCTCTACACGGAGCTGTGGCGAGCGAACTCTCGTCATGAGCCGGCCCGCGACCGTGCCCGGGACCTGGCCGCGCGCATCCGGAACTGATCAGTGCCGACGGCGATCTGGGGACTGCTCGGTGCTCTGCTCATCCTGGCCTGCGCGGCGCTCACCGATCGGACGCCCCGCCTGGTCCAGTACCGGTTCCCGGGGTTCGCCGCCGGCTTCCTCGCCTACGCACTGACCGGTGCGAGGGCGACCGATCACGGGTGGATCTTCGACGCCACCCACGCCACGTTGGCACTCGCGGGATGCGCCTGGTTCCTGCGCTTCGCCCGGGGGCGACGCGGAGATCCGTCGTACGACCCCGACGCCGTGGCGACCGGGACGGCCCGGGGGCACGACCACCTCCAGCGGTACTTCGTCACCGGCGACGTCGCCGCGCTGGATCAGGCCGTCGACCAGCACCGGAACGCAGTCAAGACGACAGCGCGCCAGGCGAGGCACCTCACGCACGTCGTCGCCCTCCTCGGCAGCCTGAAGGCTCGCTACGAGCGGGCCCGCCACCTGAACGACCTTGAGGACCTGATCGACACCGCCCGCGAATCCGTTGCCTCTGGCATCGGTGGAAGAACGCAACGCGGGCTGGTGCAGGCCTTGCTCAGTACGGCGCTCCGGCTGCGGTACGACCACGTCGGTGCCGTCGTCGATCTGAACGCCGCCCGGGAGGCGAGCGCGGAGTCGATCCGGCTGGTGCCCTTCGGGAGCCGCCATTTCCCGTTCTGCAGCAGCGAACTGGCCAGGTGCTTCCAGAGCGAGTACGAACGCACGCAGCACCTCGAGAGTCTCGACCTCGCAATCGCGCAGGTGCGGCAGAGCCTGAAGTCCGTCCGCCGCGGCGCCGGACGGCCGGTGGACCTGACCATGCTCTGCGTCCTGCTGGCCGAACGAGGGCGGCAGACCGAACAGTTGGGTGATCTCGACGAGGCGGTCGAGGCCGGCCGGAAGGCCCTGACCAGCACAGCACCGACCGATCGCCTCTTCCTCCCGTGCCAGAACAATCTGGCCATCGCGCTGCGGACCCGGTTCGACCTGCGTGGGCGGGTGGCCGGCGCCGTGACCGCGAACAATGGGTACGAGGTGCGGACACGGGTCGGTGACCTCGACGAGGCGATCCGGCTGGCACACCGAGCCGCGCAACTGGTCGCGGCGGACGCTCCACAACGAGCGGACCATCGCCTGAACCTTGCCCTCGCGCTGTACGCCAAGCACCAGTACGGACTGCAGCGCCACGAGGATCGCGAGCATGATCTCCACTGGGCCCTCGAGGCCGCGCGCGACGCCGCGACGCATCCCTCGGCCGATCTCGTCACCCGGATCAGGGCCGGTCTGACCTGGAGTGAGATCGCCGCATCGACCGGCGGGTACGCCGAGGCCGTGACAGCCTTCGAGCACGTCATCGAACTGTTGCCGCGCGTCGCGCCCGGCGAACTCCGGCGCTACGAGCAGGAGGACAGGCTCGGACGCTGGGCCGGCATCGCCTCCGACGCCGCGGCCTGTGCGCTCGAGGTCGGACGCTACGAGCAGGCGCTCGCGCTTTTGGAACAGGGCCGGGGCGTACTGCTGTCGCGCGAACTCGTGGTCCGCGCCGACCTGACCGCGTTGCGGGCCGCGAACCCCAGCCTCGCCACGGAGTTCGAGGAACTCCGGCCCACGTTCGACGCGACGCCGATGGCGTCGACCGACGATCGGTCCCGCCGAGCGCGACGTCAGCGGGACGAGCGGTGGGAGGAGTTGGTGCAGCGGATCCGCAGTGAGCCCGGATTCGAGGACTTCGCCAGGCCGCCGAGTGTCGAGCGGATCCTCGAGCAGGGCTCGAAGGGGCCGGTGGTGTACCTCAACGTCAGCCGGTATCGGTCGGACGCCATCATCGTCCAGCCGGACGGCCTCAGCACGTGGCCGCTGCGCGTCACCCCGGACGACGCGATCGAGCAGAACCGCCGGCTCCAGCTCGCTCTGCGCCCCGGCGACCTCATCGACCCGGATCGTCAGGAGGTCGTGCACGACGTACTGGCCTGGCTCTGGGACCGCGTCGCCGAACCGGTGCTGGACGCGGCCGGGATTCCGGTCCCGGCGGCACAGGCCGAGCTGCCGCGGATCTGGTGGATTCCGGTCGGGCTACTGGCTCCCTTTCCGATTCATGCTGCCGGTCGCCACCTCACCGACGCGGCCTCGTCTGTTCTGGACCGGGCGATCTCTTCCTATGCACCGACGGTCCGGATTCTCGCGGCGGCGCGGGCGCGGTACGGCGGTCGATCCGGGCCACGCCCGCTGGTCGTCGCGATGTCGCAGACGCGCGGCGCCGAGCCGCTCGGCAACGCGGCGGCGGAGGCCGAGCTGGTGCGGACGCTGTTCCCGGGCTCAACGGTCCTCACGAACCATGCAGCGACCAGACAACAAGTACTGGACGAGTTGCGGCGCCACGACTGGGTCCATCTCGCCTGTCACGGCATCGTCGATCCGCTGAGCCCGTCACGCGGTCGCCTCCTGCTGGGTGATCACGAAGAGCACCCGCTGACGACGGCCGACATCTCCGGTCTCGAGCTACCGGATGCGGCCCTTGCCTACCTCTCGTCCTGCGGGAGTGCCCGCACCGGTGCCCGCCACGCCGACGAAGCACTCCACTTCGCGACCGCGTTCCAGGTCGCCGGGTTCAGCGATGTCATCGCGACCCTCTGGAGCATGCCCGACCGGGTGGCGCAGGGGTTCGCCGCCGACACCTACGCCGAACTGAGCCGCGCGAACACCGCGCCGTACGCCGCGCATGCCGTGCACCAGGCCACCCGCCAAGCGCGATCGAGATACCCGAACCTTCCGGGGGTCTGGGCGGGCCTGGTGCATCTAGGACGCTGAAGGCTCCGAGTTCTCGCCTGATCGGGGAGCCACCTTGGATGCCCCGGCCGGCTCGGACGGCGCCTCCGTCGGCTCAGGTACGTCGTCGTCCGGCGTGTAGCCGCGGTGGTGGACCGGGTCGCTCATCAGCTCCCGCTCGTACGGCGTCAGCTCGCGGCGATTCGTCATGCCTGCACCGGCCGCCTTTCCTGCGCTTGCTCGGGCAGCAGCAATTCAAGCAGGTCGACGTCGGCGCCGCGAACGTGCAGTCCGGCGCTGCGCGCGATCGGCCGGACGAACCGCCCGGCGGGATCCATCACCCAGGAACTCTGCAGGAACACCTCCGGCGGCTGCGGGTACGAGCTCGCGTACGACCTGGACCCGTACCACCCACCGGCCCACGTGCCGTCCTTCAACCGGACCCGGACGAAGCACGATCCCCTGTTCTCGAACATCCGGTCCCACGCGGTCGGCGTACTGCGGTATCGGGCCGACCGCAGTGTGCGGCGCTGCCACCAGGTGACACCGCCGGCTGCGGCGGCGGGGACCACGACGAACAGCAGCAGTCCCAGCAGGCCCGCCTGGCGGGCATCATCGGTGAGGCCCTGCCAGCCTTGGGTGCCGACGCGGCGAGCCAGCCGGACCAGTGCGGGACCGGCCACGATCAGGTACAGCAGATTCAGCAGGATCGACGCCGCGATGGAGCGCAGTACGCGTTCGGAGAGGTCACGCTCGCCGGGAACCGGGCCGCGCCACCGTTCGCGCAGAAACTGGTACGTGATCCCTGGCAGCACGAACAGGGCCAGCAGTGCCACCTGAAGCACGGTTGAGGGCGTTCCCATTCGCCCGAGGCTACCGGTTGGATCAGACCGTCAGCAGGAGTGCGGCGGCTATGACGGAGCCCACGACCGCGCCGCCGTAGCAGAAGATCACGATGGGGACGGCGAAGCGCTTGAGTTGGAGGCCGTCGTAGAGGGTGTAGCGGAAGCGGTGGGCCCAGTGGAAGAGGGCCAGGGCGGACAGGCCGAACAGCACGAGCCGGGTGAGTGGATTGTGCAGTACGGCGTACAGGTGCTCATGCGTCGGCGGTGTCAGCCAGTCCAGCGGGAACGCGATGCCGAACAGGAAGAGCAGGATCGGGAGCATCAACGCCGCGACCATGCCGCCGGAGCTGAACAGCATCCACAGCAGGGGTTCGGGCGAGCGGCGGTGGTTCATCGCAGCACCAGCCAGGCGACGATTGCCGACAGCACCAACCAGGCAAGGTAGTGCGCGGCAACGATCTGCCGCGGCGGCACCCGGTGCCCACGCGCCTTGACCACCATGGCTCGCGGCGCCAGCCCGAACCAGGTCACCACATGCAGCAGCAGGAACAGCATCGTGATCACGTTGATCGCGACCATCCACCACTCGCCACTGCGGTCCAGGAACCGCTGGTACGACGTCGGCCCGTCGCTGACCGCGTTGACCAGCAGCAGGAGGTAGACCACCGTCCACGCGACGAACACGCTGCTCAACTCGCGGAGTACGAAGAGCAGATAGGACCGGCGCTCGAGCCACCACAACAGGTGAACCGGCCGCTCGTACACACTCATCGCCGGCTCCTCGGCATCAGCAGGCCCTTGATCGCCTGGGTCGCCGCGGTCAGCTTGTACCGCTGGATCGCGCCCGCCGGGTCCACGCCCTTCGGGCACGCGGCACTGCACTCGCCGACGAAGGTGCAGGACCAGATCCCTTCCGGCGACGACAGGACGGCGAGACGCTCGTCGGCACCCTCGTCCCGCGAGTCGAGGTTGTAGCGCTGCGCGAGCGCGATCGCCGCCGGGCCGACGAAGTCCTGGTCGAGGGCGTACACCGGGCAGGCCGAGTAGCACAGCATGCAGTTGATGCACATGCTGAACTGCTGATAGTCCTCCAGCTCCTCCGGTGTCTGCAGGTACTCCCCCTCCTCGAGCGGACTGTGCACGTCCCGGACCAGCCACGGCTTGACGGTCGGCAGCTTGTCCATGAAGTCGCCGATGTCGACGACCAGGTCGCGGATCACCGGGAAGTTGTGCAGCGGCTCGATCCGGATCGGTCCGGGCGCGTAGTCGGTGAGGAAGGTGGCGCAACTCAGCTGGGGATCTCCGTTGACCGTCATCCCGCAGCTGCCGCAGATGCCCATCCGGCACGACCATCGGAAGGACAGCGTGCCGTCCAGATGGTCCTTGATGTAGCTGAGGCCGTCCAGGACGGCCCACTGCTCACGCAGCGGGACCTGGTACGACTGCAGGACCGGTTCGGTGTCCTCCCCGGGCCGGAAGCGCGCGACCTCGAGGGTGATCTCGTCTGCCATCACTATCTCCCGTACACGCGTTCGCCCGGCGGCCAGCGGGTGATGGTCACCGGTAGGTACGTGACGCGGCCGGTCCCGTCGGGTTGACGGCGGACCAGCGAATGCGCCAGGAAACGATCGTCGTCGCGGGCCGGGAAGTCGGTGCGCTGGTGTGCTCCGCGCGACTCCTCCCGGCGCAGCGCGCAGGCAATGATGCTCTCGGCAACATCGAGCATGAACCCCAGCTCGAGCCAGGCGATCAGCTCGGTGTTGAAGTTCGTGCTGTGGTCGTCGATCGCCGCGTGCTGGTACCGCAGCCGCAGCTCGGCCAGCCCGTGCTCCGCCTTGGTCAGCGAGTCGCCGTCGCGGTAGATCCCGGCGCCGTTCTCCATCGTGGTCTGCATCTCGGTGCGGATGTCCGCGATCCGTTCATGACCCTCGGCACGCCGGGCCAGCTCCCCGGACAGCCGCCGCTCCTCGTCCCGGCCCTGCGCCAGGACAGCCTCGGGTACGGCGGTCCGGTAGCGGCCGGCGAACACCGCGGCGGCCCGGCCGGCCCGGGTGCCGAACACCAGACACTCCGGCAACGAGTTCGACCCCAGCCGGTTCGCGCCGTTGATGCTGACACAGGCGACCTCGCCGGCGGCGTACAGGCCCTCGAGTGACGTGGCACCCCGGATGTCGGTGTGGATCCCGCCCATCATGTAGTGCACCACCGGACGGACCGGCACCAGTTCCTTGACCGGGTCGATGTTCTGGTAGTTCGTGCACAGCTCGCGGACGAACGGCAGCTTGGCGTCGATCAGCTTCGCACCCAGGTGCCGCAGATCCAGGTGGACGACCGGCCCGTACGGCGTATCGGTCGTCCGGCCCTTCTCCACCTCGTGGACGAACGCCTGGGACAACCGGTCGCGTGGGCCGAGCTCCATGCTGCGCAGGACCGGCGTCGGCGACGGCGTACCGAGGTCGTAGTCCTGCAGATAGCGATAGCCGTCCTTGTTCAGCAGCCAGCCGCCTTCGGCCCGCGTCGCCTCGGTGATGAGGATGCCGGTGAACGGCAGGCCGGTCGGGTGGTACTGCACGAACTCCATGTCCTTGAGCGCCGCACCGGCTCGGTACGCCAGCGCCATGCCGTCACCGGTCTTGATGTTCGCGTTCGTGGTGAACGGGTAGACGCGTCCGCACCCGCCCGTACACACGATCACTGTGCTCGCGGTGATGGTCTCGATCCGCCCGGTGGCCAGTTCGATCGCGACAACGCCGTACGCGCGGCCGTCGTCGACCAGGATCTTCGTGACGTACCACTCGTCGTACCGGACGATGTCGGAGTACGAGAGCGCGGTCTGGAAGAGCGTGTGCAGCAGGTGGAAGCCGGTCCGGTCGGCGGCGAACCACGTGCGCTTCTTCTTCATGCCACCGAAGGCCCGGACCGCGATCCGTCCGTCGGGCTGCCGGCTCCACGGGCATCCCCAGTGCTCGAGCCGGAGCAGTTCGCGCGGCGCCTCGGCGACGAACGCCTCGACCGCGTCCTGGTCGCAGAGCCAGTCGCTGCCGGACACCGTGTCGTACGCGTGCTCGTCCAGGCTGTCGTCGTCCGCGGCAACGGCCGCGGCGCCACCCTCGGCCGAGACCGTGTGGCTGCGCATCGGATAGACCTTCGACACGACCGCCACCCGCAGTGCCGGGTTCGTCTCGGCCACCGCGATGGCAGCACGGAGCCCGGCGCCGCCGCCCCCGATGACCACGACGTCATGGAAGGTGGTCATCAGGCCTCGTGCTCGCCGCTGTGCTCGTCGGACAGGACCTTGCCGTCGTGCCGGACGGTCCGGATCCGCACGCTGCCGTCATGGAACTCGTGCTGCATGTGCCGGCAGCCGCAGGCGTAGTGCATGTCGTCGAGCCGGAAGCCCTCGAAGTCGTCCTCCTGGCTCCGGTCCGCATCACCGAGCCGCCCGCAGGGCGCCCGCTCCCCCGTGAGGTGGGTCTTCGTCCCGGTCATCCTCCTACCCCCTAACCGCTCGAGGCGTTTGTGACCTACATCACGCCTCGATAGTGCGCCTAGGTTTTCGCGGCGGCAATGCCTGAGTCGCCGGGAAGAACTACTGCTTGCGCTCCCGCCATTCGCGTTCGAAGGGGAGCCGCCAGGCGCGGGGGGCGATCAACTGGTGGATCGCGTTCGGGCCCCAGGTGCCCGGCTGGTACGGCTTCACCGGCGGCGGATCGTCCAGCAGCAGGGCCGAGCGGTCCCAGAGCGACTCGATACCCTCCGCGGTGGTGAACAGCGTATGGTCGCCGCGCATGGCGTCAAGGATCAGGCGTTCGTACGCCTCCAGTACGTCGCCCGCGCTCTCGGTCTCCTGGGTGGAGAACTGCATCGAGAGCTTCTCCAGCCGCATCCCCGGGCCGGGGCGCTTGCCGTAGAAGGACAGCGAGACCCGGGACGAGTCGGCCAGGTCGAAGGTCAGGTGGTCCGGGCCCTGGGCACCGACCCCGGAGCCGGCCGGGAACATCGTCTTCGGCGCCTCCTTGAAGGCGATCGAGATGATCCGCTGGCCCTCGGCCATCCGCTTGCCGGTGCGCAGGTAGAACGGCACGCCGGCCCAGCGCCAGTTGTCGATGCCGACCTTCATCGCGATGAAGGTCTCGGTGTCGGAGTCCGGCGCGACCCCGTCCTCGTTGCGATAGCCGCCGTACTGGCCACGGACCACGTCCTGGGTCTGGATCGGCAGCATCGAGCGGAAGACCTTGTTCTTCTCCTCGGAGATCGCCCGCGGCTCCAATGCGGTCGGCGGCTCCATCGCGACGAACGACAGCACCTGCAGGACATGCGTGACGACCATGTCCTTGAACGCACCGGTCGGCTCGTAGAACGTGGCCCGCTGGTCCAGCCCGAGCGACTCGGGGATGTCGATCTGCACGTGGTCGATGAAGTTGCGGTTCCAGATCGGCTCGAACAACCCGTTCGCGAACCGGAACGCGAGGATGTTGAGTGCCGCCTCCTTTCCGAGGAAGTGGTCGATCCGGAACACCTGCGCCTCGTCGAAGGTCTCGTGGACGAAGTCGTTCAGGTCGATCGCGCTGGCCAGGTCGTCGCCGAACGGCTTCTCCATCACGACCCGCGCATTGTCGACCAGGTCCGCGTCGCGCAGCATCGCGATCACGGACTGCGCCGCCTTCGGGGGCACGGACAAGTAGTGCAGCCGGCAGGCGTCAGGGCCGAGCAGCGCCTCCGCCGACTTGACCGCGGCGGCCAGCGCCTCGGGGCCGGCGGTCACCGGCACGTACTCGAGCCGGTCGGAGAACACCGCGCATTCCTCGTCACTCATCCGGTGCGTCCCGAACCTCTCAACGGCCTCCCTGGCCCGGACCCGGAACTCCTCCGTGGTCAGGTCCTCGGTCGCCGACCCGATGATGCGTACGTCGGGAGCGAACTTGGACTGCTGCAGATACGCCAGACCGGGCAGCAGTTTGCGCTTGGCCAGGTCACCGGTCGCGCCGAACAGCACGATCACGTGCGGCGCCAGCGGCACCGGGTCGCGCCGCGACGGCCGCGACCCCGGTGCCGGATACGCGATGGTCTGGGTACGGTCAGGCATTCAGTCCTCCCACGGACGCCACCGGAGCCAACATCCGCAGTCTAGGTGCCTGAGGTGACGCTCCGGCGTCAGGCGGATTGCCAGAGTCCTAGGACGTTGCCCTCGGGGTCTTCGAAGTACGCGGCGAAGCCCATGTCGCCGACGGCCATCTTCTCGCCGACCTGCTTGCCGCCGAGGCTCTCGACGGTCTTCAGCGCGGCGTCCACGTCGGTCACGTCGACAGTCAGCACCGGGCGGGTGAGCTCCTTGGTGCGCTGGAACATGCCGCCGTTGATGAAGCCGGGCTCGGACGGCATCGCCTGGTCGTCCACCGGCCCGGTCGACGCCATCGTGTAGTCCATCTCGGGCATCTCCATCAGGTTCCACCCGAACGCTTCACGGTAGAACGTCCGCGCTCGCTCACCGTCGTCGTACGGAACCTCGAAGTGCACAATTCGACCGGTCATAACCATTCCCCTCCCCGGGTGGTCGGCTGTTGCCGACGCTAGTCCCGGCAGGTCGTTTGAGCCAGGTCTGGACGGCTACGGTGGAGCTGTCTGTTTCCGTCCGGACCGTTCGTCGGTGGGGTGAGACATTCTGTGGAGGAGGACCATGAAGTACCTGCTGATGATCTGTGCTGAAGACGACTCGCACGCGAACGACGGCTGCGGCGGGTGGTCGGAGGAGATGGAGCAACGCGGCGTGGTCGCGGGCGGTGCCGGGCTGCGCCCGCCGGCGGAGGCGACGACCGTCCGGGTCCGGAACGACGAACTCCTGCTCACCGACGGCCCGTTCGCGGAGACCAAGGAGCAGATCGGCGGTTTCGTGCTGATCGACTGTGCCGACCTGGACGAGGCGATCGAGATCGCCGCCAAGCACCCGGCAGCGGGCTACGGCACCATCGAGATCCGCCCGGTGCTGGAGCCACCGCCGGGGGTGAGGTGACGTTCGAGGAGATCTACCGGCAGGAGTGGGGCCAGGTGGTCGCCACTCTGATCCGCGTGACCGGTGACTGGGAGCTCGCCGAGGAGGCCGCCCAGGAGGCGTTCGCCGCGGCCCTGGAGCGCTGGCCGCGGGACGGCGTACCGGACAAGCCCGGTGCCTGGTTGACCACCACCGCACGCAACCGCGCGATCGACTGGCTGCGCCGGGAGGCTGTCGGCACCGCCAAACTGCAGGAGGTGGCTGTGATGACGCATGAGCCGGACGCGCCGTACGACGTACCGGACGACCGGCTGCGGTTGATGTTCACGTGCTGCCATCCGGCGCTGGCCATGGAGGCCCGGGTCGCGTTGACACTGCGGACGCTGGCCGGTCTCAGTACGGCGGAGATCGCGCGGGCGTTTCTGGTGCCGGAGACAACTATGTCGAAGCGGCTCACCAGGGCCAAGCAGAAGATCCAGCACGCCGGTATCCCCTACCGGGTCCCGCCGTCGCACCTCCTGCCCGAGCGGACGCCCGCGGTACTGGCTGTCCTCTACCTGCTGTTCAACGAGGGGTACTCCGATATCGTCCGTAACAGCCTTAGTGCTGAAGCGATCCGGTTGACGCGGCTGCTCGTGCAGCTCATGCCGGACGAGCCGGAGGCCGCCGGACTGCTCGCCCTCATGCTGCTCCACGACGCCCGCCGTGAGACCCGCCTGACGCCGGACGGCGAGCTGATCACGTTGGAGGACCAGGACCGGACTCGGTGGGACGGTGAACTGATCGCCGAGGGCGAGGCACTGCTCGATGCGACGCTCCGCCGCGGTGCACCCGGGCCTTACCAGGTGCAGGCCGCGATAGCCGCTTGTCACGCCACCGCGCGTACGGCGGCCGACACGGACTGGCCGCAGATCGCGGCACTGTACGGACAGCTCAAGCAGACGCCGGTGATCGCGCTCAATCGCGCCGTCGCCATCGGCATGGCCGACGGGCCAGGCGTGGGACTGCGGCTGGTGGACGACCTGTCCGCGGGGCCGTTGACCGGCTATCACCTGCTCCCGGCGACCCGCGCGGACTTCCTCCGGCGCCTCGGGCGATGGTCCGAGGCGGCATCGGCGTACCGGGAGGCAATCGAACTCGCCGGGACGGATGCGGAACGCCGATTTCTGCAAAGAAGGTTGAGCGAGGTGTCTGTCCGGGCCTGATCCGTTCGTCGGTCGGACGAAAGGAGATTGCTCATGACTGACATCCGATCGGCCATCGCGGGTGAGCGGACCGACCTCGCCGACATCCTCGCCGGCCTGCCTGCGGACGACTGGGACAAGCCGAGCCTGTGCAAGGGCTGGCGGGTGCGCGAGGTCGTTGCCCACATCACCATGCCGTTCCGCTACTCGACTCCGCAGTTCCTGCTGGGGATGGTGAAGGCGCGCGGGAAGTTCGATCGATTCGCCGATCTGGCCGCCCGGCGGGACGCGGCGGCGTTGAGTGCCGCGGAGCTGACCGCCAGCCTGCGCGACAACGTCAACCACGGGTGGAAGCCGCCGGGCGGTGGGTACGAGGGCGCGCTGTCCCACGACGTGATCCACGGCCTCGACATCACCGTTGCCCTCGGCATCGACCGGACCGTGCCGGCCGACCGCCTGCGCCACATCCTCGGCGACCTGAAGCCACGCCAGCTCAAGTACTTCGGCGTCGACCTGACCGGCATCCAACTCCGCGCCACCGACCTGGACTGGACCTTCGGCACCGGCGATCCCCTCACCGGCACAGCTCAGGACCTCCTGCTGATCCTGTCCGGCCGATCCCTCCCTCCAGCCCACCTCACCGGCCCAGCAGCCACCCGCTTCACCACGGAAGTCTCCCGATAACCATCAGCCTGCGGTTAGAGCAGGCGTGGGTGGGTGAGGTTTGCCTTGCGAGCACCTGTCGTACGACGGTCCGCGGGCTGGTGACGGAACAGGCGGCCGCCGTAGCGGAGCCATTGGGGGTGGCCGTTGGCGTCGAAGACGAAGTTGACTCGGATGTGGGTGGGTTGGCCGGAGGGGTCCAGGGCGAGGGCGTAACCCTTGCGGTAGAACGCGAGGCGGAGGGCGACCTCGCCGTCGACCTTGGCGACCAGTTCGCCGTCCTCGGCGACCAGGTCCAGCCCGAGGTCGCTCGGTTGGCCGTCGAACCCGATCTGCTGCGAGACGTACGTTCCTTCGTACGCCGCCAACCGGTGCGGCGGCAGCTCCCGCGGTACGGCGCGCAGGTTGCTCACGTTGGCGAACTCGCGCAGCGCCCAGTCGTCAGCGAACAGCTCAGCCACCAGCGACGGACCGCTCTCGGAGTTGGTCAGCAACGTGATGGCGAAGTCTCGCTTCGGCACCATCAGGAAGCCGGAGTGCTGACCGGACCAGTCGCCGCCGTGCTGTACGACGGTCGGCCCCTCGGCCGTGGGCCGCAGCATCCAACTGACCCCGACACCGTTGAGCTCGACGAACAGCGTGCCGCCGGGACCGGGGTTGGACTGCATCGCCCGGCGGGACCGGTCGGCGAGCAGGTGCGGGAACCCAGAGTGGCCCAGGTGGTAGCGCGCGTACCGCAGTTGGTCATGGGCGCTCGAGATCAGTCCGCCGGCCGCGTGCAGACTGCGCGGCATTGCGTCGAAGGCCGGCTCGACCACGGGTTTGCCGTCGACGATGTTGTGCGACGCCGCGATGCTGAAGCCCTCGAGCTCGCTGCGGAAGTACCGGCTGTGGGCCAGCCCGAGCGGATCGACGACGAGCTCGCGAACCGCTGACTCGTACGGCTTGCCGGTCACGACCTCGAGGATCCGTCCGGCGATCCCGATCGCGGCGTTGTTGTACGAGAACACCTTGCCGAGCGGCGTGAGTTGCGGGACCTGCGTCATCCCGGCGACGTACTGAGCCAGCGCATCGTCGCCCTGGCCGGTGTCGAGGAAGTAGTCGCCCTGCCAGCCGGCCGAATGGTTGAGCAGTTGGCGGACCGTGACGCGGGCGGCGACCGATGGGTCCGAGGTGATGAAGTCCGGTAGATACCGGCGTACCGGCGCGTCCAGGTGGATCCGGCCGCGTTCGACCAGCCGCATGATCGCGGTGGCGGTGAACGTCTTCGTGGTCGACCCGATCCGGAACACGGTGTCGGCGGTCACCGGCGCCTGCGTGTCGACGCTGGTGACGCCGAAACCGCGGACGTACTCCCGGCCGCGGTACCACAGGCCCAGGCCGACGCCGGGGATCGCGTACTTCGCCATCCCGGCCTCGATCTTCTCCGCCAGGCGGCCGATCGCGGCGGGTTCACGAACGCTTCCGGCGACGGCGGGCAGCGCGGGTACGGCGGCCAGCGGGACGGCGGCGGCCGCGGCGCGGAGCACGGTCCGCCGGGAGAGGGTGGTTGGTTGGTTCGAACGGTGGATGAGCTGCGAGCGGAGCGACACGGCAGTACGGCAGTCTCCTCGGTCGAGGGCGAATGCTTCCGTTCGAGATATTATTACCGAAGTTGGGATCAATGGGAGGCCTGGCCATGAACGAGTCGCCGACGCCGGTGGCGGATCTGCTGCTGCACCCGGTCCGCTGGCGGATCGTGCAACGGGTGCTCGGCCGCGAGCTGACCACCACCGAGCTCAAGCACGACCTGCCGGACGTCCCGGCCACGACCCTCTACCGGCACGTCGCCGTACTGATCGAGGCCGGCTACCTCACCGTGGTCCGCGAGCGGCGGGTCCGCGGTACGACGGAGCGCACGCTGTCGCTGGACCAGACGAAGGTCGGCCGGATCGACGAGCGGGAGGCGCGCGCGATGACGCCGGAGCAGCACCGGCAGGCGTTCCTGCTGATGCTGACCCGCCTCGCCGCCGACTTCGACCGCTTCGTCGAGCGCGGCGACCTCTACCCGCGGCTCGACCAACTCGGCTACAGCCAGCTCGCGCTGTACGTCGACGCCGACGACCTCGCCAGTCTGCGCGAAGGGCTCAACGCCCTCCTCGAGCCCCACCTCCAGGAGAAGCCGGGCAAGGACAGGCTGACCCTGTCTCTGGTCTCGCTGCCGGACGTCTAGGCTGCGGGCCATGCGGGAGATCGTGGTGATCGGGGTCGGTGCGGGTGATCCGGAGCAGGTGACGATGCAGGCCGTCGCGGCGCTGAACCGGGTCGACGTGTTCTTCGTGCTGGACAAGGGCGAGGTCAAGCAGGAGCTCGTGGACCTGCGCGAGGAGATTCTGCGCCGGTATGCCACGGACAAGGACTACCGGGTCGTGGTCGGCCGCGATCCCGAGCGGGACCGGACCACTTCGGCGTACGTCGAAGCCGTTGACGACTGGCGGCGGCGCCGGGCCGATGTGTGTGCGGAGCTGATCGCGGCGAACCTCGGTGAGGATCAGGTGGGCGCGTTCCTGGTCTGGGGCGACCCGACGCTGTACGACAGCACGCTGGCGATCCTGGACGACATCTTGGCTCGCGGTGAGCTGGCGTTCGAGGTCGAGGTGATCCCGGGGATCAGCAGTGTGTCGACGCTCGCGGCGCGGCATCGGGTCGGGCTGAACCAGGTGGGTCGGCCGATCCAGATCACCACCGGCCGGCGGCTGGCGAAGGCCTGGCCGGAGGACGTGGACGATGTGGTCGTGATGCTGGACGCGCAGACCGCTTTCACGTCGTACGCCGATGAGGATGTCGACATCTATTGGGGCGCGTACCTCGGGACCCCGGACGAGCTCCTCATTTCCGGCCCGCTCCGCGAAGTCGCCCCCGAGATCGAGAAGGTCCGCGCCGAGGCCCGCGACCGCAAAGGCTGGATCATGGACACCTACCTGCTCAGAAGGCGTGGTTAGACCAAAGGTGTAGAGGGTCTGGCCTTCGGGCCGAAGCGGTGGGTGGGCGGTTCCGCCGAGGGTTTCGGGTATGACGAAAAGACTCTTGGCGATACTTGCGGCTGGGCTTGCTCCGGCCGCTCTTCTGGTGAGTGCGGTGCAGCCTAGTGCTGCTGCGCAACCGACCGTCGTACGGACCGATGGCGGGCTCGTGCAGAGCACGGCCGTCGGCGATGCGCTGGTCTACAACGGGATCCCGTACGCCGCTCCGCCGGTCGGGCCGTTGCGGTGGAAGGCGCCACAACCCGCGAAGCCGTGGGACGGCGTACGGCAGTCGAAGATCAGCAACCCGTGTCCGCAGCAGGCCAACCCGGAGGTGCCTGACGGCGCATCCACCGAGGACTGCCTCTACCTGAACGTCACCACCCCGGCAGCCAAGTCGACCAAGCCGCGAGGTGTAGTGGTCTGGATTCCGGGCGGCGGATTCTTCTCCGGCGCCGGCTACAACTACGGCGCGTCCAGGCTGGTCACCCGCGGCGACGTGATCGTGGTGACGATCAACTACCGCCTCGGCATCTTCGGGTTCTTCGGCTACCCGGGTCTGCCGGGGTCCGGCACCTACGGTCTGCAGGACCAGCAGGCAGCACTGCGTTGGGTGCAGCGGAACGCGCGAGCCTTCGGTGGCGACCCGCGCAACGTCACGGTGGCCGGTGAGTCCGCGGGCGGCATGAGCGTGTGCGCGCAGCTCACCTCCCCCACCGCGACGGGCCTGTTCGCGAAGGCGATCATGCAGAGCGGCTCGTGCGACTTCAACTGGGCCGACAACAGCCAGTACCCGGGCCAGGCGGCCGACTCCCCCTTCATCCCGGTCAGCAGAGTCCAGGCCAACGGCAAGGAATGGGCCGAGAGCAACAAGGACAAGCTCGGCTGCAAGCCCGGCCAGTCCACGCTCGCTTGCCTCCAGACCGCGAAGTCCGACGTACTGGTCGAGGACACACTGCAGTTCACCCAGGTCGGGTACGGCGGTACTGCGACGATGCCACTGAGTCCTGCGAAGGCACTGAAGGCCGGACTGTTCCACCGTGTGCCGATCATCTCCGGCAACAACCACGACGAGGCCGCCGCATGGTTGGTTGCCTTCGGCGACGTCACAGCCGACAGCTACCCGCAACTGGTGATCAACATGGTCGGCACACAGCAGGCGCCGAAGATACTGCGTGAGTACCCGCTCAACCGGTACGAGTCTGCTGCGGCAGCGTGGACTGCCGTCACCACGGACCGGATCTGGTCCTGTACTCAGGTCGCCAGCGATCAGCACGCCGCCCGCAGGGTGCCGGTGTATGCGTACGAGTTCGCGGACAAGCACTCGCCCCTCGCAGCCGACGGACTGGGCGCCATCCACGCCGCGGAGTTGCCGTACCTCTTCGGCCTCGGCGGCTACGACTTCCCATTCCCGGAGCCGCAGCAGCGGCTGTCGAACCAGATGATCGACTACTGGACGGCGTTCGCCCGCACCGGCAACCCGAACGGGCACGACCGCCCGCACTGGTCCCCCACCACGAGTCGCACCGTCACCGGGCTCTCACTGGCTCCCACGGACCAGACCGGCATCCAGCCGGTGAACCTCAGCACCGAGCACCACTGCGGTTTCTGGGCCGGGATCAGCTGACCTTGCGCAGCAGGTCCCAACCCCGCAGCACCACCGGGGACAGGATCAGCAGGAGCAGCGCGTGGAACTTGACCCCCGGAACGAGGATCACGAGCAGGAAGGCGATCAGCGTCAACCCGGTCAGCGCCAGGGAGCCGACCGTCAGTTCCGCGGAGTCCTGAGCAGAGTGGTCGACAGCACGAGCGCACCGAGGACGAAGGCCGCCGCTGCGAGCCAAGCGACTCCGTAGCCGTCCCGGAGCGCCAGTACGTCGCTCGCACCGTCAGCCAGCCGGCTGGTCGTGGTGGACGCGGCCAGAGTCGCCAGTACGGCGGTCCCCACTGCGGCACCGGCTTGCTGTGCGGTGTTGTTGAGCCCAGACGCCAGTCCGGCATCGCCGGCGTCGGCGCTCGACATCGCGAGCATGATCGCTGCCGGGATGGCCAGGCCGATGCCGGCTCCCATCACCGCGAGCACAGGCGCGACGTTGACGACGTACGAACCATCGACCGGTGCCTGGCTGATCCAGAGCAGGGCGGCCAGGAAGGCTGCCAGTCCGGCGATCAGCATGGTGCGTGGGCCGAAGCGGACCGTCAGGCGTGGGGCGATGGAGAGCGACATCAGCGCGTTCATGATCGGCGCCGGGAGGAAGGCCAGGCCGGTGGTGAGGGAGTCGTAGCCCAGGACCCGCTGCACGTAGAGGGCGGTGGTGAACTGGAAGCCGAAGCCGGCCGCGAACAGCAGGACGACTACGACGTTCGCGACCGTGGTCTGGCGCTTGCGGAAGATGTGCAGTGAGAGCAGCGGATTCACGCTGCGGGCCTGACGGAGTACGAAGGCTGCCAGGAGAAGGACCGCCGCGGCGGCGAGGACAAGCGTGCGCGTGAGCTCCGCGTGCGGCTCGGCGGTCTGGACGATCGTGTAGACGGCGAGCGACAGACCCGCGGTGACCAAGACTGCCCCGAGTACGTCGGCGCCCTTGGTGAGGCCGAGGCCCTTCTCTGCTTGCAGGAGCCGTACGGCGAACGCGAGCGAGACGAGGCCGATCGGCACGTTGATGAGGAAGGACCAGTGCCAGCCGACGGTCTGGGTGATCACGCCGCCCAGGATGAGACCGATCGACGCACCGCTGGCCGAGGTGAAGCTGTAGACGCCCATCGCGCGCGCCTGCTCGCCCGGGGCCGGGTAGAGGCCGACGATCATTCCGAGAATCACGGCCGAGGCGAGTGCCCCACCGACTCCCTGCAGGAATCGCCCTGCGATCAGCACCTCCGCGCTGCCCGCTGTACCGCACAGCAACGACGCTGCCGTGAACAAGCCGAGGCCGGCCAGGAAGACCCGCTTGCTTCCGATCAGGTCCCCGATCCGTCCGGCCAGCAGGAGCAAGCCCGCGAAAGCGATCAGGTAGGAGTTCATCACCCAGGCGAGGCCGGCCTGTGAGAACCCGAGATCACTCTGGATGGTCGGCAACGCGACCGTGACCACGGTCCCGTCGAGGATGATCATCAACTGCATGACGCACAACACCAGCAGGGCTTTCGTCCGTCCGGCCGCCACCGGACGCCCCGCCTGAACCACCGTTTCCACTGCCATCACCCATCTCCTTGCCCAGCTCGAAGCAGAACAAGTACGACGGTAGCAGATAGTTCCGTACTAGACGATCTTTTGGTGGATTACCTCGTGCGTTGCCGGGCGCGGCGGACGGAGACGGCTTCGACCGGGACCGAGAGGTGGCCGTCGACCAGGTCGACGAGGGCGTCGACGAAGGGCTTGCGTTCGCTGGCGGTGAGGGCGTCGAGGACCTCGGCGTGGACCCGGTCGACGATGCGCTGCCCGTCGGCGGCGATCTTCGCGCCGGCGGGGGTGACGGCGATGATGCGAGCGCGGCGGTCGGTGGCGGAGGGCTTGCGCTCGGCGTACCCGGCCTCTTCGAGCGCGTCGACGGTGACGACCATCGTCGTCTTGTCCATGTAGGCCAGCTCGGCGATCTGGATCTGGGTGCGCTCCTCCTCGAGGGCATGCCGCAGTACGCACTGCATCCGCAACGTCAGCCCGATCTCCGCCAGGGCAGCCGACAACTGCGTCTCGAGCACATGCCCGGCATGCGTGAGATAGCCGGTGAGGTCAGGAACCGTACGCACAGGAGTCTTCGCCATAACCTCCAGGGTAACGCGAGATCATCTACTCCCAGATCATCTCGTGCCCAATCATTCCGCCGGCCGTGCCTGACGCCGACAGTGTGTTGGGTAGCGGGAATGCGACGTGTGGGGCGGTGTCGTGAAGTTGCGAGTGTGAGGGGATCGGGGGCGGTTGGCTGGTTGGCATGACTGTTGTGACAACATCGACGCCGACCGTTCGCTGGTTCGGCGTGATCGCGGTGACGTTGGGGATCTTCACGATCACCACCACCGAGATCCTGCCGATCGGACTGCTCACCCCGATCGGCGCAACCTTCTCACTCACGCCCGGACGCACCGGCTGGCTGATGACCATGCCTGGACTCGTGGCGGGCGTCGCGGCGCCGGTGATCACGGTCGCCACGGCCCGGCTGGACCGGCGGCTGATGCTGTGCGCGCTGATGATGCTGCTCGCGGTCGCCGGACTCCTCGCGGCTGCCGCGCCGGTCTACTGGGTCGAACTGCTCGCAAGGTTCCTCGTCGGCCTGACCGTCGGCGGCTTCTGGTCGATCGGCGCCGGCCTGGCCGCGCGACTCGTCCCCGAACGGTGGACCGCCCGCGCGACCGCAGTCATCTTCTCCGCGGTCCCGTTCGGCTCGGTGCTCGGCGTACCGGCGGGCACCGTCCTGGGTGAGCTCGCCGGCTGGCGTACGTCGTTCGCCGTACTCGGAGTGCTGTCGCTGGTGGCGCTGACTGCTCTCTACCTCACCGTGCCGCCGCTACCGCCCCTGCAGGTGACCCGGCTTGTCGTACTCCTGAATGCGCTCCGCCGCAGCAAGGGCGCGATCGTCGTCACCTGCATGCTCGTGACGGCGCACTTCGCCACCTACACCTACGTGACGCCCTTCCTGCGCGAGGTCGTGCGGCCGGAGCTGATCGGCGTGTTCCTGCTGGTGTACGGCGCCGCCGGCTTGGTCGGCAATCTCATCGCTAGTACGGCGGTCGCACGCAGCGTCCACCTCACCTTCGCCGGATGCGCCGCCTGCATCGCCACCGCGACCCTTCTGTTGCCGGTCCTGGGTCGCAGTACGACGGGAGCCCTGGCGCTGCTCATCGTCTGGGGCATCGGGTACGGCGGTGTGCCGGTCTGCTCGATGAACATGTTCGCGAAGGCCGCGCCGGCGTCGCGGGAGGCGGCGACTGTGCTGTTCACCGGCTCGTTCCAGGCGGTGCTGTCCACCGGGGCGTTGCTGGGCGGTCTGGTGGTGGACGGCTGGTCCGTGTCGACCGTCATGGTCGCGGGCGGGGTGTGCGCGGCGCTGACCGCCGGAGTGCTGCTGTGGTCCAGAGCACAGGAGGCGGGGACGTAGCATCGCGGTTGTGTCGAGGACTCAGACGGACCGGTGCCCGGGTGTGCTGGCGGTGCACCAGGCTGCCGACGGAGGCCTTGCCCGCGTCCGCCTGCCGGGTGGCGTGGTCCGTGCTGACCAGTTCGACGTACTGCGGACGGCCGCTGCGGAGCTCGGGGACGGGCGGCTCGAGCTGACGTCGCGGGCGAACGTGCAGATCCGCGGACTCGCGCCGGATGCGCCGGTTGAGCTGTCCCACCGGCTGTTCGAGGCCGGGTTGCTGCCGTCACTACCGCATGAGCGGGTGCGGAACATTCTGGCGTCACCGCTCTCCGGTCTGGACCAGGAGAGCCGGTACGACGTACTGCCGGTTGCGGCTGCGGTCGATCGGGAGCTGTGTGCTCGGCCCGGGTTGGCTGAGCTGCCTGGGCGGTTCCTCTTAGCGCTGGATGACGGGCGCGGGGATCTGGCTGGCGTGCGGGCGGATGTGTTCGTGCGTGCGGTGGACGAGCGTGAGGGGCTGTTGAGCCTTGGCACTCTCGGTGTGCGGGTGGGGTGGGGTGACGCGGCCGAGATGATGGTCGCGGCGGCTGAGGCGTTCTTGCGGGAGCGTGCACAGGAGTGGCGGATCGCGGAGCTCGAGGGTGGTGAGGCGCGGATCCTCGGCCGGCTCGGGTTGCAAGCTACGGAAGAGCTGCCGAGTACGAGTTCGGTGGTGCAGGCTGGGCAGCACGGGTCGGCGCTGGTGGTGACGGTGCCGCTGGGAAGTCTCAACCAAGAACAGTCCGCAGTGCTCGCCGACCTGGACCAAGACTTCAGGGTGACTCCTTGGCGCTCGGTTGTCGTCCAGGGTGCGGATAGTGAACAGCTCGAGCGGGTTGGGTTGGTCACAGATCCTGACTCGGCGTGGAACGGTGTGACAGCGTGTGCTGGGCAGCCGGGATGCGCGAAGGCGCTGGCGGATGTGCGGGCCGACGCGCGGCGGGTGACGCCACGGTTGCCGCGGCACGAGCGGCCGATGCACTGGTCCGGCTGTGAGCGGCGCTGCGGCAAGCCGGCCGGCGAGTTCGTCGACGTACTTGCCGTGGGCAATGGATATGTGATCGACGGTGAGCGGATGGGGACGTGGTGAGCGGGTTCGAGTACGTGCGCGACGGCGCGGAGATCTACCGGCGGTCGTTCGCGACGATCCGGGCGGAGGCCGCACTCGGCGACCTCCCGGCCGACGTGGCGCAGGTCGCGGTCCGGATGATCCACGCCTGCGGGATGACCGACCTGGTCGCTGACCTCGCCTGGTCGCCGAACGTGGTCAAGAACGCGCGGACCGCACTCCAGAACGGCGCACCGATCCTGTGCGACGCGCAGATGGTGGCAGCCGGCATCACCCGGCGGCGCTTACCCGCGGACAACCGCGTCATCTGCACACTGAGCGAGCCGGGTGTGCCGGACCTGGCCCAGCAACTGCAGACCACCCGCAGCGCCGCGGCCGTCGACCTCTGGCACGACCACCTGGCCGGTTCTGTCGTTGCCATCGGCAACGCGCCGACCACGCTGTTCCGATTGCTCGAGCTGCTCAAGGACGGCGCGCCGCGACCGGCCGCGATCCTCGGCATCCCCGTCGGATTCATCGGCGCCGCCGAGTCCAAGGACGCGCTGGCGGCGAACGACCTCGGCCTGGAGCACCTCGTCGTCCGCGGCCGCCGAGGCGGAAGCGCGATCACCGCAGCCGCCGTCAACGCCATCGCAAGCGAGGAAGAGTGACAGGCAGATTGTGGGGCGTCGGGCTCGGCCCGGGCGACCCCGAACTGGTCACGGTGAAGGCAGCCCGGCTGATCGGTGCCGCCGACGTGATCGCGTTCCACAGCGCACGGCACGGCCGGAGCATCGCGCGCTCGGTCGCGGCGCCGTACTTGCGGGACGGTCAACTCGAGGAGCACCTCGTCTACCCGCTGACCACCGAGACGACCGATCACCCCGGCGGCTACCAGGGTGCGATGGACGACTTCTACGCCGACTGCGCCGTTCGGCTGGCCGCGCATCTCGACGCCGGCCGGGACGTCGTCGTACTGGCTGAAGGCGATCCGTTGTTCTACGGGTCCTATATGCACATGCACAAGCGTCTGGCCGACCGGTATCCGTGCGAGGTGGTCCCCGGCGTGACGTCGGTGAGCGCGGCGGCCGCCGTACTCGGGCGACCGTTGTGTGAGCGGGACGAGATCCTCACCGTGCTGCCGGGCACGCTGCCGCCCGACGTACTCGCCGATCGGCTCCGGGACACGGATGCGGCTGCGGTGATGAAGCTCGGGCGCACGTTCGAGAACGTGCGGGAGGCGTTCGAGCTGGCCGGGCGCGCCGACGAGGCCTGGTACGTCGAACGCGCGACGACCGACGCACAACGCACGGCTCCCCTGGCCGAGGTCGATCCCGAGAGCGTGCCGTACTTCTCGCTCGCCCTGCTCCCCAGTCCGATCAACAACACCTTCACCGCGCCGACTCCCAAGACCGCCACGGACGGCGAGGTCACCGTGGTCGGGCTGGGTCCGGCTGGACCGGAGTGGATGACACCCGAGGTCCGGGCGGCGATCGCGAGTGCGGACGACCTCATCGGCTACGGCCCGTACGTCGACCGGCTGCCGGATCGCGCTCGTCAGCGCAAGCATGGGTCGGACAACCGGGTCGAGTCCGAGCGGGCCGCGTTCGCCCTCGATCTGGCCCGGAAGGGCTCGAAGGTGGTTGTGGTCTCGTCCGGTGATCCCGGCGTGTTCGCCATGGCCAGTGCGGTCACCGAGGTCGCGTCCGAGCCGGAGTACGCCGATATCGCCGTACGCGTGCTGCCCGGGATGACTGCGGCGCAGGCTGTCGCGAGCCGGGTGGGCGCACCGCTCGGGCACGACTTCTGCGTGTTGTCGCTGTCGGACCGGTTGAAGCCGTGGGACGTCATCGCCGGCCGGCTGACGGCGGCCGCGGCGGCGGACCTGGTGATCGCGATCTACAACCCGGCGTCGAAGTCCCGGACCTGGCAGGTCGGCGCCACTCGCGACCTGCTGCTCGAACACCGTTCGCCCAGTACGACGGTCGTCATCGGCCGGGATGTGGGCGGTCCCGGAGAGTCGATCACCGTGACCACGCTGGCCGAACTGGACCCCGGGCAGGTTGACATGCGCTGCCTGTTACTGATCGGGTCGTCCCAGACCCGCACCGTGCCCCGCCCGGCCGGCCCCCTGGTTTTCACTCCCCGCCGATACCCGGCGACGGACAGTGATCCCACCCCAGGGGCCGGTTAAATCCGCCCTCCGGCAGTGTCGGACCAGACTCCGAGGGGTAGGTCTGGCGCGAGACTGACCAGTGAGGAGAAGCGGAGATGGCCCAGCAGTACGGCGACACCGCCACAGCGCAGTACAGCGGCGACACCGCCACCATGACTGCCCCCGGTTCGGCCGCGCCCGACTCGGACGCGACCACCACCCAGCGCTACGAGGAGGCCCGCGCCGCCGCGCACCGTGCGATGAGCAACGTCACGATCGTCCCGGACCATTTGCCCGCACCGACGGCCACCACCGAGCCCATCACCGATCCGGACCTGCTCGCCTACCGCGGCTTCAAGTTCGGTGCTGCCTTCTTCGGCTGGCTGATCTCCATCGCGATGTCGGTCCTGCTGCTCGCGGCCGCGGCCGCCGCGGCGCTCGGTACGGCGGAGGTTCTGGACTACTCCCGCGCTGACGCGGAGGCCCAGCCCGGGGCCGCAGGCATCACCGCGGCGTCGGTCGTCGTACTGATGCTGACGCTGGCGTTCTTCACCGGCGGGTACGTCGCCGGCCGGCTGGCCCGCTTCGACGGCGCCCGGCAGGGTTTCGGGGTGTGGATGCTCGCGCTGCTGTTCTCCGTGCTCGCGGCCGGCGCCGGCGCCTTCGGGAACAGTCAGTACGGCTGGATCGACGACCTGAACCGACCGGACGTGGCACTGTCGAACGACACCCTGGCCATGGGCGCGATCGTCGCCGCCGCGGCCCTGGTCGTCCTCTCGCTGCTGTTCGCGATCCTCGGCGGCAAAGCCGGTCAGCGCTACCACGACAAGATCGACGATCTGCTCGACTAGCCCGGAGTCACCGGCTCACCACGCATGGCCAGCGCCCGGACGGGTACCGGAAGGGCGACCACGGGGCCTGTTTGGTGAGGAGAACTGACCATGGTCCAGCAATATCGGGACGACACGGACACTCAGCAGGTCGACGAGACACGTTCGCTGCGCCGTGCTGAGCTCGACAACGACTCGCGGCCGGTCGGTCACGTCGACGAGGACCAGGACACGCGGCCGCTGCACCGGGCGGACGTCCGGACGTCCGCCGCGACCGAGGTGGACCCGGCGTACCGGGGCTTCAAGGGCGGCTCGGCCTTCTTCGGCTGGCTGGTCGCGGTCGGGCTGATCGCGCTGCTGACCGGCATCGTCGGCGCGATCGCCGCGGCGGTGGACTACGCGACCACGATCGACTGGAACTCGGCCGAGTCCGACGCCGGCACCATCGGCATCGCGTCCGGTGCGGTCCTGCTGTTGATCCTCGCGATCGCCTACTACAACGGCGGATACGTCGCCGGCCGGCTGGCCCGTTTCGACGGCGCGCGGCAGGGCTTCGGCGTCTGGCTGATCGGCTTCCTGGTGACGGTCGTCGTCGCGGCGATCGCCGCGCTGGCCGGTTCGCAGTACGACGTACTTGACCGGGTGGACCTGCCGTCGGTGCCGATCACGAACGAAACCCTGACCACCGGTGGCGTGATCGCGGTCGTGGCGGCTGTCGTGGTGACGCTGCTCGCCGCGTTGATCGGTGGCAAGGCCGGACAGCGCTACCACCGCCGCATCGACACCAGTGGCGACTTGTTCTAGGGCGCCCCCACGGACCCGGACGGCGGATGACCCCTATCCGCCGTCCGGGTCTTCCTATGCCCGGACCGCCGGACAGTGCAGGATTCCGAACATGCCCGCTCGCACCGCTCTCGTCGTCGGAGGCACCAGCGGGATCGGCGCGGCAACGGTACGACGACTCAGCGCCGACGGACTGCAGGTCCTCGCCACAGGTCTTGGCGCCGGCCCGTCCGAGGTCGAGCTCGACCTGCGTGAGCCAGGCGCACTCGAGCAATTCATCGGTTCGCTCGACCGGCTGGACGTTGTGGTGAACGCGGCCGGCATCATCCGCCGTGGCGACGAGCATCGGCCGGAGGTGTTCCGGGAGGTTCTGGAGATCAACCTGACCGGTGCGCTGCGGGCGTCCGAGGCCGCACATGACCTGCTCGCCGCGAGCCGCGGCTGCATCGTCAACGTCGCCTCGATGCTGAGCTACTTCGGTGGTCCGCTCGTTCCGGCGTACAGCGCCAGCAAGGGCGGGATCGTCCAGCTGACCAAGTCCCTCGCGGTCGCCTGGGCCGCCGACGGCATCCGGGTGAACGCGGTCGCACCCGGATGGATCGCCACCGACCTGACCGCCGCACTGCAAGCCGATCCGGCCGCCGCTGACCGGATCATCTCCCGTACGCCGATGGCCCGCTGGGGAAAGCCGGAGGAGGTCGCCGGGGCGATCGCCTTCCTGGCCGGCCCGGACGCGGGATTCGTCACCGGCGCCGTCCTGCCCGTGGACGGCGGCTACCAGAGCATGTGAAGGAGCAGTCGATGATCCCGGTTTCAGCAGGAGTTCCGGCGGAGATCGCCGTACCCGCGGTGCCTGACGACGACCGGTTGTGGGTGCAACAGGCTGAGGGCGTCTGGTTCCGGCCGCTGATGCTGAACACGGTCACCGGCCAGTGGTGCAACCTGCTGAAGGTGACCCGGGCCGGCATCGTGTCCCGGCATCGGCACCCGAGCGCGGTCTTCGGCTACGTGATCAAGGGCAGATGGCAGTACGACGAGCACGAGTGGGTCGCGGAGACCGGGTCGTTCGTCTACGAGCCGCCGGGCGAGATCCACACCCTCCGGGTGCCGGAGGACTGCACCGAGATGATCACGTTCTTCAACATCTCCGGCGCGATGATCTACGTCGACGAGGCCGGCAACCAGACCGGCTACGAGGACACGTTCACGAAGATCCAGCTGTGCCGGGACCACTACGGCGCGAACGGGCTCGGCGCAGACTACGTGGACCAGTTCATCCGTTAGTGCCCCGTCGAGGGGCGCCGCTAAAGGTGCCGAACGTCCCTTGACGGGGCACTGGCCCGGACGACGAGCTCGGTCGGCAGGATCCGGGGACCGTCGTCGGTCCCGTCGATCCGGCGCAGCAGCACCTCCACCATCTCCCGGGCCACCAGCTCGAGCGGCTGCCGGAGCTCCACCAGAGCCCCGGAGGCCAGCAGATCCGAGGCCGCGAACACCGCGTCGAGGTCCGGACTGGCCTTGAGCAGCTTCGCCATCGCCTGCCGGCCTGCCTCCTGGCTGTAGTCGGTCGCGGAGACCACGAGCCGCTTGAGCGCCTTCCGCCCTGCTGACGGCGTTGTTGCCGAGGCCACGGCGGATCGTGTTCGTCAGCTCGGACTCGATCTCCCGCGGCCGGATCCGGCTCGACGACCTGCAGCACGAGCAGGAGTGGACGCAGGACGCGGCGTACGCGGACTCCAAGCTGGCGATGGCCGCGCTCGCCTTCGCGCTGGCCCGGCGGTGGCCGGACGTGCTGTCGAGGTCAACCCCCAGGCGTACGACGTCGACGTGCAGGAAGCGCTGCTGAAGCGCTGCCTGCGGCTGTGTGACGCGACTCTGTCCTAGGGCCAGGTCGGCGGTTGCACGGCCTGGACCGCAGCGATGACCTGGTCCAAGGCGGGCGTTCGGGGGCGGTCGCGATGGACGAAGATCGCTACTTGCCGTTCGACTCCCGCGTCCCTGATCGGGACCAGCCGTACGCCGGTGAGGTTCGCGGTGGTGACGGCGAGTGCGTTGGTGACGCCGGTGCCCAAGCCGTGGCGGACCAGGGAGAGCAGCGTCTGGGGTTGGTTGGTGCGGTAGACACTCTCCGGATTGAGCCCTGCGGACGCGAAGGCCAGGTGCGACTCGAACTGGCGTCCGCCGGAGGTCTCCCCGATGGAGATCAGCGGCAGGTCCGCCAACTCGTCGAGGCCGACCGACTCCGCGGACGCGAGCGGATGGCCTTGCTGGAACACGGCGACCAGCGGCTCCGTCCAGAGGACTTCGTGGTCCAGCGACTCCGAAGCGACCAGCGGATGCACCGGGCGGATCGCCAGATCCACCTCGCCCCGGCCGAGCGCACCCTCGAGCTCGATGCTCGGCCCTTCGACCAGGTGCAGCCGAACCTCCGCGGGGAGGCGCTGCGCGACCTGCGGGAAGAGCCACGCCGCGGCGCTCGGGTAGGTGCCGAAGCGGACCTCTCCCCCGGCGGACGTCAGGTCGTTGAGGCGGCGGAGGATCTCCTCGGCGTGCGGTACCAGCGCGCGTCCTTCCGGGGTGAGGCGTGCCGGGTGAGCGGTGCGGTCGAAGAGCTGGACGCCCAGGGCACGCTCCAGCTCGGCGACGTGCTCGCTGATCCGGGACTGCCCGCGGAACACAGCCTTGCCGGCTGCGGAGAAGCCGCCGTGGCGGGCGACCGCGACGAAGCTCACGATCCAGTCCATCCGGAAGCCGTACGCGGCGGTGAGATCCATGCCACAAACGCTAGCCGGGAAGACGCCGCCCGGCCGGGACGTTGGACGTGATGTGCGAGAGGTCGAGGTGGTGGTGATCGGCGCGGGGCAGGCTGGACTGTCGGCTGCCTACCATCTGGTCCGGATGGGGTTCACGCCGTACGACGAGGTCGTCGTACTCGACCGGAATCCGGCGCCGGGTGGAGCGTGGCAGCACCGGTGGGACTCGCTGACCATGCACGAAGTCCACGGGATCGCGAACCTGCCCGGGGTGCCGGTGCCGCCGAGTGCATCCGATGCGCGGGCGAACGAGTTCGTGCCGGGGTATTTCGCGGACTACGAGCAGCGGTTCGGGTTGCCCGTCGTACGGCCTGTGGTCGTTGAGAACGTGCGGAAGGTGGGCGGGCTGTTCGAGGTTGCGACGTCTGGTGAGACTTACCGTGCGGATGCTGTGGTGAACGCGACGGGGACGTGGAATCGGCCGTTCATTCCCTGGTACCCGGGGATCGAGAGCTTTCGGGGGCGGCAGTTGCATACGGCCGACTATCGCGGGGCGGCTGAGTTTGGCGGGCAGCATGTGCTGGTCGTTGGCGGTGGGGCGTCGGCGGTGCAGTTGCTCGCCGAGCTCTCTGAGGTCGCTTCCACCACGTGGGTCACGCGACGGCCGCCCGAGTGGCGCACTGGCGAGGACTTCAACCCGGAGTACGGCCGAAAGGTCGTAGCCAAAGTCGAGGAACGCGTCCGCGCCGGCCTGCCCCCGCGAAGCGTCGTCAGCGTCACCGGCCTCCACCTCCGCCCCCAGGAGCAGGCTGCCTTCGAGCGAGGCGTCTACACCCGCCTCCCCATGTTCACCCGCATCACCCCTGCCGGGGTCGAGTGGACCGACGGGCGACGGTTGCAGGTCGACGCAATCCTGTGGGCCACCGGCTTCCGCGCGGACCTGGCCCACCTCGCCCCGCTCCACCTCCGCGAACCCTCCGGCGGAATCCGCATGGACGGCACCCACACAGTCCTCGAACCCCGAGTCCACCTGGTCGGCTACGGCCCCTCCGCCAGCACGATCGGCGCCAACCGAGCCGGCTTCACCGCAGCCCGCTCCCTCCGAAACCTCCTGAAACCAGCCGCCGCCTGAAGTAGTGCGGGTGCTCAGGGGAAGTCACTGGGTGGGGTTGCCGAACCAGTGGGTTAGGTGGTGGTTGAGGTCCTGCTGGTTGTTGCCGATCCAGGCGACGTGGCCGTCGGGGCGTAGGAGGAGGCAGGGAACATCCAGGACTGCGGCAGGATCCGCCAGGTAGTCGACGCGGTCTGACCAGCCGCCGACGGTCAGGTGTTCGATGCGGTCCAGGAGCAGGCCGCGGCCGCTGTGCAGCAGCCCGTAGAGGTGGCCCTGGTTCAGGTCGATGTCGCGCAGGCGGCGGCCGAGGAGGTCGGGGCCTTCGCCGAAGTCGTAGCGGATGTCGATCGCGGTGATCTTCTCGATCAGGTAGCGGTTCACCTCGTCGAAGTCCATCAGTTCGGTCAGCAGCCTGCGTACGGCCCGCGGGCCCGGTTCGGTGGACAGCAGTTCCATCTGGGCGCGGGTGCTGTCCAGCACGTCCTCGGCGACCGGATGACGCTCGGCCTGGTAGGTGTCCAGCAGGGTTTCCGGCGCCCAGCCGCGGATCTGTGCGGCCAGTTTCCAGCCGAGGTTGAAAGCGTCCTGAACACCCAGGTTGAGGCCCTGTCCCCCAGTGGGTGGATGGATGTGCGCCGCATCGCCGGCCAGCAACACCCGCCCGACCCGATAACGCTCAGCCAGCCGCGTGGCATCCCCGAAACGGGACAACCACCGCGGCGAATGCACGCCGAAATCGGTCCCGGCGATCGCGCGCAACTGCTGTCTGAAATCCTCGAGGCTAGGGTCCGCGCGATCCTGGCTGACTCCCGCGACGGGGACCACGACGCGATACACCCCAACGCCTGCAGGCCCGAGCATGAATCGCTGATCGGTCTCGCGTACTTCGCTCACCCTGGCGGCGATCTCCTCCGGCGGCACACCCACTTCCAGCTCGCCCATCAGCGTCTCGTTCCGCGAGGGCTCGCCCGGGAAGCCGACGCCGAGCAGTTTGCGCACCGTACTGCGCGAGCCGTCACACCCGACGAGATAGCGCGACCGCAGCCGTTCCCCATCGGCCAGCTCGATGGTCACACCCTCGTCATCCTGCTCGAATCCGGCCAGCGCACCACCACGCCGTACCTGCGCACCAAGCGCGATCGCATGTTCTTCGAGCACACGAACGACGACCGGCTGTGGGATGCCCAGCAAGAACGCGTGCGCGGAATCCAGCCCCTCGGGCGGGGGTTTGTTGATGGCGGCGAAGAATCCGCCGGCCGGACGCCGCCTTCCGTGTTCGAGCAGGCGATCCAGCAGTCCGCGCATGGCCATCAGCTCGAGACTGCGAACATGCAGCCCGACAATGCGCACGTACGACGCGGGCTCGGTTTCCTTCTCCAGCACGAGAACCCGCACACCGTGCAGCCGCAGCTCAGCAGCCAGCATCGCGCCAGTAGGCCCGCACCCGGCAATGATCACATCGAACGACGGCTCGGCGGTGCCCTGCGGAAAGTCCATAGGTATTGCCTTTCGGGAGTGCCTGGTTGTCGAGGCGCTCCGGCGACACCTACCTCAATCGCCCGACCATGACGGGAACGGGGAGCACCCACCTCGCTACAACGTTCATGGGTCCCACCTCCTCCAGCCGAGTCACAGTCCCCCGCAAACTACAAGCCCAACCACCACCCCGTCCAACCCTTTCCCGCCACCCGTCAGCGCGTGGGGTTGGCGCTTGCTGAGGTGGTGGCGGTCAGGTGGATGGGGTCGAGGGGCTCGGTGGGTGTAGGCCAGTGGGGGTGTTTGCGGACGGCTAGGGGGAGGAGGGTGCCGGCGAAGAGGAAGATGGTGGCTGTCAGGAGCCAGCCGGGCCAGCCCCAGGTGACGGCGATGGTGGTGAGGATGAAGGGGGCGATGAGGTCACCGACCTGGTGGCCCATGGCGTAGGCGCCTTGGTATTGGCCTTGGGCGCCGGGCGGGGCGAGTTCGAAGCTGATGCCCCAGCCGCCTGCGGATTGCAGCATCTCGCCCAGGACGTGGACGAGGGCTGCGACGATCAGGAGGCCGACGGTGACGGCGCCTGAGGTGACGTCGGTGAGGGCCAGGACGATGCAAGCTCCGGCGAGGAGTACGCCGGCTCGGCGGCCGGCGCGCGCGGCGCCGGGGAGGTGTTCGGTGCCTCGGGCAACGCGGAGCTGGAGCAGGATCACGGCGACTGAGTTGATCACCAGCAGGACGGAGATCAGCCAGCGCGGCGCGTCGGTCGCGGTCGCCACCCAGAGCGGGATCGCGATCTGCGCCATCGCGTTGTGCATGCTCAGTACGCCGTCCAGCGCGACGAACGCGAGGAACGGCCGATCCTTCAACGCGGTCAGCCCGGACGGACCGGTTGCCGACGGCACCTTCTCGACCTTTGGCATCCCGAAACGAACCAGAGCTGCGGTGATCACGTACGTCGCCGCGTTGGCAAGCAGTGCGGCGACGTACACCTCTCGCCGATCAACTGCGAGCACGACGCCGGCGACAGCCATGCCGGCACCCATGCCGATGTTGGTCGTCACGCGAAGGATCGCCCGCGTCCGCACTCGCTGGTCGGACGGCGACAGGCCGGCGATCAGCGCCCCCTTCGCGCCACGTTGCCCGGAGTCGGCGATCGCGGTGATGCCCGCGACCACGACGTACGGGAGGAACGAGCGGACCTGCGTCAGCGCGCTCATCGTGATCGCTTGCAGGAGGAGGAAGCCGACGTACGCACGGTTCGGTCCGAGACGATCCGCGACGACGCCGAGCGGCGTACTGGCCACGAGCCCGACCAAGCCGGCGACGGTCAGCCCGACGCCGACATGCCCGACGGACAGACCGGCTGCGCGCGTGAGGTACAGCGCGCCGACGGCGGCGTACACACCGTTCCCGAACGTGTTGACGAGAGTCGCGCCGATCAACCGACGTACGGCCGGCGGAAGAGAAGCTGTCACCCTCTCACTCAACTATGGCCCGCCCCAACCGGTGGTTGGACTGACAGATCCCGTCAATGCATCAGCCACCGAAGCATTCCTGTGCCGAGGCCAGGAGGTTGGCTCGGCTACCGTGGCTTGCATGTTCGAAGGGACTGATTCGGCGGTCGTGGTTGCCGTCCCGGCGGCGGAGGTCGCCGTTGCCGCACATCGCGCGAGGTTCGACCCGGCCGCGGCGTGGGGTGTCCCGGCGCACGTGACGGTGCTGTACCCGTTCCTTCCGCCGTCCGAGCTGGACGAGGATGTTCTCCGCGCCCTTGCGGAGGCTGTCCGCACGGTCCCTCGGTTCACGGCAGAGTGGAACGCGACCGGTTGGTTCGACGAGGACGTGTTGTGGCTGGCGCCTGATCCTGCGGATTCGTTCCGGGCGTTGACCTTGGCGGTGTTCCGGGCGTTCCCCGAGTTCCCGCCGTACGGCGGTGAGTTCCAGGACCTGATGCCCCACTTGACCGTGGCACATGCCGGCACACGGGCCGAGATGAGAGAGGTTGAACGCCAGGTACGCGAGCATCTCCCGATCTCCATGCTGGTCACGGACGTCCAGCTCATGTGCGGCTCAGACGCACACCACTCCTGGCAGACAGTCCGCAACATCCCACTCGGCTGAGGTCCGCCCAGTGCGGCGGGCGGGACAGACTGTGGGGGATTCACCGCATGATCAGGTTGAGGAGGTCTGTGCCTAGGTGGTTGAGGGTGGACTCGTCCAGGCGGTAGGCGACGAAGCGGCCTTGGCGTTCGGCGGTTACCAGGCCGACTCGGGTGAGGGCGCGCAGGTGGCGGGTCACCTGGGTCGGGTGGAGGCCCCACAACGCAGCGATCTCGCCGGCCGTGCGGGGTTCGCTGGCGACGGCTCGGCAGACCTGGAGACGGTCGGGGCCGGCGAGGGCTTCCAGGCGACCGAGCATCTGCTGGGCGGTGGGTACGGCGGCCCCAGCCCCCACCACCGGATAGATGACCGTCAGCGGCTCCCCAGGGATCTCCCCCAAGAACAGATGTGGCTCGATGTAGTTGCTAGGGACAAGCAACAGCGACCGCTCCGACAGATCGATCCGCTTGCTCTGCACCTTCTGCACCACCGCGCTGTCCGCGTCGCGCACCGACACAGACCCATCCAACGACCGCAACATCGCCAGCACACCGTCACGCACAGCGAGGTCGCGGTCCTGCCGCCCACGGGCAGCCAGCGCCTCCCGCGACTCCTCCCACACCGCAGCGAACCACTCCACCCAACAAGCATCGAGCAGGTCGAGGAAACGACGTACCGGCTCAACCGGATCACTCAACAGCGAGTCAACCAACGCAGCGACCGCACGACCCCGACTACGGGCCCAATGGCGTACGGCGTCCGTGTCCGTAGTCCGACTGCTCAACGGACGCCCCCGCAACGGCCGCACCAACTCAGCCGCGAGCTCCTCCGGCGCCCGAGCCCGCAATGCCGCCAGCTCGTCCTGCCACGGCGGCATCCCCGTCGCACCGCTCGTCGCAAAGAACCGCGCCCGGACAGCCCGCACGGTCCACGTCCACTGCTCCAACTCCGACCGCAGTACGTCGGGCAGTCGTACGCCGGCCGCCCACTCGACGCGGTCGTGGTGAGCAGGCTCGGCCAGCACGTGGAGTGCACAGCCGAGCTCGATCAGGGGTGAGGCGACGTGGCGGATCCGCTCAGGGTCGAGACGGCTCAGGCCGGCGAGAACTGTCGGCACCTAGCAACCCACCAAGGAACTAGTCCTTCAGCTTGAACTGCAGCTCGGTGTCCCAGTCCGCCATGTTCGGGACCTCGCGCGGGTCGGACTTGTAGATCTCGAGCCGCGCGGTCCACCGGTCACCGTCGGCGTCCCACTCGAGGCCCTTGTCGTCCGCCCAGGCCAGCAGGTCGCGGGTGGCGTCGACCAGACCGTCCGGGTGTCCGTGGTACGTCGTACTGGCGTAACGCCCGGCCGGGAGGACACCAGTGACGATCTCGCCCTCACCGCTGTGCAGGTCGTCGACCGGGAACCCGATCTCCAGGACCAGGCCGGCTTCCATGTCCACCACGTCGTACTTGAAGAACGGTGCGTCGTTCGGCGCGATCTCCCGGGCGGCGAGCCAGTCGATCACCTCGCGCATCCGGTCCGCGAACGCACTGATCTCGGTCATGGCGACCTTGCCCCGCAGCGCGACGTACGGCCGCTCCCCCAACTCCACGATGTCCGGCATTCCACAGTCCTCCCGGCTCGGCAACGCGCTGTCAGAGTCAACCTAACGCCTGCTGGATCACAGCGGTGTTCCGGTACTCGCGCCACCCGGCAATCTTCCCGTCCCGGACCAGGTGGTCCAGGGACCTCCAAGACCGGACGCTGGCGATCATCTTCAGAGGTCTTGCGTAGGCCGACCCCGCAGCCGTCTACTGAGACCAGGGGTGCCGCGAATGAAGCGGATCAGATTGAAGGTGGCCGCCGCAGCGGCCGCCGTACTGCTACTGGGCCCGTCCGCGCCGGCCATGGCCGAGCCGACCACGCCGCTCACCTATGGAGCCGGTACGACGGCCACCCGGTTCAGCGGACTCGCGTTCGACACCTGTACGGCGCCGACCGTCGCGCAGATGACTGCCTGGAAAACATCGCCTTACAAGGCGATCGGGATCTACGTCGGCGGAGTGAACCGGAGCTGTGCGCAGCCGCAGCTCACCCAGAGCTGGGTCGGCAGTGTGACCCGCATGGGCTGGCGCCTCATCCCGATCTACCTCGGCTACCAGGCGCCCTGCACGTTCCGCCCGAACGCGGTGAAGATCACCCCGGCGTCCGCAGCCGCACAGGGGGCCCTCCTGGCGGGAGACGCAGTGACTCAGGCCAGGAAGATCGGACTGCTCGCGGGCAGTGCGATCTACGCCGACATGGAGCACTACAACGCAGCCGACGCGACCTGCCGGGCCACGGTGCTGCGGTTCCTGTCGTCGTGGACGAAGGAACTGCACCGCCGCGGCTTCCTCTCCGGCGTCTACGCACACCAGGACTCCGGTGCGCGCCATCTGGCCGAGGTCTACAACTCGACGGCGTACGCGCGGCCGGACGCCGTCTGGATCGCCCGCTGGGACGGCAGCTCGTCGCTGACCGGCTGGCCGCTGATCTCCAACCGCTACTGGCTGATCGGGCAGCGAGCCAAGCAGTACCAAGGCGATCACACCGAGACGTACGGCGGTGTCACCCTCAACATCGACAACGACAGCTTCGACGCACCCGTCGCCTCGGTCTGGTACTCCTACACGGTCCGCACGACCATCCATACCTACAGCGGCCCAGGGACCTCCTATCCGATCAAGGGGACGATCGCCCTGAACTCGGGCGTGCGGATCGTCTGCCAGACGTTCGGCCCGAAGATCGGCGTCACCACCGTCTGGGACAAGCTGATCGACGGGACCTACATCACCGACTACTACGCCAGGACACCGACCAAGCCCGGCTACAGCGCACCGATTCCCGGCTGCAGCAACCCGTTCCAGACGACCGTCGACAACCTGAGCCGCCGGCACGGCCCGGGAACGTCGTACGCGACGTACCCAGGCCTGCTGCCGATCGGGTCGCTGGCGTGGATCACCTGCCAGCGCCCCGGCTCCAAGGTCGGTACGACGTCAGTGTGGAACCGGCTGAGCGACGGCTCCTACGTCACCGACTACTACGTCGCCACCACGAGCAACACCACCTACTCGACACCACTGCGGCGGTGCTGACTCACTGAGCCCACGGCGGCTGGATCGTCGTACCGTCGGCCATCGTGCCGGTGAAGCCGGCGGTGATGGCGACGTGCAGCTCGGCGGTGTCCTCGCCGAGGTTGGTCAGCGAGATCTGCTCGCCGGCCGGTACGACGACCGCGTCGCCGGCCCCGAGCTTCTCGCCGTCCGGGGTGACCTGGACGGTGCCGCTGAGCACCATGAACACCTCGTCGCGGTCGATGGTGTGCGGCGCATCGCCGCGTACTCCGGGATCGACCGTCAGCTTCCACGTGCACAGACCGGCCGACCCCCGGCTCGGCGCGGCCAGCCCGGTGAACTCGACCCCGGGCAACCGGAACCGCGGCGCCTCGGCGGCGCGAATGATCTGCATCGCTTCCCCCCATCAGAGATAGTCAAGCCAACTTGACCAAGTCGGCTTGACTATCATGGCGCTCATGACGCGTTCGGGCAAGCCTGATTTCGGAATCCTGCTGGTGCTGGCGGACCAGGAGTTCGTCGGCGCACTGCGGGCGGCGACAGCTGAACAAGGGTTCGACGACCAGGGCCGGTCGGACGGATTCGTCCTGCGCACGCTCGGCGCCGCACCGACCACGATCAGTGGGCTGGCGGCGCGGCTGGAGATCACCAAGCAGGGCGCGAGCCAGATCGTCGACGACATGGAGCGGCGCGGCTACGTCGAGCGCCGCGCGGACCCGTCCGACGCACGGGCCCGGCTGCTGCACCTCACCGACCGGGGCGAGGCCGCACTGCAGGCGGCCCGGAACTTCCACCAGTCCTACGAACGCAAGCTCCGCCGCAAATTCGGCGACGAAGCGATCGACACGGTGCGCGGCGTACTGACCGAGATGGCCGGCGAGGCCCGGGTCAGTACGCCACACTTCAGAGCGTTGATGTTCTAGCTGAAGTACTGCGGGAACATGTCGTTCGTGGGCCAGGTCTTCACGCCGTTGGCTGCGGTCCACAGGGCCGCGTCGATGTCGCCGTACGACTTGCCGCTCGGGTCGTCGCGGCGGTTGAACAAGGCGGCCCAGCTCATCCCGTTGTAGGTCCGGACCACGATGCTGAAGGTGCCTGGCATGCTGCCGGTGTGCCAGGTGTTGCGACCCGCGCCGCCGGCCGTGGTCGGACGGATCTGCCAGCCGAGACCGTAGTACCAACCGTCGGGCTGGATGCCGATCTCGGGCTTGGCCCAGACGCTGTTCAGCGACGCGGTGTTCAGCACGCTCGACGACGCGTCGAACATCTTCGCGAACCGGACCAGGTCCGGAGCGCTCGCGATCCAGCCGCCGTTCGAGTCCTGGATGCGCATGCTGAACGATCCGTACGGCGCGGCAACGATCGTGCCGGTGTTGTCGAGCACCGTCGGTCCGGTGTACTGCGACTCGTACGGCACCTCGCCGGTGTGCTTGGCGATGGTCCAGCCCTGCGCCATCCGGGTGATCTTCAACGGAGCAAGGAGCTTCTGCTTCACGTACGTCTCGTAGCTCAGCCCGCTGACCTTCTCGATCACGCGGCCGGCCAGCACGTACCCGAAGTTCGAATAGGCGTACTTGCTGCCCGGTGCGAAGTCGAGCTTCTGCCCGGCCATGTACTTGATCTCGTCGGCGTGCTGGAGCTCCATCGGGACGCCCAGGGCCTTGGCGATGATGGCGTCCTTGAAGTTCGGGTCGCCGGAGACGTCGCGGTCGAAGCCGCCGAGGTGCTGCAGCAGCCGCTTGATGGTGACCGCGGACCAGCGGGTGTCCTTGGTCTGCCCGGTCGGCGGCGTGATCGCGATGATGTTGCCGACCGGCGTGGTCAGGCTCAGCTTGCCGTCCTGCACGAGCTTCATGATCGCGGCCGCGGTGAACATCTTCGACACGCTCGCGACGCGGAACAGCGACGTCGGCTGGACCGTCAGCGCGGTCGACGTACTGTAGCCGCGGGCAAGCACCAGGCGGCCCTTGTACGTCACCGCAAGCTGCCCGCCGGTCACGCCGCGGGCCTGCATGAAGGTCTTCATCTGGTTGTCGAAGCCGGCCAGCGCCGACACAGTGGTACCGGTGGTCTTCCAGGTCGCGGCGGCATCGGCCGAACGGCTCAGGGCCGTCCCGGCTCCGGTGCCGACGGCGGCGACCGCGCCGGTTGCGAGCGCAAGCTTGCCGAAATTCCGGCGCGTCAGCTCCACGAACGTGTTCTCCTTCAGGATGCAGGGCAGGGCTATCAGAGGCAGAAGTTTGCCATCAGAGGAGGTCTCAGCCGTCCGGCCAGGTGGGTGTTCCGGCGCCGGCGGTGCCCAGCGTATGGTCGGCCAGGGCGAAGAGCGCGCCGCCGGCGATCGACAGGCGAGGCCAGCTCCGGATCGCATCGCGCACCATGGTGATGTCCGCGTTCGCGGCGAGCCGGCCCGCCCGCGTCGCCGTCAGGACCCGAGCGGCCGCCGAGGCGGCCGGAAGGACGATCCGTAGCGCGTCGGCCCAGGGGCGGAGCTCGCTCGCGATCGGACCGGACAGGGCCTCGATCGCTGCGGCCGATTGATCGAGCAGGTTGTGTAGAGCAACGAGTTCAGCCGGATCCGGACTCCGCAGGGCAGCCCAGCAGGCCACTGCCAACCGGCCTGGATCATCGGTCAGCACGCTCGGTCCGGCAAGCCCGGCCAGAGCCTCGAGCGCGTCGACCTGTCCGGTCTCCTCGAGCGCCTGGACGAAGGCTCGATCCGGATCGTAACCCTGCGGATCGCACGCCCACTCCATCGCGGTGCACAGCCCCGGCAGCCCGGCGTGGGCCTGTAACGCAGCGTTGGCGCCATAGCCCACGAGTACGTCGGCCAGCCGCGGATCGCGACCACGCAGTGGCGCAAGCGGCAACCGGCGTGGCGTCGTCGCGCTGCTGAACGCCAGGTCGGTGCCATCCCAGTCGTTGACCGGATAGTTGTCCCAGAGCCAGACCCGACGCTGCAACTGCTCGGCGACAGTGCGGGCCTGCGCCGCGCTGACGGTCGGCGAGACGACGGTCGGCCCGGTCCAGCAGGCGATGAGCTCCGGATGCAGCAACTCGCCGAGTCTGAGCCGGTACCGCGACGATTCGACACCCCAGTAGTGGGTCGGGCAGACCAGAAGCTCGGTACCGAGGTTGGCCAGACCGTCGTGGATCGCGTTGATCACCACGGCCTGGGCGGCGGCCATCGGGTGCGGATCGGCGCCGTACATCGCCCGCGTCACCGGATCCAGCTGCGCGTCGATGTCGTCGAAGGCAACGATTACCCGATCGAATCCCAGCCGCGTCATCGCCGTCACGCGATCCAGCAGCAGCGCGAGTTCGTCGCGATCCGCCAGCGAGATGGCTCGATCCCGGCACAGCGGCGCGCCCGGCGACACCCGCCAGGTCGCCGTCATGCCGAGCTCCCGGGTCAGCGCGAGCAGCTCGGCGAGATGCCCCGCATCGTCTCCGTACGGCTCCCGCCAGTCCGCTCCAGTGCGTCCGTCGGCCGCTGGACCGTAGACATAGCCCGTGGCGCCGTGGCTGTGCGCACGCCGGACCACCGCGGCTCGGTCCGCCGGCGTCCACAACGGTCCGTAGAAGCACTCCAGGACGACGCGGTCCTCGATCGCCACGACGCTCACCGGCCGCCGATCACCGGACCGGCACCCGCACCAGGTTCGTCTCGCGGATCGTGTACAGAGAGCGCGCCCGGGGGTCGAGGGCACCCTGTGCTTCGCCGGCGACGGAGGACTTCAGGCCGGTGGCCAGGGTCGTCGGCTGCCAGCCGGCGGCGTCGATCCGCAAGACCTGGTTGCCGTCGACGAAGGTCAGTTGGTTGCCGGCGAGCTGGAGCTGACCGCCCGCCGTCGACAGTTTCGCCGTACGCGTGACTTGTCCTGTCGCCCGGTCCACCTCGAACAGGACTCCGGTGCTGGTGACACCGACGAGCCGCCGGCCGACAACCACGAGATCCTGGATGCGCGGAGCGCCAGGCACCGGGACCAATGTGCGGCTGACCGTCCGGCTCGCGAGGTCGAAGAACGACAGCACGGCTTCCTTGGCCCTCGGCGTCGTGCCGAGCCCGCCGTAGATCTCCGAGCCGAGATACGCCACACCGCCGGCGACGGCGACCGAGGAGATCGACTGGTCGGGTACGACGTCCCGGTACACGTCGGTCGCTCCGGTCCGCTCGTCCACGATCGACAGCGCACCACCGAACAGGCCGTAGTCCGGTTGCGTGCCGACGTACACCTTGCCGTCGGATCGAGTCAGGTCGCGCGGCCGGATCTGGGCATGGCCGAGCGTGCTCAGGTTCCGCACCGCACCGGTCCTCAGGTCGACGGTGTCCACGGTCCCGGTCGGATACACCGCGACGTACGCCGTGTTCCCGGCCGCGACTCCGGTCTTGATCTCGCCGCCGATCCGGATCCGGCGCGACGTACCGGCGGCGAGATCGTGCAACTGGGCACCGAAGTTGCCGCCGACAAGCACCGTCGACCCGTTGGTCACCACGCTCAACGGCAACTCCGCGCCAGGGGTGAGACCCGCCTGCTGCAGATCGACGACCCCGAAGTCGCCCGACGGCAGCGGCTTCGTCCACATGATCCCGGAGCCGGAGAACCCGATCAGCTTGCCGTCCTCGACGTACAGGTTGCGCGTCTCCTCACCAGGCGTCGCCTGGCCGAGCGACTGGACCGCGCCGGAGGCCAGGTAGAGCTGCAACACCTCCGCGGTCGGGCGCACCGTGACGTACGCCGACCCACCGGCCAGCGTCACCGCGTCCGCTCCACCGACCACACCGGGAGCGGGCTGGACGATGCGGAAGTTCGCGGGGTCGTGCTTGTCGATGATCGCGACCCGGCCGGACGGCACCATCGCCGCGACCACGTACGTCTCGTTCGTCGCCAGGTCGTAGACGAACGAGTCGTCCCGCAGCGCCGCGGGCAGGATGTCGCTCTTCGCGCCGGTCGCGCGATCGATCGCCATCAGGTGGGCGTGCGATCCGACGCCGACGTACAGCGTGGTGTCGTCGGCTGCGACGGAGCGGACGTACTGCTCACCGGGGTACGCCTGCCCGAGGTCGCGCACCGCGCCGGTCGCAGGATCGATCGTATACGTGTGGCCGTTCGGGTACCCACCACCGACGAGCAGACCGTCGGGTGCGGCGGTGAGATCGTAGAAGTACTGAAGCGATGCCGGCGCCGCGATCTTGGTGTTCGAGCCGTCGGATCCGACCCGGTAAACGACCGGCGGCAGGTACGTCGCGACGTACATCTGGCCGCCGCTGACCGCACTGGCCCACGCGCCTTGTGACGAGGGCAGTGGATGCGTACTGACCGTGCCGGTCGTCCGATCCAGCACACCGAGGTTGGCCGGGGTGACGCCACGGGACACCACATAGGCGTGGTCGCCGGCGAGGGCGCCGGTGACGATCGCGGCGGACAGGCTGGCCGGCCCGAGATCGGTGATGTCCGCGGTTCCGGCCGCGGCGGCCGGCCCTGCGGTGGCGGCCAGGACGAGACCGGCGGCGGCGAGAAGACCGGCGGGCTTGGACAGAAGGCGTGACATGGCGGCTCCCACGGGCACTCCGGCGGACGGGGCAGCTGAATTTCGGTCAAGACCGTATCTCGGTTCGCGGATCAGGGCAAGAGCGGGCGTTCACCGTTGACGGTGCGCTGCCGGGGATCTACGGTCATGACCGAAATTCACTGACCTGGAGGTGTCCTGATGTCCTGGCAGAGAACCGGCACCCTGGCGGTCGCCGCCGTGACCGCACTGTGTCTGCTGGCCGCGTGCGGCGGTGGCGGCGGCGACGTGGCCGCACCGAAGGACGGCGAGGAGATCAGCGGGACCATCACGGTCCGCGCCTACCCGCTGTCGCCCACCGCCGACGAGAAGGCCGACAAGGCGTTCTGGGACGCGCAGGCGGCCGCCTTCAAGGCGAAGTACCCGAAGGCCGACGTGAAGATCGACATCAAGCCGTGGAAGGACCGCGACACCGCGCTGACCACGGCGATCGCCGGTGGTACGGCGCCGGACGTGGTCTACATGATTCCCGACGAGCTGGCCCAGTTCCGCAGCCAGGACGTGGTCGAGCCGCTGAACGACGCGGTGAAGACCGACGGGTACCGCCAGAGTGCGCTGGACGCGGTCAGCTACGACGGCAAGGTCTATGGCGCGCCGATCCTGATGTCGGTCGTTCCGGGTGTCTGCGACGCCAAGGTGCTCAAGGAGGTCGGGGTCGACAAGCCACCGGCGACCTGGGACGACCTGGTTGCCCTCGGCCCCAGGTTCAAGGCCAAGGGCAAGTACGTCACGCACATCATCGGCTCCACCGAGGCGACGCTGAACACGAGCTTCTACCCGTGGGTCTGGCAGGCCGGTGGCGCGCCGTTCGACGACGCCGGCAAGCCCACCCTGGACAGCCCAGCGATGGTCGAGGCCGCGAAGTTCCTCGGTGACCTCGCCGCCCAGGGGTATGTCAAGCGGGACGAGGCGGCCGGCAACGCACCGGTCGAGCAGACCGTCGTCGGCCGGCGCCAGGTCGGTTGCGTGTACTACGCGACCGCCACCGAGCTCAGCCAGGTGTGGGGCAAGGACGTGGTGGTCGCCCCGCCGCTGAAGCACAAGAACCAGGCGACGTACGGCACCGTCGGCTCGTTCGCCATCCTCAAAGGCTCGAAGAACAAGGCGCTGGCGGCGGCCTGGGCCGGCTTCGTCACCAGCGACGAGCAGCTCGCGGCGATCGGCAAGTTCTCCAACTTCTATCCGCCGAAACAGGGTGCGCCGGCACCGTTCGCGGCCGGCTCCAACGAGGCGCAGGCCGCGGCGTACCTGTCGATGGTGAACGTCGGTCCGCGGGTCGCGCACGCCCGCGAGGTGCAGGGCGTGCTGGCACCGGAGATCCAGGCCGTCGTCCTCGGCAAGAAGCCGGCCGAGCAGGCGATCAAGGACGCGGCCAAGGCGGCCGAACCGGTCCTGGCGCACTGAGCCTCGATGACTTCCGTGCACGTGCCGGGCACCGCCTCCCGCCGCCATCGGCGACGGGAGGCGCTGACCGGTCTCGCCTTCGTCCTGCCGATGCTGGTGCTGTTCCTGCTGTTCCGGTTCGGTCCGTTCCTGGGCGGCGTGTTCCTTGCCTTCGGCAAATACACGCTCGGCGGCGGCTTCCGCTGGACCGGTACGGCGAACTTCCACCGCCTCGTCGGCGACGCGCTGTTCTGGCAGTCGCTGAAGGTCGCGCTGATCTACACCGTCGTCACCGTCCCGCTGCTGGTCGCGGTCGCGGTCGGAATGGCACTCCTGGTCCGCCGGTCGTTGCCCGGCGTGCGCTTCTTCCGGGCGGTGTTCTTCCTGCCAGTGATCACCTCGCTGGTGCTGGCCGGAGTCGTGTTCATCTGGCTCTTCAACGCCGGCGGTGCACTCCCCCGGCTGCTCGGTGCGATCGGCCTGTACGACGGGTCCTGGCTGACCAACGAGACGCTCGCGGTGGTGGCGATCGCGGTGGTCGCGGTCTGGGGCCGGTTCGGGTTCGACATGCTGATCGTGCTGGCGCGGTTGCAGGACATTCCGCGGGAGCTGGAAGAGGCCGCGACGATGGACGGTGCCGGTGCGTGGCAGCGATTCCGGCATCTGACCCTGCCTCAGTTGCGGCCCGTGTTCTTCTTTCTCGGGGTCGTCGAGGTGATCGGGTCGTTCCAGGTGTTCGACGTGGTCTACATCATGACCGGCGGCGGTCCCGGACGGTCGACGTACACGCTCGGCTACATGCTCTACGACCAGGCCTTCAAGTACTTCGACTTCGGGTACGCCTCGGCGGTCGCGGTGGCGTTGTTCGTGATCGTGCTGGTGATCGCGCTGGTGCAACGACTGGTCCTGGACCGGGAGGAGTGAGGCATGTCAGCAATCGCCGAACGTGAGGTCGAGACACCGGTGCCGGCCTCCTCCCCGCTGCGGCCGCGCGGCCGTCAGCGGGACCTGTTCGCACCACGTCGCGCCGGCCGGGTGCTGCGCGGGGCGATTCTCGCCGTCTGCACGCTGGTCACGTTGTTCCCCTTCTACGCGATGGTCGTGCTGTCGCTGAAGCCGGTCGGCGGGCTGGTCTTCCCCGGCAGCCTGACCCCGACCCACCTCACGGTCGACAACTTCGCGAAGGTGATCGGATCGAACCAGGTCCTCCGCTGGGCGCTGAACACGCTGCTGTACGCCGGGGTCAGCGTCGTCCTGGTCCTGCTGCTGTCCTCGATGGCCGGGTACGCGTTCGCGAAGAAGCGGTTCCCGGGCCGGACGGCGATCTTCTGGTCGTTCCTGGGCATGCTGATGGTGCCGTACCACATCACCTTGATCCCGCTGTTCGTACTGGTCGCCAAGGCCGGCGGGATGAACACGTACTGGGGCCTGATCGTGCCGACCCTCGCGAACGCCCAGGCGACCTTCCTGATGCGGCAGTTCATCCGGGGGATCCCGAACGAGCTGATCGACGCCGCGCGCGTGGACGGCGCCTCGGAGTTCCGGATCTTCGCGCAGATCGTGCTGCCGTTGTGCAAGCCGATTCTGGCCACGCTGGGTCTGTTCGTGTTCCTGTGGCACTGGAACGACTTCCTCTGGCCGCTGGTGGTGGCCCAGTCGACGCAGCTGCAGGTGCTCACCACGGGGATCGCCGGACTGATGCAGGACAAGGTCCCGATGAGTGTCGCGCTGGCCGGCTCGGTGGTCGCACTCGCGCCGATCTTCATCGCCTATCTGGTCGCCCAGCGCTACTTCACCGAGGGCGCCACGATGTCCGGCCTCAAGGGCTGACCCGACTCCTCGCCGAGAGAGAGGCTCCGATGACCACCGACTCCTCGAACCCGATCACCCGACGTACCGTGCTGCGGTCCACCGTGCTCACCGGGGCCGCGATCGCGACGGCTCCAGGCCTCTCGCTGCTCACGCCCGGGCAGGCCGCGGCTGTGGGATCGGCACACACCACGGCGACCGCCCCCGTCTTCGTGGTGCCGAACCCATCCTTCGAGCAGGAGACCACCACGCCGGGCTTCCCGGACCAATGGGGCCGTGGTGCCTCGGGGACAGCGGGATCTGGTGCACTGGACCCCGCGGTGGCACGCACCGGCGCGAAGTCGTTCCGCACCGTCGCTCCAGCCGCGAGCGACCGGTACAGCGTCCAGCTGTACCTGAAGCCGGCCGTCGGGGGCCACGTACACCGGTTCTCCGTCTGGCACCGCGTCATGGCCGTCACCGGTACCGCACCGACTCTGCAACTGCACTTCTACGACGTCAACCGCGCGGTGATCGCGAGCGCGGTGGCGACCGGTGCGAGCGGTACCGCCGACTGGACCGAGCTCACCGTCGAACTGGCCGCGCCCGCGACAACTCGCTACCTGTCGTTGACTCTGGCCAACTGGTTCAGCCAAGGCACCGTGTGGTGGGACGACGTCAGCGTCGAAACCTGGCCCGCGATCATCGGTGTCGGCGGCAACTACCTGGAGCGCGCCGCCCATTCCGACGTACTGACGTTGACACTGGCGGCAGGCGCCTCGACCCGCAAGCTCGCCACCGTGTCCGCGTTCGACCGGGAACTGCAGTTCGTCGACGCCGCACGGATGCGTTCGGCCTCCTGCGAGACCTTCCGGTGGCACGGCGACGGAATCACCTGGGATGCGGCGTCCGGCTGCGCCCAGCTGGCCGCCGGCACCCAGGGATCGCTCACCATCAGCGGCGTCCGGCTGGGCGACGGCGCGCCGGCCGGAGCCGCGTTTCCCTCCGTCAGCGTGACCGAGCTCGGTCAGCCCGGCGGCAACCAGGTGTTCGTCATCGCGTTGGGGTTCCGCGAGCCCGACCATGCCGCGGAACGGACCGCCGGACCCACCGCGCTCGCCGCCGCGAGGTCTGCCAGCGACTACCTGGACTCCCGTACGACGGCGAGCGGCGCGATCGGCATCGCTCATCCCAGCTGGCCCGGTGACATCCAGCCCGACCCGCACGGCAACGCGAAGGCAGCCAGCGCCAACACGTCCCTGTGGCAACTGACCGGCGAGCAGGTCTATCGCGAACGAGCCACTCGTATCTTCGATGTCCTGGCCGACGTTCAACTGTCCAATGGCGGCTTCGGCTTTCCGTGGCCCTACGGGAGCGCCCAACTGCACTTCGCCTACGCCGGGCACTATCCGGACGGCAAGACGCATCCTCGGGGCACGGTGATGGCGATCATCACCGCCAGCGCTGCAGTGTCACTGCTCGAGGGCTATCACGCGTTCGGCACCCAGCGGTACCTCGATGCGGCCGAACGGGCGGTCGGCTACCTGCTGCACGACCCGAACGGCCTGCAGTTCCTCGATCCGGGCCACCGCTACGCCTCGATTCCGTACTGCACGACGGCCCCGATCGACGCGACCGGCGGCCGCGCCACCGAGGTGTACAACATCGACGCCTTCTCGCTCGTGCTCCTTCGCCGGCTCCATGAGACGACCCACGACGACTCGTTGCTCAGGTACGGCGACGCGCTGGCACGAAACCTCGACCGCAGAGTGCAGACCGACGGCTCGATCCCGTACGCCTGGTACGCGACCTGGAAGCCGACGGACTACGCCTACCTCGTGAACGACGGGCTGATCCAGTGGGGCGAACTCCGCAACGCCAGGCACTGGGTGGCGACGGGCCGGCGCGGCATCAGCTGGATGACCAACGTCGACCGGCCGTCGACGCTGTTGTGGGACTACGACGGCAGGCCGCTCGGCGGGGTGGACAACACCCAGGACGTGATCCGCTGGATCGGCGCCATCACCGCTTCGCAGCAACCCGACGGGTCATGGACCGGTGGATCCGACACACGCATCGAGGCCTTCAATGCCGCCGACATCACCGCCGTCCTGCAGCAGATGGAGTACAGCTCATGAACCGCCCCAAGATCCTGCACGCATCCCTGGTGGCCGTGGGAGTCTTCATCGCGGCAGCGATCGTGTCGCCGATGGGCGGCAGCCCGGCGAGTGCGGACAGCCACGCCGCCCAGGTTCAGCAGGGAGATCTGCTGCTGCCCAACCACGGCTTCGAGCAAGTAGCGACCGGGTGGACCGCCGGCAACGGCAAGGGTGCGGCGGCGCCCAAACCGTGCCGCGTCCTGACCACGTCGACCACCTGGGCGAGTGAAGGCACGCATTCGCTGAGCTTCTCCGGACGACCGCCCTGCATCGACGCGGGCGCGGTGAGTACACCGGTACCAGTGACAGCAGGGCAGAAGTACTCGGCCTTCTCACACCTGCAAGCCCAGGCCGAGACCTCCATCGCGCTGCGATGGCTGAACGCGCAGGGCACACAGGTCGGGCGTTCCTCCAGCCAAAGGAAGCGGTGGAACGACACTGTCGAGGTGACCGCGGTCGCGCCGGCCGGTGCCACCACCGTCGCGGTCGAGCTCGGCGCACATGCCGCGGCGTCCTTCGACGACGTCCTGATCACGGCGCCGTACACGGTGCTGCAGCCGCAGATCACCAAGCAGGCTTCGTTCCTCAGCATGGCGGCCGGGGTGGACGAGAACGGGCGCCACGTCACGTACGCGATGGCCACCGGCTCGGAGAACGATCCCGCAGTGCTGACCATCACCGACATCCTCACCGGGAATCTGGTCCGTAACGTCGAGCTTCCTGGCGCCACAGGTGCGTGGGGAGTCCGGCAGAACCCGGTGACGAAGACGGTCTACATCGGCGCCTACCAATCCGCGCAGTTGTGGCTCTACACACCAGGTGAGGCGCAGGCCCGACGGATCGGTGCACCTCCGATCGCAGCCTGGGGTTCCATGTACGACATCGACTTCGACGACCAAGGCACCGCGTACGGCAGCGGCTGGGGAGAACCGACCCAGGGTTTCAGGGGTGCCGTGATCTTCAAGTACGTCGAAGGGACCGGCTTCCAGGGCACGCTCGGCCCGAACCCGCTCACCACGGACGCCTACTACACCCGCACCCTCGCCTACGAGGACGAGACGAAGACGATCTTCACCGGCACCGGCACGAAGACCCACCTGTTCGGTTGCTCGACCGTCGGCGAACCGCGCTGCAAGGATCTGATCGGGCTGTTCAGCCCCGAGTTGCAGAACGCGCCCTGGGTGTACGGCGTGACGGCCGGCCACGGGTACGTGATGGCCTGGGCCGGCGACGCGAGCAGCCAGGGCAAGGACTCCCTGGTCGTGTTGAAGGTGTCACGCGACGCGGCCGGCGAACTGCAGGCCACCAAGGTGACCGAAATCAAGGGCGTCATCTACAACGGGTCGTCGCCGGTCGTCGACGGCAAGATCTACTACTCCAAGGCCAATGATCCCGGCCAGCCGCTGTACGGCTTCGATCTCGCCGCGGGCACCGAGGCCAAGATGCCGAACTCCCGGACCGGCATCTTCTCGCGCCGCTGGGAGGCCGTGTCGCTGGGCGATCCCGCCTGGCCCGGGACCACGCTGGTCGGCTGGAACTCCGGCGCCGTACTGGTGAAGTACAACCTGCAGACCGGCACACTCGTCCGCACCACGGTCCAGGGCGTCCCGCTGGTCTCGACCCGGGTCAACAGCATCACGACCGGGCCCGACGGACGAATCTGGACTGCCGGCTACCTCACCGGCGGTCTCGGCAAACTAACCTCGATGCGGGACGACGAGCACGTCACGTACCCGGTCGGTGGGCAGGCCGAATCCATGCTCAGCTACCGCGGTCGTGTCTACCAGGGGACGTATCCGTACACCCGGATCGAGTCCTTCACCCCGGACGACGTCACCTCCGGGCGCGCACCTCGGGTGGACTGCTCGATCGGTGCGAACCAGAACCGGCCGTACGGCCTGGCGGCGTACGGCGACCGGATCTACTACGGGACGCAGGCCGAGTACGGGCACGACCAGGGCGCTTTCGGGTGGCTGGACCTGACGACCGGACAGTGCACCACGCTCGACGGAGTGATCGGGCACCAGTCCGTGAACGCGATCGCGGCCAGCGGTGACAAGGTCTTCGGCGGCGGGAGCATCTTCTACAGCTACGACGGGCTCCCGATCGACACCCAGGCGAAGCTGCTGATCTTCGACCAGTCCACGCAGCAGCCGAAGACAGTCATCTGGCCGGTGCCCGACACCAGGTCGGTCGACGCGGCCGTCACAGCCCCCGACGGCACGGTCTGGTTCTACGCCGAAGGCTGGCTCCTCGCGATCGATCCGGCCACCGAACAGTGGGTCCATCGCGAACACGTCTTCCCGGACCTGACGCCACCGGCCCGGGTTCCCGGATACTACGCGACGATGCTCCTCGGTGCCGACGGCAAGATCTACGGCAACGTCGCCGGACGGGTCTTCGACTTCGACCCGGCCCACGCCCGAACCAGCGGCTCGACCACCGGCGACCTCAGAATCCTCTTCGAGGGCGCAGGCCCCCACCTGACCCGCGACGCCTACGGCAACCTCTATGCCCCGTACGGCGCCACGAAGCTGGTCCGGATCAACCCCCGCTAGCTCCACCCGGCCGGAGGTTGGTGCCAACGACACCGCGGACTGTGGTCGCGAAGCGGCTCGCCGTACACCCGCGACGACCCGATTCCCGCCTGGCCACGACACCGCGGGGCGACAGTGGCGTCCATTGTGAGTGCCGCACGTCCGCATCCCGGCGCTACCGGGGATTCCGTACGCCTCGCTGGCCAGATGATCGCCGCGTCGACCTGGTGATCCCAACTGCAACCAACCTCATGCCCGGGTATACCTAGTCGACCACGGAGGCGTACGAGATCACACCGCGGCGGATCTGGTCGACGACGGACCGCGCCGTACTGCGCAACGGGGTCGGGCCGGCCGCGTCCGCGACCTGCTCGGTCAGGTCGATCAGTTGCTTCACCCAACGAACGAAGTCGCCCGCGGCCAGGTCCGACTCGTACAACACCTCGGCCAGCGACGCACCCGACGCCCACCGGAACGCCGGCCAGCAGAACCCGAGGTCCATCGACCGCAGGAAGTCGACCCGCATGTCCCGCTCCAGCGCGGACAGGTCGCGCCAGATCGACCCCATCCGCTCCAGCGCCAGCCGTACGTCGCCGCGCGGCAACCGTGGCGACGTCGGCTCGTCCTTCGACCGCGCCTCGTACACGAGCGCGGCCAGACAGGCGGCCAGCTCCGGGACGGTCAGGTCGTCGAACACTCCTTGCCGAAGGCACTCAGCGGCGACCAGGTCGAGCTCGGTGTAGATCCGGGCCAGCCGGTCGCCGGCCTCGGTGGTCTTGTCACCGTCCAAGTAGTGCAGCGCGTCCAGCACCTGGCAGACCCGGTCGAACTGGCGGGCGATGGTGTTCGTCCGCTGCTCGATCTTGCGCTGCACGTCGCGGTTCTCCCGGTCGAGCCGGAAGTACCGCTCGGCCCAGCGGGCGTGGTCCTCCCGGTCCGAGCACCCGTGGCACGGATGCGCGCGCAACTGCGCCCGCATCTCCTGCAACTCCGGATCGTCGGCGTGGCTGACGACATCCCGGCCGCGGGTGCGCGACGGCGGCCCGTCCTCACCGAGCATGTCGGAGCGGGTGCGCAGCACCTGCGCCAGCTCGCGCCGCTGCTGCGGGTTGCGCGGGTTGAACTTCTTCGGGATCCGCAGACTGCCGATCGCCTCGACCGGGGTCGGGAAGTCGATCATGGACAGCTTGCGGACCTGCCGGTCCAGCGTCAGCACAGTCGGCCTCGGGCCCTCGCGCTCGGACCGCATACCCGGGTCGAGCACCAGCGCCCAGCCCGCACTCCGGCCGGCCGGGATCCGGATGATGTCGCCGATCCGCAGCTTCTCGATCGACTCCTGCGCCTCGACCCGGCGGTCCAGCTTGCGCCGTTTGGATCCGGACGCCTCGCGCTCACCGATCCTCCGGCGCAGGTCGGCGTACTCGAGGAAGTCGCCGAGGTGGCAGTCGATGGACTCCTTGTAGCCCTCCAGCGCCTCGGTGTTGCGCTGCACCTGGCGGGCCAGCCCGACGACGGCCTGGTCGGACTGGAACTGCGCGAACGAGAGCTCGAGCATGTCGCGCGCCCGCGTCCGCCCGACCTGGCGAACCAGATTCACCGCCATGTTGTACGACGGGGAGAACGACGAGCGGAGCGGATACGTACGGGTCGAGGCCAGACCGGCGACCGCGCGCGGATCGAACCCGGGCTGCCACAGCACGACCGCGTGCCCCTCGACGTCGATGCCACGGCGACCGGCACGACCGGTGAGCTGCGTGTACTCCCCCGGCGTGATGTCGACGTGCGCCTCGCCGTTCCACTTCGAGAGCTTCTCGAGGACGACCGTGCGCGCCGGCATGTTGATGCCCAGGGCAAGCGTCTCGGTGGCGAACACGACCTTGATCAGGCCGCGTGCGAACAGCTCCTCGACGACCTCCTTGAACGCCGCCAGCATGCCCGCGTGGTGCGCCGCGATGCCGCGGCTGAGCGCCTCGGAGAAGTCGTGGTACCCGAGTACGCCGAGGTCCTCGTCCGGCAGGTCCGCGGTCCGCTCGGCCAGCACCCGCTTGATCTCGTCCCGCTCGCTCGGCTTGGTCAGCCGCAGGCCGGACCGCAGGCACTGCAGCATCGCGTCCTCGCAGCCCTTGCGGGAGAAGATGAAGTAGATCGCCGGCAGCAGCGCGCCCGCGTCCAGCTCCTCGACGACATCGGACCTGTACGGCGTGAAGTGGGTCCGCGTCGGCCGGCCCTTCGGGAGATCCCGGCGCCGACGGGGTTTGCGCGAGTCGTCGCGAAAGATCCGGTTGTCGTCGCGCGCGATCCGGACCAGCTGGGGGTTGACCAGATCCTTGATGTCGACCTGGTTGGCTTTGGCAGGGTTGCCGGACTTCGCCGGCTTGGGCGCACCGACGCGCGCGGTCGGCGCCTCACCGGCGAACAGGTCGTGCAGCCGCTTGCCCACCATCACGTGCTGGAACAGCGGCACCGGCCGCTTCTCCTCCAGCACGACGACCGTGTTGCCGCGGACTGTCTCCAGCCAGTCGCCGAACTCCTCCGCGTTGCTCACGGTCGCGGACAACGACACCACCGAGACCGAGTCCGGCAGGTGGATCAGCACCTCCTCCCAGACCGCGCCCCGAGCCCGGTCGGCCAGGTAGTGCACCTCGTCCATCACGACGTATGACAGTCCGAGCAGCGTGGTCGAGGCGGCGTACAGCATGTTGCGCAGGACCTCGGTCGTCATCACGACGATCGGCGCCTCGGAGTTGATCGAGTTGTCGCCGGTGAGCAGGCCGACCTTGTCGGAGCCGTAGCGGCTGACCAGGTCGGCGTACTTCTGGTTGCTCAGCGCCTTGATCGGGGTGGTGTAGAAGCACTTCTGCCCGCGCTGCAGGGCCAGGTGGACGGCGAACTCGCCGACCAGCGTCTTCCCGGAGCCGGTGGGGGCGGCGACCAGCACCTGGTGACCGTCCTCGAGGGCGGCACAGGCGCGCAACTGGAACTCGTCCAGCTTGAAGTCGTAGAGCGCCCGGAACTCCCTCACCGCAGGATGCTCCTGGTCCGAGCGGAAGACAGCATATTTCTCGGACGGGGTGCTCATACACCCCAATCTATGCGACGCCACCCACAGTAAGGCGCAGGGTCAGAAAATGAGCGGTCCGGTCCAGGGCCTCGTCGGCCTCGTCCATGACCCCGGCCATCAGCGGGTAGACGTGCGGTGCGCCGGCGACGACGTCCAGGCTGACGTCGACGTCGTGCTGCGCCGCGCGGACCGCCAGGCGGAGCGAGTCGTCGAGCAGGACCTCGGCGGAACCGACCTGAATCAGCAGCGGTGGCAGACCGGTCAGATCCGCGAGCAGTGGGCTCGCCAGCTCGTCGCGGGGATCGTGGCCGGCGAGATAGTGCTCGGCGTACGCGGCCATGTGTGCACGGCTGAACAGCGGGTCGAGGTCACCTCGCGCGTCCATGCTCTCCCCCGACAGCGTCAGGTCGACCCAGGGCGAGAAGAAGACGGCAGCCACCGGCAGCGGCAGGCCTTCCCGGCGCGCGGCGATCAGTGTGGCGAGCGCTGCTCCCCCACCGGCCGAGTCGCCCACGAGGACAATCGGCCGTCCACTCCCGAGAAGCTCCTTGTACGCCGCCAACGCATCGTCGACCGCGGCCGGGAAGGGATGTTCAGGCGCCAGCCGGTACTCCAGCGACACGGCAGGCAGACCTGTACGCCGTGCGAGCGGCGCCGCGAGGTTGGCTCCAGTCCGAGCCGACCCGACCACGTAACCGCCACCGTGCAGGTAGAGGATCACCGCGTCGCCATCCGCACCTTTGACCTGCACATCCAGCGCGGGCCGGCCGCCCAGCGTGCGGGGAGTCAGCGTGACGTCGTCGCCCAGCGGACGGTCGGCGAAGATCGCGTCGAAGTCGGCCCGCTCCTGCGCCGGGGTCCGGTCCGGGTCCCGCTTGGTCATCATCGATCGCGCCGCGGCGCGCTGGTCCTGGCTCATCGCCGGCCTCCGTCACTCGGTGATAGATTCCTTGGAATACAGTTCCTGATAACTACATTCCGAGGAACCTAATTCCCACGAAGCAGGATCTGCCTGTGACTGATCTCACATCATTGTTCACGGACCTGGTCCGGCTGGAGACGCGGCTCTACAACGTCCTCGACACCCGGCTGAAGGCCGAGCACGGCCTGCCACTCGGCCAGTTCGAGTTCCTGCGCTTCCTCGCATCCCGCGGCACCGCCCGGGTCTACGACCTGGCGCAATGGGCCGCGATCACGGTCGGGGCCACCAGCAAGGCCGTCGATCGCCTCGAGGCCGCCGGCCGCTGCCGGCGGATCGCGAACCCGGGCGACCGCCGTTCCTCCCTGATCGAGCTCACCCCCGCAGGCACCGAGATCCTCGACGCGGCGCGACCCACCGTCGACGCCGAGCTCACCACCTGGGTCGGCTCGGTCCTCCCGGCCGGGAACCTCGAACAACTCGCCACCATGCTCTCGATGCTGCGCCAACGCGCCGAGATCGACCCGCGCACAGACCGCGCCGAACCCAGGCCAACTCCCGAGCCCTAGGTTCGCGCCGGAAGCATCGTTGCCGGGAGCAACGTCACGGCCGTGAAGACGAGCACCCACCAGAACGTGTCCGCGAACGCCGCAGCGGGATCGCCGGCGTGGCGACCGAGCCGCGACTGCAGGATCGCAGTCACCACGGCAGCACCGGCCGAAGCGCCGAGAGTCGTCACCGTGGTGATGAGACTCGTCGCGCCGGGGATGGCCGCGGGATCGAGTCCGTGGTACGCCGCGACCGACACCGGCACGGTGGCCGCCGCGATTCCCATCCCCCAGACCAGCAAGGCGATCGCGAGCACGACGAACGAACTCGTCTCCGTCACCTGCGTGAAGGCGAGCGTCGCGACGACGGTGATCCCGACTCCGACGAGCGCCACGGGCCGAGCGCCGATGCGGTCGGTCAATCTGCCGACGAGAGGCAGGGCGAGCACCGTGCCCAGGCTCTGCGGGGCGAGTAGAAGGCCGGCCTCCAGCGCACTGTGACCACGAACCTGCTGGAGGTACAGCGGCATCAGCAGCATCGCGCCGAACACCGAGAAGCGGGACAGGAAGTTCAGCACCGTCGCCACAGTCACCGGCCGGTGGCGGAACAGCCGCAGGTCGAGCAAGGGCATCGTCGTTCGCAGCGCATGAACAGCGAACGCCGTGAGTAGCAGCAGACCACCGATCGCCGACGGCCACGTCGCCGTACCGCTGAGGGACAGGACGAGGAGTGCGATCGCCGGTGAGACGAGCGCCAACCCGACCAGGTCCAGCCCAGCCGAGCGACGTACGGCGTCGGACGGAACGGTCTTCCAGGCGAGCGCGATCGCGGTCAGCCCGATCGGCAGGTTGATGAGGAAGATCCACTGCCAGCCGATCGTGTCAACGACCAGGCCACCGAGCAGTGGACCGGCGATCGGCGCGAGCTGGGCGGGGATCCCGACCAGGCTCATCACCCGGCCACGACGGTCGGGACCGGCAGCCTTCGCGAGGATCATCATGGTGAGCGGGACGATCATGCCCCCACCGAGACCCTGCAGGACGCGGAACGCGATCAGGCTGCCCGCCGACCAGGCCGTGGCACACAGCGCCGAGCCGGCACAGAAGACCGCCAACGCCGTCAGCCACATCGTCCGGGAGCCGAATCGCTCCACCAGCCGGCCGGTCGTCGGAATGGTGATCGCGATCGACAGCAGGTACGCGGCGCTGACCCATTGGACGGTGGCCACGGACACACCGAAACCGGCCGCGATCCGGGACAGCGCCACGGTCACCATCGTCATGTCGAGCAGCGGGGTGAGGGCTCCGACCATCACCACGCCGCCGAGTTTCAGAATCGATCGATCCAGGGCGACTTCGGTCATCTACCGCACACTACACCGTGCAGTGTAGTGGCGCTACACTGCACGGTGTAGTCGATCGGGAGGAGCACCCGCGGTGGTCAGGGAAGGATCGCCGGCCAAACGGGCCGCGATCGTGCGCGCGGCGTTGAAGGTCTTCCTCGCCGAGGGCTACGCCCGCGCCGGCGTGGACGCGATCGCGGCGGAGGCCGGTGTCTCCAAGCGCACGATCTACGACTACTACGGCGACAAGGAGCGACTCTTCCTGGCGGCGATCTCGGAGACGCGTGCGGGCCATGAGAAGGGCTTCGAGGCACTGCTGCAGGAGACCATCGACGACGTGACGGACCTCGAGGACGCGCTCTTCCGCTTCGGGCGGGTGTTCGCGACCGAGGTGGCCAAGTCGGCCGAGCGGACCGAGATCCTGCGGCTGATGATCGCCGAGGCGGCCCACTTCCCCGGCCTGCTGGCGGACCGGCCGACCAGGACCGCCCTGGCCGATCGGCTCGAGGCCCTGCACCGGCGCGGCCTGCTCGACGTACGGGATCCGGTCGAGGCGGCCGAGTTCCTCGGCGTGCTCGTCACCGGACCCGTCCAGAACCGGACCTGGTACGGCGCGGTGCCGGTCGATCAGGACGAGATCGATCACCTGGTCCGCAGCGGCGTACGGATCTTCCTGGCCGCCTACGGCAGATGACCGCCGCCCGACCGCCGGGCAGGGCGGTCGGGCGGAACTCAGCCGATGTGGTACGGGTCGCCGTACACCTTCCAGTCGAGCGGGGTGTTCAGGTCGAGGTTCCCGTTGCGGAGCCAGACCCGCTGGGCGGTGTCGACCCGGCTGGTGTCGCTGTGCGCCTCTTCCTGCTTCATCGCCCAGACGCGGGCGTCGAGGAAGGCATTCAGGTACGTCGTCTCGTTGCCACCCTGCGCCGGCGGCTTGGCCTTCTGCAGCGCGCGGTTGCGGATGCCACCGAAGCTGGTGCCGCCGTTGCCGGGACCGTGCATGACGATCGCGTCGTAGTAGCAGAACTGGCCGAGGGTGCGCAGGCCGTCCGACTTCCCTCGCGACACCGACGGGTTGAAGTAGACCCGGTCGCGCTCGTCGTTCTGGCACTGCTGGAACGCGGTGTCCTTGGCCGCGGTCTTCCAGTCCCTGGTGTAGTTCGGGTCCAGGCCGTCGTGCGAGTCGCTGCCGTCGACGTCACGCAGGGCGGGCAGGTATTTCTGCAGTACGTTGCCCGGCTTGCGATCGGCGTACAGCTCGACGAGTTCGAGCATGTCGCCGGTTCCCGAGCAGAACCCGATGATGCCCGCGGTGTAGCCACGGCCGTCGTCGATGTCCTCGATGTACTTGTACTGCGCCTTCCAGTCCAGCGAAGAGTTCTCCGCGCTGCAGACGATCTGCATCGCGATCTCCTTCTTCGCCGGATCGTCGAGGCCGGTGGCCTGGACCGCGGCATCGGCGGGCGAGGCGTAGCGGGAGACGAGGGCGGTCGCCGGGGCGGCCGCGAGGGTCAGTCCGAGCAGCAGCGCGGTCCTGCGCGTGGGGCGGGTCTGCATGGTTCCTCCGAGGGGCGTCCGAGGATTACTGTTAGGAAGCTTTCCTATCAGACCAGCAGCAGAACTGAGAACACCTCACTCCGTGAAGATTGTGTCTCAGCCGAAAACGGTCAGCGCACCGGGGGCGATGCCGATGTCGACCGGGAGCGGGCCGAGCACCTCGCCGTCGGCGTAGGCCGTGATCCCCGGCGACTCGATCCGGACCGAGCGGCCGCGCGCCGTGCGCATCATCGGGTGACCGACATGGGTGCCCTTGGACAGCTTCGGGAACATCTGCAGCAGGGTGAACCGCGACACCGGCTGGATGATCGTCACGTCGAGCAGCCCGTCGTCGATCTCCGCGCCGGCGCAGATCTGCAGTCCCCCGCCGTACGTCGGCCCGGTGCCGACCGCCACCAGCATCGCCTTGGTCTCGATCACCTCGTCGTCGACGGTGACGACGTACTCGAGGGGTTTGAACGTGCGCAGTTCGGCGAGGGTGGCGACGGTGTAGCGGGAGTTGCCCTTCGGCCAGGTCATCGCGTTGGCGCGCTTGTTCACCAACGAGTCGAAGCCGCCGGCCACGACCGTGGTGATGAACTCGTCCTTCGCCACCGCGAGGTCGATCGCGCGGGTCTTGCCGGCCACGATCAGGTCGGCCGCCGCGGCCGGATCCTTCAGCGGTACGCCGATCCCGCGGGCGAAGTCGTTGCCGGTGCCGGCCGGGATCACGCCGAAGGGCATCCCGGATTTCGCCAGCACCTGGGCGCCGAGATGGACCGTGCCGTCGCCACCGATCAGCGCCACCGCGTCCGCACCGGACGCGACCACCTCGGCGGAGATGCGGCCGACGTCCTCCGCGCAGGTGGTGGAGTGCACATCGACGGTGATCCCCGCTGCCGCGAGCCGTTCGCGGACCACCGGAGCCACGCGGGCACCGAGGCCGCGGCCGGAGGTGGGATTCACCACCAGCGCGATCCGTCTGGTCATCAGTCGGCCAGCAGTTCCTCGGCCCTACGCGCCTTGCGCTTGTCGAGGACCCGGGTGATCACCTCGGCAACGAAGAACAGCAGACACATGGGGATGGCCAGCAGGCACATCGTGAACGGATCACCCGACGGTGTGGCGACCGCGGCGAAGACGAAGATCACCAGCACGATGTACGGCCGGAACCTGGCCAGTGCGGACGACGGCACCACGCCGAGCATGTTCAGCAGCACGACCACGAGGGGGATCAGGAAGGCGACGCCGAACACCAGCATCGTGCGCAGCACGAAGTCGAGGTAGTCGGGCAGCTCGACCAGGTTCTGGATGTCCAGCGGGGTGAAGCCCAGCAGGATCTCGATGCCCTTCGGCAGGGTCCAGTACGCGACCCAGATGCCGGCCGCGAACAGCGGAGCGGCGATCCCGGAGAACAGGTAGGCCCACTTGCGTTCGTTGCGGTGCAGGCCCGGCGCGATGAACGCCCACAACTGGTAGAGCCAGACCGGTGAAGCCAGGATCAGGCCGAACAACGCCGAGATCTTGATCCGGAACGTCAGCGCGTTCCCGACGCCGGGGAAGGTCAGCTGCGGGGTCTTCACGTTCCCCGCGTCCTTGGCCATCTCGGCAACGCTGGTCAGGAACGGCTTGGTCAGGAACTCGAAGGCCTGGTTGTAGAAGACCCAGCCGACGATGGTCCCGACCACGATGGCGAGCACACTGATGAGCAGGCGGTTGCGCAGCTCGATGATGTGCTCGCGCAGGGTCATCCGACCCTCGTCGTCCTTCGGGCGGCGTTCCTTCTTCTCCTTACGCCGCCCGAACTTCACCATTGACACAGCTGGGGCGCTCGGCTCAGTTGGCCGTGTGCGTCGGCGGCAAGCCGTCGCCCGGACCCTGGCCGTTGACCTGGTTCGGCTGCTGGGCCGGCTGGGCCTGCGGGGCCGCCTGCTGCGTCGGCGCCTGGGCGGGCTCGTTGCTGCCCTCGGTCAGCTCCGAGTCCTTCTTCTTCGGGCCGACCTCCTCTTCCCAGATCTTCTTCGACTTGCCGAGCTGCTTCACGAGCGCCGGCAGCTTGGCCGATCCGAACAGCAGCACGACGATCGCGAGGATGACGAGCCACTCCGCGCCCTGCGGCATACCGATGAGCGGTGCTGCCATGTCGATCTCCCTTTCACACACACTTGCCTGGTGGCTCAACGCTGAGTCGTGGGCCGAATACTACGCCGGGGCGTGCTCGCCCCGATGGGTCTGTCCGGACCCGGCCGCGGACTGCGCTGCCTCCAGCTTGGACTGGGCGGCGACCAACTCACGCGTCAGCGCCTTGGCCTGGCCCCATACCTTCTTCGCAAGCAGAGCCAGGACGGATAGCCACACCGCCACGACTGCCAGAAAGAGCAGGAACCAGTACATACCCAGGAGCCTAGCCGGTTCCCGGGCATCGCCCACGCCCCGCGTGGCGTCTCGGCGGACAACGGTGTCGGAACGTGATGGTAAAACCGAGTGTCTCCAGCGGGACATGCCCGGCCCGGCGAGTGGGCAGGCTCCGCCTGGAAGAGGCTGCGGTACGGCGAATCGAGGGGGCAGTTGATGTTGCGGATCGGGGTCGAGGAGCGGCGGACCCGGCTGGGCCGGCGGCACCGGCTGCTGTCCTCCTGCCACGCGGCGGATCCGGTGGAAGCGGCGACGGCGATGGTCGCCTTGCACGCCACCGATCCGGCCACCGTGCACCTGTCCGTGGCCGCTCGGGTACCAGGGAGTGATGTACTGGGCACGGAGCGTGCACTGTACGACGACCGCACGCTGATCCGGATGCTCGGCATGCGCCGGACCGTGTTCGTCGTACCGACGCCGTTCGCGCCGATCATCCAGGCCGCGTGCACCGACGACATCGCGGTCAAGCAGCGGAAGCTGCTGGTCAAGCACCTGACCGAGTCCGGGGTCGGACCCGACGCGGACGCGTCCGGGAAGTGGCTGCGGGCGGTCGAAGAGTCAGCGGCGACCGCGCTGACGCTCCGCGGATCGGCGACAGCGCAGGAACTGTCCGCGGACGAGCCGCGGCTGCGGACCCGGCTCAACATGTCGGTCGGCAAGGCGTACGCCGCTCAGCCGTATGTGACGAGCCGGGTGTTGTTCCAGCTGTCGGCCGAGGGCCGTATCGTGCGCGGACGGCCGCTGGGGACGTGGCTGAGCGGACAGCACCACTGGTCGCCGGCGGAGGACTGGCTGCCTGGCGGACTCGGCGACAAACCCGCGGCCGAGGAGGCTCGGGTGACGCTGGCGCGGGCGTGGCTGTCGACGTTCGGACCGGGTACGGCGGCGGACCTGCAGTGGTGGAGTGGGTGGACTGCCGGCCAGACGAAGAAGGCGCTGACCGCGGTCGAGGCGGTCGCGGTGGATCTGGACGGCCAGGTCGGGTACGTGCTGCCGGGCGACGAGGCGCCTGAAGTGCCGGTGGAGCCGTGGGTCGCGTTCCTGCCCACGCTGGACCCGACGCCGATGGGCTGGAAGGACCGTGACTGGTACCTCGGCGAGCACAAGGCGAAGCTGTTCGACACCACCGGCAACATCGGCCCGACCATCTGGACGGACGGCCGGATCGTCGGCGGCTGGGGTCAGCCGGAGTCCGGCGAGGTCCGCTTCCAGCTCCTCGAGGACGTCGGACGCGAAACCACCCAACTGATCGAGGCCGAAGCCGCCCGCTGGACCACCTGGCTGTCCGGCGTCCGAGTCACCCCACGGTTCCGAGCGCCCCTGGAGAAGGAGTTGAGTCGCGGCTAATCGTCGTACGCCGAGAGGGCTTCTCGGGCTGTGGCGGCTATCTGGGTGGTGAGGTCGGGTGGGTCGAGGACTGTGGCGGCGCCGCCCAGGCGGAGGACGAGGCGCTGGAGCCAGCCGGTGTCGGCGACGCGGAGCCTGACGATCAGGGAGTTGCCGGGGCCTTCTTCGACGGACTCGTTCGGGTAGTACTCGGCGACCCAGCGAGCCGGTGGGTCCAGCTTCACCGTCGCGAGCAGGTCGCACTCGGACGGCTGGAACATGCCGTTGGACAGGTCCCGTGGCGTCGCCTCGGGCGGCGGTTCGCTCGGCAGGTCCAGCAACTTCACCGCTGCGATCCGGTCGAGGCGGAACAGCCGTACGTCCTCGGCCAGCCGGCACCACGCTTCGAGGTACGTGCGGCCCTCCGAGACGACCAGGCGCATCGGGTCCACGTCCCGCTCGGTGGTCTCGTCCCGCGACGGTACGTCGTACGTGAGGTGCAGGCGGCGCTTCCCCGCCAGGGCACGGTTCACGGTGTCCGCGATCGCCGGGTCGGCCGGCTCGACGTGGACGTGAGCGGCTGCGCCCTCGCTCGCCGCCGCAGCCTCTCCGGCGGCTCGCTCCAGCTTGCCGATCGCGCGGTCGACCGCGTCGCGGTCGTTCCCGGCCGTCACCTCGCGCAAGGTGCGCAGAGCGGTCAGCAGCGCCAGCGCCTCGTCCGCGGCCAGCCGCAGCGGGCGAGCCAGGTAGTCGGCGTTGTTGATGTGGATGACGCCGTCACCCTCGGCCGCCTCGATGTCGATCTCGATCAGATCGCCCATCTGGGCACCCGGCAGTCCGCAGAACCACAGCACCTTCAGGTCCGCGATGATCTGCTTCGGCCGTACGCCGAACTCCTTCGCGACATCGTCGACGCGGGCACCGTCGTTCTCCCGCAGATAAGGCACCAACGCCAACAACCGCTGAACTTGGTCCCGCGCATTGCTCATGCCCCAGCCACCGTCCGCAGCCGCCAGAGCACGCCGTCCAGCACGTCCCCAGGGCCCTCGACGACCGCGTCCGGGCCGTACGACGCGATCTCCTCGGCGAGCACGCCCGAGTCGGCGTACGGGACGTGCAGCAGGTCCCAGCCCTCCTCGTACGGCTCGATGGCGTTGGCGCGGCGACGCAGGCTGACACAGGAGCCGGTCCGCGCCCGGACCTTCGCCTCCGACGTCGGACGCGGCGGACCCAGCTCGGACACCAGCGAACGCAGGTCGGTGCCCTCGGGCACGGTGAACGCGCCGGGCTCACCGACCGTCTTCACATCCCCGCCGATCCGGGACAGCCGGAACATCCGTGTCGCCTGGCGATCGCGGTCCCGGCCGACGACGTACCAGCGGCCGTGCCAGGAGACGATCCCCCACGGCTCCAGGGTCCGGGTGGTCGGCTCCGAGGCTCCACTGCGGAGGTGCTGGAAGCGCACCACGGTCCGGCTCACGACCGCCGACCAGAGTGGGTCGAAGGCCGGCTCGGACGCGCCGACATGCGGCTCGATCGCGCTCAGCGCGGACTGGTCGGTCTGGATCCCGGCCGCCTTCAGCTTCAGCACCGCGGACGTCGTCGCCTCGGCCAGGCTGGCGTGCTGCCAGACCCGGGCTGCCACGCCCAGTACGGCGGCCTCGTCCGGCTCGAGGTGGACCTCGGGCAGTTCGAAGACGTCCCGGCGGATCCGGTACCCGACCTCGTCGGAGAAGAACTTGTCGATCGTGCCCATCTCGATCGGGATGCCGAGGTCGCGCAGTTCGTCCTTGTCCCGCTCGAACATCTTCTCGAAGGCGTCGTCGGTCTGGCCCGCGTACCCCTCGACGACCTCGCGGATGCGTTCCTTGGTCACGTAGGTGCGCGCGACCAGCAGGCAGATGACCACATTGAGCAGTCGCTCACTCTTGCGCGCCGACACCCGACCACCTTACGGCCTGAGAGCGTCAAATCCCGCCCTCACGCACCGAAATCTTCGAACACCGGTTCGACCCGCTAATCTCCCCTTGTGATTCGGTGGCGGGACGGACAGGTCGTGCGGATCGGACGGGCCTGGGCAGGTGCGGTCGAACTGACGGTAGCCGTGGGCGAACAGACAGTGCGCGCCCTGGCCTATCCAGAGCTGGTAGGTACTCCGGAGGCCGGGGATCGCGTGTTGCTCAACGTCGGTGCGCTCGACAAGGGTCTCGGGACGGGCGGCTACGCGCTGGTGGTCGCCGTACCGGACCGGCTGCCGGCCGACCCTCCGGAGCGCGGTCACCTGGTGAAGGCCCGGTACACACCGCTGCAGACCATGGTGCTCGGCGCGGACGAGCAGGACTCACCGGACCACGACGTACTGCGTGATGCCGACGACCTCCTCGGTACGCCGGTCGTGGTGGCGGACCTGCATTCGGCGCTGCCCGCCGTACTGGCCGGGGTGTACGAGGCACGGCCGACCACACGGGTCGTCTACGTGATGACTGACGGCGGGGCGCTGCCGATGGCGTTCTCGCGCACTGTGGCGTCGCTGCGGGACAGCGGGTGGCTCGGTCGGACTGTCACGGTCGGCCAGGCGTACGGCGGGGATCGGGAGGCGGTCACGGTGCACACCGGGCTGCTGACCGCCGTACATGTGCTGGCGGCGGAGCTCGTCGTACTGACGCAGGGGCCGGGCAATCTCGGGACTGGGACACGCTGGGGGTTCTCCGGTGTGCAGTCCGGTGAGGCGGTCAACGCGATCGGGACGCTGCGTGGGCGGGCGGTGGCGTCACTGCGGATCTCGGAGGCGGACCCGCGGCCGCGGCACCGGGGGATCTCGCACCACAGCCTCACGGCGTACGGCCGGGTCGCCCTGCACCCGGCGGACGTCGTCGTACCCGATCTGCCAGGTGACTTCGGTGACGCCGTACGGGACGCTGCCGAGCCGCTGAAGGCGCGGCACCGGGTCGTCAGGGTCGGACTGGACGGTCTGTACGACGCTCTGCGGGCCGCGCCGGTGAAGTTGTCGACGATGGGACGTGATCTCGACGGCGACCGCGCGTACTTCGAGGCAGCGGCGGCGGCCGGGCGGCACGCGGCCGGACTGGTAGACGTTCCACCACCTGGAGTGGGGTCTCAGTACTCCTGATCCGGGCGGCTGCGGCGGTCACGCTGGGAGCATGGCAATCATCGCTGCTCCTGAAGCCCCGCTGACCGCTCGGTGGGCCACCCTGATGTGGCTGCTCGCGGTCGGCGCCGGGGTTGCGGAGTCGGTGGTCGGAGTCGCCGGGGCGATCGCAGATGGTGTGTCACCGTCAGCCCTGGTGATGCAGATCGCCGTCCGCACCCTCGTCTATGGCGCACTGTTCGTCGTCATCGACCGTTTCTTCCGCCGCGGTGTCCCCTGGTCCCGCTACCTCCTGGCCGGCCTGCTGGGCACGGTCGGTATCGCGTCTCTCGTCTATGGGCCGGTGACCTGGCTGCTCGACGGCGGAGACTTCACTTCCCTGCAGTGGTCTGTCGAGTTCCTGGCGTCGGTCGCAGTCCGCAGTGTGCACATCACCGCGGTGGTGACTGCACTGGCGCTGACCTTCCACCCCGACACCAGCCGCTGGTTCCGCCGCTGAACGCACCAAGGACCGGCCCCCCTTGGGAGACCGGCCCTTGATGTGAACGACTACTGACCCTGCTGCTTGGGAGAGGGAACCCCTCCCCTACCTCCCGGCCGAAGGCCGGTTACTGGCCTTGCTGCTTGGGAGCCGGGAAGGCATTCAAGACATCAATCACGGCGAAGGCGCTGATGGACTTGCCGGAGGCGTCCTTCGACGGGGGCAGCTCGACCAGGACGCGGCTGCCAATCGGCATACCGGCCAATCCGTCGACCGGACCGGCCTGACCGTTCGGGCCGGGGCCGACCTGGAGCTGGTCGGTCGGGGCCGGCGGCTGCGCCGGCGAGGTCTGGGTGGCGGGCTGGCCGTCCCAGGTGCTGGCCTGCTTCTTGCCGGCGTAGTCGAACACGACGTACCGGGTGATCAGCTGGCTGCCCTTCTCGATCGGCTTGCCCTTGCCGAGCGCGATCACGACCGGCTTGCCCGGCTTGGCAGGCGCCTTGAAGCCGGCCGGGACGGTCGCCTTCGGCTCGGCGTTCAGTCCGCCGGTGATCTTGATCTTGGTCGCCGCCGACGGCGCCGGCGTCGCGTCCAGCGGGGTGTCGTTCCCGGCCGCGCTGACCAGGTCGACGACGAAGATCAGCGTGTCGTCGCCCTTGATCCCGGCCTGCTCGTTGCCCTGCTCCTTGTAGCCCTTGTCGGACGGGATGGACAGCATCACCCGGCTGCCGATCTTCTTCCCGACCAGGCCCTCGTCCCAGCCGCCGATGACCCCGCCGACCCCGATCGGGAACGACGACGGCGCACCGCGGTCGTAGGAGTTGTCGAACACCTTGCCGTCGCGCCAGATCTGGCCGAGGTAGTTCGCGGTGAGCAGTTCGCCCTTCTTCACCTCGGGCCCGTCGCCCTCCTTGAGGACCTGGGTCACCAGGCTCTTCTCCGGGTCGCCGTCGCGGTGGGTGACGGTCGGCTTCTGGCCGAAGTCCGAGGTCACCTTGATCCCGCCCGCCCCGAAGTCGGGCTTATCCGAGCCGCAGGCCACCAGGGAGGACCCCAGTACCGCCACAACGACCAGACTCAACAACTTGCGCACGAAACCAGCACCTCGAAACATCCCGGCGCGGTCCGCGCCGCTCGACACAGGGGGCAACAACGCGGCCCACCCTAGCCTGCGCGACCAACCCGACCACCGCCCGGCCGCGTCACCGTTCGGTCACGCCACGCACAGTCACGCGGCCGGCGACGTACGGCGGCGACAACTACATGCTGGCGATGAGTTTTTCGACGCGCTCGTCGTGGGACTTGAACGGATCCTTGCACAGCACAGTGCGCTGGGCCTGGTCGTTGAGCTTCAGGTGCACCCAGTCGACGGTGAAGTCGCGGCGGCGCTCCTGCGCCCGCTTGATGAACTCACCACGCAGTCGCGCGCGGGTCGTCTGCGGCGGCACCGACTTGGCCTCGAAGACGCGCAGGTCGTCGACGACCCGGGTGACCGCACCCCTGCGCTCGAGCAGGTAGTACAGCCCGCGCGGCCGGTGGATGTCGTGGTACGCCAAGTCGAGCTGGGCGACCCGCGGGCTGGCCAGACCGAGGTTGTTCTGCTGGCGGTAGCGCTCGATCAGGCGGTACTTGATCACCCAGTCGATCTCGCGCTCGATCCCGCTCAGGTCGCCGGACTCGATCGCCTTCAGCGTCCGCTCCCACAGCGACAGCGCCCGCTCGACGGCCGGCGTCCCGAGCTCGCGGCGGTCGACGAAGTCGCGCGCCTTGGTCAGGTACTCCGTCTGGATGTCGAGGGCACTGGCCTCGCGGCCGTTCGCCAGCCGGACCTCGCGGCGCCCGGTCATGTCGTGGCTGATCTCGCGGATCGCGCGGATCGGGTTGTCCAGGGTGAGGTCGCGCATCACGATGCCGGCCTCGATCATCCGCAGCACCAGGTCGGTGCTCGCGACCTTGAGCAGCATCGTGGTCTCGGACATGTTCGAGTCGCCGACGATCACGTGCAGCCGGCGGAACCGCTCGGCGTCCGCGTGCGGCTCGTCGCGGGTGTTGATGATCGGCCGGGACCGGGTGGTCGCGCTGGAGACGCCCTCCCAGATGTGCTCGGCACGCTGCGACACCGAGTAGACCGCGCCGCGCGGCGTCTGCAGCACCTTGCCGGCACCGCAGATCAGCTGCCGGGTGACCAGGAACGGGATCAGTACGTCGGCCAGCTTGGCGAAGTCGCCGTGCCGGCTGACCAGGTAGTTCTCGTGGCAGCCGTAGCTGTTGCCGGCCGAGTCGGTGTTGTTCTTGAACAGGTAGACGTCGCCGAAGATGCCCTCGTCGTGCAGCCGCTTCTGGGCGTCCACCAGCAGACCCTCGAGGATCCGCTCACCGGCCTTGTCGTGCGCGATCAGGTCCGTGACCGAATCGCACTCCCCGGTCGCGTACTCCGGGTGGGAGCCCACGTCGAGATAGAGCCGGGCCCCGTTGCGGAGGAACACGTTGCTGCTCCGCCCCCAGGACACGACGCGCCGAAACAGGTACCGCGCCACCTCGTCGGGGGTCAGTCGGCGCTGACCGCGAAAGGTACAGGTGACGCCGTACTCGTTCTCCAGACCGAAGATTCGCCGGTTCACACACCCACAGTACGGTGCCGCTCCGACAACCGGGCCATGTCGCAGGCGCGCCGTTTCCCGGCGTTACCCCTTTGATGTCAACGGACCTAACTTTCCGCAAGTGACTGGCATCGGAGTAGGTAGGACAGTTGAACAATTTCCTGGGGGTACAGACAGATGAAGCGGATACCCATCGCGGCCGCACTCTCCGCCGCGACAGCGCTCCTGGCAGCGGCGCTGGTGCCACCGGCGTCGGCCACACCGCAGAGTTCGGCGACCGTCTGCAGTCTGCGGGTGGGAACGGTGTCGGCAGGCGGGGACCTCAAGGTCCAGAACATCGCCGCCACCTCGCCGCCGAGCGTGACCAGCACCTGGAACGGACCGAAGGGGCTCTACCAGCCCGAGGACTGGAGGCTGTTCGGCTCGGTCGCCACCGAAGTGGGTGTGGCCGGCCAGGATCGGCACGGGTACGTCACCAACGACACCAGCCTCTACTCGTACAGCTACCGCACCGACGGCTCGTACCAGGTGCTCGACCCCGGCTCCTACAAGCAGACCAAGATCGGCGGCGGCTGGACCCGCGGGATGACGTACTTCGACTCGTCGTCGTACTACAACACCGGCGGGACCGTGCACCGGAGCAACGTCTATGCGCTGTGGGACGGCGTCATCTGGCGCTGGAGCGCCGGCTGGAAGGTCACGCTGTTCCGCGGCTTCGACGCGGTCAAGACGATGACGCTGATCAGCGCGACCCCGACGTACGAGACCTTCCTGGCGAATCTGAAGGGCGGTTCGCTGTACATGATCCGGATCCCGGTCGCGAGCAACGCCGTACCGGTCGTGAAGCCGGTGCGGACGCGGACCTGGCAGGGCTTCGAGACGCTGATCGCGGAGAGGTGTGGCAGCCAGAGCACGCTGCTGCTCGGCATCGATAAGGACACCAACTCCGGCTACCTGTACGCCGTCAGCCACGCCAACGGAACCGCCACCGTCATCAAGGGCCTCGGGAAGGTGACCGGAGCGGACTTCACCGGCGTCGCCCAGGCCCGCGTTTTCAACAACGACCTCGACTCCAGCGCCAACCTGAACGGCGACTGACCCCCAAACCTTTCCGCAGTTGCCGGCGTCGAACCGTGTGACCCGCGACACTCGCGGGGGACTGGGGGCCTGGGGAATGAATCGAAGGAAACTGCTAGGTGGTCTGTCGGCGCTGATCGGCACCGGGTTGCTGGCCGCCGCACTGGTGCCGGCTCAAGCGAGTGCGACGCCGACACCCTCCGCCGTGGCCGGCGGTTGCCTGCTGCAGCTCGGCTCGATCACGGCCGGAGGTGACCACAACGTCAACTGGATCTCGTCTGCACCCCCGGCCTCGGCGTTGGTGTCCCAAGGTCCCAAGGATCTGTTTCCCGACGGTCAGGCCTGGCTCGCGGGGTCGCTCGCCTACCAGGACTACACCGGCGACACCGTCCGCCGGACCGGCTACGTGGTGATCGGCCAGGAACTGTTCGCGACCAGCTACTTCGCCACCAGCGGCAAGCTGATCCAGGAGCTCGAGAAGACGAAGATCGGTGGCGGCTGGTACCAGAACGGTCCGCGGTACCTCGAGGAATCCCGGTACTCGGGCAGCACGACAGGGCACACCTACTCGCTGTACGGCGACACCCTCAACCGGTGGAACGTCAACGCCGGCACGTGGAGCGCCCACGCGACGTACGCCGGCTTCGGCGCGGTCAAGACGATGGCGCTGATCAGCCAGACCGCGACGTACGACACCTTCCTGGCGAACATGACCGGCGGTTCGCTCTACACCATCCGGGTGCCGAAGACCGGCGCGCCGGTGGTGAAGCTGGTCCGGTCGTCCACGTGGCAAGGGTTCGAGACGCTCGTCGCCGAGAAGTGCGGGACGCAGAGCACTCTGCTGCTCGGCATCGACAAGGACACCCAGTCCGGCTACCTGTACGCCGTGAGCCACGCAACTGGCACCAGCACGGTCATCAAGGGCCTCGGCAAGGTGCCGACCACGTTCGCCGACCCGACGTACTTCCGGTACCACCCGGAGGAGGGTGGCGGGGACCTGTTCGGCGAGTGAGATCAGCCGCTGACCGGGTGTTGAGGGGCACCGGGCGGCGGAACCCAGACTGCCGCTGCCTTTGTCTTGGCAGCGGCAGTCTGCTTTGTCGGTGCTCGTGGTTAGCATCCGGTGGGTGGTGGACGTGCGGGCGTACGTCGAGACCGGCGTACAGATGGCGATGGACGACGGGACAGCCGCTTGGGTCTTCGATGCCTCGCGGTGGGGGTGCTGCGGGCAGGGTGTCGATGAGGCTGCTGCGCTCCGTGATCTTGGTGCGGAGCTTGGTTCCGACCTGGAGTTTGTGGTGGTGGAGCGGGTGGTGGGTGACGAGCAGGCGTTCGAACGGGATCTGGCTCCTGCTCGTGAGGCCGAACGGGCTGCCACGTTGGAGATTCTCGAGGAGAGCCGGCGGGAGACGGTTGCTCTGATCGCGTCCTGCTCCCCCGAGATGCTCGACTTCGATGATCCCGACCGGGTGCTGCCGTCGTTTGCCGGCTGGCGGACCGTGCGGCAACTCGCCTGGCACATCGCCGACACCGAGAGCCGCTACTACCTCCCATCCCTCGGCCTGCCCTACCGCGAGCCGCTGCCAGACCTGGCCGACGAACTGAAGCAGTCCGCGGAGTATGTCCGCCGTGCAGTCGCCACAATCCCGGCGGACCTAGTACGGCGGGCCAACGGCGAGGTGTGGACCACGGTGAAGGTCCTCCGCCGACTCGCCTGGCACGAACGCTCAGAACTACGCACGCTCCGCCGATTGGTCGCCCTCGCCCTGCGCTCGATGTAGCCCCGTACATCCGACCTTGTGCGCCGATCAACCACCAGACACCCGCTGATGTGGTCGACCCGTGCACAAGGTCGTGATCTGTTCACAGGCACCAGTAGGTGTTAACAGTCGAAGGTGCCAGCCGCGGGCTGGATAGAGCCTGGGGTAGCCGCCGTACATCCAGGACCTTGTGCATCGATCAACCACCGGACACCCGCTGACGTGGTCGAGCCGTGCACAAGGTCGTACCCAGCACCTTGGACGGTCCGGTGGCCGAGATCACTGACACCCAGTGGTGGGCCGCCAGCTGTTTACCGTCGCGTTTCGCAGCCCGTCGGCGGGCGGGCAGATCATCCGCCTGTCACCTGCGTGCTGGTCGCGTGCCGCTGGGGAGCTGGATGTTAGAGGTCTACGAGGTCTAGGAGTTGGCCTAGTTCTTTGGGGTCCAGGGGGCGGAGTTCGCCGGTGTGGAGGTTGCCGCGGCGTACTGGGCCGATGGCCGTACGGGTGAGGCGTTTGACCGGGTGGCCGATCGCGTCGAACATGCGGCGGACGATGCGGTTGCGGCCCTCGTGCAGGCTGATCTGGATCAGGGTGCGGCCGCGGACGCTGGAGACGACCTTCACCGTGTCCGCCTGGGCCGGGCCGTCGTCGAGTTCGATCCCGTCGAGGAGCGTGCGCAGTACTGCCGGCTTGACGTTGCCTTCGACCTCGGCGACGTACGTCTTGGAGACCTCGTACGACGGATGCGTCAGGCGGTGCGCGAACTCACCGTGGTTCGTGAGCAGCAACAGACCTTCGGTGTCGGTGTCGAGCCGCCCGATGTGGAACAGCCGCTCCGGCCGGTCCTGCACGTAGTCCGCGATACACGGCCGGCCCTGCGGATCCGCCATCGTGGTGACGACGCCGCGGGGTTTGTTGAGCACCAGGTACACGTGCGCACTGACCGGCGGGATCCGCTCCCCATCGACCCGGATCACCGAGACCTCCGGATCCACCCGCACCCCGAACTCGGTCACCACGGCCCCGTCGACCTCGACCCGCCCCTGCTCGATCAGCAACTCAGCATTCCGCCGACTCGCCACCCCCGCCTGAGCCAAAACCTTCTGCAGCCGAACCCCGTCCTCACCCATCAGACCGACGAACCCCAACCACCCCAGAACCCAACCCACTCACACCTTCGTTGCTGTCCGACGCGCCCGGCCCACCAACCGCCCGCTCGTCCCCACCGACCACTGCACCCGACCCACCGGCCGCCCGCTCGTCCCCACCGACCACGGCGCCCGACCCACCGGCCGCCCGCTCGTCCCCAACCGCAGTCTCGTCCAACTCCGCGGTGTGGTCCTGGTCTGCAGTGTCGTCCTGCTCTGCGGTGTTCAGGTCCCCGTCATTCCCAGGGTCCTCAGCTTCCGCGGTGCTCAGGTCGCCGTCGATCCCAGGATCCGTCTCGTCCTCGGACTCCCGCCCACCGGCGTGCGCAGAATCCGCGTGGTACGCCGAGGTCGCAGCAGGCTCGTCCTCGGGCTCATCCGCCTGGTCGGAAGCGTTCAGGCCGGCGTACCCGGACTCCTGCTCATCCGTGCCAGCGGAACTCAGATCGCCGTCGATCCCGGCGTCCGCCTTGTCTGCGGACTCCCCGTCATACCCGTCGACCTGTTCCGTCCCAGCCTCCGAGAGTCCGTCACCAGACTCATCCGCCTCCGCGGTGCTCAGATCCCCGTCAGCCCCAGGGCGTCCAGCATCCGCCGTGCTCAGGTCGCCGTCGATCCCAGGATCCGTCTCGTCCTCGGACTCCGGCTCACCCGCATCTGCGGCACCAGCGTCGTACGCCTGGCCTGCGCCAGGCTCGTCGTCCGGCTCACCCGCCTCGTCGGAGCCATCCGGGGCGTCGTACTCAGGCGCCTGGTCCTCGGACTGCCGCCCACCGACGTCCGCGGGATCATCGTCGAACGCCGAGTTCGTACCAGGCTCGGCTTCGGACTTCCGGTCACCGGCGTCTGCAGGATCCGCGTCGTACGACGCGTTCGTGGTGGGCTCGTCCTCAGACTGTCCCGGCTCGTCGGAAGCCTCCGGGTCGGCGTACCCAGGGTGCTGGTCATGCGCGCCGGCAGCGTGCTCGGGAGCTTCTGCCTCGGGCTCGCGCTCGACGAGTTCACCTTCGTCGACGTACGCGGGGATCTCATCTCCCGACTCGCCCGGCTCACCGGCGGATGCGTCGGCCTCGGTGGTGTCTGCGTCGGCGGCGGGTGCTTCGGGGGAATCGTCGGACGGCTGGTCGGACGCGGCGGGGATGGTTTGGGCGGCTAGTTCTTCCTCGATGTCGTCCATTTCGGGGAGGTACGGCGCCAGTTCGGGGAGGTCGTCGAGGGACTGCATGCCCATGCGTTCTAGGAAGTACGTCGTGGTGCGGTAGAGGGTCGCCTGGGATTCGGTGTCGGCGCCGGCTTCCTCGACCAAGCCGCGGGCTACGAGGGTGCGCATGACGCCGTCGACGTTCACTCCGCGGATTGCGGAGACGCGGGCTCGGCTGACGGGTTGTTTGTACGCGACGACGGCGAGGGTCTCGAGTGCGGCCTGGGTCAGGCGGGCTTGCTGACCGTCGAGGACGAAGCGCTCGACGTACGGCGCTGCCTCGACGCGGGTGTAGTAGCGCCAGCCGCCACCGATCTCCCGGAGATCGAACCCGCGGCCCTGCTCGGTGTACTCCTCAGCCAGGGTGTTGAGCGCTGCCGAGATGTCGCCGGTTGGGCGGCCGACCGCGCGAGCCAACGTCAGCACTGGAAGCGGTTCGTCCGTCACCATCAGAATCGCTTCGAGCGCCCGCCGCATGGTGTCGTCATCAACAACAACCTCATCCCCCACCGGCACCTCAGTCTGCCCCGGCGCGAGATAGTCCTCATCCCCACCAGCCGGTTCCCCAGCAGCAACCTCAGCCGCGTCCCCGGCGCCCTCACGTACTACGTCCCCGCTCTCCACCGAATCCGAGCCGGCGTCCTCCCCAACACCACCGTCGTCGGTGGTTTCACCTGACGTGGTCGCCGGGCTGGCGTCCTCGGCATACGCGTCGCCGTCATGGGCACCACTGGCCTCGGAGGTGGGTGCCGCGGGTGCCGTTTCCCCAGCTTCCGTGGGTGCGTCCGAGCCGGTGTCCTCCCCAACTACACCGTCGTCCGTGGCTTCAGCTGCTGCGGTCGCCGGGCTGGCGTCCTCGGCGTACGCGTCACCGTCCTCCGCACCACTGGCCTCGGAAGTGGGCGCCCCAGCAGCTGCTTCCTCGGTTGCCGTGGCGTCGTCCGGGTTGGCGTCGTCCGCAGGTGCACCGTGGTCGGTGGGTTCAGCTGATGCTGTCGCCGGGCTGGTGTCCTCGGCGTACGCGTCGCCTTCATCCGCACTACTGGCCTCGGAGGTGGGTGGCGTCGGTGGTTCGTCGGGGGTGGTGGGGGTTGCTTCGTCCGTGTCCGTCGGTTCGTCCGCGGTTGCGCCGTGATCGGTGGCCTCGGAGGTTGGCGCTCCGGCAGTTGCTTCTTCGGGTGCGGGCGGGGTGGTGGACTCCGGTGCGGCGGGGGCTTCGGGGGTGGAGGCGGTGGCCAGGGGTGGGTCTTGGGGGTTGGTCACTGGGTCACCGTCTCGGTTGGTTCTGGGTCGGTGGGAGGAGTGGCGGGTTCCAGGAAGTCTGGGTCTTCCTGGACCTCGGGGGCTTCGCCTTCTTCTGACTCGGGTGGGTGGAGTTCGTCGAACTCGTCGCTGACGTCGATCTCGCCTTCGTCGGTGCCGGTCCAGCGGATCGTGAGTTCGCCGAGCGGAGTGACCTGGTCGAAGGAGACGGCGGCTTCGCGGAAGAGTTCCAGCAACGCCAGGAAGCGGCACACAGTGGTGACGGTGTCGGGCGAGTCAGAGACGAGCGCGCGGAACGTGGTGCTGCGTTGGCGACGCAGGCGGTCGACGATGACGAGGGCTTGTTCGCGCACTGTGACGGTCGGCGCGTGCAGGTGCGCCAGCGACACGCCCTCCGGCAGGTTGTCCTTCGGAGCCAGCGCACGAGCAGCCAAGGCAGCCAGCCCGGCCGGATCGATCCCGAGCAGCACCTCAGGCAGGAGCTCGGCGAACCGCGGCTCCACCCCGACGGCCCGCGGGAAGCGGCGTGCTTCGGCAGCCATCCGTTCCTGGATCAGCGCCGCGATCTGCTTGAAAGCGCGGTACTGCAGCAGCCGCGCGAACAGCAGATCCCGGGCCTCGAGCAGCGCGAGGTCCTCGTCGTCCTCGACCTCGCCCTTCGGCAGCAAGCGGGCCGCCTTCAGGTCCAGCAGTGTCGCCGCGATCAGCAGGAACTCCGACGTCTGGTCCAGGTCCCACTCCGACCCGAGCGCCTTGATGTGCGCGATGAAGTCGTCGGTGATCACCGAGAGGGCGATCTCGGTGATGTCGAGCTTGTGCTTGCTGATCAGTTGCAGCAGCAGGTCGAACGGCCCCTCGAAGTTGACCAGGTGAACGCTGAATCCCTTGCCCTCGGCAACAGCCGGCACGCCGTCGGCCGACGAACCGGACGGCAGATCCAACGGCAACGACTCGGGAACCACGGTCACTCCGAGGCCTTGAGCCGCCGTACCAGCACCGAGTCCGGTCCGTGGTCGACGAAGTCGGCCAGCAGCACGTCGATCGCCTCCCGGACGATCCGGCCGCGATCGGCGTTCAGGCCGTGCTCCTCGCGCAACGCGAGTCTGGTCTTCTCCAGGCCGATCAGCTCCTCCTCCGTCACGTACACGGTGATCTTCGTGTCGTGCCGGATCCGACCGCTGGACTTGCGGTCGTCGACGACAGCCGTGCGCGACCGGACTCCGGCCGGCGTCGGGCTGTCTGTGGTGGTGCGCTTCTCGGGTCTGGTCTGCTTCGGTGCCGCACCCCCGAAGAGTTCACTGGCACCTGGCAGGCTCACCCGGCGGGACAACGCGCCAGCACCTCCTTGGCAAGATCGCGGTACTGCGTTGCCGCGCTCGAGGACGGGGCGTACGTCGTGATGGGCTCGCCGACGACCGTGGTCTCGGGGAACTTCACGGTACGCCGGATGACGGTGTGGAAGACGCGTTCGTCGAAGGCCTGGACCACCCGGTCGAGGACCTCCCGGGCGTGCGTCGTACGCCCGTCGAACATGGTGCCGAGGATGCCGACGATCTCCAGTTTCGGGTTGAGCCGGTCCTGCACCTTGCCGATCGTGTCGGTCAGCATGGCCAGGCCGCGGAGCGCGAAGAACTCGCACTCCAGCGGTACGACGATGCCGTTCGACGCGGTCAGCGCGTTCACCGTGAGCAGACCGAGCGACGGTGCGCAGTCGATCAGGATCACGTCGTAGTTGGGGATGATCGGCTCGAGCACCCGCTGCAGGGTGTACTCCCGGGCGACCTCCTGGACCAGCTGCACCTCGGCCGCGGACAGGTCGATGTTGGCCGGCAGGAGATCGAGGTTCTCCACCCGGGTCGGCCGGATCACCTCGGCCGGGGTGATGTCGCGCTGCATCAGCAGGTTGTAGACCGACAGCTCCAGGTCGTGCGGCTGGACGCCGAGGCCGATCGAGGCGGACCCCTGCGGGTCGAAGTCGATCAGCAGCACCTTGCGCCCGGTCTCGGCGATCGCCGCGCCGAGGTTGATCGTGGTGGTGGTCTTACCCACGCCACCCTTCTGGTTGCACATCGCGATCACCTGGGCCGGGCCGGTCTTGTCCGGCCGCTGCGGCACCGGCAGGTCCGGCAGTGGCCGGCCGGTCGGCCCGATCTTGTTCCTCGGGCCGTGCGCGTCAGTCACAGGTGCGATGTCCTCCGCGGTGAGCTTGGCCGTCGGCCGGGGCATCTCCGCATAGTTGTCGGGTACGGTCAGGTTCCGCTGCGGCGCGATCGGTTGGGCAGGCGTCGGCAGCTGCTCGGTGCCCGGGAATGTCGACTCGTTCATGACTCGTCAAACCTTTCAACCGATACGGGCGATCCCAGCGACTGTAAGCGTGCATTCAAGCACTCTCAACCAGCCACTCCGCACCGGGGTGGGGTGGTTTGTCGACATGCCTCCAAGCGCGGTCGATCACCGCGCCAGGATGACCAACCGTAGTCAGATGATCGCACACCGTCCCGGGAGCGACTCCATCGGGGCTACGGTTTCACGAGCCTGCCCGTCCCGTGCCGCCGACCGAGCCGCGATCGGCCGGCACAGGACGAACGCGACGACGAAGACCGCCGTGCGTCCATGAGGTACGTCGTCATGCTCGCCGGGCACAAGCAGCGATCTGCTCGGTCACGGCGCTCAGACTAGGCGTCAGGACGACAGAGCACGGGGATGTGACGTCGCGTAGACCTCGCGGAGTTTGTCGACGGTGACGAGCGTGTAGACCTGCGTGGTGGTGACGGACGCGTGGCCGAGGAGCTCTTGCACCACGCGGACGTCAGCACCGCCGTCCAGCAGATGAGTGGCGAACGAGTGGCGCAGCGTGTGCGGTGAGATCTCCTTCGCGATCCCCGCGCGCTGTGCGGCCCGGCGCAGTACGGTCCATGCGCTCTGCCGCGACAGCCGACCACCTCGCGCGTTGAGGAACAGAGCCGGCGTACCGCGCCCGCGCTGCACCAGATCCGGACGGCCACGGACCTGGTACGCCGACAACGCGTCGCGGGCGTAGGACCCGACCGGGACGACCCGCTCCTTGCTGCCCTTACCGCGCAGCAGAACCGCACCGGCTTCCAGATCGATGTCGTCGACATCCAGTCCGACCGCTTCAGAGATGCGGGCTCCGGTCCCGTACAGAAACTCCAGCAACGCCGCGTCCCGCGTTGCGAGTACGGCGGGTTCCGCTTCGGCTCCCGCGGCCGCGGCGAGGATCCGGGTGACCTCGTCGACGGAGAGTGCCTTGGGCAACCGCTGCGGTGGCGCCGGCGGCTTCACCGCGGCTGCCGGATCCACAGCGGTCAGCCCTTCACGCAGACAGAACCGGTGAAAGCCCCGGACTGCGACCAGAGTGCGGCCGGCACTCGATGCTGTGAGCGGCGGATGGTCCGCGTCGCCCTCTCGCAGCCGCATCAGGAAGTCACTCACCACGGCCTCGCTGACGCGGCCGAGATCGTCGATCCCGGCCGCCGCGAGGTAACCGTCGTACCGGCGCAGGTCACGCCGGTACGACGCCAGGGTGTTCGCGGCCAGGCCGCGCTCGACCGTGAGGTGGTCCAGGTATGCGCTGACCGCCCGGCCGATGCTCAGACCAGCACCTCGTCGAGCTTCAACTGCGGCAGGTCGTGTGCCTCGGCGACCGGGCCGTAGGTGACCTGGCCGTCGAAGGTGTTCAGTCCCAGTGCGAGGCTGTGGTCGCGCCTCAGCGCCTCCCGCCAGCCCAGGTTCGCCAGCTCGACGGCGTACGGCATGGTCACGTTGGTGAGTGCGTACGTCGAGGTGTTCGGGACCGCGCCGGGCATGTTCGCGACGCAGTAGAACAGCGAGTCGTGGACCTGGTACACCGGGTCGGCGTGCGTGGTCGGGTGCGAGTCCTCGAAGCAACCGCCCTGGTCGATGGCGATGTCGACGAGCACGCTGCCCCGCTTCATCCGGCTGACCATGTCGTTGCTGACCAACTTCGGTGCCTTCGCCCCCGGCACCAGCACCGCACCGATCACCAGGTCCGCCTCGAGTACGGCCTTCTCGATCTCGAACGCGTTCGCGGCGATCGTCAGCAGGTGCCCCTGGTAGATCCGGTCGGCCTCGCGCAGCCGCGCGATGTTGCGGTCGAACAACTGCACCTGCGCCTGCATGCCGAGGGCGATCGCGGCCGCGTTCATCCCGGCGACACCCGCGCCGATGATCACGACCCGCGCCGGGTGCACGCCGGAGACGCCACCCATCAGCACACCGCGGCCACCGCCGCTGCGCATCAGGTGGTAGGCACCGGCCTGCGGGGCGAGCCGGCCGGCCACCTCGCTCATCGGCGCGAGCAGCGGCAGCGACCCGTCCGAGAGCTGCACCGTCTCGTACGCGATACCGGTGATCCCCGACGTCAGCAGTGCGTCCGTGCACTCGCGGCTGGCGGCCAGATGCAGGTAGGTGAACAGGACCTGGTCCTTGCGCATCCGGTGGTACTCCTCGGCCACCGGCTCCTTCACCTTGAGCACCAGCTCGGCCTCGGCCCAGACGTCGTCCGCGGTCGGCAGGATCCGTGCCCCGGCCGCCACGAACTCGTCATCGGGGATCAGCGAACCGGCCCCCGCATCCCGCTCGATCAGAACCTCGTGCCCGCTGCGCACGAACTCGTGCACACCGGCCGGGGTGATGGCCACCCGGTACTCGTGGTTCTTGACTTCCTTCGGAACTCCGACCTTCACAACTCGCCCTTCTTTCACATTCCAGGTGTGCGGCCCACGTCGTTGTGTCCGCGGCCCGGCGGTGAGGGGTGTGCTGCCAGGTCGCTGCCGAGTGTAAGCCCGCGAAGTTCATACCACCTGATCGGATGGTCTGATCGTGACACGACTCGCTGATTCGTTGCCCGGCGGTTCGGTTACACTCTTGTACGACGCCGTGGCGGCGCGTGACGTTGACGCTGGAATCCCTTGCCCCGCAGGCTTTGCGCAATCTTGACGCAATCTCCATTTCTGTCTTAACGCCAGTTTTGCACTGCCCCGAAGGGCGGACCTGTGCGCACTTCCGGTACCCCGGTTGAAACGCCCGTTGGAAGGTCGTGACATGGAGCAAGAGATCGCCCTGCCGGGCGGCAATGTCGGTGGTGCCGTCCGCGTCGGCGACACCGTGCGGCGGGCCACCGGGCCGTGGACGCCGGCCGTTCATGGACTGCTCAACCACCTGGCCGCAGCCGGACTGACCGGCGTACCTCGGGTACACGGTTTCGACGACAGCGGACGCGAGATCCTCGATTTCCTGCCGGGTACGTCGTACGGCCCCGAGGTGCCCGATGACGTGCTGGTCGACGCGATGCATTGGCTCGCGCAGTACCACCGTGTAGTCGCGTCGTACCGGCCAGTGGGCGAGGTCGTCTGGCGGACAAGTCACGGTGAACTCGCGGCCGATCAGATCATCTGCATGCACGACTACGGGTACTACAACTGGATCGGCACCGAGGACGGGTTCAGCGGCGTGATCGACTGGGACATGGCCGGCCCGGGCGTACCGCTGGACGACATCGCCTTCACCGCCTGGAACACCGCACCACTCGCGATGCCGATGGACCCCGCCTACCAGGCCGCCCGGCTGCGATTGATGGCCGAGGCGTACGGCGGTGACGTGTTCACGCCACTGCAGATCCTCGAGGGCGCTCCGTTGCGCGCGCAACGATCCGCTCGCGTCATCCGCGCCGGTCAGGTTGCCGGCGATCCGGGCATGCTCAACCTCGCGACCGTCGGCGAACCGGAGCGCACCGAACACCGGCTGAAGGACCTGCAACGACGGGTCCCGGAGATCGCCGCCCACCTTTGACGTGACAACCATCATTGACGCCCCCTCCGCGTCGTCGGGGATGCTTGACCATGGAGCCCGCCCGCCCCGGGTTGCACCCTGAGATCGGTCGACGAGAGGAGAACGACGTGGCGGTCGAACTGGGACGGTTCGGGGTCTGGCACGGATCGCCGCACTGGGGCCCGGAACTGGCGGCCGGGCTGGAGCAGGCCGGGTACGGCACCCTGTGGCTGGGCGCATCGCCCGAGGCGGACCTGCGCGACGCGGAAGTGTTGCTCGCATCAACGAGTTCGGTTGCTGTCGGCACCAGCATCGTGAACATGTGGAAGTCGCCGGCGGCGGAGGTGGCGGCGTCGTACCACCGGCTGGAGGACGAGCATCCCGGGCGGTTCCTGCTCGGGGTCGGCATCGGCCACCCGGAGCGGACCGGTACTTACCGGTCGCCGTACGAGACGATCGTGAGCTACCTCGACGAGTTGGACGACGCGAAAGTGCCGGCCGACCGGCGGGCGCTGGCCGCGCTCGGTCCGAAGGTGCTGAAACTGTCGGGCAGCCGGACTGCCGGCGCGCTGCCGTATCTGACGACGCCGGAGCACACCCGCGAAGCACGCCGGATCCTCGGCGGCGGGGTGCTGCTCGCGCCGGAGCAGATGATCGTGCTGGAGACCGACGACGAGATCGCGCGGTCCACGGCTCGCGATCGGCTGGCGTCGTACCTGCAGTTGAGCAACTACACCTCGAACTTCAAGCGGTACGGGTTCACCGACGACGACATCGCCGACGGCGGCAGTGACCGGCTGGTCGACGCGATGGTGCTGCACGGTTCGGCGGTGGAGGTCGCGGAGGGTCTGAACGCGCATCTGCAGGCCGGTGCGGACCACGTCGCGATCCAGTTGCTGGGGCCTGAGGGGGTCGACCTGCTGCCCGGGTACGAGGCGTTGGCAACGGTCCTCGGATAGGGGTTGACGGAGCCGTCCGACGACGCGCCTGTTCGCCGGACGGCACCCCTTGAATCCCCGCTGGAACGAGGGAACATCGGCAGTAGACGCACCACATCGTGCGGTGCGCTGTGGAGGTGTTTCCCCATGACTGAGCGACATGAGTTGCGTTGGGGCGGCTTCGCCGGACTGGCCTTCGTCGTCCTGGCTCTCCTGGGCAGATTCCTGCCCGGCACCCCTCCGACGGTCGGCGATTCGGACGGAACCATCACCGGCTACCTGAGCGACCACCGGAACACGATCCTGATCGGCTCGCTGATGTGGTGCGCTGCGGCCGGGTTGATCATCTGGTTCGCCGCCGCGTTCGCCGAGGCGATGCGGGAGCGGGCCGAACGCAGTGACGTCCACCTGGCCCTGCTGGCCGGCTCGGTGCTGGTCGGTAGCGCGATCTTCGTGAACGCCGCACTCACCGGCGCGACCGCCTTCGGCGTCGACGGCCGGGACGCGGGCTTCTCCTTGATGCTGTTCGAGGTGACCGCGGTGATGACCACGATGATCGGCTTCGCCGCCGCTCTGCCGTTGGCCGCGGCAGGCATCGGCGTACTGCGGACCCGGCTGATGCCGAACTGGCTCGGATACCTCGCTCTGCTGGCCGCGGTGGTGTCGTTCGCCGGCGCCTTCGGGGTGTTCGTCTCCGACGGCACGTTCGTTGCCGGTGGCACCTTGATGACCACGGTCCCGTTGCTGCTGTCGTCGGTCTGGCTGGTCTGCGCCGGCGGCTACATGGTGCGCGAACACCTTCCGGAGGTGACCGCCGGCGAGGGCGTCGTACCGCAGACCTGAGTGCCTAGAGCATCCTGAAATCCGCGAAGTCGAACCCTGGTGAGACCACACAGGACACCAGGACCGGTTCGTCGTCAGCCGGACGTGCCGCTTGCCACGCGTTGGGTGGGATGACCACCTGAGGTTGCTGGCCGGCGTGCACGTCCGGTCCCAGGGTGACTGCCTCAGCGGTCTCGGGGGTGTCGCCGTACTCGAGTGTCAATGGGCCGCCCGAGTGCCAGAGCCAGATCTCCGCCGAGCGCACCTGATGCCAGCGCGACTCCTCGCCCGGCGCGAGCAGGAAGTAGATCGCGGTCGCACTCGCACGCGTTCCGCCGTACCCCTCGGGCTCGAACTCCACGTCCGACCGCCACGTCTGTCGATACCAACCGCCCTCGGGATGAGGCTCCAGGCCCAGCAGTTCCGCCAACACAGGCTTCTCCATGCGTTCATTCTCGGGCCCAGCCGCGTCAGGATGGTGTGCACCGTGGTGTAGGCGAGGTCGCCGGCCATCGCGGCATGTCTACAAGCGTTTTCTCCGCCTCCCTTCCGCCTGACGGGTGAGTGCGGGGGTGAGCCGAAGATCAGCCTTGTGCCCTTGTGAACGGACCCGGAGACTCGGTGCTCCCAGCCCCCAGCTCGCGAGGTGCACCGATGCGAACACTCTTGAGTGAAGTCGAAGACCGCCACGCTGCTCTGCTGAATCTGCTGCAGACCGCCGCACATCGCGGGTCGCCGGCCCAGCCCGGCGAAGCGCGGATGAACACCGACAGGTTCCTCGCCGAAGCCAGCCGTCACACGGCCGCCGCCACCCGGGTCCTGCTTCCGTCGATCGCGAAACATCTCCCGGCCGGACGGTCCGAGGTCCGCGATCATCTGCGGGCGATCCGGCGGCTGGAACTGACGCTGGTGAAGGCCAAGGCGAAGGAGTACGGCCAAGCCCAGACAGTCCGTACGCCGTGGCCGTCGGTGTGGGCCGGAGTCCGCACTCACCTCGCCCGGACCATCGCCGCCGAACGTCGCCTCGCAGCGATGCTGGCGGAGCATCTCGAGTCCGGCGATGACGCCCGCCTGCGCGAACGGTTCACACGGGCGATCGCCACCTCGCCGACCCGGCCGCACCCCCACCTGCCGCACACCGGCCTGATGGGCTACTGCACGCGGTTGGTCTGGGCGAAACTCGACGCACTCTGGGACGAGGTCGAAGGCCGGGTCACATCTCCCTCGCCGGCCGTCTCTGCCAGGAACACGCTGCTGCCGTAGATGTCCTCCGCCGTCAGCGTGATCAGATCCTCCTTGCGCAGCGGGCGTCTGAGCTCGACCAGCCGCCTGGCCTGACGGAGACGGGAGCGCTCGATCGCGTTGCGGACGCTACGGGCATTGGAGAACCGAGGCCGCTGCACCCGCTTGGTCAGGTACTCCGAGAACGCGGACTGCGCGGCGTCGTCGAAACGGAAGTTCTCCGAGGTCAGCATCAGGTCGGCGATCTGGACGAGTTCGGCGTGGTCGTAGTCGTCGAAGCCGATGTGGTGTGGAACCCGCGAACTCAGACCCGGGTTGGCGGAGAAGAAGGTCGCCATCCGGTCCGGGTAGCCGGCGAAGATGACGACCAGGTCACCTCGCTCGTTCTCCATCTCGGTCAGCAGGATCTCGATCACCTCCTGTCCGTAGTCGCGTTCGTTGTCGGGCCGGAACAGGTAGTAGGCCTCGTCGATGAACAGCACCCCACCGGCCGCCCGCGCGATCGCCTCCTTGGTCTTCGGCGCGGTGTGGCCGATGAACTGACCGACGAGATCGTCGCGGGTGACGGTGTGCACCCGCGGCGCGCGGATGTACCCGAGCGCGTGCAGAATCGCGGCCATCCGGAGCGCCACCGTCGTCTTCCCGGTCCCGGGTCCGCCGGTGAAGCTCATGTGCAGCGTGGGCCGCGACGACGTCAGCCCGAACTGACGACGCGCGCGATCCACCAGCAGGAGCGAGGCGATCTCACGGACCCGGCGCTTGACCGGGGCCAGCCCGACCAGCTCCGCGTCCAGGGCGGCCAGGGTCTCCTCGACCCTGGCCGCGGCCTCGTCGACCGAAAGATCGAGCTCGGCGTCGTCCGTCAGCACTTCCGGTTCCACGACCTCGACCGGCGCGTCCGGAGCCGGGCGAGGGACACCGAAGCCCTTCGGCGTGTCCATCCGTCACCCGTCCCCGTAGCGCGCTCCGGCCGGTCGCGTCGTGGCGTACGACGAGAGGGCGTAGCGCTGGGTCCGGTCCGGACCCTCGATCCGAGAGAGCAGGAATCCTGGCTCTTCGGCGGGCTTCTGGACGATGAAGTGCATGGCGGTGGTCTGCCGGCCGAGGCTCGCGTCGTACGCGAGCACCCGGACGTAGTGGTTCGGGTACGTCGCCCGGCACTCGTTGATCTGGGCAAGGACTCCGTCGGGCTCGTCCAGGTCGAACAGCGGCAACCCCCACATCTCCCAGTAGACGTTGCGCGGGTGCGGGTCGTCGGTGTACTCCACCGACACCGGCCAGCCGTTGCGCAGGGCGTAGCGGATCTGATCGGCGATCTCGTCGTCGGTCAGGGCGGGCAGGTAGGAGAAGGTCCCGTGACGCAGTTGCATGATCGTGCTCCCTTCAGTGACTTGCCGTGGCGGTAGGGACGATGTCCGGTGCGTCCGTGCTGGTGTAGTCGAAGGTGACGTCGCCCCAGGTGGACAGCGCGGCCTCCAGCGGTGCACAGGACTTGGCGGCGATCCGCAGTACGTCGGGTCCTTCGCGGAGCAGGTCACGGCCTTCGTTGCGGGCCTTGACGATGGCTTCGAGCGCGACCCGGTTGGCTTCGGCACCGGCCGCGATGCCGAACGGGTGGCCGATGGTGCCGCCGCCGAACTGCAGGATGACGTCGTCGCTGAACAGGTCGAGCAACTGGTGCATCTGGCCGGCGTGGATGCCACCGGACGCGACCGGCATGACTCCGGGCATCGAGGCCCAGTCCTGGTCGAAGAAGATCCCGTTCTGCAGGTTGGCCGGCACGTGGTCGTCCCGCAGCGTGTCGTAGAAGCCGCGGGTCGTGGCCGGGTCGCCCTCGAGTTTGCCCACGACGGTCCCCGCGTGGACGTGGTCGACCCCCATCAGCCGGCACCACTTCGAGATCACCCGGAAGCTCACCCCGTGCGTCTTCTGCCGGGTGTACGTCGAGTGCCCGGCCCGGTGCAGATGCAGCAGTACGCCGTTCTGCCGCGCCCAGTGCGCCATCGACTGGATCGCGGTGTAGCCGATGGTCAGGTCGATCATCACGACGACGCTGCCCAGCTCCTTGGCCAGCTCGGCCCGGTTGTACATCTCCTCCATCGTCCCGGCGGTGACGTTCAGGTAGTGGCCCTTGACCTCGCCGGTCTCGGCCACTGCCTTGTTCACGCCCTCCATCGCATACAGGAAGCGGTCGCGCCAGCGCATGAAGGGCTGGGAGTTGATGTTCTCGTCGTCCTTGGTGAAGTCGAGGCCGCCGCGGCAGGCCTCGTAGACGACCCGGCCGTAGTTGCGCGCGGACAGCCCGAGCTTCGGCTTGATAGTTGCCCCGAGCAACGGGCGGCCGTACTTGTTCAGCAGCTCGCGTTCCATCACGATGCCGTGGGCGGGGCCCTGGAACGTCTTGACGTAGGCGACCGGGATGCGCAGGTCCTCCAGCCGTAGCGCCTTCAGCGGCTTGAAGCCGAACACGTTGCCGATGATCGAGGAGGTCAGGTTGGCGATCGACCCTTCCTCGAACAGGTCGATGTCGTAGGCGATGTAGGCGAAGTACTCGCCCGGCCGTCCGGGCACAGCGTCCACCCGGTAGGCCTTGGCCTGGTAGTGCGTGTTCGCGGTCAGCCGGTCGGTCCAGACCACCGTCCAGGTCGCCGTCGAGGACTCGCCGGCCACGGCGGCCGCGGCCTCGATCGGCTCGACGCCGTCCTGCGGTGTCACCCGGAAGACGGCGAGTACGTCGGTCTCCTTCGGCTCGTAGTCCGGGTTCCAGTACCCCATCCCGGCGTAGCTCTGCACCCCCGGGTCCCAGCGTTCCTTGGTCATCGGTCGCTCCTTCCAGCGGTCGAGTCACCAGCGTGCGCCCTGCGATACGTCAACTACAATTGAGACTTCTCCGCTGACCGTTAAGCGATAGGTGCACAATGAATCTGCCGGCCGCCGCGACCTGGGGACGCCTCCAGACCTTCCTCGCGGTCTACGAGGGCGGCAGCATCCGCGCGGCGGCCGAGGCACTGCATGTCACGCCTCCCGCGGTGTCGGCCGCGATCGCGGCACTGGAGACGGCCTTGGGTACGGCGCTGTTCACCAAGTCCGGCCGTGGCATCGTCGCGACGGACGCCGGCGAGACGTTCGCGTCGTACGCGCGCAAGCTGCTCGGGCTTCTCGCCGAGGCGGCCGGCGCCGTGCACGACGCCGATCGGGGCCGGCTCCGGATCGGCGCGGTGGCGACCGCGAGCGAGTATGTCCTGCCGCGGCTGATGGCGTCGTTCGCCGACGAGCATCCGCAGGTCGAGCTGTCGCTATCCGTCCTCCCCCGCGACGAGCTCTTCGCCCTGGCCCGGGACCACGCCGTCGATGTCGTCCTGGCTGGACGACCGCCGCGCGGGTCGGGCCTGGTAACGCGCGCACGCCGGGCGAACCGTCTGGTGCTGGTGGGCCGACCCGGTCGCGACGACGACCCGCTCACGTCCACCTGGTTGCTCACCGGCCAGGGCTCGGGCACGCGAGACACCACGCTGTCGCTGCTGAGCCGACTCCAAGCCGCGCCACCGCTACTAACCCTCGGGACGTCAGGGGCAGCGGTTGCTGCAGCGCGCCAAGGACTAGGCCTGACCTTGGTCCACGAGGAGGCCGTGCTCGGTCAGCTCGACGCCGGCGAGCTCGCGCCGTACGCCGTACCCGGGACTCCCGTCGATCGGCCGTGGCATCTGTGCACCACGGCCGATCCCACCGCTGCAAGCCGGCTGTTCGTGCGGCATGTCAGCGATCCGGCCAGGGTAGGGACGGCTGCGTTTCACACCCGGTCTCGCCCGAAGGGGTGAGTACGGCGCCGTCGTACGACCGCATGCTGCTCTGCATGACCACGACGCTGCGCACCGACCTCCCCACCCTCGCCGACACCGCTCGTCGGATGGCCCACGCCGGTCGCGGCATCCTCGCCGCCGACGAATCGATCAAGACCATGTCGTCCCGGCTCGAACAGGAAGGCATCCCGTCGAGTGAGAAGGCACGACGGGACTACCGCGAGCTGCTGATCACCGCCGATGGGCTCTCCGACTCGGTCAGTGGGGTGATCTGGTGCGACGAGACGTTCGCGCAGGACCTCAGCGACGGCCGCCCGTTCCCGCAGGCCGCGCGCGAGCTGGGCATCCTGCCCGGCATCAAGGTCGACACCGGCACGAGCAAGTTGCCGGGCGGCGGTGGCGCTCTGATCACCGAGGGACTCGACGGCCTGGGTGACCGGCTCGCGTCGTACGCCGAGCGCGGGGCGGCGTTCGCGAAGTGGCGCGCGGTCTTCGACGTCGCCACGATCACGCTGTACTCGGCGCGGGCCAACGGCCACGCGCTCGCCCGGTACGCCGCCCTCAGCCAGCAGCACGGCATCGTCCCCATCGTTGAGCCCGAGGTTCTGTGCACCGGCGACCACAACTTGGGCGCGTCCGCGCAGGCGTCGAGCCTCGCCCTGAGCGTTGCCTTCGATGAACTGGCGCAAGCTGACGTCGACCTGTCCGGCATCGTGCTGAAGCCGAACTTCGTGACGCCTGGCCTCGATGCTCCGGCCGCTACTGCGCGCACGGTGGCCGCCGCCACCTTCGGCGTACTGTCCGACACGGTTCCGCCCGCAGTGGCTGGGATCGCGTTCCTGTCCGGGGGGCAGCCGACGAGTCACGTCTGTGAGGCGCTTCGCGAACTGCACCGGCTCGGCGACCGCCCGTGGCCGGTCACCTTCTCGTTCGGGCGCGCGCTGGTCAGTGACGCCCTGAGCGCTTGGGGCGGCGACGCACGGAATGTGGCGACAGCGCAACAGATCCTGGTGGACAACTGCCGTCAGGCCGGCCAGGCAATCCGCTAGAACGGCAGCTCGACCAGCACCGTTGTCCCTCGATCGGGAACCGACTCGATCCGGAGCGACGCCTCGATCAGGGCACAACGCTCCGCAATCGAGCTGAGGCCGAAGTGCTGCGCACCGTCCACGTCGCGTGCGCGGGCGGTACGCCGTTCCGCGGGGTCGAAACCCTTGCCGTCGTCGGCGCAGCCGAACACGATCGAGTCGCCGACCCGCCGCAGCGACAGGACGACGCGATCGGCCTCGGCGTGCTTGACCGCGTTCGCCAGCGCCTCCTGGGCGATCCGGTAGAGGGCCGCGGCAACGTGGTCGGGGATCACGTCCAGAGCCGCCGAGGGATCGACCAACAGGTCGATCGAAGGTGACTCCTCACCACTCGCTGCCGTCTGCACCAGGGACTCCATCGCCGCGACCAGGCCGAGGTCGTCGAGCACGAGACTGTGCAGGCCGGAGATCGCGGCGCGCGTCTGGTGGTAGGCAAGATCGGCCAGCTCCCGGGCGCTGACGAGCTCCGCCCGGGCTCGCTCGAGCTCCTGCTTCGCCGGGATCCCGGCCTTGAGCTCAGAGACCGTCAAGTCAGCCGCCGAGAGGTGGAAGGCCATCGACGCCAGCGCTGTCGTCACGCCGTCGTGAAGGTCGAAGGCGATCCGCCGGCGCTCGGCCTCCTGCGCCGAGATCGCCTGCTTGATCAGGCGGTCCCGCTCTGTCCGGTGGCGGTTCACCGCCAGCCACAGCTGCTCGGCGTGCAAGCGCAGCCCGAGCACGGCGGCGTACGGCTCGGCGAGGACGAGGTCGTCGGGACCGAACGGCAAGCGTGGACTGCGATGCGCCGCCAGTACGCCGACGATACGGTCCTCCAATCCACGCAGCGGCAGGATCAGCCTGGCGACGGTCTGCCGGGGCTCCAGTTGCAACAGCTGCCGGTGCAGCGCGTTGCGCGGCGAGTCGGACGCAAGGACGACCGGTGTGCCGTTGCGGGCCACCTGACCGGTCACTCCGAAGCCGACCGGCATGCTCAGCGTGCCTGCCGACGGGTGCGGCGGCCAGAGGTCTGCGACCGTGAGCTCTCGACCGTCGCTGGCCAGCAGCAGTACGCCGTCGGCCCGCAGCAGGCTCGCTAGCTCGGCAGCCGTGGGCACGGCACCACTCGAAGTACTCAACGGAACAGACCCTCGCGGAGCGCGACCGCGATGGCACCGCTGCGGTCGGAGACTCCGAGCTTGCGGTACAGGCCACGGATGTGGGTCTTCACGGTGTCCTCACTGACGACGAGTTTGCTCGCGACACCCTTGTTGGAGTGACCGGAGACGAGCAGCTCCAGCACCTCCGACTCGCGTTGGGTGAGGCCGAGGTGCGCGCCGGGCCAGAACTCACCGGCACTCAGCCGCGCAGCGGACAGTGCCACCCGGCCGGCCAGCGCATGGTCGATGACGGTCTCGCCGTCGCGCACCCGGCGTAGGTGTGCAACCAGCTCCTGGCCGTCGATCCGCTTCAGGATGTAGCCCGAGGCACCGACCCGTAGCGCCTGGTACAGGTAGTGCTCGTCGTCGTACACCGTCAGCAGCACGACCTTCGTCTCCGGGTACTGCGCGGTGATCTGACGGCACAGGTCGAGGCCGCTCTCCTTCCCGATCCGTACGTCGCACAGCACCACGTCGGGACGTTCGTCGGCGACCAGCGTGAGAGCCGCCGTGGCCGTGGTCGCCTGTCCTGTGATGACCACCTCGGTGGCGAAATGACCGAGCATCGCGACCAGGCCGTGCAGCACCATCTCGTGGTCGTCCACCAGGACCAGTCGCAGCGGGGCCGTCATAGACCAAGACTAAGCGGAGCAGGCCCGGAATCCCTCCGTTCTCAAGGGGATTCACCCGCACCTCCACCCGGCCGGGTGAGTGCCGAAAGGGCCCTGGCGCGGTGCCCTAGGAGTTCTCCGACCAGGAAGGGCCGCACCCGTGACCGAACCCACCCCTCGCGTTCCCCCGCCGCTGATCGTTCCGTCGGTGCTGCCCGCGGACTTCGCCCGTCTCGGCGACGAGATCCGCGAACTGTGCGACGCGGGCGTCGACCGGATCCAGTGGGACGTGATGGACGGGGTGTTCGTCCCGAACCTCACCTTCGGGCCGGACGTGATCGCGGCGGCCCAGCAGCACAGCCGGGTCGCCTTCGAGGCACATCTCATGGTCGTCGAGCCGGACGAGCTACTGCCGCGGTACGTCGAGGCGGGATGTGACCTGGTCATCGTGCACGCGGAGGCCTGCACGCACCTGCATCGCACTCTCGGCCGGATCCGGGATCTCGGCGCCCGCAGCGGTGTCGCCCTGAACCCGCACACGCCCGCCGACCTGGTGGAGCACGTCCTGACCGAGACCGACCTGGTGCTGGCGATGACGGTCAACCCCGGCTTCGGCGGTCAGGCGTACATCCCTTCGGTGGAGAACAAAGTGGCGCGGCTGCGGCGGATGATCGACGACTCCGGTCTGCCGATCGAACTCGAGGTCGACGGCGGGATCACCGCCGAGACCATCACCGGTGCGGCTGCCGCCGGCGCCGACGTCTTCATCTCGGGTTCCTGGATGTACGCCCACCAGGACGGGAAAGCAGCGGCGGTCCGGCAACTGCGCACCGCCGCGGCGAGTGCCGCACGCAACGAGGAGGCGGCCTGATGACCGAACTGCTGCAGCGGACTACACCGCCGTCCGTCGAAACCGACCGGCTCGCTGTCGACACTTTGCGGTTCCTCGCCGTCGACATGGTGCAGGCAGCGAACTCAGGGCATCCGGGGATGCCGATGGGCGCCGCGCCGATGGCCTGGGCGCTCTGGAGCCGGCACCTGCGCCATGACCCCGCCGCACCGGACTGGGCCGATCGCGATCGCTTCGTCCTCTCGGCCGGGCACGGATCCGCGCTCCTGTACGGCCTGTTGCACATCTTCGGGTACGACCTTCCCGAGGCAGAACTGCGCAACTTCCGGCAGCTCGGATCGCGCACCCCTGGACATCCCGAGTTCGGTCATACGGCCGGAGTCGAGTGCACCACCGGTCCGCTCGGACAGGGACTGGGCATGGCGGTCGGGATGGCGCTGGCCGAGCGGATGGAACACGCCCGCTACCCGGAGATCACCGACCATCACACGTACGCAATCGTCGGCGACGGCTGCCTGATGGAGGGGATCAGCCACGAGGCTGCGTCGCTCGCCGGGCATCTCGGGCTCGGCCGGCTGGTCGTACTGTGGGACGACAACTCGATCACCATCGACGGGGCGGTCGATCGGTCCTGCAGCGACGACCAGACCGCCCGCTTCGCGGCGTACGGCTGGCACACCCAGACCGTTGCTGACGGCACCGATGTGGACGCTGTCGACGCCGCGATCACCCGCGCCAAGGCCGACCCGCGGCCGAGTTTCGTCGCCGTCCGGACCATGATCGGTCACGGCGCGCCTGGCGTCGCCGGTACGTCGAAGGCGCACGGATCGCCGCTCGGTGTGGAGCTGGCCGCGGAAGCCAAACGGTTGGCCGGCTGGGAGCACGCGGCGTTCGCTGTTCCGGAGCAGGTGCGGGCTGTCTGCAAGGAGTTGGCCGCCGCCGGCGCGCGCGAACATGATGCGTGGAAGGCGGCGGTTGCGGCGTACACGCCGGAGCAGGCAGCGGAGTTCCATCGCAGGCAGGATCGGCGGCTGCCGGATGGCCTCGGGGATGCGCGGCTTGCAGTGAGCGGCGACTCGCCGCGGGCCACGCGGCAGTCGTCGCAGGCCTGCCTGAAGGCGGTGACTGCGCTGATGCCGGAACTGGTCGGCGGCTCGGCGGACCTCGCGGGTTCCACCGGGACTGCTACCGGCGGCGCCTTGGTGACGCGCGACGACTACTCCGGGTCCACGATCGCCTTTGGGATCAGGGAGTTCGGCATGGCCGCGGTCATGAACGGACTCAGCCTGCACGGCGGTTTCCGGGTCTACGGCAGCACCTTCCTGACGTTCGCCGACTACCTGCGGCCCGCGCTCCGACTCGCCGCGCTGATGCGGCAGCCGGTCATCTACGTGCTGACCCACGACTCGATCGCAGTCGGCGAGGACGGTCCGACCCACCACCCGTCGAGCAGATCGAATCGCTGCGCCTGATCCCCGGACTGCAAGTACTGCGTCCTGCCGACGACGCCGAGACCGCACGCGCCTGGCGGCTCGCGCTGGAGCGGACCGACGGACCGACCGCCCTGATCCTGTCCCGTCAGCCCCTCCCCCAGACCACACCACTGGATCACCACGGCCCGCCCGTTGCAGTCGAACTGGTGGCGACCGGATCCGAGGTCGGCCTGGGCGTGGAGGTCGCGAAGACGCTGACCACCGAGGGGTACGACGTTCGCCTGGTCTCGGCGATGGACCGGTCGACGTATCTTGCTGATCCGAACGCGACCACGGTCAGCCTCGAGGCCGGCAGCACCATGGGCTGGAAAGGCCTGGTCGACCTGGCCATCGGGATCGACGAGTTCGGCACATGTGGTCCCGGCGACGAGGTAATGGCGCGTCACGGCTTCACCGTGCCGGCGGTGGTGGCACGGATCCGCGAACATCTGCGGTACCTGAGGTGAGCCGGCTGGCCGCCGTCGTGTTCGACGTCGACGGAACGCTCGTGGACAGCGAACGCGACGGCCACCGGGTCGCCTTCAACGCCGCCTTCGAGGAGGCGGGACTGCCTGACCACTGGGACATCGCGACGTACGGACGGCTCCTCCGGATCACCGGGGGAGCCAGACGTTTGGCGTCCTGGTTCGAGCAGACAGGCCGATCGCCCGACGATGCGCGTCAGCTGGCGGAGCGGCTGCACGCTCGCAAGACGGCGATCATGCGGGACCTGATCGAGGACGGGAAGGTTCAGGCGCGGCCCGGGGTTCACCGTCTCCTCGACGAGCTCGAGGCCGGCGGCGTGCCGATGCATGTGGCAACGACCGGGACTCGGGCCTGGGTCGAACCACTGCTCGACCGGGTCTTCGGTCCTCGCTTCCAGATCGTTGTCACCGGCACCGAAGTACCCGACCTCAAGCCGAGCCCGGCGGCGTACGACGAGGTGCTGCGGCTGGCCGGTTGTCCGATCGATCGGACGGTGGCCGTCGAGGACTCGCGCAACGGCGTACGGGCGGCTGTCGCGGCCGGCCTGCGCGTTGTTGCCGCCCGCAACGAGTACACCCGGGACGACGATCTGTCCGGGGCGGCTCTGGTGGTGGACGGATTCGAGGATCCGGAACTGGTGACCTGGTTCCAGCAGTGAACATGACGGTGCCCCGCAGCCACGCTGCGGGGCACCGTTGGGTCAGACCGTCCAGGTCGCCAGCACCAGAGCCTTGTCACGCCAGGCCTGGATGTTCGCGTCCAGTACGTCGAGCGGGTTGAACGGAGTGACGCCCTTGATCAGGTCGTCCTCGCGCATGCCGTAGAGGGCGCCCATCGCGAACCGGCACGCGTAGACCTTCGCGCCCTCGTCGATCAGCGTCCGCAGCTGCTTGTTGTAGCCCAGGTTGCCCGGGAAGCCCTCGTTGCCGACGGCCGGGTAGCCACGGGCCGCCGACGCCATCAGGACGCCGGGTCCGTAGAGGACGAAGGTGAGGTCGAACCCCTTCCGCTGCAGCCGGGTGGCCGTGAGCATGTTGACCAGACCCACAGAACCCTCGAAGGGCACGGTGTGCATGAAGACGTACGCCTTGTCGCCTTCGTTGGCCTGGTAGTCGGGGAATACCTTCTCCTCGACGTCGAAGAGGATGTCGCCCTCCTGGGGCGGTTCGATGGTGACCGTCTTCGGCATGATGCTGACTCCTTCGAGGTGTTGACGGTGCGGAGATGATGGGAGGACCTGCGCCCGGGTCGGGTGCAGGGGTTCACTGGTCGCCGGGCGGGAGGTACTCCGGCTTCGGCCATCCCATCCGGTGGCTGCCGGGCATCGCCTGCATGGTGGCCCGGCGCAGGCCCCAGGGGAGGAACCGGTAGACGGGGGCGAAGACCTGTCGCCACCACCGGTCCTTGAGTCCGTGTGGCCGGGCCGGCGGGTTGGCGCCGTACCGGGCGGCCACGCGGCGTTGTGCGTCGCTGAGCAGGGCGTGCTCGGAGTTCGAGCGGAGCCAGCGGAAGAAGGGCATGCCGGCCGCCTCAGAGCTTCGCGACGAGCGCTTGCGCGGCCATCGCGATGGGTTCGTTCAGCGCGCCGATCGCGGGCGAGTAGACGTTCTCCATCGTCGCCAGCGTGTCGACGGTGACGCCGGTCCGGGCCACGATGCCGAGGAAGTCCGCGCGCTCCTTGATCCCTTCGCCGCCGATCATCTGGGCGCCGATCAGCCGCCGGGTCTTCGGATCGGCCAGCAGCTTGACCTTGATCGGCTTCACGCCCGGGTAGTAGCGCGCCCGGGTGATGCCGTCGGCCACACCGGTCACGAACGGCAGGCCGAGCGCGGTGGCAAGGGTCTCTCCGAACGAGACCCCGCCGATCATCCACTGCCCGGCGAGCATTCCCCAGGGCACATAGACCGGGTTGTGCACCCGGTTGCCGCCGGCCGCGTTGATGCCGGCCGTCTTGCCTTGTGCGTAGGCGTGACTGCCCGACAGTCCCTGCAGCGGCACGTTCGAGACGCCGTGCGGGATCTCGGCGCAGTCACCCGCGGCGAACACGTTCGGGTCGGACGTACGCATGTGCGGGTCGACCGCGATACCGCCGGTGCTGCCGAGCTTGATCCCCGCGGCGCCGGCCAGTGCGGTGTTCGCGACCTTGTGGCTGCCGATGACGGCCAGTTGCGCGGGTACGTCGCCGAACGTCGTACTGACGTGAGTGAGCGTGTCCGTGCCGTGGAAGGCGGTCACCCGCTCACCGAACTTGAGCGTCACGCCCGACTCGGCCCAGTCCTTGCGGACCGGCTCGACGATGTCCGGGTCGATCACGTCGGCCATCGGCCACGGACCGGGATCGATCAGCGTCACGTTGATGCCGCGGTGCTGCAGGGCCGAGACCATCTCCATCGCGATCGGGCCGGACTCCACCACCACGGCCGACTCGACCGTGTCCAGGTACTTGTCCCACTCCATCGCGGCACGGATGTTCTTGACGTGGTAGATGCCGCCGAGCTCGACCCCGGGGATGTCCGGGGTGTCGTAGTTCCAGCCGGTCGCGAGGATGAGCCGGTCGTAGCCGACCTCACCCTCGCCGCCGACCTTGATCGTGCGGGACCGGATGTCGATGCTCTCCACGGTGGTCTCGTAGTGCACGTCGATGCCCTGGGCAACGTACTGTTCCTTGGTGGCGAGGAACAGCTTCTCGAAGGACTCGATCTCCTTGCCGTGCACGAACGGGATCCCGCACGGGCTGTACGCGACGTCCTCGTACTCGGTGTAGACCACGGTCCGCACCGACGGGTCCTGGCCCTTGGCGGCTCCGGCCACCCCCAGGCCGGCGGCTCCGCCGCCGATCACAACGATCTTCACGAGTACTCACTTCCGTCAGTAGGAACAGCGGCGGTGGACACCGCCTGGGTGCTCAGTCGCACACCGGAGCGAAGGGTGTTGGTCACGTAGCAGACCCGCTCGGCCACCTCGACCAAGCGCTCGAGCTCGGCCTCGGGGGCACCGACCCTGGCGTCGACCCGGATCGCGCCGAACTGCAGCCCGTCGTACGTGCCGGTCGCTCGGACCGACAGCTCCGTCAGCTCGATCGAGCGCTTTCGCGCCGCGTAGCTGAGCGCCAGCGTGAAACAGGAGGCGACCGAGGCCAGCAGCAGGTCGGTCGGCTGCGGTCCCAGATCGGTCCCGCCGACACTCAGGGGTTCGTCGACCTTGATCGTGAAGGAGCCGGCCTCGACGGTGCAGTGGTATCCGCCGTGCCAGACACCTTCGACAGTGCGGTCGGCTGCCACCTGGCCGTCAGTGCGTGTGGTCGCCATGGCCGTCGTCGCGATGATCATGACCCGCGGGCCGATGACAGAGAACGTCGGCGCGGGCGTCGATGTCGTCCGCGGACACCACACCGCGCTCGGACAGCAGCGCCTCGAGCGCACCGAGCCACCGGTCGTAGTAGCTGTACTCCCCCGGCTCCGCCTCGCGCCGATCCACCTCGGCGATCAGGTTCTCCTGGAAGTCCTTCCAGGAGAACAGCCCCTGATCGGCCAGCGCCGCCGCGATACCGAAAGCCCTGCTCTCCCACGGTTGCGCGAAGACGAGCTCGCCGTTCGACCGGGGCAGCCCGACGACGGTGTCTTCGAGGGAGCCCGCGGTCATGAGACCACCTCGGCAACACCGACCATGGCGTCGCGGGTCACGAGGGCGGCGAGCTCCTCCTCCGACAGGCTTTCGGTGTGCGCCGGGCGGCGTGGCAGAACGAAGTACCTGTTCTCGGCGCTGGAGTCCCAGACCTTGATGCCGATGTCGTCGGCAAGCTGCAGCCCCATCTCCGCAAGCAGTGCCCGCGGCTCCCGGACAGCACGGGACCGGTACGCCGGATCCTTGTACCAGTCCGGCGGCAGTCCGAGGACCGGCCACGGGTAGCAGGAGCACAGGGTGCAGACGACGAGGTTGTGCACCTCGTCGGTGTTCTCCACCACCACGATGTGTTCGCCCTGGGGTCCGGCGAATCCGAGCTCCTTGATGGCACCGGTGCCGTCCGCGAGCAGCCGCTCACGGTAGTCCGGATCGACCCAGGCCTTGGCCACGACCTTGGCCCCGTTCAGTGGGCCGACGTCGTTCACATAGCGATTGATGAAGCCGTCGAGTACCTCGGTCTTCACCAGGCCGCGCTCGGTGAGCAGCTCCTCCAGCGCCTCGGCGCGCAGGGCGGCCGGTGGCCGGTCGACGGAACGTGGATCAGAACTCACTGGCTCTCCTCCAGGTAGCTCTCGAAGAGGTCGATGAGCAGGGTCGAAGGTTCAGCGTCCGGTCCCCACAGCTCGGTGGACTCGAAGCGAACGGTGTACACGTGCTGGGCGTCCTCGCCGGTGAAATGGGCCGTGCTGTCGGGCAGCACGGCAGCCGGCCGGCGGGCCTCGACAGTCCCGGTGCGACCGCGGACATATGCGGGCATCCGGGTGTGACCGGACTTGTACAGCTCACGAGCCCGCACCCGCTGGCCCGCTGCGAACGCCGGCTCGTCGTCGATCTGCCGCAACGAACCAGGCCCACCACGCTGGTACGACGGTTTGTTCACCTCGGTGTCGGCCGGCTCGGTGACGTCCTCGCCGGCCAGGCGACGCGCACGGGCTTCGACCGCACCGGGCGCGAGCACACCGCTGTCGACCAGCAGCAGCTCGGCAGCGCGCAACCAGCGCCCGTAGTACCCGTCGGACAGGTAGTCGATCGGGTGCAGGCGCTCGAGCGCGTGCCGGAAAGCGTCCAGGTTGGTCCCCGAGGCGCCCATCGACGCGAGGCCGAGCGCGAACGTGCGGGCGTGCCAGTCCTCGGCGAAGACGGGCTCGTCCGGATCGATCGCCACCGTGCCCCAGCCGTGGGTGCCACCCATGTCGTGAATGCCGTCCACAAGCAGTTCTCCTCGCGTCCGGTGGAATGACTCCGAATCTCTTATCGGATAAGCTAGTACACTATGAGACACACAGACATCCGTCAACCATCGGATAGACTGCGTCTACTAAACGCCGGGGTCGACCGGCAGACGACGAAGGAGCGACCAGTGACACCTCCATCGCAGCGGTCCGCACGGGCCCGCGACGACGAGCCGGCCGAGCGGCCCACCGGCGCCCCGCTGTCGGAGTCGGCCGTCTCCGAGGTCGTCTCCGGCATCGGTCCGAGGCTGCGCGCGCTGCGCGCCCGGCTCGGGCTGTCACTGCAGCAGCTGGCCGAGCGCTCCGACGTGTCGCCGGCGGCGATTCACAAGGTGGAGCAGGGCACGATGGTCCCGACCATCACCACGCTGCTCAAGCTGGCGGCGGCATTCCAGGTGCCGGTCGCGCACTTCATCGACGAGACCGATGCACCGGCCACACCGGTGACTTTCACAGCCAAGGACCAGCGCCGGATCCACACGTCACACGATGGAGCTGTGGTGCTCGGATCGATCTCCGCGGACTCAGGGCCGTTCGACCTGACGGCGAGTGTCATCGAGATCGCAGCGGGCGCACAGTCGGCCGAGGACGAACGGCGCGCGGCGGGCGAGACGTTGCTGCATGTGCAGTCGGGCTCGCTGGAGCTGACGGTGGGAGCTCAGACCTACCGCCTCACCGCGGGCGACTCGCTGCACTTCCGCTCCGAGGAGAGCCACTCCTGGCGCAACCCGTCCGGACGCGCCACCAAAGCGGTCTGGGTCTCGCTCCCCGAACGACGGAACTGATCACCGCACCAGAGCGGAGCGCGGCGTACCCAGGTCGGTCACGGGGCGCCTGACGTTGGTGCGCAGCGTCACCATCTCGACCAGGTCGAGCAGCCGGTTGGCGTAGCCCCACTCGTTGTCGTACCAGCCGAACACGCGGACGGCGTCGCCGTGCGACTCGATGTCCTGCAAGGACACGACGCAGGACCGCGGGTCGCCGATCACGTCGCTGGAGACCATCGGCATGTCACTCACGCCCACGATGCCGGACCATCGCTCGGACAGCGCGGCCTGGATGAAGGCGTCGCGCACCTGCTCGGTGCCGGCCCGGCCGCGGAGCATGCCCACGACGTTGCTGAGCGAGCCGTCAGGCACGGGGACGCGCACCGCGACGCTGTGCACGCGGTCCTTCAGGTGCGGCAGTACGCGGGCGAGCGCTTTGTCCGCACCTGTTCCGGTCGGGATGATGTTCTGACCCGCGGCACGGGAACGGCGCAGGTCGTGGTGCGGCAGGTCGAGCAGTTGCTGGTCGTTCGTGTACGCGTGCACGGTGTCGACCCAGCCACCCTCGACCCCGAAGGCCTCGTCGAGGATCGCGAGGATCGGCGCGACACAGTTCGTCGTACACGATGCGTTCGAGATGATCCGGTCGGAGTCCGGGTCGAGGCTGGCCTCGTTGACGCCGAGGCAGATCGTCGCCTCCGCCGAGTCGGTCTGGGTGGAGATGACCACCCGCTTCGCGCCCGCGCGCAGATGCCCTCCGGCCCGGTCCCTGCTGGTGAAATGACCGCTGCATTCCGCAACCACGTCCACCCCGAGCGACGACCACGGCAGATTCCCCGGATGGTTCGCCCGCAGTACCCGGATCCGCCGGTCCCCGACCATCAGCTCGTCGTCGGCCGCCACCACCGGTACGCCGAGCCGGCCGTGCACCGTGTCGTGCTGGAGCAGGTAGGCCAGCGTCGACGCGGGGGTCAGGTCATGGACGGCGACGACGTCGACGAACGAGTCGCGGGCGATGATGGAGCGCAGCAGCGCACGGCCGATCCGGCCGAGGCCGTTGATCGCGATCCGGGGAGCATCGGTCATCGGGATTCCTCTCGGGGTCTCACACCGAAACCAGCACGGGCACGGCTCTGGCGCCGGCCGTGGAGCGCGCTGGTGGCACCAGGGAGGCAAGTGCCACCAGCGCGTCGAACACGCGGTCACCGTCGGTCCACGCGTGCGCCTCGGCGAAGTCGATCCATTCGCTCGGGGGGATCACCGGCTCGAACTCGCCGTACTCGATCTCACCCCAGGTGGCGGCCATCTCGATGAGCTCCACCAGGGAGGTCATCGGTTGCGCCTCCAGGGACATCAGGCGCCGATGGTGCGCCGGTGCACTCTGCTCGAAGCGGCATCCGCAGCAGTCAGGTCCAGCGATGTACGTGTCCATGAACGGATGCTGCCCGCTGCTGTTGCACAGGTGTTGCACGGCGTTGCAACGGCTCAGTCGTTCCGTCCGGCGGCCACCTGTTCCGCCTCGGCGAGCAGCCGGGCCTCCGCCGCGGCGTACTTCTCGAGCGCGTGATTGGCCCGGTAGCCGAGGTCCACGGCCTTGGCCAGGTACTCCTCGGTCATCGACTCGACGGCCTCCGGCGCCGCGCCGCCGAGGGCGCTGCGGGTCGCGACGATCGCACGCGGATCGAGGACGGTCTTGATCTCCTCGGCATCGAGATCCAGGGTGCGCCCGACGACCGATGTCGCCGCGCGATCGAGGTCCTCCGAACTGATGTCGACACCCCGGACCCCGCGCCGGCTGGCCTCACGCACCACCTCGCCCACGATCAGGTACGCCGCCCGGTAGTCCAGGCCGCACCGCAGCATGACGAACTCGGCCAGATCCGTGGCCTGCGTGTACCCCTCCTCGAGCCGCTGCCACATCCGGTCCTCGTTGACGCTGAGCGTGTCCACCACGCCCTCCATCAGCGCGGTGATCCGGGTCGCGAACTCGACCGCCTTCGGGATCTCGCCGTACGCGAAGATCAGGTTGTCGCTGCGGGCCGACGGGCTCTTCACGACCGCCAGGAATCCGGTCAGCCGCCCGATCAGTACGCCGCCACCACCGCGAACGATCGACAACGCGTACGGGTTGCGCTTCTGCGGCATCAAGACCGACGCACGGGTGTACGGGCCGGCCAGGTCGACGTAGTCGAACTCCTGACTGGACCAGATCTCGAGGTCCTCCGCCAGCTTGGACTGGTTGGACAGCAGGCTGACGCTGGTGGTCAGCAGATCGACGAAGGTGTCGGTCTGCCACATGGCATCGCGAGTGTGCGTGATGACGTCGTCGAACCCGAGCAGGTCCGCGATCACCCGCCGGTCGTCCAGCAACCGGCTGCCGTTGACACATCCCGCGCCACCTGGGCTGGTGTTGACCTGGGCCAGCGCGTCGATCAACCGATCGCAGTCCCGGATCGCCGGCGGCACGAACCCGAGCAGGTAGTGCCCGAACGTCGAGGGCTGCGCCTGCTGGAGGTACGTCTGGTCCGGCATGTACACCTCGCGGTAGCGGGCCGCCGTACGGCACGAGGTGGCGGCGAACTCTGAGGCGGCAACCGCAAGCTGGGCGGTCAGTCCGCGCAGCAGGATCCGCAGTGCGACCCGGGCCGCCTCGCGCCGGGGCCGGCCGGCGTGCAGCCAGCCGGCGTCGTCGCCGATCGTGGCGACGAAGTGGCGCTCGCGCGAGTTGTACGGTTCGCCGTACGCCGCGTCGTACGGGAAGTCCTCCGGCTTGGTGCGATGCGTGTCCAGCAGTACGCCGAGCAGCGCCGCGGCCGCCCGCTCCGGGATGATGTGGCGGTGCCGGAGGTCGAGTACGTGGGCGATGTCGGCCATGTTCAGCCCGTGATGCAGCAGCGGTGCGTCCGCGATCTCCCAGGCGAACCCCGCGTCGATGAGTTGCTGCGCGGGGCGGTCCTTGGAGGGTCCTTCGACCCGTCGGCCCGAGTTCACCGCTGTCATGACGTAACCTCCTCGCCGACGGCCGTGGGGGCGGCCGCCGGGGTGGTGAGTTCGTCGGCGGCGGCGAGTGCCCCACCGGTGCTCCAGTACAGGACGGGTCCGGACAGCTCGTTGCGGTGACTGCTCAGCCACAACAGCGCTTTCGCGTTGTAGACCGGGTCGGCAACGAAACCGCTGTGCTGCAACAAGGCGGCGGCCAACTCGTCGGCTTCCGGCCATCCCCCGCCGTACCCGGGGCCGCGTCCGTCGACCACTCTCCAGCGGGGCAGCGGGCCGGTGGCGCCGATCAGCCGGGCGCACTCCTCCGCGCGTGTCGCAACCTGCGCCTCGATCTCCTCGACGGGCCGCGAGACCGACACACCGACGACCTCGATGCCGTTGGTTGACGCGAGGCCGGCGAGCAGTCCGGCGATGCTGCCGCCCGAGCCGACCGGGATCACGACGCTCGCGGAGCCGATCCGTCGTTCGGCCAACTGCGACACCAACTCCGCGGCGGCGACGGCGAACCCGCACGCGCCCACCGGTGTCGCTCCACCGCGAGGTACGACGTACGGCCGCCGGCCCTGGGCCCGGAGCCGTCCCGCCAGCTCGCGCGCGTGGATGTCCATGCTCCTGCGATCGGCGGAGCCGGTGAACTCCACGGCCGCCCCGGCCCTTCTGGACAAGGCCAGCGCGGCTGCACCATCGCGCGGGTTGCCGTAGCAGACCTGCACGACGGCGATGCCTTGTCCGGCCGCAGCCACAGCCAGCAGAGCGGCGAAGTTCGAAGGAGGACCGCCCGCGACCACGATGGTGTCGGCCTGCAGCGACACCGCGTCCCCAAGGACGAACTCGAGAGTGCGCACCTTGTTGCCACCCCAGGCGAACCCGGTCAAGTCGTCGCGTTTCACGAGTACGTCGCGCAGTCCCGGCATACCCGCGAGGTCCGCCACGTGCTGCAGCGGAGTTGGGAAGGTCCCGAGCGGCACGCGGGGAAGGTCGGTCAGCGCCACGACGCACTCTCCCCGGCCCGACGACGGGTGGCGCGGGCCACCACCTCGTCGGCCATGGCAGCAGCGGCGCCGGTGTCGAACCGGTCGAGTTCGGCCAGCTCGGCGGGCTCGATCTGCCCGTCGAGCACGGCTGTCAGCGAACGGCCGGAGCCGATCGCGGCGCGGTACGCGTCCTGCAGCGTGGCCTGCGCCCGGTGCTTGCCCAGCCGCGCCGACATCACGCTCAGCAGGCGCTCCGAGGACGCCGTCCCGGTCGCTTCCAGGTTCGCAAGCATGCGTGCCGGATCGACCTCGAGTCCGCGGACCAGCGATCGCGTCATACCGGACGCGGCGAGAACGTAGTGGCTGAGCTCCGGCAGCACGACCCACTCGGTCTTCCACGAGCGCCCGTCCCGCTCGTGCTCGCCGACCAACGTCTCGGCGAGCACACCCGCCGAGGATCGAACCAGGCGGGCGAGCGTGACGATCTGCTCGGACACCTCGGGATTGCGCTTGTGTGGCATCGAAATACTGCCCACCGTGGTCGCCGGGGTCGGCTCGCGCACCTCGGCCAGCTCGGCACGGGCGAGCATGTAGACCTCGTTGGCGATCCGCGCCATCGCGCCGACCACAACAGCCATCACCTGTGCGAACTCCGCGAGCCGATCGCGCGTGGTCAACCAGGAGATCGCCGGCTCGCCCAGACCCAGTCGATCGCAGTACGCCGTACGCAGCGGCAACGCCTGCACACCGAAGAACCCGAGCACGCCGACCGCTCCACCAAGCTCGGCCACCAGCCAGCGATCACGGCCCTGCCGAAGACGTTCCAGACTGCGCCCGACCTCGTCGGCCCACGTCGCGGCCTTGAACCCGAACGTGATCGGAGCCCCCGGCTGACCGTGGGTGCGACCAAGCATCGGCGTCTCCCGGTACCGCGCGGCAAGAGACAGGAGCTCTGCCTCGATCGCCCAGAGGTCCCGCCAGACCAGCTCGCCGACCTCGGCGATCTCCAGGACCTGCGCGGTGTCCGAGATGTCCTGAACAGTCGTGCCGTAGTACACGTGCTCGGCCGCGTCCGCGGGCAGCATCCGCTGCAGCACCTGGATCAGACCGAGCGTCGAGTGCGAGGTCGTCCGGGTGCCTTCCGCAACGGCTTCCAGATCCAGCTCCGCACCACGGAGCCCTGCGATGGCAGCCGCTGACGAGGCCGGGATGATGCCGACGTCCGCCTGGGCCACGGCCAGCGCGATGACCACGTCGAGCCATCGGGCGACGCGGGTCGACTCAGCGAAGATCCCGCGGCTCTCCGCGGTACTCCACTGGTGCCCGAAGATCGCGGAGTCGATCAGATGTGCGTCCATGCGACCCCCGACCGATCGACGATCGTCTCGAGCGCCGCGCGCACCTCGGCCAGCGACGCACCCCAAGGCACGACCGTTCCGGTGGGCTCGCTCTCGATGCCCTCCTGGAGCAGGCAGCAGCGGGTGAGCGTACGTCGGCCGTCCGCCGTCAGCCACTGTCGCGGACAGATGTCGACGCGTTCTGGCGTGCTGCCGTAGAACCACTGATGGATCTGATTGGAGCGTTCACACCCGAGCAGCGTCCAGTCGCGCTCCGGCGGTCGTTCGTCCAGGAACGACACCGAGCTGCCCGGGAAGTCCATCCCCGAACCACGGCACGGGATCAGCACATCGCGCGGTGGTACGTCGTACTCCTCGGCGAGGAGGCGCCGGCTGTCGACCAGCTCCGGTACGACGACGATCGGCGGGAGATCCTCGGCCGTCGCGAGCACCCGGCGTACCTGGTCGAGCAACTTGGCCGGGCCGGGCGGGACGACGTCGACGAGCCTGATCCGGATCGGTGCCGGGTTGAGGATGAAGCTCACGTGGGAGTACAGCCCCTCGACCACGACACATCGCACGCCGGGGACGGCCGCCTCCGCGGCTGCAGCGAGCTGTGAGGGAACGGCGGTGTCGACGGTCTCGTCGACCACTACGGCACAGTCGTCAGGACCGGCCAGTACCCGGGCGGCGACGGTCAGCGTGAAGAGGTCCGCGGACGGCTTGCGATCCACCTCGACGAGCGCGACGCGACCCTCGTGCCGGGCCACGATGAAGCGGGTCCGGAAGTACACCTCGCGATCGGTGAAGTGATCGGCCAGCCAGACTGGGTCGAGGGTCGGGACGGCCGCGACGGCGACCTGGCGGTAGCGCGACGGGATGACGTTCGGTGCCGCCGGATCCGTCGGCCGGATGGTGACTGGCTCCTCAGTGCGCACGAGCCGAGCTCTCCAGCGCAGCGCCGAGCCCGATCGTGTCGGAGCGGAGTCCGCGGCGCAGCGTCTCCAGGCCCATCACGTCGTCCACCGCGATGTTGCCGAGGTTCACCTCGGGACCGAGCCGCCGGATCAGGTGCGCCTGCTGCGCTCGCTGCGGCGCCTCGTAGATGATCAGCTCGGCGGCGGCGGACGAGGCGAGCTCGTCGAGCAGGTCCTCGCGCAGGTAGCCACTCGCGTCGTACAGACCCACGGTGCCGCTCTCGCGACCCTCGGCCACCAGCCAGCCGGCGCCGGCCTCCAGATCCGTCTCGAGTTCGGTGACCCACTCGGCTGCGGACACAGCGTCACCGGGGTTCTTGCTGCCGACCTCGGCGAAGACCTCGAACCCGAGCGACCGGGCCTGCCGGATGATCCGGTGTTTCTCGGCCAGCAGCATGTCCGTGCTCCCCCGGGACACCTCGACGCACTCGAAACCCGCCCAGGTCGCGAACTCGAAGAACTCGTCCACCCGGTCCTGCAGCCAGGCGATCTCGAGTAGGGTGCCGCCGGTGCACGGCTTGACGTGGTGGTCGCGCAGCGTCCGGACCTTCTCGGCCAGCGCCGGCTCGATGTACGCCGTACCCCAACCGAGCTTCCAGACGTCGATCCAGCCGGAGTACGCCTTGAGTACGGACTCCACCCGGTCCAGGGAATACCCTTTGTCCAAGACATGGGTCAGCCCGGCCGACCGGGGCTTGGCGGGCCGCTCCGGCAGCGTCAGGAAGCTCGGACCAGCTCCAGCCATTGCGCCTGCCTCTCCAGCCGACTCGCCCGGGAGGACCACCCGCCCTCCACTATCAGTGATGTATTTATACCATAGGAGATGGTCAGCGAAACTGGGGAGAGAGGAGCGTCATCCCGATGTCGAGCCACGCGGCGCCCTCGACGGTCTATGTGCTCGGGGCCTTGACGGTCACCGACGCGGACGGTCGTCAGCTCGGCCCGATCCCGGCCGGCCGGGCCGGGATCCTGCTGCGCCGGCTCGTCGCCGCGAGTGGCGCGGTCGTGGAAATCGATGCTCTGGTGGACTCCCTCTGGGACGATGACGCTCCGCACAGCGCCGACCGCGTGATCGCCTCGCTGGTGAGCAGGGTGCGCCGGGCGGTCGGATCCGACGTCATCACCGGCTCCGCGTCCACCGGCTATCGCTTCAACTGCGGACGGGCGTGGACCAGTGACCTCGGCCTCCTGGAGGAGCTGACCAAGTCCGCGCAGGCCCGCGCCGCCCTGAGCCCAGCCGTGACGGTCACCGCGGCACGCCGCGCCTTCGGCCTGCTCACCCGTGGCCATCCCGAGCTGCCTCCCGCCGTCGCCCAGCGGACCTGGGCCGAGGACCAGCAGCGCCACGTGGACGCGCTGGCCCGCCGCCTGAACCGGGCCAGCTGGGATGCGCAGGCCCGGCTCGGGATGTGGAGTGAGATCGAGAACCAGGCCGAGTCGGTCCTGTCCCGCTTCCGCCACGACGAGCAGGCCGGCCGCGCGCTGATGAACGCGCAGTGGCACCTCGGCGACCGGGCTTCGGCGTTGCAGACGTACGACGAACTCCGGCTCGAGCTGCGCCGCGAACTCGAGGTCGAACCGAGTCCGGAGACGGACGCCCTGTTCAGCGCGATCGTCAGCGGCGCCGACCCCGGACCGATCCTCATGCCTCGCCCAGCGTCCGTCGCGGGAAGCTCCACCCTGATCGGCAGGCAGGACGAGTACGCCGCCATGGTCGACCGCTGGCATGTCGCGGCCGCCGGTCAGGCCGGGTCGATCGTCGTCACCGGCAGCCCTGGTTCGGGATGCTCCTCGCTCGCGCAGGAGCTGGCCGACTACGCCGAGCGCGGCGGCGCGCGAGCAATCAGGGTCGACTGCTTCGAGGGCGAGCGATCCTCACCGCTCCAGCCGCTCCTCACCGTGCTCAGCCGGATCCTTCTCTCCACCGCTCCCGACGCCCTGCCGGCCATGCTCGGCTCCTGGACGGACACCGCGGTGGAGCTGGTGCCGGATCTGCGTGACGTCGTGGGCGTCACGGAGTACCGGCGCGCGAGCCCGGAGATCGAGCATCGGCGGATCCTCAACACGCTGCGCCATGTGCTCGCGACCGCGGCGGAGGATCGACCTCTGCTGCTGTACTTCGACGACCTGCACCTCGCCGGCACGGCCACGGTGGAAGCACTTCAGTGGCTCCTCCACACGATCGACGACGTACCACTCCTCGTGGTGGCGACCGTTCCGTCCGACCGCCTGGACCCAGAGCTGCGCGCGCTGGCCGGCAACGGCGTACTCGTCGAGCTCGGACCGCTCGACGAGTCGGACGTTGCGTTGCTGGCACAGCAGGCGGGGAGCGCGACCGAGGCAGCCTTCGTCTGGGAGCTCACCCAAGGCCACCCGATGTTCGTGGTCGAGGTCCTCGCCGCGCTCACCCGCGGCGAGAACAAGGCGGAGATCCCCGGCACGCTGCGCTCGATGGTTCTGGACCGGGTACGGCGCAGTGGCAGCGACGTCGAGGAATTACTCCAGTCCGCATCGGTGATCGGGACCGCCTTCGACGTCGACACCCTCGAGCAGCTCGTCGGCCGCCCGGCGGTCAACCTCATGCCCACACTGCAGAAGGCGATGGCCGCCGGACTGCTTGCCTCCCGCAACGAGTTGTTCGTCTCGTCTCCGCCGATCCTGGGCCAGGCGCTGTACGACAACCTGCCCGGACCAGTCCGGGTCCTGCGGCACCGTCAACTCGCGGAGATCTTCTCGGCGCGGCCGGAACTGCGGGCACATCACCAGCAACGAGCCGGACTGACCGAGGCCGCGGCGAGATCGTGGTACGAAGCGGCCACACTGGCCCGCCGTTCGTTTGCGAACGCCGACGCCGTACGCCTGTTCACGAACGCCCTCGACACCGCCCGCCAGGCAGACGACCAAGAGCTCGGAGGGCTCGCGCTGATCGGACGCGGCGCGGCCCGTGAGGAGCTCGGAGACTTCGACGCGGCGACGGACGACCACCAGGAGGCCGAGGCGATCGCGGTCGCCCGAGGTGACCGCTCGCTCCGGGCGACCGCGGTCGAGCGGCTCGGCTGGACGGCGTACTACCGGCGCGACGTCGAGGAGGCGGTGGCGCGCGCGGACGAGGCCTCCCGGATGCCCGGCGCCCGGCCGAGCGCGTGGAACCTGCTCGGACGGACCAAGCATTGGGCGGGCGACTTCGATGCGGCCCATCGCGCCTACGAGCGGGCGTTGAACGAGAACGGCGACGAGGACGGCGCGGTGAAGGCCTCGGTGTCGAGCTGTCTCGGCGCCCTGCTCGCCCACGCCGACCGGTACGGCGAGGCCATCGAGGTGCTCGACGATGCGGTCGCGGTCTCGAACAGCATCGGCGCGTTCCATCCGCTGCTGCGGGCGCTGTTCTTCGCCGGCCTGGCCCGGGGCAACGCCGGAGACCTCTCGGGCGCCTTGACCGTGCTGCAGACGAAGGCGCAGATCCTGGAGCGGTACGACGTCTCGTTCTACCGCGCGCGGACGAACACGACCCTGGCCTGGGTGTGGCGCGAGCTGGGCGAACCGATCCGGGCGCACGAGTTGTCGGAGCTGGCCCTCAGTCAGTCCCGTGAGGTGGAGGCGGGCAGCCTGCAGATCGAGCAGGAACTGCATGCCCTGTGCTCGCTCGCGGACAGCGAGCGTCTCGACGGCCAGGCCGACCGCGCAGCCGAACGCCTGGAGACGGCCGGGCGCCTGATCGAGCACTGGCTGCCGTTCCGGTGGCGAGCGGATCTGCGGGTCCGCGAGGTGGCCTGCCGGATGGGACTTCAGGACCCTGAAGCGCTGCTCGAGGCCGCGCGTGCAGCCAGCTCACTCAAGTACCAGGCACTGGCCTTCCACCTGCTCGGACGCGGCGAGGAGGCAGCCACTGTCGCCCGCCAGACCGGTTCTCTCCTGCTCCTCGGTGAGGTCGGGGCTCCCGACGAGGCACGTACGGCGCTGCGTCGACTGGAGGCGACGCTCCCCCGCCAGCTCAGGTCGTGCTTTGCGCAGGCGGGGCGGCTGCCGCGCGCCAACTCCTGAGGGTGCCGGCCGCACTGGCGGCCAGTCCGATCCCCCAGAGCAGCGCAACTCCTGACGATCCGCCGATCGCCGACACCGTGGCGACTGCCTGGACGAACTCCGGCTGATCGTGCGCTGCCGCGCGCGTCATCAGATCGTGCACCGGCGCCAGGCTCTGACCCTGTGCCGCCCACTGGAGGAACGACCGGCTGAGGTTCGTCGTGGCCGCAGCCCGCGCAACCTCCGACAGACCGTGCGGATCGTCGCCACGCCAGGCATGCACGAGCAGGATGCCCGCGAGGACGTCGTCGCCGGTCGGCGTCAGGCCGCCGCCTCGGCCTTCGAGCAGTTCCTTGGCCGCGGGCAGATCGTCGGTGGCCACAGCACGATGTACCGAATCCCAGCAGGAGTGGAGATCGTCGGGTACGGCGAGCCGGCCGCGCATCGCATTGAGTGCGGAAGCAGCCAGCTGGAGGTCCCGCGGGCTGGGAATCCGTGGCCTGAAGAGAGCAGTCCCGGCCAGGTCGATCTGCCACTCGGTCGAGCGCAAGCGCCCGCCATCGCGCCAGACGGCGAGTCCTTCCGGCACCCGAGCGGGCGCCTGCTCGACGATCAGGTGGATCGGTCCGGGCGCGACAGCAGGTCCGGCCACGGCGTACATCCCGCCGTGGACCTGCACGTAGCAGCCGTGCCGGAAGGTGCCGACGACGGTTCCGTACGCGCCGTCGGGATGGGCGGCAGCGACGCCCGCCCCGGCGACGATCGGCGCTAGGTGGCTTGTCACGCGTCAGGCGCGAGACGTCGGTCGAGATCGAGCAGGGCGTCGGTGAAGCACTCGATCGGAGCCCAGGCTACGCCCGCACCGACCTGTCCGGTGCCGGCGGTCGCGTGGATGATGCCGGTGTTCACGGCAGGGGTGATGCCCAGCTCGACCACCTTGCGCACGTCCACACCGACCGGCGTACCGACGTTGTCAAGGATGGGCAGCCGGAACCGTGGGCTCTCCCCCGCGCAGATGCGCTGCATGCTCCGGGTGGCCGCGATCGCGTGGGACATCCGGCCACCGAGGAAACCGGCCACCGCGGGCGAGTTCGCCGCCGCGGGTCCGCCCAGTCCGACCAGCTCGAGTACCGCACTGTCACCGATGTCCGGCGCGCTCGTCTCTGGGCCGAAACCCGGGTAGTACAAGGCGTCCTGGATCGGCGGCGAGGGCGCGAGGAACCAGTCATCGCCACTGCCGGCCAGGCGCACGCCGTACGTCGTCCCGTTGCGCGCCATGGTGGTCACGATGCTCGACTCGCGCACCTCGCCGGCCCACTCCACCAGCGACTTCGCCGCGGCCATCGCCACGTTGAGGAACATCAGGTGGTTGCCACTCAGGAAGGTCGCCACCTCGGCCGTCGCGGGGTGCGTACCGCGAACCAGGTACGGCAGCAGGTCGCGCAGGAACAGGTTCGTCGTCGCCTGCACCCGCATGTGTACGTCGTCGCCCATCGGAACGCCCTGCGCGGCGAGCGCGAACGCATCCACCGGCCCGTGGTTCGACAGCGCTTCCGCGAGCACCGGTCCCACCTTGTCCCGGACGAAGCGGATCCGATCGATGGCCGCGTCGCTGTCCACGCCGAACCACTGCACGGCCCCAGATCCCTGGTTGATGCTCGAGTACGCCGTCACTCCGCCCAGCTCGTTCTGCACGACGTACACCGGTGCGGACGGACCGATCGAGGTCGCCATCGGTACGACGGTCCGATGCTCGTTGGCCGGCGCCAGACGTACGTCGCCCGACTCGACCAGCTGTCCTGCCGCCTCCACATCAGGAGCCCAGCCCTCCGCCACCACGGCCGCGCGCACCGAGCGCTGGAGTGGGTCCGGCATGTCCTGCCAGGCGATGGACGGGCCGCAGTGGAGGATGTCGCGCTCCCCCATGCCGGGGATGACGGCACCCGCGCGGTCGATACCGACCAGCAGCGGCACGCCGTCATTGAGCCGGCGGAGCACCTCCGCGTTCGCTTGGTCGATCCGGGCCGCCTGTGGGCCTAGCAGCCGGGACAAGGCCGCCACGGTCCGCGCCTCGCCGCCGCCCGGGATCCGCCAGTCCACGCCGATGACCGGCCGGCCCTGGTCGCGCAGCGCGCTCTCGAACAGGGGGAGCCCGATGTTGATCACATCAACGGCGGCCGGCAGCTCGACGACGGGAGTCTGACTCATCACGTGGCCTTTCCAGGGGTGGCAGCCGGAGCGGATATCTCTCGACCGATACGGACGTTTATTATAGGATACGAGTCATGACCGAGCCAACCCTCACCGGCACCCAGCCGGCGCCAGCAGTGGACGAGGTGGTGGCGGTCGTCCGTCAGCACGCGGGCGTGTCCGGGAAGGGCGCGATCGCCCAGGTGTCCGGCTTCGTCGACACCGGCGATCCCCTGCATGGCCCCGGTGACGACGGTGCCGTGGTGAAGCTCGACGGAGCACGCGCCGTCGTCTGCGGTGAGGCGATCTCGCCACCCTTCGTACGGTCCGACCCGTACGGCGCGGGCGTCGCCAGTGTGCTTGCCAACGTCAACGATGTCGCCGCGATGGGCGGTGTCCCGAAGGCCATCGTGAACACGGTGATCGGCCGTGACGCCGATCTGACCGAGGTGTTCCGCGGCATGTCCGACGCCGCGCGGATGTACGACGTACCGATCGTCGGCGGCCATCTGACGCGGACCGAGTCGGACACCTCGTTGTCGGCGTTCGCCCTCGGGCAGGTACGGTCACCGCTCTCGATGGCCCACGTACGACCCGGTCAGGCCGTCATGTTCGCGGCCTGCCTGAACGGCACGATGCGCGCGGACTTCCCGTTCTTCACCTCGATCGAGGAGCAGTCCGAGACCCTGGCTCGCGATGTCCGGTTACTCGCCCAGGTAGCTGACGACGGCCTGGCCGTTGCGGCGAAGGACGTGTCGATGGCAGGCGCACTCGGATCGCTGGCCATGCTGCTGGAGTTCACCCGCCACGGCACCCACGTCGACCTCGACCGGATGCCGGTGCCGGCCGACACCGACCCGTTGCGCTGGCTGATCGCCTTCCCGACGTACGCGTTCTGGCTGACCACTCCGGCCGAGCGCGCGGCCGACTGTGCGGCGGTGTTCGAGGCCCACGACCTGGTTTGCGCTCAGGTGGGCGAGGTGACCGAGGCAAGTCTGCTGACGATCGGATCCGGCGGCCGGAAGGCGACCCTGATGGACCTGGCCACCGAGACGATCACCGGCCTGTGGGCCTAGCCGGCCCGCAGGTCCTGTACTTCGATGAGCGGCTCGAGCACGAGCTCGTCCGGTCGGCCTGGCCAGGTAGTGGCCGGCGCCTTCGTCAGGTCGTAGACCATCGGCTGATGAGGCAGCCCGCAGTACGGCGCTGCGGCGCCCGCGCGTGTCCAGCCGAGACGCTCGAAGAAGCGCACATTGGGCAACTGGATCTGCGCCAGCATCTGCGCACCACCCAACCCGCCGGCCGTCGCGACCGCGAACCGCACGAGTTCGGCCCCGACCATCGACGACCGATGCGAGGGCAGGACGGCCAGCCGGTCGCCCTGCCACAACTCGCCTTCCAGCGGATACAGCCGCACAGTGCCCGCCGCGCAGGACCCCTGGGCGGCGAGCACATGGATCGTGTTCGGATCACGGTCGTGCGCATCGAGATCGGTCATCTCCATGATCCGCTGCTCGAGCACGAAGACCCGCTGACGGATCGCGTAGTGCCTGGCGAGATCCCGTCCGACTGCTCGCCAGACGCCGATGTCGGCCGCGCGCGCGGTCATCACGCACTTCGCACCGGGAGGCGGCCGGGCATGCCCAGCTGAATGGTTCGCTCGAGGGATCCCAGCGCCGAACACGCCTGACACCGCGCGCAACCCGCCGAGACCTTGTCCGCGGTCAGTCCCCGCTTGACCAGCTCGGGCGCCACCTCCCGGGCGATGCTCTCGGTGTAGGCACGGCTCGGCGGGACGGACTCCGCCATCAGGCTCCCCGGCACCGGGCGCAGCGGCACGATGAACGGATAGACGCCGATGTCGATCGCCCGCTTGCAGCCGGCCAGGGTGACCTCGGGATCCTCGCCCATACCGAGGATCACGTACGTCGACACCTGGCCTTCGCCGAACCGCTCAACGGCGTACTCCCAGGTCTCGAAGTACCGCTCGATCCCCGTACGTGCCTTCGGCGGAGCGACCCGGGCCAGCACCTCCGGATCGAACGACTCGACGTGGATGCCGAGCGAGTCGATGCCCAGACTGTGCACCTTGTCGATGACGGCCAGGTCGGTCGGCGGCTCGAACTGCACCTCCACCGGCAGCCCGGAGGCCTCCTTCATCGCGTGCCCACACTTGCTGACGTAGTACGCGCCGCGGTCCTTGCCCCAGGTCGATCCGGTGGTGAGCGTGATGTCCACGGCACCATCGAGGTCGCGGGCGGCGACGGCGACCTCGGCGAGCTGCTCGGGTCGCTTCACCTTGACCGTGTTGCCGGACGCGAGCGAGACGCCGATGCCACAGAACTTGCACTGGTCGTCGTTGCCCCAGTAGGCACACGTCTGCAGCACGGTGCTCGCGAGCGAGTCCAGATGCATCAGCGCAAGCTTCCAGTACGGCGTACCGTCCGCTGTCTCCATGTCGTAGAACCGCGGCCGCCCAGCCGGAGTCGCGGAAGCCAGGCGCACCCCGTCGCGGTAGATCCCGTGCCCGGAATCCTCCCTCTCGAGGGAGTACGGCGTGTTCGCGACGTACGCAGCGTCGACCGGGACCGTGACAGGCGTGCCCTCGACCCAGATCATGCCCGCGTCCGACGGCCCGGCACCGCCCGGCCTGCGCTCCAGCGGGCCGCTGACCGTGAGCCCCTTCTCCTGGAGCTCGAGAATCAGGTCACTCAGCCGACTGCCGTCGTCGACGGTGGCGATGGGGGTGCGGGTCTGTGCCGTCTGGGTCACGGGAGGTCCTTCCGAGCGTGTCGACGTGGCCGAAGGTTCGCGGAGCGCAATTGACCTACCGTATCTCCTGACCGATACATTCGTCTATCATCCGATACGTTCGGCCGCGGCCGTCTCCTCCACCACCTCACGCAGCGCGGCCTCTCCGCTGCGGAACGACGCACTGTCGGAGTACGTGAGGTCCGCGATGCCCGGATCGTCGTCGACGAGATCGCCGGTGTGCGGGTCGAGCCGGACGACCGTCAGAGTGCGAACCGCCACCCCCGTGGTCAGATCGGGCTGCACGGCGGCGACGATCGCGAGACCTGACCCGAGATGCATCCGGGTGGAGCCGTAGGGATCCGCGAACCCGGCCAGCAGATCACCGGTCTCGTGCAGGACGACCCAGTCGGCACCATCAGACCTCGCCGCGGCAATCAGTTCGGTCCTGGCTCGCCTGGTCTCCTCCGCCTGCAGGGCGGCGTGACGCAGCGCAAAGGCAGCACCCGCGACCTGATCCAACGGCAGTGCACCGAGCGTGAGTCCCGTGCCATCCAGCGCGCCGGCCACGATTTCAGCGGCCTGCGGCCAGCGATCGACCAGCTCATCGGTCGACCTCACGCCACCCAGTTCGTCGACGATCGCGCGGACCAGCCGCACCGCGAGCTGATAGCGCTCGACGTCGCCGCCGCCGATCGAGTACAGGCTTTGTTCCGAGGCTCGCCAGGCGGATCGGATCGCACGGGCGGTCATCTCGTCAGTCATCGCAGTTCTCCCTGGTCGGTCGCCTCGACATCTACTATACGACACGTCCGTCTGCTATGTTGTGCCATCCGAACGAGGCGGACGCACAGCCGACGTGCACGACAGTGGGAGCCGGATCTATGAGCGACATTGCGGTCATCGCCCTCGGTGGCAACGCACTCACCCGCGAGGACCAGCGGGGCACCTTGGACGAGCAGTACTCGAACGCACTGGCGATGGCCAAGTCCGTCCGCTCGCTGTTGCGCAAGGGCTGGCAGATCATCATCGTGCACGGGAACGGCCCGCAGGTCGGGAACCTCGCGATCCAGCACGAGGAAGGTGCCCGGCTGGTGCCGGCGCAGCCGTTGTTCTCCCTCGGCGCGATGACCCAGGGGGCGCTGGGAAGCCTGATCTGCCTGGCCCTGCACGAGGTGTGCGGCCGCGAGATCTCCGGCGCGGTCTCCGTCATCACGCACATCGTCGTCGATCGCGACGACCCCGCGTTCGCCGCCCCGAGCAAGCCGATCGGGCCGTTCTTCGGCCAGGCCGAGGCCGACCATTTCGCCGCCACGCGCGGCTGGACCATGGTCTCGGACGCGGGTCGCGGTTTCCGCCGGGTCGTCCCCTCCCCCACCCCACAGGCGATCCTCGAGGCGAACGCCGTCGCGGCGCTGACCCAGTCGGGTCACATCGTCGTCGCCGCGGGCGGCGGCGGCATCCCGGTGGTCGAGGAGAACGGTGCCTACCGCGGCGTCGACGCGGTCATCGACAAAGACTTCGCCGCGGAGCGGATCGCCGTCGCGGCGAACGCGAACGCCCTCGTCATGGTCACCGGCGTGCCGTCGGTGAAGCTCGATTTCGGTACGCCGCAGGAACGGTCCGTCGAGCAACTGACTGTCACCGAGGCCCGCCGCCATCTGGCCGACGGGCAGTTCCCGCCCGGAAGCATGGGCCCGAAGATGAGCGCCGCGATCAAGTTCGTCGAAGGCTCCGCCTCGGTCGAGCGGCCGCGCTTCGCGGCCATCACCACCCCTGAACTCGTCTACGCGACCCTCGACGAACCGCACGGAATCGTCGAGGGCAGCCGTGGCACTCGGATCCTGACCGAGGACGTCCCCACCCCTGCCACCACCAAGGAGCTGGTCGGATGAGCACCCGCGTCGCCGTACGCAAGAACTCCTACAAGGACAGCGTGCGCCTGCTCGAGGCCACCCGCGCGATCCTCGGATCGCCCGGGGTGTCCTGGGGCTGGGCCCTGATGGCCACCCCCGCCAACCTCGAGACCCTTGCGGAACAAGGCATCGCCGGTGATGTGGAGGGCGCGGCCGCCAACGACCTCGTCCTGGCTGTCCGGGCCGAGGACGACGACTCGGCAGCGGCTGCGCTCGAGACCGCCTCGGAGACTCTCTTCGCCGCGACCGCACAGGAAGCGAAGGGCGACGTACCGAATGCGACCGATCTGGGCCAGGCGCTGGCCGAGCGGCCGGACGCCAACGTCGCCATCATCTCGGTGCCGGGCTCGTACGCCGCTCTGGAGACGCACAAGGCGTTGACGGCTGGTCTGAACGTCCTGCTCTTCAGCGACAACGTGCCGCTGCAGGAAGAGATCGAGCTCAAGGAACGCGCCCGCGACCTCGGCCGCCTGGTGATGGGTCCGGGTGCCGGTACGGCGATGATCGCCGGCGCCGGACTCGGGTTCGCCAACCGCGTCAGCGCCGGACCGGTCGGCATCGTTGCCGCAGCCGGGACCGGCGCTCAAGAAGTGATGAGCCTGCTGGACCGCTGGGGCATCGGCGTCTCGCACGTCATCGGCGTCGGCGGCCGCGATCTCTCCCCCGAGGTCGGCGGTCTGATGGCCGAGTCGGCACTGCGCGCGCTCGATGCGGACGAGCGGACCCAGGCGATCCTGCTGGTGTCGAAGCCGCCGTCGCGTGAGGTCGCTGAACGGCTGCTCAAGGTGCCGACCAAGCCCACGGTCGCCGCGCTGATGGGCCTGCGGGACAGCCTGTCCACTCCCGATCACGTGACAGTGGTCAACACCCTCGAACGAGGCGCCGCCGAGACGATCGCTCTGGTCGGCGGATCGACTCCGGACCTGGTGCAGGGGTCGGCTGAGCAGGTTGCAACTTTGATCACCGGGCTGGCGCCGACGCGACGCAAGGTCGTCGGTCTCTACAGCGGCGGAACGCTCTGCTACGAGGCTCTGACGATCGCCACCGACCACCTGGGGGCGATCCACTCCAACGTCCCGCTGGACAAGTCACTCACCGTCGACTCGGCGAAGCCTGACTCGCATCTGTTCCTCGACCTCGGCGAGGAGGAGTACACGGTGGGCCGGCCGCATCCGATGATCGACCCGCAGGCCCGGATCGAGTTCCTCGAGCGCCAGGTCGACGACGCCGGTGTCGCCGCGGTTCTCCTCGACGTCGTGATCGGCGACGGCGCGCACGACGATCCGGCCGGCATGCTCGCGCCCGCGATCGAGAAGGTGACAGGCTCTGGCGCCATCGTCGTGGCCTACGTGCTCGGCACCGAGCTCGACCCGCAGGGGTTCGCGTCCCAGCAGGAGACGCTGCGCCGCGCGGGTTGCATCGTCACCGAGACGGCTGCACGGGCGGCACTGGCCGCGTCCGCGATCGCGCTGCGCGACCCCGCCCTGGTTGCGGCGGAGCTGTAGGCGGTGGCTGCGGTGGACCGCCTCCGACTCGCACTTACGACGTACTCGGTCAAGCCACGCGGTGGTGTCGTGCACACCCTCGAGCTTGCGGAAGCACTGCAGGCTGCCGGGGTCGACGTGACCGTGATTGCGCTGTCCGACCAGGGCAAGGGCTTCTTCCGGGAGGTCGGCGTACCGGTGCGGCTGGTCGATGCGCCGCCGCCCGCGCCGACGTTGGAGGAGCGGGTGTTCCAGTCGATCGCGACGTTGACCGACTTCCTCACCGAGATCGGCGACCAGTTCGACATCGTGCACAGCCAGGACTGCATCTCGGCCCGGGCCGCCGCCCGGGTTCGCGACGCGGGTACGCCGTTCCGGCTGATCAGAACCGTCCACCACGTCGACGACTTCACCACGCAGGCGCTGATGGACTGCCAGCGCAACGCGATCCTCGAGCCGGACGACGTACTCGTGGTCAGCAAGCTCTGGCAGGACCTGCTGCTGCGCGACTACGGAGTCGAGGCCCGCATCGTCACCAACGGCGTCCGCACCGACCGGTTCGGCGCCGGTGTCACCGAGCTGCGCCGCAAGGAACTGCGTGAGCGGATCAACGCCGGCGACCGCTTCGTCTACCTGACCGTCGGCGGCATCGAGCCGCGCAAGGGCACCGCCTATCTCGTCGAGGCCTTGGCCCGGCTGAAGGCGACGCACCCGAATCCGCCGATGCTGGCGATCATCGGCGGACATTCCTTCCAGGACTACCGGGCCTACCGCGAGAAGGTCCTCGACTCGCTCGAGCCGAGTGGGCTGCAGCTTGGTACGGACGTCGTTCTGCTCGGCACTGTCTCCGACGAGGAGCTGCCGGAGTGGTTCGGTGCCGCGGACGGCTTCGCGTTCCCCTCGATGAAGGAGGGCTGGGGGTTGGTGGTCCTGGAGGCGATGGCCGCCGGACTCCCTGTCGTCACGTCCGACATCGACGTCTTCCACGAGTTCCTGACCGACGAGCAGGACGCACTGATGACCGGCGCGGGTGATACAGCCTCACTCGCCCAGGGTCTGGCGCGTCTGGTCGACGACGAAGCAACCCGGCAGCGGCTGGCCCGGCGCGGGCCGGCCGTCGCCGCGGCGTACCCGTGGTCCGTCACTGCCGAGCAACACCTCGAGGTCTATCGCCGAGCACTCTCATCACCCACCGAAGGAGAGCCCGACACATGAGCAATGTGACCACCACGGCCGAGCGCATCCCGGTCTGGGCGTATCTGATCGCCGTACTGTCGTTGATCGCCTTGTATCTCATCCTCCAGGACAACGGCGCGGTGCTGTCCACCGTCGCGCCGTACGTCCACGAGTTCACCCACGACGGGCGCCACATTCTCGGCGTGCCCTGCCACTAGGGACGCCGCGATGAATCCCTGGCCGTCAACCTTTCGTGCCTCACTCGCCGGCGGACTCGCGGCGGGTGGGGTTGCCGCGGTCTTCAGCTTCGTGGTCGTCGAACCCACTGTCCGGCTCGCCCTCGAGGTGGAGGAGAGCCGGGCCGCCATGGAGCACGCTCACGAGGCTGAGCTCGTCTCGCGCGGACTGCAGCAGGTCGGCGGTGCGATCGCGGTGATCGTCGCCGCTCTCCTGCTGTCCGTGCTGTACGCCGTTGCCCTGACCCGCTTCCGCCGTTCGTCGAAGCTCAGCGACCTGACCAGCGCGCTGGTCGTGGCCGGAGCGGGCTTCACGATCTTCGCCCTCGCCCCCGGCCTCAAGTACCCCGCCAACCCGCCGGCTGTCGGCGACCCGGACACGGTCACCGAACGCACGCTCCTGTATGCCTGTGCAATCGCCATCGCGGCTCTGACGGTGACGGCGCTAGTAGCTGTCACCCGCACCGCCCAGCGGCGCGGGTGGTCGACCACTCGCATCTCCTGGAGCATCGTCGGTGTCGTGGCTGCCGGTTGCCTGATCCTCTTCGCCGGACTGCCGGCCGGCCCCGACGCGATTCCCACTGACGTCGGAGCCGGCCTGGTCTGGCAGTTCCGGCTCAGGTCACTCGGCACACTGGCCCTCCTCTGGACCACCTTGGGCCTGGTGACCGGCACCCTGCTGGCCCGGGCGCATCAGAGGGTCGCGCCGACGTGGGCGACGAGATCGGCAAGCCGGTTGGAGTAGCCCCACTCGTTGTCGTACCAGCCGACAACCTTGACCTGGTTGCCGATCACCTTCGTCAGCGGAGCGTCGAAGATGCAGGACGCGGGATCGGTGACGATGTCGGACGAGACGATCGGGTCGGTGGAGTAGCGCAGGTAACCCTTGAGGTCTCCCTCGGCCGCCGCCTGAACAATCTCGTTCACTTCCTCGACGGACGTCTCCCGTGCCGCGTCGAAGGTCAGGTCCGTCGCCGATCCGGTCGGCACCGGGACCCGGATCGCGTACCCGTCCAGCTTGCCCTTCAGCTCGGGCAGCACGAGGCCGATCGCCTTCGCAGCTCCGGTCGACGTCGGTACGACGTTGATCGCGGCAGCCCGCGCCCGGCGGAGGTCCTTGTGGATGTTGTCCTGCAGGTTCTGGTCGGCGGTGTAGGCGTGGATCGTGGTCATCAGGCCCTTGGTGATCCCGAGCCCTTCGTGCAGGACCTTCGCCATCGGTGCCAGGCAGTTCGTAGTACAGGAGGCGTTCGAGATCACCGTGTGCGCGTCGGCGTCGTACTGCTCGTGGTTGACGCCCATGACGATCGTGACGTCGTTGTTGGAGGCCGGCGCCGAAATGATCACCTTCCTGGCGCCGCCGCTGTCGACGTGCGCGCGGGCCAGGTTCGCGTCGGTGAAGAAGCCGGTCGACTCGACCACCAGGTCGACTCCGAGGTCCTTCCACGGGAGCTTCCCGGGATCACGTTCGGCCAGGGCGACGATCGACGCGTCACCGACGACGATCGCGTCGTCGCTCGACCGGACGTCGGCGTCCAGCCGGCCGAGGATCGAGTCGTACTTCAGCAGGTGTGCCAGCGTCGCCCGGTCGGTCAGGTCGTTGACGCCGACGATCTCGATGTCGGCCCCGCAAGCGCGGACAGCACGGTAGAAGTTGCGGCCGATCCGGCCGAAGCCGTTGATGCCGACACGAACAGTCATGAAGCGAGCCTCCAGAACTCGGGAATTGGGGATCAGCGGGTCTTGGCCTGGCGGTCGAGCAGGCGCCAGAGCATTGGGGTGAAGATCAGCTGCATGGCCAGATCCATCTTTCCGCCGGGGCAGACGATGGTGTTCGGGCGCGACATGAACGAGTCGTGCAGCATCGACAGCAGGTACGGGAAATCGATCCCGCGCGGGTCCTTGAACCGGATCACGAGCATCGACTCGTCCGGCGTCGGGATCGTCCGCGCGATGAACGGATTGGACGTGTCGACCACCGGCACCCGCTGGAAGTTGACGTCCGTACGGGAGAACTGCGGGCACATGTAGTTCACGTAGTCGTGCATCCGCCGCAGGATCGTCTCCGTCACAGCCTCGGTCGAGTAGCCGCGCTTGTCCTTGTCCCGATGCAGTTTCTGCGTCCACTCCAGGTTGATCACCGGCACGACCCCGATCAGCAGGTCGGCGTGCCGCGCGATGTCGACCTTCTCGGTGACGACCGCGCCGTGCAAACCCTCGTAGAACAACAGGTCCGTATCACCAGGGAGCTCAGCCCAGGGCGTGAACGTCCCAGGCTCCTGCGAGTACGGCGCTGCCTCCTGCTCGTCGTGGAGGTACTTGCGCACGCGGCCACCGCCGCTCTCGCCGTACTGCCGGAACAGGCCTTCCAGCTCTTCGAAGAGGTTGGCGTCGGGACCGAAGTGGCTGAAGGTGTGATCCCCTTCGGCGAACGCCCGGGTCATCTCGTCCTTCATCCCCATCCGGTCGTAGCGGTGGAAACTGTCGCCCTCCACGAAGGCGGCGTTCACCTGCTCGCGCCGGAAGATCTGCTCGAAGGTCCGCATCACCGAGGTGGTGCCGGCTCCGGACGAGCCGGTGATCGCGACGACAGGGTGCTTGGCTGACATGGGACCAACTCCTCAGGCGGTGGCGCGGTACAGACCGCGGAAGCCGTACAACGGATTGCCATGCTGCTCAGGGTCGCCGCCGGACTCGGCGTGGTACTGCTCGATCCGGTCGACCTCCTCGCGCGAGCCGAAGATCAGCCCGATCCGTTGGTGCAGCCGCGTGGGCTCGACCTCGAGGACGCGTTCCCGTCCGGTGATCGCGCGGCCGCCGGCCTGCTCGATCAGGAACGCGATCGGGTTCGCCTCGTAGAGCAGCCGGAGCCGGCCTTCCTGGGCGGGGTCCTTGGAGTCGCGCGGGTAGAGGAACACGCCGCCGCGGGTCAGGATCCTGTGCGTCTCCGCCACCAATGAGGCGACCCAGCGCATGTTGAAGTCCTTCTGCCGCGGACCCGTCGTACCGGCCAGGCACTCGTCGATGTAGCGCTGTACGGCCGGCTCCCAGAAGCGGCGGTTCGAGGTGTTGACCGCGAACTCGGCCGTTGCCTCGGGCACCTTGATGTCCTGCCGGGTCAGGAAGAACTCACCCAGCTCGGGGTCCAGCGTGAAGGCGTGTACGCCGATGCCCACCGTCAGCACCAGAACGGTCGACGGACCGTAGATCGCGTAGCCGCCGGCGACCTGTTGGGTTCCGGGCTGGAGGAAGTCGGCAACCTCGACGTCAGGCCCGGTGACGGGAGCGGCCAGGATCGAGAAGATGCTCCCGACCGACACGTTGACGTCGATGTTCGAGGAACCGTCCAGCGGGTCGAACACGAGCAGGCAGTTGCCCCGCGGATGGTGCGCCGGGATCTGGTACGGCGCCTCGAGCTCCTCCGACACCATGCCCGCGACGAGACCACCCCACTCGTTGGTGCGCACGAAGATCTCGTTGGCCAGCACGTCGAGCTTCTGCTGCTGCTCGCCCTGCACGTTCGTGGCACCCGCGGCGCCGATCACGCCGGTCAGCGCACCGGACGCGACCCGCTTCGAGATCGCCTTGCAGGCCAGCGCGACGTCGAGGATCAACGAGTCGACCTCCTCGCTCGCACCGGGGTGCCGGCGACGGTCCTCGGTCAGGAACTGGGTCAGCGTCTGGCGTTCGGTCAGCATGGACACTCCTCGCGGCAGGGGTGGGCTGCCCCGAGCACACCATTGCCCCGGCGACGCGGCATCCACCCGAGGGGTGACCGCAGGGGTGGGAGCCGTACGCCGGATCACCCACCCACTCAGCCCCGCGGGTGAATCGATCGTGCGGACTGTTGCCTAGCGTCGATGCAACGCCGTACATCCGTTGCAGGGGGGCCGAAATGCCCACGATGGACGAGACCGCCGCCGCGATCCTGGCACCACCCAAGGGAATGCTGGTCGTGGACGAGTACGCCGAGGCCCTCGTCGGCACCTCCCGTGCTCACTCCTTTGCCGAGGCGGTTGTGCAGACCGAAGGCTTGAGCAACTACGTCTCGGCGGTGCTGCTGACGCCGGAAACCTTCGCTGCTGTGGAGCTCATGGAGCCCGCACCACTGATCGGTGTGCGGATGACGTCGGCGGAGGCCGCCGTACCGGCGGGCGCGTCGTTCGTCGAGTGGCGCGAGAATCTTTCACCGCTTGATGTTCCGCGCGGATCGGTCCACGTCGGTGTCGAGACGCTGGCGCAGGGCGCGGCGGAGGCGCAGGCCAAGGGAGTCCTTCCGGTCCTCACCATCGCCATGCCGGAGCTCGGCGCGTCCAGCATCGGTGTCACCCAGGCCGTCACGACGAACGCGCTGCTTGCTCTCCGCGCCGAGCTCGACCGTGTTGGTGTCGATCCCCACCACCTGTTGGTTCGGATCAACATGATCGTACCCGGACTCTCGAACCCGGTGCCGGCGGACTCCGAGCAGGTCGCTCGACGGACCGTGGCCCTGCTGGAGAAGGGCGTTCCGGCGCAGACTCCCGGCGTACTGCTGCTCTCCGGTGGGCAACCTCTCGACCGAGCCTGCGCCCACCTGAAGGCCATCGCCTCGGTCCCGGGCCAGTCCTGGCGAGTGACCTTCGGATTCTCGCGCCCGCTGATCGCCGCGGCTGCGGAGGCTTGGGGACGTGACGCCGACCATCGGCGCATCCTGCTCGACAACTGCAAGCAGGCCAGCGAATCAGTGGCTGCCGCGCTCGTGTCCGGCGGAGCCGCTTCGTGAGCCATCTCCACGACACGGCCGTCATCGACAGATCGCAGCCGATCCTGACGAAGTACCGCGGGGTGATCTGCGATCTCGACGGTGTGGTGTACCGCGGCGCGCACGCCGTGCCGGGAGCGGTTGCGAGTCTGAACGCGATGATCGCCGGCCAGGTGCCAGTGGTGTTCGCGACCAACAACGCCTCCCGCTCCCCCGCCGCTGCACGCGAGCATCTGCGCGAGTTGGGGCTCGGCGACGAAGGCTGGTCCGTCGTCACCAGTTCGCAGGCGGCCGCGGCGTACCTGGCCGAACAGCTCCGACCAGGAGCGCCGGTGTTCGCGGTGGGTGGACCCGGCGTACCTGAGGCCCTCACCGAGGCAGGTCTGACACCCCTTCGGGTCACCGAGCTGGCCGACGGGCGGACGGTCGAAGCGGTGGTCCAGGGAGCAGGGCAGGACGTGACCTGGCGCGACCTGGCCGAGGTCGCCTACCTGGTCCAGGCGGGCGTGATCTGGGTCGCGACGAACCTCGACGCGACAGTTCCGACCTCACGCGGGCTGGCTCCGGGCAACGGCGCCTTCGTCGGTGCAGTGCAGACCACCACACCGGCCGCCCCACACGTGACGGGCAAGCCTGGTACGGCGCTGTTCGACCTCGCCCGTTCCCGGCTCGGATCCGATCGCTCCGAAACCATCATGGTCGGCGATCGCCTGGACACCGACATCGCCGGCGCCGGCGCGGCCGGCGTGGACTCGATGTTCGTGCTGGGCGGCGCCAGCACCCTGCGCGACCTGGCTTTCGCCGAGGACGCCGCGCGACCGACGTACTTCGGCTTCGACCTGTCGGGTCTCCTCCAACCTGGCCTGTACCAGCGGCACGGACCCGACGACGCCGTCGAGCTGTCACCCGATGGCGTGTTGTCGGTACGACGTCCTGTCGCTCGGCACCGGTTGCTCCAGGCAATCGTCTCGGCCGCATGGCACGCGCGCGATCACGATCTACCGCTCGTCACGGACACCACCTTATGGGCGGAACTCGAACGCCGGCTCGGCGTCTGACGCCCGCTCGACCAGCCGCGCCAGGCGCAGCAAACCCGCATCTCTGGCCGGCAGTCCGAGCAGCTCGAGTCCGACCGGAAGTCCCTCGTCCGTCCTACCCACCGGCAACGTCAACGCCGGCAGATCGGCTTGGGAAGCCACCAGGGTGTTGACGGGCAGCGCACGGCTCGGCAACCGGAGCCGGTCGCGATCCCGCCGCGGCGCAGGGACGCGGACCGTCGGGTAGACGAGCGCGTCGAGACCGCGGCTGGTCATCACGTTGACCATCGCTTCGCGCAGCCGACGCCGCCCGGCCAGCAGTTCCACCCGGCCCCGAACACTGGGTGACGAGCGGGTCGCGAGCAGCTCGGCGAGATCCAGCTCCTCGGGGAAGACTCCCTCGTCGTACAGCTCGGTGAAGGACCTGCCTTGAAGGGCGGGACGTGAAGCGAGGAAGGCGTCGAGGTCCGCTCGCGCCGCGACGACGTACGGCGAGCTGTCCCGAAGCAGCCCTTCGAGCGCCGGCACCTCGACGTCGGCAACGGGGACGCCGAGTCGTGCGAGTGCTTTGCCGACCACCGTCGAGACCTGATCGGAGCCGCCCCACGCGACCGGATCGCCCGGCCGGAGGAGGTGACCCAGCCGGTAGCTTTCCAGCGGTCGCGTCGGTTCGCTCACCGGCAGTCGCCCGTCGGAGAGCACGGCCAGGAGGAGCTCGGCGTCGTCGACACAGCTGGTCAGTGGACCTGGGGTGTCCTGCATCGACACCAGCGCGGACAACCCATGGGCCGGCACCAGGCCAGGCGTCGGCCGCATTCCAACCACCCCGTTGAAGGACGCCGGGACACGCACGGATCCGCCCGTATCGGACCCGAGTGCGGCGGGCACGAGACCGGCCGCGACCGCGACCGCTGACCCGCTGCTCGAGCCCCCTGCGTCGTGCTGCGGCGATCGGCCGTTGACGGTCCGGACTCCGATGGACGAGTCGAACAGCCACGACATCGCGAAGTCCGGAGTCGCGGTCTTGCCGAGAATGATCGCGCCGGCCGCCCGGAGTCGTCGGACAGCTTCGGCGTCGGCCTCCGGGAGGTAGTCGCGGAAGGCGTGGCACCCGAAGCTCGTCGGGATCCCTCGCGTCTCGAACACGTCCTTCACCAGGATCGGGATCCCGTGCAGCGGCCCAAGGACGTCGCCCGTTCGACTGAGATGCTCGTCCGCCTCGGCGGCCTCTGCGCTTGCCAACGGATTCAGCGCCAGTATGGCGCCCAGCCGCGGGTTGAGCTCGGTGATCCGGTTCAGACACTCGTTGACCAGAGCAACAGAGGTGAGATCGCCGGAGACCTGGTCGCGTCGGAGAGTGGCCAGGCTCGGCCAGGCAGCTGTCATCAGCAGCTGCAGTACGAGCAGGAGCCCGACGCGCCGGTGTAGTAACCGCAGTCGTGGGATTCCGGACGGGCCGGTCCGACCCATCGCCGGATGACCGTCGCGAGGCTGCATCGCAGGCAGGACAGCCGGGTGACCAGCGTGCCGGAGTCCGGCGTCTCCCAGTACGCGACTGTCTCGGACTCGTGCTCGCCTTGCTTGCCGTCACACTGGGACGACTCGCAGGCCAGCACCACCTCGTCCACTTCTGAGCTTTCGATCAGCACGGGACTCACCTCCTCAGATCGGAACGCCCCAAGGGCGGGTCTCGAGTTCGAGGCGGTCGGCATCGGCCCGCAGCATCCGGGCCGCGCTCCGATGCGCCTCGACCGATGCCGGGAGCGACGCCCAGTACGGCGTACGTGCGGCCTCGTCCGCCGCAGCCTGCTCCTCGCGCTTCGCGAGGGCGTAGAGCTGCCGGCACAAGGCGGTGATGAGGTCTGGCTTCCAGTGGCCTTCGCTGCTGAGGTTCATCGGATCTCCTGGCCTGTGGGGGTCGTGAGGAGATGGTCCGCTGCCCTGTTGCACGGCCGTTGCAGAGGTCTGCAACGGCCGCCAGGGATTCACACCTCGACCGGCACACCGATCAGAGAGCCGTACTCGACCCAGGAGCCGTCGTAGTTCTTGACCGACGGCTGGTCCAGGAGCTCGTGCAGCACGAACCAGCTGTGTGCGCTGCGCTCGCCGATGCGGCAGTAGACGACGATGTCGGGCGCAGCTTCGCCGCCGGGTCCGGCCAGCGCGAGCCCGGCGCCGGCGTACAGCTCGCGAAGCTGTGCGTCGCTGCGGAAGGTGCCGTCGTCGGCCACCGCCTGCGACCACGGCACGTTGACCGCTCCTGGTACGTGACCCGGAACCTGAGGCTGCTCCTGCGGGAAGTGCGCCGGGGCCAGGATCTCGCCGGAGAACTCGGCCGGCGACCGGACGTCGAGGATGCTGTCCCGGCCGATGGCTGCCATGACGTCGTCCCGGTAGGCCCGCAGGCTTCCGTCCGCGGGCTGGGCGCGATAGGCGGCCGGGCTCGGAGTACGCCGACGTAGTGTCTCCGCATCGGTCAGCGGTCGCCCGTCGAGCTCCCAGCGCTTCGTGCCACCGTCGAGCAGGCGTACGTCGCGATGACCGTAGAGCTTGAAGTACCAGTACGCGTACGCCGCGAACCAGTTGTTGTCCCCGCCGTACAGGACCACCGTGTCGTCCGGCGTGACCTGGTGCGTGGTCAACAGCTGCTCGAACGCGTCCTGGCCGATCAGGTCGCGACGCAGCGGGTCCTGCAGATCGGCCCGCCAATCGAGTGCGAGGGCACCCGGGATGTGCCGAGCGGCGTGCGCCCCGGCGTTCTCGTCCACCTCGAAGACCACCACTGCGGGGTCGTCCAACTGCTTCTCGAGCCAGTCCCCATCGACCAGCACGTGCTCTCGGGCCATCGTTCCTCCTGATTAGTTAGTGCGCTAACCATTAGCGTACGCAAGATTGGTACACTCACGGTGTGGCCGAACGACAGCTGAGACAGACCGACCTCGAGAACCCGCTGGCCCTCGAGCACCAGGTCTGCTTCGCGCTGGCGATCGCCGCGCGCAGCGTCATCGCCCTCTACCGGCCTGTCCTCGAGCCGATGGGGCTGACGCACCCGCAGTACCTGGTCATGCTGGCGCTCTGGGAGTTCGAGCCGGTCTCGGTCAAGGACCTGTCCGGGATGCTGCAGCTCGAGCCGGCGACGCTGTCACCGCTGCTCAAGCGTCTCGAGAGCGCCGGCCTGCTGCGCCGCGACCGCGACACCAGGGACGAGCGTTCACTCGCCGTCTCGCTGACGGAGAAAGGGCGGGCCCTTCGCAAGGAGGCCCTGAAGGTGCCACCGGCAATCGTCGACCGCCTGGGCATGGACGTCGACGAGCTGATGCAACTCCACGAACGCCTGACCCGGGTCATCGCGGCCGCGAAGGAACCCAGCTGACCCGGCCCTTACGGTCGGGCAGAATGCGGGGATGACCGAGCTTCCGTCCGAGTACCACCGCCGGCTTCCGTACGGCGAACGCATGTCGGCCGAGCCCTTGCTGGGTGGGCCGTTCTTTCCGTTCGAGGGAGATCTCCAGGTCGTCCCGCTGGCCGATCCGGTGTTGCCGGAGCCGCCGCGGCGGGGTGAGGAGGGCGACGAGCCGTGTGGCACTTGTTCGGATCCGGATGCGTGGGTGATCTGGCGGGACGAGCAGTGGCAGCTGAAGACCTTCGAGCCGCGTGGGCTGCCGTTCGTCGCGATCCTGGAGCCGCGGGAGCACTTGAGGCTGGACAACCTGCCGCCGGAACTCACCGCGACGCTGGGCTCACTGATCCAGCGGGTGGCGAACGCGATCCGGCGGATCGACAGCGTGGGGCGGACGCATTTCAACCGGTGGGGTGACGGGAGCGAGCACTTTCACCTGTGGTTCCTGGCGCGGCCGCTCGGGATGATGCAGCTTCGCGGGGCGATGATCGCGGCCTGGGACGACATACTGCCGAACGTCCCTGACGAGGAACTCGAGGCCAACGCACGACTGGTCGCCGCCGCCCTGGTGGAGGACGGCGGCGAAGCCATGGGCATCGGCCGGGGCTGACTACCTGACGCCGAGCGAGCAGGATGTCGGCCTTGCGCTGAGGCGTGCCGTCCCCTCAGGCGGTGGCCAGTGTGAAGATCCGCAGGTCGCGGTTCTCCGGAAGCGTGATGCTGACCGGGATCTTCGTCAAGGTCACGGGCGCGGTCGCGAAGATGTGCGTGGTGACGTTGTCCCGTCCGCCGCCGGACTCGTTGCGGTACGGCGTGGTCGCGACGATCACGTTGCCGAAGTGGACCGTGTCACCGCCTCCACCGAGCGTCCAGTCGCTGAAGGACAGGTCGAGTTGGCTGGTGGTCCCATCGGAGTAGTTCAGCGTCGCGGCGCCCTCCTGGTTGCCGTTGACCGCGGTGCCGACGAACGACAACTTCGTCGTACCGGCCGGCAGGTCGAGGTTGAGGAGTTGCCCGTCCGCGGGGACGTTGTCGGGGTCACCGGTCGGGACATCAGGCCACGTGAAGCTGAGCCCTTCGACCGTGCCGACTCCGCCCGGCGTCAGTCCGGCGGTCGCGAGCGCCTGTCGCGAGTAGCTCACGCCGCCACCGTCGAAGTCGGCCTCGGTGTGGTCGCCCGTGTCGTCGGAGATGGCGACGCCTTCACGCAGTACGAAGAACGAGTTGGGCTGGCCGACGACCACCGTGAAGCCGACCTGCGGAAGCGGCGTGCCGTCGGCCGCCTTCATCGACACGGTCACCGGGTAGCGGCCGTTCGGTGTGCCGGCGGCGGCCGTGATCGTCACGGGCGCGCTGCCGTCCTGGCCCACCTGGAAGGTCCCGCTGGCTGGCGAGGCACTGAGACCTGTGGGAGTCGTGACCGTGTAGCTGACGTCTTGCGGCGTCCCGCTGAGTCGGTGTGCCTTCAGCGCGATCGGCGCGCTGGTGGTGCCGGGGGCAACGACCACTCGGCTCGTGTCGGTTGAGGTTTGGAACGGGATCTCACCGGTCCGCCAGGACGGCGGTGCATCCGCCGCGTTTGCACCCCAGGCCGCGTTGGAGGTGCTGCTTAGCTGGAAGTCCAGGGTCCCGCCGTGCTGCACGAACGACTCCGGGAGCCACGGCTTGGTCGTCGTACGTCCGTTGACCTTCAGGGACTGGACGTACGGCGCGTCCGCACCGGGAGCGTTGATGCGGATCGTGCGACCGCCGTCGCGGTGGACGACGGCGCGCGAGAACAGCGGCGCCGCGACCTGGAGTTCCGCGCGGCTCGGTACGTCGGGGTAGAGGCCGAGCGCGGTCCACACGTACCAGGACGACATCGCGCCGAGGTCGTCGTTGCCGGGGATGCCACCGGTGCTGGTGTTCCACAGCTGGTTCATTGCCTGGCGCAACGTTTCCTGCGTCTGGTACGGCTTGCCGGTGTAGTTGTAGATCCAGGGCGTGTTGATCGACGGCTCGTTGTCCAGCTCGGCGTGCAACTCACCGGCGCCGGTCAGCGCCCAGGTGCCGTCCGGGTTCTTGAAGAACGCGTCCAACCGCTGATTGGCCTTGTCCACACCACCCATCGCGTCGACCAGCCCAGCCCGGTTGTGCGGGACCATCCACGTGTACTGCGCGCTGCTCCCCTCGGCGAACCCGTCACCCGTCGACGGAGTGAACGCGGGCCACGCGCCGTTCTCGTCCCGGTTCTGGATGTAGCCGCCGTTCTCCGGGTTGAACACGTTCTGCCAGTACTGCGACCTGTCCAGGAAGCGCTGGTACGTCGCCTTGTCGCCGGTGCGCTGGGCCAGTTGGGCCAGGGCGAAGTCGGCGGTGACGTCCTCGAGCGTCTCGACCGCACCGCCCCACGCGTTCGACTTGGTCGGGACGTAGTGCAGCGCGAGATACTTGTCGAGCGACGGACGCTGACCGATCGACATCACCGGCTTGCCGGCCGAGCTCAGGTCCTTCGCGGTCGGCACGGTCGCCGCCTTGACCAACGACTTGAGTGCCGCCCGGGCGTCGAAGTTCGTGCCGCCGAAGGCGTAGATCCCGGCGACCGCGGGCGCGGACGGGTCGCCGGTCATGACCGACGTACTCCCGGAGGCGTGCGTCCAGCGATCCCAGATCCCACCGTTCTGCGACGCCTGGTTGAGCAAGGATTGCGCGATGTCGCCGGCCTTGCTCGGCTCGAGCAACGTGAGCAGTTGCAACTGGGAGCGGTAGACGTCCCAGCCGGAGAAGGTCGCGTACTGCGCCTGCTGGCCGTGCGCGACGCGATGCGGCTTCTGGTCGAAACCCCAGTACTGACCATTGACGTCGCTGAAGACGTTCGGGTGCAGCAGGGCGTGGTAGAGGGCGGTGTAAAAGGTGGTGCGCTGGTCCGCGGTCCCGCCGGTGATCTCGATGCGGCTCAGTTGCTTCCGCCACGCCTCCTCGGCCTTCACGGCGGTCGCCTCGATTGACGTACCGCGCGGGTTCTCGGCGCGCAGGTTTGCCAGCGCGTTCGCCTCGCTCACGTAGGAGATGCCGATGCGCATCGTCACCTTGCTGCTGTCGAACCCGACGTACCCGCCCGAGCCTTTGTTCGGCGGCATCCAGCCGTCTACGCCGTACGACGTACCGCCGTGCGCGCTGGTGCTGCCCGGGATGACGGTGGTGTCGGTCCAGGTGCCCTGGTTCTTGAAGGGTTGGTCGAACTCGGCGACGAAGTGCAGGGTGTAGTAGCTGCGGCGGCCGACGCTGGCGAGGTAGCCGCAGAAGTTGCCGCTCGTCACCGATCCGGAGACGGTGCGTTTGGCCGGGTCGATGCTGATGTCGGCGTCGCTGGAGCCGACCTCGGAGTTCGACGTACGGAACAGGAGTGTCTTCGCCTTGTCCGCGGGGAACGTGAATGCGGCCGAGCCGGTGCGGGTGGTCGCACTCAACTCCGCGGTCGCGCCCGAGTCGAGGCCCACCTGGTAGTAGCCCGGCTTGGCGACCTCGTTGGTGTGGTCGAACGTACTGGCGTAGATCGCGTCCTTCGCGTCGGACTGCGGCGACGTGGTCACGTCCCCGACGTACGGGAAGATCGGGATGTCACCCGAGCCTCCGGCGCACCCGGTGCCGCTCATGTGCGTGAGGCTGAACCCGCGGATCGTGGTGGCGGAGTACAGGTATCCACCCGGTGCGGCTGTGCGATACGCATTGCCCCGACTGGTCTCCGGGCTGAACGAGAACATCCCGAACGGCGTCACCGCTCCGGGGAACACGTCTCCGAGATTCGACGTACCGATCAACGGATCCACATGCTCAGCCGGATCCGCGGACACCGCGGTGATCCGGCTACTCCCGACCACCTCCGGCGCCCGCAACCCAGCAACCGCCGGATCAGGCGGCGGCGCCGTGGTCGGCCAACCAATCTCGTGGCTGCGCGGTGGTGTCGGCACCGCCTGTGCTGCTGGGGCGAGCGCTGCGATCAGAACACCGGCGAGCAACAAACTCGCACGACAGGACAGGGCGGAACGGCGCATGAGCAGCCAACCTTCGACGTCGGAACGGGGCGGAGTGACATCGTTGTCAGCAACAAATACCCCGCCCGCACCCTCCGGTCAACCCCCGGCCGGTTCCGGAACCAGGGGTTGATAGCGGGTTATGTCACCACTGGCGCGAAGTTGTCCCGCCATCCGTCGAACAACCCGCCAGCGGGCCTACCGATCCTTGGCGGGCCAGGGGGCGTCGGCTGGGCGGAGGGAGTCGAAGCCGGGGCCGTTGAGGGCGGTCCAGGCGGCCAGGGAGCCCATCACGAGGATGGGGTTGTGGAGGTGGCCAGCGAGGACGGCGCCGACGACGTCGACCAAGGGGGCCCAGACGGTCTCCATGTCCGCCTCCTCGTGGCGGCGTTCGAAGGCGTCGGGGGCCTCGGACAGGTCGCGGGCCAGGAAGATGCGGACCGCTTCGTCGGTGAGACCGGGTGAGGTGAAGGCGTCGACGAGCACCCGCCAGTCGGCGGCCTTCGTGCCGGTCTCCTCCCACAGCTCCCGTTCCGCGCCGAGCCGGTACTGCTCGCCCTGTACGTCGAGCAGTCCCGCAGGCGGCTCGAGCAGGCGGTAGCCGACCGGGTGCCGGTACTGGCGGACCAGCAGCATCCGGTTGGCGCCGTCCAGGGCCACCACCCCGACGGCGCCGGGGTGGACGACCACATCACGAACGAAAGAGTCGCGACCGTCCGGCTGCACGGTGTCGCGCCGTACCGAGATCACCCGGCCGGTCTGGTGCACCACCTCGGACGAGGAGACCGGCCACCGCTCGGGTACGTCCTCCAGGCCGCCGCCGAACCGCAGCTCGGGGTGCTCCTTCATCGAGCCTTGACCGCTTCTGGCTTGGCCTTGGCCGCGGGCTTCTTGGCGACAGCGGGCTCCTCGACCGGCAGCCGGGACTCGCGCTGGCGGACCAGCGCCGCGGCGACCAGGCCGGAGAACAGCGGGTGCGGCTTGGTCGGCCGGGACCGCAGCTCGGGGTGGGCCTGGGTGGCGACGAAGTAAGGGTGCTGCGACCGGTCCAGCTCGATGAACTCGACCAGCTCGTTGTCCGGCGACAGTCCGCTGAACACCAGGCCGGCGGTCTCCAGCTTGTCCCGGTAGGCGTTGTTCACCTCGTACCGGTGCCGGTGCCGCTCCTGCACCGACGGAGCGCCGTACAGGTCGCGGACGATCGAGCCGTCGGCCAGGTTCGCCGGGTAGAGGCCGAGCCGCATCGTGCCACCGAGGTCGCCGGAGCCGGAGACGATGTGCTTCTGCTCCTCCATCGTCGCGATCACCGGCTGCTCGGCGTCCGGGTCGAACTCACTGGAGTTCGCCTCTACCAAACCGGCCAGATCCCGGGCCACCTCGATCACCATGCACTGCAGGCCTAGGCACAGGCCGAGAATCGGGATGCCCTGCTCGCGGGCATACCGGATCGCGCCGATCTTGCCCTCGATACCGCGAACGCCGAAGCCACCCGGGATGCAGACCGCGTCGACGTCACCGAGCAACCGGGCGGCTGCCTCCGGGGTCGCGCACTCGTCGGAAGCGATCCAGCGCAGGTTCACCCGCGCGTCGTTGTCGAAGCCACCGGCCCGCAGCGCCTCCGCGACCGAGAGGTACGCGTCCGGCAGGTCGATGTACTTGCCGACCAGCGCGACCGTGACGTCGTCCTTCGGGTGGTGCACGACCCGCAGCAACTCGTCCCAGCGGGTCCAGTCGACATCGCGGAACGGCAGGTTCAGCCGGCGTACGACGTACGCGTCGAGCCCCTCGGTGTGCAGCACCTTGGGGATGTCGTAGATGCTCGGTGAGTCGACGGCCGCGACCACGGCCTCCTGGTCGACGTCGCACATCAGCGAGATCTTCCGCTTCACACCATCCGGGATCGGCCGGTCGGCGCGGCAGACGACCGCGTCCGGGGCGATACCGATCGAGCGCAGCGCGGCGACCGAGTGCTGGGTCGGCTTGGTCTTCAGCTCACCGCTGGGCGCCAGGTACGGGATCAGTGAGATGTGCAGGAAGAAGACGTTGTCCCGGCCGACGTCGTGGCGGACCTGACGGGCCGCCTCCAGAAACGGCAGCGACTCGATGTCGCCGACGGTGCCGCCGATCTCGTGCAGGACGACGTCGACATCGGCGCCGGCCATCGCCAGCATCCGTTCCTTGATCTCGTTGGTGATGTGCGGGATGACCTGGACGGTGTCGCCGAGGTACTCACCGCGGCGCTCCTTGGCAATCACGCTGGAGTAGACCTGGCCGGTCGTGACGTTGGCGACCTGGGACAGGTCGCGGTCGAGGAAACGCTCGTAGTGCCCGATGTCCAGGTCGGTCTCGGCGCCGTCGTTGGTGACGAACACCTCGCCGTGCTGGAACGGGTTCATCGTGCCGGGATCCACGTTGAGATACGGATCCAGCTTCTGCATGGTGACCCGGATGCCCCGTGCCGTCAGCAGACTGCCGAGGCTTGACGCTGTCAGCCCCTTGCCGAGGCTGGACGCCACACCACCGGTGACGAAAACGTGCTTGGTCTGCTGGGAGTTCGAAGCCCTGTCCACGGGCCTTCAGCCTACCTGCTGTCAAGGGGTGGCCGAAACGAGACCCGCATAGATGTCGAGCAGATTCTTTGCCACGGCGTCCTCGTCCGGCCATCTGGCGGCCAACTCCAGGCCTCGCGTCCGCATAGCGTTCGCTGTGTCGGGCTCGGCCAGCACCGCCCGGACCCCGTCGGCCAGCCCGTCCGCATCCCCGGGGAACGCCAGTACGGCGCTGTCGTCGACCAGCTCGGGTACGCCGCCGACCGCCGTAGCCACCACCGGTACGCCGACCTGCATCGCCTCCTGGAGGACCAGGGCGCGGGCCTCCCAGTGGGAGGTGAGCAGGAAGACGTCGGCCGCGCCGAGGAGGTCCGCCACGTCGGACCGGTGTCCCAGCAACCGCACCGGCAGTTGCTCAGCGTCGATCCGCGCCTGCAAGTTGTCACGCAGCGGTCCGTCGCCCACAACCACGAACACAGCGTCCGGAGTGGACTCGTGCACCCGGGCAGCCACGGTGAGCAGGGTCGGATAGTCCTTCTGCGGCGCCAGACGACCCACAGTGACCACGAGAGGCTGGTCAGCCAGTCCGAGTGCCTGACGTACGTCGGCGGCCGGCGTACGGACCTCTGGGATCGCTGGAGCCGCGACGGGCGCCAGCCGCGCCTGCCGGGCCCCCAGACTCTTCGCCAGGTCCACCAGGTCGCTAGAGGCTCCTAGAGTCAGGTCCGCGCCCTTGGCCACGAGCCGCTGGCCCAGCCGCATGACCAGTCCGCGCGGTCCGGGCGCGATCACCGCGTTGTGCCACGTGACCACCAGTGGCCGCAGCCGCGATCGGTCCCGCAGAGCAGCCATACCGGCGCGGTAGCCGTGCGCGTGAATCACGTCTGACCCGCGGAGAGCAGGGGCCTGGGTGACGACCGTGGCAGCGCCGAAGTCGAAGTGCTCCGCAGTGCCCGGCGGTGCGCACACCACGATCTCATGGCCGGCCGCCACGAACCGCGGTACCAGTGAGGCGACGTGCTGCCCGATGCCACCCCGCGACTCCGCGAGCAGCAGGCCGATCCTCATTGCGTCTCCTCTACGAGATTCCGGCGGAGCAGTGCGCGGGTGTCCGCGCGGTCCAGCACCACTGCGACAGCGGCGTACACGATGACGACGGCCAGGCCGGAGAGAACCGCGAACACGACTGCCTTCCCGACTCCGGCGTCGCCGGCCGGCAACGACACGGCCCAGCCCGCAGCACCGGCAAGGACACCACCGATCAGCGCTGCCAGCGTGGCACGCGTCAGTCCGGCGAGCACCTCAGCGCCGGCCTCCCCGCGCAGCACGACCAGCAGCACGATCGCTCCGGCCACCATTCCGATCGACATAGCAGCCGCCAAGGCAGGCACGGCATCCCAGGACGACGTCAGCACCACACCGGCCACGGCCACGAGCACCCACGCGGCAGACGTCACCACTGCGACCTCACGACCGGAGTGCCGCGCGTAGAGGACCCGGCCGACATGCATGAGGACTGCGAACCCGATGGCAGCGGGCGCAAAGGCGAACAACGCGTCGGCCAGCGAGGCCGCTCTCGACTCCTGCACCGCGCCGTCGTCGTACGCGAAGATCCGCGCGACCGGGACCGCGGTGCCAACCAGCAGCGCGGCTCCCGCGCCACCGGCCAGCATGACCGCGCGCGTAGACGCAGAGGCATAGACCTCGAAGCGCTCCCTCGCGTCGAAGGCCGCAGCGAGTCGTGGAAATACCGCTGTGGTGATCGGCACGGCCAGTACGGCGTACGGCAGCAGGTAGATCGCGTTCGCCCACGAGTAGACGGCGATGCTGCCCGCAACGCCTCGGTGGTTGGCCAGATAGGTGGTGACGACGAACGTGAGCTGCTGCGCGATCAGCACGGCGAGGCCTGCCAGCGCGAGCCTCCGCAGCACCGGACCGACGCCAGGATCCAACCGCAACGTGAGCCTGATCGGCAAGCGCATCGACAACATCGGGATCAGCACGGTGAGGGCGAGCGCGGCCACGCCGGCCGTGGTCCCCCACGCCAGCAGATTGGTGGCATCGCTGGAGGCCGCGTCGGCGTCGGGAGCCGCGGCCGCGAACAGGAAGTAGGTGGCAACGACCACCAGGCTCGAGATGAGCGGCGCCAGCGCGGCGGCCGCAAAACGCTTGTGGGATTGAAGGACCGCGGTCGCGATCACAGCGATCGCGTAGCCGAACACCTGCGGTACGAAGATCACCAGCATGCGGGTCGCCGTCGCGGTCGAACCGCCGCAGTCCGCGCCCGGGTCCAGCATCGCGTCGGTGTAGCTGGACGCCAGCACCCACGACAGCACGGCGAACGGCGCCAGCAGCAGAAGGGACCAGGACAGCAGTGCGCCGATGATCCGGCCCTGTGCGGCGCGATCGCCGCGCAGGACCGGGCCGGCCAGCACGGGGATCACCGCACCGGCCAGAGCTCCACCGGCGACAACCTCGAAGAGGATGTTGGGAAGCTGGTTGGCGGTCGCGTAGGCCTCGGCCAGGCAGCCCGCACCGACAGTCTTCGAGAACACCAGCCAGCGGCCGAATCCCACTGTCCGCGCCAGCACGGTCACCGCGGCGATCAGCAGTGCGGCGCGGGCGACCCGACCGCCCGTGCTCACCTGGGTCGTCGGCCCCACTGGTCGATCTTGTCCAGCACCGGGTTCTCCGCGATGACCTTGGTGAAGCTGACCTTCTCGCTGGCCAGGTTCAGAGCGACGACCGCAGCCAGCGCCAGCGTCTTCAACGGGCGCGGCAACGAGGCGGCGAGCGCCGTACCGGTGATCGCGCCCAGACCGTTCGCACCGCAGTCGCCGAGCATCGAGCGCTCACCGAGGTCGGACGGCGCCGAGGCCACGGCCGCACCGACGACCGCGCCGGCCGGTCCGTTCACGGCCGCCAGCGGAGCGTTCACCGCGGCGACGGCCTTCAGCGCGCGGCCGGGCCGCAGGTCGAGCAGGTTCGTCAGATTCGCCGTACCCGCGATCAAGGCGCCGTCGGCAACAACACCGGCCAGTGCCTTCACCCCGGTCGACTTCCGCGGCAGCAGTGCGGCGGCTGCGAGGCCGGCCGCACCGACACCGAGGATCTTCACAGCGCCGCTGGTCACTTCACCGCGCTTCAACGCACTGAGGTGGCCGCGGAAGCCCTTGGCCTGTGTGGTCCCGCGGAGGTCGTCGTACGCACCGACCGCGCCGGAGACCGAGCCCGCGAGGATCGCGGCGGCCTTCACCTTGCCCGGCGTCTTCCCAGCGGCCGCGACGCCGGCCAGCGCGCCGAGGACCGCGATCGGCCCCTCCAGCAGGGTGACCGATTCGCCCCGGTGGTTGGTCCGCTCGAACAGCTCCCGGTTCTCCTTGGGCAGCCTCTCCGCGGCGCGCTCGAGCGCAGCGGTGGCGGCTGCCGCGACGGCAGCGCTCAGAATTCCCACGTCAGTTGTCCTTCGTCTGTACGGCCGGCGGCGCTACGCCGTTCTTCGCGTCCATGGCGCCGTACTGCCCCGCCTTGCCGGTGGCCTGCTCGGCCAGCGCGAAGACGACAGTCATCCGCCCGGAGGGGATGTCGGCCACGTCCACGGAGGAAACGATCTTGGTGGCCTCGGAGTCACTCCGCAAGGCCTTCAGCAGGCCACCGTTCTGCGCGGTCTCCGGCGTACCGGCCACCACGACCCCGCCACTGGCCTGGTCGAGACCGGTGATGAAGTCGACGGCGTCGCTGTACGACGAGTTGTCCGGGGCCGGTGTCGGCGGCTTCGCGGCGACCACGACGATCAGGCTGGCCCGGTCCTTGATCTGCGAGGGCTTCAGCGACAACAGCTTGGCGCCGGTCAGGCCGCTGATGATCTTGGTGGAGTCGGCGTCGGCCGGCTTGCCCTCTTCCTTCGCCGCGACACCGCGCCCCAGGATCAGTCCGGCCCGCTCGTACGTCGTACTGTCCGGCGGGAACGGGTTGTCCGCAGTGACCAGATCGGTGACGAGCGGCTCGACCAGCTGACGCTGACCGGGATCGAACAGCTTGGCGTCCAGCGAGACCCGGGTGGTCACCTGACCGCCGGCCTGCTCCAGCTCGTCCTGCAGCCCGTTGGTCAGATCGCCGTCGGCGCCCGGCATGGTCACGACCACGATCCGCTTGCCGTCCAGCTTGCCGTCGGTGAGCCCGGCGGTGACCTTGGCGACGAAGTCGTCGCGGTACTTGTCCAGCGCCTTCACCTGGACCAGCTCGGCCCGCGCGTCGGCGAGCTGCTGGCGGTCCTTCTCGGCCTGGCTCTGGACCACCTCGCTGGCGGTGCCCTTCAACGGGCCGGCGCCCAGCACCACACCGGCGCCCAGGGCGAAGAAGATCGCCACGATCGAGACGATGTGGTAGCGAAAGTCGATCACGTGAACAGCTCCCGGATCCAGTAGACGAAGTCGCTCCAGCGCGCCCGCAGGATCGACCAGAGCACGTCGTCGGCGCCGATGGCGACCAACGCCATGCCCAGCGCGAAGAGGCCGGCCACAGCCAGCGCGACCACCTGTAACGTCGACACCCGGCTGCGGTAGAGCCGGCCGACGCCCTTGGCATCCACCAGCTTGGCACCCACCCGCAACCGGGTGATGAAGGTGCTCGCCATGCCGGAGCGGCCCTTGTCGAGGAACTCCACCAGGGAGTTGTGGGTGCCGACCGCGACGATCAGCGACGCACCCTTGGAATCGGCCAGCAGCATCGCGACGTCCTCGCTGGTGCCGGTGGCCGGGAACTCGATCGAGTCCACGCCGAGCCGCTCCAGCCGCTCCGAACCGGGCGCCCGGCCGTCGCGGTAGGCGTGCACGACAACCTCGGCGCCGCTCCTCAGCGTCTCGTCCTTCACCGAGTCCATGTCGCCGACGATCAGGTCCGGGACGTAACCGTTCTCGACCAGCGCGTCGGCGCCGCCGTCGACGCCGATCAGGACCGGGCGGTACTCGCGGATGTACGGCCGCAGCGCCACCAGGTCCTCGCGGTAGTCGTACCCGCGGACCACGATCAGCACGTGCCGGCCGTCCATCGGCGTGTGGATCTCGGGGACACCGACGCCGTCGAGGAGCAGATCGCGCTCGCGGCGCAGGTACTCCAGGGTGTTGGCGGTGAACGCCTCCAGTTGGGTCGACAGCCCCGACCGGGCGTCGTCCATCAACTCCGCGACGGACTGGCTGTCCTGCGAGACACCCTTCGCGACAACTTCCTCGCCGCGGTACAGGCTGCCCTCGTTCAGCCGGACCCGCTCGCCCTCGTGGAGGACAGAGAAGACCTCGCGGCCGACGCCGTCCACCAGCGGGATCCCGGCCTCGACGAGGATCTCCGGGCCGAGGTTCGGGTAGCGGCCGCTGATCGAGTCGGCGACGTTCACGACGGCGGCGACCCGGCAGTCGACCAGCGCCTCGGCGCTGACCCGGTCCAGGTCGACATGGTCGATGACGGCGATCTCGCCCGGCTTCAGCCGTTTGGTGAGATTCTTGGTACGGCGATCGAGCCGGACCACACCGGCGATACCGGGCAGTTCAGTGGGTCGTGCTCTCCGCAGGCTGGGCAGTTTCATCGCGCTCTCATCCTGCCATGTCAAGAGCCCCTTCCCGGTCCATTTACCCGGGCGGGGCCCCCTTCACGCACTGAATTAACGGTGACTGTGCGTCAAATCATCCTTTGGAACGATTCTTCTTGCGCGGTTTGTGCCGTTCGGCGGCGAGCGCGAGCAATTCTTCGGCATGCGCCTGGGCGGCGTCGGAATTCTCCAGTCCGGCCATCATCCGGGAGAGTTCCTTCAGCCGCGCGTCCTCGTCCAGCGCGACCAGACCACTCGTGGTGACCGAGCCGTCGTCGCTCTTCAGCACCACAGCGTGACGGTCCGCGAACGCGGCCACCTGCGGCAGGTGTGTCACCACGATCACCTGCGCCTTCTCCGCCAGCCGGGCCAGCCGCTTGCCGACCTCGACCGCGGCCCGGCCGCCGATCCCGGCGTCGATCTCGTCGAACACCAGCGTCGGCACCGGATGCGTGTCGGACAGGATCACCTCGAGCGCGAGCATCACCCGGGACAACTCACCACCGGACGCGGCCTTCTGCAGCGGGCGGACCGGGCTGCCCGGGTTCGCCGCGAAACAGAACTCGACCTCGTCGAGGCCGAACGGCCCGGCCGTGGTCTCGTGTACCTCGACCGACAGCTTCGCGTGTGGCATCGCCAGTCCGGTCAGCTCCTCGGACACTGCGACACCGAGCCGCTCGGCCGCCTCTATCCGCGCTTCCCGCATCTGCCGGCCCAGCTCCGCGAGCTTCGCGTCCAGCTCGGACAGCTCGCCGGTCAGGAGCTCGACGCGCTCATCGCTGCCGTCCAGCTCGGCCAATCTGGCTGCGGACCGCTTGGTCCACTCGAGCACTTCGTCCACAGTGCCCTGCTCAGCGCCGTACTTGCGGACCAGGCTGGTCAGCAACGCCCGCCGCTCGCTCACCACCGCGAGTCGTGCCGGATCGGTGTCCACATCGGCGGCGTACGACGAGAGCTCGCCGGCCAGATCGGCTGCCAGGTAACCGAGCTCGCCGGCCCGGTCCGCGAGATCCGCGAGCTTCTGGTCGTGCTCGCGTTCCGCGTCCAGCACCTGCTTGGTGAGCGCGAGCAGCCCGAGTACGTCGTTCGGCCGGGTGGAGTCCTGGTCCTCTTCGGAGGCGAGCGCGTCGGCTGCCGTGGTGGCCGCCGTACGCAGACCATCGGCGTACGCGAGACGGTCCTCCTCGGCGGCGAGCTCGGTGTCCTCGCCCGGCAGTGGCTCGGCCTTCGCGACCTCGTCGAGGCCGAAGCGCAGCAGGTCCGCCTCGGCCAGGCGATCACGCTGGCGGGTGGTCAGCTCGGTGAGCTCGGCCTCGACCTGACGGTGTCGTTTGTAGGCAGCGACGTACTCCTGCAAGGGAACGAGCAACGGCTTCCCGGCGAAGGTGTCGAGGGTCTCGCGTTGCCGTGCGGGCTGCAGCAGCCGCCACTGGTCGGCCTGGCCGTGGATCGCGACCAGGTCGCCGGACACCTCGCCCAGCACGGACACCGGCACGGACGCACCGCCCAGGAACGCGCGGGAGCGGCCCTCGGCGGACAGCTCGCGAGCGATCAGCAACTCGTCGTCGTCCAGCTCGCCGCCGCGGTCCTCAGCCTGCTGGACAATCGACTTCGGCACAGCACTCGCCCGGCCCTCGACTCGTGCGCGACGGGTCCCATGCCGCACCAGGCCGCTGTCCGCGCGGCCGCCGAGCAGCATGTTCACGCCGGTCACGACCATCGTCTTGCCGGCACCGGTCTCGCCGGTCACCGCGGTGAACCCCGGATCGAGGTCCAGCGTGGCGTCCTCGATCACGCCCAGCCCGGTGATGCGGATCTCAGAGAGCATCAGGTCTCCTGTTGGCTGTTGCTGCCGTTGTCGCTGCTGTTGCTGGTGCCTTTGGTGTTGTTGTTGCCGTTGCGCTTGCGCTCGGCGGCGCCGCGCCAGCCGAGCACCGGGAGGTCGAACTTGGCCACCAGCCGGTCGGTGAACGGCGCCTCGTGCGCGCGGGCCAGCCGGACCGGGGTCTTGCCGCGCCGGACCTCGATCTCGGCGCCCGGCGGCACCTCGACCATCCGGCGGCCGTCGCACCACAGCACGCCGCGACCGTGCCAGGACGGGACCAGCTCGATCGACAGCCGCGACGTCGGCGCCACCACGATCGGCCGGGAGAACAGTGCGTGCGCGCTCAGCGGCACCATCAGGATCGCCTCGACCTCAGGCCAGACGATCGGACCACCGGCAGAGAACGCGTACGCCGTACTGCCGGTGGGTGTCGCCACCACGACGCCGTCGCAGCCCCAGCGCGACAGCGGGCGGTCGTCCACCTCGACCAGCACCTCGAGCATCTTCTCGCGGGCCGCCTTCTCGATGCTCGCCTCGTTCAGCGCCCAGGTGTCGAAGATCAGCTCGCCGGCCAGCCGGACCTCGACGGCCAGCGTCATCCGCTCCTCGACCGTGTAGCTGCGATCGACCACCACCTGGACGATCCGCTCCAGGTCGTCGACCTCGGCCTCGGCCAGGAACCCGACATGGCCCAGGTTCACCCCGAGCACCGGCGTACCGTGCGGACGGGCCAGCTCGGCACCGCGCAGGATCGAACCGTCGCCGCCGAGCACCATGATCAGCTCGACGTCCAGCGCAGCCTTCTCGTGGTCGTCGACGACCTCGGCCGGCTCGAGCTTCAGCGCCTCGGCCTCGTCGCCGAGCAGGCGGACCTGCAGACCGGCGTCGGTCAGCAGCCGGTGCGCCGCCCGGGCCACCTCGACCGCCAGTTCCCGGCCGGTGTGCGTCACCACCAGCACGCGCCGCGGCTCGTGCTCTACCACCCTGCCTCCTTCACTGCGGACCGCGCTCGATGGCGGTCTGGAGCATCGTCTCATCGAGAGGCGGTGCATTCCGGCGTATCCACAGGAAGTATTCGACATTTCCTGACGGACCAGGCAACGGGCTGGCGGCCACTCCCTGAATACCCCAGCCGAGTTCGGCGGCCTTCGCCGCGACGCCCCGGACCGCGTCCGCGCGCAACTCCGGGTCACGAACGACGCCGCCCTTGCCGAGCCGCTCCTTGCCGACTTCGAACTGCGGCTTCACCATCAGCATCAGATCGCCGTCCGGCGTCACCACCCCGATCAGCGCGGGCAGGACGAGCGTCAGCGAGATGAAGCTGAGGTCGCTGACGACGAGATCGACCGGTTCACCACCGATGTCGTCGAGGGTGAGCGTACGGACGTTGGTCCGGTCCATTACCGTGACCCGCTCGTCGGTCTGCAACGACCACACCAGCTGGCCGTACCCGACATCGACGGCGATCACGTGCGCCGCCTCGTTGCGCAGCAGTACGTCGGTGAATCCGCCGGTGGAGGCGCCCGCGTCAAGACACCGGCGGCCCTTCACCTGGACGGCGCTGAAGGCCTCCAGCGCGCCGACCAGCTTGTGCGCGCCACGGCTCGCGTAGCCGGGGTCGTCGGTCTCCGAGGTGTCGACGACGATCGGGGCGTCGGCCCCGACACCGGTCGCCGGCTTCGAGGCGACGGTGCCGGACACCTTCACCTTGCCGGCCGCGATCAGCTCACTCGCGTGCTCCCGGGACCGCGCCAGGCCGCGCCGTACCAGCTCGGCGTCCAGCCGGGATCGCTTGACTCCTTTGGCCACTCAGACCTTCCGGTCAGCCACGGTCGCCGTGCTCGGCATCCGCTTCCACCAAGGCACTCTGCAGTCGCTCGTGCAGGTCGGCGTACACGTCGGCATGCTCGTCCACGGGCCGCTCGCGCAACTCGTCCAGCCGCCCCATCACCTCATCCACCAACGGATGCCCCGGCTCACGCTCCTCGGCCTCGGCCTGGTGCTCGGGTTCGGGTTGGTGCTCGGGCTCGTGCTCGGGCTCGGCGGACTCGGCTTCGTAGGGGTGCTCGTATTCCTGCCCGGGCTCGCGCGCGAACTCCGGCCCGAACTCCACCTCCGCCGGATCCACATGCGCCGGCTCGTCGCTGGTTGCTTCGGCTGGCGCTTCGGCGGACTCGAAGCTTTGGGAGCCGGGCTCGGCGTCGTAGTCGGGGGCGGCGGGCGCCTCCTCGGCCGGGCTGGGCTCGAACCCAGGCTCGACGTCGGGGTCGACGTCCGGCGGGAACTGTTCGCCAGGATGCTCGGTCACGTCACGCCTTCTTCGCCATCTTCTTGGCCGCGGCCTTCTTCGCGGCAGCCTTCTTCGCTGCCTTCTTCGCCGCGGCGTTCTTGGCCTGCGGCTTCGGCGCGTGCGCAGCGACATCGGCGGCCGACGCGGCAGCACGCTCCTCGGCCAGCTCCTGCTCCAGCCTCTGCACTCGGCGGGTCAGTCCTGCGACCTCCTCCGCGCGAACGAACCCGAGCCGCGCCACCGCCCCCTCGACCTCGTTCGACACGATCGCCTGCAGCAGCTGACGGTTGCTCTTGCTGGTGGCAACGATCTCGTCGGTCAGCTCGCTCACCTTGCTGGTCAGCCCGGTCGTCAGCGTGTCCGCGCCGGTCTGCTGCAGCAACGCCTTCGCCGCCGCCTGGGCTCTCTGCCTGGTGACCTCGGTCAGCCCGCTCGCCAGTTGTACGTAGCCGCGCAGTGCGTCCAGAACCATGACTGCCTCCTCGCTTCGTCCCAGCAACGGTATCGCCTCCCCACCCCAACACCACCCAGCCACCGCCCTTGAGCGGTTCAGCGCCTCAGGATTCCAGTCCGACGCGGTGCAGCGCGGCGTCAATGGCGATCGAATCGGGGGTCGGGGCGGGCTTGGGCAGCGGCCGACGGCTGCGACCGGCAGCCTTGGCCGTCTTGGCGGCCGGCTTCGGCGGTGCGTCGACTGCGGCCCACACCGCGGACAGGATCGCCCGCAGACCGTCGTACGGCGCGCCCTCGCCCTTCACCGAAACCGCATTGTCCACAACCTCGGCGGTCCAGCCCTCACACGTGTGCTTGCCGCCCTCGACCGTCACACCCGGCTGCTTCTCGGCCAGCGCACCCAGGCCGGGCGCGATGTACGTCGGGCGCTGGTTCTTCGGCGCGCGAGCCAAGTCGTGCGGGTCATTGACACCGGTCGCAACCCACAGACTCGCGATGCCGACCGCGTGCGCACCCGCGATGTCCGAGTCCAGCCGGTCCCCGATCATCAACGGCCGCTTGGCCTCGAGCCGCTCGATGCTGGTCTCCAGCAGCGGCGGCTCCGGCTTGCCCGCCACGATCGGATCCACGCCGACGGCCGCCCGGATCGCCTGCACCAGCGTCCCATTGCCCGGCGCCATCCCGGCCGCGGTCGGGATGGTCAGGTCCAGGTTGGTCGCGTACCACTTCGCGCCCTCGTTGATTGCGTGCGCGCCGTCCGCGAGCATCACCCAGTTCACTTCAGGGTGGAACCCTTGTACGACGGCCACCGGGTGCGAGTCGCTGCTCCGGACCGGGTTCATCCCGTACTCCTCCAGCGCGGAGTACAGCCCTTCCCCGCCGACCACGAGCACCGGAGAGCCCTGCGGGAAGTCGTTCGCGACCAGCTTCGCCGCCGCCTGCGCGGACGTGACCACGTCGTCCGCGATCACCTCCAGCCCGAACGACGCGAGGTGCTCGGCAACTACCCGCGCCGGCCGACTGGCGTTGTTGGTGATGTAGCCGATCCGCATGCCCTCCTTGGAGGCTTTGCGCAGGTTCTCCGGGGCGTCCGGGACCGGGTCCGGCCCGACGTACACGACACCGTCCAGGTCGAGCAGTGCGACGTCGTACCGGCTGGCGAGCGGTTCGTCACACGCCGACAGCGGCGCGGGCGCATTTCGTTCCGCGCTCATGCTTCCCGCCGTACGATGCCGCCCATGCCGGATTCGAGGGGGAGCGTGCTGCGACTCGACCCACTGCGTGCGTGGCGGTTCGTGGCCGGGAAGGTGAGCGCGCTCGGCGCCGTCACCTCGCCGCCGTACGACGTACTCGAACCCGCCATCGTCCGGCGGCTGACTGACTCTGATCTGCACAACATGGTGAGGCTCATCCTTCCACGCGATCCGGAGCTCGGTTCCGGCCGGTACGACGAGCCGGCCCGACGGCTGGCCGGTTGGCAGGACGCCGGTGTGGTCGTGCAGGACCCGCGGCCCGCGCTCTACGTGTACGAGCAGAAGCTAGGTAGTGCCCTGCTCTGTGGCCTGGTCGGCTCGCTCAGCCTGGATCCGGAGCGCCGAGTGGTGCTGCCCCATGAGGATGTGATGCCGCACTGGGTCGACGACCGCCTCAAGCTGATGGAGGCGACGGACGCCGACCTGGAGCCCATCCTGCTCGCGTACGCCGACGGAGGCGCGGCCAGCGACGCCGTCGACGCGGCAAGGGCCGGAGAGCCGTGGGTCGAGGCCGAGACACAGAACGGCACCGCCCTGCACCGCATCTGGCGCATCGAGGACCCAGCTGTCCTGGCAACCATCTCCGGCGAACTGTCGAAGCACGAGGCACTCATTGCCGACGGCCACCACCGCTATGCGGCGTACCTGGAACGGCAGAAGCGTGAGCCTGGCCGGCAGGGCGCGTCGGTCGGTCTGGCCATGCTCGTCGACCACAGCCGTCATCCGCTCACGTTGGACCCGATCCACCGCGTCATACCGGGGCTGGACCTGGCCACGGTCAGCTCCCGTACGCCGGCCGGCTGGCAGGTGCTCCCTGGACGCGTAGAGGGTGTGCCGGACCGGATCGCGGTGACGGACGGGTCCACTTGGGTGACAGTCCGGTCAACGGCCGGACAGGAGGCTCCGACGGTCTCGATGCTGCACGGAGAGCTGCTGCCAGCGTGGGGCGTCGTCGAGGAAGACATCACCTTCCACCACGCGCTCGCTGACGCTCTAGCGCTCGCTGGCCCTCACCAGGCGGCTGTAGAGCTCACAGCCCCCCGAATGGACCAGGTACTACGCTCCGCCGCCCAGGGCGCCGTACTGCCCCAAAAAGCAACCTCCTTCGGCCCCAAGCCCCGCGTGGGCCTGCTCTTCCGGACCCTGTGAGGGGCTAGCCAGGCCGAAGAGTAGGACGTGAGGCTGGAGAGGTTCTCCTTGTTGGTGGGGTCCAGGAGAATGGGGTGATGGGTGAGAGTTTGGGTGGTTCGGGTGGGGGCTTGAGTGCGGAGGCTCCGGTTGGGGTGTTGGTGGGGACTGCGCTCACGAAGGGGGCTGCGCGGCTGCAGGGGGCGGTTTTGATGGTGGAGAAGGGTGAGGATGACGCCATACACCAAGTGCGGGTCTCGTGCCGGCGGTTGCGGAGTGATCTGAAGCTGTTTCGGAAGTTGCTGGCTGGCGACTGGTCGACGGGCCTGCGGAGCGAGCTGTCTGCGTTGGCTAACGCGTGTGGGGAGGCACGCGATCTCGAGGTGATCGCGGCGCTGGTTCGTGAGACTGCGAACAGCGAGGACGACCCGGAGCACGTCGAGACGATCCTGACGACGCTGACGGTCGGCCTGGACCGCGCTGCCAAGCGGTCGGCTGAGGTGGTGACGGGTGAGAGCACGGCGGAACTCCTGCAGACCCTCGAGGTGGTCGCAGCCGCTCCGGACCTGAAGCCGAAGGCTAGCAAGCCCTGCGGCGAGGTCCTGCCGGAACTGCTGGCCGCGGCGAACGTGACGTTCACCCAGGAGGCGGACAAGCTCAAGCCCTGGACGGTTGACGACGACTGGCACGAAGTCCGTCTGTTGGCCAAGAGAGTCCGGTACGCCGCTGACACCAGCGCAGCTGTGCTCGGCGACGAGGCGAAGGCGACCGCAACCCAGGCCGCGAAGTACCAGGAATTGCTGGGCCAGCACCAGGACCACTGCGCCGCCGCCGACGCCCTGACCGCCATGGCAGCCGACGCGGCCGCTCAGGACGACCCAGAGCTCTCCTTCACCCTCGGCCGCCTAACAGAACGCCACCGCGCCGCCCGCAAACCCCTCCGCGAAGAATTCCTAACCCTCTACCACCGCCCCTAACCCCAGAAGCCCACCCCGGTCGGATGCCCCCAGCCGCCCCGGACGCGCGGAGCGCGCCAGCCCCGGAAGTGCCACCGACTGCGCCAGAGCCGCGGCTACTCGGCTGGTTCTCGGGCTTGCCAAGCTTCGTGCAAGCCAGCTCACCCCCTCGGCCACGCCACGTCTCGACCGCCCGGCCATGCCCAGGGCTGTCTCGCAGCCGTGCCGTTCCCACCACCATGCGACCGTGTGTACCGCGGCTCCGCGACGTTCCAACGCCCGCCGGACCGCCCCCACCACCGCGTGGGCACGCGGTGGTGGGCTACGCGGTCAGTTCTCGGGCTTCTCGGTCGTTTCGGTGTCGGCCGGCTCGTCCGCCAGCTCCGCCTCGTCGGTGCGCTCGGCCTCATCAGTGGGCTCGAGCTCGTCCGTCAGCTCCTCCGCGTCGGCCGGCTCGTCGTCTAGGAGCTCGGCGGGCTGGTCGGCCAGGTCGGCTTCGTGCGCCAGGTCAGCTTCGTCCGCGAGGTCTGCTTCGTCCTCGGCTTCGGGTTCGTCTGCCGCGTCGGGGTTGTCGTAGTCGTCGTCTTCGTCTAGGTCGGTGAACTCTAGGCCTTCTAGTTGGGCGGCTCGTTCGGCGGCGCCGGTGGAGCCGTCGGCGTCGGCGGCGGCGGCTCGGTGGAACCACTCGAGGGCGTCTTCGGTGCGGCCGGCTGCTTCGAGGGCGTCGGCGTACGCGTAGCGCAGGCGCGGCAACCACTCGGCGCGCGTGCGCTTGGTGAGCTCCGGCACCTCGAGGGTCTGGATCGCGGCCGCGAGTTGCTTCATGTCGCGGCGCGCACCGGCCGCCACGATCAGCAGCTCCATCTGCGTCGCCTCCGACACGTCGTGGACGTGCTTGTCCCGCGTCAGCGCGAGCGCCTTGTCCGGCCGGCCGAGCGCCCGCTCGCAGTCGGCCATCATCGCGAGAACTTCGTGGTTCCCGGTCATCCGCCGTACCGCCCGGAACTCGGTCAACGCCTCGTCGTAATGCTCAGCCAGGTACGCCGTGATCGCCACAGCCTCCCGGACGCCGCCCAGCCGCGCGGCCAACCTCCGTGCGGTGCGCGCGTGCTTGTACGCAAGCTCGGGGTCGTCATCGAGGAGACGCCCGGACGCGACCAGGTGCTGCGCGACGAGGTCGGCGAGGCTCCGCGGCAACGACCGCAGTTCTGCCTTCACACCACGATCAAGCTCGGCTCCGGTGATCCCTTCCGGAATCGCCGGGTCGTCGCGACGCGGGCCGGCCTTCTCCTCTCCACGGTCGTCCCGGCGGAACCCGCCGCGGCGATCATCCCGCCCGTCCCGCTGAGACCCACCGCGACCGCGCGAGTCACCTCCACGCTCATCCCGCCGAAACGCGCCACGCTCGCCACGAGCCGGCCCGCCTCCACGAGCACCGCCCCGCCCAGACCTGTCGTCAGGCCGCGACCCGCCACGCTCATCACGCCGGAATCCGCCCCGATCGCCAGCCCCAGACCGGTCAGCTCCACGGAAGCCGCCTCGGTCGCCAGAGCCGGAACGGTCGTCCCGCCGAGCACCACCACGGTCGTCGCGCCCAGCGCGGTCGTCCCGTCGGTAACCACCACGGTCGTCACCGCCACGCTCATCACGGCGATACCCACCGCGATCACCAGCGCCGGGACGCTCATCACGCCGGAACCCCTGGTCGTCGCGCCGACCGCCACCACGCTCATCACGGCGGTAACCACCGCGATCTCCGCCGCCGGAGCGGTCATCTCCGCGATACCCACCGCGGTCTCTCCCGCCGGAACGGTCATCTCCGCGGTATCCACCGCGGTCCCCGGTCCCGGAACGGTCATCACGGCGATAGCCGCCACGCTCCCCAGACCCGGAACGCTCATCTCGCTGGAAGCCACCACGGTCGTCGCGACCAGCGCGGTCGTCCCGTCGATAGCCCCCTCGCTCGCCGCCACCACGGTCGTCCCGTCGATAGCCCCCTCGCTCGCCGCCACCACGGTCGTCCCGTCGGTACCCGCCGCGGTCGTCACCACCACGGTCATCGCGGCGGTAACCGCCGCGGTCGCCGGAGCCCGACCTGTCGTCACGACGGTAGCCGCCGCGGTCACCGGAGCCTGATCTGTCGTCACGACGGGGACCACCGCGGCCGCCGCCGGCACTACGGCCCGCACCGCCTCGGTCGTCTCTGTTGTAACCGCCAGAGCGGTCGTCTCGACCGGAGCCGCGTCCACCGCCCTGACCGGACAGTTGACCACCGAACGGATCCCGCTCACCCTTGTCATCGCCACGTCCGCCGGCGAAACCCCGCCGGTTCTCGGAACGTGCGTCATCGCGATCCCCGTCCCGGTAAGACCCACCAGAACGCGAACCCCCACGCGGCCCACCAGCCCGCGGTCCGTCACCACGACTCGAGGCTCCCCGGTAGCCACCAGACGAACGCGGCCCGCCAGAGCTACCGGAACCACCAGACCCGCCGGCTCGGCCACCGCCCGTAGAGCGAGGGCCACCAGAGCCGGAACGACCCGAGCCGAACCCAGAACGGCCGGAACCGGAGTCCGAGCGCCCACCACCATCACGGCCGGGACGGCCGCTGCCTCCGGAGGAACCGCGACGGTCCCCTGAACCGGAGTGAGGATTGCGAGGTGGCGTCGCCACGGTGACTCCTAACGATGCTGAAGTGCAGTAATCGGACAAACGTACCGCCACCTACAACGATCAGCCCCATCGAGGGCTTCCCGGCAGGCGGCTCGCGTGCCGAAGTTGTCCGGACAAAATGTTAAGGGCCACCCCAACTGGGGTGGCCCTTAACAGTGTGAATGTCCGGCGGCGTCCTACTCTCCCACGACCTCCCGGTCGCAGTACCATCGGCGCTGTCGGGCTTAACTTCCAGGT
>NZ_SJKB01000050.1 GCF_004331465.1 Kribbella pittospori
GCCTAGCCCGGGCGTTGCAGTAACGATGTGATCGCGGGGGTCCGACACGTGTCGTAGATGTAGAGAAGTGCCTTGCCTGCAAGGGATTCTGTACTTGTCTAAGGTTCAGAATGGTCCGAGCGGGAAGGCACTTCGTAGGTGCAGAATACAACGAGGCGTCCGGTGGTCACGGTGACGGCCGATGGGCGGGGTGTCGCGTCGCATGCCGGGTCGCGGCTGCTCGCGGATCTGGCCGAGGTGACCGGTGTGCCGCAGGCCTTCGGCGCGGCGCTGGGTGGGTTGCGGCAGCGCCGCTCGAGACATGATCCGGGGCGGGTCCTGGCCGATGTCGCGGTGATGCTCGCCGACGGTGGCGAGGCGATCTCGGACCTGGCCGTCTTGCGGGACCAGCCGGAGTTGTTCGGCTCGGTCGCATCGACCGCCACGGCGTGGCGGGTCCTGGTCAGTATCGATAAGGCCGCCTTGGGCCGGTTGCGGCAGGCGCGTGCGGCGGCCCGGGAACGTGCCTGGCTGGCGCGGAGCGAACTCGGGCGGGCGTTGCCGGCCGCGAGGGCGGGTGGGCGTGTGCTGCCCGGCCTGGTCATCGATGTCGACGCCAGCCTGGTGACCTGTCACAGCGAGAAAGAGTCGGCCGCGGCCACGTTCAAGGGCGGCTTCGGGTATCACCCGCTGCTGGCCTTCCTGGACAACACCGGTGAAGCACTGGCCGGGCTGCTGCGCCCAGGCAACGCCGGCAGCAACACCGCGGCCGACCACATCACCGTGACCGATCTGGCGCTGGCTCAGATCCCCGACACGCAACGGTACGGCTGCTCGATCCTGGTCCGAGCCGATGGTGCCGGCGCGACCAGAGACTGGCTCACGTATCTGCGCGGGCTGCGCGACCAGGACCTGGACGTGGAGTTCTCAGTCGGGTTCACGATGACCCGCGCGGTCGAGACCGCGATCGACGCACTCCCCAAGACAGCATGGACGCCCGCGATCGAAGCCGACGGGTCGGTGCGTGCCGGCGCCGATGTCGCCGAGATCACCGGTTTCCTGGACGGCCTGACCGCTGCGGGGTGGCCGACTGGGATGCGGGTGATCGTGCGCCGTGAACGTCCTCATCCCGGCGCCCAGTTATCGCTGTTCGATCAGCGTGACGGGCTGCGCTACCAGGCCTTCGCGACCGACACGCCCCGCGGCCAGCTCGCGCATCTCGAGGCCCGACACCGCGCCCACGCACGCGTCGAAGACCGGATCAGACAAGCCAAGGACACCGGCATCGGCCGATTCCCCTCCCGGCTGTTCGCGCTCAACGCCGCCTGGCTCGAGTTGGCCCTGACCGCGATCGACCTCATCACCTGGACCCAGGATCTGCTCCTCGACGGCGACCTGGCCACCTGCGAACCAAAAGCCCTGCGCTACCGGCTCCTGCACACCGCCGCCCGCATCACCCGAGGCCAACGCCGCACCTACCTCCGACTGGCCCAGCGCTGGACCTGGGCCCGCGACCTGGCCGCCGCGTTCACCCGCCTCGCACTGATCCCGCACCCCATACCCACCTGAACGCCAACCCCTGCCCACCCACAACCAAAGGACAAACGGAACAGCCGGCAAGCCGGCCGATCCCTCACGCCCACCGACCACCCGCAACCTTCGGCCCGTCCGTGCCACGGACCAACGGCTTACTGAAAGACCGGGGCTAG
>NZ_SJKB01000066.1 GCF_004331465.1 Kribbella pittospori
CTAGACGGTATGAAGTGACCGCTCGGGGTTGCTGGGTGGTTGCGGGCCGGGGCCTCACTCGCACAGATTCGTGGGTTGCCGAGTAGGGGCTGCCTGCTCGGCCTATCCGACATGTGTGGGAGGCCCCGGTGTTTTCCGAGCGTACGAGTGTTGGGCTGGATGTGCACGCCAGGTCGGTTGTGGCGGCGGCGATCGATGGTGTGACGGGCGAGTTGGTGCAGGCGAGGCTGACGCCGTCGCATGATCACATTCGGTCGTGGTTGCGGGAGTTGGCTGGACCGGTGGCGGTGGCTTATGAGGCCGGTCCGACCGGGTTCGGGCTGGCGAGATCGTTGACTGCGGCGGGCGTGCGGTGTGAGGTGGTGGCGCCGAGCAAGCTGCAACGTCCGGCGGGTGATCGGGTCAAGACCGATGCCAAGGATGCGGTTCATTTGGCCCGGTTGTTGCGGTTGGACGAGTTCGTTTCGGTGTCGGTCCCGAGCGTGGAACAAGAGACGGCCAGGGACCTGGTTCGCGCCCGTGAGGACGCTCGCGCAGATCTCATGCGGGGTCGGCACCGGCTGTCCAAGCTGCTGCTGCGACAAGGCATCGTCTATTCCGGTGGGCGTGCGTGGACCGACGCGCATGATGTCTGGCTGCGCCGGCAGAGGTTCGAGTCTGCGCCGCTGCAGTTGACGTTCGAGTCCGACTACGACGCCGTACTCGCGGTCCAGGCCCGCCGGGACCGGCTCGATCACGCGATCGAGGCGATGGCCGCCGACAGTCAGTTCACACCGTTGGTACGGCGGCTGGGATGTCTGCGTGGGGTCGGAGCGCTGACCGGGCTGGCGCTGGCGGTTGAGATCGGTGACTGGCACCGGTTCACCGGCCGCACGATCGGCGCGTTCGTCGGGCTCGTTCCCTCGGAGTACTCCTCGGGTCAGTCCCGGGTCCAGGGATCGATCACCAAGACCGGCAACACCCACGTCCGCAGACTCTTGGTCGAGGCTGCCTGGCACCACCGTGCCCGCTACGTGGCAGGCAAGGCCATGCGCGAGCGGTGGGACGTGGCCTCACCGGCCGCCCGTGCACGCGGCGACGCCGGCAACCGCCGCCTGCATGCCCGCTGGAACACCTTCCGGGCCCGCCGGAAACGGCACGTGATCGCCAACGTCGCCATCGCCCGCGAACTGGCCGGCTGGTGCTGGTCCTTGGCCGTGATGGACGACTAACAGCCCCCGAACCGGCTTCGTCGGAACCACGGCCGGTGGCAGCGCGTGGAGCGACCCGCGAAACAGCTATGAGCAGCCCCGCCGGGCGATGCTCGACACTAGACAAGCGGCCAGCTCCTGCCGAACACCCCGTCCTGCGGTAACCAACCCGCGCATATCAGTCTGACCGCGCGTCGCCAACGACACGCTCACCGACCAAAACCCCGACCAAGCCACGAGGCGCCCGCCCCGGCAACCGGGACGGGCGCCTCACCCTGCCACTTGACAAGAACTCACTCCATATCAGCTG
>NZ_SJKB01000067.1 GCF_004331465.1 Kribbella pittospori
ATGAGATTCCCTAGGTCAACCTCAGGGCGCGATTTGCATGGCGCCTCCGTGGAGCTGGGGGTTGTAGGTGGTGTGGTTTTGCCAGCAGCGCCAGATGACGCGGACCCAGGCGCGGGCCAGGATGCGGACGGCGTGGGGGTGGCGTTTGCCGCGGGCGATGGCGTCGTTGTAGACCTTGGCGGCCCAGGGGCTGGCGTGGCGGGAGTCGTCGGCGAAGTCGATGAGGGCGTTGCGGAGTTTCTTGTCGGCGGCCCAGCGGAATCCGATGCCGCGGTACTTGCCGCTGGCACGGGTGACGGGTGCGACGCCGGCCAATGCGGCCAGGGCCTCCTCGTCGGGGAACCGGGCGCGGTCGTCGCCGATCTCGGCCAGCAGGGCTGCGGCACGCACGCCGTGACCGGCTTTGGGCAGGCTGGTGAAGATGTGGGCGTCGGCGTGGGCGTCGAGGCGTTCGATGATCTCAGCTTCGAGCTCTCGTTCCTGGGTGCGGACCGCTTCGACGGCGCGGAGCAGGGCGTGGACGCAGGCGGTGTGGCCGTCGGCTTCCTCGGCCGACAGGCCGGCGACAGGTGCGTCGTGGACGCGGGTGAACAGTTCCTCGACCGGCTTGCGTCCGCAGTAGGCGATACGGCGCAGGAACGCGGCGAACCGGGCCTGGGTGAGCCGGGCCGCAGTGTGCTGGGTCGGGTAGCGGCGCAGGAACGCGATCGCGACGTCACTGTCCAGGCGGGCGAACAGGCCGATCGCACCGGGGAAACAGTGTTCCAGCTCGGCACGCAGCTGGTTGACCAGCCCGACGCGAGCCTCGACCAGCTGCTTGCGGGTCCGCGACAGCGACCGCAACACCTGGGTGGCGTCACTGTCCTGGGTCAACGGCGTGAGCCGATGGCCGTCGGTGCGCAGCACGTCGGCCAAGAGGTAGGCGTCCCCGGCGTCGGACTTGGCTCCCGAGCCGCGGTAGCGGCTGCGCAGGCCCTTGACCTGACGGGGCGTGATCACGAAGACCTGGTGGCCGGCGTCCAGGAGCGCCTCGACCAACGGGCCATCGCACCGTTCGATCGCCACGCCGCCGACCCTGAGCTTGGTCAGCCGCTTAACCAGACCGGTGAAGGTCTTGCTGGTGTTCGTGATCTCGAAGCGCCCGTGGATCGTGCCATCCTGGTCGACCACGCAGATCATGTGAGTCTTACTCGCCCAGTCGATGCCCGCGAACAACTTCCGGTCGTCTCGAGTGGACATCTGCCCGCTCCTTCCAGTGATGATGGATATCGCACCGTCGGTGTCGGGAAGCCGGCCCGGATGCTCACTGCGTGGCGGTCCAACCCGCGTATCCCTAGCGCCGGTGTCAGCTTCCCGGCCCGGCGGCTGCCGCAGATCTCATCGTGGTCTTCACAAGACAAGCGCCCTCGGCGGTCAGCCACCGGCCAGCGGTTCAACAAGAAGCCTCACCACACACTCCCCGAACTGGCTACTACTGAGGGGATGGTGCACCAGTGAGC
>NZ_SJKB01000051.1 GCF_004331465.1 Kribbella pittospori
TTCGTCAAGACGGTGGCCCCGCCGGTCGCTGGAGACCGCAGACGGCTGGTGGGGTGTCGCGCCGTGAGCGCTGTCCATTAGGGCGCCGCGTGGCCTCCGCGGCTCATCGGTGCGGACGAGCAGGGAGGAGATGTCGATGGTGGTCTTCTGCGGGATTGACTGGGCCGAGCATCACCACGATGTGGCGATTGTGAACGCCGTTGGGGAGGTGGTGGCCAAGCGCCGGATCAACGGCATCACCGGATTCACCCAGCTGACCGAGCTTTTGTGTGTCTATGCCGAGCGGCCGGCCGACGTGCAGGTGGCACTCGAGACCGACCGTGGACTGCTGGTGGCGGCGTTGCGGGCTGCGGGTTATCGGGTGTTCGCGATCAACCCGAAGGCGGTTGACCGGTACCGGGATCGCTACGCGGTGTCGGGGGCGAAGTCGGATGCGGCGGATGCGCTGGTGTTGGCGAATCTGTTGCGCACCGATGCGGCGCGGCATCGTGAGGTGGCGAATGATTCGGCACAGGTGGAGGCGATCGCGGTAGTGGCTCGCGCGCACCAGGACGCGGTGCGAGTCCGGTTGCGTGACACTGGCCGGCTGCGGTCGTTGCTGCGCGAGTTCTTCCCGGCCGCGCTGACCGCGTTCCCGAACCTGGCGACCAGGACGGCGTTGCAGATCCTGGCGGCCGCGCCGACCCCGAGCCAGGCGCAAGCCCTCGATCGCGAGCAGATCCGCGCCCTGCTAGGGGCGGCGGGACGGATCTGTCTGCGGGCCAGCGAGGTGGAGCGGCTGCATCAGACCTTCGCCGCCGAGCAACTGCATCACCGGCCCGAGGTGGAGGAGGCGATGGGTGTCGCGGTGCGGGCGATCGTCGCCACGTTGCTGGGCATCGACGCCGCCATCGCCGAACTCGAGGCCGCGCTGGCAGCGCGTTTTGACAACCACCCGGACGCCGAGATCCTGCGTAGTCTGCCCGGACTCGGTGTGGTCCTCGGCGGCCGGGTGCTGGGCGAGTTCGGAGACGATCCGACTCGCTTCCTCGATCCTGCCAGTCGACGCCGCTATGCCGGAACCGCCCCGGTCACCCGAGCGTCGGGCAAGTCCCGCGTCGTGCTGCTGCGCCGGGCCCGCAACCAGCGACTGGCCGACGCCTGCCGCTGGTGGGCGTTCAACGCGATGCAGCACTCTCCAGGCGCCATGGCCTACTACCGTCGCCGCCGCGCCGCCGGCGACACCCACGAGGCAGCGCTTCGGCGACTGGGCAGCAAGCTCGTCGGGCAACTCCACCACTGCCTCGAACACCGCGAGCCCTACCGAGAAGACATCGCCTGGCCCGCCAGCCTTCCAACCGCGGCCTGAACCGGACGGCCCGAACAGCCGCTGAACCAC
>NZ_SJKB01000068.1 GCF_004331465.1 Kribbella pittospori
TGGGCCTGACCCGTTTTGACGGACATCCGAGATCAGGAGCTTGTGCTCCGGAAGGATGTTCATCATGGAGCCCATGGGCAAGAAGAAGCCGCGGCCTCGTCGTTCGTTCACATCTGAGTTCAAGGCCGAGATCGTCGAGTTATGCCGGCGCGGTGACCGGACGGTGGGTCAGGTCGCGAAGGACTTCGACCTGACCGAGACCGCGGTGCGGCAGTGGCTGAAGCAGGCCGAACGTGACGCCGGCACCCGCACCGACGATGGGTTGACCACCAGCGAGAAGGACGAGCTCGCGCAGTTGCGGCGGGAGAACCGGCGACTGCGCGAGGATGTCGACATCCTCAAGCGAGCAACGGCTTTCTTCGCGAAGGAGACCCGGTGAACGTTTACCCGTTCATCGAGGCGGAGAAGCAGGGCGACCACAACGTCAAGCGAGCGTGTGAGTTGCTGGAAGTCTCCCGTTCCGCCTACTACGCCCACCGCGCCAGCGGGCCGTCGGCGCGTGCGCAGCGCGACGCCGAGCTGACCGCGAAGATCATCGATATCCACGACGACTCCAGCCAGACCTACGGCTCACCGCGGGTCCACCACGAGTTACTCGACCAAGGCGAGCGATGTTCGCGCAAGCGGGTCGCTCGGCTGATGCGGGCCGCCGACCGGCACGGACGGATGCCCAGGCGGTGGAAGACAACGACCATCGCCGACCCGGCCGCCCCGCACCGCCCGGACCTCATCGGCCGCGACTTCGCGATCGACCCCGACCGGCCGGCCGCGCTGAACACCCGATGGTGCGGCGACATCACCTACGTCTATACCTGGCAAGGCTGGCTCTACCTGGCCACCGTGATCGACCTCGCCTCACGCCGCGTGGTCGGCTGGGCGGTCGCCGACCACCTGCGCACCGACCTGATCGCCGAAGCCCTCACCGACGCAGCGAACCGACGCCGGCCCCTGCCCGGGGTGTTATTCCACTCCGACCGCGGCTGTCAATACACCTCGACCCAATACGCCAACCTGGCAAGAGATCTCGGCGTGACACTGTCAGTCGGCAGACGAGGCCAGTGCTGGGACAACGCGGTCGCCGAATCCTTCTTCGCCACCCTCAAGACCGAGCTCATCCACCGCCGCGCCTGGCCGACCCGCAAAGCCGCCACCAGCGCGATCTTCAACTACATCGAGGGCTGGTACAACACCCGCCGACGCCACTCCACCCTCAACTACCTCAGCCCCGCAACATTCGAATCAACCCCAGCCACCACCCACGAACAGGTAGCGTGAACCAACCTCACACCAACCGTGTCCGTCGAACCGGGTCAACCCCA
>NZ_SJKB01000052.1 GCF_004331465.1 Kribbella pittospori
CAGCCCCGCAACATTCGAATCAACCCCAGCCACCACCCACGAACAGGTAGCGTGAACCAACCTCACACCAACCGTGTCCGTCGAACCGGGTCAACCCCAGTACCCCTCAAGACCGATGAACGTACGCACTGTGCCGGTTGATCCGTAAGAGACGACATCGGCCCCGTCGCTGTCGAACACTCCGATCAGCAGCAGTGGCGAGCCGTCAGCCTTCTCCCACCAGTCCACGAGTTGCGCCGATGCGCCGAGGTCGATCTCACGACACTCAAGCACGCTCCACGGCGCACGAACGTTGCCGGCGTCCTCCGTCGGCGACCAGTCGAGGAGCGGGGCGATACCGTCGCGAGCGTGTGCCGCGAACCGGTCAGGCTCCGTGGTGACAGCCCACGTCGCAGTGATGCCCACCGACACCCTCCTGACACGTCGATCGCGTCCGCCAGAATCGAACACCATCCACCGGGGAGATGGCAAGGTCACAACCGTGTTGTCGGGTCCGACCGGCGACCAACCAGCGGCCACGACCCGCACCGTCCTCTAGGCGAGGACGAGCCGGACGAGGGTCCGGGCTCCTCAGTGCCGGCGCCGTGTCGGCAGTGGCGTTGCAGCGGCTGCCTCGGACATGAGAAAACCCCAGGTCATCTACCTTGTGACCTGGGGTCTGTTTGCGCGCTCGGAGGGATTCGACCCCCCAACCTTCTGATCCGTAGTCGAGTTCGAGGCGTCCATCGTTGACCACAGCACGCGTGACGACACACACCGGTTTAGTGGATTGTCCAGGGGTGTCCGCTCCGATCCGCACCCGCCCCGACTCCGCCTAGCCGGCCAACTCGACCCGTCGTCCCGGAGTCGTGAGGCCCCCGCCGGAGGCAATGCCCTTGGTACTGAGGAAGACACCGAGAGCGGGCGCGGGCGGTGAACGGCCGGAGGCCGCATGCGCACGCCCGCGCCGCGCGCCGAAGGCGCGCCTTGATCCATAAGAGCCAAATTCGGCAAGAGGGATCGGCGGGAGTTTGTCCTGTGCCGGGTGATGCGCGACATTCGTGCGCCGGTTGATGTGCAACGTGGGCATGTTTCGGCAGCCTGAGTACGACGTCTCCGTGGGGCGTCGGACTCGAGGAGGCCGGGATTGGTGCTGGTTGTGTTGTCCGTTGTGGAGCAACGCCTCGATGCAGTTCGTGCGGTTCTTGATGGAGGGGTTGTCGAAGA
>NZ_SJKB01000069.1 GCF_004331465.1 Kribbella pittospori
CTAGTGCCGCGCGTCTGAGGTCTTCTGACGGTTGGCCTTCTTAAGGATCTGGTCTGCGGTCTTGGTCCAGGCGAAGGGGTGGGATCGGTCGTTCCAGCCGGTGATGAAGGCACGGATCTTGGCGTTGAGATCGCTGACGGATCGGAAGGTGCCGCGGTGGATGGCTTGGCGCTCGATGATGGAGAACCACACCTCGACCAGGTTCATCCAGGACGCGTGGGTCGGGGTGAAGTGGACACTCACGCGGGGATTGCCCGCCAGCCAGGCCTTGATCTTGGGGTGTTTGTGGGCGGCATAGTTGTCCATCACCAGGTGCAACTGGCGATCGGGATGGGCGCGGGCGACCTGCTTGAGGAACGCCAGGAACTCTTGGTGACGATGCCGCGGCTTGCAGGCCGCGGTGACCTGCCCGGTGGCGATCTCCAGCGCGGCGAACAGGGTCGTGGTGCCGTGGCGGACATAGTCGTGCGAACGACGTTCGGCCAGCCCCGGCTGCAGCGGCAGGATCGGAGCGGTGCGATCCAGCGCCTGGATCTGCGACTTCTCATCCACGCACAACACGACCGCGTTGTCCGGCGGCGCCAAGTACAGGCCGACCACGTCGGTGACCTTGGCCACCAGTTCAGGATCGGTGGAGAACCGGAACGACTCCGACCGCCACGGCTGCACCCCGAACTCACGCCACGCCCGCGCGACCGTCGCGTCACCGATCCCCAGATGCCTTCCCAGCAGCCGAGACGACCAATGCGTGACGCCATACTTCTTCGGCGGCGGCGTCAACGTCGCCGCCACGATGCCCCGATGGTCGACCGTGCGCGGCCGGCCCGAGCGATCCTCGTCGTCGAGCCCGGCCAGCCCTCGCTCGCCGTAACGGTCACGCCAACCGATCACCGTCGGCCGCGACACACCAACCAACTCCGCGATCCTGGTATTGGACAGCCCCTGCGCGGCCAGCAACACGATCCGCGCCCGCTGCGCCAGCCCGGCCCGCACACTCGACGCCCGCGTCAACGCGACCAAGTCCTCCCCGTCACCCTCACGCAGAACCAACGCAGCAGCAGGACGATTCGCCATGCCTCATCATCCCAACCACCAACCGTAAATCAACTAACGACGCGCGGCACTAG
>NZ_SJKB01000070.1 GCF_004331465.1 Kribbella pittospori
CTTGGCCTCAACCGGTTGTTGCACATGATCTTTGTGTGGTGACTGGAGGTAGTGATGCCGGGTAGGCGGTTGGACGTGCGGGAGCGTCAGGTGATTGAGAGGTCGTTGGCAGCTGGGTTGACAGTTGAGCAGATCGGGGAGGTGCTCGGGCGTCATCGGACGACGATCAGCAGGGAGATCGGGCGTAACGGGGTTGCCCGGTTCGGGTCGTCGTCGCCGCGGCCGGCGCGGGGTGGTGGGGTGTGGGGTCGACCGCGCAGGTATCGGACGGATCGCGCTCAGCGTCATTCCGACCGGCGAGCGCGTCGCCCGAAGCCGTTCAAGCTGACCGGGGCGTTGGCGCTGGTCGTAGGGCAGCTGTTGTTGCAGGACTGGTCCCCGCAGCAGATCGCGGCGAGCTTGCCAGTGTTGTTCCCCGACGACGACGGTATGCGGGTGAGCCACGAGACGATCTATCAGTCGTTGTTCGTGCAGGCCCGCGGCGAGTTGCGTCGGGAACTGACCGAGCACCTGCGCAGCAAGCGGATGAGCCGCAAGCCCCGGACCGGTGTCGTGCGGCGGGGTCTGATCGGGATTGTGCCGATCAGCCAGCGGCCGGCCGAGGTCTCGGATCGGGCCGTGCCCGGGCATTGGGAGGGGGACTTGCTGCTGGGTGGGGTCGGCAAGGGCGCGGTGATCACCCTGGTCGAACGCAAGAGCCGGTTTGTGCTGCTGGCCCCGCTGCCGGACCGGCATACCGGGCTCGACCTGAAGGCCGCGCTGACGCCGCTGATCACCTCGCTGCCCCAAGCGCTGCGCGGCTCGCTGACCTGGGATCGCGGCAGCGAGATGAGCGAGCACGCCAGCATCGCTATCGATGCCGGGATCGACATCTACTTCGCCGATCCCCACTCGCCCTGGCAGCGAGGCAGCAACGAGAACACCAACGGACTACTGCGCCAGTACTGGCCCAAAGGCGCCGACCTACGCAACCTCACCCACGCCCGCACCGACGAAGTCGCCCACCGGCTGAACACCCGCCCACGACAGACCCTGGGATGGAAGACTCCAGCCCAAGCCCTCGACGAGGCGCTGCGTGCAACAACTGGTTGAAACCGCC
>NZ_SJKB01000053.1 GCF_004331465.1 Kribbella pittospori
TATGCGCGCAAGTTGCAGGAGCTCATCGGTGGCGCTTTCGGCGAGATGAGTGTGACGATGCAGTACTTGTTCCAGGGCTGGAACTGCCGGATGGAAGGCAAGTACAAGGACCTCCTGATGGACACGGCGACCGAGGAGATCGGTCACGTCGAGATGCTGGCCACCATGGTGGCCCGGTTGCTCGAGGGAGCACCTGCGACGATGACGGCCGAGGCCGTCCAGGATCCGGTGATGGCGGCGATGATCGGCGGGATGGACCCGCAGCAGGCCATCATCGCCGGCGGCGGGGCGCTTCCGGCGAACTCTCAAGGGGTGCCTTGGAACGGCGGATACATCGTGGCCAGCGGGAATCTGCTGGCCGACTTCCGGGCGAACGCTGCCGCCGAAGCGCACGGCCGGCTGCAGACCGCGCGTCTTTACAACATGACCGACGATCCTGGTGTCAAGGCGATGCTGCAGTTCAATCTCGCTCGCGACACGGTGCACCAGAAGCAGTGGTTGAAGGCGATCGAGGAACTGGAGTCCGATGGGCTCGAGGCAACGATTGTGCCGAACGCCCTGTTCGACGAGGAAGACCAGGAACACAACCACACCATCTGGCGGCTGTCCGACGGCACCGCCGGGCGCAAGGGCGGCTGGACCGAGGGTGACGATCCGCTGGAATACCTGACCGATCCCGAACCTCTCGGCGGCCCGGCCTCAGCGCCCGCACCGGACCCGGCGCTATTCGGCACGTACTCGACCAGTCAGGACCTGAAGGGGACGGTGAAGTCCAAGGCGAGGTCAGCCGCCCAGAAGGCGACGAAGAAGGCTACGAAGAAGACGGCCAAGAAGTCGTCGTCCCGACGATCAGCCAACTGATCCCCCAGCTGACCACTACACGGCGCGGCTCAGCTCAGGCAGTCGGGTTGAGCACCCGCCGCGGAGTCCGGCACTCGACCGGAATACCAGTCGGGTTCTCCAGGCCGCACCACTCGTGCGGAGTGAGATTCAGACGACCTAACACGTCGGCAACGACGGCGTAGTGGTCGGACGGCGGCAGACCTCGGTCCTCGTCGAA
>NZ_SJKB01000005.1 GCF_004331465.1 Kribbella pittospori
AGTCCGAGTTTGTTGCCGAACTTCCTGTAGATGGTCACGCGGGTGACCTCGGCGTCGGCGGCGACCTGCTCGAGGCTGAGGCTGCGGTAGCCGGCGTCGGGTCGCATCCCCGACGGTGGCTGCTGGGCAGGGCCTCGGTCGCGGCAGCCACCAGGCCAAGGCCGCGCGGAGTTCGCAGAGGGCACCTTACGAAATGCATGCGGGCCATGCCACCCGGATATTGAGTTCAACCTGACTTGAACTATTAACCTCGGTCTCACAACACCCAGAGAGGGGCGCATCCGATGAAGATCCGTGAGGTCGCCGTCACATCGCACAACCTTGACGCAGCAGCCACATTCTATCGTGATGTGCTGAAGATGCCAGTCGAGAAGGATCCTGCTCGCGTACTAGTCACGATCGGCCGTAGCAGACTCGTCATCGCTCACGGTGAGCAGTTTGACGGCGTCCACCACCTAGCGTTCGGTATCTCGCCAAATGCTTTCGACGACGCGCGTGCCTGGCTGAAGAGTCGTGTAGATCTCATACGCTCCGGCGGCGATGATGTGATCATCGGACCGGCCGGATGGGACTCCCAATCGGTGTATTTTCTCGGTCCGGACGACACCCTTCTGGAGTTCATCTCCCGTCAAGCCGACGCCGGAGTCCCAGCGGCAGATGGCGATGTTCCCCGGCCGTTCTCCATCAGCGAGATCGGCATCAGCGTCCCCGATACCTCGGCAGCCGTCGGCGTGCTAACTGAAGAGGTGGGACTACCCACCTTCCCGCCACAAGAACGAGACTTCGCCCCTGTAGGCGATCACGACGGTCTGCTGATCATCGTCGACCAGGATCGGGTCTGGTTCCCCACTCAAGTACTGCGTCCTGCACACGGCTCCCTGACGGTGAGGATCGAGACGCCTGATCAGCTAGCCGATATCGACATCACCGAGCGGGTCACCATCTCGGCCGCCAGCAGCCTTGAGAACCCGCTGATCGCTTGAACGCCGATCGAGGAGCCAGCCACGTTGGCCGGGCGGCGCCTGCGTCGGCTCGCAATCCAGACGGCTACTAGTGGTCCGTGTTTGAAGTGGTCTGACGGTTGGCTCTTCTGAGGATTTGGTCGGCGGTTTTGGTCCAGACGAAGGGGTGGCAGCGGTCGTTCCAGCCGTCGATGAGGGCGCGGATCTTGGTGTTGAGGTCGCGCACGGCGTTGAAGCTGCCGCGGCGGATGGCTTGTCGTTCGATGATGCCGAACCAGACCTCGACCAGGTTGAGCCACGATCCGGACGTCGGGGTGAAGTGCACCTGGATACGCGGGTTGGCGGCCAGCCAGGTACGGATCTCGGGGCGCTTGTGGGCGGCGTAGTTGTCCATCACCAGGCGGAGTTCGTCATCGGGGTAGGCCTTGGCGACCTGTTTGAGGAAGGCCAGGAACTCCTGGTGGCGGTGCCTCGGTTTGACCGCTGCGGTCACCGTGCCGGTGGCGATCTCCAGGGCCGCGAACAGTGTGGTGGTGCCGTGCCGGACGTAGTCATGGGTGCGTCGCTCGGCCAGCCCGGGTTGCATCGGCAGGACCGGCTGGGTCCGGTCCAGCGCCTGGACCTGCGACTTCTCGTCCACGCACAACACGATCGCGTTGTCCGGCGGCGCCAGATACAACCCGACCACATCGGTGACCTTGGCGACCCACTCGGGATCGGTGGAGAACTTGAACGTCTCCACCCGCCACGGCTGCACCCCGTAATCGCGCCAGGCCTTGGCCACCGTGCCATTGCTCACTCCCAGCCGTGCGGCCATCAGCTGGCTCGACCAATGCGTCACCCCCAGCCGCTTCGGTGGCGGCTTCAGGGTCTCTGCCACGATCTTGCGACGGTCGACCACCCGCGGCCGACCCGACCGCGGCTCATCATCCAACCCGGCCAGCCCGCGCTCGGCGTACCGCTCCCGCCAGCCGATCACCGTCGGCCGTGAGACCCCCACCCGCTCGGCCATCACCGTGTGGGCCTCACCGGCAGCCGCCAGCAACACGATCCGTGCCCGCTGCGCCAGACCCGCCCGACCCGACGACGACCGAGCCAACCGCACCAACCGCTCCCGATCACCCACACGAAGAACCAGCGCAGCAGCAGGTCGATTCGCCATACCCCCATCCTGACGCACACCAACCGTAAATCAACTAACTACACGCGACACTAGGTCAGGACCGCCTGATGCTCAAGAAGTACCGCGTCCAGCTCTGGGCCCAGCAGTTCGGCACCGCGCAGACGGTCAGCGATGCCCGCATCCGCACAGATGCTGAGTCCGTCGCCCGCCCTACTCAGCGTCCTGTGCCTCAATCAGGTCGAGGTCGCGGATGCAGAAGCCGTGGTGCTCGAAGGTCTCGTTGAGCACCGTGCCGAGGCACTGCCGCACCGAGCGGCCCCGGGCGTACGGCGGCCAGACATCGTCGTCGGGCACCGGCGCCGGCGCTGCGAGCTGCACAGCAGTGACCTCGTCGAGCCAGGCCTCGAGCTCGGCGGCCTGTGCGTCACGCACGCTCACGACCTCGTCGAGCTCCGGATCGAGCGAGAGGTCAAGCCCGTGCGCTCCACGGTAGGGCTCGACGGTCGTCCCGATGCCCATCGGCGTGAACAGCTCCGTCGAGCCCAGGCAGCAGCGGCGGAACCACGAGTCGTGGACGAAGACCAGGTGGCGCATCGTCTGCATCGCCGACCACTCGTCGTTCACGCTGCGGCGCTCGATGCCGGGCGTACGGCGGATTCGCTCGATCGTGGCGGTCCAGGCGGCATGGAGCTGACGCGATGCCTCGCGCAGATCGGCAGGGTCCTCGGAGCGGATCAGCACCCGCACCGGATGACGCCGGTCGAGCTCTGCCTCGACGTACTCGGTGACCTCGACACCGTTCACCACGAGGTTGGTGATGAGCCCGTCGATCACGGCATCTTGCATGACGACGCCGATCAGGCGTGCCCCGGTCAGATCGCACTCGCGGAACTCCGCGCCGTGCAGATCCTCGTCAACATACCGCGTCATGCTCCGCATACTAGGTGCAAGCACCGACAAGTCAGCCTCACGGAGTTCCTGCGGTACGCTGCGCCGCCCTGGACCCGCGGCGCGCGGGCCTGCCACCCACCGGCGGCCTGCGACGCGTACCAGGCCTGCGCCGTGAGGAGTCGGCGCACCTGAGCTTCGATTACGTCGTCCGGCTCGAACACGATCGCACACGCGGCGTCTCGGTGCTCGATGCGCTCGCCGACGCTCTCCAGCTCGCTGCGGACCAGCGCGCGTATCTCTTCAGCCTGGCGTATGTCACTCCCCAGACGTCTCCGTCCTCGCCGATCCTGGCGGAGGTCTCCGTCGTGGTGCTCTGCGCCCTGACCGGGGGCGGGGGTGCTCAGGCGGATGGTGGGCACTGATCGAAGGTCGGCAGCCTGTCAGGCGAGTGCCTCGACGATCGCCGCGAGTCGACCGGCTGCACGGGCGACGGCGAGGCCATCGAGATAGTCCCGGACTCGGACGAGCAGTCCGTCGTGGATGTGGAAGACGAGAACACCGGGCAGCTCGAACGGCTCCCCGGTCGTTCGGCGGTGTCCGAGGACGACCTGCTCGACGACGAGGACCGATCCGGCCTGGCAGCTATGGACAGCGACGTCACGGACCTCGCGGGGCTGGGCGTCGCTGGCCGCCCAGGCAGCACGGTACGCAACCCGGATCTGCTCGCGACCTGCGAGACGATCCGGCATGCTGGGGAAGAGGAACGGCATCTCGTGGACTGCATCGACGGCGTACAGCTCGGCGAGGTCGTCCGCCGAGAGATCGACGATGGCGCTCCGGTAGCGGCTCAGGATCTCCTCGGCTGTGAACATGGTCGACGCCGTAAGTTGTTAGGCGGCCCGGGAGGGCCGGGTGTGGCTGATGGTTGCTTGCCGTTTGTGGCTGGTACGGCGTCGTCAGGAAGTCCGCGATCTTGGGGGCCAGGCGGGCGGCGTCCTCGACCGGAAGCGCCAGCGCCGCATAGGCCGTGGACTCGTGCGCCTCAGGATTGTCGGTCGTCTCCGCCAGTAAGACCTCGACCAGTTCGTCACGCACGCTTGTCTCGGCTGCCAATCTGGCGAGATACCGACCGGCAGGCCACCGGGCGTACGCGATAGTGCCGTCCTCCGCGACCTCAAGGGCCGGCGGACTGCTCAGGTAGCCCTTCCGACGCAGCAGGCGAAACCAGCCCGGGCCGGCGCGGTCGAAGAAGCGGTCCAACGCCACCACGCTGTGCGGGACACCGCCCAGCCTTGTCATGTCGTCGCGTGTTGGTTGCACCTTGTCGGCCAGCTGATCGATCAACGGCAAGGATGCTGTGAAATTGGACTCGAACTGGCGGCCAAGCCTCAGCAGCAGAGCCTGAACGCCGTCCCACCACGCCCGGAACTCATCGTCGACGGGCCGTGGCCGCAGCTGCGAACCCCGGTGCGCGACGCTGTGGAGTTTCAAGGACTTCCACAGCGTCCGCAACTCGTCATCCGAGGGGAACCCGAGCGCGGTCGCGATCGCGTCAATCTCCTGCTTGTGGTCAGAGGGTTTGGGCTGCTGACCCGTCTCGACCGGTGCTAATGAAGCCGCCGCTGGCTGGCCCTGGATCAGGGGGCGAAGGACGTCCCTAATCGCCGACTCGAGTTCGCGGAGCAGATGACCTACCACGTGGCTCGCCGAGCCTAGCGGCGGTTCCCCGGCGATGACTCGGCAGGCGTCCTCGTAGAAGGCCGCGGGAACTGGCCCGAACAGGTCCATTAGTCGCTGAATCTCACCCTGACGCCGATCGGGCAGCGAATGCCGACGTCGGGGCGCCTCGGGTTCCACGCACCAATAGTCTCGCAAAAGACCCAGGCCGGCTTCCGCGAGCGTGCCCACCCGTTCGGCGCGCTCGAACAGGGTGTCCTGCACCTGCTTGCCATGGCCTCAGTGCGACCGTGCCCGACGCCACCAAAGACCCAATGAAAGGTGAAGCATCGCGAGACCCGTGAAGTCATCGTCGGCGGAGTGCTGGGCTCGATCACCCATCCCGAGGTCGTCATCGCCGGGCTATACACAGTCGCCGGAAAATTGGTCGTCGTCGGCCGCGCAGTCGCACTGAAAGCCGACGAATCGGCCCAACTCGCCGCAGTTCTTCACCCAGCCCGGCGAGAGCATGCCTGGCCCGACGAGATCAGCTCGGCTCGATGCGGCAGCCCTGACACGAAGAAGGCGCTCACGAGGTTGACCCAACCGTCGTCGTTGAAGTTGCTGCGGACCCAGCGACTCAGGCGGGCCAGGTGCGCCATGGGATGCGGTACATCCGGTTACGCCCCGACCTGCGGCCGGAGGATCTACCACGCGTCGCCGCCGAGGCTTGAGGCCGTAGAGCATTCGTGCTCTGAGGCCGCGCCACAGCTCGCCAGGTCTTGTGACCGCTTTGGGACGGTCGCAGCATGGCACCAAGGTCAGTCGTCACCTGATGCGCTGCCGAGTGCGCAGGCCCCTCCGGGCGGCTGACCGCTCCGAACTCTCGTGCGTTTCGTCAGTTTGTGTTTGCTCTCGCGGTAGGTGGCGGGTGTCGATGAGTTCCTGGGCTACGTATTGCACGGCATCGCCCTGAGCGCAGTGGCGAAGTGTGACGGCTGCGACGACGTGGTGTTCCGAGCGTCGGACGGCACGTTCGCGATAGTTCATCTGACCTGGACGCAGAGACCACAAAGGCCCGACCGTGGACTGTCCGCCTGAATGAGAACCGTGGCAACTGCCATGCGGTCGGCGGCTCACCAGTTCGGTGACAATCTGACACGGGCCGGACGGGCCCGATCGATCTCCACCACGCCCGCCGGCTCAAGCACCACCGCCACCCACCCAGCAGTTGCCCGCGTCAGGAACGCTTTCAGGTGCGCGTCGAGGGTGCCGTCAACCGCATCCGTCGAATACGTCATGCCGATGAGCACCAACGACCGGCCGCGCAGCACGTCTGGAACCTCCTCCACCACTTTCCACGGCAGCGGGGTCCGCGACTGTTGCTGACCTAGGAGCAGCACGAACCCGTCGCTGGTGTATCGCGCCACGGAGAACCGACCGACCCCGACCGGTAGGAGTGGTCAGGACTTCGCCGGCCGCGATTGCCGCTCGGATCGCGGCGTCGACGCGGCCCGCCATGAATCCATCGTCGGATGACCACATCGCCAGTGTCGATCGTTCGCAACTGCCGCTCCCTCGAGCCGGACATCGCCAGCGGATCAATCCAACGTGATGCCCGCTGGCGTTGCCCGGTGGTCCACCGCCAGCTGACAACAGACGACAGGCCCGGATGCAGGCCCCTCAGCCGCAACCAGACCCGTCAAGCGCCCGCAACGACCATCAGCGCCACGCCGTCGCCATGCGAGACGTCGCATACCGCGGCGAGCTGATCCTGATACCTGGCCAGCTCCTGCAGTCCGCCGTAGCGGACTGGTGCCCAGCGCAGGGCCTCCGTATGCACGTGAGTCGCTTGTCCAAAGACTTCGCTCAGCCGGTAGGGCTCGCGCGCGCCTCGAGGGCACCGCCCCCACAGCATTGACGAGCCGAGATGCGATCGTGCCCCGGTGGACGTCTCACTGGGGCACCACGCACGGCACGGTGGTCGCGCTGCTGCTCAGACCGGCCGCAACCCAATTTGGACCGGGGCAGCGTCAGTGTGCCCTCGCGCGCCATCCCCGGGGCGGAGGGCGCGCTTCGCCCGGAGCAGTCGGGGGTTGACCACTCGACCGGGGACCGCGCACTCATCCAGTACTCGTCCGTGACAGGTGGTTGTCAGCACCGAGGCGGCTCCCGGCGGAGCGAGGGCAAAGCGCCGGACCACTGCCGGCCCGGGAACCTCTCGTGCCAGGCGCACACGAGAGGCCCACCCCCGAACTGGACGTCGCGATGGAGGGCAACACGTTCATCGGGCGGGCGGTGAGAGCGTTACAGCGCCTCGCACTGTCACCCGCGGAGGGATAGCGCGTGTCTCGATAACACCACTCCCAACGGTCAGGGCCTAACTTGCTTCCAGAACACCTTCCGACACCTCTCGGGTACTGATATTCGTCGCTGAGGCCACCGCAGCCTTGTGAGGATGGCGACGATTCGGGACCACGGGGCACCGCCGCTGCTCGATTGTTCAGCGGCCGCCGTGCTGGTTCCCAACGGCGGCCGCCTGGGTCGAACGAAGAGGCTTGTCGCAGGGTCAGGCGGGTGTGAGGTGGGATCGGACGTCATGGACTCCGGCGATGCGGTTGATGGCGTTGACGATCTCGGTTTCCGCCTCCCTGTTGGAGATTTCGCCGTGCAGGATCACGGTGCCGTTCTCGACCGTGACGAGCACGCGTGGCACGTGCAGCCGCTTCTCCAATGGTCCGATGCTGGAGCGCACGCGGTCGGCCAGCGTCGCGTCGTCCACGTTGGCGTCAGGGTGGCGCCGCAGCGTGTGGTAGGTCATGCCCTTCGCTTGGCCGACCCAGTGATGGCCCCGGCGGCGCAGATCCGCGACCGTACTCTGGGCGCGGCTGGAATGCCGCAGCCTGTCGATACCGATCTTCGCGCCGACGACGGCACCGACCACCGCGGCGATCCCGAGCAATTTGCGCAGAGTCATCATCGCCTCCCAGGCGTCGTCACTGTCACCATGGTTCACCTTGTCGGGTTGTGATGGAACCCGAGCACCGCCCTGCCCCCCGACCAGGGCGGTGCTGCCTTGTTGCGGGCTGGCTCTACTGGTCGTCGTCGGAGGAATCGCGACTACCGGCCTTGGCGAGGCCACGGCTGACCAGGTAGCCGATCGTCAGCAACGTGACGTAGAACCACGCCTCCTTGGCGCCGAACACGCCGTCGTCGACCACCGCGGAGGCGATCAGGACACCCAGCACGGCCAGCACGTAGGCGACCAGTTCGGCGGTCTTGAAGGCTGGCGCCTCGACCTGGAGACTGCGTGAACTCGTCAGTCTCGTAGGATATTGCCTCGTAGGACTGCGGCAGCCAGGACGATTTGGAAGACAGCCAAGAGGCCAAGTCCCGCTGCCGCGATCCACACGTGATGGGCGGCAGTCAGAACGGTCAGACCGAGCAGCACCACTAGCCATGCGTAGACGAAGAATCTCTGCACAGCTGGGCCAGATAGGCTCATCTTGTTCCAAACTTTCGCTAGCAACTGGCGATGATGCCTACCACAAGCCCGACTCCCGCCGCAGCTCCCAAGAAGCTTGCCGCGAAGATGCCGGCGGCGGCAGATGCGACCTCGGCCGCTTCGTCCAATCCGACAAGCAGCGCCGAACTAAAGCCGTACCATCCGATGTTGGACCAGTCACATCCCTTCCCTGTCGGGTGGACGTTGTTGGGTGGGTTGCCCTCGACGTAGCTATAGCGGCTCGCGGCATCGGGTTGCAGAACCTGACTGAAGGCATCCTGAGCGCTCCAGTTCGATGTCGTCGTGTCGTGCCAGCGAAGGCCGTGCTTCAGCCAACCTGTCTGCTCATTTAGCAACCCTTGGGTGTCGCGCAAGGGGGTTGAGGGTTGCCGACGCGCCGGTCGCAACGAGCTGCGTCCCGGCGGGGTCGTAGGTTAGGTCGCGGTCACAGCACCATTCGAGCCGACCAGACCAGACCCATGGGGGTGCCTTAGTTGTTGAGAGTGTAGTAGTCGACGGCGGTGCCGGTGTTGAGTGCGATGGGTGCGCCGGTGGGGTCGGTGTCGAGGTAAGTGGTTTGGCCGTTCTTGGTGAACGATTCGAGTGTGGGTACGCCGTCATGGTGCGGCCGTAGACGTAGGTGGTGCTTGAGCTGCCGGGGTGGCGGCGACGAGTTCGTTTTGGTCGCCGCCACCCCAGGTGTCGTTGGTGGTAGAGCCGCTCTTGGTCCGGGTGGTGGTCTGGCCGGCGGCGTTGTATGTGAAGGTGCCCTGGTTCGGGTCGGTCGTGCGGTTGCCGGCGCCATCGAAGGCGTAGCCGGTGTTCGAGATCTGGTTGCCGGAGTTGTAGGACAGGGTCTGGACGGTCGCTCCGTCGACCTTGGCGGTGAACCGTCACCGATGTCCTGACACATCAACTGTCACCAATGTCCTGATGCAGAGCTGTCACCGATGTCCTGAGACATCACAACCAAGCATGGGTCAACGGTAAACACCGATTCGAACAGAGATTCGAATGTGTGGCATTCTGGCGGAATGGTGGGACGGCTCAATGTGCGGCAGGGGTCCGGTGACGAGGACCGGTAGTTTGGGGTAACTCGGCCAATCGGAGGCGTGGAGCGGGCCTGTCTGAGGAGACCGCGTGCCGGTTGGTCGCTGACCTCGAGTTGCAGTACGACGTGTACGGGCCGCGGTCACCGCATCATGTACGCCGGGCCTCTCCGTCGGTGCCAGTAGAGAAGGCGTGGGTGGATCGTCGGTGGGGCTTCCCGGCCGTACCCATAAGCAGTGGGCGTTACGGTGCCGGCCAAGCATCGCACCTAGTTGCAGTAGCTGAGATCTTGTGGTCTATGCCGGTAAATCTTATCGTCGGTTTGTGCGTATGTCTCGTCACATAAGGTGATGACGCTAGGCCGACTAGAGAGCCGACCGCCCATCCGCGCAGGGCGCGCACTGGGGAGCAACATGTATTGAATGGCAGCCACAGGCCTGGTTTTGGCAGCGATCGCGGTGGCCACGCCCATTGGACTGGGGCACTCGGATCATGCGAAGCGGCGGAGAAAGATGACCGCGTCAGCCGCCGGGTTTCGAGGATCGCAGCGCCCAGATGACATACCCCGTTGCCGCACCGAGGAGTCCGCAGATCAGGCCGCCGACGGGTGCCATGACAACCGCGGCGTCTGCAGACTCCGTCTCGAGCCCGGCGTCCGCCCAAGCGATCGCGCCGACGATGCCGATCAAAACTCCGACGAGCATGCCCATCAGAACCGTGACCCACGGTGAACCGCTCGATGACATTTGTCGATCGTAGACCCAGTGGATCAGTCGGCGCGAGAATGGTGATGGCCATTGAAGTTAATCGTCGGTGTGAGTGCAGCGCAGCTGCGGCTGCAGAATCGGCGTCGGCGTGCGGAGCTGTGGTGGGCAGAACACGGCGCCGCAGTCGGGGTTTGGCAGGTCACATCGGTGCCGGGCCGGCGCGGGCGGCATGCCGCCCGCTCAGCAGCGAGGCGGGCCGCTCCGGAGCAGTTCGGCGGCGCCGGGGTCGATGACGGCGGCGTCGAGTGTCTCAATCAGCCGCTGTTCGACGTTCGGAGTGACTGTGCGGCCGCGGCCGCGGACTTGCGTCCGGGCGATGGTGACGAGTTTGCGGCCTGCTCGGTGGTCATCGCTGGGGCGGCCGAGGCGAGTGCTGCGGGCGGCGTCGAGGGGAGCGATGAGTGGCGTCGCGAAGTGCTGGGTAATGGGCGTCGATACGCCGTTGAGTTGGTATGGAGGAGAGCCGGGCGGGTGACCTTGGCGGGGTGCGAATGGTGGTCGCGAGCTGTGTGTGCGGGTGCCGAGCGGGCATCCGTCGCTCTATCCACAGGCCGCTCGTGTGCTTCGGCGGATTGTTGTAGGACTGGCGGAGAAGAAGCGCGAGGCAGCGGGCGCTTCCCCGGGCGGAGGAGAAGGCATCTTGAGCGGTGACACCGTGGACGAGTGGGCGACTCTTGACGAGCTGTTGGGGACGGAGGCGCTGGCCGCCGCGTCGGCTACTGGTGACGGGATCGGACCGTTGGCCTTCTATGGCCGGTGCTCGACGGAGGACAACCAGGACCCGGCGACGTCGAAGGTTTGGCAGATGGGGGAAGCGACTCGATTCGTTGAGCCGCTGGGCGGCGAGATCGTGGACAAGTTCTTCGACATTGGGCAGTCGCGGTCGTTGCCTTGGGAGCGGCGGGAGGAGGCCAATCGGATTCTGCAGGCGTTGAAGGATCCGGGCCGGGGTTGGGGCGGCTTGGTGGTGGGGGAGGCGACTCGTTGCTGGTTCAGTAATCAGTTCAGTCTGACGTGGCCGAAGTTTGATCGGTATGGCGTGTCCCTGTGGATACCGAGTCTGGGTGGTCGGTTCGATCCGGAGAACACGGTGCATGACATGGCGATGACGATCACGGGTGGGTTGTCGAAGTCGGAGCGGCAGCATGTGCAGCGGCGGGTGCGGGCGGCGATGGCTGCACAGGTGCTGATCGATGGGCGGTTCCAAGGTGGTCGGGCGCCGTACGGGTATGTAGTGGTAGATGGCGGGCCGCATCCGCATCCACGCAAGGCTCAGGAAGGCCAGCGGTTACGGGTACTGGCGATCGATGAGCCGGCGGCGGAGGTGGTGCGGCGGATCTTCGCTCTCTACCTGGAGGGCTGGGGGAGAAAGGCGATTGTTGAGCAGCTCAACCGGGAAGGTGTGCCGTGTCCTTCGGCGCATTCGCCGCAGCAGAATCGGCATCGGACGATGGACGGTTGGCAGCACTCGACGGTTGTGGCCATTCTCAACAATCCGCGGTACACGGGGTTCGCCGTCTACGGGCGCTGGCAGAAGGTCGAGGAGCTACTTGATCCGGATGATGTTGCCGCCGGCTACGTGGTGAGGTTTCGGAGATCGCCACACGCGAAGATCGTGCGATCGCGAGAGCTGGCACACCCGGCGATCATCTCGGTGCAGACCTTCACTGCGGCTCAGCTGCGGCAGCGGAAGCGGAAGTCCGATGGGATCCAGAAGTGGTCCGCGGTCGAGCGGCGCCGAACGTCGCCGAAGCGTGTATACGCGCTGCGTGGCTTGGTCAGGTGCGGACTGTGTGCTCGCAAGATGGAAGGGGCGGCACGGCGGCAAGAAGTGGTCTACTACCGGTGCAATGCGCGGACGCTGGTTCCGGGGTCTGCGAGTGCGATTGCGCATCCTCGGCAGATCTACTTGCGGGAGGACGTCGTGACGCCGGCCATCAATCGGTGGATCGGGTCGCTGTTCGACGCCGTGCACCGTGCGGAGACGATCGAGGCTCTGCTGGCCGAGGATGACGGCGAGGATCATCGGAGCGGACATGTCGAGGACCTTCGTGGGCGTGTCCGTGCGGCGAAGATCACCATGGACAGGGTCCGGAAGGCCCTCGATGCCGGCTGGGATCCGGTGGAGCTGCGGGAGCAGTACAACGCGGCCGCGGCGGAGAAGCGGGTGGCCGAGAAGGCGCTGGCTTCGTTGCCGACTCAGGTGACGATCACCAGGTCCCAACTTGAGACCTGGATCGATGAGTTGGGCGACATCGGGGCGGCCTTGAACGCGTCTAGCCCGGAGGAACTGAACCAGCTTTACGGCTCACTGCGACTGTCGCTCACGTACTACCACGCAGACCAAACGGTTGACGTGGAGGTCGACCCGCTGGGTGACCGTGTGGATAAGGTCTGTGTCCGAGGGGGGACTTGAACCCCCACGCCCTGTGAAGGGCACTAGCACCTCAAGCTAGCGCGTCTGCCTATTCCGCCACCCGGACGAGTGGTCGCACCGGGGTCGGTGCTGACCGGAGAACAGTAGCAAAGACCACGGGTGGAATTCACATCGAGGCTGGTGGGGGTGTTGGAGGGGGTGGGGGAAGCGTAGTTTGAAATTCAAGGAGTGGGTGCTGGGTGGGAGGTGTACGGGCGTGAGCGGCTGGAACGGGATGGTGTTCGAGGGCAAGGAGACGTTGCTCGGGGTGGTGCGGGCGGAGGCCGGGCGGTTCTTCGAGATGGTGGACAGCGACGACGTCTGGGAGGCCCCGACCGGGGCCGGGCACTGGCAGGTGCGGGACGTGGTGGCGCACATCGCGGACACGACCGAGGCGTACTTCGTCGCGTTCGATGCCGCCCGGGCGCAGGAGGAGGTGCCGGCGGCGTACGGGCTGCCGGGGATGGCTGAGCGGGTGGACAAGCAGGCGCTGGCGTTGCGGTCCGTGCCGCGGACGGAGTTGGTCGAGCGGCTGCGCGCGGACTTCGACAAGATGATCGAGATCTTCGACGCGCTCGGACCGGAGGAGTGGGGCGGGTTCAACGTGCCGCACTTCTACATGGGGCCACTGCCGTCGTTCTTCTTCCCTGCGTTCCAGTTGATGGATTACGGCGTCCACTCCTGGGACATCCGGCAGGGGACCGGCCGGGCGCACGGGCTGTCGGGTGACGCGGCCGACCTGCTGGTGCCGTTCATGTTCGTGCTGTGGAAGTACACCACCGGCGCCAAGGATCCGTGCGAGCTCGGCATCCGGATCACCAGCGGCCCGAACGCCGGTGACACCCGCGTGAAGGTCGGCCCGGACGGCATGGACTACGAGCCCGGGAACGTCGACGACCTGGCCACCGTGATCGAGTTCGACCCGGGCAGTTTCGTGTTGACCGCGTTCGGCCGGAGCAACGCCGGTACGATCCGGGGCGATCGTGCGGTCGCCGACCGCTATCTCAACCTGTTCTTCCGGATCTGAGGGGGACCCGTATGACCGATATCGACCTGCCCGCGATCGAGGCCGAGCGCGACCGGATCAGGACGACGTACCTGAAGGAGGGCAGGGAGAGTTCGGCCCGCGGGTTGCACCACGTGGCCCTTCTCTGCGCCGACGTCGAGCGCACCATCCGGTTCTACCAGGGCGTGCTGGAGTTCCCGCTCACGGAGATCGTCGGGAACCGCGACTACGAGGGTTCGAACCACTTCTTCTTCGACATCGGGCACGGGAACCTGCTCGCGTTCTTCGACTTCCCCGGCCTCGACCTCGGCCCGTACGCCGAAGTCCTCGGCGGACTGCACCACCTGGCGATCTCGGTCGAGCCGGGCAAATGGGATCGGCTCAAGCACAACCTGGACGCGGCCGGGGTGGAGTACCTCGAGGAGAGCGGTACGTCGATCTACTTCCGCGACCCCGACGGCGCCCGGATCGAGCTGATCGCGGACCCGCTGGGGGAGATGTACGGCCTCAAAGTGCTCTGACCGGAGGCGTGGGAGAGGATGGGCCCATGACTTCTCCGACCCCCAGCGACCGTCCGTCGTACACCCCTGACGCCGAGGTGGTGGAGCTCTGCAGTGAGCTGATCCGCATCGACACCACGAACTACGGCAACGGCAAGAGCAACGGTGAGCGGGTCGCGGCCGAGTACGTCGCGGCCAAGCTGGACGAGGTCGGGATCGAGTCCACGATCTACGAGGCGGAGCCGGGCCGGGCCACGCTGGTGGCGCACTGGGAGGGTGAGGACCAGTCGGCCGATCCGCTGCTCGTGCACGGCCACCTGGACGTCGTACCGGCCGATCCGAAGGACTGGAAGGTCGACCCGTTCTCCGGTGAGATCTTCGACGGCTGCGTCTGGGGCCGCGGCGCGGTCGACATGAAGGACTTCGACGCGATGGTGCTGTCGGTGGTCCGGGCCCGGCAGCGGGCCGGCGTGAAGCCGCGGCGTCCGGTCCGCCTGGTCTTCACCGCCGACGAGGAGGCCGGCGGTGTGTACGGCGCGCAGTGGCTGATCAACAACCACCCGGACACGATCGCGGACTGCACCGAGGCCATCGGCGAGGTCGGCGGCTTCTCGGTCACGGTGAAGGACGACCTGCGGCTGTACTTGATCGAGACCGCCGAGAAGGGCATGAACTGGATGCGGCTCAAGGCCCGCGGTACGGCCGGTCACGGGTCGATGGTGAACAACGACAACGCGGTGACCAACCTGGTCGAGGCCGTCACCCGGATCGGCAACCACGAGTGGCCGCTGCGGGTGACGCCGACCGTGCGGGAGTTCCTGAAGACGCTCGAGGACGTGCTCGGGATCGAGCTCGACCCCGACGACATGACCTCGACGCTGGCCAAGCTCGGCACGTTCAGCCGGATGTTCGGCGCGACCATCCGCAACACCACGAACCCGACCATGCTCAGCGCCGGCTACAAGGTGAACGTGATCCCGGGCGACGCCGAGGCGCACATCGACGGGCGCTTCCTGCCGGGCTACGAGGACGAGTTCTACGCGACGCTCGACGAGCTGATCGGCGACAAGGTGCAGCGCGAGACCGTGGTCACGGACATCGCCCTGGAGACCGAGTTCAGCGGCGGCCTGGTCGAGGCGATGAAGGCGTGCATCACGGCCGAGGACCCACAGAGCCGGTTCGCACCGCTGCTGATGTCGGGCGGCACCGACGCGAAGTCGTGGAGCCGGCTCGGGGTGCGTTGCTTCGGGTTCGTGCCGCTGCAGCTGCCGCCGGAACTGGACTTCATGGGCATGTTCCACGGCATCGACGAGCGGGTCCCGACCTCGTCTCTAGAGTTCGGCTCTAGAGTCCTCGACCGCTTTCTCGACGAGGCCTGAGGTCAGCAGGTACTGGCCGACGGCGTACGTCGACATGCACAACGCGCCGCGGCCGGGGAAGTCGCGCCCGGCCAGCCGGAGCGCGATCAGGGCGTCCGAGATCAGGAAGAACGTGCCGCCCAGGCCGCTGCGTGGATTGTGCCAACGGGACGCGATGGCGGTTGCTGTGAGCAACAAGGCGTACGCCGCGACCGGGACACGCTGACTGCCCAGACTCGGGGCGAGCACCGCGACGAGAGCGGCCCAGAGTGCTGCGTACGCCGCAACCACGCGCACGGACCGTTGTCCGGGATTGGCGAGGAAGACAGCCAGGTAGCAGGCATGCGCCGCGGCGAACGCGGCCATGCCGGCCAGTTGGAGATCGGTCTCGAGCAGCAGGTCCCCGGCCGCGGACGCGAGCAACGCCGCCTGCAGCAGCGGGGGAGCGTCCTGACTGCGGGACCACGACCACAGCAGCGGCATCAGTGACACCTTGCTCGCCTGCTTGAGGAGCTTGACGTCGAGGGCAACGGCCGCCACCTGTACGACCGTCGTACCCCAAAATGCCGTCAACAGCCGTCGCCCGCCCGCCAACCGCCCCAGGTTCATGCCCCCGAGTCTGCCGGACGACAAGCCGCAACTCGCCGTTGTTCACGACAAGTTCAACGTGGCCCGGAGATGCGGGAGGTGATGGATGAGTGGCTTGGGCGGCGTTGGGGTGGTGATCAGCGAGAGCGTGAGGCGGTAGCGGAAGGGCGCGGCGGTGAGGTGTTCGCCAGGTCGGAGCTCGGTGGCCAGGGCGCTGCGCGGGACGAGGGCCAGCTGGGAGCGGCGGCGAGCCATCGCCACGGTGGTGTTGAGGGTGACGCCGCGGCGGGGGAGCGCGCCGAGTGCGACCAGACGGGTGTGGATGTCCTCGGCGCCTCGGTCGTAGGTGGAGAACGGTATGTGGCGGTCGCGAAGCGGGTGCTTGCCTCGGCCCGGCGGACGGGCACCGGGTGGGACGAACAGGACGAGTTCGTCGCGGCCGACGCGGCGGGAGACCGCGCCGCGGGGGAGTGTCATCTGGTCGGCGATCGCGATGAAGGCAGCGTCCATGGTGCCCTCAGCGATGCGTTCGACCAGGAAGTGGCCGTGGTCGACCTGCTGCTCGATGTCCAGGTCCGGCAGGTCGGCGTCCAAGATCGGGAACAGGATGGCCGCGATGCTGGCGAACGTGCCGACCACCAGTCGCTGACCGGTCGCTGCCGCTCGGGTGGCGTCGTACACCTCCTCGAGGTGGCTGAGGATGTGATCCGCCCGGCGGCTGAGCTCGGCGCCGGCTGAGGTCGGCCGAGCACCGCGGGTGTCGCGCTCAAACAGCTTCGTGCCGCACATGCGTTCGAGTCGGGCCAGACGCTGGGATGCGGACGGCTGAGATATGCGCAGTTCACGCGCGGCGGTGCCGACCGCGCCGGTCCGCACGATCGTCTGCACCAGCCGCAGGTCTTCGACCGATGGCAATGAGGCCATAGCTACAGCCTATGGCAAGCACCAAGCATCGGACACCTACCGACGGCAGCTGATACGTCAAAGAATCAAGGGCATGAGAGCGCGGACCGAGGCGCTGGCCTTGCTCGCCGGCGGGGGAGTGGCGGACCTCGCGCTCCGGTTCACGCAGGTCGCGTTGCCGCTGGTCATCCTGCACGAGACCGGCTCGGTCGCCGCGACCGGTCTGGTCGGTGGTGCCGCCGGTGTACCGGTGCTGCTCTCGCCATGGTGGGCCCGCCGAGCCCGTCAATGGGTCGACTCCGGCACCCGGCTGGCGGTGATCGCGGTGGTTCAGGCCATCGCCTTGGCCATGGTGCCCACAGTCGCAGCACTCGACCTGCTCACCCCCGGAGTACTGATCGTCAGCGGCCTGCTGCTCGGCTGCGGTGAGGCGCTCGCCGGTCCGGGCCGGTCGGCCCTCCTCGCGGACACCGGAGACCGCTGGGCCAAGGACCGAGCCGTCGTACTCCTCACCTGGCAGGACGGCCTCCGCAGGATCGGAATGACGATCGGCCCGCTGATCGGAGCGTTCGCAGTGTCCGCCGGCGTGACCAACGGCCTCCTGTGGACCGAAGCGGTGGCCGTGCTCGGTTCGGGCCTCCTCGCCTGCACGGTGAAGGCCGAGCGCACGCCCGCCACCAGCGAGCCACCCTCGATCCGCGCCAGCCTCAAGGGCCGTCGCGACGTGCTCTACGGGTGGATCACCCGCGGCACCGGCTGCGTGACCTGGTTCGCCTTCACCCTCGGCCTGTCCGTGATCGGTGCCGAAAGGGACCAACCGGGCATCTACCTGGCCGCCGGGATGACCGGGTACGGCGTCGGCTCCGTCATCGGCACCGCGATCTCGCTCGCCGTCGTACGTCGGATCCCGCCGGTACGGCTAGCGGCATTCGCCTGGATCTGGATGGGCCTGTGCTGGGTCGGCATGGGTATCTGGAGCACGCCGCCGGTGATCGCGGTGCTCGGGGCGCTGGCGGGAGTCGCCGTCGTACTGGGCATCGCGGCGATCTCGATCCTCATCACCCGGTCGTCGGCGGGCGCCGAGCGCAGGACGCTGTTGTCCGGGCAGACGGTCGTGGTGAACGCGGGGAGTTCGGCCGGGCTACTGATCGGCGGGCCGATCATCGCGGTGGCCGGAGCCGAGAGCGCGCTCGTGGGGGCCGGACTACTGACCGCAATTGTCGCGACAGTGGTGCTGGTGCGCTGTCAGACTGCCGAGCATGCCGGAGATCGTGATCACCACCCTGGCCGCGCGGCCTGAGTACCTCGAGCGGATGTACGAGTTCGCCGACGCGTGGCCGGCGTTCATGCACAACGATCCGATCGGCAACGCGTTCATGAGTCAGGTGCCGCGCCACTTCCCGGACCAGTGCATCGTCGCCACCGAAGACGGCGAACTGATCGCGCACGGCCGCAGTATCCCGTTCGTGTTCCCGGACGAGGACCGCACCGACCTGCCGACCGGTGGCTGGGACCGAGTCTTGCACTGGGGCTTCATGGATCTGCGCAGCGGACGCGAGCCGAACGTGTCGAGCGCCCTGGAGATCCTGATCCGGCCGACGCACCTGGGCCGAGGCCTGTCCCACGAGATGCTCCAGGCCATGCGCGCGGCCGTGAAAGCCAAGGGCCACACCGCCCTGTTCGCACCCGTCCGTCCGAACGGGAAGACCGACGCCGAGCTACCGATGACGGAGTACATCAAGCAGGTCAGGGACGACGGTCTCCCGATGGATCCCTGGCTGCGGGTGCACGTGAAGGCCGGCGGGACGATCCTGCAGGTCGCGCCGCGGTCGATGGTCATCGCAGGCAGCCTGGCCGAGTGGCGGGAGTGGACCGGCCTGCCGTTCGACAAGACCGGAGACGTCATCGTGCCGAAGGCGCTTGTGCCGGTGCACGTCGACGTCGAGCACGATCACGCGGTGTACGTCGAGCCCAACGTCTGGATCCGCCACGACCTCTAAACGCCAGTCAGTCAGCGGGCGAGCCGGTGGAGCAGTGACGAAGCAGCGCAGATCCCAGCCACCGCAGCAACGATCAGTACGCCGAAGTCCAGCCAGTAGTTCGTGGGCTGCCCGATCAGCAACCCCCGCAAAGCGCTGACCTCATACGTCAGCGGGTTCGCATGACTCAACACCCGCAGCCACTCGGGCATCAGGCTCACCGGATACAGCGCGTTCGACGCGAAGAACAGCGGCATCGTGATCGCTTGCCCGATCCCCATCAGCCGATCGCGCCGCAGTACCAGACCCGCGATGGTCATCGACAGGCACGAGAAGAAGGCCGCACCGAGAACGACCACCACGAGAACGGCCAGCAGCTTCAGCGGATTCCAAGTCATGCTGACGCCGAGCAGTGCGGCGACGATGATGACGACGATCGCCTGGGAGATCGTTCGTACGCCGGCCGCGAACGCCTTGCCGGCCACCAGCGCGGACCGCGGGCTGGGCGTGACGAGGAGCTTGGTGAGGATGCCCGCGTCGCGTTCCCAGATGATCTGGATGCCGTAGAAGATCGCGACGAACAAGGCGGACTGCGCGATGATGCCGGGCGCCAGATAGTCCAGGTACGGCACGTCTCCGGTCGGGATCGCGCGGATCCGGCTGAAGGTCTGGCCGAAGATGACCAGCCACAGGATCGGCTGGATCGCGCGGGTGATGAGCTCGGTCCGGTCGTGCTTCAGCTTCTGCAGTTCGACCAGGCAGAAGGTGGCGATCCGGGAGAACAGCCGGGTCGTGGCCCGGAGCCGGGTCTCAGCCCATGCGTTGGGCGGTGCGACGGGTGCCACGGACATCGCGCAGGCCTCCCTTCTCTGCTGCGGCGAGGCTCTCGCCGGTGTGGTGGCGGAAGACGTCCTCCAGGCTGGCCTCAGGACCGAGCTCGGCCTTGAGATCGTCCGGAGACCCGACCGCGCGAAGCCGGCCGAGGTGCATCAGGGCGACCCGGTCGCACAGCAGATCGGCCTCCTCCATGTAGTGCGTGGTCAGCAGCACGGTCATCCCGTACTTCTCCTGCATGTCCTGAACGCGAGCCCAGACCGAATCCCGCGCGACCGGGTCGAGCCCGACCGTCGGCTCGTCCAGTACGAGCAGCGCCGGCCGATTGACCAACGCTTGGGCGAGCTCCAGACGGCGCACCATCCCGCCGGAGTACGTCGACGCCAGCCGGTCGGAGGCATCAGTCAGGTCAACGATCTCCAGCACTTCGGCGACTCGACCCGCTCGCTCCCGGCGCGGTACGTCGAACAGGCGGGCGAACCAGGCCACGTTCTCCCAGCCGGTCAACGCGCCCTCGATCGACAGCTGCTGCGGGACGTAGCCGAGCATTCGTCGTACGGCCATCGCCTCGGAACGCACGTCCAGCCCGAACACCCGGACCGAGCCGGACTGTGGCGGGTACAGCGTGTTGAGCACCCGGAGCGTGGTCGTCTTGCCGGCGCCGTTCGGACCGAGCAGGCCGAAGCACTCGCCGGGCGAGACGCTCAGATCGAGGCCGTCGACGGCGAGATGATCGCCGAACCGATGGCTCAACCCGTCGATCCGCACGGCCGGCACCGGCTCGACCGCCTCTTCCGCACTCATACGCGCTCCTTGCTCTGCTCGATCTCGGGGTGCAGCAGCTCAGCCAGTACGCCGAGAACCGGCAGCGCTGCCTGCAATGCCTCACGTTCGTCCCGCTCGAGGCCGTCGAGCGCTTGAGTGACGAGCGCAGTACGACGGTCGCGCCACGCCTCCACCTGTTCGCGGGCCGGCTCGGTCAACGTCAGCCGGGCGACGCGGCGGTCGGACTCGTCCGGTGCCCGCTGAAGCAGTCCACGCTCGGTGAGCTGTCCGACCAGGGTCGACACCGTGTTCGCGACCAGCCCCAGCTCGGCGGCGGCCTCGGCGACGGAGATGCCCGGGTTGCGGCGCACCGTCCGCACCAGCTCGGCCTGTGAGCTGGTCAGTGCCGACAGCGGCGAGGGCCTGCCGGCCGATCGGCGCAGGTGCCGGCGGACCAGCCCGATCGCGGCCAGCAACTCCTCGGCGAGGACGTCGGTGGTGTTCACTTCTTCACAATACCTCTGTCGCAGAGATATTTCCGCGACACGAACCACGAACCCCAACTAGTCGGGGTAGGCCGCGCCGATGAGCGGCCGCAGCATCGAAGACATGAATACGACAGAGAGCAACAAAGCCGTCGTCAGGGACTTCATCGACGGACTGTTCACCAAGGGGGACTCGGGTGGTCGACGTGTACCTGGCCGAGGACTTCATCAATCACGACCCGCCGTTCGGGGTCACGCCGGATCGCGAGGGGATGCGAGCCGCCGGCGACCAGATGCGCGCCGCGTTCCCGGACTGGCACAGTGAGTTGCACGCGCTCGTTGCCGAGGGCGACATCGTGGTCGAGCGCTTCACGGCCGCCGGCACGCACCGGGGCGAGGTGATGGGCGTCGGCCCGACCGGGAAGACGGTCAGCCTGCCCGGGATCAACATCTTCCGGCTGCGCGACGGCCGGATCGTCGAGCGCTGGGGCCGCCTGGACGACCTCGGCTTCCTGCGCCAGCTCGGCGTCGTACCGGCGTAGCGTCACGATGGCGTCGTACCGGCGTAGCATCGCGATCATGGGGGCGGGGGATCGCCTGGAGGTGCTGATCCAGCGCTGTTACGCAGGGCTGGACGCCGATGAGCTGCGGTTTGAGACGCTGACCCGGCTGCGGACGCTGATGACGATCGACGCCGCGTTCTTCGCGACCGTCGACCCGGCCACCCTGCTGTTCACCTCGGCGAGCGCGGACGCGCCGCTCGGCGAGGTGACCGAGCAGTTCCTCGCGAACGAGTTCGGCCAGCCGGATGTCAACAAGTTCGTCACGCTCGCCGCCGCGCGTGATCCGGTCAACTCGCTCACCCACGCGACGAAGGGCGATTGGCAGAGCAGCACCCGGTACGTCGAGGTGATGCGGCCGATCGGCTTCGGTGACGAACTCCGGGCCGCACTGATGTCGAACGGCCGCTGCTGGGGTGTCATCTGCCTGCACCGGGAAGACGCCGCGACCGGGTTCTCGGAGCAGGAGCTCCAGCTGGTACGGCGCCTTGGACCGCACGTGGCCGAGGGACTACGGCGTGGTCTGCTCAGCCGGTCCGGCGACGACGGCCAGGTCGGCCCAGGTGTGATCGTGCTCGACGCCGCTCTCCACCAGCTGTCGGCGAACGCGGAAGGCGAGCACTGGCTGGCTGAGCTGCAGCCGGATCGGCGGACGGAGCTACCGGTCGCTGTCAGAGCGGTAGCGGCCAGGCTGACACAGGGGCCGGCGCCTCAGTTGAAGGTCAGGACACGAGCCGGTCGATGGGTCGCACTGCATGCGTCGAGACTCGGCGACGACGGACAGGTGGTCGTCGTCATCGAGCCGGTGACCCCGGCGCAGTTGGGGTCGTTGCTGTTCGATCTGCACGGCCTGACGCCCGCTCAGCAACGCGTGACGGAGCTCTTGTTACGGGGGTATTCCACGCGGCAGATCGTCGAGCGGTTGTGCCTCTCACCGCACACCGTGCAGGAACACGTCCGGGCGGCGTACGACAAGGTCGGCGTCGGCAGCCGTCGCGAGTTGGTGACCGCGCTACTCAGAGGGTCCGCATCACACGGATGATGCGGCGGCGGAGCCAGACCCGGCGAGTGCCGTCGGGATAGCGACGAAGTCGGGCCAGTTCCCAGCCGCCGTACTCGGCGTGCTCGGTCAGCAACCGGCGCACCGCGCCGCGCGACTCCGTCCTGGACAACTCGAACTGCTGCAGTTCGTATTCGGCCATCCGCACCTCCACCTGCCCAACGACATCTACCTCACGACACATCCTCCAGCGCCGCCACGATGGCCGGCGGAAGAGTGAGTTCCTCCACACCGAGCACGGACTTCAGTTGCATCGCCGTCCGGGCCCCGACAATCGCCGCCGACACCCCCGGCCGGTCCCGCACCCAGGTGAGCGCCACCTCGAGTGGGGTCCAGCCGAGCCCGTCGGCGGCTCGCGCGACCGCTTCCACGATGCCTGAACCGCGGCCGTCGAGGTAGGGGTCGACGAATCTGGACAGATGCTGAGACGCCGCCCGGGAGTCCGCCGGGATGCCCGTGCGGTACTTCCCAGTCAACACACCGCGCCCAAGCGGGGACCACGCGAGTACGCCGATCCCCAGCCCGCCGGCCGCCCGGATCGCGTCCGCCTCGGCGTCCCGGGCCAGCAACGAGTACTCCACCTGGTTGGACACCGGGACCGCGCGTCCGGGCCAGGCCTGCTGCCAGGTCACCGCACGAGCCGACTTCCAGCCGGCGTAGTTCGAGACTCCGACGTACCGCACCTTGCCTGAGTTCACCGCGTGGTCGAGCGCCGACAGCGTCTCCTCGAGCGGTACGTCGTCCGACCAGGTGTGCAGCTGCCACAGGTCGATGTGGTCGACGCCCAGCCGCCGCAGCGAGCCCTCCAGGTCGCGCAGCAGAGCGCCCCGGGACGTGTCGGTGATCCGCTCACCCCGGCGGACGCTGAAGCCGGCCTTGGTCGCGATGACCAGGTCGTCCCGCTCCACCACGTCGCCCAGCAGCGATCCGATCAGTCGCTCGCTGTCGCCGTCGCCGTACGCCGCAGCGGTGTCGATCAGAGTCCCACCGGCAGCCACGAACGCCGCCAGCTGCTCGCGCGCCTCGTGCTCATCGGTATCGCGGCCCCAGGACATGGTGCCCAGGCCGAGCCGGCTCACCGCCAGGCCACTGTGACCGAGATAGCGCTGCTGCATGTGCCGAGCCTATTGCGGAGCACCGACAACGGCTCGTTAGGCTCGCCTGTCATGCGACTCGGACTCAACATCGGCTTCGTCTTCGGTGGCACCGATCATCTGGATCATCTGAGGCTGGTGCAGGAGGCGGAGCGACTCGGCTTCTCGGTCACCTGGGCCGCGGAGGCGTACGGCTCGGACGCCGCCACGCTGCTGACCTGGATCGCCGCCCAGACCTCCACGATCGACGTCGGCGCGGCGGTGTTCCAGATCCCGGCCCGGACGCCGGCGATGACCGCGATGACGGCGGCGACGCTGGACCGGCTCTCGAACGGCCGGTTCCGGCTCGGCCTCGGCGTGTCCGGCCCGCAGGTGTCCGAGGGCTGGCACGGCGTCCGGTTCGCGCAGCCGCTGGTCAGGACGCGTGAGTACGTCGCGATCGTGAATTCCGCCCTCCGCCGCGAGACCGTGGCCTTCGAGGGGAAGTACTTCACGCTGCCGCTGCCCGACGGCCCCGGCAAGGCCCTGAAGCTGACCGTCCACCCGATCCGCGACCATGTACCCATCTACCTGGCCGCCGTCGGCCCGAAGAACCTCGAGCTGGCCGGTGAGATCGCCGACGGCTGGCTCGGTATCCTCAACGACCCCGCCTATCTGGGAGAGCAGTTGAAGCACATCAAGACGGGTCGCGAGATCCGTCAGCAAGGACTCGACGACTTCGACGTCGTCGCGTCCGTGCCGGTGATGACCGGTGACGACCTGCACGCCGCGGCCGACCCGATCCGTGGGTACGCCGCCCTCTACATCGGCGGCATGGGCAGCCGGGAGAAGAACTTCTACAACGCCCTGGCGATCCGGATGGGGTACGCCGAGGAGGCCAAGGAGATCCAGGACCTCTACCTGGACCGGAAGCACCGCGAGGCGATGGCCGCCGTACCGCACGGGTTCATCGACTCGATCTCGCTGCTCGGCAGCAAGGAGCGGATGGCCGAGAAGCTGACCGCGTACGCCGAGGCCGGCGCGACGACCGTCGCGGTCACCCCGTTCGCGTCGACTGTGGACCAGCGGATCGCCGACCTGCGCACGGTCGCCGAGGCGCTCGAACTCGCCGGAGTCAGCCACTGATGACGATCTGGGACTCCATCATCCTCGGCATCGTCGAGGGCCTGACCGAATTCCTGCCGGTCTCCAGCACCGGGCACCTGACCATCGTGGCCAAGATGCTCGGCCTGCAGATCGACGACCCGTCGATCACCGGCTTCACCGCCGTGATCCAGATCGGCGCGATCGCGGCGGTCGTGCTGTATTTCTGGAACGACATCCAGCGGATCGCGATTGCCTGGGTGCGCGGCCTGCTCAAGCCCGAGCACCGGGGCGAGTTCGACCACCGGATGGGCTGGTACGTGATCGTCGGCTCGACGCCGATCGTCATCGTCGGATTCCTTGCCCGCGACATCATCTCGGGTCCGCTCCGCAGCCTGTGGTGGGTGGCCGCGGCCCTGATCGGCTGGTCGGTCGTGATGGTGGCGGCCGAGCGGCTGAGCAGCAAGTCCCGGCCGCTGACCCGGATCACCCTGGTCGACGCGATCGTGATGGGTCTGGTCCAGTGCCTGGCCCTGATCCCGGGCATCTCCCGCTCGGGTGCGACGATCTCGGCCGGGCTGTTCCGCGGCCTGGACCGCGTCGCGGCCACTCGGATCTCGTTCCTGCTCGGCATCCCGGCACTGGTCGGCGCCGGCGTCTACGAGCTCAAGGATGCCCTGAACGGCGACGTCGGTGCGGTGCCGCTGATCGTCGGGACCATCGTGAGTTTCGTGGTCGCGTACGCATCGGTCGCGTGGCTGCTGCGGTTCGTGGCCAAGCACACGATCGAGGTCTTCGCGTTCTACCGGATCCTGCTCGGCATCGTCCTCGTGATCCTGCTCGCGACCAGCACGATCACAGCAACCTAAAGCCAGCCGACCTTGCGGAAGAAGCGGTACATGGTGAAGCAGACGGCGGCCATCAGGAGCAGGACGCCGTAGTACCCGTAGTGCCAGGTGAGCTCGGGCATGTTGTCGAAGTTCATCCCGTAGATGCCGGCCAGCATGGTCGGTACGGCGGCGATTGCGACCCATGCCGAGATCCGGCGCATGTCGTCGTTCTGCTGCACCGAGACGCGAGCCAGGTGGGCGCCGAGCGCCGAGCTGAGCAGCGTGTCGATCGATTCCGTCTGGTCGGCCACCCGGCTGACATGGTCGGCGACGTCGCGGAAGAACGGCGCCGCCCTAGGGTTGATCCCGGGGACGCCGTGCGCGAACTGCTCCATCGGTTCGCGCAGCGGCAGGACCGCGCGGCGCATCTCGAGCACCTCGCGTTTGAGCCGGTAGATCCGCTCCGCGTCGCTGGTCCGGTCCGGCGAGAAGACCGACGACTCGATCTCGTCGACGTCGACCTCGACCGACTCGGCCACCGTCTCGTACCCGTCGACGACCTCGTCGCAGATCGCCCACAGCACGGCGGCGGGACCGTGGCCGAGCATCGAGGCGCGTTCCTCGAGCTTCTGCCGGGTCGTTGCCAGCTCCCCGCCTTTGCCGTGCCGGACGGTGACGACGTACCGCGGGCCGATGAAGACGCTCAGCTGGCCGGTCTCGACGGCGTCACCCTCTTCGACGTACCAGAGGGTGCGCAGTACGACGACGAGCGCGTCACCGAACCGCTCGACCTTGGGCCGCTGGTGCGCCTTGAGTGCGTCCTCGACGGCGAGTTCGTGCAGGTCGAAGAGCCGCTGGACGCGGCGCATCTCGGCGTCCGACGGCTCGTGCAGGCCGACCCAGCCGAAGCACTCGCCGTGGTCGTCGATGGCCTGGGCAACAGTCTCGGGATCCTTGGGCAGGTCCTGCCGTTCGCCGTCGGCGTACACCCCGCAGTCCACGATCACAGCCCCATCATGGCACCGCGACTTGCGCACACCGGATAACGTGCAGGTCATGCCCACGGTGATTCTGGTCCGCCACGGCCGCAGCGCCTCCAACACCTCCGGCACGCTGGCCGGCCGCACTCCTGGTGTGAAGCTGGACGAGACCGGCGTACGCCAGGCGGAGGCGGTCGCACAGCGACTGGCCACGCTGCCACTGGCCGCGATCGTCACCTCGCCACTGGAGCGCTGCAAGCAGACCGCCGCGGCGATCGCGAAACTCCACGAAGGGTTGCGTCCGGCAACGGATCGGCGGCTGACCGAGTGCGGGTACGGCGACTGGACCGGCAAGAAGATCGCCACGCTGGCGAAGGACCCGCTGTGGGCGGTCGTGCAGCAGCACCCGTCCGCGGTGACGTTCCCGGGTGGCGAGTCGATGCGGGCGATGCAGCAGCGGGCGGTGGACGCAGTCCGGGCCCACGACGCGGCGCTGGCGAAGAGCCACGGCCCCAACGCCCTGTGGGTGGCGGTGTCGCACGGCGATGTGATCAAGGCGATCGTGGCGGACGCGCTCGGGCAGCACCTGGACACGTTCCAGCGGATCGTGGTCGACACCGCGTCGACGACGATCATCACCTACACCACGACCCGTCCGTTCCTGGTCCGCCTCAACGACTCCGGCAGCGAACTGGAGTCGCTGATCCCCAAACCCCCGGCCAAAGGCAGGACCAAGAAGCAGTCCTCGGACGCGGTAGTCGGCGGACGGTAACAAGAACATGCCCGGTCGTCCCACGCCTACTGCGCGGCACCCGGTGGCATATCTGGCTGCACTGGTGACAAGGCCACGATGCTCCGCATCGAGACCTCGCCCCCAGCACACCCAGCTATGCCACCGTGCACCTGCTCGCGACGGCGTGGGACGACCGGGCATGTTCTAGGGTCTAGACATGGCGCGCGTTGTTCATTCGTACGACGATCCGGATCGGTTCGTCGCCGGCACCGTGGGGGAACCCGGTGCCAGGACCTTCTTCCTGCAGGCCCGGGCCGGTGCCCGGCTGACCTCGGTGGCCTGTGAGAAGGAGCAGGTGATGGCGCTCGCGGAGCGGCTGGACGTGATGCTGGACGAGGTCGCCCGGCGGTTCGACCGGGATCCGATCACGCCGGCCGGTGCGGACGACACCGACCCGCTCGAGCAGCCGATCGAGGAGGAGTTCCGGGCCGGCACCATGACGCTGGCCTGGGAGGCCGACGCGGAGCGCGTGGTGATCGAGGTGTTCTCGGTCGTCCCCGGCGAGCAGGCCGAGCTGGAGGAGACCGACCCGGTCCAGGCCGCGATGGACTCCGAGGACGCCGAGGTGTTCATCGTCCGGATCAGCGAGGAGCAGGCCCGGGCGTTCGCCCGGCGGGCCGTCGCGCTGGTCGCGTCCGGGCGGCCGAGCTGCCCGTTCTGCGGCCGGCCGATCGACCCGGAGGGGCACATCTGCCCGCGCGCCAACGGCTATCGCAGGCACCTGCCGGAATGATCGACCAGGACCTGCTCACCCAGGGGGAGCTGTCCCTGCACGGCCGCCTGGTGGCCGCGTCGAACGGGACGTTCCAGGGCTCGGTGAGTCTCGAGGACCGGACGGCGACGGTGGTCTACAAGCCGGTCCAGGGCGAGCGGCCGCTGTGGGACTTCCCCGACGGCACGCTGGCCCAGCGGGAGTACGCGGCGTACGTCGTGTCCGAGGCGCTGGGCTGGTCTGTGGTGCCGCCGACGCTGCTGCGGGACGGACCGCTCGGCGAGGGCATGGTGCAGCTGTGGATCGACGAGGTCGAGCTGCCGGCGGGGGAGACGGAGCTGGTCGACATCGTCCCGCAGGGTCGCGTGCCGAAGGGATGGGTCGGCGTCTTCGATGCGCTCGACGGCCGGCACAACCCGGTCACGCTGGTACACGCGGACAACCTGGCACTGCAGCGGATGGCGGTGTTCGATGCCGTGGTCAACAATGCCGACCGCAAGGGCGGCCATGTGCTGAACCCGGGGGACGGCCGCGTGTTCGGGGTCGACCACGGGGTCACCTTCAACGCCGACGACAAGCTGCGGACCGTGTTGTGGGGCTGGGCCGGTGACCCCATCCCGGCCGAGCTGCTGGACGACGTACGCACGCTCGCGGACCGGCTCGCAGGCGGCCTCGGACAGGAGCTCTGCGAGCTGATCACCGCGGTGGAGCTGACCGCGACGCGTGAGCGGTGCGCGGCGCTGCTGAAGACAGGCATCTACCCGTACCCCAGCGAGGACTGGCCGGCCATCCCCTGGCCGGCGTTCTAGTGCCCTGCCCGGTACGGCGTCAGCGGCTGCCGCCGAAGGTCTCCAGCAGCGTCTGACGCTCGGCATCGGTGAGGTTCGTGTCGACGAGCTTGCTGTGCATGCCGTGGAACCGTTCGCCCACCCGGTCGAGGTCGCCGTGCTCGGTGACCGCGAAGAGGGCCGAGGTCCCTGGCGTCACTTCGGTGCGAATCTTGTGCAGTTGCTCCTTGGTGATGCCGGCATCCTGGGTCGTCTTGCTGATCGCGCCGATCGCCGCCCCGGCGACGCCACCGATCACCGGCACGAAGAACAGGGCACCGATCAGGACACCCCACAAAGCCCCCCAGCCGGTGCCGCGCCAGGTGTCCTCGTGTGCCTGCTTGGTGGTCGGATGCGAAGCGTCCTGCGGCCACGAGACGACCGCGTGGTCGAGGATCTTCACCAGCCCGTCCCGCTCGCAGCCCTTGAGGATCTTGGCGGCGTGCTCGGCGCCGTCCGGACCATCGAACTTCCACACCGTAAAGGCGGTCATGGTGCACTCCTTGCCGTCGATCGAACCGAATGCATGCTCGGAACGCGCGGCGAGCATCCCGCCGCAACCCCATCGTGGGCGCCGAACCACCTGGCAGACGTCACCCGGCCAGGATGAATCTGCGGAACCGGGCGACCGGAGAGTGGAACCGTGTCGCGGCACTGAAATCGGGGCTGGCATAAGCTCCAGGACATGCAGGCGTGGACAACTCCAGACATCCCGGTCGTCCCGGGTCCGGCCCGGCGGCTGCGGCTCCACGACACCGCCTCGGGCGGACCGGTCGAGGTACCGCCGGCCGACGGCGGCACCGCCCGGATGTATGTGTGCGGCATCACGCCGTACGACGCCACGCATATGGGCCATGCGGCGACGTACGTGACGTTCGACCTGATCAACCGGATGTGGCGGGACGCCGGGTACGAGGTCAGCTACACGCAGAACATCACCGACGTCGACGACCCGCTGCTCGAGCGGGCCGCCGAGACCGGAGTCGACTGGACCGACCTGGCCCACCGCGAGATCCAGCTGTTCCGCGATGACATGACCTCGCTGCGGGTGATCCCGCCGCAGCACTACATCGGCGTGGTCGAGTCGGTCGATCTGGTGGCCAACGCTGTCGACGAGCTGCGCCGGGCCGGCGCGGTCTACTCGGTCGACGGTGACCTGTACTTCGCGGTGAAGGCGGACCCGGCGTTCGGCGGCGTCTCCGGATACGACCGCCCGACGATGACGGAGTTGTTCGCCGAGCGCGGCGGCGACCCGGAGCGTGAGGGCAAGCGGGACCCGCTGGACAGTCTGCTGTGGCGTCACGAGCGCCCGGGGGAGCCGGCCTGGGATTCGCCCGTCGGCCGCGGCCGGCCCGGGTGGCACGTCGAGTGTTCGGCGATCGCGCTGGAGTACCTCGGGATGTCGTTCGACGTCCAGGGTGGCGGGACGGACCTGATCTTCCCGCACCACGAGATGTCGGCCAGCGGCGCGCAGGTCGCGACCGGCGAGCACCCGTTCGCCCACTCGTACGTGCACCAGGCGATGGTCGGCCTGGACGGCGAGAAGATGTCGAAGTCCAAGGGCAACCTGGTGCTGGTCTCGAAGGAGCGGCAGGCCGGTTCCGACCCGATGGCGATCCGGCTGGCGCTGCTCGCGCACCACTACCGCACCGAGTGGTTCTGGACCGAGTCGGTGCTGCTCGAGGCGCAGGAGCGGTTGGACGTCTGGCGCGGTGCGGTCAGCCGGGGCTCGGGTCCCGACGGTGCGGCCGCGGTCGACGCCGTACGGGCCGCGCTCACGAACGACCTCGACAGCGTCGCCGCGCTGTCCGCGATCGACACCTGGGCCGAGACCAACGGCGACGACCCCGAGGCCCCCGCTCTGGTGGCCCTGGCGATCGACGCCTTGCTCGGCGTCAAGCTGTAGGTCTGGCGGTCAGCCCGTCACCGGCTGGTGGGTCTTGACCGGCGTCGGAGGCGTCGCCGCCGGCGGCTCGTTGAGCTGCGGTGGCTCAGTGGTCGGCGGATGGGTCGGCTTCGGCGTGGGATGTGGCGCCGGCTTGGCACAGGTCGCGGAGGCCAGCCGGATGATCTGCGTGCCGCCGCCGAGGTCGATCGTCAGTCCGGTGATCGTGAACGAACCATCCGTACGTTTGGCCTGTTCGTTCACCGTAATGGTCGCCAGCGGGGCGGCCGGGATCGTCGCGCCCTGCTTGGTGGTCGGCAGCGCGATGCGCTGACCGAGCAGGGTCAGGGCGCCGATGTCGACACCGCCCTCGTCACCGGAGCACCAGACGTTGACCGAGTCGATGCCGAGCAGCGAACTCGGTGGCGTGAGCAACAAGTTGCAGAGGTCGGGCAGGTTCTTGACCGGCAGATCCTTGGTGCTGAGCTTTGGCAGCGGCAGCCCGAGGTCAGGCAACGGGAGATCGGGGATCGGCAGGTCGTCGGCGCCTTGCGCAGGCAGGTTGGCGCAACTCTGCTTCAACTCCGGCGGGAGCTTCACCTGGCTGAGGATGTCCGGGCCGACGACCACGTCGAACAGTTCGACCGAGGCCGAGTCGTTCCCGGCGGTCGCGTTCCCGGCCCGCACGGAGATCAGCGGGTTCTTCGGGAGTTCGAGTGCGGACGTCGTGTGTCGCTTCCCGTCGGGCGATTCGGCGTACGGCGTCTTGGCGATCGGGAACTGTCCGTCCGCACTGACGGCGTACGCCGAGGACGGCCGGGCCGCCGCGTTGCCCACGGGCGCGCTCGCGACCACGGTGAACGCCACCACGCCGCCGACGGCCGCGACCGTGGTGACGGTCCGCGCGAGGTCTGGTCGCATCACGGTGTCCTCAACTTTCTATTTGCTGTCGATCAGGACGAGCGTCCCGAGCGGCACCTTCTGCAGATGGGCGAGTGCGGTCGTCGGCACGCGGACACAACCGGCGCTGATGGCGGCTCCGAACACGTCCGGCCGCGGCCAGCCGTGGATCGCGACCGTACCAGGGCCGCCACCGAACGTGTCCAGAGTGGGACTGTGCGCACCCAAGGGCAGCACGATCGGCGACGCGGACCGCTTGTTGTCGATGATCGAGCCGAGCAGGAACGTGCGGCCCGGCGGCGTCGGCGTCTTCTTCGCGCCGACCCCGGCCTTCCACACCCCGAGCCGCCGGCCGCGCTCGAACAGCTCGATCGTGCGCGAGCCCGTGTGGACCTTGATCAGGTACGACGACGACGCCCGATCCAGGTCCTCGTCCGGGAGCCAGCCGGTCGAACGGTTCGGCTTGGACGGCAGCAGCACCCGGACCCAGCCGTCGGCCTGCTCGACCACCGGCAGCCAGGTCTGGCCGAACTGCGTGGGCCCGATCTTGGCGAACGCGTCCGCGTCCGGTGCGCTGTAGAGCGCGGTCTCGGTCCGCGGGTGCACGACCAGTCCGTCGGTCCCGGCGTACGGCTGGGGATCGAGTGGTGCGGTCGTGATCGTGGTTGCTGTTGTCGACGCGGCGAGCGTGGTGAGGTCGACGGTCTCCTGCTTGTCGTCGTCGTTGGTGAACCCGAGCACGGCGACGATGCCGAGTACGGCGAGCACAGCCAAGGCCGGAGCCGAGCTCCCGCCCTTCGCCTTGCCCATAACCCGCTCCCCAGGATCCTCGACCGGACGAGGATAAGCCGATCCCCACCATCACGCCAGTGTTGATGAACCAGTCAGGTTGTCACATAGTGCGCCGCGATCTCGTCACTCGTTGTCAGCCAGACGTCGCTCTGCGAGGCAATGTACTCCAGGGCAAGGTCGAGGTACTTCGCCAGGAACGGCTGACCGATCACGAACGGGTGCAGCGCGAGTGCCATCACCCGGCCGCTGTGCTCGGAGTCGGCGCGGAGTACGTCGTACTGGTCCTTGACCATCTGGAGGAACTCGGGGCCGGACGTACCGCGGAGGAACAGGCCGAGGTCGTTGAGCCCGAGGGTGTACGGGACGCTGAGCATGCCGGGGACGTTCAGCCGGTACGGCTGGTCGTCGTTGGTCCAGTCGAGCACGTACTGGTAGCCCAGCTCGGACAGCAGTTGCGGGGTGTTGTCGGTCTCGGTCAGGGCAGGACCCATCCAGCCCTTCGGCCGTTGACCGGTCGCGGTCTCGATGGTGCCGGTGATGTCGGCGAGGACCTTGCGCTCCTCGTCCGGTGCGTAGCCGGTGTGCAGGATCGAGTTGGTCGAGCCGTGCGCGAGCCAGACCCAGTCGCGTTCCACGCCGGCCTTGATGATCTGTGGGTTGTGCTCGGCAACCATCGAGTTCACCAGCGCACTGGCCCGGATGCCGTGCCGGTCGAGAATGTCCATGGTGCGCCAGATGCCGACCCGGGCACCGTAGTCGCGCCAGCCGTGGTTCAGCGGGTCCGGCTTCAGGTCCAGCGGCCAGATGCTGGTGGACGGCTCGCCGGGGAGGAAGTGCTCGATGTTGAGGCCGACGTAGAAGGCGAGCTTCTTGCCGTCCGGCCAGGTGAGCTTGGGGCGTTCGGTGATCGGGCTGTAGTCGAAGAGCGTCATACCGACACGGTAAAATCTGACATCAGTGTCAAGTTCAAGTCCCGCGGGAGGATCGGCGATGCGGATCGGTGAGCTGGCCCGGCAGACCGGGGTGAGTGAGCGGTCGCTGCGGTACTACGAGCAGCAGGGGCTGCTCGTGTCGGAGCGGAGTCCCGGTGGACAGCGCGAGTACGCCGAGCGCGCCGTCGACCGGGTGATCCTGATCCAGGACTTGTTCGCGGCCGGCCTGCACAGCAAGAAGATCGCTCAGCTGCTCCCGTGCATGCGCGACCCCGACGGCGGCCCGAACGAGCGCGCCACCCCGCAACTCGTCACCGACCTGACCGAGGAGCGCGACCGCATCGACCGCATGATCGCTGACCTGACCATGTCCCGATCAGTCCTGGACGACGTCATCACCACCGCGGCCCAGGAGCTCTAATCGCTGGGGTGGTTCTTGTTTCTGCGGCGTAGGTAGCGCTCGAACTCGGCGGCGATTGCGTCGCCGGTGGCTTCGGGCAGGTCCGCGGTGTCGCGCTGCTCCTCGAGCGAGTGCACGTACTCCGCGACCTCCGGGTCTTCCTCGCTGAGCTCGTCGGCGCCGCGTTGCCAGGCACGGGCCAGCTCGGGCAGGTCGCCGTCCGGGATCTGCAGGTCCAGCAGCGCCTCGATCTTGGTCAGTAGCGCGAGCGACGCCTTCGGGCACGGCGTACTGGCGATGTAGTGGGGGATCGCGGACCAGATCGACACCGACGGCACGCCGAGCGTGCTGCACAGGTCGGCGAAGACGCCGGTGATCCCGGTGGGGCCCTCGTACGTCGACGGCTCGAGGCTCCACGACGCGGACAGCTCCGAGTCGGACGAGGTCGCCGAGACCGGGATCGGCCGGGTGTGCGGGGAGTCCGCGAGCAGTGCGCCGAGCACCACCACGAGCTGGGCGTTCGACTCGTCGACCACCTCGAGCAGCTCCTGGCAGAAACCGCGCCAGCGCATGTTCGGCTCGATGCCGCGGATCAGCAGCACGTCCCGGTCGGTGTCCTCGGGCCGGGCGACGTACATCCGGGTGGTCGGCCAGGTCAGCTGCCGCCCGCCGTCCTCGTCGAAGCCGACCATCGGCCGGTTCACCTGGAAGTCGTAGTAGTCCTCGGGGTCGATCGCGGTGACGAGCTCCGCGTCCCACTCGTCGATCAGGTGGTCGACCGCGCCGGTGGCCGCCTCGGCCGCGTCGTTCCAGCCCTCGAACGCGGCGATCACGACCGGGTCCCTCAGGTTCGCGAGGTCAACCACTCGCAGGCCCCCTGTCGTCTGTGTGCCATCCGGCGGGGTCGCCGGAATCCGGACTGCCCAGCCTACGTGGTCGCGCCGACGGGCGTGCCGGGTTTCACGCCCAGCGGAACGTGTCGCCGTCCGTCGGCCGGACCCGGCGGCGGCCGGTCCGGGGGGACAAAGGAAAATGGTTCCGCGAACCGATCGCGCCAGGCCTGACGAAGGAGCTGCACTTGCACCCGGAACAATCCCTCCAAGCGGTGCTCTGGGACATGGACGGGACCTTGGTCGACTCCGAGAAGACCTGGGCCGAGGTGCAGATCCAGTTCCTCGCCGAGCTCGGGGTGACCTGGACCGAGCAGGACTGCCTGACCCTCATCGGCAGTGACCTGCGCGACGCGGTCAAGGTCTGGATGGCGCGGATCCCGGCCGGTGTGATCACCGCCGACGAGCTGGCCGAGCAGATGTTCGGCCGGGTGGTGGACGAGCTCCGCAAGGAGGTCAGCTTCCAGCCGGGCGCGGTCGAACTGCTCCGGGCGCTGCGCAAGGAGGACATCCCGTGCGCGCTGGTGTCGGCGTCGTACCGGGTGATGATCGACGCGGTGCTCGGTCATCTGCCGCCCGACCCGTTCGACGTGATCGTGGCCGGCGACGAGGTGACGCACGGCAAGCCGCACCCGGAGCCGTACCTGACCGCGGCGCGCAAGCTGGGCGTCGACCCGACCCGGTGCGTGGTGATCGAGGACTCGAACACGGGTACCGAGTCCGGTACGGCGGCCGGCGCGTACGTGGTCGCCGTACCCCAATGGGTGACGATTCCGGACGCGCCCCGACGGCTGGTGGTGCGTTCGCTCGAGCCGCTCACGCCGGAGGCCCTGCGCGACCTGCTCCGTTGACGGGTTACCGTCACTTGGTGCCCTCGGGGGCGTTGTTCGGGTAGCGGGCTGGGGAAGGGTGAGATGTTGACCGAGTGGTGGCGCCGTGGTGCCGTGACGGCCGCGGTGGGTGTGCTGAGCGTGACGTTGGCCGCGTGTGGGGAGCCGGACGACAACGCGCCGCATCCGGGTGAGCCGTCGCCGAAGGCGATGGTGCTCCGGCTCGCGACCACCGACCAGGTCACCTCGCTCGATCCGGCCGGTCCGTACGGCGTGGGCTCGCGGACCGTCCAGGCGAACCTGTACCAGACGCTGCTCACGATCATGCCGGGCAAGCCGACGCCGGTCCCGGACGCCGCCGACTGCCAGTTCGACTCGCCGACGACGTACACCTGCAGCCTGAAGGAAGGGCTGAAGTTCCCGAACGGGCACGAACTGACCTCGTCGGACGTGAAGTTCAGCTTCGAGCGGATGCTCAAGCTGAAGACCCCGAACGGGCCGGCCCCGATGTTCTCCTCGCTGACCTCGGTCAGTACGCCGGACGACCTCACCGCGGTGTTCCACCTGAAGAGCCCGGACGCGCGGCTGCCCTACCTGCTGACCACGACCGCCGGGTCGATCGTCGACGAGGAGTACTACCCGGCGAACAAGCTGCTCGACACCAAGGCGATGGGCAGCGGCCCGTACCAGCTGACGGCGTACCGGCCGGGGGAGCGGATCATGCTCGCTCGCTTCGACGGGTACCGCGGTCCGCGCGGACCGCAGAACGACGGCGCCGACATCACGTTCGTGAAGGACTCGACCGCGCTCTACCAAGCGGTGACCACGGGCAAGACGGACCTGGCGTTCCATGGCTTCGGGCCCAACCTGCTGGACAAGCTGCGTACGTCGGACCAGGTCCAGCTGGTCGAGTCCGACTCGGCGGCGATCCAGTTCTACTCCTTCCACATGAAGTCGCTGACGTCGCGCAAGCTCGCCGTACGTCGCGCCTTCGCGCAACTGCTCGACCGGCAGATGCTGGTGAAGAAGGTGTACGGCGACCACGTCGCGCCGCTGTTCTCACTGGTGCCACCCGGGTTCGGCGGGCAGGTGGATGCGTTCAAGACGGAGTACAAGCAGCCGAACAAGACTGCCGCTGCCGCGATCCTCAAGGAGGCCGGCATCACCGTACCGGTGCCGCTGACGGTGGGGTGGACACCGGTGCAGTACGGCACGACCGCGAAGGCGGAGGTGCTCGAGCTGAAGCGCCAGCTCGACGCGTCCGGGCTGTTCCGGGTGACGTTGCGGAACGCGGACTGGCCGGAGTACCAGACGCTTGCCCGCGCGGGTGCGTACGACGTCTACTACGGGAGCTGGATCCCGGAGTACCCGGATGCCGACGACTACCTCGCGCCGTTCGTCCGGGCCGGTGGCGGCTTCCAGAACGGCTACCGGTCCTCGGCGGCCGCGAAGCTGCTGCAGCAGGAAACGACGGAGCAGAACGGGCTGGAACGCGACGACCTGATCGGTCAGCTACAGGGAGTGCTGGCCGAAGAGGTTCCGGCCGTCCCGGCCTGGCAGAGCCGGTTCACGGTGGCGGCCGGCAAGGACATCGAGAATGTGCCCGCGGCGCTCAATTCGTTGTCGTTCCTGTACCTGTCCGGTCTCCGCAAGTAATCACTGCGGCGTGACACAAAGATGCCATGACAGTAACGGTTCGCGAGGCCCCGGCGACCGTGGGTACGGCGCCGTGGTTTACTGCGGAATGTCCACGATACGGGACGATTTCCTGACGGTCACGATCGGGCAACGCAGCACTTTCCGCGTTTGACTCCAGCCTGTAATGGCGGCAGGTTAAGGCGGCAGCCATACCGGATTCGTCCCGGTTCCATCGAACATCGAGGCAGGGGAACCCATCGCGTGAGCACGCCACTCGAGGTCGAGCCGGGAGCATCGGCAGCGCAGCCTGAGGCCATCCTCAAGGGCGCCGGCAAGATCGAGGGTCGCTCGCTGTGGCAGATCTCCTGGATGCGGCTGAAGCGCGACAAGGTCGCGCTGGCCGGTGGCGCCTTCGTGGCCTTCCTGGTCCTGGTCGCGATCTTCGCCCCGCTGCTGTGCAAGCTCCTCGGTGTCACGCCGAACGACTTCCACCAGGACCTGGTCGACCCGTCACTGCAGACGCCGATCGGCAAATGGGGCGGGATCAGCGCGGACCACCCGCTCGGGATCGAGCCGGTGAACGGCCGCGACATCTTCGCCCGGATCGTGTACGGCGCCCGGGTCTCGCTGCTGATCGCGTTCCTGGCAACCATGGTGTCGGTCGTGATCGGCACCGTCATGGGCGTCGTCGCGGGGTACTTCGGCGGCTGGGTGGACTCGCTCATCAGCCGGATCATGGACATCTTCCTCGCCTTCCCGCTGTTGCTGTTCGCGCTCGCGCTGGTCGGTGCCCTCCCGGACAAGCTGCTCGGCATCCAGGGAGACGCGCTGCGGGTGGCGCTGGTCATCTTCATCATCGGCTTCTTCAGCTGGCCCTACATCGGCCGGATCATCCGCGGGCAGACGCTGTCGCTGCGGGAGCGGGAGTTCGTCGACGCCGCCCGAAGCCTCGGCGCCCGGCGTCCGTACATCCTGTTCACCGAGCTGCTGCCGAACCTGATCGCGCCGATCCTGGTGTACGCGACGCTGCTGATCCCGACGAACGTGCTCTTCGAGGCCGGCCTGTCGTACCTGGGTGTCGGTATCCGCCCGCCGACGGCCAGCTGGGGCGACATGCTGTCGATCGCCGCGAACTGGTACCAGGTCGACCCGATGTACATGGTCCCGCCCGGTCTGGCGATCTTCCTGACGGTGCTTGCCTTCAACCTGTTCGGCGACGGATTGCGCGACGCGCTGGACCCGCGGTCGCGATAGGACTTCTCTCCAACCAGGGAGCCCACGGATGTCACAGCTCTCACGAAAAAAGGGGTGCAACAAGAGATGAGATGGAATCGCATCAGGACGGCAACCGCCGTCAGTGCGGCCGTCGCCTTGAGCCTGGTGGCTTGCGGGGGACCCAAGGCGACGCCCGGAGGAGGGACCAGCAGCGAAGGCGCCGCTACCGCGGAGGCCAACGCCGCTGTCAACAAGGTGTTCAGCCCGAGCGACAAGAAGGGTGGCACCCTGCGGATGGCGATCACCGAGCTGTGGGACTCCACAGACCCCGGTGACACCTACTACGGCCTGTCCTGGAACCTGGTCCGCAACTATGTCCGGCCGCTGATGACGTTCAAGGCCGCTCCGGGCGCCGAGGGCGCGAAGCCGGTCCCGGACCTCGCCGAGGCTCCCGGCGTACCGAGCGACGACGCCAAGACGTGGACGTACAAGATCCGCAAGGGCGTGAAGTTCGAGGACGGTACCGAGGTCACCTCGAAGGACGTCAAGTACGGCGTCGCGCGTTCGCTGGACAAGACCACGCTGCCTAGCGGCCCGACGTACTTCAACGACTTCCTGCTGGACGTCCCGGCGAACTACAGCGTCTACAAGGACAAGTCGCTCGCTGGTGTGGCCAAGGCCATCGAGACGCCGGACGACCAGACCATCGTGTTCCACCTGAAGAAGCCGTTCGCCGGCTTCGACTACTTCGCGCAGCTGCCGTCGACGGCCCCGGTGCCGCAGGCCAAGGACACCGGTGCGAAGTACAAGGAACACCCGATCGCGACTGGCCCGTACAAGTTCGAGAGCTACGACGCGAACAAGGGCATGGCCCTGATCCGCAACGATCAGTACGACGCCTCGACCGACCCGGACTCGGGCCGCAAGGCACTGCCGGACAAGATCACCGTCGCATTCAACGTGAACGGCACCGACATCGACAACCGGCTGATCGCCGGTGACCTCGACGTCGACATCGCCGGTACCGGCGTTCAGGCCGAGACCCAGGCGAAGGTCCTGGCCGACCCGAAGCTGAAGGCGCACACCGACAACGTGCCGGCGCCGCGGCTCAACTTCACCGTGCTGAACAGCGACGTCGCGCCGCTGGACAACGTGCACTGCCGCAAGGCGGTCCTGTACGCCGCCGACCACGAGGGCTACCAGCGCGCGTACGGCGGCCCGATCGGTGGTGACATCGCGACGAACCTGATGCCGCCGCTGGTCACCGGTGCGCAGAAGTTCGACGACTACGGCTTCGAGACGGACAAGAACGGCAACGTCGACAAGGCCAAGGACGAGCTGAAGCAGTGTGGTCAGCCGAACGGCTTCGCCACCAACATCACCTACCGCTCCGACCGGCCGAAGGAGAAGGCTGTCGCCGAGACGCTGCAGCAGTCGCTGAAGCGGGCCGGCATCAACCTGAGCACGAAGCCCTACCCGACCGGCGACTACACCAAGCTGTACGCCGGCAAGCCGGACTTCGCGAAGAACAACAAGCTCGGCCTGATCGTCTACAGCTGGGGCGCGGACTGGAGCGACGGCTTCGGCTTCCTGAGCCAGATCGTCGACAGCCGCGTGATCAAGCCGACCGGTGGTAACTCCAACCTCGGTATCAAGATCCCCGAGGTCGACCAGTTGATCGACAAGGCGCTGTCCACCACCGACGAAGCGGCGCGCAACCAGATCTGGGTTGACGTCGACAAGAAGGTCATGGAGCAGGCGGCGGCGCTGCCGGGCATCTGGGCCAAGGGCCTGCTGTACCGCCCGGACACGCTGGCCAACGTCTTCTCCAACGACGGTCAGAGCATGTACGACTACGCCGCGATCGGTCTCAAGTAGTCGTCGGTTGCCCTGACCAACCATCATTTCGCCAGCAGAGGTAGGTGAAGGCTGACGGTGGCCGGTGATCAGCGATGATCACCGGCCACCACGCCGCGTACGGTGTTCGCATATCTGGTCCGCCGGGTGATCGGAGCAATCGTCCTGCTCTTCATCGTCACGGCCGTTACGTTCGGGATCTTCTTCCTGGTGCCCAAGCTCGGCGGTGCGACCGCCGACGACCTGGCCTCGCGCTACGTCGGCAAGAGCGCGGGTGAGGCGCAGATCCACGACACGGCGGTGCGACTCGGCTTCACCGATCCTCTCTACGTGCAGTACGGCCGCTTCGTGAAGGGCCTCGTCGCCGGATCGGACTACGACTACGGAGCAGGGATCGAGCGCTGCCCGGCGCCGTGCTTCGGCTACTCGTTCCTGACCCAGCAACCGGTCTGGCCGGACCTGGTCGCTCGAATACCGGTGACCGCCTCGCTGGCGGGCGGTGCCGCGTTCATCTGGCTGGTCACCGGTGTCGGTACCGGTGTCATCTCGGCACTCAAACGCGGGTCCGCCCTGGACCGATCACTCATGTCGGTGGCGCTGGCTGGTGTCTCGCTGCCGATCTTCTTCACCGGTCTGCTGGCGTTGTCGATCTTCAGTTACGGCCTCGGCTGGACCGCCCAGGGCGGCACCAATCCGCTCGACGAAACCAATCCGATCTGGTGGGCCTATGACCTGATCCTTCCCTGGATCACGCTGGCCTTCCTCTACGCCGCGGCGTACGCACGTCTGACCCGGGCCGGCATGCTCGAGACGATGAACGAGGACTACGTCCGCACCGCCCGGGCCAAGGGCCTGACCGAACGGACGGTGGTGATGAGGCACGGCCTGCGCTCGGCGCTGACGCCGATCCTGACCATCTTCGGTCTCGACCTGGGCCTGCTGATGGGCGGCGCGATCCTCACCGAGACGACGTTCTCGCTGCCCGGGATCGGTCAGTACGCCGTGATCGCGCTGCGGGCGAACGACCTGCCCAAGGTGCTCGGCGTGACCCTGGTCGCCGCCTTCTTCATCGTGCTGGCGAACCTGATCGTCGATCTCCTGTACGCCGTCGTCGACCCGAGAGTGCGGATCTCGTGACCGAGCCCCAAGACGTGACAGAGCCCCAGGACCAGGCTCCGCCGCAAGACACCGTCCAGCGGATTCCCCGCGGCGAGGCGTTCCTCGACGTCCGCGACCTCAAGGTGCACTTCCCGACCGACGACGGTCTGGTGAAGTCGGTGGACGGGATCTCGTTCAAACTCGAGCGCGGTAAGACGCTCGGTATCGTGGGCGAGTCCGGCTCCGGCAAGAGCGTGACCAGCCTGTCGATCATGGGCCTGCACCCGCCGGGGGTGGCCAAGATCAGCGGCGAGATCTTTCTCGACGGTCAGGACCTGGTCTCGTCCAGCCGCGAAGAGGTCCGGCTGCTGCGCGGCAAGCGGATGGCGATGATCTTCCAGGATCCGCTGTCGGCGATGCACCCGTTCTACACCGTCGGGCAGCAGATCATCGAGGCGTACCGGGTGCACAACGAGGTGAGCAAGCAGGTCGCGCGCAAGCACGCGATCGAGATGCTGGACCGGGTCGGCATCCCGCAGCCGGACCGGCGGGTGGACGCCTATCCGCACCAGTTCTCCGGTGGCATGCGGCAGCGCGCGATGATCGCGATGGCGCTGTCCTGCGACCCGGACCTGCTGATCGCGGACGAGCCGACCACGGCCCTCGACGTCACGGTCCAGGCGCAGATCCTGGACCTGATCCGGGACCTGCAGCGCGAGTTCAACTCCGCGGTCATCATCATCACCCACGACCTCGGTGTGGTCGCCGAACTGGCCGACGACATCCAGGTGATGTACGCCGGCCGCGCGGTCGAGTACAGCACCGCGGAGGACATCTTCGACCGGCCGCAGCACCCGTACACCTGGGGTCTGCTCGGTTCAATGCCGCGGATCGACCGGGAGCGCAGTGAACGGCTGATCCCGATCAAGGGCACGCCGCCCAGCCTGATCAACGTGCCGAAGGGCTGCGCGTTCAACCCGCGCTGCAACTACGCCCATCTGAACGGTGGCGCCAGTGAGACCGACCGGCCCGAGTTGCTCGACGTCGGCGACGGCCACATGGTTGCCTGCCATCTCTCCCCGAAGAACCGCCAGCAGGCGTGGGAGACCGACATCAAGCCGAAGCTGTGAACGGGACGACGACTGTGACGACTGCTGACACCGAATCCGACGCCGTCCCGGGCGTGATCGAACCGGCGATGGGCGAGGAGCTCCTCTCGGTCGACAAACTGGTGAAGCACTTCCCGATCCGCAAGGGCGTGCTGCAGCGCCAGACCGGCGCCGTCCAGGCGGTCGACGGGCTGACCTTCAACGTCAACCGCGGCGAGACGTTCTCCCTGGTGGGGGAGTCCGGCTGCGGCAAGACCACCACCGGCCGGCTGCTGACCCGCCTGCTGGAGCCGACGTCCGGCCGGATCGTCTTCGAGGGCCGCGACATCAGCCACCTCGCCGAGGGCAAGATGCGGCCGCTGCGGCGCGACGTACAGATGATCTTCCAAGACCCGTACGGCTCGCTGAACCCGCGGCACACGGTCGGCAAGATCGTCGGCGCGCCGTTCAAGCTGCAGAACGTGAAGACCGAGCACGGCGTGAAGAGGGCCGTGCAGGAGCTGCTCGAGCTGGTCGGTCTGAGCCCGGAGCACTACAACCGCTACCCGCACGAGTTCTCCGGCGGTCAGCGGCAGCGCATCGGCATCGCCCGCACTCTCGCGCTGCGTCCGAAGCTGATCGTCGCCGACGAGCCGGTGTCCGCGCTGGATGTGTCGATCCAGGCCCAGGTCGTGAACCTGCTGGAGGACCTGCAGAGCGAGTTCGACCTGACGTACGTGATGATCGCCCACGACCTGTCCGTCGTACGGCATGTCTCGGACCGGGTCGCGGTGATGTACCTGGGCAAGATCGTCGAGATCGCCGACCGAGTCAGCCTGTACGAGAAGCCGATGCATCCGTACACGGTTGCGTTGCTCTCGGCGGTCCCGGTGCCGGACACGAAGCGGAAGGCCAAGCAGGAGCGCATCCGCCTGCAGGGCGACGTACCGAGCCCGATCAACCCGCCGCCCGCGTGCCGCTTCCACACCCGGTGCTGGAAGGCCCAGGAGATCTGCAAGACGGAGGAGCCGCCGCTACTGCAGTTGGCTCCGGGTCACCAGACCGCCTGCCACTTCCCGGAGAACCAGCCCACCACCACTCCGGCTCCCACAGCAACTGACGCGAGCTGATCGCTCGGCGCCTGACGGGTCACCGTCAGGCGCCGGCCGCTTTCCGGGCCGCTTCCAGCAGGTCCTCGGTCGGCGGCACGAGTGCGGCGTCGTGCTCGCGGTAGAAGGCGAGCGCGAACTCCAGGTTCGGTACGGCGTCGTCGGGTTCACCGATGTCGTTCAGCACCCGCCCGAGCTCCAGCCGAGCCTGTGCCTCGCGCCGGAGGTCACCCACGTCGAGCGCGACCTCGAGTGCGTGTTCGGTCTGCTCGATCGCCGACTCGAAGTCCTTCAGCTGGGCATACACCATGCCGAGGACGTAATGGCCGTCGCTGACGCTCTTGCGGTAGCCGAGCACGTCCAGAACGCCCATCGCCTGGACGATCTCGGCCACGGCGGATTCCGGCCGGCCGGCCCTGGCCCTGGCCCAGGCCCGGTCGATCCGCCCGTTGGCGGCACCGGATTCGTCACCGGCCGCGGCGAACAGTTCGACGGCCGCGGTGCTGGCCGCCTCCGCCGCATTCCAGTCGCCGAGCTCGGTGTACACCTCCGTCAACGTGAGCTGGCTGGCGGCCAGGCCGCGATCGTTGCCCAGTTGCTGGTTGACGGCCAGTGCGTGCTCGACCAGCGGCAGCGCCTCGCGGTACCGGTGCATCCTGATCAGCAGCCGCGCCTTGTTGTTCGTCGCGAGCGACACCCCGCGGAGATTGCCGATCGACTCGAACACCTCGCGGGCGAGACCGAAACGCTGCGCGGACTCGTCGTAGCGCGCCAGTTCGGCCAGCGCGATCGCGGCGTCGGCGTGGAGCTGAGCCAGCGTCCAGCGTTCGATCCGGCCGGCCGCGACATTGTCGATCGCCGGCAACCAGTCCGACATGCTGCCGCGCATCGCGAAGTAGTTGTAGAGGCCGACGATCAGGCCGGCGGCGAGCTCGTCGCGGCCACCGAGGGTCCGGACCTGATCGACCAGGGCCAGGCAGTTCCGCAGCTCGTCGTCGATCCAGGCCAGCGCCTGCTCCAGCCGGGTGAACGTCGGGAACGCGGGTGCCGGTGGACGCTCCGGCCAGGCCATCCGCGCCGCCTTCGGATCGCCCATCTCGTTCGCCCGCCAGGCGACGGCGAGATAGAGCGCGAGGCTGCGGTCGAGAGCCGCGGTGCGCTCATCCTCCGGCAGTCCGGCGGCCAGCTCGCGGCCGAAGGCGCGGACGAGGTCGTGGAACAGATAGCGGCCCGGGGCGCGCGACTCGAGCAGGTGCACGTCGGTCAGACGCTCCAGCAGGCGATCGGCCTCGGCCGGCTGCGTGTCGATGAGGGCCGCGGACGTCTCGGCCGTGAAGTCTTCGGCGTCGCTGAGACTGAGCAAGATCAGGGCCTGGGCGGCGCTGTGGTCGAGCGGGTCGGCGCTGCGGTTCAGCTGTTCGATCGACAGCGAGAGGCTCGCCCGGACGTCGAGGTCGTCGACGCCGAGGAGGTCGAGCCGGCGAGACTCGTCCTCCAGCCGCTGCGCCAACTCGTTGTCGGACGCGGACGGATGCCGGACGAGCCACGCGCCGGCGACCGAGAGAGCGAGAGGGAGATGCCCACACAGCTCCGCGACGCGAGCCGCGGCCGAGGCCAGCCGGTGGGCGCCGGCGATGGTCTCGAGCAGGTGGAGTGATTCGTCGGCCGGCATCGGTTCGAGTTGCAGGTGCAGGCTCGCGGGCTGGGCGGTCAGCGTCGCGCGACTGGTGATGAGTACGGCGGATCCGCTCGCGGCCGGGATCAGCTCTGCGACCTGGCCGACATCGTGGGCGTTGTCGAGAATCAGCAGCACGCGGCGGTCGGCCAGGCGGCTGCGAAGGGCCGCGACGGCCTCGACGAGGCTGCCGGGCACGGCATCGGGCGGTACGCCGGTTCCGCGCAGGAGCTGACCGATCGCGTGTAGCGGGCTGACCGGCGTACCGGCTCCGAAGCCGCGCAGGTTCACCAGGAGGGTGCCGTCCGGGTACTGGTCGGCGCTGGTGTGGGCAGCCTGGATCGCGAGGGCGGTCTTCCCCACTCCGGCCATGCCGCGGATCGTGGCGACGATGGGTGAGCCAGGCTGCGCCGGCGTACCGCTGAGGAGATCGATCAGCTGGTCGACCTGCTGTGTGCGGCCGGCGAACCCCGCGTTCACGGACGGCAGCTGGCGAGCCACTACCCAGGCCGGACCTGCGGGCTTGGCTTGAGTGGCTGTCGGGCTGGCAGCGCCGCGTGAGGCCAGCCGCTTGAACGCTGCGAGCTCCTCCGGGGTGAGCTGGAGCGCCTTGTCCAGCTTGTCGATCGTGGTCGGGTGCGGGAACCGGCGGACGCCGCGCTCCAGCAGACCGATGGCCTGCGCACTGAGACCCGCCTGCTCCGCCAGACTCTCCTGCGTCAGATCCCTGGCCCGACGTGCATCCCGCAACCGCGCCGCGAACGTATCCTCCACCCTGTCCCCTTCGTCGCCCAGATTCTGGCAGGTCACCGGTCGGCACGCGGGGCGGCCTCGAGGTCAGCCGAAGTACTGGGTGATCTGTACGCCCAGGGGTACGGCGAACGGCAGGTCCCGGGGTGGAACCGGGTCGAACGTGAAGGTGGAGAAGGCCGCTGCGCTGACCTGGCAGGTCAGGGTGGTGGCGGAGCAGGTGAGCAGGTCGACCGGAGCGTTCTGCCCGGCGCGGACACCGACGGCGGAGAAGGTGCTGTCGTCCAGCCACTGACCGAAGATCAGTCGGGGATGATCGGGGTGGCGTAGCGGGAGCTTCGCGCCGGTCTTCACCTCGTAGAGGGCGAGTACGGCGGCGGCCGGCTGGGCCCGCTGGTTGTCGGCCGGACCGGCGACCAGATAGTCCGCGGTCGGGGAGAGGTACCCCTGCCGGCCGGGGAACGTACGACCACTGGAGTCGCTCGGTGCCGGACCGACCGCCAGGCTGGTCCCGCTGGTCGGATGGCTCAACGGACGCTGGTAGAGGTACTGCCCGGACGAGACGCCTCGCACCCCGTTGGGGAGCGTGTCGGCGACCAGCTTGCCGGCGCCGGCTTTCAGATCCCAGCGGAGGATGCCGCCGAGGGTTCCGAAGTACGCGGTGTCGCCGTCGATGGCGACGATCTGTGGTCCCATCACGGCATCGAGCAGTGGGCCACGCTTGTTGCCGATCGGGGTACGGACGAGCTCACGGCCGGCGGCCACGTCGTACACGACGGACTCGCTGTGGTCGGTGTAGTTCTCGACCCAGCCGACCAGGCTGCCGTGGCTGTCGGCAGTCAGGCGCTGGGTGCCCTTGCCGGGCGCGATCCGGCGTACCCCGGCGGTCCCGGCGACGTAGATGTCGTTCTTGTCGTCGAGGAAGACGAAACCCGCGTCGGTCTGGACGAACGCGCTGACTCGGTGCGGCGCGACGTTGATGACGTCCTTGCCGTAGTGGATCTGATTGCCGATGGCGTACGTCGCGCGGCGTTCGGCGAAGGGTGGAGGCGTGGCCGGTGCCGGGCGCCGGTCGACCGACCGGGCGACTGTGACCCCACCGGCGATGGCGGCCAGGGTGACGACCGCACCGCCGAGGACCGCGGTGGCCCGGCGCCGGCTGATCCGGCGGTCGCCCGCCGCGACGATCCCGTCCAGGTCGAGGGCGGGCGGTTCGGCGCTGTCGGCGTGCTCGGCGAGGGTGTCCCTCAGCAACTCGTTCATTCCGCCATCCCCGCCTTCTCAACGATCAGTACGACGCCGGCGCCCAGGCGGGCGCGCAACTTCTTCAGCGCGGCAGAGACCTGGCTCTTCACTGTCCCGACGCTGCAGCCGAGCGCCTCGGCCGTTTGCGGCTCGGTCAGGTCTTCGTAGTACCGCAGGATCAACGCAGCCCGTTGCCTCGGCGGCAACTGCTGGAGCTCGTGCCACAACCAGATCCGGGCGGTGGCGTCCTCCGGATCCACCGGCCGATCGGGTACGTCGTCATGGGGTCGCTCGGCGTGCCAGGACTTCCGCCGCCACCAGGTGATTGCGGTGGTGGTGATGACCCGGCGCGTGTACGCCTCAGCGTTGCCCGGATCGCGGAGGCGGCGCCACGCGACGTACGTCTTGACCAAGGCCTCCTGGACGAGGTCCTCCGCCAGACCACGATCGCCGGCCAGCAGGTAGGCGTAGCGATACAGCGCGGCGTGCCGCGTGGTCGCGAACTCCGCGAAGCCGGCGGTGTCCCGCTCGTCGGCCATCTGGTCCCTTCCGTCGGCGCCTGGGTCGATTCAACCCTTGTGACGCGGCCGGACCGGCAAACCGTTGGGTGCGCGCTCGAGCAGTTTGTGCGTCAGGGCGATCACTGTGTGTCGTAGCCGAATGGTGGGGTTGTCGCGTTCGACAATGTCGAACGACCGGCGTTGTGCCGCCCCGCGAACGCTTCTACATTCCAGCCAGCCGTGGTCGTCACGGCTGTGGAGGGGAGGTTCGGCATGGCTACGACGGAAACAGTCAAAGCAAGAACCCTTCTTGCGGAGTGCTCGGCCGAGTTCGCGGGGACGTTCATCCTGATCCTGTTCGGCGTGGGTGTGGTGGCCCAGGTGGTGGCCGGCGGTATCGGGGACCACGACTCGATCTCGTGGGCCTGGGGTATCGGCGTGACCATGGGCGTGTACGTGTCCGCCCGGATCAGCGGTGCCCACATCAACCCTGCGGTCACGATCGCCCTGGCCGCGTTCCGCGGGTTCGCCTGGCGGAAGGTTCTGCCGTACATCGTTGCGCAGTTCCTGGGTGCCTTCGCGGCGGCTCTGGTGGTCCGCTGGAACTACGACAAGGTGCTCCAGCATTTCGACCCCGGCCTGACCATCAAGAGTCAGGGCGTGTTCTCCACCCTGCCGGGCAACGGCAGCACGGAGCTCGGGGTCGGCATGTGGGGCGGATTCCTGGACCAGATCATCGGTACGGCGATCCTGATGCTGGTCATCCTGGCCATCGTCGACCTGCGCAACACCGCCCCGATGGCGAATCTCGGTCCGTTCATGATCGGTCTTCTGGTCGTCGGCATCGGCATGGCCTGGGGCACGCTGGCCGGCTACGCGATCAACCCGGCCCGTGACTTCGGACCGCGGCTCGCGTCCTTCCTGACCGGCTACGGGGGAGCATTCAAGGACCAGTTCGGGGATCCCTATTTCTGGGTCCCGATCGTGGGACCCATCATCGGAGCGCTCATCGGCGCCTTCCTCTACGACCTGCTGGTCGGCCGGCACCTGCCGGTGAGCGACGAGGACGAGGAGCCGGGCCGGGTGCCCGACGAGGAGACCACGGCGTGATGCGTCGTACCACTGAGCAGTGTGAGGAGAGGACTTTCCATGGCTGACTTCGTCGGTGCCGTCGACCAGGGCACCACGAGCTCTCGTTTCATGATCTTCGACCACTCCGGCAACGTGGTGGGTATCCACCAGCTGGAGCACGAGCAGATCCTGCCGCAGGCCGGATGGGTCGAGCACAACCCGGTCGAGATCTGGGAGCGGACCAGTTCGGTGATCCGGACCGCGATGAACTCCAAGGGGTTGCAGGCCAGCGACCTTGCCGCGCTCGGCATCACCAACCAGCGTGAGACGGCGGTGGTCTGGAACCGCAAGACCGGGCGGCCGTACTACAACGCGATCGTCTGGCAGGACACCCGGACCGACCGGATCGCCTCCGCGCTGGAGCGCGAGGGCAAGGGCGACGTGATCCGGCAGAAGGCCGGCCTGCCGCCGGCGACGTACTTCTCGGCCGGCAAGGTGCAGTGGATCCTGGAGAACGTCGACGGGGTCCGCGAGGCGGCCGAGGCCGGCGACGCCGTCTTCGGCAACACCGACACCTGGCTGCTGTGGAACCTGACCGGCGGGACGGAGGGCGGCGTACACATCACCGACGTCACCAACGCCAGCCGGACCATGCTGATGAACCTGGAGACGCTCGACTGGGACGACGAGCTGATCTCCTTCTTCAACATCCCGCGGCAGATGCTGCCGGAGATCCGGCCGTCGTCGGATCCGAACAAGTACGGCGAGACCCTCGCGAACGGTCCGGTCGGCGGCGTGGTGGCGCTGACCGGTGACCTCGGCGACCAGCAGGCGGCGACCGTCGGTCAGGTCTGCTTCAACCCGGGCGAGGCCAAGAACACCTACGGCACCGGCAACTTCATGCTGCTGAACACCGGCACCGAGCTGGTCCGGTCGAAGGCCGGTCTGCTCAGCACGATGTGCTACAAGTTCGGCGACAACGCGCCGGTGTACGCGCTCGAGGGATCGATCGCGGTCACCGGGTCCGCGGTCCAGTGGCTGCGCGACCAGCTCGGCATCATCTCCGGTGCGAGCGAGACCGAGACGCTGGCCCGGCAGGTCGAGGACAACGGCGGTGTGTACTTCGTGCCCGCGTTCTCCGGACTGTTCGCGCCGTACTGGCGCTCCGATGCCCGCGGCGCCATCGTCGGTCTGTCCCGGTTCAACACCAACGCGCACCTGGCCCGAGCAACACTGGAAGCGATCTGCTACCAGAGCAAGGACGTCTCGGACGCGATGGAGAAGGACTCGGGCGTGAGGCTCGACGTACTCAAGGTCGACGGCGGCGTGACGGCGAACGAGCTGGCCATGCAGATGCAGGCCGACATCCTCGGCGTCCCGGTGAGCAAGCCGGTCGTCGCGGAGACCACCGCGCTCGGCGCGGCGTACGCGGCCGGCCTGGCGGTCGGCTTCTGGAAGACCACCGACGAGCTGGTCCAGAACTGGAACGAGGACAAGCGGTGGGAGCCGCAGTGGACGGACGAGCAGCGCACCAAGGGGTACGCCGGCTGGCAGAAGGCGGTCCAGCGGACGCTGGACTGGGTCGACGTCGGCTGACCCTGCCCGCTCGGTAGGCAACGCAACGGAATCGGAAGGAACAGCACAGTGGGCGCAGTGGCTCTGTCACCGCAAGCGAGGACCGAGGCGATCGACGCGATGGCCGACGGACGGGAACTGGACGTCCTGGTGATCGGTGCCGGGGTGGTCGGCAGCGGCTCGGCGCTCGACGCCGCCACCCGGGGCCTGACCACCGGACTGCTGGAGGCGCGCGACTTCGCCAGCGGCACCTCCAGCCGGTCCAGCAAGTTGGTCCACGGTGGCCTGCGCTACCTGGAGATGCTCGACTTCCGGCTGGTTCACGAGGCGTTGCAGGAGCGCGGGCTGCTCCTGCAACGCCTGGCTCCGCACCTGGTGAAGCCGGTGCCCTTCCTCTATCCGCTCCAGCACCGGTGGTGGGAGCGGTTCTACGCCGGCGCGGGTGTCGCGCTGTACGACGGAATGGCGGTCAGCTCGGGTCTCGGGGCCGGGCTGCCGATCCACCGGCACCTGACCCGCCGTGGCGCGATGCGGCTGGTGCCGAGTCTGAAGAAGTCGGCCCTGGTCGGCGCGCTGCAGTACTACGACGCCCAGGTCGACGATGCCCGCCACACGATGGAGCTCGCGCGGACGGCGGCGTCGTACGGCGCTCATGTCGCGAACCGGGTCAAAGTGACCGGGTTCCTGCGCCAGGGTGAGCGGGTCACCGGGGTGCAGGCGAAGGATCTGGAGAACGGCCGCGAGTTCGAGGTCCGGGCCAAGCAGGTCGTGAACGCGACCGGGGTCTGGACCGACGACACACAGGCGATGGTGGGAGAGCGCGGCCAGTACCACGTCCGGGCGTCGAAGGGGATCCACCTGGTCGTCCCGAAGGACCGGATCCAGTCCAGCACCGGGATGATCCTGCGGACCGAGAAGTCGGTGCTGTTCATCATTCCGTGGGGCCGGCACTGGCTGATCGGCACCACCGACACGGACTGGAACCTGGACAAGGCCCACCCGGCCGCGACCAGCAAGGACATCGAGTACCTGCTCGACCACGTCAACGCCGTACTCACCACTCCGCTGACGCGTGAGGACGTCGAGGGCGTGTACGCCGGACTCCGGCCGCTGCTCGCGGGTGAGTCGGAGAGCACCTCGAAGCTGTCCCGCGAACACGTCGTCGCGCACGCGGCGCCGGGTCTCGTGGTGGTTGCCGGTGGCAAATACACGACCTACCGGGTGATGGCGAAGGACGCGATCGACGCGGTCGCCAACGCCCTCGACGGACGGGTGCCGAAGTGCACCACGAAGAACATCCCGCTGGTCGGGGCCGACGGCTACCACGCGCTGTGGAACCAGCGGCACCTGATCGCGCAACGATCCGGCCTGCACGTGGCCCGGATCGAGCACCTGCTCAACCGGTACGGCGCCCTGGTCGACGAGGTACTGCAACTCGTCGAGGAGGACCCGTCGCTCGGCGAGCAACTGCCGGGCACCCAGGACTACCTGAAGGCCGAGATCGTGTACGGCGCGAAGGCCGAAGGAGCACGGCACCTGGACGACATCCTCGCCCGCCGGACGCGGATCTCGATCGAGGCCTGGGACCGTGGCGTCGGAGCCGCCGAGGCAGCCGCCCGCTTGGTGGCCCCGATCCTTGGCTGGGACGAGGCAACGATCGAGCGCGAGGTCTCGTTCTACATCCGCCGCGTCCAGTCCGAACGCGGCTCCCAGGACCAGCCCGACGACGAGTCCGCCGACAAGGTCCGCTTGGAGGCCCCCGACATCGTGTCCCCGGCCTGACCTCTGGACGCTCGCACCACCGCAGTGGCTTACTCGGTGGTGTGAGCCAGGGAGGGCCGCAGATTTCTACTCGGCTACCTGTTCGGGGCGGATCCAGTTGAAGGTGCGTTGGACGGCGGCCTTCCAGTTGGCGTACTCGGTGGCGCGTCGGTCCGGATCCATGTGGGGCAGCCACTGACCGGCGCGGTGCCAGTTGCTCCGCAGGCCTTCCAGGTCCGGCCAGTAGCCGACCGCGAGGCCGGCGGCGTACGCGGCTCCGAGTGAGACGGTCTCGGTCACCATCGGGCGCACCACTCGTACGTCGAGCAGGTCGGCAAGGAACTGCATCAGCAGGTTGTTCGCCGTCATGCCGCCGTCGACCTTCAACGCGGTCAGCGCGATGCCGGAGTCCGCGTTCATCGCGTCGACCACCTCGAGCGTCTGGAACCCGGTCGCCTCCAGCACCGCCCGAGCCAGATGGCCCTTGGTGATGTAGCCGGTCAGGCCGGCGATCACCCCGCGCGCCTCGCTGCGCCAGTGCGGCGCGAACAGCCCGGAGAACGCAGGCACGATGTACGCACCCCCGTTGTCCTCGACGGTCCGCGCCAGCGTCTCGATCTCGGCCGCGGTGTGGATCAGCCCGAGCCCGTCACGGAACCACTGCACCAGTGAACCGGTGACCGCCATCGACCCTTCGAGCGCGTACGACGCCGGCTCGTCCCCGATCTGGTACGCGACCGTCGTCAGCATCCCGTGCTTGGACCGCACGATCTCGTGGCCGGTGTGCAGCAGCAAGAACGAGCCCGTGCCATACGTGCACTTCGCCTCGCCGGGACTGAAACACGTCTGCCCGAACAGTGCCGCCTGCTGATCCCCGAGCGCCGCCCCGATCCGTACCCCGGGCAGTACGTCGGTCGCCGTCGCGAACACCCCGGACGACGGCCGGATGTCCGGCAGCACTGCCCGCGGTACGTCGAACGCCTCGAGCAACTTGTCGTCCCATTCGAGGGTCTCGATGTTCATCAGCATCGTGCGGCTCGCGTTCGTCACGTCGGTGACGTGCAGCCCGCCGTTCGCGCCACCGGTGAAGTTCCAGATCAGCCAGGACTCCATCGTGCCGAAGTACACCTCGCCCCGCTCGGCGCGCTCCCGCAGCCCCGGAGTGTGGTCGAGCATCCACTTCAGGCGCGGTGCCGAGAAGTACGTCGTCAGCGGCAGACCACACAGGTCCGCGAACCGGTCCGGGCCCTCGGTGCCGGCCAGTTCGCTCACCAGCCGAGAGGTCCTCGTGTCCTGCCAGACCACCGCATTGCCGATCGGCCAGCCGGTGAAGCGGTCCCACAACAGGCTGGTCTCGCGTTGGTTGGCGATGCCGATGGCAACGATCTGCGACGGCTCGGCGCCGATCTGCCGGACCGCGGTCGGGACCACCCGGGTCACGTTCCGCCAGATCTCTGCCGCGTCGTGTTCCACCCAGCCCGGTCTCGGAAACAGTTGCCGGTGCTCGCGCTGTGCGACCGACACCAGTCGGCCTCGGCGGTCGAACAGGATGCACCGCGTCGAGTTGGTTCCCTGGTCCACCGCGGCCACGTACTGCTCAGCCATCGAGCCACCCCCCGATCTCTCGCCGGCCGGATCGCTCAGGCCGAACCGGCCGCCTCCCCGTCAAGTGTCCTCCCGGAGGTCGCGGGCGATGGCCTCAGCGGTGGACCGGACCATGCTGATCAGGTCTGGGCGGTGGCGCAGCTTGCTGTCGCAGATGCGTTCGAGCCGGCCGGCGAGGCCGACCGCACCGACGACCAGACCGCCCAGCCCGCGGATCGGGGCCGCGATGCTGGCGAGTTCGACGGTGTGTTCCTCGAGCTCGCTGGCCCACCCGCGGGCACGCACCGTGGCGAGCTCTTCGGCGAGGCGGCCCGGATCGGTGATCGTCCGGGTCGTGTACGCCTCCAGCCGGCGCGGCCGGGCGGCTCCGCTGGTGTCGAACGCGAGCACGGCCTTGCCGAGGGCGGTGGCGTGGGGCGGGAGCGTCGTACCGACGTCGAGGTCCTGGTCGCTGTCATCGGGGCGGAACACGTGGTGGACGACCTCGACCTTGCCGTCGACGAGTCGTCCGACCCGGACCACCTCACCGCTGCGGGAGGCGAGTGAGTCGGCCCAGTTGATGGCGCGGCTGCGCAACTCGTTCGGGTCGAGGTAGCTCTCGCCGAGGCGGCCGAAGATGTCGCTCAGGTGGTAGTGCGCGCCGGTGTGGTCCTGCTCGACAAAACCGACCTGTTGCAGTGTCCGAAGTATCCCGTGGACAGTCGGTTTCGCCAGGCCGAGTGCGTTGCCGAGGTCGGCGACGCCGAGTCCGTCCGGTGCGGCCGCGAGCAATCGCAGCACAGCGGCAGCCCGCTCGATGGACTGCACGGTGCCCGGCACAATGGCAGGCTATCTGGAATTCGGCCTGTGGCTGTAGGCCAAGTTCAGCCGTCGACGTCGACCAGATCGACGCCGGCCGACTCGGCGGCGACCTCTTCAACCGAGCGGCTCGGGAGCGGCGGTGGGGTTCCTCCCCAGGCCGGGCAGATCGCCTTGTGGTCGCACCACTCACACAGCGGACCAGGGCTGGGCCGCCAGTCGCCAGACTCGAGCGCCCGGCTGATCGCAGTCCACAGCGCCGAGACCTTCCGCTCACAAGCGCGCAGATCAGCCTCGTCAGGGACATACCGGACGATCTCGCCGTTGCCGAGATACACAAGCTGGAGCATCGCCGGCACCACGCCACGTAGCCGCCACAGGACCAGCGCGTAGAACTTCATCTGGAACAGAGCCTTGGCCTCGAAGAACTCCGAGGGCGATCGGCCGGTCTTGTAGTCGACCACGCGAATCTCACCGGTCGGCGCGACATCGAGCCGGTCCACGTAGCCCCGCAGTACCAGGCCGGACTCGAGCTCGGTCTCGACGTACAGCTCGCGCTCGGCGGGCTCCAGCGCGTTCGGGTCCTCGAGGGTGAAGTACTTCCCGAGCAGTTGGTGCGCCTCGGCCAGCCAGTTGGCCAGCTCCTCGCCGCTCGCGTCCTCGGCGAACAACTCCGCGACCGCCGGCTCCTCCTCGAGCACGTGCTGCCACTGCGGCTCGAGCATTCCTGCCGCCTGCTCCAGCGTGCGTTGTCCGCGGGGCAGGTCGAACAAACGCTCCAGCACGCCGTGCACGACCGTGCCGCGGACCGCGGCCGAGGACGGCTTCTCCGGCAGCCGGTCGATGACGCGGAAGCGGTACTTCAGCGGGCAGCTCATGAAGTCCGCGGCCCGGGAGGGCGACAGGGCTCCGCGCGGGTGCCCGTGCACGTCGACTTCGGCTGCAACAATCATGCCAGCACCCTAGGCGAGTCCACCGACACTTCGCCGGTGCACCACCCGGACCTGTGGAAAACCGTTCGCAGCGAACTCCCAGCCGGCTTTCGGGAAACCATCGGCTCCCTTTGTCACGCTCGACTCATGACGCCACCACCGAAGCCACCCCGTGAACACGATCTGGGTCTGGAGTACGACCTCGGCACCCTGCACCGCCGGCGGTTCCTCGGCCTCTTCGCCGGTGCCGGCCTGGCCGCGGTGGCCGGCTGCACCCCGGACGACACCACCGACTCGACCAGCTCCGGCTCGACGACAACCACGACATCCGGCACGCCATCCGCCAGCACTCCCTCGGCCAGTACGACGACCAGCAGCACCGACGTCGACGAGATCCCGCAGGAGACCGCCGGACCGTACCCCGGTGACGGCTCCAACGGCCCGAACGTCCTCACCGAGTCCGGCATCGTCCGCAAGGACATCACCAAGTCCTTCGGCTCCGCGTCCGGAGTGGCAACCGGCGTACCCCTGACCGTGACACTGACCGTCCTCGACGCGGACAAGGACACCCCACTGGAAGGTGCGGCTGTCTATCTGTGGCACTGCGACGCAGAGGGCCGCTACTCCCTCTACTCCGACGGCGCGACCAACGAGAACTACCTGCGCGGCGCCCAGGCCGCGGACTCGTCCGGCAAGGTCACGTTCACGACGATCTTCCCCGCCGCGTACATGGGCCGCTGGCCGCACATCCACTTCGAGGTCTACTCGAGCCTGTCCGAAGCCACCGCCGCCGGGAAGATCAGCGCGACCTCCCAACTCGCCCTCCCCGAGGATGTGTGCAAGACCGTCTACGCCACCGACGGATACGACGGAAGTGCGCAGAACCTGGCCCAGACTTCGCTTGCGAACGACAACGTGTTCGGCGACGACGACGGCGTACATCAGCTCGCGACAGTCACCGGAGACACCAGCAGCGGGTACGTCGCCACGCTCAATGTCGGCGTCTGATGCGGCACACCGTGGGTAGGTAGCACGGAGTTACCGGCGGGCAAGTAGCGTTGGGTCGATGCCAGAACCGCGTGATCCCCAGAATCCCGCCCAGCCGGCCGGGCCGCCGCCGCCCGGTACCTGGGTACTTGGTCGTATCCGCGGCATCCGGCTCACCATGCGGTTCACCTGGCTGCCGGTGGCGATGCTGCTCGCGATCGGGTTCGCCGCGATCATCGGGCAGCAGTTTCCCGACCTGGGTGGTTGGCGCTATCTGGCCGCGCTCGCGTTCGTGGTCGCGTTCACCCTGTCGATCCTGGTCCACGAGCTGGCGCACGCACTGATGGCGATGCGGTTCGGCATCGGGGTGTCGGAGATCAACCTCGGCTTCTTCGCGGCCGGCACGCATATCGAGGGGGAGCGGAAGTCACCGCTCGAGGAATTCGCCGTCTCGGTGGTCGGCCCGGTCGCGTCCCTGATCGTCGGTGGCCTCGCGTACCTCGGCTCGCGCGCCTTCGACGAGGGCGTCGGGTACGTCGCCCTGTGGGAGCTCGGTATCGCAAACCTCATCGTCGGCGTGACGAACCTGCTGCCCGGGCTGCCGCTGGACGGTGGCTGGGTGCTGCGCGCGGTGGTTTGGAAGTTCACCGGCAACATGCACACCGGCACGATCGTGGCCGCGTGGGCCGGCCGGATCCTCGCCATGCTGGTGCTGGCGGCTCCGGTGATCATCGAAGAGGTCTGGAACCGGCAGCCGACCATGATCGACTTCCTGATCGCGCTCGCGGTCGGGTTCTTCCTCTGGATGGGGTCGACCGCCTCGCTGATGCAGGCACGGCTCCGTCGCAAACTGCCCGCGCTCCAGGTCCGCACGATGGCCCGCCGCGCGATCGCAGTCCATTCCGGTACGCCGATCTCCGAGGCCGTCCGGCTGGCCGCGGACGCGCAGGCCGGGGCGGTCGTCGTGATCGACGGCGAGGGCAAGCCGCACGCGCTGGTGTCGGAGACCGCGGTGAGCGCGGTCGCGCCGAACCAGCGCCCGTGGACCACCGTCAGCGAGGTTTCGACCCGCATCGGCGCGGGCCACATCATCGGGATCAACGACACCGGTGAAGAGATCCTCAAGACGCTGCGCGAGCACCCCGCGTCGGAGTACCTCGTCCTGGACGCGGCCGGCTCGGTGTACGGCGTGCTCGCGACCAGCGACATCGAACGGGCGTTCCGAGGCCGCTGAGCCGGCCCACCCCTCCTCCACCTCATCCCGCCTCGCCAGCGTCTGGTGGGTTGACCCACCAGATGGTGGGTTCACCCAGGGGAATCCGCCCGGCCAACCCACCGTCTGATGGGTCAACCCATGAGAGGTTGTGGGGAGGGGCGGGATTCGGGGATCGGAGTGACTCAAAGTTAAGGTGAGCGCCTTATGGCTGACTTGCGCGACTTTCCCGACCAGGCGTACTCCGGGGTCCACCACGGCCCGTTGCAGGCGGGGGAGTGGATCACCCTGCAGGACTCCAAGGGCCGCCGGCACTCGGTGTTCCTGGAGCGCGGGAAGATCTTCCACACCACCAAGGGCGGGATCGCGCACGACGACCTGATCGACGGGCCGGACGCCGTGGTGATCAAGTCCAAGGGCGGCGTCGAGTACCTGGCGCTGCGCCCCTTGATGGCTGACTACTCAGTCTCCATGCCGCGCGGTGCGGCCGTGATCTACCCGAAGGACACCGCGCAGATCGTCACGATGGCCGACATCTTCCCGGGTGCGAAGGTGGTCGAGGCCGGCGCCGGCTCCGGCGCTCTGACCACGGCGTTGCTGCGTGCCGTCGGCATCCAGGGCCAGGTGATCTCGTTCGAACGGCGGGAGGACTTCGCCGAGGTTGCGCGCAAGAACGTGACCGGTTTCTTCGGCGGTGAACACCCGGCCTGGCGGCTCGAGGTCGGCGACCTGGTCGAGAAGCTGAACGAGCCGGATGTGGACCGGGTCATCCTCGACATGCTGGCGCCGTGGGAGTGCGTTGACGCCGTCGCTGAGGCCCTGTCGCCCGGTGGGGTGTTCTGTGCCTATGTCGCCACCACGACGCAGCTGAGCCGTGTTGTGGAGACGCTGAGGGCACATGGTGAGTTCACCGAGCCGCGCGCCTGGGAGTCGCTGGTGCGGGATTGGCACGTCGAGGGTCTGGCCGTTCGCCCGGGCCACCGGATGCAGGGGCACACCGCTTTCCTGGTCACCGCGCGACGGATGGCGCACGGAGTTCAGGCGCCGCGCAAGAAGCGCCGGCCGGCCCCGGGTGCGTACGGCGACGACTACGCCGGACCGCGTCGGGCCGAAAGATCGGAAGACATGCCGAAAGCAACTGGTTCATCCGCAACCGACACGTGATGGGATTCAGCTTGCCCAGCGACGTTTTCTGGGTAAGGTCCATAAGGTCGAGCCCCACATGGTGAGGTGATGATCGTGGCTGGAGACGAGAGTCCTACCGCGGCAGAGCTGCGTAACCAGGTCCGTTACCTGGAAGCCGAGGTCGCAGCGTTGCGGCGTCGGTTGCTGGAGCATCCGGCTGACAGCCGGTCGCTCGAGAGCAGGCTGTCCGAAACCCAGGCCTCCTTGGCGAGTGTCACCGCTCAGAACGAGCGGCTGGCAGAGACGCTGCGGGAGGCGCGAGAGAAGATCATCGCCCTGAAGGAGGAGGTCGACCGGCTGGCCCAACCGCCGTCCGGTTTCGGCACCTTCCTCGGCCGCAATGACGACGACACGCTGGACGTGTTCACCGGGGGCCGCAAGCTCCGGGTCGCGGCCAGCCCCTCGGTCGACCTGGACGGGCTGAAGCTCGGCCAGGAGCTGATGCTGAACGAGGCGCTGAACGTGGTCGAGGCCTGCGATTTCGAGGTCGTCGGCGACGTGGTGATGCTGAAGGAACTGCTCGCCGACGGCGAGCGGGCGCTGGTGATCGCGCAGGCCGACGAGGAACGGGTCGTCCGGCTCGCCTCGCCGCTGCTCGACATCCCCCTGCGGGCCGGTGACTCGCTGCTGCTGGAGCCACGCTCCGGATACGTCTACGAGAAGATCCCGAAGTCCGAGGTCGAGGAGCTGATCCTCGAAGAGGTCCCGGACATCGACTACACGCAGATCGGTGGCCTGTCCGGTCAGATCGAGCAGATCCGGGACGCGGTCGAGCTGCCGTACCTGCACAAGGACCTGTTCCTCGAGCACGAGCTGAAGCCGCCGAAGGGCGTCCTGCTGTACGGCCCGCCGGGCTGTGGCAAGACCCTGATCGCGAAGGCGGTGGCCAACTCGCTGGCCAAGAAGGTGGCCGAGCGGACCGGGGTGGACGGGCAGAAGTCCTTCTTCCTCAACATCAAGGGTCCGGAGCTGCTGAACAAGTACGTCGGCGAGACCGAGCGGCACATCCGGCTGGTCTTCCAGCGGGCCCGTGAGAAGGCCTCCGAGGGTATGCCGGTGATCGTGTTCTTCGACGAGATGGACTCGCTGTTCCGCACCCGCGGAAGCGGTGTCTCCTCCGACGTCGAGAACACCATCGTTCCGCAGTTGCTGAGCGAGATCGACGGTGTCGAGGGCCTGGAGAACGTCCTGGTCATCGGTGCCTCGAACCGTGAGGACATGATCGACCCGGCCATCCTGCGACCCGGCCGGCTGGACGTGAAGATCAAGATCGAGCGCCCGGACGCCGAGGCGGCCCGGGACATCTTCTCAAAGTACCTGACCACCACCCTGCCGCTGCACACCGACGACCTGAGCGAGTTCGGCGGCGACAAGGCGGAGTGTGTGAACGGTATGATTCAGCGCACCGTCGAGCGGATGTACACCGAGGCCGACGAGAACCGGTTCCTCGAGGTCACCTACGCCAACGGCGACAAGGAGGTCCTGTACTTCAAGGACTTCAACTCGGGCGCGATGATCCAGAACATCGTCGACCGGGCCAAGAAGATGGCGATCAAGGCCTTCCTGGACGAGAACCAGAAGGGTCTGCGGGTGCAGCACCTGCTGCAGGCGTGCGTGGACGAGTTCAAGGAGAACGAGGACCTTCCGAACACGACCAACCCGGACGACTGGGCCCGCATCTCCGGCAAGAAGGGCGAGCGGATCGTCTACATCCGTACGCTCATCTCCGGCAAGCAGGGCACGGAGCCCGGCCGCTCCATCGACACGGCCACCAACACGGGTCAGTACCTGTAAGACACCGTCGTACGACGACCGCCCCTGGACACGCCGTCCAGGGGCGGTCGTCCGTCTGTGGCAGTCAGGACACAGCGACGCGGCGGGTCAGATCGGCGAGCTCACGGTTGAAGTGGTCGGGCTGCTCCAGGTGCACGGTGTGGCCGACTCCGTCGTACCAGGCGGCCTCGGCGGTCGGGCAGGTCGCCAGGAGGTGTTCTGCCATCGCCGGGAGCACCACAGTGTCGGCTCTGCCGTGGGTGACCAGCAGCGGCACCGTGAGCGTCCGCAGTACGTCGTCCTCGTCGATTTCGCGGGCTCCCAGGTTGGCCCGGATCCGGGCCGGGACGGTCATGCTCGCCGCGAGCAGCAGTTCCGTGTCGTCCGCCGTGAACGGGATGGCCGAGAAGGCCCTGATCAGACCGCGCGCCCCACGAATGTTGGTCGGCAGGTCGTCGGCGATCAGATCGGGGAAGTTGTCCAGGAAGCCGGGCCCGATCAGTGTGCCGAACGCCGCCGGACCGAGCCGGGCTGCTCCGCCGATGAGGTCGATCCCGCCGATCCGATCCTCGCCGTACGCTCGCACGTAGTCGCAGATGACGAAGGCGCCGTACGACCAACCCACCACGACCGGTCGGTCGAGGTGCAACTGCTCGATGACCGCGGCGAGGTCGTCGGCCCACAGCCGGGCGTCGGTGTAGTGCTCCTGCTCCAGCGGCGCCTCGGACATGCCGTGACCGCGCAGGTCGAACGCCACGAGCCGGAACTCTCCGGCGAGCGCGCTCTCGTATTGCTTCCGCCAGCACAGATGGCTCTGCGACAGGCCGTGGATGAACACGATCGGTGGCCCGTCCGGCCGGCCCCATTCGCGGACGTGCAGGCGCAGACCACCACCGCCTCGCACGGTGTGGATCGTCGGCTGCTCGATGACTGCAGTCATGGTCCCTCCCCTTGGTTCGTTCGGTCGACTCGATCGTCACCGGGCGGGGGCAAGGACGGCATCGGGAACGAGCTACGTATCCCTGGCCCACCGCCTACGTATCCGGCGTGATACTGACGAGATGAAGGTCGGCCCGAGCGACGATGTGTTCGTCGGGCGCGCCCGTGAACTCGAGGCGCTCGAGGGCGCGCTGGACGCTGCTCGGGCCTGCCGCGGAGGAACCGTCCTGATCACGGGCGAGGCCGGCATCGGTAAGACGCGGCTGACCTCCGAGCTGTCCGTGCGCGCCCGGGACGCCGGCTTCGAAGTCCTGCTCGGGCGCTCGATCGACCTGGTCGGGACCGAATTGCCGTACCAGCCGTTCGCGCAGGCACTGGGTCCGGTCGGTGCCCTCCCTCGGGCAGACGGCCAGCAGTTCCGGGTCTTCGAGCTCGTCCTGGGTCTGCTGACAGAGCGGGCGGATTCCGCCCCGGTGCTGCTCGTCCTCGAAGATCTGCACTGGGCGGACACCTCCACGCTCGATCTCGTGGTGTACCTCGCGCAGTACGTCGACGACCGGCCGGTGCTGCTGGTCGGGACGTACCGCGCCGACGAGCGGTCGTCTGCCGAGCGGATGCTCCGGCTCGCCAATGGGGTACGGCGTTCGGGATCGGCCCTGCTCGTCGACCTCGGACCGCTCGACCGCGACGAACTGGCCACACTTGTCGCGTCGTACGCCGTCCCGCCACGGACCGCTGCCTTCGCTGACACGATCGTGGTCCGCTCCGAGGGCAATCCGTTCTTCGCGCAGGAACTGATCGCCGCGGCCCGCGACGGTGGTCTGCCGCGAGGCTTGCGTGAGCTCCTGCTGCAGCGGGTCGACCGGCTCGACCAGCAGGCCCGGGCGGTCGTCCGGATTGCCTCGGCCGCGGGCCGGGAGGTCGGATACTCGCTGCTGCGAGCGGTCGCCGTAATGCCCGAGCAGGACGTTCGCATAGCGCTGCGGCAGGCGGTCGAGCACGGCGTGCTGGTCGCCGAACCGGCGACGAGCAGCTATCGGTTCCGGCATGCGTTGCTGGCCGAGGCGGTGTACGCGACCCTGCTGCCGGGGGAGCGCGAGGAGATTCACGAACACCTCGCCGAGGAGCTCGCGCGCTCGGGCGCGGCCGCGCCGGCCGAGCTGGCACCGCACTGGGCGGCCGCGGGGCGCATGGCCGAGGCGCTGGCAGCGTCGGTCGCCGCCGCCAATGAAGCCGTGTCCGTCGCCGGTCTCGCGGAGGCGCGCGCCCATCTGGAGCGAGCGATCTCGCTGTGGCCGGCGGTGCCGAACGCGGCCGAGCTCGCCGGCTCCGATCTCGGCGGTATCTGTTCGTGGGCCGCCGTGCTTGCCGGCGAGACCGGCGAGGCACCTCGGGCGGTCGAGCTTGTCCGGCAGGCGATCGACCTGGTCGGAGTCGGCGATCGGCGTCGGGCGGCACTGCTGCAGGTACGCCTGGGGGAGTACCTCCACCAGATCGGCAGCGACCTGTCCGGACTCGCGGCGCTGGAGCGGGCGGTCGAGCTCGCACCGGCCGAGCCGGTGCCGGATCGGGCGTACGTGGTGGCCTCACTCGCGGGCGGTCTGATGGTCGCGTGGCGCCACGCGGCATCGGTACGGCTGGCCGAGGAGGCGTTGGCGCTCGCGCGTGACGCCGGTGCCGGCGAGGGCCTGGTTCGGGCGCTGACCGTGCGTGGCGCCGACCTCGTTTACCTGGGCAGGACCGAGGAGGGCCTGGCCGACCTCCGTGAGGCGCTGCTGGTGGCCGAGGAGATCGGCGACCGGATCGGGCTGGATCGGGTGTACGTCAACCTGACCGATTCCCTGACGATGCTCGGCCGGCTGGAGGAGTCCGTCCAGATCGGCCGCGCGGGTCTGGAGGCGATCCATCGGTACGGCCTCAAGAGCGCCGTACTGGTCTCGAATCTGATCGAGGCGCTGCTCGCCCGGGGCGAGTGGGACGAGGCCGATGCGCTGAGCACGGCCGCGCTGCGGTCGACGATGGCGAGCTTCCCGTACATGCTGCTGATGCTCCGAGCCGATCTCGACGTCGGCCGCGGTGACTTCGTCGCGGCGCGGGAGCACCTCGACGCCGCGCTCCAGACGCTGCGCCCGGACCGTGGCCTGGGCATCTACGACGTCGACCTGGCCGAACTCGCGCTGTGGGAGCGGCGGTGGGCCGACGCCGCAGAGCACACGAACGCGGCCTTGGAATCGTTGGGGTCCGTCAGGGCTGAACAGCTTCGGGTGTGGTTCTGTGCAAAGGGGTTGCGGGCACAGGCCGACCTCGCCGCGGTGGCCAGGACCCGACGCGATGCCGCCGCGGAGCGGAGCGTGCTCGACCGCGCTGACCAACTGATCGCGGTCGCCCGTCGTGCCGGCGAGGACGCCCTACCGGTGACGCCGGTCGGCGGCGCCTGGCTGGGGCTGGCCGAGGCCGAGTACGAGCGCACCCGGGGCATCGCCGATCCTGGACTGTGGGTGGATGCCGCGGGTCGCTGGGAACTCCTGGCCCGTGCACCGCTCACCGCCTACTGCCGCTGGCGCCAGGCGGAGGCAGTGGTGACAGCCGGAGGATCGCGGGCCGAGGCAAGCATTCCGGCCCGTTCGGCGTACGAGGTTGCGGTCCGGATCGGTGCGCAGCCGTTGCAGCGAGAGCTCGAGCTGCTCGCCGAACTGGCCCGCCTGCGGATCGCGACCCCGCCGGCCGACGTTGAACCCGCCGGAGGCTTTGACGAGGTTCTCGGCCTGACAGCGCGCGAGGCTGAGGTGCTGACGCTGCTGTCTCGTGGCTGCACCGATCGCGAGATCGCCGTGACGCTGGTGATCAGTGTCCGGACGGTCGGCGTCCACGTGTCGCACATTCTGCGGAAACTCGGTGCCGCCAACCGGATCGAGGCCGCTGCGATCGCCCACCGGATGTCCGGGCACAGCTGAAGGGTGCGACCGGGGTTTCCCCTGATTACGGGGACGGCGAGCCGGGCTTAACTTGCTGGTATGGCGACGGATGAGGTGCGGAAGGACCTGCGGGCGGCGGTGGCCGCGCGGCAGGAGTTGGGACCGGAGTACGAAGCGGAAGTCATCGACAGCTTCCTGGCGAAACTCGACGAGCGGGATGCGCACCGACAGGCCGGCGCGCTGCCGGAGCGGGCCGGTCCGCCGCACCCGAGCCGCGAAACGGACCCAGGTGGCCTCGCGTTGGCGATCATCTCGGTCGTCGCGGCCATCCCGATCACCGCCATCTCGGCCGACATGCTCGGCCTGCGTGGCCTGGTCGTCTCCTGGGCCGGCCTGGTCGCCGTCAACTTCGCCCGCACCATCGGCCGCCGCAACACCCGCTGACAGCCACTCAGAGCCCGGAGACGATGTCTCTGAGCCCGTTCTCCACGTCGTCAGGCAGATCCAGCAGCAGGCCGCGGTGGACGCCGTACCAGGGCGAGAGGCGCCCCCAGTCCCGGGCGCGCTCTCGCAACTCCGGAGTGATGTCGTAGGTCTCGGCCACACCGTCGACCAGTGCGTCCGGAGCACTGTTGAGAACCCAGCACAGATCGAGTGCCGGATCACCGATCTCGGCGTCGGTCCAGTCGATGATGCCGGTGATCCGTCCGTCGGTGACCAGGATGTGCTCCGGACCGAAATCGCAGTGCACCAGGCTGCTCCGAACCTGGGCAACACGATCGAGCAGTGCCATGGCCGACGGCCGCAGCTCGGCGGGTAGGAGCGGCACGATCTGAGCCCGGCACTCGTCCAGGAACACCGCCTTGTCGGCAAACGCCGCGGGCGCGCCGGGGACTCCACGTGCCTCCGCCTCCGCCGGGTCCACGGCATGCAGCGCTCGGAGGAATGCTCCGATCTGGCGACCGATCGCCGTACCGCCGTCCTCGAGCGGTGTGCCAGGCAGCAACAGATGCCGTACGCCGTCCTCCGTCGTCTCCGGCACCGGGACTGGCAGAGGTAGCTGTGGAGCAAGCCAGGGCATCAGTGTGGCCTCAGTCAGCAGGCGGGGACGGACTGCCGGGCGGCGGGGTGAGCGGTAGATCCACGGACCGTCGATCCACGCGTGGCTGTCCCACCCCTCGATGATGGTCACACGAGGCTCCTGACGTAGGGCCCGAGGAGGGCGGTGGTGTCGGGCATGAAGGACCAGTCCGGATCGTCCAGCTTGGCTACGAGGTCGGCGGGGGACATCCAGGCGCCCCACTCGACCTCCTCCGGCTGGTGCTTGACCGGGCCGTCCCAGACGCACGTGTACAGGTAGGCGTGGTACCTGGTGTGGTCGTCTGCGAAGTCGTCCTCCGGCAGCCGGGTCAGCTCCGCATCGGTGATCCCGAGTTCCTCGGCCAGCTCCCGGACCACGGCGTCGTACGGATCCTCGCCGGCGGCAACGACGCCGCCGGCCGAGAAGTCGTACCGGCTCGGGTAGAGATCCTTGGTCGGCGTACGGCGATGCACGTAGATCTCACCGGCCGCATTCCGGACGAGTACGCCGGTCGCGGAGTGTCGCAGGTTGTCCCGCCGCATCTCCGACCGCGGCCGTGCCTCGATTACCACGTTGTCGTCGTCCAGAATGGCCACCATTTCGTCCACCCGCGAAGTCTCACACGTAACCCTGTGGACACAGCAACGGATTTCGTCGCGGACACCGCGTAGGCTCGTTCGCATGAGTGTTCGGCGGATCATGGGAACCGAGACAGAGTTCGGGATCTCGGTACCAGGCCAGCCCGGGGCGAACCCGATGCTGACCTCGAGCCAGGTGGTGAACGGCTACGCGCAGACGCAGCCGCTCGCGCGCAAGACCCGATGGGACTTCGACGAGGAGCACCCGCTGCGGGACGCGCGCGGCTTCGACCTGAGCCGGGAGGTGGCCGATTCCAGCCAGCTCACCGACGAGGAGACCGGGCTGGCGAACGTGATCCTGACCAACGGCGCGAGGCTGTACGTCGACCACGCCCACCCGGAGTACTCGGCGCCCGAGACGACCAATCCGCGCGACGTGGTGGTCTGGGACAAGGCCGGCGAACTGGTGATCATGGAGGGCGCGCGACAGGCCCGGCAGATCCCCGGCGCCCCGCCGCTGAACCTGTACAAGAACAACGTCGACAACAAGGGCGCGTCGTACGGCTCGCACGAGAACTACCTGATGCGCCGGTCCACGCCGTTCGCGTCGATCGTGCGGCACCTGACGCCGTTCTTCGTGAGCCGTCAGGTGGTCACCGGCGCCGGCCGCGTCGGGATCGGCCAGGACGGCACCGCGAACGGTTTCCAGATCAGCCAGCGGGCCGACTACTTCGAGGTCGAGGTCGGCCTGGAGACGACGCTGAAGCGCCCGATCATCAACACCCGCGACGAGCCGCACGCCAATCCGGACCGGTACCGCCGGCTGCACGTGATCATCGGCGACGCGAACCTGTCCGAGATCTCGACGTACCTGAAGGTCGGCACCGCCTCGCTGGTGCTGGCGATGATCGAGGACGGCTGGCTGACCGACGACCTGAGCGTGGACCGCCCGGTCACCGCGCTGCACGAGGTCAGCCACGACCCCACCTGTACGCACCTGATGACGCTGAAGGACGGCCGCAAGCTCACCGCCGTCCAGCTGCAGACGGAGTACCTGGAGCAGGCCCGCAAGTACGTCGAGGACAAGTACGGCGACGACGCGGACCGGCAGACCAAGGACGTGCTGCACCGCTGGGAGCAGATCCTGGATCAGCTGGCCATCGATCCGATGAAGCTGGCCGACCAGCTCGACTGGGTGGCGAAGTACAAGCTGCTCCAGTCCTACCGCGACCGCGACGGCCTGGAGTGGGACGACCCCAAGCTGCACCTGGTCGACCTGCAGTACGCCGACCTGCGCCCGGACAAGGGTCTTTACTACAAATTGGTGAAGGCCGGCCGGATGCAGCGGCTCGTCTCCGACGAGGAGATCCGGATGGCGGTGTCGCACCCGCCGACCGACACGCGGGCGTACTTCCGCGGCCGCTGCATGCAGCAGTACGCGCCGCAGGTCGCGGCCGCCTCCTGGGACTCGGTGATCTTCGATCTGCCGGGTAAGGAGTCGCTGCAGCGGATCCCGACACTGGACCCGTTGCGGGGCACGAAGGCGCATGTCGGGGCACTTCTTGACCAATGCGACACCGCGAGTGACCTGGTTCGCACCATTACTGGGGGCGCCGCCGGGTAGGGTCGCTATTGAGGGTCGGTTGGGCGACCCTCCCAGCGGTTCTAGGAGGTGTGTCACATGGCGAAGGACGGCGGTCAGCAGCACAAGCAGCCGAAGCGTTCGTCGACCGAGGAAGAGGTCGAGCAGGTCGAGGCGTCGGAAGACGTCCAGGAGCGCAAGGAACGGCTCGACGAGGACGTCGATTCGATCCTGGACGAGATCGACGAGGTGCTCGAGGAGAACGCCGAGGAGTTCGTCCGCGGATTCGTGCAAAAGGGTGGGGAGTGAACCGCTCGATGACTTTTGATGCCTCCGGCCGGTTGCCGGAAGCCTTCCTGATCCCAGGTGGCTCGTCGTTCATGGACTTCCTGTCCGGGCACGCGCCCGACCTGTTGCCTGGACGGCGCAGCCTGGGGTCGGCCGACTTCTCCCACGACGTCCCGCACGGTACGACGATCGTCGCGGCCACCTTCCCCGGTGGCGTGGTGATGGCCGGCGACCGGCGGGCCACGATGGGCAACATCATCGCCCAGCGTGACATCGAGAAGGTGTTCCCCGCCGACGAGTACTCCGCGGTCGCGTTCGCGGGCTCGGCCGGTTTCGGGATCGAGATGGTCCGGCTGTTCCAGGTCGAGCTCGAGCACTACGAGAAGCTCGAGGGCGCCACCCTCAGCCTGGACGGCAAGTCCAACCGGCTGAGCGCGCTGATCCGGGGCAACCTGGCGATGGCGATGCAGGGCCTGGCCGTGGTGCCGCTGTTCGCGGGCTACGACGAGGACATCAAGGGCGGCCGGATCTTCTCCTACGACCCGACCGGCGGGCGCTACGAGGAGACCCACTTCCACAGTGTCGGCTCGGGCTCGCTGTTCGCCCGCGGCGCGCTGAAGAAGCTGTACCGCGAGGACCTGTCCGCCACCGACTGCGTGACGGTGGTGATCCAGTCCCTGATCGACGCCGCCGACGACGACTCGGCGACCGGTGGCCCGGACATGCTGCGGCGGATCTTTCCGGTGGTCGGCGTGGTCACGGCGGACGGCTACAAACGGCTGCCCGAGGACGAGGTGGCCGCGATCGTCGACAGCGTCTGGGCCGAGCGGCACCAGCGCCCCGACGGCCCGGCCTCGGCCTCCCTGACCTGACCCCCGATCAACCGATACAGTCCCATCGACCGATAGAGGACGACACCTTCGATGAGCGTTCCGTTCTACGTCTCGCCCGAGCAGCTGATGCGGGACCGGGCCGACTTCGCCCGCAAGGGCATCGCCAAGGGCCGCAGCGCGATCGCACTGCAGTACGCCGACGGCATCCTGTTCGTCGCGGAGAACCGCTCGCCCGCGCTGCACAAGGTGGCCGAGATCTACGACAAGATGGCCTTCGCCGCCGTCGGCCGGTACAACGAGTTCGAGAACCTGCGGATCGCCGGCGTCCGGCTGGCCGACATGCGCGGGTACTCCTACGACCGGCGTGACGTCACCGGCCGCGCACTGGCCAACGCCTACGCGCAGACCCTCGGCGCGATCTTCTCCTCCGGCGGTGAGAAGCCGCTCGAGGTGGAGATCCTGGTCGCCGAGATCGGCGGCAGTGCGGCCGAGGACCAGATCTACCGGCTCACCTACGACGGCTCGATCGCGGACGTCCGTGGGTACGCCGTGATGGGCGGTCCGGCCGAGCAGGTCGCGGACTACGTCGGCGAGCACTACCAGGAGGGCATCTCGCTGGCGGGTGCGCTCCGGCTGGCCGTGGACGCACTCGGCCACGACGGCACCGAGGTCCGGCAGTTGACGTCGGACCAGATCGAGGTCGCGGTCCTGGACCGGACCCGGACCCAGGTGCGCAAGTTCAAGCGGATCTCCGTGGAGACGCTGGAGCGCATCCTGTCCGAGTCCCGCCCGGCCGAGGACGCCACTGCGGAGTCCAAGGACTCGACGCCGGCCGCAGAGGACGGAGCGACGTCCGCACCGGCCGACGATGCCCCGGTCGCCCCGCCGACGGACGACGTACCTATTGCTCCACCGGAGGAGCCGGACGACGACCGGCCGCTGTGAGCGAGCCGGAATGGCGTTCAGCCGCTGCGGACTCCGCGGCGGCTGAACTGTCTCGGCCCGGTGACCCCACGGCCTGGGAGTTGGTGGGTGAGGAGCTGGGGTTTCACCGGTTCCTGACGGTGAAGCTGCGGCGGTACCGGCTGCCGGACGGGCGCGAGGTCGAGTGGGACGTGTTCGGCCCCGAGTCCGATCAGGGGATCAGCGCCGGTGTCACGGTGCTGCCGTTGACGCCGGAGGGACGGATCGTGACGATCCGGATGTTCCGGGCCGGGCCTGACCGGATCGTGACGAACCTGCCCGGTGGGCTGGTCGAGCCGGGGGAGGAGCCGGCGCTGGCCGGTGCACGCGAGCTCGAGGAGGAGACCGGGTACACCTGCGAGACGCTCGACCTGGTCGGCTGGCAGTGGTCTTCGGCATCCTCGACGTTCCGGAAGTACATCGCGATCGCGCGCGGCTGCCGGCCGGACGGCAAGCAGTCGCTGGACGAGACCGAGGACTGCGTTCCGGTCGAGCTCACTGTCGACGCGTTCCGTGCCGAGTTGCGCACACCAGGTGCGATGACCGGCCTCGACGCGGCCTATCTAGCGCTGGATCACGCCGGACTGCTGTAGTAGGGCCATGACGCCTGAGCCTCAGCAGACCACCCGTCGCGACGACGGTTTCGACCTCGGCGACACCGTCGGGCTGGTGCACGGCCCGACCACCGATCCGGACGCCGAGCGAGTCGTCCGCGAGACGCTGACACGGGCCGGCGTACAGACGATCACCGACGGCGAGGCTGCTGTCACTGTGCGACTCGGAGGCACTGCCGAGGGATTGCCTCCCGAGGGGTACGTCGTTGCCGTCGGCGACAACCAGGTCGTCCTCGACGGTGTCGATCAGCGCGGCACCTTCTACGCCGCGCAGACCTTCGCACAGCTTGTCGAGGGCAACCATGTGGACGGCGTCGAGATCCGCGACTGGCCGACGATGCGCTACCGCGGTTCCATCGAAGGCTTCTACGGTACGCCGTGGTCGCACGCGGATCGGCTCGATCATCTGGACTACCTCGGCACGCACAAGATGAACACCTACGAGTACGCGCCGAAGGACGACCCGTACCACCGCGAGCGGTGGCGCGACCCGTACCCGGCCGACAAGCTGGCCGAGCTCGGCGAGCTGGTCGAGCGCGCGGTGCGGAACAAGGTCGACTTCACCTTCGCGCTGTCGCCCGGCCTGTCGATCCGCTACTCCGACGACAGCGACTTCCAGGCGCTGATCGCGAAGTTCGAGGCGCTCTACGCACTGGGTGCGCGCGCCTTCAACGTGGCCCTGGACGACATCGAGTACGAGAAGTGGCACAGCACCGAGGACGAGGAGAAGTACGGCGCCGGCGGTGGCGGCGCCGGGCGCGCCCAGAGCGAGTTGCTGAACCGGATCCAGCGCGAGTGGGTCGCGACCAAGCCGGATCTCGCCCCGCTGCAGATGGTCCCGACCGAGTACTACAACGTCGACGAGACGCCGTACAAGCAGGCGCTGCGCGAGCAGATGGACAGCGCCGTGGTCGTGCACTGGACCGGCATCGGCGTCGTACCGGAGACGATCACGAGCGCACAAGCGGCCGAGGCGAAGGCCGTGTTCGGGCACGACATCCTGATCTGGGACAACTACCCGGTCAACGACTACGCAGCGGCCCGGATCCTGCTGGCGGCGTACAGCGGTCGCGAGCCGGGCCTCGCCGACCAGGTCGTCGGCGTGATCTCGAACCCGATGAACCAGGCCGCGGCCAGCAAGATCGCGCTCTACTCGTTCGCCGAGTTCGGCTGGAACCCGGCGACGTACGACGAGCAGGCCTCGTGGCACCGCGCGCTCGCCGAGCGGGCCGGGGGAGACGCCGAGACGATCGCGGCCCTGGAGGTCTTCGCCGACCTCACCACGTACGACGGCCGGCTCCACCTCGTGAACGCGCCGGTCCTGGCCGCGCAGATCACCGCGTTCTGGAAGACCTGGAAGGCGGGCGACCTCGCCGGGGCCATTGCTCAGCTCGAGCCGTACCTCGAGGCCATCGAGAACGCACCCGCCCGGATCCGCGCCGGGGTGGCTGACCCGGCGTTCGCTGACGAGGCCGGGGCCTGGCTCGACGCGGCCTTCCTCTGGGCGCAAGCGTTGCGCGAGTCTCTCCGGCACCTCGAAGCAGTGGCCGAAGGCAACAGCTCGGACGCCGCCACGACCCGGGACCAGATCGACCATCTGGTCACCCAGGCCAAGACGATCCGCGACAGCCGGCTCCCACACTCCAAGACCCATCCCCAACTCGGTGACCCTGTCATCGAGACCTTCCTGACCGAGGCGACAGAGGGCGGCCGGGTATCCTGACCGGTGGACCGCGACTGGCGCTGAGGTGGACGACCACCGGGGAACGGTCCGCCGGAGGATCCGGCCGAGCCGCGCGCCTGGGCACTTGACCTGTTGTCGACGCCCAAGGGAGCGCGTGCCATGACTGCCACTTTGATGACCGGGACCGACCTCGCCGCCGAGATGGTGGCGAAGGCGGCCGACCGCGCCCGTGCACTGCAGGAGCGGACCGGGGTCCAGCCGTGCCTGGCCACCGTGCTGGTCGGTGACGACCCCGCGTCCGCGACGTACGTGCGGATGAAGCAGAACCGCTCGAAGAAGGCCGGCATCGGGTCGCGGAGCGTCGTACTGCCTGCCGAGACGACGACCGAGGACCTGGTCGCGGAGCTGACCAAGCTGTCCGAGGATCCCGCGGTGCACGGGATCCTGCTGCAGCACCCGGTGCCGGCGCAGATCGACGAGCGGGCCGCGTTCGAGGCGATCGACCCGGCCAAGGACGTCGACGGGGTGACCACGCGGTCGTTCGGCGCGATGGCGTTCGGCGAACCCGGGTTCCGGTCCGCGACCCCCGGCGGGATCATGCGGCTGCTCGAGGCGTACGACGTACCGATCGCCGGGGCGCACGCGGTCGTGATCGGCCGCAGCCCGATTCTCGGCAAGCCGGTCGGGATGTTGCTGCTGGCATCGAACGCGACCGTCACCTACACGCACTCGCGGACCACCGACCTGCCCGCGATCGTGCGGACCGCGGACATCGTGGTGGCCGCGGTCGGCCGGGCGAACTTCCTCCAGGGCGACTGGCTGAAGCCCGGCGCGGTCGTCGTCGACGCCGGCTACAACGAGGGCAACGTCGGGGACGTCGACTTCGCCGCGGCGGCCGAGGTCGCGAGCCTGATCACGCCGGTCCCGGGCGGTGTCGGCCCGATGACGATCGCCCTGCTCCTGGAGCAGGCCGTCGACGCTGCCGAGGCACAGACCGCCTAACGGTCGCAGCCACCGTCCTTGTCGGCGCGGGAGTGCGGGCGGGCGATGTCGTCGATGCCCTTGTAGGCGTACGGGTCCGTCCCGGCGACCATCACGATGTCGCGGTAGTCGTGTTTGCCGACATGGACGTCGGCCGGCACGGAGTGCCAGGGGAGCAGCGACTCCGCGCTCATGTAGTGGTTGGCGAGGGCCCGGCGGAGTCCGCGCCGGCTGGTGTTCGGCAGTGATCGGTGCAGCAGGTAGCCGTTGAAGATCACCGCCGCACCCGCCGGCACCTCGACCGGTACGGCGTCGTCGTCGGAGTACGGGAAGTCGAACAACTCCACCGTGCAGTCGAAGCGGAGGTCGTCCTGCTCCCGGTCGGGATAGATGACGCCGCGCCGGTGCGAGCCGGGCAGTACCCACAGGCAGCCGTTCTCCACGGTGGCGTCGTCCAGCGCGATCCACACCGCGGTCAGCGAGCGGTCCCTGGTCGGGATGAAGAACTCGTCCTGGTGCCAGGCCTGGCCCGGCTTGCCCTCGGACTTGATGAACAGCATCGACTGCATCGCCTTGACGTTCGGCCCGATCAGCGCGGTCAGTGCCGTCACCACCCGCGGTGCGTGCAACGCGGCCAGCGCCGCGTCGGACACCTTGTGCGGCTGGTGGATGCACAGGTACTTGCGCAGGACGTCCTCGCCCGGCTCTGTGCTCGGGCCACCTTCGACCTCGCCGAGGTCACCGCGGCACAGGTCCTCGGCCGCTGTGTGGAGCGCGGCGACCTGGTCGGGTGGAAGGGCCTGATCGAGTACAACGAAGCCGTCCCGCTGGAACGACTCGATCAACTCGTCGGTGACCTCGGTGAACCTGCGTACGGCGGTGACAGGCGGCATCTGGTGCTCCATCCGGCGTGGGGTTGGTTCACAGTCTCAGAGCACGGCGGGACGGCCAATGTCGCGAGCAGGCGCTCTACTATCTGTTCGTGACATCGCGACCGCCGGTGATCAGCGTGAACTCCGTGGTCCAGGTCGCGGACTATGCGCCCGGGGCAACGTACGGTCCGCGCTGGTTGCCGAACTTCGAACTGCTCTGGCTCCTGCACGGTTCGGCGCTGTGGCGGACCGAGGTGTACGACGACGCCGGGGTCCATCAAGCGACGGTCGAGGAGGAGTTGCGCCCGGGAACGGTGGCGTTGGCCCGGCGCGGCAACCGGGATGCCTATATCTGGGACTGTGATCAGTGGTCGCGGCACGCCTACGTGCACTTCCAGATCGAGGACTTCGGCGGACTCGGTGCTCCGTCGAGTTGGCCTTCGGTACGGCCGAGGTCCGATCCCGGGCTGCTGGACGAGCTGTGCACCTATCTGCTGGACCTGGCCGGCGTACCGGAGTCGGTTCCAGGACACAGTGACCGGCTGGTGGCGACGATGCTGGAGGTCTTCCTCAGCGCTCCGGTCGGGGCGTCGCGGGAGGAGATGCCGGACGGTGTTCGGCGCATGGTCGACCACGTTGCGACGGTGTGGGCCAGGGGCGGGCCGCGGATCATCTCCGTCCCCGAGCTGGCCGCCGCGGCGAACCTGTCGGCGGGGCACCTGCACCGGCTGTTCCGGGAGCGGTACGACTGCGGACCGGCGTACGCCTTGGATCTGATCCGGCTGGCCCGCGCGGCGACTGCTCTGCTCCGCACCAACGCGACGATCGCGGAGATCGCGTCCGACGGCGGCTACAGCAATCCATACCACTTCTCACGGCGCTTCTCCCTCGCGTACGGCGAACCGCCGGGCACGTTCCGGCGTCGTCGGCAGCTGTCCGATCCGCTTGCGCCGGTACGCGAGGCCGGGCTGCTTCCGGTGGCCCGGCGGCTGCTGGAGGCCGCTCGGGCTGGCTGAGGCCCGGGGGCAGAATCCGAGACGGCTGTCCACTCTGTGGCGGCTCTGGCCTAGTGTTGAGACAGACAGGAGTACCTGAGCGAGGAGGCGGACACGTGGCGGTACGGGCGATCCGGGGTGCCACCCAGCTCGACGTGGACGAGCGCGAGCATCTGCTCGAGCGGTCCGCCGAGCTGGTGCGGGCGGTCCTGGAGGCGAACGATCTGGAGAACGAGGATCTGATCAGCATCCTGTTCACCGTCACGCCGGACCTGCACTCGGAGTTCCCGGCGGTGGCGGGCCGGCAGATCGGGCTGACCGACGTACCGCTGATGTGCATGCAGGAGATCGCGGTGCCGCACGCGCTGCCGCGGGTGGTCCGGATGATGGTGCACACCGAGTCGCAGCGGTCCCGGGAGAAGATCCAGCATGTCTACCTGCACGGCGCCGTCGCGCTCCGACCGGATCTGACGGGCGCCCAGTGACCCATGAGTGAGCTGCGGGGTCCGGTCCGGATCGTCGGGACCGGCTTGATCGGTACGTCGATCGGCCTGGCGCTGGCCCGGCTCGGTGTGGTCGTGGAGCTGGTCGACGCCAACCCGGACAGCGCGCTGATGGCTGAGCGGATCGGGGCCGGTTCGCGGCTGGTCCAGATCGAGCCTCAGCTCGTGGTGGTCGCCGTACCGCCGGACCATGTCGGCGCGGTGATCGCTGAGCAGCTCGAGCAGACCGACGCGATCGTCACCGACGCAGCCAGCGTGAAGTCCAAGCCGCTGGCCGACGCGCGCAAGCTCACGAACGACCTCAGCCGGTACGTCGGCAGCCACCCGATGGCGGGATCGGAGCGGAACGGCCCGTTGGCCGGTCGCGCTGACCTGTTCGACGGCGCGACCTGGGCGATCACTCCGCACGAGACCAGCGCACCAGAAGCGGTCGAGCTGGTCCGGCGGCTGGCCGAGGCGTCGGGCGCGCGGACTGTCGAGCTGTCGGTCGAGGACCACGACCTCGCTGTCGCACGGGTGTCGCACCTGCCGCACCTGATGTCGGCGCTCGCCGCCGGCACGCTGGCCGACGCCCCGAGCTCGCATCTGCAGTTGTCCGGTCAGGGAGTCCGTGACGTCACCCGGATCGCGGCCGGCGACCCGAAGCTGTGGACCCAGATCGTGTCCGCGAACTCGACTGCCCTGACCGGTCTGCTCGAGCAGATCCGCGGCGAACTCGACCGAGTACTCATTGCTCTGGGCAAGGAAGAGGCCGGCGAGGAGCTGACCTCGATCCTCGGCCAGGGCGTTTCCGGCGCGGTCCGCGTGCCCGGCAAGCACGGTACGCCGCACATCGATCTCGTCACCGTTCTGGTCACGATCCCGGACCGGCCGGGACAGCTGGCCCGGCTGTTCGCCGACGCCGCCGAGTCCGGTGCGAACGTCGAGGACCTGCGGATCGACCACAGCCCCGGCCGCCCGGTCGGTGAGGTCGAGTTGGCGGTCAAACCGGGCTCGGTCGACCAGTTGGTCGACGTACTGACCGAGCGGGGCTGGGTCGTGCACCGGTAGGTGCCCGGGTTGTCCCCTCCCACAGGTAATCTCTGGGCCATGATTATCGCTGTGGACGGCCCGAGCGGCTCCGGCAAGTCGAGCACCGCCCGAGGCGTCGCCAGCCGGCTGGGGTTGCGCTTTCTGGACACCGGTGCGACGTACCGCGCGGTGACGTGGTCGGCGATGGAGCACGGGCTCGATCTCGACGACCCCGCTGCGGTCGCGGAGCGGGCGCGGGAGCTGCGGCTGGAGATCAGCACCGACCCCACGCGGCAGTTCGTCATCGCCGACGGCACGGACGTGACGACCGCGATCCGGGAGCCGCGGATCAGCGAGTCGGTCTCCAAGATCGCCACCAACCTCGACGTCCGCAAGGAGCTGATCCGGCGGCAGCGCGCCGTCATCGACGCCGCCCAGCCGAGCGGCGGGATCGTGGTCGAGGGCCGGGACATCGCCACCGTGGTCGCGACCGACGCCGAGCTGAAGGTGCTGCTCACCGCCGACCAGGACGCCCGGATGGCGCGCCGCGGCGCCGAGCTCGCGGCCGGTTCGGTGACGGCCGAGCAGCTGCGCGACCAGATCGTCCGCCGGGACGCCGACGACGCGACCGTGTCGGAGTTCCAGGTCGCCTCCGACGGCGCGGTCACCATCGACTCGACGCATCTGTCCCTGGAGGAGGTCATCGACGTGATCAGCCGGCTTGCGAAGGAGGCCGAGGCCGCGCGCCGGGAGTCATGACAGCCGAAGTCACCGGGCACCTGGAGCTGCCCAGCACTGCCGACCTGCGCCCGTTGCCGTACCGGCTCGCGCTGCCGCTGCGCAAGGTCGCCAAGCCGTACTTCGAGCGCAAGTACAAGCTGACCGTCTACAACGAGGACCGATTCCCGCTGACCGGGCCGGTGCTGATGACCCCGAACCACCTCAGCCTGCTGGATGCACCGCTGCTCGGGGCGATCGCACCCCGGATGCTGCACCAGCTGGGCAAGATCGAGGTGTTCGGCGGCCTGCAGGGCTGGTTCCTGCGCCGGATCGGGCAGATCCCCGTCGACAGGTCGTCGTACGACCCGCTCGCGGTGCGGCAGTCGATCCACGTACTGCGGGACGGCCGGGTGCTGAACATCTACCCGGAGGGGACCCGCGGCCCGGGCGACTTCAGCCGGATCCGGGGCGGAGTGGCGTATCTGGCCATGGTGACGGGGGCGCCGATCCTGCCGGTGGCGCTGCTCGGGACCCGGCTGCCGCACGGCGATGTGGAGGGTTTCCCACCCGCCGGGAGCCCGATCGACGTCGTCTATGGCGAGGTCTTCACGGTTGACCGCGTACCATTTCCCCGGAGGCACTCCGACGTACGAGCGGTTGCCGACCAGATCGGCGACGTGCTGCGAGCCCATATGAAGGCGGCCGTCGAAGCCACCGGCCACCCTCTCCCGGGCGGGCCAGACAAGAAGGACCCTGATGAGTGACCTGCCCACCGGCTACGACTTTGCCGAGCCCACGCACGACCGTGAGGACACCGGTCCGCTGCCGGTGCTCGCGATCGTCGGCCGGCCGAACGTGGGCAAGTCCACGCTGGTGAACCGCATCATCGGCCGCCGGGAGGCCGTCGTCGAGGACACCCCGGGTGTCACCCGCGACCGCGTCTCGTACGACGCCAACTGGGCCGGCCGGGGCTTCACCGTCGTCGACACCGGCGGCTGGGACCCGGACGCGGTCGGAATGGCCGCACTGGTCGCCGCCCAGGCCGAGGTCGCCATCAACGCCGCCGACGCCGTCCTCTTCGTCGTGGACGCGACAGTCGGCATCACCGACGCCGACGAGGCCGTCGTCCGCGTACTGCGCAAGTCCGGCAAGCCGGTCGTGCTGGCCGCGAACAAGGTCGACGACCAGCGGATCGAGTCCGAGGCGATGAACCTGTGGAGCCTCGGCATCGGCGAGCCGTTCCCCGTCTCGGGCATGCACGGCCGCGGCACCGGCGACATGCTCGACGCCGTCCTCGAGGCGTTGCCCGAGGCGCCGCCGGAGCGCGACGGCGAGGCCGGTGGACCGCGCCGGATCGCGATCGTCGGCAAGCCGAACGTGGGCAAGTCCTCGCTGCTGAACAAGGTGGCCAAGGAGGACCGGGTCGTCGTCAGCGACGTCGCCGGTACGACGGTCGACCCTGTGGACGAGCTGATCACGCTCGCGGGCAAGGAGTGGCGGTTCATCGACACCGCCGGGATCCGGCGCAAGGTGAAGAACGCCTCCGGACACGAGTACTACGCCTCGCTGCGGACCAACGCCGCGATCGAGCGGGCCGAGGTCGTCGTCGTGGTCATCGACGCCTCGGAGACGATGTCCGAGCAGGACCTGCGGATCATGAACGCGGTCGAGGAGGCCGGCAAGGCCCTGGTGATCGCGTACAACAAGTGGGACCTGGTCGACGAGGACCGGCGTTACTACCTGGAGCGCGAGATCGACCGCGACCTGGTGCAGTTCCGCTGGGCGCCGCGGGTGAACATCAGCGCGCTGACCGGCCGGCACATGGAGAAGCTCGTCCCGGCCATCGAGGCGGCGCTCGAGGGCTGGCAGACCCGCGTCCCGACCGGCCAGCTGAACGCCTTCCTCGGCCGGCTGGTGGCGGCGCACCCGCACCCGGTCCGCTCCGGCAAGCAGCCGAAGATCCTGTTCGGCACCCAGGCCACCACCATGCCGCCGACGTTCGCGATCTTCACCTCCGGCCAGATCGAGCCGTCGTACCAGCGCTTCATCGAGCGCCGCCTGCGCGAAGACTTCGGCTTCGTCGGCAGCCCCGTCCACGTCCAGATCCGAGCCCGCCAGAAGAAGCCCAAGCGCTGACCCCACCTCCCCGAAACCCGGTAAGAACCACCCCCGAGCATGCGGTAAGGTTTACCCCGGCTCGCTCCTTGGAGCGAGCGCCGGGCTGTGGCGTAGTTTGGTAACGCGTCTGGCTGGGGGCCAGAAGACCGCAGGTTCAAATCCTGTCAGCCCGACCCCCAAAGAGGGGCGCCGATTCTGTCGGTGCCCCTCTTTACGTTGATCCCCATGAACACCACGGGGGAGCGGCGGACCTGGACCGATGTCGAACTTTGTGAAGCTGTGCAGACCAACGCGTCATGGCGCGCGGTCGCCCGCGCCCTCGGCCTGAAAGGCACCTCCGCAGGCACCATCCGCTCCCTCCAACGGCATGCGTCCCGGCTTGACCTGGACACGAATCACTTCACCGGACAACGGCGGTGGTCCGATCGGCAGTTGCGTGCGGCGATGCGTGAGTCGACCTGCTGGGCGGACGTGTTCGCCGGCCTCGGCATCGGCGACAGCCCCGAGACTCGGGTCCGCATCAAGGGCCATGCTGTGCGGCTGGGGCTGGATTGCACGCCGTTGAAGCCATCGCAACCGCCCTCACTTGCTGGCGAGGTGTTCGATCAGCCTGTGCGGCCGGAGATGCTGCGGACTGCAGCGCCTGGCCTGGCGATGGCTTGGTTTGCTCTGCGTGGTTGTGAAGTTGCGCTGCCGGTCGAGCCCCAGGCGTACGACCTGCTGGTGACGACGACCAAGGGCATCCAACGAGTGCAGGTCAAGACGTGCGCAGCCCGCGACGGCAAGGGCCACTGGAGCGTGGGGATCGGGCGACGTCCGTACGTGCTCGACAAATCCGCCGGGAAGATGCCGTACGACCCGGATTCGATCGACCTGTTCTTCATCGTGCTCGGCGAGGGCGACATCTTCGTGATCCCGAGTTCCGTCCTGGCCGGGCGAGTCCGGATCTATGCGGAGACGTACGTCCACTACCGAGTCGGAGACGCATCGAGTTTGTTGCGGTGAGGGGGTATCGGCTCTGGGCTGATGCCCCTCACCGGGTTCAGCGGATGCCGGCGAGTTCCTTGGGCTCGGGGTTTTCGTCGATGCGGAGGCTTTCGCCTTCGATGTCTACCTTTGGGGTGATGCGGTCGAGCCACTTCGGGAACCACCAGGCGCGGTCGCCGAGCAGGCTCAGGACGGCCGGGACCAGCGTCATCCGGACCACGAAGGCGTCGATCAGTACGCCGATGGTCAGGCCGAAGCCGATCGCCTTGATGATCGGATCGTGCACCAGGATGAACCCGGCGAACACCGACGCCATGATGAGCGCAGCCGCGGTCACCACCCGAGCGCCGTGCCCGATGCCTTGGATCGTCGCGTCGGTCGCGTGCCGCCCGTGCACGAACTCCTCCCGCACCCGCGACACGATGAACACCTCATAGTCCATCGCCAGCCCGAACAACACGCCCATCATGATGATCGGCAGGAAGCTCACCAGCGGTCCGGGCGAGTCCACGCCGACCAGGCTTGCTCCCCAGCCCTGCTGGAACACAGCGACCGTGATCCCGAACGTCGCCCCGATTGTCAGCACGAATCCGAGCGTCGCCTTCAGCGGCACCAGCAGCGACCGGAACGCCAGCAGCAACAGCAGGAACGAAAGCCCGATGACCACGAACAGGTACGTCGGCAACGCGTCGGACAGCTTGTTCGACACATCAACCCCGACGGCCGTGTTACCGGTCACCGAGATGCTCGAGTCGCCGGTCGCGAGCGGCTTGACCGCCGACCGCAGATCCTTCACCAGGTCCGCGGTCGCCTCGGTGGCCGGTCCGCTCTGCGGAATGATCTGCAGTAGGCGAGTCGATCCGTCCTGGCTCGCCGGGCCGGGCTGCGCCGCGACTACGTCGTGCATGCCCTGCGTCTTCGCCAGCACCTGCTGGACGAGCGCGCCGGACTTCGCCGGGTCGTTGCTCTTCACAACGACGACGAGCGGCCCGTTGGCACCTGCTCCGAACGCCTGAGCGGTCAAATCGTACGCGACCCGCTGGTTCGAGCCGGCCGCAGCCGACGCGCCGTCAGGCAGCGCGAGCCGCATGTCCTTGGCCGGAATCGCCAGCAGTCCGAGCCCGATGATGCCGATGGCAACGATCGGGACGCGGAACCGGGTGACCAGCCGCCCCCACCGGAAGCCGAAGCCTTCCTTCGGCGCGGTGGCCGGCGCCTTCCGGATCTTGCGGGGGAGGATCCGGTTCCCGATGAACCCGAGCATCGCGGGCAGCAGCGTGAGCGCGACCAGTACGGCGGTCAGCACTGTCGCTGCAGCCGCGAATCCCATCGCAGTGAGGAACGGAACGCCGACCACGGACAAACCGGCCAGCGCGATGACGACCGTCGCACCCGCGAACAGCACCGCCGACCCAGCGGTCGCCGTCGCCCGGGCAACAGACTCCTCGGGATCCATCCCCTCGGCGAGCTGGCTTCGGTGCCGTGAGCTGATGAACAACGCGTAGTCGATGCCCACCGCGAGCCCGAGCATCAGCGCCAGGATCGGTGCCGTCGACGACACATCGGTGAACGCGGTCACGATGAACAGACCAGCCATCCCGGCCAGCACGCCGAGCAGCGCTGTCAGCAAGGTCATCCCGGCGGCGACCAGCGAACCGAACGTGACGACCAGCACGATGCCCGCGACGACCACGCCGATCACCTCGGTCGCTCCGATCTCGGGTACGCCGCCGACGACCTGGCCGCCCGGGACCACCTTGAGGTCTCCGGAGCTGAGTCCGCTCAGGCCGTCGTACGCCTCGGTGGTCTGCTTCGAGAGCTCATCGGCGGGCTTGCTGAACTGGACGCTGATCAGGCCGGTGCTGCCGTCCGGGCTGATCGCCTTGCTGGTGAACGGGTCGACCGCACCGATCACCTCGGGCACCTTCGCGACCTTGGCGACGGTCGCGCCGACGGCGGCCTTCACGGTCGGGTCGGCGAGCGTCTTGCCGTCCGGTGCCTTCACCACGACCGTGGCCGACGCGCCGCTCGCCGCAGGCAACTCCTGCTTGAGAGCGTCGAGCGCGCGCTGCGACTCGGTGCCGGGGATGGAGAACGTGTTCGCGGTCTTGCCGCCGAGGCTCAGCGCGGCGACCCCCAGCGCGACGAGGAAGATCGCCCAGACGGCGGCGACGAGCCGCCGGCGCTGGTAGGAGAACCGGCCGAGCCGGTACAGCAGATTGGCCATCGGGTTAGGCGTCCGTTCGGATCGTGCGGGCGGGCAGTGGAGCGCGGCGTCGGGGCGGAGGCCGGGGCGATGTACGTCGTGGTCAGGCGGATCTGAGAATTCTGCGCAGGGCGATGTCGCAGAGGTTGCGGAGTTCGTCGCCGCTGCGTTCACCGGGATGGCGGCACTCGCCGAGCAGGCCGTTGATGGCGAACTTGGCCAGATCCCGCTCGAGTGGATCGTCGCTGCCGGCCAGCAGGTCGGTCAGTCTGATGCCGTCAGCAACCAGTTGGGCGATCTCGGGCACCTCGTCGATCACCGGGAGGATGTCTTGCAGTACGTCGATCACGCCGCGGTACCGCACCGCGAGGTCGGTGAACTGCTGGATCGCGAACTCCTGGGCCTCGGCCTGCGACAGCCCGGCGGCGGAGTCCATCAGCCCGGCCAGGTCCGCGGCGGCCGGCTCGAGCACGGCGGCCAGGACGGCGGGCTTGCCGTTGAAGTGGTACAGCACCGTCGCCTTGGAACAACCGGCGGCGGAGGCGATGTCCTGCAAGGAGGTGGCGTTGTAGCCCCTGTCCTGGAACAGGCGCATCGCCTGCCGGACGATCTCGTGCCGGGTGCGCTCCCGGACCGGGGTGGCTGCCATGGAAGCCATCCTTCCTGACCGATCGGCCAGTTTTCAACCGATCGGTCAGATCTGTGCTGTGGCTCACGTCTGGTGCGCTGGGTTGATTGCGGTGTAATGCTGTAATCAGGAGGCGGAGATGGCGGAGGACGACGTACTGGACGCGTACTCCCGGGTGGTTTCGGGAGTGGCGGAACACTTGATCCCGCGGGTCGCGAGTCTGCGGATCCGGAGCCGGCGGGGCGACTCGTCCGGATCGGCTGTGGTGCTGACCGAGGATGGGCACCTGCTCACGAACGCGCATGTGGTCGGTGACGGCTCGGGCGCGACCGCGGAGTTCGCCGACGGCACCTTGGCGGAGGCTCGGGTGATCGGCGTCGACCGGTTGTCGGACCTCGCCGTACTGCGCGCCGATCGGGACATCCCGGATCCGCCGGAGTACGGCGACGCGGACGGTCTGAAGGTCGGGAACCTGGTGGTTGCTGTCGGCAATCCGTTGGGCCTGGCCGGCAGCGTGACCGCGGGCGTGGTGAGCGCACTCGGGCGGTCGCTGCCGGTGCGCAGTGGGTCGGCGCAACGGATCATCGAGGACGTCATCCAGACCGACGCCGCGCTGAACCCCGGGAACTCCGGCGGAGCCCTTGCCGACGGCAACGGACGGGTGATCGGAATCAACACAGCCGTGGCCGGCATCGGTCTCGGTCTCGCGGTCCCCATCAACCCGACCACTCGCCGGATCATCTATTCGCTGCTGCATGACGGGCGGGTACGCCGTGCCTACCTCGGACTGGTGACGACGCCCGCACCCCTCCGACCCCAGTTGGCTGAACGCTTCGACCAACGGAGTGCGCTCCGCGTAGTCGAGGTCATCACTGGAAGCCCCGCGGCGCAAGCCGGCCTCCGCCAAGGCGACCTCGTCCTTGCCGTCGACGGCACACCTCTCCGCGACGCCCAATCCCTCCAACGCCAACTCTTCGCCGACGCCATCGGCCGTCGCACCGAAATCACAGCCATCCGCAACAACGCCCTGGTAGACGTAGTAGCCCACCCCACCGAACTAACCGACAGATAGTTCCCCATGCACCCGCTACGCGCGCTCCCTTCGTCCGCGTGCTCGCGGCCGCTCCCACCCGCCCCTTCCTTGCCTGCGCCGGGGCTCCTGCGTCGCCCGGTTTGCTGAATGCCTGAGGTGGACTCGGCTCAGTCGATCAACTCGAAGGTCCGGGGTACGGGGTGGGGACGGTCGCGAGACTGCAGTCCGTTGAGGGTGGGGACCGTCGCGGGACTGAAGTCAATCAGTTGTGGACTCGGGTCCGAACACACAGAACTCCAGCCGTCGCTCAGCGGTTCTTCTTGAGTGGCGCGCGGAGTAGGACGCCGGTGCCGGGCTTCAACGGGTTGCCGGGGAAGGTGAAGTCTCGGGTGACTTCTGTGAAGCCGAGGTGGTTGTGGAGGTCCAGGGTGGGGCCGTTTGCGAGGTTGGCGAAGTAGTGGATGGTGTCTGCTCGCTCTGCCGTCCAGCGCATGCGGTCGACTGTCAGGAGCTCGCCTATCCCGTGGCGGCGCCAGTCCGGTGAAACGATCAGGCCGACGAGGTAGTACCCGGTCGGCGCCATGCCAGGTGGATCGGCGGACGTCGTCTCATGCCAGATCACCCCGCCGTACCCGACCACCTCGTCACCGACGCACGCGACTGCGGAGTACCGGCGTGGATCCTGCAGATCGCCGAGCAACCTTCGACGCCGTCCGTCGACCGACCCGCCTGTGCGCGCCACGATCAACCGCGCGCAGGCCTCCAGATCGGCCTCTTCCGCCGGTCGTGTCGCTACCTCGGCACCTAACGCTCGGCGGTCAGTGTCTGGCTCGTAGTTCGCGAACCCGCTCATTGCGTCAGCCTAGAATCTGGCGATGGACGAGCGAATGGTGCGTGCCGCGGAGCTGTGTGAGCGAGCGATCTTCAACGGGGAGTTCGAGGGGCTGACCGCGGCCCAGCGAGAGCTCGATGCCGTGCAAGCGGATCTCGCAGTCGCTCGCGGCAAGGTGTTGCACGCACGGTTCCTGGACAACCGAGTCGAGGATCCGCACGAGCTCCCGCTGTTCGAGCAGGCGACCGAGCTCTACGGCGCGCTGGGCGATCAGCGCGGTGAGGCGAACGCGCAGTTCTGGATCGGTTGCTTCCATCAGGTCGTGCGCGACGACGTCCCAGCCTCGATCGAGCCGCTGACGACCTCGCGGGACCTTGCCCACAAGGCCGGCGACGACCTGACGCTGTCGTACGCCGTCCGGCACCTCGGCATCGCGGCGCAGATCTCCGGCGATCTCGACGGCGCCCGTACGCTCCTCGAGGAGTCGACAGCACTCCGTCGTACTCTCGGCTTCACAGCAGGCGTTGCCGCCAACCTCGTCGGCCTCATCTACGTAGCCATCGCCCAAGACCGTCCGGACGACGCCCGCGCACTGGCCGACGAGGCGCAGGAGCTGGCGGCGTCAGCCGGAGCCGTCAAGGTCAGCGAGCACATCGAGGCAGCCCGTTCCCGCATCTAGCGCCGGTCAGCGGGCGTCGACCTAAAAGGCCGCGCGAGCGGGACGCCGCGGACGCTAGGGTCGCGAACGTGTTGAGCTCACCGGTGAGTAAGGACTTGGTCGTCGTAGGCGCCGGCATTGTCGGCGCATCGGTGGCCTATCACGCCGCCCAGGCGGGCGCTGCCGTGACGCTGGTCGACGGCGGGCGGCCGGGCGCCGGCGTGACGGCGAACTCGTTCGCCTGGGTCACGCTCGCCGGGCCGAGCGGAACGTCCGGCGTGCAGGAAGGTCCGGCCGCCGGGCTGCGGGCCACCGCGACGGCGGAGTACCACCGACTCGGCACCGAGTTGCCAGGACTCCCGGTGACCTGGTCCGGATCGCTGACCTGGACCAGGGACGGCAGTGCACCGGACGCCGGGCCTGGGCAGGCGGTCGTCGACGCGGCCACCGTGGCGACGCTCGAGCCCACCGTACGGCAGCCTCCGGAGTGGGCGCTCTGGGCGCCGAGCGACGGCGCCATTGACTCGGTGGGTGTGACCGAGCGGCTGGTCGCGGGCGCCCGCGCCCATGGAGCTCAGGTGCACCTGGACACGCCGGTTACCGCGGTCCGCCGGGATGCAGCCGGCCAGATTGACGGGGTTGAGACGGCTGCCGGATACCTCTCCGGTACGACGGTGGTGCTGGCGGCCGGAGTGGCCACGGCCGCTCTGGCCGCGCCGCTCGGCGTACGCGTTCCGGTCGACCCGTCGCCGGCGACGTTGTTCCGGTTCAGCGCACCGGCCGGTCTGGTCCGCGGCGTCGTGAACACCGAGGACTTCGACCTTCGGCAGGTCGCCGCGGACCGCCTGATTGCCGCCGCGGACTCGCCCGAACAGACCCTGGCCGCCATCCGATCCACGTTCCATGGCGCCGAGAGCGTCGAGTTGCTCAGTACCCACGTCGGAATGCGCCCGATGCCGGCCGACGGCGAACCGATCGTCGGTCCGGTCGCCGAGGTCCCCGGCCTCTACCTGGCAGTGATGCACTCGGCGGTCACGTACGCCGCGGCCGTGGGCCGACTGGTCGCGCGGGAGCTGGTCGACGGAACCGTCGAGTCGGCCCTGTCAGGCTGCCGCCCGGATCGCTTCTAAGACAGCCTGCTAGTCGATCGCACGCGCGGGCGGGCACCATGCGCTCGGCCGCAGTCCGCCGCGCTTCCCGCAGAAGCCGATCTGGCTGGGTGCCTTCCTCCCGTCGACATGCTGCACGGAGACCAGTTTGTCGACGGGGATGTGCTGGTCGACGAGTCCGCCGAAGTCGATCTGCCCACTCTCTCCGTCCAGTGCGGCCTTCCCATGGATGCTGCTGAGACCGTGCCAGACGGCCGCCGGGGTCAGCGGCAGGCCGGGCGCGGTGTCCTGCAGTCGCCCGACGGCCTTCAGGAACAGGTTGACCGCATCGAAGGCCAGCGAGGCATGTCCGTCCAGCGAGGAGTTCTTCACCTTCTCGCACTCGCGGGGGAACAGGTCCTTCATCGTGCTGTAGAGATCGCTCGCGCTCTCACAGGTCGCCGTACCAGGAGTGAAGTCGAGGAAGTCGAAGGGCACTCTCGGGTACGTCGCGCGCTGCTGCGGGTCAGCCGCGAACCGTGCCACGTCGTCTCCGCCCAGGAACGTCGGCGGAGTCGAACCACACACGTCGTTGGCGCCTTCCAGCACCTTGGCGAAGTCCTCCGACCGGCCGGCGAAGAAGACCAGCCCTCGATAGCCGCACGCGCCCTCCCCGACACTGCGCGCGCCGTCCCCGGACAGCCCGGCCGGCGCAGGTGACGGGACGAACGACAGGTCCTGGACCGTGAACCCCGCGGTCGCGAACGATCGATCCGCATCGTCGCGCAGGTTCTTGCTGTATTCGTCCGTCGGATCGGACGAGTAGACCACGCGGACAGTACGCCGTACCTTGCCCTGCGAGACGAGGTGGTTCGCGTACGCCGCTGCGATCGCCGCCTCCCGTCGATTCTGCGGACCGACCTGGTAATACAGCGGCGACTGCTGGTCGAGCACGTCCGCCGACAGGGTGGTCGCGACCATCGGCAGCCCGATCTTGGTCAGTTCGTGGATCGTGGTGATCGTCGCCTGACGACTCTGGTCGAGCCCGGTGACGCCGACGATCGTCGGGTCGGCGCGCATCATGTCCTGCAGCAGTCCGACGACCGCAGGCCCGAACTGCATGTTGGATCCTGCGCTGGCCGGGAAGATCCGCAGTACCGGATCGGTCTCGCCCTGCTTGTCGAGTTGCCGCCGTTGCGCGCTAGCCACACCCTGAAGAGCCTCCCGCGCGTACTGCCGTCCGGAGCCGCCGAGCAGCGCCGAGATGTGGACCAGCGTCACGACCCGGCGCCGCGGCGACGCCTCGTGGAGGCGGTCGGCTTCGTCGTTCTGCCGGGCGATGGTCGCGAGCGTGTCCCGCACGTCCTCGTCCGGTACGCCGAACGCGTAGCCGTTGGGGGCGATGCCGACACACTCGCCGGTCGCCTGCCGCCGGAGGGTGCCGGCATCGGGGTTCGAACTGCTGAGGTCGCAGTGTTCGCGCTGCCAGTCCTTCAGGTCGTTGAGCGCGTAGACACATCCCGCGAGCACGACGACCGCAGCCATGACGCCGGCGGTGACCGTGACGCGGCGGCGACCCCACTCCAGGGTCGCGGGCAGCTTGATCACCTGCGCCGGTTCGACTCGCTCCAGCAGTTCGTCGTAGCTCTCGTCGTCCGCTGTCAGCGGCGTGGGAACATCCAGTACGAGGTACCAGTCCTTGGCCTGGCGGCTGCGCTTGGCTGTCCCGAACTTGAAGGCCCAGGTCTTGTAGGTCTGCAGCGGGTCGAACCCAGCACGGGGCTGGGACCCGGGGGCACGTGGCGTGCCGGCGATCACCAGCAGCGGGTCGAAGAGCCCGGTTTCGTTGCGGACGTCGATGAGCGATCGGATGAACGCGTTGCCACAGTTGTCGTCGTCGGCGCCCTTCAGGAACGCGATGCAGTACGCCGTACGCCGCCAGGCCCGCCGTCTCCAGAAACGGCGCCGGTACGCGACCCGGAGGTCCTCCAGAAAGGCGTTGATCATGAGCTTGCCGATCTGGTCCGGGTTCTCCCGTTCCCGGCGCGGCTGCGCGAGACGCAGGGCGAATCCGACGAACGTTCCCGGATCGCCCGGCGCCATGTAGGGCTGGCGCAGCAGCCAGCGGTACTCCGAGCCGAGCACTCGCCAGGCCCGGAACCAGACGGCCGGTACGACGTACAGGGCCAGGATCCAGCCCCACCACGGCACTCGCTCGTGCAGCGCCACCTCACCGCCAGGACTGCGCAGCGCGGCCCACAATCGTCCCCGGCGCAGCTCTCGCGCCCGCAACCTCTGCAGGAGCCGACGGTCGTGCGGGTCGTCCAGTCCCTGCTTGGTGTGGGTCGACTCCAGCAGCCAGTTGACCAGACCGAACCTGCGGAACCGGACGCGCGAGTCGCGGGCGTTGCTGGCCGACGAGAACTCCTCCGCCAGTTCGACCAGGATCCGTCGGTACAGCTCTGCCCGCAGCCAGCTCTCCTCTCCGTCATGACTCAGGTCCGGCCGGTCGTTGCCGACCTTGGCCCACGATCGGGACACATCGATGAACTCGTGGGGGACACTGACCGGCGTGGCCTCGGACAAGGACTTCCGGACGCCGTCGGCCAGGTCCACGTCGTCGTCGCACACCAGGCGGACAACGGGAATCCCGTCCCGGCCTTTGATGTCCTCGGGCAGCTCGCCATGGGCGGGGCGGCTGACCAGTCGGGTCAGGAGTTGGTAGAACGCGTCGCCGTTCTCGAACACAGGTGTTGGCATGCTCTCCCCAGTGAGGCCTCACGTCATCCCTGTCCGATGGGATGCGTCAGCTTACCGGCCGTGACCGGTTCACTACCTGCGGAAGTCCTGTTCCTGCCAATCCGGGTTCCTGAGCTGACCTACGCCTCAACGGAGACGGTAGAACCACCCTCCGTAGTCACGATCCACAGTCTCCTTCGACTCGACAGTGGTTCCCCTTACCAGCTCGGCGAGACCACACCCGTCGGCCGCGGCCCGCACTCGATCGTCAAGTGCGGGCTCCGCTGCGAGTGCGTCCCGCTCGGCGTCCGTCGCGGTGCCGAGCCAGACCGAGAAGTCGAACGGCGCGCTGAAAGCCACGACGTACTCCACGTGGTCGACGCCCTGGTCCCCGAACTCGTGCTGCAGCTCGTCCTTCAGTCGCTCGAGCGCAGGCCAGTCCGGTTGCGGACTACCAACCACGCGCCCGCCACTCGGGGAGCGAAGGCCTCTCCGCGCCGAGGGTCGAGTCGTTGCCGTGACCCGGGTAGAACCACGTCTCGTCGGGGAGCGTCCCGAAGAGCTTGGACTCGACATCGTCGATGAGGGACGTGAAGCGCTCCGCGTCGCCCTGCGTGTTGCCGACGCCGCCGGGGAACAGGCAGTCGCCGGTGAACAGGTGGGGCGGGCCGTCCGGGTCGTCGTACACGAGGGCGATGGAGCCCGGCGTGTGGCCGACCAGGTGGATCACGCGCAGGCTGCAGTTGCCGACGGAGATGTGGTCGCCCTCGTCGACGAGCTGGTCGGTGGGGACCTCGATGCCTTCGGCGTCGTACCGGCCGGCGACCGTGGTGGCGCTGGTTCGGGCGACGACCTCGGCGAGGGCCTGCCAGTGGTCCTGGTGGCGGTGGGTGGTGACGATGCGGGCCAGGCCGCCGTCGCCGATCAGCTTGAGCAGCGTGCCGGCCTCGTTGGCGGCGTCGATCAGCACCTGTTCGTCGGTCTGCCGGCAACGCAGCAGGTAGGCGTTGTTGTCCATCGGCCCGACCGCGACCTTGGTGATCATCAACTGGGCCAGCTCGTGCGTCTGCGCTGGTCCGCCGACCTTGACGTTTCCGTGGTACTCCGGCATGCGCCCTCTCCCTGGATGTCGGTGATACCGCCGATCCTCGCACCCCGGAGCCGTTCCGGTCATGTCCGGCCCGGGTTGCGCGAACCACCCGTCGCGATCGAATATACTTTCGAAACGGCCGGGGGACGGCACCGGTGTCCCGGCCGGTCCGGTGCCTCCGCCACAGCGCCGGAAGTTTTTGTCGGTGGGCCTCGTTAGCATGACGGGGCATGTCCCCGGTAACCCTCGAGAACGGCTGAGAGTGAGCTTGTGTCTGACCGTCTGATCGTGCGCGGAGCACGCGAGCACAACCTGAAGGACGTCTCGGTCGACCTGCCTCGGGACTCCATGATCGTCTTCACCGGACTCTCGGGGTCCGGCAAGTCCAGCCTCGCCTTCGACACGATCTTCGCCGAGGGTCAGCGGCGGTACGTCGAGTCACTGTCGGCGTACGCGCGGCAGTTCCTCGGCCAGATGGACAAGCCCGACGTCGACTTCATCGAGGGGCTGTCGCCGGCCGTCTCGATCGACCAGAAGTCGACCTCACGCAACCCGCGATCCACCGTCGGCACGATCACCGAGGTGTACGACTACCTCCGGCTGCTGTTCGCCCGCGCCGGCCGCCCGCACTGCCCGGAGTGTGGCGAGCCGATCGCGCGGCAGACGCCGCAGCAGATCGTCGACCGAGTGCTGGAGCTGGAGGAGGGCACCCGGTTCCAGGTGCTCGCGCCGGTCGTCCGCGGCCGCAAGGGCGAGTACCTCGACCTGTTCCGCCAGCTGAGCGGTCAGGGGCTGTCTCGAGCCCGGGTCGACGGCGAGACGATCCAGCTCACCGACCCGCCGAAGCTCGACAAGCAGAAGAAGCACGACATCGAGGTGGTCGTCGACCGGCTCGCCGTGAAGGCCTCGGCGAAGCAACGTCTGACCGACTCGGTCGAGACCGCGCTCGGCCTGGCCAGCGGTCTGCTCGTGCTGGACTTCGTGGACCTGCCGGAGGACGACCCGCATCGCGAGCGCCGCTTCTCCGAGAAGCTGGCCTGCCCGAACGATCACCCCCTGGCGATCGACGAGCTCGAGCCACGGTCGTTCTCGTTCAACTCGCCGTACGGCGCTTGCCCGGTGTGCACGGGTCTGGGCACGCGGATGGAGGTCGACCCGGAGCTGCTGGTCCCGGACCCGTCGAAGTCGCTCGACGAGGGTGCGATCCAGCCGTGGTCCGGCGCGAACGTCACGCAGTACTTCGAGCGACTGCTCGCGGCGCTGGCCAAGGACCTGAAGATCAAGACCACCACGCCGTTCGGCGAGCTGCCGGCGAAGGCGAAGAAGTCGCTGCTGACCGGGCACGACAAGCAGGTCCACGTCTCCTACAAGAACCGGTACGGCCGCGAGCGGTCGTACTACACGACCTTCGAGGGCGTGATCCCGTACGTCGAACGCCGGCACGCCGAGGCGTCCAGCGACACCGGGCGGGAGCGCTTCGAGGAGTACATGCGCGAGGTGCCGTGCCTGGCCTGCAACGGCGCCCGGCTGAAGCCGATCTCGCTCGCCGTGACGATGGGCGGCAAGAACATCGCCGAGGTCAGCGCGATGTCGATCGACGAGGTGCACGCGTTCCTCGTGGACATGGAGCTGAGCCCGCGGGAGAAGCAGATCGCGGAGCGGGTGGTCAAGGAGATCGGTGAGCGGCTGCGGTTCCTGCTCGACGTCGGTCTGGACTACCTGGCGCTGAACCGCCCGGCCGGTTCGCTGTCCGGCGGCGAGGCACAGCGGATCCGGCTCGCGACCCAGATCGGGTCCGGCCTGGTGGGCGTGCTCTACGTGCTGGACGAGCCGTCGATCGGTCTGCACCAGCGGGACAACCGGCGGCTCATCGACACCCTGGTCCGGCTGAAGGACCTGGGCAACACGCTGATCGTCGTCGAGCACGACGAGGACACCATCGACCACGCCGACTGGGTGGTCGACATCGGCCCCGGCGCCGGTGAGCACGGCGGCCAGGTCGTCGTCTCCGGCACGGTCGAGGACCTGCGCAACCACCCGGACTCGATCACCGGTGCGTATATCTCCGGCCGCCGGGAGATCCCGATGCCGGCGGTCCGCCGGCCGCTGACCGAGGGTCGCGAGCTCACGGTGTACGGCGCCCGGCAGAACAACCTCAAGGACATCGACGTGACGATCCCGCTCGGGGTGTTCGTCGCGGTCACCGGGGTGTCCGGCTCGGGCAAGTCGACGCTGGTCAACGACATCCTCTACACGTCGCTGGCACGACACATCTACGGCGCCCGCGCGGTGCCGGGTAGGCACACGAAGATCTCCGGCATGGAGCTGGTCGACAAGGTCATCCACGTCGACCAGTCGCCGATCGGCCGGACGCCGCGGTCCAACCCGGCGACGTACACCGGTGTCTGGGACCACATCCGCAAGCTGTTCGCGGACACCCCGGAGGCGAAGGTCCGCGGGTACCAGCAGGGTCGCTTCTCGTTCAACGTCAAGGGCGGCCGATGCGAGGCGTGCTCGGGTGACGGCACGCTGAAGATCGAGATGAACTTCCTCCCGGACGTCTACGTGCCGTGCGAGGTGTGCCACGGCGCGCGGTACAACCGCGAGACGCTCGAGGTGCACTACAAGAGCAAGACGGTGGCCGACGTACTGGACATGCCGATCGAGGAGGCGTCGGAGTTCTTCGCCGCGATCCCGGCGATCTCGCGGCACCTGAAGACCTTGGTCGAGGTCGGACTCGGGTACGTCCGGCTCGGGCAGCCGGCGCCGACGCTGTCCGGTGGTGAGGCGCAGCGAGTGAAGCTGGCGTCCGAGCTGCAGCGGCGTTCCACCGGCCGGACCGTGTACGTGCTGGACGAGCCGACGACGGGTCTACACTTCGAGGACATCCGCAAGCTGCTCGGCGTACTGGGGGGCTTGGTGGACAAGGGCAACTCGGTGCTGGTCATCGAGCACAACCTCGATGTGATCAAGACCGCCGACTGGATCATCGACCTCGGACCTGATGGCGGGCGTCGCGGCGGGACGTTGGTTGCCGAGGGTACGCCGGAGGAAGTCTCGGAGAACCCGGCGTCGTACACGGGGGAGTTCCTGCGGGAGATCCTGGCCGGTCGCGCGGCCAAGCCGAGTGCGAAGCAACAGGCTGCCGCGGTGAAGAAGGCGCCGGCCAAGAAGGCGGTGGCCGCGAAGAAGACGGCAGCCAAGAAGACCGCGGCGGCGAAGTCCAGCGCCGCGAAGAAGACGACGGCAGTGAAGAAGACCACGGCGAGGAAGCGCGTCGCGAGCTAGCCCTGCGGCCGGCTGACCCCCAGTTCATCCGGGCTGGGGGTCTCGGCGTACCCGGAAACAAGTTGGCTAGGGCAACGAGTTCCGGGCCCTGGGCGATGACTCCGTTCGACCTGAGCCGAATGTGACGGGTGTGCTGACGAGGTCCGCCGGGTGACCCGGTCCGACCACTAACCTGACGGGGCGGCGCAACGACACTGCGAAGGAGAGACTGTGAGCGGACGCTGGGACATGGGCCAGGACACCCTGGGCCAACTGGCCAAGAAGACCACGACCGGAACGCAGGACCTGGGCGGCTTGGTGAAGCAACTGGTCGCCGCGGCGCAACCGCTGGAAGGCAAGATGAACGGCTCCGGTAAGCAGGCGTTCATGGCCTTCAAGGCCAATGTCGACAGCATCGCGGGCGACCTGAACGCCGGCCTCGCGGCAATCAACCAGGGCCAGTCCGGGATGGACGCCGCCTTCCGCGGCGGTGACACCGAGATGGCCGACACCGCGAAGAAGAACCAGGGCGGCGCGGACTTCAACGCCGCCAAGTTCGGCAAGCGCTGAGAGAGGAACTGACGATGGCGAACCGCAACAGCTACGACACCGCCGCCTCCGGCGAGGTGCAGACGACCATCAAGAACCTCTCCGGCCAGATCGAGGGTCTGATCGCGGCGCACAAGAAGAACGTCGCCGCCGCACTCGGGGACGCCTCGGCCACCGACGTGACCGAGAAGTACCGCGGCGTCGAGGCGCGCTTCGACAAGGCGGCCGCGTCGACCCTGGCGATCATCAAGTCGCTGCAGGACACCATGTCGGCCAACGACGCCACCGCCGCCGCGACGCTGAAGAAGGCGTCGGCCGCGGTCGACGGTATCGGCTGACGCACCCGTCGGATCCGCACGGTCCCGGACGCCGGCCAGCGAGTGGCTGCGTCCGGGCCGGTTTTGTGAGCCCAAGTTGACCCCCGACCCCTCGGAGGAGCAAGAGTGGACTGGGATATCGACGTCGCCGGTACCAGCAAGGTCCTGACGGACACACAGACGGCCGCCGAGCCGTTCAACAAGCTGTCCAAGGACTACGGCGACAAGCTGAACAACCTGATCACCCCGCTGAAGTACGACGCCTTCGCGGTCGTCGCGGTCGCGATCGGCGAGTACGCCACGCACTGGCAGCCGACGATCGAGGCCGCCGCCAAGCAGGTCGGCTCCTCCCTGACCGGCGCGTCGAACGCGGTCAGGGCCTATATGAACGGCCAGCACGACATGGTCCTGAACGCGCAGCAGGCCGCGGGGCGGGGCGAGATTCCGAAGCCTCCCGGCTCGACTCGGCCGACCGGAGGGAACAGGGCGGAATGAGTGAGCAGCAGCCGGCCGAGGTGCCGGCCGAAGTGGTCGAGGCAGGCCGGGTCCGGCTGGCCGAGTGGCTGACGGCGCAGGCGCCGTCGCCGGATCTGGGCGCGACCCCGGAGGATCTGGCCGACTGGCAGGCGCGGCCCGCCGAGGAGTTCCTGGTCTTCGTGCCGCCGGGCTACGCCAACCAGGTGTTCCTGGTGGCCGAGCACGGCGTCAGCTCCTTCGCCCCGAGCGAGCAGTCGCTCGAAGAGGCGATGGCCGCGGCCCGGCCGCAAGCCTGAGCGTACGGCGCCGTACCCGGCGGAATCAGCACCCCCGTTGACCCAGCGCGACCGAGGAATGAACTGACATGATCGAACCGAACGGCATCCCGATCGAGAAGATCTCGACCGTGGTCACGGCGCTCGAGCAGAACGTGCCGGGACTGAGCGGCCTCGGGCAGCAGTTCACCGACCTGGGCAACAACGTGCACAACACGTTCCAGCGCCTGAACGGGGTGTACCACGCGCCGGAGCGTGAGGTGCTGGTCAACTCGACGAAGAAGATCCAGACGAACCTGACCGAGTTCGGTCCGAGCCTGCCGGCCATGTCGCGGCATCTGACCAACCTGACCGGCGACGTCCGGGGCAAGCTCGGCACGCTGAAGGACATCCGGGAAGAGGCCTACGAGTGGCATCGGCGGAAGAACCGCAACCCGGAGTGGAAAAACGATCAGGACATGATCGACGACAACAACCGGATGGTCGAGGACGTCCGCCGGATCGTCCGGGAGGAGATTCCGAACCTCTGCTTCTCCGCCGCCAACGAGATCGTCAAGCTGCACGGCGGTAAGCCCTGGGACCCGAAGACCGGCGTGCGCGAGGGCGAGAAGCCACCGGAGCAGAAGGAGCAGGAGGGCGACCCGCCGCCGGAGGCGTGGGGAACGTCCGAGGAACGGGACAAGCCGCTGTGGCAGGACTGCCTCGAGTTCCCGGTGAACTTCGTCGTCGGTGTCGCCACCGTGGTCGGTGAGACGCTCGAGGGTCTGCTGACCCTGATCCCGGTGCTGCCCGCGATAGCCAGCATCCCCGGCGTACGCGACTGGGCCAAGGACAAGCTCGGGTGGGACATGCCCACCTGGGAGGACGCGGGTAACGCCTGGAAGGGCCTGGGCCTGATGGTCGCCCATCTGGCGACAGCGCCCATCGAACTCGCCTGGTGGGGCTTCGATCAGCTCACCGGTATGGACACCCGGCCTGATGCGGTCAAGTCGTACAGCGAGCAGGGCGCCCAGATGGGCCTGGGCATGGTCAAGGGCTTCGTCGCCTGGGACGAGTGGGCGAAGAACCCGGGCAAGGCGTTCGGCATGGCGCTCACCAACGTGGTGGCCACCGTGGCCAGCGGTGGTAGTGCCGGTGCGATCAAGACCGCGGCGATGGCCGGCAAGTTCGGCGCGGCGAGCATGGCGGTGGCGAAGGTCGCCAAGGTGGCCGAGTTCGCGCAGGGAACCCGGATCGCTCTGCACGACGGCGTTCTCGGCGCGGTGACGAAGATCCCGAAGGTCGGCGACGTGGTGGGCGGCCTGTCGAAGATCCCGATCGTCGGCGACACCTTCAAGATGCAGGGCGTCCCGAAGATCGACGTACCGTCGACCCACACTCCCGACGTCAGTTCGTCGGACACCCCGGACATCAGCACGCCGTCGCACACCCCGGACGTCAGTACGCCGACGGCCCACGCGAACGCGCCGTCGGTCGACACTCCATCGGTAGACACGCCTGCGGTCCACGACAGCGGCGGTACGCCGCAGACTCCGGTCAGCGACGCCCCGCTGTCCCACGCCGACCCGAGTACGACGACGCCCGCCGCCCACACCGGCCCCGGCACCACCACCCCCGGCGGCACCTCCCCAACCACCCAAATGCCGGCGCCAACCACCCACGCCCCCGACACTCAGCCCACCTCCGGCCCGTCCCGCGCACCTGACTCCACCACGCCAAGCACTTCGCGCGCGCCCGAGTCGAGCTCTCCGTCCACCTCACGGGCACCGGAGTCGACCACGCCGAGCACGTCGCGTGCTCCAGAATCGAGTACTCCGTCCACGTCACGTGCGCCGGAGTCGACGACGCCAGGCACGACGCGTACTCCCGACGGGCAGTCGACGCCGGGCACCTCCCGCGGGCCGGACTCCTCGGCTCCTGGTTCGACCCGCACACCTGACTCGACCACGCCCAGCGGCACCCGCACGCCGGACTCCACGTCGCCGAGCACCACGCGTACCCCGGACTCCACCACGACTCCGGGAACCACCCGCACGCCCGAGTCGACCACCCCGAGCTCGCACACCCCCGGCACCACCCACACGCCGGACTCACCCGGCACGCACACCCCGGAGTCCGGCACGCCGGGCACGACCCGTACGCCCGAGTCGACCACGCCGAGCTCGCACACCCCGGGCACGAGCCACACGCCGGACTCACCCGGCACGCACACCCCCGAGTCCGGGACACCGGGCACGACCCGTACGCCCGAGTCGACCACGCCGGGCCGTACGCCCGAGCCGTCGACGCCGAGCTCACACACGCCGGGCACCAGCCACACCCCGGAGACCCCCGGCACGCACACGCCGGAGACCCCCGGCACGCACACGCCGCACACGCCGGAGAGCGGGACGCCGCATACGCCGGAGTCGACCACCCCAGGTCGCACGCCGGAGTCGACGACGCCGAGCACGCACACCCCGGAGACCCCTGGCACGCACACCCCGGAGACGCCCGGCACGCGCACGCCTGAGCCAGGACCGACGCGGGCGCCGGACGTGGCACCCGCGGCGAGGAACGCGGACCCCGTCGTCCAGCCGGTCATGCCGGTGCACCCCGGCGTACCAGGGCACGTCGGCGGACCGCACGGCACGCCGAACGCACCGCACTCAAACACCCCAGGCACACCGAACGCCCCGCATTCCAACGCGCCGGGTACGCCGAACGCACCGCACTCGAACGCCCCGGGTACGCCGAACACGCCGCACTCGAACGCCCCGGGTGCGCCGAATCGGCCGCATGATGCGGCGAACGATCCGAAGTGGGACGACCCGCTGCGCCGGCAGGTCGAGATCGACCGGTTGAAGCCGGACTATCTGCGTCCGGAGCCGGGGAAGCCGCGCTCGATGGTCGACCCGCACCAGCACATTCCGGCCCGGCGCGAGGACCCGCGCTGGGGCGAGCTGACCGACTCGGTCGGCGACCCGCCCGTGAGCAACGTGCCGGACTGGGTGGGCCGGGTCAACCCGGACCACGACCTGAGCCCGCACTACCGGATGAACTGCCCGGACATCTCGCGCAACGTCGCCGACATCCTGAACGGCGGTGAGCCGCGGCTGGCGTCCGGGAACGCGTTCAAGAGCGGCGAGGATCCCGAGGGGACCCTCGAGTGGATGGACCTGGACGACTTCCATCCGGACAACAAGATGGCGGCGCCGCAGGGCCCGCACAACCCGGCGGACTTCACGAATGCGGCGTACCGCCGGGTGTACGACGCGCTGTCCGGCAAGCCGCCGGGCACGCACGCGAACATCTTCGTGACCTGGAAGGGCGGCACCGGCGGGCACGTCTTCAACGCCTTCGTCGACGAGGGCGGCCGGGTCAAGTTCCTGGACGCGCAGCCTCCCGGTGGCAAGCTTGTGGACTCGTTCCCGCCCGGCCACACCTCGCCCCACCCGGTGAACCCGTACCACGACGCCAACGGCCGGCCGGTGGACATTGACTCCATGATGTTCGCGACCCGCGAACCAGGCGGCCGCTGGGACGGCATCCCGCGCTCCCCGAATACCCCGCCGGCGTCCCAGCTGCGCTTCCAGCGCGACGTACGCCCCGTCTCCGGCACTCCCGACGTACCCAACACCAACGCGGGCCACCTCAACCCACCACCCGCGCCAACCCACACCCCGGACCCGGCCTCACCAACAACCGCACGCCCCGACACCCCACACCCAGCCACCCCCGAGGCGCGTGCACCAGAGTCCGGCACTCCGAGCTCGCGGTCCGACGCCCCCCAGTCCCAGACCCCCCGTCACACAGACCAACCGCAATCCCGCACCCCGAACCAGCCACACCACGCCCCGGACACCCACGCCCCGGACGGCCAAACGCCAGCCCCGCACGCGCCCAACGGACGCGCCCCGGAGCCGCACACGCCGGAGGGCCACACGCCGGAGACGCGTGCACCCGAGGGCCGTGCGCAGGAGGCCCACACGCCAGACCCGCACGCGCCGGAGGGACGTACCCCTGAGACGCATGCGCCGGAGTCGCGTGCGCCGGAGTCGCGTGCGCCGGAGGGACGTACCCCGGACTCGCACGCGCCGCAGGGACGTACGCCGGAGACGCGTGCGCCCGAGGGTCGTGCGCCGGAGGCCCACACGCCAGACCCGCACGCGCCGGCGAGACGTACCCCGGAGACGCATGCGCCGGAGTCGCGTGCGCCGGAGGGTCGTGCGCCGGAGTCGCATGCGCCGGAGGGACGTACCCCGGACACACACGCGCCGGAGGGCCACACGCCCGAGACGCGTGCACCCGAGGGTCGTGCGCCGAGCTCACACACGCCCGACGGGCGTACCCCGGACGGGCGTACTCCGGGCACCGACGGGCGTGCGCCGGATGGGCGCACTCCAGACGCGCGTACGCCGGAGACTCGCGCGCCGGAGGGGCGTACGCCGGCGACGCACGCACCTGAGGGCCGTGCACCGAGCACACATGGGCCGGAAGGACGTACGCCGGACACGCACACTCCGGAGGGGCGTACCCCGGGTACCGACGGACGTACGCCGGACACGCACGCGCCGGAGGGGCAGACCGCGGATCCGCATAGGCCCGACGCGCCGGAGACTCGCGCGCCGGACACGCACACCCCGGATACGCATGCGCCCGAGGCGCGGACCCCGGACACGCACACCCCGGATACACATGCGCCGGAGACGCGTACCCCAGACACACATACTTCCGGCGCGCGTGCGGCGGAGGGGCGTGGGGGTCAGCGGTTTGGGGCTGGGCGGGTGGAGGATGGGGGGCCGTTTGCGGGGTCGGAGTTGGCTGATCGGAGGTTCCGGGCTTCGGCGCAGGACGAGGCGGCGTACCGGGCCACGTTGCGGTCGATCGACCGGGCCAAGATGGCCGAGCACCGGGTGCGTGGGCGGGCGCAGCTCGGGGATCAGATCGACGATCTGTCGGACATCGAGCTCAACGCCATGGAAGAGATGCTCGGGATGCCCCATCAGGACATCAACCGAGCGTTCCGTGCCGGCGACCCGAGTGTCGAGCGGATGCCGCTCGTTCGCGTGGCGACGTCGGCGATGAACAGACTGCCCGACCACGTTGGCGAGATCCATCGAGGGATCACCTTCGATACACCGGGCGAACTGCAGGCGTTCCTGGATCGGTACACACCGGGCAACACCGTCCGGGAGCCGGCGTTCACGCACTCGGACAAGGACCCGGCCGGCGCTGAGATCTTCAGCGGCGGGCAGTACGCGCCGGCTCGCGTGGTCATGCACATCGATGCTCACCACGGCAAGGACATGTCGTTCCTGCGTGATCCGCACCTCGGTGTGGATGAGGTCATCCACCCGCCGCACACGTCGTTCTACCCGACGAAGCTGGAGTTCGATCCGGACACCAAGACGTGGCACGTACATGTGCGTGACCACGGCGGGCCGGCCGCCCCGCCCGTCGGCGAGGCGCCGCGGGTTGCGGTGGAGCCCGACAACACAAGCTCGTACTGGCGCCAGCAGGCAGAGAGCCGCTACCCGTCGCAGCAGCACCCGCCGCAGCCGCCGGTAGACCTGTCCGTCCCCGGCCAGCCCGTGCACCCGACAGCACCGTTCACCCCCGGCCACCCGCACCAGCCGGCCGACCCGTTCGCCCCGAGCCAACACCAGCAGCCCAACGGCCCAGCCCAGCCGAACTACGGTCCGCCCCACCCAGGCGAGCCGTTCGGCCCCGGGCAGCCCGACTACGGCCCGCCCCAATCGGGCCAGCCGTTCGGTCCGGGTCAGCCGGACTACGGACCGCCTCAGCCGGGGCAGTCGCTCGGTCCGGGTCAGCCGGACTACGGACCGTCCCAGCCGGGGCAGTCGTTCGGGCCGGGGCAGCAGCGGCCGGGGCAGTCGTACGGACCTGGGCAGTCGCATCAGCCGGTAGGGCCTGGGCAGCATCAGCAGCCTGACTATGGTCCGGCCCATCCGGAGCCGGACTACGGGCCGCAGCAGGGCTATCACCCCGGGGAGCAGCAGCCTGGGTATCAGCCAGGGCAGCAGCCGCATCAGCAGTACCCGGGCCATCAGCAGCCGGGGCAGGCGCGTCAGCCGTACGGGCCGCCGCATCAGCAGCCGCATGCGCCGAACCAGTCGGGCCAACCCGGGCAGCCGGGCCAGCCGGAGTTTGGTCCGGGGCATCGGCAACCGGAGCAGCCGGGCTACCCGGGGCACCAGCAGCCGAATGGGCCGCACCAGCCGGGAGAGCCGGGGTACCCGGGGCAGCAGCCGCATCAGCCGTACCCGGGTCATCAGCAGCCGGGGCAGCCGCATCAGCCGTACGGCCCGGCGCATCAGCCGAACCAGCCGGGTCAACCAGGACAGCCGGGGTTTGGTCCTGGACACCGGCAACCGGGGGAGCCGGGGTTTGGTCCGGGGCATCAGCAGCCAGGACAGCCGCATCAGCCGTACGGGCCGCCTCATCAGGAGCCGCCGTACGGGCCGGGGCATCAGCAGCCGCATGGGCCGAACCAGCCTGGGCAGCCGCATCCGCAGCAGCCGGGGCAGCCGCATGCGCCGAACCAGCCTGGGCAGCCGCATCCGCAGCAACCGGGTCAGCCGCCGCACCGCCCGGGCCCGCCGCCGCGCCACCCGGGGGAGCAGCCGGGTCAGCCGCCGTATCAACCGGGGCAGGAGCCGTTTGGGCCGGCGGGGCAGGATCCGTATCGGACTCCGCATCAGCCGGAGTCGCCGTACGGGCCGCCGCATCAGCAGCCGCACAACCCGCAGCAGCCGGGTGACCCGCGACAGCCGTATGACCCGGGGCAGCCGTACAACCCGCAGAGGCCGGGGTATTCGCCGCAAGAGCATGGGCCGTACGCGCGGCACGACCAGACGTCGCGGCAGAGCGGGTACGGATCCGCGCCGGACGGACCGCAGCCGGGGTCACACGCCGGCCACGGTGAGCAGCCGGCGGACGCTGGGCAGCCGACACACGGCGAGCAGCGGACACACGGTGAGCAGCCAGCGCACAGTGGACAGCCGACGCACGGTGAGCAGCAGGCGCACAGTGCACAACCGACGCACGGGAGTGCGTCGGAGGGTGGCTCGCCGGCGGCGCAGCGGAACGCGGAGTATCCGGTGCGCGAACCGGATCACAACGAGTTCGTCGAGAACGACACCCCGAAGGCGGAGGCCGGGTACCGCGACATCCGGAACATGACCGATGACGTCCCGAACGTCGCCGCGGCGGCGGACCTCGATCCGTCGGTGGTGGACACAGCGAGGCGGAATCTCTTCGTGAACACCCACGATGTCGCGGTCGGGCCCGGCGACATCCGGCACGGCTACTTCAGGGCGGACGAGGTGATCGCCGACCTGTGGAAGGAAGCGGCGTCGGGGAAGCAGTTGAGCCCCGACAAGGTGAACATGCTGCGGTCACTGATCGCGCACGAGGTCGTGGAGGCCAAGCTGATCGAGGCCGGGGTACCGTACAACTTCGCCGAACCGAAGCTGTGGGGACCGGACAAGTACTACGACTTCAGTCGCGAGCACGCGGGCGCGCATCAGGTGGCGCCCCGGTCGTTGCAGAGCTGGGACGAGGCGGACTTGCTGAAACACTGGAGAGCGCTCGGGCTGACCCCTCCTCCCGGTGGGATCGCGCCTGATCTGTCGAACCTGGACGAGGTCGTCCGTACTGCGATCGAGGGGATGGGATGGTGACCGATACGACCGCCGCGGAGCGCATGGTCGACCGCCTCCTCGCCGTGAAGTGGGACGACGACGTCGCCTACGAGCGGCGCCGCTCCCGCGCGCGGCTGGCGAGCGAGTTCCTGCGGCGGACGGCGCAGTGGGCGCTGGCCGTCGGAGCGACCGAGAGTTGGCCGTTCGGCGATCTGGCCGGCGCCGTGGATCCGGCGGTCGCCGTCGACCCGGCGCTGACGGCCAGGCTCGCACTCGACGCGGCAACCGCGGGCGAGTTTCCGGTCCGTCCGACGGACGCCGCCGCGATCGTGCGGTGGGCAGCGCTCGGAGACCTGCCGCGGCAACGGTTCCCGGAGCTGCCTGATCCGTACGAGCCGTTGCTGGTGCTGTTCGGCCGCGGCGGTGCGTACACGGTGGCGAACGGCGCGATCGAGCTCGGCTACGGCACGCTCCCGATCCTGTCGGTGGCCGAGCGGGCTTCGCTTGCACCGCAGCCGATCGACGCGGGCTCGTTGGACGCGTTGGATCGGGAGGGTTGAGATGTCGGGGAACTACGGGACGCAGGTCATCGAGTCGGTGGCGGTACGGCGGCGGCGGTTGCGGGAGGCTTGGTTGTTCGGGGCCGAGCGGGCCAGGAACACGTTGACCGAGCAGACCGGGAAGGTGTTCGCCAGCGTGATGATCGGGGCCGTCGCCTGCGCCGGGTGTGCCGGTGTCTCGTACTTCAAGACCTCGATGGCCAAGGAGAACGAGAAGAACCAGCAGCCGGTGCCGACGGCAACGACCTCCGGCCCGGTCAGCCCGTCCCCGTCGAAGAAGTAGCAAGCCTTAACGGCCGAACAGGTGCCGTAGCCAGGTCCGCCGGGGCTGTGGTTTGACCGCGGCCGGGAGTACGGCGGTCGGCGGCGTCGCCAGCGTCACCGGAACCTGCACCATCTGGTCGCCCTGCAACCAGAAGAGATCCGGCGAGCATCGATCCGGTGCGCCCTGGTAGCTCTCGGCGACCCACCGGGCGAGCGCGTCGGCGCGCGCCTGCCCGGCGTCGGCGGGGCAGTACGCGAGCGTGCTCAGCCGGGGTACGCCGATCAGCAGGCCCGCCCCCACCGATGCCTGTGGCAACAAGTTCTCCCGGTCCACGATCGCCATCGAGACCAGCGGGTCGTCGTCGCGGCCGAGGACGGTGAAGCCGTCGTGCTGCTGCGGCTCCAGGTCGGCGATCTCGGCCAGGGACAACTGCACCGGTGACGGTACGCCGGGATCGGCGAGCCCGAGCATCGCGCGCCGCACCACGGTCAGCCGGCGCAGTTCGTCGCCGGTACGGACGAAGACGACGACTTCGAAGTGGTCCCCGAACGGGATCAACGCGTCGGCGACCGGGCCCGCCGTCCGGGCGGACCAGCCGCGCTGCACCAGCAGGGCACGCTGGCGTTCGCCGACGTCGCCGTACCGGTGCTCCTCGGTGGCGAGCTCACCCTCCGCGACGACGGCCCGCAGCCAGGCCTCGATCTGCTCCGGCCAGCGCGGCTGTGGTAGCTGGAGGCAACGATTGACGATCTCGCCGACGCCGACCACCGCGGACATCTGCAGTGCACCCCGGCCCCAGCCGACCTCCACGGTCCGCTCGTCGGCGTCCACCACGCAACCCGGTAACCAGATCGGTGCGAGATCCGAAATCATTTCCACCACGGTGGAATCGTTCGCGCCCGTCATCCCTTGACCTCACCCACCACTAGAGTGTCTCGCACGTCCGTCGGTAAGAAGTACGAAGTCCCCCGCGCAACCGCGGGCTGGTCCAGCGGAGGAAAACCTTAGTGGCAAGCCGGATCGTGCACCGCCCGGCGCGGCGTACACCTGCCCCCGGGGTGCAGCAGCAGCGAGTGATCGAGGTCGCACCGAGTCTTGGCGGTGCCGGCGGTGGTGGAGGCGGCGGCGCCATGCAGATGCTGCTGCCGATGGTCGGCAGCATCGGTTCGGTCGCGATGATGACGATGGGCCGGTCCGGTCCGATGGTCATGGTCGGTGTCGGGCTGCTCGCGCTCACCATGGTCGGTTCCATCGGCGGCATGATCGCGTCCCGCGGCAAGGGCGGCAAGGACCGCAAGCAGCAGCGCACCCGCTATCTGGACTATCTGGAGCGGATGCGGGACGACTTCTCGAAAGAGGAGCGGAAGGCCCGGGCCCAGGCGCTCGAGCTGAACCCGCCACCGGACGCGCTGCTCGACTGTGTCGTCGACGTGTCCCGGCTGTGGGAGAGGCGCCGTACCGACAGTGACTTCCTGCAGCCGCGCTGTGGTAGCGGCCGGGTGCCGGTGGTCCCGGCGTCGGTAGGCCAGGGCGGTTCCGCGATGGAGCCCCCGGACCAGTTCATGATGGCCGAGGCCAACGCGCTGGTCCGGCGGTTCACGCTGATGCCGGACATGCCGCTGACGGTCCCGCTGGACCACGTCGGCAACGTCAGCATCATCGGTGACCGCGAGGGCGTCGTCCGGGTCGCCCGGTCACTGCTCGTGCAGACGGCGGTGTTCCACGCACCGGAGGACGTGATCCTGGCGGCCGCGTACCCGCGGGCCGCGCTCCCGGACTGGCAGTGGCTGAGCTGGCTGCCGCATGTCCAGGACCCGGAGCGCGCGGACGGCCCGACGCCGTTCCGCCGGATCGCCGACACGCCGCAGAAGCTGTCGCAACTGCTCTCCGACGACCTGTCCGAGCGGGTCCAGTGGGCGACCGAGTCGCGCCGCGGCTCGGTGAGCTTCGAGGACCGCCGCAAGCTGACCCAGCGGATCCTGGTACTGCACGACACGTACGGCGACGTCGCGGCGGAGGTCCGGCCCCAGGCCGACGACTCCCTCGTCCCCGGCGAGCTCGGTGTCACTGTCCTGCACCTGGTCGCTGACCGTGTTCAGGAGCCGAGCTCGGTGACGATGCGCATCACCGTGTACGGCGACGACGTCCGCATCGAGGACCTGCGCGGGCAGTACCCGATGGTCGCCAGCGGCCAGGTCGACCGCCTGGACGCGGCGGTGGCCGAAGGCGTCGCCCGCGAGCTCGCCCCGCTGCGGCTGTCGGCGGAGTCGCTGGAGGAGGACGCCCAGCTCGACGACGTCGACTTCATGGGCCTGATCGGCATCGGCGACGTCGCCGAACTGGACTTCAACCAGCTGTGGAAGCCGCGGTCCGACCGGCAGTTCCTGCGCGTCCCGCTGGGTGTCGACGACAACGGCGCCGTCGTCCTGGTCGACCTGAAGGAGTCCGCCCAGCTCGGTATGGGCCCGCACGGCCTGTGCATCGGTGCGACCGGCTCGGGGAAGTCCGAGGTACTGCGGACCATGGTGCTGGCGCTGCTGGCCACGCACAGTCCGGAGGATCTCGCGCTGGTACTGGTCGACTTCAAGGGTGGTGCGTCGTTCGCGCCGTTCGCCGGTGTGCCGCATGTGGCCGGCATCATCACCAACCTGCGTGACGACGCCAGTCTGATCGAGCGCGCGTACAAGAGCCTGGAAGGCGAGGTACTGCGCCGCCAGCAGGTGCTGAAGGACGCGGGCAACATCGCCAACATCACCGACTACCGGCTGCACCGCGAGCAGAACCCGGACCTGCCGGCGCTGCCGCACCTGTTCGTGATCATCGACGAGTTCGGCGAGTTGCTGAACGAGCGGCCGGACTTCATCGACCTGTTCCTCTCGATCGGCCGGATCGGCCGGTCGATCGGTGTGCACCTGCTGCTGTCCAGCCAGCGGATCGAGTCCGGCAAGCTGCGCGGGCTGGAGACCTACCTGTCGTACCGGCTCGGTCTGCGGACGTTCTCCGAGGAGGAGAGCCGGACGGTGCTGGACACCACCGACGCGTTCCACCTGCCGCCGCTGCCGGGCTTCGGGTTCCTGAAGGTCGACACCAGCGTCTACCAGCGGTTCCGGGCGGCGTACATCTCCGGTCCGTACGTTCCGCCGGCCGACGAGGTCGTCGAGGTCGAGGGCGAGTACGTGCGGCCGCACGAGCTGACGCCGTACCAGCAGTCCGAGGCGGAGCTGGAGGCCAGCAAGCCGGTCGAGGAGAAGGCGACCGAGCGGACGACCGGTCCGACGGTGCTGAACGTGTTCGTCGACCAGGTACGCCGTACTGCGCAGCCGGTGCTGAAGATCTGGCTGCCGCCGCTGCCCGCCGCCTGCACGCTGGATGGTCTGGCCGGCCGTGCGGACTACGTCGACGGCCGCGGGCTGCAGTTGGCGGTCCGATCGCCGCAGATGTGCCCGCCGGTCGGTGTGGTCGACGACCCGGCCAACCAGCGCCAAGAGGTCTTCCGGCTGGACCTGACCCGGGCCGGTGGTCACGCCGCGATCGTCGGCGGCCCGCAGTCCGGCAAGACGACCGCGCTGCGGACGCTGGTGACCTCGCTGGCGCACACCCACACCCCGCAAGAGGTCGCGATCTACGCGCTCGATCTCGCCGGTGGCGGCATGCAGGCGCTGTCCGAGCTCCCGCACGTCGGCGGTGTCGCGCTGCGCACCGACCGGGAGCGGATCCGGCGGACGGTCGAAGAGATCCGCGGCATGATCGACCAGCGCGAGCGGGTGTTCCGCAACCACGCCATCGACACGATGGAGGCGCTGCGCGCGGACCACGCGGCCGGCAGCCTCCCGGAGCTGCCGACGGCGGACGTCGTCCTGGTGATCGACAACTTCGGCGCGATCCGGACGACGTTCGACGAACTGGACGAGCCGATCACCGACATCCTCCAGCGGGGCAGCAGCTACGGCGTGCACGTGGTCACGGCGATGATGCGGTGGAACGACATCCGGATGCAGAACCAGTCGATGTTCGGGACGATGCTCGAGCTCCGGCTGAACGACCCGTCGGACTCCAACATCGACCGGCGCCTGCAGGAAGTCCTGCGCAAGGCCGGCCCGGGCCGGATGCTGATCCCGGGCAGCAAGCTGTACGCCCAGTTCGCGCTGCCCCGGATCGACGGTGCGGCCGACGACACGAACCTGACCGACGTACTCGAGGCCCAGGCGGTGGCGGCGCGATCCACCTGGCAGGGTCCGCGGGCACCGCAGATCCGGATCCTGCCGCTGCAGCTGCCGCGCAACCAGGTGGCCGACGAGGTCCGGCAGCCGGCCGTCGTCCCGATCGGTGTGGACGAGCGGGCGCTGGCACCGGTGTATCTCGACCTGGCCGGCCGGGACACCAACCTGGTCGTCTTCGGCGACAGCGGTTCCGGCAAGACCAACATCGTCCGGCTGGTCGTGCAGCAGCTGCTCGACCAGCACACCTCGGACCAGCTCGTGTTCGCGGTGATGGACCCGCGCCGCGGCCTGCGCGAGTTCGTCCCGGAGGCGTACGTCGGTGGCTACGCGCCGACCGGCCGGGTCGCCGCCGGGCTCGCCAACGGGGTGTCGGAGGAACTGGCGAAGCGGATGCCGGACGACACCGGCGCGATCCCCGAGGCAGGGCAGGGCGGCCCGCGGATCGTCGTACTGGCCGATGACTATGACCTGCTGACCTCGGGCGGCCAATCGCCGATGGACGCGTTCCTGCCGTACGTCGCGTCCGGCCGCGACATCAAGCTGCACTTCATCGTCACCCGGCGTGCCTCGGGTGCGTCCCGGCAGATGTACGAGCCGTTCATGTCCGCAGTGCTCGAGTCCGGAGCGGCCGGTCTGGTCCTGTCCGGCGACCGCAGCGAGGGACAGCTCTTCACCGGGGCCTACCCGGGCGACTACCCGCCCGGCCGCGGTTTGTTCGTACGACGGGGCGACGGGCCGGAGCTGGTCCAGACGGCGATGGCGGACCCGGCACCGGCCGTCGTCCAGAGCAGCGGAGGAGGAACGACATGACCTGCGACCTGGTGGCCCTTGTGGACGGGCGCCCGTCGAGCGACGACATCCTGGCGGGCCTGCAGGCCGCGGGGGAGGAGCTCGGTGTCCGCGCGGTCAGCGACGGGGCCGTGGTCCAGCTCTGCGACGCCGATGACCTGCCGTTGGTGTCGGTCGAGTTGCCGTTGCTGATCCAGGTGCCGGGTGAGGTCGAGCGGATGCTCGGTCCCGGCGTCGGTCCGGTGCAGACACCGGCGTGGTGGGTGGAGATCCGCGCGACGGCGACCAAGGGTGGCCGCGAAGTGGCGGAGAAGTACGCGAACTCGCTGATCGACCGGCTCGGCGGCAAGGTCTGGACGTCCGAGGGCGTCGGGGCACCCGCGACCGAAGGGACGAACTGAGATGCCGAACGAACTGCCCTTCAGCCCGGGCGTCGACCTGATCACGGACAAGGTCGCCGTCGTCATGCAGGACCGCCCGGTGATCGGCATGTCGGCCTGGCTCAGCGACGCACTGACGTCGGCCAAGGCGGCCGGGCGCGACGTCCAGCTGATCACGCCGAAGACGTCCAGGCTGACCTGGCCGGTCCGCTCGACGCTGTTCGGCGGCCTGAACGCGAAGTGGGTCGTCACCGCCGACGACGGGGAGTACTTCGACGGCCTCAACGGGGTCCGGCTGAAGTGGAACGGCGAGCAGTTCCTGGCCCGGTCGACGGCTAAGCCGGGGGAGCAGACGTCGGACCTGCACCCGGACTTCGCCGTCCAGGAGGACCTGTTCGGCCAGTTGCAGTTCACCGTGCGGGTCCGGCACAAGCCGGTCGCGAGCCTGGTGCTGGGCCGGGTCGCCGAACGGCTGTTCACCGCGACCACCGGCACCGGACCGGTCGGCTGGTCGACGTCCGAGCCGGTCACGCAGCCGTGGAGCCCGGAGGCGCTGACGGAGTACTGCCGTGGCCGGGCGCCGGATCCGACCTGGCTGATCCTCGCCGGGCAGCCCGGCGACGAGTTCCGGCCTGCGGTCGGCACCTTGGAGGCTCGCCGGACCCAGTCCGGCCTGGACGAGACCGTGACGCTGGCCGTCGCGCAGCCCGGGATGGACTTCCCCGACGTGAACAAGGTCGGCGACTGGATCGACGAGATCGCCGACAACTTCGAGCTGATCTCGGCGATGGTGATGGGGTCGTACGGCGCTGCCGACGGGACCTACCAGCCGCGGTTCGCCGGGATGGCGAGCCCGATCGGGATCGCGGCCGGCCACGAGGCGGTCGAGGGTTCCAGCGTGGCGGAGATGGTGAAGGTCGAGGGGATCAGCAAGGCGCTGGCCATCGGCCCGGCACACGCGCCCGCGATCTGGTACCCGATCGGCAACGGCCGGGACCCGCGCGACTGGGAGAAGTACGCGGCCCTGATGAAGAAGCTCATTCCCGCCGAGGCCCTGGCCGGTGGGAAGTGACGAACGAGTACGACAGGAGTAGGGATCACGTGGACGAGCGGAGCGAGTTCACCATCAGGTACAGCGCGCACCGTGTCTCATCCGCGCCCGGAGCGAAGCGAGGACGTGGATGAGCGTGTACAGCCGGGTGACGGTGATCGGGCAGCGCCGTCGGCTGGATGCGGTGCTGCCCGCCGACGAGCCGCTCGGCGTACTGCTGCCGGACCTGTTGCGGATGCTGGACGAGCCGCTGCAGCAGACCCCGCAGCGACGGTTCCTGACCACGGCAGCAGGTGCGCTGGTGCCGCCCGAGGGAACCCTCGCGTCCGCGCAGATCATCGACGGCACGGTGCTGCGGCTCGCGGCCGAGGGTGAGCTGCCACCGCCTCCGACCGTGTACGACGTCACCGAGGAAGCGGTCGAGGACCTCAAGCGCCGCGGTACGACGTTCAAGCCCGCACACCGGCGGATCCTGGCCGGAGCAGGGCTGGTGTTCTCGATCATCGCCGGCGCGATCTCGCTGCTGGTGGCCGCGCCGAACGCGCTGACCGCGGCGATCCTGGTGGTGCTGGCCGCGATCTGTGCCTTCATCGGCATCGCCCTCGGTCGCGGCGGCAGCAAGGTGGTCGCGATCCCGCTGGTCACGGTCGCGACGGTGCTGCTGGCGCTGTCGGTGGGCTTCTGGGCGCTCGACGCGGGGTGGGACCTCGGGCTCGTCATCACGCTCGGCGCACTCTGCCTTGCCTTCGGACCGTTGCTGTACGCCGCCGCGGGCGTGGCCGGTGGTGGCGCGGTCGCTTCCGCGACGTCGATCCTGTTCGTCGCGGTCTGGATGATCGGTGTCGGCACCGGACTGGCCACCGAGCGGGTCGGTGCGCTCGCGGCGCTGCTCGCCGTACTGCTGCTCGGACTGCTGCCGCGGATGGCGCTGGCGCTGTCCGGACTGTCCAACCTGGACGACCGTCGCGCGTCCGGCCAGGAGATCATGCGCGGTGACGTGCAGAGTGCGCTGAACGCGGCGCATCTTGGCCTTGCGTTGGCGACCGTGCCGATCGCCGTGTCGTCAGGAGTCGCCGGGATCATGCTGCTCCGGCAGGGCGGTGCGTGGGCGGTCGCGTTGGCGCTCGTGCTGGCGTTCCTGCTCGCGTCGCGGTCGCGGCTGTATCCGCTGGTGAGTGAGGTGGCCGTTCTGTTCGCGGCCGCGTTCACGATCGTGACGGGGTGCGTGCTGATCGCGGCGCTGAACGGTCAGGGCGGTGCGTTCATCGCACTCGGCCTGCTGGTGCTGGTGGCGATGTTCTGCGCCTTCGGTCTCGGTTTCGCACCGGCGGAGCATGTCCGCGCGCGGCTCACGCAACTGCTCGACTATCTTGAGGTCGGGGCGATCATCGTGACGGTCCCCCTGGCGCTGGGTGTGTTCGGCGTCTACTCCAAACTGCTGCACGCGTTCTGACGACCGGATGGAATGACTGAATCGAACTGGCAGGGTGACATGCTGCGCCAGATGGCGGAGCAGTCACCGGCCGAAGAACAGGCCCGCACCGACAACCCTCCGGCCCCCGCGGAACCGGGTCCGGAAGCACCGCCTGCCCCGGCGCCACCGCAGCAGCAGTACCCGGCCCAGCCCTACCCCCAGGAGCAGTACCCGCCGCAGCAGTACGTCCAGCCGCAGTACGACCAGCAGCCGTACCCGCCGCAGCAGGAGTACTACCCACCACAGCAGCCGTACGAGCAGTACCCGCAACAGCCGTATCCGCAGCAGCAATACCCACCACAGCAATACCCGCCGCAGCAGTACCCACCGCCGCCGTACGACCAGGCGCAGTACCCGCCGCCGCAGCCGGTTCCGTACCAGTACGCGCCGCCGCCACCTCCGCCGTACCAGCAGTACCCACCGCAGCAGCAGCCGCCACCACCTCAGCAAGACGGGTGGGGCGCGCCACAGCCGCAGCAGGAGGGGGACGAGGGCGACTCGGTGTTCCGGCACTTCCGCCGGATCGCATCCGAGGCGGCGTACCTGGTCGGTGCGTCCGGCCGGATGCAGCGCGACGTCGACCACATCGCGACCATCCGCCGTCCGATCGCGATCATGCGTCGCGTCGGCGTACTGAGTCCGGTCACCGACGGCGGCACGTCGACTGTCACCGCCCTGCTCGCCACCATGCTCGCGGCGCAACGCAGCGACCGCGTGGTCGCAGTGGACGTCGACCCAGCCGGCGCGGAGCTGTCGCGACGACTCGAAATGTCCCTCGGAGCCGGTCCGATCGAGGGCGTCAGCCTGGTGCGCGCCGACCCGCACCCGGAGGCAGTCCGTACGTCGCTCGCCGAGGTGCAGATCCAGGGCTCGCGCGACGTCGGTCTGGCCGTGGTCGACTGTCCAGGGACCATGTTCGACGAGGTCGCCACCGAGATGGCGTCGGCGGGGCACTGCGCTGTGCTCGTGGTGCCGTCCGCGCAGCAGGTCGCGAACTACTGCCTGACGCAGCTCGACCAGCTGACCCCGGACGGACAGGACGTGCTGCTGAGCCGCGGCGTCATCGTGATCACCATGGTCGAGAACGTCCACCCGGGCTCGATCAACTGGCTGGTCGAGGCGTTCCGGCAACGCGGTCTGGAGCCGGTCGTGCTGCCGTACGACGTCCACATCGCGCAGTCCTGGCCGATACACACCGAGTCGCTCCAGGCCGAGACCCGGCGCGCGGTGCTGGAGCTGGCCGCGCGGGTGGTCGAGACAGTCACCCGTACTGCTGGCTGATTCTCAGCAAAGTCTCAAATCGCGGTTGAATCCTGTGGAGGTTGAACCGTTCGCCTCATCTGGTCGTTTGACTCGGTATCCGCCCGTTTGGAGGGGTCGGGTAAACCGGAAGATGTAAAGCGTTCAACCACTTTCCATCAGCTATGGAGGTCCAGTTTCGATGAGCGACGACGACAGGACGGCAAATCTCGCCCGGGCGATCGACACCCTGCGTGACCGGCGGGCGGTGCTTCGAGGTGCAGCGGTCGCCGGTCTTGCCGGCGTCAGCGTGCCGCTGCTCGCCGCGTGCAGTAGCGGCGACGACGCAGGAAGTACTCCGTCCAGCTCAGCGCCCGCATCAGACCCGACGTCGGCGCCTTCATCGAGCGCGCCTTCATCGAGCGCGCCGTCGTCGAGCGCGCCGTCGTCCAGCGCGCCGTCGTCCAGCGCGAACGTGCTCGGCCCGGTGTCCGACGTCCCGGTCGGCGGCGGCAAGGTGTTCACGGATGCGAAGGTTGTGGTGACCCAGCCGGCGGCCGGGCAGTTCAAGGCCTTCACCGCGGTCTGCACGCACATGGGCTGCATCGTGAGCAAGGTCGAGAACAAGACCATCGACTGCCCCTGCCACGGCAGCAAGTTCAACATCACCGACGGCAGCGTGGCCGGCGGACCGGCACCGTCCCCGTTGGCAGCCGTGCAGGTCGCGGTCGAGGGCAGCAACATCGTGCAGTCTGCCTGACAACAGCAAAAGGCCCGGCCGCTCTGGAGAGCAGCCGGGCCTTCCGTCACTTCTGGAAGTGTCAGCCCTGCGCCGGGTCGGCCTTGCCGACGAACAGGAGCTTGTTCGGCGAACCGGTGCCCGGGTCGCCTACCTTGTCCGGCGTCGAGGCGCCGACCAGAGCGGTGGCGACGTCAGCCGGCGTCGCGTCCGGGTGGTCGGCCAGGTAGAGCGCGACCCCACCGGCCACGTGCGGCGTGGCCATCGACGTACCGCTCATCTTGGCGGTCGCGTCCGGGTCGGTGATGCCGACCGACGTGATGTCGACACCAGGTGCGAACAGGTCGACGCACTTGCCCCAGTTGGAGAACGTCGCCTTCTGGTCCTGGTCGTCGGTCGCGCCGACCGTGATCGCGGACGGCTCCTTGGCCGGCGAGCCGCCACACGCGTCCGAACCCTCGTTGCCCGCGGCAACGGCGTACGTGACGCCGGAGTCGACCGACGCCTTCACCGCCGCGTCCAGCGCGTCGTCCGCGCCGCCGCCCAGGCTCATGTTCGCCACCGCGGGCTTCTTCGCGTTCTTGGTCACCCAGTCGATCCCGGCCACCACGGACTCGGTCGAACCCGAGCCGCTGCAGTCGAGCACCCGGACGCCGAACACCTTGGCGCCCTTGGCGAGACCGTACGTCGTACCGGCGATGGTGCCGGCCACATGGCTGCCGTGACCCATGCAGTCGACGCCGTTCTGGCCGTCGCCGACCGTGTCGGTGCCGACCGACGCGCGGCCGCCGAAGTCCTTGTGCTCGGCGTAGATGCCGGTGTCGATCACGTAGACGTTCACGTTGTCGGCGGTGGTGGCTGCCTCGTACTTCTTGTCCAGCGGCAGATCACGCTGGTCGGCCCGGTCCAGGCCCCACGGCGGGTCGTCCTGGCTGACCGTGATCTTCTGGTTCTGCTGGACGTAGGCGACCCGCTTGTCGCCGGCCAGCTTCTTCGCCTGCTCCTCACTCATGCTCGCCGAGAAGCCCTTGATCGACGCGTCGTACTGGTCGCGGACCTTCACGTCGTAGCTGCTCGCCAGGCTCTGGTTGGTGGCCCGGGTCTGGGCCTGCGAGCGCTGGCCCGCGAGTACGACGATGTAGCTGCCTGGGATCGCGTCTGCGGTGCCGGCGCCGCGGATGGTCACGTCGGCCTGCTGGGCGGCATCACTGCCGGCAGCGGTGGCGACGATCGCGGTGGCGGCGAGCGCGGCCGCTGCCACGGCGCCGAGAACGGCACGTGGCCTGCGTACGGATAGGGACATGGGCGGAACTCCCTCGAGTCAGCGCAAGGCCTTGTTGCCTCACGCAAAGGTCCTGCACATCTACCCTGAGTCACACGCTAGAGAGAGCGCCCATCCCAACCGGGGGTCAAACCGGCCTTATGGGACAACCCGCAACACGACCGCAATGTTCACTTGGTTTGCCGGGCCCGATGCCGGTCGTACTTGCGGACCGCGAACTCGTGGGCCTCTGTGAGCAGCGGCTTCAACGGGTCGAGTTCGGTGGGGGAGACGATGCAGACCCAGTACTGCGAGGCATAGAACGGGTGCGGCATCAGCTTGTCGCGTTGGGCGTAGTCGTGGCCCGAGTCGAGCACCCACTCGGCATCCCGCTCGGTCGGCACCGGCCCGAACAGTGAGGTGTACGTCGCCTTCGTCAGACCGATGTTGAGTCGCCATGCGCCGGGCCCGTCCAGCCGGGAGACCTTCTCGTAGTGGTCGCCGGTGACGATCGTGGCGAAGGGTTGCTGCCGCTCGGGTGGCAGGTCCGCGGCCGGGTCGTACAGGTAGAACAGGTCGTCCTGGGCCTCGAGTACCCGCAGGCCGTCGTACGCGCGGATCAGCCGATCCAGTTCCTCGACGTTCATGCCTTCAAGTGTGTCATTGAAGCTGCTATGAAGACTTTGCCGGAATTCCGGATTTGTCGGCGAACCGAACTAGGGTGGTTGGGTGGCTGATCCGTCCTCGTACCGTCCCGCTCCAGGGTCGATCCCCGATTCACCCGGTGTCTACCGCTTCAGTGATGCCGCCGGACGGGTGATCTACGTCGGCAAGGCGAAGAACCTGCGGGCCCGGTTGTCGTCGTACTTCCAGGACCTGATCAACCTGCACCCGCGCACGCAGGCGATGGTCACGACGGCCTCGAAGGTCGAGTGGACCGTGGTCGGCAGCGAGGTCGAGTCGCTGCAGCTGGAGTACTCCTGGATCAAGGAGTACGACCCGCGCTTCAACGTGAAGTACCGCGACGACAAGTCGTACCCGTGGCTCGCCATCACCCTCAACGAGGACTACCCGCGGGTGATGGTCGGCCGGGGCCAGAAGAAGAAGGGCGTGCGGTACTTCGGTCCGTACAGTCACGCCTGGGCGATCCGCGAGACCGTCGACCTGCTGCTGCGGGTGTTCCCGATGCGCTCGTGCAGCAAGGGTGTGTTCAACCGGCATCGCCAGATCGGCCGCCCGTGCCTGCTCGGGTACATCGGCAAGTGCGCCGCTCCCTGCACCGGTCAGGTGAGCCAGGAGGAGCACCGCAAGATCGTCGAGGACTTCGCCGCGTTCCTGTCCGGCCAGACCGCGACGTACGTTCGCCGGCTCGAGAAGGAGATGAAGGCTGCCGCGGCCGAGCTGGAGTACGAGCGGGCCGCGAAGATCCGCGACGACCTGGCCGCGCTGGAGAAGGCGCTGGCCAAGAACGCGGTGGTCCTCGGCGACGGCACCGACACCGACGTGATCGCGCTGAGCGAGGACCCGCTCGAGGTCGCGGTGCAGATCTTCTACGTGCGCGGCGGCCGGATCCGCGGTGAGCGCGGCTGGATCGCCGACAAGGCCGACGGGACGGCGACCACCGGGGACCTGGTCTCGCGGTTCATCCAGCAGACGTACGCCGGTGACTCGGGCGACGTGATCCCGCGCGAGATCCTGGTCCCGACCGAGCCGGACGACGCCGAGGCGCTGACCGAGTGGCTGTCGGAGCTGCGCGGCTCGAAGGTGTTCATCCGGGTCCCGCAGCGCGGCGACAAGAAGGCGCTGATGGAGACGGTCGGGCGGAACGCGCTGCAGACGCTGACCATGCACAAGACCAAGCGGGCCAGCGATCTGACCACCCGCAACCTTGCGCTGGAGGAGATCCAGGCCGCGCTCGACCTGCCGGAGGCGCCGCTGCGGCTGGAGTGCTACGACGTCTCGAACCTGCAGGGCACCGAGGTGGTCGCCTCGATGGTCGTCTTCGAGGACGGCCTGCCGCGCAAGAGCGAATACCGGCGGTTCGTCATCAAGGGCGTCGACGGGCAGAACGACGTCGCCTCGATCGCCGAGGTGCTGACCCGGAGGTTCAAGCGGCTGCTGGACGAGCGGGCCACGTTGCAGGAGGACGAGGACCCCGCGGCCGGCCTGATCGACCCGGAGACAGGTCGCGCGCGGAAGTTCTCCTACGCGCCCGGTCTGATCGTGGTCGACGGTGGTCCGCCGCAGGTCGCGGCCGCGCGGCAGGCGATGGATGAGCTCGGCCTCGGCGACATCCCGGTCGTCGGTCTGGCCAAGCGCCTCGAGGAGGTCTGGGTCCCGGACGAGGAGGACCCGGTCATCTTCTCCCGCACGTCCGAAGGGCTGTATCTCCTGCAGCGGCTGCGGGACGAGGCGCACCGCTTCGCCATCACCCACCACCGCAGCCGGCGGTCGAAGTCGATGGTGGAGAGCGTCCTCGACGAGGTCTCCGGCCTGGGCGAGGTGCGGCGCAAGACGCTGCTGCGGCATTTCGGATCGTTGAAGAAGCTGCGTCAGGCGACCGTCGACGAGGTCGCCGACCTGCCCGGATTCGGTCGTCGTACGGCGGAGTCCGTCGTACTGGCGGTGAACGCTGCCGCAACGAAGGCCGACACCGGCCGGGCGCCGTCGGTCAACACCGCCACAGGCGAGATACTGGACGACGACGTCCCGGCGCCGGCTGGGGCGCCTGACGGGGACCCAGGGAGAACTGAGAACTGATGGACGACACGGGCGGCAATCTCATCATCGTGTCCGGCATGTCCGGCGCGGGACGGAGCTCGGTCGCGGACGTACTGGAGGACCTCGGCTGGTTCGTGGTCGACAACCTGCCACCGATGTTCCTCACCACCATCGTCGAGCAGGTCGTCGGCACCGGCGCGGCGCCGCGGCTCGCGATCGTCGTCGACGTACGCACCGGTCTGTTCTTCGACGAGCTGAGCTCGGCGATCCACGACCTGCGGCTGAAGGGGTACCGGCCGCTGACGCTGTTCCTGGAGGCGTCCGACGATGTGATCGTGCGCCGGCAGGAGAGCGTCCGCCGACCGCACCCGCTGCAGGGCGAGGGCCGGCTGCTGACCGGTATCCAGCGCGAGCGCGAACTGCTCGGCGACATCCGGGCCGGCGCGGACCTGGTCATCGACACGTCGAACATGAACATCCACCAGCTCGCCGCGAAGATCGTGAACGCCTTCGGCGACGAGGAGAACGCCGAACTGCGGGCGACCGTGGTGTCGTTCGGTTTCAAGTACGGCATCCCGGTCGACGCCGACGTGGTGGCCGACATGCGGTTCATCCCGAACCCGTACTGGCAGCCGGACCTGCGCCCGATGACCGGGCAGGACAAGCCTGTGTCAGACTTCGTCCTCGGCCATCCGCTGGCCCAGCAGTTCCTGCAGAACTACGTGGACGTGCTGGACACTCTGCGGACCGGCTACCTGAACGAGGGCAAGCGCTTCGTCACCGTCGCGATCGGCTGCACCGGGGGGAAGCACCGCAGTGTCGCGATGGCCGAGGAGATCGCCCGCAGGCTGCGCGAGAAAGGGTCACCGACGTTGGTCGTACACCGGGATCTGGGGCGGGAGTGAGTCGACCTCCCCGGGTCGTCGCCTTGGGTGGGGGGCATGGTTTGGCAGCCTCTCTGTCCGCACTTCGCCATGTCACTGACCAGCTGACCGCTGTCGTCACCGTCGCGGACAACGGCGGCTCGTCGGGGCGGTTGCGTCGAGAGCTCGGTGTGCTGCCGCCGGGTGATCTGCGGATGGCGCTGGCCGCTCTGTGCCGCGACGACGAGTGGGGCCGGACCTGGGCCGACGTACTGCAGCACAGGTTCCGCAGCAACGGTGAGCTGCACGACCACGCGGTCGGCAATCTGTTGATCGTCGCGTTGTGGGAGTTGCTCGGCGAAGCAGTCGACGGACTCGACTGGGTGGCCCGGCTGCTCGGCGCACAAGGCCGCGTCCTGCCGATGTCCGCCGTACCGCTGGACATCACCGCGCGCGTGCTCGGGCTGGTTCCGGATCATCCGGAGGCGATCACCGAGATCCGCGGCCAGGCCGAGGTCGCGACGACCGAAGGTCAGGTCGTCGACGTAGCCCTCGACCCGGCCGACCCGCCGGCCTGTCCCGAGGCTCTGGTCGCCATCGCGGAGGCCGACTGGGTCGTGGTCGGACCGGGATCGTGGTTCACGTCAGTGATCCCGAACCTGCTGGTTCCCGCGCTGTCCCGCGGCCTCCAGGAAACGAGCGCTCGCCGGTTGCTCACCCTCAACCTCGGTGAGCAGAAGGGCGAGACCGACGGTTTCTCGCCGGAGACGCACCTCGAAGTACTGGCCGCTCATGCGCCGGATCTGCGCATCGATGTCGTCCTCGCCGACGAGCAGCATGTCCCCGACCCGGAGTCGCTCCGCCGTACTGCGGAAGCGCTCGGCGCCGATCTGGTGATCGCCGACATCGCCGCCGAGGACCGCCAGCTGCACCACGACCCCGGCAAACTGGCCAAGATCTACCGCGAACTCTTCGAGTGACTCACTTCGGGTAGATCGGTTTGCGGCGCGGTTTCTCACCCTCGTACGGGTTGTAGTCGTTCGAGTCGAACCGCGCGATCTCCCGGCCGGTCTTGTCGTAGTAGATCGCCCAGATCGGCTTGTCCGCCACCTTGCGGGGGTCGAGGTCGGCGTACCAGAGCATGAAGCCGTTCTTCACCGTCGCCTCGCTGGTGACGCCGTCGATCTCGATATCGACCGAGGCCACGTTCGCGGGCACCGGTCCTTCCGTGCCGTCGCTGTCGGTCCAGTTCACGAAGGGCTCCTGGTACTTGAGGTCCTCGCGCAGGTAGTTGTCACGGGGGGTGCCGGCGCCGGAGTTCTGCTGGCAGATCGCCCAGCGCTTCTTGTCGGGGGACACCAGGATCGCCCGGATCCAGGTGCCGGCCGCCTGGCTGACCGCTACCTTCCAGCCGGCGATCGTGCCTGTGCCGCCACCGGCCTTGTGATGGCCGAGCTGCCATTGGTCGTCGAGAGGTCCGCAGCGACTGATGATCTGCGCGTCGGTGAGTGTGCTGGCTGCCGGCTGGAGCGCCACTCCAACACCCGGGGCACCGGCCGGCTGGGCGCTGCCGCCGCGGTGTGCGGTCCAGGCGGTGATTCCTGCGACCACCGCGGCGGTGGTGAGCAGCGTGGTGCCGACGGTCGCGGCCCGAGTGATCCGTGTCGTCCGGCGGCCGCGGCGGACGATGTCTTCGACGGACGTCTGTAGTGGGTGGTCGGTGTCGTCGGCGGCCTGGATCATCAGCTGTTCGAGGTCGGTGCTCACGGGGTGCTCCTCACGGTCTGGTCGAGTAGTTCGCGAAGCCGGGTCAGCCCCCGGGAGGTCTGGCTCTTCACGCCACCGGTGCCGATGCCGAGGATGTCGGCCGTCTGTTCGAGGCTGAAATCCGCGTAGTGCCGCAGTACGACGCAGGCTCGCTGGCTCGGTGGCAGCGCGGTGAGTGCCTGCACCACGAGCAGACGGTCGTCGACGGCTCCGGCCGAATCCAGCAGCGGTACGGCGTTCTCGTCGGTGATGTCGTCGAGGCGTTCGCGGCGCCAGGGACGGCGCGACTGTGTCAGTACGGCGTTCACCACGCAGCGATGGGCGTAGCCCAGCAAACCGTTCCCGCGCTCGATCCGGTTCCAGTGCCGGTACACACTCACGAGTGCGTCCTGGGCGGCGTCCTCGGCACGATGCCAGTCGCCGCACATCAGATACGCCGTACGGCGCAGTCTGGGCATCGTCACCGCGGCGAACTCGGTGAACTCGTTCTCGTCGCGTCGTCTCATCCGGCCTCCTCTCAGGTGTCGATGAGGGAATGCGGCGAGTTGTTCGGAAGGTTGCACCGCCCGTAACAGATCGGCCGGGTGGCCGTTGGAGTTGCAGCCCCGAGGGTCTTTGACAGCGGTGGGAGGATGGCGTTCATGGCGATGACAGCACAGGTGAAGTCCGAGTTGACCAGTATTCAGGTCACAAAACCCTGTTGCCGCAAGGCCGAGGTGTCCTCCGTACTGCGGTTCGCGGGCGGTCTGCACCTCGTCTCCGGGCGGATCGTCATCGAAGCCGAACTGGACAGCGGCGCCGCCGCTCGCCGGCTGCGCAAGGACATCGCCGAGATCTTCGGCCACCCGTCGGACGTCGTCGTGATCTCCCCGTCCGGAATCCGGAAGCAGACCAAGTACGTCGTTCGCGTGGTTCGCGACGGTGATGCGCTGGCCCGTCAGACCGGGCTCGTCGACAACCGCGGCCGTCCGGTCCGCGGCCTTCCGCCCTCGGTCGTGTCCGGGGCCTCCTGCGATGCGGTGGCCGCTTGGCGCGGTGCTTTCCTCGCGCACGGCTCGCTGACCGAGCCGGGCCGGTCGTCCTCGCTCGAGGTGACCTGCCCTGGCCCCGAGGCCGCTCTCGCGTTGGTCGGAGCGGCCCGGCGACTCGGCATCGGTTCGAAGGCGCGCGAGGTACGCAACGTCGACCGCGTGGTGATCCGCGACGGCGACGCGATCGGTGCGCTGCTGACCCGCCTCGGTGCGCACGAGTCGGTGCTGGCGTGGGAGGAGCGGCGGATGCGCCGCGAGGTCCGCGCGACGGCGAACCGGCTGGCCAACTTCGACGACGCGAACCTGCGCCGCTCCGCGCGTGCCGCGGTCGCGGCCGGTGCTCGCGTCGAGCGGGCGCTGGAGATCCTCGGCGACGACGTACCCGACCATCTGCAGGTGGCGGGCAAGCTGCGGCTCGAGCACAAGCAGGCGAGTCTGGAGGAGCTCGGTCAGCTGCACGAGCCGGCCCTCACCAAGGACGCGGTCGCCGGCCGGATCCGCCGCCTGCTGGCGATGGCGGACAAGCGCGCCGCCGACCTCGGCATCCCCAACACCGAGGCGAACCTGACCCCGGACATGCTTGATCCAGCCTGATCCAGATACCAGACAGTCAACTGGTATTCGCATGGCGGCCCCGGATGGTTTCCGGGGCCGTTCTGCGTGCTTCTGGTCCGCTCGGCAGGTCGTCGCCAGCGGCGGTGGTCTGCTGTGGACGCTACCAGTTGGCCAAGTGGGCTGTTGGGCTAGTGTTCGGGGTGAAGCGGCAGTGCTCGAAAGCTAGTTCTGAGGAGACGCAGTCCCGTGACCGTACGCGTAGGTATCAACGGCTTCGGCCGGATCGGCCGTAACTTCTTCCGCGCCGCGCAGGCGTCCGGTGCCGACATCGAGGTCGTCGCCGTCAACGACCTGACCGACAACCAGACCCTCGCTCACCTGCTGAAGTACGACTCGATCCTGGGCCGCTTCCCTGGTGAGGTCTCCGCGACCGACGACGACATCACTGTCTCCGGTCACAGCTTCAAGGCGTTCGCCGAGCGCGACCCCTCGAACCTGAAGTGGGCCGACGTCGGTGCCGACGTGGTGATCGAGTCGACCGGTTTCTTCACCGACGCCACCAAGGCCAAGACGCACGCCGACAACGGCGCCAAGAAGGTCATCATCTCCGCCCCGGCGAAGAACGAGGACCTGACCGTGGTGATGGGCGTGAACCACGACCTGTACGACGCCGAGAAGCACACCGTGATCTCGAACGCGTCCTGCACGACCAACTGCATCGCCCCGCTGGCCAAGGTCCTGCACGACGCGTTCACGATCGAGAAGGGTCTGATGACCACGATCCACGCGTACACCCAGGACCAGAACCTGCAGGACGGCCCGCACAAGGACCTGCGCCGCGCCCGCGCCGCCGCGCTGAACATCGTGCCGACCTCCACCGGCGCCGCGAAGGCGATCGGTCTGGTACTGCCGGAGCTCAAGGGCAAGCTGGACGGCTACGCGCTGCGCGTCCCGGTCCCGACCGGCTCGGCCACCGACCTCACCGTCACCGTCGGCCGCGAGGTCACCGCCGACGAGGTCAAGGAGGCCTACAAGGCGGCCGCCTCCGAGGGCACCCTGAAGGGCTACCTGACCTACACCGAGGACGAGATCGTCTCCACCGACATCGTCACCGACCCGGCGTCCTGCATCTTCGACGCGGGCCTGACCAAGGTGATCGGCAACCAGGTCAAGGTCGTCGGCTGGTACGACAACGAGTGGGGCTACTCGAACCGCCTCGTCGACCTGGTCAACCACGTCGGCGCCTCGCTCTGACGCGTCCCGTTCACGTTGCGTCCGGCGAACTGTGGCTTCCCGCCACAGTTCGCCGGACGTTAGCCGTTTCTTCGAAGGAAGCTGACAGTGAAGACGATTGAAGAACTGGGCGACGTGGCCGGCCTGCGGGTGCTGGTCCGCTCCGACCTGAACGTGCCGATCGACGGCGAGACGATCGGCGACGACGGCCGGATCCGTGCGTCGCTGCCGACGCTGGTCCAGCTGGCCAAGGCCGGCGCCAAGGTGATCGTGACCGCGCACCTCGGCCGCCCGAAGGGCACGCCGGACCCGAAGTACACCCTGGCCCCGGTGGCGCAGCGGCTCGGCGAGCTGCTGCAGCCCGAGGGCATCACCGTGCACTTCGCCGCCGACGTGACCGGTGACAGCGCGCAGGAAGCCGTCCAGGAGCTGGACGAGGGTGAGGTCCTGCTGCTCGAGAACGTGCGGTACGACCCGCGCGAGGAGAGCAAGGACGAGACGCAGCGGGGTGCGCTGGCCGAGGAGCTGGCCGCCCTGGCCGATGTGTTCGTCAGCGACGGCTTCGGTGTCGTGCACCGCAAGCAGGCCAGTGTGTACGACGTCGCGCGCCTGCTGCCGCACGCCGCGGGTGGGCTGGTGCTGGCGGAGGTCGACGTACTGAAGAAGCTGACCGAGAGCCCGCAGCGCCCGTACGTCGTCGTGCTCGGCGGCGCCAAGGTGTCGGACAAGCTCGCGGTGATCGACAACCTGCTGGCCAAGGCCGACAAGCTGCTGATCGGCGGCGGCATGGTCTTCACCTTCCTGAAGGCGCAGGGTCACGAGGTCGGCACGAGCCTGCTGGAGGACGACCAGCTGGACACGGTCAAGGGCTACCTGGAGAGCGCGAAGGCCAAGGGGGTCGAGATCGTGCTGCCGACCGACATCGTGGTCGCGCCCGAGTTCAAGGCGGATTCGCCGGCGACTGTGGTGGCCGCGGACGCGATCCCGGCCGACCAGCTCGGCCTCGACATCGGCCCGGACTCCGCCAAGGCGTTCGCCGCCGAGATCGCCGGGGCGAAGACGGTGTTCTGGAACGGCCCGATGGGCGTCTTCGAGATGGAGGCGTTCGCGGGTGGAACGAAGGCCGTCGCGCAGGCGTTGACCGAGGTGGACGGGCTGAGCGTGGTGGGTGGCGGTGACTCCGCCGCGGCCGTGCGCCAGCTAGGCTTCGCGGACGACGCGTTCGGGCACATCTCCACCGGTGGTGGGGCGTCGCTCGAATACCTGGAGGGCAAGGAGCTCCCGGGTCTCGCAGTACTGGAAGAGGACTGAGCACGATGGCAGACGCTGCCCGTACGCCACTCATGGCGGGCAACTGGAAGATGAACCTCAACCATGTTGAGGCCGTGCACCTGCTGCAGAAGCTGTCGTGGACGCTGCAGGACAAGAAGCACGACTTCGAGCGCGTCGAGGTCGCGGTGCTGCCGCCGTTCACCGACATTCGCAGCGTGCAGACGCTGGTCGACGGTGACCGGATGAAGATCAAGTACGGCGCCCAGGACGTCTCGCAGCACGACGCGGGCGCCTACACCGGCGAGATCTCGGCGGCGATGCTGTCCAAGCTCGGCTGCACCTACGTGCTGGCCGGGCACTCCGAGCGCCGGCAGTACCACCACGAGACCGATGCCGTGGTGAACGCCAAGGCAGCCAAGGTGCTCGAGGCCGGACTGATCCCGATCGTCTGTGTCGGCGAGGGCCTCGAGATCCGGCAGGCCGACGGTCACGTCGAGCACTGCGTCAACCAGATCGACGGCGCGCTCGCCGGGCTGAAGGCGGACGACGTTCGCAAGCTCGTCATCGCCTACGAGCCGGTCTGGGCGATCGGCACCGGCGAGGTGGCCACCCCGGAGGACGCGCAGGAAGTCATCGCGGGGATCCGGGGCCGGCTGGAGGAGACGTTCTCACCCTCGGTGGCCGACTCGGTACGGATTCTTTACGGTGGATCGGTGAAGATGGCCAGCGCAGGTGGCATCATGGCCCAACCGGACGTGGACGGTTGCCTGGTGGGCGGTGCCAGCCTGCAGGTCGACGAGTTCGCCGGAATCTGCCGTTACCTGGACCTTCAGTTAGGCTACTCCTCGTGATTCTCGCTTTCTCGATCGTCGTGATCATCTGCAGCCTGATCCTCACGCTGCTCGTGCTGCTGCACAAAGGCCGCGGTGGCGGTCTGTCCGACCTGTTCGGTGGCGGTGTGTCGTCCAGCCTGGGCGGCTCATCGGTCGCGGAGCGGAACCTGGACCGGATCACGATCGGCATCGGTCTGGTCTGGTTCGCTGCCATCGTGGCGCTCGGCCTGCTCTACAAGCTCGGCTGAGGGGGAGTAGGTTCCCGTGGCTGGTGGTGGTAGTGCGATTCGTGGCAGCCGGGTCGGTGCGGGCCCGATGGGCGAGGCGGAGCGCGGCGACAGCGCGCCCCGGCAGCGCATCGTGTTCTTCTGTGCGAACGGGCACGAGACCGCGACGGTGTTCGCCGTCGAGGCAGCGATCCCGGAGGCGTGGGACTGTCCGCGGTGCGGTCTGCCGACCAGCACCGATGTGAACAACCCGCCCCCGCCGCCGAAGATCGAGCCCTACAAGACGCACCTCGCCTACGTGAAGGAACGGCGCAGCGAGCAGGAAGCGGCCGAGATCCTCGAAGAGGCCCTCGAAAAGCTCCGCGCCCGCCGCGCCCGCGGCGAAGTCATCTTCTGAACGGACGAAGCCCAGCCCGGACCGATCCCCGATCGGCCCGGGCTGTCGCGTTTCGTGCTGACCCACTGACACGCAGTGCGACGCACGCGTTAAGGTCGGCGGCATGAAGTCTTCGATCTCGCCGGTTCGTTGGACTCCGCCGCCGGCTGCCCCGGTTCGTCACCCGAAGAACGTTGATGTGGAGACGGTCGCGTTGCCGGGGGAAGGGCCGGAGGACACGCTGATCGATGATGACGGGAGCGTGTTGACCGGTCTGTTCGACGGGCGGATTCTGCGGGTCAGCGCGGACGGCAAGACGATCACCACCGTGGCGGACACCGGTGGGCGTCCGCTCGGTCTGGAGTGGCTGCCGGACGGGACGGTGCTGATCTGCGATGCGAACCGCGGCCTGCTGACGCTGGACAAGGACGGCCGGATCGCGACGTTGCTGGCCGAGATCGACGGCCGGCCGATGCGGTTCTGCAACAACGCGGACGTGATGCCGGACGGCACGATCTACTTCACCGACTCGTCCACGCGCTTCGGCGTCGACGAGTGGATGGCGGACCTGCTCGAGCATTCCTCGACGGGCAGTGTGTATCGGCTGACCCCGGACGGTCAGGTCACCCGGTTGGCCACCGGCCGTTCGTTCCCGAACGGCGTGGCGCTCAGCGGCGACCGCCGTACGCTCTTCTGGGCCGAGAGCGCGACGTACGGGCTGTTCAAGCTCGACCTCACCGATCCCGAAGCCGAGCCGGTGCAGGTGGCCGCGATCCCGGGACTGCCCGACAACATCGCGCGTGGCTCGGACGGCCTGATCTGGGTGGCGGTCGGCTCACCGCGCAACGCGCTGCTCGACCTGCTGTTGCCGAAGCACCCCGTCTTCCGCAAGCTCGTCTGGCAGTTGCCCGAGGCCCTCAAACCGAAGGCCGCCGACATCATCGAGGTCCAGGCGTACGACGACAACGGCACGCTGGTGCACGACCTCCGCGCCAAGCACCCGAACTTCCACATGCCCACCGGCGTGCGCGAGCGGGACGGGAAGGTATGGCTGGGCAGCATCGGCTCCAGCTCCCTGGCTACCTTCCCGACCCCGGCCAGGTAGCAGGGGCGTACTAGGGTGCGGGCATGCGATTCGGGATCACGATCCTGCCGGAGTACCGGTGGAAGGACGCCGCGCCGCGATGGCGACGGGCGGAGGAACTCGGCTTCGACCATGTCTGGACCTACGACCACCTGACCTGGGGCGGCCTGCAGGACTCGCCGTGGTACGGCACGACGCCGACGCTGACCGCGGCGGCGCTGGAGACGTCGACGATCCGGCTGGGCACGTTCGTGACGTCGCCGAACTTCCGCCATCCACTCGCGCTGACCCGCGACATCCTGGCCCTCGACGACGTGTCGGACGGGCGCTTCCTGTGCGGCATCGGTTCGGGCGGCGGCATCGACGCAACGATCCAGGGCGGTCCGGAGCTGACCGCACGGGAGAAGGTCGACCGGCTGACGGAGTTCGTCGAATTGCTCGACAAGCTGCTGACGACCGACGGCGTCGACTACCTCGGCGAGTACTTCGAGACCCGCAACGGCCGCACCTTGCCGGGATGCGTGCAGCAGCCGCGAGTGCCGTTCATCATGGCCGCCAACGGACCACGATCGCTCCGGCTCGCCACGAGGTACGGCGCCGGCTGGGTGACGACCGGCGTGAAGTCGCCGGACTTCGACACCTGGTTCGCGTCGGTCGTCGACCTGAGCCACCGGCTGGACGACGTACTCGAGAGCAAGCCGTTCGACCGCTACCTGGCCTTGGACTCCGCCCGCTACTCACTGTCCAGCGTGGCCGCCTTCGAGGACGTCGTCGGCCGTGCGGGGGAGCTGGGCTTCACCGACGTCATCACCCATTGGCCCCGCGCCGAAGGCGTCTACGCGGGCAGCGAGGACGTCCTGGAGCAGGTTGTCGCCGAGGTAGTTCCCCGCCACCGCTAGGGCACCGGGATGGCGAAAGAGCCGCACACCGGGATGGTGTGCGGCTCTTTCATTTCAGTTTCGAGAAGGGCTGATCCAAAGATCAGATCGGGCGGATGTTCTCCGCCTGCAGGCCCTTCTGGCCCTGGGTGATCTCGAACTCGACGCGCTGGTTCTCGTCCAGCGAGCGGAAGCCCGAGGTCTGGATGGCCGAGTAGTGCGCGAACACGTCCGCGCCACCGTCATCCGGGGTGATGAAGCCGAAGCCCTTGTCAGCGTTGAACCACTTGACAGTACCGACAGCCATTTGTGTCTATCTCCTTGATGGCTTGTAACAAACCGCGACCCACACCTCATGAGCCACGTGTCGCCGAAAGGCCCCAGAAGACAGAACCGGCCATGCAGCACAGCGAAAGTCAGTGGGAGTCCAAAAGTGCAACGCGACAACTGTAGCCGATCTGGGGCCGCGTGGAAGGGGTGACCACGAACACGTGTCGCTAATAGTCGCCGCCCGCCACGCTGTGTGTGCGCTCCGATCCAGCTTCCGCGGCACCCCGGCGTACGCCGAATCCCGTGCCGACCTGCTGATTCGCGGCCGGCGCCGGGTTCCGGCCGATGGCAACGAAGGACATTTCGCCGGTACGCCGGGTGATGGTCGCGCGAACCCGGCCGGGTTTCCCGGCGTGTCGCGCGGCTCTGGACATTCGTTGCGCGGCACGCAATGGTGTGCCCCGAGGAGGCACCCTTGATCGTCAAAGTGACCCGCAGTGGCGGATTCGCCGGCCTGATGGCGCACGGTGAACTCGACACGAGCGCCGAACCGGACGCAGGCAAGCTCGAGGATGCCGTGCGTGCGCTCGACCAGGGCAACCTCGGCAGCGGACGTCCGCAACCGGACCGGTACGTCTACCGGCTAGAGGTGCGTGACACCGCCGGAGCGGACGCCACGCACCTCACTGTCGCCGAGCAGGACGTGGACCAGACCACCGCGTGGCTGCTGGACCGCGTCCTCGGGCATTAGCTCCAGTCGACCTCAGGAGCGCGGTAGTAGTTCACGTTCAGCACGTCCCAGCGCGCCGCCTGGCCGGCCAGCCGCGCCCGGTACGACTCCCAGTCCAGCGCGGACGCCGGCGACCACCCGAGCTCGGCGATGCCCGGCAGCCGCGGGAACGCCATGTACTCGATCTTCGACATGTCGTCGAAGGTCTCCGACCACAGCGGAGCCTCCACGCCGATCACGGCGCTCTCCGGCAGGTCCGGGATCAGGGTCGCCGGGTCCCAGCGATACGCCTTCTCCACACTCACCAGACCGGCCCAGTCGAGGCCGTACGGCGTGTCCTGGTCGTACTTCATGTCCAGGTACGCCCGGTTGGCCGGTGACATCACTACCTCGGCGCCGCCGGCCGCCGCCTTGCGGGTCAGCTCCCGCGACCGGTCGTCGTCGGTACCCCAGTACTGCAGGATGCTTCCGGCCGGCAGCGGGGCATCGGCGATCTCGTGCCAGCCCATCACCCGCTTGCCGTGCTTGACGACCAGCTCGGCCGCCTTCGGCACGAACGTGAGGTAGTCCGAGTGCGGAGTCGAGTGTGCCTCGTCCCCACCGAGGTGGATGACGTCGCCCGGCGTCTGCTCGGCCACCTCCCGGAACACGTCGTCCAGGAAGTCGTAGGTGACGTCCTTGTGGACGGCGAGTGAGCTGAACCCCACCTCGGTGCCGGTGAAGTACTCCGTCGCCTCGCCGTCGGCGTTCAGCTCGGGGTACGACGTCAGCGCCGCGTTGGTGTGTCCTGGGGTGTCGATCTCCGGGACCACGGTGACGAACCGCTCGGCGGCGTACAGGACGATCTCGGCGAAGTCGGCCTTGGTGTAGTGGCCGCCCGGGCCGCCACCGACCTCGGAGCTCGCTCCGTGCTTGGTCAGCTCCGGCCAGGAGTCCACCTGGATGCGCCAGCCCTGGTCGTCGGACAGATGCAGGTGGAGCCGGTTGAGCTTGTAGAGCGACGCGAGGTCGATGCAGCGCTTGACCTCGGCGACCGAGCGGAAGTGCCGGGACACGTCGAGCATGACGCCGCGGTACGGGTAGCGCGGTGCGTCGGCGATCGTCGTACCGGCGATCTCCCAGGGACCGGACTGCTCCGTGCCGGCATCCGCCTTGGCCGGAAGCAGCTGCCGGAGGGTGGTGACTCCGCGGAAGAGCCCCTCCGCGGTGGCTGCGGTGACGGTGACCGCCGTGCCGTCCACGCGGAGCTCGTAGCCCTCCGCACCGAGTGAGCTCGGTCCGTCGGTCGAGAGCGTGATGGTGCCCTCGCCCGACTGGACCGGAAGCGGGAAGCCGGTGGACAGGCGGAGCTGGGCGGCGAGCTGGTCAGCCACCCAGGTGGCCGCCTCCTCGGTGCTCAGTACGCCGACAGTCGCCGAGGACTGCAGCGTGAAGGTCTGGTCGGGCAGGGGGTTCTGGGTGACAGGCTGCGGAATCAGGGTCGGCTCCGGTGATCGCGGGGGGAGTAGTTAGGAAGAGTCTTATCCATACTTGTGGGCCATGGCGATCGCCTGCGGCACATAACTTCCGCCGAACATCACCACATGGGTCAGCAGCGGGTGCAGCCGGTGCAGTCCGACCCGGTCGCGCCAGCCGTCCGCGAGCGGGTGCACCTCGCCGTACGCGCGCAGGACCCGCTCGAGCTGCGGCATGCCGAAGAGGCCGAGCATGGCCAGGTCTGTCTCACGGTGACCGCCGTGCGCGGCCGGGTCGATCAGGTGTACCCCGTTCGCACTCCAGAGGACGTTGCCCGACCAGAGGTCGCCGTGGATCCGGCTCGGCGGGTCGGACGGGTCGTCGTACTCGCCGGCCGTCAGTCGCCGGCACACGAGCTCGAACACCTCGAGCTGGTGCCCGTCGATCGTGCCTTGGTCGTACGCCGCCCGCAGGTACGGCCGGAGCCCGAGGTTGGCGTAGAACTCACCCCACGACTTCAGCGGCTGCAGCGCGTGCGGCAACCCGATCGTGCCGATGTACCCGTCACCGTCCCACCCATCCGGCGGTACGCCGAAATGCCGCGCACCGGAGTCGTGAGTGACCGCAAGTTGCCGACCGAACTCGTCCGCGGCCGCTCCGGTCGGCGGAACCAGGTCGAGCCGGACTGTGCTCAGGTGATCGCTGGAGACGTCGACCGGCGTGGCCACCGGCACTCCGCCCGGTACGGCGAGCCAGTGCAGGCCGGCGGCCTCGACCTCGAAGAACCCGTGGGGCGCGTCATGCCGCCTCTTCACAAACCTGTCGCCCAGGACCGTCATGTTCGGACTCTGCCACCCGGGCCCGGCGCCGAGCCAGCACCGGCTCGGCCACCATGAGCGCGAGTCCCGCAGCGGTCAGGATCGCGCCCACGAGCGCGACACTGCGGACACCAGGTCCGTCGATCAGCACGCCGCCCACGAACGCTCCCGCGGCGATGCCCACGTTGAACGCGGAACTGGTGCTCGCCGACGCGATGTCGGTGCTCCCGGGCGCCACCTGCAGCGTCCGGCTCTGCGTCGCCACAGCCAGCCCGCTGAACGCCACTCCGGTCGCCGTGATCAGGACAACCGTAGGTACCTTGTGGCCACCGAACGCGTAGAGCCCGGCGAGCGCGGCGGTGAGGAGCACGAGCGGCAGCACCAGCGAGGCCCACGGCCGTCGGTCGATCACGCGGCCGACGACCAGCGTGCCGGCCAGACCGCCCAGTCCGCTCACGAACAGCATCGGGCCAAGCGCATCGGGCGTGAAGCCGCTGATGTCCAGCAGGAACGGCGTGACGTAGGTGTTGAACGTCAGGAATCCGGTCACCGCGATCGCCGCAGTCACGACCAGTACGGCGAATCGGCGGGCATCCGGCTCCCAGCCCCGGCTGGAGGCGCCATCGCGCACCTCGATCCGCGGCAGCAGGACCGTCAGGCCGACGCAGGTGGCTGCGCCGAGCACGGCCATCACGACGAACGGGACCCGCCAGCCTGCCTGCTCGCCGAGCCAAGTGCCCAGCGGGATGCCGAGCACCGGCGCGGCCGCCGTACCGATGGCGAGTCTGGCCACCACGCGGCCGCGGACCGTCGGCGGGAACAGACCCGTGGCGATCGGCGCGACGATGGACCAGAACAACGCCTGGGCGAGCGCGGTGAACAGTCGCGAGACAAGGAGGACCTGGTAGCTCCCGGCCAGCGCCGCCAGCGTGGCGGACAGCGCGAGCACGGCCAGGGTCCCGCTGATGACCAGGCGGCGAGGGAGTCGGTGGGTGAGCCGGGTCAACGGGATGGACGCGAGCACGACGACCACGGCGTACCCAGTGACGAGGAGGCCGACGTCGGAGCGGGAGCGGCCGAGGTCGTCGGCCATCACCGTGAGCAGGCCGATCGGGAGCACCTCGACCGTGACGAACGAGAACGTGCCGAAGCCCAGCATCAGCAGCGCGGCGCCGGCTCGGCGGGACGTGATGGGCATGACCTCACCTGTGATTCCGGTATAGGGATCTATGGTGGTAGCGTCTCATCCATGACCGACAATTCCAGGGCGGTATTCCGGATCGTGGGCGGTCATCCCGCTCTCGACCTGGTGAACACGGTCGAGCCTCGGGTGCCCGGCGGCGTCGGCGGGCGTGATCATCTGTCCGGTCCGTCTGAACTGCTGGCCTGGAGCCGCCGGATCGAGCTCCTCACCGGGGATGAGGCCGACGCAGTCTCCGCTGCCTGGCTGGGCCGGCCGGGGCTGGGGGAGTCCGCGCTGCGAGCGACGGTCGAGATCCGTGAGACGACGTACTCACTGCTGACTGCAAGGCTAACGGATTCCCAGCCCCTGCAGGGATCTGATTTCGAGCAGTTGATGCTGCGCTGGGCCGCGGCCGCGGCCCGCTCGGCCCTCGTGCCCAGTGGTGACGCCGTCGCCGAACTGGTTGTCGGTACGGCGCCGGCACGGATGATCCCAGACCGCCTGGTGGCCGCCGCGGTCGAGTTGCTGCGGACGGTCGAGCTGCGGCAGTTGCGCGCCTGCCCGATCGACGAGGGTGGGTGTGGCTGGCTGTTCCTCGACCGGAGCCGGAACGGCTCGCGCCGCTGGTGCTCGATGGAGGACTGCGGCACCCGGGTGAAGATCCGCAAGCTGTCCGAGCGGCGTCGAGCTACCACTGTCTGAGCGTTATGGCGGTAGATCCGTCGCCCGTTCACTGTCCGCGTTCGGCTGACCCGTCAAGAAGGCGTGTCGAAAGATGCGAAGTGTCCGTCGGACCTGTCATCGTAGGCGGCCGGGCCTTCCGACCACGACGGGCCTGGCCGGTCCTGCCCCAGACAGGGGCAGGCAGTTGGTGAACAGAAGCTGGAGGACAGATGACGCAGGTGGCAGAGCAGCCGGGCAGTACTGCCGGGCGGCTCGGCTCGGTGGTGCTGGATTGCCCGGACCCACTCGAGCTCGCCCAGTTCTACTCAGCGCTGCTGGGGCTGGACATCGACGAGAACGGTGACGACGACTGGCGGAGCCTGACCGGCCCCGGTTCGTCACTGGGCTTCTCGACGCTGGCCTTCCGCCGCTCGGAGGAGTACGTGCCGGCCACCTGGCCCGGCACCGACGCGCAGGATCTCCATCTCGACCTCATCGTCGAGGACATTTCCAGCGGCCACGCCACCGTGGTCGCCCTCGGGGCCGAACCGCTCGACCCCCTGGACCCGCCACCGGCCGGCAACGGTCTCGGCTGGCGGATCTACGCCGACCCCGCAGGGCACCCGTTCCGGATCTGCCTCGAGTAAGGCGACTGTCCAGCGCCCGTCCCGGCCACCGGCCGGGGCGGGCGCTCGCTGTGTCAGACCCACGCACTGCTTCCGCTGAACGGGAAGTGCGTGCCTTCGACGTACGTCGGCCGCGGCTGGTAGCTGTTGACCCCCGGCTCGCCGCGCAGATGGAAGGCGCTCGGGTACGGCACCTCCGGATCCGTGATCCGCGTCGACGTCGGGATGTACCGGATCGTCAGCCCGCACCGCCGGTTCGGGGACGTGTTCGCGTTGCTGCCGTGCACGATGTTCGGGTGGTGCACCTCGACATCACCGGGAGCGAGCACCATGTCGATTGCCTTCGACTCGTCGACCTCGACCGCGATCTCCTTGCCGAGAACGCTCTCGACCTCGGTGTTGTCGCGCATGCCGGCCACCCCGGAGCGATGACTGCCCGGGATCACCCGCACGCAGCCGTTCTCCGGCGTCGAGTGGTCGACCGCCAGCCACAGCGTCACGACCTTCATCGGATCGAGCGGCCAGAACGCCGCGTCCTGGTGCCACAGCACCGGCTGCCCGGAGTACGGCGGCTTGGAGATGTAGTGCGACGCGAACAGGGCAAGATCGGGACCGACGAACTGCGACGCGATGTCGAGCAGCCGGTCGTCACTCACCAACCGCACCCAGAACGGGTCGTCGCGCAGGTACACGTGCCCGAGTTGTTCCGGCCGTACGTCGGGGTGCCGGGCCTGCAGCCACGCGACATGATCATTCACTTCCTTGATCAGGGCCGGGTCGATGACATCTCGGAAGATCACATAACCGTCGTCTTCGAACATGTCTCCATGGTCCGGTCTGGACAGATGTCCTACTAGCAGCAGCCTGACGAGAACTTGTAGCGTGTTGATGTGGATCAGGCGCTGCGCTTCGAGTCGCACGCGTTCGGCCGCGCGTACCACGCGGCCCGCGTCCGGATCGCCGCACGAGCGCGCGACACCGAACTGCACACCCATGCGGACTTCCACGAGTTGATGGGCGTGGTGTCCGGCAGCGGGGAGCACCTGTTGACCACAGGGACGCAGAGCCTCGTGGCCGGCGACGTCGTACTCGTGCGGCCGCAGGATCGGCATGCGGTCCGCGGCGCGGCACCCGACGGGCTCGAGTTCGTGAACGTCGCCTTCCCGACTTCGGCTTGGCTGGGCTTCCTCGACCTGACCAGGACGAACCCGACCGGAAGCTGGGCGACCGCGCGCGGACCCGTGGCCTTCCACACGCCCGCCGCGATCGCTGTGTTCGAACACGCCTTGGACCGCTTCCAGGACGAGCCTGGCGCCTACGATCTGATGCGCTTCTGGATCGACCTGCTGCCACTGGTTTCGCCGGAGGAACTCGCCTCACCCGCCGGCACGCCCACCGCACCGGACTGGCTGTCGAAGGCCTGCCGGTCGATGCGGGCCGAGGAGAATCTGCGCGGCGGAGTGCCGCGGCTGCTCGCACTGTCCGGTGTCAGTCCGGCCCACCTGTCCCGCTCGATGCGAGCGGCCTACGGGCGTACGCCGACCGCCTTCGTCGCCGACCTTCGCCTGGAACACGCCGCATCGTTGCTCGCAGCAACCAACCACCCGGTCGCCGCGATCGCGGCCCGCTGCGGTTTCGCCAGCCAGTCGTACTTCACCCGCTGCTTCACCGCCGCCCATCAGCTCTCGCCCCGGGACTTCCGCCGTCGCTCACAGCGAGCGTTCGTGCCGTAGCGGGTGAACCACGGAGGGCGGTCATCCGTTGGTGAAAGTGAGGACGGGAGGGCGCACTGTGCGGTTCAAGGTGCTCGGACCGCTGGAGATTCGCGACGGCCACGGCGAGCCGGTACAACTCGGCTCGGCGAAGCTGCGTGCCGTCCTCGCAGTGCTCCTGGTGAGCGCCAACCGTCCACTGCCCGCCGGCCGGCTGGTCGAGATGGTCTGGCCCGACCGTCGGCCGCCAACTGCGATCGGGGCGCTTCGCACCTACGTCTCGACGCTGCGCCGCGACCTGCAACTGAACGACGCGCCACCGCGGCTGGTGACCGACGCCGCTGGCTACCGGATGGATGTGACCGCCGCTGACCTCGACCTGCTCGCGTTCGAGGAGTTGGCCGCCCGCGGCGAGCAGGCGCTGCGTAACGGCGACCCCCTGGCCGCCACGGAGCTGCTGAGCCGCGGCCTGGCCCTGTGGCGTGGTCGCCCGCTCGAGGACGTAGCTGTCGACGCGGACCCCCACGGGCGGCTCGTCGTTGCGGAGGAACGGCGCCTGGCCGCGAGCGAGGCTCTGGTCGACGCCCGTCTCGCACTCGGGCAGCACACCGAACTGACCGCCGAGCTGCGCGCACTGGTCGAGGAGAACCCACTCCGCGAACGGCTCTGGCAACAGTGGATGCTCGCCCTCTACCGCTCCGGTCGTCAGGCAGATGCGCTCGCCGCCTTCCGCCGTCTCCGCGACCGCCTTGCCGGCGAACTCGGGACAGAGCCTGCTCGTGCAGTCCGCGACCTGCACGCGAAGATTCTGGCCGCGGACCCCAAGCTCGATCTGCCCGGCGAGGTGTCGCCTGGAACGCGGACCGTGGTCCCTCGCCAACTCCCAGCAGACGCCGCATCCTTCACCGGTCGCAGGACCGAGCTGGCCGAAATCGCGGACCTGTTACGAGGAGACCCGGACGACCGCGTACCGCCGATCGGTGCGGTCGACGGAGTCGCGGGCATCGGCAAGTCCGCGCTCGCCGTACATGCCGCGCATCTCGTCGCGGGCGGCTTCCCGGACGGGCAGTTGTACGCCGATCTGTCCTCGGACAGTACGGCGATCGGCGCACTCGGCCAGTTCCTGCGGGCACTCGACGTACCCGATGGTGGGCGGTACGACGTCACCGAGGCGGCCAGCCGGTTCCGGGCCGAGACGGCGACCCGGCGCGTGCTCGTCGTACTGGACAACGCGACGGATGCCGCTCAGGTGCGGCCGTTGCTGCCGGCCGGACCTGGATGCGCGGTCCTGGTGACCAGTCGCCGGGTGCTTGCGACTCTGGACGGAGTACGTCACCTGCACCTCCGTCCGTTGTCTCCGAGCGAGTCCACGAAACTGCTGGGCCGACTGGCCGGGGCGGACCGGATCGCTGCGGATCCCGCTGCCGTTCGGAAGCTGGTCGGGTTGTGCGGCGGACTGCCGTTGGCGGTGCGGATTGCCGGGGCTCGGTTGGCGGCACGGCCGACCTGGCCGGTCCGGACTCTGACGGATCGGCTGGCGAATGCTCGCAGCCGCCTGGACGAGTTGCGCGCAGATGACCTCGACGTCCGGGCGTCCCTGCAGGTCGGTCACCGGTTGCTGGCGGCCGGATCGGCGGAGGAGCGTGCAGCGGCCTCGGCCTTTGGGTTGCTCGGTCTGCCCGATGCGGCGGATCTGAGTACGCCGTTCGCCGGGCGGTTGCTCGGAGCGGTGGACGCGACGCCGGTGCTGGAGTTGCTGGTCGACGCGCAATTGTTGGAGAGCCCTGCGCCGGATCGGTACCGGCTGCACGAGTTGCTACGGCTGCTGGCCCGCGAGGTCGCGGCGACGCGCTCGGTTGGCGAGAGGACCGCTGCGCTGACGCGGGCGATGCGCTGGCAGGTCGCCACCGCGTGGAGTGGCTACGCGATGCTGCGCCCGGGCGATCCGCGGTTGGACACGGCTGGCGCGTGGGCTGACGGCGGTACGACGTTCCCCGGGGTGAGGGGGGCGCTGGAGTGGTTCGAGACCGAGCGGGCCAACCTGCTGGCCAGTGCCGAGCAGGCTGCCGCGACCGACGGCGTACCGGACGAGATCCCTGGGCAGTTGGCGCGGGCGCTGTTCGCGTTCTTCCACATCCGCGGTCATCGGGCCGACTGGATCCGGCTCAACCAGACCGCGTTGGCAGTCGCACGCCGTACCAAGGACGCGTACGCCGAAGGGTTCGCGCATCGCGACCTGGGGGCGGCGTACGAACTGCAGGGCGGCTTCGATCAGGCCGCGGGACACCTGGAGGCGGGCCTGCGATTGTTTACCGAGGCGGGTGACGACACCGGCCGGGCCTCGTGCCTGAACGGACTCGGCACTGTCTATGACAGCCTGCATCGCTACGACCAGGCTGCCGATTGCCTTTCGCAGGCGTTGTCGATCGCCCGTCGGCTCGGCGACCCGCACAGCCAGGGCGTCTACCTGAACAACCTCGGTCCGGTCTTGGGGCAACTCGGCCGGTACGACGAAGCGCTCGGGCACCTCGCTGAGTCGGGAGCGATCTTCGCCGAGCTCGGCAACCGCCGCGGCCACGCGGCGGCGGTCACGAATCTCGGTGAGGTCCACGAGGCCGCCGGCTCACCCGGCGAGGCGCTCGCGAGGTTCACCGCTGGGCTCGCCATCTTCCGCGAGCTGGCCGACGAGGCGGGCCAGGCGCATTGCCTGACCCACCTCGGCCTTGCCCACCGCGACCTTGGCCAGGTCGACCGAGCGCTGGAGTGCCTACGGTCCGCGCTGGCGATCTGTGAGCGGACCGACGACCAGCGCGGTGCGGCACGGTGCCTGCGACTGATCCGCGAGACTCTTCGCCAGGCCGGACCGCATGGCAAGGGTCAACGACTGAGTGCGAACGAGTAGACGTTCCCGCCGCCGCTGTCGCCGTACGTCCCTGCATAGACCTTGCCCTGGGCCACGACCGGTCCGGAGTCGACCGCGCCGGACACCTTCGCGGACCAGAGTCGCTGTCCGTTGGTCGCGCGCAGTGCGTAGACGCTGCGGTCGTCCGATCCGACGTACACGACCCCGTTCGCCACCACTGGCGACGACATCACCACGCCGCCGGTGCGGAAGCTCCACTTGGTGGCGCCGGTCGCCGCATCGAGGGCGAGCACTCGGCGGTCGTTGTTGGTACCGATATACACCGAGCCGTTGACGACTGCGGGCGAGGACTGGAACGACGCGAGGATGTTCGAGCCGTACCGCACCTTCCACCGCTGTACGCCGGTCTCGGCGTTGACGGCGTACACATTGCCGTCCCGGGATCCGAAGTACACGGTGCCGCCGACCACGGCCGGTGTCGAGGAGTTGTGCCCGCCGGTCGGGAACGACCACAGGACAGCGCCGGTCGCCGCATCCAGGGCGTAGACCTGCTGGTTGAGCGACGCCGCGAACACCTTGCCACCAGCAACAGTCGGGCTCGAGTAGAAGCCGGAACCGCGGCCGCCGTTGGGCTTGGCGTCCCAGATCCTCGCACCGGTGGCGGCGTCCAGGGCCAGGACCTGGTCCTCGGTGGTGGCGGCGTACACCACTCCGCCGGCGACCACGGGTGATCCGTTGATGTTGCTGATCGAGGCTCCGGTGCGCCACCTGGTCGCCCCGGTCACTGCGTCGAAGGCCCAGATCTCGGCCGCGGGCCGGTTGATTCCCAGGTAGACCACGCCGTCGCCGATGGCCGGCGACGTGAAGGTCCAGTCGCCGGTCAGCGCGCTGTCCGGCTTGGCCCAGAGCTGCTGGCCGGTGGCCGCGTCGAGCGCGTGCAGCCGGCCGTCCAGCCCGCCGACGTACACCCGGCCGTCGGCGGTCGCCGGCGAGGACCAGACGCTGCCTCCGATCTTGGTCACCCACTGCTGTCGCAACCCGCCGACGGTCGACACCGACAGCGCTGTCTCGGCAGTGTTGACGCCCTGGTGAGCGGGCCCGTTGCGGAACTGGGTCCAGTCACCGGTCGCGACGGCGCTCGCCGAGGCTGTCCCCACAGCCACCAGCGGCGTCATGACAAGCGCAGCGAGCGCGCACAGGGCCCGCACCCTCAAGAATCGTCCAGTCATGCACCGACGATCCCGCGCCGGCATCAACGATCGATCAAGCCGTCGCGAGCGCCTTGCGGATCCGCTTCTCCGAGACCGGGTACGGCGTACCGAGGGTCTGCGCGAACAGGCTGATCCGCAGCTCCTCCAGCATCCACCGGACCTCGAGCAGTTCCGGACTCGGATACTTGCCGGTCGGTACGGCATTGAGCCGGGCGCGGTAGTCGGCATCGAGCGTTTGGATGATCGCCATGCCCGAACGGTCGCGCAGAGCGTTGGCGCCGATCTTCTCCAGGCGCTGCTCCATCCCGCGCAGGTAGCGGACCAGATCGGGCAGCCGGGTGGCTCCGGTCTCGGTGATGAAGCCGGGGTGGACGAGCCCTTCCAGTTGGCCGCGCACGTCGGACAACGCCGCGAGCAGCGCCGGGCTCGATGCCCGCGAGATCAGCTTGTCCACGGTCCGCGCGTGGCCCAGCACCTGCTCGACCTGCCGCAGGATCGTCAGCACCGAGTCCGCGAGGTCCGAGCGTACGGCGTCTCGCAGTACGGAGAAGGCGGTCAGGTTCCACGCCGGGCCGTGCGCCGCGGTCATCAACTGGTCGACGGCCGCAGAGATCGCGTCGTCGAGCAGCTCACCGACGTTGCGGTGCGGCCCGGCCATCAGCGTCATCTTCTGCTGGTTGGTCAGGTTCCGCTGGACCACGTCGATCACTGACGGCATCGTCAACAGCAGAAGCCTGCGGATGCCGTTCCACATCGCGGCGGCCTGGTCCCGCTCGGTCTCCTGCAGCCGGATCGCGACGGTCTTGCCCTCGTCGACCAGAGCCGGGTAGCCGGCGACCGTGAGCCCGTTGCGGTGCTCGGAGAAGCTCCGCGGCAGGTCGCCGAACGTCCAATCGGTCAGGCCGGATCGCTCGAGCCCGCTGACCGCCTTCGACGCGACCTGCGAGATGGCGGCCTTCGTCTTCGGCTTCAGGCGTTCCTTGAGCTTGGCCAGGTCCTTGCCCTCGGCCACCGTCTTGCCCTTGTCGTCGATCACCCGGAACGTCATCCGCAGGTGCTCCGGCACGCGGCTCCAGTCCCAGTCGGCCGGCTCGATGACCACGTCGCGCAGGTTACGCAGTTCACGCGCCATCGCGTCGGTCAGCGGACCGGAAGCCGGGTCGAGGTGGGGGAGGATCTGACGGGCGTGATCCGGCGCCGGGACGATGTTCCGCCTGATTGCTTTTGGCAAGGACTTGATCAGGGTGGTGACGAGCTCCTCGCGGAAGCCGGGCACGCTCCACTCGAAGCCGTCCGCGGTGACCTGGTTCAGCACCAGCAGCGGGATGTGAACGGTCACGCCGTCCGCGTCCGTGCCCGGCTCGAAGGCGTAGGTGAGGTCGAAGGTCATCCCGTTCTGCATCCAGTGCAGCGGGAACTCCTCCTCCTTGACCTCGGCACCCTCGCGGACCACGAGCGACCGCTCGAAGTCGAGCAGGTCCGCGTCGCGCTGCCTGGCCTTCTTCCACCAGGTGTCGAAGTGCCGCCCGGTGACGACCTCGGCGCCGACGCGTTCGTCGTAGAACGCGAACAGCGTCTCGTCGTCGACCAGCAGGTCGCGCCTCCGAGTGCGCTCTTCGAGCTCTTCGACTTCCTCGACCAGCTTGCGGTTCTCGTGGAAGAACTTGTGGTGCGTGTCCCAGTCGCCCTCGACCAGCGCGTGCCGGATGAACAGTTCGCGGGAGACCTCGGGCTCGACCTTGCCGTAGTTGACCTTGCGCCGCGCCACGATCGGTACGCCGTACAGGGTGACCTTCTCGTAGGCCATCACCGCGCCGGCCTTGCGCTCCCAGTGCGGCTCGGAGTACGTGCGTTTGATCAGGTGCTGGGCGATGTCCTCGGCCCACTCGGGCTCGATCTTGGCGTTGACGCGTGCCCACAGCCGCGACGTCTCGACCAGTTCGGCGGCCATCACGAACTGCGGCGGCTTCTTGAAGAGTCCGGAGCCGGGGAAGATCGCGAACTTGGTGCCGCGGGCACCGAGGTACTGGTGCTGGTTGGCCGGATCCTTCATGCCGAGATGCGACAGCAGACCGGACATCAGTGAGACGTGCACCGCCTGTGGGTCGGCCGCCTCGCCGCTGTTCAGCGTGACGCCGATCTGGGATGCGACCTGGCGGAGCTGGGCGAAGATGTCCTGCCACTCGCGGACGCGGAGATAGTTGAGGTACTCGCTGCGGCACATCCGGCGGAACTGGTTGCCGGACAGCTCCTTCTGCTGCTTCTTCAGGTAGTTCCAGAGGTTCAGGAACCCGAGGAAGTCGCTGGTGGGATCGCGGAAGCGGGCGTGCGCCTGCTGCGCCTGCGCCTCGGCGTCGGTCGGCCGCTCGCGCGGATCCTGGATCGACAGGGCGGCGGCGATCACCATCACCTCACGGACACAACCGTGCTTGTCCGCCTCGACGATCATCCGGGCCAGCCGCGGGTCGAGCGGGATCTGGGCCAACTGGCGGCCGATCGGGGTGAGCCTGCGGTGCCGCTCGGTCGCCTTGGCGGACTCGATCGCGCCGAGCTCGGTGAGCAGTTGCAGGCCGTCGGTGATGCTGCGCTTGTCCGGCTCGTCGATGAACGGGAAGGCGGCGATGTCGCCGAGCCCGATCGACGTCATCTGGAGAATGACGGACGCGAGGTTGGTGCGCAGGATCTCGGGGTCGGTGAACTCGGGCCGGCTCTCGAAGTGCTCCTCGGAGTACAGCCGGATACAGATGCCGTCGCTGGTCCGGCCGGAGCGGCCCTTGCGCTGGTTGGCGCTGGCCTGCGAGACGGGCTCGATCGGCAGGTGCTGGACCTTGGTGCGATGGCTGTACCGCGAGATTCGCGCCGTACCGGGGTCGACGACGTACTTGATGCCGGGGACCGTCAGCGAGGTCTCGGCGACGTTGGTCGCGAGGACGATGCGGCGGTTGGAATGCGGCTGGAAGACGCGGTGCTGCTCGGCGTTGGAGAGCCTTGCGTACAGCGGCAGGACCTCGACGGCGCCGGGCCGGCCGCGCTGGCCGGCGTACTTGTCGTTGAGTGCGTCGGCGGTGTCGCGGATCTCCCGCTCACCGCTGAGGAACACCAGTACGTCGCCCGATGCCTCGTACTCGAGTTCGTCGACGGCGTCCAGGATCGCCTGGGTCTGGTCGCGGTCGAGTGTGCTCGGGTCGTCTGGATCGTTGATCGGACGGTAGCGCACCTCGACCGGGTAGGTCCGGCCGGAGACCTCGACGATCGGCGCCGGGTTGCCTTGGCTGTCGGAGAAGTGTTCGGCGAACCGCTCCGGGTCGATGGTCGCGGAGGTAATGATGACCTTGAGGTCCGGGCGGCGGGGGAGGAGACGTTTGAGGTAGCCGAGGATGAAGTCGATGTTCAGGCTGCGTTCGTGCGCCTCGTCGATGATGAGCGTGTCGTACCGGCTCAGGTCGCGGTCGCGCTGCAGCTCGTTCAGCAAGATGCCGTCGGTCATGAGCTTGACCAGGGAGCGCTCACTGACCTTGTCCGTGAACCGTACGGCGAAGCCGATGGTCTCGCCGAGCTCCGTGCCGAGCTCCTGGGCGATTCGCTCGGCCACGGTGCGGGCGGCGAGGCGTCGGGGCTGGGTGTGCCCGATCATGCCTTGAATGCCGCGGCCCAGCTCGAGACAGATCTTCGGCAGCTGGGTCGTCTTGCCGGATCCGGTCTCGCCGGCGACGACCACAACCTGGTGGTCCCGGATCGCGGCCGCGATGTCGTCCTTCAGTTGGCTGACGGGCAGCTCTGGCGGATAGGTGATCTCGGGCACCGCCAGCCGGCGCAACTCCACCCGCTGCTCGGCCTGCTCCATCGCCCCGAGCACACCCTGCAACGCCTGCTCACGCTTGTGCGCGTCCTTGGTCCCCCGAACCCGCTCCAACCGCCGCCCCAGCTGCTCCCGGTCATACACCGAAAGCCCCTCGAGCCGCGCCGCGACCTCCGCGAGGTTGACTGTCGCATCACCACTCACGCTGTGGTCGGGCGACGTACCGGAGGGCTTGCTCCCACGACGGCGCCGCGGACGACGACGCGCGGCAGGATCCTGGACAGGACCGGTAACTGGGGAAGGACTCGACGACTCGGTCCGGGCATCAGGCATAACCCCACCAGTTTAAGCGCCCACCCCCAGCCCCTCACCCGGATTAACCAGGCGGTCAGTCCTGGGAGGAGGCTTTGACTGCTAGGACGGGGACTGGGGATTCGAGGAGGACTCTTTGGGCGGTGCTGCCGAGGATCAGTTTGCCGACGGGGCTGCGGCGGCGGAGGCCGAGGACGATCAGGCCGACCTCCTCGGCGGCGGCCGCCTTGAGGAGTTCGCCGGCTACGTCGCCCGAGGAGACCGCCTGCTGGATCGTCACCTCGACGCCGAGGTCCCGAAGCCGAGCCTCGGCCGCGGCCAGCTCCTCAGCGTTGGCATAGCGAGCATCGATGTACGCGTCACCACGGCTGGTGTTCAGCAGCAGCACCGACGCCCCCCGCAGCTCGGCCTCGGCAGCCGCCACCGTGAGCGCGGCCTCACCCTCGGGAGTTGGCACATAACCGACCAGGATCTTCACAGGCTCACTCTCCCATCTCCAGGCCCGTCTCCGGTCCAGCTTGACTCTGACATCGGTGTGAGGCGATAGCGTCGGCCGCATGGTCGAACTGCAAGTGGTGCTGCCTGACGAATCGGCGACCATGCCACCCGAACGGCTGGTCGAACTGGCCATCGCCGCGGAGGAACTCGGCTACGGTACGGCGTGGTTGCCAGATCACATCCTGCCGCCGGGCGAGTTCGGATCAGAGTACGGCGGGGTGTACGAGCCACTGGTGACGATCGGCTACCTCGCGGCGCGGACGACGCGGATCCGGTTCGGCACCTCGGTGATGATCCTGCCGCTGCGCAACCCGTTCGTCGTCGCGAAGCAGGCAGCGACCCTGCACCGGCTGTCCGGTGAGCGAGTGGTGCTCGGCGTCGGCGTTGGGTGGACCGAGAAAGAGTTCGCCGCCGTCGGCGCGCCGTTCCGCGAGCGGGGTCGACGTACGGACGAGTCCCTGGAGATCATCCGGGGCTTGTTCGCCGGTGAGGACCGCGGCGGTGTCTTCGAGCCGAAGCTGCGCGCCCCGCTCCCGATCATGGTCGGTGGCGACAGCGCGCCCGCCCTCCGTCGCGCCGCACGCTTCGGAGAGGAGTGGCAGGCGCTGGGCCTCGACGCGCAGTCCTTCGCCGCGGCCGTCGCGAAGCTCCGCGCTCAGACCGACCGCCACGTCACGGTCGGCAGCCGCCTGCACTGGTACGGCCCGGACTCAGAATTCGACCAGGCCGTCCGGCTGGGCACCGAGCTCACCGCAGCCGGCGCCGAGACCCTGGCAGTCTTCTTCGGCGACCCCGAGCACACGATCGACCGCATGACCCGCTTCCGCGACGCCCTCGGCGCAGCGAGCTAGCCGACCTCGATCGCGACCGTGGACGTGCTCCCGTCGGCAGCAGTCAAGGTGACCGGGCCGAAGGTGATGACCACAACCGAGTTACCGCTGGGAGCGCGGTAGAAGCCACGCGCCTTGGTGATCCGGACAGCCAGCGCCACCAGCGTCGACGCGAGCTGCTCATCTGCCTCGACCTTGGCCCGGGCGAGTGCCTCCTGGCCGTTGGCCATCGCCCAGTCCCGGACCGCGAGCGCATCGCGACTCAGCTCCGGCAGGATGCTCTGGTTCGCCCACGCCCACAGCCACGTCCCCGAGGTCGGACTGAAGCTGCCCAGGATCTGTGCGGGTGCGGTCGCGACCTTGTCGGGAAAGCTCCACGTGATCAGACCGGTGGTCTGGTCCAGGTCCCAGCGGTCGGCCGATCCCAGGCCCCAGGTCAGGTGCGCCTTGGCCAACTGTTCGACCATGTTCTCGCCCTGCAGCAGCATCGTGGCGAGCTCACCGTCAGCCGTCGCTCGGACCTCGCTCGCCGGCTTCGTCGCCCGCTTGAACAGTCCCATGCCGGGGAAGTCTGTCAGGTCTCGTGGAGCTTGTTGCGGAGGACCTTGCCGGTGGCGTTGCGGGGGAACTCGTCAACGATGCGGATCTCGCGGGGCGTCTTGTAGCGGGCGAGGTTCGCGCGGACGTGGGCCATCAGGTCGTCCTCGGACACCGGTCCGCGGAGTACGACGTACGCGATCAGGCGTTGGCCGAACTCTTCGTCCGGTACGCCGACCACCGCGGCCTCGGCGACCGCGGGGTGACTGGCCAGGCACTCCTCGACCTCGACCGGGTACACGTTCTCGCCACCCGACACGATCATGTCGTCCTCGCGGCCGTCGACGAACAACCGGCCGAACCGATCCAGGTGGCCGAGGTCGCCGGTGCTCATCCGCCCGTCGACGACCGTCTTGCTGGAGCCGTCGGAGTAGCCGCCGAACACGAGCCCGCCGCCGGCGAAGATCCGTCCGGTCTCGCCGGTCGGCACCGGCCGATCGTTGTCGTCGAGGATCCGGATCGAACTGCCGAGACACGGCCGCCCGACCGTCCCGGGCGCAGCGATCAGGTCGGCGGAGGTCGCGATCGTCGCGATGCCGACCTCGCTCGATCCGTACGCGTCACACAACACCGGTCCGAACTGCGTGATGAACCGCTCGGCCAGCGGCGCGCCAAGCGCGGACGCACCGGAGATCACCGCCCGCAGCGACCGCAGTTCGTGCGTCGCGATCTCCGTCGGGCCGAGTTCCAGCATCCGCCGCAGCATCACCGGTACGGCGACCATCGAGCCGGCTCGGGTCCGTTCGATCGAGGCGAGCACCGCGCCGGCGTCGAACCGGCGGGCGAGCACCAGCGGCGAGCCGAGGAAGAGCGCGAGCATCGAGGTCAGCAGACCGAGCCCGTGGAACAACGGCGGGCAGATCACCATCGGCTCGCCTGACCGCAGCCCGATGCGGTTGAGCGCACTCGCGGTCAGGCCGGCGAGGCCGAGCGCGGTCGGCACCCGCGGCGCGGCCTTCGGCGTCCCGGTCGTGCCGGAGGTGAGGATCGTGATGTGGCCCGGTGAATCCGGCTTCGGGGCCTCGGGTGCGTCGGACCTGGCGAGCTCATCGAGGTCCGAGACCACCGACGGGATGTCTGCCGGTGGGCTGAACTCGGCGTCGTGGATCAGTAGATCGGGTCGATGCCGCTCCAGGACCGCGGCCAGCTGCGGAGGAGCGAACTCAGTGTTCACGAACAACACATCCGCGCCAACCCGGGAGGCGGCCAGCGTTGCCTCCAGGAAGCCACGGTGGTTCCGGCACAGCACCGCGACCTTGCTGCCGGCAACGATCCTGTGCTGGGCGTGCATCGCCGCGGCGATGCGTTCGCACCGGTGGTCCAGCTCGGCGTACGTCGTACTGCCGTTCTCGTCGATCACCGCGGCGCGATCGGGATAGCGGATCGCGGCGATCACACCTAGTGCGGCCATCGACTGACCCCAGTGGCGCAGAGCGCGCTCGATCCCGATCAGGTGCGAGGGTCGCGCGGACCGCCAGACGCCGGACTTGAGTAACGCGACGGACACCCCACCGACCTCGGCCGCGCCCTGGACCAGCCACTCCGGCGGACGGATCGGTGCGATCGGCCGCGGCGCCCTCACGGCTGCCTCCGGCGTTTGGACCTGCTGTCGGTACGTCGGAAGTACTGCTCGAAGATCCGGTCGGTGGGCACCCGCAACAGGTTGCCCAAGGCATCGGCCGGCCGGACCATCGGTGGCGTGATGTTGTGCGGCCGCTCGGCGACCGCCGTACACACCTGATCGGCCGCCTGCTCCGGCGACAGTCCAGGCATCTTGTTCAGCAAGGGAGTCGGCTCGCTCATCCGTGTGTGCACGAGACCCATGTAGACGGTGGACGTGGTCACGCCGTCGCCACGGATCTCCTGCGCCACGGATCGCAGCCAGACATCGAACGCGCTCTTCGAGGCCAGGTACGCCGACCAGCGGGCCATCGGCGGTGTCCGCACCCCGGCGGTCGAGACGTTCACGATGTGGCCCGAGCGGCGTTCGCGCATCGACGGGAGCAGCTCGAGGACGAGCTTGGCCGGGCCGAGGTAGTTGACCGCGTTCGTCCGCTCGATGTCGTGGAAGCGTTGATACGAGTCCGCGATCGACCGCCGGATCGACTTACCCGCGTTGCTCACCAGCACGTCGACGTGTCCGTGCTCGGCCAGCACCGTGCGCACCAGCTCCTCGACAGCAGCCGGATCCGCCAGGGTGGCGGGGTAGGCGAACGCCGTACCGCCTGCTGACCGGATCTCGCCGGCCACCACGTCCAGTTGGTCGGCCGTCCGCGCCACCAGCAGCACGGTCGCGCCGGCCCGCGCGAGCCGCCTTGCGGTCGCCTCACCGATCCCGTATGAGGACCCGGTCACCAGGATGACCTGTCCACGGACGGCAGCGGCAAGCTGGTCGTCGGCGATCCGCGCTCGACCGTTGGTCAGCGCAACAAGCAACGACCACCCGATCGACCGCTTCCCAGTCACCATACAGGTGACATTACCCGCTGGTAGCTGCTGGTGGCAGGGCCTGCGCGTCGTAGGCGACCCGCTCCAGCCACTCGCGGATCAGAGCGGCGAAGAGCCCGGGTTGCTCGATCTGGAGGTTGTGCCCGGCGACATCCAGGATGGCGAAGCTGGCCCGCGGATAGTGGGGGAGCAGGACGTACGTGTCCTCGTAACCGGTGATCGAGTCCTGCCGGCCGCAGAGGATCAGTGTCGGCCGCGTGTAGGCGGGACCGCTGTCCGGATCGACCGTCAACGTGCGCTTCGGCAGGATGCGCTCGAGTGCCTCGTCGTCGGCGATCGCAAGCCCCGGCGCGATGTCCTTCCGGTACGCCGCCAAGGCCTCCGCGGTCTGTACGACGGCCAGCTCGGTGAAGTCCTCACCTTCGGTCAGCGATTCGACGACACCTGGCTCAGATCGCAGTACGACATGTTCGGGCACGGTGCGGTCGGCGTTCTCGACGACTGTGCCGATCGGGCAGATCAGGCTGAGGCCGAGCACCTGCTCCGGTCTCTCCCGAGCCAGGGCTCGCGCCAGGTAGCCGCCGTACGACTCCCCGATGAGCAGGAACGGCTCCGCGCCGATCTGCTCGTCGATGAAAGTCTGCACGGCCGCGAGGATCCCGTCCGAGCTGTCGATGTCGCCGGCCGGGCTCTTCCCCATGCCGGGCAGGTCGGGATAGAGCCGGCGGTAGCCCGGCAAGTCGCTGAAGATCGGCTCGAGGCAGCCGGTCATCAGCCGGAGATCGGGACTCCAGCCATGCAGCGCCAGCACGGGAGTGCCGTCGCCGTAGGACACGTGGTGCAGTGTCATCAGAATCGCCTTTCGCCAAAGCCCGGTCAGGGCGAAACCAGTTGTAACAATCGCCGCCGACAGTTCTAGAGTCGACCTCATGGCTCGTCGCTCACCCCTTGGTCCTGTCCCTGAATCCGCGGTTCTCCGTTCCCGCCTGGAGCGTGCCCGGGAGGCCGCGGCCGGCACCGGCCTGCTCATCGCGCCGGGCTCGGACCTGCGCTATCTCCTCGGTCAACCCGGCGGATCCTTCGAACGCCTCACCATGTTGGTGATCCCGGCCGAAGGTGCTCCGGCGCTCGTCGTACCGAAGCTGGAGGCGCCGGGGTACGACGGCCTCCCGCTGGAGGAGCTCGGCGTCGAGGTCCTCACGTGGGTGGACGGCGAGGATGCGTACGGCCTCGCGGCGGATCGGCTCCGCGGCTCGGACCGAGTGGCGGTCAGCGACTTCACGCCTGCGCTCCACGTGCTGGCGATGCGAGACGCGCTGCCCAAGGCAGAGCAGACCCTGGCCGGACCGATCGTGCGTGAGCTGCGGATGCGGAAGGACGCCGCGGAGGTTGAGGCTCTGCGGAAGGCGGGCGCGGCGATCGACCGCGTGCATGCCCGGGTCGGCGAGTGGCTGCGGCCAGGCCGGACCGAGGCGGAGGTTGGTGCGGACATCGCGGACGCGATCGTCGAGGAGGGTCACGTCGTGGCCGACTTCGTCATCGTCGCCAGCGGACCGAACGGTGCGAGCCCGCACCACGCGCTGTCCGATCGGGTCATCGAGGCGGGCGACGTCGTGGTGGTCGACATCGGCGGACCCGTTGCCGAGGGCTACAACTCGGACTCGACCCGGACATACGCCGTGGGCACACCGCGTGACGCCGACGTCGCCGCGACGTACGCCGTACTGCGGGATGCGCAGCAAGCAGCGGTGGACGCAGTGCGTCCGGGGGTGTCCGCGGAGTCGATCGACGCGGCGGCGCGGGACGTGATCGCGGCAGCCGGTTTCGGCGACTTCTTCATCCACCGGACCGGTCATGGGATCGGGCTCGACGTACACGAGGAGCCGTACATCGTCGGCGGGAACGGATTGCTGCTCGAGCCGGGCATGGCGTTCAGCGTCGAGCCGGGGATCTACCAGCCGGGCCGGTGGGGTGCACGGATCGAGGACATCGTGGTCGTCACCGAGGACGGCGTCGAGCCGATGAACCAGCGGCCGCACGACCTCGTGGTGCTCTGACGCTCGTCAGCCGGCGCGGAAGGTCTTGCGGTAGGCGAGCGGCGACACCCCGAGCTCGGAGCGGAGGTGGTGCCGCAACGACGCAGCGGTGCCGAGACCAGCAGCGTCGGCTACGCGGTCCACAGGGAGGTCGGTCGTCTCCAGCAGCTCACAGGCATGCCGCACGCGCTGCTGTAGCAGCCACGCACCCGGCGACTGCCCGGTCTCGGCCTTGAACCGGCGGCTGAACGTACGCACGCTCATCCGGGCATGCGCGGCCAGCCCCGGCAAGGTCAGCTCCTCGTCGAGCCGCTGCAGCGCCCACGCCCGGGTGGGCGCCGTACCGTCGGTGCCTTCGTCCGGTACGACGCGCTCGATGAACTGGGACTGACCACCGTCCCGCCACGGCGGTACGACGCAGCTCCGCGCAGCGCGGTTGGCGACCTCGCTGCCGAAGTCGCGACGGATCAGGTGCAGGCACATGTCGACGCCGGCGGCCAGACCGGCGGACGTGACCACGTCGCCGTCGTCGACGAACAGCAACTCCTCCTGCAGATCGATGTGCGGGTAGATGCGGCGGAACAGTTCGGCCCGCTTCCAGTGCGTCGTGGCCGGCCGCCCGTCCAGGTAACCCGCCGCGGCGAGCACGAACGCGCCGGTGCAGATCGAGGTGATCCGCGTCCCGGGCCGGATGGTGGCGAGGGCAGCGGCGAGGTCGTCGGGCAGGATGCCCTCATTGCGAGGCTTCGGGTAGTAGGTCCCGGGGATGATGACGGTATCGGCCTCGGCGAGCTCCTCGGGGCCGTAGTCCGGGATCAGGCTGAATCCGGCGCTGGTCCGGACCGGCGACTTGTCCAGGCCGCAGACTCGGACGTCGTACAGCGGCTTGCCGTCCGCCCGGGTGGCGGCGCCCAGCACAGCCGGTGGGATGGTCAGGTCGAAGCCGACCACCGGTTCGAGGGCCAGGACGGCGACCCGGTGCGGGCCGACCGCGGCCAGATGTCGCTTGCCTCGGGCTGTCATGGCCATATCTTGACACATGGTGGCGGTCCGGCCACTGGTTCAGCGACCCTCCGGACGGCAATCTAGGCGGGTGACGCAGATTCTGCCGACGAAGAAGGCTGCCCGGGTGCATCTGGCCTGGGCAGTCGCCGCTGTTGGGTTCGTGACCCTGATCGGCGCGGCCGGGTTCCGGTCGGTGCCGAGTGTGCTGCTCGACCCGCTGCATGACGAGTTCGGCTGGTCGCACGCGACCATCTCGTCGGCGGTGTCGATCAACCTGCTGCTGTACGGCCTGATCTCGCCGTTCGCCGCGGCGCTGATGGACCGGCTCGGTCTGCGCCGAGTGGTCAGCGGTGCGCTGGTTCTGATCGCGCTTGGCAGCGGACTGACGATCTTCATGACCTCGTCCTGGCAGTTGCTGCTCTGCTGGGGTCTGCTGGTCGGTGTCGGCACCGGATCGATGTCCATGACCTTCGTCGCGACCATCACCGGTCGCTGGTTCGTCGCCCGCCGCGGACTGGTCACCGGCATCCTCACAGCGGCCGGTGCGACCGGGCAGCTGATCTTTCTGCCGCTGATCGCGAACCTGGCGACCAACTACGGCTGGCGCGTACCGGCCCTGGTCGCAGCCGGCACCGCGCTGGCGGTCGTACCGCTGGTGCTGTTGTTCCTGCGCGACTACCCGAGCGATGTCGGACTGACGGCGTACGGCGCTCCGGAGGGGAGCACTGCCGGGCAGCGGGTCGAGTCGACCGGGAGCAGCGCACTTCGCGCGGTGACTGCGTTGTGGACCGCGATGCGGCGGCCGGCGTTCTGGTTGCTCGCCGGCGGGTTCGCGATCTGTGGAGCGTCGACCAATGGCTTGATCGGTACGCACTTCGTGACCGCGGCGCACGACCATGGCATGCCGGCTACGACAGCGGCGTCGCTGCTGGCGCTGGTGGGTGTGTTCGACGTCGGCGGAACGATCGTGTCCGGCTGGCTGACGGACCGGTGGGATCCGCGGTACCTGCTGATCGGCTATTACTCGCTCCGCGGGCTGTCGCTGCTGATCCTGCCGTCGCTGCTCGGTCCGACCGCGCAGCCGAGCGTCTGGGTGTTCATCGTCTTCTACGGCCTGGACTGGGTCGCGACCGTACCGCCGACGGTGGCGCTGTGCCGGGAGTGGTTCGGAGTGGACGGGCCGATCGTGTTCGGCTGGGTGTTCGCGTCGCACCAGATCGGAGCGGCGCTGGCCGCCACCGGTGCGGGCGCGATCCGCGACGTGCAGGGCAGCTACAACCTCGCCTGGTACTTGGCCGGTGGACTGTGTGCGGCGGCCGCGCTGATGTCCGCGAGCATCGGACGTCGACTCGTGACCGCCTGACGCTCTGAGCTAGCCTCGATCTAGGTTGAGGTTGGAGGGCGGAGCGGTGGACATCGAGCCAGGTGAATTGACGGTCGGGCAGCTGTCGCAGCGCAGTGGTGTGGCGATCTCGGCGCTGCATTTCTACGAGCGGCAGCACCTGATCGTGAGTCGCCGTACGTCGGGCAACCAGCGCCGCTACAAGCGCGACACCCTGCGCCGGGTGGCCTTGATCCGGATCGCGCAAAGGGTCGGCATCCCGCTCGCGGAGGTGGCGGCGATCCTGGCGTTGCTGCCGGAGAACCGCACGCCGACCCGGCAGGACTGGGAGCGCATCTCGGAGTGCTGGCAGGCCGAGCTCGACAAGCGCATCCTGCACCTCGAGCAGCTCCGGGACGACTTCAAGGACTGTGTCGGCTGCGGCTGCCTGTCCCTCGACCGCTGCGCCCTGGCCAACCCGTACGACGCCCTGGCCGCGAACGGGCCGGGTCCACAACGACTGGTGTCGACGAACGGCGAGCCGTGCCATCCCGGAAAGTGCGCCTGACCGAGGGTTTTCCACAGGTCGGCGGCCGCGCCCAGCGAACTGGGGGTGCGGGCGTCTAGGGTTTCGGCATGGCTGACTCCAGTGCGACGCTCACTCTGACCGACACGCGCGCGGGGATCGCGGGTGGCGTGATCCAGGCGATCGCGGGCGAGAGCGCGCGGTTGCGGCCGGATCAGGAGACGGCGGTCGCCGCCCTGTGTGAGGCGGGCGCGCGAGTGCTGGTCGTGCAAGCGACCGGGTGGGGGAAGTCGGCTGTCTATTGGGCCGCGACCGCGATCCGCCGGGCTGAGGGAGCTGGCCCAACGCTCGTCGTGTCGCCGTTGCTGTCGTTGATGCGGGACCAGGTCGCGGCCGCGAGTCGCGCTGGTCTTCGCGCGGCGACGCTGAACTCGAACAACATCGACGAGTGGTCGAGCATCGAGCACGACCTGCGTTCCGGCGGCATCGACGTACTGCTGGTGTCGCCTGAGCGGCTCGCGAATCCGGGCTTCGGGCGGCGGGTGCTCGACGGGCTGGCCGGCCAGGTCGGGCTGCTGGTGATCGACGAGGCGCACGCGGTGTCGGACTGGGGTCATGACTTCCGGCCGGACTACCGCCGGGTGTCCGACGTACTGCAGCAGCTCAACCCGAAGACTCCGGTCCTGGCGACGACGGCGACGGCGAACTCACGCGTCACGGACGATGTCGCGCATCAGTTGGGCGAGTCCACGCTGGTACTGCGAGGTCCGCTGGCGCGATCGAGTCTGCAACTCGCGGTCGTCGATGCGTTGTCGCCGTTGGATCGGTTCGCGTGGGTGGTGGATCACCTGCCGAAGCTGCCGGGATCGGGGATCGTCTACACGCTCACCGTGGCCGATGCGCAGCGGCTGGCGGCGACGATCCAGGAGGTCCACGGTCGCGACGTCCCGGTCGCGGCGTACACCGGTGGGTTGGAGGCGGGGGAGCGGGAGAGTCTCGAGGATGCGCTGCGGGCGAACCAGTTGAAGGCGCTGATCGCGACCTCGGCGCTCGGGATGGGGTACGACAAGCCCGACCTGGGGTTCGTCGTACACGTCGGATCGCCTCCGTCGCCGGTGTCGTACTACCAGCAGGTCGGGCGGGCCGGGCGTGGCATCGACCACGCGATCGTGGCGTTGCTGCCGTCGGACGCGGATGCCGGTGTGTGGGACTACTTCGCGACCGCGACCATCCCGGTCCCGGAGAACGTGAATCGTCTGCTCCAGGCTCTCGACGGGTACGGGCCGGATCAACCGGCGACCGTCCCCATGCTGGAGGCGGAGACCGGACTGCGCCGGACCCGGGTCGAGCTGATGCTGAAGCAATTGGCGGTCGACGGCGCGGTCGATCGGGTCGAGCGCGGCTGGGTGCGGACCGGCGTGGAGTGGACCTTCGACGCCGGGCACTACGACGGGATCGTCGCGGTACGGCGGCGCGAGGCGGACATCATGCGCGCCTACACACGTGGTGACCGTTGCCTGATGCAACTGCTCCAGGAGTCGCTGGACGATCCCTCGGCCGAGCCGTGCGGTCGGTGCTCGGTGTGCCTCGGGGCATTGCCGGATCCACTGGTGGCGACAGCGCACGCCGAGACGGTGGCGACGATCACGCGCCTGCTGCGGGGCGAGGTGCATGTGCTGGAGCCGCGGAAGATGTGGCCGGGCGGCGCGTTCGGTGCGAAGGGACGCATTCCTGCCGAGCTGATGGCCGAGCCCGGCCGGAGCCTCATCTACGCCGATGCACCCGAGTGGCGTGAAGTCCTCCGTGCCACGCTCAACGCGGACGCAGAGCTCCCCGCCGAGCCGGTGGAGGCGTTGAAGTCGGGTGCCGTCGCCGCCTTGTCCCGCTGGCGTAGCAGTTGGTCGGCTCGCCCCGAGGTCGTCGTACCGCTGCCGGCTGCCGGCCACGGCCGGCTGACTTCGGCGATCGCCGACCACGTTGCGTCCGTCGGTCACCTCGACCGTGCAGAGCTGACGATCAACCCGACCGGCTTCACCGACGATCTGTCCTCGGCCGAGGAGGCCAAGGTCTGGCGCGACGGCCTGCACGTCGACGACCAGACTGCACAGTCGGTGGCCGGCCGGACCGTCCTGCTGCTCGTCGACGCCAGTTCCTCACAGTGGCCCGTCACGATCGCTGCCGCGAAGCTGCGCGAGTCGGGCGCGGCAGCCGTCCTCCCACTGCTCATCCACAAGCGTCCGTAAGGACTACACGGCCGCGAGTTCCGGGGTGGATTCGACGAAGGACTTGAGGTCGGACAGGAGTGCGACCCAGCCCTCGCTGACCATCTCGCGGATGGCACTGTCCGGCCCGAAGCCGCTGTGGATGACGGTCAGCTTGACCTGGTCGCCGGCCGGCACGAGCTCGAAGGTCGCCGTGGACAGCGGCTCGGCGCTGGCCCTGCGGTAGAGGTCGTCGTCCAGGTCCACCGCCTTGGCGAACTCGGGCGTGATGTGATGCCAGGCGTAGGACAACCGCGTGTACGGATCGTGCTCCAGCACGAACTGCCCCGGCCCAGCCATCGTCACGTCACCCTGGTGCCAGACCAGCTCGGAGCCGGCCTTCCAGTCGGTCTCGAACTGGACACCCCAGTACTGCTCGGTGAACTTCGGATCGGTCAGTGCCTGCCACAACCGCTCCGGCGTGGTCTTGATGTACGTGGTGTAGACGAAGTCGTTGTCGTCCATGGTTTCGGCCTCCAGAACCGTCTTGAGATCGGCGAACAGCTCGACCCGCCGGCGGTCGTACCGGTTGATCCAGCGCTCGGCGATGGCGTTGATCGGCTCGGCGTTGAGGTGGTGCAGCTTCTCCCGGCCCCGCCACACGGTGGTGACGAGGTTCGCCGACTCGAGAACGGCGAGGTGCTTGCTCACCGACTGCCGGGCCATGTCGAGGCCGGCGCAGAGCTCCCGCAGCGTCTGGCCGTTGCGCGCGTTCAGCATGTCGAGCAGCTGCCGGCGGCTGGGGTCGGCCAGGGCGCGGAACACCTCGTCGTCCATCACGCTCCGATCAGAGATATGCAGCCGTCTGGCTGCACGACTGACCATAGGCAGCCAAACGGCTGCATGTCAACACCCGAATCCGATTGACGGACGCTGGAGGATGAGCGGGTGGAGATCAAGAGCCTCGGCTACCGGACCGATCTGTTGCTGCTGGAGCTGAGCGGCAGCGAGTTCCAGGACACCGGTGAGTACGTCGTGATCCGGACGCCGGCGAACCCGGCGTACTGGTGGGGGAACTTCCTGCTGTACCGCTCGATCTTCGCCGCCGGTGACGTGAAGGCCCGGCTGGAGACGTACCGCGCCGAGTTCCCGGCCGCGAAGCATGTTGCCTTCGGCATCGACAGCGTCGACGGCGAGATCGGGGTCGAGGACGAGCTGGCCGCGGCCGGGTTCACAGTCGACCGCAACGTGGTGATGACCGCGAGCGAGGTCGTCGCGCCCCGCCGGCCCGACGACGAGTCGACGTACCGGTTCCTCACCAGCGACGACGACTGGGAGCAGCTGACGCAGCTCGGCCTGGCGACCGCGACCATGAAGGTCGACGACGGGTACGTCGAGTTCACCCGGCGCAGGGACGCGGCGCAGCGAGCGCTGGTGGAAGCCGGGCACGGCAAGTGGTTCGGTGCGTTCGACGATGGCCGGTTGCAGAGCTCGCTCGGACTGATGTTCGACGGCAACGGTCTGGCGCGATTCCAGCACGTGCAGACCCACCCGGACGACCGCAACCGCGGCATCGCGAGCACGCTGGTCCACCACGCGTCGACGTACGGGCTGACCGACGGTGGTGCGCGGACGCTGGTGATGGTGGCGGACCCGGAGTACCTCGCGATCCGGCTGTATCGCGCGCTCGGCTTCGAAGACACGGAGACCCAGCTGCAGTTCACTCTGCCGCCTGCTGCGTAAGGCATGACAGGGTAGGGGGCATGACTGGGACTGACGGACGGCGCGGGGTCGCTGTGATCACCGGTGGGAGCCGCGGCATCGGCGCCGCGGCCTCGGTCGCTCTGGCGGCCGACGGGTGGGACGTGGGCGTGAACTACCGGACCCGCTCCGACGAGGCAGCACGCGTCGTGAAGGCGTGCTCGGACCTCGGCCGCCGCGCGATCGCGATCCAGGCCGACATGCTCGAGGCGGACCAGATCGAGCACCTCTTCGACACTGTCACCGCCGCACTCGGGCCGATCGGTGCCGTGATCAACAATGCCGGCATCGTGTCACCGACCGGCCGGGTCGCGGACTACGACGCCGAACGGCTGGAGCGGGTCTTCCGGATCAACTCGATCAGCGCCTTCCTGGTCGCGGGCGCCGCGGTACGGCGGATGTCCACGGCGTACGGCGGTACCGGGGGAGTGATCGTCAACGTGTCGTCGCGGGCAGCCGTGCTCGGTGCGGCGGGCGAGTACGTCGACTACGCGGCCAGCAAGGCGGCCGTGGACGCGCTCACCATCGGTCTGGCGAACGAAGTCGCAACAGAGGGCATTCGCGTTCTCGGAGTCCGCCCGGGCCTGATCGAGACCGACATTCACGAGCCCGGCCGCCTGGACCGCATCGGCACAACGCCACCCCTGGCCCGCACCGGCAAGCCGGAGGAAGTCGCCGAGGCGATCGCCTTCCTCGCTTCCGATCGCTCGTCGTACATGACCGGCACCACCCTCGACGTCTCCGGCGGCCGCTGACAGCCGGAGCTCTTGAACGGAGGTACGGCGTGGGGTTGCGGCCGGTGGATCTGGCGCGGCGGGCTGGGGTCTCGACGCAGTTGGTGCGCAACTACGAGGCGGCCGGGATCCTGCCGCCGGCGCCGCGGAGTGCGAGCGGGTACCGCCAGTACGACGAGGAGCATCTGTCCGCGCTGCTGACCTATCGGGCGCTGGCGCCTGGGTTCGGGCCTGAGGTGGCGACGTCGATCATGCAGGCCGTTCATGAGGGTGACCACGAGCTCGCCTACCGGCTGGTCGACGCCGCGCATGCCGGGCTGCATCAGCAACGGCTGGCGACCGATGCGGCGAGCGAGGCGCTCGGGGCGATGGCGGCTGAGTTCCTGGACGAGGCGCCGGCCAACGGTCCGTCGTTGCTGGTCGGTGAGCTCGCGCATCAGTTGGGAGTGCGTACCTCGGCGCTGCGCGTCTGGGAGGCGGCGGGGTTGCTGTCGCCGACGCGCGAGCCCGGGACGAAGTACCGGAAGTACGGACCGGAGCAGATCCGTGATGCCCGGATCATCCACATGCTGCGCCAGGGGCGCTACTACTTCGAGCAGATCAGGCCTGTCCTCGACGGACTCCGTCGTACCGGCAATACCGAGGCTCTTCGCAGTGCGATCGCCGAGCGCCGGGCCGCGCACAACCGGCAGACGCACGCGATGCTGCACGGTGCGGCCTTGCTGTACCAGCTCCTACAGGAGAGGGATGGCCAGGTGGGTCGGGGTGGCGCGGCCCCTGACGGTCACCTGGTCACTTGAGTGCCAGTACTGCGCCTCGGTCGGGACTGCCTCGGAGACGGCGGTCATCGAGGCGATCAGCCGGCCGGGCGTCGACTTGGCGAGTTCGCTGAGGCGGGCGGCCTCGTTCACCGGGTCGCCGATGACCGTGTATTCGTGCCGTCGTACGTCGCCGACCGTGCCGGCGACCACGATGCCCGCGGTGACGCCGATGCCGGCAGTGACCTCGGGCAGCTCTTCGTCGAGCCGGGATGCCAGCGTGCGAGCGGCCCGGAGTGCGCTCCCGGCCGCGTCCGGGAGCTCGGCCGGGGCGCCGAAGATCGCGAGCGCGGCGTCGCCGGCGAACTTGTTGACGAACCCGCCTTGCTGATCGACCTCGTCGACCACGATCGTGAAGAAGCGGTTCAGCAACTGCACCACCTCGGCCGGTGGACGCTCGGCGGCGAGCTCGGTCGAGCCGATCAGGTCGACGAAGAGGACGGCGACGAAACGATCCTCACCGCCGAGCCGATCACTCGCGAGCGCCTCCTGCACCACGTCCGGACCGACGTACCGGCCGAAGACGTCCCGGATCCGCTCGCGTTCGCGCAGCCCTTCGGCCATCTGGTTGAAGCCGGACTGCAGCGAGCCGAGCTCGGTGCCGTCGAAGACCGGGATGCGGATGTCGAGCTCTCCCTCGCCGATCAGCGCGAGCGCGTTGCGGACCGACCGCACCGGGGCGACCACCGACCGCGCCGACAGCACGGTGAGCAACCAGCCGTTGCCGATGGCCACGATGCCCAGGGCAAGGATCACGACCGAGAGCCGGGTCGCGGAGACGTCCTTCTCGAACAGGGCGACGATGGCCGCGAGCATCAGGCCGGCCACCGGTACTCCGGAGCCGACCGCCCAGAAGATCACGATGCGGGCCTTGAGACCTGCCGCGAGCACCCGGCGCGGCGGTGAGGAATCGGCCAGCGCCCGCGCGGCGACCGGCCGGAGTGCGAACTCGGTCAGCAGGTAGGAGATCGTGCAGGTGATGATCATGCCGTCGAACACCGTGGCCGCGACGCGGAGGGCGTTCTCCGCCTGGAGCGCGAGTGTCATCGCGGTGAAGATCACCCCGGCGACCGCCCAGAGCAGCACCTCGATCAACGTCAGCCGCAGCGGCAGTTGGAGCGTCGCGAGCTGCTCCTTGCGGGTGGCGGGCCGTTCCTCGTCGACCCACCGGGTGACATGGCGGGTGAGCCGCGTGCTCCAGATGCAGCCGATCGCCACCGCGAGAAGGAAGTACAGCGGGATGACGATGGCCTCGGCGAGCTGGAGCTCGTCGACGAGCGGTGGCCCCGGCAGTACGAAGACCGCCAGCACGAACACGACCGCGGCACCGATCAGGTTGGTGACGATCGAGAAGGTTGTCATCAGCACCTGCAGCCGGAACCGCAACAGCGTCGTACTCTGATCGGCCGGTCCGAGCAGCCACGATCCGAACGGCCGACGCTTCAGCACGAGTTCGGGTCGTCCCTCGGACATCATGGTGACAGTCTGCTAGCAACCACCCCGGTTCCCGCAACCGTCTTATTCCTTGGCGAGTCTGGCTACCGTGGATCCATGGCGGTATGGCGGCGTCTCTCGCTGGCTGCTGCAGCGGCCGCCCTGGTCGCCTGCTCGGACAACACCACGACACAGCCTTCGCCCAGCCCTTCGAGCACGCCGAAGCAGTCGCCGAGCCGTCCGCAACCTCCTGCGACCGTCAGAGAGACTCAACCGCTCGTTCTCGTTATTCATCCGACGCGCGCGGCACAGGACATCGACCTGGCCACCGCAAGGGCGATCGCGCGGGGAACGACCAAATCCTGGCGGGGATTCCGCGTCGCGTCGTTGCGGGACGCGCAACGATCCACCAGTGCACTCGCCGTCGTGCCTGCTGCCACCGTCGGGCCGAGCGTGAGGCCTGTGACGGTCGGCGGGATCGACCCGCTGAAGCAGCCCGCCCGGTATCCGCTGCGCACAGCGGGGCCGAAGCGTGAAGGGCCGGTCGTCGACGTGACGTTCGGCGGTGACGTCATGCTCGGCCGACGGGTGGCGACCGCTGCCGCCCAGAGTGGCGATGTGTCCAGACCGCTGCGCGTCATCGGACCGCGCTTGGCGGAGGCTGACGTCACCGTGGTGAACCTGGAGAGCACACTCTCCCGAGCAGGAACGGCACAGCAGGGTGGTGACTCGTTCGCTGCCCCGCCGCGCGTGGTGAAGGGTCTGCGGGAGGCCGGCGTCGACGTGCTGTCGCTGGCCAACAACCACACCGGCGACTTCCAGGATCGCGCCCTGCTGGAGACGGTCCGGTTGGTGCGAGCCGGTGGCCTTCAGCCGGTAGGGGCCGGAGGCAACTTCGCGGAGGCCGTCCGCCCGGCGATCGTCGAGCGTGACGGAGTGCGGTTCGGCTTCCTGGCGTTCAACGCGATCGGTGAGACACCACGGGCGACGGCAACGAGTCCCGGTGCGCTCAGCGTGCGGATGCCGCCACGGACAGGACCGCTGAACGCCGGTGACCTGGCTGCGCTCACCAAGGCCGTGGCGACGTTGAAGGCCGCCGTCGACGTGGTCGTCGTATTGCCGCATTGGGGTCAGCAGTACACGCACACACCGGTTCCGGCGCAGCGGACGGTTGCGTCTGCGCTGACCAGGGCTGGAGCGGATCTGGTGATCGGTGGGCATCCGCACTGGGTGCAGGAGGTGCAGTTCGCGGCGGGGAAGGTCGTCGCGCACTCGCTGGGCAATCTGGTGTTCGACATGGACTTCTCGCAGCAGACCCAGGAGGGCGTCCTGCTGGAGCTCACCTATTGGGGCAAGACGCTCAAGGCTGCGCGACTCACGCCGTACGTGATCGGTAGTGACTTCAGTCCGCGAGTGGTGACCGGCACTCGGGCGGAGCAGATCCTGTCGGACATCCGCTAGCTGTCGAGCCAGGCGGTCACCACGCGACCCATGCGGCCGAGCTGGGCGGGCGACACGACCCGAGGGAGGTCGCGGGCGCTGTGATATTCGGCGTACGGCGTGCTGCCTAGCCGGACGCCCGGTAGACCGGAGCGGACGAAGGACCAGTGGTCACTCGATCTGTTCACGCAGGCTCGGCTCGGTACGCGGGTGCGTGCCGCGACGGTCCGAAGCTCGTTCCGCAATGCGACGGCGTTCGCTTGAGCAGAGCAGATCGGTACGACGGTTCCTACGCCGACGCGGTCGAGGGACACCATGCCGCGGAGCGCCCTGCGTTGCGCGCTCGGCAGCGAGGCCACGTACGTGCGGGAGCCGTAGTGGTGGCGGTTGTCGCCGTCGCCGCGCGGCTCTTCGGCGCCGAAGGCAACGAAGACGGTCGGGAGCTTCGGCGTCCGGCCTTGGTAGACCTGGGCGGTGCCGAGTAGGACGGAGACGCCCGAGGCGTTGTCCTCGGCGCCGGGTGCCTGGGGGACTGTGTCCAGGTGAGCGCCGACGATGCGGTGTGGTGCTGACGGAGTGAAGCCGGGTTTGGTGGCGATGAGATTCCAGCTGGTGCCGGCGCGGACCGGGACGCCCCAGGAGACACCTGACGGCACGCGCACCGGTTGACGCGTGGTCTGGTAGCCGGCGGCACGGAAGCGTTGCTCCAGCCAGGTGAGAGCACGCAGGTACGCCGGACTGGTCGCCTCACGCGGGCCGAGGGCGGCCAACTGGTTGACGGTCTGCAGAGCGGCGCGGCCGTCGAAGACCACCGGGGTCGGCCGAGGTGTCACGGTCGGAGCTGGCGTTGGCGTCGGCTGGGGTTGTGGTGCCGTCGAGGATGGTGCGGGGGACGGGAGGCGTGGCGGGGTGCTGCTGGTGCACGCGGCGGCCAGCAGGACCAGGAAAGCGGCCAACGCGGCCCGCATGTGTCCATGGTGCAGGGCGACACCAAGACAGCAGTGTTTTGGCACGGTGGTGCTGTTGGCTCAGATAGGCCGCCTGATCGTGCTCCAGCGTGGGTACTGTTCCCCGGACCACCTCTCTCGGGGAGACTCTGTGACGTACGACCGGCATTCCTATGCCGAACCTGCCTTGGTTCGGACCACCCACCTCGAGCTCGACCTCGAGCTGGACTTCGACGAGAAGGTGCTGGCCGGCACGGCCACGCACACACTCGCCTGGACCGGCACCAGCGACCGGCTCGTGCTCGACACGCGTGATCTGACCGTGCTGGCGGTGGAGGGTGCGACGGCTGACGGCTGGGAGCCGCTCGAGTACAGCGTCGCCGTACCCGACAAGGAGCTCGGCTCCGCGCTGACGATCCGCACGCCGCAGCACCAGCGGGTGCGCATCAGCTACCGGACCGCGCCGACCGCGACCGGTCTGCAGTGGCTGGAGCCGTCCATGACCGCGGGCGGCGTGATGCCGTTCATGTTCAGCCAGTCGCAGGCGATCCACGCCCGCAGCTGGGTGCCGGTGCAGGACACTCCGAGCGTCCGCTTCAGCTACGCCGCTCACGTGACCGCTCCGCCCGAGCTGATGGTGCTGATGAGCGCCGACAACGGGACGACGTCCCGCCGTACCGGCTCGTACGACGTGGTGATGCCCGAGCCGATCCCGTCGTACCTGCTGGCGATCGCTGCGGGCGACCTGGTGTTCGAGCCGATCGGCGAGCGGTCCGGGGTGTGGGCCGAGCCGGAGATGGCCCGGCGGGCCGCGACCGAGTTCGTCGACACCGAGGAGATGATGCGGGTTACCGAGGAGCTCTTCGGGCCGTACCGCTGGGGGCGCTACGACATCCTCGTGCTGCCGCCGTCGTTCCCGTACGGCGGGATGGAGAACCCGCGGATGACGTTCGCGACGCCGACCGTGGTGATCGGCGACAAGTCACTGGTGAGTGTGGTCGCGCACGAGCTGGCGCACAGCTGGTCCGGCAACCTGGTCACGCAGGACAGCTGGGACGACATCTGGCTGAACGAGGGTTTTACGTCGTACGTCGAGAACCGGATCGTCGAGGCCGTCTACGGCACCGAGTTCGCGGTGATGGAGACGGCGATCAAGCAGCACGCGACCGTGGTGAAGCTGGACCCGCTGACGCCGGCCGAGCTGGCGGTGGAGCTGCCCGGACTGAACCACCGGTCCGAGTACCACGGCACGACGTCGTGCGGCCCGCTGAAGGGGTCGTGGTTCCTGTCCTGGCTGGAGGAGCGGTTCACGCGGGAGGTGTTCGACCCGTTCCTGCGCGGGTACTTCGACCGGTTCGCGTTCCGCAGCATCAACTCCGAGGACTTCGTCGCGCACCTGGGCGAGCACCTGCTGGAGCCGCACCCGGGCGTGGTGACGGATGCCGAGGTCGCGGCGTGGCTGGACGAGCCGGGCATTCCGGCGTTCGCTGCGCGGGCAGTGTCGGAGCGCTTCGAGGCGGTCGACGAGGCACGGGACAGGTGGCTCGGCACGGGCGAGCTGCCGCATGGCGCGGCGGCGTGGACGACGCAGGAGTGGCTGCGCTTCCTGGACGCGGCGCCGGACGTGCTGGGCGCGGTGCAGCTGCAGCAGCTCGACCGGGAGTTCGGCCTGACCGGTACGGCGAACGGCGAGATCGCCCGCCGCTGGTACCAGATCGTTGCCGCCAGCAGCTACGAGGCGGCGTACGCCGAGCTGGCCGGCTTCCTCACCAACGTCGGCCGGATGAAACTGGTCCTCCCGGTCTACCGAGCCCTGGCCGGCACCGACCGCGAGTTCGCAGCCGAAGTCTTCGCCAAAGCCCGCCCCGGCTACCACCCCATCACCACAGCCGCAGTCCAAAAGATCCTCGGCGAGTAGATCTACAGGTACTGCGCTTCGCCGTTGGCGAAGGACCAGTCGGGGGAGGCGTTCTCGGTGAGGGTGATGAGGACGTTGCGCGGGTCGGTGCCGGTGTAGTCGTGGACGAGTTCGGCGATCCGGCGGTACATCGCCTGCTTGACCTCGTCGGGGCGGCCGGCTCGCAGGGTGATGGCGATGAACACGACGTCGTCGTCCCGCTCGATGCCGGGGAAGCCGCCGTACCGCATCGTGCTCGTGGTGCCGTCGTGGCTGGTGAGGACCTGGAAGAGGTCGTCGGGCGGGATGCCGATCGTCTCGACCAGCGCGTCGTGCACCGCGCGGCCGAGGTTGGTCAGACGGTCGGAGCCGGCCCGGAGTACGTCGATCCGGATCAGAGGCATGCCGACATACTAGTAGGTACAGACGTCCAGGGTGCAGCGGTGGATGGTCTCGGTCGGTTGGTAGCCGAGGTGGTCGTTGACCCGTTGCATCGGGACGTTCGTGCTGACCGTGTCGGTCAGGAGGCCGTCGAGGTCGGGGAAGTGGGTGCGGACCGAGCGGATCTGCTCGGCCTTCATCCACAGCCCGAGACCGCGACCGCGGTGCGCCGGGAGGACCGCGGTGCCGTAGTGCTGCGCATCGCCCTTGCCGTTCCCCGGTACGACGAGTTCGGTGAACCCCACGATCGTCCCGGTCGCCCTGTCCACGGCCGCCACCGTCAGGAGGTGATCACCGCGCTGCTCGATCACCCGGGCCGCATGCCGGGTCCGCTCCACGTCCCACGTGTCAGCGCCGTACGTGATGTCGCCGGACGGTGCGTCGTCCATCCCGGACCGCGCGTCGGTGAACGTCTGCGCCAACTCATCGGGTACGACGCCCGCCCACGACTGCAACCGGTAGCCCGGGTCCTGAGGAACGATCAGTACGGCGTCGTCGACGTCGGCCAGCCGCAGTCGCGCGTAGATGAGTGTCAGTCCGATCGTGAAGCCGCGAGCCGTCAGGAAGTGGTACGCCGGGGAGTCGTCCGGAGCGTCGGCCAGGATGTTCCGGACCTCGTGCGCACGAGCCGCGGCGACGACCGCGTCGAGGAGTCGGGAGCCGACGCCGTGGCGGCGCTCGGCTGGGTGCACGTTCAGTTCGAGCTCGGCCAGATGGCCGTGGGACTCGCGGCTGTTGAGCCGGAGGAAGGCCGATCCGACCGGGTTGCCGTCGGCGTCCGCGGCAAGCCAGGCGATCCGGCGGCTGAACGGCCGGAAGTCGGGATCCGTCAGCGGAGTCAGCGTGATGCTCAAGGCGGCAACATATCGCGCCGGTGGATCACGTGCCTTGAGTGTCCTGAGTCGGCTACCGTGCTTCGGAGTCGACGGGGAGAGGAGCACCGGGTGGATCAGCCGGGTGGGGCCAAGATACGGACGATCGGTGCGGACCATGTCGCCTTGCGCGAGCAGGTGCTGACGGAGCTGCGTCGCCGGATCGTGGACGGCGAGTACGGGCAGGGCGAGCGGCTGACCGAGACCCGGCTCGCGGACGACTTCGGGGTGTCGCGCAACCCGGTGCGTGAGGCGCTGCGGGTGGTCGAGGCCGAGGGCTTCGTCCAGATCCTGCCGCGGCGCGGTGCGGTGGTCGCGACCCTCGACGACACCGCGGTGCGCGACCTGTTCGCCGTACGGCAGCAGCTCGAGACGCTGGCCGCCGGACTTGCGGCCGAGCGCGCGGACGCTGCCGACGTGGCCCGGCTCCGGCGACTGCTCGACGACGCGAACAAGGCCAGCGAGGCCAAGGACTTCGACCAGCTCGCCGAGCTGAACAGCGCGTTCCACCGCGCGGTGATCGAGGTCAGCGGCAACCGCTGGCTGCACTCGATCTCCACAGCGATGTACCACCACGTCCACTGGGTGTTCCGGGTCGGCGCGGCCCAGCGGGCGCCACACTCCACCGAGGAGCACATCCGTCTGGTCGACGCCATCGCCGCCAAGGATCCGGAGGCCGCCAGCACCGCAGCCGGCCTGCACGTGGCGGCTGCGGCGAAGGCGGCTCTCGGTCAGCGTCCTACCGCGTAGCCCTGCATCCCACGCGGGTTGGCGGCCGCGGCCAGCACGCCATCAGGCTCCTTGCGTACGGCGCACAGTCGGCCAAGGCTCCACGCATCGGACTCGGTGACGACGTGCCCGCGCCGTACCAGGTCGTCGCGGACGGCTGAGCCGAGGCGGCTCTCCATCACCAGACCACCCGGCTCGGTCGCCCGCGGGTAGAAGGACGACGGGAAGCCGGTGGTGTGCCAGGCGGGCGCGTCGATCGCCTCCTGCAGGTCCATGCCGGCGCCGAGGTGACGCAGCAGGAAGAGCAGCTGCCACTGGTCCTGCTGGTCGCCGCCCGGCGAGCCGCAGGCCATCACCGGCTGTCCGTCCCGCAGTACGAGCGTCGGCGTCAGCGTGGTCCGCGGACGCCTGCCGGGTGCGAGCGACGCGGGCAGCCCGTCCTCCAGCCAGAACATCTGCGCACGGCTGCCGAGACAGAACCCAAGCTCCGGGATCGTCGGCGACGACTGCAGCCAACCGCCGCTGGGCGTGGCGGAGATGATGTTGCCCCAGCGGTCGATCACGTCGACGTGGCAGGTGTCGCCCCGCGTCACGCCGTCCGACGAGACGGTCGGCTCACCGGTCGTGGCGTCGCCAAGGTCATTGCCCACGGCAATCGAATGCAGCACCGGCTTCCGGCCGTCCGGACGGCCGGGACGAAGCTCGCGCGTTGCCTCCGAACCGACCAGCTTCGCCCGCTCCGCGGCGTACGCGGGGGAGAGCAGCGTCTTCAGCGGTACGTCGGCGCCGTCGCCGTACCACGCCTCGCGGTCGGCGTACGACAGCTTCATCACCTCGACCGTGGTGTGTACGCCGTCCGCGCTGTCCAGGTCGACGTCACCAATCTCGGCCAGTACGGCGAGCGACTGCAGCAGGCCCGGTCCCTGGCCCCACGGCCCGGTCTTGGCGACGGTGTAGCCGTTCCAGTCCAGCGTCGCCGGGTCCTCCCAGGTCGCTTGGAACGCGGCCATGTCGTCACCCGTGACCAGTCCGGCGTGGTCCTCGCCGCTGGAGTCGCGGTGCGGCAGCTTGGAGAACTTGTCGACCGCCTCGGCGACGAAGCCCTCACGCCAGGTCTTGCGGGCGCGCTCGACCTGTGCCTGCCGATCAGCGCCGGCCGCTTCGCCCTCGGTGACCAGTCGCTCGAGGGTGGCGGCGTACGCCTCGTTGCGGAACATGCCGGTCGGCGGTCGCCCGTCACGCAGCCAGAGCGCGGCAGAGGTCTTCCAGTTCTCCTCGAACAGCTCCTGCACCGTGCCGACCGTCTCACCGACCCGCGGCACGAGCGGATGGCCATTGCGTGCGTAGTCGATGGCAGGCTCGAGTACGACGCGCAGCGGCAGTGTGCCGTGGTCGTGCAGCAGGAGCAGCCAGGCGTCGACAGCACCCGGCACCGTGGCCGCCAGCGGTCCGGAGCCGGGGACGAGGGTCAGGCCGAGCGAGGTGTAGTGGTCGATCGTCGCACCGGCCGGAGCGACGCCCTGACCAGCCAGCACGCGCGGTGTGGGGTCGTCGGCGGTCGCGATGATCCCCGGCACCTCACCACCCGGGCCGTTGAGGTGGGGCTCCACCACGTGCAGCACGAACCCCGCGGCCACGGCGGCGTCGAACGCGTTGCCGCCGAGCTCGAGGATGCGCATCGCCGACTGGGAGGCCAGCCAGTGCGTGGACGAGACCATCCCGAACGTGCCGCGCAGCGTGGGCCGGGTGGTGAAGGTCATCGGGCAACTCCCTCTCCTGTACGAACATCGGGTCCGGTGCCGTTGTCGTCGACCAGATGACAGGCGACCTGGTGTCCACCCTCTCCGATCACGCGCGACTCCGGGATGACTGTCCGGCATGTGTCGACCGCTACCGGACATCTGGTGTGGAATCGGCACCCGGACGGCGGGTCGATCGCCGACGGCAGGTCATCACCGAGCAGCACGGGCTTGCGTGCCCGCTGCTCGGCCGGATCGGGCACTGGCGCGGCAGACAGCAGCGCCTGCGTGTAGGGATGCGCCGGTACGCCGAAGATGCGCGAGCGCGGACCTTGTTCGACCAGTTGGCCCAGGTACATCACGGCGACCTCATCGGCCAGGTACTCGACCGCGGACAGGTCGTGGGTGATGAAGAGGCAGGCGAAGCCGAGGTCGCGCTGCAGGTCGGCCAGCAGGTTGAGGACTGACGCCTGCACCGACACATCCAGCGCGCTCGTCGGCTCGTCCGCGACCAGCAGACGCGGCTCAGAGATCAGAGCGCGGGCGATACTGACGCGCTGACGCTGCCCACCGGACAGCTCATGCGGTGAGCGCTGGGCGACCTCCGGGCGCAGCCCGACGCGACGCAGCGACTCGGACACCTTGGTTGAGATGTCTTTGCGGTGCATGAGCCGCAGTGGCTCCCCGACGATGTCTCCGACGGACAGCCTGGGGTCGAGCGAGCCCGCCGGGTCCTGGAAGACGATCGACACGTTCCGGCGGTGTGGACGCAGCTGCCGGCGGGTGAGATGCGTGATATCGGCATCAGCGAGTCGGACCGTCCCACCGGTCGGCTCCAGCAGCCGGACGATGCAGCGTCCCACCGTGGATTTCCCGGAGCCGCTCTCACCGACCAGTGCGACCACAGAGCCTTGCCGGATCCGCAGTGTCACGCCGTCGACGGCGCGGACCGGTCCGAAGTGCATGACGAGGTCTTCTACCTCCAGAGCAAGGGTGCTCATCAGACCTCCACTGGTTCTCGGACCGGGTTCCAGCAGGCGACACGGTGGTGACCGGGTGTCAGGTCCGGCTCCGTCGCCGTACAGGTGTCGATTGCTCGCGGGCAGCGGTCGGCGAAGGTGCAGGCGTCCGGCTGTTGGGTGAGGACCGGGACCAGACCTGGGATCTCGTTGAGCCGGTGGCTCTCCGCGTGGCGACCGGCGGCGGGTGAGGCACCCAGCAGACCGGCCGTGTAGGGGTGTTGTGGATGCGCGAACAGTTCGTGTACCTCGGCTGTCTCGACGACGCGTCCGGCGTACATGACCGCCACCCGGTCGGCGAGGTCCGCGACCACTCCGAGGTCGTGCGTGATCAGGACGATGCTGGTCCCGAGCCGTTCGCGCAGTTCCCGCAGTACGTCGAGGATGCCGGCCTGGATCGTCACGTCGAGCGCGGTCGTCGGCTCGTCGGCGATCAGCACCTTCGGGTCGCAGGCGACCGCCATCGCGATCATCACGCGCTGGCGCATGCCACCGGACAGTTGGTGCGGGTAGTCGCTGATGCGGCGCTCGGCGGACGGGATGCCGACGAGCTTGAGGAGTTCGATCGAGCGGTCGCGGGCAGCCTGCCGGTCCAGTCCGATGTGCGTGCGGAGGACTTCGCCGATCTGGTGCCCGACCGTGAAGACCGGGTTCAGCGACGTCATCGGCTCCTGGAAGATGTAGGCGACCTCGCGGCCGCGGATCGTGCGGAGCGTGCGTTTGTCGGCGCCGATCAACTCGACGCCATCGAGCCGCACTGAACCGTCGACCGTGGCGGTGCGGGGGAGCAGGCCGGCCAGGCTCATCGCGGTGACGCTCTTGCCGCAGCCCGACTCGCCGACGATCGCGAGGACCTCGCCGTCGCCGACCTCGAAGCTGACGCGGTCGACGGCCGACACCAGACCGTCCTCCGTCCGGAACGTGATCGAGAGGTCGTTCACCTGGAGAACCGGAGCTGTGGTGATTCCTGCGGTCATCGGCGGCTCGCTTTCGGGTCGAGCGCGTCGCGCAGGCTGTCGCCGACGACGTTGAACGCCAGCGTCAGCAACATGATCGCGACGCCGGGCATCACCGCGGCCCATGGTGCGCGGGACGCGAACTGCTGTGCGTCGGCCAGCATCGTGCCGAGGCTCGGCGCCGGCGGTTGGATACCGAGACCGAGGAACGACAGCACTGCCTCGCCCAGGATCGCGGCCGGGAGCGCGACCGTGGTCTGGACAATGACGACCGAAGCCGCGTTCGGCAGGATGTGCCGGCCCATCACCCAGACATCGCCGGCGCCCTCGACGATCGCGGCGGCGACGAAGTCCAGGGATTTCAGCCGCAGCGTCTCGGACCGGACGATGCGGATCATGCCGGGGATCTGCGCGATGCCGATCGCGATCGCCGCGTTGCCGAGGCTGGCACCGCGGATCGCGGCCAGTCCGACCGCCAGGATCAGGAACGGGAACGCGAGTACGAGATCGGTCATCCGCGAGATCAGCGCGTCGATCGCCCGGAAGTACCCGGCGAGCAGGCCGAGCGGTACGCCGACCACCAGCGAGGTCGCGACTGCGAGCAGCGCCACGTGCAGCGAGGCACGCAGGCCGAACATGATCCGGGACAGCACGTCGCGACCGAGGTCATCGGTCCCGAGCAGGTGTCCCGGCGTACCTGGGGGCGCGAAGGCCTGACCGAGGTTCGTCTGGGTCGGTTCGTGCGGTGCCAGCCAGGGGGCGAACACCGCCATGATCACCGCGATTACGAGGACGACGAGCCCCGTGATCGCGAGCGGGTTGCGGAGGATCCGCCGTACCACTTTGCGTCGGTTGCTGCGCAGCGGCGTACCGGCGGTGATTGCTTCGGCGACGGCCATCACGCATCACCTCGCACGCGGATGCGCGGGTCGATCACCGAGTACAGCAGGTCGACCAGCAGATTGATCACGATGTACGCCGTCGCGGTCACCAGGACGACCGCCTGGATCACCGGGTAGTCGCGTTGGAAGACCGCGTCAACGGTGAGCTTGCCGAATCCCGGCAGGGCGAAGATGCGCTCGGTGACGACCGCGCCGGAGATCAGCGCGCCCAGCTGCAGGCCGACGATCGTGACCACCACGATCAGGCTGTTGCGCAGGGCATGTTTACCGATCACCGACTTGGGCGGCAGGCCCTTCGCCTCGGCCGTCCGGATGTAGTCGGCCGAGAGGGCATCCAGCATCGACGATCTGGTCTGGCGCATGATGACCGCGGCGAGGCCGGTGCCGAGGATCAGCGCGGGCAGCACCAGGTGGTGCAGGTTGCCGGCCGGGTCGCTGAAGAACGGCACGAAGCCGGACGCCGGGAAGAGGCCGAGGGCAACGGACAGGTACAGGATCGCCATCAGGCCGAGCCAGAAGTGCGGCACCGAGAGGCCGAGCAGCGCCAACGCGTTGGCAGCCCACTCGGCCGGACCGCCGCGGCGAACAGCCGCGACCACGCCGGCGCCGACACCGATCAGGCTGGCGATCAGGATCGCCAGGACCGACAGCTCGATCGTCACCGGCAACGCGCTGCCGATCATCCCGCGGACCGGCGCACCGGTCCGGATCGACTGGCCCAGGTCGCCCCGGGCCGCGTGACTGACGAACTGCCAGAACTGCACGAGCCACGACTGGTCCAGCCCGTACTGCTGCCGGATCGCCCGCAACGACTCGGGATCCCGGTCCTCGCCGGCGAGGGCGAGGGCCGGGTCACCCGGCAACGCCCGTACGCCGGCGAAGACCACGATCGTTGCCAGCACCAACGTGACGGCCGACTGCCACAACCGATGGAAGAGGTATCGCCTCACGAACCCCACCACCTCACTCGGTCCCGCCGCCCGCGGGCGGCGAGAACACTCACTTGGCGAATCCGGCGAACGCCGTCCGGATGACGCCGTCCGGGAAGGTCTGGACGCCCAGGAGCTTCTTCGAGACGCCGGTCAGGTTGCGCTGGCGGTACATGTAGATCAGCGGGTCGTCCTCCTGCAGCTTGCCCACGACATCGCCGTACAGCTTGATTCGCTGCGCCTTGTCGGTCGACTGCCGCGCGTCGGTCAGCAGCTTGTCCACGTCGGGGCTGCTGTAGCCGGCGACGTTCTGGCTGCCTTCCGAACCCACGAAGTTGTAGATGTTCGCGTCCGGGTCGACGCGGCCGGACCAGCCGAGCTGCAACAGCTCGAACTCACCACGGTCCTGCTGGTCCAGCAGGGAGGCGTACTCGACCGGCTTGATCTCCAGCTCGAACCCGCCGTCCTTCACCATCGCCTGCAGTGCCTGTGCGAGTCGCAGACTGTCCGGGTTGTTGGACGTGATCATGCTGACCTTGTACGGCGTGGGTACGCCGGCGTCGGCCAGCAGTTGCTTCGCCTTGGCCGGGTCGTGTGGCGGGCAGACCTGCGCGGCGTCGGAGGTGAACTCGCTCTTGGGCGAGACCGGCGAGCAGGCGACCGTGTTCAGTCCGTTGAAGATCGACTTCACCAAGGCCTCCCGGTCGATCGACAGCGCCAGCGCCTGGCGGACCCGCGGGTCCTTCGCGATCGGGGTGTCGAGTTGCTTGAGCGGCTTACCGATGCCGTTCGCGTTCGCGACGTTGATGGTCAGGCCCTGGTACCCGAGCGACTGCGACTGCAGCACGGTCATCGTGCTGTCCTTCTGCAACTGCGGCGCGTCCTGCGTCGACAGCGAGTCGGCGATCTGCGCGTCACCGGACTTCAGGTTGGCCGAACGGATGCTCGAGTCGGTGATGATCCGGTACTCGATCGCGTCCAGATGCACCTTGGCGGCGTCGTAGTACAGGGGGTCCTTGACCACCTTGATCGAGTTCTGCGCGACCCGGCTGGCGAACTTGAACGGTCCGACACAGACCGGCGCGTTGGAGAAGTTCGCGCCGAGCTTGGACACCGCGGCCGGGCTGAGCACCATGCCGGCGCGGTCAGCCAGTGCGGCGGTCAGCGGGGCGAACGGCTTCGAGAGCTTGATCACCACGGTGTTCGGATCCGGAGTCTCGATCGAGGTGATCGGGCCGAGTTCGCTCTTACGGCCGGAGCCGGCGATCGTCAGGCCGCGCTCGATCGAGATCTTCACCGCGTTCGAGTCCATCGTGCCGCCGTCGGCGAACTTCACGCCCTGCTTCAGCGGGATGGTCAGGCTCAGACCGTCGGCCGAGATCGTCGGCAGCGCGGTGGCCAGTTGCGGTACGACCTTCGCGTCCGGGCCGAGGTCGTACAGCTTCTCGCACATCGTGTGGAAGACGTAGCGCGAGTACAGGCTGCGCGACAGCGACGGGTCGAGCTTGTCCGGGTCCGCGGACAGCGCGACCGTGAGCGTGCCACCCTGCTTGACCGCTGCCGGGTCGGCCGGATCACCGAACACGTCCTGACCGCCGGCCGACTGCGTTTCCCCACCCCCGTCGTTACTGGCCGGTTCGACGGGAGAACAGGCCGTTCCGACGAGCGCCAGCGCGATCACCCCCACCATGGTTCCGGCGACCATCGGGCGGCGGCGGTAGCTCCTGCTGGAGCGGTTCAGTAAGAACGGAAGTCGACGAGTCATCGGGTGCTCCTGAGTAGGCGGTCCTGTCGACTGTTTCATGTATACAAGGCAGGTGCGCAAGTGATTCGGCGAGTTTGGCTGAACCTTTTACGACCGCCTGCCGTACTCACTGTCGAACGTTCAAGTGCCGACCGCCGCGGGGCCGCCGGAGACTGGGTTACGCCCCGGCGGCCCCGCGGTTGATCAGGTCGTCACTGGTAACTTCAGGTGACCGGTGGGCGGTTGCTGATCACCGAGGGCGAGCGCCATCAGGTTCGGTCCGTCGTACTGCGGATGGTGGATGCCGAACTCGGTTGCCTGCCGGAATCCGAACCTCGGGTAGTACGTGTCGTGGCCGAGCACGACGACGGTCTGCTCACCACGATCACGTGCCGTGTCGAGCGCCGCGGTGACCGCAGCGCTCCCTGCGCCTTGTCGCTGGTACGCCGGATGTGCGGCCACCGGGCTCAGGGAGAGGATCGGGGTATCACCGATGTAGGCGCGGGTCAGGAGCGCATAGGCCACCGGTTGGTCGTCCGGTGTGGTTGCCAGGAGCGACAGCCTCAGGAGGTTGGCGATCGGGTCCAAGCGCAGGGTGTCGAGGTAGTCGACCTCGAACTGGCGGCCGAAGGCCTGCAGAGTGATGTCACGGACCGTGTCGGCGTCGGCCGGCGTCTCGGCGCGAGTGTTCCAGGTGATGGACAACGGAGGATCCCTTTCGGGCAAGGGGTTCCGCCGGTGTTGGTCAGACGGAACCCGGGGTGGGTTGGATGAGCGTGTGTGCTGCCGGGCATGCGGCAGCACTGGATCGCGCCGACATCAACCCACCTCCTCGATGCTCCGAAGTTCCGGCCACCTTAGCCACGTTGCCGGGTGGTTGCACTGGATTTACGACTCTGTGGCCAAAGCGGTGAGGGGATCGGTAGTGGCAGGTGCTGTTGGGGTCCACGTGGTGTCGACCAGATGGTACGGGTGCCAGCGCCCGTGGTGGTCGAGTCGGAGCTGGGTGTCCGGTCCGAGGGTGAGTTGGTTGCCGAGGACCTGGATGGTGAGTTCGTCGTCGGCGGCAAGCAGTTCGGTCCGGGCGCGGGCGAGCTCGGCGGGATCGGGGGTCCAGGTGTGCTCGAGGACGTCGAGTCCGGGCGCTCCGCCGTAGCGCCAGGCTTGGATGCCCAGGGCAAGCTCTTCTTGTCGTCCGGTTGCTTTTGCAAGGGTGTCGCTCAGCTCGGGGAAGTCCGCGGCCAGTCGTACTGCGTCCTGCCATTCGTCGAGCCTTTGCGGATCGGGTGTGCCGTTCAGCAGCGCATGCAGCAACGCGCGAGCGCGTCGAGCCGCGTCCAGCACGAGCAGCGGCAATTTTGTCGGGCCGAAGCCCGGTGGCGCCTCGATCCCGGTCACCGCGAGCTCGTCGAGGACAACCTTCCCCGGCAACTCCGGAACGTCGGGCAGCGCGCCGACGGGAGTCACGAGTACGTCGTGCAGTGATGTGCCAGCTGGAGTTTTGCCGGCTTTGTCGGAGGGCGCTGTCTGGCTCCTCGATTGCAGTTGGTCGAGGAGATCGTCGCGGGATGTGCCGCGGAGAAGGAGGAGGACGAAGGGGTCCGAGTCGAGAAGCCAGGCGACCTGATAGCAGAGGCCGGCCGCGTGCTGGCATGGGAGTTCCCAGCCGTCGCAGGTGCAGCTGGGGTCGAGATCCCCGATGCCGGGAAGCAGGGAGACGCCCGCATCGGCGGCAGCTTCGACGAGGTCGTGTGGCATCTCGCCGTCGAGGAGCGCCGCGATGTGACCTGCCCGCGCGGCCACCTGATCGAGGAAGCGGCTCCAGTCGGAGTCACTCAGCTCATCGACCTGAACGACGGCCTCGAAAGTGTCGTCCGGGGAGTAGACGGTCGCCGCGATCCGGCCCGGGCTGATCGTGATCGTCCCGACCTGACCGGAGTTCGCGTACCGGCGTCCCTTGCGCAGCTGGTCCGAATCCAGCGACGTGTCCTCGAGTGCCTGCACCCACGCCCGCGCCCACCACGAACGTCCTCGCGTGCTCCGCCGCTGTGCCGGAAAGGCCGGAAAGCCCTGAGCCTCCGTCATCGCGCACCTCTCAGCTTTACGAGGTCGGCGAGTTCTGCGTCGGAGAGTTCGGTGAGGGCCGCCTCGCCGCCGGTCAGGACGGCTTCGGCGAGCTCACGTTTGCTGCTGAGCATCGTGGCGATGCGGTCCTCGATGGTGCCTTCGGCAATCAAACGGTGCACCTGCACCGGCCGCGTCTGCCCGATCCGGTACGCCCGGTCCGTGGCCTGATCCTCGACCGCCGGATTCCACCACCGGTCGTAGTGCACGACGTGATCCGCCCGAGTCAGGTTCAGCCCGGTCCCGGCCGCCTTCAACGACAACAGGAACACGGGCACCTCGCCGGCCTGGAACCGCTCGACCATCTCCTCACGCTTCGGCACCGGCGTCCCACCATGCAGCAGGTGCGTACCGATGCCGCGGTCGGCCAGATGCCGCTCGAGCAGCCGCGCCATCGCGACGTACTGCGTGAAGACCAGGACCGCGCCGTCCTCGGCCACGATCGTCTCCAGGAGTTCGTCGAGCAGTTCGAGCTTCCCGGACCGTCCGTTCAGGCGCGCGTCGTCGCCTTCCTTCAGGTACTGCGCCGGGTGATTGCAGATCTGCTTGAGTCCGGTCAGCAGCTTCACGATGAGTCCGCGCCGAGCCATCCGGTCGCTGGCCTGCACCTCCGTCATCAGCTCGCGAACCGTTGCCTCGTACAACACCGCTTGCTCACGCGTGAGGGACACCGGCTGATCGGTCTCGGTCTTCGGCGGCAGCTCGGGCGCGATGCCGGGATCGGACTTGCGGCGCCGGAGCAGGAACGGCCGCACCAGCTTCGCCAGCCGCTCCGCCACCTCCTCGTCTTTGTCCGCCTCGATCGGCGCTGCCCACAGATTCCGGAACGTCCCGAGCCGGCCGAGAAGCCCCGGCGTCGTCCAGTCGAGGATCGCCCACAGCTCGGACAGGTTGTTCTCCACCGGGGTTCCGGTCAACGCGACCCGCGCCTGCGACGGCACGGTCCGCAACGCCTTCGCCGTACTGGACGACGGGTTCTTCACATGCTGTGCCTCATCGGCGACGACCATCGCCCACTGATGAGCAGCCAGCCGTACGGCGTCGCGGCGCAGAGTCCCGTAGGTCGTCAGGACGAAGCCGTCCCCGGCGTCGTCGAGGGATCGCGAGGAGCCATGGAAGCGACGTACCGGGGTGCCTGGCGCGAAGCGCTGGACCTCACGCTCCCAGTTGCCGAGCAGGGACGCCGGACAGACCACGAGGGTCGGGCCGGCGGTCGCCTCCGACTCCTGGCGGTGCAGGTGAAGCGAGATGAGGGTGATCGTTTTGCCCAGACCCATGTCGTCAGCCAGGCAGCCGCCGAGGCCGAGTGAGGTCATCCGGGAGAGCCAGCGCAGGCCGCGCAGCTGGTAGTCGCGCAGGGTGGCGTGCAGTCCGGCCGGCGCTTCGATCGGTTCGTCGGCGCGGTCTGGGTCGGCGATGCGGGCGCGCAGGTCTGCGAGCCAGCGGGTCGGCTCGATCGTGACTTGGCGGCCGTCGATCTCGGCGCTGCCGGTGAGAGCGGCACCGAGGGCGTCGATCGCGGTGACTGGTTTGAGGATCCGCTCGCGGGCCTTGCGCGCCAGGTCGGGGTCGATTAGCATCCACTGGTCTCGGAGTCGGACCACCGGTCGGGTCGCTTCGGCCAGCTTGTCCATCTCAGCCTCGGTCAGCGGGTCATTGCCGAGGGCAACCTGCCAGCTGAAGTCGAGGGTGGCGTCGCCGCCGAAGAAGCTCGGCAGATCGCTGGGCGGTCCGTCCGACGACGTGATCGCGGCTCGAGCGGTGAGCGCACGGCCGAGGCTGCGTGGCCAGTGCAGGTCGACCCCGGCTGCCGTCAGCCGCTGCGCCGATCCCGCGAGTAGCTCACCGACCTCCTCATCGGCCAGCTCCATCCGATCCGGTACGGCGGAGTCGAGCAGGCGACCCAAGGGTGCCCAGACGCGTGCCGCCCGCCGGATCGCCAGCGTTGCGTCGATCCGCGCTCGTGGGCCGAACCCGGCGACGTCCTCGGCCCAGACGTCGTACGCATCCCGCACCAGGGTCGGGTCCTTCAGGCTGTGCAGTTGCACCACGGCCGAGAACGCGAGCGAGTCGGCCATCTCGATCCGCAACGAGATCCGCACTCCGGTGTCCAAACCCACCGACACCTCGTCAGCCCACGACCGCAACCGCTCCGCCCGCTGCGGGACCGACGCCGCGAACAGCCCAGTTTGATGCGCCTTCGCCGCAGCCGGCGACCGAGGCATCCCATCAGCCACCGCATCCACGAACGCCCGAACCAACTCCTCAGCCACAGGCAACCGAACCCCAGCAACCCGCCCACCAGCGTCGTCCGACGGAGCACCCTCCGTCGGGGAAGCGGTGGATGGGGGAGCCCCCGACCGGGATGCGGTGGACGGGGGACCACCCGACGGGGATGCGGTGGACGGAGCACCGCCCGTGGACGAGGCGGACGGCGGAGCACCCGACAGAGATGCGGTGGACGGGGGAGCATCCGACCCGGGCGCTGCCGGGGCTGGTTCGAGGGGGAGAGCTCGGGCGGATGGGGGCATGGCTTCGGCTAGGTCGAGGAGGCGGGTTATGTCGGCGGCGTCCAGTGGGCCGGCGCGCCAGGCGTCGTGGCCGGCGGGGGAGACGCCGGGCAGAAGCTTGCCCCGGGCCACCAACTGCAGGGCGATCAGCGACGCGCCGCCCCAGAACGCCGCGGACGGGTGGGCGCCTGGCGCGCGCCGCGCACGGCCGAGCACCGGCACCGCATCAGCAACGGACAGCTCGATCGCGCGGACCGAGCGCGGCTCCGCGTCGACGACCAGCTCCAACTCCGTCTGCTCACCGACACCCAGCGGAAGCTGCCCACCGTCCGGATCCCAGAACGCGACCCGGCCTTCCCGAGGCGGGTCGGCCGGCTTGAACACCACCGCACATCCCACCAGCTCCTGCTGCCCCGTACCCGCCAACCCGACGTCCTCCCTCATCACAACTGAAGATGCACAGCGATCGAGCTCAGACCGTGACGACCTCCGCATCGGCCTGGCCACTGTCAGGCTGGTCGAACTGCGTCCGATACAACTCCTCGTACCGACCACCAGCAGCGAGCAGATCCGCATGAGTGCCGCGCTCGACGATTCGCCCGGCCTCGATCACGAGGATCTGGTCGGCAGCCCGGATCGTCGACAACCGGTGCGCGATCACCACCGCCGTACGTCCGGCCAGCGCCTCGGTCAGCGCCGCCTGGACAGCCGCCTCGTTCGTCGAGTCCAGCGCCGCGGTCGCCTCGTCGAGGATCACGACCCGCGGCTGCGCAAGTAGCAGCCGAGCGATCGTGAGCCGCTGCCGCTCACCACCCGACAGCCGGTAACCGCGCTCGCCAACAACCGTGTCCAGCTGATCCGGCAGCGACCGGATCAAGTCGCCCAGCCGCGCCCGAGTCAGCGCATCCCACAGGTCGGCCTCCGAAGCCTCCGGCCGAGCCAGCAACAGGTTCTCGCGGATCGAGTCGTGGAACAGATGACCGTCCTGCGTGACCATGCCCAGGGTGTCCCGCAGCGACTCCGCCGACACATCCCGTACGTCGACCCCGGCGAGCTTCACCGCGCCCGAATCCACGTCGTACAGGCGGGGGATGAGCTGCGCGATCGTCGACTTCCCGGCGCCGGACGAGCCGACGAGCGCGACCATCTGCCCCGGCTCGGCGCGGAACGACATGTCGTGCAGCACCTCGACACCGCCACGTGTATCGAGCTTGGCGACCTCCTCGAGCGAGGCCAGCGAGACCTTGTCCGCGGACGGATACGCGAACCTGACCTGCGCGAACTCGACCGCCACCGGTCCCTCGGGCACCCGGCCGGCATCCGGCTTGTCCTTGATCAGCGGCTCGAGATCCAGCACCTCGAAGACGCGCTCGAAGCTGACCAGCGCGGTCATCACCTCGAGCCGCGCACTTGCCAGCGCAGTGAGCGGCGAGTAGAGCCGCGTGAGCAGCAAGGCCATCGAGACGACCGCGCCCGCGTCGAGCTGGTCGCGCAGCGCGTAGAAGCCGCCCAGTCCGTAGACGAGCGCCAGCGCGAGCGCCGACACCAGCGTCAGCGCGGTGACGAAGATCCACTGCACCATCGCGGTCCGCACGCCGATGTCGCGCACCCGCCGCGCCCGGATCGCGAACTCCAGCGACTCCCGCCTCGGACGGCCGAACAGCTTCACGAGCGTCGCGCCCGGCGCCGAGAACCGCTCGGTCATCTGCGTGCTCATGGTCGCGTTGTAGTCCGCCGCCTCCCGCTGCAGAGCGGCCAGCTTGGTCCCGATCCGGCGGGCCGGCACGACGAAGATCGGCAGGAGGATCAGTGCGAGCAGAGTGATCTGCCACGACACTCCGATCATCACGACCAGGGTGAGCACCAGCATCACCAGGTTGCCGACGACGCCGGACAGCGTGTCGCTGAACGCGCGCTGCGCCCCGATCACGTCGTTGTTGAGCCGGGACACCAGCGCCCCGGTCCGGGTCCGGGTGAAGAACGCGATCGGCATCCGCTGGATGTGGTCGAACACCGCTGTCCGCAGATCCAGGATCAGCCCTTCTCCGATCGACGCCGACAGCCAGCGCGTGAGCAGGCTGAACCCGGCCTCGGCGATGGCGATCGCCGCGATCAGCAGCGACAGTCGCAGAACGACACTGAACTCCTTCCCGCCGACGATCGCGTCGACCACGTGGCCGGCCAGCACCGGCGTGGCGACCGCGAGCACGGCCGCGCCGACACTCAGCACGAGGAACGCGATCAGTTGCCGCCGGTGCGGGCGCGCGAAGGCGAGGATCCGCAGCAGGGTGGCCCGTGAGAACGGGCGTTTCTCGTCCTGGGCGTGCATCGCGTGGTACAGCGAGTTCCACGCGGTCATTTCCATGCTCACGGCTGTGCTCCGCTGGGATCGGTCGATCGGGAAGGTCGATGATTCAGGACAGCACCGACAGTTCCCGACCGTAGAACCTCGACAGTGCTTGAGGTCAATCAACTTTTAAACTGAGTACGCTGTACGAAGTGCGGTTGAGTGTAGCCAATCCGGAGGAATCGCGCACATGAATACGGAGTACAGCGGCAGTGGCGACCCGGCGCGGAGCCTCGAGCTGCTCTGGCGCCGGCGCCCGCAGCCGACCCGTGGCCCGAAGCCGGCGCTCACGGTGGAAGGGATCGTCGAGGCCGCGGTGCGCATTGCCGATGCCGAGGGGATCGGTGCGATGTCGATGCGCCGGGTCGCCGACGAGCTCGGCGTGGGCGCGATGACGCTGTACCGCTACTTCCCGGGCAAGGGCGAGTTGCTCGACGTCATGCTCGACACCGTGTACGGCGAACTGCCGCGGCGTGACATGGACGGGGACTGGCGAGCCCGGCTCGACGAGGTGGCCCGGGAGAACCGCGAGCTGTACCTGCGCCACCCGTGGATGCTCCAGATCGCGGTCAATCGCCCGCCGCTCGGTCCGCACGTGATGGCGAAGTACGAGTACGAACTCGAGGCGGTCGAGGGCATCGGCCTGACCGACGTCGAGATGGATGCGACCGTCGCTCTGGTGAACGGATACGTCCACGGCGCCGTACGGACCGACGTCGAGGCGCGGCAGGTGATCCAGCGGTCGGGGATGACCGACAAACAGTGGTGGCTGGCGCACGTGCCGCACCTGGACAAGATCGCCGACGCCCAGCAGTTCCCGCTCGCGACCCGGGTCGGGACGACGGTCGGGAATGAGTTCGACGCGCCGTACGACTCCGATCATGCGTTCGAATACGGTCTCGCGCGGCTGCTGGACGGCGTGTCCGCGCTGGTGGAGAACCGGTCTGGCCCGAAAGTGCGAAAACAGTTGTGAGTGAGTACTCACTCAGTTAATCTCGAACGCGTGACACCACGAGCCACACCACTGCCACCCGAAGAACGGCGCGCCGCCATCGTCCGGGCCGCGCTGCCGTTGCTGGAGGAGTTCGGCGCCGAGGTGAGCACCAAGCAGATCGCCGAAGCGGCCGGGATCGCCGAGGGGACGATCTTCCGGGCCTTCGGCAGCAAGGACGCGCTGATCGATGCCGTGATGGCGACCGCGTTCGACACCAGTGACCTGATCACGGCACTGGAGAACGTCGACCGCTCGCTGCCACTGCGGGAGCGCACCATCGCCGCGGTCGAGGTCGGTCAGAACCGCCTGCGCAGCGTCTTCAAGCTCATGTTCACCCTACGGATGCGCCGGCCGCCCGACTTCAAGTCCATGCCGATGGACGAGGCCCGCCGCAAGCGCCAGTCCGATCTGGCCAACGCCGCGTTCGCCGACCTGCTCCGCCCGGATCAGGACCAGCTGCGCTTCCCGCCCGAAGAAGTGGTCCGCCGGATCGGGCTGATCACCTTCTCCGCCACCCACCCAATGATTTCCGGTGGCGTCGTACTGACCGCCGAGGAGATCGTCGACTTCGCGTTCGACGGTGTCCGCTGGCACGACTCCGGTCAGCATGCCGCCCCCGAGGGCGTCGCCGAGTACGCACTCGACGGTGCCCGCCATCACGACTCTGGGGATGATCGATGTTAGTTCGACTCTTGCGTACGCACCTGCGTCCGTACGTGGGAAACCTGTCCATAGTGGTCGTCCTGCAGCTGGTCGGGACGATCGCCTCTCTCTACCTGCCCAGCCTGAACGCCGACATCATCGACAACGGCGTGGCCAAGGGCGACACCGACTACATTATGCAAACGGGCGGCTGGATGCTCGCCGTCAGCTTGGTGCAGATCCTCTGCACGATCGTCGCGGTGTACTTCGGTGCGAAGACGGCCGCGATGTTCGGCCGGGACGTCCGGGCCGCGGTCTTCCACCGGGTCGGCGAGTTCTCCGCGCGGGAGGTCAACCAGTTCGGTGCACCGACGCTGATCTCGCGCAGTACGAACGACGTCACCCAGATCCAGATGCTGGTGGTCACCACCTGCACGATGCTGGTGGCCGCACCGATCACGATGATCGGCGGCGTGTTCATGGCGGTCCGCGAGGACGTCGGCCTGTCCTGGCTGGTCGCCGTCGCCGTGCCGCTGCTGGCGATCTGCATCGGCTTCATCGCGAGCCGGATGGTGCCGCAGTTCCGGAAGATGCAGAAGAACATCGACGGGGTGAACCGGGTACTGCGCGAGCAGATCTCCGGCATCCGGGTGGTCCGTGCCTTCGTCCGCGAGCCGCACGAGGTCGAGCGCTTCGGCGAGGCGAACCAGAACCTGACCGACACGGCCATCCGGGCCGGCCGGCTGATGGCGCTGGTGTTCCCGACGGTGATGCTGATCCTGAACGTGTCGAGCATCGCGGTGCTGTGGTTCGGTGCCTCGCGCGTCGAGAACGGGACGATGGAGGTCGGTGCGCTGACCGCCTTCCTGAGCTACCTGATCCAGATCCTGTTCTCGGTGATGATGGGCGTGTTCGTGATGATCATGGTGCCGCGCGCCGCGGTCTGCGCGGACCGGATCTCCGAGGTCCTCGACACCGAGTCCTCGGTCCGGCCGCCGGTCACCGCGATCAAGTCGTTCACCGGGCGCGGTCAGCTGGTCTTCGAGAACGCCTCCTTCCAGTACCCGGGGGCGGCCGAGCCGGTACTGCGCAACATCGATCTCGTCGCGTCGCCGGGGCAGACGACCGCGATCATCGGCAGCACGGGTGCGGGCAAGACGACGCTGCTCTCGCTGGTGCCGCGGTTGTTCGATGCCACCGACGGGCGGGTGCTCGTCGACGGGATCGACGTACGCGACATCGAGCCGGAGGCGCTCTGGGAGCGGATCGGCCTGGTGCCACAGCGGCCGTACCTGTTCTCCGGCACGGTCGCCAGCAACCTGCGGTACGGCAATCCGGACGCGACCGACGAGGAGCTCTGGGAGGCACTGGAGATTGCCCAGGGCAAGGACTTCGTCGAGGCGATGCCGGAGGGACTTGAAGCGCCGATCGCACAGGGCGGTACGAACGTGTCCGGCGGTCAGCGGCAGCGGCTCGCGATCGCGCGAGCACTGGTCCGCAAGCCGGAGATCTACCTGTTCGACGACTCGTTCTCGGCTTTGGACCTGTCCACCGACGCCCGGCTGCGGGCGGCGCTCCGGCCGATCACGGCGGAAGCGTGTGTGGTGATCGTGGCGCAACGCGTGTCCACGATCGTCGACGCCGACCAGATCGTGGTGATCGAGGACGGCGCGATCGTCGGCAAGGGCCGGCATGACGAGTTGCTCGACACCTGTCCGACGTACGTCGAGATCGTCGAGTCCCAGCGATCCGCGGAGGAGGCGGCATGAGCGAGAACAAGACTCCGCCACCCTCTCCGAACGGGCAGGGACCGGCGACTGAGGCGGCACCTGCTGGTGGTGCGGCGACGGTGAAGGCGACCGAGCGGCCGACGACGGGACGCGCGTTCGGGCCTCCGGGCGGTATCCCGGGGGACAAGTCGATGAACTTCGGTCCGTCGGCGAAGCGGCTGCTCGGGCGGTTGCGGCCGCATCGGCTCCAAGTGAGCGGTGTCATCGCGCTGGCGGTCTGCAGTGTCACACTGTCGGTGCTCGGGCCGAAGATCCTCGGTCGCGCGACCGACCTGATCTTCGCCGGCGCGATCGGCAAGCAGTTGCCCAGCGGTCTGACCAAGGACCAGGTGATCGAGCAGACCCGGGCTTCGGGCAACGGCCGGCTGGCCGACCTGCTCGGCGGGATCGACCTGATCCCGGGCGTCGGCATCGACTTCGATGCCCTGCGCAACGTCCTGCTGATGGTGCTCGGCCTGTACGTCGGGGCGTTCTTCCTGTCCTGGATGCAGGGCTACATCCTGAACGGCGTGGTCCAGCGGACCATCCTCGCGCTGCGGTCCGACGTCGAGGGCAAGCTGAACCGGCTGCCGCTGAGCTACTTCGACGGCGCACCACGCGGCGAGCTGCTCAGCCGGGTGACGAACGACATCGACAACATCTCGACCAGCCTGCAGCAGACTCTGAGTCAGCTGCTCACCTCGCTGCTGACAGTGATTGGTGTGGTCACGATGATGTTCGTGGTCTCGCCGCTGCTGGCCCTGATCGCGCTCGTCACGATCCCGATCTCGATGATCCTGACCGCGGTGATCGCCAAGCGGTCGCAGGTTCGGTTCGTGGCGCAATGGCGTCATACCGGCGCGTTGAACGGCCAGATCGAGGAGGCGTTCACCGGGCACGAGCTCGTGAAGGTGTTCGGCCGGCAGAAGGAGATCGAGGAGAGCTTCGCGAAGAAGAACGAGGAGCTGTACCAGGCCGCGTTCGGGGCGCAGTTCATCTCCGGTCTGATCATGCCGGTGATGATGTTCATCGGGAACGTCAACTACGTGGTCATCGCGGTCGTCGGCGGTCTGCGGGTCGCCTCCGGCACGATGTCGCTGGGCGACGTCCAGGCGTTCATCCAGTACTCGCGCCAGTTCACCCAGCCGCTGACCCAGGTCGCCTCGATGGCCAACCTGCTGCAGTCCGGGGTCGCCTCGGCCGAGCGGGTCTTCGAGGTACTGGACGCCGAGGAGCAGGTGCCGGACGATGCGACGCCGGAGAAGGTCACCGACTCCCGCGGGCGGGTGGAGTTCGAGCACGTGTCGTTCTCGTACGACCCGGAGAAGCCGCTGATCGCCGATCTGAGCCTGGTCGCCGAGCCCGGCCAGACGGTCGCGATCGTCGGTCCGACGGGTGCGGGCAAGACCACGCTGGTCAACCTGATCATGCGGTTCTACGAGCTGAACGGCGGGCGGATCACGCTCGACGGTGTGGACATCACCGAGCTGACCCGGCACGACCTGAGGTCGCGGATCGGGATGGTGCTGCAGGACACCTGGCTGTTCGGCGGCACGATCCGGGACAACATTCTCTACGGCAACCTCGAGGCCACCGAGGAGGACATGCTGGCCGCGGCCAAGGCGACGTACGTCGACCGGTTCGTGCACAGCCTGCCCGACGGGTACGACACGGTGATCGACGAGGAGGGCAGCAACGTCAGTGCCGGTGAGAAGCAACTGCTGACCATCGCGCGGGCGTTCCTGGCGGATCCGCAACTGCTGATCCTGGACGAGGCGACCAGCTCGGTCGACACCCGCACCGAGGTCCTGGTGCAACGGGCGATGGCCGCCCTCCGCTCCGACCGCACCAGCTTCGTCATCGCCCACCGCCTCTCGACGATCCGCGACGCGGACCTCATCCTCGTCATGGAGAACGGCGCAATCGTCGAACAAGGCAACCACCACGAGCTGCTAGCAGCCGACGGCGCCTACGCCCGCCTCTACAACGCCCAATTCAGCGGCGCAGTAGTAGACATAGACGAAGAAGCCGCAGCAATCCCAGCACCTGTAGGAGCCCCGGCCGCAGTACGCCGGTAACAGCAGGAAGGGGCGCCACCCGGGTTGGGTGGCGCCCCTTGTGTTGGGGGTCAGTCTTTCGGGATTGCCAGGTGGGGGCGGAAGGCTAGTAGGACGCCGAGGGTGGCGTAGCCGACCAGGAGGTGGGCGCCGCCGATCCAGCGGGCGGTCTGGTCGCCGAAGATGATCATGGAGGGGACCGTGACGACGGCCCAGCTTTCGGCGATCAGGGGCCACCAGCGGAGTACGCCGCGCCAGCGGCCGGTGAAGGCGATCTTGACTGCGATCACGGCCATGCCGAGCATCGACAGCGGCCAGCAGATGTCCATCGGCACCAGCCACGCGGCGTCCTGGTGCGGAGTCGGCAACACACCGTGCAGCAGCGACCACACACTCGCGATCCCCAGGATCACCGCCTCCACCTTCAGCAGGACCAGGGATCCCTGGCTCAGCCCGGTCGCCCGGGTCCGGAACTGGATCGCCAGCAGGCTGAACACTCCGAGCTGGAACGCGAGCCCGGTCAGGTCACCGACCCGCTCGGGCACCCCCTCGTTCATCGTGCCGAACGCGAAGATGCTTGCGGCCCAGGTCAGGGTCCCCGCAGTCAGTGCCAGACCCAGTCGCTGGATCGTGCGCACGTCCACACCGGCCGGCGAGGCCGTCGTACCGCCGTACCGAACGTCGGTCCGGACTCGCGCTGGTGTCTCCGTCATGGTCTTTCCTTCCTCCCCTGAGGTACGGCGTACCTCCTGACCAGAACTCTCCCGGGCGGGGCGACCCGGGCGGCAGGTGCTGCGGTCCTCAACCGTGTCCCGGATCGGGACGGGACAGTTGACCCGCGACGGCGGGACACACTGTGGGTGACAATGCAGGCGTGGGGGAGGACGCACGGGCGGGGTGGTGGCCGGCTGCACTAGGGGCAGCCGCCCTGTTGCTTGCCGCCGTCACAATGGTCCTCGACGTCCGGAACGGCGCCGGCGCACCGGCTGCCGCTGAGCTGGACGCAGGCTGGACCAGCGCCCTCTCTGGACTCGCGCAGGTCATTCCGGGCCTGCTGCTTCTCCAGCGTCTGCCGCGTCACCCGGTCGCCTGGATCCTGACCGGATCCGGGCTGTTGTGGATCCTCGACGGGTTCGCTGCGAGCTGGGCGACGTACGCGATCTACACGTCGCCAGGGCTGCCGGGCGCGTCGGCGGCGTACTGGTTCTACTCCCGCTTCGGTGCGTTCCTGCTGCTCGGGCTGCCGCTGCTCATCCTGCTCTTCCCGGACGGCAAGCTGCCCACGGCGAGGCTGTGGCGCTGGCTGTCCGTCGTCAGCCTTGCCCTGACCGTGCTCCTACCGCTCCTGCTGCTAGTCGCGCCGGTCGCCGTCATGGAGCGCTATCACAACGCGGCCCTGCCGCCGGAGGTCTCCCGCTTGTCGCTGGACCCCTTCAGCGTCGGCCTGTCGTACAGCACGTGGGAGCCGATCCTGCAGGTCGCGTACGCCGGTGTGCTGGCGAGCCTCGTCGTACCGTTCGCCGTCACCGTGCACCGCTACCGGACGGCCACGCGGGAGCGACGCGCGCAGATCCGGTGGCTGATGTGGGCTGCGCTGGTGGACCTGATCGTGCTGATCATCCCGTTCGAGAACCCGCCCGAGGTCGTGGCCATCCTCTTCGCGGGGTCCATCGCGCTCACCTCGGCCGCGATCGTCGTTGCGGTCACCAAACATCGGCTGTACGACGTCGATCGGTTGCTCTCGGCCACCTTCCTGTACGGCGTACTCGCGGCTCTCGTGGTCGGTGTCGACCTGGCCGTGTTCGCGATCGCGGGCGGCGTACTCGGCGAGCGTGATGCCGCACTGGTCGCGATCGCAGTCGTCGCCGTGGTCTACGCCCCGCTGCGAGTCCGGCTCTGGCAGTGGGTACGGCGTCTCGTCCGCGGCTCTCGCGATGATCCGTACGCGACCATGTCCACACTGGCCGAGCGGCTCGAGTCGGCCGCCGACCCGGATGAGCAGCTCCGAGCGGTGACCCGCACGCTGGCAGAGGCGTTCCGCCTGCCATACGTACGGGTGGAGCTCGAGCGACCCGGCGGCCGGCTGGCGATCGTCGAGCACGGACGGGAATCGGGCCCGACACATGCGCTGCCGGTCGGCTATCGGGGCGAGTCGGTCGGCCGTCTGGTCTTCTGCCGAGGTGACGGTACAGCGTTGTCCGAGCGGGACCAGCGGTTACTCGGCGATCTCGTACGCCAGGCCGCCGCGGCTGCGCGGGCCAGCGAGCTGAGCACCGAGTTGCAGCAGAGTCGGAGCCGGCTGGTCGCGGCCCGCGAGGAAGAGCGGCGGCGGATCCGGCGGGACCTGCACGACAGCCTCGGTCCGAGTCTTGGAGCGGTTGCCCTGCGCATCGAGACGGCCCGCAACCTCGCCGCGTCCGCTCCGGCCGACGCCGATCGGATGCTGGATCAGGCGACGACCGAGGTGGCTGCCGCCCTGGCCGACGTACGGCGGCTCGTGCACGACCTGCGTCCACCGGCTCTGGATGAGCTAGGCCTGGTACGGGCGATCGAGCAGCAGGCCGAGCGCTTCCGGCTCGGCGGACTGGCGGTGTCCGTTGCCGCGGACCCGCTCGGCTCGCTGCCGGCGGGCGTGGAGGTGGCGGCGTACCGGATCGCATCGGAGGCGCTGACGAACGTGGCGCGGCATGCGGAGGCGTCCCGGTGCGACATCGTGCTGCGGCTGGAGGAGTCGACGTTGGAGTTGTCGGTGACGGACGACGGTGTGGGGATCGGCGAGGAGGTGCATGCGGGCGTGGGCATGTTGTCGGTGCGGGAACGGGCCGCGGAGCTCGGGGGAGTCTGCAGTGTCACCTGCCCGGCGGGTGGCGGCACCGTCGTACAGGTGCGGTTGCCGCTGGACGCCGTACCGGAGGTAGTCCATGGGTGAGACGGTGCGGGTGCTGCTGGCCGACGACCATCCGGTGTACCGCGACGGGCTGGCCGCACTCCTGGGATCGCTGGATGGCGTCGAGGTCGTCGGTACGGCGGCCGACGGGGTCGAGGCCGTGGACCGCGCGCGGGAGTTGCAGCCGGACGTGGTCGTGATGGACGTCCAGATGCCGCGCCTGGACGGGATTGAGGCCACCCGCGCGATCACCGCGGACAGTCCGCACATCGGGGTCGTCGTACTCACCATGGCGGAGGAGGATCAGACGCTGTTCGCGGCGATGCGGGCCGGCGCACGCGGGTACTTGCTGAAGGGCGCGAATCAGGGGGAGATCGTGCGGGCGATCACCGCGGTCGCCCAAGGCGAGGCGATCTTCGGGCCGGCGATCGCCCGGCGCGTGGCCGATTTCTTCACCGCCGGACCGGCCGCGACGCCAGACAGTCCGTTCCCTCAGCTCACCACCCGCGAGCAGGAGATCCTGGCCTTGGTCGCCGCCGGCCGATCGAACGCCCAGATCGCCGCCGAGCTGTACCTCTCACCGAAGACCGTCCGCAACAACGTCTCGAACATCTTCGCCAAACTCCACGTCGCCGACCGCGCCGAGGCGATCATCCGAGCCCGCGACGCCGGCCTCGGCCACTAGGTTTTTGACTGTGCGATACAGAATGGGTTAGCGTGCCGGGGTGGCCAGACCTCGGGAGTTCGACGACAGTGCCGTGCTCGACGCGGCGATGGAGCTGTTCTGGGAGAAGGGGTACGAGGCAACGACCACCCAGGACCTGTGCGATCGCACGGGTCTGGGCCGGGGGAGTCTCTACAACGCCTACGGCAGCAAGCACGCGCTCTACGAGGACTCGATCAAGCGGTACGCCGCAACCCGCGCGGCCATGCAGCTGGACGAGTTGACGCCGAACGGCGGCTCGGTGCGGCAGAGACTGCGAGACCTGATGATCAGCATGATCGACCTGGACCTGAAGGATCCCGGCCGCCGCGGCTGCCTGGCACTGAATGCGGCGACCGAGGTGGCAGGCCGGACCGGCGACGTCGGCGGCTTGGTCGCGCGGCAGTTCCAGGATCTCGAGGGAGCGCTCGCTGCACTGATCTCGATCGGCCAGAGCACGGGGGAGTTGCGGGCGGATCGGCCGCCGCTGCAGGTCGCGCGGATGTTCCAGAGCGCGTACTACGGCCTGCGCGTGCTCGCGAAGGTCACCGACGACCGCCGGGCCCTGCTCGACGTCGTCGACGGCACCGTCGACGCGCTCTGATGGAACGCTCCCTCGCTGCCCTGCTGGTCTGCGTCTTCGGCGTCACCACCGGCGAGTTCGTGCTGGCTGGGATCCTGCCCGCGGTGGCCGGCGACCTGGAGGTCTCGATCCCCGCGGCCGGGTTGCTGGTCACGGCGTACGCGCTGGGCATGATCGTCGGCGGACCGTTGCTGACAGCAATCACTGCCGGCCGCCCGCGCAAGCCGCTCGTCGTCGGCCTGCTGGCGGTCGCCGTCGCCGGCAATCTGCTGTCGGCCGTCGCTCCCGGGTACGGCGTCCTGTTCGCGGCGCGGGTCGTGACCGCGTTGGTGACGTCGACCTTCTTCGCCAACGCGATCGTGATCGCGACGTCGGCCGCGCCCGCGGGCAAGCAGGCCTCGACCGTGGCGAAGCTTGTCTTCGGCATGAATCTCGCGATGATCCTCGGCGCACCGCTCGGCACGTGGATCGGCGAGGCGTTCGGCTGGCGCGCGACGTTCGGTGCGATCACCGCGTGCTGCGCCGTCGGTCTGCTGCTGGTCGCCCGGCTGGTGCCCGGGGATCAGCCTGTCACCCGGAGCCGGGCGTTCGGAGAGTTCACCGTCTTCCGAAACCAGGACCTGGTGCTCGCCATCGCCATCACCGCGGTCGCGAACATCGGCCTGCTGATGGTGTTCACGTACCTCGCTCCGCTGCTGACCGGCCCGGGGGCCTTCGCGGCGGCAGCCGTCGCGCCGATGCTCCTCGTGTACGGCGTCGGAGCAACCATCGGCAACCTGATCGGCGGCCGCCTGGCAGACCGCGCACTCCTCCCGTCCCAACTCGGCGCGCTCGCCGTCCTCGTCGTACTGCTCGTCGCACTCTGGGCAAGTCCGCATCCCGTAGTCACTGGTCTCCTGGTGTTCGCCGCCGGTGCCGTCGGCTTCTCAGTCATCCCAGGCATGCAAACCCGCGTCCTGACCACCGCCGCCGCAGCCCCAACCCTCGCCATCGCCGTCAACGCATCGGCCTACCAGGTAGCGGCAGCATTCGCCGGCTGGCTCGGCGGCAGGGTGATCGCCGGCCCAGGCATGACGTCGATCTACCTTGCCGCTGCCCTGGCAACGGTTCTCGGCATCGGGCTGAGTGCAGTGGCGTTGCGGCGGGATCGCGTCAGGGTCAAGCAATCAGTGCTTCGGTGACGAAACGGCGGAACTCGTCCGGGGCCGAGAACATCGGCATGTGGTCGGCGTCGGGGATGACCTTGAGGCCGGCCGTCGGGGCCTGGGTGGCGAGGCGGGCGGCCCAGAGTTGGGTGCCTTGGAAGTCGCGGCCGCCGACGAGCACGGACAGCGGCGGCTTGAGCTCCGCGAACCGGGTCTTGATCGGGGGATCGAGCTCCTCGCCATGATGGACGGGCATCGTCAGCACGCGGGAGTTGGCGATCGCCAGGCCGATCAGCAGGCGTCGATCGGCCTCGTTGACCACCGGGCACCAGCCGGCCACGTCATACGCGGCGGCAGCCGGGATGCCGTCCGCGGCCAGGATCTCCTCGAGACGGGTGAAGTGTGCCCGCATCACCACGCGAGCCGCCGCCTCCGCCGGGCTTGCGTCCGGGAACTCCCCGAACGATCCGGCCACCGCGCACACCCGGCGAACCCGGTCGGGATACCGGTGCGCGAAACCCAACGCCCGCCGCGCACCATCCGAGGAGCCGATCAGCACGGCACGCTCAACGCCTGCCGCGTCCATGACCGCGGCGAGGTCGTCGATCTCGCTGTACGCCGCGTACGACGCTGACGATAGCCCGTTGTCGCGATAGTCCCACGTGGTGACCCGGGCCGATTCCGACAGCCACGCGACCGTCGAGTCCCACATCCGTACGTCGGCCAGACCGCCGTTCAGGAGCACGACATCCGCGCCTTGGCCGTGCTGCTCGTAGTAGAGGTAGCCGTCGGGCACCTCCACGAAATTCCTCATCGGACGAGGCGGCGTACGGCGAGCTCGGCCAGAAGGGCGGCTCCGTCGGGGAGGACGGAGTCGTCGAAGTCGGCCAAGGGGGAGTGGTTGTCGGCGGCCGCGTCGGGGTCGGTGGATCGGCAGGCGCTGAGGTTGAGGTACACGCCAGGGACCTCGTTGAGAACGTACGACATGTCCTCGGCACCACAGCGGGGATTGGCGCGTTCGCGGAAGCGGTCGGGGCCGAAGACGTCGACGATGACGTCGCGGGCGAACTGATACTCCTCGACGTTGTTGACCGTCACCGGGTAGCCGATCTGGTACTCCGCCTTGGCGACCAGTCCGTGCGCCGTGGCCATCGACTCGACCAGCTGGATCGACGCCTGCTGCACCTTCGCCCGGGCTTCTTCGGAGAACGTCCGGACGGTCGCGTCGAAGAACGCGTCGTCGGGAATGATGTTCTCCTTCGTGCCGCCGGCGATCCGTCCGACCGTGAGCACGACCGGGTCGAACACGTCGAACTGCCGCGTGATCATCGTCTGCAGAGCGGTCACGATCTCGCAGAGCACCGGGATCGGGTCCTTGCCGCGGTACGGCGTCGACCCGTGCGTCCCCGCACCGACGACGCGGACGTGCAACTGGTCGGCCGCCGCCATGAACGAGCCCGGACGGCTGCTCCACATCCCGCGCGCCAGCCCTGCCGACCCGACATGCAGTCCGTACGCCGCATCCGCGCGCCGCCCGGCCGCGTCGAGAACACCTTCGCGGATCATGATCGGCGCCCCGCCGCTGGTCTCCTCGCCCGGCTGGAACATGAACACCACGTCCCCGGCGAGCTCGGCCTGCATCGCCGACAGGATCTTCGCGGCGCCGACCAGCCCGGCGACGTGGAGATCGTGGCCGCAGGCATGCATCATCCCGGGATGCTGGGACACGAACGGCACGTCGGTCCGCTCCATCACCGGCAGCGCGTCCATGTCACCGCGGAGCAGGACGACCGGTCCGGGACCGCCTCCGCCGCGCAGTACGGCGGTCACCGAGGACAGCTCCTTGCCGAGCGTGATCTCCAGCGGCAGGCCGGCGAGCGCGTCGAGGACGAGTTGCTGGGTCTTCGGCAGTTCGAGGTCGTACTCCGGTACCTGGTGCAGCGCCCGGCGGAGAGCGACGATCTCGTCGCGGAACTGCTCCGCCAGCTCGACAGTCTTGGTCATGCCTTCGGTCCCAGGTTCAGCGCGTTCATGACCCGCTGGGCGCTGCCGCCCAGCTCGAGCAGTTCGACCAGGTCGAGCCAGCGTTCGGGGTCCTTGACCTCGCTCGGGATGGTCGCGTCGAACTTGCCGACCGGCGCGTCCTTGGCCACCGCGACCACCTTCGGCGCGACGTCCAGGTAGTCGCTCGCCTCGAGGATCTTGCGTTTCACCGACGGCGACATCGGCGTACTCGCCTCGGCGGCCGCGGCCCGGATCGCGTCCAGGTCGCCGTACGCCGTGACCAGGGAGGCTGCTGTCTTCTCGCCGATGCCCTTGACGCCGGGCAGGCCGTCGGAGGCGTCGCCGCGGAGCGTCGCGAAGTCGGCGTACCGGTTCGCGGGGACGTCGTACTTCGCGAGCAGCGCCTTCTCGTCGTACACCTCGGCCCGGCCGACCCCGCGCGCGGCGGTGTAGACGATCCGGATGCCACGGCTGTCGTCGATCAGCTGGAACAGGTCGCGGTCGCCGGTGACGACGTCGACCGGCATCTTCGCCTGGTGCGACAGCGTGCCGATCACGTCGTCGGCCTCGTGGTCGGCGGCACCCACGATGGCGATGCCGAGGGCCTCCAGGCAGGCACGGATGTACGGCACCTGGACCTCGAGCCGGTCCGGCACGTCCTCGACCTGCTCGCCCTTCGGCGTCACGAACTCGACCCGCTGCGCCTTGTACGACGGGATCAGCGCGACCCGCCAGGACGGACGCCAGTTGTCGTCCCAGCACGCCACCAGGTGCGTCGGCCGGTGGTTCTCGGTCAGCCGCGCGATGAAGTCGAGCAGCCCGCGGACCGCGTTCGTCGGCGTACCGTCGGCAGCCTTCATCGTGTCCGGCACGCCGAAGAAGGCGCGAAAGTACAGCGACGCGGTATCGAGCAGCATCAGCCGCTGGGGTGTCTCAGCCATGGGGCGATGCTTTCATGCCGGGGCGTCGCGGCAGTAGGGTCTCCAGGGTGGAGGACCTGGACCGCAAGATCGTCGGGCTGCTGGCCAGCGACGGCAGGATGAGTTTTACCGACCTCGGGAAGGCGACCGGCCTGTCCACGTCCGCGGTGCACCAGCGGGTCAAGCGGCTCGAGCAGCGCGGCATCATCCAGGGGTACGCCGCCACCGTCGACCACACCGCGCTCGACCTGCCGCTGACCGCGCTGATCTCGATCCGCCCGATCGACCCGTCCCAGCCTGACGACTCGCCCGAGCGCCTCCGCGACGTACCAGAGATCGAATCCTGCTACTCCGTCGCCGGCGACTCCAGCTACATCCTCGTCGTCCGGGTCGCCTCCCCGGTCGCCCTCGAAAACCTCCTGGCCACCATCCGGGCCCGCGCCAACGTCTCCACCACAACCACCATCGTCCTCAGCACCCCCTACGAACGCCGCCCCCCGGCCCTTTAGCTGGAGTATGACCGGGTGAGGACCTGCCGGAGGCGGGTTGCGGTGGCTCGAGGGCGGTAGGTGTAGGCGTTGTGGCCGCCGGGGAAGGGCTGGCAGCGGACGCCGAGGTGCAGGGCGAGGAGTCGGGCGCACTTGTTCGGCCAGATGTGGGTCGAGTCCTCGCCGGCAGCGGGGACGATGTGGGCCGGCGAGCTCTTGAGGTCGCTGAGATCGACGGTGTGCGTGCGGATCGTCGGGGTGTCGTGAGCCAGGAGGACCGTTGCGTTCGCGACGTCGTCGGGACCAGGGGTGCGCTGCGGGTTGTCTGGCTCGCGGTCCGTCGGGTCGAGGTCGAGGAACTTCGCGTACCAGCGGAGCGCCGGAGCGACGCCTTCTGTCCGGAAAGTCTCCTCGGCCGTGCGGAAGTCCTGGTTGGCGACGGTGCGCTCCGGGGCCGGCAGCAGTTGGGTGACGGGGGCTTCGTGGGCGACGACCAGGCCGACCTGATCGGGGTGCCTGGTGGTGAGTTCGAGCGCGATCAGGCCGCCGAAGCTGGTGCCATAGACGTACGCCGGCTCGGTGGTGACGGTGGCGAGCAGAAGGGACAAGTCGTCGGCGTGGGTCGCGACCGTGAGTGCGGGCGCGTCGGTCGTGCTCCCGGACAGGCCTCGGCGGTCGTAGGTGAGGACGGTGTAGCTGTCAGCCAGCTGGTCTGCGAGCGCGTCGGTCGCGGTGGCGTCCCCCTTTCCTCCGCCGATAAGTACGAGCAGGGGACCTGACCCACGGACGAAGTGGTGCAGTCGGGCGCCGGGGACTTCCAGTACGGATTCCTTCATGACACAACCTTCCTCGTTCGGACCGGACAGCTGTCGACTATGCAGTCGCCGTCGGCGGCTCGGGAGAGGAGCGGTTTGCCTAGGATCGGCAGTCCGAGGATGCGCTGGGGAAACGGTGGTTCACTAGCGCTATGGCCATGAACCGCGAGGACCTCGCCGACTTTCTGCGCCGGTCCCGGGAGCGGTTGGGTCCGCGCGACGTCGGACTGGTCGAGGGACCGAGGCGTCGTACGCCGGGACTCCGCCGCGAGGAGGTCTCGCAGTTGGCGGGCATGTCGGCCGACTACCTCATGCGGCTGGAGCAAGGCAGGAGCCCGCAGCCGTCGGTGCAGATGCTGGCCGCGCTGGCCCGCGCTCTGCGGCTGACGGCCGACGAGCGGGACCACCTGTACCTGCTCGCCGGACAGCGCCCGCCGGAGGGAGCACGGGCCGGGGAGTATCTCGGGCCGGGCATGCTCTACATTCTCGACCGGCTGGAAGGCGTTCCGGTCCAGGTCCTGAGCGATCTGGGCGACCTGCTGGCACAGAACGACATGGCGCTGGCGTTGTTCGGGTGCGTGTGCGACGTGGCCCACGAGGACCGCAACATCGTGCTGCGCTGGTTCACCGAACCCGACGTACGAAGCCACTTCGCGGCTGAGGAGCGCGAGGAGCAGGCCCGGCAGTTGGTCGCGGATCTGCGCGCAGCCGTGGCCCGCCGCGGGAACGACGAAGCCTCCCGCACCCTTGTCACGCGGCTCCGCGCAGCCAGCCCCGAGTTCGCGGCGCTCTGGGACCGGCACGAGGTCGCCGTACGCAGATCTCATCCGTACCGGCTGGACCATCCGGACCTCGGCAGGATCGAGTTCGACTGCGAGGTACTGGCGACACCCGCGGCAGACCAGCGCCTTCGAGTCTTCACCCCGCCACCCGGGCAGACCGACGCGCTGGACCTGCTGCGCACCCTCGGCCCGCAGCACCAGTGCGACGCTGCTGCCGGGCAGTAGATCGTGCGCGCGCCGTCGTAGGGTGCCGCTGTGCGGCACATTCTTTTGCTGGACCTGTTCAGCACTCTGGTGTCAGGTGGGGACGATGAGCGGGGGCTGGTACATCAGAAGATTGCCGGTGTGCTGGGGGTCGAGGCGGGCGCGTTCGCGCGCGAGTTCGATGCGACCGCGTACGAGCGGTTCATCGGCGCGCACGGCGATCTGGAGAACACGTTGCGGGTGGTAGCCGCGCGGTGTGGGGGTGCGCCTGGTGAAGAGCAGGTGCGGAAGGCAACGGAAATGCGGCGGGGGTATGTGCGGCAGTTGCTGAATGCGGTGCCGGAGGGGACCGTCAGGACGCTGGTTGGGTTGAAGGCAGCTGGGTGGCGGATCGGGCTCGTGAGTGACGCGACCGCGGAGGTGCCGCTCGAGTGGGTCGCTTGTCCGCTCGCGCCGTACTTCGAGGTGACCGCGTTCTCCGCCGAGGTTGGTGCCGTGAAGCCGGATCCGAAGATGTATCTGACCGCCTGTCACGCACTGGCCGTCAAACCGAGGTGCAGAGCGCCCTCGGTGCCACCCCCTGCATTGGTGGCACCGAAGGCGGGATCGGGAGTCAGTTGATCTGCAAGAGCTTCTGCGACTCGGCGGCGGCACGGGAGGCGGCGGCGCGCTTCTCGGCTTCGGCCAGTGAGGTGCCGGCGTGCTGCCGCCACCAGTCCTGGCCCTCGGCCGGGAGGGTGTCGATCGGGTCGTAGTACTCGTACGTGCGGTTCAGCGCCTCGGGATCCTGGTGCTCGATGCCGGTGCGGTAGTTCTTCTTCCAGTACGAGATGCCGCGGACCTCGTCGTACTCCGACAACTGGTGCACCCAGCGCTTGCCGACGTACGGGACGTCGCAGACGATGCGCGGCGTGGCGAAGCCGGGGAGGTAGCCGAGGATGCCGTGCTGTAGGTGCTGCGCGTCGCGGACCGAGACCCGCCAGTGCTCCGAGAACGGGATCATGTCGCACATGTAGAAGTAGTACGGCGTGATGGTCGCGCCGTCGAGCAGCGCGAAGCACAGGTCGAGCAATTGCGGCACCGAGTCGTTCACGCCGCGCATCAGCACACCCTGGTTGCGGACGTCACGCAGACCCGCCTCGAACATCGCCTTCGTTGCCTCGGCCACCAAAGGCGTCACCGACTGGGCCGCGTTCACGTGTGTGTGCATCGCGATCATCACGCCACGCTGCCGGCCCAGCTGCGCCACCCGCTCGACGCCGGCCCGGACGTCGTCCGACAGCCAGTGCTGCGGCAGGCCCATCAGGGCCTTGGTCGCCAGCCGGATGTCGCGGATGTTCTCGATCTCCAGCAGGCTGGTGAGGAACGACTCGAGCCTCGGCCACGGCATGTTCGCCACATCGCCACCCGATACGACGACGTCCCGGACACCTGGCGTACGGCGCAGGTAGTCGAGCATGTCGTCGAGCCGGGTCTGCGGCTTCGCGGTGAACTTCAGCTTGTCGATGACCGGGGTCGAGTTGCCGACCAGGTCCATCCGGGTGCAGTGACCGCAGTACTGCGGGCACGTCGGCAGGATCTCCGCGAGGACCTTGGTCGGGTAGCGGTGGGTCAACCCCTCTGTGGCCCACATCTCATGCTCATGGAGCGAGTCCCGGGTCGCATGCGGATGCGACGGCCAGTCGGTACGGCGGTCACTGAACACCGGCAGCATGTAGCGCCGGACCGGATCGGCATAGAACGCCTCGGTGTAGTCGGAGGCTCCGGTCGGCACGATCGTGTTCAGCATCTGCGGCGGCAGCAGCATCGACATGGTGGCGCGTTCGGCCTGGTCCCGGGTCAGGTCCTCGTACAACCGGTCCTCGAGCAGGTCGCCCATCACGTCGCGCAGCTGCTTGACGTTCTTCACACAGTGCGACCGCTGCCACTGCACCGATCGCCACTCCTCGGCCGTGACGTCCTTCCAGCCGGGCAGCCGGGTCCAGTCCGGCTCCACCAGCTCGGCTCGCCGGTACGCGTACGGCTGGCCCGCGAGATCGCGCTCGCCGGGCTCCGGGACGCCCAGCTCCGGGCTGATCAGGTCGGTCACGAGTCCTCCGGGGGCTTCAGGGGTAGTGCGGTCTCATGTGAGGATAGCGATAGAACTTCCCTTAGATCCAACAGTACGCCGTAAGAATTCTCGTCAAGAGCTAGTTTCAGTAGTATTTTGCCTGATCCCTCAAGGAGGCCCCGTGTCGTCGAGCCCGGTAGGACTGCACCGCGTACTCGCGCCGTCCGGCGTGTTGCCGCAGGCGGCGGACAAGCTCGACGCACGCCCGGAGATCTGGCCCGACGAGGTCCGGGTCGCGGTCGAGCGGCTGAATCTCGACGCCGCGTCGTACCGCCAGTTGGCCGAGGCGCACGGCGGCGACGGTACGGCGATCCGCCGCGCGGTGCTCGACATCATCGGGACCCGCGGCAAGATGCAGAACCCGGTGACCGGCTCCGGCGGGATGCTGGTCGGCGTGGTGGACGAGGCCGGCCCCGAGTCGCCGCTCGGCGTACGCAAGGGTGACCGTGTCGCCACGCTGGTGTCCCTGACGCTCACCCCGTTGCAGATCACTGATGAGCTCGCGCGCTGGGACGGCCGCAGCGAGCAGGTCCCGGCGCAGGGGCACGCGATCCTGTTCGCCCGGTCGATCGTCGCCAAGCTGCCCGACGACCTCAAACCCGAGCTGTCACTGGCCGTCATGGACGTCTGCGGAGCGCCCGCCCTGACCGCCCGCGTGGTCCGCGACTATGTCGACAAAGGCACAAAGCCTGTCGTGTCAGTAATTGGCGGCGCAGGTAAAAGTGGCTCGCTGTCGCTGGCGGCCGCACGGCAGGCCGGCGCGGCGCGCACGATCGGGATCGTGCCGGTCGAGTCGGAGAAGGACCGGCTGACCGCCGCCGGCCTGGCCGACGTCGTCACTCTGGCCGACGCCCGGGATCCGGTGGCGCTGGCAACGGCCGTCGAGGAGGCCGGGGGACCGGCGGACATCACCGTTGTCTGCGTCGACGTACCGGGCTGCGAGCACGGAGCCGTACTCTCGACCGCGGCTGGTGGCACGGTGATCTTCTTCTCCATGGCGACGTCGTTCTCCGCTGCCGCGCTGGGTGCTGAGGGCCTGGCCGCGGACGTCACGATGCTCGTCGGCAACGGCTACGTGCCTGGGCACGCCGACTACGCGCTCGAGCTGTTGCGGACCGAGCAGGGTGTCCGCGGTCTGTTCGAGAGCAGGCTGGCGGAGGATTAGTCCGTGCGCACACTTCTGACGAACGGTTCCGTCTACTCACCCGCCGACCCGCATGCCACCGCGATCGCCTTCGACGACGGCGTGGTGACCTGGCTCGGTGACGACACCGGCGCGGGCTCGTACGCGGACGGCGCCGACGAGGTGGTCGACCTCGACGGCAGACTGGTGACGCCGTCCTTTGTCGATGCCCACGTCCACACCGCGCAGACCGGCGCGCTGCTGACCGGCCTCGACCTCGCCGGCACCACCTCGCTCACCGAAGCCCTCGACCGCCTCGCTGCCTTCGCCGCGGACCTTCCGGCGGACGCAGTGATCGACGGCGCCGGGTGGGACGAGACGAAGTGGCCCGAGGGTCGCCCGCCGACGGCCCAGGAGCTGGACCGGGCCGCCGCGGGCCGCAGGGTGTACCTGTCCCGCGTCGACGGTCACTCCGGTGTGATCTCCTCGGCATTGGTGCCTGCGGCAACAGGCGACGGGTACGACGCCACCGGCCGGGTCGAGCGCGACGCGCATCACGCCGTCCGTGACGCACTGAGTGAACTGATCGGGCCGGACCAGCGGCGCAAGGACGTCGAGGCCGCGCTGACCGCGATGGCGTCGAAGGGGATCGGCGCGTTCCACGAGATGGCCGCGCCGCACATCGGGCCGCTGTGGGAGCTCCCGCTCGTGCGCGAGGTCGCCCACAAGCTTGGTCTGTCGGCGACCCTGTACTGGGGTGAGCCCGGCGTCTTCGAGCACATCGCGACGTACGACCTGGCCGGCCTGGCAGGTGACCTGAACGCGGACGGCGCCCTCGGCTCGCGGACGGCTGCGTTGCGGGAGGCGTACGCCGATCGCGCGGACCACCGTGGTCACGCCTACCTGACGCCGGAGCAGATCGCCGAGCACGTGATCGCCTGCACCGAGCGGAACGTGCAGGCGGGCTTCCACTGCATCGGCGACCAAGCGCTCGACAACATCGTTCGCGGATTCCAGTTGGCTGCCGAGAAGGTCGGCGTACAGGCGCTGGTCGCCGCGCGGCATCGGCTCGAGCATGTCGAGATGGTCGACGAGGCTGCGATCGCGACCCTCTCGCAGTGTGGAGTGGTCGCCAGTGTCCAGCCGATGTTCGACGCGCTGTGGGGCGGGCCGGATGGCATGTACGCCGAGCGGGTCGGTGAACGGTGGCGGGGGATGAACCCGTTCGGTTCGCTGGCGCGGGCGGGCGTCGTACTGGCGTTCGGTTCGGATTCGCCGGTGACCGAGCTCGGCGGCTGGGACGCCGTGCGGGCGGCCGCGTTCCACCACGAGAAGGGCGAGCGGATGACTGTGCGTTCCGCGTTCCAGGCGCATACCCGTGGTGGCTGGCGGGCGGCCGGGATCGACGATGCCGGTGTCCTTGCGCCCGGTACGGCTGCGACGTACGCGGTCTGGCAGAGCGACGCGGATCTGGTTGTGCAGACGCCGGACGAGCGCGTCGCTGCGTGGTCGACGGATCCGCGGGCCGGTGTACCCGTGCTGCCGGATCTGAGCGAGGGAACACCTACTTGCTTGCGGACTGTCGTCGGCGGGCGTGTGATTCATGAAGCCGAGGGATGGTCACAGTGACGCGTGCAGTGAAGAAGCTCGACCTCGATCCGGTCACCGTCCGGAAGGCGCGCAGCCTGGCCCGGAAAGCCGGCCGGCCGATCGTCAACCTCGCCCGGCAGCACACGACGGTCTCGGTCGAGCGTGCTGTCCTGCGCTTGGCCGGCCTGACCGGCGCGGATACCGATGGCATCCCGTGGGTGAACCGGCTCGCGGACACGGTGCGGGCGGACGTCGGCCTGGAGCACGGACTCGCGCTGCCCGTGTGGGACGCGCTGGTCCGGGGCGAGGCGGAAGACCTGGCCGTCCTCGCGCAGAAGGCTGCCTCGGGTTCGGTGGCGTTCCGGTTGCCCGAGGGACGGGACGCCGTACGGGCCAGGGCCGCGGCGCGGAAGGCCGCGGCGGCCGGAATGAAGCGGATCGACGGACGGCGACGGGAGCGGGACCGGCTGATCAAGCGGCACGGTGATCCGGAGCAGCGGCCGTGGATCTACCTGATCGTTGCCACCGGCGACATCTACGAGGACATCCCGCAGGCGCAGGCGGCGGCTCGCGCCGGCGCCGACATCATCGCCGTGATCCGGTCGACCGGCCAGTCGCTGCTCGACTACGTGCCCGAAGGGGCGACACGGGAGGGCTTCGCGGGCACTTATGCGACGCAGGAGAACTTCCGGCTGATGCGAGCCGCCCTCGACGAGTCGTCGAAGGAGCTCGGCCGCTACATCCGGCTGACGAACTACGCGTCTGGACTGTGCATGCCGGAGATCGCGACGCTGGCCGGACTGCAGCGGCTCGACATGATGCTGAACGACTCCATGTACGGCATCTTGTTCCGCGACATCAACCCGATCCGGACCTTCGTCGACCAGCGGTTCAGCCGGCAGATCCACGCCCGGGCCGGGATCATCATCAACACCGGCGAGGACAACTACCTGACCACCGCGGACGCGGTCGAGGCCGCGCACACGGTGACCGTGTCGCAACTGCTGAACGAGTACTTCGCGAAGGAGGCCGGACTGCAGGACTGGCAGCTGGGCCTCGGGCACGCGTTCGAGATCAACCCGGATCTGCCGGACTCGTTCCGGCTGGAGTTGGCGCACGCGATGCTGGCCCGGCAACTGTTCCCGGAGGCGCCGCTGAAGTGGATGCCGCCGACGCGGCACATGACCGGTGATGTGTTCCGCGGCTACCTGCTGGACGGATTCTTCAACCTGGTCGGCGCGATGACGGGCCAGGGCATCCTGCTGGTCGGGATGATGACCGAGGCCGTGGTGACACCGTGGATCTCGGACCGCGACCTGGCGCTGCAGAACGTCCGCTACGTGTTGGGTGCCGCGGGCAACCTTCACGAGGATTTCCGTCCCGCTCCGGACGGCTTCATCGCTCAGCGCGCCCGGCAGGTGCTGGCGGAGTCGGTCGAACTGCTGGAGGAGATCGTCGACGACGGCCTGCTGAACGCGATCGGCGACGGCACCTTCGGCCTGATGAAGCGCCCGCAGGACGCCGGCCGCGGCCTCGAAGGCGTCGCGCGCAGATCGTCGGAGTACTACAACCCGGCGATCGAGTTGTTGGAGGACTCACCCCCACCCCCTTCTTCTTCTCCCTCCAGAACCCCAGCGAGCGGTCAGTCGAGAGGCAGGCTGACATGAGCATCATTCGGCCGTACGGCGACACCACCGGCGACGGGATGGTGCAGCTGTCGTTCACGCTGCCGATCCCTCACGACAAGCGGGCCGAGGGCGCCGCCGTACAACTGGCGAACAAGATGGGGATGGATCCGGCGCTGGTCGTACATGCCAAGGCGATGGGGCCGGACTTCACCTTCTTCGTCGTGTACGGACCGGTGAACCACCTCGTCGACACCTCCAAGGTCGAGGTGATCGAGCGCGACTACCCGTTGCTCTCGCCGAAGGAGGTGAACCTGGCGATCCGCAAGAGCTTGCGCCGCCGGCTCACCGTGGTCGGCGCCTGCATCGGCACCGACGCGCACACCGTCGGCATCGACGCGATCATGAACATCAAGGGGTTCGCGGGGGAGAAGGGTCTGGAGTACTACCGCGAGCTGAAGGTGGTGAACCTCGGCGCCCAGGTCGCCGTACCGGAGCTGGTCCGCCGGGCCAAGGCGGAGAAGGCGGACGCGATCCTGGTCTCGCAGGTGGTCACCCAGCGCGAGGCGCATGTGCTGAACACCAAGGAGATGTCGGCCGCGTTCCGGGAGGCGTACGCCGAGGACGCGCGACCGGTGTTGGTTGCCGGCGGCCCCCGTTTCACCGAGCAGATGGCCGGCGAACTCGGCGTCGAGCGCGTGTTCGGTCGTGGCACCACACCAGGCGAAGTGGCCAGCTATCTGGTCGATGCACTGGTGACGAAGCGAGTCCCTGCGAAGAGGAGTGCATAGGTGTCAAAGGCAACTATCGGCCTGAGTGCGACGCATCGGCGCTATGTGCCCTACAGCCATGCGCACTACGCCGGCAATCTGGTCGACGGCGCGTACGTGCTCGGGCTGTTCGGCGACGTCGCGACCGAGGTGTGCATCCAGGCCGACGGCGACGAGGGCCTGTTCGCGTCGTACTCCGACGTGCAGTTCCTGCAGCCGTTGCGGGCCGGCGACGTTGTGGAGGTGACAGGAACCATCAGCCGGGTCGGCAATCGCAGCCGTGAGATCGATTTCAGCGCCTCGGTGGTCTGCCGCGGCCGTCCGGACGTGTCCGCGTCGGCGGCCGAGGTGCTGTCGGAACCGCTTGTGATCACGCGCGCAAAAGGAGTGGTCGTCGTACCGTTTGGGTGACGAATAGTTGCCCAGGGTAACGATCACGTGGAGTGCCGAGACGGCTCTGTAACGTGACCCGGCTGAAGTTTCCTCGTTTTTCCAGTGAGTACAGCCGAATGTGTTACAACGGCCTCAAGGAGCCGCTGGAGAGGTTGACACCGTCGCCGTCAGCGAGCATCGTTTTGGGAGTCGTCATATCCCGTTTTATCAACGGTCACACGAAGTTCGGCCACCGGATGATCCCGCGACGCTGACCAGGCCAGTGCCAGGCCTGAGTCGACGGGGGCTGAGATCGCCGGTGGTTAGCCCCCCGCGGGGCAGAGGTGGAAGAGGCTCGGCGGCCAGTAGACAACAGCCGGACGGTTCGCAGCCAGCGGTCCGACGGTTGGTCCGAAGGAGCGCCGAGCCTCTTTCCTTATGGCCGGGCCCCGGACTTCACCGACAGTGAACGCCGACCCGCTTATTTCTGAGGCCTTTTCACTTCCTCGCACTCTGCTGATCTCCCTTCACTTTCCGCGATCGCTGCCTATTGGCTACTGACCGGATACATTGGCGTGTCCGGAACGTTGTACGGTCGTGCGACCGGCGTCCGCCGGGCAGTGAGGACAAGGGGATACCGCGTGGACCGTTTGAAGGCTCTGGAACGCGTCCTGCCGAGGGTTGCGGTGGCCGCCGGCGCCGGCGCGCTACTCGGCCTGGCCTTCGAACCGCACGACCACCCCTGGCTGACGATCATCGCCGTACCGCTCTTCCTGGCCGCGCTGAACGGCGCCTCCGCCAAGGCGGGCTTCCTGATCGGCGCCGGCTTCGGCATCACCTACTACGCGGTCCTGGTCCCTTGGCTCACGGTCATCGGCGGCGACGCCGCGATCGCGCTGGCCATCCTCGAGGGGCTGTTCTATGCGGTCTTCGGGTTGTTCGCGACGCAGGTGCTGAAACTCAAGCTGTGGATGTTGTGGATCCCGTGCATGTGGGTCGCGACCGAGTTCGCCGCCGCCTCCGTTCCGTTCGGCGGCTTCCCGTGGGGCCGGCTCGCGTGGGCGCTCTCGGACTCCCCGGTCGGCAGGCTGGCGTCATTCGTCGGCATCCCGGGGCTGAGCTTCGTCGTCGCGCTGCTCGGAGTCCTCGTGTACGCCGTACTGCGATTGGAGAGCGGCCTGCGGCTCCGGATCGTCGCGCTGGTTGCCGGTGTGGCGATCGTCGGCGGCAGCTCGCTGATCGACCTCTCGACCGAGGGCAACGGCAAGACCGTGACCGCGGCGATGGTGCAGGGCAATGTGCCTGGCAAGGGCCTGGAGTTCCTCGGCCGCGCCCGGACCGTCACGCGCAACCACCTGGCCGCGACGCTCGACCTGCAGAAGCGGGTCGAGGAGGGCACCGAGGCCAAGCCGGACGTGGTGATCTGGCCGGAGAACTCGACCGACATCGATCCGTTCCAGGACTCCGAGACCAAGGCGGACATCGAGGAGGCGGTCAAGGCCGTCGGCGTACCGATCCTGGTCGGCGCGGTCCTCGACGGCCCAGGACCGAACGAGCGGCAGACCACCGGCGTCGTCTGGGACCCGGTCAGCGGACCCGGCCAGATCTATGCCAAGCGGCACCCGGTGCCCTTCGGTGAGTACATCCCCTTCCGCGACCAGCTGCTGCCGTACATCAAGCGCCTCGAGATGATCGGCCGGCAGACCGCGCCCGGCAAGGTCCCCGGCGTGATGCCGATCCGCGGCGTCACGTACGGCGATGTGATCTGCTTCGAGCTCGCCTACGACAACGTCATCTCGGACGTGGTCAAGGGCGGTGCGCAGGTCCTCGTGGTGCAGACGAACAACGCGACGTACGGCGACACCGGGCAGCCCGAGCAGCAGTTCGCGATCACGCGGATGCGGGCGATCGAGACCGGCCGGACCGTACTGATCGCGTCGACCAGCGGGATCTCCGGCGTGATCCAGCCGGACGGCAAGGTCGAGCACAAGTCCGGCCAGTTCGTCCGCGACGTGTACGTCGCGAACGTGCCGATCCGGGACACGGAAACGCTGGCCATCAAGCTCGGCGGCTGGCCGCAGTGGATCCTGACCGGGCTGGGCATCCTCGGCATCGTGCTGGCGATCGTCGCCCGTCGCCGACGGCGGGAGGACGGGCCGGAGGCGCCGCCCGCGCCGACGCGGAGCCGCGAGAAGGTCCCGGCCTGAGCCCGTGCTTTCCCCGGTGCGCAACACTGGAGGGAATCGCCGGAAGGGGTAGGACATGCCGTGGCTCGTAGCGCTGGCGCTGCTGGTGGTGCCGATCGTGGAGATCTTCGTGATCATCCAGATCGGCCAGGTGATCGGCGGCTGGCCGACGGTCGGGCTGCTGCTCGTCGAGAGCGCGCTCGGCGCGTGGATCATCAAGCGCGAGGGACGCCGCGCGTGGAACGCGCTGCAGTCCGCCCTGCAGACCGGCAAGATGCCCGGGCGTGAGCTGTCCGACGCGGCCCTCGTCCTGGTCGGCGGCACGCTGCTGCTGACGCCGGGCTTCGTGACCGACATCTTCGGGTTCTTCTTCGTCCTGCCCTTCACCCGCCCGCTGGCCCGGCGTGGCATGCACGCCTTCCTGGGCCGCCGCGTCGCCACCCAGTTCGGCGGCGCGAACCTCGGCGGCTTCATCCCCGGCGCCGGTCCAGGCCAGCCGCCGAGACATTCCCAGGACGACGTCATCCAGGGCGAGGTCATCGACCCCGACCAGAAACAGTAGCGCCCGGCGTACCGACTATCCCTCCGCGCCCCGGTCGCGCCCCGCCGTCCCGCCGCAGTCCCCGCACCCCCGCCGTACGCCGAGGTCCCCGCCGCACGAGTTGACCTTGTGCACCGCTCGACCACGCTCAGCGCGCCACGGCGGTCGAGTGGTGCTCAAAGTCGCGGTGTGGTGGAGGTCGGGCCGCCGCGGGTCCGCCGTACGAGGCGACATTGTGCACGGGCCGACCACGATCCGCGCGCCGTGGTGGTCGAGGGGCGCTCAAAGTCGGGTCGAGGGGGGAGAGAGCGGTTGCGAGAGAGGCTGGTCAGGCGAACGGTCCCTTGACCGCGAAGGCGTAGTCGGCGAACCGCTCGGCCATCACGCGATGGGTCTCGCCGTCGGGATGCAGATCGTCCGGCAGCGGTCGTACGGCGTTGTCCGCCTCGCCGTACAGGACACGGCCGTCGAGGTAGTGCAGGTTCGGGTCGTCGGCAGCCCGTTGCTCGACGATCCGCGAGAGCTCGGCGCGGATGACGGACAACGTCAGCTTGCCGGCCGCGACCTCCGCCGGATCCCCGGTTGCCGCGAACCGGAGTTTGCCTTCACCCAACGCGGACAGGTCCCAGCCCGTCGGTCCCGGGGTGTTCTCGTGGATCGGGCAGAGGATCGGGGAGACGACCAGCAGCGGTGTCGTCGGGTGGCCGTCGCGGATGGTGTCCAGGAAGCCGTGGACCGCCGGGGTGAACCCGCGCAGCCGCAGTACGTCGGTGTTCACCACGTTGATGCCCAGCTTGACGCTGATGAGGTCAGCCGGCGTGTCCCGCATGGTGCGTGCCGTGAACGGCTGCAGGAGTGAGCTGCCGGCGAAGCCCAGGTTGATCAGCTCCACGTCACCGTGAGCGGCGGCCAACGCCGGCCAGGTGCCCGTCGGGCTGGAGGCGTCGGAGCCGTGGCTGATCGAGCTGCCGTGGTGCAACCACACCCGCCGGCCGCCGGCCGGGATCGGCTCGACCGGCGCATCGGTGCGCAGGGCAACGAGTTCGGTGGTCTCGTTGTGCGGCAGCCAGAGCTCGACGGTCTTCAGGTCGTCGCTCAGCTCGCCGAAGCGCAGCGTGCCCGACTCGCCGCGCCGGGTCTCGGTCGCTCCGGTCATCAGGTCGATCGTGACGACGTCACCGGCGTCCACACTCGCCTGCCCGATCAGCTTGCCGTCGACAACGAAGTCGTAGACACCGTCCGGCCGCGCCGGTGCGCCCACGTAGTCCCGCTTGGTAGGCAACGTCTCCAGCTCGACGATCGTCGCGCGGGTTCGGAATGCCAACCGCACCCCGGATGGTTGCGCCTCGGCCATTTCGAGCTGGCCGTCGTCGTACTGCCGCCTCGCCCACGCGGGCAACCGATGCGGCAGGACGCCGCGATCGGTCTGTTCGAGGTCGAGCGCGCCGCGCAGGAGGTGGAGGGTGATGGGCGTCGGGATCAGAGGGCCGGCCACGCCCTCATTATCCGGCTCAGCGCGAAGGCGTCGCGCCCGGGTTGCGGAAGCCGCCGGGGAACGAGCCCTGCCGGACGGTACTCGCGGTGATCGAACCGTCGGCGTTCTGACCGCTGACGACGACCTGCTCGCCGGCCTTGAGATCGGTCGCCGTCCCCTTGTTGGTGATCTCGTACGTCGTGTCACCGGTCAGCTTGACCGTGACGTTGCCGTTCTGCGTCTTCACCACGAGCTGCGAGCCGCTCGCCGAGACGACCGTGCCGATCGCCGCGCTGCCCTGCCCACCACCGGGCCGCTGCCCCTGGACCTGACCTTGCCCCTGACCCTGTCCTTGACCTTGACCGTTCTGACCACGGAAGCCGCCGTACCCGCCGCCGAAGCGACCCGCCTGCGGCGACTGCGTCGTACTGTCCGAAGCGAAGGCCGCGTGGAGACCTGCGCCGCCGGCCAGGCCGACGGCCAGCACGACAACGCCGGCGAGAATCGCGGTCGCGATCGGCAGGTTGAGGGTCTTCTTCGGCTCGAGCGCCGTGTCGACCTCCTCGTCGGACCCGATCTGGGCGAACTCATCGGGCGTCTGGTTGCTCATCGGAGAGCCTCTCTCACTCGTGACGTAGTGCATCGATGGGACGGAGTCCGGCAGCGCGGTGCGCCGGCATGCTGCCGAAGAACAGGCCGACGGCCGCGGACACGCCCAGGGCGAGCCCGATCGACGACGGCACCAGCACCGGTTGCACCCCGGCCAGCTGGAAGCGGGTGACGATCAGCGCGACGGCGACACCGACCGCGCCGCCGATCAGACTCAGCAGGGTCGCCTCGATCAGGAACTGCCCGAGGATCGTCCGCCGCCGTGCGCCGAGTGCCTTGCGAATCCCGATCTCCCGGGTCCGCTCGGTGACGGTGACCAGCATGATGTTGGTGACCCCGATCCCGCCCACGACCAGGCTGATCGCGGCGACCGTCGCCAGCAGCGCGGTGAAGGTCGCGGCGGTGTCCTGGCTGGTCTGCAGGATCTGCGCCGAGTTGGTGATCCGGAACGGCGACGTCTGGTCGGTCGGCACCTGGTGCCGCGCGGTCAGCAACTGGGTGACCTCGGCCTGCGCGGTGTCGACCCGATCTTTGTCCGCCGCCTGTACGACGATCTGGTTCAGCGGACCGTACCCGGCCTGGGTCGCGCGCAGGGTGCTGATCGGCACGATCGCGGTCGCGTTCGGATCCGAGAACCCGGTGCTGTCCTTGCTCGCCAGCACTCCGCGGACGACGAAGTCGACAGCGCCCAGCTTGATCGTCTGGCCGACCGCGGTCGCGGGCCGGGTGAACAACTCGGTCGCGGCCGTCTGCCCTAGCAGGATGACCCGCTGCGACGTGTCGACGTCCTGCTGAGTGAAGGACTGCCCGAGCTCGACCGGTGTGTTGGTGGCCGGCATGTACTCCGGCGTCGTACCGATCACCTGGTTGACGGTGTAGCTGGTGTCGCCACTGGTCGCGGTAGCCGAGCTCGTCATCACCGGAGCGACCGCGGAGACGTCGGGTGCGAGGCGGTCGTCGGCCAGCGCGGCGGCGTCGGCGAGAGTCAGGCTGTACTGCTGGGCCGACGGTCCGGCCTGACCGCGGGCGAAGCCGCCGCCACCGCCGGTCGTGGAGACCGTGAGGAGATTGGTGCCCATCGCCTCCAGCCGGGCCTGTACCGCCTTGCCCGAGCCGTTGCCGACAGCAACCAGGACGATGACCGCGCCGACTCCGATGGAGACGCCGAGGACGGTCAGCAGGGAGCGCAGCTTGTTCGCGCTGAGGCCGCGCAGGGCGGCGCCCATGAGGTCGCGAGGTGTCATCGGCGCGTCACCTCGTCCGCGACGATCCGGCCGTCGGCGACCTGGATCAGCCGCCGGGCCCGGGCCGCCACGTCGTGCTCGTGGGTGATCACCACGACCGTCCGGCCGTCGGCATTCAGTTGATCGAACATGCCGAGTACCTCGTCGGTCGAGTGTGCGTCCAGGTTGCCGGTCGGCTCGTCGGCGAGCAGGATGCGCGGGCCGGTCGCGAGCGCGCGGGCGATCGCCACGCGCTGCTGCTGGCCGCCGGAGAGCTCGTTCGGCCGGTGGTCGGCTCGGTCCGACAGACCGACCAGGGCCAGCGCACGGGACGCTCGCTTGCGTCGCTCAGCACGCCGCAGATGCGCGTACGTGAGCGGGAGCTCGACGTTGGCCAGTGCGGTGGTCCGGGGGATCAGGTTGAAGGACTGGAAGATGAAGCCGATCTTGCGGCCGCGGACGAGCGCCTGCTGGTCCTCGGTCAGCCGGGCGACGTTGCTGCCGTCCAGCCAGTACTCACCGCGACTCGGGACGTCGAGACACCCCAGGATGTTCATCAGCGTCGACTTGCCGGATCCGGACGAGCCCATCACGGCGACGTACTCACCGGCCTCGACGCGCAGGGAGACCCCGCGGAGTGCGTGGACGGCGGTCTCGCCGGCGCCGTACGTCTTGGTGACGTCCCGGATCTCGATCAGGGCGTCAGCGGCCACGGTTGACCCCGCCCGCGCCGACCCGGGGGAGCTGACCGTTGCCGAACTGCCCGCCGCCGGGGAGCTGCCCGGTCCGGCCCTGGCCGTTCTGGTTGGCCGTGCCACCGATCGCACCCTGGAGCAGCTCGACCCGGTCACCCTCGCTCAGTCCGGAGGTGATCTGGGTGAAGCTGTCGCCCCGTACGCCGACCTTGACCTCTCGCGTCCCGCCGCCGTCGGCCATCGTCACCGTGTACGTCGTACCGCTGGTCGCGACCGCCGTACTCGGGACGTAGAGGGCGTCGGCGGCCTTCGCAGTCTGGACTGTGACGTTGGCGGTCTGGCCGATCCGGGCGTTCGCGGGGATCTTGGCCAGCGAGAAGGTCGCGGAGTAGGCGACGACGCCGTTGGTCGTAGTCGGGGTCGGCGACACCGAGGCCAGCGTCGCGGTGAGCGTCGTACCGGGCTCCGCGTTCAGGGTGACGGTGGCCGACTGGCCGGCCTTGATCTTGATCGCGTCCGCTTCCGGGAAGGACGCGGCCACCTGGAGTGACTTGAGGTCGGAGATGTCGACGAAGCCGGAACCTGAGGTTGTCGTCGTACTCGAGGCGCTGGACCCTGAACCTTGACCTGAGGTCGAGCCTGCACCGCCTGAACCGCTGCTCGAACTCGAGCCGCCGGTGACCGAGCCGACGCTGCCGTTGATCGCGGTGATCGTGCCGGCGATGGGTGCCTTCAGCGTGGTCGCGTCGACCGCGGCCTGCGCGCCCTCCACGTCCTGGTCGGCCTGCTCCTTGTCAGCCTTCGCGCGGGCCAGGCTCGCCTCCGCGTTGCTCACCGCGACCTCGGGGCTCTGACCTTGGTTCTGGTTCTGACTCTGTGCCTGCTGCCCATTGGTCGGCGTCGGGCTGGGGGAGGCCGACGCCTCCGCAGCGGCCTCGGCAGCATCCTGCGCGTCGTCCAGCGACTCGCTGGCCGCCGTGACCGAGTTGGCGGCCGCGATCTGGTTCTGGTCGGCGATCCTGAGTTGCCTCTCGGCGGCGGATGGGTCGACCTTCGCGATCGCGGCGCCCTTGGCGACCACCTGGCCGACCTTGACCAGGATCTGGGTGACTGTGCCGGACGTCTCGAACTGCGGCGACGCGGTCTGGGAGCTCTGCAGGGTGCCGCTGGAGCTCACGCTGGCGGTCACCTCGCCCCGGGCGACTGCGAAGGTCGGGCGGGTCGCGCCGGCGGCCGGCGTGTCCTTGCGGAAGAACAGGAAGTACGCCGTGATCGCGATGGCGAGGACGACGGCCACCAGGCAGACATTGAGCAGGCTGAGGCCACGGAGCTTGTGGCGGGGTAGCACCATGGGTGCAGACGCTAAGGACACTTGCTGAGGAACTGATCCCTGATTCCTGGCAACTGGCTGTGAAGTTCGCGCGTCGTACGACGGACGGTTCGCGACACACCGTGATGTGTGAACGCTCGATGACAGGGCGTCACGACGGTGCTGTCAGGTGCGTACATATGGCTCGGGCATGCCAAAATGGGAATGATCCGGGCCGGCCGACCGTTGGCACGGATGACGATCTCGGAGGTTTGACATGTCTAATCGCGTACTGCGTGGTTCGGGGCTGGGTGGGGTCAGCTTCGAGGATGACCGTGGTGTTGAGTTCGCTCCTCGCCAGATGATTACGTACGACTGCCCCCGCGGCCACGTGGTCGAGGTCACCATGGCGCACGACGCCGAGGTGCCCGCGATCTGGGAGTGCCCGCACTGCGGCAGCGAGGCTGCCCGTTCGACCGGTGAGAAGCCGGAGCCGAAGCAGGAGAAGCCGGCCCGTACGCACTGGGACATGCTGCGCGAGCGTCGCAGCATCTCCGAGCTGGAGGAGCTCCTCGCCGAGCGGGTCGAGCTGCTCCGCAAGGGCGAGATCGGCCCCGCGCACCTGCACCGGACCAAGCGCACCGCCTGAGCAAGACCGACGGGCCCTCACCGCAACGACGCGGTCAGGGCCCGTTTCTCATGTCAGCTGCGGGTCGCGGTCAGTGCCAGCGCGGTGAGGCCCATCTGGAAGCTGCCCCCGGCCGCGTCGACCGCAGCGCCGATCCCAGTCAGCAGTTCGTCGAACTTGCTGGGATCGAACTGAGTGGCGTCGCCGCCGGTGCGCAGCTGCTCGATCCACTCGCCCCGGCTGTACGGGCGGCTCCACGGGAACTGCCACCGCTCCGGCTCATCGAACGCGCCCGACTCGCGCATCCCTTCCGCTGCCTTGCCGAGGAAGGCAAGGTACGCGTCCAGCGGGGACGCCGACACGCGGTGGTACATCGGCCGGTCGGGGAGTACCTCGCGATAGACGGCGGCGAACGCCTTCGCCAGGTCGGACGGGGGCTGGAAGACGTTCCAGAACACGGCCAGCCGGCCGCCAGGCTCGAGCACCTCGGCGGCCTTGGCCGCGCCGGCGACCGGGTCGACCCAGTGCCAGGTCATGCCGGCGACCACGGCGTCGAACGTCCGGCCGGCCGGATCCCAGGCCTCACACCATAATGGGCACGTGCCCACTCGCGTCAACGGAAGGGGTGTCATGCCGACGGGTGTGGCCATGCGCGACGTACGGGAGCAGTTGTTCGACGCCGCCGAACGCGTGCTGCTCCGCGACGGGCCGGACGCGTTGACGAGCCGGGCCGTCACCACCGAGGCCGGCTGCGCGAAGGGCGTACTGCATCGGCACTTCACGGACTTCGACGCGTTCCTGACCGAGCTCGTGCGGGACCGGATCCGTCGGCTCGCCCATCAGGGCGATCTGCTGCTGGGATGCGTCGGTCGGGGGGCGATCGCCGACAATCTCACCGGTTTCCTGACCGACTTGTTCAGCTCGGTCGCCGTCGCGATCGTCGGGCTGACCATCTCCCGGGACGGACTGCGCGCCAGGCTGCGGTCGTCGAGCCCCAGCGGGGTTCCGATCCTCACCGAGGCCGTCGCCGCGATCGCCGGCTACCTGACCGCCGAGCGCGATCGCGGGCGACTCGATGCCGGTGCCGATGTCGACACACTGGCCCTGACCCTGATCGGATCCGCGCACATGCTCTTCGCCGACCGGACCGGCACACCGCCGAGTCCCGAGGCGGTGCAGCGGCTGGCCAGGTCCGTCGTACCTCAGACCAGCGTGGGCTGAGTGTTGCCCGCTTCCCTGATGCCGCGGCGCATGTCGACGCGGGAGAGCAGGGCCAGGCCGATGAGGAAGAAGAGGCCGAGGGCAACGATCGCCGGTCGATAGGAGCCGGTGATCTGGTGCACCAAGCCGAAGACCAGGGTGCCGAGCCACGACGTACCGCGCTCACCGGCCTGGTAGAGCGAGAAGTACTCCGCCTCGCGGCCTTTCGGGATCAGCTGGCTGAACGCCGACCGGGACAGTGCCTGGGTCCCGCCGAGGACGATGCCGATCGCGACGCCCATCGCCAGGAACGGCGCGATCTGCTTGGCCGGGAGCAGGAAGCCGGCGATCACGATCAGCATCCAGACCACGAGGCCGCCCATGATCGTGAGCTTGGTCCCGAACCGGCGGGCGAACCGGCCGAACGCGAGCGCCCCGAAGAACGCGACGAACTGCACCAGCAGGATCGTCGCGATCAGCACCTGGGTCTCGAACCCGAGTTGCTTCTCGCCGTACGTCGACGACACCGAGATGACCGTCTGGATCCCGTCGTTGAAGAACAGGTACGCGATCAGGAACAGCAAGGTCACCGGGTAGGTGCGCATGTGCTTCAGCGTCGCCGACAGCTGACCGAAGCTCTGCCGGACGATGTTGCCGCGCACGGGCTCGACCAGGACCGGTGGGCGATTCCGCAGTTTGGTGAAGGGGATGAACGTGAACGCACCCCACCACAGCCCGGCGCTGAGCAGACTGAGCCGGACCGCAGTCCCTTGGCTGAGGCCGAGCGCGTCGTGGGCGGTGACCACGCCCAGGTTGATCGCGAGCAGGATGAAGCCGCCGAGGTAGCCGAACGCCCAGGCACGCGACGAGACGTCGTCCCGCTCGTCCGGCCCGGCGATGTCGATCAGGATCGAGTCGTAGACGACCAGGGACGACCCGAGGCACAGGTTGCCGATCAGGAGCAGGAGCGCCCCGAGCTCCCAGCGGCCGCCGCCGACGAACACCATGCAGCAGGCCGCGAGCGCGCCGGTCCAGGCGAACCCACACATCAAGAGCTTCTTGCGCGCCATCCGGTCCGCGATCGCGCCGACGACGGGCAAGAACAGCGCCGACACCAGCGTCGCGACCGTGACGACGTAGAAGGCCAGCGAGCCGGGGGACAGGCCCAGTCCCAGTACGTCGAGGTTGGTGTGGCACGGCTTGTCCGTGGTCCCGACGTACCCGCAGGCCGCGGTCTCGGCGACGGAAGTCAGGTACGGCGCGAACAGCACCGTGCCGACGGTGGTGACGTAGCCGGAGTTGGCCCAGTCGTAGAGGCTGAACCCCCAGTACTCCCGCTTGTCGACCGCCGCCGGGGCGGAGAGAAGTCCCATGCGCAGGAGTGTGTCAGGTCCGGGGGACGAAGCGGCGTACCCGCGGATAACACTTCAGTGGCCGATTTGCTGCCACTCTCCGCGCTCGATCAGCACGTCCCGGAGCAGGTCGGTGCGGTCGGTGATGATGCCGTCGATCCCGGCGTCGAGCAGCCGCCGCATGTCGGCCGGATCGTCGATCGTCCAGACGTGCACCTGCTTGCCCAAGGCATGGGCTCGCCGGATCAGCCCGGGCGTGAGCACCCGGAGCGGACCGTACTGCTGCGGGATCTGCAGACAGGCGCCGCGCGTCTTCAGCGGGATCGGCAGGAACCGGATCAGCGCGGTCTCCCAGTCGCCGTACCCCGTGCACAGGCGTGGGCCCACCTCGCGGCGGATCCGGCGGACCCGGGACTGTGAGAACGACGAGACGCAGACGCGGTCGATCGCGTTCGCCGAGCGCAGTACCTCCGCGGCCGGGTGCAGGCCGTTCTCGGCCTTGATGTCGAGGTTGAACCGGATCTCCGGGAAGTGTTCGAGCAGTTCGTCCAGCCGGGGGATCGGCTCGTGGCCGTTGATCCTGGCCTTGCTCACCTCGGACCAGGGCAGCTCAGCGACCACGCCGGTCCGGTCGGTGACCCGGTCGAGCTTGCTGTCGTGGAACGCGATCACCACCCCGTCGCTGGTGGCGTGCAGGTCGGTCTCCAGGTACCGGTAGCCCAGTCCCACGGCATGCTCGAAGGCGCGCAGCGAGTTCTCGAAGCCGATGTTGTCCGGGTGCCGCGCACCGCCACGGTGGGCCATCGCGATCGGCCCGTCGTGGTCGAGGTAGGGGTACACGACAGGAAGTATGTACCGTTTGCGTGGTGACGCTACTCAGCCCCCGCCCCGACCTGTGGACCCTCGACGCCGGCGTACTGCACCTGAACCACGGTTCGTACGGCGCAGTCCCGCGGCGTACCCAGGAACTGATGGCCGCCCTGCGCACCGAGACCGACGCCAACCCGATGGCGTGGTTCCGCTCGGTGGCCGACCAGTTGACCACGAGCCGTCTCGACCTGGCGTCGTACCTGCAGACCGACCCGGCCGGCTTCGCCCTGGTCCCGAACGCCAGCGCCGGCGTGACTGTTGCGCTCGCGACCCTGCCGATCCCACCTGGCAGCCGGATCGTCCTGACCAACCACGCGTACGGCGCCGTCCGGTACGCCGCCGAGCGGTTCGCGAAGGCCAATGGGGCCGAGGTGGTCGTGGTCGACGTACCGCTGGAGGCCGACGACGAGACGGTGGTGTCGCTGATCGCTCCGAGGCTGGACCAGGCGTCCGTTCTCATCGTTGACCAGATCAGCTCGGCGACGGCGATGGTGTTCCCGATCGGGGGCCTGGTCGCACTCTGCCGGGAGCGAGACGTGGCGATCGTGGTCGACGGCGCGCACGCACCGGCCCTCATCGACGCGCCGGCCGCCGACGGCGCCGACTTCTGGACCGGCAACTTCCACAAGTGGCCGGCTTCGCCGCGGGGGACCGCGGGCCTGGTGGTCGCGGAGAAGTGGCGATCGGAGACGCTGCCGCTGATCGTGTCGTGGTCGGAGTACGACGAGCGGTTGCCGGAGCGGTTCGACATGCAGGGCACGTACGACTACGTCCCGTGGATCGCGGCGCCCGAGTCACTGCGGGTGCTGGACGAACTCGACTGGCCGGTACGACGCTCGCAGCTGAGCAACCTGATCGACGAGGGCGCCCGCATCATCGCGAAGGCCCTCGCGACCGGCGTCGCCGAGGTTGCGCGTCCCGCGGCGACGATGCGGCTGGTCGAGCTGCCGTCGTCCGTCGACCTCACCGCCGCGGAGGCGTTCAAGATCCGGGTGTCCCGTGAGCTGAAGGCCGAGATCACGCTGACCGGCTTCGACGGCCGCGGCTTCATCCGGCTGTCCGCGCACGCCTACAACTCGCTCCAGGATTACAGGTCCCTCGCCGAACGGCTGCCGGCGTTGCTCTGAAGATCGCTGAACGACCGCTCGCCGTGCACGGCCAATTCGGCCAGTACGGCGGCGGGGTCGCCGGCCTCGACGAGCTCGAGCAAGGTGCGATGCCGACCGACGTGCTCGTGGAGATCCTCGTAGAAGTGCTCGCGGGCGTAGAGATTGCGCGCCATGCAGAGGAGCAGTTGTTGCTGCACTGACGCGTACGCCTCCTCGAGCCGCCGATGGCCGGCGAGAGCGATCAGCGAGGCGTGGAAGCGGTAGCCGGCCTGGACGAGGCTGCCGCGGTCCTCGGCGTCCGCGCAGTGCTCCATCTCGGCCAACGCCTCCTGCGCGTCCTTGAGCCGGTCGGGGAATCGCACCGGCACACCCAACTCGATGGCGAGTCGCTCCAGTGCGGTGCGAAGCGTCAGGATCTCGAACACGTCCTGGTCGGTCAGTGTCGCCACCATGGACCCTCGCCGCGGACGGGTGACGATCAGGCCCTCCTGCTCCAACACCCGCAACGCCTCGCGCAGGGGAGGGCGGCTGATGCCCAACTGCTCGGTGAGCCGTTCCTCGATCAGCCGCTCACCCTCGGCCAACTCACCGGCCAGAATCATCCGCCGGATCGCATCGGCCGCGAGCTGAACCAAGCTCGGAGACCGCAACCGCTGCTCTGTCATGGTTCATTCTCACCTGCGATCTTGTCAGCGTCGACTATCTATTGTAGACAATAGTTCATAGACGATCTGGTCGTTGACCTGGAGGCGTCCGTGACCGATGACATCGATCGAACCTCGCCCGTGGGCTTCGCCGGGCTCGGCAATCTCGGCCATCCGATGGCGCAGGCGCTGCTGCGCGACGGGTGGCGGCTCACGGTGTACGACCGCGACGAGCGGCGTACGGATGGGCTGGATGCCGAGATCGCGGCCGGACCTGCGGACCTGGCGGGCTGCCGGGTGATCGGGCTGGCCGTGCCCGACGACCAGGCGGTGACCGAGCTCGTCGACGCGTTGGCGTCGGAGCTTCAGACCGATTCGGTCGTGCTGGTGCACAGCACGATCTTGCCCGCGACGGCGAAACGCCTTGCACAGAAGGCGGAATCGCATCAGGTCGGGCTGCTCGACGTACCCGTGAGTGGGGGAGCGGAGAGAGCGCTGACTGGTTCTCTGACCGTGATGGCGGGCGGTCGGGCCGAGGTTCTGGATCGGGTCCGGCCGGTGCTCGACTCGGTGGCGGAGACGGTGCTGCACGTGGGGCCGGCCGGTGCTGGTGCCGCGGTGAAGTTGGCGAACCAGTTGATGATGTTCTCCGCACTCGCCGGAGTGCACGAGGCGCTCGGGTTGGCGGCGGCGTACGACGTACCGGAGCAGACGGTGCTGGACGCGGTGTCGACCAGCACGGGCGAGTCGTGGATCACGAGGAACTGGGGATTCTTCGACCGGGTCGCGGCGGCGTACGACGAGGGCGGAACGCCGGTGCGCGACCGGCCGTGGGCGAAGGACCTGTGGGACGTCGTCGCCGCGGCGCGCGACTGTGATGTGCAGGTCCCGGTGGCAGGTCTGCTCGCGCAGCACCTGGCTGAGCGGGTCGAGGCGCACGCGCGGAAGGGACCTGCCTCGTGAAGAGCTCCCGCACCGGCCGCGAAGGTCTGACCGCCTACCTGTTCCTGAGCCCGTGGCTGATCGGCATCGTGCTGCTGACACTCGGCCCGATGCTGTACTCCGCCTACCTCGCTTTCACCAGCTACGACCTGCTGAGCCCACCGCGCTGGATCGGGCTGGACAACTTCCGGCGCATGTTCACGGCCGATCCCCGGTATCTCTCGTCGGTCCGCGTGACCCTGGTGTACGTCGTTGTGTCCGTACCGCTGCTCCTCATCGTCTCGATGGCGCTCGCCCTCCTGCTGGACAAGGGGATCCGCTTCCTGTCGGGCTACCGCGCCCTGTTCTACCTGCCGTCGCTGATGGGTGCGAGTGTCGCGATCGCGGTGCTGTGGCGGCAGATCTTCGGCGGCACCGGTCTGGTGAATCAAGTACTCAGCTTGTTCGGGATCACCCGCGGCAGCTGGGTCGGGAGTCCGGGTACGGCGTTGTGGACAATCGTCACGCTGAACCTGTGGGCGTTCGGCGCGACCATGATCATCTTCCTGGCCGGTCTCCGGCAGGTCCCGGTGGAACTCCACGAGGCAGCCGCGGTCGACGGCGCCGGACCGATCCGCCGGTTCTTCAGCGTCACGCTGCCGTTGATGACGCCGTTGATCTTCTTCAACCTGCTGCTCGACACGATCCACGCGTTCCAGGCGTTCACCGGCGCGTTCGTCGTCAGCCGCGGGTCCGGCGGACCGGCCGACTCGACCTTGTTCTACACGCTGTACCTGTACCAGCAGGGATTCGCCGAACTGAAGATGGGCTACGCCTCCGCCATGGCCTGGACCTTGGTGATCGTGCTCGCGGCCTTCACCGGCTTCCTGTTTCTCACCGCGAAGCGCTGGGTCTACTACGGAGACGAACGATGACGAGCGTGTCGATTCCCGCCCGCCGGTCCCTGCTCGGCCGGCGTCGTACCACCAACCCGTTCGTCATCGGGGTCATCCGGCACGCGTTCCTGATCGCCGTGCTCGTGGTGATGCTGTACCCGGTCGTGTGGATGGTGGCCGCGTCGTTCCGGCCGTCGGCGGAGGTGATGAACAGCCTCGGTCTGTTCAGCCGGCACTACACGCTGGACAACTACAAGCACGGATGGTCCGCGGGTCAGCTCGACTTCTCCCGCTACTTCCTGAACTCGATCGCGATCACCGCGCTGTCGATTGCCGGGAATCTGTTCGCCTGCTCGCTGACGGCGTACGCGTTCGCCCGGCTGGAGTTCCCGTTGAAGCGGGTGCTGTTCGGGTTGCTGCTCGGCACCATGCTGCTGCCGTACCACGTCACGCTCGTCCCGCAGTACATCTTGTTCAACGAGCTGGCCTGGATGAACACCTACCTGCCGCTGGTGGTGCCGAAGTGGCTCGGCGTGGAGGCGTTCTTCATCTTCTTGATGGTCCAGTTCATCCGCACCCTGCCGCGTGAGCTCGACGACGCCGCCCGGATCGACGGGTGCGGGCACTGGCGGACGTTCATCCGGATCATCATGCCGCTGTCCCTGCCCGCGATCGGCACCACCGCGCTGTTCACCTTCATCAACAGCTGGAACGACTTCCTCGGCCCGCTGCTCTACCTGAACCGCCCCGAGCTGTGGACCGTCTCGCTCGGCCTGAACTCCTTCCTCGACGTCACCGGGGAATCGGCGTACGGCTCGCTGTTCGCCATGTCCACCCTCGCGCTGGCACCGATCGTCGGCTTCTTCCTGGGCGCCCAGAAGCTGCTGATCGAGGGCGTCGCGACCACCGGCCTCAAGTAACCCTGTGGAGATCCTGATGAGAAGAATCGGTACGACGGCACTGGCCTGCGCGGCCCTGCTGGTGGTTGCCGGATGCAACGGAACCTCAGTGTCCGACACCAACGCCGGCGGTGGCTCGGACGGCAAGGACGGCAAGGGTGAGGTCAGCGGCAAGCTGCAGCTCACCTTCTGGGGCGGCGCGGCCCGGGCCCAGAAGACGAACGCGGTCGCCGACATGTTCGCGAAGGAGCACTCCGGTGTCACCATCGACCGGCAGAACGCGGACTTCGGCAACTACTTCAACAAGCTGAACATCCAGGCGTCGAGCCACACCCTGCCCTGCGTCATGCAGTTGCAGGGCCGTCAGCTGAACGACTACACCAAACGCAAGGTCCTGCTTCCGTTGGACCCGATGATCTCCTCCGGCGCGATCAAGGTCGACGACATCCCGAAGGAGATCGTCGACACCGGTCGCGGCCCGGACGGCAAGCTCTACTTCCTCCCGTACGGCGCGGCGTACGACGCCGTCGGTGTGAACCAGACCATGGCCGATCAGGCGGGTGTCGGGCTACCACCGGATGGCTACGACTGGACGCAGTACACGGAGTGGATGACCAAGGCCTCGGCCAAGCTGCCGAAGGGGACGTTCGCCGCCGGGTCGCGAGGTGGGCTGCCGAACTACTTCATCGCGTACCAACTGGCCAACGGCAAGCAGTTGTTCACCGACGACGGGAAGCTGGGCTTCACCAAGGAGTCGCTGGTCGAGTACTGGAACATGTGGGAGAAGCTCCGCACCGCCGGTACGACGATGGGCGCGGACGCCCAGGCGGACGAGCCGGAAGGCGCCGAGCAAGGCTTCATTGCCCAGGGCAAGTTGCTCACCGACAGCATTCCCGGCAACGCGCTGACGCCGGCGTCCGCGACGCTGGCCACCAAGCCCGGTGGGCAGAAGCTGACCACGCTGCCGATGCCGTCCGGCCCGTCCGGCGGCGGGAACGCGATGTTCACCTCCGGCTTCGCGATTCCGACGAACTGCGACAACATTCCGACCGCGGCGGCGTTCATCGACTTCTTCACCAACAACCCGGAGGCCGGCTCGGTGTTCAAGTCCGACAACGGTGCGGCGACGAACCAGAAGGTCCTGCAGGCGCAGATCGACGACCCGAAGCTGGCGCCGCTGAAGAAGCACGAGCTCGAGCTGTACCAGCAGATCGTGGCGAAGAAGCCGCCGACGATCCTCTACCCGCCGGGCTACCAGGCGACCTTCGAGTCGGCGTTCACCCGCGCGTACGAGGAGATTGCCTTCGGCAAGAAGAGTGTGCAGCAGGCGGCCGACTCCTTCTTCACCGAGGCGAATGCGGGGCTGGGGGGCTGATGACCGATCCGACGGGGGCGCTCGACGGCTTGCGGGTGCTGGACCTCACGCAGGTGATGGCCGGACCGTTCTGCACGATGCTGCTGGCCGACCTGGGCGCGGACGTGATCAAGATCGAGAACCCGCGCACCGGCGACCAGACCAGGCGGTCCTGGGGCTATCCCGTCCACGGCGAGGACAGTCGTGCGTTCCTCGCCCTGAACCGGAACAAGCGCAGCGTCTGCCTGGACCTGAAGGAACCGGACGACCTGGCAGCGTTCCGGCGGCTGGTGGAGTCGGCGGACGTGGTCGTGGAGAACTTCCGCCCCGGCGTGACGCGCCGGCTCGGCGTCGACTACGACACCCTGGCCGCGATCAACCCGCGGCTGATCTACGCCAGCGTTTCCGGCTTCGGCCAGACCGGCCCGTACGCCGACCGGCCCGGGTACGACCTGATCGCGCAGGCGATGTCCGGGGTCATGAGCATCACCGGCACGTCCGACGGCACACCGGTCAAGTGCGGTCTGCCAGTCGGCGACCTCGGCGCCGGGATGTTCTGTGCCCTCGGCATCGTGGCCGCCGTCCACGCCCGAGCGAGGACTGGGGAGGGGCAGTACGTCGAGACGTCGCTCTTCGAGGCCGCATTGGCCATGTCGGTCTGGGAGTCGACGGAGTACTGGGCCACCGGTCAGGTCCCGCAGCCGCTGGGTTCGGCGAACCGTATGTCGGCGCCGTACCAGGCACTGCGCACGAAGGACGGGTACGTGACGCTGGGCGCGAACAATGAGCGCCTCTGGCAACGACTGTGTGCAGCTCTGGAAGCGACCGACCTCGAAGCGGACCCGCGCTTCGTGACCAATACCGATCGGATGGCGCACCGCGACGAACTGGCCGCCGAGCTCGAGGAACGGCTGGCCTCCGGTACGACCGACGAGTGGGTGGCGCTGCTGCTCGACGCCGGCGTACCGGCCGGACCGATTCGCGACTACCAGCAGGTGCTGGACGAGGATCCCCACGTCAAGGCGCGTGGCATGGTGCAGGAGGTTGACCACCCGGTCGAGGGACGGGTCCGGGTCCTCGGGTCGCCCGTCCGGATGAGCGGGACACCGGCGCGGATCCGGCGGCATCCACCCTTGCTCGGCGAGCACACGGAGGAGGTCCTCGGCGAATGAGTTCGCTGGAGGTCGAACGCGACGGCGCGATCCTGCGGCTGACCCTGTCGAACCCGGGCCGCCGCAACGCGATCACCTGGCCGATGTATGACGCCTTGGAGCAGGTCGAGTCGACCGTCGACGGCGATCACGGCATCCGGGTGGTGGTACTGCGGGGAGCCGGCGGCGAGGCGTTCGCCGCCGGGACGGACATCCGGCAGTTCACCGACTTCACCACCGGCGAGCAGGGTGTCGAGTACGAGCGCCGCGTCGGTCGCGTGCTCGGGTCACTCCTACGGGTCCGGGTCCCGGTCGTCGCAGTGGTCGAAGGTCCTGCGGTCGGCGCCGGGCTGGCGCTGGCGGCGTGCAGTGACCTGGTGGTCGCGACACCGGACGCCGTGTTCGGCGCGCCGGTCGCCAGGACGCTTGGCAACACGCTGCCGCCGGTGGTTCTGGCGCGGCTGTTCCAGCGGCTCGGTGCCGGCCGGACGATGGCGATGGTGCTGACGGCTCGGTTGCTCTCGGCAACGGAGGTGGACGGCTTCGTCACAGAGGTGATCGAACGCGAGCAGCTGACGACCCGAGTCGACGACCTGTTGGAGCGGATCTGCTCCAACGCACCGCTCACGCTCGCGGCACTGAAGGAGGTCGAGCGGCGGGTCCTTCGTGACGGGGCGGCCGCGGAGGCGGACGACGTACTGGCGGCTGTGTATGCGAGCCGCGACTTCCAGGCCGGTGTGGCCGGCTTCCTCAACCACGAACCTGTCGAGTGGGAGGGACGATGACGGTCATCGACGCGCACCACCACTTCTGGCGAGTGGCGGCGCAGGACCAGCCCTGGCGGGACGACCGGCACGACGCCATCGCGCGCGACTATACCCCCGATGACCTCGCCACCGAGCTCGCCGCGGCGGGGGTCGACCAGACGATCCTGATCCAGTCGGTCGACGAGTCGGCCGAGAACGACCGGCTGGTGCGTTCTGCGGCCGAGGCGCCGTACGTCGGAGCGATCGTCGGATGGCTGCCGCTGTCTGATCCGGCCGCGGCCCGCGCCGAGTGGAAGCGCAGCGGGGACGCCTTCCACGGGGTGCGATGTCTTGTCGGCCGGGACCCCCTGGAGTGGCTGAGCCGGCTGGAGACGGTCGAGTTGTTCACGGATCTGGCTGCGGCCGGGGTGAGCTGGGACGTCGTACCGGTGACCGCCGAGCAGACCGCCGCGGTGATCGGACTCGCCGAGGCCGTGCCGGATCTGAGGATCATTGTCGACCACCTCGGCCGGCCGCCGATCGACAGCGGCGGGTGGGAGCCGTGGGCGACCCAACTCGCTCACCTCGCCGCTTCACCACAGGTCGCGCTGAAGGTGTCGCTCGGCATCGACCTGCTCACCGCCTTACCCACTTGGCCGGATGAGGTCGATCGCTACGTCGCCTGGGCGGTCGAGTGCTTCGGCGCCGATCGGCTCATGCTCGCCAGCAACTGGCCGGTGGTCCTACTGCGCGCGTCGTACCAGGACGCCTGGTCGGCGCTCCGCTCGACCGTCGAACGGAACGTCACAACCCCCGATGAACTCGCGGCCGTGCTCGGAGGCACCGCCGCTCACAACTACCGAACGAAAGGTCAGCCCTGATGACGGAGACTGCCAAGCCGAACGACCTGTCCAGCCTCTACAAGCATCTGCGGGTGGTGGATGTCGCCGACGCGCTCGACGGCATCGGGTACTTCGACATCGGGCTGATGTCGCCCGAGGTCAGGCCGCTGTGGCTCGGGATGAAGTTCTGGGGCCGCGCCGCGACGATCCGCGCGGTGCCGTCGAACCGGCCGATGTGGAAACTGGAGAGCACCCAGGACATCGTCGAGGCGCACCGGATCTGGTTCGAGGAGACCGGCAACGTGAAACTGCCCGGCGACCTCGAGCCCGGGCACGTGGTGGTGATGGACGCCGGCGGTGGCAAGGAGGTCGGGTTCTGGGGTTCGGAGAACGGGATGGGTGCGGTCAAGGCCGGTGCGGCCGGCATCGTCACCGACGGGTACTGCCGCGACACCGCCGAGATCGTTGCCCAGCGCACCCCGATCTGCTCCCGCGCCCGGGGCCGCACGATCATCCCCGGCCGGATCAAGGTGGTCGAGACACAGACCACCGTCGCCTGTGGCGGCACGCAGGTGAGCCCCGGCGACATGGTCGGCTGTGATGACGACGGCGTCATCGTGGTCCCGGCCGAGGTCGCCGACGAGGTCGCGGTCCACGCCCGCGCGATCCTGCTCGCAGACATGCGGGCCCGCCGCAAGCACTACGAGGCCCTCGGCATCAAGCCGGACACCTCAGTCGACTACGAGGCAGTCGAGGCGTACTACGCCGGCGTCTAAGGCAATCAGCCGATCGGTGTCGCTCCTCTTGTCCGGACGTCCTCCGGCCAGCGGAGGGGGACACCGAGGCTGGACAGCACGCGCTGGAAATCGGTGAGCTTGCGCTCGTCGGCCCGGACCGCGCGAGGGATGTCACCGGTGTGGACACAGTGCTCTGCCAGGGCACCACTCACTTCCCCGATGTTCCACTCGACCGGGTGGAGGCGATAGCAGCCGTTCGTGACGTGCGTCGTACCGATGTTCTTCGCGGCCGGAAGGAGGTTGTCGACGCGGACCGGGAGCAGTGCACCGAGCGGGATCTGGAACGGCCAGGTCGCCAGGTCGATGTATGTGCGCGGGCCGCCCGGTCCACCGGTGCTCGGGTGGAGGTCGAGCCGGTAGTGGCCGATCCCCACTGAGTCGTGGAAGTCCTCAGCGCCGATGAGGTCGCCGCGGGCGGTCACGCTGATGTGCTGCTCGGTCACCGTCGTCTCGGCGCGGATCCGCCGCGCCTCGCGCACGTACGGGTACAGCGCGAGGCCGTCGGGTCCGTCGCCGGTGAGGTCACCGCGCAATCGTAGGCTGCGGTAGCCGACGCCGCCGTCGAGCCGTGGTGCCTCGGTCTGCATCCAGTACAGGTAGGACAGGCTGAGCTGGCGTGCCCGCTCCTCGTGCGTACGCCGCTCGTCCGCAGTGACCCCGGTCAGCGGACCGAGCCAGTAGTCGATGGCCGGCCAGTTCACGAGGGTGACGTCGCGGATCCCCGAGTCCGGCGTGAAGTTGGCGTGATCGAGGATCCGGCGGAAGTGCCACAGATCGCAGCCGTCGCGACCGGGGTAGTGCGGCGGATCCTGGAAGATCGGCCGGTGGTGCGGGCTCAGCGAATCGGGGAAGACCTCCCACCAGGACAGCTGCTTGTCCGGCCAGAAGTCGGCCTTGTACGCGTTCCAGAAGTCGTACTCCGCAGGCCGATCGATCGTGTGGTCCTCGCCCGGCCGGTGCTCGAGCGCGAAGCAGACACTGAACGACTGCTGGTCGAGTGGCTGTGCCGGTCCGTCCAGAGCGTGTGGCTCGCCGGTCTCGGCGGCGCTCTCCGAGCCGATCACATGCTCGACGCCGCCGAGCTCGAGCAGGTCGCCGAGCTCAGTGGCGTCGATGAAGACACTGCCGGTGAGCGTGATCTCGGCGCCGGTCTGATTGTTGCGTACGGCCACCGCCTCGAGCCGGTCGCCGTCGACGGAGACCTGGACCGGCTCGTGCTCCAGTAGCAGTCGCAGGCGGCCCGAGGCGATCGGGCTCGCGAGCAGATCGGACAGTACGGCGTGGGCAGCCCGCGGTTCGTGGCACAGCCGGCTGACCCGCCCGTTCCCCGGATTCAGGAACGGATCTGTCGCCGCGTCGAGCGTCAACGGGTAGTTGCGGCGGTAGTGGTCCCGGATCCGGTGGCGGAGACTCCGGTAGCTCGCCGTCGCGCCGAAGTCCTCGATCCATTCGTTCTCGTCCGGTGGCACCGCCTGTGCGGTGAGCTGCCCGCCGATCCACCGGGTCTGCTCGGTCAGTACGACGCTGCAGCCCCGGCGTACCGCGGTGAGCGCGGCGGCGATTCCACCGAGCCCGCCGCCCACGATGACGACGTCGGCCTGGATCTCAGTCATGGGGTCCTCTCGAATCGGCATGCTCGTCAGCCCTTGATCCCGCCGTCGGCGAGACCGCTGATGAAGGCTCGCTGGTTGAACGCGAACACCACGAGCACCGGCACGGTCACGAGTACGGCGCCCGCCAGCACCGGCCCGTACTGCACGTTCCCGCTGGTGAGGAACTTCGCCAGCGCCAGTTGCACGGTGTTCATCGAGTCCGTGTTGGTGATCACCAGCGGCCAGAGGAAGTCGTCCCAGATCCCGGTGAAGGCGAAGACTCCGAGGGTCGCGATCAGGGGCTTGGCCAGAGGCAGGTAGATCTGGAAGAAGATCCGCAGTTCACCGGCGCCGTCGGTCCGGGCCGCTTCGGCCAGTTCGTCGGGGAACTCCAGGAAGTACTGCCTGGACAGGAAGATGTTGAGCGGCGTGACGAGATACGGCAGCGCGAGTCCACCGATGCTGTTCAGCAGACCGTAGCCACCGACGCCGAGGATGTCGTTGCCACCGGCAAGCGGGATCCCCTTGGTGATCAGGAACAGCGGGATCAGCGTCACCGAGACCGGGATCATCGCCGTCGAGATCAATACCGCAAAGACGATGGTGTCGCCGCGGAACCGCAGCTTGGCGAACGCATAGCCGGCCATGCTCGCGAACAGGCAGTTCGACACCACCACGATGACCGCGACCGCCGAGCTGTTCAGCATGGCGCGTCCCAGGCCACCACTGGTCAGCGCAGTGACGAAGTTGGCGGTGGTGGGGGACTCCGGGATCAGGTTGCTCGCACTGAACGCCTGATCGGCCGAGGTGAACGCCAGCGACACCATCCAGATGAATGGCGTCAGCACGACCAGCGTCGCCACACCCAGCGGCAGCAGCGAGACCAGAGTGCGGGCGTGAGCTTTGCTCGAGTGGGCCATCGTCACGACCTCGTCCGCATCATCTGCCGGAGCGAGACGAACGCCACGGCTGAGATCAGCGCGAACAGGACGAAGCCCATCGCGCTCGCCGTTCCCATGTCGTTGAACTGGAAGGCCTGCTTGTAGATGAGGAAGTTGACCGTCGTGGTCGAGTCCACCGGTCCACCCCGGGTAAGCACGTAGATCTCGCCGAACGACTGAGCGAGATAGACGATGTCGGTCACGACGACGTACGTGAGCATCCCGCGCAGACCCGGCAGCGTGACGTACCGGAACTGCGCCCACCGGCCGGCCCCGTCGACGGCAGCCGCCTCATACAACTCGCGCGAGATCGACTGGAGTCCGGCGAGCAGCAGCACCATGTTGCCGCCGAGGGCCTTCCAGATCCGCATCACCGCGACGGACGCCAGCGCCGAACTCGACTCCAGCAGGAACTGCTTCGGCTCGGCGCCGAACCGTCCGAGGATCTGGTTGAACCAGCCCTGTGGGGAGTACAGCCACAACCACACCATGCTGACGGCCGTCAGCGAGACCACGTGCGGGACGTACAGCGCGGTACGGAAGAAGCCGATGCCGCGACGACTGCGGTTGACCAGCAACGCCAGCACCAGTGCCAGGATCACCGCCCCGGGCAGCACGTACAGGACATACTTGCCCGTGACGGCCAGCGAACTCAGGAAGACCGGATCGGTCAGGATCTTCGTGTAGTTGGAGATCCCCACCGGCTGCGGTCCCGACCGGGACTGCGGGTCGTAGTTGGTGAAGCTGAGGTACAGCCCGTACACCAACGGGAACAGATGGAAGATGACGACGTACGCCGCCGCCGGCAGGATGAACAGGACGGCGATCCGCCGCGTTCGCCGGGTGGGGGAGCCACGCCGGGCCGTCCCGCGAGCGGCCACCTGGTCCGCGGGCGGGCCGGCCTCGGTCGGGGTGAGGGTCGTTGTCTCCGGCAAGGTCTCACGACCCTTCCAGCAGCGGCTTGACCTCCTGGGCCGCCTTGTCCAGCGCGTCCTTCGGCGCCACCTTGCCGGCCAGCGCCTGCTGCAGATAGCGACTCAGTACGTCGCGGACCTGGACCCAGGCGGGCACGTTCGGATTGCCGATGTACGCCGATTGCGCCGCCAGGAAGGTCGTCAGCAACGGGTTCTTGGTCACGTAGGCGCTGCTCTTCGCCGACTGACGGACCGGGAGACTGCCGATCACCTCGGCGTACTGGTTGCTCACCTCGGGCGAGGCCATGTACTCAAGGAACTTCCACGCCAGGTCCTGATTCTTGCTGTCCTTGCTGATGAACAGTCCGGTGCCCATGCCGCCGTACGCCTTGCCCGGCTGACCGCCGAGAGTTGGTGGCGCCAGTACGCCGAGCTTGTCGGCGAGGTCCGGCTTCGCCTTGACGAGTTGCAGCAGCTGGCTCGGCCCGAACTGGGTGATCGGCGCGGTGCCGAGCGCCAGCGGCTGTTGGGCGGGCGGACGGCTGAGGTAGTCGTCACCGACTCCAGTGGCCACTGCACCATCGCCCTGGTACAGGTTCACCATGTAGGTCAGCGCCTGCACCCCGGCCGGCGAGTTGAACTCCGCGGTCTTGCCGTCGTCGCTGAGCATCTTGCCGGATGCTGACCTGAGCAGAGCGATGAACGACTGCTCGTCGGCGATCGGCGACGTGGCGATGAGCATCCCGGACCGGGTCTTCGTCTTGAGCTTGCGAGCCGCGTCGTAGACCGACTCCCAACTCGTCAACGTGGCCGGGTCGACGCCTGCACCTTGGAGCAGGTCCTTGCGATAGACCAGCAGCGTTCCGGTGCCGGACAGCGGCATCAGATAATGCTTGCCGTCGACAACACCTTGGTCGAGCAGTCCACCGAAGTCGTCCTTGTCGGCCAGCGCGTTGATCCGGTCGTCCAGGGCGAGAACCCGATCGTTGGCAGCGAATCCCGCTGCTGCGGCGGTGCCGTGGCCCCAGACGTCCGGCGTCGTACCGGAGGCGAACGCCGTGGTGAGCTTGGGTGACAGGTTCGGCCAGTCGACGTAGGTCACAGTGACCTTCGAACCGGTCTGCTGTTCGAACTTGGGGACCAGTGTCTTGGTGACGAGATCGATCTCGACCTGGCTGTTCCCGGGGAACCAGACGGTGAGCTCCTTCGGCCCGGAGTTCCCGCCGGATCCGGACGGACTGCCGGTCCCACAGGCGGCGAGTACTGCGCTCAGCCCGATCGCGGTGACAGCGGTGAGCGTACGGCGAATGTTCATCACAATCCTTCGGAAGGTCAGATGGTTCGCGGGCGCCCGATCGTGGCGCCGGGGTGGAATCCGCACTGCGCCACCAAAGGCGCGGCGCCCGCGGATCCATTGAGCAGTGACAAGAGAAGCCGCACGCCCAGCCGCCCGAGCTCGACGCGAGGCATCCGCAAACAGGTCCAGTCGCGTGCGGCCGGCGGCTTGGGCGGGGTGTCCTGTAACACGACGACCGACAGGTCGGCGGGAATTCTCAGCTTGGCCGCACGCGCGGCCTTCCCCAGCGCCGCCGCCTGTACGGCGTTGTCCACCAGGACAGCGGTGACCCGGGAATCCAGGAGTCCGCCGAGCGTGGCCGGCCCGATCGCGCCAGGGTCGACAACGACCGGCCGGACGGCAGGCAGTCCGCGGTCCGCGAGACCTCTGCGTCGTCCGCGAGCCAGATCCTGCCTCGGTTCGTCGCGGTCGCGTTGCTGCAGATGACCGATCCGCACATGCCCGAGATCGGCCAACGTGTGAACGACCCGCGCGGTCGAGTCGGCATAGTCGCCGGTGACGAAGTGCAGGTCGACGCCGGGGACGTCCCGCCTGCCGATGAAGACGAACGGGTAGTCCTCCGCGGCCAGCCGGCGCAGCTCGGCCTTGTCCACCCGGATGCCGACGAAGATGCAGCCGTCGGCCACCTTGAGCCGGTTGCTCCCGTTCTTGTACACCCGCCGGACTCCTTCTTCGTCACGGGTCGACGTGAACAGCACGAGGTCGTAGCCCGCGGCCTCAGCTTCCTCCTCGATCCCCAGCAGGAACGGCTGGTAGTAGTCGTGGTGGTCGATCGGGAACATCGACTCGTAGGTGTGCACCCCGAGGAGTTGGTTGCTCATGCCCTGCAAGCTGCGGGCGATGACGTCCGGCACGTAGCCCAGGGTCCGGATCGCGCGCTCGACCTTGTCGATCGTCTCCGGTGGGATCCGGCGGCCGGACGCCTGACCGTTCAGCACGCTCGACACCGTCGCCTGGGAGACGCCGGCAGCTCTGGCGACGTCGGTCTGGCGCGGGCGGGTCTGCGGCACCGTCCATACCACCTTTCGTTCGTGGATGGCCGTGCTAATACCTATAAGCGTTGGTGGATCTGCTCATCGTCGTCACCGCCTCCGAGCACTGTCAAGGCTTCGCGGCCTTGCCTGGGCAGATCGTAGTATGGTAGTACGGCGGTTGTATGGTAGTACGTTAGCATGGTGAACCGCCACCACCAGGAGGCACCGTTGAATCCGCTCCCCGCCCCGAGCCGCCGCGCCGTACTCGGTGGGCTCGCCGGAAGCACTGTCGCTGCCGCGATCGGGACCACGGTCCCGGCCCAGGCGAAGAGCGACAAGCCCGGGAAGAAGGACACCGTCCAGACCACGCCCAAGTTCCTGATGGGCCTCAACACCCACCTGACCGGACCGAAGTACATCCCCGACTCCGTCAGTGTGATCCAGCAGAGCAGTGCCAACGCGATCCGCGACGAGTGCGCCTGGGCCAAGGTTGAGCTGCAGGCCGGTGTCTTCGCGGTACCACCTGAGATCGACACCTACTACACCCAAATCGTTGCCCAGGGCATTGAGCCGATGATCATCCTCGACTACGGCAACCCGCTCTACGACGGTGGCGAACGACCGACCTCGGCCGCCGGCATCGCAGCCTTCTGTGCGTACGCCGAGTTCCTGGCGCAGCACTTCGCCGGGCAGGTGACCCGCTTCGAGGTGTGGAACGAGTGGGACATCGCGATCGGCGGCGTCACCGGCAACGGCGACCCGGTCCAGTACGTCAACCTGCTGTCCGCGGTCTACGCGACCCTCAAGGCGGTCGACCCGACGATCACCGTCGTCGGGGGAGCGGTGTCAGCGCTGAACTACACCTACATCAACACCCTGCTGGACAACGGGATCCTCGATGTCTGCGACATCTTCTCGGTCCACACCTACGTGTACGCCGACCTGCCGATCGAGAACCGGGTCCCGGAAGTCTGGTGGCAGCACGTCCAGGACTTGCAGACGGTGGTGCGTACCTACAACAGCGGCCAGGACTTCCCGCTCTACGTCACCGAGCTCGGCTGGACGACCGGATTCAAACCCCTGACTGACGACGCCGGCATCACGCAGGAACTACAGGCGGCGTACGTCGCCCGGCTGTACCTGATCGCCCGCAGCCTGCCGTACCTGAAAGGTCTGTGGATCTACGGCTTCGAGGACGAGGCCTGGTCGTACAACACCTACGGCCCCAACTACGGCATCGTGCGGCCCGACCTCACGCCGAAGGAGGGGTACTCCGCCTTCCACGCGGTCGCGCACATCGTCAAGTTCGGGACCTTCGTGAGCCTGACCAACCCGCTCGACCCGAAGCTGTGGGCGCTGCAGTTCAGGGATCTGGACGGTTCCGACGTACTCGCCCTGTGGAACTCCTATCTCGACGACCACTACTCCGTCGTACTGCACAACAACGGCACCACGTTGGCGCCGATGAAATTCGAGCAGCCAGGCGGCCTGTCCGTCACCCGCCAGTGGGGTCGCAAGGCCTGGTACGACGCGAGCAACGCGGTCTTCACCCCGGACGATCTGGACGTGACGCTGCGACGGCCGCCGGTGCTGATCAGCGGACCGCTCACCGATGTGACGTTCCGGTTGATCCGCAAGCACACCTTCCCCGACACGACGCGGTAGCGATGACGGTGGACAACGCCATCGTCTTCCCGGCGCCCGGTGTCGCCGAGCTGCGTCAGGTGCAGCTCCCCGACGCCGGGCCCGGTGAAGTCCGGCTGCGGACCCGGCTCTCACTGATGAGCACCGGCACCGAGGGCATCGCCTTCGCCCGCCGCTTCGGCGCGGGCACCCACTGGGCGCAGTACGTCGAGTATCCGTTCCGGCCCGGCTATTCCGTTGTCGGCGTGGTCGACCAGACCGGTCACGAGTCGGGCTTGTCGGTTGGCGACCGGGTCGTGGCCCGCGCACCTCACGCCTCGCGGGTCGTAGTCCGCGCCGACCGGTGTACGCCGGTCCCGGCCGGCCTGGCCGACGAGCAGGCAGTGTGGTTCGCGCTCGCGAAGATCGCCTTCGTCGGGATCCGGGTGGGGGAGGTCCGGCCAGGATCCCGGGTTCTGGTGGTCGGAGCGGGGCCTATCGGCCAGATGGCGACTCGCTGGGCCGCAGCCGCGGCGGCCGCGCGGATCGTGGTCGTCGACAGCGTCGCGGCTCGGCTGGACCTAGCGATGGCCGGCGGAGCGACCGCCACGATCGGCAGCCCGATCGACGACGCCCAGGACGAGCTCGCGGCAGCCTTCGGCGGTCAGCCGCCCGAGGTGGTGCTCGACTCGACTGGCAACGCCGCGGTGCTACCCGGCGCCCTGCGCGCCGCTGCCGACCATGGCCGGGTGGTCCTGCTCGGCGACGCCGGCACGCCGTCGGACCAACGACTCACCTCGGATGTGATGGTTCGCGGCGTGTCGATCATGGGTGCTCACGACTCGTACACGATCGGTGATCAGCGCTGGGACAACGACCGTGAGATCGTCCGGCTGGTGTTCCGGCTCGCTGCCGCGGGACGGTTCCCATTGACCGGAATGGTCGGCGACCGGTTCGGCCCGAAGGATTGTCAGCGGGCCTACGAGTTGGCCGCCACTCAGCGGCACCGGACGATGGGCATCGTCTTCGACTGGGATTGAGCGTGGCGGAAGGACTTTGCGAGGTTGCATGCTACCATACATGGGACATTGAGGCAGGTCGAAGGGTGGTAGTACATGGTCGAGCGGAGGACGCGCGGCACACGGCGGGTCCAACTGAGCCGGATGCGGGACTCCAGCACGCGCTCGCAGGTCTACAGCCAGCTGCGCAGTGAGATCATCACGCTGACGATGAAGCCCGGCCAGGTGCTGTCCGAGAGCGAGCTCGCCGAGGTGTACGGCGTGAGCCGGACACCGGTCCGTGAGGCGCTGATCAGGCTGGCCGACGAGAGCCTCGTCGAGGTGGTGCCGCAACTCGGCACCTACGTCTCGCGGATCAGTGTCCGCGAGGTCCGCGAGGCGCAGTTCATCCGCGAGACCCTCGAGCGCGCTTCGCTGCCGCTGGCGATCAAGCGGATCACCCCCGTCGACGAGGCCCAGTTGCGGTTGCTGCTGGCCACGCAGGCCGACGCCGGCGAGCGTGGCGATCTGATCGAGTGGTTCAGCACCGACGAGCAGTTGCACCGGGCGTTGCTGGAGATCGCCGGCCACCCGAAGACCTGGTCCGTGGTGTCGTCGATCAAGGCCCACCTGGATCGGGTCCGGATGCTGTCGCTGCCCGAGCCGGAGATCCTGTCGTCGATGCACGGCCAGCACGCCACCTTGGTCGACCACGTGGTCGCCAAGCGGACGCAGCAGGCCGACAAGCTGCTGACCCAGCACCTGCGCGGCGTCCTCGGCGTACTCGAGCCGCTGGAGAAGCAGCATCCGGACTACTTCCAGCTCGACGAGGAGCACGACGTACGGTCGCCTCGTCCGGCCGGCCGCGCTCGCTGACACCACCTGGTCAGGCTGACCGAGGCGCGGTCGCGTCGATCAGCGCCTGGATGTAGCCAACAGCGTGTGCCCGTCCGCGGTGACCCCACTCGGTGTCGCCGACCAGCCGCGGCGTGTGGTCGTCGAGGATGAAGCCGTCGAAGCCGGCCCGGCGCAAAGCCTGGACGACGCGGTACGGCTCGTAGTTGCCCTCACCGAGGAAGCTTTCCTCGAACACCGGCACGGTGCCGCGGACGTCGCGGAGATGGACGTAGCCGATCTGGCCGCGCGGTCCGAAGTGGTCGATCGCCGCCAGCACCGCAGCCTCACCGCCCATCTCCGACACAGTTCCCAGGCACAACTCCACCGCCCAGGCTGGACTCGGGACCAGCTTGGCGGCGCGCTTCAGCGCGTCGACACTGCGGATGATGCGGGCGATGCCGCCGAGCGACGGAACCGGTGGGTCGTCCGGATGGATCGCCAGCCGGATGCCGGCCTCCTCCGCAGCGGGCAGCACTCCTTCCATGAAGTAGCGGTAGTTCTCCCACATCTGCTCCTCGCCGATCTCGACGCCGAGATCCGGATAGCCGCCGGCGGCGAAATCGTCCTTGCCCAGATGCTCCGAGTCGTCCCGGGGTGCGTTGCGCCGGGCAACCAACAGGTCTGCGGCGTTGGCCGGATCCAGGGCCGCGGCCAGGTCGAACGACGTGACCTCGGCGCCGCCACGACCACGGTCGTCCATGCCGGTCCGGACGACACCGACCGGGCAGAAGTGATACCCGAGGATCGCGATGCCCGCGCGTCCTACGTTGCGGATCGTCTCCCGGACGTTGTCGATGTCCTCGTCGCGGCCCGGCAGGCCCAACATCGCGCGCTGGTAGAACGACTGCGGGATGTTCTCGATCGCCTCCAGCGCCAGCCCTCGACTCTCGCACCGCTCCCGCAAGGCGATCAGGTCGGCCACCTCCCAGCGTCGCTCGCCAGGAAGCCAGGGCGTGTTCACTTGGATGCCGGCCAGCCCGAGTTGCCGCGCGAACGTCAGGAGCTCGTCCGACGGATCGTGGAACTGGCCGAGTACGACGCGCACGTCAGGCCTGCACCGGGATCGGCGTACTGGCTGCCTCGCGCCGATAAGCCGAGTCGGCGAGCGGTCGTTCCCGGATCTCTCGCGGCCATTCGAGTGGTACGCCGAAGGTGCCGGTGAGCAGCCGTTGGTAGTCGGCCAGCAGGCCAGGCTCGTTGCGGACCTGCGTCGGCTCATGCCTACCGTCGAGGCAGAACGCTGCCAGTGCGCCGACAGCCTCACCGATCGCCCACTCGACCGGGTGCAGTCGGTAGCAGCCGTTGGTGATGTGCGTGCTGCCGATGTTCTTGTTGGCCGGCAGCAGGTTCGTCACCCGCCGCGGCAGCAGCGCACCCAGTGGGATCTGGAACGGATGACTGTCCAGGTCGACGTACGTACGGCCGGACGTGCTCGGGTGCAGGTCGATCCGGTAAGCCCCGATGCCCACGCTGTCCGCGAACTGCGCGGGACCGCCGAGCCCTTCCCGCGCGGTGACACCGAGGTGGTTTTCGGTCACGGTCAGCTCGCCGAGGATGCGTCGGCTCTCCCGGATGTACGCCGCCTTCGCCAGCCCATCCGTGGTCCCGGTGGCCTCGCGGCACAACCGCAGTCCTGGGTAGCCGGTTCCGCCGTCGGATCGCGGTACGGCGGTCTGCAGCCAGTACACCAGCGAGCGGGTGAGCTCGCGGCTCTCGGCCAGCGCACGGTCTCGCGTGGCGTCGTCCACGCCGATCAGAGGCGCCAGCCAGTAGTCGTTCTGCGGCCAGTTCATCAGGGTGACGTCGGTGGTGAGCACCTCGGTGAACTGGTCGGCGCTGCGGATCCGCCGGTAGTTCCACCGGGTCCTGGCGATGCGATCGTCGGCCGCATCCCCGAACAACTGCAGCTCGCGGATGACCAGCGTCCCCGGATCGACATCGGTCAGGGTGAGCTGCGAGCCGGGCCAGACCCCCGACTCATGGTTCAGCCAGAAGTCGTAGCTGTCCGGCTTGTCGATCGTGTGATCCTCACCCGGCCGGTGCTCGAGCGCGCAGCACCAGGTGATCGCCTGCTGGTCGAGCGGATTGGCAGGGCCAGGAAGTGCGTGCGGCTCGCCGGTCTCGTCCTGCGACTCGGCACCGACGACATGCTCGATGCCGCCGAGCTCGAGAAGGTCGCCCAGCTCGGTCGCGTCCACGACGTACGGCGCGCTCAACGTGCGTTCGTCGCCTGTCTCCAGGCTGCGGACCGTCACGGCCTCGACTCGGTCGCCGTCGGTGTGGACCGCGACGGGGACATGCCGCATCAGGAGTGTGATCCGCCCCGAGGACAGGTATGGCGCCAGCATCTCGCCGATGACCGCGACGGCGACGGGTGGTTCGTGGCACAAGCCGCTGACGAGGCCGCGGCCAGGGTTCAACGTGGCGTCGGCCCTGGCCGCCTCGGTCAGCGGATAGTTCCGCCGGTAGAAGTCGCGGATGCCGGCACGCAGTCGCTGGTACGACGCTGAGCTGTACGGACCCTCGATCCAGGCGTTCTCGTCCGGCGGCACGGCCTGGGTGGTGAGTTGACCGCCGAGCCAGTCCAACTCCTCGGTGAGGACGACGGTCCGGCCGAGCGTCGCGGCGGCCAGTGCGACGGCGACGCCACCGAGCCCGCCGCCGATGACGACGACATCAGTCTGAGTCATACGAAACCTCTCAACCCTTGAGGCCGGTGAAACCGACGCCTCGGACGATGTAGCGCTGGAAGACGACGAAGATCAGCAGCGGCGGGACGATCGCGATGAACATGCCGGCCAGCAGCAACGCCTGGTCCGCCGAGTTCGCCAGCCGGGGGAGTGCGACCGCGAGCGGCTGTCGTTCCGGATCGGTGATCACGATCAACGGCCAGAGGAAGTCCTTCCACGCCGTCATCACCGACAGCAGCGAGATCACCGCGAGCAGCGGACCGGACAGCGGCAGCACGATCCGCCAGAACACCCGGAACGCCCCGGCACCGTCGACCTCGGCGGCCTCGAACAACTCGCGCGGGATGGCGTCGAAGAACTGCTTGGCCAGCAGGATGTTGAAGGCATGTGCGCCGGCCGGCAGCCACACCGCCAGTGGTGTGTCGGTCAGCGACACGCCAAGGCCGGGAACGTTGAGCACGGTCAGGTAGAGGGCGACCATCGACACCGTCCCGGGGAGGAACAGTGTCGCCAGGATGCCGCCGTACACGACGCGGCCGAACCACGGTCGCAGGACCGAGAGCGCGTACCCGGCAGTCGTTGCCACGAGCAACTGGGTGAGCCACGATCCGCCGACCAGGACCGCGGTGTTGACCAGGTAGTGGCCGATCTGCAGGGTCGACCACGCATCGGACATGTTGTGCCACTCGAACGTCTCCGGCCACAGCGACAGCGGATGCGCGAGCAGATCGGGCGTGGCCGAGATCGCGCTCTTCACCGTCCAGTACAGCGGCCCCGCACCGGCGACGACGACAGCGAGGACGAGCACGGTCTGCATGCCGCCCGACCACAGCCGGACCGGCGTACGACGGCGGTCCGCCGACGACAGCACGCCCCGGTCGGTCTGGGCGCTCATCACTTGCTCCACGGCCGGGTGAGTCGCAGATACAGCGCGGAGACGAGACCGAGCACGATCGCCAGCAGGACACTCAGGGCGCCGGCCCGGCCGTAGTCGCCGTCGAGGAAGGCATACCGGTAGATCAGCATCAGCACGCTGATCGTCGCATTCTCCGGCCCGCCGGCCGTCATCACGAACGGCTCCGTGAACACCTGGAAGGCGCCGATGATCTGCAGCAACAGCATGAGCAGGAGGACACCGCGGATCTGGGGGAGTGCGATGTGCCAGACCCGGCGCAGGATCGAGGCACCGTCGATCTCAGCCGCGTCATACAACTCGGTGGACACTCCGGCCAGCGCGGCCAGGTAGATGAGCACCGCACCACCGACGCCGGCCCAGGTCGCGGTGATCACCAGACCCGGCATCGCCCAGTGCTGGTCCTGCAGCCACAAGAACGGTCCGAGCCCGATCAGACCGAGCACGTGGTTGGCCAGCCCGGAGTCCGGGTCGTAGAACTGCTTCCACAGCAGGACCGAGACCACTGGCGGAACGACGACGGGCAGGTACACGAGCACCCGGAGCAGGCCGCCGAACCGGCGGATCTCCGACATCAGCAGCGCGACGAGGACGGGCAGCGGGAAGCCGATCAGCAGTGAGAGCGCGGTGAACCACAGCGTGTTCCGTACCGCGATCGGCAGCACCGGGTCGTCGAACAGACGGCCGAAGTTCGACCACCCTACCCAGGTGGCTGGCTCGACCAGGTTGGTCTGCTGGAACGCCAGCAGGGCACTCCGCAGGATCGGCCACCAGGAGAAGTAGCCGAACAGGAGCAGGGCCGGCAGCAGGAAGACGAGGGCGGCCAGGTTCAGCCGCCACGCCCTACTCAGCTGCGGTCCGGAGCGGCGGCGTGCGGTCGGCGGCGTACCGGCCCCGGACGGCGGCCGCCGCTCGCCATCCGGGATCGGTCGGTTGCCGGGGCGGGTGACTCCCTCGGCCTGGGCGGTCGACATCCGGACCACCTAATGCTGCTGCAGGATCGAGTCGACGTGTCCACTCGCTGTCTTGAGCAGCGCCGGGATGTCGGCGTTCTGCCTGGTCAGTGCTGCCTGCACCACCGGGTCGAGAGCGGCGTACACATCCTGCGATCCGACCGGCGGCTCGGGAACCAGTTTGAGCTTGGCGGTGCCGTCGACGTACGGCTGGAAGTGTGCGGTGGTGACGTTGACGTACGGCTTGATGGCCGCGTCGACCTTGGCCACGACGGACTGGTCGTAGATCGGCAGTCCGGGGACACCGACCGGCAGCTTGTCGGCCGCATTCGCCTTCGCCTGCGCGGCGGCGATGTCAGGATCGTAGGCGGGCTTGAGGTACTGGAACTCCATCCACTTCACCGCGGCGGCGCGCTGGTCCGCCGTAGCCTTCGCGCTGACCATCAGCACGGTGCCGCCAATCAGCGTGGCGTTGCCTGCGCCCTGCGGCAATGCGGCCGCTCCGAAGTCCTCGGCCTTGCCCTTGTAGAGCGACAGATAGCTGCCGTACGCCGAGGGGCCGTTGATCTGCATGCCGATCTTGCCGGCCGCGAACTGAGGTGCGATGTCCTCGGACTTGCGCAGCATGTTCGTGCCGAGCGAGTTGTCCTCGAACCGCATCGCGTGCAGCAGATTGAGCGCTTGGGCGGTGGCGTCGCCGTCGGTGAACCCGGCCGCCTGCTTGTCGCCGTTCTGCTTCTCGATCGTGCCGCCGTTGGCGTACGTCATCGCGGTCAGGTGCCAGCCGCCGCCGTTGTTGATCGACATCGGGGCGTAACCGATCTGGCCGGTGCGGTCGTGGATCTGCTTGGCGTCGGCACGGAACTCGTCCCAGGTCGCCGGTGGCTTGTCCGGGTCGAGGCCGGCCGCGGCGAACAGTTTGCGGTTGTACAGCAGGCCGAGCGCGTACATCGACTCCGGCAGGCCGTAGATCTTGCCGTCCCGGCTCAGGGTGTCCATGATCCGCGGGTCCAGGGCGGCGTACTCCGGCAGTGCCTTGGCCTCGGCGCTGATGTCGGCGACCTGCTTGCGGTCGATCAGGCCGGGCGGCTCGGTGAGTGGGATCTCGAGCACCGTCTCGGCGCGGCCGCCGGCCATCTTGGCGGCGAAGGTCTGGACGTCCCAGGGCGCGTCGGACGGCTCGATGTGGATGGTCGGATTGGCCTTCTCGAACTCGGCGACCCGGTCCAGGAACGCCTGCCGGGTGGCGGCCTTGGTCGCCGGTGGCAGGCCCATGACGGAGATCGTCACCTTGCCGTCGCCCGAGCCTCCCGAGCCGGAATCGCCGGACTTGCCGCAACCGGCCAGGCCGGTGCCGAGGGCAACGACCAGGGTGCCGGCGGCCAGCCGGCCGAATGTTGTGTTGACGCGCATCAGATGCCTCCGTGCTGAGTGCGGATGACGGGCGGCTGTCGCGCGGACGGAATCATCGGGCTGCGCCACCATGGTAACGTACTACCATACATGTGACGGTCCAGGGAAGCTTCCGGCCGGCGACGGCCTACAGATCGAAGCGGGTCAAGGTCACTCGCGTGTGCCATTCCTCGCCAGCGGGGAGCAGCGGTGTCGCGGCCAGATCGTCGTCGGGCAGCACGTTGGACGGCTCGACTCCCACGACGTACGCGCGCCCGAACCAGGGGAACTCGCGGATGCGGTGAACCTCCTGCCACAGCCAGGCGTGCGGCAGCACCGCCGAGTCCCAGCTCAGCCGTACGCCGAACCCGACCGTCGGGCTGCTGATCGAAACCCAGGCGTCGTCGAAGCCGGTCAGTCCGGCGAAGAACGAGCGCTGGTCGTCGGGGCCTGGGATCACCTGGAGGTCTGCGATCTCGTCGTACCCGTCGGCCACGACCAGGTGCCGGGCGCTGGTTTCGAGCCGGCAGTGGCCGTCGAGGAACGGAGCGCCGAAGCCTGCGTGCTGGACGCACATGACGGGCACCGTCACGGGCGAGGTGTTCCGGATGTGGTCGGTGACCACGAGCGTCATGCCGTCCAGAACGATCTCCCGAACGAGGCGCAGCGGCGCCGTGACCAGGTCGACGGTCAGCCGGGCGCTGTCCGGCGTACTCTCCTCGACGGCCCAGCCGACCAGTGCGGCCTCGCCGTGGAATCCGCGTCGTACGCCGCCGTGCTCGCGCTCCGGTCCGGCGTTGGGCACCAGCAACTGCCAGCCGCCGGGATACCGAGCCAGCCAGTCGACCTGGCTGTCTCCCGTCGCCGTGATGGTCGCCGGGTCGCGCCAACCCCACGGTGTGCGAAACAGTACGTCGACGCCTGTCCGGCGGTCGATCACCGAGTAGATGTCCGCGCCCTTGCCGGGCAGCACGACCACCTCGAGGTGCTCGTTGCGCAGGACCAGGGTGGCGTCGGGTGGTGGTTCAGTCATCGGCTATCCCTTGAACGGCACGGTCGGCAGGCCGGTCGTGCCGAGGTTGCTGACGATCAGTACCGAGCCGTCGAGAGTGGGGTCGGCAAGCCCTGCGCGGGCCGATGTCACACACAGCAGGTCCAGGTCCGGACCGGCGAAGGCGCACGAGCTCGGCTGAACTACTGGCACCGGCAATGTGCTGAGCACCTCGCCGTCCGCAGTCATCCGGATCAGTCTCCCTCCACCCCACAACGCGATCCACAGGCAGCCGGCGGCATCGACACACAAGCCGTCGGGAACGTCATCGTGGCTGAATTGGTGCACCAGGCGCCGGCGGGTGAGTCCGTCGTCGACCACGTCGAAGGCGCTGATCTCCTGCTCGGCGGAGTCGACGAGATAGAACGTTCTGCCGTCCAGACTCCAGTCGAGGCCGTTCGGCTGAGTCAGCCCGTCGAGTACGACGTGCGTGGACCAGCCGGCGTCGAGTAGATGTAGTGCGCCCTTGCCGGGGGCGAAGTCCATCGCAGTACTCCCCGCCCAGAACCGGCCGCGGCGATCGCACTTGGCATCGTTCATCCGGATGCCCTCGCCGAGGATGTGCCGCCGTACCACCAAGCTGTCGTCGACCTCGGCGAAACCCTCGGTGACGGCGGCGACGAAACCACCCGTAGTGCGGGGAGCCGCAGCGCCGACGAGCGTCGGCACGGTGACGGTGGTCGTCGCGCCGGAGTCCAGATCGCTGGTGTGGATCTGCCCGGCGAGGATGTCGACCCAGTGCAGTCGATTCGCAGTCGCGTCCCACACGGGGCCTTCACCGACGCGGGCGTTTGCTCGAACTGCGACCCGCATGGTCGCGCCGCCCAGTTCCGCAGGTTGTCGCACAACTAGAATGCTTGCATACAAGTATCTCAGTGCCTAGAGTGTTTCCCCGACCCGTCGACCCTAGGTGGCATGCATGGATCGCTTCGCCGACCGCTGCGCCCTCGTCACCGGTGCCGGCTCCGGCATCGGCCAGCAGATCACCCAGCAACTGCTCGACGAAGGCGCCCGGGTCGTGGGTGCCGACCTCGATCCGGCCGGTGTGCCGGAGGGTGCGATCGCGCTACGAGCCGACGTGAGTGACGAGGCCGAGGTGCGTGAGCTGGTCCGGGCCGCGGGTGCGGAGCTGGGCCGGATCGATGCCCTGTTCAACAATGCCGGCATCGGCTCGACGACGAACGTGCTGGAGTCGACGGTCGACGAGTGGGACCGCGTCTTCGCGGTCAACGTGCGTGGGGTCTTCCTCTGCACCAAGGAGGTTCTGCCGCAGATGCTCTCGCGCGGTGGCGGCGTCATCGTCAACACCGCATCGGTCGCCGGAATGATCGGCCTGCGCGATCGTGCGTCGTACTGCGCCAGTAAAGGTGCGGTGATCGCGCTGACCAAGCAGATCGCCGTGCAGTGGGCTGGTGACGGGATCCGGTGCAACTGCGTCTGCCCCGGGACCGTCGACTCGCCATGGGTCGCGCGACTGACCGCGAGCGCGCCCGATCCGGCGGCCCGCCGGGAGGAGCTGATTGCGCGGCAGCCGCTCGGCCGGCTGGGCCGGACCGACGAGGTCGCGGCGGCTGCGTTGTATCTGGCCAGTGACGACGCGGCGTTCGTGACCGGTACGGCGCTGGTCATCGACGGCGGCATTGTCGCGGCATGACACTGACGGACGGGCTGTCCGTCGACACGGTGGCCGGCTATCTGCGTGATCGTCGCGTCATCGGTTCCGCGCCGGTCGTTGCCGAGCCGCTCCTGGGAGGGGTGTCGAACGAGGTGCTGGCCGTCACCGGCGACGGGGTCGACCTGGTCGTCAAGCAGGCGTTGTCCAGGCTGCGGGTCGAGCAGGAGTGGAATGCGGACCCGCGCCGCATCCTCACCGAGGCGGCTGCGCTGCTGATCGCCGCGAAGATCCGGCCGGACGACGTACCGACAGTCCTCGATGTGGACAGGTCAGCGATGACTCTGACGCTCGGACGGGCGGATCGGTCGTTGCGGAACTGGAAGGACGACCTGCTGGCGGGGACGATCGACCGGCGTACGGGCGAACGGTTGGCGGCCGCGTTGGCGGCGTGGCACACTGCGACCGCGGGTCAGCCGCAGTTGTGCGACGAGTTCGGCACCGCCGGCTTCGTCGAGCTGCGGATCGATCCGTTCCACCGGGTTGTCGCCCGGCGGCACCCGACCCTCGCGGCGCGGATCGACGAACTCGCCGACAGCCTGTTGACCGAGCGGTTGTGCCTGGTCCACGGTGACTTCTCGCCGAAGAACGTGCTTGCTGCCGGCAACAAGGTCTGTGTGCTCGACTGGGAGGTCGCACACTACGGCGACCCGGTGTTCGATCTCGCGTTCCTGCAGGCCCATCTCCTTCTGAAGGCGGTCCATCGCCCGGCCGATCGAGCTGCTTACAGATCCCTGGCGATCGGCTTCCTGGAGGAGTACGGCGCGTTGGTCGATCCTGTGTTGCGCCGACCCGATGACTACCTCGCTGCTCAGACGGCGTGCCTGCTGCTCGCGCGGGTGGACGGCAAGTCGCCGGCGGCGTACCTGACTCCATCGGAACGCGACCGGGTTCGTGACCTCGCGGTTGATGCGCTGACCCGACGGCCGAGCATTGTTGAGCTGTGGGACGGTGTCGATGGCTGACCGGCGGATCGCGGGCGTGTATGCCTGGGAGGCGTTCGACTCGAGGGGCAATCCGACCGTTGGTTGTGAGGTCGTGCTCTCCGACGGTGCGAGTGGCAGTGCGACCGTGCCGAGCGGGGCGTCGACCGGCGCGCACGAGGCGGTCGAGTTGCGCGACGGCGGGACGCGGTACGGCGGCAAGGGTGTGGCCAGTGCGGTCACGAATGTGACCGGTCCACTCGCTGCGGCAGTCACGGGCATTGACGCCGGCGATCAGCGCCGGGTCGACGCGGCGCTGCGGGAGGCCGACGGCACGACCGACCTCAGCCGTCTCGGGGCCAATGCGGTGCTGGGTGTGTCGTTGTCGGCGGCGATCGCGTATGCGAGTTCGATCCGGCAGCCGCTGCACGCCGCGGTCGCCGAAGGGGACGACGTACCGCTGTTGCCTATGCCGATGGTCAACATCCTGTCCGGCGGTGCACATGCTGATGGTGCGCTCGATATCCAGGACGTGCTCGTCGTACCGGTCGGTGCCGAGTCGTTCCGCGAAGCCATCGAGTGGGCTTGGCGGGTGCGTCGCGGCACGGTCGAGGCCGCGGAGGCGCGCGGACTGCCCGCACATCTGGTCGCGGACGAGGGCGGTCTTGGTCTGCGCCTTGGTGGCAACCGGGATGCGTTAGAGCTGGTTGCCGAGGGCATTGACCGCTCCGGCCTGCGAAGCGGTGACGAGGCCGCGATCGCTATCGACGTCGCCGCCAGCACGTTCGCTGAAGACGGCGGCTATGAGCTGCGTACGGAGGGGCGTCGGCTGACCGCAGATGAGCTGGTCTCGGCGCTCGCCGGGTGGGTGGCGGACTTTCCGATCGTCTCGCTCGAGGATGTGCTGGGGGAGGACGACTGGGACGGCTGGCGTCAGGCCGGTAAGAGGCTCGGCGGTGTCCAGTTGCTGGGTGACGACCTGTTCGTGACGAACACCGCACGGCTGAGGCGAGGCGTCGACGAGCAGATCGCCAACGCCGTACTGGTCAAGCCGAACCAGGTCGGAACGCTCAGCGATGCCCTGGACGTCGTCCGCCTCGCCCAGCACTCCGGCTACGCCACCGTGCTGTCGGCCAGGTCCGGCGACACCGAGGACCACTGGCTGGCCGATCTCGCCGTCGGCTGGCGAACCGGCCAGATCAAGGTCGGCTCGACCACCCGCTCCGAGCGAACCGCCAAGTGGAACCGCCTACTGAGAATCGAGGCCGGCCCCGCTCCCACCACCTTCGCCACCTGGTGATCGATGGTTCGGGGCCGGCCCACATCAGCCCTTGACGGCGCCTGAAGTCATGCCGGCGACTATTTGGCGGTTGAAGAAGAGGAACATGATCAGGGGCGGGATCGTGATCAGCAGGATGTCCATGAACAGCAGGTTGTACTGCGTGCTGAACTGGCTGGAGAAGTTGTAGAGGGTCAGCTGCACGGTCGCGTTCTTGTCGCCGGGCAGGAAGTACAGCGGGTTCACGAAGTCGTTGAACACGTTGACCGACTGGATCACCACGACGGTGACGATGACGGACTTGAGCAGCGGGAAGATCACCCCGAAGAACAACCGCAGCGGTCCCGCGCCGTCGATGATCGCGGCCTCGTCGAGCTCACGGGGAATGGTCGCGACGAAGGCCCGGAACAGCAGGATGCAGAACGACAACCCGAACGCGATCTCGATCAGGATCAGCCCCGGCATGGTCCGGAACAGTCCGAGCTTCTGCAGCACCCAGATCGTCGGTACGACGGCCGGCGGGATGATCAGGCCGGACAGCACCAGGAAGTTGATGAACGGGTTCCACCGGCTCTTGCGGCGTTGCAGCACGAAGCCGGCCATCGCCGCCAGCACCACCATGCCGGCCACACTGGTCACGGTCAGGATCGTGCTGTTGATGTAGGCGATCACCAGCATGTAGTCGCGGGCCTTGACCACCTCGACGAAGTTCTGCGCGAACCGGAACTGGTGTGGCCAGGCGAAGCTGAGGTCGGCGGCCTGCTGCCGGTCCTTCACCGCGGTCAGCACCATGAATGCGAACGGGATGATGAACACCACGATCGAGGACACGATCGCGACCGCGCTGAGCAGGTAGCTCCGGCCGGGCCGGTGGTTGACGAGTTCGGCGGTACTCACATGTCCACCTCCTTCCGGTTCAGGAACAGGTTCAGCGGCAGGATGATCGCGGTAACGAGCAGGAACAGGATCACGTTCCCGGCCGTGGACAGACCGTAGAACCCCGCCTGGTACTGCTTGTAGATCACCGACGAGATCACGTCCGAGGTGAACCCGGGGCCGCCGCGTGTCATCGCCCAGATCAGCTCGAACGACCGCAGGCCGCCGATCAGCGACAAGATGATGACGGTGACGGTGGCCGGCTTGCACAGCGGCAGCACGATCCGGCGGAACGTCTCGAACGACCCGGCGCCGTCCACCCGGGCGGCCTCCATGTACTCACGCGGGATCGACACGATCCCGGCGATGTAGATCAGCGTCGCCAGTCCGACGCCCTTCCAGACGTCCACGGCGGCGATCGACAGCAGGGCCCACTTCGGGTCGGTCAGCCAGCCGGGTCCCTGGATGCCGATCACCCCGAGCGCGCCGTTGATGATGCCGCGCTCGGGATTCATCATCACCTGGAACATCAGGCCGACGCCGATCGTGCTGACCAGCACCGGGAAGAACACGACCGAGCGCAGATACCCGCGGCCGACGATCCTGGACGTCAGCAGGACGGCGAGCAGCAGACCGAGGACGACCTTCGCCCCGGACGTCACCGCGCCGTAGATCAGCGTGTTGGTGAAGCCCTTGACCAGAGCGGGCTCCTGGAAGAACGTGACGAAGTTCTCGAACCCGATGAACTTCGACTCGAACAGGCTCCACCGGGTCAGGCTGTAGTAGAAGGACGCGAACGTCGGGACGAGGAACAAGATGCTGTAGAGCACCGCGGTCGGTAGGTAGAACCAGAACTTGTACGGCGTGTAGGCCTTCCCCCCGGCCGCGGGTGCGGCCGGGGCTGCCTTGGTTCCGGCCCGAGGCCGGGTCGAGGAGGTGATGGCCACGGACCTCACCAACCTGCCAGTCCGAGTTGCTGCGCCTGCTTCTTCACATCCTCGTCGTACCGCGCCGCGCCGTCCTTCGCCTTACGGATGCCGGATCCGACCTCGACGGTGATCTGCTCGAGCGAGGGGCCCTTCACCGGTGACACGAACTCCAGCGCCAGGCTGGAAGCGCCGTCCTTGTCGAGGTACGGCTGCATGTCCTTGATCGACTGCGGTACGTCGGACCCCAGCTGGCAGCCCTTGATGGCGTACGGCCCGGTCGGCACACCCGCGCTGGCCAGGGACTTGCAGCCGTCGGGGCTGGCCACGAAGGCGAGGAACTTCTTCGCCGCCTCGAGCTTGTCACCGGTCGTAGTGGTCGGGATGTAGATGCCACCCGGCGTCCACACGGTCAGCCCGTTCTTGCTCGCGTCGTCACCAGGCAGCGCGAACAGCCCGACGTCCTTGGCCGCGTTCGGGTTGGTCGCGATCATGTCGTTGACCACCCCGGACAGGATCGGGTAGTGCGCACCCTTGCCGGTGGCAAGCATCTTCAGGCCGTCCGGCAGCTTCGCCGAGGCGAAGTCCTTGTTCTCGTAGCCGAGGTCGTGGACCTGCTCGGTGTGCTCGAATCCCTTCAGCGCGGCCGGCGAGGTCGCGTACTTCGCCTGGTTCTTCGTGTACTTGTCGGCGAAGTCCGGCTCGACGGCGGCCACGTTGTGGAAGTCGCCGAGGACGAACAGCTGCGACGTCCAGGTCTCGCCGTACGTCTGGATCACCGGCGCGACCCCGCCCCCGGCGGCCTTGATCTTGGCGTTGTTCGCCATGAACTCCGCCCAGGTCTTCGGCACCTGCAGCCCGAGCTTGGTATAGATCGGGATGTTGTACAGGACGGCTCCGCCCATGAACCCGCCGGACGGCACGCCGTAGACCTTGTCGCCCGACGTCACCGTCTTGGTGAAGTTCTCGTCCAGGTCGCCGATGTAGGACTGGTCGCTGATCGGGACGAGGTTCTTCTCCGGCGCGATCGCCTGGAACAGCGACCCGGTGTTGTAGGCGAAGACATCGGTCATGTCGCCGGTGGACAGCCGGGTCTTGACGATGTTGTCGCCCTCGCTACCGGCCGGCCTGGTCTCCAGGTTGACGGTGATACCAGGGTTCTTGGCCGTGAAGTCCTTGGTGAGCTGCGTGGCGTCCTTGAGATCCTGGTCCTGATTGCCGATCAGGTAGGTGATCTCGACCGAGGTGGCCCCCGCATCGTCACTGGAACCGAGACTGCCCGCGCTGCACGCGGTCAGTGCGAGCGAGCAGGCCGCGACGACGGCCAGTCCTCTCGTGCCTGGGCGGAACGTCATCATGACCTCCAAGGGATGTTTCATCAGGGCATCTGCAGCGGGGCGGAGTCGTCCAGGTGGTTGGTCAGTTGTTGTCGAGAAGGGTTTCGAGCCGGGCCTGAAGTGCTTCGGCGCGGGGGGAGAAGCCGCGCGGGCTAATGGCTTCGACCAGTTGGGTCGCGGGCTGGTCGAGGTACCGCTCCAGCCGGCCGGCCAGTTCGGCGTCGTCGGTGACGACCTCGTTCTCCCGGGCCGCCGCGGAGATCTCGTCCCAGCTCGGCTCGTGGTCCATCAGTTGCCGGATGCTCGCATCCGCGGGCAGTGCCGGCATTGCGGCGTACGTGTCGTCGCCGGTCCACTCGTGGGTCCCGTGGCCGACCTCGACCTGCTCGTCCGCACCGGGTACGGCGACCTGTGCGCGGGCGCCGACCGGGACGGTGACTGTCAGCGTGATCCGGCCGTCGGCTCGCGTCCACGAGACCGCGGCCTCGCCGTACGGGGTGAGGTGCTTGGCGGAGACGCTCGTGAGGTGCGAGGAGAACAGCGGGCGTACCACGATCGTCCGGTACCCCGGATCGCCCGGGGCAAGACCCGCGACCCGGCGGTGCATCCAGTCGGCGACGGCACCGAGGGCGTAGTGGTTGAACGAGGTCATCTGGCCGGGGTTGATGCTGCCGTCGGGCAACATGCTGTCCCAGCGTTCCCAGACCGTCGTGGCTCCCATCGTCACTGCGTACAGCCAAGAGGGGCAGCCTGTCTGTAGCAGGAGGCGGTACGCGAGGTCAGGATGTCCGGAATCGGCCAGTGCGTCGGCCATCAGCGGCGTACCGACGAATCCGGTGCTGATCCGGAAGCCCGACGTACGGACGAGGTCGGCGAGACGTTCGCCGGCACGTTGACGCTGTGCGTCCGTGGGCAGCAGAGCCCACTGCAGGGCTAGTGCGTACGTCGTTGCCGCGTCGCTCAGTACGCGACCGCCTTCGGTGGCGTACTCCGCTGCGAACGACTGCCGGACCCGTGCGGCCAGGTCGGCATACTCGCCGGCCAGGTCCGAGTCACCGACAACCTCCGCGGCCTTGGCAACGACCTCGGCCGAGCGGGCCAGGTGTGCGGTGGCGATGACGTCGGGGTCGGCCTTCGCCCGGAACGGGTTGTCCGGCGGCGCGGTCGGGTCGAGCCAGTCGCCGAACTGGAAGCCGCCGGACCAGAGCAGGTCACTGCCGGCCAGGTTCGCCATTTTGTCGACCCAGGCACGCATGCTCGGCAACTGGCGGGCCAGCAGACCCGCGTCGCCGGTGCGCTCGTAGATCACCCACGGCACGATCGTTGCCGCGTCACCCCATGCGGCCGTGGCCGGGCCGTTGTGCTTGAGCACGTCCGGGATCACGAACGGCACCGAGCCGTCCTTCTGCTGCTCGGCGGCCAGGTCGGCCAGCCAGTTGGTGAGGAAGCCGGCGGTGTCGAACAGGAAACTCGCGGTGGGGGAGAAGACCTGGATGTCACCGGTCCAGCCGAGCCGCTCGTCGCGCTGCGGGCAGTCGGTCGGTACGTCGACGAAGTTGCCGCGCATGCCCCAGACGACGTTCTCGTGGAAGCGGTTGAGCAGCTTGTGCGACGAGTCGAACCAGCCGGTGCGGCGCAGGTCCGAGCCCACGACGACAGCCTCGAGGTCGTCGAGCCGGAGTTCACTGACGCCGGTGACCTCGGCGTACCGGAAGCCGTGGAAGGTGAGCGGCGAGTCGAGCGTGACTGCGTCCGGCCCGGCCAGGACGTACGAGTCGGTGGCCTTCGCGGTCCGCAGTGGGCGTACGCCGAGCTCGCCGTTCTCGAGGACCTCGGCGTGCCGCAGGACGATCTCGTCACCGGCCGTGCCGCCGCGGACCTTGAGGCGGATCCGGCCGACGACGTTCTGGCCGAAGTCGACCAGCGTCTTGCCCGTCGGCGAGCTCGTGATCTCGACCGCGGGCACGATCTCGGTGATGCGGACCGGCGGGCCGTCGGGTGCGACCAGGAGGTTGAGGTCGGCGTCGAGTACGTCGACTGCGCTGGCGTCGCCGGGCGTCCGACGGAGGTCCGTGCGCTGGCCGTCGTACAGATCGTCGGCGACGACGGCGCTTTCGCGGGCGGTCCAGGTGTCGTCGCTGCCGAACGTGTGAACCTGCCCGTCCTCGGTCGTGACCTCGAGCTGGGCGAGTACGGCGAGACGGTCGCCGTACAGGGAGTTCTGGCCGTGGAAACCGAGCCGGCCGCGGTACCAGCCGTTTCCGACCAGGAACTCGAGGCGGTTCTCGCCGGACCGCACCAGGCTGGTCACGTCGTAGGTCTGATAGCGGAGCCGCTGCTGGTACGCCGTCCAGCCCGGGGCCAGCTCCTCGTCGCCGACACGTTCGCCATTGAGCTCCGGCAGGTAGATGCCCTGCGCGGTGGCGTAGAGGCGGGCCTTGACGATGCCGTCGGGCAGCTCGGCGACGCCGCTCAGCAGGGGAGCGGGGGAGCCGTAGCTGTTGCCTCGCGGGCTGACGAAGCGCGCGCTCCAGTCGGCCGACGTGAGCAAACCGGCCTCGACCGTCGCGGCCTCGCTCCAGTCGCTCCACTCGTCGTTCCCACGCACTCGCACCCGGACCTGCGCCGACTGCCGCGCCGCGAGCGGGTCACCGGGCCACGGGACCAGCACCTGGTCGGGGGACTGGACCGTGTACACCTGCGCCGAGCCGGTGGTGATCTCGACCTCGTACGCCGTCTGCGCGTACGCGGCGTCCGCGGTCGGGATCTGCCACGACAGCCGTGGGGTCGCCGTACCGATGCCCAGCACGGAGCCGGCGTCGGTGCGGTGCTCGAAACGGAGGAAGGTGGGTGCGGCGAGGTTCGACATAAGACTCCAACCGGCGAGTGAAACGATTCATTGGGTGCTGTGGCGAAGCGGCTCGCTGCGTTACGGATTGATGGCGGAGAGGTTTCGCCTGTCCCCCGATCCTGCGACCGATCGCCGCCGGGGGCTAGCCCGGAGTGCACTCGCGCTAGCACAAAATGCACCTTGGCCCGTATCGTGAGGCATGGCCGACGAGCCAGTGAGGACCAAAGGGACACTGCTGCACTTCGTCGAAGGGACGATCGTGCACGCAGGTCCGCATGTGCACGAGGACTGCCATCCACTGCACACGCACAGCTTCTTCGAGCTGGCGTTGGTGACAGGCGGTGAAGGGGTTCACCACAGCCAGGCCGGGCGTCAGGACCTGCGCGTCGGCGACGTGGTGGTGCTGCGACCGGGCGTGTGGCACGAGTACGAGCGATGCCGTTCGCTCGAGGTCTACAACTGCTGCTTCTCGGCCGACCTGGTTCAGCGCGAACTGGCCTGGACGCGCGAGGATCCCTTGCTGGGTTATCTGTTGTGGACTGGACCTTTCTCCGCGCAGCGACGTGGAGTGCTGAGCACGCACCTCGACGACGAGACACTCGCCGAGGCGCTCGGTCATCTGGACGGCCTGCGGCAGCTACGCAACCAGTCGATGCGCCGGCATCGCGGTGATCTGATCGGGTGGCTGTCGCTGTACCTGAGTTGTGTCGCGCGGACCGTCGGCGAACGCGACGAGCTCGGCCGGCAGACGCATCCCGCCGTACTGGCTGCGATGCGGATGATGGAGGCGGAGCCGGCGCGGCCGTGGACGCTGACCGATCTGGCGCAGGAGTTGCACCTGGCGCCGGGGTATCTGGTCCGGTTGTTCAAGTCCGCGACCGGGATGCCGCCGATGGCGTACCTGTCCCGGCATCGGGTCGAGCTCGCGGCCGTTCAACTGCTGCACACGGACCTGCCGATCGCCCGGATCGGTGAGGCGGTCGGGTGGCCGGATCAGAATTACTTCGCCCGGCGGTTCAAGTCCCACTACGGCCTCAGCGCAAGCACGTATCGGCAACGTTTCAATCAGCCGAGGCTCACGCATTCCTTGCGCTGATCAGGAGGTCGAGGCCGTCGAGGATGCGGGCGAGACCGAACTCGAGTCCCTGGTTCTCCTGACCGCTCGGGGTGTGCAGTGCGGCGACGAGGCTCGGGAACCGGTCCGCCTCGGCGGCGAGGATCCCGGCGAAGGCAGCGGTGAAGGACTCCTCGGTGAGACCTTGCCGGCCGCCGGGCATGGTGGCGGTCTGCAGAGCGATGGTGCGGATGTGGCCGGACAGGACCAGGATCGAGTCGAGTTGCTCAGTGCCGTTCAGGCCGGAGTCGGTCAGGGCCTGCACGCCCCGATCGAGCCAGGCGGCCTCGTTCGGCCCGACGGGGCGGCGTCCGACGGTGGACAGCAGTAGCCACGGATGGCGGTTGAAGCCGTCGAACAGGTCCATCGACCACGCGTGCAACGCCTCGCGCCAGGACAGCCCGGGATGCTCGGGTGGTTCGCCCATGGCCAGGTCGCTCATCACCGCGACCAGCTCGGTCTTGCCGGGCACGTAGCGATAGAGCGCCATTTTGGTGACCGGCAGGTCGTCGGCCACGCGCTGCATGGAGACCGCGTCGAGGCCCTCGGCATCCGCGATCCGGATCGCCGCCTCCGCGATACCGGTCAGCGTCATCGCCGGTTTCGGCCCGCGGCTCGGCGGCTGCTGCCGCCCCCAGAGGAGTTCCGTCATCGCCTTCCTTCCCAAAGCGCTTGAACTGTGTCTACCATACACTTTACTGTGTCCGACGGACACAGTTAACGATGATGGAGGCAGACAGATGAAGGTTCTGGTGTCGGGTGCGAGCGTCGCGGGCCCGTCGGTGGCGCTCTGGCTGGGCCGGTCCGGTCACGAGGTGACCGTGGTCGAGGTCGCGCCGGCGTTGCGGCAGGGTGGGTACGCCGTGGACTTCCGCGGTGAGGTGAACAAGGTCGTCCTGGACAAGATGGGCGTGCTGCCAGATCTGCGGGCGCTGCAGACCGGCGGCACCGCGATGCGGTTCGTCGACGAGGACGGCCGGCAGTTGATGCGGATGCCGGAGGAGTTCGCCGGCGGCGAGCTCGAAGTACTGCGGGCCGACCTGTCCCGGGTGTTCTACGAGCACAGCCGCGGACAGGCGTCGTACCGGTTCGGTGACTCGATCGCGAGCCTGCGCGAGCATTCGGGCGGGGTCGATGTGCGGTTCGAGAGTGGATTGGAGGAGACGTACGACGTGGTCGTGGGGGCGGACGGCATGCACTCGGTCGTACGGCGGCTCGCGTTCGCGCCGGAGCAGGTGACCGAGCGGCATCTCGGTTACTACGTTGCCGGGTGGGAGGCGCCGAACACGATGGGGATCAGCGGCGACGCACTGCAGTACAACGTGCCCGGGAAGCTGGCGAGCGTCGGTGCGGACCGGCGTGACCCGGCGCTGGTGCAGACGCTGTTCGTCTTCAAGTCACCGCAGCTCAGCTACCACCGGCGCAACCTGGACGAGCAGAAGGCCATCGTCCGCGAGCACTTCGAGGACGTCGGCTGGCACGTACCGTGGATGCTCGACGCGTTGCCCGCGGCAACGGAGCTGTACTTCGACTCGATCAGCCGGGTGCACGTGGACAGCTGGTCGACCGGCCGGGTGGTGCTGCTCGGCGACGCTGGGTACGGCGCGACGTTCGGTGCGCTGGGCACAAGTACGGCGGTGATCGGCGCGTACGTGCTGGCGGGGGAGCTGGCAGAGTCTCGCGGCGACTACCGAGCGGCGTTCTCGCGGTACGAAGCGCGGCTGCGGAAGGCGGTGCAGACCACGCAGGACGGCAGCCGGACCGGTCAGTTCCTTGCCCCGGCGACGCAGCTCGGGATCACTGCGCGAAACAGGATTCTGAACACGAAGTTCTTCATGAACCAGATGCTCAAGATGGCTCAGAAGATCAGCAACCTGATCGATCTGCCGGCGTACCCGGTGCTCGATCAGGGCAGCAGCGGCAGCCTCGCCAGGAACCTCTCCCAGGGGTCCGGGAACCAGCCAGGCACGCCCAGGACCGCCAGGTAGAGCCAGATCGCGATCAGTACGCAGATGAACAGCGCGATGGTGCCGAGCATCTTCAGCCAGGCCGGCTGCTTACCGGTCCAGGCGGTGAGCGCCTTGACCCAGTCCTTGACCTTGTAAAGCACCCGCTGGGCCCACTCGAACTCGCTCGCGAGTACGGCGAGACCCGCGATGAACAAGGGGATCCCGCCCGGTCCCGGCAACCATCCGGTCAGCGGCGCGGCGATGAGCAGCAACCCGCCGACCACGCCCACGCCGATCCGGTAGACGAGATGCTTCGTCGGGTTCGCCCGGATGCGCCGCCGCCACTCCCACCGGTCGTCGTCAGCGTCCAGCGTGATGTTGTGATCAGTGCGGTCGGGAGTCTTCTGCTCGGCCACAGACCCAGCCTACGTGGTGGGAGGTGCCGGGACGGCGCAGCTGCGACCTGGGGCAAGCGATTGCGCGAACCGGGCGGCGAGAGATCAACCGTTCGAAGTCGTGACATTGCGACCCGATCGCCTCACACTGGCGTCACCGATCGGGGCGTGACCGGCACTTTTCGTGACCAGCCGGTCTCCAAATTGGGTGTCCGAGCCATGGGGGGCTGGGGGCATGATCCGAGTCGTTCTCGGGCATCACGGCGCGCTGCTGCGCGGGGCGTTGGCGACCGTGATGTCACAGGAAGAAAATCTGGAGGTGCCGGCCGAGGTCGAGTCGGCGCAGGGCGTCGTGGCCGCTGTGGCACGGACGAAGCCGGACGTGGTGGTCCTCGACGCGTCGCTGGCGGACGAGTTGGTCAGCGCCGGGCTCTGCGAGCCGCGGCCAGGTACGGGCCTGCTGATCCTGATCGACCGCGACGCGGTCAGCCGGACCTGCCTGGAGTTCGCGCGGCTGGCGCCGAGGATCGGGTTCATCGCGACGGACGCCTCGACGGCCGAACTGGTCGAGGCGGTACGAAGTGTGGCCAAGGGCGAGCCGGTGATCGATCCTGTCGTGGCGCTTGCCGCGTTGCGCGCAGAGCCCAATCCACTCACCGGGCGCGAGCAGGAGGTGCTGCGGCTGGTGTCGACCGGTGCCACCGGCCAGGAGATCGCGCACCGACTCAACCTGAGCTCGGGCACGGTCCGCAACTACCTGTCGCACATCCTGGCCAAGGTCGGCGCGCGCAGCCGGATCGAGGCGGTCCTGAAGGCTCAGGAAGCGGGCTGGATCTGATCCTCCCGGTCGTGCGGCGGCTGCCAGTGGCCGAGGAGGTCGCGGTAGAGCTCCGAGGTGCGCACCAGAGTGGTGTGCCGCCCCAAAGACGCCTCCTTGCCGTCGAGGACGAGGATCCGGTGTGCGCGCAGGGCGGAGCTGATCCGGTGGGCGACCACGATCAAGGAACCAGGGCGGGCGGCGAAGGCTTCCTCGGCCCTTCGCTCTGCCTCCGGATCAAGGTGACAGGTCGCTTCGTCGAGGACGGCCAGCGGTGCCGGGGACAGATAGGCCCGGGCGAGGGCGACCAGTTGACGCTCACCGGCCGAGAGCTGGGCCGGGCGAAGCATCGCGCGGGTGCCGCCCAGCCGCGCGACCAGCGCCGCGGCGCCGACCGCCTCGATCGCCTGCTCGAGCTGCTGTGCGGTGGCGTGCGGCGCCAGGTACGTGAGGTTGTCTGCCACCGTGCCGGAGAAGACGTAGGCCTCCTGTGGGATCAGAACGCGGGTCCGTGCCAGCAGTTCGGCGGAGAGTTCCCCAGGTGCGACCCTGCCGACCAGCACCCTTCCTTCGGTCGGAGGCAGGAGTCCGCAGACGAGGCCGGCCAGAGTCGACTTCCCGATTCCACTCGGGCCGACGACCGCCAGGTGGTCACCGTCCGGCACCACGAGATCCAGGGCGCGCAACACCGGCTCCGCGTGAGCGCCGTACGTGAAGGACACCTTGTGCAGCCGGACCTGGTGACCGCGCGGTACGACTGCGGGCAGCTGCCGCCGGGCCGGAGGCCCGCTGTCGAGAATCCGTCCGAGCGTGACGACGAAGCGCAGTCCACTGTCACCCAGGGCGGCCATGACGGTGTTCAAGGCCGGCTGCAGGCCGAGCAGCACATAGGTGAGCCCACCGAGCAGGGTTCCCGTGCTGATACCGCGGCCGATCAGCCAGGGCCCGGTCGCCAGCAGAACCAGCAGCGGCAGCCAGCCGCCGATGGCGAAGCAGAGCGTGCGCAGAGCGGCGACCTTGGCCAGTGCTCTCTCGGCGGCCGCATGGGCATCGATCGGTTCGCCGACCAGGTCCGCGGCGAAGTCCTCGGCGCCGGCCGAGGTGATGTCGCGCACCCCGGCGAACGCCGTACCCGCGGCCGTCGTCAGGTGCTCGTCGGCCGACAAGGACGCCGCGACCCGCTGCGCGGCCGTCCCGAGGATCGCGAGCGACGCGGCGAACCCGAGCAGGAAGGGCGGGACCACGAGCAGCGCGATGATCGGGGCGAGCGACAGCAGGCCTGTCACCACCCCGACCACGGTGACCGCGAACGTGCGCGTCACCAGGATCAGACCGGCGTACGTGTCACGGACGATCTCGACCTGACGGTTCATCCGGGACAGTGCCCCATCGGTACGCTGCCCGGCGACGCCGCGCCGGAGTGCGCCGCCCACGACCAGGCGGACCAGTTCGTCGCGGAAGGGCTCGACCAGCTCACCGAGTCGCCGGTACACCTGGCGGGCGCCGACGGCACCCAGCCCGGCGGCCGCGACGAGTCCGGCCAGCCAGCAGAGTCCCGCTCCGGATCGTCCGCCGAGGAAGGCGTCCGTCGCGTGGGCGACGGCGATTCCGTACGCAGCCGTCGGCAGGATCTCCGGAACGGACCACGCGGCGAGCAGCAACGTCGGCCGCCGCCTCAGCGCAGCCGCCCCGAACGCCAGTTCGCGTCTCATCCGAAGATCTCCCGGTAGGACGCGTCCTGCCACAGCCGGGAGTGCGGACCGACCGCCCGGACCCGGCCGTGGTCCAGCCACACGACCAGGTCGGCCCTGGCCGCGGTGGCGACGCGGTGTGTGACGATCAACCGGGTCCGGTGCAGGCTGTCGCCGGTGAGGGTCCGGCTGATCAGCATCTCGGTCGCCGTGTCGAGGCTGGACGTGGCGTCGTCGAGTACCAGCAGGCGCTCAGCGTGCCATGCCCGCGCCAGGCCGAGACGCTGCGCCTCCCCGCCGGACATCGGTGCCTCAGGCAACGGAGTGTGATAGCCGTCGGGGAGACGGCTGGCGTAGTGGTGCGCCTGCGTCGCGCGTGCGGCGGCGAGCGTCCGGACCGGAGTGATCTGACCGGACGAGATCGCCTCCTCGACCGAACGGCCGATCAGGACGGGGCGCTCGAACGCACAGCCGACAGCGCGCCGCAGGACCGATCGTCGCAAGGCTCGCAGCGGTACGCCGTCGAGCCGCACGAACCCGGCATCGGGGTCACGCAGCCGCGCGGCGAGTGCGGCCAGCACCGACTTGCCGGCGCCGTTCGGTCCGACCACCGCGATCGCGGCTCCGCCCGGCAGATCGAGGTCGACCCGGTCGAGGAGTGTGAAGCCGTCGGCGGTCACGCTGACCTCGTCGTAGACGAGCCGGCCGGGTCCGGGGGGCAGCCGCAGGCTTCCGTACTCGATCGGTTCGACGGACAGGATCTCCGCACTCCGGCGAACGCCGGCCTGGGCCCGGGCGAGCTCCCCGATGATGCCGGTCAGCCCGCCGAGTCCAGCACCTATCACTGCGTACTGTGCCGCGGCGAACAATTCACCCGCCGTGATCCGGCCGGCAACCAGTTGGAGACCACCGATCGCCAGGACAGCGACCAGGATGAACGGCCCGACCAGAGCGGCTTGAGCGCCGGAACGGGCCAGCACGCGCCACGTCTGCAAGCCGTGGCGGTGCAGGTCGGGCAGTGGCTCGAGGACGCGGCGTTCCTCCTGGTCGACCGTGCCCGCTGCGGCGATCGTACGGATTCCGTCGATGGCTTCGGTCAGCAGCGCGGCGAGACGGCTTTGCGTCTCCTGATAGGCGACGCTGATCTCGGCGGTACGCCGGGCGAAGATCCACAGCACCACGATCACCAGCAGCACGCCGCCGAAGAACGCGACCGCCAGCCACGGGTCGATGAGCGCGAGCAGGACCAAGCTGCCGACCGGTGGCACTGCGGCGGCCACCGCTGTGACCGTGGCCGGCCCGGCCTGGGCCGCATCACTCGCGCTGCCGGACACCCGGCTGACGAGGTCGCCGCTGTCCCACCGCCGCGTCCCTTCCGGTCCGCCTGCGAGGACGCTCCGGACGAGACGATGCCGTAGCCAAGCGGTCGTCCCCGCGACACACGCCGTACCGGCGAAGGCGTCCGCCAGCGCGCCGGCGACGGCCAGGCCGACGAGTACGCAGGCCAGCGTCAGCCAGCGGTTCACATCGGTGCCTGAGGCAATGGCATCGACGGCACGGCCGAGGACCGCCGGCAGCGCGAGCGTGACCGCGCTACCGAGCAGAGCGGACAGCGCGATGAGCGGCAACCAGCCACGGCCGCGCCGTACCACGGCGCCGAAAGTGAAGCCGGCGGTGCTGTGCGCGCTCATCGCGTCAGCCCGGTGTGAGCGCCCAGGAAAGCGAGCATGTCCGCGGCGAGGGCAACGCCCCGGCTGACCGCCGACGCGCCATGCCCGCTGTCCTGATCGAGGCGGACCAGGATCGGCCGCGAGCCGGCTGACGCGTGCTGCAAGGCAGCGCACATCTTGCGTGCGTGCAGCGGGTCGACGCGGGTGTCACCGCCGAAGACCGTGAACAGGACCGCCGGATACTCCTTGCCATCAGCAACATGATGGTACGGCGAGTAGGCCAGCAGGTGCTCGAAGTCGCCGGGATCAGTGGCTGACCCGTACTCAGGGATCCACGCCGCGCCGAGTCCGCTGTACTGGTACCGCAACATGTCCAGCACGGGCGCCGAGCAGACGGCCGCGGCGAACAGCTCCGGCCGTTGGGTCAGCGCCGCGCCGACCAGCAGTCCGCCGTTCGACTCACCACAGATGCCCAGCTGCCCGGGCGTCGTCCATCCGTCCGCGATCAGCGTCTCGGCCGCGGCGACGAAGTCGTCGAACACGTTCTGCTTGGACTGCCCGCTGCCCGCACGGTGCCACTCATCGCCTTCCTCACCACCGCCGCGCAGCTGGGCGGTGACGAACACGCCGCCGGACTCGACCCAGGCGAGGCTGAAGGCGGAGTAGGACGGCGTCAACGGCTGCCCGAATCCGCCATAGCCGTACAGGACAGTCGGCCGCGGCCCACTCGCACCCGGCCGTGCGAGCACGAGCATCCGGACCGGGGTGCCGTCGCCGGACCGGTAGACGAGCTGTCGCGTTTCCGCGCGCGGTCCGTCGACCATGCCCGGCGGCGCGGCCCAGAGCGTGGTCTCGCGGGTCCGGGCGTCGTACCTGTACACCGCCCCAGGAGTCAGGCTGTCGGTGTAGCTGAACCAGACCTCGTGACCGCCCTCCGGACGGGTGGTCAGGGAACCGATCGTGCCGAGTCCGGGCAAGGGCACGTCACCGAGCCGCTCACCGGTGTGCAGGTCGTGGATGGCGAGCTCCGCGAGCGTGTGCCGGGTCCTTGCGACGAGAAGGAGCGGTCGCTGCGGTCCGTCGAGCACGGCCACGTCCGTCAAGGGTGCATCGCGATCCTCGGCGACCAGCTCCGTCCAGTCCGCGAACCCGGGCCGGCTGGGATTGCCGACGCAGATCCGGCCTGCCGGTGCACCCAGGGTGGTGACGGCGTACAGCCGTCCGCCGTGGACCATCACGGCGCTCCGCGCGTCCACTCCCTGCTGCGCGACGACCGGCTCGGGCTTGTCCGGGACCGACACGTCCACGAGCCAGACGTCGTTCCGGGCGCCGTTCGCCGCGGAGACCGTCAGCCACCGACCGTCCGTGCTGATCTCCAGTCCGTACGATGCCTCGCGTGTGAAGACCCGCACATCATCGCAGCGGCCTATCCGGTGGAGCTGAACCTGTCCTGAGCGGACGAAGTAGAGGGACTGCCCGTCGGGGAGCCAGGCCACGGGGGAGTAGCGGCACCGGTCGATCGGACCGTCCACCACCGTGCCGGTACAGGTGTCCATGACGTAGAGCGTGGAGTCCTCCGTGCCGCCACGGGAGAGCTGGAAGGCCAGCAGACGGCCGTCCGGCGACGGCTGCCAGTGATCGAGAGTCGTGTTGCCGGCCGGATCGAGCTCCGTCGGGTCGATCAGCGCCTGGGCGTCCTGCTGTGGGTGGACGACGTACAGGATCGGATGGTCTTGTCGCGCGGTCCGGCGCAGGAAGAAGTGCCGCCTGCCACGCCACATCGGGGCACTCACCATGCCGACGCCGCTGAGCGCAGCGACCCGGGCACGCAAACGGTAGCGTTCGGTCAGCTCGGCGGCGTGGTTCAGCCAGAGCTCGTCCTGTGCGGCCTGCCAGCGGACGGTCTCCGGAGCAGTCGCGTCCTCGAGCCAGCGGTACGGATCGGCGACGGCATGACCGTGCAGCAGGTCGACGACCGGCCGGCGGTCGGCCGCGGGATAGCTGAGGCCGAGGCTTTGCACCAGGCCCTCCTTCCTTCGCCGGTGACCAGGCTCAGCTCTGGACGGGAAAGGCATCCCGTCCAGAGCGTCGAACCTCTGCTTGCCGATCAGTGACACAGGAGCAGGCTGAGGTTGCTGGGCGTCTGCGAGCCGCAGCCGAGAATGGTCAGCGTGCTTCCACCGCCGCCACCACCGTGACCGCCGGGGGCCTGGAGACCTTGCAGGTCGAGAAGTGCCATGTCTACACCTCCTTCCACACAGGAGTGATTGGCGGACCACCCGTGGGCGGGAGTCCGAGGAATGGAAGGGCGACCGGTTGCCGGTGCAGTGCGGCGCCCAGGGCGAGCAGGACACCGGCCGATCCGGTGGCCAGGTCCATGGAGAGGCGCAGCAGTTGGTTGCCGGGAAACGCGAGCCCGCCGGCGGATGGCAGCGCGTGCCAGCCCAGTCCGCGGATGAGATCTGCCGTCACCTCACCCGGCTGCACGGCGGCCGAGAGGATCAGGCCGGCGCGCCCCATGAACAGCCCGGGCTGGACGAAGTAGGCGCAGTGGTTGACCCGGCGGAGCGCCGCCAGGTCCCCGGCGAGCTCCTCGTCGGGTCGGTGCCGCAGGTAGCGGTCCAGGACGAGGGCGATGCCGGCCGAGCCCTGCTCGAGGTAGGGGAGGGTGCGCCAGCCCTGGTTGACCTGGAGCATCCCGGTCTCGTCACGGATGCAGCGGCGCAGATCCTGCCTCAGCGCTGTCTCGGCGAGGTCCAGCAGGCCGAGGTCCCCAGATCGCTCGTACGCGTGCAGGAACAGCAACGCGGGTCCCGAGGAACCGAACATCAGACCGGCCCGCGGATGCCCGTCACCACTGAGCTCCGGTACGTCGTCGATGCCGCCGAGCCGATCGGCCACCAGGTCGATCACCCTGGTCGCCGCGGCGCGCAGCCCCGGTTCGCTGTCGAAGTGGAGCAGGTTCAGTCCGATGCCGGCCAGCCCCGAATGCAGGCCGAGTTCGCGCGAGTCGAGCGGCGTTGCGAGGCAACGGTCCACAGCGTCCAGGGCGTCCTGGCGGTAGCCGAGTTCACCGAGCACGTGGGCGGCACCGTGCAGGCCGTCGTACAGACCGATGCCGGTGACCGAATCCAGGGCATGCCTGCGGAGCCAGTCGTCGTACGCCGGGAAGCGGCCGGCCCCCGTGCGGTCAAGGGCGTAGAGCACGCCGGCGGCGCCGGACGCGATGCTGGTGCCACCGCCGGGCTGGAACTGCGCGATGTCGCCCGGGAAGAGGCGGTCGTCCCGCTCCGGCGTGGCGCTGGCCACGATCGCCCGGGTGATCGCGTCGCGGACCTCTTCCCAGCTCGCGCGACCGGGCAGCGGAAGAGTGGCCGGGGGTGGGTCGTCCGTGCCGCCGAGGATGATGCCGGCGGCCTGGTCGATCGTTGCCTTGGGCACCGGGAACGTCTCGGTGATCAGCTCGGCCAGGTGCCGGGCCTTCCCCGGGTGGAGCTGCAGCAGGATCGTCGTCTGCGGCGCGAACAGTCCGAGGCAGAGGCAGGCGAGCGCGTACCGGTCGGCCTCGACGCCGTGCCGGTCCGGCGGCGCCGCGTAGCCCGGGTGGGCGAGCGCCGAACGGGCCCGCAGCTCGGCCAGGGTCGCCACCTCGAAGTCGATCAGGACCAGCCGGTCGTCGGCGTCGATGAGCACGTTGTCCGGATGCAGGTCGCCGAAGACGACGCCGCGTTCGTGCAGCGCCTGGATCGCGCGCTCGACGCGGCCCAGCATCTCGATCGCCCAGTCCGCGTACTCCCGCAGCGTCTCCGGCGACGGATCGGGCTTGGTCAGTGGGAAGCGCCTGACCAGGAGTCGCTGCAGCGGGTTCGCGTCGATGAACTCCTGTACCAGGAAGTGGTGATCGCCGAGAACAAAGTAGTCGTGCACCGCCGGCACGACGTCCAGCCCGGCCAGCCGAGCGAGGATCTCCCGCTCATGCCGTAGCCGGGTCACGGCATCCCGTTGGTCGACATCGAGCCCGGCCATCGGCCGGCCCTCCTTCAGCACGACCCGGTCCTGGCTCTCCCGGTGCCGGCCGAGGTAGACCCCGCCGCCGTTGGAGAACTGGATCACGTTCTCGATGTCGTAGGCGAGTTCGTTGGTGGTCACCGCGTTGCGGGCCGCCAGGTGCGGCTCCAGGAAGGACGGAAGACTCACCCAGGCAGGTGTCGAGAAGACCGGCCCGCGAAGGTCGGGAACCAGCCGGCCGTCGGCGTTCTCGATGGCGAGCACTCGTTCGCCGGTGTCCGACAGGCAGTGCCGCTCGACGAACGCGCCGTACCGGACGAAGAGAGCCCCGTCGCCGTAGCGGAGGTCGCTGAGGATGTACGGGCCGCGGACGCCGGTGAGGACCTGGTCCAGTTCCTTGAGGACGAGCTCGAGCTGGGACTCGTCCACGGGGTAGATGGTGACGAGCTTTCCGCTCGATCCGCGGAAGGCGGCCTTGGAATTCATCATCACCAGGACGGCTTCACTGCGCAGGAACTTGAACGGAATGCCCTGACGGACGCAGTAGTCCCAGACAGCGGTCAGCGTCCGCTCGGCGTCGTCGAGACAGGACGACACGTGGATCTTCCAGCCCTGCGGAGGCAGCGGGACACCGCGGGGCGCGTAGTGCATCCAGATGTCGCCGGCGGCATGCTCCCAGCCGTCCGGCACTGGTCGCCCGCAGGTGGCGAAGTCGACGTGCTCCGTGCTCGTCGTGGGGACGTCGTAGAACTGCCGATCCACGAGACAGTAGAGCTCGTACTGCTCCATCGCCATCCCCATCCCGTCCCGCAGGCTTGCCGGACGCCTCGCCGATATCCTTCGGCAAGAAGCTCCGGGCGACGTAGTGAATGACGTCACCAGTTCACGGTGAGAAGCGCGTCGCCCTACTCACGCGTATGTCACTACAAGTGGGATGGCGTTGACAGCACGTAGCGACTGATGAGGTTTGGTGTCCCTGTGTGACCGGGGGAGTGCGCTGCGGTTCAGGCGCTGGCCGGTTTGCCGAATTCCCAGTGCCAGGGTTCCTCGCGGGAGCCGCCCTGTTCGGCCCAGGACGGGTGCACCCAGCCATACGTCGCGGCGTGGTTCTTCATCCACTGGTACTGCCTCGTGCCGAACCGGTCGATGCCGCCGCACAGGTCGACCGCGACACCCCAGCCGTGGTTCGACGTACCGGGGAGGGCGGCCAGGGACGGCTTGCGGGAGTACAGGTCGACCTGGGACGTGTAGGAGCGGTACGAGTCGGTGATGCACAGCGTCTCGCCGAACTGGGCGCGGTAGGCGGCGGCGAGTTGCGCGTACGCCGCTGCCGCGTCGCAGCGGAGCTTGTGGCCGGAGCCGAGGCCACACAGCTTGCTGGACGGGATCATGCCGTTGCTGAAGCCGCCCCACCCGACGCTCGCCGACCCGGTGGCCAGGAACGGCATCGGGTTGACCGGGTCGCCGCCGAGCCGGACCTCGAAGTGCAGATGCGGTCCGGTGGAGTTGCCTTCGGTGCCGACAGCACCGATCCGCTGGCCGGCCTTCACCTGTGCACCGTCGGCGACGTCGATCGCGCTCAGGTGCGCGTAGAGGGTCTCGAGGCCGTTGCCGTGGTCGATCCGGACCAGGTTGCCGGCCCAGGCCGGGTGCTCGATCCGGACGACACCGGATGTCGCCGCACGGACCGGCGTACCGACCGCTGCTGGGAAGTCCTGGCCGGTGTGGATTCCGGTCGCCCACATCGAGCCGGCCTGGCCGAACGGCGTACCGATCTCGTAGGTGCCGTCGGCGAGCGGCCAGGTCCAGGCGCCGGTGCCGATGTCGTACGACGTCGCGGTGTTGCCGCAGCGGAAGGCGTACGACGAGGAGTTCGGCGTCGGGGAGACCTGCGGCTTGGCGGGCTTGCCCAGCGTCGGGCGCAGCGCGGAGTACAGGTTGTCCGGGACGGTGGTGACGACGACCGAGCCCTTGGCCTCGTCGGCGGCGATCATCTCGCCGTTGTCGAGGGCGACGCCGATGTGGACGAGGCCGAGCGACTTGCTGCCCATCACGAGCAGATCGCCGGGCTGGACCTGGGTCTTGGGTACGGCCTGGTAGTTCGGGTAGACCTTGCCGACCAGGTTGGGGAGCGTCGTGTACGGCTGCCACGCGACCCGGGCCGCGCCGAGGCAGCCGTATTTGGCCGGGCCGGTCGCGCCGACGCCGTACGGCTTGCCGAGCAGGCTGAAGGCCTGGTTGACCGCGCGGATCGTCTCGGCCGGCAGCACCCGGATCGTCCGTCCGCCGGTGACGGTCGACGCCGCTCCGGGCACGGGCGCACCGGCGGCGGTCAGCGGCTTCAGGCCGGCGGGGAGCTTGGCCGGGTTCTTGAGTACGGCGGCCGCCGGTGGCTTGACCTTGGCGGTGGTGAGCTCGGTCAGGTAGGTCTTCCAGCGCGTGAGGGCCTGCTGGTTGCGGGCGAGCTGCAGCTGCCTGGAGAGCTCGGACGCACCGTCGAGGTCGGCGGCCTGGCCCTCCATCGCCGTGGCGGCGAACGCGGCCTTCTGCTGGACCTGCTGGCTGAGCTCCTTGGCCTTGGCGGCCGCCTCGTTCGCAGCGGCTCGCTTGCCGGCGGCTTCGGACCGGGTCCGGCCTGCCTCGGACTCGGCGGCCATCGCGGTCTTGTACTGCGCGACCTGGGTGCTGCCGAGCTGGGTGATCGCGGTCTGGCGGTCGGCGATCTCCTGCAGGTTCTCCGCGACCGGGGCGAGGGACCAGAGCATCGACTCCGCACCCATCACGGTCGGGATGCCGAGCTGGTAGGCCTGCGCGGTCAGCAGACCGAGCCGGCGGCGCTGCTCGTCCGCCCTGCCCTTCGACGCGGCCGCGGTGGTCTCGGCCTTCTTGGCGGCGGCCTCGGCGGTCTGAGCCGCCTTGAGAGCGTTGGTGTAGGCGATCGTGGCCTTGGCGAAGTCGGCCTGGACGGCGGCGGCCTCGGCCTGCAGCTCCTCCAGGGTCCGGTTGACGTCCGTCACCGACGCGGGTGGCGGTGGGGTCGGGTCATCGGCGTACGCCGGCAGTGCGACCACTGCCAGCAGCGTGCCGAGTGCTGCCAATCGCAGCCCCCGACGGTTCCCCACAACCATCAGGCCCCCATTCGTCTCGCCTCACGCGCGCGGAGGGAGACGGGCCCCTGCGCCAGGCCAGCGTAGGCGGCAAACGCTGCTGACGAAACCCTGGTCTACAGAACGTGACCATGAGGCGTGCCACAGAGCCCGCAGGTGGTGTCGGAGCGATTGGAGTGACCGATTAAAGTTCACTTCATGGCCTCGCACTTTGACGTTGTTGTCCTCGGCGCGGGTCCGGGTGGGTACGTCGCGGCGATCCGCGCCGCCCAGCTCGGGCTCAAAACCGCCATCATCGAGAAGAAGTACTGGGGCGGTGTCTGCCTGAACGTGGGCTGTATCCCGTCCAAGGCGCTGCTGCGCAACGCCGAGCTCGCGCACATCTTCCGGGCGGAGGCGAAGACCTTCGGCATCAGCGGCGAGGTCAGCTTCGACTTCCCGACCGCGGTGCAGCGCAGCCGCAAGGTGGCGGACGGCCGGGTCAAGGGCGTCCACTTCCTGATGAAGAAGAACAACATCACCGAGTTCGACGGCTGGGGCTCGTTCACCGACGCCAACACCCTCGACGTGACCCTCAATGGAGACGGCTCCGCTGAAGACACTGTGACCGTCACGTTCGACAACTGCATCCTGGCGACCGGCGCGACCACCAAGCTGCTGCCGGGCACGCAGCTGAGCGACCGCGTGGTGACGTATGAGGAGCAGATCCTCACCGAGGAGCTGCCGGGCTCGATCGTCATCGCCGGCGCCGGCGCGATCGGCGTCGAGTTCGCCTACGTGCTGGCGAACTACGGCGTGAAGGTGACGATCGTCGAGTTCCTGGACCGGATCGTCCCGCTCGAGGACCCCGAGGTCTCCAAGGAGCTGGCCCGGGCGTACAAGAAGCTCGGCGTCGACGTACTCACCTCGACCCGGGTCGACTCGATCGACGAGTCCGGCGAGAAGGTCAAGATCACCGTCACCGGCAAGGACGGCAACCAGCAGACGCTGGAGGCCGACAAGGTGCTGCAGGCGATCGGCTTCCAGCCGCGCGTCGACGGCTACGGCCTGGACAAGATCGGTGTCGCGCTGACCGAGCGCGGCGCGATCGGCATCGACGGCTTCTGCCGGACCAACGTGCCGAACATCTTCGCCATCGGCGACGTGACCGCGAAGCTGATGCTCGCGCACGCGGCCGAGGCGATGGGCGTGGTCGCGGCCGAGACCATCGCCGGGCACGAGACGATGGAGCTCGACTACGCGATGATCCCGCGGGCGACGTTCTGCCAGCCGCAGATCGCCAGCTTCGGCTACACCGAGGAGGAGGCCCGCAAGCTGGGCCACGACGTCAAGGTCGCGAAGTTCCCGTTCACCGCGAACGGCAAGGCGCACGGCCTGGGCGACCCCACCGGCTTCGTCAAGGTGATCAGCGACGCGAAGTACGGCGAACTCCTCGGCGGCCACCTGATCGGCCCGGAGGTCACCGAGCTGCTGCCCGAGCTGACCCTGGCGCAGAAGTGGGACCTGACCACCAAGGAACTGGCCCGCAACGTGCACGCCCACCCGACCCTGAGCGAGGCCCTGCAGGAAGTGTTCCACGGCCTCGAAGGCCACATGATCAACTTCTGATCTGCCCTGACAGGCAAGCCCCCCGGACCGCCTGGTCCGGGGGGCTTGGTCGTTCGGGACCCAGGTCCTGACGATCGGGGACTTTCGGCCGCAGTGCCGGACCGGGGCCGGGTGATGGACTTGGGTGGCGGGATTCCTAGCTGAAGGCAGGCCGGATGACATCGTTTGACCTCAACGAAACAGACAGCACCTACGAGCTGCACGCGGATGTGGAGACCTACCACCAGGGCGGCACGTGGTACACGCGGCGGTGTGACAGCCCCGAGCCGTTCGCCTCCGGCGCGAGCCGGCTGCGGCTGATCGCGATCGGCGTCGAGGTTGCCCGCTGGAACGGCCTCCGCCATGTCATCCGCGACCCCGACGGCACCATCGCCGAGATCAACACCTACCTCACCGGCCCGTACCCGAGCCGCGCGCCGACCGGGCACCAACGCGTCCGGGGTTGAGCCGCCTCACCGCTCGGAGATGTCGCCGAGGACGGGTTTGACGTCGACGACGGGGGTGCCGTCGAGGGCTTCGAGGTGATCGACGTGCAGGCGAAGCCCGTCGGTCGCCAGGATCGTCACGCGGTGCAGGCCGAGCGGGTTCGGGCGGTCGGGGGAGCGGGTGCTGAAGACGCCGGTCGCCGGACGGGACAGGTCGCCGCGGGGATGCACCGTGAGTACGTCGCGGTCGGCCCGGTCGAACCAGCTGATCAGGATCAGCTCGTCGCCCGGAGCGAGGTCCTGGAGAGCGACGCGGACGGACTCGTCGAACACGACCCACGCGTCCGGCGCGCCTTCGTCGGCCTGGCGTGGAGCCTCCGCGCGGGTTGCGAGTGACGACTCGACCCGTCCGATCGGCCGCAGTACGAGATCGCCGGTCACAGCGGGAACCTGTACACGGTCTGGAGCGCTTCGCCTGGGATGTGGACGTGCAGGGCAAGGCCGGGATGGGCGGTGGGGTCGACGACGCCGGTGCCCGAGGTCGGTGGCTCGAAGGGAAGCGGAACGGTGGAGCGGATGCCGGGGGCGCCGAGGACGGGGTGGCCGGCGAACGTCGTGACGATCGGGTTGTGCACGTGGCCGGTGAGGATGGCGGTGACGGTCTTGCCGGTCAGGACCGTCGCGAGGCCCTCGCGATCGTGGAGCATCCACTGATCCATCACGGGGTGGTGCAGCTCGAGCGGCGGGTGATGGATCGCCACGAACACCGGCCCGTCGAAGGACTTCCGCAGTACGCCGTCCAGCCAGGCGAGCGAATCGTTGGACAGCAGCCCGTGGTCCTCACCAGGCACTGTGCTGTCGACGAGGACGAACCGCGCACCGGCCACATCGTGGACCTGATGCACCGGATGTCCATCGCCGGGTGAGTCGACGTACGACGCCAGTCCGGTGCGGAGCGGCGTACTCACATCGTGGTTGCCCGGCAGCATCAGCAGCGGTATGTCCATGGACAGCTCGGCCGCGACTTCGGCGTACTCGGACTCCAGGCCGTGGTCGGCCAGGTCGCCGGTGACGAGGATGACGTCGACCGGGCGGGTGAAGGACTTCAGGTACGACGTGATCCGACGGAGCCGGGATCGTGGCTCGTCCGAACCGTCGAGATGCGGGTCGCTCAGGTGTGCGATGACGATCATCCCCGCAGACTAACCACAGAAGCCCGTCGGGAGATCACTGCACGGGACCAGGCCGCTGCGTTCGAGGATCGGGCGGGCCTGCGGCGAGCGGACGTACTCCAGGAAGGTCGCGGTCAGCGACCCGGTCTCCGGCACCTTGTAGGTGTAGACGTGCTCGACCTCCCAGAACTTGTATGCCCCGGCCGCGACCTTCGAGGAGTCCGGTACGACGTCGTCGACGGTCGCGATCGTGATGTCGGGGAACTTCCGGGCACCGCCGAGCTCGGCGTAGCCCATCGCGCCGCCGATCTCGTTGACCCGGGTCAGCAGCTCCTCCGTCGTACCGACCTCGCAGCGGTGGTACTTCGCGGCCGCGGCGTCGTCGTCCTTGCGGCAGTCGTCGGAGGTGATCCCGAGCTCCTGATCGCCGCCGAGCACCTTCTCCCGGAACACCCGTCGCGACCCCGAGTCCGGGCCGACCCGGCTGACCATCCGGATCGGCAGATCCTTGCCGCCGACGTCCTTCCAGTTGGTGATCTGACCGTTGTAGATCGCCCGCAGTTGCGCGGTGGTCAGCGATGTCACCGCGGCCGACCGGTTGATCACCACGGCGAACACCACCACCGCCATCGGTTCCCCGCGCAGCGTGGGTGCGTCCTCGGCCGGTCCGTCCGACATGGCGATCACCTTGCTCGCCGCCGTCCCGTCCTGTGCACCCAGGTCGCTGAGGCTGCGCACGCCACTGCGGCTGCCGTTCGCCGCGATCGTGATGTCGGCCTGCGTGCAGTCGGTCACGTACGCACTGCGCAGTTCAGTCATGGTCGGCTCCACCGCGGTCGACCCGATCACCCGCAGCTGACCCGACTCGCAGTTGTCCGGCGGCTGCAGTACGTCGACCAGGAAGAACGCGACCAGCGCGCCGACCAGCACGAGCGTCGTCGCACCGAACATCAACGTACGGCGACCCGGCCCGCGCGGCCGTGGTTCGTGGTAGACCCCGCCACCGGTCGACCCGCCGGCCAGATAGCCGGAGTGGGCGACGTCGCGGCCCTTCCCGGACAGCACCAGCAGGAACTTGAAATGGTCGCCGCGGTTGATCGCGATCCGGGGGACCACGAGCTTCTCGGTGTCGACGTAGTCGGCCGGGTTCATCCGGCTCTCGAGCATCTTGCCGAGCGAGTCCGGCTGCGACTCGACCACCTTCATCCGGACGATCTTGCGGTCCGGGAACACGAACGAGACCTTGTCCTGCATGTCGCGCGCGTCGATGTCGGTCCCGCCGGCGTTGTCCAGCCGCAGCAGCACGATGCTGGGATCCTGGACCACCGTGCCCTGGTGGACCACCTCGACATCGACCATTTCCCTGGCCCGGTTCTGCTTCGGGTGCACCCCTATCTGCGCATCCACCTGGACCCGGTAGACGAGCCGTTTGCGGCGCAACAGGTAGCGGTCGAGCAGCCAGACGATCGAGGTGCCGAACAGGGTGACGGCGGCGATGACGGTCTCGATGTTGATACTGCCGAAACCAGAGAAATCGAACAACGTGTCCCCACTTCCACGAGTTCTGCAGCGTAGGTGCCCGCGGTGAACGCCTGCTTACCGCGCGGTGACACGCAGGCTCGGAGCTTGGCCGGTTCCGGCCCCGTCTGCGAGATTGTCCGCATGGCTGAACAGGTGGACGTGGTCGTTGTCGGACTGGGTGTGGGCGGCGAGGAGACCGCCGGGCGATTGGCACAGGCAGGGCTGCGCGTGGTCGGGATCGAGTCCCGGCTGGTCGGCGGCGAGTGCCCGTACTACGGCTGCATCCCGAGCAAGATGATGATCCGGGCCGCGAACCTGATCGCCGAGACCCGCCGGGTCGACGGCATGGCCGGTACGGCGTCCGTCCAGCCGGACTGGGCACCGGTGGCCAAGCGGATCCGCGTGGAGGCGACCGACACGTGGAACGACAAGGTCGCGGTGGACCGGCTGGTCAACAAGGGCGCGACGGTGCTGAAGGAGCGTGGCACGATCACCGGCCGGAACACGGTCCGGGCCGGCGACCGCGAGTTCGAAGCCACCCGCGGCATCGTGATCGCGACCGGCACCATCCCGGCCGTTCCGCCGATCGACGGTCTGGCGGGTACGCCGTACTGGACGAACCGGGAGGCGATCGAGGCGGACACGCTGCCGGCGTCGATCCTGGTGCTCGGCGGCGGTGCGATCGGGATGGAACTGGCTCAGGTGTTCGCCCGGTTCGGATCCCGGGTGAGCGTGATCGAGGGCGCCGCCGAGGTGCTGTCGATGGAGGAGCCGGAGTCCGGCGTACTGGCGCGCGAGGCGCTCGAGCGCGACGGCGTCACCTTCCACACCGGCGTGCACGCCAAGCAGGTCGGGTACGCCGGGAACACCTTCACCGTCACGCTGGACGACGGGTCAGTTGTCAGCGGCGAGAAGTTGCTGGTGGCAACGGGACGCCGGATCGCGACCGACGAGCTCGGCCTGGACCAGCTCGGGCTCGACCCGAAGGCCCGCCGGATCGAGGTGGACGGCCATGTCCGGGCCGGCGAGAGGGTGTGGGCGATCGGCGATGTCACCGGTGTCGGCGTGTTCACTCACAACGCGATGTACCAGGCTGACATCGCTGTCCGCGACATCGTCCAGGAGCCGGACGCACCGACCGCGAGCTACCACGCGATGCCGCGGGTGACGTTCACCGATCCGGAGATCGGCGCGGTCGGGCTGACCGAGAAGCAGGCGCGGGAGGCAGGGCTCGACGTCCGGACCGGATCGACTCCGATTCCGGCGTCGACGCGTGGCTGGATCCACAAGGCGGGCAACGAGGGCTTCATCAAGGTGGTGGCTGACAACGAACGCGGTGTTCTGGTCGGCGCGACCAGTGCGGGTCCGACCGGTGGCGAGGTGCTCAGCGCACTCGCGGTCGCGGTGCATGCGGCCGTTCCTGTGCACTCTCTGCGACAGATGATTTACGCATATCCGACCTTCCACCGGGCGATCGGCGAAGCACTGAAGGCGTTGTGAAATTGCTTGTTGCGATTCGGTCGCAACTAGCTCACCATTGTTCAGGTGCATGTTCCTGACGGCTTCTTCGACGCCCCGACGTCCGTCGCGACCGGTCTGATCGCGGCGGGCGCGGTCGGCTTCAGCCTGCAACGCGCCAACCGAGAGATCCGCGAGACCGGGCCGGCGCTGGCCGGGCTCACGGCGGCCTTCGTGTTCGCGGTGCAGATGGTGAACTTCCCGGTCGGCGCGGGGACCAGCGGGCACCTGCTCGGTGGTGCGTTGGCTGCGGCGTTGGTCGGGCCGTGGTCCGCCGTACTGGTGATGTCGACGGTGCTGCTGGTCCAAGGGTTGCTGTTCGCGGACGGCGGGCTGACTGCCCTGGGCACGAACATCACACTGATGGGCCTGATCACAGTGCTCGTCGGCTACTTCCTGACGCGGGCCGTTCTGAAGGCGCTGCCGCGCCGGGTCGGCAGCGTCGTACCCGCGGCCACGCTCGGTGCGCTGGTGTCTGTCCCGGTTGCCGCGCTCGCCTTCACCGGGCTTTATGCGATCGGTGGCGCGGTCGACATCCCGCTGGGCAAGCTTGCGACCGCTATGGTCGGCTGGCACATTCTGGTCGGGATCGGCGAGGCCGTCATCACCGCCGCTGTGCTGAGCGCGGTTGTCGCGACGCGCCCTGATCTTGTGTACGCCGCACGCCACCTGCAACAGGACCTCGTCCTGGTCGATGCCGACGGCAACACTTCGACGGTCTCGCCGGACCGGCCGATCGCGGCCAGGCCCGCCGGGCGCTCGTTCGGTGTCGGGATCGCGGTCACGCTGGTGGTGGCCGGCGGTCTGAGCCTGTTCGCGAGCGCGCATCCGGACGGACTGGAGTTCGTCGGGGCGAAGCTGGGCTTCGAGACCGCCGCCAAGTCGTCCGCGGTCGCGGGCAGCCCGCTGGCCGACTACGGCGTCAGCGGCATCGGCAACTCCGAAGTCTCCGGTGCCCTGGCCGGCATCATCGGCGTACTGGTCACGATCGTGCTCGGCCTGGCCATCGCCAAGCTGGCCTCACTCCGGGCGAACAAGGCATCGTGAGCGGCGACGGCCTGCTCGTGGCGGTGGACAGCAGAGTCCACCGGGTGCCGGCGCAGGTGAAGCTCGTCGCGTTGTTCGTCTTCGTCCTCGCGGTCGTCTCCACGCCGGCGCCCGTCTTCTGGGCCTTCGGTCTGTACGCCGCGATGCTTGTGGCTGCTGTGGTCATGGCCAAGCTGCCGGTGCACGTGGTGTCGCGGCGGCTGGCGGTGGAGACACCGTTCATCGTGTTCGCGTTGCTGTTGCCGTTCGTGGCGACCGGGCCGCGGATCGACGTACTCGGACTGGAGTTGTCGCAGTCCGGCGTACTCGGTGCGTGGAACGTGCTGGCCAAGGGGACGCTCGGAGTGGTCGCGGCAATCTTGCTGTCTGCAACGACTGCACCGCGAGACCTGTTGGCCGGCCTAGAGCGGCTGCGGCTCCCCGCGACGCTGGTCGCGATCCTGTCGTTCATGATCCGCTACCTCAGCGTGGTGTCGGACGACCTGCACCGGATGCGGATCGCCCGCGAGTCGCGCGGGTACGCCGGCGGTCGCGTGGGACATCTGAAGGCGGTCGCCGGGGGAGTGGGCGGCCTGTTCGTCCGCAGCTTCGAGCGCGGTGAGCGCGTGCACCTGGCGATGCGGTCCCGCGGGTACACCGGCCGGATGCCGTTGCTGAGTCAGGCCGGAGCAGTCCGATCGCAATGGCTGGAAGGTCTCACGATCTCCCTGCTCGCGGTCCTCATCGCAGTCATGGCAAGGGTGGTGGGCTTGTGAGCGGTCCGGCGATTCACGTTGAGCGGCTTGTCTTCGCGTATCCGGACGGGCGGCAGGCGCTGTTCGGCGTCGACTTCACTGTCGAGCACGGGGAGCGAGTGGCACTGCTCGGGCCGAACGGTGCCGGCAAGACCACGTTGGTGTTGCACCTGAACGGGATCCTCGGCTCGGTCGCGGGTGGGACCGGGAGCGGCACGATCCAGATCGGCGGGACCGGTTTGCATCGAGAGCACCTCGCCGTGATCCGGCGCAAGGTCGGGCTGGTGTTCCAGGACCCGGACGACCAGTTGTTCATGCCGACCGTGCGGGACGACGTCGCGTTCGGGCCGGCGAACCTCGGTCTGCGCGGAGCCGAGCTCGACGAGCGTGTGCACGAGGCGTTGGTGCAGGTGGGCATGCAGGATCACGCCGATCTCGCACCGCACCACCTGTCGTTCGGTCAGCGGCGACGGGTCGCGGTGGCGACCGTGCTGGCGATGCGACCCGAGGTCCTGGTGCTGGACGAGCCGTCGAGCAACCTCGACCCGGCAGCGCGACGGGAGCTGGCCGACATCCTGTCCGAGCTCGACGTCACGCTGCTGATGATCACCCACGACCTGCCGTACGCCTTGCAGCTGTGCGAGCGCAGCCTGCTCATGGACGACGGCCGGATCGTTGCCGACGGCAAGACCCGGGACCTACTCGGTGACGCCGAGTTGATGAGTGCGCATCGCCTGGAGCTCCCGTACGGCTTCGACCCCCTGTCGGTGTCCGGCCCCGAGCGCTGACCCACACGACGGGATATCCCCTCGAGTGGTGCCTTCTCCCCTTGCATGCCAGGGGAGAACCCACAAGCGGGAGGGTTATCCCCTCGTGTGTTTGGCGGGGTGGGGTGGCTTCGGCGGGGTCAGGAGGGGGTTGGGGTGGCTTCGGGTGGGGTCAGGAGGGGGTTGGGGTGGCTTCGGCGGGGGGTCAGGAGGGGGTTGGGGTGGCTTCGGCGGGGAGTGGTTCGGGGGTGCTCTCGAAGGCGGACCTCAGGCGGCTGCGGGACGCGGTCAGGTGAGCGTGCATCGCGGCGTCCGCGGCCTCGGTGTCGCGCTGCCGGATCGCGGTGACGATCAAGTCGTGCTCCTCGAGGGCGTCCTCGGTCACCCGGGAGTCGCGCAGCAGCCGGAACAGCTGCAGATGGCAGTGCAGCTTGGCGAAGATCTCGCCGAAGTAGCTGTTCCCGGTGGCCGCGATGATCGCCTGGTGGAACTCGGCGTCCTCGCGGGCGAAGGCGCCGTACGACATCGTGCCGGCCTGGTAGCGGACGCGCAGGTCGGCGGCGATACCGGCGATCTGCTCGACCTCGACCCGCTGGTGCCGGCCGGCCGCCAGACCGGCGCAGTACGGCTCGATCAGGAACCGCGCCTCGAAGAGATCCTCGAACCGCTCCGGGGTCAGTTTGGGACTGGCGGAATATCCGATCAGATGTGTCTTGGTGACCAGATCTTCGGCCTCGAGCCGGTTCAGTGACTCCCGGACCGGGGTCTGGGAGACGCCGAGCTGGCGGCTGACCACGTCGACCCGGATCCGCTCACCGGGCTGGATCGCCCCGTCCAGCAGCCACGTCTGCAGCTGCTCGTAGACGACATCACTCATCCGGGTCCGTTCGGGACGCTCGGCACCGCGTTCGCTCATCTGTCGTTCCTGTCCGGCCGGCGGGGTGGTGGGCCAGATCGTGAATTCGTATCCACAGACCATTGCAAATCATATCTGATCTGATCTAACCTGCCAAAAATATCGCCACGATCCACCGATCCACCCCTGGGATGGTCGACGTGCACACAGACCTCGCAACAGCTCAGTCCCTGGCCGAACGTCTACTCGTCGCCGCGGGTGTTCCTGCCGCGGCGGCGGCCCAGCAAGCCGAACTTCTCCTGGTCGCCGAGGCGAAGGGAGTGCCGTCCCACGGCCTGCTCCGCCTGCCACGTCTGCTCCGCCGGCTGGGCAACGGCATCGCGAGCCCGACGAACACGGGTAAGCACGAATGGCTCAGTCCCTGCTACCTGTCCGTCGACGGCGAGCAGGGCCTGGGACCGGTGGTCGCGCTCCGTGCTCTGGAGGCGGTCGTCCCGGCGGCCGAACGGCACGGCGTCGCGGTCTGCTCGATCACGAACAACAACCACCTGGGCATGCTCGGCTTCTACGCCGGCCGGATGGCCGAGCGCGGTGTGGTCTGTCTGGGGATGACCACGAGCGAGGCGCTGGTCCATCCGTGGGGCGGCACCGAAGCGATCCTCGGGACGAACCCGCTGGCTCTTGGTGTCCCCGCGCAGCCGCATCCGCTGGTGCTGGACATGGCGACGTCGCAGGTGTCGATGGGCAAGGTCCACGACCACGCGCTTCGCGGCGTACCGCTCGAGCCGGGCTGGGCGTTGGATGCCGCCGGCAACCCGACGGTCGACCCGGTGGCGGCCAAGTGCGGATCGATCGCGCCGTTCGGGGGAGCGAAGGGCTACGGACTCGGGCTCGGTCTGGGTGCGATGGTCACCTTCCTGACCGGTGCCGCCTACGGTACGGCGGTCGGCGGGACGCTGGACGACACCCGCCCGAGCAACAAGGGCGACCTGTTCATCCTGATGAGCGGCGGCGGCCACTCCGCCTCCGAGTACCTCGACCAGGTCCGCGGCAGCCGGCCTGCCGACCCCGCTTCACCGGTCGCGGTTCCGGGTGACGGGGCTCGGGCCCGCTATCAGGAATCAGTGGCTCACGGCATCGAGATCGCCGACGAGTTGTGGCGCGAGCTGACCGCCCTGGACTCAGCCCAGGATGCAGCCCGAGATGCCGCCCAGCCCGAAGCAGTTCTGGCCGAATGACCCCGCCCACGACCGGACAAGGACCCGCCACGATGACGATCACCTCTGCCTCGTTCGGCGTACAACGATCACCGCGCACGGTTCTCTTCGGCGCCGGTCAACGCTCGCTGCTCGGCCGCCATGCCGCGGAGTACGGGCGGAAGGCGCTGGTCTGCACGGACGAGCGGCTGGCCGCATCGGCCGAGTTCACCGAGTTGATCAACGACCTCAAGGACCACGGCATCGACGTGAGCGTGTGGTCCGACACCGCCCCCGAGCTGCCTGCGTCCGACATCGACGCCTGCTACAACGCGATGAGGTACGCCGGGATCGAGGTGGTGATCGGAATCGGTGGAGGCAGCTGCCTCGACCTGGGCAAGGCGCTGGCGTTGCTGCTCAGTCATGGCGGCCCGATCGACCGGTACTACGGGGAGAACGCCGTACCTGGACCGGTCCTGCCGATCATCGCCGTACCGACGACGGGTGGGACCGGGTCCGAGGTGACGCCGGTCTGCGTTCTCAGCGACAGCCGGCGCGAACTCAAGGCAGGTATCTCGTCGGCGTACCTGATTCCCTCGGTGGCGATCTGCGACCCGGAGCTGACCTACACCTGCCCGCCCGCACTGACCGCGAGCGCCGGTGCCGACGCGGTGTCGCATCTGGTGGAGTCGTTCACCGCGATCCAGCGGCCGCCCGCGGCGGTCGGCGAAGGCCGCGTTTTCATCGGCAAGAACGTGATCAGTGACTCCTACGCCCGCTGGGGTCTCGGGCTACTCGCCCGCGCTCTCCCGGAGGCCTTCGAGCATCCGGACGGCCGGGAGGCACGCTCCGACGTGATGCTTGCCGCCAACGCCGGCGGGTATGCGCTCGGAGTCGCCGGGACCGCCGCAGCGCACGCACTGCAGTACCCGCTCGGTGCCCTGACGCACACCGCACATGGTGTCGGAGTCGGCGTACTCCTGCCGTACGTGATGCGCTACAACGCTCCCGCCCGGGTCGCGGAGTTCGCTGAGATCGCGACGATCTTCGGCGTACCGGCGAGTGACGGCGGACAAGCGCAAGCGCTGGCCGGCATCGAGGCGGTCGAGACCCTGCTGGATCGGATCGGCATCCCACCCACGTTGAAGGAACTCGGCCTGACCGAGGACCAGCTCTCGTACGTCGCGTCGATGGGGCTGAAGTCGGCCCGGCTCGTCGACAACAACCCCCGTCCGCTGGATACCGACGCGCTGTACGAGATCACTCGCGCCGCGTACGCCGGCGATCGCGGCAACCCGTTCTGACCAGGCGTTTGGAGCACACCTGATGATCTCTCCGCACGATCTCTTCATCGATGGTCAGTGGCGCCCGGCCGCCGACGGCCGGCGGTTCGTCGTGCACGATCCGGCCGACGGGTCCGAGCTGGCCCAGTTCGCGGCCGCCACCGAGGCGGACTGCCTCGCGGCGGTCGACGCGGCAGCCGACGCGCTGTCCGGCTGGGCGACGACCCCGCCCAGGCAGCGCTCCGAGATCCTTCGGACCTGTTTCGACATCCTCACCGCCGAACGTGAGCAGTTCGCCGGCCTCATCGTCGCCGAGAACGGCAAGGCGTACGCCGACGCCCTCGGCGAAGCGAGCTACGCGGCCGAGTTCTTCCGCTGGTTCGCCGAGGAGGCGGTCCGGATCGGCGGCGACTTCCGCCTCTCGCCGTCGGGCGACAAAACAATCGTGGTCCGGCGCGATCCGATCGGGGTGTCGGTGCTGATTACCCCGTGGAACTTCCCGGCCGCGATGGCCACCCGCAAGATCGCCCCGGCTCTGGCCGCCGGTTGCTCGGTGGTGCTGAAGCCGGCGAGCCAGACCCCACTCACCGCGGCGTACGTCGTCGAGGTACTCCGCCGAGCTGGTGTCCCGGCGGGTGTTGTGAACCTCGTGACACCGGTGCCGGCCGGGCCTGCGGTGAGCGCGATGCTGCACCACCCCGCCGTACGCAAGCTGTCGTTCACCGGCTCGACCGAAGTCGGCCGGCTGCTGCTGCGGGAGGCTGCGGATCAGGTGGTCAGCTCGTCGATGGAGCTCGGCGGGAACGCGCCGTTCGTGGTCCTGCCCGGCGCCGACGTGGACGCGGCGGTCGAGGGCGCGATGGTCGCGAAGATGCGCAACGGCGGATCGGCCTGTACGGCGGCCAACCGGTTCTACGTGCACGACTCGCTGGTCGAGGAGTTCACCGCCCGGATCACCGTTGCGATGAAGGGCATCACGATGGGCCCGGGCGCCGACCGGTCGAACGAGCTCGGCGCCCTGGTGTCGCCGGAGGAGCGCGACAAGGTCGCCCGGCTGGTCGACCAGGCCGTCGCCGACGGGGCCACGCTCGCCCTGGGCGGTGAGACTCCGGAGGTCGGCGCCTTCTATCCGCCGACGGTGCTCACCGACGTACGGCACGGGAGCGAGATCAACCAGATCGAGATCTTCGGCCCCGTCACCGCGATCGTTTCCTTCAACGACGTCGATGAGGCGATCGCGATGGCGAACGACACCATCTACGGCCTGATCGCCTATGTGTACGGCGATCCCGCCCAGGCGCTCGCGGTCGCGCAGCGGATCGACGCCGGCATGGTCGCGGTCAACCGCGGCGTACTGAGTGATCCGGCGGCGCCGTTCGGCGGGACGAAGCAGTCCGGGCTGGGCCGCGAAGGCAGCTCCGAAGGCATCCTCGAATTCCTCGAGGAGAAGTACATCGGGATCGAGGTGTGACCGATGGCCAACGCCGTCCTTCCGACTCTGACACCGCCCGACGTCGACGGCGGACCCCCGGCCCGTAAGCGGGTGAAGGCGAAACCGAAACGGCAGAACCTGGCCGGCTGGCTGTTCGTCGGCCCGGTGATCTTCGGCGTGCTGTTCTTCCAGCTGGCGCCGGTCGCGGCATCGCTGGTGGTGTCGCTGACGAACTGGACCGGACTGAACTCGCCGAAGTTCCTTGGCCTGGGCAACTACCGCGAGCTGTTCACCGTCGACGACACCTTCTACCCGTCGCTGCGGAACACGGTGATCTTCACTCTGGTCGTGGTCACCTTGAGCATCGGTATAGGCCTCGGGCTGGCGGTCCTGTGCAACCAGAAGGTCAAGGGCATCGGCATCTTCCGGACCCTGTACTACTCGCCCGCGGTGACCAACGTGGTCGCGATCGGCTTCGTCTGGTTCTGGCTCTACAACCCGGACAACGGGCTGTTCAACTCGACGCTGAGGACCATCGGGATCGACGGACCGGCCTGGCTGTCCGACACCAAGACGGCGCTGATCGCGGTGATCATCGTCGCGCTCTGGCAGGGCGTCGGCTACCCGATGGTGATCCTGCTGGCCGGGCTGCAGAGCATCGACAGCTCGCTGATCGAAGCCGCCACGGTGGACGGTGCGTCGGCCTGGCGCCGGTTCTGGGCAGTCGTCGTACCGCTGCTGACGCCGAGTCTGTTCTTTCTCACGATCACGCAGTTCATCACGTCGTTCCAGGTGTTCGGGATCATCTACGTGATGACGTCCGGCGGGCCGAACAACGCCACCTCGGTGTTCATCTTCCACATCTACGAGACCGCCTTCGGCCACGGCCGGCTCGGCTACGCCTCGGCGATGGGCTGGGTGCTGTTCGTCATCGTCGGTGTCGTCACCGCGATCCAGTGGAAGATGGAGAAGCGGTGGGTGCACTATGACAACTGAAGCGCTGCGGATCCCGGTCAACAAGCCACCACGGCACCTGCCGCGCCGGGTCGTCGTCCTCTTCGTCCTGATCTTCTTCGCCGTCGTGTTCGCGATGCCGATGCTGTGGATGGTGAGCGCGTCACTCAAGCCGGAGAACGAAGTACTGCAGTCGCCGCCGACGTTCATCCCGTCGACGTTCCAGTGGGGCAACTACTCCCAGGCCGGCGATGGACTGCTGCCGTTCTTCCTGAACAGCTGCAAGCTCGCGGCGCTGAACGTCGGATTCCTGCTGCTGTTCGCCTCGCTGGCCGGCTACGGCTTCGCCCGGCTGAACTTCGCGTTCAAGAACCTGGCCTTCGCCTTGTTGTTGTCGACGGCAATGATCCCGAGCATGGTGTACCTCGTCCCGCAGTACATGCTGTTCCGCGAGATGGGCTGGATCGACACCCACTACCCGCTCTGGATCCCGAACGTGCTGACGCCGGTCTTCGGCACGTTCCTGCTCCGGCAGGCGTTCCGCGGCGTACCGATGGAGCTGGAGGAGGCGGCCAAGCTCGACGGCGCGTCGACGTTCGGCACCTTCTGGCGGATCATGCTGCCGCAGGTGAAGCCGGCCCTGGCTGCGGTCGGCGCACTGACCTTCATGGGCTCGTGGAACGACCTGTTCGGGCCGCTGATCTTCCTCAACTCGACGCGGCTGCAGACGATGCCGATCGCGCTCGCCCTGTTCAAGGGTGAGTACTTCACCCAGACCAATCTGATGATGGCGGCGGCGACGCTGACGATCCTGCCGCCGTTGCTGCTCTTCCTGCTGGCCCAGAAGTACTTCGTCCAGGGCATCACGATGTCCGGCCTGAAAGGATAGCCATGCGGATCACCCGGATCGAATCGATCATCCTGCTCGACAAACTCCACCTCGTGAAGGTGCACACCGACGAGGGCCTGGTGGGCGTCGGCGAGGTCAGCCCGATGAACGCCCACGTCTCGCACAGCGTGGTGGAACACGCACTCGCTCCGTTGCTGGTCGGCGAGGAGGCCACCGACATCGAGCGGCTGTGGCGCCGGCTCTACACCAAGCCGTACAAGCTCGGTCCAGGCGGCGCCCAGCTGAACGCGATCGCCGGCATCGACATCGCGCTGTGGGACCTGCTCGGCAAGGCCGCCGGGCTGCCCGTCTACAAACTGCTCGGCGGAAAGTACCGCCAGAGCATGAAGGTCTACGCCAGCTCGATGGCCCGCGGGATGACGCCGCAGGAGGAGGCCGAGCGGGCGAAGTCCTTCCAGGAGAAGGGTTTCTACGGCTACAAGATCCACTCGTCGACGCCATGGATGCACGACGACGGATTCGATCAGACGATCGCGACCGTGACCGCGGTTCGCGAACTGGTCGGGGACGACTTCCCGATCCTGGTCGACGTCAACAACGCGTACTACGAGCACACCGCGATCAAGCTGGCCCACGCGCTGGAGGATCTCGGGGTCTGGCACTTCGAGGAACCGCTCGCGGCGCACGACTACGCGGCGTACGGGCGACTGGCCGACGCGGTCGACATCCCGATCGCGGTGGGGGAGCAGGAGTACACCATCTGGCAGTTCCGCGACCTGATCACGGAGGGCCGGGTCGACATCCTGCAGCCGGACGTCATCAAGTGCGGCGGGATCACGGAGTTCAAGAAGATCGCCGTACTCGCCGACACGTATACCAAGCCGATCACCGTGCACAACACCCAGCAGACGGTCGGTACGTCGGCACACGCCCACCTCTGGGTCAGTACGCCGGCCTGCGTGTACCCGCAGGAGTACAACATCGAGCACAACCCGATCCTCGACGACGTGCCGATCTGGCAGAACCCGCTCGTCCCGGTGAACGGGGAGATCACGCCCTGGGAGCTGCCCGGGCTGGGTGTCGAGCTGAACGAGGACGCGATCGCGAAGCTGCGCACCAACTGAGACAGCCAACCTCCGCCCCATCCGAGCACTGCAACACCCGTCACGCGTGCCGCGTGGCGTCACCCCTGACAGAACAGGAACGACCATGACCGCAGGACAGTTTTCTCGAAGGTCGGTGCTCAAAGCCCTCGGCCTCACGACCGGGGCGATCGCGGTCGGTGCGCCGCTGGCCGCCTGCAGCGGCAACAGCGCCGGGGGAGGAGGCGGTGGCAATGCCTCCTGGCTGACCTGGGACACCAACAGCGGCACCCCGCTCTACACGGTTGCCGAGAACTGGGCCAAGCAGGCCGGCAAGACACTCGACATCCAGTCGGTGCCGGGCGACGACTACGACACCAAGCTGCGCACCGTACTGTCGTCGGGCGCGGCCCCGACGGCGATCCGGATCAACGACGACTACGTCAAGGGGTACTACGCGGAGGGCTCGCTGCTCGACCTGAAGCCGTACCTGGACAAGGACGGGATCAAGGCCGAGGACTACTTCCCGGTCGCCTTCAACTTCCCCAAGCAGGAAGACGGCGCGCACGCGGCCTGGCCGATCATGACCAACCCCGGCGTCATCTACTGCAACACCGACGCGTTCGCCGAGGCCGGTGTCGAGCTGCCGCCGAAGGACTGGGCCGCCAGCGGCTGGACCTGGGACGACTTCCTCGACGCCGCGAAGAAGCTGACCAAGCCGAACGGCGAACGGTACGGCGCGCTCGTGTTCCCCGACACCTCGCTGGAGACCGTGTGGCCGGTGAACAACGGTGGCGACGGCATCTACTCCAAGGACGCCACCCGCTTCACGCTGGCTGAGGCGCAAGGTGCCGAGGCAGTCCAGTGGGTCGCCGACCTCGCCCTCGTCCACAAGGTGCACCCTGATTTCGCCACCGTCACGGCCGGCCGGCAGACGCCGAACTGGGCGCTCTCGCAGCTGGGGACCGGCAAGGTCGCGATGCTGCTGTCGCTGACCAGCGGCATCCCGTACCTGCGCAGCAACGCCAAGGTGAAGTGGGACATCTTCCCACCGCCGATGAAGGCCGCCCGCAAGACGGTGAACACGATGACCGTGCTGGCGATCCCGAAGGACTCCAAGGACCCCGACACGGCCTGGGATTTCCTCAAGTACTGCGCCGGCGCGGACGCGTCCAAGCTGCTCGCCGAGTCGCGCGGCTTCATGCCGGTCGCGAAGAGCTCGTCGGCGCTGTTCGTGCCGGACGACAAGGGCCCGGCCAACCTCGCCCTGGTCACGCAAGCGCTGGACAACGCGGTGAACGAGAACTTCAGCCGCTACATCGAACGCGCCCGGACCATCTACCGGCCGGTGCTGGACGACGTCTGGAGCGGTAAGCAAACCGCCGCCGCGGCGCTGGGTAGTGTCAAGCAGAAGGTCGAAGACGTGCTCGCAGGCAAGGGGTGAGGATGAAGATCACGGAGATCAGCGTCGAGGTGCTGTCGGAGGCCAAGGCGCATCCCGTTCGCGACGCGATCCAGTTGCTCGACCGCAACGGGCGTACCCGGGTGCGGATCGACACCGACGAGGGCATCAGCGGGGTCAGCAACACGTACTTCGGCCGGGTGGCGAGCTCGCCGGCCGTGCTGGCCTCGATCGTCACCGAGCAACTGGCGCCCGCGATCGTCGGTGAGGACCCCACCCTGATTCGCGGGATCCGGCAGAAGCTGCAGACGCTCACCGACTACCAGGGGACCGCCGGACTCTCGTCGTACGGGATCTCCGCGATCGATCTGGCGTTGTGGGACCTGCTCGGCAAGTCGCTGGACGTGCCGGTCTGGAAGTTGCTCGGTGCGCAGCGGACCGCGATCCCGACGTACGCGATGGTGGGCTGGCTCGAGCTGGACGTCACGGGCCTGGAGACCGTGTCGGCCAAGGCGATGGAGCAGGGCTTCCGGGGCGTGAAGATGAAGGTCGGCGGCGGTCCGCTGAGCGAGGACGTCCAGCGGATCAAGGCGGTCCGGGCGGTGATCGGGCCGGATGCGCCGCTGATGGTGGACGCCAACCAGGCGTTCGGGTACTCCGAGGCGCTGCGGCGGGGCCGGGTGTACGAGGAGCTGGACTGCCGGTGGTTCGAGGAACCACTGCCGGCCGGTGACACCGACGCCCATGTCCGGCTGGCCGAGAAGCTGGACATCCCGATCGCGACCGGTGAGAACCGGTACGGGCAGGCGGCGTTCCGGGATCTGATCGCCCGCGGGGGAGTCGGGGTGGTGCAGCCCGACCTGAGGCGTGCCGGTGGGCTCACCGACTGCCTGGAGATCGGACTGATGGCAGCCGGCTTCGGTGTCCCGTACGCCTCGCACGGGGGAGGCGCTCACATCCACGTTCTGGCCGCGTTGCCGAACACGATCTACGTGGAGAGTGGACTGCTGCCCGCGGACGGCCGGGTCGAGTTGGTGGACGGCTGTTATCCACTGCCGCTCGGCCCCGGCCTGTCGTCGTGGAACGACTAACCGGAGTCCCCGGCCTACCAGGATCGGCAACTGGCGGTGAATTTCTTACCAGACTCTTGCTTGTTACTCGTGAGTCGGCGAAGGTGACGATGAGTACTTCTGTCGCCACCCCTCGCACATGCAAAGGCGGTCCGCCCCATGAAGTCCATCGCCAGTTTGCTCACCGCCGCGGCCCTCGGCGCCGCGATGCTGCTCAGTCCCGGGGTCGCTCACGCGGCGGCGCCGAACTACGTCGCCCTGGGTGACTCCTACGCCTCGGGCGTCGGCACCCGCACCTACATCTCCAGTAGTGGTTCCTGCCAGCGTTCGACCAAGGCGTACGCCTACATCGACGCGGGCCGGATCGGGGCCAACCTGACCTTCGTGGCCTGCTCGGGGGCCCGGGTCTCCGACGTCACCGCGAACCAGCTGCCGTCGGTGACGGGCTCGACCAACATCGTCTCCGTGCAGGTCGGCGGGAACGACGCCGGGTTCTCGTCGGTGATCACCGAGTGCGCGAAGCCGTCCTGGCTCGGCGACTGCACCGGCGCGGTCGCCAACGCGCAGTCGATCATCAACAACACGCTGCCCGGCCGGCTGAACACTCTCTACTCGTCGATCAGGAGCCGGGCGGCGTCGGCCCGGGTCGTCGTGGTCGGCTACCCGCGGATCTTCAACGGCACCGACTGCAATGCCGGCACGTTCTTCAGCCCGGACGAGATGACCCGGCTGAACGCTACCGCCGACCTGCTCAACTCGAAGATCGCCGCCTCGGCGAGCGCGGCCGGGTTCGCGTTCGTCAACCCGACCCAGTTGTTCATCGGCCACTCCGTCTGCGGCAGCCCGGAGTGGATCAACGGCCTGTCCAACCCGGTCACCGAGTCCTACCACCCGAACGTCACCGGCCAGGCCAACTACGCCAACCTGGTCCAGCCGGCCCTGGACTGACCAAGCAACTAGGTGCGGCACCCCACCTCATGGTCTGATGCTGGGGTGCCGCACAGGTCTGTCGACTGGCTTTTGGCTGCGCGTTCGCAGGCCAACTGCCTTCATCGTCCCGTAACCGATCCTGGGTCCGGGGCCGCGGCGGACGTCGTACGCCGGATGGCCGGGGTACAGGCTCAGGCCTGGCGTGGAGGGGCGTATGCCGTGCGTGCACGATCGACGGCCACGACGTTGGCTGATGTGTCGCAGGCGCAGGAGGTCGAGCGATCCGTCGTCCGCGGATGGTTCATGCGAGGAACACTGCAACTCGTCGCGGTCGAGGACGCCGGCCCACTGCTCGGGCTGCTCGGGCCGAAGCTGATCAAGGACACCGAGCGCCGGTACGGCGAACTCGGCCTGACCGAGGCGATCCGGGCCGAAGCGGCCGACGTTCTCGAGGAGCATCTGCTCTCCCACGGACCGACTGGTCGCGCCGCGTTGGCCGACCTACTCGTGAAGGCCGGGTTGATCGAGGAACCGCGAGGGCAGGCGGTGTATGCGCTGATCCGGCACACCGGGCTGCTCGGGCGGCTGTGTTACGGGCCGGGACACGACAAGGACGAGACCTGGGTCGCGGTGCGCGACTGGCTGGGGAAGCCGCTCGTGCTGGAAGGCGATGTCGAGGATCTGGCTCGGCGATACCTGACGGCGTACGGGCCGGCGACGGCTCGGGACTTCGCGACCTGGTCGGGGCTGCCGGTGCCGGCCGCGCGGGCCGGAGTGAAAGCCGTGGCGACAGAATCGTTCGAGATCGAGGGAGACGTTCTGCTCGCCGTCGAGGATCTGCCCGGGAGCGAGGCAGTGCGCCTGCTGGGGGAGTTCGACGCTTATCTGCTCGGATATCAGGATCGGCGCCATGCACTGGCCAAGGAGTACCAGCGGAAGGTCTATCCGGGCGGCGGAATGCTTCGGCCGGCAGTGGTGCGGGGCGGGCGCGTGATCGGAACCTGGCGACATGCCGACCGCTCGTACGAGCTCTTCGGCCCGCGGGTGGACCTCGCCGATGAACTCGCGGATCTGGCCCGGTTCGCCGGTTGATCGTATATGCCTGATCCGGTATATATGGGGTCATGACCGAGACCTTGAGCACGGAGAACGGCCGGACGGTACTGCGGATGCAGCGGGCACTACGGCATCCGGTGGAGAAGGTCTGGCGAGCGATCACCGAGCCGGGGGAGCTGGCCGGGTGGTTCCCCGCTGCGGTCGAGCTGGACCTGCGGCTCGACGGTGCGGTCACGTTCACGTTCGAGGAGGACCCGGGTGCGCCCGTCGACCTCGAGAACGGTGGAGTGATCCGCGCCTACGAACCACCGCACCTGATCGAGTACACCTGGGGCGTCGAGGTGCTCCGCTGGGAGCTGGTCCCGGCGGGCGATGGGTGCACCTTGCACCTCACCGCGACGTACGACGATCGTCCGGGGTCCGCGAGCTTCTCCGGCGGTTGGACGCTGTGCTTCGACGCGCTCGAGCGGGTGCTCGGCGACACGGTGCCGGAGCGCGACTACGCCGTACTGCACGAGCACTTCGTCAAGGCGTACGGGCTCGACCAGGGCGTCGTGCTGGACGACGGGGGAGTGCGGTTCGAGCGGCAGTTGGTGCGGCCGAAGGAAGCGCTGTGGGAATTGATCACCGGAGCCGAGTCTGCGGCAGTCGGTAGCCCGCCACCTGCGGGGTTCGTTGCCAAGGGCATTGATCCGGGGGCAGTGACCGACGTAGTCGAGGCGGAGCGGCTCACCTATACGTGGTCACAGGGCGAGGTCACCTGGGCATTGCGCGACGGCAACGGCGGAGCCCGCCTGGTGCTCATCCAGACCGGCCCCGCCGCCGGCTACCTAGATGCTTGGCGCGACGTGATCGAGAACCTCGCCGCCGAACTCGTTCGCTGAGGTCACGTACTCGCGGAGGTGCTCCGCGGTCAGCGTGGGGCTGCTCTCGACCAGATCGGCCGGGGTACCGGTGAAGACGACGCGGCCGCCGTCACTGCCGGCCCCCGGGCCGATGTCGATCAGCCAGTCGGCGTGTGCCATCACCGCCTGGTGGTGCTCGATCACGATCACCGTGTTGCCGTCGTCAACGAGTTCGTCGAGCATCGCGAGCAACTGATCGACGTCGGCCAGATGCAGACCGGTCGTTGGCTCGTCGAGGATGTAGATCGAGCCGCTCTTGCCCATGTTGATCGCGAGCTTCAGCCGCTGGCGCTCACCACCGGACAGCGTGGTCAACGGCTGCCCGAGACCGAGGTAGCCGAGCCCCACCGTCGACAGCCGCTCGAGAATCGTGCCGGCCTGTCCCTTGGTGAAGAACTCCCGCGCCTCGGACACCGTCATCCGCAGTACCTCGCTGATGTTCTTCCCGCGCAGGCGATACGCGAGCACCTCCGCGGTGAAGCGGGCGCCGTTGCAGTCCTCGCAGGTCGACGCGACCTCGGCCATCATCGCCAGATCGGTGTAGACGAGCCCGATGCCCTTGCAGGTCGGGCAGGCGCCGACCGAGTTCGCGCTGAACAACCCGGGCTTCACCTTGTTCGCCTTCGCGAACTCCGCCCGGATCGGGTCGAGCAGCCCGGTGTACGTCGCCGGATTGCTCCGCTTCGAGCCGCGGATCGGCTCCTGCCCGGCGATGATCACGCCGTCGCGCCCGGCCAGCGACCCGTGGATGAGCGAACTCTTCCCGGATCCCGCGACCCCGGTCACGACGGTCAGTACGCCGAGTGGGATGTCGACGTCGACGTTCCGCAGGTTGTGCAGCGTCGCGTTCTCGATCGCGAGCCACCCGGTCGGGCGCCGTACGTCGTCCCGTACGGGGACGCGATGATCCAGGTACCGGCCGGTCAGCGTGCCGGACGTCTTCAGCCCGTCGAGATCGCCCGCGTAGCAGAGGCGTCCGCCGGCCAGACCGGCACCCGGTCCGAGATCCACCACGTGGTCGGCGATCCGGATCGTCTCCGGCTTGTGCTCGACCACCAGCACTGTGTTGCCTTTGTCCCGCAGTTGCAGGAGCAGGTTGTTCATCCGCTGAATGTCGTGCGGATGCAACCCGATGGTCGGCTCGTCGAACACGTAGGTGACATCGCTCAGGCTCGACCCGAGATGGCGGACCAGCTTGACCCGCTGTGCCTCACCACCGGACAGGGTCGACGACTCCCGGTCCAGGCTCAGGTAGCCGAGCCCGATCGTGACCATCGAGTCGAGCGTCTGCCGCAACCCTTCTACCATCGGTCCGACGCCCGGATGCTTGACTCCGGCAACGAACTTGGCGAGGTCGCTGATCTGCATCGCCGAGCACTCGCCGATGGTCATGCCGTCGACTGTGACCGACCGGGCCGCTTCATTCAGCCGGGCGCCACCACACGCGGCGCAGGTCTGCTGATGAACGGCCCGCTCCGCGAACGCACGAAGGTGGCCCTGCATCGACTCGCGGTCCTTGCCGAGGTATTGGCGCCGGAGCCGGATGACGAGACCCTCGAAGGTCAGGTTGCTCTTCCCGACCCGGATCTTCGTCTGCTCCTGGTAGAGGAACTGCCGCCAGGTTTCCTCGGGATACGCCTGTAGCGGCAGATTCGGATCGAACAGTCCGGAGTGTGCCATCACCTGCCACGGCCAGTCGCCTACGGCGTACCCGGGTACCGTGATCGCACCCTGGTTCAGGCTCTTGCTTCGGTCGACCAACTCGTCCAGATCGAACTCGGTGGTCCGGCCGAGTCCTTCGCAGTCAGGGCACATACCCTCGGCCCGGTTGAAGCTGAACACCGACGGCGGACCGGCGTACGGCGTCCCGGCGCGGCTGAAGAGGATGCGAAGCATGGTGTGCGCGTCGGTCGCGGTACCGACGGTGGAGCGGGCGTTGGCGCCGATCCGTTCCTGGTCGACGACGATGGCGGCGGACAGGTTGCCGAGCGAGTCGACGTCCGGCCGGCCGAGACTGGGCATGAAGTTCTGCACGAACGCGGTGTAGGTCTCGTTGATCAGCCGCTGCGACTCGGCGGCGATCGTGTCGAAGACCAGCGACGACTTGCCGGAGCCGGAGACCCCGGTGAAGACGGTGAGCCGGCGCTTCGGGATGTCGAGCGAGACGCCGGCGAGATTGTTCTCGCGGGCTCCCCGCACCTGGATGGCATCGTGATTGTCGGCAGCAAGCATCCTTCAATTGTTTCATTGAACCGGTTGTACAAAGTTGGCTCGCGGATGCAGGCTCACTCGGTCCCATGAACCCTCTACGCCCGGATTAAGGCTTGCGGGCTCGCCGGCCGACGTCGTCGAGCAACTCCTGCAGCTGGGAGGCGAGCTCGGCGCGGCCGGTGGGGGACAGCGACGCGACCAGCTCGGACTCACGCGTCAGCACCTGGTCGACGGTCCGCTCGATCAGATCGTGGCCGGTCTTGGTGAGAGTCACGACCACCGCGCGGCTTCCGTCGTCGGCACTCCGGCGGGTGACCAGCCCGGAATCCTCGGCACGTGCGACCCGCTGCGAGATGGCGCCGGCAGTGACGAGCGTCCGGCGACTCAACTCACGCGTCGTCAACTCGTACGGCGCTCCGGCTCGGCGCAGCACGCTGAGCAGGTCGAGCGTGGCGGGGTCGACGCCGAGATCGGCGAGCAGCCGCCGCCGGTCGTCGGCGAAGAGCTTGGCCAGCCGCCACAGGGGAGTGACGATCTCGATCGAGTCGGTCGGTGTCCCGGGTCGCTCCCGCCGCCAGGCGCGGGCGATCTCCGCGGCGGGGTAGGGGCTCGGTGAATCGAGGGGATAGGAGTCGGCCACGACCACCATGCTACGTTTAGAGCTAAATATTTAGACCTAAACGTGAGGGATGAACGTGACACGGACGATCGTGGTGACCGGGGGAGCGACCGGAATCGGGCGGGCGACCGCCGAGCGGTTCCGCGCGGACGGCGACGAGGTGGTGATCACCGGGCGCCGGGAGGATGTGCTGGCCAAGACCGCGGCGGACCTGGGAGTCAGGGGAGTGGTGTGCGATGCGACCGACCCGGCACAGATCGGGCGACTGCTCGACGCGCTGCCGGACCGGATCGACGTACTGGTCAACAATGCCGGCGGCAACACCGACTTCGGCGCGCCGGAAGGTGGCCTGGAGCAACTGAAGGCGAACTGGCTGGCGAACCTGGACGCCAACCTGCTCAGTGCGGTGCTCACCACGACAGCCCTCGCGCCGCGACTCACCACGGCAGTCGTCCATCTCGGGTCGATCGCCGGTGCCCGTGGTGCCGGCTCGTACGGCGCGTCCAAGGCGGCGCTGGCGATGTGGAACGTGGATGCGGCGACCGAACTCGGACCACGCGGTATCACCTCGAATGTGGTGGCCCCGGGCTTCACCGCGGAGACCGAGTTCTTCCAGGGACGGATGACCACCGAACGCCGTCAAACGTTGCTGGAAGCAACGATGACCAAACGTGAGGGTGAAGTCGAGGACATCGCCGCGACGATCCATTTCCTGGCCTCGCCGGCCGCACGCCATCTCACCGGTCAGGTCCTGCACGTCAACGGCGGGGCGCTGAGTACACGCTGACTACGTGACAACGTGGCCAGATGTGACAATGGCGGCATGCGTGCCACCGTCAAAGATGTCGCCAAGCTGGCCGGGGTGTCCCCGAAGACGGTGTCGAACGTCATCAACGGTGTCGTGTTCGTCCGGCCGGAGACGCGGGCCAGGGTCGAGCAGGCGCTGGCCGAACTCGACTACGTTCCGAACATGAGTGCACGCGGCCTGCGCAACGGCCGGTCCGGGATGATCGCGCTCGCGCTGCCCGACCTGCTCCGGCCGTACTCCGCGGAGATCGTCCATCTCGTGGTGGAACTCGCGCACGAGCGCGGTTGGGGCGTGCAGATCGAGCAGACCGCCGCAGAGCCCAAGCGTGAGTTCGAGCTGCTGTCCAAGGCCCGCGCCTACCTGGTCGACGGCCTGATCCTGAACCCGGTGAACCTCGACGACAGCGCCGTACTGTCGGCCGGTCCGCTGCCGCCGCTCGTGCTGATCGGCGACGTGGACCAGGACCTGGTCAGCCAGGTCGCGATCGACAACGTCGCCGCGGCCCGCGACCTGACCAAACACCTGCTGGCACAGGGATGCCGGCGGATCGCCGTCGTCGGTACGCCGGAAATCCCGCGCGGCTCGAGTGGTGCCGGCGTCCTGGCCGGCTCGGCCGAAGCACCGGGTACGGCGGCCTCCCGGTTGCGGACTGCCGGCTATCACCAGGCGCTCGAGGAGGCCGGCGTACCGATCGATCCGGCGCTGGAGATCGGGCTGGACCGGTGGCGGCCCGAGGGCGCGGCCACGGTGGTGGGGAAGTACCTGGCCGAGCACGAACTGCCGGATGCGTTCTTCTGCTTCACCGACACGATCGCGTCGGGCACGCTCTCGGCGCTGTGGAGCGCGGGCATCGCCGTGCCGCAGCAGACGCTGGTGGCGGGGTTCGACAACATCCTCGAAAGCCAGTTCATGATCCCGCCGTTGACCACGGTCGACTTCGACCGGCGTGCGTTCGTCGAGGCGGCTCTCGACCTGCTCGGCGAGCGGATGAGCGACAAGAACGCGGCGCCACGCCGGGTGATGGTCCCGCACCGCATCGTGATACGCAACAGCACCACACGCTAGCGGACACAATTCAGCAGAAATCCACACCGGCCTCTTGTGGACTGGATTCTAACGATGTAATCATCGGTCCCGCCGCCCGAAGGAGAGACCGAATGACATCGCTTGATCGGCACATTTCCCGGCGTCGTCTGCTCTCCGGAGCGGCCGCGCTCGCTGGTGGCGGGATGCTGTTCGGCTGCGCGCCCGGTGCGTCGCGGTCGACCGCGAATCTCGACTACTGGCACCTGATGACCGGTGGTGACGGCATCGTGATGGCCGGCCTGGTGGACGCCGTCAACGCCGCGAACCTCGGCTTCCACGCGACCCAGACGGTGCTCGCCTGGGGACCGCCGTACTACACCAAGCTGGCGATGGCCTCGGCCGGCGGCCGGGCTCCGGACGTCGCGATCATGCACGCGTCCCGGATCGCCGGCTATGCGCCCGGCGGGCTGCTCGAGCCGTGGGACCTCGATCTGCTCGCCGAGGTCGGCCTGAAGGAGAGCGACTTCCCGCCGCTGGTGTGGCAGAAGGGCATGTACGACGGCAAGCTCTACTCGATCGCCCTCGACACGCACCCGTTCGTCCTCTACTACAACACCGAGCTCGCCACGAAGGCCGGCGTCACGGACGCGTTGCAGACGATGAAGAGCCCGGAAGAGTTCACCGAGGTCGCCACCAAGCTGCAGGAGGTGACCGGGAAGCACGGTGTCTCGTACGGCTACCTGGGCGACGGCTCGCAGATGTGGCGGCTGTTCTACACGTTCTACCGGCAGCTGGGCGCGGAGATGAAGCTCGTGCCGGGCCAGAAGGCAGAGGTCGACGAGGATGCGGCGGTGAAGGCACTGTCCTTCGTCCAGTCGTTGCTCGACGACAAGATCGCCAGCCGCAGCGGCGACGGCGGTACGGCAACCAGCGAATTCCTGCACGGCGAGAGCGGGCTGTTCTTCGGCGGGGTGTGGGAGCTACCGGTGCTGAAGGACGCCAAGATGCCGGTCGACGCCCGTCCGATTCCGACCTTGTTCGGCACCGACGCGGCGTACGCGGACTCGCACACGTTCGTGCTGCCGCGGCAGTCGAAGGCGTCACCGGAACGCCGCAAGCACGTGTACCAGTTGGTCGCCGAGATCCTGAAGCGATCGGTGAAGTGGGCCGGTGCCGGCCACATCCCGGCGTACCAGCCGGTGGTCAAGAGTCCGGAGTACCAGGAGCTGAAGCCGCAGTCGAACTACGCGGGCATCCCGGCGTACGTGAACTACGACCCGGACGTGTGGTTCGGGGGCGCGGGCAGCGACTTCCACAAGTACTTCGCCGAGAACGTGCAGAACGTGTACCTCGGCAGCGGGGATCCCGCCGCCGGGTTCGAAGGTTTCGTCAAGCGGCTGAACGTGCTGCTCGACCGTCCGCAGCCGGTGTGAGAGGAGAGTCATCATGTCGACCGCCATCGACGCAACCACCACTCCGGCCGAGGTCGTTGCCGAAGGCCCCGGATCCGGCCAGGACCGGGCCAGGCGCGGCGAGAGCCTGACCGGATGGGCCTTCGCGGCACCGTTCGCCGTGCTGTTCGTGCTGTTCCTGGTGGTGCCCGCGATCTACGGGCTCTACCTCAGCTTCACCGGTGAGACGCTGACCGGCTCGGGTGGTGAGCTGCTCGGGTTCGCCAACTACGCCGAGGCGTTGACCGACCCGGACATGTGGAAATCACTGGGCAACACCCTGTGGTTCACGGTCCTCAGCACCGTTCCGCTCGTCCTTCTCTCACTCGCCTTCGCGCTGCTGGTGAATCTCGGGCTGCCGGGTCGCTGGCTGTGGCGGCTGTCGTTCTTCCTGCCCTACCTGCTCGCCTCGACCGTCGTGGTGATGTTCTGGTCCTGGATGTACAACCCGAAGCTCGGGCTGATCAACGGCGTACTGGGTGAGTTCGGGATCGCTCCGGTGGCCTGGCTGCAGGACCCGAACGTCGCGATGATCTCGGTCGTGGTGACCACGCTGTGGTGGACGATCGGGTTCAACTTCCTGCTCTACCTGGCCGCGCTGCAGAACATCCCGGAGCAGCAGTTCGAGGCGGCCGCGATCGACGGCGCCGGCAAGTGGCGGCAACTGTTCTCGATCGTGATCCCGCAACTGGCGCCGACCACCGCGCTGATCGTGACGCTGCAGATCCTGGCGTCGCTGAAGGTCTTCGACCAGATCTACATGCTGACCAACGGCGGTCCGGCCGGCGCGACCCGGTCGATCGTGCAGTACATCTACGAGTCCGGTTTCACCGGCTACCGGTTCGGCTACTCGTCGGCCATCTCGTACCTGTTCTTCGCGATCATCGTGCTGGTGTCGCTGGCGCAGTACAAGCTGATCAACCGGAGGAACGCCGCATGAGCACCTACTCGCTGGCGCGGAACATCAAGCAGGGGCACAAGCCGGGCGAGAACCCGTGGAGCGTGTCGCGGATGGTGGCGCTGCTGGTGCTGGCGTTCCTGGCCGCGACCTGGCTGGTGCCGTTCGCCTGGGCGGTGCTGACCTCGCTGAAGAGTGAAGCGGACGCCGGAGCGTCGACCATCAGTCTCAATCCGCCGGACGGCCTCGGTTTCGACGCCTATCGCAAGGTGCTCTCGGCCGGCGACATCCCGTCCTGGGCGTGGAACAGCCTGATCACCTCGATCGCGATCACATTCCTCACCGTGGCCGTCTCGGCGCTGGCCGGCTACGCGTTCTCCCGGGTCAATTTCACCGGACGGCGGTGGCTGTACGCCGCGATCATCGGCGCCATCATCATTCCGCCGCAGATGCTGATCGTGCCGTTGTTCCGGCAGATGCTCGCCTTCGACCTGGTCGACACCTACTGGGGCATCATCCTGCCGCAGACGATCGCGCCGGCAATGGTGCTTATCCTCAAACGTTTCTTCGACCAGATCCCGATCGAACTGGAGGACGCTGCCCGGGTGGACGGCGCGAACCGGCTGCGGGTGTTCTGGTCGATCGTGCTGCCGTTGTCCCGCCCGATCCTTGCGGCGGTGGCGATCTTCGTCTTCATCGGTGCCTGGAACAACTTCCTCTGGCCGTTCATCGTCACCACCGACGCGGACCTGATGACGTTGCCGGTCGGCCTGCAGACGGTGAAGAGCGCCTATGGCCTGCAATACGCGCAGAACATGGCCTCGGCGATCCTGGCGGCATTGCCACTGGTGGTGGTTTTCCTGTTCTTCCAGCGCCACATCATCAAGGGTGTCGCGACGACGGGCTTCGGTGGCCAGTAAACGCACTACCGAGGGGTATTCGTGGACAGTGGTCCCGGCACGCGGGATTCCGGTCACGATCCCTTGAAATGGCCGTCACTCTCAGCAAGGCTTCCCTGATCACTTCCGCGTTCTTTCCGAGTGCGGACCGAACGGGGGAGTGTGCGGCTGCTGCCTGCGTAGTGGCCGCGCCAAACCGCCACTCGGGGGTAACAACAAGAGAAGGGGGACGCGTGTCAGCGATGACAAGGCTCGCCGAGCAGTGCCGTGATGTGAGGAGTCACGGCAAAGAGCTCGGACGGGCTTCGATCCAACCAGCGGTCTGCACCGGCATCCACGAGGTGAACTCGTCGATTCCGTCGGGCCGGCCGCGACGCGTGGCAGTGCTCAGACTGAGCAACGGTATGACGACCACGTTGCGACTCGGCGAAGGCGCCCCGGCGCCGGAGCGAGGCGCCACCGTGTTCGTCCGGGGTGGCCGGGGCATGGGTGACCAACCTGCATCAGGTGGAGTCGTCCTCGCGTCGGCAGACCCGAGCTGAAACCCAGCGGCCAGGCACAGAGCTGAGTGACTCGCCGGTCTCAGATCCCAACGCCGAGCTGAGGCCGGCAAGTTTCTGGAGCCGTCCCTCCTGCGGACGGCGCTCAGTCCGCCATCGGATCGGTCAGCGCGCGAATCTCTATCGGTGAATAGGGAGCCTCCGGCAGCCGGGCCGCGATCTCCGTGGCCCGCTCCAGACTGCACTCGACCAGGTAGTACCCGGCCAGCACCTCCTTCGCCTCGGTGAACGGTCCGTCGGTGACTGCCGGGACGCCGTCGTTGACCCTGACCACTCGGGCGCTCGCAGTGGTCAGTCCGAGGCCGTCGACATACTCGCCGTTCGCCTTCAGCTCCTCGGCGACGACCCGATGCTGGTCGAGCACTTGCTCGATTCCGGCGGCGTTCAGGGCATCCCAGGTGTCGGTGTTGCCGTAGATCAGCAGCATGTACTTCATCGCGAATCTCCGTCCTGTCCTGGGTACGTCGGAGCGCCGGTGCCTTTCTCGACACCGGCGCCCAGACTATGCGCAGCCCAGGTCCTACCAGGTGGCTCCGGCCGGGGTGCGGACGGTGGTGTTGATCCGGTTGAACATGTTGGTGAGTGCGATCATCATCACGATCCCGGACAGCTGCCGCTCGTCGAAGTGCTCGGCGGCCGCGGCCCAGATCTCGTCGGTGACCGCACCCGGCCGGTCGGCCAGCCGGGTCGCGGCCTCGGCGAGCTCGAGCGCCGCACGCTCGGAGGCGGTGAACAGGTCCGAGTCGCGCCAGGCAGCGACCTGGTGCAACCGCTCGTCGGTCTCACCGTTCTTGAGCGCCGACTTGATCCCGCCGAACACGCAGGGGGAGCAGCCGTTGATCTGGCTGGCCCGCAGGTGCACCAGTTCGAGCGTCGCTCCCGGCGCGCCGGCCTGGGCGATGGCCTTGTAGATGTTCTGCACGCCCTTGGTGGCGTCGGGGAGGATCTCGGCGGGGTTCGTCATCCGTGCATTCATGGGAGGTTTCTCCAGGTTCCGTGGTGTTGTCTTCACTCCCTCGACGGATCCCGGCGCGATGATGTGACAGCGTTCTGGAGATCAGTTTTCACGCGTTCCTCGACCGGCACACTGAGGTCGGAGTACTGGCCGGTGAGACAGATCGGTCCGCTGTAGTTGAGCTTCTCCAAGGCGGCGAACACGGCGGTCCAGTCGGACAGTCCTTCGCCGGCCTGGCCGAAGTACGTCTGCCAGCCGTCGTCGGTGCGGACGTAGTACGCGTTCTTGAGGTTGACGATGCCGAGTCGGTCGGCGACCAGTTCGAGGGTGATGGCGGGGTCGTCACCGGCGAGCGCATCGTGCGCGGCGTCCCACACGAGCTTGAAGGACTCCGGCAGCCCGTCGAGCAGTTGCAGTACGCCGAGCGTCGACGGCACGAACCGCCCGTGATGCGGCTGTACTCCGACCTGGACGCCGTACCGCTCCACCAGTATGGCGGCCTCCTCGAGCAGCACGCGATTGCGCCGTACCGAAGCGGCGTACCCGTCCGGGCCGACGTCGGCCATGATCCGGATCATCGGTACGCCGGCCTCCGCACACGCTGCGAAGACGCGCTCCGAGAGATCGCTGGCAACGCTGATCGGCTCGATGCCCTCGGCCCGCAACTGTGCCGTGAACTTCGGCAGCTCGGTCTCTGCCGCCGCGGGAGTGATGTAGGCGGTGTCGCGGACCGGGACCTCGGCGCCGGCGAACCCGAGACCGGAGACGAGCCGGCCGAGCTCGTCTCCGGGCAGTCCGGCCCAGGGTTTGGTGAAGACGGACCACAGATAGGTCATTCAGCGGCCTCCCAGCCCACTCATGGTGATACCTCGGACGAACCAGCGTTGCGTCAGGAAAAACAGGATGATCAGCGGGACCGTGGTGACGGTGGCGGCCATCAGCAACAGGTTCCACTGCGTGCCGTTGGTGTCCTGGAACACCTGCAGCCCGACCGACGCCGTCCGGGTCGCGTCGCTGTTCGAGATGACCAGTGGCCACAGAAGGTTGTTCCACTGACCGATGAACTTGAACACCGCCAGGGTCGCGATCGCCGGGACCGCCAGCGGGACGATCACCCGGATGAACGCCTGCCAGCGGTTGGCACCGTCGAGCCGGGCGGCCTCCTCGTAGTCGCGCGGGATGCCGAGGAAGAACTGCCGGAGCAGGAACACTCCGATCGCGGTGAACGCGTGCGGCAGGATCATCCCCGGCCAGGTGTCGATGCCGTGCAGCTTCGCGACCAGCACGAACTGCGGGATCAGCGTCACCTGCGACGGGATCATCAAGGTGGCCAGATAGATGCCGAACAGCCAGCTCCGGCCGGGGAAGTTGAGCCGGGCGAACGCGTACGCCGCGAGCGCCGCCGTCACGGTCTCCAGCAAGGTCGTCCCGCCGGCGAAGTAGACGGTGTTGAGCAGGTACTTGTCGAGCGGCACCAGTTCGAAGGCGCGGGTCAGGTTCTCCGGATGCCAGCTGCTCGGCCAGAACGACGGTTTGGCGGCCATCGACTCGGCATCGGACTGGAACGCGACCAGCACCATCATCACGACCGGGATCAGCGTGAGCGCGGTGACCAGGAAGCAGGCGAAGACAATCAGCTTCCGCTGCACGACCTTGCTGGAGACCAGGGGGAGGGCTTCAGTTGTCATAGTGGACCAACCTCTTCTGGAAGGAGAACTGTGTCGCGGTGATCAGCACGATGAAGGCGAACAGCACGAGCGACTGCGCGGCGGCGTACCCCTGGTCGTAGTTCTCGAAGCCGGTCCGGTAGATGTACATGACCAGCGTGGTCGTGCGGGTGCCCGGGCCGCCGTTCGTCATGATCAGGGCCTGGTCGAAGACCTGGAACGAGCCGATGATCGACGTGACGATCACGAAGAACAGTGCTGGTGAGAGCATCGGCAGCGTGACGTTCCGGAAGCTCTGCCACGGCGAGGTGCCGTCCACGCGGGCGGCTTCGTAGAGCTGCTGCGGGATCGCCTGCAGGCCGGCGAGGAACACGACCATGCCGAAGCCGAAGCTCTTCCACACGCTCATCAGGATCAGCGCCGGCATCGCCCAGTTGTCCGAGATCAGCCAGGCCGGGCCGTCGATGCCCAAGATCCCGAGTACGGCGTTCACCAGGCCGTCGTGCGGGATGTAGAGCCAGATCCAGACGAACGCGACCGCCACCGTGATCGTTGCGTACGGCAACAGCAGGAGCGAGCGGAAGACGGCGATCCGGCGCAGGCCCTGGTTCAGCAGCAGCGCCAGCGCGAGGCTCACCAGGATCGTCAGCGGCACGCTCACGAAGGTGAAGTACGCCGTGTTGCCGAGCGCGGACCAGAAGGTCGGGTCGGGGCCGAGGCGGGCGAAGTTGCGCAAGCCTGCCCAGGTAGGTGGGCTGAACAGGTTCCAGTCGAGCAGCGAGATGACGCCGGCGGCGAGGACCGGGCCGGCGGTGAAGATCAGGAATCCGATCAGGCTCGGCAGCAGGAACAGCCAGGCGGTGAGCGACTCGCGATTGCGCCAGCGCGGCGTCGGTTTGGAGGCAGGGCTGGGAGGTACGGCGGTCGCCGCTACGGGTTCGGTGGTGGTGGTCAGGGCCATCGGGATCACCCCCTCCTGGCGGTGGCTTGGCGGATGTTGTCCAGGTGCTGCCGCATCAGTACGTCGAGACGCGGGGTCACCCCGGCGATTGCCTCGGGCACCGGAACCTGCCCGAGGAAGGTGCGAGGCAGGTCCTGACCGAGCAACTGCTTGACCTGGTTCCAGTTCGTGGTGACGTCGAACGGGTGTCCGCCGGCCACCTTGCCGGCCAGGACGTCCTGGACGATGCCGAGGTTGTCCGGCGGCGGCTGGAACGCGCTACCGGCGCTGAACCGCGCCGGGTTGTTCCGGCCGGCCTTCGCGTAGATGTCCAGAGCGCCCGTACTGGTCAGGGTCTTCAGCAGCTTCCACGCGAGGTCGAGATCGGCACCCTCGCGCACCCCCGATGGAATCGCGAAGCTCGAGCCTGACACCCGTGGCGTGCTGCCGGCGGCACCGGCCGGGAACGGGATGATGTCCCAGTCGAACTTGGCCTTGCGCACGTTGACGACCTGCCACGGGCCGTTCTGCATGAAGGCGACGTTGCCCTCCAGGAAGTTCGACAGGGAACTCTCGGTGACCAGGTTCTTGATCGGCGGCGTGACCTTGTCCTTGACGAACAGGTCGATGACGAAGTGCAGCGCCTCCAAGGCTTCCGGTTCGCCGAGGATGCTGCGGGAGGCGTCCTCGCTCATCACGTTGCCGCCGGCGCAGTAGATCCACGACACCAGGTCGTCGATCGCCGGTGCGCAGGTGAAGCCGTACTGGTCCGGCGCGTGGGTCAGCTCGACGGCCAGATCGCGGAAGGTTGCCCACGGCATCGGCTCGGTCCGGGACGGCAGCGCGATGCCCTGCTTCTGCAGGAGGCTCTTGTTGTAGTACATGACCGTCGGCGCGACGTCGAACCCGATCGCGTACGTCTTGCCGTTGAAGCTCGAGATCTTCTGGATCGGCTGGTAGAAGTCGTCCAGGTCGAAGTCGGAGTCACCCTCGATCAGGTCGTCCAGCGGCCGGTGCGCACCACGGGCGGCGTACGTCGGGATGAGCGTGCCGTTCAGCGCGGTCACCAGGCCGGCTGTCCCACTCACCAGTTGAAGGTCGAGCTTGGTCGGGTAGGGGCCGGACGGCGTCAGGGTCGGGACGGACTTCACCTTGAGCTGCTGCTCGACGTACGCGCTGAAGTCCTGCCAGACCTTCCGCTCCGCGGCGCTGCTCGACCACATGGCCCAGGTGGCCGACCCGGCCGGTGGACCGGACGAGCAGCCGGCCACGGCCAGCCCCAGACCGGCCAGGCCGCTCAATTCGAGAAAGCTGCGGCGGGACAGCTTCGTGCTCATGGTTGTCTCCTCACCGATAGAGCAGGTCGATCGACTCGGCGCGGATCCGCTCCTCGTCGACCTGAACGCCCAGTCCAGGGGCGGTGGGGACCGTTGCGACGGCCTTGGTGATGCTCAGTCCCTCGACGTACAGATCGGACAGCAGCTCCGGCCCGTTGAGCTCGGCGGGAAGGGCGAGCTCGAGCTGACTGAACACATGCAGCGCGGCGGCGAAGGCGATTCCGCAGTCGGTGAGGCCGCTGGCGAGGATCTCGAGACCGCCGGACAGCGCGGTCTGGGCGGTCTTGAGTGCGTTCCGCAGACCACCTGACTTGCAGATCTTGATCACGACCAGGTCCGCGGCATCCAGCCGGATCGCCCGGGCCAGGTCCTGCGCGGAGAAGCTGCCCTCGTCGATCGCGATCGGCAGGTCGATCAGTTCGCGCAGGCGCTGCATCGCGAGCGTGTCCGTGCTCGGCACGGGTTGCTCGACACAGTGGATCGTGTGGATGTCCCTGGTGGTCCGGTCGAGCAGCTGCCGCAGCGCGCTGGGGCGGTACGACTGGTTCGCGTCGAGCCACAAGGGCTTACCGCCGGCCACCTCGGCCACCGTGCGGATCGCCTCGGTGTCCGCGTCCAGATCACCCCCGATCTTGACCTTGTACGCCGGGTAGTCCGACGACTGAATGGCATGGTCGCGGACCGCCTCCTGGTCGCCGACCCCGATGGCCGAGCAGAGCGGGATCTCGTCGTACACCTTGCCGCCGAGGAGGGCGTGCACAGGGACACCGGCGAGCTTGCCGGCCGCGTCGTGCATCGCGACGTCGACGGCCGCGCGGGCGAACGGGAAGCCGTTCGAGACCGCGGGGCTGAGGCGCTTGGCGGCGCGCTGATGGAAGAGCTCGACGTCGAACGGGGTGAGCTCGAGCAGGATCGGGGCGAGGTGTCGCCTGATCACGACGGCCATCGTCTCGGCGGTCTCGTAGCTCCAGCTGGGCAGCGCTCTCTGCTCTCCCCACCCGACCACACCGTCCTCGGTGGTCAGCTTCACGAACACCACTGCGGCGGCCTGGTCCGGGGCGGCGCCGGGGGAGCCGACCGCTCCGCTGCCGAGCACGAACCGGCGGGCGAACGGCACCGCGACCGGGAAGACTTCGACCTGGGTGATCCGGGACATGCGGTCCTCCTTTCAGGCCGCGATCGACCAGGCTGCCGGATCGACGAAGCTGGGTCCGCGAGTGCCGTCCTCGAGCCACTTCAGGGCGTCGGCCAGCACGTACCCGGCGAGCGCGAGGTGACCTTCCGCGGTGTCGCCGGCGACATGCGGGCTGAGCAGCAGGTTGGACGCCTGGAAGATCGTCGCGTCGAACGACGGCGGCTCGGGGTCGTAGACGTCGAGGGCGGCGTACAGGCGTCCGTCCAGCACGTGGTCGAGAAGGGCTTGCTGGTCGATCGCGGGTCCACGGGAAGAGTTCACGACGACCGCGCCGTCGGGGATCCGCTCGATCAGCTCGCGGGTGATCATGCCCTTGGTCTCCGGCACGTTCGGGACGTGGATCGTCAGGAACGTGCTCTCGACCGTCTCCTGCAGTTGGGCGGTGCGGACGCCGAGCTGGTCCGCGCGCTCGGAGGTGAGGTACGGGTCGTAGACGACGAGGTCGCAGTGGAAGGGTTGCAGGAGCGTGATGAGAGCGCGGGCCGTGCTGCTCGCGCCGACGATGCCGACCTTGGCACCGGCGAGTTCGTGCCCGCGGTAGTGGGTCTGCTTCCAGCCGCCCTGGCGGATCGCGTGGTCGAAGCGGGGGAGGCGACGAGCCAGGCTGAGCATCGAGGCGAGGCAGTACTCGCCGACGGACCAGGCGATGCGTGGGCCGGCCGAGAAGACGGCGACACCCTGGTCGAGGATGACCGGGTCGATCAGGTTCTTGACCGTGCCGGCCGCGTGCGCGACCACCTTGGGTCCGTTGCCGTCGGCCCACAGTTCCTTGCCGAGGTGCGGCGTACCCCAGCTGGTCAGGAGTACGTCGGCGCCGGCGACCAGCTCGGGCACCGCTGCCGGGTCCAGCGCCGGTGGCTTGCCGGGCGCGGCCGGTCCGGCGGCGTGAGCGGACTGCGCCCAGACGACCTCGAACCGGTCCTCGAGCAGCCGGCGGGTCTGCGCGTCGACCACGTCGTCGGCGCGTTCGGGGGACATCAGGGCAACGAGTTTCGGCACCGTGGGGGCTCCTTCGCTTGGGCGTCGCTCTGACGGTAGGCGCTTTCCGTTATGCAGGTCCAAGCCCGATTTCGCATGAACCGATACCGTGCCGGTATGGACCTCTCGCTCCAGCAACTGCGCGGCTTCGTCGCCGTCGCCGAGGAACTCCACTACGGCCGCGCCGCCCAGCGGCTGAACATGACCCAGCCGCCGCTGACGCGGCAGATCCAGGGCCTGGAGCGATCTCTTGAAGTACGGCTGTTCGACCGAACCGGTCGGGGCGTCCGGCTGACTGCGGCCGGCGACATGTTCCTGGAGCACGCTCGCCGGGTGCTCGCGCTGCTCGAAGTCGCTCCGGAAGCGACGCGGCGGGCGGCCGAGGGACAGACCGGGACTCTGCGGATCGCGTTCACCGCGATCGGGGCGTACGCGGTACTGGCCGACTTCCTCATCATGGTTGCGAAGCGGACTCCAGCGGTGACGGCCGAGCTCACCGAGTTGGTCAGCCCGTCGCAGTTCGAGGCGCTGGCGAACCTGGAGATCGATCTCGGGCTGGTCCGGCCGCCGATCCCGTCGCAGTTCGAGTCGGTGTTGGTGCACTCAGAGGATCTGGTGGTCGCCGTACCGGCCACGCATCCGTTGGCGGAGGGGGACTCGCCGGTCGCGTTGGTCGAGGTGACGGACGGCTACATCGGCTACAGCCCCGAGGGATCGCAGTACCTGCACGACATCTGTGCGGCGATGATCGGGATGGATCGGTACGCCGTGAGTCAGCTGGCCTCGCAGGTGCCGACGATGCTGGCGCTGGTCAGGGCCGGATTCGGGTGTGCGTTGATCCCGCGCTCGATCAAGGCGATGGGTGTCGAGGGGGTTCGGTACCGGGAGCTCGATCCGGCCGACGCGCACTCGGTGACCCTGCACGCCTGCTGGAGTCCGGACAGCCCGAACCCGGCTCTCCAGCGCCTGGCTGAGTCGCTTCGCGAGAACCCGCTGATGGCTTGACTTTGAGCACGCTCTAACTCATAGGCTGCGAAGCATGACAGCACAGCACAAGATCGGTTCGGGATTCGGGCACGACAGCACTGCAGACGACGTTCTGGCCGGCATCGACCTGACCGGCAAGCTGGCGGTCGTGACCGGCGGCTACTCGGGGCTCGGTCTGGAGACGACCCGCGCGTTGACCAAGGCCGGCGCGCGGGTCGTCGTACCAGCGCGACGACCCGCCGCCGCTAGGGAGGCGCTGGCGGACGTGCCGGGCGTCGAGATCGACGAACTGGATCTTGGTGATCTGGAGAGTGTGCGTGCGTTCGCGGAGCGGTTCCTCGCGTCTGGGCGCAGCATCGACATCCAGATCGACAACGCGGCGATCATGGCCAGCCCCGAGACTCGGGTCGGTCCGGGCTGGGAAGCGCAGTTCGCCACCAACCACCTTGGCCACTTCGCGCTGGTCAACCGGCTGTGGCCCGCGCTGACGGCCGACGGCGGCGCACGCGTCGTGTCGGTGTCGTCGACGGGACACCGGCGCTCGGACATCCGGTGGGACGATCTCGAGTTCCGGCAGGGCTACGACAAGTGGCAGGCTTACGGGCAGGCGAAGACGGCCAACGTGCTGTTCGCCGTCCAGCTGGATGCCCTCGGCAAGGATTCCGGCGTACGCGCGTTCGCGTTGCACCCGGGTGGGATCCTGACCCCGCTGCAACGTCATCTGACCCGCGACGAGATGGTCGGCTACGGCTGGATCGACGCGGACGGCAACCCGGTCGGCCAGGGTTTCAAGTCACCCGAGCAGGGCGCTGCGACTCAGGTCTGGGCCGCGACGTCGCCGCAACTCGACGGACTCGGCGGTGTCTTCTGCGAGGACTGTGAGATCGCGGAAGTCTCCACCGACGACAGCCCGGGCGTTCGTCCGTACGCCGTCGACCCGGCGTCGGCGGCCCGCTTGTGGACGGTCTCGGCCGAACTCACCGGAGTGAACGCCTTCGGGTAAGGTGGTCAGCACCGGAACAGCGGACGAAGGAGGTGGGACCGATCACCAGTCAGGCAGGTTGGTTGCTCCCGCCTCGAGTGGTCAGCGTCGTTCGCTGACTGTGGGAGCCTCGTAGTCGAAGGGGTTCTGTGTCTGTTTCTTCTGTTCCATCATTTGACCTCGGCAGCGTTGTCGATCGGTTGCGCGCGGCCGGTTGCGTGTTCGCCGAGGACGAGGCGGCGATGATCGCCGAGACCGCTCGTGACGACGCCGAGCTCAGAGCCATGGTCGATCGCCGGATCGCCGGGCTGCCGCTCGAACACGTCCTCGGCTGGGCATCGTTCCGCGGGCTGCGGATCGCCGTTGATCCCGGGGTGTTCATTCCGCGCCGGCGGACCGAGTTCCTGGTGGCCGAAGCGTTGCGGGTGACCGCGCCGGGTGCCGTCGTACTCGATCTGGGGTGTGGCTCGGGTGCATTGGGAGCGGCGATCGCGGCTGAGCAGCAGGTGTCCTTGTACGCCGCGGACATCGAGCTGGCCGCGGTTCGGTGTGCTCGGCGCAATCTCGTGCCCTGGCGGGGCTCGGTGTATCAGGGCGATCTGTTCTCCGCGTTGCCGGATGAGCTGCGCGGGCGGATCGACGTACTGCTGGCGAATGTGCCGTATGTGCCGACGAACGAGATCCGGCTGTTGCCGCCGGAGGCTCGGTTGTACGAGCCGCATGTGACGCTCGACGGTGGGCCGGACGGGCTGACGACGTTGCGGCGGGTGGCCGCGGCGGCGCCCGAGTGGCTCGCTCCTGGTGGTCATGTGTTCGTGGAGATGAGCGAGCATCAGGCTCCGCTGGCGAGGGCGGTGCTGGCCGAGCACGGTCTGGCCGCCGAGATCGTCGCTGACGACGACCTCGGCGCGACCGTTGTGTATGGCATCAAACCCGCCGCTGCACGTGCAGGAGGTAGTCCCGCCGGTTGAGCGGGTCGTGGTCGGTGCGCGGGCGCTCCGGGATCGGTCCGGTGACCGGTTGGTAGCGCTCGAACGCCGACTCCAGCACGCCCTCGCCCCGGGTCAGGGCGGGCAACTGCTGCTCGAACTCGTACACGGCTGCCGCGGGGATTTCTCCTTCCAGGGTTGAGGTTTCCGCGGCCAGTGCCGGCACCTGCGGGATCGCGCGCAGGCGGGCCAGCGCGGCCAGGACGGCCCGGGTCGTGTCGGTCGGCATCTCCAGCCGGAACCGGTGCATCGGCTCGTGGACCTGGGTGCCGGCCTGTTGGAGCGCGGTCATCAGGACCAGGGGAGTGAGGTTCCGGAAGTCGCCCGCCGTACTCGACATGCTCTTGTCGAAGACGGCGTGCGCGTGGCTCTGCCGGGCCGAGTAGCCCGAGTGCGTCATCACCACATGCGCGTCCGGGATCTGCCAGCCGTGGATCGCCTGGTGGAGTGTCTCCCGGACGGTCTCCTCGACCGCCTTGATGAACGCGTACGGCATCGAGCCGAGCTCCACCTCGAGTTCGAACGTCACCCCGGTGTTCACCGGCGCCGGCTCGACCCGCAGGCCGACGGTGGCGAGGAACGGGTTCGCGTCCTTCTTGTTGAACTCCACCGCCGCGCCGGCGCCGAGCAGCCGCTCGATGCAGATCGTGGTGGTCTCCCGGAACTCGACGTCGATCCCGAACTCGGTCGCGAGCGTCGTCTGAATGACCTCCTTCTGCACCTCGCCGTACAGCGACACGTAGGTCTCCTGCCGCAGGTCGTCCTGCCGCAGGTTGATCAACGGGTCCTGCTCGGCGAGCTGAGACAGCGCCACCCGGAGGTTCCCCTTGTCCGACGGCCGTGCCGGCGAGATCACCGTCTCCAGGGTCGGCGGAGCGAAGAATCCGGTCGTGGTGGCGGGCGTCGGCTGGTCGGTGGCGGTGATGCGATCGCCGATCTGGATGTCGGCGAGGCCCCACAGCTTCCCGATCTGGCCGGCGTTGACCGCGAACGCCGTACCCTCGCCGAACACCTCGAGAGCGGTCAGCTTGGCCTCGCCCGTGTCGCCGAAGCGCAGCCTGTCGCGGACGTGCGCCGTACCGGAGAACATCCGGACATACGCGACCTTCTCACCGGCTGGGCCGCGCTCGACCTTGAACACCGATCCGTCGACCCGCTCCTCGTCGTTGCCGGCCAGCGGGAGGAACTCGCGGATGCCCGCGGTCAGGGCGTCGGTGCCGGCGCCGGTGATCGCGGAGCCGAAGTACACCGGGTGGACCAGCGCCTGCTTGGTCTGGCGGGCGAGCGCGCGGCGGAGAACGTCGTGCGAGAGCGCCTTCTCGTTCTCCACGAACGTTCGCAGCAGGTCCTCGTCGTTCTCGGTGAGCACTTCGAGCAGGGCGCCGTACGGATCGCCGCCGTTGTACGGCGTGAACGTCGCCTCGCGGGTGCCGAGCCGGGTGGCCGATCCCATCGGGACGATGGCCGGGGTCAGCTTGTCCGCGATCGACTTCAGTACGGCGTCGTACTGCGCGCCGGGCCGGTCGAGCTTGTTGACGAAGATCAGGGTCGGGATCTTCAGGCGCTGCAGCGTGCGCATCAGCACGCGGGTCTGCGCCTGCACGCCCTCGACCGCGGAGATGACCAGCACCGCTCCGTCGAGCACGCTGAGCGCGCGCTCGACCTCGGCGATGAAGTCCGGGTGGCCGGGGGTGTCGATCAGGTTGACGGTCACGTCGCCGATGGCAAACGAGACGACCGCCGACTTGATGGTGATACCGCGCTGGCGTTCCAGCGCGAGGGAATCGGTCTGGGTGCTGCCGTTGTCGACGCTGCCGATCTCGTCGATGACGCCGGCCGCGTAGAGCAGCCGCTCGGTCAGACTCGTCTTACCGGCATCGACATGCGCCAGGATCCCGAGGTTCAGTAATTTCACGCAGCTTCATGTCCCTTGAACAGGTGTGGATGGCTTGCACGGCGAACATGAAGCGAGGTCGCATGGCAGCTCTCCTTGGTAGACACCTGTTTCGGACGAGTTCGAGTACAGCAGCCTCCGGCCGACCCCGGCAAACGGTTTAGCCCTCCGCTACACCGTAGGGTCATCGCATGCCCACTTACTCCTGGTGTGCGCGTGCCTGACCCCCTCGACACCGCCGCCCTCGTCCTCGGCACCATCACCCATTCCGAGCCGGTGAACGGGTTCGTCATCTACGCCGGTTGCACGCGATCACCGGGGCGGCGTACGGGATCCTCGCAGAGGGTCTGCATCCGACGTGGCCGGACTTCCTGAGCACCGCGACCGAGCAGCTCGACGAGATCGTGCCGGCCGACCTGGCGCCACGCTGACGGCGATCATCGACTGGTCCGACGCGACGTACGGCGACCCGCTCTACGACCTGGCCAGGTTCTCGATCTCCGGTGCAACCGAAGCGCTTCTCGACGGCTACGGCATTGAGCTGACCCCTGCCATCGAGAAGACGTTCTCGCTGTACCGCATCGTCTGGTCGCTGATCGCGCTGTACGCCGAACACCGGGCCGGCGGCGACTGGTTCGACGCACACATCGTGCGGATCACGAAGGAACTGCCGGGCTAGTTGATCAGCGTGCCGACCGGGGTGCCGGTGCTGATGGAGGAGGCGGCCCCGGTGCGGTCGATGTCGAAGACGTGGAGCGGGAGGCGGTGGTCGCGGGCCAGGATGAAGGCGGACTGGTCCATCACGCCGAGGCCGCGGTCGATGACGTCCTGGTAGCTGAGGTGGTCGAACCGGCGCGCGTCCGGGACCTTGTTCGGGTCGGCGTCGTACACACCGTCGGTGCCGTTCTTGGCGACCAGCAGGGCATCGGCGCCGAGCTCGACGGCGCGCTGTACGGCGGGGTAGTCGGTCGTGGTGAACGGCTGACCGTTGCCGGAGGCAAGGAGGACGATCGCGCCCTTCTCGAGGTGCCGCAGGGCGCGCAGCCGGATGTAGGGCTCGGCCATGTTGTTGATCGGGATCGCCGTCATCAGGCGCGCGTCGTCAGCACCGAGCGCGGCCAGCCGACCGCGCAACAGGACCGCGTTGATGATGGTGCCGAGCATGCCGATGTTGTCGGCCTCGACCCGATCGATGCCCCAGTCCTCGGCCCGATTGCCGCGGAAGACGTTGCCCCCGCCCACAACCACCGCCACCTGTACGCCGGTAGCCCGCAACGCGATCACCTCGTTGGCCAGGTGGGTGAGCCGCTCGCTGTTGAACCCGAACGCGTCACCCCCAGCAATCGCCTGCCCAGACAACTTCACCACAAGCCGCCGATACATGCTGCTCCATCCGCTCGAAACCCGCCGCTGATCCCGCGCCATTCTGCCCTGGACGGCGCGGGGTGGGCGCGCGAAGCTGGGCGGGTGACTGAGTCCGAGCACGAGATGGTGTCTGGTGCGCGCTTCGACGACGTGGGGCTGCCTGGCGCGGCGTTCCACGATGTCAACCTGGCCGAGGCGCTCTTCGAGGACGTCAACCTGAGTAACGCACGCTTCGACGACGTGAATCTGTCTGGTGCGCGGTTCGACAATGTGAATCTCAGCGGCGCGACGATTCGTGGTGCGCGGTTGGTGGACGTGTCGCTCGACGGTGACATCCGCGGCTTGCGGGTCTGGGGTGTCGACGTCGTACCGCTGATCGATGCCGAGCTCAACCGTCGTCAGCCTGGCCGGGAGAAGATGCGCCCGACCGATGCCAACGGGTACCGCGAGGCGTGGGCCCTGCTCGAGCGGCTGTGGCCTGAGACGATCGCCCGCGCCCGCGCGCTGCCGCCGGAGCTGCTGCACGAGTCGGTGGACGGCGAATGGTCCTTCATCGAGACGCTGCGTCACCTCGTCTTCGCGACGGACGCCTGGGTACTGCGGACCGTCCTCGGCGAGCAGTCTCCGTGGGACCCGCTCGACCTGCCCCACGACGAGATGCACGACACGCCTCCTGTCCCGCGCGACCGGACCGTTCGGCCGTCGCTCGACGAGGTTCTCGTCCTGCGTGCCGACCGGATGGGCAAGGTACGTGCGATCATCGCGGAACTCACCGACGAGCGGCTGGCCGAGCGGACGACGCCGGTGGCCGAACCCGGGTACCCGGCGTCCGACAGCTACCTGGTCGACGACTGCCTGAGCTGCATCCTCGGCGAGGAGTGGGAGCACCGCCAGTACGCCGAACGCGACCTCGCCGTACTGGAGACGTCGTAAAACTGTCCGGGCGATGGCCTAGCGTTCGATGAACCGTGACTGAGGGGGTTGGCGATGGACATGTTGACGGTGCAGGCGATCCAGGATGCCGGGGTGTCGGACTGGCGGAAGCTGGCTCAACGGCTGCACGCACGGTTCCTGGTCGCGTCGTTCGCCGACGGGCTCAAGTTCCTGACCGCGATCGGCGAGACCTGCGCGGCGGCCGAGACCGAGCCGGACGTGCGGGTCGGTGCGACCTTCGTGGATGTGGCCCTGGCTAGTCCCGACGCGGTGTACCGCGATCCGGACGGCGTCGAGTACGTGTTCCCGTCGGTGACACAGCGGGACGTCGAGCTCGCGCGCCGGATCAGTGCGATCGCCGGGTCGCATGGTGTGCAGGCCGATCCTGCCGGAGTGGTGCAGCTGGAGATCGCGATCGACACCGCCGATCCCCAGAAGATCGGTCCGTTCTGGGCGGCGGTGCTCACCGGCAGCACGGACGCGCTGGGCGGTGTCGACGTCGGTGATCCGACCGACCGGATCCCGAACCTGTGGTTCCAGCGCACCGATCCGCACGAGCCTCCCCGGCAACGCTTCCACCTCGATCTGTGGCTGCCACCCGAGGTCGCTCCCGCCCGGATCGAGGCGGGGCTGGCCGCCGGCGGCACCATCACCTACGACGCCGAGGCACCGAGGTTCACCGTCCTGGCCGACCCAGACGGCAACAAGGTCTGCATCTGTACGACGGAAGGTCGCTGACAGCCCGCGCCGTCAGAGGTCGTAGCCGCCGGAGGCTTCGATGGTTTGGGCGGTGATCCAGGCACTCTCGGGGGAGAGGAGGAAAGCGATCACCCTCGCGAGATCCTCTGGCTCGCCGATGCGGCCGAGGGCGGTGCGGTCGGCGATCGGCGGGATCAGGTCGGGGAAGCGAGAGAACGCGTCGTCGCCGAGGCGAGTCCGGGTCACGCCGGGAGCGACTGCGTTGACCCGGATCCGGCGTGCGCTGAGTTCCTTGGCGAGGTAGCGGGTGAGGACGACCTGCGCGCCCTTCATGCTCGCGTAGACCGAGTAGCCCGGTTCCGGCCGGGCGCTTGGCAGAGCGGAGGTGCTGGTCGTGTAGACAATCGACCCACCGTCCGCGATCAGCGGCAGCAGTGTCTGTGTGAGGAAGTACGGCCCCTTGAGATGCACCTGGAGCATCTGGTCGAACAGTTCCTCGGTGGTCTCCTCGAAGGGGACCGGCATCTGCCCGACGCCGGCGTTGTTCACCAGGTAGTCGAACGAGGTGCGATCCCACCGCTCGCGCAGCGCCACCTCGACCGCGGTCCTGAAGTCGGCGAAGGTGTCACCGCTCCCGACATCGAGCGGCAGCGCGACCGCCGTACCGCCGTCCTTCTCGATCCGTTCGACCGTCTCCACGGCGCCGGCCTGGTTGCCGCGGTAGGTCAGGATCACCCCGACCCCGCGCTGGGCGAGCTCGAAGGCCGCGCCCTGCCCGATGCCGGAACTCCCGCCGGTGATCACTGCGATCTGCATGATTGTGTCAATCTCCTAGAACGTCATGAACAGGTACCTCTCCAGTAGACGGTCCGGTCTGGGCACGTCGGTAGACGATTCCTCGCCGACGCTTGCACGATCCTGCTCATTTCGGAGCGATGACCAGCCGGGTGATCAAGTCCTCGTTGAGGCTGAAGGTGAAGTCGAGGTCGACGGTGCCGCCCGGGAAGTTGCCCTCGAGGTGATGGGTCGCGACGTACGTCGTGTCGTCCACTTGGCGCGCGGCCACGAACTCAGTCGTGAAGGTGTACTCGCTCGCGGCCCGGCCGAGCCAGGCGCGGATTTCGTCAGGACCCCGGTACGTCGTGCCGTCGTCGGTGACCACCGCGTCCGCGGCGTACCACTGCATCGCGGCATCGAGGTCGCGGGCGGTGTGAGCGGACAGGTAGTTGGTGATCGTGGTTGGGAGGTTCATGCCGTCGACTCTCGGTGCTCCCGGCGGGCGAGGGTCAAGAAATTGACTCTCTCGCCGCGGGAGGGTGCACAGTGGCGACGTGCATCCGGGGCTGACGATCGGCGAGTTCGCGCAGGTGACGCACTTGAGTGTGCGCACGCTGCGGCGGTACCACGAGAGCGGGCTGCTCGAGCCCGCGTCGATCGACCCCTCGAGCGGCTACCGGTACTACACGACCGAGCAGATCCCGTCGGCGCAGGTCATCCACCGGTTGCGGGAGCTCGACGTACCGCTGGCCGAGGTCGGCAAGATCCTGGCGACCGACGATCCACACGCTCGCGCCGACCTGATCGCGGCGCATCTCGACCGTCTGCAGACTTCGCTCGACCGGACGCGGGCCGCGGTCACCTCGCTGCAGCGGCTGCTCCGGCCGGAGTCCGGCGATCTCGTCGTCGAGCTGCGGTCCGAGCCGACGCGAATGGTCGCCGCGATCACCGACGTTCTCGACCTGGACGACGTACTGCCTTGGTACGACGGAGCGATGGCCGAGCTGACCGCCGCCGTCCACGATCGGCTCGGGCCGCCGGGTGGTCACTACGACAACGAGCTGTTCGCCGCCGGCCGTGGCGCCGTACTCGTCTACCTCCCGGCCGCCGACCCGCCGTCGTACGGACGAGTGCGGCCGGTCGAGCTGCCCGCGGTGGAGCTCGCGGCTACCGTCCACCGCGGCTCCCACGACGACATCGACGTCACCTACGGCCGCCTCGGAGCTTGGGTTGTCGACCACACGCTCGCGGTCGACGGCCCGGTGCAGGAGACGTACGTCGTCGGTCCGCGGGACGACCCGGATCCGGCGTCGTGGCGCACGGAGATCGCGTGGCCGGTGTTCCGCCTGACCGGCTAGTGCAGTCGCCGCCACTCCTGCGGGGTCATGCCGTGGGCGGCCCGGAAGCGGCGGGTGAAGTGACCAGCGTCGAGGAAGCCCCACGCGGCCGCGATGCTCGCGATCGGGCGATGCCGGCTCGCGGGATCCGTGAGCTGCCGGGTGGCGTGCGCGAGACGCTCGCTGATCAGCCACTGCTCGAGGCTCAGCTGATTCTCGGCGAACAGCTTGTAGAGGTAGCGCACCGAGATGTTGTGCTCAGCTGCGATACGGGCGGCGCTGAGCTCAGGGTCGGAGAGCTGCCGTCGTGCGTACCAGAGGATCCGGGTGAACAGTACCTCGGCCGGCGCGGGCGGATCGTGGTCCGCGACGGAGGTCAACAGGGCCCGGACGAGTTGGCTCGTCGCCGCGCCAACCATCTCGGCCGAGGTGGTTCCCTTGATCGAGGCAAGGATCCCGGGCAAGACCGTGAGGTGATGGAGCACGAGCTCGTACAGCGGACTGGCCGGCAGGCGGTGCGCGGCCGCGCGGACCGCTTCGACGCTCAACCCGAGGTCTTGGTAGTCGATCTGGAACGCCTGGGACGCGCTGTGACCACTCCATCCGAATTCGTACGGCGCGGTCAGGTCAACCAGCATGAGTTCGCCGGTGCGGACACGCTGATCGTTGCCGGCCTGGCTGAACTGTCCCTCGCCGATCACTTGGACCGCGAGCGCGAGTCGTTCGGGTCCGCCGATGCGGACATGCTTCGGCGTCCGGACCAGCCGGATGCCGGAGCCCTCGTTGCGAAACAGGTCCGGCGTACCGAGCAGCCAGAAATCCATCCGTGCGTGGACGTTGCCGGACGGGTCCTCGTGCTCGACGCGTGACGGCACGCTCGCCGACATCATCGCGGCGTAGAACGCCTCCGCCCGGTCCTGCCGCGGGAGCGCGGCGGTATCCAGCAGCACGGCCATCGCCATCCCCCTCCACCCCTGAACCTGGTGGGCGAAGCTGTGCACACACAGCCCAGATCCGTGCACGGTCATCCTACGGAGCCCGGCGTACCCGCAGCTAGGTTGCAGGCGGGCAGTTCCGACGACGGAGGGGGTACGCGATCATGGCCGACACCATCGTTCTGGTCCACGGCTTCTGGGTCACACCGCGCAGCTGGGAGCACTGGATCACGCACTACGAGGCCCGCGGGTTCCGCGTGCTGGCGCCTGGATATCCCGGGTTCGAGGTCGAGGTCGAGGCGATCAACGCCGACCCGACCACGGTCCTGAAACTGACAGTTCCGGCCATCATCGACCACCTCGAGTCGGTGATCCGCGAGCTCGACGCGCCGCCGATCATCATCGGTCACTCGGCCGGCGGGGCGTTCACGCAGGTCCTGCTCGACCACGGGTTCGGCGCCGCCGGCGTCGCGATGTGCTCGGCGCCGACCGAGGGCGTGCGGGTCGTACCGCTCTCGCAGGTTAAGTCGACGTTCCCGGTGCTGAAGAGCCCGGCGAACCGGCACAAGTCGGTCCCGATGACCTTCGAGCAGTGGAACTACGCCTTCACCAACACCTTCGCCGAGGACGAGGCGCGGCGGCTCTACGAGCGGTACGCGATCCCGGCGAACGGCGGGATCCTGTGGGGGAGCGTGCTGGCGAACTTCCAGCCCGGTCACCAGGACACCTGGGTCGACTACCACAACGACTCGCGGGCGCCGCTGCTGTTCGTCTCCGCCTCGGAGGACCACATCATGCCGCCCGAGGTGCAACGCTCGAACGCCAAGCACTACAAGTCGAAGACGATCACCGAGACCCGCGAGTACGACGGCTACGCGCACCTCCTGATGGCCCAGGACGGCTGGGAGAAGATCGCCGACGACGTACTGGACTGGGCCCTGAAACACGCCTGACTCCTGGCACGATGTGAGGCATGACGGATCGGTTGGCGGGCGGCTTCGATCAGGGTGCGTCGCTGGTCGACGGCACCGTTCGGCGTACGCCGGGACCGTGGACCTCGTCCGTCCATGCCTTGCTCACGCACCTGAACTCGGCCGGCTTCGAGGGTGCGCCTCGTGCGTTGGGGTTCGACGGTGCTGGCCGGGAGATGGTCAGTTTCCTGGCCGGCGAAACGGTGGGGAACTCCCGGCCGTGGCCGGCTTGGACGCACAGCGATGAGGCTCTGGTTGATGTTGCCGATTGGCTTCGGCGGTATCACGCTGCGGTGGCGGACTTCGTTCCGCCGGCTTCGTCGTACTGGCGTGAGGGTGGTGAGTGGCGTCCGGGGTTGATCATCGGCCACAACGATGCCGCGCCGTACAACGCGGTCTGGAACGTCGGCGGTCTCGTCGGTTTCGTCGACTGGGACATGGCCGGGCCGATCTCGCCGGAGCTCGATGTCGCGTGGGTCGCGTTCTCGTGGACGCCGCTGCATGCCGCGCGCGTGGTTGCCGCCGAAGGGTTCACCGAGCTGGCGTCTCGGCCGCGGCGGCTCGCGCTCTTCCTTCGCCGGTACGGCTGGGCCGGCACGACTCAGGACGTTCTCGATCTCATCGCTACCCGTCTCAACCACCAACTGGCCGTCATGAACGACAACGCGGCGGGTGGCGACGCGACGTACCAACGGATGCTCGACGCCGATCGCCACCGCGACCTGCAGGTCGCACTTGAGGAGCTTCAGCGGGCGGGGCGGGAGACGTAGGCCGTCTTCTCGCCGGGGTCGAAACCGCAAGCCTTGTAGAACTGGTGTGTGGCGGGGGTGCGCGACCCGGTCATGAGCATGACCTTGTAGCAGCCGGCATCCCACGCGGCCTGCAGTGTGCGCGCCATGATTTGCTTCCCGAGGCCGGTGCCACGTCGGTCGGCGTCGACCACGACGTTCTCGATCACGGCGTACGGCGAGGCGCCGCGGGTCAGGTTCGGGATCAGATTGAAGTACGTCGTTGCCACGACGACCCCGTCGACCTCCAGCACGAACAGGCGCAGTCCGGGCGTGCGGAGGATTTCCGCGAAGACCTCCTCCTCTCCGCCGCCCAGTTGGTCTCGCGGATGTAGCTGCCGGTACAGCCGCATGACAGCGTCGAAGTCCCCAGCGTCCGCCTCACGAAACATGCTGCGCAGCCTAGTCGGGGAGTTCCATGAGTGGGTGCAGGACCTTGAAGAGCCGCGCGCGCTGCTCGAAGTCGGCGTCGGCCGGGTAGTGGTGGAGTACGGCGTCGAAGAGTTCGCTGGGGATCCTGGCGAAGTCGAGGGCGGGATCATCGATGATTGCGTCGCCGAAGTCGATCACGGCGGTGAGACCTCCGTCGACGTACCAGTGGGCTGGACGGAAGTCGGCGTGGATCAGGGTCCGGGGCGGCTGTGATCGCTCGAGTTCGGTGAGGGCTGCGCCCATTCGGAGATGGGTCGCGCCGTCGAGCGACGCTGCTTGGTAAGTGCCGCGGAGCTCGTCAAGCGTCCGGCCCTCGCGTACTCCGAAACCGCGAGCGGTGTCGATCGGGATCTCATGAAGCGCGGTCAGAAACTGAGCGAGTTCGTCCGCCGGCACCTCAGGCCCTGGTACGCCGACCACCTCACGCTCGACGATCGCGACCGGGAGGGCGCCATCTCCCGGCAGGTCGAAGGCGCTGTGCACTACCGGGAGGCCCAGGCATTCGAGGTGCCGGAGCAGCGGGGCCTCGAAGCGGCGACCGCCTCGCCACGTCCAGGGCTCGGGGTAGTCGTTCGACACTCGCACCACCCAGGCGCCGTCCGGGCCGGCGAAGCGGTACGCCGTACTGCCGATGCCTCGCCCGATCAGCTTCACCTCGGAGAAGTCGGCGTCCGGCATCCTCGAGAGGATCGCGGTGCGGATCGGCGCGGGCAGGTCGGCGGGACTCACGCGCGGGCCCGTTGGAGGGTGGTCGGCCTGGCGGATGGTGAACTGGACGTGGTCAGGGCGGTCGAGCGGAGAGGCGCGGAATGATCACGTGTGTTGTCGACTACACCATCGATGCGGCGAAGGTGGCGGAGTTCGAGCGGTTCGCACAGCGGTGGATCGAGTTGGTGAATGAGCACGGTGGGACTCATCACGGCTACTTCCTCCCGTCCGAAGGTGCGAGCGACAAGGCGCTGGCCCTGTTCAGCTTCCCGAGCCTGGCGGCGTACGAGGAGTACCGCCAGCTGTTCGGCGTACATCCCGACTTCGTTGCCGCCGACAAGATCCGCGACGACAGCGGCTGCGTCCTCCGCTACGAACGCTCGTTCATGCGCCCGCTCCTCCCGGACTGACGCCGTCATGGGCGGGCCGTCAAGCGCTGCGGAAGGTGCAGCGGGATCACTTGGCGTCGAGGAACGTCGTGACGGTGTCCTGGACGAGGTTGGTGCGGGACAGGCCGAAGAAGTGCGTGGTGCCGGGGAAGACGGCCAGTTGATTGGCGGGGACGCCGGTCATGTCGCCGTTGACGTCGCCGCCGCGGAGCTGGAGGAAGCGGACCGCGTGCTCGAGCTTGACCGCGTCGCAGTCGCCGACGGTGAAGAGTGTCGGCGCGGCGATGCCGCGAATCTCGTCGTCGGACCAGCCGTCGAGACCCCGGTCGTAGCCGCCGAGCTTGGTCAGCAGCGTCTGCAAGTGCTCGTGATCCGGGTGCGGCGACTTGGCCAGGTACTCCGCTTCCATCGGCGTACCGGCGATCATCTCGACCTTCATCTCCATGATGGCCTCGTCGCTCGAGCCACGCTCGCCGTCGCGGCTGAACGACACCGACGAGATCACGGCCTTCCGGACCAGCTCCGGGTGCTTGATCGTCAGGTACAGCGCCACCGCACCGCCGACGCTGAACCCGAACAGATCCACCTTCGGTACGTCGAGATGCTGCAGCAGCCCGACCACGTCGGAAGCGAGGTCGACCGTGCCGAGCGGCCGGTCGATGTCGTTGGTGTATCCGTGCCCCTGGAAGTCCGTCGCGATGACCTGCCGGTTCTCGGCGAGCGCCGGCAGCAACGCGCCGAACTGCAGATCGATGTTGAACAGCCCGCCGTGCAACAACAGCAACGGCGTCCCACCGGAGCCGTGGATCTCGTAGTACATCTGCAGCCCGTTGACCGCGGCGTACCCAGTCTGCTTGCTCACAGCACCCCCACGAGGAGACAGAAAGGATGTCCGGCCGGGTCGGCCAGGACATAAAGAGGCTCGGACTCTACCCCGGTCCGGTCGTACAACAGCTCCGCTCCGAGCTCCTCGGCCCGCCGCCGGTGCAGGTGCAGGTCGTCCACCGTCGGTACGGCGTAGTCGATGTGGAGCTGCATCGGTACGTCGGCCGACGGCCAGGTCGACCGTGGCAGCGAGTCGACCTTCTGGATCGCGAGCTGACGGTTGCCGTCGTCATCGACCAGCACCAGCCAGCTGTCGTCATCCGCCGCACCGTCAGCCGGCGCCTCGTCTCCCGGTCGATAGCGCAACCCCAGCAATTCCCGGTAGAACTCAGCCAGCCCACGACCATCCGTCGTATCCAGAGCCGTATGCATTCGTCGCGGATACGTCGCCATCCCACCACCCCGCTCCTCAGCGAGCCCCCATTCGACAACACCCCACCCCCCAAGGCAACCCTCGCGTGCCCGGGCCGGGTCAGGCTGAGGTGGGGGTTTTGAAGGAGCGGCGGTAGGTGTCGGGTGGGACGCCTACTACGCGTTTGAACTGGCGGCGGAGGGTGGTGGCTGTGCCCATGCCGGTGGCGGTGGCGACTGAGTGGATGCTCTGGTCGGTTGACTCGAGGAGCTCTTGGGCGCGGCGTACGCGCTGGGTCAGGAGCCACTGGAGTGGAGTCTGACCGGTGATCGATCGGAAGAGCCGGGTGAGGTGGCGTGGGCTCGTGTTCGCGCGGCGAGCGAGGTCGGTGACGGTCAGCGGCTGATCGAGCCGTTCCTGGGCCCAACCGAGTAGCTGGGACAGCATGTGATCACCCGACACAGGCACCGGCGTCGCCACGAACTGCGCCTGCCCGCCATCCCGATGCGGCGGTACGACGAGCCGCCGGGCGACGGCGTTCGCAACGGCCGCACCGTGGTCGAGGTGCACCAGGTGCAGACACAGATCCACCGCGGCGGCTTTGCCCGCGGCCGTCAGCACGTTGCCGTTGTCGGTGTAGAGGACGTCCGAATCAACATCAGCCAGCGGGAACCGCGCGCTCAGCTCCTTCGCGTGACCCCAGTGCGTCGTCGCCCGCCGACCATCCAGCAGACCGGCCGCACCCAGCACAAACGCTCCCGTACACAACGACGCGACCCGAGCACCCGCCTCGTACGCCGCCCGCACTGCATCCACCAGCTCCGTCGGCGGCGGTACGTCGACGTCCGCGCACGCCGGCACGATCACGGTGTCCGCGTCGACCAGCCGATCGAGCCCGTGGTCAGGCTTGACCGTGAACGGACCGACCTGGATCGACTCGGGTCCGCAGAGCATGACGTCGTACCAGGGCTCACCCGGCGGTGGGTTGCCGAAGATCTCGTACGCGACCCCGAACTCGAAGTGCAGCAGCTCCCCGGCGGTCGCGAGGGCGACAGTGTGCATGTCCGAAAGTGTACGCATGGTGTCGTTCCGGACTCTCACGATTTTGCCTGCCGGACGGCGAGACTCGACCCAAGAGACAGTCTGATCGGAGGAACGATGGGTGCAGTCGTGGTCTACGGAGCGACCGGGCACACGGGTCGGTTCGTGGTCGAGGAGCTGCTGCGTGGTGGGGTCGCAACGGTCGCGTCGGGCCGTGATGCCGGCGCGTTGGAGATGCTGGCGGCCAAGTGGGGAGATGTCGGAGTGCGTCCGGCCGCGGTCGATGACGCGCGCTCGTTGGACGCCGCCCTGGCCGGTGCGGATGTGGTCGTCAACTGTGCCGGTCCGTTCGCCGTCACGGGCGGACCACTCGTCGACGCGGCGGTACGGGCGGGCATTCCGTACGTCGACGTAGCCGCAGAAATCGAGGCCAACGTGGCGACCTTCGCCAACCACGCGGGGGCTCGGACTCCGGTCGTGCCGGCGATGGCGTTCTACGGTGGGCTGGGTGATCTTCTGGTCACGGCGGCGCTGGGGGAGCGGACCGCTGCCGACTCGGTCCACATCGCTTACGGTCTGAGCAGCTGGCATCCCACGCCGGGCACCCGCGCGGCCGGTCAGGTCTCGCAGGATCGTCGTGGTGGTCGTCGCCTGCGGTTCACCAACGGAGGCCTGCAGTACCACGACGACAAGCCTGTGATGCAGGACTGGGTCTTCCCGGAACCGCTCGGCCGACGTCGGGTGATCGCCGAGTTCACGATGGCCGATGTGGTGACGGTCCCGAGCCACTTGGACGTGCCGGAGGTTCGCACGGACATGACTGTCGAGGCCGCTCAGGATCTGCTCGGTGAGGACACACCGCCACCGGCGCCGGTCGACGAGCTCGGACGATCCGACCAGACCTTCGTCGTCGACACGCTGATCCGGATCGGCAACAAGGAGCTGCGTGCGACGGCGAGTGGGCAGGACATCTACGCGATCACGGCTCCGCTCGCCGTTGGCGCCGTACGGCGGATCCTGGCGGGCGAGACGCGGACGTCGGGGTTGGCGTCGGCCGGAGCGATGTTCGACGCGCGTGAGTTCCTCGCGACGCTGTCGGCGTACCTGAAGGTCGAGATGCCGGACTAGTCCGGATGCGGGAGAATTGGTGGATCCCCTGCTTCTCCCCCCGCGTCGTGCCAGGGCGCCCCGCACGCGGGCACCCAGCCGCAAGGCCCCGGATGTGGGCACCCGGACGCTATTCGGAAGGTTTTCGCCGCCTGGTGGCACCTTCTTTCCGGAAATCGCACCATCCCCGGTGCCCGAACCCTGAAGCACTCCATCTGGCCGGCGGACGTGGCCTCCACGAGGCCGGCGGAGGTCGGGCGCGGGTCGCGGTTTCCACGCCGTCTGCACCCATCGACCTTGAGCACCGCTCAACCACCCGCGGCCGGTTCAAATGGCTGGCGCGTGCTCAAGGTCGCAGCAACACCTGCAAGCCAGGTCAGCTCCGGCGGTGCAGCTCGTCCGCCGCGAGGGGGGCGAGGCCGATCTGGCGGCGTGCTGCGCACGCCGCTGCTCCGCGATCAGATCCAGCCGACCAGGGCGCTCATGAACTCCGAGAAGTGGCTGTACCAAATGCTGTGGCCCGCACCGGGCACTGACCGCACCTCGAACCCAAGTGCCGTCAGCTCGGCCGCCCTGGCCGTCGACACGTACCGACTCGGCTCGGCTCGAACCACGAGCGACGGGATCTCGGCGGTCGGTGGCTGACGCACCGGCCTTCTCGCGTGGGAGAGCTCGAGCGCTGCCGCGGTCGCACACCGGGCACCACGCTGGATGCAGGCGAGCGCCTTTGACCCGAAGATCCACGCGCAGTGCCTCGCCCTCTACAACCGCTACCAGCCAACCCCCGAACACGACGGTCAGCAGGCGATCGGTTTCGGCTGGCTCCTGGCCAACGTCGCGTACCTGAACTGGGCCGCGAAGCACCGCACCTGATGACATGATCGGCCGATGCGTCCTGACCGCGAGGCCGAGTACGTCGAGCCCGCCGATCTGTTCTGCGGCCGCTGCACTGCGATGACCGAGTTCGCCACCGCGCCGTCGACGTTCACGGTCTCGATGATCGGGACGTCACTGCTGGGGTGGGGCAGCCGCTGCCGGGAGTGCGGGTCCGACGGTCGCGTGCTGTGGTTGATCTTCGGGATTCCGTTGATCCCGCTCGGGCGGTACCGGGTGATTTCGGCCGGCGGTGGGGAGTACTACGGCCGCAAGCGGCTCGCCGGCAGACGGATCAGTGCGCTGACCGCCGCGCTGCAGCCCGCTCCCGACGTACCTGCGGAGTTGCTGGCCGACAAGACGTACCGGCAGGCCGACGAGCTGTGGTTGTCGGCCGAACCGCGGGACGCGCTCCGGCTCTTCGAAGAGATGCGCGCATCGCACGAGGCGACCTTGGCGGCTGACGATCCGGCGGTGATCCATCTGCGCCTGCGGGGGGCCCAGGCGCTGCTGGCCACTCACCACAAACATGCCGCGCTGGCCCTTTTCGAACATGTGGCGACCGCGGCCGCGCTTCGCCTGGGGCTGGATCACCCAGTCACCCGGTGGGCTGCCGAGGCGGCCGGCCGAGCGGCCGAGTCGTGGACCAGTCCCAAACAACTCGCCAGCCTGCTCGCCGCCGCGGCGGATCCGACCGCGGAGATCCCGACCGACCAGGACGTCCGCGCGGTGACGCACCAGATCCGACTCCACGCGTCAGCCGCCCGCGCCCACCTCCGCATCGGCAAGGTCAAAGAAGCCCTGTGGTACGTCGACAACGCATTAGGCGCCAGCTACGAGTTGCACGGCCCGGACCACCCCGACACCGCCGTCCTCCGCCACACCCTGCACACGGTCGCCGAGGCTGCCAACCCGCAAGACAAGAACCTCCAGGCCGAGATCCACGCCTGTCAGCAAACCTGGCAACCCAAGTAGCCGATCAGATCCATCCCTCGAGCGCGTCCATGAACTCGGCGAAATGCCCGTACCAGATGGAATGCCCCGCGCCCGGCACCGACCGGACCTCGAACCCCAGCGCCGCCAGCTCAGCCGCTCGCGCCTTCGATACATACCGACTCGGCTCGGCGCGAACCACCAGCGACGGGATCTCGGCCGTCGGAGGCTGCGACCCGCGGTGTGCCAACTCGAGCGCAACCGCGGTCGCGACATCAAACCGCTTCGCCGCCACGGCCTCCACCTCAAGATCCTTCTCCGACCACCGCGGCTTGCTGACCCGGAGCGCCTCAACCGTCCGCCCAGCCTGCGCGGACAGAAACCCTGACGTCAGCTCATCCGTCGTGCGCTGAGCCCCGTCATCAGCCAGCGGGATGTCGACGTACACAGCCCTGGCCGGCCGCAACACAGGCAACGCCGCAGCCAACACAACCCCACCTAACGAGTGCCCGATCGCCAGCTCAGGTTCACAACCGACGGTGTCCACCACCGACGCAGCAAACATCCCCACGCTCGCATCCGGAGCCGCCGGAGACCGGCCATGCCCTGGCAGAACCACAGCAACCGCCCGATATCCCCGCTCAGCCAGCGCCGCTCCAATCCGCCAAAACTGCTCCCCAGCCCCCAACATCCCATGCAACAACACAGCCACCCGCCCGCCCTCACCCCACTCCACAGTCCTCAGCTGCATGCAGGCATGTCTATCTCACGGGTGACGTCAAGTACGTGGGTGTTAGGTAAACGTCGGTGCGGCGTGGCAGGATTTTTGGGGTGACGGGTCGGGCGGATGAGGCGCAGCGGTTGGAGGATCTGGCACGCCTGCGGCGGGTCAAGGACCGGATCGATCGGGAGTACGCGCAACCGCTGGACGTCGAGGCGCTGGCCCGAGGTGCGCACATGTCGTCCGGTCACCTGAGTCGCGAGTTCAAGCGTGCTTACGGAGAGTCGCCGTACGGGTACTTGATGACGCGGCGGATCGAGCGGGCGATGTCGTTGCTGCGGCGCGGCGACCTGAGCGTCACCGACGTGTGCTTCGCGGTCGGCTGCCAGTCGCTGGGCACGTTCAGCACCCGGTTCGCCGAGCTCGTCGGGATGCCGCCGAGCGTCTACCGCGAGCGCGCGGGCGACGCGACCCAGGGCATCCCGTCGTGCGTGGCCAAGCAGGTGACCAGACCGATCAGGAATCGAGAAGCACCGGCCGGCGATCAGCACGTAGCGTGATCGTCATGGACCTCAACATCTATTCGACGTTCCTTCCACACACCGACCCGGACGCCTCCCTGGCCTTCTACCGCGACATCATCGGCTTCGAGGTGCGCAGCGATGTCGGGTACGGCGGCATGCGCTGGATCAGCGTCGGCCCGGCCGACCAGCCCGGCGTGTCGATCGTGCTGTGCCCGCCGGACGCCGATCCGGGCATCACCGAGGACGAGCGCCGTACCATCCGCGAGATGATGGCCAAGGGCACCTACGCCACCATCGTGTTGTCCACCAAGGACATCGACGGCCTGTTCGACCGGCTGCAGGCCACCGACGCCGAGGTGATCCAGGAGCCGACCGACCAGCCGTACGGCGTCCGCGACTGTGCGTTCCGCGACCCGGCCGGCAACCACATCCGGATCAACCAGGTTTCCTGACCCCGACGACCCCGACGACCGTGCCAGACGGAAGCCGCCACCGCGGCTCCGCCCGACAGATGGAGACACCATGAGCAAGGCCACGCGGTCGCGCACCGAGAACGCTGCCGACAGCCACGACCTGATCCGCGTCACCGGCGCGCGGGTGAACAACCTGAAGGACATCAGCGTCGAGATCCCGAAGCGGCGGCTGACCGTCTTCACCGGCGTGTCCGGGTCCGGCAAGAGCTCGCTGGTGTTCGGCACGATCGCCGCGGAGTCGCAGCGGCTGATCAACGAGACGTACAGCGCCTTCGTCCAGGGCTTCATGCCGACGCTGGCACGCCCGGACGTCGACGTACTGGACGGACTGACGACGGCGATCATCGTCGACCAGGAGCGGATGGGATCGAACCCGCGCTCCACCGTCGGTACGGCGACCGACGCGAACGCGATGCTCCGGATCCTGTTCAGCCGGCTCGGGAAGCCGCATGCCGGCGGCCCGCAGGCGTACTCGTTCAACGTCCCGAAGCGGATCGCGACCGGGGCGATGGTCGCCGAGAAGGGCGCGGGCGAGAAGACCGTCGTACGCAAGGCCGTGTACGCCGGCGGCATGTGCCCGCGATGCGAGGGCATGGGCTCGGTCACCGACTTCGACCTGACCGCGCTGTACGACGACAGCAAGTCGCTGAACGAGGGCGCGCTGACGATCCCGGGGTACAGCATGGAGGGCTGGTACGGCCGGATCTTCCGCGGCTCCGGCTACTTCAACCCGGACAAGCCGATCAAGAAGTACACCAAGAAGGAACTGCACGACCTGCTCTACCGGGAGCCGACCAAGATCAAGGTCGAGGGCATCAACCTCACCTACAGCGGGCTGATCCCCGCGATCCAGAGGTCGTTCCTGTCCAAGGACGTCGACGCGATGCAGCCGCACATCCGCGCCTTCGTCGAGCGGGCGGTCACGTTCACCACCTGCCCGGACTGTGACGGCACCAGGCTCAACCCGGAGGCGCGGGCATCCAAGGTCCACGGCAAGAGCATCGCCGACCTGTGCTCGATGCAGATCAGCGACCTGGCCGCCTGGGTGCGTGAGCTCAAGGAGCCGTCCGTGGGTCCGCTGCTGGAGTCGCTGGGGGAGACGCTCGACTCGTTCGTGGACATCGGTCTCGGCTACCTGTCGCTCGAGCGGCCGGCCGGGACACTGTCGGGTGGCGAGGCGCAGCGCACCAAGATGATCCGTCACCTCGGCTCGTCGCTCACCGATGTCACCTACGTCTTCGACGAGCCGACCATCGGCCTGCACCCGCACGACATCCAGCGGATGAACGAGCTGCTGCTGCAACTGCGCGACAAGGGCAACACCGTCCTCGTCGTGGAGCACAAGCCCGAGACGATCGTGATCGGCGACCACGTCGTCGACCTCGGCCCGGGTGCCGGGTTCGGCGGTGGCGAGGTGGTGTTCCAGGGGTCCGTCGACAAGCTGCGGACCAGCAAGACGCTGACCGGGCGTCACTTCGACGACCGCGCTTCGGTGAAGGACTCTGTGCGGGAGCCGTCGGGCGCGCTCGAGATCCGCGGTGCCGACCTTCACAATCTGCAGAACGTCGACGTGGACATCCCGCTCGGCGTGCTCACGGTCCTCACCGGTGTGGCCGGCTCGGGCAAGAGTTCGCTGATCAACGGCTCGGTGGCCGACCTGGATGGGGTCATCACCGTCGACCAGGGTGCGATCCGTGGGTCCCGTCGGAGCAACCCAGCGACGTACACGGGTCTGCTCGATCCGATCCGGAAGGCGTTCGCGAAGGCCAACGGGGTCAAGCCCGCGCTCTTCAGCGCGAACTCCGAGGGTGCGTGCCCGGCCTGCAACGGCGCCGGCGTGATCTACACGGATCTGGGCGTGATGGCGACGGTCGAGTCGCCGTGCGAGGAGTGCGAGGGCAAGCGGTTCCAGGCGTCGGTGCTGGAGTACAAGTTCGGTGGCAAGGACATCACCGAGGTGCTGGCGATGCCGGTGGGCGAGGCGGTCGAGTTCTTCGGCTCCGGACAGGCCAGTACGCCGGCTGCCCACAAGATCCTGGATCGGCTCGCGGACGTCGGACTCGGGTACCTGACCATCGGTCAGCCGTTGACGACGCTGTCCGGCGGTGAGCGGCAGCGGCTCAAGCTGGCGACGCACATGGGGGACAAGGGCGGCATCTACGTCCTCGACGAGCCGACCACCGGCCTCCACCTCGCGGACGTCGAGCAACTGCTCGGCCTGCTCGACCGCCTCGTCGACTCGGGGAAGTCGGTCATCGTGATCGAGCACCACCAGGCCGTGATGGCACACGCCGACTGGATCATCGACCTCGGCCCCGGCGCCGGCCACGACGGCGGCCAGATCGTCTTCGAAGGCACCCCGGCCACCCTGATCGCCAACCCGACAACCCTCACAGGCAAACACCTCGCCGACTACGTCGCCTGAGCCGTTCGACGGAGCTCGCGTAGGGGGTGGGGGTGATATTTGGTCGTGGTTGGGGGGTTGGTTCGATGATGATGTGGCGATGACGGGAACTTATCTGCGCGTGCAGGCTCGGTATCGGGGGCGGCTTGGCGTGGAGGTGGGTCTGTTCGTGGCGGTGGATCATCTGCGGCGGGCTGGGCGGCTGACGGATGAGCAGGTGGCGCTTTATCTCGACATCGACGACTGGTTTCTCGAGTATCTTCCCGAACCCGGCTTCTATGCCGATGGGAACACCCCCGGCGCGGTGACGTGGTTCAAGACGCCGCTGCCCGCGGAGATGCAGACGCGGGTGGACCGGTTGTGCGGGGTCCTCGCGGCCCACGACGTCGCATTCGATGTCGTGTACTCCGAGAGCCCTGGCGAGGTGATCTACGAGGACGCGTTCCAGGTCGGCGCTATCCCGGCGGAGCGCGGTGAACCGACACCGCTACCGGACGGACTGGTCCTGGCGCCGACCAGCGCGGGATCCAAGCGTGGAGTTGCCGCATCGCCGATCCGGCACGTGCTGTTCGACGCGGACGGCGTACTGCAGGACATCCCCGGCGGGTGGTACGCCGCGATGGAGCCGTATCTCGGTGAGCGGACGCGAGAGTTCATGCATCGGACCTGGAAGGACGAGTTGCCGATGCTGGCCGGCCAGGGGGACTACATGCCGTTGCTGGCGGCAACGCTCGCGGAGTACGGCGTCGAGACGCCCGTCGACGTCGTCTATCAGGACGTGTGGCACCGCATCGACCGCATCGACGAATCCTTCGCGATCGTCGAGCAGCTGCGCCGGCACGGGTACGGCGTACACCTGGGCACGAATCAGGAGAAGTACCGCGGCGGACACATGCGGACGACGCTCGGGTACGACGCCATCTTCGACGTCAGCTGCTACTCCTGCGACCTCGGCGCCGCCAAGCCCAACCCCGCCTTCTTCACCGAAGCCGCGCGCCGGATCGCGGCCGACCCGTCCACCATTCTGTTCATCGACGACAACCCCGACAACGTCGAGTCCGCCCGCTCCGTCGGCTTCCCCGCCGAGCTCTGGGACTTCACCCAGGGCCACGACACGCTCATCACCCTCCTCGCCAACCACGGCATCGAGGTCACGCCGGCGTACCAACGCTGACTCTCGCTGGATGAAAGGATTCGCGTCATGCCCACCGCGCTCGTCGAGGTTCGCCGCCGGTACTCCGAGGCCGAGGAGGTCGCGATCATGGACGCGGTCCACGGGGCGCTGGTGGCGGCCTTCCGCATCCCGCCGGAGGACAAGAACATCCGCCTGATCGCGCACGAGCCGCACCGATTCGCCTGCTCACCGAACCGGACCCAGCCGGAGTTCTTCACCCTGGTCACGATCGATTGCTTCGCCGGCCGCTCGGTCGATGCCAAGCGCAACCTGTACGCCGAGATCGTCAACAACCTCGCCGCACTCGGCATCCCCGCGGACCACGTCCTGATCACCCTCAGAGAAAGCACCTCCGAGAACTGGGGTATCCGCGGCGGCCAAGCAGCCTCCGACGTCGAACTCGGCTTCGAAGTACATGTCTGATTTCCCGGTGCAGACGCTTGCCCAGGTTCAGCACGGCATGGACCTGGGCTGGCACACCGGTGCGCAGGTGTACGGCTCGGTGCAAGGGCAGACCCGTGTCGACCTGGCCGTCGGCGAAGCACGGCCCGGCGTACCGATGACGACGTCGACCATCGTCGAGTGGGCCTCCGCCACCAAACCGATTCCATCGGTGGCGATCGGACTCCTGTGGCAGCGAGGCTTGCTCGACCTGGATGATCCTGTCTGTCTCCACATCCCCGAGTTCGCCGCGGCCGGTAAACAGGCGGTGACGATCCGGCACCTGCTGAGCCACACGGGCGGTCTGACCAGCACCATCACCGGCATCGCGCCGTCGGAGGAAATGGTCGCCGACATCTGCGCGGCGCCGTTGGCGGACGGCTGGATCCCGGGCACGCGCAACGCATACAACTCGGTCGCGATGTGGATCGTCGCTGAGCTGGTATCGAGAGTCAGCGGCCGGCCGTTCACCGAGTTCATCCGCAACGAGATCTTTGAGCCGGCCTGCATGGACGATTGCTGGATCGGAATGTCGGCCGACACCTACCGGGTTCACCAGGACCGGATTGCCGTCATCCCGGGCTTCGCGCCGTCCGGTACGGAAGCCTGGGTCACCTGGGGTCGCCCGACCGGTGGGGGACACGGTCCGATCGCCCAACTCGGCCACTTCTACGAGGCCCTTCTCGACGGGCGCCTACTGTCGGCGCGGACTCTCGAGGCGATGACGGCCCACCAGGTGAGCGGCGGGTGGGACGAGTACTTGCAGGAGACGGTCGATCGCGGGTTGGGGTTCATGCTCGGTTCGTCCAATCCGGCGCACGGTTACGGGACGCGTGCGTCAGCGCGCAGCTTCGGCCACGGCGGGCGGACCTGGAGCGTCACCTTCGCGGACCCCTCCGAGCGCGTGGTGGTTGCCGTCTACTGGAACGGGATGGGCGACCCGGACACTCAAGCTCGGCGCCTGCCGGACCTACTCGATGCTCTGTACGACGACTTAGCTGTTCTGACGGAAAGGACTGACGATGACGCTCACTTCGCGTGTTGAGTTCACTGCTCGGGAGGGGCGGCGGGAAGAGTTCATCCAGGCGGCCAAGGCATTGGCTGCGGCGACGCAGGACGAGCCGGGCACGCTGAGGTACGACTGGTATCAGGACGCTGACCCGGACAGCTTCGTGGTGATCGAGGAGTACGTCGACAGCGAAGCGGCCTTCGCCCACAATGCGCACTGCGACGAACTCCTGAAGCGGGCCTTCGAGCTCGGCGAGCTGACGGCGATGCAGTTGCATGGCGACATCTCACCGGAGCTCCAGACGTTCGCCGACAACATGCCGGGCACCAAAACCTTTCCGCCGTTGGCCTGATGGCGACGGCCCGGTACGACGGTGTGGCCGACTGGTACGACGCGCAACTGGACACGGCTCCGCATCGGCACGACGTACTGCGAGCCAACCTGCCGACCGGTCAAGGACTCTGCCTGGACATCGGCTCCGGGACGGGCCGGGATCTGGCGGTGATCGCGGAGTTCGGCTGGACGCCTGTCGGTGTTGAGCTCTCGACCGATCAACTGCGACTGGCGCGCCGGCGGTCGCATCGCTTGGTGCAAGGCGACGTCGAACAGTTGCCGATCAGGTCGTCCGTCGTACCGATGGCCGTCAGTTCCTGGACCTCGACCGATGTCGACCACTTCGACAGGCTGCTGTCCGAGGTCGCACGTGTGCTGGAGCCCGGGGGCCGAATCCTCTTCTACGGCGTGCATCCGTGCTTCAACGGTCCACACGTAGAGGCGTGCTCGGACGGGAGCCGGCTCGTGCACACCACCTACCGCGAGGCTCGACGGCATCTGTCGGCTCCGTGGTGGGGGACCGACGGCATCAGGACCAAGGTCGGTGGCATGCGACACCTGTCGCTGGCCGAGTTCCTCAACGCCTTCATCGCGGCAGGCCTGCGGATCGATCACGTTTCCGAGCCCGACGAGGAGCCGGTCCCGTGGGGAATCGTGGTGGCTGCCAGTTCGGTGAGACGGCGTTCGAGGAAGCGGCGTTCGGGCCCGTCTTCTGTGAGTTCCCTGGCGCGTAGGTAGGTGTCGCGCGCTTCGTCGATCCGGCCGAGGCGGCGGAGCAGTTCGGCCCTGGTCGAGTGCAGGTAGCGGAAGTCGTGCAGGCCGAGCCCGTCGACGATGCGCAGGCCGGCCTCGACTCCTTCGGTTTCGGCGATGGCGATCGCGCGGTTCAGCTCGACGACGGGGGAGCCGGTCAGGTGGTACAGCTCGCCGTACAGCGCCGCTAGTTGTGCCCAGTCGTTCGGCGTTTCTGTATGCAGTGAGGCGATGGCCGCCTGGAGTACGTACGACCCGTGGCCGCCGAGTGCGATCGCGGTGTCGAGCTCGGCGCGTCCAGCCGCGATCTGCTCGGTGTCCCACCGGGATCGGTCCTGATCGGCGAGCAACACCAACTCGCCGCCGCTGAACCGCGCCTCTCTGCGGGAGTCGTTCAGGAGCATCATCGCCAGCAATCCGTGGACTTCGGGCTCGTCCGGGAGTACTTCGGTGAGCGCCCGGCCCAGCCAGATCGCCTCGGACGCGAGTTCGTCGCGGCCGCCGTACCCCTCGTTGAAGATCAGGTACACGACAGCCAGTACGGCGTCGAGCCGCTCGGGCAGCAGGTGAGGTGGAGGCACGCGGAACGGGATCCGCGCCGCTTTGATCTTGCGCTTGGCCCGTACCAGCCGCTGCGCCATCGTGCGCTCCGGCACCAGGAACGCGCGGGCGATCTCGTCGGTGGTCAACCCACCCAGCGTGCGCAGGGTGAGCGCTACCTGGGCCTCGATCGCGAGCGCCGGGTGACAGCAGGTGAAGATGAGCTCCAGCCGCTCGTCGGGGAAGGTCGTGGTGTCCATCGGAGCCTCACCAGGATCGGGCGTGACGAGCAGACCGAGCTTCGAAGCAAGGGCCTGATCGCGGCGGATGCGATCGGTGGCTCGGTTGCGGGACGTCGTCATCAGCCAGGCACGCGGGTTGCTGGGGATGCCGTCGCGGGGCCAGCGGGCGGCGGCGATGGCGAACGCCTCTGCCGCCGCCTCCTCGGCAAGGTCGAAGTCGCCGACGATGCCGATCAGAGTCGCCAGCACCCGGCCCCATTCCTCGCGGAAGACCTGCTCCAGCGTGGCTACCAATACACCTCCGAAGGGCGGATTTCGACCGCGCCACCGTAGCGTGCGGCCGGTACGCGGGCGGCAATCTCGATCGCCGCGTCCAGGTTGTCGGCCTCCAGGATGAACCAGCTGCCGACCGACTCCTTCATCCCGACGAACGGACCGTCGGTGGTCAGGGTCTTGCCTGCCTCGACCCGCACGGTGGTCGCGTTCTCGGGTCGGCCCATCGGCAGTCCGGGCGTGACTCCTGGCGTCTCGTTGATCCCCTGGTAGTCGGCGTAGACCTGCTTCTGCTCGTCCTCGGACAACGCGGCCTGCTGCTCGAGCGCGCCGCCTTGGTAGATCAACATGATGTACTTCATTGCCTAGCTCCTTCGATGACCGGACTCGTCGTACCGAATCGTCGCAGTAAGACGAACAGCGATCCCGGAAATCGACACCTCGACCCAAGAATTCTGACCATGATCCTTCCGAAGGTCCGAGACCCGCGCCTCGTGACGATCCGCCGCGGTGGGACGCTCACCGACTCGGATCACCACCTCCTGGCACTCTGGGCGGCCACCTGTGCGGAGCACGTCCTGCCCCTGTTCGAGTCGATTCGGCCGGAGGACCCTCGGCCGCGTCAGGCGATCGAGCACACCCGTGCCTGGGTGCGTGGCGAGGTCAAGATGATGGAGGCTCGGGCGGCGGGCGGCCACGCGATGGGTGCGGCGAGAGACCTGACTGGAGCAGCACGGCACGCGGCGTACGCAGCCGGCCAGGCCGGAGTGGTCGCTCATGTCGCCGAGCACGACCTGGGTGCGGCCGCCTACGCGATCAAGGCCGCAGTCGCTGCCGTGCCCAAGCAAGAGGCCGAGGTGGTACGCCGAGCCGAGTGCCAGTGGCAGCGCGCCCAACTCCCGAAGGCGATCCGCGCCCTCGTCATCGACGACCAGCACCAACGAAACGCCATCTGCTGGTCGGTCTTCGACGCGCCTGCGCCCTAACCGACAAACAGAGTGGTGTCTCGGTCGGCGGCCCGAGTAGCGTCCGGCGCGTGACGCGGGATGAGGCACGAAGCATGGTGGCGGCGTTGGCCAGAGGACGGGCGCGATGGTTGGCGGAGACCGTGCCGACGCTGCGGGCCGACGGTGTCTGGCTGGTCGGTTCGCTCGGGTCCGGACAGGCCGATGAGTGGAGCGATGTGGACATCATCGTTGCCGGGGGAGTGCGGGCGCTCGGCCAGCCGCTACTGACGCTCGAGATGCCGGACAACGGACCTGCTGGCGGTGGGTATACGGGGCGATGTACGACGTGGAGTCCCTCCCGCTGTGGGTCGACTGGTACTGGTGGCCGCCGGGCGCGCCGATACCCCGGAAATCTCGGCTGGTGGCCGGTGCCGGCGCGGCTGGGAGCCTCGACCTGGGGGAGACGCTCGAATTGGTGGGCCGCGGCCTGCCGGGGGCTGCACCTGACCCGAATGTGTTCGCCTTGGCCATGCTGCCGTTGGCGGCGAAGTACCTCGCTCGAGGTGACTTGGAGAAGGCTGCCGCGATGGCGGCGATGCTCGATGCGCCCACCGACGTCGGGGTGGGCGCCGGGCTGTCCGCCGTACTCTCGCGGGTCGAAGGGCACGAGGACGCCTCTCCTGTGGTTGCTCGCTACCTGGAGGTCGTGAGGGCTGTCGCTGGAGCCGATTCTTGGGGGTGGGGGTCGGTAGGGTCGGTTCGGTGACCCTTTCATCGAGTGTTCAGCCAGCGGATCTCGAGGTCGTGCGGGCGTCGTACGACCGAGTGGCCGACAATTATGTAGACCTGCTGCAAACCACGGGGATGGGGGACATTCGTACCCAGCCGTGGCTGCAGGCATCCATCGACGCATTCGCGAGTTCGGTCCGCGGTCTTGGGCCTGTGCTTGATGTCGGCTGCGGTCCGGGGACTGTCACGGCGTACCTGCAGGAGCGGGGGATCGAGGTCTCGGGCGTCGACCTGTCGCCTCGGATGATCGAGCACGCGAAGCGCCTGCACCCCGAGTGCAGCTTCGCCGTCGCCTCGTCCACCGAACTCGACCTCGAGCCGAGCTCTTTCGGAGGCATTCTCGGCTGGTGGTCATTGTTCAACCTGCCACGCGAGATCTTGCCGAACGTCCTGGCCGCCTTCCATGACGCACTCGTGCCCGGCGGGCAGTTCATGATCGCGACGCACGTCGGCGATGACGATGCAGCCAGGACCGAGGCGTATGGCGGTGTCGCGGTGACCTGGACGACGTACCAATGGCGACCCGAGCAGCTGACCAAACTTCTCGAGGACGCCGGTCTCCGCGTTGTGGCAGACCTGCGGATCCCGGCCGAGGGCGTATACGGTCCCCTCGTCGTGCTCCATGCCCGCCGCGACACCTGACGCCTAGTCGGTGACCCAGTCCATGTGTTCGATCCAGCGGTCGAGCAGGGCTGGGTCGCCGTGCAGTTCCAGGTCTGGTGCCGCATCCAGCTTGCGCCGTCTGCTGATTACGAGCAGGAGGTCGGCGGCCGGGCCGCTGAGCGTGACGTCGGCCTCGGTGTGGGTATGTTCCAGCGCGACTCGGTTCTGTTCGCGGCGGGCCAGCCACTCTCCGGGTGCGTCGGTGGCGTGGAAGTGCAGGGTCTGGCCGTCACCGCGCATGGCCTTGGCGAAGTCCGGCCGGTTCTCCCAGTAGCCGCGCGACGTCATCGTGTCCAGCCAGTCCTCCAGGGCTGCCACCGCAGACTCGGGCGCCAACTCGTACCGCTTGTTGAGTGCCGCCGCCGCGTCCGCGCGGTGCACACTCGCCTCACCGAACAACCGCCGCGACCAAAACGGCACCCCCGCAGCAGCACCCGACGGATCCCACACCGGCGTGTCATCAGCCACCGACTCGAATGCCTGCTTCGCCGCGGCTGCACCCTCGACCATCCACAGGCCCCACTGCGCCGAATCAGCCGGGGCCGGAACGTAGGCAGCGAATGCCTTGCTCGGCTCACTCAACTGCTCACCTACCAGCATCGCCACCATCCGATGCGTCGCGCCGACATGGTCGACAAGATCAGCCAGCGTCCACTTCGGACAGGTCGGCACCGGGGCTGCGGCATCCCTGCCGTCCACCCACTCGGCGAACGTGCTCGTCTGGTCGACAACAGCGTTCAAATACGAGGACGTGTCCATCATTTTCTCCCTCAGGTGGCTGGCCGGTAGCGGAGCCAGACGACTCCGGACTGGTAGGTCGTGGCCGTGACCAGCTGCAGACGGATCGGGCCGACCCCGTCGAGGATCCGCGGCCCGGTCGGCCAGAGGTGCGGATTCACCCAGAACCAGAACTCGTCGACGAGACCCTCCTGAGCGAGGGTGTCGGCCAGCTCCCCGCAGCCGGACACGATCAGGTTGCCGGCGTGCATCTCCTTGAGTGCGGGGACAGCCTGGACGGCATCACCTTCGATGAGCGTGGCGTTCCACTCCAGCGGTCCGGTGAGTGCCCGCGAGGCGACGTACTTCGGCATGCCGTTGACCCGCTCTGCGTAGTGGCCCATCGTGGGGTCCTCGCCGAGCTGCGGCCAGACGGCGGCAAGTCCCTCGTACGTCTTACGGCCGAGGAGTAGCGCGTCGGCCAGGATCAGCTGCTCGAGGCCGGCGTCGCCGCTGTCAGCATCGAACTCCAGCCATTCCTCGGGCGACGGCGCCTCGAAGGCACCGTTCACAGTGACTTGGTTGTGGATGATGACCTTTCCCATGCCAGCGAGGCTAGGAGCCGGTCCACCACCCCCGCATCGGTAGAACGACTGGTGCTGTCGAACCATTGCCGGCCATGTGTCGTCTACGTGCCGTAGACGAACTGCCTACTGAAGGAGTGCTTGGTGCCGACGATGGATTACGACGGGTTCGCTGAGGCGTACGCCGCGGACAACGAGGTCAATCTGCTCAACGGCCACTACGAACGGCCGGCGATGCTGGACCTTGCTGGTGACGTGGCCGGCCGTCGCATCCTTGACGTCGGCTGTGGTGCCGGTCCGCTGTCAGCGGCGCTGCGTGACAGAGGCGCGATCATGAGCGGCTTCGACGTGAGCTCGGCAATGATCGAACTGGCCCGCCGAAGGCTGGGGGAGGACGCCGACCTGACCGTCGCCGACCTGGCCAAGCCGCTCCCGTACGCCGACGCCGCATTCGATGACGTCGTGGCCTCCCTGGTCCTGCATTACCTGGAGGACTGGACCGAGCCGCTCGCAGAGCTCCGCCGAGTGCTGAAGCCGGGCGGACGCCTCATTCTGTCGCTGAACCACCCGATCGTTCACACCGCGTTGAACCCCGACGCCGAGTACTTCGACGTCGCCGAGTTCTCGTTCGACGCCGAGCACGCCGGCCGCACGGTCGTCTACACGATCTGGCACCGGCCGCTGCAGGCGATGAGCGACGCCTTCACGGCCGCGGGTTTCCGGATCTCGGTCATCAGCGAGCCACCGATCGCCCCGGACACCCCGAGCGAACTGCGTCCACAGAACCAGCAGCACCCGGCGAGGTTCATCTGCTTCATCTTCTTCGTCCTCGAGGCCTGCTGACCCACCGTTCGTCGTGCGCCGCCTACTGTCCGGCCAGCTTGGCCACGACTGGCGCGAGGGTGTCGGCGAAGTCGGCGCCGATGACGAAATAGGAGAAGCCGATCTCTTCGCGTCGTCGTTCGATCTCTTCGGCGGCTGCCGCGCGGAGCGCTGCGGTGTCGAGGTCGGGTGGCGCCATGAACGGAGCGAGACGATCACCGACGGCGGCGATGTGCTGGGCGAGTTCGATGTCGCGGCGGCCGGCAAAGTCGCGTACCCGGTTAGTGGTTTCGATCCGGTCGTCGTCCGGCGGGAGTACGAACGTGACTGCATCAGCGACCTCGAGCGCCAGCGCCTGCGACTTCGGTCCGCTCACCGCCATGACCACCGGCGTGTGCAGATCGGGGCCGTCGAACGTACGTAGGGCGGCCACGGTCTCGCGCATTCTGGTACGACGCTCAGCGGGGGAGACGGCAGGCAGCCCCAGCTCGACCTCGATCCCGGGTCGGCCGGCGCCGATGCCCATTTCGAAGCGGCCTTCTGTGAGTACTGCGAGTGAGTGAGCCTCCCATGCTGTGCTCCACGGTTCGCGCAGCGCGGCGGCATAGACCCATGAGCCGATCCGCAGGTCAGTCAGCGCGGCCGCGGTTGCCAGCGTGGGGCCAAGCGCTGGTTGCCACGTGGGTACGTCGGGCATCAGTAACGTTGAGTAACCGCTGTCGGCGATGCGCCGTACGCGGTCTTGCCACGCCGGCAGGCCCGAACTGATCGGGGTCACGACCCCGAAGCGGAATGGTCTGGTTGCTCGCGTTGCCTGGTCGGCCATCGTGCTTCTCCTTGAGTCTGCGGGTCTTTTCGGTCCAGTTGCCCTATCCACGAACCGTCCACCCAGAATCCGACAACGGCAGTCTGAACGAGTCTTTCTACTCCCGTGAGGCAACTGGCAGGAGCGGGAGTTGATGAGCCGGGAGTAGGCGGGCGCGAGGGATCGCGGGACCATCATCTGGGGGTGTAGGGCAACAACGGCTTCTCAACGGTCAGGAGGTCTTCGATCGGGCCTAGCCAGCTCGACGGGACGAGCAGCTTGTAGGTAGGCGAGTGGGAGACGACGCTCGACACGCGGAGGTCGGCGATCAGGCTGAGGAGGGCGTTGGCCTGCTCGAAGCCGAGTTGCTGGGCGAACCCGAGGTGGTGGACGGCGTCGGAGATGGCTTGGGTGTAGGCGTCGCTCTCGGTGAAGCGGCTGCAGAGGTGGACGATCGCATTGGGGGTGCGGACGATGGGACGGTGCGCAGAGGTGGCGGGGATCACCTCGACGGTGAGGTCGCACCAGGAGGCGATCTCGATGCCCTGGCCACTCATTTCGCCATCGCCCATTGCGGCGTGCGCGTCGCCGATGACGAACCGGCCGGACCCGATTTCGTCGTAGAGATAGAGGGTCGAGCCGGGGGCGAACTCCTTGGTGTCGAGGTTGCCGCCGTGGTCCCAGGGGTCGGCGATCAGCTCGGGCCGGACCAGGCCGAGCCAGCCGAGCATCGGGACAACTGGTAGGACGTGTTGGCCGTCGAGGATCGCCTGGTCACCGCGGAGTTCGGCGCGGCCGGCGTATTCCTGGTTCGCGGACTCGCGGATGACGCCGCCCCACGGCTCCCAGGGGTTGGTGGTGGTGGCGAAGCCGTAGTGACCGACGGGGTCCAGTTCAAGGGTGCGGAGGTGGAAGGCGAGGGTGTCGCCAGGGCTTACGCCCTCGACGCGGAGTGGGCCGGTCAGGAAGGGGTAGTCCGAACCGGGCCAGGTGCGGATCCGGGTTCTTCGACCGGGCTGAAGAATCGCGGCGTCCGGGAGATCGTGGCAGTCCAGATCGACGGGCGGCGCAGCGATGGGGTCCATCACGGCACGGTAGGACCATCGAAGCGATGTCACAGGTGATTATCACCCATAAGCCAAGCGCCGATAAGCGACATTATGTCAACTAGTAGCCCGATCCTTGACAGCGCGCAGCCTCGGACGGCAGCATGCTGATGCTGCTGATGAGGGCGCGCCGGCACTCGCCGAAGGGGCTATGCCCACCTCGCGACTATTCGAGATGCGCCCATGACGAATCTAGAGAATCTGCGGAAGCAGGCCAGGCAGCTACTGCGCTGGCATCGCGAGCGCAACTACACCGTCGTGCCACGAATCCGTGCTGCGTTGCCGCAGTACCACGGGCTCAGCGATGAACAGATCCTGGCGCAGCGCTTCGTGCTTGCTGACGCGCAGCTTCTGCTGGCTCGCGAAGCTGGATTCGAAACATGGGCCGTGTTCAAGGCAGGAGTAGCCCAGATGCCCCAGGAAGCCGCAGTACCCGACCCCGACGTCCCGGCGCGGCCGGTCCTCACCCAGGCCGAACCACAACTGTTCGTATCCGACATGAACGCAGCCTGTGCGTTCTTCGAACACGAACTGGGTTTCACCGTGGTCTTCACCTACGGCGATCCGCCGTACTACGGTCAAGTACGCCGCGACAACGTCAGCCTCAATCTTCGGTATGTTTGTGATCCGGTGTACAACGGCACCGTTCGAGAAGATGATCAACTGCTCGCGGCGGCGATCAGCGTCGACAATGTCAAAGCCCTCTACAGCGAATACGCCGGGGCTGATGTCGAGTTCCAGCAAACGCTGAAGCGCCAACCCTGGGGTGCGCACCAATTCGTCGTTCGAGACCGCGACGGCAACCTGATCCTTTTCAGCGGCGAGTAGCAGCGGACCTCGGCGTCAACCTGGAAAACCGGCTGAATCTGTGCGCGGCCCGAGCTTAGGGTTCGGATTGATGACCGACCTCCTCGCGCCGCCGCCGGCCCGCACGATGGCCCCGCCACCGCCCGCCGATCCGGCTCGGCGGGTCGATTGGCGACGCCTCCGCGGGCCGGCCTCCGCCCTGGCGCTCGCGGCCGCCGCGGTCGCATCCTTGGGTTCCACGCTGGGCAGCGTGGTGGCCGGACACCTGGCGGCACAGCCCAGCTGGCGGCTGGTCGGACTGCTGATGCTGTGTGTCGTCGGCGGGGCCGTGATCAGCAGCTTCGGCAAGATCATCTGGGTCGGCGTCTCCGATCGGGTCGAAGGCCGGCTCCGCGAGGACGTGCTTCAGGCCGCCCTGCGACAGCCCTTGGCCGTCCTCAACGAACAAGCCGTCGGCGAGATCCTGGACCGGGTCGACGACGACTCCCACGAGGTCGGCACCCTGCTCCGTTCGCAGCTGTGGACGCTGGCGGGAACCCTCTTCGGGACGATCCCGATGTGGATCGTCGCCGGGGTGACCTGGTGGCCTTCCGCTGTGCTCTTCCCGGTGCTGGCCGTGATCATCTGGTACGCCGTTCACAAGCTCCTGCCCGAGGTCGCCAGGCGGAAGGTCATCGAGGAGATGGCCTGGACCGATCACACCGCCGTACTCGAGGAAGGCATCGCCGGGCGCGACGATCTCCGGACGAGCCTGGGCCAGGCGCACGTTCTGGTCCGGGTTGCCCGGCTCTCGGCCGCGGTGCACGAGACGTTCAGCTCGAGGGTCACCGTGGACAGCCGGATCGCCCGTCGGACCGGTGTGCTGTTGCACGGCCTGCTGGCGGCGATCGGCGTCGCCGGGATCGCACTGGCCGTCGACAGCCACCTCACCGTGGCACGGTTGGTGACCCTGTTCCTGGTCACCTCGACCTTCGTCGGACAGATCGCGATGCTCGCCAACAACCTGCCCGGTCTCCAGGCGGGACTCGGCGCCATCACCCGGCTGCGGCAGATGCTGGCCGCCGAACCCGAACCGGAGGGCGGGTCGGACCTGCCGTTGGACGGCCCGGTGGACCTGGAGATCCGCGACCTGGACTTCTCCTACACCGAAGGCACCTTCGCCCTCCGCGACATCAATCTGCGGGTCCGGAACGGTCAGACCATCGCCCTGGTCGGACGCACCGGCTCCGGCAAGTCGACGCTGGCGTCACTGATCTCGCGAGCCGTCGAGCCGCCGCCGCGCAGCGTGTTCCTGGCCGGTCACGATGTCGGCGATCTCGATCTGCAGAAGCTGCGTGCTGCGGTCGGTGTGGTCACCCAGAGGACGGAGATCCTGGCCGGCAGCCTGGCCGAGAACATCGCCCTGTTCAACGACGACCTGCCGAGGCCGGTCATCGAGGCGGCCGTGGTGGAACTCGGGCTCGGTGACTGGGTCGCGGGCCTGCCGGACGGCCTGGACACGCTGCTCGGCCCGGGTGGCACGTCGTTGTCCGCGGGCGAGGAACAGTTGGTGGCGTTCGCGCGACTGCTGGTCCGCGACGTCCGGGTGGTGATCCTGGACGAGGCCACCGCGCGGATGGATCCGCTCACCGAGCGGCTGGTGATCGCCGCGTCGGACCGGCTGCTGTCGGGCCGTACCGGCGTCCTGATCGCCCACCGGCTTTCGACGATCGCCCGAGCGCCGCTGGTCGCGGTCCTCGATCACGGCCGGGTCGTCCAGCACGGAGTTCGTGCTGAACTGGCCGTCTCCCCCGGCCCGTTCCGGGAACTGTTGCTGGCCGGGGGTTCCGGGCCCACGTACGACGCTCAGGATCACCACCACGATCCGGATCCGGATCGTGGGATCGATGCCCCGGGCGAGGCGGTCGGCGGTCGGCGCCGGATCGGCGAACCGCCCGAGCCGGCCGAGGTCGGCACCGGACCGAGTCTCGCCCGCGGCGTCGCGCATACGCTGCTGATCCGTCCGGAATGGAGCGTGGTCGGCGCGCTGCTGTTCCTGTTCGCGGGCCTGACCGGCGCGCAGGGAGCGGTGACCGGTCTGGTCTGGGGCCATGTCGTCGAAGCCCTGCGACACGGGCGGGCGCCGTGGTGGCTCGCCGTGGCCCTGGTGGCGACTCTGCTCACTGCCCCGCTGCTGATGGCCGAAGGCCTCCGGCGCTATCCGCGCCGGTGGGCCGAGGTGATGCTGCGGACGCGGATGTCAGTGCTCTTCGGTCAGACCAGGCAGCACCGACTGACCCGTACGCCACCGGGCGAGGTGGTCGCCCGCTCCATGGACGCCGACCGGATCGCCGTCTACGGCGACCGCTGGGTCGACTTCATCAACGGCATGGTGATCACAGTCGTCACCGCCTTGCTCGGTGGCACCTGGCTCGCAGGCGCCGTGCTGCTGGCCGTGATGGTCTCATCGGCGCTGGCCTCGACCATCGGTCGCCCCGTCGCCGGTCGGTCAGCGGCCGCGGCATCGGCGGCCAGAGCCCGTTTCGGCCGTGTGCTCGTGTCCGCGCTGGACGCGGGCCGGACGATCAAGTTGTCCGCCGCGACGTCGCAGGTGCACACCCATCTGCAGCACGTCGACAGTGGCCGGGTGAGCGCCGCGGTGCGGGAGCACCGGGTGCAAGCCTGCCTGGACGGCATCCCGGTCGTGATGGTGCAGCTCGGCGTGGTGTCGGCCTGGGCGGCGTACAGGGGAAACATCTGGAGCCTGGCCACCGCACTGCTGGTCGCCAACGCCGTCAACGGCTTTGACTACTTCGGACGAGTCGCCAGTACGGTCGTCACCGACGCGCCGGGCACCCGGGCCTGGCAGGCAGAGACCAGCCGCTTCGCCGGAGGCACCGACCTGATGGACCTGCCGCCCGGTGTCGACCTGGTCGCCGGCATCGCGCCCGGACCTGAGCCGGTGCCCCGGACCCGCCTGCGTCGGCTGGAGCTGGCCGACCTCAGCGCGATCCATGACGACGGCACGATCGGCGTCTCCGGCGTCGACCTGACCGTCGAGGCTGGGGAGTTGGTGCTGTTGGTCGGTCAGGTCGGTTCCGGTAAGTCCAGTCTGCTGTCCGCACTGGCCGGGCTGATCGATCATCGCGGCCTGATCCGCTGGAACGGCGAACTCATCGACGACCCGCAACTGTTCCTGCGTCCTGGGCAGGTCGCGCATGTTGCCCAGGTACCCCGGGTGCTGTCGGGCTCCTTCGCCGACAACGTACGGCTGGGGCACGCCCGCGCGTTCGAGGGTCCGGTCGCCGGTGCCCTCCTGGACACCGACGTCGCCACCGCCGGTGGCATGGACGCGCTGGTCGGCCATCGGGGCGTACGGCTCTCCGGCGGCCAGGTGCAACGCCTCGCGCTCGCCCGCGCTCTGGCAACAGATGCGGAACTGCTGCTCGCCGACGACGTCTCCAGCGCCCTGGACGCCACCACCGAGATCGAACTGTGGAAAACCCTGCGAGAGCGCCGCGCCACCGTCATCGGCGCGACCTCGAAACGGGCAGCCCTGGTCCAGGCAGATCGAGTGGTCGTACTGGTCGACGGCGACGTCGCCGCGGTCGGCCCCTGGTCCGAACTCTCCCCGCGGTGGTCCCACCTGGCCGGCTGACCCTCCGCCCCGAGGGGTCAGCTGCACCCTCATACGCCGCGGTGCGCGAGCTCCATACGCAGGGTCTCCGGTCCTCTCGGCCGTACGCCGGGGGCCTGGCAGCTGACGCAGCGCCTGACAGTCGATCAGGGCTTGCGATTGTTCACAATCGACGCGGCGTACGGAACCTTCGAGGAGGACGTGAAGGGCAGCCTCTCCCCCGGCAAGTACGCCAACCTCGTGATCCTCTCGGACAACCCGACGACCGTCGCCGTCGACGCGTTGCTGGACATCCAGGTGCTAGCAACCATCGTCGGCGGACGAGCGGAGTACTGCGCCGACACCGCGCTCTGCTGACTCGTACGAGAAACCGCGCAACAGGTGTCGGATCGGGGCCCAGGTGTTCGTGGCAGAGGTGAGCAGCTGTCCAACCGAGGAGCAATCATGGAGTCCACCGCCCGCCGCCTGCACCGGCTCGTGGAGCCGATCCACCTGGTCGCCTATATGTCCGAGGAGCCGACCGAGGCACTCATGGCGCTCGGCCACCGCAACTACTGGGACGGCTACTTCGCCGGACGGGCCGCGCCACTGGGACGTGTCCCGGCCGAGGTGGTCCACGCGATCTTCTACAACTTCGCGGACGGCGAGGTCGCCCGCCACATCCCCCGCGTCTGGGACACCGCCACTCCCGAGGCAGCGCTCGCCGCTCGTGAGCAGGGCTGCGTCGCCGCGCTGAGGCGGATTCTCGGCGACCTCGCCGACTCCCCCGGCCTCGCGCGTGCCGCCGACCTCGCCACCAAGGCGGCGACGAGCGCCCCGACGGAAGGACGGATCCTGTACGCCGGACTCCGAGCGCTGCCTGTACCCGAGGAGCCCGTGGCGAAGCTCTGGCATGCGGCCACTCTGCTCCGCGAGCACCGCGGAGACGGTCATATCGCCGCTCTGGTCGCCGCGGGCATCGGCGGGACGGAGGCCCACGTACTTCACGCCCTTTTCGATGACATGCCCGCGGAGAAGTTCGGCCGGGTCCATCATCTGCCGGCCGCCCAGCTGGCCGCGGTGGTCGACGGGATGCGCGCCCGTGGCCTCGTGGACGACTCCGGCTGGCTCAGTGACCTCGGCCGGAAGACCAAGGAACAGATCGAGTCCCTCACCGACGACCTCGCCGCACCGCCGTACGACGGCCTGGAGCCGAACGAGCTCGACCAGCTCATCGCGGACCTCGAGCCCATCTCCGCAACGCTCGACGCGGCCGGCTCCCGGTGACTGGGCCCAGAATGTCCTTGAAGAAATGCCCGGAGGCGGTGTCGGATCAGGGCAGAGTTGCACCAGGCGCCCACGACGGGTGCCACCCGAACCACAGGAGATTCCGAGATGCAGTATTTGGTTTCTGTGATCGATGACCAGGCCGGCGTCGAGGTGCGGCCGTTCCGGTGAGTGCGGTCGACGCGCAGCAGGCGATCATCCAGGTCCACCACGAGGAGTGGGCGCGCGTGGTCGCCGCCCTGACCAGGCGCTTCGGCGACCTGGACATCGCCGAGGAGGCAGCCGCCGAGGCGTTCGCTATCGCCGTCGAGCGGTGGCCGGCCGACGGCGTACCCCCGAATCCCGGCGCCTGGCTGACCACCACCGCCAATCGCAAGGCCATCGACCGGATCCGGCGCGAGAGCAAGCGCGACGACAAGCACAAGGAGGCTCAGATCGTGTACGACGACGACCCGCCTGAGCCTCTCGGCGCGATCGACGACGACCGGCTCCGGCTGATCTTCACCTGCTGCCACCCTGCGCTCTCGCTGGAGACCCGGGTGGCGCTGACGCTGCGGATGGTCGGCGGTCTGACCATGCCTGAGATCGCCCGTGCCTTCCTGGTGCAGGAATCCGCCATGGGTCAGCGGATCACCCGGGCGAAGGCCAAGATCAAGGCGGCTCGGATCCCATACCGGGTGCCGTCCGCGGAGGACCTCCCGACCCGCGTGTCCGGCGTACTGTCCGTGCTTTTCCTCGTCTTCAACGAGGGCTACCTCGCGACTGGTCCGGACACCGATCCCGTGCGGCATGAGCTGACCGCCGAAGCAATCCGGCTCACCCGTCTGATCCGTGCCCTGATGCCGGAGGACGGTGAGGTGGCCGGGCTGCTCGCGCTGATGCTCCTCACCGAGGCCCGCCGTACCGCTCGGGTGTCGGCCAGTGGTGAGCTGGTGCCTCTCGACGAACAGGACCGTGGGGCCTGGGACGCGGCGCTGATCGCCGAAGGCCATCAGTTGGTGCGCGAACGCCTAGCGGCCGGGGTGCCTCCGGGTCGCTACCAGATCCTCGCCGCGATCAACGCCGTACACACCTCTGTCCGCGACATCCGCGACACGGACTGGTCGCAGATCGTCGCCCTGTACGACCAACTCATCCGCATCGATCCCTCGCCGATCGTTGCCCTGAACCGGGCCATCGCGGTCGCCGAGCTCGACGGCCCGGAGGTGTCGCTGGCGGCTGTCGACCGTCTCAACGACAAGTTGGCCGGCTACCACGCGTACCACGCGACCCGCGCCGACCTGCTGCGCCGGCTGTGCCGCAGTGAAGAGGCGCGCGCGGCGTACGACAAAGCCATCGAGCTGGCGGGCAACACCGCAGAGACCGCCCACCTGACCCGCCGTCGCGACCAGCTGCGGTAGTTGTCAGGTTGCCTTCCGGGCTGCCTCCTCGACCCTTGACCGGTGCGCCTCCCAGTCGGTGTCGTCGGGTGTGGTGACCGGGCCGGATCCGACCGTCCCGTCCAGCTGCTCGCGCAGGATGTCGGCGTGCCCGGCGTGCCGGTTGGTCTCCCCGACGATGTGCACCATCACGTTGAACAGCTTCACGTGCGGCCGCGGCCACCACGGGACGAACCCCGGTGAGTCGATCGGCAACGCCTCGATCGTCGCGTCGGAGTGGGCCCAGGCGCGCTGGTATCCGTCGACGATGTCGGCGCGGGATTCCTGCTCCGCGACCCACATGTAGTGGTGGTTCGCGTAGCCCGGATCGTCGAACTGGGGCAACCGCTCGGGATACGGCCGGTCGAAGACGCCGCCGAAGTACCGCGCCTCAGACATGGTCAGATGCTTGATCAGGCCGAGCAGATTGGTCCCGGTCTTCGTCAGCGGACGGCGTACGTCGTACTCCGGCAAGCCGTCCAGCTTGAACAGCAGGGACTCCCGCACCCACCGCAGCTCGTCGTGCAGATAGGCCTTGGCAAAGTCATCGATCACGGGGTCAGCGTAGCTACGACGGCCAGGTGAGCTGGCCGCTCACCACGGGAGTCGACCGACGATGGAGGTTAATCGCGTTGCGTGCGATCGGGGGGCGGCTTAGCTTGGCTGCACTCGAGCAGGCTGCAGAGCGGAGATCCGAGCAGATGGCTACTCAACTTGTTGCACTGTCGTTCGATGCACATGATCCGGTCGGGCTGGCTCGGTTCTGGGGCGGCGTACTGGGGTGGAAGTCGGAGGACGAAGCGCAGGGCGCGGTTGCCCTGCTGCCGAGTGACGACACTGGGTTCCGGCTGCGGTTCGTTCCCAGTCAGGAGGACAAGCGCGGGCCGAATCAGGCCCACTTCGATCTGACCAGCCAGTCCCTCGAACAACAGCAGGAGACGGTGGCGCGGGCGCTCTCGCTCGGTGGCCGGCATATCGACATCGGTCAGTTGCCGGAAGAGGAGCACGTCGTACTCGCCGATCCGGAGGGCAACGAGTTCTGTGTGATTGAGCCAGGCAACAACTTCCTGGCCGACTGTGGCTTCATCGGGGCGTTGGCCAGCGATGGTTCGCAGGCGGTCGGGTACTTCTGGAGCGAGGCGCTCGGCTGGCCGTTGGTCTGGGACCAGGACGAGGAGACCGCGATCCGCTCACCGCACGGCGGTCCCAAGATCACCTGGGGTGGTCCCCCAGTGGACCCGAAGCTGGGCAAGAACCGGCTGCATTTCGACCTCGCTCCTGCGGACGGTGGTGAGCTGCAGGTCGAGGTCGACCGCCTCGTCACGCTGGGGGCGAAGCGCATCGACATCGGCCAGGGCGAGGTCGACTGGATCGTGATGGCCGACCCCGACGGCAACGAGTTCTGCGTGGTGCCCGCGGCGTAGTCCGCGCGAAAACTGTCCGGGGCTGGTGGGAGGGTCCTGGGCATGGCGATTCCCAGAGCGGCAGCAGTGGTGATGGACGCGGGCAAGGTGCTGGTGATCAAGCGGTACCTGCGCCACGAACGGGCTGACGAGTGCGTGATGTGCGAGGCGTTCAGCGCGCCCGGTCCGAAGTGCGAGGGCCACGAGTACGCCGTACTGCCTGGTGGGCATGTCGAGGAGGGTGAAACACCGGACGAGGCCGCCCTACGGGAGTTGTGGGAAGAGACGACGCTGACGGCGACGATCGAGCGGCTGCTGTGGACCGGGACGCACAATGGGCGGCCGGCCTATTACTTTCTGGTGGAGAACGTGGAAGGCGTCGCTGAATTGTCCGGGGACGAAGCGGCGGCGCATTGTGAACGCAATAGTTTCGAATTGCGCTGGACGTCGCCGGATCGGCTCGGCGAGTTGGGCCTGCATCCTGCCGACGTGCAGGTTCGGCTGACCGAATTACTCGCGTAGGGCGGCGGCGAGCATGCGGTGGCCTTGTGCCTCGAAGGGTTTGTCGCCGACCTGGTGAGCCCAGACCGTGGTGTTGATGGCTTCGCGGAGTTGGATCCGGTGCCAGGCCGCGGGGTCGCGCGGATCCGAGCCATAGCCGGCGAAGAAGGCAGGCTCCAGCGCTGGGTCGGTGGTGAATTGCTGGACCGCCAGCCGAGCGAAGTCTGAGACCGCCGGTCTGAGATCGGCTCGGCCGAAATCGATGATGCCGACGCACGGACTGGCGGGCATCGCAGCGGTGCTGACAGTCGGTGCCCCCGTCGATCAGCCAATTGCGCGGCTGCCAGTCGCCATGGGTCGGAACCAGAACGGCCGCAGGAGTCGGCCAGGATTCAATCTCTGAACGCAAGCGCGCGGTCAACTCCGGCGCGATCGTGTGCTTCTTGCCCAGGTAGGCAAGGGATCGCCGGTTCTCCCGCGCCTCGTGGGTTTCGTCCGGCACGGCGACCTGGCCGTGGAACGCCGCGAGCAGTTCACCGGCCTGGCGGTAGACATCCGGGTCCCATTCCTGCTCAGTGCCTTGCACCAACACCCCCGGCAGGAACCGCGTGAGGAGAAGCTTGGCCTCCTCATCGGCGTGGACGAGTCGCGGTGCTCTCCCCCGCGTAGTCCACGGCGTCAGCCATTCGCGATGGGCGCGGATCTCCCGGGCGATGTGACCGTCGTTCGCGTCGCCGGCCTTGGCGATGTACCGCTCGCCGTCGAGATGGAGCTCGAGGACGGCGGTCCCGACCAGACCCCAGCTGTGATCTGTCACGACCTCGGCAGCCGGCATCCACTCCTGGAGGAGCTCACGCTGGCGCGCACTGAGTTGCGGAATCACCCGCCGAAGCCTAGCGCAGCGCACAGAAATTCATCGGAAAAACCTGGACGAATTGCGCTGGATGTCTTATCCTGACCAAATGCAGAAAGCGCAGCAGAATTACACTCTACCAACAAACCTATCATCACAAATTCCGGAAATCAAGTCCGATGAATTCTGGCGGCTCGGCGACCGTGTCGTCCGGCGTATCGGATTCGGCACGAAGCGGCTCGCGGGACGCGACGGTGGCGGGGCGGACGTGCAGCAGAAGGCGATCGCGCTGCTGCGCCGCGCGGTCGAGTTGGGCGTCAACCACTTCGACACCGCCGACTTCTACCCGACCTACGGGCAGGAGGGAAACAGCCGCGAGTTCGAGGGGCTCAACTGGGCGAACGACGCGATCTTCCGCGCGTTCGCGCCGTACGACGACAACCTCGTGATCGCGACGAAGGTCGGGCCGACGATCACCGGGCTGGCGCGGCCGGATGAATTGCCGGCACTGGTCGAGAGCAATCTGCGCGCCCTCGGCCGGGACTCGCTCGATCTCGTCTACCTGCGGCAGGCCGGTCTCGACTCGATCGCCGAGCACTTCGGTGTGCTGGCCGAGTTGAGGGCCAAGGGAGTCATCCGGCATCTGGGTCTGTCGAACGTGCGGCTGGAGCACCTCGCGCAGGCTCAGGAGATCGCGCCGGTGGTCGCCGTACAGAACCGGTACGGCGTCGACTTCGGCCGGGTCAATGACGCGATCCTCCAGGCCTGCGGCGACCAAGGGATCGCGTTCGTCCCGTTCTTCGCGCTGACGGCGGACTCGCGCGAGACCGGCGGTGTGAAGCAGACCGACGTGATCGATGAGATCGCCGCGGAACACGGTGCGACGCCGGCGCAGATCCGGCTCGCGTGGACGTTGCGTCGTGGCGGCAACGTCCTGGCGATCCCCGGCACGGGGAACGCGCACCACTTGGAGGAGAACCTGGCGGCCGGCTCGATCAGCCTCTCCCCCGCCCAGCTCGAGGCGCTGGACGCTCTGCCTCAGTCGTAGTACCGGCGGGCGCTGCCGCCGATCGCGGTCACATCGGTGCCGTAGATGTGGACCGAGATCGCGGTGCTGTCCGTCGTGTTGTGCACCCGGTGGATGTCACCGGGCGGAGCGAAGCCGCTCACGTCGCCGACGTGGTTGTCGCTCTGGCCGACGATCCGGAGTTCGGCGTCGAACAGGTCCTCGTGCTCGACGCCCTGGATGACGCCGAACGCACACCAGGTGACGTGGTCATGGATCCGCGTCACCTGGCCGGGTCGCCAGACCAGCGCGATGATCGAGAACGAGCCGTCGGGTTCGACGTGCAGGGTGTGGCTGATGTAGCGCTCGGGCGAGCCGAGCCGCTGCTCGGGAGTCAGTACGTCGGGAGTGGGCAGGTTCCGGCGGAGTTCCTCGGCCACGAGTTGGGCCGTGTCGTGCCAGTCGGCGTGCTGCGCGATGGCGGTGCGGACGCCCGCCACCAGGTCGGTGAGTTGGCTGGTCGGAAGCGTTGTCGTAGTCATGTATTGAGCGTGCCCCCGTCGACCCATAACGTCTAATGCCAAGTCTTTAGGTCATCCATAGATGGAATTGATACATGCTCGATGTCACCAGGCTGCGCGTGATCGACGCCGTCGCGCGCCACGGCTCCGTCACCGCGGCAGCACGCGAGTTGCACTACTCGCAACCGTCCGTCACGCATCATCTGTCCCGACTGGAGGCAGAGACCGGGGCGCAGTTGCTGCAGCGGGTGGGTCGCGGGATCCGGCTCACCGAGGCGGGGCGCATGCTGGCTGCCCGGGCCGCGGAGATCATCGGGCGGATCGATGCGGTCGACGCCGAGCTCGCGGCCCACGTCGGTCTGACCGCGGGCAGAGTCCGCCTCGCCGGCTTCTCGTCAGCGATCGGTGCCCTGGTCCCGGGCGCGGTGGCAGCGCTCTCCGCGCAGCATCCGGGTCTGCGGATCAGCCTGATCGACACGCATCCACCCGAGGCGCTGGAACTGCTCCGCATCGGGACGATCGACGTGGCGATCATCTTCCGGTACGACGAGACCGCGCCGGAACCGGCCGGGATCCGGCTGCACCACCTGCTCGACGACCCGCTCTACGTACTGTCGTCGGACCAGGAGGTCGAGTTGTCCGGACTGCGCGACGCGACCTGGATCGCGGGCTGTGATCGTTGCCGAAGTCATCTTGTGTCGTTGTGCGCGGATGAGGGCTACGAGCCGCAGATCGGCTATACCTCGGACGACATGGTCGTGATGCAGGCGCTAGTGGCAGCCGGCCTCGGCGTCACGACGATGCCCGGGCTCGCTCTTCGCACCCACCATGCCGAGGGGGTGGTCGCGAACGAGCTGCCCGGCTCGCGGCGGCACGTCTACGCCGCCACGTACGGCGAACCACCGGATCCACCCGCGATCGCAGCCCTCCTCACCGCCCTCACCGAGGCAGCCACTCCGTGACGCTGAAGGGAGTGTTGTTCGACCTGGACGGGACGCTGGTCGAGCAGGAGTCAGCGGCTGCCGCAGCGGTCGTCGAGTGGGCGGCCGAACACGGCATCACCGATCCAGACGTCGCCGCCCGATGGGCAGCGGTGTCCGACCGGCACTACGTGCGGTATCAGCGCCGTGAGCTCACCTTCGCCCAACAGCGCCGAAGCCGTGTGCGCGAGTTTCTCGACGTCGACGCGAACGACGAAGAGGCCGATGAGTTGTTCAAGGGATACCTGCAGCGCTACGAAGCGGGGTGGACCCTGTTCGACGACGCCGTGCCTGCCCTCCGCCGGATGCGCGCCGCCGGACTCGCGACGGTCGTGTTCACGAACGGCAACACCGATCACCAGCGGTTCAAACTCGACCGCTTCGGTTTGTCCGACGAGATCGACGTACTGATCTCGTCGGAGATGTTGCCGGCCGGCAAGCCGGATCCACGCGCGTTCCTGCACGCGCTCGACCTACTTCAGCTCACGCCGTCCGAGGCACTGATGGTCGGCGACTCGCTGGAGAAGGACGTGCGGGGCGCGCTCGCCGTCGGGATCGACGCCGTGCTCGTCGATCGGTACGACGAGCATGCCGATGTCGAGGTCCGACGGATCCGATCACTGCACGAGCTCTCGCGGGTCAGCTGAAGTCGACCTCCTTGGTGGGCTGGATGCCGGCGGTGCGACCTGGGGCCGTGTGGTTCTCCCAGTAAAGGTTCGTGTGGGCGATGACCTTGTCCGGCGGCGGAGCGCCCCACTCGGAGAGGTCTTCGGTGGTGTGGGCGTCGGCGACGAGGGTCACGTCGTACCCGCGGACGAAGGCGCCGTGGATCGTGGAGCGGATGCACTCGTCGGTCTGCGCGCCGCTGACGAACAGCCGGCCGATGCCGCCCTTGGCGAGGACGTCCTCGAGGTCGGTGTCCTCGAAGGAATCGGCGAAGGTCTTGTGGACCACAGGCTCGGACTCGTCGCGGTCGAGCTCAGGAACGAGTTGCCACTCGTCGCTGTCCTTGACCAGGTGTTTGCTCGAGTGCTGCACCCAGACGACCGGCACACCGCCCGCACGTGCCTTGCCGACCAGGCTGGAGATGTTCGCGACGACTTGGTCGCGCTCGTGAGTTCCCTCGACGACGCCGTTCTGGACGTCGATCACTACCAGGGCCGTGTTCGGCCTGTCGGACAACGTGGACACGAGCGTCCCTCCCTCTGCTGGCTAGATCGATGACGCTAGACCTGTCCACCGACAGTTTCCGTCGCCCCGCACGCTCGCAACAGCCGGTGGGCGAGTTCCTCGGTCGCCTCGACCAGTTCCGGGCATCCGATCACGCGGTACGGCGTCTGGATCGCGGTCAGCTGGGAGGCGTACCAGTCGGGTTCGTCCGTGCTCGCGGTGAGCCTGGTGCGGTCGGCGTCGATGGCCTCCAGGCGGCCCATGCTGCGGGAGATCCAGCATCTGGCCCGCTCCAGCGGCGCATCGATGACGACCTCGATCTTGTACTTCCAGCCCATCGCCAGGTGCTCCTCGACCAGCGCCAGCGCATCGAGGTCGGCCGGTGGCGTGAACGCTTCGGGCCGGGTTTCGATACCGCGAACTTTGTCGACCCGCAGGATGCGCCGGGCGTTCTTGGCGAGCGACCAGCAGAGCAGGTACCAGCGACCCCGGCGGACGACGACCGCCCAGGGGTCCACCTCCATCGACCACTCCTCGCCCGGGCTCCGCTCGTACCGGAGGACGACCCGCCGGCAGTCGGCGCTGTCCGAGACCAGCTGAGCCGTGATCGCCGGGTCCGGCGTGCGAGCGCCGGGATCCGGTCCGCGGGCGCTGACCCGGCGTACGGCGTCGGTCGAACGGGCGATGGGCTCGGGGAGAACGCGGATGATCTTGCCGAGCGCGACCTCCACCGGATCATCGGCGCCGCGCGGACCCTCGAGCACCGCCATCACCAGCCCGAGTGCCTCGGTCTGGCTGAACATCAGCGGTGCGAGTCGCAGGCCGCGGCCGACCCGGTAGCCGCCGTACGGGCCGCGGACCGACTCGATCGGGATGTCGGCCTCGCGCAGGATCGCGACGTAGCGCCGGGCGGCGCGCTCGGAGACACCGAGCTTGTCCCCCAGTTGGTCGGCCGTGATGCCCGGACTGTTCTGGATCAGCTCCAGCACCATCAGGGTCCGGGCCGTCGGACTCACGTCGTACGCCATACGTCACCATTCCGGAAGTAGTCCGTCCGGAACCGAGGGTAGCGTGCCGCGCATGGACCTGAACACCATGACGGAACTGCCCGCCGCCGGCGACGAGATCCAGACGCTGCTCGGCGTACTCGACCGCAATCGCCGCACCTTCGCCTGGAAGTGCTTCGGGCTCGACGCGGCCGGTATGAACACGCGACTCGCGCCGTCCACGATGACTCTGGGCGGCTTGGTCAAGCATCTGGCACTGGTCGAGGACGACATGTTCTCGAACCGTCTGTTCGGACGGGATCCCGGCGTGCCATGGAACGCCGTGGACTGGGACGCTGACCCGGACTGGGAGTGGCGGACCGCGGCCGACGACTCCCCCGAGGAGTTGCAGGCGTTGTGGGAGGCCGCTGTGGAGCGCGCCCACGCGTCGGTGGCCGAGGCACTGGCCGACGGCGGGATGGGCAAGGTCGGCAAGACGGACGACGGGCAGAACCTGCGCCGGATGGTGGCGGACATGATCGAGGAGTACGCGCGACACACCGGCCACGCCGATCTGATCCGCGAATCGATCGACGGCCTGGTCGGAGAGGGCCAACCGCTGCCGCAGTAAGTGCTCACTCGGTGAGCGGTTTGTCTGCGAGCATGAAGGAGTGCGCGCGGATCGACTGGTGGCTGTCTTGCTGCTGATGCAGGCTCGGGGCCGGGTGACCGCTGCCGAGGTGGCCGGCGAACTCGAGATCTCGGTCGCGACCGCGCGGCGCGATCTCGAGGCGCTGTCCACCGCGGGCATCCCGGTCTATCCGCAGCCCGGTCGCAACGGTGGCTGGCAACTCATCGGCGGCGCCCGTACTGATCTCAGCGGACTGACTGCCACCGAGGCACAGGCGTTGTTCCTGCTGGTCGGTCCGGCCGCCTCGATCGCACCCGATGCGAAGGCAGCGCTGCGGAAGCTGGTGCGGGCGCTGCCAGACACCTTCCGCGAACACGCGCAGGCGGCGGCCGAGGCGGTGGTGATCGACCCGGCGCGCTGGGGCGAGCACGTGAAGGAGCGACCGGAGCTGGTGCGTCGGTTGCAGGATGCCGTCGTACGGCGGCTGAAGGTGCGGCTCGAGTACGGCGGACGCGGGCGTGATCCGTCGGAGCGAGTGGTCGATCCACTCGGGCTCGTGGACAAGGACGACGTCTGGTACTTGATCGCGTGGACCGAGAGGGGTCAGCGGACGTTCCGGGTCGATCGGGTCGCGTCGGCGGAGGTGACCGCGGAGACGTTCGAGCGGCCGGCCGACTTCGATCTGTCCGCCGCCTGGGAAGACATCGTCGACCGGATGGAGGAACGGCGGTCCGGTCTGACGGCGACCGTGCTGATGGACGAGCGGTTCGTCTGGGTGATGCAGGACCGGCTCGGGCGCAACTGCGAGGTCGACGGCATGGAGGGCGACCGGGCGCGGCTGAAGGTGACCGCGCCGACTCCCCTGATGATCGCGCAGCATCTGGCCGGCTGGGGCGGCTCGATCGAGGTGGTCGATCCGCCCTCGGTGCAAGCAGAGCTGGCGCGACTCGGCCAGGAACTCGCCGACCGCTACAGCGAGATCTGATACAGGATGAAGCCGCGGTTCTCGGCGACCTGGTCGTAGAGGCGGCGAGCAGTCGCGTTGCTCTCGTGCGTCGACCAGTAGACCCGGCCGCACCCGCGCTCCTTCGCCCAATCGGTGACGGCGGCAATCAACGCCCGAGCCGCACCCTTCCCCCGCGCTTGCGAAGCGGTGAACAGGTCCTGCAGATAGCAGGAGTCCGGCGCCGTCGTACTCGCGTGGGTCAGGAAGTGCGCGATGCCGACCAGTTGCCCGTCGAGCCGCGCGCCGAGCGCGTGGATCTCGTCGGCGCGCCGGAACCGCGTCCAGGCCTGGTCGAAGAACTCCGGTGGCATCGTGCGTCCGTAGAACTCGTTGTACCCGGCAAACAGTCGCTGCCAGTCGTCACGGTCGGTAGGTTCCAGCGGGCCGATGGTGAGCATGGCGGCACGCTGCCACACCGATGGCCCGGATGGCCCGGTGGGGTGAGTAGGGTGCCTGGGTTTGGTGTCCCTCTCGATTCTCAGGAAGCGTCCGTGACCACATCACCACCGCAACCGCCGCAGAATCCGTACCCCGGTCAGCCGGGCGGTTACGGACCTCCGCCGGAGCAGTTCCCCCAGTACACCCAGCCCGAGCAGCCGACCCAGCCGCCTGGGCAGTACCCAGGCCCACAGCCGGTCCAGGCCTACCAGCAGCAGCCATTCCACCAGGCGCCGCAGCAGCCAGGTCAGCAAGGCCAGTTCCCGCCACCAGGTCAGCAGGCTCCACAGGACCACTTCGCGCAGCAGCCGCTGCCGGCGTACCCCGGCGCGCAGATGGGTCTGCAGTGCCGGTTCTGTGGTTCCTTCCCGGCGGTCGAGGCGACCGTGCGCGGGCACCAGGGCCTGATCATCCTGATGCGGTTCCTGAAGCTGCAGGGACCGTTCTGCCGGACCTGCGGTATCGCGACCGTCCGGGACATGACCTCGAAGAGCCTGTGGCAGGGCTGGTGGGGTATCGGGTCGTCGATCATCAACCCGATCACGATGCTGATGAACATCGGCCCGATGCAGAAGTTCAAGAGCCTGCCCGAGCCGGCGCCGGGTGCGCCGGGCCGGCCGATGGATCCGGGCAAGCCGCTGTTCCGGCGCCCGGCGATCCTCGGTCTGCTGCTCCCGATCCTGGTGATCGCCGCGATCGTGATCGCCAACCTCAGTACGACCACCACCTCGGAGGCCGCCGTCGGTCAGTGCGTGGTGAACAACGGCACGGCGGACGACCCCGACGTCAAGGTGGTCGACTGCACGTCGTCCGAGGCGGCGTACAAGATCATCGGCAAGCTCGACGACAGCACGGACGACTCCCAGTGCGACCAGTTCGAGGGCGTCGAGGCGTCGTACACCGTTGAGAGGGGCTCCACGAAGTACACGCTCTGCCTGGCGCCGGTCTGATCAGCGAGGGGCCGGCCGTCGTGGCCGGCCCCTACGGGTAGTACCCGTCGACCGGTACGCGCGCCTCGTCGTACAGGGCAGGTCCTTCCTGCGGTACGGCGGGGAAGCTGCCGGTCGACTTGAGTCCGTTCAACTGCTCACCGGACAGTGCGTAGACGACCCGGCCGAGGCCGGACCGGGCGAGCGCGCCGGAGCACATCTCGCACGGCTGGCAACTGGTGTACATGGTCGTGCCCGCGGCCGCCTCGGCATCGAGGTTGCGCGCCGCCCAGACGGCGAGCTTCAGCTCCGGATGGAAGCTGATGTCGCCCTCGGTGATGCTCGTGTTCTGCTCCTCGGCCAGGACGGTCCCGTCCGGTCCGACCAGGAGCGACCCGAACGGCGGGTTGCCGGCCTGGCGCGCGGCCGCGGCCAGTTCGATCGCGCGGCGGAGGAAGCCTTCTGCTTCGGGGGTCACGTGTTCTCCCATCATCGGTGCGCGGCGATCGTCGCCAGCGCCTGCCAGGCCACCTCGGGCCGTTCGGTTTCGGCGGGATCACCCACGAAGGGGTCCAGTACGACGCTCCGCGCGCCGAGATCGCGGAGTGCGTCGAGGTCGGCGAGAACCTGTTCGAGCGAGCCCTCGCCCGCGACTCTCTCGTCATCGGGCAGCGGCTCCGTCGTCAGCCGGAGCAGGATCCGCGGCGCGAACTCCGGTACCGGCCGGTCCTCCTCGGCGGCGATCGACCGCAGCCGGTCCATTGCTGCACGCAACCAGTCGACCCGCTCCCGCAGGGGGTGCCACGCGTCGCCGTACCGGACCGCCCGGCGCATCCCCGCCATACTGCGCCCGCCGATCCAGAGCGGCGGTCGACCGCCGCCGCCGTAGTCCTTCTCGTCCGCCCACGCCTCGCGGAGCACCGCGAGCAGCTCGTCGGTCTCGCGCCCGCGGCGAGTGAAGTCCGCACCGAGTGCCTCGAACTCCTGCCGGGCCCAGCCGGAGCCGACACCGAGCACCAACCGGCCGCCGCTCAGTTGCTGGAGGTTCGCCGCCATCCTTGCCACCAGCAACGGATGCCGGTACGGCGCGATCAGCACGGTGGTGCCCAGCCTGATCCCGTCGGTGATCCCGGCGAGCCAGCTCAGCGTGGTGAACGGTTCGTAGAACGGCGCCGGATACTGCTCGGCGACATCCGGCGTGATCACGACATGATCGGACACCATCAGCAGGTCGTAGCCGAGACCCTCCACGGTCCGGGCCCAGCCGCGCAGCCGGTCCGGATTCGTGCCGGGACCGAAGTTCGGGACATTCACACCAAGTTCCACGCCATTCAGGCTATCGAGGTGAATGCCCGGTTTTGAAGGGATTCCTCCCGGCGTACGGCGGGATCGGCCGGGAAATCACCGGTAATATCGCGGCATGACCGAGACTCTCGATCCGACCGACTGGGCCATCCTGGTCGAGTTGCAGCACGACGCGCGGATGTCGCTGACCGAGCTCGGCCGCCGGGTGAACCTCAGCGCGTCCGCAGCGACCGAACGGGTGCGCCGGCTCGAGTCGACCGGCGTCATCAGCGGCTACCGGGCCGACGTCGACCTGACCAAGGTCGGGTACGCCGTGCTCGCGGTCGTCCGGCTGAAGTATCCGGGCAACAAGCACGAGCCGCTCCGCCAGTTGCTCAAGGAGCGGCACGAGATCCTGGAATGCCTGCGTACCACCGGCGACGACTGCTACACGCTCAAGGTCGCCGCGGCGTCGATGCCGCACCTGGAGGAACTCGTCAACGAGCTCACCGAGTTCGGCAGCACCACGACCAACCTCGTCTACACCCAGACCCAGCCGTACCGCGGTCCGCAGGCCGCGCCCGGCGAAACCCGGTAGCGGTCAGCGGCCGGAGTTGAGAGCGTTGGCCGGGTGACTCTGAACGTCCTCGGCATCGAGGTCTCCCCCGCCCTGCTCGCGCACTGGGTCGACTGGCTCGCGCCCGACGTCCAGCCGTTCTACGTCACCAGGCAACAGGCGAAGCAATGGGATCTTGTGACGGACAACCGTGGGCCGACGCGGGAGCAACGCGACACCTATCGCGTCTACCGGCTGGACAGCTCCGCAACCCACGTGGCCTGGCTGGACGAACCGACGTACGCCGTGTTGCCGAAGCCGACGCGGGCCGCACTGGTCCGCGCGCAGGTCCGTCACAACCGCGGCGAGGTACCGACCGTACGGCGGTGGCACTCGATGCTCGATCCGGCGATCCGCCGGCAAGCGGACGGCCACCGGTTCGTCTGGTGGAAGTCTCTGCTCGAGGACCGGGCCGAGCTCGTGCTCCCACACGTTGTCAGCGAGGACATCGGACCGAGTCGGCACACCGAGGTCCGCGAGTGGCCGTCCACGCTCCCCCGCGTCCGGGAGCTCGCCGGGACCTTCGCCGCGGGCAGCGGACCCAACTGCTTCGGAACCGTCATGGCAGCGGCCGGGGTCGAGGGAGCGGACCAGGTCTGGATGGTGCGCGAGCCCTTCGAGGAGTGGCTGGCAGGCAACACAGTCCCGCGCGGACGGGACGACGTGCCGGGGACCGTCTTCGTTTGGCGGAACCTGAATGGGCTCGTGGAGCACGCGGCGATCACCATCGGCGGCGGGTGGATGCTGCACAAGCCGTCGCAGTCGTGGATGACACCACGCAAGATCCGCACGGTCGCGGAGGTCAAGCGCAGTACGAGGACTGCCGGCTGGCGACTGGAGCGCCGTAGGCTGTCGATGTGAGGCTTCTCGTCACTGGGGCCGCCGGCTTCCTGGGGCGTGAGGTCGTGCGGCTGGCTGGGCATGACGTCGTTCCGACGTACCACAGGGCTGCAGTCGCAGGCGGGGTTCGGATGGATGTCCGGGACCGTGGCGAGGTCGCGGATGTGCTGCGTCGGGTCCGTCCCGACGGCATCATCCACGCCGCGTTCAGGCAGTCCGACTGGGAGACCACTGCCGATGGAGCAGCCCACCTCGCCGTTGCCGCGAGAGGTGCCCGACTGGTGTTCGTGTCGACGGATGTGGTGTTCGGCGGTGGCGATCAGCCGTACGACGAGGACGCGGCGCCGTGCCCGGTGACGCCGTACGGCGCGGCGAAGGCGGCCGCCGAGACGACGATCCGCGCGGTCGATCCTTCCGCGGTCATCGCACGTACGTCGATCATCGTCGGAAGCGACGGTACGTCGGCCAGCGAACGGCTCGTGCACGCATTGGCGAGCGGACAGTCGGGAGCACTGTTCGCCGGCAACATCCGGTGCCCGGTCCACGTCAGTGACCTGGCCGCCGCGCTACTCGAGCTGCTGGAGTCCGACCATACCGGCACGGCTCACGTGGCCGGCCCGGACGCCGTCAGCCGACTGGACCTCGGCCGGTTGATCGCGGCCCGCGACGGCCTCGACCCGGACACGTTGCCATTCGTGCCAGGCCGGCCGTCGGACGTTCGCCTCGACAGCCGGAAGACACAGAAGCTCCTCACCACCCGCCTGCGTCCGGTAGCGGAGTTCCTCAAGAACCCGGCGTGAGGTGGCGGGCCAGGACCTCGAGTGCGTCCATGACCTCCTGCCGGTCCTTCGGGTCGTCCGAGCCGAGCGCTGCCGTGAGAGCGTCCTCGATTCCGGTGGCCCGAACCTCCGCGACCCGGGCGGACACCGTCTCCGACTGGTGCACGAGAGCGCGCCGGCGGTCCACCGGATCCGGTGCGGTGTCCACCGACCCTGCCTCCTTGAGCCGGGCAACGGCCGTCGACACCTGACTCTGCGGCAGACCGGTCCGGGCGGCGATCTCCCCCACCGCGCTGCCGGGATGCGCGGCGATGTCGCTCGCCACGATCAGCACCATGCGCGCGCTCCCGGCGTACCGGCCTGCGCCACCCGGCGGCTCCGGCAGCGCGTCCTCACCGATCTTCATCAGCGTCCGCCCGAGCAGGAAGAGCTCAACACCGTTCACGTGCGCAATCTACATCGAATTCGATTCATTCATATTGATGTATCTGTTTCGATGGATTAATCTCAGGGCCATGACCACACTCGAGGTACCAGGCGCCGTGCTGCACTATCAGGTCCGCGGATCCGGACCGCTGCTGCTGATCTCCCAGAGCGGAGAAGGCGACGCGGATCGCAGTACGGATCTGGTCGACCAGATCGCCGGCAACTACACCGTGCTGACCTACGACCGGCGCGGGCTGTCTCGCAGCAAGGTCGGTGCGGGCGGCGCGACGATTGCCGATCACGCCGACGACGTTCACCGGCTGCTGCTCGAGGTCACCGACGAGCCGGTCGTCATGCTCGGGTGCAGCCTCGGCGCGGTGATCGGGATGCATCTGGCGGTCCGCCACCCGGAGCAACTCGCCACGCTGGTCGCGCACGAGCCGATCGCGCCCTGGCTGTTGCCGGACGCAGTGGCGAAGGCGCACCGGGCCGAGCTCGACACCATCCGCGCCGCCTATCTGGCCGACGGACTCCAGGCGGCGATTCCACAGCTCGTCCGGACGCTGGGCATCGACGCGGCGAGCGCGGCCACCGAGCCGGGCCTGACCCAGTTCCCGATGGATGCCCAGCGGATCGCGAACTTCGACTACTTCATCCGCCACGACTTCGCCGCGGCCGCGCAGGACGATCTTGACGTCGACAAGCTGGCGACGGCCCGCACCCGGATCGTCCCGGCCACCGGCACGACGACACCCAGGACGGTGTTCGACTACCAGTGCGCCGAGGCCCTGGCCGCTCTGCGCGGGCAGGAGCTCAGCATCTTCCCGGGCGGTCACAACGGCAATCTCAGCCATTCGCGCGCGTACGCCCGGCGGCTGCGTGAGGTCCTGGGTTAGGCGGTTTCGTCGACCGTGGTGGTGACGGGCGTGCCCAGCTCGACGGTGCGGCTGACCGTGCAGAGGCGGTCGTGCGACATCTTCACCGCGCGCGGCAGCGCCTCCCGGGCCTTGTCGCCGTCCTCACCCTCGGGGAAGCGAATGGTGAACTCGACGGCGAGGTTCTCCATCCGGTTGCCCTCCTCAGCGTCGCGGACCTTGTCGCCGCGCACCTCGGCACGGAACTCGGTCGGCTCCGCCCGCCGGCTGACCACGATGTCGACGTCGATCGCCGAGCAGGTGCCGATCGCGGCCAGCAGCAGCTCGACCGGGGTGAAGTCGGTGTCCGCACCGCCGGAACCGACCCGGATGCTGCCGCCGCGCGCGTTGCGGACCTCATAGCTGCTGTTCGCCAGGCGTTCGAACTGCACCTGCCGGAGTGTGTCGCTCATAGCCGTCACAATCTGTTGCTCGTGGCAACGTCAGAGAGTCGTCAAAGCCTCGGCCACCGGGGTGTCTCCGGCGACGAGTTCCAGGGTCCGGCCGATCGAGGCCGGGGTGTCACAGAGGCCGGCCAGCACCAGCGCCACGTCGTCGCGGCTGATGTGGCCGCTGCGGCCGTCGCCGATCTTGTCCGCGAGCAGCACGCGCCCGGTGCCAGGGTCGTTGGTGAGGCCGCCCGGCCGCAGGATCGTCCAGTCGAGATCCCTGGACCGCAGGTCTTCCTCGGCAGCCCACTTGGCCCGCAGATAGACGGTGAAGGTCTCGTCGTCGGTCAGCGAGGGAGCCTTGTCCGCATTGATCGAGCCGACCTGGAGATGCCGCCGTACGCCGGCCTGCTCGGCCGCGTCCGCGAACAACGCGGCCGCTCCCCGGTCAACCGTGTCCTTCCGCGCCTTGCCGCTGCCCGGTCCGGCACCCGCTGCGAAGATCGCGACGTCGGCACCGGTCAGTACGCCGGCTACTGCCGCAGCGTCAGCCTGCTCGAGATCCAGTACGGCGGCCTGCCCGCCGGCCGCAGTGATGTCGGCCTCGTGATCGGGGTTGCGGACCAGCCCGACCACCTCGTGACCGTCATCGGCCAGCAGCTTGGTCAGCCGCAGCGCGATCTGTCCGTGTCCACCCGCTATCACCACTCGCATGCCCCGAGCCTAACTCGCCGCCGCATCAGGCAGACTGCTCCCGTGCCGCACGCAACAGCCGCCGACGGGAACCGGATCGCGTACCAGGTCCGTGGCGACGGGCAACCACTGGTCCTGCTGGCCGGCCAGGCCAATAACCACACCTGGTGGGACCCGGTCCGGGCCGACTTCGAGGCGACGTACCGGACGATCACGCTGGACTGGCGTGGTACCGGGGACAGCGACAAGCCGGATGAGGTTTACAGCACGCCCGGCTTCGCAGATGACGTGATCGCGGTGCTCGACGACCTCGGACTGCCTGCGGCGCATGTTTACGGCACATCGATGGGTGGTCGGGTCGCGCAGTGGGTCGCGATCAACCATCCGGATCGGCTCAAGGCGCTGGTGCTCGGGTGCACGTCACCGGGCGCCAAACACGGCTACGAGCGGAGTCAGGAGATCCGCCGTGCGCTGGCCGATCCGCAAAGGACCGACAGCGTGCTGCTCGAGCTCATGTACACGCCGACCTGGCTGGCGGCGAACCCCGGTCCGCAGCCGGTGCTCGGTGACGCTGACATGCCGGCGTACGCGAAGGGGCGGCATCTGGTCGCGAGCAACCGGCACGACGCCTGGGACGGACTGCCGAGTATCACCGCGCCGACGTTGATTCTGCACGGGACCGATGACATCTTCAGCCCGGTCGCCAACGCGCAGCTCCTCGCGGACCGGATCCCCGGCGCCCGCGCAGAACTCGTCCAAGGCGCCCGGCACGCGTACTTCCACGAGTTCCGGGCTGTCGCCAGTCCGTTAGTGCTGGAGTTCCTGGCTCACTGACGTCGCAGGATCGGGCGGAGCGCTTCCAGCACGCTCGCGTCCTCGATTGTCGACGGCACCGCTTCGTCGCGACCGTCCGCGATCCCGCGCATCGTCTTGCGCAGGATCTTGCCCGACCGCGTCTTCGGCAGCCCGTCCACCACCGACACGTCCCGGAACGCCGCCACCGGCCCGATCTCCCGCCGTACCGCTGCCACCAACTCCTCCCGCAGCACGTCCTCCGGGATGTCGGCACCGGCCTTGAGTACGACGAGACCGCGCGGGACCTGGCCCTTCAACGCGTCATGTACGCCGATCACCGCGCACTCGGCGACGGCTGGATGAGCCGCAAGAACGGCCTCCATCGAACCGGTCGACAGGCGGTGTCCGGCGACGTTGATGACGTCGTCGGTGCGGCCCATCACGAAGATGTAGCCGTCCTCGTCGAGGTAGCCCGAGTCGCCGGTCAGGTAGTAGCCGTCGTAACGGCTGAGGTAGTTGTCAATGTAGCGCTGGTCGTCGCCCCACAGCGTCGGCAGAGCACCCGGCGGCAGCGGGAGCTTGATCGCGATCGCTCCCTCCTCGCCCGCGGGCTGCGGTGTCCCGACGGCGTCCAGGATCTGCACGTCCCACCCTGGCACCGGCACCGTCGCCGAGCCCGGCTTGGTCGGCAACGCCTCGAGTCCACGCGGGTTCGCGGCGATCGGCCATCCGGTCTCCGTCTGCCACCAGTGATCCACCACCGGTACGCCGAGATGCTCGTGAGCCCAGTGGTACGTCTCCGGATCGAGCCGCTCGCCAGCCAGGAACAGAGTCCCGAACGCGCTCAGGTCGTACTTCGACGCGAGCTCGGCCTCCGGATCGACCTTTTTGATCGCCCGGATCGCGGTCGGTGCGGTGAACAGGGCCTTCGCGCCGTGCTCGGAGATGACGCGCCAGAACGCGCCGGCGTCCGGCGTACCGACGGGCTTGCCCTCGTAGAGCACGGTGGTCGCGCCGACCAGCAGCGGCGCGTAGACGATGTAGGAGTGGCCGACGACCCAGCCGACATCGGAGGCGGTCCACCACACGTCACCGGGACCGATGTCGTAGATCGCCCGCATCGACCAGGACAGCGCGACCGCGTGGCCGCCGTTGTCGCGGACGACGCCCTTCGGCTTCCCCGTTGTACCTGACGTGTAGAGGATGTAGAGCGGATCGGTCGCGGCCACCGGGACCGGATCGGCAGGCTTCGCCGCGGCGATCAGCTCGGCCCAGTCGAGATCACGCTCGCCCAGCTCGGCCGGGGCGGTCTCCCGCTGCAGCACGATGGTGTGCTCCGGCTGGTGCCGGCTGATCTCGAGAGCCTGGTCGATGATCGGCTTGTACTCGACCACCCGCGTCGGCTCGATGCCGCAGGACGCGGCCACGATCACCTTCGGCGTCGCGTCGTCGATGCGTGCGGCGAGCTCGCGGGGTGCGAACCCACCGAAGACGACCGAGTGGATCGCGCCGAGCCTCGCGCACGCGAGCATGGTGACGGCGGCCTCGGGGACCATCGGCATGTAGACGATGACGCGGTCGCCCATACCCACTCCGAGCGACGCGAGTGCGCCGGCGAACCTCGCGACCTCGTCCCTCAGCTCGCCGTACGTGTACGACCGGCCCGTGCCAGTGACCGGGGAGTCGTAGATCAGCGCGACGCGATCGCCGTTCCCCGCCTCGATGTGCCGGTCCAGAGCGTTGTACGACGTGTTGAGCTCGGCGTCGGGGTACCACCGGTAGATAGGTGCGGCCGAGTCGTCCAGTGCCCGCGTCGGCGGCCGGGTCCAGGAGATCGCCTCCGCGGCCTCGAGCCAGAACCCTTCCGGATCAGCGAGACTCCGCCGGTAGCTCTCGTCGTACGCGCCCATTCTGATGGCCTCCCAATCGTCGGCTTCCTTCATCGTGGCAGGGTTGAGGCATGACGGTAAGGGTCGATGACGTGCGGGCGGCGGCGGAGCGGATCGCCGGACGGGTACGACGGACTCCGGTGATCGAGGTGGCGCCGGGCCTGGTCTTCAAGCTGGAACTGCTGCAGCACACCGGCTCGTTCAAGCCGCGCGGCGCCTTCAACCGGCTCCTGGTCGCGAAGGAACGCGGTGAGCTGACCGGTCAGGGCATCGTCGCGGCGTCCGGTGGTAACGCGGGTCTGGCCGCGGCGTACGCCGCCCGGGAACTCGGCGTACCGGCGCGGATCTTCGTCCCGGTCAACGCGCCCGCTCCGAAGGTCGCCAAGCTGCGCACGCTCGACGCCGAGGTGGTCCAGGTCGGGAACGAGTACGCCGAGGCGTACCAGGCCGCCGTGGAGGCACGGGACGAAGGCGACGCGCTGCTACTGCACGCCTACGATCAGCCGGAGGTTGTCGCCGGTCAGGGCACGATCGGGCTGGAACTACTCGAGCAGGTCGGATCCTTCGACACTGTGCTGGTCGCGGTCGGTGGTGGTGGACTGATCGCGGGGATTGCGACCGCGATCGGCGACAGCGCGCAGGTGGTCGGGGTGGAGCCGGAGTTGTCGGCGACGCTGCACCGCGCACTGGAGGCCGGCGAGCCCGTCGACGGCCCAGTCGGTGGGGTGGCGGCGGACTCGCTCGGTGCCCGGCGTCTCGGTGATCTTGCCTTCGCGGCAGTTCGGGAGAACGGCGTACGGTCGCTGCTCGTTGACGAGGAAGCCATCGTTGCTGCTCGCAACGAGCTCTGGCACGAGTACCACCTGGCCGTCGAGCACGGCGCCGCGGTCACGTACGCCGCGTTGAAGTCGGGCGTCTACCGCCCGGCCGATGGCGAGCGGGTGGTCGTGGTCGTCTGCGGAGCCAACACGGACCCCGCCACGCTCACCTGACCTGTCTGACCTGTCTGACCGGCTTGCGCTTCGGCCGGTCGTCGGCCAGGATCCAGGCGGCCAGGACACCGGCGATCGCGCCGAACAGGTGTCCCTGCCAGGAGATCCCGTCCTGCGGCAGCAGCCCGCCGAGCAGTGCACTCCCCCAGACCAGGACGACCACGACGCCGACCAGAACCTGGCCGATCCGGCGGTTGAACAGTCCGCGCATGATCAGGTAGGCGGCGTACCCGAAGACCAGTCCGCTGGCGCCGATCGTGATCGTGTTCGGCGGTGAGATCAGCCAGGTGCCGAACCCGCCGATCACCGTCACGATGGCGGTCACCGCGAACAGTCGCGCCGCACCGCCGACGGCGATCAGCAGGCCGAGAGTCACCAGCGGCAGCGTGTTCGAGATCAGGTGGCCGAATCCGAGGTGCAGGAACGGCGCGGTGATGATGCCGATCAACCCCTGCGGATCACGCGCGATGATCCCGTACTGATCCAGCGCGCCGTTCGTGGCCGCGTCGATGATCTCGCTGAGCCACATCAGCCCGACCAGCACACCGAGCAGCTTCAGTCCACTACCGATCCGGGCAGCATCCACCGCCCGTCCGGTCCGCTTCGCGGGGATCTGGGAGCTCATGCATCCACGATGCCGTATCCGGCCAAGTCTCAGTCTTTGACAGGCGCGGCGACAGCACACAGTGATCTCTGCGATACTCCCGGTGGCTATCGAGGTGAGGTGGGGGAACGCGATGCCGGTTGCCGTCTATGTGCTGGGCTTGAGCATCTTCGCGCAGGGAACGTCGGAGTTGATGCTCGCCGGTCTGCTGCCCGAATTGTCGGGCGATCTGCGCATCTCCATCCCGGCCGCAGGCCTGCTGATCTCCGCCTTCGCGGTCGGCATGCTGCTCGGCGCGCCGATCCTTGCGGTCGTCACGCTCAAGTGGTCCCGGCGTACGGCGTTGCTGGTGTTCCTCGGCATCTTCGCGGCCACCCATGTCGCGGGGGCGTTGACCCCGAACTACGCGATCCTCCTGGCCACCCGCGTCGTCGGCGCCTTCGTGTATGCCGGTTTCTGGTCAGTCGCGGCCGTCACGGTGGTCGCACTGGTGCCGATCGACCGGCGAGCTCGCGCGATGAGCGTCGTCACCGGCGGCCTGACAATCGCCACCATCGTCGGACTCCCGATCGGCACTGTGCTCGGGCAGAACCTCGGCTGGCGATCGGCGTTCTGGACAGTCGCCGGTTTGTGCGTCCTCGCAATGGCCGGTGTCTTCGCGACCATCCCCGGTGGCCGGCCCGACCCGGCGAGTGCGCCGCAACTGCGTGAGGAGCTTCGTGCGCTCCGCCACGCGAGACTCTGGCTGGCCTTCGGCACGACCGCACTGGTCACCGCCACCATCCTGGTGGTGTTCAGCTACCTCGCTCCCCTGCTGATCAACACCACCGGGCTGACGCCGAGCGCCGTACCGGGTGTCCTCGCGCTCTACGGTCTCGGCTCGTTCATCGGCATCACGCTCGGCGGCCGGACCGCGGACGCCCTGCCGTTCCACACCCTCTTCGTGGGCATCACCGGCCTGGGGATCCTGTCCGCGGTCCTCGCGCTCACCGCGACGAATCCCGTCGTCACCCTCGCGGTGGTCGTGCTGCTCGGCGCCTTCGGCTTCGCGACCAACCCGGCACTCAACGCCCGCGTCTTCAGCCTGGCCGGCGATGCGCCGACCCTGGCGACCGCGACCAACTTCTCCGCGTTCAATGTCGGCATCACCGCCGGGCCGTGGCTCGGCGGCCTCGCGATCGACGCCGGCGCTGGCTACCCGGCACTCGGGTGGATCGCGGTGGCCACCGGGCTCGCGGCCCTCGCGACGGTGGTGGTCGCCGCCTTCCTGCCAGTCAGTTCACGGGACCGCTCGGGTCGATGTGGCTCGGATCGAACTCGGCGTGCCGCTTGAACACGTACTTGTTCAGCAGCCAGGTGATCGCCCACAGCGCGACGCCGATGAGCATCAGCCAGCCGGCGATCTTGTAGTCCGCCGAGTCACGCCCGGACAGCGGGCTGGCCAGGTAGACGCACAGGACCACACCGAGCAGCGGGAGCGCGGTCGGGGCGTGGAAGTGCTTGTGCTCGACCCGGTCCCGGCGAAGCACCAGCACTGCGACGTTCACGATCGCGAACACGCACAGCAGCAGGAACGCCGTCGTACCGCCCAGCGCGGCCAGGTCGGCGTACCCGATCAGGAAGAACGCGAGCAGCGTGGTGAACAGGATGGCGATCCACGGCGTCCGGCGCCGGCGCAGCACCCGGCCGAGCGGACCGGGCAGGACCTGCTCGTGCGACATGCCGTACAGCAAGCGGCTCGCCATCAGCATGTTGATCAGCGCCGAGTTGGCCACCGCGAACATGGTGATCCAGGCGAACACCTCGAGCGGGAAGCCCGGTGCACCGGCCTGGACGACCTTGAGCAGCGGGGTGGCGCCCTCGTTCAGGTCCTCCGGCGACACCAGCGTGACCGCGGAGATCGCGACCAGGACGTAGATGACACCGGTGATGCAGAGACCGGTCAGCATCATCTTCGGGAAGATCCGGATCGGGTCCTTGGTCTCCTCGGCCATGTTCACCGAGTCCTCGAAACCGACCATCGCGAAGAACGCCAGCGCGGTCGCCGCGGTGACGGCACCGAACGGTGACTCGCCAGACGGGACATTGAAGTCGGTCAGCCGCGAGGTGTCGCCGTCGCCACCGGCCAGCGCCCACGCGCCGATGCCGATCACGATCAGCAAACCGCTCAGCTCGACACAGGTCAGTACGACGTTCGCCTTCACGCTCTCGCCGACGCCGCGCAGGTTGACCAGCGCGATCAGCGTCATGAATCCCAGCGCGGTGATCATCAGCAGCGACCCGCGCTCGGGGTCGATGTCGGCGGCGGTGAAGAAGTTCGCCGCGAAGGCCTTCGACGCGCTCGACGCCGAGGTGAGGCCGGAGCACATCACCGCGAAGGTGAGCAGGAAGGTGAGGAAGTGGATCCCGAACGCCTTGTGCGTGTAGACGGCGGCGCCGCCGGCCTTCGGGTACTTCGTGACGAGTTCCAGGTAGCTGGTCGCGGTCAGCAGCGCCACGATGAACGCGCACAGGAACGGCAGCCAGACCGCCCCGCCGACCTCGCCGGCCACCTTCCCGGTCAGCGCATAGACGCCGGTACCGAGAATGTCCCCGACCACGAACAGGAGTAGCAGGCCGGGTCCCATGACCCGTTTGAGTTCAGGACGCTCGCCCGTCTGAGGTTCGGCGGCGCTGGGACTTTCGCTCATCAGCGTCCTCGCTTCGCTGCGGGCGCTGACGAGCGAATCTGCTCACTGTGCTCGATGATGAACTCGCTTCGCTCGTCCATTAGGCCTCCCAGGAAGTCGGTGCGACAGTCGACCACACTCCGGGGTGCATCCGCCACAGCCAGCGACCAAGCCGTGGCCGGAAGGTGACCGGCGGCCTGGGAGCATGGGCCTGTGATGCACCTTCGTCTCATCGTCCCACCGGATCGCACCAGCCGCGTCCTGGACACGCTCGTCGACGATCCACGGGTGACCAGCGTGGTCCGGCTGCCCGGCGCCGCGCAGCGACCGGCCGGCGACGTCGTCGAGTGCGACGTGACCCGGGAAGCGACCTCGGACATCCTCGCCTACCTCAAGCACGAGGGCCTGTACGACGAGGGCTCGGTGGCGATCGCGGACGTCGACGCCGCACCGTCGCGCAACGCACGGGAGACCGAGAAGGCGGCTCCGGGTGCCCCGGACGACGCGGTGATCTGGGACGCGGTCGTCGACCAGGCCTACAACGAGGCGGCCGGCTCCTGGGTCTACTACGCCTTCCTCACGCTGGCGACCATGATCGCGGCGGTTGCCGTGGTCACCGATTCGTCGATCCTGGTCGTCGGTGCCATGGTCGTCGGTCCCGAGTTCGGTGTCGTCGCCGCGCTGGCCGTCGGACTGGCCCTGCGCAACTGGGGTCTGACCTGGCGGTCCGCGCGTCTGCTGGTGCTCGGATTCGTGCTGGCCATCGCCCTGACCGCGCTGGCAGCCCTGCTGGCCCGTGCCGTCGGCTGGATCGACGTCGAGTCCGTCACCGCGGACCGTCCCCTGACCGGGTTCATCTGGCGGCCGGACCGCTGGTCGGCGGTCGTCGCCGTACTGGCCGGGTGCGCCGGCGTCCTGTCACAGACCGCCGGACGGTCGAACGCGCTCGTCGGCGTCTTCATCTCGGTCACCACCGTGCCGGCGGCCGGGGACCTGGCCCTGTCACTCGCACTGTGGGCGCCGGGACACGTCGGCGGTGCGGCGGCGCAACTCGGGATCAACCTCGTCGGCATGACGGTGGCCGGGGTGGTCACGCTCCTGGTCCAGCGAGTGATCTGGCGGACCTACCCGCGGCTGAAAGGGCGTGGAAAGGCGGGCGCGCGCGTTGAGGCTTGACCAGACGTCCCCTGTCCGGTCCGCGCGCGCCCGGCAGAGACAGTCGTACCCCACTCGGGGTGGATTCGCACCTGCAGATCGCCTGACGTATGCCGGACATGGCGCGAAGTCGCCATTAACGGGAAAACGATTCCACCTGCATCCAGGAGACGAGATAACCTGTCCGGGATCCGGGCGATGGGAGGGACGGATGCTGGAGTCGGTGGGGGTTGATCCGCCTGACGAGGAGGCGTACCGCGCCCTGCTGACCGCGTCCGGGTGCGGGATCGCCGAGCTCGCGAAGCTGCTCGACCGCGACGAACACGAGGTCGCCGCGACCGTCGAGCGGCTGGAGACCCTTGGCCTGCTGACCACCACGTCGGACCATCCGATCCGGCTGCTGCCGACCCGTCCCGACGTCGCCGTCGACGCCTTGGTCGCCGTACGTCGTGCCGAGCTCGACCGGGTTCGCGCCGAGGCGAGGGTGCTGCTGACGGAGCTGCGAGCGCAAGAGCAGCACCGGCCGGAGAACCTGGTCGAGGTGATCGTCGGTCAGGAGGCGATCGCGGCCCGGTTCGCGCAGTTGCTGAACGGGACCCGCGAGGAGCTGCTGGTGCTCGACCGGCCGCCGTACGCGTCGAAGACCGGGGAGTCGGAGCCGCGGGTGCGTGGGCTGCTCAGCGACGGTGTGGTTGTCCGGGGCATCTACTCCCCCGACTCACTCGACCGGCCCGGTGGCGTCGACCAGGCGTACAGCGCGGCGGACGCCGGCGAGACCTCGCGGATCCATCCGCAGTTGCCGATGAAGCTCGCTGTCTTCGACCGCCGGGCGGCGTTGATGCCGCTGGACGTGGATCAACTGGTCGACAGCGCTCTCGTCGTCCATCCGTGTGCGTTGCTCGACGCACTGGTCGAGATGTTCACGCTGTTGTGGGACCAGGCAGTTCCGGTAGTGCCCGTGGTCAAGACGGATCCGCTCGACGCGCGGCTGATGACGCTGCTCGGCGCGGGACTCAAAGACGATGCGATCGCGCGGCAGCTCGGGCTGAGCAGTCGCACGGTCGGCCGCCGGGTTGCGGAGCTGATGGAGACGCTGGGTGCGCGGACCCGGTTCCAGGCCGGCATCCACGCCCAGCGTCGCCATCTCCTCGAGGACTGAGTCAGCAGGCCGCCAGCATCTGCTGCAGCGCGGTCTTCTCGGCCGACTGCAGCGAGAGTCCGTAGGTGTACTTCACCCAGATCCACTCGCGGGCGTAGATGCAGTGCACCGACGAGTTGGTCGGCTTCCACTCCGACGGGTCCTTGTCGCCCTTGGACCGGTTGCTCGACGCCGACACCGCGATCAGCTGCGCGATGCTCAGGTCGTTCGCGAACTGCTGGCGGCGGGCCGTGCTCCAGCCGTTGGCGCCTGACTTCCAGGCTTCGGCGAGCGGGACGATGTGGTCGATGTCGACACCCGAGGAGTCATTCACGTAGGTGGCGTCGTACACGCTGTACCAGCGACCGGTGGTCGGCTGGCAGCTGCTGTCGACGGTGACGCCGGTGCCGTCACGCTTCAGCACTTGTTCACGGGTGTCGCAGCTCCCGGACTGCGTGATCCAGTGCGGGAACAGGTCCCGGCTGTACCCGCTCGTCGAGCCCTCCGTCTTCACGGTGAGGCTGGCCAGCTGGGTGGCCGCCGTACCGGCCGACGGCGGGTCCGGTGGGTAGGCGAGCGCCGGTCCGGCGCTCAGGGTGAACGCCGCGGTCGCGGCGACTGCTGTCAGTGCAGCGGTGATCGAACGTCGCATAGGTCAGGCCTCCGAGGGTGGGGCGGATCCCCCCTGACGTACTGCCCTCAGCCTTCCCCGATCACAGGCGGTAAGAAACCACTCACGGATGAAGGCCGTGTGAACGGTCCGATCAGTCGTGCTCCACGACGGTGAGTGTCCAGCCGGGGCCGGTGCGGTCGAGTTCGGCGTTCCAGCGTTCGCTGACCAGCTTGTGCAGCGACTTCGGCGTTCCGGGGTCCTTGCCGGACTCGAGCAGGTGCCGCGCGACCAGGCCGCGCGTGTGCTTGGCCATGTGCGAGACGACCGTGCGTACGCCGTCGCGTTCGCGGACCACGTTCACCGAAACCCACTTGGCTGCCTGGTCGCCACTCGGACGCCACGCGGCGACATACGTCGAGGAGCGGCAGTCGACGATCACACCGCTGCTCTCCGCCAGCGCGGCCGCCAGTGGATCGCGCCACACCGACGCCAGCGGTCCGTGACCGGGCAGCGTCGTACCCATCGAGAGCCGGTACGGCGGTACGCGGTCGGCCGGCCGCAACGCGCCCCACGCCGCGGACACCACGAGCAGGCGGCTACCTGCGCGACGCTTGGTGCCGGCGGACATGCTCGCATACCCGAGGGCGTCGTACAGAACGCCGGAGTACAGCTCGGACACCGGCACGGCCGGCTCGGTGCGCCAGCGGGTGTTGCGGTCGACCTCGCCTTGCAGCGAGGCGCCGACGTCCAGTACGTCGTACGCGTCGGATGAGGCCGAGACCTTCGCCAGCGTCTCCAGGACCTGCACGCGGACGGGGTTCAGCTCCGGGAACGACAACGTGGAGAAGTCGACGGCGCGACCGCGGGACCGTCCGGTCTTGCCCTCGGACGGCGGCAGCAGAATCAGCATCAGGTCAGCTCGTCCAGCACGGCCAGGTCGGTGGCGGTCGGGTCCCACATCCCGGCCGCGACGTTCTGCGCGATCTGCTCCGGTGTGGTCGCGCCTGCGATCACCGAGGCGACCGCAGGCTGTGCCGCGAGGCCGCCGATCGCGACGTCGATCATGGACAGGTCGCGCTCGGCCGCGAACGTCTCGAGCGCCTCGATCTTGTCGAAGTCGGCGTTGGCCAGACGGTCCGGCTGGGTCGCGAGCCGCGTCCCGGCGGGTGCCTCCTCACCGCGCTTGTACTTGCCGGTGAGCAGGCCGGAGGAGAGTGGGAAGAACGGCAGTACGCCGATGCCGAGGTGCTCGCACGCGGGCACCAGTTCGTCCTCGACCTCGCGCTCGAGCAGCGAGTACCGGTTCTGGGCGCTGATGAAGTGCTCGAGGCCGGCGGTCCGGGCGGCCCAGTCGGCGTCCACCACCTGCCAGCCGGCGAACTGCGAGCTGCCGATGTACCGGACCTTGCCCTCAGCAACGAGCTCGGACAGCGCCGCGAGCGTCTCCTCGATCGGAGTGACCTGGTCGGGGAAGTGCAGCTGGTAGAGGTCGATCCAGTCGGTGCCCAGCCGCTGCAGACTCGACTCGACCGCCTTGCGGATGTACCGGCGGGAGGCGCGGACACCCCAGTCCGGGCCGTTCACCCCGTGCATGTCGCCGCCGAACTTGGTCGCGATCACCACCTCGTCGCGCCGGCCGCCGAGGGCTTTGCCGAGCAGTTCCTCGCTCGAACCGTGCTCGCCCTGGTAGACGTCCGCGGTGTCGAACAAGGTGATCCCGGCGTCGACCGCGGCGTTCACCACCACGTCCGTACGGCTCGCATCCAGCCGCCGTCCGAAGTTGTTGCAACCCAGCCCGACCACACTCACAGTCAGTCCCGAGTCGCCGAGCTGCCGGTACTCCATCTCGCTCATGTGCCCAGCCTAATCACGGCATACAGTGGCCCTCATGCCGAGTCTCACCGTGGACGGCGCCCGCACTCGGGCCGCCGCACTCTCCGTCCAGTCGTACGACGTCGACCTCGACCTCACCCAGGGCGAGCGCACGTTCGGATCCACCACCACGATCAAGTTCAGCGCGTCGGATCAGACGACATGGCTGGACGTGCAACCCGACAAGCTGTTGTCGGTGACCCTGAACGGCGCACCGGTCGACGTCACCGGGCTGAACGACGGACGGCTCGAGCTCACCGGCCTGCAGCCGGACAACGAGCTCGTCGTCACCGCCTCGATGGCCTACTCCCACGACGGTGAGGGACTGCACCGTGCGGTCGACGCCGCCGACGGTCTCGTCTACACCTACGCGATGTCCTTCCTGGACGCCGCGCCGCGCATCTTCGCGTGCTTCGACCAGCCCGACCTCAAGGCGCCGTACCGGATGAAGGTCACCGCGCCGCCGGAGTGGCTGGTCCTCGGCAACGGAGCCGCGACCCAAGTCTCCCCCGGTCGCTGGGAGCTGGCCGAGACGCTGCCGCTGTCGACGTACTTCGTCACCGTCGTCGCCGGGCCGTACCACCAGCAGACCGACTCCCACGACGGCATCCCGCTCAGCGTGGTGTCGCGGCAGTCGCTGAAGGAGGCGCTGGACCGCGAGGCCGAGGACATCTTCCGGGTCACCAAGCAGGCCTTCGACGAGTACCACCGGATGTTCGGCTACCGGTACCCGTTCGGCGAGTACCACCAGGCCTTCGTGCCGGAGTTCAATGCCGGCGCGATGGAGAACCCAGGCTGCGTGACGTTCCGCGACTCGATGGTGTTCCGGTCCGCGGCGACCGACGCCGAGCGCAGCCAGCGGGCCCGGACGATCGTCCACGAGATGGCGCACCAGTGGTTCGGCGACACCGTCACGATGCAGTGGTGGAACGACCTGTGGCTGAACGAGTCCTTCGCCGAGTACATGGCGCACCGGGTGTCGACCGCCGCGACCGACTACCAGGACAACTGGGTCGACTTCGCCTACATGCGCAGGTGGTGGGGCCTGCAGGCCGATCAGCGCTCCTCGACGCACCCGGTCGCGGCGGACGCGGTGAAGGACGCACTGTCGTCCCTCGACGACTTCGACGGCATCTCGTACGCCAAGGGCGCGGCCGTGCTGAAGCAGCTGGCCGCCTATCTCGGTGACGACGTCTTCCTGGCCGGCGTCAAGGCGCACATCGTCGCGCACGAGTTCGCCAACGCGACGTTCGCCGACCTGCTCGCGAAGTGGACCGAGGCCGGCGCCGTCGACCTCGACACCTGGGCGCAGAACTGGCTCCGTACGCCGGGCCTCGACACGATCAGCGCCGTCCGCACCGAGACCGGCATCAAGCTGCGCCGGGTCGCGCCGACCGCACACCCGGCAACACGACCGCACAAGCTGACCGTCGGTGGGTACGACGCCGACGGTCGCGCCACGACCGTCGACGTACTGCTGGACGCGGACGAGGTCGACGTACCGCTCGACTCCTCGGCCGCAGTGGTGATCCCGGACGCGGGCGACGACACCTGGGCGAAGATCCGGCTCGACGCGGACAGCCTGGCGAACCTGGCGACGGTGCTGCCGAAGATCGAGAGCGGCGTGACCCGGGCCGTCGTTCTGAACAGCATCCGGGACGCGGTCGCGGACGCCGAGCTCGACCCGAAGCTCGGCTTCGAGGTCCTGCTCAGCATGCTGCCCAGCGAGACCAGCGACATCGCGGTCTCGGCGATCGTCGGCTGGGCGCAGAGCCGGCTGCTCGGCATCTACCTGCCCTACGAGCCGTACCGCGGCCGGCTGGCCGACGTACTGGCCGAGCGATTGCGGTCGGCGCCGGCAGGCAGCAGCCTGCAGCTCGCGGTGGCCCGCGGCCTGGTCAAGCTGACCGACGACGTGGACCTGCTGCAGGGCTGGCTGAGCGGCAGCGGCGTACCCGAAGGACTCCCGGTCGATGCCGAGCTGCGCTGGGCGGTGACGCTGCAGCTTGCCCGCCTCGGTGCGATCGGCGACGCCGACATCGACGCCGAGCTCGCCCGCGACAACACCTCCGAGGGTGTCGTGCACGCGACCGAGTGCCGGGCCGCGCTGCCGACACCGGAGGCCAAGGAGCGGGCCTGGGCGATCATCATGGCCGACGCCGACGTCGCGAACTACGAGCTGTACGCCGCCGGCACGGGCTTCTGGCACCCGGCGCAGGCCGAGCTCACCGCGCCGTACGTCGACCGGTTCTTCGCCGAGATCGCCGGGACCGCCAAGTTCCGGTCCGGCTGGGTGATCGCGAGCAGCGCGAACACATCGTTCCCGCGGTACGCGATCGACGAGCGGGTGGTCCGGCTGGCTGGTGAACTGGCCGCCGACGATTCGGTCGCGGCCGGAATCCAGCGTGCTGTCGGCGACTGCACCGACGACGTGAAGCGGGCCATCGTGATCCGGAACGCGTTCGGTGGCTGAGTTCTGAGTCGCGGTCACACCGTGTTGTGACTACTGTGACTGGTGTGATCACAAGGACCCTTGTGAGCAGGCAAGATGTGATTTCGTGACAGAACCTCCACAATGACCGGGCGGCACGGCGCGCCGGTCTTGGTCAGGCAGCACGTCACGGGAGAGACTCTAGAGAACCGCACAGGAGAACAAAGGCAATGCGCGAGGCGAGGCTCGTCGGTCTGAGCCAGGATGGCAAGCAACTCATCCTGGCGCTGGCAGAGACGGGTGAGGAGTTCGCCGTTCCGGTCGACGACCGGTTGCGTGCGGCCCTGCGCGGCGACCGTGCCCGACTCGGCCAGCTGGAGATTCAAATGGAGAGCGCGCTGCGCCCACGAGACATCCAGGCTCGTATCCGCGCCGGCGAAAGTCCCGAGGCGGTCGCGGCCGTCGCCCAGATGCCGATGGAACGCGTGATGGCGTTCGCCGGCCCGGTCCTTGCCGAGCGGGACCACATCGCGAGCCTCGCGCAGCGCGCCTCCGTCCGTCGTCGTGGCGGTGCCGACGCCCCGGCCCGCAACCTCGGCGCCTGGGTCACCGAGCGGCTTCGCACGCGTCAGGTCGACCCGACGTCTGCCGAGTGGGATGCCTGGCGGCGCGACGACGGTCGCTGGGCGGTCCGGGTCTCCTACTTCGTCGCGGCCGAGGACGCCGACGAGCAGAAGGAAGAGAAGATCGCGATGTTCGCGTACGACGCTCCTGGTCGGTACGCGGTCCCGGACGACGACGAGGCCCGCTGGCTGGTCGGCGAGCAGGCACAAGTCATGCCGCCGCCGGTCCAGCCCGCGCACCAACCGGGCGAGCGCCGGCTGAGCGCGGTGGCCGACATCGACCTGTCCATCGCGCCCGACCACGGAGCCGACAGCTACGAGGCCGGCTTCGAGGACACCGTCAGCCTGCCGCGGCGAAACCAGCCGGTTTCCCGGGAGGCAAGCCCTGACAGTCACGCCACGCGCGACGCCGAGCGCGGTCCGCGCCGGGTGCACTCGGTGCCGGACCCGGACGAGGAGCCGACGCTGATCGACGTACCGGTCGAGCAGCCGCCGACCCTGCGTCCGGCCGTGCGTGCCGTCGAGCGTCCCACTCAGCTTCCGGCCGAGGCTGCTTCGATGGCTCCGCCCGAGGAGCGTGCTGCCGCGCGAGAGAACCCGTTCACCGAACGCCGTGCCACACCGGACCGCACTCCCCCAGCTCCAGTGCGCCAGGCACCCGAGTCCCGCCCCGCCGAGCGCCCGGGTGGTCGCACTGCTCCGGTGGAGCGCTCTGCGCCTGCCGAGCCGACGCCGCCTCCGGTCGAGGCACCCGCGCCCAAGCAGCCGGCCACCACCGAGCCGCCCGCGGCTGCCGCGCCCGCTGCCTCTGCCTCTGTCGACGCTGACGCCGCGCCTGCGGCGAAGGAAGATGCTCCGGCCGAGCCGAAGAAGAAGCCGGCCCGCCGCAACGCCAAGCGTGCCAGCGTCCCGAGCTGGGACGAGATCATGTTCGGCAAGAAAGCCGACTGATCCCGGCGGTCGTCTGACACATCACGGACTGTTGTCCCAGATGGCGGACGGTGTTTGGCAGGGTCTGCGTGCTCTGCCATGATCTTCGGCATGTTCATGCTGTGTTGTTGCTGTTGTCGCTGACGCGCGCCGTCTCCGGCGCACGAGGCCCTGCCCCTTTCCGTGGCCCGCCCGCCGACACCAGCACTCACAGGATTACTCCTCATGAATCTCCCGGCTTTCGCCGACCTGCTCGCAGCTCGTGGCCTCCGGCTGCTGCCCGGCTCGCACGCCGTACCGGTCGAGCTGCTCGTTCAGTTGCCTGACGCAACGATCGCCCGGTTCACCGCGCGCGGTACAACGCTCCGCCTGAGCCGCTTCGCCCCCGGCGCGCTCACCGCGATCACGATCGCCGCCGAGTGCGGTTGCGGCGACCACCACCCGCAGTCCGGTCCGGCCCGCGTCACCCTGAGCAGGTACGCCGTACCGCTCGACGAGCACACCCTCGACGGCGAACTCCTCTTCGGCTGGCAGCACCACGAGGCCGGCCTGCTCCGTCTGGCCGACGCCGCCACCCACTTCTTCACCCTCCTGGCCCACGCCGACACCCCCACCCGAGAACTCGTCGGCGTCGCCTGACCCTCCGCATGTCGAGAATGCGGTGCCGGCTCCGTCCCTGGTACATCAGCGGCCATGACGGGCCGCACGACGGAGAGGGGAATCACCGTGACGATTCAGCGGATGGACAACGTCGGCATTGTCGTCGACGACCTGGATGCTGCCATCGCGTTCTTCGCAGAACTCGGCCTGGAACTAGAGGGCAAAGCGCAGGTTGAGGGCAGCTGGGCGGACCAATGTGTCGGGCTCGACGGTGTCCGCTGCGACATCGCGATGATGCGGACCCCGGACGGTCACAGCCGGCTCGAGCTCTCGCTGTACCTCAGCCCTGTGGTCATCGCTGCCACACCGCAGAACCCGCCGCACAACACGGTGGGGATGCATCGCGTCATGTTCAGCGTCGACAACATCGAGGATGTCGTCGCCCGCCTGCGCCCGCACGGCGCCGAAGTCCTCCGTGAGATCGCCCAGTACGAAGACATCGTCCGACTCTGCTATGTCCGCGGCCCCGCGGGGATCCTCATCGGGCTGTCCCAGCAGCTCAGCTGACCGCAGTACGACCGCCCGCGGCGGGCGGTGCGGGTTATGGGCGGCGGTGGGGTGGTTCGTGGGTGTCGTAGTGGGCGCGAGACTCTTCGACCTTCGCGAGGTTCGGGGACCATTCGGCCAGCGAGTGGAAGAGTGGGGCGAGGCTGCGGCCGAGGTCGGTGATCTCGTACTCGACCCGTGGCGGCACCTCCGGGAAGTACGTGCGCTGCACCAGGCCGTCGCGTTCGAGTTGACGGAGTCGCTGGGTGAGGACCTTCGGCGTGATCACCCCGATCCGGCGCTCGAGTTCGACGAATCGCTGCCGTCCGTACTCGTTCAGCGTCCACAGGATCGGGGTCGTCCACCGGCTGAAAACCAGATCCACCACCGGCGCGATCGGGCACGCCTGCACCGGTTCGACCGCTGTGCGCTCGCTCACATATCCGCCTTCCAGCCAGTACTTTCCTCTAGGTACCTACTATGCCACGGCAAGTAGCGTCCTCGTCATCAACCGAACGAGGAGCGAACATGATCGTGATCACCGGAGCCACCGGCAACGTCGGCCGCCCGCTGGTCCAGGCGCTGGCCGCCGCGGGCGAAGTGGTGACGGCAGTGTCCCGGCGGCGCGCTGAGGTGCCGGCCGGAGTACGACACGTAGAGGCGGATCTGTCTCGGCCGGAGACCCTCGAGCCTGCGGTCGAGGGAGCCGAGGCCGTCTTCCTGCTGACCGGACCTGAGTTCCTGGCCGGCGGGAACCTGAACGACGTCATCAAGACGATCCGGGCAGCCGGTGTCGAGCGGACAGTGCTGCTGTCCTCGCAAGGCGTCGGCACCAAGCGGCACCCGTCCGACCACGAGGATGCGGTGACCCGGTCAGGCCTCGCCTGGACGATTCTGCGGCCCGGCAACTTCAACTCCAACGCACTCCAGTGGGCGGCGGCCGTCCGGGCTCAGCGAGCGGTGGAGGCGCCGTTCGCCGACGTCGCGCTGCCCGCGATCGACCCGACCGACATCGCCGAGGCGGCGGCGGTGGTGCTCACGGACCCGGCCCATGCGAGCAACACCTACACGCTCACCGGGCCGGCGCCGATCTCACCCCGTCAGCAGGCTCACGAGATCGCGCTGGCGATCAACGAGCCAGTGCGGTTCGTGGAGCTGACCCGCACGCAAGCCCGCGACCGGATGACGCGCCACATGCCGGCACCGGTTGCCGACGCGACGCTGGACGTCCTGGGTTCACCGTCGACAGAGGAGCAGCAGGTGAGCCCCGACGTCGAGAAGGTGCTCGGCCGGCCCGCACGGACGTTCGCGGAGTGGGCCGGGCGCAACGTCGGGGCGTTCAGGTAGGTCGCACGAGGGGCAGGAAGACGTCGTCGACCAGCGATGTCAGTGTCGACGCGGCGACCGGCTCGCTGGTGAAGAGCATCTCGTGGCGCAGCAGGTTGGTGGGCGCGGTGAGCACCCTGCTGTTCCTGACCGGCTTCACCCTGTACGGCGCAATGCTCCTGCTGCCGCTGTTCTACCAACAGGCCCGCGGCGAGAGTGTGGTGCCTTCGGCGCCGCGACTTTGGCCGTGGTTCTGCAGAGCAACCTCATCGGGCACCCGACGGCGAGCGCCTACGCGACCAGCTTCTGGTGGGCCATCGCGTACACCGCTGTCGCCGCCGTACCGGCCTTCTTCCTGGGGGCTGTCAAGCGTTGACGCGGAGCAGGAGTTTGCCGGTGGTCGTGCCGGACTCGATCCGCCGGTGTGCATCGGCGGCGTCATGGAGCGAGAGCGTCTCGGTCCGGACCTCGAGCTGACCGCGGGCGGCCGCTTCGACTGCCCGCCGCAACCCCGCACCTGCCGCGGCCGGGTTCGCGGCGGCGAACGCAGCGAGGTTGAATCCGGAGACCGTCTTGTTGGTGAACCACAGCTCGTTGGCCGAGATCCCGACGTCGTCGGCGCCGGACGCATTGCCCATCACGACCAGGCGTCCCATCGGTGCCAGCCGATCCAGGCTCGTACGCCGACTCGCACCACCGACCATGTCGACGACCACGTCGAACGCACCCGCGTCGGCCACGTCATCGCGCAGGATCACCTCGTCGTAGCCGAACGCCTTGGCGGCCGCGATCTTGTCCGGCCGACCGACGGTCCCAACGGTCCGGCCGGCCCCGAGCAGACGCGCCGCCTGGCCGAGCTGGCTACCCACACCACCAGCCGCGGCGTGCACCAGCACGCTCTCGCCTGGTTCGATCCGCGCCACCCGATCCAGAACCAGGAACGCCGTCGTACTGTTCGACGGCAGCGCGGCCGCCAACTCCAGGCCGAGTCCATAGTCATCCAGGGGTACGACGAGCTCGGCGGCGGTCGTGACGACCTCGGCGTACCCGCCGCTGTCGACAATCGTCAGCGCCGCCACCGGCTGCCCGACCGACAGGCCTTCGACACCGGGACCGAGGGCACGGATCCGGCCGGACACCTCGATGCCGGGCACGAACGGCAGCGGGACGTCCACCACGCCCTGCCGGTAGAGGACCTCCGCGAAGTTGGCACCCGCGTAGGCGACGTCGATCGCCACCTGTCCGGCCGCCGGGACCGGGATCGGGACGGTGTCCAGGCGCAGTACGTCGGCTGGGCCGAAGGAGGGAATGGTGATTGCGGTCATCTGCGTGTTCTCGCTCATGGCATCGATCCTGCGAGCAGGGCGGTCGAACAGGCAGTGTCAGTTCATGGTGGGTGTGTCACCACCAGGCTGCGACGCCATCAGCCGTTCGAGCCGCTCCTCGGTGTCGGTGCCTGGACGCGGGTTGTGCAGGATCAGGTGATGGCCCGGGTGTTCGAGCACCGGGAACATCGTCGCGTCGAACACCAGCAGCCCCGCCTCGGGATGCGCCACAGCCTTCACCGCGTTGAGGTGCTCGGCCGCGTCGTGCCGCGCCCACAGTTCGGCGAACTCCGGGCTGACCGCCGCGAGGTCGGCCGCGATCCGGTCGAACTCCGGGTCGTCGGGATAGCGAGCCGCATCGGCCCGGAAGCCGGCGGCGACGTCCGGCGCGGCCTCGTCCCAATGCTCGTGCAGTCCGCGGAAGCGTGCGTTGGTGAAGTACGAGACCAGGCAGTTGTGGTCGGTGTCGCCGTACCCGAAGACTCGGCGGGCGACGTCGTTGACGGCGGTGAAGTTCCAGTGCCGGTCGCGGATGTAGGCGGGGCGTGGTGACCAGGCGTCGAGCAGCCGCTGCATCTCGGGTGAGGCGGGCACTGTCGGTGCCGCCTCACGCTGGGGTGGGTTCAAGCCGGCCAGGCGGTAGAGATGGGCGCGTTCGACATCGTCGAGCAGGAGCACGCGAGCGACCGAATCGAGGACTTCTTCGGAGACCTTGATGTCACGGCCCTGCTCCAGCCAGGTGTACCAGGACACTCCGACCCCGGCGAGGACAGCGACCTCCTCGCGGCGCAGGCCCGGCGTACGACGATTCCCGGCCGCGGGCAGCCCGACCTGCGACGGGGTGAGCCGCTCCCGGCGGCTGCGCAGGTACTCGCGGAGCTCTGTCTGCCGGCGGCTGCGCGCCGCGCCTCCACGCTGATCCGTCCCCACCCGTGCCACGCTACCGGAACCCCCTTTCCGCAGCCCGATGCTGGGCTCTTGAATTAGTAACACGCTTGGTTTAACTTATCCGCGCAGCTGCTCTCGCGTGTACTTCCGGCCCGCCACCTGGAGGTTTCAGCATGTCCAGACGCCTGCTCGCGTGGGTCCTTCCCGCCGTGCTGCTCGCCAGCGTCATCGCCGTACCGGCGGCTCAGGCCGCCACCATGTATCCGAGCGGCGTAGGCGCCGACCTCGGACCGACCCCGACCACGCTCGGCGTGAAGCCCGCCGCCGGCGATGACCCCGCCGGGTTGCGTACCGGCACCGAGCAGGGCCGCACGTACTGGCAGACCAACCAGGCCGCCGGCACCGGCTACCTCGAATTCGACGTCGACCGTGACTACGTCGACGAGATTGGCACAGACGACGTCCTGGTGACGGTGACCTACCTCGACAGCGGCTCAGGCACCCTCGAGCTCCAGTACGACGCCGCCACGAACCCGCAGGCCGAGGCGACCGACGTCCAACTGACCAACACGGGTCAGTGGCGGACCGGCACGTTCGAGCTCACCGACATCGGCTTCACCGACCGCCTCGGCGACGCCGACGTCCGCCTGTTCGGCAGCGCCGACATCACCATCTCGAGCCTCCGGATCAGTACGGCGGGAGCCTCGGTCCAGCTCGGAGCATCGCCGATCCAGTCCGGCATCAGCCCGCGCGCCGGCGACCGGCCGGAGAACCTGATCACCGGGGTGCAGGACGGCCGCGCCTACTGGCAGACCGACCACTCCGCGCCGTCCCCAGGCACGAACTTCTTCTACATGAACGTCGCCGACACCTACCTGTACGACAACCACAGCCTGGTGCTGATCAGCGTCGACTACTTCGACGCCGGCAACGGGCAGTTCGGCCTGCACTACGACTCCCCCGGCGAGACGATCCCGGAGAAGTTCAAGAACTCCGAGGTGGTTCAGTACGGCGACACCAAGACCTGGAAGACGCACACCTTCGCGCTCCCCGACGCGGTGATGACGAACCGCTCGAACGGCGGCGACTTCCGCATCCACAACGGCGACGGCTCGGTCGATCTGAAGGTCGCAGCCGTCCGCGTCGCCAAGGTCGCGACCACCCTCGACGTCACCGAGGGCCTGCTCGACCTGATCGACGAGGCGGCCCGGGTCGAGAAGGCTGCCCGCGAGGGAACCAGGGACGGTCAGTACCCGGACGGCAGTCGTGCGATCTTCCGTACGGCGATCGACGCAGCCCGCGCCGTCGCGGCCACCCCCGGCGTCACCGACGTCCAGGTGAAAGAAGCGCTGCAGACGCTGCAGTCGAAGCTCGACGCCTTCACCGCTTCGGTGGTCGACACCAATTTCGCATCCGACGGCCAGGCGACAGCGAGCAGTGGTAGCGGCGCCACCAACGTCAATGACGGCAACCACGACACCGCCTGGACGAGCGGTCAGGGCGACTCCTGGCTCCAGCTCGACCTCGGCAAGCCGCGACCGGTGAACGACGTACGGGTCGAATGGGCCGAGGCGTACTCCCCCGACTACACCGTCCAGGTCTCGATGGACGGCCGGAAGTTCACCGACGTCGGACGCATCGGATCCCCCGGCGGCAACCAGATCAGCCGGACCCGCTTCGCGACCACCACCGCGCGGTACGTCCGGGTCGCGATGACGGGTGCCGACTCGTTCATCGTCAAGGAACTCCAGCTCCGGCTGAGCCCGGTCGTCACTCCAAACCCGCGGTTGGTGCAGACGACCAACCCGACCGAGGACGGCGTGATCGCCGACTTCGACGCCACCCAGTTCGGCGCCGACCGCACCGGCCGGCACGATTCGACCAAGGCGATCCAGCAGGCCATCTACGCGTGTCAGGATGCGGGCGGCGGGACCGTCTGGCTGCCGGCCGGCAAGTACAAGGTCACCGACACCATCGAGGTGCACGCGTTCTGCACCCTCCGTGGTGACCACGGCGAGAAGCTCGGGACCGGGACTGTGGTCGTCGCGGATCTTGCCTCCGGCAACGACGGGCCGAGCCTGTTCCGGATCGGCGGCAGCGCCGGCGTGCTCGGCGTGACCACCTACTACCCGAACCAGAACGCCACCGACCCGGTCCCGTACAACTACACCTTCGAGATCCCCGGCGGCGCCTGGATCGGCAACGAGAACTACATGATGGCGACCGTCGCCGACGTCACCATGCTCAACTCGTACCGCGGGATCGGCATCAGCACGATGCCCAACGACCACGGCAACGCACCGAGCTCCGGCCAGGTGCACGAGTCGAGCACGATCCGCAACATCCGTGGCACCGCCCTCTTCGAGGGAGCCCGCGCGTACAACGGCGCCGACGTCGGCACCTGGGAGAACGTTGCGTTCAGCAACTCCTTCTGGGCGGACGCACCGGCCGTCTACCACCCGCCGGCGCGGACCGCGCTGGACGCGTGGACACGGGCCAACGGCACCGGTCTCGTCCTCGGCGACCTCGAGTGGGACCAGTTCCACCGGATCTCGCTCACCGACTACCACGTCGGCATCCATGTCGTCGCCGGACAGCGAGCCCAGTTCACGGGCAGCTTCCTTCAGCCGGACGTACGCCGTACTGACATCGGCGTGCTCGTGGACGTGATGGACGACCGCTGGGGTATGACGCTCGCGGCGGGCCGGATCGAAGGCAGTGACCACGCGATCCAGAACAACTCGCGCGGCTACGTGAAAGTCACCGGGACCACGCTCACTGGCGCGGTCGACGGCATCGTGCACCGGATGTCCGGCACGGCGCCGACGTACTCGCAGGAGCCGCTGCCCAAGCCGAAGCAGTCTCTGTACGTCGTCGACGCGCCGCACGGTGTCGGGTATTTGCCGGCCGCCGACGCAACGAACGCCGTACAGAAGGTGCTCGACAAGGCTGGGCGGAACGGCGGCGGCATCGTCTACCTGCCCGCCGGGTGGTACCGGATCAGCACGCATCTCAGCGTCCCGGCGAAGGTCGAGTTGCGCGGTGCGTCCGCCGTACCGAACCGGGATCAAGGCGGCGCCAGCGGCGGGACGGTCCTCCAGGCCTTCGAGAAGAACACCGAGACTGCGCTGATCACGCTGCAGAACCGCGCGGGCGTGCGTGGGTTGCGGGTCTTCTACCCCGACAACAACCCCGGCAAGGCCGAGGGCGTCGTGCCCTACCCGTACGCCGTCCGCGGTCACGCCGGTGGGAACTACGTGATCAACGCCGGCTTCCCGAACGCCTGGAACGGGATCGACCTCAGTGGCGACGACGTCGTCGTCCGCAAGGTCGCCGGGGCGTTCTTCGACCACGCTATCACCATCGGCCCGGGCACCAACGGCCGGATCGAGGGCGTGCTCTCGAACGGGAACGCGGTCACCCGGGTCGGCTACCAGCAGCCGTACTGGATGAACGAGGGCAGTATCTTCGAACTCGTCATCGACAAGTACATGCGCAAGACCGCCAAGATCGTCACCGTCGACGGCGCCCGCGGCCTGACGCTGCTGAACGTGTTCGCGTACGGCTTCCACGACGGGCTCGTGGTGAACAGCGGTCAGGTGGACGCCTTCAATCTGGGCACCGACAACCTCGGCACCGACGGTCATACGGTCAAGGTGGTCAGCGGAGACGTCGAGGCCACCAACCTGGCCCGCTACAACGGCGCCACCCTGTCCGGGCCGGCCACGCTGCGCAACGTGATGGTGATCAATGTCGTCCAGCGCAGTATCAAGGTCCAGGCCAGCGGTCCGGGCACGGCGACGATCGCCGGGAACGAGTCCGAACCGGGCACCTACGAGGTCGGCGCGCAGGTCACAGTGACGGCGGCGGCAACATCGGATAGCGTTTTCCAGAACTGGACCGTCGACGGCGTGGTGGTCTCGACCGACGCGTCGTACACCTTCACCGTCGCCACGGACCAGGTACTGACCGCGAATTTCCAGGCCAAGTAGGAGCGAGATGGCTGACGCACAACATCAGGTCGCGATCGTGGGTTGCGGCATCATCGGCCGCACCCACGCGGACACCATCGCGGCACGGCCCGACGCGACCGTGACCGCCCTCGTCGATGTCGACGCGAGCGCCCGGGAGGCACTGGCGGCCCGGCTGAAGGAGGCGGGGCAGCCGGTGCCCCAGGTGTACGACGACCTGCCCGCGGCCATCAGCGGGTCGGAGGTCTCGCTGGTCGCGATCTGCACGCCGAGCGGCACGCACACCGAGCTGGCCGAGCAGGCGCTGAACGACAAGAAGCACGTCGTGATCGAGAAGCCGCTCGACGTCGACCCGAGCCGGGCCCGCCGGTTCGGGGCGGCGGCCGCGCGGGCGGCGAGCCAGGGTGTGGTCACGTCGGTGATCAGCCAGCACCGCTTCGACGCGGGCAGCGTCGTGGTGAAGGAGGCGATCGACTCCGGCCGGTTCGGCCAGCTCACGTCCTGCGTCGCGACGGTTGCCTGGTGGCGCAGCGACGAGTACTACGCCTCAGCGGATTGGCGTGGGACGTGGGCGCTGGACGGCGGCGGCGCACTGATGAATCAGGGCGTGCACACGGTCGACCTCATGCTGTGGTTCATGGGTCGGCCGGTGCAGATCCAGGCGCAGGCGGTGCGGTCCACGCACCACGCGATCGAGGTCGAGGACACCCTGGTCGCGACGCTGACCTTCGAGTCCGGTGCCATCGGCACGCTGCATGCGACCACCGCGGCCTTCCCCGGTGGTCGGACCCGGGTGTCGGTGCACGGCACCGAGGGTGGTGCTGAGCTGGAGGACGACCTGCTGCGGCGCCTCAACGTCGACGGCGTCAAGGATGAGGCGCCCGTCGACGCCGGTCCGCCCGGCGGCCATGAGGCGCAGTACGACGACATCCTGACGGCGATCACGAACGGCGGACAGCCCGGGCTCACGGTCCAGGACGGGATCGAGGCACTCGCCGCGGTCCGCGCCGTCTACATCGCCAGCACCCTCCAGCGCCCGGTCAAATTCATGGACGTCCTCGAAGGCCGCTACGACGACGTGGAGGTCTCCCGAGGAATCCGCCTCCCACCGAACTGAACAGCCGCCGATAGCGCCCTATGTCACCGTTGGCGTGAAGACAACGCGTCAGCGGTGACATAACCCGCCAGTCGTCAGGCGCCGGGAGCCCGCTCGTTCAGGATTCGCTGGTAGAGGTTGCAGTCCTGCCAGGTGCCGGCGATGTGCAGGTACGTCGGCGCGTGGCCGATCTGGGTGAAGCCGGTGCGCTGGAGGACGCGCTGCGAGGCAGCGTTGTTCGTCAGCGTGCTGGCTTCGATCCGGTGCAGCTTCAGCTCGGTGTCCGCGATCTCGGCCACCGTCTCCACCGCGCGCGTCGCCAGACCGCGACCGACCGCTTCGGCCGCCAGCCAGTAGCCGAGGCTCGCGCTGCGGAACGGCCCGGGAACCAGGTCGCTCAGGGTCGCCGCACCGATGATCCGGTCGCCGTCGGCCAGCAGCCACGGCACCACCTGACTGTTCTTGTACCGCTCGAGCTGCGCGGTGAGCCGCTCCTCCTGACCGGCGACGGTGAACCACTTCTCGGGCCGCGCGGGCTCCCAGGGGCTGAGGTGGTCCCAGCTGCGGGTGTAGGCGTCAGCGAGGGCGGGAGCGTCGTCGAGTGAGGCGATCCGGAGCTGGACTTCCGGGGTGAGTTGGCGGGGTGAAATCACTTCGGCAGCCTACGTGCCTGACTGGATCCGCTGACCCTAGGGGTGAACGCGTCGTGGAAGATCGTCGAGGCGGCCCCGACGGCGGCCGCGTCGGTCTGCAGCATCGACTCCTCCACCGCGACCGGCCGGGTCTCGCGGGCGACCGGATGCGCGTTCACCGCGCGGCCGATCTCGGCCAGGAAGATCTCCGAGATCTCCTTGCCGAACGCCGGCCCGCCGAGCACGACCAGGTCGATGTCGAGCAGGTCGACGAGCCCGACGGCGCCCTGACCGACCACCCGCGCGACCTGGGTGACCGCCTTCCGGGCCGCCTCGTCACCGTCGGCCGCCGCCTTGCACACCGCCTTGTACCGCTTGGCCTCGTCGGTCGCGCTCGGGTCGGTCTCGACGTACCCGTACTCCGCCGCGATCACCGGCAACGACGCGGTCGGGTTGCACTCGGGCACCATCCGCGGCCCGTTCTCCACGTCCCACTCCCCCATCCGCAGTGCCGCGATCTGGCCGAACTCCCCGGCGTTCGCCGTACCACCGCGATAGATCGAGCCGTTCAGGATCAGGCCGCTGCCGACGCCGGTGCCGAGATAGAGATAGGCGAAGTCGCGGGCCCGGGCCGAGCGGCCGATCCAGCGTTCGCCGATGGCGGCCGCCGTACCGTCCTTCTCGACCAGGACGGGGTGGTTGAGCTTCTGCTGTAGCAACTGGCGGATCTTCAGCCCGCGCCAGGCCGGCTGCAGCGGCAGCGCGAGGAGTGAGCCGTCGGCGTCGATCGGCCCGGGTACGGCGACACCCACGCCGAGCATCGAGTCGAGGTCGACCTGGCTGATACTCAGCGCCGCGGTCACGGTCGCCGCGGTCAGGTCGACCAGACGGCCGGCGTCGAGATCATCGGCGAGGTCGACGGTCTCCCGACGCACGATCGTGCCGTCGAGGTCGACCACCGCGACCGTGAGCAGCTCGGGATCGATGTGGATGCCGACCGCGTGCGCCGCATTGGAGCGCATCCGGACCGGCGTCCGCGGCTTGCCGAGCCGTTCGGCGCGCTCCTGCGCCTCCTCCACCAGCAGACCCTGCTGCAGCAGGATGCGCAGGATCCGCGACACCGACTGCTGGGTCAGGCCGGTCCGGCGGGAGATCTCGGTCCGGCTGATGGTGCCGGCCAGCCGGATCGTCTCGATGATCACGGCCTCGTTGAAGGAGCCCAGGTCGTACTGGTTCGCGCCCGCGCGCCGAAGCTCCGTCAGCCCTGCCTTCTCGCCTGATTGGTCGTCCGTGCTCATCGCCCACCTCCCCGCCTGTCCCGATTAGCCGCGATCGTACTGCGCGTGAGCAGCTGTCACGGTGCTTCCAGCGCACCGTCGGGGCGCCGTACGCCGGCCGCCCACTCGTCGTGTCCGGACAGTTGCGCGGAATAACGTGCGGCGGCCTCCAGATCGACGTCGATCCCCCAGCCGGGCGCCTCGTTCGGCCGCAGCCAGCCGTCCTCGATCCGTAGCGTGCCGGGGAACACCTCATGGGTCGCCTCGTTGTACAGGTGACCCTCTTGGATGCCGAAGGCAACAGAGCTGACGTCGAGCGCGACGTTCGCGGCGGCGCCGATCGGCGAGGTGTCGCCCGGGCCGTGCCACGCCGTACGGACACCACACAGCTCGGCCAGGTCGGCCAGCTTCCGGGCCGGGGTCAGACCACCGATGTCGGAGACGTGCGAGCGGATGAAGTCGACGCCGAGGTCGCGGACCAGCCGGACCGCGTCACCCATCGACGTCGTCAGCTCACCGACCGCCAGCGGGACGGGAGAGGCGGCGCGAACCTCGGGCAGCCGGTCCCAGTGCTCGGGCGGCAGCACGTCCTCGAGGAAGAACAGTCCGTACGGCTCGAGCGACCTGGCCAGCAGCACCGCCTCCTTCGGCGTCAGCCGGGAGTGGACGTCGTGCAGGAGCTCGATGTTGTCCGGCAGCGCCTGCCTCGCCTCGGCGAACAGCTCCGGGGTCGCGCGCAGGTAGTCCCGCGCCGACCAGCCGTTGTGGTACGGCGCGTCCGGGTAGAGCGTCGGCACCCGCGGAGCCCCGTACCCGCCGCCTCCCGGCGTCGACATCTGCAGCCGGATGTGCCGCCAGCCCTGAGCGACGAGCTTGTGCGCGTGCTCGAGCGTCTCCTCGATGGTATGGCCGCTGGCGTGGATGTAGGTGTCGGCCGCAGCCCGCACCTTGCCGCCGAGCAGCTCGTAGACCGGCATCCCGGCGCGCTTCCCGGCGATGTCCCACAGGGCCTGGTCGATACCCGAGATCGCGTTGTTCGTCACCGGTCCGCCGCGCCAGTAGCCGCTGAACCCGGCCAGCCGGGTCAGGTCGCCGATGTCACCCGGGTAGCGGCCGACCAGCAGCCGGGCCAGGTGCTCATCGATGAAGGTCTGCACCGCCTTCCACCGCTGGGTGAACGTCGCGCAGCCGAGGCCGTACAGGCCGGGCTCGGTGGTGTCGATCTTGACCACCACCAGCGGGATGCCTTGTGGTGCGGTGACGATCGCCTGGACCGCGCTGATCCGGACGTCGTCGCGTACGGGCCAGGGCTGGTCGAAGGTCGAGGGCATTCAGAGCTCCAAGGGAAGGGTCGGTAGGTCGAGTTCGTGCTGGGCCTGGAAGCCGAGCACGGTCCTGACAGCAGTCAGATCGATCGGCACCTCGCGCCCGATGAACCGCCGCAGTCGCGGCACGTCCGGCGCGAAGGCGTCCAGCAAGGCTTCAGTCTCGTACGGCGCATTGGTGGTGCCGGCGGCGACGAAGAAGGTGTGCGCGCCGGACAGTGGAGCCGTCAGCCCCAGCTCGATCGAGTACGCCGCGTCGCGGGTGTCCAGATAGCTCCAGGCCTCCCGGAAGCCGCCGGCCGGGTCCTCCCGGGCACGGTCGGCCTGCCGCTGCAGTAGCTCGCCCGAGTTCACATGCGGGAACCGGAACGCGACCACGTCGATCCCCCACCGCCGCCACGCCATCCGCGCGGTGTTCTCGTCGTTCTGCTTCGACAGCGAGTAGGGGTCGGCGACGTCGGTCGCCATCTTCTCGTCCCACGGGAAATACGCCGGCTTGATGTCGTGCGGGTTGAACGGCAGCCCGGTCGCGTTGATGCTGCTCGCGATCACCGCCCGCTTGATGCCCCGGGCACCGGCCTGGGCAAGCACGTTGAACGTCGACACCACATTGACGCTGTACACGTCGTACGGCGTACCGGCCGACGGGTGAGCCAGCGCCGCGAGGTGCACGACCAGGTCTGCGTCCTCCAGCGCCTGGGCCACGTCGGTCTCGGAGCGGGTGTCACCGACGAGGATCCGGTCGGCCTTCAGGTCCGGATGTTCGCCGTTCGACAGGGTGGTCACCACCGCGCCGAGCGCCGTCAGGTGCTCGACCGTGACCAACCCGATGCGGCCGGTGGCCCCCGTGACCGTGACCCGCCGGCCGTTGAGTGCATTCACTCCTTGATCCCTCCCGACATCCCCACACCTCTCAGGAACTGCTTCTGGAACACCAAGAACAGCACCACCGGGATCAGTACCGCCAGGAAGAGCGCGCTCATCTGCAGTGAGATCTCCGTGGTCTCGGCCACCCGGGGCAGCGCCACCGAGATCGGTTGCAGGCGCGGATCCGGCAGCACGAGCAGCGGCCACAGGTAATCCTTCCAGGAGCCGATCACGGTCAGCAGGGCGACCACCCCGACAATCGGTTTCGACAACGGCAGCACCAGCGAGGTGAAGAGTCGCAGGTTGCTCGCGCCGTCGATCCGGGCAGCCTCGATCAGCTCGCGCGGGATCGCGTCGAAGTACCGCTTCATCACCAGGATGTTGAAGGCACCGGCCGCCTGCGGCAGCCAGACCGCCCAGAAGGTGTTCTGCAGGTTCACCCCGAGCAGGGGCATCTTGAGGATCGTCATGTACAGCGGGACCAGCGAGATGACGCCGGGCAGGAACAGCGTGGCCAGCACCGCACCGGTGATGATCGGTCCCCACTTCGGCCGGAGCACGCTGAGCACGAAGGCACCCGTCGTACAGACGAAGAGGGTGGAGATCATCGAGCCGATCGCGATGATCGCGGTGTTGCCCAGGTACGAGCCGATCTGGACCCGGTTCCAGGCGTCCGGGATGTTCTGCCACTGGATCCCGGACGGCCACAGCTGCATCGGGCCGCGCAGGATGTCCTGGCTGGTGGACAGGCCGGACTTGAGCAGCCACAGCAGCGGGCCGACGCCGGCGATCACGACGCCGATGAACAGCAGCACCTGGATCGCAGGCAGGCCGTACTGGACCACTGACCGCTTCCGGTCCGCGGTCGAGATGATGCCGCGTTCGTGGCTCATGTGGTACTCCAGCGACGGGTCAGGAGGTGGTAGACGACCGACAGCACGCACAGCACCCCGGCCAGCAGCACGCTGAGCGCGGTCGCGGCACCGAAGTCGCCGTTGATGAACGCGTACCGGTAGATCAGCAGCAGGATCGTGGTGGTCGCGTTGTTCGGGCCGCCGCCGGTGAACAGGAACGGTTCGGTGAAGACCTGGAACGTCCCGATCAGCTGCAGCAGCATCATGATCAGGATGATTCCGCGGATCTGCGGCAGCGTGACGTGCCAAACCCGCTTCCAGATCCCGGCCCCGTCCAGCTCGGCCGCCTCGTACAGTTCGGTCCGTACGCCGGTCAGTGCGGCCAGATAGATGATCGACGTGGCACCGGCTCCGGCCCAGGTGGCCTCCAGCACGATCGCCGGCATCGCCAGGCTCTGCGAGTTCAGCCAGGCGAACGGCCCGAGACCGAACCAGCCGAGGATGGAGTTGAAGACGCCCGCGCCGCTGGGGTCGTAGAAGAACTTCCACAACAGGATCGCCGCCACCGGCGGAACCACCGCCGGCAGGTAGGAGATCACGTTGTAGAGCCAGCCGGTCTTGCGCAGTTCGCTGATGAAGACGGCCAGGAACAACGGGACCGGGAAGCCGAAGATCAGCGCCAGCAGGCAGAAGTACAGCGTGTTCAGTGCCGCCTGCGGGAGCTGCGGGTCGGTCAGCACATAGCTGAAGTTGGCCATCCCGACCCACTCCGGCGGGGTGACCAGGTTGTTCTTCTGGAAGCTCAGCACCAGGCCGCGGACGATCGGGCCCCAGGAGAAGTACAGGAACGTCAGCACCAGGGGCACGGCGAAGATGACGCTGCTCAGTCCGCCGGAGCGGTACCAGGTGGCAACGCTCCGGCCGGACTTCGGCGTACGCAACAAGGACATGTGACTACCGGGCCAGGCGCGCGTCGATCTTCGAGGCGGCGTCAGTCAGCAGTTTGTCGATGTCCGCGTCCTTCTTCGTCAGCACCTGCTGGACCACCGGGTCGAGCAGGGCGTAGACCTCCTGGCCCTTGTTCGACGGCTCCGGCAGCAGCTTCAGCGACTTGGTCGAGTCGATGTAGCCCTGGAACTGCTGCACCGGGACGTTCACGTACGGCTCACGCCACTTGTTGAACTGGTCGTAGGTCTCCTGGCTCAGCGGCGAGATGCCCGGGCGGCCGACGAAACCCTTGTCCGCGATCGTGGTCTTGGCGTCCGCGACCGCGACCGACTCGGTCGTGTACTTGTCGAACTGGTCGAACTTGATCCACTTCAGCGCCGCGACGATCTCGTTCTTGGACGCCTTCGGGTTGATCATCTTCAGCGAGCCGCCGGTCAGCGTGCCGTGCGGGCCGCCGTCCTGCGGAAGCGCGGCATGACCGTAGTCGGCCGGCTTCATGCCGAAGTTCTTCACCGCCATGTCGTAGGCGTCCGGCGCCTGCAGGACCATGCCGATCTTGCCGGCCGCGAAGTCCTGCCGGATCTCCTCCTGGTTGTAGAGGAAGTTGCTGCCCATCGAGTTGTCGCTCCAGCGCATGTCCTTCAGCAACTGCAGCGCCTTCTTGGTCGGCGCGTCGTTGAAGGTGGACTTCTTGCCGTCCTGGCTCTCGACCGAGCCGCCCATGCTGTAGGTCATCGTGGTCAGCATCCAGCCGCCGGTGTTGTCCTTGGTCAGCTGGGCGTAGCCGGCCTTACCGGTCTTCTCGGTGATCTGCTTGGCGTACTGCCGGACCTCGTCCCACGACGTCGGCGGCTTGTCCGGGTCCAGGCCGGCCTGCGTGAACAGCGCCCGGTTGTAGGCCAGACCGACCGAGAAGACGTCGATCGGGACACCGTAGATCCGGCCCTTGTCGTCCTGGACGATCTTCAGCACGTTCGGGTTCAGGTCCTTGGTCAGGTCGACCAGCTTCAGCTCGTCGGTGATGTCCGGGAGCTGCTTGTTCGGGATCATGTTGGCCGGTTCGGTGAAGCTGATGTTCATCACCGTCGGCAGCGAACCGCCCGCGACCTGCGCCTGGAAGGTCTGCGCGTCCCACTTCGTCTCGGTCGACTTGACCGTGATGTTCGGGTGGGCGGTGGTGAAGTCCTTGATCTTCTTCTCGAACGCCTTGATGTCGTTCGGCTTGTCGGGGGTCGGACGGTCCCCGATCGTGATGGTGACCGGCGCGTTCTCGTCGATCGCACCGGCCGCCGGGCCGGACGACGGCGTCGTACCGTCGGCGCAGCCCGCCACCGCGAGCACCAGCCCCGCCACGCCGAGGCCGGCGCTCCACCTGCTCACTCTCGTCATCGGAACTCCTCGGGTTTCCGCATGCCGCCGATGTGCTCTGAGCCACACACCGGCCAGGTCCCGAGTAAGTTAAACCAAGCGTGTTACTAATTCAATGCCTACGAGCTACCGATTCCGGCAACGGTTTGGATCAGCCGCCCAGATCGCCCATCGGCATGTATTTGGGCGACGGTGTGTCGCCGAGGAAGTCGAGCAGCAGGCCGTTCACCACTGCAGGCTTCTCCAGCGGTACGGCGTGGGAGGCGCCGGGGATGACCGCGACTTGCGCGTCCGGGATCGCCCGCGCGACGGCGACGTTGTGCTCGATGCGTACGCAGTCGTCATCTCCTTGCATCAGCAGGACCGGCATCGGCAGGTGCTGGACGTCGGCGGGCTGGATGTCCGGGATCGATCTCCACATCTGGGTCCACTTGGCGAACACGACGTCGAAGTGTTGGGGTCCGTCGGGCGACAACCGCTCGTACTCCTCGCGGGCGAATGACGCGAGTGAGTCCAGGCCCTCGGGTGTCGTCATCAGGCGCTCGTTGGCGGGCGTTCCGCCCGCCCGGGTGAGCTCGGTGCCGATCATGACCAGTTTCCGGACCAGGTCCGAGTGGCTCAACGCCATCCGTACGGCGACCTTGCCGCCGTCGCTCCAGCCGATCACGTACGCCGACTCGAGTCCGAGCGCCGCCATGAACGCGATCATGTCCTCGGCGTAACCGTCCATGGTGGCCGGACCGTCGACGTCCGGGCTCCGTCCGTGCCCGCGGCGATCGGGGATGAACACCTGATAACGCTCAGCGAGCGCCGGTGTCTGCGCCTTCCAGCTCTCCCCTGTGGTCGCACCACCGTGGATCAGGAGCACCGGCTCTCCGGTCCCCTGCGTCTCGTAGTAGATCCGGATTCCCCCCGCATCGGTCTCCATAATGTCGAACGTAGCAGCGGGTTTCCGACGTTCCCAGTGCTACAGATCCGACGAGGAGGACCCATGACTGATGCGGTTGTGCACTTCGAGATCATCGGGACCGATCCGGTCCGGCTCCGGGAGTACTACGGCGAGTTGTTCGGCTGGGAGTACGAGGTCGGCGACACCGTGTCCGAGCAGGTTTCCGAGCCCGGCAGCTACGGTTTCGTGGACGGCAGTACGACGGGTGCGCCCGGGCTGAACGGCGGCGTCGGAGGCGGGCCTGGTCTCCAGCCGAAGGCGCTGTTCTACGTCGGTGTGGACGATGTCGGCGCGGCGCTCGACCGGGCCGAGGAGCTGGGCGGCCGGCGGGTGTTCGGACCGGACGGCGTACCGGGGAAGCTCGTGGTCGGGCAGTTCACCGATCCGGAGGGCAACCTCGTCGGGGTGGCCGGGCCGAAATAGCGTCGCGGCCGGTTCGCCGGTCGGCGAGGATGGCGGCATGATCCTCCGACCGGCGACGGCCGACGACTTCACGTTCCTGACCGAGATGTTGCTGGAGGCATACAACTGGGACGGGACGCCCTGGTTCACGCTGGACAAGCTCCGGGCCGAGGACAGTGCCTGGCGGTACGTCGCCGGCTGGCCGCGCGCGACCGACTTCGGCGTCGTGGCCGAGGTCGACGGCGCCCTGGCCGGCGCGAGCTGGGCGCGTCAACTGACCGCCGATCGCCCTGGGTACGGCTACATCGCCGACGACGTTCCCGAACTCACGCTCGGTGTCGCGCCGGCCTTCCGCCGCCAGGGCATCGCCCGCGCGTTGCTCACGGAACTCATCGCCATGGCGGGCAAAACGTCGTACCGGCGGCTGGCTTTGAGTGTTGACCCGGGCAACCCGGCAGCGGGCCTCTATCGGTCGCTCGGGTTCCAGAAGATCGCGGTCAACGGCACCTCGGACACGATGGTGCTCGAGGTCTAGCTAGTCGCCCGCTGTCCACGGCCGACCTTGGGCACCGATCAACCACCAAATTCCGTCCCGCGTGACCGACCCGTGCTCAAAGTCGCGTCTCGCACGCACCCGGACGCTGGCCGATCAGCCGGGGTCGTTGGTCGCGGGCGGTGGTCGCGGACCGGCAGGCCATCGCAACGGGCGAGCCGTACGGCCCGATGGCCGATTCCCGCCTGGTCACGACACACGGGGCTGCGGTTGCATCCATTGTGATGGCCTGGCGGTCCGCAGCACGGGGCATGGGCGGACGTGCCGCACTCATCAACCACTCGGAGGCTCAGGTCGCCGCGCTCACCTGGGGCGTGGAGGTGGGCCGACGGGCACGTTGGTGAGTGGGGCACGTCCGCGCCCCGGCGCCACCGAGGATTCTCGGGCGGGTGATCGCCGCCTCGACCTGGCGAACCACCTGCACCAAGGTCATGGCCGAGTACATCTAGCCGAAGCCGCGGACGCGGAACTGCATGACTCGGTAGGGCCAGCCGGCGTCGGTCTTCCATTGGCTGACCGAGAGGTGCAGGTCGCTGAGGGTGGAGCCGGGGATGATGTAGCCGCCGTACAGCTGGGCGACGTGGTTGTCGTCCTCCTGGCCCCAGGCGCCGCCGTAGATCAGGGTCTGGCGGTACGCCGTGAACAGGTTCGACGTCGGGGTGTCCATGATGATGCCGTCGATCCGGTAGTCGCCGGCGTTGAACCACGTCAGTACCCACTTACCGCCGAGTGGTCGGAGGCAGAGTTCACCGAAGCTGCCGGTCAGGATGGGCGTGGCCGGGTTGCCCCAGGCCCAGACGCCGTCACGGAAGCCCCACGGCTCGTACGCCGCCGGGTTCGCGATCTGGTCGCTGCGGACCCGCTTGAGGATGATCGGCTTGTTCCGCTGGAAGCCGGTCGAGTAGACGTACACATAGCCGTCGTTGCCTTCACCCCAGGTCAGGCACTGGAACAGCCCGCCGTCGATGTTCGGGTCGAACTTCGCGCCGGTGTGGTACCAGCTCGCGCCAGAGTCGTCGCTGCGCCAGATCTCCGTCCACACCACGGTCCCGAGGCCCTTGTTCACCATCGCGTGCAGGTACATCGACCCGCCGATCGTGATCACGTCCGACGGCAGCACGGTCGAGAACGTCGGGTTGTCGTGCGGGTAGTCCCACAACTGCTGGGCCGCTGCTCCCCCGACCGCGCCGGACCACTGCACTCCCCCGGGCAGGTTGGTCGTCGTGGACCACAGCGCGACCGGCGATCGCCACCACCCGCCACCGACCATCGGCTGCTCGAACGTGTCCCCGAACATGAACAGCAACCGCCCGTCCGGAGTCCGGGCCGGGATCCCGAGATCGGTCGCCGCCATCCGGAACCGGTCCGTCAACCCTGGCCCGGTCAGATCGGCCACCTTGTTCGTGGTCACCGCCTGCGGGCTTGCCCAGGCCGAAGTACCAGGAATGGCCGCCAAGGCACCGGCACCGAACGCCGCGCGCAAGAACGTGGATCGCTTGATCAGCATCGACTGACTCCCATGGGTAGTTCGGGGCGGATGGGAAATCGATTTCTCATTCACTGTCCCGGACCGCAGGGGTCGGCGTCAAGGGGCCGGCGCCCCGCGAAGGTGGCGCGGGTCACGCGCAGAAACCTGTCACAGGCAGCCGACCGCCGGCATCTCATGGCCGAAACAGAGACCACTACTGGAGACGACAATGACGAATGCGGAACAGACGACGGTGCTGATCACCGGGGCGAACAAGGGGCTCGGGTTCGAGGCTGCGCGGCGGCTCGGGGTGCTGGGATGGAAGGTGTTCCTCGGCTCGCGAGACGCCGGCCGTGGGCAGGAGGCCGTCGAGAAGCTGGCGGCCGAGGGCGTGGACGTGGTGCTGGTGCAGTTGGACGTGACCTCGGATGCGTCCGTGGCGGGTGCTCTGGAGCTCGTCCGCACGCACACCGACCGGTTGGACGTGCTGATCAACAACGCCGGCGCGCCCGGTCACGGCGTCAACCCGGCCGAGGCGACGGTCGCCGAGCTTCATCCGGTGTTCGACACCAACGTGTACGGGACGGTGCGGGTCACCCACGCGTTTCTCCCGCTGCTGCAGGCAGCGGAGAACCCGCGCGTGGTGAACGTGTCGAGCGGCGGCAGCGCCTTTCACGTCGTCACCGACCCGGAGCAGCCGTTCTCGAAGATGCACGAACTGGCCTACAGCACGTCGAAGGCGGCGCTCAACATGCTCACCGTCCGCTACGCCCAGGCGCTGCCGGCCATCAAGTTCAACCTCGCCACCCCCGGCGAGACGGTGAACAAGAAGTTCGCCGCGACCGACATGAACAACCACAAGGGCCAGCTCACCGTCACCGAAGGCACCGACTCCATCGTCCGGATGGCGACCGTCGGCCCCGACGGCCCGACCGGCACCTTCGAGGACCGCCTCGGTCCGCTCGGCTGGTGATCGTCAGTCGGTGCCCGTCGCCACCGGGCGGGTTGGGTCGGTGATCCATTCGGACCAGGAGCCGATGTAGACCGTGGAGGGGATGCCGGCGACTTCGAGGGCCAGGGCTTCGTGGGCTGCGGTGACGCCGGAGCCGCAGTAGACGGCTACCTCGGTCGACTGGTCGACGCCGAGATTGGTGAAGCGGGCCTGGAGATCGGCGGTCGGGAGGAAGTGACCGCTGGAGTCGACGTTGGCAGTGGTGGGGGCGTTGACCGCGCCGGGGATGTGGCCGGCGATCGGGTCCATCGGCTCGACCTCGCCCGCGAAGCGTTCGGGGGCTCGCGCGTCCAGCAGCACACCTGACGCGGCGACCGCGGCGGCGCCGTCGGCGTCGAGCATGGGGATGTGGCCGGGCGTGGCGGTGAACGTGCTGTCCCCGTCAGCGGGGACATCCGTGGTGACCTCTCCCCCAGCCGCTTGCCAAGCAGCCAGTCCCCCGTCGAGCACGCGTACGTCGCGGACACCGAAGTACCGGAAGATCCACCACGCGCGCGCGGCCGCCGATGAGTTCGACGCGTCGTACACGACGACTGGGGTGTCTGCCGTGATGCCGGTACGACGGAAGGTCGCCGTCACGGTCGTTGCTGCGGGCAACGGGTGGCGGCCGGGACCGGGTGGACCGGCCAGCTCGGTGTCCAGGTCGACGAAGTACGCGCCGGGAAGGTGGCCGGCGTCGTACGCCTCTTTGCCGGGCGGACCGGCGAGATTCCACGTGGAGTCGATCAGCACCGGCCGCTCGGCCAGCGCGCGCAACTCGTCGACGGTGATCAGCGGACTCATCCACGTCCTCGCTTCGCTCCGGGCGCGGATGAGGTACTTCGGACGCTGTGCTTTCTGATGAACTCGCTACGCTCGTTCATGATGCGGCTCCTCCGAACGGCAGGACTTCGGGTGACAGCGTGGCACGGGCGCGCGCCTGCGTGAGCCGGCGCCGGTGGTGCCGGCGGCAGAGCACCTCGTACGAGACCTCGTGGTCGTGGGACACGATGTCGCCCACCACCAGCTGCTCGCCCTCCGTCACCATCTCCCCACCGATCGTACGGGCGTTGTGGGTGGCACGTTCACCGCACCAGCACAACGCCTCGACCTGCAGCACCTCGAGCCGGTCGGCGAGCTCCACCAACCGCGCCGATCCGGGGAACAGCGATGCCCGGAAGTCGGTCAGGATGCCGAAGCAGAACACATCGATCTGCAACTCGTCGACCAACCTTGCCAGCTGCTCGACCTGCAGCGAGCTGTAGAACTGCGCCTCGTCGCACACCGCGTAGTCGATCCGTCCACCGTGCGTCAGTTCGCTGACGACGTAGTCCCACAAGTCGAACTCGGGCCGCACCTCGATCGCGTCGGCCGACAGCCCGAGCCGCGACGAGAGAACCGACTCGCCCGCCCGGTCGTGGCTGGTGAAGATCCGGCCGATCCGTCCGCGCGCCTTGTGGTTGTGATCCATCTGCAGCGCCAGCGTGGACTTTCCGCAGTCCATGGTCCCCGTGAAGTAGGTCAGCTCAGCCACGGGCGCTCATCCTGCCAAGTCAACGGTCCGGGCCGCACGCCGGGGTGTGTCGGTTCGGGGAACAATTCCGGGCGTCGGCTTGGGTTCTGTGCCTCCGGCCGGTTTGAATGGATCGTGCGCAAAGCTCTGATCCTCTTCCTCACGGCGTGTCTGACGGCCGTCACCGCCGGATTGCCGGCCGCCGCGACGCCGGAGCGGGCCGAGGCAGGGCTGCGTGCGTACTTCGTGATCACCGAGCCGCGGCAGACCGCCAAGGTCACCGGCGCGATCACCTCGAACGGCGGCACGGTCTATGCGACGTACGACGCCATCGGCGTGATCGTGGCCCACTCGACCTCCCCGGAGTTCATCGGCAAGATGCGCAGCGTCAGCGGCGTACAGAAGGCCGGCGCGACGCGCACCTCGGACCTGCCCGGCGATGTCGGGAACCCGGCGATCCCGCCGGCCGTGCCCGAGACAGCGACCAATGCACCCGAGACCGACCGCGCCGACATGATGCAGATCGGTGCGGACCGCGCCTGGACCAAGACGCTCGGCGCGAAGACCGTCACGGTCGGCGTGCTCGACACCGGCGTGGACGACCAGCACCCGGACCTGAAGGCGAACTTCGACACCTCCAAGTCGGCCTCGTGCGCCTACGGCAAGGTCGACACCCGGCCCGGTGCCTGGCGCCCGGTCGGCGAACACGGCACCCACGTCGCCGGCACGATCGCGGCCGCGAAGAACGGCATCGGCATGATCGGCGTCGCGCCGGGCGTGAAGGTGTCGTCGATCCGGGTCGCCGAGGCAGGCAGTCAACTGTTCTTCCCCGAGGCGACCGTCTGCGCGTTCATGTTCGCCGCCGACAAGGGCGTCTCGGTGACCAACAACAGCTACTACACCGACCCGTGGCTGTTCCTCTGCCCGACCGACCCGGACCAGGACGCGATCGCCGAGGGCGTACGACGGGCGGTCGCGTACTCGGACACCAAGGGCGTGGTGAACGTCAGCGCGGCCGGCAACGAGGACTACAACCTGGCCGACAAGTCCGGTGACGACGCGAGCCCGAACGACTCCGAGCCGACCCCGCGTCAGGTGACGACCGACTGCCTCAACCTTCCGGGCGAGCTGCCGAACATGGTGACGGTGGCCTCCGTCGACGCGACCGGCGCGAAGTCCCGGTTCTCGAACTTCGGCGAGAACAAGATCAACCTCGCCGCGCCCGGCGAGAACGTGTACTCCACCATTCCGGGCGGCGGCTACCAGGCGATCAGCGGTACGTCGATGGCGTCGCCGCACGTCGCCGGTGTCGCCGCGCTGCTGCGCAGTGTCGATCCCAAGCTCACGGCCGCGCAGGTGCGCGGGAAGCTGGCCGAGCAGGCGAACGACCTGGCCTGTCCGTCGGGCTCGTCCGGTGAGTGCATCGGCACTCAGGCGAACAACTCCTATTACGGCGAGGGCATGGTCGACGCGGCGGAGGCCGTCGGGGAGGCCGCCGCGCAACCCCAGGGCGCGATCGCGATCACCGAGCCTGCGGAGCAGATCGGGTTCGGCGGTGCGCCGGCCATTCCGCTGCTGATGAAGGGTACGGGCGGCACCGGCGACATCAGCTACACCGCCCACGGACTGCCGCCGGGTCTGAGCATCGACCCCGAGCGCGGCTGGATCACGGGCGTCCTGACCCCCGGAGCCGGGCGCTACAAGGTGACCGTGGTCGCCCGCGACGGCGAGGCGAAGACCGCGCAGACCAGCTTCTTCTGGGACGTCTGGAGCTTCTAGCCGGCGTCGACGAGCAGCGGGATCGCCATCTCGTCCTCGGTCAGCGATCCGTGCAGCCCGATCAGCCCGGCCTCGTGCGGATAGCGCCGGCTTGCGACCAGCGAGACCTGACCGATGGCGGCGACGATCACGTCACCCAACCGCGGTGACACCCGGTCTTCCACGCCACCGAACCACCCACGCCCGACCGCCTCCTCACGACTGAGCACGATCGCACTGTCCCCCAGCCGCTCCCGGTACGCCGCCACGACGTCGGCCTCGGCGCCGTCGAAGCAGTACAGATGACGGAAGCGCGACTCGCCACCGATCAGTCGCAGACCGTCGGTGAGTGCGGGCTCGGCATCCAGGTCGACGCGGTCCTCGGGCGCGACGTCCATCATCCCGTGATCGGCGACGACGACCAGTACGGCGTCCCGCGGCAAGGCGGACCGCACTTGCTGGGCGAACAGGTCCGCCGCTCCCAGCTCCTTCCGCCACTGCCACGACTCCGAGCCCTGGTTGTGCCCGGTGTAGTCCAGCTGCGAGTCGTACACATAGACCAGTGACGAGCTGCCCTCACGGCTCGCGAAGCGGGTCGCGTCCAGCCGGTCCTCGACGGTGTCCGCGCCCCGGTGCGCACTCCCCCGAAACGCCGCCGCCGTCAGACCGGACGTGTCGAAGCGCGCCTTGCTCACGTTGCGCGTGGCAACACCGGCGGCCGCGATCCGGTCGAAGACCGTCCCGTGCGGCTGCCACCGCCGCGGGTCCACCGGTGCATCCCAGGACAGCGCGTTCAGCAAGGCACCGGACTCGGGCACGATCGACGTGTAGCCGACGATCCCGTGTGCACCGGGTGGCAGCCCGGTCCCGAGACTGGTCAGGCTCACTGCCGTCGTCGACGGCACACCGGCCGTCAGACTGCGCCCGGTCGGCAGCAACGACGACAAGTACGGCGCCGCGTCCGCGTTGCGCCGCAGCAGATTCCATCCCAGTCCGTCGAGCAGCAGTACGGCGTACCGCGGGGCAGGCGGCAGACCGAGGAGGTTGTGCTCGTTGGGAACCGACAGCGCACCCGCCACCGAGGGCAGCACGTCGGCAAGCGAACCACCGCCGTACTGCGGGGTCACAGGCGCGATCACGGCACTACCGACTGGTGGCGAACGACAGTGCCTGGGCGAAGTCGAGCACCTGCTGGATGCCCGCCGGGCCGTCCGCCGCGGCACTGATCCGCAGCGAGATGTCGTCGGCGGCGACGGAGCCGGTGTAGCCGTGGTCGGCCTCGCAGTTCGGGTCGGCGCAGACGGCCGGCTCGAGGTCGATCCGGTTCACCATGCCCCACCCGATGGTCAGCACCACCTCGCCGCCGCCGGAGACCGGATCACCCTTGCCCGAGTTGTAGCCGGCCGGATTGGGAACCACCCGGTTCACCACCACCGCGTTCACCCGCTGGAGCGGGATCGCCTCGGTCGAGGTCGACGCGTACGGCGCCCGGATCAGCTCGTCGGCGGCATGCTCGTCGGTGTGCCCGACGATCAGCCGGGACGGGGTCAGCGCCAGGATCGTGATGTGCCGCCGGACTTCGTCCCGATCGAACGTCGGCTCGTGTTGCAGCACGAACGCACGGATCGGCTCGCCCGCGATCGCCACCGCGAGCGAGTCCGTCACCACGTCCGGGTAGTAGCCGCAGCGGTCGATCGCCTCGCGCAGGTCCGCCGAGACATCCGCGAGCTCCGGAACATTCAGGTCACGCATGCCCTCATCCTTGCACGGACACGCCCCGGCCCGATCGCCCCTTGTGGACAACCGCGATCAGTTCGCACTTGCCTTCCGCAGGACCGGTGCTCCGGCGGTTCCGGCGACCGCGACCAGGACCAGTCCGACCACGACCTGCCCGATCAGCAGGAAGAGGCCCGAGCTGCCCTCGGTGATGACCTTCCCACCGCTGAGTGCGAGTCCGCACAGTGCACCGAAGCCGACCACCGGCAGCCCGACTCCGACCACGGGTATGAGGGCTGCGAGCCGCGAGGACCGCTCGATGACTCGCAGCGGCACTCCGGACCGACGCAGCGCGCGTGCCGGGGTCGCTTGGTCAAGCGCCGTACCGACCGCACCCGCCGCAGTCGAGGCGGCCACGGTCAGGAAGACCAGCGCCAGCAGAAGAGCTACGCCGATCCGCATGTCCTGGAAGGACGGGTCGTCGTCACCGGAGGGCATGAACACCGAGATGAATCCGGTCACGAAGCCGCTCAGCACAAGCGCAGCGACCGGGCGGAACGCTCCCTTCGGGTCATCGACGAGCCGTCGGCCGGCCAGCAGCGCCACCGGGCCGTTGGCCAGGTTCGCCAGCGTCTTGCCGATCAACTGCACCGCCCACGGTCCCATCACCCGTACGGCGAGCGCGGCGAATCCGATCCCGATCAGCAGCGGCACGACGGCCGCCTGCATGCCGTAGGCAGCGAGGATGATCGGACCGATGGCCAGCAGCCCCAGCCGCAGCGCACTGGTCGCCTTACGAGTCTGACCGCGTACGACGCCCAGCGGCGTGATGCTGACCCGGCCGAGGCCGATCAGCGCGCTGATGACCGACAGGACAGGTACGGCGGCCAGCACGATCAGCACGTTCCACCAGCTCGCGGTGATGTCGTGCACGTACCAGCGCCCGCCACCGAGTGGAATGCGAGCGATGAACGGGGTCAGCACGGTGTAACCGACCAGTCCGACAACAGCGCCGGCCAGACCGAGCACGGCCTGCTCGACAGCGCTCAGCCAAAGCACCTGAGTCCTGGTAGCTCCGGCCAAGCGCAGTGCGGCCAGCCGATGCTCGCGGCGCTTGGCTGCCACGCCGGCCGCCTGGCCGACGAGGCTCAGGATCGGGAACAGCACGAGGATGATGCCGAACGCCACGGCGATGAGCAGTCCGAACATCCGACTGTCCATCACGTCCTCGTTCCAGCTGCTCATGTACTGCGGGTGCTCGTCCGGACTGATCGAGTCGACGCCACGGATGACGATGAACTCCTCCGGCGAGGACAGGCCCTTGTCGCTGATCACTCCGGTCGGCTGCGCGACGCCGTACTGCTTGCTGAGGCTGGACCAGCGCTTGGCGACCTCGGGTGAGACGAAGACCTCGCCCGGCTTGGGTGTGTGGTCGAGTCCGGGTGGCGGTGGGAGTTCGTTCTGGTGCAGTGTGGCGAGGTCGAGGCGGATCATCGGGTGGCCGTCGACCCGTTCGCGGTCAGTCTGGTCGATGGCACCGATCGCTGTCCCCGGGTCGGCGTGATCCGCACTCCGCCAGCCGATCCGGTCGGAGCGGTGGGCCAGGCCGAGAGAGCCGGCGATCAGGAACGTGACCAGCAGGGCCACGACAGCGGTCGCGCCCAGGGCGGCGAGGTTGGCTGCCCGTCCGCCGGGACCCGGTCGGCGGACGAACCGCAGGCCGAGATCGGTCATCGGGTTCATCGGTTCGCCCCCAGCGACTCGCTCACGCGGCCGTCGACGATCCGCAGCACGCGGTGGCAGCGGGCGGCGACGGCGTTGTCGTGTGTGACCACAACGACCGCAGCGCCGCGGTATGTAGCTGCACCGACGAGCAGGTCGATGACCTGCGCACCGGTCGCCGCGTCCAGTGCACCGGTGGGCTCGTCGGCGAAGACCGCCTGCGGCTCGCCGACCAGCGCCCGCGCGATGGCGACGCGCTGCGCCTGGCCACCGGAGAGCTCACCCGGGCGGCGGCCCACCTCCGCGGCCAGCCCGACCTGGGCGAGCATCGTGCGCGCCCGGCCGACAGCCTCGCGTCGGCTCATGCCGTCCACCATCAGCGGCAGCGCCACGTTCTCGTCGGCGGGGAGCTCGGCCAGCAGTTGGTTGTCCTGGAAGACGAATCCGAGCCGACGGCGGCGGAGCACAGTCCGCGCGGCGTCGTTGAGTTGGTCGACCCGTTCGCCGACCAGCCACACCTCACCCTCGTCTGGCGTGAGGATGCCGGCCAGTACGTGCAGCAGTGTGGTCTTGCCGTTGCCGCTCGGGCCCATGACGGCAAGGGCTTCGCCGGACCGTACGGCGACGTCCACGCCGGCCAGTCCGACGACATCTCCGTAGTACTTGACCAGGCCGTGGCCGCTGAGGACGATTTGCGGCTGCGTGGGTTGGGGACTCTGGAAGCTCATACCCCAGAGCCTTTCGCGGACGTCGGCGGACTTCGTCGGCCTGCGGACCGGTCTTGCCGTCGCCTTCAGGCCTCCTTCGTCACCGCCACGTAGTACTGGAGTCGTACGTCACTCGGTCCGGAAGGCTGACGGGTAGGCGTCGCGGTAGCTGGGGATGGCGCCGGCTGGGGTGTCGACGCTCTGGGCGTTGAGCATCGCGTGCACGATCGCCCGGGACAGCGTGCGGGACCCGGCTGCGAAGACCGTCTCCAGCTGCCCGAGTGCGGTCGGGTCGGTGACGCTCAGCCGCGCCCGGTCGTCGTCAGGGATGCGGGTCGACAGGGCGAAGATGCTGTCGCCGTCGACCAGCGTGTGGATCGGATCGAGTGCCCGGGCGAGCCCGTCGTGCGCCACCATCGCCATCCGCTTCGCCGCCGCCTTCTCGAGCGGTACGTCGGTCGCCACGACGGCGATCACCGTGTTCATCGGCGGACCGGGGATCAGGTTGCGTCCGGGCGCGGCCGGCGGTGGTGCCTCGGTCGGCGTCCGCAGGTGGGTGAACTCGGTGCCGATGCCGTAGCGGGCGCCGTACAGGTTGCCGTCGGCGTCGACGGTCGAGCCGGCCGCGTTCACGATCACCAGCGCGCCGACCGTCGTACCGTCGTCGAGCCGGACGCTGGTCGAGCCGACGCCGCCCTTCAACGACCGGGCTCGCGCGCCCGCGCCGGCGCCATGATTGCCTAGGGCAACCGGTCCGTCGGCAGCGGCAGCGATCGCGTCGGCACCCCAGGACGGTTCGGGCCGGGCGCGGAAGTCGCCGCCGCGGCCGAGGTCGAAGATCACCGCGGTCGGGACGATCGGGACCACCTCGTTGTCGCCGAGCCCGACCCGCACTCCCTCGCCACGTTCCTCCAGCCAGCGCATCACGCTGCCGGCCGTGTCGAGACCGTAGGCGCTGCCACCGGTGAGGACGATCGCGTTCACACCGGCGTTCGAGTTCACCGGGTCGAGCAGGTCCGTCTCGCGTGTGCCGGGTGCGCCGCCGCGGACGTCGACACCGGCCACCGCCGTACCGGGAACGTGGACGACCGTCGTACCGGTCAGGTACGGCGCGTCGACGCGCTCGACCTGGCCGACGAGAACCCCAGGGACATCGGTGATCGCATTGTGCGGACCAGGCTGCATGACCCAGATCCTGTCACGGGGCCGGTCGACACGGCGGCGAAATCGGGTTGCGGCCGAGATTAGCGTGGAAGGCATGAACGCCGACCAACTCTGTGGACTCCTGGCCGAACCGTCGAGGCTGCGGACGTACTCCGCCGTCGTCCTCGGCGCCACCACCGCGGATGAGGTTGCCGGGAGCACCGGACTGGCTCAGCCGGTCGTCGTCAAGGCCCTGCAGCGGTTGTTCAAGGGTGGCCTGGTCACGGCCGACGGTGATCGTCTGCAGGCGGACGAGTCGGCCTTCAAGGACGCGGTCCGCGAGAGCCGTCCGGAGTGGGTGCCGCTCGATCCCGATCCGGAGCGGGACGCCGTCCTGAAGTCGTTCATCCGCGACGGCCGGCTGACGCACTTCCCGACGTTCCCGGACAAGTTCCGGATCGTGCTGGAGCATCTCGTGACGAGCTTCGAGCCCGGGCGCAGCTACCCGGAGTCCGAGGTCAACGAGATCCTCAACCGCTGGCACCCGGACCACGCCGCGCTCCGCCGCGAACTGGTCGACGCGCGCCTGCTCAGCCGCACGGACAGCATCTACACGCGGACCTGATCAGGTCAGGCGACGGGCCGGCGCGTCCTGGCGGGGCTTCTCGTTCGGGGCGATGCGGATCGTGGTGTCCAGGACCGTGGCGCCCTCGGCGGCGGCCAGCACCGACCGCAGGTCAAGGCGCACGACCTCTTCCAGATCGAGCGTCAGCCGGGATACCCGGTGCAGCAGGTTCTCGATCGCGGCGATGTCGACCGGGTCGGAGCCGCGGTAGCCGTACAGCAGCGGCGCCGCGCGAACCTCGCGGACCATCTCCGCAGCATCGCGCGTCGTCAGCGGCGGCATCCGGTACGAGCGGTCGCCGAGCAGGTCGGTCGCGACGCCGGACAGGCCGAACGTCACCACCGGTCCGAACGACACGTCCTCGAGCGCGGAGATGACCACGGGTACGCCGGGTGGCGCCATCTTCTGTACGACGAACTGGGCCCGGCCCGGATCCGCGGCGACCCCGAACATCTGCGTCATCTCGGCCCAGGCCGCGCGCATGTCGTCCTCGTCGTGGATGTGCCGCCAGATGTCGGCCAGGTCCGGTCGCATCCGCCACTGCTCCGCGGTCGCCTTCAGGATCACCTCGAACCCGAGATCCGCCGCCCGTGCCACCGCCTCGTCCGCGCTCAGCACCGGGAACGCCGGCAGCACGTTGATCCCGTAGAAGCTGAGCAGTCGCTGCCGGTCCGCATCGTCCAGGTCGGCGCCACTCGGATGCCGCTGCAGGAACTCGGCGACGAAGTCCTCGGCCCCAGGAGTGTCCACGTCCGGCAGGTCCGGGATCCGGCTGTCGGACCGCCGCCGCCATTCGCCGTACTGCGTCGCCTTCGCCAGCGCACCCACCGCGTACTGCGGATTGAGGAACGACGGGATCGACCCGCGGGCCGCACCGCCGTGCTCATCCGGGACGCGAAGCTCCTCGGGCACACTGCGCGACGCGAGGAACGTGGAGACCACGGGCTTGTCCGATCCGGCTGCGGCTGCCGCGAGGACCTGCGCGACCTCGGCGCCGTTCGACTGCACCGGCGGCGTGTAGATCACCACGACTGAGTCCACCCGGTCGTCGTCGAATACCTCCGACAGCGCTACCCCGAAGTCCTCCGCGGTCGCGTCCGCACTGAGGTTGCGCGGCTCCCCCGCGACGTCCAAGCCACAACCCGCCATCGTGTCCAGCGCGAGAAGAGTCAGGGCGTCGGAGTTGCTGACGATCGCGACCCGGCGGCCCTTCGGCAACGGCTGGTGGGCCAGCAGTTGGGCGACGTCGAACAGTTCGCCGGTGGTGTCGACGCCGATCAGGCCGCTCTGCCGGAACAGCGATTCGATCGTGGCGGCCGGCAACTGACTGCGCCTGACCATCTGGCCCAGCGGTACACCTTGGGTGGCGCGACCGGACTTCAGCGCGATCACCGGCTTGCGGCGGGCCAGCCGGCGCGCGACCCGGCTGAACTTGCGCGGGTTGCCCAGCGACTCCAGGTACAGCAGCACGACCTCGGTCGCCTCGTCGGAGTACCAGAACTGCATCAGGTCGTTGCCCGACACATCGGCCCGGTTGCCGGCCGAGACGAAGGTCGACAACCCCAGGCCACGGCCGACCATGTCGGCCAGGATCGGTACGCCGAGCGCACCCGACTGGCAGAAGAACGCGACCCGGCCCTTGCTCGGCATCAGCGGTGACAGCGTCGCGTTCAGCGACACCCCGGGTGCGGTGTTGATCAGACCGAGCGCGTTCGGCCCGATCACCCGCATCCCGTAGGACCGGGCCAGACCGACCAGGTACCGCTGCCGCTTCCGGCCTTCGCCACCGATCTCGGCGAACCCACTCGACACCACCACCAGCCCGCGCACGCCCTTGGCGGCACAGTCCAGTACGACGTCCGCCACCAACTCGGCGCGTACGGCGACCACCGCGAGGTCGACCGTGCCGTCCACGTCCCGGATCGTCGGGTACGCCGGGACGCCCTCGATCTCGGTGGCCTTGGTGTCGGTGTTGACGGCGTACAAACGGCCAGGGAATCCGCCGTCGCGCACGTTGCGCAGCAGCGCGTTCCCGATCGTGCCCTCGCGCCGGCTCGCACCGATCACCGCGACCGCGTTCGGCGTCAGCAGCCGCGCGATCGACAGTGCCTCGGAGCGCTGCTCGCGGGCCTGCATCACGCCGAACGAGGTGTCGGTCGGCGCGATGTCGAACTCGACCACGATCACGCCGTCCTCGAACTCCCGGGCGACCTTGTAGCCGGCCTCGGCGAAGACGGTGATCATCTTCCGGTTGTCCGGCAGCACCTCGGCGACGAACCGGTGGATGCCGTTCTCGCGGGCCGCCTGGGCCAGGTGCTCGAGAAGCAGCTGCCCGAGGCCGCGGCCCTGGTGCGCGTCCTCGATCAGGAAGGCGACCTCCGCGGTGTGCCGGCCGGTCCGCTCGTACCGCCCGACGCCGATCATCTCGTTACCAACGGTGACGATGAGTGCCAGCCGGTCGTGGTAGTCGACCTGCGTGAATCGCGCCACATCCCGGTCCGACAGCTGGGGGTACGGGGCGAAGAAGCGGTAATACTTCGATTGTTCGGACACGCGGGCGTAGAACGCCACCAGCAGGTCGGCGTCACTCGGAGTGATCGGCCGCAGATGCGCGGTAGCGCCGTCCCGGAGTACGACGTCCGCCTCGTAGCCGTCGGGGTATCCGGCCGGGTGGTGGAGGTCTTGCTCCGGCGGGGTCACCCGGTCAGCCTACTCAACCAGCCCGGTGGGAGGTCGTGCATTTTGATCGCGCGAATCGCGCCTGTGCTGGTGTTCCTGATCGCGGTGACCGTGATCGCCGAGCTGGCCGACGAGGCCAAGGTGTTCGACGTCGCGGCCCGGGAGGCGGCCCACCTGGCCCGGGGCAAGGTCTGGCGGTTGTGGCTGCTCGTGATCGTGCTCGCCACCGGGCTCACGATCGTGCTGTCCCTCGACACATGTGCGGTCCTGCTCACGCCGGTCGTGCTCGCGATGGCACGGCAACTCGACGTACCGCCGAAGCTGTTCGCGTTCACCACCGTTTGGCTGGCCGGGACCGCTTCGTTGTTACTCCCGGTGTCGAACCTGACGAACCTGCTCGCGCTGCATCAGTTCCGCAAGCTCGACGTCGAGTACCTGTCGGTGAGCTGGCGGCCGGCGATCGCCGCGATCGTGATCACGGTCGCCGTGCTCGCGGTTCTGTTCCACCGCGATCTCGGCCGGACGTACGTCGTACCGCCGACTCCGCACGTGGACGACAAGGTGCTGTTCTGGGGCTCGGCCGGTGTGTGCGTGCTGCTCGGACCGGCGTTCGTGTCCGGGATCGAGGTCGCGGTGCCTGCGAGCATCGCAGCGGTGGTGCTCGCCGTGCTGTTCGCGGTCCGGCGGCGCGCGACGCTCAGGTGGTCGTTGATCCCGGCGAAGCTCGTGGTCACCGTGGTCGTGCTGTTCACCGTCGTCGGGTTCCTCACCGACCACGGGCTGGAGGATCTGCTGAACCGGGTCGCCGGGACCACGTCCGAGCTCCGGTTGAGCGCGACCGCGGCCCTCGGGGCGAACTTGGTCGACAATCTCCCGGCGTACCTGGCGATGGAGCCGGTCGCGTCGAACGACGCCCACCGGATGATGGCGCTGCTCATCGGCGTCAACTGCGGCTGCCTGCTGACCCTCTGGGGCTCCCTGGCCACCCTGCTGTGGCGAGCCCGCTGCGACGCCGCCCGCGTCGACATCACCTGGTGGTCGTTCCTGTGGCGCGGCCTGATCCTCACCCCTCTCGTCGTGTCGGGATCGGTGCTCGCGCTGAACGGTTTCTGACTGGGTAATGTGCGGGACATGGCGACGGAGCGCAGTACTGCGGACGTGACGCGGGAGTTTCGGGCGGCGCGGGACTTTCTGGTGGCGCATCGGGAGGACTACGAGACGGCGTACCGGGACTTCAGTTGGCCGCGGTTCGAGCGGTTCAACTGGGCGCGGGACTGGTTCGACGCGCTGGCGATCGAGCAGCCCGAGGTGGACGCGCTGACCATCGTCGAGGAGGACGGCGAGGTCAACTCACGGACGTACGCCGAGATGGCCGAGCAGTCCCGCAAGGTGGCCGGCTGGCTCACCGAGGCCGGTCTGAAGCCGGGCGACCGGGTGCTGATCGTGCTCGGCAACACCGTCCCGCTCTGGGAGATCATGCTCGGCTGCATCCGGGCCGGCGCCGTCATGATCCCCGCCACCACGCTGCTCACCGACGCCGACCTGGCGGACCGGATCGCCCGGGGCAATGTCCGAGCAGTCGTGACCAGCAGCGCGGAGGCCGGCCGGTACGACGGTATCGCCGACCACTGCATCCGCGTCGCCGTCGGCGCACCGGTCGAGGGCTGGCTGCAGTACGACGACGCGGCGGCGTACGACGGACCGGTCCCCGAGGTCGACACCGCGGCCGACGACTCGCTGCTGCTCTACTTCACCTCGGGTACGACGAGCCAGCCCAAGCTGGTCGAGCACACCCAGGTCAGCTACCCGGTCGGTCACCTGTCGACGATGTACTGGATCGGGCTTCAGCCCGGAGACGTGCACCTCAACGTCTCCTCCCCCGGCTGGGCGAAGCACTCCTGGAGCAACGTCTTCGCGCCCTGGAACGCCGGCGCGACCGTGTTCCTGTACAACTACACCCGCTTCGACGCCGAGAAGATGCTGCGAGTCCTGCAGACGTACGGCGTGACCACCTTCTGCGCGCCGCCAACGGTCTGGCGGATGCTGATCCAGGCCGACCTGTCCGCGGTCAAGGTGCAGATCCGCGAGTGCATCTCCGCGGGCGAGCCGCTCAACCCCGAGGTGATCGAGCAGGTCCGGACCGCCTGGGACATCACCATCCGGGACGGATACGGCCAGACCGAGACGACCGCGCAGATCGGCAACCCGCCCGGTCAGCCGGTCAAGCTCGGCTCGATGGGGCGCCCGCTGCCCGGCTACAGCATCGCGCTGATCGACCCGGCCACCGACGAGATCGGCGACGACGGCGAGATCTCCATCGAACTGGCGCCCGCACCGGTCCCGCTGATGCGCGGCTACCGCGATGCCCGGGAGCTGACCGACGAGGTGATGCGTGGCGGCTACTACCACACCGGAGACGTCGCGAGCCGGGACGAGGACGGCTACATCACCTACGTCGGGCGGTCCGATGACGTGTTCAAGGCCAGCGACTACCGGATCTCGCCGTTCGAGCTGGAGTCAGTGCTGATCGAGCATCCGGCCGTCGCCGAGGCGGCCGTCGTACCGTCGCCGGATCCGGTCCGGCTCGCGGTGCCCAAGGCGTACGTCGTACTGGCCGCCGGGCATCAGCCGTCGCGGGAGCTGGCCGGCGAGATCCTGCAGTTCTGCCGCGAGCACCTGGCGCCGTACAAGCGGATCCGGCGGATCGAGTTCGCCGAGCTGCCGAAGACGATCTCAGGCAAGATCCGGCGGGTCGAGCTGCGCGCGGACGAGGCGTCGAAGGTGGAGAGCGGATCCGGCAGCGAGCACACGTACGACGAGGCCGACTTCAAGGAAGGGTGAGTCAGCGCACCCCGGACCACGGGGTGCGTGCTGAAATGGGCGGATGTCCCTCGACACCGGCCTGGGCCTGGCTGCGGTTGTCGTCCTGCCGCTGTTGATCGTGATCGGCGTGGCCGCGTCCCGGTACTCCGGAACCCGGCACGACAAGGGGATCGTCACCGCCGCCCTGCGCGCCGTCGTGCAGCTGGCCGCCGTCGGCGCGGTCGTCGGCGTCGCCCTGCAGCACACGCTCGGGGCGATCGCGTTCGTGCTGGTGATGTTCGTGGTGGCGACCTTCACCAGCACCCGGCGGCTCCATCAGACCGCCGTCATCCCGCAGCAGTGGATGTACTGCGGGACCGCGATCGGTCTCGGTGCGCTCGTCGTACTCCTGCTGCTGATCGCGCCGGGCGTCGTACCGCGCAATCCCGCGACGATCCTGCCGATGGGCGGGATCATCATCGGCGGCACGATGACCGCCACCACCCTGGCCGGACGCCGGATGCTCAGCGAGTACGGGACGCGGTTCGGCGAGTTCGAGGCCGGGCTGTCGATCGGGCTGCTGCCGCCGGACGCGTTCAAGCTGGTGGTCGGCCCGGTTGCCGGCGACGCGCTGCTGCCCGCGCTCGACCAGACCCGGACCGTCGGGCTGGTGTCGCTGCCCGGGGCGTTCGTCGGGATGGTGCTCGGCGGCGCGTCGCCCACTCAGGCCGCGGCGTTGCAGCTCGTGGTCCTGCTCGGCCTGATCGCGTCCGAGTCGATCGCGATCCTAACCATCACCGAACTCCTCGCCCGCGCCCGGCTTCCGGACGGGCGTACGGTTTCCTCATGACCGATGACAAGAGCCTCTTCAGCCGGATCGACGAGTTGGTCGCCGAAGAGCACGAGCTCCGCACCAAGCACGCCGGTGGGAAGATCGACGACGCCGACGAGCACGCCCGCCTGCGGGCCCTCGAGGTCGAGCTCGACCAGTGCTGGGACCTGCTCCGCCAGCGCCGCGCCAAGCGCGAGTTCGGCGAGAACCCCGACACCGCCGAGGCCCGCTCCGCCGACACCGTCGAGGGCTACCTGAACTGAGCACCGCGATGCCCTCCTGACTCCGGCCGGGAGGGCATCAGCAACTCAGAAACCGCGCAGTTTCTCCGGGGTGATGCGGAGCAGGACCGAGTAGTCCTGGTGGAAGCCGTCAGGCGTCATCCCGAGGCCGGCGATGTCGTCGGCGTACTTCGCGTTGTAGGCGGCCAGGGCGTCGCCGGAGAGCGGCTGCTCGTCGATCACCGCCGTACCGGAGATGACGCCGACATCTCCCCCGGTGTGGGTGGCGTTGAAGTTGAGCGCCACCTGCGGGCGGGCGGCGATGTTGCGCAGCTTGGCCGTGTTCGGCTGGCTGCTGATCAGCAGCTCGCCGTCGTGCCAGAGGAACCAGACCGGGGTCGGCGCCGGCGTACCGGTCTTGCCGACCGTGGTCAGCCACACCACGGTTTCGTCGTCCAGCTGCCGCGCGATTCGCTTGCCGAAGTCGGTGGAAGTGTCGATCGAGAACATCAAGCCCCTTGGGTTGGTCAGGACGGACCGAGGCGCCCCCACTCGATGGCCGGGCAGTGGTTCATCACCATCGTGAGTCCCGCGGCCGTCGTCCGGGCGTAGGCGTCATGGTCCACTACATCGAGCTGGAACCACACCGCCTTGGCGTTGATTCCCACCGCCTGGTCCGCGATATCGCCGGCCAGCTCGGACCGGACGAACACGTCCACGCAGTCGACCGGGAACGGAATGTCGGCCAGCGTCGCGTATCCCTGCTCGCCGTGCACGGTCTCGGCCGCGGGGTGGACCGGCACGATCCGCTTGCCGTGCCCCTGCAGGAACCGCGCCACGCCGTACGCCGCCCGGCTCGTGTTGTTCGACAACCCCACCACGGCCCAGGTCTGGCAGTCGGCCAGGATCTTCCGGATATCACTGTCCATACCTAGATCCTCTCGCGGCGCTCAACCGCGCAGATAGGTGAGTACGGCGGACACGCGCCGGTCCAGTCCCTCGTCGAGCTGCAGCTTCGCGAAGATGTTGCCGACGTGCTTGCGTACGGCGGCCTCGCTGACGACCAACTGCTCCGCTATCGACGCGTTCACCCGGCCCTCGGCCATCAGCGCAAGCACCTCCAGCTCCCGCGGCGTCAGCGCCGACAGCGGCCCGTCGTTGCGGCGCCGGGCCAGCAGCTGACGCACCACCTCGGGATCTACCACCATGCCGCCGTCGGCGACCCGGTCGAGCGACTCGAGGAACTCCGCGACGTGCCCGACCCGATCCTTCAGCAGGTAGCCGATCCCGCCGGTCGTTGTCTCGAGCAACGATGACAGGTACGCATCCGCAACGTACTGCGACAGCACGAGAATCCCGATCGACGGCAGCTCGGCCCGGATCGCCGCGGCCGCCCGTAGCCCCTCGTCGCTGTGCCCCGGCGGCATCCGGACATCAGTGATCACCACGTCCGGCGGATCCTTGCGTACGACGGCCAGCAGCGTGTCCCCGTCCCCGACGGTGTCCCGTACTTCGTGCCCGGCGCGATCCAGGATGCTGGCGAGCCCTTCACGCAACAGCAGTGAGTCTTCGGCCAGCACGATGCTCAGTCGCCGAGTCGGCACGGGCACTCCATCCTCAGTCGCGTCGGCCCACCGGATGGGCTGTCGATGACGAGTGTGCCTCCCAACGCGTCCAATCGGGTCACCAACCCCGTCAGTCCGGTCCCGGCGCCGGCTCGCGCGCCGCCGATCCCGTCGTCGGTGATCGTGATGACCAACTGCTGCCGATCGATCCACCCGGCCACTTCGCAGTGCGTGGCCTGTGCGTGCTTGGCGACGTTCGCGAGCGCCTCACTGACCACGAAGTACGCCGCCGCCTCGATCGGCGACGGCAACCGCGACGGCAACGCCATCTGCACGGTCACCGGCAGCGGACTCCGGTCCGCCACCTCCCGTACGGCGGCCTCCAGCCCGTGGTCGACCAGCACGCGCGGGTGGATCCCGCGGACCGCCTCGCGCAGATCAGCCAGCGCCGCCTCCGCCTCGGCATGCGCCTTCACCACCAACCGCCGGCCCTCCCCCTCCGGCACATCCAGCTCCGCCAGTCCGAGCGTCATCGTGAGCCCGACCAACCGCTGCTGTACGCCGTCGTGCAGATGCCTCTCGATCCGGGCCCGCTCGGTCTCGAACGCGTCCACCAGATCCAGCCGCGACCGGCGCAACTCGGCCAGGTTCCGCCGCAGTTCGTCCTGCCGCGGGCCGAGCATCGCCTTCGCCAGCGACGCCTCCGCTCCCGCGACCACACCGACCAGATAGGAGCTGACGACGAAGAACGGCGGCCCGAACGCGACCAGGAAGACGAGCCCTTCCCGGGCCGAGTCCAGGATCCACGGTCCCATCCCCATCTCGTCGTAGGCAGCGATGACCGGCGCAGCCAGGGTGATCAGCAGGATGGTCGCGCTCAACCCTGCCACCGCCGTACTGAGCGGCCAGACGAGGACGCCGAGGACGAACCCGTAGCCGATGGACCGCAGCGAGGCCTGCTCGCGGCGGCGGAACTTCAGCTTCTCCCGTACCGACAGCGACGCGGGCATGTCCGCGTGCGGAGTCTTGATGCCGTCGACCAGCACGAGTCGGGCACGCCACCGCTCGACCCGGCCGATCACGACGCCGATCAGCGGGAACGCCGTCAGCAGCAGGACTCCGATCACGATCGGGCTCAGGACGATGCTGAGGGCGGCCGCAACGATCAGGAAGGCGATGGTCAGCACACCGACCGGAACCGAGGTGAGCAGATAGGCGTAGCTGCGCCAGGGCCAGGACGACAGCAGGTAGCGCGGTGACGCGAGCGCTGCCCACGTCGCCAGCGGCCGAGCCGTCACGGATCTGTCCACCCTGCCAACCCTAGGTCCGGGATGGCCCGCCGGACGGTAGCGTGCGCGCTACCTCAGGTCTCCTCCACAGGCCAGCGTGCAAATACGGTGCCCCCGGTTGGCTGGAACCATGACCGCTACCGCGCCGACGTACCCGAGCGTCGTACCTACTGAAGCTCCGGCCTTGCTGCTGGACGGGATCACCAAGACCTACCGGTCCAAAGCCGGGGCGGTCGACGCGCTGCGAGGCGTGACGTACCACTTCGCCCGCGGCTCCTTCACGGCCGTCATGGGCCCGTCTGGGTCAGGCAAGTCGACGCTGCTGCAGTGTGCGGCGGGCCTCGACCAGCCGACCGCAGGGACCGTCGTTCTGGGCGGGACCGAGCTGAACGGGCTCAACGAGATTGCGCTCACCAAGCTGCGGCGGGAGGAGATGGGGTTCGTCTTCCAGGCGTACAACCTGCTCCCCTCGCTGACCGTGTACGACAACGTGGCGCTGCCGCTGCGGTTGACCGGTCGCCGCCCGCGTCGGAGCGACGTACACCAAGTGCTCGAGCAGGTCGGGTTGGAGGGGAAGGCCAAGCGGCGGCCGGCTGAGTTGTCCGGCGGGCAGCAGCAGCGGGTCGCGATCGCACGGGCGCTGATCACCCGGCCATCGGTGTTCTTCGCCGACGAGCCGACCGGTGCGCTGGACAGCGGAACGAGCCGGCAGATCCTCGGACTGTTGCGGGAGGCAACCGACCGGGCTGGGCAGACCGTGGTGATCGTCACTCACGATCCGGTGGCCGCGGCGTACGCCGAACGGGTGCTGTTCCTGTCGGACGGGCTGATCGCGGGTCACCTCGACCGCGGTACGCCGGGCCAGATCGCCGCCGCGATGAGCGACCTGGAACGCTGATGTTCTATCTCAGCCGCCAGACCGTCAGCCGTCACCGCTCCCTGTACGCCGGTTCGTTCGTGGCACTGGCCGTGGGAGTCTTCCTCCTCGGACTCGCTGCCACCGCGACGGCCGCCACCATCGCCTACCGCGGTCCGCTCGCCGACAGCATCACCGTGACGACGCTGGGCGGCAACGACACCGCACCGACGCAGGTCCGGGTGCCGACCTCCGCCGCGGACACCTCCGGATTGCAGGTCGTTCTCAGCATGGTCGGGACGATCAGCGGGTTCATCACGATCTTCGTCATCGCCAGCACGTTCGCCTTCGCGGTGGCGTCTCGGCGCCGCGAGATCGGTCTGCTCCGGCTCATCGGCGCGACCCCGAGGCAGGTACGGCGGATGATCCTCGGCGAAGCGTTCGCCGTCGCACTGGTGGCCGCCCTGACCGGTGCGGCTGGCGCAGTTGGCGACTCCCCTGCTGCTGCGGAAAGCGTCGTACACGGAACTGGCGCCGGTGAAGCTGGAGCCGGCCTCGCCGTGGGTGCCGCTGGCGATCGCAGTCGGCGCAGGGCTGCTCGTGGCGATGCTCGGCGCCAGGTCCGCGGCCCGGCGGGCTGGACGGGTCGGGCCGATCGACGCACTGCGCGAGGCCGCACTGGAGCCACCGCGGATCGGGCCGGTGCGGATCGTCTTCGGGCTGCTCTTCCTGGCCGGGTCGATCACGCTGCTGACGCTGATCAGGCCGTCGACCGGTGAGGGCGTTATGCCGCTGGCGATGTTTACGCCGATGCTGCTCGTGATCGCGCTGACGCTGCTGGCACCGCTGGTCGTGCCGTGGATCAGCCGGCTCTGGGCACTGCCGCTGACCGCTTGGACCCGGGTGTCCGGGAGTCTCGCGCGCAGCAACGTGGTCGCCGCGCCGAGGCGCAGCGCATCGCTGGCCGCGCCGATCCTGGCCATCTCGGCAGTCGCCGGGTCGATGGTGCTCAGCCTCAGCTTCGCCGCCGACAGCGCCGAGGTCACGATCCGCGATTCTCTTCGCGCACCGATAGTGGTGACTGGTTCGGCCAAGCTCGACGCCGGTGTGGGAACGGTGGACGCCGGGTTGCCGCTCCAGTTCGTCCGGATCGACCAGGACTCCGCCGAACTCGAGGACGCAGAGGGGATCGACCCCGCGATCGCCACGCGAACCCGCAACCTCACCCCGCTGTCCGGTGACCTGATCAAGCTCACCGGGAACACTGTTGCCGTCAGCAAAGAAGTCTCCGGCTTCGAGCACTACGAGGTCGGCGACGAGGTGCCGGTGACGTTCCTGGACAAGACGGCGGTCAAGCTCCGGATCGTCGCGATCGTCCCGGACGCCTTCGGAGTCACCCCGTCGTTCCTGGTCCCGCTCGAGCTGGCCCGCAAGTACGCTCCGACCGCGGAGCCCCAGCGGAGCTTCGTGCTCCCCGCTCCCGGTGTCACGATTGATCACGCCGTACCGGCGGCTGAGTGGGAAGCGGAGCAGGCCGAGGGCGTGCGGAAGGGCAACCAGTTCGGGTTGATCATGCTGCTCGGGCCGGCCGCGCTCTACAGCGCCATCGCGATCGCCAACACGCTCCTGATGGGCAGTCTGCAGCGGCGGCACGAGTTCATCACCTCGCGGCTGCTCGGCGCCACGCCGGCACAGATCCGCCGGATGGTGCTGTGGGAGTCCTCCCTGGTGGGCGTGGTCGCGCTGAGCCTCGGTACGGCGATCACTGTCACCGTCGGGATTCTGATCCGGCACGCCATGACGTCGGGGATGACCGACGTACCGGTGACGGTGCCGTGGGGCGTGCTGCTGGGTATCGCCGGACTTTGTCTGACCCTGGCGGTAGGGTCCGCTCTGGCCCCGACGACGTACATCCTGCGCCGGTCGCAGCCGTCCGCAGCGGTGGAATAGACCGGTATCGGGCGGATCGACCGACCCAACGGTGGGTCGTGGCCGGGCAAACCGCCGTTCACCAGGGACAATGGGCACGGCGCCGGACCGTCGCGGCGCCGTACCGGTTCGATCGAGGAGCAGTAAAACCCGCATGGCACGCCGTTCCAGCACCACCGCCGAGCCCGAGGACTTCGAGGAGCACATCCTCGACGTCGATGTCTCCGACGAGATGCGCGCGAGCTACCTGGAGTACGCCTACTCGGTGATCTACTCCCGGGCGCTGCCGGACGCGCGGGACGGGCTGAAACCGGTCCAGCGGCGGATCCTGTTCTCGATGGCGGAGAACAACATCCGCCCCGACCGCGGGCATGTGAAGAGCGCCCGCGTCGTCGGTGAGGTGATGGGTAAGTACCACCCGCACGGCGACGGCGCGATCTACGACGCGCTGGTCCGGACCGCGCAGCCGTGGTCGATGCGGGTCCCGCTGATCGACGGCCACGGGAACTTCGGCTCCCTCGACGACGGCCCGGCCGCGATGCGGTACACCGAGTGCCGGATGGCGCCGCCGGCGATGGCGATGACGACCGGCCTGGACGAGGACGTCGTCGACTTCAAACCGAACTACGACGGCCAGGAGGAAGAGCCGTCGGTGCTGCCGGCCGCCTTCCCGAACCTGGTGGTCAACGGCGCCTCCGGCATCGCGGTCGGGATGGCGACCAACATGGCGCCGCACAACCTGGTCGAGGTGATCCAGGCCCTGCGGCACCTGATCAAGACCCCGGCCGCCGACCTCGACGACCTGATGCGGTTCATCCCCGGCCCGGACCTGCCGACCGGCGGCAAGATCGTCGGCCTGGAGGGCATCAAGGACGCGTACGCGACCGGTCGCGGCAGCTTCAAGATGCGCGCCACTGCCCGGGTCGAGAACGTCACCCCGCGGCGCAAGGGCATCGTGGTCACCGAACTGCCGTACTCGGTCGGCCCGGAGAAGGTGATCGAGAAGATCAAGACCCTCGTCCAGTCCAAGAAGCTGCAGGGCATCGCCGACGTCAAGGACCTGACCGACCGCACCCACGGCACCCAGTTGGTGATCGAGGTCAAGAACGGCTTCGTGCCCGAGGCGCTGCTGGAGCAGCTCTACAAGCTGACCCCGCTCGAGGACGCGTTCCACGTCAACAACGTCTGCCTGGTCGACGGCCAGCCGCGCACCCTCGGCCTGAAGACCCTGCTCGAGGTCTACCTCGACCACCGCTACGACGTGACCCGGCGGCGCAGCGAGTTCCGCCGGAAGAAGGCACAGGACCGGCTGCACATCGTCGACGGCCTGCTGATCGCGATCCTGGACATCGACGAGGTCATCCAGATCATCCGGACCAGCGACGACGCGGCCGCCGCCCGGACCCGGCTGATGGAGATCTACGACCTCACCGAGGTGCAGACCAACTACATCCTGGACATGCCGCTGCGCCGGCTGACGAAGTTCTCCAAGATCGAGCTGGAGACCGAGAAGGGCGAGCTGGAGCGCGAGATCGAGCGGCTGACCGCGATCCTCGAGGACCAGGCACTGCTGAAGAAGACGGTCTCGGACGAGCTGGCCGAGGTCGCCAAGACGTACGGCACACCGCGGCGGACCGTGCTGCTGGAGTCGTCGGGTGCGACCAAGACCGCGGCGGTGCCGCTCGAGGTCAGCGACGACCCGTGCTGGGTCCTGATGAGCTCGACCGGTCTGCTCGCGCGGACGAACGGCGTGGAGCCTTTCGGGACCGGCGACACCCGGGCGAAGCACGACGCGATCGTGTCCGCGGTGAAGAGCACGGCACGCGGTCAGTACGGCCTGATCACCAGCGCCGGCCGGCTGATCCGGCTCGAGTCGCTGGACCTGCCCGCCGTACCGACGACCGCGAACGCGCCGAACCTGCAGGGTGGCGCGCCGGTGGCCGAGTTCGTGTCGCTGGAGCCGGGTGAGAAGGCGATGGCCCTGACCACGATGGATCCCGACTCGATCGGTGTCGCCCTGGGTACGACGGGCGGCGTGGTGAAGCGGGTCGTGCCGGACCACCTGAGCAACCGCGACTCGTGGGAGATCATCCGGCTGAACGACGGCGACGAGGTGATCGGCGCGGTCGAGCTGACCACCGGCGACGAGGAGCTGTGCTTCATCACGACCGACGCGCAACTCCTGCACTTCCCGGCGTCAGCAGTTCGGCCGCAGGGACGGACGGCGGGTGGCATGGCTGGTGTCCGCTTGGCTGCCGGCGCGAAGGTGGTCTTCTTCGGTGCTGTGAACGCCGGCCGCGACGCGCAGGTCGTCACCATCGCCGGCTCGTCGTCGGCTTTGCCGGGGACAGAGGTCGGCGCGGTGAAGGTGACGCTGTTCAGCGAGTACCCGGGCAAGGGCCGTGGCACCGGTGGTGTGCGGTGCCAGCGACTGCTCAAGGGAGAGGATGGGCTGCTGCTCGGATTCGTCGGAGCGGCTCCGGTCCGGGCCAGTGCGAGCAGCGGTGCTCCGGTCGAGTTGCCCCCGATCGACCCGCGGCGTGACGGCTCCGGCGTACCCGTTGCTCAACCGATTGCTGCGTGTGCTCCAGACAGTGTCAGTTACATGGCAGGCTGACCCTCATGAAGAGACTCGTCGCGCTCGGCGCGGTGCTGGTACTGGCGCTGGCGGGGTGCAGCGACAAGAAGGACTCCGGGAACGGCGACGGCCAGTCCGGTGACGACCCGGTCGCGATGCTCACGGCGGCCAAGAAGACCATCGACGACGCGGCCAGCGTGCACATCGTGCTGACCGGCCGGGACCTGCCGGAGACGGCGCAGGCACTGGCGTCCGGTGACGGCGTCGCGACCCATGCCCCGGCGTTCAAGGGGAAGCTGACCGTGCGCGCGGCCGGCTCGCCGATCGACGCCGATGTCGTGGCGGTCGGCGGCAAGGTCTACGCGAAGCTCCCGCTCACCGGGAGGTTCCTCGAGCTGACGCCGTCACAGCTGGCCGGCCTCGGTGCGCCTGACCCGGCCATCCTGCTCGACCCGGAGAAGGGCCTGACCTCGGTCCTGCCGACCGTGAAGGACCCGAAGATCAAGGGCGAGACCAGGGACGGCGCCAAGATCCTGACCGAGATCACCGGCGCGATCCAGGGCAAGTCACTGCAGGGCATCTTCCCGAACGCGCCCGCCGACCAGGACTTCCCGAGCACGTTCAAGATCGACAAGGACACCAAGCAGCTGGTCGCGGCGACCATCACCGGTCCGTTCTACGACGGAGCCACCAGCAGCTACGACGTCACCCTGGACAAGTACGGCGAGACGGTCGAGATCACCAAGCCGTGAGCGAGGACTCGCCCGTCGGCCGTGCGGCGCCGGTGAGCAGCCCGAGGACCAGGCTCACCCTGGCCTCGATCGCGGTCGCGTTCGCCGCCGCCGACACGTACGTCGTCGTACTGGCCCTGCCGGACATGATGGGCGGCGTCGGGCTGTCGGTGGACGAACTGCAGCGCGCGGCGCCGATCATCTCTGGGTTCCTGCTCGGCTACATCGCCGTACTGCCACTGATCGGTCGGATCGCCGACGTGGTCGGACGTACGCCGGTGCTTGTCGGCGCGCTGATCCTGTTCGCGGTCGGATCGCTGATCACGGCCGGGGCGTACGACCTCTCGCTGGTGGTAACCGGTCGGTTTCTTCAGGGTGTGGGCGGTGGTGGGCTCGTGCCCGCGACACTGGCCCTGGTCGCCGACCTGTGGCCGGCTGATCGACGTGGACTCCCCCTCGGCGTTGTCGGTGCGGTCCAGGAACTCGGGGCAGTGCTCGGGCCACTGCTCGGTGCGGCAGTGCTGGCGGTCGCGGACTGGCGGTACATCTTCTGGCTCAATCTGACGGTGGCGGTTGTCCTCGCGCTCCTCCTCCGCGGCCTCAAGCCTCCACCGCTGTCGGCCGCCGTCGGAGTCCTTGCATGCATTGCACTCGGGCTGACCATCACGGCACCCGAGCGTCTCGCGACCGGCGTCACCCTGGGCTTGCCCTTCGTACCCTTCACCGGGTCGTCGCGCCTGCTCACGCCGATCGGCGTCGTCACGCTCGTTCTGGCCCTGCTCTGGCTGGGGCTGGTCTTGTGGCGGACTCGCGGTCGGTTGAGCGCTGTGTTGTCGCAGGTGGATCTTGTCGGGGCTGGTTTGCTGGCTTTGGCGCTGGCCGGAGTGGTGTTGGCGTTCGCCACTGCTGACCCTGAGCGTGAGTTGATGGCTGCGGCCGGTCCGTGGCTGCTCGTCGCTGCCGCGGTGTTTGCGGTCGGCTTCGCGATCTGGCAACGCCGTACGACGCGAGCGATCGTGCCGCGAGGTTTGCTGAATGGCCGACCAGCTTGGGGCTCGCTGGTGGTCAGCTTTCTGGTCGGATGTGCGTTGATCGCCGCACTGGTCGACGTACCGGTCTTCGCGCGGACCACTCAGGGCGGTGGGCAGTTGGCCGCTGCGCTGGTGTTGCTGCGGTTCCTGATCGCTCTGCCTGTCGGTGCGGTCGTTGGTGGGTGGCTGACCAGGCGCTTGGGGCTTGGTCTCATCACTGGCGCCGGCTTGGCGCTGGCTGGGGCGATGTTCGTGCTGATGGCGTTCTGGGGGCGGAACGCGCTCGATCACTTCCCGGCGACCGTCGTACTGCTGGTGTGTGGGTTCGGGTTCGGGCTGGCGTTGTCACCGGTCAACACGGCGATGCTCGGCGCGACTCCCCCGGACACGCACGGTCTGGTGAGCGCACTGGTTGTGGTGGCGCGGATGGTCGGAATGCTGGTCGGGGTGTCCGCGCTCACAGCGATCGGACTACGGCGGTACTTCTCGATCGCCGACGACATCCCGTCGCCGAACGAGCTGTGCCCGTCCGCGCCCGGTTCCTGCCGGCCCTTCGTGGATGCGCTCCGCGATGCGGCCATTTCACAAGTTCACGCGATCTTCGCCGGCGCCGCGGTGTGCGCGTTCCTCGCCGCCATTGTGGCCATCCTGCTGCTCGGCCGACGTGGCGTTGTGCACAGATGATGAGCATCACGCCGGACAGCCGTCTCACCTCGCGTACCGTGATCACGTGACTGTTCGACCCGACGCGACCGGTAGGCCCGGCTTGTGCTCGACGTTCTGCCGGGAGTTGCGCGAGCCGCTCGCCGGTACGGCGGTCGTCGCAAGCGGCTGGGTCGTTGTCGAGCAGCCGGGTCCGTGGGGTGCGAAGGCACCGACACACAGTCACCTCGATCCCGAGTTCGGTGGTGCGTTCGACGACGCCTGCAAGAAGGCGGACGTGCGGTTCGGCCTGATCCGCGCTCCCGGCCGGCACTCCGACGCTGTCGAACGGTCCCACCAGGTGTACGTCGCCTCGACGCTGCCCGGGCGGAGCTGGTTGCTCGGCGGCCGGGTCGACGATCCGGCGGCGCTGCGCACGTTGCACTTGGATGCGATTGCCCGAGGCGATCGGGATGCGGTCGTTGCGTCGCTGCCTGGACTGAGTCTGGTCGACCATCCGGTGATGCTGGTCTGCACCAACGGCAAGCGCGACGAATGCTGCGCGTTGCTCGGGCGGCCACTGGTCAAGGCATTGTCGGCCGCCGCGCCGGGCCGGGTCTGGGAGGCGAACCACCTGGGCGGCCACCGCTTCGCGCCGACCGCAACCGTCCTCCCCGCGGGCACCATGCACGGGCACCTCACCGCCGAGGCTGCCGTCACCGTGCTCGCGGCCGCGGATCGCCGCGAAACCGTCCTGACCGGACTGCGTGGCCGGTCGACCTGGACCCAACGCGGTCAGGCCGCGGAGATCGCCGTACGCCGTCTGATCGGCGAAGTCTCACTGGATGCCCTCAGAGTCGCGGGCGAAGACCCAGAAGCTGTGACGGTGTGGCACCGCGACGGCCGGTCCTGGACTGTTCCGGTGACCAGCGTCGCCGCCGATCCACCCCGTCCGGAGTCCTGCGGAAAGGAGCCGTTCGCGATGTCGATCCTGCAAGCCGGAGCCCCTGTGCCAGGTGAGGCCCGATGAGCACCGGGTTCGAGGACCTGCTGGCAGCCAACGCCGAGTACGTCGCCGACTTCCACTACGGCGGCTTCGACGGTCTGGCCCACGCCGGCATCGGCGTCGTCACCTGCATGGACTCGCGGATCCCACCGCTGGAGATGCTCGGGCTGAAGCCGGGGGACGCGAAGGTCCTGCGCAGCGCGGGTGGCCGGGTCACCGAGATCACCATGACCGGGCTGGTGCTCGGCGTACAACTGCTCGGCGTCCGCCGGATCATGGTCATCCCGCACACCCGTTGCGCGATGGCCGCGATGTCCGAGGACGACCTGCGCGCCAAGGTGGAGCAGGCTGCGGGCAAGCCGGCCGGGTACCTGCCGATCAACGTCATCCCCGACCAGCTCGAGGCGCTCCGCCGCGACGTCGCCGCCGTCCGCGAGCACCCGCTCATCGGCGAGGACATCCTGGTCGGCGGCTTCATGTACGACGTCGACACCGGCCGCCTCACCCAGATCGACTGATGCCGGGGCTGACCGGGCCCGCGCTCCGGCCGTTGCCACTGGCAACTCTCCGCCCGCAGGGGTGGTTGCTGGAACGGCTGCGGCTCCAGGCGGACGGGATGGCCGGGCATCTGGACGAGTTCTGGCCGGATGTGGCCCGGAGCGGCTGGATCGGTGGTGATGCGGAGGGCTGGGAGCGCGGTCCGTACTGGCTCGATGGAATCGTCGGCGTCGCTTACCTGCTGGATGACGATCGGTTGAAGGCCAAGGTGCGGCGGTGGGTGGACTACATCCTCGAGCACCAGCATGAGGACGGGTGGTTCGGTCCACGCAGCGGCGAGGCGACGTACGCGGATCATGACACTTGGCCGCGGATCATCGTGCTGAAGGCGCTGCTGCAGCACCTCGACGCGACTGGTGATCCGCGCGTTGTGCCGGCTGCGCTGAAGTTCCTTCGGCTGCTCGACGGGATGCTGGACGAGTGGCCGCTGCGGGAGTGGGCGCGGTCGCGGTGGACCGATGTCGTCTGGGTGATCAACCAGCTTCACGACCTCACTGGTGAGGACTGGCTGCTGGGGCTGGCGGCCAAGTGCAAGGAGCAGGGCTTCGACTGGTTCGGGTACGCCGACCAGCTGCCGTTCACCGAGAAGGTGCCCGAGGCAACGTTGCTCGCGTACCAGGCGCAGAACGACGGCAACTGGATGAACGACGGGCATCTGTCGTCGCACGGCGTCAACGTCGCGATGGGTCTGAAGGCGATGCCCGTCTGGCAACGCCACGACACCTCGGTCGACCAGCAGGCGCGACTCCTGCACCTGATCGCTCAACTGGACGCTTACCACGGCCAGGCGAATGGGCTCTTCAGCTGCGACGAACACCTGGCCGGCCGTCATCCGAGCCAAGGCACCGAGACCTGCACGGTCGTCGAGTACCTCGCCTCCCTCGAAGTCGCGCTCGAATCCTTCGGCCCGGTCGAGCCGCTCGCCGAACGCCTCGAACGGCTGGCCTTCAACGCGCTGCCCGCCAGTACGACGCCCGACGAGTGGACCCATCAGTACGTCCAGCAGGCCAACCAGGTGATCTGCCACGTCACCGAGGACCGCATCTACACGAACAACGGCCCGGACGCGAACGTCTTCGGCCTCGAACCCCACTTCGGCTGCTGCACCGCCAACCGCCACCAGGGCTGGCCCCGCTTCACCTCCCACCTCTGGATGCGCTCCGACGACGGCGCCTTCACCGCCCTCTCCTACGCCCCCTGCTCGTTCTCGTACGACGGCCTAACAGTCTCCGTAGCCGGCGCCTACCCGTTCTCAGACGACATCGAAATCAGCACCCAAGGCCCCGGCCACCTCCGCCTCCGAATCCCCACCTGGGCCACGGACGCGACCCTCACGATCGACGACGAGGCACCCACTGCGCTCGACGCCGGAACCCTCCACGAGGTCGAGGTATCCGGAGACCGCACCCTCCTCCTGCACCTCGGCACCATCGTCCGCGCCGTACCCCGCCCAGCCGGCGCCATCACCCTCGAACGCGGCCCACTCGTCTTCGCCCTCCCCCTCGGCGAAGCCTGGCACCAGATCGGCGGCGAACACCCCCACGCCACCTGGGAAGTCCACCCCACCACCCCCTGGAACTACGCAATCACCCCCGAGCACACCCACCTCTCCCGGAAACCGATCAGTTCCAACCCCTTCTCCCCCACTACCACCCCCCTCCACCTCCAAGTCCAAGCCCACCAACTCCCCTGGCCCCTAAAACACGGCGCCGCAGCCACCCCACCCACCCAAACCCACCACCCGTCACCCCCGCCCAGCCCGCACCCGACCACTCACGACTCACCCGGCTCGACCCCGACCACCCCGGACCCGACCGACCCGGCGACCCAGCACCCGGTCCGCCTGGCCGCGACCAACCCGGAGCACCTGGACTGGACCACCCCAGGCGCGATCACCCCGGACTCGGCCGACTCCGGCTCAGCCGGACCGGAGCTGGAGGTGCTTACCTTCATTCCTTACGGGTGTACGACTCTTCGGGTTACCGAGCTCCCGAGGATTTAGCGCTCTTCGATTACCTCGATTTCGTCGACTGCCGACGTGCCCTCGCGGACCAGCGCGAAGGCTGCCTTCGTTTCGGCGAGCGTGGGTGCGAGCTCGCGTGCTGCCTTCAGGTCGTCGGCCGACTCCCAGCGCCACACGCCGGCCCACTGGTTCTCCCCGACCCGACCGAGCCGCGCCTCCGTCAGCCCGGGGATCGACGCCCGGACCGCATCGACCAGCGCGTTGTGCCGGTCCAGCACCTCCCCCGCATCCTCCGTCACAGCCTCGAACCTCGTGATCGCGATCAGCGACATGACTAGTGCCTTTCTCTAGAGTTGACTTATAGCGAACGAATCTAGAGATAGACTCTAGTCATGACCGTTGTCAAGCGACCAAACAAGCGGGCCGAGAAGGCACAGGAGACCCGCCGCCGGATCATCCAGGCCGCGACGGACCTGTTCGTCACCGACGGATACGGCGCGACCAACCTCCAGGACGTGGCCGACCGAGCCGGTGTCGCGGTGCAAACGATCTACTTCGTCTTCGGCAACAAACGCGCCCTGCTGAAGGAACTTGTCGACGTCACGATCGCCGGCGACACCGAGCCGGTCGCGACCATGGACCGCCCATGGTTCACTGACGCGGTGGCAATGCGCACCGCCCCCGACATGCTGGCCGAGTACGTCCCCGGCTCCACCGCCGTCCTCGCCCGCGTCGCACCGATCATGCGCGTCCTCGAAGCCGCCGCCGCGAACGATCCGGAGGTCTCCGCTCTCTGGCCACAGGACGAGGACCTGCGGTACGTCGTACAACGCGCAGCCGCGGAGGCCCTCGTCACCAAGGCGGGCCGCCGCAGAGGCCTGACCGTCGACGAGGCCGCCGACCTCCTCTACGGCATTCTCAGCCCCGAGCTTTACCTGCTCTTCGTCCGCGACCGCGGCTGGTCCCACGACCACTGGGTCAAGTGGGCCAATCAGACTCTCCGCACCCAGCTCTGCGCGTGACCGCCGAAGTCAACGAGCCGGAACTCCCGGCGCCGCAGCCACGGGAAGTGCTGACTGCCACCCGGCTGCGGCGATGGAGCGAAGCCGCACTCCTGCTGATCGGCGCCCTCGGGCTGATCTGCCTCGCGTACCCGACTTTCGTCCTCCTGGAGTACCTGCCACAAGTCGATCCCCGACAGGTCGGGCCTGTTTATGTGGGTCGACCGGGCGGGATCGACCCCCGATGGATCATCAACGCTCTGATCTCCGGACTGCTGCTGATCCTCGTTACCGGCCTGCCCGTTCGGCGCCCGACCGGCACTGGTTCACTCCCGGGTGCAGTTGCCCAGGGCCTCGGTGGGCTGGCTGTCGGCTTCTGGGCTCTCGTCGGCGCAACGATTCTCAGCCTCCACCTCAACGAGCCTTGCACCTATGCATCCTGCTGGCCGATGCACGAACAGACGGCCGCGACCCTCGCACCAGGCGCGCTGACCGCGATCGCGATGATCGTGATGGCGTGCCTGGTCAACCGGCTGGCGTGGTGGATCCGAGCGCTCGTCCCGGTCGTGGTGTGGCTCGGCACTGTCCTGATCCAGCACGCGGTCTGGACGTCGTACCTGCTGGACATCTTCCAGGGCCCGCCAAGGTGACGGTCGACTTGCCGGAGCCTGCCGAAGACACAGAACCGCCGGCGGCGCGTCCACGGGAAGAGCCGACTGCCACTCGACGGTGGCGATGGACCGAAGCCGCGCTCCTGGTCGTCGGTGTGCTCGGCCTGATCCTGGTCGGCATCGCCGGCCTCGTCTTCGTTGACGCGCTACCGCAGGTCGATCCGAGCCAGCTGGGCCATTGGCGCACGCCTCGGGGGTCAAGCATCGACGGTGGGTGGCTCGTGTGGGCGCTGATCAGTTCACTGGTCCTGATCGCGATCACCGGACTGCCGATCAGCCGACTGGCTGGACATGGTTCTGTGCGAGGTGCTGTTGCCCAGGGCATCGGTGGGCTGGTGGTCGTCTTCTGGGCGGTTGCGACCAGCCTCCTCGCCAACGGTTTCTACTTCATGGGCCCCAGCGAAGGCTGCTTCTACGACTCGTGCTGGCCACTGCACGAACAGATCTGGGCAACACTCATACCCGGCGTCCTGACCGGGATCGTGATGCTCGTGATGGCGCTACTGGTCAACCGGCTGGCGTGGTGGATCCGTGCGCTGGTTCCGGCTGTGGGGTGGGTCGCGCTGCTCCTCATCCAGCACGCCGTCTGGGTGCGCTATCTCCTGCCGCTGTTCCAGGCTCGGCCTAACTGACGTGCACCTTGCCGGTGTCGAGTTCGTAGTACGCGCCGACGAGTTTGACCTTGCCGGACTTCTCCAGGGGGCCGATCACTGGCGACTGGCGCAGCTTGGCCAGCACCAGGTCGACGTTCGCATGGACGGCGTTGGTCAGGCGGTCGCCCGGCTTCCTGGCGACTTGACGGACGGCCGGCGCGAGCGTGTCGACGATGTACCCGAGCTCACCGGCCTCGGCCGTCCGCTGCTCCGAGTCCAGCGCCTTGATCGTTGCGTCGAGCGCTCCACAGCGCTGATGACCCAGGACGACGAGCAGAGGAGTGTGCAGCTCCGCGACACCGAACTCCACGCTGCCGGTGACGGAGTGGTCGAGCGCCTCGCCAGCACTGCGTACGACGACCAGATCGCCGAGCCCTTGATCGAAGACGAGCTCTATCGGGACCCTGGAGTCGACGCACCCGAGCACGGTCGCGAACGGGTGCTGCGCCTTGCTCACCGCGACCCGCCGCGCGATCCCTTCGTCGAGTTCCTCGTCCCTGCCCGCGACGAAGCGCGCGTTGCCCTCCAGGAGCCGCCGCATCGCCTGGTTGCCATCGACAACAGCCGACGGAGCTGACGGAGACGCGGGGGGTGTCGGACCAGTTGTCGGGGGCAACGTCCCACCGGCGATCTGCTCGGCGGCAGGTGTCACCTCGGGCGAGGCGTCGTCCGCACAGCCGGTGAGGACCGCACCGGTGGCTCCGGCCGCCAGCAATCCCAGCATCCAACGACGCGACGGCCGACTCCGGGACGGCACGCTGACGGACGGCCGACTCAAGGACAGCGTGCTGAGGGACGGCGTACGCAGGGATGGCGTGTTCTGCGACGGTGTGTTCAACGGAAAGCTCCTCACAGGACCGCGGCGTGGGGCGACGCCGCCTGTTCCGAAGGTAGCTGATTGCATACAGTCTGCAATACCCGCGACATGTTCGGATCTCTCGGTTCCCGGGCCGAAATCTGATAGATACCCCTTATGAGACTCCGCCCCAGCTCATTCTCCCGTTCCTTGCTCGTCGGCGCCCTGGCCCTCACCACTGTGCTTTCGGGCGCGCCCACCGTGCACGCCGCGCCCGTCGTCACCGGCTGCCTCGACCAGTCCGTCACCGGCAGCGTCGAGGAGCAACGACTGGACAACGGCGTCGCCGGCGGTCCGTCGGTCCCGGCCCAGATCCTGCAGCGATCCGGCTTCGACCATCAGGTCGCGCTCTTCACTCGCCTGCTCTGCACGATGCCGAACCCACAGGCCGCCGCGATCCTCGTCCACGCCCAGGGCGAGGCTCTCTGGCGTACGGCGACTCACCGCGCCCAACATCCGGTCACCGGCACCGATGCACTGCCCGCCACCGACGACCGCGGCCTGTACTGGGCCAGGCTCTCGATGGCCCTGGCCCTCCGCCAGTGGCAACCGCGCTTCGGCCTCGGTACGTCGGAACGCGCCGACCTGATCCGATCACTCGAATACACCTCACGGGGCATCACGGGCAGCGCCTTCTCCCCCGGCGTACGGAAGATCCTGGTCACCGGCTTCGATCCGTTCACGCTCGACGCGGACATCCGGATCGGCAACCCGTCGGGAGCGAACGCACTCACGCTGGACGGGCAGCGCTGGACGATCAACGGCACGACGTACCAGATCCAGACCGTGATGTTCCCGGTCCGCTACACCGACTTCGACGAGAGCATGGTCGAGAACGCGCTCGCCCCGCACTACCGCCCCGGCCCGCAGCACGCGGATCTGGTGATGACGGCCAGCCAGGGCCGGGTCGGCGTCTTCGACCTCGAGGTCTACAACGGCCGGCGGCGGTCGGTCAGCTCGATCGGTGACAACAACAACCTCTGGGGTGGCGGCACCATCAACGCCCCGGTCGTCTCGCCCAGCATGCCAGCCGGCCCGGAGTGGCTGACCTCGAGCCTCCCGCTGGCACGCATGGCGCAGGCCGACGTGACGCCGTTCCGGACCCGCGTGAACACCTCGGTGCTGGAGATCCCGGCCGGGCAGACCGCGCCGGTCCGGCAGCCGCTGGGTCCGACACCCGGTTCGATCGCGTCCGAAGGCACCGGCGGCGGGTACCTGTCGAACGAGGTTGCCTACCGCAACACCCTCCAGCGGGACCTGCTCGACCCGTCGATGCCGGCCGGTCATCTGCACGTCCCGGTCCTCTCGTTCGACCCCGCCAACAAAACCGAGATCACCGACCCGACGTACGAGACCAACCGTGAAGACATCGTCCGCGGCGCCCACGCCGTACTCCGCCAAGCCCTGCGCTAGGACTCTGACAGGCCGTGCTGGTCGCGTCGGCGTAGAACGATCAGTGTGACGCCGAGCGCGACCGCGCCCAGGGAGATGCCACCCAATGCGCCCAGCGCGACGGAGTTGGTGTCGAGAGCAGTGGTTCGACCAACCGATTCGGGCGGCGCCGGCGCGGGAGTGGGGTCGGCGTATCCCGGATAACCGGTGCCTTCGTCAGGCCAGGGATCGACCTGTTGTGTCTGCGTTCGGTTCGGTTCCCACGGACTGGCCGTCGCCGGCGCGGCCGTTCCGAGGGCGATGCCGAAGAGAACGACTGCGATCGCGATGCTGCGGTGCTTCATGATTCCGTCTCCTTGTCCTGGCGTCCGGCGGAACCGCTCGCCGCGGTCCAGGTACGCCGTACGCCTGGTAGTCCCGTTGTCGCCCACAGCGGTATCGCGGCGTCGCAGGGCGGTATCACGGCGGTAACGCCGGCATTGACGGGTCGGCGAGCGAGGCTGACAGTCGGAAGGTGGGCATCGACGTACTCGGACCGGTATCGGTCGAAGGGGACCAGAAGATCCTCGGGCGCCGTGACCGGGTCGTGGTCGCGGCGCTGGCCGTGCACCCGGGGGACGTGGTCAGCGCCGAGCAACTCGCCGACGTGCTGTGGCGTGAGCGGCCGCCGCCGTCATGGCAGAAGGTCGTCCAGGGGTGCGTGGTCCGGATCCGCAAGGTCCTCGGCACGCATGCGATCGAGACGCTGCCGCTCGGCTACCGGCTGGCCGTGCCGCTCGACGAGATCGACGCCCAGCGCTTCGATCGTGCGGTCATCCGGGCCCGGGCGTTGCTCGCGTCGGACGAACCCGAGCGGTCGGCGATGGTTCTCGCCGACGCTCTCACCTTGTGGCGTGGCCGGCCCCTCACGGAACTGGACGGATGGGACACCGCCCGCATCGAGGCCTCCCGGCTGATCGAGTTGCGGCACACGGCCGACGAGTTGTACGTCGAGTCGGCGCTGCGATCCGGCCGGCACGACCAGGTCCTCGCCAAGGCGCGGGCGATGGTGACCGAGGCGCCGTTGCGTGAACGACGCTGGGTCCTGCTCGCCACAGCGCAGTACCGGTCCGGCCGTCAGGGCGAAGCATTGCGGACGATCCACCGGTTGAAGGCCGTACTGCACAACGATCTCGGTCTCGATCCCAACGCCGAAGTGAACGCCCTCGAGCAGGCGATCCTGCGTCAGGACCCGTCGCTGGTCGCGGACACTGCCCTGCCGGAGCCGAGCCCCGAGTGCCCGTATCCAGGCCTCAAACCGTACGACGTCGACGATGCCGACACCTTCTTCGGTCGTGACTCCGACATCGCGGCCTGCCTTCGCAGACTCGGCGACGTCTCGGTGCTCGCGGTGGCCGGACCGTCCGGCTGTGGCAAGTCCTCACTGATCCGGGCCGGCGTCGCCGCCACACTGCGCCGCGACGGCCGGCAGGTCGTCGTGATGACGCCGGGGCCACATCCGGTCGCAGCGCTGACAGCAGCCGTGTCCGGTACGGCGGCACCGGTCCTTGTCGTCGACCAGTTCGAGGAGGTGTTCTCGCTGTGCCAGGACGGCGACGAGCGAGTCGCCTTCCTGAACGCACTGGCAGCACGTGAGGCACCGCTGATCATCTCGATCCGCACCGACCGGCTGGCCGACGTCTCGGCGTCTCCGGCCTTCGCCCGTCTCGTGGAGCGTGGCCTCTACCTGCTGTCGGGTATGACAGAGGACGACCTGCGGTCAGCGATCGAGGAGCCTGCCCGCCTGGCATCGCTGGTCGTCGAGCCCGGCCTGGTCGACCTGCTCGTCAACGAAGTCGCAGACCAACCCGGCGCGTTGCCACTGATGTCACACGCCTTACGCGAGACCTGGCAACGTCGCGAGGGACGCACTCTCACGGTCGCCGGCTACAACGCCTCGGGCGGTATCCGGAGTGCGGTCGCTCAGTCGGCCGAACATGTCCACGAGCGGATCTCACCGGAGCAACGCACGGTCCTGCACGGCCTCTTGCTGCGCCTGGTCGTGCCCGGACCGGAGGGCGAACCGATCCGCAGCCGCCTGCCGCGTCGGGTGGTCGTGACACGTCCGGAGGACGATCAGATGATCGACCTGCTGGTCGCGTCGCGGCTGCTGACGAGCGACGCCGGCGTCGTCGAGATCGCCCACGAGTCGCTGGTTCGGGCCTGGCCCCGGCTCCGCGGCTGGCTCGAGGACGACCTGGACGGCCGGCGCATCCTGCACCATCTCGCGGTCGCTGCCGACGCGTGGAACAACCTCGACCGGCCCGCCAGCGAGCTCTACCGCGGTGTGCGCCTGGCCAAGGCGCTGGACTGGAAGGAGCGTGCGACGCCGACGCTGACCGCGACCGAGGAGGACTTCCTTGCCGCAAGCAAGCGACTCTCCGGGACCGAGCTCCGTGCGGCCGAGACCACGGCGCGGCTCCAGACCAGGAGCAACCGTCGCCTCCGCGCCGCACTCGCCGCCGGGGCGGTCCTGCTGGTCGGTGCGATCGTCGCCGGGCTGGTCGCCGTACGCCAGGCAGGGCGCGCCGAAGTCGCCGCGGACCGCGAACTGGCGCGCCAGGTGGGTGCTCGGGCGCTCGTCACCGAGGACATCAGCCCGTCCCTCCTGCTGGCCGCGCAAGGCGTCCGCTTCGACGACTCCCCCGACACGCGGGCCAATCTGGTGGCTGCGATCAACCGGCATCCGTCCCTGATCCGATCGATCAGCGCACCGCTGGGCCGGACCGAGAACGTCGACGTCTCCCCCGACGGCACCAGGATCGTCGCCGGCGACAACCGGGCCACCATTCAGCTGTACGACTCTCGGTCGGGCCGGGTGCTCGACTCGTACGCCTTGTCCCCGGTCCCTGACGACGCGGTCGTCTTCACCCGTGCCTGGTTCAGTCCGGACGGCAGTCTGATCGCAGCGATCGCGGTGGACAACTTCATGAATCCGATCGACCCGACCTGGCCGATCCGTGTGCTCCGCGCCGACACGCTCGAGCCGGTGCAGCCACAGCCCGTCTTCCGAGGCATCCACCGACCGCAGCTGAACAATCTCGCCTTCAGCGCAGACGGTCGCCACCTCGTGGCAGGAGCGCGAGATCCGAACAGCGACGCGGCGTTCGCCCTGGTCTGGGAGGTCGGCGCACTCGATCGACAGCCCCGGAGGGTCGATCTCAGCATCGGGCCGCAGCGAGCTGTCGCCAGCCCCGACGGCCGGACGGTCTACCGGTCCTGGCCGCTCACTGCGTCCGACGTGGCCACCGGCCGGGAGGTCTGGCAGCGACCCGATCTCAAGGGAGATCCAGTGGTCACCCCGAGCATCGGTCTGCCCATCGTGGAAACCTCGAAGAACGGTGAGCTGCTCGCCTACCTGCATCCCGGCCCGGTCCGTACCGAGCGGACCACGACAACCGTCGTCGATGCGCGCACCGGGAAGACCGTCTGGGCGTTGCGGACTTCCAACGACCCACCACGCGACGCTGCCTTCTCTGCCGACGGCAAGCTGTTGGCCACGGCTCACTACGGGGGCGAGGTCGTCATCTGGGACCTGGCCACGGGACAGGCGACGCAACGCTGGCGTACTGCGGAGGTCTCGTGGGGAGTCGCGCTCAGTCCGGATGGACGGACGCTGTACACGGCCGGCGACGCGGGCATGCTGCGTGCCTACGATCTCGGCGGGCAGCAGCGGTACCTGCGCTGGACCCAGATGGTGCCGACTCGCCGCTACACCCATGTCCTTGCCTCGGACGACGGCGTGCGGACGGCGTACTTCTGGGACGAAGCCGGCTCGTCGTGGTTGAGCATCGCCGACGCGACCACCGGCCAGGTCTCGAAGCCGACCCGGCTCGGCTTCGAGGTGCAGCGACAAGCCTATGCACCTGCGTCCTGGCATCCGAACGGCCGGCGGCTCGTCGTGCACGGCTTCGACGAGATCGCGACCGTCGATGCCCGGTCCGGCAAGGTCCTGGCCACGCATCCGATAGAGGCGCTGTCGGTCGCCTTCATCGACCACGGAAACCGCATCGTCGTCGGCAGCCACGACGGCAGCCACTATTTCGATCCGGAGCTCGGCCGGATCCGCGACGTACCCGGCTTCGTGGCGGATTGCTGCACCGCGTCGTCCCCGGACGGAGCGACCACCGTCCTGTTCGAAGAGGGACTGCGGGGCGCCACCATGTCCTGGGCCATCGTCCGCTCGGCGACCGGTGAGATCATCCGACGGGACAAACTGCCGACCTGGGCGAACTCCGCGGCGTACTCGCCCGACGGTCGCACGATCGCGGGCACAGGCACCGATGGCGTCTTCACCCTCGACGCCGCCTCCGGTGCACTCAAGGTCGCGCCATCCAGCGGCCACAAGGCCGAAGGAGTCAGCATCCGCTTCTCCCCGGACGGACAGCGTCTCGTGTCCGGCGCCGCCGACGGCACTGTCACCGTGTGGGACGCCCGGACGCTGGACAATCTGCTCACGGTTGCGACCAGTACAGAAGCCGACCCGATCCCCGCTACCGCGCGCTTCGGTCGAGGTGGCGAGGTCGTCTCCATCTCGTCGTACGACGGGAAGCTCTACCGATGGGACACCAGTAGCGCCCATACCCTCGCGCAGGCGTGCACGATGGCAGGGCGCAACCTGACGGCCGGCGAATGGAACCAGACCTTCCCCGACCGTCCCTACCAGCAGACGTGCCCTTAGAGATCGAGTACGTCGCTGGTCCGCACCGGCAGTCCTGTCTCGAACGACCGGTTCGCGGCCAGGCCAGTGACCAGGGCCAGCGCGGCCTGCCGGGCGTCGGCGACATCCGCTGCGTGCGTGGGGTCGTCGTCCAGCAGTGCTGCGAGCACGCGGGCATCGGCTCCGCCATGGCCGGCGTGATCGTGGTCGACTGTGTGGTCCTCGGGCGGTGACCACAGCGGCCGCAGGGTGATGCTCGTCTGGCCGGCGGTGGGTGCTGCAAGGTCGCCGTGAACGGCTCCACGGGCCGACGCAACGCGCAGGTGCGGCGTCGTCCATGTCGACTCTTCGACATTCAGTTCGAGTCGGCCACCCGATCCGTTGAACATCACCCGATAACCCTCGGCCGGCGAGTATGCGGTCAGGTGGTAGCTCATCGACGCACCGCTGTCGTAGGAAACCAGCAGCGCCATGTCGTCATCGATCGTGACGCCCGGTGCGAAGACGTTGCGGTCCCGGTAGTAGCCGTCCTCGACCTCGGCGTCGAGGTACAGCTCCTTCAGCGTCGCGTTGTCCGCCAGATGCAAGGCGAACGGATCATCGAGCGACGTCTCCGACCCGTGAGCTCGCGCATAGTCCCGTGCGTACCCGTGCTTGTGGTCAGGCCCGTAGAACGCCAACTGGCCTTGGCCGTAGACGATCCGAGGCTCCGCGCCGAGCCACCAGTTGACCAGGTCGAAGTGGTGACTCGCCTTGTGCACCATCAGGCCGCCGGAGTTCGCCTTGTCGCGGTGCCAGCGGCGGAAGTAGTCCGCGCCGTGCGACACGTCCAGCAGCCATTCGAAGTGCACCGAGTGGATGTCGCCGATCGCGCCGCCGGCCAACAGCTCACGGACCTTCCGGTGGACGGGATTGAAGCGGTAGTTGTACGCCACCGCCAGCTCGCCACCGGTCTCCCGGACCGCGTCCAGGATGCTCTGCGCCTTGGTCGCGTCGGTGGTCATCGGCTTCTCGCTGATCACCCGGACACCGGCACGCAGTGCGGCCTCGATGTAGCGGTTGTGCGTGGCATCGACCGTCGTGACCACGAGCAGCTCGATCCGCTCGACCCGGATCATCTCGTCGAACCTGGCCGGTGGCCACTGGTGGGCGGGCCGGCGACCGGCGGCCAGCAGCATCCGGTTGTGGAACGCCATCCGCACCGAGTTCGGGTCGCACAGCGCCACGACGTCGTACCCGTCGCGTTTGGCCAGCCCTTCGGTGAACAGCTGGGCACGGTTGCCGGTGCCGACGATCGCGGTCCGTACGGGGGTGGGCATACAGAGTCCTCCTATTGCTTGACCGCGCCGGCCAGGCCGTTGACGAAGAAGCGTTGCAGGAGCAGGAAGAGCAGGATGATCGGCGCCAGCGTGATCACCGTGCCGGCGCACAGCAGCGTCCACTCGGTCGAGTTCTCGCCGATGAACGCGTACATGCCGATCGCCAGCGTCCGCAGTTCCGGCCGCCCGAGGGTGAAGACCAGCGGGATGAAGAAGCTGTTCCAGGCACTGATCGCGGTGAACAACCCGACCGTGGCCAGCATCGGGCCGGACAGCGGCAGCATGATCCGCGCGAACGTCTGGTGGAAGTTCGCGCCGTCGACCTGGGCCGCGTCCTCGAGCTCACGGTCGATGGCCATGAAGTAGCCCATGAACAGGAACGTCCCGAAGACCACGCCGCCGGACGCCTGCACGATGATCACCGACCACAGGCTGTTCAGCAGGTGCAGCCGCTGCATCAGGTCGAACACCGGAATGATCGTGTAGCCGTGCGGCAGGAACAGCGTCGCCGACACCAGCCCGAGGCAGAAGCCGCGACCAGGGAAGCGTGTACGCGCAAGTACATACCCTGCGGTGGAAGTGACTACTAAAGTGACCACCACCGTCCCGAGGGTGATCACTAAAGTGTTCAGGAAGTACCTGCCGAACGACGCCTCGCGCCACGCGTCGAGGTAGTTCGCCCAGAGGAAATGCGAGGGCATCGGGTTGAGCCCCTCGCTGAAGAAGTCGTCGTCGCCCTTGAGCGAACTGCCCAGCGCCCAGAACAATGGGTAGAGCCAGGCCAGACCGCTGACCAGCAGGGCGACATGGGTCATCACCGTGACCACCCGGCGGCGCGTCATGACTTTCCTCCTGTTGATCTGCCCTCTGCTCCACGACGCCGCGCCAGCGAGCGCAGTACGAGGACCTGCACGACCGAGAACACGATCAGCAGGACGCCGTAGATGAACGACGCGGCCGACGCCAGACCGATGTTGGGCTGCACCGCGTTCGCGTTACTGCCACCGAAGGCCAAGTGGTAGATGTAGGTGTTCACGACCTCGGTGGAGAAGTACGGCCCACCGCTGGTCAGCACCTGGACCAGGTCGAAGATCTGGAACGTCCCGATCACCGCCAGGATCACGATCACCACACCGACAGCTCGCAGCATCGGGATCGTGATGTACCGGAACGTCGCCAGCGGACCGGCGCCGTCCAGCCGGGCCGCCTCGTACAGCTCGTCCGGGATCGTCTGCAAGCCGGCCAGGAAGTACACGAGGTTGTACCCGAACGTGTGCCAGATCCCGACCAGGATGATGATCGCCAGCGCGAAGTGCGGGTCCCCCAGCCAGTCGACGTGCTGGTCGATCACGTGCAGCTTGAGCAGCAGGTCGTTGATCGAGTCGCCGAAGTTCGACACCAGCAACTGGATCACGACACCGATCACCGCCGCCGACGTCACCACCGGCAGGAAGAACAACGTGCGGTAGAACGACGCGAACCGCAGCCGCTTGTTGTTCAGCACCAGCGCGAGCGCCAACGCCAGGATCAGCTGGATCGGTACGACGAAGGCGGCGTACACGAAGGTGTGGCCGAGTGAGCGCCAGAAGATGTTGTCGTGCACGATCTGCCGGAAGTTGTCCAGCCCGACGAAGTCGGACGGGTCGCCGATCCCGTCCCACTTGTAGAACGTGTACCCGAGCGACGCCACGATCGGGTACACCACGAAGGCGAGCAGTAACACCATCATCGGGGCCAGGTAGACGTACGACCACAGGTACGTCCGGCGTCGCGCCCGCCGCCGGCCGGCCGAGCGGGGCGGCTCGGCCGTGGCGACGTCCTCGCGGACGCTGACGGTCACAACCATCAGGCGCCCGGTTTGGTGGTGTACGGCTTGGTCAGGTCCCAGTCCGGGAAGGCGAAGTCCTTCAGGTTCGCACCGGTGCCGACCTTCTTCACCGCGTCGGACAGCGCCTGGTTCATCTTGTCGGTCAGCGACGTCAGCGTGCCCTGGACGTCCTTCAGCTGCCCGGTCCAGATACCCGACAGGACGTCGTTGATGTCCGGCTTCACCGCGGGCAACTCGAGCTTGGTCAGCTGTGGATTGCGGATCGTGGGCTGCGGACCGACCACAGCCGCCCCGGACATCGCGACGTACTGCGCGAAGGGTGCGAAGGTGACGCCCTTCGGGTCGTTGTTGTCCGCGTAGACCGACAGACCCTGGCCCTGCTCGACCCAGCGCTTGCCGGCGTCCTTGCTGTACAGCCAGTCGAACCACGCCCACGCCTCGTCGGCGTGCTTGGACTTCGACGACACGGCGACGAACTTGCCGCCGGGCGGCCCGTAGAACAGCGCCTTCGGGTTGCCGTCCGGCGCGGGCAGCGTGACCAGGCTGTAGTCGGTGAACTTGTGCTCGGTCCACTCCGGCTGGTTCCAGACACCGCCGATCGTCATCCCGAACCGGCCGCGCTCGAAGAACGCCCGGGCCTGCTCGTCCGAGATGCTCATCGAGTTCGGGTAGAACCAGTTCTTGTTCTTCCACTCCAGCAGCAGGTTGATCACGTCGGCGTAGTTCCGGTCGGTGCCGAACGTCCACTGGCCGACCCGGTAGTCCATCCCGTCGATCCCGCCGACGGCGGCACCGCCGGGCGAGCCGGCGCCGCGGACGAACAGATCGAGCCACCAGGCCAGGGTCGTGTTCGTCGAGTTGCCGAACCCGAACGGCGCGACCTTGCCGCCGCTCTTCGACGCGATCGCCTCGGCCGCGTGCGTCACGTCGTCCCAGGTCTTGGGCAGCTTCACACTGCCGTCGGACTCGGTCAGTCCGGCGTCCTTGAACACCTTGTGGTGGATGTAGAGCTGCAGGGACGGCGCCGGCGCCGCGAACGGAGCCGTGTAGATCTTGCCGTCGAACATGTCGACGCCCTCGACGAAGCTGCTCTGCGGGAACCGGGACTGCCAGTCCTTCGTCGCCCACTTGTCCACCGGCAGCAGCCAGTCCTGCGTGATCTGCTGGCTGAGCTGCGGGCTCTTCGGGATCATCAGGATGTCCGGCGGGTTGTTGCTGCGGTAGGCCAGCGAGACCAGGTCGGCGTACTTGTCGCTGACCTGCGTGGTCTTCTTGACCGCGATCCCCGGATGCGCCTGCTGGAACAGCTTGATCTCGTTGTCCACCCACCCGGCCTGGCTGGCGTACCAGTCCCAGTAGGTGATCGTGGTCTGGGCCTTCGAGCCGGTGCTGCCGCTGTTGTCGTCCGACGAGCAGCCGGCCAGTGCGCCGGCCGCGCCGGCGCCGGCCACAGCGGCTGCGCCCCGGAGCAGGGTCCGTCGTGAGATGCGGGATGACATTGCATTACCTCCGATGAGTACTGGCAGCCGCGCCGCACGCCGGAGACGTGGACGAGGCGGTCTGGGTCAGGGAGCCGAGCCGCCAGGTGAGTGGACTGCCGTCCCAGGTGACCGCGACGCGACGCGGGCGCTGGAAGGGCAGGAACGAGACGGTTTGGCCACGGTCGGACGGGCCGGGGCTGAAGAAGTTGTCGCTGCCGACCGGAACCGGGATGTAGTAGTTGTTGGCGTTCGAGTAGCCGAAGTACGCCGTGTAGGTGCCGTCGGCAACGTTGCGTACGACGCAGGCAGCGGTCGGCTGCACCGGGTTGAACGCGGTCTCCTCTGGGCCGGCGGGCGGGTTGGCGACGGTCTTGGCCATCGGCGCGAAGGAGGCGTCGTCGACGAGCAGGTTGCCGGCGCCTGTCGTCGTGCTGATCCACCATTCGGCCTTGGTCAGCGTGCCGGTCCAGGAGACGTTCGTGTTGGCGGCCGAGATCCGCGTCCACCCGGTCGAGGTGACCGGTGCCGAGCCGAGCCGGATCGTCGTTGATCCGGTCGACGTGGTCAGCTTCAGACTGACCATGGCAGTGTCCGATCCGCTGGCCAGCCGGACCCAGGCCGACGAATCGTAGAGTCCCCCGTTGGTGACCGGAACGCCTTGGGCCGGGCCGGCCCAGGCCGCTTCACGACCGGTCACCGACAGGTCGCCGCTACCGGAGTGCGGGGTCGTCGATGCGTTCTTCAGGGTGCAGCTGCCGAGGCAGTACCACCCCGTCGTGGCCGACTGGTATTCCAGACTTCCGTTCCCCAACACCGACGGAGTCGGCAGAGTCGGCGCGATGGCCGGTGGACCCTGAGCCGGTGGCGGGGTGCCGTCCGTCGGAGTGATCGCGAGGTCGTCGAGTGTGCACTGGGCCGAGGTCGGGTTGGGGTTGGACCAGGCGAACGCCTGGACCCACTTCGTCCCGGTCGGTGGAGTGAAGGCCGCCAGCTTCTGTGTGTAGGCGCGTTCGTCGGCGTACGTGAGCGCGTACTGGAAGGTCGGCGTACCCGCGGTGGCTCCGCCGCGCACACCGACGTAGCACTGGGTGCCGCCGGCGTTGAGCCTCCCCCACCCGGACAGCAGGTAGCTCGTGCCGGGGGTGAGACCGGTGATGTTCTGCGTCACGCCCGATCCGGGCTCGAGCGCCAGCGCGGTGTGTCCGGTGTGCGCGTTCGCCGCCGTACCAGGGCCGGTGCCGAGCGAGGTCCAGCCGCGCGTGCCGCTCTCGAAGTCGCCGTCGCCGATCGGGTTGGGCGTGTCGGTGCGGACGGTCGTGGCGACTCCGTCGGCGATGACCTTCACCGAGGCGCCGGCGGTGGTCGGCATCGCGACCTTCACCTGCTTCGAGATGCCGTTGACGGTGACCGTCACCAGGTAGTCACCGAGGAAGCCGCGGGTGCCGAACGTTCCGGCGGCGGTCGTCTGCCCGTTCACGCTGGTGTGCCACTGGCGCTTGATCAGGTCTTCCCAGACCAGCCCGTTCGGCTTCGGCGACCAGTCGTCGTTGTAGAGCGCGACGCGCGGGTTGTAGATGTTCTTCGACCAGATGCCGAAGTTGCTGATCTGGTTGACGTTCGGGTTCGAGAACATCGCGGTCATGAAGTCACGGGTGTAGTCCGCCTGCAGTTGCAGGTCGTCGGTGTCCACGTCGAACTCGGTGATGGCGACCTTCACGCCGAGGCCGGCGAACTGGTCCACGATCGTCATCAGATCGTCCGGCGAGGTCAGCTGCATCCCGTTGAAGTGACTCTCGAAGCCGACCAGGTCGATCGGCGTACCGGAGGACTTCATCGACTGGACCAGGTCGTAGACGTGGTCGCGGTGCCGCTTCTCCCAGCCGTTGTTCTCGACGATGCCGTAGTCGTTCAGTGCGAGCTCGGCGTTCGGATCGGCCTGGTGGGCGAGCCGGAACCAGGACGCGATCTCGTCCGGGCCGAGGATGTCCTGCACGTTGTGCTCGGAGTACGGTTCGTTCACCACGTCCCACTCGTCCACGATTCCGGCCAGGGCCGAGGCCTCGTCGGTGACGTGGGTGTTGATCCGGGCCCGGAGTGCGGCCGGGTCGTTCTGCAGCTTGACCAGGTCCGGCGGCATCACGCCCCACGACGGCCAGACCAGGTTGTGACCGCGGATCCGGATCCCGTGCTCCCGCATCCATTGCAGCGCCGGGAGCGTGATGGTCTCACGCTCGGTCGGCGTCTCCCAGTGGTTCCACTTCAGGTTGTTGCCCAGGGCCCCTTGGTTGAAGAGCGTCGACGCCTTGCTCTGGTACTGCTGCAGGTCGTTGCCGCTGATCCCGCCGGACGGATCGCCGATCAGTCGGGCGCCGTCCGATGCAGCACCGAACTTGAAGGCACTCGTCTGCTGCACCGCCGATACAGTCGCACCGCTGATCGGATGACCGGTCGGGTCGACGACCGAGACGGCCAGGTTGCCCTTGCGGTACTGGTCGATCCGCGCATTGGCGTCGGCCCGCCAGGCGGCGTTCGCGTCGCGGCCCGCGTACGTCGCCTGCGGGTAGCCGGCCGGTGTCCCCTGCCCCCAGTCCTGCACCGAGACCCCGGCGATCTGGAACTTCTGAGCTCCGTACCCGAGCCACAGGTTCAAGTGTGCGGCGGTGGTTGTGCCCGCCGTGTAGGTGACGGCCGCGCGGAACGGGAACTCGAACTTCTGCCAGTCCGAGCCGTACAGCATCGCCGCGTTCAGCGACTTCTTGAACGGCGACCCGTCGGTCTCGAACACCAGATGCGCGTTACCGGTCGTGGCGCCCTGGGTCGGCTCGATCGAGCGTGCCCACAGGGTCGCGACCATCGCGTCGCCCATGGTCACGGTCGCAGCGGTCGGGACGCCGAGGGTGATCTCGTACTCGCCGTCGAGCCCCGGGCTCTGCGGTCCGTTCGGGACGGTGATCTCGAGGGCCTTGGTGAAGTTGGGATTCCCGGTGATCGGGACCTGCTGCGTGGCGTCGGTGGGAAGGCTCTTGAACTCGTTGAAGTTCGCGAGCGGGTCGCTCGGCAGCACCTCGAACGGCGCTGCGTCGGCCTGCGCGACCGGCTGGACGGCCACCGCCGCAACGACGGCCAGGACCACTGCGATGATCACTTTTCTGGACATGCCGATGGTCAGTTTTCTGGACACTCTGGCTCTGGCGAGCGGAAAGGGCCTCATGCTCCGGGTTCCTTCCAGAAGGCGCGCAGCATCGCCTGACCCGACGGCCGTCGGCCGGGGTCGGTGTGGTTACTGCCGCGGGTTCTGTGGGTGGGCGGCGCCGGATCAAGCGCCAGCAGTTCGTCTGCCAGGTCGGGCGGGACCTCGATCCGGAGGATCAGGCCTTGGTGGTCTGGGATCGTCCGCGCCGGCTGCGCGTGACGGGCACCGGCCCGCAACTCGCCCGGACGATCAGGCTGGTCGGCATGACGAGACGGGGCAGGTCGGCCGAGGGCTTCTCGCCGACCGGCTCCGCGTCGGTGCCGGGGTCGTCGTCGTTCGTCCCGATCTCGGACAGCAGGAGCTCGGCGGCCCGCTTGCCCATCTCGACGAACGGCTGCTGGATGGTGGTGAGTGGAGGCCGGATCTGTGCCGCCGACTCGATGTCGTCGAAGCCGAGCACCGACACGTCCTCCGGCACCCGCAGCCCCGCCTCGGCGGCCGCGGTCATCACGCCGTACGCCGTGACGTCGGACTGCGCGAACACCGCTGTCGGGCGCTGGTCGGCGGGCAGCGCGAACAGCTCGCGGGACCGCGCACGGATCTGCTCGGGCACGAAGTCACCTGGCTTGGTGAGCTCGGGATCGGGCTGGATGCCGGCCTCGCGCAGAGCGTCCAGGTAGGCGCGGTAGCGGTCCTGGCAGCACCGGTAGCGCATCAGGCCTTGCACACAAGCGATGCGCTCGTGACCCAACTGCATCAGGTGGTCCATCGCCGTCCGGGCACCGTCGTAGTTGTCGGCGGTGACCGAGGGCAGGGCCACATCGGCATCGATGGTGTTCACCAGGACGACGGGCATGCCCTCCTGGTGGAGCTGGACGAGCGGCTCGAGCGGCTGTTCGTGGCTGACCACGAGCAGACCCGAGGACATGCTCGAGGTCAGGACCCGGTCGATCAGCGAGCCGTAGTCGCGGTCGTTGGTCGCCGTGTACAGGATGATGTCGAACCCGTGCTGCTCGGTCACGGCCGCCACCCCGAGGTTGATCGAGGCAACCATGTGCCAGGACAGGCCGGGCACGACCATGCCGATCAGCCGCGTGCTGCCCTTGGCCAGGGCGGTCGCCGCGAAGCTCGGCACGTACCGGTTCCGGCGCATCACCGCGAGCACGTGCCGCCGGGTCGCCGGGTCCACCTTCGGGCTGTTGTTCAGCACCAGCGAGACGGTGGACTTGGACAGGCCGGACAGCGCGGCGATGTCGCGAATCGTCAGCTTCGCCATCCGGCCCCTCCCTTGATCGTGGCCGTTGGACTGGTCCAACGGCTGTGCACCGGAACGTAACAGCGCGCCCGATCCACGTCAACAGGCAGTACGCCATCGTTTCCACCGCGAGGCATTGCCCTGTCACCGGTTGTCGTGCCACCATCGAGCCACCGTGTTGGACCGGTCCTACGCAGGCCGGGATCACCTGCCGGGATCGGTCCGGCACGGCTCTCACCCGTGCTCGGCCGCAAACCATTGCGCGTATGCCGATTGCCTCTGCCAGCTCGTTCACCCGTGTCACCGGAAGGCCGCCCATGCCGCCGTACTCGCTCGACGACTTCTCCTTCGACCTGCGCCGCGCCGTACCCCCAGCCGAGATCTGGGTCGGCAGCGGCACCGGGACGGTCACCCAACTGACCGGCACGGTGTGCGGGGTCGGTGGGTGGTTCGCTCCCCCGTACGCCGCCCCGGACAGCCGGCTGACGGTCTCGTTCGAGATCGACGGGCGGTCGATCGTTGATGCAGCCCGGCCGGGCGCGGGCGACCGCGGGCTGCTTCCCACTGGTGGAACGTGGCGGCCCGACCGCCTCACTCGGCGCGGCACCTACCACCACTACGCCGATGGGGAGCTCGTCTCGCTGGCTGTCGAATCCAAGCTGACGCCGCGGCACGGCTCCCCCGGCTACGAGCTCGTCCTCACGATCAGCAACCGCACGGGGAACACCCACGAGGTTGTGATCGAGCCGGAGCTGTCAGCTGCCCGAGCCCGCCGTGTCCCGCTGTCCGATTGGGGCTGGGTGCCGCCCGAGGCCGGCTCCGACGACGCCATCACGTTGACTCATGACGCCCTGACCGCGACCGTCGAGCCGCACGGCTCGGTCACGTTCACCCTCGGCGTCGGCACCACCGATGCGCCGACCACCGACACCTTGCGCGTTTGGGAGTCCCGGGTGGCACAAGCTGTCGGTCATCTCCCGACTGTCACCTCGGACATTCCCGGACTCGAGCAGTACTACCGGCGTTCGCTGGCCAGCGGTCTCGTGTGCTGGTGGGATCACCCGGAATTCGTCACCACGCCGTTCATCGCGACGTCCGGCCTCGACGGCGGCGCGCTCTGTGCCTATGCCTGGGACACCGGCGGCTACGCCCCGAACGTCCTCAGCCTGATGCTCGGCGACGACGTGCTGTCGATCATCGAGTCGTTGCTCGAAGCCGATCTCACTGACCGCTACGCGATCGCCCCCGACGGCACGGGACTCGGCGTCGCCTACGCGTACAGCGGCTGGTCCCTGGTGGCGCTCGCCCGCTCGGCCGCGGCCGAGCGGTCCCTCGACCCGGCACTCGTCGCCCGGCTGTACGACGTACTGATCACGCTCGACAAGGGGTTCCAGCCCGACGACCAGACCGGCGTACTGCGGGACTACGGCGACCAGAGCAACCTGCTCGAGATGCGGGGGTCGGGCTGGGAGCATGTCGTCGCCAGTCCGAACGGCGAGCGGGCCTGGGCACTCGAGACGCTGGCGGAGCTCTCCGACGTCACAGGCGCCGCATTGCCGGCTGACGAGTTGCGGGAGTCCGCGCAACAGATCCGGAGCGAGGTGATCCGGCAACTATGGGACAGCGAGGCGGGATGGTTTCGCAGCCGCTACCCCGACGGTCACACCGAACTCGCGTATTCGATCCAAGCGTTCGACGTACTGCGCTCCGGCGCCTGTCCACCTGACGTCGCCGATGCGCTGGTCAAGCAGCTGCGACCCGGCGCATTCCTCGGTGAGTACGGCGTCAGCAGTGTTAGTGCCGAGGATGAACGTCACTACGAGACCGCCGACATCGACTGGTCAGGCGCCGGCGCGTACACCGGCGAAGGTCCCCAACTCGCACTCACCCTGTGGGAACAGGGCCGGCCCGAGGTCGCCTGGGATGTCCTGCGCCGCCTGCTCTGGATGGGCGAGCACTACCCGTACTTTCCCCAGGACCACTACTGCGACAAGCCAGGCGCACCCGCCACCGGCCGCCGCATCAACATCATCGCCGGCCTCGCGGGCGCCGAAGCCATCCTCACCGGCCTCGCCGGCATCCGCCCACACCCCGACGGCTCACTTCACATCAACCCGAACCCAGTTGCCGCCGGCACCATCGAACTCCGCGGCCTCGCTTACCGGGACCACACGATCGATGTAGTGATCGCACCCGGCCACACCGAGATCACCGTCGACGGCCGCCCGGTCAGTCCAGGCCAGGTCGTCCCGCCAAGATGATCGGGAACGCTTCGACCACAGACTCGACCTGATGATCCGCCCGCGGCACGTCGACGGAGTGACGGTTGCCGACCCGGATCGTCCGTAACCCGGCGTTGATACCACCCGCAATGTCGTGCGCCGGATGATCGCCAACCATCCACCCGCCCTCCAGCGACGCACCAACCTCCTCGGCAGCCATCGCGAAGATCCGCGCATCAGGCTTCCGCACCCCCACCGCCTCCGAAATGCAGCAATGGTCCACCACATCAGCAATCCCGGTATGCGCAAGCTTCCGGCTCTGCTGAACCACCCCACCGTTCGTCACCACAACCACCCGCCACCCCGCCGTCCGCAACGACGCCAACCCCTCCACCACGGCCGGCTCGACCCACGCAAACGACGGATGCTCCCGGTCATACTCGTCAACCGAGATCGCAACCCCGAACCGCTCCCGAAACCGCTCGAACAACTCACCCCGAGGCGTGAACCCACCGTTGTCCTGAGCAACCAACCACTCAACCGCGCCGACATCGAGCCCGGCCCGCTCCACCCACCACCGAGCCCAGGCCAGGAACGCGCCGTCCCGATCGATCAACGTGTTGTCGAGATCAAAACAGGCCAGCCGAGCCATCAGACGTCGATGCGGTTCTCGTCCAGTTCGTAGGCGCCTTGGACCAGGAACTCCTTGCGGGGGGCTACGTCGTTGCCCATCAGGAGGTCGAAGACCTGGGCGGCGGCTTCGCCGTCGTCGACGGTGATGCGCCGCAGGGTGCGGTGGCGCGGGTCCATGGTGGTTTCGGCCAGCTGGTCGGCGTCCATTTCACCGAGACCCTTGTAGCGCTGCGGTGGCTCCTTCCAGCGGACGCCCTTCTTCATCAGTTCGGCCGTCTTGCGCTGGTACTCCGCGTCGCTGTAGGTGTACAGGAACTTGTCCTGGCCCTTCTTCGGGTTCGTCAGCTCGAACCGGTGCAGCGGCGGTACGGCGGTGTAGACCCGGCCGGCGTCGACCAGCGGCCGCATGTAGCGGAAGAACAGCGTCGCCAGCAGGCAGCGGATGTGGGCACCGTCGGAGTCGGCGTCCGCCATGAAGATGATCTTGCCGTAGCGGACCTGCTCGATGTCGAAGCTGCGGCCCGAGCCGGCGCCGACCACCTGGATGATCGAGGCGCACTCGGTGTTCTTCAGCATGTCGCCGACCGACGCCTTCTGCACGTTCAGGATCTTGCCCCGGATCGGCAGTAGCGCCTGAAACTCCGAGCTGCGCGCGAGCTTCGCCGTACCGAGGGCCGAATCACCCTCGACGATGAACAGCTCGGACCGGTCGACGTCGTTGCTGCGGCAGTCGGCCAGCTTGGCCGGCAGCGCCGACGACTCCAGCGCGGTCTTGCGCCGCTGCAGCTCACGATGCTGACGAGCGGCCACGCGCGTCCGGGACGCGGCCACAACCTTCTCCAGCACTGCGCGTGCCTGCGCCTTGTGCTCGCGCTTGTTCGAGGTGAGGAACGCCTCCAGCTCGCTCTGCACCACCTTCGCGACGATCCGCGAAGCGGCCGGCGTCCCGAGCACCTCCTTGGTCTGCCCGTCGAACTGCGGCTCGGCCAGCCGGACCGTGACGACCGAGGTCAGACCCTCGAGTACGTCGTCCTTGATGATCTCCTCGCCGTTCTTCAGCAGGCGAGTGCCATCCAGCGCGTTGGTGAAGCTCTTCGACAGCGCCCGCTCGAAGCCCGCCACGTGCGTGCCGCCCTTGGGCGTGGACACGATGTTCACGAACGAGCGGACCTCGGTCTCGTATCCGTCGCCCCAGCGGACCGCGATATCGACGTCCAAGTCCCGCTCGACGTCGGTCGGCGTCATGTGCCCAGCGTCGTCGAGCATCGGGACGGTCTCGGTGAAGTGGCCGGTCCCGGTCAGCCGGACGACGTCGGTGACCTTCTGGTCGGTGGCCAGGAACTCGCAGAACTCGCTGATCCCGCCGTCGTGCTTGAAGTGCTCCTCGGTGACCTCGTCGCCACGCTCGTCCCGGATCACCAGCAGCAGACCCGGCACCAGGAACGACGTCTGCCGCGCCCGGGTGACCAGCTCGTCGTAGTTGAAGGCGGCGTCGCGGGTGAAGACCTGCCGGTCCGCCCAGTACCGGATCCGGGTGCCGGTGACGCCCTTCTTCGCGCGGCCGGCCTTCCGCAGGCCCTTCGCCGGGGTGAAGCTCGCGCTCGCGCCCTCGGCGTCGAACTCGCCGGCGACACCGCGCCGGAACGAGGTGGTCCAGACCGTGCCACCTCGGTCGACCTCGACGTCCAGCCGCGCGGACAGCGCGTTCACCACCGAGGCGCCGACACCGTGCAGACCACCGGAGGCGTTGTACGACCCGCCGCCGAACTTGCCGCCGGCGTGCAGTTTGGTGAACACCACCTCGACACCGCTGAGCTTGGTCTTCGGCTCGATGTCGACCGGGATGCCGCGGGCGCGGTCCTTCACCTCGACCGAGCCGTCCTTGTACAGGACGACGTCGATGCGGTCGCCGTGGCCGGCCAGGGCCTCGTCGACGGAGTTGTCGATGATCTCCCACAGGCAGTGCATCAGGCCGCGGCTGTCGGTGGACCCGATGTACATACCGGGCCGCTTCCGGACCGCCTCGAGTCCCTCGAGGACGAGCAGGTTGCGGGCGTTGTACGTCGGGTCTAGCTCTGTACTGCGAGGCGTCGGGGCGGCCACTGGGCTCCTTCACTGGTTCACAAGCCAACTGCGCGCCCGGGGCCGGACCGCCGGTCCGAACGCATGTTCACAGCCTATGCGGACCGACCCCCAAAACCCGGCAGGCGGGGCTGTCCGCGATTGCGGCCTGGGTACCGGACATCCGTCACCTGGTCCGCTCCGAACCCACGGCGTGGCAGCAGGAAAGATGTTTCGGCAGGTATCGATCCGGACTCGATCCGGGAGTGGTCTTCGACATTCCGGACATGAGCGCGCTGTGAGCACTTCATGGCGCACAGTGAAAGGAGACACGCCCGGCGCCCGCCGCCACGCGAGAAATCGACGGCATCGGAAACGATTCCTCGTCAAGATGCGTCATAAGGGAACAGGTGGTTCGTCTCACATTCGGACACGCTGCCCCTACTGGGAAGCGATCCGTCTGTCAGGATGTTGCTATCTGGTGAGTACGGAACTAGATGAGATGAGGCCTCAAGTGACTACAGCACTCGCCCCGAGTTCGGCGCTGTCGGCCGCGGATCGTTGTGACCGCTGCGGTGCGCAGGCCTACGTCCGTGTCACCCTGACCAGCGGTGGGGAGCTGCTCTTCTGCGCCCACCACAGCCGGGAGCACGCGGAGAAGCTGCGCAACATCGCGATCACCATCCACGACGAGACCGGTCGGCTCGACACCACCCCGGCCATCGCCACTGAAGACGAGCGGTGATCTCGGCCTCATAAAAGCGCCAACGGCGGCGCCAAAGACCTGCAGGACTCGATGGCGGTCCACCCGGAGGGGTGACCGCCATCCTTCTGTGCGGGGAGAGAAGAAGAGAGATGTGGGGTTGGTTGATGGCGGTCCACCCGGAGGGGTGACCGCCATCCTTCTGTCTCCAGACAGATTCTTCAGACGACAGGTATGCCGGGGCCTGGGCCGTGCCGGCGGAGTTCTTGCCAAGCGGCGGCCAGCCGAGACACTGCATCGTCAAGCACTGGCTCTGCGTAAGCGAACGGCACCCGTAGGTAATCGTCATGCTCTCCGGTCGGATCCATCGCACGCCCGGCGACCACCTCGACGCCATGCCGCAACGCCACCTGCGCGTAGACCCGCGCGTCCGTCTCCGGCAGCCGGATCCACAACGCCGACCCACCTTCGGGTTCGGACCACTCCCATTCGGGCAAACGCTCGATCAGCAACTGACCCATCAGCTTCTTCCGCACCGTCGAGACCCGCGCCCGCGCCGCGGTCAGCTCCGCCAGCCGCGGCAGCAACCGCGCCGTGAGTGCCTGATCGATCACAGGACTCCCCAGATCCGCCAGCGCCTTGTGCCGCGCCAACCGCTCGGCCAGCGGTCGCGACGCGCGGATCCACCCGATCCGCAACCCGCCCCACACCGCCTTCGATACCGACCCGATCGTCAGCACCTCAGACCCCTCCGGCGCATACGCAGCCAGCGGCGGCGGAATGGAAGGCCCGGACGGATCCCATGCCGAGTACGCGTTGTCCTCCACGACCACCACGCCATGCTTCGCGGCGATCTCGGCAACCTGCCGACGCCGGTTCGCCGACATCAGCCGACCGGTCGGATTGTGGAACGTCGGCATCACGAACAACATGGCCGGCTGATGCTCGGCGAACGCCGCTGTCAGCAGATCCGGCCGGATCCCAGCATCGTCCAACGGTACGCCGACCACCCGCCCACCAGCCGCACCGAACAGATCAAAACACCCTGGCCAACTGGGCTGCTCGATGACGACCGCCGCGCCGGACCGCAGGTACATCTGCGTGACCAGCGCGATCGCCTGATGCGCACCAGTCGTGACCACGATCTCATCAGGCGACGTCGGCAGCCCGGACTCAGAAAAGTGATCAGCGATCCGCTCACGCAACACCGCCAGACCCCGCGGGTGGTACCCGACGTCGTCGAGCAATGCAGGCAGATCCGAGCTCGCCAGGTCGATCAGCTCGTCGGACAGTTCCGGCAGTCCCGGGTCGACGGCGTACGTGAGGGAGATGACCTCGCCCGGACCGACTGCGATCCGGTGGAACAGCGACTCGCCGTACCCGGCCGGCATCCGCTTGTCCGCTCGTGAACGACCACGTCCCGCCGCCCGGGCGACCGTCGTACCGCTCCCCCGGCGGCTCTCCACGAGTCCGCGGGCGCGCAGTTCGTCGTACGCCGCGACGACCGTTGACCGACTGATCGCAAGCGCCTCGGCGAGCCGGCGTTCGGCCGGGAGGCGCGCGCCGACCGGGAGCTCGGTCGAGCCGATCAACGCCGCGATGGCGTCGGCCAGCCGGCGATACAGCCCACCTGCCTGACCGGTCAGCCGGCTGCCGATCAGGTCGGCGAGGACGGCCGGGTCTCCAGAACGGTCCACTTCTCCCCCTATTGGCTCGGGTGGACTGGTTCCCGCGCCGCCAGGCTAGACGGAGAAGGCAGTCCAGTTCGAGTGGGAGGCAGGGATCATGGGGATCGGGCAATTGCTGGGATTCGCCGGCGCGACGGTGGTGCTGGTCGGGATGCCAGGGCCGAACAACCTCTACATCTCGCTCCGCAGCCTGACCCAGGGTCGCCGGGCCGGTGTGGTGTCCGCACTCGCGATCGAGACCGGCACGCTGGTCTACATCGTGGTCGCGGCCCTCGGCCTGGCGACGCTCGTGAAGGCGTCGCCGACACTGTTCACCGCGATCACCCTGACCGGTGCGGTCTATCTCGCCTTCCTCGGCGTGAAGATGCTGAAGGCGCCGACGGCCGAGCCGCACGGCGGTGTGCCGCCTGCACCGCTCGGCCGGATCTTCCGCGACGGCATCGTGGTGAATCTGCTCAACCCGAAGGCTGCCCTGTTCTTCCTTGCCTTCCTCCCGCAGTTCACCACCCGCGACGCCGGACCAGACCAGCTCCGCACCGAGATGCTGTTGCTCGGCGCCGGCGCGATGCTGATCGGTCTGTCCCTCGACCTCTGCTACGCCGTCGGTGCCGACGCCATCGGCCGCCGGGTCCGCTCAGCGCGGACGGCAAGCGCATCGCGCAACCGGCTCGTCGCCGCGGTGTACCTCGCCCTCGCGACAGCCGCCGTACTCACTATCTGATCAGTACTGGAGATCCTTCGGGGCTTCCAGCACTGTCAGCTTCCCAGCCTCCAGCCGTACCGACAGGATCTCGCCGCCGAGCCGCAGACCACTGACCTCGAGGCGCTCCCACGGCAGATCCTCGGCCGGGTTCACGACCAGCCGGCCACCCGGAACGTCCGGCTCGATCCCAAGTGCAGCTACCACCACGGCGATCGCCGAGGCAGCCGCCCAAGCCTGTGGCCGACAGGACGCCGGGTACGGCGTCGGCGTCCGCTCCGCCGTCCTCCCCCGCCCGCCGAACAGCTCCGGCAGCCGGTAGCCAAACGCCTCCGCAGCACGGATCAGACCATCCACGTACGACGAAGCCAGCGCCGCGTGACCGGTCGCGTACAAGCCCTGGACCGTCATCGCGGTGTCGTGCGGCCAGACGCTGCCGGTGTGGTAGCCGAGCGGATTGAACCGGGTCATTGCCGTGGACAACGTTCGCAGACCGAACCCACTGTCCAGATCCTCACCGGCCAGGACATCGGCGACAGTCTGCTCCTCGTCGGCGTCCAGCAGTCCCGTCCCGAGCAGGTGACCCATGTTCGATGCGCGCCCAGCCACGGCGTTCTTGGCGCCGTCGAGTGCGATGGCCGGATAGCCGTCGACCCAGAACGCGCTGCGGAACCGCTCCTGCATCGCGGTAGCCCACAGGCGCCACTCGTCGCCGGACTCACCATGCGCCTCCAGCAACTCGGCGCCCTGCACGGCTGCCGCGTAGGCATAGCCCTGCACCTCGCACAGCGCGATGGGTGCGGTGGCCAGGGTGCCGTCCGGCCACTGGACCGCGTCACCGGAGTCCTTCCAGCCCTGGTTGGCCAGTCCGTGTCCCGACTCGTCGATGTACTCGAGGAAGCCGTCGCCGTCCGGGTCGGCGTACTCCTTGATCCAGGTCAGGGCGCGGACGAGGTTCGGCAGCAGGTCACGCACCTCGTCCGCGGGCATGCCCCAGCGCCACGCCTTGTGCAGCGTCGTGATCCACAGTTGCGTCGCATCGTGTGTTCCGTAGTACACGGGCGGCAGGACCAGACCGCCGCCGTGGTCGGCATCCTCGACCCTGAGCTCGTGCGGGATCTTGCCGGGCTGCTCGGCCGTGTCCGGGTCGACCTTCGTGCCCTGCTTGGCTGCGAGCGCACGCAGCGTGCCGGCGGCGAGTTCGGGATCGACCGGGATCAGCATGCCGGAGGCGATGAGCGAGTCGCGGCCGAAGAGCGTCAGGAACCACGGCGGTCCGGCGCCGAGATAGCGGTCCTGGCCGGCTGCGAGCTGCAGCGCCCGCACATCCTCGAGCGACCGCTCCACCCAGCGCTCGACCCTCTTGTCATCGCAGTTCACGCCGAGCTCGTACTCCGGTGTCGCCGGCGGCGGGTCGATGCTGAACCCGGTGGCCGACGGCGGGAACTCGGCCGTCACGCGGACCGTGAGGGTGAACTCCTCCCCCGGTTCGAGCCGCGGCGTCGCACTCACACCGGGGTCGAGGCTCGCGCTCACTCGGGTGCCCGCACTCTCCCAGTGGAGAACGGTCTCTCCGTCATCCGAGGGCGTCAGGTCCGGCAGCTCGTCCGCCGTACCGTTGCGGACCGCGGCCATCGGGGCCAGATCGGTGCCCAGGGCAACCTCAAGCCGGCACTCGATCGCCGTACGGGACCGGTTCACCAGCGTGATCCGCTCGGTCATGCCGTGGCGGTCCACGTCGCGGGTCCGGTACAGCATCACGGTCGGGTCGTGCCGGGTGTCGCCGACGCCCTCGACCTGGGCGACGTACTCGTGGGATCCCGCACCTCGTTCATCGGCGTGCACCGGGAGCGGCTCGCGGCCGTTGATCGTGACGATCGACCGGGACAGGATCCTCCGGTCCTGGGCATAGAGGCCCTCCACACCGTTGCTCCCGGTCAACTGACCGGAACGCGGCGAGAGGACCACCCACGGAGCAGCGAGCGCGGTGACCAGTTCGTGCAGCTGGGACATGGCTCCACCCTAAGGGCCCGGTTTTGCGGCACAGTTGCCCCCGTGGACACTCTTGGCACGTTCTTGATCGGCGTGGTGATCTTCGTCGGCATTCTGGGGATCGTCATCCCGGTGCTGCCGGGCGCCATCCTCAGCCTGGCGGCGATCCTGGTCTGGGCGCTGGTGGAGAAGGGCCCGACGGCCTGGATCGTGCTCTCCGCCGCGGTCGTCCTGATCGGGGCCAGCCAGGTGGTCAAGTACGTCATACCGGAGAGGCAACTGCGCGAGTCCGGCGTACCCAGGCGGTCGATGGTCGTCGGAGTCCTGCTCGGCATCGTCGGCTTCTTCGTGATCCCCGTGGTCGGCATGTTCGTCGGCTTCCCCCTCGGCGTCTATCTGTCCGAGTGGCAGCGGCTGAAGACGCACGCGGACGCCTGGACGTCGACCAAGCACGCGCTCCGCGCGACCGGCGTGTCGATCCTGATCGAGTTCATCGGTACGTCGCTCGCCGCCGCCGTCTGGCTCTTCGCAGTGCTGTTCCTGGTCTGATTGCCAGGGTTTTCCAAGGTCCGCCGGAGCCTCGTCTCAGTTCCGTCTGGCAGCTTCGGGAGTACCAGTGCCGGAGATTCGGGCCGGCACGCAGTACGGAAGGCAGTCAGGTATGGCGACGTTGCAGAAGCTCTCGGACAAGCGCTGGCGGATCGCCGGCACGGTCGCCGCCGTCGCGGCGACCACGACCGCGGGTGGTGTCGCCTGGGCAGCGACAAACGCCGACCCGACGCCGTCTCCCTCGCCGTCGGCCTCCCCCTCGGCTCCGTCGAACCAGCCTGATCCGGGCAAGGGCCTCGGCCACCGCGGCGAGTTCGGAATGGGCGGCGCGCTGCACGGCGAGTTCGTGGTGCCGAAGGACGGGGGCGGCTACCAGACCGTGGCAACCCAGCGTGGCGAGGTGACCGCGGTCAGCAAGGACTCGATCACGGTGAAGAGCGAGGACGGCTACAGCCGGACCTACACGCTCACCGAGGACACCCTCGTGAACGCCGCCAGGGACGGGATCGACGACGTAAAGGTGGGCAACACCGTCCAGGTGACCGCAGTGGTCGCGGACGGCAAGGCGACCGCGAGCTCGGTCAACGACGGCACCGTCCGGCAGGCGGCCGGCGACAAGTGGGGGTTCAAGCGCGGGCCCCGCTGACGAGCGACTCACAGCTGATTGCCAGGAACCTTCCAGGGTTCCCACGGGTGCCGGCGGCAGACTGGGGACATGAGTCCGCATCTGCTGGTGGTCGACGACGAGCCGAACATCGTCGAACTGCTGTCCGCGAGCCTGCGTTTCGCCGGGTACGACGTGACCACGGCGACCCATGGCGCCGAGGCGCTGCGCAAGGCGCGCGAGGTCGAGCCCGACCTGGTCGTGCTCGACGTGATGATGCCCGGACTGGACGGCTTCGAGGTGGTCCGCCGCCTGCGCGGTGAGGATCGGCACGTACCGGTGCTGTTCCTCACCGCGCGCGACGCGGTCGAGGACAAGGTGCTCGGCCTCCACACCGGTGGCGACGACTACGTAACCAAGCCGTTCAGCCTGGACGAGCTCGTCGCCCGGGTCCGGGCGCTGCTGCGCCGGTCCGGCCACCGCGAGCAGTCCACGCCGGATGCCGCCGTACTGAAGTATGCGGATCTCGAGCTGAACGAGGACAGCTACGAGGTCTTCAAGGCCGGCGAGGCGGTGCAGCTGTCGCTGACCGAGTTCAAGCTGCTGCGCTGCCTGCTGGAGAACTCCGAGCGGGTGATGTCGAAGGGCCAGATCCTGTCGGCGGTCTGGAACTACGACTTCGCCGGCGACGCGGGCGTGGTCGAGTCGTACATGTCGTACCTGCGCCGTAAGGTCGACACCGGCGACCAGAAGCTGCTCCACACCGTCCGCGGGGTCGGCTATGTCCTGCGCACCCCACGAGGCCCCAACTGATGCAGCTGAACCACCGGCGCTTCACCGACCGGTACCCGCTTCGCGTCACCATCGTCGTCGTCCTGCTGACGTTGGTGGCGCTGGCGCTTGTCGCCTCCGGCGTACTGGCGACCACGATCATGCGTGGGTACCTGGTCGACCGCGTCGACGAGCAACTGCAGCAGGCCTCGATGCCGCTGCAACGCAACCCGTTGGACCGGCCGATGGGCCCTGGCGACGGTCGGCGCCGACCGCTGCCGAGTGTGTTCGTGGTTCAGTTCAACGACTCCGAGGGCCAGGCCAGTGGTGGACCGTTCCGCGCCCAGCTGGTCGAGGGAGAGGCGCCGCTGCCGGACCTGCCCACGCTCAACCTCAACCAGGTCCGTGCGCTCGACGGGCATCCGTTCAACGTCGACGCGGTGTCGGGCGGTGCGTCCTGGCGCGTGCTCGCCGTACCGCTGTCCGATGGCAGCGGTTCGGTCATGGTCGCCCAGAGCCTGCACGACATGAGCCGCACCCTGCAGCGGCTGGTCGGCGTCCAAGCCGCGGCCGGCGTCATCCTGCTCGTCCTGCTGGCCGGCGTCGGGACCTTCGTCGTACGGCGAAGTCTGCGTGGACTGGAGGACGTCGAGAACACCGCGGTCGCGATCGCCGGCGGCGACCTGAGCCGGCGAGTGCCGCAACGGGATCCACGGACCGAGGTCGGGCGGTTGTCGCTCGCGCTGAACCAGATGCTCGGGCAGATCGAGACCGCCTTCGCACAACGCACCGCGTCGGAGTTCGCCGCACGCCGGTCCGAGGACGTGGCCCGGCGTTCGGAGGAGGCGGCGCGGCAGTCGGAGGAGCGGATGCGGCGGTTCGTCGCGGACGCGTCCCACGAGTTGCGTACGCCGCTGACGTCCATCCGAGGCTTTGCCGAACTGACCCGCCAGCGCGGAGACACTGGTGACGCCGACACGATGCGCCGGATCGAGGACGAGGCGAAGCGGATGGGTCTGCTCGTCGACGACCTGTTGCTGCTCGCTCGCCTCGACCAACAGCGACCGTTGCGGATGGAGCCGGTCGACCTGCTGCCGATCGCCGCCGACGCGCTGCACAACGCACAGGCGGTGCAGCCCGAGCGGAACATCTCGCTGAAGATCCTGCCGGACTCGGAAGCGCCTGTGGTCGAAGGCGACGAGACGCGGCTGCGTCAGGTGCTCGGCAATCTGATCAGCAACGCACTCCACCACACGCCGACGGACGCACCGATCCTGGTCTCGGTCGGAACGCGAGACGGCGAGGCCGTGCTCGAGGTGAGCGACTCAGGTCCCGGGCTGAGCGACGACCAGAAGGCGCGCGTCTTCGAACGCTTCTACCGCGCCGACTCGGCGCGGACCCGCTCGACCGGCGGCTCCGGCCTCGGCCTGTCCATCGTCGCCGCCCTCGTCGCCGCTCACCGTGGCCGAGTCACGGTCACCGACGCCAAGCCACACGGCGCCACCTTCACCGTCCTCCTCCCGCTGAACCCCTAGCCCCCGCGTCGCCGCCCCTCCCCGTCTGATGGGCTGACCCAGTCGAGTGTGGGTTGGCGAACCGCACACGCCCGGTCAACCCACCGTCTCGTGGGTCAGCCCATCAGACGGGTTGCAGCACTGGGAAACCACGGTCCACGGCGCGTGGTCGGTGTGGGTGTAGTGGAACATCGCTTCCTTCGCCTCGGTGTAGGCGCCCCACTTGTCCAGCGACGCAAGGTCGGTCGGCGACAGCTTCCACTGCCGGACCGGGTCGATCTGGCGGATCGTGAACCGGGTCTGCTGCTCGGCCTGCGACACCGAGAACCACAGCTTCACCAGCAGGATGCCCGAGCGGACCAGCATCCGCTCGAACTCCGGCGCCTGCCGCATGAACTCCTCGTACTCGTCCTGCGCGCAGAACCCCATCACCCGCTCGACGCAGGCGCGGTTGTACCAGGACCGGTCGAACAGCACCATCTCGCCGGCCGACGGCAGATGCTCGGCGTACCGCTGGAAGTACCACTGGGTCTGCTCGCGCTCGGTCGGCTTCTCCAGCGCCACGATCCGCGCACCGCGCGGGTTCAGGTGCTCCATGAACCGCTTGATCGTGCCGCCCTTGCCGGCCGCGTCGCGTCCCTCGAACACGATCACCAGCCGCTGCTGCGAGCGCTTCACCCAGTACTGCAGCTTGAGCAACTCGATCTGCAGCAGCCGCTTGTCCCGGTCGTAGACCTCCCGCGCGAGCCGTTCGCCGTACGGATAACCCTCGCGCCAGGTGTCGACCGGCGTACCGTCCGCGCGCAACAGCACCGGGTCGTCGTCCTCCTCGTCGAGGACACGGAAGCCGAGTTCGTTGACCAAGTCAGGGGTGCTCATGGGCCCCAAGACTCAACTGCGTCGGTGACATCGAGGTGAACGGCCGCAGCGAAACTCCGGTGAAGGCCAGACCGAGGATCGGGTAACGTGTCGGCGACTACGAACTGGGGGCCTTGTGCAAACGTGGACCGAAGACGGCGAAGAGATCCCACTGACCGGCGGTGACGTGACCGAGGGACTCGTCCGCGTCGGCGACACCGTACGGCGTCCGCCCGGTGAGCGGACCGAAATGGTCCGGGACCTGCTGCGGCACCTGGAGTCAGTCGGGTTCGACGGTGCCCCGCGCTTCCTCGGGGTCGACTCCGCCGGCCGCGAGGTGCTCAGCTACATCGACGGCGAGGTTGCCGGGCGACCGCAGCCCGCCTGGATGGCGGACGAGGAGCGGATGACCTCGGTCGCTCGACTGGTCCGCGCGTACCACGACGCGGTCGAGGGATTCGGGATCCCCACCGACCTGCCGCCGCCGATCGAGCCGCCCGGTCTGCCCGAACTGGACGATCCGCTGGAGCTCGTCGGGCATCAGGACATCACTCCGGACAACGTCGTGTTCCGCGACGGCCGTGCGTACGCACTGATCGACTTCGACTTCGCCAGGCCGACGAGCAAGGCGCGCGAACTGGTCAACCTGATGCTCTGGTGGGCGCCGTTCGGCGACGACGCCGACCTCGATCCCGCGCAGCGTGGACTCGACCGCCCTCGCCGGTGCCGGCTGATCGCCGACGCGTACGGGCTGTCGCTGCCCGACCGTCATCGCCTGATGGACCTCTCGTCAGCGCTCACCGAGCGGGGCTTTCACACGATGAAGTACCGCGCGGAGACCCTCGGCGGCGGCTGGCAGCGGATGTGGAGCGAAGGCCTCGGCGACAAGATCAAGGCCCGGCAGGTCTGGCACGACAAGAACGCCGCAGCGATCACCGCCGCCCTGCTCAGCTAGCGCAGGACGGCGGCGGCTCTCATCGTCAGTGGATGACTACCTGCGCTTCGTCGACGACGTCGCCCTCGGGGTCGGTCGACTTCTTGTCACGGAGCAGGACGAAGGCGAGCACCGCGGACCCGAGAACGGCGATCGCGCTGACGACGAAGGTCCCGGACATCGCGTGGGCGAACGTCGTCTTGGCGACTCGGGCCAGGGCGTTGTCACCTGTGCTCGCGGCAACGGCCAGTGCCTCACCGATCGAGCCACGCGCCTGGGCCGGCGCGGACTCGGGCATCTTCGCGGTGAAGTTGTGGGCCAGTGCACTGCCCAGGATCGCGATCCCGAGAGCCGCACCCGCCTGCTGCACGGTGTCGTTCAGCGCTGAGCCGACACCAGCGTGCTCGTGCGGCACGGCACCCATCAGCGCGGCGGTCGCAGCCGGCTGCGCCAATCCGGCACCGACGCCGAACACCAACAGCGCGACGGTCACCATCCCGAAGCCGTCATCGGCGGACAGCGTCGACATGACCCAGAACCCGACAGCCAATCCGATCAGTCCGACCACCGTCATCGGCCGGTTGCCGATCTTCTGGCCGAGCGTGGCACCGACCCCGTTGACGACGATCACGCCGACCGCCATCGGGATCATCGCCAGGCCGGCCTTGGTCGGCGAGAACCCGAGCACGAACTGCATGTACTGCGTCAGCGCCAGAATCAACCCACCGTTGGCAACCTGAAGCAGCACCAGCGACAGGCTGCCGCCACTGAAGTTGCGGCTCCGGAACAGCTCGAGCGGGACCATCGGGACCGGCGTACGCAGCTCCCAGGCGACGAAGGCGGTGAGGCTGACGAGGGCGATCGCGAGCATCGGCCAGGACACGCCATGCTCGGGCAGTTCGATGATCACCCAGACCAGCAAGACCAGACCCACCATGGACAGCAGCGCTCCGAGCGGGTCGGGCTTGCGCCACGGGCTCTTCGACTCCGGCATCAGGACCACCGCGGCCGCAATCGCCAGTACGACGACAGGCACGTTGATCAGGAAGACCGAACCCCACCAGAACTTGGCGATCAGTGCACCGCCCAGCACCGGTCCACCGATCAGACCGACCATCAGGACCGAGCTCCAGATCGACATCGCCTTACGGCGTTCGTCATCGGAGAAGACCGTGATCAGCACCGACAGCGTGCTCGGCATCACGATCGCGCCGCCGATCCCCATCAGGACGCGACCGGTGATCAGCATCTCCGGACTTCCGGCGTACGTCGCGACCAGGGATGCAGCCCCGAAGATCGCGAGGCCGGTGATCATCACCTTCTTCCGGCCGTACCGGTCGGACAGGCTGCCGGCGGTGAGCAGCAGGCCGGCGAAGACCAGGATGTAGCTGGCCACGATACACTGGATCTCCTGGGCGGTCGCCCCCAGGTCCTCGGTCAGCACCGGGATGGCCACGTTGAGCACACCGTTGTCCAGCACCAGGACGAGTGTGCTCAGGCAGAGCACGATCAGAATCAGCCACCGACGCGGATGACGAGCGGTCATCACGCACCTCCTCGGGTCTTAATTGAACGGCGTGCAGTTCGCCTGAACAGTGTGCAATGCAAATTGCACACCGGTCAACTCCTGCACATCGTTCAGGTACTCGGCTACAGTGGAGGCCGACGAGGAGGATGAGGATGGCGACCGAGGAATACACGTCCGTCTGGAACCGGCCGAAGCGCGGCCGGCGGCGCGAGCAGCCCGCGCTCACCCAGGACCAGATCGTCGCGGAGGCGATCAAGCTCCTGGACGCCGACGGCCTGGAGGCGCTCACCATGCGCAAGCTCGGCGCCGCCCTCGGCGCGGTCGCCACCGCGGTCTACTGGCACGTCGCGAACAAGGAGGAGCTGCTCGAGCTTGTCGTCGACGAGGTGCACGGCGAGATCGAGGTCCCCGACGTGGCCGACGCATCGCAGTGGCGCGACGCGGCCGAAGCCTCCGCGCGCAGCCTGCGGTCGATGATCGTGCGCCACCCGTGGGTCGCGCCGACGCTGGCCGATGTCGGGATGAACTACCTCGGTCCGAACCTGATGCGCGTCTCGGACGAGATGCTCGGCATCTACCTGACTGCCGGATTCGAACTGCTCGAGGCGGACCAGGCCTCCAAGACCGTGCTCGGCTATGTCATCGGGATCGCCTCGGTCGAGGCGGCGACCATCAGCAAACTGCACCGCAGTGGCAAGGAGATGGCCGAATGGCAGGCGGCAGTGTGGCCGGCGGCCGTGCAAGCGGCCGAGCCGTACTCGCGGATGCGCGCCCTGTACGCAGCGTATGGCGGCGCCGACCTCCAAGCCGGCGCCGAAGACGGCTTCAGCTACGGCCTCGACCGCATCCTCGACGGTCTCGAGGCACGGTTGGGCCGTAGCTGAAGCCGGGCCTGCTCAGCGGGCGATGGCCACCTCGGACCCGTTCCGGGCGGACTCGTAGATGGCGGTCAGGATGCGAGCCATCTCGAGACCTTGCTCCGCCGTGGCGTCGGCCGGGATCTCCCGGCGGCAGATCTGCAGGAAGTGGTCGATCTGGTTGGCGAATCCGACCGTGAAGTCGAACCCGAGCGAGTCGATCTGCGGCTGGATGTGCACCAGCGTGTCGTGCCGCTCGGTGATCATCAGCAGCTCGGGCTCGATCTCCGCACCGCCCTTGTCGCCGTGGATCTTCACACTCGTCGAGTTCCGCGCGTGCAGCGAGTACGACGTGTCGACGTCGAGAACCGCCCCGTTCTCGAATCGGACCTGCGCGGTCGCGTAGTCCTCGACGTTGTTCACCCGGGTCTCCGACGCGGCCCGGTACCGGGTCAGGTGCTTGATGTTGTCGCGGGCACCGAGCGGCGAGAAGGTCGCGCCCGACACCGACACCGGGGCGGGCATCCCCATCAGGTACCAGCACAGGTCAATGATGTGGACACCCAGGTCGATCAGCGGACCACCGCCCGAGACCGCCACGTCACCGAACCAGCCACCGGGGTTGCCGGCGGCCCGAATGATCGTCGCCCGCGCGGCGTAGATGTCGCCGAACTCGCCCTCATCCAGGAACCGCTTGGTGACCAGGGCGTTCGGGGCGAAACGGCGCACGTAGCCGATCTGCAGCGCCTGCCCGGTCTCCTTGGTCGCCTGGACCAGCGCCTCGGCCTCGGCGACGTTGACGGACATCGGCTTCTCGACCAGCACGTCCTTGCCCGCCCGCAGCGCGGCCTCGGCGAACTTGGCGTGCAGGAAGTTCGGCACGCAGATGCTCACCGCATCGATGTCGGGATCGGACAGGATCTCGTCGACGACATCGGTCGCCTTCGGCACGCCGAACTTGTCCGCCTGCGCCTTGGCGCGGGTCCGGTCGATGTCGCACACGGCGACCAGCTCGGCCTGCGGATTCTTCTGGTACGAGATCAGGTGCTGGGTGGCGATGGAACCCACCCCGATCACAGCAATGCGAGTCGTCATGTCAGGCAGCTCCAGCCAGTCTGAGAATGTTGTTGAGCGAGCGCTCGATGGCGTTCGGAGTCGACTCCAGGCCCTCGAACTCGAGGCTCACATGCAGTTCGGGCCTCGTGCCGACCAGAGCGAGCAGGCTCGTCAGGTCCAGATCTCCGTGCCCCGCGATCGTGCCGAGCAGGTAGTCGCCGGCCAGCGTCTTCAGCCAGCCATCCCCCGCCGACCGGCGGATGTGGAAGTCCTTCACGCCCACGATGGCCGCGATGTCGATCAGTCCGGCGGCGGTCTTGCCGGGCACCTCGCCGACGCAGAGTCCGTTGCCGAGGTCCAGCGTGACCCGGAAGTTCGGGCGATCCACGGCGTGCACGAGCCGGGCCAGCCGGTCGCTCCCGTTCATGAAGAAGCCGTGGTTCTCGATCGTCGACACGATGCCCAGCTCGGCGGCGTGGTCGGCCACCGCACGGCAGCCTTCGACGACCTTCTCGAACGTGGTCTCGAACTCCCCCGGGTCCTGCTCACGCCACGACCACGGCGCAACGTCGTGCCGGAAGATCCGAGCGCCGAACCGGTGCGCGACATCCAGCTGCCGGCGGAGGCGGTCGATCTCCTTGTCCTCCGCCGTCCGCAGGTCGCCGCTGACCAGATAGTTCACAATCGGTACGCCGATGTCGCCGGCATGCGCGGCCGCATCACGGACCACACCGTCGTTCTCCAGGTAGTACTCGCCGTCCATGGCGGCGATCTCCAGATGCCCCGCGGGTGACGACGCGACCCAATCCAGTACTGCGATCAGGTCCATCTCGCCGCTGGTCATCAGGCTGCGAAAGCAGTACGAGCTGACTCCTAGCTTCACGTGCTGGTCCTCTCCAGGTCGTGAGTGATCCGGCGCCACGGGCTGGGGTAGTCGTGAACGCCGTAGATGCGTGTGCTGAACTGGTCGAACGCTGTGCCGACCGCCCCGAGCACCACTGCCTCCCGGCCCAGGGCCGAGGCGACGAACGGTGGGCGCTCGGGGAAGAGCAACTCCCTCTCGACCGCGGCCTCGAGGGAACGAAGCAGCGCGGCACTTTCCTGCGCGGGTCCACCCCGCACGACCACGATCTCGGGATCGACGACCAGCAACACCGTGGCGATGCGTCCGGCGATCTGCGCACAGAAGTCGGCGATCTCCGCCTGGGCGTCCGCGTCGCCGGCGGCTGCCGCCTTCAGCACGGCCTCACCGGTCGGGTGTGACGTCCAGATCAGCTGTCCCCGGTCCGCGTTGCGTGTCCAGCGCATGCCGCGCTGCGCTCCGAGCTCGCCGGCCAGACGGTGGCGTCCTTGCCGGATGACTCCGTTCAGGACGATCGACACGGACAACCGATGGCCGATCTGGAGATAGACGACATCGGAGTACCCGCGTCCGGCGCCGCCGCGCTGCTCAGCGAGTGCGGCCAGCTTGATGTCGTTGTCGATGGCAACCGGACGGCCGAGCTCCTGCGACACGGTCTCCGCAATCGGGAGGCCGACGAGTTCGGGCAGTGCGAGGCTGGCACGCAGGTGACCGTTCGCCTCGACCACACCGGGGAGAGCCAGTCCGACCGCACGAAGGCGTTCGAGATCGAGAGAGCTCTCGTCCGCCGCGGCGTGAATCGCGCTCCGGATCGACGAGATCTCGGCAGGCCGTTCCCGCTGAAGCTCCGTGTAGCCCAGCCGGCGGCCGGACAGGTCGCAGATGATGGCTCGCACCCCGCGCGGACCGAGGTCCACTCCGGCGACAAGCCCCGACTCCCGGACAAACCGAAAGGCACGCGCAGGCCGCCCCGGCCCCACGATCGACGGATCGGTCGGCACGACCAGCCCGGCCTCGACGAGATCGTCGAGGACGGCGTGCACCGTCGGTCGCGACAGACCGGTCTCCGCGCTGATGACGCCGACGGTTTGCGCGTCGTCGGCGTCAGCCAGTGCGCGCAGGCAGGCGACCTGGTTCGCCGATCGCTCCGCCTGGGCGGCTCCTCGTGCAGTGTCCATCGACCTCAACTTATTATGCAACCGGCTTTATTAAAGACCGTATCAGAATCAGTCAGGACGTGGCAACCAACCGTTGCTCAAGGCAACGGTCAGCGCTGCAGGATGGTCCGCTCGACGACGGTCCAGGCCGTCGTGGTGAGCAGGTAGAGCCCTGCCGCGAGCGGGAGGAAGGCAGCGCTCAGCAGCGTGCCGAAGGGCAGGATCCGGGCGAGCCGGCGGGACAGGGGCGTCGCGGTCTCGTCGAGTTGGCGAAGCTGCAGGCGAGCCGAGAACCAGGCCACGACTCCGAGCAGTACGGCGAGTACCAGGAAGGCCGGCGTACCGGTGAGGACCGGCCAGTGCAGGCCGAGTGGTGCGCCGAGGAGGCTTCCGCTGATCAACTGGTTCGACTCCCCCGCCACCATCGCGCGGGAGAACAGCGTGTACATGAGCCAGAAGAACGGGAACTGCGCGAGCGTCGGCAGCAGTCCGGCGAAGACCGACGTACCGGACTCTGCCTGCAGCTTGGCGAGCTCACGCTGGAGACGCTCGGGATCACCGCGGTGACGATCGCTGAGCTTCTTCAGCTGAGGCATCAGTTCGGCGCGGGCACGCAACCCGCGATGCGCCCGCACACTGAGCGGGACCAGACACAGCCGTACGACGAGAGTGCAGACGACGATCGCGATCACGGCGGCATAGCTGCCGGCGAGCGGTTCGATGGCGGTGACGAGGGACGTGAGCAAGTGATAGGCACCGGCGACCGGTGCCTCCAGGAAGGAAGGCACAGCAGAACTCCACGAGTGAGAAGGAACGGGTAGCGAGGAAGTCCGCTACCGTCCCGGTGCTCGTGGGCGTGGCCGGCCGGCCGCGTCGGGATCGCGAAGAGACAGATAAGCAGTACGCCGGGCGTTGGCCCGGGTGGCGCTGACGCGCGCCGGCAGCGGCGAGGCGACCGTGCCCCGCGCCGACGAGCGCGCCACCACCAGCAGAGCGAACAGCAAGGCCGCCGCCGTGAAGACGGCGGCGGCCAGAGTTGCCGTGTCGAGGACAGGCATCACCAGCGCGAGTACGCCGGCGAGTGCCTGACCCATCGTCATCAGTCCAGGTAGTCCCGCAGGACCTGCGAGCGGGACGGGTGGCGCAGCTTCGACATCGTCTTGGACTCGATCTGCCGGATCCGCTCGCGGGTGACGCCGTACACCTTGCCGATCTCGTCCAGCGTCTTCGGCTGGCCGTCGGTCAGGCCGAAGCGCATCGAGACCACGCCGGCCTCGCGCTCGGACAAGGTGTCGAGCACCGCGTGCAACTGCTCCTGAAGCAAGGTGAACGAGACGGCCTCGGCCGGCACGATCGCCTCGGAGTCCTCGATCAGGTCGCCGAACTCGGAGTCGCCGTCCTCACCCAGTGGCGTGTGCAGCGAGATCGGCTCACGGCCGTACTTCTGCACCTCGATGACCTTCTCCGGGGTCATGTCGAGCTCCTTGGCGAGCTCTTCCGGAGTGGGTTCGCGACCGAGGTCCTGCAGCATCTGCCGCTGCACCCGGGCCAGCTTGTTGATCACCTCGACCATGTGCACCGGGATACGGATCGTCCGCGCCTGGTCTGCCATCGCGCGGGTGATCGCCTGCCGGATCCACCAGGTGGCGTACGTCGAGAACTTGTAGCCCTTGGTGTAGTCGAACTTCTCGACCGCGCGGATCAGACCGAGGTTGCCCTCCTGGATCAGGTCCAGGAACAGCATGCCGCGACCGGTGTAGCGCTTGGCCAGCGAGACCACCAGACGCAGGTTGGCCTCGAGCAGGTGGTTCTTCGCCCGGCGGCCGTCCTCGGAGATCCAGTCGTACTCGTCGCGGACCTTCTCCTTCAGCTTGGCGGCCTCATCGCCCAGTTGCTCCTCGGCGAACAGGCCGGCCTCGATCCGCTTGGCGAGCTCGACCTCCTGCTCGGCGTTCAGCAGCGGGACCTTGCCGATCTGCTTCAGGTAGTCCTTCACCGGGTCGGCGGTGGCCCCGGCCACCATCACCTGCTGCTCGGGCTCGTCGGTCTCGTCGGCCTCGGAGACGACGAAGCCCTCGTCCTCGGTCAGCTCCTTCTCCAGCGGCTTGACCGCGTCCGGGCTGAAGTCGGCCTCGTCGACATCGTCCAGCGAGCGCGGCTTGCCGGTCTTGGGGTCGATCGCCAAACCAGCTTCGGAGACCGCCTTCTTCGCCGGCGCTTTCTTCGCGGCGGCCTTCTTCGCGGGGATACCGTCCTCCTTGGTGCCGGCGGCAGGCTTGGCCGCGGTCTTCTTCACTGCCGCCTTCTTGGCTGCAGGCTCGGTCACTCGGGCGCTGGTCCTCGGAGCCGTGCTGCGGGCGGTGGCGGCCACGGCCCGGGCTGACTCGGCGGGAAGATTCTCGGACGAGCTGGACGACACGAATTACCTCTCGTCTGACGCAGGGTTTGTACGGCGGTACGGCGTTGTGTTGGTGCTGGTGATGCCAGGTACTCAGGGTGTTCTTGGGTACGACTGTGTGCGGCTGCTCGCTGGTCAGGCGGCGGCAACACTACATTGTAATCCGCGAACCAAGCCCGGGCGCGCCACGACCCCCCGATCGGCGCGCTCAGGCCCCCGCCGGGCGGGTGTTCCCGCGCCGGTGGAGGCCTGGTCGGTAGCGCCGTCGAACAGTGCGTTTGCGGTCGTCCGTTCTTCAGCCGTTCCGGGTCTGCCGCAGTGGACGGGCCACCACGCGTTGCCGGACCAGCTGCTGCTCCTGCTTGAACTGTCTCACCTTCACCAAAGACGCCACGTCGATCACGTCCGCGACGGACTTGTACGCGCCGTCCTCGCCGTACGGCTCGGATGCCTCGCGCCAGCCCCGCGGCCGGACCTTGAGTTGCTTGCCGAGCAGCGCGACGAAGATCTTCGCCTTCTGCGCGCCGAAGCCCGGCAGGGCCGACAACCTGGCCAGCAGGTCGTCCCCAGACTTCACATCGGACCACAGGCCCGAAGCGTTACCGCTGTACTCCTCGTCCAGGTGCTTGGCCAGCGTCTGGATCCGGGCCGCCATCGCGGTCGGGAACCGATGCACGGCCGGCGGACCGGCCACCACCTCGACGAACGCGTCCGGGTCGTAGTGCGCCACCGTGGACGGATCGAAGGGGCCGTCCATCCGCTTGGCGATCGCGACCGGTCCCGCGAACGCGCGCTCCATCGGAATCTGCTGGTCCAGCAACATGCCCACCAGCAGGGCGAAAGGATCTCTGCTCAGCATCTCGTCGGCGTCGGGCTGCTGTGCGAGGCACAGCTTCTTGCTGCGTGTCGAAGTCACCTCAGTCCTCCCCTTCGTCGGCCTTCACGGCCAGCACCGGACACGGAGCATCGAGCAGCACCCGCTGGGCGTTGCTGCCGAGAATGAGCTTGCCGACCGGGGACCGGCGCCGAAGCCCGATCACGATGAACTCGGCATGCACCTGCTCGGCGACGGCCACCAGGTCCTCCGCCGGGTCGAGTCCACGCACCAGTTGCCGCACCTCGTAAGGCACACCGGTCGAGTCCAGCTGCTCACGTACCTCCGTCAACGCGGCATCGCTGGCCGCGGCCTCATCGCTGTCGAAACTGCGCCCACCCCGGTGTGAGTTGACCACCACCAGCTTGGCGTCGCGAAGCGTCGCCTCTTCGGCCGCTCGCCGCAGGGCCGCACGGCCCTCGGCCTTCGGCACGTAACCCACGACGATGGTCGTCATCGCCCTGCCTCACCTCCGGGTGTCGTGTCGACCCGTCTCGAACGATACTGCTCCCGACCGTGGTCGGCATCCGCTGGATTTACACCAGCTGTGTCGCGGCCGTGACGGACGGCTGATCGTCGTGCGGGTAGTACTCCACCACCGCCCCGGCCGCCGATGTGGCAGCCACGCCGGTGCCCGAGTACTACCCGCGAGAAGACTGTCTAACCTTCCGGTGGCCACACCTTTGCAGGGCTGTCACCCGACGCGCCACCCCTGTAGTCCGGGTCGTTATCGAACTCGTCCACCCAGTTGCCTTGGGCAAGGTCGTAATGGTTCCGCCGGAGGGACCTCGGTTCCGCCCTGGCTGTCCAACGTTGTCGGAAAACAACTAACCGGTTCAGTCCACCGGCCACTCGTGCACAGGCGTGTTCTCGTGCATGTGATCGCGGTAGCGATGGAGCATTCCGCGCAGCGCGTCACGCCGTCCGTGCGATCCTTTTGTATACAGTCGGTGAAACTCGTCGGCCTGCCAGGACGCTCCGTTGCGGTTGGTCAGGCACCGTTGCTCGATGATTCCCAGCAGCCGATCACGCACCGCCGCGTCGACGCCCCAGGCGTCGAGACCGCGAGAAGCCAACGGGAGCAGGCGTCTGAGCACAAGCTCGGTCGCCCGGGCGGTCCCGACGCCCGGCCAGAACACCTCCGCGTCGATGCCGTGCCGCGCCGCCTCGTGGAAGTTCTCCTCCGCCGCGCTGAACGACATCTGTGACCAGATCGGCCGTTCGTCGTCGGCCAGCGCGCGGACCAGGCCGAAGTAGAACGCCCCGTTGGCGATCGTGTCGACCACGGTCGGGCCGGCCGGCAGCACGCGGTTCTCCACCCGCAGATGCGGCTTCTCCCGGACAACGTCGTACACGGGCCGGTTCCAGCGATAGATCGTCCCGTTGTGCAGCCGCAACTCCGAAAGAGCTGGGGTGTCGCCGCGATCGAGAACGGCGATCGGATCCTCGTCGGAGGTGACCGGCAGCAGCGCCGGGTAGTAGCGGGAGTTCTCCTCGAACAGGTCGAAGATCGAGGTGATCCATCGTTCTCCGAACCACACCCGCGGCCGGACGCCCTGCGTCTTCAACTCGTGGGTGCGGGTATCGGCGGCCTGCTCGAACAATGCGATCCGCGTTTCCCGCAATAGCTCCTTACCGAACAGGAACGGCGAGTTCGCACCCACGGCCAGTTGTACGCCGGAGATCGCCTGGGCCGCGTTCCAGTACCGCGGGAACGCCTCCGGTGTCACCTGCAGATGGAACTGCGTCGACGTACACGCGGCCTCGGGCACGATGCTGTCCGCGGTCACCTGCAACCGCTCGATACCGTCGATCCCGATCTGCACGTCCTCGCCGCGGGCGGCGAAGATCTGGTCGTTGAGCAAGGCGTAGCGCGGGTTCGTGCTGAGCGCCTCGCGATGGATGTGCTCGGTCAGCAGCGTCGGCAGGATCCCGACCACCACCATCGACGAGCCGGTCCGGGCTGCCTTCTCCTCGGCCGCGTTCAGGCTGTCGCGGATGTTCGACTCCATCGTGTCCAGGCCGATACCGTCAATCTGCCCGGGCGGAACGTTGATCTCGATGTTGAACTGGCCGAGCTCGGTCTGGAACGCGTCGTCCTCGATCGCGCTCAGCACCTCGGAGTTCTTGAACGCCGGATCGCACTTCTCGTCGACCAGGTTCAGCTCGATCTCGACCCCCGTCATCGGCCGGTCGGGCGCGAACCGCGCCTCGCGCAGCATCCGCGCGAAGGCGTCGAGATTGCGATGGACCTGGTTGCGGAACGCCGTCCGATCCGCCCGGGTGAATTCGACCCGGTCGACTTCCTCACCCATCTGCGCCTCCCCTGGTGGCTACTGGCCTCAGTGTGCCTGAAGGGTGCCCACCTGTGTGAGACGCAAGCGCGTGGTGGAGTCAGACCGGATAGACGATGAAGTGATCGCGCTCGATCCGGACCGGCTCCGGGCCGGCCTCGTCGAGGACCTGAGCCAGCTCGGTCAGTACGCCGGGATCGAGCTCCAACTCGTGCTCGTCGGGATGCTTGTCCGCGCCCATCTCGAAGTCGCGGCCGGGCTCCCGGGTCATTTCGATGTGCGCACCCAGGATCTGTTCGACCGGATTGCCCGCGGCAACGAACTCGGCCAGCCGGGCCACACTCGCCCGGAACGCCGGCCAGTCGAAGACGTACAGCCGGCCCGGGTACAGCGAGTCGCCGCTGAACAGCACCTTCGAGGTCCGGTCGTAGACGGCGATGTGCGACGCGTGGTGTCCCGGGATCGGGATGATGTCGAGCACCCGGTCGCCGAGATCGAGCTGGACCACCTCGTTCGGCCAGTCGGCGATCCCGAAATACGCCGCCACGTCCTCGGCCGTCTTGCCGACGACCTGATCGAACTCGGCGTCGCCACCGACGTGGTCGCCGTGGCTGTGGGTGTGCGCGACGATCAGCTCCTGACCGGACAACAGGCTCTCGACCACCGGCCGCAGCTTGGCGTCGCCGGTGCCGGTGTCGAGCAGCAGGGCGCGCTCGGTGCCGAGCAGCAGGTAGATGAACGGTCCTTCGAAACTGGTCCGCAGCGACTGGCGGATGATCGCCGTGCGCTCGTCGTACCAGTGGATTTGGTGTTCTGGGGCGGCCGGATCGGTGCCGTCGTCCCAGTGCGCGGGGAATGTCATTCCAGAATTGTCGGTCATACCAGGGAGACTGGTGTGGTGCGAGGGGATCCGTCGGTGCTGCATGTCGACCTGGACGCGTTCTTCGCGGCGGTCGAGCAGCGCGACAAGCCGTCGTTGCGGGGCAAGCCGGTCGTCGTCGGTGGCGTCGGCCTCCGCGGTGTCGTCTCGACCGCGTCGTACGAGGCCCGCAAGTACGGCGTGCGCTCCGCGATGTCGACGGCCGAAGCCCGGTCCCGCTGTCCACACGCGGCGTACCTCGGTCCACGCTTCGAGGTGTACCGGCGGAGCAGCCAGGCGGTGATGGCCGAGATGCGGGCGTTGTCGCCGCTGGTCGAGCCGTTGTCGCTGGACGAGGCGTTCGTCGATCTGTCCGCGTCCGGGCTGTCCGGGCTGACCGTCGAGGACGTGCAGGCGATCGCCCTGGACCTCAAGGCCGCGATCCGGAAGGCGAGCGGCGGTCTGACCGCATCGGTCGGCGCCGGTACGTCGAAGCTGATCGCGAAGATCGCCAGTGATTTGGACAAGCCCGACGGAGTGGTCGTCGTGCCGGCCGGGACGGAGGCGGAGTTCCTCGCGCCGATGCAGGTCACCGTGATCCCTGGTGTCGGGCCGGCGACCGCGCAGCGGCTCAGTATGGCCGGGGTGCGGACCGTCGGCGACCTCCAGCAACTCGACGAGGACGAGCTGATCCGTCAGGTCGGCTCGGCGCACGGCAGCAGCCTGTACCGGCTGGCGATCGCGGCCGACGACCGTCCGGTGGTGAGCGACCGGGAGACCAAGTCGGTCAGCGTCGAGGACACCTTCGAGACCGATATCATCGACCGCTCACTGCTGGCCGCGATCGGCGACCGGATGGCGCACCGCGTCTCCGAGCGCCTGCAGAAGGCACAGCTGTCCGGCCGCACGGTCACGGTCAAGACGCGGATGCACGACTTCACCACGCACACCCGGTCGTCCACGCTGGCCGGGCCGACCGACGACGCCCGGGTGATCGCGCGGGTGGCGCGACGGCTGCTCGACGACAGCGAGATCGGCGGCGGGATCCGCCTGCTCGGTGTTGGTGTCTCCTCGCTCGCGGACTGGATCCAGGACGACCTCTTCACCGAGAGCGAGTACGCCGACGCCCCGGTCGAGGTGGTCGAGTTGCCGGAGCGCCCGCGCGACCAGATCGGCTTCTATCCGGGGCAGGACGTCGCTCATCCCGACTACGGGCGCGGCTGGGTCTGGGGATCGGGTCGCGGCCGGGTGACGGTGCGGTTCGAGACGGCGGATACGCCGCCGGGTCCGGTCCGGACCTTCGCGGTCGACGACCCGGCCCTGACAAAAGTTGCTATCGGCTCAGCGGAAGGAGACGAGGAACCCGAAGGCGACCAGAACGGATTGAATGAATGAATGAGGTCACCGCCGAAGACGCACCGACAGGCACGTGACACAGCCTTCGAGCTTCTCGAACTCGCTGATGTCGACGACGACCGGCTGGTAGCCGAGCTGCTCGAACAGCTTCGCGGACTCGGGCGCCGAGGCAGCCATCAGCAGGCGACCCTCCCCCAGCAGTACGACGTGCGACCCGGCCTCCTCCGGCATCGGACGGAACGACTCGAACGCCTGCGGATCGTCGACGAGCGGCTCGTAGCCGATGACGGTCCCGTCCGGTAGTGCGGTCACCGCGGACTTGAGGTGCAGCACCTTCCGCACCGGCACCGCGCGGACCTCGGCTCCCAGCGGCGCGAGGGCCTCACGTAGTTGCCGGATGCCCTCGTCATTCGTGCGGCCGCCCTGTCCGACGTACACGGTCGAACCGATCTTGAGGATGTCGCCGCCGTCCAGCGTGCCGGGCTCAGTGATGTGGGTGACGCGGTAGCCCTGCGCGGCGACGGTTCGCTCGGCTTCGGCTGCCTCGGGCCGTCGCTCGTTCGCGCCTGATCGGGCGATCACCGCGAGGTCGCCGTACACGACCATCGTGTCCTCGACGAAGACGCCGTCCGGGCACTCGTCGATCGCCGGCACCTCGATCGTGGTCCAGCCGTGCGCCTCGAGCGCGTCGACGTACTGCTGCCATTGGCGTACGGCGAGAGCGGCGTCGACCGGAGTGCGTTCGATGTGGGTGACCAGGCCCTCGGCGAGGCGCGGGCCGGGGCGTCGGACTATGGCAGACGGCATCCGTGCAGGTTAGCCGGTGGTGGCCTGGGTACTGGCCGGGCTGACGCTTCTAGATGTGGAGGGCAACCGATGCCGAAGATCCTGCCGGCGACCGGCGGTGACGTGGTCGAGATCATCCTGGCGGACCACCGGTGGTTCGAGGAGGCGCTACGCGAACTGCGGGACGTGCGCAGCGACCGGTCCGCCGTGCTGGCTGACCTGGCGACTGTCCTGATCGCGCACGCTGAAGCGGAAGAGTCGAAGGTCTACCCGACGCTGCGGCGCAAGCACGCGATCGACGCCGACGAGGTCGAGCACTCCGAGCACGAGCACGACGAAGGCAACGCGGCATTGCTCGCGCTGATGGAGGTCGATGACACCAGCAGCGAGAAGTTCAGCGAGAACCTGCACGAGCTGTCCGAGGCCCTCACGCACCACCTGGACGAAGAGGAGCGCGACGTTCTCAACCCGGCGCGCACCGACGTGTCCGAGGAGACCCGGCGCAACCTCGGCGACGCGTTCGCCGAAGAGCGCGCCCGCCTGATCGAGTCCGGCTGCGGCCACATCGCCAACGTCCGCAAGATCGTCGAGAGTGCCTGAGGCTCACAGCGCGATGGTGAGGCCCTCTTCGGCCGCGATGACCTCGCCGTCGAATTCCTGCTGCGCCTCGGCGACCGAGATCGACCGATCGGAGCCGGGCCAGAAATGCGTCAGCAGCAGGCGTTTCGCACCACGCGCATGCCGACCGGCCTCGGTCGCCGTCATCAGGTAGCGCGGCGTCGTGTCCGGTGACGGCCCTTGATGGGTCGCGTCGGAGATCAACAGATCCGTGCCTTCGGCCAGCTTCCGCAGGTCAGGCGACGGACCGCTGTCTCCGGTGTAGGCGACGGACACCTCAGGCGCAGTGAGCCGGACGCCGAAGTTGGTCTTGTAGTGCGGCAACTCCACAGTCTCGACCGCGAACGGACCGAGTTGGGCAGTCACCGCAAGGTCGTGTACGTCGAAGACGGTCGCCGGATCCGGGTCCGGCTCGAGCGCCCGCAGTACGTCGATCACGTCCGGCGGACAGTGCAGCGGGACCGGCGGAGCGTCCGGCGCCTCGTAGTAGCGAACGCGCGCGAGGCCGCTCACGTCGACACAGTGGTCGGGATGCTGGTGGGTGACGACGACCGCGTCGACCTCACCCTTGGGGCGATGCTCCAGCAGTCGCGGCAGAGCGCCGTACCCGAGATCGAGGACGACGCGGAAACCGTCGTACTCGAGCAGGAAGCCGGCGCACGCCCGTCCCGCCTCCGGCCAGGCGCCGCACGAGCCGAGGACGGTGAGCGCCCTCAACGGACGGCGAACGGCTGGTCGCTGGGCACGATCTCCTTGCCCAGCGGCAGCAGCGAGATCGGGATCAGCTTGAAGTTGGTCAGGCCGAGCGGGATCCCGATGATCGTCACGCAGAGCGCGATCCCGGTGGCCAGGTGCCCGAGCGCCAGCCACCAGCCGGCGAACACGACCCAGATGATGTTGCCCAGTACGGCGCCTGCCCCGGCGCTCGGCTTGTCGACCATGGTCCGGCCGAACGGCCACAGCGTGAACCCGGCGATCCGGAACGCAGCGATGCCGAACGGGATGGTCACGATCAGCACGCAGCAGATCACGCCGGCGATCGCGTAGCCGATCGCCAGCCAGAACCCGGCCAGCACCAGCCAGATCAGGTTGAGAAGTGTCCTCATGCTGTCAGCCTGCCACCCGATGGGGTACTCCAGAACGATCCGCGCCACAAGCCCGGGATCATTCCGGGAGACCCTGACTCGGGAGCAGGCGTACTAGTACTCGTCGGTGCTCAGAGTGGCAAACGTCATCCCGGCGTTCATCAGGCGTTGCCGCAATGCCGGACCCATCGCGGCGGCAGTGGTCGTCTGGCCGGCCGTGGTCGGGAGCTCGTCGCGAGCGAGGCACAGAGCGCTCTCGGCCAGCATCTTGGCGGTCTCGTCGTACCCGGGATCGCCGCCGGCAACCTCGGTGATCACCTGCTTGCCGCCACCACGGCCGACGAAGCGGACGTTGAACCACGACCTTGCCCGGCGCTCCGGACTCGGCCCGTCGCCTGGCTGCAGTCGCTTGAGCAGTGCGTTCCGGGCCGGCGGGATCTGGGCTGCGGCCACCAGCAGGGCGGCGCCACCGATGCCTCCGGCAACCATTGGGAGGCGCTTCATCGCGGCGTAATGCGAGTACCGGAAGTCCGGGCCGTAGTCCTCGAGCAGACGGGCGGAGTACCCGACGATCTGTGGGTCGATGGTCGGCAACGGGACTGCCCAGAAGCCTTGCTGCCGGTGGATCCTGCCGGGGACTGCCCTAGCTTTCCGGCCGTCCGGCCCCGGCTCGGCGTGGCGACGGGCGCGGTGTGCTTCGAGGTTCTGCTTCGGACGCGAGAACGCCGTGATCGCGGTATGGAAGGTGCCGCCGGACGGACGGCCGCCGGCCCGCAACAGACCGTCGACCTGGATCGGGACGCGCCGGGGCAACTGCTCGACCGTGAACTGGACACCGAGATCGTACGGAATCGAGTCGAAGCCACAGGCGTGCACGATCCGGGCGCCGGTCTCAACGGCCCGTTGGTGATAGCGCACGTACATGCGATCGATGAACTCTGGCTCACCGGTCAGATCGAGGTAGTCCGTTCCGGCGTCCGCACAGGCTGCCACCACAGGCTCACCGTACTGAATGTAGGGACCGACAGTGGTGGCGACGACCGTGGCCGACTCGGCAAGGGCCTGCAGAGACTTGGGATCCGTGACATCGGCGTGCAGGACGTCCTTGCCGAAGGCTTCGAGCTTGCCTTGGTTGCGTCCGGCAACGGCCCATGTGAGGTCCGGCGGTGCGTTCTTGGCGAGGTACTCCGCTGTGAGCGCTCCGGTGAAGCCGCTCGCGCCGAGCAGGACGACGTCGTACTCGCGGCTCATTTGCCCGCGGCCTTCTCGGCGTCGGCGCGGCCGCCGGCGCCGGTTGCGCGGGAGGAGGCCGCGGCACCGCGCGCCTGGATGTCGGCGAGTGCGGCCCGGTCGGCCTTCGGCACGCTGAATCTCGAACCCGCCTCGATGACGTGCGGGATCACCCAGCGGAACACCTTCATCGCCCCGATCCAGCCCGGCACATGCACTGTCCGACGGCGCTTCCTGATCCCGTCGACGAACTTGTCCACCGCGAAGTCCAGCGGGTACACCTTGCTCGCCAGCGGGATGCCGGTACGCATCTTGCCGAACACCGGGTGCTCGTCCGCGCCACGCACCATGTCGGTGTCGACGAAGGTCATGTGTGCGACCCCGACCCGAACGCCCAGGTGCTTGAGCTCGGGCCGCAGCGTGTCCCCCATCGCCTCCACGCCGGCCTTCGCCACGTTGTACGCCGCCAGCCCGGGGATGTGAATGATCGCCGCGAGAGACGAGACCAGCAGCAGGTAGCCCTTGCTCTCCAGCAGATACGGCAGGGTCAGGTGGACGGACCGCCACACGCCGAGCAGGTCGACGTCCACGACGCGCTCCCACATCTTCGGGTCCATACTCCGGCTGAACCCGGGCGCGGCGATGCCGGCGTTCGCCATCACGACGTCGATCCGGCCGTACCGCTCGGCCACCGCCTCGACCGCGGTCCGCAGCGACTCGGTGTCGGTGACATCGGCCTCCCACCAACCCGCGTCCGGCCCGCAGTCCTCCGCGACCTTCTTCAGCTCGTCCGGCTCCAGGCCGATCAGTGCCAGCGTGGCGCCGTCCCGCGCCAGCTTCCGGGCGACCGCGGCGCCGATTCCGCGGGACGCGCCGGTGATGAGGACGACCTGACCACGCATCTGGACCTCCAGCTTGTTGAGTGGATACTCAACAGTAAGTGCTTGTTGACCTATTACTCAATAGACTGCCGGCATGACCCAGACCTCGTCCGCCCGGCTGCGCCCCGGCGAACGCCGCAACCAGATCCTCGCGGCGGCCCGCCGCGTCCTGGTCGCCGACCCGCACCGCGAACTCACGGTCGAACTGGTCGCCGCCGAGGCCAAGGTCTCCCCCGCCCTGCTGTTCCACTACTTCGGCTCGAAGAAGAAGTTCCAGTACGCCGTGATCGAGGAAGCCGCCGCCGAGGTCATGCTGCGCACCGCGCCCGACCCGTCGCTGCCGCCCGACGAACAGCTCAGGTCCGGCATCCGCGCCTTCGTCCGTGCGGTCCTCGAAGCCCCCCAGCTGTACCGCGCCACCCTGCTGATGTCAGCCGCCGGCGACCCCGACGTACGCGCACTGCACTCCGAGATCCGCCGGGTCTTCAGCACGTGGGTCATCAGCGCGGTCGCCCAGAGCGGCATCGAGATCACCCCGACGGTCGAGCTGGCCTGCCACGGCTGGCAGGGGTACGTCGAGCAGACCCTGCTCACCTGGATCGACAACCCGACCATCTCCCCAGAGGCCCTCGAGCACCTCTGCGAACAGTCCCTCGACGCCATCCTCACGACCACCGAGGGTTAGGGTTCACGGGTGCTGACGGTTGCCACGGTGAATGTGAACGGTGTCAGGGCCGCGTTCCGGCGCGGGATGGGTCCGTGGCTGGAGGAGACCGATCCGGATCTGTTGCTGATGCAGGAGGTTCGCGCGACGGACGACGTACTGCGGGAACAGCTCGGCGGGGACTGGAACATCGCGCACGCCGAGCCGTCGATCGACGGTCACAAGGGACGTGCGGGAGTCGCGGTGGCGAGCCGGCGGCCGATCAAGGACGAGCGGGGTGACATCGGGCCGGAGCGGTTCGCCGGATGCGGGCGGTGGGTCGAGGCGGACGTCGTACTGGACGACGGTACGACGCTGACGGCGGTGAGCACGTATGTGTTCACGGGTGAGTTCGAGACGCCGCCGCGGCAGGAGGAGAAGTACGCGTTCCTCGACGCGATCACGGCACGGCTGACCGAGTTGCGCGCGGACGGGCGGCACGTGCTGATGTGCGGCGACCTGAACATCGCGCACCGCGAGGTCGACCTGAAGGCCTGGAAGGCGAACCGGAAGAAGAGCGGCTTCCTCCCCGAGGAGCGCGCCTGGATGGATCGCTTGTTCGACTCCGGTTGGGTCGATCTGGGCCGACGCTTCGGCGGCGAAGGCCCCGGCCCGTACTCCTGGTGGTCGTGGCGCGGCAAGGCCTTCGACAACGACGCCGGCTGGCGGATCGACTACCAGATCGCCTCGCCCGAACTCGCCGAATCCGCCACCGGTTGCGTCGTCCACCGCGCCCCGACGTACGCCGAACGCTGGAGCGATCACGCTCCCGTCGTGGAGACGTACGACGTCTGATCCGGAGGCTGTGGAAACCGGCAGCCGCGGCCGGTCCCGGGCGGGTAGTCTCGCGGCATGTCCGAGTTGAATTCTTCCCCGAAGCCCCCGGTCGCCGCCCGCAAGCCGATCGAACGCAGTCATCACGGCGACGTGTTCGTCGACGACTACGAGTGGTTGCGGGACAAGACCGACAACGAGGTGCTGGACTACCTGCGCGCCGAGAACAGCTACACCGAGGCCCGGACGGCGCACCTCGAATCGTTGCGTGAGGCAATCTTCAAAGAGATCTCGGACCGCACCCTGCAGACCGACCTCAGCGTGCCGGCCCGGCATGGCGGGTACTGGTACTACTCCCGCACGGTCGAGGGCAAGCAGTACGGCATCCACTGCCGGGTGAAGGTGGACGGCGACCAGCCCCCGGCCACCGACGGCGAGATCGCCGGCGAAGAGGTCATGCTGGACGGTAACGAGGTGGCCGGCGACTCGGAGTTCTTCTCGCTGGGCACTGTCGACGTCTCCCCCGACGGCCGGCTGCTCGCGTACTCCGTCGACCTCAAGGGCGACGAGCGGTTCACGCTGCGGATCAAGGACCTCGCCACCGGCGAGCTGCTGCCGGACGAGCTGCCCGAGGTGCACTACGGCTCGGCCTGGTCCGCGGACGGGTCGACGATCTTCTACACCAAGGTCGACGACGCGTGGCGGCCGTTCCAGGTCTGGCGGCACACTCTCGGCGCGACCGACGACGTGCTGGTCAAGGAGGAGCCGGACGAGCGGTTCTGGGTCGGCGTCGACCTGACCCGCAACGAGCAGGCGATCCAGATCGCCCTCGGCAGCAAGATCACCAGCGAGGTCTGGCTGCTCGACGCCAACGACCCCACCGGCGAGCCGGTCCTCGTCGCGCCCCGCCGTGACGGCGTCGAGTACGACGTTGAGCACGCCGGCGACCAACTGCTGATCACGCACAACGCCGACGCGGCGAACTTCTCCCTCGCGAGCGCGTCACTGGACTCCCCCGGCTCCTGGACCACACTGATCGAGGGCGACGAGTCGAGCCGGCTGCTCGGTGTCGACGCGTTCGCCGACCACGTCGTCCTGTACCGCCGTCGCGACGCCCTCACCGAGCTCGCGATCATGCGCCGTACCGACGGGGGCTTCGGGGCGCCCGAGGTGCTCGAGTTCGAGGAGCCGATCTACACCGTCTCCCCCGGCCGCAACGACGAGTGGCACGACACTCGCTACCGGTTCGGCTACACGTCGCTGGTCACGCCGGGTTCGACGTACGACGTGGACGTCGCGACCGGTGAGCGGCGGCTGCTCAAGCAGCAGCCCGTGCTCGGTGGGGTCGACCTCGGCGCCTACACGCAGTACCGCGAGTGGGCGACGGCGAGCGACGGGACCAAGGTGCCGATCTCGCTGGTGGCGCGCAAGGACGTCGCGAAGGACGGCAACGCGCCGGTCGTGCTGTACGGGTACGGCTCTTACGAGAGCTCGATGGACCCGTGGTTCTCGATCCCGCGGCTGTCGCTGCTGGACCGCGGCGTCGTGTTCGCGATCGCCCACGTGCGCGGTGGCGGTGAGCACGGCCGGCACTGGTACGACAACGGCAAGATGCTGGCCAAGCGGAACACGTTCACCGACTTCATCGCCGCGGCCGAGCACCTGGTGAAGGACGGCTGGACCCGGCCGGAGCGGATCGTGGCGCAGGGTGGCAGCGCCGGCGGCCTGCTGATGGGCGCGGTGGCGAACCTGGCGCCGGAGGCGTTCGGCGGAATCGTCGCCGAGGTGCCGTTCGTGGACGCGCTGACGACGATCCTGGATCCGTCGCTGCCGTTGACGGTGATCGAGTGGGAGGAATGGGGTAATCCGCTCGAGGACCCCGCGGTGTACGAGTACATGAAGTCCTACTCGCCGTACGAAAACATCACCGCCCAGCGGTATCCGCGGATCCTCGCGATCACCAGCCTGAACGACACCCGGGTGTTCTTCGTGGAACCCGCGAAGTGGGTGGCCAAACTCCGGGCGATCGCCGATGCCGACGTACTGCTGAAAACCGAAATGGAGGCCGGCCACGGCGGCCGCAGCGGGCGGTACGACGCCTGGCGCGAGATCGCCTTCAGCCTGGCCTGGGAACTCGACACCCTCGGCCTGGCCTGACCCTCGTTTCGGGCGGGAACACGGCGGGTACCTGCGGCGTTGCTGCTGGTTGGAGAGGTTGGAGGCAAGGTTCTGCCGGCACCACGTACGGCGTGTGTTGTGCAACACACAAGGCACCGGAGGCGGTGGTGATTCTGGCAGGATTCTCAGGTTTCTTCCGTGGGGTGCCGCTGGGCACCGCAGGCGAATTCCCGCGCAAAGCAACGGGGAATTCGGACGCGCGGACGCAAAGGCGGTCGGGAAGCGGACACGAGCGGCTCCTGGACACCGGTTTCCAGGGCGCGATCGTGCCAGGAACTCTCAGGGAACCTTCAGGGTGTTTACACACTCGTCGTGGAATCTTGAACCTCACTCGAGCGTTGCTCTCCATGTAACGACGAAGGGAGTTTCGGTGGCTCGCATGGCTCGTGTCCGCTCGGCGGACGACGGTATCGACGGCAAGGACAGCGTCGGTCTCTACCTCGAAGAGATCGCGCGGACGCCTTTGCTGACGGCTGAGGAAGAGGTCGAGCTCGCTGAGACGGTTGAGGCAGGTCTCCTGGCGGAGCAACTGCTGGCCGAGGGGCGGGTTGGACGCAAGAAGGGCGGAGCGCCCAAATATGCGACGGAGGAAGAGCTGGAGTGGCTGGCCGAAGAGGGCCAGCGCGCGCAGCAGCGGTTCGTGACCGCGAACCTCCGGTTGGTGGTGTCGATCGCGCGCCGGTACGGACGATCCCAGATGCCGCTGCTGGACCTGGTCCAGGAGGGCAACACGGGTCTGATCCGGGCGGTGGAGAAGTTCGACTACCGGAAGGGATTCAAGTTCTCGACGTACGCGACCTGGTGGGTGCGGCAGGCCATCACCCGCGGTATCGCGCAGCAGGCCCGAGTGGTCCGGCTGCCGGTGCACGTGGTGGAGCAGCTGAACCAGATCGGGTCGGCCCGGCGGACGCTGGAGCGCAAGCTCGGCCGTGAGCCGGAGATCGACGAGATCGCGGCGGAGCTGGACCTGGACGTGGATCGGGTCACCGAGTTGATCCGGATCGGCCGGGACCACATCAGCCTGGACAACCCGATCGACGACGAGGGCGAGACCTCGCTGGGCGACCTGATCGCGGCCGAGACCGCGCCGGGCCCGGACCAGCTGGTCGCCGACGCGTCGGACCGCTCGGGCCTGTTCAGCCTGGTCGACCAGCTCGACCCGCGGTCGGCCGACGTGATCCGGCGGCGGTACGGCCTGCACGACGGCCGGCAGGCCAAACTCGCCGACATCGGCGCCGTGCACGGCATCTCCGCCGAGCGCGTCCGCCAGATCGAGCGCGAGGCCCTTGGCCGCCTGCGCCTGCTGGCAGACCCGACCCTCGCCGCGTAACCCCCACCCCGAAACCCCTCGAAGGACCCCCAGCCCACCGGCTGGGGGTCCTTCATTTCTCAGCTCTGTCACTGTCGCCGGTTGGCTGCCGGCGGTGGCGCATCGAACACGTGATGTAGTCAGGCGACGGCTTTGTTCCAGGTGTCGATGAGGGCCGGGAGCTCGGACAGCCGCTGGACGGTCGCGTCCGGCTCGCCCTCGGTGTGACCGATCTGCTCGACCGGGATCGCGCTGTGCGGGATGTGCGCCGCCCGCATGCCGACGTTCTGCGCGCCCCAGACGTCGTCGAAGAGCCGGTCGCCCACGAACAGGCACCGAGACGGCTCCGACTCCCCCACCGCCCGCATGGCCGACAGGAACGCCTCCGGGTGAGGCTTCGTGTACGGGATCTCGCTGGTGTAGACGGCCCCGTCCAGCAATTCCAGTACGCCGTCCCGCTCGAAGATCTCCTCGTGGCGGCTGCGCGACCAGATCGTGTTCGACAGCACTCCGACCTTGAGCCCGCGGGCCCGCAGGTCGCGCAGAGTGTCGATCGCGTCGGACTCGAGTTCGGTGTGCGGGTGCCACTGCCGCTCGTACTCAACCTGCGCCGCCGGGGTCATCACCACATCGGCCAGCAGGCACACCTCCTCGAGCGTGCTGCTCAGGTGCCGGTCGCGCGACCGCGCCCAGACCGAGGCCTCCGCCTCGAACAGCCGGCTCGCGAGCTCGTCCGCCCGGGCCTCGTCGATCACCGCCGCCACCGTCCGCCAGACGGCGTACAGGTCGACGGTGTGCCAGGTCGCCAGTGTGCCGCCCCAGTCGAACAGGACGGCCTCGATCTTCGTGTTCGTCACGCGCCTACCCTGGCAGACGGCCCGGACAATTCTCGCCCGGTTTTCGTCAGCTCACCGGTCAGCTCACCCGGGCGATCCGGTTCCGCTTCGACACCCACACCACGGCGGCCGCGTAGAACGCGAGGCACGGGATGTCCAGCGCCAGCAACGTCCACGGGGCACCGCCCTGCTGGTCCCAGCCGTCCAGCTGTCCAGTTGCCGCAGGCAACAAGAACGCGAACAGGTTGTTCATCGCGTGCAGCGCGATGCCGGCCTCCAGCCCACCGGTGCGCACCGTCAGCCACGCGATGGTGACCGCGAACAGGAAGATGTCCGCCATCGCCCAGCCTGTGTACCCGTGCGCCGACACGAACGCCAGGCTGCTGAGCACGATGCCCGGCCAGGGCGAACGGAACAGCACCCGGAGCCAGCGCGCACGACCCTCCGGCCGGTCCGGACCGTAGGCGCCGATCGCCTGGAGCAGCCAGCCGCGGAACACGAACTCCTCGGCCGCGGACTGGAACGGCACCAGCAGCAGGATCACCACCGCCGGCACGATGAACGCACTGAAGCCGACCCACGAACCGTCGTCGGTCGCCGTCGCGTCACTGTTCGGGAAGATCGCGTCGGCGAGGATGCCCAGCCCGTAGGACAGCACCAGGTAGCCGAGACCGGGCAGGCAGCACAGCCCCAGCCAGCGCCAGCGGATCCGGTTCAGGACGGACGCCACGCTCCAGGCCGGCCGTCGCTGGATCACCCAGGCGGTCAGCATGACGAACGGCGTCAGGACTCCGAGCATGACCAGGGTGACGGCCAGGTTCTCGGTGTCGCTCGGGAAGATGTCATTGCCCTGCGGCTCGACGAACTCGCCCGCGATGAGCGTGTGGACGATCTCCCAGCCGACCAGCACCGCGGCGGTCAGGAAGAAGGCACCGGAGGCGAGGAACAGCGTGCCGACGATCGGCCGCCACCACCTGTGCTTCGGCGTCCGCGCGAGCCGGTGGTACGGCGTACCCGCGGGAGCCGGGACGATGCGCGGCTCGCGGTAGGCGTACTGACCCGGGTACGGCGGCGGTGCGCCGTACTGCTGCTGTTGGTGCGGCCCGGGCCACTGCGGCTGGTAGGGCCCGGGCTGCTGGTACGGGCCCGGCTGGTACGGGCCGGGACCCTGGTAGGGGCCGGGCTGTTGGTAGGGACCCGGTTGGGGGTAGGGCGGGGGCGGCGGGTAGTGACCGGGCTGCGAGGATGGGCCCGGTTGGTACGGCGGGACCCACGGGTTCGGTTGGTTGCCGGGGGGCGGCGAGTCCTGTGGGCGCGGTTCGCCCGATTGCGGGTCCATGAATGGACTCTAGAAGATCGGGCCAAGGAGCTGGAGGAGAACACAGTGGTGACTGATCCGACCCTTGGTGCAGCGGCCACGACGCGGGCCTTGCCGCAGTCGGTGCTGATGCCGTTGACCGGTTCGGCGATCTTCCTCGTGGTCCGGATCGAGCCGGGCGGCGAGGAGACCACCCGCGATCTGCTCGAACGGGTCAGTGGTCTGATCCGGTCCGTCGGCTTCCGGGTGCCTGCCGGGAATCTGTCGTGCGTCACCAGCATCGGGTCGGACGTGTGGGACCGGCTGTTCAGCGGACCGCGACCCGCCCAGCTGCACCCGTTCATCGAACTCAACGGCGCCAAGCACCGCGCCGTCTCCACCCCTGGCGATCTCCTCTTCCACATCCGCGCCGCACACCTGGACCAGTGCTTCGAGCTGGCCGGTCAGATCATGAAGGCCCTCGACGGCGCCGCGACGGTCGTCGACGAGGTCCACGGCTTCAAGTACTTCGAGATGCGCGACCTGCTCGGCTTCGTCGACGGCACCGAGAACCCGGCCGGCTCCGAGGCCGAGGACGCCGTACTGGTCGGGGCCGAGGACCCGAACTTCGCCGGTGGCAGCTACGTCATCGTGCAGAAGTACCTGCACGACCTGAAGGCGTGGAACGCGCTGACCGTCGAGCAGCAGGAGCTGGCGATCGGCCGGACCAAGCTCGACGACATCGAGCTGTCCGACGGTGACAAGCCGAGCAACGCGCACATCGCGCTGAACGTGATCGAGGACGAGGACGGGAACGAGCTGCAGATCCTGCGCGACAACATGCCGTTCGGGACAATCGGGACGCAGGAGTTCGGCACCTACTTCATCGGCTACGCCAAGACCCCGTCGGTCACCGAGCTGATGCTCCGCCGGATGTTCATCGGCGAGCCCGAGGGCAACTACGACCGCATCCTCGACTTCTCCACCGCGGTCACCGGGTCGCTGTTCTTCACCCCGACCGCCGAGTTCCTCGACGACCTGCCGCCCGCACCCTGATCCTTGGATTTCCGGGTCCGCCGGACTGTCGGTGGGATGGGTGAGACTGGGGTCATGTTGCTCACCGAGGTGGTCGAGACCTCGACCGCGCTTGCCGGGACGCGGTCGCGGCTGAAGAAGGCGGAGTTCATCGCCGGGCTGCTGTCACGCGCGACCGAGCCGGCCGAGACCGAGATCGTGGTCACGTACCTGTCCGGTGAGCTGCGCCAGCGCCGTACGGGCGTCGGGTGGCGGACGTTGATGGACGCGCCGACGCCGGCCGAGAGCCCGTCGCTCACGGTCGAGGAGGTCGACAGCGCGTTCGCCGAGTTGGCCGAGATGTCCGGGGCTGGGTCACAGGCCCGACGGCGAGAGGCGATCGACGCGCTGTTCGGCCGCGCGACCGAGGACGAGCAGCGATTCCTGCGGCTCCTCGTCGGCGGTGAGCTGCGGCAGGGTGCGCTGGACGGCGTGATGGCCGATGCGGTCGCCCGTGCGACCGGGATCCCGCTGGAGAAGATCCGGGCCGCGACGATGCTGCGCGGCGCGGCCGCGCCGGTCGCCGTCGCCGTGCTGACCGAGGGCGAGGCAGGGCTGGCGCAGTTCGGGCTGGAGGTCGGGCGCGGCGTGCAGCCGATGCTCGCCCAGTCCGCGACGAGCGTCGCGGAGGCCCTGACCAAGACCGGTACGCCGGCCGCCCTCGAGTGGAAGCTGGACGGGATCCGGATCCAGGCGCATCGCGACGGCGACGACGTCGTGGTCTACACCCGCACGCTCGACGACATCACCAAGCGCGTGCCTGAGGTGGTCAACGCCGTGCTCGCGCTCGACGCGCAACAGGTCGTGCTGGACGGTGAGTTGATCGCCTTGCGACGGGACGGTCGGCCGGAGGCCTTCCAGGTCACCGGGTCGAGGACGGCGACTCGGGCGGCGACCGGGCCCGAGTCGGTGCCGTTGACGCCGTACTTCTTCGACATCCTGCACCAAGACGGGCAGGACCTGATCGGTCTCGACGGTGCCGCGCGGCATGAGTGGCTGAGCAAGCTCATCCCTGAGGAGCAACGGATCCCGCGGCTGGTGACCGACGACGCGGACGCCGGACATGAATTCTTCCTCGACGCGGTGAAACGCGGCCACGAGGGCGTGATGGTGAAGTCGCTGACCGTGCCGTACGAGGCCGGCCGCCGCGGATCCGGTTGGGTCAAGGTGAAACAGACCCACACGCTCGACCTGCTCGTGCTCGCGGCCGAATGGGGCCACGGGCGTCGTACTGGCTGGCTGTCCAACCTGCATCTGGGCGCGCGGGACGAGGCGACCGGCGAGTTCGTCATGCTCGGCAAGACGTTCAAGGGGCTCACCGACGAGCTGCTGCGCTGGCAGACCGAGCGGTTCCAGGAGCTCGAGGACCACCGCGACGAGTACACGGTCTATCTCCGGCCGGAGGTGGTGGTGGAGATCGCCTTCGACGGCGTTCAGACGTCGCCGCGCTACCCAGCGGGCATGGCGCTGCGGTTCGCCCGGGTACTGCGCTATCGCGACGACAAGAGACCTGATCAGGTTGATACCGTCCAGACGGTGCGAGCCATCCACGAAGGTCTCGAAGCCGACGCGAAGCGGGAAGGTGGCGGGGATGCCTGAGCCACAGGAGGATCCGGACGTCGTGTCGCGCCGGATCGCCCACGAGTCGCTGTCCCAAGACGATCCGACCGGCTGGTTCGATCGGCTCTACTCCGCGGCCGAGGACGGTGGCGCCGTCGTCCCGTGGGATCGCGGTACGGCGCATCCGATGCTGACCGAGTGGATCGACGAGTCCCACCCGGACGGGACCGGGAAGACGGCGCTGATTGTCGGAGCCGGCACCGGTTGGGACGCGGAGCTGATCGCGGACCTGGGCTATGAGACCACCGCGTTCGACATCTCCCCCACAGCCGTCCAGGCCGCACACCGCAACCATCCCGACTCCAAGGCGCAGTACGTCACCGCTGACCTGCTGGCCCCGCCGGCCGAGTGGCACCGCGCCTACGACCTGGTCGTCGAGATCTACACCGTCCAGGCGCTGCCGATCGACCTCCAGCCTGCCGCCATCAAGCAGGTCGGCGAGCAGGTGGCCCCCGGCGGGACTCTCCTCGTCATCGCAGCCTCCCGCCCGGACGACGTTCCGGACTCCGACGTCGAAGGCCCGCCCTGGCCGTTGACCCGCGCCGCCATCAAGTCGTTCGCGACGCCGGACCTGCGCCTGATTCAACTCGATCAGTCCCCGAGCCCGGTCGATCCCACCATCTTCCGCTGGCGCGCCGAGTACCTCCGCGACTAGCCACCACCGCGCTGCCGGGAGGCGGTCCGCAACCGACCGCAGACCCTGCGGGACGTAGGATCCGTGCGTCACGAGCAGACTCTGCGACCCCCACTGGAGGCGACTCGTTAGATGACTTCTTCCGCCTGGTCACCGGTCGAACGGCTTGATGCGGCACGGATCGCCGCCGAGTTGGAGGAACAGACCGGCCTACCGCTGGTTGTCGAGGGGCTTGGCGCCGGCGGCAATGTGGGTGCTGCTGTCGTGCGGTGGCCGGACGGGCATCGCTCGATCCTGAAGTGGCGGCCCGATGTGCGACTGTCGGACCTCGAAGCGGGTCCGCTGGCGGTCACCGAGGCGGCGCGGGTGGCGGGACTGCCGGCGCCGCGGACCGAGTTGGCCGTCCAACTCGGTACGGCGATCGCGACCGTCCAGGAACTGTTGCCCGGAGCACCTATCGGGCGACTCGACGACCACGGGCTGACGCAGGCCCTGGACTTCAACTCGCTGCAGGCCGGCTTGCTCCGGGATCGGCCGGATGTGCCGGCCTTCGAGCTGTTCCTGGACCACGATGGGCCGGGCTTCTGCCTGCACGGACCGCTGCGTGCGCACAACCGTCGTACCGCCCGGATCGACGACTGGGTGCGGGAGGTCGGAACGGCGTACCCACCGCTGGTGGAGGGGGTCGACGCGGTTCACTCCGACTACCATGCGAGCAACCTGCTCGCCGTGGACGGGACCATCACGGGCATCATCGATTGGGACGGCGCCTCGCGTGGGGACCGTCGATTCGACCTGGTCACGCTGCGGTTCGGCGTACATGCTGAGCCACCGCTCGGGCGGGTGACTCCGCGGCTCGACGCCATCCTGGATGCGCTGCCGGCCGACGTACTCCGCCCGCTGTGGGCCGTGATGAGCCTGCGCATGGTCGACTGGGCGATCCGCCACTTCACTCCGGCAGCGGTCGAGCACTATGCGGATCTCGCCGAGCAGCGGATGGACTAGCGGACGAACCCGCCGAGTCATTCTTTAGTCGGTTGAGGATGGGCCATCGTGCTGGTTGAGTGCTCGCCATGGATACCCGCACTGCACGGCTGAGTCTGCATCCGGTCGATGAGCTGGAGGCGCGGCGTATTCGCGATCGTGCGCCGGACACCGACGACACGTGGGCGGACGACTACCCGTTCGACGGAGACCTGGCCGCGATCGGTGGCTTCCTGCGCGCGACCGAGCAGAACGGCGACCAGCGTCCGTTCGGCTACTACCAGATCAGGCGTCAGTCCGACGGGCTGGCTGTTGGTGGCATCGGCTTCAAGGGCCGCCCCGATGGGGACGTCGTCGAGGTCGGCTACGGACTGGCGCCCTCCGCGCGAGGACAGGGCTACGCCACGGAGGCGCTGATGACCGTCATGCAGATCGCCGCCGCACACGGCGTGACGACGATCCGCGCAGACACCGATCTCGACAACGTTGCGTCACAGCGCACCCTCGAAAAGGCAGGCTTCGCCCAGGTCGGAGCCGACTCCGAGCTGTACTACTTCGAGGCCCGGATCGCCCGATAGCAGGCCGGCTCATCCCGTCGGATCTCATGGGAACATATGTTCGATAATGCTGTAGACTCGTTCTATGGCGGGGCAAGGTGTTGTTGGGCCGACGGCGTTACGGATGATGCTGGGCAGTCATCTGCGGCGTCTGCGAGAGCGAGCCGGGGTGAGCCGGTCCGATGCCGGGTGGACGATCCGGGCGTCGGAGTCGAAGATCAGCCGGCTCGAGCTCGGCCGCGTCGGGTTCAAGGAGCGCGACGTCGAGGACCTGCTCAGCCTGTACGGCGTGACCGAGGCGCGCGAGCGGGAGCGGCTCCTGGAGCTGGCGCGGGAGGCGAACAACCGCGGCTGGTGGCACCGGTACGGCGATGTCACCCCGGACTGGTTCGACGCCTATCTCGGCCTCGAGGCGGCGGCCGAACTGATCCGGACGTATGAGATCCAGTTCGTTCCCGGATTGCTGCAGACTGCCGACTACGCCCGCGCCGTTGCCCGGCTGACGCCGGGCAACGCGCGGGCGGACGAGGAGATCGAGCGGATCGTCGCTCTGCGCACCCGGCGCCAACGTGTCCTGGATCGTGAGCCGCCGCTGAAACTCTGGGCCGTCATCGAGGAGTCGGTCCTGCTCCGCCCCATCGGTGGCTTCGATGTCCTCCGCGACCAGCTCGACGCGCTCCGTGAGGCAGCCCGCCGTCCCAACGTCACGCTTCAGATCGTCCCGCTCCGCAGTCCCGGCCACGCCGCAACCGGTGGCGCCTTCACCCTGCTGCGTTTCCCTCAGCACGACCTGCCCGACATCGTGTACCTCGAGCACCTCACCAGCGCGCTCTACCTGGACAAGCGCGACGACGTCGAGACTTACACCCAGACCCTGGACCTGCTGGCCGCGACCAACCCCGCACCCCAGCACACCGAGCAACTCCTCACCGAGCTGCTCGACCGGATGGCCGGCTGATCACTCGGACTCGCGCTCGGTCTCGATCTCAGATTCGGTGTCGGGCTCAGGGCCGGGTTCGGTCCCGGCCTTGGTCAGCAGGTTGGACTGCGGCTCGCCTTGCGCGTACTCAGGGTGATGGAAGTCGAAGGCGGGGCTGTCCGAGCGAATGCGCGGCAACTGCTCGAAGTTGTGCCGCGGCGGCGGGCAACTGGTCGCCCACTCCAGCGAGCGGCCCCAACCCCACGGGTCGTCGACACCGACCAGAGGCGTGCGGCGGGACTTGTAGACGTTGTAGAAGAACGGCAGGATCGACAGCCCCAGGATGAAGGCACCGACGCTCGACACCTGATTCTCCGTGGTGAAGCCTTCGTTCGCGCCGTACGTCGCGTAGCGCCGCGGCATGCCTTCCACGCCGAGCCAGTGCTGGATCAGGAAGGTGGTGTGGAACCCGATGAACAGCAACCAGAAGTGCAGCTTGCCCAGCCGCTCGTCGAGCATCCGGCCGGTCATCTTCGGCCACCAGTAGTAGAACCCGGCGAACATCGCGAAGACCACGGTCCCGAACACGACGTAGTGGAAGTGCGCGACCACGAAATAGCTGTCGTTGAGCTGATAGTCCAGCGGCGGCGAGGCCAGGATGATCCCGGTCAGACCGCCGAACAGGAACGTCACCAGGAAGCCGACGCTCCACAGCATCGGCGTGTCGAACGAGACAGACCCGCCCCAGATCGTGCCTATCCAGTTGAAGAACTTCACCCCGGTAGGCACCGCGATCAAGAACGTCATGAACGAGAAGAACGGCAGATTCACGCCGCCGGTGACGAACATGTGGTGGGCCCAGACCGCGATGGACAGCGCGCCGATCGAGAGGGTGGCGGCGACCAGGCCGATGTAGCCGAAGACCGGCTTGCGGCTGAAGACCGGCAGGATCTCGGTGATGATGCCGAAGAACGGCAGCGCGATGATGTACACCTCGGGATGCCCGAAGAACCAGAACAGGTGCTGCCAGAGCAGCGCACCGCCGTTGCCGGCGTCGTATACATGAGCTCCGAGTAATCGATCCGCCTCCAGCATCAGCAACGCGGCAGCGAGGATCGGGAAGGCGATCAGCACGAGGATCGACGTGACCAGGATGTTCCAGCAGAAGATCGGCATCCGGAACATCGTCATGCCGGGAGCCCGCATGGTGATGATCGTGGTGACGAAGTTGACGCCACCGAGGATGGTGCCGAGGCCGGCCATCCACAGCCCCATGATCCACAGATCACCGCCGACTCCCGGCGAACGAACGCCGCTCGAGAGCGGCGCGTACGCCGTCCAGCCGAAGTCGGCCGCACCACCGGGAGTAGCGAACGCACCCAGTGTGATCAGTCCGCCGAACAGGAACAGCCAGTAGCTGAACATGTTCAGCCGCGGGAACGCGACGTCGGGAGCACCGATCTGCACCGGCATGATCACGTTGGCGAACCCCACGAAGAGTGGGGTCGCGAACAGCAGCAGCATGATCGTGCCGTGCATGGTGAAGAGCTGGTTGTAGACCTCTTCGTCGACGATCTGCAGACCAGGTTCGATCAGCTCGGCGCGGATGATCATCGCCATCACGCCGGCGATCACGAAGAACGCGAACGAGGTGACCAGATACAGCTGACCGATCACTTTGTGGTCAGTCGTCGACAGCAGCCGACCGATCACCTGCCCCACGGGCTTCCGCGCCGGTGCAACTCCCACCGACGGGCCGGTACGTTCAGTGATCCCGGTCTGTTCGCTGACGCTCGCCATTCGACCTCCCGTGACGCCCACCACGCCACCCACGGTCTTCCGATTACACACCCGCCTGGGCCTGGGGCAACAGAGGCAGGGCCACCTCAGCGCGGCGGGCCTGCGTTCAGGACAGCGCGTACGTCGGGTAACCGCAGCGTCGACGGGTCGAAATCGGTGAGGCACCAGGTGGCGGCAGCGTACGGCGCCGGGTCGGTCGTGGGAGGTAGGGAGATGACGATGTCGTAGTTCGTGAGGTCGCCGCGGATGGACTCGAGGGCGGCGACGGACTCGGCCAGTTGGTCCGGAGAGGTCAGGTTGACCGGGAAGTAGCCGTCGTAGCGCGCGGCCCGGCGGAGCGGTTTGAGTTTGCCCGGGAAACCGCCGACCCAGAGGGGGACCCGGCCGGCGACCGGGCGCGGCAGGAAGGCGACCGAGGCGACGGTGTAATACGTGCCGTGATGCGACACCGGGTCGCCGGTCCACCCGGCGGTCAGGATGTCCAGGGCCTCGTCGAGTTGCTCGGCGCGGATCCGGTCGTCGACCTCGTCACCCGACCGGGAGAACTCCCCCGCGAACCGGTCGCTGCCGAGTCCGACGCCAAGTGTGAGCCGCCCACCCGACAGTACGTCGAGCGTGGTTGCCTCACGCAACAGTTTCACCGGCCGACGGCGCGCGACCGGTGTCACCATCGGCCCGAGCCGCAGCCGTTCGGTGACTGCAGCCATCGCGGCCATCGTGATCCACGGATCCGCCACCGAGGACACCGGCGCCCGCCACCACAGTTGGTCCCAGACGAACATCCCGTCCCAGCCGGCCTCCTCCGCCTCGGCCGCGAGGCGCGCCACCACGCGCGGGTCGGCAAGGTCGTCGAAGAGCGGAACCCACAGCGCGAAACGCATCATCGGCTCGCGGTGTGATCGGCAATCGCGTCGACGAGATCGTCCCAGCGCGCAGCCGGGACTCCGTGGCCGACGTCCGGCAGAACCACCAGGCGTCCGTTGGGGACGGCGTCCCGGAGGGCTTCGCCGTGCGCCAACGGGAACACGGGATCCAGCCCGCCGTGCACCACCAGCACCGGCATCGTCAGATCACCGAAGCCACCATTCACCGGACCGTCGAACGACATCGCGTAGTGGTTGGTCAGCGACGCCTCGAAGTCCCGCGCCCGCGCCATGTCCCGTCGTACCAGGTCCCGGGCCGCGGCCTCGTCGAAGTGCCCGAGGTACTCCGCCTCCATCGACCGTACGACGTACTCCTCGACCGAGGCCGGGTCCGTGAAGTCGGGCGGATCGAGGTGCGGCATCGACTCCGACGGCGGCAGGTCACCCGCGCCAGTGGATGTGGACACGAACGTCAGGGACGCCACCCGCGACGGATGGTCGACGCCGATCACGAGCGCAGTCCCACCGGACATCGACTGCCCGACCACGTGCGCCTGATCGATGCCCAAAGCATCCAACAGCCCGACCGCGTCGGCGGCCAGGTCGCGCATCGAGTACCCGGGCCGGCCAATCGGGTACGACGTGGACAGGCCGGTGTCACGCTGGTCGTAGCGGATCACATACAGCCCGCGGTCGGCGAGCTTCCAGCACAGCCCGCTCTCCCACCAGAGCATTGACGCCGATCCCCCATGGATCAGCAATACCGCCGGGTCGGCCGGATCACCGAACGTCTCCGCACACAGCTCGACACCATTGACCGAGTACAGCTTCTCCGAGGTCGTCATGTCCTCGACCGTAAGTCGACGTGAACCATCCCGAAAAGCGATTCTTCCCGATCAAACCGATCGCCATCACCGATAAACACTCGGCCGCCACCGCTCGGCGCGGTGGCGGCCCAGGGCCTCGATCCACTCCGTTTTGGATCGTTCAGTCCATAACGTGCTATTGTCGGCAGCATGGCCAGGCCGAGGACGTTCGACGAGGAGCGTGCTGTCGATGCCGCGATGAAGGTGTTCTGGACCTTCGGGTACGACGGCACCTCGACCCAGGACCTGTGCGAGGCGACCGGACTCGGCCGGAGCAGCATCTACAACACCTTCACCAGCAAGCGCGATCTCTTCGACCGGTCGCTCCGGCACTATATGGACGCCCGGACCGGTGGCCAGCTCGAGGTGATCGAGAGCGACCTGCCGATCAGGGAGCGTGTTCGCCGCATTCTCTGGGACGCGGTCGAGCCGGATCCCAACGATCCGGCTGGTTGCCTGGTGGTGAACACGCTGGTCGACCTAGCACCGAACGACCCCGAGATCGCCGCAGCACTGGAGCGCGACCACGCCAACCGGCTGGCTGCGCTGACCACGGCAATCCGTACCGCGCAGGCCGCGGGCGAGATCGCCGGCCAGGATGCTGCCGGTCTCGCGGAGTACGTGTTCGTCGTCCTGAGTGGCCTTCGAGTCGCCGCCCGTGGTGGCGCGACACGCAGTGCGCAGGAAGCCGTTGTCGCGGCCGCGCTCCGCGCCTTCTGAACAACTCGGTCACCGCTGCCCGCGTTGTGAACTGCTTGATCCAATACGAGAGGAACTCATGCCGCTCGCGGTCTACGTGCTCGGTCTGGCGATCTTCGCCCAGGGCACGTCCGAACTCATGCTCGCCGGTCTCCTGCCTGAGATCGCCGGCGACCTGAACGTATCCATCCCGGCCGCCGGTCTGCTGATCTCGGCGTTCGCCGTCGGCATGCTGGTCGGCGCACCGATCCTTGCCGTCGTCACCTTGCGATGGACACGGCGTACTGCGCTGCTGGCCTTCCTGGCTGTCTTCGCACTCACTCATGTCGTCGGCGCGCTGGCGCCGGGTTACGGCATGCTCGTCGCCACACGCATCGTCGGTGCCTTCGTATACGCCGGTTTCTGGGCCGTCGCAGCGGTGACAGCCATCGGCCTGGTCGGTCCGGAGGCGCGCGGCAAGGCGATGAGCATCGTCGCCGGCGGCCTCACCATCGCCACGATCGTCGGCCTGCCCGCCGGCACCGTCATCGGCCAGCACCTGGGCTGGCGAGGAGCGTTCTGGACCGTTGCCGTCCTGTCAGCGCTGGCCATGATCGGCGTCATCGCGACGGTTCCGGGTGGACGCTCGGGCGCCACGCCTGATCTTCGCGCCGAACTGCGCGCGATGATCAACCCAAAGCTCTGGCTCGCCTATGGCACGACGGCCGTGTCCACAGCGGCGTACCTGGTCATCTTCAGCTACCTCGCTCCCCTGCTCACCGATTCCACCGGCCTCACCGAAGGCTGGGTCCCGGTCGTACTCGCGTTGTACGGCGTTGGCGCGCTGGCCGGCATCACCATCGGCGGCCGGACCGCGGATGCCCGTCCTTTCACGACCTTGCACGTCGGCATCGGTGGCGGCATCGCGGCGTCCATCGTCCTTGCCCTGGGCACCGGTACGCCGTGGCTCGCGGTCATCGCGATCGTGCTCGTCGGAGCGTTTGGATTTGCCAACAACCCCGCGATCAACACCCGGGTCTTCGGCCTCGCCGGGTCCGCGCCGACACTGGCGGCGGCGTTCAACATTTCGGCCTTCAATGTCGGCATCACCATCGGACCGTGGCTCGGCGGCTTGGCCATCGACGCCAACGCCGGCTATCCCTCGGTCGCCTGGATCGGCGCAGCCCTGGGTCTCGTTGCCCTGGGCACCGTTCTGCTGGCTGCCGTACGCACTCCCCGGTCCATCGATCAGGTGAAGGAGAGCGCAACCTCGATGGCTGGCCGGTAGCTCTCGAGCCGGATGGTGGTCCACGTCTCGGGTCCACCGACGGCGTCGTCAGTGGTCAGGCGATAGATCAGGGCACGGACCAGCATCTGGCCCCACTCCGGCAGATGCGCCCAGCGGGCAGCCAGGTCCGGCGTCGCGCCGTACCAGCAGAGGGCGTCGGCGACCGCGACGGCCGACGCCCACGACGGCGGTCGCCAGTACACCGGCCAGTCGATGATCGCGGGCGGCAGCCCGTCGGCGAACATCACGTTGCCCGGAAGATCGCCGTGCACCACCTGCGACCGCAACTCCACCGGCCGCCGTGCCTCGACGAGCTTCCGCACCACCTCCCGGTACGTCGGACTGCCGTCCGCCGGCTGTTCCTCCCAGGCCACGCGATCGCCGGTCGCCCACGGATCGTCGCGACGGTCCAGGAAGTCAGGGCGAGGTAAGTCCGCGACCGCCTCGTGAAACGCGACCCCCGCGGTGAGCACCTCGTCCTGCCGGCTCACGTCGGTCTGCCCGTCCAGCAGTTCGGACGCTTCCCAACCTTGGGACGTCCACTGGCCGCCCCGGGCGCGCACGGGGCGCGCGACCCGGAAGGCAGGCGAGGCGGGTAGCGCCGAGAGCACACCTGCTCGCCACTCGGCCTCGGCGGCGAAGCCGGCCGGCTTCAGCACCACATCGCCCACACGCCACGTCTCACCCTGACCACCAGGAAGGAGTACAGGGACTCCGGTCAGGTGAAACGCGTCCAGGACAGGATCGGGCGGGGGTGTGGTCACCGGCCCGATCCTAGGGACGCGCCTAGCTGCGCGTCTGCTTCTTTTGACCCGCGCGTCAGCAACCGGCTATTGAGAGCGACACCCGCCAGCAACGGCAGCAGCCCGGTGAAGGTCCAGATCAGCCCGGCCGCGACGGCGATCCAGCCCACGACGGCCGGTCCGATGAGGACTCCGGCGTACGTGAAAGTGGTCAGCCGGGACACCGCGGTCGCGGCGGCCGTCCCGCCCTCACGGCCGACCGCGCTGAAGATCAGCGGTAGCAGAACCGATCCACCGAGACCGACCAGTCCGAATCCGGCGATCGACATCCACCACACCGGTACGGCGACCACGACGCCCAAACCGATCATGGCCACCGATGCGGCAACCCGGAACACGGCTGCCGCGCCGTACCGCTCGGTCAGCCGGTCACCGATCAGGCGGCCCGCCGTCTGGCATGCCGTGTACGCCGTGAACGCGAGACCCGCGGTGGCCAGGTCAGCACCGCGTGACTCATGCAGCAGCACTCCACTCCAACTGATCACCGCTGCCTCGCCGATCATGACCACGAAGCCCATCGCGCCGAAGATCAGCACCGGGCGAGTCCATCCCGACTTCCAGCCGGTCCGCTGCTCGCCGTCCGTCGTACCCGACGATCGGTCTGCTTCGGGCGGAAGAAGATTCCGCGTCGCAAGTTGACCGGCGACCAGCAGTACGGCGGCAACCACCAGGAACTGCGGACCGATGCCGACCCCCGCGCGGGTGACCGCAGCGCTGACAAGGGACGCGAGTACGGCGCTCACGCTCCAAGCGGCATGGCAGCCGTTCAGGATGGGCTTCTCGCGAAGACGTTCGACCGCGACCGCGTGCGCGTTCATCGAGACGTCCACCGCGCCATGCACCAGACCCATGAGCAGTACGGCGACGCCGAGCTGCACCGGGTTGCGGGCCAGACCGACGCCTGCCAGGAGGATCGGGAGCGCGGCCAGGCCGACCTGGATCAGCCGCCGGCTGCCAGAACGCGCGACCAGGCTCCCGACGAACTGCATCGACACCAGCGCGGCCGCGCCGAAGAGCGTCAGGATGATGCCCAACTGGCCCTCACTGAGCTGGTGCTCGACCTTGATCGACGGGATCCGGGCCAGATAGCTCGACACCAGGCACCCGTTGACGAAGAACACCGCTGTCACCGACCAGCGCGCCCGACCTATCATGACGACCTCCTTGAGCGCGCCCGCTGCGCGGTCTCGGACCGGACGTCGGAGCAGGTCGGAGGATGTTGCCAATTCGGTGCGGCGGGTCGGGTGCGGGCCGGAGCGGTACGGCGCTCTAGGATCTCGTGGTGACTGATCTTGATCTGTTCGGGGACCTGGACACGGCGGCGCTACCGGAGCGGCAACAGCGGATCCTGGTGGTGATCCGGGACTGGGTGATGCGGCACGGGTACTCCCCCAGCACCCGCCAGATCGGTGACGCGGTCGGCCTGCGCTCCACCTCCTCGGTGTCGAAGCACCTGGCCGCTCTCGAGGACAAGGGGTTCCTGCGCCGCAGCCCGTCGGTCTCCCGGCCGATCGACGTACGGATGTTCTTGCAGGACCCGCCGGCCCGGCAGTCGGGCGAGGACTCGGTGCCGGTGCCCGTCGTCGGTGACATCGCGGCCGGTACGCCGATCGCCGCCGTCGAGCACGTGGACGACGTACTGCAGTTGCCGCGCGGGCTGACCGGCCGCGGGAACGTGTTCGGTCTGCGGGTCCGAGGTGAGTCGATGATCGACGCCGCGATCTGCGACGGCGACATCGTGGTCGTCCGGCAGCAGTCCGAGGCGCACTCGGGCCAGATCGTCGCCGCGATGATCGACGAGGAGGCGACCGTGAAGGTCTACCGCCGCCGCAACGGCCACGTCTACCTCGAGCCGCGCAACCCGGCGTACGAGGTCATCGACGGTGACAACGCAGTTGTTCTCGGCATCGTGGTCTCGGTCCTGCGCAGCGTCTGACCGTCACTCCTCCAGCAGGTGGCCGAACAGGCGGACGGCCAGGTCCTCGGCTTCCCGCTGGTTGATGATCTGCCCGGGAACCTGCGGATGCGCGGCCGTCCAGGCCTCGGCTGCGGCGCGGGTCGCGAAGAAGTTGAGGTAGTCGCAACAGCAGTCGGCGGACGGCCCACCGCCTGGATCGGCGCCGATGAAGACGACCGCGCCAGCAGGATCCCAATGGGTGGAGCCAGTCCGGCGGACGACCGTGATGCCACTCCCATCGGTGGGGTCGGCGGACTGGATCACGGTGTCCTGCCCCAGCATCGGCGCGATGCCGAGCGCGTCGACCGCGCACATCGCGTACACGTCAACCTGGTCGGCGATCCGGACCCGATGCCTCGTTGGGGTGGCCGAGAACGGGTAGGCGACGGCGATCTTCCCCTCCGGGCTCAGGCGGATCGCGTCGAGCTCGTGCAATGCCTCCAGGGCCTTCGTCGTCCCACCGACGGGCGGAGCGCCGCTGGCCGCGAAGGCGCGAAGTACCTCGCGGTGGGCCGTTCGCGTGACGGCATCCAGCGGTACGGCGCGCCGCCGCCAGGTGCTGAGGATCTCGGTCGCCGGCCGACCCGACGCGTTGATTGCCTCGCGCAACTGCTTGGTCGACGGGACGGAGAGACGGCAGGCCAGGCTTGGTGTTGCCCCCGCCTCGAACGGGTTCTGGCCATCGACGAGCAGCGTCGGTGAGCCAGCCATGCCGAAGCGTTCCGCGTCCGCCGGCGACTCGATCGTCCGAGTGCTGATCGGAAGGTCGGTGACCTGAGCGAGACGCTCGAGCAGCGGCAGCAGATTCGGACAGTCCGCAACATGCAGAACCTCCATCCTCATCGCTCCGCCTCCGGTCCGAGCGCCTCCAGCAACGCACAGCTGCGGTCGTCGCGTGGCAAGTCGCACGTCGCGATCAGCCCAGCCAGCGAATCGTGCATTCGCTGGAGGTCCCGGATCCGCGCCGCCAGATCCAGGCGCCTGTGCTCAGCCAGCGCTCGCGCCGCGTCACACCCGACCGGACCGCCGGCGTCCAGGTCGAGCAACTCCTCGACCTCGTCCAGGCTGAAACCGAGCTCCTGGGCGCGCTTCACGAACCTCAGCAGCTCCACCGCCGAGGCAGGGTAGTCACGGTAGCCACCAGTCGTGCGGGGTGGCTCGTCGAGGAGCCCGCGGCGTTCGTAGTACCGCAGCGTCTCGGTGTTCACGCCGGCGTGTTCGGCCAGCTCTCCTGTCCGCATGCCTCCATCGTGAACCCCGGACCCAGGTCCGAGGTCAACCTCGTACGGCTGCTCCCTCAGGGCGTCTTCCTTCGCTCCGTCGAGCCGATGCTCACCTGGGCCTGACGCTTCACTCCGAACAGCACCGACACCCCAGGCAGGACCGACAGGACCCACGCGAGTCCGGCGGCCAGCACAAACGCGGTCGGCAGCAGTACGGCGTACTTCGTCCACAGGTTCGCGTCCCAGCCGACGACGTAGTACGCGACCGCGAGAATGATCGGCTGGTGCACGATGAAGAACGGCATCGCTGCCCGCGCGAGCGGTGTCGGCAGCGGCCGCTGAAACGCGGGCGCACGCATGCCCAACGCGAGCACTCCCGACAGCCAGCCCCACACGGCGAAGGTGATCAGCGTCGAGTACCAGACGTAGACCCACGAATAGCCCGGTTCCTCCCACCAGCCGTCGAGGAAGTCGATGATCCCGGTCGCCACCCCCAGCAGGAACGCGCCGAGACCGAGCACCAGTGCCGGTACGACGTCTCGTCGTACGGCGGCCATCAGCCGGTCGTCCGACATCACCAGACACCCGACCACGAAGAAGTCGAAGAAGAACACGAACTCACCCCAGCCGTGCTCCGGCCCAGGCGCCGCGAGCAACACCAAGTGCACCGGGACCAACGGCGCCGCCAGCAGCAGGATCCGTCCGCGCCGCTCGCACCGCCGCGCGATCCAGTCGACCATCCGCCGGCCCTGTGCCCCGCGCAACCAGAGGAACACCGGCAGACCGAGCAGCGCGAACTGCATCAGATAGATCAAGAACCACAGGTGATAGGTGTCCCGCAGCCACAACGGCGCGTGCCCACTCAGGTCACTGAAGAAGGTCTGCACATCCCCGAAGAACGACGCGTCGGACCGTCCCTTGTGGTGCTCCTCGATGAAGTACTGCGGCGGCGACAGCAGCACGTACGCGACCACGAACGGCACCAGCAGCCGCAGTACGCGCTCGCGCAGGAAGCCGCCCGCGGTCCGCCACCGCAGGGCCAGCCACGCACCCGCCCCGGACAGCATGAAGAAGAACGCCAGCCCCCACAGCCCGAGGAACGCGATCGCGATCGCGATCCCCTCGCTCGTCTGGGCGTTCTTCACATGCCAGTCGGCGTCGTCGAACGGCCGCAGCGTGTGGAACACGAACACCCCGAACACGGCCAGTACACGTAACCAATCCAGGAAGTACAGCCGCCCACCCTCGTCACCCATGCGCAAAGAATGGTGCCTGCGCCGGGCCACCGCCACCCGAATCCGGACCGTCGGTCCCGAAGTCCCGGGCCTTCCGGCCCTGCCGCCACGAGTACAGCCGCGGCTTCCATGGGAGCACCGCTGGGAGGGGAGTCCAATGACAGCCGACCGCGACCCTGGGGCGGCGGCGAGAGTCGCCGGGTGGTCAGGTTTTCGGCCGGCGCTTGGCGCGCTCGACGGCGTACACGGCGGCCTCGATCCGGCGCTCCATGCCGAGCTTGCGGAGCAGCCCGGACACGTAGTTCTTCACAGTCTTCTCGGCCAGCAGCATGCTCTGTGCGATCTGCCGGTTGGTCTTGCCCTCCGCGATCTCGTCGAGGATGCGACGCTCCTGATCGGTCAGCGACTGGTATCGCGGGTCGTCCTGCTCGTGCTCCGGGTTCCGCAGCCGCTCCAGTACGGCGCTGGTCATCGCGGGATCGAGCAGCGACTCCCCCGCGGCCAGGCGTCGTACCGCTCCCACCAGGTCCGTGCCACTCACCTGCTTGAGCAGGTAGCCGGCCGCACCCGCCATGATCGCGGTGAACAAGGCCTCGTCGTCCGAGAACGATGTCAGCATCAGGCAGGCCGGTGGATCCGGCATCGACGAACGGATCTCGCGGCACACGGTGATCCCGTCCCCGTCGGCGAGCCGGACGTCCAGTACGGCGACGTCCGGCTGCAGCGCCGGGATCCGCGCGGTCGCCTGGGCCGCCGTCGCTGCCTCCCCGACCACGTCGATATCCGGCTCGTTCTCCAGCAACTGGCGCAGACCGAGCCGGACGACCTCATGGTCGTCGAGCAGGAATACCTTGATCGCCATCGCGCCTCGCTTCCCCCCAGGCCGATCGTCACGCTCAGAGTAGACCCGCACCACCCCCGGAGGTCGTGATGCGAACCGTACGGCGCTGCGCCCCGGCCGGACCCGATCTGCTCGAGGACCGCGAGTGCCTGCGCCTGCTCCGGACCGTGCCGGTGGGCCGCGTCGTGTTCACCCGCGGCGGTCTGCCGGCGGTGCGGGTGGTGGGTTTCCGGGTCGATGACGACACCATCGTCTTCGTCGCGGACGACGAGGAGGAAGGGATCCGGTCCGCGTTGCGAGGCGACGTTGTTGCCTTCGAAGCGGACGCCCTGGATGCCGATCAGCACCAGGGCTGGACCGTGACAGCGGTCGGACACCTGTCCGTCGTACCTCTGGAAGAGGCGCTTGAACTGGAGCCTGCCGAACCGGGCCGGCAACTGATCCGGCTCGGGGTGGAATCACTGCGCGGCCGCCGACTCCTCGTGTAGGCGGTGTCCCGCCCTTACCGTGGGGCCGTGGGTGGGAAACCGAGCACGGCCTGGGATGACGGTGCGCTGGACCGCATCCTCGCTGCGGCGTGCGCTCTGGCCGGGGCCGGCTACGGTGTCCTGAAGGTGTTCGGCCCGGACGGAACCGGGATCGTCCATCGCAGCGTACTTGGCGATGCCTCGCCGGCCTGGCGCTCCATCGACGTCCCCATCCATGGCCGGGACGGAGTCGTGGGCAGCCTCTCGTTGAGTGGCGGGACCGAGTTCGGCCCGGACGACGAGAGGGCCGTGAAGACGAGCGCACTTGCTGCCGGCGTGGTGATCGACAACGTCTGGTGGCACGCCGACACCGAGCGGCGCCGCCGCTGGTACGAGGTGACGGCCGAGATCACGCAGCTGATGCTCAGCGCCTTCGAGCCGCAAGAGGCGCTCCAGCTCATCGCCCGGCGAGCGCGCGAGGTCTCCGGCTCCCTGCTCGGTGTGGTGATGCTGTCCGCCGAGGACGAACTGATCATCGAGGCGGTCGACGGTCCGGACAGGTTCAAGCGGTACGTCGGCCGCCCAGTCGTTCTTCCGATGATGTACGACGTGATGCGCGGTGATCGCCAGGTGCTGATCGAGGACATCGTCGACGTCGCGAAGAGGAGCGGACGGATCGACGAGATCCCCGAGGTCCGATCACTGGGACGGACCGTACTGGCACCGCTGCCCTCCGGAACGCATGTGACCGGCGGACTGTTGCTGGTGGCCGCCGAGCGAGGCGCCGTACTCGAGGTCAGCGAAGGGACCGACCTGGTCCGGATGTTCGCCAGTCAGGCGACCCTCGCCCTGGACCGGGCGCAGGCTCAGCGCGACCAGTCGATGATCGCGGTGCTGTCGGACCGCGATCGGATCGCCCGGGACCTGCACGATCTGGTCATCCAACGTTTGTTCGCCACCGGCCTGCAGTTGCAGGGCATGCAGTCGATGGTGCAGCCCGAGGGGCGGGAACGGATCACCCGGGCGGTCGAGGACATCGATGCGACCATCCGGGACCTGCGGGCCGCGATCTTCGAGCTCCATCATCAGCCGCGCCGGCGGTCGCTGCGGGCCGACGTTCAAACGCTTGTCGCGGAGTACGCCGGTCCGCTCGGCTTCCGGCCGGTGCTGACGTGTGCCGGACCGCTCGACCTCGCCGTACCGGCGCTGGTCCGGCCACAGATCCTGGCCGCGATCCGCGAGTCGCTGTCGAACGTCGTGCGGCATGCCCGGGCCTCGGCCGTGTCGGTCGAGGTGATGGTTGCCGAAGGCGAGGTCGTGACGCGGGTCAGCGACGACGGCGTCGGGTTCACTCCCGGAGAGCGGCAGAGCGGGCTGCGCAATCTGCGCGAACGGGCCGAAGCCCTGGGCGGCGCCGTCCGGCTCGAGAGGAGACGGCCGCACGGCACCATCCTCGAACTCCGCGCCCCGCTGAACTGAGTTCGGTCGGCCGGTGCCGTGCGGCCGATGAGGCCAGGCCGCACGACACGCGGTGCTGGGGACACGCTCCTCCACGCAGCCCCAGCGATGCGGGAATCGACCCCTGACGACTCCCCCGAAAACCCAGCCGTCCCACCTGAGCGATTCCCTTTTCGCCCCCCGGGAGAGAAGCCGTCCCCACCCATCGGCTCCTACCCCGGCGGATCAGGTGCCCTCCCCCTGCGACTCCTGCCCCGGTCTGGTGCGAATGGAAGGAGGCCGGGACTCGCGATGCAGTGCCCGCGGTGGCTGTTCTGGATCGGCCGGGCACCGCATTCGCCGGCCTCCCTCGCCCTTCTATTCCAGCCCTCGGTCACTGTGCGGATCAGGGCCAAAGGTCCCAAATCCCCCGCCACACGGCCCGCAGGAGGCCGGCGTACGACGATCTCCGGTCCTGCGTGGGACGCTGAGACATGCGGATCGTCATCGCGCTCGGGGGGAATGCGTTACTGCAGCGGGGCGAACGGCCCGATGCCGAGATCCAGATCGCCCGGCTGGCCGCCACAGCGCCGTCGCTGGCTGCGATCGCGGCCGAACACGACGTGATCATTGTCCATGGCAACGGCCCGCAGGTCGGCCTGCTGGCATTGGAGAGTACGGCGGACACCGGGCTGTCGAGGCCCTACCCACTCAGCGATCTGGTCGCCGAGACGCAGGGCGTGATCGGGTACTGGATCCAGCAAGCGCTGAGCAACGCCGGGCTCACCCGCCCGGCCGTCACGCTCGTCACCCAGACCGTCGTCGACGCGGACGATCCGGCCTTCGGCATCCCGACGAAGTACGTCGGCAGCGGCTACACCGAGGACGACGCGCGGAAGCTTGCCCTGACCAACGGATGGTCGATCCGCCAGGACGGCTCCGAGTGGCGTCGCGTGGTCCCGTCGCCGGTGCCGCGACGGGTGGTCGAGCTCGACGCGGCCGAGATCCTGCTGCGCAGCGGTGTCACCGTGATCCTCGGAGGCGGTGGCGGCGTACCTGTGGTCGAGGATGCCGGCCGCCTTCGCGGCGTCGAGGCTGTTGTCGACAAGGACCTCACCGCGGCCCTGATCGCGACCGAGGTGCGGGCGGACCTGTTCGTGATGCTCACCGACGTGGACGCGGTCTTCCTCGACTACGGCACGCCGGCCCAACGACCGTTGCACGACGTCACTACCGCGGATCTCGCGGCCATCACCTTCTCAGCGGGATCGATGGGTCCCAAGGTCGCGGCCGCCCGGCGCTTCGCGGAGGGGACGAAGGGCCGGGCGGCCATCGGGTCACTCGACGACGCCACTGCGGTCATCGCGGGCACTGCCGGGACCCAGATCGCGCTCTGACCGGATCAGGCTGCGCGACCGGCCTTGAGCGCCGCCGCCGTCTCGACGGCGCGACGCGCCTGGTACCGCGCCGCCTCGAGGTGGATGTCGTCGACCGGGCCGTCGCCGGTGACGTGCGACGTGCCGTAGGGGTTGCCGGTCTTGTACTGGATCTCGTCGGTGTAGCCGGGCGGCACGATGATTCCGCCCCAGTGGTAGAAGACGTTCGACAGCGAGAGGATCGTCGACTCCTGCCCACCGTGCTTGGTGCCGCTCGCGGTGAACACGGAGTACACCTTGTCGGCCAACTGGTTGGCGACCCACAGCGGTCCGGTGCTGTCGATGAACGCCTTGAGCTGGGCGGACGGCGTACCGAAGCGGGTCGGCGTGCCGAACAGCACCACGTCAGCCCAGGCGATGTCGTCCAGCACTGCCTCGGGTACGTCGGCGGTGGCGTCCAGGTGCTCACGCCACTCGGGTCTGGAGTCGACCGCCTCCGGCGGCGCGTTCTCTCTGACCTTGCGGAACCGGATCACGGCGCCGGCCTTCTCCGCGCCTTCGAACGCGGCCTGGGCGAGCGTGTGCACAGTGCCGGTGGCGCTGTAGTAGATGATCGCGGCCTTCACGGGTTCCATCGGAAACTTGGTCCTTCCAGTGATTCAGGGTTCGAGGTCCAGCAGGGCTTTGCCGGTCGGGAAGTCGACCGGCACCGACACCTGGTCGTGCACGATCAGCCAGGCGCCGTCGAGCTTGCGGAAACAGGCCGTCCAGCGCACCCAGTAGTCGGTCGAAGCGCCGTTGCGCAACGTGCCGCTGATGTGGTTCAGGCTGTAGACGACGGCCAGATCGCCGCTGACCAGCACGGTCAGGTCCCGCACCTCGTAGCTTGGTGGCTGCTGGTACGCCGCGAAGACGTTGACCCAGTTCTGCCACTTCTTCTCGGCGCCCAGGTGCCGCAGCGGCGGTTCGATGTCGAACGAGACGAGATTCGGCGCGAACATCGTCTTGAGGCCGTCGAGGTCACCTGCCTGGACCGACGCGACCAACGTGTCGATCCGTTGCCGGATGTCTACTTCGTCTACCGCGTTCTGTGTGGTCATGATCGGTACGACGAGACAGCCCTCCGAACTGTGAGCTCACACTTCGGAGACCTGCCTCGTCGGACACAGTGAAGGCAGCAGACGTCGAAGGGAGCATCATGACCGGGTCGGATCCGAGCCTCAGCGCGATCATGAGCGAGCGGCGGCAGCTGATCAACCTCGCCTACCGGCTGCTGGGCTCACTGGCTGACGCGGAAGACGTCGTCCAGGACACCTACGCCCGGTGGTACGCGATGTCCGGCGAGGAGCAGGACGCGATCGACAACCCGGCCGCCTGGCTGACCAAGGTCGCCAGCCGCATCTGCCTCGACCTGCTCCGGTCGGCCCGCGCCCGGCGTGAGCGGTACGTCGGCGAGTGGGTTCCGGAGCCGGTGCCCGACCAGGCCGAGTGGCTCGGCGATCAGCCGGGCGGCGACCCGGCGGACCGCGTCACGCTGGACGAGTCCGTCAACATGGCGTTCCTGGTCGTGCTGGACGCGATGACCCCGGCCGAGCGGGTCGCGTTCATCCTGCACGACGTCTTCCGCTACCCGTTCCCCGAGGTGGCCGAGATCGTCGGCCGCACACCTGCGGCCTGCCGCCAGCTGGCCTCATCGGCGCGCAGGCGGATCAGTACGGCGCAGCGGCCGCCGGCACCCACCAAGCAACAGGCCGAGATCGTCCGCGACTTCAAGGCAGCGTGGGCGGCGAAGGACATCCAGACCCTGATCACGCTGCTCGACCCGGACGTGGTCGCGATCGGCGACGGCGGCGGCGTGGTCACGGCAGCTCCGCACCCGGTGCACGGTGGCACGCAGGTCGCGCAGTACTTCGCCGATCTGGTCGACCGCGGGTGGGGGCTCGTCGTCCTGGAGCGCACCGTCAACGGTCAGCCCGGGCTGGTCATCCAGCGCGAGGGCGTCACCGAGACCGTCATCGCGTTCGACATCGCCGACGACCGCATCAAGCACATCTGGGCGGTCCGCAACCCGGAGAAGCTCCGCCCCTGGACGACCTGACGGAGGTTGGCTAGCGAGCCAAAGGCACGACGGTGTAGCCGCGGGCCCGGATCGCGGCGAAGCTCTGCTCCCGGACCTCGGCCGAACCGAAGCGCGCCACCACCCGCTTGGTCTCGAGGTCGAACTCCGGCGGCGCGACCCCGAACTCGCCGACCGCCTCGGTGATGGTCCGGATGCAGTGCTGACACGTCATGTCCGGCACCTCGAACACCTCGCCCTGGCCGTCCGCGCTGCTGGTCTCCTCCGCGTCCTCGACGTCGACCGTCACGACCTTCAGCAGCCGCGTGAACGCGTCGACGAACGAGTTCGCGACCTGGGTCACCAGACTCACCCGCCGACCGTCGACGGAATGTGGGGCGTGCGCGAGGCATCGCGGTTGCTCACCGGATCCGAGTACGACGTACTGCGCCGCGCTCGGATCGCTGTCGTCGGAGGCCCGGGCCGCCTCGATGCGGGTCTCCTTCATCTCCCGCAGCGCGGCGACAGAGTCGGCCGAGTAGGTCATGCGGCCACCGAAGCAGACCAGCTGCACCGGGATCAGGCCGCGCCGGTACGTCGAGGCCTGCAGTCCCCAGTGCCAAGTCCCGGCGACGGTGTTGAAGATCCCGCTGTCCCGCAAGGCCTCCGCGAACCCGGCCGGCTCGTCGTACGGCGTCGTACCCGCGAGGTAGGCGTGCTGGGTGAGAACCCGCGCGGCGGCGTCGACCCCGGTCCGCAGGATCTCGGCCGGCACCTTGTCCGTGGTGACCTGAGCCAGCAGGTCGGCCTGCACCGGGTCGACGGCGTCGGCTCGCTCTGCCAGCCGGGAGTCCGCCCGCAACCTCGCCCACAGCACCAGGGTTGCTTCCCGCGCAACAATCGGGACTGTCGGACCGAGTGATCCACTGTGGGCGACGTTCGTCACGCCCTCGCTGTCGACCCACGTCACCCGATGTGAGGCACTCGTGACCAGTTTCGGTGGGCACGGCCACAACCTGCTCCGGACGAACTCGGCCTGGTCGGTGCTAAAGGCAACCGACTCCAGCGTGCAGGTGAGCCGGTAGGGCGCCGACAGGACCGGCACTGGTTCGTCGAGGACGTCGTACGCGAGTTCGGTCAGCAACCGCGCGACCGCACTGCGTCCGGCAAGGGCTGGTTCATCGATCACCACAGAGCTCCTCGCCTCGACGGCACGGGCTCTTCCGATGCTAGGAACCAGTCACGCTCCGGCGTCGTGGCAAACGGCGTGTCGCCGCACGATTCACGACCGTCTGCGACGTCCGGATTACCCAGCAAACAACTGACTCCCTTGAAAACAAGGCACTTCGGGGCACACGGCAACTGTGACAGCGCGGGCAGTGATAGTTGCCCACATTCCTTGGTTTCCTGGCCGGGTCGTAGGCATGATGGGCCGGGCGGTGGCTTCGCTACTCGTCATGGGGGGAATACATGTCTGTCCGTCACACCATGCATGCTGCGGTCAACAGGACTCTTCGGCCCGTGGGCTTCCAACTGGTCCGCGGCCACAGCGCCGATCCGGCGATCAGTGCGTTCCTGCCGGCCAAGCGCGTCGTCAAGCAGGCGAACCAGGCCGGCCAGTCGGTCGGTGACTTCCTCGACAGCTACAGCGCCGAGCCCGGCTCCACCCAGGAGACGGTCGACGCCCTGCTCGAGCTCAGTGGTCTCACGACCGCGGAGCGCGTCTGCGAGATCGGCCCCGGCTCGGGCCGCTACTCGACCAGGATCCTGTCGGCGCTCCGGCCGAGCTCGTACGAGGTTTACGAGACCGCTCCGGACTGGATCGCCTATCTTCGCCAGGAGCTGCCGAGTCTCGTGTTCCAACCGACCGACGGCAAATCCCTGCGGTCAACGCCCTCGGCCTCGGTCGACCTCGTGCACACGCACAAACTTCTCGGTTACATCCCGTTCGTGACCGCACTCGGCTACCTCGACGAGATGGCCCGGGTGGTCCGCTCCGGCGGCACGGTCGCGTTCGACATGATCACCGACGACTGCCTCGACGACTCGACGACCAAGGTTTGGCTGACCGAGCCGGACCGGATGACCATCTACTCGGTTGCCCCGCGAGCCTGGCTGGCCGGCTTCATGGCCCAGCGCGACCTCGCCCTCGTCGGCAGCCGCTTCGTGCCACTCAGCGGCGGCCGCACGGAACTCCTGGTCTTCCGCCGCAACTGACCAATCCCGGGTGTCGTATCCCGGCCCGCACCGATCGTCTCCTGAGTGAAACCCACTCACGACCAGGGAGACGACCATGAAACCGACCGTGAACATCCTGGACATCGCGGTGTCCGATCTGGGCGCGGCCATCGAGTTCTACAAGCGGCTCGGACTCGACTTCGTCCGGGACCAGTACATGCCCGACGACCACGCCGGCTGCGACCTGCCGAACGGCGTACACCTGATGCTCGACACCGACGAGCTGCGCGCCAAGACCACCGCGCGCTGGACGCCGCCGAGCCAAGGCCGCACGTTCCTGGCGTTCGGGTTCGAGACGGTTGCTGAGGTCGACGCGGCGTACGCCGAGCTGACCGCGGACGGGGTCACCGGGCTTCAGGAGCCGTACGACGCGCCGTGGGGCATGCGGTACGCCACGGTCACCGACCCGTCCGGGAACGGCATCGACCTGTACGCCAACCTCCCGGCGAGCTGACCCGCGACCGGCCAGACTGATCCCAGGAGGTGGTGCAGTGAAGTACGTGCTCATGTTCGTCGACACCGAGGAGTTCACCAAGGAGGTCGAGGCGATGAGCCCGGCCGAGCTGGAGGCGGCGTACGGGCGGGTGAACCAGTGGTTCATCGACAACGCGGACCGGATCAGCGCGCGGACCGGCAAGTTGCAGGGTGCGGCGACCGCGACCACGGTCCGGCTGGACGGGCCGGAGCCGGTGACGACCGACGGACCGTTCATCGAGGGCAAGGAAGTGATCTCGGGCGTGATCGAGATCGACGTCGCGGACCTGGACGAGGCCCTGCGGATGGTGAAGACCTGGCCGGCCTGCCCGGTGATCGAGATCCGCCCCGTGGAGTCATGACCGATCTCGCAACCGCTGATGAGCTGGCCCGGGTGGTGCGTGAGCACGCGGGCCGGCTCGCGGCGTCGCTGATGTCGCTGCTCGGCGACTTCTCCGCCGCCGAGGATCTCGTCCAGGATGCTGTCGAGAGCGCGCTGCGGCGGTGGCCCGAGGAGGGCATCCCGGACCGGCCCGACGGATGGCTGTTCACCGTGGCCCGGCGACGCGGCCTCGACGTACTGCGGCGGCAGGAGAACTACCGGACCAAGCTGGCGCAGTTGCAGTGGCCTGTGCGGCCGGAGCCGGACGACCGGCTGCGGCTCATCTTCACGTGCTGCCACCCTGCATTGGCCAGGGAGGCTCAGATTGCGCTCACTCTGCGGGTTGTCTGCGGTCTGACGACGGCGCAGATCGCCGCGGCGTTCGTCGTACCGGAAACCACCGTGGCGCAGCGGATCACCCGGGCGAAGCGGAAGATCGCGGACGCCGGGATCCCGTACCGCATTCCCCGCGACGACGAGCTCGGTGAACGGCTGAGCGAAGTACTGACTGTCATCTACCTGCTCTTCAACGAGGGCTATCTGTCCAGCACCGCCGAGAAAGCGCATTCGCGTGACCTCGTCGACGACGCGGAGTGGCTGACCGCACTACTCGCCGGGCTCCTGCCGAACGAGCCTGAAGTGACTGGGCTGCTTGTCCTGATCCGGCTCCACCGCGCTCGGGTCGCCGCGCGATTCACTGCTGATGGTCAGATCGTCCTGCTGCAAGACCAGGACCGGACGCGGTGGGACCACGCTGCGATTGCCGACGCCACCGCCCTGCTGCTACGGACCGCGCGCAGGCACCACTCCCCAGGGCCGTATCAGCTCCAGGCCGCCATCGCCGCCTGCCACTGCGAGGCGACCACGTGGGCCGAGACCGACTGGGAGCAGATCCTCGTTCTCTACAACATGCTGCTTCGTCTGCAGCCGAACGCCGTCACCCGTCTGCATCGCTCAGTCGCCGTGCGGTACGTCGAAGGCGTGGAGCCGGCGTTGGCGGAGCTCGAGGAGCTGGAGGGCGCGCTCGGCAAGTACGCCCTGTTCCACGCCACCCGCGCCGAACTGCTTCGTGCGGCGGGACGCCCGTCCGAGGCTCATGACGCCGATCAGCAGGCCGTCGTGTTCACCGCCAACCCGGCGCAACTGAATCTTCTCCACGACCGCCTGAGCTCCTGACAGCCTGTCGTCAGTCCGCGTCGGTCCGCCGGACGATCGTCGGGTCGCGCCGCCCTCGGCCGACGTCGATTCCTTTGTTCTGCATTCGCAACCCGATCGACATCGCCCGTACACCGGTCGCGCCGAAGAAGCCGAGTTTGTACGACTCCCCCGGCGCCCCGGCTTCCCAGTACGGGACGTTCAGTTCGCCGTACTTGATGTAGTAGACCTCCGGCTCGGCGCCGGCCGCTATCCGCGCCGCGTCCTGGGCACAGGCCGGCACCTTCCGCGTGCCGCGCCCCGGTGGCGTCCACAGGACGTCGCCCGCCGACGGTCCGTGCCGTGGATCGAAGAAGCACGGCACCCGCCGCTCTGGCACTGGCTGGCCGGCGAGCCTGGCCTGCACACACGCCAGCGCGTAGCGCCCGTCGGTCAGGGTGTCGACGATCGCGCTGATCCCTTCCGGAGCAGCGATTCGCGGCGCCGCGGTCTTGGCCTTCTCGTACGCGTCGAGCGCGTTCTGATAGTCGTGATGCGCCGCGTCGTCCAGCTTGGTGCCGTCGAGCGTCGTCCCGAACCGTGTCAACTGCTCGCCGAAGTGGGTAACGTCGTCCTCGGCGAGTTGCCGTACCCGCTCCACCTCGAGCGCCCGCCCGGCCCGCGCCACCCGCCGCGCGCGAAAGTACGCCATCGCACCGGCCAGCCCGCCGATGGCGATCAAGGCGACGATCCACTCCATCTACCGATGATAGGACGCAGGCCCCGACAGCCACCGCGCTCAACTGGTGGACGGCGCGGAACTTCCGGGGGTGGTCGGCAGTTGAGTGAATGGGCGTTTACCGGTGGTGAGACGAGGAGACTCATGGCAAGGCGTGTCGAGCAGAAGGCTCGGGCTCGGGAGAGGATCGCAGCGCAGCAGGCTGCCCAGGCGCGGGCCGAGCGGCGCCGGCGGGTGCTGTTCGCGGCGGGTGCGGTGGCGGTTGTGGTCATCGTGGTCGCCGGTCTGGTGATCATCCGGCTGGCCGGCGGCGGGAAGGACAACACCGCGACCGGGCCGTCCGGTGCCGCCGACTCGCAGATCATGACCGCGCTGTCGTCCGTCCCGGACTCGACGTTCACCGAGGTCGGCACCGGCGCCGTGCAGGGCGGTCCGGCGGCGATCACCGCCCCGGCGCTGACCGCGGGCGGGAAGCCGAAGGTGCTCTACATCGGCGCCGAGTACTGCCCGTTCTGCGCCGCCGAGCGCTGGCCCGTCACGGTCGCGCTCTCCCGGTTCGGGACTTTCAGCAACCTCGGTACGACGCACTCGTCGGCCAGTGACGTCTTCCCGAACACCCCGACCCTGTCGTTCCACGGAGCGACGTACACGAGTCAGTACCTGACCTTCACCGGTGTCGAGACGACCACGAACCAGCAGGTCAACGGGCAGTACGCCCCGCTGGACACGCCGACGGCCGAGGACCAGAAGACGTTCGACACCTACAACGCGCCGCCGTACGTGAAGGAAGGCGGCTCGATCCCGTTCGTCGATCTCGGCGGGAAGTTCGTCGCCTCGGGAGCGTCGTACAGCCCGGACATCCTGGCCGGGAAGACGCAGGCCGAGGTCGCGGCCGCGCTGAAGGACCCGTCCAGCCCGATCGCGAAGGCGATCGTCGGTTCGTCCAACCTGTACACCGCCGCGCTCTGCCAGGTCACCGGCAACCAGCCCTCGAACGTCTGCACGAGTGCCGCGGTCACCGCGGCGGCCGGCAAGCTCGGGAAGAGCTGAGACGTGAGCAAGACTGCGGGGACGGAGCAACAATCCGAGCAGGTCACACCGCTGGGATGGTTGCCCTGGACCACCTTGGGACTGTCGATCGCCGGCGTCGCGGTCGCGGCGTACCTGACCTATGAGCACTTCACCGCCGGGTCGACGCTCGCCTGCCCGGAGACCGGCGTGGTCAATTGCGTGAAGGTCACGTCGAGCGAGTACTCGGCTGTCTTCGGCATCCCGGTCGCGCTGCTCGGGCTCGGCTTCTTCGTTGCGATGACCGTGTTGTGCCTTCCTTCGGTGTGGCGCGCTTCGTCTGCGTGGCCCGGCCGGGTGCGCTTGGCCGCGGTCGTGGTCGGGGTGCTGTTCGTCTTCTACCTGGTCTGGGCGGAGCTCTTCCAGATCGACGCGATCTGCCTGTGGTGCACCGTCGTCCATGTGCTGACCCTCGTGCTGTTCGGGCTGGTCGTCGTACGGGAGGCGCTGGCACCGACGAGCGCCTGAGCCGCGCTGTCTAGGTTCGCCCGGAGCCGGGTACCGGGCGCTCATGCGATGGTTTCGGCTTCGGGCGCTGCTGACGGTCAATCTGGTGCTGTTCTTCGTGTTCCTGATCGGTCTCGTTCTCACCGGTCACGCGCAGGACAACGCTGAGCTCACCGACCACGGGCAGCCGACCCAGACGCTCGGCCAGTACGTCGGTTCGTCGTCGTTCGGCGAAGCCGTTTTCGAGAACTGGGAGTCCGAATTCCTCCAGATGGGCATGTACGTCCTGCTCACCGCCTACCTGGTGCAGAAGGGCTCCGCTGAGTCCCGCCCGATCGGCGAGACCACACCGCAGGACGAGGACCCACGGGATCACCGCACCGATCGTGGGGCACCTTGGCCGGTACGGCACGGTCCGCCGGTGGTGCTGAAGCTGTACGAGAACTCTCTCGCCATCGCGTTCGGACTGGTGTTCCTGCTGTCGTTCTGGCTGCACGCAGTCACCGGTGCCAGGTCGTACAGCCAGGAGCAGCAGTTGCACGGCGGTACGGCGGTGACGACGTGGGGGTACTTGCAGACGTCGCAGTTCTGGTACGAATCGTTCCAGAACTGGCAGAGCGAGTTCCTCGCCGTGGCGGCCATCGTCGGTGGGTCCATCTACCTGCGCCAGCGCCGCTCGGCCCAGTCGAAGCCGGTGCACGCGCCGCACTCGGCCACGGGAGCCTGACGTGAACGACTTCACCGGCGCGGCCCAGTGGGTTCCGCACGACGGCGGGATGCGGAAGGTCACGGCGACGCTCCCGGACTGCCGCGGCTGCGACCTGTACGAGTACGCCGACCAGGTCGTGCCGGGCGAAGGGCGGGTCCGCGCCCGGATGATGCTGATCGGTGAACAACCCGGTGACGTGGAGGACAAGGAAGGGCACGTCTTCGTCGGACCTGCCGGCCGGCTGCTGGACAAGGCGCTGGTGGAGGCAGGGATCGAGCGCTCCGAGGTGTTCCTGACCAACGCGGTCAAGCACTTCCGGTTCGAACGCCAGGGCAAGCGCCGGATCCACAAGACCCCGTCGGCCGGTCAGATCGTTGCCTGCCGCCCCTGGTTGGACCGCGAGCTGGAGATCGTGAAACCCGGCCTCGTCGTGATCCTCGGCGCCGTCGCCGCCCGCGCCCTCCTCGGCCCCGGCTTCAAAGTCACCGAACACCGCGGCCGGTCCGTTGAGCTCCCCGACGGCCGGGCGGCTCTCGCGACCGTTCACCCGTCCGCCGTCGTGCGGTCCCAGGAGTACCGCCGCGACTTCGCCCGCTTCGTCGACGACCTCCGCGCGGCCCGGGAGCTACTGCCATGAACACAACAGACTTCAGGCATCGGACAGTGGGCGTCGGCGGGTCCGCGCTACACCTCGTCGAGGCGGGCTCGCCGGGTGATCCACCGGTGGTGTTCCTGCACGGCTGGCCGCAGAGCTCGTGGGCCTGGCGCCATATCCTTCCCTTGGCCGCGGACGACGGAATGCATGCGATCGCCGTGGATCTTCCGGGGATCGGCGAGTCCACGGGTGACGCCACCAACGGATCCAAGGTCGCGCTCGCCCGGGTGATCCACGGGCTGATCGATGAACTCCGGTTGAACGATCCGGTCCTCGTCGGTCATGACGTCGGCGGCATGGCGACGTACGCCTATCTCTGTACGTACGACGGCCTGCGCGCCGCTGTGGTGATGGACGTGGCTGTGCCCGGGGTCGATCCGTGGGACCGGGTGGTCGCCAATCCGCAGATCTGGCACTTCGCGTTCCACCAGACACCCGACCTGCCGGAACTCCTTGTCTCCGGCAACCGTGCGGCGTACTTCGACTTCTTCTACGAGATCCTCACCGCGGACAGCTCCGCCATCACGTCGGACGACCGCGTGACCTACGCACGCGCCTACTGCACCGACGGCGCGCTGACCGCCGGCTTCAACTGGTACCGCACCTTCCCCCAGGACGCGGAACAACTGACCACACCCGGCGGCACGCCGCTGCTCTACCTCCGCGGCGACCACGAGTACGGCGAGCTTGACGACTATGCCGAGGGCTTCCACCGTGCCGGAGTCACGTCATTGACCACAGACCTGATCCCCGGCGCGGGCCATTTCGCCCCCGAAGAAGCACCCGAGGCCAGCTGGACGTGCATCGCCCGCCACCTCAAGTAGGTAGGTGGCGGGCGGGCGGACCGGGATTATCTGCCGACGGCCTTCGCGAGCTCGGCCTTGGTCATCTTCGAGCGGCCCTTGATGTTCTTGTTCTTGGCCTCGTTGTAGAGCTGTTCCTTGGTCCGGCCCTTCGAGCCGCTGTGCGAGCGGAGTCCACCGCGGCGGCCCGACGAGATGTCGTGGGTCGACGTACGGCTCTTCTCCTTGGCCTCGCCGGAGCGGGCGCGTTCCTTGTTCACGGTCCGCGCGGCGATTTCCTCCGCGGTGTCCTCACTGCGGCCACGCTTCTTCAGGCCGGCCTTGATGTGCTCGTACTGCCGTTCACGCTTCGCATTCGATCCTGCGGGCACGATCCGCTCCTTCCGACGCCCCGGCCGGTACCCGAAGTTGCCCCGGACAATCAGGACTTCGTCCCCGGCAGGAACTCCTGCACCTTCGACTTCACGCCTTCCTTGATCACGTCGACGCGGTCGGAGTCACCGCGGACGATCGACTCCAGCGCCTTCTCCAGCTGGTCCCAGGTCGCGTGCGGCGGGATCGGCGGTACGGCGGGATCCGTGATGAACTCGACCACGCACGGCCGGTCCGCGGCCAGCGCCTCGTCCCACGCGGGTGCGACCTCCTCCGGCTTGGCCGCGAGTACGCCGGCCAGGCCGAGACTGCGCGCATACGCAGCGTACGGGAAGTCCGGAAGTTCCTGCGACGGCAGGAACTGCGGGGAACCCCCCATCGCCCGGAGCTCCCAGGTGACCTGGTTGAGGTCATTGTTGTGCAGGACCGCGACGATCAGCCGGGGGTCGTCCCAGTCCTGCCAGTACTTCGCGATCGTGATCAGCTCGTTGATGCCGTTCATCTGCATCGCGCCATCGCCGACCAGTGCGATGCACGGCCGACCGAGGTGGCCGAACTTGGCGCCGATCACGTACGGCACGCCGGGTCCCATGGACGCGAGGGTGCCGGAGAGCGATCCGCGCATGTCGCCGCGGAACCGCAGATGCCGCGCGTACCAGTTCGCGGCCGAGCCCGAGTCGGCCGCCACGATGGCGTCGTTCGGCAGCCGAGGCGACAGTTCGTGGAAGACCAGTTCCGGATTCACCGGGTCCGCCGAGGTGTGCGCACGGCGCTCCATCACCTGCCACCAGCGCTCGACCTTGCTCTCGATGCCCTCGCGCCAGGACCGATCGACCTTGGACTCGAGCAGCGGGATCAGCCGGCGCAGTGTCTGAGCCGCATCGCCGACCAGGTTCACCTCGAAGGGGTACCGCAGCCCGACCATCGTCGGATCCACGTCGATCTGCACCGCACGCGCCGCGCCGTACTCCGGCAGGAACTGGCTGTACGGGAAGTTGGAACCCACCACCAGCAAGGTGTCGCACTCGGTCATCAGCTCGTACGACGGCCGTGTGCCGAGCAACCCGATCGAGCCCGTGACCCACGGCAGTTCGTCGGACAGCACATCCTTGCCGAGCAGCGCCTTGGCGACGCCTGCGCCGAGCAGGTCGGCGACCGAATCGACCTCCTGCCGGGCACCTCGCGCGCCCTGACCGACGAGCATCGCTACCTTCTCCCCGGCGTTCAGCAGGTCCGCCGCCCGGCGCAGGTCGGCCTCACCCGGCACCGGTGCGGACCAGGTCAGATCGAGACTCGACGGCACCATCTTGAACGCGTGCGACGGCGGCTCGTACTCCAGTTCCTGGACGTCGGCCGGAACCACCAACGCCGTGACGGTACGACGCGACGCCGCGATCCGGATCGCCCGGTCCAGAACGTTCGGCAGTTGCTCGGGGACCATCACCTGCTGGCAGTACTCGTTGGCGACGTCCTTGAACAGCGACATCAGGTCGACTTCCTGCTGATAGTTGCCGCCCATCGCCGACCGAGCGGTCTGTCCCACGATGGCCACGACCGGGACGTGGTCGAGCTTCGCGTCGTACAGACCGTTGAGCAGGTGGATGGCGCCTGGGCCGCTGGTCGCCGTACACACGCCCACACGGCCGGTGAACTTCGCGTACCCGACCGCCTCGAACGCCGACATCTCTTCGTGCCGCGCCTGCACGAACCGGGGCTCGTCCCCGGCGCGTTCCCAGGCCGACAACAGCCCGTTGATGCCGTCACCGGCGTACCCGAAGACATGGTCGACTCCCCAGTCGCGGAGTCTCTGCAGGATCAGATCGGCAACTGTCGTCTTCATCTCCGTCCTGTGCCCGCTGTGCTCAGGCGTATGCGGCCTGTTTCGAGGTTGCCGACCGCGTGCATGGATGGGTCGGGAGCGGGCACCCGGCGGGTAACTCAAACGATCGGAGTACGACGTGAAGATCGGCTACTTCCTGTCCAGTGAGGAGTACACGCCGGCACAGTTGATCGAGCAGGCGCGGCTGGCCGAAGACGCCGGGTTCGACGGGCTGTGGATCAGTGACCACTTCCATCCGTGGAACGACGAACAGGGTCAGAGCGCGTTCGTCTGGTCCACCATCGGTGCGATCTCCCAGGTGTGCGAACTCCCGGTGACCACCGCGGTCACGTGTCCGACGGTGCGGATCCATCCCGCGATCATCGCGCAGGCGGCCGCGACCAGCGCCGTACTGCTGAACGGGCGGTTCCAGCTCGGCATCGGCACCGGCGAGGCCCTGAACGAGCACGTGCTCGGGTCCGTCTGGCCGACGGTCGACGTACGGCTGGAGATGCTCGAGGAGGCGGTCGAGATCATGCGCCGGTTGTGGACGGAGGAGGGCTTCGTCTCGCACCACGGCAAGCACTACACGGTAGACACCGCCCGGATCTATACCCGGCCGGAGGCTCCGTTGCCCATCTACATGTCCGGATTCGGGCCGGAGGCAACCGATGTCGCGGCGCGGATCGCGGACGGGTACATCACCACCACGCCGGATGCCGGCCTGCTGCAGCGGTTCCGCGACAACGGCGGTGGTGACAAGCCGGCGCAGGCCGGGTTCAAGGTCAGCTACGCGCCGACCGAGGAGGAAGGTATCGAGCAGGCGCACCGGATCTGGGGCAACTCCGGACTGCCCGGCGAGCTGTCGCAGGTGCTGCCGTCACCCCGGCACTTCGAACAGGCGAGCCAACTCGTCACCAAGGAATCGACGGCGCAGTCCGTCACCTGCGGCTCCAAGGCAGACGCACACGTCGAGGCCTTCATGCCGTACGTCGACGCCGGCTTCGACGAGATCTACGTCGCCAACATGGGCCCACACTCCGTCGACATGATGAACCTCTACCGCACCGAAGTACTCCCCGAACTCCACCGCCGCAACTGAAGGAGGCTCACCGTGAGCACCACCCCGATCCCCCCACCTCTACCCGACCCCACCGACCCCGACCGCGCATTTCCCGGCCAGGACCGCCCCGAGAACGACCCAGACCTCGATCCCACCCCAGCCCCGGAACCCGACCCCGACGAAGACCCCAACAAGCAACTCCCCCACGACAACTGACCGCTGCTCAATCGGTGATGGGGGTTGCGTGGGCTTCGGGGTAGCCGGTGGTGGCCAGGCGGTTGAGGGTCTTCTCCAGTACGGCGGTGTCCTCGAGGGTGCGTACTTCGGTGATCTTGCCCCAGCGGAGGCGGAGGAACTGGTGAACGACGTTCTGGTAGTGCGTGCCGTCCACGACGCCGACGTGGACTGTGACTGCAGTCGCTACGCGCGTGTTCCACGGCCAGCCGGCGACCAGGACGTCTTGTACGTCGAAGCGTGTGTCCGGGAGTAACCGGAAGCACCGCTCCCACCAGCGTCGCAGCGCGTCGTGCGTGTGTCGCTCACCGCCCAACGCGTGATCACCGTAGAACCGGTAGGTGAAGGTCGGCGCCATCCCGGCGACCATGGCCTCCCAGTTCCCGGCGCTGATCTCCGCGAACGCCTTCCGCACCTGCGCCGCCACGATCCGGTGGTACATGCCCCGCTCCCCTCGCGTAGGCCTCCAACCGTAGAGACAGTGAGTTCAATACCGCAACTGACTAGAGTGGTGACATGCGGAACACCAGCTTCGCCTCGATGCACTGCTCGCTCGCCCAGTCCCTCGAAGTCATCGGCGACTGGTGGACCCCGTTGGTGCTGCGCGACCTCTACCTCGGCCTGAGCCGCTTCGACGAGTTCGTCACCGACCTCGGGATCTCCCGCAATCTCCTCACCGACCGGCTCACCACCCTGATGGACGGCGGCCTCGTCGTACGTACGCCGTACCAGGACAACCCGGTCCGCTACACCTACGCGCTCACCGACGCCGGCCGCGAGCTCATCCCGATCCTGATGGCCCTCACCGCCTGGGGCGACCGCTGGGCCACCCCACCCGCCGGCCAACCCCTCCACTTCACCCACACCACCTGCGGCCACCGCACCACCCCGACGGTCACCTGCTCGGAATGCGGCGACCCCCTCACCGCCGACGACGTCTCCCCAACCCCCGGCCCGGGCGGCCGAACAGCCCCCGGCACCGCCCTCATCGCCACAGTCCTCCCCAACCCCGAGCACTAAAGGGCCGACGCCAAAGAGGACCCTGATCGGAACTTAACCGAGGGTGAACAGCCGGAGCGGCGGACGCAGGCTACTATTGGGAGAGCACCGAACATCGGCAACGCCGACCGCCCCCGGCGACGGCTGCGTCTTGGCCCGGAGGTCACAGTCATCGACTAGAGGTCGCCAATCGCACGCGGTGGCCGGTCCCGGCGGAGTCCGGGACAGCGATCGCTCGTGGAAGCGGGGGTTCTGCGCCGTTTCCCGGTGGCCTACCGGACTCTCGGCGCGACGTGTCGCGGCGGCGGGATGGCCGTGCGGTGCTGCGTTCAGCCATGGCTCTCGTGCCGTGGCAGTCCTGAGGAGGAGTCTTTGGCCCCACGAGGCCAGCGCCAGTCCAGCGCTGCCCGTTCCGCTCCCCGTCGCCGGCGTCCTGCCCGCGATGGTGACGGTCTGATCCCGGTCCTCGCGCGTGCCGTGCGGGAGGTCGAGAGCGCGGTCGAGCGCTCCGACGTACGCCCGTCGGTGCGCACCAAGTTCCAGGTCGTCGCGTTGCTGGTGCGCGAGGAGCGTGCGCGCGTGAACGCGGACCAGAACGCGACCGACACCTACCGCGCCGAGCAACTCCGGCGGCTGGACGGCGTCGCAACGATCCTCGCCAAGGCGGCTGCCCGCGAGACCTCGCTCCTCGGGCTGCTGGCCGAGGACGCCGTCGTCTCCGAGGCCGGTGCGCGGCTCAAGCGCGACATGCTGAAGTCCGCCGGCGTCGAGGCGCCGCAGGAGGAGGTCGCGCCCGTCGAGCCGGCGACTCCACCAGATGCCGCGCGGCGCGTCGTACCGCAGGCTGTGGTCCAGCGTCAGCTCGCCAACCCCTTCCTCGCGCCCGACTTCTCGGCTGCCCCCTCGCGCCCACCGCGCCCACGACGCCTCGCCGGCTGGGAGCTCATCGGTCCGCTGCTCAAGTCGTTCGAGTACGCCGGTGCCGCCGCCAGCATGACCTTGCCCGAGGCGACCTCTCTCAACGCGGCCAGTGGTCTGGAGCTCATGCCACACCAGGCGCGCCTGATCGCGGCCGCCGCGGCCGGCCACCGTACGTTCCTGCTCGCCGACGAGCCAGGCCTCGGCAAGACCGCTCAGGCCCTGCTCGCCGCCCGCGCCGCCAACGCTTATCCCCTGCTGGCCGTCGTACCGAACGTCGTCAAGACGAACTGGGCGCGGGAGGCCGGTCTCTGGACCCCGCAGAAGACCGCGACGGTGATCCACGGCGACGGCGACACGATCGACGGGTTCGCGGACATCGTCGTCGTCAACTACGAGGTGCTCGACCGTCACGTCGGCTGGCTCGGCGACCTCGGCTTCCGCGGCATGGTGGTCGACGAGGCGCACTTCATCAAGAACAAGAAGTCGCAGCGGTCGCGCAACGTCCTGCAGTTGTCCGAGCGCATCCGGACCCGTACGCCGCGTCCGTTGCTGATGGCACTCACCGGTACGCCGCTGATCAACTCGATCGAGGACTTCACCGCGATCTGGCAGTACCTCGGCTGGATCGACGAGAAGGGTCCGCGCGCCGAGCTGATGGAGTCGCTCGAGGAGACCGAGCTGACGCCGGCCGACCCCGGCTTCTACGCGGCCGCCCGCGGGTCGGTGATCGACCTAGGTATCGTGCGCCGCCGCAAGGTCGATGTGGCCGCCGACATCCCGGCCCGCCGGATCGCCGATCTGCCCGTCGAGCTCGACGGTGCCCTCGGCCGCTCGATCCGCGACGCCGAGCGCGAGCTCGCCAACCGCCTCGTGCAGCGGTACCAGACCGCACTCGAGACGCGGACGTCCGGCACCACCGTGGAAGGCATCGACCACGAGCTCGTACGCCGGGTCGCCGGCTGGGAGCGCACCGAGATGGCGAACGCCAAGACCGGCGAGAACGTCTTCACCCTGGTACGCCGGATCGGTACCGCGAAGGCGGGCCTGGCCGCCGACTACGCCGCGCAACTCGCGCAGAACGTCGGCAAGGTCGTGTTCTTCGCCCGCCACATCGAGGTGATGGACGCCGCCGAGGAGCTCTTCGCCGAGCGCGGCATCCGGTTCTCCTCGATCCGGGGCGACCAGACCGCGAGGAACCGCCAGAAGAACATCGACGCGTTCGTCAACGACCCAGAGGTCTCCATCGCGGTCTGCTCCCTGCTGGCCGCCGGTGTGGGCCTCAACCTCCAGGTCGCGTCGAACGTCGTACTCGCGGAGCTGTCCTGGACGAACGCCGAGCAGACGCAGGCGATCGACCGGGTGCACCGGATCGGCCAGGACATGCCGGTCACGGCCTGGCGGATCATCGCGGCGCAGACCATCGACACGAGGATCGCCGACCTCATCGACAGCAAGTCCAGCCTCGCCGCCCGGGCCCTCGACGGGTCCGACGAAGAGGTCTCGTCCTCCGCGGACTTCCAGCTCGAAGCCCTGGCGGCCCTCCTGACGGACGCCTTGGAGAACGCGCTCTAGCGTGACCTGTCAGTCGGCGGTGATCTCCACGCAGCACTCGCCGCCGGCTGGGTCGAGGATGGCGCGGACTGTCGTCGCCCGGAGGCCGCTGAGCATGCCGGTGAGGAAGGCGTGATTGATGCCGCAGACGGCGTCGGGTTGCGCCTGGGCGAGTGGGTGGAACGGGCAACTGTGCAGCCGGACGCAGTTCGGCCGCGGGCGATCCGGTTCGAAGCCGACGCGGGACAACGTTGCCTCTGACAACGTCAACGCACGTTCCGAACTCAACCGGCCCGGTCGACTCCGGGCGCGTTCCTCCTCGCCGATCCGTTCACCTCGGCGAAAGGCTGCTTTCATCGCCGAGTCCATCGGGCTGCCGTCGTCCTGGCTGAGGACGCCGTCGAGGAGGATCTCCGCGAGCAGGTCCGGCCGGCGCGGCGGGATCGACACCTGCACGTCGGTCTCGACCGGTTCGTACAGCTTCGGCGCGCGGCCGACCTTGCGAAGCCTGCCGCCCTGCTCGTAGTGCGCTCGTAGAAGCCCGGCCTCGACCAATTTCTCCAGGTGGAACGCGGCCAGTTTCCGCGAGATCCCCACCTCCGCCGCCGCCTCGTCCCGGCTGATCGCACGGCCGGCCCGACGGCAGAACTCGAACATCCGGCGCCGGGACTCGTCGCTCAACGCCGAGACCGCCCTGATCGTCGCGTCCGCACCGAGCCCCTCGTCAGCCACTCGTCCACGATAACGGACACGAACATTGGCCAAAAGCGACGCCGACGCGCGCCCACCTCTTGACCTGCCAGTCCGAATAAGACCAAACTCGATTGGTGAAATAGGAGGTGCCGATGTCCGATCGGTCGTCTGCCGCGAAGCACCCCGTCAGTGCGCTGCTCACCGGCCCGTACGGTCACCCGTTCCACCCGATCCTGGTGACGATCCCGATCGGCGCCTGGGTGGCCAGCTTCGTCTTCGACATCGGATCGCAGGCGGCGGACGCGGCGTACCTGGTCCAGGCGTCGACGTGGCTGATCGTGATCGGCATCGTCGGCGCGCTCGCGGCCGCGACCGTCGGGCTGCTGGACTTCTTCGCCATCCCGCCCGGCACACCGGCGTTCCGGACCGGGTTGATCCACCTGATCCTGAACGTCGCGATCGTCGTGGCCTACGTCGTCAACGCGCTCTGGCGCCGCGGATCCGATGCCGACCAGGTCGCGGTCGGGCCGATCGTCCTGTCGGGGGTCAGCTTGGCCGCACTCATGGTGTCGGGCTATCTCGGGGGAAAGCTGGCCTTCCGGTACGGCGTACGCGTCGCCGAGGAGGACGACCAAGCCGAAGGTTTCGAGCCGAGGAGATGACATGGGTATCGCAGCACTCGTCACGTGGCTGATCACCGCGATCGGCGGTTTCTACCTGCTGTACACCTGGATCAGCAACGGCGGGCCGCGCAAGCCGAGCGCGAGCAAATTCCGGCCGGCACTGATCTTCAGCCACTTCGCGCTCGCGGCCATCGGGCTCGTGCTGTGGATCATCTATCTGATCGCCGACAGCGACGTGCTGGCCTGGGTCGCGTTCATCCTGCTCGTGCCGGTGGCCTTGCTCGGGTTCGCGATGCTGCGACGCTGGTTGCCGACGTACCGAGCGCGCGCGACGGCCGAGGTGGCGACCGCCGACGTACCGCCTGAGCGGCACTTCCCCGTCGCTGTCGTCGGCGGCCACGGCCTGTTCGCCGTCGTCACCGTGGTGCTCGTGTTGCTGGCGGCCCTAGAGGTCTGAGGTCAGTTCGCCGACCGGAAGTTCTGCCTTCACCGTGTTCGTGGCGGGCGCGAGCGGGCAGGTCCACAGCGGGCTGTAGGCGCACGACGGGTTGTAGGCGAAGTTGAGGTCCACGACGAGCCGGCCCTCGCGGATGTCACCACCGAGGTCCGCGCCTTTGACGGTGTCGAGCAGATAGCGGCCACCGCCGTACGTATGTGAGCCGGCCAGTGCGTCCTTGACCGGCACGAACACACCGCCGCCGTACGACTCGAGCCACCACACGTCGAGGTCGCCGATCGCGGGCAGGTGCAGTACGCCGACCCGCGAGAACGGGATGACGCCGTCGGTGGCCGAAGGGACCTCCCACCGGACGGGTTCGACATCCGTGTCGATCGCGACCTCGAACCGCAACTCCGGCCGGTACTCCCCCACCGGAACCCCTCTGAAGCCGTCGCGCTCCTCGACAGGCGATGCAGGGTGGGTCGCCAGCAGCTCGTCTCTGCCTGCCCGCCACAGCGCGTGCCCCTCGGCCAGGTCGCCGGCCGCTCGCACAGCGCCGTACAGCGCAAACACTCGCCGCCGCCAGTCAGCCGTATCCAGCGCGCCCGGCGCTCCCCGTTCTTCGCTCACCCAGCCACCCTACGGCGCCCCTCAACAGCTCCTCGACCGGCGCAGCCGGTTGAGGAGTACGACGGATGAGATCAGCTGTTGTCGACGAAGGATGGTCCATCAAATGGATTTGATGTAATGTCAGGGGCCGTGAACGGTGTGCCTGAGTTCATCCGGCTGGTCAGTCATCCGCTGCGATGGCAGTTGGTGACGGAGCTCGCCCGAAGCGATCTGCGGGTGCGGGAGTTGGTCGCCGTTGTCGATGAGCCGCAGAACCTGGTGTCGTACCACCTGAGGCTTCTGCGCGACGGCGGGCTGGTGACCTCGCGGCGTAGCAGCTTCGATGCGCGGGACAGCTACTACCACCTCGACCTCGATCGCTGTGCCGAGGCACTGGCCGATGCCGGCACCGCGCTGCATCCGGCGCTCCGGATGAAACCAGTGCCGGAGGAACCGCCACGGCGTTCGAGCGTGCTCTTCATCTGCAGCGGCAACAGCGCTCGTTCGCCGATCGCCGAGGCGCTCCTGCGGCACCGAACCGGGAACCGCGTCCGCGTGAGCAGTGCCGGGACCAGACCCAAGGACCGGATCCATCCCCACGCCGTGCGAGTACTGCGGGAGCACTACGACATCGACATCGAGGAACAGGCACCGCGGGCGCTCAACCCGACCCTGCACAGTCGTTTCACGCGCGTGATCACCTTGTGCGACAAGGCGCGCGAATCGCTCGCCGACAACCCGCCCCGCGCCCATTGGAGCATCCCCGACCCTTCGGCCGGCGACGACGGCCGGAGCAGTTATTCGAGGTTCGTCTCCGCGGCGGCGGACATCGACAACCGGGTTCGGCACCTGGTACCGAGCCTCAAGGAGGATTGATCATGACCGAAGAGGAGACCTTCGCCAGCGTCCGCTACATCGTCGACGACGTCCCGGCGGCCATCGATTTCTACACCACCCAGCTCGGCTTCGTACTGCGAAGCAACCCGGCGCCGCCGTTCGCCGACGTCACCCGCGGACATCTGCGCCTCCTGCTCTCCGGACCGCAGACCTCTGGCGCCCGCGCCACCCCGGACGACGCGTCGGACGCCGGCCGAAACCGCATCCATCTGATTGTCGACAATCTCGACGCCGAGATCGAACGGCTCGAGGCCGCCAAGGTCCCGTTCCGCAGCGAACCCACCTCCGGCCCAGGAGGCCGCCAGATCCTCATCGCCGACCCCGCCGGCAACCTGATCGAACTCTTCCAGCCCGCGGGCTGACGGCGGCTTTAGCATGTGCGGGTGGTGATACCGGTAGTGCTTGATTGTGATCCTGGGCATGACGACGCGATGGCGTTGCTGCTGGCGGTCGCGGATCCTGCGGTCGACCTGCTCGGGGTCACTACCGTGGCCGGGAACCAGACGGTTGAGAAGTGCACCGTCAACGCTCGTCGGGTGCTGTCGCTGGCCGGGGCGCGGGATGTTCCGGTCGCTCGCGGGGCCGATCGTCCGTTGGTGCGGCCGTTGCGGATCGCTGACGACGTGCACGGCGAGACCGGGTTGGACGGACCGCTGTTCGAGGGCGACCCGACGGTGCCTGAGGCAACGATCACGGCGCACGAGCTGCTGGTCGACGTACTGACCACGCACGATGCGCCGGTCACGATCGTGGCGACCGGAGCTCTGACAAACGTCGCGCGGCTGCTCGCTGACCGACCGGATCTGACTGACCGGATCGACGAGGTCGTGTGGATGGGTGGGTCGACCGAGCGTGGCAACGTCACGCCGTACGCCGAGGCCAACTGCTTCGTGGATCCCGAGGCCGCGGACCAGGTCCTGCGATCAGGTGTCCGGTTCACGATGTGCGGCCTGAACGTCACGCATCAAGCGCTGGTGACGGACGACGTACTAGCTGCCTTCACGCGCATCGGCACTCCGCTGGCCGAGATCTGCATCGAGTGGATGACGTTCTTCGCCTCGACCTACAAGCGCCTCTGGGGCTTCACCGCTCCCCCGCTGCACGATCCGGTCGCCGTAGCCCGAGTCATCGACCCCACCATCGTCCACTGCGTCGAGGCGAACGTCGTCATCGAAACCAAGGGCGACTGGACCGCCGGCGCCACGGCCGTAGACCTCCACCACTACACCGGCCGCCCGCCCAACGCCCAGGTCGCGGTGGAGCTCGACCGTGCCGCCTTCTGGACCAAGCTCATCGACGCCATCGCTCTCCTCGGTGATCAACCGGGGTAGACAGAAGGGTCCGGTACGACGGCCGGCGGGGTTCGTGGTGAGAGTGCGCGGTCGGAGCGGGCCGCGGCAGCCAGGTCTCGGCAGCGGGCGAAGGTGATGTCGCCGCAGGATTGGGCGTACTCGATCAGGTCGCGCAGGGCGAGGAGGCGGCTCGGTCGGCCGGACAGGAACGGGTGCAGGCACAGGTTGAGCAAACAGCGGTAGTGCCGCATGGCGTCCAGCTCCGCTCGCCACAGCTCGAGGACCTTGCGCGGCGACTCGATGACGGTGCCGATCTGCGGCGACGGGAGATACGCGTACTGCTCCCAGTCGTCGAGTGACCAGTGCACCGGCAGCTCCACGACCGACCGGCCGCCGACGTCGAGGAGGTACGGCCGGTCGTCGCCCATCAGCGACGAGTCGTACGCGAGACCGTGCTCGGCGACCAGGTCCAGCGTGGTCCGGGTCGCCTCCCACAGCGCGGCCCGGTGCCCGTGGATCTCGATGCCCTGCGCAACGAATACCTCGAGGGCCCGTTCGAAGTCCGCCCGCTCGTCCTCCGCGGTGAGCGTGGTCGGCGCGCGATGGCTGTAGGAATGGTGAGCGACCTCATGGCCACGGTCCTGGATGGTCGCCGCGAGCCCCGGCCGCTGCTCGGCCACCCAACCCGGCACGAAGAACGTCGCCGGTACGTCGAGATCGGCCAGCAGCTCCAGGATCCGCGGTACGCCGACGTCCGGACCGTACGCCTGGTGCGACATCGTGGTCAGGTGATCGGCGTACCTGCGCCCGGCCGCGAGGATCGGCGTCTCGGCGTCGACATCGAAGGTGAGCGTGACGACGGCCTGTGCCCCGCCATGCCACGTCGGGATCGTCATGACCGAGCAGTCTGCCACTGCTTCGCGTTCGCCAGGGTGGCCGCCGGCTCGAGCATCCGGCGGTCGAACCGGTCGAGCCCGTGCTCGTTGCCGAGACGACGGGGCAGATCGGGGTTCGCGAGCGCGCCCCGGGCGATCGAGACGAGATCGGCGTGGCCGTCGGTCAGGACGTGATCCGCGCGCTCCGGGTCGTGCATGCCGCCGTTCGCGATCACCGGCAGCCCGCTCACCTTGCGTGCGAGCCCGGTGATCGTCTGACCACCCGGCAGCCGAGCGGTCTCGAGCCAGTCCCGGCCCTCGCTGGCGATGTGCAGATAGTCGACACCCTGACCGGCCACGGTCTCGAAGACGGCCTCGGCGTCGTACGCGCCGCCGGGCCAGCGGTACTCGAGATCGTTCACCTTCGTCTGCGACAGCCGTACGCCGACGACGAACCCGGGCGGCGTCACCGCGACGATCGCCGCGGCGACCTCGGCAGTCAGCCGGATCCGGTTCGCGACCGGTCCGCCGTACGAATCCGTGCGCTGGTTCGTATAGACGGTGAGGAACTGGTCGAGCAGGTACCCGTTGGCGCCGTGGATCTCCACGCCGTCGAATCCGGCCTCGTGAGCCCGGACCGCTGACGCGGCGAAGCCGGCGATCACCTCGTCGATCTGACTCTCGGTAAGTTCGCGTGGCGTCGGCCAGGGACCCTGACCGCCGTACTCGGACAACATCTCGCCGATCGGCCGGATCGCCGACGGCCCGACTCGCTCCGTGCGGTCCGGATTGCCCTGCGAGATGGCGCCGGCGTGCATCAACTGGGCGAGGATCGGCCGGCCGGCGGCATGGACCCGGCGAGTCACCTCCCGCCATCCCGCCACCTGAGCCGCCGTGGTGAGACCCGGCTGGTTCAGGTAGCCCTGGCTGTACGCCGGGTCGGTGTAGGTGCCTTCGCTGATCACCAGGCCGAAACCGCCGTCGGCGAACGCCGCGTAGTACTCAGCCATCTCGTCCGTCGGTACGCCGTCCGGCGTGGCCGACACCCGCGACATCGGCGCGACGGCGAAACGGTTCGCGAGTTCGAGGGCGCCGAGTCCGATCGGTCGCAGGGCCGGGTGAGTTGTCGTCAGTTCCATGTCCTGAACTTCATCAGCGCCGGGCACAACCTCGCGATGGATCAAGCCACAAGATCAAGCCAGCATGCTGGAGGATCGTCCACTGCAGACCCACGCACCGTTTTGCTGGAGTTGGCGTCATGCAGACAACCGCTCGTACCGTGGTGCCCGCCCGAACCGGACGCGCCGTCCGGGTCCAGCGCGGCGACCACGTGCGCGTCGTCGACGTCGCCGGCGGACAGGTCGGCGATCTGTTTGCGTACGTCGCCACGCCGTCGGGGATCACCCCCGAACACCTCAGCGCCTCGCACACGAGGACGGCGACCAGCCGGCTCTTCCCCGCCATCGCTGAAGCCTTCACAACGAACGAGCGCCGCCCGATCCTGACCCTGGTCGAGGACACCTCACCGGGCCGGCACGACCTCCTCATCGCGGCCTGCGACGACGCCCGGTACGCCGGACTCGGCGTACCGGATCATCCGTCCTGTGCCCAAAACCTGCGGGATGCGCTCGGACGTGCGATCGACGTCGTACCGCAGCCGGTCAACCTCTTCATGCAGGTGCCGGTGCGCCCGGACGGCACCCTCGACTGGTTGCCCGCGGCCACGGCCCCCGGCGACTCGATCACCTTCCGCGCCGAGCTCGACTGCGTGGTCGTGGTCTCCGCGTGCCCACAGGACCTGACCGTCATCAACAACTCTCGGCCGACCGACCTCGCCATCGACGTCGTGCGCTATTCGGCCAGCTCGTCCGCTTCCAGGGCCAGGTAGAGGTCCACTCGATCCTCAGTGCGTGCGACGTCTCGACCGGTCAGCTCGGTGATCCGAGCCAGCCGATTCCGCAGGGTGTTCACATGCACGTAGAGTGCGGCGGCGGTCGCGCCGTACTGGCCGTCGTGAGCGAGGAATGCTCGCAGGGTGGACTCGAGCTCGCTGTCCCGCGAGCTGTCATGCTGTCGCAGAGGTCCGAGCACACCGTCCGCGAAGCCGCGCAGCGTCCCTGCGTCCTGCAGGCCGAGGAGCAAGCGGTGTGTCCCCAGTTCCCGGAACGACGCGACCGCCTGACTTCCGTGCCGGCGGCGCAGTACCTGGCAGGCCTCGCGGGACTGCACCAACGGCTGCCGCAACTCCCGCGCCGAGGCGGCCGTGTCACCGAGCCCGACGACCGGCCGGCGATCCGGGAAGCGCTTCAGGACCACAGCACACAGCGCCTCGGCCAGTTCCTTCAAATCCTGCCGGGGCTCTTGCAGTACCGCGACCACGTCCTGACTGCCGCCGGCGACGACCACTGCCAGGCCCTGGGCCAGGAAGAACTCGCCGATCGTGTCCGTCAGGCCGGGCAAGGTCGACTCGGCACCGTCGGCGAACGCGACCGTGAGCACCGCCAACCGACCGGACGGATCCACCCCGAACGCCCGTAGCCGGTCGGGAACCTCGGCCGCCCGCTGCGCGCCGGACAGGATCATGTCCAGCAGCTCACTCGCGAACCGCAGCTCGATCGCCTGGATCGCCTGTTGCTTCGCGACCTCGAGGCTGAGGAAGCGTGCCACCTGGTCCAGCGCATCCTGCTGCAGCCTGGTCAGCTCGCTCACCGGTCGCAGGCACAACAGCGCGGCGTCCGTATCGCCGACGGCCCCGACCAGGAATACTGTCGCGCGACCTTCCGGCCCACCGAGATCGATCTCCAGCGGCGGTGGATGGCGGGCCAGCCCGTCAGCAACGCGTCGGCGTTGGTCCGCGGACAGGTCCAGCCCCGCTGATGCCAACGGCCTCGCCATCCGGTCCACCACCGCCAGCGGCAGCTCGTGTTCGCGCCGCAGTACAGCCAGTACGCCGGACGCGCCCGCACCGTGCGAGATCGCCGAGGCCAGCGCATCACCGCGCCGGACCATGCCGACCAGAGCGTCACGGCGTTCGTCGGCCTGCAGCGCCGACGCAGCCTCGGCCACCGCGGTGAACGGGACCGCGATCGAGATCTCCGCCAGCGGCAGGTCCTCCTGGCGGCATGCCTCGATCAACTCGGCCGGCGTCTCCGGCATCACGTCCCGCAGCCCGAACACGATGCCCGCCGCACCGGACCGTCGTACGTTGGCCGCGAAGTCCGCCGCGGACGTCTCCCGCAGCCACAATCCGTTCGTCAGCACGAGCTCCCCGGCCCGAAGGTACGGCGACGGATCCGGCAGCTCGGTGCTGTGCACCCACAGCACCTCCCGCTCGACCGCTCCCTCCACGCCCGGAACCAGCAGCCGCAACTCGAGCGACCGATCGTTCAGCAGCGCCCCAAGACTCAACACCCTGTGAACATATCCAGTCCTGCACGGATTCACAGTGAGGCAGGACGGATCCACAGTCACAATCACCGTCGCGGGACCCTGAACGACTCAGGCTGGAGCCTCGGCGGAGACGATCAGGAAGTTCGGCAGGCGTGTGTAGGCGGTCAGGCCGGGGGTGGTGGCTGCTACGGATGGGTCGAGGCCCGGCTCGACGATTTCGCGGAGGCGGCAGCCCAGGGCGGCGAGTTCGTTGAGGTACGCCGAGAGCGGGCGGTGGAAGTCGGGCGCGGCTGGACCGTGGACGACGTACTCCTCGAGGTACCGGTCCTGGCGGTACTCGCCGTGCTCGCGCCAGGTCGCCCACAGATTCTCGAAGGCAGGGTGGACCAGGGCGAACACGAACAGACCGCCGGGCCGCAGCGCTTCTACGCAGGCACGCATCGCGGGCTTCCAGTCGGGGATCGCCATCAGCACCATGCTGCAGACCACGGCGTCGAAGGCGCCACCCAGGTCGGGCAGCCGAGTCAGGTCGGCCTGAACATAGCGAGTGCTCCGGCCGGTCTCGCGTTCCTTGTCACGAGCGAACGTCACCATCGCCTCGCTCGGTTCGACGCCCACCACCTCAGCTCCACGCTCGGCAAGCATGCGGCTGAAGTACCCATTCCCACATCCCGCGTCCAGCACCCGCCGACCCCGTACGTCGCCCAGCAACCGCAACAACACCGGATTGACCAGATGCCGCTTGGCAAAGTCCCCCTCCTCAGCCGTCGCCTCCATCACCTCCCGCGTACTAGAGGCGTCCCACCGACTGATCGCAGCTTCATTAGTCCAAGTCGAGCTCACCCGCCGACCCTAGAACCTCAACCACCCCAGCTCGACCGAAATACCGCGTCTCCTTTCGAGGGTGGTCGAAATGTGTGTGGCGTGACACTCGGCGGTGGTCGACTGGCTCGACTGGATTCCTTGTCGACGTGATGCGGAGAGGCTCATGGGGATTGGAAACGTACGGCGGGACTGGGACTGCTGGTGAGTTGTCTGGCAGTCGGTGCGACGGTGGCCCCTGCCGACGCCGTGCAGAAACAACCGGCGGACGAGGTGGTGGCAGCTGCGGCGCCGACGACCTCGCCGGCGGCTGCGTACCGCGTGTATCTTCCGCCCGGCAGCGGCGGTGGGGGCGGGGTGTGACGTCGGGTATGCGTGCGCGACCGTGCCCTACGGCAACGGCTACTACTGGTTCAAGTTCTACAAGTACGGCACGTACGCTGCACAACTGGTACGGCGTCGGGGTCACCGACAACACCCAGGATTTCCATGGCTCCCTTCTGTGTCAAGACGCGGCTGGAAGGGTGCGGTTAGGCTTGGTCTTGGCGGGTTCGGGATGTGACTTGTCCGAAGAGCCGGTGCTGGGCTGTGAGCCGGTCGCGCTGGAGACAGAGTCGTTGCCTGGTTGTCCTCCCGGGCCCGTCTTCTGCGCGGCGACGAGGTCGTCGAGCATGGTCTTGTAGATCAGGTCGGAGAGCCGTCGTTTGAGGCAGCGCATGGCTTCCATGGAGGTCTTGCCGGTGGTCTTCTTGCGGTCGAAGTAGGCGCGTCCTTCGGTCGGGTTGCGTAGCTGAACGACGGCCATGACGTGCAGCACCCGGTTGATCTGCCGGTTGCCGCCGCGGGAGAGGCGGTGCCGGACGTGGTCTCCGGAGGAGGCGTCGATGGGTGCGGTGCCGGTCCAGGAGGCGAAGTGAGCGCGGTCGGGGAACCGGGTGATGTCACCGACCTCGACCAGCAGTCGAGCAGCACCGGAGGGGCCGATGCCGTGCAGGTCCAGAAGGCCGGTGCCGGTGGCCTTGACCAGCTCGGTGAGTTCCTTGTCGGCGGCCTTGGTTCGGGCGTAGATCTTCTCCAGGTCGATCACGAGCTCGGTTGCGACCCGTTTGCGGGTCTTGCCGACCACGTCGCGCGGACGCACCGATGCCAGCAGCTTGCGGGCCTGTGCAGCGGACAAGAACACCTTCGCCCCGCCAGGGATGAGTTCCAGCAGAAGCGCGTGCAGCTGGGAGACCTTCCGGGTGTGCTCCTCACCCAGGGCGCGGCGGCGGTCGACCAGCAGCCGGAGTACCTCGAGCTGCTCATCGGCGACCACCGGACGCAGCCCCGTCATGCGGGTTCCGACCAATGCCACGGAGTGCGCGTCGGTGGCGTCGGTCTTGCGGCCCTGGCCGGTAGCGAACACACGTGCCCGCGCGGACAGCTTCGGCGGGACGTCGACGACCTGCTCCCGGTCCGCGATCAGCCGGTGAGCGATGTGGCGGCCGATGCCGTTGCAGCCCTCGATCGCCCAGATCCTGTTCGGCCAGGCACCAACGCTGTCGAGCATCGAGCGATAGCCGGCGGTGCCGGTGGCGAACCTGCCTCCACCGAGGACGTGCTCGTCACCGTCCATCACCTCGATGGTCACCGATCGCTTGTGTGGGTCCATACCGATGACGACCCGCGGGAATTCCTGGCTCACGTTGCCTCCTCAGGCTCAACCGATGAGTGTCGAGCCGGAGGGCACCGCTACTTCGAGCAGACCCACCCCTTCTTGAGCCTCTCCCGCTCGGGGCGGTGTCCCAGGCTGCGCAGGCCATGTGAGAGCCACACGCGATCCGTGGGCAGCCGCGATGAGAGCGACAGCCTCGGACACCTCGACCGAGCCTCGTCAGACGCCGGCCGTGACGTCAATGGAACAAGTAGCCGCGATGAGGATCTGGGCGCCAACGGGCGGGAGATCGGTTGTGAGGCACCACCGGTCCGGGACCTCTACGACTGGACTCCGGTCTACTACATCAAGCTGACCGCGGCGCCCTGCTGACGTCGTGGGATCGTGGTGGGATGTGCATCGAGATCCGGCCGGCCGAGGTGTTCGAGGATGTTCGTGCTGTCATCGGGCCCAAGTCGCCGACATCGAATGTGTGTTGGTGTTTGAGTTATCGGATCCCGTCCAAGCTGAACAACGAACTCCGCGGACAGGCGCGAGGTGAGTACGTCGCTGAGTTGTGCCGGGCGGAACTGTCTCCGGGAGTGCTTGCCTATGACGACGAGACGCCGGTGGGGTGGGCAGCGGTCGCGCCGCGGGCGGACACGTCGTTCGCGCGCAACCGGAAGATCCCGCATATCGACGATCTACCAGTCTGGTCGCTGTGGTGCATCCGTGTCCGTCCCGGCCACCGCAAGCAGGGCATCTCGCACGCCCTGATCGACGGCGCCGTCGAGTTCGCCCGCGAGCACGGCGCGCCGGCGGTCGAGGCCTACCCACTCGACAGCGGGGACGCCAAGGTCGACCTGACGATGGCCTACCCCGGCATCCGCAAGAACTTCGAACGCGCCGGCTTCACCAAGGCCGCCGACACCACCTCCGTCCTGGCCGGCCACCCCCGCATCCTCATGCGCCTCCACCTCAGCTGATTCAGCGGTAGCGGCGGGAGACGTCTGCTGCGGTGGACTCGCCTGGTTGCCACTCGGAGATCCAGGGGCCGGTTCCTTCGGAAGGGTCGACGATGCCTGATTCGAGCCACGTGTAGGCGCTGTCGAGGACGTGGTTCGCCAAGCGGCGGTCGGTGTCGTCGGTGTTCTTCCAGAGCCGCTCGAAGAGGTGATCCACTCGGAGCCGGGACTGTTCGCAGAAGGCGCCTGCCAGCTCGTACGCCGTCTCGCCCCGCGCCGGATCGTCCGTGCGCAGCATCTCGGCCCGGGAGCAGGCGGCGGCCATCGCGAACAGTTCCGCACCGATGTCGACGATCCGGCCCAGGAAGCCCTGGCGGTATTCGAGCTTCGCCTGCCAGCGGCCCATTCCGTAGAACGTCTGCCGGGCGAGTTTCCGCGACGTCCGCTCGACGTACCGGAGGTGTTTCGCCAGCGGTCCGAACTCGGCGTACGACGTCGGCGCCGAACCCTTGCCGACGGCAAGCTGTGGAAGCCACTTCGCGTAGAAGCCGCTCGCCTTCACCGCTGCCTTCGCCTTCGCCTGCAGGTCGGCATCCGCCGAGGCGAGGTCGCCGGCCGCGGCCAGGTGCGCGTCGACTGCCTCGCGGGCGATCAGCAGGTGCATGATCTCCGTCGAACCCTCGAAGATCCGGTTGATCCGCAGGTCGCGCAGAATCTGCTCGGCCGGCACCGCGCGTTCGCCGCGTGCAGCCTGCGAATCGGCGGTCTCGTAACCGCGACCACCACGGATCTGGACCAGTTCGTCAGCGATCAGCCAAGTCATCTCACTGGACCACAACTTCGCCAGCGCGGCTTCGATCCGGATGTCCTTACTGCCCGCGTCGGCCAGCTTCGCGGACAGATCGAGTACCGCCTCGAGGCCGAACGTGGTGGCCGCGATGAACGAGAGCTTCTCTGCGACCGCGGCGTGCTTGCCGACGGGCCGGCCCCACTGGACCCGTTCCGTAGACCACTCCCGGGCGATCTTCAGACACCACTTGGCAGCGGCGGTGCAGGTTGCCGGGATGGACAGCCGACCGGTGTTCAGTGTGGTGAGCGCGATCCGCAGACCGTCACCCTCGCGACCCAGGCGATTCTCGACCGGCACGCGGACCTGGTGGAACCGGGTGACGCCGTTCTCGATCCCGCGCAGTCCCATGAAGGCGTTGCGGTTCTCCACCGTGATGCCCGGTGCGTCGCCCTCGACCACGAATGCGCTGATGCCGCCGCGACCGCCCTCGTGTTTCGGCACCCGCGCCATCACGACGACGAGTTCGGCGATCACTCCGTTGGTGGTCCAGAGCTTCACACCGTCGAGCAGATACGCCTCGCCGTCCTCGGTCGGAGTCGCCGTCGACGCCATCCGGGCAGGGTCGGATCCGACATCGGGCTCGGTCAGCAGGAACGCCGTCACCGCACCCGCGGCGCAGGGCGGCAGGAACTTCGCCTTCTGCTCGTCGGTGCCGAACATCTTCACCGGCTCAGGTACGCCGATCGACTGGTGCGCGGACACGAGTGCGCCAAGGCTGGGATGAACCGATCCGACCATCATCAAGGCCTTGCCGTAGTACGTCGTGGACAGGCCGAGGCCGCCGTACTCGGCCGGGACCTTGATGCCGAACACGCCCAACTCGGCGAAACCCTGCAGCCACTCGTCCGGGACCTTCGCCTCCCGCTCGACGACCTGGCCGTCGAGCGTCTCGCAGTACGCCGTGAGTTTGGCCAGGAACTCCTCGCCGCGCGCGACGTCGTCCGGCGCGGAGCGTGGGTGCGGGTGGATCAGCGACAGGTCGAAGTCACCGAGATACAGCTTCTTGGCGAAACTCGGCCGGTCCCACTCGGTCTGCCGCGCCGCCTCCGCGACTTCCCGGGCCTCGCGCTCGCTGGCGTTGCGCGCCGCTCCCGGCTGCTCGGTCATCTGCTCCGTCGGTACCTGCTCCGTGGTCACGCCGCATCCTCCCTGCTCGGGGGCACGTCCCTACCCACCAGTCTTACCCGGAAGTAGCTTTCTGTGAACCGCGTAGGCGGATCGGTCCGGGCAGCGTGACCGGCTCCGTCGGGTCGGACGGCTCAGTCGGTTCGAGGGGTTCAGGCGGCAGATCCGGGGCCGAGGGCTCCGACGGCTCGGGCGGCTCCGGCGGCGGCATCGGCGGCTGAGTCGCCCCCGCCGACCGGTCCTCACACATCGCGTGACGTGCCATTGCCCGGTCCTTCCCCCGGTCCCAGGTGTCCTTCTCACCGTCCTCGTGCCCGACCGGCCCGGATCCATGCGCCGAATGAGTGCTCGACGGCCGGGTACCGGGCCGGTGAATCACCGACTGTTACTGGGGATGAGATGACTGACGAGCCGAGGATGACCTGGGACAAGGACGCCGGGCGAGACGCACACACCTTGGTCCGGCTGATGGATGTCGGCCTGGAGGTTGCCGATCCTGCCGACGACCTGCGTGACCGGAGCGTGGTCGATCGCAACGGCGACGAGGTGGGCAAGGTCGATGGCCTGATCATCGACGAGACCGAGCGGCGGGCGCGGTTTCTCGAGGTTGGCTCGGGTGGGTTCCTCGGGCTCGGTGAGAAGCGGCAGCTGGTCCCGGTCGAGGCGATCACTCGCGTCGAGGACGAGGTCGTACACATCTCCGCGGAGCGGTCGAGGGTCGCCGGCGGGCCGGTGTACGACCCGGATGTCGTGCCTGAGCGCAGGTACTACGAAGAGGTGTACGGGTACTACGACTTCCCACCGTTCTGGGGTCCGCTGCCTCGGTGATTGATGCGGCCGGTTTCGTAGGCCCAGATGGCGATTTCGACGCGGTTTCGGGCGCCGATCTTGCCCATCACGCTGGTGAGGTGGGTTTTGACGGTGCTGAGGCTGATGTGGAGGTCGGTCGCGATCTCGGCGTTGGTTCGGCCGGTGGCCGTGGCGATAAGGACCTGCTCCTCGCGTGTGGTGAGCGGATCGACGAGCTGAACCGGCGTACGGCCGGTGGGTGCGTCGGCAAACGCGGAGAGCAGCCGGGCGGTGATCCTCGGCGCGATCAAGGCGTCGCCGTTGGCGGCCGCGTGGATCGCCTGGACCAGCAGGTCAGGCCCGGCGTCCTTGAGCAGGAAGCCTCGCGCCCCCGCCTTCAACGCGCCGTACACATATTCGTCCACGTCGAACGTCGTGATGACCACGATCGCCATCGGGTCCTCGACACCGGCTCCGGCGAGCTCGCGGGTTGCCGCGATCCCGTCCATGCCAGGCATCCTGATGTCGAACAAGCACACATCGGGCCGAAGCCGGCGGGCCAGCTCGACCGCCTCGCGTCCGTCGGCCGCCTGACCGACCACCTCGATGCCGGGTTGCGCCTCGAGGATCATCGCGAGCCCGGTACGGACGAGATCCTGATCGTCGGCGACCAGCACCCGGACGCTCACTGGTGCACCATCCCCTCAGTAGTAGCCAGTTCGGGGAGTGTGTGGTGAGGCTTCTTGTTGAACCGCTGGCCGGTGGCTGACCGCCGAGGGCGC
>NZ_SJKB01000054.1 GCF_004331465.1 Kribbella pittospori
GGCTGCTGTTGCCGCCCTTGCCGCTCTTACCGCCGTGCTCGCTCGACTTCGAGGAGTTGGCGATCTTCGCCGCGCGCTGTTTCGACATCCCCTTGTCCTACAGGGCTTCGTACTGCTTCTCGTTCTTCACCTTCGATGACTTTCCGGGCATCAGTACCTCCACGAGGTGTGTGGTCCATCGTGTTGCCGGTACCCACCGTGGAGACTCTCACCGTGCTTCGGCAGACCAGCCGGGCGACTGGCGTCGTACACAGTCAGACCGGGGACGTCATCCTGCCCACCCCTGTGTGATTGCGGGGCCCGGCTCGCTCCGGAGGGAAGGAGGAACGTCTGGGGTCGGTTCGGAGATCGATGGTTGCGGCGGCAACGGGCGATCGTCGCTACGGTGCGTGCGCGGCGACCGGAGTTCGTTGCCGTGCAGGAGACTTGGCGGGTGGACGGGTTGACGCAGGCTGCGGTGCTCGGGGCCGAGCTGGGGATGGCATCGGCCTTTGCCCCCTCGGGGATGCCGGGGGACGCGCATCCCGGCGTACGTCTCGGCCTCGGCATTCTTTCCGGGCAGTCGAGCGGCACAAGGTGTCGGGCGACACTGTTGCGTTAGACCACCAACGCGAACGGCTGGCCCGGGCTGAGGCACTCGCGACGCTGGTGTCCGAGCTCTCCGGCTCCGGCGACCGAGTCGTGTTGGCGGGCGCTCTGAACTCGCCGCCCGGCCATCCCGAGCTCAAGCCTCTCCTGGATGCGCTGGAGGACTGCTGGCTGCCGGGAGAGAATGGGCTTGGCGTCACGTATAGCTCGCACAACCGCTATCTGGGCCGCGGCGAGTGGCTCGAGGACAACCGGATCGACTACATCCTCACCAGGGGAGGTTTGGTGCCGCGCGAGTGACACGTGATCGGTTTCGACGAGGACCGAGGTCTGCCGCCGTCCGACCACTACGCCGTCGTTGCCGACGTGTTAGGTCGTCTGAATCTCACTCCGCACGAGTGGTGCGGCCTG
>NZ_SJKB01000055.1 GCF_004331465.1 Kribbella pittospori
CTGAACCTGTCGGCCGGCAACCCCTTGAAGATGAGCCTGGAGTGCCCATGTCGAGATTTCGTAGTGTGTCTGCTGGTGGGTTGGAGGTGTTCTGTCGTGAGGCGGGCGTGCCGGGTGCGCCGAAGTTGTTGTTGCTGGGTGGGTTTCCGTCGTCGTCGTATCAGTTCCGGGGCTTGATGGCGGCGCTGGCTGACCGGTTCCATTTGATCTCGTTCGATTATCCGGGGTTCGGGAACAGTGAGTTGCCGGATCCGCGGGAGTGGGACTACAGCTTCGATCATCTGGCCGAGATCGTTGACGAGGCGTTGTTGGCCACCGGGTTCACCGGGCCGATGGGGCTGTATATGCACGGGTGCGGTGGCGCGATCGGCAACCGGCTGATCTCGCTGCATCCGGACTGGTTGCGGTGGCAGGTCATCCAGAACGCCAACACCTACGACGACGGGTTCGCCGGCGCGTGGGACAGTATCCGTCGCGCGGTCTGGTCGGGGCGTAGCGCTGAGGCTGATGGGTTGTTGGAGGCGTTGCTGGAGCCGGAGATGGTGAAGGCGATTCATCTGACCGGTCACCAGGACCCGACCAGGATCAGCCCGGACGACTGGAACCTTGCTCTGCATTTCCTGGCCCGGCCGAACGCCCGTCGGGTGCACCTGGACCTGTTCCACGACCACCGCACCAACAGCGACCGGTATGTCGCGTGGCAGCAGCGGCTGCGCCGCGACCAACCCAAGACGCTGATCTTCTGGGGCCAAGGCGACATCTTCTTCACCCCCGCCGGCGGCCAGGCCTACCTGCGCGA
>NZ_SJKB01000056.1 GCF_004331465.1 Kribbella pittospori
GGCTGCTGTTGCCGCCCTTGCCGCTCTTACCGCCGTGCTCGCTCGACTTCGAGGAGTTGGCGATCTTCGCCGCGCGCTGTTTCGACATCCCCTTGTCCTTCAGGGCTTCGTACTGCTTCTCGTTCTTCACCTTCGATGACTTTCCGGGCATCAGTACCTCCACGAGGTGTCGTCCATCGTGTCGCCGGTACCCACCGTGCAGGCTCTCACCGTGCTTCGGTTCATCGAAGCGCTTCCCTCCGGTCGTAGTAGGAGCGTCATGACGTGGGATGTCTGGGGTCGGTTCGCGGACCGATGGTTGCGGCGGCAACGGGCGATCGTCGCTACGGTGCGCACGTAGCGACCGGAGTTCGTTGCCTTGCAGGAGACTTGGCGGGTGGACGGGTTGACGCAGGCTGCGGTGCTCGGAGCCGAGCTGGGATGGCATCGGCCTTTGCCCCTCGCGGATGCCGCGGGACGCGCATCCCGGCGTACGTCTCGACCTCGGAATTCTGAGTGGGTTTCCTTTCCGGGCCGTCGAGCAGCACGAGCTGTCGGGGGACACCGTTGCGTTGCGCCGTGAGATCCGCCTCCGAGTCGTGTTCGCGGGGCGATCTGAACCTCGCCGCCCGGCCATCCCGAGCTCGACCCTCTGCTGGATGCCGCGCGAGTGACACGTGATCGGATTCGACGAGGACCGAGGTCTGCCGCCGTCCGACCACTACGCCGTCGTTGCCGACGTGTTAGGTCGTCTGAATCTCACTCCGCACGAGTGGTGCGGCCTG
>NZ_SJKB01000057.1 GCF_004331465.1 Kribbella pittospori
TCGACCAGGGTGGCGGCGGGGAGGTGGGCTCGCAACTGCGGGAACTGCTCGGTCTCCTCGTCCTGAATGTGGTCGACGAGTACCTGTTGCAGTTGCCGGAGCGTGTCCTCGAACTCGGTGGTTCCCGCGTCCGCGCTCTCGAGTTGCTTCATGAGCGTCTCGAGTTCCTTGTGCTCCTTGGTGTCGTGCTCGACAGCCTGAACGCCGTCGGGGAGGTGGTCGCGCATCGCGGGGTAGACGTACATCTCCTCGGCGACCGAGTGCCTGACCAGTTCCGCGATGAGCTGATCGGTCAGGTCCCGCCGTTCGTCGGCGTCGCTGGATGTGCTGATCTGGTTCGTGAGTTCCCGGACCTCCCTGTGGTCCTCCGTCAAAACGTCGATCACGTCCTGGTCGGTGCTGCCGCCGGTTGAAGCCATCAGCTTCTCCTTTGTCCGTGGGGATGATGCCGCGCCGGTACCCCTCTCTGGACCGTGAATGCTCCTGAGGCTGTACCGTTCGCAGGCCAGCGCGTTGCCGGTGTTCGGTGATCAGCTCTTCGCTGCTGCCTTGCCGCCCTTGCGGCCGGCCTTCTTCTTCTGAGCGGTGGTGCCGCCCTGGCTGCTGTTGCCGCCCTTGCCGCTCTTACCGCCGTGCTCGCTCGACTTCGAGGAGTTGGCGATCTTCGCCGCGCGCTGTTTCGACATCCCCTTGTCCT
>NZ_SJKB01000058.1 GCF_004331465.1 Kribbella pittospori
TGCCTCGAACACCGCGAGCCCTACCGAGAAGACATCGCCTGGCCCGCCAGCCTTCCAACCGCGGCCTGAACCGGACGGCCCGAACAGCCGCTGAACCACCGGTCACAGCGGCTGCGTCAAGGGGCTGCCGCCAGGCAGACGCGCAGCGTCGCGAAGCGCCCTTGCCCCATCCGCGAAGACCCGCACAATCACACGGCCGGCCGGACGGTGGGCAACACAACAACAACCCACCACCACTTGCCATCCGCGCCCGTGGGGTGTCTTGACGCGTGCCGTGGTGGCCGTACGATCGGGCGGCAGGGGGACGGGGCTACCCCAACAGGTACTTCGCCGATTGAGTCTGTGGATCAGGACATGCCGGCCATTTCCGCGCGGGCTGGGCGAGGTTCGGCCGGAGGGCGCATGGGCTCACCCACCCCGCGCGGTAGGCGCGCCGAAGGCGCGCCCTTGATCCATAAGTGCCAAATCCGGCAAGTGACAGCGAGCAGACGCTGTCCTGTGCCGGGTGATGCGCGACATTCGTGCGCCGGTTGATGTGCAACGTGGGCATGTTTCGGCAGCCTGAGTACGACGTCTCCGTGGGGCGTCGGACTCGAGGAGGCCGGGATTGGTGCTGGTTGTGTTGTCCGTTGTGGAGCAACGCCTCGATGCAGTTCGTGCGGTTCTTGATGGAGGGGTTGTCGAAGA
>NZ_SJKB01000059.1 GCF_004331465.1 Kribbella pittospori
GGCGTTGGTCTCAGAATGAGCAGACATGAGTGTGGTGCTCCTTGACTGGATTCAGCGAAAGCACCTGGCATCTCAAGTGCGGAAGCGGGCTAATCGAGCCCCGCCACCACGCAGTGCCCATCCGAGCCACCGCGAAACCTCTGACCGAGCAGACAGAGCCACCGCGGGAAGCCGACCGGCAGTCGATTCACCTGCTGACGGGGAGACCGCAGCAACGTTCGCGCGGCTGAGCTGCCGCACGTGGAGAAGAACGCGTGATCGGCCCCGACTGCGTTGGCCATCAGCTCCTGAGCCCGCTCGAGAACCCCGCCACCACTCTTACGTCGTCCAGGCCACTGGTCGCGAGCACGTCCGACCGGAACACATCGGCTCCGGGCGGTCGAGGGTCGGGGGGCGGAAGGTAGGCATCGACGGTGCTTCGCGGGGTACCGAGGGCCGATCGGCCGGACGTGGGTCCAGTCAGGGACCGCGGTGGCCGGTTGTCAGAAGTCGACAAGGGAGTCGCCATGTTCCGCCATACGAAGCGATTACAGTTCGAGGCCAAGCCCGAGCGACCCGATCCCGTGTATGCGCGCAAGTTGCAGGAGCTCATCGGTGGCGCTTTCGGCGAGATGAGTGTGACGATGCAGTACTTGTTCCAGGGCTGGAACTGCCGGATGGAAGGC
>NZ_SJKB01000060.1 GCF_004331465.1 Kribbella pittospori
TGCCCTTAGTAGCTTGTCACAAAAACAAACAACAAAAAGCAAAATTACGCTACAAAGAGATGCTCGCGTCCACTATACAGTTCTCAAAATACGGGCAGGCTACCGACCCACATTCACCACACACAAGCGAGAAACATCCTCAAGGGAAACAACCCACCCATCAGATGAACCCACCAGCAGTTTGGTGAGAGCCGGCCCCAGCCACCATGTCACACCCACTCTCGCGAGTCGGTGCGACTGTGACCCAGAGACAACCAGTCCAAGACTCTTCCGAGCCCAGGCCCGATTCCTCAGGACCCAACAGCGCGCCTCGGCCCTTCACCCACACTCACTCACGTTCCACGCCACCCCCGAGAGGGCAGCAGTACTAGCTCGATCGATCGGGATCCAGGCCTAATGGTCAATGTTCCACAGTCCGAAGCACCATCACCCCGAGACGAACGCTCGAGCAGTGATGAGTAGGCACCAGACTCTTACGAGCCGGCGCCGAGTGCTCCTTAGAAAGGAGGTGATCCAGCCGCACCTTCCGGTACGGCTACCTTGTTACGACTTCGTCCTAATCGCCAGCCCCACCTTCGACGGCTCCCT
>NZ_SJKB01000061.1 GCF_004331465.1 Kribbella pittospori
TGCCCTTAGTAGCTTGTCACAAAAACAAACAACAAAAAGCAAAATTACGCTACAAAGAGATGCTCGCGTCCACTATACAGTTCTCAAAATACGGGCAGGAACACCAGCTTCATAACCACCACTTGAAGACAAACCCTGCATCAGAGGGAAACAACCCACCCCATCCGCAGACCGTCAACAGTCTGATGGAAGCCGGCCCCAGCCACCACACTCAACCAACCTCGGTTGAGCCGTGACCCAGAGAAGACCAGTCCAACTCCCCAACCGGGGAAGCAGGCCCGATTTCTCAGGACCCAACAGCGCGCCTCGAAACCTTCCTCAACCAGACCCCGCGTTCCACGCCGGCTCCCAAAGGAACCAGCAGTACTAACGAGACCAGCGTCGGTCCGAATCTAATGGTCAATGTTCCACAGTCCGAAGCACCATCGCCCCAGGACGTACGCCTGAGAAACGATGAATGGACAGACAACCCACAGGGTGTCTGCCGTAGTGCTCCTTAGAAAGGAGGTGATCCAGCCGCACCTTCCGGTACGGCTACCTTGTTACGACTTCGTCCTAATCGCCAGCCCCACCTTCGACGGCTCCCT
>NZ_SJKB01000062.1 GCF_004331465.1 Kribbella pittospori
GGGCGGCCGCCGGTGGCGCCGATGCGTTCGCCGGTGATGTAGGTCGAGTCGTCGGAGGCGAGGAAGACGTACGCCGGGGCGAGCTCGGCGGGCTGGCCGGCGCGGCCGAGGGGCGTGTCGGCGCCGAACTCGCCGACCTTGCCGGCCGGCATGGTTGCCGGGATCAACGGTGTCCAGATCGGGCCTGGAGCGACCGCGTTGACCCGGATGCCCTTGGGCGCGAGCTCCTGTGCCAGTCCTTTGGTGAAGTTCAGGATGCCGGCTTTGGTGGTGGCGTAGTCGAGCAGGTTCGGCGACGGCTCGTAGGCCTGGATCGAGGTGGTGTTGATGATCGCCGACCCCTCGGACAGGTGTGGCAGGGCTGCCTTGCACAGCCAGAACATCGCGTAGAGGTTGGTCTTCATGACCTGGTCGAACTGCTCGGTGGAGATGTCCGCGATACCTTCGCGAGACATCTGGTACGCGGCGTTGTTGACCAGGATGTCCAGTCCGCCGAGCTCGTCCACGCAATAGTCCACCAGCCGCCGGCAGTGTTCCTCGTGCTGGATGTCGCCGGC
>NZ_SJKB01000063.1 GCF_004331465.1 Kribbella pittospori
AACCTCCACGCCCACCACCTACTCACAACCTGGCACCAGCCAGCGACCTCCGACAATCGAGCCTTGTCACCGTAGATGCATAGACCCGAGTCACCCGGGTACCGCGTGGCTACGCGGATCCTGGAGGGCAGACGATGACCACCGACCCGAGGACCCGGTACGCCGGACCCGAGCAGCAGGAACCGGATCAGCAGGAGCATCCCGGGCACAGCGGCTCGATGGAGCCCACGCCCGACTACGGCGAAGACACCTATCGCGGCAGCGGGAAGCTGACCGGCCGGCGGGCGCTGATCACCGGGGGCGACTCGGGGATCGGGCGCGCGGTGGCACTCGCGTTCGCCCGCGAGGGCGCGGACGTGATGATCTCTCACCTCGAGGCCGAGGAGAGCGACGCACGCGAAACCTGCCGGCTCGTGACCGACGCCGGACGCAAGGCCGCGTCACTGGCCGGCGACATCCAGCACGAGGAACACTGCCGGCGGCTGGTGGACTATTGCGTGGACGAGCTCGGCGGACTGGACATCCTGGTCAACAACGCCGCGTAC
>NZ_SJKB01000006.1 GCF_004331465.1 Kribbella pittospori
CGCCCTCGGCGGTCAGCCACCGGCCAGCGGTTCAACAAGAAGCCTCACCACACACTCCCCGAACTGGCTACTACTGAGGGGATGGTGCACCAGTGAGCGCCCCGGTCCGGCTCACCGACGTCCGCAAGGTGTACGGCACCGGCCCCGGCGCGGTCACCGCGCTGGGCGGTGTCACCTACGGCTTCGGGGCCGGCACCTTCACCGCGGTGATGGGCCCGTCCGGCTCCGGCAAGAGCACGCTGCTGCACTGCGCCGCCGGCCTCGACGCGCCGACGTCCGGCGACGTACAGCTGACCGAACGCTCATTGCGCGGCCTGGACGAGACCGCTCTGACTGAGCTGCGGCGCGAGCACGTGGCCTTCGTCTTCCAGTCCTTCAACCTGATGCCGGCCCTCACCGTCCGGCAGAACGTCGTCCTGCCGCTCATGCTGGCCGGGAAGTCGCCGGATGACGCATGGGTGTCCGAGGTGATCGACCGGGTCGGGCTCGGCGATCGCACGCGGCACCGGCCGAGCGAGCTGTCCGGTGGCCAGCAGCAGCGGGTCGCGATCGCCCGGGCCCTGGCGGGACGCGCCGCGATCACCTTCGCGGACGAGCCGACCGGTGCGCTGGACACGGTCACCGCACTCGACGTCCTCGCCCTCCTCCGCGACCAGGCCCGCGCCCTCGGGCAGACCGTCGTGATGGTCACCCATGACCCGGTCGCAGCGTCGTACGCCGACCGCGTCGTCTTCCTCGTCGACGGCCAGATCGTCTCGGAGACCGCCCACCCCACTGCAGAGGCCGTCGCTGCGGAGCTCGCTCAGCTCAGCGCCGGTCGTTACTCACCATCGGAGACCTGAATCATGATCCGCCTGGCCGTCACCACCCTGCGGTACCGGACCGCTGCCTTCCTCGCCATCCTCGTCGCCGTCCTGCTCGGCGGTGCCCTACTCAGCGCGGCCGGCGGACTGCTCGAGACCGGCCTCCGGCTCAACGCACCGCCCGAGCGCCTCGCCGCCGCGCCCGTCGTCGTCACCGGCGACCCGGCGTACCACCCGCCCAACGGATCCGGCTCGGCCGCGTTCCCCGAACGCCACCGCGTCGAGGCCGACCTGGCCGACAAGCTCGCCGGTACGCCGGGAGTCGCGCAGGCGATCGCGGATCGCTCGTTCCCGGCCGTGATGACTCCCGGCACGGATGCGCTCACCGGACACGGCTGGGAGTCGGCGCCGCTGACGCCGTACCACTTGACCGCGGGTCAGGCGCCGCAGACGGGTCAGGTCGTGCTCGATCAGCGCCTGGCCGGCTCGTCCAAGCCTGGTGACCGCGTCAGCGTGACCGTCAAGGGCCAGCCACAGACCTTCACCCTCGCCGGAATCGCGACCGCTCAGCGCCAGGTCGACGTACCGTCGGTGTTCTTCGCCGATGCGGACGCGGCCCGGCTGGCTCCGGGAGTCGACGCGATCGGTGTGTTCCCGGCCGCCGGGACCTCGGCGCGTGACCTGGCCAGGCGACTCGAGCTTCCTGACGGCGTCAAGGCGTACGCCGGGGACGACCGGGGTGTCGCGGAGTACAGCGGGATCGCGACGAGTCTTCCGCTCATCATCCTGTCCGGCGTCTTCGGTGGGATGGTGGCCGTGGTGATGGCACTCGTGATCTCGGCGACGATCGGGCTGTCGGTCCGGCAACGCCGGCGCGAACTCGCGCTGCTGCGGGCCAGCGGCGCGACGCCGCGGCAGGTCGGCAAGATGGTGATCGCCGAGACGATGGTGGTCGGGGTGATCGGGTTGGTCCTCGGACTGCTGTGCGGCCGGTTCGCCGGTGACTGGATCTTCGGCATGCTGGCCGATGGCGGAATCGTGCCGTCGCAGCTGCGGTTGGACCAGGGCCCGCTGCCGTTCGCGGGTGCGGCTCTGCTGACCTTCGCCGTCCTGCGGATCACTGTTGGCTTCGCCGCCGGACGCGCAGCGCGGATCCAGCCGATCCAGGCGCTGGCGGAGGCCGCCGTACCAGAGGTCGCGCTGGGACGCGTCCGGTTGATCCTCGGCGCGGTGTTCGCAGGAGCGACGGTGTCGATCGCGATGTCCACGCTCTTCATGAGTCCGACCAACGCGGCAGCCATCGGCGGGCCGGCGGGGCTGACCGGATCCATCGCGGTCGCGATCCTCGCGCCGCTGGTGACCCAGCGGGCGCTCGTGCCACGGCTCACCGCGCTGATCGAGAAGCGCGGGACCAGCGGAATCCTCGCGGTGATCAACCTGCGGGTCCGGGCCGTCCAGTTCGCCGCGATCCTGATCCCGATCACGATCGCCACGACCATTGCTCTCGGCAACATCTACGCGCAGACCACCCAGCAGAAGGCGGCCGTCGAGGCGTACACGGACAACCTGGCCGCGGACGTCGTCGTGACCAGCACGTCCGGTGGGATCCCCGCCGCGCTGACCGACAACGCTCGGTCCCTGCCCGGTGTCACCGCGGTGTCCGAGCTGGTCCGCAGCAAGGGCTGGATCGAGGAGCCGTACGACACCTCGCACACCAGTGATGCCTGGCCCTTGCTCGGTCTGAGCGGACCGGTCTACAAGGGCGACGTCACCAAAGGTTCGCTGGACGACCTGACCGGCGACACCGTGGCACTTCCGCCCGGTACAGCGAAGAAGCTGAAGGTCGACGTGGGGTCGGAGATCGGGCTGCGCCTGGGCGACGACGCGCTGGTGAAGGTCAAGGTGGTCGCACTGGCCAAGGGGCCGTCCGGCTACGAATCGATCCTGCTGCCCGCGGCGCTGCTGGCCTCGCACACCACGACCGGACTCCCCAGCCAACTGCTGCTGAAGACCCACGACAAAGACGCCACGATGAAGTCGATGATCCTGTCGGAGTGGCCGGGAGCGAGCGTCGGCGGCCGGGACTTGCTCGCCGACGGGTACGACGCCGGCCTTGGAGTCGACGCCTGGATCGGGTACCTGCTCGCCGGGATCGCCGTCGCCTACACGGCGATCGCGTCGATCAACACGATCGCGGTTGCAGTCCTGGACCGGCGGCGGGAGTTCGGGCTGCAACGGCTGACCGGCTCGACCCGGCGGCAGGTGAGCCGGATGCTGACCCTCGAGGGTCTGGTGATCGCGGCGCTCGGTCTCGTCCTCGGACTCATCGCGGCGGCGTTCACCGTGCTACCGATCGCGGTCGCGACGCGCGGCTGGCCGATCCCGTCCGGCCCGGCCTGGATCCTGCTCGCCTGGGTGGCCGTGGTCCTGCTGCTGGTGCTGCCGACCACCGCGATCACCGGCCGGATCGCGCTCCGCTCGAAGCCGATGGACGCGCTCAGCTCACCCGTCGGCTGACTCGCTGCACGCTCAGCCGTCGGCTGACTCGCCCCACACTCAGCCGTCGGCTGATTGGATCCACGCGAAGCCGCCGTCTTCCAGGCGTACCACCTGGAGGCCGGCGGCCAAGCGCCGTACGTCGTCGGTCTCGATCACGCCGGTCGCCGGACCAGCGATGTCGAGGACGATCGCGGCGGCCCCTTCCTGGATCGCCGCGGTCGCGACCAGCTGAGCCTGCGCGGGCATCGGCCGAGCGTCCGGGCTCCAGCGCATCAGGCTCTCGGTGCCGGTAAAGGCCAGAAGTGCGTTCCGACCGTCCTGTCCCTGCAGCAGCGCGACCGCCATGTCCGAGGTCTTGTCGTGCGCCAGCCCGTTCTCGTCGTACTCGACCTCGCCGAGCATCGCCACCACGGGTACCAGCAGCCGTGCCTTGGTCAGCGCTGCCAAGGTCGCTCCGTGGTCACGCTCCGCGAGCGCGCGGGCCAGCGCGGGGTCGGCCGAGCCGTCGTCGTTGTCGAACCCGGTGAAGGCCAGTCGGCGTTGTGGAGGCTGCACCCGGTCATTGTCCCCGGAGCGGGGTTTCAGGGTGGTGTCAGGGCTCTTCCCCTCTTGGTTCCGCGCCGGACTGTGCGAGCCTGGGTATGTGCCTGACTTCAACGATCTGACGTTGCTGCCGTTCTGTGTGGGCCTGACCCTGCTCGGCCTGATCGGCTCGTGGGCCGCGTGGCGGCGCCGCGGGGTGGCGGCCGGCACGCGTGGAGTGGCCTGGTCCCTGTTGCCGGTGTCGCTCTACCTGACCGGCCTGCTGGAGCTCGTCTGGGACGTGGTCCGGTCGGCCGCCAACTGGGTCACGCACCTGATCTTCTCCCCCACGGTGTGGTCCGGGGTCGCGCTGTTCGGCGTCTCGGTCGTGCTGTACGTCGTCTCCGGCATGGCCAAGAGCCGGCGGGGCGACACAGTCAAGGCACCCAGAGCAGAGAAGAAGCCCGCCTCGCCCGCGGGTGAGCTGACCGCCACGGGTCCCGCACCCGCGTCGGCGGCTCCGGCCAAAGCTGCCAAGCCGGCCAAGGGGTCGAAGGCGAAGCAGCAGGAATCGTCGGAGTTCGACGAGATCGAGGACATCCTGAAGCGCCATGGAATCAACTGACCGCCCCGCTGACCACGGGACCCCCCTGACCATCGACGCTCTGCTGGACAACGTCCAGGCCGCACCACCCCGACTCGGCCGGACCCGGCTGATCGGCATCGACGGACCGGCCGGCTCCGGCAAGACCGGCCTCGCCGCGAACATCCAGGCCCGGGCCGAGGCCCGTGGACTGCGCACCGGCATCATCCACATGGACGACCTGTACGACGGCTGGAACGGAGCCGTCCGCGGATTCGGACTGCTCCGCGACCACGTACTGCAGCGGATCGCCGACGGCCGCGAGGGCCGGTACCGCCGCTACGACTGGCATCTCGGTGCGTACGCCGAACTCCACGTCGTACCGGTGACTGTCGAACTGCTCATCGTCGAGGGCGTCACCTCGTGCGACCGCGACGCCGACCGCTGGCAGTCACTACGCTTGTGGGTCGAGACCTCGAACGAGGTCCGGCTGGACCGCGGCATCGCCCGCGACGGCGAGGCCCTGCGCGACCACTGGCTGGAATGGATGCGCTGGGAGCGCGACCACTTCGCCGAGCAGGAGACCCGTTCTCGCGCGCACGTCATCGTCGACGGCGACCCGTCGATCCCGCACGACCCGGCGCTGGAGATCATCCCGAAGTCAGTGGCACTCCCGCCACACGACTCGGCGGCCTCCTGACCACGATCAGCCGCGCGCCGGGATAGTGACTCCACGCCCCAGTCGGTGCCTGATCGAGGTACTGCAGCCGTAGCTCCGCCATGTAGTCGTCGCCACGCGCCAGCGCGAGCGCCCGCATCGGCCCGGCGCGGTGAACCGCATCGAAGTACGTCGCCGCGTCCGGATGAGTCATCGGGTGCGAGACCACCTCGTCCCGCTCGATCTCCGCGCCGGCGAGGGCCGGGACGAGTTCGTCTTCCCAGGGACGCCCGGCGCTGTCTCCGACGACCGAGTCCAGGAGAGCGAACGGCCCGTCTTCCTCGGCGACATCAGGCCAGTAGACGACGCACAGGCGGCCGCCCGGGCGAAGGGCGTCGTACCAAGAGACGATGGCGGAGCGCGGATCCGGCAGTTGCTGCAGTCCAAAGACGGAAACGACGGCCGCACAGGAGGCCAACCAGCGTGGATCGAGAGCCGCGGCGTCACTCTGGACGAGCTCGACGTCGGCGTCCGGCAGCCGGCCCGCGCGCTCCTTGGCCAGCCGCACCATCCCCGCCGACAAGTCGATACCGACGATCCTCCGCCCGGGGAAGCGTGGGGCGAGCAGCTCGAGCTCGGGGAACGTGCCGCAGCACGGCACCAGGATCGGGCCGTCGGGTACGTCGCCCACGGCGTCGACCGCTGTCCTCACCCACGGTGCGAAGCGCGGGACGAAGTACACCTCGTAGCCGGCGGCCGCCTCGTCCCAGCCCCGGGCGATCCTCGCCAGGCGGTCGGTCACGGCTCCTCCAGCCCGTCCCAGGACCAGCGCGGAATGCTCATGCCGTCCGGGATCGCCTCGCCCGAGTGCTGGTACATCGTGTTCCAGGTCGCCCAGGCGAAGTAGTCGTGCAGCACCCCGCGCAGCCGGTCGTCCCCGGCGAGATCGGCATCGACCAGCGCCACGTCGAAGCAGTCGACCGCCCGGCGATTCATCTCGTCGTGCTCGCCGTTCCCGCTGTGGATCCGGACCACCGACGTTTCGTCCCCGTAGCTCCCGGAGTACGCCGCCGGTCCGCCCAGCGCCTCGCTCCAGTACGCCGCCAGCCGCACGGTGTGATCCGGGCGGAACCCATGGCTGAACGCGTGGCTCACCACCTCGTCCGCCAGCACCCGCTCATGCCACGCGTGCGCCAGCCGGAGGATCCCCTCTGTCCCACCCGCAGCCTCGAAGACCGTCGTCATGCCGATGAGTCTTGCACTGCCCGCCGACAGTCGTCGAGACGATCGCGGACGTGAGCCCGTTCGGGTTCCGACCCGGCCAGCTCGAACGCTTGCTTGTACGCCGTTGTTGCCTCCGGCAACCGGTTCAGCCGGTGCAGGAGGTCGGCGCGGGCCAGCGCGTACGGGTGGTAGTTCTGCAGGCGTGGCTCGTCGGACAGCTCGTCGAGGAGGGCCAGACCTGCCTCGGCGCCGTCGCGCATCGCGACCGCGGCGGCGCGATTGAGCGCGACCACCGGAGACGGGTCGATCGCGATCAGGACGTCGTACAGGGCGACGATCTGGGGCCAGTCGGTGCTTGCGAACGTCGGCGCCTCGTCGTGGAGGGCTGCGATCGCGGCCTGGACGGCGTACGGTCCGGCCGGGCCGCCGGTGAGCGAGGCGACCACCAACTCGCTGCCCTCGGCGATCATTTCGCGATCCCAGCGGCTGCGGTCCTGGTCTTCGAGCAGGACGAGTTCGCCGGCGGGGTCGCTGCGCGCGTCCCGGCGGGCGTGGACGAGCAGCATGAGGGCGAGCAGGCCGGTGACCTCACGCTCGGCCGGGAGCAGGCGGTGCAGGATCCGGGCCAGCCGGATGGCCTCCTCGGCCAGGTCGAGCCGTTGCAGGTACGGGCCGGAGCTGGCGGCGTACCCCTCGGTGAAGACCGAGTAGATCACCTGCAGCACTCCGGGCAGCCGCTCCGGCAGTTCGTCCGGGCCGGGCACGCGGAACGGGATGCGTGCCTCGCGGATCTTCGTCTTCGCCCGGACGATCCGCTTCGCCATCGTCGCGGTCGGCACGAGGAACGCCCGCGCGACCTCCGGCGTACTCAGACCGGCCAGGCAGCGCAGCGTCAGCGCACCGCGGTCCTCGGCGGCCAGGGCCGGATGCGCACAGGTGAAGAACAGCTCCAGCCGCTCGTCCGGCAGCGCGCCGTCCGGCGACGGGACCGGGTCCGCGCGGTCCGCCTCGACCTGCAGTACGGCGAGCTTGGCGGCGTACACCTGGTCGCGTCGTAACCGGTCGACCGCCTTCCGTCGCGCGGTGGTCATCAGCCAGCCGCCAGGGTTCGGCGGGACCCCGTCGACCGGCCACCGCACCAGCGCCGCCTCGATCGCCTCGGAGGTGACCTCCTCGGCCAGGTCGAGATCGCCGAAGCGCCGGGCGAGCGCTGCCAGCAACCGGCCGCGCTCCTCCCGGAACACCTCCTCGACCTGGTCCATCCTCAGAACTCCGCGACCGGCCGCACCACGACAGATCCGCCACCCCGCGAGCCCGGGCACTTGGCGGCCCAGTCCAGCGCCGCGTCCAGATCCGGCACGTCGACCACGTAGAACCCACCGAGCACCTCACGGGTCTCGGCGTACGGACCGTCGGTGACAGTGCGCTTGCCGTCGTTGGCGACCTGGACCCGGGTCGCCGTGACCAGATCGGCCAGCGACTCGGCGGCCACGACCACTCCGGCGTCCTGGATCTCCTTGTCGAACCGCATCCAGTCCTCGGGCTCGCAGCCGACCACTCCGCCGCTCACGTCGAGCTCACCGGCGTTGATCAAGAGCAGATACTTCACAGTGGAACCTCCTGTCAGCGTGTGTACAGCATCTCTACGAACGGGCTCGCCACCTATGGACAGGACGCCCGGACAATTTGTCAGGATGGGTCCATGAGCGCACAGGTACGACCGTCCGGTGAGCAGTGGACGCTTCGATCCGGCGGGTACGCCGCCACCGTGGTGAGCGTAGGCGGCGGTCTCCGCGGGCTCACGTACGACGGGCGCGAGGTGCTGCTCGGGTACGGCGACGACGAGCCGGCGCACGCCGGGATCGGGCAGCACCTGATCCCGTGGCCGAACCGGATCACCGATGGGAAGTACACCTTCCAGGGTGCCGACGAGCAGCTGTACCTGACCGAGCCGGCCCGGCAGAACGCGATCCACGGGCTCACCCGCTGGGCCAACTGGGAACGCATCGACGACGGCACCGACGAGGCGGTCGTCGAGGTCGGTCACCGGCTGCACGGCCAGCCCGGGTACCCCCACCAGCTCGACCTCCGGATCGGCTACCGGCTGGGCGATGGACTCACCGTGACCGCCACCGCGACCAACATCGGCGCGAGCGACGCGCCGTACGGGTATGGAGTGCATCCGTATCTGAGCGTCGGCCGGGCGATCGACGAGTGCGTGCTCGAGATCGCCGCGAACGACTGGCTCGAGGTGTCGCCGGAGCAGTTGACGCCGATCGGGCTGTCGCCGGTGAAGGGGTCGCCGTACGACTTCCACACGGCTAGGCAGATCGGCGCGCTCGACATCGACAATGCCTTCACCGGGCTCGGCGGCGGCTCGTGGTCGGTCACGCTGACCGATCCGGACACCGGCAACAAGTCCGTCCTGACCAGCGACACCCCGTGGCTGCAGCTCTACACCGGCAGCGCGATCGGGCGTACGGCGCTCGCCGTCGAACCGATGACCTGCCCACCGAACGCCTTCATCACCGGGCAGGACCTGGTCGTACTGAAGCCCGGTGAGTCGCACACGACTACGTTCCAGGTGTCCGTCTAGGTCCGGCGCCGTGCTCCCGGGCCACGGCCGCCAGCTCCTTGGCGGCCCGGCTCGCCCGTGACCCCTCGGCCGCCTGCACCGCGAGGATGCCGATCCGGTTGCTGTCGGCATCGAACAGCTGGAGCCACGCGTCGCCCGGCCGGAACCGGAGCGCCGTCACCTCGGACCAGCGCAGCGTGTAGGACTTGAACACGTTGCGCACGTGCAGCCGGTCCGGGTACGCCGTCACCCGCAGCGTCGTCATCCGGTAGAGGATCCACAGCACCGCGCCGAAGAACGCCAGCAACGTCAGCCGCTGGAACCAGCTGAACGACTCCCGGGCGTCGTCCGGCAGCCGGAACCAGATCACGCCGAACACCGCGATCAGCGACAAGCCCATCACGCCGGACATCAGCGCCACGATCCGCGGGTGGAACGTGAACAGCCGATCGGCGGTGGCCATGTCGGATCCGGCGTCAGATCCGGCAGGCGTGGATGTCCGTGGTGAGGATGGCACGCGCGCCCACCTCCCACAGCTGGTCCATCAGCCGCTGGGCGTCGGCCCGCTGGACCATCACGCGGACGGCGACCCAGCCCTGCCGGTGCAGCGGCGAGACCGTCGGCGACTCCAGACCCGGTGCGACCGCGGTGGCCGCGTCGACCGCATCGGCCGGGATGTCGTAGTCCATCATCACGTAGTTGCGGGCGATCAGGACGCCCTGCAGCCGGCGTACCAGCTGCTGAATGCCGTTCGGCGGGGTCTCCACACCGTGCCGCTTGATCAGCACCGCCTCGGACTTGAGGATCGGTTCGCCGAAGACCTCCAGTCCGGCCTGGCGGAGCGTCGTACCTGTCTCGACGACGTCGGCGATAACGTCCGCGACGCCCAGCTGGACGGCCGATTCGACGGCACCGTCGAGTCGGACCACGGACGCGTCGACGCCGTGCTCGGCCAGGTGATCCTGCAGGACCCCGGCGTACGAGGTGGCGATCCGCTTGCCGGCCAGGTCCTTGATCGAGTCGGCCACCCCGGGCCGCCCGGCGAACCGGAAGGTGGAGCTGGCGAAGCCGAGCTCCATGATCACGTCGGCGTCGGCGTGCGAGTCGAGGACGAGGTCACGGCCGGAGATGCCGACGTCGAGCGTGCCCTCGCCGACGTACACGGCGATGTCGCGGGGGCGCAGGTAGTAGAACTCGACCTCGTTGGCCGCGTCGGTGAGGGAGAGGTCCTTGGTGGTCCGGCGCTGTTTGTAGCCGGCCTCGGTCAGGATCTCGATGGCGGCTTCGCTCAGCGAGCCCTTGTTGGGTACTGCGACGCGCAGCATGGGACTGCCCTTTCTGAAGTGAACCGGTGACTGTCGGAGGGGTTCCTACAGATGTCGGTACACGTCGTCGAGGTCCAGGCCGAGCGCGTGCATCATCACCTGGGTGTGGTAGAGCAGCTGGGACAGCTCCTCCGCGGCCCGGTCCTTGCCCTCGTGCTCGGCAGCCATCCAGGACTCGGCGGCCTCCTCGACCAGCTTCTTGCCGATCGAGTGCACGCCGGCATCCAGCGCCGCCACGGTCCCGGATCCCTCCGGCCGCGTCCGCGCCTTCTCACCCAGCTCGGCAAACAGCTCCTCAAAACTCTTCATCGCCCGCCCAGCCTAGAGGGCCGCTCCCAGTCCGCGCCGCTCAGGTCCGCCTAGCGGACCCCGCTCCGTGAGTTACTGGGCCATGGACGAGCGAGTGCAGATCTCAGTGATGCTGGCGGTCGCGGACGCACCGGCCGCCGCGGAGTGGTACGCCCGGGCCCTCGGAGCCGAGCAGCTGTGGAACCTCGGCAGCGTCATCGGCCTCACGGTCGGCGGCGCGGCCTTCTTCCTCGGCGAGCCGGAGAACAACGGGTGGGACACACCTGAGGGGACCGGTGCCCCGACGGTACGGATCGAGGTCTTCGTGGATGATCCGGACACCTTCATCAACCGTGCCGTCGAGGCCGGAGCCGACGGAAGCCGGGATCCGATCCGCGTCCATCACATGCCCTGGGGGCCGCATCGGCAGGGGACGTTCGTCGATCCGTTCGGGCACTTGTGGTTCGTTGGCGACAGGTCGCCGCTACAACGCAAGTGACGCGGCCTCGAGGGTCCGCGGGGGTGAGTGCGCGTCCACGTAGTACGCGTGCCGCTCGGACAGGAGTTGTTCGATCATGGCGTAGTCGACGTCGTCGTCCGGGGTGCGCTGATGGTACGGCGGTGGGTAGAAGGCGTCGCCGATGAGTACGACGCCGGAGTCGATGGCCACCAGTGAGTCCGGGGCGTGGTTGCCGCCGACATGACGCAGTACGACGCCCGTCGGGAGGGTCAGGGTGTCGTCGAAGGTCAGGTCGGGGGCGACGATGCGGAAGCCGGTCCAGTCGCGTACGGCGAGGGCGCGAGCCCGGAAGCTGGGGCCGAGCTTGGGATTGGTCTTGACCTGGTCGTGGAGGTAGCGGTGGCTCCACGGGCGTTCGGCCTCCGCGGTCAGGATGCCGACGGCCGACGAGTGGGCGACCACCGTGACGTTCCGCCAGGCGCAGGCGCCCCAGGTGTGATCCCAGTGATGGTGCGTGTAGACCAGCCACCGCGGCGCAGGCAGACCGGCGGCCGTGATCGCGGCCTGGATCTCGCGGGCATGCTCCGGGCTGTTGCCGGCGTCGATCAGGACGCTGCCGCGGTCGTCGGCGATCACCGCGACCGACGGACGGATGGCGTCCGGGTCGGGATCGTGCGGGTAGAGCCAGACCCGGCCGTTCAGGTGTTCGAGCACCTGGCCGACGATAGCCGCATGCAAACTCCCCGGAGACTCCGCGACCTCGGCGTGGTCGTCGGCACCCTGCCGACCGGCCCGCTCAATGCGATCACCGACGTACCCGGCGTCCGCGTCGGCCAGACCACGATCGCCACCGATGACCTGAACACCGGCGTGACCGCGATCGTGCCGGACGGGTACGCCGACGGGCTGCCCGCAGCTGTGGCGGTGGGCAACGGATACGGCAAGCTCGTCGGCAGTACCCAGGTCGATGAGCTGGGCCGGATCGAGACGCCGATCCTGCTCACCGGGACGCTGAGCGTGTTCCGGGTCGCCGACGCGCTCGTCACCTGGCTGATCGAACGCGACCCGAAGGCGACCAGCCTCAACCCGGTCGTCGGCGAGACCAACGACGCCTTCCTCTCCGACATCCGCCGCCGCCCGATCACCCCCGAGCACGTCCACGCCGCCCTGGACTCCGCCTCCACCGACCTCCCCGCCGAAGGCTGCGCAGGAGCCGGAACCGGCACCACAGCCCTCGGCTTCAAAGCCGGCATCGGTACGTCGTCCCGCACCGTGGAGCAGGGTTCGGTCGGAGCGATCGTGCAGTCGAACTTCTCCGGGCTACTGACCGTGCTCGGCAGACCGATTCCCGCTGTGCCGGTGGATGCCGACGGCAACTCCTGCATGATCGTCGTCGCCACCGACCTCCCGCTGGACGCCCGCCAACTCGGCCGGCTGGCCCGCCGGGCGGTGTTCGCCCTCGCCCGCGTCGGCTCCGACTACGCCCAGGGCAGCGGCGACTACGCGATCGCCTTCACCACCAACCCCATCGCCGGCTACCAGGACAAGGATCTGCGCGCCCCGTTCCAAGCGGTCACCGAATCGGTCGAGGAAGCCCTCCTCAACTCCCTCACCATGGCCCGCACCACCAAAGGCCACCGAGGCAACACGGCCCACGCCGTCCCCCACGAGCTGATCCGCGAGTCCTCTCACGAGCGATAGAGGACGGGCTCGTCTTGCTTGCCAACTGGACGGACAGACCCGGTACGGCCGAGGGCGGCGGCGACCAGCGATCCGAACGCCAGGAGTGCGGCAAAGGTGCGGACCAGGTGGGCGAACTGCCAGTGATCGCGGATGCTCGCCCAGTCCGACGGCGGGCTCTGGACCGACCACCCCGCCTGGTCGGCGTTGATCGGCAGGTTGATCGCCAGCGTCGTTGCGAACACCACCAGCAGCAACGCGACCGCCGCCAGCACGACCCGCCGATCGTTGCCACGGGTCCGGATCGCCAGCGCCACGGTGGTCACGATCGCGGGGATCAGCGTCACCGACGCCAGCGTGTCCAGCGAGTCCAGCTCGACCAGCCTCACCTGTGTGTAGACCGCGGCGCTGTACGCACGCAGTGAGTTCTCCAGTACGAGTACGCCGACCAGGAAGCCGGCGAAGAGGCCGCTGAACAGCAGACTGGCGCCACGCACAAGTCTGTCCATCTCAGTACGCCACACCGACTGGTTGGTTGACCGTTGTCGGGTCGTCGAGGACGGCCAGCATCAGGTGGGCGACGTCGGCTCGGGAGATGAAGTAGCCGTGGGAGACGCTGCCGCCGACCGCGGTGCGGTAGGTGCCGGTCAGGGGTTTGTTGTTCAGCTTGGGCGGGCGGACGATCGTCCAGTCCGTGCCGCTGCTCATGATGTCGGCCTCCATCACGCGGAGGTCGGCGTACACGTCGGCCGCGAAGGCGTTGATCATCGGGTGGACGACGCGCCGGTTCAGGAAGCTCTCGTCCGGCGGCATCGGACCGAGTGGCGCTGCGCTCACCGCGACAAAACGACGTACCTGAGCGGCCGTCATCGCCGCGAGCATCGACCGCGTGCTGCTCGACGCGACCGCCCCGGACTTGCGACCACGCGGGCCCACACCGGAGATGACCGCCTCGCTCCCGTCCACCGCGTCCCGCAACGGATCAGCCTCATCCAGGCCCGGCACGCGGACCACCTCCAGCGACGAATGCTCCAACTCGAACGGCGACGACTGCCGAACCACCGCCGTCACCTTGTGCCCCGCGTCGAGCGCCTGCCGTACGACGTGGCCGCCGATCCCACCCGTCGCCCCGAACACTGTGATCCTCATCCGACTCCTCCTGCGCTACCGTGATGTTCTCTGCAACTCATATAGTACGGGAAGCATAATATATGGAACAGACATCATCGGGTGACGCGCACCACGATCCACGCCGCCGTCGCCGCGCCGGGAACGAGATCAAGGCCGCGCTGCGCGACCTCCGGATCCAGCTCGCCCTGCTGAACCACCAGGTCGGCGGCAAGCTGGCGTTGAAGGACGTCGACCTCGACTGCCTCGACGTACTCGCTCGCAGCGGGCCGCTGACGCCGAGCGCACTGGCGCGGCAGGCGGGTCTGCACCCGGCCACGCTGACCGGGATCCTCGATCGGCTCGAACGCGGCGGCTGGATCACCCGCGACCGCGCCCGCGGCGATCGACGCAGCATCAGCATCCGGGTCCTGCCCGATCGAGGCGTCGAGGTCTTCCGGCTCTACCAGCCGATGATCAGCGCGATGGATGATCTGCTCGACGGCTACTCCGAGGAGGAGCTCGAGGTGATTGCCGGCTTCCTGCGCCGCAGTACCGAGGCCGGCCGGACCTCCACCGAGAAGCTGGCCGGTCAGGACTCGTAGACGTCGAGCCCGGTCAGGACTCGTAGACGTCGAGCCCGGTCAGGACTCGTAGACGTCGAGCAGCGTGCGGGCGAGGCATGCCAGCTCGGCCCGCAGTTCCGGCGGCTCGAGCACCTCGACCGCGTTCCCGAACCGACAGAACGCGGCGGCGGCATTGCCAATCGACTCAATCGGCACAGTCACGGTCACGCTGCCGTCCTCGGCCGGTTCGGCTGCCGCAACCGCCTTCACCAGCAGGGGAAACGACACGTCATGCATCTTCGCGGCGAGCCGGGCAGACACCCGTACGACGGCCTGTCCGGTGAACCGGACCTGGTCGAACTGGTCCAGATGCTCCTGCCAGAATCCCGCCAGATCGAACCCCTCCGACCGCTCGAACTCCTCCTCGGTCGGCGTCAACTCGAGGATGCTCGACACCCGATACGTCCGCATCCCGTTGGCCGTCGCGGACACGACGTACCAGCTGCCGTTCTTCAGCACGAGGCCGTACGGCTCGAGCACGCGCTCGACCTCGCGCGGCGCCTCCCAACGGCGGTAGAGCACCTTGATCCGCCGGTCGTGCAGCACGGCATCGGCCACCTGCGCGAGGTACGGCGACGTCTCCGCGTCCTGGTACCACGCGGGCAGATCCAGGTGAAAACGGTTCTTCAGCCGCCCGGCCCGGTCCCGCTGATCAGGCGCCAGAGCGGCCAACAGCTTCAGCTCGGCGGCACTCGTCTGCTCCGTCAGCCCGAGGGCCGCGGCCGCGCCGGGCATGCCGACCAGGAAGAGCGCGGCCGCCTCCTGCTCGTTCAGCCCGGTCAGCCGCGTCCGGTACCCCTCGACCAGGCGATAACCACCCGCCCGCCCCTGATCGGCATACACGGGTACGCCGGCCGCCGCGAGCGCGTCGACGTCGCGGTAGATGGTCCGGAGCGAAACCTCCAGCTCGTCGGCGAGCTCACGCGCGGTCAGCTGCCTGCGGGTCTGCAGCAACAACAGGATCGACAGCAGCCGACTCGAACGCATGCTCCGAGGTTAGCCGTATAAGCTGCCATCGTTTGTCAGGTTTCACGGCCACGCTGGCTGCATGACGACATGGACCAAGGTGACCGGCGACTTCGACTTCCTGAACGGGTACTTCGACGTCCGGCACCGCACCCTGAAACAGGCCTTCGCCGACTGCGACGAATGGCAGGAGTACGACGGGACGACGACGGCGCACACGTACTTCGACGGCGCCATCAGCATCGACGAGATGCGCTTCCCGACCAAAGGGTCGTACGGGCTGTCGGTCCGGCTGTTCGACCCGGTCGCGAAGGAGTGGAGCATCTGGTGGATCGACAGCCGGACGATGCGGCTGTACCCGCCGGTGCGCGGGGGCTGGTCGGAGGACGGGACGAGCTGCCGGCTGGTCGGTGACGACGAGCTCGACGGGAAGCCCATCCTGTGCAGCTACGAGTGGTCGGACATCACCGATACGACGGCGCACTGGGAGCAGGCCTACTCCAACGACGGCGGCGAGACCTGGGAAACCAACTGGATCATGGACTTCACCCGGCGCGACACTCCCCCGCCGGCCCTCGACGTACCCAAACTGACTGGCGACTTCGACTTCCTGGTCGGTCGGTGGGACATGCACAACGAGCGCCGCAAGCCGGCGCTGGGGGAGCCGGCCTCGTGGTACGAGATGCGGTCGGAGATGGAGGTCACGACGTACTTCGATGGTGCGGTGAGCTTCGACGAGGGTTGGTTCCCGACCGAGGGCTTCCGCGGCGCGACGTTGCGGATCTACAACCCGGCGGCGAGGACGTGGGCGATCCACTGGATCAACAGCCTGCGCGGCCAACTCGAGACTCCGGTGATCGGGGCCTTCGGGCCTGACGGCACTGGCATCTTCGAGGGTCCGGACGTGTGGGAGGGGCAGTCGATCGACGTCCGCTTCATCTGGACTCCGGGGGTCGACAAGGCCGCCTGGGAGCAGTCCTTCTCAACCGACGGCGGCAAGACCTGGGCGCCGAACTGGAAGATGAAACACACGAGAATCCTGTAGGTGAAGGGATTTCTTCCCACGCGTGCTACGCAGCCGCTCCTCCGTCGCGTCAGCTCCGCGCGCTCCCGCCCACCAGGCCGTCCGTGCGGGCTGCCGCCCGCGGGGTCGCGCTGCCGCGCGACTGACTTCCCGGGCCAGCGCCCTCGAGTCCAACGACTGCCCGTGGCCCGAGCGGGTCCCTTATGACTACGGATGTTCGACCAACCACCGGTCGGCGCCGCTCCAGCTGCTCACCGGCGAGCGCCGACCCCGGTAGTCAACCCCGCACGGTAGCGCGGAGCACGCGGCGGCAGCCCGCCGATCAAGTCAGCTGGTGGGGAACGCGAGTACGTGAAGGAGACCTGCGAGGGACGCCGCGCCGATGATCCGACCTGCGTCGATGTGTTCGCGGATCGCGTTGAGCGGGATCCACTCGATGCGCTCGGCCTCGTTGATGTCCTCTGGTGCACCGATGTGGTCGGCGCCGTACGAGACGAACAGCAGATTCTCGGCATCCGTCGTGCCGACCGAGGGCTGCAAGGACAGCAACGGCTTCACGTTCCTCGGCCGCCAGCCGGTCTCCTCCTCGACCTCCCTGGCCGCGGTCACGGCCGGATCCTCGTCGGGATCGACATAGCCATCACCCGCCACGCCACGACGCTACCCGACCCGCGGTTGTGTGCAGCGCGACAGGTAGTGCACGCGTGAGACGCCGTACGCAGGACCGCGCGTGCGCTCAGGGTGCACTAGGACCAGCTGACACCTCCTGTCGAGCTGTACTACAACCCCCGCACCGCAAGCAACGTAGACAGCGCAGCCTGCGTCGCTTCGTAGCCTTTGTCTTCTCGGCTGTCGGGGAGACCGGCGCGGTCCAAGGCCTGTGGGTCGTTGTCACAGGTGAGTACGCCGAAGCCGACCGGGATTCCCGTGGCTACGCCGACCTGCATCAACCCCTCGGTCGCCGCCTGGCAGACGTACTCGAAGTGCGGCGTATCGCCCCGGATCACCACGCCCAGAGCGACCACAGCGTCGTACCCGTTCTTTGCTGCGTGCAACGATGCGACGGGCAGTTCGAAGGAGCCGGGGACGCGGACGACGGTGTAGTCGGTCACTCCGGCATCGTCGAGTGCGCGGATCGCGCCGGCGACCAAGGCGTCGGTGACCTTCGGGTGCCATTGGGCGGCGACGATCGCCACCCGGGCGCCTTCCACCCGGGGGATCTCGATCGAGGGTGCTCCACTGCCCGACATCAGCCGGCTCCGTTCTCTTCGGTCAGCAGTCCGCCGGGCAGGTGGTGACCCATCCGGTCGCGTTTGGTGCGCAGGTACCGCAGGTTGTGCTCGGTCGGGTCGATCGAGATGCCGCGACGCTCGACCACATCGATGCCGTAGCCCTGCACGCCCGCGAGCTTGTCCGGGTTGTTGGTCAGCAACCGGACCTCCTTGACGCCCAGATCCGCCAGGATCTGCGCGCCGGTGCCGTAGTCGCGAGCGTCCGCGGGCAGCCCGAGGTCCAGGTTCGCGTCGACCGTGTCGCGGCCCGCGTCCTGCAACTCGTACGCCTGCAGCTTGTGCAGCAGCCCGATCCCACGCCCCTCGTGACCGCGCTGGTACACCACGACGCCACCCTCAGCCGCGACCTGCCGCATCGCCTCGTCCAACTGCGGACCACAGTCGCAACGCAGCGAGCCGAACACATCGCCCGTCAGACACTCCGAATGCAGCCGCACCAAGGTCGGCCCGTCGCCGATCTCACCGCGTACCAATGCCAGCTGCTCCGACCCATCCACCGTGTTCCGGTAGCCGTGGGCAACAAAATCGCCGTACCTGGTCGGCAGCGTGGTGGTCGCCACCCGCTGGATCTGAGTCTCGTTCAGCCGCCGGTAGCGGATCAGATCGTCGATCGACACCAGCACCAGCCCGTGCTCGTCGGCGAACGTGCGCAGCTGCGGGCCGCGCTTCATCGTGCCGTCGTCGTTCACCAGCTCCGAGATCACCGCCGCCGGGGTCAGCCCGGCCAGCCGCGCCAGGTCGATCGAGGCCTCGGTGTGACCCGGCCGGACCAGTACGCCGCCATCGCGGCCACGCAGCGGGAACACGTGGCCCGGCTGGACCAGGTCGTACGGCTCGGAGGCGGAGTCGGTCAGCACCCGGATCGTCCGGGCCCGGTCCGCCGCCGAGATCCCGGTGCTGATGCCGTCGCGGGCATCGACCGAGATCGTGTACGCCGTACGCATCCGCTCCCGGTTGTGCGGCGTCATCAGCGGGATGCCGAGCCGGTCGAGCTCCTCGCCCTCCATCGGCACGCACACCACTCCGGAGCTGTACCGGATCAGGAACGCCAGCAACTCCGGCGTCGCCTTGGACGCCGCGAAGATCAGATCGCCTTCGTTCTCACGGTCCTCGTCGTCGACGACGATCACCGGTCGGCCGGCGCGGATCTCCTCGATCGCATGCTCGATCGTGTCGAGTTTCAGTACGGTGCCCATCTCAGCCCACCACCACAGGTTCCGGAGTCACAGCGCGCTCCTTGTTCTGGATCTTCCACCAGGACGCGAATCCGACGATGCAGAACAGCCCGTAGACGACGTACATGGTGGCCGACGGGTAGAACTTCGACTGCACCAGGAGCGGTACGCCGACCACGTCGACGGCGATCCAGATCAGCCAGAACTCGACGAATCCACGCGCCATGCCGTACGTCGCCAGGATCGAACCGGTCAGGATCCACGCGTCCCACTGCGGTCCCCACGAGCCGAGCTCGCTCAGGACGAAGTACGCGATCGTGTACAGGATGACGCCGATGCCGAGCAGCTCGATCCGCTCCCGGGCGGTGGCCCAGCGCGGCTGGACTCCCGTCGCGGCGCCTTGGTGTCGAGTCTGGTACCAGCGGTACCAGCCGTACAGGCTGACCAAGGCGAAGAACACCTGGCGGCCGGCCTGTCCCCACAGGTCCTTGTCCTGCGGCGTGTCGAACACCCCGCCGACGAAGACCGTGAACAGCAACACGTTGCCAACGATGCCGACCGGCCAGGCAGAGACCATCCGGCGCATGCCGAACAGAGCGCTGGCCAGGCCGAAGCCGTTGCCGACGATCTCCCGGATCAGTACTGGCGAGCCGGCGATCGTCACCTGCTCATGTAGCAGCCAGTCGAGCGGGTTCACTTGGTGCCTCCAGCAAGTAGTCGTTCCACGTACTTCGCGATCACGTCGACTTCGAGGTTGACCGTGTCGCCGACCTTGTTCCGGCCCAGCACGGTCAGCTCGAGCGTGGTCGGGATCAGGCTGATCCCGAACGTGCCGGTCGTGTCGTCCACACCGGTGACCGTCAGCGAGACGCCGTCGACGGCGATCGAGCCCTTCTCGGCGACGTACTTGAGGATCTCCGGCGCGGCCGCGACCCGGACTTCCTCCCAGTGTTCGGCCGGCGTACGGCTCGCGATCGTGCCGACCCCGTCGACGTGGCCCTGGACGATGTGACCGCCGAGCCGGTCGTGCGCGGACACAGCCCGCTCCAGGTTGACCTGCGAACCCTTGGCGGCCTGGCCGAGGCTGGTCCGCTGCAGGGTCTCGCGCATCACGTCGGCGGTGAAGGTGCCCTCGCCGGTCGCGACGACGGTCAGACAGCAGCCGTTGACCGCGATCGAGTCGCCGTGGCCGGCGTCCTCGGTCACCTTGGGGCCGCGGATGGTGAGCCGGGCGGCGTCACCTTCGAGCAGGTCGAGCCCCTCGACGGTGCCGAGTTCCTCGACGATTCCGGTGAACATTCAGTGCGTCCTTTGCGGTTCGAGCGGCGTCAGGATCAGCCGGACGTCGTCGCCGAGGCGAGTGACGTCCGCTAGCTTGAACCGCCGCAGGTGGTGGATCGATTCCGCGCCGAGGTCGCCGATCGCGGCGTACCCCGAGCCGAGCACGGCCGGGGCGACGTACGCGACGAGCTGGTCGACGAGTTGCGCGCGCAGGAAGGCGGCGGCCAGCGTCGGCCCGCCCTCGAGCCAGAGGTGCCGGATCTGCCGGTCGTCGAGCTGCCGGAGTACCTCGGCCGGGTCGTGGGTGGGCAGCAGCAGGGTCTCAGCGCGGTCGTTGCGAACTCGCGCGGTCGTGGGGATCTCGCGGTCGCCGACGACGACGCGCAGCGGCTGCCGCGCGGCCGGTACGTCGTTCTCGTCGCGAACGGTCAGCTCCGGGTCGTCGTCCAGCACGGTCTGGGTGCCGACGGCAATCGCGTCGCACTCCGCCCGCTTGCGGTGTACGTCGGCCCGGGCCAGCGGGCCGGTGATCCAGCGGCTGGTCCCGTCCGGTGCGGCCGACCGCCCGTCCAGGGTGGTGGCGAACTTCCAGGTGACGAACGGACGACCAGTCCGGACGCTGTGCAGCCAGACTTGGTTGACCGCCTCTGCCTCGTCCTGCAGTACGCCTTGCTGGACGGTGATGTTCTTGCTCCGGAGCTTCTCGGCGCCTCCGGAAGCCTGCCTGTTCGGGTCCGGGACGGCGTACACGACGCGGGTGATCCCGGCCGCGATCAGCGCGTCCGCACACGGCCCGGTCCGGCCGGTGTGGTTGCAGGGCTCCAGCGTCACGTACGCGGTACCGCCGCGTGCTGCCGCTCCGGCCATCCGGAGGGCCTCGACTTCGGCGTGCGGGCCACCGGCAACGGCATGGAAGCCCTCACCGACCGGATGACCGTCCGGGCCGGTGATGACACAGCCGACCACCGGGTTGGGATGGGTGGTGCCGATGCCGCGTGCGGCCAACTCGATCGCACGCCGCATCCAGGCGACATCGATCGGCGAAGCGTTGTTCACTCACGGTCCCTCGTCGTCACGGACGCACTCCGGGGCCATGACAACCGGCGCGGCAACCCCCGCCGTCCAGCCGGTCCTCAGAGGATCGAGGCCACGCGATCACGCAGGCTCATCACCCACATGCCACGCCGACCGAACGCCGGAGCTCTCCCGCCGATCGCGTGCACCTCCCATCCGGACTTTCACCGTCGGTCCCGGAATTCCACCAGGTCAACCGACCGCCAAACCGCAGCGGCCGGGTCGCGGACTGTCACCGCCGGCTCGGAATTACACCGACCCCGGAGCACGCGAGTGGGTTCACTCGTACTTCAAGTATGCCCTCCCCACCAACCCCCACCACGACCCAGGTCACATCCCGGTCATTCCCACCCACCCCGTGAGCGCGTTCGGTGCGTTCCAGTCAGGCGGGACGATCCCTCGGACCCCTCTGCCTTCACACCGGTGGAGACGCTTGCACGCCGGACTCGGTGCATCCGGATCCAGCGAGGCGATCCCTCCGACCCTGCACCTTCACGCCGGTGCAGGCGCTCGCTCGGCGGATCCGGTGCATCCGGATCCAGCGAGGTGGTCCCCCGGAACCTGCACCTTCACGCCGGTGGAGGCGTTTGCTGGACGGATTCGAGGCGTTCGGGTCCGGCGGTGCGGTCGCTCGGACCCTGTACCTTCTTGCCGGTGGAGGCGTTTGCTGGGCGGTATCGGCTGATCGACCTGATCGGGACCGGTGGGATGGGGTCCGTCTGGCGAGCGTGGGATCTCCGGCGGTCGGCGTACGTCGCAGCCAAGGTCCTCGGACAGCACGACGCAGCCACTCTCCTGCGCTTCGTTCGGGAACAGTCCGTGCGGATCCAGCACCCCCACGTGGTCGCGCCGCACGGATGGGCGGCCGACGACGACAAGGTCGTGTTCGCCATGGACCTGGTCCGCGGGGGCTCCGTCGCCACCCTGCTCGGCGACCACGGCCCGCTCCCACCGTCGTACGTCGCCGTCCTGCTCGACCAACTCCTCCACGGCCTGTCCGCCGTACACGCAGCAGGCATAGTCCACCGCGACCTGAAGCCAGCCAACCTCCTACTCGACGTCACAGGCAAAGGCCGCCCCCACCTACGCCTGTCCGACTTCGGCGTAGCCGGCCTGATCAACGAACCACGCATGACCCGCACCACCACCATCCTCGGCACCCTCGGCTACCTAGCCCCCGAACAGCTAGCCGGCGCCGACCCCGACCCCCGCCAAGACCTCTACACCCTCGGAGCCGTAGCCCAAGAACTCCTAACCGGCCACCGCCCCCCCCCCACCCTCCTCCCACTCCCCGCCAACGCCGGACCACACCCCGCCCGGGGATCAACTGCAGGCACCGGACCATGCCCAGACGCCACGCCACCCGCAGGCAGCGCCTCGCCGCTAGCAACTGCCGCCGCACCACTCGCCGAGTTCATCCGGCGCTGCATGGCGACCAGTCCGTCCGAACGCCCCGAGTCCGCCCACGCCGCCGCCCGCCTCCTCGCCGAGTCCGGCCTCCTCCCACCCACCGGCGAGACTCCCTGGGCCAATCACCCCGACTCCCCCGAAGTCTTCGACCAACTCCCACCCCTCCCGCCCCCCTGGACCCCCACCGACCCAGCCCCGCAGACCACACCACGGCCCCCCGGCCCCCAGCCGACCCAGGCACGTCTGCCTCAGCCAGCTCCTCCACCCCAGCCAGCTTCTTCACCTCAGCCAGCTCCTCCACCCCAGCCGGCTCCTCCACCCCAGCCGGCTCCTCAGTTGACCCGCGCGCCCCAGGCCGCACAGGCAACTCAACCGGCACCTGTGACGATCGCCGCCGCGGCACCCACGGCCCCACCACCCACCGCCGCAGCACCCATCGCCCCGCCACCCGCCGCTGCACGTCAGCCCTCCGCTGCATCACACCCCGACACCCAGCCGCCCCACGCAACTCAACCGACCCGCGTGGCAACCGCCGACCCGCTGCCCACCGCGGAGAGGTCGAAGGCGTCACGCAGGAGCAGAGCGCTGGTCTGGGTAGCAGCAGGCAGCTTCGCAGGCGCCGTAGCCCTCCTAGCCAGCGCCGCCTGGCTCCTCTTGCACTAGCCACAAGAGCCTTGCCTGCCCGCCTGGTTGCTGGAACCCGGGTAACGAGCCGTGGCCCGGGCTGTGCATCTGTCTACTGGTACGCCGGTCAGCCACCGGCTCCTGCCTACCTGGGGCCCCGAACGCTCCGAGGTGGAGACAAGGGTGTCTTGGAGGTGCGGGTGCCGGCCGGCAGGTCGTACGGCGCGCGGCCTACGTGGTGGGCCGTTGGCTTGCCGGAGCCCGGGCCGGTGGTGGCCCGGGCTCTGCGTTGGGTTAGTGGGGTGGGTTTTGGCCGGCTTGGTTGGGGTGGGGTGGTGAGGGCTGGGTTGGGTACTGCGGGTCCTGGTGGGCGTGGTGGGGCCAGGGTTGGGGGACTGGGTGCGGAGTGGCTGGTTTCCTGCGTAGGCGTAGGACGGTGAGGGTGCCGATGAGTAGGAGGAGGAGACCGCCTCCGGCTAGGCCTGCGATCAGGGCGGTTGGGGTGCCGTTGTCGGAGTCGTCGCTGGCCTGGACTGGACCGCCTGCCTCGTTCTTGTTGCCGGAGTCGGCTGGCTGGGATGGGGTGTTGGTCGGGGACGGTGTTACGGACTCGCCTGAGACCGGGGTGGCGCCATCGACGTACTCCGGCTTACCGGTACCCGCCGTACCGACCACTCCGACTGTGAGGGTGAGCGGGATGGTGAAGGCTTTGTCGTTGTCTTTGCGGCTCAGCGATACGGCGATGTAGTACTCACCGGGCGTTGAGGTGCCGGTGTCCTGGTTGTTGGCGCCGTTGCGGTTGAGGTAGCGGATCTCTTTGGTTGTTACGGCCTTGACCAGGCCTCGCTTGGTGAGGACACCGCGGGTGTAGGCGCCGCCCGGCACGTTCTTGGCGAAGACTGCGTAGACGTCCTCGCCGATGGGCGAGATGAGCGCGGTGTCTAGGTAGCGGATCCCGTCGAGCGCCTCGGCCTGGGCTCCGGCCATCTCCGGCACCGTGATCTGCGCCTGAATCCGCTGTCCCCAGTCAGCCTTCACCTTGTAGAGCTGCAACTCCCCCGGCATCAGGGTCGTCTTGTAGCTGCCCGGCTCGAGCAGCGAAGCATCCGGGAAGCTGGAACCGGGAACGATCTCGCGCGGGGTCGACCCGGGCATCGGAGCCCAGACCGGGTCGGTAGCCGGCGCCGGCAGGCTGGTGATCGAGTCGACCGGCGGCTCCTCGTCGATCCGGAGCTCGTACGGCACACCCTTGAGCTCCCGGAGGTCCTTGCCTGGGTTCACGGTGAGCACCATCTGGTCGGACGCCGAACACTCCTCGTTCTGCTTCTCGTACTTCGACCAGCTTGCGGCCGTCCCCGTCGCGAGGCCCTGGTCGCCGTCGAACCCTCTGGGGTAGCTGCAGCCGCACTGCTCACCGCTGGGTGTGTTGAGCCGCACCTCGGTCTGGATGACGAAGCTGCCGCCGGAGGGCCGTCGGAAGCTGACGCCGGCACGAAGCGTCGAGCCGGTGATGGTCCGCCTGATCAGGTAGTGCTTCGCGGTGTCGTCCACCCCGAAGGTGTCCGAGTAGTGGCCCGGGGCAAGGACCGGGGCGCCCTCCTGCTGCGGCGCACCATGGACGGGTGTGCCTGAGATGCGGAACGGGCGGAACGCTCGGGTGGACAGGCGATCCAGACCGGTCTCGAGATCGATGGTCGAGTCGGCGTCGTAGTAGTCACCGCGGCCCTCACGAGCCACGCACTGCAGTTGAGTACGCGCCTTGCCGCCGACGCGGAACCCGACCACGTCGATCTTCAGATCGATGCCCTGCTTCGCGATCGAGCGCGCCACCTCACATGGCTCCGGCGCGCAGGTGGCCTCACCGTCGGACACCAGCACGATCGTGCGCTGGCCGGTCGGACCGAGATCCTTCGCGGCTTGCTGCAGCGCGTACGCGATCGGCGTCTCGCCGTACGGCTTGTACTTCGCGATCGCTGCTTGCAACTGCGGCCGGTTGCCGGTCCCGATCGGGACGGTCAGCTGGGTGTCGGTGCAGGCGCCTGGCTGGGTGCGCTTGAACACGGTCGCTCCGTAGACCCGCAGGCCGACCTGCGCGTTCTCGGGGAGCTTGCTCACGACCTGGGTCAGCGCCGTGCGGGCCGCCACGATCTTCGTCTTGCCATCACCGGCCGGCTCCTTCATCGACCCGGACGAGTCCAGCACCATCACGAGCTTGCCGGTGTCACCCGGCTCGGGGTCGGCCGAGGCCGTCCCGGTGGTCAGTCCGGCCAGGACTGCGGTCAGGGTGATGGCGAGGAGCGCCCACACCGCGGGGCGGCGGGGTCCCTGCAGAGCCGTCATCGTTTCCTCCAGTGAGATTCGCTGCCGCAAACCCTGGCAGTTTGCGATCGCAAATGTCAATGTGATTCGTTCCGCGCTCGGTTGTCCACAACTGCAAACGGATGGGTTGGCAATTTGCCTTCGCAACTGCGAAGATGTTTGCAGTCGGCCACGGACGACGGCCGGGTAAGGGGATCACACTGATGGACCAGACAGCCCACAACCTCCAGCAGCAGATCGAGCTGTACGGCGAGACGCTCGGTGAAGTGGTCCGCCGAGTCGCCGGGCCACTCGGCCTGACCCAGAGCGCGCTCGCGCAGGTGATCGGGCTGTCGGCGCCGATGCTGTCACAGCTGATGAGCGCGCAGCGGGTGAAGATCGGCAATCCCGCGGTGGTGTCGCGCCTTCGCGCCGTGTCCGAGCTCGCTGATCTGGCCATCGCCAATGAGCTCGGTCCCAACGACATTCCCGACTCGCTGGACCGGATCCGCGCCTCGACGGGCGCCTACACCGAGGCCACCACCCAGCTGCGGCGATCACCCGGCCCCCCAGCGGGGCAGACGGCCAGCTCGACGCCACCCTTTGCGACACCCCCTGGACTGACCGCGGACGCGCCGACCGGACAGACCTGGCCGTCAGGAGGCGCGCCCACGAACGCGCCGCCCACCAATGCGCTCACGAATGCGCCAGCGACCGCGCGGGCCGTCGTACGGGAGATCCAGGATCTGTTCCGTGCGGTCGCGTCCGCCGAGGAGATCCAGCGGGCCGCCGACGCGGCCGCCGCGGAGTCGCCGGCGATCGCCGAATTACTGCTCGCCTACGGGACCGGCCGGACCGACGATGCTGTCGCGCACTATGAGAAACACCACGGTTGACCAGTCGGCATCGACGCACGAGCAAGCGCATGAGGCGTTGACATAGCACAGGCCGCGTAGACATCTCGGCCTGTCTCACTGGTTGTCGGTGCGGAATGCCCGGCACCCAGGCGATGTTCCGTTGCCACGGCAGGGTGGTTTGCCCTGCATTCGTTGACGTTTGTGAGGAGACAGTCGTGCGCGCCATCAGCGCCCTTCGCCGGATCACCGCAATAGCCACCGCCGTCACCCTGGCGGCCATGATGGTTGCCTGCGGCAGCAATGACGATCCGGCCGCGAGCGGACCGGACCTCGGGCTGATGAAGTCCGGGACGTTGCGGATCGGGACGCTGACCGACGCGCCGCCGAACGTGTACGTGAAGGACGGCAAGTTCACCGGGTTCGACAACGACCTGATCACCGCGGTCGCGGCCAAGCTCAACCTGAAGCCGGAGTTCGTCGGCACCGACTTCTCCGCCCTGCTGTCGCAGGTGAACGGCGGCCAGTTCGACCTCGGCAGCTCGTCCATCACCGTGACCGAGGCGCGCAAGAAGACGGTTGCCTTCAGCAATGGGTACGACTTCGGCTACCTCGGTCTGAACACCACCAAGACCTCCGGCATCACGACGTTCGACCAGCTCCAGGGCAAGCGGGTCGTCGTGGTCCAGGGCACCGTCCAGGACGACTACGCCACTGGCAAGGGCCTGGACCCGGTCCGCGTGCCCAACTACAACGCCGCGCTCGGCCAGCTCAAGGCCGGTACGGCCGACGCCTGGGTGTCGCCCGCCGAGATCGGCGAGAAGATGGCCAAGGAGCAGGGCGGCGGCACAGTGATCCTGGCGGCCAAGGAACTCAGTGACGCGCCGATGGCGTTCGCGGTGGCCAAGAGCAACGACAAGCTGCGGGACGCGGTGAACAAGGCGCTCGACGAGGTGATCGCCGACGGCACCTGGACCAAGCTCGTCGAGCAGTACTACCCAGGCCGCGCCGTACCGCCGAACTTCAAGCCAGGTAGCGGCAGCGTCGCGCCGAGCACCACCGCAGCAGCCGGCTGATGGACGTCTGGTCCACGCTCGGCGACACCTTCCTCGACTGGGAGTCGATGAAGGCGGTCCTGCCCGAGATGCTCAAGGTAGGACTGGTCAACACGCTGATCCTGGCGGCCGCCTCGGTCGTGCTGGGCACCGTGCTCGGCATGGTCGTGGCGGTCCTCGCCCTGTCCCGGAGGCGTTGGCTCCGTTGGCCGGCGAAGATCTACACCGACATCTTCCGCGGCCTGCCGGCGATCCTGACCATCCTGCTGATCGGCCAGGGCCTGTCCCCCATCACCCGGCACTGGTGGGGCCCGAATCCGTACCCGCTCGGCATCCTCGCGCTCTCCCTCATCGCCGCCGCGTACATCGGCGAGATCTTCCGCTCCGGCATCCAAAGCGTCGAGAAGGGCCAACTCGAAGCTGCGCGGGCACTCGGATTCAGCTACTCGGATGGGATGCGGCTGGTCGTCATCCCGCAAGGGGTACGTCGAGTCCTTCCCGCGCTGGTGAATCAGTTCATCGCCCTGGTGAAGGAGTCGAGCCTGGTCTACTTCCTCGGTCTGCTCGCCAGCCAACGAGAGCTGTTCCGCATCGGACAGGACGCGGCCGCGACCAACGGCAACCTGTCGCCGTTGCTGCTGGCCGGCATCTTCTACCTGATCATCACGGTCCCGCTCACCCACTTGGTGAACTACTTCGACAAGCGTCTGCGCGAGGGCCGTCCAGCCGACTCCGAGGACGTCGTACTGGAGGAGTTGGCGCATGCAAACCGTTGAGGTCACCACAGCCGCCAGCCTCGAGGTGTCCGGGGTCGAGCTCGCGTTCGGCACCAACAAGGTCCTGCGCGGTGTAGATCTGCAAGTGCCGGCCGGGCGTACGGCGTGTGTGATCGGACCGTCCGGCTCCGGGAAGTCGACGTTGCTCCGAGCGATCAACCGCCTACTCGAACCTGACGCCGGCGACATCCGGCTGGCCGGCGAGTCGATCCTGGCCGGCAACCCGGACGAGCTGCGGCGCCGGATCGGGATGGTGTTCCAGCACTTCAACCTGTTCCCGCACAAGTCGGTGCTCGAGAACATCACCCTCCCGCTGCGCCAGCTCAAGAAGCTGGACCCCGACCAGGCACGGGCCGCAGCGCTAGGACAACTCGAGCTCGTCGGGCTGAGCCACAAGGCCGCCGCGCGACCGGGCAACCTTTCCGGCGGTCAGCAGCAGCGGGTCGCAATCGCCCGCGCGCTGGCGATGGAGCCCGAGGTCATGCTGTTCGACGAGGCCACCTCGGCCCTGGACCCCGAGCTGGTGAAGGGCGTCCTCGCATTGATGGCGGACCTCGCTCAGACCGGGATGACCATGGTTGTCGTCACCCACGAGATGGGGTTCGCCCGCGAGGTCGCCGACCAGGTCGCATTCATGGACCATGGGGTCGTGGTGGAGTCCGGCGTACCCGAGCAGGTCTTCACCGCAGCGCAGTCACCGCGGCTGCGGCAGTTCCTCTCGCAGGTGCTCTAGCGACAGGAAGCAACGCCGGAGCGTCCGCTATGCGTAGTTTGCTGACTCGGCAGCGGCGTGGATCCCGGCGCTCGGCGTGATCCCACGGATCGTGGAGGGGTGAGGTAGAGGGCGTCTGAGTTCTCAGACGCCCTCTCAGTGAGGCCCGCCCGCCCACGTCCGGGAGGACGCATGGATGTTCGCTTGACGCGCACCGGCCATCGGCTCATCGGTCTGGCGATGATGATGGTGGTCAGTGCGGTGATCGGCACCGTCGTCGTCGCAGCCGCCCGCAACCCGAGCCAGCAACCACAGAGCGCACCGCCACCGCCAGCGCCACCGTCCGCAGCGCCGGTCAAGGCAGCCTTCCCCACCAAGTACGTCGTACTGACGTTCGACGACGGGCCGGATGCGGCGTACACCCCGAAGATCCTCGACATCCTGGCGACGTACGAGGCGAAGGCGACGTTCTTCGAGGTCGGCAAGAACGTCACGAAGCACCCGGAACTGTCCAAACGCATCCACGACGCCGGGCACAGCGTGCAGAACCACACCTGGACGCATGCCGACCTGCGGCACCTGTCCGCCACCGCGTTCCGGCAGCAGGTCACGTCGACCGACCAGGCCATCCAGGCCGCGATCGGCAGTACGCCGGGCTGCCTGCGACCGCCGTACGGCGGAATGGACCCCACCGTCCGGCAGCGGGCCAAGGCGCTCGGCAAGGACCTCGTGGTGTGGACCGTCGACTCGCGTGACTGGACCAAGCCCGGTACGACGGCGATCGTTCAGCGCGTGCTGAAGAACGTCCACAGCGGATCGGTCATCCTGATGCACGACGGCGGCGGCAACCGCACTCAAACCATCGCCGCCCTCCCCACCATCCTCAAATCCCTCAAAGCGAAGGGCTACGGCTTCCGCACACTGACCTGCTAGTCCAGCGCGGCGACCAGGGGGACGACGTCGGCGATGGATTCGGCGATTCGGGTTGGGCGGTAGGGGAAGCGCTCGACTTCGTGTTCGCCGGTGGAGCCGGACAGGACCAGGACGGTGCGGAGGCCCGCTTCGAGGCCGCTGATGATGTCGGTGTCCATCCGGTCGCCGATCATCACGGTGGTTTCGGAGTGCGCCTCGATCCGGTTCAGTGCGCTGCGCATCATCAGCGGGTTCGGCTTGCCGACGAAGTACGGCGCGATGCCGGTGGCGCGGGTGATCAGCGCGGCCACCGACCCGGTCGCGGGCAGCGGCCCCTCGGTGGACGGTCCGGTCGGATCGGGGTTGGTCGCGATGAACCGGGCACCGTCGGAGATCAGCCGGATCGCCTTGGTGATCGCCTCGAAGGAGTAGGTGCGCGTCTCACCCAGTACGACGTAGTCCGGCGCGCGCTCGGTCAGCACGTACCCGACCTCGTGCAGCGCCGTGGTCAGGCCAGCCTCGCCGATCACGTACGCCGTCCCGCCCGGGCGCTGGTCGTCGAGGAACTGGGCGGTGGCCAGCGCGCTGGTCCAGATCGCGGTCTCGGGGACGTCGATGCCACCGGCAAGCAGGCGGGCGTGCAGGTCGCGGGGCGTGAAGATCGAGTTGTTCGTCAGGACCAGGAACTTCTTCCCGGACGCCTGCAACGACGCGATGAACTCACCGGCTCCAGGGATCGCGCGCTCCTCGTGCACCAGCACGCCGTCCATGTCCGTCAGCCAGCTCTCCACCGGCTTGTGCTCGGTCATGGAGCAATCGTAGGTGTGACGATCCGTTCACCGTCGGAAGTTGTCGGTGGGGGGAGCAAGAATGCCGTCATGGAGTTGTCCGGGTACCGCGAGCTGTGGCGCACGCACGGCGTGATCACGCTGCTGGCGTCGTCGCTGCTGGCGCGGTTGCCGATGCTCGCCACGCTGGTTCCGGTCGCGTTCCTCGCGAAGGACGCGGGCGGCTCGTTCCGGTGGGCCGGACTCGTGGCCGGCGCGTACTCGGTTGGCATGGCAATCGCCGGTCCACTCTGGTCCCGGACGGCCGATCGCCGCGGGCCGCGCGGGGTGCTGCTCGTCACCGGCATGGCCTGGAGCGTGGCGCTCGCGCTGCTCGCCGCCCTGCCGTCGGGGCTGTATCGGCTGATGCCGCTGCTGACTCTGCTCGCCGGTGCGCTCGTGCCACCGGTCATGCAGACGCTGCGGGCCAGCTGGCCGCGCGTCGTCGAGGGACCGGCGCTGCGGACGGCGTACTCGGTGGACGCGACCGCGCAGGAGTTGCTGTTCATGGTGGGTCCGATGCTCGGGGCAACGGCGGTGAGCGTCGCCAGCCCGCGGCTCGGAGTGCTGCTCGCGGCGCTGATGTCGGCGGTCTTCATCTGGTGGTACGCGCTTCGACAACCGGAGCCGCTCGCCCGCGACGCCGAGGGCCCTCCGCCGTTGACCGCGCGTCAACTGCTGTGGCATCGACACCGGTTGCCGCTGATCCTCGCGTTCGGTCTGTGGGTGATGGCGTTCAACGGCATCTCACTCGGGATCGTCGCGTTCGCGGACGAGCACGGCGAGCGATTGATCGCGGGCGTCATGGAGGCCGTCTGGGCTTTCGGCAGCCTCGTGGGTGGCGCGGTGGCGGGTGCGTTGCCAGGCCGGCGTACGTCGTACCTGTGGCGCCGGGCCGCTCTGGTCGCGGCGGGGATGCTGCTGTGCGTGTTCGCGACCTGGTCACCGCTGTCGCTCGGGGTGGCGCTGACGTTGTCCGGGCTGACGCTCGCGCCGGCGATCGGTGCGCTGTACGAACGTCTGGGCGCGCTCACGCCAGACACCGTGCGGACCGAGGTGTTCGGCTGGATGGGCAGCGCGGCCATGGGCGGTGCGGCGATCGGGGCGGCGCTGTCAGGCGCGGTCGTCGAGAGTTTCGGGGTTCGCTACGTGTGGCTGCTCGCCGCCGGCTGTGCGGCGGTCTCACTCGTGCTGTTGCTACGCATTCCGTCGCAGCACCAGCCCGAGCCGGCTCTACCGGCCGGTGGCCTGCTCGGCGAGACCGCGTAGCTGCTCGACCATCGCGTTCGGGTCACCGGCGGCGTACACAGCGGTGCCGGCGACGAAGACGTCCGCGCCGGCCTCGGCGCAGCGCTCGATCGTGTCGGCCGAGACGCCACCATCGATCTCGATCCACAGGTCGAGGCCGTGCTTGTCGAGCAACTGACGGGTCCGGCGGATCTTCGGGACGCACACATCGAGGAACTTCTGCCCGCCGAAGCCCGGCTCGACCGTCATGATCAGGATCATGTCGAGCTCGGCCAGCAGGTCCTCGTACGGCTCGATCGGCGTGGCCGGCCGGAGCGCCATCGCGGCCCGCGCACCCTTGGCGCGGATCTCGCGGGCGGTCCGGATCGGTGCGCGGCAGGCCTCGATGTGGAAGGTGACGCTGGCTGCGCCCGCCTCGACGTACCCGGGAGCCCACCGGTCCGGGTCCTCGATCATCAGGTGGCAGTCGAGCGGCGTATTGGTCGCCTTGGCCAGGGACTCGACGACCGGCATGCCGAGCGTGAGGTTCGGCACGAAGTGGTTGTCCATCACGTCGACGTGCAGCCAGTCGGCGCTCGACACCGCGGTCGCCTCGTCGGCCAGCCGGGCGAAGTCGGCGGACAGGATGCTCGGCGCGATCTGAATCCCCATGGCGTCAATCTACCGACGTGCCTCGACCCATTCGACGACCCGGTCCACCGACTCGACCACATCGACGCCGACGGGGAGTGATGGCCGACGCATGACGACGACCGGGATGCCGAGCAGGGCGGCCGCGGTCAGCTTCGCCGCCGTCTGCGGTCCACCACTGTCCTTGGTGACCAGAACGTCGATGCGGTGGTCGCGCATCACGGTCAGCTCGCCGTCGACGTCGTACGGACCGCGGGCGAGGATCAGCGTGCACCAGGTGGGTCGTGGCTCGGGCGGGTCGACACAACGGGCGAGCATCCAGACGCCGCTGTGCTCAAACGCGTGCAATCCCTGACGCCCGATGGTGAGGAACGCGCGAGAACCCAGCGTCGGCAAGAGCTCGGCTGCGGCCCCGCCCGTGTCGGCCCAGTGCCAACGCCCACCGGGCGGCCAGCCCGGGCGGCGAAGAACCAGCAGCGGTACGCCGACCTCTCGGGCAGCGGCGACGGCGTGCTCGGTCATTGTGGCGGCGAAAGGGTGGGTGGCGTCGACGACGGCGTCGACCGGATTGTCGTGGAGCCACCTCGCCAGGCCCGCCGCGCCGCCGAAGCCGCCTTGCCGGACCGCACCTACAGGCAACCGGGCATCGGCGGTCCGGCCGGCCAGGGAAGAGACGACGTGGACTCCAGAGGACGCCAGGGTCTGCGCGAGTTCACGCGCCTCGCCGGTTCCGCCGAGCAGCAGGACCTTCATCGGGCGCGTGTTGCCGAGTACAGGTGGCTGTCGCGGAACGCCGTCGCCGACAGCACCTTGCCGACGATGATGACCGCAGTACGACGGATGTCCGCGGCGCGCACCTGGTCCGCGATGTCGGCGAGCGTGCCGCGCAGGACGAGCTCGTCGTCGCGGGAGGCTCGGGCCACCACGGCGACCGGGCAGTCGGCGCCGTAGTTGGGTTCGAGTTCGTCGACCACGCGGTCGATCTGCTGGACGGCTAGGTGCAGCACGAGTGTGGAGCGGCTTGCGCCGAGGGTGGCCAGGTCCTCTCCGGACGGCATCGCCGACGCTCGGCCGGCGATGCGGGTGAGGATCACGGTCTGGCCGACTTCCGGCACGGTCAGCTCGCGGGCGAGGGTCGCGGCGGCGGCCGCGTAGGCGGGTACTCCGGGGGTCACGTCGTACGGGATGTCGAGGGTGTCCAGGCGGCGCATTTGCTCGGCCATCGCGCTGAAGACGGACGGGTCGCCGGAGTGCAGGCGGGCTACGTCGAGTCCGTTGGCGTGGGCGGCGCTGAGTTCGGCGATGATCTCGTCGAGGTTGAGCGAGGCCGTGTCGACCGTGCGCGCGCCGGGCGGGCAGTGGTCGAGGAGCTCGACCGGGACGAGCGCACCGGCGTACAGGCAGACCGGCGACGAGGCGATCTGATCACGCCCACGCACCGTGATCAGATCGGCTGCGCCCGGCCCTGCCCCGATGAAGTGCACAGTCACCTGATCACGCTCCTGATCGTCGCCGGCGCCTCGGGCCGGCTCGTCGCGGACGGCACCTGGCCACGCTCCGAACCGGTCACTTCGTCACGCTCCAGATGGTGACGGGCAGGGCTGGGCGCCAGGCGGTCATAGCGCCGATGGGGGAGGCTCGTTGGATGTCGAGGCGGATCAGGTCGCCGCCGAGGTCGGCGTACCACTGGGCGATGAGAGTCTCGGTCTCCAGCGTGACGCCGTTCAGCACTAAGCGGCCGCCCGGGCGGAGTGCGTTCCAGCAGGTGTCGATCAGGCCCGGGGCTGTCGCTCCCCCGCCGATGAAGATCGCGTCCGGGGTCTCCAGTCCATCCAGGGCGGCAGGCGCGGCGCCGACGACTGTGGTGACGAGAGCGCCGAGGTTCGCGCCGTTGCGGTCGAGGCGCTTGGCTCGCTCGGGATCACGTTCGATTGCGATCGCCCGGCAGGCCGGGTGGTGGCGCGACCACTCGATCGCGATGCTGCCCGCGCCGCCGCCCACGTCCCACAGCAGCTGACCTGGCACCGGTGCGAGCCGCGACAACGTGACCGCCCGCACCTCGCGCTTCGTCAACTGCCCGTCGCTCTCATAGGCCTCATCGGGCAGCCCGGGCACAGTAGGCAGCAGCGCCGCGTCTACACCGGCCTGGCACAACACACCGATCACGTTGAGAGCGTCAACGTCGTACGACCACTCAGACGCGATCGCAGTGCGCACCCGCTCCGACGGACCGCCGAGCTGCTCGAGCACAGTCAGCTCGCTCGCGCCGTAGCCGCGTTCGACAAGCAGTGCGGCGACCTCGGCCGGCGTGTGAGCACCCCAGCTCAGCACCAGCAGCCGACGCCCCGGCTGGACGTGCGGGTGCACGCGTTCAGTCGGGTGCCCGACCAGACTGACCACCTGCACCTCGTCCTGCGGCCACCCGAGCCGTGCACTCGCCAGCGACACACTCGACGGATGCGGAATCACCCGTACGGCGTCCGCCCCGAGCAGCCGCGTCAGCGTCGTACCGATGCCGTGGAACGTCGGGTCACCGCTAGCCAGCACGCACACCGCCCGGCCCGAGTACTGCGAGAGCAGTCCGGGCAACGCCTCGGACAACGGCGACGGCCACTTGACCCGCTCCGCCTCGACAGATGGCACGAGAGCGAGTTGCCGGGCGCTCCCCATCAGCACCTCGGCCGCCAGCACAGCAGCTTGAGCCGCCGGGGACAGTCCCTCCCAACCGTCAGCGCCGACACCTACGACGGTGACGTCAGCCGGCATTGCCCAGCACCTTCGTCACGGTGATCTCGATGACCACCCGGCGTGGGTTGACCCGCGGCTCCCGGTACCGCTTCGCATAGCGACGTACGGCGTCCTCCACCCGCTCCGGATCGTCGCTCACGACCGCCCGGCCCTCGAGCGTGGACCAGTGGCGTCCATCCACCTGGGTCACCGCGACCGCAGCGCCCTCGGGTCCCGCCTTCCGGATCGTCCGGGCCTTGTGCGACGTACCGGAGCAGATCACCCGGGCTATCCCCGTCTCCGGGTCCAGCGTCGCGCCCACCGGTGTCGCATGCACCGTGCCGTCCGCACGGACGGTACTCAGCACGCACAGGTGCCGCTCCGTCCAGAACCCGATCAGTCCCTCAGTCCAACGCACCCCGCGATCGTAGACAGCAGACGCGACGAGGTCAGTGATCAGGGGCTCACCATCAACGCCCTCGGGATGAACAGAGCCTCCCCAGACGTCGCCGCGACCATCAGATCCCACGCCCCCGGTGTCGCCTTCGTCAGATCGACGGCCACCGTCGCCGCGGCGTGATCGGCCGACACCGACGTCACCACCCCGGCCATTGGCGGCCGACCTCTTGCGGTGAACCGCACGACGTCCGTCGACTCGAGCAATTCACCGTGCACCGTCAGCGTTGCGGTCGTCCCTGCAGCCACCACCGCCGGCGTGATGCCGCTGAGCCCGAAAGCAGGAGCTTCGCCGGCCAGTGGCGCTGCCTCGAGCGGTGCAGCCGCACCAGCCGGAACGAGTGGAAGCAGGATCGCGAGCAGAACGACGCAGAGGCCGCGGACCACCCGTTCGGGCGTGCGCAACCTCCGTGCGAGCACACTCATCGACCCATTCCTCCCCAGAATGCCCACCCCGAGCGGGCGGAGCCTAACAGGGAGATGTCCGGGACGGGGAAAACGCTGCAACTAGCTGCAGATCTGACGTTGCCGCTTGACAGACCGGCCCGCCCGGTGAGGCACCGGGCGGGTCGGCGGCGCTGGACCCCTCAGACCAGCGCAGTCATTGGGACGGTCAGCCCACGTCCCGGCGGCGGAAGCTGGCGAACCCTGCCCCGGTCAGACCTGCTGCGATCGCGGTCAGCCAGATGACCGGAGCGACGGAGAAGTCGCCGCCCGGCAGCCGCGGAGTGTGCCCGTACGGGCTGAGGTTCATCACCGACTGCGGCAGGTCGAAGATGCTGCCGAACTGCCCGATCAGGAGGAAGACGCCGAACAGGACCCATGCACCGGTGACCAGCTTCGGAGCGAACCCGAACAGTACGACGACCAGTCCGGTGACCAGCCAGATCGCTGGCAGCTGCACAGCTGCCGCAGCGAGCATGCGGGGCACCTGACGGCCCATGTTGCCCAGCGAAGCACCACTGGAGATGCCCGACCCGAGTCCTGCGACCAAGATCAGCACAGCGGTACCGAACAGCGCCATCAGCACGTGACTCCCGACCCACTGGGCCCGCGAGACACCAGTCGCGAGCAACGGCTCGGCCCGGAGCGCGGTCTCCTCCGACCGGAGCCGAAGCGCCGCCTGAATGCCGAAGGCCGAGGCGAGCAGACCGACCATCCCCATCTCGGTGGCCAGGAACGCGTCGGTGATGCCGTTGACGCCACCGAGCTTCTCGACCATCTCCCGGGCACTGTCGCTGGTCACGAACCCGTCCACGTTGCTGGCGATGTTGCCGACCAGCAGCCCGAGCAGCAGGAACGCGAAACCCCAGCCGTACAAGGAACCCCGATGCAGTCGCCAGGCCAGCGCCAGCGGCGACCGCAGCGACGGCGCACCAGTGGCCGGGCCCGGACGCGGCCGCACCAGGCCCGCGCCGACATCGCGGCGCCGGATCAGCGCCATCGCGCAAGCCACCAGCAAAGCCATGAACACCAGCGGCAGCAGTACGACGACGAAGCGGTCGCCCGCGTACGCACGGATCTGCTGCGACCAGCCGATCGGCGACAACCACGACACCCACTCCGACTTGCCGTCGGTCGAGGAGTCACCGATCGCCCGCAGTACGTACGAGACGCCCAGGACGATCCCGGTGAACCCATTGGCGGTCCGGGCCCCCTCGGTCAGCTGCGCGGTCAGCGCTCCCACACCGGCGAACGACAGACCGGCCGACGCCCACAGCAGTCCGAAGGCCAACGATCCGGACGCCGGCAGACCGACGCCGATCAGCGCCAGCGCGGACAGCAGCCCGATCAGTACGACGGTCCCCGACGACACGATCAGTGCAGCGGCCAGAGCGGCGTACCGACCAACGACTCCGGCGCTCAGCAACTCGAGCCGGCCGTTCTCCTCCTCGGTCCGGGTGTGCCGGACCACCAGCATCGCGGCGAGCAATCCCACCAGTACGGCGCCGAACGCGGTCAGCTTGAACAACGAGAGCTCCCCGAGCGAGGTCTCGTCGAAGATCCGGCCGTACAGCGACACCAGGGCGGGCGAGGCGTTCGACGTCCGCGCCGCCTCGATCCGGGACTGGACATCCGGGTAGAGGTCGATGGACGCCTGTGCGGACCCGGCCGCCGTGATCACGAACACCACGATCCACACCGGGATCAGGATCCGGTCCCGGCGCAGCGCGAGCCGCACCAGGGTGCCGGTGCCGACGAAGTCGTTCATCGCAAGGCCGCCTCGGGCTCAGCGGCGACGTCGTCCTCGTAGTGGCGCAGGAAGAGCTCCTCCAGCGTCGGCGGCTGCGCGACCAGGCTCTTGATCCCGCTCGCGGACAGCTGCCGCATCACCGCGTCCAGCTGCGCGGTGTCGACCTCGCAGCGGACCCGGTTGCCCTCGACATCGAGGTCATGTACGCCGGGCAGCTGGGCCAGACCGTTCACCGCTCCGGCCAGCTCGGCCTGGATCGACGTACGGGTCAAGTGCCGCAGATCGGACAGCGTGCCGGTCTCGACCACCTTGCCGCGGCGGATGATGCTGATCCGGTCACACAGAGCCTCGACCTCGGACAGGATGTGGCTCGACAGCAGCACGGTGCGGTCGTGCTGGCGCTCCTCCTCGATGCACTGCCGGAACACCTCCTCCATCAGCGGGTCCAGGCCGGACGTCGGCTCGTCCAGGATCAGCAGCTCGACGTCCGACGCGAGCGCCGCGACCAGAGCGACCTTCTGCCGGTTGCCCTTGGAGTAGGTGCGGCCCTTCTTGGTCGGGTCGAGGTCGAACCGGCGCAGCAGGTCGTCCCGCTTCTTGGAGTCCAGCCCGCCACGGAGCCGGCCGAGCAGGTCGATCACCTCGCCGCCGGTCAGGTTCGGCCACAGGTTGACGTCACCGGGGACGTAGGCCAGCCGCCGGTGCAGCTTCGCCGCGTCGTGCCACGGGTCGCCCCCGAGCAGCGAGACGTCACCCTCGTCACCGCGCAGCAGACCGAGCAGCACCCGGATGGTCGTGGACTTCCCCGCGCCGTTCGGTCCGAGGAATCCGTGCACCTCACCGGTCGCGACGTCCAGGTCGAGACCGTCGAGGGCGTGCGTACTGCCATACGACTTGTGCAGTCCTGAGACCACAATGGCTGATGTCATGATTCATAACGTACACTTCATTCAGAAGATTGTGAATCTTACTAACGCGTCTCTCACGCGTCAGGTTTTTGGGTTACGTAGAGGGGATGATGGGGCGGTGAGTGCACAACGAGACGACGAAGCCGTCAGGCGGTACGCCGAACAGTTCGGCAACCTGCTGGCCGACACGGGCTGGCCGCGGATGGCAGCCCGGGTGTTCGCCGCCATCCTGTCCAGCGAGGAGGGCCGCTTGACGGCGGCCGAACTGTCCGACCAACTGCAGGCCAGTCCGGCCGCGGTCTCCGGCGCGGTCAACTACCTGCTCCAGCTCCGCCTCGCCAACCGCGAGCGCGAGCCCGGCAGCAGACGCGACGTGTACGTCGTCCAGGACGACTTCTGGTACCAGAGCATGATGAGCCAGGACCAGGCGCTGGCCCGCTGGTCGGACTCGCTCCACCATGTCCTCGACGCCGCCGGCGAAGGCACCGCGGCCCACCGCCGCGTCCGCGCCTCCCTGGCCTTCATCGATTTCATCGAGGAAGAAGTCAAAGGCCTCAGCGAACGCTGGTTCAAACGCAAGGCCGAGATCGACGCCGACCTCGACGCCCAGTACGGCCCTCGCACCTGAAAGCACCTGAAAGCACCGAAGGGCCCGACGGACAGTTGTCCGCCAGGCCCTTCGAAGGCCGAGCTACCGGAGGGTGGTGTTGGCCACCGTGTCGAGGGCTCGCTGGAGTAGTGGGTTGACGTTGTGGCGGGACTTGGAGTTGGGCAGGTGGACGGCGTTGCCGTCGACCGGGCCGTTGACCGGGTAGACCGATAGTTCGGCCGGTAGTGGGCTGGTGCCGCAGACCTGGTCCTTGCCGGGCAGTTCGCCGTTGAACACGAACCTGTCACCGATCGCCTCAGCGCAGGCCGACGCGGAGCCGACGTACTGGCCGTGCTGGCCTTCGTCGTCGATGGCGACGAACCGGGTCACGCGAGACGTGTCCTTGTGGGTGCGCAGTGCACCTTCGTACGCCGTCGCCGGGTCGACCTCACCCTGGATCATCAGGATCCGTGGCGAGCCGGTCAGGTCGAGCTTGCGGTCCTGCGGCTTGTACGGCCAGAAGGCACAGAACGGTACGCCGTTCATGTAGCCGAAGAAGGTGTACTTCTTCGCCATCCGGTCGGCCTCGCGCAGGTAGAAGTTCGGGTCCTTGTTCCACGCGGTGTCGTTGCAACGGACCGTCGTACCGATCGGGCCGAGGTTGACGGTGGCGTCACCGGAGGACTTGGCCGCCGCCGCGCGGGCGTCGGCCAGGATCGACCGGGTCGAGTCGACCGGCACGGCCGAATCGGTGCCCGCCGGGGCCGGCGTCACGCCGTAGCGGGCCCGGATCGCGGCGAGGGTGTCGAACGCCTGCAGCTCCGGGGAGAGCCGGGCCCAGGCCTTGTCCACGTGCCGCAGCTCGATCTCACCCGACGCCGACGGGTCCTTGACGTACTCGTCGTGCACCAGGATGTCGACCGTCGCCCGGATGAACCGGACGTTGCCGTAGATGGTGCTGTAGATCGTCCCGTCCAGGTTGTCACCACGGACGTTGCTGGTGCCGGCCTTGACCAGCTTGACCAGATCGGCGCGGACCTGGTTGTACTTCGCCGTCACCTGTTTCGGCGTGGACCCGAGCCCCTCGATCTGGTCGGCGTGCCGGGCGATCCACGGGAAGAACTGGGTGTCGCGCCGCCGCTGGCCCGAGAACGGGTCGAAGTTCACGTTGTCCCACTGGGTGTGGGTCCAGTCCATGTTCGAGTCGATCACGAACCGGCCGACCCGCGACGGGTAGGTGTCGGCGTACCAGCCGCCGAGCCAGGTGCCGTAGCTGTAGCCGATCAGGTTCAGCTGCCGCGCCTTGAAGAGTGCCCGCAGGAACTCCATGTCGTACACGGTCTGCTGGCTGCTGACGAACTGGCTGAACTCCGTCGACGAGCACGCCTCGGCGAACAGCTTCGCCTCGGCCACCTCGGTCTTGTGAGTCTGCCGGGTGCGCTCCTTGTAGTCGGGCGTGGTCGGCAGTGCGTTCAGCGCGTCGGTCGTGGTCAGACACTGCAGCGGCGTGCTCTGGCCGAAGCCGCGCGGGTCGAAGCCGAGCAGGTCGAAGTCGGTGAAGAGCTGGGTCTTGTCGATCGCCAGCGAGGCCGACAACGTCAGCCCGGCGCCACCCGGTCCCCCGGGGTTGGTGGTCATCAAGCCCTTGGACGTACCGGTGGCCTGGCTGTAGGCGATGGCGACCTGGACGTCGGGGTGCGCGTCCGGGTGGGCCCAGTCCATCGGGACGGTCACCTTGGCGCAGTTGGTGGTGGGTGCCTGCGGGTACAACGCCTTCACCGCGGCATCGAACGAGCACACCGACCACTGGATCTGCTGGTCGAGGTACTTCTGCGGGATGGATGGGACCGGCGGATCCACCGGACCCCGGGCCGGGCGGGTTGCCGAGGCCGAGCTGATGGCCAGCTGGGGCACGACCAGTGCCACAGCGAGGGCCAGAGCGATCTTGTGGAATCTGATCACGCTGCAACTCCTGTTGTCCGGGCGGGTTCAGGAGACAGCAACGTATGCCGGACCGGGCGGTTCTGAATACCCGTCAACGCAAGGTCAAGGGCATTCCCTAGTGCGCAGCACTAGAGCTCGTACACAGTGAAGATCGTGCAATACATCGGTGGTGACTCCAGTCCGGGGTAGTACAGGCGCCCTGCGTCATCGGTGATCTTGAAGTACGCCGTCGACGCTCCGACCTGGGACGGCGCCTGCAACCGCATCGTCACCGTCACGGTCTCGCCCGGTACGGCGTCCGGCAACCGCTCGCGCTGGGGTGATCGCAGCCAGCCCGGCGCCCCGGCGGCGCCCTGCCTGGTCAGCCAACGATCCAACCAAGGCCGCTCGCCGCTGTTCCGGATCTCCCAAGCCTTCTCGAACGACTGATCCCGGCACACCCGCGTCCCATCCGGCACCGTCTCCCCCACCAACTCGGCCCGGTCCTCCGGATGGTGATCGACCGGCACCGACCCACCCAGCAGCACCGGCTGGACGTGCCGCCGGATGTCCCGCTGGGACATATCCCGACCGGCCCGGACCGCGGCGTCCAGCTCCACCAGCTGGTTCACCAGGGCCTGACCGGCGCCGAACGAGGCGTCGTACCACTCGATCAGCTCGCGGCTGGGTTTGGTGTGACCACGCTCGACCCGGGACAGATGGCCCTTGTCCCAGCCGGACAGTACGGCGGCCCGCGACAGCGGTACGCCGGCGGCCTCCCGGAGCTCGCGCATCCGGCAGCCGATCACAAAGCGAGCCTGGGCTGGCCTCACACCGCACTCCCCGGTCGATCGTTGCCCACTGCGACAACACCGTAACCCTCTGATTCTCTGTAAATCAGTGTCAGTTCGCCACTCTCCGAGCGAAAAGGACCACCGCCCATGCGTACCGCCCTTCTGCGCATCACCGCCCGCCTCGCCGCCACCGCCCTGCTCGGCGGAGCGGCAGTCTTCAGCGTCGGCGTCCAGCCGGCCAGCGCCGCCACCGGCACCGTCGTCACCGACAGCGGCCTCGGCGTGACCATCCGGTCCGGCAACGCCGTCAGCTTCGGCGCCGTCGGCACCCAGCCGAACGGCGCGGTCGAGATCGACTGCCAGCTCTACGGCGAGCCGGTCACCGGCAAGTTCGGCCGCAGCCTGATCTGGGACCACGTCCCCGGCAAGGGCTACATCTCCGACGCCTACGTGAACACCGGCAGCTCCGGCCTGGTCGCACCGCTGTGCACCACCAACCCCCGCGCGGACAAGGCGATCGCCTGGTACGCCGCCCGCAACGGCTCGACCGCCTATCAGGGGTACTGCGAGAAGGCCGCCGAGAACTCCTTCGGCAAGGACCTGATCTGGGGCTCGGCCAAGATCGACTGGAACGACGCCGTCGCCCGCGGCGTCGCGCATCGCGGTGACCTGAACCCACCGAAGGGCGCACTGGTCTTCTGGGACCTCGCGGCGCCGTACGGACACGTCGGTGTCGCCCGCGGCGACGGCTACTTCTGGGCCACCAGCGTCAACGGCAAGATCGGCCTGGCGAAGCTGCCGTACTTCTCGAGCTACCTCGGCTGGGCCTGGCCGAACTTCTGACCCTTCTCACCCGAGCACCCGGACGCGGACCCGCCCCTCACGCGTCCGGGTGCTCCTCCATGCGCCCGACCCAGTCCGACACCAGCGCTTGGTACAGCCTGTTCCGCCGGACCGGAAGGTCGTGATCCTCCTGGTCGAGTACGGCGTACGTCGCGCGCGGATAGTCCTCGACGACGGACCACGCATCGGCGTACCCGGTCATCGTGTCCTGGCGACCGGTGACGATCAGGGTCGGCCGCTCGAACCGGGTCGCCGGGTCCTCGCGCAGCGCGTACCTGCTGACATCGCCCTGGATGTGGCCCAGGAACTCCAGGTCGGCCTGCTGCTCGCCGGGGTCGTAGTACCGGTCCTGCTTGTCCTGCCAGGCGGCGACGAAGGCCTCCGAGCGGAGCAGGAACTCATCGGTCGGCAGGGTGCGCTTCGTCCGGTCGACCACGATGCCGGGGACGCGCAGGAGCAATCCGAGGACGCGGGCCGGGTCGCGCTTGATCAGGCCGCGGGCGTGCAGACCACCGGCCGACGTACCGGCCAGCGCGAACCTCTCGCCGCCGACCACGTCGTCGATCGTGGCCGCGATGGCGTCGAGCATGCCGTCCTGGTCGGTGATCGACGGGACCGACGGCGTCTTGCCGGTGCCGGGCGGGTCGACGTAGATCCGTCGCCATCCCGGATGCTCCTCGAACACCGGCTCATGCAGATCCCGGTCCTCACCGTTGGTCCCGCCCCAGCCGGGCAGGAACACGATCGGGCGGCCCTCGCCGAAGGTCTCGTAGTACATGCATCGACCCTAGTCGGGCCGCCGAAGGTCAGCGACGCTTTCTGTTGCCGGCAGAATCCGGTGTGCGCTCGCCCGAACCGCGCTGGATGAGTGCACACGGCAAGACGATCCGCTGGGGTGGCCGACGGTCCGCGCCCGAGGCGCGGTCGAGCAGCAGCCGGGCCGCGCTCCGGCCGAGCTCGGCGATGTCGGAGGCAACGACCGTCACCGGCGTCGGCAGCATGTCCGCCAACCGGAAGTCGTCGAAGCCGACCACGGCCGGCTCCCGGCCGAGCTCGCGCAGGGCTCGCAGTACGCCCTCGGTGAGGAAGTTGGTCGAGGCAAAGATCGCGGTCGGTGGATCGGCGCGGAGCATCACCTCGCGGGTCGCCTTCTCGGCGGCCTCGGCGTTGCCCTCGGGCAACTGGATGACGAGTGACTCGTCCACGGTGGCGTCGACCTCGCGGTGCGCCCGCCGATAACCCCGCAACCGTCGGCCGGTCGTGTAGTACGACGGCGCGAGCAGAATCGCGATCCGCCGATGCCCCTGCGCCAGCAGGTGTGCGGCGGCAAGCCGGCCGCCGCCCTCGTTGTCTACCATCACGATGTCGGCATCGAGCCCGGTGGCCGGCCGGTCGACGAACACCACCGGTACGCCGGCGCCGGCCAGGAACGAGTGGTCGCCCTGATCCGGCACGATCATCAGCCCCGCGACCTGGCGGCTGACCAACTCCTGGATCGCTCGCTTCTCCCCCTCCGGATCCTCGTCGACGCTGCCCAGTACGACCGCGAAGCCGGACTGTCCCGCGACCTCGAGCGACGCCTTGGCGATACTCGCGAAGAACGGGTTGGTCAGGTCGCCCAGCACCAGCGCGAGGCTCGACGACTTCTTCCCCGGCCGGAGCGCCCGGGCGACCTCGTTGCGCTGGAAGCCGAGCTCGTCGATCGCCTTCCGGACCCGCTGCGCGGTCTCGTCCCGCACCCCGTGCCCGCCGTTGACCACCCGGGACACGGTGCCCAGGCCGACACCCGCCCGGCGGGCGACGTCGATCATCGTCGGCCGGGCGGCCTCGGGCGGTGGAAACGTTTCGGGCACGGTGTTGACTTCCTGTTCACGACACGGCATCGTCACCCAACAGTAAGTCTTGGAAACGTTACCGTCCAGGAGGCCGAATGAGTCCTTCCGCGAGCTCAGCGAGGCGAGAGTGAGCCGGGCCTCGCGCGGTGGTATGAGTCGCAACGCCGGGTCCGACGTCAAGGCGGCGTACCTGTTCATCGCACCGGCGATCCTCGGGTTCACGGTCTTCGTGGTGTATCCGCTGGTCCGCTCGTTCTACCTCGCCCTGACCAAGTACAACGGCCTGACCGACCCGATCTTCGTTGGCCTGGGCAACTTCCGCCGGTTGTTCACGGTCGACCCGGCGTTCTGGCCGTCGCTACGTGCGACCGGGTATCTGGTGCTGCTCTACGTGCCGTTGTCGCTGGTCCTCGGGCTGGCGCTGGCGATGTTCTGCAACCAGCGGTTCGCCGGGGTGCGCGTCGTACGGACGCTCGCCTACCTGCCCGTCGTACTCCCGGCGATCGCCACGATCACGTTGTGGAAGTTCATCCTGGATCCGCAGGTCGGCCTGCTGAACACGATCCTGGACCGGCTGGGCCTGCCGACCAGTCTGTGGTTGCAGAGCCCGAGCATGTCGATGCCCGCGGTGGTGCTGGTGATGCTGTGGGGTGTCGGCGGCACGATGATCATCTTCCTGGCCGCATTGCAGGCCGTGCCGAACGAGTTGTACGAGGCGGCCCGGGTGGACGGCGCCGGGTCGTGGTCGGTGTTCTTCCGGATCACCATGCCGATGATCAGCCCGATCATGTTGCTGCAGGTGATCCTGCAGACCACGGCCGCGCTGCAGACGTTCAACCAGCCGAAGATCCTCACCAACGGCGGACCCGGTTTCAGCACCAACGTGCTGATGCTGTCGATCTACAAGAACGGCTTCCCCAACCTCGGCCAGATCCCACAGCTCGGCTACGCGTCGGCGCAGGTGTGGGTGCTGTTCGTACTCATCATCGCCGTGATCGCCCTGACCGCGAAGTTCTCCTCGCTCTGGACCTACAGTGACAACACTCCCGACTGAAGCCGCCGAGGGCACGGTCCTGACCGCCCGGACCGCGAGCTCTCCCAAGAAACCCCGCCTGATCGGTACGACGTCGTGGTACGTCGTCGCGTTGTTCATCAGCGCGGTGATGGTCGTCCCGCTGCTGTGGATGATCACCATCGGCCTGAAGAGCCGGACCGCGGTGTTCGACATCCCGCCGAAGCTGCTGCCACACGAGTTCACCTGGAGCAACTTCGTCAACGGGCCGGAGGCGATCCACTTCCCGCGGCTGCTGCTGAACTCGACCATCATCACCGCGCTCAGCGTGCTCGGTGGCGTGATGACCGCGATGATGGCCGGCTACGCGCTGGCCCGGCTGCGCTTCCCGGGCCGCAAGGTGTGGTTCTACCTGTTCGTCGGGAGCATGCTGCTGCCCGGTGTGGTCGGGCTGATCCCGTTGTTCCAGCTGTACAAGAGCATCGGCTGGTACGACACCTGGCTGCCGCTGATCGTGCCGGCCTTCCTGGGCGGGAACCCGTTGTTCATCTTCCTGGCCCGGCAGTACTTCCTGGCCATCCCGTACTCCATCGACGAGGCGGCCAAGATCGACGGCGCCGGGCACTTCCGGATCTTCACCAGTGTGATGCTCCCGCTGACCCGGCCGGCCTGGATCACGATGGCGATCCTGGCCTTCCAGGCGTCCTGGAACGACTTCCTCAACCCGCTGGTCTACCTGTACTCGTCGAACAAGTGGCCGCTGTCGGTCGGGATGGCGTCGTTCATCTCGCCGTTCGCCGGGAAGACGCCGGACTGGAGCTACTACATGGCCACCAACCTGCTCTACATGCTGCCGCCACTGATCGTCTTCTTCGCCGCGCAGCGCTACTTCATCCAGGGCCTCGGCTCGCTCGGCAGCACGACCCAGAAATAGAGGGGATCCTCCTGTGAAACGCACCTTCCTGGTAACCACCCTGGCCTGTGCAGGGTTGCTGACGGCAACGGCCTGCAGCGGATCGGACTCCGGCGGCGGGTCGAGCGACGGACCGGTCACCGTGACCGTGATGACGTGGGAGTCGGCCCAGACCAACGCCGCGATCAAGAAGGCCTTGGCCGACTTCAAGGACGACAACATCACCGTCCAGTTGCTCGACACCCCGGCCGGCAACTTCGGCGACAAGCTGGCCTCGCTGACCCAGGCGAAGAAGCTGCCGGACCTGTTCTGGTGCGGCAACGACACCGAGCAGCAGTACACCTCGCAGGGCCTGCTGGTCGACTGGACCGGCAAGATCAAGGACGGCGACGGCGACTTCAAGGCCGACAAGTTCGTCCCGTCCGCGATGGAGAACTGGAAGACCGCCGACGGCCAGATGGGCGGCCTGCCGTCGCTGATGAACACGTACGGCGTCTGGTACAACGCCGACGCCTTCACCGCCGCCGGCGTACCGGTGCCGAAGGCCGGCTGGACCTGGGACGAGATGTACGCCGCCGCCGCGAAGCTGGCCAACAAGAACGGCGCGAAGTACGGGCTCGTGGCCGACCAGCTCACCTCTCTGGACGGCCCGTTCACGATGAGCATGTACTCCGTCTCGGCCGGTGGCGCACCGTTCACCGACAACGTGAACCACCCGACCAAGGCCGAGGCGGACGCCAAGTTCACCGAGGGTGTGCAGACGCTCGTCGACGCGATCAAGAGCGGCTCGGTCTCTCCGCCCGGGTACGACGCCGCGAACGTGCAGTCGCTGTTCTCCGCCGGCAAGGTGCCGATGATGTTCGGCGGGCAGTGGCTGGCCGCCGGGTTCCAGACCGACAAGCCGAAGGTGAAGTACGGGTTCGCTCCGTTCCCGCAGGTCGACACCCCGGCGACCCTCTACGACTCGGTCGGCATCTGCACGCCGCAGTACACGAAGAACCAGGACGCGACGTTCAAGGTGCTGGAGTACATCAACACCAAGGTGTGGGACGCCGTACTGCCGGCTTCTCCAGTCGCGCCGCCGGCGTACACCCCGGCGCAGACCAGCTACTTCGACGCACTGACCAAGGCGCAGCAGCCGACAGTCGTCGACACGGTGAAGGCCGACCTGGCTGCTGAGAAGACGGTCGGCGTCCGGTTCACCACGCAGTGGGCGCAGCAGGTCGGCGACCTCACCACGGCGAACTACCAGCCGATCCTCAGCGGCAAGAAGCCGGTGTCCGAACTGCCGGCCTACATCGACAAGATCAACGGACTGATCAAGTCGGCCGGCTGACGTCAGACGGCCTGCCAGAGGGAGAGGGCGAAGCGGGCTTCGGAGTCGGTCCACCACGCGGCCGACGCGAAGCCCGCTGTGTCCAGCTCGGCCTCGACACCGGGGCGGTGGAACTTCGCGGAGATCTCGGTGTGCAGCACCTCTCCCTCGGCGAAGTCGACCTCGAGGTGGACCTCCGGGATCAGCACGCGCATCGCACGGTCGGCCCGGAGACGCATCTCGATCCACTCGTTCTCGGCATCCCAGATCGCCACGTGGCTGAACGCCTCCACGTCGAAGTCCGCACCCAGCTGCCGGTTGATCACCCGCAGTACGTTCCGGTTGAACTCCGCGGTGACGCCCGCACTGTCGTCGTACGCCGCAACCAGCGTGGCCGGATCCTTCACCAGGTCGGTGCCGAGCAGCAGCCACTCCCCTGGCTCGAGCACTTCGCGGATGGAGGCGTAGAACGTCGCGCGCTCGCTCGGCAGCAGGTTGCCGATGGTGCCGCCGAGGAACGCGACCATCCGCGGCGGGTCGCCCGGCAGCTTGTCGAGATGCGCGGTGAAGTCACCGACAACGCCGTGCACCTCGAGCGCCGGGTAGTCCACGTTGATCGCGTCCGCCGCGTCCCGCAGCGCTGACTCCGACACGTCCAGCGGCACGAACGTCGTCAACGTGCCGCGGTCGCGCAGTCCGTCGAGCAGCAGCCGGGTCTTCTCCGACGATCCGGATCCGAGCTCGACCAGCGTGTGTGCCTTGGTGATGGCCGCGATCTCACCGGACCGAGCCTGCAGGATCTCGCGCTCGGCGCGGGTCGGGTAGTACTCCGGCAGCCGGGTGATCTGCTCGAACAGGTCGCTGCCGCGGGCGTCGTAGAACCACTTCGGGGGCAGCCACTTCGGGTCGGCGGTCAGCCCGGCCCGGACGTCCTCGCGCAGCGCGCGGCCGGCGTAGTCCGGGGTCAGATGTACGTCGATCGGGGTCACTGTGGTCCTTCCATCGGCGTGATGCGCAGCGTCGTAGCGGTGGCCACGAGCAACGAGCGGTCCGGTACTTCGTCCCAGTCGCCGGCTCCGAACCGCTCGGAGGCGACCGTGGTGGAGTCTGCGGTGTGTTGCACCCAGAGCGAATGCGTCAAGGACGTGGCGACGATCTGCTCGCCATCGGTCAGCAGCACATTCAGTCGCGATCCGGGCGCCACCGCCTCGACGTCCTGTACGACGGAAGCGACCGCCTCCGCCGCCGGCACATCCTTCAAGCGGTTCGCGATGAGTGCCCAGAGCAGCTGGGAGTCGACCGGCGCCTCCAGCCGGAGCAGGTCGGCGACCGGGAGTGTCTCGGCCAGTTTGAGGGTCGACTCAGGCCACCCCGGGACCCGACCGTTGTGGCTGAACAGCCAGTCCCCGGTCTGGAACGGCGCGACGACGGCTTCGCCGTACGGCATGCCCACGGTCCCGTCACGGACAGCGGCCAGGATGGCGCCGGATCGGATCGAGCCGGCCAGCCCGGGCAGATTCTCGTCGGTCCAGATCGGCACGTTCCGTCGGTAGCGCACCGGTCGGCCGTCGACGTACCAGCCGAGGCCGAAGCCGTCGGCGTTCACCGTGCCGCCTCCGCGCATGTCGTGCGGGGACCAGCTTTGTTCGTAGAGCGAGTGGTCGGGGTCGAGGACCAGGGAGGCCAGCGTGACCGGCGGGCCGAGGTAGGCCAGGTGGCGGCACATCAGCCGTGCAGCTCCTCGGGCCGGGGGTCGCGGGCGCACCGGAAGCCGGCGAAGATCTGGCGCCGGATCGGGTAGTCCCAGTTCCGGAAGGTGCTTCGGGCAACGACCTCGTCGGTGCCGAAGGATCCACCGCGGAGCACCTTGTAGTCCGGCCCGAAGAAGACCAGCGAGTACTCGTCGTACGGCCAGGCGCGGAAGCCCGGGTACGGCCGGAAGTCGCTGGACGTCCACTCCCAGACGTCACCGATCAGCTGCTCGACACCCAGCGGTGACGCGCCCGCCGGATACGCACCGACCGGCGCCGGCGCGAGGTGGCGCTGCCCGAGGTTCGCGTGCTGCGGACCGGGGCTGTCGTCACCCCACGGGAAGCGCCGGGTCCGCCCGGTCGCCGGATCGAACCGGGCTGCGAACTCCCACTCCTCCTCGGTCGGCAGCCGCTTCCCGGCCCACTTCGCGTACGCCTCGGCCTCGTAGAAGCAGACGTGCATCACTGGCTCGTGCAGCGGCAACAGCTCACGGTTGCCGAACCTCGTCCGCCACCACACGCCGTCGATCTGCTCCCAGAACCGCGGTGCGACCAGCGACGCCTTCTGCACATGGGCCCAACCGGCTTCGGACCACCACTGCGGATCCTGGTAGCCGCCGCCGATCACGAACCGCAGGTAGTCCTCGTTCGTCACCGGCGCGGTGTCGATCACGTACGGCGCCACGTGGACGGCGTGCGCCGGTCGCTCGTTGTCGAGCGCCCACGGCTCGACCGACGTACCCATCTCGAAGACTCCGCCGGGCACCAGCACCTCAGGCGCGGCCAGACGACGCCCGGTCGGTGACGGCGGTGCGTCGAGCACCGGGACCCCGATGCGGAGCTGGTGTGTCGCGAGCATCGTCTCGTCGTGCTGCTGCTCGTGCTGCGCGATCATCCCGAAGGCGAACGCGTTGTCGACCAGCTCACGCCCGCCGTCGAACTTCACGTGATCCAGCACGTCCATCACCTTGTCCCGCACCTCGGTCACGTACGACCGGGTCTCGGCCGGGCCGAGCAGCGGCAGTGTCGGGCGGTCCGCGCGCGGGTGCATGAACGCGTCGTACAGCTCGTCGATGTCCTGCCGCAGCGGCTCGCGGCCGCCGACGTCCCGGACCAGCCAGAGCTCCTCCTGGTTGCCGACGTGCGCGTAGTCCCAGACCAGCGGCGACATCAGTCGGGAGTGCTGCTTGACCAGGTCATCGGTGTCGACGGCGTCGGTCAGCTGGACAGTCCGCGCCCGGGACTGCTCGAGCTGCTCGGCGACGAACGCGCGCAAGCCCTCGGGAGACAGTTCGGACAGTTGGTGATTCATGAAGCTCGCCTTCCGTGGGTTTCGTCGACGATGCGATGGAGCCGGGTCGCGACTTCATCGATGAGTTCGGTGTCCGCACCGGTGCGGTCCAGCACCCTGGCTCCCAACTCGACCACGTCCTCCGCGGCCTGCCGGACCAGCTTGTCCTCCAGCCCTTCCCGGGCCGCCTCGATCCAGCGCCCCGCAGCCGGCTCGGCAGCAGCGAGTACGTCGTCGAGCACGGCCGGGTCGGCCATCAGTGCGGTGAGCAGCAGGGTCGGGGCGATCCACCCGTCACCCGGCTGCGCGTCGAGGTAGCGCACCTCCAGATACCCACGCGCCCGGACCGGCGGGAACAGCGTGGACAAGTGATACGCAAGGTCGTCGTACGTCGGTCTGTCGCCGGGCAACTCGCCCTCCGCCCAGGCGCCGAAGGTCAGCCCGCGGGGTGCATCCCAGCGGTCGCCCCGGCGGAAGCACAGCACCGGCGCCTCCATCGCCAAGCGCGCCCACGCGGCAGCCGGGTCGCCGTTGAGCGATGGCGGCTCGGTGAACGGGGCGTAGGTGCCGAAGGTGGCCTCGGTCCGCGCCGACGCCCAACCGGTGTCGCTGCCGGCGCGGCGGCGGGAGTTGGCGAACAGCGCGACCAGCGCCGGACCGAGATCGTGCAGGGCGCGCCAGCGCAGAGCGGTCTGATCCGCTTCGCCGGCGTCGAGGCAGATCTGCAGACCGGCGGTGCTGCACATCATCCGGGGGCCGTGTGGCCCGAGGCGTTGGAAGGCGCGTTCCATCGCCGCGTAGCGCGGGACGGTGAGGATGCGGCGGGGACTGCGGTAGGCGTCCAGGCCGTGGTCGCCCGGAACGAGGTCCGCGGTGCGAAGGAGAGCCGTGAGCTCGGCCGCGTCGGCGGCGGTGTCGTCGATCAGCCCGGCGACCGAGGTCGCGGCGGGACACGAGATCTCGACTTGGCCACCAGGCTCCACAGTGACCAGAGCGCCCCGGCCGAGCGGCAGTTGCGGGCTGCCGGGGACCAGGGTCGCGGGCGCGTGCACGCCCAGGGCGGTGCGTAATCGGTCGGCGTCGAGGGGCCGGCGCGGATCTTCCGCATGGTGCACAGTCCATTCGAGTTCGACGCCGTGCAACTGCGGCGGACCGTGCTTGAAACAGACCATCGCGACGAACCCCTCCGCTTCGGCCCGGGAGCCGATCGGAGTCGTCGCCGGAGTACCACCGGGCGAGGTCACGTCAGCGAACCTAACGCCGGACCTGCGGCCGGACAACCGACGGCGGGTTACCCGTCGGTGACGCCTGCAGCGCTTCTCGAGTCATGCTCGCGATGCTGCCCGGCGCCACCGACAATTTCCGGGCCCGATCAGTCCGGAGCGGTCAGGTTCGCTCTCAGCGAAATCGCCACCATGGTCAGCTCGGGCCTGGGTAACCGGCGCCGTACGCCTCGATCTCGTCCACGAACATCCCGGTGTTGCGGTCGTTGGTCCGCTTCTTGTCGAACGTGACCCGCACCCAGCGGGCGGCGGCCGGCGTGAACGACAGGTCGTACCAGACGTTCGAGGCACCGTTCACGGCCGTCACCTCACCCCGGTTGGTGAAGTGCACTCCGTCGACACTGGTGGCCACGGTGATCTTGTCCGGCCGGTAGTCCGGGTACTCCTCGTAGGCGTGCACCCGCACCGTCCCGACCGCCTGCCGACGGCCAAGGTCGATGTTCACCACCGGCTGCACACTGTCGCCGACGTTCAGCAGTTCGTAGCCGAAGCTCTTCCCGTCGCCCCAGTCGTCTCCGATCACACCGTCGGTCGCCTCCGTCTTGGCTGCATCCGGGAAACGAGTGGACGGCTCGGTCCGCTCGTACGGCTTCCCAGCCGCGAGGTTCTGCTGGTACAGCTGGTTCCCCGCCACCTCGAGATCCAGCAGCTGGTACGGCGCCGTACCGCCGCTGGAGCCGGTCGCCTCGATCCGGATGTACCTCGCCTTGGCGTTCAGCCCGACGAAGTCGTCGCCACCGTCACCGCTCCCCAGACCGGCCTCGGCCCACTTGGTCCCGTCGGCCGAGACCAGCACGCGGTACTTGTTCGCGTAGGTGCTTCCCCAGCGCAGCCGCACGCCGTCCACCTGCGCCTGGCGACCGAGGTCCACCTGCATCCAGTTGGTACCGCTGCCACTGGCCGGCTGCCACGCAGTGGAGCCGTTGCCGTCGACTGCCTCCGCGGCGTTGCCACTGGACGCGGCAGCCGGCTGCCGCCGGGACAGGTCCTTGGACACGACCGGCTTTCCGGCAGCAGCGTCGAGAGCGATCGCCCGGATCCGCTGCATGTAGGACACGTCCGGCGAGTACTTGTCACTCCGCTGCACCACACTGGTCGCCAGGTCGTGTGCCAGCCCCGGATTGGTCTTGCCGAGCTGGTTGAGGACCTCCCAGTCCTCCATGCCGTCCCGCAGCGACTCGTAGCGCGGTGACGCCTCGATCGTGTTGTGCACCGTGTCCGGGCGAACGATGTAGCCATCACCCTTCACATCCTGGTCGTCCATCGCGTACTGCCAGTTGCCGTACGCCCAGTGCAGATAGCCGGTCGCTCCACGGCCGTACGCGAGCCACATGGTCTGCCGCTGACTCCACTCCGGCTGGTCGATGAACCTGTTCAGGTGATTTCCGACCGGGATGTTGCAGTTGTAGAACCACAGCGGCTTGCCGTTGGCCTTCTCCGCGTCGTACGGCGCCGGGTTCGCGGTGTAGGTGTGCAGGTTCGGGATCACGATGTCCTCGGCCTTGGCCACGCTCGGCGCCAACTGATTGACGATCGCGTCGCCGATCTTCACGTCCGGCCAGTACTGCCGCAGCTTCCCTCCACACCGAACCAGCCGGTGTCACCACCCGCGCCCGGCTCGTCTCCGACATGCATCCAGAACATGTCCTTCCAGCCCTTGTCGGCCAGGTGCTGGCGCAATGCCGGGTAGAACTGCTTGTACCAGTTTTCCGCCTCCGGCGTGTCCCACCAGACGTAGTCCGGGACCTGCCGTCCGGTCTCCTTCGGTGTCACCTCGACCAGGTACCGCGGCCACTGGCTGTTGTGCTCCGCGTTCTGCGGCCCGGCGCCGGTGAAGCCCTCGAGCCGGTTCACCACACCCTTGTCCAGGAACCTCTGCACGACCTCGTCGAAGCGGCTGAAGTTGAAGGTGTAGTTGCCAGCGGCATCGACCTTGCTCCCGCCGTCGGTGAGCAGGTTGAGCAGCGGCAACTGCAGGTTGTTCTGCCGGTACCGCTTCATCGTGTCGGCCCAGTTGTCGATCAGCTGCCACCACTGCGGCGAGTACCGGTCGTGCCCGTAGAACAGCTTGACCGTGTCACCCTTGCCGGGGTCGTACGACGTCAGCCCGAGGAAGTTCGTCCACATCACGTTGGTGAACTCACTCTGGTTCGCCGGCGGGATCACCACGTTGCGCGCGTTCACCGTGATCGGCACCTGCAGGTCGCCGTTCGTCGTCCGCACCGTGGCCCGGCCCCGGTAGATGCCGCCGAGCGCGGTCGCGGGCACGTGCACACGAACCCACAGCGACTGAGTCTGGCCTGCCGGTACCGCGATGCTCGTCTCGTTCAGCAGCCGGTCCGGGAAGTCGCCCGGAGCCTGCCGCGTCGTCGGCACGACGAATTGGTTGCCGCCGAAAACCGAGTTGTGGTTGAGGTACTCGTACCCGACCGGGTTGTAGCTGAGCTCGCTCGCCGGGATCGCGTCCGACGGTCCGGTCAGCGCCGTGAAGTCGACCTTGTTCACGGTGAACGCCGCCGGCCCGCGCACCACGATCTGCGCTGCCTCGTAGTCGTTCTTGGCCGTGTCGAGCCGGATGTCGTCGCGGGCCTCCGGCGATCGCCCGCTGTCCTTGAAGACGGAGTTGTACGCCGTCTCCGTCCAGACGCCGGGCTTCACGCCGGCCGCCTCTCGTGCCTGTGCGACCGGCACGAACGCTGCCGAAGTCACCAGGAGTCCGCCTGCCACCACCGCACGTGTCCATCGCATGCCGAACAGCCAACGCGCGGAACCGCACGGCGGCAATCCTCTGGCTGAAGGCGGCCTAGACCAATCAGCGGAAACGTGGGCAGGTGGTGCAGGCGTTCACGTTCGGCAGCGCATAGACGTAGCAGCACGACGTTCGCAGCTTCTGCTCCAGCGAGACGGCGAACGCATCGGCGGCCTGATCGGCGTACGGCGCCTCGTCCGGCAAGCGGATCGCGGCGCGCACCTCGTCGTCGACCGCACCGAAGCGCTGCAGCGACCCGAGCTTCACGGCGGGCACGTAGGAGTCCAGAAACGCTGTCGTGTGGGCCTTCAACTGTGCGGCCGCCGTGGCCATCGGCACGACCTCCTGCGACAGCAGAGCGACCTCGACCGGGTAGTGCGCGGTCGGGTGCCGCCGGAACGCCAGTGCGGACGGCGACACCTCAGGTGAGACACCAGTCGCCGCTGCCGTCACTGCGGCCACCAGCGAGGGGACCTGGACGTACCACATCAGCGTGAACATCGCGGCGACCTGCACCGGCGGATCGATGGCGTACTCACGCCCGTAGTCCTCCTGCACAGCAGTCCGCCACGCGTACGTCGGATCGCCGCCACTCTGCTGCTCCGAGATCACGTCAGCGCACGACACCCACTCCGGTCCGGGCATTGAGTCCGCCGTACGCACGGACATCCAGGTCACCGAGTCGGCGAGGACGTCCGCGAGATCGCTGACGGAGTGGCTCACCCAACCAGCCTACGGTCCGGCACGACGACCGGCGCTCCCCCGACGTCGACCACGGTGGCCTGCAGACCGAACACGTCGTCGAGCAATTCCTCGGTCAGTACGTCGACCGGCCGCCCCTCGGCCGCGATCCGGCCCTCGCCCATCACCACCAGGTGGTCGGCGTACTGCGCGGCCAGGGTGAGGTCGTGGAGCACAACAACCACAGTCCGCCCGGAGCCGTGCGCTGCCGCGTGGACGACGTTCATCACGTCGACCGCGTGGGCCAGGTCCAGGTACGTCGTGGGTTCGTCGAGCAGGAGGTGCGGCGTGCCCTGAGCCAGCACCATCGCGATCCAGACCCGTTGCCGTTGGCCACCAGACAGCTGGTCGACCGGGCGGTCCCGCAGTTCAGTCAGCTCGACAGCCGCCAGTGCCTCGTCGATCGCGGCGTCGTCCTCAGCGGTCAGCCGCCCGAACAATCCGCGGTGCGGATGCCGTCCCCGCGACACGAGCTCGGCAGCTGTGATCCCCTCCGGCGTCACCGGACCTTGCGGCAGCACACCGAGCTTCCGGGCCAGTTCACGTGCCGGCAGCTTGTGGATGTCCTTGCCGTCCAGCAGCACCTGGCCGCTCTGCGGAGTGAGCAGTCGACTCATCCCACGCAGCAGTGTGGACTTACCCGATCCGTTCGGCCCGACCACAGCGGTCAGCTGCCCGGCCGGCACCTCCAGCGTCAACCCGGACACCACCGGCGCCTCCCCGCCGTACGCGAGGGTGAGGTTCTCGACGTGCACTGATCAGCGTCCCTTCTGCTGACGGCCGATGAGGTGTAGCAGGTACGGCGCTCCACAGGCTGCCGTGATGACGCCGACCGGGAGTTCGTACGGACCGACCTGCAACCACTGCAGGCCGTTCCGCGCGACCAGATCGGCCAGTACGACGAACAGCGCGCCGAGCATCGCGGTGGTGAGCAACGGGGGCCGCTCCATCCGGGTCAGCCGCTGCGCGATCTGCGGGGCCACCAGCGCCACGAACGCGATCGGTCCCGCTCCCGCCGTCGCCATCGCGGCCAGGACCGTCGCCACGATCAGCAACGCCAACCGGATCCGCGCCACCCGCACACCGAGCGACGACGCGACGTCGTCGCCAAGCACCAGCGCCGACAGGTCCCGGTTGAACATCAGTGCCACCGGCAACAAGAGCACCACCGCGAACAGCACCGGAATCGCATCACTCCAGGCTCGCGCGTTGAGCGAACCGGCCAGCCAGGCGGCAGCCCGGCCCGCGTCGTTGACATCACCGATCACCAGCAACCACGCAACGAGGGAGTTGGCCGCGGCCGCGATTCCCACCCCGATCAGCACCACCCGCCCGGCGTCGACCACGCCACGCTGGATCGACAAAGCGCCGACAACCAAGGTCGCGATCAGCCCACCCAGGACGGCGGCGAGCGGGATGCCGACCTTGGCCGCGGCACCCGAGATGTTCCCACCGCCACTGCCGGCGAGCACGATCACCGCGACGGCACCCGCGGACGCACCGGAGTTGACTCCGACGATGTCAGGAGACGCCAACGGGTTGCGGGACAAGGTCTGCAGCAGCGCACCCGAGACGGCGAACGCGATGCCGACCAGCAGGCCGGTGGCAACGCGCGGCAGCCTCAGCTCGAGGACGACGAGACGGGTTCCGCGACGGCCGCCGCCGAGCAGTACTTCGATCACGTCGGCGAGCGGGAGTTTCGTCGTACCGACACTCAACGAGACGAGTGCGATCACGATGGCGAGGACCGCGAAGGCGACGCTGAGCATGATGGTCCGCGACTTCACAGCGCCACCGCCCGGCGCCGTACGACGATGACGAACAGGGGCGCGCCGACGATGCCGAGGACCACGCCGGCTTGGACCTCACCGGCACCTCCGACGAGACGGCCCACCAGGTCGGCGAGGACCAGCGCGGTCCCACCGATGACGGCCGCGCCCGGGATCAGCCAGGTGTTGCGGGCGCCGAAGATCCGGCGAGCGACGTGACCGGCCAGCAGTCCGAGGAACCCGATCGGCCCGCAGGCCGCGACTCCCGCGGCAGTGAGCAGGCCGATCGCCACCAGGCCGACCAACCGGGCGCGGCGGATCGACAGCCCGAGGCCGGCTGCCACATCGTCGCCGAGCGCGAGCAGGTCGAGGTCGCGAGCGTTGATCAAGGCAAGGATCAGACCGACCGCCGCGAACGGCAGCACCTGTCCCGCGACATCCAGGCCGCGGCCCGCGACCGAACCGACCGCCCAGAAGCGATAGCCGTCGAGGGTGTTGGCGTCGAGCAACACGATTGCCGAGGTCAACGCACCGAGCATCGCAGCCACCGCGGCGCCGGTCAGCGCCAATCCAACCGGCGACGCGCCGTTCCCTCGCGAAGCCAGGCGCTGTACGCCGAACGTCGCCACCAACGCGCCAACGAGCGCGACCCAGACGGTCGACGAGACCGACTCGACCAGGCCAATCTGCAACCCGAGAACGACGGCGAACGCGGCGCCCGAGCTCACACCGAAGATCCCCGGCTCGGCCAGGGCGTTACGGGTGTGGCCCTGCATCAGCGTCCCGGCGACACCCAAACCGACACCGATCAGGACGGCCACCACTGTGCGCGGGAAGCGCAGGCTGCGGACGATCACGTCCGGATCGGACCCGTTGTTCGCCGTCAACGCATGCCACAACGCGCCGGGCCCGAGCCATCGCGATCCGAACGCGAGGCTGGCCGCGAAGGCCAGCACCAGAACGACAACGAGCACGAGCAGCGCGGCGGTACGACGTACTGCGGGACGGCCGGTGCGGATCGGTGGCGGCACGACCGAGCGTGCGGACGGGACGGCGGAGGACATATGGTTAGGGTTGCCTTAGTTCATCGTTGTGGTGAGTCACCTTAACCTGCGAGCCGTCCTGACCAGGAGACACCTGTGCGCCTGCCCCGAATCACCGCCCTGCTCGCCGTCGCCGCGCTGGGCCTGACCGCCTGTGGCTCGTCCGCGGACTCCGAGGACTCCCCGGACGCGGCCGGAGCGTCGTCCGCCGGGTTCCCGCGCACGGTCGAGCACGCGATGGGCAAGACCGAGATCCCGGCCGAGCCGAAGCGGGTGGTGGCGCTGGACGCGAGCTTCGTCGACGCGACGCTGATCCTGGACACGCCGGTGGTCGGGTACACCGACTACCGCAGCATCAACGGGAAGCTGCCGGACTACCTCGGCGACGACCGCAACACCCTGGGCGGCGAGGCGGAGGCGGTCGGCACGCTGGCCGAGCCGAACCTGGAGAAGATCGCGGCGCTGAACCCGGATCTGATCATCACCGCGAAGGTCCGGCACGAGAAGCTGTACGACCAGTTGTCCGCGATCGCGCCGACGGTCATGTCCGAGACCACCGGGCCGACCTGGAAGGACAACATCCGGCTCGAGGCGAAGGCGCTCGGCGCTGAAGACCTGGCCGATAAGGAGATCTCGTCGTACGAGAAGGCGGCCAAGGCCGTCGGGGACGCGATCAACGCGAAGGCGAAGAACCCGACGATCTCGGTGGTCCGGTTCGTCGACGGGCCGACCCGCCTGTACCAGAACGCCAGCTTCTCCGGCATTGTGCTCAAGGACGCCGGCCTGAAGCGACCGGCGCCGCAGGACGTGAACGACTTCGCGCTGGAGATCAGCCCGGAGCGGATCAAGGACGCCGACGGCGACGCCATCTTCGTCACCGTGTACGCCGACGAGAAAGGGCTGAGCGCCAAGACCGCCGGGCAGTTCAAGGCCAACCCGCTGTGGACGCCGCTGGCGCCGAAGGTGCACGAGGTGCCTGACCTGACGTGGATGACCGCGGTCGGTCTGCAGGGCGCGTGGTCGATCCTGACCGACCTGGCCAAGACGTTCGACGTGCCCGCTCCGGTCAAGGCCGACTGAACACACCTCGCGAGACGTCCGCGGCGATCGACGCGGGTAGCCCGATAGATAGGGTCGGCGGTATGACGGCTCTGACCCGGTGGCATGTCGGTCCGTGGACCACGCGGGGTACTCGTCCCGGCTCGCCGTTCGAGCCGGGGCTGAAGCGGACGCCCGACGAGTTGAACTTCGACATCGTCGGGCTGTCGCGCATTCTCGGCCGGCGGCAGACGCTGCCCGAGGAGATGCTGGTACGCCGCTGCCAGGCCGCGCTGCGCCCGACCGATCCGCGCCCGTGCGGCATCCAGACCCTGACCGATCCGGACCTCGCCCGCGACCTCGCCGAGACCGCCGAACGCGCCTTCACCTGGATCGCCGCCCAAGCCCCCGCCGGCTACGAATTCGCCCTGACCGACGCCGTCGAACTCCGGCCGTTGCTGGACCTCGACGCTCCCGTGGTCGCCATCGAGGCCGTGATCACACTGGCCGCCGCACCTCTCCCGGCTGCCCGCCTAGCCACCTCCCACGTACGCCGCTCAGCCTCAGGCGACTGGTACGCCGGAGACGCAGTCTGCAACTGGTCAGGCCCCCACGCCACCGAAGCCGAAGCAATCGCCGCAGTAGAAGCCGCCCGTGAAGACCTGCGCACGCAGCTACAAGCCGCCGGCCGCGAAGACCTAGCCGCAACCGCACCCCGATGGGCACCGATCCCCGTCGAACCCGGCTAATGCACCCCGGCAGCTAGGCCGAGCGGACTACGGGTGGTGGGGTGGCGGGGGCGAGTAGGTGTTGGCGGAGGAAGGTTAGTTCGGCTTGGACTGCTTCCTCCTGGGCCTCGGTGAAGGGGGCGTAGTGGTTGCCGGGGAGGCGGACGAGCTCGGCCTTGGGGGACTTCGAGGCCGCGGTGATGGCTGGGGCGGCTAGAGCGGAGCGGTCGTCGTTGCAGACTGCGTAGAGCAGTGGGCAGCGGATGTCGGCGGCGTACTTTGCTGGGCGGTAGAACGCGGCGCCGGGAATTGAGCGCGCGGCCAGGGTCTGCTGCCAGGCCGGGTACTTGTTGCCGGGGTTGAGGACAGCATCGCCAAGCTGCGCGTCAGGGGTGTTGAGCAGCGCGACTGTCCCGCGCGGTCCAGACAGCGCCACCAGCTTCGGAGGTCGCCCGACCAGCGCGCCGAGACTGTCCAGGAGGGTCCGACCGGCCAGCCGGAGCGCGCCGAGCGGGCTCTGGTAGCGAGACGCCTTGCGAGTCACGACCGGCCCGTCGACGTTCGGGGACTGAGCAATAGCGGCGGCAATCCGATCGTCTTCCGCGGCGAGCTGTACGACGTACCCGGCGCACAACGAGAACGACCACAGCGCCACCCGCTCCACCCCAGGAAGCGTCGCGGCGAAGCCGATCGCCGCCCGCCAATCCGCCAGCTGCCCGGCGATCGGCGCGACCTGCCGCGGCTCACCACCGCTCTCCCCGAAGTTGCGATAGTCGAACGCCAGCACACTGAACCCGCCCGCCGCGAACCGCTCGGCGAACCGGTCCGTGCCCGGCTCCTTGGTGACGCCGAACCCACCGGTCATCACCACGCAGCCGCCGTTCGACCCCGGATAGTGCCAGCCCGCGCACTCCACACCCGCACTGCTGAACCACACCTTCTCGCGCATACCCAAAAGTGAACCACGTGGTTCGCAAACTGTCCATGGCTCTACCGAGAACCGGCAGGACGCAGGAATCAGGCGGACTCTTCGCGCTCGAGCGCCCGGACCAGCGCGGCGAACCCGGCCTCGATCCCGGCCCCGTCACCACTCGTACGCCACTCGATCAGGAACCCGCGCAGCGTCGCCAGGATCAACTCCGCGACCTCGCCCTTCCGCTGCTCGGACCACGCCGCCGGGCAGATCGACAGCAGCGCCGGCAGGTACTGCTTCGACGCCTCCCGGGCCAGATCGGCGTACCGCGCCGGGTCGTACATCGCCAGCCCGATCGCCTGGTCCAGCACCCAAGACTCCGGACCGACCAGGATCGGCCACATCGACCGGACCCGATCAGCCAGCGATCGATCAGCGCCCTCGGTGGCGGCCGCGAGACTCCGACTGATCCGCCGCTCGCGCAACTGCAGGACGGACTCCGTCAGCAGTTCCTCCGGGCCGGCGAAGTGATACAGCAGCACCTTGTGCGTCGTACCGGCCGCCCGCGCGGCCCGCCGGAGCGAGAAGTCCACCAACCCGTTCTGGCCAAGGTCGTCGGCGACGCGATCGAGCAGTTCCCGCCGTCGCGCCTCCCCGCGCGGCGACTTCGCCGATCGCCGGTAGCCCGGCCGTTCCTCAGTCACCCGGACAGTGTCACTTACGTGAAGCTGGCAACGAAGTACCCGACGCCATAAGGGGCGGCGTCGTACGTCAGGTTGCCACTCAGCGAGGTCCCGGCGAGTGCGCCCGCGAGAACCTGCCACGGAGCACGACCTGCCGCTTGAAGGACGGCCGCCAGGTCCGGGTCGAGGGCGGCGAGAACGTCCAGATCCACGCTCCGCAAGGCATCCGCGACCGTCGCGTCGAAGATCTCTGCCCGAGGGTGCAGATGAACAGGAGCATGATCGCTCCGGCGGGCCGAGCCGTCGCCCATCACCAGCAACCCGATCCGGTCGTTGCCCTCGGCAATCTCCCGGCCGAGGGCCAGGCACACCTCCGGCGAGTCGTCGGCCACCGAGACCGAGGTACGCCGTACGCCGGCTGCCTTGCTCTGGCCGACCAGCCAAACCCCTACCAGCAACGACAACGGCAACACCGGTTCACCGTCTGCGACCCGCACCTGCGGAGCGCCGTACGCCGCGAAGCTGCCGCCCGCGGACGCGTCGTACCGGCGGCCGGTGACCGAGCCGGATCCGACGATCACCAGGCTGTCGGCATCTGCGAGTACGTCGATGGCCGACAGGCAGGCCGCCCGCAGCGGATCGAGCTCGGGCGCGGCGCCGAACGCGAGCTCGGGCACGATCACCGGCGGATGCGGGCAGACCGCGGCAGCGACGATCGGCACTAGCCGAGCCCCCGGCCGTGGCGTAGGAACAGGAACCCCTCGTCGGTCGCGAGAACCTGCAGCAACGGCAGCGATCGCGCTTCGGTGGCCGCCAGCCCGTCGGTGATCCGGCGTGCACCCGGACCAGCGAGCAGCGGCGACACGGTCAGGCAGAGCTCGTCGACCAGATCGGCACCGGTGAGAGCGCCGAGAAGATGCGGACCGCCCTCACACAACATCTGCGGCAGCCCACGCTCGACCAACCCGGCCGTCGCCTCCTTCAGATCCACCGTCTCGTCGCCGCAGATCATCACGTCCGCCACCTTGGCGAGCGCCTCGCGCCGCTGGTCCCGCGAGGACGCACACGTGATGACGATCGGCCGCACGGGAGCCTCGGTGAACACCGCGCTGGTGGGATCCAGGTCGAGGCGTGCGGAGACCACTGCGAGCGTCGGGTTCTCGGGCCAGCCCTGCTCGTTTCGCCAGCCACGACGCTTCGCGCCGAGCCGGAGACCGCCGTACCCCTCGGCGCGGAGTGTGCCCGCGCCGACCAGGACGACGTCGGCGAGCATCCGCAGCCGGCCGAGCATGCTCTGGTCGTCCTTGCTGGACAGGCCGCCGGACAGCCCCTCCAACGTCACGGCGCCGTCGAGGCTGGTGACGAAGTTCGCCCGTAGCCGTGGGACCGACCGATCGGGCAGCGTGTAAGCGGCGATCAGTTCGTCCTCGGTCAGCTCGGCCCCGACAGCACAGTTCCGGATCACACCAAGCTCCTTCGGGTGTATGCGGGCGTCGCCGTCTTGCGCAGTACGGCGATCAGGTCGAGGGCCTGCCGGGTCCCGGCGATGTCGTGGACCCGGAACACCCGGGCGCCGAGCCAGGCCGCGATGCTGACGGCCGCCAGCGTCGCCGGACCGCGCCGGCCGGACGGCAGGTCGAGGGTCTCGCCGAGGAAGTCCTTGTTCGACATCGCCACCAGCACCGGCCAGCCGGTCGCGGCCAACTCGTCGATCCGGCGGGTCACCTCGAGCGAGTGCAGCGTGTTCTTGCCGAAGTCGTGAGTCGGATCGATGACGATCCCGTCCGGCCGGACCCCGGCGGCGATGGCCCGCTCGGCCAGTGCGGTGGTCGTCCGGATCACGTCCGCCACCACGTCGTCGTACGCCATCCGGTGTGGGTCAGTCCGGGGCTTCAGCCCGCCGACGTGACTGCAGATCAGCCCGGCGCCGGACTCTGCGGCCGCCGCCGCGATGTCGGGATCGTGGCCGGACCAGGTGTCGTTGATCAGGTTCGCGCCGGCCGCTCCGACCCGGCGCGCGACGCCGCTGCGGTAGGTGTCGACGCTGATCAGGAGCTCCGGATGCCGGTCGCGCACGGTGGCGACGAAGTCCACGGTCCGGCGCAGTTCCTCGGTCTCGTCGACCGCTTCGCCGTACCCGGCCTTGACGCCGCCGATGTCGACCAGATCCGCTCCGTCGGCGACGGCCTGGTCGATCGCCGACAACGCGGCCTCCTCCGCGAAGGTGGCGCCGCCGTCGAAGAACGAGTCCGGGGTGCGGTTCACGATCGCCATCACCGCGAACTCCCCCGGCCCGAACGACCGGCTGCCGAGCCGCAGCACACCACTGGGTTCCGGATCCACGCGCCGACTCTATCGGCCGGACCTGCGCCACTCACCAACCCCCGCGAACGGCCGGACACGGCGGTGGCTGAGCGTGCGCCGCCCGGATCGTGCGGCCTTGGTGAGTGCCTGAGGTCCGGGCCAGTGTCGCTCGCGCCACATATCCTATAGGATTCCCCGCGACAGACCGCCCACAGCTGCAGAACGGGTCTTCCATGCCACGGTTCACCGAGTTAGAGACGTACGACGTCCGCTTCCCCACGTCGCTGGACCTGGACGGCTCCGACGCGATGAACACCGACCCGGACTACTCGGCGGCGTACCTGATCCTGCGGACCGATGCCGGCGACGGGCTCGAGGGGCACGGGTTCGCCTTCACCATCGGCCGTGGCAACGACGTCCAGACCGCGGCGATCGAGGCGCTCCGCGACCACGTGATCGGGCTCGATCTGGACGCGACGCTGGCCGACCTCGGTGGGTTCTGGAAGTCGCTCGTGCACGACTCGCAGCTGCGCTGGCTCGGCCCGGAGAAGGGCGTCATACACATGGCCATCGGCGCCGTCGTGAACGCGGTCTGGGACCTGGCCGCCAAGCGGGCCGGCGTACCGCTGTGGAAGCTGTTGTCCGACCTGACGCCGGAGCAGATCGTCGATCTGGTCGACTTCCGCTACCTCACTGACGCGCTGACCCGGGACGAGGCGCTGGAGATCCTGCGCGCCGCCGAGTCCGGTCGCGCGGGCCGCGAGGCGACATTGCGCGAGCGCGGCTTTCCGGCGTACACGACGACGCCGGGCTGGCTCGGGTACGACGATGCCAAGCTGGTCCGGCTGTGCCACGAGGCGATCGCCGAGGGCTTCACCCAGATCAAGCTCAAGGTCGGCGCGAACCTGGACGACGACATCCGCCGGATGCGGCTGGCCCGCGAGGCCGTCGGCCCGGACATCCGGATCGCCATCGACGCCAACCAGCGCTGGGACGTCGCCGACGCGATCCGCTGGGTCGAGGCGCTCGCGCCGTACGACGTCTGGTGGGTGGAGGAGCCGACCAGCCCGGACGACATACTCGGGCACGCCACCATCGCTCGCGCCATCGCTCCGATCCAGGTCGCGACGGGTGAGCACGTGCAGAACCGGGTCGTGTTCAAGCAGTTGCTCCAGGCCGAGGCACTGTCGATCCTGCAGCTCGACTCGGCTCGGGTCGCCGGCGTGAACGAGAACATCGCGATCCTGCTGCTGGCGGCGAAGTTCGGCGTACCGGTGTGCCCGCACGCAGGTGGGGTCGGGCTGTGTGAGCTGGTCCAGCACCTGTCGATGTTCGACTACGTCGCGGTCAGCGGCTCGATGGAGAATCGGGTGATCGAATACGTCGACCACCTGCACGAGCACTTCCTGGATCCGGTGGTGATCCGCGACGGGCACTACGTGGCACCGGTGCGGCCCGGGTTCGGCGCCGAGATGGATGCCGAGACGCTCTGCGACTTCCGGTATCCGAGTGGCAAGATCTGGACCGACCTCACAAAGGAGAACAAGTGACGGACTTCGCCGGCCTCCGTGCAGTTGTCACCGGTGGCGCGTCGGGCATCGGCCTCGCGGCCGCCCAACTGCTGGCCGCCCGGGGCGCCCGGGTGGTCGTCTTCGACCTCAAGCCCGATGTCGCCGAGCCGCTGACCGGGATCGCCGCTGACGTGACCGACGACAGTTCGGTCCGCGACGCCGTTGCCGCGGCCGCGCTGCAGCTCGGCGGGATCGACATCGTGGTGAACAACGCCGGCATCGGCGCCCAGGGCACGGTCGCGGCCAACGACGATGACGAGTGGCACCGCGTCCTCGACGTGAACGTGGTCGGGATCGCCCGAGTGACCCGGGCCGCACTGCCGTACCTGCGCAAGTCCGAGTCGGCCGCGATCGTGAACACCTGCTCGATCGCCGCCACCGCGGGCCTGCCGAACCGGGCCCTGTACTCCGCGAGCAAGGGCGCCGTACTGGCCCTGACGATGGCGATGGCGGCCGACCATGTCCGCGAGGGGATCCGGGTGAACTGCGTGAACCCGGGCACTGCGGACACCCCATGGGTCGGCCGGCTGCTCGACGTCGCGGACGACCCGGCGGCTGAGCGGGCGGCGCTGGAGGCGCGTCAGCCGATGGGCCGGTTGGTCTCGGCCGACGAGGTCGCGCACGCGATCGCCTACCTGGCCAGTCCGCTGTCGGGTTCGACCACGGGTACGGCGGTCGCCGTCGACGGCGGCATGCAGAACCTGCGGCTCCCGGCGGTGAAGTCGTGAGGCTCTTCCCGGAAGACCAGCGGATCGGGCTCGGCGGTGCACCGCTGGGGAACCTGCTCGGCGAGGTGCACGACGGCGATGCGGTCGCGACCGTGAACGCCGCCTGGGACGAGGGGTGGCGGTACTTCGACACCGCTCCGCACTACGGACTCGGACTGGCCGAGGAACGGCTCGGGGTCGGTCTCCAGGGCAAGCCGCGGGACGAGTTCGTGCTGTCGAGCAAGGTCGGCCGGATCATCTACGAGGCTGAGGACGCGGCGACCGACGACGAAGGGTTCGAGGTCAGCTCGAAGCGGCGGCGGCGCTGGGACTTCTCCCGCGACGGCGTGCTGCAGAGCATCGAGGACTCGCTGCGCCGGATCGGCACCGACCGGCTGGACGTCGTGTTCGTGCACGACCCGGACGACCACTACGAGGAAGCCGTCGCGACCGCCTTCCCGACGCTGATCGAGCTGCGCGACCAGGGCGTGATCGGCGCGATCGGTTCCGGCATGAACCAGACCGCGATGCTGACCCGGTTCGTCCAGGAGATCGACATCGACGCGATCATGCTGGCCGGGCGCTACTCGCTGATCGACCCCGATGGCCTGGACGACGTACTGCCGGCCTGTCTCGAGCACGACGTACAGGTAGTTGCTGTGGGCATCTTCAACTCCGGCCTACTGTCGCAGCCGCGGCCCGCGCCCGGCGCCACCTTCAACTACGAACCGGCTGCCGCATCCCTGGTGGACAAGGCGAATCGGCTGGCCGACGTCTGCGAGGCCCACAACACCACGCTCCCCGCTGCGGCCCTCGCCTTCCCGCTCTTCCACTCAGCGGTGGCAGGCATCGCAGTTGGCTGCCGCACGCCCGAGGAGGTCCACACCAACGCGACGTTGGCCCGGACCGAGGTCCCCAAGGCCCTCTGGTTCGACCTCAAGTCCGAAGGCCTCCTCCGCGAGGATGCACCCACGCCGTAGAGCTCAGACGGACTTCCACACGACCTGCAAGCTGTCCCGCCGGCCGATCTGCTCGATGCGTTCTCCGACGTGTGCGCTGACCTCATCCAGCCGTGCCGGGTCGGCCTCTACCCGAAGCACCAGCCCGTCCTGCTCGGCCCGGATCCGCCAGGTCGCCTCACCCAGGTCGATGACCAACTCCCCCGGCTCGCTGGACACGAGCTTCATCCCACCCGGCTGATGGGCGAAGTGACTGCTCAACTGCTCGACATACCGGTCCGGGCGCGTCGTACCGACGTACGCCTCGACTGCTGCCATCACTGACACTCTCCTGTGGTTAGTTCGCCGCCAACCGCTCTGGTGAGAGGTTGAGGCGGCGGAGTAGTTGGGCGTTGAGGGCCACGACGATGGTGGAGATGGACATCAGGATGGCGCCGACGGCCGGGGAGACGAGGATGCCCGCGAAGGCCAGGACGCCGGCGGCCAATGGGACCGTGATGACGTTGTAGCCCGTGGCCCAGATGAGGTTCTGCCACATCTTGCTGTAGCTGGCCTTCGAGAGAGTGATCACGGAGAGAACGGCTCTGGGGTCATCGGCAGCAAGGACCACACCGGCGGATTCGATAGCGACGTCGGTGCCTGCGCCGATCGCGATCCCTACCTCGGCGCGGGCCAGTGCAGGTGCGTCGTTCACGCCGTCGCCGACCATCGCGACCTTCAGCCCACGAGCCTGTAGTTCGGCCACCTTGGCGTCCTTGTCCTGTGGAAGGACCTCGGCGAAGACTTCGTCGATCCCGAGTTCCTTGGCGACCGCGTCAGCCACCTGATGCGCGTCACCGGTGATCATCGCGACCTTCACGCCACGCCGATGCAGTGCATCCACGGCCTGGCGGGATTCTTCGCGAACCTCGTCCTCCAACGCGATCGCCCCGAGCACCTGCCCGTCACGAACCACGTGCAGCACCGCGGCCCCACGCCCCTTCCAGGCCTCAACGTTCGCCTCCAGCTCAGCCGGCTCAGGTACGCCGTACTCTCGCAGGAACGCCGGTCCGCCGACAGCAACCTCGGTGCCGTCGACAACAGCCTGTACGCCGCGCCCCGTCAGCGACCGGAACTCCGAAGCAGTCAACCGAGCCGCCCTTCGCGCGCCGACAGCGGCCCGGACCTCATGTGCCCGGACGATCGCCTTCGCCAACGGATGCTCGCTGTCCGCCTCGACCGCGGCCGCCAACTCCAGCAGCTCCGCGTCGGACACCGATCCGACCGCGGCCACCCCGGTCACGGCCGGCTCGCCCTTGGTCAGCGTGCCCGTCTTGTCGAACAGCACCACGTCGATCGTCCGCATCCGCTCCAGCGCCAGCCGGTCCTTCACCAGTACGCCGGCCTTCGCGGCGCGCTCGGTGGAGATCGCGATCACCAGCGGGATCGCCAGCCCGAGGGCGTGCGGGCAGGCGATCACCAGCACCGTCACGGTCCGCGTCACGGCCTCGTCGAGTTCACCGAGCAACGTCCAGACCACGAACGTGATCAGCCCGGCGATCGACGCGAAGTAGAAGAGGAACGCTGCCGCCCGGTCGGCCAGCGCCTGTGCGCGGGACGACGAGGCTTGCGCCTCCGCCACCAGCCGCTGGATGCCGGCCAGCGCCGTGTCGTCCCCGACGGCGGTGATCTCAACCCGCAAAGCGTTGTCGGTGGCAACGGTTCCCGCGACCACGGAATCACCGACCGCCCGGGCAACCGGCCGTGATTCGCCGGTGATCATCGACTCGTCGACCTCGGCCTGCCCATCGACCACAGTGCCGTCAGCGGGCACACGTCCACCCGACCGCACCAGAACGACGTCACCCTCGCGCAGGTCGTGCAGCATCACCTCGACCACACCGTCGTCGGTCACCTTCTCGGCCGAGTCGGGTAGCAACGCGGCCAGCGCGTCGAGCGCACCGGACGCGGCGCCGAGCGCCCGCATCTCCAGCCAGTGACCGAGCAGCATGATCACGATCAGCAGCGCGAGCTCCCACCAGAAGTCCAGGTCGAACCCGCCGATCTCCAAGGTGGTCACCCAGGACGCGACGAACGCGACCGTGATCGCCATCGAGATCAGCAGCATCATCCCGGGCCGGCGGGACTTCAGTTCGCTCCAGCCGCCGGTCAGGAACGGCTGGCCGCCGTACACGAAGATCACGGTGCCGAGGACCGGCGCGATCAGTCCGGAGCCGGCGAAGTCCGGGCGGGTGTAGCCGAGCAGATCGGCGAACATCTCGCTGAAGAACACCACCGGCACCGCCAGCGCCAGGCTGATCCAGAACCGGTCCTTGAACTGCGCCGCATGATCCCCGTGCCCGGCATGACCTGACTGCCCGCCGTGATCCGCATGCTCAGCGTGATCCGCGTGCGCGCCGTGCTCGTGGTGGTCCATACCCCGAAGGTACCCCCTAGGGGTATGGACCAGCTAGAGGGGGTCGATGTCGGTCAGGGTCTCCGGCGTCAGCTCGAGCCAGCGGGTGATGCCGATCTCGCGCAGGAACGGCACGTCGTGGCTCGCGATGATGACCGCACCGCTGTACGACGAGAGCGCGTCCTTGAGCTGGGCGACGCTGGCCAGATCGAGGTTGTTGGTCGGCTCGTCGAGCATCAGCAACTGCGGCGGCGGGTCGGCCAGCAGCAGCGCGGCCAGCGTCGCCCGGAAGCGTTCACCACCGGACAAGGTGCTCACCAACTGATCGGCAGCCCGGCCACGGAACAGGAAGCGAGCCAGCCGCGACCGGCGTTCCTGGTTCTCCGTGCCCGTCGCCAGCAACGCCAGGTTGTCCACGATCGACAGGTCGTCGCGGAGCAGGTCGAGCCGCTGCGGCAGGTACCGGAACGGGACGACCGGCAACGAATCGCTCGTGATCGACTGCAGCAGCGTCGTCTTGCCCGCACCGTTCGGCCCGGTCAGCGCGATCCGCTCCGGCCCGCGGATCTCCAGATCCACGGTCGCCCCGGTGCGGAGCTTGTGCTCCTCCAGCCGGAGCACGACCCGCCCGGCCGGTACGGCGGTCTTCGGCAGGTCGACGCGGATCGACTCGTCGTCGTGGACCTTCGCCTCCGCGTCGGCCACCGCCTCCTGCGCCGACTCGAGCCGCTCGGACTGCATCCCGAGATGCTTGCCCGCCGACACCTGGGCCGACCGCTTGAGCCCGCCGGCGATGATCTTCGGGATCCCGCCCTGCTCGAATGCCCGCTGGCCCCGCGCCCGGCGCTGGTCCATCTTCATCCGCGCCTCGACCAGATCGCGCTTCTGCTTGCGGGCGTCGGCCTCGGCCGCCCGGAGCGTCCGCTCGGCCGCCTCCTGCTCGACCTCGACCGCCTCCTCGTACGCCGTCAGGTTGCCGCCGTACCAGGTGATGGCGCCCTTGCGCAGGTCACCGATCTGGTCGACCCGGTCGAGCAGTTCGCGGTCGTGGCTGACGATCAGCAACGCACCACGGAACTGGTCGACGGCGTCGTACAGGTGCCGGCGAGCCCGCAGGTCGAGGTTGTTGGTCGGCTCGTCGAGCAGCAGTACGTCGGGACGGCGCAGCAACTCGGCGGCCAGGCCGAGCAGGATCGTCTCGCCGCCGGACAGCTCACCGACGCTGCGGTCGAGGTCGATCGCGCCCAGGCCGAGCTTGCCCAGCAGCGCCTCGGCGCGTTCGTCGACGTCCCACTCGTCGCCGACGATCGCGAAGTTCTGCTCCGAGGCGTCACCGGACTCGATCGCGGTGACGGCGCGGCGGATCGCGTCGATGCCGAGCGCCTGGTCGACCCGCAGACCGGTGTCGAGGGTCAGGTCCTGAGGCAGGTACCCGAGCTCGCCGGCCACCCGGATCGTGCCACGCTGCGGCGTCAGCCGGCCCGCGATCAGCCGCAGCAGCGTCGACTTGCCGGCGCCGTTGCGGCCGACCAGACCGGACCGCACCGGTCCGGCGACGAAGTTGAGCCCGTCGAACAGGACGTCGCCGTCCGGCCAGGCGAAGAAGAGGTCCGTACAGGTCAGGGAATTACTCATGTGCGTGTACTCCGAAACGAGGTCTTGGACGAGACCGCGCACCAGAACGGGCGGCGGTCACCGGCTGCAGAAAGACCTCGGAGTTACAACGCGACCCCTGACGTCGGGAATGGGACGCCCACCAGAGTAGCGGGCCGTGCTTCACCGCTTCAACCATTTTCCCGGCGCTTGCGCCAGGCAACGATCACCAGGTCGACCAGGGCGACGACCGCCAGCACCACGCAGGTGATCACGTAGCCGGCCGGTACGTCGTACGCCGCGAACAAGATCGCGGACGTGACGAACAGCGCCACGCCGAAGCAGGACAGCACCAGGCGCAGCGTCAGCGCACTCCGGGGTGGCGGCGGCTCGAACGCCATACCACCGGACTACCTCAGGGCGCCTTGCGGAGCCAGGTCTCGACGCCGGCGATGTGGGCGGTCATCCAGGCACGGGCGGCCTCGGCGTCGCCGGCCTCGATCGCGTCCAGGATCGCAGCGTGCTCGGACAGCGTCCGCTCGACCGCGCCGGCCTGGGTGACACCGCGCCAGATCCGGGCCCGCTGGGTGGCACCGGAGATGCCGTCGAGCAGCGAGCAGACCACCATGTTCCCGGTCGCCTCGGCGATGCCGCGGTGGAACTGCAGGTCGTTGGCGACCAGCTCCTCCACCTCGGCATCGGGCGTGAGGTCGCTACACAGCAGCCGCAGGTCGGTCACCTGTTCCCGGCTGATCCGGGTCGCGGCGAGCGCGGCGACTCCTGGCTCGAGCAGCCGCCGGACCTCGAAGAACTGCAGCACGGAGTCGTCGCGGTGCAGGTCGACCATGAAGTTCAGCGCGTCGAGCAGATGCGCCGAGTCCAGGCTGGTGACGTAGGTGCCGTCGCCGTGCCGGACGTCGAGGACATTGACCAGCGTCAACGCCTTCACCGCTTCGCGCAGCGAGTTCCGCGACAGGCCGAGCCGTGCCGCGAGGTCCGCCTCCTTCGGCAGCCGATCCCCCGGCCCCAGTTCCCCCGAGGTGATCATCCCTTTGATCTTGACGATCGCCTCATCCGTCAACGCCATCTGGTCAGTATGCCGCTCGCACCACTCAACGACGTACCGAGACAGCGTCCACTTCGAAGGTCATTTCCGGCAGGGCGAGTGGTCGACGATGTACGTCCGCAACTGGAAGCATCCGGCCATGAGCACCACACCGGGATATTCGGGGAAGACACTGGCGGCGAAGCTGGGGATCAAGGCCGAGCATGCGGTGTTGGTGGACGGGGCGCCGGAGGGGTTCGTGGTCGAGGGGTTGCCCGAAGGCGTGGCGGTGGCGCGGCGGTTGGGGCGGGGGCCGTACGACGTGGTGCTCGCGTTCTGTCCGGATCGGGGGCGACTCGTCAAGCGGTTCCCGGTGTTGCTGCAGCGGACAGCGACCGCGGGGATGATCTGGATTGCGTGGCCGAAGCGCTCGTCCGGCGTACCGACGGACCTGGACGAGAACGGGATTCGCGAGCTGGCGCTGCCGCTCGGCGTCGTCGACGTGAAGGTGTGTGCGGTCGACGCAACCTGGTCCGGTCTCAAGCTGGTTCGGCGGCTGGGTAATCGGTGAAGACCAGTCGGGGGGAAGTGGACTGATCCGGAGGGTGACGTTGGCCACATTTCTGCACAGTCGTGATCATCACCCGGGGCGAGTGCGCAACTGCATACAGTGGCCAGTTAGGCTGGAACGGTACACCGTGGGTCACCGTCAGAGTCGCCGGAAACCCTCCACTGCAAGGCGTCCCGGACCCCCTCGGACCGGACGGCAGAGCATCGGCCGATCACCGTCGCGCCGATGAGCTGAAACACCTGTCAGCACAGTGTTTCAGGCCTCGAGCGATCCAGTCGCCAAAGCCCGACCACCCGACACACTGGTCCGGTGGTCCCAGGCTGTGGAAGAGGGTCGCGTGCTATTAGCCTTGCCCTGGGGAACCACCCATAACATCAGCATTAACCACCGCGGTACCGGACCCGATCGGAAGAGGCGAACTGCCAAGTGGCCACCGAGCCATCAGACACAAATCCCCTAGCAGCCTTCGGTGCGAACGAATGGCTGGTCGACGAGCTGTACGAGAAGTACCTGCAGGACCCGAATTCGGTGGATCCGGCGTGGCTCGCCTATTTCAAGAGTGACAGCTTCAAGGCATCCCAGCCTGGTGACGCGAAGCCGGTGACGAGCACCCCGGCCGACGCTCCCCGGCCCGACGCCGTGTCGGACAACAAGACTCCCGAGGCACCGAGCCGCGGCACTGTGCCGTCCGCGCCGGCCTCGAGCGCTCCTGCCGCGGCCGCAGCCGCCACGCAGACCCCGGCCACGCAGACCGTACCGCAGAGCCAGCCCGCAGCGAAGCAAGCGCCGGCCCCGACGGCCGCCGCCCCGACCGGAGGCACGGTGAACCAGCCGCCCAGCGCGCAGCCCAAGCCCAAGGCCACTCCCGCCACCACCGCGGACGCCGAGCGCCAGATCATGCGCGGCGCGCCCGCGCGGACGGCGCAGAACATGGAGACCAGCCTCCAGGTGCCGACGGCGACCAGCGTCCGGCAGGTCCCGGTCAAGCTGCTGATCGACAACCGCATCGTCATCAACAACCACCTCAAGCGCGCCCGCGGCGGCAAGGTCTCCTTCACCCACCTGATCGGCTGGGCGCTGGTGAAGGCGCTGAAGACGCTGCCGGAGATGAACGCGTCGTACGACGAGACCGACGGCAAGCCGACCCACGTCCAGCCGCAGCACATCAACCTCGGCCTGGCCATCGACATGCAGAAGCCGGACGGCACCCGGCAGCTGCTGGTGCCGTCGATCAAGGCCGCCGAGACGATGACGTTCGCCGAGTTCTGGATGGCCTACGAGGACGTCGTCCGCCGGGCCCGGGACAACAAGCTCGCGCTGCCCGACTTCCAGGGCACCACGATCAGCCTGACCAACCCGGGCACGATCGGCACCCAGCACTCGGTGCCGCGGCTGATGGCCGGCCAGGGCTGCATCGTCGGCGTCGGCGCGATGGAGTACCCGCCGGAGTACCAGGGTGCGGCCGACGAGACGATGGCCAAGCTCGCGGTCAGCAAGGTGATGACGCTGACCTCGACGTACGACCACCGGATCATCCAGGGCGCCCAGTCGGGTGAGTTCCTGCGCCGGCTGCACCAGTTGCTGCTCGGCCAGGAGGGCTTCTTCGACGAGATCTTCCAGTCGCTGCGGATCCCGTACGAGCCGATCCGCTGGGCCGCCGACCTCCCGCACAGCCACGAGGAGGACGTCTCCAAGCAGGCGCGCATCCTCGAGATGATCCACGCCTACCGGGTCCGCGGTCACATCATGGCCGACACCGACCCGCTGGAGTACAAGCAGCGCAGCCACCCGGACCTGGACGTGGCCACCCACGGCCTGACCCTTTGGGACCTGGACCGCGAGTTCGCCACCGGCTCGTTCGGGGCGGCCAGCGAGCGCAAGTTCATGAAGCTGCGCGAGATCCTCGGCATCCTGCGCGACTCGTACTGCCGGACCACCGGTATCGAGTACATGCACATCCAGGACCCCGAGCAGCGCAAGTGGATCCAGGAGCGGGTCGAGCGGCCGCACACCAAGGTGCCGCGCGAGGAGCAGTTGCGGATCCTGGCCAAGCTGAACGAGGCCGAGGCGTTCGAGACCTTCCTGCAGACCAAGTACGTCGGCCAGAAGCGGTTCTCGCTGGAGGGTGGCGAGACCACCATCCCGCTGCTCGACGAGCTCTGCGAGGAGGCGGCCGGCGCCGGCCTGGACGAGGTCGTCATCGGGATGGCGCACCGCGGCCGGCTGAACGTGCTGGCCAACATCGTCGGCAAGTCGTACGGCCAGATCTTCCGCGAGTTCGACGGCAACATCGACCCGCGGACCGTGCAGGGCTCCGGTGACGTCAAGTACCACCTGGGCGCCGAGGGCGAGTTCGTCTCCGAGTTCGGCGACAAGATCAAGGTGTCGGTGGCGGCGAACCCGTCCCACCTGGAGACGGTCGACCCGGTGCTCGAGGGCATCGTCCGGGCCAAGCAGGACATCCTGGACCGCGGCGTCGCCTTCCCGGTGCTGCCGGTGCTGGTCCACGGTGACGCGGCCTTCGCCGGCCAGGGCGTGGTGGCGGAGACGCTGAACCTGTCCCAGCTGCGCGGCTACCGCACCGGCGGCACGATCCACGTGATCGTGAACAACCAGGTCGGCTTCACCACCTCGCCGGCCTCGTCCCGCTCGTCGATGTACTCCACCGACGTGGCCCGGATGGTGCAGGCGCCGATCTTCCACGTCAACGGCGACGACCCCGAGGCCTGTGTCCGGGTCGCCGACCTGGCCTTCGAGTACCGCCAGGCGTTCAACAAGGACGTCGTCATCGACCTGGTCTGCTACCGCCGCCGCGGTCACAACGAGGGCGACGACCCGAGCTTCACCCAGCCGCTGATGTACGACTTGATCGAGCAGAAGCGGTCGGTCCGCAAGCTCTACACCGAGGCCCTGATCGGCCGTGGCGACATCACGGTCGAAGAGGCCGAGCAGGCGATGCGCGACTTCCAGCAGCGGCTCGAGCGGGTGTTCGCCGAGGTCCGCGAGGCGAAGAGCCAGCCGGACACTCCGGCGCCGTACGTGACGGTGCCGGTCTATCCGGACAAGCCGGAGGGCCCGGACGCGACCGCGACCACGCCCGAGGTGCTGAAGAAGATCGCCGACGCGCACACCACGCTGCCGGAGGGCTTCACCGTGCACCCGAAGGTGCTGCCCCAGCTGCAGCGCCGGGCGACCGCGATCACCCAGGGTCCGATCGACTGGGCCAGCGCGGAGATCACCGCGTTCGGTTCGCTGCTGCTGGCCGGGCGGCCGGTGCGGCTCGCCGGCCAGGACAGCCGCCGCGGCACGTTCGTCCAGCGGTTCGCCGCGATCATCGACCGGGTCAACGGCCAGGACTATGTCCCGCTGCAGAACCTGGACGAGGGCCAGGCGAACTTCCACGTCTACGACTCGCTGCTGAGCGAGTACGCCGCGCTCGGCTTCGAGTACGGGTACTCCGTGGCCCGGCCGGACGCGCTGACCCTGTGGGAGGCGCAGTTCGGTGACTTCGTGAACGGCGCCCAGTCGATCATCGACGAGTACATCTCCGCCGGTGAGGCGAAGTGGGGCCAGAAGTCGGGTGTCGTGCTGCTGCTGCCGCACGGGTACGAGGGCCAGGGTCCGGACCACTCGTCGGCCCGGGTCGAGCGCTTCCTCCAGCTGTGCGCGGAGAACGCGATGACGGTGGCCCAGCCGTCGACGCCGGCGTCGTACTTCCACCTCCTGCGCCGGCACACGCTCGGCGAGGAGCACAACCCGATGATCGTCTTCACGCCGAAGCAGTTGCTGCGGCGCAAGGAGGCGGTGTCGCAGCCGGAGGAGCTGACCCACGGCACCTTCCGGCCGATCATCGGCGACGCCGAGGCGGAGGCCACCGCGGGTACGGTCGACCGGATCGTGCTCGCGTCCGGGCGGATCGTCTACGACCTGCTGGCCGAGCGGAAGAAGGCGGAGCCGGACAAGATCAGCACCGCGGTCATCCGCGTCGAGCAGCTCTACCCGCTGCCGAGTGACGAGATCGTCGCGGAGCTGGCGAAGTACCCGAACGCGACCGAGATCCGCTGGGTCCAGGACGAGCCCGCGAACCAGGGCCCGTGGCCGTTCATGGCGCTGAACCTGACCGAGCACCTGGGCGGCAAGCCGTTCTACCGGGTGTCCCGGCCGGCCATGTCGGCGACCTCGGTGGGCTCGATGGGCGCGCATCAGGCCGAGCAGTCCACGCTGCTGAAGCAGGCCTTCAGCTGACGTGTACTTCACCGACCGAGGGATCGAGGAGCTCGAGGGCCGGCGTGGCGAGGAAGACGTCACGCTGGCCTGGGTGGCCGAGCGGCTGCGCGAGTTCGTCGACCTGAACCCCGAGTTCGAGACCCCGATCGAGCGGTTCGCCACCTGGCTGGCCCGCCTCGACGACGAGGACGACTAGTCTGAGCGAATGCCCTTCGCCGAGCAGCCGGTACGCCGGGTGGCCGCGGCGGAGGGCGTTCGTCCGTCCGGACCCTGGCCGCACACCATCCCCGCCGTACGGCAACTGCTGACCGACGGTCTTGACCTGGATCCCGGTGTCACCTTCCTCGTCGGCGAGAACGGCACCGGCAAGTCCACGCTGGTCGAGGCGATCGCGGTCGCCTACGGCCTGTCGCCCGAAGGCGGCTCCACCGGAGCCCGGCTGACCACGCGGGCGACGGAGTCGCCGCTGGCGGACGAGCTCCTGCTGACCCGGGGCATCGGCGGCAAGCGGGCCGGCTTCTTCCTCCGCGCCGAGACCATGCACGGGTTCTACAGCTACCTGGAGGACAACCCGCGCGCCTCGGGCCCGCCGGACGCGGCCTTCCACGAGATGAGCCACGGCGAGAGCTTCCTGACCCTGATCAACGACCGCTTCACCCGGCGCGGGTTCTACTGCCTGGACGAGCCGGAGTCGGCCCTCTCGTTCTCCAGCAGCCTGGCCGTGGTCGGCGTACTCAACCGGCTGGCCGAGTCGGGCTCGCAGGTGCTCTGTGCGACCCACTCCCCCGTGATCGCCGCTTTGCCAGGGGCAACAATCCTGGAGACCGGCGACTGGGGTATCCGGAAGACGGTCTGGGATGACCTCGAGCTCGTGCAGAACTGGCGCGCCTACCTGCGCCACCCCGAGCAGTACCTGCGACTCATCCTCTAGTGTCCTGAGTCCGACTCAGGACACCTAGTCCGCGTGGGGCGGCCGAGTCCTGCGCGGTGGGTCGGGAGCCAGCGTGCCGTCCGGAGCGATGTGCTCGAAGATCTGGTCGACCAGGTTCAGGACGTGCGGGTCGTCGACGGTGTAGATGTGCCGGCGGCCTTCGCGGCGGGCGGTGATGATGCCGGCCAGCCGGAGCTTGCCGAGGTGCTGGCTGGCGGTGGCGATACTCACGCCGACCCGGTCTGCCAGCGTGCCGACGTCGTACTCGCCCTGGGCCGCCAGTGAGACCAGATGCAGCCGCACCGGGGCGGACAGCATCGCGAAGGTGCCGGCGGCGGATTCCAGCTGGGCCTTCGTGGGTTCTGGGAACGGTGTCGTCATCGCGCAGTCATTGTGACCGCTGGAACGGTCCGAGGGCAGTCCGGCGTGCCGTGGTGATGACGGTCTCACACTTTCGCAATTGCGAAAGTATCAAAACGGTGGCAGGCTGGAACCATGTTCCGAGCCCTCCGCCCTGTGCTGATGCTGCTCGTGGTGGCGATCCCCGCGGTCGCCCTCCGGCTCACCGGCACACACCCCTCGGCCCTGCCGTCGATCTTCGTCTTCGGCCTCGCCGTGGTCGCCGCGTCGTTCGTGCTGGCCTGGGCGGCCGAGGCTGCGGAGGTGGACATCTCGGGCGGTCTGGCGATCGCCCTGCTGGCGGTCATCGCAGTGCTCCCGGAGTACGCCGTGGACCTGTACTTCGCGCACACCGCGGGCAGCAACCCGGACTACGTGCAGTTCGCCGCCGCCAACATGACAGGCTCGAACCGGCTGCTCCTCGGCCTCGGCTGGTCCAGTGTCGTCCTGCTCAGCCTGTACGTAGCCTCGCGGCGCAGCGGCCAGTCGATCAAGGCTCTGGTGCTCGAGTCCGGGTACCGCCGCGAGCTGGGCTTCCTGGCGATCGCCGGTGTCGTCGCCTTCGTCATCCCGGTGACCGGCGAGATCCACCTGGTGCTGGGCATCCTGCTGCTCGCGTTCTTCGCCTACTACCTGTACCGCGCCGCGATGTCGGAGCACGACGACGAGCCGGACCTGATCGGGCCGGCGGCAACGATCGGCGGGCTGCCGACGGTGCAGCGGCGGATCGCGGTGATCGGCATGTTCCTGGTCTCGGCCGGGGTGATCCTGGCCGCCGCGGAGCCGTTCGCGGACTCGCTGGTCGAGGGCGGCCACGCGCTCGGGATCGACCAGTTCCTGCTGGTCCAGTGGCTGGCTCCGCTGGCCTCGGAGGCACCGGAGTTCATCGTCGCGCTGCTGTTCGCCTGGCGCGGCAAGGGCGCGGCCGCACTGGGCCTGTTGATCTCGGCCAAGGTGAACCAGTGGACGCTGCTGATCGGCAGCCTCCCGATCGCCTACGGCATCGGCGGTGGACCGATGGCGCTGCACCTGGACGGACGGCAGATCGAGGAGTTCCTGCTCACCGCGACGCAGACGCTGCTCGGGATCGCCGTCCTGCTCAGCCTCCGCTTCCCGCGCTGGGCGGCCTGGACGCTGCTCGGTCTGTTCGCGATCCAGTTCGCCGTACCGGGTCAGACCGGGCGGTATGTGATCAGCGGGGTCTACCTGGTGCTCGCGATCGTGGCGGCCGTGCGCAACCGGCAGTACGTCATTGCAACCTTGACCTCGCCGTTCCGGAAGACGGACAAGCCCGCCGACGCGGAGCGCGCCGACGAGCTCGTCGAGGTCTGACGCTCAGCTGGCCTGCTGCTCATCGGCCTCGACCAGAGCGCCGCGGCGGCGTTCCTGGGGGCCGGGCTTGCCGCGGCGGCGGCCGGAGAGGAACTTCTCGCCGGCCGCGGTGCCGGTGAACTTGGTCCGGCGGGCCCACTCGCGGCATTCGTCGATCACCGGGCACGAGTTCAGGCAGACGGCCTGGGCCCGGCGCTGCTCCCAGTGCGTGGCGGACTCGTCGTACGCCGGGGCCTGGCCGACACACGCGGCCCGGGTCATCCAGCGGTCGGCGGGGTCGGCGATCACCGTCAAGGTCGGCCTCATGGGCCCTCCTGGTCCCTCATCGATCGGGCGGATCGACCCGCGGGGGTTTCCCGCGGTAGGACCAGAGTGCGCCCGGCTCGTTGCCCCGCTGCGACGCTCGTGTTTCAGCCGTGCAACGCGACTCGGCACATCCGTGCCGTTGGCACCGTCAGGGCCGGACCATCCGGATCTCCATCAGGCCGAAGAACGGATCGTGCTTGCGGGTGCCATCCTCGACGAAGTTGTTGCGCTGGTAGAACGACCGGGCCCGCCGGTTGTCCTCGAACACCCACAGGCTGGCCGGATCCTTGCCGATGGCAAGCTCCAGCAGCCGGGCGCCGAGCCCGGTCCCCCACCACTTCTGACGGGTGTAGATCGCCTGCAGCTCGAGCGGGGTCGGGGCGTCGTCGTCCCGGCTGGGGCCTCCGGACGCGAAGCCGACCACCCGGTCCTCGACCGGGGCCGCGGGGTCCGGGTTCAGCGCGATCCACCGCTCCCATCCGTTCTTGGCGGCCGTCGTCCAGCGGTCGATCCGCCGGTCGATGTCGCTGGTCCGTTCGAGCAGCTGGTCGGCCGGGACCAGGTCGGCGTACGCCTCCCGCCAGCAGAGCAGGTGACACCAGGCCGCGGCCTCGGAGTCTTCGACGGTCGCCTGGCGGATGATCGGTTCGTTCACGTCAGACAGTGAAGACGATCTTGCCGAAGACGTCACCTTCATTGAGTTTGGCGAAGCCCTTGCGGGCGTCGGCCAGCGGCAGGATCGAGTCGATGTGCGGCGAGATGCCGGCATTCGCCATGAACTGGAGCAACTCGGCCAGCTCGGTCCGGGTCCCCATCGTCGAGCCCTGGACCCTGAGCTGCAGGAAGAAGATCCGGTTCAGCTCGGCCGACTTCGGTGCCTGGCCGCTGGTCGCGCCGGAGATGACCATCGTGCCGCCCTGCTTGAGCGACTTCAGCGAGTGCGACCAGGTCGCCTGCCCGACCGTCTCCATCACCGCGTCCACCCGCTCCGGCAGCCGCGCGCCGGACTCGAACGCGCCGTGCGCGCCGATCTCGAGCGCCTTCGTCCGCTTCCCCTCGTCCCGGCTGGTCGCCCAGACCCGGATCCCGGCCGCCCGCGCCAGCGTGATCAGTGCGGTCGCCACACCACCGCCGGCGCCCTGCACCAGCACGGTGTCGCCCGGCTTCAGGCCCGACTGGGTGAACAGCATCCGGTACGCCGTGAGCCACGCGGTCGGCAGGCACGCCGCCTGCTCGAAGCTCAGCCCGGCCGGCTTCGGTACGACGTTCCGAGCCGGTACGGCGACCTTCTCCGCCAGCGTGCCCTGGTAGCGCTCGCTCAGCAGCGACCGCTTCGGGTCGAGCGTCTCGTCGCCCTTCCACGCCGGGTCGGAGATGACCGCGTGCACGACCACCTCGTTGCCGTCCGGGTCGATCCCGGCCGCGTCGCAGCCGAGGATCATCGGGAGGTTCTGCTCGGCCAGCCCGACACCCTTGAGCGACCACAGGTCGTGGTGGTTGAGCGCGGTTGCCCGGACGTCGATCGTCACCCAGCCCTCGGGCACCGTCGGGTCGGGGCACTCCCCCACCTCCAGAGCGGCGATCGGGTCGTCGGCGTTGAACTTGGCGGCGTAGGCAGCAAGCATGCGTACCACCCTAGTGCCCTGCGGCGGCTGTCGTCTGAGCGATTGCGGTGTCCAGGTGCGTGCATCGGGGTGCTTGAGAGGCGTCCTCGATGCGGAGCATCGTGGATGTCGCTCAAGTGCCGCGAGGTGCGTGCCTGGGCGACGCAAGCGCCAGAGGACAGCCGCCGCAGGGCACTCGTCAGTGGTTCAGTCGGCGTCAGTTACCGAATTCACGACTGGGGCGGAGAGGACGCCGTCGAGCAGGCGGCGGGATTCCTCGAGGGCGGTGATCGAGGCGGTGATCCGGTCGCGCTCCTGGTGCAACTGGTCGATGAGCACCTCGCACCTCGGCTCCAGCTTCGCCGTGACACACGGCAGCACCTGCGAGATCGTCGCCGTCGACAGCCCGGCCGCGAGCAAGGTCCGGATCCTGGCCACCACGTCGACGTCGCTCTCGGCGTACTCCCGATACCCACTCGGCAGGCGCTGCGGCGTCAGCAGCCCCTGGTCCTCGTAGTACCGGAGCAACCGCTCGCTGACCCCGGTCCGCGCCACCATCTCGCCCATCCGCACCGCGTCGCCACCTCCACGACTCGACTCTCACATGCGTGTCGGAGTTTAACCTGCCCCCGGATCGGCAATAAGGGCCATGACCGTAATCCCCTGAGGAGAACCGATGCTACGCGCACTGATGGTCGCAGGCCTGACCGCTGTCTTGCTGACCGGACAGACCACGGCCGCCCCCGCTGCACCGACCGCACAGGTCACCGGCGCCTACCTGCAGATCACCGCCGACGGCGTTGCCACCGACCCGGGCTTCGAGGGCGCGTCGCATGCCCACGCGGCGCTGGCGGCGATGTACGACGTCACCGGCGACCCGCACCAGCGCCAGGCCGCCGACGAGCTACTCAACTACATCCTGGGGCGGAAGCCGGGCCAGATGAGCACGGACCTGGCCCTGCAGTTCCTGCGAAGCCCTTATCTCCAGAGCGATCCGCGATTGGGCGCCAACCTGGAGACCTTCATGACCGCGCTCCTGGACCTGTACGCCAGTCAGCCCGACAAGGTGCTGCGTACCGGCGACATCCGCACGCTGACAGGACGCGCTGAGCTGCTGGTCGACTACGCCGGGTACCTCGAGCACCGGCACGGCGATCTGGCACGGATCCAGTCCGCCGACGCCGCGGCCCGCGGGATGCTGGACCGCGTCGCGGCGCTGCAGTACACCAGCGAAGAGGCCGTCTCGTCGTTCCACAACGACCGGTACGTCGGTGCCTTCCCGCACTTCGTCGCCGGAGACGACGGCAACATGGGCACCTGGGACGTCGAGCACTGGGCGCCGTCGATGCTGTCACTGGACCAGTACGCCGCGGTCCGCGCACTCGCCACCGGCTACGGCCGGTTCCACACCGCGACGTACAACGACGCCGCCGCGTCCGGGACCCGGCATCTGCTCGGCACGACGCAGATCGACCCGGACCTGATCTACGCCGGCGCTCCCGCGGGCTTCCCGCTGGACGGCGCGAAGTACGTGATCGGTGAGGAGACCGGCGAGCAGCCGTACCTGATCACCTACGGCTGGTCCCCGAACGCGATCGCCCAGCTGGGTACGGCGCTGAAGGCGGTCCGGGACAACCGGGTCAAGGTGCCGGACTCGGCTGCCTGGCTGGCGTCGTACTGGCGTGGCACTCCCCCGCGCAGCGTGCTCGCGCCGGGACAGTTCTGGCACGGGCTGGACGCGAAGATCGAGTACACGCACCGGTTCATCGAGGCGACCCAGCTCGCGGTCCCCGCCGACTTCCCCTGGCTCGACCTGGACCGCACCACGTTCCCGGGCACAGGTGACGACGACATCCGCCGCGGCGGCTGGTACGACGGCTCCGGCCGCGGCACCATGTCCGCGGTCTACTCCCGCCTGGCCATGACCGGCTACGTCCAGTCCGGCGGCCACAACATCCCCATGCTCAACCAAGCCGCCCACTGGTGGGAGCGAATGATCGTCCGTAGCTGATAGCGGGTTATGTCACCGCTGGCGCGAAACTATCCCGCCAGCGGTGACACAAGCCGACAGCGACCGTTCAGGCGCGGGCGACTCCGTCGGTTTCGGCCGCGGCTGCCACTGCGCCGGCGACGGCTGGGGCGACTCGGGGGTCGAACGGGGACGGGATGATGTAGTCGGGGCGGAGGTCGTCGGCGGAGATGAGGCCGGCCAGGGCCTCCGCCGCGGCTAGCTTCATGCCCTCGGTGATGCGGGACGCGTTGGCGTCGAAGGCACCGCGGAAGATGCCGGGGAACGCGAGCACGTTGTTGATCTGGTTCGGGAAATCCGAGCGGCCGGTCGCGACCACGGCGGCGTGCCGGTGCGCGATGTCCGGGTGCACCTCGGGGTTCGGGTTCGCGAGCGCGAAGATCATCGACCCCGGCGCCATCCGGGCGATCGCTTCCTCAGGCACCGTCCCGCCGGACACACCGAGGAACACGTCGGCACCGTCGAGCGCGTCCACCAGGCGACCGGAAAGCCCACCGGTGTTGGTGTCCCGGGCCAGCGACAACTTCACCGGGTTCAGGTCGGCGCGGTCCTCGTGCAGCACACCCTTGCTGTCGACCACCGCCAGGTCGCCAACCCCTGCCTGCAAAAGGATTCGCGCACACGCGACCCCGGCCGCACCCGCACCGGAGATGACCACGCGGATGTCGCTGATCGACTTGTCCGTGACCCGGAGCGCGTTCCGCAGTGCAGCCAGTACGACGACCGCCGTACCGTGCTGGTCGTCGTGGAAGACCGGGATGTCCAGGCGCTCCTTCAGCCGGCGCTCGATCTCGAAGCACCGCGGCGCTGAGATGTCCTCCAGGTTGATGCCGCCGAACGTCGGAGCCAGCCGGACCACTGTCTCGACGAACTCGTCCACGTCGGTGCAGTCGAGCGCGATCGGCACCGAGTCGACGCCGCCGAACTCCTTGAACAGCAGGGCTTTGCCCTCCATCACCGGCAGCGAGGCGGCCGGCCCGATGTCACCGAGTCCGAGTACGGCGGTGCCGTCGGTGACGACCGCGACCACGTTGGACTTCCAGGTGTAGCGCCGTACCAGCGCGGGGTTCTCGGCGATCGCGGTGCAGACGCGAGCGACGCCCGGGGTGTAGGCCTTGGACAGGTCCGCGGCGTCGCGGACGGGCACGGACGAGGTGACCTCGATCTTGCCACCGCGATGCAGTTCGAAGACGGCATCACCGGCGTACGGGTCGGAAACCTCTGGTGAGCATGGCTGGGCGACCATCAGAGCCCTTTCGCAAACATGGGTGGAAGTGTTCGACAACAGGGGATCGCCCGTGCGCACGAGTAAACCACACGGCCTACTGGTCTGCTGTGAGGGGTCCCACAATCCGGTGACGATCCAGTCTCGCTCCGAGACGAACCCCAGGCGCCGGACTGCCTGTTGTGTCAGGATGCGGTTTCCCCCACCATGTCGAGGAGAATTCGCGATGAACATCGTCTCCACCCTCCGCAGGAGCCGCCTGACGGCCGCCACCACCACGGTCGCCGTCCTCGCGCTCGCGCTCGCCGCCTGTGGCAGCGACGACTCGGGCGCCGGTGGATCCGAGGACAAGGCGAAGGCGGCCGGCATCACGCTGGTCAAGCCGGGCAAGTTCACTGTCTGCACCCACCTGCCGTACAAGCCCTTCCAGTACAAGGACGGCAACAAGGTCGTCGGCTTCGACGTCGACCTGCTCGACCTGGTCGCCCAGGATCTCGGCCTGGAGCAGGAAGTGGTGAACATCGAGTGGGCGCAGGTCACCTCGGGCGCCGCGTTCAAGGCCAAGAAGTGCGACATGGGCATGGGCGCGATGACGATCACGCCGGAGCGGCAGGCCGCGATCAGCATCACCGACCCGTACATGGACGCCACCCAGGTGCTGATGGCCAAGAAGGACTCCGGCATCAAGGGCCTGGAGGACCTGCGCGGCAAGATCCTCGGCTCCCAGGCCGACACCACCGGCCACAAGTACGCCGACGAGAACAAGGACAAGTACGGCTACAAGGTGATCCCGTTCCCGGACTCGGCGCTGCAGGAGAACAACGTGAAGTCCGGCCGGGTCGCCGCCGCCATCAACGACAACGGCTTGCTGTACGACTTCATCAAGGACAACCCGGACATGGCCGTCGTGGCCGAGTTCGACACCGGTGAGCACTACGGCTTCGCCGCCCTCAAGGACGGCAGCGGGCCGAAGCTGGTCGAGAAGTTCAACAGCCTGCTGACCACGGCGAAGTCGGACGGCAAGTACAACGAGATCTACAAGAAGTGGTTCGGGGTCGAGCCGAAGAAGTGAGCCGACAGGACATGACCGCTGCCACCGAAACCGTTGAGCGGAAGGGGTTGAGCCCGCGGCAACGGGCTCGCCGCTCCCGCGGGATCCAGTACGCCGTCCTCGTCGTTCTCGTCCTGATCGCCGCGGTCAGCGCGGACTGGGGCCAAATCGTCAGCGTCTTCTTCAAGCCGCAGTTCATCAAGGAAGCCTTCCAGAACGGGCTTCTCACCGCGCTGGTCAAGACGCTGGAGTACACCGCCGGCGCGTTCGTGATCGGTCTGGTCGGCGGCACCGTGCTGGCGCTGATGAAGCTCAGCCAGGTCGGCCCGTACCGGTGGATCGCAACCGCCTACATCGAGTTCTTCCGCGGCCTGCCGGCGATCGTGGTGTTCATCGCGTTCAGCCTGCTGCCGCTGGCGTTCGAGGGCATGACGATTCCCTGGGACCCGTACGGCGTGGTCTGGCTGGCGCTCGGGATCGTCGCGTCGGCGTACATGGCCGAGGTGATCCGGGCCGGTATCCAGGCGGTGCCGAAGGGACAGGTCGAGGCGGCCCGCTCGCTCGGGATGCCGGCCGGGCTGGCGACCCGCAAGATCGTGCTGCCACAGGCGTTCCGGATCGTGCTGCCGCCGTTGACCAACGACCTGATCCTCCTGGTCAAGGACTCGTCGCTGGTGTTCATGATCGGTGTCGCCGCGGACGGGTACGAGCTGACCGGCTTCGGCCGCGACCTGGCCAACACCGAGGCCAACCTGACGCCGCTCGTCACGGCCGGCTTCTGCTACCTGCTGATCACACTGCCGCTCGGCATCCTGGTCCGCCGGCTCGAAGCCAGGACGGAGAGGACGCGCTGATGGCTAACCTCGATACCTCCCCCACCCCACCACCCCGGTCGGTGGAGATCAAGAACCTGCACAAGTCCTTCGGCAGCAACCACGTCCTGCGCGGCATCGACTTCTCCGTCGAGCAGGGCGAGGTCGTCTGCGTGATCGGGCCGTCTGGTTCGGGCAAGTCGACGCTGCTGCGCTGTGTGAACCTGCTGGAGAAACCCCAGCAGGGACAGGTGTTCGTACGTGGTGAGGACATCACCGACCCGGACTGTCACCTGGACGCCGCCCGGCAGCAGATCGGCATGGTGTTCCAGCAGTTCAACCTGTTCCCGCACCTGTCCGCGCTGGCCAACTGCACGATCGCTCAGCGGACGGTGCTGAAACGCAGTCCCGTCGAGGCGGATCGGGTCGCGCGGGCCAACCTGGAGCGGGTGGGCCTGAGCGACAAGATCGACGCTTTCCCGGCTCAACTGTCCGGCGGTCAGCAGCAGCGGGTGGCGATCGCCCGGGCGCTGTCGATGGATCCGGCGCTGATGCTGTTCGACGAGCCGACGTCGGCGCTGGACCCCGAGCTCGTCGGCGACGTCCTCACTGTGATGCGCAAACTCGCGCTCGAGGGGATGACGATGCTCGTCGTCACCCACGAGATGGCGTTCGCCCGCGAGGTCGCCGACCGGGTCGCGTTCATGGACGGCGGCGTCATCGTCGAGCAGGGTCCGCCGGCCGACGTCATCGGCGACCCGAGAGAAGAACGCACCCGGACGTTCCTGCGCCGGGTGCTCGACCCGACCCACGTCGAGCCGACCTGACCGAATTGTCACGCTGCGTGTCCGCGAAGTCGACGGGCCGCAGCGTGACAGCGGTCCAGGACTACGAATAGGTCTCCATTGGGCCCCCATCGGTGCGCCCCGGCTATCGGCCTGTGTCAAGATGCGGACACATGGCGCCGGGCCCGTCCGGCACCCAGCTTTGGAGGACTAGATGTCTGTCCTGCGTAGGACGCTCGTGTTGTCCGGCGTCCTGGTTCTCGCGGCCGCCGGATGTGGCTCTAACTCGCTCGACAGCGGTGCCGGCAGCGCTCCGAGCAGCGCTCCGTCGAGTGCGCCGTCCAGTGGTGGACCCGATCTGAGTGGCGCGCTGCCGGCCAAGATCAAGTCCGCCGGCAAGATCGTGGTCGGCGTGGACGCCAGCTACCCGCCGAACGAGTTCCTGCAAGGCGGCAAGACCGTCGTCGGGATGGACGTCGACCTGTTCAACGCGGTGGCGCAGAAGTTCGGCGTGACCGTCGACTGGCAGCCGGCCGGGTTCGACACGATCATCACCGGTGTCCAGGGCGGCAAGTACGACATCGGCGTCTCGTCGTTCACGATCAACGACAAGCGCAAGCAGCAGGTCAACATGGTCAGCTACTTCAACGCCGGCACCCTGTGGGCGACCGCGAAGGGCAACCCGAAGGGCGTCAACGCCGACGACGCCTGCGGCAAGACCGTCGCGGTCCAGAAGGGTACGACGCAACTCGAGGACGACATGCCCAAGCGGCAGGCCAAGTGCAAGGCCGAGGGCAAGCCGGAGATCAAGCTGGTGGTCCGGGAGAAGCAGGACCAGGCGACCGCCGACCTGGTCGGCGGCAAGGCCGACGCGATGCTGGCCGACTCCCCTGTCGTGCTGTACGCGATCAGCCAGACCAACGGCCAGCTCGAGCAGCTCGGCGACATCTACGACGCGGCGCCGTACGGCTACGTGGTCCCGAAGGCGGAGACCGCGTTCGCGGCCGCGATCGTCGAGGCGCTGAAGGCGATGGAGGCCGACGGCAGCTACAAGAGCTCGCTGCAGAAGTGGAACAACGACTCGGGTGCGATCACCGACTTCGCCGTGAACCCGTGAGCTGACCATGAGTACCGACACTGAAACCCGGCCGGCGGATTCGGCTGCCGATCGGCCGGGTGCGATCGATGCTGTGCCGGTCCGGCACCCCTGGCGCTGGGTCGCGATCGCCGTGATCGCGATCCTGCTCGGGATGCTGATCCATCTGCTGGTGACCAACAAGGCATTCGACTGGCGCTTCGTCTTCCAGGCGATGAACCAGCAGTCGGTGATCAACGGCTTCATCAAGGGCACCTTGCTGGTGACCGTGCTGTCGATGATCGTCGGCGTGGCCGGCGGCGTCCTGCTGGCCGTGATGCGGCTGTCCGACAACCCGATCCTGTCCGGGGTCTCCTGGGCGTTCACCTGGTTCTTCCGCAGCGTGCCGCGGTACCTGCTGCTGTTCACCATGGGCACGCTGGGAGTGCTGTTCCCGCAGGGCATCTCGTTCGGTATCCCGTTCGACTACAAGATCATCGACTGGCTCGGCCTGTCCGGCGACTGGCGGTTCCTCAACCTGGACGCGAACCAGATCTTCACCGGCCTGGTCGCCGGTGTGATCGGGCTCGGTCTGTCCGAGGCGGCGTACATGGCCGAGATCGCCCGGGCCGGGATCATGAGCGTGGACAAGGGCCAGGCCGAGGCGGCCGAGGCGCTCGGGATGAGCAGCGGCAAGGTGATGCGCCGGGTGGTGCTGCCGCAGGCGATGCGGGTGATCGTGCCGCCGACCGGCAACGAGACGATCGCGATGCTGAAGGACACCTCGCTGCTGCTGGCCGTCCCGGTGATCGGCGAGCTGTTCTACCAGCTGCAGTCGATCGGAAGCACGTACTACAAGACGTTCCCGATCGCCGTCGCGGCGACGCTGTACTACCTGGCCGCGACCAGTGTGCTGATGGTCGGCCAGTACTTCCTCGAGCGGCGCTTCGGCCGCGGCTTCGGAACCCAGGCGCCACGGGCGGCACGCCCGGCCGGCGCGGGAGGTGCATGATGACAGCCGCTGCGGCCGCCGAGACGGCCCAGCCCCTGACGGAACGGCTCGTCCACGCGGTCAACGTGACCAAGTCCTTCCACCACAACGAGGTGCTGAAGGGCATCGACCTCGACGTCGACCGGGGACAGGTGGTCTGCCTGCTCGGGCCGTCCGGTTCGGGCAAGACCACGTTCCTGCGCTGCATCAACCAGCTCGAGACGATCGACGGCGGCCGGATCTGGGTCGACGGCGACCTGATGGGGTACGCCGAACGCGGCGGACGGCTGTACCGCCTGAAGAACAAGGAGATCGCGGCCCAGCGGCGCGAGATCGGCATGGTCTTCCAGCGGTTCAACCTGTTCCCGCACATGACCGCGATCGAGAACGTCGCGGAGGCGCCGGTCCAGGTCAAGCGTGAGTCGAAGAAGGCCGCCCGGGCCCGGGCGACGGAGCTGCTCGATCGGGTCGGGCTCGGTGACCGGTGTGCGGCGTACCCGGCGCAGCTGTCCGGTGGGCAGCAGCAGCGGGTCGCGATCGCGCGGGCGCTGGCCATGCAGCCCAAGCTGATGCTGTTCGACGAGCCTACGTCGGCGCTCGACCCGGAGCTGGTCGGCGAGGTGCTCGCGGTGATGCGTGAGCTGGCGAACGACGGGATGACGATGATCGTGGTCACCCACGAGATGTCGTTCGCCCGCGACGTGGCCGACACCGTCGTGTTCATGGACGCCGGTGTGGTGGTCGAGGCCGGCAGGCCGCGCGAGGTGCTCGGGAACCCGCAACACCAGCGCACCAAGACCTTCCTGACCCGGCTGCACTCCGAACACGACCACCCGTGATTCCTGCCGTCAGGGCCGGTTCGTGCACCGGGCCGGCCCTCTCGCCGTGCATCAACCGCGTCGAGCGTGGAAGATGTACGGCATGGTGAGCCGAGCGGCCGCCGGACACGAGGGAGGCAGTGTGAGCAGCACCGGACGATCCGCCGAGGTCCGACTGAGTATCCCGGCGGACAGTGCCTACATCGCCGTCCCGCGGTCGGTGGTCGGCAACCTGGCGGCTCGCAACGACTTCACCGTGGACGCGATCGACGACCTGCGGATCGCCGTCGACGAGGCGTGCGCCCTGCTGCTGCCGCAGGCCTCGGACGGCGTGCTGGACTGCGTCTTCGAGATCGACCCGCCGCAGCTCACCGTCCGGACCAGCGCCGTCGTACCGAACGGCTGGCGGCCGGACACGTCGTCGTTCGGCTGGACCGTGCTGACAGCACTGGTCGAGTCCGCGGCGGCCGAGACCATCGACGGCCGGCTCACCATCACCGTGACGGCAACCGCCACCGCCGCGGAGAAGGCGTGACCGACGACCGCTCACTGGGCGAGCCCCAGGAACCTACAGACCTGCGCACCCGGACGGCCGAGCTGTTCCGGGCGATGGCTGCGGGCGATCCCAGCCGCGCCCTCGCCCGCGACGGCCTGGTCGCGCTGCACATGCCGTTGGTGGAGCACCTGGCCCGCCGCTTCCGCAACCGCGGCGAGCCGTACGACGACCTGGTCCAGGTGGCCACGATCGGCCTGATCAAAGCAATCGACCGCTTCGACTCCGACCGGGGTGTGGAGTTCTCGACGTACGCGACGCCGACGATCCTGGGCGAGATCAAGCGGTACTTCCGGGACAAGGGCTGGGCGATCCGCGTGCCGCGGCGGCTGCAGGAGCTGCGGCTGTCGCTGACCGCCGCGACCGCCGAGCTGACCCAGGAGCTGGGTCGCGCGCCCACGGTCGCCGAGCTGTCCGATCGGCTCGGGTTGTCGCCGGATCTGGTGATCGAGGGGCTGGAGTCCGCGAACGCGTACAACACCCTGTCCCTGGACGCTCCGGACCAGAACGAGGCCGACGCCACCACGGTGCTGGACGGGCTCGGCGGCGAGGACGAGGCGCTCGAGAGCGTGGAGTACCGGGAGTCGCTGAAACCGCTGCTCGCCCAGCTGGACACCCGGGAGAAGCGGATCCTGACGCTGCGGTTCTTCCGCGGGATGACCCAGTCCCAGATCGCCGAGGAGATCGGCATCTCCCAGATGCACGTCTCCCGCCTGCTGGCCCGCACCCTGACCGAACTCCGGGCGGGCCTGCTGAAGGAGTAGGGCTACAGGACCGGACGGTCCTTGGTCGGGTCGTCCGCCAGGGCCAGGGTCGATGCCTTCTGGAATAGTCCGATCAGTACGCCGACCGCCGCGAGCGCCAGCGCCACCGAAACAGCCTTCGTGGACCCACCCCAAAAGCTGTAGGCGACCAGCAGCTGGATCAGCTGCGCGAACACGGCCGGCCCACGGCTCCAGGTCGATGCGCGCCACAATCCACGGGCCACCAGGCCGAGGCCGGCGCCGTACGCGACGAAGAAGACGGCGGTGGTCAGTCCGAGCACCAGCCGGGATCCATGGATCGTAAATGCTTCGGCAATTCCCAGAACGATGAGCACAAGCCCTTCCGCAGCGACCACGGCCGCGGCTAGCTTGAGCGGTCTCGGTACGGCGGCAGCTGGGGAGTCGGTCGGCACGCTCACCAGCTTAGTGTCACGTGCCGTCGTACTTCGGGCGCAAGGGACGAACACCTGCTCTTTCCGCGAGCCCGATCGGGTCGCGGAACCCCTAGCCCCACAAGGGTTTCGAGGTTGTGCGTAACCAATGAGCGGTTGGATCGGTTACTTGCAGTGAACGGGTGATTGCGGATGAGCTTCTCCGTCCGGCTACCGGACGGGGCGAACCATTGCGCACCGGTTCGTAGTGTTAAGGAAGTGTTGTGATCTGATCGACAACTCCAGAACCCTTGTTTCACTCAGCTGAGATTGGGAACATGGTCTCGTTCGTGAAAACGTTCACAACACGCACCTCGCACCATGAACCCCCCGTGCGAGAAGCATCACGAGTACAGCACTGCTGATCGGGCACAGACCTACCCGACAGCGTACGACCACTACTGAGAGAGATGGGATCCGCCATGGATTGGCGCCACCGGGCCGTTTGCCTCGATGAGGACCCGGAACTGTTCTTCCCCATCGGCAACACCGGGCCCGCGATCATGCAGATCGAGGAGGCCAAGCAGGTGTGCCGTCGCTGCGACGTGCGTGAACAGTGCCTCGCCTGGGCGCTGGAAGCCGGCCAGGATCACGGTGTCTGGGGCGGTCTGAGCGAGGACGAGCGCCGCGCTCTGAAGCGCCGCAACGCCCGCGCCCGCATCCGCACCGCCTGACGCCCCCAGAACGCCCGGCCCCGCGGGATCCGCGGGGCCTTTCGATTTCCCCACCTATTCCTTGACCGGGATGTCGAGGGTGACCTGGGTTCCGGGCTTGCCGTCGTGGCGAGGACCGAACTCCAGGGTCCCGTTCAGCTCCCCGATCACCAGAGTGCGGACGATCGACAACCCGAGGTTCCCGGACAGCTCCGAGTCGAAGTTCGCCGGCAAGCCCTGTCCGTCGTCCACGACGGTCACGTGCAGCCGGCCGACGGATCGCTCGGCGCCCAGCTCGACCGTCCCGCTGGCCTCGCCGCCGTCCCGCGTACCGAACGCGTGCTCGACCGAGTTCTGCATCAGTTCCGTCAGGACCATCGCCAGCGGGGTCGCGATCTCGGAGTCCAGCACCCCGAAGTTCCCCGATCGCCGCGTCTCCACGGTCGTCTCGACAGTCGACACATCGGCCACCATCGCCGCCACTCGGTCCGCCACGTCGTCGAAGTCCACGTGCTCGTCGAAGGACTCCGACAGCGTCTCGTGCACGATGGCGATCGACCCGACCCGCCGGACGGCCTCGGCCAATGCGGCCTGACCTTCCGGGACGCTGATCCGCCGGCCCTGCATCCGGAGTAACGCGGCGACGGTCTGCAAGTTGTTCTTGACGCGATGATGAATCTCCCGGATGGTCGCCTCCTTGGTGACCAGCTCCCGCTCCCGGCTGCGCAGCTCCGTCACGTCGCGGAGCAGGATCAGCGCGCCCACGTGCTGCCCGTCGGCCCGCAGCGGGATCGCCCGGAGGAACAGCGTGGCGTCGGAGTTCTCGATCTCGATCTCCTTGGCCGCCCGTCCGGTCAGCACCGACGCGAGCACGTCGTCGACCTTGTGCCCGCTGTGCAGCAGTTCCCCGGTGACCTCCTTCAGCCGGCTCCCGACCAGATCCGTGACCAGGCCCATCCGCCGGTACGCCGACAACGCGTTCGGGCTGGCGAACGTCACCATCCCGTGCCGATCGACCCGGATACAGCCGTCCCCGACTCGTGGCGTGGTGGACAGCAGCCGCTCCCCGCCGTACGGGAAGATGCCGTCGTTGATCATCCGGGCCAGGTCGGTCGCGCTCTGCAGATAGGCGATCTCGAGCCGCGACGGGGTGCGCACGCCGAGCAGGTTGGTGTTCCGGGCGATCACCGCGATCACCTTGGTGCCCCGGCGGACCGGGATCGTCTCGACCCGGACCGGGACGTCGTCGCGCCACTCCGGGTCGCCCTCGCGGCAGATCCGGCCGCCGTCGTACGCCTGGTCGAGCAGGTGCCGGCGGCCGCGCGGGATGAAGCTGCCGACAATGTCGTCGAGGTACGCCGTCGGCCCGGTGGTCGGCCGCATCTGCGCCCCGGCCCAGAACCCGAGCCCCTCGATGTCGGGCAGCCAGAGCACCAGGTCGGCGAACGAGAGGTCGGCCAGCATCTGCCAGTCCGAGACGAGCAGTTGCAGGCGGTCCAGGTCGGCCTGGTCCAGGGTCGTGTGGTTCCGCGCCACATCGCTCAGAGACGGCACGCCCCGATGCTACCGATGGCCTATACCAGCTCCTCGGGCGGTGCGCTCGACAAGTGGGTGGAGATGGGTGTTGATTGATCAGGCACCACAGATGAAAGGATGCTTCGGTGGAGTCGACGTACTGGCAGGACGTGATGGCCGCGGACTACGCGGTACCGGGCGACCGTGCGCTGACCGACCTCACCCAGGAGCTCGTCCGCGGCCTCGCCAGTACCAACCCGCAGGTCCGTGACGCGCTGGCGTATCCGACGCTCGCGACCTGGCTCGAGCGCGGGGTGTACGACGACCTGCTGCCGGGGTTCGGTGACGGCCTGTGCGCCGGACTCGCCTACGGCCTCGGCGAGGACGGCACCGACACCGTCTTCCGCCGCTCGTTCACCGCGCTGACGCTGGCGGAGGTGATCCACCGCGACAACGCCGAGTTCCTGGTCCACGACGAGGTGGTGATGCGCTGGGGTGACCGGCTGGCCACCTGGCTGCTGCGGGAGCGCGACCTGCGCGGATACGTCCCGGACTGCGGCTGGGCACATGCCGTTGCCCACGGCGCCGATGCGATCGGCGCACTGGCGCGGTCCCGGCACTGCGACGCCGGCGTACTGCGGGCGCTGCTCGACGTACTCGCGGACCGGATCGTCAAGGACACGCAGTACCGCTGGGTGCACGAGGAGCACGACCGGGTCGCCCACGCGGTGATGACGATCCTGCACCGGAACATGCTGACCAGCGACGAGCTCGAGCGCTGGCTGAAGCCGGTCGCGGCGACCGCGGCCCAGCAGCCGCTGATGCACGAGACCCTGCCGGAGTGGCCGACTCCCCCGGTGTTCAACGCCCGCGGTGTCCTGCACGTCCTGCTGAGCCAGCTCGCGATCGGTGTGAAGGGCTTTCCGATCCCCGGTGACGACGAGCTGTTCGGCCGTCCGATCGAGGCCCGCGCGGACATGCTGCTGATGCTCACCGAAGCGGTCCAGTCCTCCCAGCCCTACATCTACCGCCCGGCGGCCAACCCGCGCTCCTAACCCGGCTTGGGTACGGCGACCGTCGCGACCACTGCGCGATGGTCGGTCCCCGCGATCGGGTACGTCGCGAAGCGGCCGGGCTGGATCGACCGGGTCACCACCACGTGGTCGATCTGTGTGCGGACGACGGCCGGCTGATCCGCGGGCCACGTGCCCTGCAGGCCGCTGCCCACCGATGGCCCGACGCTCCGGCAGTTGGTGCCCAGGGCCTGCCGGAAGTCCGCATGGTCGAGGGTCGCGTTGAAGTCGCCGGCCACAACGGTCGGCGGATCCTGAGTGCACCAGTTCCGCAGTACGAGCAGGTCCTGCTTCCAGGTCGGCATCGAGTCTGGCAGCGGCGGGAAGCCGTGGTACGCGATCAGCCGGACGTCGCCAAGGTTCCCACCGGTCACGATCACGTGCCCGAACGCCGTACCGAGCTCTGATGCGAACCGCACCGCGCCGAGTTTCGCGGAGACCAGAACGCTGGTCGCGCTCTCCACCGCCTTCGACGGCTGCTGCGTGAATCCCTTGTACTGCAGGTCTTGCAGCTGCGCGCGGATCTCCTCGCGTACGTCGACCTGTGCCTCGGGCAACGACACCAGATCGGGCTGATGCTGCCGGATCAGCTCGGCCACCTCGCCCGCGTTGGCGCCCCCGCCGAGCACGTTCGCGACCAGGACGGTGAGCTCCCGGGTCCCGTCGGCCGGCGGATGCGCATCGGACAACTGGCGCGGCACCGTGAGCGCTCCACCGGTCAGCGCAAGCGCCACCACGAGTACGGCGGCTATGCGCCATCCCCGCCGTACCAGCATCAGCAGACCGAGCAGCAGGACCACGACGAGCCCTTGGGGACGGAACGCGACCAACTGTGCGAACGGCGTGACCTCATCGAGCCCGAACAGTTCCGGATACAGCGGAACGGCAACCACCACGAGAAGGAGCACGGACAGCACGACCCGCCGTACCAACCATGCCTTTTCGTTATCCATGGACCACGCTGAAACTCTAGTCGGTGGTGCAGACGAGCGGTAGCGTGCTCCGTTGCGCCTGCTGTGTGTCCCGAGGAGGTTTGCTGTGTCCCGATTGTCCGCGGTCAAACCCGCGTACTGGATCTCCGGCGTGCTGCTGGCGATCGCGGTGGTCGTACCGCTCCTGGTCTCCACCTACGCCAAGGACGAGCCCCGGCTGTGGGGCTTCCCGTTCTTCTACTGGTACCAGCTGATGTGGGTCTTCATCTCGGCGATCCTGGTCAGCATCTGCTACCAGCTGGTGAGCCGGGAGGAACGCCGTCGGCGGGCCGCCCAAGGGCTCAAGAACCCGGACCTGCACGGTGCGGATGAGGAGGCGGACCGGTGAACAACGTCGACTGGGTGCAGTTGATCATCGTCATCGTGATCTTCGGCGCCGTCACCGTGATGGGCTTCATGGCGGCCCGCTGGCGCAGTGCCGGTCACATGGACAACCTCGACGAGTGGGGTCTTGGCGGCCGTGGCTTCGGCACGTTCATCACCTGGTTCCTGCTCGGTGGCGACCTCTACACGGCGTACACCTTCGTCGCCGTGCCGGCCGCGATGTTCGCGACCGGTGCGATCAGCGGCTTCTTCGCGGTGCCGTACACGATCGTGGTCTACCCGATCATCTTCATCTTCATGTCCCGGCTGTGGTCGGTGTCGCATCGCAACGGCTACGTGACCCCGGCGGACTTCGTCGGCGGCCGGTACGGCAGCAAGGCGCTGTCGCTGGCCGTGGCGGTCACCGGCATCCTCGCGACGATGCCGTACATCGCCTTGCAGCTGGTCGGTATGCAGGCCGTGTTCGAGACGATGGGCCTCGGCGGAAACAACACGCTGGCCAAGGACCTTCCGCTGCTGATCGCGTTCGCGGTGCTGGCGGCGTACACCTACTCGTCCGGTCTGCGGGCGCCGGCGATGATCGCGTTCGTCAAGGACGGCCTGATCTACCTGGTGATCGGCGTCGCGATCATCTACCTGCCGCACGAGCTGGGCGGCTGGCACTCGATCTTCGGTGCCGCCGAGGACAAGCTGACCGCGACCAGCCCGGCGACGGGCAAGCCGGTGGGCGCGTTCATCCCGGGTGAGTCCGGGTTCTCGGCGTACTGGACGCTCGCGCTGGGTTCGGCGATGGCGCTGTTCATGTACCCGCACTCGGTCACCGCGGTGCTGTCGACGAAGAACCGCAACATCGTCCGGCGGAACGCGGCGATCCTGCCGGCGTACTCGCTGCTGCTCGGTCTGCTCGCCCTGCTCGGCTTCATGGCGATCAAGGCGAACGTCGATGTGAAGGGCCTGGACGGCCTGGCCAACCCGCAGCTGGCGATCCCGCGGCTGTTCGACCAGGAGTTCCCGTCCTGGTTCGCGGGCATCGCGTTCGCGGCGATCGCGGTCGGGGCACTGGTGCCGGCGGCGATCATGTCGATCGCGGCCGCGAACCTGTTCACCCGCAACATCTACCGCGACTTCATCAAGCCGGCCGCCACTCCGGCCCAGGAGGCCAAGGTCTCCAAGCTGGCTTCGCTGCTGGTGAAGCTGGGTGCGCTGGTGTTCGTGCTCGCGATGGACAAGACGCTCGCGCTGAACCTGCAGCTCCTCGGCGGTATCTGGATCCTGCAGACGTTCCCGGCGATCGTCATCGGTCTGTTCACCAAGTGGTTCCACCGCTGGGCGCTGCTCACCGGCTGGGCGGTCGCGATGGTGTTCGGCACGATCGAGGCCTACAACGTGGTGAACCCGGCGACCAAGAAGCACTTCGGTGGTTCGCTGGCGAACATCCCGTTCACCGACAAGCAGGCCTACATCGCGCTGACGGCGTTCGTGCTCAATCTGGTCATCGTGGTCGTCCTGACGGCCATCCTGCGGGCGCTCAAGGTGCCGGAGGGCAACGACACCACGCACCCGACGGACTACACCGCGGACCGCGGCGACCCGGGCGTGAAGGACCTGCCCGAGCTCCTGGACGAGGGCGGCGCGTCGCCGGCCAAGTCCTAGCGCGGATCCCTCGACGGCGGTCTCATCGGCTCCGGCCGATGGGGCCGCCGTCACTGTATGCCGCCATGTCGACACGCTGCGAGGTCAGCTTGCCCGGATTCGGGCCGCCGGGACGGCAGAATCGCGAGGGTGTTGCTGGTCCTCCTCGTCATGGTGCTCGGTGCCCTCGCCGCGCTCGCGACCGGCGGACGGTTCGGACGACTGGCGGACAACTCCCTGGCCGGCGTGCACTGGCTGGCCGCGGCCGCGATCGGCCAGCTCCTCGGTTCGCTCTTCGGAGGTACGGCGTACCCGGTCGGGCTGATCGGGTCCGCGGTCTGCATCGCCGTGTTCCTGCGGCTCAACCTGAAGCACCCCGGCGTCGGCCTGCTGGCGTTGGGTTTCTTCGCCAACGCGGTCGTCGTCGCCCTGAACGGCGCGATGCCGGTATCGCCGGCTGCCTTGGCCCACGCGGGGATCGGCACCTCTGTGGTGACCGATGCGCGCCACGAGCTGTCCGATGTGGCGACCAGGTTGCCTTGGTTAGGTGACGTCGTACCTGTGGCGCTTCCTAGCCTGGGACAGGCTGTCAGCGCCGGAGATGTGCTGATCGCGGCCGGTGCCGGTTTGCTCCTGTACGCCGGAATGGGCGGCTCCGGCCGGATTCCCACCGACGTCGCGCCGGCGTGGGACGACCTCGAGCCGTCGCCCGTCCATCCGGCCCTGCAGGTGCTGCGGACGGGCCTAGAAGCGGAAGCCCCGGCCGATCACGCGCCTGAGTGACTCGACCACGACCGGGTCGTACTCCGCCCCGATCCCCAGCCCGATCGACTCCATCGCCTTGGCCGGCGACTGCCCGTTGCCCTCGCCGACCAATTGTTCGTAGGCCAGGGCGACATTCACGATGCCGCTCTCCAACGGAATGTCGGCGTTGCTCGCGCGGCCGTGCCGGTACGGGTCGTTCGAGTGCCGGACGATCTCGGCGACATGGTCCAGCACCCCGGACCGCTCGATCACCGAGGCCCCGATCTCCGCCGCCCGCTGGCGCTCCTCCCGCGTCCGCAGCAGGCTCGCACCGCCCGGGCTGGGGTCCGCCAGCGCCAACTGCCCTACGCCCGACAGCAGAGCGGCGTACTCCAGTGCTTCCATCCGCGCCGGGGTGAGACCGAGGTCGTTGCCGATGGCCACTGCCAGGGTCGCGGTCCGCGCGTTCTGCCCCGGACTGCTGAAGCCCGCGATCTCAGTACTGCGGGCCATCGACCGAACCGTGGTCCGGTACGTCCGCTGCGCCGACGCGAAGCGCCGGAACGCGAACTGGGTCAGCAACAAAGGCACCACAACCAGCGGCACCGCCCACAGACCGATCAACGACGTTCCCGCGGCCAGCAGCATGCCGCTGATCCCCATCGCCAGGCCGATCCGTCCCATCACCGCGAGCTCGTCGCGAAGCGCCGCGGGGAACGGCCGGTTGTACCGCTCGGTGTCCTGCCCGGCTCCGACCAGAGCATCGGTCAGACCGGCCGACAGCACCGCCAGCAACATGGCACCGGTCAGCGGTACGGCGTGGGTCCAGGACCCGTTCCAGTACAGGCTGTCCGGGGTGACGAGCTCGAAGGTGACCGCCGCGAACGCCACCGAGAGGACACGGCGACTGGAGATGACCAGATCCCACGGCAGGCCGGCGATCGCCCGCGGGAAGATCCCGGCCAGCGTCGCAAGGCCTGTGACGGCGACGATCTGCGCGACCTCGGGAGGAACGCCGACGGCCGGTCCGCGCAGCATCACGTAGGCCAGCGAGGCACTGGTGGCGATCGGTGCCCGGTTCCGGCTGGGGTCGACGCGGAACTGCACCATCTCGCCGACCGCGATCAGCAGGCCGAAGACGATGACGAACGGCCAGCCGGTCACGCCTTGCCTGGCCGTAATGATCAACGCGACCAGGCCGACCGCACCACCTGCCACGGACAGCACCACGCCGCTGCCCAGGCGCCGCGCTTCGAAAGCGTCGAACTCCTTGGTCTGGGTCATGCCGGGCCTGCTGCCGAGCCGGACGCACCGCCACCGGTGCCCAGACTGAGGTCGTCATGGTCGATGCTGACCTGCACGCTCTGGTCCGGCGCCGGCTGGTCGGCGGCCGCGGCGCTCCAGCCCTGCGTCTGGATGACCTGGACGAACGCGTCGACCAACTCGGGGTCGAAGTGGGTGGTCTTGTCCTGGACGAGGATCGCGAGGGTCTCGTCGACGCTGCGGGCGGGCCGGTAGGACCGGGTCGAGGTGAGGCAGTCGAACGCGTCGACGATGCCGATGATCCGCGCGAAGAACGGGATGTGCGTGCCGCTGAGGCCGGCCGGGTAGCCGGTGCCGTCGTACTTCTCGTGATGGTGCAGGACGGCGGACTTGACCTCTTCGAGGAACGGGATGTTGCCGATCAGCTCGACCCCGCGGGCCGGGTGCAGCCGGATCGCGTCCATCTCCGCGTCGTCCAGCTTGCCGGCTTTGCGGATGATGCTGGTCGGTACGCCGACCTTGCCGACGTCGTGGAGCAGTCCGGCGTGCTCCAGCGCGTTCTGGCGATCCTCGGGCAGCCCGAGCTGGCGGCCGAGCATGCCGACCCCGGCACTGACCCGCTCGGAGTGTCCGCGGGTGTACAGGTCCTTGGTCTCGATGACCTGGATGAAGGCTCGCATCGTCGCCGCCTGGGCAGCGCGTTCGGCCTGATACTGCGACAACGCCCAACGGACAACGAGTAATGGCCCGACTACCAGCAGGCACGAGGCGATGCCGAGACCACCGAGCCAGGTCACCGCCAGCAGGACGCCGAGAGCGCTGTACCCGAGCATCGGCAGGAACGTCGGCCCGATCACCGACTTGAGGAAGTCGACCACCCGCACCTGCCCCTCCAGCCAGAGAATCAGGCTGAGCAGGAGTGCGTTGGCCAACTGATGGCCGATCGTGCCGGCGATCGCCGCGACGACGGTCCTCGGAATGTCGTCCAGGACCTCGGATCCGACAGGGCCACCTAGCAGGGCATAGGCGGCACCGCCACCACCGGCCGCGAGCACGCGGTACGACGGGTTGAAGATGCGCTTGACCAGGGGCGACGGCTGCCGGAGCTGTGCGACGTACCCGAACACAGACACGGCGACCGCTGTCCACGGTCCTGCGATCACGAAGACGGCTACCAACGCCACGGAATCGAGGGCAGCCGGATGGTTGGGCAGGACTTTGAACCGCAGGGCCCCGCCAAGGAGCATGACTAGGGCAAGTGCCAGAGTGGTGAGACTGAAGGTGATCTGAGTGAGAGATATGACCAGCACCGCCAGAGCGGACACGGCAACCACGGCCACCGCTGCTCGTAGCAGTGAAGCTCTCACTGGGGCGCCACCTCTAGCCTTCCACTACGACATAGTTCACCAGTCCCAGCTGTCGGTCGCCATGATAGTCACCTCCGACCAGCGGCGTAGTCTTGAAATCCCGGCTGTTGCGGGCTTCAGGGGGGCTAGACAGCGCATCGCTGACTCTTCCTTTAATTCTTGCTCAACCGACGTGCGCCGAAACACTGTAAGGCAGCGCGTGACTCGCCGCACGATGCCACCGTCCGCAGCGTGGTATGAGAGACTGTGACTCTTTGCAGTTGTTTCAAGGAGGCTTAGGAATGGGCAAGACCGGCCGCAAGCGCCGTGCACGCAAGAAGAAGGGCGCGAACCACGGCAAGCGCCCCAACGCCTGAACTCAGGCGGCTACAGACAGCGAGGACCCCGGCCAAAACCGGGGTCTTTGCAATTTGGTCACAGCTCGGATCAGACCAGCTTTAACCGAGGTCTGTATTCGGAGCGTCCCTGGTCGCATACTGAATGCGACCGTCAAACGACTGTTGGATTTTGCGATCACTTCGGTCGGCGGATCCTCCTAGAGTTGGCTCCGGATGTTCGGCACCGACGGTGCCGGGTGGGCTTCGACGAGTGAGGAGGTGGGTCGGCTGACCGCCGGGAGCCTGAGCGAACTGCTGCGTGGATTCCGGACCAGGGCCGGTCTGACCCAGGCCGCTCTGGCCACCAAGGCCGGGCTGAGCGAGCAGGCGATCAGCGTGCTCGAGCGCGGCACCCGGCAGCGACCCCGGATCGGAACCGTCCAGGCACTGACCGTGGCCCTCGACCTGACCGCCGGCGAAGCCGAGGAGTTCCTGGCCGTTGCCCGCGGCAAGAGCCGTACGGTGCGGGTGCCGACGGCGGCACCGGTATCGCCGGCACCGGCTGTGACCGACGCGTTACCGGTGCCCTGGCAACTACCTCCGGCCGTGCCGGACTTCACCGGTCGCGCTGCTCAGATCGAGGCAGTCCAGGCCGCCTTGCGGGATCCCGCCAGGATCCGCACCGGCGCCGTCGGGCTGGTCGCGGTGACCGGCATGGGTGGCATCGGCAAGACCGCACTCGCCGTACAGGCAGCGCACAAGTTGACCGGCAGCTATCCCGACGGCCAGCTCTACCTCAACCTCCGCGGATACGGCCCGGGCCGCCCGATGACGACCGAGGATGCGCTTCGGCAGTTGCTGCGATCCCTCGGTCTCGACGTCCAGCTGATTCCCGACGACCTGGAGGAAGCGGCCGCGATGCTGCGATCCCAGTTGGCGGGTCGCCGCGTGCTCGTGCTGCTCGACAACGCAACCGACGTACGTCAGGTCACGCCGCTGTTGCCGGCGAGCCCAGGGTCGGCGGCGATCATCACCAGCCGCGGATCGATGGCAGCGCTGGCCGGCGCGCGGCAGATCCGGCTCGACGCGTTGTCGGAGACCGAGTCGGTCGAGCTGTTGTCCGGAGTCATCGGCCAGGCCCGGGTTGCGGCCGAGCCGGACGCGGTCGAGCGGCTCGCCTCGTTCAGCGGTCGCCTGCCGCTGGCCGTCCGGCTGATCGGCGGCCGGCTGGCGGCGCGGCCGAGCTGGCCGATCCAGCATCTCGTCGACCTGCTGCGGGATGCGGAGCGGCGGCTCGACAACCTTGGCTCCGACGAGACCGGCGTACGGGCGAGCATCGCCAGTTCGGTCGAGTTCCTCAGCACGAGTGACCGCCCGCTCGATCGCGAGGCCGCCCAGGCCCTTCCCCTGCTGAGCGTCCCGGACGGGTCGGATCTCCTCACCATCGTCGCCGCCCACCTGCTGAACGTTCCGCTCCGCCGGGCCGACGCGATCCTGGAACGCCTCGTCGACCTCAACCTGCTCGAGTCCGTGGCCCCCGACCGCTACCGCCTGCACGACCTCATCCGGGCGTACGCGCGGGAGCTGGCCGACGAAACCCTCACCCCGGCCGAACGTGATGCCGGTCTGGACCGCGTCCTTCGCTTCTACATCGCGGCGGCCTGGGCCTGCCAACGGCTGACGCATCCGAAGAGCCCCAGGTTGTCGCTCGCGACTGTCCAGGCCGAGCCGCTTCCGCCGTTCAAGGACATGGGTTCGGCGCTTCGGTGGTTCGATGACGAGCAGCGCAATCTGCTCGACAGAGTTGCCCAGGCGGCCGGTACGTCGATCGCCGGGACCGCCGTGTTCCCCGAGCTCGCGCTCGCGATGTTCGGCAACCTCGAGCCGCGCCGGCGCTGGGTGGAGATGCGCGAGCTCGGCCGGGGCGTCGTCGAGCTCGCCGAGCGGCTGAAGCTGCCGATGACGGCCGCCTGGCTGCAGCACGACAGTGCGATCCCGGAGGTCGAGAACGGCGCGCTCGAAGCCGCCGTTCCGCATCTGTTCAAGGCGCTGGAGATGTTCCGGCAGGAGGCCGACATTCTCGGGGAGGCGCGGTGCTGCTCCTCGCTGACGTATGTGCTCGGCCACCTGGGTCGCATCGACGAGGCGCTGGAATTCGGCAACCAGTCGCTGCGGCTCAGCCAGGAGATCGGCGACATCACGCTGGAAGGCGTCGCGTACACCGCGGTCGGCGGACTGTACGACCGCCTCGGCGACTACGAACGGGCCGACCAGGCGTTCGCGCAAGGCGTCGCCCTGGCGCAGAAGTACGGCGACCAGCGTTCGGTCTTCAAGCGCTACGTCAACGCGGGGTTCTCACATGTGCTGGTCGGCCGCTACGGCGACGCGGTCGAGTCGGTGCAGCGCGCCGTCCTGCTGGCCGAACAGGCCCACGACGACGTGGGTCTCAACGAGAGCCACCACACGCTCGCCCTGGCCTACGCCGGTCAGGGGCGGTTCGACACGGGTGAGTACCATGCCCGCGAGGCTCTGCAGTTCTCCCGGCGGATCAAGAACCGGCTGCGGGAGGGCCGCATTCTTCTGGAACTGGCCAAGATCAATGCGGCGACCAGTGACCGTTCCGCCGCGACCGCAAATGCCACCGCTGCCGCCGGCGTACTCGCGGGGCTTTCGCCTATTCACGAAACGCAGGCCGAGGAGCTGCTGGCCCACTTGGCGCGCGACGAGCCCTACACCTACGCACTCACAAATCACTCGATCTGATCGCCGACCCCGCAGAATCGGGGCGGACGGCGATTCAGTCGGTGGTGGTGATGATGGTGGTTTCGACCTGGATTTGGGTCAGCCGGAGAAGGATTTTCTGGCGAAGGGCGTCCGGGGCGTGATCGGAGCCGCAGGAACGGTGCACGAGTTTCTTCACGCAGCGTTCCAGGTCGTATTCGTCCAGGCAGGGCGCGCACTCTTCCAGGTGCTGCCGGATCTCGTCGGTGCTGGCGTCCTCGAGCTCGTTGTCGATGAACACGTACACCCGCTGCAGGATCTCGCTGCAGTCGACGTCGTGGTGCTCGCCGCAGCTCACGACTCCTCCTTCTCCGCGGTCGCGTCGGCGCTGTCGTCCGACGTGGGGATCAGGCCACGATCCCGGGCGTAGTCGCCCAGCAGCTCACGCAACTGGCGCCGGCCACGGTGCAGCCGAGACATCACGGTGCCTACCGGCGTACCCATGATGTCGGCGATCTCCTTGTAGGCAAAGCCCTCGACATCGGCCAGGTACACGGCCAGGCGGAAGTCCTCAGGGATGGACTGCAGCGCTTCCTTGACGTCCGAGTCGGGCAGATGCTCCAGAGCGACGGCCTCGGCCGACTTCAGTCCGCCGGGAGTGTGGGACTCGGCGGCGGTGAGCTGCCAGTCCTCGATCTCCTCGGTCGGCGACTGCGTGGGCTGACGCTGCCGCTTGCGGTACCCGTTGATGAACGTGTTCGTCAGGATCCGGTACAGCCAGGCCTTCAGGTTGGTGCCCGGCGTGAACTGGTGGAACGAGCTGTAGGCCTTCGCGAAGGTGTCCTGCACCAGGTCCTCGGCGTCGGACGGATTACGGGTCATCCGCATCGCCGCGGCGTACATCTGGTCCAGGAAGGGCAGCGCTTCGCGCTCGAACCGCGCGGTGCGCTGCTCGGGTGTCTCGGTGGTGGTGGGAGTCGGCATCGTGATCGAGAATACCGGGGTCTGCCCAGCGTCTCGCGCCGGAGCCACACTCGTCGCCATCATGTTCGTCACAACACCCCCCGCCGCAGCCTCATTCCCGCCTGAGCGGGCGGCCGCGGAGCGTTCAACCGCTGACCATCATCCGGACACTTCGCGGCTGACCCATTCGAACACAGCTTCGACCAGGAGGTCGAACGCCTCCTGCTGACTCAGCTCGGCCCGCTTCGGAACCTTGAACGAGTGCTCCGCATCCGGTACGACGGCCATCTCGGTCAGCGGCGGGAACTCCTCCGGCGACCCGAACGGGTCCCGCTCCCCCTGCACGACCAGTGTCGGCAACCCCGCGCCCTGCAACTCGTCGACACGAGAACTGCCCGGCTTGCCCGGCGGATGCAACGGAAACGCCAGCGCCAGTACGCCGGACGCGCCCAGGCTGCTCGCGGTCCGGCAGGCCACCCTGGCACCGGCGCTGCGGCCGCCGATCACCAGCGGGGTGCGGACCCGCAACTGGCCGATGATCGCGATCCACGCCTCGTCCAGGATCTTCGGTGCCGGCGCGACCTTCTTCCCGGCCCGGCGCCAGGGCTGCTCGATCAGGAACACGTTGATGTCCTGCTTCGGCAGCCGGGCGGCCAATGCGGCCAGGTCGCCGGACTCGATCCCCGCCCCGGCGCCATGACCGAGGGCCAGCGTCGCCACCGGCCGCCGGGCCCGATGCGCCACGATCCGGGCCTCACCGTGCGGCGTCCCCACAATCCGTTCGTCGGTCACCCGCCCCATCCTGTCATCTGAAGGCGGCGGATCAGCGCTGCTGGGACGGTGGGTTTCTTCTCTTCCCGTCCTCGGAGAGGAAGAGAAGAACAGAAAGAGAAAAGAAGGGGGTGGGTCAGAAGAGAGTGGTCTCCTCGGGCGCCGGCGGCTTGTCGATGGGGTCGGCGCCGTCGGGCGGCAGCGGGTCCACGAGGTGCGGCCCGTTGTTCTTCACCGAGCTGACCGCCTTGGACACGGCGTACGCCTCGAGCCGGCCGGGCGCGGCCGGGACCAGGAGGTCGAGCAGGTCGTCAGGATCCGACGACAGCGGGTCGAGCCAGGCGTCGTACCGCTCGCGCTCGACCAACAGCGGCATCCGGTCGTGGATGCGGCCGAGGTCGTCGGTGGCCGAGGTGGTCAGGACCGTGCAGGTCCACAGCCAGGCCTCGTCCTTCTCCGCGTCCTGGACCGACTTGTCCCGCCAGATCTCGTACAGCCCGGCCATCGCGAGCACGCTGCCGTCGGGCGGGTGGATGAAGTACGGCTGCTTGACCGGCTTGCCGTTCACCTTCTCCTCGGCGGTGTACCACTCGTAGTAGCCGTCCGCGGGCAGGATGCAGCGCCGGGTGGCGAACGCCTTCTTGAAGGCCGGCTTCTCCGCCACCGTCTCCATCCGGGCGTTGATCAGCCGGCTGCCGATCGAGGTGTCCTTGGCCCAGGACGGCACCAGTCCCCACTTGACCGTGGTCAGCTTGCGGACCGTGTCCTCGGGCTGCTCGCGGTTCTTCCGCTCGACCACCGCGATCACCTGGTCGGTCGGCGCGACGTTGTAGTTGTCCGGGAGCTCCTGCACGGACTCGCGCACGTTCCCGGCCTCGATCTCGAACTCGACGACGAGGTCCGACGGGTCCCGGCTGGACGCGTATCTTCCGCACATACCAGCAGCCTAGCGACGTCCCCGGACAGTTCCAGGGCCGTGCGAGATACACAGCGACGTACCCAGGGACGGGACGAGCGACGACGGATCGCTCACCCCGTGATGAGCGATCCGCCGCCGGTCCGATGCGTCCGGGCACCCCCCTGTTGGCGTCCGGACGCAGGTCCCTAAGGTCTGGCCAGTTCGTCGAGCACCCGGCCGGACATCTCGTCACTGCTCGGCAGTCCTTCGATCCAGATCCGGGCCAGCTGGGGTACGTCGGTGTCCAGCCGCCACTGCGTGATCAGGGCTCGTGCCGTCTCGACCTGCTCCGGCAGGTTCGGCTCGCGGCCGACGAGCGCCGCCGCACGGCGTGAGCCGACGCGGCCCAGTACGTCACCGCCGCAGAAGACGATCCGCAGGCACTCCGCCACGTCGACCAGCCGGAGCTCGCGGTCGAACGGCGTGGTGCCCGGGGGATTGAGCGGCTCGACAACCACCAGTGCGTGGGTCTGCGGTACGGAAGTTCCACGGAGTTCCGCCTCTCGGTAGAGCTCGCCGAGCCGGGACCGCAGGTGCGCCAGGCTGGACAGCCCGGTCAGCGGGTCCTCGCAGGACAGCGAGTGGAGGTAGACCAGTGAGGCCTCGGCCCAGCTGGAACTGAGTGCGCGTACCGCGGCGAAAGCCGGCTCGCCCCCGGCGATCGAGCGGTACAGCGCACTCAGCCCATCAAGTGCCTCGAGCAACGAGACTCCGTCGGCCGCCAGTTGGCGGCCGACCTCGTCACTCGCAGGCACGACATCGGCTCCGTCCCTCAGCGCCTCGGCGATCGCGAGATAGGCGCTGTGGTCGGTGCTGCTTTCGGGACAGCTCATCGCGTCAGGGCCGGCTGTGCCGTGCGCCTCCCTCCGCCCGCACGGTTGATCAGTGGGAGACGACACTTCCGGCCGGTTCCGTGCGGGCGACCCCGCCAGGTTCAGGGACTTGGCCGGACGCAGGTCGAACCGTCTGCGGAGATCCGCGAACAGCGACATGGCCCTCCTCGAAAACAGCCCCGTCAGTCTCCCGACCGGTCGGCCGGAAGCGTCGTTCCGGAGGTGAGACAGCGGGCGGCGAAGTTCATGACGCGGATTCGGAGAACTTTTTTCGCGTAACTTCCGCACCGCCGTCCTCGTCAGGAAAGGAGCACGGTTCCGCGTCAGGAAAGGTGCGCCGGGGAGATGCGCACAGCCCGTCCCACGTGGGAGCCTTGTCCTCGGCAACTATGTGACGGACGGTGACGCCGTCCTACAGACAGTCGTGACCACAGACCACGGGGGAGACCGATGGAGACGCCGGAAGGACCGAGCGACGCCGAACTGATCGCGCGCGTCCGCAACGGCGACCTCGAGGCGTACGGCGCGTTGTTCGGCCGGCACCACCACGCGGCCGAGCGGATGGCCCGCCAACTGGTCCCGGCCAACGACGCCGACGACCTGGCCAGCGACGCGTTCGCCAAGGTGCTCGACGCGCTTCGCTCCGGCGGCGGCCCGGACATCTCCTTCCGCGCCTACCTGCTGACGACGGTGCGGCGGGTGCACATCGACCGGATCAGGTCCGGCCGCAAGGTGCAGGCCACCGACGACATCGCGGCGTACGAGCGGGAGCCGGAGACCTTCGACGACCCGACCGTGACCGGCTTCGAGAGCGGCGCGGCGGCCAAGGCGTTCGCCAGTCTGCCCGAGCGCTGGCAGGCCGTGCTCTGGCACACCGAGGTCGAGGGTGAGAAGCCGGCCGCGATCGCTCCCCTGCTCGGCCTGACCGCGAACGGCGTCTCCGCGCTTGCCTACCGGGCCCGCGAGGGTCTGCGGCAGGCCTACCTGCAGCAGCACCTGGCCGACGTCGCCGGGGACCGCTGCCGCTGGACCACCGAGCGTCTGGGTGCGTACGTCCGCGGCGGCCTGACCAAGCGGGAGAACCGCAACGTCCGCGAGCACTTGGACGACTGCGCGAAGTGCACCGCGGTCTACCTCGAGTTGGTCGAGGTCAACAGTGCGCTGCCGGCGCTGCTCGCCCCGGCCCTGCTGGGCACCGCGGGTCTCGGCTACCTGGCCGCCGCGTCCGGCGCCAAGGTCGGCTTCGTCGGCTTCCTGGCCACAGGCTGGAAGAAGGCCACCGAGAACAGCACGCGTACGGCGGTCGGCGCCGGAGCGGTCGTGGTCGTCGCCGTAGCGGCCGTGCTCGCGGCGATGGCGCTCACCGGCAACGACACTCCCCCGGCGGCGATCAGCAATCCGCCGAGCCAGCAGCCGACCCAGCCTCCGGGGACAGCTCCGACAGTGCCACCGGCCACGCCTCCGTCGGTCAAGCCGCCGACCGCGAAGCCGACGACGGCTCCGACCACCGCGCCCCCCACGACCGCGCCGACGTCACCGGAGCCGACGCCCGGCGTCACTCCGACTCCGCCGGGGACCACACCGACGCCACCGTTGCCGACGACACCGATCCTGGACGAGGGCCTGCTGACCATCAGTGCACCGCGCAGCGGTGGCAGCACCCCGACGACGCGCGCAGGCGGGGTGCAAGGCCAGGCCGCCTCAGAGCAGTGGATCATCACCATCACGGCCCCGGCCCAGAACGCCAACCCGATCGTCGTCGGCCTCAAGTACGGCTCGGCACTCCACTGGCCGCTCAACGGGGACCCTCGAGGCTGGACGTGTAACCAGGCCGCCGGCACCTGCACGGCGGACAACTCGTCCGCGCCCCAACCATTGCCTGTCTCGTTCGATACGCCGACCGGCGGCTCGGCGGCCGACCGGACCTTCACCGTCTCGGCCAAGACCGGCCGCCTGTACGACGACGACTCGGCCACGCTGACCGCACCGCCACGGACCGACGAGAACCTGCTGAAGATCGTCGACGGCACGGCGGATCCGGACGTCCACCACCGGATCCTGACCGTTGCCCCCGGCACGGACCGGACCAGCGTGACGCTGAAGCTGAGCTACGGCTCGTCGCTGCAGTGGCCGGTCACCGGCAACCCGGCCGGCTGGAAGTGCTCGGCCTCGACGAAGACCTGTACGTCGCTCACTCCCGCGAAGCCGGCCCCGCTGCCCGCGAACTTCGACGTACCCGAGGACAGTTCGGCGGCGGCGCGCACGTTCACGGTGGCGGCGACGGCCGGGCTGGTGAGCGACACGGACTCCGAGGTGCTGCCAGGGATCCGGCCGGACGAGTCGCTGCTGCAGATCGTCACGCCGTCACCGAGCACCGACCCGAACCCGTTCCTCTACAACCGGTTCCTGAAGCTCAACGGGGCCACGAACCGGCGGGTGACGCTGGACATCACCTGGGGCCGCAGCCTGCAGTTCGTGCCGGCGCTCAACGTCGGGTGGACCTGCTCGCGGTCGTCCGACATCAACAGCATGACCTGCTGGACCGACAACTACCGCAAGTCGTTCAACTCGCAGTGGGCCGCCTGGCTGCCCGGCACCGGCTCGAGCAACACGATCACCGTGCACGCCCAGGTCGGCGGCCGCAAAGACACCGACTCGGTCAAGATCCCGCCGTCCACCACCCGCCGGTAGGTCGTGTCTGGTGGTCCCACGCCGTAGCGAGCAGGTGCTCGGTGCGGTGCATCGGCGTGCTGGAACGGAGGTCTCGATGCGGAGCATCGTGGCCTTCGGGCCAGTGCGCCGAGGTGCCGTGCCGAGTGCCGCGCAGTAGGCGGGGGATCACCAGACACGACCTAACTCACTTGGTGCTCGAGCGGTGCGGTCGCTACGCTGGTCGGGTTCGCGCTGACGGAACCGAGTAGCGCCGTACACCACGTCCGAGAGAGTCGCCGGTAGCTGTGAAGGCGATACGTGGAGCGGTGGCGAAGACACTCCCGAGCGGATGCACGGCAAGAGGCCGGGTCAAGCCGATCCGGCGAAGGTGTGGTGGCACCGCGAGATTCCCCTTCGCCCACACCTCCGGGGTACGAGAAACGACCTGGAGGTGAAAACAGCGATGCGCATTCTCAACCATGAGATCCCCTCAGCAGTAGGCCAGTCCGTCACGGTGGCCGGCTGGGTGCACCGAAGACGACGGCTCGCCGCCGTCAGTTTCCTGATCCTGCGCGACCGATCCGGTCTGTCGCAGATCGTCGTGAAAGCGCCGGAGACGCAGACACAACTGGACGAACTCGGTGAGGAGACCGTCGTCCAGGTGACCGGCACGGTCGCCGCCAACCCGCAGGCACCCGGTGGCGCGGAGATCGTCGACCCGGTGATCGAGGCGCTGACCGAGCCGGCCGCGACGCCGCCGATCGAGCTCTGGCGACCCACGGTCGGTGCCGGGCTGCCCGTCGTACTGGACAACGCGCCGGTCGCACTGCGGCACCCGGCGGTACGGGCCGGCTGGGAGATCGCGGCCGCGGCGCTGCACGGGTTCCGCCGGACCATGGACGGTCTGGAGTTCACCGAGATCCAGACGCCGAAGATCGTCGGTACGGTGACCGAGTCCGGGGCCAACGTGTTCGCGCTGGACTACTTCGGTGGGCCGGCGTACCTGGCGCAGTCGCCGCAGTTCTACAAGCAGACGATGGTCGGGGTGTTCGAGCGGGTCTTCGAGGTCGGTCCGGTCTTCCGGGCCGAGCCGCACGACACGGTCCGGCACCTGGCCGAGTACGTGTCGCTGGACGCGGAGTTCGGGTTCATCGAGGGCCATCGCGACGTGCTCGCCGTACTGCGCTCGGCCGTTGCCGGGATGCTGGCGGCGGTCGGCGAGCGGGCCGGTGGTGCGTTGGAGCGGCTCGGGGTCGAGTTGCCGGAGATTCCGGTCGACGTACCGGTCGTGCACTTCAGCGAGGCGCTGAAGATCGCGGGCGCGGACCCGGACGAGCCCGACCTGGCGCCGAAGGACGAGCGGGCGGTCGGCGAGTGGGCGTTGCGCGAGCACGGCAGCGAGTTCGTCGCGGTCGAGGGCTATCCGATGGTGAAGCGGCCGTTCTACACCCATCCGCAGCCGTCGGACCCGCGCTGGTCCAACTCGTTCGACCTGCTCTTCAAGGGCGTCGAGCTGGTCACCGGTGGCCAGCGTCTGCATCGCTACAGCGAGTACGCCGCCGTCCTCGAGGCGCGTGGTGAGTCGCCGGAGGACCCGGCGTACAGCTCGTTCCTGCAGGCGTTCAAGCACGGGATGCCACCGCACGGCGGCTTCGCGATCGGTCTCGAGCGCTTCGTCGCGCGACTGACCGGGGCGGAGAACGTCCGCGAGGTCACGCTGTTCCCGCGCGACCTGCACCGGCTGATGCCGTAGTGGACACCACCGAGTCGGTTGTCGGCGAGCTGAACGTTGCCCTAGGCACCAGTTACCAGCTCGTCCGGCAACTGACCGGTGGTCTCCAGTCGACCGCCTACGAGCTCACCGACGGCGATGCCACGGTTGTCTTGAAGTGGACGGCCGACCCGGGCTGGGCGCCGCGGGTCCGGCGCGCGGCCGAACTGGTCGGCCGGGCACGCACGGTGGGCTACCCGACGCCGACCTGGCTGGCCGTGGGCGAGACAGTCGCCGGATCGCCGTACCAGCTGCAGGAGTTCGTCACCGGCGAGCCGCTCCGCGACGGATCGGTGATGGACGAGCGGCTCGCCCGGCAACTGATCGCGATCTGTGAACTGCAGCGCGACCTCGTCCCCGAGGACGGTGTGACCTGGTCGGGGTGGTCGAGCGGCGTCGTCTTCGAGGACTGGGACGGTGTGTGGGGCCGGGTGCATGCGTACGGCGGTGAGGTCGCCGAACTGCTCGACCGCTACGCCGAGTTGTGCCGGCCGTACCGTGGCGAGGTCCTGCCCGACAACGATCTCGTGCACGGAGATCTCAACGTCGGCAACTTGATTGTCGACAATGGGCGGATCGCCGGGATCGTCGACATCGAGGCGGCGGGCGGTGGGTCGCGGGCGTACGACCTGGTCTCGCTGGCGACGTCGGCGGCCCGCGACGGTGCGCCGGCCGGAGTCGACGAACTGTTCCTGGAAGCGGCGTTGCGGGCGGGCGACGGTAGCGGTGTGCGCGGCGGCGGCGTACGCGACGATCGCCGAGTTCGTCCACGAACGCTCGAAGTTCTCGCAGGAGCTGGTCCGGGAGGGTGCGCAGCGGGTGCTCGACCTGCTGGTTGCATGATGGGCGCATGCTGAGTGAGGTGGAGCGGCGGGCAGTCGCCGCCGTCGACGACGCACGGGTGGTCGACGATCTGCGGGAGCTGGTGCGGATCCCGAGTGTCGACGGGTCGCCGGCGGAGGTCGACGTCCAGACGTGGTGCGCGGAGCGACTGTCGTCGCTCGGTCTGATTGTCGACAACTGGCGGATCGACCTGCCGGCGCTGGCCGCGGATCCGGAGTTTCCCGGGATGGAGGTCGAGCGAGACCGGGCCTGGGGGTGCGTCGGGGTGCTCGGTGGGCACGCGGCAGCGCCGGGGCTGATCTTCAACGGGCATGTGGATGTGGTGCCAACGGGTGAGCCCGGGTTGTGGCCGAACGGCGATCCGTTCTCGGCCCGGGTCGAGGACGGGGTGATGTGGGGACGCGGCACCTGTGACATGAAGGGTGGCGTGGCCGCGATTCTCGGCGCGGTCGCGGCCATCGTTGCCTCGGGCATCGAGCTGCGGAAGCCGCTCGCGGTGCACACCGTGATCGGTGAGGAGGACGGCGGTGCCGGCGCGTTCGCGACGTTGAAGCGCGGCCACACCGGCGAGGCGTGCCTGATCGCGGAACCGACCGCGAGCTGTGTCATCCCGGCCAACGCCGGGTCGCTCACGTTCCGGCTGGAGGTCCCCGGGCTCGCGACGCATGGCTCGACCCGGACCCGCGGGGTGAGCGCGATCGAGAAGTTCGTGGTGATCCAGTCGGCGCTGCAGGCGCTGGAGCTCCGGCGGAACCGCGATCCGCATCGGTTGCTCGCGCATCTCGAGCTGGCGAACCCGCTGTCCGTCGGCCGGATCGAGGCGGGCGACTGGGCCAGCACCGTCCCGGATCTGCTCGTCGCCGAGGGACGGTACGGCGTACGCCTCGGTGAATCGGTGGCCGCGGCGCGAGCCGCCTTCGAGTCGGCGATCGCGGATGCTTGCGCGAAGGACGACTGGTTGCGCGAGCATCCGGTCGCGGTCAGCTGGCCGGGCGGTGAGTTCGCGTCCGGGCTGCTGGCAGAGGGCGATCCGCTGCTCTCGGACACGGTGCAGGCGGCCACTGACGCGGGTGTCGAGACTCCTGAGGTGAAGGGAGCGCCGTACGGCTCGGATCTGCGGCTGTATGCGGCGGCGGGGATCCCGACGCTCCAGTACGGTCCCGGCGACGTGCGGTACGCCCACGCCACCGACGAGCACGTGCGTCTGTCCGAGGTCCTCCACGCGGCCCGTGCCTACGCCCTGCTAGCCGTCCGCCGCTGCGGCTGAGTGGTACAAATCCACCATGAGGCCGTTGCGTGGGCGTTCGGCGGAGCTCGGACGGCTGCTGGACGCGCTGCGCGCAGCCGCTGAGGGGCGGTCCTCGCTGGCTGTCGTTTCGGGCGAGCCCGGGATCGGCAAGTCGGCTCTGCTGGCGGCAGCCGTAGAACAGGCCGAACGGCATGGCTTCCTGGTCGCCAGCGCGTCCGCACAGCAGACCGACAACATCAGCCCGCTGTCCTCACTCGCACCAGCCCTCCGCGCCGGCAAGGAGCCGCTGGTCGACACAGCGCAGTTTATGGAGCTGGCCACCCTCAACACCCAGCCGCTTTGGCTCGCCGAGCGCTTGGCCGACCTGATCGGCCGCCGGTTGGACGGTACGTCGGCCGTCATCGTGCTGGACGACGCGCAGTGGTCCGACCCGCTGACAGCCTTCGTACTCCGCGTCGTCGCGGCCCGGCTGGCCGACTCCCAGCTGCTCTGGCTGCTGGCCACGCGTCCGTCCCCCGGTGGCGTGACCGATCAGCTGACCGACGCCGTCCGCGGCCAGGTCCCGATCCACGCCATCAACCTCACACCGCTCGCCACAGAGGCCATCCAGGACCTCGCCGCCGATCTCCTGAACGGTCCGGTCGACCCGTCGCTGGCCGTCCAGCTGGCTGGTGTGCAGGGCATCCCGTTCCTCGCCGAGCAGCTGATCGCCGGGCTGTACCTCGGCAGCAGCACGGACACGACCGGTCCGCTCCCGACCGGTCTGGTCGAAGGCGTACGGCGTCGTACCAGCGGACTGTCCGAGCTCAGCCGGACGCTGGTGCGGACCGCCGCGGTGTTCGGGAGCGAGTTCCGGCTCGAGGACGTCGCCGTACTCATGGCCGAGCCGGTGGCCAGACTGGCCGATCCGCTGGAGGAGGCGGTCCAGTCCGGGCTGCTCACCGATGCCGGCGCGGTACTGCGCTTCCGGCACGAGCTACTGCGGTCGGCTGCGCTGGCCGACGTACCTCCGTCGGCTCAGAGGGCCCTGCACGGCGCCATAGCCAGTCAGCTGATGTCGGCCGGTCGAGGAGCGGCTGCTGCGGCTCCGCATGTCCTCGCAGTCGCGCAGCCCGGTGACGCCTCCGCGGTGGCCACTCTGCGGGAGGCGGCCCGCGGTCTGCTGGCGACCATGTCGACCACGGCCGCCGAGGTGATCCAGGAGGCGTTCGATCTGACCCTGATCGACGAGCCGTTGCGTGCCGAGGTTGGTGAGGAGGTCGTGAGCATCCTCCTCACGGCCCGGCAGTACGACCGGGCCAAGGCCTTCGCGGACGACCTCCTCAGCGGCAGCGTGCTCTACCGAGGTCCGATCACCCCCATGCTCCAAGCCACCGTCCGCCTGCATCTGGCGCCGTACCAATGGCCGACCGACCGACTGGACGTCCGCGACCTCACCGTCGCCGGCGCGGAGCCTCCGCTCGCCGAGCGCCTCGCGGCCTTCCGTGTGCTGGCCGGTGCAGAAACTCCTGGCGCACCCGAAGACCCGGTGGCTCGAGGAGTGTTGTTGGTGGCGGCGGCGGTGAAGGAGCGGGCTGCGGGACGGTATGCGACTGCCCTGGAGTACTACGCGGACGCTCGGCGAGTGTCCGCCGGTCTGGGCAGTCTGCCGGACGCGTTGGTCGAGATGGGCGAGCTGTGCTGCCGGGCTGAGGTCGATGAGTTGCCGGGAGCGCTGGAGCGGGTGCGGGAGCTGCTCAGCGGCGGCGACTCGTGGGTGGCGCCGCAGTTGGCTGTGCTGCAGGCGCGGCTGGAGTACGCGTCGGGCAACTTGGCTGAGGCGGCGCAGGCTGCCAATACCGGACTGCGCTGGATGAGCCAGTTGCACGACAGCACGTTGGCTCCGGTGGCGCATCAGGTTCTCGCGCTCGTCGCTCTGCAGCGCGGCAAGCTCAGCCATGCACGGGAGCTCGCGGGGCACGATCCGACGATCAACGCCTTGCTCGCGATCGCGGACGGCGACACCAAGGCGGTTGCGCGGTTGCGCGACGTACCGCGGGACTTCCCGGAGCGGACCGACATACTCGTCCATGCGGGCGCTGAAGACCTGCTGGCAGAACAGGCGGCCGCAACTCCATCGACAGCGCACCGCGGGGCGCTGGAGCTGGTGGCTGCGGGCAACGATCTCGAACGGCTGGCGGCGGCGACCGAGACGCTCCGTACGGCGCACCGACCGTTGCTGCTGGCAAAGGCCGAGGAGCTGTACGGCGGCGCCGTATTGGAGTCCGACCGCTCGGCCGGCATCGCCACCCTCGAACACGCCCTCGACACCCTGACCGCACTCGGCGCTACCGCTCCGGCCGGCCGGACCCAGGCGGTGCTCCAGGCAGCCGGAGTACGACGCCGCCGATGGTCCGCCGTACCTCCGCGGGCCCAGGAGGGCTGGGACGCGCTCACCCCGATGGAGCGCCGGGTCGCGCTCCTGGTCGCCGAGGGCCACACCAACCGCTCCGCCGCCGAGGAGCTGGTCGTCTCCGCGAGTACCGTCGGCACCCATCTGCGGTCCGCCTTCGGCAAGCTCGGGGTCAACTCGCGGGTCCAGCTGACCCGTCTGGTGCTGGAGCGATTCACCCCTCCCCCGAACGCATGAGTTTTGGGTGCACCGCCGTCCCCCACGGCTGAGTTCACCCCTGGCAAGTTCGGTTGTTCGGTCGATCCGGCCGAGCAGGCCTGCGCGGTTTCCTTCTACTACCAAGTCAAACCTGAAGGAGATCGAGAGCAATGACCGACAAGACCCCCACCGTCGTCCTGGTGCACGGCGCGTTCGCGGAGAACTCCAGCTGGACCGGTGTGATCGCCGAACTCAAGACCCGCGGCATCAACGCCGTGGCGGTCAGCAACGAACTGCGCGGTCCCGCGCTCGACGGCAGCCGCGTCGCCGCCCAGGTCCGCGAGATCGACGGCCCCGTCGTCCTGGTCGGGCACTCGTACGGCGGAGCGGTGATCACCGCAGCCGCGAACGAGGCCGACAACGTGACCGGCCTGGTGTACGTCGCCGCGTTCCTCCCCGACGAGGGCGAGAGCCTGCAGGACCTGCTCGGGAGCTTCCCCGCCAACGACTTCCCGGCCGGCCTGGTGCCGCACACCCTGCCGACCGCCGACGGCGGCGAGGAGACCTACCTCAGCATCGCGCTGGACAAGTTCCCGACATTGTTCGCCGCCGACGTCGAGGACGCGGACCTCCTGGCCAGGACCCAGAAGGCGATCGCCGCAGCGGCGTTCGACGAGAAGGCCGGCCCGGCGAGCTGGAAGCGGCTGCCGGTGCACGTCCTCGTCGCGACCGGCGACGCGGCGATCCCGCCGGAGGGTGAGCGCATCATGGCCGCCCGCGCCAAGGCCACCACCATCGAGGTCGACGGCTCGCACGCCGTCGCCGTCTCGCAGCCGAAGGCTGTTGCCGACTTCATCGCGACCGCGGTCGAGGCGGGTGCGGCCCGATGAAGCTCCGTCGCCTGGGTGCACTCCTCGCCACCGCCGCCGTACTGCTGACCGGCGCGACCACCGCCACCGCTCAGACCGAGCACCAGCCGAAGCCGACCATCGTTCTCCTGCACGGAGCCTTCGCCGACGGGGCCAGCTGGTCGGAGGTGACCGGCCGGCTGCAGCGGGACGGGTACACCGTCGTCGTCCCCGCCGTACCGCTCCGCGGGATCGCCGCCGACACGTCGTACCTGAGCGGCGTGCTCGCCGGAATCCCCGGTCCGAAGGTCCTCGTCGGTCATTCGTACGGCGGTGCGCTGGTCAGCGAACTCGCCGGGACCAGCGGGGTCAAGTCGCTCGTGTACGTGGCCGCGTTCATCCCGCAGGCCGGTGAGACGATCGGCGCGCTGAACGCGAAGTACCCGGGCAGCGAGCTCGGACCGGACACCACGAACGCGATCAGCTACTCCGGTGGCGTCGACCTCGCGGTGAAGCCGGAGGCGTTCCATCGGGTGTTCTCGGCCGACCTGTCCGCTCGGCAAGCCGCCGTACTCGGGGCCTCCCAGCGTCCGGTCAACGCCGCCGCCTTCGACGAGCCGGTCGCGACGACGGCTCCGGCCGGTCTGCCGAAGTACGCCGTGATCCCGACCGGAGATCACGCCATCCCGCCGGCGGCCGAACGGTTCATGGCCCAACGCGCCCACGCCACGACGGTCGAGATCCCCGGCGCGTCCCACCTGGTCGCCCTGTCCCACTCGTCAGCCGTCACCAACGTGATCGAACAGGCCGCTCGATGACAGCCCGCGGCCCGCACGCCACTGTGGCGTGCGGGCCGCGACGGGTCGGTCGTCGATCGCGATCAGAGACTGCGGGCGACGATGTCGCCGACGGTGGTGGTCGCGCGGATGGTGAGCGGGACGGCGGCGCCGTCGGCGTTCTTGAGCGCGTTGTTGATCCGGCCGGTGGTGGTGCCGGCGTCCAGGGTGGCCGAGACTCCGGCAGCGGCGACGACCTCCACCTCGCCGACATCGGTGCGCAGTACCAGCGCACCGCTCACGGCCTCGGCGATCCGGATGTCACCCTTGCTGGTGCGAATCTCCGCGGGGCCGTTGAGGCGGCCGACCGAGACGTCACCGGCGGTCAGGCTGAGGCGAGCGCTCGCGACGTCCTCGAGGTCGATCGAGCCGTGCGCGCTGTTGACAGCGACGTCGCCGAGCCGACCGGTGGCCTGGAGTTCGGCGCTGGCCGCCTTCACCTCGACCTGCGAACCCGCAGGCAGGTGGACAGTCACCGCAACGGAGCCGGAGGGCCCGAAGTACTGGTTCTTGGCCAAGACCTCGATCCGCAGGACGCCGTCGCCGTACTCGACCTTCGCCTCCTCCGCCGCCTTGACGTCACGGCTCTTCGAGGGGTTCGCCGGCACGATCTCGACGGCGGTGTCGGAACGGTCGGCGGCGACGAACTGGATGCGTCCGGCGGGGATGTCCAGGACTGTGGAGATCGGCTCGGGGGTGTTGAAAGTCGGCATGGTCTTGCCTTCCTGAGTTTGTGGTGTCGAGCTGTTGATGAGACCAGCTTCGACGACCGCCCTGACACTGGACGGCCACCGTGCTGACATGACGGACGTGCCGCTGTCAGCAGCCGAACAGGTCGACGATCACAGCAGACGATCGAGGGCCGCCCGACCGATCGGGCCCCAGTGTGGTTTGCCACCGGGGAGGCCCTTGTCGCCGTTGACTCCCATCGCGATCAGGAACATCGCCCGGGTCAAAGCCCAGCCGCGAGCTCGTCGAACCGTGGCCTCGTCCACCGGGTAGCGCTCGAAGAAGCGATCGGCCGCGCCGTCCGGTAGCAGGATCCACGCAGCCGCGAGGTCGTTGGCCGGGTCACCCGCGCTGATCTCCTCGAAGTCCACGACGCCGGCAAGGGTGCCGTCGGCAACGACCACGTTGGCCGGGTGCAGATCGCCGTGCAGCCACAACGCCGGCCCGCCCCAGGCCGGGGCGGCTACCGCGTCCTCCCAGACCGCACGGATCTTGTCACGGCGACCGACGTACTCGTGGATCTCTTCGAAGCCCAGTCCCTGCGGCAGACTGCCCCGGTGACTGACGGGCGCGTCGGCCGGGGCCTCGGTGTGCAGTGCCTGCAGGAAGTCGACCAGTACGTCGGCCGCCTTCGGATCCGTGATCGGTGCGTGGTCCGCGGGTTCTCCGTGGACCCAGGTGGTGACCATCCAGGTCCTGGGGAAGCGGTCCGACGGCTCCCCCAGGCGCTGCGGGGTTGGGACGGGTAGTGGGAGACGAGGAGCGAGCGTGGGGACCCAGCGGGCCTCCTTGCGGAGCAGCTCCGGTGCCTGGTCGGTGCGAGGTATCCGGACCGCCAGATCGTCTCCCAGCCGCCACATCTGGTTGCCCCAGCCGCCGACCACCTCCCGCAGCTCCAGTTCGGCCAGATCCGGATGCTGATCCTGCAGCAGGGCGCGCACCAGTTGTTCGTCCATGCAGCGTCGGACGCATCACACTCGGATCTGGTTGGGAATAGACCGCCGATCACGGTGAGTTGGCCCGAGTATGCGTATCGATGTGTGGTCCGACGTCATCTGCCCGTGGTGCTACATCGGGAAGCGGCGGCTCGAGCAGGCGCTGGCTCAGAGCGGCGACAGCGCGGAGATCGTCTGGCACTCCTTCCAGCTGGACCCGTCGGCGACGAGCGACGACCCGCGCGACCTGCCGACCCGGCTGGGTGAGAAGTACGGTCGCGACCGCGCGTGGGGTGTGCAGGCCAACGCCCACGTGACCGAGGTCGCCGCCGAGGTCGGCCTCGAGTACCACCTCGACCAGTCCAAGTCCGCGAACACCGTCGACGCGCACCGGGTACTGCACCTGGCCCGCGACCTGATGTCCGCCGGCGAGGTGCCCGCCGACACGCAGGACCGCCTCAAGGAGCGGCTGCTCAAGGCGTACTTCACCGACGGGCTCCCGGTCGGTGACCACGCGACGCTCACGCAGCTCGCCGAGGAGGTCGGCCTCCCGTCCGACCGGGTCAGCGAGGTGCTCGCGAGTACGACGTACGCCCAGGACGTCGCCGACGACCAGGCTCAGGCGCTGGCGTACGGCGCCAACGGGGTGCCGTTCTTCGTGATCGACGAGAAGTACGGCGTCAGCGGTGCGCAGCCTGTCGAGGTGTTCCAGGAGGCGCTGCGGCGGGCGAACGCGGACCGCAAGCCGGTGACGCTGATCACCGCCCCGGGCGCCACCACCGACGACGCCGCCTGCGGTCCGGATGGTTGCCCGATCTGAGTCTGAACGGATGAGCCTTGGGTACCGGGCGACGTACAGAACGTGGTGTATGAAGGAGGCATGACTGTCGTGCGTGCACTGGCCAGGCCACTGCTCTCGATGATCTTCGTCGCGCAGGGTGTGAACTCGATCCGCAACCCCGAGCCGCTGGTGCCCAAGGCCCAGCCGGTGACAGACCGTTTGGTGCCGATGGTGAAGAACGTCGCACCGGCTCAGATCGCCAACCGCATCCCCGAGACCACGGTGAACCTGGTCCGGCTGAACGGCGCCGTCCAGGTGCTCGGCGGTCTCGCGCTGGCGAGCGGGAAGGGACGGCGGACGGGCGCTACGGTGCTGGCGGCCACGCTGCTCCCGGTGACGATCGCCGGGCACCCGTTCTGGCAGGTGAAGGACAAGGACGCCCGGAGCGCGCAGCGGATCCAGTTCATGAAGAACCTGGGTCTGTTCGGCGGTCTGCTCCTCGCCGCGGTCGACACCGAGGGCAAGCCGGGCGTCGCCTGGCGGGCCACGCACGGGGCGCAGGCGGCGAAGCGGGAGACCAAGCGCGGCGCGAAGGCCGCCAAGCGGGAGGCGAAGCAGCTGGCCCGTGAGGCCAAGCACGCCGCCAGACTCGCGAAGGCGGAGCTGAACCTCGGCTGACCTCACGGCCTCCTATTCTGGAGGCCGTGCCTACGTACAGTGACGACGGCCAGTGGTGGTGGGACGGCCGCAGTTGGCAGCCGGTCTCCCAACAACCACCACAGCAGCCGTACGCCGGGCCACCCCCGCAGCAGCAGTTCCAGCAGCCACACGGCGGCCAGCAGCAGTACGCCGGCCCGCCGCAGCAGCCGCAGTACCCGCGGCCGCAGCAGCAGTCCCCCGGGCAGCCGTACCCGCAGCCGGGGTTCTACGGGCAGCCGCGGCCGCCGCGGAAGCGTCGTACGGTCTGGATCGTGGTCGGCCTGGTACTGCTCGTGATCGGCGTCTCGGCCGGCGTCCCGGCCGGCATCCTCGCCTGGCGCGCCACCTCCGGCGACGACAACGACGCCGGCCACGGCATCGGCAGCAGCGGCACCTCGGAGGAGCCGAAGGGCAAGAACCTCGAGCCCGGCCAGTCCGTCACCGCGCAGTCCCTCGCCCAGGTCGATCCGGCGACGTTCTACGAGAGCGTCGTCAAGCGCCAGATGACCGCGCCGATCGGCCGGGTGAAGTCGAGCATGTTCGGCGACCCGCAGAAGTTCGCGTCCCGGCAACTGTTCCCGATCACCGACATCGCGATCGACCACCGGAGCGACAAGTTCTACTACTTCCAGACCATCCTCACCGGCCCCACCGACGACGAGCCGACCAACATCGCCTGCCAGGGGACCAAGGAGATGCACTGGTCGAACTACAGCAAGAAGTGGGAGCAGAGCACGTTCACGAGCAACACCTGCACGAAGAAGCCGTTCATGGGCGGCGGTGACGGCGTCTTCTCCAGCGGACTGACCGCGGACCAGGCAGACAAGGTGCTGGCGAAGCTGCGCACGTACAAGGGCTATGTGAACGTCGCCAAGCCCACTCTGCTGTCGGCCGGCGGCAAGACATACGTCCGCCAGATCGTCGACTTCAAGCCGATCACCCTGGCCGACAAGAACTACTGGGGTTCGGCGATTTCGATGTGGGCGTTCCGCGACGCGGGCCTGGATCCGGTCACCTGGCCGTGGTCGAACCCCTTCAACCTGACCGAGGGCATCCACATGGTGTATTACCTCGACACCAAGACGCTGCTGCCGGTCGCGGCGTTCCAGAAGGGCATCGACACCCCGGCCGGCAACGGTGAGCCGGCGGTCAAACGCACCACCATCCAGGTGCTCAACTACACCTTCCCGAAGACCCTGCCGCCGATGGTCCTCGGCCGGAGTGCGAACACGCTGTCGCTGACCCTCCCGGAAGGCTGGAAGGTCGTGTAGCAGCCATGCCCTAGGCTCAGGGGCAGGAGTTCCGAGCGTAGGGAGTGGGATGAGCACGCAGCAGGGCTGGCCGGCGCCGAAGGCCCAGGGACCGGTCAGCGGCCGGGTCACGGTGCCCGGATCGAAGTCGATCAGCAACCGTGCCCTCATCCTCGCCGCACTCGCCGACGGACCGTCGCACCTGACCGGTCTGCTCGCCGCCCGCGACACTGCGCTGATGCGCGCCGCGCTCGTCTCACTCGGTGTCGGTATCACGGACAACGGCCCGGTCGTGACTGTGACCCCGGGCTCGCTCAAGGGTCCGGCAAGCGTTGACTGCGGCCTCGCCGGCACTGTGATGCGCTTCGTCCCGCCGGTGGCCGGGCTGGCTGACGGTGTGGTCGAGTTCGACGGCGACGCGTATGCGCGCGAGCGCCCGATGGGCGTCATCCTCGACGCACTGCGCACGCTCGGCGTCCAGATCGACGACCAGGGCACCGGCCGCATGCCGTACGCCGTGTCCGGAGCAGGCTCGGTCCGCGGCGGCAAGGTCACGCTGGACGCATCCGGGTCGAGTCAGTTCGTGTCGGCCCTGCTGCTCGCCGGAGCCCGGTACGACGAGGGCGTCGACATCCGGCACGACGGGAAGCCTGTGCCGTCGCAGCCGCACCTGGACATGTCGGTGGCGATGCTGCGCGAGCGCGGCGTCCAGGTCGACGACAGCGAACCGAACCGCTGGGTGGTTGCCCCCGGCCCCATTCGGGCGCTGGACGCCGCGATCGAGCCGGACCTGTCGAACGCGGCGCCGTTCCTGGCCGCGGCCGTCCTCACCGCCGGCGAGGTCACCGTGACCGGCTGGCCGGAGCAGACCACGCAGCCCGGCGGTCAACTCGGCGACATCTTCACTCGCTTCGGTGCCGAGGTGACTCGGACCGAGGACGGACTTACGGTCCGCGGGACCGGACGAGTGCAGGCGGTCGACCTCGACCTGAGCGAGGTTGGTGAGCTGAGCCCGGTGATCGCCGCCGTGGCTGCGTTCGCGGAAGGACCGTCGTACCTGCGGGGAATCGCGCATCTGCGCAACCACGAGACGGACCGGCTGGCGGCGCTCGAGCACGAGTTCAACGCGCTCGGTGGGGACGTGACGCAGACGGCCGACGGGCTGGAGATCCGGCCGAAGCGCTTGCAGGGTGGGCTTTTCGGGACCTACAACGACCACCGCATGGCCCACGCCGCCGCCGTACTCGGCCTGCTCGTGGACGGCCTGGAGATCGAGAACATCGGAACCACGGCAAAGACCCTGCCCGAGTTCCCCCAAATGTGGTCGGAGCTAAGCCGTGTGTGATGGTCCCGCGCCTACTGCGCGGCACTCGGCACGGCATCTCGCCGCACTGGAGCAAAGGCGACGATGGATCCGCATCGACACCTTCACTCCAGCACGCCGAGCTACCGCGCCGAGCACCTGCTCGCGACGGCGCGGGACCATCACACACGGCTTGACCAGCTGATGTCGCGGTACGACGAGGAGGCCCGGTACGACCGGCCGAAGCGCCGGACCCGGCCGCGGACCAAGGACCGCCCCTCGTACGACGACGCCGTCACCGGCATCGTGATCACGCGCGACCGCGGCCGCTACACCTGTTGGGTCGACGACCGGCAGGTGACCGCGATGAAGGCGCGGCAACTCGGCCGCACGGGTGTGATCGTCGGCGACCGCGTCAAGCTCGCCGGCGACGCGAGCGGCGACGAGGGCACGCTGGCCCGCATCGTCGAGGTTCTCCCCCGTACGACGCTGCTGCGCCGGTCGGCCGATGACGACGACCCCGTCGAGCGTCCGTTGGTGGCGAACGCGGACCAGCTCGTCATCGTCGTCGCCGTCGCGAACCCGGAGCCGCGGACCGGTCTGATCGACCGCTTCCTGGTCGCGGCATACGACGCAGGGATGCGGCCGCTGCTGTGCCTGACGAAGACCGACCTCGCCGACCCGGATCCGCTGCTCTCGATCTACCGGCCGCTGGGAGTCGAGTCAGTCGCCACGCAGCAAGGCGGCGATCTCACTGACCTGCGTGAGCAACTCCAGGATCGGATCAGCGTCCTGGTCGGCCACTCCGGCGTCGGCAAGTCGACGCTGGTCAACGGGCTGATCCCCGGTGCCGACCGCGCGATCGGCGTCGTCAACGAGGTCACCGGCCGCGGGCGCCATACCTCGACGAACACGCTGGTCCTCCGGCTGCCTGACGGCGGCTGGCTGATCGATACGCCCGGCATCCGTTCCTTCGGCCTGGCCCACGTCGACCCGGACAAACTGATCGACGCCTTCCCCGACCTGGCCGACGTCGCCGAGTCCTGTCCGCGAGGCTGCACCCACACCGAGTCCGCCCCCGACTGCGGCCTGGACGAAGCCGTCACCGAAGGCCGCCTCGACCCCGACCGGGTCGCGTCCTTCCGCCGCCTCCTGGCGAGCCGCGAAGGCCGCACCCAGGCCGTGCCGGAGCAGGACGTTACTTAGGCGGAAGCTGACCGGTCCAGACGGCCTTGGCGCCGGCGTCGCCGGTGCGGATCGTCTGGTAGATCACGAGTACGCCGATGACGACAACTGCCGCGCTGGTGATCAGCTCCAGTGGGCGACTCTTGGTTGCCTTGGCACCCTTTCCGCTGGCCAGCGAGGACGGCCCGCTCAGCACCAGCACGGCGATCACCGCGAGCACCGCGAAGGCCAGGCAGAACCAGAACAGCAGGTTTCCGCGGTCCTCGTGCAGCTTGACCGGCTGCTGCAGCGACGGGACCGCGGCGACGAACGCCTCCCCGCTCTTCTTCGCCACGAACGCGCACACCAGCGCCCCGAGCCCCAGAATCAACGCCGGCCAGCGCAGGAACCACCGCCACCGCGGCACCACCGCGAAGACGATCAGGGTCAGGGCTGCGATCGGCAGCGCCACCACGGCCAAGTGGATCACGAGCACGTGGAGCGGCAGGTCCCCGAAGCGTTCGAACATTGACGCCTCCCGGCTGTCATAGAACGTGGTCAGACACTAACTGCACGTTCAATCAACCAATTAGGTTCAATTCGCGCCGCAACCGATCCGCAACGTTTACGGACACCATGCCCGCTGAGCGGGGTAACGGGCTAGCCTTCCGGCATGCCTTCGCACACGGATGACCTGCGGCTCGCCCACATCCTGGCCGACGACGCGGACTCGACCACGATGGACCGCTACAAGGCGCTCGACCTGCATGTGGCCACCAAGCCGGACCTGTCTCCGGTGAGCGAGTCCGACAGCAAGGTCGAGGACGTGATGCGCAAGACGCTGGCCCGGGCCCGGCCGCGGGACGCGTTCGTGGGCGAGGAGGAAGGCACCACCGGCTGGGGCGTACGGCGCTGGGTGGTCGACCCGATCGACGGCACCAAGAACTACATCCGTGGCGTCCCGGTCTGGGCGACGCTGATCAGCCTGATGATCGAGGACCAGGTGGTCGTCGGAGTGGTGTCCGCCCCGGCGTTGGGCAAGCGCTGGTGGGCGTCGTACGGCGATGGCGCCTGGACCGGCCGGGCGCTGATGTCCGCGCAGCCGTGCCGGGTCAGCGACGTGAGCCGGATCGAGGACGCGTCGCTGTCGTACGCCTCGCTCAAGGGCTGGGAGAAGATCGGCAAGAAGAACCAGTGGGCCGAGCTGATGGACTCCTGCTGGCGGACCCGCGCGTACGGCGATTTCTGGTCGTACATGCTGGTCGCCGAAGGCGCGGTCGACATCGCCGCCGAGCCCGAGCTCAACCTGTACGACATGGCCGCGCTGGCGATCATCGTCGACGAGGCCGGCGGCAGGTTCACCTCGGTCGACGGCACCCCCGGCCCGAACGGCGCGAACGCCGTCGGCACCAACGGCCGCCTGCACGACGAGGTCCTCAAGCGCCTCGAGTGAGCCTGCGCTGCAGGAACTCGGCCTCCACCGCATTGCTGGTGAAAGCCAGCGCCTCTTCGTACGCCGCGACGGCCTCCGTCCAGTTCCCGGTACGACGCAACAGCTCGGCCCGCGTGGACGCGAGGTACGGATAGGTCGCCAGCGCGGGATCGTCGGCGAGCGAACGGAGCACCCGCAACGCAGCCTCCGGGCCATCGACGTAGCTGAGCGCGACGACACGGTTCAGCGCGATCACCGGGGACGGCCAGCACGCCAGCAGCAGGTCGTACAGACCGAGGATCTCGGGCCAGTCCGTGTCCTCCCAGCGCTCGGCCTCCGCATGCACCGCGGCGATGGCCGCCATCAGCCCGAACCGCCCCACCGGCCACCTCAGCGCTTCATGGACCAGGGTCAGTCCCTCAGCGATCAGCTCGCGGTCCCAGACCGCCCGATCCTGGTCCTCCATCAGCACCAACTGCCCAGTGGCATCAACCCGCGCCGCCTGCCGGGCCTGTGTCAGCAACAGCAGCGCGAGCAGCGCCGTCGCCTCGCCGCTGTCCGGCAGCAGCAGTCGCACCATCCGTGCCAGATCAAGCCCTCGCCGGGCCAGATCCGGCCGAGCGAGCTCCTCACCATCCGCAGCCGTGTGCCCCGCGGTGTAGACGAGATGTACGACGTCCAGCACGGTGTCGATGCGCTCCGGGAGATCGGCAGGCCGCGGGATCCGGTACGGGATCCCCGACCGGGAGATCTTGTGCTTCGCCCGGGTGATCCGCGCCTGCATGGTGGCTTCCTTCACCAGGAACGCCTTGGCGATCTCTGCCGACGACAGCCCGCACACCAGCCGCAACGTCAACGCGATCTGCGCCTCCTGAGCCAGCGCAGGGTGGCAGCACGTGAACACGAGCCGCAGTCGGTCGTCCGGGAACACCCCGTTGGAGTCCTCGACCGGATCCGGCATCAGGAGCGGCAGCTTCCGCCGTACGACGTCCGCATGCCGCCGCAACTCGAGCGCACGCCGCGTGGCCACCGTTGTCAGCCACGCTCCCGGTCGCGCCGGCACGCCTTGATCCCGCCAGTGCACCAGAGCCTTGGCGTACGCGTCCTGCACGCAGTCCTCGGCCAGGTCCAGATCGGCCGCCACCCGGGCCGTGGCGGCCAGGACGAAGGCCCACTCACTCTCGTGGGCCTTCGCCACAGCCTCGGCGACGGTGTCAGCCACCGTTGATGATGGGTCGCACCTCGACCCCACCCATCGGCGCCGGCACCTGCTTGGCGATCTCCAGCGCCTCGTCCAGGTCAGCGGCCTCGATCAGGTAGTAGCCGCCCATCACCTCTTTGGTCTCGGCGAACGTCCCGTCGGTAACCACGAACCCGCCGCTGCCGTCGGGGCGGATCGACGTCGCGGTCTCGCTCTCCCCGAGCTGCCCGCCACCGCGGATCGCCGGCCCGTTGGCCGCGGCAAACGCCTCGTGCCGCCGATTGTTGGCCTCCATCGCCGGCGGGCCGGCCGCCGCCCACATCGCCTCGTTGTCGTAGATCATCACCAGGTACTTGCCCACTGATGTCACCTCTCTCATGGTCCGTCGGTTCCAGCATTCACCACTCCGATGCGCGACGCGGGCCCGGATCGACACCACCGGCGGAGAATTTCCGGACCACGTAGGGTGGCGGCATGCCCTTGACCTACCCCATCGCGGAGCAGACGCTGGACAACGGCTTACGCGTCGTCGTCAGCTCGGACCGCGCCGTTCCGATCGTCGCGGTGAACCTCTGGTACAACGTCGGATCGCGCCACGAGCCGGAGGGACTGACCGGGTTCGCGCACCTGTTCGAGCACCTGATGTTCCAGGGATCGCGCAACGTCGCCTCCGGTCAGCACTTCAGCCTGCTGGAGAACGCCGGCGCCAGTCTGAACGCGAGCACGTTCTTCGACCGGACGAACTACTTCGAGTCACTGCCGAGCGGCGGTCTCGACCTCGCCCTGTGGCTCGAGGCGGACCGGATGGGCTACCTGCTCGACGCGGTCAACCAGGAGAACCTGGACAACCAGCGCGACGTGGTCAAGGAGGAGAAGCGGCAGAGCTACGACAACCGCCCGTACGGCGACTCGTACGAGCGGCTGGTCCGGCTCGCCTTCCCCGCGGACCACCCGTACGCGCACATGACGATCGGCTCGATGGCCGACCTGGACGCTGCGTCGGTCGAGGATGTGCACGCGTTCTTCCGCAAGTACTACGGCCCGAACAACGCGGTCCTGACCATCGTCGGCGACGTGTCGGTGGAGGACGCGTTCGACGCGGCCAAGCGGTACTTCGGTCACCTGCCGGCGATCCCGCAGCCTCCGGCCGCGCCGGACGGCACGATCGGCCCGCTCACCGAAGTACACCGTGACGACGTTGTCTCCGACGTACCGTCCGACCTGGTCACGATGATGTTCCGGCTGCCCATGGACGGGACGCCGGAGCTGGACGCGGCCGGGCTCGCGCTCGACGTCCTCGCCGCCGGGCAGAGCGGCCGGCTCAACCGTCGGCTGGTCCGCGACGAGCAGATCGCGCAGTCGGTCTCGGGCGGCGCGCTGCCGCTGATCGGCGGGGTGTCGTTCGGCACGCTGACCGGCATCGCCTCCGACGGCGTGGACCTGCAGAAGGTCGAGGACGCGCTGCTCGAGGAGGTCGAGAAGCTCGCCGAGGAGGGCGTCACCGAGGACGAACTGGCGACCGTACAGGCACAGGCGGAGCGCGACTGGCTGGAGCAACTGTCCACCTGCGCCGGCCGGGCCGACGAGATCTCCCACCACGCGCTGCTGTTCGGCGATCCGAACCGGATCAACACCCGCATCGACCAGGTCCGTGCCGTGACCGTGGAGCAGGTGCAGGCGGCCGCGGCGCAGTGGATCCGCGCCGCCGGACGTGTGCAGGTCGCCTACCGCCGGTCGGAGAACGCAGGAGAGCAGGCATGAACCAGGTTCTGACCACCCCACCGGCCGTCGGTGCGCCGCGCCCGTGGAAGTTCCCCGAGGCCACCACGACGACGACCAGCTCCGGTTCCCCGGTGCACGTCTTCGATCGCCCCGGCCAGTACGTCGCCACCGTCCGGGTGACGATCGCGATGCCGCTGATCGCGGAACCGCGAGACCTCGAGGGCGTCGCCACGATCATGTCCCGCACCCTCGACGAGGGCACCGAACTGCGCTCGGCCAACGAGTTCGCAGCCGCCCTGGAGCGGCACGGAGCGGCGTACGGCGTGGATGTCAGCTCGGACGCCTTGCACGTGGAGATCTCGGTCCCGGTGTCGCACCTGGCGCCGGCGGTGCAGCTGCTCGCGGAGGCGGTCACCCGGCCCGCATTCAACCAGGCCGACGTCGGCCGGCACGTGACGATCCGGCTCGGCGAGATCAACCAGGAGCGGGCGAACGCCGGCTACCGGGCCCGTGAGGCCTTCTCGGGCCACCTGTTCGACCCGTCGACGCGGCGATCCCGGCCGACAGCGGGCACCCCGGACACGATCCGCCCGCTGACCAACACGCAGGTCGCCGACTTCTACCGGCGCAACATCGGCCCGGAGCGCGCGCAGATGCTGTTCGCGGGAGACGCGACCGGCGTCGACGTGGCCGGCATCATCGACGAGGCCTTCGGTGGCTGGACGTCGACCGCCGGTACTGCGCTGGACACGCCGGAGCCGCTGTACATCGTGGGCAACCGGGTCGTGCTGGTCGACCGGCCAGGCTCGGTGCAGAGCCAGCTGCTGATCGGCTGCGCCGGACCGGACCGTCGCGACCCCGCGTGGGGTGCGGCCGCGGTCGCGAACCACGTCGTCGGCGGCACGATCACCTCCCGCGTGGACACCGTGCTGCGCGAGGAGAAGGGCTACACCTACGGCACGCGGACCAGCTTCGCCGCGCCCCGCAAGGGTGGGACCTTCAGCCTCGGCGGCGCCGTACGCACCGAGGTCACCGGCGCCGCGATTGGCGACGCGCTGCGGATCCTGCGGGAGGCCCGCGACGGGCTGACCGAGCAGGAGGTCCAGGAGGCGAAGGACAGCCTGATCCGGACCGCCCCGCTGCGGTACGAGCAGGCCGATTCCGTGGCCCAGCAGGTCGGCAGCAACATCGCGAACGGCGTACCGATCGACTTCGCCGACACCTACCTGACCCAGATCGCCGCCACCACCGCGGCCGAGGCCACCGAGGCATACCGGCGGTATGTGGGAACCGACGGGCTACTGGTCGTCGTCGTAGGGGAAGCCAAGGAAGTTCGTCCCCAGCTCACCGAGCTGGACCTGGGTGAACTGATCGACGTGAGCTGAGGCCGACCGTTGCTCCTCTGCTCAGCGCCTTGGCCCTGAGTGGAGGAGCACGATGATGTCGTTCGCCGAACGTCCCACCGACGCGACGGACCGCACGCACACGTTCTGGCCGGCGTACCCGGTCCAGCCCGGCTTCCCGGACCGCCCGGCGTACGGCATCCTGCAGGACCATTCCCAGGCCACCGTCTCGCTCGTCCTCGGCGCGATCGCGCTCTGCACCGGCTTCGTGTTCCTCTCCCCGGTGGCCTGGTGGCTCGGCAACCAGGCCCTCGCCGAGATCGACGCCTCCCCCGGCGTCTACAACAACCGCGGCATGGCCCAGGCCGGCCAGATCTGCGGCATGATCGGCACCGCCCTCTTGGCCCTCGGCCTGCTGTTCCTCGTAGCGATGGTCATCATGCTCGTCGCGGCGACCTGAGCCTCACCGCTTGATCAGCAAGCAGGTGACACCGCGGTCACCGAGCCGCCAGGTCTCCTCGGTCGGACCGAGGATGAAGACGTCCGACGGATCGGCGGCCTGCTCCTCCGACGCGGACCACCGCTCCCAGCAGCCGTTCTGCATCTCCTCGTCCACGGTCTCGCGTCCCGGCCAGCTTCCGGGCGGGAAGGTGAACAACGCGAACACCTTGCCGCCGTTCGGCTGATCGCACGGCGTCACAGTGACCTGCTTGACGGCACCTTCTTCCAGGCTCGCCACACAGTCGCCGACCTTGAGCTCCTGCGGTCGCGTGGTCTGAGCCGCCGTCACCTGCCCCGACGCCACATCGCGATCCGGCTCGTCGTCACTGATCCCGGCAATCCTGACCAACAGGACCGGGATCCACGCCACGGCCGCGACCAGTCCGACAATCGCCTTCCAGCGGCCGGTCTGGTTCCGGTCCGAGATCCGGACCAGCGCGACGATCGCCAGCGGAATCGCGGCCAGCACGGCGCCGACCAGCCCGAGAACCAGCGCCACCGTCGCCAGCGTGCTGGATCCGCCGTGCGGGACCGTCTCGACCGGCCGCATGTTCGGGAACGGTGGTGGTGGGCCGGGTGCCGGCTTCGGGTTCTCGCCCGGCGGCCGGGCAGTGTATTCCGGGAATTCCGGGTCTTTCATGTCTCCCCCCAGGAGTGTGTGTTGTTCCCTACTTCGGTGTGAGTAGGCAGGTGGCGCCGCGGTCGCCCAGGCTCCAGCCGTCCTCGGTCGGGTGCAGGTAGAAGATGCTGGAATCCGCGGAAGCCTGCTGCTTCGACGCCTTCCAGCGGTCGGTGCAGCCCTTCTCGGCCGCGGTCTGGACGGAGGTCAGCCCCGGCCAGTCCCCCGCCGGCAGGTCGAAGACGGCGAAGACCTTACCGCCGTTCGGCTGGTCGCACGGTACGACCTTGATGTTCGCGACCTCGCCCTCGTTGATCTCGCTCACGCAGTCGCCGACCCGGAGCTTGTCCGGGCGGGTGTTCTGCGTGGTCGTGACCTGTCCGGAGGCATCCCGATCCGGTTCACCGTCGCCGAACACGGCGATCGCGACCACGAACCCGACCAGCCAGAGGCCGGAGACCGCCAGCCCGGCGATCGCCAGACCTTTGCCCTTCTGGCCCTTCTTCGGGATCTGCGTCAGCGCGACGATGCCGAGAATGATGCTGATCAGGATGCCGCCGATCACCCCGAAGATCAGCGAGAGGATCGCCGGAACGCTGGTCTTCTGCGGCTGCCCCGGATACTGCCCCGGCCCGGGCATGCCGGGGTACGGCGACTGCCCGCCGTACTGCGCTCCCGGGTACTGCTGACCCGGGTAGGTCTGACCTTGATACGGCTGCCCCTGGTACGGCGGTTGCCCCGCGTACCCGGGTTGCCCGAACCCTGGCTGCCCCGGCCCCGGCTGGCCGGGCTGCTGCGGTGCACCGTACGGGTTCTGCCGCGGTGATCCGCCGTACGTGGGTTGCTGCGGTGTGCCGCCGTGCGGGGGCTGCCCGGAGGACGGCGTACCGGAGTCACCGTCCGTGGGATGTGTCGGATCCATGCACGGACTGTAGTCCCCAGCCGGGGGCTTTACGGTCGATCAGCTGGAGATGTAGTTGGACAGCTGCTCCCGCTCGAACTCGAGCTCGCCGATCCGGGACTTCACCACGTCGCCGATGCTGACCAGTCCGGACAACGCCCCGTCGACCACGACCGGCACGTGCCGGATCCGGTGCTCGGTCATCAGCCGCATCAGGTTGTCGATCAGGTCGTCCGGCGTACAGGTGCGGACCTCGGCGGTCATGATCGCGCTGACCCGAACGTCGCCCGCCTCCGGGGTTCCGTTCCACAGCCGCACGATGTCGCGCTCGGAGACGATGCCGGCCACCGACGACCCGTCCGGGCTGACCACGACCGCGCCGATGTTGTGTTCGGCCAGCAGTGCGAGCAGCTCGGTGACAGTGGCTTCTGGGGAGATGGTGACGACCTGGTTGCCCTTGCCGCGCAGTACGTCGTTGATCTTCACGGAGCCTCCTGCAGGATCGAAGGACCAATACCCCAAGGTAGCGAAATCCACCCCAATCCGGCAGCCCTGGCCTGTCACCCCCCGTGACAACGATGGACAACCAGTAACAGGAAATTCCCCCACGCAGCAGCTAAATTCGCTCCTCCGTCGCTCACTCGCTGCGGCTCTCACCCGCCCGCAAACCTGGCTCGTGTCCTCGCCATCGAGAGCGTGAGCGGACGCGATGCGCGAGGCTGCTCGGAACACGTGGACTGTCGAAGCTTGTGGGCGTCAGATGTGTTGAGGAAGGTCCCACGACCACACGCATCAGCAGGAGATCAGCAAGCCGCCGGACCGAGACAACCCGTCAGACCGGTCGGCCCATCAGGCCGGTGCTCCTGTCAGGCGCGGGAGCTACCGGGCCTCGACCGCCCACGAGCAGAACGGACCTCAACCATGCAGGGTCGGGCGGTAGATGAGCTCTTGGGTGCGACCGTCGAGGGTCCGGTGCTCGAGCAGTTCGAGGTCGAAATCGTCCGCGCCCTGGAAGACCGAGGCCACCCCGGTCTGACCAGTGATCACCGGGAAGATCGTCACCTGCACGCGATCAACCAGACCCGCGCTCATCAGCGCCCGGTTCAACGACAGGCTGCCATGCGAGCGCAGCGGTACATCGGACGCTTCCTTGAGCCGGGCAACGACCTCGACGGCGTCACCACTCACGAGCGTCGCGTCCGGCCAGTCGAGCGGTCCTTCCAAGGTGCTCGACACGACCGTTGCCGGCAGGCTCGTCATCCGGGTGACCCAGGGGTCACGTACTCCGGGCTCCTCGCCCGACGCCAGCATCTGCACGAAGGCCCGAAACGTGTTGGCCCCGAAGACCATCCGCTGATCCCCGCCGTACAAGTCAAGGCGGTGATCGAGCAGCTCCGGGCCTTGCTTGCCCCAGTAGCCGGTCCAGTTGGCACTGGCGGCGCCGAAGCCGTCGAGGCTCGAAAAGACGTCAAACGTATAAGTAGCGGTCATCATGCTCTCCTCAAGTACGTGGGGCGCCCAGGTGGGTGCCCGCTCACCCCTCCTACGAACACCTCGCTGCTGATCCGACACCACCTCCCGGTTCCCTTCGAAGATCAGCCGCGGTCGCGTGACAGCTGACGAAGCGTGAGCTGCCGCCGCACGTAAGGTTGGGGGGTGAGCTTTATCGTGCCGGGGCAGGGGAAGAGGAACGAAGAGGTTGGGCGCTCCGAGGCCGGGGCTCCGCCTTTTACTCCTGGGGCTACGGACTTGCCGGCGTTCGTGGAGCCGCCGGCGGTTGCGGTTGCCGGATGGCCGGATGAGCTGCAGCAGGTCGTGCAGGACGACTTCCGGCGTACGAGCGCTCTCGCCAGCTATCGGTGGAAGACTGCCGACACCGCGCTGCAGGACGTCGTACGCGGGCTGGACGACCTGCTCGACCTGGTGGCCGAACGGGTCCAGGCCGGGGAGCCGAAGCGGTCTCGGCGTCAGACCAAGAAGTCTACTCAGGGCACGGCCGCGACCGCGTTGCTGGCCGAGCTGCCGTTCGCGGACGTGGCGGATCTGCTCGGAATTCCGGCCGACGAGATCGACGACATGCTCGAGCTCGTCACCCGCCGGTCGCGCGCGGATCGTCGTACGGCGCTGCGAGCCATCAAGCAACTGCGCGCGCAGTTGGAGCACATCGAGGTCACCAAGGATCACTCGCGGCTCAGCCGACTGTTCAGCTTCATCGTCAGGCTGTTCCTGGTGCTCGGCACCGCCGTCGGGTCGCAGTCGGTCTCCGAGTTGGTCGCGGGCGAACCTCAACTGGACGCGATGATTCAGACCGGGGTCGGTGCGCTGGTCGCGTTCGCACTCGAACGTTCAACGGCAGCACTCCGCGACGCGTGGCACGAACGCGAGCACGCGACGGTCGCAGCCGAAGCCCACAAGTCTGTACTCGAAGCGCTCGTGGATCCGGCGCCGGCCGACGACAACGAGCGCACGGTCTGGGCCTTCCGGATCCTCGTGTGTTCCGCCCGGGCGTGGGTCGCGTGCTTCCAACTGGAATGGAACTTCACCGAGAAACTCGAGTACTGGCAGGCGCTCGACGAAATCCCGGAAGCGATCCGCACCGACTCCGCCGACACTCTCCGGACGCTCCACCAGCGCCTGGAGGCACTCACACCGCCTAAGTCTTGATCGCGAGGTCTTCTTCGTAGGCGGTCTGGAGGTCTTCATCCCAGGGTTCGGACTCGGCGGCCAGCGAGTCGAGGACGGTCTCGCGGCGGGTTGCGCCCGAGATCACGGACACCACGGGAGACGATTCGAGCAGAGCGCGGAGTTGCAGGCGTTGCCGGGATACTCCGCGTTCGGCTGCCATCGCCGCCAGCCGTGGCGCCTTCGACGAGGAGCGCAGCGGCGAGTAGGCGAAGAACGGCACCTGGTTGGCTTCGCACCACGCGACGACCTCGGCTGACTCGCGTCCCATCGCCGAGTGCAGATTCTGTACGGCGTCAACGGGAGCGATCGCGGTCGCGCGTTCGAGATCGGCCACGGTCACGTTCGACAGACCGATCCGTGCCACCTTCCCTTCGTCGTGAAGCGCCGCCAGCGCACACATGCCCTCCTCGACGGGTTGTTGGGCCAGATCGACTCTGTGCAAGTAGTACAGCTCGAGACGCTCGCCTCCGAACACCCGCAGACTCGTGTCCACATCCGACCGGATCCGGCCCGCGCTGATGTCCGCGTCCCACGTGTTCTCGCCCGTCCGCGAATGGCCGCCCTTCGTTCCGACGATCACGCCCGTACCGCGAGCCGCCTCCGCCGCCAGCTCCTCGCCGTACAACGGCCCATCGACCTGGGCATACGCCCGCGCAGTGTCGAGAATCGCCGTACCAGCAGCGATTCCGGCCCGGATCATCGCAAGGTCAGCCGCCCGAACGCGAGGCGTCATCGACACGCCAGCAACCCCAAGCCCAACCCGCCCAACAAGCTCCACCACCGCGCCTCCAACCAACCATGAGTTCTGCCGAGTGCGACAGTACGACGGATCGGCTACAGGTTGGTCTGGGCCTCGAGTTCGTCCGGGTAGCGGCCACCCTCGACCTCGATCCGCGCCGACGCCTCAGTGAGCTGAGCCAGCTCATCGGTAGACAGCGTGACGTCCGCGGCCGCGATGTTCTCTTCCATCCGGTGCAGCTTGGTCGTGCCGGGAATCGGGACGATCCACGGCTTCTGTGCGAGCAGCCACGCGAGCGCGATCTGCGCCGGGGTCACTGCCTTCGTGGCTGCGAAGGATTGCACCAGCTCGACCATGGCGAGGTTGTGCTGCAAGGCGTCGGCGCCGAAGCGCGGGATGCGCGCCCGCAGGTCGTTGTCCTTGTCGAAACTGCTCGACGTACTGAGGGTTCCGGTGAGGAATCCCTTGCCGAGTGGGCTGTACGGAACGAACCCGATACCGAGTTCTTCGCAGGTGGCCAGGACCTCCTGCTCAGGACGTCGCCACCACAGTGAGTACTCGCTCTGGACCGCGGTCACCGGCTGTACGGCGTGGGCGCGACTGATCGTGCCGGCCGCAGCCTCGGACATCCCGTACCGCTTGACCTTGCCGGCCTCGATGAGCTCCTTCACCGCCCCGGCAAACTCCTCGATCGGAACTTCCGGGTTGACCCGATGCTGGTAGTAGAGGTCGATCGCGTCGACCCCGAGCCGCCGCAGCGAGCCCTCGACCACGCCCGCGAGCTCGTCGGGGCGCAGCATCCGGCCTCGAGGTTTACGTTCCGCCGGATCGATGTCGTTGGCGAACTTCGTCGCGATGGTCACGCGGTCCAGGTACGGCGCGAGCGCCTCGCCGACAAGCTCTTCGTTCGCGTGCGGGCCGTAGATCTCCGCAGTGTCGAAGAAGGTGACGCCGCGATCCACGGCGGCGTGCAGCAGCCCGATCATCTCCTGCCGGTCGGGCCGACCGCCGTACCCGCCAGTCATCGTCATACAACCGAGCCCGACGGCCGAGACCGCCAGGCCGCCGGTGCCAAGGGTGCGTTCCTGCATGGTCTGTTCTCCTGATCTGCTCGCGAGCATCGTCGTACGGCGTTCAGTCAACGCTGGTCGATCGATCTGCGGGAGGTCCGGTTGAACCCGGTTCTGACAGAACCCCCCTCGCCGGCGACCGGGTTCGTACGGTGGAAGGCATGGCCACCGAGAACCGGAAGCAGGTGCGCGACTTCCTCGTCAGCCGGCGAGGGAAGGTCACGCCGGAGCAGGCCGGGCTGCAGCACTACGGAGGCAATCGGCGCGTGCCGGCGGCCTGCGTCGCTAGGAGGTCGCGATGCTGGCCGGACTCGGCGTCGACTACTACGCCCGGATCGAGAAGGGCAACATCTCCGGCGTCTCCGAGAGCGTGCTGCATGCCATCTCCGACGCCCTTCAGCTCGACGAAGCCGAACGTACGTACCTGTTCGATCTCGCCCGTACCGCGAATTCCAGCAGCCGAACTCCTCGCAGGGAACCCGCACGGCGAGTCCGGCCCGCCGTACAACGCATCCTCGACGGTATGGCGGCCACACCCGCGCTCGTCCGCAACGGCCGCCTCGACATACTTGCCGCCAACGCGCTCGGCCGGGCTCTGTTCGCACCGATCTTCGACGGCTTTGTCAGCGCTCCCGGCCAGGCACCGAACTTCGCCCGATTCGGCTTCCTCGACCCGAACGCGCGCGACTTCTACCCCGACTGGGCACTGTCCGCCGACGCCGGCCTCACCCTCACCGCCTACATCCCCGAACCAGCCTCACCATCCGCCGACGCCCTGAACCTCCTCGGCAGCTGGATCTCGAGCGCTACGACTTCCGGTAGTGCCTGAGTGTCACTGGCGGTCGATCAATGGGAGGGCTGGGAAGGTGTGGTGCTGCCAGAGGAGGCGGGAGGCTTCCTCCGGGTAGGTGGTGACGGTGGGTTCGGTGTCGAGGAGTTGGACGAGCCGCTGGTCGTCGTCCGTCGGCCAGCCGGGGTCGCCGTACGTCGCGAACGCCGTCCACGCGGCGCGGATCCGCGCGGACAGCGCCTCCGCCTCCGCGGACGGGGGATCGCCGATCAGCAAGGCGGGCTGGCCGCTGCTCAGGTTGCCGAAAACGAGCGGTACGTCGAGGCCGTGGCAGGCACCGAGTCCGCCGCCCAAGCCGGGGGCTGGCCAGGTCAGCTCGTAAACGTGGGTCCGGCCGGTGTGCGCCTGAGCCAGGTGGAGTGTCGGCATGCGGAACAGCCAGTCGGAGTTGACCAGTTCATAGAGTTCCTCCGGGCCGGCCGCCGGGAAGGCCTCGCGGTAGCTGCGGCCGCCGCCCGGGGCGAGAGTGCGCAACGCGGTCTCGGCCTGTTCCTCGGTCACCTGACCCAGTACGCCCTCGAGCAGGCTGAACAGCCGGTGCTCGTCGCGGACATGCCCGATCAGCAGGTCGACGTCCCGGCCGGCACCGTTGGCCAAAGCCTCCCACGGCGTCGCCGGCAGTACGTCGCCGTCGACCACGGGAGCGTACGGGATCCGCCGGTAGGTGATCGGACCCCAACGTTCCTTCCACTCATCCATCTTCGCGAAGACAGCGTCGCCCGCGGCGGACAACAGAGCCGGATCCACGGCCGACAGCTCGGCCATCGTTGGCCGCACCCCCAATTCGGCAGCGCACGCGGCCGCGATGTCGCCCGCAAGCTCCGGCGAGAAGAACGCCCCCGGCGCACTCTGTACGACGGCCCGACGGAACAGCCCGGCCGCCCGCGGCATGGCCAACAGCGCGGCGATTGATCCACCACCCGCCGACTGCCCGAACACCGTCACCCGATCCGGGTCGCCGCCGAACGCCCGGATGTTGTCACGCACCCACTCCAGCGCAGCAACCTGGTCCAACAGACCCCGATTCGCCGGAGCGCCCTCAATCTGCGCAAACCCCTCCACACCCAGCCGGTAGTTCATCGTCACCACAACCACACCACCACCAGCCAGCCGACCACCGTCAAACTCCGGAAGACTGGACGTCCCCACCGCATACCCACCACCCGGAATCCACACCATCACAGGCAATCCAGCCCCCACCCCCAGCTCAGGCGACCAAACATCACCGAAAGCCAGCCGTCGCCAGCCCCCTCCTCCGTCCGCGCCCCCGTCGCCAACACCCCAGCCTGCGGAGGCGGCGGCCCGAACGACTCCGCCACCCGCACCCCCCCCCACCCACGCACCGCCCGAGGTCCCGCAAACCGCAACTCACCAACGGGCGCCTCGGCATAAGGCACCCCCCCGAAACACCCCCACCCCCGCCTCCCACCGACCACGCACCACCCCAGCCCGCGTCCGAACCTCAGGCCCAGCCGCCCCCTCCGCGCTGCCGCTCACAACGATCTCCCTCCAACAAGTCAGGCGAGACCAACACAACCCCGACCCGCGGATCGTCCCACCCCACCAACCCACCAGCCAGCCATTTACAACCCACCCCAACCCCAACCCCAACCCCAACCGCCACGCCACGCCACGCCACCAAAGCCGACACCCGTCTACCGCCCACGCCGCCAGGTGCCGACACCCTCCCGGCGCACGGGCATGCCAGGCGCGCCAGCCTGACCAGAAGTCACCCGGCGGTCTCCTCCCGGCCCACGCAGATAAGCAACCGCCCAGCACCGCAACCACAGCACAAGGCGCCGACCACGTCAGCGTGCGATCCCAGCGCGCGCACGCCGCCGCAGGCGGCCAGAAGTCAGCCGCCGCGCAGCGGTGTCCTTTCGCCCCGCGCGACGGAGTACGCCGCGAGGCGGTGATCAGCCCTTGATGGCGCCGCCGAGGGCGAAGGCTCCGCCTAGCTTCTTGCTGAGCAGGAGGTACAGCAGCAGGACCGGCATCGTGTAGATGAGTGAGTACGCCGCCAGTTGCCCGTAGTTCGGCTCGCCGTACTGCCCGAAGAACGTGAAGATGCTCACCGACGCCGGCAACCGCTCAGGCGACAGCAACAACATGAACGGGACGAAGAAGTTCCCCCACATACCGATGAAGGTGAAGATCAGCACCACCGCGATCCCCGGCCACATCAGCGGCAGCACGATCCGGGCCAGTGCCTGCATGTTCCCGGCACCGTCCACCCATGCCGCTTCCTCGAGCGAGATCGGTACGCCGTCCATGAACGTCTTGGTCAGCCAGATCGCGAACGGCAGCGAAGCGGTCGCCATGAACATGATCGTGCCGCCCAGCGTGTCCACCAGGTTCAACTGCACGAACAACCCATAGACCGGCACCATCACCGCGGTGATCGGCAAACCTGTACAGAACAACACAGTCAGAAGGAACGGCCGGTTGAACTTCGACTTGAAGCGGGACAGCGGGTACGCCGCCAGTACCGCACAGATCATCGTCAGCAGGGCCGCGCCACCACACAGCACGATGCCGTTGAGCACCGGCCGGTACGTCGTATCGGTGTTCAGCACCGCTTTGAAGTTGCCGAGGGTCGGATGCGTCGGGAACTCGACCCGCAGACCGGCGGTCCGGTTGATCGACGCGAACAGGACCCACAGCAACGGCAGCACGAACAGCACGCCGATCGCCAGCAGTACAAGGTTGCCGACCAGCTTGCTGATCCGGTCGCGGGCGATCATGCGGCCTCCGAATTCAATCCACGCAGGTAGATCAGCGAGAAGACCGCGCCGATCGCCAGCATCACCAGGGCGATCGCCGTTCCGTAGCCGATCTGGGAGAAGCTGAACGCCTGCTCGTACATGTACAGCGGCAACGTCTGGCTCTTCGTGCCAGGCCCGCCACGGGTCATCGCGTAGATCAGGCCGAAGACGCTCAGCGTCTGCAGCGTGATCAGCATCAGGTTGGTCATAACCGCCCGGCTGATCATCGGCAGCGTCACGAACAGCAGCCGACGGTAGCCGGAGGCGCCGTCCATCTCGGCGGACTCCTCGATCTCCTTGGGTACTTCGCTCAATGCGGCGGAGTACACCAGCATCGAGAACGCCGTACCGCGCCAGATGTTGGCCAGCGACACCGCGATGATCGGTGCCGCGTACAACCAGTCCTGGCCGGGCAGGCCGACCGCGTGCAGCATCACGTTCAGCGTGCCCTCGTCGTTGAAGAACGCGCTGAGCAGGTACGCCGCCACCACCTCGGGCAGCACCCACGCACCGATGACCGCGGTTCCGACGAAGTTGCGGACCACCTTCGTGGAGCGGCGCATCAGCAGCGACAGTCCGAGCCCGAGGGTGTTCTGGCCGATGATCGCGGAGATCAGCGTGAACACCAGGGTCAGCCAGATCGCGTTGGTGAATGCACCACTACCGAAGGCTTTGCGGAAGTTGTCCAGGCCAACGAACTTCACGTTCGCGGCGCCGGTGCCGGTGAGCGCCATGTTGGTGAACGCGGCGTACAGGCAGTAGATGATCGGGCCGGCCAGGAAGACCAGCATCAACCCGATCGCCGGGCTCAGCGGCAGCATCCGGAACAGCTTCGCGGCCTTCGGCCGCCCGCTCTTCCCGGCGGACTTGCCGGGAGGAGCGGAGGCGGCCGAAGTGGGAGCGACAGTCGTCGTCACAGGGGAGATTCCTTCGCCGGGCCGGGGTTACTGGCCCTGAGTGGTCTTGTCCTTGCCGACGATGCCTTCAACCGCTTCGTCGTACGTCTTCGCGGCATCATCCGGCGAGGACTGGCCAGTCATCACCGCCTCCATCGCGGTGATGATCTCGTTGGAGACCTTCGGGTACTCGGCGTACGCCGGCCGGTACACGGTGACGGAGACCAGGTCGGTGAAGAACTGCGTGCTCTTCGAGGAGCTCTTGTACCCGGCGTCGTTGGCGACGTCCTTGCGGACCGCGATCTGCGCGCCGTCGGTGGCGTACTTGGCCGCGTTCTTCTGGGTCTGCAGCGTCTTGATCAGGTTCCAGGCCGCGTCGGGGTTCTTCGACTTGGCCGGGATCGCCCAGGTCCAGCCACCGGAGAGGCTGACCTTGCCCTTGCCGCTGCCGTCCTGGGTCGGCATCGCGGTCTGGCCGAGTACGTCGGTCCACTGCGGCCACGGCTTCGCACCGGTCTTCTGCCAGTTGCCGTAGATCCAGGAGCCGTCCAGCGCGATCGCGAGCTTGCCGCCCGGCAGCAGTTCGGTGCCGACCTTGCTGCCCATGTTCGGGTCGAGCGCCTGCTTCGGCGACGGGCCGAGGCCCTCGGAGTAGACGGTCTTGACGAAGTTCAGCGCGTCCTTGAAGCCCTGGCTGCCGACGACCCACTTCTGCTGGTCGTTGTTGTACAGGGTGTCCTTGGTGCCGTACAGCAGCATCTCGAAGCCCTGCATGGCCGAGGCTTCACCCATCGGCTTGCCGGAGTACACGTTCATCGGGATGACGCCGGGGACCTTCTCCTTGATGGTCCGAGCGGCGGTCAGTACGTCGTCCCAGCTCTTCGGCTGCCAGTCGGCGGGAAGCCCGGCCTTCGCGAAAAGCTGCTTGTTGTACCAGAGCGCGCGAGTGTCGGTGCCGTCCGGAATGCCGTACGTCTTGCCGTCCAGCGCCTTCGCCGCGCCCTTGGCGGTGTCCTCGAACTGGCCCCACTGATCCCAGTTCTTGATGTAGTCGTCGAGCGGCCGCAGGTAGCCCGCGGTGATGTCGGAGTTGATCAGGAACGTGTCTTCGTAGACCACGTCCGGGGCGGTGTTCGGCGACCGCATCATCAGCTGGAGCTTGGTGTAGTAGTCGTTCTCACTGGCGACGATCGGCAGGATCTCGACCGTCGAACCAGGATTGGCCGACTCGTACTCGGCCTTGACGCCGGTGAGGAAGTTCTTCATCACCACGCCCGGGCCCCACTGCTGGTACGCGATCTTGATGTGCGCCGGGCCGGCGCTCTGCGAGCTGCCCGCCTCCGGCTGCTTGGTCGTCGAACCCTGGCTGCAGGCCGAGACCGCCAGCAGCAGCAACGCGCTCATGGCGGCCGCTGCCTTGAAACGTTTCCTTGTCATCACGTCCACCTTCGGGCAATCGTTGTCATCCCGGTACCCCGACCGAACCCCAGCGGTCATTGTCGCGACCGTAGGAGGCCGGAGGCCGGGAAGTCAATGCTTGACAGACAACGTTGTCGCCGCCCGCACGCCTCGACGCGGCCACCGGAGCGTAACAATCCGATCACCGCGCCGGGACTTTGTTCAGACAGTAACGGGCTTCGCCTCATGGCGGGCGTGTACGACGCGCTGCGACCTCATCGCACCGAGTGAACAGAACAGCAATCCGGCCACCAGCCAGCAGCCCAGAACGAGCAGCGGTCGGCCGACTCCCGCGCCGTCGAAGAAGCTCACCGACCGTAGCGCCGTACCTGCGGCACCCGGCGGCAACAGTTGACCGAGAGCACCCCAACCGCTTGGAAGCATCTCGGGTGCACTCGTCAGACCTGACAGCGGGTTACCGAGCAGCATCATCACCGCGGCCCCGAGCGCGAGCCCCGCCGTACCGAGCAGCCACTCCAGACCGAGCAGCGTCAGACTCACGGCCGCGATCGACAGCGCGATCACTCCGGAGTTGGCAAGGTAGCTGCCCTCGAAAGAACCGAGCCAGTACTGCAGTACGGCGGCCAGCGCGAGACCGCCCGTGATCGAAAACACGATCGCACCGACCATGCGACGCCGACCCGACCGCACCAACTGGGTCAGTGCACCGGCCGCGATGATTCCTCCGAGCACGAGCGGCAACGCACCCGCGGCCAGACCGGCGCCACGCGGATCGTCCTTCGGCAGCGGTACGACGTCGGTGAGCTTCGGCGGGTTGTCCGGCGACAGCCGGCTCGACATCTGCGTGAGGATCTGCGCCACCGCGGGAGCACCGGCGGATGCGGTCAGCATCTCGGGCTGCTGCGGGTCGAGCACGATCGCGCCGTACACGTCCCGGTCCTGGATCTTCTGTACGGCGGTGGCCCGATCCGGTACGGCGGTGACCTCGAAACCACCGGGCATCGCCTGCTCGAGAATGTTCTCGACCTGGGCGACAGCCGGTGCGGGACCGGCCACGGCGAGCGGGACGTTGCGCGGTTCGGACCGGGCGGCCGGCCAGGCGAACGCGATCAGCAGGACAGTGAGCAGTGCGGTCAGCATGAGGACGACCGCGACCACGGGCGGCCGGCGGCGGTCGCCCTGCACCTCAGCGGACATGAGGAGGACTCCTTCGTTAAAACCGAATGATCGTTCTTTATTGATTCGAGCCTGGAACATCGAGAGGCGACTTGTCAAGAACGGACATTCGTTTTATGTTCGCGCTATGCCGAAGGTCACTGAGGAACACCGCCTGGCCCGGCGGGCGCAGATCGTCGCCGCGGCCCGCACCTGCGTGGTCGAGCAGGGGTTCCACAAGACGACGATGGCCGACGTGATCCGCGAGTCCGGCCTGTCCGCCGGCGCGGTGTACGGCTACTTCAAGAGCAAGGAGGAGATCGTCGCCGCCATCGCCGAGGAAGCCCTCGGCACCGTCGACGAACTTTTCGAGAAGATCCTCACGACCGAGCACCCGCTGACCCCGCTGGCCGCGCTGGAGGCGGCGCTCAACCACGCGGTCAGCATCGCCGAACGGCCCGGCGGCGACGTCACCCGGGTCGCGGTCCAGGCGTGGGCCGAGGCGCTGCACAACCCCGCCATCCTGGACATCGCCGGCGGCAAGTACCTGCTGCTCCGCGAGCACTTCGAGGACGTCGTACGCCGGGCCCAGGCCGACGGCACCGTCGACCCGGACACCGATCCCAAGTACATCGCCCAGGTCATGTTCGGCATGCTGCCGGGCTTCGTGCTCCAGCGTCTGCTCATCGGCGACGTCACCCCGGACACCTACTCCGCCGGTCTGAAGGCTCTGTTCCGCGCCTAGCGGGGGTGGACTTTCACCCACCCTGAGCGGCGGTCCAGCACCCTGGGGGGACCCGTCCCGGCTCCGTAGCGTCAACGGCATGACGAAGACGACGCGACGGATGAGGCGCGCGCAGGAAGCGGCCGCCACGAGCGAGCACTCGGTGCTCCTGCAGGACGTACGACGGGTGTACGGTCGCGGCGGCAACGCGGTCCACGCCCTCAACGGCATCTCCATCGGCTTTGCCCGCGGCACCTTCACAGCCGTGATGGGGCCGTCCGGCTCCGGCAAGAGCACGTTCCTGCACTGCGCCGCCGGTCTGGACCGGCCGACGTCGGGGAGCGTGTTCATCGACGGCCAGCCGTTGGCCGACCTGAACGAACGCAAGCTCACCGAGCTGCGACGCGACCGGATCGGGTTCGTGTTCCAGTCGTTCAACCTGCTGCCCGCGCTGACGGTCTGGCAGAACGTCTGCCTGCCGATGGAGCTGGACGGCCGCCGGCCTAACCGCGCCGCGGTCCGTCAGGTCCTCGACCGCGTCGGCCTCGGCGATCGCTACAAGCACCGCCCCGGCGAACTGTCCGGCGGTCAGCAGCAGCGCGTCGCGATCGCCCGCGCCCTGGTCGCCCGCCCGGCAGTGATCTTCGCTGACGAGCCGACCGGCGCCCTGGACACCCAGACCGCGGCCGACGTCCTTCAACTGCTGCGTGAGCCGGTCCGCACCCAGGGCCAGACGGTGGTCATGGTCACCCACGACCCGGTCGCCGCCTCGTACGCCGACCAGGTCGTCTTCCTGGCCGACGGCGTACTGGCCGGCAGCCTGATCGCGCCGACGGCCGAGGCCGTGGCGGACCGGATGACCCACCTCGGTGCGCGGTCCAACCTGCAGGTCGTGGCCCGATGATGCGCCTGGCCGTCCGCACCCTGCGCTTCCGCAAGGGCGGCTTCATCGCCACCTTCGTGGCGGTCGTGTTCGGTACCGCGATCGTGATGGCCTGCGGCGGTCTGATGGAGACCGGGATCCGCTCCAACGTCTCCCCCGAACGGCTCGCCGCTGCTCCTATCGTTGTCACCGGCAAGCAGTCGCATCTGCGGCCAGGCGCCGAGGACGCGACCGCGCTTCCCGAGCGTGTCGGTGTTCCCACCGATCTCGTTTCCAAGATCAGTTCTGTCGAAGGGGTTTCGGACGCGATCGGCGACCTGACCTTCCCGGCCTCGATCCTGGGTTCCAGTGGTCTCACGGTTGCTGAAGGCCACAACTGGTCCTCGGCCGCGTTGGCGCCGTACAAGCTGACCTCCGGTCGCGCGCCGACCGCTGGTCAGGTCGTCAGCACCACAGCGGGCACGAAGGTCGGTGACCGGGTCACCTACGTCGTCGACGGCAGCCCTGAGACCTTCAGGGTCAGCGGCATCGCCAAAGGACCTGCCGGGCATGCGTTCTTCTCCGACCATGAGGCCCGCCAGTTGGCCGGCAATCCCGCGCGGTTCGCGGACGTCGGCGTACTGCTTGCTCCTGGCACCGATGTCGACGCGGTGAAGGACCGGATCAAGGCGATCGACGGTGGCATCACCGTCAGCACAGGCATCGACCGTGGCCTGGCCGAGCACCCCGGCACCGAAACGCAGCGCGTTGCACTGATCTCCATTGCCGGCTCCTTCGGCGGCATCGCGGCGATGACGATGATGTTCGTGGTCGCGTCCACGCTGGCGCTGTCCGCCCAGCACCGCGAGCGCGAGTTCGCGCTGCTCCGTGGCATCGGTACGACGCCCGGTCAGGTACGGCGGATGATCCTCGGCGAGTCCATGCTGGTGTCGATCCCGGCGGTTCTGGTCGGCGTGGTGCCCGGCGTGTTCCTGGGCCGGTTCCTCTTTGACCAGTTGGGTTCACACGGCGTCGCGTCGCCGGTGGTCGAGTTCTCCCAGGGCGTGATCCCGTTCGCGGCCGGTGCAGGCGCCGCCATCCTCGCGGCCATCGGTGCCGCCCTGATCGCGGCCCGCAAGTCGGCCAAGATCAAGCCGGTCGAGGCATTGGTCGAGGCTTCGCTGCAGCGGAAGTGGTTCGGCTGGATCCGTCTGCTCTTCGGCCTGCTGTTCCTCGGCGGTGGACTGGCGCTGCTGATCGTCACCGCGGCCGTGATGACCGGTCCGCTCGCCGGTGCGACCGCCGGCCCGTCCGTACTCTGCTGGGCGATCGGCGTCGCGCTACTCGGCCCGTTCTGGACGAAGGCCGTGCTCGCGATCTGGCGCTGGCCGGTGCAACTGCTGACGCGGGTCAACGGACGACTGGCGATTCGCAACGTCACGGCACGATCGGTCGCGATGTCGGCCGCGGTCATGCCGGTGATGCTTGCCGTCGGCATCTCGACCGCCAACCTCTATATGCAGACCACCCAGATGGATGCGGCGTCCGAGGCCTTCACGCGTGATCTGAAGGCCGACACCGTGCTGGTCTCCGAGGCCGGTATGGCGCCCGCGCTGGTCGACCAGGTCCGTACGGTTCCCGGTGTCGCGAGTGCTTCGGCGTTCGTCCGCAGTACCGGCGTGATCGACGAGCCTCGCAATGCTCCGTTCGACGAGGATGGAGCGCCTCTGCTAGGCGTGGATGCCCAGGGCAAGGATGGTACGGCGCCGGTGCAGTTGACGAGTGGATCGCTGACCGACCTGACCGGATCGACCGTCGCGCTGCCCGACTACGTCGCGGGGAAGATGGACCGTCGAGTCGGTTCGGACATCACCATGACGCTCGGCGACGGGACCTCGGTGAAGCTGCGGGTGGTCGCCACGTTCGCGGCCGAGCGCGGCTACGAGAGCATCATCCTGCCCGCCAAGCTGGTCGCCGCGCACACCACTGATGGGTTGACCAAGCAGATCCTGGTTCGCTCCGCACCGGGTGCCGACGTACAGCCGGCGCTCGCAAAGGTGGCCGCCGCGCATCCCGGCGTACAGGTCGCCGATCGGGACACCCTGGTCGCCGCGAACGCCGAGGATCTGCAGACACAGGCGTGGGTCAACTACATGCTGGTGGGCATGCTGATCGCGTACACCGCGGTCTCGGTCGTCAACACGCTGGTCTCGACCACGTTGCGACGCCGCCGCGAGTTCGCTCTGCAGCGGCTCACCGGTTCGACCCGCATGCAGGTCCTCCGCATGCTCACCACCGAGAGCACGCTGGTCACCCTGGCCGGCATCACCCTCGGCACCCTGGTCGCCCTGGCCTGCCTGCTCCCGTTCTCGGCCGCCGTCTCCGCCAGTGCCATCCCCACCGGACCGCTGTGGATCTTCCTGGTGATCATCGGCGCCGCCGCCGTACTCACCTTCGGCTCAACCCTCGTCCCCGCCACCGCCGCTCTCCGCCACTCCCCCCCCCAACCCACCCACGCCGACTGACCGAGCCACACAGGTCACCAGAAGAGGAATCGGATCACCTGGCAACCGCCAAAACCCGTCGTCGCCCAGCGCCATCCGCGGATGGCGCTGGCGCAGGTCCACAGGCAGTTCGTTCTGCTATTGGGCAGGTGTGGGTTCGGCGACTGGTTGGAGGGCGAGGGTGGTGGCTTGGATGATGGCTGCGTTGGTGCGGATCCAGGTCGAGAGGACCACCTGCAGGTCCTCGAGATCGCGCTCCTCCAGGATGACGCCGGGGACCGGGACGCTCGCGCCCAGCTCGGCCAGGACCGGACGTAGGTGCTGATCGGCGAGGAGTTTGTGGCTGGGCGCGGCCGACACGGTGACCGGTACGACGACCGCTCCGGCCAGTGCCTGCGCAGGCAGTACGTCGAGGAAGCTCTTCAGCAGGCCGGTGTAACTCCCTTTGTACACAGGCGTCGCCAACACCAGCACCGACGCCGACGTGACCAGATCGATCGCACTCTCCAACGCCGCGCGCTCCGCCGCCTCCCGCTCGAAGATCGCCGGCGCGAACGTCACCAGGTCGACCAGTTCGTCGATCCGGTACGGCGTACCGAGCTCGGAGGCGAGCAACTCCGCAACCGACGCGGCCGCCGCTGCCGTCCGCGAGCCCGGTCTCGGGTTGCCGACCACGGTGACGACTGACTGCGGCCAGACCGGTGGATCCGGAACGACCTGCGGTTCGAACGCGACTGAAGGCATCTGATCCAGCTCCTGAACTCGGTGGGTGATGGATCGAGCGTAGTCAAAGTCGAGCGCTCTACTTGACTTTCTCAGATACCGAACGCCGGCCGCGGACCTTCACCACCACGAACCAGGCCACCGCCGCCACCGCACCCGCGATCACGACCCACTGGAAGACGCCCACCGACGACTCCACGACATGCCACCGCTCACCGAGTTGGTAGCCGGCGACGATCAGCAACGAGTTCCAGACCAGATTCCCCAGTGCGGTCAACGACAGGAACAACGCCACCGGCATCCGCTCCACCCCGGCCGGCACCGAGATCAGGCTGCGCACCACCGGCACCAACCGACCGATCAGCACCGCCTTCGACCCGTGCCGGTTGAACCAGGTCTCCGCCTTGTCGACATCCTCGATCTTCACCAGCGGCAACTTCCGCGCCACCGCCCTGGTCCGATCCCGGCCCAGCCCGGCCCCCACGCCGTACAGGGCTAGCGCGCCGACGATCGACCCGAGTGTGGTGAACACGATCGCGCTGACCAGCCCGAGATCGCCGCGGCTGGCCGCGAAACCCGCCAGCGGCAGGATGACCTCGCTGGGCAACGGTGGAAAGAGATTCTCCAACGCCACCGCGAGTCCAGCGCCTGGTGCGCCCAGCTCCTCCATCAGGTCGATGGCCCAGCCGGCCACTCCTCCGGTCGGTTCCTGCGTCGCCTGCAGCGCGGTCATCATCACCTGATTCGTCGTGAACATGCGGACGACGGTAGGTGCGCGAACACCCTCCACACACTGGGGCCAACCGCCGTCCCGGGCCGGGTTTTCCACCGTACCGACCGGGGGAAAACCCCACTCCCGTCAGCCGAACCGCACCCCAAGCTCACCCGAACCGCAGCCCGAACTCACCCGAACCGCGGCCCGAGGAACAGCCCGCCGGTCGCGTCCACGGTCTGCCCCGTGATCCACCGCGCGTCGTCGGAGGCAAGGTACGCGACAACATCGGCGACATCCTCGCCGCGACCCAGCCGACCCAGCGAGGTGTTCTGAGTGACGAAGTCGACAAGCCCCGGCGTCTCGAAGAACGCACCGTTCGCCTCGGTCCGGGTCGCGCCCGGCGACACCGCATTCACAGTGATGTTCCGCGGACCGAGCGCATGCGCGAGCGTCATGGTCATCGTCTCCACCGCACCCTTCGTCATCGCGAACGACGTCTGGATCGGGTTCGCGAACCGAGTGGCACTCGACGAGAGCGAGATGATCCGGCCACCGTCACGCAGTACCGGCAGCAGCCGCTGGATCAGGAAGTACGGCGCTCTGACGTTGACGGCGAACAGCGCATCGAACGCCGCCTCGGTGTCGGTCTCAATCGGACCGGCCGGAGGCGCCGCCGCATTGTTGACCAGCACATCCAACGGCCGACCGGCCAGCCCGTCCGAGAGTTGCCCGAACACCTCGTCGACATCACCGGGAACGCCAAGCTCCGCCCCGATCAGGAACCCACGACCCCCGATCCGCTCAAGCGTTTCCTCAGCGCCCGCCTTGTCGCGGTGGTAGTGCACCGCCACCTCGACACCTCCCGCAGCCAGCCGCTCCGCGATCGCACGACCGATCCCGCGCGAGGCGCCGGTCACCAACGCCACCCTCTGGTTCATGTTAGAAACTATCATGTTGTTAGTATCTACCACATGAGTCTGAGGGACCGCCAGAGAGCCGAGACCAGGCACCGGATCCAGCGGCAGGCGATCAGGTTGTTCGTCGACCGCGGGTACGACGCGACCACGGTGAACGACGTCGCTGCCGCGGCCGGTGTCTCCGCGATGACGGTCTACCGGCACTTCCCCACCAAGGAAGACCTCGTCCTGTACGACGACTTCGATCAACTCGCCGCAGCGACGATCGGCGAACTCCCCGCCACCGGCTCACTGGCGGACCGCATCGGCCGCACCGTACTTGCGACGTTCGACCTGGCCGGCACGCACGATCGGGAGCTCCTGCTCGACCGGCTGCGGCTGATGATCTCGACACCAGCCCTCCAAGCCCGCCACCTCGACAGCCAGTACCGCCTGCAAGAGGCCTTCGTCACCGGGATCGACGACCCCACCGCCGAGTTCCAGACCCGCGCGGCCGCCGGAGCCGTGCTGGGCGTCGCCTACACCGCCCTGCTCCGGTGGGCCGCCGAGGACGGCGAGAGCAGCCTGCCCGAACTCTTCCGCGAGGCGTTCACCAGCACCTTCGGGCAATCGCTCTGAGCGGACCGCCGACGTATATTCCTCATATGGCAACTACGTTCGAGGTGCTGGCGGAACCGCGGCGGCGGGACATCCTCGACCTGCTGCGGACCGGCGAGCGGCCGGTCGGCGAACTCGTGGAGCAACTGGACCTGAGCCAGCCCGCTGTGTCGAAACATCTGAAGGTCCTGCGCGACGCCGGGCTGGTGGAGGTCCGCCACGACGCACAGCGCCGCTGGTACCGCCTTCGCCCTGCGCCGCTCGCCGAGATCGACGCCTGGCTCGAGCCGTACCGCGACTTGTGGCGCACTCGTCTCGACGCTCTCGAGGCGCACCTCGACAGGATGGACTGAGTCAGGTCAGCTCGGGGACGCGCAGGTGGGCGATCACCAGCTCGAACTCACCGGTGTCGAGGACCTGTGCGCCGGCGTCCTTGCTGGTGGCGGCGCGCATCGAGGCGGCGGCCTCGCGGTTGCTGTCCATCGCCTCCCGGCTGTCGTAGGTCACCGACGAGACGGCCCGGCCCGAGGCGCGGTCGACCAGCAGACTTGCGCTGCAGAACCCGGCCAGATCCTCCAGCCGCGGCAGTGAGGCGAGCCGGTAGACGTCGATCGCCCGGTCCAGGTTGGCGGGGTCGACGCTCACCCAGGTCGCCCGGATGCATGCGCCGGCGACCGAGCGGTGATCCCGATGCAGTACGGCGATCTCCCACTCCTGAACCTGCGGACTACCACCGAGTGTCCGCGCCAGCCGCTCCCGCACCGGCCGCAACTCTTCGTCGGTGGCCCGCATCGCCTGCTCCGACCGCCACGCAGTGGTGGTGATGCAGCGACCGGACTCCCGGTCGGCCATCATCGACAGGCCGACGCAGCCCTCCATCTCCATGAGACTGGGCATCACTTCGTCGCGCACCTGCGCGATGCCCGCGTCCATCGACATGAGCATCGCGTCGATCGTGGTGGAACGCGCGTACATGCTCCACCCCCTTACCGTCGGGGCGGCGCCCGGGTAGCGCCACCGGTCTGATCCCACATTCCTCCGCCCGCCCGACCAGTACAAGGGACGGATGGTTGACTGGCCCGATGGGAATCCCCAGCACCTCCGACGCCGAGCTCGGCCAGGCCCGCGCCACCCGCTGGTGGGTCCGCGGACGACGGATCGGATCGCTCGAGCGGGCCGCGAAGTTCGTCGACGACGTCGGTTTCGCGCTGCTCTTCCCGGCACCGCGCACCGTCGTACCGTCCTTGTGGGAGGCGGTCGCCGGCGAGGACGAGGAGCCGTTCGGCACCGGTATGGGCACGAACGAGCAACGCGTCTGGACCTGGAAGGACGAACTGCCCCGGCGTGGTCTCGCCTGGTACGGCGCCTACCTCGGCAGCCGCGGCTCCTTCCTGTCGCCTGAGCTCGTGAAGGCGCTCTACCCGGCGCCGGGCGACCCCAGCGACCACCTCTTCCTCGAACTGTCGCCGACGGCCCATGAGATCGCCGACGCGATCGCGGCCGAGCCGTTGCCGAGCGCCACGCTGCGAGCGCTGATCGGCAGCAAGAGCCGCTACCAACGAGCGATCACTGAGCTGCAGCGCAATCTGCTGGTGACCACCGCAGGTGTCCACGAGACCGGATTCGGCTGGCCGGCGGCGCTGATCGCGCTCACCTGTCATCAGTTCGACGTCGGTGGCGCGACCGATCACACGCTGGCTGCCGAACGGTTCCTGGACACCATGGTCGCCACCACGCCAGGCGAGCTCGCCCGCGCCTTCCGGTGGCCGGTGGCGCAGGCGCGAGCCCTCCTGGAGGAGCAGGTCGACGCCGGCCGGGCGACCTTCGACGGCGTCCGGTACGTCGCCGGCTAGCGGACCTCGGCCAGGTCGAAGACGTTGCCCTCGGGGTCGGCGAGCGTGATCCAGTGGGCGCCGTACTCGTCGTGCTCGTCGTGACGCTTCGCGCCGAGCGCGATCAGGCGATCGATCTCGGCGGACCAGTCGGCGGTGGCCAGGTCGAGGTGCAGCCGGTTCTTGCCGACGCGCGGCTCGGGGACCTGGAGGAACATCAGCGTCGGGCCGTCCGCGGCCTTGTTCACGGTGGCGAAGAACTCGTTGCCGCCGGCATCGACCTCCGAGGACAGCACGCCGGCCCAGAAGGTGGCGAGCGCGGTGGCGTCGGAGCTGTCGAAGACGACGTTCTCGAGAGAGATGGACATGGATCAGCCTTTCGTGACAGGGGATGGGGGGATCTGCCGGATCGGCCAGCAGATCTCGGTGCGATAGCTCGCCGGGTCGGGGCCGTCCCCCGGGCCGACGACGTACAACTCACGGATCGGGCCGGTCGCGACCTCGCAGTACTCCGCGACATGGCTGCCGAGCGCGCCATAGCTGCGGTCGAAGTCGGTCAGCGGCCCGCTGTGGACGCCGATCGCGAAGAATCCGCCGGGAAGATCGACCAGTTCGACGCCTTCGGCCGGCGCCTGGTCCGGCGCTACCGGCAGGAAGGCGATCACCTGACCGGAATCCTCGGTGAAGAACTCATCGCTGTACGTCGCTCCGGAGGTGGCGACGATGCCGTCGCGGGCGGCGATCTCGCCGAGCCGCCCGAAGGCGGACTCGTACCACGGCCCGAGCCGCTCCCGCTCGACGTGTCCGGAGACGCCGTACGCCCGGAACGCGGGGATGAACCGGTACTCGACGGCGAGCTCGGCCGGTTGGAGGGTCAGCATCTCGCGGAGCGACGCGACCACGTCGCGGGTGTGGGCGAGCTCTTGCTCCATCCGGTCCAGGTGCGCGCGGAGCGTCTCCTCCCTGCTGCCACCGTCGGCCGCATCGACGACCGCCCGGACCTCCGGCAGCGGCATCCGGAGCTCGCGCAGTCGCCTGATCAGCTGGGCGACCTCGACCTGGGACGTCTCGTACCGCCGGTAGCCCGACGACGGGTCGACAGAGGCCGGCGCGAGCAGGCCGATCTCGTGGTAGTGATGCAGGGTCTTCACGCTGAGATGTGTCAAGCGAGAGAACTCGCCGACCGTCACCTGTGCCGTCATGAGCTCAGCTTCCACCCTCCGCTAACCGGAGGGTCAAATCGAAAGAAGAAAGGAAGCGAAGCGGGTGGGCTTCCACCCTCCGGTAACCGGAGAGTCGAACCGAAGCCGGCGCCGCCTGGGGACAAGGCGACGCCGGCTCAGGGTTGGTACAGGTCAGCCGCGGTAGCGACCGATCACCTTGGTGTAGTCCCAGGCCTGCTGCGGGACGCCGGAGCAGGTGTCCGCGCCACCGCCGTTGCACGGCCGATCGCGGTTGACCGACCAGAACGTGAACCGGGCCAGGTGGTGCTCACTCGCGTACGACAGCATCGACTCGAAGTCGGACAGGTTGACCCGCTCACCGGCGACGTCGGTGATCCCGTTCATCGACGAGATGCCGATCTTCCGGTACGCCGCGTCGTCGCTCAGGCCGTACGCCGACTTGACCTGGTTCTTCAGCCCGTCGGCCGCCTGCCGGGTCAGCGTGCCCATGTTGGTCGAGCCGCCGCCGAAGTCGAACGGCATGATCACCCAGCCGTCGAGGTTCAGCCCCGAGGCCGCACCACGCCGGATCAGGTCCTGGCCGTTGCCGTCCGGCCCGGACGTCGTCGTACCAAAGGTCAGGTACGTCGCGATGCCGAGGTTGTTCTGCTCGACGATCTTCAGCGCGTCGATCACCTTCTGCCGCACCGCGGCGCTGGCGACCTCCTGGTCCTCGATGTCGATGTCGATCGCCTTCAGCGACAGCGCGTTGATCACCTTCTGGTACGCGCCGGCCAACTCACTCGCGGATCCGCAGCTCTGACCGAGCTTGTTGCCGGACCAGCCACCGATCGACACCACAGCGTCGCCGCCGTTGGCCCGGATCGCGTTCAGCGCCTGCTGGTCCACGCCACCGGTGAGCGGCCGGTTGCCGTCCCACTGCGGGTTGCAGTAGCCGTTGGACAGGATGAACGCCATCGTGAACCACTTGACGCCGGTCGCGTTCATCACGGTCGCCGGGCTGGGCGGGCTGCCCCAGCCCTGATAGAGGTACGGCGCTGCCGCCATCGGAGCACCGCCCGCCGGTGGCGGACTATCGTCCGCCGCCGGGACGTTCCACTTCTGGTTCGCCGCACCGGTGCAGCTCCACAGCTGCAGCGGAGTGCTGTTGGCGGAGTTGTTGCCTGTGACATCGAGGCACTTGTTCGCCTGCGGGTTCACCAGGTCCCGGCCGGAGGTGTAGGTCCACTGCTGCGCCGCGCTGCCGTTGCAGGTCCACAGCTGCACCTTGGCGCCGTTCGCGACCGAGCCACCGCTGACGTCCAGGCACTTGCCCAGCGCGGTCAGCGTCCCGCTCGAGTTCCGCCTCCAGCTCTGCGCGCCGGTTCCGTTGCAGTCGTAGAGCTGGACCTGAGTGCCGTCCGCGCTGCTCGCGGCGGCGACGTCCATGCACTTCCCGGCAAGGCCTGTGACCGTGCCGGTCGCCGCCTGGGCGGGTCCGGCCGTCATCAGCAGGCCGGCACCGAGCATCAGAGCCGCGGCCACCGCCGCTGCCCGGCGCATCAGACGTTCCACTTCTGGTTCGCGGCACCGGTGCAGCTCCACAGCTGCAGCGGTGTGGCGTTCGCCGAATTGTTGCCAGTGACATCAAGACACTTGTTCGCCTGGGGATTCACCAGATCTCTCCCACTTGTATAGGTCCATTGCTGGGCGGCACTTCCGTTGCACGAATAGAGCTGAACCTTCGCTCCGTTGGCGACCGAGCCGGCGTTCACGTCGAGGCACTTGCCGAGGGCACGGATCGTCCCGTCGCCTGGGCGCTCCCATTGCTGCGCCGCCGTACCGTTGCAGTCGTAGAGCTGCACCGCGGTGCCGTCGGCGGCGTTGGCGCCGGCGACGTCGATGCACTTGCCGGCCAGCCCGGTGATGGCGGAACCCGTTCCGCCACCGCCGCCCTGTGTGCCGGACCAGGTGAAGGTCGCCGACGTCTTGGTCGGCAGCGTGTAGACGAAGGACTGGCTGCCCCAGTTCACCCGCACCGACTGCGAGCTACCGGTGGTGTTGAACGCGATCAGCGCCTTCGAGCCGTCCGGGTTCTTCCACGCCACGTTCTTGACCGAGTTGTTCGCACTCGAGTCGATCCGCAGCGCACCCGGCTTCACGAACTTGGTCAGGTGGCCCATCGTGTAGTACTCGACGGTCTTGGTGACCTGGCCGCGCTGGCTGTCGTTGCGGTGCACGGTGACGAGACCGGTGCAGACGTTGCAGCCGGCACCGACGTACGGGAGCATGTCCTCGTCCTGGGCGAGGCTCCACTTGACCCACGACTTGTCCCAGTTGCGGGTGTAGTCGATCAGGTTGTTCATGTCCTCGACCTGCTGGTTCGGGATCCAGGTTCCGCCGGAGTGCTCGGTCATGTAGGCGTTCACGTTCGGGTACTGGTTGTGGATCTGCGTCTGCAGGTTCACGTCGCCGCCGTACCCGTGCCAGGCGATGCCGCCGAACAGCGGGTCGTTGCGCAGGCCGGCGTCGGCGAGCGGGACCGAACCGAGGTCGTTGTAGTTGCCCCAGTTGTAGTCCAGGACCAGCACCTTGGTGGTGATGCCGGCCGCCCGGAACGCCGGGAACAGGTGGTTCTTGGTGAAGTTCAGCAGGCCGGCGCCGTTCCAGTTCATCGACGCGTAGCCGGTGTTGTCGTTCCCGCAGCAGGTAGGCTCGTTCTGCACCGAGACGTAGTCGATGTGGTTGCCCTGGGCCTCGTTCTGCTGGATGTACTTGACGAAGTACTGCGCGTACATCGGGTAGTACTCGGCCTTCAGCCAGCCGCGGTTGGTGAACTTGTTGTTGTCCTTCATCCAGGCCGGCGCGCTCCACGGCGCACCCTTCACCTTCAGCGCCGGGTTCAGCTGCTTGGCCTGCTTGGTCAGCGGTACGACGTCCGCCAGGTCGTGCTGGATGCTGAAGTCGTTCAGGTCGCAGCAGGTGTCGTCGTACGAGTAGTTGAAGCGGGCCAGGTCCGAGGCACCCATCGGGTTGCGGGTGAAGGCCAGGCCGATCCCGTTCACCGGGTCGAACAGGTCCTTCATCACCTGGTCGCGGGTCGCCTGGGAGATCGTGTTGCTGCTGTTCAGCAGCCAGGCGGCGCTGTCGGTGAACGACGCGCCACCACCTTCGAACGACTGGTACGTCGTGTTCTCGTTGACCGTGATCGTCTGGTTGGCCGAGCCGCCGGCCGGGCCGAAGTTCACCGGCGTCTGCTGCTGCAGACCGCGGGTGACGTTGCGGCCGGCCGAGTCGTTGGTGGTGGTCAGCCAGATGTTGACCTGCTCACCGGCGGCCTGGGCGGGTGGTGCGGTGCCGAATCCGAGTCCGGTCGCGGCTACGCACGCCGCTGCCACCGCAATCGGCAGCAAGCGGAGGGCGCGACGAGGTTTCCCGTTCGCGGGCATGGGGCGGTTCTCCCTTGTTCAGAAGGGTTCTGGAGACATCAGGGAGTTGTCGGCGTCTGCCCGCGCCGCAACAGGTGGTCACCATGAGGTAACCATCGGTGCATGCCGGTGTCAACGGGATGCCGAGACTTTTTTCAAGTCTTTTATTTAGTCCCGGCCTTGACGTGAGAGCGTTCCCACACCAAGCTGCGGCCAATCTCTTCTCCGACCGCCCCCGCGAGAAATGAGGCGTCCATGAAGCGTTCCCGCATGGCTGCGTTCGTCGCGATCGGTGCCGCTCTGGTCGGCACCACCCTGCTGCAAGCACCTGCCGAGGCCCGTCCCCAGGCCGCCGCCGCGCCCACGGCGACGATCTGGGAGGACAACTTCGACGGCCCGGCCGGTCAAGCCCCCGATTCCGGCAAGTGGCGCTACGACATCGGTGGCTCCGGCTGGGGCAACGACGAACGGCAGTACTACACCAACAGCACCCGGAACTCCGCCCTCGACGGCCAGGGCAACTTGGTGATCACGGCCCGCCAGGAGAACGGCGGATTCCAGTGTCACTACGGCCCGTGCCAGTACACGTCGGCCCGGCTGCTCACCGCTCAGACCTTCACCCAGACGTACGGCCGCTTCGAGGCCAGGATCAAGATCCCTGGCACCCAAGGGGTTTGGCCCGCGTTCTGGATGCTGGGTGGCGGCAACTGGCCGAACGACGGCGAGATCGACATCATGGAGAACATCGGCCGCGAGCCGACCACCGTGCACGGCACGATCCACGGCCCGGGCTACTCCGGTGCCGACGGCATCGGCGCGGCGTACAACTCTCCGGACGGGCAGCCGTTCCGCAACGGGTTCCACACCTACCGCGTCGACTGGGAGCCGAACTCGATCACCTGGTACGTCGACGGCATCCAGTACCAGCGCCGTACGCCGGCTGACCTGAACGGTAAGACCTGGGTCTACAACCACCCGTTCTTCATGATCATGAACGTCGCGGTCGGCGGCTACTGGCCGGGCTACCCCGACGGTTCGACCGTGATGCCGCAGACGATGACGGTCGACTACGTCCGCGTCTCCGACGTCGGCGGCAGCTCCGGCGGTTCGCGGATCACCGGCCTGGCCGGCAAGTGCCTGGACGTCGCCGCCGCCAACACCGCCGACGGCACGCCGGTTCAGCTGTACGACTGCAACGGGACCGGCGCGCAACAGTGGACCCGTCCCGGCGACGGCACGATCCGCGCCCTGGGCAAGTGCCTCGACGTGAACGCCGGATCGGTGGCCGACGGCGCCAAAGTCCAGCTCTGGACCTGCAACGGATCCGGCGCGCAGCAATGGACATACTCCGCCGCCCACGACCTGGTGAACCCGCAGGCCAACAAGTGCCTCGATGTCACCGGCAACAACTCCGCCAACGCAACCCCGGTCCAGACCTGGACCTGCACCGGCGCAGCCAACCAGAAGTGGACGGTCTAACCGCGCGGAGGTACGACGCCTCCGTCGCGCAGTAAGCGCAGTACGGGAAGGGTCGCGGCGCCGAGAGCTACGGCGTCGCGGCCCAACTCGCACAGGACGATCGACACCTGCGAGTACGGCTGTTGCAACGCGTGCCGGCCGACTTCCTCCCGCAGTTGCGCCAGATAGCGCTCCCCCAGCAGCAATCCGGCCCAGCCGCCGAGGACGATGCGCTCGGGGTTCACCAGGTTGACCAGGTTGGCGAACCCGGCGGCGAGGTAGCCGATCGTGTCATTCACGACCGTTGCCGCGGCCTCCGAGGTGCTGACGGCATCGAGCACGCCGACGAAGGCCGTCTCCTCGTCGCCAGACAGTCCCGGCCCGTCGAGCTCACGATAACGGTCGAGCACGCCCTCCGCGCCGACGTACGCCTCCAGGCATCCTTCGGCGCCACAGCGGCAGCGGCGGCCGCCGTACGCGATCGTCATGTGGCCCCATTCGCCTGCACTGCTACGGGTTCCGCGGTAGCTCGACCCGTCGGCGACCAGGGCCGCGCCGACACCGGATCCGACCAGCGCGACCACGGCATCCGTCGCACCCCGGCCGGCGCCGAACCACATCTCTGCCTGGCCGAGCGTGTTCGCACCGTTGTCCACCTGGATCGGAATATCGGTGCCCTCGGCAAGCATCTGCCCGAGCGGTACGGCGTCCCACCCGAGCGTCTGCGCATGGACGACGGCGTCGCCCTCGACGATCCCGGCCACCGCGACGCCGAGACCGAGCACCGACTCCGGCAGGACACCGGCCTCGGCAAGCACTGCACCTAGGCCTTCCAGCACGTGCTTCACCACCATCGCCGGGGTCGGTGAGTGGATCGGGTGGTCTGCGCGGGCGAGCACTCGCATCGCGAGGTCGAACAACTCGACCCGGACTCGGGTCTCGCCGACCTCGGCGCCGACGACGTACCGGAACGTCGGTGACACCCGCAGCAGCACGCGCGGCCGGCCGCCCTCGGACTCGACCGAGCCGGCCTCCTCGACCACGCCCTCGGCGATCAGTTCGGAGACCAGGTTGCTGACACTCGCCGCGCTCAACGACGTCCGGGTACTCAACTCCTGACGGCTGAGCGGGCCGTCGCGGAAGATGCCGGTGAGGATCACCGACCGGTTGGACCGGCGCATGTCGCGCACAGTGGTCCGCCGAACGTCCATGCCCTGCCCCTACCTGGTCCGGCCCCAGGCAGGCCGCTCGGCCCGAGTCCATCACGCCGTACCGGGGACCCGGAAGGGGCGGCTTCCTCCAAGTGGTGAATTAAGCCGCGATTCGTTACCACCCTGTGATTGACGACCCCTCGTCGTCTCCGCTTCACTCTACGGAACCGCTTCCGAAACCGGTTCCGAAACCGGTGCCGCGCCACACCCCGACCGCCCGAGGGGAGTCAGCATGTCGATCACCATCGCCGATGTCGCGGCGCGTGCCGGTGTCAGCAAGACCACCGTGTCGCGCGTGCTCAACGGCAAGGGCGAGCTCGATCTGCGGACCGCGGAGCGGGTCCGCCAGGTGATCGCCGAGCTCGGCTACGTGCCGAGTGCCCGGGCGGTCGGCCTGGCCCGCGGCCGGACCCGGATCGTCGGAATGCTGGTCCCGTCGCTGACCTGGCCCTGGATGGGCGAGGTGCTGCAGGGCGCCGTCGACGTGGTCGAGAGCGAGGGCTACGGGCTGCTGCTGTTCACCTTCAACCGGGGTGAGGAGTCGATGCACCAGTTCGCCTCGCAGGTCTCGGCCCAGTCGTTCGACGGCCTGCTGGTGATCGAGCCGGAAGGCACCCTCACCTACATCGAGCAGTTGCACGCGCGCGGCCTCCCGGTGGTCCTGATCGACGACCGTGCCAACCGCCCGCAGTTCCCGTCCGTCGCCACCACCAACTACGCCGGCGGTGAGTGCGCCGCCCGGCACCTGCTGGAGCTCGGCCGGCACCGGCCGCTGGTGATCACCGGTGTCGAGCGGTTCGGCTGCACGCACGAACGCCTGGACGGCTTCCGCGACACCTACGCCGAAGCCGGTGTCGAGCTCGATCCGAGACTCGTCTTCGAAGGCGATTTCACCCACGAGAGCGGACGGCGCGGCATCCAGCACGCGTTCGACCAGCGCCTCGAGTTCGACGCGGTCTTCGCCCACAACGACCTGTCCGCCGGCGGCGCCATCCAGGCCGTCCGCGAGACCGGGCGGAACGTGCCGAACGACGTATCGGTGATCGGTTTCGACGACATCCCGTACGCCGAACACACCGAACCGCCGCTGACCACGGTGCATCAGCCGATGCGCCAAATGGGCCAGGCGGCCGCCCGGATGCTGATGGGCTACTTCGGCGGCACCCCGCTGCCGGACGAGCCCCAAGTGCTGCCGACGACCCTGATCGTCCGCAGCTCAACCGCCCCGAAGAGGGCATCTGGGGACCCTGCGCCGTCGCGAGCAGGTGCTCGGCGGAGTGCCTCGGTGCGCTGGAGGGGAGGTCTCGATGCGGACCCATCGTGACCTCTCCTCCAGTGCAGCGAGGCGCCCGCCGAGTGCCGCGCAGCAGGCGCAGGGTCCCCAGATGCCCTCAACCGCCTCGAGGACCAAACCACCCGCCCCGAAGACACGGTCCCACTAGAAGCTCCGGTGGCGGGGCAGCTGCCCCTGTCCCGCCGCCGGCGTACTCCCCCCACATCGAACGACAGGGCGTGAGCTCTTCCCATGAGAGCGCTTTCACGCCACCATGCACTGGCCCACCGGCTCAGGGTGGGCCATCCGCCAACAGATGCACAGGAGGAACCGATGCGAGCACGACGCACTGTCGCGCTGGCCCTGTCGGGCTTGCTCGCGGCAGCCGCTCTGGCTGCCTGTAGTAACGGGGACGGGAAGACCGAAAGCAGCGGGACCGGCAGTACCGCCACCGTCCTGAATGTCGGTATGCCGAACGGCCCGCAGACCGAGAACCACAACCCGTTCCTCGGCTCCTCCTCGGGCGCCTCGCTGGGCTACCGCTGGATGATCTTCGAGCCGCTGGTGATGATCAACGGCATCAAGCCGACCGAGGCCGGCAAGCCCTGGCTGGCCACCGAGTGGAAGTTCGACGCGAACTACACCAAGTTGTCGCTGACCGTCCGCGACGGCGTGAAGTGGTCCGACGGCCAGCCGATGACGGCCGAGGACGTCGCGTACTCCTTCCAGATCCGCAAGGACAATGAGGCACTGAACCCGGAGGCGATCCCCTACGGGACGATCGCTGTCGAAGGCAACAAGGTCAATCTGACCTTCACCCGGTCCCAGTTCGTCAACCAGAACAAGATCCTGACCGCTTTCGTGGTCCCGAAGCACCAGTGGTCGACGTTGAAGGACCCGACCCAGGACACGCTGAAGAGCCCGATCGGCACCGGCCCGTACACGGTCAAGTCGTTCACCCCGCAGACCACCACGCTGGTACTGCGTGACTCGTACTGGCAGGACCTCCCGAAGGTCAAGGAGCTGCGGTACACGTCGTACAACGACAACAACGCGCAGACCACCGCGCTGGCCAACGGCGCGTCGGAGTGGAGCTTCGTCTTCGTCCCGAACGTGAAGGCCGTCTACCAGGACAAGGACCCGAAGAACCACAAGCTGTGGTTCCCGGCGAACCTCGGCATCCACGGCCTGTGGATCAACACCACCCGCAAGCCCTTCGACAACCCGGCACTGCGGCGGGCGATGGACAAGGTGATCAACCGCGACGACATCTTCATGCAGGGTGAGGCCGGTTACTTCTACCCGAAGGTCGAGTCCGTCACCGGCATCCCGACGCCGGCCGGTGAGTCCTTCATCGCCCCGGACTTCAAGGACGAGAAGCACTCGGTCGACGTCGAGGCCGCGAAGAAGGAGCTGACCGACGCCGGCTTCAAGCTCGAGGGCGACGTCCTCAAGGACCCGACCGGCAAGCCGGTGACGATCACGCTGACCGACCCGGCCGGCTGGTCGGACTACATCACCGACCTGGAGATCATCAAGGACAACCTGTCCACGATCGGGATCAAAGCCACTGTCGACAAGGCCAACCAGGACGCCTGGTTCAAGAACATCGACGAGGGCAACTTCGACGCCGCGATGCACTGGACCAACGGCGGCGCGACGCCGTACGACATCTACCAGAACATCATGGACGGCAAGATCCTGAAGCCGGTCGGCAAGGGCGGTGTCAGCGGCAACTACGGGCGGTTCAACAGCCCGGAGGCGACCACGGCGCTGGACCAGTACGCCAACGCGACCGACGACGCCACCAGGACCACGGCGCTGAACACGCTGCAGAAGATCATGGTCGAGCAGATGCCGGTGATCCCGACCTCTGCCTCGAACGTCGGTGGTCTCTACAGCACGAAGAACTGGGTCGGCTGGCCCGACGAGCAGAACCAGTACGGGCCGGCCCAGCCGACCCAGCAGAACGCTCTGCAGATCGTCCTGAACCTGAAGCCCGCCGGCGCCCAGTGAGGCGCGGCCCGCGGCGCCAGGCCTGACCGCCTGGCGCCGCGGCGCCATGAACCGAGGAGTCCCGATTCCATGACGGTGACCGACACCGAGGTGGTCCTCGAGGCCGAGGGCCTCACCAAGCACTTCCCGGTACGGCGGGGGATCCGCGACCTGCTCACCCGGGATCGCAAGGCAGTCCACGCCGTGGACGACATCAGGCTCACGTTGCGCCGGGGACGGGTCACCGCACTCGTCGGCGAGTCCGGCTCGGGCAAGTCGACCGTTGCCCGGCTGCTCGCCCAGCTGTACGGCCGTACGTCGGGTGACATCCGGCTGCACGGCGAGTCCGTCACGGTGAAGGGCGGCCGCAAGTTCCGCGCGTACTGCCGCCAGGTCCAGATGATCTTCCAGGACCCGTTCGCCTCGCTGAACCCGACACACACCGTGCGGTACCACCTGACCCGCGCGCTGCGGATCCACGGCCGGGCCGGCAACAATGCAGCCGAGCTCGAGGAGAACCTGCGCGACCTGCTGCTCAGGGTCCAGCTCACTCCCCCGGAGCGCTACCTGGACAAATTCCCGCACGAGCTGTCCGGCGGTCAGCGCCAGCGCGTCTCGATCGCCCGCGCCCTCGGTGCGGACCCGGAGGCACTGCTCGCGGACGAGCCCGTGTCGATGCTCGACGTGTCGATCCGGCTCGGCGTACTGAATCTCCTGCGTGACTTGAAGGAACGGCTCAACCTCGCGATCCTCTACATCACCCACGACATCGCTTCGGCCCGGTACTTCGCCGACGAGACCCTGGTGATGTACGCCGGGCGCATGGTCGAAGGCGGCGATTCCGAGACCGTCACCCAGAACCCAGCCCACCCGTACACCCGGCTGCTCATCGAGAGCGCGCCCGACCCTGATCGCCTCGACCGCGTCGGCGATCCGCGCGCCCCGGAGGACCAGGGCAGCGGCGAGCCGCCGAGCCTGATCGCACCGCCGAGCGGCTGCCGGTTCCACCCGCGCTGCGTGCACGCGATGCCGAAGTGCTCGACCGATCTTCCGCCCCGCTTCGAACTGCCCGCCAACGACGGTCATTGGGCGGCCTGCTGGCTCTACGAGGAAGGGGTCGCGAAGTGAAGTACCTGCTGCAGCGGATCGCCTTCTACCTGTTCACCGCGTGGGCCGCGCTCACCATCAACTTCTTCATCCCCCGGCTGATCCCGGGCGATCCGGTCACCTCGCTGATCAACAAGTACCAAGGCCAGCTGAGCACGGACGCGATCCAGTCGCTCTACGTGCTGTTCGGCCTGGACAAGAACGCCAGTCTGTGGAGTCAGTACGTCGACTACTGGGGCCAGATCTTCCACGGCGACCTCGGGTTGTCGTTCACGTTCTTCCCGACACCGGTCTCGGAGATCCTCCGGCAGAGCCTGCCGTGGACAATCGCGCTGGTCGGCATCACGACGTTCGCCAGCTTCATGATCGGTACGTCGCTCGGCGTCCTGGCCGGCTGGCGCCGCGGTTCGTGGCTGGACGGACTGTTGCCCGTGACAACGTTCCTGTCGTCGATCCCGTACTTCTGGCTCGGCCTGCTGGCCATCACCCTGCTGGCCGGACCGGACAGCATCTTCCCGTCGTCGGGCGGCTACGAGCCCGGCCTGGTGCCGTCCTGGAACGCCGAGTTCATCGGCAGCGCGATCCAGCACAGCCTGCTGCCGGCCATCACGATCCTGATCTCGTCGGTCAGCGGCTGGATCCTCAGCATGCGGAACATGATGGTCACGGTCGCCTCCGAGGACTACATCACCGTCGCGCATGCCAAGGGCCTGCCCGAGCGCCGAGTGATGGTCAGCTACGCGGCTCGCAACGCGCTGCTGCCGAACGTGTCCGGCTTTGCGCTGGCGCTCGGCTTCATCGTCGGCGGCACGCTGCTGGTCGAGATCGTCTTCTCCTACCCGGGCATCGGCTACAACCTGTTCCAGGCCGTCGGTTCCAAGGACTATCCGCTGATGCAAGGCGTGTTCCTGGTGATCACGCTGTCGGTGCTGGTCGCGAACCTGATGGCCGACATCGCCTACCTGCTCCTCGACCCGCGTACCCGGAAGGAAGGCTGACACGTGTCCGCACCAGCCACCACCATCACCGCGGTCACGCCCGGGGGTCCGGAGGTCGCGGCCACACCGGCCAAGCGCCGCCGGCTGCGGTTCGTCGCCAATCCGAAGGCCGCGACCGGCCTGATCGTGCTCGGGTTCTTCTGCCTGATCGCGATCATCGGACCGTGGATCGCGCCGTACGACCCGTCCGCGCGTAGCAGTGACCTGATCCAGGCGCCGTCCGGCAAGCACTGGTTCGGGACGACGCATCTCGGACAGGACATCTTCAGCCAGGTGCTGGTCGGCACCCGAGGCGTGATGTTCGTCGGCCTGCTGGCCGGCATCGTCGCGACCGCGTTGTCGATCCTGATCGGCGTCAGCGCCGGTTTCCTCGGCGGCGCCGCGGACGAGAGCCTCTCGGCGTTGTCGAACGTGTTCCTGGTCATCCCCGCGCTGCCGCTGATCATCATCGTTGCCTCGACCATCCCGGCCGCCGGCGACCTGATGGTTGCCCTCGTCATCGGTTTGACGTCGTGGGCGTGGGGTGCTCGAGTGCTTCGCGCGCAGACCCTGTCCCTGCGCAGGCGCGACTATGTCGAGGCGGCTCGGGCGACCGGCGAGAGTACGTGGCGGATCATCACCGCCGAGATCATGCCGAACCTGACCGCGATCATCGCCTCCGGCTTCGTCGGCACGGTGATCTTCGCGGTGATGTCGGAGATCACCCTGGCCTTCATCGGCATCTCGACGATCTCCGAGTGGAACTGGGGCACGATCCTGTTCTGGGCGCAGAGCCAGCAGGCGTTGGCTCAGGGCGCGTGGTGGTGGTTCGTTCCGGCCGGTCTCGCGATCGCCCTGCTCGGTACGGCGCTGTCGCTGATCAACTTCGGCATCGACGAGTTCGTCAGCCCGCGGTTGCGCAGCAGCGGCCACACCAAGCTGAAGACCAAGGACGGTCACTCGGTCCGGATGCGGGTCGGCTTCACGCCTGTCCTGGGTGCTTCGCGCGAGTCGGTCACTCCCGTCGTACGCCGTCAGAAGGAGGTCGCATGAAGCAGCCGGTACTGGAGATCAAGAACTTCCACGTCGACTACGGCCTCGGCGACCAGGCGGTCCAGGCGGTCCGCGACGTCACGCTGACGTTGCACCGGGGCGAAGTCCTCGGTCTGGCCGGCGAGAGCGGCAGCGGTAAGTCAACGCTCGCGTACGGCGTGACGCGGCTGCTGCCACCGCCCGGTGTGATCAGCGGCGGCTCGGTCGTCTACCACCCGCCGAACGGTGATGCGTACGACGTGATGGCGCTGACCGACCCCGAACTGCGGGCCTTCCGCTGGGCCGAGACGTCGATCGTGTTCCAGGGCGCGATGAACTCGCTCAACCCGGTGCACAAGGTCTCGACCCAGATGCTCGACGTGATCAAGGCGCACGAGCCCGGCCTGTCGCCGGCCGCGCGGACCAGCCGCGCGCACGAGATGCTGAAGCTGGTCGGCATCTCATCGGACCGGATGGACGCCTACCCGCACCAACTGTCCGGTGGTATGCGGCAGCGCGTGATGATCGGGATGGCGCTCGTCCTCGAACCGCAGATCGTCATCATGGACGAGCCGACCACCGCGCTCGACGTGGTGATGCAGCGGCAGATCCTGGCCCAGTTGGTCGAACTGCGCGAGCGGCTCGGGTTCTCGGTCCTGTTCATCACCCACGACCTGTCGCTGCTGGTCGAGTTCTCCGACCGGATCGCGATCATGTACGGCGGCCGCATCGTCGAGGAGGCCCGCTCCGCCGACCTGTACACCGATTCCTTGCATCCGTACAGCGAGGGACTGCTGAAGTCCTTCCCGGCACTGCGCGGTCCGCGCCGTGACCTGGCCGGGATCCCGGGCTCACCTCCCGACCTGCGCGGGATGCCGTCGGGCTGTTCGTTCCATCCGCGTTGCCCGCACGCGTTCGACCGTTGCTCGGCGGAGATCCCGGTCCTCGGGGTCCCGTCGTCGCGCAACGATCCCAGCCGTTCCGTTGCCTGTTGGCTCCCCGGCCGCGTGCCGGTCGCCTGATCTCTCCGACATCCGAAAGGCCACAATGAGCACAACTTCTGTCTCGGGGGACGCCGACCTGATCGCGGGACTTCCGGCCGGCTTCCGGTGGGGTGTCGCGACGTCGGCGTACCAGATCGAGGGTGCGGTGAACGTCGACGGCCGGACGCCCTCGATCTGGGACACGTACTGCCGGGTGCACGGTGCCATCGACAACGACGACACCGGTGACATCGCCTGCGACCACTACCACCGGATGCCGGCGGACGTTGCCCTGATCAAGGATCTCGGGCTGGACACGTACCGGTTCTCGGTGGCGTGGCCGCGGGTCCAGCCGCGCGGCAAGGGGCCGGTGAACCGGGCCGGGCTCTCCTTCTACGACCGGCTCGTCGATGAGCTGCTGACTCAGGGCATCGATCCGTGGGTGACCTTGTACCACTGGGATCTGCCGCAGGAGCTCGAGGACGCGGGCGGCTGGCCGGTGCGCGACACGGCGTACCGGTTCGCCGACTACGCGATGCTGGTGTTCGAGGCCTTGAGCGACCGGGTGAACACGTGGACCACGCTGAACGAGCCGTGGTGCTCGGCGATGCTGGGCTACGCGTACGGCGCTCATGCACCGGGGCGGCGCGAATACCCGGCCGCGTTGGCTGCTGTGCATCATTTGCTGCTCGCGCATGGCCTGGCTACGGGCCGGATGCGTGAGGCGTCACCACGCAAGCTGGACATCGGCATCACGTTGAACGTGGCGACGGCGTACCCGGCTTCGGACGCCCAGCCCGATGTGGACGCGGCACGACGGGCGGACGGGATGGGTCGGCGGATCTACCTCGATCCTTTGGTGCACGGTCGCTACCCGGCGGACGTGGTGGCTGACCTGGCTGCTGAGGGCGTCGAGCTGCCGGTCGAGGATGGTGACCTCGAGATCATTGCGGCGCCGATCGACGTACTCGGGGTGAACTACTACTTCAGCCAGAAGTTCACCGGGTACGCCGAGGACGGCAGCACGGTCGACTCCAGCGGCATGCCGGTCAGCCGGACGCTTCCTTTGAACAAGCCGCGCACCGCGATGGACTGGGAGATCGTGCCCGAGGGCTTCACCGATCTGCTGGTCGGTATCAGCCGCGACTACCCGGGTCTGCCGATGGTCGTCACCGAGAACGGTTCCGCCTTCGACGACGTACCCGACTCCACGGGCTTCGTCGCCGACGCCGACCGTACGGCGTACTTCACGTCCCACCTGGCCGCCGTCGCTGCCGCGATCAATCAGGGCGCCGACATCCGCGGCTACCTGGCCTGGTCCCTGATGGACAACTTCGAATGGGCCTACGGCTACGCCAAACGCTTCGGCATCGTCCGGGTCGACTACGAAACCCAAGCTCGAACCCCGAAGCAAAGCGCCCTCTACCTGAAGTCCCTCGCCCGGCAGCACCGCGACAGGTAAGTCCCCCGCGCGTCCGGCGGCACCTTGTCAGGTGCCGCCGGATCAGGTCACAGCGCATGCATCTTCTTGTTACGGATGAGTTGACGGGCTCCTCAGCCCTTCTGCGTAACGCGGGTCAGCGGTGCGGGCGTCAACGTCCGGTGGGCCTTGAGGTACGCCGCGAAGGTTTCGTGGTCGGTGTTGTTGCGGACCGGGTCGGTGTAGCTCTTGAACGCTGCGTACCCGTCGGCGCCGATCACGGTGTAGGCGAGTGCGGCCACCCGGTAGGTCTTGGCCGGGTCGAGTGCGGCGCCGTCGATCTTCACGTCGGCGGGTTCGACGCGGTCACCGACCGGCCGGTTCGAGTCGAACGAGTAGCTGACGTTGCCCGACACCGCGAGCGGCGCCAACTTCACCGTGCCGTCGGTCTGCGTCTGCCACTGCTGCTCGAGTACGGCGTCCAGTTGCGTACCGGTGAGGCTCACGGTCAGGACCGGGTTGCCGTACCCGTACGCGTCCCACGACTCACCGAGCATCACCCGGCCGTCGGCATCGCCCGGCTTGTTGCTGTTGGCAACCAGGAGGTCGGCGCGCAACGCCGTACTGCCGATCGCGGGCTTGGCGGCGATGATGCCGAGGTCGGCCGGGCCGTTCTGCCGGGCGGTCCACAGGTGGACGTCGGCGCCCAGGTCGGCCAGGGTGCTCTCGCCGGCAGCGTTGGCGGTGCGGGTGAAGTCGCCGGTGACGGTCGCGACCGGTTCGGCGTACTTGCGATCACCGGCGGCGGCCCAGTAGTCGACGATCTTCTGGATCGTCGGGTCGGGCGTGACATCGCGGGTGACGGCGTGGTTGGTCGACGTGGTCTGGTCGCGGAGTACCTCACCGGTGCGGCCGTCGAGCTGGAGGTTGATCTCGTTGATCAGCCGGCCGTGGTTCGCGGCCTCGACGACCGGGCGCGGGTTGCCGTCCGGGTCCGGGATGCTGCAGTTGAAGCCGGTATGCCAGTGGCCGGTGACGATCGCGTCGATCTGCGGCGTCACCTTGCGCGCGAGGTCGATCGCGGGACCGGTCGGGTTCACACAGTCGTTGTACGTCGCGGACGCGTCGGTACCGCCGTCGTGCATGTTGAGCACGATCGCCTTCACGCCCTTGCGGGTCAGCTCCGCCGCGGCACGGTTCGTCGACTCGACCGGGTCGAGCGCGGTCAGGTCCGGCTGGTACGACGTCGAGCCGACGGGAGTGTCCGGGACAGTCATCCCGATGAAGCCGATCGGGTAGCTGCGGCCGTGGTCGCGCACCCAGCGGATCGTGTACGGCGCGACGATCGTGCGGCCGTTGGCGTCGACGATGTTGTCCGACTGGAACTCGAAGTCCGCCCCGTGGAACCGGCGGCCGGTGGAGTCGGTGAAGCAACTGTCGCCGCCGACCTTCCCGAAGCACTTGCCTTTGGTCATGTGGTCGACCAGGAAGCTCTTCGAGATGTCGAGTTCGTGGTTGCCGACGGCTGAGAACTGGACGCCGAGCGCGTTCAGCATCTCGATCGTCGGCTCGTCCGCGTGCGCGTCCACCTCGAACGGCCAGCCGGAGAAGTTGTCCCCGGTGGCGAAGAAGATCGAGTTCGGGTGACCGGCCCGGATGCTCTTCAGATGCGTGGCCAGGTACGCCGCTCCGCCGACGACCTGAGTGGTCCCGCCGGGGCCGGCGATCGTCCCGCCGTCCGCGGGGGAAGGCGGCCGGAGGTAGCCGTGGAAATCGGTGATCGAGACCAGTTGCACCGGTACCGATGTGGTAACGGCCTCGGCGGCCGGCGGGGCCAGACCGGCGGCCAGCAGGACCGCTAGTCCGGCGGCAAGGGCGCGTGGGCGGCGTACTCTGCGCACAATTGTCTCCTCAAATGTCGAAACGAGCACTTCCCGACAGAAGGAGACTGCCTCACCATGAACAAGATGTCACCATCAAACGGCGAGTCTCCGAACCTCGAAGGAATCCACCCTGCCCGCCGAGACACCCCCTGCACGCCGCCCAGAAGATCTGATCAAATACCAACGTGGTGGCCGGTGGTCCCGCGAAGCCTCCGGCCACCACCTTGCCCGTCAGGAGCCTGATGAATCTCCCGCTGATCCCCGCCCCTGCCGCGACCACCACCTCTGACGGGACGCTCGTCATCGGCGACGGTCTGGGCATCGCCGTACCGCCCGAGCTTGCCGATCTCGCTGCGCGATTCGTCGAGGACGTTCGGATCGACGCCGGCATCGCGCTCTCCGTCGCCGCCTCGCCCGGTGTCACCGTGCTCATCGACAGCGCCGGCATCGACGACGTCGCACCCGCTTCAGGTCTGCGGGCCGACGGCAAGGACCTCGCCGACGAACGGTACGGACTCGAGATCACCAGCGCAGGCGTGCGCGTCTGGGGTCCGACAGCTGAGGGAGTGCACCGCGGGCTCACCTCGCTCCGGCAGCTGATCACGGCGTACGCGCAGGATGGCAGTGCAACGTTGCCGGCGGCCCGTGTCATCGACGGGCCGCGGTTCGCGTGGCGCGGACTCTCCCTCGACGTCGCCCGAACCTTCCACCCGCCGGCGGTGGTCCGCCGCGTGGTCGACATGTGCTCGCTGTACAAGCTCAACGTGCTGCACCTCCACGTGACCGACGACCAGGGCTGGCGGATCGAGGTCCCGTCCCGGCCGGCGCTCACCGAGATCGGCGCCTGCGGCGCGATTGGTGACCGTCCGGGCGGTTACTACACCCAAGCCGAGGTGGCCGAGCTGGTGGCGTACGCCGCCGAACGCTTCGTGACGGTGGTCCCGGAGATCGAGATGCCCGGTCATATCGCGGCAGTGTTCCGCGCGTACCCCGAGCTGGCGCCGGGCGAGATCCGCTCCATCGATCTCGGCAACGGGGCCAGCCTCCAGCTCAGCACCCTCGACCCCGACCGCGCGGAGACCTGGGAGTTCGTCGAGGACGTCCTGGATGCCGTCATTCCGCAGTTCCCACAGAGCGCGTACGTGCACATCGGCGGAGACGAGGCGTTCGGCATGCCCGACGAGGCCCACGCCGCCTTCGTCGAACGTGCCGTCGAACTCGTCCGCGCCCGCGGGAAGCGGGTCGTCGGGTGGCAGGAGATCGCCCGCGCCTCGATCAGCGCCGACGTAGCAGTGCAGTACTGGATGGACGTCCACGAGGTCGAGTCGATGGACTACGACGCCGTGAGCTCGATGGTCCCGGCAGAACTGCTGCCGATCCTGGCCGAGGGCTTGAAGAAGGCAGCGCAGGATGCCCCGAGGGCACTCGCCCAGGGTGCGCGGCTGCTTGTCTCACCAACCAGTTGGCTGTACTTCGACCGACCGCATGCCGATGCATCGTCGGACGCCGCGCAGGAAGAGATGCGTAAGCGCGTCGGACTGCCGGTGTATCCGGCGGCATCCATCCGGGACAGCGTTGAGTGGGACCCGGTCGAGAACACGCCCGGCGTTGAGTCGGACGCACAGGTAGCCGGCGTCGAGGGGGCCGTTTGGTGCGAGACCATCGCGACCGCTGACGAACTGGAGTTCATGCTGCTGCCTCGTCTCAGTGGCGCGGCAGAGAAGGCATGGTCACGCCAGACCTCCACCGACTGGCCCGAGTACGCCGCCCGCCTCAGCCACCAATCCAAAGCCTGGCAACAACGCGAGTGGACCTGGTTCCACTCAGTGGAAGTCGACTGGGCCTAGCGGCTGGTGGTTGGTAGGCCCCACGCGTTCCTTGCGTGCGAGCGCTGGTTGTCCGGGGTGAGATGGGCCAGACTCGCGTTTGTGGGGATGGCCCACCGGACTGTTGGGGGACAGGATGGATCAGCGGGAAGCGTCGGATGCGATCAAGGGACAGCAGGCCGAGCTGCTTGCGCGTCTCCCGTTCGGTGACGAGGGTGACTTCGCTGCGGCGGAGCGAGGGTTCATCGGGACGCTCGACGATCCGGCGATTCGCAACGCCGCGGGCGACGTCGTATGGGATGCGTCCAGCTATGACTTCTTGACCGGCGATGCTCCGGACACGGTGAATCCGAGCCCTGTGGCGACAGAGCAAGCTGGCCGCAAAGCACGGGTTGTTCGAGGTCGTGCCTGGCCTGTATCAGATCCGCGGTCTCGACCTGTCGGTGATGTCGTTCGTCGAGGGCGACACCGGGGTCGTCGTGATCGATCCGCTGATCTCACGGGAGACGGCCGCTGCCGCCATGGCGCTCTACCGCACTCATCGTGGCGACCGGCCGATCACCGCCGTGATCCATACGCACTCGCACATCGATCACTTCGGGGGCGTTCAGGGCATCCTCACGCAGGAGCAGGTCGACGCCGGAGTCGAGATCATCGTGCCCGAGGGGATGGTCGAACACGCAGTCGCCGAGAACGTGTACGCCGGCACCGCCATGGGCCGCCGGGCGGGGTACATGTACGGCGCAGCGCTCGCCCGCGGTTCGCACGGCGCGGTCGGTGCGGGACTCGGCCAGACGACCTCGACCGGTGAAGCCACTCTGCTTCCGCCGACCCGGGAGATCACCACAACCGGGCAGACGCACACCGTCGACGGGCTCGAAATCGAGTTCCAGATGGCCCCCAACACGGAGGCGCCGTCGGAGATGCACTTCTACTTCCCGCGGTACAAGGCGCTGTGCATGGCCGAGAACGCAACGCACACGCTGCACAACCTGCTCACCCTGCGCGGCGCGGTCGTGCGCGACCCGCACGTCTGGTCGCAGTACCTCACCGAGGCGATCGAGCGGTACGGCTCCCAAGCCGAAGTCGTCTTCACGTCGCATCACTGGCCCACGTGGGGCAACGCCGAGATCGTCGAGTTCCTCAGCCTGCAACGCGACCTGTACGGCTACCTGCACGACCAGACGCTGCGGATGCTCAACCAGGGTCTGCAGGGCGCCGAGATCGCCGAGGCGATGCAGCTACCGCCGGCGTTGGAGAACGCGTGGCATGCCCGCGGCTACTACGGATCGGTCAGTCACAACGTGAAGGCGATCTACCAGCGGTACATGGGCTGGTTCGACGGCAACCCGGCCAGGCTCTGGCCACACCCGCCGAAGGAGCAAGCGACCCGCTACGTCGACGCGATCGGCGGCATCGACCGCGTGATCGAACTGGCGCAGGCCGCCTTCGACGCCGGTGACTTCCGCTGGGCCGCGACGCTGCTCGACCACGCGACATTCACAGACCCGACTCACACAGCCGCGAAGGCGCTGTACGCCGACACCCTCGAGCAGCTCGGGTACGGCGCCGAGAACGGCACCTGGCGCAACTTCTACCTCTCCGGCGCGACCGAACTCCGTGAAGGGAACTTCGGCACGCCGACGGTGACGAACGCACCTGCGATCCTCGCGCAACTCACCCCCGAGCAACTGTTCGACGCGGTCGCGATCACGGTGGACGGCCCCAAGGCCTGGGATCTCGAGCTCGCGTTCGACCTCACGATCAGCGACCTCGCCCGCAGCTTCCACCTCACACTCCGCAACGGCGTACTCGTCTACGTCGAACGCGCCCCAGCCCCCGATGCCGACCTGCACCTGACCGTCACCAAGCCCCGGCTCCTCCGCCTCGCCGCCGGCGACCTCAACTCCGACGGCCTCGACGTCCGCGGCGACCTGAACGTCCTCAAGCAACTCCTCGAAGTCCTCAGCCCCGGAGACCACGCCTTCAACATCGTCCTCCCCTGACCGGCGATCACGTCAGGTCCGACCCTCTGTCGACGCCTGCCCACGAGAGGAGCGCCATGCAACGACCGTTGGCCGGGCTGACACGAGGCAATCTCGTCACGGAACTGCTGGCGGGCGTCACGCTGCTGGCGATCGCAATTCCGCTGAACATCGGCTACGCACAGATCGCCGGGCTGCCGGCGACCGCCGGCCTGTACGCGCTCGTCGTACCGACGATCGTCTACGCGCTGGTCGTGTCGTCGCGGCAGGTCGTCGCATCGCCGGATGCCGCGGCCGCGGCGCTGGTCGCATCGTCCATCGGCGGCCTCGCGACCGCCGGCAGCGCCGACTACGCCAGGCTCGCCCTCGCGCAGGCGATCATCTGCGGCATCCTGTTCGCCCTTCTCGCGGTGTTCAAGCTGGGATTTCTCGCGAACTTCCTCTCCAAGCCCATCCTGATCGGGTTCGTCGGCGGCCTGGCGCTGGACATCATGGTCAGCCAGGTCGCCAAGATGCTGGGCGTGAAGATCGACTCGGGCGGGGAGTTCACGGACAAGCTCGTCGACCTGGTGACGAACCTCGGCACTGTGAACGGCTGGGCCGTGCTCATCAGTGCCGTCTCGGTCGCGGCGCTGCTGCTCGGCCGGCGGTTCGCGCACGCCGTGCCCTGGGCATTGATCCTGCTCGTGGCCGCGACCATCGTCGTGGTCGTCGGCCACCTCGACGAGCGGGGAGTGTCGGTGCTCGGCGACGTACCCGCCGGCCCACCGACGCTGACCTGGCCGGTCATCGGCTGGAACAAGTGGCTCCTTCTCGTCCCCTCCGCCATCGCGCTGACGCTGGTCACCACAGCGGAGGGGTTGCTCGTGTCCCGGGCGTACTCCGAGAGGCGCCACTACCCGTTCCACGCGAACCGGGACCTGTTCGCGTTCGGACTCGCGAACGTCGCCGCAGGGACGCAGGGCAGCTTCAGCGTCGGCTCATCCACCTCGCGTACCGCGGCAATGGACCAGGCGGGTTCGCGCACCCAACTGCCGGCCCTCGTGCTCGCCGCGGGCACCCTGCTGCTCCTGCTGTTCGGCACCGCCCTGCTCGAGGACATCCCCTCCCCGGCCATCGGGGCGATCGTCGGAGTCGCGATCGTCCCACTCCTGGGGATCCGGGACTTCACCGAGCTCTGGCACAAGGACCGGTTCGAGTTCGCCGTCGGTGCCGTCTGCTTTCTCGTCACCCTGTTCATCGGCGCGATCCCCGGCATCCTCGTCGCGTTCGCGCTGGCCCTGATCAACCTCGCCAAGCGCGCCGCCAACCCCGCCATCGACGTCCTCGAGGCGACCGGTGACCCCGGCGAGTCGCTCCTCGAAGGCGCGACCGAGGGCCGCATGACGGCGCCCGGCGTGGTCGTCGTACGCATCGCGGCGCCGCTCTTCTTCGCGAACGGATCGGTCTTCGCCGACGCCGTCAAACACGCCGTCACCGCACCAGGCGCGAACGCGGTACACCACGTCGTCATCGACATGGAAGCAGTCAACGACATCGACGTCACAGGCGCCGAGGCCTTCGCATCCCTGCAGGACTGGCTGGTGACACGCGACGTCACCCTCGCGTTCAGCCGTGTCCGAGCACCAATCCTCACCCGCCTCACCGAACTCGAACTACTGACCGACCAGACCGTCTACCCAACGAACCGCGAAGCGATCGCCGAACTCGCCCCGGACCAACCCACGATTCCTTAGGGCGCGTGGGGGAAACACCTGAGGGGCAGACCGCGCACCGGCCCGCCCCTCAAGTAAGGAGAACTCAGCAGGTTGCGGTTGGGGCTGCCCAGTCGGCTCGGTCGTTGTAGCCGCCGTCTCCTGCGTCACCGACGAAGAGGTCGAGAACGCGGACTCCGGTCAGGTCGACGTCGATCGGCTTCGGGTTGTCACGGTCGACTACACCGCTGTCATACAGAACCTTGCCGTCGCCAATCACCTGGAACGTCGCAGTACCACCCTCCGGCCCGACGTTGCGTACCGCGTCATCGATACCAACCGTCGCGGTCAACCGAGAGCACGACTTGCCCAGGTAGTAGCGAACCGTCGACGGCGTCGCCACGCCAATCCCAGTCGGGTACGTCGTACTCACCAGACTGATCGGTGATCCGCCACCAACACTCTCGTCAACGGTCGGCGACATCCACCCGCTGGTCGCGCTGATCCACTCGTGATGCGACAGCGGAACCGTCCCCGTCGGCGGCACCGGAGCAACGACCACCGGCGACACAGTCGACTGCCGCTGTACGCCGTACCCGATCGTGTCGTACGACGTCGACGCCGTGAGACTCGCAGATCCAGGTGCCGCACTCGCAGGTAGCTTCACGGTGAACCGGTACGTCGCTTGCTGACCACCAGCCAACAGAATCGGAGCCTTGGTCAACGACTTCACCGTCCACCCGGTGCCACCGGCAACCGTCACGGCCGGCTTGAGCACCGGCAGCAGGCCGTCGTTGCGGACGGCAACCTGCACCGTCAGCTCGTCGCCGCCGGCAACAACCGGAGCGACTCCGTCGGGCTGTACGTCGGTGCCGACGTTCGTCACCTGCGGAATACCGGCAGTTACATGCGGGATCCCCGGCACACCACTGGCCGGTTCGACCCGGAAGAGCGCCGTACCGTGCGCCGGAACCGCCGCGCTGATCGTGCCCGCGCTCTCGGTGACCTTGTTGGTCCACGCGTTCTTCAGGGTGAACCGCGCACCCTGCAGACCGACCGCCGAAGCCGTCGTCGTGATCGTCTTCGCGCTGTCACCACGGTTCAGCAGCACCACGGCGCGACTGCCGTCAGCGAGTCGCTTGACCCACGTCTCCGCCGTCCCCGCGGCACCGACCCGAACGGCCTGGACCGCGGCCTTGTCCTGGTTGATCGCGAGTACGTCGGGATCGGTCAGCATCGAGATCGTCGTCGGGCTCAGCTTGCGGATGTCGCTGCCGACCACGAGCGGCGCCGCGGCCACGGTCCACAGCGTGAGCTGGCTGCGGAACTCCTCGTCCGTCATGCCGAGTTCGGGCGCGAGGTAGTCGGGGTCGCTGAACGCGCCCGGCTTGACCACCTCAGGGTGCCGCGCGTTCGCGTCGTAGTTGCGCAGTACGTCCTTGAACTTGATGTCGCCCTGGAAGCCGACGTCGGTGTACGTCCGCCACGACTGGGCGATCCCCGGCGCGTACGACCAGGAGAAGATCGACTGCTGCGACTCGGGATAGTTGCCCCAGTCCGGCGAGGTGACCGGGTTGCAGAGGTTGAAGATCATCGGCCGGTGGCTGGCGTTGTTGCGCAGCGCCTGGGCGAACTCGGTGAAAACCGTCTTCGGATCCAGGTTCGCCGCGATACCGCACAGGTAGTCGACCTTGACCGCGTCGAAGCCCCACGCGGCGAACTGATCCGCGTCGCGCTGGTAGTAGCCGCCGCTACCCAGCCCACACTTGCCCGGGATGTAAGGACCGGCGTCGGTGTAGATGCCGGCCTTGAGGCCCTTGCTGTGGATGTAGTCGACGAGCGGCTTCAGTCCGTTCGGGAACTTGGCCGGGTTCGGGACCAGGTCGCCGGCGTCGCTGCGCGACTGGTCGGCCTGCCAACCGCCGTCCAGCCAGACGATGTCGTAGCCGGCCTTCGCCAGCCCGCGACTCACCAGCGAGTCGGCGACCGACTTGATCGTGTCCTCGGTGAAGTCGCCACCGAGTCCGTAGTACGTGTTCCAGCCCATGTACGGCGTCGGGCTGAGCACCGCAGCTGGGGCCTGAGCTGTGGCCTGAGCCGCCACAGCCTGGGTTGTCGTGGTGGTCGCGAACGCGCCGGCCACCAGTGCCGCCGCGATCACCCCACCAAGTAGTCGCTTCATCTGTTGTCCTTTGCTGCCGTTGAGCGGAACGGTCAGTCGAGGGCTTCGACGACCAGGCAGTTCGAGTCGGTCGCGCCGTCCCAGCGGACGCCGACCTGCAGCAGATAGCTGCCCGGGTGAACCTCGTCGCCCACCCGGTAGTTCTTCGCGGGATCCAGGCCGGCCAGCGGCGCTCGCCGCGGCCGGGTCGGCAGGGTGCCGCGCACGTTGCCGTCGCCGGTCTCCCACAGAAACACCACGGACCGCGTCACACCGACGTACTGCACGCCGGCCGACAGTCCGTAGACATTGCTGTCGGCAATCAGATCGCGGATACCCTTGTACTGCTCGATGTGTCGTGCCGCGGTGGACAGTTGCTCGTCGTTCCATCGTGACAGGTCGGCGCCGATCCCGAGTACGCCGGCCATGGCGACGTGGAACCGGAAGTCGAGGGATCGTTCGCGTCCGTCATGGGTGCCGACGGCATCGGTCACCCACGAGCTCATCAGATGCGGCGCGAAGCCGGTGCGGAAGCCTTGCTGGATCCTGAGCCGATCCAGCGGGGCGGTGTTGTCACTCGGCCAGAGCGTGTCGACACGCGCGGCCATCCCGAGGTCGACGCGGGCGCCGCCGCCCGCGCATCCCTCGACGGACACCTCAGGGTGCTCGACGCGCAGGCGGTCGAGGATCGCGTACAGGTTGGTGACGACGCGACCGTCGAGGTCCCGCCGCTGGTCGCCGGAGTCGAGCCGCGGACGGTTGGCGTCCCACTTCAGATATTTGATCTGGTACGTCGACAGCAGCCGGTCGAGCGTGGTCCAGATGAAGTCGGCGACGTCGTCCCGGCTCAGATCGAGGAGAAGTTGATTGCGGATCAGGACCGGGTCGCGGCCGGGGGTGCGGAGGATCCACTCGGGGTGTTTCGCGGCGAGCTCGGACTTCGGACTGACCGATTCGGGCTCGACCCACAAGCCGAAGTCGAGGCCGAGGTCGTTCAGGTCGGTGATGAATCCGTCGAGTCCGTTCGGGAACTTGGCCGGGTCGACCTCCCAGTCGCCGAGGCCGCCGGTGTCGTCGGAGCGGCCGACGAACCAGCCGTCGTCGACCACGAATGTCTCGACGCCGATGCTCTTGGCGCGTCGGGCGAGCTCGAGCTGGTGGTCGGCGCGGATGTCGAACTCGGTCGCGAACCAGGAGTTGTACAGCACCTTCGGGGTGAGCCTTCTCGACAGCGACCGCTCGTAGGCATGGAAGACGCGAGCCAGTCCGTCGGCACCTTCCGCACTACACGCCCCGACCGCCTTTGGCGACACCCACGTCTCCCCCGGCCCCAGCGTGATCCCGAGGCTCGGCGACACTCGTCCGGCCTGGATCCGCAACTGCCCGGTGGTGTCGACGTCGGCACTCATCTCCCACGACCCACTCCACGCGAGCTGGACGCCGTACGCCGTACCTCCGTCCTCGACGGACAGGAACGGCGAGTAGGAGTGCCCGGTGATCCCCTGCGCACTGCCGATCGTGAACCGGCCGCGCTCGAGGGTGACCTCGGCCTGCTGGAACTCGCTGTTCCACTCACCCCACAAGTACTTCACCGTCGCATCACCGGACGTAGGCACGGTGAACCCCGCCGAGTCATGCCGATGCAACCGCAGCTCGCCGGTGCCGTCGTTGCGGATCGAAACCCAGCGCTCAACCAAGTCCCCGACTACGCGGTAGTGCAAGGCGACACTCACCGCCCGTACCTCATCCACGAACTCCAACTCCAGGGTGTTCTCTCCTGTAGTTGCTTGAGTGAAGGCAGGGCGGAGCTCGTCGGAGCCGTCTGGGCCGGAGACCACCAAGTCCACAGGGGATGCGTAGCGGACTCCGCGGACGCCGTACTCGAGGGGTTCTACGTCGGCTCGTGGGAGGAAGTGTTCGGTGCCTTCCGGGGCTACAACCGACGGGCCTTCTGTCACTGCGTGGGGACCCCAGGCAATGAGTTGGGCCCACTGGTTGTGGTCGGGGACGCCGACGACGTACGACGTGGTTGTGCCGCGCAACGTCCACGTTTTCACTTGACGGCTCCGATGGCGAGGCCGCCGACGAAGTGCTTCTGGAAGCGGAGGAACACCGCGACCGTGGGAACCGCGGCGATCACGGTGCCGGCCGCGATCACGTTCCAGGACGAGACGAACAGACCCTGGAGACCGAGCAGCGCCGGCGTGACCGGCATCTTCTCGCCGGACCGGATCACAGTGATCGACCACAGCAGGTCGTTGAAGATCCAGGTGAACGACAGCGCTCCAAGCGCCGCGAGCGCAGGCCGGGTCAGCGGCAGGATCACACTCGCGTAGATCTTCCCCGGCCCGGCCCCGTCGATCGTCGCCGCTTCCTGGATCTCCCGCGGTAGATCCCGCATGAACCCGTGCAGCACGAACGTGTAGAACCCGAGCCCGAACCCGACATGAACGGCGATCAGCGCGATCAGCGTGTCGTAGTACCCGATCAACTCCACGAACCGCGAGATCGGGATCAGCAGGATCTGCGGCGGCAGCAGGTTACCCATCAGCATGAGCAACAGGATCGTCCGCCGGAACGGGATGCTGTACCGCGCCAGCCCGTACGCCGCGATCGACGCCAGCCCGAGACTCAGCAGCACCGCCGGGATCGTCACCAGGAGACTGTTGATCAAGGCCCGGAACTCGTCCGCATCCTCCCACGCCGACTTGTACGTCGAGAACGTGAACGAATGCGGCAGCGACCCCAGCCCGTTCGCCGCCACGTCGTCGAAGCTGCGGAACGAGATCACGATCACCCAGAGAATCGGCGCAACCCACAGGATGGAGACAAGCCCCATCGCCACGTGGTAGCCCGAGGTCTTCAGGCGGTTCATGTCTCCTCCCGGAAGGCACGGATCAGGTAGCCGAGGATGACGGCCAGGGCGAGCAAGAAGATGACCACGGCCAGGGCGGACGCGTAGCCGAGCTGGGTCGACTGGAAGGCGGTCGAGTACATGTACGTGCTGAGCAACTCGGACGAGTGGTACGGGCCGCCCTTGGTCATCGACCAGACGATGTCGAACGATCTCAGTGAGTCGATCACGATCACCGACAACACGACTGAGTTCACGCCCTTGAGCTGTGGGATGGTCACGAATCGGGTCCGCTGCCAGGCCGATGCGCCGTCCACCTTCGCCGCTTCGTACAGCGCCGGGTCGACGGCCTTCAGACCAGCCAGGTACAGCACCATCACGTACCCGATCTGCCGCCACAGCGCCGGCACGATCACGGCGTACAGGGCGGTGTCCGGATCAGCCAGCCACGGCCGGACGAAGTTGCCCAGGCCAACAGACCGGAACACAGTGTCGACCAAGCCATCAGGCTGGTAGAACACTCGCCAGATCAGTGCGGTGACGACCAGCGAGAAGACCACCGGGGTGAACAGCGCGGCGCGGTAGATGCCGACGCCACGACGTTCGCGCTGCAGCAGCAACGCCATCCCGAAGCCACCGATCACACTGAGCCCACCGAACAGCACCAACCAGATCGCGGTGTTCTTCAGCGCGGTCCGGAAGATCGGGTCCGACACCATGTCGCTGAAGTTGCCGAATCCGACGAACGAGGGCGCCGACAACCCGTCCCAGTTGGTCAACGCCAACCAGAACCCTTGCAGCGCGGGCCAGAACACCCACACCGCCTCGATCGCGAACGGCACCAGCACGAACGCCAGGATCAACGGCGACACCCGCCGGGGACCGGAGCGTTTGGTACGTCGTGACGCTCCCCCGCCGGCCCGTGGCGCGGGCCGGCCGGGAGCTGTCTGGGTCAAGGTGGAAGTCACGCCTTGAAGACCTTCTCAGCCGCGGTCTGCCAGGTCTTGAGGATCTGGTCGATCTGATCCGGCTTGTCCAGGAACTTGGTCAGGGCGGCGTCGGCAGTTGGCTGGAGTGCGTCACTAGAGTCGCGGTTGAAGAACTGGGTCAGCTCCGCCGCGCCCTCGATCATCGCCTTGCCCTTCTTCACCAGCGCCGTGTCCGCGGACTTGCCGTCCGGGTTGGCGGGGATCGCCGTACCGGAGGAGCTCTGGACGTAGATCTCCTGCGCCTCGGCCGTCGCCAGCCAGGTCATCAGCTTCTTCACGCCCTCGGGATCCTTCGCCTTCTTCGAGGCGAAGTACCCGTCCGTAGGTGCCTCTTCGGCCACCGGTACGGCGGGATCGATGATCGGGAACTGGAAGAAGTCGATGTCGTCCAGCGCATCCTTCGGCGCTGAGTCCGCGAAGAAGGTGCCGATCAGGAACATCCCGGTCTTGCCGGCCAGCAGCGCCGACGTCGCCTCCTGGAACGGGAACGACTTGCCCTTCGGGTCGAAGTACGGCAGCACCTCGCGCCACTTGGTGAAGACCGCCTTCACCTTCGGGTCGGTGAAGTCGCCCTGGCCGGCCAGCAGCTGGCGGTGGAACGGCGCGCCGTTGATCCGGATGTTCAGGTAGTCGAACCAGGCCGACGCGACCCACGGGGTGTCGCCGAGTCCGATGCCGATCGGCGGGATGCCCTTGCTCTGGATCGTCTTGCAGACCTGGACGAACTCCTCCCAGGTCTTCGGCGGCGTGACGCCCCACTTCGCGAAGTTCGACTTGCGGTAGAACATGCCCCACCAGTAGTAACTGGTCGGCACGAAGATCTTCTGGCCCGCGCTGCTGGTGGACAGCGTCTGCATCGACTTCGGGTAGTTCTTCATGCTGTCCCACACGCTCGACACGTCGAGCAGCAGGTCCTTCTTCGCGTACGAGTCCGCGACCGACCCGGCGTACCAGGTGTAGACGTCCGGCGGGTTGGCCGAGGTCAGGTACGTCGGCAACTGGGTCCGGAAGATCTCCGCCGCGACCGTGTTCAGCTTGACCTGGGACCCACCGGTTTTGTTGTACGCGGCAACGAGCTTCTCCATCGCGGCCTTGGCCTGCTCGCTGGAGAGGTTCGACTGCAGCGAAAGCTCACCAGTGGCCGCGCTGCCGCTACCCGGACTGCTCGTCGAGGTCGCGCACCCGGGCACCAGGGCAGCGGCCCCGAGCAGTCCGAGTCCCTTGAGGAAAGTCCGTCGATCTGCTGCCAGACCCGTCATACCCAAACTCCTGAGATCTGCTCGACCAGCGTGCCAGTCGAGTGAGTGGTGTGTTGCGGACGATCTTGCGGCGGACGGTCGCAGGTGTCAATATTAATTCGTAAATTACGAGCAAATCACTTGACCTGGCATCGGCGTCACGGTCAACTGGTTGTGCCTCGTGGTGGTGAGTCTCCGAGTGATTGCGGTGTTCAGGTGCGTGCATCGCGGTGCTTGGGTAGTGGCCTCGATGCAGAGCATCGTGGGCGCTGGCCAAGTGCCGCGAGGTGCGTGCCTGGGCGCCGCAAGCGCCGGAGAATCACCACCACGAGGTACATAACTCGTTCATCGTTGGAAAGCTCTGCCCGGCATGCTTGGGTGGGGCTGGGGTGTGGAGGAGGCGCACGTGCGGCTGGGTGGGCGGGTGATCGTGGTGACCGGTGCCGCGTCCGGGATCGGTGCGGCCTGCGTGGAGCGATTCCTCGCCGAGGGCGCGTCCGTGGTCCAGGTCGACGTACAACCGTGCAAGGAGGTCCCCGGCCGGGCGATCGCCGTACTCGGTGATGTCTCGTCGCCGGACACCTGGGCGGAGGTTCGATCCCGCGGCCGCGACGAGCTCGGCCCGATCGACGGCCTCGTCAGCAACGCCGTCTTCCTCGACGTGAAGCCGGCCCACGAACTGTCGCCGCTGTCCTGGCAACGACAGCTCGATGTGAACCTGACCGCCACCTTCCTCGGCTTCCAGACCTTGTACGACGACCTCGCGGCCCACCGCGGATCCGTCGTACTGATGTCTTCGGTGCACGCACTCGCCGGGCTCCCCGGCCATCCCGCGTACGCGGCGACGAAAGGGGCCCTGGTTGCACTCGGACGCCAGCTCGCGGTCGAGTACGGCGGTTCGATCCGCGTGAACACCGTGCTTCCCGGCCCGGTCGAGACCGCGATGTGGGACCGTGTCGACGCCGAGAGCCGCGAACGCAGCGCGCAGGCGACGGCGGTCGGCCGGCTCGGGCAACCGGACGAAGTGGCTCAGGCAGTCGCGTTCCTGCTGTCGTCGGAGGCGTCGTACGTGACCGCCACCACGCTGGTGGTCGACGGTGGCTGGTCCGCGGTGAAGGACTCGGCGTGAGGGAGAACGGTGTGACGGGGATTCAGCGCGGCGTGACGCGGGGACTGCACGGCCAGATCGTCGAGGTGATGGCGCAGCGCATCCTGTCCGGGCAGATCCCGGAGGGCTCGACCATCAACGTGCCGGACCTGCAGGCCGATCTCGGGGTCAGCCTGACCGCGGTCCGCGAGGCGCTGAAGGTGCTGACCGCGAAGGGCCTCGTCGACGCGCGGCAGAAGCGCGGCACGTTCGTCCGGCCGCGATCGGACTGGAACCTGCTCGACGCTGACATGATCCGCTGGCACTTCGACGACGACGTACGACCGGAACTGCTGGAAGAACTGCACGAGGTGCGCGGCATCGTCGAACCGGCCGCCGCCCGGCTCGCGGCACTGCGGGCCGACGACTCACACCTGACCGCCCTGGACGCCGCGCTCGAGGAGATGGCGTCGGCGACCGACGACGTCGCCGCGGCGATCGCCGACCTCGCATTCCACCGGGCGCTGCTGGCGGCGACGGGGAACGAACTGCTGACCAAGATGGAAGTGATCATGGAGACCGGCCTGGCTGACCGCGACCGGTTGGTGCACAAGGTGAAACCGTCGGACGATCCGTTGCCGAGCCACCGCCGCGTGGTCGACGCCGTCCGGGCGCATGACCCGGTCGCCGCCGAGCAGGCGATGCGCGAACTGCTGGCGAAGGCGGCCGAGGACCTCACCGAAGTGCGCGGATCTGGGTCGAAGCCGCGTGGGCGGCGCGCGTGAAGATCGAGAGGATCGAGACCTTCCTGGTCCCCCCGCGCTGGCTGTTCTGCCGGATCGAGACGAGCGACGGCGTGGTCGGCTGGGGCGAGCCCGTGGTCGAGGGACGCGCCGAGGTCGTCCGGACCGCGATCGAGACACTGTCGGAGTACCTGATCGGACAGGATCCGCTGCAGATCGAGCGGCACTGGCAGGTGCTGACCAAGGGCGGCTTCTACCGCGGCGGTCCGGTGCTGAGCAGCGCGGTCGCCGGCATCGACCACGCGCTGTGGGACATTGCCGGCAAGGTGTACGGCGCTCCGGTCGCAGCGCTGCTCGGTGGACGGGTGCGCGATCGGGTCCGGGTGTATGCCTGGGTCGGTGGCGACGAGCCGTCCGCGATTGCCGATCAGATCGGCGAGCAGGTCGCGGCCGGCATGACCGCCGTGAAGATGAACGGCAGCGGGCAGATCCAGCCGTCGCCGTCGGTTGCCGAGATCAACGGCATTGTCACTCGGTTGGCTGCTGCCCGGGAGGCGCTGGGCGACTCGCGTGATGTCGCGATCGACCTACACGGTCGCGTCGGCGTGGCCGGGGCCCGGCGGATTCTGCACGCGGTCGAGGGACTACAGCCGATGTTCGTCGAGGAGCCGGTGCTGCCGGAGCACATGGTGCATCTGGCCGAGATCGTCGGCAGTTCGACGGTCCCGGTGGCTCTGGGCGAGCGGCTGTACCACCGGTCCGAATTCGTCGCGCCGCTGAACGCCGGGATCGCGGTCGTACAGCCGGACGTTTCCCATGCGGGTGGGATCTCCGAACTGCGCCGGATCGCGGTGCTGGCCGACGCGCATGGCGCTCTCCTAGCGCCGCACTGTCCGCTCGGGCCGATCTCCCTGGCGGCGAGCCTGCAGGTGTCGTTCGCTACTCCGAACTTCTTGATCCAGGAGCAGAGTCGGGGCATCCATTACAACGTTGCGAGCGATCTCACCTCGTACGTCGTGGACCCTGCACCGTTCACCTGGGTCAACGGTCACGCAGAGTGGAATCCCCTGCCGGGCTTGGGAATCACGGTCGACGAGGCCGCCGTCCGTGCCGCTGATCAGACCGGCCACACCTGGCGCAACCCCGTCTGGACCCACCCAGACGGCTCCTTCGCCGAATGGTGAGCGAGCACCCCGAGTCCGTCGGTCCGGTGTCGGTCGAGCCCGTCGGTCCGGCGTCGGCCGAGCCCGTCGGTCCGGCGTCGGCCGAGCCCGTCGGTCCGGCGTCGGTCGAGTCCGTCGGTTCGGTGTCGGTCGACCCAGCCGACGGCGGCCGCTGGACCTCGCTCCGGCTCGCCGGCCGCGAGTGGCTCTGGTCCGGCCCCGGCCTCCTGACCGGCCCCCGCGAAGGGCACGAGGCCTTCACGGACGCAGGCGGACTCGACGAGTGCTTCCCCACCGTCCGCGGAACCCCTGACCACGGCGGCCTGTGGAATCAGCCCTGGGAATCCTCCGTCACCTACGCCGACACCACCCTGACTCGAACGTTCACGGGTGACGCGGAGACTGTTGCCGTCGACTACAGATTGCAAGCCCCACCTGGCTTCCGCTTCATCTGGGCGGCACACGCACTCCTCGACTGCGCCGTCGGCGCCACCATCTCAGCGCCCTCCGGCACAAACTGTCGCCTCTACCCCGAGGCAGCCGACCTGTTGCCAAACCCCTGGCCGGCCAACGCACCATGGATCACCGAGACCTGGCCGCAGCCGGGTGGGATCGATCTCGGCACCTACGGACCATCGGACGGAACTGCCGTCGGTGCCATCCTCATCGACTGCCCGACCGTCAACGTTGTGGACCGCGACGCCGAGCTCACCTGGACGTTGAGTTGCCCCGGGCAACCAGTCTCGACCGCGTTGTGGCGCAACCTCGCCGGCTTCCCGGACGAAGCGCCGTACCGGAGTCTGGGGGTGGAGCCGATGCTGGGTCGTGTCTTCGACCTGGCCGAGGCCGGCCCCGACGACGCTGCCGTCGTACCCGCGAGTGGTGAACTGGCCTGGCGGTTGACCGCCTCCGCCAGGCCAGTCTGATGTCACCCGAGCGGCAGATCGAGTACGGCGTTCGGCACCGACGTGCTGTTCGTCGTGCGGATGCTGTTGAGCTCGGTCGCGGTGAGAGCACGCTTGTAGATACGAACCTCGTCCAGCGAGCCGTCGAAGTGGTGCGCGCCGTCGAGCCGCTGGCCGACGTACATCTTGAATGGGCGCCCCGGGCTGACCGACCCGGCCGGGGCCGTGACCGACGCGGCCTGGGTTCCGTCGACCCAGATGGACAGCGTGCCGGCCATGCGTTGCAGGGCGACGTGGTGCCAGGCGTTGTCGTTGTAGGACTTGGTCGTCGCGGCGGACGCGGTCTGGCCGCCGGTTGTGATCAAACCGCGGATCCGGCTGTCCGCCGGTTCGGCGCGCAGCCAGAACTGGGAGAACTCGTTGATCCCGTAGCCCCAGAAGATCGCCTGGTTCGCCGTACTGGCGCCGTACTTGATCCATGCCATCGCGGTGAAGTCGCCGGCGCCGACCGCGAGCGATTCGGCGAACGGGAGCTGGATGGCGTCGTCGACGCCGTCGAGGTCACGGGCCTGGCCGAACTTGCCGGCGACCGAGGTGGTGCCGCCGCGCAGGTAGCTGTTGTTGCCGAGACCCGAGACGTCCGCAGTGGTCGTGCCGAGCGGCGCGTCCGGGTGACCGATGTCGTTCTCGGTGAAGCGCGCGAAGCGGATCTGATCACGGGCGTCGACCGTGCCGCCCTCGTACAGCAGGCCGATCTCGCCGGTGTCGAGGATCGCCATGTCGGAGTACCCGGACCAGTCGCTGGTGATCCTGGTGCCATCGGCAACGGACTGCCAGGTCTTGCCCTCGTCGAAGCTGGACCGGATCGTCATGTAGCGACGGCGTTCCGGATCAGCCGGTGCGGCGAACAGGATGCGGTTGTACTTGTCACCGCGATCGACCGCCCGCAACCGTTGCAGCGAACCCTGCACCGTCGGCGTCGTCAGGCCGGGAATCGTCGCGTACGGGGCCGCGTAGGTCTGACCACCGTCGTTGCTGACCGCAAACATCCGGCTGGCTCCGGCGCTACCGGCGTTGTTCCGGGCACCGGCATAGATGCCGCCGTCAACCTTCTCGACGACGCTGATCTCCTGCGGCGTGGCGTCGGTGCGCAGATCGGTTGCACCCTTGTGCCAGGTGTCGCCGTGGTCGTCGCTGTAGACCAACTGACCTGCGTTCTTGCCGGCTCCGTTGTCGTAGTTGGTGCCGGCGACCAGGCGTCCGGCGTGCGCACCACGGGTCAGCTGGATCCCGTGCACCGGCCCGGTCGCGTACCAGCCCCAGGCCGGATCATCGATTTGATCACCGATATTTCTGGCCTTGCTCCACGTTCTCCCGTCGTCGTCACTGAACTGCAGGTACGGCGTCCGCGGGCGGGTCGTCGTACCGGGGTCCATCGTGGTGAGCAGGACGACGCGGCCGGTCTCGTAGTCGACGATCGGCGCCGGGTTGCCGCGGGTGGCGACCGCGTTCGGGTCGGAGTCGGTGCCGGACAGAACGGTCTGTGGCGCCGACCAGGTGTGGCCGTCGTCCTCGGACCGGCGCATCACCAGGTCGATCTCCTGGGAGTCGGCGCAGTACGACCTGCGGGCCTCGGCGAAGGCGAGCAGCGTGCCTGCCTTGGTCTTCACAATCGTGGGGATGCGATAGCAGCCGTAGCCGGCGTCGCCTTTGTCGAAGAGCACGGTCTGGGTGACGGCCGCCTGCGCGGGCGCGGTGGGTACGGTCAACCCGGCGGCGGCGAAGCCGATCGCCGCGGCGGAACTGATCAGGGCTCGGAATCTGGGCATGGGCGGATGCCTCCAGCTGAGCTGCTTGGCATTTCACGGTGCAGTGTTGCGAGGATATAGGACGTCCTATGTCTGGCGTGATCCCCTAGCGTGGACTTTCGAGGAGGAACCATGGATCTGCTGACCGAACTCCGGCACCGCAAGGTGCTGGCCATCATCCGCGCCGACGGACCGGACCGCGCTCTCGACTGCGTCCGCACGCTGATCGACGCCGGGATCACCGCTCTGGAGGTCTCCCTGACCACCCCGGGCGGCGCCGACGCGATCGCCAAGGCGCGCTCGGAGTACGACCCGAGCATCCTGATCGGCGCCGGCACCGTCGTCACGGCCGCACAGGCCGACGAGGTCGCGGCCGCCGGGGCGGGCTTCGTCGTCACCCCCGCGATCACCCGCGGCGCGCATCGCAGCGTGGACCTCGGTCTGCCCCTCCTGTGCGGAGCTCTCACCCCGACCGAGGTTGTCGCCGCACTGGATCTCGGCGCCACCGCGGTCAAGATCTTCCCGGCCAAGGTCTACGGGCCTTCGTACTTCCGCGAGCTCCGCGCACCGTTGCCCGACGCTCCGCTCCTCGCCGTGGGCGGGGTCGATGCGCAGACCGCACCGGAGTACCTGGCTGCCGGGGCGCTGGCCGTCGGTGTCGGGTCGCCACTACTCGGGGACGCGGGCACCGGCGGATCCCTCGCTGCTCTCGGCGACCGCGCCGCCGGATTCCGCGCCGCCCTCGACGTCTGAACCACTCGGAGTTGTGAGATGACCGACCTCCTGACGATCGGCGAGACCATGGTCTCGTTGCGGACCGCTCGCCCGATGCGGCTGGGCGGTGACGCGCACCTGTCGATCGCCGGCTCGGAGAGCAATGTGGCGATCGGAGTGGCCCGGCTCGGGCACCAGGCCGCGTGGGTAGGTGCTGTAGGCAACGATGAACCGGGGCGATTGATCCAGCGGACTCTCCGGGCCGAGGGTGTCGACACGAGCCGGGTGCGATTCTCGGACGAGTCGTTCACCGGGTTCATCGCGTTCGATCAGCCGTCGCACGACATCACCCGGGTCAGCTACCACCGCCGTGGCTCGGCCGGTTCGACGGTCACCGCCGACGAATGCATCGCCGCTCTCGAGGCGACCCGACCACGCCTGCTCCACGTCACCGGCATCACCCCGGCGCTGTCCGCGACCACTCGCGCCGCGACGCTGGCCGTCGTACAGAATGCCTTCGCTGCGGGCGTGCAGGTGTCACTCGACGTCAACTACCGCGCTCGGCTCTGGTCCCGCTCCGACGCGGCGACTGCACTGCGCGAGCTTCTCCCGCACGTCCACACCGTCTTCTCCTCGGATGACGAACTCGACATCCTGACCGATGCACCCGATGCGGTCGCCGACCTCCTCGATGCAGGCAGCGTCGACCAGGTGGTCGTGACCGCCGGCGGCAAGGGCGCCTGGGCTCACACCGCCTCCGGCACCATCCATCGACCAGCCTTCCCGGTCACCGTCGTCGACAGCATCGGCGCGGGCGACGCCTTCGTCTCCGGCTATCTCTCCGCCACCCTCGACAATCTCTCCGCTGACTCCCGTCTCGACCGAGCCACCACCTCCGGCGCCTTCTGCGTCACCGCCACCGGCGACTGGGAATCCCTCCCCACCCGCCCCGACCTGACCCTCCTCACCCACACCCAAGGCACCGCCCTCCGCTGATTTCCGCATCCGAGCATTGCGCGTACGCTCAACCCAGGGGGCGGGATGAGCGACAAGGCAGCTTCTGGATCGCAGCGGTTCTCGGTGGCCGAGTATCCGACGAACAGTGCGCTGTACGCCGACTCTTCGCTGACGGAAGGGGTCGACTACGCGCGTCGGTTCCGCCGGCATCCGGGCTTCGACGACGATCTCGTCGCGAGGCACGCCATACCGCTGACGACGATCCTCGCGCCCCACGGTGGTGGGATCGAAGGCGGTACGTCGGAGTTGTGTCTGGCGATCGCGGGGTACCACCCGGCCGATCTCCAGCCGACACCTGCCGACGGGCCGTTCCACGACTACTGGATGTTCGAAGGACTGCGCGCGACCGGGAACGCCGAGCTGCACGTCACGTCGACCGGCTGCGACGACCACGTAGCCCGGGCGCTGGCCGCCGGATCGCTCAATGCCCTTGGATTGCACGGCTGTACGACGGCTCAGGCCGAACTACCCGACGGAACCCAAGCGGTCCTCGTGGGCGGACTCGGCACCGCACTCAAGGAGCTCATCATCCTGCGCCTGACCGAGACCGGAGTCCGCGCCCTCGACGCCGACACAGTCCCGGATCTCAACGGCGACGAGCCCACCAACATCGCCAACCGCACGCTGCTCGGCGCCGGCGCTCAGCTCGAGCTCACCACTCCGCTGCGCCGGGCCATGTTCCGCATCAACACCCGCGAAGACCGCAAGAACACCACTCTGCCGATCTTCTGGACCTTCTCCACAGCCGTCCGTCTCGCCATCGCCGACATGGAAGCCACCCAGCCCATCCCCTGATGGCTCACCGCTCTTCGACGAGCTCGCCGTTCAGGGCGGAGGACGTGGTGGCCAGCGCCCAAGCAGCGGCGGCTTCGGGCGACTGCGCCATCGGGAAGGCTGCGGCCATGGCCTGCATCGACGACCACTGCCACGTGTCGGAGTAGGTGCCGTCCTCGAGGTGGACCAGACGGGTCGCGACCAGCCCGGGGTGGGCGGCGCGGATCGTGTCGATCACAGTCGCGCGGGCCTTCAGGAACTCCGCGACATTCTCCGGATCGACGCTGTAAACGTGCACTCGTACGACGGCCTGCTCAATGGTTGACATCAGTCTCTCCTTCTCCTTGGGGTACGTCGTTCTGACGTTCCCCGGCAGGGGAATGTGACTGCTCTTCGACCGGGAACAGGATCGGGCTGAGGAGGTAGCGGGCACGGTCCGGCGCCGCCTCGTTGGACAGCACAGGAAGGATCGCGGCGCGCATGCCCTCGATCAACTGCAGCAGTTCCTCGCGGCTCAGCCAGACCGCATGCTGCCGATAACCGGCCAGGTCGGCGATCGGATCGGCGCCGTCACGATCGAGATAGGCGTTGAACTCGGCCACCAAGGCGGCCACCGCCACCCCGAACCCCTGGCGATGATCGTCGACCGTCACCTGCTCGGCCAGCTCCGGCGTGATCGACGCACGATCGAGCCGCAGTCGGTACCGCCGCTCGACCGCCCCGCGCACCCGTCGTTCCTCGGCGACCTCGAGAATCCCGCCGCCGGCCAGCAGGTCGACGTGGCGGTAGAGCGTCGCCTTCGAGATGTCCGGGACGAGCTCGCCGAGCTCCGCCGTGGTCAGCATCCGTCCGCCGCGCAGTGCGTGCACGATGCGCAGCCGGACGGGGTGACCGAGCAATTCCAGCGGGCCCATGTCGAAACGATCTCATGTCATGCTACCTTTCTCAAACTATGAGAAAGGTAAAGCGATGACCGTCTGGACCACTCCGCCGTACGCCGATCCGACGCGCTTCGAAGAGCACGACGTCACCATTGGCACCGGCGACCGCGCCGTCCCCGGGACGCTGACCCGGCTTGCGACCCGCAGCAAGGTCGGCGTCGTCCTGCTGTCCGGCAGCGGTCCGTTCGACCGCGACGAGACCAGCGGACCGAACAAACCGCTCAAGGATCTCGCCTGGGGACTCGCCAGCGCCGGCATCGCCGTACTGCGCTTCGACAAGATCACCCACACCCGCCCGGACGTGATGAACGAACCCGGCTTCACGCCGCACGACGAGTATGGGCCACACACGATCGCCGCCGTACAGATGCTCCGCGAGCATGCGGACCAGGTCTTCTTGGTGGGTCACAGCATGGGCGGCAAGGCCGCGCCGAGGATCGCGGCCGAGGATCCGTCGATCGCCGGCATTGTGATCATGGCCGGGGACGCCCAGCCCATGCACGAAGCCGCCGTACGCGTCATGAACTACCTCGCGACAACGAATCCGGAGGCCATCCCGCCCGGCACCGTCGAGTTGTTCCAACGCCAAGCTGCCACCGTCGCCAGCCCGGACCTGTCAGCGGACACTCCCGCAACCGAACTGCCATTCGGGATGCCCGGCGCCTACTGGCTCGACATCCGCGACTACGATCCGGTCGTCACCGCGGCGAAGCTCGACCTACCCATCCTCGTCTTGCAAGGCGGGCGCGACTACCAGGTCACCGTCACCGACGACCTCCGCGGCTGGCGACAAGGGCTCCCCGACGCCACTATCAAGGTCATCGACGCCGACAACCACCTGTTCTTCCCCGGCACCGGACCCTCCACGCTGAACGACTACGCGACCGCGCAGCACGTGGATCCGGCAGCCATCGCCGCCATCCTCGACTGGTTGCCCTGAGCAAACGTTAGGACAACAGCGAGGCCTCGGTCTCGACTTCCTCCTCGGGATCGAGCGGCAGGATGATCTTGAAGCGGGTGTTGCCGGGCTCGGACTCGACGCGGAGATCGCCGTGGTGCTTCTTCACCACGATGCGCCAGGAGATGTCGAGGCCGAGGCCGGTGCCCTCGCCGATCGGCTTGGTGGTGAAGAACGGCTCGAAGATGCGGCGACGGATCTCCGGCGGGATGCCGGGGCCGGTGTCGCCGATCTCGACGAGCGCGTAGGCGCCGTCCCGCTTGGTCCGGATCGTCAGGGTGCCGTGCCCGCCCATCGCGCTGACCGCGTTGTCGATGATGTTCGTCCACACCTGGTTCAGCTCGGCGGCGTACGCCGGGATCGGCGGCAGGTCCGGGTCGAAGTCCTTGACGACGTCGTACCCCTGCAGCTTGCCCGACATCATCACCAGCGTGCTCTTCAGCAACTCGCGCAGATCAACGGTCTGGTACGGCGCCCTGTCGATCTGGGAGTACTGCTTCGCCGCCCCGACCAGCGTCGAGATGCGGGTCACGGAGTCGTCGATCTCGTTCATCAGCGACTCTGTGTCGATCGTGTACATGAGCCAGCGGACCGCGCCTTCGAGGTACGTCGGGCCGACCGCGGTCAGCACCTCCTCCATCCACGGCACGTCAAGACCGGCCGCGGCCAGCACCGGCGCGACATCCCAGCTTGCCTGCACGCCGTGGTCGTCGAGCCAGTCGGTCAGTGAGTCCTCGGCGTCGGACAGGTCCATCGGCGAGATGTCCTTGTCCTTGTTCTTCTCCAGCCGCTCGACCGCGTCGTCCTGCAAAGCGACGATCTGGTGCAGCTTGGTCGCGTCCAGGGTGCCGTCGGCGAGCATCGCCAGCTTGGATCGCATCCCCGAGACCCGCTGACGCAACGTCGCCGCGGCCCGGACCGCAGCGGCGGCGGGGTTGTTCAGCTCGTGCGTGAGGCCGGCCGACAAGGAGCCGAGGGCAAGCAACCGCTCGCGCTCCCCCAGCGTCTCGTTGGTCCGGCGCATGCCCATCACGAAGCCCTCGATCAGGTGCACCGCCATCGGGAACCAGGTGTTCATCATCGTCGCCATCGTGTCGGCGCCGATGACGTAGAACTCCGACGTCTCGGTCACCCGCATGGTCGCGGTGTAGGCCTTGCGGTCGGGGGCGCCGAAGAACGCGTTGAACGCACCGGCGTAGACCCCGCGCTGCCTGGTCCGGTTGATCTCGACCTCTTCGCCGTGCGACAGCTTGCACAGCCGGATCTCACCGGAGAGCAGGACGTAGCAGCAGGTGGCCGGGTCGCCCTCGTTGAACACGAAGCCCTCGGGGTAGGTCTCGACGTACCCGGCCTCGGACAGCCACTGCAACTGCTCGTCGTTGAGGCTCTCGAACAGGAAGAGCGTGCGCAGTTCGTCCGGGCTCAGCCGGCGCGCCTCGGTCTCGGCAGTCATCAGAGCATCTCCAGGTATCGGTGCACCAGTGTCACGGCCATCGCTCCGTCGCCGACCGCGGAGGCGACCCGCTTCACCGACTCCGCCCGTACGTCGCCGGCGGCGAACACGCCAGGCATGCTCGTCTCCAGGTGGTACGGCTCCCGGTCCAGCGCCCAGCCCGGCGGCTTGCCGCGCAGGTCAGGACCGGTGAGTACGAAACCGCGCTCGTCGCGGAGCAGGTCGCCGGGCAGCCAGTCCGTCCGCGGGGCCGCGCCGATGAACACGAACATCCACTCCGTGTCCACCTCGCGGCTCTCGCCGGTCGCACTGTTCTGCAGGGTGACGCGCTCGAGATGCTCCGAGCCCTTGCAGGACACCACCTGCGTACAGGTGTGGACCTCGATGTTGTCGATGTCGTCGATCTGATTGATCAGGTACGACGACATCGTCGCCGTGAGCGATGGTCCTCTCACCAGCATATGCACGGTCTTGGCGTGTTTCGAGAAATACACCGCGGCCTGCCCGGCAGAGTTCGCCCCGCCGATGATGTAGACCTCCTGGCCGGCGCAGCTCGGGCCCTCGGTGGTCGCGGATCCGTAGTAGATCCCGCGGCCGCAGAGGTCGTCGACGCCCGGCGCGTCCAGGTGCCGGTAGGCCACCCCGGTCGCCAGGATCACCGAGTGGGACGAGATCTCGCTGCCGTCGGAGAACATCAGCTTGCGGGCGGACCCGAGCGTCTCGAGGCCGACCACCTGGCGCGCGGTCAGCAACTCGGCGCCGAACCGGACCGCCTGCCGCCGAGCCCGATCGGTCAACTGTGCCCCGGACACTCCATCCGGGAAGCCCAGGTAGTTCTCGATCCGGCTCGACTGGCCGGCCTGGCCGCCGGTCGCCAACTGCTCGACCAGTACGGTCCGCAGTCCCTCGCTGGCGCCGTACACCGCGGCGCCAAGACCGGCCGGGCCGCCGCCGACCACGACCAGGTCATAGAAGTCCTTCGTCGGTGAGGTGGAGAGCCCGACCTTGTCGGCGAGCTCCGCCTCGCTCGGGGCGACCATCACCGTGCCATCCGGGGTGATCACCACGGGCAGCGTCGACCCGTCGATCCCGGCCGCGTCGAGGAGGCGCTTGCTCTCCTCGTCGTCGACACTCAGCCAGCGGTACGGCACCGCGTTGCGGGCGAGGAAGTCGCGAGCCGTGAACGACGGCGCCGACCAGCGGTGACCGATCACCCGGGTCTCGTCGCTGGACGGCTCCGGGGTCGTCTTCCACAGGTCGAGCATTGCGTCGACCACCGGATAGAGCTTCTCCTCCGGCGGATTCCACGGCTTGAGCAGGTAGTGGTCGAGGTCGACCACGTTGATCGCCTGGATCGCGGCGTCGGTGTCGGCGTACGCCGTCAGCAGGACCCGGCGGGCGAGCGGGAACAGGTCCATCGCGGCCTCGAGGAACTCGATGCCGGACATCTGGGGCATCCGGTAGTCGGCGAGCAGCAGGGCCACCGGTCCGCCGCGCAGCTTGAGCTCGCGCAGGGCCTCCAGCGCCTGGGACGGGTGCTCGGCCCGGACGATGCGATTCTCCTCGCCGTACCGACGGCGAAGGTCACGGGCGATAGACCGGGAAACACCCGGATCGTCGTCCACGGTGAGGATCACCGGGCGGGTCGTCGACGCTGTCATGCCTCCTTCATACCAGCGCGAACCCACAAAGCGGGATCGGTAATCCACAGGCGCTGGCCCGGTTCGCGGGGCTGGTCACGAACCGGGCCGGCCTGGGCGGGCCTCAGGGCAGGGCCGCGAGGTACGGCGCGTGGCTGTTCCGGAACTCCCAGTTGTAGTAGCGGTCCCAGTTGATCGACCACGTCATCAGCCCGCGGAAGGCCGGTGAAGCACCGCCGCGAAGGCTGTATCCGCCGCAGTTCTGGCCCTTCACCAGGCAGTCCAGCGCTTGATGAACGGCTGCCGGGGCGGTGTAGCCGTTGCCTGCGCTGACCGCCGCCGGAAGCCCGAACCCGATCTGGTCCTCCCGCAGTCCGGGGAAGGTCTGACCGGTGCGGCGCCGCCGTAGAACTGGTAGCCCACCTGCACGAAGAACGTCTCCGGCGCCATCGTCAGCACGAAGTTCGCGCCGTACCTCGACTTCAGGGTCTTCAGCGCCGAGATCAGGTTGACAATCACCGGTGTGGTCGGGTTGCGGAAGTCGGTGTCACCGGAGTTGAGGTACAGCGAGTGGCCTTCGAAGTCGATGTCCAGCCCGTCCAGGCCGTACCGGTCGATGATCGCGCTGACCGAACTGACGAACGCGTCCCGGGCCGCTGTGCTGGTGAGCTGCACCTGCCCGTTCGCGCCGCCGATCGAGATCAGCACCTTCTTCCCGGCCGCCTGCTTTGCCCGGATCGCCGCGATGAACTCCGGCTCGCTCTCGACGTTCGGGCACTCACTCGCCGGGCAGCGGTTGAACCGGATGTCCCCGGACGTGACCGACGTCGGTTCACCGAAGGACAGGTTGATGATGTTCCACTCACTCGGTACGTCGGCCATCCGCACGTACCCGGAGCCGTTGGCGAAGCTCGCGTGCAGGTAGCCGATCAGCGCATGCTTCGGTAATCCGGTGCTCGCGCAGCCGCCCGTCGTACCTGTCGTCGCTGCTGACTTGGCCGACTCACCAACGCTGTTGTACGCCGCCACGGCGTACGTGTGACTGCTGCACGTGTACGTCGCACTCGGCTGCACGGACACGGTCTGGCTGCACTGCGCGAAGTCGGAACTCGTCACCGCTCCGTTCAGCGCGTGGCTGCCGCTGCGGACCGGATTGGTGACGACCGATCCGCGCGAGCAGGTCCAGCCGCTCAGCGAACCGGTCTCGAAGCCGGGATTGGACAGGATGTTCGCGGCCTGGGCCGGCGCCGTGATGCCGGCCAGCAGGACCCCGACGACAACCGCAAGCCAAGGTGCACGCATCGGACCTCCTCGAAGGTCCATTTAGTAGAGACGCTCCATAACTAGAGGTCAATGCGTCACCGGATCGGCTTCCCGACGTTGTCGGGAAGCCGCCTGCTGTTTGGCAGGTTTTCGCCAGCGGCCAGTTGAAGCCAAAACAGTGTGGTCAGCGCCGTGGATTGGCAGGCTCTTCCGCGTCCGGGCTCGGGGGCGGGCGGCCGAGGCGACAGCCGCGGTCAGGACATGAGGGACGCACATCCGCCCGTCCCTCCAGCACCTGGAGGAATTGCGTGAACCACCTGTCCCTGCGTCGACGGACCGCGTTGATCGCGGCCGCCGTCCTGAGCACCGCCGCCTTCGCGGCCCCGGCCGGGAACGCCGTCAGCACGGCTGCCGCGCCCGGCTCGCCGCCACCGGACGATCTCGCCACCTCGATGCGACTGCCCCACTTCGCCCCCGGCCGGTACGTCGTGACCCTGGCCGACAAGCCACTGGCGACGTACTCCGGTGGTGTGGCCGGGCTGAAGGCCACCAAGCCGGCCAAGGGACACAAGGTCGACACCGCGAACCCCGACTCGAAGCGCTACAGCAACTGGCTCGACAGCCGCCACAACACGGTGGCCGCCGCGGTCGGTGCGAAGGCGACCCGGCACTACTCGACCGCGATCAACGCGTTCGCCGCCAACCTGAGCAGCCAGCAGGTCAGCGAGCTCAGCAAGACACCGGGCGTCGTCGCGGTCACTCCGGACCAGTTGCACCAGGCGCTGGACGACAAGAAGCCCACCGACTTCCTCAAACTGTCCGGCAAGAACGGCGTCTGGTCCGCACTCGGCGGCAACGCCGAAGCCGGCAAGGGCGTCGTGGTCGGCGTCGTCGACACCGGCATCTGGCCGGAGAGCGCCTCACTGTCCGGACCGAAGCTGGGCACCAAGCCCGCCACCGAGGCCGACCCGTACCGGCCGTACCGCTCCGGCGACACCATCGTCATGCACAAGGCCGACGGCAACGACTTCACCGGCTCCTGCGAGGCCGGCGAGGACTTCACCGCCGACCTGTGCAACACCAAGCTCATCAGCGCCAAGTACTTCGGCGACGCCTGGCTGGGCGCCACTCCGCCCGAGGCCCGGGCCGACTACGCCTCCCCGCGCGACGGTGAAGGCCACGGCACTCACACTGCGACCACTGCGGCCGGCCGCGCCGGTGTGGACGTTGCGGAGAGCGGCATCAACTTCGGCACGATCTCCGGCGTTGCTCCGGCCGCCAAGATCGCCGTGTACAAGGCGTTGTGGACCGGCAAGGGCGGCGTCGGCTCGGGCGGCTACACGTCCGACATCCTCGCCGCGATCGACCAGGCCGTCGCCGACGGCGTCGACGTGATCAACTACTCGGTCGGCTCGATCTTCGAGTCCGCGCACACGGACCCGGTGCAACTCGCTTTCCTGTCCGCGGCGTCCGCCGGCATCTTCGTCTCCGCAGCCGGCGGCAACTCCGGTCCGGTGCCGTCGTCGCTCGACAACACCTCTCCGTGGGTGACCACGGTCGGCGCGAGCACAGTGGCGCCGTACGACGCGACTGTGGTCCTCGGCAACGGCGAGAAGTACTCCGGGCTGAGCACCTCCATCGCTACCGCGGTCGGTCCCCTGTCGCTGGTCACCGGTGCTGCCGCTCGGGTAGAGAGTGCAGCCGAGTACGACGGATCGCAGTGTCTGCCGGGCACGCTCGACTCGGCCAAGGCTGCCGGGAAGATCGTCGTGTGCGACCGGGGCGTCGGAGCCCGGGTCGACAAGTCGGCCGAGGTCAAGCGCGCAGGTGGCGTCGGCATGGTGCTGCTGAACCTGACCGACCAGGACACGGTGGCCGACTCGCACGCAGTACCGACCGTGCACCTCAACACGCCGGGATCGCTGTCTGTGAAGGCGTACGCCGGCACTGCCGGAGCCACTGCACAGCTTGTGCCCGGCAACCTGACCGCACAGACCACGCCGTACCCGCAGATGGCGGACTTCTCCTCGCGTGGCCCGTCGCTGTCGAGCCACGGCGACCTGCTGAAGCCGGACATCGCTGCACCGGGTGTGAACGTCCTGGCCGCGGTGGCTCCGCCCAGCAACGGCGGACACAGCTACGCGTTCCTCTCCGGTACGTCGATGGCCGCGCCGCACATCGCCGGCCTGGCTGCTCTCTACCTGGCGAAGCACCCTGACTGGACTCCGATGATGGTGAAGTCGGCGCTCATGACGACCACCAGCGACGTCAAGACCGCCAGCGGCGCTGTCGACAACGATCCGTTCGCGCGGGGCGCCGGTGAGGTCCAGCCGTCGCGGATGCTCGACCCCGGTCTCGTCTACGACTCCGGTGACGTCGACTGGCTCGGCTATCTGGAGGGCAGCGGTGTCAACACCGGCACCGGCGTACCCGCGATCGACCCCAGCAACTACAACGCACCGTCGATCGCGGTCGGCGAGCTGGTCGGCACGCAGACTGTCACCCGCCGCGTCACCGCGGTGAAGGGCGGTCTGTACCGCGCGACCGTGTCCGTGCCCGGCATGAAGGCCGTCGTCATCCCGTCGATCTTGAGCCTGCAGGCCGGCCAGACGAAATCCTTCACCGTCAAACTCACCCAGGACACGGCCCCGTCGCACGAAACCACCAGCGGCTGGCTGACCTGGCAGGGCGCTGGTACGTCGGTCCGTAGCCCGATCGCGGTCGTCCCGACGTCGGTTATCGCACCGACCAACGTCACCGGCTCCGGTGCGGCCGGCTCGGTCTCCTTCGACGCCACGGTCGGCAAGGCCGGTACGCCGATCCACGCCTACGGCTTCACGTCGGCACCGCAGATCCCGGGTGAGGTTCCGGCGGGAGCCGCTGACGCAGACCTGCCGAACTACCCGGTCACCGTGACCGCCGGCACCAAGGCTGTGCAGTGGAACATCAAGACGGTCGACCCGGCCGGCAGCATCTGGATGGTGCTCTACAAGGTCGTGAACGGCCAGATGCAGCTGCTCTCCTTCGAAGGCACCGGGGCGAACCAGGCCTCCGCGACGGTGGCCGCTCCCTCGCCCGGCGTCTGGGGTGTGCTCGCCATCACCCTGTCGAACCCGCCGGGTGCCGACACCACGAAGTACACGATGCAGACCAACGTCGTGACCGGTGGCAACGCGCTCAAGGTGACGCCGTCGGTGGCACCGGCCGCGGGCAAGCCGTTCCAGGTCACCGCGTCCTGGTCGGGAGTCCGCACTGATCAGCGCTCCACCGGATTCGTCGAGTTCCCGAACCGGGCCGGCACTGTCGTGACCGTCAACTAGATCCAGCGACGCCGGGCGGCTTGAACACCCGCCTGGAACCGGGTCTGCGCGCCGAGGGATTCCATCAGCGCGCGGACCCGGCGCTGGGTCGTCCGGGGACTGATCCGCAACCGCCGACTGATCATGTCGTCGGTCGCACCACCCGCGAGCAACAGCAAGATGTCCCGGTCCGGCGCCCGCAAGGCGGGCGCCTCACCATTCGCCAGCAGCGCCGGCATCGGGATCGCCAAGGCCCACAACATCTCGAACGTCGCGATCAACCCGTCCAGCAGACCCGACGACCGGATCAGCAGGTTGGACTCGGCAGGCGCCCGCTTGGTCAGGCCGATCAGTGCAGTGTGGTCGTCACCGACCGCCATCTTCATCGGAACCTGCGCCAGCACCCGGCCGACCTCGCCCGCCGCCTGTAACTCCGGCAGAACGCCCATGATGTCCTCGGACTCGAACACCTCGGTCCCGTAGATCGCCCGGTACTCGATCCCATCGGCGAGCCGCTCCAGCTCCAGCCTCTGCTGGGTGGACGGCGGCGTCGCGTACGGCGGCCGGTCCAGCACTCGGACCTGGCGGGTGGAGTTCCTCTGCAGATCCTCGTAGGCCCGCAGCAGCGTCGGACCGTCCTCGATCAGCTCGATCTGATTGCCCTCCAGCACCGGAGTCCCTCGGGCACCACGCAGTTCGTCGGCGACACCCCGCAGCCGCGCCAACTGGGCATCCAACTCGTCCAGCGGATCAACAACCTCGTCCGCCACCATCGCCATCCCTCCACCCGACCGAACCCAAACGAACCAACACTAAACCGGATCAGCACGTGGGCACCCCGTCAGGGACCGCAGCTGAGACAAGGCCACAGCTGACCGCAGCGCGAACACAGGCCGTCCAGCCCCGGCGCCGGCAACCACACAGTCTCCACCGAGTCCTCATGCCGGACCGCTCGAGCCGTGGCTGTGGCCGACGTGGCACTGGCCTGTGCCGTGGCCGTGGCCCGGGCCGGCTTGGCCGGGAACCAGTGGACCTGGGTGCGTCCACCGGCACCGTGAACCGCCAGCAGAGCCTCGATCCCACCGTCCCAGGTGGACGTTCCGGGCCAGCGGCCGCGCCACCGGAGGGCGACGGTGCCGTCGGACCACTCCACACCTTCGGCCAGGGTGCCTGTGCCGCGCACGCCGGAGACGTCGGTGTGGCGTACCAACCGGAAGAGGCGAGCCTGCCGCTGCATCGTGTTCACCTCTGCAGCCTCGCCCAGCACGCGCTGCCCACAACAGGTGTGGTCTGTGGGCTGTGAGAACAGCCCACACCCCCTCACAACCGGCCGAACTGCTGGGACTGGTTTGTCGGTGGGGGCTTGTACTTTCTGGACACGCACCGCAACCACCAGGTGTGGCAGTGAGCGGACGGGGGTGATCCTGTGGCTGAGGCAGCGTCTGTATCAGGGTTCGGCCGGGAGTTGCGGCAGTGCAGGCAGGCGGCCGGCTTGAGTCTGCGGCAGCTGGCAGCGCGGGTCGGCTACGACCACAGCTACTTGTCGCAGGTGGAGCGTGGCCGGAGACCAGGCTCTGCCGACCTGGCCCGCCTCTGCGATCGCGAGCTCGGCACCGGCGGCCGGCTGATCGGGACCTATCTGCGGGCGCACCCCAAGCGGCCTGCAGCAGTGCGCCCGGTCGTCTCCGGTCTACCGGCCGCTTCATTGGCGGCGGTGTGGGACGGGCTGACCAGCACCCTCACCGGTGTGGACCGCGTGGAGGCGACTGGCGACGTTCGCACTGTTCCGCCGGCTCGGCTGCTGCCGGAGCTCCTGGCGGACCTTCAGCTACTGCAGGCACAGGGACCGGACGGCTCCGGAGTGCGGGCGGCTGAGCTGAGCGTCCTAGTCGCCGAGACACTGACCGGGCTCGGCGAGCTGCGCGCGGCCAGGCGTTGGTGGTCGGCGGGCCGAGCGTTCGCGGACAGCTCCGGCGAGGTGTCCGTTCGGAGCTTGGTGCGTGCGAGGGAGGCGGTCAGTGGGCTCGCGGAGCGGCGACCGCTGCCGCAGTTGCTGGAGCTGGCGGAGGAGTCATTGGCGCTCGCACAGCAGATCCCGGCCAGCGGCGTACAGGCTCATGCAGTGCGGGCGCGGGTGCTGGCACAGCTGGGCCGACGGCTTGACGCACACCGCGCTCTGCAGGAACTGCTGAGCTGTTCTGACGCGTTGCCCCCGGCAACCACGAGCCCTCTGGGCGACCTCGCGCCGTACGAGGTGCATGCCGCGGAGGGCAGGGTCTGCGCGAGCCTGGGGTACGGGACTGCGGGCTGCCTGATGCTGGGGCGCGCACTGGAGCTGTGCCCCGACCAGAGGGTCGGAGAGCGGGCGCAGTTGGAGATGGCGCTGGCCGAGTGCCTGGCCTTGGAGGATGAGGTCGCGGCTGGTCTGGCGCTGGCCATGCGGCTGCTGATCGAGCTCCCGGCCGAGTGGCACACCTATTACGTGTACGACGAGGCCGGCCGGGTGCTGGCCGCCGCGCGGGACCGGGAGCCGGGGCTGGCAGCCGTGCGGGATCTGGAGGTGCTGGTGGAGCGGCGTACGTACGCGACCGGCCGCAGTGTGGGCAGCGGGTCGTGGTGAGGCATGACCCGGGAGTAGCGTGCTGCGGGTGACGAGTGAAATGCAGAGCACGACGGTGACCAGCGGGTGGGACTTCGCGGTCGAGTTGCGGAGTGATCCGGCGAGTGCGGAAGCGCGCTCGGCGATCCTGGCCAAGCCTGCCTTCGGGCAGTCGTTCACGGACCACATGGTGGTGGCCAACTGGACGGACGACCGGGGCTGGCACGACCCGAAGGTTACGGCGTTCGCACCGCTCAGTGTGAGCCCGGCTGCCGCCGTACTGCATTACACACAGGAGATCTTCGAGGGTCTGAAGGCGTACCGGCACGCCGACGGGTCGGTGTGGGCGTTCCGGCCGGATCGCAACGCGACTCGGTTCCTGCAGAGTGCTGAGCGACTCGCATTGCCGCAGGTGCCGGAGGACGCGTTCATCTCCGCGCTACGTGCGCTGGTGACGGTCGACGAGGCGTGGGTGCCGTCGGCAGAGCACGGCGAGACCAGTCTGTACTTGCGCCCGTACATGATCGCCACGGAGGCGGCGCTGAGCGTGCGACCGGCTCGGGAAGTGCTGTTCGGAGTCATCGCGTCGCCGGCCGGCCCGTACTTCGACACCGGCCCCAAGCCAGTCTCGATCTGGCTGACCACCTCGACCATCCGTGCGACACCCGGTGGCACCGGCGCGGCCAAGTGCGGCGGCAACTACGCAGCCAGCCTAGCCGGTCTGGCCGAGGCTGTCGCCAACGGTTGCGAGCAGGTCGCGTTCGTCGACGCCGCCGAGCACAAGTGGCTCGAGGAGATCGGCAGCATGAACATGTTCTTCGTATACGCCGATGGCCGGATCGCGACGCCCGAGCTGAACGGCTCGATCCTCGAAGGAGTCACCCGCGCCTCAGTGCTCGAGCTGGCTGCCGACCTCGGGCACAAGGTCGAGGAGCGCCGGATCTCCGCCGACGAGTGGAAAGACGGCGTACGCACCGGTGAGATTACCGAGGTCTTCGCCTCCGGCACCGCCGCGGTGATCACCCCGATCGGCCGCCTCGCCTGGCCCGACGGCGACCTCACCATCGGCGACCATTCCATCGACCACGGCGTAGGCCCAGTCACCAAGTCGATCCGCACCACCCTCCTCGACCTCCAGTACGGCCGGACCCCCGACACCCGAGGCTGGCTCACGCGTCTGGCGTGATCTGCCGGCCTAGAGCTTCGGCCACCGCCAGGACGTTCACGTAGTCCTTGAAGTGCACGATCCGGCCGTCCCGGACCGTCAGCACGACGATGTTGGGCAGAGCGAACTCGCGGCCGGTCGTGCTGACCGTACCGGTCGCGTCCTGCTCGACGACGATCACGTTCGGGTCGGCGGTCTCGTGCACGACGACGTTGCAGTAGGCCTGGTAGCGCAGGGGGCTAGCCGTCCAGTTCGCCTCCAGGAATGCGCGGATCTCCGCACGTCCCTCCAGCCGCGACGGCACACCTGGCCGGGTGAACGGGAACTCGTGGACGGCGTCCTCGGCGTACAGGTCGAGCATCTCGTCGATCGACTTGTCGATCGCCGTCTGCTGGTAGCGCTCCAGCACCTGACGTGGGTTGAGCACCTGACATCCTCTCGGTCGGGTTGATGCGGGTTGTCGGCACGGGCAGTTAGGTTGAGGCTATGGCTGAGTCCAAGGGGAAGGCGAAGTCTCCGGCGATCGAGCTGGAGGTGGGTGAGCGGACGGTGCGGATCTCGAATCCGGACCGGGTGTACTTTCCTGCTCGCGGGGAGACGAAGCTCGATCTGGTGAAGTACTACCTGTCCGTGGGTGACGGGATCGTGCGCGCGCTGCGGGAGCGGCCGTGCATGCTGCACCGGTTCCCGGACGGTGTCGCCGGCGAGAAGGTGCACCAGAAGCGGCTGCCGCACGGCGCGCCGCCGTGGATGGAGACCGTTCGGGTGAAGTTCCCGCGGTACAACCGGACCGCCGACGAGCTGTGCGTCACCGAGATCGCGCACGTCGCCTGGGCGGTGCAGATGTCCACCGTCGAGTTCCACCCGTGGAACTCCCGCCGCGCCGACACCGAGAAGCCGGACGAATGGCGGATCGACCTCGACCCGATGCCGGAGTGCCCCTTCGACCGGGTTCGCCGGGTCGCGCACGTCGCGCACGAGGTCCTCGACGACCTCGGTGCCGTTGGCTATCCGAAGACCTCAGGCGGTTCGGGGATCCACATCTACGTCCGGGTCGAGCCGGCGTACGGATTCTCCGACGTACGCCGGGCCGCGCTGGCGTTCGCGCGAGAGGTCGAGCGGCGCGCACCGGACGACGTCACGACGACGTGGTGGCGCAAGGACCGCGACCCGAAGAAGCTGTTCGTCGACTTCAACCAGAACGCGCGGGACCACACGATCGCGGCCGCGTACTCGGTCCGCGGCAACCCTGAGGGCACCGTCTCCACCCCGATCCGCTGGGACGAGGTCGACGACGTCGACCCGAAGGCCTTCACCATCCAGACCGTCCCAGCCCGCTTCGCCGAGCTGGGCGACCTGCACGAAACCATCGACGACAACGTCTACTCCCTGGACACCCTCCTCGAGTGGGCCGCCCGCGACGAACGCGAAGGCGCCGAAGAACCACCTCCCCCGGACGAGTAACCACCAGCACGCCGTCTCCGGGCCGCCGGTGCGCTCGACCGCGAGGATCTGAGCTGCGGCGGCCGGCCGTCTGGTGGAGAGCAGACACCGGTGGTCGCCGCCGCGCCCGCCGGTGTCCGGTGGACAGTCGTCGATCCAGCCCGCCGTGGAGCGGTGGCAGGAGTCCGGAGGCCAGTCGCCGGTTCAGCGCGCCGTGTAGAGCGGTCGCCGGGGCCTGGTCGGCGGTCCAGCGCGCCGTGTGGAGTGGTCGCCGAAGCCGTCGCCAGGATCTTCCGGCCCCGAGCGCGGACCTGCCCCACTCACCAACGTCCTCGGACCGGCCACGTCAGCTCACGGCTGAGCCTCACCGCCGCGGAACGGACGCACTTGGTGAGTGCCACAGGTCCGCCCCGCACCCGACCGCAGCATGTGCTTCGGTCGGAGAGCCGGACCTCCAGGCCATCACAAATCGCGGCTCCCGGACGCGACTCCGCGGAGGTGTCTCGGCTCACGCTCATTGTGATGGCGTGACGGTCCGCAGACGCGAGCGGCTAGGCGGAAGCTGGCGGCTCGGCGGAGCCGGTCAGGCCGTGGTGGAGGAGGTTGGTGAGGGTGTCTATGGCGGTTTCGTCCGGGATGGTTTCGCCGTTGGCGGGGTTGACGACCAGCCAGGTGTAAGCGAAGCCCTCCATCAGCGCGTTCATCGCGGAGATCTGCACGAGCGGTTCGGCCGGTGGGTTCGGCAGGTGGGCGAAGTGCTCGATCATGTGCGCGTCGTCGTCGGCCATGATCTGCTGCAGCCGCCGGCCGAGCTCCGGGTCGACCATCGCGGCCTGTTTCACCGCGATCATCTCCGGCAGGTGCTGCTGGTAGAACCGCCAGAACGCGGCCACGTGCCAGCGGATCGCCGAGATCTTGCTGAAGTCGGCGTCATGGCCGGCGACGTCGACGATCGTCTCGTCGGCCTCCGCGAGCATGTCCCTCAGCAGCGCCTCGAGCAGTTCCTCCTTGCCCGCGAAGTGGTTGTAGAAGGATCCCGTCGCCCGGCCCGCGGCCGCGGTGATGTCGGTGATCTTCGTGTTCAGGTATCCGCGCTCGGCGAACACCTCCCGGGCCGCCTGCTTCAGCGCCGCCCCGGTCCCGGCCGCCCGTTCCCGGCGGCTCACCGTGTCGGTCACGACAACCTCCTTGACACCGAACCCTAGTCAGATTCATAGTGAATCTGAATTCAGTGAACCACAATTCAGTCAAGGAGACCAGATCATGACAGTTCTGATCGCAGGGGCGGGCCCGACCGGATTGACACTGGCGATCGACCTTTCCCGGCGCGGCATCGCCGTCCGGCTGATCGACAAGGCGACCGAGTTCTTCAACGGCTCGCGCGGCGACGGCCTGCAGCCGCGGACCCTCGAGGTGTTCGACGACCTCGGTGTCGTCGACGAAGTACTGCGGCAGGGCCGGTCGATGCCGCTGATGAAGATCTACATGAGTGGTGAACTGGTCGGCGAGCGCCGGATGGCCGAGATCACCGAGCCGACTCCGGACATCCCGTACCCGAACGCCTGGATGCTCGGCCAGTCGCGCACCGAGAAGATCCTGCGCGACAAGCTCGCCGAGTACGGCGTTCAGGTCGAACTGGACACCGCGATCGTCGGATTCACCCAGGACGCCGACTCCGTGATCGCCGAGCTCTCCACCGGCGAGACCCTCGAGGTGGACTACCTGGTCGGCGCGGACGGCGGGCGGAGCTTGGTCCGCAAGCACCTCGGGATCGCGTTCGAGGGAACCACTGACGAGTCGATCCGGACCCTGCTCGGGGACGTCGCGGCCGACGGTCTGGACCACGACTCCGGCTACTGGTTCGCCGGCAAGGACAACCCGATGTCGGGGATCGCCCTGACCCCGCTGGCCGGCGGGGACCAGTTCCAGTTCGGCGCTCCGCTCGACTCCGACGACGCCGACACCTCGCTGGAAGGCCTGCAGGCGCTGGTCGATCGGTACGCCGGTCCCGGCGTCGCGAAGCTCCGGGACCTGACCTGGTCGACCGTGTGGCGGCCGAACGTTCGGCTGGCCGAGCGGTTCCGGGTCGGCCGGGTGTTCATCGCCGGCGACGCCGCGCACGTGCACCCGCCGACCGGTGGTCAGGGCCTCAACACCGGCGTCCAGGACGCGTACAACCTCGGCTGGAAGCTGGCCGACGGCCGCGAAGAGGTGCTGGCGACCTACGAGACCGAGCGCCGGACCAACGCGATGCGGGTGCTCGGCATCAGCGAGGACCTGATGCACGAGCACGTCGAGGGCGACGAGTCGGCGATGGAGCGCGGCGAGAACACACGCCAGCTCGACGTCTCCTACCGCGACCCCTCGGACACTCGCGCCATCACCTCCGGCGACCGCGCGCCGGACGCCCCGCTGGTAGATGCCTCAGGCAACAAGACCAGATTGTTCGATCTGTTCCGCGGACCGCATCAGACCCTGTTGCGCTTCTCCCCCACCACCCCATCGACCGACAATCGCACCGTCGACATCGGTCGCGACGGAAGCGCGGCGTACACCAGCCCGGAGGCTTTCGCCCACTACCACGCCCAGGACGGCGACGAGATCCTGATCCGCTCAGACGGTTACCTCGCCTAGGATCGGCGAATGCGCACCCTGGATCCGGCCGCCGCCTATGACCGCGCCGTCGCGTTGGCGACGCGGGGGCGGCGGCAGATCCTGGGGATCACCGGGCCCCCCGCGGCCGGCAAGTCGACGTACGCCGAGCAGCTCACCGCGAAGCTGGTCGGTGACGGCCACCGGGTCGCACTGGTGCCGATGGACGGCTACCACCTCGCGCAGTCGGTCCTGGACGAGCTTGGGCTGGCCGAGGTGAAGGGTGCGCCGCATACCTTCGACGGGTACGGATTCGTTGCCTTGCTCAAGAGGTTGAAGGAGTCACCGGACGAGCAGATCTGGGCGCCGCGCTTCGACCGCGGGCTGGAGGATTCGATTGCGGCCAGCATCGGAATCGCGCCCGACATCACGCTGATCGTGACCGAAGGCAACTACCTGCTTTTCGACGAACAACCCTGGGGGACCCTCCGCACGCTGCTCGACCAGTGCTGGTACGTCGAGGTGCCCGAACAACTGCGGCACGAACGGCTCGAGGCGCGGCACCGTCGTTACGGCAGGTCGGCCGAGGAAGCGCACGAACGCACGTACGGCACCGACGAACGCAACGCGCGACTGATCGCGGCGACCGCACCGGCGGCCGACGCGGTCATTCACTTGGCCTGACAGACCCGGTCGATGAAGGCCGCCGCACCGTCCAGGTAGAGCTGCAGACCGAAATCGAAGTCCTGCTCGCTCTCGTCCTCGAAATCGCCGACCTCGTCGAAGACGCCGGCATCGACCAACCGGGCGACAGCCGGGTACTGCCGCGGGTCGGCCACCTGCCTGAGAGTGGCGCCGAACTGCTGGAATGCCGCCGGATTCTGGTCATAGCCCGCGGCCAGGTCGAAGGCCATCCGGACCTCGCCCTGGACGTAGGTGATCAGGCCCATCACCACACCGACCTTCGCCTCCTCCGGCAGACCGGTGTCGTTCAGTACGCCGAGCGCGGCGTCGAACCAGGCGAGGTTGTTCGGGCCGGCCGGCGGTCCGGAGATCGGGATCTTCGCGTACCACCGGTGTTTGCGGATTGCGGTCAGCACGTTGTCCGCCCAGAACGTCAGCCCGGTCCGCCAGTCGACCCCCTCGGGCATCGGGTCCGGGCGCTCGATCGCCGCGTCCGACATCAGCACGAGCAGATCGTCCTTGCTCTTCACATGCCGGTAGAGCGCCATCGTCGAGTTGCCCAGCCGCTCGGCGACCCGCGCCATCGAGACCGCGTTCAGATCGTTCTCCGCGTCGGCGACCTCGATCGCCGCCCGGACGATGTCGTCGAGGGACAGCGACGGCTTCGGTCCCCGCCGCGGCGTCTCCCGCAGCCGCCACATCAGCGCCACGTCCGGGGGCAACTCGTTCTTCTCCACCGCCTCAGTTTAGGGCCTGCCGAGCGATATAGCGTATCTGCTACGCTATTTAGCGTATTCGATACGCAGTAAGGAGGGGACGATGATCGTCGAGGCAACCGGGCTGCGGAAGTCCTACGGCGCGACCGAGGTGCTCAGCGGGGTCGACCTGCGGGTGCCGGAGGGGTCCGTGCAGGCGCTGCTCGGGCCGAACGGCGCGGGCAAGACCACGATCGTGCGGATCTTGACCACGCTGACCAGGCCGGACGTCGGCCGGGCGACCATCGCCGGGTACGACGTACTGCGCGAGCCGGCCCAGGTCCGCGGTGTGATCAGCCTGACCGGGCAGTACGCCGCGGTGGACGAGAACCAGACCGGCCGGGAGAACTTCGTCATGGTCGGCCGATTGATGCATCTCGGTCGGCCCGCCGCACGTCGGCGTACCGGTGAACTGCTGGAGCGATTCGGGCTGACCGACGCGATGGACCGGCGGGTGAAGACGTACTCCGGCGGGATGCGGCGGCGACTCGATTTGGCCATGAGCCTGATCGCGCGGCCGCGGGTGATCTTCCTGGACGAGCCGACCACCGGGCTCGACCCGGCCAGCCGGTCGACGATGTGGGACGTGATCGGTGAACTGGTCCGGGACGGGACCACGATCCTGCTCACCACGCAGTACCTCGAGGAGGCGGACCGGCTGGCCGACCGGATCGTGCTGCTCGACCACGGCCGGATCGTTGCCACCGGCACCGCCGACGAGCTCAAGACCCAGATCGGCGGCGAACGCATCGAGCTCCGCTTCTCCGACGAGGTGCAGTTGCTCAAGGCAACCGGATTACTGGACGGCGTCGCCGACGATCTCGTGCTCAATATTCCGTCCGACGGTACGGCGGCGCACCTGCACCACGTGCTCGACGTACTCCGGGACAACGGCCTGCAGCCTGAGCGCGTCTCGTCGCACCGGCCGACCCTCGACGACGTCTTCCTCGCCCTCACCGCCTAGGAGCCCGCCATGTCCCACCACGGAGTCGCCGCCGCGTTCTCGGACACAGTGACGATGATCGACCGCAGTGTCCGACTGTCCCGGCGCAACGTCGAGACGCTGTTCGTCTCGATCCTGCTCCCGCTGCTGATGATGTGCCTGTTCGTGTACGTGTTCGGCGGCGCGATCAGCACCGGCACGGAGTACATCAACTATGTCGTCCCGGGCATCCTGCTGTTGACCACCGGGTACGGCGCTTCGTCGACGGCGATGGTGGTCGCGGACGACATGCACAGCGGGATGATCGATCGCCTGCGCTCGTTGCCGATCCGCAGCTTCGCCGTGCTGACCGGGCACGTTACCGCGAGTGTCGCCCGTAACTCCGTGTCGACGGCGATCGTCGTACTCGCGTCACTGGCGATGGGATTCCGCCCTTCGGCGAACGCCGGCGAATGGCTGGCCGCGATCGGCTTGCTGCTTCTCTACGTACTCGCGTTGTCGTGGCTCGCGGCCGGTCTAGGGGTGATCGCCAAGTCGGTGGAGTCGGCCAGCACACTGAGCTTCTTCATGTTGTTCCTGCCGTACCTGAGCAGTGCGTTCGTCCAGCCGGAGACGATGCCATCATGGTTGCGGCCGATCAGTGAACACCAGCCGATCACACCGGTGATCGAGACCGTGCGCAGCTTTCTGATCGGCGCACCACTGGGGAACAACGGCTGGATCGCACTCGCGTGGTGTTGTGGTCTACTCCTGTTCTCGTTCACGTTGGCGACCTCGTTGTACCGGCGCCGGACGAGCCGCTGATCGCAAGTTACATCCCGTTGACCGAAACGTATTCGAATGGATTCGGACGTGACCCCTCACTCGGGTTACTGTCAAGGTCCCCCCCAACGTGTGGTGGTCCCACTCCCCCCGGGACCCACACGGACAAGCGCCCCGGTCATTGACCGGGGCGCTTCGTTTTGTCAGGAAACGAGGCAGTGTTTTCAGCACATGACTGGCAACTCGAGTAGGCCGCGGGTGCGGATCGAGTCCCGCCAGCGCAGCTCACTCCGCGGTACGCCGAGGTGCAGACCGGGCACGTGATCCAGCAGCGCCTCGAGTGCGATCGCGATCTCCAACCGCGCCAACGGCGCACCGAGGCAGTAGTGAATCCCGTGCCCTAGAGCGAGGTGTCCGCCGACCGCGCGATCGAGGTCGACGCGGTCCGGATCCGGGAAGCGCTCCGGGTCCCGGTTCGCCGAAGAGATCCCGAGCAGGACCGTCTCCCCCGCCGGAATCATCGCGCCATCGATCTCCACGTCCTCGATCGGAAACCGCCTGATCGCCAGCGGCGCCGGGCCGTCGTACCGCATCAACTCCTCGACCGCGCCCGGGAGTTGCGACCGGTCCGACCGCACCCGCTCCCACAAGGCCGGCTCGTCGAGCAGTGCGAGCGTCGCGTTCCCGATCAGGTGGACGACATTCTCGTATCCGGCGAACAGGATCAGGAAGACGAGCGACGTCAGTTCGTCGTCGCTGAGTCGATCGTCGTCGTCCCGCGCCGCGATCAGGTCACTGACCAAGTCATCACCGGGGAGCGACCGCTTGCCCTCGATCAGCCCGGCGAAGAACCGCAGCATCGCCCCGATCGCAGCCCGCGCCTCGTCCGGCCCCGGCGGCGCGAGCATCGTGTCCGTCCACGCGCGGAAGTCGGTCCGTGCCTCCTCCGGTACGCCGAGCAGATCGCAGATCACCGTGATCGGCAGCGGCGCGGCGTACTCCGCGACCAGGTCAGCCCGTCCGCGCCGTACGACGGGAGTCAGAAGTTCGTCCGCAGTACGGCGGATGGCCGCGGCAAGCGACTCGATCCGGCCGGGAGTGAAGGCGCGGGTGACGAGCGAGCGGATCCGGGTGTGGTCCGGCGGGTCCAGGTTGAGCAGGTTGGCGTCGAGGGCGGGCGGCAGGTTGAGACCGCGGTAGTTGCCGGGGACGGCGTTGCGCTTGTCGACGGACAGTCGCGGATCCGCGAGGGCCCGGCGGACGTCGTCGTACCGGGTGACGAGCCAGGAAGGGCTGCCGTCGGGGCCGGCGATGCGGTGGACGGGTCCGGATCGGCGGAGGGCGGAGTAGGCGGCGTACGGATCGCTCGGAGTGATCGTCACCGGCCCAAAAATACCGGCAGAAAAGTTTGTCGAGGTGTGTCGAATCCAGGCCCTCTTCTCCGACGTATCAGTGAGAGCGACCAAAAGGAGAGGGTCAGAATGAACACCACCGCCACCACCACCGACAGCACCGTCCGCACCATGATCGTCACCATGCTGGCCGAGGGGAACCCGGTCTGGTACGTCGCCGGCATGGTCAACATGCGAAGCCACGACGTGTACGTGATCGGCCGCGAGGCCGGCTACCCGGACAAGGCCAAACTCCGCCGGGCCGTGTGGGCCTCGAAGAACCGCACCCGCGTGCCGCAAGCCGCCTGACTCCCGCTCAGGTCGCTCCACAAACACCGTCGGCCGCTGCTGTCCCCGGACAGCAGCGGCCGACGTCTGTTCTCACGCATGGCCAGGCATGTAGCTGGCCGCACGGTTGGGTGGGGCTAGCCCTACTTCCACTCGGATCGGGCCGATTCCACGGTTGCGGTGGTGCACAGTGGCAGGACCAAGCCGTAGTGAGAAAGAGGATTCAGATGTCGTGGGTTGCGAGTGCCTGCGTAGGGTTCGTCCGGTCGTGCATCGTCCTGGTCATCACCATGCTGGTGCCTGCCGTCTGGGCTGCCGGGGTGGCGGTGGCGATCTGGTGGCGGAGCCCCTGGACGTGGATCGTGCCGTTCATCTGGGCGAGCCTAGGCACTCTCCTGCTGATCCGGCCGGTCGCCGGGATGGTCCGGTCGTTGCTGGCCCGGTGGACGGGCACGGTGATCCCGGGCGGATACCGAGAGCTGGGAGCGGTGACGCAGCTGTCCACCGGCTTCTGGTGGAACGGGCACTCGTACGAGAAGACGCGGCGGGATGCCGAGAAGGACCTGCGGATGCGTGTGCGGTGGACCGATCCGGCGAACTGGCGTGATCTGAGGTGCTTGGCGATCCTCGCGGTCACCGCCGCCCTGGCTGCGGCGGTTCCGCCCGCTGGGATCGTGGCAGCTGTCATCGGGTTCGCCCAGTCGATGCCAGTGCTCGGAGTGGCCGGACTGGTCGTGGCGGTCGCCAGTTCGCCGTACGCCTGGCGCCCGTTCGAGCCGATCGCCGTACGCTTCCTGCGCCCGACGCCGTCGATGGCTCTGGCGAACCGGGTCGACGAACTGACCGTGCAGCGCGCCGACGCGACGGTTGCCCAGGCCGCGGAGATCCGCCGGATCGAGCGGGACCTGCATGACGGAGCGCAGGCACGCCTGGTATCGCTCGGGCTGTCGCTGGCGACCGCGGAGAAGCTGATGGAGACCGACCCGCGTGCGGCGAAGGCTCTGCTGAAGGACGCCCGGGTCGGCGCAGCCACATCGCTGTCCGAGCTCCGCGAACTGGTCCGCGGCATCAACCCACCGGTGCTGAACGAGCGCGGACTGGTCGATGCCGTACGCGCCCTGGCGATGGACACCCCGCTGGAAACGACCGTCAGCGCAGGCGGCGAACTGCGGCTGGATCCGCCGATCGAGTCCGCTCTGTACTTCGGGATCGCCGAGCTACTGACCAACGCGGTCAAGCACGCGCAGGCGGATCACGCGGAGATCGCTATCTCCCATGACGGGACCGGCATCGTCGTACTGATCGAGGACGACGGCCGCGGCGGTGCCCGGATCGAGGATGCGGGCGGCCTGGCAGGACTGCGCCGGCGGCTCGCGGCGTTCGACGGCACCCTGGAGCTGACCAGCCCGGACGGCGGCCCGACTCGTGCGAGGATGACGGTGCCATGCGAATCCTTGTAGCCGAAGACCTCTACCTGCTGCGGGACGGGATGGTCCGTCTGCTCGAGGCCTACGGGCACGAGGTGGTGGCGACCGCGACCACCGGACCCGAGACCCTCGATGGTCTGCGGAAGTGGAAGCCGGACGTCTCCGTCATCGACGTACGGATGCCACCAACGCAGACGGACGAGGGCCTGAAGGCCGCACTGGCCGCCCGCCGCGAGGTCGCAGGGCTGCCGGTCCTGATCCTGTCGCAGCATGTCGAGCAGCTCTATGCGCGTGAGCTCCTGACCGACGGCGCCAGCGGTGTCGGGTACCTGCTCAAGGAGAGCGTGTTCGAGGCCGATCAGTTCATCGACGCCCTCGAACGGGTCGCGGCCGGAGGGACGGCCCTGGATCCGGCCGTCGTCGCCAAGCTGCTGTCCAGCGGTACGTCGAGCAAGCGCCTCGACCGGCTCACGGAGCGCGAGCTGTCCGTGCTCGGTCTGATGGCTGAGGGCTCGTCCAACCAGGCGATCTGTCAACGCCTGTTCATCAGCGAGAGCGCCGTCAGCAAGTACACGACCTCGCTGTTCGGCAAGCTGGGCCTCGCCGACGACGACACCAGCAACCGCCGCGTGATGGCCGTCCTCGCCTACCTCGGACTCACCGGCTCCTGAGCCGGGTCTTCAGCTGACCCGCGAAGAAGCGTTCGACGGTGGGCAGGATCTTGCGGCCGGAGTGGGCTGCGCCCTCGACCATGTCGAAGGTGATGTCGAGGCCGTGCGAGCGATAGTTCCGCTCCAGGGTGCGCAGGCGCTCGATCCGGGTGGTGCCGGTCAGTTCGGCGCCGTCCATCCAGTTGGACTCCCCTGGGTTCATGATCTCCCAGCTCTCCACGTCCTCGGAGCCGACGACAAGCTGGATCGGCACCCGGCGGAGCGCGTCGAAGTCGATCGGCTGGCCGAACTTCTCCTCGAACCCCTTCGTCCCGAGCCACCACGGCAGCGTGTCGTCCAGCTGCGTGATCCGGCCGGGCGCACCGATCGACGCGGCGGCCAGGCGCTCCGGGTGCAGGTAGAGGAACCGGTGCGTGAACTGCCCGCCACCGGAGAAGCCGTGCAGGTAGAACTGCTCGGCCGCCACCGGGAACCGGTCCGTCACCTCGTCCACGATCGCCAGCAGCATCCGGTCGAACCGGATCCCCTGGTACTCGATGAACTTGAAGTTGTGCAGGTCGTCCGGGTCGACCAGACCGGCCGGGAAGATCGGTGTCAGCACCACGACGCCCTGCTCTTCGGCGAAGTCCTCGAGCAGGTTGCGGTACGTCGCCGCGGACCGGGCGGTACCGTGCTGGACCACCACCAGCGGTGCGCGGTCGTCGTTGGTCAGCCGCTTCGGCACGTACAGGCAGTAGTGCAGCCGCGGGTCCACCTGGGACGCGAAGATCGGGGTCTTGCCACGCTGGTAGACGGTCGAGGTGTTCGCCATGGACTTCCTTCGGTGAGTCTACGATGTGTTACAGAACTTAGAGTCTTGGATGATTCGTTACAGTCGCTACGGGATCGGATAATACACAGATGGCCGATGAGGTAACAGGGGTTACACGGAATCCGGCGCTGGCCGAGCTGCGCCGCCGGATCCGGGACCACTGGGACGAGTTCACGCCGGCGTCCCGCGCGGTCTGCCGGTCGCTGTCGGAGATCTCGCCGGAACGGCTGCTCTACTTGTCCGCGCAGGAGCTCGGCCAGGCGAGCAAGACCAGCAACGCCACGGTGATCCGCACCCTGCAGTCCCTCGGGTACGCCGGCCTGGCCGAACTCAAGGATCAGGTGGCCACGCCGTTCCGATCGACGACTCGGCGAGAGGAACGCCTGCGGGACCGGATGGAGGCCACCGGCGGCGACCCCAAGCACGTGTGGGACCGGGTCGTCACCGAGTCGCTCGAGCGGATCGAGTTCCTGAACCAGCACATGGCGATGGACAAGTACCAGGAAGCGGTCCGGCTGATGCTGGACGCGCGCGAGTTGGTGATCTACGGGTTCGGCGCGAACTACGTGGCGGCGGAGTACCTGATGCTGAAGCTGCGGCGGTTCGGTCTGCGCAGCCGGTGCATCCGGACAGCCGGGTTCCAGCTCGCCGACGATCTGCTCGGCATCGGGTCCGAGGACGTGGTGATCGTGATCGCGCCGGGCCGGCTCATCGTCGACGGCGAGGTCGTGATCGACCGGGCCCGGGCGGTCGGCGCCGGCATCATCCTGCTCAGCGAGGAGCACGTGGCCGAGCGGCTGGCGAACGACGTGACGGTGGCGATCCACGTGCCGAACACGGTCACCGGGATCACCGCGGAGATGCTGACGACGATCGTGACCGCGGACGCCCTGGCGCAGGCGGTGGCCGCGGCGGACGCGGAACGCACGCTGGAGACGTCACACACGTTGGAGTCCCTGCGGCAGCAACTAGGTTTCTGACGGCGTTTGTTGCTTGAGGCTTGCGACTCTTCGGCGATCTCAGATTGCGACGATCGGACCGGTGCGGTCACCGATAGCATCGACCCGGACCCATTCGACCCTGCGGAGGATTACCTGATGATCTTCATCACCGCCAAGTTCCGGGTGAAGCCGGAGCACGCCGAGAACTGGCCCTCGATCACCGCCGACTTCACCGCCGCGACGCGCGCCGAGCCGGGCTGCCTCTGGTTCGACTGGTCCCGCTCACTGGACGACGCGAACGAGTACGTCCTGGTCGAAGCCTTCGCCGACGACGACGGCGCCACCGCACACGTCACCTCCGACCACTTCAAGGCTGCCCAGCAGCACCTCCCGCCGCACCTGGTCGAGACCCCGCGGATCGTGAACTTCAAGCTCCCGCAGAACGACTGGTCAGAGCTCGGCGAACTCGCCGTCAAATAGTCAGTCCGCCTCGACGACGACGGTGTTCTGGGCGGCGGCGATCTCCCAATCGCTGCCGTCCCTGGCCAGGAAGTACACCGGGCTCCCGTACGAACCCGTCGTACCGCCACGCTCGACGTAGGTCTGATTCACGTTCACGACGGCGATGTCCGGCCGCACGAACAGTAGATGGTCGGGCTCGTACGTCGCGGACGAGTCCTTCATCGCGCCGGGGAGCACCTCCCGGGTGAACGCCTCGATCGTGTCGCGCCCGTAGAGCCGCTTCCCGTGCCCCGTCACCCACACCGCATCTTTGCGGAACAACGAAATGAAACCGTCGACGTCCTCGTTGCCCTGCACCTCCTGCACCTTGGCCACCAGCGCCACGATCGCGTCGACATCGGCCTGACTCGGAACCGCACCCTCGATCCTCATCCAACGATCCTGCAAGCTGAACCAGACTTGAGGTCAAGCAAGCCCGGCATCGCGGGAAATCGTTCGCCGAGTGGGCCGGACTCACCTACCGTGCACCAGTTGGCGAGGCGGAAGGCGGACGCATGGCACCGAGACACGTGACACGGGATCAATTGGCCGGGGCGGCGCGGGCTGCGCTCGGTGGTGGGCGTCGGCTGGAGGTGGTCGAGCGGCTCACCGGCGGCACGACGAAGGGCGTGTACCGGCTGACGATGGACGACGCGACGACAGCGATCGCCTATCTGTGGAACGAGGCCGAGAACTACTGGCCGGCGACCGACTGGGACGGCGACCTCGCCAATCCCTTCTCCCCCGGACGCGGGCTCGACCTGTACGAGACAGTGCACGCGCGACTGGACGCGCTGGGTCTCCGCGTCCCGATCGTCTATCTGACCGACCGCGACCGCACCCACTACCCGGCCGACATCGCCATCGTCGAGGACTTCCCCGGCGACGACCTGGAGGAACGGTTCGTCAAGGACCCTCGTGCTGTGGAGTCGACCATGGACCGACTCCGCGAAGCCCTGGAGACGATGCGGGTCTACCGCGCACCGACGTACGGCAAGATCGCGCACATCGACCGGGGCGGAACGCCGCGCGGCTCGTCGTGCGAGGGAGTCGTCCTCGAGTTCGCCCTGCGCTGCGTCGGACAGGCGGCCGAGCGTGATCCGAGGGTGGCCAAGGCCCGCGACCGTCTGGAGGAAAGGCTCCGGGAGCTCGCCGCGGCGGTGCAGCCGCGGACCGAGTACTCCGTCGTACACGGTGAGCTGGGACTGGGCCACGTGATGGTGGACCGCGACGGCGTACCCGTCCTGATCGACGTCGAGGAGATGATGTACTTCGACGTCGAGTGGGAGCACGCGTTCATGCGCAACATTCTCGGCGACGACTACCCGCAGGTGGCGGTCCCCGACCTGGACGAGGACCGCCTCGCGCTCTACACGCTGGCCGAGCACATCTCGCTGACCGCGGGGCCGCTACGCCTGCTCGACGGGGACTACCCCAACCGCGCCTTCATGCAGCGGATCATCGAGTACAACCTCGGCCAAGCCCTGCTGCTGGCGCAAGCTCAGCCGTAGAGGGTGTTGAAGTTGTCGCGCATGACAAGGTCGGCCAGCTCACCGTCGCCGGCAGCCTCGCGCATACGGGCGACCTCGCCGACGTAGTCGCCCCACGGCTCGTCGCTGGCGAACAGCACCCGGTCCTGGCCGATCCCGCGCCGCTCGATCTCGCGGACCAGCCAGCGCGGCGCGAAGCCGATCGCCCAACTGGTGTCGGTGTAGACCTGCTTGCCGGCCTCGATCCACTTGAAGAACCGCTCGTTGATCAGCTTGATGTGGCCGCTCATGCCACCGCCGAAGTGCACGAGATGGATCTTGACGTCGTCTCCGTAGCGGTCGACCAGCTTGCCGATCTGGTCGATGTCGGACGCCGCACCGGGCGAGGTGTGAACGTGTACGACGAGGCCGCGCTCGCGTGCGGTGCTGAAGATCTGCTCGAGCTGAGGAGCGCACTCCGGATCCTCGACAGCCCCGCCTAGCAGGAAGCTGGTCTTCAACGCGACCACGCCCGGCTCCCCGGCCAGAGCGAGCGCCGCGGTGGTGAGCTCGGCGTCCTGCCGCCGCGGCGAGACCCACAACCCGCAGCGGATCCGATCGTCCTTGGCCGCCGCCTCGATCACCAGCGGGTTGAAACCGAAGGACACCGAGGCGTCCGGCACCCCGTAGTTGGGCAGCACGAGCGCGCGCTCGGCACCCTCCCGGTCGAGATCCTCGATCAGCTCGGCAACCGTGGCCCGGGCCAGAATGTCCGGATTGGCCGGCGGCCCGCCGTAGAACGGGAACGCAGGCATGATGCCCAGGTGGCGATGCGCGTCATTCGTCAGCTTCGCGGTCATCCTCAGACGGTAACCGCAGAACATTTCCTATGCAAGAGTATGCTTCTACTATCCGACACATCCCGGTCCGGTAGCGCCTACAGGCTGAAGGCGATCGAGCGCAGGATCAGCGCCGCGACGAACACCACGGTGAACGCGAGGTCGATCGCCAGCCCGCCGGCCCGCAGCGGCGGCAGCCTCCGCCGTACCGGCGCGATCACCGGCTCCGTCCAGGCGTGAGTCACCGAACGCACCCGGCCGGCCCGCTGACCGCCGCTCGCCAGCAAACCCGTCCAGTCCAGCACCATCCGCACGATCAACAGCAGAATGAACGCCGTCAAGGCGTACCCGACCAGGGCTCCGATGATGCTCATGACCAATCTCCTCCGTGAGGGCCGCACCGGCCATCTCACCAGTATCAACGCCGCCGACCACGTCGAAGTGTCCCCGTGCGCAGGTTCTTAGCTGACTATCAGGCACAAGAAGGCCCGGACCTCATGGTCCGGGCCTTCTTCGGTTCGCTTACTGCTGGGGTTCTGATGGTGCCTTGCGGGGCATCAGGGCGACGATCGGGAGGCTGAGCGCCGTAATGGCCAGAACGACGATCAGCGTGACCTTCATCGCGTGGGCCAGCCCGGACGTTGCGGCGTGGAAGAAGACCGACGTGACCGCGGCCGAGCCGATCGCTGACGCGAGTTGCTGGATCGAGCTGAGCGAGCCGCTGGCGCTGCCGGCTTCGTCAGGCGTCGCGTCGCCGAGAGCAACGGTGGGGATCGTGGTGAAGCTGAGTCCGGTGCCGATGCCGACGACGATGAACGCCGGCGCCAGCGCCGAGATGCTGAGGTTCGTGCCGAAGTGCTCGACGAGGACGAGGACCCAGCCGCAACCAACCAGGGCAACGGCGAGGCCGATGACGACAAGCCTGCGGCCGAACTTGGTGACCAGGCCACCCATGGCGGCGAACGCGGCGGCGATGAGCCCCACGGTGAGCGGCACCAGGCCGAGCGCGGCCTCCCGCGGGCTGGCATGCAGGCCCTCCTGCAGGAACAGCGACAGTACGAAGATCAGTCCGGTGCCGGCGGCGAAGACGGCCAGGCCCACGAGCATCGCGGAAGTGAAACCCCGGTTCTTCAGCAGCGAGGGCATGATCAGCGGGTGGGCCGCGGTGCGTTGGCGGTAGGCGAAGGCGGCGAAGAACAGGACGCCGACGGTGATCGAGGTGACGGGGACGGCGCTCCAGCCGTTGGTCGAGCCCTCGATCAGGCCGTACAGCAGCCCGATCATGGCGACCGCGAGGAGGCCGGAGCCCCAACCGTCGACAACGGTGGAGCGGTCGCCGTCGTCTCGCGGCAGGATCTTGGCGGCCATGACCAGCCCGATGCTGCCGAGGACGAGGTTGATGAGGAAGATCGGGCGCCAGGACAGACCGAACAGGTCGGCGCTGATGATGAATCCGGCCAGGACCGGGCCGGCGACACTGGACAGGCCGAGCACCGGGCCGAACAGCCCGAACGCCTTGGCGAGCATGTCGCGGCTGAACGCCTTCGTCATGATCGCCATGCCTTGCGGGATGAGGAGAGCCCCGAACGCTCCCTGCGCGATCCGGGCGGCGATGAGCAGGGTCGGGTCCGGTGAGAACCCGGCGACCGCCGAGGCCAGGGTGAACCCACCCATGCCGATCAGGAAGAGCCTGCGTTGGCCGAACTTGTCACCCAGCCGTCCGCCGACCAGCAGTAGGACACCCATGGCGAGCATGTACGCCGGTCCCACCCACTTGATCAGACTCACCCCGCCGTGGAGCTCGTCGGCGATGGTGGGAGCCGCGATGTTCGTGACGGTCGCATCGATGACATCAAGGGCGTCGGCAAGCAAAACCAGCCCCAGGATGGCCCACACCCGGCGACTGGACCGCTGTGTGACGACTGTGCGCGGCTCCGTCAAGACAGTCATGAGGAACGTCCTTCCCTACCCAGCGGCGCCCCTCCTGGGCGGCCTCTCACCACCACTACGAACGCCCCTGACGGGATCCGACATCGCCCAGATAATTTGTGCCCGTCACTTACTGGAACGGACGTACCTCGATCTTCCGGTCGCAGACCTTCGACGCCTCGGCGGCGAGCTTGAGCACCACATCCAGATCGGGGGCCTCCCACACCCAGATGCCGGCGAGGTACTCCTTCGACTCGATGAAAGGCCCGTCGCTGAACACCGCCTGCTCGCCCCGGTTGTCGATGACCGTGGCCTCGTCGGTGTCCGCCAGTCCGCCCGCGAAGACCCAGTAGCCCTCGGCGATCAGCCGCTCGTTGAACACGCTGATGGCCGGCCGCCGGTCCGTGCTGCCCGGATTGCTCTTGTCATCGATCACGGAAACCAGATAGCGCATCTGAAGATCCTCCTGTGGTGTCAAGACAACGTGGTTCGGTGGTCTACCCCTACTACGAACACAACCACCCCCATCCGACACCCTTCCCGGGTCCTTCGAACGATCTTGGTGCCTCGGGATCGGTACGACGGCCGGTGGGTGCTCGCAGCAACCACCGGGATGCCAAACAAAACGAAGGCCCGGACCTGATGGTCCGGGCCTTCTTCCGTAGCGGGGGCAGGATTTGAACCTGCGACCTCTGGGTTATGAGCCCAGCGAGCTACCGAGCTGCTCCACCCCGCGTCGTTGTGTCTTTAGTTTAGGGGATCGGGGCTGAGCAACCAAATCGGCTCCCAGTGTGGCTCCTCGCGGCCGAAAATCCGTGTCAGGGGCGGGTGGTGCGGCGTACCGTCCGGGTATGTCCCGACACGTCATCCGCCCGTTCCGGGAGGCGGACCTGCCTGCGGCCGCCGGACTGCTCGCGGAGCGGCACAAAGAGCATCGCAAGCGTCACCCTCTGCTGCCTGCAGACTACGAGAGCGAGCGGCTGGCGTTGGTCGAGGTGACTGCGCTGTGGGAGAGCGAGAGCGCGTCCGGCGCCGTCATCCTCGACGACGGCGAGCTGACCGGCTATCTGCTGGGTGCACCCAAGCAGTCCACCATGTGGGGCCCGAACATCTGGGTCGAGGCCGCCGGCCACGCCGTACGTGAGCCCGAACACATCCGCGACCTGTACGCCGCCGCTGCCACGAAGTGGGTGGACGACGGCCGGATCGCGCAGTATGCACTGGTCCCGGACGATCCGGAGCTGCTCGATGCATGGTTCCGGCTGGCGTTCGGCTCTCAGCACGTGCATGCGATCCGTCCGGCGCCGACGACTCCGCCACCGGAGTACCCGGGCCTCACCGTACGACGTGCTGTTCGTGACGACATCGCCGTACTCGCACAGCTGGACCTGGTGCTGCCGCAGCACCAGGGACTCTCGCCCGTGTTCTCCGCCGGGGAGATGCCCACGATGCAGGAGGCGCTGGACGATTGGGAGGAGTCGATCGACGACCCCGACTATGCGACCTTCGTGGCCGAGTACGACGGGCGCGTGATCGGCTCGTCGATCGGATGTGCCCTGGACAAGTCGAGCTCGCACAGCGGGTTGGCGCGGCCGGACAACGCCGGCTTCCTGGGGTTCGCCGCCGTACTGCCTGAGGCCCGCGGTCGCGGAGCCGGCCGTGCGCTCGGTGAGGCCGTCCTGCAGTGGTCGGCTGACACCGGGTACACGTCGGTGGTGACCGACTGGCGGGTCACGAACCTGCTGTCGTCACGGGCCTGGCCGAAGCTCGGGTTCGAGCAGACGTTCCACCGGCTGCACCGGCTGATCGGGTACTGACCGCCCGTTGTCCACAGGTTCGAAATCGCGCGTCGGGAAGGGCCGCGATCGCTGCATCTTCTTGGGCAGGAACGCCTTGCAGCAAGCGAGGCGTCGAGGTCCAGGAGGTAGTCATGTCGTGTTCGTCCCGTCGTTCCCGATTCGTGCCGTCGACCCGTCGTATCGTGATCGGGAGCGCCGTCATTCTGGCCTCATTCGGCGCCTGGACCACCACGGCCACGGCGAGCAGCTTCGAACCGCGCCCGGGGTATTGCGTGACTCCCCCATCGACCGAGCAGAGGGCGGACATCTTGGACGGCTTCGTGATCGAGAACCTCCCCGACGGTCTCGGGACGCCGAGCGATTTCGAGTACGAGTGGGAGGACGTGCGGTTCCACAGCCGGGTCTGGGAGACCGGCCCGGATCCCGAGGGTGCGTACCGGGTCGACCTGACCGCAAAGACGCTACGCGGTGAGAAGCTCACCGACCTCGAGGCCCTGAAGACCTTCCTGATCGAGTACGAGGAGAAGGATCCGAACAGCTGGGAGCTCCGCGCGATCAAGGTCGGCGAGTACGACGGTCTGGCCGCTGGGGACGAGGTGTTCTACTTCGTCTCGCCGGGTGTCGCGGCCGAGGTGTCGATCGACAACGACCGGTTCACCGAGGACGACCTGCTCAGCACTGCCACCGGCTTCCACCCGGAGACCACGACCTGAGTCAGTGGCCTCGGGCAACGAACCGGGGCGGCGACCCGACGGTTGTCGGTGTCGCCGCCCCGGTAGCAGCCCTGTGGATCAGCCGGTCGGTGACGTCGGTGGACTCGATGGAGTCGGTGTCGACGGTGTCCCACTCGGCGTGGGAGTGGGCGGTGTGACTACTGCACCGGCCGCTACGGCCTTGTCGATCGCCTGCTTCATCTTGTTGACCTGAGCCTGGTAACCGGCCAGATCACCCTTCGTCAGAGCAGCCTGTGCGGCCGTGTACGCGGCCTGCGCGTCGGCGAGCGCTTGCTTGACCGTCTGGTTCTGCGTCGACGCTGGTGGCGGCTTCGAGCCTGGCGGCTCTTCACCGGTATCGACGCTGGTGTTGAAGACCTTGGTCAGCGCCTCCTGCAGCGTCCCGCCGTAGGCGACCCGATCACCGAAGGAGACCAGCACGTACCGGAGCACCGGATAGCTACCTGCTCCACTCGTCCGGACCGAGTAGACCGGCTGGACGTAGAGCAGACCACCACCGAGTGGAAGCGTCAGCAGGTTGCCGAACTGCGCTCTCGCGCCACTGCTCGGTTGGTTGATCGGGAGTAGCGCCTGTCTGATCCCTTCGTCGGTCTGGAACTTGTTGAAGACCTGTCCTGGACCGGGGATCTGCACGTTGCCGGGCAATCGGAGTATTCGGAACTTGCCGTAGTCCGGTGAGGTCGCTTCCGAATCGACAGCCATGAATGCGGTCAGGTTCTCCCGTTCCGCGTTCGGCACGTACACCGACGTCAGGGAGAACTTGGGCTCGGTCTGACCGGGCATCCGCAGCGAGAGATAGAACGGAGGCTGGTTGCTTTGCACCGACGAGTCACTGCCGGACGACACCGCGGTCGGGTCGGCCGGGACGCGCCACAGGTCGCTGTTCTGGTACCAGGTGCCGGAGTCCGTCACGTGGTACTTGGCCAGCAGGTCGCGCTGGACCTTGAACATGTCCTCCGGGTAGCGGAGGTGGGACATCAGCGACGGCGAGATGTCGGAGCGCGGCTTGACCGTGTTCGGGAAGGCCTTCATCCACGTCTTCAGCACCGGGTCGTTCTCGTCCCAGGCGTACAGCTCGACCGAGCCGTCGTACGCGTTGACGACCGCCTTGACCGAGTTGCGGATGTAGTTGATCTCCTCGCTCGGCTGCTGCGCGATGGTGCCGCGACCTGTCGTGGTGTCCCGGGTGCTGTCGTCCAGCGCGACCTTCTCCGCGTACGGGTAGTTCGCCGAGGTCGTGTAGCCGTCGACGATCCAGACCACCTGGTTGTCGACGATGGCCGGGTACGGGTCGCCGTCCGGTGTCAGCCAGGGCGCGGCCTTCTCCACCCGCTCGCGCGGGTTGCGGTCGTAGAGAATCTTCGAGTCGGGGTTCACCCGGCTGGACAGCAGGATGTTCGCGTCCCGGAACTTGGTTGCGTACAGCAATCGGTTGAAGAAGTTCCCGACCTCGACGCCGCCCTTGCCCTGGTAGGTGTTCAGCGTCGGGTCGCCGCCGCTCTTGCCTTCCGGAGTGTCGAGCTCGACCGGCGAGCCACCCTGTGGGCCTCCGACGATCGAGTAGTCCGGGGACTGCTCACCGAAGTAGATCCGGGGCTCGTAGTCGCCGAGCTGACCGGTCGGCGGCAGGTCCTTCTCCGACCACACCGGCGTACCGTCCTGGGCGCGCTGGTTGCCGTTGGCGGCGACCACGCCGTAGCCGTGGGTGTAGACGGTGTGGTCGTTGTTCCAGTTGCGCTGGCCGGCCGGGAGCCGGTCGACCTGCACCTCGCGAACCGCGATGACGGTGTCGCTGACCTTGTCCCCGATCTTGTACCGGTCGACGTCGAGGTCGGTCGGGAACGAGTAGAAGCCACGCACCTGCTGCAACTGCTCGAAGGTCGGGCCGACCACGCTCGGGTCGATCAGCCGGATACCGGGAAGCACCTCGGCGTCCTGCGTCAGCTCCGACGGGGTCGCGGTCTGCTTGGCCTGGTAGTTGATCACCTCGGCGCCCTCGAGGCCGTAGGCCTGGCGCGTCGACTCGATGTTCTTGGTGATGTACGGCGCCTCACGCACCGGCTCACTCGGGCGTACTCGCAACTGCTGCAACGCTGCCGGCCACAACGCGCCGAGCAGGATCGCCGACAGGATCAGTACGACGGTGCCGACACCAGGCAGCAGCCAGGTCCGACGCACTACGTTGGCGAAGAACAGACCGGCACACAGGACGGCGATGACCGCCAGGATCTCCTTGCTGGGCAGGACCGCGTGGTCACCCGTATAGGAGATCCCTGTGAACAGCTTGGCGTCCGACGTCGTCAGGCCGAAACGGTCCAGCCAGTAGCTGAAGGCCTTCAGCAGGACGAGCAGACCCAGCAGTACCGAGAACTGCACCTGCGCGGCCCCGGAAGCCTTCTGTCCCTTCGCGGACGGCCGGAATCCGCCGTACAGATAGTGCGTGATGATCGCCGCGACGAGCGACAGCAGCACGATCGAGTAGCCGAAGCCGAGCAGGACGCGCAGCCACGGGTAGTCGAAGACGAAGAACGCGATGTCCTTGTTGAAGTGCTTGTCGGTGACGCCGAACGGGGTCCGGTTCCGCCAGGCGAGGAAGACCTTCCACTCGCCCGATGCAGCCGAGCCGCCGAAGACCAGCATCAGGGTGGCGACCACACCGATGGCGATCTTGCCGCGCTGCTGGAGCAGATCGCCGTACCGCTCGAAGCCCGGGCTGGGCGCCGGCGCGAGCGCAACCCGCGGCCGGGTGCGGAAGGCGATGACGATGTTCGCGACGACGGCGGCCGCCATCAGCAGACCGACCACGAAGAAGAGCAGTACCCGGGTCCCGAGCACCGTGCCGAACACGGAACCGAGGTCCACCGAGCGGTACCACAACCGCTGAGTCCAGATGTCGGTGAAGACGCTGAAGAGGATCAGCAGCACGATCAGTGTCGCGATCGTCGGCAGCAGGGCCCGGGGCCGACCACCACCTGTTCGCCGCGGCCGCCGCGGCTCCTCCGGCATGTCGTAGACGCCGTCGCTCATGGTCGGTTCTCCTCGTTGTCATTCATGCCATCGACCCCAGGACCTCGGCCAGGCCGGCTGCCGACCGAAGGCTCGAATGTCAATGACAGTACTTCGCACAGCGTGGGGACCAAGTCCGCGCCGGTCAGTACGGCGCTGTCCTCGTCGTGGGAGCGGAGCCGGACCGCACCGAAGCGGCTGCCCTCGCGCAGGACCGCCGCGACCATCCGCACCTCGTGGCGGCGGGGGTCGCTACCGGCCATCCGCGCGACCTCAGCGTCCGAGTCGGCGCTGGACAGGCCGGCTTCGGCCGTGGCCGGCAGGACGATCCGTTCGATCGCGAGCGCGCAGCCGCTGACCCCTTCGGGCCACTCGATCCGGCCTAGCGCATCGGCCAGGTGCTCGTCCTCGAGACTGCCGGGCAGCTCTCCCTGGGCGACCGGGGTCAGCGGCTGGGAGGCGTCGTCGGTACCGAGCTCCGCGGCCAACTGTGGTTCGGCGCGCAGTAGTTCGTCGGTGGGGACCAGCGCGAACAGCTGCGCGGGCTGGTCCCAGCCCGCGCTGCTCACGTGCTTCTCGATCTCGATCACCGCGCGACTGAGCGCGTCGGGAGGCAGAGCGCCTACGGAATCCATGCCGTCAGCTCTCCCTTTCGGCCGGCCGGTACGTCCAGGTGGCTCACGATGCGCACGCCGGGACCTCCCCCTGCCCGCTGACCGCTGCCTTGATGGCGGCGATCGCCTCGGTCAGTGTGGTGATCTTCACCAGTCGGATGCCCTTCACGCCGGCGTGCATTGCCGCCTCGCAGTTGTCGGCGGGCACCAAGAAGATGGTGGCACCGTCGTTCTTGGCACCGGCGATCTTCTGCTGGATGCCGCCGATCGGGCCGACCTGGCCGAGCGCGTCGATCGTGCCGGTGCCTGCGATGTGCTTACCGTCCAGCAGCGGACCCGGTGTCAGTTTGTCGTAGATGGCCAGCGCGAACGCCGTGCCGGCGCTCGGACCGCCGATGTCCTGGCCGAGGTTGACCGTCACCTTGACCGGGGAGTCGACCCCGATGGTGATGCCGACCATCGGCCGGGTCTCGTCGCCAGGTGTGGCGGCGGTCTTCACCTGAATGGTCTGCTCGGCCCCGCCGCGCCGGACGAGGAACGCAACGTTCTCGCCGACCTTGTGCTTGCGGACGTACTCGCCGACCTGCGGGACCTGCGACATCGCGACGCCGTCGACAGCCAGGACGACGTCGCCCGGCTTCAGCTTGCCCTCGGCCGGGGTGTCCTTGGCAACCGTCGAGACCTTGGGGTGGTACGGGACCTGTGCCGCCTGCAGGGCGGCCGCGACCGCGCTGTCCTGCGAGCCGGTCATCTCGGCGGTGTTCTGCTCCTCGACCTGGTCGGCGCTCTGGTCCGGCGGGTAGATGATGTCGCGCGGGAACAGGTCGTTGTGCGGGTCGAGCCAGTTGCGCATCGCCTGCGGGAGCGTGAGTTCACGCCCGGGCGAGGTGACGGACACGGTGGTCAGGTCCAGTTGGCCGCTGGTCGGGAAGGTGTCGTGCCCGGTGATCTCGATGACCGGCTTGTTGTTGCTCGACGTACCGAGGGTGTCCTTGACCGGCCCCGGGCTGAACGAGACGAACGGCACCGAGAAGACGGTGACCAGCCCGAGCGAAACGACCAGCACGATGATCGAAGTGACCAGTGTTGCGGTACGACGTGTCACGAACCCTGCCCTGCGATCTCGGTGGAACCGAACATCTCGGCGGTGCCGAGCTTCCTGATGGCGTGTGGCTTTGCTGAACCCAACGTCCCACCGGCCCGAAGTGTCCCCGCCGGCCCGAGCCGGTCCGCCGTACGCGACTCTCCTGCTGCGTCCTGGCCGTCAGGAGAGGGGTTTCCGACGTGATCGGACTCGTCAGCCTTGCTTACGTCCGTCTTGTCCGAGTCGGTCTTGTGCGCGCGGTTCAGGCCGCGGCGGCGGCGTTCCGGGGTGGCGCGGGGACCGGGAGCGGCGAGTGCGTCGTTGAAGCGACGGAAGTCCTCGACCGAGTCGAAGGCGCCACCGGACCGGCGTGGACCGCGACTCCGCCCGCGCCAAGCCGCCCAGCACATCGCCAGCAGCGTGGCGACCACCGGGAACGCCAGCCACGCCAAAACCTTCATCCGGCCACCTTCATGCGCCCAGAGTACGTGTCAGTGAGCGCCGACCCACTCGCTGGCACCGTCGGTGAAGTGCTGGTGTTTCCAAATCGGGACCTCCGCCTTGAGGTCGTCGATCAGCCGCCGGCAAGCGGCGAAGGCGACATCCCGATGCGCGGCGGCCACCGCCACGATCACGGCGGTGTCCCCGATCTTCAGGTCACCGGTCCGGTGTACGGCGGCCAGCGCGGTCACCGCGGCGTCGGCACAGACACGCTCCGCCACTGTCCGCAGGTGGTCCAGGGCGTCCGGGTGGGCCTCGTAGCTGAGCTGGTCAACCGGCTTCTCGTGATCGTGATTCCGCACGGTGCCGATGAACAGAGCCGTCCCGCCGGCGGTCGGATCAGCCACAGCGGCCAGCACCTCGTCGGTGGACAGGACGTCCTCCCGGATGTCCAGCAGCCTGATCGCGTCGCTCATCCATTCCTCATTCCCGCTGGGAACCACCCCGAACACGTACCACGAACCATCCCCCACACCCCCGATTCTCCCCCACGCAGCCCCCAACTCCCACCACCGCACCCCCGAGACCTTCCGCCGTACGTCGAATCACCGCGCTGAGCCATCTCCTGCGCACGCTCCGCACATGCACCGGTGCAGGTCCCGCGGCGCGTCCAGCCTGGCCGACTGTTGCCTCCGCCCCACAATTCCGGCCCGCTGAGGCGTCGGCACGCTGGGGGCCCGATCTGCCGGCGGCGAACAGGAGCAGTAATGCGTTCGCCGGGGGAGGAACGGGTCGGTGGAACCAGTACGTTGGAGTAGTACGCCCCACCCGCACAGGAAGGCCCACTCCGATGAGCGACGAACCGGACAACCCGTTCAAGGGAACTCCGTTCGAGGCCATGTTCCAGCAGTTCTCCGGTGCGGCCGGCGCGGGCGGCGCTCCCGACCTGAACGCGATCTTCGCGCAGGTCCAGCAGCTGCTCAGCGGTTCCGGCGACGGCAGGCCGGTGAACTGGGATCTGGCCAAGGACATCGCACGCAAGACGGTTTCCGCCGCCGGAGACCGCTCGGTCACCCCCACGGACACCGACCGAGTAGCGGACGCGGTCCGGCTGGCCGAGCACTGGCTGGACGAGGCAACGACGCTGCCCGAAGCATCCACCACGTCCGCGGCCTGGAGCCGGGCGGAGTGGGTCGAGAACACGCTGCCCGTGTGGCAGACCGTGGTCGACCCCGTCGCCGAGCACGTCGCCGGCGCGATGGGTAACGCCCTTCCCGCCGAAGCACAGCAGCTCGCCGGACCGATGGCCGGAATGCTCCGTCAGCTGGGCGGCTCGATCTTCGGCGCCCAGGTCGGGCAGGCACTCGGCGAGCTGGCCGGCGAGGTCGTGAGCTCGTCCGACATCGGACTGCCGCTCGGACCGACCGGCCAGGCTGTATTACTACCGGACAACGTCGCCAAGTTCGCTGAGGGCCTCGGACTGACCGACGAGGACGTCCGGCTGTACCTGGCGCTCCGCGAGGTCGCACACCAGCGGCTGTACGCCGGCGTCCCGTGGCTGCGGCAGCATCTGCTGGCCGCGGTGGCGGATTACGCCGCCGGTATCGAGGTGGACACCGGCAAGATCGAGCGAGCCATGGCGGACATCGACCCGCAGAACCCCGAGGCCATGCAGGAAGCGCTTGCGGGCGGCCTGTTCGAGCCGGAGGACTCCGAGCAGCAGAAGGCCGCGCTCGTCCGGCTCGAGACTGCGCTCGCGCTCGTCGAGGGCTGGGTGGACGACGTCGTACGGCAGGCGACCAAGGAGCGGATGCCGGCTGCGGTGCAGCTCTCGGAGACGGTACGCCGGCGTCGGGCGGCCGGTGGACCGGCGGAGCAGACGTTCGCCACGCTGGTCGGTCTCCAGCTTCGTCCGCGGCGACTTCGCGACGCGGCCAACCTGTGGGCCGCTGTGCGTGACGCCCGCGGCGTCGCCGGCCGTGACGAGCTCTGGTCGCACCCGGACCTCCTCCCGAGTGCCGGCGACCTGGACGACCCGATCGGGTTCGCTCAGCACGCGGGCGAGCTGGCCGACATCGACATCACCGATTTCCTCCCCGATGACGACTCGTCGGACACTCCGAAGCAAGAAGGTGACGACGGCAACGACCCCGGCACCGCCAAGTAGTCCGCACCGACCTGGTACGACAGCACGACCCCGCGGGACGAAGCCACTCGGCAGGCTCCAGCGGGGTCGCGTTGTGTCTGGCCGTCCGCGCAGGGCGCATTGGTGATCTGCAGCAGTGATGGGTTTGGGGGGTGGCGTCGTGGAGACTGACCGGGTGCTTCATGACGATGCAGTGATGACGTTGGACGGGTGGAGTGCGCCCGACGGTGTGCAGGCAGAGCTCCGGGAGCATTACCTGCGCTGGTTGGCAGAGCATCGGGACGCGATGTGGCGCAGTTGCCGGCCGGAGCATCTGACGGCGAGCGCGCTGGTGTTGGACGCGACGGGCAGCCGGGCGCTGCTCACGCTGCACAAGACTGTCGGGCGATGGCTGCAACTCGGCGGACACTGCGAGAACGGCGACGTGACACTTGCCGGAGCCGCTCTGCGCGAGGCTACGGAGGAATCCGGGCTGACGGACCTGTCGATCGATCCGTCACCGCTGCAACTGTCCCGTCACGAGATCCTCGCCGGCGGGTGTGCCGGGACGTTCCACCTGGATGTGCAGTTCCTCGTGACGGTGACCGCTCGTACTGACTACGTGGTCAGCGAGGAGTCTCATGACCTCGCGTGGTTCCCGATCGACGCGCTTCCCGAGAGCGCGGATCACGTGGTCGAAGAGCTCGCAGCGAGAGCGACGCGGCGACTTGCTCAGAGCGCCGGGAGCGTTTCTTCCGGGTGACTTCTCGAAGTGTCTGGGGAGCGCGAATCGGGCGCCTCCGACGGGTGGCGTGAATGGCAGGACGCTGCTGGGCAACTTGATGGCGGACTGTCGGACGCGAGTCGTACGCTCGTTGTCATTCGTCGGATCGCGGCCATCCGGTCGCCCGAGTGTGCCGAAGGATGTCCGTGAGCTTCGACATCGATCACTACGCCCAGACTTCGACCCGCATCCGCTGGGACGACCTCGACATGTCCACGTTCGAGACCCAGCCACTGTCCGATGACGCGCTGCGTTGCCTCAGCTATATGAGCGATGTGGAGACGCACACTGTCTGCTATCTGCGCGATCTGCTCGTCACACCGTCGCACGCCGATCCCGAGGTCACCGTCTTCCTGACGATGTGGAACCTCGAGGAGTACTGGCACGGCGAAGTCCTCGACGAGGTGCTCGAGCGGCACGGCATCCCGACCGGTCCCGATCACACTCGCGCGGTCCGTTCCCGGCTCGGTTGGCGTGACCGGCTCGCGCCGATTCGGCAGTCGTTGCTGGCCAACATCATCGGCGAGGACTTCATCGCCACCCACATGGCGTGGGGCGCGATCAACGAGTGGTGCGCGCACTCGGCGTACACGCGACTGATCCAGTCCGAGGATCACCCGGTCCTGACCGAGATCCTCAAACGGATCGCGAAGCAGGAGACCCGGCACGTAGCGTTCTACAACAGCCAGGCCCGCGACCGCCTGCTCCGCAGCAAGAAAGCGCAGAAGATCGCCCGCTTCGCACTCTCCAAAGGCTGGGGCATCGTCGGCTCGACGATCATGCCGCCGGCCGAGGTGAAGCACATGCTCACCTACCTGTACGGCGGCGAACACGGCCTGGCCGAAGTCCGCAAAATAGACGCCAAAATCGACGCCCTCCCCGGCCAGCATTCCCTCCACCTAGTAGAAAAAGAACTAACCAAATACAACATCCACCCCGGCTAACCCACCCGATCCCGCCCTACCGCGAGTTCCTCGGTGCGATCCGAGGCCCAGTACTGCGATCGACCGGTCACGCGCCCGGAATCTGACGTACGTACTGCGCGACCAATGAACGACAGTTGGTCTGCGTCGATAGCTCGTCAGCCGGGAGCACCCGAGGTACCCGCACGCATCCGGGCTACGCACCTCGTCATTCTGCGAGCCATTGCCCACCTCGGCTGCCTATGGGCCGACTAACTAGCTCAGCCCACCCACACTGAACGAGTTGCCCCCACAGCCCTCGTACTCCACTTTCCCTTGCGATCCCAATTCCTGCCTTCCGCGTACGTCGGTCGCACCCCGCGATCCCCATGGTCCCGTGTGCGTGCAGTTCCCGACGCCGCGCACCCCCCGTGCAGTCCCCCGCCTGCATTCCCTGGGGAAGCCCCGCTCCTGCTGACCCGTGCGATTCCCGTTGCTCTAGCTTGGGTGCAGGTTCCTCGTACAGCGCCTGTTATCGTTGCTTGCCCGTGGGATCCCTCGCTGTTGGGCGCCCTGGTTCGGTCCTGCCCCCGTGTAGGACCTGCGTCCCCCGTGATCCCCCTGCTTCCTGCGTTCATCGGTTGTGCTCACAAGTGGCGCACGTGGGGACCTTCGCGGCTGGGCCGCCTGGTCCCCGGTTCCCCGTGTTGCGATGTGTTGGCCGCATCCCCCGGTGCGGTGTGGTGGTGCGTCACTTGCTGGTGGTCGATTACCGCCCCTGAACGGCATCGGCGGGGCCAGCGGGTGACGGCTGGGCTTCCCCCAGAAGCCCTGCTGCATGGTGAACGAGTCGGGAGCGAGAAGGTGACGGGTCAGGCGTGACGAAGTAGGGAACGAGTTGCATCCCAGCCCTCGAGGCCCGGATCCAGTCGCGCAATGTCAGCACTCGATCGCAGACGGTGCCATCCAGGGCCGATCCCGACAGCGTGCCGACGGGGCTTCACCGCCTCGAGCTCGGACAGAGGGGTGTCGAACGTCGGAGCGGCCGTCGAGACCCAATCGGCGGTTGGCAGACGTACGCCGATCGCCGCGAGCGTGCCGTCCTCGGAGGGAGTGACGGCGATGTCCGCGGTGCTGAGGGATCGGAAGAGCTTGCCGATCAGCAGACCGGGCAGATCGGGTACGTCGTGGCTCACGGCGACAACCGCAGCGGCCGGACCGGCGAGCTCGACCGCATCGAGCACCGGTCGTGCGGCGTCGACGGCGTACACCGGTGTGCCGGGCCAGGTCAGCACACTCACCGACTCCAGAGCGGACTCGTCAGCACCGACGACCGCAACAGCAACGTCGACCCGGTCGAGAGCGGCCAGGACCTCGTAGGTGTCCTCAGCTAACGCCAAGCGCCACGCCTCGGGGTCACGGCCCGGCGGAGCCCAGGTGCCAGTCCCAGGTACGACGAGAACCACCACGCGCCGGTCGGTCATGCGGAGGCGCTCACGTTGTCGTACCGGGATCGGGCGGCGTTGACCTCGGTCATGTGGGTCTCGGCCCATCCCTTGATGGACGCGATGAGCGGCATCAGCGTCTCGCCGAGCGTGGTGAGCTCATAGTCGACGCGGACCGGTACGGACGGAGTCACCGAGCGGCTGAGCAGACCGTCGCGTTCCAGCGAGCGCAGCGTCTGCGTGAGCATCTTCTGGCTGACGCCGGCAATGCGACGGGACAGGTCCGAGTACCGCAGCGGGCCGTCGGCCAGCGCGGACAGGATGAGGGTCACCCACTTGTCGCTGATGCGGTCCAGCAGTTGCCGCGCCGGACAGGTCGCCAGGAACGCGTCGTACTTGCGGGCGGCTTCTTCGCGGAGCTGAGCGGCGGTGCGGGTCGGCATGGCTCTCCTAGTCGTGCGATACGCACTGCGAAGTGCGTACTTCCCGGCAGAGAGTAACTCTCCGAAAGTGGTATTCGCCAACGAAAAACTCAGCACCACAAGGAGAGAGACGATATGCGCGCATTGGTCGCCCGGCGGCTCGACGGGCCGGATGCAGTCGAGCTGATCGAGACCCCGATTCCGGAACCGGGCCACGGTCAGGTTCGGATCAAGGTCGCCGCGGCCGCGGTCAACCCGGTCGATCTCGCGGTCAGCTCTGGAGGAGCCGTGCAGTGGGGCGTCACCGCGGCGCGGGAACGGTTCGGACTCGGCTGGGACGTTGCCGGGACGATCGACGCGGCGGGACCGGGGGTGGATCTGGCTGTCGGAACGCCGGTGATCGGGCTGGCTGATCTGCTTGGGCGGCCGCTCAAGACGCATGCGGAGTACGTCGTACTCAACGCCGACGCGGTCGCACCCGCGCCGAAGGATCTGGACCTGATCGCCGCGTCCACGGTCGGCTTGAACGCGCTGACTGCGTTGCAGGCGTTGAAGGCCATGCAACTCACTCCCGGTAAGTTGGTCCTCGTCACCGGCGCGGCGGGTGGGGTCGGCGGGTATGCCGTTGAGATCGCCAAGCACGTCGGGCTGACAGTTATCGCCAGTGCTGCCGCTGAGGACGAGGAGCTGGTACGACGGCTCGGCGCGGATCACTTTGTGTCGCGGGCGGAGGATCTGACGGCCGCGGTGCAGGCGATCGTTCCGGCCGGGGTTGATGGTCTGGTGGATGCGGCGGTTATTGGCATTGGGGCGCAGGAGGCGGTTCGCAACGGGGGTCAGCATGCGCACGTTCAGGCTGGTCCGACGCCGCCGCATCTCCGCGACATCACCGTGCATCAGATCTTCGTTCACGCGAACCGCGCGGAACTGACGGAGGTCGTCCAACTGGTCGAGGCCGGGGCCATCTCCACCAGGGTCGCCGGCACGTATCCGCTCCAGGACGCGGCTGCGGCGTACCAGCGCTTGGGTAAGGGAGGGGTGCGCGGGCGTCTGATCCTCGTGCCGTGAGCGGCTAGGCGATTGCGGGGAGCTCCGCGGTGATCAGGCCGAGGCGGAGGGCGGTCATGATCGCGTTGGCCCGGTTCGTGGCGCCCAGCTTGTCGTACAGGCGGGAGACGTAGGTCTTGGCAGTCGACAGGCTGACGAACATCGTGCTCGCGATGGCCGGGACCGACTGGCCCTCGGCCAGCAGCGCGAGCACCTCACGCTCCCGAGGGCTGAGTGCCAGCAGGACGGCCTTCTCGGCGGCCTGGCCGCGACGCGACAGGGCCGCCGCGAGTCCGGTCGCGGTGAAGGACGACGCGGCCACAGCGGCGTGGCGGATCGCCCCCAGCAGTTCGCTGTTCGGGGCGGTCTTGCCCACGAACGCCGACGCACCGCTGTCGAGGGCCCGGAACAGTACGTCATCCTGGTTGTCCCACGTGAGCACCACGATCCCCAGCGCCGGGTGGCGCTCACGCAACTCCCGGGCCAGCAGGAGACCGTCCGCATCGGGCAGCACAGCCTCGAGTACGACGACATCCGGACGATGCGACGCGATCACAGCCTCGGCCTCCGAACCCAGACCGCATTCGCCGACGACACTGATCTCCGCATCCGCGCCGACCAGCCCGATCAAGCCGTACCGGGTCAGCGTGTGGCCGTCGACGATGGCGACGGTGATCGAACTTGTCATGCTGGCCCCCGTGAATTCCCCCTCAACACAGAGTGACGAATGCCACCTGCTGTAACTGAAATCGTGAGACTCAGGAGTTCCGTTACGGGATTCAAGCGGGTGCTTTCCACCCAGTTGGTTGAACGCTTGGTTACCTGTTTTCCGGGTCACAAGCGTTGGAAAGCAGGGTCTTCAGTTCGGCAAGACCAGGCGGTACCAGTCGGCGACCGGGGCAGCGGCGAAGACCGCCAGCAGCACCCCCGCGACCATGAACGGCCCGAACGGCAGAGCGCTCTTCCGTTCGGCCCGGCCCCCGGCGATCAGCGCGATCCCGGTCAGTGCACCCAGCACGAAGGCAGCGAAGGCGCCGATCAGCAACGCCGGCCAGGACAGGTAGGCCAGCACGAAGCCGGTCAGGCCGGCGAGCTTGACGTCGCCCCAACCCATCCCAGCCGGGTAGGCCAGCACCAGCAGCAGGTAGAAGCCGAGCAGAGCCGCCGCACCGATGACCGCCCGCCCGAGCGCCCACCAGTCGTGCTCCCACGCCGCAGCGCAGGCCAGCAGCGCCACGAGCACCGGGTACGACGGGAGCACGATCGCGTTCGGCAGTCGTCGTACGTCGAGGTCGATCAGGGCCAGCGCGATCCCCGCACCCGTGAACCACAGGTACGCCGGTAGCGCAGCGCTCGCGCCGAACCGCCAGGCAACCGCGGCGAACAGCAGTGCGGTCGCCAACTCGACGAGTGGATAGCGGATGCTGATCGGCAGCCGACAGTCCGCGCAGCGACCGCGCAGCAACAGCCAGCCCGCCACCGGAACGTTGTGACGTCCCCGCACCGGCCGGCTGCACCGCGGACAGTGCGACGGAGGGCTCACTACCGACTCGCCTCGTGGAACCCGGTACACCACGAGGTTCAGGAACGATCCGACGGCCAGGCCGAGCAGTCCCGCGATCAGCACGAGCGCTGGCGTCATCGTCGTACGCTCCAGCTCAGGACCGTCATCTGGCGGGCGCCGGCCACCGGTGAGCCGGTCGGGTCCGTGATCTGCACCCGCGCGGTCAACTGCAGCCGCTTCGACGCAGCCGACGAACAGGACGACGTGGTGACGCCGGGACAGACATAGACCGTCAGGTCCACGATCGTGCTGGCCGTGCCGTAGCCGAGCGAGTCGTCCGGCAGCGAGATCAGCGGCTCCGTGGTGGCGCTCCCGGTCGTTGTCAGTGTCAGTCGCCGGGTGACGATCCCGAAGTTGAAGTACGGCTGCGCGGTGTTGTTGACCGCGATGTTGATGCTGGCCTTCGGCGCGTAGGCGAAGCCCTCGAAGTAGAAGCTCGGTTTCGTCCCGTTGCCGCCGTCGGAGATCAGGTCGCAGCCGCCGGTCGTGATGACACAGCCGGACTGCCTGCGCACGGTGATGGCGCCGTTGACCACATCCGACTTGAGCCCGTACACCGCGGTCGGGATCGAGTTGGCGTGGTACGTCGCGCAGATCTCGGCCTGCGAGTCCTTCGCAAACGCGAGCTGGGTGTCGCCGCCGAACACGAAGGTCACGCCCACGGCGGAGACGGACTCGATCGGGTTCACACAAGTACCCGGCACGGACGGCGCCGATGCACCGGCAGGCACGCTGCCCGGGGTCAGGCCGGGGACCGTGCCGCCGACCATCGTGCCGTTGACCGTCCAGACGTGCGACGCACCGAGGGTGAAGTCGAAGTAGTAGGTCCCGGGGTCGAACAGCATCCAGGACGCCTGGCAGTTGTTGAAGAGGTCTGCGTTGTTGTAGAAGCCCGGACGGAACTCGGCGACTTTGTTCTTGTTGTTGCAGGCAGGGACGCTCGCCGGCGTGACCGGTGGGTCGGCCGACAACGAGTAGTTCGGGTCGCTGACCGGTGTGGTGATCTTAGTGCAGGAAGGTGTGATCGGGCCGGTACAGCTGCCGACGGCCCGGATTGGAATGCCGCCTGTCGCGGTGAGCTGAGCCTGCGAGCTGTCGATGCCGGCGTTGGAGATCACGCCACCGTGGATAGTGATCTTCTTGTTGCTCTGCCCGTAGACCTGACCGTCGGAGCTGGCCGTCCCCAACGTCAGGATGGCGTTGCCCGGCTTGTTGTCGGAGCTGATCGGCACCGGTGCGCCCTGCTGCCCGGTGCCCGCTTCGCCCTTGCAGACCACAGATGCCGACGACTTCGCGGCTCCGGACTGGCCGTTGGTCGCCGGATAGAAGCCCGGCAACGCCAGCGTGTCCGAGCCGCCGAAGCACTGGCTGCCGACGTCGTTGGCGAAGGTCGAGCGGCGCAGTTGGTTGATCGCAGCCTGTGCGGCACCGTCGGCGTCGTACACCGACCCGGCCTGATCGCGCAGACCGATCGTCGCTCGCTGGCTGGTGTCCGCCTTCGACAGGACGGCACCGGTGGCCAGCCCCACCACGGTGATGATGATCATCACGATCACCAGAGCGGCGCCGCGTTCGTCTCGTGGGCGCTTCATGACTGCCTCCGTTGTCCAGCGAGGGTCAGCGAGTAGGGCTGCCCTTTGCCGGACGGGTCACTGATGTCGAACGTGAGTGTGATCGTCTGCGGTACGGCGCTGCCGCTGCCGGTGCACGACGTACTGCAGGTGACCGCGGGCGCGCCATTGAGGTTGTGGGCGAGCGTCGCCGTCGACGTCAGCGATCCGCCGTCACAGCGCAGTCGCACGAGGTCGGTGCCAGTACGCACGTACGCGACCCGGACCGCGCTCGGGGTGCCGGCGGCGTCCAACTCGTCCCAGCCCAGCGTCACCACGGTGGACGAACCAGCCGGAGTCGAGCAGGGAAAGCTCACGTTGACCGACTGCGCCAGCGGAAACGTCTTTGTACCAAGGTCATACGGCTGACGGATCCCGATACTGGCTACGTCCTGTGCCCAGTACGTCGCGGCGATCTGGGCGTCATGCGATTCGTCGAGCCGAGCGGACGCCGTACCGTCCGTGCGCAGGAAGCCGATCAGCACGTTGCTCAACGGCACCATCACGATGCCGATGATCACGATCGCGACCAGCATCTCGATCAGTGTGAAGCCCTGCTCCTGCTCGGCCCGCTTCATGCGCAGACTCCGTCGGCGGCTCGGCAGGGCTTGCGCAGGATCACGTCCAGGCGCTCGGTCGCCCGGGTGCCGTTCGAGACCGTCAACGTCACCTTCTGCAGCCCGTTGTCGGCGCCACACGCTCCCCAGCTCGACCCGCTCCAGCTCTGTGCGGCTGTCGCTGTGGCCACATACCCGGCCGGTACGGCGAGGCCGATGGCAGCCGGTGAGTACGCCGACGCGCCCGCACACGGCGTGTAGCCCGACCCGGCGACGTAGCTCTCCACCGCCTCGGCGTACGTGCGGACGGTCGCGGCCGCGACCGTCTGCTTGCGGTGAATGTCGGACATCATGATCGAGGTCGTCAGGCCGGCCATGATCGCGACCACCGCGATGCCCATGATCGCGACCGCGATCATGATCTCCAGCAGCGACTCGCCGCGCTCGGACGGCCGCCGGCTCATGACTGGACCTGGCGGAAGATGCCGTACATCGCGGACACCAGGGCGATCGCGACGAATCCGACGATGATGCCCATGACAACGATCACGAGCGGCTCGATCAGGCCGATCAGCTTCTTCAGCTTGTAGTCCAGCTCGCCCTCGTAGTAGCCGGCGGTGACCTCGAGCTGGGTGTCCAGCGTCCCGGTGTCCTCGCCGACCCGCATCATCTGGGCCGCCGTCTTCGGGAACAGCTTGGTGGCCGCGAGCGGCCCGGCCAGACCCTCTCCCTCCAGCAGGGCCTCTCCTGCCCCGGCAAGGGAGCGCCTGAACACCAGGTTCGGCAGCGAACCCGTCGCCACCCGGAGCGCCTCCGGCAGCTGGACGCCAGCGCTCACCATCGACGACAGGATCCGGCAGAACCGTTCGACCAGAGCGAACTGGATCGTGTCGCCGACCACCGGCAACGCCAGGAAGAATCTGTCCCGCAGATAGCGGCCGCCATGGGTCTGCACGACGCCGAAGAACAGCAGGGCCAGTACGGCGACGCCACCACCAACAGCCCACCACCATCCGGTCAGGAAGTCCGTGACGGCGAGCAGCATCCGGGTCGGCAGCGGCAGGGTGGCGTGCAGACCGGCGAAGAAGTCCTTGAACCGCGGCAGCACGAACGCCGACAGCACCACCACGGTGACGACCGACATCACGGCCACGATCGACGGGTAGATCATCGCCTGCTTGATCTTGCGCCGCGCCTCGAGGTCACGCTCCAGGTACTTGGCCAACTGCTCCAGCACCGAGTCCAGCTGTCCGCTGAGCTCGGCGGAGCGGAGGATGCCGCGGTAGAACTCGGGGAAGATCTTCGGGTGCCGGTCGAAGCAATCCGACAACTTCTCGCCGCCGCGCAGGCCGTCCTCGACCCCGGCCATCATCCGCCGCACCGACGCGTTGCCGGACTCCTCGCCCAGCGAGTGCACGGCGTCGATCAGCGGCAGCCCTGCCTTGATGAAGGCACCGAGCTGGCGGGACAGGTGCATGACCTCTTCCCGCTTCACCTTGCGGGCGGTGATCTCGAGTTGCAGGATGCTGCGCTTCTCGGAGACCCGGATGTCGCGCAGTTCCCGTTCGTACAAAGCCAGCTCGGCGTCCTCGCGGCTCTGCGCCCGGGTGGTGCCCTTGGCGACCTGGCCGCCCGGCGCAGTCGCGACGTACGCGTATCTGGTCATCGGTCAGCTCCCGACCATGTAGATGGAACGCATGACCTCGCCGACCGTGGTGATACCCGACTCAGCCAGCCGGACGCCCTCCTCGGTCAGGGTGCGCATGCCGTCGTACCGGGCCGCCTTGCGGATCTCGTCGTGCGAGGCACGGTCGACGATCAGTTCGCGGATCGTGTCCGTCACCGGCATCAGCTCGTACACGCCGGTCCGCTCCAGGAACCCTGTCTGTGCGCAGAAGTTGCAGCCTGCGCCGCGGACGAAGCCGTCCGGCGGCGGCGTGCCGCCGGCACTGGCGAGGAACGCGAGCTCCTCGGTCTTCGGTTGGTAGTACTCGCGGCAGTTCATGCAGATCCGGCGTACCAGCCGCTGTGAGACCACGGCGGTCACGGACGACGCCACCAGGAAGTTCTCGATCCCCATGTCCAGCAGGCGATGCAGAGCGGTGGCGGCGTCGGTCGCGTGCAGCGACGAGAGCACCAGGTGACCGGTCAGTGCGGACTGTACGGCGATCCGCGCGGTGTCCACGTCCCGCACCTCGCCGACCAGGATCACATCCGGGTCCTGCCGCAGGATCGACCGCAGACCGCCGGCGAAGGTGATACCGGCCGCCTCGTTGATCTGGATCTGGTTGATCGAGTCAAAGGTGTACTCCACCGGGTCCTCGATCGTCATGACGTTCCGCTCCGGGCTGTTGATCTCCCCCAGCGATCCGTACAGCGTGGTGGTCTTGCCACTGCCGGTGGGCCCGGCGCAGATGACCATGCCGTACGGCGCCCGCAGCAGCCGCGCGTACGTCGTGGCCAGGTGCTCCGGCATCCCGAGCTGGCCGAGCTCGAACAGCGGTCGGCTCTTGTCCAGCAATCGCAGTACGACCTTCTCGCCGCCGACCACCGCGGTGGTGGCGACGCGGATGTCGACCGGGCGACCCTCGACATCCATGCTGATCTGGCCGTCCTGCGGCCGCCGGCGTTCGACGATGTTGAGGTCGGCCAGGATCTTGATCCGGCTGACCACGGCCGGTCCGATCGAACCGGGCAGCTCGAGTACGTCGTGCAGCGCGCCGTCGATCCGGTACCGCACTCGGACCCGGTCACCGTGCGGCTCGATGTGCACGTCCGACGCACGGTCGCGCAGCGCCTGAGTGATCACCAGTTGCACGACCTGGACCACCGGCGCGTCCTCGCTGGCACCCGGTGCGTCGTCGCGGACATCCTTGCGGACGGCGTCGCGCGCCGCGAAGACCTTCACCCGGTCGTCGATCCCGGTCAGCGCGCGGTACGCGGTGCCGATGGCATGCAGGACATCGGTCGGCGCGGCCAGCATCAGCGCGACCCGCCGGCCGAGCGCGGCCTGCAACTCGTCGCCGACGGTCGGGTCGGCGACCGCGACCACGACGACCTCGTCGCGGAGCTCCAGCGGTACGGCGACCAGGTTGCGCGCTGTGAACTCGTCGAGCAGCGCAGCTGCGGCCGGGTCCGGGCTCACAGTGCGCAGGTCGACCAGTTCCAGGTGATGCTGCTCGGCCAGGTGACTCGCTCGGGTCCGCTCGATCCGCAGGTCCTGCTCGGTGGTGGCCGGACGCACCTCGGGACGCGGAGTGGACGCGGCGTGCCGGGCCTCGGGCCGGCCGCTCCTCCGGAGCTTCATGCCAGCACCCCCGCCCGCAGCCGCGGACGTGCCTCGACGTCCTTCGGGTAGAGGCTGCGCGCGACGGCGTCGTCGTACGAGACGAAGCCGTTCTGGACCAGGGCGGACAGCGACTGCTCCAAGGTGAGCATGCCGTCGCGCTGACCGGTGACGACCGAGTTGCGCAGCTGGTGCGTCTTGCCTTCCTTGATCAGGTTCCGGACCGCGGCATCGGCGACCATCACCTCGTACGCCGCGATCAGGCCGCCCCCGATCCGGGGGATCAACCGCTGGTAGACGACCCCGGTGAGCGCGGCCGCGAGCTGGATCCGAACCTGCGCCTGCTGCTCGGCTGGGAAGACGTCGATGATGCGGGCGAGTGACTGCGCGCTGTCGTTGGTGTGCAGGGTCGCGAAGACCAGGTGCCCGGTCTCCGCGATGGTCAGAGCGAACCGGATCGACTCCAGGTCGCGCATCTCACCGACCAGCAAGACATCGGGATCCTCGCGGAGCGCGGAGCGCAGCGCGTCCGGGAAGCTCGCCGTGTCGCTGCCGACCTCGCGCTGGTTCACGGCCGACAACTTGTGGTCGTGCACGTACTCGATCGGGTCCTCGACGGTGATGATGTGGCACGCGCGGTCGGTATTGATCCGGTCGATCATCGCGGCGAGCGTGGTCGACTTGCCCGACCCGGTCGGGCCGGTGACCAGGACCAGCCCCTGGTGCTTGCGGGTGAACTCGTACAGCACCGGCGGCAGACCGAGTTCGTCCATCGTCGGGATCTGGCGCGGGATCATCCGCAGCGCCACCGCGACGTCACCGCGCTGGGTGAACGCGTTGCCGCGGATCCGGGCCTCGTCGCGCCAGGAGAACGAGAAGTCGTGTTCGTGCTTGGTGTTCCACTCCGCGGACTGCTCGGCGGTGAGCACCTCGTCGAGCAGGCGGCCGGTGTCGTCACGGGTCAGCACCTCGGTGCTGCTGACGGAGTACAGGCTGCCGTGCACGCGGATCTGCGGTGGCATGCCCGCGGTCAGCAGCAGGTCCGTGCCGCCCGCGTTCCAGAGCTCTTCGAGCAGCAGGTCGACCCGGCTGCCACGAGCAAGACTGATCATGGTGATCTCCAGGTGGTGGAAGAAGTCGGTGGAAGCCGGTGGAGAGAGGCATTTCAGGGATGCCCCTCCCCACCGGAACCTCAGACGATCAGCCCGCGGTGCAGCCGGCCGGCGGGGCGGTCAGGGTCAACGAGCCGTCGGTCGTGCTGGCGCCGGTCACGTACTTGGGCGTGCCGGGCCGCAGGAATCCGTTGGTCACCAGACCCGCCAGGTCGGTGTAGGTGCCCTTCTGTGCGTAGTTGGCCTCTTCGGCCACGGCGATGGTCTTGACCTCGGCCTTGCAGGCCGAGAGCGCACCGCGGTCGGTGATGCCGTTGACGGCGAAGACGACGATGCCGGCCAGGACGCCGAGGATGACGATGACCATCAGGAGTTCGATCAGGGTGAAGCCGGACTCGTTGCGGCGGGCTTCGCGAATGCGGTCGAGCATGATGTTTTCTCTTTCTGACAAAGGATTTGATGGATGTGTGCGGTACGGCTACCCGCGCGGCGGATCGCGGCTGCACCTCCCGTGGCCGGTGGCCACCGACTCGGCGAGGCGCTGTACGCCTTGGCTGAGCGGATGGTCGGGATAGCCCAGGGCGAGTGGTTCGCCGCGGTTGATCGAGGCCGGTACGCCGTCCCAGACCGGGAGGTGACCGGCGACCGGGCTTCTGATCAACCGGTCGACGTCGCTCGCGGTCAGCCCGGACCGTTCGTCGGACCGGTTCACCACGACCGAGCGGTCCGCGGCGTAGTAGAGGAGGTCCAGAACGTCCAGCGTGTGCCGGAGGTGCTTCAGTGCGGGGCGTTCGGGCGCCGTCACGACGACCTGATGATGCGCGGCGTCGAGCGCCGTGACCACGATCGCGTTGAACACGGCCGGGCAGTCGATGACGACGTAGTCGTAAAGCATCGGCAGCACGGACAGCACCTCGGCGACCAGCCTGGCGGTGATCTGCGCGGCCGCGCCTGGACCGGTCGGTGCCAGCAGGCAGTCCAGTCCCGGCCGGTACGGCGTCAACAGTTCGACCGTCTGGCCGACCGTCAGCTCGCTCTCGCACTGCACGACGTCGCAGAGACTGTGCTCGGCAGTGAGACCGAGCACGCCGGCGAGGTCACCGAAGTACAGGTCCAGATCGACAAGGCAGACCTGCTGCGTACCACCTGCGTTCAGGGTGACGGCGAGGTTCGTGGCGACGGTCGTCTTGCCGCAGCCGCCTTTGGCCGCGAACACCGTGATGATCTGGCCACCCGACATCCCGATCACCCCCGGCGCCACTCTGTGTCACCGCACTCCGCGCTGACTCCGCCTAAAGAGTGATCGACCGCCAAGATTCGTCACAGCGGGTGAAAGGATGACAAGGGAGATCGTTCGGTTGACACGCGTCAGCCGAACAGCCGACAGACAGGATCAGGCCAGGGCGGACCGCAACCGGAGTGCTACCTGGATGTCGAGGGCGCGCTCCGGGGCTTGCCAACCGTCGCCTAGCAACGCGCCGATCCGGTCGAGCCGCTGCTGGACGGTGTTCGGGTGGATGTGGAGGGCGGTGGCGGCTCGGGTTGGGCTTTGGCCTGAGGCGAAGTACGCCTGGAGCGTGCCGATCAGGTCGGTGCCGCGTTGGGCGTCGTACTCGAGTACGGCGCCGAGGACGTGCTGCACGTGTGCGTGTACGTCGACGTCCGCGGCACCGACCAAGCCGGCGACACCGAGGTCGTCCGGAGTCGCGGACTCACCAGTGCGGCCGAGCCGCAGCATTGTCCCCACCAGACGGACCGCCTGGCGATGTGAGTCGACCAGCGGCTCGCCCCACGCTGCCGGACCGGTCACCCCGATCGTGGCGCCGGTCCGCTTCGCGACCTCAGCCAACTCGCGCGCAGCAGCCGAAGCGTCCGCACGAGCCAACAGCAGCACCAAGTCACCGCCATACGGACCAGACAGCACCAGCTTGTCCTCAAGCGGCGCCGACAGCCGTGCACGTACGGCGGCCTGGTCGCCACGGCAGACTGCCACCACCAGCCGGTCGTGCCGGCGATTCGGTGCGAGCAATCGGAGTCGATCGGTCAGCGTCCTCGGGTCGGCAGCGCCACTGAGCACATCGGCCAGCAGATCGGCCTGAGCACGCTGCGACTGCTCTGCAGCCTGCCGGCGGAAGAGTAGAACGAGAGCAGTGACAACAGCTGCCCGCTCCACGATCCGCTGGTCCGCACCTGACAGCTCATCGACGCCGCCGATCACCAGCGCACCGAGCCGCTCCCCTTTCGCCGTTGCCGCAACAACCCAGCAGTCACCGACGCGAGTGAGCCGCCCGGACTCGGACTCCTGCCACCGCACGACTGCGCCGCGCGTGTCACCGGCCACGGCCAACTCATTGCCCACGGCATCGACCAGGACGACCCACACGTCCAGCAGCTCAGCCAGGGCAGCCGCGATCGCATCCACATCGCCACCAGACAACACGATCCCGGCGAACCGGTCGTGCGCCGCGGCAGCATGCTCAGTGCCGGCGTGCGCGGCAGACAGCTGATCCAGAGCAGCCGCAGTCTCGGCCGCTGCCCGCACCTGCACGATGGTGACGGCCGCCAGCGCCGCGAGCGATCCCAGCAACGACACCTCGTCCTGGCTGAACGGCCGCCGCGTCCGGTTGGAGGCGAACAGCACTCCGACAAACGCTCCGTCGACGATGAGCGGCGTACCGCAGATGGCGACCAGTCCCTCCTCTCCGACCGCGTGGTCGATCGAAGAGGTGTGCCGGAAACGCCGGTCGGACGGGTAGTCGGCAGCCCAGTACGGCTTGTAGGTTTTGGCGACCAGACCGCCGAGTCCCGCGCCCAGAGGAAGCCGGAGCTGTTGGAAGGCCGCCGACACGGATCCGTCGGTCGCCCGCATGTACGTGTCGCCGCGGGCGTCGTCGTACAAGGTCAGATAGGCGACGTCCGTGCCGAGGAGGGTGCGCGCACGGTGCACGATGGTGTCGAGTACGCCGCCCGGGTCGCGGGCCGAGGCTAGTTCGCGGGCGACGTCGACCAGGGCGGACAGTTCGGCCTCACGCTTCTTGCTGGCGTCCATGCCGGCCCGGATGCGCAGGGCGAGGTCACGCGCTACCGCGTCCTCGCCCGCCGCCCGGGCCAACTCACTCCCGGACGCATCCTCGGCCAACAGCCGCAGAAGCTCCTCCATCCTTGCGATCATGCCACCTCCAGCTGCCTGCAGGGTCCTGTCGCGGATGGTCCTGAAGGAGTTAGAGAGCGGTGAGGTCCCGCTTGCGGGTTTCGGAGTACGACGTGACGGCGACGATCGAGATGACCGCGCACACTGCGACGTACACGGCGATCGCGTAGCCGGAGTCGTACGCCTTCAGCAGTGCCACCGCGATGAACGGCGCCAGCCCACCCGCGATGATCGACGCCAACTGATACCCCACCGACACCCCGGAGTACCGGACCCGAGTCCCGAACAGCTCAGTGAAGAAGGATGCCTGCGGCCCATACATCGCCCCGTGCAACACCAGCCCGACAGTCACCGCCAGCGTCGCCAGCGCAAAGTTCTTGGTATCAACCATCGCCACGAACAGGAAGCCCCAGATGCCAACCCCAACCGCACCGACCAGATACACCGGCTTGCGGCCGACACGGTCGGACAGCGCGCCCCACATCGGGATGGCGAAGAAGTGCACCGCGGCACCGATCAGTACGGCGTTCAGCGCGAACGACTTGTCCATCCCCAGGTGTTCCTTGGCGTACGTCGCGATCACGATCGTGAAGATGTAGTAGCTGACGTTCTCCGCCATCCGCGCACCCATCGCGGTCAGCACCTCCCGCGGATAGCGGGTCAGCACCTCGATCAGCGGCAGCTTGTCCTCCGGCTGCTGCTTGGCCCGCGCCTCCTTGAACACCGGCGACTCCTCGATCCGCAGCCGCACCCACAGTCCGACGAGCACCAGTACGGCGGACAGCAGGAACGGAATGCGCCAGCCCCACGAGTCGAACGCCGCGTCCGACTGGAACGCCGCCAGCCCGGCCAGTACGCCGTTCGCGATCAGCTGACCCGCCGGAGCACCCGCCTGCGGCCAGGAGGCCCAGAAGCCACGCCGCGCGGGGTCACCGTGCTCGGACACGATCAGTACGGCGCCGCCCCACTCACCACCGAGTGCGAAGCCCTGGATGAGCCGCAGCACGGTCAGCAGGATCGGAGCGAGCGCACCGACCTGTGCGTAGGTCGGCAGCAGGCCGATGGCGAAGGTGGCCAGGCCCATCATCAGCAGCGACAGCACCAGCAGGTTCTTGCGGCCCAAGCGGTCGCCGTAGTGGCCGAACACCACTCCGCCGATCGGGCGGGCGAAGAACCCGACGGCGAAGGTGGCGAAGCTCAGCAGCGTTCCGGTGAGTTCCTCACCCTTGGGGAAGAACAGATCGCCGAACACCACCGACGCGGCCACGCCGTAGAGGAAGAAGTCGTACCACTCGACGGTGGTGCCGACGAGGCTCGCGCCGACCACCCGGGCGATCGGCGTCCGGGTGCGGACCGGTTCTGTTGCTGTCATGGCGGGCTCCAACACTGCTAGTGGGCGGTCCTGAACACTGCTAGTGGGCGGTCCAGCCGCCGTCGAGTACGAATGAGCTCCCCGTGATGGAGGCGGAGGCCGGACCGCACAGCAGCGCGACCAACTCCGCCACTTCGGCCGGCTCGATCAGCCGCTTCACCGCGACCGGCTCGAGCATGACCTTCTCCAGCACCTCTGCCTCGGACAGTCCGTGGGTGGCCGCCTGGTCCGCGAGCTGCGCGGTGACAAGCGGCGTACGCACATAGGCCGGGTTCACGCAGTTGCTGGTGACTCCGTGCGCCGCACCCTCCAGTGCCACGACCTTGCTGAGTCCTTCCAGTCCGTGCTTGGCGGCGACGTACGCCGCCTTGAACGGGCTGGCCCGGAGTCCGTGCACCGAGCTGATGTTGATGACCCGCCCCCAGCCGGCGCCGTACATGTGCGGAAGGGTCTGGCGGATCAGGCGGAACGGCGACTCGAGCATGAGCCGCAGGATGTAGCTGAACCGCTCCGGTGGGAACTGCTCCACCGGTGCGACCTGCTGGACCCCGGCGTTGTTGACCAGGATGTCCACGTCCGTCGGGAGGTCGGCCAGACGGTCCAGATCGGCCAGATCGGCCACCACCGGCTCCACACCGTCGGCGGCGAGCTTGTCCAGCGCGCTAGCGTCGTAGTCGACAGCCAGCACGTGTACGCCGTCGGCCGCGAGCCGCCGCGCACAGGCGGCGCCGATGCCGGACGCAGCTCCGGTGATCAGGGCTCGACGGGTCTCCATGGCCGATGACTGTAGGAATCCGCCCCCGGCCGCACTATGGGATCGGGTCACACAACGTTGCGGATCGATGTGGATTCAGGCGCCACTTGTCCACAGTCACACCTATCAAACCTGCCGATAGTGATAGATCGAACTATCGTGGAAGGCATGGTCGACATCGAACATCCGAAGAAGAAGGCGGCCGGCGTCCCCGCGGTGCTGTCCTCGTTCAAGTTCGGCTTCCGCGAGATGGGCCCGGCCCGGACCGGCAAGGTCTTCCTGAAGATGAATCAGGACGGCGGCTTCGACTGTCCTTCCTGCGCCTGGCCCGATCCCGACCACAAACGCAAGCACGCGGCCGAGTTCTGCGAGAACGGCGCCAAGGCGGTCGCGTGGGAGGCGACCCGCAAGCGGGTGCCGCGCAGCTTCTTCGCCGAGCACACGATCGAGGCGTTGAACGAGATCTCCGAGTTCGACCTCGGCAAGCTCGGCCGGATCACCGAGCCGATGCTGCTGCGGGCCGGCGCCACGCACTACGAGCCGGTCGGCTGGGACGAGGCGTTCCAGGTCGTCGCGCGGCATCTGAAGGCCCTCGTCGACCCGAACGACGCCGTCTTCTACACCTCCGGCCGGACCAGCAACGAGGCCGCGTTCCTCTACCAACTGCTGGTCCGTGCCTACGGCACCAACAACCTCCCCGACTGCTCGAACATGTGCCACGAGTCCTCCGGTACGGCGCTGTCCCGGGTGATCGGCAGCGGCAAGGGCGCGGTCACGCTCGAGATGCTCGAAGAGGCCGAGCTGATCGTCGTCGTCGGGCAGAACCCGGGCACCAACGCACCGCGGATGCTCAGCCACCTGGAGGTCGCCAAGCGCAACGGCGGGTCGATCGTCTCGGTCAACCCCCTGCCCGAGCCCGGGCTGATGAACTTCAAGAACCCGCAGCGCCCCCGCGGCTGGGTCGGCAAGGGTACGACGCTGGCCGACCAGCACCTGCAGATCCGGCTCGGCGGCGACCAGGCCCTGTTCCTTGCCGTTGGCCACCTTCTCATCGAGGCCGAGGCGGCCAACCCCGGCACGGTGCTGGACAAGTCCTTCATCGAAAGCCACACCAGCGGCTACGAGCTGTACTCCAAGCACAACGCCGAGCTGGACTGGGCCGCGGTCGAGCAGGCCACCGGCCTGCGCCGCGCCGAGATCGAGGAGTTCACCCAGCGCTTCATCGCCTCCAAGGCGACCGTGATCTGCTGGGCGATGGGCCTGACCCAGCAGCGCGAGGCGGTCGCCACGATCAGCGAGATCGTCAACGTCCTGCTCCTGCAGGGAAACATCGGCAAGCCCGGCGCGGGACCGTGCCCGGTTCGCGGTCACTCGAACGTCCAGGGCGACCGCAGCATGGGCATCTGGGAGAAGATGCCGGACGCGTTCCTGGACAAGCTCGACGCCGAGTTCTCGTTCACCTCGCCGCGTGAGCACGGCATCGACGCGGCCGACACGGTGAAACGGCTGCGCGAAGGCACGGTCCGGGTCTTCTTCGCGATGGGCGGCAACTTCGCGTCCGCGACCCCCGACACCGAGGTCGTCCACCGCGGCCTGCGGCAATGCGATCTGACCGTGCACGTGTCCACGAAGCTGAACCGGTCGCACACGATCACGGGCCGTGAGGCGCTGATCCTGCCGACCCTCGGCCGGACCGACCACGACCACACCGCGGCCGGCCCGCAGTCGGTGACCGTGGAGGACTCGCAGGGCGCCGTACACCTGTCCACCGGGAACCTGATCCCACCGGGTCCGGAGCTGAAGTCGGAGATCGGCATCGTCGCCGGGCTGGCGCAGGCCCTGGTTCCTGACGTGGGGGAGATCCCATGGCGGGACTTCGCCGACGACTACAGCCTGATCCGGCAACGGATCGGCCGGGTCGCGGACGGGTACGAGGACTTCGAGGCGCGGTTGCGAGCCAACGAGGGCGGCTTCCTGCTGGCCCACGCGGCGCGCGACCGGCGCGAGTTCCACACCTCCGACGCGAAGGCCCAGTTCACCGCGAACGACCTGAGTTGGTTGCCGACGGCACCGGGTCGGCTGCTGCTGCAGACGCTGCGCAGCCACGACCAGTTCAACACCACGATCTACGGGCTGCAGGACCGCTACCGCGGCGTGGACGGCACCCGCGAGGTGGTCTTCGTGAACCCGGACGACCTGGCCGCGCTGGGCCTGGAGGACGGCGCGTACGTCGACATCGTCAGCGAGTTCCAGGGTGTCGAGCGGCGGGCGAACGGGTTCCGTCTCGTCTCATACCCGACCGCGCGAGGCTGCGTGGCGGCGTACTACCCGGAGACCAACGTGCTGATGGCCGCCGACGACGTGGCCAAGGGCAGCAACACCCCGGTCGCCAAGGGCCTCACGGTGCGACTGGAGCCAACCTCTTCCTGAACCAAGGCTGCAGCGCAGCCAGTACGGCGGCCACCGCGGCGCTGGACAGCCACAGCCCCTCGGGCCCGGCGGACTCGAGAAGCTGGGTCACCGTCAGCGGCGCGATCGCGGTCGCGATGCCCCAGCTCAGACCGAACACGGCCAGATACCGGCCGCGGGCGTGGTCAGGCGCGAGCCCGGACGCCTGCGTGAGGTAGCGGGTCAGGAGGAACAGGTCACCCACGCTCCAGAGCACGGTGGCAAGCAGGAAGACGGCGAGCGTCTGAGCGAAGGCGCAGATGACGAGCCCGACAGCAAGCAGGACGTAGCCGACGGCGATCGACCGGAAGTCGTCGAGCTTCTGCACGCGGAGCAGCCGTTGGGCGACGATCAGGGTGACCGCCGAGACGGCCAGGATGAAGCCGGTGCCAGACTCCGGCAGTCCTTGCTCGAGCAGGGTGAGCGGCACGCCGATGACCAACTGCATGTAGATCGTGGCGAAGACCGTGCCGCTGACCAGCAGCAACACCAGCCGGCGATCCCGCCACACCGCCACCGCAGTCGCCGGCACGTGTTCCCGCCGTACGTCGGCCGGAAGCGCGAGCGCGACGAGTACGGCGCACGCCAGGCAGGTGATCGCGTCAGCGACGAACAGCCAGCGCAGATCCCAGTGACTGACCGCCGCTGCGAGCAGACCGGCCAGGACACCGGCCGCGGCCATCGCCGCGCCGAGCAACCCGTACGCCGCTGGGCGGTCGGACGGATCGGTGACGTCGGCGATCGTCGCCTGACTGGGCGGTTCGTAGATCTCGAAGGCGAGGCCGAGCAGGATCGCGGCAAGTACTGCGGACCAAAGCGTGGTGCTGAGCGCGATCCACAGCTGGGCGACAGCGCAACCGGTCAGGCCGACCACGATCGTGCGGCGGCGGCCGAGGCGGTCGGCCAACTGCCCGCCGAGCAGCCGGGACGGGATGGTGGCGACGCCGAAGACGGCCAGGATCAGGCCGGTCTCGCCCAGCGACGCGCCGAACTCGACCGTGAGCACCACGCCCAGGAACGGGAGCGTGAACGCGCCGATCCGGTTGACCGCCCGAGCCACCACCAAGATCCAGACCACGCGGGACAACCCACGCCAGGGCGCGGTCAGGGTCGCAGCAGCACTCATCGCGCACTCCATGACTATCTAAGTGGATATGATCGGTCACGCAACCCCGAGCCTACGGAGAACTGTCGTGACTGGTCAAGTGTCTTTTGATAGTCATACCCGGAACGTGCTGGCGGCGTCTGTCGAGTACGTGAACCGGCTGACCCCCGGGTTCTCCGGCGGTACGGCGTTCCCCGGGCCGGCCGATGCCGCGCAGGCGGTGAATGACGCGTTGGTCGCGATCGGATACCCGCAGCCTTCCGTCAGGCAGGACGATGCGCGCCGGCTCACAGAGTTGGCCGGACGGATGCGAATCGTCTTCGAGTCGGCGCACAAGGGCGATCTCGACCGGGCTGCCGACGAGGTCAACGCGCTCCTGCTGGACACCAACGCTCGCCCCCAGCTGGACCGCAGGGAGAAGGGCTGGAGCCTGCACTTCCATGGTCCGGACGACGGCCTGGTCAACGGTTGGGCAGCAGGCTGCGCGGCCGGCCTCGCGCTCGCGCTCGGCAGCGACTTGGCCGGCCGCCTCGGAGTCTGCGCGGCGCCTCAGTGCGACCGCGTCTTCGTCGACGTCTCCCGCAACGGCCAACGCCGCTTCTGCTCACCGCAGTGCCAGAGCCGCGTGAAGGCGGCCGCTCACCGAGCCCGGTCCGCCTCGCCTAGTTGACGATCACCCTCGGGTTCGCCGGATCCTCGTTGTCCACGACAACCTGGGCTCGCGAGCGCGGCCGGATCTGCTCGACGTACATACGCTCGCCGGGGATGTACCTGGTCAGGTAGCGATGTTCCGCCGCCGCGGCGGAGTCCATCCACGCCTGGTCGCGCTCGGTACCGCGACGCAGAACCGTGTCGAAGCTGACGTACACGTAGATCCGCAGGTCCCAGCAGCCGTCGAGCGCCGGCACCTGCAGGAATCCGCCGTCGGCCACCAGCACCGCATCCGGCGTGGCGGTCCGAACCGGCATGTCGGGCAAGGCCTGCCCGCCAGGGTCCCTGATCTCAGCGTCGTAGCGGCGATCGCCGCCCGGACCGAGCGGCAGCAGGAGCCGTTCGCGGATCGCGTCGTGGTCCCAGGTGTCGAGGTAGTAGCTCTCCGGTGATTCGATCGGGTACGCCGTACGCAGCTCGGGAGCACGTTTGAAGTAGTCGATCCCCACACGGATGATCTCGCGCTCGGTGCGGTCGGCCAGCACCTGCGCCAGTTCGTCCGCGAGCGTCGTCTTCCCCGCCGCGGAGCAGCCGTCGATCGCGACGCGCACCGGATGCGGACGCTCGACGGCCAGGACGATCTCGGCCAGTTCGGTCAGAGCCTCGGCACGCATTGCGCCATCCTTGCGCACAGACGGACGACGCCCCACCCGATTTCCGGGTGGGGCGTCGTACCGCCTTGATCAGCCGACCGGGGTCAGCTCGCGCTCCTCCTCCGGAGCCGCCGGCGGCTGGATCGCGTGCTTGCCGGGCTTGCGGCGCAGCCACTTCGGCGCCCACCAGTTCGCGTCGCCGAGCAGGATCATCACGCTCGGCAGAACGACCGCCCGGATGATCGTGGCGTCGAGCAGGATCGCGACGGCCAGGCCGACGCCGAGCTGCTTCATGTCCAGCGTGCTCAGCGTCGCGAAGACCGCGAACACCCCGATCATCACGGCCGCCGCGCTGGTGACCACACCCGCCGATCCGGTGATGCCGTCCGCCACGGCCTTCTTGGTCGGTACGCCGCGCAGCACCGCCTCACGGATCCGGCTGACGACGAACACGTGGTAGTCCATCGACAGACCGAACAGCACCACGAAGAGGAACAGCGGCAACCAGGACACGACCGCACCGTTCGAGCGGAAGTCGAGAATCCCCTCGGCCCAGGTGTTCTGGAAGACCGCGGTCACCACGCCGTACGCCGCGGCCGCGCTCAGCAGGTTCAGCCCGATCGCGGTCACCGCGACCACCACGGACCGGAACGTCACCATCATCACGATCATCGTCAGCAGCAGCACGAACCCGATCACCAGCGGCAGTTTGGCCCGGGTGTGTGCCGCGTAGTCGACGTCCGCGGCGACGAACCCACCGACGGCGTACTCCGCTCCTGGCACCTTGCCGACCGTTTCCGGCATCAGTTCCTTGCGCAGCTTGGTCAGCGAGTCACGCGCCTCCTGGCTGCCACCCTCGTACGGCGTGGCGACCTCGAGCGTGGTCACCGTGCCGTCCTTGGAGACCCGCGGCTCCTCGAGACCGTCCTGCGCGAACAGCTTGTCGTCCTGCGTGCGCTTCACCAGGTCGGCCAGTGCGGCCTTGACCGCGGGCGCCTGGTTGGCCGGCGCGCGAACGGCGACCTCGTGGCTCGTCCCGGTGCTCGGGAAGGCCGCGGTGAGCCGGTCGTACGCCTTCATCACCGCGGTGTCGCGCGGCAGATCCTCGGTGCCGGGGAACTTCAGCGTCATCCCCAGCGCCGGCGACGCGACCGCGAGCAGTGCGACGACAGCGATCATCAGCGTGGCCACCGGGTGCTTCAGCGCCGGCTTCAGCACGGTCGGCCAGAAGCGCGGCTTGCCCTTGCTCGCGGTCAACCGCCACACGAACGGGATCCGTGGCCGGTCCACCCAGCGACCGAGCTTCGCCAGTACGGCGGGCAGCACGGTCAGCGAACCGACGACGGCCACCGCGACGACCAGGATCGAGCCGACCGCGAAGGACGAGAACACCGCGTCCCGGGCCAGGAACAGCCCAGCCATCGAGATGATGACCGCCGTACCGGACACGACGACGGCGTGGCCTGACGTCGCTGCCGCGATCTCGACCGCGTCGACATGGCCGCGGCCCTTCGCGCGTTCCTCACGTTCGCGACGCAGGTAGAAGAGCGAGTAGTCGACGCCGACCGCCATACCGATCAGCAGGATGACGCTGTTCACCGCGTCGACGGCCGGGATCAGCTGGGATGCGGCCGCGGACAAGCCGATCGCGGCTGCGACGGCCGACAGCGCCAGCAGGAGCGGGACGGACGCCGCGATCAGTGCGCCGAACGCGATCAACAGGATCGCGAGTGTCACCGGCAGGCTGAACATCTCGGCCCGCTTGAAGTCCTTGCCGAGCGTCTCGTTCAACGCCTTGTCGATCGACAGTCCGCCGACCTCTTCGATCCGCAGCGTCGGGTACTGCTGCTGGATCTGGGCGGTGGTGTCCTGCAGCGGCAGGACCCGGTCGTCCCCGTCGCCGTCCTTCAGGGTCACCTGGACGATCAGCGCGTCCTTCTTCGGCGACGGCATCGGCTGAGCGACCTCCGCGACTCCACCGAGGGCGCGCATCCGCTGGATCACCACGCCGGCGGCCTTGGTGGCCTCCGCCTGGTCGAGCGATCCGGACGGCGAGGTGATCAGCACGCTCTCCACGTCCGGGTCGGCGAAGTTGCCGGACTTGACGATGTTCTCGGCCCGGGTCACCTCGCCGATGTCGCCCTCGTTCTCGGACTCCTTGGTCCCGGTCATCGAGCCGACGGCGAAACAGGCGATCACGACGACCACCCACATCGCCATCGCCCGCCACGGATGGGTGGCGCTCCATCGCGCCGCCCGAACCGTGATCTGTCCCCTGGCCATAGCTTCCCTGCCCCTCTGCGCCCCCTCCGGCGCCCGGCCCCAGCGCTCCCTGGCGTGGGCGCTGGCTACAGGTCAAAAGCCTGGCTGGGACACAGGGGTCACCACTATGGAGGAAGCCACCGAGTGCACCCTGAAGCCAGCCCCACCCCGGCCCCTGAGTGCCCCTTGGGGGGCTGCCGGGGCGTGATCGGACGGGTGCGGGCCGCAGTCAGAATTCGTCGAGATTGAGCGAGGAAGCGGCCGAAACGCCCTCCAGATACCCCTCCGCACGCTCAGCCTTGGGGTAGCGGTGGACCAGCTCCCAGAAGGCCGCGTTGTGGGCCGGTTCGACCAGATGGGCCAGCTCGTGGATGAGGACGTAGTCGACCACCCAGGCGGGCATCGCCTGCAGCCGGGTGGACAAACGGATCGATCTGTCCGCCGGGGTGCAGGAGCCCCACCGTCTGTTTTGGTTCGAAACCCACCTCACAGACGCAGGTTCGGGCACTTCTGGAAGATGCCGACACGCGAGTTCGTGTGCTCTGGACAACAATTTTTCGTCCGACACGCGGGATCGGCTGCGCTGCTTGTCCAGCCGCGCCAGCATGGTCTCGACCCAGCGCGCCTCCTCCGTGGCGGACAGTCGGTCGGGCATCAGCACGACCACCCGCTCCCCGTCCCGGTAGGCGCTGACGGTCCGCTTGCGCCGCTTGCTGCGGCGGATGTCGACGTACGGCGGGATCGGGCCTGGGGTCGAGCGCGGTGGAGAGTCGGCCATGGGTCAAAACGTACCCCCAGAATCCGACAACTTTCTTCCGTCCACATCCTGTGCATCAGCGTTTTCGCAGGTCAGGCGCCAGATCTTGGGCCGGCCGATTCCGGTTGTTCACACCCTGTTCCCCCGCTCGTCCACAGCGCCCGGCGGCGCGTCCCACAGGTTGCGCACAGAGTTATCCACAGGCGTGGACAACCGGGGCTTGCCTGCGCGGCGCCTGCCTCTTAGCGTCATGGTCAACAGGCTCCCGGACCGCATCCGGGGCCGTTCGGAGGGGAAGCCGAGCGGTTCCGGAGGCGGACCACCGGGAGCCTGTTCCGTTGCTGTCAGACGGCTTGGAAAAGGCTTTCCTCGGGGCTTCCAGGCGGCACGCGGGCCGGCAGGTGCGCTTGAGCCTGCTCCCGCCTGCCGTAGGGTGAATCCCGACTGGGCCGAACGGCCTACGGCAGGACGGTCTGCCGTTAGCATCCACGACGGCCTGGGGCGAGAGCCCCGGCTGGTATTCAGAGCAAGGAGAGGGCCCTCATGGCAGAGACCTGGAGCGGCGAGTTCTACTGCGTCAAGTGCAAGGCCAAGCGCACCGCCGACGGCGAGGTCAAGGTCAACGACAAGGGCACGCGCATGGCCAAGGCCAAGTGCCCCGAGTGCGGTACGAACCTGAACCGGATCCTCGGCAAGGCCTGACGCACCAAGTCGTAGGGGCGGTGGACGACACGCAACGTGTCGTCCACCGCCCCTCCGTCGTCCCGGCTTGGGTGACCCGACAGAATGGGTACGTGTCGGACCTCCCCCGCAAGGCGCTGAGCCGGACCGCGAAGCTCGCCAGCCTGCCACTCGGTGCCGCCGGCCGGGCCACGGTCGGACTCGGCAAGCGGATCGGCGGCGCGCCGGCCGAGGCCGTGTACGCCGAGTTCCAGCGCCGGACCGCAGACCAGTTGTTCTCCGTCCTGGGTGAGCTCAAGGGCGGCGCGATGAAGTTCGGGCAGATGCTGAGCCTGATGGAGTCGGCGATGCCGGAGGAGCTCGCAGCGCCGTACCGGGCCACTCTGACCAAGCTGCAGGACTCCGCCCCGCCGATGCCGGCCTCGACCGTGCACACGATCCTGTCGCGGGAGCTGGGCAGGCGCTGGCGGGACCGGTTCGAAGAGTTCGACGACCTGCCCGCGGCGGCCGCGTCGATCGGCCAGGTGCACCGCGGCATCCTCAAAGACGGCCGCGAGGTCGCGGTCAAGCTGCAGTACCCAGGCGCCGCCGAGGCTCTGCGCGCGGACCTGCGCCAGCTCGGCCGGTTCGCCCGCACCTTCGGCACGCTCGTCCCCGGCCTCGACATGAAGCCGCTCGTCACCGAGTTGCAGGAGCGGATCGGCGAGGAGCTCGACTACGACCGCGAGGCCCAGGCCCAGCAGCAGTACGCCGACGCGTTCAAGGACCACGACGAGTTCGTCGTACCCCGGGTCATCAAGCACTCCCCCTCGGTCATCGTGTCCGAGTGGCTCGAGGGCCGGCCGCTGTCGTCGATCATCAGCGACGGCACCAAGAAGGAGCGCAACGCGATCGGGCTGAAGTACGTCCGGTTCATGTTCAGCGGTCCCAAGTACGCCGGTCTGCTGCACTCCGACCCGCATCCGGGGAACTTCCGGGTGATGCCGGACGGTCGGCTCGGCGTGGTCGATTTCGGGCTGTGCGCGCGGCTGCCGGACGGCCTGCCGCCGGCGATCGGGCGCCTGCTGCGGATCTCGCTCGACGGCGACGGGATCGCCGTACGGGACGGGCTGCGGGCCGAGGGGTTCATCAAGCCGCGGATGGAGATCGACCCGGACCTGCTGATGGACTACCTGGCGCCGTTCGCGGAGCCGGCCCGGGAGGAGACGTTCCAGTTCAGCCGGGCGTGGATGCGCGCGCAGGCGAACCGGACCGGGGACTTCCGGTCGCCCAGCGCGTCGCTGGCCCTCAAGCTGAACATGCCGCCGTCGTACCTGCTCATCCACCGGGTCTGGATCGGCGGCATGGCCGTCCTGTCCCAGCTCGAGGCGAAGGCCCCGTTTCGCGCCGTTCTGGAGGAGCTTCTCCCCGGCTTCACCGAGGACTGACTCAGTGGTCGTCGTGGCTCAGGACCGGCACCGACCGCAGCGTGATCGCCAGCGCGGTGGCGACCAGCGTCAGGACGACCGCGGTGATGCCGGCGGCCAGGTGCAGTCCCCCGGTGAACGCGTCCTGCGCCTGGGCCAGTACGTCGCCAGGCACGCCCTGAGCGATCGCCTCGGCCAATGAGTTGCCGCCGCGGCCGTTCATCTGGCTCCGGTACGCCGCGGTGACCACGCTGCCCAGGATCGCGATACCCAGCGCGTAGCCGAACTCGTTACCGGTCTGAGTCAGCGCGCCGGCGGATCCGGCCTTCTCGGGCGGGACGGAGCCGATCACCAGGTTCGTGCCCAGCGTGACCAGCGGCGCGGGACCAACGCACTGGACGGCGAAGGCGATGACCAGGACGGCCGTCGATGTCGCCTGGGTCATGACGGCCATTCCGACCACCGTGAACGCGATGCCGGCCGGGATCAGCACGCCGGGGCGGATCCGCTGCGCCAGCCGCGGCGCCACCTGGAAGGCGACGGTCGTGGTGACCATGCCCGGGACCAGCGCGACCCCGGCGGCCAGCGGCGTCATGCCCTGGACCAGCTGGAAGTACTGCGCGACGAACACCATCACGCCACCGGAGAGCATCGAGAAGCACAGCATGCTGCCGAGCGTCACCGTGAAGGTCTTCCGGGTGAACAGCCGTACGTCGACCAGCGGGTCGGCCAGCCGCTGCTGGCGTCGTACGAAGATCCAGCCGAAGACCCCGCCCGCCACCAGAGAACCGGCTGCCGTCGCGCTCGCACCGTGGGAGGCCAGCTGCTTCAGGCCGTGGATGGCCGGCAGGATCGCGGCCAGCGACAGCAGCACGCTCGGGAGATCGATCCGGCCCGCGTTCTCGTCGCGGTACTCGGGCAGCAGGAACGGCCCGACCGCGACCAGCACCGCCATCGCCGGTACGCCGATCAGGAACGCCGAGCCCCACCAGAAGTGGTTCAGCAGGACACCGCCGACGATCGGGCCGATCACGGCACCGACGGTGAAGCAGCCGGCCCAGATCCCCAGGGCCTTGGCCCGCTGCTGCGCGTTCGGGAACAGGGTGCTGATCAGCGACAGCGTGCACGGAGCGATGGCCGCACCGGCGATGCCGAGCACCGCGCGGGTCACGATCAGCATCTCCGGGCTCGTCGAGTACGCCGCAGCCACCGAGGCGACACCGAACAGCGCGGCGGACGCCAGCAGCAGCCGCCGACGGCCGATCCGGTCACCGATGTTGCCCATCGTGATCATCAGGCCGGCCACCATGAACCCGTACACGTCCAGGATCCACAGCTGCTGGCTGCTGGAGGCGCCGAGCGCCTCAGTCACCGCAGGCACCGCCAGCAGCATCACGAACAGGTCCAGTGACACCAGTAGCGTCGCGAGCGACAGAACTCCCAGGCCGATCCACTGCCGCCGGCTGGTCGTCGCTGGCGCGCTCTCGGTGAGGGTCATGATCCGGTTCCTTCCGCTGGAGTGCTTTCACCCCTGCGTCGGGCGGATCAGGCCGGATTCGACACCCGGTTCAGAACTTTCTCACCAGTAGACGGTGTCCAGCTTCCCCTCGATGCTGCGGACGTTCTCCCGGGCGCACCGGTCGCAGTACACCAGCTTGCGCCCGTCCTCGACCGAGGTCATCCAGGTCAGCGGCACGCCTTCCGACTCTGCCTGCTGACCACACAACGCACAACTCACTCTCACCATGCGCTCAGTCTGCACCTTCCCGCGTCCCGGGCATGGCCGAGGGGCGGCATCCGGTGGATGCCGCCCCTCGGTGATTCAGCTGGTCAGGCTTGGGTGCCTGCCGGCCGGTCCTCCCTTTCGGACCGGCCCGCGGGCGGGTGTGTTCTTTTCTGGTGGTCAGACCAGGCGTGCGAGTGCGAGGCGCGCCCTTGCGCTGGCCCTCTCAGCTCGCCGGCCGGCCCGCTCGGCTCGCTTCTGCGCCCGCTCGATCTTCCGAGCAAGGTGGAAGCGCCGGTTCTGCTCTGCGTCCTTCAATGTAGAACGACAATGAGCACGAGCAAGATCTTCGTTCATTAGATGCATTTCCATTCTCCTGCGTGAAGTCTGTGTCGTCATGGCTCGGTTTCTCGATTCGGATTGGTTCGTCAGGCTGCGGTTACGGTGTCACTCTTGCGGGGACGCCCACGGGGCCGCTTGCGCGGAACCACCACTCCCTGGACGAACAGTTCGCCGCCCCACACTCCCCACGGCTCGGAACGCTCGAGCGCTCCGGCCAGGCACTCGGCCTTCAGCGGGCAGGTGGTGCACAGCGACTTTGCGTACTCGACGTCCGCCGGCGATTCGGCGAAGAAGAGTTCTGGCGCGTAGGACCGACAGGGCAGGTCCTGCGACGTTGCCACCTCGGTGAAGACATCGAGGAAGCTCACGCTCATTCCGGTCACCTCCCAGTGACTTGATGCTGATCTCTTGTCGTCGGTGACGACCTCCGGTCGAAGGCCGCCAAATCTGTGGACAAACACTGGCTGATCAAACAGAAAGGCCGCGGGACCCTATTCGGGTTCCGCGGCCTTGGAGGTGCCGGGCTGACGTCTGTCAGACCGGTGGACTCCATGCTCGAGAACCCGAACCGCCGTACTTCGCATCGCCGACAGCTCCGCCCTGAATCGGGGCAGCGCCGGAAGCCATGACCACAACGGACGCGAGATGCGTGCGCGGGAAGGCACCCAGGATCTGGGCGCACGGCAGCGCTACAGCGTCGCTGAACGGCTTCTTGGCGATGTTGATCGTGATCATTTCCAGGGCACCTCCTCTCGTTGTGGCGAAGCGGGCGGTTAGCTCGATCGCTATGGTTGTTTGAAGTTTTCGGCCAGGCTTCGACCGCAGAAAGAACAGTACGCCGTCCCCGACGGAGCCCGCAAACTATTTATCGCCAGTTCGCGAAGTTGGCCGGAAGTTGCCGCCTCGGCGTCCGAATCTGGCTGCCTCGACGCTCTTCCGGCACGCTCCGGGACGTCATCCGCACGCTCCGGGATCGTTGCCTGTGTCACCTAATTGCCACGTCTGCCAGGAGCAGAACACGGCCTGTCCTCCAGAGTGCGCCCCACTCCCCCTGCCTGGCAACACATTTCCGGCCGGTAGCCATGGATTGCCCGGAAGGGCAAGTCATTGAGCGGACGAGGTCAGCGCGTGCAGAGGGTCAGGATGTGGGCGCCGTACTTGGTGAGTTTGGTGTGGCCGATACCCGGGATCCGGCGGAGGGACTGTTCGTCGGCGGGGCGGGTCTCGGCGATCGCGGTCAGGGTCGCGTCGGTGAGGATGACGAAGGCGGGCATGCTTTCCGATTCCGCCTGCTCGGTGCGCCAGGCGACCAGGGCGTCGTACAGGTCCTGGTCGATGGTGGACGGACAGTCCTCGCAGCGACCGAGCTTGCGGGCGCCGGGATCGAGCAGGCCGCGACCGCAGACGCGGCACTTCGGGATCGGCCGGCCGGACCGGGCCGCACGCTCGGTGCGGTCCGGGGAGGGCTCCCACGCGGTCGGCCGCGACGTACGGACGCCGATGGGGTCGAGGAACCGGGTCGGACCCCGCTGACCGCGACCACCCGGCGAGCGTGACGTCGACCAACTGATGAAGAGCTGGTCCTTAGCCCGCGTGACCCCCACGTAGAACAGCCTCCGCTCCTCCTCCACCTGCGCCGGCGTCTGGGCGTAGCTGATCGGCAGCGTCCCCTCGTGCGCGCCCACGATGAAGACGCACTTCCACTCCAGGCCCTTGGCCGCGTGCAGCGTGGCCAGCGTGGCGCCCTCGGCCAGCGGCGCGTGCTGGATCGAGGCCCGCCGGTCGAGCTCCGCCATCAGATCCAGCAACTTCGCCGACGGATTCTCGGCGGCGAAGTCCGAAGTCATCGTCACCAGCGCGCTCAGCGACTCCCACCGGTCCCGGACCGCGCCGGTCCCGGTCGGCGGCTCCGGCGTCCACCCGGCCCCGCCGAGCACCCCGGTCACCACCTCGACCAGGTCGTCCGACACGTCCCCGGCCTTGGCCTGCCCTCGCAGCAGTACGGCGGCCTGCCGGATCTCGGCGCGCTCGAAGAACCGCTCGGCACCCTTCAGCACCGCCGGGATCTTCCGCTCCGCCAGCGCCTGCTCGAAGTTCTCCGACTGGGCGTTGGTCCGGAACAGTACGGCGATGTCCCGCAGTTGAATCCCCTCGTCGCGGAGCCGGGCGATCGCCCGCGCCACCGCATCGGCCTCGGCGACCTCGTCGGAGTACTCGCGGTAGATCGGCACCGGACCGGCGTCGCGCTGGGACCGCAGCGTCACCCGACCGGGCAGGCCGGACGGTCCGGCCGCGTCGAGGATCTTGTTCGCCACGTCCACGATCTGCGGAGTGGACCGGTAGTCGCGAACCAGCTTGATCACGTTCGCCGACGGGTGCCGCGAGGCGAAGCGCACCAGGTTCTCCGGCTCGGCGCCGGCCCAGGAGTAGATCGTCTGCGCCGGGTCGCCGACCACGCAGACGTCCTCGCGGCCGCCGAGCCACAGGTCGAGCAGGCTCTGCTGCAGCGGGCTGACGTCCTGATACTCGTCGACCACGAACGTCCGGTATTGCCGGCGGATCTCCGCTGCCACCCGCTCGTCCTCCGCGAGCAGCGCGACCGCACAGAGCAGCACGTCCTCCAGATCGATCCGGCCGCGCTCGAGCTTCACGTCCTCGTACGCCGCGAAGATCCGCGCGATCGTCGCCGGGTCGAAGGCGGCCAGCGTCCGGCCCGAGCGGGGCGCCAGCTTCGCGTAGTCGTCCGGCCGGACGTTGCTCACCTTGGCCCACTCGACCTCTCCGGCCAGGTCGCGCAGTGCAGGCGTGTCCACCCGGACCCGGCAGCGCGACGCGGCCTCGGTCAGCAGCGGGAACTTGCGATCCGCGATCATCGGCAGCTCACCGCCGTACACCTTGGGCCAGAACCATCTGGCCTGCCGCAGCGCGGCGGAGTGGAACGTGCGCGCCTGCACACCCTCGACGCCGAGCTGAGCGAGCCGACCGCGCATCTCTCCCGCAGCGCGCTGGGTGAACGTCACCGCGAGCACCCGTAATGGGTCGAACGTCCCGGTCCGCACGCCGTACGCGATCCGGTGGGTGATCGCCCGCGTCTTCCCGGTGCCTGCGCCGGCCATCACCACAACCGGTCCATGCAGCGAGGTCGCGACCGCTCGCTGCTCGGGATCAAGCGCCTCGAGCAGCGAATCCGCGGAACCCACGGCAACGGATTGTGTGAGATCGCTCACGGGCTGGGACATGCGGGAAGAGCACCACCTGCGGCGTCGTTCGGGTAGGACGAGAGCAACCCTAGACGGGCCGCCGGACAGAATCCGCGCCCACTTGCAGAAGGAGACAGCCGATGGCGGCTTTCACGATGTACTCGACTCCCTGGTGTGGCTACTGCCACCGGCTCAAGGGCCAGCTGAAGCGGGCCGGGATCGAGTTCACCGAGGTCGACATCGAGCAGGTCCCGGAGGCCGCGCTGATCGTCGAGAAGGTCAACAACGGCAACCAGACGGTGCCGACCGTGGTGTTCCCGGACGGGACCGCGATGACGAACCCGTCGCTCGCCCAGGTCGCCGAGAAGCTGGCCGCCTGACCCAGCACCACCAGTACGGCGCACGCGGCGCCGATCCTCAGGGGTCGGCGCCGCGAGTCATAGTGCGCGAGTTATGGACTTTACGGTCATGACCGTTATACCGTCGCGGGAACCACGTCGCAGGGAGCCCGCCCATGATTCCGCGCCGTTCGATCCGCCATGCCCTCTCCCGTATCGCACTGGTCCTGGCTGTCGTGCTGGGACTGCTCGTCACCGGCGGTCCACCCGCCACCGCAGATCCCCATCGGCCGCAGCCTGACCTCTTCCCGTCCGAGAACGGCCCGCTCGCCCCGGACCACAACCGGACCGGCAGGGCCGCCGACGTCATCCAGGATCTCGGCGCACCGATCAGCTCCCTCACGATCATGGAGGGCGCCGTCGGCCGCACACCGGACGGCCGCGACGTCGTGTACGCCGTACCTGCCGGTGAGAACGCGCTCCTCAACGTCGTCGACCTGCACTCCCGCCAGCTGCTCAACACCGTGACGCTCAACGGAGCCGCCGGCGCGTGGGCGATCGTGGTGGCATCCGACGGCCGCGTGTACGTCGGCACGTACCCGAACGCGCACCTGTACCGCTATGACCCGGCCGACAGCACGGTCAGCGACCTCGGCCAGCCAATACCCGGCGAGTCACAGATCTACGGCCTCACCGCCGACCAGAATGGCAACGTGTACGCGGGCACCTACCCGACCGCACACGCCTTCAAGTACGACGGCAGCACCGGACAGGTCACCGACTACGGCTCACTCGACCCGGTGCAGCAGTACGCGCGGTCGACGGTGTACGACCCGGACCACAACGCACTGTTCGTCGGCATCTCCACTCCGAACGCGAGACTGCTCCGCATCGACCTGGCGACCAGTGCGGTCGAGGACATCACCCCACCGGGCCTGCTGGCCAAGGACTTCATCGACCTGGACTACGCAGGCGGTCGGGTCTTCGCCAACGCCAGCAGCCGGCTGATCGTGGTCGACGCGGTCACCGGTGAGCAGCTCGAGTTCACCGACTCCGAGACCGGCAGTCAGGTCAAGGACTACGCGATCGCCGCACGCGGTGTGTCCGCAGCCGGTCCAGGCGGCGTGTACTTCACCACCAGCACGCTGAACCTGACCCACTACGACCTCGACACCAACACCATCGGCCCGGTGTCACCCACGGTGCGGCTGACCCGTGGCGCCTCGATCGGCTACGGCTGGGTCACCGAGAACGGCGTACCCGTCCTCTATGGTCTGGCCGGCAACTACTCCGGTGGAACGTTCCGGTACGACCCGCAGGCCGGAACGCTCGCACAGTGGAGCTCACCGTTCCAGTACGTCCCGGTGCCACTCATGCACGCGCTCTCAGACCCGTCCAACGGCAAGGTCTTTGTCAGCGCCTACTTGAACGGCTCCACGTCGGTCTACGACCCACCGACCGGCAAGTCCACCGTCACCACGCGACTGGGCCAGGTCGAAGGCTGGGGCTGGGACACCACCGGCAAGATGTACGTCGGCATCTACCCGTACGGCCGCCTGTCGCTCTGGGACCCGCACGCACCCGAGAGCCCGACGAACCCTCGTGAGCTGTTCAGTCTGGTCGACAGCCACCACCAGAACAGGCCCCTCGCGGTAGTCCCGTCCGGCGACCACGTCTACGTCGGCACCACTCCCGGGTACGGCGAGTACGGCGGAGCCATCACGGTGTACGACGTACCGACCGGTGCGTTCACCGTCTACCGCGACGTGGTGGTGGACCAGACGATCGCCTCCATCCTGCCGATGGGGACAACCCTCTGGGCAGGCTCCGGCATCGAAGGCGGCCAGGGCACCGAACCGCGGGCAACCGAGGCCCACCTGGTCAAGGTCGACCCGGCCACAGGCACCGTCAGCACAGACGTCGTACCCGTGCCCGGCGCGGCCAGCATCAACGAACTCAGCATCGGACCGGACGGCAACCTGTGGGGCCTCGCCGACGGCACAGTCTTCGTCGCCAACCCGACCACAGGCCAGGTACTGCGGACCATCCCGGTGTTCGCCGGCCGGACCGGAGCCAACGACGGAGCGATGTCTTGGCGCGACGGCTACCTGTACGGCGTGACCGGCGGCCGCCTGTTCCTCGTGGACAGCCTCAACGGCCAGGCGACAGTACTGCGCGACCACGGCCTCAACCGGCTCACGCAGACACCGGACGGCACCTACTACACGTTGCTGCGCCCGGACGGCTGGACCAACCCGACCAATCTGGCTTCCTACACCCCACCGGTCGACCCGTGTCCGCAGTCGGACCTCCGGACCAACGTGTGGACCGGGAACGTCAACAGCTACGTGACCAACCGCAACCTGCGCTACGGCTGCACGCTGACCGACGAGCTACCCGACGCATCAGCCGACTGGCCGGATCACGCCGCCTACGTTCGCGCCGTGGACAAGACAGTCAGGCAACTGGAGTCCGACGGCACGGTGGAGCGCTGGGAAGGAGGCCTCATCCGAGTCGCCGCCTCCCGCTCCGACGTGGGCCGGTGATCACCAACTGCCGGTGAGGTCCTCTCCGAACCAGCCCTCGATCAGGCGGCGGGAGATGGAGATGCTGCCGGGGAGGGCCATCGTTCCGGCTTCGACCAGTGCACGGAGGTCCTCCCTGGTGAACCACTTGGCCTCGGCGATCTCGTCGGCGTCCACCTCGATGTCGGTGCTCGCCGCCTTCGCGTAGAACCCGAGCATCAGGCTGGACGGCAGCGGCCACGGCTGACTACCGGCGTACTCGATCTCCGGCCCCACGATCACACCGGTCTCCTCGAGGACCTCACGCCGTACGGCAGCCTCCAGCGACTCACCGGGCTCGACGAAGCCGGCCAGGGTGGAGTACCGGCCCTCGGGCCAAGCGCCGTTGCGGCCGAGCAGTGCGCGGTCCTGGTCGTCGGTGACCAGCACGATGATCGCCGGGTCGCTCCGGGGGAAGTGGTGCGCGCCGCAGGCGGGGCAGTCCCGCACGTGGCCGGCCTCGACCACAACGGTGTGCTCACCGCAGTTCGCGCAGTGCGTGTGGACGGCGTGCCAGTTGGCCAGACCGATCAGGTTCACGGCGATGCCGGCCTCACGGTCGTTCAGGACCGCACCCAGTTCGCGCAGACCGGCGTACGACTCGTCCGCCTCGCCGTCGGCGAGGACGCCGAACACCGCGCGGCCGTCGGCGGTCTGACCGGCACCCGACTCGCGGTCGATGCCGAGGAAGATCCGAGTACCCTCCGGCGCCTCCGCGGGAGAGACCAGCCGCAGGGCGGTCCGGTCGGAGTTCGCCAGCAGCTTGTCGCCGATCGCCACCGCCACCTGCGTGTCCGGAGCGGCCCAGGCCTTGTCCAGCCAGTCGTCGTCACGTCTGCGGTCGGCCGCACGGTCCAACACGGACCGGGACAGGGCTAGGGAACCAGGAGCGATGGAGTAGGCCACATGCCTCAACATATCCCGGCAGCGTGAGAGCATCCCTCGCATGAGTATTCACATCGCCGCCGAGAAGGGGCAGATCGCGCCGCGGGTGCTGTTCCCCGGCGACCCACTGCGGGCCAAGTGGATCGCGGAGACCTACCTGTCCGACGTGACCTGCTACACCGAGATCCGGAACATGTTCGGATTCACCGGCACCTACAAGGGTGAGCGCGTCTCTGTGCAGGGCTCCGGCATGGGCCAGCCGTCGGCGGCCATCTACGCCAACGAGCTGTTCGCGGAGTACGACGTCCAGACCCTCATCCGGGTCGGGACCTGTGGTGCGCTGACCGAGGCGGTCCGGGTCCGGGACGTCATCGTGGCGATGTCCGCCAGCACCGACTCGCAGATGAACCGGCTGCGCTTCCATGGCATCGAGTACGCACCGACCGCGGACTACAAACTGCTCCGCGCGGCCGTGGACGCAGCTGAGGCGGCCGGTCTGAACGTGCACGTCGGCCAGGTGTTCTCCGGCGACCTGTTTTACAACGACCGCCCCGATCTGGTGGCGCGGACAGCGGAGTACGGCGTACTCGGCATCGAGATGGAGGCCGCCGCGCTCTACACGCTGGCGGCGAAGTTCGGCCGCCGGGCGCTCGGCATCATGACGGTGTCGGACCACCTGATCACCAAGGAGGAGACGAGCGCCGAGGAGCGGCAGACCACGTTCTCCGAGATGATCACGATCGCCCTCGACGCGGCGATCGAGGTGCCGGTCTGAACCGCGTCGCCACCGCCCTGGCCGCCCTGCTCCTGCTGACCGCCTGCTCGTCCGGCGCCTCCGGCTCCTCCGAGGACAAGCCCGAAGCAGGCAGCAGCACCGGTGCGACGCCGACCGGAGCGGCGACCGGGGCGGCGACCAGCGCCGCGAACGTGCCCGTGTTGCCGGCTCTCACGGCGACCCAGGTGGTCGCCGGCCTGGCCGGCGCCCGCTACAAGTGCAGCAACGACGCCGCCTACGCGACCTGTACGTCGGGTGCGGTGTCGGTGTGGGTGCTCGCTGGGGACCAGCGTCGCCCGCCGGTGATCTCGCTGTACTCCGCCGGACCTGCGGACGTCGCGTCGGGCGAGATCGACAAGGTCCTGTCGCAGGCACTCGAGATCGCGCATGTCAGCGAGCACGCACAGATCGCGGAGTGGTTCGGGCAGCAGCAGGGCAAGACCTCGGCGAAGCTCACCGCTGGCGACTGGCTGGTGGAGTACTCGGTCGAGGTCGACACCGAGGAACCGGGCGCGCATCTCACGTTCACCGACAAGCTCTGCAAGTCGAACTGCCAAGCAGAGTAGGGACCGGCTACGCCGCGATCAGCTTGGGCAGGACCTGGCGGACCCGGTCGGCCAGCAGGTCCGGGACCTTCTCCGGGTCCGCGGCGTAGCCGACCACCGCCTGCTCGAAGAGTCCGTCGACGAGCGCGTACGCGGTGGGTGAGTCGACGGTCGGGCTGCCACCGACCAGATCGGCGTACCGGGTGAGGATGCGCCAGATCATCTGCTCCAGCAGCTCGTCGATCGCGGTGACGTCCGCGCGCAGCTGCTCCTCGAACATGCTCTGGGCGCGCAGGTCGTACCAGAGCCGGTGCATCGCGGTCTCCTCGACCAGCGTCTGCGTCATCTTGGCGAGGAAGCCGACGGCCAGGTCGTCCGCGGACTCCGCCGTCTCCACGACCTCGTCGTACCGCTGTGCGCACTTGGTCTTGTAGTAGCGCACGCAGTAGCTGATCAGGTCGATCTTGTCGCGGAAGTAGTAGTGCACGACGCCGTGGGTGAACTCGGAGTTGTTCGCGATCTCGCGCAGGCTGGTCCGGGCGTACCCGAGCTCGCCGAGCGTCTTCAGCGCCGACTCCGCCAGCGCGATCCGGCGGCGCTCGACCTTGTCGATCCCGGACACGCGGGCGGACCGGGTCGGCTCCGCGGCATCGGCCGTCACGCTCATCGCCACTCCCATCCGTAGCCGGATCGTCGGCGTCAGAGTACCCCGCCACGGGCCAGGCGCGTCCCGTGGCGGGGAGATTTCTTGACAAGTGTCAAACAAAGTCTTGACGACTGTCAAAAGGCTGGCCAGAGTGTGAACCGACCACGGTGCGCTTCGAGCAAAGGAGCTTCAGATGGGCGGACTCGATCTCTCCGGCCGCAAGGCCCTCGTGACCGGCGGGGCCCAGGGGCTCGGCGAAGGGATGGCGAAGGCCCTGGCGGCGGCCGGCGCCAAGGTCGTGATCAGCGATCTCCAGAAGGACCTCGGCGAGTCCGTCGCCGACGCGCTCGACAGCGAGTACGGCGGCGGCCACGGCTTCGTCGCGCACGACATCACCGACGAGGGCGACTGGGAGAACGCGGTCGTCGCCGCGAACGACATCCTCGGCGGCCTGGACATCCTGGTGAACAACGCGGGGATCGAGATCACCAGCCTGCTCACCGAGGTGACCGCGGATCAGATCCGCAAGATGCTCGAGGTCAACGTGCTCGGCACCACGCTCGGGGTCAAGTGGGGCCTGCGGACGATGCGGCCGGAAGGCCTGGCCGGCAACGGCGGCGCGATCATCAACGTCGCCTCGGTCGCCGCCACCATCGCCTTCCCCGGTATCGCGGTGTACTCCGCGACCAAGTCCGCGGTCGACCGGCTCACCCGGGTCGCCGCGATGGAGTCCGGCAAGCTCGGGTACGGCGTACGCGTCAACTGCATCTACCCCGGACTGGTGCCGACTGCGATGGGTGCGGGCCTGGCCAACGACTGCGCTGAGCTCGGACTGTTCGAGTCCCCCGAGGCTGCGGTCGCCGCAGTGATCGGTCTGACCCCGGCGGGCCGGCTCGGTGAGGTCGCCGACATCGCCGACGCGGTCGTCTTCCTCGCCTCGGACGAGTCACGGTTCATCACCGGCATCGGACTGCCGGTCGACGGCGGCATGGGGATGTGATCGCGGATGACCACGAAGCCCGTCGTCGTGTACGGCGCCTCCGGCTACACCGGCCGGCTGGTGTGTGAGTACCTGCGCCAGTACCACGTCCCGTTCGTGGCCGCGGGCCGTGACGAGGGCAAGCTCAAGAAGTCGATGGACTCGCACGTGGCCGGTATCGAGACCGCCGACTACGAGATCGCCGCCGTCGGGCACGACGTCACCGCACTGACCGAGCTGTTCAAGGGCGCGTCGGTCGTACTCAACACGGTCGGTCCGTTCAGTGAGCTCGGTCCTGCGGCCGTCGAGGCAGCTCTCGCCGCTGGTGCGCACTACACCGACACCACCGGTGAGCAGGACTGGTTGATGACCTGCGACGAGCAGTACGGCAAGAAGTTCGCCGATGCCGGCCTGGTGCTGGCTCCCGGGATTGCCCAGATGTACACCACCAGTGAGATCGCCGCGCAGTTGTGCCTCGAGGAGCCCGGCCTGGACACCTTGGACATCGCGGTGTTCTGGGGCGGCAGTCCGACCATCGCGTCCACCCGGACGATCCTGGTCAACGCGGCCACCTCCAAGGCGCACTACCTGGAGCGAAACGAGTACACCGAGTTCCCCGAACAGGGCCTCGTACCCCTGGTGGTGCCTGGGCAGCACGAGCTGGCGCTCTCGCTGCCGTGGGGTGGTATGTCGCACCCGGTCTGGTTCAAGCGCGATCCGCGGGTTGCGAACTGCAAGTCGCAGGGTGGTGTCTTCAACGTCGCGCTGATGAACGGCGTACCGCAGATCGTTGCCGGCGCACTCGAAGCCACCAAGGACATGGCTCCGGACGAGCGGGACGTGGTGCTGACCGAGACCGCACGCCAGGTGATGAACCAGATGCCACCTCGCGAGAATCCGCGGGTGAACAAGACCCTGGACTCCGTGCACGCCTCCGGGCCGCTCGGCCGGGCGCACTGTGTCATCCACGGCAACAGCAACTACCAGCAAACCGGTCTGTTGCAGGCGTATGCGGCGTACTCGCTGCTGCAGATGCCGCCGAAGCGGGTCGGGTTCGCCAGTGGTTGCCAGGCATTCGGTCACCGCGAGCTGCTCGGCGTACTGCGCAGCTTCGGACTGGTGTCCGAGCCACAACTCACGGTGCTGCGATAGGGGGTTGCAGTGCGACTGGTCGACTACCTCGACAAGGGCGCCTCGCTCGGTCCGGACGCACCCTGCCTGACCACGGACGGCGAGACACTCTCGTACGCCGAGGTCCAGCAGCTGTCCTACCGGATCGCGGCGGGCCTCGCGGCGAGTGGTGTCGAGCCGGGCGGCAAGGTGGCGATCCTGTCGGCGAACGATCCGATCGCGTTCAGTTGCGTGTTCGGGATCAGCCGCGCCGGTGCCGTCTGGTGCCCGATCAACCCGCGCAACGAGGCGGCGGAGAACCGCGAGTTGCTCGACCAGTTCGACTGTGAAGTGCTGATCTACCAGGCCGCGTTCGCGCCGCTGGTAGATCGGATCCGGGACGCGCTGCCGAAGATCCGTACCTTCGTCTGCGTGGACCAGGATCCAGGCTCCGGTCAAGACCCCCACCTCATCGGCCGGAGCCGAACCGTCGGCTGGGACGCGTTCTGCGGGGGCGTGTCCCAGCCGGCACCTGATCTCACCGGTCCCGACGATCTGGCGTTGATCGTCGGTACCGGTGGGACCACAGGTCGCCCGAAGGGGGTGATGCTGACCAACGGCAACCTCGAGACGATGACGGCGCTGACCCTGATGGGCTATCCGTTCGGCGAACGGCCCGTGTACCTCGCGCTCGCGCCGTTGACGCACGCGGCCGGCGTCCTGTGCTTCCCCGTCCTGGCGTCCGGCGGCGAGATCGTCATCATGCGGACGCCCGACGTCCACGCCTTCCTCCGGCTGATCCCGCAGCATCGCGTCACCCACACGTTCCTGCCGCCGACGCTGATCTACATGGTGCTCGCCGCGGAGGAACTCGACACCATGGACCTTTCGTCGCTGCGCTGCTTCTGGTACGGCGCCGCGCCGATGTCGGCCGCACGACTCGAAGAAGCGCTGTGGCGGATCGGCCCGGTGATGGCCCAGCTGTTCGGCCAGACCGAGGCGCCGATGATGATCTCGATCATGCCGCCGTCCGCGCACTTCGATGCCGACGGCAACATCGCACGGCACCGGCTGTCGTCGGCCGGGCAGCCGTCGCCGCTGGTCACCACCGCCATCATGGCCCCGGACGGGACGCTGGTCCCGCGCGGCGAACGTGGCGAGATCGTGGTCCGCGGTTCGCTGGTGATGAAGGGGTACTACCGCAATCCCGAGGCGACCGCGGCCGCGTCGCAGTACGGCTGGCACCACACCGGCGACATCGGCTATCTGGACGAGGACAACTACCTCTACATCGTCGACCGGGCCAAGGACATGATCATCACCGGCGGCTTCAACGTGTACTCGACCGAGGTTGAGCAGGCGCTGATGGCCCACCCCGCGGTCCAGGACTGCGCCGTGATCGGCCGGCCGGATGACAAGTGGGGCGAGCGGGTCGTGGCTGTAGTCCAACTCCAGTCAGGCACCACGATCGATCCCGCCGAACTGATTGCCTTCGCCAAGCAACGCATCGGCAGCGTCAAGGCCCCCAAGGAGATCCTCCTCTGGCCCGACCTCCCCCGCTCCAAGGTCGGCAAGGTCCTCAAACCCGACATCAAGGCCCGCCTCAACGCCGCCGAGGTCAGCTAGCTGGCGGTCGCCGCGGTCGAGGCGACGATGATCGCGGTGGTGACCGCGGCCTGCATCTCGCTGACCGCCTTCTTCACCGCGTCCGAGGCCCAGTCCGACTCGGCCAACTGCTTCGCCCGCTGCTTGAGCGCCTTCTTGTCCACAGCGTCCGTGACGACCTTCGGTACGACGTTCAGCGCGCTCAGCAACGCGATCAGGGCACCGGTCCGCTCGTCGGGCGTCGTACCGACCTTGAGCACGCTCTCCAGGGCGGCACGCACCTGGGCCTCGTGTCTGGCGTCCTTGGCCGGCCAGCGGGTTACCGGGAACAGGCCGAGCACCTTGCCCTCGTCCGCCTCGAGCACGCCGCGGGGCGCAAGCTGCGCGAGCAGCTGATCCCGCAGCTTCTTCGACAGGCGACCGATCTGGTCCTTCGGCCGCTTGCCCGGCTTGTCCGCGATGAATGCGAGCCGCTCGTCGAGAACGGCGTCGCCGGTCGGACTCGAATCCAGCACCTTCAGCCGGCCGGGCTTGTCCCCGTCACCCGCAACGGTGATGTCGATCTTCCCGAGCAGGGTCAGTTCGATCAGCACCGCACCGGCCAGCGAGTAGTCCAGACCGGGTGATCCAGTGATCGGCTTCCCGGTCTCGTCGTCGTACAGCAGCAACAAGAGATCCTCGGCAATCAACATGCCTCCAACCTAGGCACGCCGATCGGCTACCCACATCCGCCGCGCGGGCTACCTGCTGTGTCCGTCTTTAGTAGTGGTGACCATTGAGGACGACCGGCTCGCCCAGTTCGGCGGCGAGCTCCGTGAGGAAGTCGGGCGAGAAGTAGTACCAGTGGATCGAGCGCACCTTGCCGTCCTCGGTGCTGATGCGCATCAGGTCGTTCACCGCGGTGTTGCCGTCCCGGACGATGCGGACGACCACCACGGTCTCGCCCCAGAGCTCCCGGACCTCCGCGGTGTAGCGGTACGGCTTGGACAGATCGAGGGTGTGCTCGATGGACCCGTCGCGCATCTGGTCGGCGCCGTACTCCGTGAGGACGCCCATGATCTCGCTGTGCGCGTCAGCCAGGAGCAGTGCAGTCAGCCGGGGTACGTCGTACGCGTTGAACGCCTCGGCGACAGCGTCGAGCAGCCGGCGGTCCGGCGCCTCACGCACCTTGAGGGACTGCTCCCGCTCCGGTGAGTCCAGTCGGCCGCGTCCACGGTGCAGTGCGGCCTTGACTGCGCCCACGGAGGTCCGCAGTACGTCGGCCACCTCGGCGAGCGTGAAGCCGAACAGGTCCTTCAACGCGAGTGCCGCCCGCTCCTGCGGCGGCAGCAGGGTCACGAGCTCAGCCCATGCGTCCCGGACCTCAGCGGGATCCGCTGCGGTCGGCGCGACCTGCTCCACGGCATCGACCAGGACTGGCTTCTGCCTGCGGTAGCTGTCGACGTACGCGTTGGTCGCGACGCGAAACAGCCAGGCCCGCGGGTTCTCGATCGGGCTGTGCGCCTGCGCAGCCTGGGTGAACGCCCGAGCCAGCGACTCCTGGACCAGGTCTTCGGCGTCGAAGGCGTTGCCGGTCAGCCGGCGGCAGTAGGCGTACAGGTCGGAGCGCAGCGGCTCCAGCCGGTCGAGGAATTCTCGGCGCGCCTGCCGCGCGGCTCGGAGCTCGGGCAGGTCGAGTGCGTCAGTCATGGTCATACCAGTCTGGACGGCTGCGGGCGCCGCCAGGATACGGGCCGGTTTCGATGCACAGTCAGCAATCAAGTAAGGTAAGCCTTAGCTAAGCAGGTTCGCCCACCTCGAAAGCAGATCCGCCATGACCAGAGCACTGCCCGAGCCGACGTACCGGCGCTTCGTCGCCGGGATCGGCACCCTCAGCCTCCGGCCGTTCGACCTGACCGAGGACGTCACCACTCTGCACGGCTGGGTCACGCAGCCGTACGCCCGCTACTGGGGTCTGCTGACCGCGTCGCGCGAGGACGTGCACGCGGAGTACCTCCGGATCGAACAGTCCGGCCATCACCGCGCGTTCCTCGGCGAGCACGACGGCCGGCCCGCGTTCCTGATGGAGCGCTACAGCCGGCGTACGACGTGGTCGGCGGGACGTACAACCTGGCGCCGGGCGACATCGGCATGCATGTACTGGTCGCGCCGCCGGTCGCACGGATCCCGGGCTTCACCGGCGCCGTCTTCGAGACGATCCTGGACAGCCTGTTCAGCGATCCGCTGGTCGACCGGATCGTGGTCGAGCCGGATGTCGGGAACCTCAAGATCCAGGCGCTCAACGAGCGGATGGGGTTCCGCAAGCACAGCATCGTGGACCTGCCGGACAAGCAAGCCTGGCTGAGCTTCTGCAGCCGCGACCAGTACGCCGAGGCGACCCGGATGAACGAGGCGGGCTGACATGACCGATCACCTGAACCCTGAGGTCTGGGCCGTCGTCAACCGTGCGCTGGTGCGTAAGGCTCTGGCAGAGTTCATCCATGAGCGGATTCTCGAACCCGTTGCTACGGACAACGGTTATGCGGTCGGGCGGTATGAGTTCTCGGCTCAGCTTTATCCGTTGAACCACTGGGAGATCGACGCTCTTTCGCTCTCCGATGGGGGTGCGGTTGACGCGCTCGACTTCATCACGGAGTTCCACCAGCAGCTCGGCATCGGCGCCGACATGTTGCCGGTGTATCTCGAGGAGATCAGCAGCACACTCGCGAGTGCGGCGTACAAGCTGTCCAAGCCGGAACTGACCGCGGCCGACCTGGTCACGGCGGACTTCCAGACGGTCGAGGCCGCGATGACCGAGGGGCACCCGTGCTTCGTCGCGAACAACGGGCGGCTCGGGTTCGGCGTCACCGACTATCTGGCGTTCGCTCCGGAGACCGGTGCGGCGGTGCGGCTGACGTGGATCGCCGTACGCAAGGATCGGACGACGGTCTCGCACAGCAGTTCCATCACGTACGACGAGTTGTTGCGCGAGGAGCTCGGGGAGGATCTGCTGGCGGAGTTTGCGGCGCGGATCGTGGCGGCGGGGTGTGCGCCGGAGGACTACGTCTACCTGCCGGTGCATCCGTGGCAGTGGGAGAACAAGACGTCGATCACGTTCGCGGCCGACATCGCGCAGCGGCACATCATCCTGGTCGGGTCGAGTGCGGACGAGTACCAGCCACAGCAGTCGATCCGGACGTTCTTCAACCGGTCGCAGCCGTCGCGGCACTACGTGAAGACGGCATTGTCGGTGCTGAACATGGGCTTCATGCGCGGGCTGTCCCCGACGTACATGGCTGCGACGCCGGCAATCAACGACTGGGTGTTCGACCTGGTCGAGAACGACCTTGTCCTGAAGCGGTACGGCTTCTCGGTGTTGCGCGAGATCGCGGCCGCCGGGTATCACAACCGGTACTACGAGGCCGCGACGCAGCGGACGTCGCCGTACCGGAAGATGCTGTCGGCGCTGTGGCGGGAGAGCCCGGTGCCGGCGCTCGAGCCGGGCGAACGGCCGGCCACGATGGCGAGTCTGCTGCACGTCGACCGGCATGGTTCGTCGCTGGCGGCGGCTCTGATCCGCGCGTCGGGGCTGGCGCCGGCGGACTGGCTGCGGGCGTACGTCGATGCGTACCTGATCCCTTTGGTGCACAGCTTCTACGCGTACGAACTGGTGTTCATGCCGCACGGCGAGAACCTGATCCTGGTACTGCGGGACGCGGTGCCGATCCGGGTCATCATGAAGGACATCGCCGAGGAGATCGCGGTGATGGACCCGGAGACCCCGCTGCCGGCCGACGCCGAACGTGTCCGCGCCGAGGTCCCCGACGACGAGAAGCTCCTGTCGATCTTCACCGACATCTTCGACTGCATCTTCCGGTTCCTGTCCCCGCTCCTGGACCGCGGGGGTCTGCTGACGCCGGCCGAGTTCTGGTCCGTGGTCGGCGACTCCATCCGCGACTACCAGGCCGCGACCCCCGAGTTGGCTGCGGCGTTCGCGAAGTACGACATCTTCGCTCCGACCTTCGCTCTGTCCTGCCTGAACCGGCTCCAACTCCGCAACAACCAGCAAATGGTCGACCTCACCGACGTCGCCGGCTCCCTCCAGTTCGTCGGCACCCTCGACAACCCGATCAGCTGACAGCCGGACCCCAGCCACTCACCAACGGAAGCCATCGGCGCGAGTCCACGCTCACGCGGACGACGCCTACCCGTCCCGGCTCACGTTGGTGAGTGCTGGCGGTCCGCGGGCCTTGCTGTGGATAACTTCCGCGGCGGTACGGCGGAATCCGTCACGCTGGTGGGGTGATCAGCGAACAGCTAACCGAGACGCCTCGGGACGGGAGGCGCTACGAGATCGTCGCTGGGCGCCTGCTGACCACCGGCGCCCAACCGCCCGCCCACCACGCCGCGGTAACCGCCCTGATGGTCCACCTCAAGACGTCGTGCCCACCCGACCTGATGGTCGCCGTCGGCTCCCTCACCTTCCGCCCCACCCCGACCACCACCCTCCGCCCCGACGTCCTCGTGGGTCCCCGCGACTACACCGGCGTACACCCACCCCTCCTAGCCGTCGAAGTCATCTCCCCCTCCACCCGAACCACTGACGTAGTCCTCAAACGCGCCCTCTACGAAACCCACCAAGTCCCGTCCTACTGGCTCCTAGACCCCACCCACCAAGAGCTCACCATCCTCACCCTCACCCCCACCGGCTACACCTGCCAAACAGTCCTCCAATCCGAAGAAACCTTCCACACCACAAACCCGTTCCCCATCACCCTCACCCCAGCCCAACTACTCGGATAACAGGGCATTCCAGGGCAGATGCCCATCTGCCCTTACCCAACCTTCCTCCCGCCGCCGGGCTGTCGTTGCTTCCGGACATTCTCGTGTGTCGTCGCGATGACATCGGTGAGCGGCACGTCGAGCGGCTGTTGCTGGCGGTTGCGATCATGTCGCGCAGCACGCGAGAGCTGGACACCGGCTACAGGCAGGCTCTGTACGACCTGTCGAAGGTGCCGTCGTACTGGATGTTCGACCCGGCCAGGCGTTCGCTGACTGTCCGGGAGTTGGTGGACGGTGAGTACGCCGAGAGAACGGTCGTCGGTGACGACGTGTTCGAGGCGACGGTGCCGTTCTCGGTGCGGGTTGTGCCGGCGGAGTTGGTCAGCCGTTCAGGAGGTTGATCAGTTGTTGTTTGGTGGGGAGGTTCGGGGGGCGGACGACGTCGGCTTGGCGGACGTAGTAGAAGGCGGCGGTGACCTGGTCGAGGGGGATGTTCATGAGTTCGGACCAGGCGATTCGGTAGATGGCGAGTTGGAGGGGGTCGGCGGTCTCGTTGCGGGTGGTCTTCCAGTCGATGACGTCGTACCCGCGGGATCCGTCCGGCCGGACCACCTGGTAGACGGCGTCGATGCGCCCGCGGACGACCCGGCCGCCGATGGCCAGTGCGAACGGCGCCTCGATCTCGTACGGCGTGGTCTCGCCGTACGGCCCGACGCGGAACGCATCCATCAGCTCGGTCAGATCGGTGTCGTCGACGATGTCCTCGTCCGCAGCGCCGGGCAGGTCGTCGGGGTCGAGCAGGAGTTGCTGCCCGAAGTAGCTCTCGACCCACGCATGGAAGCGAGTGCCGAAACGCGCCGCCCGGTTAGGTTTGCGCGGCATCGGCCGAGCCAGCTCCGACGCCAGCCCGTCCGGGTCCTTCGCCAGCCGCATCACCTGCGTCGCCGACAGCGCGGCCGGCAGCTCGACGTCGTACGCCTTCCGGCTCCGGCTCTCCCTTGCCTCTGACAACAATCGCTCGATCTCGGAGTCCCACCGCGCGACGGTCGCCTGCTCGTCCAGCAGCAGCGACTCCTCCGCCTCGACCGACGGTCCCTCCGCACGCGAACGCTGCACCAACTCCACCGCATCCAGACGGCGTTGGTACGACTCCGTGTCGTACGGCGTCGGCCACGGCGCCTGCGTCTGCTCGGCGAGCTCCGGGTTCTCCTCCGTCAGCTCAGGCTGCTCGGCCCACGAAATGACCCGGTCACCCGCGTGCTTCTTCAGAGTCTCCAGGTACGACGAAGGCCCGCGCGGGCGCTTCTGCGTCGGCCCCCACCAGTGCCCGGTGGCGACGAGGATCTCCTTCGCACGGGTGAAGGCGACGTACCCGAGACGCCTCTCCTCCAGCGCGTTCACGCCCTTGCACTCGTCGGTGAACGCCTTCAGACCGGCGTTGGACAGGTCGTGGATGTCGGGCAACGTGTCAGCGTCACCGCGCAACGGCCACGGCAGCACCTTCGCGTTGGTCGTCCACTTGTCCCGGCCGCGGTCCGACGGGAACACCTTCTGCACCAGCGTGGGCACGAACACGATCGGCCACTCGAGGCCCTTCGACCGGTGCGTGGTGAGCAGCTTCACCGAGTCGGCCTCACTCGGTACGGCGAGGTCGAGGCCGGCGGCGTACTCCTCCTCGGCGGCGAGATACGCCAGCAGACCGTCCAGCGAACCGTCCGACTCGGTCGACACGAAGTTGCCGACGGCATCCAAGAACGCGGCGAGGTGATCGCGGCGGCCCGAGTCGACGTGGTCGGGCGTCGCGGTCAGCTCGACGTCGAGGCCGATGGTGCTGATCACGCGACGTACCAAGTCGAGCAGCGGCTCTCCGGCGTGGTTGCGTAGCTCGCGCAACTCGGTGGACAGTTCCTTGAAGCGGACCATCGCCTCCGGCGAGTATCCCCAGGCATCCGGTCCTGGATCGTCGACCGCCTCGGCCAGCGAGATGACCTCGGTCGAGTCCATCCCGGCGACGGCCGCGTCGAGTGCGGCGAGCAGGTCGTCCGCGTCCGGGCGGTCGCCGGTGTCGGCGAGGGCGCGCGAGCGATTCGCCAGCAGGGCAAGGTCGCGGTGACCGATCCGGTAGCGCGGGCCGGTCAGGATCCGGAGCATCGCGGCGTTCGCGGTCAGGTCGTTGACCGCCTGCAGGGTGGCGACGACGTCGACGACCTCGGGCAGCGCGAGGAGTCCGCCGAGACCGACGACCTCGACCGGGACCTTGCGTGCGATCAGCGCTTCGTGCACCGCACTGAGGTCGACGTTCGTCCGCATCAGGATGCCGATGTCCTTCCACCGGCGGTTCGGGGTGCGGTGCGCGGCGACGATCGCGTCGGCGACCCACTCGATCTCCTGCGAGCGCGTCTCGAAGAGGCCGACGGTGATCGCGCCCTCAGGCGCGTTCTCCGGGGCTTCGAGCGGGATGACGCCGGGGTGCTGTTCGTACAGCTCGGTGGCATGCTGGTTCGCGGCGGCGAGGATGCGACTGCCGCAGCGACGGTTGACGCTGAGGACATACCGACGTGCTGGTGTGCCATCGGCCTGAGGGAAGTGCTCGGGGAACTCGTCCAGGTTGGCGACGGACGCGCCGCGCCAGCCGTAGATCGCCTGGCACGGGTCGCCGACCGCGGTGACAGGGTGACCGCGGCCGTGCTCGACATCACGTCCGGCGAACAACGCGGTGAGCATCCGGCGCTGCGACACGGAGGTGTCCTGGTACTCGTCGAGCAGGACGACCTTGTACCGCGAGCGCTCGGCGACCGCGACCTCCGGGCATTCCTCGGCCAGCCGCGCGCCGAGCGCCATCTGATCGGCGAAGTCGACGACGCCGCGCTCACCCTTGTAGGCCTGATACTCCTCGACCAACTGCAGGATCTCGCCACGCTTTAACGCGGTCTCCGCGAGCTTCCGAACCTCGACCGTCTGCTTCCGTGCCGCCGCGACCTCTTGCCGTACTGCCTCGTCATGCTCGCGTACGTCGTCCGCCCGGAGCAGGTGGTCCGCGAGCTCACCGTCGAGCGCGAGCAGGCTGTTGACGAGCGTGGGCACGTGGTGCGACGCGAACCGGATCGGTCCGGCAGACCGTCGTACGACCCGGCCCGCGAGCTGGAACCGGGTCGCGTCGGCGAGGACTCGGGCGTCGGGCTCGAGTCCGAGACGGAGGCCGTGCTCGGCGATGAGCGTGCCGGCGAAGGCGTGGTACGTCGAGACGACCGGCTCGCCGGGCTCCTCGGGCTCCCAGTTCGGGATGTTGCTGCGGAGGTGGGCGGCGAGGATCGGGGGCTGGTCCTTCGGCAGGGTCGATCCGAGCACGCCGGCCTTGGTCAGGTCGTCGCGGATCTTCACGTCGAGCTCGTTCGCCGCCTTCTTGGTGAACGTCAGCCCGAGCACTTCCTCCGGCAGCACCTGCCCGGTGCAGATCAACCACACCACCCGAGCCGCCATCGCCGTCGTCTTCCCGGACCCGGCGCCCGCCACGATCACCCCGGGCGCCAGCGGCGCCGTAATAGCCGCCAACTGCTGATCACTGAACGGAATCCCCAGCAGCTCACACAACTCAGCCGTCGAGTTCAGGTGAGCGCGCATCAGCAGACCCGCTCGTCGGAGCAGGTGGAGTCAGCAGGGTCGGGATGGGCGCGCATCAGACGATCTCTCGGCCTTCGGGTTGGATGGGGCAGAGCGGGCGAGCTTCGCAGCGACTGCAGCCGTCGTTGCGTTTGGCAATGAATTCTTCGGAGCGGACCATGGCTTCGGCGTCTTCGACCGCCTCGTCGAGCCAGGTCTTGCCGTCGTCGTCAGCCTCGAGCGGGCCCTGGTGCTGCACCTTCGGGAAGCCGCTGTCGTCGTGGCGGAGCTGGACGAGCTCGGCGCCGCCCGCGACCGGCTCCTCGCCAAGATCCTTCAGCTGACGGGACGCGATCGCGCGCTGGTAGATCGCCAGCTGCACATGCCGTGCCAGCGCCGGCTTGGTCGGCATCGAGCGGCCGGTCTTCAGGTCGACCACCCGGATCGTCCCCTCACCGTCCTGCTCGATGCGGTCCATCCGGCCCTTCACCCGCACCGCCGGCTTGTCGGTATCCGGCAGCAGTACGTCGAAGTCCACCTCGGTGCCCACCAGCGTGCGATCCGGCCGCCCTTGGTGCCACGCGACGAACCGCCGCAGCGCGTCCTCCGCCTCAACCCGCTCCCGGTCCGAGATCCACGTCGACTCGAAATCGAGCTGCGTCCACACCTTGTCGAGCCAGCCGGTCAGCTCGTCCACCGACGGCGGCAGCGTCCCCGTCGCGACCGCATCCGCGAGCGTGTGCAACACCATGCCGAACCCGATGGCCGACGTACTGGGCGTCTCTCCACCGGCACGCCGCTGCAGGAACCACCGCAGCGGACAATCCACGATCGTCGTCAGCGCACTCCCTGACAACGGCACCGGCAGATCCGGATCCGCGATCGGCCGCTCCGACCGGGTCCGCTCCCGGACCCCCCACCATCGGGACGGATCAGCCGTCGGCACCAGCGAGTACTCCCGGTCGTCCACGGCATCGGCCAGCATCGCCAGGCGATCGGCCGCAACCCGCTTCAACGCCGGCGACGAAGAGGGATCCGACAGTACACAGCGCAGATCGGCGACCAGGCCGTGCAACGACAACGGCCGCCGCGGCCGCCCTGCGACCAGTTTCAAAGGAATGTCGAGCTCGGCAAGAAATCTGGAGGGTTGGTCCCCGTCCGCCTCGGGCGCCTGGACCGCCGTCACGATCAACCGCTCCCGAGCCCGGGTGATCGCGACGTAGAACAGCCGTCTCTCCTCGGCCAGCAACGCACCCGCCGACAACGGATCGATGAGCCCGTCAGGCCCGAGCCGATCCGGCTCCAGCAGTGAACCGCGCCGCCGTAGATCCGGCCATTGCCCTTCCTGCACGCTCGCGACAACGACGAGCCGCCACTGCAGCCCCTTCGACCGGTGCGCCGTCATCAGCTGTACGCCTGCCTCGCGGTACGTCGCGTCGAACCGGTTGTCGCCCGCGATGTCCAACGATTCGAGCTCCGACAGGAACGCCGACACGCCCTTGAACCCGACCTGCTCCTCGGCCCGGCTCGCCGCATCGAACAACGCACACAAGGAATCCAAATCCCGGTTCGCCGCCCGGGCCGGCTCTCCGCCTGAGTTTGCTTGACCGCGCAGGCGTCGCAACCACGGCGACTCCGACCACAGCGACCACATCACCTCGTCCGGAGCGGCGCCGGCGGTCACGATGTTCCTTGCCTTGAGCAACCTCTCCCCCAGCGCGACGAACCGGGCCTCGGCCGGCGACGCCTCCTGGTCGAGGAGCAACGGGTTCATCAGGGCCTCGCGCAGCAGCTCGTCCGACGACCGCGGCAGCCGCTGGCCGCCCGCGGCCTCCCGGTCCCGCCGCCGCAACACCCGCGCCAGCCGCCGCAACTGCCCCGCGTCCATCGCGCCCAACGGTGACAACGCCAACGCCCGTACGACGTCGACCGTCAACGTCGACGGGTCCGCGACCGCACGCAACGCCAGCAGCATCGGACGTACGGCGGGCTCCCGGGACAACGGGAGCTCGTCACCGGCCACGTCGACCGGGATCCCCGCGGCCGCGAGCGCGCGCCGCAACGGTGGGATCGAACGACTGCCGGACCGGACCAGCACCGCCATCTCGTGCCAGCCGACGCCGTCCTGAACATGCGCCCGACGCAGCAGGTCGGCGATGTGCTCGAGCTCGGCGCCGCTGGTGGAGTAGAGGTTTGCCTCGACCTTGCCGGCGCCGTAGACACAGCTGCTCGCATCCGGGTTCCGGAAGCGGTCGAACGTGTCGCGGTCCAGCGTCCCCGGCACACCGAGGCGGCTGACGACATTGCGAGACACGCGCTGCAGCGTCGTGCCGAACCGGCGCGTCGTGCCGAGCGCGATCTGGGCCGCCTCCGCGCCGTCCGCCGCGCGGAACTCGTCGGTGAACCGCAGGAGGCCGCGAACGTCGGCGCCGCGGAACGTGTAGATGGACTGGTCCGGGTCACCGACGACGACCAGGTCGCGGCCGTCGCCGGCGATCGCCTGGAGTAGCTTGGTCTGACCGGGATCGGTGTCCTGGTACTCGTCGACGAAAACGGCCTTGAACTCGGTGCGGAGCTTGGCCTGGACCTGCGGCTGCTGGGCCAGGATCACCGCGCGGTGGATGAGCTCGGAGTAGTCCAGCACCTGCTCGTGGTCGAGGATCTGCAGGTACTCCTCGAAGAAGTCGCCGACCGCGACCCACTCGGCGCGCTCTGCGGACTGCCCGATCGCGGACAGGTCCTCCGGGTCGAGACCGAGCTGCCGCGCCTTGCCGATCACGGCCTGCACCTCGTCGGTGAACCCGCGCGTCTTCAGCGCCGGATGCAGACTGCTCGGCCACTGCACCGCACCGACCTCACGACTGCCGGACAACGCCTCGGTCAGCCGCAGCGACTGCTCCGGTCCGGACGGAAGCCGGAGCGGTACGTCGAACGCGTCGGCCGGGGTGAAGCGTCGCAGCAACGCGTAGCAGAAGGAATGGAACGTCATCGACGGCATGACTCGCGTAGTCCGCCCGAGCCGGCCGGTGATCCGGTCTCTCAGCTCGGTCGCCGCCTTGCGTCCGAACGTGAGCACCAGCACCTCGTCTGGGCTCAGACCGCGGTTGCGGACCCGATCGACGACGGCCTCGACCAGGGTCGTCGTCTTCCCGGTCCCCGGGCCGGCGAGCACCAGCAGAGGTCCTGCGCGGTGATCCACGACTGCTTGCTGATCCGCGTCCAGAACAGGGGATTCAGCGCTCCGCCCCGCGGCCCGGATCAACCGATACCGGGACCCCTGTCTGCTGACCATCGCACCATCCCAGCAGACCCCACCGACAAATCCTCACGCCCACCCCGGCCACTTCCCGAATAGCCGGAAACCGGACGCGCCAAACTTTCCACCCACCCCCGGCATCAACCAAACACCGGCGGCGCGAAGGCTCGGGGCGGAGCAGTCGCGCCGCCGGCATGTACTTGCTCCGGTGCGGGCGATCAACCGTCTATGGCTCGGCGTGCGAAGTCTCGGCGCCGCTGCGGTCGTTCGCGCCGCCGCGTCTAGTGCTCGGTGTGCGAAGGCTCGGGGTCCCAGCGAACGTCGCGCAGGTTCACCCGGCCGTTGGTGACGCGGACGCCGTCGGACCGCAGGTTGTGCAACTGCTCGTCCCCCACCTCATCAGCAGGCACCCCAGAAGCACGAATCACCCGCCACCACGGCACACTCCCGCCGTACTCCCGCATGATCGCCCCAACCTGCCGAGGCCCACCCTGCCCGACGTACTCAGCAATATCCCCGTACGTCGCCACGCTGCCGGCCGGAATCGACTCAACCGCCCGCAACACCGCCTCGATGTACTCCTCCCGATCCACAACCCCAACCTAACCGTCACCACAGACACCCGAGCGCCATCACATCCAACACAGGTGCGAATCGCCGCCAACGCAGTGGTCTCCAACCCCCGGGGGACGCAGGAGCACGGCGCACTCAAGGCTGGGCGGGCGGGAGCGGCCGCGAGCACGCGACGGCAGGAGCGCGCGTAGCGGCGCGTTGGGGGTATCAGGCGAGTGGGGCTAGCGCCTTGGCTAGGGGTTCTAGGACTGAGGGTGGGGCGTCGAGCGGGAGGTTTACCACGACCAGGTCGACGCCGGCTTCGGCGTACGCGGCGGAGGCGGCTACCACGTTGTCGAGGGGTTGGTCGGGGTCGACTCGGACGTTGACCGAGCAGGTGATTTCGTTGACGTCGCGGCCGACGTCCTCGCAGTGCTTGACGAGGATGTCCTTGAGGGGCTTCCACTCCTCCGGGTTCGCCACTATGACGTTCCAGTGCTGGGCCCAGCGGGCGACCGCGCGCAGGGTGCGCTTCGGGCCCTTGCCACCGATGGCGATCGGCGGGTGTGGGGTCTGCACGCCCTTCGGCTCGCAGTACGCGTCGGTGAGCTTGATGTACTTGCCGTCGAAGTTCGCGACCTTCTCGGTGAGCAGCGCGACGATCGCCTGCATGCCTTCGTCGAACCGGTCGAAGCGCTCCTTCAACCCGTACAGCTCGATGCCGTACGCCGTGGTCTCCATCTCGTTCCAGCCCGCGCCGAGGCCGAGTTCGAGCCGGCCGCCGGAGATGATGTCGGTGGTCGCGGCCATGTTCGCCGTGACGGCGGGGTGCCGGTAGATCATGCCGTTGACCTGGCAACCGATCCGGATCCGCTTGGTCGCCTGCGCCAGTGCGGCGAGCGTGGTCCAGGCCTCGAGGTTCGGGCCGGCCATGTCACCGCTGAGCGGGTAGAAGTGGTCCCAGTGCCAGGCCGACTCGAAGATCTCGAACTCGTCCGCGGCGATCCACACGTCCCGCAGCTGCTGCCACGTGGTGTGCTCCGGCCTGGTCTTGATCGCAAACCGCATGTGCGTCCTCCCTAGGCGACCGTTTCCCAGGTGGGACATTACCCGCGATCCCGGCACTCAGCCGCAGCTGGGCTAACCCTCGCACATCGGATAGACCGGGCGACCCTCCTGGAACGCGGTGACGAGCACGAGGATCTCGAAGATGACGGCGGCTGACGCTGTCACCAGCAGAACGACGGCGAGTGGTTCACGGCGGAACCAGCGAATCAGCAGCACCAGCGCGATCGCACCGGCCAGCAATCCGCCGAAGGCCAGCAGATACGCGCCGACAGGGAGCGGGAGCGATCCGTCGCACGACTCGCCGCGCCGGTGCACCAACTCGGTCTGCGCATTGGTGTTCGCCAGCGAGAGCAGCACGCCGACAACCAGGAGCGCGTAGACCAGCACCTGCCGACGGCGGTCGGCCAGGACCTCTTTGTCGCAAGACAGGCTTAGTCGAGGCCGAGTCTGGCGCGCACCTCAGGACGGCGCAGTGGCGGGACGGTCTGTGGTGGGTTGCGGCGCTCGGGCATCTCCGCCAGCAACTGCAGGGTGATCTTGGCGACCTCGGTCGCGGCCCGCTCGATCGGGCCGCGGGTGGTCGAGCTCAGCGAGCCGACGCCGGACACCTTGCGCGCGTACTGCAGTGCGGCCGCGTAGATCTCCTCAGAGGTCGCGGCCGGCTCGAGTCCCCGGAGGACGGTGATGTTTCTGCACATGCCACGACAGTAGTCGGCGACAGGGACAAACCAACGGAATTCCTATGGGGTATTGACTTCCCTAATGGTCTTAGGTTTTCCTCAGCATATGAGCACAGCTGGTCTGGATCGCCGTACCCGCCGTCGTCAGGCGACCATCGAGGAGATCCTCGACGTCGCCATCGAACTGATGGAGGCCGAGGGTGTCGCGGCGCTCAGCCTGTCCGCGGTGGCCCGCCGGCTCGGCATGCAACCGCCGTCGCTCTACCAGTACTTCCCGTCCAAGATGGCCATCTACGACGCACTGTTCCAGCGCGGGGCCGAGCTCTTCCTGGCCGCTCAGCGCGATGCCATCGCCGCGGCGACCACCGACGATGTCGTCGAGCTCCATCTGATCGGCTCGACTGCGTGGGCCCGGTGGTGCCTGGAGCACCGGGTCTACTCACAGTTGCTGTTCTGGCGGACGATCCCCGGGTTCGAGCCGAGCCCGGAGGCTTACGCGCCGGCCCAGGAGGCGCTGCTGGAGGTCCGTCGGCATCTGCAGGCAGGTGTCGATGCCGGCCGGCTGCACCCGGACGCGGCCGGCGAGGACGGGATCGCGTTGTTCACGTCGATCACAGCCGGGTTGCTCTCGCAGCAGATCGCCAACGAGCCGGACGCTTCGTTGGAGGAAGGGCGGTTCAGCCGGCTGCTGCCCGTCGTACTCGAGATGTTCTACCAGCACTACGCACCGACCAGGGGGAAGTGATGACTGCAGTACTCGCGGAACAGATCGGACGAGCCGACCGAGCGCAATGCCGGCTCCACCGGGATGCGGAGATCCAGGCGTGGCACGAGCTGCTCGCGTCGATCGAGGGGACCGAGTGGAAGCGCCGTACGGTGTGCGACGAGTGGGATGTCGCGGACATCGCCGGGCATCTGATCGGCCAGGCGGAGGACGTGATCACGCCGTGGTCGTTCCCGCGGCGCTTCCGGAAAGGGAAGCGGGTCTACCCGGGAATACCCCGGTTCGACGCGCACATGATGGTGCAGGCCGACGAGCACCGCGGTACGCCGCCGGCCGAACTCCGGGCGTTGTTCGACACCCGGTGGGGCAAGGCGACCCGCAAGATCTCACGCAATCCGGAGCTGTTCCGGCGGATCACGATGCAGGCGGACGGCTTCCCGCGGATGTCCCTCGGCTACGTCCACGACGTTCTGCTGGCGCGGGACCTGTGGATGCATCGGGACGACATCTGCCAGGCGCTCGGGCGGTCCTTCGACGCCGGACCGTACGCCGAGGAGATCGTCGGACAGGTGATGTACGACGTGGTCGACGGACCGTACTGGGATGACCGGCCGACCGTCGTACTGGAACTCACAGGCCAGGGCGGCGGGACGTACCGGCTCGGGAGGGATGAGCCGGTCGGTCGCGCCGCCGTGGACGCGGTCGGCTACATGCGAACGCTGTCGGGTCGCGACGACGCACCTGTGGTGTCAGGTGACGCCGCCGCGGTCGACGCGGTCAGTTCGTGCCGGATGCCGTTCTAGTACGACGGCTGGCTGGGGTCTCTAGTACGCCGGCTGGCTCGGGTCGATCTGGTCGACCCAGGCAACCACTCCGCCACCGACGTGGACGGCGTCGGAGAAGCCGGCGCCCTTCGCGATCGCGAGCACCTCGGCAGACCGGACGCCGGACTTGCAGTGGAACACCAACTGCTTGTCCTGCGGCAGCTTCTCCAGCGCCACACCCGTCTGGAAGTCCGCCTTCGGGATCAGCACCGAGCCCGGGATCTTGTTGATCTCGTACTCGTTCGGCTCGCGGACGTCGATCAGGACGAAGTCCTTCTCGCCGTTGTCCTTGAGCTTGATCCACTCGCTCAACTGCTTCACCGAGATGGTCGAGCCGACGGCCGCGTCGGCCGCCTCCTCGGTCAGCGCGCCGCAGAAGCTCTCGTAGTCGATCAGCTCGGTGACGGTCGGGTTCTCACCGCAGATGGCGCAGTTCGGGTCCTTGCGGACCTTCAGCGAACGCCAGTTGAGGTCGAGCGCCTCGTAGATGTTCAGCCGGCCGAGCGACGGGTCGCCGATACCGGTGAGCAGCTTGATCGCCTCGGTGACCTGGGCTGCGCCGACGGACGCGCAGAGCACGCCGAGTACGCCGCCTTCCGCACAGGACGGAACCATGCCGGGGGGCGGCGGCTCCGGGTAGAGGCAGCGGTAGCACGGGCCGTGCTCGGCCCAGAACACGCTGATCTGGCCGTCGAAGCGGAAGATCGAGCCCCAGACGTACGGCTTGCCGAGCAGCACCGCGGCGTCGTTCACCAGGTACCGGGTGGCGAAGTTGTCGGTGCCGTCGACGATCAGGTCGTACTGCTCGAAGATCTCGAAGACGTTGTCGTTGTCCAGCCGGGTCTCGTGCAGGACGACGTTCGTGTTCGGGTTGGTCTCGAGAATCGACTCCTTGGCCGACTGGGCCTTGGACTTGCCGACGTCGGACTGGCCGTGGATGATCTGGCGCTGCAGGTTCGACTCGTCGACGGTGTCGAACTCGACGATGCCGAGGGTGCCGACGCCGGCCGCGGCCAGATAGAGCAGCGCCGGGCTGCCCAGGCCGCCGGCGCCGATCACCAGCACCTTGGAGTTCTTCAGCCGCTTCTGTCCGGCCATCCCGACCTCGGGGATGATCAGGTGCCGCGAATACCGGCGCACCTCGTCGATGGTCAGCTCGTCGGCTGGTTCGACCAGCGGTGGCAGTGACACGTGTCGGCTCCTCGTGAAGATGTCGGACGGGATCTCCGGTTTTCAACCATCCGTCCCACCTCCATGTTCCCGCACAACCAAACCCACCCCCGCCCAAGTCCGCATCCCGGACCCCGCGTCTCACCCCCACCACACCCCGTGAGCATCCGCCCCGCCCATCCACCGACCTTGAGCACCGGTCAACCATCCCCAGCCCGCTCAGGTGGATGACCCGTGCACAAAGTCGCATCAGCAGGGGGTCTGGTCGCGGCGGACCGCCGCTCCGGCGACCACCTGACGGGGCTGAGTGAAGTTCGCCGGTCCGGGCGCCCCCAGGGCGCCCGGACCGGCTGCTCTTCTAGTCGTTGTCGGTGATCGTGGCCCGCAGCGTCTTCGGGAGCTTGACCTCCGCGCCGTCGACCGCCCCGACGACAACGGAGAACGTCTCGCCCGGCTCCTTCACTGTGTCGTCGACAAGGGTCACCGTGACCTCCCCGGCCGCCTTCCCCGGCTCCACATACCCGTCCACCGAGCGGTTCGCCGGGTCGGACCCGTCGTCGTACGCCCCCTTGTAGTCCTTCCGGAGTACCGCGGTCCCGTCCTTCAATTCGCCGGAGATGGTGACGATCTTGTCGCTCGGCGCGGACAGCTTGACCGGGAACTTCACCTCTCCGGCCTTCTCCGACGCCTGCGCGTTCCCAAGCGTGAGCGTCGGCGTCGGGTCGTCGTCGATCACCAGACCGTGCCCGAACGACTGATCCAGCAGCCCATCCCGCGGCACCGACAGCACCAGGTCGAACGGAAGGTCGTAGCTGTCCCAGGTGTTCGAGTGGATCGACACGCTCACCTTCTGCCGCACCTGCCCCGGCTTGAACACGAGCTTCCGCGTGACATCCCCCACGGTCTCGCCCAGCTCGCCGCTCGTCTCGGCGTACACAGTCACGGGCCGGATGCTCGGCCGCGCCATCGTCACCCAGAAGTCCGCCGAGTTGATGCCCTTGTCACCCTCCTTGACCTTCACGTTCGACGCAGACAGCTTCGGCAGCAGGACAGCCGGCGCAGACGACCCCACTCCAGGCGACGAGAACGCCAGATCGCTCACGTACGCCGACCCACCCGCCACCCGGTCCGTCCGCAACTCCACGGCCCGTACGTCGCGCAGGTCCACACCCTTGAGCGACCCGACCGGGATGCGCACGGTCCGCAGCAAGTTCTTCGGCAGCCCGTTCGCGTTGCTCCCCGGCATCCGCACCAGCGCGTCGCTCACAGTGGACACCGGTACGACGGCTGCCCGTCCGTGCCCATCGACGACCCGCACACTCAGATCGGTCTTCGGCGTACCAGCCGGGTCCGGCGCTGCCCGGAACGACAGTGCGGCAAAGCGCCGTACGTCGCGCTGCCAGGCAGGCAGGTTGAGCCGCAGTACGCCGTCCGTCCCGGTCCACGTCAGTTTGGTGACCGCAGTGGTCGGTGTCCTGGCCGCAAACCACGCAGTACTCCAGTGCGGCGTGTTGCCGAAGTCAGCCGTCGACATACAGGTCGGAGTCGCGGCACGAGCCAGACGGGAGTTCAACTCCTCAACTCCCGCACACACTGTCGCGGTTGCCTTCCCACTGACCGCTCCGGCGGGGAGCGGCTGGTCCAGATGATTCACATCCCGTCGCGATGCCAACGGCGCCTGAGCCACCACCCGTACGACGGCCCGCCCAGCCGAAGCAGCCCGACTGTCAGATCCGTCCAGCAGCGGCAGGAACTTCGTCTCATGCCCCAACTGCACCCGGAAGAACCCCGCGATGTACGCCGTACCGACGGCCTGCTGCTCCTTCGCCGTCAGCCGGCCCGCGTACTTCGCTCCGCACGGCGACTCCTTCTCCTCACCGAACCAGTCGTCGCCCGACGGCGCCTCGGACTGCCCCGGAGTCCACTCGGTGTTGAAGAAGTTGTGGTTCGCACCGAGCACGGTGATCGTCGACCGCGGCGCGGTGTCGCCGGTGACCGAGTAGCGGGTGTCGTCGTAGAACTTCTGCCCTTGCAGGTCGGACACATCGCCATCGCAGTACGGCAGCACCACACTCATCGCGACACCCGGCACGGTCGTCCGGGCGAAGTCGGTCGGTGCGAGCGGCAGGACCGCGCGGATCCCGAACTGCCCACCGCGGTCGGCGTTCAGCACCGCGGCCCGCGCGACGCCGTCGCCGCCACGGGAGTGCCCCATCAGGCCGACGTTGCGCAGATCGATCTTGCCGACGAACTTGCGGCCGAACGGGCCGCCACCGAGCGTCGACCATTTCTTCCACAGCGCCAGATGATCAAGTGTCAACTCGGCCCGCGCCTGCGCACCGGCGTCGTACACATCACCGTCGTAGGCGTTGACCGCGTTCGCGCTGATCGACACGACCTGGTACCCGTTGCTGGCCAGCGCTGTCGCGGGACCGTCGTACCCGCGGAAGCTCCGCACCGGCTTCATCGTGCCGGAGCACGGCCACGGCTTGTCGGTCGGTTGATCGTCGCCCTCGCCGTAGCAGTACTGGTGGCGACCATGCAGGAAGACCACCAGCGGCCGCGGCCCAACGGCACCGCGCGGCGTGTACACCTTGCCGCGGATCTCCGACCGTTGCCCGAGGCCCGGAAGGAAGACCGCCTCGTCACCGAGGTTGTACTCCGACGTCTCGACCTGATACTGGCCGACGGCACCGGGATCGTCGTTCAGCTCCGGTCCACGCCGGGCCTTCAGCCAGTCCGCGTCGGTCGGCCCGGCACCCTGGCTCCGTTCCTGGCCCTTGCCGGCCTCCTTGCCGAGATCACCCGACCAGATCAGCCGTACGTCGCGCGCCTTCAGCACAGCCGGATTCGTGGTGATCAACGTCAGAGTGCGCTGATCTGGCGACTGCTTCGCCACTCCCAGCGGCACGCCATTGACGGCCAGTAACGGCAGCGACGCGCGCATCGGCGCCGGCGCGTCCAGCCGGAGGGTGAGCTGATAGCCGGAGGCGACCGGCTCGACTTCCCAGTTGTTGCCTTGAGCAAGCGATGGCGGTGCTTGCGGTGTGGCGGTTGCCGGCAGTGCCGGCAGGACCCCCACTCCCAGTAGTGCGACCATCCCCAGCGACAGGCTCTTTCTGAATCTGCCGATTACCCGCACAGTGGTCCTCTCGTTCGACGAACCTTCGACATCGGTCCGACTTCGTGGGCGAGAGGAAAGTTGATCTGACCGGCTGCTCAGCCGTGTCTCAGTCCTGCGACAGCTTCGACTCGATCAGCCGCGGCTCGTCCAGGCGCGGCGGCCAAGAATCAGGCGATCAGCTGACGGAACGCCCGGGCGACCTGGTCCGGGTGCTCCATCTGCGCGACATGGCCGGACTTCGGCAGGTAGAGCAGACGCGCGTTGCGGAAGGCACGCTGGGCCTTGGTCCGGATCCGCGCGTCGACCAGCTTGTCCTTCCCGCCGTAGATCAACAGGACCGGACACTCCAGCTTCGCCGCGTCCGCCCACAGCGACCGCCGCGGCATCGCCAGCGACGACCGCAGGATGCTCCGGGCGCCGTCGACCGTTGCCTGCCGCACCCACGGGTCGCCGTCGCGCCGCCGCAGTTCCGCCTCGTACGCCGCCCGCACCTCGGGTGCCAGCGATCGCGGATCGCCGAACACCATGGCCAGCGACGCCTCGAACCGCCGGTCGAACGGCAACCGACGCGTCCGCTCCAGTACGGCGGGACCCAGCCGGGGCGTCGCGATCGCGGTGAACCAGAGCGCACTGGCCGACACCCGCGGATGAGGGAGCGCGGGCGAGATCAGGGTGAGTGACGCGACCAAGTCGGGACGCTTCCCGGCGATGGCCACCGCGGTCGCACCGCCCATCGAGTTCCCGAACAGGTGCAGCGGCCGGTCGAACTCACGCTCCACCAGTTCGATCAGGAGGTCGGCCTGCTCGTAGATCCCGGCAGCGCCGGACAGCGGCGTACGTCCGAAGCCTGGGAGGTCGGGGGCGATGCCACGGACGGTGTCGTTGAGCATCAGGCCCAGAGCGGTCCAGTTCAGCGAGGAGCCGTTCAGACCGTGCACGAACAGCGCGGGCGGCAGCTCCGGCGCCGCATCCGGCACGTCCCGCACCAGCAGATCCGCGCTTCCGACCGACACCTGCCGCGTCGGCCACTCCCGTACTTCCAGCGGGCCCTCAGCCCCGGTTACTCCCGCGTAACTCTCCACCTGACCCATGGTAGGACGCTCTCGTGCTGCTGCCGGCAAACCACCGTTAGAGACTCGGCTGGGTGGAGACTGGGAGGCATGGCAGCGCCGCAGCAACTGACGACCGAGGTCGATGGGCAGACGATGAAGCTCACGAACCTCGGCAAGGTGCTCTACCCGCAGACCGGCTTCACCAAGGCCGAGGTGATCGACTACTACCACCAGGTCGCCGAACTGCTGCTCCCGCACCTGTCCGACCGTCCACTCACCCGCAAGCGCTGGCCCGATGGCACAGGGGCGCAGTACTTCTTCGAGAAGAACGCACCGCGCGGTACGCCGGCCTGGGTGCGGACCGTGACCCTGCCAACGCCCGGGAGCTCGACCGGACGAGACGAGGCCGACTTCGTGGTCGCAGACGACATCCAGACCGTGGTGTGGCTGGCGAACCTCGCCGCACTTGAGCTGCACATCCCGCAATGGCGGATCGGTCTGTCGGACACGGGCAAGGACCCGCAGGCCGACCTGATCGTGTTCGACCTCGACCCAGGACCAGGAGCGAGCATCGTCGAGTGCTGCGACGTTGCTCTGGCGCTACGCGAGCTGCTGGGGCACTACGGACTGGAGGGGTGGCCGAAGACGTCCGGCAACAAGGGCATGCATCTGTACGTCCCGATCGAGCCGGCGTCGTCCCGGAGTACCAGCGCCTTCGCCAAGCTCCTGGCCGAGCAACTGGCCGAGGCGCTGCCGGAGAACGTGACCGCGAACATGACCAAGGCACTGCGTCCCGGCAAGGTCTTCATCGACTGGAGCCAGAACGCCAGCGCCAAGACCACACTGGCGCCGTACTCCCTGCGCGGAGCCGAAGAACCACGGGTCTCCACCCCGATCGACTGGGACGAGGTGGCCTCGGCAACCGACGCCGAGGAGCTCCGCTTCCTGCCCCACGAGGTGCTGGCCCGGATCGAGGAGTACGGCGACGTCCTCGAGGGGCTGTACGACGACCCGCAGCCGCTACCGTCGATACCGTCGTAACTGTCCGTCGCCGAGCGAAGGAGCAGTCGCATGACCAGTGAGACCGACTACGAGGGTCCCGGCTTCGACAGCGTCCCCGACGACGCACCGGAGGCCGACGTGATCGAGCAGCGGGAGGACTCCACCGAGGTGGACGACTTCACCCCGGACGACGGCGTACCCAGCGAGGCCGACCCCGCCGACGTGGAGGAGCAGCGCCGCGTGGTGGGCGACTCCGGCGAGGACGACTATCGCTGACCGCTACCACGATGGAACGCCGACCGGCGGGGAAGCTACTGGCCGGGAGGACTGCTGGGTAGGATTCGGGGAACGACCCGGCGGTCGAGCCCGAGCTGCCGGTGCCGCACCATCGAAGGAGCCGACGTGTCGACGACACCCGAGACCGCGCCCAAGCGTGGCAGCCGCCTGCCGCGGCTGGCCCGCCGCGCGCAACTGCTCGAGGCGGCGCAGGAGGTCTTCGTCGCGAACGGGTACCACGCCGCCGCGATGGACGACATCGCGGACCGCGCCGGCGTCTCCAAGCCGGTCCTCTACCAGCACTTCCCCGGCAAGCTCGAGCTGTATCTGGCACTGCTGGACAGCTCCTGCGACGCGATCATCGCCTCGGTCCGGGACGCGCTGAAGTCGACCGAGGACAACAAGCTACGAGTCGCCGCCACCATGCACGCGTTCTACGACTACGTGGCGAACGCGCAGGGTGCCTTCCGGCTGGTGTTCGAGTCGGACCTCACCAACGAGACGGCGGTCCGGGAGCGGGTCGACCGGGTCACGCACACCTGCGCCGAGGCGGTGTCGGAGGTGATCAGTGCGGACGCCGGGCTGAACCGTGAGCAGTCCATGGTGCTGGCTGTCAGCCTGGTCGGCATGGCCCAGGTCAGTGCCCGCTACTGGCTGGCCTCCGACGACCCGACGCTGGCTCAGCAGCAGGCGGCCGACCTGGTCGCCTCGCTGGCCTGGCGCGGCATCCGCGGTTTCCCCCGCACCGACTCCTGACCAGCGCCACCACGGTACGACGTACCTCCCACCCGCCCCTTTCCAACGCGAGGGGGGCGTGGCTCGCGGGGCAGGCACCGGCGTACCCGGGGGTTCTGCTCTGGGCGGACGGGTGAGAGCTGGGGGTCGGTAGCGGATAGGCTCGAACCGTCACCGGCGAGAGCCGCCGGTCGGAACGTGCCCGGAGGGTTTCGTGGAGGTCAAGATCGGCGTACAGCACGCCAATCGTGAGTTGGTGCTCGAGAGCGAGCAGAGCCCGGACGAGGTCCAGGAGGCGGTCGCGGCGGCGCTCAGCGGCAAGTCCAACCTGCTGCAGCTCACCGACGACAAGGGCCGCCGGGTGATCATTCCGGCCGACCGGCTGGCGTACGTCGAGATCGGCGAGGTGTCGATTCGCAAGGTCGGGTTCGGCGCGATCTGATCGCGGTCCGGACACAGTCGCGCGTGTCCTGGTTGCGGAGTGCCACCCAGGGGGCACGATGGCGGTAAGACCTGCGTTGCGGTGGTCTGGTAGCACGGGGCGCCAGGCCGGGGCGCGGGTCAGCCATCCCTCATAAGGAGGAACCGTGTACTGGGTCTGGATGCTCATCGTCAGTCTCATCGCGGGCATCATCTTCGGGCCGCTGGCCCGGCTGGTGCTCCCCGGCAAGCAGAACATCAGCCTCGGCTGGACCATCCTGGGAGGCGGCATCGGCGCCTTCATCGGCGGTCTGATCGCGAAAGCCTTCGGAGTCAAGGACACCCCCGGCCTGGACTGGACGCAGTACCTGATCCAGATCATCTGCGCCGTGATCGTCGTCGGCGTCATCGCCGGCTACCAGAGCAGATCGAAAGCCTCAGCCTGACTACCTCACCTCAGCGGCCGCCACCCCGATCCGGGGCAGGCGGCCGCTCTGCTTCTAGGGGGTCAGGCCTGCAGGCCGAGCGCGGTCATCCGGGCGGTGTGCGCCTCGGTCAGACGGGTGAACATCCGGCCGATCGCGGCCAGGTCCAGTCCGGGCCGGTCGACGCTGCCGGCCAGCAGCGCGGCCAGCGAGTCCCGGTCGGCGGCGATCCGCTGCGCCTGGCTGAGCGCCTCACCGACCAGCCGACGGCCCCACAGCGCCAGCCGGCCGCCCAGCTTCGGGTCCTCCTCGATCGCGGCCCGGACCCGGTCCACCACGAACTCGGCCTGACCGGAGTCGGCGAACACCTCGAGCACCAGGGCCCGCGTCTCCGCGTCCACGAACGACGCGATCTCGCGGTAGAAGTCGTTGGCCAGACCGTCCCCGACGTACGCCTTGACCAGGCCCTCCAGCCAGTCCGACGGCGCGGTGTGGTCGTGGAACGCGTCCAGCGGCGTCACGAACGGCCGCATCGCTTCCATCGGGTCCACGCCGAGCGCGACCAGCCGGTCCCGCAGCTGCCGGAAGTGCCCGAACTCGGTGGTCGCCAGCGCCGCCAGCTCCGCCTTGTCGTTCAGGGTCGGTGCCAGTTTCGCGTCCTCGGCGATCCGCTCGAACGCGGTCAGCTCGCCGTACGCGAGAACTCCCAGCAGATCCACCGCCGCGGCCCGGTAGGCGGGATCATCAAAGGCCGTCTGCTCCATGCCCGGCACCCTATCTGTCCACCGGCGGGAGTGGCGCAAACCACACGAAGCGGCGTTGACAGCTCATGCGGTTACACTGGTGGGCGATTCGCCGGTGACGCGCCCAGATGGGCAAGCTGGTGCGAGGTGCTTGCACAGTGTCCCCGCGCCTCACAGACGAGGCTGACAAGCCTCTGGCGCCCGGCCACAGAGCACCTGTCCGTATCAAGCATGTTGAGAGGCGATCAGCCTGACCACCTTCCGAGAGCTCGGGGTGTTACCCGAGATCTGTGACGCGCTCGATCGCGTCAACATCGTCGAGCCGTTTCCGATCCAGGAAATGACGCTCCCGGTCGCCCTGATGGGCACTGACCTGATCGGTCAGGCCCGCACCGGCACCGGTAAGACGCTGGGCTTCGGCATTCCGTTGCTGCAGCGCACCATCTCCCCCGGCGAGGCCGACTACGAGGAACTGGCCGCGCCCGGCAAGCCGCAGGCGCTGGTCGTCACCCCGACCCGTGAGCTGACCATCCAGGTCGCCAAGGACCTCGAGACCGCGTCCACCGTTCGCACCGTCCGGATCCTCACCGTGTACGGCGGGGTCGCCTACGAGCCGCAACTGGACGCGCTGAAGAAGGGCGTCGACGTCGTCGTCGGTACGCCGGGACGCCTGCTGGACCTGGCGAACCGGGGCGTGCTCGACCTCAGCCACATCAAGGTTCTGGTGCTGGACGAGGCCGACGAGATGCTCGACCTGGGCTTCCTGCCCGACGTGGAACGCATTCTGCGCAAGACTCCCGAGCTGCGGCAGACGATGTTGTTCTCGGCAACGATGCCGTCGGCCGTGATCGCGCTGGCCCGGACCCACATGCGGCACCCGCTGAACATCCGCGCCGAGTCGCACGAAGACACCGAGATGGTGCCGACGACCGCGCAGTTCGTCTACCGGGCGCACGACCTCGACAAGCCCGAGGTGGTTGCGCGGATCCTGCAGGCCGAGGACCGCGGCCGGGTGATGATCTTCTGCCGGACCAAGCGGGAGGCGTCCCGCCTCACCGACGACCTGCAGGACCGCGGGTTCAAGGCCGCCGCGATCCACGGCGACCTGAACCAGCAGGCTCGCGAGCGGGCGCTGACCCGGTTCCGCGGCGACAAGATCGACGTACTGATCTGCACCGACGTCGCTGCCCGCGGCATCGATGTCGAGGGTGTCACGCACGTCATCAACAACACCTGCCCCGAGGACGAGAAGGCCTACATCCACCGGATCGGCCGGACCGGCCGGGCGGGTGCGAGCGGGATCGCGGTGACGTTCGTCGACTGGCCGGACGTGACGCGGTGGAAGACCATCAACAAGGCGCTCGACCTGCCGTACGACGAGCCGCAGGAGATCTACTCGACGTCGCCGGAGCTGTACCACGACCTCGGCATCCCGACCGATGCGAAGGGCCGGATCAAGCCGGCTCGGGAGCAGCGCGAGGAGAAGCCGGCCCGGGAGCCGCGGCGCAGCGAGGACCGCGCCGAGGACGGCGAGCGTCCGGCCCGGAAGCGGAACCGGACCCGCAAGCGCACGCGCTCGGGGCAGCCGCTCGAGGAGAACGCCGACGTCACGACCAAGACCGAGGTCCCGCCCTCCACGGAGTCCGCGACGGAGGCCGCCGAGGCTCCGGCCGAGCGGAAGCCGCGCAAGCGGGCCCGCACTCGCAAGAGCGCGCAGAAGCCTGTCGACAAGGCCGTTGAGACGGCCGCCGCCGAGCCTGCCAACGCAGAGCCTGTCGCTGCCGAGCCTGCTCAGAAGGCCGCGCCGGAGCCGGGCACGAGCCCGACCGTCCCGCTGTTCACCGCTCCGGAGTGACCTGCCCGTCGCCCGACCGTGGCTGAACAGTGACCTCAGCCTGCAACACCCAGCCTCTCGTGGGCCGTCCTAGGACGGAAACCACGAGAGAGGGGCTGGGTGATGAGGCGGATCAGGGGTGCCGTGGTTGGAATGGCGGCGCTGGGGATCGTGTTGCTGGCGGGTTGCGGGGGCAGCAGCAACGACAGTAGTGCCGAAGGCATGTCCGCTCCCGCGCAACGGCAGGACGGCGGCAGCGGCGCCGGCGACAGTGCGAAAGAGGCCGAGGGTACGTCGGGGAGCGGCGCACCGAAGGCGGCGGGGAAGCCGCAAGAGCAGCCGAGCGTGACCCGCGCGATCATCAAGACCGGCTCGCTCACGGTCGAGGCCGATGACGTGAACGGCCAACGACAGAAGGCGATCACAGTCGTCACCTCGCTCCGCGGCCAGGTCGCGTCCGAGGACACCGGCAATAATGCCGACGGCAAGATCACTCAGGCGAACCTGGTGCTCAAGGTCCCGACCGCGTCGTACGAGACCGCTATCCAGCGCCTGTCCGAGCTCGGCAAGCGGACCCAGATCCACCAGGAGTCCGCCGACGTCACCGAGCAGGTGGTCGACGTGGAGAGCCGGATCAACTCCCAGCGCGCGAGCCTGGAGCGGATGCGCACCCTGCTCGCGAAGGCGAACACGATCGGCGAGATCGTCTCGGTCGAGACCGAACTGACCCGGCGTGAGGCGGACCTTGAGTCCCTGCTGGCCAAGCAGAAGAACCTCTCCCTCCAGACCGAACTCGCCACGCTGACGCTGACCCTGACCGAGACGGGCAAGCCTCCCGTCGCGGAGGACCCGGATCGTGGCTTCCTGGCCGGGCTGAAGGGTGGCTGGAGCGCATTCGTCGCGACGTTCTCCGCACTGGCGACCGCACTCGGCGCGGTTCTCCCGTTCCTGGTGCTGATCGCGCTGATCGGCTTACCGCTGTGGCGTAACCGGCACCGTCTGCGCCGTCAGCCTGCCCTTCCGCAGACTCCGGACGGCGGGCAGTAGGTCAGAGCAGCGCGCCGGCCAGAGCCCGGTAGGCCTTCGCACCGGGCGAGGCCGGCGCGGTGCTGAGCACGGTCTCCCCGATCGCGGGCGCCTCCGCGAACCGGATCGACTTCGGGATCGACGGCTCCAGCACCTCCAGGGAGTACGTGTCAGCGATCGTCTCCAGCACCGCCCGAGCGTGCGTCGTACGGCCGTCGTACAGCGTCGGCAGGACGCCGAGCACGTGCAGGCCCGGATTGCTCAGCCGCTGTACGTCGTGAATCGTGTCAAGTAGTTGCCCTACGCCACGATGCGCGAGAGTCTCGCACTGCAAGGGAATCAGGACCTCGGACGCCGCCGACAGCCCGTTCACGGTCAGCAGCCCGAGGGTCGGCGGGCAGTCGACGATGATCCAGTCGTACGACGCCCGCAGCGGGCGCAGGGCGGTCCGCAGCATCTGCTCCGGGCTGGTCTCCTGCGCGATCCGCACCTCCGCGGTGGCCAGCTCGATCGTGGCCGGAAGCAGGTCCGCTCCGTCCTCGAGCTTGACCAGCACGTCCCGCGCCTTCACGCCGCCGAGCAGCACCTGGTAGATCGACGTCTCCAGATCCTCGGGGTCGATGCCGACCGAGAATGTCAGGCACGCCTGCGGGTCCAGATCCACAAGCAGCACGCGCTGGCCCAACTCCGTCAGGGCAGCGCCGAGCGTCGCGACGGTGGTCGTCTTGGCCACCCCGCCTTTCTGGTTGGCAACTGCCATGGTGCGAGGCACCCGGCCATTGTGCCGTACCGGCGACTACCCTCTTGACTTGTGAGTACGCCGCGCACGTTGACGCTGCCCGACGGGGTCCACCCCGCGACCCTCGACACCGATCGGGGCTCCTTCGCCACGCTCATGGCGGTGCCGAAGTACGGTACGCCGCTCGGCACCGTGCTGCTCGTGCCCGGGTGGACCGGCAGCAAGGAGGACTTCACTCCGCTGGTCGACCACCTGTGCCGGTACGGATGGCGCACGGTGGCGGTCGACCAACGCGGTCAGTACGAGACCCCCGGGCCCACCGAGCGGTCGGCGTACACGCTGGAGGAGTTCGGCGCCGATGTGGTGGCGATGAGCAAGGCGCTCGGCGGGTACAGCCAGTTGGTCGGGCATTCGTTCGGTGGACTGGTCGCGCGGGAGGCCGTGCTGACCGATCCGTCGGTGTTCTCGACGATCACGCTGCTGTGCACGGGTCCGGCGGCGTTCACGGACGAGCAGAAGGTGCAGGGGCTGCAGATGCTCGCGTTCGGGCTGGACAACCTGCCGATCGAGCAGGTGTACGACCTGAAGCTGGAGCACGACAGCAAGGTGCCCGGGTACGTGACGCCGCCGGACGAGATCGCGGCGTTCCTGCGCAAGCGGTTCACCAGCAACAACCCGGCCGGCCTCGCCGAGATCACCCGCCGCCTGATGGACTCCGAGGACAAGACCGACCGGCTGGCCAAGTCCGGCGTTCGCACGCAGGTCGCGTACGGCGCCTCCGACGACGGCTGGCCGATCACGGTCCAGGCCGACGTCGCGGAACGCCTCGGCATTCAGGCCGAGATCATCCCTGACGCCGGCCACTCCCCTGCGATCGAACAGCCCGCCGCGACCGCACGGCTCCTGGTCGACTTCTTCCATGACCGGACCTTCATCGACTGACGCCGGTCAGGCTATTGGTTGGACCGCCGGCTTGACCGTCAGCAGGTTGAGGCCGACGGGGGTCAGCGCGGCCTTCACTGCCTCGGTGTAGACGACGACCTCGACCTCAGCGCGACCTCCGCCCGGAGTCGACGCCGACGTCATCTGGATGCCGAGCTCCTGGCCGGCCGTCAGGTTGGTCAGGGTCTGGTAGATGCGGTTGACATCGCCGCGGCTGAGCAGCGCCCGGGAGATGCAGAGGTTGCCGTCGAACACCTTGTCCAGGGAGCTCCGGAACACGGCGAGGTCACCGTGGGCGACACCGACCTGTACGACGATCGGCTTGCCCCGGCCGTGGCCGTCCGGATACTGGACCAGTGGTTCCGCGATCTGGGCGCTGTGCGCGTCGAGGAAGGCCAGGACCGCGGGTGCGTTGAGGTTGTTCGGCTTCGACACCCAGCCGCCCTGCGGCGCCTTGCACGGCAATGGCGGGATCTGGGTGGCGGGCGGCACGACGTACGCCTTCTGCTCCTGGACGTCGATGGATCGGTTGCCCCAGATCCCGATCAGCGTCGCGGTCCCCCGGCGTACGTTCTTGATCGTCTTCGCGTCGCCGAGCCGGTCGAGGTCGACGCCCTTGAGCTTGACGGCGATGTTGGCCGGGCAGCTGGGCGCGGGCTCCTGACCGGGCGGATAACCGATCAGGTCCGTCGGGTGCGACGGGCAGAACACAGGCTCCTGACCTGGTACGGCGATGACCTCGCCGCTGGCCTGGACCTTGTCACCGGCGCCGACCAGTAGCTTGTCGTTCACCGGATCCGGTTGGGTGACGCCGGCCATCGGCGTCTGTTGGTTGCCCTGGGCAAAGGATTGCTGGGTGTCACTGGTCGCCGGCGGGACGGCTGCCGGGTCCTGGCCGCCGTCCGGGAGGACGGTGAGCGCGGCGGCGGCGATCGCGGCGACGCTGGCGGCGGCCAGCGCCGGCACCCAGCGACGGGGACGGCGGCGACCGCCGAGAATATGGTCCAAGTCTGGCTCGGGCGCCGACGGCTGGTCCGCGCGCCACCGCGCGCCGGCCCGCGTCAGCAGGTCGTCGACCTCGTCGGTCGGGTTCATTCGCTGACCTCCAGCAGGGTGCGCAGGCGGGACCGCGCATCGGACAGGGTGGACTTGACGGTGCCTTCGGAGCAGCCCATCACCGCGGCCGTGTCGGCGATCGACAAGTCGGCGAAGTAATAGCAGTCGACTGCGAGGCGCTGTCGTGCCGACAACGAGGTGAGCGCGTGGTCCACATCCATCCGGGCATCCAGATCCGGCCGCGACACCGGCCGGTCGTGCTCGTCGAACTCCCCGGCCGGCCGCAACCGCCGCGCCGCCTTCCGGGCCTGGTCCGCGGTGATCGCGAGCAGCCACGCGGACGGCGTACCGCGGCTCGCGTCGTACTGACTCCGCTTGGACCACGCCCGCGCCAGTGAATCCTGCACGATGTCGTCCCGGTCGGCCCCCACCGCGAGCCGCCCCGCCAGCCGGGCCATCGCGGGCAGATGCGGGCGCACCCACTCGACGAACCCAGCCCCGTCCGCCGGCGGACCCACCACCACAGCAGGCTCATCCGTCATCGTCGGCATACCCTGTCTACCCCCGAATCCCACTTCCGGTTGGGTCCCTACCCGCAGTTCAACGACCCCACCACCCCCAAGTCACCCTCCCACCCCACTTCGTAACCTGCCCGAGTTATCCACAATTCGCTCGAACCCGCCCCACAGCCCCTCCCTCGGTCACTACCGTCGAAGAACCACGACCTGGGGAGATCAGATGCCATCCGAGCCGTCCGAGTTGCACCGAGCCTTCGCTGCGCACGGCGAGCTCGATTGGGGCCAGAGCCTGGTGTCAGTGGCCGACATGGCCAGGATGCACGGCCGGCCCGCGGCGGAGAAGAGCATGCGGCTGCTCGCCGAGGTGACGGCGATCGAGCCTCAGGTGACCGCGGACTTCCTCGACTCGCTGCCCGCGTCGGCAGCGCCGTACCAGCTGAGCCGGCGCGTCAAGTCGCCGGAGTCCCTCGCCCGAAAGATCCAACTCTGGGAGGAGCTCGACCGTCGGTTCCCGATCGACGACGTGCTGCGATACACCGCGCTGACTCGGACACCCGACGAGCTGGTCCGTGCGGCTCGACAGACTGTTGACGAGCTCAACCGCCGCGGTTGGCAGGTCACCTACGCCATGCACTCGTACAGCGAAGGCTCCCGGTACAAAGGCATCCACGCATACCTCGCACCACCGCACGGTCCGCGTGTCGAGGTGCAGTTCCATTCGGCTGCGTCGGCGAAGGTCAAGGAGGCAACGACACGCTGGTACGAGATCGATCGCAGCGACACCGCCACGCTCGCAGAGCGGACCGCCGCGCGACAGCGGTGCGTCGACCTGTCAGCCACACTCCAGCCTCCGACGGGGATCGACGGGCTGACACGGCTCGGCGGACGAAAGGTCGCAGTCAATAACTACAGTGACTCCCGGCAACCTCCGCGGTATCAGGCTGGTCCGGCGCCGGACCACGAGCTACCTGTGGCGCAATCCAGGACACTAGACAGGAACGACGGGATCACGCGATGAAGCTCTATCTGGTGAAGGAAGAGGGGCGGCGGGTGTGGGTTGCCGCGTTGGCGCACGAGATGATGTATTCGTACGTCGCCAATACGGGCAAGTTCCATGCGAACAATGCCCTGCGCAACGACTTCTACGCGGAGCGGTGGTTCACGTACGAGGACATCGGCCCGGCTGAAGCCCGCCGGCTGATTCAGGCAGGCGTCGGCACCCTCGACGAGACGGACCATGCCACTGCGCTGCAGAAGTGGCGCTCCGACCCGGACCCCCAGGACCCCTCGGACGTTCTCTCGATGGCTGCGGGGCATAACCCCTGATCAGTGGCGGGTGGGGGTGTAGAGCTGGGTTATGACGGATTCGATGGTGGGTTCGGCTACGGAGAGGTCTACGAGGGGGTAGTTGGCGGCTATTTGGGAGAGGAGGGGCGCGGCGCTCGTGGTGGTGGGGAAGGTGAGGTGCTGGCGGGGGCCGTCGACCTTTACGACGGTGGCGCCTTGGATTTCGATGGGTGGGAGGGACGTGGCCAGGTCGACGACGAGGGTGCGAGGCGCGGACTGGCTGGCGCGGAGGCCGGTGAGGGTGCCGTCGTAGATCTGGTGGCCGTGGTCGATCACCATGACGCGGCTGCACAGGGCTTCGATGTCGTCGAGGTCGTGGGTGGTGAGGATGACGGTGGTACGCCGTTCTGCGTTGACCTGGGCAAGGAACTCGCGCAGCCGCGCCTTGCTGATCACGTCCAGCCCGATCGTCGGCTCGTCGAGGTACACGATCTCCGGGTCGTGCAGCAACGCGGCTGCGATATCACCGCGCATCCGCTGACCCAATGACAGTTGACGAACCGGTACGTCGAGCAGTTCGCCGAGGTCCAGCAGTTCGACGAACGTCGCGAGGTTCTCCCGGTGCCGCGCCATCGGAACGTCGTACATCTTCTGCAGTACGGCGAACGAGTCCTTCAACGGCAGGTCCCACCACAGCGTCGTACGCTGCCCGAACACGACCCCGATCCGCTTGGCCAGCTTCAGCCGGTGGCGGGACGGGTCCACCCCGGCGACGCGGATCGTGCCGCTGCTCGGGACCAGGATGCCGGTCAGCATCTTGATCGTCGTGGACTTCCCGGCGCCGTTCGGCCCGATGTAGCCCATCACCTCCCCCGGCTCGACGCTGAACGACATCCCGTCGACGGCCCGCACTTCCCGGCGAGTACGACGGAATCCGGACCGCGATGTCACGGTGAAGGCGCGGGACACGTTCGACAACTCGATGACTGCCACTGCTCAGCTCCCTGTACTGCGGTAACGACGGAGACCGCCCCGCCACGCCAGTGACGCCAGCGCGACCATCGCGACGGCGACCAGCGGGGACAGCAGGCCGATCCAGGACGGCAGGCCCAGCGGGGCCGGCTTACCCAGCACGTACAGCACCGGGTAGTAGTTGACGAAGGCAAGCGGTATGACGAACGTGACGGCCCGGACGATCTCCTTGCCGAAGACCGACAACGGGTACTGCGTCAGCGTCTGACCGCCGTACGTGAACGAGTTGGCCAGTTCGGCGGAGTCGATCGCAAGAAACTGGAACGCGGCGCCGAGCACGAAGATCGCCGCGAAGATGATCGACCCGGTGATCACCGACAGCACCAGCACGACGACCTTGGCCGCCGTCCAGTCGAGCTGAAGGTTGCTGAGGGCAAACGCCAGTACGACGCCGGCCTGCAGCGGCCGCCCGATCCGGCGCAGCGCGAACCCGTCCGAGGCGGTCTGCAGGAACGCCGGCACGGGCCGGATCAGGTAGACGTCGAGCGTGCCCGTGCGGATCCGCTCGCCGACGCGCTCGATCGACCCGGTGAACAGGTCCGCCACCCCGAGCGTCATCGAGGCCGTTGCGTAGAGCAACGCCATCTCCCCGAGGGTGAATCCGCCGAACGCCTCGATGTGGCTGAACATCAAGACGATCGCGACGAAGTCCATCACCGTGATCAGCATCGAACTGACCAGCATCAGCACGAACGACGCCGGATAGGCCAGCGACGATCGGATCCACATCAGGACCAGCATCCAGTACTGCGCAGGAGCCCGGCGGAGCCGCTCAACCACCTTGGATCACCACCTTCCGGGTTGCCAACGACGTGGTGAGCTGGCCGGCCAGCATCAGCACGAGGAGCCAGCCGAGCTGGAACAGCAGTGCCGAGCCGATGCCGTCGGGACTGCGGCCGAGCCAGATGTCGATCGGCACCTGCAGGGTCGCGGCCCACGGCGTCGCCCGGGCGAACTCGCCGATCCAGCCGGGGAACACGACCAGCGGCAGGATCGTCCCCGAGAAGAAGCAGGACAGCACCAACGCGAGCTGTTCCATGCCGCGCGTGTCGGTGATCCAGAACCCGGACAGCGCGACCAGATAGCGGATCGTGAAGCTCACCAGAATCCCCAGCACCAGCCCCACCGCGACGGCCAGCCAGGTGATCGGGTTGCTCGGAAACTTCAGGTCGAACACCAGCGCACCGACCAGCAACGGCGCACCGCCGCGGACGACCAACTGGAACATCGCGCGACCGAGATCGACCGACAGCCACCACAGCAGCAGATGCGTCGGCCGGTACAGGTCGACCGCGATCTCACCGCTGCGAACCCGCTCGCCCAGCTCGACCGTGGTGGTCGCGCCGAAGATCCCGATCGGCATCAGCAGCCCCTGCTGCAACCACACGAACGTCAGCGCATCGGACACGTCGTACCCGCCGAGCCCGGGCCGCTCGTGCCACAGGGTCAGGTAGATACCGCACAGGATGAACCCGAACACGGTATTGGTGAACGCGCCGGACGCGGTCGCGATCCGGTACGTCGAGAAGCGCCGGAACGACCGTACGCCGATCGCCCAGTAGACGCCCACGGCAACCTCCTCTCCAACTTCGAGGTGGTATCCGGACCCAGCGGCACGCAGAACTACCCCGAATCCGACAGGACCGGGGGGTTCGGACACCACTGTGACGGCATGGCTGAACCACACCATTTTCAAGGCAAGGATCGGACAGTACGCCGGACTTCGGGCAACCGTCAACCGGATTCTTCGGGTGGTGTTCCCGCAGGCGCGTGTGTCCCCCACGCGCCGCTACGCGTGCTCCTGCGTCGAGCGCTTCGCTGGCCCTCCTACCCGCCCGACCTTCCTACGGGTGCTGCCGCCCCCTTCACGTGCGCGGCTGCCGCCGCTCCTGCTGCGCGCTGCCGCACGGTTAGGCGGTGGGCGTTGATCGGGCGCGGAGATGCGGCTGCAGGTGGTCGGTCGGGACAGGGCGCAAGCCGTGGCGGTAGCACGCGGACTCGAACGGACGGCGGTAGTAGGCGCGACCGCGCGGCAGCAGCACACGGCACCACACCACGCGGCGGGCGGCAGCACACACGACCACGCGGTAGCCGCGAGGTGGGAGGCGGCGGCAGCCGCGCACGGAAAGCAGGAGGCGGCGGCAGCCGCGCACGCAAAGCAGGAAGCGGCGGCAGCCGCGCAATTGAAGGGGGCGGTAGCACGCGTGGGCTGGGCAGGAGCGCCGGGGTAGCGGGCGACGGAGGAGCTCGCCAGCGGTGCGTGGGGAACAAACCTACCGGTCCGGGCGGGGACCCCTCAGACCTCGCCCGGACCGGGATTGGGGGTTAGCTGATTTCGGCTTCGAGGACTCGGTTCAGGAGGGAGGCGAACGGGGCCGGGTGGCTCGAGTAGCCGGCGTGGCCGCCGGGGAAGGTTACTACGGGCCAGCCGAGGCGTTCTGCGATGAGTTGGATGGGGCGGCCGGGGAGGAGTTCGAGCGAGTGTAGGCCGGCGGCGGGGACGATTCGGTCGGCGACGGTTTTCAGGGCGTCCAGGTCTGGCTGGTAGCGGGTGAACGGCAGGAGTTTGTGCTGGTAGAAGTTGCTCGCGTTGGCTTGCATCCGTTCGGCCAGTTCGCGGTACTCCGGCAGCAGGTCTTCCAGCGGCGGCATTGCGTCGTCGTCCATCCCGGTGCCCATCATGAACAGCACATCGGCCGCCGCGACCCCGTCGGATTTGTGGGTGTCGTGCACGTCCTCGAAGAACGCGCGCGCGTCCTCGGCGTCTGGCAGCACCTCGACGCACGGCGGTTCGTGGGCGACCAGCATCCGTACCCGGTCCGGGTGGCGGGCGATCAGCTCAAGTCCGGTGATCGCGCCGGAACTGCTGCCGAAGACGAACGCCGGTTCGTCGCCGGAGACCGCGTCGATCAACGCCAGCGCGTCCTCGGCCGACTGGTCGACGCACTCGTCGGCCGGCTGACCGTCGTACGGGCTCCGCGAGTTGCCACGCGGGTCGTACGCCACCACGGTGTAGTCGGCGGCGAGTTGCCCGACCATCCCGTCGAACACCCCCGCGTCCGTCGGGCCACCGGCGATCAGCAGCAGCACCGGCCCGGTCCCCGTGACCTCGTAGTGCAGCGTCGCCCCCGGTACCGCCAGCTTGTTCACAGTCTTCGCACCCATCAGGCACCCCTCTCTCGTGCCTCCACCCTCGCCTCCCCCGCTGGCACCCCACGCACACGCCGCTGACACGGCCCCCTCAGCCAACCTCAGGCGACGTCAGGCGCGGGTCAGCCGAGGGATTCGTCTGTGGAGGGGATCGGAGAGGTGTCGTCGAGGCCGGACCACGAGTCGCGGGGTGGGGCGGCTCGGCGGCCTTGGGGGCAGATTCGGACGAAGTCGCACCAGGCGCAGAGGGGTGAGGGCTCGGGTGGGAAGGCCTCGTCGGCTTCGGCGGGGGTGAGTCCTTCGCGCCAGCGGGCCTCGGCGGCGGCCGCGTCGTCGGCGATCGACTCGGCGCGGCGCTGGTGGCGGGCGAGCGACGCGTCGTCGTGGTCGGCGCCGGCGACAGTGTTCGTCGGCAGGTGGTGGAGCTCGACCCGCGTGCACGGCTTGTGCATGACTCGGCGCGCGCCCAGGACATACAGCGCGAGAGCGAGCGACGACCGAGCGTCCACCGGAGTCAGCGGGCGCCGGCCGGTCTTGTAGTCGACGATCGCGACCTCGGTCCCGCCGCTGCCGTCCCGCGCCGGGCGCTCGTCGATCCGGTCGACGCGTCCGCGCAGCGACGCCCGCTCGGTGGTGAACGCGACGGTGCGCTCCACCCCGCGCGGCTCGTAGTACGGATCCGAGTCGCGCAGGTACCCGAGCACCATCTCCGTCGACCGTTCACGCCAGTCCAGCGACTGCTGGTCGTCCCGGAAGCCCTCGCTCCGCCAACTCGACCGCATCTTCGCGACCACTTCGTCCGGCGTACGGCGGGCAGCCGGCCACCGACCGAAGAAGTCGGCGAGCACCTCGTGCACGATCGCCCCGACCGTGTTGTGCGCCCACGGCGGCCCCTTCGGCGGCCGCGGCGTCTCCAGATACGTGTACCGGTATTTCCGTTTGCAGTCCGCGAACGTGAGCAGCTTGGTCGGCGTCGCGACGAACAGCCGCGTCGGCATCCCGGGCAGCATGTCGCTCATGTCAGCCCGCCTTGATGAAGTCGGTGACGGCATCGGCCACCAGTTGTACGGCGATCGCACTCAGCAGCAGACCGGCGATCCGCGTGACGAGGAGTACGCCGTTCTCCCCCAGCAGCCGCATGATGATCCCGGAGAACCGCAGCGTCAGCCACATCACCATGTGGATCAGGATGATGCCGACCGAGATCGCCACCACGTCCGGGAGTGCGCCGTTCGCCCGCTGCACGAACACCATGGTTGCAACGATCGCACCCGGCCCGGCCAGCAACGGCGTACCCAGCGGAACGAAAGCGATGTTGACGTTCTTGGTCTGGACCGGGTCCTCGGCGGTGTCGGTCAGCAACTGCAGCGCGATCAGCAGAAGCAGCAGACCGCCCGCAGCCTGCAACGCCGGCAGCGTGATCCCGAGGTGGTGCAGGATCTGCTGCCCGAACGCCGCGAACACCACGATCACGCCGAACGCGACCAGCACCGCCTGCCAGGCGGCCTTCTTCCGGACTGCGCGGGACTGACCGGCCGTCAGCGAGATGAAAACGGGCACGGTGCCGGGCGGATCCATGATCACGAACAGCGTGACCACGACCTCGCTCAGCAGCCCGAGGTTGATGACACTGTTCACGGCAGGTAGGCCTCGGGGACCTGGGCGTCGGTGGCGGCCGCGTTCGCCTTGGCGACCTCGAGCAGCCGCTCGAACTGCTCGGGCTCGGTCGAGTTCACCCCCAGCTCATGATCGATCTTGCCCGCGCCGTGGTGGTCACTGGAGCCGGTGGCGATGATGCCGAGCTCGTCGGCGATCCGGTGCAGCGTCGTCCGGGACTCTGCCGAGTGGTCCTGGTGGTCGACCTCGATCCCGGCCAGCCCGTGGTCTGCGACCAACGCTGCAATGGTGTCCTGCGTCATCACCTTGTAGCTGGACCGGCCCCACGGGTGCGCGATCACCGGTACGCCGCCGGCCGCGCGAACCAGGTCGATCGCGCGACCGGGCTCGATCGCGTAGTGCGAGACGTGGCCGGCCCGGCCGTCGGCGAGGTACCGGTCGAAGGCCTCGCCACGGTTCGCGACCGTGCCGTTGGCGACCAGCGCGTCGGCCACGTGCGGCCGCCCGACGGACGGCGTACCGGTGGCTTGGGCCAGAACCTCGTCTACGGTGAGTGACACGCCGATGCTGTTCAGCCGGGCGACGATCGACGGGATCCGGTCGGTGCGGCCGTCGCGGACGATCCGCAGCTCCTCGGCCAGCTCCGGCTGCGACGGGTCGAGGAGGTAGCCGAGCAGGTGCACGCTGATGCCCCGGAGCTTGCAAGAGATCTCGATCCCCGGCACGAACCCGATCTCCAGCTGCTCGGCGGCCCGGCGACCGTCGGTCCACCCGTCCGCGGTGTCGTGATCGGTGAGCGCGATCACATCGAGGCCGGCCTGCTGCGCGTGCGCGATCAGGACGTCCACCGGATCGGTGCCGTCCGAGCGGTTCGAATGGGTGTGCAGATCGATGCGCACGAGCGGTGAGGATCCCTTCGGTGTCCGTGACCATGTCCGTGATCAGGACATCTGTCACCGCAGATGCTAGCCGCGTTCACTCGCCGGACCTGTCAGTTGTCCCCAGGCGAGCACTATCCTGCCGTCGCATGGATGCCGAGCGGGTCGACTGTGTGGGTGCTCTCGTGTACGACGAGCAGCGCCGGCTGCTCGTGGTGCGCCGGGCCAATGAACCCGGCCGCGGGCTGTGGTCCCTCCCTGGCGGACGGGTCGAGCCGGGTGAGAACGATCCGGCCGCGGTGGCGCGCGAGGTCGCCGAGGAAACCGGTCTGACCGTGCAGGTCGGGGCCATGGTCGGTGAGGTCGAACGCGACGGGCCGAAGGGCCAGCTGTACGTGATCCGCGACTACGAGGCGACCGCGGTCGGCGGCACACTCACTCCCGGTGACGACGCGACCGACGCGAAGTTCGTCACCCGCACCGAGTTCCTCGCCCTGTCGACCACAACTCTGCTCGTTTCCACGTTGGAGCAGTGGAACGCGCTCCCCGGCTGATCAGCAGTTGGTGACCGGGACCCGGCCGGTGGCGAACGCAGCCGGAGTGACCCGCATCAGCGCGCGGAAATCGGCGATCAGATGGGACTGATCGGCGTACCCCGCCCCCGTGGCCGCGGTCGACCAGGAGCGGCGGTCCTGGCTGATGAGGCCACGCACGCGGGCGATCCGGGCGAAATGCTTCGGTGACAGCCCAACGGCCTGCCGGAAGATCCGGCGCAGATACCGATCACTCACACCGAGGCGGCTTGCGGTCTCCCCCACGCTCCGGGGCGACGAGAGTTCCTCCACCGCCTCGCCGATCAACTCGAACCGCTCGGGCAGCCGGCGTGGGAGCCGCTCGAGCAGATGGCTCCCGATGACCGCAACCGCTTGCTCAGGGTGATCGCGATCCAGCCGCTCCGAAAGCCCTGCAGCCGTCGCACACACGTCGCTCAGCGGCACGATCCGGTCGACCAACTCATCGGCGGCAGTCCCCAGCAGCGGCATCGCCCGCCCGGGCCGGATCCGCAGCCGCAGGCAGACGGGCAGTTCCTTGCCCGAGTGGTACGACGCCCTGGTCCGCGGACCCGCGATCAGTACGTCGCTCTCCCCGGCGGCGTTGATCCGCCACACCACCGTGGTCGCGGGGTCCGGTGGGAGCACGATCATCGACGCGTCGCAGCGTTGCAGGGTGATCTCCTCGACCCAGGGCTCCAGTGCGCGCACGGTTCGAGCCTAGCCAGTCGTCGGCCCAGTCCGTAGTACCGAAAGTTCCTATCCAGCGGTACGGCGTACTCCGCAGAGTGATCCCATGATCCTGGTCACCGGTGCCACCGGCACCATCGGAAGCGAGCTCGTCCGTCAACTGGTTGCCCGCGGCATCCCCGTCCGCGCGATGACGCGCGAACCGGGCCGCATGCAACCATCTGCCGGCATCGCCATCACACAAGGGGATTTCGAGGATCCCGCATCGTTGCGGCAAGCAACTGAGGATGTGCGCGAGGTCTTCCTGCTCAGCGCACCGGGGCCACGGGTGCCGGTACACGATCGGGCGATGGTGGAGGCCGCGGCCGAGGCCGGCGTACGGAAGATCGTCAAGTTGTCGGCGATCGGCAGCACTGATGAGGGTATGGCAGGCAACTGGCATGCGGCCGGTGAGCAGGCAGTCCGCGAGAGCGGGCTGGCCTGGACGATCCTGCGACCGGCCGGCTTTGCGTCGAACGCCCTGCGTTGGGTGCCGGCGATCCGCACCGGACAACCGATCCCCAATCTGACCGGCTCGGGCGTGCACGCGTTCGTGGATCCGCGTGATGTCGCCGCCGTCGCGGCCGAGGCACTGCTGTCGGCGGATTGCGACGGGCAGATCTACACGCTGACCGGGCCGGAACTGTTGAGTGTGCCTGATCAGGTAACGCAGGTGTCGGAGGTGCTCGGCCGGGATCTCGCGGTGAGCGACGTACCGCTGGAGGTCGCGGCGGAGCAGATGCGGGCCGCGGGGATGGACGAGGCGGTGGTGTCGGTCGCGATCCGGGGTGCCGAGCTGATCAGGAGCGGTGGCGAGAAGACGCTGACCGCCGATGTCGAGCGGGTGCTCGGGCGCCCGGCCCGCAGCTTCCGCGGCTGGGTGGAAAGCAATCGCGCTGCGTTCGGGTGATCGGCCAGACTGACCCGATGGAGAACGTCGTGCAGGCGATCGAGGAGAACGCGGCCGAACTGCTGATGGCGATGGGGGCCGCCGGAGGTGGTGTGCAGCGGGACGACGCGGCAGCGCGATGGACGATCGGAGGTTCGCCGATCGATTATCACAACGCGGTGGTCGGGGCGACCGGCAAGCAGGTGATCGCGGAATCCCTTGCTGAGCTGAGGAATCACGGCGTACCAGGGACCTGGCACGTCGGTCCGTCGATGCAATCGGGCGACCTGGCCGAGCGATTGGCCGCCGGCGGCTTCGCGTTCGGTGGCAGTGAGCCCGGGATGGCGGTGCGGCTGGACGAGCTGCGTACGCCGGCCGACGTACCAGGGCTGGAGATCACGCGGGTGCGGGACGACGAGGAGCTCGCGACGTGGGAGGCGACGCTCGGGCGCGGGTTCGGCGAGGGCGTGAAGGAGGCTCGGTGGGTCGCCGAGGTCTACCGCAAGCTCGGGTACGGCGATCCGTGGCGCCACTACCTCGGACGGCTCGACGGTGAGCCGGTCGCGACGACCACGATCTTCCTCGGCGCCGGCGTGGCCGGGGTGTACTTCGTGATGACGGTCCCCGAGGCGCGGCGGCGCGGGATCGGCGCGGCGATCACGTACGCCGCCCTCCGCGAGGCCGCCGGCGTCGCGGAGTACGGCGTACTGGGATCGTCTCCGGCCGGGCGGTCGGTGTACGCCGGGCTCGGGTTCCGCGAGTACTGCACGATCGACCTCTACGAGTGGGCGCCAACCGGCTGAGCAACGGCCGCAACTGCGGAGCGTTCGCGGAGCAACAGCCAGGCGTCGAAGAGGACCACCACGGCGGTGAGGCCGTGGACGCCGAGCGCGGTGGCGACCGGCCCGTCGTGGGTCAGGACGACGATCATGTCCGTGACCGGGATGAGTGTGGCGAGCGCCATCACGATGCCGGTGGCACGACGTTCACCAAGTGCGAACAGGACCAGGATGATCAGGCCGTAGACGGTGTCGCGGATCCCCTTCACGGGGAAGTACCCGGCTGCGGTGCCGGTCGGCCAGGGATCGATGCCGAACCCGGCTGCGGCGCTGTGCCCGTCGAACAGGAACCACAGGCCGAACGAGATCGGGAACAGGCCGAGCAGGACGGTGAGCACGGTGACGAAACGACGCATGACTGACTCCTTGATCTAGCGCTGCTAACTTCCCTAGCGACGCTAACACTGCCGTTGCTAGATTGTCTAGCGGTGCTAAGATCCGGTCTATGCCGAGTCAGACACGCAGGGAACGGGCGCGGGAGGAGCGGCGGGAGCTGATCGTCCGGACCGCCCGCGACCTCGCCGAGGCCGAAGGGTGGGAGGCCGTCACCACCCGCCGCCTGGCCGAAGCCGTCGACTACAGCCAGCCCGTCCTCTACGGCCACTTCAAGAACATGGACGCCATCTCCACCGCCGTGGCACTCGAGGGCTTCGACGAACTGGCCGCCGGACTCCGCGCGGGTCGGGAACGCGACGGCCTACGCGGCCTGGCCGAGGCCTACCTGCGGTACGCCGAGGAGCACCCGGCCGTCTACGACGCGATGTTCGTACGACACACAGACCTGCTGTTCGGACACGCCGAGACTCCCGAGATCCTGCGGACGACGTTCGGCGAAATCCTGGCCGTCGTCACCCCCTTCGCCCCCGACGACCCCGAGACCCTCACCGAGGTCTTCTGGAGCTCCCTCCACGGCCTGGCCACCCTCGCCAACAACTCCCGCCTCCGCCCCACCCACCACCAGCAACGCCTCGACCACCTGATCGCCGCGATCAGCCACAGCTGAACCCCTTCGCGGAAACTAATCGCCGCCCAGCGGCGAATTGTTTCCGGACAGCGACGGTACGAAGCGGTTGTCCACAGCCGCCTCGGCGAGGGCCGGCGAAATCCGTCACGCTTGAGCGGATGGACTGGTGGTGGCGGCGACAGCTCGCGGACGAGGGCATCGATGCGCTGATCCACGACCAGCAGCGGATCGTGTCGCGCGTCCAGCTGTCCGCCGCCGGCTGGTCCAAGGCGCGGATCCGGCAGCCGTTGCGGGCTCGACGCTGGCAGACCGTTCATCGTATACGCCACCCACACCGGACCGATCGGGTACGACGAGCAGTTGCTGGCGGCCCTGCTCTACTCCGGCCCCGAGGCGGCGTGGAGCCATTACACCGCGGCGGAGCAGCTCGGTCTGATCACCCCGGACAGCAACCGCCCGGTGTACGTGACGATCCCGGAACACCGCCGAGTCAGGCGGCAGCCGAATCTCGTCGTACATCGCGACCAGAAGTGGGCGGCTCGCCTCGCCGCCGTCGTACCGCCCCGACGGACTCCGGCGCACGCCGTCCTCGACATCGAGGACATCACACGATCGCTTGACCGGGCGGCGGCGGTGATCGCCGAGGCCTGTCAGAGCGGCCGAGTCGCTCCCGCGGAGATCGTACGGGCGCTGGCCGGCCGTCCGCGGTTGCGGCATCGCCGGTCGCTACGGCCGATCATCGAAGATGTCGCTGCCGGGTCGCACTCCCTGCTCGAGCTGCGCTACCTGCGCGATGTCGAGCGCCGGCATGCCTTGCCGACCGGGCAGCGGCAACGCGCGCTGGACCACGAGTTCACGGACGTGTTCTACGCCGGGTTCGAGCTCGTGGTTGAGCTTGACGGGCGTCTCCACCTGCTCCCACGGCAGCGGTGGCGTGACCTCGATCGGGACAACCGTGCCACGCTGCGGACCGAGTCGACGCTGCGTTACGGGTGGTTCGACGTCACCGGCCGGCCGTGCGAGGCCGCCGTTCAGGTGCTGCAGGTCCTGCGTCGGCGGGCGCCGGCCTTGGCGGCGAAGCGGTGCGGGTCGTCCTGCCCGGTCCGTTGACGGTCTTCGGAAAGAAAGCGTCGCTCAGCGGCGAATTGTTTCCGGGAAGAGCCTTTAGTTGTTCCAGTGGTGGACGGCTGGGGAGCCTCGTTCCCAGCCCAGGACTGAGATGGTGGCGGTGTTGAGGACGAAGTGACGGCCTTCGGTGACGTCCAGTTCCAGCCAGCGGGCGGTGAGGGCGCGGAGGGCGTGGGAGTGGCCGAAGACGAGGACGTCGCCGGAGACAGCGGCGATGCGGGCGTTGACGCGGTCGAGGCGGGCCGCCACCTGCGCCGGGGTTTCGCCGTTGGGTACGGGATCGTCCCAGACCGTCCAGCCGGGCACGGTCTCGCGGATCTCCGCGGTGGTGATGCCTTCGTAGTCCCCGTAGTCCCACTCGACCAGGTCGTCGTCGACCTCGGCGTCCGGATAGCCGGCCAACTCCGCCGTACGCCGGGCCCGTTGTCGCGGTGAGGTGAGGACCAGGTCGAAGTTCTCGGCCGCCAGGCGTTGCTTCAGCGACGCCGCGACCTGCTCGCCGTCCGCGGTCAGCGGAAGGTCGGTGACGGACGTGTGCCGGCCGGACCGGCTCCACTCGGTCTCGCCGTGCCGGACCAGGAAGAGCTGGTCGGTTCGTTCCGGTGTGGTCACGCTTTCATCGTCGCAGATCCGGGCCGAGGTCTTGACCGATGCACCTGGAGCAGGGCAGGGTCTGAAACTGTAAGCGCTTCCACTCCGACCCTCAGGAGCGAGCACGTGGCATCCGGAACCAGCGGGAGGCCGGCGACGATCTACGACGTCGCGGCCCGCGCGAAGCTGTCGATCGCGACGGTTTCGCGTGTCCTGCAAGGGACCGGACCGGTGTCGGAGAAGGCGCGGGCCCGGGTCGACCAGGCGGCGCAGGAGCTCAACTACGTACCGCTGCGCGCCGCCCGAAGCCTCGCGGTACAACGGCATGAGGCGCATGGGCTCGTTCTGCCCGACCTGGCCGGCCCGTTCTACGGCGACCTGCTGATGGGCTACGAACGCTGGGCCGGCGAGCACGGCCAGAGCGTGGTGATCACGGTGACCCACGGCCACCCGGATCCCCGCCGCAGCGTGCGTGACCTGGCCGGCCGGGTCGACGGGATAGTTGTCCATGGCAACGCTCTGGATCTGCCGACGATCCAGGACCTCCGCAAGACGGGCGCCCCGCTGGTGCTGGTCGCCCATCCCCCGATGACCGGTTGCGACTCGGTCCGCAGCGAGAGTGCGGCCAGCGCCGAGCAGCTGACGAACAGGTTGCTCGATCACGGGCAGACGAACCTGTTGTTCGTCGGCGATCCGGCCAGTTCGTACGACGTCTCCGAGCGGTACGCCGGGTTCGCCCGGGCCCACGCCCGTCGCGGGCTGGAACCGCCGGAGCCCGAGCGCGTCCCGCTCACCGAGGAAGCGGGCACGCAACTCACCGAAAAGGTGCTCAAGGCAACACAATGGCCGGATGGGCTGGTGTGTGCGAACGACGAGCTCGCGCTGGCCGCACTGACCACGTTGCGTACGGCGGGCATCGGCGTACCGGACGAGATCGTGGTGACCGGATGGGACGACGTGATGGCCGCGCGGTACGTGTCGCCGGGGCTCACCACGGTGCGGCAGCCGATGATCGAGCTCGGCCGGCTCGCGGCACAACGACTGCACGAACGCGTGACCGGGGAACGGACCCGGGCGCGGAACGACGTACTGGCGACGCAACTCGTGCTACGGGACAGCTGTGGCACGGCGCAACCGGGGGATGCAGCAGGAACCGAGTGAGGAGACAACACATGTTCACCCACAGCATCCGCCGCCGATTGGTGATCGGCAGCGCTGCGCTCACCGCCACAGCTCTCGCACTTGCGGGATGTGGCCGGTCCGAGGACACCCCGAGCGGGGGTTCACAGGCGACGACGACGGTCAGCGAAGGACCCGCCACCGGCAATCTGACCGTGTGGGCGATGGGGACCGAGGGCGAGAACCTGCCCAAGCTGATGCAGCAGTTCCAGGCGGCGAACCCAGGCGTGAAGGTGACCGTCACGCCGATCCCGTGGGACGCCGCGCACAGCAAGTTCACCACCGCGATCACGGCGCAGTCGCTGCCGGACGCTGCGATGGTGGGCACCACCTGGATGGGCGAGTTCGCCGACCTCGGCGCGCTCGACCCGACCCCGCAGGGCTTCGACAACGGCGGCTTCTACCCCGGCGCGCTGGACACCACCAAGGTGGGCGACACCCAGTACGGCGTTCCGTGGTACGTCGAGACGCGGTTGGTCTACTACCGCAAGGACCTGGCCGCGAAGGCCGGGATCACCACGCCGCCGACCGACTGGGACGGCCTGAAGGCGATGGCCAAGGCGATGAAGGAGAAGGCCGGCGCGAAGTACGGGATCAACCTGCAGCCGGGCGGTACCGGCTCCTGGCAGACCGTGATGCCGTTCGCCTGGTCCGCCGGCGCGAACCTCACCACGGACGACGAGAAGGAGTTCACCTTCGACACCCCGGAGATGCAGGAGGGGCTGAAGTACTACCAGAGCTTCTTCACCGAGAAGCTGGCCGGGACCGACCTGCCGCCGAACCAGACCGAGGCGCAGTTCGTCAGCGGCCAGGTGCCGATGTTCATCTCCGGGCCGTGGATGGCCGGGTCGGTGGCCAAGCTCGGCGGGGACGCGATCAAGCCAAACATCGGCGTGTTCGAGATCCCGAAGAACAAGACCTCGACGTCATTCGTTGGTGGGTCCAACTTCGTCGTGTTCAAGACGTCGAAGAACAAGGACAGCGCCTGGAAGCTGGTCAAGTTCCTGTCCGATGCGAAGACGCAGGCGGCGTGGTTCAAGATGTCGTCCGACCTGCCGGCGGTGAAGAGCGCGTGGCAGGACCCGAGCATCGCCTCCGACCCGCTGCTGCCGGTGTTCGGCAAGCAGTTGGAGAGCGCGAAGGCGCCGCCCGCGGTGGTGAACTGGGAGCAGGTCGCGAACGCGTTCGACACCGAGATCGAGAAGATGGCGAAGTCGGGCCAGTCCCCCGCCGACACCGCCAAAGCCACCCAGACCAAGGCATCGTCGATCGGCACCGGTAGCTGATCCCGATGGTTCATGACACAGCTCCCGACGAGGCGCTGCGGACCTCGTCGGGAGGACCGCCATCGGGTGGAGGCGCGAGCACGGTCCGTTCGCGTCCTCGCACCAGGCGGCTGGATCGCCAGACCTTTGCGGCGTGGGTGCTCGTCCTTCCGTTCGTGCTGCTGTTCCTCGCGTTCACGGCCGGGCCGGTGCTCGGGTCGTTGGGGATGAGCTTCACCGACATGCGGCAGCGGGATCTGCGGACGCCGTTCGCGGTGAACGGGGTCGGGTTCGACAACTACGTGAAGGCGTTGTCGGACGAGACCTTCCGCAAGGCCGCGTTCAACACGGCGTACTTCGTGATCCTCGGCGTACCGCTGACACTGGTCGTCGCACTGGCGGCCGCAGTGTTGCTGGACCGCGGGGTGAAGCGGTTCCAGAGTCTGTTCAAGGTCGGCTACTACCTGCCGGTGGTCACGTCGATCGTCGCGATCGCGGTGATCTGGCGGTTCGTGCTGGCGCCCGACTCCGGCCTGGTGAACACCGTGCTCGGCTGGTTCGGCATCGACGGGCCGAACTGGCTGGCATCGAAGACTTTGGCGATGCCGTCGCTGATCGCGATGGCGGTCTGGCGCAACTTCGGCTCCGCGATGATCATCTTCCTGGCCGGTCTGCAAGGCATCCCGCAGACCGTCGAGGAGGCCGGCCAGATCGACGGTGCGAGCTCCTGGCAACGATTCCGGTACCTGATCCTGCCGTTGCTGCGCCCGACCGTGTTGTTCACCAGCGTGACCACCGGGATCGGCTACCTGCAGTTCTTCGAGGAGCCGCTGGTGATGACCCAGGGCGGTCCGCTGAACAGCACGCTGTCGGTGTCGATGTACACGTACCAGCAGTTCGGGTTCGGCAACTACGGCCTGGCCACGTCGATGGCCTACATCCTGTTCGTCGTCATCGCCGTCGTCACGTTCATCCAGTTCCGGTTGCTGAGGGAGAAGTGATGCGCCGTACCTGGTGGGTCTACCTGATCGGGGTGCTCGGCCTGGTGGCCGTCGCGGCGCCGTTCCTGTGGATGGTGCTCGGTAGCTTCAAGACGCAGGGCGAACTGCTCCGCGTCCCGCCGACCTGGTGGCCGGACAATCCGACCACACAGAACTACGGCGACCTGTTCAACAAGGCAAGCTTCCCGCGATACTTCCTCAACTCGACCGTGGTCGCGCTGATCGTGACGGCCGGGAACCTGACGTTCTGCTCGATGATCGGCTACGCGCTGGCCAAGCTGCGGTTCAAGGGCCGCGACGCGCTCTTCGTGCTGGTGCTGGCGACCCTGATGATCCCCGGCATGGTCACGTTCGTCCCGCTGTTCGTGCTCGTCACCAACGCCGGGCTGGCGAACAGCTACCCCGGCCTGATCCTGCCGTTCCTGGTGTCGCCCTTCGGTGTCTTCCTGATGCGGCAGTTCTTCTCCGGCCTGCCGGACGACCTGATGGACGCCGGCCGGGTGGACGGCACCAGCGAGCTGGGCATCTTCGGCCGGATCATGCTGCCGTTGACACGGCCGGCCCTGGCCACGCTCGGCATCCTGACCTTCCTCGGTTCCTGGAACAACTTCCTCTGGCCGCTGGTGATCGCCCAGACCGAGGACAAGTACACCCTTCCCGTCGCCCTGGCGCTGTACTCGACCGGCCAGAACGCGCAGAACTACGGCCTGCTGATGGCCGGCGCGGTCGTGGTCGTCCTGCCGGTGCTGGTGATGTTCCTCGCCTTCCAGCGGCACGTCACCAAGGGCATAGCCATCACCGGACTGAAATAGACGCAGCACCGGACTCAAATAACCCTCTGGAGACTTGGATGACCGCCAACATCAGTCGCCGTACCCTGCTCGCCGCCGGCGGCGCCGCCGCGCTGATCGGCACCACCGCAAGCACGACGTACGCCGGGACGCCTGACCCGGCCGCCCTCCTCAAGGGCAACTGGAAGCCGGGCCGTGAGGACAAGGCCCTGGTCGGGCGCTGGGCACGAGACACCTGGCGCAGCCTGGTCGCGATGACCGACGAGACGACCGGCCTGCCCGCCGACAACATCGGCTCCTCGGTGACGAACCCGGTCCGCAGTCAGTACACCTCCCCCACCAACATCGGCGGCTACCTGTGGAGCACGGTCGTCGCCCGTCACCTCGGCATCATCTCGCCGAAGGAATCGCTGCGCCGGATCACCCAGACCCTGACCACGATGTCGAGGGTCGACCACCACGAGCCGAGCGGCATGTTCTTCAACTGGTACGACGAATCGACCGGTGAGGTGCGCTTCGTCGACCCGGACGGGACGAAGCCGATCACTCCGTTCGTCTCGAGTGTCGACAACGGCTGGCTCGCCTGCGCGCTGATGGTGGTCCGCAACGCCGAGCCGGGAGCCCGCGCGCTGGCCGATTCGCTGCTCAGCAAGATGAACTTCGCCTACTACTACAACCCCGCGGCCCGGCCCGGCGGACTCATGCGCGGCGGCTTCTTCGAGACGCCGCCGCCGGACGAGGAGACCGACAAGGGAAACCACGCCGGCACCGGCCCGGACGTGTACTACCGCAAGTTCCACTACGACACCTGCAACACCGAGGCCCGGATCGCCGGCTACATGGGATTCGCGCTCGGCCAGGTCCCGCACACGCAGTACTTCGCGACGTACCGGACGTTCCCGGACTCGTGCGACTGGTCCTGGGTCGAGCAGAAGCCGAAGGGCGTGCACCGGACGTACCTCGGCCTCGACGTGTTCGAGGGCACCTACTCGTACCGCGGGATGCGGCTCGTGCCGTCCTGGGGTGGCGACATGTTCGAGTCGCTGATGCCCGATCTGTTCATCCCCGAGGCGACCTGGGCACCGCGCAGCTGGGGCATCAACCACCCGCTGACGGTGCGCGCGCAGATCGAGCACGGCCTGGACGATGCGAAGTACGGCTACTGGGGCTTCTCGCCGGCGTCGAACCCGAAGGGCGGGTACTCCGTCTACGGTGTCGAGGCGATTGGGATGGACCCGGGCGGCTACCCGTCCGACCTGGAGGCGACGAACTTCGACGCCGGGTTCGAGGGCTGCCGCGAGGGCGTCAACCCGAATCCGACCTTCGGCGACGGCGTGGTCACCCCGCACGCCGCGTTCCTGGCGATGCAGTACGCACCGGCGCAGGCGATCGAGAACCTTCGCCGGATCGAGACGAACCTGCACGCATACGGCGCCGGCGGCTTCTACGACTCGGTCGCGGTCCGGTCCGGGCTGATCGCCCAGCGGTACCTCGCGCTCGACCAGGCGATGGTGATGGGTGCCATCGGCAACGTCTTCGCCAACGACGTGGTCCGGCGGAACTTCAGCACCAAGACGGTCGAGCGCCGGATCCGGCCGCTGATCGCGATGGAGCAGTTCGAGTCCGGGCTCGAGTCAGAGGGCGTCTGAGACGAACGGGAGAGCTGGTTGATGCAGAACGAGGCCAAGACCGACTGGGACGCGCGGATCGCGCTCCGCTCCGACGAGGAGCGCGCGTTCGCCTTCCCGGACCTGGATCCGCCGAAGGAGGTCACCACGACCGGCGGCGCCGGTCAGGTGACGATCGACTGGACGCCGGTGGACGGAGCCGCGGGGTACCTGATCCTGCGGGCCACCGGCGACCACGGGCCACTCGAGCCGGTCGATCACCACAGCGGAGACATCCTGTCGGTCCCGGCAGCGCCGTACGTCGACACCACGTGCACTCCGGGGACGCCGTACCGGTATGCGGTGGCGAGCGTCCCCGAGGTGACCGCGAGCGGCCGTCCGAGCAGCACAGTCAGCGCCGCGCCACTGGTTGCCGATGGCACCGTCCCGGTGGTCTCGGTGACCGTCGACACGGTTGCCGAGGGCACTGAGCTGGCGAAGCCCTGGGTTCCGATGGTCGGTAGCGAACGACTCAGCCAGCTGCTCTGCACGGACTTCACCGGTGGTCACGAGATCGGTGTGGAGCTGGAGCAGGCACTGCGCCGGATGCACGACGAGATCGGGGTACGAACGGTCCGCGCGCATGCGATCTTCCATGACGACACCCGCGTGTACGCCGAGGTCGACGGCGAACCGGCGTACGACTTCTCGGTCGTGGACGCGATCTACGACAAGCTGCTCGCGATCGGGCTGCGGCCGGTGGTCGAGCTCGGGTTCATGCCGCGGGATCTGGCCAGTGATCCGGACAGGACCGTGTTCGCGTACGGCGCGATCATCTCGCCGCCGAAGTCGTACGAGCGCTGGCACGACCTGGTCCGCGCGCTGGTGCAGCACCTCGTGGACAGGTACGGCCTCGACGAGGTACTCACCTGGGACTTCGAGGTGTGGAACGAGGCCAACCTGGAGGTCTTCTGGTCCGGCACGAAGGCGGAGTACCTGCACCTGTACGACGTGACCGCGGCGGCCGTGAAATCGGTGGACCAGCGACTCGCGATCGGTGGGCCGTCGTCGGCCGCGGCGGGCTGGGTGGACGACCTGCTCGCCCACGCGGCGGCCGAAGGGACGCCGGTGGACTTCGTGTCGACGCACACCTACGGCAGTCCGCCTCTCGATGTGCAGGCGTCGCTGGATCGGCACGGGTTCAGTGACGCGCGGATCCTGTGGACCGAGTGGGGCGTGACTCCGACGCACTTCAACCCGATCAACGACTCGGTGTTCTCCGGGGTGTTCCTGCTGCGCGGGATGAAGTCGGCGGCCGGGCGGGTCGACGCGCTCGCGTACTGGGTCGCGTCCGATCACTTCGAGGAGCTCGGCCGTCCGCCGCGATTCCTGCACGGCGGTTTCGGCCTGCAGACCGTTGGTGGACTGGCGAAACCCCGGTACCACGCGATGAGCCTGCTGAGCCGGCTCGGGCCGGTCGAGCTGCCGGTGACGTGGAGCGGTGACGGCGGCGGCAGTCTGGTGGAGGCGTGGGCCTCCCGCGATGACGACCGGATCGCCGTACTGCTGTGGAATCTGACCCTCGACCAGACCAAGTCGGCGGGGGCACCGGAACTGTCCAGGACGGTCCACGTGCAGCTGCCCGACGTGGATCCGTCCTGGCAGGCCACTGTCACCACACTCGGCACCGGTGTCGGCGATCTCGTCGCAGCCGCCGCCGACCTCGGGATCGGCGACTGGCCTTCCGACGAGGAACTGGCCGAGCTGGCCGACCGGAGCCGGATGGTCAGTACTCCGCTGGAGTGGAACGGCTCAGCACTCGAGCTGACCCTCCCGATGCCGTCCGCTGTCCTGGTGGAGCTCCGTCAGCGTCAAGATTGACCGCGTCCTGGATCCATCGCTCGACACCGGCGATGTGGACCGTCGCCCAGGCCCGCGCGACCTCGGGTTCGCGGGCGGCGATGGCGTCGAGGATGGAGCGGTGTTCGGCCACTGACCGGGCGACGGCACCGGTCTGGGTCAGGCCGCGCCAGATCCGGGCCCGGTACGTCGGCTGACGCAGGCTCTCGATGATCGAGGCCAGCGCCCGGTTGCCGCTGCCGATCGCGAGCAGCCGGTGGAACTCCACGTCACAGGCGAGCTGATCGTCCGCGGACGGTTCCTCGCCGAGGTCATCGAGCAGCTTGCGCAGCGCGATGACGTCCTCGTCCGGCATCCGGAGCGCGGCCCGCGCGGCCGCGGCCGGCTCGAGGATCCGGCGTACCTCGAAGAACTCCAGCACCGACGCGTCCTGGTGCAGGTCGAGGACGAACCCCATCGTCTCCATCAGCAGGGACGGGTCGAGGCTGGTCACGAACGTCCCGTCGCCCTGGCGGACCTCGAGGATCCGGATCAGCGCCAGCGCCTTGACCGCCTCGCGCAGCGAGTTCCGGGACAGGCCGAGGCGCGCGGCCAGGTCGGCTTCGCGCGGCAGCCGGTCGCCGGGCTGCAGTTCGCCGGACACGATCATCTGCTTGATCCGGTCGATCGCCTCGTCGGTGACCCGCATGCCAGCCTCCCTGCTCGGCCCGGAAACCTCCGATGTCTTGCGACAATACATCGGAGGTCTGCCCGGCGCATCCACGCTCGGCGCTGAGTTTCTTCCCTGAAATAAGGCCACGAACTGTTGACTCTCGTCAAGACTTCGGCATATTGATCGGATGAATCACAGCTCTCCTTGGAGGTCAGGATGAGAGGAACACCAGCGCGGGCTCGCCGCTGGGCCACCGCCGCCCTGTCGGTACTGGCTCTGACGGCGGTGGCGGCCTGTGGCGGCGGCAACGACGGCAGTGGCAGCGGCGGCTCCGGTTCGGCCGACAAGGCAGATCTGACCTGGCAGTTCTGGATCGGCGGTACCGAGGACCAGGCCGCGTGGCAGAAGGTCGCGGACCAGGCCCACACCGACCACGCCGGCATCACGGTCAAGCTCCAGGGCACGGACTGGAACAACTACTGGGCCAAGATCGGCACCCTGCTGGCGAGCGGGAAGGCGCCGTGCATCATCGGCATGCAGAGCCTGCGGACCGCGTCGTACGCGAGCGCGATGATGCCGCTGGACGACCTGATGAAGAAGTACGGCCTGAAGGCCGAGGACTTCGACAAGCCGATCATGGACGGCCTCAAGGTGGACGGGAAGCAGATCGCGATCCCCTACGACTCCGGCCCGATGGTGATCTTCTACAACAAGGACATGTTCAAGGCCGCGGGCATCCCCGACCCGAAGCCGGGCTGGACGATGGACGAGTTCAAGGCAGCCGCGAAGAAGCTCACCGCGGCCGGCAAGACCGGGCTGGTGACATCCCCCGGTGACCTCGGCGTCACGTCCTGGGTGCGGACCCAGACCGGCGCGGAGCCGCTGACCGACGGCAAGCTGAACCTCACCGACCCGAAGTTCGAGGAGGGTTTCCAGGGCTACGCGGACTTCGTGAAGACCGACAAGATCGCGCCGCAGGTGCCGGCCGGTAACGCCGACTTCGAGACCACCCAGTTCGTCTCCGGCAAGTCGGCGATGCAGCTGAACGGTCCGTGGTCGCTGATCGACACCATGGGCAAGGTGAAGTTCAATCTCGGGATCGCGCCGATCCCGGCCGGTCCGGACGGCTCGAAGACCTACACCGCCGGTTCGGGCTTCGGCATCTCCCGCTCCTGCAAGACGCCGGACGCCGCGTTCCAGGCGATCCAGTCGATGACGAGCGAGAAGCCGCTGACCACGCTGGCCGCCGCCGGCCGCGCGTACCCGGCGCGGACCGCCGCGCACCCGGCCTGGTTCACCGCCGCGAAGATCCCGGAGGCCAAGGAGGTCATCGACTACGCGTCCGAGAACTCGGTCGCGCTGGTCACCTCGAAGAACTGGGTCCAGGTGGCCGACCTGCTCAGCCGGTTCGGGACCCAGGCCCTGAACGGTGAGATCCCGCCGGAGCAGGCCCTGAAGACCATCCAGGACCAGGCGGGCGCAGGGTCCTGATGGCCACGAACACCACGACCGTCGCCCCGCCCGGTGCGCCGCCTTCGGGCGCCGTCCGGGCGGGGCGGCGGCCCGCGCTGCGAAGGGACGGCCGGTACGCCGGGATCTTCCTGGGGCCGAGCCTGGCCGGGCTGGCCGTGTTCACGCTGTTCCCGACCCTGATGGCACTGGGGATCAGCCTGTTCGACTGGCCGGTCTTCGGCGAGCGCACGTTCCTCGGCATCGACAACTACACCCACCTGCTGCACGACCCGGTGTTCCGGCGGGTGGTGCTGAACACGGTCCTGTTCGTGGTGCTGTACGTGCCGCTGAACGTGGTCGTGTCACTCGGGCTCGCGGTCTGGGTCGGGCCGAAGATCAGAGGCCGGCAGGCGTTCCGGGTGCTGTTCTTCATTCCGGTGATGACGCCGATGGTGGCCAACGCGATGGTCTGGAAGCTGCTGTTCCAGCCCGGTGGCCTGATCGACAGCGGGATGCAGAGCTGGTTCGGCATCGACGCGCCGAACTTCCTCGGCTCGTCCACCTGGGCGATGCCGGCGATCGTGGCGATGTCGGTCTGGCAGGGCTTCGGCTACAACTTCCTGGTCTTCTCCGCCGCGCTCGACCAGGTGCCGCAGTCGCAGCTCGAGTCGGCACAGATCGACGGCGCCGGTCCGCTGCAACGGTTCCGGTACGTCACCTGGCCGATGATCACGCCGGCGATCTTCTTCGCCACCACGATGACGCTGATCACCTCGTTCCAGGTGTTCGCGCAGCCGTTCATCCTGACCCAGGGCGGTCCGGGCGTGTCCACCCAGACGATCGTGATGTACGTGTACAACCAGGGCTGGCAGTTCCTCACCATGGGCCTGGCGTCCGCGGCCGGCTGGGTGCTGTTCGTGATCATCATGGTCATCACCGCGATCCAGTTCGTCGGGCAGCGCAAGTGGGTGAACTATGACGTCTGAAACCGCAGTCACAGTGACCGGCCGCCGGATCCGCAGCAGTGTGTCCCACATCCTGCTGATCCTCGTCGCGCTCGCCTTCCTCGGGCCGTTGGTGTACGCCCTGTCCACCTCGCTGAAGCCCGCGGACGAGGTGTTCACCCCGACCCCGCATCTGTTCGGCTCCGAGATCCGCTGGCAGAACTACGCCGACGCGTTCACGTTCGCGCCGTTCGGGCGGTACTTCCTGAACAGCCTGTTCGTCGCGATCGCCGGGACGCTGGTCGTCGTGGTCGCCTCGAGCCTGTCGGCGTACGCGTTCGCCCGGCTGAGGTTCAGGGGCCGAGAGCAACTGTTCGTGCTGTTCCTGGGCACCTTGATGGTGCCGCAGGAGGTCCTGATCGTGCCGATGTACTGGCTGATGCAGTCGCTCGGCTGGGTGGACAGCTACTGGGCATTGATCCTGCCCTGGGCGTTCACCGCGTTCGGCACCTTCCTGCTCCGGCAGTTCTTCCTGACCGTCCCGGCCGAGCTGGAGGAAGCGGCCCGGGTGGACGGGTGCGGACCGTTCGGCACCTTCCTGCGGATCATGCTGCCGCTGGCGCGGCCGGCGATCGCCGTACTGACCGTCTTCACCTTCATCAGCTTCTGGGGCAGCTTCCTGTGGCCGCTGATCATCGTGAACAGCGTCGAGACCAAGGGCACCGTGCCGCTCGGCCTGGCGCAGTTCAGCGGGCAGCAGGGCACTCAGTGGAACCTGATGATGGCGGCGTCGATCATGGCGATGATCCCGACCGTGCTGCTCGTCATCCTGCTGCAGAAGCATCTCGTCCGCGGTCTGCTCGTCACCGGCCTGGGCGGCCGTTAACCCTGAAGGAGAGTTGAGATGACCGACGCGCCTCCCGCGCACTCCGTCGAGAAGTTCCGTGACTGGCGGTTCGGCCTGTTCGTCCACTGGGGGCTGTACTCGCTGCCGGCCCGGCACGAGTGGGTGAAGAACCTCGAACGGCTGACCGACGAGGACTACCAGCCGTACTTCGACCACTTCGAGCCCGATCTGTACGACCCCAGCAAGTGGGCCCGGGCCGCGCGTGAGGCCGGCATGAAGTACGCCGTACTCACGACCAAGCACCACGAAGGCTTCTGCCTGTGGGACTCGGAGGTCTCCGACTACACGGTCGCGAAGACCGCGTGGGGCAAGGACCTGGTCGGCCCGTTCGTCGAGGCCTGCCGGGCCGAGGGACTCGGCGTCGGCTTCTACCACTCGCTGATCGACTGGCATCACCCCGAGTTCCCGATCGACCTGGTGCACCCGCAGCGGGACGATGAGGAGGCGATCGCGAAGGCGGCCGGCCGCGACATCCAGGTGTACACCGACTACCTGCACGCGCAGACGCGCGAACTGCTGACGAACTACGGCCCGATCGACATCATGTGGTTCGACTTCTCCTACCCGGGCCGGAACTATCCCGACGGCCGCGACGGGCACGGCAAGGGCCGCGACGACTGGCGGTCCGAGGAACTGATGGCGATGGTGCGGGAGTTGCAGCCCGACATCCTGATCAACGACCGGCTCGACATCCCGGGCGACTTCGTCACGCCGGAGCAGTACCAGCCGGACGGCCCGATGCAACGCGACGGGCAGCCGGTGCTGTGGGAGGCCTGTCAGACGCTGAACGGCAGCTGGGGCTACGACCGGGACAACCTGGACTGGAAGTCACCGGAGATGCTGGTGAGGATGTTGGTCGACTCGGTCTCCAAGGACGGCAACCTGCTGCTGAACGTCGGCCCGACCGGGCGGGGCGAGTTCGACCCGCGGGCGCTGGCCACGTTGGCGTCGATCGGCGAATGGATGCGCCTGCACGAGCGGTCGGTGCGTGGGGCACGGCCGGCGGAGTACTCCGCTCCCGCGGACTGCCGCTTCACCCAGAAGGGCAACCGCCTCTACCTGCACCTGTTCTCCTGGCCGATGGGCCACGTCCACCTGCCCGGGCTGGCCGGCAAGGTGAAGTACGCCCAACTCCTGAACGACGCGTCCGAGATCAAGCGCATCGTCAACGATCCGCACCAAACCGCCCAGAACACCACCATGGGCGGCACTTCCGCCGACACCCTCACCCTCAAGCTACCGATCCAGAAGCCGAACGTCCTGGTCCCGGTGATCGAGCTGTTCTTGAGCTGACGTCCTAGGAAGCCGGGGTGGGGCGGCCGGGCTGTTCTCCGCCCCGGGCTTCCAGGTAGGTGTTCTTGGGGACCATGACCTTGCGGCGGAAGAGGCAGACGACGGTGCCGTCCTGCTTGTAGCCCTTGGTCTCGACATACACCACGCCGCGGTCGTCCTTCGACTTCGACTCCCACTTGTCCAGTACGACGGTCTCGCCGTAGATCGTGTCGCCGTGGAAGGTCGGGGCGACGTGCCGCAGCGACTCGACCTCCAGGTTCGCGATCGCCTTGCCGCTGACGTCCGGCACCGACATGCCGAGCAGGATCGAATAGATGTAATTGCCCACCACAACGTTCTTGCCGAACTGGGTGGTCTCGCCGGCGTAGTGGGCGTCCAGGTGCAGCGGGTGGTGGTTCATCGTCAGCAGGCAGAACAGGTGGTCGTCGTACTCCGTCACCGTCTTGCCCGGCCAGTGTTTGTAGACAGCCCCGACCTCGAACTCCTCGTAGCTACGCCCGAACTGCATGCCGGCTCCTCCTGAAAGGGATGGACTCCCCATGCTGCCGAATCCGGGCGTCCCCGGTCCGTGGTGTGGCTCTCACCGGCAGGAGAGATAGGTCACCTCCCACCGCGGAGCCTCAGTCGTGCGGCCGCTGCATTGGCTGCTCGACCGGCTGCTGCGTGGCCGGGTGCTCCGGCAGGCGCGGGTTGACCTCGCCCTTCAGCGCCAGCTTGGCCAGGTGGTTCCGCGCCTCTTCAGCGAACTTGAAGTCGCACAGTACGTCGTACGTCGTCGCGACCACTGCGGTCCGCGAGGTGAAGTCGCGGCGGCCGGCGGACTGGGCGTAGCTGAGGCCACCGAACACCAGACCGAAGAAGGCACCCAGCACCACACCGGTGAGCAGTGCGGCGAGCCAGTTGCCCGTCGTGAACAGGCCCAGCAGCAGGCCGACGAACAGACCGAACCAGGCACCACTGGCCAGTCCTGCGGTGAGCGCCCGGCCCCAGGTGAGCCGGCCGGTGATCTTCTCCACCTGACGGAGGTTGTTGCCGACGATGGTCGTGTGCTCGACCGGGAACTTCTCGTCCGAGAGGTAGTCGACAGCTCGCTGCGCCTCCCGGTAGGTGTCGTACGTCCCGATCGTCAGGCCACTCGGCCGGGGGTCCATCGAGGGCATGCCCTGCGGGGTCATCGTCGTTCCTCTCCACGTTCGTCACCCCCATCATTGCCGACGGCTGGTTACGACGCCTTGATAGCCTCGCCGGTGATGGCCGGGCAACGGTGGGACACAGGCGCGACACGCCGGATGGGACGAGTCTTCGCCCGGCGTTCGGGCGGTGACGGCCCGGGACCGGTGGACCTGGTCGCCAGCGGGAAGCTGGACGGCGCACTGGTCGATTGGGCGTTCTACCGCGACGGCCGGCGCGACGCCAAGATCAACTCCTATACGGAGGCACTGAGTCGCGCCAAGCGGGGTCAGGGATTCGTCTGGATCGGTCTGTTCCAGCCCGACGACCGCCAGTTGGCCATCATCGGTGCGGAGTTCGGACTGCATGCGCTGGCCATCGAGGACGCCACCGAGGCTCATCAGCGCCCGAAACTCGAGCGGTACGACGACACGTTGTTCGCCGTACTGAAGACAGTCAGGTACGTCCCGCACGGGGACCTGACCGCCACCAGTGAGGTGGTCGAGTCGGGTGAGGTGATGGTGTTCTGCGGACCCGGGTTCGTGGTGACGGTCCGGCATGGAGAACACAGTGAGCTGACCGGACTCCGGCAGTCGTTGGAGGCGGACCCGGATCGCCTCGCGCTCGGCCCAGGCGCCGTACTGCATGCCATCGCGGACCTTGTCGTCGACAGGTACCTCGAGGTGACGGACGCCGTACAGGCGGACATCGACATGATCGAGACGGAGATGTTCAGCCCGCGCGGGTGGCGGAACATCGACCGGGTCTACCAGCTCAAGCGCGAGGTGCTGGAGCTGAAGCGGGCGGTGGCTCCGCTGACCGGTCCGATGCGGGCGCTGTCGACGCTGCGCCACCCGCTGATCGCCGACGAGACCCGGAACTACTTCCGCGACGTCGACGACCACCTGCTCCGGGTGAAGGAGCAGGTGATCTCGTTCGACGAGCTGCTCAGCTCGATCCTGCAGGCCGGGCTGGCCCAGGTGCAGGTCGCCGAGAACGAGGACATGCGCCGGATCTCTTCATGGGTGGCGATCCTCGCCGTCCCGACGATGATCGCCGGCATCTACGGGATGAACTTCGACAACATGCCCGAACTGCACCTGAAGTACGCGTACTTCGTGGTGCTCGGCCTCATGTTCGCCGCGTGCACGGTCCTTTACCGGTTGTTCAAGCGAAACCACTGGCTCTGAGGCCGGAGTTCCAATACCGCGTCACGCACGAGTTGGCAACCTTCTGCCATGGCCACGAGTACCACTCGTTTGGAATGTTCCAACAGTTGTGGACGCCTCGGCGCCCTTGATTGAATGCGGCCATCGCGTTCGGTCAGCAGGCCGCCACATTCTGCGACCGACGGCATCGGGGAATGGCGTGATGGGTTCGGCGTCTCGGGAGGCAGGGAGGGCTGTGCGGTGCTTCGTATTCATTTCACACCGCGTGATCTGACCCGGGTCACGGTCGCCACCAACCCCGCTCCGCTGTGGGAGATGCTGCTGAGCCTGCACATGCTGCAGCACTCCGACGGGCGGCTGATCTTCGAGGACTGGCGCCGGCAGGTGCGGGCGAAGGTCGCTCCGGAGCAGATGCGGCTGCTGCTCGAGCTGGCCCCGCTGCGCGGCTACTCCCCCGACTTCCTCACCCCGGCCGAGCCCGCACCGGACTTCGAGACCGCGCTGGAGCTGACGCTGGCCACGCCGCGGCAGCAGATCCGCAGCCAGCTCGACCTGCTCAGCAAGTACCGTCCGGTCTCCCCGTGGACGCGGGAGCTGGCCCAGGGCGAACGTTCGTCGCTGCAGAAGCTCGGCCGGGCGATCCGCACGTATCACGCGGCCGCCATCGCGCCGTACTGGAAGTCGATCGGGACACATGTGTCGGCCGATCACGCACACCGCGGGGAGGCACTGGCCCGGCACGGGGTGGACCGGCTGCTCTCGTCGCTGCACCCGCGGGTCCGGTGGGTGGCGCCGGTCCTGCAGGTGCTGGACATGAACGACCGCGACCTCTACCTGGACGGGCGCGGCATCGAGTTGCAGCCGTCGGCGTTCTGCTGGCAGGTGCCGACCAAGCTGCGCGACCCGGAGCTGAAGCCGATCCTGGTGTACCCGATCCAGCACGCGCCGGGCATCCTGCGGCAGGGCCCCGCGGAGCTGGATCCGTCGACCGACGCGCTGGGCTCACTGCTCGGCTCGACCCGTGCCGCCGCACTGGAGGCCGCCGTCGCCGGCTGTACGACGACGGAGCTGGCCAAGCGCTGCAAGATCTCCCCGGCCGCGGCCAGCCACCAGGCCACGGTCCTGCGGGAGGCGGGTCTGATCACCACTCGCCGGGACGGCGCCTCGGTGCGTCACGAGATCACGCAGCTGGGGATCTGGCTGCTGTCCGGCCACGGCTCGGGTAAGACCCGGCAGCCGCCCTCGGAGCTTCGGGTGACCGTCTAGCCACCCCTCCGCGGCACGCTGGACGCCGACCGGCACCGCCCCGCCTGTCGGCCCAGCGTGCCGGCCTTCCCGGCCTGAGCCTGCTCAGAGCTTGTAGTCCTCCAGCAGCCGGCGGCCGATGATCATCCGCTGGATGTCCGCCGTACCCTCGCCGATCAGCAGCATCGGGGCCTCACGGTAGAGCCGCTCGATCTCGTACTCCTTGGAGAAGCCGTAGCCGCCGTGGATGCGGAACGAGTCCTCCACGACCTGTGCGCAGTACTCGCTCGCCAGGTACTTCGCCACGCCGGCCTCGAAGTCGTTGCGCGAACCACTGTCCTTCTTCCGCGCCGCCTTCACCATCAGCTCGTGCGCGGCCTCGACCTTCACCGCCATGTCGGCCAGCCGGAACAGCACCGCCTGGTGCTCGGCGATCTTCTTGCCGAAGGTCTCCCGCTGCTGCGCGTACGAGATGCCGAGCTCGAACGCCCGCCGCGCCACCCCGCAACCGCGGGCAGCGACGTTCACCCGGCCGACCTCGACGCCGTCCATCATCTGGTAGAAACCCTTGCCCGGTACGCCGCCGAGGATCTGGCCGGCGTCGATCCGGTAGCCGTCGAAGATCAGCTCAGTGGTGTCGACCCCCTTGTAGCCCATCTTCTCGATCTTGCCCGGCACGCTGAGGCCCTTGTCCACCTCGCCGAACCCGGGCTCCTTCTCGACCAGGAACGTCGTCATGTTCTTGTAGACCGAGTCCTGGCCCTCGTCGGTCTTCACGAGTACGGCGACCAGGTTCGACGAGCCGCCGTTCGTCAGCCACATCTTCTGGCCGTTGATCGTGTAGGCGTCGCCGTCCTTGACCGCTTTCGTCTTGATCGCGGAGACGTCGGAACCACAGCCCGGCTCGGACATCGAGAACGCGCCGCCGACCTCGCCGGTCGCCATCCGGGGCAGGTACTTCTGCTTCTGCTCGTCGGTGCCGTGCTGGAGCAGCATGTACGCCACGATGAAGTGCGTGTTGATGATGCCGGACACGCTCATCCAGCCGCGGGCGATCTCCTCGACACAGAGTGCGTAGGTAAGCAGCGATTCGCCGAGGCCGCCGTACTCCTCCGGAATCATCAGGCCGAACAGGCCGAGTTCCTTGAGGCCCTCGACGATCTCGGTCGGGTACTCGTCGCGGTGCTCCAGTTCGGTCGCGACCGGGAGGATCTCCGACTCGACGAACGCGCGGACCGTCTTGAGGATCTCCTCCTGGATGTCGGTCAGCCCGTCGGTCTGCTGCAACCTGCTCATCGTCGGCTCCTTCGGGAGTTGGCCTTACCCGCGAGTATCGCGGTTCGGTGCCCCGTGGTGGGGATCACTCGAGCGATGGCGGTGTCCAGGTGCGTGCATCGGGGTGCTTGAGGAGCGTCCTCGATGCGGAGCATCGTGGATGATCCTCAAGTGCCGCGAGGTGCGTGCCTGGGCGCCGCCAGCGCCGAGTGATCCCCGCCACGGGGCACTAGCATCCCGGTACGAGGTCGACACCCGCTGTGACACCGGCCACGCGCTCGCCGTCGCGTGGCTCACTCGTTGCGTGAACCGGCTGAATCGGGGTTGGGCAGGGCCCGGCCGATCGTCGCGAACAACGCCGCGATCTGCGGAGTCGCCCGCCAGCGGTGTTGCTGCTGCGCCTCGAACAGCCGTTTCCTGGCGTCGTAGAAGTGCTCCGCGGCCGACTCGGTGTCGCCGTGGTCCAGCGCCTCCGCGGCCCGGTCCAGGTCGTGCGCCGCCTCCCGCGGAGCCTTGCTCCGGCTTCCTTGCTGGGTAGCGCGAACCTGAGCGGCCAGGGTCCGCACGCTCTGCACCAGCGCCGCCCGCGGATTCTGCGTTTCCTTCGGAGTCGGCTTCGGCTTCTTCGACGCCGTCTTCGAGGGGGTCGGAGTCGGCTTCGAAGTGGTCTTGGGTGCGACCGAGACCTTCTGCACCGGTGCGGACGGTGTCCCACCTGCCTGCGCCGGCGGCTCGTTCGTCACACTCTCGCGAAGCAGCAGGCCACCAGTGATGGCAGCCAGCACGACCGCGGCGGCCACACCCACCTTCGCGAGCGGGAACGCCTTGCGGGGTGCCCGGTGAGTGCCCGTTTCGGCGGCCTCGTCCTCCCAGTGGCCGACGCCGACGACATCCTCGCCCGCGTCTGTGTGCTCACCTGGCTCGTCCGTCGCCGGTGCGGGGAGAGACAGCACCTGCGTCGCGTTATGCGCTGGAGCTGGCGTCAGCAGGGCAGCGACCTGAGCAGCCGACATCGGTCGGTCAGCGGGGTCCTTTGCCAGCAGGTGGGTGACGAGGCCGGCCAGCTCGACCGGTACGTCGGTCCGCAGGATCGGCGGCGGCGGTGTCTCGAGGTGCTGGCGCATGACCACGTCGACGGTCTCGCCGGTGAAGGGCGGCGTACCGCTGAGGAGTTCGTAGAGGACGCAGCCGAAGGAGTACCAGTCGCTGGCGGGGGTGGCCGACTTGCCGCGGACCTGCTCCGGCGAAACGTACGACGCCGTACCGAGAAGGACACCCAGACCGGTCGTCTCGTTGCCGGCCCGCTTGGCGATGCCGAAGTCGGTGATCTTGAGCGTGCCGTCGGCCGCCAGCATCAGGTTGGCCGGCTTCACGTCACGGTGCACGATCCCGGCCGCGTGGGCCGCATCCAGAGCACGTGCACCCTGAGTCGCGATGTCGGCGACCAGCTCCCCGCTCGGCAGGCCCGCCGTACGCATCAGCTGGGCCAGATCGGGGCCGGAAACGAGTTCCATCACCAGGAACACGTGTTCACCCTCGGTGCCGACGTCGTACGTCGCGACGACGTTCGGATGCGTCAGGCGGGCGGCGGCCTGAGCCTCCGCCCGGAACCGCTCGGCGGCGTCCATCGGGTCGCCCTCGAGCCGGCGGAGCAGCTTGACTGCCACCTGGCGGGCCAGGACGGTGTCCTCGGCCTTCCACACCTCACCCGCGCCACCCCTGCCCAGCAGGGTGAGCAACCGGTAACGCCCTGCCAGTACCTCGCCGTTCACACACAACACCTTCCGCAGCGGACCGCAACACCTTAGGCGGCCAACGCGGCAAGTGCGAGCGCACAGCGAATTCTTCAGCACCCGTTGAGGTTCGTCACACCTTCTCCAGCAGGATGTTCGCAAGAGCCGCCGGCGCGGTGACCATGGCGTCGTGGCCGACAGCCAGTTCGGTGGCCTCCCAGCCGAAGTCCTTGGCGAGCTGCGGGAACGGCATGGGCCCGTCAGGTGTGCAGAGCACCGCTCGGCACGGGATCGTGTCGACGGCGCCGGACAGCTTGGTGGGATCGGAGAAGGTCCGGCGCGGATGCGGCGTCAGCCGCGGTTCGAGCCACGCGACCTGCTCCGGTTCCGTCACACCGACCGTGGCGGCTGGAGTGGCCGGGATCACCCCGTCCTCGGTCACCGAATCGAGCCACTGCAGGAAGAACTCCGGGGCCAGATCCTCCAGCGACTCCCCGTCCTGGCCTGCCCAGGCGTCGATCATGACGATCCGTCCGATGCGTTCGGGGACCCGGTCGGCCACCTCGCGCACAACGAAGCCGGCATAGCTGTGCCCGACGAGTACGACGTTCCGCAGGTCCTCGTATCGCAGTACGCCCAGGATGTCGTCCACGTGAGTCTGCAGTCCGATCGCAGGGGTGAGCAGGTGGCCTCGCTCTCCCAGCCCGGTCAGCGTCGGGGTGAACACCTCATGCCCGGCCTCCCGCAGCAATCGGGCTACCGGCTGCCAGCACCACCCGCCATGCCAGGCTCCATGAACCAATACGTACGTCATTCGCTCGTCAGGCATGCTGCGATTTTTACATACCGACAGTCTGTATGTAAAAGGTTTTCGGGAACCCGCGATGGGTTGTTGGCGCTAGTCGCGGTGGGCGCAGCCTGGGGTCTGACGGCCGGCCACACCGTTCAACAGCAGTTCGAGCTGGGTCAGGGTGTCCCGCAGTGTGGCGCGCTCGTCCTCTGCGTGGGCGATGTCCAGGACGCTCTCGACGATGGCGCCGTGCAGCAGTGAGGTGAGCGGGTCCAGCGGCCGGGCCGGGATGCACCCCGCCTCGACGGCGATGGTCAGCCCGGCCCTCAGCTGCTCCTTGCACCCGGCTTGGATGCCGCGCATCGCGTCCCACTCGAGCGCAACCGGCGCTTCGACCAGGGTGATCTTGCGTACGGCGGGCTCGAGAGACGCCTCGAGGAGGGTCCTGCACCCCGCAAGCACCCCGTCCCACGGGTCCTCCTGCGCGTGGAACGCCCGCCGTACGACGGTCGCCAGCGCCTCCTGCTCCGCGGTGTACACCTCGCGGAAGATCTGCTCCTTGTTGCTGAAGTGGTGGTAGAACGCACCCCGCGTCACGCCGGCCCGCTCGCAGATCACCCCCAGCGAGGTGCCCGCGAACCCCTGCTCGACAAAGAGCCGGCGAGCGGTCGAGACCAGAGCATCCGTCGTCGCCTTCGTCCGATCCTGCTGCCTCCGCCGTTCCTTGGTGGTCACCCGTCGCCCTCTCACTCTGCTCCAACAAGAAACATACAGACAGCATGCATCTCAGCCGCTGTGGGTGCGTGCGCAACTGCGGACACACGTCGCGGTGACAGTAGTGACGGAGCGCACTAGGTTGCTGACATGGTGCGCAAACTGTCCCTCCTGGTCGCCGCCGGCCTCGTCGCGACGACCCTGACCACCACGACCGCGTCGGCCACGCCTGCGCACCACCCCAAGCCGGTGGTGAAGTGCGAGTTCACGCCGACGCCGGAGAATCCGGCGGCGAAACCGGTACGGATCCCGTCGCCCACCGCGAAGGCGAAGGGCACGGTCGACGTGTACTTCGTGACGAACTACGGACCGTTCGTCGTACGGATGGACCGGGCCAACGCGCCGTGCGGGGTGCACAACTTCGTGCACCTGGTGAAGAGCCGCTTCTACGACTTCACCCAGTGCTTCCGACTGACCAACTCGGCCCGGCTCGGAGTCCTGCAGTGCGGCGACATCTACCGGCAGGAAGAGGGTGGCCCGGGGTACAAGTTCCCCGACGAGGTCACCGGCAACGAGACCTACCCGCGCGGCACCGTTGCCTACGGCAACCAGGGTCCCGGGACGAACGGCAGTGAGTTCTTCGTGGTCCACTCGTTCGCCAACATCGACCCGAACTACACCGTCCTCGGCCACGTGATCGCCGGCATGTCCACCTTCGACCGCATGGTCGCCGCCGGCATCGCCGACCCCGACCAGGACGGCCCGCCGGTCAAGCCCATCCGCATCTACAAGGTCTGGTCCTTCTAGGGGTACGTCGGCTGGAGGTTGCTGGCGGGGGGTACGTCGGCTGGAGCTGGCTGGCGGGTTGTTTGCTGGATGGCGGTTTGTAAGCCGTCAGGGGTGACATAACCGGCCGGCCAGGTGAGGCGTTGGGGTGCTGCGATGGGGAGGGTAATTCGGGTGGTCTGCGGGCTACCTTGAGCTCGTGGGCACTCGCGGACGACCGAGGCATCCCGACGTACTGACGCCGGCCGAATGGCATGTAGTACACGCGGTCCGGCACGGCATGTCGAACCGAGAGATCGCCCGGCGCCGCGGGGTGAGCCTCGACGCGGTGAAGTTCCACGTCGCGAACGCCCTGCTGAAGCTCGGCCTGGAACGCCGGGCCGAGCTTCGCACCTGGCGCGGCGTGCCCGCCGACAGCGCTCTGCACGGACAAGGAGGCTCGGACATGGTTCTGCAGTTGGGCACGATCGGACAGATCGCACGACCGGTCAGCAACATCCAGACCGCGGTCGACTTCTACGGCGGGACGCTGGGGCTGCCACATCTCTACACCTTCGGAGACCTGGCGTTCTTCGACTGCGGCGGGACGAGGTTGTTCCTCAGCGCGAACGACGGTCCGGTGGGTGAGCCGTCGGTGCTGTACTTCCGCGTCGGCAACATCCAGTCCGCGTACGACGAGTTGCGGGCGCGCGGTGTGGAGTTCGAGAACGCGCCGCACTTGATCCATAAGCACGACAACGGTGTGGAGGAATGGATGGCGTTCTTCCCTGACCCTGATGGGCATCTGCTGGCGATCATGGCGCAGGTTGGTGGGTGAAGTCCCCCACGCGTCCGCTACGCGCGGGTGCGTGGGACTCCCCCAACCACAGTCGTCCCAGGCAACCACGCCCCCACAACACCACGGTCTAGTCACCAAGCCGGGCGACGAAGGAGTCCGGCGCACTCAAGGCCGGGCGGCCGAGAGCGCCCGCGACGGCAGGAGCGCGCGTAGCGGACGCGTGGGAAACTACTCAGCCGGTTGCCAAATATCAGTCCGAGTCATCCCAGCAGCACGACCTTTGGCCGACACCACAAGCGCCATTTTCCGCGACGCTTCATCGATCATCTCGTCGCCGAGCATGACGGCCCCGCGCGCCCCGCCGGCCGCAGATGTGTAGTGGTCGTAGGCGTCGAGGATGTTCTCGGCGTGGTCGTAGTCCTCCTGCCGCGGCGAATACACCTCATTGGCCGCAGCGATCTGATCCGGATGCAACACCCACTTCCCATCGAAGCCGAGCGCCGCGGACCGACCGGCGACGCGGCGGAAGCCGTCTACATCCTTGATTTGAAGGTACGGACCGTCGATCGCCTGCTTCCCGTGGGCCCGCGCGGCCATCAGGATCTGCATGAGGATGTAGTGGTACGCGTCGCCGACGTCGTACCCGGGCGGCTGCTCACCCACGACCAGCGACTTCATGTTGATCGACGCCATGAAGTCGGCCGGGCCGAAGATGATCGTCTCGACGCGGGGTGATGCGGTGGCGATCGCGTTCACGTTGGTGAGGCCGAGGGCGTTCTCGATCTGCGCCTCGATGCCGATCCGGCCGGGCTCGTAGCCGTGCACCTTCTCGAGTTGGGTGAGCAGCAGGTCGAGCGCGACGACCTGCTCGGCGGTCTGCACCTTCGGCAGCATGATGCAGTCCAGGTTCGCGCCGGCGCCGGCGACGACCTCGATGACGTCGGCGTACGTCCATTCGGTGGTCCAGTCGTTCACCCGGACGACGCGGATCTTGGTGCCCCAGCCGCCTTCGTTCAGTGCGGCGACGATGTTCTTGCGGGCGTCCACCTTGGCGATCGGCGCGACCGAGTCCTCCAGGTCGAGGAACACCTGGTCGGCGTCCAGGCCCTTCGCCTTGGCCAGGAACCGCGGGTTCGACCCCGGCGTGGCCAGGCAGGACCGCCTGCTGCGCAAGGTAGTTGTCTGATCAGCCATCGCCGTCGTCCTCCAACTCGGGTTACCCGCCGGTCACGGGCAGCGTACGGCGAACCCGCGGCGAGGTCCGGTGATCGGGCTCACTTCCCCGCCCAGTGTGTCCGGTTTCACCGCCGCCCGAAGGACGGCTCGGTGTGACAACCTGGGTGCGTGACCATCGAGGACGCTGCCGCCGAGATCGCCGGCGTCATGAAGAAGGCCGGCCTGGTCTGGCTGTCCTGGAACGGCGGACGCCCCGCACCGGCCTGGTTCGCCACAGTCGACGGCCAGTACGTCGTACTCGCGGATGCAGCCGAGAGCGCAGAGCAGCCGCTGCCCGGACTGGCCACGGCCGGCTCGGCGGACGTCGTCGTGCCGGCCAAGCCCGCTACCAATCGTCTGGCGAGCTGGAAGGCGACAGTACGACGACTGGAGCCGGGTAGCGACGAGTGGACAACAGCAGCCCAGGTACTGCGCACCGAGCGGCTCAACGCTGCCGGACTGGACACACAACTCGAGCGCTGGAAGACCGAAGCGGACCTGCTCGTGCTCGAGCCCACCGGTGAAATCACCGAGGCCGCTGGGCGGTATGACGCCACTCCGCGGGCCGAAGCGCCGGTCGGTACCAAGGCGACCACCCGAGGCAAGCCACCCGTCACCCTGCACCGCCCCATCCGCCGCCGCCCGCGCCTGAGCTGAGACTCCTCTCTGGCGGGTTAGCCTTCGAGCATGAACGAGCGGAGCGAGTTCATCAAAAAGCACAGCGCGCTCATCCGCTCATCCACGCCCGCAGCGGAGCGAGGACGCGGATGAGCGGATCACCGTCGCGCGTGTATGTGGCTCGGCTGGCCGGTCTCCCTGTGTACGACCCGAACGGGGACCAGGTCGGCAAGGTCCGCGACGTCGTGGCGATGATGCGGCAGGGCACGCAGCCGCCACGGGTGCTCGGTCTGGTCGTGGAGGTGTTCACCCGGCGGCGCATCTTCCTGCCGATGACCCGGGTGACGAACGTCGACGTCGGACACGTCACCACCACCGGACTGGTGAACATGCGCCGGTTCGAGCAGCGCCCGACCGAGGTGCTGGTACTCGGCGAGATGCTGGACCGCACTGTCACCGTTCTCGAGACCGGCGCGACCGCAGTGGTGTTCGACATGGCCATGGAGCAGTGGCGGACGCGGGACTGGGTGCTGTCGAAGGTGGCGGTGCGCGAGGGCGGCAAGCGGTTCCGGCGGCGCGGGCAGTCGCATGTGTTCGACTGGGCCGATGTGAGCGGCTTCGCCCAGGTCGAGGAGGGGCAGGGCGCAACCCACATTCTGGCTGCGTTCGAGTCGATGAAGGCCGCGGACCTGGCCGCCGTACTGCATGATCTGTCGCCCAAGCGGCGTAAGGAGATCGCGGCCGCGCTGGAAGACGAGCGGCTGGCCGACGTACTGGAGGAGCTGCCCGAGGACGACCAGGTGGAGATTCTGGCCGCCCTGGACACCGAGCGCGCGGCGGACGTGCTCGAGGAGATGTCACCGGACGATGCGGCTGACCTGATTGCCGAACTGCCCACCGAGACCGCCGAGGCCCTGCTCACCTTGATGGAGCCGGACGAGGCCGAGGATGTACGTCGTCTGCTCACCTACGAGGAGCGCACGGCCGGTGGACTGATGACGTCCGAGCCGGTGATCCTGCCGGCGGACGCGACCGTCGCAGACGCGCTGGCCCACGTCCGCAACGCCGATCTGAGTCCCGCACTGGCCGCCATGATCTACGTCTGCCGGCCGCCGCTGGAGACTCCGACCGGGCGGTTCATCGGCATCGGCCACATCCAGCGGCTGCTCCGCGAACCACCCTCCGAGCTGGTGTCCGCCGTACTGGACACCGATCTGGACGGACTGCGGCCGGACGACAGCCTGACCACGGTCAGCAAGTACCTGGCGACCTACAACCTGGTCGCGGCGCCGGTGCTCAACGACGAAGGACGGCTGCTCGGTGCGGTCACGGTCGACGACGTACTCGACCATCTACTCCCCGACGACTGGCGTGAATCCGATCAGCCCGGCGACAACGACTCGCAGGAGGTGGACCACGATGCCTCGTGACGACCGCAGCACCGACGACCGCCGCCTGCGCGGTACGGCGCGGCTCGACGTACCGCGGGACTGGCGGCGGACGTTCGTACCGCGGCCGTCGTACGACGCCGACGCGTTCGGGCGGCTGTCGGAACGGATCGCCCGCTTCCTCGGGACCGGGCAGTTCCTGGTCTACATGACCGCGACGATCCTGTTCTGGGTCGCCTGGAACATCTTCGCGCCGGAGAGCCTGCGGTTCGACCAGTACCCGTTCATCTTCCTGACGCTGGCGCTCAGCCTGCAGGCGTCGTACGCCGCTCCGCTCATCCTGCTGGCGCAGAACCGGCAGGAGGCACGCGACCGGGTGCAGTACGAACGCGACCGCGACGTCGACGCCCGGACCCGTGCGGACATGGAGTTCCTGGCCCGCGAGATGGCCTCGCTGCGGATGGCCGTCGGCGAGGTCGCGACCCGCGACTTCCTCCGCTCCGAGCTGCGCGCGCTGCTCGCCGATCTGGACCTCAAGAGCCGCGAAGACGATCGCGTTTGACCTCTTTGGAGCCGAGATACTCTCGCTATCAGGTGAGGAAGGACGTGGAATGAAGACTCGATTCGCGCCTGATCGCGGCCTCAGCCGCCGGATGGTGATGACCAGTTTCCTGCTCGGTCTGCTGTACGTCGCGTTCGTCGCGCTGCTGATCGCGCTGACCGGGAGCGCCGTACTGGCCGTCGTGATCGCGGCCGGGGCGTTGTTCGTGCAGTACTGGTTCTCGGACCGGATCGCGTTGTACGCGATGCGCGGGCGGATCGTCAACCCGAAGGAGGCGCCGCAATTGCACGGCGCGATCGACCGGCTGTGCGCCCTGGCCGACATGCCGAAGCCGCGGGTCGCCGTCGCCGACGTCGACCTGCCGAACGCCTTCGCCACCGGGCGCAACCCGAAGAACGCGGTCGTCTGCGTGACCACCGGGATGATGCGCCGGCTGGACGCGGACGAGCTCGAGGGCGTCCTGTCGCACGAGCTGTCCCACGTCGCCCACCGCGACGTCGCGGTGATGACCATCGCGTCGTTCCTCGGCGTACTCGCCGGCCTCATCACCCGCTTCGGCCTGTACGGCGGACTGAGCCGGAACCGCGACCAGAACGCGGCGGTGATCGTGCTGACCGTGATCCTGGTATCCGTCGTCGTCTACGCCATCTCGTTCCTGCTGACGCGGGCGCTGTCGCGCTACCGCGAGCTCGCGGCCGACCGGGCCGGCGCCATGCTGACCGGCAGACCATCGGCGCTGGCCTCGGCGCTGACCAAGATCAGTGGGGACATCGCCCGGATACCGTCGCGCGACCTGCGCCAGGCGGAGGCGTTCAACGCGTTCTTCTTCGCCCCGGCGATCTCGGGCCAGGGCAAGAGCCTGTCCTCGCTGCTCTCCACGCACCCGCCGCTGGAGACACGCCTCGACCGCCTCGGTGTGCTGTCGCGCGAGCTGGGCGAGCAAGCTTAGGTCATGGGCCTTCTCGACATCCTGCTCGGCCGGAGCAAAGCCGTCCCGCCGAACCTCGACCAGCTGTTCGCGCTTCCGTCGGCCGCGATCACGCTCGATACGGCAGCTGGTTACCGGCCGACCGGGAGTGGTTCGGTCTGCTTCAAGGCGGCCGAGGGCGGTGGCTTCTCGACGCTGCGCGAGGAGGTGGACAACCTGCTTGCGCTCGACAACGGGAAGTTCACCAGCCACACGGATTCGTACGGCTTCACCTGGCTGGTCCGGCAGACCACTCCGGACGACATTGAAGGCCTGGTCACCGATCTGCACGCGGTGAACACGTCGCTGGTCGACGCCGGCTTCGGATCGGCGCTGCTGTGCACGCTGGTCGCCTTCACCAACGGCAGCAAGTCGCTAGGGCTGGTCTACCTCTACAAGCGCGGTTCCTGGTACCCGTTCGTCCCCGCCGGCCAGGACCGCCGCGACAACGCCACCGAACTCCAGATCAAGTCGGTCATCGGCACCGACCTCCGCTTCGAACAAGACCTCTCCCGCTGGTTCCCCATCTACGGCGCCCCGGGACTGTGAGGTAAGGGTTGCCTTGCCGGACCTACGTCACATGGACTGTGGTCGGGGTGGTTCGGGGGAGCACGTAGCCTGGGGGTATGGCTCCCACTGCTGATCAGGTGACCACGGCGCTCGGCGGTGTACTGGATCCGGAGATCAAAAAGCCGATCACGGACCTGGGCATGGTCGAGTCGGTCGTCGTCCGCGACGACGGTGTCGTCGCGGTCCGGATTCTGCTGACCGTCGCAGGCTGTCCGATGAAGGACACCCTGCGCCGCGACACGACCGCCGCGGTCAGCAAACTCGACGGCGTCACCGGGGTCGAGATCGACCTGGGCGTGATGTCGGCCGAGCAGCGGGCTGCTCTGCAGACCCAGCTGCGCGGTGGCGTGGCCGAGAAGGAGATCCCGTTCTCCCGGCCGGACTCGCTGACCAAGGTGTTCGCGATCGCGTCCGGCAAGGGCGGCGTGGGCAAGTCCTCGGTGACGGTCAACCTCGCGGCCGCGATGGCGCGACAGGGGCTGCAGGTCGGCGTACTCGACGCGGACATCTACGGGCACTCGGTGCCGGCGATGTTCGGTGTCGCGGACGAGCGGCCGACCGCCGTGGACGACATGATCATGCCGGTGCCCGCGCACGGCGTGAAGGTGATCTCGATCGGCATGCTGAAGCCGAAGCGCGACCAGGTGGTCGCCTGGCGCGGCCCGATCCTGGACCGCGCGCTGGTGCAGATGCTGGCCGACGTGTACTGGGGCGACCTCGACGTACTCCTGCTCGACCTGCCGCCCGGCACCGGTGACATCGCGATCTCGGTCGGCCAGCGGCTGACCAGCGCCGAGGTCATCGTGGTGACGACCCCGCAGGAGGCCGCCGCCGAGGTGGCCGAGCGGGCCGGCACGATGGCGCAGATGGTGCACCAGCGCGTCGCCGGCGTGGTCGAGAACATGTCCTTCCTGCCCTGCCCGCACTGCGGCCCCGAGCACCGGATCGAGATCTTCGGCACCGGCGGCGGTACGCGGGTCGCGGAGACCCTGTCCGCACGCCTCGGCTACAAGATCCCGCTCCTCGGCGAGATCCCGCTGGACGAGCGTCTGCGCAGCGGCGGCGACCTGGGCAAGCCCCTGGCCATCACCGACCCGGAAACTCCCGCAGCGCAGGTCCTGACGCAGATCGCGGCCACCCTGGGCGGCCGCCCCCGAGGCCTGGCCGGCCGCCAGCTCGGCCTCTCCCCCGCGGGCCGCTGACGGTCGCGCAGGACCCGTCCGCGTTGTTGACTAGGCCGGGTGCCGATTCCTTCTGAACATCCGGTCCTGACCGACGGCGTGGTGATCCTCCGCGGACCGCGACCGGACGACGTCCGCGGTCAGGCCGACCGTCAGCGCGAGGATCCTGCCCGTGGCTTCGACGAGGAGGACGCGCGGCGGTGGATCAGTTTCGGGATGACTGACGCGTGGGCCGCCGGCGAGCGCCTCGTGTTCGTTGTCGAACACCAGGGCCGGTACGCCGGTACCGCCGCACTGAAGCCTGATTCGGACGGCAACGCGCGACTGCACTACGGATTGTCGGAGTGGGCGCGTGGCTCCGGGGTGGCGAGTCGCGCCGTACGCCTGTTGCTGGAGTTCGGGTTCAGCACCTGTGAGTTCCGCGTGGTCCACTGGTGGGCGCGGGTCGGCAACTGGCCGTCGCGCCGGGTCGCGTGGGCGACCGGGTTCCGGCTGGGCGAAGCCATCCCCGGCCTGGTCAGGCAGAACGGCCGTCCGATCGACGCCTGGACCGGCTGGATCGGCAGAGACGATCCCCGCTCGCCGCGCCGGCCGTGGTTCGACCATCCGGTGCTGGAGACGCCACGGCTGCGCCTGCGGACGTGGCGCGACGACGAGATCGCCCGTATCACCGCGGCCCGGACGAACGCGGCCACAGCACACTTCCTGCCCTTCATCCCCCAGCCCTTCACCGCGGACGATGCCCGGCTCTGGCTCCGGAGCCTGGCCGAACAAGCCGCCGCGGGCATCCGCTACAACTGGTGCATCGCCGACGCCGGCACCGACGTCGGCCTGGGCAATCTCACCCTGTTCAACATCTACCGTGACGCGGTCGGAGACGGTGAGATCGGGTACTGGACCCATCGCGACGCCCAGGGCCGCGGGGTTATGACAGAGGCCATCGAGCGGATGGCGCGCTGGTACTTCGCCACTGAGGAGGAGGGCGGGCTGGGTGGCCGCAAGCTCGTGATCCGAACTGCGGCCAGCAACCAGGCCGCTCGCAGAGTGGCAGAGAAGTCAGGCTTCCACCTGGCCGGGACCGAACGCGACGCGTTCCCGCTGGCCACCGGTTTGGACGGGCGGGTCACCTACGACCGGCTGGCTGCGGACCCTTCGCCACACTGAAGGTCAGGTCGACTCGGGGTCGAAGGGTGCCTTCTGGCCGGCCGGCAGGCGGTCTGGCGTGGAGTCCATGAAGTCCGGAGTGCTGGTCGGCTTCTCGTCGTCGAAGTCGTCGGAGCCTTCGAGCAGGTGCTTGCGGACGAAGTTCTTGGGGTTCAGATCCTGCAGCTCGAGGTCGGCGAACTCCGGGCCGAGCTCGTTGCGCAGATCGTTCTGGGCGTTGCTGACCATCTGGCGGACCTGACGCAGCAACCGGCCCGCGGTGCGGGCGAACTCCGGCAGCCGATCCGGACCGAAGACGAGCACGGCGACGATCGCAATCACCACCAGCTCGAGTGGCCCGATGCCGAACATGTCCCCACCTCTCTGTACGTCGTTTCCGACGGCGTCCAGGGTAGCCGCCGTCCGGTGATACCGCCTGCCGGGTCAGCCGATCTGGCCGGCCAACGCGACGGTCGCCTGCCGCTCCCGCCCGCTGCGCTCGTACGCCAGCTTCACGCTCTCACCGGGCTGGTGGGTGCGAATCGCGACAATCAGTGCTTCGGCGGTGTCCACGACCTGGTTGTTGATCGAGGTGATCACGTCACCGACCCGTAAGCCGGCTCGCGCGGCCGGCGACCCCGGATTGACCATGCTCACCCGTGCGCCACCCTCGAACTGCATGTCCACCTGCGCACCGATCACCGGGTACGACGCCTGGCCGTTGGCGATCAACTGCTGCGCGGTTCGCCGGGCCTGATCGATCGGGATCGCGAACCCGAGCCCGATGTTGCCGCTCTGACCCTCCTGCGAGCCGCGGACGGTGGCGATCGCGGAGTTCACGCCGATCACCTTCGCGTTCATGTCGACCAGCGGCCCACCCGAGTTGCCCGGGTTGATCGCCGCGTCGGTCTGCAGCGCGTTGATGTACGACTCCGGGTCGGCGGCCTCGCCAGAGGTGGTCACCGGGCGGTTCTTGGCCGAGATGATGCCTGAGGTAACCGTGCCGGCCAGCCCGAGCGGCGAGCCGATCGCGACCACGTCCTGGCCGACGATGGCCAGATCCGAGCGGCCGAACTGCACCGACGGCGCCTTCAGGCCGGCCACCTGGACGATGGCGAGGTCGTACGCCGGGGAGCGGCCGACCAGCCGTGCGGTCGCAGGTTTCCCGCCCTCGGCGACGACTTGGATCGAGCCGCCCTTGGCCGCGGCGGCGACGACGTGGTTGTTGGTCAGGATGTGGCCGACGTTGTCGATCACGAAGCCGGAGCCGGTCGCGTTCGAGTCGTCCGCGCCCTCGACCCGCAACTGCACAACACTCGGCAGCAGCGTCGAGGCGACGGCGGAAACCGAGCCGGCGCGGATCTTCGGGTCCGCACCCGTGCCGACCGGCGGGGTTGGCTGCTCGGCGACCGGAGAGGTGTTGCCATCCAGAGAGACGACGGTCACCGCGGCGCCGGCACCGGCGATCACGCCGATGACCAGGGCGACGGCCGCGGCGATCGCGACGACGCGGTTGGTCTTGGGCGGCGGCGCCGGCGTGTACGCACGGGCCTGCTGCTGGTGCCAGTCGATCGGCGGCGGCGGCGTGTACGTCGGCTGGTACCCCGGACGCTGGGTCGGCCAGGCCTGCCCTTGGTACACCGGACGGAAGTTGGGCTCCTCGGAGGCGGGCCGCCCGAAGCTGCGTTGTGTCACCGAACGACCACCGTTCTGCCGGTACGACGCATCGCTCCCGGGAGGCGGCAACGGCATGCTGCCCGACCCGGTCGCCGGCGGCACCAGCGCCGACAACGGCGGACCATCGGCGGTCGGCTCTGCCGCAGCAGGCGCCCCCGTCGGGATGATCCGGGTGGGTTCCGGCGCCGCTGGATCGCGGGGAGTCGGAACTGTCGGTTCGGCGTCGTCGCTGGTCACGGTGGCCGCCTCACGTGTCGTGGTCGTCGGTCGGAGGCCCTCTCCCGGAGTTGCCGGAAGAGCCTTCCAGATTCGATTATCCCAGTTTCGGCGAAAGCGCACCCATCGGAGTGAGCCAGGTAGCAATTTTCGCCAGCCCGGCACCCATCCGCTGGATCGCGGTCAGCTTCACCGGGACGTCGTGCGGGAACGCCCGGACCACCTGGCCGAGCATGTCCGGCGGCAGGTCGCCGATCAGCGTGTAGACGATCCCGCCGGACGACCAGACGACGTACGACGGCATCCCGTAGCGCTGGTAGACGCCGGGGGTGTCAGTGGTACCGAAGCCGGCCACAGCTGCCGGGTCGAGTGCACCGCGTTGCTCGAAGAGCGAGAGGTTGAAGAGCCCGTCGGAGTACGAGAATTGCAGTGACCCGTTGCTGATGTCCTGGTGGACGTCGTACAGCTTGAGCGAGGCGGGCAGCTCGGGCGCGCAGACCCAGCCCTCGGAGCGCAGGTTGTCCACCGTGCCGAGGCCCATCGACTCGACTCCGCTGGGCGCCATCGGCGGCAGGTGCCCGAGGAACTCCGAGTCCTCGATCTCCAACTCGGTGAACACCGTCGCCCGGACCATCGTCTTGCCGTCCACGCTGAACAGTTGGCGCTGCAGCAGCAGTCCGGTCGCCTTGTCGATCCAGAACCGCGCGGCGAGCGTCTCGTCGTCACGCAGCGCCTCGACCAGGACGGCGGCCCGGCCGATCGTGTCCGTGCAGCACTTGTAGACGAGCGCGTACGTCGCCTGCAGCAAGGCCAGCGGTCCACCGTCGACCGCACCGGCATTCGTGGTGCGTTGGACGAAGGCCTTGGCGCCAGGAGACGCCTCGGAGCCGACCACAGTGATCTCGGAGCCCTGCGAGGCCGCGTGCACGATGTCGAGCATCGCGGAGCTGGCGCCCTGCGGTCCCCAGGAGGTGATGATCTGCGTGCCGTGGAACGAGACCCGGTTCGGCGCCGCGGCGGCACGGGCGAGCCAGCTGACGGCCGTCGGTGAGTCCTCACGGGACGCGACAGTCACCGCAGCAGCGGGCATGGGCAGGCCGAAGCCGATCAGTGCGGTGCTGACCAGTACGGCGAGCCGGGAGAGGCTCACAGGTCAGCGTCCTGCCAGGGCCACCGGCTGCAGCGTCGGGCTCAGCCCCGCGTACCCAGCCCCGTTGTAGGAGTTCAGCAGCGCGACCGGGTCCGCGAACGGCGCTCCGCTCGTCGTGCTGGCGTGGTCGGACGAGAAGCTCGCGACCGGCGGCTGCAGCGCGGGCGGCTGCTCCGACCGGGCCGGGTCTCCGACGACGAACGCCGTACCGAGTAGTGAAGCCACTGCGGCGGCAGAGCTTGCAGCAGTCAGTACGCCGGTACGCCGCCGGGAGCGCGTGGTCCGTGGCGCCGGGCCGGTGGAGCCTCCGCGACCGGCCGGAAACGCGGACCGCTGCGGGAACAGCGACACCGCCGGTGTGAGGACCGGGCGGACCTCCTCACGCGGCTCCATCGAGAACGACGAGACGCCCATCAGTCGCTGCATCAGATCGGTGGACGGCTCCGGCAGTTCCTGGGCCGCCATCCGGGCCTTGAGCCGGCGCTGGGCGTCCACCTCGGCACGGCAGGTGTCACAGCCGACCAGGTGGCTCAGCACCTTGTCGCGGGAGTCGTGGTCGAGTTCACCGTCGACGACGGCACTCAGCTTGTCCATCGGGTGCTGCAGCGTCACCGGTGCTCACCTCCGGTGCTGAACGGTCCGTCTGCGGGCGGACCACCGATCCGGGACTGACCGGAACGCGGGGCGCGGTGCTCCAAGTGCTTCCGCAGCATCGAACGGCCGCGGTGGATCCGGCTGCGGACCGTCCCGAGCTTCACATCCAGGACGTCGGCGATCTCGTCGTACGTCATGCCCTCGATGTCGCACAGCACCACGGCGGCGCGGAAGTCCTCCGGCAGCGCGTCCAGTGCGTCCTGCACGTCGTGGTCGAACAGGTCCGAGTCGAGCTTCTCGGCCGGGCCCTCGCCCTTGGCCGGGAGCCGGTCGTGCGCGTCCTCCGGCAGGCCGTCGAAGCGGATCCGCTGCTTGCGGCGGGCGCCGTCCAGGAACAGGTTCGTGGTGATCCGGTACAGCCAGCCCTCGAAGGTGCCCGGCGTGTACGACGACAGCGAGCGGAACACCCGGACGAAGACCTCCTGGGTCAGGTCCTCGGCGTCGTGCTTGTTGCCGGTCAGCCGGTACGCGAGCCGGTAGACCCGGGCCGAATGCGCGCGGACGATCTCGTCCCACGACGGCAGGACGTCCGGAACCGCCTCCGGGACAGGCACCACCGAGGTGTCAGCCGGCTTCACCGCAACGCCTCCCAGGGTCGGTTCGGCAATAAGCGTGAAGGCCATGGTGCCGCGTTCACCGTCCTCTGCGCACGTGGGGAAGACCCGGGTCGGACCCTGAGTTGCTCGTACGACGGCTCAACGCGGTGCCCCGGCCGGAAGTTCCCGGCCGTTGCCCTCACCACAGAAGACGTATCAGCGGCCATTTCGGTTGAATCAGTTCTCCTCGATCACAGCGATCGGGTCCCCGTCGCGGACGACTTCGCCCTCGGCGACCTTCAGCTCGACGATGGTCCCGGCCACCTCGGCCAGCACCGGGATCTCCATCTTCATCGACTCCAGGATGACGAGGGTGTCCTCCGGCCCCACCGTGTCCCCGGCCCGGGCGGTGACTTTCAGCACATTGGCCACCAGCTCCGCCACCACGGTATGACTCAACTCGCACTCCTCCGGTCCGGATCCCTGCCTCGATCCTAGTGCGCAGGCTTCTGGGCTTCCTCGGCTCCGGCCTTGCGGGCCCGGTACGACGCGACGCGGGTGCGGCTGGAGCAGGTCGGGGAGCAGAACCGGCGCGGTCGGCGCTCGGCGGGGTTCACGAAGACGCGCTCACAGTCCGGGGCCGCACACGAGTCGATCGCGGCAAAGCCATGCCCGGCCGCGAAGCCGGCCAACCCCAGAGCCGTCGAAGCGGCGAGCCACTCGGCCCACGTCGCCTCCGGCTTGGCCACATGCAGGTGCCACGGCGACCCGTCATGGTCGGACAGATACGGGCGTACGGCGTACTCCGCGAGCAGCTCGTTGAGGACTCGGGCCGCTTCGGCCGGGTCGGCGTGGAACACCGGCCGGATCCGCTCGCGGACAGTCCGGACCGCCTGAAGATCGCCGCCATCGAGCGTGATCGGGTCCGACTCGCCGTGCTCGAGCAGGAAGCCGCGGACATCGTCGGGCTCATTGAGCTGCTCCGGGTCGCGGGTGCGCGTGTTGACCAGATCGACCGCGAGCCGGATCAGCCGGTCCGGCGTCTGAATCTCCACCACTTCTCCTTCCCGTAACGTATTTGCTAGCGTAACGCGTAACTACAGATATAGCGTTACAGGAGGTCGGCGTGCCCAGCTACTACCTCGCCGCGACCCTCGCCCGGCTCGCTGACGAGATGGTCGCCTTCACGCTGGTGCTGCTCGTGCTGGAGCGCACGGACAGTCCTGCGCTCGCAGGTCTCACCGGGGCTGCGTACGCCTTGCCGGCCGTTGTCACCGGCCCGCTGCTCGGTGCCTGGCTCGACCGAACGCCGTACCGTCGCTCCGCGCTGGCGCTCAACCAGGCCGTGCTCGGTGTGGTCATGCTGAGCCTGCTCGGGGTGGTCGGCCACAGCGCGCATTGGCTCACGCCGGTGCTGGCGGCTGTCGCCGGGGCGACTCTGCCGATGGTGAGTGGTGGGTTCACGAGCATGCTGCCGAGCCTTGTCCCGCAGGATCGGTTGGCTCGCGCCAACTCGTTGGAGGCAGCGAGCTTCGGAGCGGCCACGATCGCCGGCCCGGCGACCGCAGCGACCATCTCGGCGATGTTCTCCGTGGAGACCGCCGTACTGGTCATCGCGCTGGCTGCGACGCTGAGCATCGTCGCGATCACGCGGCTGCCCGCACTCCCCCGCGCAGTGACCGATGGCGAACCGTTCATGGCTTCGGTCATTGGCGGATTGGCGCATCTGGCACGCACACCGCGGCTGCGGGCGTCCACAGTCACCACCACGTTGCTTCTCGGGGCGATGGGCATCCTGCTGATCACACTGCCGCTGCACATGGAGTCGCTGGGCATGCCGACGTCCGCTGCAGGCTATCTGTGGACTGCGCTGGAGGTCGGCAGCGTCACCACGGCTCTGCTACTCGGACGACTTCAGACCCGCTGGCGTCCGGAGTACGTCGTGATGGTGTCCGTTGCGGCGTACGGGCTGGCCATGCTGACGTGGCCGCTGGTTGGGTCCTTCGCCGTACTCCTGCTGCTGGCGGCTGTCGCCGGCCTGCTGCAGGGGCCGACCATGCCGGCCATGTTCGCGGCGCGGCAGCAGTACAGCCCGGAGTCGCTGCAGGGCCGGGTCAGCACGACCGCAGCCAGCCTGCGCGTGGGCACTGCCGCGCTCGGACAGGCTGCGGGTGGCCTGCTGGTACCGATCATCGGCACGCACAAGGCCCTGCTTGTTGTAGCCATCGGACTGGTCGCCGCCGCGGTGCTCGGTCGCGTGGCAGGCGTCCAGACCAGGGAGTCTGTGCTCAGTCGAGGATGACGGAACGGGTCAGGCTGCGCGGCTGGTCCGGGTTGAGGCCCAGAGCCAGTGCCTTGGCGACCGCGACGCGCTGCGCCACAACCAGCGACGCCATCGGGTCCAGGTCCGCGTGGTGTACGACGGTCGCACCGGTGGCGGTGACGTCGTCGAGCAGACCGGCCGGCGAGTCACCGAAGATCCAGACGCCGCGCCCCGGCTGCGCGATCGCGATCGGACCGTGCCGGTAGTCCATCGCGGGGTACGCCTCGGTCCACGCGGACGCGGCCTCACGCTGCTTCAACGCCGCCTCGTGTGCTAGCCCGACGGTCCACCGCGTGCCGACGTACGTGAGCTGCTCCAGCTTGGCCAGCTCGTCCACGTTGACGGTCAGCGCCGTCTCTGCGTCCGCCGCCGCCTGCTCGAGGTCCTGGCCCAGCGACGCCCGCAGCAGCGCCAGTGTGGTGGTCGCGAAGCGGGTCTGGACAACGGACTGCTCGTCGGCGAAGTCCAGCATGATGGTGTGATCGGCCAGCTCGACGATCGGCGAGTCCGGAGTGGCGGTGATCGCGATCGTGGGGAGGTCCGTCGCCCGGATCAGGTCGAGCACCTCGGTCGTCGTACCGGACCGGCTGATCACGACCACGGCGTCGTACGTCCGGCCGGCCGGGAACTCCGATCCGGCGAACGCGTCGGTCTCGCCCTGGCCGAGGTCCTCGCGCAGGGCGGCGTACGCCATGGCCATGAACCAGGACGTCCCGCAGCCGACCGCGGCGACCCGCTGACCGGCCTTCGGCAACGCGCCGCCGTACTGCGCGAAACCGGTCGAAACCTGACGCCAGAGGTCAGGTTGAGTGGCGATCTCAGTGCTCACAAATGGCGTCTGGGTCATGTCGTCTCCGCACTTGTCATGGTCGAAACTGCTCGAACGTGATCGAATGGTGCCAACCAGCCGCCACCCGGCTGACCGATTGTGTGAAGGAGGAGCCCCGGGTGAAGCGTTATGAACGCCTCAACACCTTGCTCGAGTCGCTCGCCGAGAAGGGCGCCATCGACGTCGACGAGCTCGCCGAGCAGTTGCACGTCTCGGCAGCCACGATCCGGCGCGATTTGGACCACCTCGGCAAGCAGCAGCTCCTCACCCGGACCCGCGGTGGCGCGGTGGCCAACGCGGTGTCGTACGACCTCCCGCTGCGCTACAAGACTGCGCGTTTCGCGTCCGAGAAGCAGCGGATCGCGCAAGCCGCGGCCACTTTGGTCCGCCGCGGCATGGTGATCGGGATGAACGGCGGCACCACGATCTCCGAGGTCGCCCGCACGCTGGCGACCCGGCCGGAGCTGTCCGCCGAGCACGGCGAGCCCGCGTTCACCCTCGTCACCAACGCGCTGAACATCGCCAACGAGCTGATCGTCCGGCCGCACGTGAAGATGGTGCTGACCGGTGGCGTGGCCCGGCCGCAGTCGTACGAGATGATCGGGCCGCTGTCGCACCGGATCCTGGCCGACCTGTCCCTGGACATCGCCTTCATCGGCGTCGACGGGATCGACGAGACCGGCGCCACCGCCCACCACGAGGGCGAGGCGAACATCAACCAGCTGATCGTCAGCCGGGCCGCCAAGGTCGTCGTGGTCGCCGACTCCTCCAAGCTCGGTCAGCGCGCGTTCGCGCGGATCTGCGAGCTGAGCGAGATCGACACCCTCGTCACCGACGCCCAGGCCGACGAGAGCCAGCTGGCCGTGTTCAAGGAAGCCGGCATCGACGTCATCCGCTCGTAGGACCTGCATCGCGCCGTACCTCCCTCCTGGGTGGCTGATGTCTGCTGGGGACGATCATATCTGACTCAAGTGGCAAAGTTATGAGCAAGAGTGCGCAGCCCCAGCGCGGGAGACACCGAATGCGGCCCTCGTGCCGCTAGGCTTCTGACTCAGCATGAGTAGCGCAGCGGCAGAACCTTGGGAGGGCATCATCGCCACCGGCATCGACCCGACGTCCTGGGCATACGCCGAGGACTACACCGGTGAGGACGAAGTCGTCACCGGTGCGCGGGCGAGTGCCCAGGACAGCGGCATCGCCGCGATCGGTCCCGGGGCCGCGGCCGCGCTCAGCATGCTCGCGGCCGGCGTGAGCGCCAAGGCGGTGGTCGAGATCGGCACCGGCACCGGCGTCTCCGGGCTGGCACTGCTGCGCGGGATGCGCGCGGACGGCACGCTCACCACGGTCGACATCGACGCCGAGAACCAGCGGCTCGCGCGCAAGACGTTCCTGGATGCCGGCGTCCCTTCGAACCGGTTCCGCCTGATCGCGGGCTCCGGGCTCGACGTCGTCACCCGGCTCACCGACGGGCACTACGACCTGGTCTTCTGCGATGCGGACCGGCGCGAGAACACGGCGTACCTGCACGAGGCACTGCGCCTGCTCCGCCCCGGCGGCCTGGTCGTCTTCGCCGGCATCCTCACCGGCGGCCGAGTCGCCGACCCCGCTCACCGCGACCCCGACACCAACGCCCTCCGCGACCTGATCCGAGCAGTCCGCGACGACGACGACCTCGTCTCAGCCCTCCTCCCCACCTCCGAAGGCCTCCTCACCGCCGCCAAGCGCCTGAGCTGAGGTCAGGCGCGGCCGTCTCCGGGCGGAGTGGTGGCGGATGGCGGGCGGGCCTGGCGACGCCGGAGGATGTAGCCGGCGATCACGATCACGACGAGGGTTCCGATCACGGCGCCGATCAGACCGCCCCAGTCGAAGATGTCGGTGTCGCCGATGCCCAACCCCAGCGTGAAAATCACGTAGCCGACCACCGCACCAGCGAGCCCCAGACCGAGCGACACCGCCCAGGACACCGGTCCGCTCATCCCACGGAACGCATCTCGCGGCATCAGCACCCTGGCGATCACGCCGCAAACAAACCCGAGCAGCAATGCTCCGACCATGACAACCTCCCCCTTCTCACACCCACTGTGGCCCCCAGTCGCCACCGGCGAAAGGGCTCTCGCCGAGCACGCGACGTGGGTATGTTGGACGTCATCGAAGCCGTCCGTACACAGGAAAACCGGCGCGAGGTCTGAGTCAGCCGGGGTTGTGCCAGGGGCGGGGGTCGTCTCTGAGGAGGGCGTAGATGAGCACGTCTACGTTATGGCCGTTGTTGAAGAAGGCGCCTCGGGCGGTGCCTTCGAGCTGGAAGCCGCATTTCTCGGCGATGCGGCGGCTGGGGGTGTTGCCGGGGACGATGACGAGGGAGAGGCGGTTCACCTTCTTCGCCCCGAAGAGGTACTCGACCAGAAGACGGACGGCCTCGGTGGTGTACCCGCGGCCGGCGTACTCCGAACTGTAGAGCTGGTACGAGAGCTCGTAGGCGTCCCAGTAGTTGACGGACTTGAAGAACTCGATGTGGCCGACCATGACGTCGTCGGAGTTCCAGATCAGCAGGGTGCCCTCTTCCCGCTCCCAGAAGCCGGTGTCGGCGTACTGGCGCCGCAGTACCGGCTCCGACCGGACGCCGAGCGGGAAGAACTCGCCGCGGTTCGACAGATCGGTGTGGGCGGTGATGAACGCATCGAGATCGCGCTCTCGCACCGGACGCAGGACTACCTCTTCACCGATGAGCATGAGCTAGCCGGTGAGGCGGGTTAGTTCTGTGGTGAGTTCGTGCCAGTGGGGGCTTTCGGGGTCTATCAGGTCGTAGTGGTCGGCGCCTTCGACGCGGTTGAGGCGGGCGGTGGGGTGGGCGGTGAAGTAGGACTCGGTGATGGTGAGTGGGACGCGGGTGTCGGCCGCGCCGTGAATGATGCTGATCGGGGCGATCGCGGCGGGCAGGTGCACCGGGTCGAGGTCGTTGCGTACGCCGTCGCCGATGAAGTCCTGTACGGCGCCCTTGTCCAGGCCGAGCCGGTCGGCCATCACGAGATCGGCGACCGGGGCCAGCGCGACCACACCGCGGAGCCGGACCGGGTTCAGCGTCGAGGCTGCCCACAGCGCGAGCTGTCCACCCGCCGAGTGCCCGACCAGCACGTAGCCGGCATGGACGTCGACCAGGTCCGGCAGCGACTCGATCGCCGTACGGACGTCCGACGTACTCGCATCGGGGTCACCGGGCTCACGGCGGTACTCCAGGGACAGCACCGGCCAGCCGAGGTCGGACAGCGCCTCGCCGAGCGGGCGGGCGTGTTTGCGGTCGTACTCCGGCCGCCAGAAGCCACCGTGCACGAACACGACCAGCGGCCGGTACTCCTTGGCATGCCAGTAGTCGATCACCTGGTCCGCGTGGTCGCCGTACCGGAGCTCCTCGTCGGGCTCACGGGCCGCGCGGGTCAGAACCGATCGGTCTTCACTCATCAGACCTCCCGAGGCTGCTCTGACCTCCCGAGAAAGTGCAGAGCGTTCGTGGACAGCAGCTTGTGCCGCTGGTCCGCGGACAGGAAACCGGCTTTCCGTACCACCTCCCCGACCGGCCGCTCGCCCAGTGGATACGGATAGTCACTGCCGACCAGTACCCGATCTTCCCCCAAGGTATCGACAAGTAGCCGCAAAGGCGCTGATTCGAACACCACCGTGTCGACCACGAACCGATCCAGGTAGTGAGAGGGTGGGTGCTCGGAGCAACCACGCACGATGTCGCCGCGCCGGTGCCAGGCGTTCTCCAGCCGCCCCAGCCAGAACGCGAAACTCCCACCGCCGTGGGCGAAACAGATCCGCAGCGACGGCGGCAACGCGTCGAAGCCGCCGCCGAGGACGAGAGCCAGCAGCGACAGATGCGTCTCCGCCGGCATCCCGGTCAGCCAGCGGGCCATCCAGCGATCCAGCCGTGGACCGCCCGGCATGTCCCACGGATGCACCAGCACCGGCATCCCCGTCTCCGCACAGTGCTTGAGGAAGGCAACGATCCCGGCGTCGTCGAGGTCCTTGTCGCCGACATGGTTGCCGATCTCGACACCGGCGTGACCGGCTGCCCGGCACCGGTCGACCTCGGCGCAAGCGGCGTCCGGATCCTGCAACGGCACCTGGCAGAACGGAACGAATCGGCTGTCCCCGGCGAGCGTCTCCAGCGTCAGGTCGTTGAAGATCCGGGCCAGCCTGACCGCCTGCTCGGCAGGCCGGTCGTACCCGAAGAACACCGGCGTCGGCGACACCACCTGCAGATCGATGCCGTCGGCATCCATATCGGTACGGCGTACGGCGGGATCCCACGCCTGCGGGCCGATCGGGCGGAACTCCGTCGAGCCGACCATGATCATCGCCGCCCGCTCGGAGTCGATCCGCAGCCAGGGCCAGCCGTCGCCGCCGCACGCTACCGAGAGATCCGGCCAGCCCTTCGGCACCAGATGCGTGTGGACATCAACAGTCATCAGGCCTTACCCGGGTGCAGCGTGCCGCAGTCCGGGCAGGTGCGCGCGTCCTCGCTGTCGTAGAAGGCCTTGAACACCGGTGGCAGGTCGGCCACGATGTCGGTCACCTGGAGCTCGACCTCGTGCACGATCGCGTTGCAGTTGGCGCAGTACCAGCGGAACTTCTCCAACGTGCCCGGCTCCCGGACCCGCTCGATCACGAGTCCGATCGAGTCCGGCCCGCGCTGCGGCGAATGCGGCATGTTCCGCGGCAGCACCCACATCTCTCCCGCGTTCACCGCAACAGTCGCGGGCCCGTCGTCGGTGACGACGTTGACCCGGAGCTCGCCCTTGATCTGGTAGAAGAACTCCTCGTACGGGTCGACGTGGAAGTCGGTGCGCTGGTTCGGCCCGCCGACCACCATCGTGATGAAGTCGTCCCCGGTCGGGAACATCTGCTTGTTGCCGACCGGCGGCTTCAGCAGGTGCTTGTTCTCCTCGATCCACTGCGGGAAGTTCGTCGACTCCAGATTCGCCATGCCCTACTCCTTTGCACCTTGCGGGATCGCCGCTACGGCCTGGATCTCGATCAGCAGCTGGGGATGCGGCAGCTGATGGACTGCGACGGTCGTCCGGGCCGGCCCGGACTCGTCGAAGAATTCGCCATACACCTCGTTGTAGCCCCCGAAGTCGTTCATCGACACCAGGTACGTCGTCACGCTGACCAGGTCGTCGAGTCCGGCGCCCACCGCCACCAGGATGTCCCGGATGTTCTCCAGCACCGCCCGGGTCTGCACCTTGATGTCCAGTGACACCGTGCCGAGTTCGTCGACCGAGGCACCCGCGATGGTGTTGTCCGGCAACCGGCTGGAAGTCCCCGACACGAACGCGAACCCACCGCTCAACTTCACGTGCGGGAACCGTCCCCGCGGCACTGCCTTCCCCGCCACCACCGTCGCGTCGGCCATGTCAGCATCCTTGCCCACCACCCACCATCCGCCAAGTACCTGCCGCACCGGCGTCGCGTGGCCAGTCACCCCGCCCTCCACTACGATCGAACGAGTGACCGACGAGGACTTCTGGCTGCAAGACATCCTGGAGTCCCGGGACGCCGGCACGTTCGTCGGCCGCACCGAGCCACTCCAGCTGTTCGAGCAGAACCTGGCACTGCGGCCCAACGATCCCCGCCGCCGCTTCATCGTCAGCCTGTACGGCGACGCCGGCGTCGGCAAGACGTCGCTGGTCCAGCGCTGGCGGGCGACCGCGACCAAGAAGAAATGCGCCACGGCGTACGTCGACGAGGCGTTCGACGTATTGTCCGCGATCGAGCAGCTCGCCCACGGTCTGGCCGACTCCGGGTCCGCCTGCCGCGGTTTCGACAGCAGGCTGAGGCAGTACCGCACACTGCGGCACAGCGTCGACTCCGATCCTGGCGCACCGGCCGGGATCTCGTCGGTGCTGACCCGGGCGGCGGTCCGGCTCGGGCTCCGTGCGGCCGGCGAGATCCCGATCGCCGGTGTGCTGGTCGGTGCGATCGACGAGAACGAGGCTGCGTCGCGGGTCGACCAGTACCGTGCCTACCTGGTCGGCAAGATCACCCGGCACGACGATCTCGCGCTGCTGCTGTCACCGGTCGAAGCGCTCAGTACGGCGTTCGTCGCCGACCTCCGCAAGATCGGCCAGCGCCGGCAGATCGCTCTGTTCATCGACACCTTCGAGCAGACCGGCCGCGCCCTCAACGGCTGGTTGCTGGACCTTCTGCGCGGCACCTGCGGCAAGTTGCCGGCCGACATCGTGGTGGCGGTGTCCGGTCAGCATCCACTCGACCCGAACCAGTGGGCCGGCCTGCGGAATCTCCGCGTCGACATCGAGCTGCAGGTGTTCACGGAGGCGGAAGCGCGCCAGCTCCTCGCCACTCAGCGGATCGTCGATCCCGGCACCGTGGACGTGATCCTCCGGCTCTCCGGCTGTCTGCCGATTCTCGTCGCCCTGCTGGCGGAATCGGCGGCTCGCGGCACCGCCGACTCGACGGATCACGCCGAGACCGCCGTGGATCGCTTCCTCCGGGAGGAGTCCGATCCGGAGCGGCAGAAGGCCATCCTGGCCGGCGCGATCCCCCGCCGGCTCGACCGCGACATCCTCGAGGTCGCCGCCGGAACGACCGTCGACCTCGATGCGCTCCGCCGCCTGCCCTTCGTCTCAGCTCACGCCGATGGCTATGGCTACCGCTACCACCCCGTCGTCCGTACGCCGATGCTCCGCTCACTGCGGCGCGTGTCCCTCGCCGACTGGACCGAACGCCAGCGGGCTCTGGTCGACCACTACCGCGAGCGCCTGACAGAGCTCGGTCTGCGCCCCAGCGAGCGCTGGCGGAACGCCCGCTGGCGGGAGTTGGAGCTCGAAGCGACGTACCACGAGCTGTGCGCAGGCGGCGTACCCGAGCTGCCGAACGCACTGGAACGCATGACCGACGCCTACGGCCGGACCAGCGACAGCGCGGCCAAGTGGGCCCAGATGATCGCCCAGGCGGGACACGACTCCGACACCGACGAGATCCGCTCCCGCGGCGAGCAGCTGACCGCCCTTCTCCAGGGCTCGACGAGCGACGAACTGCTCCTCCTCGACGGTCTCGCCCTGGATCCGCGGCTGAGCACCTTCCACCGAGCGGCCGCCCTCACCGAACGCAGCCGGCTGCACGAACGCCTGAAGAAGTACGACGCTGCCCTCGGCGACCTCGACCGGGCGGACGCCCTGCTGCCCGGCCGGAGCTGGATCGTCGGCCCGCGCGGACGGATCCACGCCGATCTCGGCGACTACGACAAGGCGTTCGAGGACCTCGCCGAGGCGATCCGGATCGCCCCCGACTACGCGGGTGCCTACTCCTCCCGGAGCTCGATCAGCCGGCGTCTTCGCAAGTACGAGGCCGCCCTCGACGACATCGATCGCGTGATCGAACTGCGCCCGGGCGATGCCTACTACCTCACGGTCCGAGGCTCGATCTTCCGGGATCTGCGCCGCTTCGCCGAGGCGAAGACGGACCTGGATCATGCGCACGCGCTGGCACCGACGGACACCTGGGTCCTGCTGTCCCGGGCAGGGCTCTGGCGCGATCAGCGGATGGAGCGCGAGGCGCTGGCCGACCTCGACAAGGCCGTCGAACTCGACCCGCGGTACGCCGCGGCGCTCGCCGACCGAGCCAATGTCCGGATGTCCTTGGGGCAGTACGCCGAGGCACTGGCAGATCTCGACCGAGCGATCGCGGCGGATCCGGGCGACCGGTGGTCGTTCACGATCAGAGCCCGGGTCTACGACCGCTCCGGCGAGCTGTCGCGAGGGGTGGCCGACTTCACCGCGCGAATCCGCACCGATCCGGACAACCCGATCCTGCTGCGGGCACGCGCAGACCTGCATCTCAGCGCGCGCCGGTACGACGATGCGCTGCGGGATCTCGACCGCGCTCTCGAACTGAGCCCCGACGATCTGTCCGCGCTCACGACGCGGGCGCTGGTGTACGACCGGTCGGGCCGCCGATCCCGGGGACTCGCCGACCTCGACCGGGTGCTCGAGCTCGATCCGACCCATGGTCCGACGTTCGGGATCCGGGCCGGGATGAGAGCCTCCGCGGGCCAGTACGACGGCGCGATCGCGGACGCCGAGCGCTCCCTCGAACTCGACCCGTTGTCGGCCCTGGCGTTCGACCGGCGTGGGTCGATCCGGCTGGATCACGGTGATCTCGACGGGGCGCTCGACGACCTCGATCGAGCCATCCAGCTCGATCCCACTCTCGGTTCGGCACTGGTGTCCCGGGCGCAGATCATGGAACTGAAGGGTCAGTACACGCAGGCACTGGCCGACCTGGATCGTGCTGTCGACGTCGCCCGGCGGAAGGCCGCGGCGCTCTCGCATCGCGCCAGAGTGCACGAGCGGCTGGGAAACCTCGACGCGGCCCGCGCCGACCACGACCGCAGCGTCGCGATCCTCCGCAACCAAGGCTGGGCCCTGATCTACCGCGGCCAGTACTTCCTCCGTCTGACCGGCGACCACTCGGCGGCCTTGCACGACTTCGCCCGGGCGATCGACCGGCTCCCGCGGACAGCGACCGCCTGGATCGGGCGGGGCGAGACCTATCAGGCGATGGGCAAGACGGCCGCCGCGCTGGCGGACTTCGAGCATGCTGCCGAGCTCAATCCGAAGAACGGCTGGGGGCTGTACCGGCAGGCCCTGATCCGTCTCGGTGAAGGCCGCGACGACGACGCGGCCGCGTTGCTCAGGTCGGCGCTCTCGACCTTGGACTACGAGGCAGACCTGCCGCGCCCGGATCCGCGCCGGCTGGTCCACCGGCCCACCTTCCTGACCGCGCTCGGCGAGCAGAGTGAGGCGATCAACTACGTGGAAACACAGCGACTCCCGGCGGATCTGCTCCGGCAGATCGGCGAGGAGTTGACCGAGTTGGGGGAGTTCATCGGGGCGGACAAGGTCGCGCCTGTGCTCGACGTACTGCGGTCAGGTCAGCTCGATGCAGACGTTGGTGGGCTCGGAGTAGAAGGACAGTGAGTGCGTGCCGCCCTCGCGGCCGACGCCGGACAGCTTCATGCCGCCGAACGGCGTGCGGAGGTCGCGGAGGAACCAGGTGTTGATCCAGACGATGCCGACGTCCAAGGCTGGGCCGGCACGGTGGGCGCGGCCGACGTCGCGGGTCCAGACGGTGGCGGCCAGGCCGTACTCGCTGTCGTTGGCCAGGGCGTAGGCCTCGTCCTCGGTGTCGAACGGCGCGATGTGGCAGATCGGGCCGAAGATCTCCTCGGTGGTGGCGCGGGCGTCCTGCGGCAGACCGGTCACCACTGTCGGTTGCACGTAGCAACCACCGTCGCGGGCGTCGCCGAACGACGGTACGCCGCCGCCGGTCAGCACCTCAGCACCTTCGGATCGGGCCAGGTCGTAGTACGAGAGGACCTTGTCGCGGTGCTGTTTCGAGATCAGCGGCATGTTCATGGTGGCCTCGTCGGCCGGCCAGCCGTAGGTCAGTTCGGAGGCTCGTTGGGCCAGCCGTTCAGCGAATTCGGTGAAGATCGGCCGCTCGACGTACAGCCGCTCGGTGCACAGGCAGACCTGGCCGCCGTTGGTGAACACGGACCGCACCGATCCCTCGACCGCGGCGTCCAGGTCGGCGTCGGCGAAGATCAGGCCGGCGTTCTTGCCGCCGAGCTCGAAGGACACCGACTTGACCCGGTCCGCTGCCACCTTCGCGATCGCCGTACCGGTCGCAGATTCACCGGTGAAGGTGATCGCGTCCACGCTGGGATGCCGGGTCAGGTACTCCCCTGCCGACGACGGGCCGAAGCCGTGCACGAGGTTGAAGACCCCAGCCGGTACGCCGGCCTCCGCCATCACCTCGGCCAGTACGGTCGCCGAGGCCGGTGTCTCCTCGGACGGCTTGACCACCACAGCGTTGCCGCAGGCAAGCGCCGGCGCGACCTTCCAGGTGAGCAGGAGCAGCGGCAGGTTCCACGGTACGACGATCGCCACCACACCGACGGGTTTACGGACCGCGTAGTTCAGCGCCCGCCGGCCGTCCGGCAGCACGGTGGTGTACGACTCGGTGGCAGCCGTCGTCGCGAAGTCGGCGAAGGCGCGGAAGTTCGCCGCGCCGCGCGGGATGTCGAGCGTGCGGGCCTGACTGATCGACTTCCCGGTGTCGCCCACTTCCGCCGCGACGAGGTCCTCGAAGCGCCGCTCCAGTCCGTCGGCGACGCGGCGCAGGACCACCGCCCGCTCCTGCTCACTGAGCCGTCCCCACGGCCCCTTCAGCGCCGCCTGGGCCGCCTGCACCGCCGCGTCCACGGCCGACTCGTCCGCCTCGCAGACGTCGAAGATCTGCTCACCCGTCACCGGGCTCACCTTCGCGAACGTCGAGCCGCTCTCCACGAACTCGCCACCGACGAAGTTCCGGAGCAGGCCCACCGACTTGGGCTGCCCGGTCAGCAACTCCGGCGTCCACAAACTCATCGCCGTCTCCTCCTCCGTGCGATTCCGAGCAGTACGCCGGCCGCGGCCACAGCGCCCAGGCCGAGCACCTTGTGCTGGCGATGGACGCGGTCCCGGACTTCGGCGTACGGCGTGGTGGAGAACGACACCAGTTCGTAGCGGGAGACGTACGTGCCGGGGAGCAGGCGTTCCAGGGCGTGCTCGATGCGCTTGGTGAGGCGGAAGACCGGCGACGCGACCTTGTCCCGCATCTCGACGAAGTTGCCGAGCGCCATCTCCGCGATCGCCTCGGTGTTCTCCCGGCGCCGCGCCTCGAACAGCGGCAGCGCCCGGGCCCACGACCCGGCAGTGTCGTCGAGGCAGCGGTCCAGCTCGACCACGTCCTCGAACGCACAGTTCGCGCCCTGGCCGTAGAACGGCACGATCGCGTGCGCCGCGTCGCCGATCAGCGCCGTCCGCCCGTGCGCCTGCCAGGGCAGCGTGTGCACGGTCCCGAGTACGCCGACCGGGTTGTGCAGGTAGTCGTCCACCAGGGATGGTGCCAACGGCAACAGATCCGGGTACGACGTCCTGAAGTGGTCCTCGATGTCCACCTCGGAGGTCAGCGCGTCGAACGCCCCGGCCGGCCAGAACAGCGTGCAGGTGAAGGAGCGATCCGGATTCGGCAGCGCGATCATCATCGACGTACCGCGCGGCCAGATGTGCAGCGCACCGGGATCCAGCGCGAACTCACCGTCGGCCGCCGGGATCGACAGCTCCTTGTACCCGTAGTCGAGGAAGTCGACGTCCTCGGCAACGATGCCCTCGGCAAGCAACTGCTCGCGCACCGCGGACCCGGCACCGTCCGCGCCGAGCACCACGTCGGCCTCGGCCGAGACCTTCCCCGACGGGGTCGCGAACACCATCCGCCCGGCCTGCGACTCCAGTTCGACCAGCCGATGCTCGAACTCGACCGAGACGCCCGGAGCCTCCGACGCCGCCGTCAGCAGCGCGTTGTTCAGCGCACCACGGCTGATCGAGTTGATCGCCCGGTTGCCGCCGGCCGAGTACGCCTGGAAGTCCAGCGGTCCGGAGACCGGGTGGATCATCCGGCCCTTCATCGGCAGCGCGTCGGCCATCACCTGGTCGTCCAGCCCGATCCGCCGCAGCGCGTCCAGCCCGCGTTCGGAGATCGCCAGGTTGATCGACCGGCCGCGCTCGGCCTGACCGACGCGCGGATCCGGCCGCCGCTCGTACAGCGTCACCGACAACCCACGCCGGGCGAGGAAACAGGCCATCAGACTCCCGGTCAGCCCGGCCCCGACGATCGCGACCTTCATGCCGGCACCGCCTCAGCCAGAGCCGTCGCCGCCCGCCAGCAGTCGTGGTACGTCGAGTACAACGGCACCGGCGCCAACCGCAGTACGTCGGGCTCCCGCGAGTCGGCGATCACGCCGTACTCGAACCGCAACCGCTTCGCCAGCGCACCCGCCCCCTGCGCACCACCGATCCGCACCGACAGTTGCGCCCCGCGCCGCTGCGGATCCGTCGGAGTGATGACCTGCAACGGCCGCTCGATCATGACCTCGCTCAATTGCCTCTCCAGGTACGACGTCAACCGCAGACTGCGTTCGCGCAACACACCGATACCGATCTTGTCGAAGATCTCCAGCGACGTACGCACCGGGCTCATCGAGAAGATCGGCGGATTCGACACCTGCCACGCATCCGCTGACGCGGGTGGCCTCGACTCCGGCCTCATCTCGAACCGGGTCGAGGCCTCAGTGCTCCACCAGCCCTCGAACCGCGGCCGGTCGCCGCCCAGGTGCCGCTCGTGCACGAACGCACCGGCCAGCGCACCCGGCCCGGAGTTCAGGTACTTGTACGAGCACCAGGCGGCGAAGTCCACGCCCCACTCGTGCAGTGCCAGCGGCACGTTCCCGGCCGCGTGGGCCAGGTCCCAGCCGACGATCGCACCGGCCGCATGTCCGGCCTTGGTGATCGTCGGGATGTCCATCAGCTCGCCGGTCAGGTAATTCACCCCGCCCAGCAGGACCAGGGCCACGTCACCGCCCAGCTGCTCGACGACGTCCGACGTACGCAGGCACTCCTCGCCCGGCCGGGGCCGGAGGCGGATGACCGCGTCGTCGGCGTCGTACCCGTGGAATCGCGCTTGGGAGCGTACGGCGTAGCTGTCGGAGGGAAAGGCGGAGTCCTCGATCACGATGCGGTGCCGGGACCGGTTCGGGCGGTAGAACGAGACCATCAGCAGGTGCAGGTTGACCGTGAGGGAGTTCATCACGACGGTCTCGTTCGGCAGTGCACCTACCAGCCGTGACGCCGGTCCGGTCAGAAGCCGGTGGTACGGCAACCACGGCCTGTCGGCGTCGAGGTGTCCCTCCACGCCCAGCCTCGCCCACGCGTCGAGGTCCTCGAGTAACTCGGTCCGGGTCGCGCGCGGCCGCAGCCCGAGCGAGTTCCCGGCGAAGTACGCCACGTCCGGGTAGTCGCCACCCTGCGCCGGCGGTACGTCGAACAGATCGCGGTGCCCGGGGTCCGCGGCATCGAGTTCCAGCGCCTCAGCCTCCGCGCTCACGCCTCGGCGACCTCATCCGCCGCGTCGTCCACCTTGTCGTCCACCTTGGCGGGCTTGTCGGCCGGCGGGTCGATCACCTGGCCCTTGCCGAGCACGGTGATGCCGCCCTTGGAGACGGTGAAGCCGCGTTCGCGGTCGTGGTCGGGGTCGACGCCGATCTCGACGCCTTCCGGGACGACCACGTTCTTGTCCAGGATCACGTTGATCAGCCGGGCCCCGGCGCCGATCTTGCAGTTGTCCATGATCACCGCGCGCTCGATGTAGGCACCGGCACTGACGATCACGTTGGAGCCGAGCACCGAGGTCTCCACGGTCGCACCGGTCACGATCGAGCCCTGGCAGACGATCGACTCGCCGACGGTCGCGTCGTCGGTGAACTTCGCGCCCGGCAGTTGCGGGTGCGAGGTGAAGATCGGCCAGTCCGAGTTGTAGAGGTTGAACACCGGCTGGATCGAGACCAGATCCATGTGGGCCTCATGGTACGAGTCCAGCGAACCGACGTCACGCCAGTACGAGCGGTCCCGGTCGAGTGCGCCGGGTACGTCGTTGTCACGGAAGTCGTAGACCCCGGCCTTGCCCTCGGCAACCATCATCGGGACGATGTCGCCGCCCATGTCGTGCCGCGAGGCGGGGTTCGCGGCGTCCTTGCGGAGCGCCTCGACCAGGACGTCGGCGCTGAACACGTAGTTGCCCATCGAGGCGAACGTCTCGTCCGGCGAGTCGGGCAGTCCCGGCGGGTCGGCCGGCTTCTCCAGGAACTCCTCGATGGTCTGCCCGTCCGCGCCGGTCTTGATCACGCCGAACTCGCTCGCCCCGGCCCGGGGCACCCGGATCCCGGCCACGGTCACGCCGTTCCCACGCTCCAGGTGCGCGGCGACCATCTGGGCCGCATCCATCCGGTACACGTGGTCGGCGCCGAACACCACGATGACGTCGGGCTTGAAGTCGTCGATCAGATTCATCGACTGGTAGATCGCGTCCGCGCTGCCCTGGTACCACTGCGGACCGAGCCGCTGCTGGGCGGGCACGCAGCTGACGAAGTTCCCCAGCAGGGTGGACATCCGCCAGGTCACGGTCACATGCCGGTCCAGCGAGTGCGACTTGTACTGCGTCAGCACGAACAGGTTCCGGATTCCGGCGTTGACCAGGTTGGACAGCACGAAGTCGATCAAGCGATAACTGCCCCCGAACGGCACGGCCGGTTTGGCCCGGTCCGCCGTCAGCGGCATCAACCGCTTGCCCTCGCCACCGGCCAGCACGATTCCGAGAACTCTGGGCGCCTTTGCCATGTCCGCACCTTAGCTCCGAGAGCCCCCAGGCATAAGCGCTTGCGAGTGTCGCGACACTGGGGGGATGCCAACGCTCATCGAACCTACTGTCGCCGTTCACCGCTCGTTCCTCGCCGCCTGGGACGAGTTCGGCCCGGAGGACGAGCGGTGGATGGGTGCACGGGCGATCACCGGCGACGAGGAGGAGTGGAGCCGCGAGCAGGCCGCGGACCCGGACGAGTTCGCCCGGATGGTCGAGCTGATCCGGAGCGAGGCGGATCCGGCCACCGAACTGCGGCCGGATCTGGTCCATCAGACCGTGCTCTGGTTCGTCGACGGCGAGGAGTGGCTCGGCCGGCTGTCGATCCGCCACGACCTGACCCCGGTCCTGATCGAGCTCGGCGGTCACATCACCTACGGCGTACGGCCGTCGGCGCGGCGTCACGGCCACGGCACCCGGATGCTGACCCAGTCCCTGCCGATCGCGGCCGGTCTCGGCATCGACCCGGTGCTGGTCACCTGCGACCCGGACAACGTCGGTTCACGCAAGGTGATCCAGGCGGCCGGTGGCGAATTGGAAGACGAACGACACGGAAAGCTGAGGTTCTGGGTACCGACACACGTCGCGTGATGACCTAGCCTCGGACGCATGAAGGTCGCCATCCTGACGCGTGAGTATCCTCCGGATGTGTACGGCGGGGCGGGGGTGCACGTGGACTTCCTGGTCCGCGAGCTGCGCCGGCTGCTCGACGTGGACGTGCACTGCATGGGCGAGCCACGCCTCGGCGCGACCGCGCACTCCGAGGACGACCCACGCATCCCGAAGGCGAACGCGGCGCTGCGGATCCTGTCCACCGACCTGACCATGACGGCCGCGGTCGGCGACTCCCAGCTCGTCCACTCCCACACCTGGTACGCGAACATGGCCGGCCACTGGGCCAAGCTCCTGTACGGCGTACCGCACGTGGTGACCGCTCACTCGCTGGAGCCGCGCCGCCCGTGGAAGGCCGAGCAGCTCGGCGGCGGCTACCGCCTGTCCAGCTGGGCCGAGCGGACGGCCTACGAGGCGGCCGACGCTGTGGTCGCGGTGAGCAACGGCATGCGGGACGACGTACTGGACTGCTACCCGGCGATCGACCCGGCCAAGGTGCACGTGATCTCGAACGGGATCGACGCCGACTTCTACCGGCCGGATCCGGCGACGAACGTGCTGGAGCGGCTCGGCGTCGACCTGAGCCGCCCGTACGTGACGTTCGTCGGCCGGATCACCCGGCAGAAGGGTGTCCCACACCTCCTCCGGGCCGGGCTGCGGCTGGACCCGTCGGTGCAGCTGGTGCTGCTCGCCGGTGCGGCCGACACGGTCGAGCTCAAGGTCGAGACGGATGCCCTGATCGACGACCTCAAGGCGGCCCGGGACGGCGTGTTCGTGGTCTCCGAGATGCTGCCGCGCGAGGAGGTCCGGCAGGTGCTGACGCACGCGCTCGCGTTCTGCTGCCCGTCGATCTACGAGCCGCTCGGCATCGTCAACCTCGAGGCGATGGCATGTGAGACCGCCGTCGTCGCCAGCGCGGTCGGCGGCATCCCCGAGGTGGTCGACGACGGCGTCACCGGCACACTGGTCCGGTACGACGAGGACGACATCGACGCGTTCGAGCGCGACCTGGCCGCGGGGATCAACGACCTGGTCGACAACCCGGCCAAGGCGGCCACGATGGGCAAGGCGGGCCGCGAGCGGGCCGTCTCGCAGTTCGGTTGGGACGCCGTCGCGGACCGGACCGTGCAGCTGTACACCAGCCTCCTCGGGTAGACGAAAGTCCACCTCCGCCCCGGGGCCGAGCACCCTCGTCGCACGCTCGGCCCGGCGGTTGGCTGGAGGCATGACTTCACGGATTACCAGGACCGTTGCCGCCACTCTCGCCACGGCCGCGCTGCTCGCGGCCCCGATCTCGGCGTACGCCGCTGTCACCCAGCCGACGCTGTCGGAAGCCGCCGTCACCAGCGTCCACGCCCCACGTGGCGCGCTCGTCTCGGCCGTCCCGGTCGCCCGGCTGACTGCGGCTCAGTTGGACGGAGCCGCGGCTGGGACGGGCTTCGTCGGTACACCGGCGGCCAAGGACGACGTCACGGCGTACCGGTTGATCTATCGGACCGTCGACCCCAACGGCCGGCCCACCACCGCGAGCGGTCTCGTCGTCCTGCCCGACGGCCGCCACGGTGCGCTGACCGTCGCGGAGTACCTGCACGGCACGACCGCGACGAAGGCCTACGCGGCCTCCGTGTCTGAAGACTCGACCGACCGGCTCGTCACCGCTCTCTTCGCCGGCCAGGGGCTGGTCGGGGTCGCGCCCGACTACCTCGGTCTCGGGCTCGGGCCGGGCGAGCATCCGTACATCGACACCAAGACCGAGACCAGCGCGTCCGCGGACATGCTGTTGGCGGCTCGCACGTTCGCGTTGAGGCACGGAGTCGTCCTCAAACGCGACGTGCTCGTCACCGGCTTCTCCCAGGGCGGCCGGGCCTCTGTTGCCCTTGGACGGGCACTCAGCCGGGGTGAGGTCTCGACGTTCCGCCTCGGCGCTCTGCAGGGCGTGGCCGGGCCGTACGACCTTCTAGGGACCGAGTTGCCGGCCGCCTTCAACGGTGGGGTGGCGCCGGCGACCGCGGCGTTCTATCTCGCCTACTTCACGACCGCGTGGAACCGGACCGTCGGCCTGTACGACGACCCGCGGGAGGCGTTCCAGGAGCCGTACGCGAGCACGGTCGAGGGCCTCTTCGACGGGACACACCCCGACGAGGACATCGTTGCCGGACTCCCCGATTCCCCGGAGAAGCTGTTCACGCCGGCGTTCATCGAGCGGCTGAAGCACCCGACCGGTCGCTACCTGCGCGCACTGCAGACGGCCGACCAGATCTGCCATGACTGGACCCCCCGCGTGCCCGTCCACTTCTACAACGGCACGAAGGACACCGACGTGGTGGCCGCCAATGCGGACGTCTGTGCCACCGCGCTGCGGGCTCGCGGCGCGCAGGTCACCGTGCACTCGATGGGCGCCGTCGACCACGTGGGTACGGCGTTGGCGGCGTACCCGCAGATCGTCCGCGCCTTCAGTCGCTGGGCCTAGGCGCTCGATCGTGCTGCTCGGTGGTCTGATCGTTGGACGCGACCAGGCTGCCGAGCAGGGCGAGTGACTCGACGCTCCGGCTTCCGGGTACGGCGTGGAAGACGACCAGCGTCATGTTGTCGGTCCCGCCGATGGTCAGCTTGTCGGACTTCAGATCGAGGTCGCCGACGTCCGGATGGGTCAGCAGACTCAGCCGGCCGCGGCGCGGGCGGACGTCGTGCCGCGCCCACAGCTGGCGGAACCGCTCGCTGCGCACCGACAGTTCCCCGACGAGCTCGACCAGCCGCGGATCGTCGACCGCCGACCCGAGCTCGGACCGCAGGACGGCGACACCCTCCTCGGTGAGCTCGTCCCAGTCTCGCCGCAGTGCCTGCTCCGCGGGGTCGAGCAGGACTGCGGTGAGCAGGTTGACCCCGACCGCGTAGTTCGGCGTCAGCGCGGCGCCCAGGGCGTTGACCGCGAGGACGTCGGTGTACTTGTTCTGCACGTACGCCGGGTTGTTCGGCCAGCCGTCGATCAGCTCACGGATGCTCTCCGGCACAGGCTCGGCCCTGGGTCGTTGCCGCTTCGGGACAGCCCGCGGGTGCTCCTGCACGAGCCCGACCAGGTAGGCCGTGGCGTCGGCGTCCAAGCGCAGTACGTCGGCCAAGGCCTCGAGAACCTGCACCGACGGATGCCGGTCGCGACCCTGCTCGAGCCGCAGGTAGTAGTCCGAGCTGATGCCGGCCAACATCGCGACCTCCTCGCGCCGCAACCCCGGGACCCGCCGAAGGCCGACCCGCCGGAGTCCGACGTCCTCCGGCCGGACCTGTTCGCGCCGGGCTCGGAGATACTCACCCAGCGCGTTCGTACTGTCCATGTCGTCCACGGTAGTCGGGGCGGACGTCCGGTGACTGGGTCCTGTCACTCCCAGGAACAGCGGGGCACTCCCTCCTCGACCGACCCCGAGGAACAGTGGAAGACATGACGAACTCAACCATCACCCTCGCCGAGGACCTCACCATCACCCGGATGGGGTACGGCGCCATGCAGCTCGCCGGTCCCGGGGTCTTCGGGCCGCCGCAGGACCGCGACCAGGCGATCGCCGTACTGCGGGAGGCCGTCGACCTGGGCGTCACGCATATCGACACCAGCGACTTCTACGGCCCGGTCGTGGTCAACGAGATCATCAAGGCAGCCCTGCACCCGTACCCGGCCGACCTGCACCTCGTCACCAAGGTGGGCGCCCGCCGCGGCGACGACGGCAGCTGGAACCCCGCCCTGGAGCCGGAGGACCTGAAGGCCGCGGTCCACGAGAACCTCGAGCACCTCGGCCTGGACGTCCTCGACGTGGTCAACCTGCGCACCGCCGCCCACGACGGCGGCAGCGAGGAGTCGATCGCCGCGGAGTTCACCGCTCTGGCCGAGTTGCAGCAGGAAGGCCTGATCCGGCACCTCGGGCTGAGCGGCGTCACGATCACGCAGATCCGCGAGGCGCAGACCATCGCCCCGGTCGTCACCGTGCAGAACCTCTACAACCTGGTCCGGCGCGATGACGACGACGTGGTCGACTTCTGCGCCGACGAGAACATCGCGTTCGCGTCGTTCTTCCCGCTCGGCGGCTTCAACCCACTGCAGTCCGAGACCCTCGCCAAGGTCGCCGCTCGCCTGAACGCCTCACCTCAGCAGGTCGCCCTGGCCTGGCTCCTGCAGCGCTCCACCACCAGCATCGTCATCCCCGGCACGTCCTCGCTCACCCACCTCCGCGAAAACATCGCCGCCGCTGACCTCGTCCTCCCCACCGATGCGGTGGCCGAGCTCAACGCGATCGGGGCCTAACAGCGGTCACCACGCTCTGCCGCCACCCCCACCCCACGCCACCCCCACCCCGGCGCCACCCCTCACCCCGCGCCACCTCCACCCCACCACCCCAGCCACCGCGCGACCCGACCCCACCGCCGCGCCATCTGATGGGCTCACCCACCTGAGGGTGGGTTACCACGCCGGATTCCGGTTGGCCAACCCACCATGTGATGGGTCAGCCTGTGAGGACGGTACGACGGGATCGGGCGAAGCCGCTGCGGATGCGCATCGCCGTTCGGTGTGGATGCGCGAGATCGGACCACGTCGTACGAACGATCTCCAGCCCCAAGGCGCGAAGACGGTCCTCCCTGGCCTTCTCCCGGATCAGTGCATCTCGCGATTCATCGGCGTACTTCACCATGCCGTCGAACTCGACCACCGTGTCGTGATCGGGGAAGAAGAAGTCGACTCTGCCGATGAAACCACCGTCGTCAGCGAACTCCACCTGAAGGTCCGGAGACGGCAAGCCCTGGTTGCGCATCAGCACCCGAAGACGTGACTCACCGACCGACTCGGCCAGGGGATCGGCGAACGCGAGCACCGAGCGAATCGTCGGACCACCCGGCCAACACTCGGTCGTCGCCCGCAGGCGCTGCAGGTCACGGGGGTTCAGGTCGTAATGTCGCAGTGCCGCGTCCGCACTCACGACGGCAGCCTCGAACGACGTACGGGCCGCCGACTCGACCACGGCGCGGGCGAGCGAAGTCGTCGCGAGCCCTTCGATCTGCGTGACGTCCGACGTCTCGAGCAGCCCGCGATGATGCCGGACTCCAGCGAGCAGACCGCTGCGGCCAGTTGTCCGTGTCAACTGGACCTCGGTGAGATCAGCGCGCCATACCGGTACGCCGTACATGACGAGCGCGGAGTGGTGACTGACCACGGCAGAGCCCCGTCGCATCGAGTTCATCGCTGCGTGCACAAGTTGCCGGTGGCGCACAACATGTCGATCCCACGGAGCCAGACCCGTCAGATCGAGACGCTCGGCGTACTGCCCGTACCGCACTCGCTCCCAGCGGCCGTCGCCAAGCCGTTCGCGAATCTGCTCGCGGGTATAGCCAGTGTCGGCGGCCTGCCTGCTGCTGACAACGCCGCCCTGTTCGGCCGCGATCTGCTTCAACTCCGGGTTCACCAAGCCAGCATGAGCCCGACCAGCCCCTCCCGCTGCGCCCTTCCCAACCCCTGTGGACAACTCCTGAGGGGTCAGCCCACGCCGCGGTGGGTTGGCCAACGGGAATCCGGTGGGCCAACCCCCCATCTGGTGGGTTAACCCATCAGACGGGGGGTTGGAAGGCGGGACCGGGATGGTGGTCGCTGGTCGGGCGCGGTCAGCCGATGCCGGAGGTTGGGGTTTCGGAGGTCAGCCAGGTGGTGAGGAGGCGGGCGCCGGCGCCGGTCGCGCCAATGGAGTACTCGAAGCGGTCGGCCGGGGACTCCGCGATCGACGACAGGTCCAGGTGGGCCCACGGAATGTCGCCCGCGAACGCCTTCAGGAACAGGGCCGCGGTGATCGACCCCGGGCCCTTCGAGCTGTTGACCGAGTCGGCGATCGGTGTCGAGATGAGCTCCTGGTACTGCTCGGCCAGCGGCATCCGCCACAGCTCCTCACCCGACACCCGGCCGGCGTCGGCGAGGTTGTCCGCGAGCGCATCGTCGGTCGAGAACAGGCCGCCGTACAGCATCGAGCCGAGCGACACCTTGATCGCGCCGGTCAGCGTGGCGATGTCGACGATCGCGTCCGGCTTCAGTTCCTTGACCGCGTAGGCGAGTCCGTCGGCCATCACCAGCCGGCCCTCGGCGTCGGTGTTCTTCACCTCGGTGGTGCGGCCGCCGTAGTGCCGGATCACGTCGTCCGGGCGGTACGCCGTACCGGACGGCATGTTCTCCGCGGAGCAGATCAGGCCGGTGACCCGGACGTTCGCGCCGAGCTCACGCAGTGCCGACATTGTCGCCATCACCGAGCCGCCGCCGGTCATGTCCCGCTTCATCGACACCATGCCCTCGCGCGGCTTCAGCGACAGGCCGCCGGTGTCGTAGGTGATGCCCTTGCCGACCAGGACGACGTACGGCGTCTTCTTGGTCGCGCCGGCCGGCACGTAGTCGAGCCGGATGAACCGCGGCGGACGGGTCGACCCCTTGCCGACCGCGAGGATGCCGCCGAACCCGTCAGCGGCCAGCTGCTTCTCGTCCCAGACGGTGACCTCGAGACCGGACGACGCGGCCAGCTCGGTCGCGCGGGCGGCCATCCAGGCCGGGTCCTTCTCGTTCGACGGGGTGATCGCGAACTGCCGCGCCACCCACCCGGTCCGCCCGAGCACGATGCCGCGGTCGAGCACGGCCTGCCGCTCCGACGCGGACCCGTCGGTCAGCGTCACCCGGCCGACCACCGGCTTGCCCGTGTCGACCGTCTTCTGGGTGTAGCCGAACGATCCGAGTACGACGCCCTCCGTCACCGCCTGCAGCGTCGCGTCGTCGATGCCCTCGGCAACGACCGCGGTGAGCTCGTCCTTGCCGCGGCCGAATCTCGCGATCGCGGCACCGGCGTGTCGCAGGTCCTTGGCGCTGCCGTCACCGGCGCCGACCAGCAGCACCTCGGTCACCTCGCCGGACAGCAGCGGGTAGCTCGCGGTGGCCCCGGCGGTCGGGCTGAAGCCGGTCGCCTGCTGCACCTCGTACAGGCGGTCGAGATCGACGCCGAGCCGCTCGCCCGCCTCCTTGGCGGCCGCGGGCAGACCGTCCTCGCCGACCACGATCACCCAGGTCGGGGCGCCGTGCACGGGCAGACCGGGCTGCCAGGACACGGCCGGAAGAGTCGGGAAGGTGAACGTGCTGCTGCGGCGAGCCACTAGGAGGACCTCACTGGTTTGATCAAATGTGGGGACTGCATTGTCCGGGGCCAACCGTAACGACCCCGGCCGGTGCCCGAAAAGGCACCCACCGGGGTCGATGAATTGGCAGAGGTGCGGAAGGCACCTCGAGGGATCCGCTCAGCCGACGACGGCCTTGAGCGCGTTGCCGAGTTCGGTCGCTTCGTCGGCGTTCAGCTCGACGACCAGCCGGCCGCCGCCCTCGAGCGGAACCCGCATCACGATCCCGCGGCCCTCCTTGGTGACCTCGAGCGGACCATCGCCCGTCCGCGGCTTCATCGCCGCCATGCGCGCACCCCTTCCCAGTGTCGGTGTTGAGCGACGACACCGCGCGGGGAACCGTCGCCGGCGCCGTTGCGGTGATGCGCCGTCGGCGCGTATCGCAGTATGTATCGCAACCATTATCCCCGATCACAGGCCAGAGCCGTGCACCATACGGCAGACTCAAGTCTTGTGCACGCCCGTTCAGCCCTTTTCGACCTGTACGGCGACCATCTGCGCGCCCGCGGCGCGCGAGCCCCGGTCGCCGCGCTGGTCCGGCTGCTCGCGCCGCTCGGGGTCCATCCGCCGGCGGTACGCACCGCCGTGTCCCGGATGGTCCGGCAGGGCTGGCTGGAGCCGGTCCGGATCGACGGACAACCTGGCTACGCACTGACCTCCCGGGCGCGTCGCCGCCTCGACGACGCCGCCGCCCGGATCTACCGGACCAGCCCGGACGGCACCGGTCCGGCCGGTACGAACGGCTCCTCCGGCTGGGATCAGCACTGGCATCTCGGCATCCTCCGCGAGGTCCCGAACGCACGCCGCCGCGACCAGCTCGCGAGCCAACTCGCCTTCCTGGGTTGGGCTCCGCTGTCCGACGGCGCCTGGGTCGGGCTGCGCAACGACGCCGAGGTGGACCAGATCCTCGGTGTGGAAGGGATCGCCGCGGATCGGTTCCGCGCCCCCGTCGACGCCGGTGCCGTCGAGTTCGCCCGCCGGGTCTGGAAACTCGACGAGCTCGGCGCGTCGTACGACGCCTGGCTGATCGAGGCCAAGGTCCTGGTGGACAGTGCCGGCGACGACACCACCGACGAGCAGGCGTTCGCCGTACGGTCGGAACTGGTGCACGAATGGCGCAAGTTCCTGTTCCTCGACCCGGGGCTGCCGAGCGAGCTGTTGCCCGACGACTGGGCCGGAACGCGCGCCGCAGCATACTTCGATTTCCACGCCGAACGACTGAGCCCCGCGGCCGGGCGTTTCGTCGACGACTGCCTGACACTGCACTGAAATTCCTCACCGATTGTCAAGGAGCTGACCACGATGAGTGACTCCGTCACCTACACCGTCACCGACGGCGTAGCCACCATCACCCTGAACCGGCCCGACGCGATGAACTCGCTCGACACGCCGACCAAGGTCCTGCTCCGCGACACCGTCCAGGCCGCCGCCGAGGACACCGCCGTACGCGTCGTCGTACTCACCGGGACCGGACGAGCGTTCTGCGTCGGCCAGGACCTGAAGGAACACATCGGCCTCCTGGAGGCGAACGACACCGCCGCCCTCTGGAGCACGGTCCCCGACCACTACGCCCCCATCGCCCTCGCCCTCGCCGATATGCCGAAGCCGGTGATCGCGGCCGTGAACGGCGTCGCGGCCGGGGCCGGCGCGTCGATGGCGTTCGCGTGCGACTTCCGGGTGGTTGCTGACACCGCCGGCTTCAACCTCGCCTTCACCGGCATCGCGCTGTCCTGCGACACCGGCATCTCGTGGACCCTCCCCCGTCTCATCGGGCACGCGAAGGCTGTGGAACTGCTCTACTTCCCCCGGACGATCCCCGCCGCTGAAGCCCTCGACCTCGGGTTGGCCACATCGGTCGTGCCCGCCGCCGACCTCTCGTCCGTGACTGCCGAGCTGGCCACCAAGCTCGCTCATGGCCCGACGGTCGCGTACGGCGCCGTGCGGCAGTCGCTCGGGTATTCGGCGACGCACACGCTGGCCGAGTCCTTGGTGTACGAAGCGGGCAAAATGCAACAGACCGGCGACACCGAAGACCACCACAACGCGGTCGCCTCCTTCGTCGCCAAAGAAAAACCCACCTTCAACGGCCGCTGAGGTTGGTTCTGCCCCACGCGACCGCTACGCGCGCTCCTACCGTCGCGTGCTCGCAGCCGCTCCCACCCGCCCCTTCCTTGCCTGCGCCGGGACTCCTTCGTCGCCCGGCTTACTGACTGCATCGGCGTACTGCTGCACCAGCGCATCACCCGAAACAACTCGAGTGAGGGGGTTGGACTGCAGATCGGACACAGCCTTCGGCGGCGACTGTTTCTGGCCGCCTCCGGCGGGTCGCCAACTGCTGACACGGGAGCTGCATTCGGCGAGACGCACGATTTGTTGGTCGACCCAACGCGACCGCTACGCGCGCTCCTGTCGTCGCGTGCTCGCACCGCTCCCACTTCTTGCTTCGGCACCGGCACTATGCCCATCACGCCGGCACGGACCACCACCATCCACGGTGTGCCGAGAATCCACGTGCTGGCGACACCACAGTGCAGTCACAAGCCGGGCGACGAAGGAGTCCCGGCGCAAGCAAGGAACGGGCGGGTGGGAGCACGCGACGACAGGAGCGCGCGTAGCTGTCGCGTGGGGAACTCCCCCATCCACAGTCGTCACAGGTGAACCACCGACTCGACAATGGCAGTGCAGTCAAGAAGCCGGGCGACGAAAGGAGCTCGGCGCGAGCAAGAATTGGGGCGGGTGGGAGCGGCCGCGAGCACGCGACGACAGGAGCGCGTGTAGCTGTCGCGTGGGGGACTCCCGATCCACAGTTGCTCCGGGGTGAACCACCCGCTCGACATCACCTCACGCAGTCAGTAAGCCGGGCGACGCAGGAGCTCGGCGCGAGCGAGGAACGGGTGGGTGGGAGCGGTTGCGGGTGCGCGATGGAGGGAGTGTGCGTGGGGCTGAAAAGTTTGGTGGGCTCCCCGGCCGCGTTCCGGCCGGGCGAGTCACGGCCGGACAACCACCTGACAGTCGGGGAGCCCGGAATCACCTCATCACGTTCGGTGCCCGGAGCACAACTCGTTCAGCCGTTTGTGTTCCAAATTGGCCCAGATCCCTTCCACCACAGGCGTTTCCGGCCAATCGTGCCATTGCACGCGCCAGCTGCATGCCGCAAAGTACCCATGCAGCTGCACGTGCATCGGGCGTGCGCGCGCCAGTCAGAACCCACCACAATCCAACCAGTCAACGCCCATGCAAACCGCCACACCCCTGCCTCGTTCAGCGTCCACGCAAGCTGCAGCGTCCGTCTGCTCCAGCATCCACACAAACTCCGAGTCCTGCTCGGTTCAGCGGCCACACAAGTTGCTACGTCCGTTGGGTTCGGCGCGCACAGAAGCAGTTGTGTCCGCCTGGTTCTGGGCCACACAAGCCGGAGCGTCCGCCTCCTTCAGCGCCCACACAAGTTGCTACGTCCGTTGGGTTCGGCGTACGCAGGAGCTGCTGCGTCTGCTTGGTTCAGCGGCCACACAGGCTGCAGAAGGCCTGCTGGATTCAACGCCCACGAGCTACGACGTCCTGCCTCGTTCAACGCCCACACAGGCAGCTGCATCTGCCTGGTTGGCGTGCGCAGCAAACAGTTGCGGTCGATCTGGTTTCGGGGTGTTGTGCTAGGGGAGGATCAACGGGCGATGCAGGTTGAGAGGTGGTCGTTGACGATGCCGCTGGCTTGCATCAGGGCGTATGCGGTGGTCGGGCCAACGAATACGAAGCCCTTTTTCTTCAGGGCTTTTGACATCGCGACGGACTCCGGTGTGGTGGCCGGCACATCGCCTAGCGTCTTCGGTGCTTTCCGGTTGGCGGGTTGGAACGACCACAGCAGGTCGGTGAACTCGCCGTCGTCCAGCTCTAGCAACGCACGTGCGTTGGAGATTGTCGCGTTGATCTTCAGGCGATTCCGGACTATCCCGGGATCGGCCATCAAGCGGTCGTAGTCGTCGGTGCCGTACTTCGCGATCACCTCTGGATCGAAGTGGGCGAACGCGGCCCGGAAGTTCTCCCGCTTGCGCAGGATCGTGATCCACGACAGGCCGGACTGGAACCCTTCCAGCGTCATCCTCTCGAACAGTCCGCGGTCGTCGCGGATCTCCTTGCCCCACTCGTTGTCGTGGTACTCGATGTACTCCGGCGCGGAGGTCGCCCACCCGCATCGTGGTTGGCCGTCCGGCCCGATCACCGTCATCGCGCGACCTCCCGCACCAACCGCCGCAACGAGATCCGCATCAGCACCTCGAACGCCGGCCGCACCACGGGCCACCCCATCCGACCGACCTTCCCCAAGGGCGGTACGACGTCCTCCGCCCAGGTGAACGTGCTGCCGACGCCGGTCGGAACGATCGAGAAGGTCCCGGTGCCGGCGACGACCGTACCGAGGTGTTTCACCGTGCACTCGCGCGGCGGATCCCAGTGTGTGATGACCATGTCGTCAGTGAACCCGATGCCACCGACAGAAGTGCGCGCCGCGATCCCACCGCCGACACCGACGCCGTCGTGCTCGGTCGCCCAGACGCGGGTAAGCAGCATCCATCGCGACTGCCGCTCCCAGTCGATCGCAGCATCCCAGGCTGCCTGCGGACTCAACGACAGATAGACCGACGCTTCCGCGTGACAGTTCCCGTCGGGGTTCATCAGCTCGGCCGCTGGTAAGCACCCTGCTCAGGCGGAGCCGGCTCCTCGTGCTGAGGCGCTGGGTCAGGCAGCACCCAGTGTGGCGTCGGCGCGGGCTGCGGTCCGGCTGCCGACCCCGACCGCTGTTGGCCCGGTTGTGAGCTGTCAGCCGCGGGCGGCTGCTCGGGAGCGGGCCGCTGGTACCACGGCTCCCCGTCCGGCTCGTACGACGCAGACTCGGGCTGCTGCGGAGCCGGCGGCGGATCCGACTGCCGGGGCGGTGTCGACTGCTGAGGAGCAGGCTGACGCTCGGCCGGAGTACGCCGGGGTGGTCCTGGCTGGGACTGGGCTTCCAGGAGGGCGCGGGCCTCGGCCTGGAGACGCTCGTACTCATCCGCCGCAGCCGCGTGGGAAGCGGCGGACCGTTCAGCAGCCGTCTGCTCCGTCACGACAGGGTGCTCGGCAGTCACAGGGTCATCGTCAGCGACAGGCTGCTGCAGAGTCAGGCGGGGCGGGGCAGCAGCAGCTGCCGGCGACACGTCCTGTGCCGCCGCAGGCTGCACCCCAGCGGAAGGCTGCACTCCAGCGCCAGGACCAGCGGAGGGATCCACCCCAGCGCCAGCACCAGCACCAGCACCAGCGGAGGGCTGCACACCGCCCGCGGCCTGAGCGCCGCCGGCCATAGGCGACGCGGGCCCGGGCTGCTGGCCTCCCGCGGTCGCCTGCTCCGGCAACACGCCCGGCACTCCGGGCTGCCCGGGCGACGCCGCAGCCTGCTCGGATGTCACGACAGGCTGCTCAGCCGTCACCGCGGGCTGCTCCGAGGTGTCCGACTCCGGGAAATCGCCCCCGACCATGATCGGCTTCTGCGTCCCGGTGTCGTCGAAGTCAGTCGCGCTGTACCGGGACCGGGACGTGAATCCCGCCCCTTCCGGTGCCTCCACGATCGGCGCGACCGCACGCTCGAGGTCGGCGATCCGGCGGTCGCGCTCGGCGACCTCCTTCGCGACGCGCTCGAGCAGCGTGTCCACCTCGTCCATCCGGTAGCCGCGCAGTCCGACCGCGAACCGGGCCGACTCGATATCCGCCGAGTTCAGCGCCTGCCGCGCCGGCACGGTCATGTCGGGCCGGTCGTCGTACGCCGTACTCATGGCACCCCAACGACCCGACGCCACCACTGCGACAGCCCCGATCAACAGCACCACAATCAGCCCGAAGAACCACATCACGGGTCCGATCGTGCCATGCCGATCCAGTCACCCGCACAATCGGCCACGTTTCGTCCGCGGCTCACGGGCCGGTTCAGCTCCCGTCCGAGCCGAGCCGGTGCGCTTCGCGACGCTCGCGGGCCTCCGGATTGTCCGCCTCAGCCACGTCCCGCGCAGCGGCGGCCGCGGCCTCCTCAGCGGCGGCGTCGGCCCCCTCACCGGCCTTGATGATGTAGCTGATCGCCTCGTCCACGTCGTCGGTGATGGTGAACATCTCCAGGTCGGCCGCGGAGATCTTCCCGTCCTCGAGCATCGTCTCCCGCAGCCAGTCCGCCAGCCCACCCCAGTACGACGTACCGAACAACACGACCGGGAACGACGTGACCTTCCGGGTCTGGGCCAGCGTGAGCGCCTCGAACAGCTCGTCGAGCGTGCCGAACCCGCCCGGCATCACCACGAACCCCTGCGCGTACTTCACGAACATGGTCTTGCGGGTGAAGAAGTAGCGGAAGTTCATCCCGATGTCGACCCACTCGTTCAGGCCGTTCTCGAAGGGCAGCTCGATACCGAGCCCGACCGACACGCCGCCGGCCTCGGAGGCACCCTTGTTCGCCGCCTCCATCACGCCCGGTCCACCGCCGGTGATCACCGCGTAACCGGCGCCGACCAACTTCCGCCCGAACTCCTCGGCGGCGGCGTACATCGGGTCGTGCGGCTTGGTCCGAGCGGAGCCGAACACGCTGATCGCGGCGCCGAGCTCGGCGAGCATGCCGAAGCCCTCGATGAACTCCGACTGGATCCGCAGCACCCGCCACGGGTCGGTGTGCACCCAGTCGGTCGGGCCGCGGCTGTCCAGCAGGCGCTGCTCCGAGGTCGATTGCTGCACCTGGTTGCGGCGCATCACCACCGGCCCGCGCTGCTGGTGGCCGAGCGGGCGGTCGGGGTGGATCGAGGGTTCTGCCATACCCCCAGGTTAGGTCGTCAGGTATTTACCAGCCTGGCGACGCGGGCTCCGTCAACCAAGTCCTCAACCTTTGTTCACACAGCTCGATCTCGGCCTCGGGCACGAACTCGTCCTGCTTGTGCGCGTACAGCGGGTCGCCGGGCCCGTAGTTCACCGCCGGTACGCCGAGCAGCGTGAACCGGGCCACGTCGGTCCACCCGAACTTCGGCTTCGGCTCACCGCCGACCACCTGCAGGAACGCCGCCGCGGCCGGCCGCTCCAGCCCAGGCAGCCCGCCCGGCGCAGAGTCGGTGACTGCGAGCTCGAACCCGTCGAACACCTCCTGGAGGTGCGCCGACGCCTCGGCCTCCGACCGGCTCGGCGCGAACCGGTAGTTGATCTCCACCGTGCACAGATCCGGTACGACGTTGCCCGCGACGCCACCGCGGATCGCGACCGCGTTCAGGCCCTCGCGGTACTCCAGGCCGTCGATCGGCACCCGCCGCGGCTCGTACGCCGCCAGCCGCGCGAGGATCCCGCCCGCGGCGTGGATCGCGTTCGTCCCCATCCAGGACCGGGCCGAGTGCGCCCGCTCGCCGCGGGTGGTGACCTCGATCCGCATCGTGCCCTGGCAGCCCGCCTCGACGACCGCGTTCGACGGCTCCATCACCACCGCGAACACGCCCTCGAGGAGCTCCGGGTTCGACCGGGTCAGCTTGAACAGGCCGTTCCGGTCGGCCTCGACCTCTTCACAGTCGTAGAAGACGTAGGTGACGTCGCGGTTCGGTTCGGCGAGCGTCGCGGCGAGCCGGAGCCCGACCGCGACTCCGCCCTTCATGTCGCAGGCGCCGAGCCCGTGGATCAGGCCGTCGGCGCGCCTGGCCGGGAGGTTGTCGTTCAGCGGCACGGTGTCGAGGTGCCCGGCGATGACGATCCGCTCGTCCCGGCCGAGATCGGTGCGCGCGACCACGGTGTTGCCGTGCCGGAACACCTTCAGATGGCCGTACGCCGACAACGCCGCCTCGACCTCGTCCGCAAGCGCTTCCTCGGTCCCGCTGACCGACGAGATGTTGACCAGCGCCTCGGTCAGGTCCGGGCCGGGCATGGTCAGGTCGAGCTTGTTCATCAAGCGTCCTCCGCCGGGGGTACGAACACGCAGAACTCGTTGCCCTCGGGGTCGGCGCAAACGTTCCAGCCGATCTCGCCGTCCCTGGGCCGCAGCAGTGTCGCACCCGCGTCGAGCACCGGCTGCAGCGCGGGCGCGGTGACGTCCCAGTGCACCCGGTTCTTCACCGTCTTCGGCTCCGGCACCGGCACGAAGACCCAGTACGGGAACGGCAGACCCGGCACGTTCTCCAGCCAGTTGTACGGCGTACCCGGCCGACTGCCGAAGTCACCACCGACCACTCCATGCCACCAGCGCGCCTGCGCCTCGGGCTCGGCTGCGTCGACGATGAGCTCCAGCACCTTGTACGCCGGGACGGTGGTGCGGACGAATCCGCAGAACTCGCCGCCCTCCGGGTCCTCCATCACGGTCCACATCTGCTCGTCACTGGCCGGCACCTGGATCGTCGCGCCCTGCCGCTCGAGGTCCGCGATCGCCCCGGCGGCGACGTCCAGGTGGACGCGCTGCTTCACCGTCCGCGGCTCGTCCACCTTGTTGATCCAGATGGTCTTCTCCGGTACGTCGCCGACCAGCACGTTCGGGTTGTCAGCCGGCGAGGTCAGCCCCAGGACGTTCCCCCAGAACGCCGTCATCGCGCTCGGACACGTCACGTCGATACACAGGTCCTTGAAACGTGCGACGGTCATAGCCCACAGGCTATCGGCCGTGCTGCCGACGGTAATGGCGGTTCACGCGCTCGCGATTCCCGCAGGCCGGGGAGCACCAGGTCTGGCGCGGATCGTCCTGGAGGAAGTACTTGACGCAGCGAGCAGCCGGGCAGGCGCGGAGCCGGTCGCGATCCGGACCGGCCAGGAAGTCGATCGCCGATCGGCCGATCGCGCCAACCAGTAGCGCAGTCTCGTTGCCGGTGCGTCCGGACCAGCGTGCCGCCGGCGGGCCGTCGACAGGCCAGTCCAGGTGGGCGGTTCCGAGCCGGTCAGCGGCCCGATTCACCATCCGCAGCGCGGCCTCGGCGTCCATCAACCGATCCGAGTCGGCCTTGCTCGGCGGTTCCGGCGCCACAGCCCGGGCAAACAGCGCCCGCACGGCACCCCGAATCCGCACGAGCTCCCCACGCAGCTCGCCCGGATCGGTGATCTCCAGGTGGCGGTCGAGGACGGTCGCGATCTGGTCGTGCTGCTGCTCGACCCAGGCGCCGGCGTCGGCGGGCGTCGCGAGAAGGTCGGCGACACCGCCGTTGCCGTCGTGCCGAATCGTCGCCGCGAGAGCGAAAGCCAGCGTGCTCACGGTCGCAGTCTAATGGAATATCTGGTTGCTGCCATGTGAGTTGCTGCTCTAAGGTCACTAACGCGCCAGGCCGTACCTACCGTTAGGCACTCGATGACCGACCTCCGCACCAGATTGCGCGCAGTCCCGACGTTGACCGGTACTCCGCCGGCGTTCGATCCGGCTCGTACGCCGGACGCCCCGCATCCACTGTTCGTCGAATGGCTGCTGGGCGCCGTCGACCAGCAGATCCCGGAGCCGTGTGCCGCGACGCTGTCGACGGTGCGCGCCGACGGGCGGCCGAACGCGCGGGTCCTGATCCTGAAGGACGTCACCGACGACGGGTGGCAGTTCGCCTCGTCCTCGAGCAGCCGGAAGGGCGAGGAGTTGGCCGGCTCCCCGTACGCCGCTCTGACGTTCTACTGGATCCCGCTCGGCCGACAGGTCCGCGTGCTGGGGACGGTCGAGGCCGCTGATCCGGAGGACTCGGCGCGGGACTTCCTGGCTCGTCCGATTCCTGCCCGGGCCGAGACGTTGGCTGGACGGCAGAGCGACGTACTGGATGATCCGGCGGACGTTGAGGCGGCAGTCGCGGAGCAAGCCGAGCGGTTGAACGCCGAGCCTGGTGTGGTCGCTCCGAACTGGACTCTCTACACGCTGCGGGCCGATGAGGTGGAGTTCTGGCAGGCGGATCCCGATCGCCGCCACCTTCGCCTTCGCTATCGGCTCGACGACCCGACTCTTCCCTGGACCAAGGAGCGCTTGTGGCCCTGAACGACGTCAAGACAGCAGCCGCCGCGCTCACCGCGTTGGTGGCGGACCTGGACGAGGAAACCGCCCGCGGTGCGTCGGTCCTGCCCGGGTGGTCCCGCGGTCACGTCATTACCCACATCGCGAACTTCTCCGAGGCGATGACGCGGCAGGTGGACGAAGCCCTCCTGGGCCGTCTCGTCGAGTTCTACGACGGCGGCCGCCCGGCCCGGGACGCCGCCATCGAGGCCGGCGCTCACCGCCCCGCCGCCGAACTCAAGTCGCACCTCGCTGCCGCAACAACCGCCCTACTCGCCACCTGGGACAAAGTCGGCCCGGACGACTGGCAACGCCCCATCACCCACCGCGAGAGCAACATCGCCGCCGCCGTCAACACCACCTGGCGCGAACTGACCATCCACACCACCGACCTCAACCTGGGCCCCACCCCCGCCACCTGGCCGCCCGCCTTCTGCCTCCACCTCCTGAACTTCCTCCGCCCTCGCACCCCCGAAGGCATCCACCTAACCCTCCAACCCACCGACGCCCCCACCTGGGAGAACGGCACCGGCACCCCCATCACCCTCACCGGCACCCTCCCCGCCCTAACAGCCTGGTACGCCGGCCGCACTCCGCCCACCCCGATCCACGGCACACTCCCCGACCTCCTCCCGTGGCCCTGACGTGACCCGGACCTGCAGCACTCATCAACTGCCGGGCCGTCGGCACGGCACGCGGGAAATGAGCGTGCCGACGGCGACATTCGGCAATTGATGAGTGCTGGGCGTCCGCCTACCCCACCGTGAAGTCGTCTACCTGGATGAAGGTGTCTACTCCAGGCGCGTTGAAGCCCGCGTAGACGGTTAGTTCGTGGACTCCTTCGGGGACCTTCACCGTGACCTCGTGGTGTACGTAGCCGGTGGAGGCTCCGAAAGTGGTGGAGGCCAGGTCTGTGGTGCCGTTGCGGACGCCGAAGCGGCCCTGGTCAGCGGGCAGATTGGCTGAGGCGTTGATCCACGAGCCGAAGGTGTAGGTGACTCCTGGGGTGACGGGGATGGTTTGGTAGAGAGCGCTCCAACCGGTGCAGGTGCAGCGGATCCAGCCGTTGTTGGCGCCGGAGTGGGCGAAGCCGAGTCCCCGGTCGACACCGTTGGCCGCCGTACCCTCGAACAACCACGCCGGCTTCCCACCACCAGTGCCTTCAAAGCCACCATCGGCGAGTTGAGCGACGTATCTGACTGCCAACTCCGACACGGACGTGAAGCTCCGCGTCCCGCCCGGCAGGCCGATCACCCGCACACCATCCGTCTCCTGCGCAGGGAACGTGATCGTGTACGTCGTGTTGGCGCCGGCCGAGACATCACCCGGGTACGCCGGCGACACGGTCTGCGCGCCAACCTCGACCCATGCACCGTCCCGACGAACCTGCACCCGCGGCCGACCCGTGAAGAACCCACCCTGCGCCGACACCGCGCCCGAAGTGAACGACACGTTGTTGACCTTGTGGCGAGACGGCCACTGATAACCCCACCACGACGCACCCTTCACCTCGTCGTCGAAGTCGGACTCGCTCCCGGTCGTCGCACCGTCGTTCATCAGCGCCAAACTGCCCGACTGCGTCGACTTGGAGATCGCGACAGCACCGGATGACGGCGCCGCGAGGTTCTCAGGCCCGGGCAGATTGTCAGCCGGCGCATCAGACGAAGGCGTCAGCACCAGCTTGCGCAGGTTGAAGTTGTAGACCGACGTCCCGATCCCGCCACCACCGCACGGGCAGACGTTCGCCTGGATGTACATCGTCTTGCCGTCCGGCTGCACGAACTTCGACGGGATCGTCACGCCGTACCCGCCGTACTTCGAGGTCGACCACGGATACCCGCCGAAGTCCTTGCTCATGAAGTGCTTCCACGGACCCCACGGCGTCGGCGACTCGTAGAACTCGAAGGTGTACTCCGTCCAGGACGTGTACACGTACCGCTTCTGCTGAGCCAGGTACGTGACCCCGCCCTGACTGATCACACTCAGGTTCGACGCGTTCGTCCCGTACGTCTGCGCGTACAGCCGCCGCTGATCCGTCAGCACCGGCTTGCGATCCGCGATCTTCGCCGACCATCCGGACCCGGTGTAGAACTTCCACGCCCCGCGATCCTGGACCTTCCCGCGCGGAACCCGCGCCAGGAACACACTCTGCGGATCCGCAACCGTGTCGTCGAACGAGTCCCGCCAGTTCCCGTCCAGCCCATAGGCGTAGACGTACCCGTCCGGCGCGAGCGCACCGCCCTTGCCGAAGTCCGCGAACCAGATCGTCGTGAACACATGGTCGTCGAACATCGGCTTGCTCTTGTCCCACGTCCACGTCCGCCCATGGTCGGTGGACTTCAGGATCGTCGCGGCCGGTACGTCGTTGAAGTCCAGCGCGAGGTCCTGGACAGCCAGGTACATCGTGTCCCCGACGCACACCATCCCGGTGGGCTTGCGGTTGTACCCGGCCCCGCTCCAGATCGATCCGACCTGGTCGCCCTTCGAGATCGTTGCCCCGGACAAGTTCCCCGGCGTCCCGCTGGTCTCGCTGACCGCGATGTCGGCGAAGTCCTGGTCCAGGCTGAAGCCCTTGCCGTCGCCGTTGGCGGCGTACAGCTTGTCGTTGCCGGCCCAGCAGGACGGCCACAGGTCGCCGTCGCTCGCGCTGGGTGTCCCCTTCGACTCCACCTGTGCCGTGCCGATGGCGGTCGACGTGGCGGTGGCCGGCGGGGAGTCGGAGGATTGGGTGAGCAGTGTCGCCGTTCCGAAGACCAGCGGCAGGACAGCAAGCAGAGCCCCACGCTTCATGAGCGTTCCTTTACTTGAGGCCGGTCGTCTTCATCGCGTCGACCAGACGTTTCTGGCCCGCCACGAACACCACGACCGTCGGGATGGCCGCGATCACCGCGGCCGCGAGAATGAGGTTCCAGGCCGAGGCGTACTGCCCCTGCATCCCGGACACACCGAGCTGGATCACCCGCAGGTCCGGGTTCCTGGTGATGGTCAGCGGCCACAGGAACGCGTTCCAGTTGGCCAGGAAGAACAGCACCGACAGCGACGCGAGCACGGGCCGGCTGAGCGGCAGGATGACGCTCCAGTACCGCCGCCAGTAGCCGCAGCCGTCCAGGTCGGCCGCCTCCTCCAGCTCCCGCGGGATGTTCAGGTAGTACTGCCGGAGCAGGAAGATGCCGAAGGCATGGAAGATGCTGGGCACGATCAGGCCGGCGTAGCTGTCCAGCAGGCCGAGTTGCTTGGCCACCAGGAACAGCGGCACCAGGATCACCGGCAGCGACACCAGCAGCGTCGACATGATGCCGGAGAAGATGATCCCGCGCCCCGGGAACCGCAGCCGGGCCAACGCGTACGCCGCCATCGAGTGGAAGAACAACGCGACCACTGTGACGACCACCGACACGATCGCACTGTTCAGCATGAACCGCGGCATCGGGATCTTCAGCAGCACGTACTGGAGGTTGTCCAGCGTCCAGGTGGTCGGCCAGCCGAAGTTGAAGACGTCCTCGGCCGGCTTCAGCGCGCTGATCGCGATCCACAGCAGCGGCAGTACGGCGATGATCGCCAGTACGTGCGCCAGGATCGGCAGGAATCTAATCCTCATCGAAGCGGCCTCCTCGGGTGAAGGCGAACATCAGGCCGGTGCAGATCACCAGGATCGCGACGACCACGGTGGTCAGCGCGGCGGCGTACCCCATGTTGTTGAAGGTGAACGCCTGCTCGTAGATGTAGAGCACGACCGTGCTGGTGGCGCGAGCCGGTCCGCCCTTGGTGAGCACGAAGACCAGGTCGAACGCCTGTAGACCGGTCACCGCGCCGATCGTCGAGTTGACCACGACGAAGAAACTGGTCGGGCGGAGCAGCGGCCAGATCACGTAGCGGAATCGTTGCCACGAGCTCGCACCGTCGATCTCCGCGGCGTCCTCGAGCTCTTTCGGTACGTCTTTCAACCCGGCCAGGAAGACCAGCATCTGATACCCCATCAGGAACCAGACACTGATCACCACATAGGTGCCGAGCGCAAGGGACGGCGTACCGAGGAACGACACGTCGCCGAGACCGAACGGCGCGAGGAGCTTGGACAGCGCGCCGCGCTTGTCGACCAGCAGGAACTGCCAGATCAGGCCGACCACGACCAGGCTGACCACGTTCGGCAGGAAGAACGCCGAGCGGACCCAGCCGATGCCCTTGAAGTGGTTGCGCACCAGCATGGCCAGCGCGAAGCTCACCACGAACGCGATCGGTACGAACGTGACGACGTAGATCGCGGTGACCTTCAACGACGCCCAGAGCTGGTCGTCGCCGGCCATCAGCTTGTAGTTGGCCAGACCGACGTACTGGTAGTTGCCGAAGCCGTCGACCTTGAAGAACGCGACGCCGAAGGCGAGCACCATCGGCAGTGCGACGAAGATCAGCAGACCGATGGTGTCCGGCGCGAGGAAGGCGTACGCCGCCAGTGCCTCGCGCCGTTTCCGCGTCATCCCGGCTTTGGCTCTGGGAGCCTGGGCCTTCTTCCGTGCGGCGGTGGGAGGGGCTGTCGTGGTCACCATCAGCTGATCGGCGCGCCCTGGTAGGTCTTCAGGAACGTGTCGATCTTGGCCGCAGCGTCAGCCGCCGCCTTGGCCGGGTCGGACGCGTTCAGCTGGCAGGCCTGGATCGCGTCCGCGATCGGCTGGTACACCTCCGGTGGGAACCGCGGCTCCGGCTTGCCGGTCGGCGCGATCTCACTGACGAACTTCTTCAGCGCGCCATCGGCGAAGGCACCCTTGGCGTCCGCCGCCTGCTGCACCGACTTGCGCGGCGGCAGGTTGGTCTTCACCACGGTGTTCCACTGCCGCTGCCGTTCGATGCCGGCGGCATCGGTCGAGCCGAGCGCCCAGGCGATGAACTTCGCCGCGGCCTCCGGGTTCGCGCCCTTGGAGTTGGCCACGAACGCCCAGCCGCCGAGGTCGGTGGCCGGCTTGCCGCCGTCCGGGGTCGGGTGCGGGATGATGCCGTACTTGAAGGTCTTGGCCTTCGCGCGCATGTCCGCGACCGCCCAGATGCCGCTCTGCTGCATCGCGGCCGCGCCGGAACCGAGGTTCGACACGACGTCGCCGCCGCCGTCCCCGAGCGCCTTGCGCGGAGCGACCTTGTGCTGGATGGTGTCCTGCCAGAACTTCAGTGCCTGGACGGCAGCCGGCGAGTCGAACGCGGCCTTGCCGTCCTTGATCGGCGTACCGTCGCCCTGCCACAGGAACGGGTACCAGGTGAAGTTCTGGTAGTAGCCGGGCAGCGTCTCGAACATCACGCCGTACCGGTCCTTGCCGGTCAGCTTCTCCGCGACCGCGATGGTCTGGTCCCAGGTCTTCGGCAGGTCCGCCTCGGACAGGCCCGCCTTCTCGAACGCGGTCTCGCTGTAGTACATCGCCAGCGGCTCGATCTCCATTGGCAGGCCGTAGACCTTGCCGTCGACGCTGCGCGCCTCGAGCAGGCCGGGCAGGTAGTCGGCCTTGGAGTCGTCGGACAGCGCCGAGCCGAGGTCCTGCAGTACGCCGCCGTTGTAGTACCGGAGGAAGTCGCCGGGGCTGATCAGGAAGATGTCCGGGCCCTGCCCCGACTGGAACGCGGTCTGCAGGGTGGTCCCGTTCAGGTAGTCCTTGCCGGGGATGTAGCGCAGCTTGACCTTGACGTCGTTGTTCTTGTTCCACTCCGCGACGGTGTCGACGAACCACTTGCTCTGTGGGCCTTGGTCGTCGGACGGGCCGTAGAAGTTCCAGAACGACATCTCCTTGGCGTTGCCGCCGGAGTCGTCGCCACCACAGGCGGACAGCAGCGGTACGCCGGCCGCCGACGCGGCGACGGCGCCGAGTCCGCCGCGCAGGATCGAACGGCGGCTGATCGGCCTTGCAGGGAAGGGTGTTGCGGCCATCACGTGCTCCAGGGGGGTGTGTCTTACGAACGACCGAGGTTGGCAATCGATTTCTCGCAATCTACGAGTGACGCCCTGACGGGTCAAGGCCCGAGCGGGTGACGATGTGATCAACTCGGTCGATTTCCTCGTGGGGGTGAGGGTTTCGACCTGGATGCAGACGTTGACACTGCCGGATCGGGTTGCCTACTCTTCGGAAATCGATTTCTTACCTGAGAGGCGCTGGAATGCCAGTTGTGCCGAACCGTGCGACCGCCCACCGCACGGCCGACGAGCTGTCCAGGGACCTGGTGGCACGGGGATTACAAGCGGCGCGGAACGCGATCGAGACCGAGGCCGCGGCGGTGTCCGCATTGGCGGACAGGTTGGACGGGGTCTTCCTCGACGTACTGACAGCCGTCGCCGGCTGCGAAGGTCACCTGGTGGTGACCGGCCTCGGCAAGTCCGGGCTGGTCGGCCGCAAGATCGCCGCCACGCTCGCCAGCACCGGTACGCCGGCGACCTTCATCCACTCCGGGGACGCGTTGCATGGCGACTCCGGTGCGGTGACGTCGCGCGACCTGGTCCTCGCCCTGTCCGCCTCCGGTGAGACCGCCGAGGTGTGCGCGTTCGCCCGGATGCTGCGTGACCGGGAGATCCCGGTGATCGCGATGACCGGCAACGAGGAGTCGACGCTGGCCCGGCTGGCGACGTACACGCTGGACACGATGGTGCTGAAGGAGGCGGACCCACTGAACCTCGCCCCGACCGCATCGACCACGGCTTCGCTCGCGATGGGTGATGCGCTCGCCTGCGCCCTCGTCGTACTGCGGGAGTTCAGTCACCACGACTTCGCCCGGTTTCATCCATCAGGTGCCCTCGGCAAGCGTCTGCTGGGGGACGAGGCATGAGTTCGTACGACGTCTGCGTGCTCGGGTCGTTCATGAAGGACCTGGTCGCTTCGGCCGAGCGGCGACCGTTGCCAGGGGAAACCCTGCACGGGACCGGCTTCGCGGAGTTCCTCGGTGGCAAGGGAGTGAACCAGGCGATCGCGGCCGCGCGGATGGGCGCGCGGACTGCGATCGTGGGCACCATCGGCGAGGACCGGTACGGCGAGGAGTTCCTCGAACTGCTCGAGTCCGACGGCGTCGACACCGCGTGGGTGGTCCGTCATCCCTCCCTCGGTACGGGCGTCGGTCTGCCGCTCGTACTGCCCGACGGTGGCAACTCGATCATCATCGTGTCCCGCGCCAACGCGGCGATCACGGCGGAGGATGTCGAGGCAGCGGCCGGCGTACTTACTGCCAGTAAGGTCCTCAGCGTCCAACTCGAACTCCCGGTCGAGGCGAGCCACGCTGCCCTCCGGCTCGCCTCGACCGCGGACGTCACCACGATCCTCACCCCGGCCCCGGTCGGCCCGGTCGATCCGTCGCTGGCGTCGTACGTCGACATCCTGGTCCCGAACGAGGTAGAGGCGGCTGCGCTGACCGGACTGAACTGCGACGACGAATCGCAGGTGCCCGCGATCGCGCGGAAGCTGGCCGAGGAGTGGGACCTGCGCGGGTGCGTCGTGACGCTGGGGTCGCGGGGCGCGTTTGTTCTCGATCGGGCTCGCGACTTCGAGGAGCGGGTTGAGGCACACCGGGTTGCGACTGTCGACACGGTCGGTGCTGGCGATGCCTTCTGCGGGTCGCTGGCCGCGTCTCTGGCCGGCGGTGCCGAGCTGATCGACGCCGTACGGCTGGCCAACGCTGCCGGTGCTCTCTCCACCACCGTGAACGGCGCCGCGGACTCCGCGCCGGACCGCGCGACCGCCGTCGCCCTCCTGGACGGCGCGGCTTCCAGCCTCGGCCCGCCGTCACCATGAGATCCTTTCTGGCGGATCGGGGTTAGAGTGCGATCCAGACGACCATCGGATCTCCAGCGGGGAGCGGGCATGACGACGATCTACGACGTCGCGCGTAGATCGGGCGTGTCCCCGGCCACCGTCTCGCGGGTCCTGAGCGGCCGTCGCAACGTGGATCCGCAGTTGTCCGAGAAGGTCCGGGCCGCGGTCGCCGAGCTCGGGTACCGGCCCAACGGCGTCGCGCGGAACCTGCGCAAGTCCAGTACGAACCTGTGGGCCGTGGTCATCTCCGACATCGAGAACCCGTTCTTCACGTCGCTGGTCCGCGGTCTGGAGGATGTCGCGCAGACCGAGGGGTACCACGTCGTACTGTGCAACTCGGACGAGGATCCGGCCAAGGAGGCTGCGTACGCCTCGGCGGTGCTGACCGACCAGATGGCGGGCGTGGTGATCTCCCCGACGTCGACGGCCGAGGGCGTGCAGCAGCTCGCGGAAGCGAAGATCCCGCTGGTGCTGATCGACCGCCGGGTCGACGGGGTCGAGGCGGACACCGTGCTGGTCGACAACGAGCACGGTGCGCACGAGGGCGTCAAACACTTGATCGACGGTGGGTATCAGCGGATCGCATGTATCACCGGTCCCCGGAAGGTCAGTACGGCGATGGACCGGCTGGCCGGGTATCGGTCGGCGTTGCGGGCTGGTGGGATTCGCTACAACAAGGACCTGGTCCGGCACGCGGACTTCCGCGAGGCGGGTGGGTATGCGGCGATGGAGAGCTTGCTGGAGCTCGCCGAGCCGCCTGAGGCGCTGTTCGTCACGAACAACCTGATGACGGTTGGTGCGCTCGAATGCCTTGCGAAGAAGGGCCTCCGCGCTCCGGCCGACATCGCGGTGGTCGGCTTCGACGACATCCCGTGGGCGGACCTCGTCGTACCCAGCCTGACCACGGTGGCCCAACCGACGTACGAGCTGGGTCGCACCGCGGGCCTCCTCCTGAAGGACCGCACCGCCTCCCCCGGCCGCCCACCCTCCACCGTCACCCTCCGCACCGAACTCCACATCCGAGCCACCTCAGCCCCAAGAACCAAGAAACGCTGAGAAGTCCCCCAGTCGGACACCGCAACGGACACCGCTCCGCGGCGGCCGACTATCGGCCCGGAACTGTCCACCGACCAGCCCCCTCCCGCCGGCTACTGGCACGCACGAGGAACGCAAAGCGGACACCGCTCCGCGGCGGCTGACCTATCGGCCGCCTCCAGCGGGTGCGCGACTGCGACACGAGCCGGTGTGAGCGCGCGGACTGCGGAGCGGACGCACACCGCACAAAGGACACCGCCTCGCGGCGGCCGACTATCGGCCGGCTCCGGCGGCGGGCGGAACGGTCCGCCGCCCACCGCCGTCCCGCCAGCAACTGGGACACAGGACGAACGCAGAGTGGCCACCGCTTCGCGGAGGCTGTCCTATTGGCCGCCTCCGGCGGCGTGCGGAACCGTCCACTGATCTACGGCGTGGTGAGCGTTCCGGTCACCGATCAGCCTCCTACCGCCGGGCGGCCGCGGTGGTCTTCTTCAACACGATCATCGACAAGGACTAGATGTACTCCGCCAGGAGGCTGGTTGCAGACGGATCCTCGGTCGACGTGGCCATCACGCCGAGGAGGCACCCCGAATTCTCGGTGCCGCCGGGGTGCGGACGTGCCGCACTCACCAACCTGGCCGTCGGCCTACCTCCACGCTCGAGGTGAGCGTGGCGACCTCAGCCTCCGAGTGGTTGGTGAGTGCGGCGGGTCCGCCTGCGACGCGACGATCCCCGCGTGCTGCGCACCGGCAGGCCATCACAATGGACGCGACCGCACTCCCGCGGTAGCGGGCCAGGCGGAAATCGGGTCACCGGGGTCTACAGCTCGCCCGTTGTGATGGCCTGCCGGACCGCGACCATCGCCTGCTACCAACTGCCCGGCTGATCGGCCAGTCTCCGAGTGCATGCCTGACGCGACCTTGTGCACGGGTTGGTCACGCGGGACGGTCTTTGGTGGTTGATCGGTGCACAGAGTCGGCGGTGGACAGCGGGCGACGAGAGACACGTCGGTGTACCGGTCCTTTGCGGTGCGCTGGCTCCTGGCAGCACGTCACTGTGCGCTCCGCCGAAGGGCGGTTCGATGCCAGTGGGAGCCGTCGGTGAGCTGCCGGCGCCGATCACGTGATGCGTGCATCGGTGCTAGCTGGCCGCAGTTGTCGTATGGCGTCGCGCACGCCGCCGAAGGCGGCCGACGGGAGCCGCCGCGAAGCGGTGTCCACTCCACGCCAGAGCACCCACCACAGCCGGCGACGGCAATCACCCTTGCACGGGTCCACAGTCGCGTGCGCCGCCGAAGGCGGCCAACGGGACAGCCGCCGCGAAACGGTGTCCGTTCCGCGCCGGACCACCGACCGCAGCTGGCGCCTATCGCGTGTGGCACGCCGTGCCGGTCTGCGCACGCCGCCGAGGGCGGCCAACCCGACAGCCCCCGCGTAGCGGTGTCCACTCCACGCCAGGCCACCCACCACAGCTGACGACGGCGACCACACCCGCACGGGTCCACAGTCGCGCACGCCGCCGGAGGTGGCTGATAGTCAGCCGCGAAGCGGTGTCCACTCCACGCCGGACCACCCACCACAGCTGACGACGGCAACCACACCTGCACGGGTCCACAGTCGCGTGCGCCGCCGGAGGCGGCTGAATAGTCAGCGGTGTCCTTTTGTGGAGGTGTTAGTGGAGGAGTTCGACCTAGCTGAGGGTTAGGTCGCTGGTGGCGGTGGTGATGGTTAGACGGTAGTGCTGGAAGGGTGCTGGGGTGGGGATTTTGAAGGGGCGGGTCTGGTGGGGCCAGGGGAAGGATTGGCTGGTTCGGGTGTCCAGGCGGGTCCAGGTGGTGTTGTCGGTGGAGGCTTCCAGGTGCCAGGCGGTGGGGGTGCCGCCGGTGCCTGAGGTGAGGGTGTAGAAGGTCGGGGTGGCGGGGGCGGGGAGGGACCACTCGATAGTGGGGGTGGGAGTGTCGAAGGTGACCTCGGTGGTGGAGGTGTTGTCGAAGAGGGGGTTGCCGGGGTCGTGCGGGATCAGGTCGACGAGTGGGGTGGGGATGGCGTCGTCCTGGGTCATGGAGGGTGGGGTGGCCAGGGTCGCCCAGTCGGAGGGTTCGGGGCCAAGGACGAAGTCGATCTGGTGGGCGGCGCGGAGGGCGGCGTCGGTGATTGATGCGGTGGGCAACTGTTTGCCGTCGATCAGGAGGTCTTGGACATAAGGGTGTTGGACGTTGGACGCCGTGATGGTGATCGGCTTGCCGCCGAGTGGGGTGACGACGGTGCGCGTGAAGAGCGGGGAGCCGATCGCGTATTCGGGGGCGCCGACGCGGAGCGGATAGATGCCTAGGGCAGCGAACAGGTACCAGGCGGACATCTCGCCGTTGTCCTCGTCGCCGGGGTAGCCCTGGCCGATCTGTTCGCCGACGTACAGCCGGTCGAGGACCTCGCGGACGATGGCCTGCGTCTTGTGGGGTGCGCCGGCGTAGTTGTACATCCAGGCGATGTGGTGGGCCGGCTGGTTGCTGAAGCCGAACTGACCCATCCGGACTGCTTGGGCCTCGAGCATCTCGTGGATGACGATCGAGTAGGTGCCCTTCTTCACCGCGAGTTCCGGGGTCGCGAAGAACTCGTCGAGCTTCGCCTCCAAGCCGCGCGGACCGCCGTACAGGTTGGCGAGGCCGCGGGGGTCGTGGGCGACGTGGAAGGCGAAGTTCCAGCCGTCGGTCTCGGTGAAGTCACCGCCCCACTCGCACGGGTCGAACTCGTCAGGCGTCTTCGCGAACGTACCGTCGGGGCGGCGACCCTGGAAGAAGTTGACGGCGTCGTCGAAGAGCAGCACGTAGTTCAGCGATCGCCGGCGCAGGTACTCCGCTTCCTCCGCGAGCTGAGCGCGACGCGCCGTAGGAACCGTGGGATCGTCGGCTAGGCGGGCGGCCATCTCGGCGAGGCCGAAGTCGTTCAGGTACGCCTCGAGCGACCAGGACACGCTCTCCTCGGTGTCGGTGCTCACGTACCCGGTGAAGAACCCGGTCCCCACGCCCTTCCGCCCGACCTCGGTCGCCTCCGGCCCGACGGTGGCGTTGCGGAGACCGGCGTCGTACGTCGCCAACGGGTCCGGCAGCCCGACGCCCTTCAGATAGGCATCCGCGAACGACACATCGGAGCTCGTGCCGGTCATGCAATCCGCGTAACCCGGCGACGACCAGCGCGCGATCCAGCCACCGTCGCGGTACTGCTGCACGAACCCGTCGACGAACTCCGCCGCCAGCCACGGGTAGAGGAACGCGTACGCCGGCCACGCGGTCCGGTACGTGTCCCAGAAACCACTGTTGACGTACATCTTCCCGGACTTCACCACCGCACGATCGGCCTCGGGCGCGGTGACCGGGCTGGCGTAGCGGTAGTCCGGTTCGTCAACAGTGCCGGCGTTCTCGAACTGGCTGTTCGGATAGAGGTTGAGCCGGTAGAGATTGCCGTAGACCGTGCGCAACTGCGGCTCGGTCGCCCCCTCGGGCCGGATGACCGTGAGGCGCTCATTCCAGGCCTCACGAGCGGCCTGCTGGATGTCCTCGAAGGACCGGCCCTCGAGCTCGAGCGACAGGTTGTGACGCGCCTGGTCGACGCCGATGAACGACGTCGCGATCCGCAACGTGACCTCGTCGACCGCGGCGAAGGAAGCGGCGCGAGCGTTGTCCCGGCCGCCGACAGCTGGTCCGAAACCGGCAGGAGCAACCGAGAAGACCCCGTAGCAGTACATCCGCGTCCGGCCGAACTCCGAACCGTTCTCGACCCAGCCTGTCAGCGCGGTCCCGTCGAAGCTGAAGGCGCCGTTCTCGTCGATCGTGTCGAACACCAGATGCCGGCCGGCCGCGTCGCCCGGGAACTCGAACCGGAAGATCGCCCCGTGATCGGTCGGCGCCAGCTCGGCCAGTACGCCGTTTGCGAGCCGGACCGAGTACAGGTCCGGCCGCGCGATCTCGTCGTCGTGGCTGAACGCGGCGGCACGTGCAGCCGGATCGCCGAGCGGCTCGGCCATGGCCACCGGCATGATCGTCAGCTGGTCCCGGTCGCCCATCCACGGGCTCGGCTGGTGTGAGAACGACAGGCCCTGCAGCTCCGGCCGGTTGTCGGCGTTGTTCGCGCGGTGGTACTCGTACGGCCAGCGATGGGTCGAGGCGTCGGTCACCGGCGTGAGGAAGTTGAAGCCGTTCGGCCAGGCCGTGATCGGCAGCGTGTTGCCGCGGGAGAAGTCGTGGCTGGCGTTCGTGCCGCGCCGGGTGTCGACGTACGCGACCAGGTCCGTGCCGTCCAGGCGGGTCGGCGCCGGCCCGATCTCGACATCGTCGACCCAGCCCTCGAAAGGCCCTGACGGGGCGTCGACCACGAGCAGCACTTGGTCGACGGTCTTCCCGGCCGCCGGCGAGAGGTCGACCTGTACGTCGTTCCACTGGTTCGCGTAGAGGATCTTGGCCGCGCCCTGGCCGGATGCGTCGAAGGGCATCCCGTACTGGTCCGTGACGCCGAGACCGGACAGACGCGAGCCGTCGGTGAAGACCAGGTCCACCGCGGCATACGTCGCCGAGTAGCTGAGCCGGTCGTCGAGCTCGGGGTAGATCTTGTACCGCAGCCGGTCGCCAACCTGCAGCAGTCCACCCACCGCCTGAAGCACCGCTTCCTGACGGCCTCCCGTCGTACCGGAGTAGCGGGTCGCGTCGACACTGCTGAAGCCGGCGCCGCTCGGGCTGGTCGGGCCGACCGGCCCTCCACCTGTCTCGATGATCACGGGAGGCAATGCTACGGATCAGTGCGGCGGTGGCGGCGGGACGTTCCCATCCTGGACCCAGGCGACGTAGTCGCGCGCGATCTCCTCGTCCGCCCGCAGCCGAAGACCCGCCGCCAACGCCCGCCGGTTGTCGAGCCGGAACGTTCCGTCGTTGCTCCCGTCGTGCGGCAGATGAAAGCGATCCACCGCCGGTGACCAGTCCACCGGAGCAGCATCGGGTACGACGGAACGCCAGGCGTCGGCCATCTCCGTCATCGTTCGGGTCGGCCCAACCGCGTTGAACGGGCCGCTCACGCGCTCGGTCGTGAGCCGGAGCAGGAAGTCAGCAAGATCCCGGGCGTCGACGTACTGGACCGGTTGCGAGGGTCGGGCGGCACACTCCATCCGGGTTCCATGGGCGAGCGCGGAGCCCCAGTTGCCGAAGTCCGGGTTGTACGGACCGACCACGAAACCTGACCGAACTGCCGCGGTCCGCTCGCCGAATGTGGCCGACAGCAACGACTCGCAGCGCACCTTCGACGGCCCGTAGATGTCCATCGTGAACTCGTCCTCGGGCGCACCGTCCGGCCATTCCAGCAGCGGAGCCGACTCGTCCATGCCCGGCGTCACTTTGCTGGCGTAGACGGCGATCGACGACATGTAGGTGTAGTGGCCAACGCGATCCCGGAGCAACTCCGCACTCAGCTGGACCTGCGGAACCAGGAAGCCGGACATGTCGATGACGCCGTCCCACTCCCCCGTCGCCAGCACGCCCGGCGCGGCTCGCTCACCGACCAACCGTCGTACCTCAGGAAACAGCTCGGGGTTGGTGAGACCTCGGTTGAACAGCGTCACATCGTGATGGTCGCGCAGGGCTGCCTCGACTACGTGGCGGCCGAGGTTCTTCGTGCCGCCGAGGACGAGCAACCTCACGACAGCTGGTCCAGGAGGTCCTCGAGCTCGGCCAGGAGCGGGTCGATCCAGGAGCCGGAATCCGGGATCGTGCGCTGGCCCTCGGTGACGACGAACTCGAGTGCGAGCAGGCAGAAGCAGGCGCCGCCGGCGAGCAGTTGGCGATCGACCAGGAACGGATCCGCGCCGGCGATCTCGACGTAGTGGGCGACGATCGGTCCGCGGTCGTGGCCGAGTGCGGTCGCGTCGCGGACCAGGGTGTACAGGTCGCTGAGGTGCGGCGCGACGTACGTCAGCGGCCAGTCGACCACGGTCCACCGGGTCCCATCGGTGACAAGGTTCTTCGGCACGAAGTCACCGTGGACGACGCCCAACGGCGCATCCCGGTGCAGCGCAGCGAGTGCCTCGGTCAGCGGCCCGACGTCGAACGAGATCCGGTCGATGCGGTCGGCCAGCTCCTTGACGCGCTCCGGCGGGAATCCACTAGGCCCTGACACGGCCCGCGAGCGAATCTCGGCCAGCAACTCGGCCGCAGCCAGAAACCCCTCAGCCGACGGCTCCTGCTCCAGCGTCACCCGGCCGACGTCCGCGAGCACGAGCATACCGTCCTCGGCGTGGATCAGCTCCGGCGCCGGCAACCCCAACGGGATGACGAACCGCTCGTATGCCGTTCCCTCGCCGGACTGACTGTCCGTCCCCCGCTTCACGATGACGCTGCGCAGCCCGTACGACAGCCGCCAGACCTCCGACGATCCCCACTGCCGCAGCAACTCGCCGTACAACGCCCCGACCGAGGGAGCCTCCGTAGCCCGCAGTACCGGTCCGTCAATCTGCGAGAGCCACGCCGGAAGCATCACGCCAGTAGATCACGGCCGCTCGATCGACCGCCGCCATTTATCACTTGGGTTGGGCTGCCCGCGCAAGCGACGAGGATGCGGTCCACGATCCGCTGGGCGACCGCCTCGGCGTCGAGATCGGCGACGATCCGGTGCGGCCCGTCGCCTGGCGTGAACGGAGTGATGCCGTCCCCGTCGACCTCGATCCGGCCAGTGGCGAAGGTGAACAGGTCCGGATCGGTCAGCATCAGTACCGCGGCCGGGTCGTGTGGGACGTTGGAGTCCGACGCGGAGAAACTCCAGAACTGCCGCATCTCCGCACCAAGCAGCTGCCCGAGCGATCCGGCGGCCTCGAGCTCGGCGACGACAGCGCCACCCAGCCGCAGTCGCGACGTCTGGTCGATCCCGATGACCGTCGCCGGCACCCCGCTGCCGAACACGACCGCGGCCGCATCGACGTCGCACTTGATGTTGTGCTCGGGATCGGCGGACAAGAAGTCGCCGCCCATCACGCACAACTGCTCGATCTGATGTCCGGGCCGCTCAACGGCCTCCGCCACGTTGGTCAGCGGGCCGACCGCGACAACCGTCGGCGAGGCGGCAAGCACTCCGATCGGATCGCTGTCGGTCGCCACGGTCTCGCGGTCCAGGTCCGGAAGGAGCGCGCCTTCGTGGCCGGCCCACCAGACTGGCCGGCCGGAGCGGGTCTCGGTGCGGCCAGGCACGATCGGGTCGATCGAGCGCCCCGCGACCGTGGCCACCCGTGCGGCCATCCGAGCCCGCACGAGCGTGTCGCCGTACACGGTGGTGATGGCGCTGAGATCGAGTTCGGGCGAGCCGAGGATCGTCGCCAGCGCGAGGACGTCGTCGACGTCGGAGCCGAGATCGGTGTCGAAGGTCAGCGAGGATGCTGTCTGCATCCGTCCATGTGATCACAGCCACCGGTGCACCGCCCTCCAGAGCGGCGCGGGCCGTCTGGCAGGCTTGTGGGCATGACCGAGAACGCCACGCACGCCTGGGGCTTCGGCCTCGCCACCGTTTCCGCCGACGGGACCGCCCTCGACGTCTGGTACCCGGCGCCCGAGCTCGGCTCACGGCCCGACGACGCCAAGGCGCCGGCCGAGCTGATCGCTGCCGAGGGCAACGACGAGATCCGGCAGGTACGGCGTGAGGTCGTGTCGGCCGAAATCACCCTGGACCAGGCGCCGGCGGGCACCGCGGACGCGTACCTGCGGCTGCACCTGCTGTCGCACCGGCTGGTCCGCCCGCACGGCCTCAACCTGGACGGCATTTTCGCCGCGCTGCCGAACAACGCGTGGACGTCGCTCGGCCCGGTCCCGGTCGAGGACATCGAGCAGGTGCGGCTGCGGGCCCGCGCGGCCGGTCAGCACCTGAGTGTGGCGAGTGTCGACAAGTTCCCGCGGATGACGGACTACGTCGTACCGAGTGGTGTCCGGATCGGCGACGCCGACCGGGTCCGGCTGGGTGCGCACCTGGCCTCCGGGACCACCGTGATGCACGAGGGCTTCGTGAACTTCAACGCCGGCACGCTCGGTACGTCGATGGTCGAGGGCCGGATCGTGGCCGGTGTGGTGGTCGACGACGGCAGCGACATCGGAGCCGGCGCGTCGATCATGGGCACCCTGTCCGGCGGTGGCACCCAAGTGGTGTCGATCGGCAAACGCTGCCTGCTGGGCGCGAACGGCGGCACCGGTATCTCGCTCGGCGACGACTGCGTGGTCGAGGCGGGGCTGTACGTGACCGCCGGCACCAAGGTCGCCCTCCCCGACGGCAGCGTGGTGAAGGCGCGCGACCTGTCTGGGCAGCCGGGGCTGCTGTACCTCCGCAACTCGGTCACCGGTGCCGTCGAGGCGCGGCCGCGCCAGGGTGAGGGCATCACGCTCAACGAAGCCCTGCACGCCAACGCGTGACGGCTGAGTACCAAAGCGTGCGGAACGCCAACCAACCGCACGCCCCGCACGTCAACCACATCGTGACCGACACCGCGGAACCCGACCCCCGCCCCCACACGTTGGGAGCGGTATGCCGATGAAGCGTGGTGCCCTGGTGGCGATGGGCGCTGTCGGTGTGTTTGCGCTGGCTATTGGGCTGACGGTTCGGTGGGTCGGGGACAAGGGGATCGGGCCGTTGCTGCCGCCCAAGGAGCAGTGCACGGCCACGGTCAACGGGACCACCGTCGAGTTGGACCTGGAGCAGGCTGAGTCGGCGGCGATCATCGCGGGGGTCGCCGTACGGCGTGGACTGCCGGCTCGGGCGGCGACGATCGCGCTGGCAACGGCGTACCAGGAGTCCGGCCTGCGGAATCTGGCGCATGGGGACCGGGACTCGCTGGGGCTCTTCCAGCAGCGGCCGTCCATGGGCTGGGGTACGGCGAAGCAGGTGCGGGACCCGCACTACGCGGCCGGGAAGTTCTACGACGCGCTGGTGAAGGTGAAGAACTACCAGACGCTGGCGGTGACGGTGGCGGCCGACCGGGTCCAGCGCAGCGCGTTCCCGAACGCCTACGCGGATCACGAGGCGGATGCCCGGGTGCTCGCCTCGGCGCTGACCGGGCAGTCGAAGAGCGTGTTCGCCTGCACGGTGAACACCGACTCGGTGAAGCAGGAGGTGGTCGGCCGCAGTGGGCTGACGCCGCGGGCGGAGGCCGTCCGCGCGGATCTGCTCGAGACCTTCGGGAAGCTGTCGACCGGCGGGTACGCGCCGGGCGGGGTGCAGTCCGGGCACATGGAGGGGTCGGCGCACTACGACGGCCGGGCGGTGGATGTGTTCGTGCGGCCGATCTCGACGACGAACACGACCAAGGGCTGGGCGATGGCGCAGTACCTCGTGGCGCGGGCTGACCTGCTGAAGATCAAGACGGTCATCTTCAGCGACAAGATCTGGACGGCCGGCGGCCGGTCGGACAGCGGGTGGCGCGACTACACCCCGCCTGAACGCTCCGGCGACCCAGCCATCCTCCGCCACCTCGACCACGTCCACGTAGACGTCCAGGAGCAGTAGGCAAAGCGTGTGGCGAGCACCCGTTGGAGTACTCGCCACAGTAGGTAATGAAAGAATTACTCGTCGTGCTCCTGCGGGGGCCAGGGCCTCGACTACTCCACCCCCGCCTTTGCTTTTCAGCCTTTTACTCGTCGTGCTCCTGCGGGGGAAGCGCCTCGATGAACGGGTGATCCTTGTCGATCTTGCCCATCTTGGACGCGCCGCCGGGGGAACCGAGGTCGTTGAAGAAGTCGACGTTCGCGGTGTAGTAGTCCTTCCACTGCTCCGGGGTGTCGTCTTCGTAGTAGATCGCCTCTACCGGGCAAACCGGCTCGCAGGCTCCGCAGTCGACGCATTCGTCGGGGTGGATGTACAGCATCCGGTTGCCCTCGTAGATGCAGTCGACGGGGCATTCCTCGACGCAGGCGAGGTCCTTCAGGTCAACACACGGCTGCGCGATGACGTAGGTCACTGCTACTCCTCCTATGGCAGGCAAGCGCAGCGCTGATCTGGGGTGCTGCGATGCGGTGATGCTGTGCTCAATGCAAGGTATCTAGTATCACGGTAGTACTTCGCCCACTCTGCCAGGAGTCCGCATCGTGTCAGGCCCCCAGATAGGACTTTCGGTCCGTGATATCGGCCACCGTGTCGTCGTCCGGCACCGGATTCCGGGCGGACTGACCGACGTGATCGGCGTTCTGCAGTCATGGGACCCCTCCGGCCTGGTCGTGCGGCACGCGGACAGCAGCCTGCACCAGGTCGGCAGCGCCGACGTGGCGGCGGCCAAACGGATCCCGGAGATGCCGCTGCGGCCGGTGGACGTCGAGCAGCTCTTCCTGACCACCGCTCTGGGCCGGCCCGCGGCCGAGACGGCGTACGTCGGCCAGTGGTTGCTGCGGGCATCTTCCGGCTGGACCGGCCGGGGCAATTCGCTGCTCCCGGCCGGAAACCCCGGCATGCCGGTCGCCGAGGCGCTCAAGCACGCTGAAGCTTTCTACGACGAGCGCGGCCTACCCCCGCTGGCACTGGTCCGCGTCGGCAGCCCGGAAGCGGCCGAGTTCCTTGCCCAGGGGTGGATCGACGCCCGCCCGGAGCAGTCCGACACCTTCGTCCTGCACACCACCCTGGACCACGTGAACGCCTCACCGCAGTACGACGTACTGGTCGCGGAACACCCCAACGACGCGTGGTACGACGCCGCCTTCGACGGTCCGGTCCCCGAGGCTGCACCGGCCGTCATGGAGGGTGCCCCGAAGGCCAGGTTCGCCTCGATCACCCTGGATGACCGCACCGTCGCCGTCGGGCGGGGGTCCATGACGGGGCACTGGCTCGGTATCGATGCCATCCGGGTGGACCCGTCGTACCGCCGCCGTGGCCTGGGTACGGCGCTCGTCCAGGGCCTGGCCAGGTGGTCCGGGCCACTGGGAGGCCGCCGTACCTATCTGGAGGTCGTGGAGGAGAACACGGCCGCCATGGCGACCTACAGCAGGCTCGGCTATGCGGATGCGTACCGCTACCGCTATCTGACCAAGCGCTGAGCCGCAGCCGCCCCCACCAGCGTCAGCACGATGAATCCGGCCAGTACGACGCTCAGCGCGGCGCTGGGGTTCGACGCGAGTGCTGCGTAGGTAGAACCGGCCAGAGCGACCCCGAGAGCGCCGGACAGCTGTGCGTTGGTGGCAACCACACCGGACAGGTCAGCGGCGTACTGCGGGGACATGCTCGAGGTGACTGCGCCGATCAGAGTGTTGGCGCTGATGCCGAGCCCGAGACCGCCGACGCCGAGCAGTGCGAACAAGAGCGGTCCGGTACGGCCGCCGAGCTGCAGATAGGCCAGGACCGACGCGTAGCCGATCGCGAGGACCAGACAGCCGACGACAGGCATCCACCGCACTCCCCTGCGCAACCGCGGGATGATCGGGCCGGCCAGCCCGAACGCCGCAACCCAGACAACCATGGCGAAGCCCGAGTACGCCGGCCCCTTGTGCAGACCGTCTTGGAGGTAGAGGGCGAGGACGAAGAGCAGAGCGAAGTACGTGCCCGTTGTGCAGGCGTGCGCGAGCATGCCGGCCCGGACGGACGGGTTGCGGAGAACCTGCCTCGCGATCAGGGGGCGACCACCGCGTGCGGCTGCCCGGCGTTCGCCGTACTCGAAGAAGGCCAGGGTGGGGAGGCTCAGCAGGAGGCACAGCCACGACCAGGTCGGCCAGCCGCGTTCGGAGCCCAGCAGGAGCGGGACGATCACGAGCAGGACCGTGGCGGACAGGGCGAGGACGCCGACCAGGTCGAGCGGATCGCGATCGGACGTCCGGTCAGCGGGGAGGAGGCGGCGCCCGGCGATGAGCAGAGCCACGCCGATGGGGATGTTGACGAGGAAGATCGGCCGCCAGCCGGTGCCGAACAGGTCGGCCGCGATGAGTACGCCGCCGAGGATCTGTCCGAGGACAGCCCCACCGGACAAGGCGATCGAGAAGTAGCCCAGCGCCTTCAGCCGGTCCCGGCCGTGGAAGTGCAACTGGATGCCGCTCAGGACCTGCGGGACCATCAGCGCGGCGCCGGCGCCCTGGACGAAACGGGCGACGACGAGGGAGGCGATCTCGGGCGCGAGACCGCAGGCCAGCGAGGCTGCCGTGAACACCAGCAGACCGAGGAGGAACGTACGCCGGTAGCCGAGCGACGAACCGAGCCGGGCGCCGGTGATCAGCAGGACCGCGAACGCGACGACGTACCCGGACACGACCAGTCCGACCGCGCCCTCCGAGGCGTGCAGATCGGCGCCGATCGACGGCCCGGCGATGTTCGCGACCGCGGTGTCGATGTTCGCCATGAACTGCCCGGTGAGCAGCACCGCCAGGATCGCGGCCCGATTGACCGTCTTCGTATCTTGCAGGGTGTTTTCCACACGGTTGGAACGGTGTGAGGCCGGTGTGATGTGAGGGGGTTAGTCTCGGGTGCCATGGCGGATCACGTGGCGGAGCGGCCGGAGTACGCGGGGGACTTCGAGGGAACGGTGCACGTGGAGTACACGCCGCACCCGGACGACGGGGTGGCGGACCCGGGCGAGATCGTGTGGACCTGGGTGCCGTTCGAGGAGGACCACCACCGCGGCAAGGACCGACCGGTGCTGGTGGTCGGGTCGGACGGTCCGTGGCTGCTGGCGCTGATCCTGACCAGCAAGGACCACGACCGCGACGCCGCCGACGAGGCGCGCTGGGGCCGGATCTGGATGGACATCGGCAGCGGCGCCTGGGACAAGGAAGGCCGCAACAGCGAGGTCCGGCTGGACCGCGTCCTGCGCATCGACCCCGGTCAGGTCCGCCGCGAAGGCGCCGTCATCGGCGAGGACCTGTTCAACCAGGTCGCCGCCGAACTCCACCGGATCCACCGGGGCTGACAGCAGCAAAACGCGGCCGCCTCCCCCCGATTCATTTGGAGGGGATTACCCCTCGACACGCGGGTTCTCCGCTCGTATCGGAGCAGAGAACCCGCAAGACCAGGGGTTATCCGGCTCTCCGCCGGGTGGGTGGTGTGGGACCGTCCTGAGGCGCCGGGACCGGGGATGCGCAGTTGGACAGGAGGTGTCGGGCAGCAAGTAGTACGCCTGCGCATGAAACGCCCGCGCGTACGGCGTATCGCCGGTGCACTACCTGTCGAGCTGCACGCCGTCTGCACATCGTCGCCGCAGTCGGCTCAGTGGCTGCTGGAGCGGGGCGCGCTGTACACCGGCTTGGGCAACCTGAACTCCCCAATCTCGCCCCACGAGTCGCACCAGGCAGGTCACCGGTGATGGGCCGGTGGTCGGTGGTAGCCGGATATCCCCTCGAATGCGTCGGGACGGGCGTGGTGCGCCGAGTGGGGCCGCGTGCCGGATCAGCTCGGTGGGCGGGTAGTGGCGCTGGGCTTGTTCAGGCCTGGCGGCGTACTGGTGCCTGGAGGCGGCGGGGTCGTGCCGGGCTTGGGACCGCAGCGGATGTCGTCGGCCGCGTTGTACTTCGTGGTGAACGACTCGGTCTTCTGCCGTACGCCGTTCTTCGCGAAGTACCGGAAGATCGTGATGTCGAACCCGGCGGTCGGCGCCTGCGGCCGGCACTTGGGATCGGGGTTGTAGACCACCTTCGGGGCCCGCGGGTTCCGCTTCCCCGACTGGCCCGCGGTGATGTCCCAGACCTTGGTGCCCCAGATCTTCACCGTGATGCTGCCCGCGCTCCCCGGCGTCGACGCCTTGAAGATCGTCTGCACCAGCACCCCGTGCCCGGAGTCGTTGAGGAACTTCAGGTCCACCGCCGGCCAGGCCACGGTCGCTTCCCGGCCGATCGGGTAGCGGCTGATGTAGACGCTGTGCGCCTTGTGCTCGACATCCTTCAGCCCGGCGAAGAACGCCGCGTTGAAGGTGGTCGTGGCCGACTGCGACACGCCACCGCCGAGGTCGAGCACGAACTTCCCGCCGCTGATGATGTTGCCCTCGGTGAAGCCGTTCTCCTTGGTCCGCTCGCCGACGATCTTGTTCAGGCTGAACGTGTCGCCCGGCTTCACCAGCGTGCCGTTGATCTTGGCCGCCGCGGTGCCGATGTTCACGTTCCGGTACGGCGCGTGCGGGAAGGTGGTGGTGAACTGCCCCATCACTTCCTTGATCCCGAGCGCGGCAGCAGCCTCGGTGGTCACCTTCGCCTTGGTGTGGGTCAGCCCGACCGCGGCCCGCCGCTCCCCCTGCGGCTTCGGCAGCACCGCGAGGATCGCGGGTCCTACCTTGGCCCGGTCGACCACCATGCCGTCGACGGCCGGGACGACCTTCGGCGTGGTCCCGACGATCTGGACCGTGGCGTCCTTGGGCAGCGTCTCCAGCGTCTTGAACCGCTGCTGGAACAGCGGCTCGAGCATCTTCGTGTTCAGCGCCGGGGTGGCGTTGCCGTCCTTGACGGTCACCGTCAGCGCGGGCCCGAATTCCTTCGGCTGAAGCTCGGCCGACTTGTCGCCGACGGTCAGCCGGACCGGGCCGGACATGGCCGGTTCGGCGAAGTCCTTCAGTGCCTTGTCCATCGCGTCCGTGCCGGCCTGCGGCTTGGTCACGTTGACCGGAAGGTCGGCGGGCTTGTCACCAGCCGGGTAGGCGTCGACGAGTGCGTCCGCTGCCTTCGCGTTGTCCAGCTGGAGGCCCTCGGCGGGTGCGTGCTGGACCGGCGTGGCTTCCTTGAAGGTGATGGTGCCTTCGGTGGCCGGACGGTTCACCTGGGTGGCGAGCTTGTCGACGGCCGCTTTCAGCTTCGCGTCGTCCGCGGTGACCACCGGGTCGACCGCGTCACCACCGGTCAGGGCATTCCAGATGTGGCCGGGTGCCAGGCTGCGGCCCGCACCCGCGGCGTCGACGGTGGCGTCCAGGTCCAGGCTGAGACCGGCATCGGCCGGCTTCACCTCGAACTTCGACTGGCCGGCCTTCAGGGGCATCGGCTGGGCCAGGCGGTCCTTCAGCCCGGCCTCGAGCTTGGCCTTGGCATCGCCCTCGGACATCCCGCCGACCGGGATGCCGAGCACCGTGGTGTCACCGGGAATCTTGTCTCCCGCGAACGCGAACGCCGCGCCGTAGCCCACTACGAGCACGCCAAGCCCAGCAGCGGCGATGATCCCCGCTAGCTGCTTCTTCCCCACCGGACAGAGTCCTCCACTCAAACCGTGTACAGGCCGCGTCCGCTCGGGACACGAGGGGACATCTTACGGGACGAATCAGGCCCGTTCTGCCGCCGGGGCGGGCCCGCCCTGGCCCGGGGTGGCCCGACATGCCCCGGCTTGCCCGTAGCCACGCGGCATGCGCGGTAGCGCTCAGGCTCCGGGCAGCTTCCGGTAGTGACTCGCATGGTAGATCAGCGCGCTCGGATCGGACGGCTCACCCAGACCGAGGCTCAGAACCTCGCCAACCACGATGGTGTGGTCGCCACCGTCGTACGTCGCCCAGGTCCGGCACTCGATCCAGGACAGAGCCCCCTCCAGCACCGCGCAACCGGTCTTCGGGCCGGCCGACGTCGTGATCCCGTCGAACTGGCTGTACAGCTCCCGGCCGGAGCGGGCGAACCGGTCCGCGATCGGCTGCTGATCCCCGGCCAGCACCGAGATGGCCCAATAGCCACAGTCCAGTACGGCGGCGTGCATCCGGACACCCTTGTCGACACAGACCAGCACCAGTGGCGGGTCGAGCGACAGGGACGTGAACGCGTTGGCCGTCATCGCGTGCGCGACGCCGTCCTGGAGCGTGCTCATGATCGTGATGCCGGAGGCGAACCGGCCGAGCGCAGCACGGAAGTCGGCGGGCGCGACGCTCCCACTGGGCTCCGACGAGGACACCATTGCAGACTATGCCCGCAGGAAGGTTGATGCCTCAACCGAGCGTGTGGGAACGGTCACGCCCACACGTCTTCCTACAGCCCCGCGAACAGGTCGTGCTCGAGGCCGTCCGGGCCGGGTGCCGCGGTGCCCTTGACCAGCCGGTACGACTCCGACGCCCAGACCTGGTTGCCGTTGTTGTTGGACAGCGCGAAGAACGGCCCGTCGACGGCGATCTGAGTGGCGTGCGCCTTCATCGCGTTCATCTTGCGATCCAGGAACTCGTCGCCGTCGATCACGCAGTCGATCAGCCGGTCCGGCGTGATCGGCGGACCCATCGGACCGTCCGGGTCCATGCCCTCGAACGTCGTCGTGTCCCCGGCCTCGCGCAGCCGGCGCAGGCTCTCGCGCATCCGCGACTCCGCCATCGCGATCCAGTAGATCTTCGCGATGTCCCAGGCCTCGCCGAGGTCCTCCCGGTACGACGGGGCGGCCGCCAGGGCAGCGGCGTACGTCGCGACGCGATGGGCCTTGATGTGGTCGGGGTGACCGTAGTTCCCGTACTCGTCGTACGTCACCAGGACCTGGGGGCGGACCTCGCGGATGACCGGGACCAGGTCGTCGGCCGCGGCGAGCAGGTCGGCCTGCCAGAAGCTGTCCTTGCGCGTCTCCAGCGGGACGGCGGCGTTGCCTTGGTCGTTGTAGATCATCCCGGTGTCGCGGTACTTCCCTGCGCTGCCGAGCCAGCGGTGGTCGGTGACGCCGAGCTCGGCCATCGCGGCGGCGAGTTCGCCGATCCGGTGCTCACCGAGCTGATCGGTCTGGTCGGCGGCCAGGTGTTCGAGGTCCGGGACGAGCACCTCACCCTCTTCACCGAGCGTGCAGGTGATCAGCGTGACAGCGGCTCCCTCGGCCACATAACGCGCCATCGTCACGCCGTTGTTGATGGTCTCGTCGTCCGGGTGGGCGTGCACCAGCAGCAGCCGGCGGTCAGGTAGCTCACTCATGCCGAAAAGCCTACGTCGGCCCGCCGACAGGTTTTCCGGCTCGCGTCGGAGACCGTCGCGGCCCGGCGACGACCTTGGTCGCGGCCCGGGCGCTGCGCCTGGTTGAGGCCCGGGCATCACCCGGGCCGCGACGGGTCCGGCGCTGCACACAGGGGGGTCAGCGGCTGAAAGGGTGGTCAGCCGGGTCCGCAGCGCCGGTCTTCCCCGGACCCGAAGCCCGGGGAAGGGATCAGCCGAACCGGCGGACGAGCAGACAGCCGGCCTGGAAGCGGGACCTGGCACCGAGACCTGCGATCAGCGCGCTGATCTCGGCCCGGACGGTCCGCAGCGAGAGGCCCAGTTCCCGGGCGATCGCCGCGTCCTTGGCGCCGGTGGACATCATCCGGCCGATCGCCACCTGGCGACTGGTCAGCTCCTTCACCGCCGCGGGGGTACGACGCCGCGATCCCAGCTCGTACACCTCGCAGACGAGCTCCGGCGCGATGTCCTCCCGCCGCAGGGCGGGAACGGCCTGGTACACCGACATGCCTGTACTCCTCCCCAGTAAGTAACGGTCACGATTCTCCGGCCGGTCCAGACCGCTCACCAGGTACAACCCATACAGTTGACCCATACAAACCGCGACCGTCGCGTCAGGAAGGCCCGAGCAGGCCGGGTGAGGGTGTGATGTCTGCCACTCAGAGCAGTTCGCGGAGCCGCCGGACGAAGGGCCGGTCCGGGATCAGCCAGTCCGCCTCGTCCAGTTCGGCCGGGGCGAACCACCGGAGCTCGGCGTGCTCCCGCAGTACGGGGTCGCCGGCAACGATCGACGCTCGGTAGACGTGCAGCCGGTACCGCTCGGAGATGTCCACCGCCGGACCGAGCGACTCGCCGACCTTGATCTCCAGGTCGAGCTCCTCACGGATCTCCCGAACCGCCGCCTGCTCCTCGGTCTCCCCCGGCTCGACCTTGCCGCCGGGGAACTCCCAGCCACCGTCGGGATCGGGCCGGTACGCCGCCAGCACCCGGCCGCGTTTGACGACGGCGACTCCAACCACGATCTGCACGGGGCGACTCTGCCAGATATACAAGGAAAACTGTCCCCGGCCTCCGGCAGGATGACCTGCATGCCGTTGCAGAACAGGGTTTTGCCGACCCAGGAGATCGTTGCCGACGCCGGCCGCGGCCTGCTGATGGGCAACCGCGGCACGCTGCACAGCCCCGACCGCCGCCTGGGGACGACGCGCTGGCGCTCCAAGGCCTGGATCTGCTGCGTCCTTGACTGGAAAGGGGTTCGGCGCGATCCGATGCCGCCGGGGCGCTGGACCGCACTGTTCTTCTTCGACGAGGCGGTCGCACTGGCGGCCGGCCATCGCCCGTGTCATTACTGCCGCCGCAGGGACTTTCTGCTGTACGCCGGCGCCTGGGCGGCCGGCCGAGGTCTCGACGAGCGCCCGCGCGCCGCGGCGATGGACGCTCAACTGCATCTCGAACGCGTCGAACCACGCACCCGACGACAACGCACGACCGTCCAGGACCTCGGCGAACTCCCTGACGGAGCGATGATCCGGTACGACGGCCGCCCGGCGCTCGTGCTCGGCCACCAGGTGCTGCCCTGGTCCTGGGACGGGTACGGCGAGGCCCGCCGGCCGCCAGGACTGCGTGAGGTCGAGGTGCTCACCCCACCGGCGAATCTCGTTGTACTGAAGGCCGGATTCGCTCCATTACTCCACCCGACGGCGGTCGGCAACTGAGGTAACCCTAACCGGAAACACGCCGTACCGAGGAGTCTTCCGTTGAGCGCTCCGCAGAGGCAAAGTGTGCCCATACTGACAGCCACAAGACAACTACTGGAGTCGGCATGGGTGAAGGCAACAGCGGCGTTGCCGCAGTCGTCCGCGCGCTCGAGGCACTACACACGTCCGTCGGCAAACTCAGTCAGGAGTACGGTGACACTCTCGGCATCCGCCGGTTGGTGTCGGATGTGGCCCGGCTGAACGACGACTTGGCTGAGCTCGGCCCTCCCGACCCCCGTCACAGACCCGGACCCGTTCCGGAGGAACTCGAGGAGATTCCCGACGTGGAGTATGACGCGTCCATGTGGACAGACGCGGAGCACGAAGGCTTCGGCGCGCCCGACAGGCACGCCCCGTGACCGAGCGCAGCGAGGAAACCAATAAGCAGAGCGGCAATTCGCCAGCAGAATCGCCCGCAGCGAAGCGAGGACGATTCTGATGGCGGCGACGGGAGTAGACAGCCCCGGTCGCGCACAGATCGGGCTCAAGACCGCAAGAACAGACCGCTGGTGGCTGGCACCGCTGCGCATCGGCGTGGTCCTGGCCTTCTTCGTGATCTACGCGACGGTCCGGATCTTCATGAACAAGTGGTACTGGGTCGACGCCTACCACTACCTCACGCCGCTGTATTCGCCGTGCGTGACCAGCAGTTGCGTCGAAGGCTCCAGCCACCTCGGCACCTGGTTCGGCAACTTCCCGCGCTTCCTGCCGTTCAGCCTGATCACGTTCGTGATCCTGGCCGGCTTCCGCGGCACCTGTTACTACTACCGCAAGGCGGGCTACCGGTCGCTGTTCTTCGCACCGGCCGCGTGCGCGGTCCCGGAGCCGCACAAGAGCTACACCGGTGAGAGCAAGTTCCCGCTGGTGACGCTGAACCTGCACCGCTACTTCTTCTACGGCGCACTGGTCTTCGGTCTGCTGAACATCTACGACGGCATCCAGGCCTTCCACGGCAAGGACGGCGGCTTCGGCATCGGCCTCGGCACGCTGATCATCTGGATCAACCTGGTCGCGCTGTGGCTGTACACGCTGTCGTGCCACGCCTGCCGGCACATCGTCGGCGGCCGGCTGAAGAACTTCTCCAAGCACCCGCTGCGCTACCGGTACTGGACCTTCGTGTCCAAGCTGAACCCCAGGCACGGCACGTTCGCGATGACGTCGCTGTTCACCGTGATCTTCACCGACGCCTACATCATGGCGTTGTCGGCCGGCTGGTTCTCCGATCTGCGCTTCATCAACTGACCTACGGGATCTCTGACTTCTCATGACTGAGCTGGAACGACACACCTACGACGTCGTCGTGATCGGGGCCGGCGGCGCCGGCCTGCGGGCGGCGATCGAGGCCCGCGAGCAGGGCAAGCGCACCGCGATCGTGTGCAAGTCGCTGTTCGGCAAGGCGCACACCGTGATGGCCGAGGGCGGCTGCGCGGCGGCGATGGGCAACGCGAACTCCAACGACAACTGGCAGGTCCACTACCGCGACACGATGCGTGGCGGCAAGTTCCTGAACAATTGGCGGATGGCCGAACTGCACGCGCAGGAAGCCCCCGACCGGGTCTGGGAACTGGAGACGTACGGCGCGCTGTTCGACCGCACGCCGGACGGCCGGATCAGCCAGCGCAACTTCGGCGGCCACACCTACCCGCGGCTCGCGCACGTCGGCGACCGCACCGGTCTGGAGCTGATCCGCACCCTGCAGCAGAAGATCGTCTCGCTGCAGCAGGAAGACTTCGAGGCCACCGGCGACTACGAGGCCAACCTCAAGGTGTACGCCGAGTGCACCGTGACCGAGTTGCTGAAGGACGGCGACGCGATCTCCGGTGCCTTCGGCTACTGGCGCGAGTCGGGCCGGTTCATCCTGTTCGACACGCCCGCGGTGGTGCTGGCGACCGGCGGTGTCGGCAAGTCCTTCAAGGTCACCTCGAACTCCTGGGAGTACACCGGTGACGGGCACGCGCTGGCGATGCGCGCCGGCGCGACGTTGATCAACATGGAGTTCATCCAGTTCCACCCGACCGGCATGGTCTGGCCGCCGTCGGTGAAGGGGATCCTGGTCACGGAGTCGGTCCGCGGTGACGGCGGCGTACTGAAGAACTCCGAGGGCAAGCGGTTCATGTTCGAGTACGTGCCGGACGTGTTCCGGGCGCAGTACGCGGAGACCGAGGACGAGGCGGACCGCTGGTACAAGGACCCGGACAACAACCGGCGGCCACCGGAGTTGCTGCCCCGCGACGAGGTCGCCCGGGCGATCAACTCCGAGGTCAAGGAGGGCCGCGGTACGCCGCACGGCGGTGTCTTCCTGGACGTGTCGTCGCGGCTCCCGGCCGAGGAGATCACTCGCCGGCTGCCGTCGATGCACCACCAGTTCAAGGAGCTGGCCGACGTCGACATCACCGCGGAGCCGATGGAGGTCGGCCCGACCTGTCACTACGTGATGGGTGGCGTCGAGGTCGACCCGGACACCGCGTCCTCGACGGTCCCGGGCCTGTTCGCGGCCGGTGAGGTTGCCGGTGGCATGCACGGGTCGAACCGGCTGGGCGGCAACTCGCTGTCCGACCTGCTCGTCTTCGGGCGGCGCGCGGGCATGGGTGCGGCGGTGTACGTCGACTCGCTGCAGGAGCGGCCGAAGATCGACGAGGCGGACGTCGACGCCGCGGCGACCGAGGCGCTGGCGCCGTTCGAGCTCGAGGGCGGCGAGAACCCGTACTCGATCCACCAGGAACTGCAGCAGTCGATGAACGACCTGGTCGGCATCATCCGCAAGGAAGAGGAGATGGAGCAGGCGCTCGGCCGGCTGGCCGAGTTCCGCGGCCGGATCGCGAAGATGACGGTGGAGGGCCACCGCCAGTTCAACCCCGGCTGGCACCTGGCGCTCGACCTGCGCAACATGCTGACGGTGTCCGAGTGCGTGGCCAAGGCCGCGCTGCGGCGGCAGGAGTCGCGTGGCGGTCACACCCGCGACGACTACCCGGGCATGAACGCCGAGTGGCGCAAGAAGCTGCTGGTCTGCGCACTCGACGCCGACGGCGGCGTGAACGTGACCGAGGAGCAGCAGATCCCGATGCGCGAGGACCTGCTCGAACTGTTCGAGCTCGACGAGCTGAAGAAGTACCTGACGGATGAGGAGCTGCCGGCCAAATGACCGAGCGGAGCGAGGGCATCAAAAAGCACAGGGTGTCTCGTGCCTCGTCGGCGCCCGGAGCGAAGCGAGGACGTCGATGAGTTACAAGGGCAAATTCCGCGTCTGGCGCGGGGACTCCGACGGCGGTGAGCTGAAGGACTACGAGGTCGAGGTGAACGAGGGCGAGGTCGTCCTCGACGTCATCCACCGGCTGCAGGCGACCCAGACGCCGGACATGGCGGTCCGGTGGAACTGCAAGGCCGGCAAGTGCGGCTCCTGCAGCGCCGAGATCAACGGCATGCCGAAGCTGATGTGCATGTGCCGGATGAACACGTTCGCCGAGGACGAGGTCGTCACGGTGACGCCGATGCGCACCTTCCCGGTGATCCGCGACCTGGTCACGGACGTGTCGTTCAACTACCAGAAGGCCCGGGAGATCCCGGCCTTCAAGCCGCCGGCGGACGTGAAGCCGGGCGACTACCGGATGCAGCAGGTCGATGTGGAGCGCTCGCAGGAGTTCCGCAAGTGCATCGAGTGCTTCCTGTGCCAGGACACCTGTCACGTGATCCGCGACCACGAGGAGAACAAGGAGAGCTTCTCCGGGCCGCGGTTCCTGATGCGGATCGCCGAACTGGACATGCACCCGCTCGACGCCGCCGACCGGCAGCACGCGGCCCAGGAGCAGCACGGCCTGGGCTTCTGCAACATCACCAAGTGCTGCACCGAGGTGTGCCCCGAGCACATCAAGATCACCGACAACGCGCTGATCCCGATGAAGGAGCGCGTCGCCGACCGCAAGTACGACCCGATCGTCTGGCTCGGCAACAAAATCCGCCGCCGCCCGGCCTGACAATCCCCCGAGAGCCCCCGGCCCACCAGCCGGGGGCTCTCGTCTTGTCCCCACCCCGTCTGCCTGGCTGACCCAGGAGACGGTGGGTTGGCCCCCCGGAATCGCGATGGCCAACCCACCACCGGGGAGGTCAGCCCACCGGATGGGGGGCCGGTCAGGGCGACGGTCGCTCGTGTGGGGGAGTTGGGTGGGCCTGTTGAGCCCCTAGGGTGCCTGGCATGGACGTGGTGATCTTCGGCCTGATCAGCATCGGCATCTTCATGGCGATCTTCGTGCCGGTGTCGCAGCGGCTGCTCGGGGTGCGGTTCGGGCTGGTGCGGATGGTGATCGGCGCCGCGCTCACGCTCGCCGTCTTCAGCCCGCTGATGAACGCGCTCGCCGGCCCGCCGCCCGTCGACATCTCGACCGGCGCAGCGATGTCCTTCCTCGCCCTCACCGCGGTCTGCTCCGTCCTCAGCGGCCTGGTCTTCCTGGTGTTGTCCGAGGCTCTGGTGCCGACCGGGTCGTTGCCCCGGGCCCGGGATCTGCGGCGTGATCTGGCCGGCCGGGTCGCCCGGACCCGGCGCTACCTGCAGATCCTCCGGATTGCGGTCCGGCATGGCCTCGGACCGTACCTGCGTGGCCGGCGCCGCCCCGGCCGGGAGAACGCCGCCGGCCAAGCTGAGCTGGCCCGATCGCTGCGACTCGCGCTCGACGAGGCCGGCGTCACCTTCGTCAAGCTCGGCCAGGTGCTGTCCACTCGCAGCGACGTCATCCCGCCGTCGGTCGCCACCGAGTTGAGTCGTCTGCAGGACCAGGCGTCCCCCACGCCCTGGCCACAGATCGAGCAGGTCATCACCGAAGAGCTCGGCGCCCCACCTCATCAGGTGTACGCCGACTTCGACACCAAACCACTGGCGGCCGCGTCGGTCGCCCAGGTCCACACCGCCCGGCTGCGCACCCCCGACAGTCCCAGTGTGGTCGTCAAGGTCCAGCGCCCAGGCATCGCCTCGATCGTCGAGCGGGACCTCGACATCGTCCGCCGGCTGGCCCGGCTGCTCGAGCGGAACACCGACTGGGGCCGGTCGATGGGCGTCCGCGTCCTCGCCGACGGATTCGCCGAGGCGATGCGCGAGGAGCTCGACTTCACCGTCGAGGCCGGCAACATGACCGCCGTCGCCGCCGGCCAATCAGTTGCCTCGACCAACGAACTCGTCGTCCCCGAGCTCTACCCGCAGCAGTCGACCCATCGGGTCCTGACCATGCAGCGGCTGGACGGCATCGGGCTGGGCGGCGCCGCGACGGCGATCGCCGAGCGCGGCCTGGACGCGGCCCGGCTGGGCCGGGTGCTGTTCGACTGCCTGCTCGGCCAGGTCGCGATCGACGGGGTCTTCCACGCCGACCCGCACCCGGGCAACTTCCTGCTCCTGACCGACGGCCGGATCGGCATGCTCGACCTCGGCTCGGTCGGCAGGCTGGATCCGGCGACCCGCGAGGCGCTGCAGCGGTTCCTGCTCGCGATCGACCACGGTGACCCGGTCGCCGCGACCGACGCACTGCTCGAGATCGTCTACCGCCCGGACGTGATCGACGAGCGCAGCCTCGAGCGCGCCGTCGGCCAGTTCATGACTCGCCACCTCGCCGCCGGGGTGTCGCTCGGACCGGCCATGTTCAACGACCTGTTCAAGATCATCACCACGCACGAGCTCGGTGTGCCGCCGGAGGTGGCCGCGGTGTTCCGGGCGCTGGCGACGATCGAGGGCACGATCTCGCGGATCTCCCCCGGCTTCGATCTGGTCGCGGCGTCCCGCCAGTTCGCCGCGGCCCATGTCACCGATCGCCTTGCGCCAGAGGCATTGCGTCGTACGGCGACCGAGGAGCTCGCCACGTTGCTGCCGATGTTGCGCCGGCTGCCTCGGCGGATCGACCGGATCGCGGCCGCGGCGGAGAGCGGCCGGCTGGGGCTCAACGTGCGGTTGCTGGCCGATGATCGGGACCGGAGGCATATCACCGGCCTGCTGCATCAGACCCTGCTCGCGATCCTCGGCGCCACGGCGGGCCTGATGGCTGTGCTGCTGCTGGGTACGCCGGGCGGGCCGCAGGTGACCACGTCGATGAGCCTGTTCCAGCTGTTCGGCTACAACCTGCTGGTGATCTGCGCGGTGCTCGTACTGCGCGTCCTCGTGCTGGTCTTCCGGCTCCCGGACGGCCGCCGTACCTGAATCCGCTTGACCTCAAGTGCACTTGACCCTTAACCATTGCGGTCATGACTGCGACCGCCTCCACCGGCAGTGACCCCGTGACTCGTGAGCGCCTGTTCAGCGGGCGGCACCTGCCGCTCGTGCTGGGCGTGATCGGACTCGTCACCCTCGGCGCGTTCGAGAACCGCGCGGTCGGTACGGCGTTGCCCACGATGGTCCGGGAGTTCAACGCACTCGGCAGCTTCGGACTGGCGAACGCCGCCCCGAACGCGAGCTACCTGATCTCGCTCGCCGTCGCCGGGCTGTGGTCCGACCGGCGTGGGCCGATCCCGACGCTGCGCACCGGTGCGATCGCCTTCACGCTTGCGCAGTTGCTCGTCGGGACCGCGGTGGGAATGCCGATGATCGTCGCCGGACGCCTGCTCAGCGGCTTCGCCGAGGGACTGCTGGATGTCTCGCTGATGGTGCTGGTCGCCCGCGCGCTGCCCGCCGTACTCCGGCCGAAGATGTTCGCGCTGTTCGCCGCGATGTGGATCCTGCCGTCGGTGGTCGGCCCGCTGCTGACCGGTCTGGTGACCGAGCAGTTCGGGTGGCGGTGGGTATTCCTGGGGGCCGTCGTACTGCTGGTGCCGAGTTGGATGCTGCTTGGTCCTGCCATGCGCCAGTCGCTCCGGACGCCAGCGCCGGAGCGCAGTGCCGAGGATGCGGCCGAGTTGGAGGCTTGGCGGGCCGCCCTCCCGTGGGCGCTCGCCGCGTCGGGCGCACTGTTCTCGATGACGCTGGCCGGTGACCACTTGGAGGCGCATCCAGTGATCTGCGGGATCGCGATCCCGGTGGCGCTGGTGGTGCTTGGGCTGGCTGCCGTACGCGTGATGCCGAAGGGGACGTTCGTCGTACGGCGAGGCTTCCCGGCAGTGGTCGCGGTCCGCGGACTCGGTGGGGCGGCGTTCGCCGGAGTCGGCGCGTATCTGCCGCTGCTGCTCACCTTGCAGCACGACTTCAGCCCGTCGCGCGCCGGTGTGACGCTGTCGATCACTGGAGTCAGTTGGGCGCTCGGATCATGGCTGCAGGGCAGGGACCACGGCATCCAGCGGGTGAACGTCCTGCGGGCCGGCCTCGCGTTCATGACGGCCGGACTGCTGATCACGTCTCTGCTGGCCTGGACCGACGCGACACCCTGGATCGGCCTGGTCGGCTGGACGGCGGCCGGGATCGGGATGGGCCTGAGTACGTCGAGCCTGTCGGTGCTCACCTTGGACCTGTCGGATGAGAACAACTCCGGCCGCAACAGCAGCGCCGCCCAGATGGCCAGCACGATGAGCATCGCGACCGGCCTGGCCGCCAGCGGCACCCTGCTCGCCCTGAACTCCGCCGACCCGCAGCCCTGGGTCTTCGGCGCCATCATCACCGCCGGCGCCGTCCTCGCCCTACTGGGCCTCTGCGCCGCCGGCCGGGTCCGCCACGAGACGACCCGGAAGGACCCTGTCTGAACCGTTTGCTCGGATGAGCTAATCTTTGCTTATGCGAACAAAACGGACGCTGACGGAGGAGGCCCGTCGGGCGCAGATCGTCGCGGCCGCGATCGAGGTGATCGCGGACAGTGGGGCGCAGGCGAGCTTCAAGGTGATCGCCGACCGGGCCGGGCTGAGCAGTACGGGCCTGATCTCCTACCATTTCGCGAACCGGCAGGACCTGATCGAGGAGGTAGGCCGGCAGATCCTCGAGACCTTCGGCGCGTTCGTGCTCGAGCGCACCGACGGCGTCGACGCGCCGGCCGAGGTCCTGCACGCCTTCGTCGCGGCGAACATCGCGTTCCTGCGCACCCACCGGGCGCACGCGGCAGCCCTGCTGCGGATCAAGCAGGACGTCGCGTCCGCCGCGCTCGCGCTGTCCGATCAGTCCCAGTTGGCCGACGTACTGCGTCGTGGCCAGGCCAGCGGCGCGTTCGGGGAGTTCGACGCACACCTCGTCGCCGTGTTCGTCCTGTCCGTCCGGGACGGCATCATCCGCCAGCTCGAACTCGAACCGGGTCTCGATCTGGACGCGGCCGCGCGGGAGTTCGCCCGGCTCGTCGACCTCACCACCAGCAAGGGCTGAGCTGCGCCTTCGCGCGATCGCGCTCGCCCTGACCATCGGCACGGCACTAGTTGCCTGCAGCAAGGATGTGACCCGCAAGTGACCACACCGGGACCAGTCGTCCACACCGACATCGGCGATGTCCGCGGCACGGTCCACCCCGACCGCCGCGTGTTCCAGGGCATCCCGTACGCCGCTCCACCGGTCGGCGCACTTCGTTGGGCGCCACCGCGGTCCGCGCAACCGTGGACCGGCGAACGCGACGCCACCGAACCCGGCAGCCCGTGCCCGCAGCTCAAGAACGCGATCGCCGACTTGTCCGGCACCGACGAGGACTGCCTGTTCCTCAACGTCACCACCCCGGCGACCGCCTCACCCCAACAGCGCAGGCCCGTCATGGTGTGGATCCACGGCGACGGCGCGATCGGCTCCGGCGACCAGTTCGACCCGGCCCGGCTGGCGGTGGACGGCGACGTCGTCGTCATCACGTTCAACTTCCGCCTCGGTGTCTTCGGAGCCTTTGCGCATCCCGAGCTGAAGGACTCCGGCACGATCGGCCTGCAGGACCAACGCGCCGTCCTGCAGTGGGTGCAGCGCAACGCCGCTGCCTTCGGTGGCGACCCCGGCAACGTGACCCTGTTCGGCGTCTCGTACGGCGCCACCTCGACCAGCGCACACCTGATGTCGAAGCCGTCGCACGGCCTGTTCCACCAGGTGATCATGCAGAGCGGGTTCACCCTGATGGACATGCCCGCCGGCGTCGTCTACCCGGGGATTCCAGCTCTGCCCTGGTACGGCTGGACCACCACCGAAGCCGCCCAACTGCAGGGCACCGCACTGGCACAGCAACTCGGCTGCAACGATCTCGCCTGTCTGCGCAAGGTCCCGGTCGCCAAGCTGCTCGACGTACCGCAGGTGATGAACATCTTCCAGCCGTACGCGCTCGGCAACGATCAGCTGCCCGCTGATCCGGCGAAGGCGCTCGAGGCAGGTGAGTTCGCCGACGTACCGGTGCTGTCGGGAACGACGCGGGACGAGCACACCACCTTTGTCGCATTCTTCCGTGAGCTGGCCGGCAGCCCGGTGACCGCGAAGGACTACCCCGAACTGCTCCGCACCGCGTTCGGCGACCAGGCGGGGACGATCGAGGCGGAATACCCGTTGGAGGACTACGCGACGCCCGCGGTCGCCTGGGCGGCGGTGGTCACCGACCGGATGTGGGCGCAGGCGCAGCTCCGGCAGAATCAGTTACTGTCGGCAAAGAACCCGGTGTGGTTCTACGAGTTCGCGGACCGGAACGCGCCGCTGGACATTCCGTTCCCGAGGGGTTTCCAGGCCGGGGCCTGGCACGCGGGCGACGTGCAATACCTGTTCCGCACCGAGAAGGGCGAGCAGCAGATGACCGACGATCAGCGGGCGCTGTCGGACACGATGATCCGCTACTGGACCACCTTCGCCCACAACGGCGACCCCAACGGGCCGGGACTGCCCCAGTGGTCCCGGTTCACCAGCCCTGCCACGGTCCAATCACTGGCGCCGAACGCGATCGGGCCGGTCGACTACGAACAGGAGCACCGCCTCGCCTTCTGGAAGGCGCTGCGCTGAATGGGTCTAGAGTGACGGCATGGCTGAGCTGCTGACCGACGACCAGATCGACCTCGCGATCCGCGACCACCTGCCGCAGTGGAAGGTCGTGGACAACGAACTGGTCCGCAGCGTGACGAAGGAAGCGTTCCTGGACGGCATCCGGCTGGTCGCGACGGTCGCGCAGCTGGCCGAGTCGATGAACCACCACCCGGACATCGACATCCGCTACACCACCGTCACCTTCCGGGTCAGCAGCCACGAGGCCGGCGGCATCACCGAGGACGACCTGGTGCTGGCCCGGCACATCGACACCGCGGCGGGCTGACCGCTTTACCTCATGGCTGGTCCTGGAACCACCTCAGCACGTGCGACGTCCAGCCGGGTCCGGGCGACACGGCGTACATCTACAACGTGAACGACCAGCCGGGTGAAAGGCAGCGCGTACTACCGGCGAGCTGTCCAAACAGCACAACCGCAACGACGGCATCCCGTCGGTGGCCTTCAACCCGTCCGACCCGAACATCCTCTATCTCGGGCTGGCGGAAGAGCGCTGACGCAGGCCGATCAGGACGCCCTCGGTGTCGCGCAGGTAGCAGAGCCGGCCGACACCGGGCAGTTCCTGGATCTCGCCTTCCTGGCTGCCGCCCGCGCCTCGGGCGGCGTCCAGTGTCGCCTCGAGATCGTCGACCTCGATCCACGCGATCGTGGGCTGCTGCTGGTAGCGGCTGCTCATGATCGCGCCGTCGATCCCCTCTCCGGCGCCGGTCTGCGCAAGCAGGTAGCCCTCGGGCACCGGCGCCGGCGTCACCTGCCAGTCGAAGACCTTGGTGTAGAACTCGGCGGCCCGGTCGTGGTCGGTGGCGACGAGTTCGACGTGGACGATGCGTCCCATGGCGGATCCTTTCCAGTGGGTTCCGATCCGATCCTCACCTGCCGGGCCGGGTGCCGTCTTGGACGGAACTTCCATGCATCAGCGCGGCGATCCCGTTCTGCACCGCGCGGAACGAGGTCGCGCTGACGCCCGTGTACCGCTTGAAGTCGCGAGCCGCGTGCGCCTGGTCGTAGTACCCGTGCAGCGCCGAGAGCGTTGCGGCCGCGTCTCCCCCGATCAGTCCGCCGGCGAAGTGGTAGTACCGGATGATCTCGGCGTACTGCTTCGGCCCGATCCCCAGGCTGCGCGTGAACACCCGATAGAGCGTGCTGTACGACGTACCGGTAGCAGCAGCGACGTCGGCGACGGTCGTCCGACCATGAGCCTCGTCGATCACCCGGAGTGCCGCCTCAACCAGCGGCAGCGAAGGCACCTCGGTCAGCCGAGGCTTCAGGAAGGCAGTCAGCCGGTCCGCGCGGGACGGGCCGAACGGCTCCCCGCGCAGCTCCTCGACCAGGGCGGCCGTCGTACCGTCGCCGACCCAGTCGGAGAACTGCAGTACGTCGTCAACCAGCCGGTCGTCACGACCGAGCGCAGCCATCCCCCACGGCTTGAACTCCACGCCGGCGTAGCTCGACGTACCGGTCTGGCCGATGACCTGCGGGCGGGTCATGATCCCGAACACCGACGCGGTGTTGGGCCACTCGGTGAGCGTGAGCGGGTCATGCCGGGTCCCTGGCTCGGCGAGGGCGATTGCGAGGCCGGGACGGCCGTTCGGGATCAGGATGTCCTGCCGCAGCGAGGCCAGCGGCGGCGACTCGACCAGCCAGATGTGCTCGACCAGCTCCCGCAGCTCCTCCGGCGGTGCGAACCGCTGATAGGTGACCACGGGTCAGATCGTAAGTCTCTGGCTCCATCGGAATCGGATACGGTTGCCGAGTGACCACAGTCGACGAGTACCGCCTGCTCGGATTCAGCGACGAGGACCGCGAGGACACCGAAGCCTTCGTCCCGGACCGCGAGGCGGTGGACAAGCTGGCCCAGCAACTCCGCGACGCGATCGGCAAGTTCGAGGACGAGCCGGAGCTGCAGATGCCCGAGGACCCGCGGAACACGGTCCAGGCGCTCTTGGAGACCGTGCCGGACATCCGGCGCTACCACTCCGCGCTGGGGATCAGCGACGAGATCAGCTGGGCGACGCTGTCCGACCTCGGGCAGCAGCTCAAGGTCCATCGCCGGACCTTCGGCAGCTACGGCATGGAGACGCATTGGTGGCTGCGGATCCACTGGGCCGGCCAGATCTACGCGCTCGGGCGGCTGCAGTTCCAGCTGTACCAGGTCCCGGCGGACAATCCGGTCCCGGGCACGGAGCCCGGCGAGTGGGTGCTCAACGTGCACATCCCGGAGTGGGGTCCGCTGACACCGGAGGCGGTCGACGACAGCTTCGCGCAGGCGCGTGAGTTCTTCCCGCGGTACTTCCCGCAGTACCCGGTGAAGACGGCGATTCTGTGGTCGTGGCTGATCGATCCGTACCTGCTGGACAACCTGGCGCCGGACTCGAACATGGTCCGGTTCGGCCGCCGCTTCACGCCGTACGGCAAACCGACCGACGCCCAGGACAGCGCGATCTTCTTCACCTTCCGCCACCACGGCACCGACACGCTGGACGAGCTGCCGCAGGACACCAGCCTGCAGCGGCTGGTCGTCAGCCGGATCAAGGCCGGTGGAACCTGGCAGAGCGCCTTCGGCTACCTCCGTCTCTGAGCCGCCTCAGGAGGACGTCGGTACGCCGTACCTCGTCAGCCAGCCCACCAGCTCGCGGTTGCTGACGCACCGGACGTCGGGCTGCTTGCAGGTCTCCTGGACGAAGGTGGTCAGCGCATCGGAGTAGACGCTGTTGTTCCACCGGTTGAAGTGGTTGCCGAGGAACAGCGGCGGGTTGCCGTTCGCACGTGACTGCGCCAGCGCCTGGCGGTAGGTGGCGAGCACCTGCGCCCTGTAGGCGGGCGCCTGGGCGACCGGTGCCTTCTTCGCACCGGTCTGGCTGTACCAGAGGTTGTAGTCCATCGTCAGCGTCTTCTTGGTGGTCCCGGCCAGCGTGACCGACTCCAGCGGGAAGTCCCAGACGCCGTTCACCTTCTTCGGCCAGGCGATGTACCCGGGCGCGGACGCGTCGTACAGCATGCCGCGCTGCGCCATCGCGAGCCGGTACGCCGGCCGGTTGCCCTCGAGGCACGGCGTCCGCATCCCCTTCACCGTGGCCGGGTCGAACGGCGGTACGACGGGCTTGCCGGCGGCCAGCGACGGTCCGGTCCGCACCATCCGGTCGAACGCGCTCAGCTCGGCGGTCCACTGCGCCGTGGTCCAGCGACCGACCCCGGTCGCGCCGCAGAAGTGACCGTTCCCGTGCGTCCCGATCTCGTGTCCCTCGGCGATCGCCTGCCGCAGCACCGTCGTCCGGCCGAGCACACTGGCCGTATCACCCCAGCCGATGTCGGAAGCGCCGGGCTTGCGGTACGGCGGCTTGTAGTCGGTGCGATGTGATCCCGGGTAGAGGTACGGGCCGGACAGGAAGAACGTCATCCGCGCGTTGACCTGCTTGGCCACCGCCCGCCAGTGCGACCAGAGCGTGAGGTCGCCGGCGCCGTCGAACGACACCACGACGAACAGCGGCGGCTTGCCGTCACGGAGCCGGGCCGGGAACAACCTGGTCACCGGGGCCGCGTCCGCAAGGTTCCGCCCGGTCGTCGGCTTAACCGTCGGACTGGGCTTCGGGGTTGGCTTGGCCGAGGGTGTCTTCGTCGGCGCGGTGGGGCTGTGGGTGGGGTCGCTCGGCGACGGCGCGCCCTCGAGTGGGACATCCGCACAACCGGCCAGCAACGCCGCCAGCACCGCTGCGGCGCCGAGGAGGTTCGCCCCAGCCCTCACCACCCCCCTACTGACGCACGCGGAGGCGGGAAGGTTGTCCCGGGACACGCACTCGCGCGGAAACCCGGGGGTCGATCGTTAGCCGGCTGTGATCTTGGCAGCCCGGCGTTTGACCGCGATCCGGCGCGAGGTCTCGATCACCAGGCCGATCACGAACGCCAGGCTGAGGCTGAACGCCAGCGCCTTCAGCGAGTCGTGCGCGAACGCGTCGCCGCCGAGGTAGCCGAGCAGAGCGACGTACGTATAGGCGATCGTCACGCCGGCGATGGTGAAGATGATGAACTTGCGGAACGAGTACCGGGTCGCGCCCGCGGTGAGGGTCGCGACCATCCGCGCGCCGGGGATGTAGCGCACTGTCATCAGGATCAGTCCGCCGCGCGAGTGCAGCGCGGCCGAGACTTTGTCGTACAGCGCCTGCCTGCGAGCCTGGCGCTTCATCCAGCGGTGCAGCATCGGCCCGGAGCCACGGCCCATGAAGTAGCAGGCGGACTCACCGATGACCGATCCGAGCATCGCCAGCACGATCACGAGCAGCAGGTTCTGATGCCCCGCTGCGGCGGCCATACCGGCCGTGACCACGAGACCTTCGCTGGGAACCACCGGGAAAACCGCGTCGACCGCGGCGGCCACGAACAGGATCAGCAGAAGCCAATGTGAGGCCATAGCAACGCCGAGCAGGTGCCGCACGACCTCCATCAACTCTGTCACCCGGGTAAGGATGCCATCTCTGGTCAAACCCACCACAATCCCAAACGTGTGATTCAGGCGTGGTTCACCGGATGTTCAGCGCCCGCGGCCGGGCGTGGTCAGAGCAGTACGGGCAGTTCGCGAATGCCGTTCATCAGCAGGCTGGCGGCGCGGTCCGGATCCTGTTCCGGTGCGGCCAGGCGCAGGTCCGGGAAGCGGTCGAACAGCATTCCGAGCGCGATCCGGCCCTCGAGGCGCGCCAGTGGAGCGCCGAGGCAGTGGTGGATGCCATGCCCGAACGCGAGGTGGGCGTTCTCCGGCCGGGTGATGTCCAACTCGTCCGGCCGATCGGTCTTGCGGCCGTCGCGGTTCGCGGGCAAAAGGGCGAAGACGATCACCTCTCCCGCGTCGATCCTTGATCCGCCGATGTCGATCGGCGCCTGGGCGACGTAGGGGATCGCAGCCTGCAGCGGGCCGTCGTACCGCAGGATCTCCTCGACGGCGGCCGGGAGCCGCTCGGGCTCGGCCTTCAGCAGCGCGAGTTGGTCCGGGTGCTGCAGCAGGGCATGCACACCGTTGGTGATCAGGTTCACCGTCGTCTCGTGGCCGGCTGCCAGGAGCAGGAAGATCATCGAGGTGAGCTCGTCCTCGGTGAGCCGATCGCTGCCGTCGCGGGCCTCGATCAGAGCCGACAGCAGGTCGTCGGCCGGTGCCTCGCGCTTCTCCTCAATCAGGCCGCGGATGAAGCCGACCATGGCTCCGGCCGCCTCGATGTACTCGTCCGGGGTGTGCACAGTCGCGTTCACCGCGACCGACGACCAGCGGCGGAACTCTTCGCGGTCGCGCATCGGGATGCCGATGAGCTCGCAGATCACGGTGATCGGCAGCGGGTAGCTGTACGCGTCGACCAGGTCCACTCCATCCCCGGCCGCGGCCATCTCGTCGAGCAGGCCGGCCGCGATCTCGCGGATCCGCGGCTCCAGGCCCTCGATCCGCCGGCGGGTGAACGCCGCGGTGACGAGCTTGCGTAATCGAGTGTGATCCGGCGGGTTCACGACCAGCATGTGCTGCTCGGTCGCGTTCACCAGTTCGGTCGTGATCTGGTCGCGGTGCGGACCGTCCATCGGCGACCGCACGACATCCGGATGCGCGAGCAGCGCCCGGGTCTCGGCGTACCCGGTCACCAGCCAGACCGGAACGCCGGTGAAGAGCATCAGCTGCGTCAACGATCCCTTCGCCGCCAGCTCGGCGAACCCTTGGTGGCGGGCGATCCCACTGCTCACGATGAACGGCTGCGTCACATCCGCCAGACTACGTTCGGAACGGACCGGACTTCAGCTGCTCCGCGAGCTCGGTCCGGGAGTGGATGCCGAGTTTCGCGTAGACCTTGCGGAGGTGGTACTCGACGGTCTTGGGGCTGAGGAACAGCCCGGCCGCCGCCTCCCGGATGCTCTGCCCGTCCGCGAGGAGCAGCGCGATCTGCCGCTCCTGCGGCGTCAACTCGTCCGCGGTGCTCGGCACTCTGCGTCGTGCGGTCTCTCCGGTCGCCTTCAGCTCCATCGCAGCCTGGTCGGCCCACCCCGCTGCGCCCAGTGCGTCGAACGCCTCCACGGCGAGCCTGAGCTGCGCCCGCGCATCCACTCGCCGTCTCGCGCGCCGCAGCCATGCGCCGTACGCCAGCCGCGTCCGAGCCGCTTCGAACACATCGAGGGTCTCCGCATGCCAAGCGAGCGCTTGCCTGAAGTCCTGCTCGTTGTCCCCGACCACACCGCGCGCCCTGGCCGCCCGCGCCAGCGACCACGGCTGTCCCTTCGCCTCAGCCAGCACGGTGTGCTCCTGAGCCACGCGCTCTGCATCCTGAGTCCGGCCGAGCCGTCGATAGACCTCCGCCAGCTCTGGTGCCGGGGACAGATCAGGGTCCTTGAGACCGTTGGCAGCCAGTACGTCGACCAGCCGCTCGTACTGCGGCAGCGCCAGGGCCGGAGCGCCACGGCCCAGCTCCAGGTCGCCGAGCGCGAACAGCGACCAGAGCGTGCCGAGGTGGATCTCCCGCTCCGCACAGATCCGCAGGCACTCGGTGGCGAGGTCCTGACCCTCCGCACGACCTTGGTGCGACGACAACCAGGCCAGTCCGGCCAGGTTCATCGCCAGCTCCGTCATCTGGCCGGTCTCGCGGGACAGCCGGATCCCCTCGTCGTACGCCGCCATCGCGTCGGTCCAACGGTCGGTCGTCGCATCGTCACGGGCCAGCACGAACAGCAGACCGGGCAGCGTGCCGAGAGCGACCTGCTCCCGCCGTTCGAGCATGGCCTGCTGCAGCAGCCCTCGACCGGTGCCACTCTCACGGAGGAACAGTGCGGCGAGGACCATCCACACCTGCCGGCGCCGGTCCCGATCCAGCTCCACCGACGGCGTCATGGCAACCGCAGCCCGGATCTGACTCGTACCTCCTTGCCCAGCGAGGACCTTGGCGACGCCACTGGCGAGCATGCCCATGATGCGTGGACCGGGCCGCTCGACGCTGGGGAGCAAGCGGTCGATCTGGTGCGCCAGCTCCAGGCCTGCCGCCGCGTCGCACATCCGGAGGCAGGCACCGACCGCGTCGGCGAGCAGTCCGGTCGCAACCGCCGGGTCCTCGCACTCGGCGGCCGCGGCCGCGAGGATGTCGCGGGCCCGGCTCGGGGATCCACACTTGACCGCGATGTCGCCGCGGACCTCCTGTGCACCTATCCGGACCTGCAACGGTGGCTGGAGTGCCAACGCGTCGTCGAGCAGGGAGTCCGCCCTGTCTGCCAGCCCGGCCGACCAGGCCGCCTCGCCCGCCGCGACGAGCCTGACTGCCCGGTCGTGGAGTCCCTCGGACAGGCGTGCTGCGCGCTCGTAGGCCGTCGCCGCGACGGCGTGCGCACCGCGAGCGGCGGCATGCTCGGCCGCGGCGTCCAACCCGGCTGCGACCTGGTCATCGGTTCCCAGCACAGCCTCGGACAGGTGCCAGGCCCGTTTGTCCGCATCCACCGTGACCCGAGCGACCGCCCGGTGCGCAGTACGACGCTCTGCCGGTCCAGCGCTGGCGTAGATCGCCGAACGCACCAGTGGATGCCGGAACTGGACCTCGCCGTCACGGATGGCGACGAGCGCAGCCATCTCGGCCTCTTGCAACGTTGCGACGTCCACACCGAGCTCTTGGCAGGCTCTCGCGACCGCACCGAGTTCGCTGTCGTCGAGGGCGGCCACCAGCAGCGCAGTACGTGCGTCTGGGCTGAGCCGGTTTGCCCTTGCGGTAAAGGCTTCTGTGATCAGCACTGGCACCGGGAGAGGCGCACCTGGCGGCATGCGGTGAAGGTGGTCCGGGTCGGCGGCGAGCTCGAGGAGTGCCAGCGGGTTGCCCGCCACGGTGCCGTGTAGCTGCTCGACCAGCTCGCTCGGCAGGCCGCGCAAGATCGCCTGCGCGGTCTCCAGCGGAACGCCGTCGAGGTGGAGCATTGGAAGATCCGCCTCGGCGAGTGGATGCTGCTCCTGGGCGCGGGCAGCGATCAGCAGCACGATCGGATCGGCGACCAACCGCCGTGCCGCGAACAGCAGCGCCTCCGCGGACGGCCGGTCCAGTAGATGCGCGTCGTCGATGATCAGTGCGAGCGGCGCCTCTTCGGCGTACCGGCAGATCAGGCTCAGCGTTGCCGCTCCGACAGCGAACCGATCAGCTGTGGTGACAGGTCCGATTGCCAGCGCGGAGGCCAGTGCAGACCGCTGCGGACCGGGGATGCGATCGAGGTCGGAGAGTGCGGGCCGGAGCAGTTGGAGCAGGGCGCCGAACGGGAGTTCGCGTTCGGCCTCGGTGCCGCGCGCTCTCAGGATCCGCAGTCCATGGGCCGTCGCGGCGGCTTCGTCGAGGAGGGTCGTCTTGCCGATGCCGGGTTCGCCGGTGACGAGCAGCACTCCGGCGGTGCCGACCCGCGCCCCCGCGACCAGTTGCTCGATCACCCGGCGCTCGGCCTCCCGCCCGATGAGCATGTTTTGCAGTGTGCACCAGGTGCCCCACCTGATGCGATGGCCTGTCCGGGCTACCTAGGTTCGCCGTACAACCTAAGGGGGCACAAGCAAATGACTGTTGCAATCGACGGCGACAAGCTGATGGGGTTCGTCTTCCGGGCGGTGGACGAGGTGGGGGCGACGCTGAACGCGGCGCTGGTCGTGATGGGCGACCGGCTCGGCTACTACCAGGCACTCGCCGACCACGGTCCGACGACTCCGAGCGAGTTGGCCGAGCGGACCAGCACGAGCGAGCGGTACGCGCGGGAGTGGCTCAACGCGCAGGCAGCCGGCGGCTTCGTCGAGTACGACGCGGACAGCGGCCGGTACACCTTGCCGCCGGAGCAGGCCGTGGCGATGACGGACCCGGAGAGTCCGGCGTACCTGCCGGGCTTCTTCCAGATCGCGCTGGGCACGGTGCAGCACACCACGGAGATGATCGAGGCGGCACGCAGCGGCGCCGGGATCGGCTGGCACGAGCGCACCTCGGACGTCCACGTCGGCTGCGAGCGGTTCTTCCGGCCGTCGTACAACGCGAACCTGCTCACCAGTTGGCTACCCGCGCTGGACGGCGTGGTGGCGAAGCTGGAGAGCGGGGCGACGGTGGCCGACATCGGCTGCGGACATGGCGCGTCCACGATCCTGATGGCGAACGCGTTCCCGCAATCGACGTTCGTCGGTTCGGACTACCACCAGGAGTCGATCGAGACCGCGCGGATGCGTGCAGCCGAGGCCGGCCTTGGCGAGCGGGTGTCCTTCGAGGTGGCTCCCGCCTCAGGATTCAGCGGGTCCGGCTATGACCTCGTCACGACATTCGACGCGTTGCACGACATGGGCGACCCGGTCGGTGCGGCCCGTCATGTGCGGGAGGCGCTGGCGCCCGACGGCACCTGGATGTTGGTGGAGCCAATGGCCGGTGACAAGGTCGAAGACAACCTGAACCCGGTCGGACGTGCGTACTACGGCTTCTCCACGCTGCTGTGTACGCCGGCATCCCTCTCGCAACCGGTCGGACTGGCACTCGGCACCCAAGCCGGCCCGGCGCGGATCCAGGACGTCACCACGGCCGCCGGGTTCACCAGGTTCCGTACGGTCGCGCAGACCCCGTTCAACCTGGTCTTCGAGGTCCGGCCCTGACTCTTGACAAACAGTTCACCAGTTGGTGAAGTATTTGCGTGCTGACGACGACCTTCGGTGCGCTCGCGGACCCGACTCGGCTGGCGATCGTGAGCCGGCTGAGCCGGGGCGACGCGACCATGGGGGAGCTCGCGGAGCCGCACCGGATCACCTTGCCCGCGATGACCAAGCACGTCGGAGTGCTGGTCGACGCGGGTCTGGTGACCCGGCGCAAGGTCGGCCGGACCGTGGTGTGCACGATCCGGCCGGAGGCGTTCACGGAGGTCGAGCAGTGGCTCGGCGACCTGACGGCGTACTGGCACAGCACGGTCGACCGACTGGAAGAACTGCTGCGAGGAGGCGGGGATGGGACCAGACGTCCGGATCGACAGGGTGCTGCCGGCAACAATCGGGAGGGTGTACGACGCTTGGACCCGGGCGGAGTTGCTCACGCAGTGGTACTGCCCCAACCCTGACCTGGAGCTGAAGGTGCAGGCCGACGTACGGGTCGGGGGTGACTACGTGGTCGAGATGGGACCGCATGTCGTCCGGGGCACGTACCTCGAGGTCGAGCCGCCGCACCGGCTGGCGTTCAGCTGGAAGTGGGACGGCACCGAGGACGAGCCGACCCGGGTGGAGGTCGAGCTGACCGAGGTCCCCGACGGCACCCGGATGCTGCTCATCCACAGCGGGTTCGCCACCGACGAGGACGCGGCGAACCACCGGATGGGCTGGGAGCCCGAGGTCGGCCGGCTGGTCGGGTTGCTCACCGTTCAGCAGCCCGACCCCGCAACCGATCGAGGCTGACCACGCGCAGCTGCTGGTTCAGAAAATAAGTCGAGCCCCGGGCGGCAACCCGGGGCTCAGGCGGATGGATGGACAGTTGGCGTATCAGCTGCCGGACTTGCGCCGGAATTGGCGCCTCTGCTTGTCGTTGTGCGCCTCGCCGACGCCCTCACGCCGCGTCCCGGACCCCGGGTGCGCGTTGTTGTGGGCGTTCTTCTTCTCGAGCGCCTCCTTGAACTTCTTCTGCAGATCGTCCGCCGGCTCGCTGGACTTGTCGCTCATACCGTCTCCTTCACAAACCGTCAGGCGTACACACCCCACGCTAACCAACTGTGACGACACCCGCGAGCGGATTACCGTCACAGCACTCCCGCCGGGCCTGTCGCACGCGTCACGTCACCCTTCGCTCACCGCGGACGGGCAGCCGGGCTGGCCGCAGTCCGCGGACTCGGGGACCTCACCGTTGAGGTCGTGTTCGTAGGCGTAGTGGAAGCAGTCCCAGTGCATCCGCTCGAACACCTCGTAGTCGTCGCGGCTGGACTCCACCTGCTCGCCGCAGCGCATGCACGTCTGGTCGCCCACCCGGGCAAGGTACCCCCCGATCTCACTCTGAGGAAAACCCCCGCGGACTGTCGTCGCTCGCTGTTAGCTTCGTGACCGAGACGAGGAAAGGGGACGCACGTGCTGGTCAGCAATGAGGCGATGCTCGGGATCGCGTTGGTCGAGCTGGGTCTGGTCATCACGCCAGGGCCGAACATGATCTACCTGATCTCGCGATCGATCGCGCAGAGTCGGCGCGCCGGGCTGATCTCGCTGGCCGGCGTGGGCGTCGGCTTCGGGGTGTATTTGCTGGCGGCAAGCGTAGGCTTGGCCACTGTCTTCGCGCTGGTTCCGGAGATCTACGTAACCCTGAAGCTCGCGGGCGCGGCGTACCTGCTCTGGCTTGCGTGGAACGCGTTCCGCCCTGGCGGCAACTCGGTCTTCGCGACCCAGGAGTTGGAGCCCGATCGGCCGCGGAAGCTGTTCGGCATGGGTCTGCTCACGTGCCTGCTGAACCCGAAGATCGCGATCCTCTACATCTCCGTGCTGCCGCAGTTCCTCGACCCGTCGCGCGGCCACGTCGGCACCCAGAGCATGATCCTCGGCCTGATCCAGACCGCGGTCGGCGTCGGGGTGAACGCGATCTTCGTCATCACCGCCAGTTCGGTCGCCGTCTTCCTCACCCGCCGTCCCACCTGGATGCGCATCCACCGCTACCTCACCGGCACCGCCCTCGCCGCCTTCGCCATCCGCCTGGCCACCGACAAAGCCCGCCCCCTCGCCACTCACTGACCGCGTGTGACGGCTTATTGATGTGCGGCCTGTGATGGACTCCCGGATACTGCTGGGCGTGTCAATGCATCCTGGACAACTCGACGTGACGACCGACCTCGTGGCGCGGCTGATCGAGTCGCAGTATCCGGAGTGGAGCGGCCTGCCGATCCGGGCGGTCCCGTCGCACGGCACCGTCAACGCGTTGTTCCGGGTCGGCGACGGGCTGGTCGCGCGCTTCCCGATCCAGCCCGGCGATCCCGCCGAGACGTATAAAGATCTCGACGACGAGGCCGACGCTGCCCGTCGCCTGCACGCCATCTCGCCGTACCCGACGCCGGAACCGGTCGCCATCGGCGAACCCGGCGAGGACTACCCGCTGCCGTGGGCGATCTACACCTGGCTCAACGGCACGATCGCGTACGACGCCGATGTCGCCGGCTCGACCGCGTTCGCCGAGGATCTGGCGCGGTTCGTACTCGCGCTGCGCGCCGTACCGACCGAGGGGCGCGAGTTCACCGGCACGTGGCGCGGCGGCGTACTGACCAGCCAGGACGAGTACGTCGCCGATGGGCTGCAACGCTCTCGCGGGATGATCGACGTGGACGCGCTCGGCCGGTTGTGGGCCGATCTCCGCACCACTCCACGCACCGAACCCGACGTCTGGGCACACCGCGACCTGATGCCGGGCAACCTGCTCGTGGCCGACGGGCGCCTGGCCGGAGTGATTGACGTCGGCACCTTCACGGTCGCCGATCCCGCTATTGACCTCCAACCCGCCTGGAACCTGCTGGATGCGCCGGCACGGGCCGCGTTCCGGACAGCTCTCGGCAGTGATGACGACGAGTGGCGTCGTGGGATGGGCTGGTCGTTCGCCCAGGCCATCGGGTGCCTCTGGTACTACGTCGAGACCAACCCGGTCATGTCCCGCACCGCCCACCACACACTGACCGCGCTGCTCACTGCTTCGTAGTCACGAACACGAACTCTTTGCCGGGGCGGTCCGGCGCCTCCCGCACCTCGTCAACCGTGAACCCCGCGGCCGTCAGCGACTTCTCGAGCTCGTCCCGCTCCCGGAACCACAGGGTCGAATCCGACGTGAGCACTGCGCCATCGGACTCGAACACATAGGTGCCCCGGAACGAAACGAACGGCAGCTCGACGGCGACGAGATCGGACCAGCTCTCCACCGTGTCCACGCCCTCGACCGTCACCACCTGGTGCGTGTGGTCCCGGGTCCACTCCTCCCAGGCGCGCTTCGCCGGATCCCGCGTCTCGAACACAAACCGCCCACCGGGCCGCAGAGCTTGGTGTACGCCGGTCAGCGTCGCCGCCCAGTCCTCATCTGTCAGGAACACCTGCGCCACGTTCCCCGTCATCACCGCGAGGTCAACCTCCAGCGGCGGCAACGTCGTCGCGTCCCCATGGATCCAGCGCACCCGATCGGCAAATTTCTTGCCCTTAGCAACTTCCAGCGAGGCCGCAGCCGGATCCACCCCGACCACCTCAACCCCCTGCCCCGCCAGCAAACAGCTCAGTTCCCCGGTCCCACACCCCACATCCAGCACCCGCCGTACGCCGAACTCCGCCACCATCGCGGCGTAATGCTGCAGATCCTCGCGCCCCGCATCCAGCGCGTCATACACAGCCACCAACCGAGGCACCCCGAACAAAGCGTCAACCATCCCGCGACGCTAACCCGCCCCGCACCTCTCCCGCGACCACATTTCCGCGCTCAGTCCTGCGCAGTCGCAATCATGAAGTCGTACCCCGCGAGCGTCACCAAGAACGACCGCGTCCCCCAAGCCCGCTGCTCGATCCCCCCAGGCTCCCGATGCGCCGCATGCACCGCCTCGATCACCTCCGCAGGCACCTCAACATAAAACTGCACCCCCGCCCCACGATGCCCCCGAGCCTCAACCGCCAAGAACTCCTCCGAATCAACCCCAAGCATCACCCGCCCCCCACACAACTCCACACAAGCCAACGGATCCCCAGAATCCTTCGGCGTGGCAAACACCAACGTCCACCCATTCGCCACGAACTCATCAGCAGCCGCATACGGATCCCCAGTGGCCAAGATCGGAGTAAGCACCCCCAAACCCTCCCACTCCCCCAGTCCACCGCGAATCGTGCTGGCCGGCGCCAACAGGTCGGCATCACCGCCACGGTAGAGCCCGACTGTCGCGATAGGCCACCGACGTCAGGCCTCGGCCTTCAGGCGTATCGACTCGCCAGCTTGGCTCCTAGACTCCCGAGTATGGACGAATCCGATCCCGCGGCCGACGCGACGAGGATCGCGATCGAATGCTTGACCGAGTGGACAGGCTGAGGGTGTGCAGGCAGGTGCCTTGCACCTAATGCAGCTTCGGCACAAACCCGACTACCACTGACGGCGAGGGATTGGTCATCATGGCGGACGTCATCTTCGACAAGCGGGATCAGTTAGACAGGATCGTTGCAGGACTCCTGCAGGGCGAGACGATCATCGCGGTCTACGACGCGACCGGTGGCGGTACCGGGTTCATAGGGCTCACCAATACTCGGGTCATCATCCAGGACAACTCATTCCTCGGGAAGCAGGCCGCCGTGACTAGCATCCCGTACAGCCGGATCAGGTCGGTGTCGTACGTGTCCGACAAGAACCTCCTCGGCAAGTTCGCGTCCTCAAGCACGATCGCAATCGACACCGGTGGCAAGACTTACGAGGTCGCATTCCGCGGGCACGAGAAAGCCAGGCACGCCCACGACGTGATCCTGTGGAACATGCTGCAGGGATCGGGCCGGTAAAGCTGCCCGCAGCAAGCCGCTCTGATCGACCCCAACACGCGATGGGCTGCGTCCCCGGCACTCGGGAAGGTAGTCGCCTTCCCACCGGGCTCCGCGGCGGGCGTAGCTTGCCTCGGGTATCGGTGGCGGCAGGCTGAAGAGTCAGCCGGGATTGGCAGCCCCGAACGTCGGCCGCGCTGGAGCTGAGCGCCGAGGACCTGGGTCACCGCCGCCGTGACGGTCACCAAGTACAGCGCGAAGCTCTCCGGGGTAGCCGAGTTCTCGCCGCTCGGCGAGCACCTGGGACCGGCGGCAATGCCCTTCCGGCTAGAGCCCGGAACCACCGAGTCGTGGTACGGCGAGATGGACAGCGTGCGCGCGCCCTGTCTACGCCGGTCAGGCGGTGAGGGACGCGCGCGGCGTGACGATGTTTGTCGAGCTCGGCACCGGCAAGTCACTATCACCCACCGCGCTATCCGGCTGTGACTCCAAGCGCCAGACGACCGCTCGGGCCGTTCCCGCCATACGCGCCGCGGGCGTAGCTTGCGAAACGTAAGCGTCCTCGGTCCCGGTTGCAGCCCAGTCCGAGGACTCGGCGGCAACCACCAAGAGGGGGTCACACCGTGCCCCGAGCAGCGCATCAATCGACGCCGGCCGAGCCAGTCTGGCTGGTCACCGACCACCACCACCCGCCTCGGCGGCTTCACCTCTACGGCTGCGAACACCTGACCGGCGACCGGCCAGACTACTCGCCTGACTGGCGGGAGGCGACGGAGGAGGAACTGGCGACCACACCTCCGTGCCAGCACTGCGCCAGGCGGGCGGAGTCGTGAGCTATGAGCGGCGCACAGGCTGGCTCCTGGACGTCGCGGCCGTTGCCTTTCTGGCCGTGTACGCCGTTCCGATTCTCCAGCCCGACCTGTCGCCCGCCTGGGTCCGGGTCTGCGAGGTCGCAAGCTGGGCCGTGTGGGGGTTGTTCGGTGCCGACTATTTCGTCAGGCTGACTCTGGCGGAGGATCGGCGGCGGTTCGTCCGGAAGAACGTGGTCGACCTGGCGGTGATCGTGCTGCCGTTGTTGCGACCGATGCGTCTCGTCCGACTGCTTCCAGTGCTGGCGCGGATGCAGCACGCAGGGATGTCGCTGCGGGGCCGGGCGACGACGTACGTGGTCGCCGGCGCGGCCCTACTCGTGCTCGTTGCCTCGCTGGCCGTGCTGGATGCGGAGCGGGGCAGCACTGAAGCCAACATCACCTCGTATGGTGATGCGCTCTGGTGGGCTGCCGCCACGGTCACGACAGTTGGTTACGGCGACCGCTTCCCTACGACCGGTGAGGGCCGCATCGTGGGCGTAGCTCTGATGCTCGGCGGCATCACCATAGTTGGCACGGTGACCGCCGCGCTGGCAAGTTGGTTTGTCGAGGAGCAGCAGAAGGAAGCCCCGTGACGCGAATGATGCCGACGGCAACCGCCTGGCCGCAGGCTTACCGGCAAGCGAACACCTGTCTGGAGAGCAGCTCGCGGCACTGCAGTCGCATCTCTGATCAGTCCCACAGACGAACTGGCGGCCTGTTCGGTACCCCGGAAGGCGGCGTCGCTGAAGTGGTTTTGCACCGCGTTAGCCGGGCCAACGCGCGCTAGCGAACCGGACACGTTTGGCGGACAAGGTGATCGCCACCACCCGGGCGAGGGTGCGGCTGCTCCGGTGGCGAATATGCCCTGACCTGTGCAAACACCCGCCGCCTAGACGTTGAAGCGGAATTCCACGACGTCGCCGTCTTGCATGGTGTAGTCCTTGCCTTCCATGCGGACCTTGCCGGCGGAGCGGGCTGCGGTCATGGTGCCGGCTTCCATCAGGTCGTCGTACGAGACGATCTCGGCCTTGATGAAGCCGCGCTGGAAGTCAGTGTGGATGACGCCGGCCGCCTCGGGGGCCGTAGCTCCGCGCTTGATGGTCCAGGCGCGGGCTTCCTTCGGACCGGCGGTCAGGTACGTCTGCAGCCCGAGCGTGTCGAACCCGACCCGCGCCAGCACGTCCAGCCCCGGCTCGTCGATGCCCATCTCCGCGAGCATCTCCCGCGCCTCGTCCTCGTCGCCGAGCTCGACCAACTCCGCCTCGAACTTCGCGTCCAGGAAGATCGCCTCGGCCGGTGCCACCAAATCACGCATCTGCTGCTTCAGCGCCTCATCAGCCAGCTCGTCCGCGTCGCAGTTGAACACGAACAGATACGGCTTGGCCGTCATCAGCATCAGTTCACGGATCGCGTCGCGGTCCACGTCGGACGCGATGATCGGCGTACCCGCCTCGAGGTGCTTCTGCGCGGCCCGGACCGCCTCGAGCACGACCGCGCTCTCCTTCTTCAGCCGGGCTTCCTTCTCCAGCCGCGGGATCGCCTTCTCGACGGTCTGCAGGTCGGCCAGGATCAGCTCGGTCTGGATGGTGGAGATGTCGTCGGCCGGCGAGACCTTGCCGTCGACGTGGGTGACGTCGTCGTCGCGGAACACCCGAGTGACCTGGCAGATCGCGTCGGACTCGCGGATGTGGCTGAGGAACTTGTTGCCCAGCCCTTCACCCTCCGACGCGCCGCGGACGATGCCGGCGATGTCGACGAACTGCACCGTGGCGGGGATCACCTTCGCGGAGTTGTACAGCTCGGCCAGCTTGCCGAGCCGCGCGTCCGGTACGCCGACCACGCCCACGTTCGGCTCGATGGTCGCGAACGGATAGTTCGCGGCGAGCACGTTGTTCTTGGTCAGCGCGTTGAACAGGGTGGACTTGCCCGCATTGGGGAGCCCGACGATTCCGATGGTGAGTGCCACGGGCGTCAAGAGTACGCGGCCAGAGCGCAAGGACCCCAATTCAGATCAGGAACGCCTCCAGCTCAGCGGCGTACCAGCGGCTGGTGCGGCCGATCGAACGCATCCCCAGGCGGCGGCACACCGCCAGTGACGCCGTGTTGTCCGGGCGTACGACGGCATGGATCTCATCGAGCCCCGCCTTGAAGCCACGCGCGATCGCACCACCCGCCGACTCAGTCGCCAGCCCGCGCCCCCACGCGTCCGGATCGAAGTGCCAGCCGACCTCCCTCCCCTTCCGATTCATGTAGCCGTCCGAACCAGCCGGGGGCAAGCCGCGTCTCCACTCTGTGACCAGTTGGAGAGATCGCAGCGGCCATCGATCACGCTTCGTGTCCGGATGCGTGCAATTCCTGCGCTTCGGGTGGCTCGAGGTCGTCTCCTGCCTGTTCCCGATCTGCCTGTTTGCCGGCCTGGCCGTCTCGAAGTACGTCGACCTCCCGATCGACCGGTACGACGCCCTGCTCGCGTACTGCCTCGGTCTCACCCTCCTGTTCTGGGTGGTCGGGCTGGAGACGTGGCGCGAGGTCGCGGTGATCTTCGCGTTCCACCTGGTCGGGCTCGGTCTCGAACTGTTCAAGGTGCAGGTCGGGTCGTGGCAGTACCCGGGCGACGCGGTGACGAAGTTCGCCGGAGTGCCGCTGTTCGCCGGGTTCATGTACGCCGCGGTCGGCAGCTACATCTGTCAGGCCTGGCGCCGGTTCGACCTGCGCGTGAGCAGCTATCGCCCGGTGCCGACGACGGTCCTCGCCGTACTGATCTATGCGAACTTCTTCAGCCATCACTGGATCGTCGATCTCCGGATCCCGATCGCGCTCGCCCTTGTCGTCGTCCTGCGCCGTACCTGGGTCTTCTTCTCGGTCGGCTCACACCGCTATCGCATGCCGTTGGCGGTGTCGTTCGGCCTGATCGGCTTCTTCCTCTGGATCGCGGAGAATTTCGGCACCTTCCTGGACGCGTGGAACTACCCCGACCAGGTCGATGTCTGGCGCCTCGTCCACCCGGCCAAGTTCGGCGCGTGGGCCTTGCTCGTCAGCATGAGCTTCGTTCTCGTTGCCAGCGTCAAGTCGTTGGAGGGCCGCCTCTACCACCGCGGTACGCCCGCCACCGTCTCGACGCCGGAGGCAACGAACGTCGAGCCGGACGACCTCGCAGCGAACATCACGGCGGCTGAGATCGCACCGCAACATGGGGATGCCAACCAGAGCTCACGGTAGGGCGTCTTTCCCGGTGTGAGGCTCCTTCGGGGGAGCACTGGGGAAATCCGCCTGATCTGTGAGGGAGCATCATGTCCCGGAAGTTCGCCACTTTCGTCGCGACCGGTGTGGCGTTGGCCATCGTCGTCGGATCGTTGCTGGCCTTGGCACTGGGGCATTCGCGAGCACCTAAACCTGCGGTGGCGACCACACAGACCTCGGCCACACCGACCGTGACGCCGACACAGACACCGATCGTCAACGCCCCGCCGACCACGCACCACACGCCGGCTCCGGACCCGACCGCAGCGCTTGCCGCAGGCAACAAGAAGGTCCTGTTCCTGAGCTTCGACGACGGGCCGGACCCGCTCTGGACGCCGCGGATCCTGCAGATCCTGACCAAGCACGGCGCGCACGCAACCTTCTTCGAGCTCGGCTCCATGCAAGCCGCGCATCCCGGTTTGCGTGAGCAGGTACTTGCCGCAGGCAACACCATCGGCAGCCACTCGATCACTCATCCGCAGCTCACCGCTCTCCCCGCCGCCAAGCGCCGCCACGAGATCTTCGACGGACCGAAGTCCACCTGCTACCGCCCGCCGTACGGCGCGTCGAACCCGAAGGTCCGCGCCGACATCAAGGCGGCCGGCATGATCCAGGTCCTGTGGGACGTCGACCCCCGCGACTGGGCCCGCCCGGGCACGAACACGATCGTCCACAACATCCTCAACCACGCCCACCGCCGCAACATCATCCTCCTCCACGACGGCGGCGGCGACCGCTCCCAAACCGTCGCCGCCCTCGACAAAGTCCTCCCCCTCCTCAAATCCCAGGGCTACACCTTCCCCGCCATGAACTGCTGACCTGCGGGAATCCTGCGATCGGTGGACACGTGGGGGTGTGTCGTTCAGGAGTCGGCTGCGAGACCATCGCGGGTGGTCGCCGGGTGACGAGGCCGCGGCCGAGCTCGTTCAGAGGTTGCAGGCGTCGGACACGACAGCGACAACGATCGAGACACTGCACTCGACCATCGAAGAGTTGTGCTGCCAGTACAGCCGGCGGGACGCGGTGGAGCTTCGGCGCGAGGCACACCAGTGGCTCCAGCACGTTGACCCCGTGCTGCGCCGGCCGGTCGGCGCGAAGGCTCACACCGAGCTCCTGGTAGCAGGCGGCTGGCTCGCACTGCTGGCCGGAAGCGAAAGCCAAGGCGCGGCTCGGTGAGTCCGGTCTGGAGACTCTGTTGGAGTCGGGCCGCGATCTGCTGCACCAGCTGCCGTACCCCGATCGACCGGACAACCACTTCACAGTGGACCCGTCGAAGTGGGACTACTACTCGATGGACATCCACCGCATGGCTGGTGACAACGAGCGGGCAACGCAGTACGCCGAAGCCGTGATCCACGACAACACCGCACCGGACGGCGCCGAGCTGAGTCCGATGCGCATCGCCGAGTGCCGGATCACTCTCGGCTTCGTCGCCGGACGGACGGGCGATCTCGAGGAAGCGGTCGGGCTCGGCCTGAACGGTCTGAAGGACGGCCGCCAGAGCAAGCTCCACCTGCGGATGGTCGCGGCAGAGCTCGACCAGGAGCTCCGCCAGCGCTTCCCCGGCAAGAGCCTGGTCGGCGAATTCGAGGACGCGCTCCGAGGAGTGTGAGCCTCGGTGCCGAGTCGGCACTCTTCCGGCACTTTTCCGGTACTTCGGCGCGCGTTGGCCGAAAGTGTCGGTGGGGTTGTGCACTATCGGTGACATGACGGGTACGACGGTGTTGCTGGTGTTGCTGTTCCTGGCGGTGGGGTTGCTGCTGGGGGCTGTGTTCGGCGTGCTCTGGGTGCGGGGGCGGGATGGGGCTCAGCTTGCGCGGGTGACTGCTGAGCGCGATGCGGCGGAGGATCGCGTTGTCGAGCTGACGCAGGAGCGGACCACGGTCGGGCAGCAGATGGGTGGCCAAGCTGTCGTGAAGGAGGCGCTGGATCGCCTGCATGTGCAGCTGAATCAGCTTGAGCAAGGCCGGGCCGCGTGGCAGAGCCAGCTGCATCAACAGGTCAACGAAGTGCGGATGAGTGGCGAGGCGTTGCGACGCGAGACGGCGTCGTTGTCGACCGCGTTGCGCAGGCCGCAGGTGCGTGGGCGCTGGGGTGAGCTGCATCTGCGCCGGACCGTCGAGCTGGCCGGCATGGTGGCGCACTGCGACTTCACCGAACAGACCACGACGGTCAGCGAGGACGGCGTACTGCGGCCTGACCTCGTCGTACGACTTGCCGAGGGCAAGAATCTGGTCGTCGACTCGAAGGTGCCGCTGGCCGCGTTCCTGGAGGCGGCCGAGTCGGACGATGTTGAGTTCCGCGAGGAGCGGTTGCGCGCGCACGCCCGGCACCTGCGGACGCACGTCGACCAACTGTCGTCGAAGGCGTACTGGACGCGGCTGTCGCCATCACCGGAGTTCGTCATCCTCTTCGTGCCCGGCGAGTCGTTCCTCTCCGCGGCGCTCGACGTCGAACCATCCTTGCTGGAGTACGCCGCTGAGCGCCGGGTGATCCTGGCGACACCGACCACGCTGATCGCGACGCTGCGGGCTGCGGCGTACGCCTGGAATCAGTCAGCTCTCACGGAGTCCGCGCAACAGGTCTTTGAGCTCGGCCGCGAACTGTACGAGCGCCTCAGCACAATGGGCGAGCACTTCGGCCGAGTCGGGCGGTCCCTCACCTCCGCCGTGGAGGCTTACAACGGCACCGTCGGCTCCTTCGAACGCCGAGTCTTCATCACCGCCCGCAAACTCCGCGACCTCCACGTCACCGAAGCCGAACTAACCGCCATGGAATCCATCGAAGCCTCAGTCCGCCCCCTAACGGCCCCAGAGTTCCTAGCCCTGGAAGACCGAGACGCAACCCGCCGCTGGCCCCCAACCCAAGCCGGCTAACTCCTCTACCCCGATCCGACCCCGGATCGCGGTGGGTGCAGTCACCGGCTTGGTTGGCGCGGCCGACTCGCCCGATCCGAGGCTTGATCGTCGGTGGCTGCAGTCACCGGGTCACGGTGCTGCGGTTGGTCCCGCCCGGTCCGAGACCGGACCGGAGGTGGGCGCAGGCACCCGATCCGGGACTGCGGCGGACCCCTCCCGATCCGAGGCAGGATCGGGCGGGGTGCACGCACAGGTCCCGCGTTGCAGCCAACTTCCCCCCGATCCGAGCTGGATCGGCGGTGGAGCCGTTGCCGGACAAAGGGTTGCGGTGGCTGGGCGGCGTGACTGGGTTACGGGGTTGCGGTGGCTGGCGGCGTGACTGGGTTACGGGGTTGCGGTGGCTGGGCAGGGGGACTGGGTTGTGGGGGTTTGGGTGGGTGATGGGTGTGGGGTGGTGGCTGAGGTTCGGGGGCGGAGGCCGGTCCAGATCAGGAGTGCGCTGATGAGGGTGAAGGCTACGTCGGCGCTGAGTGCCAAGCGGTGGCCGTTGACCAGCGTGGACTGGGTGGCGGCGATTGCGAACAGCGCCGGCGTGCCCATCGTGACGGCGACCTCGCCGGTCATTGAGCTCAGCCCGGTCGCCAGCCCCTGGTCCTCGTCGCTCACACCGGACGTCGCGGTCACCGTGAACGCGACGATCGCACCCACGTGCCCGAAGAAGCCGATGAACAACGCCGGCACCAGAATCACCAGCGCGACCCACGTCTGCGTCCCGAGGAACACGATCGGAAGCGTCGCCAAACCCTGCACGACCAGCCCGACCGTCAGCACCTTCCGATAGCCGAGGCGCCCGATGACGCGGCCGGCGACCACGCCGGCAGCCACCGAGGCGACGCCCGGGATGCCGAAGACCAGGCCGGTCTGGAACGGCGACAGCCCCAGCACGTGCTGCACGTACAGCGTGGTCAGCACGATCATCGCCGGCTCCATCGCCCCGATCACCAGCCCGGCATAGTTGCCCCAGGCCACCGAAGGCCGGGTCAGGATCCGGATCGGGACGAGCGGCGCGACCGACCGCCGTTCGATCAGCCCGAACGCGATCAGCAGCAGTACGCCGACCACCCCCGCCGCCAGGCTCCGCTCGATCACCGCATAGACGACGGCCAGCAGACCACCGGTCACCGTCATCGCCCCAGGCACATCCAGCTTCACCCGCTCCGGCGCCTTGCTCTCGTTGATCACGAACGGTGCGACCACCAGGACGACCACCACGGCCGGCACGTTGATGAAGAACGCCGCGCGCCAACCCAGCAGGCTGACCAGCGCACCCCCGACCAACGCGCCGACGGCGAAACCGGCCGAGAGCAGCGCGCCGCGCAGACCGAGAACCCGCGCCCGCACGGAAGCCTCCGAGAACGTCGTCGTGAGCAGAGCCATCGTCGCGGGCATCGCCATCGCGGTCGCCACCCCCTGCAGCGCGCGAGCCGTCAGCATGACCTCGGCGTGATTCGCCAGGCCGCCGAGAACAGACGCCGCGGCCAGCAGCGCCATCCCGGACAGGAACAGCCTGCGGCGACCGAAGAAGTCGGCCAGCCGACCGAACAACAGCATGCACCCGGCCGCGGGCAGCGCGAACGCCGAGGTGATCCACGGCAGCCCCTCCGACCCCAGCCCAACGCCTGCGCCGGCCTCCGGCAGCGCCACGTTGAGGATCGAGAAGTCGACCGACAGCATGAACCCGGCCCCGAGCAGAACGAGCAGGATCACGCGTTGCCGGGTGCTGAACCGGTACGACGCGGTGGTGTCCATGAGAAGCTCCATCCAGTAGCAACTGATCGGTTGCTACTTTATAGCAACCGATCAGTTGCATCAACCCCTGTCGGAAAGCCGACAGGAGTGGGCTGTTGACAGCCAGGCGTGGGGATACGCAACGATGAGAGCGCTCTCACCCGGTCCTTCGGCGATCTACCGTCCCTCGCCGTCCGGACCTGAGCGCCGGTTCGGGCGCTGTTGCGGCCTGGTAGCGCGACAGCTCGGCCGGCCGGTGCCTCGCCTTCTCGAACGGGACTGACCTGAGGAGGATCTGTGCGCATCAGACACCGACTGCTGGCGCTCGCCGCGGCCGCGGCGACCGTGGCCGGCGTGCTGACGGCCGTCATCGACCAGCCCGCCCAAGCGGTTCCGGCCACCATCCCACTGAAGATCACCAACGACTCGGGCCGCGGTGACGCGGTCTACATCTACAACCTGGGCACGAACCTGGCCACCGGGCAGCAGGGCTGGGCCGATGCCTCCGGCAACTTCCATGCCTGGCCGGCCGGCGGCAATCCGCCGACACCGGCACCGGATGCCTCGATCGTTGGCCCGTCCAACGGCCAGTCGACGACCATCCAGATGCCGAAGTTCTCCGGCCGGGTGTACTTCTCCTACGGCCAGAAGCTCGTCTTCAAACTGACCACCGGCGGCCTGGTCCAGCCCGCCGTACAGAATCCGAGCGATCCGAACCGCAACATCCTGTTCAACTGGTCGGAGTACACGCTCAACGACTCGGGCCTGTGGATCAACAGCACGCAGGTCGACATGTTCTCCGCCCCGTACGCGGTCGCCGTACAACTCCCCGACGGCAGCACCAAGACCACCGGGCACCTGAAATCCGGCGGGTATACCGGCTTCTACAACGCACTCCGCGGCCAGTCCGGCGGGTGGGGCAACCTGATCCAGACAGCCCCGGACGGGTCAGTACTGCGAGCGCTCTCACCCCTGTACGGCGTGGAGACCGGCGCACTCCCGGCGAACGCGATGGACGACTACGTGAACCGGGTCTGGGCGAAGTACACCAACGAGACCCTGACCGTCACGCCGTTCGGCGACCAGCCGAACCTCAAGTACTTCGGTCGCGTGTCCGGCAACGTCATGAACTTCACCAACAGTTCGGGCGCGGTCGTCACGTCGTTCCAGAAGCCCGACTCGGCCAGCATCTTCGGCTGCTTCAAGTTGCTCGACGCACCCAACGACCAGGTCCGCGGCCCGATCTCGCGGACCTTGTGCGCCGGCTACAACCGCTCAACTCTGCTGGTGAATCCCAACCAGCCGGACCCGAACAACAGCAACTTCTACCAAGCCTCCGTCACCAACCACTACGCCCGGAACATCCACGCGCAGATGGTGGACGGGAAGGCGTACGGCTTCGCCTTCGACGACGTCGGCAACCACGAAGCGCTCGTCCACGACGGCAACCCCCAGCAGGCCAGCCTGATCCTCGACCCGTTCAACTGAGGCCGAGGGCTTGACGCAGGCCATTGGTTAGTGGCAGCTTACCGTTCGTGGGGACTTACGGATCACTCGAGGCGGCGGGGCCGGTGCTGGATGCACTCGGCGATCCGACCCGGCGGGTGATTCTGGAGACACTGCGACGCGGCGGGCCCTGCTCGGTCAGCACCTTGGCCGGGCAGGTGCCCGTCAGCCGGCCCGCGATCTCGCAACACCTGAAGGTGCTCGGGGCAGTCGGACTGGTGCGCCACGAATCGCGTGGGACGCGCAACATCTACCGCATCCACCGCGCAGGTCTCGACGAACTCCGGGACTGCCTCGACCAGTTCTGGGGCGACGCACTGGAGGCGTACGCCGACCACATCCGACGGACCGGAGAGCGGCCCGCCACCGGAGTGGGGACCGAGGAGGAGCGGGGATGAACATCGACCAAGGCCTGGCGCCGTTGGTGAAGAAGATCGTTGTGCCGGTCGGCACCGAGCGCGCATTCGAGGTGTTCACCGCCGAGATCTCCGCGTGGTGGCCGATGGTGACGCACTCGGTCGGTGCACAGGACGCTCGCGCCATCCGGGTCGAGAGCTTCGTCGGCGGCCGGATCATCGAGTACGGCGAGGACGGCGAGCTCGCGACCTGGGGCACGATCTCGGACTGGGATCCGCCCACCTCCCTCAGCTTCAGCTGGCATCCGGGCAGCGCCCCACAGCAAGCAGGCCAGGTGACGATCACTTTCACCCCGGTCGACGACGGCACCGAGCTCGCGCTGGTGCACTCCGGCTGGGAGCGCCGCCCCGACGGCGTCCGCGCCCGCACCGGGTACGACACCGGCTGGGACTACGTCCTCGGCCAGTACGTCGCCGCCGCGCGGTAGCGCTCGACTTCCGGCCCACCGTCACCGGATAGTGGGCGAATGGCGAATGCTCCCGTCGATCTCCACGCACTGGACGCCTCGCTGCGACCGCATGGCGAGTCGGTCATGCTGCCGCGCGAGGCCTACACGGATCCCGCCGTACTGGCGTGGGAACGCCGGCATTTCTTCGCCGGCAGCTGGAGCTGTCTCGGCCGGGTCGACGAGTTGTCCACCGATACGACGCACCGCGCGATCACGGTCGGCGACATCTCGGTAGTGCTGACCTTCGGCGAGCGACCGCGCGCATTCGCCAATACTTGCAGGCATCGCGGGCACGAACTGTTGCAGAACGACCAGACCAGCGAACGGCGATCCGTGGTCTGCCCGTACCACGGCTGGTCGTACGAACTCGACGGCGCGGTCAAGGCGGCGCCCCGGATGGGCGACGCGTTCGACCCCACGCCGTACAACCTCGTCGAGCTGCCCGCGGAGGTGTGGCACGGCTGGCTGTTCGTGAACGCGACTGCCACCGCGGGCCCGTTCGGCGAGCACCTCGGCGGGCTCACGGACCTCGTCGCGCCGTACGCGCCCGAGTCCCTCCAGTTGAAGGCGCGACACTGTTACGACGTCGCGTCGAACTGGAAGACGATCGTCGAGAACTACCACGAGTGCTACCACTGCCCGCTGATCCACCCCGAGCTGTGCAAGGTGTCACCGCCGAACTCCGGCGACAACTGGAACCTCCCCGGCGCCTGGGTCGGCGGACTGATGGATCTGCGGCCCGGAGTCGAGACCATGTCGCTCGACGGACGCTCACGAGGGATCGCCTTGCCGGGCGTGGATCCACGGCGCGTCAACTACCTCGGCCTGTTCCCCAACCTACTGATCTCGCTCCACCCCGACTACGTGATGACCCACCGCCTCGAGCCACGCGCACCGGGCCTGACCGCGATCGAGTGCTCGTGGTACTTCCCGGCCGACGTGCAGGATCCGTCGTACGCCGTGGAGTTCTGGGACGTCACGAATCGCGAGGACTGGGCCGCGTGCGAGTCGGTCCAGCGCGGGGCCGAGTCGCCGCACTTCCGGCCCGGCCCGCTGGCACCCGCGGAGGACGCCGTCTATGCGTGGGTGACGATGATCGCCCGCGGATACCTGGGCAAGCCGCTCGGCAATCAGTAGCCGAGCGTGAACCGCCGGCGGTGGTGGGCCGGACGCTCGAGCTCGTCGACCGCCGCGACCGCGAAGTCCTCGGCCGAGATGTGATCACCGATCGGCTCGTCGAGACCGAGCCGGAAGGTGCCGGTGCGCTCGCCGGGCGCGATGACGAAGGCCGGGGCCAGCATCGTCCAGTTGACGTCCTCGCTGGTGGCGCGCAGCACCTCGAGCGCCCGGGCGACAGTGAGCGACTCCCCCTTGTACTCCGCCGGGAAGTCCGGACCGTCGACGACCCGGTTGCCGTTGATCTCCAGGCCGCCGGCCCCGCCGATCGTCAGCAGGCGAGTCGTCGTACCGCTGACGGCGGCGATCAGGTTGTCGATGGCATCCAAGTAGTCCTGGTGGTCGCCGCCGGTGCGGCTCGGGCCCAGCGCGGCGACCAGCACATCGGCGTCGGCCGTGAACTCCTTCGCCAGGGCCACGTCGTTGGCGCTCCCCTGCACCGCCTGGACGCCGGCCGGAAGCTCACCGCCGGAGCGGGTGATGCCGGTGACCTCGTGGCCGCGACTGACCGCCTCGGCGGCGATCCGGCTGCCGACCATGCCACTCGCACCGTAGACCGCGATCTTCATACTGGCGCTTCCCTTCGATCTGGATGAAATCTCAACTTGTTCGCCAATAGTATCCATTGGTTACTGAGCACTTCAACGTGCTATAAGTACCTGATGGTTACTAATGGCCAGACCTGGGAGCGGGGCGACCTCTTCGACCCGAACTGCGCGACCCGGGTGATCCTGGACCGGATCGGCGACAAGTGGACGGCGCTCGTCGTACTGCGGCTGAAGGACGGGCCGCGCCGGTTCACCGAGCTGCGCGCCGGGATCGGCCAGGTCGCCCCCAAGGTGCTGACGCAGACCCTGCGCCGGCTGGAGCGTGACGGCCTGGTCACCCGCGAGGTCTTCGCCGAGGTCCCGCCCCGCGTCGTCTACGCCCTAACCCCGATGGGCGAGTCCCTGATCGAGCCGATCACGGCGGTCAGCAACTGGGCCGAGGAGCACCTCCCCGCCATCACCCAGGCTCAGGAGAAGTACGACGCTTCGGCGTGACAGATCACACCTTCGTGCCCGGCCGATCGCGACTCAACCTTTTGATCCCACCCGGTCATCACACTTCTGACCGATACGGAAGCACTGGGGGTTGGGATGGATCCAGGACGGGACACGGAGTTCGCCGAGTTCGTCGACGGGCGCTTCACCGCGCTGCAACGGTTCGGGTACCTGCTGACGGGTGAGTGGCATCTGGCCGAGGACCTGGTCCAGACCTCGCTGACGAAGGTGTGGTTCCACCGCAACTCGCTGCGCAGCGGTACGGCGATGGAGAGTTACACGCGCACGGTGATGGTCAACACCAGCACCCAGTGGTGGCGGCGCCGATGGAGGGGTGAGACGCCGACCGATCGGCTGCCCGAGACGCACGCTCCGTCGGAGTACGGCACGGTCGACGACCGGGATCTGCTGCTCCGCGCGCTGGCGACTCTGCCGCGCCGGACCCGTGCCACGTTGGTACTGCGCTACTTCGAGGACCTGCCGGAATCCGAGATCGCCCAGATCATGGGCTGCTCGATCGGCACGGTGAAATCCAACGTCTCCCGCGGACTCGCCAAGCTCCGCGAACACCACCTGGTCGCCGCCGTTGCCGCTCCGGCCCAGAAGGAGGGCTGAACCATGACCGACGATCTCAAGTACAAGTTCGAGCAACTGCTGGCCGATCCGCCCCCGCCGACCGGAGTGCCGAGTCAAGCGGTGGCCGCAAGGGTCCGGACGGTACGGCGGCGTCGTACCGCCGGTGTGGTCACGCTGGCCGCGGCCGCGGTGGTCGCCATCGCCGTTGCCGCAGGCAACCTCACCGACATCGACAGCGCCCCGCCGGTGACCAACACGCCGAACGCGCCGACAACGATCGTCACCGGCCCGCCGACCGCCTCACCGACGACGACCCCACCAGCACCGCCAGTCGTGTCGCACACGGTCGGCCCGACGGGGAGCACCAAGACCGGGGGCACCACGGGAACCACGACCGGGGCGACGACAGGGCACACTCAAGGGACCACGAAGACCCCGCCCGCCCGGCCGCCACTCTCGGCCCACGTCAAGCTGAACCCGGTCATCAGCGGCCGGACCGTCACGATGCGGGTGACCGTGTCCGGAACCGTGCTGGTGCCGACCGTGGAAGGCAAGGATCTGCCGGCCGACACGTCGTTCCTCAACCTGTCCGGCGGAACGCAGTACTTCTGGGGCGATGGCGAACAGGGTGGTTCGGACGGCGGCTCGATGAGCTGCGACGGGGCGAAGACGCGGAAGACCGGACAGGAGACGTACACGGCCGAAACGCACACCTACGCCAAACCGGGCACGTACACGTTCCACTACACCGTGCGGTACTGCAGCCTCGAGGACACCGTCAAGACGGTCAAGGTGACGGTCAAATAGTCCAGGCGTGGTCCGACGTACCGGTCGTGGGAAGGCCGGCGGACTTGAGGTCACTGCGGAGCTCACGAGGCAGAGCGAAAGTCAGGCTCTCCTCGGCCGTGGTGACCTCTTGGACGTCGGCGTACCCGCGCTCGGCCAGCCAGCGCAGGACGTCGCGGACCAGCACCTCCGGCACGCTCGCGCCGCTGCTGACGCCGACCGAGTCGACACCCTCGAGCCAGGCCTCGTCGATTTCGTCGGCGTAGTCGACCAGGTAGCCGGCCTTGGCGCCGTGCTCGACGGCGACCTCGACCAGGCGCACCGAGTTCGACGAGTTGCGGGAGCCGACCACGATCATCAGGTCGGCGTCCGCGGCGAGTTTCTTCACCGCGGCCTGGCGGTTCTGGGTCGCGTAGCAGATGTCGTCGCTCGGCGGGTCCTGCAGCTTCGGGAACCGCTCGCGCAGCCGGCGGACCGTCTCCATGGTCTCGTCCACGGACAGCGTGGTCTGGGACAGCCAGACGACCTTCTCGGGGTCGCGGACCGTCACATTCGGTACGTCGCCCGGGCCGTCGACAAGGTGGACGTGCTCCGGCGCCTCACCGCTGGTGCCGATGACCTCCTCGTGGCCCTCATGGCCGATGAGCAGGATGTCATAGTCGGTGGCGGCGAAACGCTTGGCCTCGTGGTGCACCTTGGTGACCAGCGGGCAGGTGGCGTCGATCGTCTTCAGTTGCCGCGCGGCCGCCTCCTGGTGCACCACCGGGGCGACGCCGTGTGCGGAGAAGATGACCGTCTGCCCCTCGGGCACCTCGTCGGTCTCGTCGACGAAGATCGCACCGCGCGACTGCAGGGTGTGCACGACGTGCTTGTTGTGCACGATCTCCTTGCGGACGTAGACCGGCGGCCCGTAGAGGTCGAGTGCCTTCTCCACCGCCACGACCGCCCGATCCACACCGGCGCAGTACCCGCGCGGGGCAGCGAGCAGCACCCGCTTCGTCCGCACCGCGGTCGTCGGTTGAGTGTTGTCAGGCTGGGCAGTCACGTCCCCCATGGTACGGGCCTCCGTCAGCGCAGCCGGAGCTGACCGGATTTGTGTGAACAGCGTCACGGAGACAAGTCGAGGAGCCGTCCGCCCTGTCCGGACGGCTCCCCCGTGGGAGGTGTTCCAATGCCTCAAGGATGCGGTGGAATCGCTGTGTCCGCAAAGGATTTTCCGTCGGCCCAGGCACGGATCGCCGCGAAATCAGTTGCCATCAGCCCGGTTCGCGGGTCCACCTGATGCACCAGCTGGTGGTCGTGAGGGAAGAACCTGACGTCGTCGGAGTCCACATCGTCGTCGACCCAGACGAACGGGCGATCGCCCACCCAGTCGGCGACGTACGGCGTCTTCCACGATCCGCGGCGTACCGGCGTTCGGTCCGGCCAGAGGATCGTCGGCAGATCGCTTGGTAGTCCGAGTAACGGGGACAGCAGACGGTTGGCGCCGTGTTCCCAGCTGGTGGCCCAGACGAGGTCGAAGGTGCCGGCAAGCGCGTTCAGCTCTACCCCGTGCTGCGGGTTGATACGCACCACCCAGGTCCTCTCCCCCTCGACGATTTCGTGCCGCACGTAGCCAGGCGGAGTCTCCCGCGAGCGGTACGGATTCAGCGGACCGTCGAAATCGAGCAGCAGCAAGGGACGCATGGGCTCAAGCTTTGCAGTACCTCAAGATAGGTGGTCTCCACGCCCGGGTGAGGCGGCGTGCGGGGGTTTGTCGGCGGAGGGTCGTAGGGTCTGGGGGTGGCTTTGGAGACCTCACCGGATGCGCCTGCGGCCGTTCGCACGATTGCGAACGGGATCGCCAGCTGGATCAACCAGCTCGGCGCGGTATGGGTCGAGGGCCAGCTGACCGACGTGTCGATCGGGCGGGGTACGACGACAGTGTTCGGCACACTGCGCGACACCGACGCGGACATCTCGCTGCGGTTCACCTGCAACCGCCGGGTGTTCGAGGCGGTCGATCCGCCGGTGACGGACGGGTCCCGCGTGGTGGTGAACGCCAAGCCGAACTTCTTCGCCCGCCGCGGCACGCTCGCGCTGGCGGTCAACGAGATCCGGCATGTCGGTATCGGTGAACTGCTGGCCCGGATCGAGCGGCTCAAACAGCTGCTCGCGGCCGAGGGACTGTTCGCGGCGTACCGGAAGAAGAAGCTGCCGTTCCTGCCGCACACGATCGGGCTGATCTGCGGACGCGATTCCGCGGCGGAGCGCGACGTACTGGAGAACGCGAAGCGGCGGTGGCCGGCGGTCGCGTTCCGGATCGAATACGCGTCTGTGCAGGGGCCGGCGGCGGCCGGTGAGGTGATGACCGCGCTGCGGAAGTTGGACGGGGACGATTCGGTCGAGGTGATCGTGATCGCGCGCGGTGGTGGGTCGCTGGAGGATCTGTTGCCGTTCTCGGATGAGGGGCTGATCCGGGCGGTGTCGCAGGCGAAGACGCCGATTGTGAGCGCGATCGGGCACGAGCCGGACTCTCCGCTGCTCGACCTGGTTGCCGATCTGCGTGCCTCGACCCCGACGGACGCGGCGAAGCGGATCGTTCCCGACGTACGCGAGGAGCTCGACGGTGTTCGGCAGTTGCGGGAGCGCGGGTTGCGGGCGGTCACTTCGTGGCTCGATCGGGAGATGCATGCGCTGGCCGCGATTCGGAGCCGGCCGTCGCTCGCGGCGCCCGTCACGGATCTGCAGCGGCGATCCGACGAGGTCGCGGCGCTGGTCGATCGGAGCCGGCGGACGCTGACGCACCGGCTGGATCGGGCGAGTGACGACATCACCCACCGGCTGGCGAGCGTACGGGCGTTGTCCCCGAAGGCGACGCTGGAGCGCGGGTACTCGGTGCTCCAGCTGGCCGATGGGACGGCCGTCCGGGAAGTGGCGCAGGTGGCGCCAGGAGATCTGCTGCAGGCGCGGGTGACCGACGGCCGATTCGCAGTCGAAGTCAAGTCCGAGGAGAACACGTGAGCGGCGACCGTCCCGAGATGACGTACGAGCAGGCCCGGGAAGAGCTGGTCGAGGTGGTCCGCAAACTCGAAGCCGGCGGCACCACCCTCGAGGAATCCCTCGCCCTCTGGGAACGCGGCGAAGAACTCGCCGCCACCTGCCAACACTGGCTCGACGGCGCCCGCGAACGCCTGGCCAAAGCCCAAGCCGCCCACGAAAAGAAGCCCAACTGAGCAGCATGCCGGATGAACGGCTCGGGTAGGGAAAGACCGGTGGTGCGAGCGGCGCGAGAAGAGGATCTGCTAGGAGCAGCGGAGGCTCGGGTTGCCAGCTGGCACGCCGCCTTCACCGGCCTCGTCCCCCAGGACTTCCTCGACGCGATGGATCCCGCGGCCATCGCCACATCCTGGTCCACCAGCATCGCCGCCGGCCGCTCCCGCCTGTACGTCGCCTCGATCGGCGAACAGATCGCCGGGTACGCCGGAGTCGGTCCCGAGCGCGATCCCGAAGCGCCGTCCGGCACCGGCGAGCTCTACGCGCTCTTCGTCCACCCGGATCACTGGGGCACCGGCGCCGGCCGAGCCCTGACTGATGCAGCAGTCGCTGATCTGCGGGACCACGGCTGCGCGGCCGTCTGGTTATGGGTGCTTGAGGCAAACACTCGGGCGCGTCGCTTCTACGCGCGGTATGGGTTCACCGAGACGGACGACCGGACGTACTCGTCGTTGAACGACCTGCCGGAGATCAGGCTGTCACTCGCTCGAGGGTGACCTGGCGGGCTACTACGGTAAACCCTTCCCCGGATGCGGACGCCGGTGGGCAGATAGTGCCTGCTTGCCCGTTTCCCTTGTAGGTAACGCAATTCATGTGCCGGAGGTTTGTCGTAGATGGTGGTCGCGCTCATCGTGGTCGGAGTACTCGTGCTCGGCGTTGCCGGGTTCGTGGTGTGGTTCCTGAAGATCCGCGATCCGCTCAAGGGTGAGGACTTCTACAAGTTCCACGTCGAGCAGAAGTGGCTGTGGGAGCTCACGCTGACACCTGAGCAGGAGAAGGCGTTCATGGCCGGCCTGGAGGCGTACGACGACGAACGCGGCTGCTACCCGATGCGCTCGGAGGGCCTCCTGCGCGTCTACAGCCCGATGATGCTCATCTCGCTGTACTCCCTGACCGAGCAGTTCGCCACGATGGGACCGGACGCGGTGCAGGACCCCGGGCGCGCCGTACACGACCTGGTGATGCGGGCCGCCGAGGGCGAGGTCGAGGGTGTTCTCTACTACAACGACGAGTGGATGGGCGAGGACGTCACCGAGGTCGACGGGATGGACAAGTACGCCTTCACCGACGCGATGATGTCCGCGACCTTCGCGCAGGGGGTGGACCACGAGTTCGCCGGCGGCTACGCCGACGAGAACAAGGGCTACCTGACCATGGGCGTTCTCACCAAGAATCCCGAACACGTCGAGCGGATGTATCAAGAGGCGTCTGCCCTCGCGGGTGAGCCGACGGAGTACCGCAACAAGCTGGATGTGATGAGGGACGTGATGACGCCGGAGAGTCCGGAGTACGTCGCCGCCTTCGACCGGGCCGAGGCGGAGAAGAGCAAGTACATCAACACGCTGGTCTTCTGTTTCGAACGAGTTGTCGAGCACTACCGCGACCTCAGGCCGCAGCTGGAGTACGCCGAACCCAAGGACGTGCTGTCCGTCGTGATGGCGCGCATGCTCGAGGACGACCTGCGCGGCTGCACGTGGACGCGGCCGCCGTCGGACGAGCAGCGGGAGCTGGCACTTGCGCTCTTGAGCAACCGAAGCTGAGCAGCAGTGGACAAGGATCGTGAGGGTGCTCTGTCGGCGGTGCTCACAGAGCTGGCCGAGGAGATCGCCGAGGCCGCTCCCAAGGGCTGGAGGCGTGCCGAGCTGCACGGGTACGCGGTCGGCCAGGGCGGAACCGGGCATCGCGGCTTCTGGTTCGAGCCGACGGAACTCAACGAGCACGGCGCGAACGACATCGACGTACACGGCGGCATGACAGCCGTGCATACGCTGATGGAGGCGGCAGAGCACCTCACGATCGATCTGGAGCTGGAATCCCGCGGCCGCTACCGAGCTGTCCCTGAGCGAACGGCTCGATCGCGCCGACGACCGCGGGTTCCGCTACCTACTGGACAAGGAGTCCGAACCGCCCGAGCCCCTCGCAGCTCCCAATGACGCCACCGAAGCTGGAGAGCCGGCCGAGGCTGTTGCCTTGTTCAACGAATACCGGCGGCGCCTCGAGCAGCTGCTCGGGCCGTCGGACGACGAGCTGCCGCCGCCGCTGCCCGCAACAGATGTCCCGCTACCGCGGGATCTCAGCGCTCTGTACGCCGTAGTTGACGGCGACGGCGGACGCGGCATGCTCCATGGTTTCGGCTGGTTCGGCCTAGAGACGCTGGAGCATTTCGCCGATCAGGACGAACGGTGGTGGGTCACGCGCGGATGGCAGCGCTACGTGGCCCCCTACGCGTTCCTCAGGGACTACGGGCCGCCGGGCGCCGTCCGACGGCTCGCAGACCATCCGGCCTGGATCCCCTTCGCCACCGACACGTTCGGCGACTATCTCGCAGTCGACATGGCGCCCGGTCCCAACGGCCGGCTCGGTCAGGTCATCCTGATCGGTCGGTCGTACTACCGCGGCCCGGTCTATGTCGCCCCCTCGGTGACCGAGTTGCTGCGCCGGCACGTGGACGCATTGGCTTCCGATCGCGTCCAACGCGATGACGACGAAGGACTGTGGATCAACGCCGGCGACGTCAGTCAGTACGAACGCCAGTACGACGAGAACTGCACGCTCGAGCTGACCGGAAGGGACGCGGCACCGGTGAGCGGCTTGACCGCGGAGCTTCGCGAACTGTCGGTCCACAACGCACCGTGGGTCGACCTGCGACCCGTGGGTGCGGCGACGGCGCTGCAGAAGTTCTCGGTCCGCAATGTCGCCGGTGTCGATCTGTCACCGTTGCTCGGCACGCCTGTGGAGATACTTGACCTCGGCACCGACACCATCGACCTGTCCGGGCTGCAGGGTCACCCGACGGTGAGCCGGGTTGTTCTGCGCAGTGAGAAACCGATCGATCTCCGGCCGCTGGCGTCCTGCCCATCCTTGTACGCGCTCGATCTCACCGACGCTCCCGCCGCCGATCTGTCCTCGCTTGGACAGCTCACCGGGCTGCGGTACCTCAGGATGCAACGCCCGCAGTGGTCCCACCAGGCGATTCCGCCGGGTTTGGCCGTCGCGGAACTCGCCGAGGAACCGCTCGAGGAACGCAAGCACTACTGGTCGTTCGCCAACGCCTACAAGCCCCGCCGGCCGACGCTCGACGACGCCGTCGAATGGGCCCGACAGCTCACCCGGAACGCCACCGACATCGTGACGATCACGGGCAGGTTCAAACGCCGCTGAGCAGGCTGGTCGTTGTTGTGTGCAGCCCGGACTTGATCCGCGGGAGGTCAAAGCCCTGGTCGCGGAGGGATTTGTGCAGGTCGGCGGCCAGCGGCGCCAGGACCAGATGAGCCATGTAGTCGGCGTCGAGGTCCGGGCGGGCTTCCTCGATCAGTAGCGCCAGGTGTTGGTGCCAGAGGTTGTAGGAGCCGATCCGGTAGCGCGCGCCGTCCGAGGCGTTCTCGCTGTCCATGAAGAGCTCGACATGACGGTCCAGCAGGTCGAGGTACGCGTCGAGGAAGGCGATCACCCGGACGACCGGCGCTGCGCCGGGGCCGAGTGGCGGTGGGCCGCTCAGGATCTTCGCCTGCAATTCCTGCTCACGTTCGTCGAGCAGCGCGACCGCCAGGCCGGCGCGGTCGCCGAAGCGCCGGAACACCGTCCCCTTGCCGACGCCTGCCGCCGCCGCGATCGCGTCCAGCGACACGTGCTTCACGCCCTGCTCGGTGAACAGCCGATCGGCCGCCTCGAGCACCCGGAGCCGATTGCGGCGGGCGTCGGCGCGTTCTGGGCGCGGCTCTCCGACGACCGGCAGCTTCCGTTGTAAAGCGGACCGCGGTCCGGTACTGTCGTTCATAAGACGGACTGTAGTCCGCTAAAGTCTCTGGAGGAAGCATGAGCAACACCTCTGCCCGGATCGCGATCGCGTATCACTCCGGGTTCGGCCATACCGCGAAGCAGGCCGAGGCGGTCGCCGCCGGCGCCGCATCGGTGCCTGGCACCGTGACAGACCTGGTTCTGCTGGATGAACTGACCGACGACGTCTGGGACCGGCTCGCCGTCGCGGACGCGATCATCTTCGGCGCCCCGACGTACTTCGGCAGCCCGAGCGCTGTGTTCAAGGCCTTCGCGGAGGCCAGCGTGAAGATCTGGGCGGCCGACCTGGGCTGGCGGGACAAGATCGCCGCCGGGTTCACCAATTCCAAGGCCATGTCCGGCGACAAGCTGAACAGCCTGGTCGACCTGGCCGTGTTCGCCGCGCAGCACGGGATGATCTGGGTCGGACTCGATCTGTACCCCGGCTGGGCGGAGTCGACCGGGAGCATCGAGGATCTCAACCGGCTCGGCAGCTGGCTGGGTGCGATGGCCCAGTCCGACGCCGATCTCTCGGCCGAGAAGGCTCCGCCGGAGACCGATCTGCGGACTGCGGCGGCTCTCGGCGCGCGGGTCGCGACCGTCACGCAGCGGCATCTGCGCGGAGGAGCGCTGGCGGCCTGATGGCGTGGTTGGTACTGCTCGCGGCGGCCGCGTTCGAGATCGCGTTCGCCCTCAGCCTGAAACCGAGCGACGGATTCAGCCGCCTCTGGCCGACGGTCGGCGTACTCGTCTTCGGCGTGATCTCCGTGGTTCTGCTGGCCCGGACGCTCGACCGCCTCCCGGTCGGTACGGCGTACGCGGTGTGGACCGGGCTCGGCTCGATCGGCGTTGTCACGTTGGGCATCGTGCTGTTCGACGAGCCGGTCACCCCGGCCCGCCTCGCATGCATCGCCCTGATCGTGACCGGCGTCGTGGGGCTGCGGCTGGTCGGCGCCGACTAGTGCCCTGCGTCGGGGATCTAGGTCGAGGTACGGCGGCGCCGGCGGGGGCGGGTCGGGAGTGGGACGGGGTGCGCGTCGTCGATCGGGGTGTCCTCGAAGGCGCCGGGGGTGAATGCGCCGTGGGCCGGCGTGTGGCCGGAGACCAGGCGGCGGTAGTCGTCCCAGGTCCCGGCCCGCGCCGGAATGTTGCCGATGGCATCGACCTGGGTGAGTGGGTAGCTTCCGCCCTCGATCAGGTCCCACAGATCGTCGTCGCTGCGCAATTGCCGCAGTTCCCCGAACAACTCCCGGCCGAACCAGCACGGGTGCCCGTGGCCGTTGTCGTACCGGCTGACGCCGATCGGGGTGGCCGGCCCGGCGACCTCGGCGACCAGCGACCACACGGTGGCAGACGTCACGCCCGGCTGGTCCCCGAGCATCACCACGATCCCGTCGGTCCCGTGGTCGACCGCATCGAGAGCTGGCACGATCGACGAACTTCCGGTGTCCGCGTGCGGCGAGTCCACCACCCGTACACCGTCCAGGTCGACCCGGTCGCGGATCTGATCCGCGGCACTGCCCAGCGTGACGATCAGCTGGTCGAAACCGCAGTTCCGGGCGACATCCAGCGTCGCGCCGAGCAGTGTGTCGCCGTGATAGGCGAGTAATTGCCGGGGTACGCCGAGGTGCGGGGAACTGTCGGCGGCAAGCAGGAGCCCCGTGACGAACATCGGCGCATCAACTCCCCGCCCGGGAGGGCGCAACCACCTGCGGGCTCCTTCGCACTCTTCCCCGAGCGTGTAAACAGCCGAAAAACGATGGAAACCCGAACCGGACAGATGTGTCAACGACCGTCCGGAACGTGGTCAGGAAAGCGTGCGAAAACGGTCAGCGCAAGGCCGAAGCAAACGCTTCAAGGGCGGGATATCCGGCATTCCCGGTCACGATCGTGGTGGCGCCGGAACCCACCAGGACCAACGCGTTCTCCTGTTTGCGGTCGAGCAGCACCTTGCGTTGCCAGGTGACGCCGGCGACGGTCGACGTACCGTCGTCGGAGGTCCGGCCGAGTTTGTCGGACTGGAATTTCCCGCCGGTGACGTTGGACTGCTCGAGCCCGACGTACTTCTTCTCGTTCGTGACGACGCCGAGGTGCCAGGTGATCGGAGCCTGCTCAGGGGCGCGGAATTCCACACTGGTTGCGGTCCAGCCGGACGGCATCGGCTCCGGGCCGCGGACCCAGGGCGCGACCTTCTTCGCGTCCTCCAGTTGGGCGGTGTACTCGACCGCTTTGACCTGCTCGTGCTTCGGGCGCCAGGTCACGATCATCAGGAAGGCGACGACGACGAAGCAGGCCAGCAGCGCCCAGACCATGTTCGTCAGCGTGCGCGCCTTGGCCCGATCCTTGCGGTTCTGCTCCCGGTAAGCGATCGCCTCGGCCCGCGCGCGGGCCTTCTCCCGCGCCTCCGCCTCGCTGGATGCACCCTGACCTGTCGAACTCATGGCATGAGTGTCCCATCTCGCCGAAACGCCCGGAGACCGCGTTGGCTACCATCCGTTGGCATGAGCGACCCGACCACGCCACCTGCCCATCTGGAGGTCGAGGCGCACGCGCCTGACCGCAACCTCGCCCTCGAGCTGGTCCGGGTCACCGAGGCCGCGGCGATGGCGGCGGGCCGCTGGGTCGGGCGCGGCGACAAGAACGGCGCCGACGGCGCGGCGGTGAACGCGATGCGCACCCTGATCGGCACCGTCGGGATGAATGGCGTGGTGGTGATCGGCGAGGGCGAGAAGGACAACGCCCCGATGCTCTACAACGGCGAGCAGGTCGGTTCCGGCGCCGGCCCGGAGTGCGATGTCGCGGTCGATCCGGTCGACGGTACGACGCTGGTCGCGAAGGGCATGGCCAACGGCATCGCGGTGATGGCGGTGTCGGCGCGGAACTCGATGTACGACCCGTCCGCGGTGTTCTACATGGAGAAGCTGGTGGTCGGCCCGGAGGCGGCCGACGTGGTCGACATCCGGCTCCCGGTCGGGGAGAACATCCGCCGGGTGGCTAAGGCGAAGGGCTCCACTGTCGACGACGTGACGGTCGTCGTTCTGGACCGGCCGCGGCATGAGGAGCTCGCGGCGCAGATCCGGGCGGCCGGTGCGCGGATCAAGTTCATCAGCGACGGCGACGTGGCGGGCGCGGTCGAGGCTGCCCGGCCGGACACCGGTCTGGACATGCTGATCGGCATCGGCGGTACGCCGGAGGGCATCATCGCGGCGTGTGCGATGAAGTGCCTGGGCGGGCTGATCCAGGGCCGGCTCTGGCCGAAGGACGACGAGGAGCGGCAGAAGGCGATCGACGCCGGCCATGACCTCGATCGGGTGCTCAGCACCGACGACCTGGTCAGCGGCGACGACTGCTTCTTCGTCGCCACCGGAATCACCGAAGGCGAGTTACTGCGCGGCGTCCGGTACGGCCGGTCCACCGCACGCACCCACTCGCTGGTGATGCGCTCCCGCAGCGGCACGATCCGCAGCATCGAAAGCGTCCACCAGTTGTCGAAACTGCGCGCGTACTCAGCCATCGACTTCGAGCACGCCCGATGACCGCACCAGTCCTCGTCATTGGCGAGGCTCTCGTGGACATCGTGGTGCCTGCGCCGCGGGCTCCCCGCAACGGCAACGGGAAGACAACTGCGACGCCGGGCGGGTTCGCGGCGAACGTGGCGGTCGGGTTGGCGCGGCTCGGTGTGCCGACTGAGCTGGTGGCGCGATTCGGGACTGATCCGTACGGCGACCAACTCGGGGCGCACCTGTTCGGGAACGGCGTACAGCTTGCTCCCGGCTCGGTGGATCCGAGCTTCCGGACCAGTACTGCGACCGCGACGCTCGATCCGGCCGGAGTCGCGTCGTACCAGTTCGACATCACCTGGGATCCGCCGGCGCTGTCACGGCCGCGGGGGTGCCCGGCGATCCACACCGGGTCGATCGCGACCATGCTCGAGCCGGGCGCCGGCGCGATCCGCGAGTTCCTGCAGTCAGTGGCCGATCAGCCGGTCACGGTGACGCTGGACCCGAACGCACGGCCGACGATCACCCCGGATCCAGTGCCGGCGTGGGCCGCCATACGGGCGCTGGCGGCGTCGTCAGATCTGGTGAAGCTGAGCGACGAGGACTGCAGGTTCTTCCGGCCAGGAGCGTCGCCGGACGAGATCGCGGCCGAGTTGCTGACCGCCGAGCGGACCCAGTGCGTCGTCATCACACTCGGCGGGGACGGCGCGATCGGGATCAGCCGGGACGCGCGTGTCGAGGTGGCGGCGCCGGCGATCGAGGTGGTCGACACCGTCGGCGCGGGCGACTCGCTCATGTCGGCACTGATCGCCGGGCTGAACGCGCGCGGGCTGCTCGGCGCGACGCGGCTGTCCGGGCTGACGGCCGAAGATCTGCGCGAGGTCGTCGACTACGCGGTGAAGGCGGCCGCGATCACCTGCACCCGGCACGGCGCCGACCCGCCGACCGCCGCCGAACACGCGGCCAAGTGGGGGTCCTGACGTGTCCGCCGAGACCTGGACCTCCGAGCTGGAGTCCAAAGGCAGCGTGGTCTTCCCACCGCGCCGCGGACGGCTCACGATCCGGCTGGCCGGATTCGGGCTCCTGATGGTGCTGTCCGCGTGGACGAACATCGACCACATCCGCGCCGGCGAGATGTCCGGGACCCTCGGCGTACTGCGGCTGACCGCGCTGGCCGCGTTCGTCTACGGCACCGGGCTCACTCTCTGGCAGCTCATCACGAACCGCCCCGTCGTCAAGGTCGACGCCGACGGCATCAGCCGTGGCCGCAGCCTGCGGTGGTCCGGCATCACGAGCATCGACGATCCGGCCGGCCTGCCAGGAGTCCGGACGGTGCAGGTCCGCCCGGCTGACCGGCGCACTCGGCCGATCAGCATCCCGCAGGACAACGTCGAGGACCTCGACGCCCTCACGCACTGGTTGCGCTCACTGCACGACAGGCACCGCTCCTAGGACACGGAGCTCCGGACCGCGCTGAGGTGTCCGCGGGACCGGGCCGCCGCGAGGTCCGGGTCGCGGTCGCGGATCGCGTCGGCGATCGCCACGTGAGCGGCCTGGTCGTGCCGGTGCCGGTGCTGCTCGTCCATCCGCAGCATGTCGATCATCGCCCGCCGGATCCGCGGCACGAACGTGTCGAACAGTTCCGTCAGTACGGCGTTGTGCGCGGCGGTGATCACGGCTCGATGGAAGGCGAGATCAGCCTCGACGTACCAGTCGTCCGGTGAGTTCTCCGACGCCCGTTTCCGGTCGGCGAGCGTGTAGCGGAACGCCTTGAGGTCGGCCGGCGTACGACGCGACGCCGCCAGCCTCGCCGCCTCGGTCTCGATCGCGAGCCGGCCCTCCAGTACGTCGGTGATGTCCGCGCGGCGAAGGACCTTGTCCCAGTCCTCCGAGGCTTGGTGCGCGATCACGAACACACCGGCGCCCTGGCGGCTCTCCAGCACCCGGCGGCCGGCCAGTTCCCGGACCGCCTCGCGGATCGTCGACCGGCCGACGCCCAGCTGCGCGGCCAGTGTGGTCTCGCCCGGCAACTTCTGGCCGAGTGCCCACTCGCCGCTGCCGATCCGGCGGAGCAATTCCTCGGCGGCCTGCTCGGCCAGTGGGTGACGGCGGATCATGCCGCTCAGTGTAGGCCGGCTCGGGTCCAGAAGTTCTCAGCTTGTCTGAGGAGTTGGTTTCGGGTTAGCGTGTCCTCATGTCCTCGATCCTCCTGCTTCCGGGCCGCCTCCTTCTTGGCCGCCACGGCGGGAGCTGATTCGACCGGCACCCCCTCCGTGGAGTGCTCTCGCCTGCCGGTCCCGCCTCCCGCACGAGCCGAAGGACCCACCATGGACTGGAACCGCCAGCAGCACTCCCCCATGCCCAGCCACCGCTACCGCGACGTCTTCGCCAAGGTCCCGGTCGCCCCGGTCGATCGCGAATGGCCGGACCGCCGGATCACCACCGCACCCCTGTGGGTGCCGGTCGACCTGCGCGACGGCAACCAGGCGCTGGCCGACCCGATGGACCCCGAGCGCAAGCGCCGCTTCTTCGAGCTGATGGTTGCCATGGGCTACAAAGAGATCGAGGTCGGCTACCCGTCTGCCTCGCAGACCGACTTCGACTTCGTCCGGCTGCTCGCCACCAGCGATCTCGTCCCACCGGACGTCACGATCGTCGTCTTCACCCCGGCCCGGCCCGAGCTGATCGAGCGGACCGTCGAATCGATCGCCGGGATGCGCGGCCAGGTCGTCATCCACATGTACGCCGCGACCGCGCCGGTCTGGCGGGACGTCGTACTGCGGCGTACCCGGGACGAACTCGCGTCGCTCATCTATTCCGGGGCCGAGGACATCCTCAGGCTCGCGGGTGAGCAGGAGAACGTGCGCTTCCAGTTCTCGCCGGAGGTGTACAACCTGACCGAGCCGGACTACATCATGGAGCTGTCCGACCAGCTGACGAAGCGGTGGGACGCGACGCCGCAGCGGCCGGTGATCCTCAACCTGCCGGCCACGGTCGAGGTCGCGACGCCGAACGTGTACGCCGACCAGATCGAGTACATGGACAAGAACCTGCCGCGGCGCGACAGCGTGATTCTGTCGGTGCATCCGCACAACGACCGCGGGACCGGGATCGCCTGCGCGGAGCTCGCCGTACTCGCCGGTGCGCAGCGGGTCGAGGGCTGCATCTTCGGCAACGGCGAACGCACCGGGAACGTCGACATCGCGACACTCGCGCTGAACCTGCACGCCCAGGGCGTCGACCCGATGGTCGACTTCTCCGCCATCGACCGGATCCGGGAGACGGTCGAGTACTGCACCCGGATGCCGATCCACCCGCGGCATCCGTACGTCGGGGAGCTCGTTTACACGGCGTTCTCCGGGACGCATCAGGATGCGATCCGGAAGGGGTTCGCCGAACACCACCGGCGGGCTGTCGCGACCGGCGTACCGGCGTCGGAGCTGGCGTGGGACGTGCCGTATCTGCCGATCGATCCGGCCGACGTCGGGCGCGGGTACGAGGCCGTCGTTCGGGTGAACAGCCAGTCGGGGAAGGGTGGGATCGCGCATGTGCTGGAGTCGTCGTACGGCGTGCGGATGAGCTCGGCGGAGGAGGTCGAGTTCGCCCGGCACGTGCAGCGGCACACCGACGAGACCGGCCGGGAAGCGAGTGCGGTGGAGTTGAAGGGTCTTTACGAGGAGGTTTTCGGGTGCTCGAACTGAAGGACGTCGACTTCGTCCGGGACGGCAAGGTGCTGCTCGGCGGAGTGTCCTTGACCGTCGGCGAGGGGGAACGGTGGGCGCTGCTCGGGCCGAACGGTGCGGGCAAGAGCACCTTGCTGAACCTCTGCGGCGCCATCACCCACCCGACCCGAGGCACGGTCGAGATCCTCGGCCGTCGCCTCGGCGCCGTCGACATCCGGACCCTGCGCGAGTCGATCGGGCACGTGAACCCACGTCATCCACTGCGGTCGCCGCTGACGATCCGGCAGGTCGTCCTCACCGGCCTGACCGGGACGATCGAACTGATGCCGCGCTGGGAGCCGACTCCCGATCAGGACGCCCGGGCCGAGGAACTGGTCGAGCTGCTCGGGATCAGTACGCACCTCAACGCGTCCTGGACCAACCTGTCCCAGGGCGAACGTGGTCGCGCGCTGATCGCCCGTGCGCTGATCTCCGACCCGCGCCTACTTCTCCTCGACGAACCGACGACGGGTCTCGACGTCGCGGCCCGCGAGCAACTCCTCGAAACCGTCGACCAGGTCCACGCCTCACATCCCCACCTGGCGTCGCTCCTCGTCACTCACCACCTCGAGGAACTCCCCACCTCCACCACCCACGCAGCCCTCCTCCGCGAAGGCCGCATCCTCACCGCCGGCCCCGCCGAAGACGTCCTCACCACTCCCCTGATCACCCGAACCTTCGCCCACCCCATCACCATCCACCGCAGCGAGGGCCGGTGGCGAGCAACCGCCTAGCTCAGGCCGAGGCGTTTGCTGAGGCGGGGGCCTCGTTTGATTTTGATTTCGCCGAGGATGGCGGTGCCGCGGATGTGGAAGGTGGTGGGGGTGGCGGCCGGAGTGGCGGGGTCGGCGGCGGAGAGGGCGGACTCCTGTTCGGAGATCGAGCCGAGGATGGGGTTGCTGTCCAGGTGGACGATCGCGTTGCGCGGGACGCGGATCTTCACGTCGGCCAGGATCGACTTCACCTCGACGAAGACCTCGGCGTACGGGAGCTGGGCCTCGGTGTAGTCCAGGGTGACGTCGCCGAGGACGGCGTTGATCTCCTGGCGCTGTGGGACCAGCCAATTGCCGGTGCGCTTGGTCTCCGACATGAAGACGTTGATGACCGGGCCGGCCTCGACCATGGCTCCGCCGTAGTGCGGGCTCACGGCCGGCACCTCCGACGCACCCGGAGCACGCGGGCCGTTCGGGAGGTCCGCGGTGATCTCGACCAGTTCGCCGTACGTCCTAGAGGCGTACAGCTGCTCCAGCCGCTCCTCGAGTTCGCCGTACGACAGCCGGCCCTCGCCCGCGGCATCGCGCAGTACGTCGGCGACCTCCTCCCGCTCGAGGTCGGAGACCCGGCGCCGCAGCGCCAGCTCGTCACCCGTCGCCGGCGCGGGCTGCGCGGGCACCGAGTCCTGCGGTCGGTTGTCCTGGGGAATCTCATCCTGGGCCACGTCAGCACGATACGCGCGGGAAGCATCACCCGCCGACGGGAATCATCCCCGATTCACCCCTGATCCCGCCCCTGAGCCCGCCGGATAAAGTTGACCCATCCAGACCACATGCCATGGAGGTACGCCGGTGTCCGCCGACTTCAACTACTCCGATCTGTTGCCCCTGGGTGCCGACGACACGGAGTACCGGCTGCTGACGACCGAAGGTGTCAGCACGTTCACGGCTGGCGACCGGACCTTCCTGCAGATCGAGCCCGACGTACTGCGCGCGCTGACCGCGGAGGCGATGCACGACATCTCGCACTACCTGCGCACCGCGCACCTGGAGCAGCTGCGCCGGATCATCGACGACCCGGAGGCGTCCGGGAACGACCGGTTCGTCGCCCTCGACCTGCTGAAGAACGCGAACATCTCGGCCGGCGGCGTGCTGCCGATGTGTCAGGACACCGGGACCGCGATCGTGATGGGCAAGAAGTCCGAGGGCGTTCTCACCGGCGCGGCCGACGAGGAGTGGATCAGCCGCGGCGTGTACGACGCGTACACCAAGCTGAACCTGCGCTACTCGCAGATGGCGCCGCTGACCATGTGGGACGAGAAGAACACCGGCTCCAACCTCCCGGCCCAGGTCGAGCTGTACTCGACCCCGGACCACGGCGACCCGGCGTACAAGTTCCTGTTCATGGCCAAGGGTGGCGGCTCGGCGAACAAGTCGTTCCTGTTCCAGGAGACCAAGGCGGTGCTCAACCCGGCCGGGATGATGAAGTTCCTGGACGAGAAGATCCGCTCCCTCGGTACGGCGGCCTGCCCGCCGTACCACCTGGCGATCGTGGTCGGCGGTACCTCGGCGGAGTACGCGCTGAAGACGGCGAAGTACGCGTCCGCACACTATCTCGACTCGCTGCCGACCTCGGGATCGCCGGTGGGGCACGGGTTCCGCGACCTGGAGCTCGAGGAGGAGGTCTTCAAGCTCACGCAGGAGTTCGGGATCGGGGCGCAGTTCGGCGGGAAGTACTTCTGCCACGACGTGCGGGTGATCCGGCTGCCGCGGCACGGCGCGTCCTGTCCGGTCGCGATCGCGGTCTCGTGTTCGGCGGACCGGCAGGCGCTGGCGAAGATCACGCCGGAGGGTGTGTTCCTGGAGCAGCTCGAGCGCGACCCGGCGCGGTTCCTGCCGGACACCATTGACGAGCACCTCGCCGACGACACCGAGGTGGTCCGGATCGACCTGAACCGGCCGATGAGCGAGATCCGCGCGGAGCTGACCAAGCTGCCGGTGAAGGCCCGGCTGTCGCTGAGCGGACCGCTGGTCGTCGCGCGGGACATCGCGCACGCGAAGATCAAGGAGCGGCTGGACGCGGGCGAGCCGATGCCGCAGTACCTACGCGACCACGCGGTGTACTACGCGGGTCCGGCGAAGACTCCGGAGGGGTACGCGTCCGGGTCCTTCGGGCCGACCACGGCGGGGCGGATGGATGCGTACGTCGACCAGTTCCAGGCGGCCGGTGGATCGTTCGTGATGCTTGCCAAGGGCAATCGTTCGGCGAAGGTGACGCAGGCGTGCAAGGAGCACGGCGGCTTCTACCTCGGCTCGATCGGTGGTCCGGCGGCGCGGCTGGCGCAGGACTGCATCAAGTCGGTGGACGTGGTCGAGTACGCCGAGCTCGGGATGGAAGCCGTCTGGAAGATCGAGGTCGAGGACTTCCCGGCTTTCGTGGTCGTGGACGACAAAGGCAACGACTTCTTCACCGACACCCGCAAGCCGGTCCCGCTCACAGTCCGGCCCAGAAGCTAAACCCTGCGGGGTAGGGAGTGGAGCACACCCGCAAGCCGGTTCCTCTGACGGTGCGGCCTCGTAGCTGAGTGGTTGACGTCGGCGGGGGATCGCCGGACCCTCGGGAGCGGGGGTGGTTGTGATGGGCCGGCGGATGCTGCGGGTGGGGAATCGGATCGGGGTGTGGATGTATCGCACGCTCGATGGGCGGTGGGCGAGCGGGAGCAAGGACGTGCACGTCCTGATGCTGACCACGCCCGGCCGGCGGACCGGCGTACCGCACTCGACCTGCGTGCGCTATCTGGAGGCGCCGGACGGGCTACTGGTGTGGGGAACCGGGTCGGGCTCCCGGCAGGATCCGGACTGGTTCCGCAACCTGCGCGCGGTCGAGGTGACCGACGTGCAGATCGGCGCGAAGCACGTCCGGATGTGTCCGCGGGAGTTGACCGGGGTGGAGCGGCAGACCGTGTGGACCGACGTCATCCTGCGCAAGGACCCCGGTATCGGCCGCTTCGCGACCAAGGCCAAGCGCACGATTCCGGTCGCCGTACTGGCACCGGAGCAGCGCTGACCTCAACTGGCCTGGCTTTCGACCGGCTCGGGGAGCTTGACCAGGACGGCCCTGGCGGCTCGCACGAGGTCAGCTTCGTTGTGGCCGAAGGCCTGGAGGTAGCACCCGAGGGCGGATCGCAGTAGTTGCAGCTCCTCGGTTTCCAGCTCGATGGTGTACATGATTCCAAGGTAAGTCCGAACCCGGCAGATGGAACCGCTCGTGATGCACCCGTTGTCAGCGGTCAACCGACGGGCCAGCCGGCCTTACCCAGGATCTCGGCCGCGGTCTCCGCCGGGGAGCCGTCGTTGCTGACCGTGAAGTCCTCGATCGGCTGGTGGGCGGCGGCCTCGGCCAGCGCGGCCTGTAGGTCCCAGTCGGGTCCGCGGGTCGACCGGGTCCGCGCTGCGACCAGGTCCGGCGGGGTCAGCACCCTGACTACGCGTACGTCGCAGTCGGCCAGCGCCTGCGTGTACGCCGCTTTGAGCTCGGCCGTCTCGACATGCCCACTCACGATCAGAAAGCGGGCACCCACGTCGCGGTAGGTCGGCCAGACCGCCGCAAGGTTGCGCGCCTTGAGCCGATCATGAAACCGGAGCCCCGAGTCCGGTGCTGCACCTAGTGCCCCCTCCGCTCCCGGCGGCTTGGGCCCGAACTGACCGACGGCATCCAGGTCGACGACCGCCGTCGGGTGGCCTGCACCGGTGAGGAGGCGGGCGATCGCCTGAGCGACCGTGGTCTTGCCAACTCCCCCACCGCCGGAGAGCAGCAGCGCCTGCGCGCTCAACTGTGCAGCTCTTCGGCGATCAGGACCGGCTGATGCGACGTCGGCGCCATCGGCAGCCGCCAGTCCGGTGGCGCGCTCCACGTCTGCCAGCCGTCCGAAAACGGCGATGTCCAGTCCTCGATGTCACGAACAGCGGCATGAGCATCGGCGACGATGCGCTCAGCCTCCGCCGGCGTGAAGCGCCCCGCAGTGACCGCGCCCTCCAGCTCGTCCTCGTCCTTCCACTCGATCGTGCGGTCCGGCCGGATCCACAGGTCGAGGACGTGGTCGACAGTGCTGGTCCGACGCCCCGCTGCGTCGCGCACATGCGGGGCCTCGAGGTTCACGTACCAGCCGCGGAAGCTGCCGTCCTCGGCCCAGAAATGCCACACCGACCACGGCTTGCCCGGCGGCAACACCTTCAAGATCCCCGTCCCGCGCCAGACGTCGAGCTTCAGCACCCGGTCCTCGGTGAACATCGCGACCGGACCGGCGTACCTCGTCTCACGTCCGTCCACCAGGACCGGCTTGATCAGCGGTGTCCCTGGGGCGAGCCAGGCGACCAGGCCGTCCTCGTCGTCACGCACCACGGTCATCGGGCGGACGTTCGGCTTGTCCGCGTGCCGTCCGGTCCCCTCGTACACCCACTCGATCGTGGTCCCCGGCTGCCAGAAGCGCGCCTCCGCTGCGGCTGCCGTCACGGCTGGGCCGGCCGGGTCATGGACAGTACGTCGAGGGCCGCGTCCAACTGCTCCTCGGTCAGGTCACCCTTCTCGACGTGACCGTTCTCGATCACGACCTCGCGGATCGTCTTGCCTTGTTTGAGTGCACTCTTCGCCACGGCGGCGGCGTTCTCGTAGCCGATGTAGCGGTTCAGCGGCGTCACGATCGACGGCGACGACTCGGCCAGCGCACGGGAGTGGTCGACGTTCGCGGTGATGCCGTCGACGCAGCGGTCGGCCAGCAGGCGGGAACTGTTCGCCAGCAGGGTGATCGATTCGAGCAGGTTGCGCGCGATCACCGGGAGCATCACGTTCAGCTCGAAGTTGCCGCCGGCACCGGCCACGGTGATCGTGGCGTCGTTGCCGATCACCTGGGCGGCGACCATCAGCGTCGCCTCGCAGATCACCGGGTTCACCTTGCCCGGCATGATGCTCGAGCCCGGTTGCAGGTCCGGCAGCGCGATCTCGCCGAGCCCGGCGCGCGGCCCGGATCCCATCCATCGCAGGTCGTTGCAGATCTTGGTCAGGCTCACCGCGATCGTCTTCAGCTGCCCGGACAACTCGACCAGACCGTCGCGCGCACCCTGCGCCTCGAAGTGGTCGTCGGCCTCGTGCAACTCCAGACCGGTACGCCGGTTCAGCTCCGTGATCACCTTCGCCGCGAAGCCCGGTGGTGTGTTGATCCCGGTCCCGACCGCCGTGCCGCCCAGCGGGAGCTCGGCGACCCGCGGCAGCGTCGCACGCACCCGCTCCGCACCGCGCCGAACCTGCTGCGCGTACCCGTTGAACTCCTGCCCGAGCGTCACCGGCGTCGCGTCCATCAGGTGGGTGCGCCCGGACTTGACCACCTCGGCGAACTCAGATCCCTTACGTGACAGGGATTCCGCCAGGTGCTCGAGTGCCGGCAGCAGCTCCTGGACGACACCCGCGGTGGCGGCGACGTGGATCGAGGACGGGAACGTGTCGTTGCTCGACTGCGAAGCGTTCACGTGGTCGTTCGGATGTACGTCGGTGCCGAGGGCACGGGTCGCGAGCGTGGCCAGCACCTCGTTGACGTTCATGTTCGTCGACGTGCCGGAGCCGGTCTGGAACACGTCGATCGGGAACTCCGCGTCGTACTCGCCGCCGGTCACCTGGTCCGCGGCGGCCACGATCGCGGCCGCCCGCTCGCCGTCCAGCACGCCGAGCTCGGCGTTCACCACCGCGGCCGAGGCCTTGATCTGGGCGAGCGCATGGATGAGCGCCGGCGCCAGCGGCCGGCCGGAGATCGGGAAGTTCTCCACCGCACGCTGGGTCTGCGCCCGCCACAACGCGTCCCGAGGCACCTTGACCTCGCCCATCGTGTCGTGCTCGATCCTGAATTCCGCATTGTCACCCATACCAGCAGAGTACGTCGCTCCGCGCAGTCGCCGACGACCGATTGTCAAACTGTGGATAACGAACCCTGGTACACGTAGTACGTCTCGGCCCGCCCTTGCAGCGTCACCGGAACAGGCGACACCGCACACGCCCCAAAGACCGCCCCGACGGCGGTCTCCAACGCATCCGACGCGGACGACGACCAGACGGTGAGTACGCCGCCAGTCCGCAGCTTCGACCGGCACACAGTCAGGAACGGCGACGCGTAGATGGCCGAGTTCTCGTTGTAGACAAGGAAGTCCGGGCCGTTGTCCACATCCAGCAGGATCCCGTCGAACGACGCATCGGACGACGCGGCAACAACCGCGCGTACGTCGCCGACGACCACCGACACCCGCGGATCGTCCAGCACCGACGGCACCAGTCCCGACCGCGTCCACGCCACCAGGTCCGGCTCGATCTCCGCGACCACGACCTCACCGAGCCGGTCGTCGGTCAGCAACGCACGGACGGTGTAGCCGAGCCCGAGACCACCGACCAGGACGCGATCAGGACGTCGTACCGAGGCCAGGGCGGCGGACGCGAGCAGCTCCTCGCTGGAGGTCTCACGGTCGTCCATCACGAAGACGCCGTTCACCCGCAGCTCGAGGGCTCCGTCGTCGTCACGCCGCCGCAGGACCAGCTCTCCCCGTTCACTGCTCCCCCGCGCGATCTCCGGCACGCCGACATCCTGCCAGGCCTCAGTAGTGCACCTTGAACCGCAGGTGCGTGGCATTGCCCGACGGTACGACGTCGGTCCGCTCCAGTTGGTACTGCCGGTCGCCCAGGTTCTCGAACAGCGGGGTCCCCGACTGCAGCAGGACCGGCACCAGATGAATCTGGATCTCGTCGAGCAGTCCCGCGGCCAGGCACTGCTGAGCCGCGCTCGCACCATGCACGCCGACGACCCCGTCGCCGGCAGCATCCTTCGCCGCCTTGACCGCCGCCTCGATGCCCTCACTGACGAACGTGAACACCGCTGGCGCTCGCACGGTCTCAGGAGCGGGCGGGTTGTGGGTGAGCACGAAGCACGGCAGCTGCCCCGCCGGACCGCCGTCGCCCCAGCCGCCGTCGCCCTCGGCCAGGTCGTAGGAACGCCGGCCCATCAGGATCGCTCCGGCCGAGGCGACCATGCCGTCCAGTACTGCGGTGTCCTCCGGGAACGGCTCCCAGAGCCAGCGGTGCAGGATGTCGCCGCCGACGCCGAGCTGGTGTTCCCTGGTCACGTCCGGGCCGGTGATGTAGCCGTCCAGCGACATCGAGAGGCCTGAGATGACGAGTGCCATGATGACTCCTTCGAAGAGGTGATTCCTACTCCTCGAAGCTTGCCGGTCGGACGCCCGTACGCGCCTCCGCGATCAGCACGGAAACACCACGGAAAGGACTCAGTACCAGCCCTTGGCCTGCGAGTGACCCCAGGCCGAGCACGGCGAGCCGTACGCGTCCTCGATGTAGTCCAGGCCCCACTTGATCTGGGTGACCGGGTTGGTCCGCCAGTCCGAGCCGTACGCCGCCATCCGATTGCCGGGCAGCGCCTGCGGGATGCCGTACGCCGTGGAGGTCGGGTTGTCGGCGTCGACCCGCCAGCGGGACTCCTTGTTCCACAGCTTCTCGAGGCAGCTGAACTGGCTCTCGCCCCAGCCGTGGTCGGGCAGGAGGTTCATCGCGACCTCCTTGGGCGTGCCCTCGAGCTTCTTCCGCTCGGCGTCGCGGCTGGCCCGCTCCTCGCGCGAGTCGTTGTCCTTCTCCTGCAGCGCCTTGTACCGCTTCAGGGCCGCGTTCTTGGCCGCGCGGACCGTGGCAGCCTTGTCCTGGGTCGCCTTGCGCTGGGCCTCGACGGCCTCGATCTGGTTGCGCAGCCGGATGACCTCCTGGGCCTGCTCCTCAGGGGACAGTCCCTTGGGCGAGGGCGTCTTCACCGCGTGGGCCTTCTCGCTGTTCAGCACGGCCATCTCGGCCCGGCCGGACACCTGTTCCGAGGCGACGCTGCTCCCGGGGGAGCTGAAGAGGTCGATACCGGCGACAACGGAGACGACGACGATTCCAGTCACTGAGAGAACCGCGACGGAGCGCTTCGCTTTCATCTGTCCTTCCGAGAAAACCCGACCCCCGTCGGCTGGCAACAGGAACATACTCTGGCGTAAACCGACCGTGATCACAAGCAGGTCACAGACAACGGTGCGGCCGCCCAACGGGCGACCGCACCGTGCACGCGGAAGTCTTACGCGTGCTTTACAGACAGAGATTACCTAAAACCAGAAACGCTCCTTACCAAGACCTTCCCCGCCCCGGTCACAGCTGCAGATCATCCAGCATCTCGGTGACCAGAGCGGCGATCGGCGACCGCTCCGAGCGGGTCAGCGTCACGTGTGCGAACAGCGGGTGCCCCTTCAACTGCTCGACCACCGCGACGACACCGTCGTGCCGGCCGACCCGTAGGTTGTCCCGCTGGGCCACGTCGTGGGTGAGCACCACCCGCGAGTTCGCGCCGACCCGGGAGAGCACCGTCAGCAGCACGTTGCGCTCCAGCGACTGGGCCTCGTCGACGATCACGAACGCGTCGTGCAGCGAGCGGCCGCGGATGTGGGTCAGCGGCAGCACCTCGAGCATGCCGCGGTCGATCACCTCGTCGATCACGTCACCGCTGGTCAGCGCGCCGAGCGTGTCGTACACGGCCTGCGCCCACGGCTGCATCTTCTCCGACTCCGAGCCGGGCAGGTAACCGAGCTCCTGGCCGCCGACCGCGAACAGCGGCCGGAAGACGACCACCTTCTTGTGCTGCCGCCGTTCCATCACCGCCTCGAGGCCGGCGCAGAGTGCGAGCGCGGACTTGCCGGTGCCGGCCCGGCCGCCGAGCGAGATGATCCCGACGTCGGGGTCCAGCAGCAGGTCGAGCGCGACCCGCTGCTCGGCCGACCGGCCGCGGATCCCGAACGCCTCCCGGTCACCCCGGACCAGCCGGACCCGCTTGTCCGGCATCACCCTGCCGAGCGCACTGCCCCGCTCGGACAGCAGCACCAACCCGGTGTGGGTCGGGAACTCACCGGCCTGCGGCAGCTCCAGTACGCCGTTCTCGTACAGGTCGTCGACCACGTGGGTCTCGACCTCGAGCTCGCTCATCCCGGTCCAGCCGGATTCCAGCGTCAGCTCGGCCCGGTACTCCTCGGCCATCAGACCGCAGGCCGACGCCTTGACCCGCATCGGCAGGTCCTTCGAGACCAGCGTGACGTCCCTGCCCTCGGACTTGAAGTTGCAGGCGACGGCCAGGATGCGGCTGTCGTTGTCGCCGAGCCGGAAACCGGCCGGCAGGCTCTCCGGATCGGTGTGGTTCAGTTCGACCCGGAGGGTTCCACCCTTCTCCCCCACTGGCAGGGGCGCGTCCAGACGTCCGTACTGGATCCGGAGCTCGTCGAGCAGCCGCAGTGCGGTGCGAGCGAAGTAGCCGAGTTCCGGGTGATGCCGTTTGGCCTCCAATTCGGTGACGACGACCACCGGGACGACCACCTCGTGCTCGTCGAACCGCAGCATCGCGTGCGGGTCCGACAGCAGCACCGAGGTGTCCAGCACGAAGGTGCGCTGGGCCGGTATGGATGAGGTACTTGACGCCTTGGCGTGGGTGGCAGCCATGTCGCACGTCCTCTCGGGCCGCGACGTGCACCACGCCCGGCCCACCAGTGGTTAGGTGATGGACCGGGAACTGACCCCGGGATCTGGTGCAGATCCCGTCCGCCGCGCCGCACGAGCGCTGACGGGAATCAGTGAGATCGAGACGCGAGGTCTCGGGCACTCCGTTCTGCCCCTCATGGGGCAACCGGCTGGCGAACGATTCTCAAGCTGATCGGGCCTCCCGGACAGCCGGCTTCCCCTCCGACCGTCACTAAGGAGCGTAGGTCGGCGGCGCAAACCCCGCATTCCGACACGCCCGGCCACGGGGTTAACGGCGTGTTACTTCTTCCCCCCACGCGGGGGAGGTCGTTCACGCTGCGGAGTGATCCGGCCCGCGACCCTCCGCGACAGTCTCGTCACATGCGGAAGAACTGGCCGGTGTGGACCGGGTACGCGACGGCTCTGTGGTCCCTCACGTACGGCGTCCTGGGCGTCTACTGGGCCTTCGGCGGAGCCGGCTACCCGTTCGCGAAAGTGACCGATGATCGTTCAACCGCCTCGATCCTGGAGGGCTCACCCGCCCAGGTCGTTGCCCCGGTCATGGCGGCCGTCGGTCTCGGTGGCGCCGTACTGGCGATCGTCATGACCAGACGCCCGGCCCGAGGTTGGGTGCTCCAGGCAATCGCCGCCGTACTGGCCGTCGGGCTCGCGGTGGTGATCCCTGACTACACACTGATCGCGATGGTTGCCCTCGCCCCTGCGTTGGTGGTCTTCGCGTTCACCGGCGTACCGGGTGAACAGGGCGGCGTGGGCGACATCCTGTACTGGCACCGGGTGAACCTGATCATCGTGTTCGTCGGTGGTCTGCTGTGGGCCGCGACCGCGATTGCGTACCACCGCCGCAGCCGGGACGCCTGTGTTTCCTGCGGACGCAGCGATCGCCCCGATCCGGCCTGGACGACACCGCAGCAAACCCTGCGCTGGGGTCGCATCGCGGTCACCGTCGCAGTGGTCGCCAACGTGCCGTACGAGTTCACCCGAGTGGCATGGTTCTTCGGCTGGCCGGTCGGGATCAGCGACGAGTTCCACCGGATGATGGCCGACACACCCGGCATGCTGGCGATGGGCCTCGGCCTGGCCGTGATGGGCGTCGGCGGCGGCATCCTCACCCACGGCCTGGTGCACCGCTGGGGAGAGGTCTGTCCGCGCTGGATCCGGTTCAAGGCGGGCAAGCGCGTCCCACCATTCCTCGCGATCATTCCGGCGTCGGTCGTGGCCGTCGTACTCATCCCGGCCGGCTTGATGAACACCCAACTCCCCCTGGACGGCGACAACTGGGCCCTCAACGGTCCCGGCATCCTCTGGGTGGTCTGGGGAGCCGCCCTGGGTACGGCGACGTACGCCTACTACCTGCGACGCCGTACGACGTGTGCACGCTGCGGACGCGGGGTCACGTCCCGAAGCGGCGCTCCCGTTGTGCGTAGCTCCGGATCGCCCGCAGGAAGTCGACGTGCCGGAAATCCGGCCACAGGGCTTCACAGAAGTAGAACTCGCTCAGCGCGCTCTGCCACAGCAAGAAGCCACCGAGCCGCTGCTCACCCGACGTCCGGATGACCAGGTCCGGGTCCGGCTGGCCCTTCGTGTACAGGTGCCGGGCGATGTGCTCGACGTCGACGCGCTCGGCCAGTTCCTCGATGGAGATGCCCTGCGCGGCCTCCTCGAGCAGGAGCGAGCGGACCGCGTCGGCCAGCTCCCGGCGGCCGCCGTACCCGACCGCGACGTTGACCAGCATCCCGTCGACTTCATGCGTGGCAGTCTCGGCCGCCTTGAGCGTCTCGGCGGTGGCGCCGGGCAACAGATCCAGCGCGCCGACCGGGTGGATCCGCCAGCGGCCGATCGCGGTCAGCTCGTCGACGGTCTGCTCGATGATCCGCAACAGTGGCTCGAGCTCGTCGGTGGGCCGGCTCAGATTGTCGGTGGAGAGCATCCAGACGGTGACCACCTTGACGCCGACGTCGTCGCACCAGTCGAGGAACTCGACGATCTTGTTCGCCCCGGCCTCGTGACCGCGCGACACCGGGTCGCCGACGGCCCGGGCCCAGCGCCGATTGCCGTCGATGATGACGCCGATGTGCCGCGGGATCCGGTCCGGCGACAGCGATCGGACCAGCCGGCGTTCGTACAGTCCGTACACCGCGTCGCGCAATTTTTGCTTGCCAGGTGTCCGCATGGGCAGGTGCTCTCCTCGAAGACTCTCGGTCACGAGGCTAGCCCAGATCGGCCGCTGTTGAGAGGGCCCGGAGCGGCTCGGAAAAAGCTCCCGGGAAGTTCGAACTTTCGCCGAAGTTCGTGCGTCGGACACGCGGGTGGCGGTGTGCCAACGGGTGATGTCGCCTACATTTCATGCTTATGGACGATGGAACCTACGGTTCCGTAGGTTACGGTTGCGTAGGTACTGAACCGCCCGGCACCCCTCGAAAGGACGGCGATGACCGCTACCAGCGCCCAGCCCCAGGAAGTCGGTCACCGGCTGTCGGGAAGACTCGCGCCGCTGAAGCCCAAGCTTCGCGGCTGGCTGCACGCCGGCACGTTCCCGTTCGCGACCGCCGCCGGCATCGTGCTGATCTGTCTCGCCCCCGGCGCCGAGGCCCGCTGGGCCGCCGCGGTCTACACCATGGGCGCGATGCTGCTGTTCGGCATCTCCGCGCTGTACCACCGGTTCTACTGGGGCCCGACCGGTGAGGCGATTCTGCGCCGGCTCGACCACAGCAACATCTTCCTGCTGATCGCCGGCACCTACACCCCGCTCGGGATGGTCCTGCTGCACGGCGACAACCGGTTGCTGATGCTCGGCCTGGTCTGGGGCGGGGCGCTGCTCGGCATCCTGTTCCGGATCTTCTGGGTGAGCGCACCGCGCTGGCTCTACACGCCGATCTACCTCGCCCTCGGCTGGGTGGCGATCTTCTGGATGGGCGACATCTACCACCAGGGCGGCGCGGCGGTGGTCACGCTGATCGCGGTCGGCGGCGGGCTCTACTCGATCGGCGCGGTCATCTACGGCACCAAGCGGCCGAACCCGTCACCCCTGTGGTTCGGCTTCCACGAGATCTTCCACGCGTTCACCGTGGCCGCGTTCATCTGCCACTACATCGCCGTCAGCATCGCCACGTACCAGGTCGGCTAGGGCGTGTCTCCCGATCCCACGCCGTAGCGAGCAGGTGCCCGCCGAGTGCCGCGCAGTAGGCGTGGGATCGGGAGACACGCCCTAACTCCCCAACTCTCTGAGGGTTTCGCGCAGTACGTCGTACCTTTCGCGGCCCAACTGCTGTTCCCACAACTCCTCTACGCGGGCGATCGCGGCCCGGCTGAAGTCGACTGCCTCGTCGCCACGCGGCGTACGGCGTACCAGCCGGACCCGCCGGTCACCCCGCAGCCGGTCCGACTCGGTGAATCCCAGTCGCTGCAGGTAATCGACGTGCTGCCCGAGGCCCTGCTTCGTCATGCCGGCGGCCTCGGCCAGATCGGTGATCCGGCCGCCCTCCGGCGGGATCATCTCGAGCAGCCGGTAGTGCGAGATCCGCAGCCCCGGGAACGCCTGCTCGGAGTCGGCCAGGATCTCTGCCCGTAGTCGCGCCATCACGAGCCCGAGCAACCCGGCGATGTGATCGGACCTGACCGGGTCCACCGGTGTGCCCGAAAGTCCGTTGACGGAAGTCATAAGGCAACTTTACTATCTCGGTAGTAAGGCTGCTTTACTTCTTTCCGTGCTGGCCCTGAAGACTGGCAGAAGACGCGGGCGGACGATGGGCGGCAGACTGCTTTGGGGGGAACGCATGATCACCACTCTGGAACCACTGGGCCGGGACGCCCTGTGCGACGACGACCTGACCGATCTGGTCCGGACCATCACCGGGGACCCGGCTGCACGGCCCGGCGCGGTCCGGGTCGAGCCGGTCGACTACCCGATCGGCACGCCGAGCACGGAGGCCCTGTTCCGGCTCTTCGGTACGGCGACCACGGCGGCCGGCGACACGGTCAACTGGTCCTGCTTCATCAAGAAGCTGCAGTCCGTCCGGCACTGGGAGTTCATCGACACCGTGCCCGAGCACTTCCGGGCTACCTTCATCCATAACCTGCCGTGGCAGCTGGAGATCGCCGTCCACCGCAGTGGCGTCGCCGACGTACTGCCGGACGGCCTGCGGCTGGCCACGGCGTACCGCATTGATCTGTACGACGACGATCGCGGCACGCTCTGGATGGAGAACGTCGTCCAGGAGCCGGGTCCGTGGCCGATGGAGCGGTTCGAGCGCGCGGCGTACCTGCTCGGGCGGCTGTCTGCCCGTCGTCAGCCGCAGCTGGTCGAGCCACTGCTCCCCCGCGACGGCATCACCATCCCGGGCGTCGGACTGCGGTACTACGTAGGCGGGCGCGTGATGATGAGCGCCCTGCCGGCTATCGCCGACCCGCAGACGTGGCGGCAACCGCTGCTCAGCGCGGCGGTCTGCCACGCGGGGGACCACCGTCTGCGTGACGACCTGCTCGACCTGGGTGAGCGCTTGCCCGCCGTACTGGACGCGCTCGACGCGCTGCCGCAGTGCTACCAGCACGGAGACGCGAGTCCGCAGAATCTGCTGGTTCCGGAGGGGAGTCCGGACGAGTTCGTGGTGATCGACTGGGGGTTCGACTGCCCGCAGGCGGTCGGGTTCGACCTGGGGCAGTTGCTCGTCGGACTGGCGCATGCCGGTGAGCTGGCGCCCGACGCGCTGCCGGCCGTGCACAACGTGATCTTCAAAGCGTTTCTGAAGGGCCTGGCCGAGGACGGGATGCAGGTGACCGAGGAGCAGGTGCTGTACGGCTATCTCGGCTCGCTGTGCGCCCGGGCGACCTTCACCGCGCTGCCGCTGGAGCAGATCACCAAGACCGTCGACGAGGTGACGCTGGCGATGTTCGAGGACCGCGTCCGGCTCACCCGCGTGCTGGTCGACCTGGTGTCGCAGGTGGTCTAACAAGAACATTTCGGTCGTGTCACAGCTGCAACGAACCGCCTGCCAAGAGGTATCCATGGTGCGTGAGGAACCTCAGCAGATACGCAGTGGTCGCCACGATCAGCACCGTCGCCGGACTGGTCCTGGTCGGCTGTGGTGCCGAGTCCGGCAATGGTGCGGGCGGTACGTCGTCCGCTCCCCCGACGCTGCCCAGCAGCTCGCCGACGGTGACTCAGTCGACTCCGGTCGGCACGGCTCTCCCGATCACCGTCAGCCGGACCGGTGGTTTCGCCGGCTTCGACGACAAGGTGACGATCGGCACCGACGGCGTCGCCACGGTCACATCGCGCGGCAAGCAGACGGTCCGGTGCAAGCTGGACGCCACCCTGCTGACGACGATCCAGACCGCCGCACAACAGGTCGACTGGGCCAGTCTGACTCCCACCAAGCCGAGCACCCGGCACCCCGACGACATGATCCTCGCGGTCACCGCGAACGGGAAGACGGCCCGCATCGAGGACCCGCAACTCAAGCCGATGTCGGAGTCGGTGAACCAACTACTCACCCAGGCCACCATCCCGCCAGGCAAGCTCTGCAAGCCGGTCTAACGGGGAGTCCGGGGCGCGCGAGCCTGGGCGGAGGCCGCGCGCCCCGGACGTGGGTTGTCAGCTCACGGTCAGCGACGTGTCGTCGATGACGAAGCTCGTCTGCAGCGAGGAGTCCTCCTGGCCGACGAACTTCACCGTGACCGTCTTTCCCTTGTACTGCGTCACATCGAGCGTCTTCTGCACGTACGACGTGCTCTTGTTCAGATTCGAGTACGTCGCCAGCGTGGTGGTCGTACCACCGTCGACGACCTGAACCTTGACCGTGTCATAGACCGTCGAGCCGGTCGTCTCAGCAGTGTCGATCCGGATCCAGTACGACAGCGCTGCCGCCGTCACCGAAGCCGGGATCGGCACCGATTGACCGACGTTCTCGGTGGTGGCTCGGCCGTTGCCTTGCAACCACGCTTTGTAGGAACCACCGTGGGCCGGACGCCCGGTGTTGTTGGTGATCACACCGGTCGTCCCGGTCCAGTTCGCCGGGCCGGACTCGAAGCCTGGGTTGAGGATCAGGTTGCTGCCGCCGGGTGGCGGACCGTCGGTGTAGTCCTTCTGGGTGTAGGTCCAGATCATGTGGCCGATGGCATCGATCTGGCGGTCCAGCGAGGTGAGGTCCAGGTTGCTGATGGTGTCGCAGGACCGGTGGTAGCAGCGGTCGAACGCCTGCCCCGCCGTACCACCCCACTTCGCTGCCTGGGCTGACGTCTTGGTCTCCTCGGCGCCGGAGAACGTGCCGGCGGTCGGGATGCCGAGCGACCGGAACGCCGCGTGGTCGGATCGGCCCTGGACGTCGATGAACTCGGTCTGGACATTCTGTTGGGTGAAGTACGCGACCAGATCGTCGCGGGCGCCGTTGCCCGCGGGATTGTCGTCGTACACGAAGTAGCCCGGGTTCGGCGACGCGATCATGTCGAAGTTCAGGTACAACTCGATCTTGTCGCGTTCCGTGCTGGGCAGATTGTTGACGTAGTACCTCGAGCCGACCAGCCCGAGTTCCTCGGCACCCCAGAACCCGAACCTCAAACGGTTCCTGGAGCTTTCGTTGCCGGCAGCGTAGGCAAGTGCGGTTTCAAGTACGCCGGCGCTGCCTGAACCGTTGTCGTTGATCCCCGGACCAGCACTGACGCTGTCCAGGTGCGAGCCGGCCATCACGACGTGGTTCACGTCGCCGTGCGGCCATTCGGCGATCACGTTGTACGACGTACCGGCCGAGGTGGAGAAGGACTGCAGTGTGGTGGTGTAGCCGGCCGCGTCGAGCTTGGCCTTGACCCAGTCGGCCGACGCCTTGTGACCGGGGCGACCGGCGGCGCGATTGCCGCCGTTGCTGGTCGCGATCGACTGGAACTGGTCGAGATGGGCCTTGGTGTTGGTGACGGAGATGTCCGGCGACTCGGCCGCGGTGGCGATGTTGCCTGGGGCAAGCAGTACGCCGGCCACGAGGACAGCGCCGAGTCCGGAGTACAGGAAGGTACGCATGGTGGATCTCCTTCAGCCGGGGCGAGCGAAAGGAAATCCGGGACGCGCGAGCCTGGGCGGAAGGCCGCGCGCCCCGGACGGGATCACCGCGAGACGGTCAGCTCGCGGTCAGCGAGGTGTCGTCGATGACGAAGCTGGTCTGCAGGGAGGAGTCCTCCTGGCCGACGAACTTCACCGTGACGGTCTTTCCCTTGTACTGCGTCACATTGAACGTCTTCTGCACGTACGACGTGTTCTTGTTCAGGTTCGAGTACGTCGCCAGCGTGGTGGTGGTGCCACCGTCGACGATCTGCACCTTCGCCGTGTCGTACACCGTCGAGGACGTCGTCTCCGAGGTGTCGATCCGGATCCAGAACGAGAGCGACGCCGCCGTCGCCGACGCCGGGATCGCGACCGACTGGCCGACGTTCTCGGTGGTGGCGCGGCCGTTGCCCTGCAGCCAGAGCTTCCAGCTGCCGGTGCGGGCCGGACGCCCGGTGTTGTTGGTGATCGGGCCGGCGGTGCCGGTCCAGTTCACCGCACCGGACTCGAAGCCCGGGTTCAGCAGCAGGTTGTCGCCGGTGGGCGGCGGCTCGGTGCCACCACCACAGGCGGCCGCACCGGCCGGGACGGAGATGCCGCTGAAGGCGGCCTCGATGCCCTTGCACTGCGCGGAGTCGGCGCCGTACAGCTCCTTGGCCGAGGTGATGGCGCCCTCACGAGCGTCCTTGTAGGTGCTGCCCGAGCTGAGCTTGGTGCTCAGCGTGCGGTACCAGACCTTGGAGGCCACATCGCGGCCGACACCGGTGATGGTCGCGCCGTTGCAGGCGGTGCTGCTGTGCGTCACGCCGCCGATGACCTTGCTGCCGGTGCCCTCGGAGGCCAGGTAGAACCAGTGGTTCAGCGGGCCGGACGAGTAGTGCGGGTCGGCGTTGCCGACCGAGCTGCTCCAGCAGTCGTAGCTGGCCCCGTCCTTCGACGGCTTGTCCATGTAGCGCAGCGGCGTGCCGTTGCCGTTGATGTTGATCTTCTCGCCGATCAGGTAGTCACCCGGGTCGGAGGAGTTGTTGGCGGAGAACTCGACCATGGTGCCGAAGATGTCCGAGGTGGACTCGTTCAGGCCGCCCGCGTCACCGAAGTAGTTCAGGTTGGCGGTCGCCTCGGTGACACCGTGGCTCATCTCGTGGCCGGCCACGTCGATCGCGGTCAGCGGACGGGCGTTGCCCTGGCCGTCGCCGTACGTCATCTGGCTGCCGTCCCAGAACGCGTTCACGTACGCGTTGCCGTAGTGCACCCGGGACCGGGCGCCCTGGCCGTTGTTGAAGATGCCGTTGCGGCCGTGGACGTTCTTGTAGTAGTCCCAGGTCAGCTGCGCGCCGTAGTGCGCGTCGACACCGGCGGTCTGGCGGCTGGACGTCGAGCCGTTGCCCCAGGTGTCGTCGGGGTCGGTGAACGTGGTGCCGTTGCCGGAGGTCGCACCGTTGAGGTCGGTGGTGAAGTTGCCACCGCGGCTCGGGTCGCTCATCGTGAAGCTGCCCGACGTACCGATGCTGACGGTGCCGGAGTACATCGAGTTGCCGGTACCGGTCTTGATCTCGTCGTCCTGGGCCAGCAGGGCGCCGGACTTGGCGTCGATGAACGAGTGCAGCACCGACGGGGTCTGGTCCGGCTTGACGCCGGTGGTGACGACCTCGTAGGCGAGCACGGGCTTGGCCGGCGTGACGAACACGACCAGCGCACCCTTGTTGCCGGTGGCCTTGAACTTGGCCGCCTGGGCACCCTTGGTGAGCGCGGCCGACTGGGACAGAGTCGGCTTGGTCGCGACACCGACGGACTTGGCGCCGAGGTTGTAGGTGACCTGGCCGATCGCCTCGCCCTTGCGCTTGACGATCAGGTCACCCCCGACGACCTTCAGGCCGTTGTAGGTGCGGTCGTAGCGGACGTACTCGGTGCCGTCGGCGTCCTTGACCACGTCGCGGACCTTGAGCACCTCGCCACCGGCGAGTCCGAGGGCTGCGGCCGTCTGCGCGGTCTGCGCCTGTTCGGCCTGGACGGCGGCCGGCTGGTTGAAGCCGGACGCCGGAAGCGGAGCCGCGCGATTCGCGGCCCCCGCGGTCGAGCCGGTGAACGCCGTCGCAAGACCCGCTGTCGCGACGATGGCCACCGCCCCTGCTGATGTCAGTCGTTTCAAGACAACATCTCCTCACGGTGTGGTCGCTGTTTGGGCGCAGCGACCGAATTCAGTTGGGGACGCCGGATGTATTGGCGCAGCAGTGCCACTGCCTCAGTTGTGACACTGTGTGTCAAGACGTGCGAGTTCTGTTACATCCGACTGAGGGAGGACTCTCGTCCCCAGCGGGCCCGGAGTCAAGGGATTCTTCGGAAACGACAGGGAAAACCCGCACTGCCGTCGTTGTCAGTTCACCGGGCGGAACTCGCGGCGAAGGTCTTCCGGCAACACGACGGGCAGCCGGCAGGTGAATTTCTGACACACGTACGCCGCGGGCTGGTCCTGCACCAACGTGCGACCTTCCATCAGCGGTACGGCGAGACCCGGGTCGCCCTGGACGATCGCCGTACCCCACGGCGCGTCCGTGAACGCGGTCCGGAGCAGCTCGGGCGAGCGGCCGGCGATGGCGATCTCGAGCGGCCCGGCGGCGATCGTCTCGGCCACCGCCAAGGCCCGCCCGGCGAACCGCGGTGCGCGGGCGGCGATGGTGGCCGAGGCCTTCAGAGCCTCAGCGGCCGCAGTCTCGTACCGGACCGATCCGGTCATGCTGGCCATCGTCGTGAACGCCTCGGCCGCCAGGCTCACGCCGGCCGGGCTGGCGTTGTCGGTCGGGTCCTGCGGACGCCAGACCAGCTGCTCCGCGTCGGCAGCCGTGTCGAAGTAGGAGCCGTTGGCAACGAATTGCTCGATTGTCCTGTCCAGCAGGCGTTGCGCGGTGTCGTACCACTCGATGTTGCCGCTGGCGCCGAACAGCACCAGACATGCCTGCGCGTACGCCGTGTAGTCCTCGAGGACACCGTGGGCCGTCCCGACAACGCCGTCCCGAGAGGTGCGGTGGAGGCGTCCGGTCTCATCGTCGAGGTGCACGTCCCGGACCACTCTGGCCGCCTGGCTGGCGGCTTCGACGTACTCGGGGCGGTCCAGAATCACGCCGGCTCTGGTGAGCGCCGTGATGGCGAGACCGTTCCAGGCGGCAACTACCTTGTCGTCGCGGCCGGGGTAGGTGCGCTGCGCGCGGGCCTCGCGCAAGATCGCCCGGATCCGCTGCCAGCGGTCGGGGTCGTCGGGATCCTGGCGAAGCTGGAGGACCGAAGACCCATGCTCGAAGGTGCCGCTGACATCGCAGAGCTCGATGACCCAGCGGGCGTCGTCCTCGGTCAGTGCCTCGTGCAACTGCTCCGGCGTCCAGACGTAGTACTTGCCTTCCACACCTTCTGTGTCGGCGTCGAGTGCGGAGGCGAAGCCTCCCTCCTCGGTCCGGAGCTCGGTGAGGAGGAAGTCGGCGGTCTCCTCGGCGATCCGCCGAGCGAGCGGATCGGAGCTCACCGCCCACCAATGGGTGTAGACGTCGAGCAGCAGCGCGTTGTCGTAGAGCATCTTCTCGAAGTGCGGAACGATCCACTGCCGGTCGACCGAGTAGCGCGCGAACCCACCGGCCAGCTGGTCGTACATGCCGCCGCGGGCCATCCGTTCGCACGTCTTCGCGACCATCTCGAGCGCGTCGGCCGAGCCGGTGCGGCGATGGTGGCGGAGCAGGAAGTCGAGGACCATCGACGGCGGGAACTTCGGCGCGCCGCCGAAGCCGGCGTCGGCCGGATCGAAGTCGGTCTTCAGCAGTTCGGCGGCATGGTCCAGCGTCGCGGTGTCGATCGCACCCTCGGCCGCGTGCTGCTGGGCGCCAAGCTGCCCGACCACCCGTCGGCCGATGTCGTCGATCTGATCGCGCTTGGTCTGCCACGCGTCGACCAGCGACTCGAGCACCTGACGGAACGACGCCATCCCGCCGCGAGCGTCCTTCGGGAAGTACGTGCCACAGAAGAACGGCTCGGCGTCCGGGGTCAGGAACACCGACATCGGCCAGCCGCCCTGCCCGACCATCGCTACCGTCGCCGACATGTAGATCGCGTCCACGTCGGGCCGTTCCTCACGGTCCACCTTGATGTTGACGAAGTGCTCGTTCAGGTACGCCGCTGTCGCCTCGTCCTCGAACGACTCGTGCGCCATCACATGACACCAGTGGCAAGCGGAGTACCCGACCGACAGGAAGACCGGCACGTCGCGCTCCCGCGCCTCCGCGAACGCGGCCTTTGACCACTCCCGCCAGGCCACCGGATTCCCCGCATGCTGCCGCAGGTACGGACTGGTGCTTCGGCCGAGCTCGTTCACGGACGTCATTGCTCCACCGTAGGCGGTCTGCGCTGGGCGGAGCCGCCGAGGCGGCAGACGGGCGGAATCATCCAGGCTGGATGATTCGCGTAGCGACCCGGTATTCCTACTGTGACTGCTCGGAGGACCGTTCCTACTCTGACTGCTCGGAGGACACCGGGATGACGACGGACATCCACCGAACACCCGTGCCCTTCGTCCGGGACGACTACATCGAACGCATGAGCGGCGTCGTCGAGGACGCCGTCGGAGCCGGCCTCACCGGCGTCATCGTCGCTCCCGGACCGGATCTGGTGTGGTTGACCGGATACCAGCCCACTGCGATCACCGAACGGCTCACGATGCTTGTCCTGAGCATCGATCGCGACCCGACGCTGGTGGTCCCCACGCTCGAGCGACCCGACGCCGAGTCGGCCGAAGGTGCGAGTGCCGTCACCATGGTCGATTGGGCTGATGGATCCGACCCGTACCCGTTGGCAGGAAGCCTGCTGACAGCAGACGGCCGGTTCGGAATCTCGGACTCGGCCTGGGCCATGCACCTGCTCGGACTGCAACGGGCGCGGCCGGCCGCGAGCTTCCAGTCGTTGAGCGACAGCATGCCGATGATGCGTGCGGTCAAGAACGCCGGCGAACTGCAGCGTCTTGCGCTGGCAGGACAGGCGGCGGACGCGACGTACGAGGAGATCGTCAAACTGCGCTTCGCGGGCCGGCGCGAAACCGAAGTCGCGGCCGATCTGGCCAGACTGCTGCGGGAGTTCGGTCACGAGCAGGTCGACTTCACCGTGGTCGGATCCGGCCCGAACGGCGCCAACCCGCATCACGAGGCCGGCGAGCGAGAGATCCAGGCCGGCGACGCGGTTGTGCTCGACTTCGGCGGCCTGATGCACGGCTACGGCTCCGACACCACGCGAACGGTCGTCGTCGGGGAGCCGAGCGCCGAGGTGCAGAAGGTTCACGACATCGTCCGCACGGCACAGCAAACGGCGTTCGAGGCCGTCCGTCCGGGTGTGCCCTGCCAGGACATCGACCGCGCTGCCCGCGCGGTCATCACAGACGCCGGGTACGGCGACCAGTTCATCCATCGCACCGGCCACGGGATCGGTGTGACCACCCACGAGCCGCCATACATGGTCGAGGGCGAAGAGCAGCCGCTCGAGCCCGGGATGTGCTTCTCCATCGAGCCCGGCATCTACCTGGCCGGTCGCTTCGGAGTCCGGATCGAGGACATCGTCACGGTCACCGAGTCGGCCGGACAGCGGTTCAACAACACCGATCACACCATTCGGATCGTCGAGTAGAGATCTCTGATGTCAAATCCAGTACCAGCGCTGCGTCGTTGCCAAGGGGGCGATGATGGTGTCGGAACGTCAAAGCACTAGTGGATCTCTAGGATCCTGCCGCCGGTCACCTCGGGTGTGGTTGCCGTGAGTTCGGCCGACGTACCTGTCGAGCCACCGGTCGTGGCCGAGGCCGCCAAGACCAAGGTTCCCGCGCGGGCGTGGATCTCCTGGGTCGCTCTGGCGATGATGACCACCAGTTCGGTCGCGAGCCTGCGGGCCGCACCGACGATGGCCGTCTACGGCCTGGCGTGCGTCTTCCTGTACCTGCTCCCCGCGATCGTGTTCCTGCTGCCCACCTCTCTGGTGTCGGCAGAACTGGCGTCGGGGTGGACAGGCGGCATCTACAAGTGGGTCTCGGAGGGACTGTCCAAACCGTTGGGCTTCCTGGCCGTGTGGTGCCAGTTCGCAATGACGATCTTCTACTACCCGAGCCTGCTCGGGTTCGTCGCGAGCACCCTCGCGTACGTCTTCAACCCCGACCTGGCCAGCAGTGGCGTCTGGACCGCCCTGGTGATCATGGTGACCTATTGGAGCGGCGTCTGGGTCTCGTCACGCGGCACCAAGGGCGTGGCCGGCCTCGCCAGCGGCGGCCTGATCATCGGAACCCTGATCCCCGGCGTCGTCCTGGTCACCCTCGGCATCGTTTTCCTTGGCCAGGGCAACCCGTCCGCCGCGCCGATGACGGCCGACAACATCTTCCCGGTGTGGGCCGGACTCTCGAGCCTCGTCCTGATCGTCAACAACTTCCTGTCCTACTCCGGCATGGAGATGAACGCGGTTCATGTGGGGTCGTTGCGGAACCCGCCCAAGGAGTTCCCGAAGGCGATCTTCCTCGCGATGGGCATGGTGCTCTTGATCTTCATCCTGCCGGCACTCGCGATCAGCTGGGTCGTCCCGGCCGAGGAGCTGTCCCTCACCGCCGGTGTCATGCAGGCCTTCGACGCGGTCTTCGCGAACTTCGGCACGCAGTGGCTGACACCGATCGTCGGGATCATGCTGGTCACGGCATCCCTGGGCGGGATGCTGACCTGGCTGGCCGGCCCATCGAAGGGTCTGCTGCTGATCTCCCGTCAGGAAGGCTACCTGCCGCCGTACCTGCAGAAACTCAACAAGAACGGTGTGCAGCAGAACATCCTCGTCGTCCAGGGCCTCGTCACCACCGTCATTGCGCTGCTGTACGCGTTCATCCCCGATGTCTCCAGCACGTACTGGATCTTCTCGGTGATCACCACGCAGGTGTACCTGATCATGTACCTGCTGATGTTCGTGGCCGCGATCCAGCTGCGCCGCAAGTTCCCCGATCACCCCCGTGGCTATCGCGCGCCGATGCTGGTCGGCATGTGCGGCGTGGGCTTCGCTGCCTCGCTCGCCGCGCTGCTGGTCGGCTTCATCCCACCGTCGCAGTTCGAGTCCGGCAACTCGTTCGTGTACTTCCTGATCGTGGGCGGCGGGGCGCTCGGCCTCGGCCTCCTGGTCCCGTGGCTGTTCCTGAGGCTGCGTAAGCCCTCCTGGCGGCAGCCGGAGCCCGAAGGGGTGCCGGAATCATGAGCATCCAGGAAGAGACACAGTCCGGCAGCGAGCGCAGGACCATCTACATCGTCGTTGCCGTGGTGGTTGCGATCTTGATGATCATCGGGCTGATCGCCTTCAGCTCCAAGAGGTCGAACGAGCAGGCCGAGCAGAAGGCCGACCAGTTCATCGCGGCGCTCCAGTCCGCCGGTGCGCGAACGCCCACCCGCGATCAGGTCGTCCGCGTTCTCGGCGACGACGGCGGCGCCACCTGCAACGATCCGAACAGCGCCCTCACCCGGGGCACCCTGCTGGCGCTGCTGTCCAACGGCGCAACGGGGCCGGGCATGCGTCCCGTGATCGCGGACAGCCGGGTCCTTCGCGGCCAGCTGCTGATCATCAAGATCTACTGTCCGGACGAGCTGGAGGACTTCCAGAACTTCGTCGACGATCTCAAGACGAGCGGTGTGGCGGGGGACTGACGATGGACCTGCGAAGCCGGATCGCGGAATTGATGCCGCAGGCACGCGACGAACTCGCCGACCTGGTCGCCATCAAGTCCGTGGCGGATCCTCGCCAGTTCCCGGCCGAGGAATGCGAGCGCGCCGCGCAGTGGGTGCTCGAGAAGTTCCGGGAGTTGGGGTTCTCCGACGTGGAACTGCACGAGACCGCCGACGGCAGTCGCGCCGTCGTCGGGTCGCGGCCTTGCCCGGATGCGGACGCCCCCACTGTGTTGCTGTACGCCCACTACGACGTCCAGCCGCCACTCGACGATGCTGCCTGGCGTACGCCGCCGTTCGAACTGACCGAAGTGGACGGTCGGTGGTTCGGCCGCGGGGCGGCCGACTGCAAGGGCAACATCATCATGCACCTCGCCGCTCTCCGGGCGCTCGGTGAGCAGATGCCGGTGAACCTGAAGCTCGTGGTCGAAGGATCGGAGGAGCAAGGGACCGGCGGCCTCGAGGCGTTCGTGCCCGACCATGCCGACCTGCTCCGCGCGGACACGATTCTCGTGTGCGACACCGGCAATGCGGCGGTCGGCCGCCCGGCCGCCACGGTGAGCCTGCGCGGAATGGTGAACGTGGTGGTGACTGTCGAGGCGCTCGGGTCGGAGGTCCACTCCGGCATGTTCGGCGGTCCCGCACCGGACGCACTCGCGGCACTCGTCGCAATGCTGGCCAGCCTGCGCGACGGCCAGGGCAACACGACGATCAAGGGGTTGGACAACACCCAGACCTGGTCGGGTGAGCCGTACCCGCCGGACCAGTTCCGGCACGACGCCATGGTGGTGGATGGCGTCTCCCTGACCGGGGAGGGCACCGTCTCGGACATGCTGTGGGCGCGCCCGGCGGTGACCATCCTGGGCATCGACTGTCCGCCCGTCGTCGGGTCGGCCGCGGCCATCGTGCCCAAGGCTGCGGCGCGCTTGAACTTGCGCATCCCACCTGGTGTGGACCCGGAGGAAGCCGGCACCAGGCTGATCGAGCACCTCCAGGCGACAGCGCCGTGGGGTGTCCGGGTCAGCACCGAGATCGAGGCGACCGGAGCGCCCTTCAAGGCCGAGGTGGACGGGCCGGCGTACGAGGCCATCCGGTCGGCGATGGACGAGGCGTACGACACGCCGATGACCTCGCTGGGGCAGGGTGGGTCGATCCCACTGTGCAACGTGTTCGCCGACGTCTACCCGCAGGCCGAGCTCATCCTGATCGGCGTGGAGGAACCGATGGCACTCATCCACGCACCGAACGAGAGTGTCGACCCGACCGAGATCGCGACCATGGCACTGGCCGAGGCGCTGTTCTTCCAGCGCTACGCGGCCGCGAGCAGTCCCAACTAGAGCGTCCGCCGACGCCGCGTACCGGAAGACGTGCGCGTCGGCGGGCCGGAATGCACTGGGCCGGGCGGGACTTGAATCTGGCATGGCCGTTCATCCGTTACTCGCGTCTCGGTTCAGCCCGCTCAGGTTCGACTCTGAGTCGGCCGTCACGGAAGACGATGTGGACCTGCTGCTGGAAGCTGCCCGCTGGGCGCCTTCGGCCGGCAACTCACAGCCGTGGGCCTACTTCACCGCGCGGCGCGATGAGCCGGAGCACAAGCGGATCGTGCGCCACCTCGCCGCCAGTTCGGCCCGATGGGCTCCGAGTGCGGGCCTTCTCGTCGTGACGATGGCGCACCGGTTCGTCGAGGACACGGACTGGGCATACTCCGATTTCGCGGACTACGACCTGGGCCAGTCAGTGGCCCACCTCACCCTGCAGGCACACGCGATGGGTCTCGCCTGCCGCCAGTTCCGCGCCTTCAACCTCGACGCCCTGACCGAGGACCTCTCCCCCGGCGCCGGCTGGCACATCGTCTCGATGATCGCCATCGGCCGCGCCGCCGAAGACCGCCCCCAGACCCGCGAACGCCGTACCACGTCCGACCTGCGCACCGCCCCGTGGTCAGGCGGTCTGTGAGAGGGCTACGGACAGGCCGAGGGTGAGGGCCATGACGAAGAGTTCGGTGCCGACGATGCGCCAGAACGGGTTGCCGCCGTCAACCAAGTCGCCGATCGCGCGGCGGCGGTGCAGCCAGGCCGCGATGATCAGGATCACGAACGCGGCGATCTTCACCAGCAGGAGAACGCCGTACGCATCCGAGGTGAGCGCGTCGGGGATCGAACCCCAGCCGCCGCCCTTCGCGGCCAGCCGCCCGGCGGCGCTGAGCAGGCCGCTCAGCAGTACGGCGATCGACGAGATCGACGCGACCTCGTTGAACCGCTCGAGCACGATCGGGAGGCCGGTGCGGCTCGCCCGTCCGTAGCGGACCAGGCCGGCCAGTCCGCCGATCCAGGTGGTCGCGGCAATGACGTGGACGACAAGGGCCGCGCCGGCGACGACGACGTACGACTCGTTCCGCGGGTACGCCGTCAGTGCGGTCGGGACAAGGGCCGCGATAGCAACGAGTACGCCGAGACTCGCGGCCGACGAAGTCTGGACGCGGCGGATGCCGATCGCCAGCGCGACGACCAGGATGCCGGTGATCAGCAGCGCCTTGACCTCGGGTACGCCGAGGGCGTCATCCAGCCGGAGGCGGAGCAGGTTGACGGGAGTGTCGAGCAGGATGGACGCCGTGACGATCGCGCCGGCGAACGCACAGACCGCCCAGATGATCGCCGCGTTGCTGGCGTCGCGCACGGCCCGGCGGCCCTGCACTCCGAGCGGACCGCCCTCGATCCGCAGCAGCACCACCGCGGCCAGCAGCGCACCCGCACAGCCGACGGTCGCGAAGATCGAGATCAGCCGGAACAGCGGAAGCAGCCAGCCGACGAACACCGACGGTCCGCCGATGCCACCCGTGTCCTGCGGTTCACTTCCGGCTGCGAACAGACCGATGACCATCGCCACCGAGGCGACGATCACGGCCGTCAGACCACCCGCGACCAGCCGTCCGGGCATCCGGTGCCGGGCGGCGCGGGTCGCGGTCACAGAGCGAACTCGGCAGCGGCACGATTGAACACGCGCTCACTATAGGGGCGACATCAGTGGGCAGCCCACGCACGACACCATCTCGTGATAACGGTTGCACGAGATGGCGCACGATCAGTGGGTTGTGTGTTCCTTGGCGTCACTCTGGGTCGGCGTCGTACCCGTCGGCTCGGCATCGCCACCCGGGGCCGCTGAGCTGTCCGTACTCGCTGGGGCGTCGGACGGTGCTGGGGCGTCCGCACCATCGCCGTCGAAGTCGATCTTCTTCAACTGCTTGCCCATGCTGCGCCACAGCAGCACCGTGGCGGCACCGAGAGCGAGCACGATCAGCAGCGCGACCCAGCCGGGGCGCACCGAGTTCGGGTCGATCTCGGCCGCCGGAAGGAAGGTCATCACTGTCACGCCACCAGTCTCTCACTGTCCGCGCCCCGCCGTCAGCGCAGCCCCGCGAACAGATCGTCCTCGGGGAGTTCGGACTCGACCACGCTCCGCGCCAACTCGAAGTCCTCGGTCGGCCAGGCCGCCTGGTGCACCTCCAGCGGCACGGTGAACCAGCCGCCGTCCGGGTCGATCTGGGTGGCGTGCGCGAGCAGCGCCTTGTCCCGGACCTCGAAGTACTCCGCGCACTCCACCCGGGTGGTGATCCGGCGCTCGTTCTCCGGGTCCGGCTTCCAGTCCTTCAGGCGATCGGCGTACGGCGACTCCAGGCCGCGCTCGATCATCGCGTCGTGCAGCGCCTTCATCCGCTCGTAGTGGAAGGTGTGGTGGTAGTACAGCTTCAGCGGCTGCCACGGCTCGCCGAGTTCCGGGTACGCGTCCTTGTCCCCGGCCGCCTCGAACGCGGCCACCGTGATCTGGTGGCACATCACGTGGTCCGGGTGCGGGTAGCCGCCGTTCTCGTCGTACGTCGTGACGACCTGCGGACGGAACTCGCGGATCAGCTTCACCAGCGGGGCCGCGGCGTCCTCCACCTTGAGCGCGCCGAAGCAGCCCTCCGGCAGGGGCGGCAGCGGGTCACCCTCGGGGAACCCGGAGTCCACCCAGCCGAGCCAGGTCTGCTCGATGCCGAGGATCTCGCGGGCCGTGTCCATCTCTTTGCGGCGGATCTCGGTGATGTTGGCCAGCACCTCCGGCCGGTCCATCTTCGGGTTCAGGATCGAACCCCGTTCCCCACCGGTGCACGTGGCCACCATGACCTCGACGCCCTCGGCCACGTACCGGGCGGTCGAAGCGGCCCCCTTGCTGGACTCGTCATCTGGGTGCGCATGCACATGCAACAACCGAAGATCTTCACTCACAAGACACAATGGTCCTCCAACCCCGGGCCAAACCCACGACCGACCCCCTCTGGACTTCCCTTGACGGACCCCACCCCAACCAGCCACTCCACCCCACCCGACGCCACCGAAGCGGTGGATGACGGGGCTCTGGATAACACCACCTCGGCCGCAGCGGCCAGCAACCAGGCAGTGACGGGGCCGGCCGCATCCGCGCCGAGCTCAGGTGGGAGCGGGGATGGAGGAGGAAATGAGAGTTCAACAGCCGACCTCGATGCGCGGTATGGGCGGGGGCGGCGGTCTCGGCGGCCGTTGATCATTGGGGTGGTGGCTGTGGTGGCCGCGGCCGGGCTCGCGTGGCTGGCGTGGGCGGCGATCGTCGGATCGAATCCGCAGGTGACTTCGCGGTTGCTGCGGTTCGAGGTGACGTCGGCGACCACTGCGAAGGCGACCATCCAGGTGGACCGGACCAAGTCCGTGGAGGCGAACTGCCGGCTGCAGGCCAAGGCGGCCGACTTCTCCATCGTCGGCGAACTCACGCTGACCGTCCCGGCCGACTCGCCCAGGCACCAAACCCTGCCCGCGACGCTGACGACGCAACGCTCCGCAACCTCGGTGGTACTCATCGGCTGCACGACCGCGGACTCGCACCGGCCGCACTGACCTCCGGACGGTTGTCCGGCAACCGATTACCGGTCAGTTCGCCGGGATGTGGGAAGAACCACCAAGCAAACGGTTTCCCCGCGTTTGAGGCCTCGCAGAACTGTGGGGTTCTCCGCCGGATCTTGCTACGCTCAGTGGATTGGTCGCCGTCGACGACGGCGGCCAGCAGCTTTTCCTGCCCATCCCACCGACACAAGGAGCAGCCCGTGACGCAGAGGATCGATGAGGACAGCGTTGTCTGGCTGACGCAGGAGGGTTACGACCAGCTGAAGTCGGAGCTCGAGCACCTCAAGGGCCCCGCCCGTGCCGAGATCACGCAGCGCATCAGCGACGCCCGCGACGAGGGCGACCTGAAGGAGAACGGCGGGTACCACGCCGCCAAGGACGAGCAGGGCAAGATCGAGGCCCGGATCCGTCAGCTCGAGGACATGCTCCGCCGTGCCCGGGTCGGCGAGACCCCGAAGGCCGGCGGCAAGGTCGAGCCCGGCATGAAGGTGTCGATCAAGTTCGCCGGTGACGACGACGTCGAGACGTTCCTGCTCGGCTCCCGCGAACTGCTCGCCCTGGACGCCTCGGTCGACATCGACGTCTACTCGCCGCAGTCCCCGCTGGGCTCGGCGATCCTGGGCAAGAAGAAGGGCGACAAAGCGAGCTACGAGGCCCCGAACGGCAAGGACGTCACCGTCGAGATCGTCGCCGCCGAACCCTTCACCGGCTGACCACCAGACACCCCCTCGCCCCGAGCGCCCCGGTGGAGTCCACCGGGGCGCTCGCCATTTCTGCCTAGTGCACGGTTGGGGCGAAGAGCTCCAGCTGGATGTTGTCCTGGTCGCGGAAGACGAGGACCGAGGCGTACGGCTCGTCCGCGATCGGGGACTGGGTCAGTGGCTTGTCGGCGGTGTCCGCGCGGACCACGCCGTGGGCCTCGAGGTGGTCCTGCCACCGGGTGAGGTCGTCGCGGGAGCCGACCGCGAAGCCGGCGTGGTCGAGACCGGTCGTCGTCTCCTTGCACAGGCCGCCGTCGTTGGTGTCGTGGCGGTGCAGGGCGATCATCGGCTGATGATCCGCGTCGGCGAGGATGCGGCCGACGCCGCCTTGGTGCGGTACGTCCATCACCGGGTGGACGCCGAACACTTCGCCGTACCACTGGACGCTCGACTCCAGGTCGGTCACGGTCAGGGCCAGGTGATGCAGTCTGGGCTGGGTGACAGTGGACATGATTCCCCCTCGGGATTACACGGATTCCCCGCTCGCGTACTGAGCCAGGAACATCCGGGTGACGTCGTCGACGAGGCCGCTCCACCGGTCGCCGCCAGGGTCGTTGGAGACCTGCTGGTCGACCAGACCGGTGGTGATCGCGGTCCAGATGTCGAGCTGACGTTGATCGTGCACGCCGTTGCGTGCGAGGAGCTCGCGGGTCCTCTCCAGGGCGGCGACGGCGAGCTCGTACGACTCGGGCGACGGCGTGAAGCCGGGCACCGAGTGCTGGAACAGCAGCTGGTACCGGGGAATGTCGGACACGCAGAACGTGACGAAGGCGCGTGCCTCGGTCAGCAGGTCCTCGGCCGGCTGGTCCGTCACCGGCAGCGTGGCCTTCAGGTCGAGGAACGCCTGCGCGCCCTGCGCGAACATCGCGTCCAGAATCGCGTTCTTGGACTCGAAGTACGCGTAGAGCGTAGGCGTGGTGACGCCGGCCCGGCGGGCCAGCTCGCGCAGGGACAACGCGGCCAGCCCTTGCTCGCGGACCAGCTCCCACGCGGCCGCGAGCACCGAGGCGCGGGCGTTCTCCCGCCGCGCCTCCCGCCAGTTCCCCTGTTCCTTTAACACAGTTCGAATTATTTGCACGCTGTATAAGCCATGTCAATGACTCAACAGCTCAAGGACTCAGCGGCTGGTGGCGCTGCGGTACTTCCGGACGGCCAGCGGCGCGAAGACAGCGATGATCGCGGCGCACCAGATCAGGGACAGCCACACCGGATGCTGCGCGGGGAATCCGTCCGGGCTGGCGAAGGGTGACGGATTGCCGAACAGGTGACGGCAGGCGGCAACGATGGAGGAGATCGGGTTCCACTCGGCGACCGGTTGCAGTCCGCTGGGCAGGTTGGGCGTCGGAACGAACGCGTTGGACAGGAAGGTCAACGGGAACAGCCAGATCAGTCCTGCCGACGCCGCCACCTCGGGGCTGCCGACGGACAGACCGATGAGCGCACCGACCCAGAGCATCGCGAACGCGAACAACAGCAGGATCCCGAACGCCGCCAGCGCCTGGCCGAAACCGTGGTGCCAGCGCCAGCCGACGATGAAGCCGCAGATCACCATCACCAGCATCACGAACGCGTTGAACACCACGTCCCCGACGACCCGTCCGGCGATCACGCCGGACCGCGCCATCGGCAGCGACCGGAACCGGTCGATCAGGCCCTTCGACATGTCGTCGGCCAGCCCGACACTCGCCGACGCGACCGCGAACGCCATCGTCTGCGCGAAGATCCCGGCCATCAGGAACTCCCGGTACGCCCGCGGACCCGGGAAGCCGGGGATCGGGATCGCGTTGCCGAACACGTACGCGAACAGCAGCACGAACATGATCGGCTGGATCGTCGCGTAGATCAGCATGTCCGGCGTCCGCGGGATCCGCTTCAGCGTTCGCCACGCCAGGACACCGGCATCGGAGATCGCCCGCCCGAGCGGGTTCACCTTGCCCGGGTCGTCGATGTCCGCCGCACTCATGACTCTTCCTCCTTCTGCTCGGCCTCATGCCCGGTCAGGGTGAGGAACACGTCGTCCAGGGTCGGCCGCCGCAACCCGATGTCGGCGATCCTGACGCCGCCCGCGTCGAGGGTCCGGATCACCTCGACCAGCGCGCTCGATCCACCCGGCGCCGGCACGGTGATCCGGCGCGTGTGCTCGTCCTTCGTGGCGGAGTCCGGCTCGCTGATGTCGAGCGAGCCGATGAGCAACTCGAGCGCCCGTGTGGTCTCCGCCGGGTCGTGAACGACGACCTCGATCCGCTCACCGCCCACCTTCGCCTTGAGCTCGTCCGCCGTACCGCGGGCGATCACCGAGCCGTGGTCGACGACCACGATGCTGTCCGCGAGCTCGTCGGCCTCTTCCAGGTACTGCGTCGTGAGCAGGATCGTGACGCCCTCGCGGACCCGGTCGCGGATGATCTGCCACAGGTCGAGCCGGCTCCGCGGGTCGAGCCCGGTGGTCGGCTCATCGAGGAACAGCACCCGCGGGTGGGCGATCAGCGAACCGGCCAGGTCGAGCCGGCGGCGCATGCCACCCGAGTACGTCTTCAGCGTCCGGTCCGCGGCGTCGGTGAGGTCGAAGATCTCGAGCAGTTCGTCGGCCCGCTGCTTCGCCTGCTGACTGCTCAGCCGGTACAGCCGGCCGAACATCCACAGGTTCTCCCGGCCGGTCAGCAGTTCGTCGACGGCGGCGTACTGTCCGGAGAGTCCGACCAGTGAGCGGACGCGGTCTGCCTCCTTGACCACGTCATGGCCGAGCACGCGGGCTGTGCCCTGGTCGGGCTTCAGCAGTGTGGTCAGCACGCGGACCGCCGTGGTCTTGCCCGCTCCGTTCGGCCCGAGCAGGCCGAGCACCGTGCCTTCCGGAATCTCGAGGTCGATCCCGTCGAGCGCCTTGACGGGGTCCTTCCTGGTCCTGAATGTCTTCACGAGGCCGGTCGCCTCGACAGCAGCCATTCCGTCGATCCCCCTTCTGGATGTGACGCAGGCCACCATCCTGACCGACGCTTCCGACACTTTCGACACTTTTGTTGCCGATCTATTTTCAGGCTCAGGTTGAGTCGACCAGACTCAACTTTGTTGATAGTTGAGTCGACAGGACTCAAGTCTCGGCCTAGCGTCGCGGCATGGCCTCCCGGAGCATCCTCAGACACCCCGATTTCCGCCGGTTGTGGATCGCTGATCTGCTCAGTCAGCTCGGCAGCCGCCTGAGCATGATCGCGATCCCGCTGCTCGCCGTTCTCACCCTCGACGCGTCCACGCTCCAGGTCTCGCTTCTGAGGACCTGCGAGACGGCCGCCTGGCTACTACTCGGACTGTTCGCCGGTGCCTGGGTCGACCGGATCCGATGTCTCCCGGTCCTCGTGTACGCCGATCTGGGCCGGGCACTGCTCTTCGCGACGATCCCGGTCGCCGCCTGGTTCGGCGTACTGAGTCTCACGCAGTTGTACGTCGTACTCGTGCTGACCGGCGTACTCACGGTGCTGTTCGAGGTAGCGCACAGCACTTACCCGCCTCGGCTGCTGGATCCTGAGCAACTGCTGCCCGGCAACGCCAAGCTGGCGGCCAACCACTCCATCGGCGCAGTGATCGGCGCGGGCGCGGGCGGCGTACTCGTGCAATGGCTCGGCGCGGCAGTCACTATCGGCGTGGACGCTCTGAGCTTCCTGTGGTCCGCACTGTGGCTCCGCTCGATCCGTACGCCGGAAGCAGCGCCGGCCAAAGCGGACCGGCCGAGCCTGAAGCGAGAGATCGCGGAGGGGATGCGGTACGTCTTCGGCCACCCGCTGCTGCGGCCGATGGCACTCAACACGGCGACAACGATGCTGTTCCAGGCAGCCGCCGGCGCGATCATGATCGTCTACCTGGTCCGCGAGGTTCACCTGCTGCCGGGCACCATCGGTGTACTGAGCATGATCGGCCTCGGCGGAGCGATCGTCGCGTCAGGCGTCACCGAGAAGATCAGCAACAGGTACGGCGACGCCCGCACGCTGCTGCTCGCGTCCACGGGCATCGGCGTCGCGTTCACCCTGCAGGCGCTGACCGCACCGGGCTGGCAGGTCAGCTGGTACGTCGTCTCGATGTTGCTCGCCGGCTTCTGCATCATCGTCTGCTACATCCTGCAGGTGAGCACCCGGCAGCGCGTCTGCCCACCAGAACTGCAGGGCCGCGTCAGCGCCACCATGAGCTTCGTCAGCTGGGGCGCCGCTCCGGTCGGCAGTCTGCTGGGCGGTGCGCTCGGTACGGCGTTCGGGTTGCACGCGACCTTGTGGATCGCCGGTCTGGCGGCACTGGCCGGCAACGCGTTCCTCTACTTCTCGCCGTTCCGCACCTTGCGCACCGTCCCGGCCACGCAGTCTGCCGATCAGTCGGAGGCGATCTGAGCCGTGCCGACGAGTACCTCGACGTCGAGGGCGGCGCGACCGCGGCCGATCTCCACGTCCTTGGACTGGCCGGAGACCGCGCCGGTCCAGGTGACGCGGCCAAGCTGGGCCTCGGTGTGGACGCGGACGTCGGAGCCGCGGCGCAGCGCGACGTTCGCGGTGCCCGACTCGACCCGGACGCGGGACCGGCCCTTGGTGATCTGGGCGTCCAGGTTGGCGGAGCCGGCCTGGACGAGCAGGTCGATCGGGCCGTCCACATCCGAGACCTTCGCCGTACCGGCGGTGACGCGGACCCGGCTCAGTCCGGGCAGGCGCTCGGCGTGGACGCTGCCACCCGTCACCTCGACCTCGACCTGCAGGCCGGGGTTGACCCGGATGGACAGTTCCTTGGCGAGGCCGTTCACGTGCGACTTCAGGTCGGTCGGGTTGCGCAGCATGCTGAACCCGTCGATCGAGACGCCCATGTCGCCTTCGCTGCTGATCGCGAGAGTGTCGCCGTCCCGCTTGATCACGTGCGGCCCGTCCACCGCGACCCCGTTGACGGCCGGCTCACCGATCAACCGCACCCGGCGTCCGATCGCCCGCACCGTCACCCGCTGCACGCCCGCCGGCATCGGAACGTTGCTGTGCTCCTCCTCGACCTCTTCAACCTCTTCGAGTTCCTCGGAACCGGAGTTCTCAGAAGTCACGGGGCTCTCGGCCGGAGCTTCGTCGACCACGCTGTCCTGCACGCCGTTTCCGGCGGCAGCATGCCGACCGCCTGGCGTCGCGGCGGCCTCGCCACCATTCACGGCGCCCTCCGGTGCGGCCGCGTCGGCGGCGTCCGGAGCGTCCACCACATCGGCCCAGACCGACGTGGACGGGAGGTCCTCCGCCGCCGGCCACTCCGTGGACGGCGCGTCCTTGGCTGAGTCAACCGGAGGCGTTGGCGCCGGCTCGTCAGCCTCGGAGGTCGTCGGGGCCTGAATGGCGGCGATCAGGGTGGTGGCTTCCTCAGGTGAGAGGTGGCCCTTGGCGACCCGGTCGAGGACGTCCTTGACCCGCCGGTCGTAATCGCTCTGGTTGCTCATGCCCCCAGTCCAGCATCCCGTTGGGTCGAAACCAATCCGGGATCGCCCGGAATCCTCTCGGAACACAGCGGTGCGGATCCCGGGGAGTAGCCCGCGACCCGCACCTGCTGTTCTCTCTATAACCGCACAGCCCGGACAGGGCTGGTTGTTGTCACGCGGCCGGGGTCATCTCCTCCGCGGCCAGTTCGTCCTGTACGGCGGCCAGCTCGGCAGCCTCCGCCTCCTCAGCGGCCCGCCGACTGCGCAGACCACGCAGACCGGTCAGCGCCACCACCAGTCCGAGCGCGGCGATCCCAGTCACCACAGCCAGACCCGGCTTGTACGCCGACAACATCCCGGCCGAAGTGGTCACACCGTCCGACTTGCTGCTGATCACCGCGGTCACGATCGCGAGGACCACGGCGCCACCGACCTGGTTGGAGGTGTTGAACAGTCCGGACGCCAACCCCTGCTCGTGGTCCGGGACCCCGGACACGGCCTGGATGTTCAGCGCCGGGAACCCGATCGCGAACCCGAGACCGAGGAGCAGGATCGTCGGGAACACGGTCGAGAAGTACGCCGACTCCGGGCCGATCCGCAGCGACAGGGCGTACCCGACGACGAACAGCGCCATCGACGCGATGATCATCGTCTCGGTGCCGAGCCGGTCGGCCAGCTTGCCCGCGTTCGGCGACAGGGTCGCGACCAGCAGACCGGCGGGCAAGAAGGCCAGCGCGGTCTGGAACGACGACCAGCCGAGCAGGTTCTGCAGGTACATGGTGCCGATCAGCTGGAAGGCGACGTACGCGCCGAAGACGGTCAGGATGGCCAGGTTCGCCCGGCGGAGTGAGGCGTTGCGCAGGATGCCGAGCCGGACCAGGGGGTGCTTCGACCGGAGTTCGATCGCGACGAAGCCGGCCAGCAGGACGATCGCGAGCGCGAACATCCCGAAGGTCTGCACCGACACCCACCCGGCGTGCTCGGCGCCGACCACGGCGTACACCAGGGAAAGCATGCCGCCGGTGACGGTGACCGCGCCGGGGACGTCGTACCCGCCGGAGGCGTTGTCGCGCGGGCTGTTCGGGATCAGCTTGATCGCGAACAGCAGCACGATCAGGGCGACCGGGCCGGGCATCAGGAAGGTCCAGCGCCAGCCGACCTCGGTCAGTGCGCCACCCAGGATCAGGCCCATCGAGAAGCCGCTGGCGGCGCAGGTGGTGAAGATGCTGAGGGCACGGTTACGGTCCGGGCCCTCGTGGAAGGTCGTGGTGATGATGGAGAGCGCGGCCGGCGCGGTGAACGCGGCGGCGACGCCCTTGACGAACCGCGCGGCGATGAGCAGTTCGGGGTTCGTGGCCAGCGAGCTCAGCATGGAGACCACGGCGAACACGGCCAGAGCGATCAGGAAGACGCGGCGCCGGCCGAGCAGGTCGGCAGTCCGGCCGCCGAGCAGCAGCAGGCCGCCGTACCCGAGCACATAGCCGGTCACGACCCACTGCAGGGAAGAGAGCGAGACGCCCAGGTCGGCGCCGATGGACGGCAGGGACATGCCGACCATGGACACGTCCAGGCCGTCGAGGAAGATCACGCCGCAGACCACCAGGAGGGCGCCCCACAGGCGCGCGTCCCAAGTCATCCGGGCCGGTGATGTGGTGTGCGTTGTCTGTGTCACGAGGGGAGACTATTCCATGCGTGTGCATCTAATGTCTAGGCATTAAATGCGTTTGCATTGAATGCGCGTGCATGCTATGGTCGCCTCCATGACCGCCACGAAGGTCAGCGCCGGTCCTGGTGAGACCAGCGCCGATGTCAGTGCAGATGTGAGGGAATGGCGCGAGCTGCTGGCTCGCCACGCCGACCTGACCTGCGCCCTCGACCGGGCTCTGCAGGCCGGCCACTCGCTGGGTATGAGTGAGTACGAGGTGCTCGAGCGTCTCGCCGAGTTGCCCGAGCACTCCGCCAAGGTGCAGACCATCGCCAAGTCGGTCCATCTCAGCCAGAGCGCGCTGTCCCGAGTGATCGGCCGGCTGGAGACCGCCGGCCTGGTCGAGCGGCACATGTGCCCCGAGGATCGGCGCGCGGTCAACGTGCGGCTCACCGACGACGGTCTGCACGTTCAGGCAGAAGCCGAGCCGACCCAGCGCCGGGTGCTCGCCGAACGGCTGCACGCACCACTGGTCAAGAGCTGTGATCCCCCTACCATCGGTGGATGACTGACGAACCGCTCCTGACCGCCGAGGAAGCTCGGGAAGTCATCGAGGACCTGAACCGCATCGTCGCGCCCGAGGGCATCCAGGAGAGCTACCAACTCACCGCCGGAGGCGTCGATCACTGGGTCTACGCCCGTGGTCAGGACCGGTCGAACCCGGTCATCCTCTTCGTGCACGGTGGTCCCGCGTCGCCGCTGTCGCCGGTGACGTGGCAGTACCAGCGGCCGATCGAGGAATACTTCACGGTCGTCACGTACGACCAACGCGCCGCCGGCCGGACCTTCCGCACGATCGATCCGGAGACCATCGCGGACACACTGAAGATCGAGCAGTACGTCGCCGACGCGATCGAGCTCACCGAGCAGATCCGCGAGCGGTACGGCCTCGACAAGGTGATCCTGATGGGTCACAGCTGGGGCACCGTGATCGCCACACATGCGGCCCTCGCCCGGCCCGACCTGTTCCACGCCTACGTCGGGATCGGCCAGTTCATCAACTCCCGGACCAACGAGCGGCTCTCGTTCGAGTACGCCCTCGAGCAGGCCCGCGCGCACAACCACACCGAGGCACTCGAGCAGCTCGAGTCGATCGCGCCGTACCCCGGTGACGAGCCGGTGACCCGGGAGCGAATCATCATCGCCCGGGACTGGGCGCAGTACCGCGGCGGTCTGACCGCCTATCGGGACAACTCGCTCTACTTCTTCCAGGCTGCGTTGCTGTCGCCGGAGTACACGCTCGAGGAGGCCGAAACCATTGGCGAGGGCAACATGTTCACCCTCGGCCGGGTGCTGGACCAGCTGCTGGAGGTCGACTTCACCGGGGTCACCGAGTTCCCGATCCCGGTGGTGATGTTCCTCGGGCGGCACGACTACACGACGCCGAGTGCCCCGACGGCCGAGTGGATCGAGGCGGTCAAGGCGCCGTACAAGCAGGCGGTCTGGTTCGAGCGCTCGTCACATCTGCTGCCTTGGGAGGAGCCTGGCAAGATGCTGGTCAGCCTGCTCGCGCATGTCCGTCCGCTGGTCAGTTGAGCGTGTACGTGTAGCCGTTGCCGGTCAGACCGGCCAGGACGCGGTCGCGGTGGTCCTCGCCCCGCAGTTCGAGTTGCAGCGCCACCTCGACCTCGTCCAGATTCAGCGTCTCCGAGATGCGCTCGTGCAGTACCTCGATGAGGTTCGCGTCCATCCCGGCCAGTTGGGTGAGCAGGGTGGCCAGGCCGCCGGGCATGTCCGGGATCCGCACTCGGAGCGACAGGTACCGCCCGGCTGCGGCCATGCCGTGCCGGATGACGCGCATCAGCAGCAGCGGGTCGATGTTGCCGCCGGACAGCACCACCACGACCGGCGGCTTGAACCGCTCCGGCTCGTCCAGTACGGCGGCCACCGCGGCAGCGCCGGCCGGCTCGACCACGAGCTTCGCCCGCTCGAGCAGCAGCAAGAGGGCCTTGGACAACGAATCCTCGCCGACCGTGCGCATGTCCCCGACGTACTGCTGGACCGCCTCGAACGGGACCTTGCCCGGCAGCCCGACCGCGATCCCGTCCGCCATCGTCGCCATCTCCGCCAGCTGGACCGGCTCGCCGGCTGCGAGCGAGGCCGGGTACGCCGCCGCGCCCGCGGCCTGCACCCCGACGACCTCGATCGGGGCTCCGTCGCGTTGCATCGCCGACGCGATCCCGGCGATCAGGCCGCCACCACCGGTCGGTACGACGACCGTCCGTACCTGGGGGCACTGCTCGACGATCTCGAGCCCTGTGGTGGCCTGACCGGCGACGATGTCGGGGTGGTCGAACGGATGGATCAGCACCGCACCTGTCTCGGCCTCGAACGCGTGCGCCGCCCGCAGACAGTCGTCGATCGACGTACCGACAAAGCGGATCTCCGCGCCGTACGCCCGGGTCGCCTTCTCCTTCGGGATCGGTGCGCCATGTGGCATGAACACGGTCGCCTTGATGCCGAGGAGTTGCGCGGCGAGCGCGACGCCCTGGGCGTGATTGCCGGCGCTCGCCGCTACCACACCGCGTCTCCGCTCGGCCTTGGACAGCCGGGCCATCCGCACGTACGCGCCGCGCAGCTTGAACGACCCGGTGCGTTGCAGGTTCTCGCACTTCAGGAACACGTCGCCGCCGACCAGTTCGCTCAGCCAGCGCGAGTACTCCAGCGGCGTCGGCGCCACCACGTCATGCAACAGGTCGGCCGCTCGCACGATGTCCTTGGCATCGATCACGGCTTTACCCTACGCACCAAAACCAGTTGCACCCGCCACATACGCTGCGGCTCATGAAGGTCACGGCTGTCGTGGTTCGCCCCTCCGACGAGGCGGTCCTCGTGCTGCCGTCCGGCCTCCCGCAGGTGGAGGTCGCCGAGAAGCTCTGGTTCCCGGACGTGGAGACCGCGGTCCGGGCACTGCGCGATCAGCTGTCGATCGAGGCCGTCGTCCTCACCTGCCTCGACGAAGAGCCGGTCAACTACCTGATGCTCTCCACCGGCTCTGTTCCGGCGGATGCTCGGTGGGTGCAGGATCTCGACGATCCGGCGGTCGTGGCCGCGCGCGACCACCTCGCGCTGCCGGCAGACTCCCCCGAGACCCCTGCGTGGACGAGGCCGGGCTGGTACGACGACGTGCTGCCGTGGATCGACGAACAGCTCGCACGGACGGGCGTCTGGTCCCAGGTGCGATCCTGGGGCTTGTCGAACGTACTGCGTATCCCGACGGCGCAGGGAGACGTGTATTTCAAGGCGCTCGCGCACTCCAGCACTGTCCGGCCGGCGCGGGCGGATGCGTTACCGCTGTTGTTCGCGCATGAGCCGATGCTGTTGAAGCAGCTCTCCGACGAGCGGCCCGGCGAGGTGCCTGCTCCACTGGCCGTGGACGAGAAGCGGGCTTGGATGTTGCTGCCCGACCTCGGAACCCCGTTGAGGGACTCGCCGGACATCTCCCTGTGGATCGACGCACTGCGCGGGCACGCGAGGTTGCAGCGCAGCTATGCGGATCAGCCAGACCGGCTGCTGGAGTTCAGCTGCGTCGACCGCCGGCTCGCCGTACTGGAGGCGGAGATCGATCGAGTGCTCGGGCCGAACCCGGCCACCGAGCTGCTCGCGCCCGCGGAGCGCGCGCTGCTACCGAAGCGGGCGGAGCAGTTGCGTGAGGCAATCACCGAGCTCGCCGCGATCGGCGTACCGGAGACTCTGCTGCACGGCGATCTGCATCCGCGGAACCTTGCCGTCCGGGATGGCCGGGTGCTCGCGTTCGACTGGACGGACGCCGCTGTGTCCCATCCGTTCCTGGACCTTGTGACGTTCTTCGAGCAGCGGTCGCCGATGTCGACGGATCCGCGGTTGAAGGATGCCTATCTGGCCGAGTGGGAGTCGTACGCGTCGCCCGCGGACCTGCGTCGTGCGCTTGAGCTGGCTGAGGAGCTGGGGGCACTCCACCAGGTCATGACCTACGCGCACCTGCCGGATTCCCTGTCCGGACCGAGCAAGGACTCCATGCTCCGCGGCGGCGTGTGGTGGCTCAGGCGGATCCTTGCCCAGTAATCATCGGTGCAGCACGGCCAACTGGTTCCGCATGCCGCGGCGGACGGGCGGATCGAGGTACCGGTCCCACGTGGGGCGACGCTCGCCGCGCAGCAGGGCGTAGTACGCGAGTGCCTCGGACAACGCGGCTTCGCGGAGGTAGCCGCGGGCCAGTGGCTGCTTGCCCCGCCCGTTCGGTCGCGGCCGCCGCTCGTACGCCGCGTTGGCGGTGAAGATCCCGAGTCCGTAGAACACGGTGAGCAGATCGGTCAGCGGCTCGTGGTCGGGCCGGCGAGCCACCGAGATCCGGCTACTGCCGAGCAGCAGTTCGTGGCCGGCCTCGTGGGCGAAGATCGCGATCAGAGCGACAGGGTCGGCGGCCAGCGTCGGTGAGAGCTGGATCTGGTTGCGCTCGACGCCACGGATCCAACGGCCGGACGGTTCCTTCACCACCGCCGCCGACCTCCGGTACGCCGGCCGCCGGATCCCGTCGCCGACGAGTTCGAAGCTGAGTGCGCATTGGTCCGGCCGAAGATCCATCCGCTCGCTGACCCGCCGGCACAGTTCCTCAGCGGCCGGCCGGCTGCCGTCGTACCCGGCCGGGATGAGGTCCGTGGGCAGCGCGATCGGCCGCAACACGACGTCGCGGCCGAACTCGGTGATCATCCACTCCATCGACGACCGGATCCATCGGCGGCTGCCACCCGGCAACCGCTCCCGTGGCGCCTTCAACTGGGACCGCACCTGCTGGCTCCGCCGCAACACCCCGATCGGATTCCTCACCCGCCGGATCATGCCAATCGGACGCCAATGTAAACCCGGTTGGTTCCACAGAGTTCCCGATCGCGTACGACGAGCTACTTCAGCAGGAGCTTGCCGAGGCGTTGGGAGGCTATGTACATGCCGATGGTGCCCATGGCGGCGAGGTAGAAGGCGTGGACGAGGAGGAACCAGCCGACGGTGCCGGTGGTGAGGGCGCGCTCGATCACGACGCCTTGGTAGAGCGGGGTGATCTCGACCAGCCAGCGGATCGCCTCCGGGTACGTCTCGACCGGGTAGAAGGTGGCCGAGAACAGGAACATCGGCATCACCGCGAGCTGAACGAACTCGAAGTCCTGCCAGCTGCGCATGAAGGTGGTCAGCGCCATCCCCGCGCCGGCGAACGCGAGCGCGATCAGGACCGAGGCCGGCAGTGCGAGCAGCGCCCACCAGGACGTGATCAGGCCCATCCCGAGCATCACCGCGATGAACATCGCCGAGTAGCAGGCACCGCGCAGCAACGCCCAGGTCACCTCGCCGGTCGCGATGTCCCACGGCCGCAACGGCGTCGCCAGCATCGAGTCGTAGAGCTTGGCGTACTTCATCCGGAAGAAGATGTTGTACGTCGAGTCGAAGATCGCACCGTTCATCGCCGAACTGGCCAGCATCGCCGGCGCGACGAAGGCGGCGTACCCGATCGTGGTGCCGTCGGACAGGGTGAAGTCGCCGACCAACTGCGCGACACCGATGCCGATCGACAGCAGGTAGAACAGCGGCTCGAAGAACCCGGACAGGAAGACGATCCAGGACCGCCGGTAGAGCAGGAAGTTGCGCTCGACGATGTGCCGGCCACCACCGCCGCCGAGGACGCGGGCCGGGACCGGGACGACCCGGGCAGTGAGAGTCGTCATCAGCCCACCAGCCTCTTGGTGAAGCCGCGGACGGCGAACCACGTGCCGACCGCGAACCAGGCGAGCAGGTAGACGACGTTGAGCAGCGCGAGCGGCGGGTTGATCGTGCCCATCGCCAGATCGCGGGACAGGGTGACGCCGTGCCACAGCGGACTCAGGTAGGCAAGCCACTCGATCCAGTTCGGCAGCTGCGAGACCGGGAAGAACGCACCGGAGAACAGGAACGCCGGGATCACCCCGAAGCGGAAGATCATCGCGAAGCCGGAGTCGTTCTCCAGCGTCGTCGCCACCGCCGCGACCGGGGCCGCGGCGGCCATCCCGACCAGCAGCGCCACCGGCAGCGCGAGCACGCCCAGCGGGGAGCTCAGCCCGCCGAACAGGGCGATGACCACGAGGAAGACCGCGCACGTGCTCCCCACCCGGAAGGCGATGAAGCCGAACTGGCCGGCGACGACGTCCACCGGCCGCAGCGGAGACGCGATCATCGAGTGGAAGAACTTCTGCCACTTCAGCCCACTCATCACCGGGTACGTCGACTCGCCCACGGCCACCTGCAACGCGGTGGAGGCGAGCAGCCCGGGCGCGATGAACTGCAGGTAGCTCACGCCACCCAGCGCACCCGTCCCGTTCCGGTCGACGAAGGAGCCGAGGCCGATCCCCATCGCGGCCAGGTAGAGCAGTGGCAGCAGGAAGCTGCTGATCAGCGTGCCCTTCCAGGTCCGCTTGTAGACGGTCAACCAGTAGTCGAACTGGCGACGGCCGTTCTCCAGGACGAGCGCCATCAGTCCACCAACGTCCGGCCGGTGAGCCGGAGGAACACGTCCTCGAGGGTCGAGCGCCGGACCAGGACCGAGGCCGGCTGCAGACCGCGCTCGTGGACCGCCGCGACCGCGTGCTCACCGTCGTCGGTGTAGAGCAGCAGGCGGTCCGGCAGCACCTCGATGCGCTGGGCCAGGTCCTCGACCTTCCCGGCCAGTGCGTCGTGGTCGGACGACATCACCTCCGGCCCGAACCGCAGCTCGGTCACCTCACGCGTCGAGTAGTCCCGGATCAGCTCGGCCGGCGACCCCTCGGCCGCGATCAGACCGCCGTCCATCACCACCAGCCGGTCACAGAGCTGCTCGGCCTCGTCCATGTAGTGCGTGGTGATGATCAGCGTCACGCCGGCCTGCTTCAGCCGGAACAGCTTGTCCCACAACAGATGCCGGGCCTGCGGATCCAGCCCGGTCGTCGGCTCGTCGAGCAGCAACAGGTCGGGGTTGCTCACCAGCGAGCGTGCGATCGTCAGCCGCCGCTTCATCCCGCCGGACAACTCGTCGACCTTGACGTCCGCCTTCTCGGTGAGCGAGACGAACTCGAGCAACTCGTCCGCGCGACTGCGGCACTCCGCCCGGCTCAGACCGAAGTACCTGCCGTAGATGGTCAGGTTCTCCCGGACGGACAGCTCGGTGTCGAGGGTGTCGTCCTGCGGGCAGACGCCGAGCCGGGCCCGGATCGACGGGCCCTCGGTGGCCGGGTCCATGCCGAGGATCTGCAGGGTGCCGCCGCTGGTCGGTGAGACCGCGCCGATCATCCGCATCGTCGACGACTTGCCCGCGCCGTTCGGCCCGAGGAATCCGAACGCCTCCCCGCGCCACACATCCAGGTCGATGCCCTTGACCGCCTCGAAGTCGCCGTACGACTTCCGCAGTCCACGGACATGGACCAGGGACTCCCGCTGCTCACTCACGGTCCCGACCCTAGACGGACCGGCCGACAGTTTCTTGTCGATTTGGGCGGTTCCATCCATCGACGCTAGAACCTCAACACGACTGGAGGTCAACCGCGGCCGACGTACGGCATGCCGGCGGCCATCACGGTCAGCGTGGGTACGGCGACCGATGTCGGGAGCTGGGCGATCCGGACCACGAAGTCCGCCACGATCTTCGGATCGAACGTCGGCTCGGCCGCGATCGTTCCGTCCGGCTGAAGCACGCCCTGCCCCATCCGCTCGGTCATCGGGGTCGCGGCGTTCCCGATGTCGATCTGGCACGCCGTGATCCCGTGCGCGCGGCCTTCCAGCTCGAGGCCCTTCGTCAGCCCGGTGACGGCGTGCTTGCTGGCCGTGTACGCGATCCCCTGCGGCCGCGGGACGTGCGCCGAGATGGAGCCGTTGTTGATGATCCGTCCACCCTTCGGGTCCTGCCGCAGCATCATCGCGAACGCCGCCTGCGCACACAGGAACGATCCGGTCAGGTTGGTGTCCACCACCCGCCGCCAGTCCTCCTCGGCCAGATCCTCCACCCCGGCCGCCGGCGCACCGGTCCCCGCGTTGTTGACCAGTACGTCGATCCGCTCGAGCCCACCGAAGAGCGCACGCACCGCCTCACCATCGGCAACATCCAGTACCGCGGTCCGCACTCGCCCCTCAGCCGACAGGGCAGCCGTCTCGCGCAACTTCTCCTCGGTCCGCCCGGTGACAGTCACCTCGAACCCAGCCGCCGCCAACGCCAGCGCCATCTCGCGCCCGAGCCCCGAACCACCACCGGTCACCACTGCTACCTGCGCCATCCTGGCACTCTCCTGTCGCTCGCCGAATCGGCGTCTAGCATCGCAGGAGCCACAGAAGGACGGCGTCGCCAGTAGCAGCCGACCGCGATCGCCGTGGCGGTCAGGACGAGGAGTTCCACCCAGACACCGTTGCCGAGCGGAGGAATCAGCTCCTCGGTGAGGTTCCACGCCGCGTGCACGAGGATGGCCGCAGGTACGCCGCCGCGGAGGCGCTCGGTGACGAACAGCATCACGTAGGTCAGCGGGAACAACCCCAGGAAGAAGGTCAGTCCCTGCTGGGTGAACAGTCCGTCGTCATGCTGACCGGTGCCGTTCAGGAAGTACAGCGGCACGTGCCACAGTCCCCAGGCCGCGCCCAGGACCACGGTCGTGGCCAACTGGCCGTAGTACCTGCGCAGTCGCGGCTGCACGTAACCTCGCCAGCCGAACTCCTCCGCGACCGGTCCGGCCAGGAGGGTGTAGGCCAGCGCACCGAGCGGTCCGCCGGCGCCGGCAATCACGTCGGCGGCATGGTCGGGAAACGCCGCGAGGTGTCCGGTCAGGGCAGACGCTGCCAGTGGCGGCAATGCCCCGAGCAGTACGGCGGCGATCGGCCACCGCCACGACCACCTCACCAGCCGCTGCTTCTCCCGATGCCACAGCCACATCGCCAAGGCCGCCAGCGACGGGCCGGACGCCGCCAGGGTGAAGACGAGCATCCCGCCGCCCTCGTCGAGGTTCGCGCCCAGCAGTCCCAGGATCGCCCAGGGCAACCAGCTCAGAACGACACAGATCGCTCCGAACTCCAGCAGCCGGCGCCTCGTCGTCACCACGCTGTCCACCGACCGGCCGTCGATCGCCGTCACGCGTCCCCCAGCAGCTCGCAGGAATATCACCCGAGCCAGCCTCGTTGCGACGAGAGGGCCGGACCAGGGTGCCAGACCGACCAAGCACCGGGGTCCTAGGCCCACCCCGCGTCACAAAACGCACCCTTGCGCCGTCACTAGATCGTGCACTGGTTCTCACCTTCCACGAACAGTGACGACCCGAAGACTGTGAGTAAGTGAGTGGCGGCTCAGTCAGGAATCTTGGAAACTCATTTGCGTGTATCACGCAAGCATGTATATGCTTGCAGCATGCAAGTAAACGACGCGTACTCTCCGCAGACCCCGATCGAGGGCGTGCTGCACGCGTTTACCAGGATCGGCCGGCGGCTGAAGGCCAAGCAGCCCGGAGACACGATCGACCACAGCGTCCACCTGGTGCTGTTCGTGCTGCGGTGCAGCGGAGCGCTGCGCCTGTCCGACCTGGCCAACCGGATGGAGCTGGACGCCTCGACCGCGAGCCGCCACGTGCGGTCGCTGGAGCAGCTGGGCCTGGTCCGCCGCTCCCCCGACCCCGACGACGGCCGCGCCTTCCGGGTCGAGCTGACCGAGAAGGGCATCGAGGAGTGGGACGCCGGCGCCCGACGCCGGATGGAGCTGCTGAGCGCAGCCATGGACGGCTGGTCCGAGGACGACGTCCTGACCTTCGAGCGCCTGATGACACGGTTCGCCGACGGAGTCGCGAGCCTGACCGACCCGGCGATCGAGAAGAGCTGGGCAGAGAAGGGCTGGGCCGCCGTCGCCCCGCGCCTGCGCCCGGCACCCGCGGCCGAGCGCCGTACCCAAGACTTCGCGGCCGGTGGCGACCCCACCGCTCGCGAGAACACCGACAAGAAGCTGGGGAGCACCACATGAGCACCACCGAGCCCGCCACCACCGGCGGCGCTGCGCCTGAAACACCGGGGTACCTGTCCCACAAGCAGATCCTCGTCGTCCTCGGCGGCCTGATGGCCGGCATGTTCCTGGCGGCGCTCGACCAGAGCATCGTCGGAACCGCGCTGCCGCAGATCGTCAGCGAGTTCAACAGCCTGGACAAGCTGTCCTGGGTGGTCACGGCGTACCTGCTGACCTCGACCGCCTCCACGCCACTGTGGGGCAAGATCTCCGACCTGTATGGCCGTCGCCCGCTGTTCATCGCGGCGATCGTCACCTTCCTGGCCGGCTCCGTGCTGGCCGCGATGTCGCAGAACATCGAGATGCTGATCGGCTTCCGGGCCGTCCAGGGTCTTGGCGCCGGTGGCCTGATGTCACTGGCCTTCGCCACCATCGGTGACGTGATCCCGCCGCGCGAGCGCGGTAAGTACATGGGGTACTTCGGTGCCGTCTTCGGCCTGTCGTCCGTGGCCGGCCCGCTGCTCGGCGGTCTGCTCACCGACGGTCCCGGCTGGCGCTGGATCTTCTGGATCAACCTGCCGATCGGCCTCGTTGCCCTGGGCATCGTCGGCGCCGTGCTCAAGCTGCCGCACGTGAAGCGTTCGCACAAGATCGACTACGTCGGTGCCGCAGTGGTCACCGGCGCCGTCACCTCGCTGCTGCTGGCCGTCTCCTGGAGCGGCCCGACCAACGGCTGGGGCACCGGCACCACGATCGCCCTGCTGGCCGCGACCGTCGTCCTGGCCGTCACCTTCGTGCTGGTCGAACTGCGGGTCTCCGAGCCGATCATCCCGATGGACCTGTTCAAGGGCCGGATCTTCTCCGGGTACGCCGGGTACGCGTTCCTGCTCGGGTTCGCGATGTTCGGTGCGCTGATCTTCCTGCCGCTGTACCTGCAGGCGGTCAAGGATCTGTCGCCGACCCAATCCGGCCTGGCGCTGCTGCCGATGATCGTCGGTATCTTCTCCGCGTCGATCCCGAGCGGTCAGCTGATGAGCAAGACCGGGCGCTACAAGGTCTACCCGATCGTCTCCTCGGTCCTGGTCGGTGGCGCGATGCTGCTGCTGTCCACGCTGAGCCTGGGTACGCCGTACTGGCACCTCGCGATCTACATGTTCATCATGGGCGCCGGTCTGGGTCTGTCGATGCAGATCACCGTCACCGCCGCGCAGAACAGCGTGCCCCGCAAGCACATGGGCAGCGCGACCTCGACGATGACCTTCTTCCGCTCGATGGGTGGCGCGATCGGTACCGCGGTGTACGGCGCGGTGCTGACCAGCCGGCTGAAGGAGCACCTGGGCGACATCGTTCCGAACGCAACCCAGACCGTGGTCGACGGGCTCGCCAAGGCGGCCAACAGCGTTCAGGCGCTGCACGGCCTGAAGGAGCCGATGAAGGGCTGGGCCCTGCACGGTCTGGTCGACGCGATGGGCGACGTGTTCCTGGTCTCCCTGCCGTTCCTGGCGATCGCACTGATCCTCGCGGTCATCACCCCGGAGCAGCGGCTGGCCGGCCGCTCCGACGGCCCGAAGCCGGAGGGCGGCGAGGAAGACTCCTCGATGGAGGCGTCCGCAGCCGCCGCGATGCACTGACCCTCCGCACCAACGAACGACCGGCCGTCCTCTTCGGAGGGCGGCCGGTCGTCGCACGTTAGGCTTGCGGTGATGTCACGCCTGCAAGGATTCGGGAACCAGCTCCTCGCCTTCCACGATCAACTCCGCGACCAGATCGACGTACTGCGTGAACAGGACGCTCCGGATGGCAAAGATCTACTGACCCACTGCCTGGCGTTCTGCGGGGCGCTCACCCGGCATCACACCGGTGAGGACGACGGCGCGTTCATGGTGCTCGCGGAGGAGTACCCGGAGCTTCGCCCGGTGCTCGAGGAGCTGGCCCGTGATCACCTGATCATCGCGCAAGCCCTGCAGCGGTTGGAGAAACTCGCCGCGCTCGATCCGGCCGAGCGGAAGCGGGAGCTCGACACCGTGGCCGCCCTGATGGAGACCCACTTCACCTACGAGGAACGCAAACTCGTCACCGCGTTGAACGCCCTCGACGACGACGGGACCGGGCGCCTAGCCCTCCCCTTCCGCTGAGGGTCGCTCCCGGAAAAGGTATCGACGGGGCAACGGTCTCGGTGGTTCCGGATCGACGTCGTTGCCGGCCAGGTGGTTGACGATCGCGTTCAGTACTGCGGCCGTCGGTACGGCGATCAGCGCGCCGACGATCCCGGCGATGACCACGCCGGTGGCGATCGACAGGATGATCGCGAGCGGGTGAACACTGACTGCACGGCCGAGCAGGAACGGCTGCAGCACATGGGCCTCGAGCTGCTGTACGCCGATCACCACGGCCAGCATGATGATCGCGACGATCGGTCCCTTGGCGACCAGCGCAACCAGTACGGCGACCACGCCACTGACCAGCGCCCCGACGACCGGGATAAACGCGCCGACGAACACCAGGATGCCGATCGCGCTCACCAGCGGCAGACCGAGGATCGCCGCACCCAAAGAGATCCCGATCGCGTCCACCGCCGCGACGATGATGGTGGCCCGGACGAACGCCGTCAGCGAGACCCACGCCTTCCGCCCGGACGAGTCGGCCTTCTCGCGCGCCTGCCTCGGGAACAGCCGGATCAGCCAGGCCCAGATCCGCTCGCCCTGGTAGAGGAAGAAGAACAGGCAGAACAGCGCGATGAACAGCCCGGCCACGACATGCGTCGCCGTCGTACCGACCTCGGCCGCGCGCTGACCGAGGGCGCCGCCGGAGGTGATCTCGTCCTGCAACCGTTTGAAGGCGTTGGTGATGTCCTTGTCACTCAGTCCGAAGTTGATCCGGGCCAGGTCGCGCAGCTTCTGCACACCTTCGCCGACCTGCGTGGACAGAGTCTCGAACTGGCCCGCGATCTGCGTCCCGACCAGGGTCAGCAGACCGGCGACGAGAATGATGGTCGCGACGACCGTGATGCCAGCCGCCGGACCGCGCGGAATGCGCAGCCGCTGCAGGCCGTCCGTCACCGGGACCAGCAGAGCGGTCAGCAGCACCCCGACAGTGACCGGGACGACCACCTCGGACAAGTAGCGCATCCCGTAGGCGATCACGAGCACGGCCGCGACGATCACCAGGAACCGCCAGGCCCAGGCACTCGCGATCTGCATGCCTGGAGTGACCCCGGTGTCCACGCGCCCCCGGCTCGAAGACCCGACCTCGGTCACGACCGTATCGCTGGACTCGTCCAGTACCTCGTTGTCCGCCACCGGACTCTCTTTGTCCGGCGCCTCGGCCCGCCCCGACTCGCTCATGCCACCTCCGCAGCTCGCGCTTGGTGTTGAGACTAGTGCCCGCTGCGGACCGTTCCATGAATGTGTGCCGCGAGCCCTTCGGCTGCGGCTGGGGCGAGGTCGGCGAGCAGGCCGACGCCCGCCAGGACGTAGTCCTTGTCGACGCAGACCTCGGCGCGTTCCGGGACGAGCCAGCCTTCCTCCTGCGCGTTCACCCCGACGGAGCCCAGGATCCGCGCGGCAACGTCCGGCCCGTTGTGCCGCAGTACTCCCCCGGACCCGACCAGCAAGTCCACCTCGCGCAGGTCCTTGCCCGACCGCTCGATCACCCGGCCGCCCGGCCCGAACACGATCCGCTGACGACCCGCGTGCCGCCGCAACGCCACTGTCGCCGCGACCCTCGCGAGCAACTCGTCGTACGACGCCTCTTGCTCGCTGTCGGGGAGGTACGACGGGTCGGCGTGCCGGCGAGCGGCCGCCGTATGGAGCTTGTTGTCGTCCGGGACGAGACCGGACTCGACGCCGGCGGCGACGACTGGGACCGCGCTCCAGCGCATTCCGAGGTCGCCCTCGACCGTGCGGGTCACGGGATGCGTCGCGACCACCTCGCGGCCGAGGTTCGCGTCCTCCGGGTCGAGCTCGATCACCGAGTGCACGTCCGTGGTCGCACCACCGATGTCCACGACCGCGACATCACCGTGCAACCCGGCCAGCACCTCGACTCCACGCAGTACGACGTCCGGCGTGGCGGCGCGGACCATCCGCGCGAACGCCGGATCGCGGGACAGGTTCTTCCCACCGATCACGTGGGCGAGGAACATCTCCCGGATCGCGGCCCGCGCACTGTCCGGCGCGAACACCCCGATCTCGGGTACGACATTGTCCGCCAGGACATGCGGTACGCCGGCAGCCGCGAGGGTCTCGCCGATCCCGGCCTGTGCGTCAATGTTGCCCGCAACAACGACCGGCCGACGCCACTTGTACTTGGCCAGCACGTCGGCAGCATTACGCAGTACGGCGGAGTTGCCACCGTCCGTGCCACCGAGGAGCAGGACCACGTCCGGGCGGTCCTTGCGCAGCTCCTTGAGGGAAGTTGCCGTGAGCCCGCCGTTGACCACGGCAACCACACGGCCACCGCTGGACAGCGCGACCCGCCGGCCGGCTTCCGCGGTGACCAGCTCTTCGTTGCCGACGACACCGATCCGGAGTCCGCCGCCTGCACTCGAACAGGCCAGCACCTCGGCGCGCTCGACGCCGCGATCGGTTTCCAGCAAGGCGTTCCGGCAGGCATGCCAGCCGTCCATCACGTCCGTGTCGATCGTGGTCCGGTGTTCGGCTCGGGCGACCAGGTCGCCCGAGCCGGAGTCCACCGCAATTGCCTTCGTGAACGTCGACCCGAAGTCGACGGCCACCAGCAGGCGCGCCAACTACGCCATCGCGCGGTCGAGGTCCAGCAGCAGGTCGTCGATCGTCTCGATCCCGACACTGAGCCGGATCAGGTCGGCCGGCACCTCGAGCGGGGTGCCGGCGACCGAGGCGTGGGTCATCTTGCCGGGGTGCTCGATCAGCGACTCGACGCCGCCGAGCGACTCGCCCAGGGTGAAGACCTCGGCCTTGTTGCAGATGTCGAGTGCATGCTCCACGCCGCCGGTGACCCGGAAGGAGACGATGCCGCCGTACCGCTTCATCTGCTTGGCGGCGGTCTCGTGGCCGGGGTGACCGTCGATGCCCGGGTACAGCACCTGGCTGACGGCCTTGTGCCGCTGCAGGAACTCGACGACCTTCTCGGCGTTGTCGCTGTGCCGGTCCATCCGGACGCCGAGGGTCTTGATCCCACGCAGCACCAGCCACGCGTCGAACGGGCCGGCGACCGCGCCGATCGCGTTCTGGTGGAAGGCGATCTTCTCGGCCAGGCCGGCGTCGCGGACGATCAGCCCACCGCCGACGACGTCGGAGTGACCGCCCATGTACTTCGTGGTCGAGTGCACGACGACGTCCGCGCCGAGCTCCAGCGGCTGCTGCAGGTACGGCGTGGCGAAGGTGTTGTCGACCACCAGCAGGGCGCCGGCGTCGTGCGCGATCTGGGCGACGATGGCGATGTCGGCGACGTTCAGCAGCGGGTTCGTCGGCGTCTCCAGCCAGACGATCTTCGTCTTGCCCGGACGGATCGCGGCCCGGATCGCCTCCGGGTGGGTCACCGCGACCGGCGTCATCTCCACACCCCAGTTGCCCAGCACCTTGGAGAACAGCCGGAACGTGCCGCCGTACGCGTCGTCGGGGAACACCATGTGGTCACCCGGGACGCAGAGCGAGCGGATCAGCGTGTCCTCCGCGGCCAGGCCGCTGGCGAACGCGAAGCCGCGGTTGCCCGCCTCGATCGCGGCCAGACACTCCTCCAGCGCGGTCCGGGTCGGGTTCGCCGACCGGGAGTACTCGTAGCCGTTGCGCAGCCCGCCGACGCCGTCCTGCTTGTAGGTGCTGGTCGCGTAGATCGGCGGCACCACCGAACCGGTGGTGGGGTCGGGCTCGTTCCCGGCGTGGATGGCGAGCGTCTCGAAGCCGTAGTGGTGGTCCGTGTTCACCGGACCAGCGTACGGCCTGGTCTGATCCGTTCCGCGCAGGCCGTCCGGCACTGAGACTCTTGACGCAACCCATGGGTTGCCATATGTTGGATTGCAACCAGACAGTTGCTATTTACCAGGAGGATGTCATGGGGTTTCCAGATCAGATCGAGCGGACCGTCGAGCTCGCCCACCCGCCGGCGAAGGTGTGGGCGGCGCTGACCACGGCCGAGGGTCTCGGCACGTGGTTCGGCCACCAGGCGAAGATCGACCTGCGGCCGGGCGGCGCCGCGGAGATGACGTGGACCAGCGGCGACCGGGCCGAGATGCGGATCGAGCGGGTGGACGAGCCGACCACGTTCGGCTTCACCTGGCACATCTACGGCCTGCCGGCCGAGGACGAGCGCCGGACGTACGTCGAGTTCACCCTGGAGCCGGTCGACGCCGGCACCCGGCTGACCGTCATCGAGTCGGGCTTCGCACAACTGCCGGACGGCGAGTACGCCAAGGCATACGGCGGCAACACCGAAGGCTGGGCGTCCGAACTCGGCGAACTCGTCGACTACCTCGACGCCGCCTGACCTGCCATGCCCGCCACAGACCAGGTTGAGGCGGTGGCGGAGCAGGTGTTCGTGGCCTTGGCGGATCCGCGGCGGCGCGGCGTACTCGCCGTACTCGCGGCGAACGGGCCCTCGACCGCGACGGACCTGGCGGATCGCCTGCCGATCACTCGGCAGGCGATCGCCAAGCACCTCGCACTCCTGGCCGAAGCGGGCCTCGTCACCGCCGAGCACGGCGAACGCCGCCGCGTTCGCTACGGTCTACAGCCCGCCCCGATGCAGCTGGCCCAGCAGTTCCTGGCCGCACTCACCCGCGACTGGGACCACCGCCTCAACGCCTTGAAAGACCACCTGGAACGCTGACGGGGACCTCTTTGAGCCGCACCGTGAAGATCGGCAGCAGGAAGTGGACGAGCGGGCCGATCGACAGGGCGTAGACGACGGTGCCGACGCCGATCACGCCGCCGAGCAGGAAGCCGATGACGAGCACGGTCACCTCGATCGAGGTCCGGACCAAGCGGACGCTGAGGCCGGTACGACGTACCAGGCCGGTCATCAGGCCGTCGCGGGGACCGGGGCCGAACTGGGCGCCGATGTAGAGAGCGCCGGCCAGCGCGTTCACCACGACGCCGCTGAGCATGAACACGATCCGGAGCCAGAGCGCGTCCGGCCGGTCGACCGTCGCCAGGGTCAGGTCCGTCACCAGGCCGATGACGATCGCGTTGCTGATCGTGCCGAGACCGGGCCACTGCCGCAGCGGGATCCAGGCCAGCAGTACGACGAAGCTCATCGCGATCACCACGGTGCCGAAGCTCAGCGGCAGGTGCTTGGTGATGCCGGAGTGGAACACGTCCCACGGGTCCAGGCCGAGGTTGCCCTGGATCATCAGGCCCATCGAGGCGCCGTACAGGGTGAGGCCGACGTACAGCTGGACCAGGCGCCGGGGCAGGTGGCCTGCCCTCAGCTGCTGGATCGGGTTCAGGGGCGCCAGTTGGCGAGGCGGTGCGGGGGAAGTGGCGGTCACTTCTCCAGTTTGCGGAGCAACTGGCCTGGTGATCGATAGCCAATTGCGCAATAGTGGACTGCATGCAGCGGCAATATCTCCCCGCCAGTACGCTCTCCGGCTTGCTCGGCTCCTGGGCCGAAGACTCCGGCCCGGCGTACCGGGTGCTGGCCGACCGGCTCCGGCTCCTGATCGCAGACGGCCGGATCATCCCGGGCTCGCGGCTCCCGAGCGAGCGCGAGTTGACCGAGGCTCTTGGGGTCAGCCGTACGACGGTCGCCTCGGCGTACCGGGAGTTGCGCGACAGCGGCTACCTGATGAGCCGGCGCGGGTCAGGGAGCGTCACCGCTCTTCCATCGAAGGTTGCGCCTGAGCTCGGGCGGCACCATGCGCCTGGGATCGATACGGACGGGCTTTACGACTTCACCTGCGCGGCGCCGTCCGCCGTACCGGGGATCAGTACGGCGGTGGCGGAAGCGGCCGGGGATCTGCCGGTGCACCTTGCGACGCCCGGGTACCACCCGCAGGGGTTGCCAGTACTGCGTTCGGAGATCGCGGCCGCCTATGCGGAGCGCGGGCTGCCGACGACGCCGGACCAGATCATCGTGACCGCTGGTGCGCTCGCGGCGACGTCGATCGCGATCCGGGCGATCACGCAGTTCGGCGACCGGGTGCTGACCGAGAGCCCGACGCACCCGAATTCCGTGGACGCGATCCGGCGTAGCGGTTGCCGGGTGGTAGCGGTGCCGATGAGCCCCGGCGGCTGGGACCTTCCTTTGCTGGAGGCAACGATCAGGCAGACGGCCCCGCGGGCCGCCTGGCTGGTGGTGGACTTCCAGAACCCGACCGGGTGGTTGATGCCGGCCGCCGACCGGCAGCGGCTGGCGATCGCGTTCGCCCGCAGCCGGACGACGGCGATCGTGGACGAGACGCTGTTCGAGCTGTCGCTGGACGGCCAGGAGATGCCGCCGCCGTTCGCGTCGTACGACCCGGACGGAGTCATCACCATTGGGTCGGTGAGTAAGTCGTTCTGGGGTGGGCTGCGGATCGGGTGGATGCGGGTGCCGGAGGCGCTGGTCGCGCGGATCCTGGACGCGCGGGCGTCGATGGATCTGGGCGCGCCGGTGCTCGAGCAGTTGGTCGTCGCCGGGTTGCTGCGGCAGCGGGCGACGCTTCTGCCGGAGCGGCGGTTGGAGCTCGCGCGGCGGCGGGATGCGCTGGCTTCGGCGGTGGCTTCCGAGTTGCCGTCGTGGCGGTTCCGGGTGCCGGGTGGTGGGTTGTCGCTGTGGTGCGAGTTGCCTGAGCCGGTTGGGTCGAGTCTGGTCGGGGTCGCGCAGCGGAACGGCGTACTGCTGGTGTCCGGTTCGCGGTTCTCGCCGGATGGTGGGCTGGAGTCGTTCATCCGGTTGCCGTTCACGCTCGATGTGGATGCGCTGCGTGACGGGGTCGGCCAGTTGGCCGCGTCGTACGCATCGCTGACCACGGGTGGGGCACCGGCCCGGCGTACGGCGGCCATGATCGCTTGACGTCATCGCGCCGTAAGGGGTGTGCGGAAGGTTCGCCTTACCCCGGGCGTTGAAGGATCATGAGAGTACTTCTGCGAGAGGCGTGAGAATGTCGTTCTTCAAGCGCAACACAGCCCTGGTCGAGCCCGAGGCCGCACTGCCCGGCCGGCCGGAGCCCGGATTCGCCGTACCGGCGGACAACATCGTGCTCGGTACGCCGCAGACCGCCGCTGCCCCGGAGGGCTTCGAGGAGGTCTGGTTCGGCACCGGGTGTTTCTGGGGCACCGAGGAGATCTTCTGGCAGCTGCCAGGGGTATACACCACGGCCGTCGGCTATGCGGGTGGTTACACCCCGAACCCGACGTACGAGGAGGTCTGCACCGGCCGCACCGGTCACACCGAGGCCGTCCGCGTCGTCTACGACCCCACCAAGACCACCTTCACCGACCTGCTGAAGGTGTTCTGGGAGACGCACGACCCGACCCAGGGCATGCGCCAGGGCAACGACCTCGGCTCCCAGTACCGTTCGGCGATCTACTACACGACCGACGCCCAGCGCGCGGAGGCCGAACGCACCCGCGACCTCTACGCCCCCGTCATCAAGCCCCTCGGCTACGGCGACATCACCACCGAGATCGCCCCCGCCACCACCTTCTACTACGCCGAGGGCTACCACCAGCAGTACCTGTCCGACTTCAAGAACCCCAACGGCTACCGCTGCCACAGCAACACCGGCGTACCGTTCCCCACAGAAGCGACAAACCAGGACTGACGAGCAGCACCAGCCAGCATCGGGTGTAGGTCACCTGATGCTGGCCGTTCGTTGTAGATCTGTCGTGGCTCGACCAAGCCCGAGGGGTGCATCAGGTGACTGCCAACGAGGAGACCTCCGATTGGGTCCCCCTGAGCCTTCGGGACACACAAACCGGGACCAACAACTACAAGGCCCTGGTGGATGGCGTCCCGCAGTGGCTCGAACGGTCATTGTGGCGCTGGGTGATGGACCGAGCGGCCCAGGGTTCCATGCCGCTCATCTATGAGGTAGAGCGCCATCTGAGAGTTGATCTGCACGCTCCGGGTGTCAGTCTGGATGCCCAATCAATGCTGAACCACTACTGGTCGAACAGTGGCGATGAGGAACGGCTGACTCTCATCGACTACCTGCTTCGAGACCAGGAGAAGAGGTATGACGCAATCCGGAGTGGCCGATTGGTCTCAAACGAAAGGCCTCAGGCAACGATCGTCTCGCTGGAGGAGATCCTGATCCAGGGAGGGTCATTGTGGAAGGCCGTAGCCAAGCCTCATTGGGGACTCGAGCAGCGGGTGAACGAGACGACCCGGGCGCAGGTCGATCTGGTCACGTCGGCGCCCACGGACGCGGCGCGGAAGATCGCGTCGGCATGGAATGCGTGCTACCGACCAGAGCCGAACTACGACATCGCATATCGCGACGCAGTCTTGGCAGTCGAGGCAGTCACGTTGGGTATAGCCCTGCCCAAGTCCAACACCGCAACCCTTGGGACGGTCGTCGCGCATATAGCAGACACCGTCGGCAACTGGACCGTTGGCGGGCTCGATGCGGCAAAACAGGCTTCCGGGGAAACTCTGTTGGCAATGCTCAGGACGCTCTGGCACAACCAACAGCGACACGCCAATCCAGGCGGCAGTATCAAGGACGTTACTCGAGCGGAAGCGGAAGCAGCCCTCGGTATCGCGGTCACTCTGGTGCTCTGGTTCTCCTCGGGCCTAGCTCGCCGAATCAGCACGAGGGTGAGTGAGTGATGGTTGGTGCACGCACGTTCTGCTCAGCCTGCGGTCATGAGTTTCCAGCTGGGTCTGAGCAGGACACCGAAAGACCGCCGTGCTCTGCGTGCGGGCATCGAGGCGTGACCATTCAGCTCGGAATGGCTTCAGAACTGAGCATCGCATCGAGTCTCTCGCTGAGCGTTGGCCCCGGTCACCATGAACGCGACCCGGGTCGGCGTTGGCGAGAGGTTGCTGAAGAGCTGGCACGTCTTGAGGCGACCTGGCCCGAGCAACCATCCAACGCGGACCTGTTCGACGCTCAGCGGCGGTTGTATCAGGTCTTCATTGAGCTTTGGGCACTACGAGAATCGGTGGTGCGCCAGGGGGTGGCTGAGCAAGCCGCGAATGCGATGTTGCGAAGCCACCCCCACGGCGCAGCACTAGCGCACGATCTGGGCAACGTCGCGAAGCACGGACCCCTAACGCGGCGTCCGATGAGCCCCGATAAGCCGACTTTCGGCGCTCTGCGGGCGACCCGCCCTGGGGCGGGCCCGCCTTGGCGCATAAGCCTCGAGATCCACCACGGCCGGCGGCTAGTCGATGCCCTCGCCGTAGCGCGTCAGGCCGTTGACCAGTGGGAGGCAGCCCTCAGGTCCTGGAGACTGCTCTGATCCAGTTCGACGCGCAGCGAGTCACCTACGCCATACCAGCTCCAACAAGTCGGGGTTGAAGGCAGCTCTACCGCGGCCGCGAGGTCCGACCGGGTGAACGATGACAGCATGGAGTGCCTCCTTGACTAGGGCGCGCTTTTGCGACAAGTCAAGGTCGTTGGCGTACCACCGCCGCCGAATGTCCGAGAGGTCTGACTGCGCACGCAGTTGCGATGCCGCGTGCCTTGCCTCGTCGTTCCGAAGCTCCCGGCGCTGCTGCTCGAGTCGCCGAAGCGTCGGATAGAAGAAGTCGTCAGAGACCCCGCCGGCCAGCCACTGATCACGGAGTGATTGCACCTTTGAGTTCACGGCGGGCATCGGGTAGCTGCGGCGCAGGCTTGGGAAAGGTCTGGTCGATCCACGACTTCGGCTGACCAAGCACCCGCCGTACATCGCCGATCCCGCGACTTGTCATCCTCATATAGGAACACATGTTCGATGTAACTCACGACCCCTTATATTCCAGCCTTCACGAGTCGAGTCGCGAGGGCCGGAACTTGGGGGCGCTGGGCCGGGCCTGTCCCCGATGTCCCCTAGGCAGAAGTCGAGGACGCCGGCCTCCGGTAGTCAGCACGACGCCGTTCAGCCCTGGGACCATCCAAGCGCAGCGAATGCGGGATCAGGGTCCAGATACCCCCAGTCAAGCGCCGTGCGTCGGAAGGCTTCGAGTGCGAGGGCGCGTTCGGCGCCGGCCGTAGCCCACGACGATGGCCACGCTGTAGCTCCGTCGGTCATTCCTCGCGTTCGCCCCTCTCCGAGCGGCGCCAAATCAGCGAATTCAGAAACCGTCCGAGATGAGCCTAGTGGTGTTTTGCCTCGTGCCTCAATATGGACCTCTACTACGCGATGGCGTCCGCCCGAGGAAATCGTGTGGAGTGGTGCGCGTAGGTCAGATGCACTGCGCCGAATCAGCTCGGCCAACTGGTCGATGACGAAAGCCATGCTCGCCATCTGCCCAACTTGCCCGGCGACATGGTCAGCGATCACAATGATCGCATTTACACCCGTTTCGCGAGTAATTGTTAGCCGCTCAAACCCGTTGTTGACCTCACGCGCGAAGACGGCGTGAGATGTGGACTGCCATGCTCCGGAAGGCTGCATCCAGGCGTTCCCGCCGCACGCGTCCAGCGCCGAGAGGAGCCGTTTCCGGTGGCGCGGCTCAATTAACAATTCGGAGCCAGCCGGAAGGTCGAAACTCGTCGCCGCGCGCAGGTTTAAGCCCGGCATGTCTGGCTGAAACTGAAGGGGATCTGCGAAACGGCTCGGATGAAATCTGGGCGTCAAACGTGCGTCGGGATGGTTCATCCGCAGACCTGCATCCTCAGTTCGGTCGGCATGTTCGGCTGGATCTTGAGCCAGAGCGCCAGCCAACAAGGCGTGGATCTGGGGTGCGGTGATCGAAAGGCTCTCATCGTCGCGGCGCGTCACGATGGAAATGAAGGCACCTTCCACTCTGCCAGCCGCGACGGCGCCGTGCACGAGGAATGGCCTCAACCTAGGCATCTGCCGTGGCACAAAGACTGCCAAGACGCCGGCGGCGGACCGTGCGATGGGGAGGTAGGAGATCCGCAGGCCTGGGATTGGTGGATAGATCGTGCGATCGAGGGCGCGCCGGAGGCGCACGACCTGCGCGCGGTCATCCGGTATTGGAGAGAGAGCCGTGATCATCTCGCCTCCGCCTGGGAGCCGCTTCGTCTTGTATCCGCAGAGCAGCAGTCCAGCGGTGCCGCCGTTCGCCAGTCTTGCGACATCCTGGGCAGCTTCGATGACCTGTGCGGGTTCGTCCAGCCTGTACGCGGCGGACTTCACCTCTAACCAGTCGCTCTCCTGTTGCCCAAGTAGCAAGTCACCCCGTCCGCTCTGTACGAGTGCCCACGCCCTGGCCGCATCCAACTCCGCTACTTGGAGCAGGGCCGAGACGCCTTCCCCGGAGTGGATCACCTGTCCAAGAGTGAGCTTCGAACGCGGGCTGAGAGTTGCCTCAACGGTTACAAAGTCGTGAGTAGTGTTGATGATGTCGAGCTCAACGTCCGTGACCGTCATACCTCTCGGCAAATGCTGCGCGGCAATCTTCAAGATCGTGCACTCGTCCAAGTCAGCCGACCGTGGCACCTCAGCGTGAGTACGCACCTTCACCTTGCTGCCGACGACCAGACGTGCAGCGCCTGTGGGTGCGTGTTCGAGGGCCCCTGCTGCTGTCAATGCAGCAAAGTCTTCGCCGCTGAGATTGGTGACCCAAGCTTCAACTGCCACGTGATCGAGAGGAGCCCGCCTTGGCAAGCCCGCCGCGTGTCGGTACGCATCGCCTATCACTTTTGCGATCGAGATTGCCGACTCATCAGCCAACCAGGCGAGCGGAAGGACGACGTCGTCATCGCCCACCCAGACAAGTTGTCCGGCGCCGGTACGGAGGTACTCGCCGATCCGTGCGGCTCGAGGAGGCGGTGATGATGGTTCCGACCGCCAGGCCTCGATCCGCGCGCGGAGGTCGTCCGCGTCTGCAATGCCGTAGGCGGGGCCGACGTACAGGCGAACAGTCATGCGGGACATTCTGGCCTACGGGTCGCCCCTATGTTCCAGCCCTCACCAGTCCAGTCCTGCGGGCTGGAACATAGGGGAGCGCGCGTATGGCACGGAGTGGCATAGTCAGACGACTAACGGAAGCTCATACGCGGTCCTCGGCTCGTTATTGTAAAGGATCTGCTGAGCAAAAGGTTTGCCGGTCAACGCCTTGAGACCTTCACCAATGACCGCGTTTAGTTTGTCTTCGTCGAACTTCGTCCAGTACTGACGTTCGGCGGTGATATCGATGTTTTCCAGGTCGTCTGCGACGGCAACTTCATAGCGCTCAATGAGATCTGCTGGCTCCCGGAATGGAACATCCCCAGTCAAATCGATATAGCCAAAGAGTGGCTCCGCGGGGTTGGAACTGGGCGGACCCAGGAATGGGCGTGAAGGATCCTCATGGATCAAGATCCAAATATCTCGATGCCCAAGGATCGCTGGGCGAGTTCCGCGCGGCGCGCCGGGATTGATCGCGCTCTTCTTGCCCAGTTTTCCTGCGCTCGTCGCCCAATATGGGCACGCGAATGCCGAATAGATCATGCACGAGAGGTGTCCCCCGAATCCAGTATCAACGCTGAACCTCGGATCGTGGACCCGAGTTCTGGCCGCGTCCTTCTGAGCCAGAGTCCGCCACACTAAGGACCCCTCCGCCAGACCGAATCCGCACACGCAGCAAGCTCGACGGATAGCGAGTCCGACGCTTCGATGCGGATCGAGTCCAGCTAGTCGAGGTCCTCCGTCGGTCCAAGGCGTTTCAGCTGGCACCAGGTAGCCGCGTCCGTCCTTCGGCAGATCAGCGAGGTGTGGCGGCGGCTCGACGAGGATTGGTCTTCCCATGCGCCACAGTATGTCTCAGTGCAACATCCCCAACCAGACAGGAGCCACCAGCGATCAGATCACTCGGAACCAGACAACTAAGCGTTCCCGATCGCTGTCGAAGGTGGATCCTCATCGGACAGAAGGTTTACGGCCTGCGCAAGCTGGTCCATAACCATCGGTGGGTTGTGAAGGATTGCTGGGAACTGATCCAGCGCCCTGACCTCGGCCGCCGTCAACGTACGGCAGAGAATTATCGGATCGTCAGGTTGCGGCGAGTACTTCACGATGAGGATTGACCCCACTCGAATAGCCGCGCTTCGAACGCCAGCGAGCTTGAGCACCAAGTCGCCCACGGCCTGAGCCTGTCGCCCGTCGTACTCAGCTTGATTAAGGAGCATGCCGCGCAAGCGAACGGCCTGAATGGCTTCCTCCTGCAGCTTTCGAGCATCGTCGGAGGTGAGTGCCTTCCCAAGCCTTGCTCTCGCGCGCTCCCAGAGCGAGCCCCGGCCTTCATCGGTAACGGAAATCTTCTCTGCTCCGACGGACTCTGCCAGCCGATGCGTCGCTGCGATGACAGCGCGCATTCTGTTCTCTTCGGCCTTGCTGTCGAGATCGCCCTCGACGTAGACGTCGATAGTCAGCTGCCGCGGGCTGCTGTCACCTTGCCTGTGCGGCTCCCGGAGCTTCGCCGCGTAGTCGGATCGAGGTATAACCTCCCAGGTCGTAGCGCCTGGGGCCGGCAGAGGCCGCATCGCCTCGTAAGCAGTCCCGAGCTTGGGCTGCTCGGATGGATAGGGCAGCGACTCGACCATCGCCACGATGCCCGCTATGGGGTCAACGGCACTTTCCAGCAGACGGCCGTATATTTCGTGTATCTCGTCGGAGTGCATTGCCTCCGTCCAGGCACGAACCCGGGCCTCGGCCAAGGCGATCCTCCGAAGCAAACTTTCTAGCCGTTCGATGGAAGACTGAAAATCCGGATAACCCATCGATACCACCCCCTGTCCCAAGGCTGCCCGGTTCGCAATAGAGGCGCAAGGGCTCGACCTTGGGGGAACGTGGCGTAAGTCGGCGGCCCGTGTGTCAGGTGCTGCCGTCTCATCGACGTTCTATCGCCGTCGCGGTATCGCCACCGGCAGCAGTAATTGCCCGCCGCGAAAAACCCGAACGGCTACAGGTGCCACAGCAACACCGGCGTACCGTTCCCGGCTAACGACTAGTGCCGCGCGTCTGAGGTCTTCTGACGGTTGGCCTTCTTAAGGATCTGGTCTGCGGTCTTGGTCCAGGCGAAGGGGTGGGATCGGTCGTTCCAGCC
>NZ_SJKB01000064.1 GCF_004331465.1 Kribbella pittospori
CGACGCCGGCTACCGCAGCCTCAGCCTCGAGCAGGTCGCCGCCGACGCCGAGGTCACCCGCGTGACCATCTACAGGAAGTTCGGCAACAAACTCGGACTACTCGACGCGGTCGCCGAAGACCTCTCCCAGCGGGCCGGACTTGTGGCGGGCATGCACGCGGCGGCTACCCTCGACGATCCGGTCGCTGCCTTCACCGCGATGGTCACCGAGCTCTGCCGCTTCTGGAACACCGACCCGGACCTGTTCCGACGCCTGATCAGCCTCGCCGCAGTTGACCCGGACGGCCACCAGGTCATCAGCAGCCGGGAGCAGTGGCGCTTTGATCAGGTCACGCAGTTCGTCACCCGGCTCGACGAAGCCGACCGGCTGCGCCGCCCGTTCGACACCGCCACCGCGGCTGCCACTATCGGCGCCGCCACCGGATTCACCACCTGCGACGAGATCGCGAGCCGACTCCACCTCAGCCACGACCGGATCGACAACCTCCTGCTGGCAATGCTCCACGGAGTCATCCGACTCCAGGA
>NZ_SJKB01000007.1 GCF_004331465.1 Kribbella pittospori
CCCACCGGCTGAACACCCGCCCACGACAGACCCTGGGATGGAAGACTCCAGCCCAAGCCCTCGACGAGGCGCTGCGTGCAACAACTGGTTGAAACCGCCCGGTCTGTGGTGGTCGATCGGTGCACAATGTCGGTCGTGGACCGCAGCGCCGAGGAGGTCCCCCGAAGGAGCTGTGCCGGGCCTGACCAGGGATCTGGCCGGTCTGGCCCTCGGGGTAGTCGGCTGGGACGTTGGTGACGGGCGGGTGATCGGCCGGCCACCGGTGGGAGGCGTGGCCGGGGTTGCCCGCGCGTGTTGAGCGCGGGTTCAGTGCGGGGTGGGCGGTTGGTGGTGGGGGTGCTGCTCGGGGCGGCGCCGTGAACAGTTTGTGGTGACGGTGAACAGCTCGTGCCGTGTCGAAGGTCCCCAGATCTTGTTCACGGTCCCGGCACCTAGCGCCGGGTGGTCAACGTGGTGGTGCGAGCTTGTGCACGGCTCGACCATGTCAACTGGTGGTGGGTGGTTGGCCGGTGCACAAGGTCGCAGGATGTAGGTGGTCGGGCGGCTCACGGCCAGCCCGCGGGTGGGGTTGGGGCCTTGTGGGTCAGGATACGGCCGGTGCGGTCGGAGAGGAGGCGGTCGAGGTTGGACTCGAACGACTCCTGCATGTGCCAGTCCGCAGTCAGCATGTAGAGGGTGCCGTCGTCGCCGAGCGTGCAGGCGAAGCCGGCGTGCTTCAGTGGGACGGTCTCGAGGATCTCTCCGCCTTCGGCGATGCGCAGGCAGGCTGGGCCGTTGTCCGCCCAGCCGGGAGTCCAGATGGCGCCGTCGGCGTCCATCACCATGCCGTCGCCGGTGTGAGGTGCCCACACGCGCCGACTCGACAGCGAGCCGTCGGCTGAGACGTCGTACGCCGTCAGCGTCTGAGCAAACGACTCGGCGATGACGAGAGTCGAGTTGTCCGGCGTGATCACCATGCCGTTCGGGAAGGCGAGCTCGTCGGCCACGCGTCGTACGGCGCCGTCGGGGGTGATCAGCACGATGAAGCCGGGGCGCTCGTCCTCATCAGGGTGGAAGTCGCAACCACCGTTGACGTAGATGTTGCCGCGCCCGTCGACGACAATCTCGTTCAACCCGCCGTACACCGAGAGGTCCGCATGCACGACCAGGTCGCCAGATGGCTCCTGCCGCAGCACCAAACCCTCCGGACCCGACGTCACCAGCAACCGCCCATCCGGAAGCCAATCAATCGAGAACGGCAACGTCGTCGGGACGCGAGCCATCACCTCGCACTTACCGGACGCATCAACCGCCAGCACCTCCTGAGCACCCCAGTTGGAGCACCACAACCGCCCATTACGCCACCGCGCCGACTCCCCAATCACCAGCCCACTCATCAGTACCTCAGCCATCACCACTCCTTCCGCCGTCTTTACCCCTACACGAACGGAGAACAAGTAGATCGACAGTGGGTTGAGGATTCACGTGATGTGATCCGACGCCCGGGGCGACCAGCAGTCGCCGTGATCACCTGCGTCGGCGCAGCACTCCGGTCCCCGGGTCTGCCGAGGATTCACGGGCTGCCGGATCCACGGTGTAGTCGCAAGCGGGCGACGCAGGAGCCTGCGCAAGGCAAGGACGGGTGGGAGGGAGCGGCTGCGAGCACGCGACGGCAGGAGCGCGCGTAGCGGGCGCGTGGGGCCGATTCCAGCCGCCCGGGAGACCGGGCGGCTGGTCGACGGGACTACTTCTTGACTGTTTTGTTGTATTGGTCGATTTGGGGCTTGATGGAGTCGGCTGCGGCCTTCATCGCGGTGGCCGGGTCGGTGCCTAGGACTGCCTTCTCCAGGCCGTCTTCGGAGGCCTTGCGGGCTTGGGGCATGACGCCGAGGATGCAGCCGGAGGAGGCGTTGGTCGGCTTGGTGTTGTGGAGTTGGGTGATCGCGGTGGTGAACTGCGGGTACTGCGCCACCCACGCCTTGTCCTCGGGGAGGTCCAGGGCCTTGGAGTTGATCGGGAAGTACCCGGTGCCGGTGTGCCACGCGGCCTGCTGCTCCGGCGAGGAGGCGAACTTCACGAACTCCCAGGAGGCGCGCTTCTCGGCGTCCGAGTGACCCGAGCCGTCGATCCAGAGCGACGCCCCACCGATGATCGGGCCGCCGCTGTCGGAGGCGGTCAGGTGCGGGAACGGCGCGGTGAGCACGGTGAACTTGCCCTTCGCCGCGTCCAGGTAGCCACGCAGCGATCCGGTCGACTCCAGGTGCATCGCCGACGTACCGGACTTGAACACGGCCTGCGCGTCGTCGGTCTTCTTGCCGGTGTTCGGCATCAGGCCCTGCTTGACCATGTCCTGGTACCAGGTGGCGACCTTGACGCCCTGCTCGTCGGCGAAGTTCACCTTGGTGGCCAGGTCCTTGCGGCCGTTGTCGTTGTCGCAGTACGTCGACCCGGACTGCGCGATCAACTGCTCGATGAACCAGCCGTAGATGGCGGCGTTGAAGCCGTACTGGACCGTCTTCCCGCCCTGCTTGATCGTCAGCTTCTTCGCGTCCGCCATGATCTCGTCGAGGTTCGTCGGCGGCTTGTTCGGGTCGAGGCCGGCCTTCACGAACGCCTCTTTGTTGATGTACAGCAGCGGCATCGACGTGTTGAACGGCATCGAGTTCAACTTGCCGTCGATCGAGTAGTAGTTGGCGATGTTCGGCTCGATCGAGTCCAGCGTGTAGCCGTCCTTGTCGGCGAAGCTCTGCACCGGCACGGTCTGCTTGGAGTCGATCATGAACCGCGAGCCGATGTCGTAGATCTGTACGACCGAAGGCGTGTTGCCCTGCTGCACCGACGTCTTGTACTTCGTGATCGTCTCGTCGTAGTCGCCCTGGTAGACCGCGGTGACCTCGATCTTGCCGGTGTGGGCGGCGTTGAACGCCTTCACCAACTTGTCGACGGCCGCGCCGTTGGCGCCCTTCATGCCGTGCCAGAAGGTGATCTTGGTGACGCCGGACGCCTTGTCCAGCGCGTCCGCGCCGGGCACGTCCTGGCCCCCGCTGGAGCTGCCGGAGTCGTCGCTGCTGCTCCCGCAACCGGCCGCCACCAGGGCGAGCACGGCCAGCAGAGAAGCGCCGATCGCCGTACGTCGTTGTCGGACTGATCGCATCGCAGTTGCCTTTCTTTACCGAATGGCGCCCGCGGTCAGTCCGCGGACGATGAATCGCTGGCCGAAGATCACGATGGCCAGGGTGGGAACGATGGACAGGGTGACGCCGGCCAGGATCAGGCCGGGGTCGGCCGCCTCGACGTCGTTGAGCTGGCTGATGCCGATCTGCAAGGTACGGCGGGATGCCGAGTCGCCGATCAGCAGCGGCCAGAAGAACTGGTTCCACGCGGACAGGAAGACGTACAGCCCGACCGCGGTCAGGGCCGGCTTGTTCAGCGGCAGCAGGATCCGGCGCAGGAACCGCCAGTGCCCGCAGCCGTCGATGGTTGCCGCGTCCCGCAGTTCGGTGGGGAACTGCAGGAACGACTGCCGCAGCAGGAACACGCCGAACGCGTTCGCCAGGAACGGCAGCACCAGCGCGATCATCGTCCCGGCGTACGTCGCGGTGAGCCGTTGACCACCGAGCTCCCAGCCGGTGATGGTCAGGTAGTTCGGCAGCACGATCGATTCCCACGGCACCATCAGCGTGGCCAGGAACAACCCGAACAGCACCGAGCGTCCCCACATCTTCATGAAGGCGAACGCGTACGCCGCCAGCACACTGGTGATCAGCTGCGACACAGTGATGATCGAGGTCTGCAGGATCGAGTTCAGGTACTGCTGCCCGATCGGCGTCCCGGACGACGACGCGCCCTTGTAGTTGCCGGTGAAGATGCCGTGCGGGAACAGATCCGGCGGGTACGACGAGATCTGGCCGGGCGACATGATCGATCCCGCGATCACGTAGTACACCGGGAAGATGACCGCGAGAGCCGCGAGGATCAGGACGGCGTACGTGATCAGCCGTCCGGCGGTGAGTCGCCTCACTTGTAGTGCACCCGCCTTTCCAGTAAGCCGAACTGGACCGCCGTGCAGACGAGCAGGATCACCAGCAGCACGATCGCCTGCGCGGACGCGGCGCCGAAGTCGCTCGCGTTGTTCGCGAAAGCGGTGTGGTAGATCGAGTAGACGAGCGTCTTGGTCGACTGCTCCGGGCCGCCTTCCGGCGTGAGGATCTTGATCTGGCCGAAGCCCTGCAGCGACTGGATCGTCGAGATCACGATCAGGAAGAACAGTTGCGGGCCGAGCAGCGGGACGGTGATGTGCCGCGACGCCCGCCAGCCGCCGGCGCCGTCCAGAGTCGCCGCCTCGTTGATCTCGGTCGGGATCGCGCCGATGCCCGCGGACAGGACCAGCACGTTGTAGCCGATGCTCATCCAGACCGTGGTGATGGCGACGCTGATCAGCGCCCAGGACGGATCCGTGAGCCATCCGATCCGGTCCACCCCGAACCGGCCGAGCAGGCCGTTCGCGAGCCCGATCGCCGGGTTGTAGATGGTGGCGAAGATGACGGACGCGCTGGCGACCGAGAACGCGAACGGCAGCGCGAACGCGGTCCGGAAGATCCGGATGCCCTTGATGTGCTGCTCGAGCAGCAGCACGATCACCAGGCCGCCGAGTACGCCGGGGATCACGGTGAGCAGCACGAACGCGAAGGTCACCCAGAGGATGTGCCGGAACTCAGCGGAGCCGAGCATGTCGCGGTAGTGCTGCAGTCCGACGAACGCATCCGGCCGGCCGAACAGGTCGGAGCCGTGCAGCGACAGCGAGACGGACTTGCCGAGCGGCCAGACGATGAAGAGCGCGAACACCACCAGGCAGGGCACGAGCATCAGCCAGGACAGCAGGGACGCCGGGGTGGGGCGGCGGCTTGTCGCGGCCGCGACGGCCGCGGGTGTGGTGCGGCGGCTTTTGGCGGCCGATACCGTACGTGTAGTCAATCGCTTACCTCCAGTAGAGCGCAGTCTTACACCGCCCGGGGCCTACTAAGCCAGAGCACGCTAGGCTGAGGGCCCGTGAAGGTCTTGGTGGTCGGCTCGGGTGGCCGCGAACATGCACTGGTCTGGGCGCTGGCCCAGGACCCTGAGGTCGACGCGGTCGTCGCGGCCCCGGGTAACCCTGGCATCGCCGTGTTGCGTCCGGCGTACGACGGGCAAACGATTGTTTGCTGTTCGGTGGACATCTCCGACCACGATGCGGTCGTCGCCCTGGCGAAGGAGATGGGCGCGGACCTGGTCGTGGTCGGGCCGGAGGCGCCGCTGGTCGCCGGGCTGGCCGATCCGCTCCGCGATGCGGGCATCGCGGTCTTCGGGCCGTCCAAGGACGCCGCCCAGATCGAGGGGTCGAAGGCGTTCGCCAAGGACGTGATGGCCACGGCGAGCGTGCCGACCGGCCGGGCCTACGTCTGTACCACGCCCGAGCAGGCCGCGACCGCGATCGACGCGTTCGGGCCGCCGTACGTCGTGAAGGATGACGGACTGGCCGCGGGCAAGGGTGTCGTGGTGACGTCCGACCGCGACGAGGCGCTCGCGCACGCGGCGGGTTGCGAGCAGGTGCTGATCGAGGAGTACCTCGACGGCCCGGAGGTGTCGCTGTTCGCGATCAGCGACGGTACGACGGTGCTGCCGCTGCAGCCGGCGCAGGACTTCAAGCGCCTCGGCGACAACGACGAGGGCCCGAACACCGGCGGCATGGGCGCCTACACACCGTTGCCCTGGGCACCGGACAAGCTGGTCGAGGAGATCACCGAGAAGGTGATCCAGCCAACGATCGACGAACTGCGCCACCGCGGTACGCCGTTCACCGGACTGCTGTACGCCGGTCTGGCGCTGACGTCGCGCGGGGTCCGGGTGATCGAGTTCAACTGCCGCTTCGGCGACCCGGAGACGCAGGCGCTGCTTCCGTTGCTGAAGACCCCGCTGGGCGGAGTCCTGTACGCCGCCGCCACCGGCAAGCTGGCCGATCAGGAGCCACTGGCCTGGCAGACCGGTTCCGCCGTGGCGGTCGTGGTCGCCGCGAAGAAGTACCCGGCCAGCCCGCGCAGCGGCGACGTGATCAGCGGTGTCGACCAGGCCGAGGCCGACGGCGTCCAGGTCTTCCACGCGGGTACGGCGCTCGACGGTGACGACCTGGTCACCTCGGGAGGCCGCGTGCTCGCGGTCAGCGCGGCCGGCGAGGACCTGGACGAGGCCCGCCGGCGTGCGTACGCCGCGGTCGGCCAGATCCGGATCAAGGGCTCCCAGCACCGCACCGACATCGCCTTGAAGGCCGCCCGCGGCGAGATCACCGTCTGATCCGACGTTCCGCGGGAACCTCCTCGCTCCGGCCGACACATACACAGTGCAAGGGTCGTGAGGCGGAGGGAGCGGCATGCAGGCGGTGTGGGACGGAGTGGTGGTGCCCGCGGGATCGGAACGGCGGCTGTGGGATCGGACCGCGGACGGTGACGCGGAGGCGTTCGCGCAGTTGTACGACCGGCATGCCCGGGCGGTCTACAACTTCCTGCACCGGCGCACAGCGTCCTGGAGCGATGCCGAGGATCTGACCTCGGCGGTCTTCCTGCAGGCGTGGCGGCGACGGCACGAGGTGGTGCTCGACCGCGACTCCGCGTTGCCCTGGCTGCTCCGGACCGCCGACTACACGGTGCGGAACGACTGGCGCTCCAAGCTCCGCTACCGGCGTGCTCTGGCCGCGGCGGAACAACTGCCCACCGAGATCGGCGACCACGCCGATGACGTGGCCGGCCGCCTCGACGACGACCAGCGGATCCGCGCGGCCCGCGAGTCGCTGAAGCACCTGCGCCGGCACGAACGCGAGATCGTCGAACTCTGTGTCTGGGCCGGTCTGGACCAGGCCGCGGCCGCCGTCGCGCTCGACGTACCGATCGGGACCGTGAAGTCCCGGCTGTCCCGCGCCCGCAAGCGCCTGCGCGAACTCAATCATCCTTCTGCCGTGGAGAGCGACCGATGAACACACTGCCGCCCGAAGGGGATCTGCGCCCGGCGACGCGGGAACGTCAGCGCGCCGAGTTGACGGCGATCGTCGAGCACGAGTCCGCCAACGCACGCCCGCGCCGCCTGCTGGTTCCACTGGCCGCCGCGGCTGCGATCGCCCTGATCGCCGGCGCGGCGATCGCCGTACCCGCACTGAGCGACCACAAGTCGGCCGGCCCGGCCGGAAACCCCAACCCCGTTGCGTTGGGTGTGACGGTCTTCACACCGATCGCCGCCGGTCAGCAGACTGCCCTGACCTGGGAGTGCGGGGACAAGATGACCTACTCGCCGCCGGCGGAGAAAGTGGCCGGCTTCCGGGCCGTGAACCCGCCGGCGGACGCCGTCGCGACCACATTCGTGGTCATGCACGCGATCGGTAACTGGAAGTTCTGCGGGTACGACTCGAACGGCAAGCGGTCGACCGGCGGGATCCAGAAACCGGGCGACGACATGATGGACCCGGTGGAGATGCGCGGAGCCGGTGCCGGATCGTACGTCGAGGGTGTGGCTCGCATCACCATCACTCCGCTCGGCGGACAGCCGTACGAGGCGGACCTCCAGCACGGGTTCTTCTACGCGTCCGTGCCGAACGTGCCCTTCGCCGGGAAGGGCACCGACAGCACGCCGACGGAGTACATGGTCCGCGCGTACGACGCGAGTGGCGCGCTGATCTACACCAGCCCGAAGACCAGGGGCGAACGCCAGGCCCGGGACGCCCGCTGCGTTGTGGACGCCACCGGCGAGAGGTTCCTGCGGCCGTACCCGCCAGGCTTCAAGATCACCGACCCCGAGCTGAACCTGTCCACCGAGCACCCTGCGGCCGGTATGCCGGACCCCAAGTCCTGTGTCCGCGCCCACACCTGGAACTGGCTGCCCTGACGCCTGCGAGGATGGCGGGGTGTTGCGCAGCTGGAAGGTCGCCCTGTTCGCCCTGCTGATCGGGGTCGCGTTCGCAGCGTGGTCTGCGGCCCGTGGGAACGGTGGGTCCGCCGTCGTGCAGCTGGCGACCTTCGTCGTACTCGCGTTCCTGTTCTCGCCGCTGGTGTTCCCGCGATCGGTGCGCGCCGCCGAGGCGGCGGCTCGAGGCAAACCCGTCGTCTACTGGCGACCTGGCTGCCAGTACTGCCTGCGGCTGCGGCTGGCGCTGATCGGTGTGGCCGGTCGAGCGTCCTGGGTCAACATCTGGACGGATCCCGAGGCCGCTGCCGCGGTGCGGGCGGTGGCGAACGGTAACGAGACCGTACCGACCGTGGTGGTGGACGGCGAGAGCCGGGTGAATCCCGGGCCCGGGTGGGTGCGGGAGCGGCTGCGTACCGGACCGGTGGGCGAGTAGCGGACAATAGACGGGTGTCGAAGCCCAGCAAGCCCCGGATCCCCAACGTTCTCGCGTCGCGCTACGCCAGTGTGTCGATGGCTCAGCTGTGGTCGCCGGAGTACAAGATCGTGCTCGAACGGCGGCTGTGGCTGGCGGTCCTGAAGGCCCAGAAGGAGCTCGGGGTCGCGGTGCCGGACGGAGTGATCGAGGACTACGAGCGGGTGGTGGAGCAGGTCGACCTGGAGTCGATCGCGGCCCGCGAGCGGGTCACCCGGCACGACGTGAAGGCGCGGATCGAGGAGTTCAGCGCGCTCGCCGGGCACGAGCACATCCACAAGGGCATGACGAGCCGGGACCTGACCGAGAACGTCGAGCAGCTGCAGATCCGGGCCGGTCTCGAGCTCGTCCGGGACCGCGCGGTGGCGACCGCCGTACGGCTTGGTCAGAAGGCCGCCGACCACGCGGCGCTGGTGCTGACCGGTCGCTCGCACAACGTTGCCGCGCAGGCGACCACGCTGGGCAAGCGGTTCGCATCGGCCGCCGACGAGTTGCTGGTCGCGATCGCCCGGATCGAGGAGCTGATCGGGCGGTACCCGCTGCGCGGCATCAAGGGTCCGGTCGGTACGTCGCAGGACATGCTGGACCTGTTCGGTGGCGACCCGGCGAAGCTGGACAAGCTGGAGAGCGACATCGCCCAGCACCTCGGCTTCAGCCGGACGCTGACCAGCGTCGGCCAGATCTACCCGCGGTCCCTCGACTACGACGTCGTCTCGGCGCTGGTGCAGCTTGCCGCCGGGCCGTCCAGCCTGGCGACCACGATCCGGCTGATGGCCGGGAACGAGCTGGTCACCGAGGGCTTCAAGGAGGGCCAGGTCGGTTCGTCCGCGATGCCGCACAAGATGAACACCCGGTCCTGCGAGCGGGTGAACGGTCTGGCGGTGATCCTGCGCGGGTACGCGTCGATGGCCGGTGAGCTGGCCGGCAACCAGTGGAACGAAGGTGACGTCTTCTGCTCGGTGGTACGCCGGGTCGCCCTGCCGGACGCGTTCTTCGCGCTGGACGGTTTGTTCGAGACGTTCCTGACAGTGCTGGACGAGTTCGGGGTCTACCCGGCCCTGGTCAGCCGGGAGCTGGAGCGGTACCTGCCGTTCCTGACCACGACCAAGGTGCTGATGGCCGCGGTGAAGAACGGCGTCGGCCGGGAGACCGCGCACGAGGTGATCAAGGAGCACGCGGTCGCCACCGCGCTCGACCTGCGCAAGGGCCTGACGGAGAACGACCTGTTCCGCCGGCTCGGCCAGGACGGCCGCCTCGGCCTCACCGAGAACCAGATCGTCGGCATCGTCGGCGAGCCGCTGTCCTTCACCGGCGCCGCCGTCGCACAGGTCAACGCCGTCGTCGCACAGATCGACGACCTCGCCAAGCGCTACCCGGACGCCGCCACCTACACGCCAGGTGACATCCTCTAGCTCGTGTTCGAACCGCTGACCTGGGTGCTGGTGGGCCTCTCGCTGGCCGCGATGGTGTACGCCATCGTGCTGGCCGCGCTGAACAAGCGGATCAACTGGACCCTGCTGGCTGCCCTCGCCGTGATCGAGGTCGGCCTGCTGGCGCAGTTGGTCATCGGCATCGTGCAGCTCGCCGGGACGTCCCGCGACGTCTCCAGCCCGTTCTTCATCGGCTATCTGATCGGCTCGCTGATCATCCTGCCGATCGGTGCGCTGTGGGCGCTGGCGGAGAGCAGCCGCTGGGGTGCCGGCGCGCTGGCCGTCGCCTGCCTGGTGATCCCGGTGGTCGAGCTGCGCCTGTACGAGATCTGGACCGCCTGACATGACCGACCCCGTCGAGACCCAGCACGATCCCGAAGCGACCAGGCACGGGCCTGGCCGGATCCTCATCCTGGTGTACGGCGTCTTCGCGCTGTCGGCCACCGCGCGGGCCGGCGTACAGATCGCGACCCAGTTCTCCGACGCCCCGATCGCCTATCTGTTGTCGGCCGTTGCCGCGATCATCTACTGCGCCGCGACCTTCGCGTTGGCCAAGGCAACAAAGGTCTCGCGCCGGGTCGCGACCGCCGCGATCGCGGTCGAGCTGATCGGCGTTCTCGCCATCGGCGCCTTCAGCTACGCCGCTCCCGACGACTTCCCGGACGCGACCGTGTGGTCGCACTTCGGCCAGGGCTACGGGTTCGTGCCGGTGGTGCTGCCGGTCCTCGGTCTGCTCTGGTTACGGCGTACTCGCTAGGAGCTTCCAGCGGAGTGCCCGCAGCAACGTCCGCGGGCGGGCGAGCGCGCTGGGGTGGTCGAGCATCGTCGTCACCCGGTTGAACTGCACGTTGACGCGGGGATCGGGAAGTCCTCCCGGCAGCGCTTCCGGAAGTCTGCGAGGTCGCGGGTCGGTCGGTCGTCGGCGTACCCGGCCACGAGCACCAGCCAGCGGTCACCCTCGACCGCCAGAACGCCGCCCTGCCGAGGCGGCTGCCCGCTGCCGGGCTGGTTCTGCGCGATCGAGATCCCGATGGCGGAGATCGTCGGGTCCTGTTTGAGCAGGGCGCTCGCGTAGTTGAGCTTGATCGGCATCCGCCGCATCGTCGGCTGCGGCCAGCCGGCTGCTCCTAGCCAGTCGCTGAGCCGGCTCGATCGTCCGGTCGCGTCGACCACCAGGTCAGCGGGTTCGGTGACCAGTGGGCCGTCGGTTGGTTGGTATCGCACGGCGCTTACTCGGTCGCCGGTGAAGTCGATCCCGTCGGCTCGCCGTGGATCAGCCGGATGTTGCCGATCGCCAGCGTCCGCCGCCGTACGAGCGACTCGAGGAACGGCCGCGTGCTCACCAGCGACTTGCCGACGGAGTCCCGTGGCGGCAGCGGACGGAGTACGCCGTTCACGTAGTTCCGGATCGTCTCCGGCTCCGGACTCGTCGCCCCGGCCGCGATCGCTGAGGGCCCGCGCCGCCATCAGGCCGGCCATGCTTGCGCCGAGCACGATGGCTCGCCGCATCAGAATCCTTGTGTCCGCAGGGCGTTCGCCGGTGGCGATCCGTGCGAAGCGTTGAGCAGCAGACATGACCAGGAGCAGCCCCCCAGGCAGCGGCGACGGAGACTCAACCCTAGTTCGGAGACCGTCTGTTCGCGGATGGGCGCATGTCGCGACTCCCAGCGAACTGCCAGCCGCGCGCAGGGGTCGCCCAAGGTTCGCCGGACAGCATCGGTTGCATGCAGACATCCGGTCATCCCAGTGGTCCGTCGGTCGAGATCGTCGTACCCGCCTTGAATGAGGAAAACGACCTCGGCCCGAACATCAGGCGACTGCGTGAGTTCCTCGACACCGCCTTTCCGTTCCCGGCTGAGGTCTGCATCGCGGACAGCGGAAGCACCGACGCCACCTATGAGATCGGCGCGCTGCTGGCGGCCGAACTGCCTGGAGTCCGCATCGTCCGGCTCGAGCAGTCCGGTCGCGGCCGGGCGCTGAAACAGGTCTGGTCCGAGAGCACCGCCGACGTGCTCGCCTACATGGACGTCGACCTGTCCACCAACCTGAACGCCCTGCTGCCGTTGGTCGCACCACTGTTCGCCGGGCACAGTGACATTGCCATCGGCACCCGGTTGTCGAACGGCTCCCGAGTGGTACGGCGGCCGAACCGGGAGTTCATCTCGCGCTCGTACAACCTGTTGCTACGGGCAACCTTGAGTGTGCATTTCTCCGACGCCCAGTGCGGGTTCAAGGCGATCCGCACCGACGTCGCCCGCGAGCTGCTGCCGCTGATCCAGGACACCAACTGGTTCTTCGACACCGAGTTGCTGGTGCTGGCCGAGAAGGCCGGGCTGCGGATCCACGAAGTACCCGTCGACTGGATCGACGACCCCGACTCGCGGGTTGCGATCGCCAAGACCGTCGGCGAGGACCTGCGCGGGATAGCCCGGCTGACGCGGGATCTCGGTCGCGGGCGAATCGCTCTCGATCCGGTCCGCTGGGCCTACGGCCGCCCGCGGATCCTCGATCCCCGGACGGCGCTGGCTGCGCGGGTACTGCGGTTCTGTGCGATCGGCGTCTTGAGCACAGCGGCGTACGCGCTGCTCTATCTCGTACTGCGGCAAGGCATGCCGGCCCAGGTGGCGAACCTGCTGGCGCTGCTGATCACGGCCGTCGGCAACACCGCGCTGAACCGGCGGATCACCTTCGGGGTCACCGGCGCGGAGAACCGCTGGCGACATCAGTTGCGCGGACTCGTCACCTTCGGCATCGGCTGGAGCCTGACCGCGTCGTCCCTCTGGCTGTTGCACACCGCGGTGGCTTCGCCACATCAGGCGGTGGAGGTCACCGTCCTGACCATCGCGAACCTGGCCGCGACCGTGGTCCGGTTCAGCCTCTTCCAGGCCTGGGTCTTCAACGACGAAGCACCGACCCTGCCCACCTTCGAACCCCCGGCGGTTCTCGACCAGACCCGGAGCAACTGACATGGCCACCATTACCGATCCCGTCGAGGCGCCCCCGCGCCGTACCGGATCCCGATCGGTCGCCACCCAGTACACGATCGGCCGGGACAAGGTCCTGTACGGCGGCCTGCTGGTGCTGACCGCGATCGCGTATCTGTGGGGACTGAGCAAGAACGGCTACGCCAACGAGTACTACGCGGCCGCAGTCCAGGCCGGATCGACCAGCTGGAAGGCCTGGTTCTTCGGGGCGTTCGACGCGTCCAGCTTCATCACTGTCGACAAGACACCGGCCGCCTTGTGGGTGATGGGGTTGTCCGGGCGGATCTTCGGGTTCAACACCTGGAGCATGCTGGTCCCGCAGGCGCTGATGGGCGTGGCGAGCGTCGGGTTCGTGTACGTGTCGGTGCGACGATGGTTCTCGGCGAACGCCGGACTGCTGGCTGGTGCGATCCTCGCGATGACGCCGGTCGCCGTACTGATGTTCCGCTTCAACAACCCGGATGCGCTGCTGATCCTGCTGCTGTGCGCGGGTGCGTGGGCGGTGACGCGGGCGATCGACTCCGAGAAGCACGCGGCGCGGTGGATGATCCTGGCCGGGGCGCTGGTTGGCTTTGGCTTCCTGGCGAAGATGCTGCAGGCGTTCTTGGTTCTGCCGGCGTTCGGGATTGCGTACTTGGTTGCCGGGAAGCCGGCGCTGGGGAAGCGGGTTGTGCACAATGTGCTTGCGATGGTCTCGCTGATTGTGAGTGCGGGGTGGTGGATCGCGATCGTCGAGTTGCTGCCGGCGTCGGCGCGGCCGTACATCGGTGGCTCCTCGACGAACAGCATTCTCGAGCTGACGCTGGGCTACAACGGGCTTGGGCGGTTGAGTGGGAACGAGACTGGATCCGTTGGTGGCGGTGTTGGAAATCCTGGGTGGGGTGGCGCTACCGGGTTGCAGCGCTTGTTTGGCGGTGAATTTGGTTCGCAGATTGCTTGGTTGGTGCCGGCTGCTCTGCTTGCGACGGTCGTGCTGGTTGTTGCTGCGGGCAAGGCTCCGCGGACGGATCGGACACGGGCGTTTGCTCTGATCTGGGGCGGATGGTTGGTGGTGACCGGGCTGACGTTCAGCTATATGCAGGGGATCATCCACAGCTACTACATGATCGCGTTGGCGCCGGCGATCGGTGCGCTGATCGGTGCGGCGATGATGGTGCTCTGGCGGCGACGGTCGGCGTGGTTGCCGAGGGCAACGCTGGTTGGTGGTGTGGTGCTGACCGCTGGGTGGAGCTTCGCGTTGTTGAACCAGAACTCATCCTGGCATCCGTGGTTGCGGTGGGTGGTGCTGCTGACCGGCGTACTCGGAGCTGGTGCGGTGTTGCTGCTGCCCGAGTTGGGGTTGCACAAGACGGCGGCCCGGCGGGCCGGGATGTTCGCGGCCGCGCTGCTGGTGGTGAGCGCGCTGGCCGGACCTACGGCGTACTCGCTCTCGACGATCAGCACGGCACACGCCGGCGCCCTCCCATCCGCCGGCCCATCAGGCTCCGGTGGGATGGGCGGTGGACCAGGCGGTGCCTTCGGCGGTGGCCGTCAGATGGGCACCCCGCCCGGCCAGACCGGCAACGGTGCGACGGGCAACGGTGCGACGGGCAACGGTGCGACCGGGAACGGTGCGACGGGGAACGGGGCTCCCGGATCAGTGCGGGGTGGGAACGGTGGTGCCGGTGGGTTCCTTGGCGGGGGTGGAACGAGTGGAGTTTCGAGTGAGCTGGTGACGCTGCTGCAGCAGGGCGCGAAGGGCTATACCTGGGCGGCTGCGGCGGTGACGGCCAACGGTGCCGCGCCACTGCAGATCGCGTCGGGCGAGCCGATCATGGCGATCGGTGGGTTCAACGGAACCGACCCGGCGCCTTCCCTCGCGGAGTTCCAGGACCTGGTTGCCCAAGGCAAGATCCACTACTTCGTCGGCAGCGGCGGAGGCGGCTTCGGCGGCGGCCGCGGCGGCACCTCCAACGAAATCGCTACCTGGGTAGCCGAGAACTACGAAGCCCAAACCGTAGGCAACACCACCATCTACGACCTCACAACCTGAACAGGAGCACAAGATGACCCATAACCCCACCCATCCAGCAGGCACCGCCCCCGAAAACCAACGGCAACCAGCCCAAGCCACCATCAACCCACCCACCCCGCCACCAGCACCCACCGCCAACCAGACCCACCCCACCAACCCGACCCACCCCGCCAACCCGACCAAGCCCGCGGCCCCGTCGGAACCCGCCGCTGCCCCGTCGGAACCCACCGCCGCCCCGGCACGCGCAGCCGCGCCGCAAGCGGCGGCCGCTCCGTCGGCGTACCCCTCCGCGCCACCAGCACAACGCGCTGGCGCCAAGAACCAATGGCAAGCAGCCCGAGCCGCCGCTAACCCATCCACCCCGTCACACGCGGCCGGCTCGGCCGGCCGAACCGCGCCGTCCGGACCCGGCGCCGGTGCATCACACCCGGGCGCGCCGCAGGCGCCGGTGCACCCCTCCGCACCATCGGAGCACGGCGCCGGGCCGGCGCACCCCTTCGCGCGTCCGCCGCACAGCGCGGGCTCGGCGCACCCCGCAGCACCGTTGGGATCCAGCGCCGGCGCATCACAGGCAGACGTGCCGCAGGCGGCCGCTCGGGCGGCGCATCTCTCCGCGCCACCGGCACACGGCGCCGGCTCGGCTCAGCCCGCCGCGTCGTCGGGACCCAACGCCGGCCCGCCGCCCGACGTAGAAGCGGCGCACGCGGCGGCACACCCCTCCACACCACAGGCGCACGGTGGAGGCTCGGCGTACCCCTCCGCGCGACCAGCACAAGGCGCTGGCGCCGAGAACCAATGGCAAGCAGCCCGAGCCGCCGCCAACCCATCTACCCCGTTAGACCCGTGTGCCGCCGGCGAGTCCCACTCCGCCGCGCCGTCGGGAACCAACGCCGGCCCGCCCCCCGTAGGAGCGGCGCACGCGGCGGCACGCCCCTCCACACCACAGGCGCACGGTGGAGGCTCGGCGTACCCTGCGGCGCCGTTGGGCTCCAGCTCCGGTGGATCAACGGCAGGCGCGCCGCAGGTGGGAGCTGCTTCGGCGGCGTACTCCTCCGCGTCATCGGCGGAAAGCCCTGGCGCCGAGAAGCAATGGCAAGCAGCGCGAGCCGCCGCTAACCCAGCGGCTCAGTCGGGACCTGACGTCGGGGCGCCGCAGGCAGGTGCGCCGCAGGCGGAGGGCGGTCTGCCGGCGCACCCCTCCGCGCCGCCGGGACACCCGACTGCGTCGGAGGTGGTGGGTGTGGGGGAGGGGAAGGGCGGGGGTCGGCCGGGGAGTGTGGTGTTGGCGGGGGCTGGGTCTTTGCTTGCGGTGCTTGCGTTTCTTGGTGGGATGGCGGTTGGGCATTCGTGGGATGGGACGGCCAACCAGCAGAACCAGGTTGGTCCCGGTGGGCGGCAGTTCCCGGGGCAGGGCAACGGGCAAGGTGGCACGGGGCAAGGGACTGTCCCGGGGCAGCAGGGTCAGAACGGGCAGGGCACGGTGCCGGGTCAGCAGGGGCAAGGCACTCAGCCCGGTACCGGCACTCAGCCTGGCACGGGGACTCAGCCGGGCACGGGAACTTAGTCCGGGACGGGAAGTCAGTCGGAGACGGGAAGTCGGCCGGGGACGAGGACTCAGCCGGGGACGGGACTCAGCCTGGCACGGGACCCGGCTGGGCACGGGAACCTAGTCCGGGACGGGAAGTCGGCCGGGGGCGGGAACTTAGTCCGGGACGGGAAGTCGGCCGGGGACGGGAACTTAGTCCGGGACGGGAAGTCGGCCGGGGACGGGAACTTAGTCCGGGACGGGAAGTCGGCCGGGGACGAGGACTCAGCCGGGGACGGGAAGTCAGCCGGGCACGGGAAGTCAGCCGGGGTCGGGGACGCAACCGGGGACGGGAAGTCAGTCGGGGTCGGGGACGCAACCGGGCCGGAAGTCAGCCCGCGTCGGGGAGTGGTGGTTCGGGTGGCGAGGTGCGGGCGAGTTGAGGGGGTGGGAGAGCAGCCCGGCGGGCTTGGGCGGACACTCGGCTCGTCGGGCGCTGCCGTGGTTTGGCCAGTGAGAGCAGCCGCGGTTTGGGTCGGTGGGAGAGGCAACCAAGTGGGTCGGACTGCCGGCGACGGACGGTGACGACACGCGGGGACGGTTCGGGGTGGGGGTGGGTGGGGTAGGGATGGGGGCGTGGAATGGTCGAACGTCACCTGGTTCCTGACCGCCCTGGGGGCGGTCGTCGTACTACTGACGCGCGTCCGGCTCGGTGGAACGGTGGTGGACGGCACGGGCCATGGCGCCGGACGTCACGGGTATTCCGCTGTCCTGCTGCGACTTCACACCACCGTCGGCGTGCTCACGTTGCTCGTCTGGGTCGTTGCCCTCGTCACCGGACGGCAGGAGATCGCTTTCGTGGCCCTGGCCGGATGGTGGCTGCTGGCAATCGTCGGATTGTTGCTGCTGGCCCGTTGGTTGCCGAGCGGCGGCAAACATTCGGAGGACGCGGCAACAGACGCCTGGGGCTCCGGCGCCGGCCTTTCGTTGCTCGGCCACGTCGGGATGGTCATCGGCGTCGGCTACTTCACCTTCGTCACGCTGACGGATCGCCTCTGAGTCCGTCCAGCAGCGCGGCGATCGACCGCCGTACGCCGGTCTCGAAGTCCTCCTGCGTCAGCGTGGCACCGGCTCCGGCGACCCGGTCGTACAGCAGGCCGTCCATCATCGCGGCCGCCGGCCAGGCGGCTTCGTCCGGCCGCGGAATGCCCAGCATCTCAAGCAGTCGTGCCAGGCCCACCCGCAACTGCCGTCCGCCCTCGTCGATCGCCGCCCGCAGTTCGGGCTGACGGCTCGCCTCCAGTGACAGTTCGTAGCGCGCGACCAGGTCGTCCGGCCGGTCTCGTGCCAGCCCGATCGTCATCCCGATCAGCAGGTCGAGCGGACCACGGTCGGCGTCCGGCGGCATGGTCGCCAGGTCCCGGCTGACCATGCGGTTCACGCAGGCCGTCAGCAGCGCGCTCCGCGTGCGCAGATAGTACGACGTCGATCCCGGCGGCAGCCCAGCCTCCGCATCCACCGCGCGGTGGGTCAGCCCGCGCAGGCCGCGGGTCGCGACGAGATGGATCGCGGCGTCGGCGATGGCGTCCCGGCGATCCGCGCCGAGCGGAACCTGCTTCGTCACCCTGGCAGTCTCCCATTCCGCATCCTCCTCTACAGGTGTAGAGTATCGTGCATGAGTACGGCGATCGTGGTGGGAGCGGGAATCGGCGGGGTCACGGCGGCCGTCGCACTGCAACGGTGCGGATGGCAGGTCTCGGTGCTGGAACGGGCGCCGGAGCTGGGCGAGGTGGGTGCCGGGATCTCCGTCTGGCCGTCGGCGGTCGCCGTTCTGGAGGAGCTCGGGGTCAAGGGCGTCGAGAAGGCTGCCGTGGTGTCCAAGCCGGCCGGGATGCGGAAACCGAGCGGCCGCTGGGTACTGGCGGCGGCGGACTTCGGCGTCGAGATCCCGGTGATGATCCACCGGGCCCAGTTGCACGAGCTGATCACAGCCCAGTTCGGTCCGGCCATCACGGTCCGAACTGGGTACCCAGTCACGAAGATCAGCCAGGACGAGGCCGGCGTGACGATCAACGACGACCTGCGGGCCGACCTGGTCGTCGCTGCCGACGGGATCCGCAGTGTGATCCGGGGCGCGCTCCACCCGGAGTACGCGGGACCGCGGTACTCCGGCTACACGGCGTACCGGGGGATCGCTGACCTCGAGGTCGACGACGGGGGCGGTGAGACGTGGGGGCGCGGGAGGCGGTTCGGGTTCGCGCGGCTGATCGACGGGCGGATCTACTGGTACGCGACCGCGAACCAGCCGGCCGGCCAAAGCGGCGATCACGCGGAGGTGAGCGAGGCGTTCGGCGATTGGCATGACCCGATCCCGAAGCTCCTCGCCGGCACCGAGAACGTGCTGCACAGCGACATCTACGACCTGGAGCTGCCGCTGGTCCCGTTCGTCCAGGGCCGCGTGGTCCTGCTCGGCGACGCCGCGCACGCGATGACGCCGGACCTCGGCCGCGGCGCATGCTCCGCCATCGAGGACGCCGGCGCCCTCGCCCGCCACCTCCGCGAGACCCCCGACCTCATCACCGCCCTGAGCAAGTACGACGCCGAACGGCGACCCGCCACGACCAAGCTGGTCAAGCGATCGCGGGGAATCGGCCGAGTCGGCCAACTGGAGAACCCGATGGTCCGCGCCCTCCGCGACGGCCTCTTCACCATCGGCGGCAAGCTGGCCGGACTCCGTCGGCGGTGAGCGGATCTGCACCACTCACCAACCTCGCCCGATCCAGGCAGCCGGCGTCCGGCCAGGCGGAGCGCTGGCCGAAGGCGGGGGTTTGGTGAGTGGCGGAGGTCCGGGTGAAAGAATCCTGGTGTGACCACACTTCCGCAGGCAGCCGAGATCCCCGGTGCGAAGCACCTCCACTCGGGCAAGGTCCGGGATCTGTACGAGCTGGATTCCGGCGAGCTGCTGATGGTGGCGAGCGACCGGATGAGTGCGTTCGACTGGATCCTGGAGACGCCGATCCCGGACAAGGGCAAGGTGCTCACCGCGATGAGCCTGTGGTGGTTCGAGCAGTTCGACGTACCGAACCACATCCTGTCCACCGACGTACCGGCCGAGGTCGCGGGTCGTGCGGTGGTGTGCGAGAAGCTGGACATCTTCCCGGTCGAGTGCGTCGCCCGCGGCTACCTGAGCGGCACCGGCCTGCTCGACTACAAGGCCACCGGCGCGGTCTGCGGCATCCCGCTCCCGTCCGGACTGGTCGAGGGCTCGCGGCTGGACCAGCCGATCTTCACCCCGGCGTCCAAGGCCGAGCTCGGCGAGCACGACGAGAACGTCTCGTACGACGCTGTGGTCGCGACTGTCGGTGCGGACACGGCGGCGGCGCTGCGGGATCTGACGATGGACATCTACACCAAGGCGCACGCGATGGCGGAGCAGCGCGGGATCATCCTGGCCGACACGAAGTTCGAGTTCGGTGCCCGGGCGGACGGCACGATCGTGCTGGCCGACGAGGTGCTGACCCCGGACTCGAGCCGCTTCTGGCCGGCCGATCAGTGGTCGCCGGGCAAGCAGCAGCCGTCGTACGACAAGCAGATCGTCCGCGACTGGCTGCAGTTCGAGTCCGGCTGGGATCGCACGTCCGGCGAAGCCCCGCCCCCGCTGTCCGACGAGGTCATCGAGCGCACCCGCTCGGCGTACATCAGTGCGTACGAGGAGTTGACCGGGCGGAAGTTCACCGCCTAGAAGAGGCCGACTCCCAGGGCGAGCAGGATGAAGCGGGCGCCGCGGCCGGCCAGGGTGGAGAGGGTGAAGGTGACGACGCCCATCCGGGAGGCGCCGCCGATGAGCGCGACGCCGTACAGCGGTGGGATGCCGACCGAGGCGCTCAGCAGAGTGACCGGGACGCCCCAGCGGCGGTCACTCATCGCGTCGAGGAGCCGCTTGCTGACGTCGCGGTTCCACTGCACGAACCGTCCCCAGCGGGTGTCCAGGTTCACCGCCTTGGGCTCCTCGGACATCCGCGAGGCGTACCCCGGGCGGTAGCGCACGGCGAGGAACATCGCGACCTTGCCGATGGTCTGGCCGATCGAGACCCCGATCGCGGCGACCACGGGGTCCAGCGCACCGGAGACGCCGACGCCGAGGACATAGGCCTCCGCGTTCATCACCGGTACGACGGCGGACCCGATCCCGAATCCGACCGCCAGCGCCAACTGCCACACCCACATGCATGGAAGCGTAGGCGCCGGACCTAGCCCGGGCAGTGGTGCCTGCACCACTTCAGGGAGGAACCCGGGGCCCCTCAACCCCGGATCCCAGCTCTCCCCTAGGTGGTGCGGAGGTTGGCCGGATCGACCGCGTCCCGCACCTGACCACCCAGTACGCCGGTCGCCAGCGCCGCCAGCGCTCCGGCCAGTACGCCGACGACGGCGGCCGCGATCAGGACGAAGACGACCACGGACGACGTGTCCGCAGTCGGATCCACCCGGCTCTGGAAGGAGCAGACCAGCCCACCGCCGATCAGCACACCCGCACCGACAGCTACCGCTGCCGGTCCGGTCAACTGGATCCGCACCGACCGCAGGACCTGCGCAGCGCCCATCCCGAAGACGTTGAGCGCGGCCAACTGGCTTCGCTGGTCGAGCAGGTCGTCCGCCGCGCCCGCCAGCATCGCCACTCCGGCCGCCAAGGCGGCGAACAGGCTGAGCAGTGCGACGAAACCGAGGCCGGTGTAGATGAAGTCGCCGTGCGCGGTCAACTCACGATCACTGAGCTGGTAGTCCCGGCCGATGGCCAGCACTGCCCCGACGACGCCACCGCAGATGACCAACAGCGCGAGCATGCGGCCGACCGATCGCGCGGTGTGGAGCAGTCGGCCGCCGGCCAGCATGCGCACCGGGTCACCCGACCGCTCCAGCCGCCGGCCGTACGCCGCAACCGCGACGGGCGCGAACCCGGACGCAGCCAAGAGGACACCAGCGGCCTGGGCAAAGATCCGCACGAAACCGAAGGACATCAGACTCAGCACGACCAGAGCCGTTCCGACGGCGCCGATGGTGACGTACCTGGCTTGCCAGCCTGCCCGATCCGGCTCGCTCCTCGGTTCGGTCGAGAGCTGCCGACGGAGAAGACCGCCGGCTCCCGAGGCAACCAGGGCGAGCACGACAGCGAGGACGGGCCAGGCCACCAGGTCACCCAGAGCGGGGGCCGGAAGCACCCGACCCACCTGCGGCAGAGACTGCAGGACAGCCGCCAACGCGAAGTACACCGGCCCGGCCAGCACACCACCGAGCAGACCGCTGAGGCCGGCTTCGGCTGCGCCGATCAGCCGCACCTGGCTGGGCGTCGCGCCGCCCAGTCGCAGCGCCGCCAGTCGCCGGTCGCGAGCCGCCGTACCGAGCCGGAGGGCCTGGAGCGCCAGAGCGCAGGCGGCAGCCGCCAGGAGTACGACGGCTGTCACGACGCCTGGGCGCAGGCCGTCCTCGGTCAGATAGGTGCTGTACGCCGCACCGTCGACACTGCCGAGTCCCATGATGCGTTGACCGGCGAGGAGGAAGACGCCGGCGACGGCGACGGCCGCGACCAGCAGTGTCGATCGGCGCCGGTCGGTGGACGACTTCGGCCGGGCCAAGGTGATCAGAGTCGTGATGGTCATGACAGCCTCACCTCATGTTGGACGACGCCGTCCCGCAGCCGGACCTCTCGATCGGCGTAGGCGGCGACCAGGTTGTCGTGCGTGACGATCACCAGCGCGGCGCCGCCGTCGCGGGCGGAGGCGACGAGCAGTTCCATCATTTGCTCGCCTGCGCGACTGTCGAGACTGCCGGTCGGTTCGTCGGCGAACACGACCGCCGGGCCGGTCACCAGCGCCCGCGCCACTGCCGCACGCTGGTTCTGACCGCCGGACAGCTCGCTCGGCAGGGCCTCGCTGTCCTCTGCGACGCCGACCCGCTCCAGCCAGCCGAGCGCCGCCCGCCGCGCGGCCGCCGCATCGTGTCCTTCCAGCAACAGCGGCAGGGCGACGTTGTCCTTCAGCGAGAGGTCGGGCACAAGCTGGCCGAACTGCAGCACGATGCCGACCTGAGTACGGCGTACTCGTGTCCGCTCGGCCTCGGAGAGCTCGGAGAGGTCGCGGCCGGCCAACGCCACCGTGCCCGCCTGTGGACGGAGGATGCCGGCGGCGCAGTGCAACAGGGTGGACTTGCCACATCCGCTGGGTCCGGTGACGGCCACGATCTCGCCGGCGTCGACCCCCAATGAGACACCGCGCAGGGCGACGTCACGACGGTAGGCGTACTCCACCCGCTGGATCTCCAGGGCGGCGTCGGTCATCGATTCGTCTCCTTCTGTTCGGTGATCCGGTCCATTGCTCGGTCCAGCCAGCGCAGGTCCGCGTCCAGGTGCAGTGCCACGTAGTCACGCACCAGCCAGGACGACGAGTCGCCTCCGCCCTCGGCGGACTTGAGCTCGCGGATCCGGCGTAGGTAGATGGCCCGCTGCCGGGCCAGGTAGGCGGAGGCGTCCTCGCCGGTCCGGATGGTCGCGACGACTTTGCGGACCATCTCGTCGACGCCGCCGGGGGACGGCTCGATCGGCTCGGCGAGCCAGCGGGTCAGGTGCTCGCGGCCCTTCGCAGTCAGCGCGTAGACGGTCCGCTCCGGACCGCCCTCGGACGCCCGGTCGACCACCTCGACCAACTCGTCGCGCTCCAGTCGCCCGAGTGTTGTGTACACCTGCCCGAACGCCAGCGGGCGGCTGTCCGGGAACCAGGAGTCGTGGCCGCGCTTCACGTCGTACCCGTGCGCCGGACCGGCGGAGAGTAGTCCCAGAACGAGCTCGGCGGTTGCCATGAGCAGGACTATACACCGAGTGTATGTACTGAGTGAATAGTCCGCGATGCGGCGTTCTGGCGCCTGGTCGGTAGGATTCAGGGCGTCACGCCGGAACGAAACCTGGAGTAGTCAGTGGCTCGCGTTGTCGTCGACGTCATGCTCAAGCCCGAGATCCTCGACCCGCAGGGCAAGGCGGTGCACGGCGCGTTCGGCCGGCTCGGCTTCGACGGCGTGGCCGACGTCCGGCAGGGCAAGCGGTTCGAGATCACCCTGGACGGCGAGGCGACCGAGGAACGGGTCGCCGAGATCCGCAAGGCCGCCGACACGCTGCTGGCCAACCCCGTGATCGAGGACTACACCTTGCACGTCGAGGGCGACGCGCAGTGAAGATCGGGGTCGTCACCTTCCCGGGTTCGCTCGACGACGCGGACGCCCGCCGCGCGGCCGCAGTGGCCGGCGCCGAGCCGGTCGCGCTTTGGCACGGCGACGCCGACCTGCACGGCGTGGACGCGGTCGTCCTGCCGGGCGGATTCTCGTACGGCGACTACCTCCGCGCCGGTGCCATCTCCCGGTTCGCGCCGGTGATGGAGACCATTATCAAGAAGGCCGGCGAGGGTCTGCCGGTGCTGGGCATCTGCAACGGCTTCCAGGTGCTGTGCGAGTCGCATCTGCTGCCCGGCGCACTGATCAAGAACCACCACCGCAAGTTCATCTGCAAGGACCAGCCGCTGCGGATCGAGAACAACCGCACCGCCTGGACCAGCGACTACGACGCCAACCACGAGATCACCATCGTGCTGAAGAACCAGGACGGTTCGTACGTCGCCGACGAGGCCACGCTGGACCGGCTGGAGGGTGAGGGCCGGGTCGTCGCCCGCTACCTGGCCGATAACCCGAACGGCTCGTACCGCGACATCGCCGGGATCACCAACGAGCGCGGCAACGTGGTCGGCCTGATGCCGCACCCGGAGCACTGCGTCGAGACACTGACCGGCCCGACCACGGACGGCCTGGGCTTCTTCACCTCGGTGCTGAAGGCCGTCGTCTCCAGCTGATGAAGTCGTCAGGGCTGCGGCGCCTCCTGACTCGCACCCTCTTTCTGACCGCGGCGATCCTGATCGCCGCCGCTGGTACGGCGAATGCCCAGTCGGCGAGCCTGATGGCGAAGGTCGTGGTGATCGGCGTACCGGGACTGACCTGGAACGACGTGAAGGACTCGCCGGAGCTGACCGCGCTGGTGAACCAGTCCCACGTCGGCTCGATCACGGTGAAGACCGCCGGGCCACACACCTGCCCGGTGGACGGCTGGCTGACGATCAGCGCGGGCACACGGGCTTGGGGGAGCGTCGCCGACCAGCCGTGCGGCGACCTGCCCGCCGTGACGGACGGCAAGGTCGCAAGCTGGCAGACGTACGTCGACCGGCAGGCCGAGCACCACACCGGTGCGCCCATCGGCCGGCTCGGTCAGACCGGATACCCGATCTGCGGGTTCGGTCCAGGCGCCGCGATCGCCTTGGCGCGGACTGACGGATCGGTGACGAACTGGCAGCCGGAGTTCGATCAGGCCCGGTTGGCGAGCCCCGCGTGCGGTGACGCGATCGTCGACGCCGGGGCGCTGCCGATAGGCGAGGGGCGGGCAGAGGCCCGCAAGAAGGTTGCGGACCTGGTCGCCGATGCCCGAGCGGCCGGAGGGTGGGTTCTGCTCGTCGGTGTCAGCCAGGAGTTGGCCAACTCACACCAGGAGCCCCTGGTCGCCATGCAGCTCCCGCCGGACAACGGCCCGCGCTGGCTGACCAGCGACAGCACCCGGCGGCCCGGTCTGATCCAGCTGACCGACATCACCGCGACGATCCTCAAGGGACGAACCGCCGCCGAGGTGGATCCCGCCGGGGCGGCGAAGGCCGGTCCGCTGGACGGGAACGAGATCCACTTCACCGGCCCTGTGCACACCAACGCCGAGGCGGTCATCGAGAATCGGCTGGACGCCAATCAGCGGTTCGAGCAGCCGCGGCCGGTTCTGGTCGCGGTCTCGGTGACGATCCTGGCCGCGGAGCTGCTCGCGCTCGCCTGGTTCTGGTTCACCCGCAGCCCCCGCTCCCGGCGTACCTTCATCTTCACGCTGCTCACGCAGGGCGGGTTCTTCATCGCGGTCTTCCTGTCCACCGCGACCGTGTGGTGGCGCTGGCCGGCGCCCGGATTCTCCTTGTACTGCGTGGTTCTGGGGATCAGTGCGATCCTGGCGGCCGTGTCCCAGCTGGTCCTGAAACGGTATGCGTTCCTGGGGATCACGCTGGCGGCGTACCTGATCTTGCTGGTGGACGGCGTACTCGGGACGCCGCTGCAGTTCGGCAGCATGTTCACGGACGGGCCAGTGGTCGGTGGGCGATTCTACGGCTTCGGCAACTCGACGTTCGCGACGCTGGCGGTCGCTGCACTCGTCACGGCCGGGTGGGCCGCGCAGAAGCTGATCGACAAGAGCAGAGTGCAGGCCGCGCTCGCTGTGCTCGTCATCGGCGGCGCTGCGATCGTGGTGGACGGCAGACCGGGCTGGGGGACCGACTTCGGCGGCATCCTCGCACTGACACCGGCCGTGCTGCTGATGGCCTGGCTGACTTGGCGCGGCAGCATCTCACTGCGTGCACTGATCGGCGTGGGTGTTGCCGGCGTACTGGCGGTGTCGGCCGTCGCGTTCCTCGACTACCTGCGGCCGCCGGACCAGCGGAGTCACTTCGGTACGTTCGTGGCCCGGCTGCTGGACGGCGACGTCAGCGACGTACTGATCCGCAAGCTGGACATGGCGGTGCAGTTCTTCACCGGGCCGGCCGGCTGGGCCATGCTCGTCGGTGTGGTGCTGGCCATGCTTGCCACTGTGTTTCCGGACCGGGTGCCGTTCCCGGCGTACCGGACCTTCTACTCGAGTCTGCCGATGATCCGGCCGACTCTGCTCGCCCTGTCGGCCTGCGGTCTGGTCGGCATGCTGCTGAACGACGCCGGGGTCACACTGCCCGCGATCATGACCGGGTTCAGCCTTCCACTGCTGGTGGCCCACCTGTTGGCTTCCGAGCAGCCCGCTACCGTTTCACCTGAGTCCCACCTAGTGCAGGAGTCCTGAAGTGTCGACCGACACCGTTAGCAACGCCACCACCACCCCGGACGTCGAGCAGCCCTGGGCCGAGCTCGGTCTGAAGCCGGACGAGTACCAGCGGATCCGCGACATCCTGGAGCGGCGGCCGACCAGTTGCGAGCTGGCCATGTACTCGGTGATGTGGAGCGAGCACTGCTCGTACAAGTCGTCCAAGGTGCACCTGCGCAAGTTCGGCGACATCCCGCAGGAGACCCCGGCCGGGAAGATGCTGGCCGGGATCGGCGAGAACGCCGGCGTGATCGACATCGGCGAGGGGTACGCCGTCACGTTCAAGGTCGAGTCGCACAACCACCCGTCGTACGTCGAGCCGTACCAGGGCGCGGCGACCGGCGTCGGCGGCATCGTCCGCGACATCATCGCGATGGGCGCCCGTCCGGTCGCGGTGATGGACCCACTGCGGTTCGGTCCGCTGGACGCCCCGGACACCAAGCGCGTGCTGCCGGGCATCGTGTCCGGCGTCGGCGGCTACGGGAACAGCCTCGGGTTGCCGAACATCGGTGGCGAGGTCGTCTTCGACCCGACGTACCTGGGGAACCCGCTGGTGAACGCGCTGTGCATCGGTGTGATGCGGCACGAGGACCTGCACCTCGCGAACGCGACCGGCGTCGGCAACCAGATGATCCTGTACGGCGCCAAGACGGGCGGCGACGGCATCGGCGGAGTGTCGGTACTGGCGTCGGAGACCTTCGCCGAAGGCGGTCCGACCAAGCGGCCGGCGGTCCAGGTCGGTGACCCGTTCATGGAGAAGCTGCTGATCGAGTGCACGCTCGAGCTCTTCGCCGCGAAGGTTGTCGAGGGCATCCAGGACCTCGGCGGCGGCGGACTGTCCTGTGCGACCTCGGAGCTGGCCAGCGCCGGCGACGGTGGCATGCGGGTGTCGCTGGACAAGGTGCCGCTGCGCGATGCCTCGCTGTCGCCCGAAGAGATCCTGATGAGCGAGTCGCAGGAACGGATGATGGCCTGCGTCACCCCGGAGAACGTCGAGGCGTTCCTGAAGATCTGCGCCAAGTGGGACGTCCAGGCCGATGTGATCGGTGAGGTGACGGACACCGGGCGGCTGGAGATCGACTGGCACGGCGAGCGCGTCGTCGACGTCCTGCCGGAGACCGTCGCTCACGAGGGCCCGGTCTACAACCGCCCGTACGCGCGGCCGGACTGGCAGGACGACCTGCAGGCCGACGGCGCCGAGAAGTTGCCGCGCGCAACCACTGGCGCGGAGCTGCGGGACACACTGCTGAAGCTGGTTGCCTCGCCCAACCTGTGCGACAAGTCCTGGGTCACGGACCAGTACGACCGGTACGTGCTGGGCAACTCGGTGCTCTCGCAGCCCGAGGACAGCGGGATGATCCGGGTCGACGAGACCAGCGGCCTCGGCGTCGCGGTCTCGACCGACTGCAACGGGCGGTTCGCCAAGCTCGACCCGTACACCGGTGCGAAGCTCGCGCTCGCCGAGTCCTACCGGAATGTGGCCACCACGGGTGCCCGGCCGGCCGCGGTGACGGACTGCCTGAACTTCGGTTCGCCGGAGGACTCAGGTGTGATGTGGCAGTTCACCGAGGCCATCCGCGGTCTGGTCGACGGCTGCATCGAGCTGGGCATCCCGGTCACCGGCGGCAACGTGTCGTTCTACAACCAGACCGGTGAGACCCCGATCCTGCCGACGCCGGTGGTCGGCGTCCTCGGTGTCATCGACGACGTCACCCGTCGTACGCCGATCGGCTTCACGGCCGAGATGGAGGGCCACCAGCTGTACCTGCTCGGTGAGACCGAGGAGGAGTTGTCGGGGTCGGAGTGGGCGCACGTCGTCCACGGCCACCTCGGCGGGCGGCCGCCGGCGGTCGACCTCGAGGCCGAGAAGCAGTTGGCGGACATCCTGATCAACGCGTCCCGCGACGGCCTGATCGACGCGGCGCACGACGTCAGCGACGGCGGTGTCGCGCAGACGCTGGTCGAGTCGGCGCTCCGCGGTGACGTGGGTGCCCGGGTCTGGGCGCCGGACGGACTGGACCCGTTCCTGTTCCTGTTCGCGGAGTCGGCCGGCCGAGCGGTCGTCGCCGTACCGCGCACCGAAGAGGTGCGGTTCACCGACATGTGCACCGCGCGTCGCTTCCCGCACGCGAAGATCGGCGTCATCACCGGGGACGCCCTGGACGTGCAGGACCAGTTCGAGCTCCCGCTGACCGAGCTCCGCGCCGCCTGGACCCAAACGCTCCCGGCTGCGCTCAGCTGACCAAACGCTCGCGGACCCGGCCGCTGCCCGGTCGTCTGGCACACTCGAATGGACGAGTGAGGTGAGGCGGATGGTGGAGCGGCGGCCGGCGAAGCCGTCTGTGGGCGACCTGATCGGGTTGGCCTCGGCGGCCGGGCAGGAGGCCCGGGTCGCAGCGGCCCGGCGGCGGGTGGCGAACATCCGGCTCACCGACGAGGAGCGCCGGATCTGTACCGACGACCTGGCCGAGGCATTCGCTGTCGGGCGGCTGGACGAGGACGAGTTGCACCGGCGGGTGGATCGGCTGAACCAGGCCGTCACGCACGGCGAACTGCAGCCGGTCTTCGCCGGGCTGCCGGCGCCGTCGTTGTACCAGCTCGAGCCGCGCAAGACGGGCCGGTGGCGCTGGGCAGCTTTCGTGGGAGCGGTGTGGTTGGCCCTGCCGTTCTTCCTGCTCGGACTGGTCTTCCTGGTCTTCGGTCGCGAGATCGCCGCCGCGATCTTCGGCCTGCCCGCGATCCTCTGGACCCTCGTCGCCTACCGCTGGGCGGCCGGCAAGACGAAACGCTCCCGCCGGTCCTGAGACCGACGGGAGCGCTCCAGCGGAGCTACTTGGCTGGATCCGGATCGACGTACAGGCTGACCTTGCCCGGATGCCTTGTCGCGGAGCCGTACACATACCAGTTGTCGGGAACCGAGTCCTTGGTGTCGTACTTCGGGCCTGATCCGACCAGGTAGCCCTCGACCTGTACGCCGCGAGCCTCGATCAGCGGCAGGACCTGCGCGACCGTCTTGTCATCGAGGACCAGACCGGCCAGCAACTCACCCTTGTCGGTCGCCGACGACGACGAGTGCTTGTACATCTCGCCCGGCTTGGCCTTCCGGCCGAACTGGATCTCGGTGCTGCCGTCGTAGTTCTTCGGGAGCTCCAGACCCTCCTGGCAGCCCGGATCGGAGGCGTTCAGCGTGCCGTTGCACAGCTCGCCCGGTGCGAGCCGATGGAGTTGGTCCATCTCCCGCTGACTCCCGCTGCTGAAGCTGACCATCGTGCCGACGAACGGCGGGCTGACCGGGACGGACTTGACCTTGATGTCGAGGCCCATCTTCTTGAACTCGGCGTTGTACCGCTTCGGGTCGGCGTTCGGATCGACCACGCGGACGATCAGCTTGTCGCCGCGCTCGGTGAACGAGAGTGCCTGCGGCTGGTCCTGAGCGGGCTGGTTCACGAGGGTGGCCGCGACCACTCCGGCGATCAGCAGGCTGCACGCGGCCGCCAGGAGCACGCGGGGTCGCACCGAGCGGCGGCGGCTGTCCAGGCTGACCACACGCTCGTAAGGCTCGTTGGTGATGTTGGCCGACAGCTCGGACCAGGCCGCGTCGGTGATCTCATGGTCGGGGCGGGCCAGGCCGCGGACCGCCGCGTCGATGTCAGGCGTCTTCATGTGAGGTCTCTTCCGTCAGGGCGACCAGCTTCCGGTTCGCCAGCCCACGGCTCCCTCGCTCACCGGCCCTGCCCAGGCCTTGATCGGTGTCTGCGTCATACCCGGTAGATGTCCGGCAACGGTCCGACCCATTTCACCGCACGGGTGTTGCGGAACTAGCCTGTGGGGCGTGGAGGCTGTGTTGCGGGTCGCGGTGCGGGCGGACGGGCCTGCTGTGGCCGAATTGGCGCGCTCATCGGTGCGGGAGCTGTTCCCGGCGTACTACGACTCTGCTCAGACGGCCAGCGCCGCGGAGCACATCACTACGCTGGACACCGCGTTGATCGACGACGGCACCTACTACGTGCACGAGGCCGGCGGGGAGATCGTCGCGTGCGGTGGCTGGAGCCGTCGGAACAAGCTCTTCAACGCCAGTACGGCGGGAGCCGATGCGCGACTGCTGGACCCGGCGACCGAGCCGGCCAGGATCCGGGCGATGTTCGTCCGCAGCGACTGGACCCGCCGGGGTCTGGGCCGGGCGATCCTGGACGCCTGCACCGATGCCGCCCGGGCCGAGGGCTTCACGCAACTGGCGCTGATGGCGACGCTGCCCGGCGTACCGCTCTACAAGGCTTTCGGATTCACCGAGGTGGAATCCGCCGAACTCCCCATGCCCGACGGCGTCGTACTCGATGCAGTCGCGATGGAACGCCCAGTCGACCTGCTCGTGAAGGAGAAGCCCGTATGACCGCAGGCACCACCGTCGCTGCACCCAACGGCACCGAGGTCGTCCTCGGTGAGATCGGTACGCGCGTCCTGCTGAAGAACTCCCGGGTCCGCGTCTGGGAGGTCTCGCTCGCGCCGGGCGAGGCGCAGGGCTGGCACCTGCACCACAACCCGTACGTCGTGCTGTGCCTGTCGACGTCGCCGTGTCACATGGACTGGCTCGACGGCAGCCCGGCGCGGCAGCTCAACGAGAGCGTCGGTGGCTCGGTCTACCGACCGGTGTCGCCGGTTCACATGCTCACGAACGACGGCGAAACGCCGTACCTGAACCGGCTCATCGAGGTCCTCGACCTTGGTGAGGATGCCTCGGGCGATCCGTACTTCCTGGTCGCCGGCGTGCCCGCGGAGGCGGGGTTCGAGCAGGTGGGCGAGGTCCCGGCGAAGGTGGTCGTGGACGAGGACGACGTCCGCGTGCAGCACGTCACGCCTGACGCGGGGGAGTCCTACACCTGGCACACCGGCGCGTACCCGGCGCTCGTGGTCGACCTCGATCTGGAGCACCCGGACGTCACGTACCTCGAGCCCGGCGAGTCCTACACACTGCCCGCCAAGCCGATCCGCACGTCCGGATTCAACCTGGTCGAGCTGCGGTACTACAGCAAGTCACGCACCTGAGCGGCATCCCGAGCGGCCAGCACGGCAGCAGTGTCGATCTGACCGAGATCCGCGTGCCGTAGACGTTCCTTGACCAGAGGGACCTGCGGACCGACCGCACTGAGCTCGTCCACACCAAGGGCAGCAAGCAGTACGGCGGCCTGCGGATCGCTGGCGAGGTCACCGCAGACAGCTACACGTACTCCGGCTCGCCTGACCACGTGGTCGATCAGCTGCAGTACGGCGGGGTCCAGGCCATCGGCCAGTGGTGCGACCGCGGTGTTGGTGCGGTCGGCGGCGGTCGTGTACTGCGTGAGGTCGTTGGTGCCGATGCTGACGAAGTCCAGACCGGCCGCGAGAGTGTCGATCCGGAGCGCGGCGGCCGGGACCTCGACCATGATGCCGACCTCCAAACCATTGGGCTTCGGCCCGAGTTCCTCCAGCGCCCACGCGACCTCGTCGGCGGTCGTGACCATCGGGAACATCACGTGTACCGGTGTCTCGGCCGCGACTCGGCGTACGGCTTCGAGCTGATCCCGCAGCAGTTCAGGACGGCGGCGGAAGACGCGGAGGCCACGCTCACCCAGGAACGGGTTCGCCTCCTGTTCCTGCGGCAGGAACGGCAGCGGCTTGTCGCCGCCGATGTCCCAGGTCCGGATGGTGATCGGCTTCCCCTGCAGGGCTTCGGCGATCGCACGGAACTGCTCGGCCTGCTCGTCGACGGTCGGCGCCGTACGCCGATCGCCGAACAGGACCTCGGTCCGCACCAGCCCGGAGCCGTCCGCTCCGCGTGCCTCTACGGCGTCCTGCACCGACCCGACGTTCACCAGTACGGCGATCGTTCTGCCGTCCACGGTCGTCGCCGGCAGCCCGGCTTGCTCGATGGCCCGCTCCAACTCGCCACGCCGCTCCACGATCGTGCTCCGGTAGGCGTCCTCGTCCGGTCCGACCTCGAAGACTCCCGTGCGCGCGTCGAATGCGACCGTCGCCCCGGCTCGGACGTCGACCTCCCCGATTCCGGTGATCAACGGGATCCCCCGTGAGCGCGCGACGATGACGCCGTGCCCGGTGGTCCCGGCCGCTCGGACCGCGACGCCGGCGATCCGAGCGGCGTCGAGGGTGGCAGCTGTCGCCGCATCCAGCTCAGGTACAACGAGGACCCCGTCGGCCGGTGTTTCGTCGACGGTCGCTCCCGTCAGAGCCTGCAGTACCCGATCCCGGACGGCTCGGACGTCTTGGGCGCGTTCCCGCTGATAGGCGTCATCCAGCCCTTCGAACGTCTTCGCCAGGTCGTCGTAGGTCTGCTTCCACGCGACGGGTGCCGGCGTACCTGCGGCGATCGCGGCACGAATCTCGTCCAGCGGCTTGCGGTCCTTCAGCAACGCGAGATGCGCCTCGAAGATCCCACCGTGTTCCGGACTCGCATCCCGAAGCAGCCGCAACTCCCCAGCAACAGTCGCGATCGCACCATCGAGCCGCTCCGCTTCGTCGTCATCGGCAACGTAGTCGCTCAGGTCAACGCTCGCCCCAGCGATCACCGCCGGACCGATCGCGACATCCAACCCGGAGCCGCCTTCTCCCGATCCTGTCTGGGCGGCGACCGTCACCGGCTCATCGCCGAAGTTCTCGGCGGCCAGTTCGCCGATCGCCGCCAGCGCCTCGGCCGCTTGCCGACCGCTCGCACCGACTCGCAACCTGTGGCCCTGCTGGGCATTCAGGGTCGCGACCATACTCAGACTGCCCGCGTCGATCGGCCCTCGCCCGGTGTCCAGATCGGTCAGCGTCACCACAGCATCGAACGAGTTCACCAGCCCGACCAGCCGAGCCGCGGGCCGGGCGTGCAACCCATGCTCGTTGCCCACAACAACTTCCACAGTCTGATCAGCGTCCGCCACAGCAGCTGTCTCAGCGACCTCGCCTCCGCCAAGATGATCCTGCTTGCCGAGCAGACCGCGCTCGGCTTCGGCCGCGACCGCGTCGAGCGGGGCGCCGGTGGACGCGGTGACGACCGCCGCCACCAGTCCCTCGACGAGCGGCGCACTCGTCAGTCTCACGTGCGAAGCGACGTCCGGATCGACGAACTCCAGCGCCATTTCAGCGCTCAGCACCGCGCTGCCCAGATCGAGCAGCACGAGTACGCCGTCCGCGCTGTCGGCCGTCGTGATCGCCTCGGAGACCGCCATCGCGTCCGTACCGAACGTCGTCGCGTCCAGCCCGGCCGCGATCGCGATCACCGGACGGTTGTCGGCGGCAACCATTTCCGCAGCGAGCCCGACCGCCGCGGTCGCCAGCGCGTGGCTGTGCGACACGACCACGATCCCGATCATGCGAGGGTGCGGGCAGCCGACTCCAGCAACAGTGTGGTGCTCGTCGCCCCCGGGTCCTGATGACCGGCGCTGCGCTCGCCCAGGTAGCTCGCGCGGCCCTTCCGCGCGACCAGCGGGACCGTCGCGTCCCGGCCCTTGGCGGCCGCCTCCGCCGCCGCGGTGAGCGCACCGGCGAGGTCCGCTCCGCCCGCGACCGCGGCGTCATACGCGTCCAGAGCCGGCGCCCAGGCGTCGTACATGGTCTTGTCGCCGAGCTCGGCCTTGCCGCGCTGGAGGATGCCGCCGACGCCCGCCTTGAACGCCTCGCCGATCGTCGCCGGGGTCAGGTCGGCGCCGGCCAGCGCGGTCCCGAAGCGGAGGAAGAACGTGCCGTACAGCGGTCCGCTCGCCCCGCCGACCTTGCTGACCAGCGTCATCCCGGCCTTCTTCATCAACTCGTCGACCGTCCCGAAGCTGCTCTCGTCCAGCAGCGCGACGATCGCCTGGAACCCCCGGTCCATGTTCGCCCCGTGGTCCGCGTCCCCGATCGCCGAGTCCAGCTCAGTCAGGTACGCCGCGTTGTCATGCAAGGAACCCGCGGAATCCCACAGCCAGTTGACGAAGTTGTCGACTCCCATGCTCACGCGCCCCAGCGTAGGCCGGGGGTGTTCACCGGTGCGTCCCAGAGACGTACCAGTTCGTCGTCCACCTTCAGGAGGGTGACCGAGCAGCCGGCCATCTCCAGGGAGGTGATGTAGTTGCCGACCAGCGAGCGGGCGACGGTGATCCCGGCCCGGTCGAGCAGCTGGGCCACCTCGTTGTACATCAGGTACAACTCGATCAGCGGCGTACCGCCCATGCCGTTCATGAAGGCGATCACGGAATCGCCTTGCCGGTAAGGAAGATCGCTGACGACCGGGTCGACCAGCATCGCGGCGATCTCCTTCGCCGGTGCCAGCGGCAACCGTTGCCGGCCGGGCTCGCCGTGGATGCCGATGCCGACCTCCATCTCGTTGTCGGCCAGGTCGAACGTCGGCTTGCCCGCCGCCGGGACTGTGCACGAGGTGAGCGCCATGCCCATGCTGCGGCCGTTGTCGTTGACCTTCTTGGCCAGGTCCGCGACCTGCTGCAGCGGCTGGCCCTCCTCGGCGGCCGCGCCGACGATCTTCTCCAGCAGCACCGTTACACCCACGCCACGACGGCCGGCGGTGTAGAGGCTGTCCTGCACGGCGACGTCGTCGTTGGTGACGACCGAGAGCACCTCGGTGCCGGCGTCGGCCGCAGCCAGCTCGGCGGCCATCTCGAAGTTCATCACGTCACCGGTGTAGTTCTTCACGATGTGCAGTACGCCGGCGCCCGCGTCGACCTCTTTGGTCGCCGCCATCATCTGGTCCGGCACCGGCGAGGTGAACACCTCACCCGCGCAGGCCGCGTCCAGCATCCCGAGCCCGACGAAGCCGCCGTGCATCGGCTCGTGCCCGGATCCACCCCCGGAGATCAGTCCCACCTTCCCGGTCCTCGGTGCGTCCTTGCGGTACACGATCCGGTTCTCGTGATCCACCCGCAACCGATCCGGATGCGCTGCCGCCATCCCCCGCAGCGCCTCACTCACAACATCACCAGGTTCGTTGATGAGCTTCTTCATGGCACCCATCTGAGCACACGCCCGCCCGGAACGGGAGCCCCCTGAATCAGACGGTCGTCGCGGCCTTCACCTCGGACAGCAGCGGAATCGACCGGATCGGTCGGCTCAGCGTGAGCAGAAGAGACGCGACGGTCAGGATCGCGCCCAGAACGCCCACCGCGGTCCGGTGCCCGAAGCTCGCCAGCATCACGCCACCGAGGGCCGGAGCGAGCGGCTGGGTGCTGGTGGCGAGGAACATGACGGCACTCTGCGCCCGGCCTTGCAGATGGTCGGGTGTGATCAGCATCTGGTAGCCGAACAGACCTGAGTTGAGCGCCGGGAGCAGGAGCATCGCAATCGACAGCAACCCGATCAGTGTGGCTGGTGCACTGGTGAACGCGGTGGCGGTGAAGGTGCAGGCAACGATCCACGACCCGACGATCGCGATGGCGCCGGTGCTGAACATGGCCAGCAGTTTCGGTGTGAGGATCGCGCCGAGCAGTCCGCCGACGCCCATTCCGGTCTCCAGCAACCCGATCACGGACGGCCGGACGCCGCGCTGCTGGAGGTCGAGGATCAGGACCAGGATTGTCCCGTTGGCCGCGAAGTTCAGTGCGGTGGCGACCAGTGCGATCGTGCGCAGCGCGGGCTGCGCGAACAGCCAGGTGATGCCGGAGCGGATGGAGCGCAGCATCGGCTCGGGCTTGGCGTCGTGGGTTTCGGGAGCACCCAGTGGGCGGCGGATCAGCGCGAGCAGGGCGGACATCACCAGGTAGGACAGTGCGTCGATCGCCACCGGGACCACGCGGCCGACGGTGAAGAGCAGCCCGCCCAGCGGGGCACCGGCCAGCCCGGCGACGTACCCACGGCCCTGGTTGGCGGCGACCGCGGTGCCGATGTCCTCAGCCGGGACGATCTGCCGGAGGGCGGCGGTCTCGGCCGGCATGAAGAAGGCGGTGCTCACCCCGCTGCACAGGGCTACCGCGAGCAGGTGCCAGATGGTCAGCCGGTGCATCCAGCCGGCCACGGCGACCGAGCCGTACAGAACGGTGCCGGCCAGGCCGCAGCTGATCAGAATCAGGCGGCGGCTCGTCCGGTCGACCACTGCTCCGGCCGGCAACGAGGACAAGGTGGCGCCTAGGGCGTACGCCGCACCGACCAGACCGGCCTGCACCGGCGAGCTCGTGATGGCCATGGCGAGCAGCGTGAAGACGAAGGTGCTCATCGCCGAGCCGAGAGCGCTGATCGTCTGACCGCTCAACAGCTTGAGGTAGTCGCCGTTACGCAGTAACCCCCGACCTGACATAACTGGGAGATTAGGTCCATACCAGGTCAACTATGGACGGCTTGCAGGTTGTTGCAGTCAGTCCTTCGGGCGCAGGAGCGGCCGGACGACCTCGCGGGCGTCGTGGATGCGCGACTTGACCGTGCCGAGCGGGGCGCCGACCTCGGCGGCGATCTCCTCGTACGACAGGCCGTAGACGTCGCGGAGCACGAGCGGGGTGACCATCTGGGGCCGGTCGCGTTCCAGGGTCTCGAGCGCCTCGAGCAGATCCAGGCGGGTGCCGGCGATGACGCTGGTGGTGCGGGGGTCCGGCTTCTCCATCGTCTCCGGGTTGTGCGCGGCCTGGGCGGTGCGCTTCAGCTTGCGGTACGTCGACCGGGCCGAGTTCGCCGCGACCGAGTGGACCCAGGTGGAGAAGCTGCTCCGGCCGGAGTAGGTGTGAATCTTGGTCGCGATGTTGAGCAGCGCCTCCTGGGCCGCGTCCTCGGCGTCCGCGGAGTAGGGCAGCACGCTGCGGCAGATGCGCAGCACCCGCGGATGGACCAGCCTGAGCAGGTCGTCCATCGCGTTCTTGTCGCCCCCCTTGGCCCGTTCGGCCAGGGCTCCGAGGTCGTCCGTCGGGCTGGTGCTCTCGCTCATCTGCGCCTTTGCTGTCATTCCGCCCCCGGCAGGGGACTCCCAGTGATCCATAATGCCTTGTATGGGGGTCCCGACCAGACTTGGCCGCTACGTCGTGCGCCGACGCCTGGGCTCAGGCGGTTTCGCTACGGTATGGCTTGCTCACGATGAGCAACTGGATGCCGAGGTCGCGATCAAGGTACTCGCGGACAACTGGGGCCACGACGACTCGGTCCGCCGCCGGTTCCTCGAGGAGGGCCGGTTCCTGCGCCGGGTCGAGTCCGAGCACGTGGTCCAGGTGCACGACGTCGGCGAACTCGACGACGGCCGCCCGTTTCTCGTGCTCACGTACGCCGATCGCGGCACCCTGGCCGACCGGTTGAAGAAGCAACCGCTGCCGATGGTCGAGGCGGTCGACGTCGTCGTCCAGGTCGGCCGCGGCCTCCAGGCCCTCCATCGGCGCGGCCTGCTGCACCGCGACGTGAAACCCGCGAATGTTCTGTTCCGCAGCACGGACGAGGGCGAGCGCGCTGTCCTGTCCGACCTCGGCCTCGGCAAGTCGCTGGACGAGGTGTCACGGATCACAATGCCTGGCGGCACCCCGTCGTACGTCGCGCCCGAACAGGCGATGGGTGAGCGGCTGGACCAGCGCGCCGACCAGTACTCCCTCGGAGCAGTCGCGTACGCCGCTCTGACCGGGCGGTCACCGCACCAGCTCGATGGGCTCGGCGCGGCCGGGCGGGTCGCGGCGCCGCCTCCGCCGAGCTCACTCGGGTTCGAGCTGCCGGAGCAGGTCGACGCCGCGATCGTGCGCGCCCTGGACCCGGACCGCGAGAAGCGCTGGCCGGATGTGCAGTCGTTCACTCGTGAGCTCGTCGGCGGGCTGGACGAGACGACCCACGGATTCGTGCCGGCGTCGTACGGCATCCGCGATGTGGGCGACAGTCCGTCGGACGACAGCGAGACGACCGCGCTCAGCGACGCCAACAAGCCCACGATCGTCAAGCCGGCGGCCGAGGAGCCCGAGGAGACTGCGCCGGCGGTCGCATCGGTCGAGCCTGCCACGGAGCCTGCTCCGAAGCGGAAGCGGCGCCGGGGTCGGTGGGTGCTCGCCGCCGTCCTGGCACTGATCGTGGGCGGTGGGGTCGGGTTCGGAGCCCAGCGCTACCTGTCCGCGCGCGAGGTCGTGCCGCTCTCGTACGGCTGGGTCAACCTGGAGATGCCGAAGGGCTGGGCGAAGTCGGTTGCCGACGCGGACTGGCAGCCGCCGGGCACCACACAGTCCTACCCGGCGCTCCGGGTCAGTCAGGACCCGAGCTGGTCGACGAGGTCACCCGGGGTCTTCATCGGCATGACCGATGCGCAGGTCACACGCCTGTCGGTCGGCAGCGGCAAGTCATTCGGCTGCGTCGCCGACGAGGAGGTCAAGTCCTCGACAGTCAACGGTTCCGCGGTGACCGAGCGGTTCTCCACCGGCTGCGGTGACGGCAGCAGTATGCTCCTGCAGCGAGTCGTGGACACGGGGACCACCGGCTCGATGCTCGTTCAGGTCCTGGTACCGGCCGATGGCCGCGACCGGGCTCTCGAGATCGCCCACTCGGTGTCGTTCACCGGCTGACGAGCGCTTCTGTCCTGCTCGGTCCCGAGGAAGTCCCTGGTGTTGCGTTTCGCATTCGACCGGCTCCGGCCGTCCCCTGCCCTGATCCAGTCCACCCGCCGCGGCTTCTACCGCCTCCGCACCACCATCTTCCGAGCCATCTGGCCGATTGACTGACCGCACTTCGGGTACGGCGTACAGCGTGTTCGACGGTTTCACGACATTCGACGTATCGGTGTCCGGAGCAACCATCCACGGCCGCCGCGCCGGCAACGGACCGCCCGTCCTGCTGCTGCACGGTTTCCCCGAGACCCACGTCATGTGGCATCGCGTCGCCCCGGCGCTGGCTCGGGAGTTCAGCGTGGTCGTGACCGACCTGACCGGCTTCGGTGACAGCACGGCCGGTGACACCCACTCGATGCGAGAGCTGGCGGGTCACCAGGTCGAAGTGATGCAAGCCCTCGGGTACGACGCTTTCGCGGTGGCCGGTCACGACCGGGGGGCTCGGTGCGCGTACCGGATGGCGCTTGACCACCCGGAGGTCGTGACGAGGCTCGCCGTGCTGGACATCGTGCCGACCGGGGATGCGTTCGACCGGGCGGACAAGGAGTTCGCGCTGGGGTACTGGGTCTGGTCGTTCCTGGCGGCGCCGGAACCGATCCCGGAACGCCTGATAGCGCAGGAACCTGAGCTGTTCGTGCACCACTTCCTGGACAGTTGGTCCGCGGCCGACGTGTTCCCGCGAGAGGTCCGGGAGGAGTACGTGCGCCACTTCCGCGATCCGGGCACGGTTCACGCGATCTGCGAGGAGTACCGCGCTGCGGCGACTGTCGACCACCAGCACGACACGACCGATCGCGGCGTACGGCGGATCGGCTGTCCGGTGCTGGCGTTGTGGGATCCGTCGGGTGCGGTGGCCAGTTGGTACGGCGATCCGGTCGCGGTCTGGCGGGAGTGGGCGGACGACGTCGTGGGAGCGCCGATTCCGGCCGGGCACTTCATGGCCGAAGAGGCTCCGGCCGAGACACTCGATCGGTTGATGCCCTTTCTGCGTGGGGATGTACGGTCAGCCAGGTGATGGCCAGCCCGACGAGCCACAGGGTGGTGCCGAGGTAGGCGAGGGTGTGGAGGCCGGGGATCATGCCGGCGGGGCTGCCGACGACTGCGCCGTACAGAATGATGCCGACGGCACCGAATGCCTGCCGGCAGGTGTTGTTGACGCCGCTGGCGAATCCGGCACGATCGGGCGGTAGTGAGGCGACGGCCGCGTTGACGACGGCGGCGGTGAGGAAACCCATGCCGATGCCCAGGCCGAGCTCGACGGGTACGAGTTCGCGGTAGCCGCCGTGGACCATCAGCAGGCAGGCCGATCCGGCTGCTCCGAGTACCAGGCCGATGGTCATGGGCAGTCGAGGTCCGTAGCGGGCGGTGATGCGGCCGGACACCGGCGCGAGTACGGAGAGCGGCAGGAACAGAGGGATGAGTTCGAGACCGGCCCGGAATGCGTTGTGGCCAAGGTGTTCCTGCAAATACAGCGTAAGTACGAGGACCGTGCCGAGACCGACCAGAGTCATCAGGCCGGCGGTGACATTCGCACCGACGAAGTCCCTGCCGATGCGGAGCGGGCTCCGCGTGCCCTGCCTGGCCGATTGATGGTGAGGGATCAGGCGGAAGGCCAAAGGAAGACCGACGGCGATGATCGGAAGGTTGATCAGGAACACAGCCCGCCATCCGAGCCCGCTGACCAGCGCACCACCCAGCAGCGGACCGGACGGTAGCGAGAGCGCTCCGGCGCCGGCCCAGATGCCGACCGCACGAGCCCTTGCCGCACGGTCGACGTACAGGTCGGTGATGACGGCCAGCGTGCCGGGGAGGAGCAGAGCGGCGCCGATGCCTTGTACTGCGCGGGCCGCCACGAGCAGTTCGATGTTGGGCGCAACACCACAGCCCAGCGAGGCCAGTCCGAACACGGCGAGACCTGCAAGCACCACGCGCCGGTGGCCGAACCGGTCGCCCAGTGCGCCGCAGACGAGGAGCAGCGCGGCGAGCGTGATCATGTAGGCGTCGACGACCCACTGCTGCCCGGCGAGCGTCGTACCAAGGTCGATCCGGATGTCCGGAAGGGCCACGTTGACGACGGTCACATCGAGCTGGACCAGGAAGATCCCGACGCAGAGGAGGGCGAGAAGCATGTGTTCCAACCTCGCATCGAATCACTTCGGGTTGCGTCGAAGTGTGACGGTGTGAGCATGGAGGCATGGAGTTCACCGGGGATGCGGATGTGGCCCGCGCGGCCGCACTGCTGGCTGAGCCCGCCCGTGCGAAGGTGCTGATGGCGCTGGCGGACGGTCGAGCGCTCCCTGCGTCCCTGCTCGCCACCGAGGCCGGTGTGTCACCCCAGACGGTCAGCTCACACCTCCACAAGCTCCTGGACGGCGGTCTGCTCGAGATGGAGCGCTCCGGACGCCACAGGTACTACCGGCTCGCCGGTCCCGAGGTGGCTGCGGCAGTGGAGGCAGTGGCACGCATCGCCAAGCCGCAGCCAATCAACTCGCTCCGGCAGAGCACTCGCGCCGCGGCACTCCGCGAGGCGCGCACCTGCTACGACCACCTGGCCGGTCGGCTGGGCGTCGCTCTGCTCGAAGGCCTGGTACGACGTGAGGCGCTGGTCCGGACTGACGGCGGAACCGGCACGGACCGTCGGCCGGAGGACCCACTGGCGCAGCAGCTACCGGACGGGCCGTACGCGTTGGGTCCTACGGCTTCAGAGGTCTTCGGCGAGCTGGGTGTCGACCTGTCGGAGAAGCCATCCGGCCGGCGGTTGCTGAGGTTCTGCGTCGACTGGAGCGAGCAACGGCATCACCTCGCCGGTCGCCTCGGTGCGATGGTCGCCAACGCGACACTCGAACGGGACTGGGTACGCCGAAGGCCCCGGCAACGCGCAGTCGACCTCACCGACGCCGGTCGGCACGCTCTGGCGGACCTGCTCGGTTAGGGCGTGTCCCGGCGTACGACGCTCTTGGACGCGTGGTCGAGGACGTCCAGCAGCGCGTCCTTGTCCTGCGGGAGACCGGTCGAGCTCATCTCGACCGCGCAGAGGCCACTGTCGTCGGCGACCCAGCGGACGATGACGTACCGGAGAACCCCTTCGGACGTTTGCGACTCCGGCGGCAGGTAGGTGTAGGCGAGCGTCGCCTGATCGTCCTCGACCTGCTGGGAAACGATCCTCAGCAGCTGGTTCTTGTCCAGGACGTTGAGGTCCTTGATTCGCGCGGCCATCGACGCGGCCGGTGGGCGGCTGATGGTGAAGCCCGCCTCGATCCGGATCCAGCGCTTCGAGGTCGGATCGGTGAACCGGGCGTAGTTCGGCGGATCGGGCTGGGTGATCCGCCAGTTGTACGGCACCCGGGCGCTGACATGGGACTTCACCACGAGCTCCGCGGTGAACGACCGGGTCTTGTAGCTGATGTCGTCCGCCTGCAGCGCAGGCCTGTTGTCGGGCTTGGGCGTGCGCGTCGGCACTGCGGATGTGGGTGTCACCGAAGGCGTCGGTGATGCGGTCCCGAGCGGAGCGGCCGAGCCGGACGCCACCGCGGGCTGCGCCTCACCGATCAGCAGTCCGACCCCGTATCCACCCGCGCCTCCGAGGGCCGTGATCACCACGAGCCCGGATCCCAGCAGGGCGCCAACAGTCCCCCGACGAGCCACGCCTGCCTCACCTCCCCACTTTGAAGCCCTACTTCAATGACACTTCAGCCCGCCACAAGGTTGCAGCAGCCCGGTAACGATTCCATGAAAAAGCTGCCCGTCCGGGCAGCGGACCTCCGATGACAGCGGCTCAGCCGGTCTCACGAACGGACTGGGTGGCCCGGAGCAGGACCTCGTCCAGCGCGGACGAGTCGTCGGGCAGGCCGGTGATGCTCATCTCCACGTTGGCCAGGTCATCGCCGTTGGTCGAGACCCAGCGGACGATCACGTAGCGCAGCGTGTCGGTCGGGATGTAGGTGTAGACAAGGGTCGAGACCGTCCGTAGCTGGTCGTCGTCGCCCACGATCTGCTCGGTGGTCTGGGACTTGATCTGCAGGTCGTCCTGCGGCGGCAGGCTCTTCCTCAGGTCGATGATGAGGCCGGCCAGCGCGTCCTTGGTGGGGATCGGCGGGCGGTTCGCCTCCACCCGGACACCTCGCTCGTTGCGGGGATCGAGGTACTTGACCTCGGCCGGCCGCTTCGGGTCCGTCTTGTAGTGCCAGCCGTCCGGTACGTCGATCGCCATCTGCACCGACTGGTAGTCCTTCGGCGAGACCGTGAAGGTACGCCGCCGGAAGCTCAGATCGGTCTCGAGTGGCGGGATCGTGTTGGGCACCGGCGTCTTGACCGGCAGCGGCGGCTCGGACGGTGTCTGGGACGGCGTTGGCCCTGCCGGTGTCACCTGACCGAGTGGGGCCGCATCACCGGAGGCCGTTGCCGCCGGGATGTCCCAGCGGTCGCCGGCGAAGTAGCCGCCGGCTGCCCCGAGGACCGTGACCAGCAGCAGAACGATGACCAGAATCGGACGTTTCACCGGCCCACCGATCCGCGGTTCGGCGCCTGCTCGGTGGCGTCGAGGAGGGCGTCGTACGGCGGGACCCGCAGGCTGCCGGAAAGTCGGCTCGAGGGCAGGCTGCAGCGTCCGGGCAGCCGCGGAGCGTACGGCGGGCTGACCGGTCGGGCGCAGGCGGTCGCGGACACATCCTCATCTTCTCAGGCGACCCGGGCAGGGACCCAAAACGTGTGATCCGGTTTTCCCGCCGGCCCGAACTGAATCCTTTCAACGAGGTCTTGACACCCCTCCGGGGCGACCGTAGCGTCCCGCGTGAAAAAAGTAACACGAATGCACGATTACTTCACATCCCACAGCGGTACTTCAGAGGCGGCTCGCGCCTCGCTCAGGAGGAACTCATGGCAATCGATCAGACCGTCAGCCGGCGGCGTCTCCTGCAGCTGATGGGAGGCGCCGCCGCGGTCGGCACCCTGGCGGCCTGCGGAGGCAACGGTGGCGGCTCGTCGTCGTCCGGCGGTCAGCTCAAGGTGATCGGCGCCGGCAGCCAGGAGGCCGGCCTGCGCAAGGCGCTCGACGACTACAAGAAGGCGAACTCCGACTTCGACTTCAACCTCTCGTTCTCGCCCGCCGACCAGTTGCAGACCGCCCTGCGGGCCCAGCTCGCGGCCGGCAACGCGCCCGACATGCACGCGGTCTACCCGGGCAACGGCAGCGCGATGTCGATGGTCCAGCTCAGCAAGGCGAACCTGCTCACCGACCTCAGTGCCCAGTCCTGGACGCAGAAGATCCCGGAAGGGTTCAAGGGCGCCTTCCAGCAGGACGGCAAGACGTTCATCTTCTCGCCCGGCACCAGCGTGCTCGGCGCGATCTACAACAAGAAGGCGTTCGCGAGCGCCGGCGTCGAGCCGCCCACGACCTGGTCGGAGCTGCTGGCCGTCTGCGACAAGCTGAAGAAGAAGGGCATCGTCCCGATCGCACTCGGCGCGCAGACCCCGTGGGTCACCCAGCTGATCGACTACGCGCTGGTGCCCGGCACGGTCTACGCGAAGAATCCGGACTTCGACGGCAAGATGATCGCCGGCAACGCGTCGTTCGGCGACTCCGGCTGGGCCGACGCGATGGACAAGTACCTGGAGCTGCAGAAGAAGGGCTTCTTCAACGACAACCCGAACGGGACGACTTACGAGCAGGCCACCTCGATGGTCGGCACCGGCAAGGCCGCGATGGCCGTGCAGGTGTCCGCGGTGCTGCAGGCGTTCCGGGACGCGTCGCCGTCGCCGGACGACCTCGGCATGTTCCCGTTCCCGGCCACCGACGTCGCGGCGGACAACTGGATCCCCGGCGGCATCGTGGTCGGCATCGCGGTCAGCGCGAAGAGCAAGAAGGCCGAGCAGGCGAAGAAGTTCATCGAGTACTGCGGCCGGCCGGAGGTCGTGAGCGCCTGGTCCCAGGCCGTCGCCTGCGTTCCGCTGTACTCCGACGGCGACGCGAAGGTCGACCCGGTGCTGACGTCGTTCCTGCCGTACCTGAAGGACAACAAGGCCGTGCCGTTCATGGACCAGCGCTGGCCGAACGCCGAGGTCCAGCCGACCCACTTCGCCGTCGTCCAGGAACTCCTCGGCGGCAAGACCACGGTCCAGGGCGCACTGAAGAAGATGGACGAGGCCTACCGGAAGACCGCATGACCGTCACCGCTCCACCGGTCACGCCGGTACGACGGGATGCCTCGAAACCACCGCGGCGGCGGGGCGGCGGGGTCGCGCCGCCGTGGTTGTTCGCGGCCCCGGCACTGATCGTCTATGCGCTGGTGATGCTCTATCCGAGCATCGTCGGCGCGGGGTCGGCGTTCACCGACTGGTCCGGCGTCGGCGAGGCGCGGTCGTTCGTCGGCGTGGACAACTTCAAGCAGCTGGTGCACGACGACCAGGCGCTGGGTGCGTTGCGGAACACGCTGCTGCTGACCATCGCGATCGTCGTCGTACAGAACGGGATCGGTCTGCTGCTCGCGCTCGGCGTACACACGAATATCAAGAGCCGGATGGCGTTGCGGGTGATCTTCTTCGCGCCGGTCGTGGTCAGCCCGGTGATGGTGTCGTTCCTGTGGAAGTACGTCTACAACCCGGCGCCGGACGCGGGCCTCAACGCGGCGCTGAACGCGATCGGGCTCGGTGCGCTGCGGCAGGACTGGCTCGGGAATCCGTCGCTCGCGATCTGGTCGGTCGCGTTCACGGTGATCTGGCAGTGCGCGGGGTACTCGATGGTGATTTTCCTGGCCGGGCTGGAAGGCGTACCGCAGGAGTTGCACGAGTCCGCGATGGTGGACGGTGCCGGGACGGTCGCGCGGTTCCGGCACATCACCTGGCCGCTGCTCGCGCCGGCGGTGACGATCAACGTGATGCTGTCGACGGTGGGTGGGCTGACGCTGTTCACCCAGATCATCGCGATGACGAACGGCGGGCCCGGGTACGCGACCGACACGTTGTCGACCGTGCTGTACAAGCAGGCCTTCGTGTACGGGAAGTTCGGCTACAGCACGGCGGTCGCGCTGGTCCTGGCGATCTTCGTCGCGGCGGTGTCGTTCATCCAGATCGGGTACCTGCGATCGAGGGAGACGGCAGCATGAGGACCGGCTATCGTCCCCGCACGTTCGTGCTCGAGATCGTCATGGTCGCGGTTGCGATCGCCTTCCTGTTCCCCGTCTACGCGCTGGTGACGCTGGCGTTCAAGGATCCGCAGCAGATCGCGAACAAGCCGCTGTCATTGCCTTCGCCGCCGTCGGTCGGCAGCTTCGGTGAGGCCTGGCGGTCTGCGTCGCTCGGCTCCGCATTGCTGCACAGCACATTGATCACTGTTGCCAGTGTGATCGTGTTGATCGTTCTCGGGTCGCTGGCAGCGTACTTCCTGGCCCGGACCGTGACGCGGCTCAGTTACAGCCTCTACATCCTGTTCCTGGTCGGCATCATCCTGCCGATCCAGCTCGGGATGATCCCGCTGTATCAGCTGGTCAACGACATGGGTCTGCTCGGGACGTACCAGGGCATGATCCTGTTCTACACGGGCATCCAGTTGCCGTTCACGGTCTTCCTGTACACCGGGTTCATCGGCTCGCTGCCGGCCGACTACACCAACGCGGCGTTGATCGACGGGGCCTCGCATCTGCAGGCTTTCGCGCATGTGATCTTCCCGCTGCTGCGGCCGATCACCGGGACCGTGCTGATCCTGAACGCCGTACACATCTGGAACGACTTCTTCACCCCGCTGCTGTATCTGGGCGGCTCGGGCAGGGAAACCGTCCCCGTACGGGTGTTTGCCTTTGTCAACGAATACACGTCCGACTACGGACTCGTCGCGGCCGGTCTTGTGCTCGCGGCGCTGCCGATCCTGGTCGTCTTCCTGATCCTCCAGCGGTACGTCATCCGTGGCTTCTCCAGTGGCCTGAAGGGATAACTGTGGCTCTCCCCGAGCGCCTGGCGTCGGTCCTCACCGATCCGCCCAGGGCCTTCTCACCTGCGCCCCTGTGGTGGTGGAGCGGTGAACCGCTCGACCCGGCGCGGTTGCGCTGGCAGCTGGAGCGGTTCGTCGAAGGTGGCGTGTACCAGCTCGTCGTCATGAACCTGGCGCCGGCCGGGACCGACCACGGCTGCGACGCCGACGACCCGCCCTTCTTCTCCGAGCGGTGGTGGGAGATCTTCCTCGGCGTCTGCGACGACGCTGAGTCGCTGGGTGTGTCGTTGTGGTTCTACGACCAGCTGGGGTTCTCCGGTGCGGACATTCAGGCACGGTTGGTGGCTCGGCAGCCTGCCTTTGCGGGTCGCCGTCTGCAGCGCCTGACCGTGACTGGCACTGGACGGTTGGTGCTGCGTTGCCCTGCCGGGGGCCGCGTTCTGGCGGCTGTGCTCGGCTCGGAGCCTGTGCCGGTCGTTGATGGCGTTGCCGAATGTGACGCTTCGTCGGAGTCACGCCTGTCCTTGTTCTACGAGACGGACCACGGGTTCGACTACCTCAGTCCTTCCGCGTGTGCCGCGCTGCTGGACCAGGTGCACGGGGAATTCGAACGACGGTTGGGGGATCGCCTCGGCCAGGTGGTTGTCGGTTCGTTCCAGGACGAACTGCCGTCCGTGCCGACCTGGTCCGCTGATTTCGCCGAACAGTTCGTCGCGCGGTACGGGTACGACCTTCGCGACCATCTGGCTGCGTTGTGGGATCTCGACGTACCGGATGGTGCTCGGGTCCGGCGGGACTATCACGCATTGCGGTCTTTGCTCGCGGAAGAGGCGTTCTTCCGGCCGCTGCACGAGTGGCACGAGAAGCACGGGCTGATCGTCGGGTGCGACCAGCAGGATCCGGCGCGGGCCGGGCGTCCGGTTGAGGGCGTGGAGTTGTACGCCGACTATGCGCGGACGCATCGGTGGTTCAGTGCGCCCGGGTCCGATCATCATGGGGACGCGCGGATCCACTCGTCGTTGGCGCATCTGTACGACCGGCCGCGGACGTGGATCGAGGCGTTCCACTCCACCGGGTGGGGTGGAACGCTGGAGGAGACGTTCGACTGGTTGCTGCCGTGGTTGCGGACCGGGGCGACGCTTTACAACCCGCACGCCGTCTACTACACGACCCGCGCCGGCTGGTGGGAATGGGCGCCACCGGCAACGGATTGGCGGCAGCCGTACTGGCGTCATCACAGGTCGTTTGCTGATGCGGTGACGCGGTTGTGCGCGGCGTTGTCGCTGGGGCGGCATGTGTGTGATGTGGCAGTCCTCTTCCCGACTGTGACAGCTCAATCCGATACCTCGTTGAGCGGGCCTGGGCCGGCTGCTGTGCGTGCGCAGGAGACCTATCGTGAGCTGATCGGCGACGCGACCTGGTTCGCTCCCGTGCCAGGTGTGCTCGATCGGGCGCGGATCGACGCCGACGTGATCGACGATGATTCGCTAGCTGGGGCCGAGGTTGGGGAAGGCCCACGGTTGCTTGTCGCGAGCGAGTGCTATTCGGCCGTGGTGTTGCCTGCAGCAACTGTGTCGGAGGACGCGGTGAGTGAGCGATTGTCCGAGTTCGTGTTGGCGGGTGGGTTGGTGGTTGCTGTCGGCACCGTTCCGTCTGGCCTGCCGGAGGGCGTCGTACTCGTTGCCACGGCCGCCGAGGTCCCCGGGGAGCTTGGGAGGCTGCAGCGACGGGTCGAGGCTGACGTGCCGGTGCTCGCGCGGGAAGTGGACGACGCTTTGGTCGTGTTCATCACGCCTACCGAGTGGAGTGCGACGGAGATCGCGGGACCGCCGGTGGGGCGCGGAATCAGTCATGAATGGGCGAGTGTCGGCTACACGTTCGATCCTGGGCGCTATCGCCGGGAGGTCGTCGTACAGGTCCGCGACGTACCGGGGCCGCCGCTGCTTGTGGATCCGTTTGGTGGTGAGCCTCGAGCCCTTGCCTATAAGACCGTCGGTGACTTGACCGAGGTCGCCGTTCCATTCGACGCCGGTCCCGCGGCCCTGCTGGTGTTTGCCTCGGGCAACCCTGTGGCGGCTCTCGACGCTCCGTTGGTGCGGGAGGTTGAGACCCTGGCCGGCGATTGGGACGTGACGCTGATCCCGACGCTCGACAACCAGTGGGGCGACTTCGCCTGGCCGGCCTCGCCGTCGTCAGGCTCCGTGGTTGAGCGATGGGCACTCGAGCACCGTGTCGAGGGCTCCGACTCCGACGACTGGCGCCCGGCGCACGCGACGTTCGGGCCGCACGGTTTGATCGACGGCCGGCCGATCGAGTACTCCGAGAAGCTCGGCATCCACAAGGACCCGATTCATCATCACGCCCTCGGCCCGAAGGGTCACGTCCCTGAGGACTTCCTCGACTTCGGCACCGTGACTGCCGGCGACACCGTCACGTTCGCCGCCGCGTTCACGGTGGACGCCCTCGAGACCGCTGTCGTCGTCGGCGCCGCCGCGGCCAAGGAACTCCTGATCGACGGCAACCCTGTGCCGATCGACGATTTCGGCGGTCATTTCGCGTCGGGCGCCGTCAGCCTCGCCGCCGGTCAACATCACCTGGAACTCCGGCTGACTCCCGAGGTGGATCTCCATCTCCGCGCGAACATCGCCTTCGTCAGCGAGCTCACGTCATACCGTCGTCCCGACTGGATCGCGGTCGCCGAGCCGCCCGAACCTGGGACTGCGATCCGCTACACCACAACCGTCGTACCGGGCGACTGCTCCGAACTCACCCTGACCGCATGGGGCTCGGCGAAACTCCTCGTCAACGGTGCGGAGGTCGGCCGGCAGGGCGGGTTCATGCCGTACGAACGCACGACCCCTCGAGTCCGCCGGTACGACGCTTCATCGGCGCTCCACCCAGGTGCCAACACGATCGCCGTCGAGGTCACCCAGCCAACCCCGATCCTCGTCGACGGCCTAGCCATCAGCGACCACGACTGGAACGCCGAGATCGCGGACGCCGTCGTACCAACCATCCGCCGCCGCCCACAACACCGAGCCCTAGCCGACCTCTACCTAACCCGCCGCCCCCACCCCCTACCCGCCGCCTCCTGGCTAGACGGCACCCCCACGACCACTCTCGAGTCGTCCACGGTCGTCCCCGTAACCTTTGCCGTACCGAGGTCCGCCCCCGAGCGCATCGAACACCTACGCTTCAACCTCCCCCCAGGCACAACCCACCTCGAACTAGACGTACTAGGCGAAGCAGTCCTAACAGTCGACGGCACCGAACTAGCCACCACCACAAACCCACCCGCCTTCGTCCCCACCGCCACCGCCTACCCGGACCTCGCCGTCCCCACCATCACCGGCCACCTGGACGTCGCCGTACCTGCCGGCTCTCGGGTCGGCTGGCTCACCGTCCTCACGCAACCCGGCTTCGAAGCCGGCGCTGCTCTCGCCGGTCCCATCCGAGCCCACGTAGGCCCCGGCCGCATGTCACTCGGCAACTGGGAGGACCAGGGCCTGTCGGAGTACTCCGGCGGCGTCCGCTACACCCGCGAACTGCACATCCCCGAAGCCCGCGATCTCCAACTCGACCTAGGCCGCGTCCGCGGCACCGCCGAGGTCTTCCTGGACGGCGTCTCCGCAGGCACCCGCTTCTGCGCCCCCTACACCTACAACCTCCCCGCCACCCCCGCCGGCCCCCACACCCTCACCATCGAAGTCTTCAACACCCTCGCCCCCCACCTCAACGCCACCAGCCCCACCCACTTCATCTTCCCCAACCAAGAAACCTCCGGCCTCCAAGGCCCAATAACCCTCAAGACCACCTAGTCCCATCACCCACGCATGCTGCTGCCCGCTCTCCCGGAGTACTCCAGGAACTGTGCGGTCGCATGCTCGTCGTGTTGGTGCGTGCTGCCGCCCCGCTTCACCTGAGTGCCTCCGCGGACCGTGAGGTCGCCTGCATGTCGTAGTACGTGATGGGCGCGGGGCCCAGACAGCTGTTGCGTTTGTTGCGTTTATTGCGGATACTGCATTTGTTGATCGTTGATGAGTGCCGGCGGTCCACAGGAGGAGTGGTCATGAATTCCGCAGAGCTTGCTACCGCCCGACCGGACGCCGCTGAGGTACGGACCGCAGACATCGCCATGCGGCGGGTCAAGCGCTACCTGGCCGATCATGCGGAGGAGCGCGACATCCGTGTGGCCGTCGGCGGCGATCCCGATGACACCTTGTCGGTGCCGAGGAGCGCGATGGAACTGTTGGCGCGGGTGCTGGCCCACATGGCTGCCGGCCAGGCGGTCTCGGTCGTCCCCGCCCATGCCGAGCTGACGACCCAGCAAGCCGCCAACCTGCTGAACGTCTCCAGACCCTTCCTCATCGGTCTCCTGGACTCCGGACTGATCGAGTACCGCAGGGTGGGAAAGCACCGCCGAGTGCGCGCCGACTCTCTCCTGAACTACAAACGCAACGACGACCAGGACCGCCGCGAAGCCGCCGACGAGCTCACCGAGCTCAACCGGGAGATGGGTCTGTACTGACGTGGGGTTCATCGTCATCTACGACGCCAACGTCCTCTATCCCGGCAGTCTGCGCGACCTGCTGATCCGCGTCGCGCAGGCTGGTCTCGTCCAGGCGAAGTGGACGGATCGGATCCTCGACGAGACCTTCCGCAACCTCAAGCTGAACCGGCCCGACCTGGATCCGGTCAAGCTGGACCGCACGCGGGAACTGATGAACAAGGCGATCCGCGATGTGCTGGTCATGAACTACGAGCCGCTCATCGAGATCGTCGACCTGCCAGACGCCGACGACAGGCACGTTCTCGCCGCAGCGATCAAGGCTCACGCCCAACTGATTGTCACGGACAACACCAAAGACTTTCCGGAGCCGGCGTTGGCCTCCTGGAACGTCGAGGCGAAGAGTGCTGACGACTTCGTACTGGACCTCATCGACCTGAACCGGTCGACGGTCTACGCACAGGTGCAGCGAATGGCGGACGCCCCGGCAGAGACCTCCAGAAACCGTGGAGGACGTGCTCTGTTCACTGGAGCACGTCGGTCTCCTCAGCAGCGTCGCGGCGCTGCGACGCTGACCGGACCGGGCGGGGGAGGAGGAAGCGGTCGTAGGTGGTGAAGTTGGTGAAGCCTATTCGGTGGTAGACGGGGGCGCCTAGTTCGGTGGCTTGGAGTATGACGGTTTCGGCGCCGTGGTCGAAGGCCAGGCGAGCTACAGCGGTGGTGACGAGGGTGCCTAGGCCTCGGTTGCGGGTGGTGGGGGTGGTGGCTACCCAGTAGATGCCTGCGGTGGGTCCGGTGCGGATGAGCATTGCGCAGGACGCGGGTGTGCCGTTCACTCGCGCGAGTACGGCGGTCACGTTTGGGGCCAGCAATGCATCTGGGGAAGCGAAGTGGTCGACCGCTTCGGCGGGTCGGCCGGCGTTGGCGAATACGTCGCGGTGTACTGCGGCGAAGGCTTCGGAGTCGGCGCAATCGGTCACCCGGATCAACTCGACGTCGGCGGGTACGGCGGGCGCCGGTGGCGGTGTGCGTAGGGCCATGCCTGGTGCGGTGGACCGGAGTTCGAACCCGCTGGCACGGGCCTCCTTGGCCAGGTCCTGGTCTCGATGGGTGGCGACCCACAGCACGATGTCGCGATCATGCGCCGCCCCGAACGCACGGGCTTCGTCGAGGACTTGGCCGGGAGCGGTGTCGGGACTCACTCGCAACGCCGTGTTGTGGAACGCCCCCGCGAAGTCGGTCCTGGATGCCACCAGCAGAGTGCCCGCGCGTCGAGTCGCCACGGCTCCATCGCCGTACCGACCGAAGTGCTCGACCGCGGTCTCGACATTACGGTCCCCAACCGCACAGAGGTCGTCGCCCCCAACAGGATCCACAGCAGCACACATGATTCGGGACACTAGCTGAGCGGCCCCGGGGCGGGAACTCGGTCGCCCCCGGCATGTGCCGGTGGGAGTCTTTGGGGGGAATCTGAGCCCGACGCGTCAGCGACAGCCCGGCGGCCCGGCTGGATGAAGAGTGTGGCCCGCAAGCCGGGCAGCCGGCCGCGGCTTGCGGGCGTGCCGGCTAGGGGGTGGGAATGGCGCCTAGTTGGCGGAGCTGGGAGAGAGTGTCCACCACGCCCCAGGTCTTGTTGATTCGGCCGGATGCGACGCGGAAGATCATGATTTCCTTGTAGGAGATGCGTTTCCCGGTCGGTGCGATGCCCATGAATTCGCCCTCGTGAGTTCCGGTGACGGTATTGCGGCAGACGAGTTTGTCGCCTTCTGCGATCACGTCCTCGACGTGAACGTCGAGGTCGGGGAATGCGTGCAGGAGCAGGGACCAGACCTTCTTCACGGCCTCGACGCCGGTGGTGTCGATCGGCAGGGGAGTGCCGAGTTCGACATCCGGGTCGAAGAGTTCGTCGATGGTCTTGGCGACGAAGTCGGGATCGGCGCTGTTCATCGCTTCGTGCAGCCGGGCGAAGATGGCCTTGGTTGTTTCCGTGGTTGCTGACATGGAGTTCTCCTGGATGGTCATTTCTGCAGGACTGCCTGGATCTCGAGGGTGATCGACACCTTGTCGCCGACCACGACACCGCCGCCGTCCATCGGGATGGTGTTGGTCATGCCGAAGTCGCGCCGGTTGATCTGCGCGGTCGCCGAGAAGCCGGCCCGCTGTCCGCCGAACGGATCCGCGGTGAAGCCGTTCACTTCCACGGCGAGCGGCACGGGACGGGTCACGCCGTGCACCGTCAGTTCGCCGTCGATGATCCAGTCGCCGGACGTACGGATGCCGGTGGAGCGGTACGTCATCGTCGGGTACTTCTCGACCTCGAGGTAGTCCGCGGTCCGAAGGTGGTTGTCCCGCGGTTCGTACCCGGTCTCCAGAGACGCCAGGTCGATCGTCGCGGTGACCGACGAGTCCCGCGGATCCTCGCCGGTGACGATCGTGACGTCGTACGCCGTGAACCGGCCGCGGACCTTGGTGACCATCAGGTGGCGGGCGGAGAAGGCGATCTCGGAATGTGCCGGGTCGGCTGTCCAGGTGCCGGGCAGATAGCCCGGGATGAGTTCGTGTGCAGAAAGTTGGTCGCTCATACCCAGGTGACGAACAGACGATCGCCCTGGGGACAGCCCGGATCAGAGTTGTTCGAGCTGCCGCGCCAGGAACCGTCGTTCCGGTGTCGTCGTGGCCAGGTCGAGCGCTCGCCGGTACGACGCTTTGGCCTCTGCGTCGCGGTGGAGACGCCGAAGCAACTCGCCCCGGGTCGAGTGGAAGTAGAGGTAACCGTCCAGCTCAAGACGGTCGACAGTGCGCAGCGCCGCAGCCGGGTGGCCGGCCTGAGCCACCGCAACGGCGTAGTTGAGCTCGACTACCAAGGAGCCGGTGAGTTCGACCAGGCGCCGATACAGGCCGGCGACCTGGGGCCAGTCGATCTGTTCCCGCGTCTGGAGGGATGCGATCGCGGCCTGGACGACGTACGCACCGCGGCCGCCCAACGCGATCGCTCGATCGAGTACGGCGCGTCCCGCCGCGAGTTGGCGCTTGTCCCAGAGCGAGCGGTCCTGATCGTCGAGCAGTACGAGATCCTCGCCGGAGAAGCGGGCTCGGCGCCTGGCGTGGTGGATCATCATCAGCGCGAGCAGCCCGTGAACCTCGGGCTCATCCGGCATCAGCGCGGTCAGCACCTGCCCCAGGCTGATGGCTTCGGCGCCCAGGTCGACGCGGCCGCTGTAGCCCTCGTTGTAGATCAGGTAGATGACGGCCAGCACGGCGTCGAGGCGGTCCGGCAGCAGGTGTGCGGCGGGGACCGCGAACGGGATGCCGGTCGCCGTGATCTTGTTCTTCGCTCGGGTCAGGCGCCGCTTCATGGTCTCCTCGGAGACCAGGAACGCCCGGGCGATGTCGGCGGTTTGCAGGCCGCCGAGGGCACGCAACGTGAGCGCGACCTGGCCTTCGAGAGGCAGGGCCGGGTGGCAGCAGGTGAAGATCAGCTCGAGGCGTTCGTCCTTGATCACGGTGTCGTCGAACTCGTCCATGACGGCCTCGGGTACGGGTAGCAGGTGGATCTTCTCGGCCAGGGTGCGTTCCCGGCGGATCCGGTCGATCGCGCGATTGCGTGCCGTGGTCGTCAGCCAGGCTGCGGGACTGGACGGCGTACCTTCCGTCGGCCAGCGGCGCGCCGCGATGACGAACGCCTCCTGGACGGCCTCCTCGGCCTTGTCGAAGTCACCGAGGAACCCGACCAACGACGCCAGCACGCGGCTCCACTGCTCGCGGAACACGTCCTCGAGCGTGCTCAACGGCGTACCACCGGCCGGATCTCTACACCGCCGCCGAGTCGGGCGGCGGGGATCCGGGACGCGAGCTCGATCGCATCGTCCAGATTGGCCGCCTCGATCACGCAGAATCCGCCGAGCACCTCCTTGGTGTCCGCGAACGGGCCGTCGGTCGTGAGCGTCCGCCCACCGGCCACCCGCACATTCGTCGCCGTCGCGGCCGGCGCCAGTTGTGCCATGTCGAGGAAGCGGGAGTCATGGGCCAATTCGGAGTACTCCGCGTGCACCTCGTCCGGCGGCGCCGCGTCGTACTCAGCCTCGTTGTAGACAATCAGGGCGTACTGCATCACAACCTCCAGGCAGTCGTCTGTCACCCCCCTGACGAACGAACGCCCAGAAATGGGACACGCCCTAGTACACGAGTTCGGAACGGGCCTGCATGAGAGCGAACCCGAGGAGGTTGAGCCCACGCCACGCCGCGGGATCGAACCCCCGGATCTTCCGCCCCAGCGCCTTCGCGGCCCCCGGGCTCGGCGCCGCCAGGATCTTCGCCAGCGTCTCGGCATCCGAACAGCCGAGCCTTCTCAGCCATCATGTAGTGCTCCGCGCTCGCGTAACTGACCCCGTCAACACCGAACCGAGCAGGCCACCACTGACTCAAACACCCAGCCCCAACGCTGCCGTCCCGCTGCCCCCAGAAGAACAGAAACTTAACCCGCTGTCCCGTCCCCATCAGGTGCTGGAGCTCCTCACGACTGCTGACCACCGAACCAGCGTCGCAGTTTTCAGCTGAGGTGACCACTAGGTTTCAGCTGCACTGCAGGACCAGCCAAACCTTGTCCCACTCGCGGTCGCGAAGGTCCTGATCCCTGATCCAGTAATAGAGCCGCCCGACGTCGCCCCACATCATCCCGAGGTCCTCGGCGGAATCGACCTGCAGCAGCAGCCGCCACTCCGAGGAGGCCGGTAGGAGCTTTTGCGCGCGTGCAGATTCTGTGTACGTCGAATCTCCGCAGTAGATGCCGTTGCTGGCCAGCTGGCACTCGTGCTGCATGTCGCCCTGCACCGGCTCAGGGTGGCCGAGGAGCCGGTGGATCAAAGAATCGCTGTCGCCGAACACGTCGGCGTACCCGTCCGCCGCGCGCCCGATGCCAAGTTCCTCGACGGCGAAGGACTCCCAGGGCGGGATCGTCCACTCGATCTCGGGTCGAAGGGTGGTGGCTTCGTAGCGACCCGTGGGCTCCAGGTCGGGTGGGAAGTCGCGGATCGCGGACGGTGTGGTGGGAGGTGTGTAGATCACGCGCCAGTGGTCGGCGTCGGTCGGGTCGAAGCCCCAGGCTGCCTGTTCGACGCCGTCATAGAAGAAGGACAACAGGCCGGATGCCGGAAGCGGCCCGTCGTCCAGCGTCGGCAGCTCAGAGCAGTCGACCTGTGCGATGAAGCTGAGCGGTCGCCCATCGGTGACCGGCCACGGCGTCTCTTCGGGAAGCTCGGGCTTCCCACCGAGTTGGGTGCGTCTGCCATCCGTCTGGTCGGGAAGGAGCCGGACGCTGTGCCGACACATGGCAAGCAGTCTGTCGGTGTACTCCGAGAGGCCGAGTTGCCGCAGCCGCTGCACGAACTCATCCGGCGTAGTAGGTGGGTGCGTCCAGTTCGTAGTCGTCACGGCGGCAACTTCTCACATCCTCGGGCTAGCCGAGTTCGTCGTGGAGGAGGTCGAGGTGGGAGAGGAGGGTCAGGGCTGTTTGGTGGCGGGCCTCGGCGTAGGACTTCAGGGAGGGGGTTACTGCGGTTGGGTCGGTCAGGGGTTCGGCCAGGGGGTAGGTGGAGGCGAGGGTGTAGGCGCAGCCGATGGCGATTGTGGAGGTGAGGTCGTCTGGGTGGGCGGCGGGGTGTTCGTCTTGGTAGGCGGCGAGGAGGTCGGGGAGGCCGGTGATCCATTGGTCGCCCAGGAGGATGGTTCTGGGGTCGCAGCCGATGCGGGCGATTTCCCAGGAGACATAGCGCGGGGTCGGCGGCATGAAGTCGATCACGGCGGCTACGGTGTCGCCGCGCAGCAGCAGGTTCGGCGAGGCCAGGTCGCCGTGGACGATCTGCTCGGTGAGTTTGGGAAGGCGTGCCAGGATCGCGTCGACCTTGTGTAGTAGTCCCCGCCGTTGTTTGGCGGCATCCAACGCCCATGCCTCGAACGAGCTGAGTGTTTCGCGTCGGCTGTACTCCGTGATCAGCCAGTCGAACCGAGCGCGAGTCCGGTCCGCGTCCTTCAGCCCGGACGCAGGGCGCATCTTCGGCGCGGCCGCAGGGTGATCGGCGAGGCGGCGGTGCAGCCGGCCGAGTACGGCTCCGACGGCCTGCCACCGGTCGCCGGTGAGTCCGCCTTCAGCGGTCTCGGCATCGGCGACGTACTCCCAGAGGGACATCGGCCCGGCGTCGTCGATCAGCTTTCCTGCACGAGTACGACGTACGCCCGGCACCGGCACGCCTCCGGCTCGGGCGAACTCGGCCAGCTCCACCGCGGCCAGTTCGTGCTGCAGGACTGTGCGGTCGCGATAGACCTTGGCGAACCACTGATCACCCTCGTCATCGGTGACGTGGAAGTTCAACGTCGCCGTCCCCGCGGCGATCTTGGTGATCTCGGCCGGCTGGATGCCATAGGCAACGACCAACGCGTCGGCCACCATTCGCTCATCCGTGACTGCCGACGGCTCGCGCATGCGCACCACTCTCTCACGCGGCCGCCGGTAGGCTGCGGCATGAGAGAAAGTGACATACGCATGCTGGACTGGGCGGCCGCAGCGGTCGGCTCGGGCGCCAGGATTGTCGACGTACAAGCTCTCCACGATGACCAAGGTCCGTGGCGGCGAGCATCGAACACCGCGGTCGTACGGCGGACTTAGTGCTGCGAGCGCCGACTCCCGGATCGACGCATTCCTCCAGGACGCGTTGACGCGGCTGGAGTGTTAAGGCTTCAGTGTCCGAACGCCCAGGCGGCCATCAGCGGGAATTCGTCCCGCCAGAACGGGTCGCCGTGCCCTCCGGCCCGCTCGGTCATGACGACGTCGGCCTTTGCATCGCGCAGGGCGTCCGCCCAGCGGGCCGCGTTCTCCTGGAAGAACGGCTCTTCTGTGCCGGCGACGAGGTACGTGCGCGGCAGTGAGGACTGCATGTCGCCGGGCGGCTTGTAGCCGCCGCCGGGCGACGCGCTGAAGATCGCGCCGTAGATGTCGGGATGGCGAAGTCCGATGGCGAGTGCCAGTTCGCCACTGGCCGAGACTCCGAAGACCGCCGTACGTTCGGCAGGCAGGGCGACGTCGAAGCGTGACTTCGCCCAGTCGCGGAGGTCCTCGACGAAGAACTTCTCGTGCGCGCCGAAGCGTCGCGCGTCGAAACCCGGTGAGTACTCGTAGAGCCGCTCCATCTCGTCATCCAGGCGGTGTGCGGCGACGATCATCGTCGGCGGTACGTCGGCTGCCTCGTTGAGGAACGCGCCCCACTGCGAGATCAGTTGACCGTCGCCGGCGTACACGATCGCCTGGGGCGTTTGGGATGGGACGTACGCCGTGGCCTGCCGGCCACCGTCGTACGCGAACGTCTCGGTGACGAGCTCTTCCGGCATCGTGCGCCTCCTCGTTGGTAGCGGCTCTCAGCCAACCTAATCGTTTGGGAGACCACAGCGTGGCTACGATCGTCCGGTGACTCGCCGACGCCCGCCTGCTGATGCTGACGAACGCACGATGCTCACTGGGTGGCTGGATGTGCAGCGTGCCACGGTCCGGCTGAAGTGCGAGGGCCTGACCGACGAGCAGGCTCAACTCGTCCTGCTGCCGTCGTCGCCGCGGATGACCGTGAAGACGCTGATCGCGCACCTGCGCAACGTTGAGCAGGGATGGTTCGAGGCCAGCTTCCTGGGCGCGCGTGAGTTGGCTGCCAAAGATCCTTTCGAGCTACCGCAACCGCCCGACGCCTCACTCGACGAACTGCTGGACGAGTACGACAAGCAGTGCGCCCGATCCCGCGAGATCGTCGCCGCCCACGACCTCGACGAGCTGGAGGCGTGGGCACCCGAAGGCCTGGATGTCGTGTCACTCCGGTGGATCATCACCCACCTCCTCGAAGAAACCGCCCGCCACCTGGGCCACCTAGACGCCCTCCGAGAACTAACCGACGGCACCACCGGCTACTAACAGGTGGGTGAAGCGCGTCGCGGCGTGTGCTCAGTACACCTCGATGCGGTCGAGGCTGATGATTGTGCTGCCGGAGGCTGGGTTCTTGTCGCCGGTGACTCGGACCTTCAGGGTGTGGGGGCCGGCGGGGAGGGTTGGGGTGGTGTAGATGAGTTGTTCGCCGACGCGGATCGAGCTGTAGTAGTCGATCCGTTGTTCCGGTCCTCCATCGACGGAGATCGCGGCGATTCCGTTGCCGGTGTCGACGACGCTCAGGAGGGCAGCCTTGGTGCCGGTGAAGCGGATGGTGGCGGATGCGTCCCGTTGGCCGCTCCAGTGGTCGTTGCCCCAGAAGCATTGGTTGCCACACCCAGACCCAGAGTTCCACGCACCGGCGTACTCAACCTGATTGAGCCCAGTCCCGGTGTCGAAGTCATTGATCCAGTAATTCGACGACCCCGGATCACCCGACGGCAACGTCTGAGTAGCACCAGCAGCCAGCGGCCGCCCAAGGTTCGGCGTCCCATCGGCGTTCCAACCGATCTTCTGTACGCGCGTGGTCCGGAAGGAATACGTGTAGGTGCTGGTGTTCTTCCCGTGGTACGCGATCCAGTCCTGCGTCCCGTCCGGCGACTTGAAGAACGAATGATGACCCGGACCCCAAACTCCGGTCTCGTCGTTCCGGGAGAAGATCGGCCCCGCGTGCTGCACCCAGTTCGACGCGACCATCGGGTCTGCGCCGTTCGCGATGCTCTTCATCCACAGCTGGTAGTCCGGCTTCCCGGTATCGCAAGTCGAGTACGTGAGGAAGATCCGCGAGGCGCCGTACAGCGGAGTCGGTCCCTCCCGCACCTCGCTGCACCCGCCGTCGGCCGGGATCGCCACTCGCGCGCCGGTGGACGTCCACGGGTTGCTCATCCGGACGATGTAGAGCTGTGCCGGCCCACCCTGACCGCGACCAGGCCCGGTCCAGACGAAGTACTGCTGCCCGTTCACCGTGATCGGCTCGCCGTCGATCGCGTACTCGCCGAAGTCCGCGATCTTCGCCTTGAAGTTGTAGGGCCCGAGCGGATCATCACCGGTGGACTCGAGCACATACATCCGGTGGTTCGCGTCGACCCCGTCGGACGCCGTGTAGTAGATGTACCAGCGCCCGCCGACATGCCGGAACGCCGGCGCCCACATCTGCGTGTTGCGGCTGGTGTCGGAGTCCCGCCACACCACCTGCTCCGGCTGGACGAGCAGCGTCGCCAGGCTCGGCGACGACCAGATTCCGATCCGGTCGCCGCGCGTGGTCGCGACGTAGTACTTGCCGTTGTAGAACATCAGCGACGGATCCGCCGACGGGTTCACCGGATTCCGGAAGTTCTGTGACGCCACCAGGCTCTCCTGTCGTTCGGCGGCTGGAGCGGTGGTGGCCAGGCTGCCGGTCAGCAGGACGGCGAGCATGGTGCAGAGGACGGGGCGGAGGAACCTCATGTCACACCTCTTCCAAGTGGACCTGTCGGTAGTTGTAGGCCGCCTCTACCAACGTTGTAAACCCTTCCCACCAGGATCGAATCCCACCCACCGGAACCGGCCGACCGGAGCAGGCGTCGTACCCGGCATGAAGCTGAAGGTTCGGGTCGTGCACTACCGATGTCAGGGGCGCGACTGCTGGTACGCCGACATCGACGACGCCGACGACCGGCAGCCGGACGACCCGTTCTGGTTCGCCGACGGCTGCCGCACCCAGGCGGAGGCGATCACGGCCGCGTGCACCCAGCTCGCGGTCCTCGACCAAGCAGTTGCCGCGGGCACGCACCCGCGCCGGATCAGTGAGACCCAGTCCCGAACCGCAGCCGCCTAGGGCATGAGGTCAAGGCTCGGCAACTACTCGGCCGCATCTCTGGCCGGGCCCACGTCTACGCCGCGTTCCGCGCCTACAAGTACGTCACGTTCGTCGATCGCCAGTCCTGGAAGCAGATCGCGGCCATCGGATCGACCGCCTCGCCGACCTGTAACACGCGACCGACTCGCCTACCTGTAACACTCCGTCACCGTGACTGGATGTAACCCCCGAGGGGGGAACTCACCATGTCAACATTCAATTCACCGCCGGGTTGGCCGGCACCACCGGCACCGGACTGGCAACCACCACCCGGCTGGCAGCCGGACCCGGCCTGGCCGCCCGCACCGCCGGGATGGAGTTTCTGGCTGAACGCGCGCGGGCTGCGCTCCCGTGGTCCGAACGGCCGGTACGGCGCCGAGCCGCCGGTGAAACTGGTCGCGGGGTGGGTGGCCGGTGGGGTCGCGTTCCTCGTCATCCTGGCCGCGATCGGCGGAAGCAACGGCGCTTCGTCGAGTGCCGCTCCGACGGTGCCCCGCACCACCGTGACGGCGACCGTGACGGCGCCTGTGGCAGGGCCGACCGCGACGGCGACTGTCACCGTGCAGCAGACCGTTCCCGGGCCGACGGCAACGGTCACGCTGCCGCCGCTGCCGGCGACGACCGTGACGGCGAAGGCGCCGAAGGCAACAGTCAGTGCTCCGGCGCCGTTGGTGCGGTCGACCCAGACCGCCAAGCCGAAGAGGACCACAGCACCACCCGCCGACGTGTACTACGCGAACTGCTCGGCGGTCCGGGCCGCGGGCAAAGCGCCCTTGTACACCGGGGATCCTGGCTATGCGTCGCATCTCGACCGCGATCACGACGGCGTCGCGTGCGAGTGATCACGCCGCGTTGCCTGTGGATAACCGGGGGTGGCTGTGGACAAGGCAACGATCGCGGGTGCTGATGCACGTGCAGTCCGGCTGGTGAGCGGATGGTTGCCTGCGCTCCGCAGCGGGTGATCTCATGGGTGACTGTGCGCCGAAAACTTTACGAAAACTTAGTCGTAACCACCGGCGCGCCAGGTCGTTGATCAGTCAGACAGTTTGTGAGCAAGGGATCGCTGGGGTCCACCGCGCTGGGGAACTGGGAAGGACCGCCCGTGCACCGATTCAATCCACCACCTGAGTGGCCTGAGCCGCCGAGTGACACCTGGCGTCCGCCGCCGGGCTGGGAGCCGGACCCGGAGTGGCCGGACGCGCCGGCCGGCTGGGGTTTCTGGCTCAACCGCAGCGGCCGTCCGTCCCGCGGCCCGATCGGCGCCTACGGAGCCATCGACGCCGGCCGCCTCGAGCTGGCCACCGCCGACCCGGCCCTCGTCCTGATGCACTCCTGACAGCTCGCTCAAGCGACCTCCTGCAGCCGGCTGGAGGAACGGCTCCCGCATGCTTCCCAGATGCGGGAGCCGCGGTGCGTTCCGCGTGAGATGTGGCCAGGATCGGACGGAGGGCTGGCGTTCTCTTATCGTCTTCTGATGTTATGTTATCAGCGTAGATAACACTCAGTTCGGGAGGCGGCACGTGGCAGGACCGGCCTGGATCGGCGTCGACCTCGGCACGCAGAGCGTGCGCGCAGTACTGGCCGACTCCGACGGTACTGTCCTGGCCCGCGCGGCCCGGCCACTGACCAGCCATCGCGACGGTGTCCGGCACGAGCAGGACCCGCAGAGCTGGCTCGACGCGGTCGACTCCAGCATCGCCGAAGTCGCTCCGCATGCGGCCCAGTTGGCCGGCATCGCAATCTGTTCCACCTCCGGCACAGTCCTCCTGACCGACCGTTCCGGCCGCCCGGTGACGCCCGCTCTGATGTACGACGACGCCCGCGCGGCCGACCGTCGCGTCCAGATCCTGGACGCCGACCCGGAGCGCTGGTCGACCTCGATGCAGCCCACGTGGGCGCTCCCGAAGATCCTCTCGCTGGTCGCTGACGGTTACGACCTCGCCGACCATCACATCGTCCACAGCGCCGACTTCGTCGCAGCCCACCTGGTCGGTCACCCGGTCGCCACCGACACGAGCCATGCCCTCAAGACCGGCTACGACCTCGTCGCCGACACCTGGCCGACCGCAGCCTTCGACAAACTCGGCCTGCCCCTCTCCGCCTTCCCCGAGGTCGTCCTTCCGGGCTCCGAACTCGGCCGCACTCCGGCGGGCGTTCCCGTGTATGCCGGTATGACTGACGGCTGCGCTGCCCAGATCGCCGCCGGTGCCCTCGCCCCCGGCGCCTGGAACTCAGTCCTTGGTACGACGCTCGTCCTCAAGGGCGTCAGCAAAGACCTCCTCGGCGACCCCACCGGCGCGGTCTACAGCCACCGCCATCCGGACGGCGGCTGGCTCCCCGGTGGCGCATCGAGCACCGGCGCCGGCGTACTGACCGAGTTGCTGCCCGGCGAAGATCTCGACGCCTTCGACCGGGCCGCTCGTGAGCTAGGGCCGATCGATGCGGTCATCTACCCGCTGACCAAGACCGGTGAGCGGTTCCCGTTCGTCGCACCGCAGGCCGAGCGGTTCACCCTCGGCGACGCCTCCGGCAAGCTGCGGACGTACGCCGCCGTCCTCCAGGGCGTGGCCTTCATCGAACGACTCGCCTTCGAGCACCTGGTCGGCCTCGGTGCCGACCCCGTCCGTTCCGTCTCTCTCACCGGCGGCGCCATCCGCAGCGGCTACTGGAACCAGCTTCGCGCCGACGTCCTCGGCGTGCCCGTCGAACTCCCGGCGGCCCCGGACCCGGCGTACGGGATGGCGGTGCTGGCGGCCTCGGCCGGCGGCTCGCTGACCGAAACCGCCGGCCGGATGGTCCGGGTCGAGCGCGTCCTCGAGCCGCGACCGCAACCGCTCGACAAGTTGTACGGCGAATTCGTCGCCGAGCTGGACTGGCGGGGGTACCGCGGATGAGGACCACGATCGTCCTGGCCCGGCACGGCCGGACCGAATGGCACCACGGCAACCGCTACACCGGGTCGACGGACCTTCCGATCGACGAGGTCGGCATACAGCAGGCGCGGCTGCTCAAGGAGTGGGCGGAGGGCTACGCACCGGACGCGCTGTGGTCGTCTCCGATGCTGCGCGCCCGGCAGACGATCGCGCCGCTCGCCGAGGCCCTCGGCCTCGAGCCGACCGTGGACGCGCGGCTGCGCGAGGTCGACTTCGGTTCCGCCGAGGGCAAGATGCTGAGCGAACTTCCGCCCGTCGTCGCCAAGGCGTTCGAGCTGGACCCGGTCAAGGATCACTTCCCGGGTGGTGAGGATCCGGCCGAGGCGGCCGACCGGGTGCACGAGGTCTTCCATCAGATCGGTAAGCAGCACGAAGGCGGCAGGGTGCTGGTGCTGGCGCACAACACGCTCATCCGGCTGCTGGTGTGCCGGGTGCTCGGACTGCCGTTGAGCGAGTACCGCAGACTGCTACCTGCGCTCGGTCCCGCGGCGCTGGTGCGTTTCCGCTGGCAGGACGGCACAGTGGGTCTCGAGGCGTACAACGTTCCCGCTGTCCGAATGGAGACCCTGGCATGACATCCGATGTCGACGGTGACACCACCGAACTGAGTCGTCCCGCCCGCCGGCAGGCCGAGATCGCGGCGTACGTCGTGAAGCACGGCTCGGTCTCGGCCAACGACCTGGTCGAGGCGTTCGGGGTGAGCGTGATGACGGTGCACCGCGACCTGGACGAGCTCGAGCGGCAGGGCGTCGTGCGCAAGTACCGCGGCGGCGTCAGCGCGCAGCCGACCAGTGTCTTCGAGAGCAACGTCGCGTACCGGCTGAACACCGCGACCGCCGAGAAGGCCGCGCTGGCCCGGCACGCCCGCGCGATGATCGAGCCCGGGATGTCGGTGATGCTCGACGACTCGACCAGCGCGCTGGCCCTGGTCGACCTGTTCGAGGACATCACTCCGTTGACCGTGGCAACGAACTTCCTGCCCGCGATCAGCAAGCTGACCGAGTTGCGCGACATCACCCTGCTTGCACTCGGCGGCCTGTACTCCGCGACCCACGACTCGTTCGGCGGGATGCCGTGCGCGGAGGCGGTCGAGGCGCTGCACACCGACCTGCTGTTCTGCTCGGTGTCGGCGGTGTCGGCGACACACGCGTTCCACCAGGAGGAGGAGATCGTCCTGGTGAAGCGAGCGATGCTGCGATCGGCCAAGACCAAGGTCCTGCTGGTCGACCACGGCAAGCTCCAGCGCACCGCCCTGCACCGCCTCGCCCCACTCACCGACTTCGACGTCGTAGTCGTCGACGAGAAGACCCCAGAGGATTTGATCAAGCCACTACGCGACAACGGAGCGACCGTGGAGGTCGCCAAGCTCTAGGAGGGGAGCGTATGGACGTCGGAGTCGACGTTGGCACCACTGTCACCAAGGCTGTCGCTTTCGACGACGACGGACGGCCGGTAGCCGAGGCTTCCCGGCCGACCAGGCTGGTCCGGCCGGCGATCGGGCGGTTCGAGCACGAGACCGCCGAGATCGTTGCCTCGGTCAACGAGGTGGTCGGTGAGCTGGCCGGCACGGTGGGCGACCGCCCCGGCGTCTTGGCGATCACCGCTCAGGGCGACGGCCTCTGGCTCGTCGACGCGGACGGTACGGCGGTCCGCCCGGCGATCTCCTGGCTGGACGCGCGCAGCAGCGCGATCCTCGACAGCTGGACCGACGACGGCGTGGCCGAACGCGTCTTCCGCCGTTCCGGCAACCGGATGTTCCCCGGCGCCTCCGGGCCGCTGCTGGCCGCGGTCCACACCGAGGAGCCCGACGTCATCGCCCGCGCCGGGACAGCGGCGTACTGCAAGGACGTCGTGATGCAACAGCTCACCGGCGTCCGCGCGACGGACGTGTCGGATGCCTCCGCGCCCTTCCTCGACCCCCGCACGAACCAGTACGACGAGGAAGCCCTGAAGGCCACCGGTCTCTCTGAGCTGAGCCATCTGCTCGCGCCGGTCGAGCCCGCCGGACCGGTCGGCGAACTACGCGACAACTCCACCGGCATGGCCCGCGGCACCAGGGTCTCCGCCGGACCGTACGATCTCCCAGCCGCAGCAGCCGGCGCCGGCGTTCAAGAGCCCGGCGATGCCTTACTTACTGTCGGTACGACGCTCGCCTGCCAGGTCGTGACGCGAGAGCTCCCCATTGACGGCGAACCGGCAGGGCTGTTCCTCGGCACCTGGACCCCCGGCGTCTGGCTACGCGCGATGCCCGCGATGGTCGGCACCGCCGCGCTCGACCGAGTCCTCGCACTCGTCGGCGCCGGCACGGATCAGCTGCCGGGTTTCCTCGCCGAGAGCCCGGTCGGCGCCAAAGGCGTCACCGTGCTGCCTTACCTGTCCGAGGCCGGCGAGCGCGCGCCGTTCGTCGACACCCGCGCGCGAGGCACGATCGACGGGATCTCGCTGTCCACGACCACGGCGGACCTGGTGCGCGCAACCTGCGAAGGCATCGCGTACGCCGCCCGGCACTGTCTCGAGGCAGCCGGATGGAGCGGCCGCGTCACGGTGTGCGGTGGTGGTGCGCGAAGTACTGAATGGACGCAGATCCTCGCCGACGTGCTGAATGCGCCGCTGCACACGGCCGAGGCCGAGCAGGTCGCGGCCCGGGGTGCCGTGATCTGCGCCCGGCGTGCGGTCGATCCGGACAGCGCTGGCGGCTGGGTCGCCGAGACCCGTCAGGTCGATCCCGATTCCGCCCGCGCCGCGTTCTACGCCGAGGGGTACGCCCACTACCTGCGCCGGATCGAGGCAGCCCGCCCGCGCTGGTCTGACCCAGCACCAACCTTCACCTCAGGAGTTCGATGAGAACCATCAAGACATTGCTTGCCGGCGACCACTTCGTGCGCAACGACCTGCTCGCCACAGCATTGTCCTCCGTCCAGAACGTCACGTTCGACTTCCGTGAGGTCACACTGCCCTGGCCGCTGACGCCGTACGGGCGGGTGGCCGAGGTGGACGAGGCGAGCGACGCCGAGGATCAGCTGATCGCGGCGCTGCCCGGGGTCGAGATCGCGGTCACCCAGATGGGCCCGTTCACCGAGCGAGTGCTGGAAGCCGCGCCGGATCTGCGCTTTCTGGTCGTCTGTCGTGGCGGCCCGGTGAACGTGAACGTGCCCGCGGCCACCAAGCGCGGCATCATCGTGGCCGCCACCCCCGGCCGCAACGCGGTCGCCGCCGCCGAGCACGCGGTCGCGATGATGATGGGTGCCCTGCGCAACCTTCCGAGGTTGCAACGGACGCTGGAGCAAGGCGAGTGGCGCAGCGACCTCTATGCGTACGACGAGTGTGGCCTTGAACTGGACGGGGCCACGGTCGGTCTCGTCGGGTACGGCGCGATCGGGCAACGTGTCGCTCGGGTGATGCTTGCCTTCGGCGCCGAAGTACTCGTGGTCGACCCGGCGATCGATCCGGCCAAGGCGCCGGCCGGTGTCGAAGTGGTCGAGTTGAACGACCTGCTGCGGCGGTCGGACGTGGTGAGCCTGCACGCACGGCTGACCGATCAGACCCGCGGCATGATCGGTGCCGACCAGATTGCCCTGATGCCGCGAGGCGCCGTACTCGTGAACACAGCGCGTGGTGGGTTGCTCGACTACGACGCGACGGTGGATGCGCTGGAGTCCGGTCAGCTCGGTGCGGCCGCCTTCGATGTGTTCCCGGTTGAGCCGGTGCCGGCCGGTGCACGACTACTGACGGCACCGAACGTAGTCATGACGCCACACCTCGCCGGTGCGACCAAGCAAACCGCCCTCCGCGCAGGCTCAATCGCCGCCGAAGCCGTCGCGGCGTACCTCGCCGGGAACGACCCCGCAGGACTGGTCTCGGCGTAGTTAGGGAACTGGAAGCACCATGCAACTCGTAACATCCACCACCTGGACCGAGCTCGTGTTGCTGCTGGTCGCGTTCGTGCTGTCGATGGTCATCGGCATCGAGCGGCAGTTGCAGCAGAAGAGCGCGGGGATGCGCACGCACACCCTGGTCGGCACCGGGGCTGCTCTGTTCACGCTGGTCTCCGGCTTCGGCTTCGACGCCGTCCTGGGGACCGAGGTCAACCTCGATCCGTCGAGGATCGCGGCGCAGGTCGTCTCCGGCGTCGGATTCCTCGGCGCCGGGGTGATCTTCATGCGCCGCGACGTGGTCCGCGGGCTGACCACCGCCGCGACGATCTGGATGACGGCCGCGATCGGAATGGCTTGTGGCGCAGGGATGCCGGTGCTGGCCGTGGCCGCGACCCTGCTGCATCTGGTCGCGGTCGGGCCCTTCGGCCGGCTCGGCCGCTTCCTGCCGTCGCCGGACCGCCGCCGCATCGTGACCGTTCGCTACGAGGACGGTTCCGGCGTACTGCGGGCGATCCTGTCGACCGCGACGTCGATGGGTTTCGAGGCCTCGGTGCTCGGAACCGACGTGCACCGGGAGGCCGGCCGGCCGCAGGTACGGGCGTCGATGCGGTTCACCGGCCGGCCCCCGTTGCAGAATCTGGTGCTGGCCCTGGACGACCTCGACGGCGTCACCGGTGTCCGTCTGCGGGAGGAAGTCGACGACTGAGTTGCCTGATCGTTGTGAAGTCCGTGAGAAAATCACATAGATTCTCTATACGTCACCATAGAACGATGATAATTTCACGGCGTGCTTAACACTCCGCCCCTCACAGAGCTGCAGACGCTGGCCGTCGGTCTGGCCGCTGCGGCCGGCGAGGAGTTGCTGGCGCGCCAACCAGGTCTATCCATTGATGCCGTCGGTGTCGAGACCAAGTCCTCGGCCAGTGACCCGGTCAGCGCCGCGGACCGCGCCTCCGAGAAGCTGATCACCGACGGCCTCACCGCGGCGCGGCCCGGTGACGGCCTGCTCGGCGAGGAGGGTGCCGCGCGGGCCTCGGAGACCGGTCTGACCTGGGTGATCGACCCGCTGGACGGGACCGTCAACTACCTCTACGGCCGCCTCGACTGGTGTGTCTCCATCGCGGTCGAGGACGAGGCCGGCGCACTGGTCGGCGTGGTTCACCAGCCGCGCACGGGCATCACCTGGTCCGCGATCCGCGGCGAGGGCGCGTGGCGCGACGACTTCCGCGAATGTGCACCGCGCGACGTGGTCCCGCTCGGCCCGCCGCGTGACGTCGTACTGGCGTCGGCCCTGGTGAGCACCGGCTTCTCGTACCTTCCCGAGCGTCGCGCCGAACAGGCCGACCACCTGCTGCGCGTGCTGCCCGCCGTACGGGATGTGCGCCGCGGCGGATCGGCCGCCCTCGACCTGTGCTCGGTCGCCGACGGTACGGCGGACGCCTATTACGAGCACCTCATTCAGCCCTGGGACATCGCCGCCGGCGCCCTGATCGCCCGCGAAGCGGGTGCACAGACGACCGGCGGACCCGGGACCGCACTACCGCATGGCATCCTCGCGGCCGAGCCCTCCCTGGCCGCCGCACTGATCGAACTGTTAGCCCCGTCAACCCCGAGGAGGCCGGTGTGACCGCACTGGACCTGCCGGTCCGGACCCATCCGGACGAACGCGTTCTGGCCGGCGACGCCGACAACCACCGCCGCCGCAGACGCCGCCGCGAGTACGGCCTGTTCGCGCTGCTGGTGGCGCCGAACCTGATCGTGATCGCGGTCTTCGCGTACTGGCCGATCATCTACAACGCGTTCCTCAGCCTGACCGACTGGAACATGATCGCGGCCCGGCCGACGTTCGTTGGGCTGGCCAACTACGCCCGTACGCTGAGCGATCCGGCGTTCCACAAGACGCTGTGGATCACGCTCGTGTTCACCGGGCTGATCGTGGTCGGCAGCCTGGTGATCGGCCTCGCGCTAGCGTTCCTGTTCAACCTGCCGCTGAAGGGCCGGGGCGCGGTCCGGACGATGGCGTTCGCGCCGCACGTGCTGTCCGGTGCCGCGGTCGCCACCATCTGGGCGTTCATGTTCGACCCCGGCTACGGCCTGCTGCGAGCACTGATCGAACCGCTCGGTGCCGAGCCGCCGGACTGGATGAACAGCTCCGACTGGGCGCTGCCGGGACTCGTCATCGTCTACCTGTGGAAGAACGTCGGGTTCGCCGCACTGATCTACCTGGCCGGCCTGCAGGGTCTGCCGAAGGATCTGGACGAGGCGGCCGCGATCGACGGCGCGAGCACCTGGACGAGGTTCTGGGCGATCAAGCTGCCGTTGCTTGCCCCGATCACCTTCTTCCTGCTGATCACCACGGTGATCGGCACCTTCCAGGCGTTCGACGTGATCGCGGTGATGACCGGTGGTGGCCCTGGTGATGCCACCACGACGCTGAGCTGGTCGATCTACAACGAAGGCTTCAAGGCGTTCAACGCGGGCCGCGCGGCGACGCTGTCGATCATCATGTTCGTCATCCTGCTGGTCGTCACCACCGTCCAGGCCCGGGTGATGGAGAGGCGGGTGCACTACCGATGAAGGCACGTGCGATCCAGTACGTCGTACTGGTCGGGGTGGCGGCCGTGTTCCTCGGCCCGCTCTACTGGCTGATCAGTACGACGGTGAAGCAGCCGACCGAGATCTACCAGTGGCCGCCGTCGTGGTGGCCGGACCACTTCACCTGGGAGAACTTCAAGCTGGCCTGGGAAGCGGCGCCGTTCGACCGGTTCTTCCTGAACTCGACGATCACGACGGTGCTCGGCACCCTGCTCAAGGTGACGAACGCGGTGCTGACGGCGTACGCGTTCGCGTACCTGCGGTTCCCGTTCAAGAAGGTGCTGTTCTTCGGGGTGCTCGGCGCGATGATGGTGCCGGGACACGTGACGCTGCTGCCGAACTACCTGACGGTGGCGACGCTGGGATGGATCAACACCTATGCGGGTCTGATCATCCCGGGCATCGGATCGGCGTTCGCGACGTTCTTGATGCGCCAGCACTTCCTCACCCTGCCGACCGAGGTGACGGATGCGGCCGCGGTCGACGGGGCCGGGCATCTGCGGACCCTGTGGCGCGTCGTACTGCCGATGTCGCGGCCGATGCTGGTCACGGTCGTGGTGATCACCGCGGTGGAGGAGTGGAACAACTTCGTCTGGCCGCTGATCGTGACGAACTCGGCCTCGATGCGGACGCTGCCGATCGGCCTGCTGATCCTGAAGACCGAAGAGGGCGTGGCGAGCTGGGGCACCATCATGGCCGGCACCTTGATGATGCTGGCGCCGATGCTGGTGATCTTCCTCATCGCGCAGCGCTACATCGTCGGCGGGCTCACCCAAGGAGCGTTGAAGGGATGACGATGCGACGCAGAATGTTCTTGGGACTTGCCGCCGGTACGACCCTCGCGGGCTGCGGCTATCGGTCGGTCGACGCGGAGTACTCGCAGCCGCCGGGCGCGGTGCCGGCGAAGTACGGCAACCGGGTCCGGGTCGTGTTCTGGACGTCGTACGGCGGTGCGAACGGCAAGGCGGTCGACAAGCTCGTTGCCAAGTTCAACGACTCCCAGCAGGACGTGTTCGTCGAGGTGCAGTTCCAGGGCAGCTACGACGACGTCGCCCAGAAGGTCGCCGCGGCGCTGGTCGCCAAGCAGGCACCGGACCTGGCCATCCTGTCCGACGTGACCTGGGAGCGGTTCTTCCTGAACGACGCACTGGAGCCGCTGAACAGTTACTTCACCGACGGGTTCGGCCCGGCCGTCTTCCAGCAGAAGCTCTTCGGCGAGTACGTCGTGAAGGGTCAGAGCTGGGCGGTTCCGTTCGCCCGCAGTACGCCGATCCTCTACTACAACAAGGACGCCTTCGCGAAGGCCGGCCTGCCGGATCGCGCGCCGCGGACCTGGAGCGAGCTGCGGTCCTGGGGACCGGAGCTGTCGAAGGTGCAGTCCGGCGGACGCTCACTGCGTACGCTCGCGCTCGCCAAGGTCGACGGCGACTGGCAGTTCCAGGGCAACGTCTGGCAGTTCGGCGGCGCGTACTCCAAGGGCCTCGACGTCACGATCGACCAGGACGGTGCCGTCGCGGCCGGCGAGTGGCAGCGGCAGATGGTGCACGTGGACAAGCTGGCCTACATGGCCCACAGCCCGAGCACCGACTTCGCCAACGGGCTGGTCGCGATGATGCAGGAATCGACCGGTGGCCTGAAGAGCATGACCAGTAAGGCGAAGTTTCCCGTCGGCGCCGGCTTCATCCCATCCGAGGTCGCGTCCGGGCTGGCCACCGGCGGAGGCGGCATCGGGATGATGCGCAACATCTCCACCGAGCGCAAGCAGGCCGCCGCGACGTTCCTGACCTTCCTCGCCCTGCCGGAGAACTCCGCCTTCTGGACCACACAGACCGGCTACCTGCCGGTGGTGAACGCGGCCCGGGAGAACCCGGATCTGAAGAAGCTGATCGCCGAGCAGCCGAACTTCGGCGTCGCGATCGCGCAGCTCACCAACGCCCGGCAGCAGGACGCCATCCGGCTCTACGGCCGGAACGCGAACGTCGCGATCTACACCGGGCTGCAGCAGATCTACGCCGACAACACAGCGGTGAAGAAGGTGTTCGGCTCGGTCGCCAAGCGGCTCGAGGCGATCGGCGACGAGGTCAAGCGACTCTACGAGGAGAAAGTTCTGTGATCATCACCGGCCACCGCGGCGCACTCGGCACCGAACCCGAGAACACGCTGCGGTCCTTCCGGCGCGCGGTCGTCGACGGCTGCGACGAGATCGAGCTGGACCTGCGGGTCACGGCCGACGGGGAGCTCGTGATCATGCACGACGCCACCGTCGACCGGACGACGTCGGGGTCCGGCGAGGTCGCCGCGATGTCGTACGACGAGGTGCGGTCGCTCGACGCCGGTCTCGGTGAAGTGGTGCCGACCTGGGCCGAGACGGTCGCCGAGATCGGCGTCCGCTTTCAGGCCGAGGTGAAGGCGGTGGACGCCATACCGCTGCTGGTCGAGTCGCTGCAGGCGGATCCGTCGCTGGCGGCGCGGACGATGGTCACGTCGTTCCATCCGGAGATCCTGCTCGCGGTACGGCGCGCGTTGCCGACCGCGTCGACCGGCCGGATCTTCGGGCGTACTCCCGCGATCTCCGACGTACTCATGCTGACGAAGGAGGCCGAGGCAGGTGCGGCGCTCTGCGGGATCGCCGGCCTGACCGCGGACGGTGTGGCGGAGCTCCAGGCCACGGGGCTGGAGGTCACCGCCTGGCCGGTACCGGACCAGGACACCCTGGTCCGGGCAGCCGCCCTAGCCGTCAACGGCATCACCACAGACAACCCCCACCTCCTGCACCGCGTGGGATAGCGGACCGCTACCCCACCTCCTGCAGCCGGTGGGGTAGCGGACCGCCAGGCCATCACATGTGTTCCATCTCGCCACCCCGCAGCGCGCCTCACCTGCGGTCCTGCGCATTGTGATGGCCTGGCGGTCCGGACCACACTTCCAACGTCCGCACCTCTTCACAGGGCGCGTGGGCTGGATCAGACATTCCAGCGTCTGCACCGTCCCCGCATCCCCGCGGGGCGCGTGGTCCGGATCAGGCATTCGAGCGTCCGCACCCTCCTCGCGTCCCCGCAGGGTGGGTGGGCTGGATCAGGCATTCCAGCGTCCGCACCCTCCTCGCCTCCCGCAGGGCGGGTGGGCTGGATCAGGCATTCCAGCGTCCGCACCCTCCTCGCCTCCCGCAGGGCGCGTGGTCTGGATCACACATTCCAACGTCTGAATTTGTTCTTCCGTGGAAGAAAAATGTGTGATTGCCTATCCGCATGGGATTCAGCATCGGTGTGGTCGGCGCCGGCCAGTTCGCCCCTTCGTTCCTGCGGCTGTGGTCCGCGCACCCGGACGTGTCCGACGTGCGACTGACCGACGTACTGCCCGAACGGACCGCTGAGATGGCGGCCAAGCAGGGTGTCTCGATCACCTACCAGTCGTTCGAGGAGATGCTCGCCTCCGACGTGGACGCGGTCGCGATCTTCACCCAGCGGTGGCTGCACGGTGAGATGGCGATCCGCGCGCTCGAGGCCGGCAAGCACGTCTACTCGACCGTGCCGATGGCGATCGAGGCGGACCAGATCGCGCGCATCATCGAGCTGGTGAAGGAGACCGGCCTGACCTACATGATGGGCGAAACCAGCTTCTACTACCCCTCGTCGGTGTACTGCCGGCAGAAGCTCGCCAACGGTGAGTTCGGCCGCGTCTTCTACTGCGAAGGCGACTACGTCCACGACATGGACCTCGGCTTCTACGCCGCGTACCAGTACAGCGGCGGCGAAGACTGGAAGAAGACCGCGTCGTTCCCGCCCATGCTCTACCCGACGCATGCCGTCGGCAACGTTCTCTCGGTGACCGGCCAGCACGCCACGCACGTGTCCTGCATCGGTGTGAAGGACGACCGCGGCGACGGCGTCTTCGACAAAGACGTCAGCCAGTTCGACAACGACTTCAGCAACGCGACTGCCCTGTTCAAGCTGGCCGACGGCGGCGTGATGCGGACGAACGAGATGCGCCGCGTCGGCTATCCGTCGCACATCCGTGAGTCGCGGCTGCGGGTCTTCGGCACCGAGGGCAGCTTCGAGCAGCTCGCCACCACCACGGTCTGGCAGACCAAGGAGGGCGTCGAGGACATCAGCCAACTGATGGAGACGAAGCCGAGCAGCTCGATGGACGACGCCGACCTGGCGAACGTCGACCCGGCACTACGCGACGCATTCCGCTCCGGCCTGTCGCCGGTACACGACCGCAGCCGGCTGCCCGCCGAGTTCGACGGCATGCACAACGGCCACGAGGGCTCCCACCACTTCCTCGCCGACGACTTCGTCCGCGCGGTCGCCGACAAGACCCTCCCGCCGGTGAACGCCTGGGTCGCTGCCCGCTACACCCTCCCCGGCATCTACGCCCATCAGTCGGCCCTACAGGGCGGCGTACAACTAGAGATCCCCGACCACGGAGACGCTCCCGTCTAACCGGGTGTGGTGCGGGAACACCAGGTGTGGTGGGGGACCCCCCGCGTGCTCCCGCTCCTGCGCTGCGACCGCTTCGCGCGCCTGGGGACCCCACGCGTGCTCCCGCGGCGGCTCCTTCGTCGCGACCGCTTCGCGCGCTCCCACCCACCCCCGGCTCATCGCCGGTGCGATGCTTGCCGGCTGCCGCCCGGGCGGTGTGGATTCCTGCCGGCTGCCGCCGGCGGTTCGCGGCCTTATCGCCCAAGATGCCGCTGTGTGCGGGCTCATCGCCCGACTTGCCGGCTGCCACCGGCGGTGTGTGGGCTTGTCGCCCACGTCGCCACTGTTCTCTCGCGGGGAGCTCCTTCGGGAGCACACGGGTGGGCGAGCCCCCGTGTGCTGCCGCGGCAGCTCCTTCCACCGAGCACACGGATGGGAAGCCCCGCGGGCCGCGCCGCAACTCTGCAGGTGCGCACAGCGAGCCCTTCGGACAGCGTCACCGGTCGACGAACTCACACACGGGCGCGACCCGCTCCCGGGCCTAGGCCGTGTTGCTGAAAGGACTTGGTGAGCCGGGCGCACCCCAGTTTTCGCCATCGAGTGCCGTCTCACGGCATGGACCACGCCTCCCGCCTGCGACAGTGCGGACGTGTCCATCTCGCCGCGTAGCCTGTTGGCTCGTGTTGCTGTCCGTGACGTCAACGCGCGCACTGACGGTTACCCGTTCGATCCGAAGGACAGAGCTGTGCCTGACCGACCTGAGATTGTGTGCATCTGCGGCTCCACCCGGTTCGTGGACGAGATGCGCGCGGCGAACCGCGACTTGACCTTTGCAGGCGTCATCGTCGTCGCGCCAGGCGTCTTCCGGCGCGCCGAGGATCACGAAGCAAACGAGGTGATCACCAACGAGCAGAAGACCGCGTTGGGCGCCCTCCACCTGCGCAAGATCGACCTGGCTGACCGCGTTCTGGTCGTCAACCCCGGCGGGTATATCGGCGAGTCCACGAGCCGGGAGATCGCATACGCCCGCGCCACCGGCAAGCCGATCTCGTTCACCGATCCCGTCTGATCAGTCGACGCTTCGTGGTGCGCGGGCAACGGGTCTCGGTCCATCACCTGGCGTGTTGCCAGAGGGGCTTTGATGTCGCCGGGCGCACGGATGCCCCTGCCTAGAGGTAGTTGCTGAGTTCGATCAGGTTCTGGTCGGGGTCGCGTAGATAGACGCTCAAGATCGGGCCGGTCGCACCCGTACGCTCGACCGGGCCTTCCTCAACCTCGACGCCGTGAGCGATCAGCTCCGCGTGTACCTGCTCGATCGGGTCGTCCACGATGAAACACAGATCGGCGGTGCCGGACCCCGGATGCTGCGCCTTGGGCTCGAACTCGTGTCCGACCTGATGCAGGTTGATCTTGCTCGTTCCGAAGCCGAGTGCCCGCCGCCCGCCTTTGAACGTGATCGGTTCCATCCCCAGCACGCGCCGGTAGAAGTCCACCGTCACATCCAGATCGGCCACCGTCAGGACCAGGTGATCCAGTCGATTCACCTTCATACCCCCACCCTATTTGTAGGATCCGGTATGGCTCTGGACTTGTTCGCCGGGATCTCGGTCAGTGACTACGCGGCCGCGGTCGACTGGTACACGAAGCTGCTGGGGGCGCCACCGAGCTTCCTGCCGAACGACATCGAGGCGGTCTGGGAGGTCGGCGAACACCAGTACCTCTACATCGAGGTCGTCCCCGAGCACGCCGGCCACGCTCAGCACACCCTCTTCGTCGAGGACTTCGAAGCCCGCATCCAGGCAATCTCCGAGCGCGGCATCGAACCCGCCAAACGCGAGACCTACGAGAACGGCGTCCGCCACGTCACCTACTTCGACCCAGAGGGCAACGAGATCTCGTACGGCGGCGCCCCGGTGGAGTAATCAGCCCGGGGGACTGGAGTTTCTCGACAACATGCGAGCGCGAGGACTCGTCCAACCCGTGCGCCCGAGGAACAGCCTGTGCGAGAGCACGCAAACCGCGGGAGCACGCGTGGGGGACCTTCCCTCAGGGTTCGTGATCCGCGCGGTGGCGGACCAGGTCGGGAAGGAAGTTCTCCAGATTGCCGATCTCCTCGATGTGGTGACGGATCCAGGCCGCGAGCTTCGGAGCCGGAAACGCGCGGTTGTGCGCCACGCTGTTGAAGACCAAAGACCCCAGCAGCGTGCTGTCGCCCAGCGTCAACCGAGTCGTGTAGCGACTGCCGCCGTGGTACGGCTCGAACTCGTTCTCTAACCGGACGATCGACGTACCGAGGACGCGTTTGGAGATGATCGCAACCTGCTGGTCGACTGTTTCGACCGCGACCTGGAGATCGATCAGCTTCTCGGGGTCGCGGCCCAATGCCTCCTTGATATGCAGCCGCGCGCCGGGTGCGACCACGTGCCCAGGGGTGGTCAGCTCGTACGAGATGTGGTCCAGCGGGTGCCAGACGAGGTACCGCGGCCAGGTGGCACCGGCGTACCGCATCGTCCCCGGGACGTGGCCGTACCACCAGGCGAGCATCTCCGGTGTCACCTGGTCGAGCGGCGCGTGCCGGATCGTGACGACGGTTTGCCCGCCGTCGGGCGACGTCGACACCTGCGCCGACTCCGTGGGCCGCAACGGCCACAGAACAGGCCGCGGAGCAGGGAGTTCCACAGCATCCATCTCCCCGTCGTGCCCTAACCCCACCACCCCAAACCCTCAGTCTCGAACCGAGATCCGATCCAGCAAATCCCACGGCAGAACACGTACGTCGACCGCCGTCCGCCCCTCGAGCTCGGCCCGCAACAACCGGTGGATCCCATCGAGGATCGTCACCCGTCCGTCCGGTCGGCGTACGGTGTCCAGCGGGTGGCTCAGGTCGGCCGCCATCGTCCGGTCGTACTGCGCCCGATAGACCACTGGATCGGCCGCGACCTGGTGCGGAGTGACCTGGAACGGCCGGCCGTCATACGCCCAGAACGGCAGATCGAGATGCCCGGCGAGCTCACCGAGCGGAACGCGACGGGTCGGCAGTTCCAGCTGGTGGAGAAGCGAGAGGTCCCAGTGGAAGTCGAGGATGTACGACGACAGCTCGGGTGGGACCTGATCCGCCAGGGGGAAGGGACGGCGGGTCACTCGTAGATCTTGCGCAACCGCAGTGTCATCGAGTTCTCGATGTGTTGAGTCATGGCGGATTCGGCGGCGGTGGAGTTGCCGGAGGTGATGGCGTCGACCAGCGTGCGGTGTTCGGTGAGGACCTCGGGGCCGATGTCCCGGTCGTAGTGGAGGCGGAAGATGTGCAGGTGGCAGTGGGTGCGCTCGAACGCGAGCCGGACCTGCTCGCTGCCGGACAGCCCCGCGATCAGCGAGTGGAAGCGGTTGTCGTGCGCGGTCAGCGACTTGTAGCCGGCGTAGTCGACCGACGTCGGTTCGACCGCGTTCGCCAGTTCGGTTCGCAGCCGGTCGCGGCCGTGGTCGTCGATCAGTTCGGCCGCCCGCCGGGCCGCCCACGGCTCCAGCAGTAGCCGGAACCGGTACAGGTCGTCGAACTCCTCCAGCGTGAGCAGCGGCGTCGCGCGATACCCCTTGAGCGGCTCCTTGACCGCCAGCCCCTCCGACTCGAGCCGGGCCAGCGCCTCCCGCACCGGCGTCGACGACACCTGGAACTCCCGCGCCAGCCCGTCGATCGAGATCCGGGCGCCGGGCCGGATGACGTGGTCCATCAGCATCGTCTTGATCGCCTCGTACACGTCGTCGGCGAGCATCTGCCGCCGGAGCAGCCGCCGGTCCTGCGGCGCCACGGTCCCGAGGGTGGGTTCCGTCATCGGCTCTCTCCGGATCCTGGTCGCGGTCTTGACCCGGCCGGTCGTCTTCGGCAGGGTGGCACTGTAATCATGCATCATGCACGATTCGACCCCGGGCTAGCTACGGGAAGGCAGAAAACGAATGGTGAGGTTCGAACAGGTTGGGGTCCTGCCCGAGCCAGGGGACAACGTTGCAATCGCCTCCCGCCGGCTCGACGCCGGGACGGAGATCGAGCTCGGCGGCGCTGTGGTCACGCTGCCACACACCGTGCTCGAGGGGCATCGCTTCGTAGTCACCCCGGTCGCTCCCGGCGGCGCGCTCACGTCCTGGAACACCCCGTTCGCCCGCGCGTCCCGCGACCTGGTCCCCGGCGACTATGTGTGTACGCCGACCAGCCTCGCGGCAGTCACCGCCCGCGGAGTCGAGGGCCTTCCGGACGAGGCTTCGGCCACCAATGAGCCGCTCGACCCGTACGAGCTGGACGAGTCCGCGCTGAACTTCGGCGCGCAGGTGACCAGCGTCGAGCAGCCCGGAACGTTCCTCGGCTACCCCCGCGAGCAGGGCCCGGCCGGCACCCGCAACCACGTCGTCCTGATGGCGACCAGTTCCCGCAACAGTGGGTTCGTCACCGAGCTCGCCCGCCGCTTCGACGGCGCGGCTGCCGGGGATGGCGTCGTACCGGTGGCTCACACCGAGGGCGGCGAGGACGAGGTCCCGAACAACCTGCACTTCCTGCTCGCGACGCTGGCCGGCTTCACCCTGAATCCGAACGTCGGCGCCGTACTGATCGTCGACACCGAGGACGACGTGGTGTCCGGCCAGGCGATCAAGGATTTCATGGCGGAGCACGGCTACCCGTCGATCAAGGTCCCGTTCGCGTACTTCACCCGCCGGGCAGGGTTCGAGCACGATCTCACGGAAGCCGGCGCACTCGTCGAGCCGTGGTTGCCGATTGTCGACAATCAGACTCGAGTGAAGGTCCCGCTCGCCGACCTCAAGATCGCCTTGCAGTGCGGCGGATCCGACGCGTTCTCGGGCATCTCCGCCAACCCGCTGGCCGGTCTGGTCGGTGCGGAGGTGATCAAGCACGGTGGCGCCGCCGTACTCGCGGAGACCGACGAGCTGATCGGCGCGGAACCCTATGTACTGAAGAACGTCCGCGACCTCGCGACCGCGCAGCGGTTCCTCGCCACCATCCGCTCGTTCAAGGAACGCGTCGGCTGGCACGGTCACACCGCGGAGGGCAACCCATCGGGCGGCAACGTGTACCGCGGCCTCTACAACATCGTCCTGAAGTCGATCGGCGCCGCGCGGAAGCTGCCGCGCGAGGTGCGGCTGGACCACGTGATCGACTACGGCGAACCGCTGCCCGGCAACGGCTACATCTTCATGGACAGTCCCGGCAACGACCTCGAGTCGGTCGCCGGCCAGATCGGCAGCGGCTGCAACCTGATCTTCTTCACCACCGGGAACGGCTCGATCACGAACTTCCCGTTCGTGCCGACGCTGAAGTTCGTCACCACCCACGACCGGTACGAGCGCCTGCACGCCGAGATGGACGTGGACGCGGGCCGCTACCTCACCGGTACGTCGATGGCCGAGCTGACCGCGGACACCTTTGACCTCACGGTCCGGGTCGCGTCCGGTGAGCCGAGCGCGGGGGAGCGGGCCGGCCACAGCCAGGTCTCGATCTGGCGCAACTGGAAGCAGAGCGGGCCGCGCGAGGGTATTTCGATCACCACCGACGGCCGGATGAGCCGCAAGCTGATCGACCTCCCGGCCGAGGACCGCGACGCTCCGCTGGACGGTCTCCCGATGACCGGTCTTGGCACCAACGACCGGACCGCCGTACGGCTGTTGCAGGTTGATGACCGGCTGGTGCCGGAGGCTGTTGGGCTGATCCTGCCGACCAGCCTGTGCTCGGGGCAGATCGCGCTGCGGCTCGCGGCGCAAGGAGAGCTGGAGAAGTGGGCCGGTGACGCGGTCACGCGGATGGTCGCGCTGCCGCACACCGAGGGCTGCGGCAGCAGCGGTGGCGCCTCCGAGGAGACGTTCGCCCGGACGATGCTCGGCTATCTTCTCCACCCCAACACGCGGATGGCGCTCCTGCTCGAGCACGGCTGCGAGAAGACCCACAACGACTACTTCCGGTCGCGCCTTGTCGAGGCCGGCGCGGATCCGTCCCGCTTCGGCTGGGCCAGCATCCAGGCCGACGGCGGCCTCGACGCGGTCGGCGCGCGAGTGAAGGACTGGTTCGGCAGCTTCGATCTGAGCAGCCCGATCGAGCACGCCGGGACCCTCGGCGAGCTCACCATCGGGCTGGAGGCTCGCGGTCCGTTGACCGACGAGACCGCTGAGGCGCTGGCGTTGGTCGGCCGGGAGATCGTCGGTTCCGGTGGATCCGTTGTCCTCTCGTCCCGAGGTGGACTGGTCGCGCACGACGGCTTCCGTCGTACGGCGTTCGGCTCCGACACGGCCCTCGGCCCGACGATCGCGCATGGGCAGCGGTTCGTGGCGCCGGGGTGGCACGTGATGCGGATGCCTGGCACGGACTGGATGGAGACAGCGACGGGCTTCGGTGCGTCCGGCGTTCAGCAGATCCTCGCGCACGTTGCCGGCGGCACCTTGTCCGCGCAGCGCTTCGTCCCGGTCGTTGAGTTCAGCAACGATCCGGAGACGGTGGCGAAGTACGGCGACGACCTCGACGCGGTGGCCACCGGCAACGCTGCGGACCAGGCCCGGATCGGTCTGGACACCATCGCTTCGGTGGCGAGCCGGCAGTTCGTTCCCAAGGCGGTTGCGTCAGGCAACGTCGGCTTCCAGATCACCCGCGGTCTCCTCGGCACCTCGATGTGAAAGGCAGCTCTATGCATTTGGTCCGTTACCAGTCCCCGGACGGTCGGCCCGTTGTCGGTGTGCGTACCGATGACACCGTGGCGCCGGTCGAAGGCGTCGGCAGTTTCGCGGAGCTGCTGTGGCTCCCGCTCGACGAGCTGAAGACAGCTGTCGCCAAGCTCGGGGAGCCGGCCCCGGTCGACGGCTTGAAGTTCCTGCCGCCGCTCGACGGGCGGGGTGAGGTCTGGTGCGCGGGCGTGACGTATGAGCGATCGCGCGGCGCCCGGATGGAGGAGAGCACCGAGCAGTCCGTGTACGACAAGGTCTACACGGCTGGTCGGCCCGAGCTCTTCCAGAAGGCCCCGGCCTGGCGCGTGGTCGCCGACGGGGAGCCGGTCGGAATCCGGGCCGACTCGGGGCACGACGTACCCGAGCCTGAGCTCGCGGTCGTTGCCAACAGCCACGGTGAGATCGTCGGCTTCACGGTCTGCAACGACATGAGCTCGCGGTCGATCGAGGGCGTGAACCCGCTGTACGTACCGCAAGCCAAGCTGTTCGCGGGCGGCTGCTCGCTGGCGGCCGGCATTCGGCCCGCCTGGGAGGTCGCGGACCCGAAGGACCTGAGCATCGACCTCGTCATCGAGCGCGCCGGCGACGAGGTGTTCGCGGGTACGACGTCCACCGCGAAGCTGGTGCGGGAGCTGCAGGACCTGATCGACGTACTGTTCGTGCCGAACGACTTCCCGGACGGCGTGATCCTGGCGACCGGTACCGGGATCGTGCCCGAGCTGGACTTCGCGCTGGCCGAGGGTGACGTCATCACGATCACGATCGCCGAGGTCGGCACGCTGACCAATACGGTGGCCGTCGGCCGGGAACCGTTCGCGTTCCTGGCGACCGAGAACCTGGAGGAGAAGCGATGATCCCGGACACCACCCCCGTCGAGCTCGAGCAGGCGCTTGCCGCTGCGGCGGTCGCCGCGCCGGCATTCGGCACCTCGGAGCCTGCCGTCCGGGCCGGGTGGATCCGCACGGTTGCGGATGCGCTGGACGGCGCCGCGGACGAGCTCGTGCCGATCGCGATGCGGGAGACGTCGCTGCCGGAGGCGCGGCTGCGTGGCGAGGTCGCGCGGAGTACCGGCCAGCTGCGGATGTTCGCCGAGGTGCTGGAAGAGGGCTCGCTGCTCGAGGTCATCATCGACACGGCGGACGCGCAGGCGAAGCCGGTACCGCGGCCGGATCTGCGCCGCGTCCTGGTCCCGCTCGGGCCGGTGCTGGTGTTCGCCGCTAGCAACTTCCCGTTCGCCTTCAGCGTCTGCGGTGGTGACACCGCGTCCGCGCTGGCTGCTGGGTGTCCGGTGATCGTCAAGGCGCACCCTGGTCATCCCGAGCTGTCCGCGCGCACCGCCGAGGTGATGATCGCGGCGCTGGCTTCGGCCGGTGCACCGGCTGGATCGTTCGGCCTGATCCAGGGCTTCGACGTCGGCGTGACCGCGCTCAAGGACCCGCGGATCACCGCGGCCGGGTTCACCGGTTCGGTCCCGGCCGGCAAGGCGCTGCACGAGATCGCCGTCACCCGGCCGGAGCCGATCCCGTTCTACGGCGAGCTCGGCAGCCTGAACCCGGTCTTCGTCACCCAGGCCGCGATCGATGCCCGGGGCAAGGATATCGCGACCGGGTACGTCGGCTCGTTCACCCTCGGCGTCGGACAGTTCTGCACCAAGCCGGGTCTGCTCTTCCTGCCGGCCGCCCACGGTCTGCAGGAGCAGCTGGCGGCAGTGGTCGGCGGAGTCGCCGAGGCGCCGATGCTGAACGACCGCATCAAGGACGGTTTCGGCTCAGGCCGCGACCGCCTGCAGAAGGTCGACGGCATCCGGGTCTTGGCGTCCGGTAGTGCGACGTTGCTGCAGACAACCGTCCCCGAGCTGCTCGCACGGCGTGACGAGATTCTCGAGGAGTGCTTCGGGCCGGTCTCGATCGTTGTCGAGTACAACGGTCTGGAGGAGCTCCGCGCTGCTGTCGAGGCCTTTGAAGGCAATCTGACCGCGACGCTGCACGCGGAGGGCTCTGACACCGAATTGGCCGCGGAGCTGCTGCCGTTGCTGACGGCAAGGGCCGGGCGGGTGCTGTGGAACGGCTGGCCGACCGGCGTCGCCGTGTCCTGGGCTCAGCATCACGGCGGTCCGTTCCCGTCGACCGTCGGCTCGATCCACACCAGCGTCGGCGTGACCGCGGCCCGCCGGTTCCAGCGACCGGTTGCCTACCAGGACACGCCGGATGCGGTGCTGCCCGACGTACTGAAGGATGCGAACCCGAGCGGCATCAGCCGCCGGGTGAACGGGACCGTGACTACAGGTGAGGTGTCTCGATGACCGATCTGCCGCCGACCAGCGACCCGCGCGATGCCGCCATTCCGCCGGACAGCGGTGATCCGACGCAAGAGAAGACCGGGACGGCCGGCGTACCCGACCGGCCGGACGCGCCGATCGGACGGCGGAGTTTCGACCACTGGTTCGGTGAGAAGGACCGCAACGGGTTCATCCACCGCTCGTGGATGCGTGCGCAGGGCTTCTCCGACGAGGTGTTCGACGGCCGCCCGGTGATCGGCATCTGCAACACCTGGTCCGAGCTCACCCCGTGCAACGCGCACCTGCGCCGGCTGGCCGACTCGGTCAAGCGCGGCGTCTGGCAGGCCGGCGGGTTCCCGCTCGAGTTCCCGGTGATGTCACTCGGCGAGACCATGCTCCGGCCGACCGCCATGCTGTTCCGGAACCTACTCAGCATGGACGTCGAGGAGTCGCTGCGCGGCAACCCGATCGACGGGGCCATCCTGCTGACCGGCTGCGACAAGACCACGCCGGGCTCGATCATGGGCGCCGCGAGCGTCGACCTGCCCACGCTGGTGGTGACCGGCGGTCCCATGTTGAACGGTAAATTCCGCGGCTGCGACATCGGCTCGGGTACGGCGGTGTGGCGGTTCACGCAGGACCGCAACGCCGGCCGGATGACCGAGTCCGACTACGCGGCGGCCGAGTCCGGCATGTCCCGCAGCAACGGTCACTGCATGACCATGGGTACGGCGTCCACGATGGCCTGCATGGCCGAGGCGCTCGGATTGCAGCTGACCGGTTCCGCGGCGATCCCAGCGGTCGACTCGCGGCGGTACTCGATCGCGCAGCAGGCCGGTCAGCGGATCGTGAAGATGGTCGAGGAGGATCTCAAGCCGAGCGACATCCTGACCCGCGACGCCTTCGCGAACGCGGTCCGGGCGAACGCGGCGATCGGCGGCTCTACCAACGCGGTCATCCACCTGCTGGCGATCGCCGGCCGGGTCGGCGTCGACCTGACGCTGGACGACATGGACGAGTGGGCTCGCGGCGTACCGTGGCTCGTCGATCTGCAGCCGTCCGGCAAGTACCTGATGGAGGACTTCTACTACGCCGGCGGCCTGCCCGCGGTGATGAAGGAGATCCTGCCGCTGATCAAGGCCGACGCGATCACCGTGACCGGCAAGACCATGGGCGAGAACGTCGCCAACGCGGAGCGGACCGACTGGAGTGGTCAGGAGGGTCAGCCGGCGACAGCCGTGATCCGACCGGTCGGTGATCCGCTGGGCAGTGGCGCGGGAACCGCCGTACTGAAAGGGAATCTGGCACCGGATGGTGCCGTGATCAAGCAGTCGGCGGCGTCCGAGCGGTTGTTGCAGCATCGTGGCAAGGCGCTGGTGTTCAGCAGCATCGAGGAGTATGACAAGGCCGTCGAGGACCCGGATCTCGACGTCGACGAGGACACCGTGCTGGTGCTGCAGAACTCGGGTCCGCGGGGCTACCCGGGGATGCCTGAGGTCGGCAACATGACGATCCCGCGCAAGCTCGCGGAGATCGGTGTCGACGACATGGTGCGAATCTCGGACGCGCGGATGAGCGGTACGGCGTACGGGACCGTCGTACTGCACGTCACGCCGGAGGCGGCTGTCGGTGGGCCGTTGGCGTTGGTGCGGACCGGTGACTGGATCGAGCTGGACGTTCCGGCGCGGCGGTTGCATCTGGACGTGTCGGAGGAGGAACTGGAGAAGCGACGGGCTGACTGGCAGCCGCCGGCGCCACCGACCGATCGCGGTTGGGCACGGCTGTACGTCGACCACGTGACCCAGGCCGACCAGGGCTGCGACCTCGACTTCCTCATCGGCCGCACCGGTTCGGCCGTAGCCAGGCAGAGCCACTGATGTCCTGGGGACCGTTTGAGGCTGTTCGGGGGCTTCGGCCCAACGGCGTGATCCCGCAAGTTACGCCGATTCGCCGGTTGCTCTCGGATGTCCCGACCTCAGCAGATCCGTACGCCGAAGCGCAGGCAGCTCTCGAACCCCTGCGATCCCGCATCGCACCCGACGCGCGGATCGCAGTGACCGCGGGCAGCCGTGGCATCCACGACCTCGTTCCCGTGGTCAAGGCGGCTGTCGACTGGCTGAAGTCTGTGGGCGCCGCGCCGTTCGTCATCCCCGCGATGGGATCGCACGGCGGCGCGACCGCGGCCGGTCAGATCGAGATGCTGGACGGTTTGGGGATCACTGAGGCGTCGGTCGGCTGCCCGATCGAGGCGACCATGGAGACAGTGGTCGTCGGCACGCTGCCCGACGGCACCGACATCCACCACGACGCGATTGCCGCCAAGGCGGACGGCGTACTCCTGGTGAACCGGGTCAAGCCGCACACCGACTTCCGAGGCCCGATCGAGAGCGGGATCGCCAAAATCCTCGCGATCGGCCTCGGCAACCACGTCGGTGCGGCCTCCCTCCACGCCGGCGGCATCCCGTCACTCGGTGGGAACATCGAGGCGGCCGCTCGCATGGTCGTTGCGCAGGGCAAGATCCTTGGTGGGCTGGCGATCCTGGAGAACGCGCGGGAGAAGACCGCCGCGGTCGAGCTGCTCGAGCCGGACGGCATCGCTGGTGTGGCCGAGCAGGCGTTGCTGCAGCGGGCGGGCGGCTTGCTCGGCCGGTTGCCGTTCGACGAGCTGGACGTGCTGGTGATCGATGAACTGGGCAAGGACAAGTCCGGGGCCGGCATGGACACGAACGTGATCGGCCGGTGCTGGGTGCACGGGATCCCCGAGTTCGAGTCGCCGTCGATCGCGACGATCAGCGTGCACTCCCTGACCCCGGCGTCGCACGGGAACGCGTCCGGTCTCGGCCTGGCGGATGTCATCCCGGCACGTCTGCTGGAGCAGGTGGATTTCCGGGTCAGCTACGTCAACGCCCTGACGTCCGGCGCCGGGGGAGCCCGCCGCTCCCGGCTGCCGATGGTGATGGAAGACGACGAGGCCACCGTGCTCGCCGCCGCGACGATGTGCGGCCGGCGCGACTGGTCCGAACTCCGGCTGGCCCGGATCAAGGACACCTTGTCCCCGAACGAGTTGATGGTGACGCCGGCACTGCTGACCGAGGTGAGTGACCGCTTCGACCTGGAGATCACCGGGCCGGCGCGAGACCTGACAGCGGCCGGCCGGCTCGGACCCTGGAGTGACGCATGAACCTTCGCGAGGCACACGCACTGCTGGCTGATCGTGGTTTCCGCCCGGGCGGCGCGTCCGCGCGGACGTTCCCGGACGACGCGCCGTACAAGGTGGAAATCCCTTCGTGTGAAGGGCCGCGGGTGATGACCGCGGTGCTGGAGGAAGCCAAGACCCGCGGTGTGCGGATCGACCGGGTCTCGCAGGGCAGCGGCGTGATGATGCTGACCGACGGCGAGATCGAGGAGATGCTCTCGCTCGGTACGTCGGCCGGCGTCGAGGTCTGTCTGTTCCTCGGTCCGCGCGGTGCGTGGGACATCGGTGGTCAGGCCAAGGTGTCCGCTGCCGTCGGTGGTGTTGCGCGGGGCAACGAGATGGTTGCCGCGTCGCTCTGTGATGCGTTCCGGGCGGTCGAACTCGGCGTACGGAGCCTGCTGGTCGGGGACATCGGCGTACTGGAGATCCTTGGTGAGCTGAAGGTCGACGGATCGTTGCCGTCGGACCTGGTGCTGAAGACGTCGGTGCTGATGCCGCTGCCCAATGCCCCGACTGCTCGGTTGTACGAGCGGCTGGGGGCGACGAGTCTGAACGTGTCGACCGACCTGCCGGTGCCGGTGCTGGCGGAGATCCGGTCGGTGACGTCGGTGCCGATCGACATGTACATCGAGGTGCCTGACGACCAGGGTGGGCATGTGCGGTTCTACGACGTACCGGAGATCGTCCGGGTCGCGGCCCCGGTCTACCTGAAGATGGGACTGCGGAATGCGCCGAACATCTACCCGGTGGGTGCGCATCTGACCGGTACGGCGGAGGCACTCGGGCGGGAACGGGTACGGCGGGCGGAGTTGATCCTGCGGCTGCTGGCCGAACAGGATGAGGCATGACGCCCGCCGATCCACTCGTCACCCGGTTGCGCTCGTCGCTGGGCGACAATGCGGTTGTCGACGATCCCGACGTACTGGACAGTCATCGCAATGACCACGCGACCTTCTGTACGGCGGGAGTGCCGCGGCTGCTCGTACGGCCGTCGTCGACCGCTGAGGTCTCGGAGGTTCTGAAGGCTGCTGGGTCCTTCGGTGTGCCTGTGGTGACGCAGGGCGCCCGGACAGGGTTGTCGGGTGCGGCGAACGCGTTGGACGGCTGTCTGCTGCTGTCGACGGCTCGGATGAACCAGATCCTGGAGGTCTCGGTCGAGGACCAGGTCGCGGTGGTGCAGCCGGGTGTCGTGAACGCCGATCTGTCCCGGGCCGTGCTCGAGAAGGACCTCTTCTATCCGCCGGATCCGTCGTCGTGGGAAATGTCCACGGTGGGTGGCAACATCGCGACCAACGCCGGTGGGCTGTGTTGTGTGAAGTACGGCGTGACGTCGGACTTCGTGCGTGGACTGGAGGTGGTGCTGGCGTCGGGCGAGGTCGTCCGTACCGGCCGGCGGTCGGCGAAGGGCGTCGCTGGGTACGACCTGACGCGGTTGATCGTCGGATCCGAAGGCACGTTGGGCGTGGTCACCGAGGCAACGCTCGCGCTCCGGCCTGCCCCCGAAGCCTCGTTGACCGCGGCGGCTACCTTCCTGTCGATCGAGGAGGGGATCGCGGCCGCGGCAGCTGTCATGGCTTCCGGCCTTCGACCGTCCCTGCTCGAATTCCTGGATCGTCCGACCTTGCGGGCCATCCAGGACTATCGCGACATGGGACTCCCCGCCGACGTCGGATCGATGTTGATCGCGCAGTCGGACCGCGGTCTGCGTGCCGCTGATGATGTGGCGCGCATCGCGGCGATCTGCACCGAGCATGGTGCCATCGACGTCGCCGAGGCGTCGGACGCCGAGGAGTCCCGGATGCTTCTCGAAGCCCGTCGCCTGGTCAATTCGGCGCTTGAACCTCTCGGTGTCACGCTCATCGACGACGTCGCCGTACCGCGCTCGAAGCTGGTCGCATTGCTGCGCGGAATCGCCGAGATCGGCACGAAGTACGACGTACTGATCTGCTGTCCCGGCCACGTCGGCGACGGCAACATGCACCCCACCGTCGTCTTCGACCGCGACGATCCCGACGCCGAAGCCCGTGCCCTGCAGGCCTTCGGCGCCGTGATGGAACTGGGCCTGTCGCTCGGCGGCACCATCACCGGCGAACACGGCATCGGCAAACTCAAACGCCAGTGGCTCGCGCAGGAACTGGGGTCGGTGGGCTTGCGCCTGCAACGCGAGGTCAAAGCCGTCTTCGATCCCAACAACCTTCTGAACCCCGACAAGCTCTTCCTCTGAGTCCCCCTGCCCGGAGTCGAACCAGGAACCCAGCCTTCGGAAAGCCGGGCGAGAATCCGTCACCAGAGGGATTCGGGTACGCCGCCCCCGTTGGCGGCGTACCCGCAGCGCTTACTCCTCGACTGAGACGACGCGGACCCAGTCGGAGCAGTCGGCTTCACACCAGACGTGATCGCCGCGGTGCGCGATCCGATCACGCTGCACATGCCCACAGGCAAGCTGCACCCGGCGCAGCGCGTGACCCTGCTTCACTGGAGCACCGGTCCTACCGCCGGGCACTCGCTTTCTGTTCCTGAGGTCGGCCATGGCCGGTCCTCCTCTCTTTCGTATTGCTGTTGATTGCCCAAGGCACCTTTGCCAGGGGTCCGTACAGGAGGCAGGATTCGAACCTGCTGAGCCCGAAGGCAACGGGTTTACAGCCCGCCCCGCCCCTCCCACGACGGCGCTCCTGTTCAACGCTGGGGGAAGTAGCGTCCAACCTTCACCGAGTACCGCCGGTACTCGTTCCCGAACCTCTCCTCGAGCCGCCGTTCCTCGCGCAGCACCTCCCGGTGCACCACCGCGCCGACCAACGGCATGCTCACCAACACCCACCCGGAGCCGGCGATCACCCCGATCCCCAGCTGCAGCAGCCCCCATCCGACGTACATCGGATTGCGAGTCCACGCGTACGGCCCGGCGGTCACCAGCCGTTCGGGAGTCGCGAGCTCGTTGGTCCCCGCTGCTTTGAGTGAGCCCGCGATGACGCCGGCACCTGCCGCAACGATCGGCCACCCGACGTTCCTGGGGAGCGGCAGCGGCAACCGCCACACTTGTTCCAACGCACCAGCAGCCGCGATCCCGGCCAGACTTGCCTCCGGCACGGGCACGTTCCGCAGAATGGCGATCAGTGCGGGGTTCGTGTGAACTCCTCGATCGCCTGTGTGAAGGCGGCCGGCTGCTCGATGTGCGGGACATGTCCGGACGCATCGATCACCTGCAACGGCCAGCCGAACCGATCCCTCGCCGCCGTGGCAAGCCCCACCGGTACGAACCGGTCGTGGGCGCCCCAGAGCAGCGTCGTCGGAACGTCGCTGCGCTCGCGGACCTGTTTGGTGCCTGAGGCCACCAGTTGGCGCATCGTCCGCTTGACGTGCGGCACAAGTGCACGGCTCCGCGCGTAGCCGGTGAACGCGTCGAGCCAGTCCGGGTCTCGCCGCCGTACCCGGTCGAGGTCGTCGAAGGCCCAGCGCGCGAACCGCTCCATGTTCTCCTCGGAAGGTCGCACCGCGAGCCTGATCGCCACAACCCGGAGCCCGATCGGCATCCGGTACGCCCCCACGCCTGGCGCACCGTAGAGCACCAACCGCTGCAACAGTTCGCCGTGGTGTACCGCGAATCGCGCGGCAAGGGTCCCCAGCTGGGAATGCGCGATCAGTATTGGTGACTGGTCACAGGTCAACCGAAGCAAGCCCGTCAACCACTCGTCGAAGGTCGCCAGATCGAATCGGTCAAACGGATCCGACTCACCCAGCCCTGGTACGTCGGGAACGACGAGCCGATGCTTCTCCGCGAGCCGGGAGATCACCGGCGCCCAGTAGACACCTCCGCACTCGATTCCCCCATGGAGCAAGACCAAGGGCGGGCCGTCACCGGCCGTCAGCACCGTCGTACGAACGCCGCCGATCTTGACCTGTCTCTCGTCAACAGCAAGTCCTCGCAGCAACCGCGCCCTGTTGTCCATCGCCACATCACCCCGCGACCGACGCTAGACGGCAGGACCCGTCCCCCGCTTCCGAAGAACCACGCAATCCGGCGCCCCGGACCTGCGCAGAACCATGTACCCCGTACCGGATTCGAACCGGTGATCTTCCGGATGAGAACCGGACGTCCTGACCTCTAGACCAACGGGGCTGGCAGGGGCGGCCGGTCCATCCCGACCGCCCCAGCGGTGAGAGCGAGATTCGAACTCGCGGACGAAGCGGGCTCCGTCGACGGTTTAGCAAACCGCTGCCCCTCCCTACAGGCGACCTCACCCCTCGCACCCGCCGCCCGCCGTCTCCCCTGCCGACGGCGGGCGGCGCATCCTGTGGATAACTCCCACGTCCTCGACCCCCGCACTTGTACGCTTAGTGCAAAGGAAGAGGCGCACAGCAGGCAGACCCACGACGGACGGGCCTACCGCAGGCAGCCCGACGGCCGCAGGCCACGACGGACCCCTCGCCGCCTCGGCCGATGCCCATGCCGGACCCCCTCGCTCCCGCCGCCCGCCGTCTCTCGTGACGACGGTGGGCGGCGTACTACTAGCCCTTCACGCAGATGACCTGCTTGAGGTGGGCTACGACCTCGACCAGGTCCGACTGGGCCGCGATGACCGACTCGATGTCCTTGTACGCCGCGGGGATCTCGTCGATCACTCCGGCGTCCTTGCGGGACTCGACCCCCGTGGTCTGCGCGACCAGGTCGTCGACCGTGTACCGGCGCTTCGCCTCGTTGCGGCTCATCCGCCGGCCTGCCCCGTGCGAGGCCGAGTAGAACGACCGCTCCGACCCGAGACCGCGGACGACGTACGACCCGGTGCCCATCGACCCCGGGATCAGCCCGAGGTCTCCGCGCCCGGCCCGGATCGCACCCTTGCGGGTGACGAGCAGGTCGAGCCCGTCGATGCTCTCCTCGGCCACGTAGTTGTGGTGACACGAGATCGGCTGCTCGAACCGCACCTCCTGCTCGAACGACTCCCGCACCGCCTGCATCACCAGCGCCAGCATCACCGCACGGTTGCCCGACGCGTACCGCTGCGCCCACGTGAGGTCCCGCCGGTACGCCTCCATCTCCGGCGTACCCGACAGGAACACGGCGAGATCACGGTCAGGCAGGTCCGCGTTGTGCGGCAGGTCCCGCGCGATCCGCATGTGCCGCTCGGCGAGTTCCTTGCCGATGTTGCGGCTACCCGAGTGCAGCATCAGCCACACGCGGTCCTCGTCGTCGAGGCACACCTCGATGAAGTGATTGCCGCCACCCAGCGAACCCATCTGCTTCTTCGCCTTCGACTCCCGGTCCTGCACCCCGTCGTGCAGGCTGGTGAACGACCCCCACAGTCGCTCCCATCCCCGCGGGTCCAGCCCGAGCCGACGGATGCTCACCGGGTCCTCATGCGCCCGGAACCCAACCGGTACGGCGGCCTCGATCCGCGAACGGATCGCCGACAGGTCATCCGGCAGGTCCGCGGCCGTCAGCGAGGTCAGGACGCCTTCCATCCCGCACCCGATGTCGACCCCGACCGCGGCCGGCGACACCGCCTGGTACATCGCGATCACCGACCCGACGGTCGCGCCCTTGCCGAGGTGCACATCCGGCATCACCCGGACGCCGTACACCCACGGCAGGGCCGCGATGTTCCGCAGCTGCTGCAGCGCCTGCGCACCCACTTCGTGCTCCTGCGCCCACATGAGCGTGGAGCTCTTGGCCCCGCTCAGCTCCACCGGAAACTCCACGTTCATCTCCTCACCCTCCTCGTTCGTGTGCATGCGGTGGAAGTGGGACTCGAACCCACACATCCGGTGAAGGATCGACCGTTTTCGAGACGGTTGCCGGTAGGCCAACGCTCGGCTTATTCCACCTGAGAGCTGCCAGGGCAGGGCTCGAACCTGCGGGACCTCGGGTCAGAACCGAGGGTGGGTCACCGTCGCCCACCTGGCATCACGCTCCGGCGCGACACCCAGGTGGGTGGTCGCGTCAGAGCGCCAACTCGGCACGGGAAGGGATCCACGGCTGCCACAACAGCGGCATACCGGCCTCTTCGGGCGTGCGTGAGCCCTTCTTCTCGTTGCAGGACGAGTGTGCGGCGACAGCGTTCAGCCACTCGCCGCGTCCACCACGCGACCGCGGAACCACGTGGTCCATGGTCGTGGCACCGGGCTTACCGCAGTACGCGCAGGTGTACTTGTCCCGCTTCAGTACGCCGGCCCGCGTGTACTGCAGCCGGCCGGACGCGTACCGCCACTTCGTCACGACGTACCGGACGAGACGCAGTACCCGGGGGAGGGGGAATGGTCCGATGCTCGCGCCGTCATGCGCTTCCTCGACGACGGCGACCTCCCGGACGAGCATCCGGATGGCGTGCTGGACCGACACGACATGCAGTTGCTCGTACGAGGCGTTGAGCACGATCACACCGCTCATGTGGTTCCTCCTCCCATCCAGTGTGCCCGACAGCTCGCAGTCAGGTCGGGTGATCTCGGTGTCGGTCGTGTGGTGCGGCCCCAGGGACTCGAACCCTGAACCTCCTGGTCCTAAGCCAGGCGCCTCTCCCAATTGGGCCAGAGCCGCAGGTACTGCGCTTTGTCACGTACGGCGACCGGTCCGGGGGCAACTGCGCCCGGCTGACCGTCGTACCTGAGGGTGTCCGGCGGGGCTCGAACCCGCTTCCTCCGGGTCCACATCCCGGCGCCTCGCCCGCTTCAGCCTCGGACACAGCACGCCCGGCAGGACTTGAACCTGCACGCTCCTGCTTCGTAGGCAGGTGCTCTCTCCGGTTGAGCCACGGGCGCTGAGCGCCCTGCGCCGGATGCGGTGCGGATTTCCGTCACAGGGCACGTTCGTGGCGCCCGCTCGGCCGGTAGCAGAGCATCCTGCGGGCGCCTGGTCCAGCTGGAGGGACTCGAACCCCCGTCATCCTCATCCCAAATGAGGTGGCCTAGCCACTGGCCCACAGCTGGCTGACGTCCCCGGGGCGTTCCGGCCCCAGGGACGGGTGCCCGAGCCCACCCGGCTCGTGCGGCCGGCAGTCTCGGGCGTCTTCCCCGGCGCACGGGCGGCGCCGCAGGGAAGGTCTCCCGGGCCGTCGGTGACCCGGGAGAAAATGCGATGAATGTCCAGTTGTCAATTGTTCGAGCCGATATCCGTGAATACCGGAAAAAGCATCGGTGGAAGGAGTCGAACCCTCGTGACGCGGGTTTGGAATCCGGTCCGCAACCATTGCGCACCGACGTGGTCAAATGCGGGCAAAAGAAAAGAGCCGCCTGCTGCCGGTGGCCCGGCTCAGACGGCTCCTGGGATGATCTCCCGCTGGAGATCACACAGGTGGGCCGCCCGGACTCGGGCTCAGTTCGGTCCCGCTGAGCTGGTGGTAGAAGGCATCGATGTGCACTGATTGCAGGCACGCCGACAAAGCCATGGCATCCAACCGCCAGGCTTTCCTCGGGTTCCACTCTCGGTACACGATCACTCCTAGGTCTGTAGTTCCTTGCGGGGATTAGTCTGACCCATCCCTCACAACCACGTCAACGCATTTGCCGTTGCAATTGTTCCTGAGCCATTTCCTGCCCCTTCCGACGTACCCAACCTCCAACAGGTTCCGCCCCCTCCACCAACCGCCCGCCGTACCCCAACCCCCACCGCGACCGCCCCGCCGTCCCCCGGACCTCCACCGCTACCGACCGCCCGCCGTACCCCCGACCTCCACCGCTACCGACGGCCACCACCCACTAACCGCCCACCCCGCCCGGACGCCCCCACCCCCTCTCGACCGCCTCTGATCCCTATCCGATTCGGAATCACCCCCACCCTCCCGCTACACTCTTGCCTCGGCGTCCGCGCCACCCGCCGCCTTAGCTCAGTCGGCAGAGCGTCTCACTCGTAATGAGAAGGTCGTCGGTTCGATTCCGACAGGCGGCTCCACCCGAACCCCCAGGTCAGAGGCCACTTTCTGACTCTGGGGTCTTCTTCTTCCTACACCCCGTGGTGCGGGTCGTGGTGCGAGACGCCCGTAAGCTGCCTGGCCCCTCGCTCCCGGTGATAGTGCGCCACAGCACCGCACTCACCGCCGGGGGTCGGGCCGATATCGGCCCGCCGGGAGCGGTCGGGGGTTGTTGATGGCTGACTGGTAGTCGGGCGATCGAGGTGCAGGGTCGGCGGTGGTGCCGAGGTGGGGCTCGCTGCAGCCGGTCACGTCGGCCGACATCCTCAATGGTTTCGAGAAGCGCGGCTACACCCTGATCGGCCAGTATGGCGACCCGCTCGTCCACGGCGGCCGCCAACTCAACGTCCTGAAAAGAAAGTGACGCAAGCGGGTTCTCGCAGGGCGGGTCCGCCGCGGAGTGGCTGAGATCGGCCAGCCAGCCCACCGCTCGAAGGCAGAACCTGCGGCCTAAACGCTGCGCGATGTCCTGGACTCTGCCCTCTTCAGGCGCCGCCAGTGTCGTTGCGTGCCTCTCTAGCCGACATGTACAGGACGGGTGTGCTGATACTGGGTCATGGATGACTGCTGTGATCCGAAGGGGTATCAGGCTGTGTTCTCGTCGCGGTTCGCGCGGCGGGTGGCCCGGCGGTACTCCAAGCGTGGGTTGAGTCCGGCGGCGGCGCGGATGGCCGGTTTCGTCAGCGAGCGGGGGCTCGAGGGCGCCACGGTCCTGGAGATCGGTGGCGGCGTCGGGGAACTGCAGGTCGAGCTACTTCGCCGGGGCGCGGCGCGGGTAACCAACCTGGAGATCTCCACCAGCTACGAGGTCGAAGCCAAGGCTCTCCTGGAGCGGTCGGGTCTGAGCGATCGGGTCACCCGGCGCTTCGGGGACATCGCCACCGAACCGGAGTTGGCCGAGCCGGCCGACGTGGTCGTCCTGCATCGGGTGGTGTGCTGTTACCCGGACTACCAGCTCCTGCTCTCGGTCGCGGCGAACCACGCGCGCCGGCTGCTCGTCTACAGCCACCCCGCGGACAACGTCGTGGTCAGGGCGGCCATCGGGTCCGAGAACCTCGTACGCCGGCTTCAGCGCAACCCGTTCCGCGCCTTCGTCCATCCGCCCGACGCCATGGTCGCCGCCGCGGAAGGCGACGGCCTGCGCACGGAGTACCGGCATCGCGCCAAGGACTGGCAGGTCGTCGGGCTCGTGCGCTGACAGTTGGATCTGCAGCGATGCGTGCAGGTCCACCGTCGACCGTTCAGATCACTGACTGAGCTTGGTCAGCCGGGTGAACCAGTTGCGCCGGCTCGTGCGAGTGCCGCCGTACTAGTGCGGGGGTCCGGGACGCCGCGCAGATGACGGTGTCGCGGTGGGCGCCCCATCCACAGCTCTTGGGCAGCCCGGGCCTGGACTGACGGCTTCAGCCGAGGGAGAGGAGGCGTTCCTCCAGGAGGGGGCCGATCTGGTCGATGGATTCGCCCAGGTCGAGCCAGGACTGCTCATGCGGGGCCGGCTCGTCCATCTTGGCCACGGCCAGACTGAACACGCCCGTCAGGACGTCCCGCGGGCCATCCGGCCGGACCACCGACAGGCCGAACTGCACGGCAAGAGCGGTCCGTACCACCTGCGCCTTGCCTGGATCATCCGCCAGCGGCTTGCCACCTGTGAGGAACTTCGGCTCCTCGGTGATCTTCAACCACTCGACCTTGGCCCCTTCGACCTGCTGCGCCAGCAACTCCTCGATCCTGTCGCGCACCGCTCGGCCGGGCTGATCTCCCAGCCAGTCGAGCCAATGATCTGGCTTGGTGAGCAACTCGAAGTCGTCCCGCGGGCGCCCATGGCCCTTGTTGGACACGAACTCACCAGTGAGCTGCCCGGCCTCGTCGACCCGCCAACCCCCGCGAATCGCCTCTGGCGGCACATAACCGTTCGGATCGTCGACCCAGTCCCCATCGATCTCGTAGACCCACCCACCCGGATTCCGAGCCGCCTCAGCCACCAGCCCGGCAGGCGGTCGACGCCGCCGCTTGAACATGCTCACCCGGCTCAGTCTGCCCCACGGCGGTCGGCTCACTCTTCAGAGCGGGTTCTCGACGGAAGCCGGTGTCGGCGGCATACTGCGAGTTGATGCTGGTGGAGTTGCTCCTGCACTGACTGATTGCCCGCTTGGGGGGCGCATGGCCACAGAGGTGATGCCGTCGGCTCCATCTGTGGCACCGTTGGGGCGCCGTCAGATCAATCTTGTCTTCGGCACGATCCTGCTGGGGATGCTGCTGGCGGCGCTTGACCAGACCATCGTGTCCACGGCGCTTCCGACCATCGTCGGCGATCTTGGCGGTGGCGGGCATGTGTCATGGGTGGTCACGTCGTACCTGCTGACCGACACGATCGCTACCGTCCTGGCCGGCAAGTTCGGCGACCTGTTCGGTCGCAAACTGATCTTTCAGATCAGCGCCGCAACCTTCGTCGGCGCGTCCGCGATGTGCGCGCTCGCAGGCTCGATGGCGTGGTTGGTGGGCTGGCGAGCAGTGCAAGGAGTTGGCGCAGGTGGGCTGATGGTGACAGCCACCGCGTTGATCGCCGATGTGGTCCCACTGCGGGAGCGAGGCAAGTATCAAGGTGCACTCGGAGCTGTCTTCGGAGTGACGACCGTGATCGGGCCGCTGCTCGGTGGCTTGTTCACCGACCACCTGTCGTGGCGATGGTGCTTCCTGGTCAACGTGCCGATCGGCATCCTGGTGATCGCGATCGCCGCCAGGACCATGCCGTCGGTGCGCGCGCCCAACAGACCGGTGATCGACTACTCCGGGATTGCGGCGATCTCGGTGGCTGCCGGTGGGCTGACGCTCGCGACGAGTCTCGGCGGCACGCAGTACGACTGGACCTCGCCATTCATCATCGGTCTGTTCGTCGCCTCGGTCCTTGGTGTCCTCGCATTCATCTACGTCGAGCGTCGCGCGGCCGAGCCCATGCTTCCGCTGCGACTGTTCGCCAACACGGTGTTCTCCCTGTCCTCGGTGATCAGCTTCGTGGTGGGCTTCGCCATGCTCGGCGCCCTGACCTTCCTGCCCACCTACCTCCAATACGTCCAAGGTGTGTCGGCGACGTCGTCCGGGCTGCGCACCCTACCGATGGTGGTCGGCCTGTTGTCCGCCTCGATCCTGGCCGGGGTCGTCGTCGGACGGACTGGTCACTACAAGACATTTCCGATCGTCGGTTCGCTCCTGATGACTGCAGGACTCTGGCTGATGTCGACGATGGATGAGCACACCGGCTTCCTCACGATCTCGTTGTTCATGTTGGTACTCGGTGTCGGGATCGGCCTGTGCATGCAGATTCTCGTGATCATCGTCCAGAACACCTGCGACTACAGGGATCTCGGCGTCGCAACGTCAGGGGTGACCTTCTTCCGCGCCTTGGGCAGTTCATTCGGCGCCGCGATCTTTGGCGCGATCTACTCCGCTCACCTCGAGGACAAACTGCCCGCCGCGATCGCCGCCTCACCCGGCCTGTCTCCTGACGACGTCTCCTCTCCCGAGCGATTGCACAGTCAGTCCGCTGACCTGATCGCTCCGGTCGTCAGTGCCTATTCCGACGTGCTGCACTCGGTCTTCTTGTACGCCGCACCGGTCGGCATCGTCGCATTCCTGCTGGCCTTGTTCCTGCCGCAGGTCCCGTTGCGCGATGCCGCTCGGGCGGGTGCTACCGACCTGGGTGACGGATTTGCGATGGCTGAGAACGCCGATTCGGATCGCGCCCTGGAAACGCTCGTCGCGCGGCTCATGCAGCGAGAGGGCCGGCGCGCCCTCCCCGCCATCCGGATCGCTTCCGGTACGGCGCTCGATGGGGCCGAGACCTGGTGCGTCGCACAAGTGTTGCTGCGCCGGCGCCACGGGTTGCCCGCGGACCTCGACTCGATCGCGGAAGGGACTCGCGTTCCGGCCAGCGTGCTGCTGCCGGCCTTCCAGCAGACCAAGGATGCGGGCTACCTCACTGGTGATGCCAGCGGCTGGGATGTCACCGAGCCGGCGGTCGTGCAATGGGAACTGTTCGTGGTCGAGCTCAAAGGCTGGTTGCTCGATCAGTTGCAGGATCCCGACGTACGACCGTCGCCAGGTCCGCACGAACTCGAGGTCGCGCTCAGACGGATGACAGGGCAGTTGCTGGGCGAGGAGACGACGGCAGGTCCGACCGGCCGCTCCGCCTGAACCCCCAGGTCAGCGGCAGGTTCCTCGCCCGGGTTTGTCGTCTCGGGCCGGTGGAATCGCGATGCGCCGGCGGAGGGTTGGTCGTATCGTCTCGGCCATGTCGGAGCAGACGAGCGTCGTGGTTGACAACCAGCGGTACTGGGAGGCCTTGGCGCCGTACCGCTCAGGGGAGTCGGTCGAGTCCTTGCGGTCCGGCGCGAGGGTGCTCAACGAGCATGAGTGGGCCGCGGTCGGCGATGTTCGCGGACGCCGGGTCCTGCAGTTGGCGTGCTCAGTGGGCGACGAGGCGCTGACGTTCGCTCAACTGGGGGCACACGTCACTGCTGTCGACCTCGCACCGAGCCATCTGGCCACGGGAAGGGCGAAAGCCGAAGCATTGGGCTTGGCCGTGGACTTTCAAGAGCAGGACATGATGAACCTGGACCCGGATGTGACCGGGTTCGACCTGGTGTTCATCTCCTGGGGCGGCTTGTGCTGGGCACCGGACATCGACGCTTGGGCACGGCTGGTCGCCCAACGGCTCAATCCCGGCGGGGTGCTGGTCATCAGTGAGCATCATCCGTTGTGGGAGGTGCTGACCGTCGCGGATCAGGGCCAGCTGAGTGTCAGCGGCGACTACTTCAATTCGGGTCGCGACGGGTACGTCGATCCGCTCAAGGCGCCGGAGATCACCAGGAGTCTAGGCGTTCCGGATCTTCCGCACCGGAGCTTTGTCTGGAGCATCGGCAGCGTTGTCAGCGCCGTACTGGCGGCCGGCTTGACGGTTCGGTCGTTGCAGGAGTTCGCCGAAGCGGACATGTACCCCGGTCTTGGTGACGGCGCCGGTTGTATCCCGGCCACCTATCTCCTGACCGCCGTTCGAAGGACTCAGCCATGAGCCGCGTCGTCGTGATCAACTTCATCTCCTTGGACGGAATCGTCCAGGCGCCGCTGCGGGCGGACGAGGATGCCGACGGCGACTTCGCCCACGGTGGCTGGGTCCAGCCGTTCATGGACGAGACCGTGGCCACGTTCATGGGAAACGCGACCAGCAAGGCGGCCGGCCTTCTACTGGGCCGCCGTACGTATGAGAACTTCGTCGTGGACTGGGAACAGACCGACGCTACCGACCCGGCGATCGCCGCGATGAACCGGATCCCCAAGTATCTGGTGTCGCAGACGCTGACCGATCCGTCCTGGAACAACACAGTACGGCTCGGGCCGGACCTGCGGGCCGAGGTCGAAAGGCTTCGGGGCGGTGGCGACGGCGAGATCGTGGTGTTCGGCAGCGGGGAGTTGGTGCGGTTCCTGCACCAGCATGATCTTGTTGACGAGTATCGATTGCTGATCTTCCCGGTCCTGCTTGGTGGCGGGAAGCGGATGTTCGCCGACACGGCTGGGCTGATCAACTTCCGGCTCACCGACAGCCAGGTCAGCGACTCGGGGGTCACGATCAACTCCTACCAGCGCGCCCATTCCGCGCTACCGAACCCCAAGCTCGTCGAGTTGACCGAGCGCATGAGCGGACAGTGGCGAGTCAACGGACCGGGAATCGACGGCAGGGCCGAATACAAGTCTCTGCGCGACGGTCTTCTTCTGGTCATGAACGTCGATTTTGTTGTCAACGGCACCGAAATGAAGGTCATCCAGCACATCACCCACGATCCGGACACCGACGTACTGCGGGCCCACTACATGGACACCATGGGCGACGACTCCACCTACGAATGGGTGCTGGACGGGCAGAATCTCCGCGTCAGCCTGAGTGACAAGGCCTCGGACACGTTCTTCGAGGCCAGCTTCAACGACGACAACTCCGAGTACGCGGGCACCTGGCACTACCCCGACGACGACGTACCCGAAGAGCGGATTGTCTACAGCCGAATCGAGTGAAGCGGGTCAGCGCAGGTGCTCGGTCTCGTTCAGGGTGACGACCTGGTGGCTGAAGTGGGTGTCGTTGCGGACGAGAGTGGTGATGCTGCCCGACTTCAGGGGAAAGAATCCCCGGTCTGTCGACGTCATGGGCATGCCGATCCAGGCGGCAATCAGATAGCTCGATGCGGACCCGTGGGACACCACGATCTGGTTCGCGACTGGTCGGCGGAGGATGTCGTCGAGGGCGGGGTACAGGCGTTCGACCAACGCCATTCGTGTCTCCGCACCCGTTGGTCCGTCGTGGTGGCCGAGGCGATCGCCGTACTCCGGAAGGGGGATGCGCCGCTCGGCGAGCCACGCTTGGGGACGCCCGTCAGCCTCACCGTTGGACCTCTCGCGAAGCCGCGGATCAGTCTGAACCTCGACGGAGAACCTCCGAGCAATTCGCTCCGCCGCCTGGCTGGCTCGACGCAGATCAGAGGAGTAGACCTCGACCGGCTGGGATTGGATTCTGCTCGCCAGGACCTCGGCGATGCGTTCGGCCTGCTGGTACCCACGGGCTGTCAGAACTGAGTCGTGCCAGCCGCCGACGACTCCGTCGACGTGATGCTGTGCCTCGGGATGCGTGACGAGGTAGACGCGTCTCATGACCCTCCCTCGGCCGACCTGTGCAGGATCAGAGCCTCTCACGAGTACGACCTGGGTCTGATGTGAGCTCAGGGGGTGTCTGGGCGGAAACCCTGATGTGGTGGTCCTCCGAGCGGGGATAGCTTGCTGGAGTGGAGACTTTCGAGGTGAGGATCGCGGGGTTCGCCGACGTGGACGAGGCGTTGGCGATGCAGGAGACAGTCGCGCGTGTGCTGTGCCCGGAGCAGGAGCACAACGGGCCGTGTGAGGTGCCGTGGGGCTTCTCGGTGGACGGTCCGGATCAGCTGGTCCTCGGAATCTACGCAACCGCCGAGAAGGCGGCCTCAGTCGTCGAGGACGTACGGCCCGCAGTGGAGCCACGAGAGGTCACGCTGATGAACGGTACGCCGGGCCGCTTCGACGAACTCGCCGACCAGTACCGCATCGAGCACCCCGCCCGGTAGTCGAGCGACCGGGGAGGGCTGCATGAGGTACTACTACGGCGAGCACGAGGCGGGTTATAGACGGCTTCGGCAGGCGGGTATGACCCAGTGGAGCGACCTGTTCGGGGAGACGGAGACGTTCGACGCGTTTCCGAATCGGGGGTTTCTCGAAGAGGTGCTTGGTCGGCTCGATTTGGGGTCGCCGGCTGAGGTCGACGTACTGGAGTATGGGTGTGGGACTGGGCCGGCGGCTTGTTTTCTGGCGGCGCGGGGGTTTCGGGTGGATGCGGTTGATCTGATTCCTGAGGCGATTGAGCTGGCTCGGCGGTTTGCGCAGGAGCGGGGTGTGGAGGTCACCTTCGGCGTACAGGACATTTGTGTCTTGGCGGATGAGCCGGTCAGGAAGCGGTACGACCTCATCGTTGACAGCTACTGTCTTCAATCGATCGTTACCGATGCTGACAGAGCTCGGGTCTTCGCCGCTGTCCGTGCGCGGCTGAAGGACAACGGCTACTACCTCGTTTCGACGGCCATGTATGAGCCGGAGCGCAGCTACGAAGACGGCTTCCGGTACGACGAGGAAACTGGCATCTGTTATCAGGAAAGCGGAACGGGACCGGATGCGGTCGAGATCGACGGAGTTTGGTACGTCCCGCACCGGCGCCACCTGTCATCAACAGCGTTGCGAGCTGAACTCGAGCGCGCAGAGCTAAAGGTCGTATCGCAGGAAGATGGCAATCTCGTGTGCACACGGAGCAGTTGACGGGGGTAGGTCGGGGCCTCAGGCTCAAAGCGGGGAGGTTCCAGCCAGGGGAGGGGCGCGGGATGAAGGTCTGCATCGTGGGGGCGTCGGGGAAGCTCGGGCGGTACATGGTTCAGCATGCGCTGGATCGTGGTTATGAGGTGGTCGGTGTCTGCCGGCCGGAGAGCGTGGAGAAGCTCGCGGCGTTCAGCGGGCGGATGACCGTGTTCCCGGGGCGGACGGACGACGCCGCGGTCATCGAGCAGGCGGTCGCCGGCTGCGACGGCGTACTGGTCGTGCTGGTCCCCCGAGGCGTCCACGGGTACTCCACCGGAACGGTCCAGGCCGTACTCGATCACGCGCAACCCGGTGCTCGTCTCGTGTTCTCGTGCGGATGGCACATCACGCTCGACGGCCAGGACAAGTACTCGCTGAAGCTCAAGGTGGTCGTGAAGGTGTTCGGCCCGGTCGCGCGCCTGTTCCGATTCGCCGACCTGGACGATCAGGTCGAGGCGTGCCGGCGAGTGTTCGCCAGCGACACCCGATGGACCGTTGTCCGCGGCAGTGACCTCGAGGAGGGCGACAGCCAGGGCCTACCGGTCTGGAGCCGGCACGTCGGCGATCCCATTCTGGAGAGCAACCTGACGCGCCGCGTGGACTTCGCCCTGTTCATGGTCGACGCCCTCGAGCGAGACGAACTCATCCACGAGGCCCCGGCCATCGTCGGCCGGCAAACCCCTTCGGCGCTGGCCCATGCGGGCAGCAGTTAGCTCAGTCGGCGACCACCGCCTGGAGTACGTCGACCTTGGATGCGGAATGGGCCGGGCCGAGGGCCGCGAGTACGCCGGCCACCGCGGCCAACACGACGTACAGCGTGACCTGTAGGCCGGGGATCGAGATCGCCTCGATGCCCTCGTCCGCGAGGGCCTGGGAGAGTGCCAGACCGAGGCCGATCCCGAGGGCGGCGCCGGTCAGCGCGCCGATCAGGGAGATCACGACCGACTCCCAGCGCACCATCGATCGGACCTGGCCGCGGGTCATGCCGACCGCGCGGAGCAGTCCGAGCTCGCGGGTTCGCTCGAACACCGACAGCACCAAGGTGTTGACGATGCCCAGCAGCGCGATCAGCACCGCCAGCGCGAGCATCACCGTGACGAAGGCGAGCAGATTGTCGATGAAGCCGCTGGCATCCTTCTCGAATCCCTTCCGATCGAGCACCTTCGCGTCCGGGTGGTTGCCCAGAGCACCGGTGATGGCGTTCTGTACGTCGCCCTTGTCGGCACCGTCCGCGAGTGTGATCAGCCCCGACGCGGTCAGCTGCTGTCCGGCGGCGGCCGTCTGAGCGGCGATGCTGATGACGTAGTCGTCGCCGATCCAGCCCTTGCTGTCGTAAACACCGACGACATGCAGCACGTGCTTCCCGGTTTCGGCGAACTCCGACGTGATGGCGTCGCCGAGCTTCCAGCCGTGCGAGGTCGCAGCCGACTGGGCCACGATCACGCCATCGGCGCCAAGGGCCGAGAGCGCGCCGGCCGACAGCCGCAGATTGAGGCCGTCCGCCGCCGCGGGGTCGATCGCGGAGTAGCTGGAGTCCGCACCGTTGAAGCGTGCTTCACCAAAGCCGCTGGGCGACACCTGCCGTACGCCGTTCACGCCGCTGACCACCGCGATGACCTCGGGGCTGAAGCCGGGCGCCTGGGCGCTCGCGGGCGTGACGAACAGTTCGGCGTTGGTCGAGTCGCCGATGATGTCGCTGAACGACGACTTCAGCGAGGACGCGAACACGCCCATGCCCACGACCAATGTCAGCCCGATCATCAGTGCCGCCGCCGTCGAGGCGGTACGACGCGGATTGCGCATCGCGTTCTGCCTGGCCAGTTCGCCGGACAGTCCACGAAGGCGCAGGGGTACGCCGATCAGCGACGCAAGCGGCCGGGCACCAACCGGCAACAGCGTGATGATGCCGACGATGATCGCGAGCAGACTTGGGCCGAACGCCTTCATCGACAGACCGCCGTACAAGGAAGTGAACAGTCCGGCCAGCCCGAGTGCTGTCAGGACGGATCCGATGGCGATGCGCCGCTTCGAGGGTTTGCCCGCGCCCGGCACCGCGTCGCGCAGTGCCTCGACCGGCAGGACCTTCGTGGCCCGCATCGCCGGGACGAGGGCCGCCACGACGGTGACGATCGTGCCGACCAGCAGCGACAGCCAGATGGTGCGTGGCTCGACCTGCAAGGACGTACTGGGCAGAGTGAATCCCACGGCGTCCATCAGTAGGTTGAGTCCCTTGGCGACGACGAGTCCGAGGCCGATACCGAGGGCCGAGGCGAGTACGCCAAGCAGCAGCGCCTCGATGAGCAGGCTACGGGCGACCTGACGCCGGGTAGCGCCGATGGCACGCAGCAGCGCGATTTCGCGAGACCGTTGCGTCACGGTCATCGTGAACGTGTTCCAGATGATGAACGAGCCGACGAACAACGCGATGCCGGCGAAGACCATGAAAACGATCCGGACGACCCGGAGGTCCTCGTCGATCGCGTCCGCGGATTCCTTCACCACGGTGGCTCCGGTGACCGCCTCCGTGCCCTTCGGCAGGGTCGCGTCGATCCGCCGGACGAGCTCGGCCTGGCTCACGCCGTCGGCCGCGCTGACGTTGATCGAATCGAAGACGGCCGGAGAACCGAGGACCTGCTGAGCGGTCGTAGGGTCGAAGTACGCCGACGTCGTACCGCCGAGGTTCTTCTCGCCGCCGAAGCCGACGGTACCGACCACGTTGAACTCCTGCGTCGGTCCCTGGAACAGCACCTTGATCGTGGAGCCGAGCGCGATGTGATGCTCCTCGGCGCTGGTGGCGTCGATCGCGACCTGGTGCGGCGCCGATGGTGCGGTGCCGGTGAGGATCTTGACGTCGCCGCGCAGGGTGGTGTCGGCCGGCATGCTGTAGCCCATGGTCGGGGCTCCGCCGCTGGTCAGTACGGCGCGGCCGGCGTTGTCGGTGAGCAGCGCGTATCCGCTGATGGAACCCTCGGCCGCCCGTACGCCGTCGACGCCGCGGACCTGCTGAAGGACCGAGGCCGGGATCGGACCCCGGGTGGTGCCGGTGCCTTCGGACTGGGTGTACGCCGCCTCGGCGCGGACGACCGCATCGGTGCCGGCGGAGACCTTGCCGAACAGTTGGTCGAACGCCAGGCGCATGGTGTCGGTCAGGACCAGCGTGCCGGCCAGGAACGAGACTCCGAGCGCGATCGATGCCACGGTCAGCACCAGGCGCAGCTTGTGCGCGAGCATGCCGCGCAGGGTTGCGGTGAACATGACGTCAACCGCCTAAATGCTTCATGAAATCGAGTACGGCGTCCGCGGTCGGCTCCTCCATCTCGTCGACGACGTGGCCGTCGGCAAGGAAGAGCACCCGGTCGGCGTAGCTCGCCGCGGTCGGGTCGTGGGTCACCATGACGACGGTCTGGCCGAGTTCCTTGACCGCTGTCCGCAGGAAGCCGAGCAGTTCGGTGCCCGAGGTCGAGTCGAGGGCGCCGGTCGGCTCGTCGGCGAAGATGATCTGTGGCCGGGACGCGAGGGCGCGGGCAGCGGCCACTCGTTGCTGCTGGCCTCCGGACAACTCGGTGGGACGGTGGTCGAGCCGATCGGCGAGTCCGAGTTTGTCGACAATCGACTGCACCCAGGCCGTGTCGGGTTTGCGGCCGGCGATGCGGATCGGGAGCACGATGTTCTCGGCCGCGCTCATCGTCGGCAGCAGGTTGAACGACTGGAAGACAAAGCCGATCTGGTCCCGCCGCAGCAGCGTGAGCGCCTTGTCGTTGAGTGCGGTGATCAGCGTGTCGCCGACGTACACCTGGCCCGACGACGGCCGGTCGAGGCCGGCGAGCATGTGCAGCAGGGTCGACTTGCCGGACCCGGACGGCCCCATGATGGCGGTGAATCTGCCGGCTTCGAGCTCGACGTCGACATCTTTGAGCGCGGCAACGACTGCGTCCCCGGTGCCGTAGAACTTGCTGACCCCTTCGGCCCGAGCGGCCGTGGTTCGAACGGTGATACTGGTCGTGATGGCCATATCTCCCCCTGAGTAGGAATTCGTGTGCGGATCAGATGCGGCTGGGACTGTGTCGCCGTTCGGCCTCGACCTTGAGGTGGTCGAGAACGTTGTGGAGCGTGCGGTCCAGCGTCTTCTTCAGTGGCTTGCGCAGCAGCTTCGGCACGGCTTTGAAGCTGAACGTCGTGCCTTCCTCGATGTCACCCGCAACCGAGCGGCAGCCACGTCCGGATCCCAGGCCAGTTGCCGATGTCGGTCAGTAGCTCGCAGACCAGGTCGGCCGGTGCCGCGATGTCGATATCGCGGGCGCTGAGGACGGGGAGTCGCTGGTCGAGGAGGTCGGTCGGATCTTGCATGTCGTCGCCTCGGCTCGGTTGGGTCAGCCGCAGTACGCCTTGAGGAGGACGTTGCGCATCGCCTGGGTGATGGGGTGGTCGTGGGGTAGGCCGTCCTGGTTGACGACTACGACGACCTGACGGCTGCCGTCCTTGCTGTTCCAGGCCGCGGTCATGTAGCCGGGGATCTCCGAGTCGTGGCCCCAGGCGTCACCACAGGGGAACGTCTCGCGAAGCAGGCCCAGGCCCCAGCCGCCGCCGGGGATGCCCGAGTCGATCGACCCGGGTGGATCCGTGGCAACCGCGTCGATTGTCTGCATGGCCCGCAGTTGGGCGGGTTTGAGCAGGTGGCCGCGCAGCAGCGCGCGATAGAAGCGAGTGACGTCCTCAGGGTTGGACAGGATTGCTCCGGCCGCGCCGAGCAGCGTGGGGCTGAGCGCTGTGAAGTCGATCGGATCCGGTCCGCCGATGACCCAGTAGCCGTGGACATAGGAGCCGGGGATCGCCGACGTGGTCGGGTAGCTGGTGTGGTCGAGGCCGAGTGGTTTGAAGATGCGGCGACGTAGTTCGGCGCCGAACGAGTTGCCGGTGGCCGCCTCGACGATCATCGCGAGCAGGAGCGTGTTGGTGTTCGAGTAGTTCCAGCCGGTTCCCGGTGCGTAGAGAGGACCGTGTTCGGCCGCGATCCGGACTCCCTCGCGAGGATCGAAGATCAGGGTCAGGTCGCCACTTTCGAAGTACGGCGCGAAGACCCGTTCGTCCTGTGCGTAGTCGAAGATTCCGCTGGTGTGGTTGAGCAGTTGGCGGATGGTGATGCCCGCCCCGTTGGGGAAGACACCCGGGAGCCACTTTTCGACGGAGTCGTTGAGTTTCAGCACCCGATCGCCGGCCAGTTGCAGAACCAAAGTGGCGGTGAAGGTCTTCGTCACGCCACCGATCCGCGATCGGTCGGCGACCCGGATCGGTGTCAGCGGCGCGAGGTTGCCGTACCCGCTGGAGTAGCGGTACGTGCGATCACCCACCCGCACGTACGCGACCGCGCCCGGCGCGCCGGCCGCGACGACCTGATCGAGCGCGGCCTGAACTCCGCGGGGCTGACTGGTCGAGGACCGTGCCGGGGCTGAGGGCGATGCCGAGACGACCGGTGCTGTGGCCAGGCCGGCGGCGGTGGCGAGTGCGATGACCGCCACCCACCGGCCACGGCGCGGCCGGGCAGACTTGTCCACTGAGAACGACATGAACGGGCTCCTTACGGTGCCGGGATCTGGCCTGGTGCGGGCTGCACCGGCCTGCGGACGGTACGTCGGGTCGCGACGGTGACCGTGATGAGCACGATTCCGAGAATGAGCAGTACGCCGCCCACGACGAGTGCGGCGATGGCGATCGGTAGGACGATCGGCAGGGTGCCACCGACGCTGACGTCGGCGTCGACACCCTGTGACCCGTCGGCGTTCATCACGACGACGGACCAGTTGCCGTCGGCAACGTCCCAGCTGAGGGTGCGCGGGCCGGTACCGCTGTCGGACGCGACCCAGAAGGTCTGCGCGGCGGGATCGGCGCTGGGCGCGTCGCCCGGGTGCGGAACGTAGCTGACCCTGAACGGATCGACGTCGAAGTCCGAGACCTCCGAGTGGCCGACGCCGTCGAGGTACTTGGCGACATCGGTCGCCGGGCCGATGCCGATGAACAGCGGTGTCTCCGCGTTCCTCGACTCGAGCGAGATCCGTACGTCGCCGAGCAGGTCGTTCGCGTAGAGCGCGTCGGGGCCGGTGATGCCGACATCGAGTGACGGCGCGGTCAACGCGTAGGCATCGGTGCTCACGCGTTCGGGGCCGGCGGTGTGATAGCCGTTGGCATCGCGTTGACTGTGCGCCCACAGTCCGATCCCGCCGCCGACCAGCAGGCCGCCGCCGAGCAGGATGAGCAGGCTGCCGAGGATCACCCAGACCGTGCGCCAGGCGCTCCAGGAACGACGTACCGGTGCATCAGGAGTGGTGGTCATGAGACGACCTCCGCAGCTCCGGGGGTCCTGATCATCCAGATGCCCAGCCAGATCATCGCCAGCCCGAGCACAATCCCGAACGGCGGCAGCAAGGACTGGAAGCCGACCAGCCCGCCGATCACGATGGCGATGCAGATGGCGCGCGGGAAGACACCGGCGCGGAAGCTCGCGAGGCCGAACAGTGCCCAGCCGATCGCGAACAGGATGTAGCTGGACACCGCGCCGATCACGATCAGACCGGCCGGATCGGCGTCGAGAACCTCAGGTGCAGTGTCGGCCAGGTAGGTGACGTAGAACGTCTCGAACCACAGGTCGCCGCCGAGGAACATCGTGCCCACCAACGCGCCGAACAGCCCCACGACACCGAAGCGGCCGGCCTTGTGCGCCTGCCAGCTGTACGCTGCGACCGCGGCGAGCAGCAGCAGACAGAAGGCCACGAAGTACACGACGCCGCTGACCCGGTAGACCGAGTCGGTCGACGTACCGACGTGATCGTCGCGATCGACGATCGGGAAGATCACTATCTCGACCACGACCATCAACACGCCGGCGGTCAGGGCGAGCGGCCCGGCCAGCTGGGTGAGTGGTGCGCGGGATGCGGTGTTACCGCTGCTTGGTTGCTTCTTCGATGCGTCCAGATTCGTCATGCTGGACTGCCCCCTCAGCGAGCGGGACCGGCGTTTCCCCCACCAGGTCCCCAGAACGAATGGACCTCCGGTGGTCCGCCCCGTCCCCGACTGCCAAAGGTGAGACCCGGTGACCGGGTCTTTTTGTACTCTGTCCATAATATGGACGGTGTACAGAAAGTCAACAGCGGAGGTTCGATGGCGACACCGACGGGCCGGCGGACCGGTCGGCCGCGGGCGGTCACGGAACAGGCGATCCTCGACGCGGCCCTGTGGCAGTTGGACGGCGGGGGCGCGGACGCGGTATCGATCCGGGGCATCGCTGCTCAGGTGGGCATCGCGCCGAACGCCGTGTACACCTATTTCCCCAGCAAGGCCGCGGTACTGCGTGCACTGGTCGAGCGGTTCCTGGGCGACGTCAACCACGACCGGTTCATCGACCGGGGGCTGCCCTGGCGAGATCGAGTCGAGGCGCTCGCGCTGGAGCTTCGGACCCTTCTCGTCGCACACCGCGGCGCCGTTCAGCTTCTCCTCGGCGGACCGATGGACGGCCCGAACGCTCTGACCTTGCGCGAGTCCCTCAGCGAGGTCCTCGCCGACGGTGGCTCGACCCCGGATGACGCCGCCCGTGCGTCGTACGTGCTGCTGGTCTACATCTTCGGCGCGATCGCACTCGAGGTCGCCGAACTCGACCAGCGCCGCATCCCTCCGACCGAACGCGACCGCGTCTCCACCCGTCGCGCCGTACTCGACACCATCTCCGCCGAGGCCTACCCACGCACCACCGAGACAGCCGGCACCATCTCGAAAGACTTCACCACCGAACAGTTCCTCTGGGGCCTGACCCGAATCCTCAACGGCCTCCAGACCTGAGAGCGTTCACGAACTGCCGGCAGGAGTAGACGCGGGCGAACTCCTTGCGCAGGGCGTCCTCGTGGTCGGTCCAGGCGTGTGATTGTCAGGGGGTGGCGTCCAGGACGGCTTGCATGGTGTCGAGGGCTACGGGGAGGGAGATGTGTTCGTGGGTGATCAGCCACTGGGTGTCGGTGCGTTCGAGGCAGACGGTGGAGCGGAGCCAGAGGCTGCGGCTCGGTGATCCGTCTTCCTGCATCGCGCCGGTGTCCAGGTGGAGCATGTGGGCGATCGCCACGTTGTCGCTCGCCGCGACCTTTAGCTGGTGCGTCTCCAGGCCGATCGGGCCGTCGTACTCGTCGAACCAGCGGAGGAAGTTCTTCCGTACGGCGTCAGATCCGGAGAAGTGCAGCGGCGGGACGACATCGAAGTAGATGATGTCGGGGGAGTACAGCGACATCAGCCGCTCAATGTCCTTGTCCCGGCAGGCCTGCTCGCGACTCTCCAACAGAGCCCCAACCTCGTGCTCGGCGTTACTCATAGCGAGTGCGTTCCTCTCGTCCGGATTTCGTCGTCCCTAGTACGACGAGACGAACCCTCGGAGTGTGAGGGTGGTTCTCATGAGTGATCTCAGGGCGAGAGCAGACGCGCGGCTGAGCACGGCGTACGAACTCGTGCGTGAGCTGGATCTGCTCGGACGGTGGAGCCAGTACGGCGACGTGGACATCGTCGGCTCCGTCGGGATCGGGGTCGTAGTGGCACCCGACATCGATCTGGAGATCCACTCGGACGACCCGCAGGTGGCGGACGGGTTCGCGGTGATGCAGCCGCTGGCGGAGCTGCCGAAGTCGCGGCGGATCACATACCTCGACGCCCGGGATCGGCACGAACGAGGGCAGTACTGGAAGCTCGAGTACGAGCTCACACCGGACGAGATGTGGACGATCGACATGTGGGTGATGAAGCGCGGTGCCTCAAGCGGTGCGCCGTTGACCGCGGCCGTCCGGGATGCGCTGACCCCGGAGTTGCGTGATCGCGTGCTGGGCATCAAGGAAGAAGCTGTTGCGATCGGGGAGCGGGCGTACGGCTATTGGCTGTACCAGGCGGTGCTGGACGCCGGCGTACGGAGCTATGCCGAGTACCGGACCTGGCTCGGCGATCGGAACATCTACGAGCGTACAGGCTGGATACCGCGCTGACTCAGGGTCTCTTCGAGGTGCCGCCCCAGGATTCAGACGGTACGTCGTTGAGGGTTTGGTAGATGGTCCAGCGGTGGCCGGCGAGGTCCTCGGCGGTGTACTGGCGGGCGCCGTACGGATAGTCGGCCGGCTCGCTCAGGATGGTGGCGCCGGCTTGGCGGGCGTGGGCGTGGTGGGCGTCGGCGTCCTCGACGTTCAGCATGACGCCGTGGCAATGCGTCGTCGCACTAGGATCCGGGGCACGCCGGCCGTACTCCTCGGCCGCGTCGGACACCGCGACGATCCCGTTCCCGTACCGGATCCGCGCCCGATGGTTGCCGACTCGCCACATCTCCGTGAAGCCGAAGGCCTCACACAACCAGTCGACGGCCTTGCCCACATCCGGATACACCAGCTCCGGTACGACGCTCGCCGTACCCATCGTCACGTTCTCGCTCATGACTCCATGCTCGCGCAGACCGGGCCCTCAGGCTTGAACAATTGGGAAGTGGGACCAGCCCCACCGGCCGTCATTGGCGGGCGTGAAGTTCCAGACCAGCCGTTCGGCGGTCTGCAGGAAGTGGCTGGATGGTACGGCGAGCGGCGGGTACGGGACCTGCCGCAGCAGCCGTACGGCGTCCTCGACCGCAAACCACCGCGCATCCTTGATGTACCCGTCGGGATCGTCGATGCAGAACGACGGATCGCCCACCGAAGCCACGTAGTTCCACGACTCCGTCGCCGCGTTGCCGTCAACCGTCGAGATCGTCCGCCACACCAACTCGAGCGCGCCCTCCTCGACCCGGAGCCCCGTCTCCTCCCGCAACTCCCGCACCGCACCACCCGCCGGCGTCTCCCCGTCCTCCACAGCCCCACTCGGCAAATTCCAGTACTCCGCATCCCAAGCGTCATACCGCTCCCGCACCAACGCCACCTGCCCGTCATACCTCGCAATCACCCCGCAGTACCGCGCCGTCACGACAGCACCTCGTCGTGCGGCCAGACGTCTCCGATAACGCGCGCCATCAGCGGGTCCGAGGACTCAGTCAGGTACGGCGTCTCATCCGGATCGCGGACCGTCGCCGTGACAGGCACGCCGAGCAGACCCCACGGCGCGATCGTGTTCGCAAGACGCCCCTCGACCCGGAGCTCGTCGTACTCCGGCGACCACCACGCCGCGAACGTCCGCTGCAGGTCGTCCGGATGGATCCCCAGCCAAGCGCCGTACGTGAGCGTGTAGCCGTCCTCCAGCTGGATCGGCAACAGAACCCGGACGAACGCCCCGAACCCGGGCACCTGCATCATCACCGACTCCCGCGGAGTCCCATGACTCAACCACGTCCCCGGCGTTCGCTCCCGTTCCGGGAGATCCCAGATCGGTGTCGGCAGCTCGAAGCGAACATGCCGATCGTGCTCATCCAGGGCCCGTCCGCAGGTGCAGGTCTCTCCGCTGATCGTCACTTGGAAGAGAGTAGTGGTTGTTCCGGAAGGGGAGTGTCCGGAATGGGGTTTACGGTGGCGGGCATGAGCTTGATTCCGTGGGAACCGCCGGTGGCGGGTGATGAGGTTGCGCAACTGGTTGGGGCGCTCGAGCGGTTGCGTACGACGTTCCGGTTCAAGGCGGACGAGTTGGATGCGGCCGGGATGCAGGCTCGGATCGGCGCGTCGACGCTGACGATCGGCGGGTTGCTGAAGCACCTGGCCGCGAACGAGGACTACATGTTCAAGGTCAAGTTCCGCGGTGAACCGATGGGGGAGCCGTGGACCGTGAACGGGTGGCGTGACGACAACGACTGGGAGTTCAACTCCGCCGTCGACGACACACCCGAGGAGCTGTACGCGTGGTGGGACGGCGCGGTCGAGCGGTCCCGGGCGACCCTTCAGGCCGCGGTCGCCGACGGCGGGCTCGACCAGCCTGCGCACATCGCGTGGCCGGACGGGCAGCACGCCAGCCTGCGCCGCCTGGTCTGCGACCTGATCGAGGAGTACGGGCGTCACACCGGCCACGCCGATCTCATCCGCGAATCCATCGACGGACGGGTCGGCGAAGACCCGCCCGACGGCTGGCACCCCGTCGGCGCCAAGACCTCGCAACCTGCCTGACGCTCACTTGATCCGCTGCAGGGTCCCGTCCGGAGCGACCGCGACCGTGGTCGTGACCTGGTCGACCTTGAGGTTGATCAGCATCCGCGATCCCTGCCACGACGTGGTGTAGCTGATCCGTGCGTTGGAGCGCGTCGGCACGATGACCGACAGGATCGACGCGCTCCGCCCGGACCGCGTGAACTTCACCACCGGCGCCGGCTTGCGCTTGTCGATGGTCAGGAAGTGCCAGCCCTGGATCGGATCGGTCTTGCCGGTCGCAACCTGGATCGGGGTCGCGTCCTGCTGGAACGGGATCTGCAGCAGCGTGGTCTTGGTCCGGTCGCCCGGCGCCAGTGCGACGGCCTGCGCGCCTTGCACCGTCACCTTCTGGTCCGATGGCAGGTGCCACAACGTCTGGTAGTCCTCGTTCGACGACGACGTACCGCGGTCGAGCACGACCATCAGATCCGGATCCCTCATCACCAGCACGCTGCGGTCCCGCTCGATGCCGCTGCCCAGCGAGTCGCTCAGTTCGTAGAACTCCGAGGTCTTCGCGATCGACGACCGCTCCAGCTTTGTCGTGGGGCGCGCCGAGTCCGTCCCCAGCACTGTCATTTCGTTGTGGGCGAACTCGCTCTTCGCCCACACCCGCCAGTCGTCGTTCTTGTACCCGGCGTGCCCACCATCGACGAGGATGTCGCGGCCGTGCGACGTGTACGTGATCGACGTGTGGTCGTCGTGCCCATGCAACGCCCGCGCCGGCCCGAACCGGATGCTGTACGACGACTCCTGCGTGAACGGCCTGGTCTCGCTCCACCCGGTCCGGCCGAAGATGTACCCGGCATCGAAGATCCCGATCCGCTCGGTCGGCCGGATCCCGTGGGTTCCGAGGCTGCCGGCGTACTCGAGGGCTCCGGTCCCGGGGAACGGGTACGTCTTGACCACCTCGGTGTCGCCGATCTGGTGCAGGCGGCCGAGTGAGTTGGTGCCGAGCGCGAGCCACTTCGCGAGCTCGAGCCGGCGCGCCTTGATCGTCGTACCCGCGTCGACGCCACACTGCTGCAGTACGTCGACTGCCCGGCCCCAGAGCGAGTAGTTGAACTGCGCGTACGAGGTGGACTGTTCGTTGGTCGAACCCTGCGCGTCGATCGAGGTCGTGATCGCGCTGGTCAACCGGCTGACGGCGAGCTTCTTCAGATCGCTGCGGCCGAGCGTGCAGCCGACGCCGAATAGCGCGATGCTCTCGTCGGTGCCGTGGTTCCAGGCGCCGCTCCAGTTCTTTTGCAGGAACCACGCGTGGTCGAGCAACGCCTTGTCCAGCCAGGAATAGTTCAGCGGCAGCCGGGACACGTGCAGTGCGGACAATGTTGCCTGCCGCAAGCAGATCAGTACGTTCGTCCGGTGCATGGTCGACTCGTACGCGCCGACGTCACCCTTCCACGAGTGCGGATTGTCGTTCACCCAGTCATGTGCGATCGCAGCGACCCGGGCCAGCGCGTTCCGATCGCCCTTGCCGGCCGCGGTGATCCCCTGCCCAAGCCAGCGCAGCGAGTGCAGCCACATGTACCAGCTGGGGTTGTTGTCCGGGTTCACTCGCCAGTTGATGTTTCCCTTGCCGTCCCCGACCTTGTACGGCGCTGTGGTCCCCCAGGTGAACGTGTCGCGGTAGAGGTCGGCCAGCGGATTCGGCCGATCGATCCCGGAGTACGTCGGGCACGCGTAGCCGTCGCGATGCGGCGGTGCCGGTTTCGTCGACGGGACCGGCGACGGTTCGGGGGTCCGTACGGCCGTGGGGTCCGGTGCGGCCTCCGGAGTGGAGTCGTTCGAGGGGATCACCAGGGTGGCCACGACGACGACCGCGCTCAGCAGCAGGGCGAGGCTGAGTCGCACGGTCGTGCCGGCCAGGCGAAGGCGGTGCGCGGGCATGGTCGTTCCTCACTGCACACTCACAAGGGCATGCGTATTTATGGTCTAGACCTGAATCAGGACAGACGTATCCCGTGGACTGGTCCGGTGATGGTGACGCCAAGGCCGGCGGCGGGGCCGCGGCCCGTGCGTGTGGTTGTTGCGCCCTTACCCGGTCAACGCCGGGAGACCCCGGAAACGTTGCGTGGCAGCGGGTGTGCGGTGCCTACTCGAGCTTCGCCGTCATCTTCCCCCCAAGGTGAATGCCTCGTCTGTGTGTTTGATGATTCGACCCACAGAAAAGGTTGTCCGGATCCCCTACTTCGGTTCCCGGAGTGCCCGGAAGGGCAAGACTCAGTGGCCCTGGATCGCCTTCAGGATCAGCGTGTTGCGGGCGTCCTGGCCGACCGGCTCAGTCGTGTGTACGCCGTCGCGCAGGTACGTCGCGGGCCCGCTCGGCTGTGTGGCGAGGTACTCGGCCCAACGCACGATCTTCAGATTCGGATGGCGCGCCGCGGCCTGGTCGAGCTGCTGGTTGATCCAGGCGCTGTTCCGCTCGTCGGCGGCCCGGACGGTGGCCGACTTCTTGAAGCGGCCGGCGTGCACGTTCACCCAGTACACGGTCCGCACCGGGCCCACGATCTCCATCGTGCGCTCGACCTGCGCCGCGAACGCCGGCGGGTCGAAGATGTCGTTGGTGCCGACCGCCATCACGATCCGGCCGGGCAGGCCGTAGCGGTGCGACCACTCCGCCAGCGCGTCGACCGCGGCTGAGGCCGGCTCACCGGACCAGTCGTGGCTGGCGATCGAGTCGCCGGTCTGCGCGGTCACCATGCGCTCGAGGGCCGCACCGTCCTGGACCGAGATGCTGTCGCCGAACATGAAGATCCCGTTGAACATCAGCGTGTCCCGGATCCGGTCCTCCGACGCGATCCGGCGGGCCAGGTTCTGCCAGGAACCCAGCTTCCCCGACCCGTAGTCGTCCTGGGCCGGCGCGGGATCGGCCGGCTCCGGCGCGCCGCCGATAGACGGCTCGGACGGAGGGCCGGTGGAGGGATCGGGTGCGATGACGTTGCTGATCGCGGTGCCCGGACGCGGCGGCTCCAGCAGAACCAGCAGGCCGCCGATAAGGGTCAGGACCGCAAGCGTCACCGTGATGGCGACGATCGGGTCGATGACATGCTCACGCAGCCGGCGTCGCTGACTCAACAGCCGTCACTCCCCCCAGACTCACGCTTACTGACCCCTCTATTGCGTTCAACGTTGGGAACCCTGCAAAACGTTGCATGTTCCGCGGGCGCCTGCCCGAACAGAGACTAGACAAGCCGGACAAGCAAGCAGTCGGCCGACGCCTCTACCTATCTGATGTCTGGGCGGCGCGGAAAGTTGCATACGACGGGTGTAGGAGGCTGTCCCACGCATCCGCTACGCGCTCCTGGCGTCGCGTGCTCGCGGACGCTCCCGCCCGCCCGGCCTTGAGGGCGGGCTGCCGCCCGCAGTCGACTACGGATGTGGTCGCGGCGCCGGTGTGTGCACCTGAGGCGGCTGTGGTCAGAGCCTGCCCGGTCAGGGTCAGTGCTTGAGGGTGAAGCCGTCGCTGGTTAGGCGCGCGCGGAGGTCCTTGACCTCGGCGGGGGGACGTTGGCGCGGCGTCGTGTCACGCTCTTCCGGGTCCTTCTTCTTTCGCCTGAACCACTTCATGAGTCGAGGATGCCGGACGAACTGGGCGAACGGTAGGTTTTCGACGGTGGAAGCTGACAGGTTGCGAACCATCGAGCGGGACCGGTTGACGTTCCTGGTGGACCGCAGGATTGCCGAGGCCGACGCGGTGCACGCGGACGACTTCGTCATCGTGACGCCGAGCGGGCTCGCTTGGACCAAGGCGGAGTACCTCGGCGGCATCGAGTCCGGCGAGATCGACTACCGGCGGTTCGAGCCGATCACCGAGATCGACGTGATGCTCGACGGTGATGTCGCCGTACTGCGGTATCGGTCCGCGATCGAGATCTCGGTCGGCGGTCGCGAACCCGGGGACCTCGAGGCCTGGCATCTCGACTGCTATCGCCGTACGGCCGACGGCTGGCAGATTCGCTGGTCGCAGGCCACGGCGATCACGTGAGGGAGCGGTACACCCCGGCTGGGGCGTTCCGTCGTACGCCGGAGGAGCGGGCGGACCAGGAGTTGTTCCATCCCGATCCCCGCCCGCGCGCCCGCGCCTACCTCGACCGCTTCCCGCCCAGCCCCGATGCCTGACAAGCCGCCGGGACGTGTCAGGAACGGCTGCGGCCAGTGAGCGACGAGCGTCAGGACGAGCGTTCGGCCTCGCTGCGTTCGATGCAGAACTCGTTGCGCTCGGGGTCGAGCATGGTGACCCAGCCGCGGCCGTCGGGCAGGCGGTGGTCCTCGTGGATGCCGGCGCCGAGGCCGAGCAGGCGCTCGACCTCCTCGTCGCGGGTCCGCTCGGTCGGCACCCAGTCGATGTGCACGCGGTTCTTGACCGACTTCGCCTCGGGAACGGCGATGAACAGCATCCCGGGGATCGGCGCGGGCGCGTCGACCAGGACCTCGTCGTCGCCCGGCTCGTCGCCTTCGCCCAGCGGCCAGCCGGTGACGGCGCACCAGAACTGCGCGATCTCGTACGGGTTCGCGGCATCGATGGTGATGTGTCGCAGGATCATGCGCCGACCCTAACCGCCGCACGGTCTCGCGGACTGTCGGCGGCGGGGTCTACTGTGCGGGCAAAGAGCGGTTTTCGTAGGGGGAAGGGGAGATTTCCAATGGCGTCTCGACTCAATCCGTATATCCAGTTCGAGAGCAGCGCACGGGAGGCGATGGAGTTCTACCAGAGCGTGTTCGGGGGCGAGGTGCAGTCGAACACGTTCGCCGAGTTCGGTGCGAGCCACGGACCGGACGACGACAACAAACTCATGCACAGCCAACTGGAGACGCCGAGCGGGTTCACCCTGATGGCGGCCGACACCCCGCAGGGGATGCCGTACAACCCCGGCGAGAACATGGCGATCAGCCTCAGCGGTGACGACGGCGACGACCTGCGCGGCTGGTACGCGAAGCTGTCCGAGGGCGGCAAGGTGACGGTCCCGCTGGAGAAGCAGATGTGGGGCGACGAGTTCGGCATGGTCACCGACAAGTTCGGCGTCAACTGGATGGTGAACGTCGCCGGCAGCTGATTCGCGGGCGGACGCAGGGGTGCGGCTGGGGGACGGTCGCTGGGTCCAGATCTGGTCCGGCGGCTCTCCCGGCGGCACGCCGGTGCTGTTCCTGCCAGGCTGCCCGGATACCCGGCATGCCGCGTATCCGGGCCAGCAGGCCGCGCTGCGAGCCGTCGTACGTCTCGTCGCGGTGAACCGTCCGGGCTACGGGCGGTCGGATCCGCACGGGTCGACGCACCTGTCGGTGGCGGACGATGTCGTGGCGGTCGCGGATGCGCTCGGGATCGACCGATTCGCCGTACTCGGAATGTCGATCGGCGGCCCGTACGCACTGGCCTGCGCCGCGCGGCATCCCGACCGCGTGACCGCAGTCGGTGTACTCGCGAGCCCAGCCAACGTTCCCGAGTTGGACCCGCCGTACCACCGCGACGACTTCGGCCCGGACGAGCAAGCCTTCTTCGCGCAGCTCGCGAGCATGACTCCGGACGAGGCCGTCGAGCACATGCGCGCTGACTTCCAGCAGTACGTCGACCGTCTCAACCCGAGCGATCCCGACGACGAAGCCCTGGTACGTCGCTTCGTCGCGCAACTACCGCCGTACGACGAGGACATCGCCACCAGGCAAGGAACAACGGCCGCTGCGGCCGCGGTCCGCGAAGCACTCGCGAACCCGGACGGTTACCTTCGCGACGCCGCGATCTCCTTCAGGCGTTGGGATTTCAGCCCCGATGAGATCATCTGTCCCACTTTCCTCTGGTACGGCGAACTCGACGCGAACGCCTCCGTCCGCAACGGCCATTGGCTCGCAACGCACCTCCCGCACGCGACCCTGATCGTCCGCGAGCAGACGACGCATCTCGCCGTACTGCACGACTACTGGGGCGACGTCCTGACCACGCTGACCAGCGGAAATTGAGTACAGGAACGCGATGCGTCCGGTCTAGCCTGGAGTATGGGACTCAATGATGTGCTGTATGACCCGATCCGCCACAACAACTGGGCGACCAAGAGCCTGATCCAGTTCTGCCGGGCGCAGGGCCTGACCGCCGAGCAACTCGAGGTCACCGGCGTCGGTACGTACGGCGGGATCGTGGCGACGCTGGATCACATCGTCCGCTGCGACGGCAGCTACGTACGCCGCATCGCCGACAGCCCTCTCGATTTCGTCGACAGCGAAGAGACGCCGGACTTCGACGCGCTCGAACGCTGGAACGGCGAGGCCGGCGCGGTCTGGGAGGACGTCCTCTCCAAGCCGATCGACGTCGAGCGCATCATCATCGTCGACAACAACACCCGCGGTACCAGGCTGGGCATCTTCATCGCGCAGGCGATCAACCACGCCAACCACCACCGCGAGCAGGTCTGCGCGATCCTCACCGGCTTCGGCATCGAGCCCCCCGACATCCAGGCCTGGGAATACGCCTGGGAGACCGAGCGAATCTGGGATCTGCCTACGTCGTGAGCGGGATGGACTCCGGGACCGGGGTGAGTGGGGCGTTGTAGGCGAACCAGTTGGTCAGGTTCTCGACGACCAAGCCCGCCATTGCGTTGCGGGTGGGGATGGTGGCCGAGCCGACGTGCGGTAGAAGGACGGCGTTCGGCAGCGTCAGCAGGTCGGGGTGGACCTTCGGCTCGTGTTCGAAGACGTCGAGGCCGGCCGCGAGAATGGTGCCGTCGCGGAGGGCGTCGACGAGGGCTTGTTCGTCGACGACCGAGCCGCGGGCCACGTTGATGACGATGCCGTCCGGACCCAGTGCCGCCAGGATCTCGGCGTTCACGAGGTGGCGGGTGGAGTCGCCGCCGGGGATGACAATCATGAGCGTGTCGACGTCGCGCGCCATGTCCAGCAGCGACGGGTAGTAGCGGTAGCCGACGTCCTTGCGACGGCGGTTGTGGTAGGCAACGGAGATGCCGAACGGAGCGACCCGGTCCGCGATCGCCTGCCCGATCCGGCCGAGGCCGAGGATGCCCATCCGGCGGCCGTGCATCGTTGCCTTGGTCAACGGGTAGGCGCCGTCCTCCTGCCACTTCCCGGCCCGCAGGTAGCGCTCGGCCTGGGGCAGTTCGCGGACCGTCATCAGCAGCAGCCCAAGCGCGGTGTCGGCCACCTCGTCGTCCAGAACGCCAGGCGTGTTCGTCACCACGACGCCGCGCTCGGCCGCCGCGGCCGCGTCGATCCGGTCGTACCCGACGCCGAAGCTCGCCACGATGCGTACGGCGGGCAACCGGTCCAGAAATGCGCCGTCGATCAGCGAACCACCGGTGGCGACGGCAACGATCTCGTCGCGCCGGGCGGCGAGGACGGCGTCCGGGTCGCTCTCCTCCCAGAGCCGGATCAGCTCACAGTGACCGTCCAGACGCGCCGCGACCGCCGGGTGCATCGGTCCCGGCATCAGCACCACTGGTAGTCCCATCAGAGTCCTCCTCGCGCGTCCTGCACCGATGTTCACCGCCGCTTTCCCGCCCAACCCTATTTCCCGCCGCCGGAACGGACGACGATCGGGGGAGGAGGTCATCATGATCATCGACTGCGCTTACTACCGGGACGGACACCGCCAGCACACCGGGGCGATGTCGGTCGAGGATGCCGCCGCCCACTGCAAGCAGGGCGGATTCGTCTGGCTGGGCATGTTCGAGCCCACCGGAGAGGAACTCGTCCAGGTCCGGGAGAGCTTCGGCCTGCACGAACTGGCCGTCGAGGACGCGCAGACCTTCCACCTCCGCCCCAAGGTCGAGCCGTACGAGGGCAACATCCGCCTGGTCATCCTGCGCACCGCCCGGTACGACGACCAGCGGGAGGAGGTGGACTTCGGCGAGGTGAGTGTGTTCGTCGGACCGTCGTTCGTGATCACGGTCCGCCAGGGCGTCGCCAGCGACCTGCACGACGCCCGGATCCGTCTCGAGCAACGGCCCGAGCTGCTGGAGGTCGGCACGAACTCCGTGTTGTGGGCGATCCTGGATCAGGTGGTCGACGGCTATGGCCCGGTCGTGGCCGAGCTGGAACGCGACATCGAGCAGGTCGAGCGGACCGTCTTCGCGGGCTCGGTCGCGCCGACCGAGCGGATCTACTTCCTCCGTCGCGAGGTCACCGACTTCTATCGCGCGGTCCACCCGTTGCTCGCCGTACTCGCGACCATCGAGCGGGGTGCGCGCAACACCGTCCTGCTGCCGTACTTCCGCGACGTGCACGACCACCTGGTGCTGGTGAACGAGGAGGTCGCCGCCCAGCGGGACCTGCTCGCCACCGTGCTGGAGGCGAACATGGCGGTGATCTCGGTCGAGCAGACCAAGGTCAGCGTGCGGCAGAACGCGACCATCGAGCAGCTGACCATCCTGGCCACGGTGTTCCTGCCGCTGACCTTCGTCACCGGGTTCTTCGGCCAGAACTTCGGCTGGCTGGTCGACCACATCGGCGCCGAGTGGGACTTCCTCGTCCTCGGGGTCGGCGGCCTGCTGATTCCCTGCCTCGCCCTGTTCGTCTGGTTCCGCCGGCAGCGAGCGGCCCGGCAACCTACCTGACGCGGCAGGTTCATGCGGCCGTCCGCGGTCGTTCCCGTGCGGCACCGAGGGTCGGGGAGCAGGATCCATCCCCCCGGAGGTTTGTGATGCGAAAGCTCCCCACCCTCATCGCCGCGACGGCCGTCCTGGCCGCTGTGGCGATCCCGTCCGCCTCGGCCGTCCGTCCCGCGGCCCCGGCTCCCGCTGCGGCCCCGGCTCCCGCTGCGGCCCCGGCGCCCGCTGCGCAGGCCAGTGCGACGGCCGAGCCGCCGTCGTACCCGGCGACGCAGCTCACGTCGTACGCCGCCTTCGACGCGAACCAGGCGATCGCGGTCGACGCGAAGTACTTCTACGCTGTCAACAATCGGACGATCACCAAGCACGACCGCCGCACCGGCGAGCCGCTGCTGCAGTTCGCCGGCGACGCCGCCGGCCCGTTCATCCACATGGACAGTGGTGTGGTCGTCGGTTCGAAGCTGTACGCCGTCCACTCGAACTACTCCGACTGGCCGATGGAGAGCTCCATCGAGGTGTTCGACACCAAGACGATGAAGCACATCGACTCGTACTCGTTCGGCATCTACCGCGGTTCACTCACCTGGCTGGACCGGCACGACGGCGCGTGGTGGGCCGGGTTCGCCAACTACGACGAGATCTCGGACGAGACCGGTGAACCGTACGGCCAGACGTACAACACCCAGATCGTGAAGCTGAACGACAAGTTCGAGCCGCTCGCGTCGTACACGATCCCGAAGCCGATCCTGGACCGGTTCAAGCCGATGTCGAACTCCGGTGGCTCATGGGGCCCGGACGGCCGGCTCTGGCTGACCGGTCACGACCTCGGTGAGGCGTACGTGATGGAGTTGCCGACGGCGGGCGCCGAACTGCGCTGGATCGCCACCGTCGACCTGCCCGACGTGCAGGGCCAGGGCATCGCGTGGGACCGCTCGAACCCGCGGAACCCGACGTTCTGGGCGATCAGCCGGCCGAACAAGGTCGTGCACACGTTCGTGATGCCGCTCGACCTGATCAAGACGCCGACCACCAAGGGCTGGCAGGTCCTCGGCCCGGGCCAGTTCCAGAAGTAGTCGAAGGGTGATCGAGTAGCGGACGAAACCTGTCCGCTACTCGATCGATCCTGGGTACATGACTACTTCAGCAACGTTCCACGCGTACTTCGGCTACCGCGACGCGTTCGGCGCCCTCCGCTGGCTGGAGAAGGCCTTCGGCTTCGAGACCACGATGGAGGTTCCGGACGACAAGGGCGGCATCATGCACGCCGAGATGCGGTACGGCGGCGTCGCCTTCACGCTCTTCACCGACGAGGAAGGCTACGACAGGCCCACCCGCAAGGGCGACACCGTCGGCCACGGCACCTACATCGCCTTCGACACCGAGGCCGAGGTCAACGCCGTCGACGCCACCGCGGTAGCCGCCGGCGCCGACTCCATCTGGACCCCAGCCACCACCGAGTGGGGCAACTACCGCTGCCGAGTAGCCGCCCCGAAGGCTACGAATGGACCTTCGGCACCCACCACCCCGGCCTCTCCACCACCTGGTAGACAACTACGGGTGGATCCCCGGCTGATCGTGATCAGAGGTAACTCTGGCTCAGGCAAGAGTTCGATTGTTGAAGGTGTTCGGGCGGCGTATGGGCCTGGGGTTGCTTGGATCGAGCAGGACTATGTGCGGCGGATCATCTTTCAGGAGCCGGGGCGGCCGGATGACGCGAGCATTCCGATGATCGGGCAGATTGCGCGGCATGCGCTCGGGCGGGGCTTTCATGCTGTGGTCGAGGGCATCATGCCGACACTCGGGTACGCCGAGATGTTCGCGGAGCTGGCCCGTGACTACGCGGGGTCGGCGTACTTCTACTACCTGGACATTCCGTTCGAGGAGACCGTTCGGCGGCATGGGATGCGGGAGAAGGCTTCGGCGTTCACGGCCGAGGCCATGGCGGAGTGGTACCGGCCGCAGGATCTGCTGGACTGGCCGCGCGAGACGGTGATCGATCAGACCAGCTCGCTCGAGGCGACCGTCCAGCAGATCCTTCGTGAGACCGGGTTAGACCCAGCCGCCCAGCTCGAGGTCGGCGATGACGACCGGCTGACCGGTGGCTAGGGACTGGTTGGCGGCGATGCCGACGGCAACGGCGCGGACGCCGTCGTGGACATCGGCGGCACGCCCGAGCGGGTCGTTGCCCGGGCCCTTGAACAGGTCGTCGTAGAGCAGGCGGTCGCCGCCGCCGTGCCCACCCACGCCGCGGGGGATCTCGACCTCAACCGCGGGTGCCCAGTGCTTCTGCAGGAGCAGCCGTTCGCCGTTGGAGCGCACGTCGCCCGAGATCACCCGGTCGGACGGGTAGCTCGGGTCGATTTGATCATCGATCACGGCCGCCCGCTCGATGACCTCGAGCTCGGCGCGGCCCTCGGTGCCGTTGACCGACACCCGATAGCCCTCCCACGGCGAGTGCGCGTTCAGCGAGTAGCTCAGCCGGGCGCCACTCGCGTACTCCGCGACGACGGCCATGTTGTCCTCGATCGTGATCCCCGGACCGAACACATCCTGGTCGCGCAGATAACCGTCGTACTGCTCGCTGTCCAGGTACAGCTGCCGGTTGATCTCGTCGGTGCGCAGATCCAGCAGCCACGGATCGTTGGCCGAACCCTCGATCGTGCCCCGGGCGGGTCGTTGCCCAAGGCCACGGGCTGCCGCGTTGTCCGCGCCGTAGAAGAACAGGCCGCCGGACGCGTACACCTTGGTCGGCTTCGACGCAATCCACCAGTTCACCAGGTCGAAGTGGTGCGAGGCCTTGTGCACCATCAGGCCGCCGGAGTTCTTCTTCTCGCGGTGCCAGCGGCGGAAGTAGTCCGCGCCGTGCCGGGTGTCGAGCACCCACTGGAACTCGACGCTGGTGACGGTGCCGATCTCGCCGTCCGCGATCACCTGCCGCAGCGCGCTGTTTCGCGGCGAGTAGCGGTAGTTGAAGGTGACGACCACGGACTTGCCGGACTCGTTCATCGCGGCGACGATCTGCCGGGTGCCGTCCGCGTCGATGGTCAGCGGCTTCTCGACGATCACGTCGGCGCCGGCGCGCAGGATCCGGGACACGACCGCTGCGTGCGTGTAGTCGGGGCTCGTCACGACGACCCGGTCGACGGACTGCTCCTTGATCATCCGCTCGAGATCGTCGGCGCCGTACTGCGGCAGCTCGGGACCACCGAGCTCCTTGACGTACCGCTGGTGAAAGGCGAGGCGGCCCTGGTTCGGGTCGAGCAGGGCGACCAGTTGCGCCTCCTCGGGGTGCTCCTCGAAGATCGCGCGGACGTACGCCCGCGCTCGCGACCCGGTTCCGGCGACTGCATAACGTCTGGGCACGGCGGACCCTTTCTACTCGTGTAGAACAGCACGCTAGCAACCGCTTTCCAAACCGGTCAACCGTCGTACCATCGGCTCATGCCGAAAGCGCCGGTCACCCGGAACGACGTCGCGGAGTACGCCGGGGTCAGCACCGCGGTGGTCAGCTATGTGGTGAACGAAGGTCCGCGGCGGGTCGCGCCGGAGACCCGGGAGCGGGTTCTGGAGGCGATCCGCGTGCTCGGCTACCGGCCGAACGCGACCGCCCGAGCGTTGCGAATGGGTACGACGCGCACGTTCGGGCTGATCACGCCGGACGGCGGGAATCCGTTGTTCGCCGAGCTCGCCAAGGCGATCGACAAAGAGGCGTCGGCCCGCGGGTACGTCGTTCTGCAGACCAGCGCCGACGGTGATCCGGTGACTGAGCAGGCCAAGATCGCCGAACTGCTGATCCGCCAGGTCAGCGGTTTGCTCCTGGTTGCTCCGACCGAGGACCCGGATCTGACTGAGGTTGGCATCCCGGTGATCGCCATCAACCGGGTGCTGCCGTCCGTGAGCTCGGTCCGGCCGCAGTACCGCGCGGGTGCGCGGGCCGGCGTCAAGCATCTGATCGAGCACGGCCATCGCATGATCGGGCTGGTGATCGGCGGTCGCGGCACTGGCGGTCGGGCGCCGGAGCGTGAGCTTGGGTGGCGCGACGCACTTCGCCAGGCAGGGCTCGAGGACGGTCCGATTGCGCGGGCCAGATTCAGCCGGCAGGGCGGGTACGACGCCGGCCGAGAGTTGCTCGCGGCAACGAAACGACCGACCGCGATCTTCGCCAGCTCAGACCTGCAAGCAGTCGGCGTACTCCGCGCGATCCACGAGTCAGGCCTGAGAGTCCCCGACGACATAGCCGTCGTAGCCTTCGACGGCACAGCCGAAACCGAATACAGCTGGCCACCCCTAACCGTCGTACGCCAACCCCTCGACCGCATGGCCCGAGAAGCCGTCAGCCGCCTAATAGACGGCGAAGACGCCGTCCAGTCCCTCACCTACCCCACCGACCTGATCCTCAGAAGATCCTGCGGCTGCTAGAGCGTTCCGAGGTCTTCGAAGATCAGGGCTGTTCGGGTGGCCAGGACTTCGGGGATGGCTTGGAGTTTTTCGAGGACTACTCGGCGGAGGCCTTCGTTGTCGGCGGCTCGGACCAGGAGGATGGCGTCGAAGTCGCCGCCGACCAGCGCCATGTGTTTGATCTCGGGGATGGCTTGGAGTTGCTCCCGAAGCGTTCGCCAGGAGCTTTGGCGGAGACTGAGAGTGACGTACGCCGACGTCGCGAGGCCCAGCTTCAACGGGTCGACGGTGACGGTGAAACCGGTGATCACGCCGGTCGCGGTGAGCCGCTCGACCCGGGCGTAGGCGTTCGCGCGGGAGATGTGGACCTGGTCGGCGAGGGCCCGGATCGAGAGCCGTCCGTCCTGCCCGAGCGCCTCGACGATCTGCCGGTCGACCTCGTCCAGCGCCGGGGCCACGACCATCTGTCCAGGACCGGCCCGGTGGACCGTCACCTCGTCGGACATCGTGCTCCCCCTCGCTCGACAGATTGGACCAAACGTCTCGTGATTCTCACAGGTCTGGATCCGATTGGCCAGAAGTACGACGATGAGGCCACCGTCCGTCTCCTGCGCAGGAGGGTCCATGACCACCGTCGAGGAGCAGTTGCTCCCCTCCGCCGAACCCGTCCGGTTGATCGACCAGGACGGCGTTCAGCACGACCACCCGTCGTACCGGCTGCCCACCAAGGAAGCCCTCGTCGACGGTTACGTTCAGTTGATCGAAGGCCGTCGCATCAACGACCAGGCCAGCGCGCTGGTCCGCCAGGGCCGGCTCGCCGTCTACCCGTCGTCGCACGGCCAGGAGGCCTGTCAGATCGCGGCCACGATGGTGCTCCGCGAGGGCGACTGGCTGTTCCCGACGTACCGCGACACGGTCTCGATCGTGAGCCGCGGCGTCGACCCGATCGAGACGCTGACGCTGCTCCGCGGCGACTGGCACTCCGGGTACGACCCGTACGCGCGCAACGTCGCGCCGCAGTCCACCCCGCTCGCGACACAGCTCACCCATGCGGTCGGCGTCGCGCACGCGGCCCGGCTGAAGGGCGAGGACACGGTGGTGATGGCGCTTTGCGGCGACGGCGCCACCAGCGAAGGCGACTTCCACGAGGCGCTGAACTTCGCCGCCGTCTTCCACGCCCCGGTCGTCTTCTTCATCCAGAACAACGAGTACGCGATCTCGGTGCCACTCGCCCGGCAGACCGTCGCGCCGTCGCTGGCCCACAAGGGCATCGGGTACGGCGTCCCCGGCGAACGGGCCGACGGCAACGACCTGGCCGGGCTGCTCGCTGTCCTCGGCCAAGCCGTCGAGAAGGCGCGCGCGGGCGAAGGCCCGCAGCTCGTCGAGGCGCACACGTACCGGGTGCAGGCGCACACCAACGCTGACGACGCGACCCGGTACCGCGAGGACGACGAAGTCACGCCGTGGCTGGAGCGCGACCCGATCAAGCGGCTCGAGACGTACCTCAACGAGCAGGGTTGGCTCGACGACGCGGTGCGCGAGCGCGCGGCGGCGATGGCGGACCAGGTCGGGACGCGGTTGCGCGACGGGCTGATGCCGGAGCCCGAAGTGGATCCGAGGGAACTGTTCGCACACCTCTACACCGAGCAGACCCAGCAACTGCGCGAGCAGGCGGCGTTCCTGCGCGACGAGCTGGCGCGAGAGGAGGTCTGAGCGATGACCCACATGAAGATCTCCATGGCGCAGGCCCTCAACCAGGCTCTGCGCGACGCGATGAAGGCCGACGACACCGTGCTGATGTTCGGTGAGGACGTCGGAGCGCTCGGCGGCGTCTTCCGGATCACCGACGGACTGACCGAGGAGTTCGGCGAGGATCGTTGCTTCGACACCCCGTTGGCCGAGTCCGGCATCGTCGGTATGGCGGTGGGCCTGGCGATGAACGGGATGCGGCCGGTCGTCGAGATGCAGTTCGACGCGTTCGGTTACCCGGCGTTCGAGCAGATCGTGTCGCACGTTGCCAAGATGCGGAACCGGACTCGCGGCAAGATCACCCTGCCGATGGTGATCCGGATGCCGTACGCCGGTGGGATCGGCGGCGTCGAGCACCACTGCGACTCGTCGGAGAGCTACTACGCGCACACGCCAGGCCTGACTGTCGTCGCGCCGGCCACGGTCGCGGACGCGTACACGTTGTTGCGCAGGGCAATCGAACTGCCGGATCCGGTCGTGTTCATGGAGCCGAAGAAGCTGTACTGGGCCAAGGAGGAGGTCGACCTCACCGAGGACCAGCCCGGGATCGGCACGGCCGTCGTACGGCGGGAAGGCGCGGACGCGACGTTGATCGCGTACGGGCCGACGGTGCCCGTTGCGCTGGAGGCGGCAGAGGTCGCGGCGGCCGAGGGCCGGCAGCTGTCCGTGGTGGATCTGCGGTCGATCGTGCCGTTCGACGACGAGACGGTGTGTGCGGCGGTACGGCGTACCGGGCGGGCTGTCGTGGTCGCGGAGGCCAGTGGGTTCGCCAGTGTTTCGTCGGAGATCGTTGCCCGTGTCACCGAACGGTGCTTCCACTCGCTGGCCGCGCCGATCCGGCGGGTGACCGGGTTCGACATCCCGTACCCGCCGCCGAAGCTGGAGAAGTACCAGCTGCCCGGCGTGGACCGGATCCTCGACGCGGTCGACGACCTGCAGTGGGAGGACTCGTGAACACCTTCCTGCTTCCCGATCTCGGCGAAGGTCTGACGGAGGCCGAGATCGTCCGCTGGCTGGTGAAGGTCGGCGACGTCGTCACCGTCGACGCCCCGGTCGCCGAGGTCGAGACCGCCAAGTCCATCGTCGAACTCCCGTCCCCGTACGCCGGCGTCGTAGAAGAACTCCACGGCGACCCCGGCACCACCATCCCCGTCGGCAAACCCCTCATCACCATCGGAGCGGTAGACGCCGATCCACGGCCTGCGCCCGCCGGTGGGAGCCGGCAGGACGAGCCTGCCGGGTCCGGTGCACGGTCCGAGGTGAGCGGTGGGAACAGCCGGCAGGACGAGCCTGCCGGGTCCGGTGCACGGTCCGCGGGCGCGGCTGGGAACAGCCGGCAGGACGGCGGTGCACGGTCCGAGGTGGCTGGTGAGGCGTACCGGCAGGAGGAGCGGGCCGGCTCCGGGAGCGTGCTCGTCGGCTACGGCACGGGTGCCGGCACCGGCTCAGGTCGGCGCCGCAAACCCCGCCCCCACCTCCAGCCGGCGCGCAGCGCCGCTATGCCGGCGAACAGCTCCGGTACGCCCGCGAGCGGGTCGGCGCCGGACGTGGGGAGTGCGCGGCGGGTGCCGTTGGTGGTCTCGCCGCTGGTGCGGCGGATCGCGCGGGATGCTGAGGTGGATCTGAAGACATTGACGGGCTCCGGGCCGGACGGGTTGATCGTTCGCCGGGACGTCGAGCAGGCAATCGCCCAACGGTTCGAGAAGGCACCGCAGGTCGAGGAGGTGAGTTCGCGGACCGGGCTGCCCGAGCTGCGGCGGATCCCCATGAGTGGGTTCCGGAAGGTTGTGGCAGCGACGCTGACCCGGAGCCGAGCGGAGATCCCCGAGGCGACGACGTGGGTGGACGTAGATGCCACCGCCCTGGTCGAACTGCGCGAGTCGTTGCGCTCGGCAAAGGATTCCGGGCCGGGCCTGCTGGCGTTGATGGCGCGGTTCACGGTAGCCGGCCTGCAGCGCTACCCGGAGCTGAACGGCTTCGTCGACACCGAGCGCGAGGAGCTCGTCCAGTACGACGGCATCAACCTCGGACTCGCAGCCCAGACCGACCGCGGCCTCGTCGTACCGGCAGTGGCGAACGCGCACACCATGACCACGCGCGCCCTCGATGGCGAGATCCGCCGACTGACCGAATCCGCGCGGACCGGTCGACTCACGCCGTACGAGCTCGGCTGTGGCACGTTCACGCTGAACAACTACGGTAGCTTCGGCGTGGACGGCAGCGCAGCGATCATCAACCACCCGCAGGTCGCGATCCTCGGCGTCGGCCGGATCATCGACCGTCCGTGGGTGGTCAACGGCCAGATCGCGATCCGCAAGCTCACCCAACTGTCGCTAGTCTTCGACCACCGAGTCTGCGACGGCGGGACCGCGGCCGCCTTCCTCCGCTTCGTCGCTGACGCCTTCGAGAACCCGGCCTCAGCCTTCGCCGACCTCTAGCTGTATCCCGGTTATCAGGCCGGTGACCGTCGGCCCTTCCACACAAGTCCACATCAACCACCAGCCAACCAGCCCGCGGGCGAGCCGATCGCCGTACACCCATGACCTTGTGCACCGATCAACCACCACACAGCCGCCGAGATGGTCGAGCCGTGCACAAAGTCCTCAGCCCGGAGCTGTGAACAGGATGTGGGGACTGTGGACACGGCAGGACCTGTTCACAGTCCCCACAAGGTGTCACGGCCGCGCCGAACTGTTCCCCCGACGTCGAGCCTTCAGGACAGCTGCCGCGGCCGCAGCCCGACCAGGATGACCCGCAGCCCGGAAGTGAAACGTGCCTCCGGCCCGGCCAGGTTCTCGCGGTTCAGGTACGCCGCGAGACTGGCCGCGCCCACCCCCAGCTGCTCGCCCGCCTCGGACGCCCAGTCCGGTTCGCTCAGACCACTCCGCCGTACGACGGCCGACCACGCGGCGTCCGTGACCGCGGACCCGATCAGGTAGTGGAAGATCGCCGACATGGCCGAGTCCAGATGCACGCCCTTGAAGCCGGCCGCCCGCAGGATCGCGAGCATCTGGTCGGCCAGCGCCTGGTAGTTCGGCCCGAGCCCGGCATGCGACGCCAGCAGCTGCGGCGCCCAGGGATGAATCCACAGCGCCTCGTACGCCGCGCGCACGACCACGGTCACCTGGTCGCGCCAATCGCCGTCACCAGGTGGGACCAAGGCGTCACCCAGCACCTGGTCGACGGCCAGCTCGAGCAGGTCGTTCTTGTTGGCGATCCGCCAGTACAACGCCGAGGTCGCGGCCGTGCCGACCTCCGCCGCCACTCGCCGCATCGAGAACAGGTCCAGCCCGTCCCGGTCGAGAACTTCGATCGACGTACGGACGATGTCGTCCCTGCTCAGCGGCGACTTGGTCGCGTCCGGCTCGGACCGCAACCACACCGATCCGAGCACCGTCTTCTGATCTGCTTCGCGCACGAAAACAGTGTCTCACGAACTGACACGATGTTTTTGTGTTAGATCGCGGCGAGGTTCCTTGCGCGCGACAACGCGAGAGGACCAAAATTCCGGGGTTCCCGGGGCCGCCCGGGAATGGCTCCGGGGGGAGCGACGACGACGCCGCCGGTCGGTCCGGCCGCGGTCTCAGAGCATTGAGTGGGGAAGACTTGTGAACGACGCATCCTCGGACGCGCGCGTGAAATCGAAGAGCTCTCGAGTGGTTGCGCTGCTCGGTGGAGCCGGTGCGGTGACGCTGGTCCTCGGCGGTGTCACCTTGGCCCTGGCGCCATCCGCGTCGGCCAACGGCGAGATCATCGACGGCACCCCGGCCTGCATCGACGTGATCCCGGGTTCGACCGAGATCGCGTTCGACGGGACCGACGACACCCCGCCGGCTCCCGGCGAGAAGACCGTGGACGGCGTGACGGTGAGCTGGACCGCTAGCACGCTCCAGCAGGACGACCCGGATCACCCCGGTGACCAGACCGGCGGCACGGTGGTCGACTTCACCGCGACGGGCGGCACGGTGCGCGGTGTACTGGTCAACGTCAAGACCGACGGCGCCGACCCGGCCAGCTTCGGCTACGCGGCGGGCTTCTTCGACTACCGGCCTGCCGGCGTCACCTCCGGGACCGGCGTACACGCACCGGTTCGGTCGGCGACCGGGAAGTACTACACCATCGGCCACCTACGCTTCTGTGTCGAGAAGACGACGACCACACCGACGCCGCCGGTGTCCCCGAGCGATAGCCCGTCCAGTAGCCCGAGCACGTCGCCGTCCGACAGCCCGACCGTGTCGCCGAGCGATAGCCCGACCGTGTCGCCGTCCGATAGCCCGAGCACGTCGCCGAGCGATAGCCCGACCGTGTCGCCGTCCGACACACCGAGCACGTCGCCGTCCGACACCCCGAGCGCGTCGCCGAGCGACACTCCGAGCACGCCGTCCGATAGCCCGAGTGCGACGCCGTCCGACTCGCCGTCGGTCGTGCCGACGGACAGCCCGACCAGCACCTCGACTTCGCCGGTCGCGGTTCCGACCGAGGTCGACGCCGGTCAGTCCGGTGGGCTCAAGCTCACCTCGACGATCACCGGTCACCAGAGCGTGTGGGGCCTTGGCCTGATCATGCTCGGTGGTGTGCTCGTGTTCGCCGGCATCCTGAAGTCACGGCAGAACCGCGGTCACCACGCTGCCTGACATGTCCGCACAGCGTCGCCGCCCGGGTCGCGCTCGTTCGTCGTGGTGGACGATCGGGGCCCTGGCGGTCGGCGCTGTACTACTCCTGACCGGCGGCTACCTCCAGCTCAGGCCGGACAACAGCACTGACGCGGCCCCAACCGGTACGACGTCCGCCGTACCGACGAAACCGTCGCCGAAGTCCACCAGGGCGAAGGCCACTACACCGAACGCGACCGCACCGAAGGGCACAGCGCCGAAGACGACGTTCCCTCCCGAGGTTCGGAGCACCGCTCCGGCGCGGCCGGGCAACCCGGTACGGGTGTCCGTCCCGAGTCTCGGGGTCTCCGCCCGCGTGCTGAGGATCCGCGCCCGCGGTGGTGCTCTCATCCCGCCGTCCAACCCGCAGCTGGTCGGCTGGTGGTCCGACGGTGCTCAACCCGGCGCGGCCAAGGGTTCGGCGATCATCACCGGCCACACCGTGCACGACGGCGGCGGCGCGTTCGACGACCTCGGTCGGCTCAAGGCCGGTGACGCGGTCAAGGTCACCACGGGCAAGGGGACGCTCAACTACGTGGTCGCGTCGGTGACCACCTATCGGAAGAAGGCGCTCGCGACCCAGGCCGCGCAGGTGTTCAACCAGACCATTCCGGGCCGGCTGGTTCTGGTCACCTGCGAGGACTGGGACGGCACGGCGTTCCTCAGCAATGCCGTGGTGATTGCGCATCAGAAGAAGTGAGTGACCGGCCCGCGTGGGCCGGCCACTCGATCTCCGGCGACCAAAGTCAGGACGCCCGGGACCTCGGTACGACGACGTGCCGCCGATCCCGGGACAACCTGAGGAGCATGACGACTCCCCGCATCAATCGTGCGCATTTCCTGGGACTCCTCGCGGTCGCGGCGGCGAGTGCCTCCAGCACCCAGACCGCTTCGGCCGGAGTACGGCGCAAGCTCGAGCTCAAAGGTGTCGCCTACGACACCGGGACCGGATTCCTCGGCGACGACAGCCGCGCGCTCTGGCGGAACAGCATCATGCGCGGCGAGATCCACGCCGTCCGGCACCGGTTGCACGCCAACTGGGTCAGCATCTACGGCAGCGACGTACGCCGTCTCGTCGACACCGCCACGGCCGCGCTCGACGAAGGGCAGACCGTGTCGATCCAGCCGCGTTCGTTCGACGAACCGCAGGCCGACGAGCTGGAGAAGCTACGGAAGGTCGCGGTCCAGGCGGAGCGGTTGCGCCGCCGTTACGACCAGGAGGTGATCCTCGTGATCGGCTGCGAGTTCATGCTGTTCACCCCGGGGATCGTGCCCGGGGCAACCTTCTTCGAGCGGGTCGAGTACCTGACCAAGGGCGAGTTCGACCTGGCCGAGCTGCAGCGGAAGTTCCGCGTCTTCACCGCCCGGATGGTGAAGGTTGCCCGCAGCAACTTCAAGGGCCGGATCACCTACGGCGCCGCGTCGGACCTGGAGCAGGTGGACTGGTCGCTGTTCGACATCGTCGGGCTGGACTACTACTCGTACCACGCGAACCGTGCCGACCACACCAAGGAGCTGGCGCCGTTCCGCCGGTGGGGCAAGCCGATCATGATCCTGGAGTTCGGTTGCTGCACGTTCACCGGCGCGGCCGAGGTGGGCGGGATGGGCTGGGACATCGTCGACTACAGCGGCGACGTACCGGTCGTCCCGCCGCAGTACGTCCGCGACGAGCAGGAACAGGCCAACCACCTGGCCACGATGCTCGACGTCTTCACCGCCGAAGGCCTCCTCGGCGCGTCGCACCGCCCGCAGGACCGACCCCACGACGAGGACATCGCTGCTTTCAGTCTCAGCAAGGTGATCCGGAAGGACTCCGACGACCCGGCATCGCCGTACCACTGGCAGCCGAAGGAGTCCTTCCGGGCGGTCTCCCGCCTCTACCTAGTGCACTAACCCGACCGCGGTGATGGTCGCGATCACGTCGGTGCGCCAGTGCCGGTAGCGGACCGGGTCCTCAGTGAAGTTGCGCTGATCGGTGACCACGTCGTCGGCCGCGAGCAGCTTGGCGGCGTGCGCCTTCAGCGCGGGTGGCAGGTGGGGCTTGGCCGCCACGTCGTGCGACAGCAGCCAGAGCAGGTTGTAGTCCTCCATGCCGTCGCGGAAGTTCTCGAGCCGGATCGAGGCCATCGGCCCGGTCGGACCTGGGTAGAACATCGACCCGTCACCCGCGGTGCCGTTGAACGTGGCCGCCTTCCAGGCCGACAGGATCCCGTCGTTCACCAGCAACTGGTTGGCGTGGTCCGAACGGAGCCACCGGTTCGTCGCGTAGTACAGGACGCCTTCGACGCCGGCTTTGTACGACATCGGGCCCATCAGCGTGCGTGAGTCGATCGGTGGGTAGCCGTTGAACCAGTTCGGCAACGGCGAACCGGTGGCGATGTCCGGGTACCACCAGGCCTGGTCGCCGCGGGCTCTGGTCCGCTCGGCCACGGTCTGGTTGTACAGGTCCTGCTGCGGCGCCCAGATGTCGACCAGCCCGGCCAGTCCGGTGTCGACGCCCATCGAGTTGTCCCGCAGCGTGGTCATGATCGGCACGTCCGGGAAGGCGGCCTTCACCGCGGCGAACGTCTGCTTCGCGGCCTGCAACAGTGGGCCGTTGGCCTCGTCGAACCCGTAGACGTAGGCGTACTTGTCGACCCCGGCGGCCTTGTAGCTGTCCATCGCGGTCCGCAGCTGTGAGATCCAGGTGTCGATCTGCGCCTGCCAGGTCTCCGGCTTCGACGGGTTCAGCATGCCGGCCCACAGGTAGAAGGCGTTGAAGTCACGCAGCCCGTAGTGGTCGCGGATGTAGAGCACGTCCTCGACCGGGGTCGGCACGATCACCGGGCCGGGGCTCGAGGGGATGCACGGACAGGTGTAGAGCTGGTCGGGCTCGATCTTGTAGTCGTTCAGGAACGACCAGTACGTGTGCTTGGTCGCTTCCTGTTCGGCCGGATCGGTGATCCCGTAGATGTCGTTCACGATCGCCGGCGTGAACTGGAAGGTGGTGTTGAGCTTCGGCCGGTCCGGAATCGTCACCGGCCACACCGTCGCCGACACCGTCATTGTCCGGGTGTGCTTGCCGTCCGCGGAGAAGTCGACCTTCACCTTGTAGACGCCGGGCCGCGCGTCCGGCGAGGCCTTCAACCGGATCCAGTACGGCTGGATCGTGTCGGCCGGGACATCCACCGAGGACAGGTCGTCGCGGATCGGGTCCGGCGTCCAGCCGGCGTACGTCGGACGGTGGTACTGGTTCGTCGGCGTCACGTTCAGCGATCCGACCGGCGCGACCGAGGCAGTGAGCGCACCTGCGGGTCCGGACACCGAGGTCACCTTGGCCTGTACGCCGTTGAGCTCCTCGGCGAACGGCAGTACGACGGCCTGCACGTTCTCGTATTCGCCGCGGGTCAGCGACACCAACGGCGACGGTCCGGTCGAGCTGAACGGCAGGTCCTTCGGGTACACCAGCGCCATCGAGTCGGCTGACTCCAACCCGAAGTCCGCATGCTTGTCGTGCAACCGCGCCTGGATGGTGTTCGCCAGTCGTGGCACCGATCGCTGCAACGCGGTGACGCCCGCGTTGAACGGCGCGTACTGCGCATACGTCATCGGCCCGGCGGCCAGCGTCTGGCGCAACTCGGCGCACTGGGCCTCCGCGGAATCGACCTGTGCCCGCAGCCGCTCATCGGCAGGCGTGTGGCCGAGCTGACGGTCCATGGTGGCGATCTGACTCGCCAGCTTGGTCAGTACGCCGTTGAAGTCCGCCAGCCGGAGCAGCTGCGCCGCCGCCAGATCGCCGTACGCGGACTTGTCGTATGGGTCGGTGTCGACGAGCCGGAAGGCGTCGTAGTGGCCGACGACCGTCGTACCGGCACGCGGTATCGAGATGCCGATGTAGGCGATCCGGCTGATGTCGACGCCGGCGGCGGTGATCGCGCTCAGCCGCAGATCGACCGGCGTCCAGCTGCGCGCGTTGATGTTGTAGTTGACGCCGTAGGCCTTGTTGGCTTGGTCCCGGACGGTGATCCGGCCGACGACGGAGTAGTCCTGCTCTGTGAAGAAGTCGAACCCGAGCAGTGTGTGACCGGACCAGTCGCTGACCGGCAGGCTCGGCGTGCCGGCGTTGAGAGTGAGCCCCGACGAGGCCGTGGCTCCCGGCGTACCGGCCGGCGCGATGCTGAACTTCACCCCGGAGGCGCCGTGCGTCGGATCGGCGGTCCGCTCGATCTTGTCGGCCTGCGGCAGCGTGACGGTCGCCCCCGTCAGGTCGGCATCGGTCTCGAAATCCTGGAACACCCCGGCTGGTACGGCGGCCTGCGCCGTACCGGCCTGGACCAGACTTCCGGCAGCCAATATGGTTGCCGTCAGCAACAACCCGAACTTCCTCACGACCGGCCCCTCTCAGGTAGCCTCACGGTAGGTCGGTCGGATTACGGTCATGGCCATAATCCACCTGGTTGCTCACCGTAGGAGCGAGGATGCCGACTGTCAAGGCTTGCTGCTCTGGATCGAAAAGCCTGGCCGGCGGGCACGATCGGACCGTGGTCTTGTGACTGTTACCGGCGTGCGCGATAGTTGCAGAAGCGGGCTATTCGTTCACGTGGAGGCTTCGTGGGACTGCCGGATGATGCCGCCGAGGCGCGGGCAGCGGGCTGGCGAACTCTGGCCGCTCTGCACGCCCGGATCGAGGACGAGCTGGAGCGTGCGCTGCAGAAGCAGCACGGCCTGTCCGTCAGCGAGTACAGCGTGCTCGACATGCTGGCGCGGCAGGACGACTACCACCTGCGGATGAATCAGCTGTCCAACGCGGTCGTGCTGAGCCAGTCGGCCACCACCCGGCTGGTCAACCGTCTGGAGGACCGCAAGCTCCTGCAGCGGTACCTGTGCCCGACCGACCGCCGCGGCATCTACACCGAGGTCACCCAGGCCGGCCGTGACCTGCGCGACCAGGCCCAGCCGACGCATGACGCCGTACTGACCGCTGCTCTGGAGAAGGCTGCCGGACTGCCTGAGCTGGCTCCGCTGGTCGGTGCTCTGGACAGGCTGGCGATGAAGGTCTGACATGGCCCGCAAGTACGACAACCGCAAGCTCTACTACTGGCTGATGGGCAGCTGTCTGGTGCTGATCGGGCTGGCGTGGTTCGTCGTGCGGCTGTTCTCGATCCCGGTCGCGATCGGGATGAGCGCAGTCGCCGCAGTACTACCGCCGATCGCAGTCATCGTCGCGAACTGGGGTCAGGACTGATCCCAGGGGTCGGATCGAGGTAGAGGTGCCGGACCATCGGGTAGTGCCGGCGTACCTCGCGGTCGACCCGCTCGGCGAGCTGTTCGATCGCAGCGCCGGTGGTCTGCATGTCCTCCAGGTCGACGGTCGCCACCACCAGGACCTGGTCCGGAGCGAGCCGGAGACTGAGCAGTTCGAGGACGCTGTCGATGCCTGGCGTGTCGTTGATGATCGCGCGGATCCGCTGCTGTACGTCGTCCGGCAGCGCCCGGCCGATCAGCATCGTCTTGTTGTCGCGGCCGAGTGTGAAGGCGACGACGATGAGCAGTACGCCGATGGCGATCGACGCGGCGCCGTCCCACAGATGCTGGCCGGTGACGACTGCGAGCGTCACGCCGACGGCTGCGATCAGCAGGCCGATCAGAGCAGCGGTGTCCTCGAACGCTACGGTCTTGACTGCCGGTTCGGCGTTTCTGAGGTGTTCCAGTGCCGGCACGCCTTCCTTGCGGGCCTCCCGTCGTACCTGCCTGACCGCACGGAGCCATGAGGTGCCTTCGAAGATCGCTGAGACCGCCAGGACTGTGTAGATCAGCCCGAGTGACTCGATCGGCTCTGGGTCGATGAGTGCGCGCAGACCCTCGGCGATCGAGAAGCCCGCGCCGAGCACCAGGATGCCGACGGCGGCCAGGAGGGACCAGAAGTAGCGCTCCATCCCGTAGCCGAACGGATGGCGCGCATCGGCAGGCTTCCGGCTGCGGTGGATTGCGGTCAGCAGAAACGCCTGGTTCATGGTGTCCGCGACGGAGTGTGCCGCCTCGGCGAGCAGTGCGGTCGAGCCGGAGAGCAGACCGGCGACGACCTTGGCGATCGCGATCGCCAGATTCGCTGCTCCGGCCAGCAGTACGGTCCCTACTGATTCCTCCGCCATCCACACCGCGTGCCCGTGGGATGGATGGGTCAAACCGAGCCGGTGCTTCGTGGCATGTGGCATGCTCCGGGCTGTGGCGGCGATGGGTGCGGGACGGTTGCTCGGGACGAATCTGCGGATGAGGCGGGACGAGCAGGGCATCTCGCTGTCCGAGCTGGCCCGGCGGTCCGGTATCGCGAAGGGGACGCTCTCGCAACTGGAGTCCGGGGCGGGCAACCCGACGATCGAGACAGTGTTCAGTCTGTCGAACGCTCTGGGGGTCCCGGTGTCGGCGTTGTTGAGCGAGTCGCCGGGCGCGGACCTGGTCCTCGTACGGTCGGCGGACATCGACGTACTGTCCGGTGAAGCGATCGATCTGCGGATGCTGCGGCGGCTGGAGACCCCGGGTGGGCTGTTCGAGGTCTACAACCAGGAGGTCCGGCCGGACGCCGTACAGCAGTCGGACGGGCATCCGGGGACCGAGCATCACATCGTCCTGACCGGGCGGCTGCGGATCACAGCGCGTGGCAGGACTGAGGAGTTGGGGCCGGGCGACTACCTGGCATTCCGGGCCGGCGGGCCGCATGGGTATGAGGCTGTGGACGGGCTGGTGCGGTCGGTGCTGCTGCTGGAGTACCCGCCGGATGCGTACCCGATCACACCGGGCAGCCCGCATGTGCCGGGGTAGTGCCTCGAGAGTGCGTGGTGAGTGCCTGGTGAGTGCATTGACCGTTCCGAGGGTCGGCGCGTAGTCTCGGTTTCGTTCATTTTAGTGAACGGAGGGTCTGATGTCTGGTTCCGCGACACCCGATGTGGTGGTCGTCGGCGCGGGCATGGTCGGCGCGGCCTGTGCCGAGGCGCTCTCCGCCGCGGGCATGCGGGTGCTGGTGATCGATCGCGACGGGCCGGCCGCCGGTACGACGGCCTCCGGTGAGGGCAACGTGCTGGTCTCGGACAAGGAGCCCGGGCCTGAGCTCGAGATGGCGATCGCCTCGCGGGCCGAGTGGGACGTCGTACTGTCCCGGCTGCCGGAGCGGGTCGCCGACGTCGAGTGGGAGACCAAGGGCGGGGTCGTGGTGGCGACGGCCGATCCCGAGCCGCTGAAGGCGTTCGCGGCCAAGCAGCGGGCGGCCGGGGTGGATGCTCGCGTGATCACGCGCGAGGAGGTCTTCGAGCTGGAGCCCCTGCTGACTCCTCGGGTGACGGTCGGGGTGCACTATCCGGACGACGCGCAGGTGCAACCGGTGCTCGCGGCAACGGCTTTGCTCGCGGCCGTCCGGGATCGCGGTGGTGAGATGCGCTCGGGGGTGACGGCGCGGGCGGTGCGGCGCTCGGCGCAGGGGCGGGTTGTCGGGGTCGAGACCGATGACGGTGTGATCGCGTGTCGCGCCGTACTCAATGCTTGTGGGCCGTGGGCCGGGTCGTTCAGTGCTGATGCGGGTGCGCCGATTCAGGTGCTGCCTCGGCGGGGGGTGATCCTGGTGACTGCGCCGCTGCCGGAATGCGTTCGGCACAAGGTGTACGACGCGGACTACGTCGGCGCGGTCGGGAGTGGGGACGCCGAGCTGCAGACGTCGACGGTGGTGGAATCGACGCGGTCCGGGACTGTTCTGATCGGTTCTAGTCGCGAACGGATCGGGTTCGACGACTCTCTTCGGGTGAAGGTGCTGCGTGAGCTGGCCGCGAAGGCGGTTGGGCTGTTCCCCTTCCTGGGCGACGTGCCGGTGATGCGGGCGTATGGCGGGTTCCGTCCTTATGCGCCGGATCATCTGCCGGTGATCGGGCCGGACCCTCGCACGCCGGGTCTGTGGCATGCGACTGGTCATGAAGGTGCGGGCATCGGGCTCGCGCCGTCGACCGGCCGGTTGATCACCGAGCTCTTCCTCGGTCTGGCTCCGCACGTCGATCCCGATCCGTTCCGCGTCGACCGTCCGGCGGTGCTCGCCTCGTGACCGCCTACCTCCGCCCCCGCGAAGGAGACCCCGCCCGAGTCGGTACGCCGACCCCCGTCAACATCACCGTGGACGGCGAACCGGTCACCGCCCTAGCCGGCCAGACAGTCGCCGCGGCCCTCCTCGCCACCGGCCGAGACACCTGGCGAACCACCCGCCTCGCCGCCCGCCCCCGCGGCGTCTTCTGCGGCATCGGCGCCTGCCAAGACTGCCTGGTCATAGTCAACGGCACCCCCGACATCCGAGCCTGCCAACGCACAGTCGAACCCGGAGACGCGATCGCAATGCAGACCGGCGCCGTCCTACCTCAACCCGCAGACGGGCAGCGGGCAGGCGGGACGTCAGCCGCCTCCGACCTGCAGCCTCCGGCGGATCTGGCACCGGCGCCCACCCACCCCGCTTCTACCCCGCGGATGGCTGACGTGGTCGTGGTGGGGGCCGGGCCGGCGGGAATCGCCGCAGCTCTGGCGGCTGCGGACGGTGGTGCGTCGGTGACGTTGATTGACACCGGGCGGAGCGTGGGCGGCCAGTTCAACCGGCAACTGCCCGCGGAGTTCCAAGCACGACGGGCCGGCCGGTTGCAGCACGGCTGGAAGGGATTCGCCTCACAGCGGGATCGGTTGGCGGCGCACGAGCGGATCACACATCTCGCGGAGACCTCCGTGTGGGCAATGGAAGGCCTCCGACTATGGGTGCAACAAGGACCAGCAGACAGCGTCGGACGAGAGGTCTTCGCAGTTGACGCCAAGGCAATCGTCCTAGCCACAGGCGCATACGATCGCGTACTTCCCTTCCCTGGGTGGGATCTGCCAGGCGTCTACAGCGCCGGCGCAGCACAAGCACTGGCCAAGGGACAACGCATCTCCGTCGGCAAACGCGTACTCGTCGCAGGCACCGGCCCATTCCTCCTACCGGTAGCAGAGTCCCTCATCGGAGTAGGCGCCGAGGTAGTCGAGCTACTCGAAGCCAACACCCTGCGAACCGTCCGCCGAGGCTGGCTCACCAACCCACTAGTTGCCTCCAGCAAATTCCTCGAAGCCCTTGGGTACGGCGCCCTCCTGGCGAAGCACCGAATTCCGCTCCGGCACGGCTGGACCGTAGTCGCCGCCCACGGCACCAATCACCTGGAAGCCGTCACCGTCGTGCGACTGGACGACTCATGGCACCCGATCCCAGGCTCCGAACGACGCATCGAGGTCGACGCCGTATGTCTCGGCTTCGGCTTCACCGTCCCACTCGAACTCGCAGTCTCCGCCCGCTGCAAACTCACAACCGGTCCCGACGGCGGCCCAGCAGTCGTAGTCGACCCCCACCAGGAAACCACCACTCCAGGTGTATTCGCAGCCGGCGAGCTCACCGGAATCGGCGGCGCCGACCTAGCCGCCGCCGAAGGCCAGGTAGCCGGCACAGCCGCCGCCCACCACGCGGAAGCCAGCACGCCCCGACCGCCCAGTCCCCGCACAACCACACACCACGTGGACGCGGTGGAGGTGCGGGAGGGCGTGGTGCGGGGGCGGCGGTTTGCGGAGGTGTTGGCGCGGGCTTATCCGGTGCGGGACGGGTGGCGAGCGTGGAGTACGACGGAGACCGTTGTGTGCCGGTGTGAAGAAGTCACGCGCGGAGAGATCGAAGCGGCTGTGACTGGACGTGGTGTGCAGGACGGCCGGGCGCTGAAGCTCAGCAGCCGGGCCGGGCTGGGGATGTGTCAGGGACGGGTCTGTTCGCGGACCGTCGGTGCGCTGGTTGGTGCACCGGAATCATCGATGAAACGACCGATCGCCGTGCCGGTGAGGCTGCGGGATCTGGCAGAGGCTCAGGAGGATCTGTGACCGAGAAGTTGGAAGGCGTGATCGTTGCCACCGCGTTGCCGTACGCCGAGGACGCGTCGGCGCCGGCAGGTTTGCGTCCGGACCTGGACAAGTACGCCGAGCACTGCCGGTGGCTGGTCGACAACGGCTGCCGCGGAGTGGGCCCGAACGGCTCCCTCGGCGAGTACTCGTCGCTGACGGATGACGAGCGCCGAGCCGTCGCCCGTACCGCGATCGAGGCCGTCGGCAACGATGGCATCGTGGTGGTCGGTGTCCACGGCGTCGGCGCACACCAGGCCCGCGCGTGGGCGGAGAAGGCGGCCGAGGACGGTGCAACCGGCGTACTCTGCCTGCCGCCGACCATGTACCGCGCGAACCGTGGCGAGGTGATCCACCACTTCACCGAGGTCGCCAAGGCCGGCCTGCCGGTGATGGTCTACAACAACCCGCACGACACCAAGGTCGACCTGACCCCGGACCTGCTGGGCGAGATCGCCCAGATCGAGAACATCGTCGCGGTCAAGGAGTTCTCCGGCGACGTCCGCCGGATCCTCGAGATCCGCGAGCTCGCGCCGGACCTGGCCGTCATCGCCGGCGCCGACGACCTGACCCTCGAGGCCCTGCTGATGGGCGCGACCGGCTGGTTCGCCGGATTCCCGAACGTGTTCCCGAAGGAATCGGTCCGCTTGTTCGACCTCGCCGTACAAGGCAAGCTGGAAGAGGCGCGGGCGTTGTACGAGCCGCTGGTCGCCGCATTCCGGTGGGACTCGCGGACCGAGTTCGTCCAGGCGATCAAGTACGGCATGGACTACGTCGGCCGGTACGGCGGTCCGAGCCGCCCGCCGCGTGGACCCCTGGTGCCCGAGCACCTCGCCCAACTGGAGCAGGACATGAAGAAAGCAGTGGAGTCGCTGCGATGAGGTCCGTCCGGACCATCAGTGCGATCGACTCGCACACCGAGGGAATGCCGACCCGCGTCGTCACCGGTGGGGTCGGCGTCGTCCCCGGTGCGACGATGGCGGAGCGGCGCGAGTACTTCATCAAGCACCTGGACGACCTGCGGTTGTTCCTGATGAACGAGCCGCGCGGTCACTCGGCGATGAGCGGCGCGATCCTGCAGCCGCCGACCCGCTCCGACGCGGACTGGGGCGTGCTGTACATCGAGGTGTCCGGCCTGCTGCCGATGTGCGGGCACGGCACCATCGGCGTCGCCACCGTGCTGGTGGAGTCCGGCATGGTCGAGGTGACCGAGCCGGTCACCAAGGTCCGCCTCGACACCCCGGCCGGCCTGGTCGTCGTCGACGTTGCCGTCCGCAACGGTCGGGCCGAGCACGTGACGTTGCGCAACGTTCCGTCGTACAGCCATGCACTGGACGCGACCGTCGACGTTCCGGGGCTGGGGAAGGTGACGTACGACCTCGCGTACGGCGGCAACTTCTACGCGATCCTCCCGTTGGAGCAGCTCGGCCTCCCGTTCGACCGGGCCGAGAAGGACCGGATCCTGCAGGCCGGCCGGGACATCATGGACGCGATCAACGCGACCGACCGGCCGGTGCATCCGCTCGATCCGGGGATCAATGGGTGCAAGCATGTGCAGTTCACCGCGCCCGGTCTCGACGGTGCGGACTCGCGCAACGCGATGGCGATCCACCCAGGGTGGTTCGACCGGTCGCCGTGCGGGACGGGTACGTCGGCGCGGATGGCGCAACTGCATGCGCGCGGTGAGCTCGCGCTGAACACCGACTTCGTGAACGAGTCGTTCATCGGCACCCGCTTCACCGGACGCCTGATCGAGGAAACCACGGTCGGCCCACACCCGGCCGTCGTACCAACCGTTACCGGCCGAGCCTGGATCACCGGAACAGCCAACTACCTACTCGACCCCGACGACCCGTTCCCCGCCGGCTTCGTCCTCTAGCCCGGCGATCGCCTGCACACTGGGTCCACCACCTGCACGCCGGGTCTGGGTTGCCTGTCGGTCGTGGGGCGGCGTCGCCGGTTAGTTGAGGTGGTTCTGCCAGTCGGGCGGTACGTTGCCGCCCGGCGCCGGCTGGTCGACCGGGTGGGAGTCCGGCGGCGCGAGCGCCGGACCGTCGTAGTACTGGGACTCGCCGTAGTGCCAGAACCAGTCCTCGCCCGGCTCGAAGCTGCGCACGATCTGGTGCCCCGTCGTGGACGCGTGGGCCGACGCGTGCTGCGCGGGGGAGGAGTCACAGCACCCGATATGCCCGCACTGTGCGCACCGGCGCAGATGGAACCACCAGCCGCCGATCTCCAGGCACTCCACGCACCCGGTCCCGCTCGGCGGGACCGTGCTGTCGATTCCCGGTGTCCCAGAACTCTCCGTCATACCGCACATCCTCGCCTGCGCACCGCCCCCAAACAAGCAGCCCCAACAGCGCAACGCGTCGCCGGCTCTACTCGGGCCAGTCGGAGTTCTTGATCACGTCGACGAAGTCGCCGCGGTGGAAACCGGGGACGAAATGTTCGAGGACGTCGGCCTTGACGTTCCCGAAGGTCGTCTCCGGCCGGTCCTTGATGCCGTCCGTGAACGCGGCCAGGATCCGGTTCTTGAAGTCCGGCCGCGGATGCGCCGCGACCACGGCCGCCCGCTGCTCGTCGGTCACTGTCCGATAACCGATGCCGAGGACATCCAGTTCCACCCCGCGGGTGACGAGCGCGATCTCGGCCGCCATGTGCAACGGGATCTCCGGGGTCGTGTGCAGAGCGATGCCGGTCCAGACCCGATCGGCAGGCTCGCCGGTGACGCCGTGGGCGTGCAGGAAGCGACGCGCTTGGTCGGCGCCGTCGATCTCGAACCGCTGGTCGGTACGACGGAACCGGTCGGTCAGACCGAGGTCGTGGAACATCGCGCCGACGTACAGCAACTCCGGATCGAACTCGAGGCCCTGCTCCCGGCCGCGCAACGCACCGAACAGGAAGACCCGGCGCGAATGATCGAACAGCAGCGGCGACGCCACCTCACGAACCAGTTCGGTCGCCTCGCGGGCCAGGGCGCTGTCCGGGATCCGTACCCCGGCGATCTCTTCACTCATCGTCGTTCTGCCTTCCTGATGTGCCTCGTCTGTGCGTCCAGACTCGCCGGAGTGGCTACGCTGGTGCCATGTCCAGAACGCCACATGAACCACAGATTCGGACACACCGGATCGCTCTCGTGGTGTTTGACGGCGTGACCCTCCTCGACGTCAGCGGCCCGCTCGAAGTCCTTCACCAGGCGAACCGCAACGGCGCCCGGTACGAGTCGAGCCTCGTCTCCCCCGGAGGCGGAGACATCGCGACGTCGTCCGGCCCGACCCTCGCCGCCACCACGGCAGCAGCCGGGGCAGGTCCCTTCGACACGGTGATGGTCGCGGGAGCCGACCACCTGGTCGATCGAGTGCCCGACGACCTCCTCGCGGCGGTCCGCGCTCTCGCGGATCGGGCCGGCCGGGTGGCGTCCGTCTGCACAGGTGCCTTCGTCCTCGCAGGACTCGGCCTCCTGGATGGCCGTAGCGCGACGACCCATTGGCGTCATGCCCAGACCCTCGCGCGCCGCTATCCGTCAGTACGTGTCGAACCGGATGCGCTACACATCCACGACGACCGGTACGTGACCTCCGCTGGCATCAGCGCCGGCATCGACCTGACTCTCGCCCTCGTCGAGGCGGACCACGGCGCAAAGGTCGCTCGCGAGATCGCCCGGGAGCTCGTCGTCTTCATGCAACGACCAGGCGGTCAATCCCAGTTCTCCACAGCGATCGCAACCCCGCCACCTCGCAGCGATCCACTCCGAGCGGTGACCGAGTCTGTGGTCGCCGACCCCGCCGCTGACCACAGCCTGCCCGCACTGGCTGCGTCGGCTGCCCTCAGTCCGCGGCACCTGACTCGCCTGTTCCAGACCGACCTCGACACCACGCCGGCCCGGTGGGTCGAACGTGTACGCCTCGACCGCGCCCAGCAACTCCTCCTCGACGGCCACAGCATCACCTCGGCCGCCCGGCTGAGCGGCCTCGGCAGCGACGAAACCCTCCGTCGAGCCTTCGCCAGGCACCTGGGCACGACCCCCACCGAATACCTCCGCCGCTTCCGCGCAGCCCGCTGACGGGTGATTCAAGAAGAGGACACAAGCTGTCCGCTTCCTGCTGCAGACTCGGAGACATGACGCAGACAACGCAGCAGCTCCCCGGTGGCAAGTCGACGATCACGCCGTACGTCGTGGTGAAAGGCGCTGCTCGCTTCCTCGACTTCGTCGAGCAGACCTTCGAGGTCCGCACCAGCCTCCGCGTCCCCAACCCCGACGGCACCATCGGCCACGCCGAGGTGACCGTAGGCCACTCCGTCCTCATGACCTTCGACGCCGCCCCGGACTGGCAGGACACCCCCAGCTTCCTCAGCGTGTACGTCGACGACGTCGACAAGACCTACGCCCGCGCCCTCGACGCCGGCGCAACCGTCGTCACCCCTCTGATGTACTCCGGCATCACCGGCGACCGCGGTTGCCGAGTCAAAGACCCCCTCGGCAACATCTGGTGGCTACAAACCCACCTCCAAGACGTAGACCCCACCACCCTCCCCGACCTCTTCACCAACCCAACAGAACAAGCCACCATCCGCGAAGCTCAAGCTTCCTTCGCAAAAGAAATGCAGGACAGAATCACCAACCAGTGAGCTTCAGCGGTTGGTTTGGGTGGTGATGTGTTTGAAGAGGGCTGGGTGGATTCGGGTGCGTACGCCGTTGGACCACGGTTCGTCCAGGTCGGTGATGTCGAGGGCGGCGACGTTGTTCAGGAGCATGCCGTAGGCGAGGAAGGACTTCACTGTGACGGGGTCCAGGCCGGTGGTGTCGGCGACTGTGTTCCACATGTGGGCGAGGCGGGCCCGGACGAGGTCGCGGACGTCGGGGTCTCCGCAGGCGGCGAAGCCTTGGAGTTGGAGCAGGAGGGTGGTGCGGTCGGCGAGTAGTTCGTAGTACTGCGAACCCATCAGCGTCAGCGCATCAAGGCCTTGCTCGCCGTCGGCGGCTTGGGACATGCCGTCGCTGAAGCGATCGAAGGCTGCGCCGACCAGTTCCAGGAACAGGGCCTTCTTGGTCCCGAACATCCGAAAGACGTACGCCTGCGTGATGCCGGCCTCGCGGGCGATCGCCTCGATCGACGCACCGTGAAGGCCATGATCCGCGAACTCACGCGCGGCGATCCCCAAGAGCTGGGATCGCCGCTCCGATCCCCTCATGCGTGCAGCCATGGTGGTTAGGTTACTAGTTACTAACTACTAACTTGTACTGTGGTGAGGTGGACACTGACACCTGGGCTGGCTTGGTTGACCAATTCGCCGATGGGGCGTACGCCACGGTGAAGGGGCGCGTGCGCACGTACGTGATGCACCAGCAGTTGCTGGAGCATCTGCCACCGCCGCCCGCGTCTGTGCTCGATGTCGGGGGTGGCGCGGGTCATCAGTCGTTCCCGTTGGCGCGAGCCCGGTACGACGTGACGTTGCTCGATCCGTCACCCGCGATGCTGGACAAGGCGCGAAAGCGACTCGAGGGATTGCCCGCTGAGGCCCAGCGACGGGTGACGTTCGTGGAGGCGGACGGTGCGAACGCCGACGAAGCGGTCGATGGTCGGCGCTTCGACGCCGTGCTGTGCCATGGCGTGCTTGGATACCTTGAGCACGACGAGCCGGTGCTCGACCAGCTGTGCCTGTGCGCTGCTCCCGGCGGCCTGGTCTCGATCATGGCGGGCAACGCCAACACATCCGCGGTCCGCCCAGCGATGGAACGCCGCTGGGCCGACGCCCTCGCAGCATTCGACGCCACCGAAGAGATCGGGGTCCTAGGACTGCGGACCCGAGCACACACGGTCGAGCAGCTCACCAACCTCCTGCGGGACCGGGATGTGGAGACCCTGCGCTGGTACGGCGTATGGCACTTCGTCGACTGGCTGGATTTCGCCGGCGCCAGCCTGGACCCCACCGACACAAAGCAACTGGAAGCAACAGCCGCAGTAGAACTAGAAGCCAGCCGCCGAGACCCCTACCGCCAACTAAGCCGAATCTTCCACCTCATTGGCCGCAAACGCCCGAGCTGACGGAACCATCGACCGCTACGTCAGGAGCGCGTTCAGCAGGCCGCGTGCAGCTGGACCACCAGCACATGTCGCGTCCTTCGCACACCCTTACAGGACCTCGTCCACGCCGGCCTGAGGATCCACGTGCGGGCGAGACCACGGGGTGGTCGGTAAGCCGGGCGACGCAGGAGTCCGGCGCGGGCAAGGAAGGGGGCGGGTGGGAGCGGCTGCGTAGCGCGCGACGGTAGGAGCGCGCGTGGCGGACGCGTCGGGGGGCTACGTGAAGCGGAGGGGTTGGCCGGGGCGGAGTTGGGCGCAGGGGTTTTGGTGGGGGGTGGTGAGGTAGGCGATGACCGGGTAGCCGCCGGTTACGGGGTGGTCGGCCAGGAAGATGACGGGGAGGCCGGAGGGTGGGATTTGGATGGCGCCCAGGGTCATGCCTTCGCTGGCCAGTTCGCGGGTGCGGGCGCGTTCGAGGGGTTTGCCGTCGAGGCGGACGCCGACTCGGTTGCTGTTGCTGCTGACGGTGTACGACTGGGTGGTGAAGCTGGCCCAGGCGGCGTCGGTGAACCAGTCGCGGCGGGGGCCGGGGGTTACGCGTACGACGACTTCGCCGGCGGGCGGGTCCGCGACGGGGGCGAGATCCACCCCGGGCATCGGGTCGTAGGAGCAGCCGACCGGCAGGGTCTGGCCGGCGGTGAGGGGTGCCGGGCCGAGGCCGGAGAGCAGGTCGGTCGAGCGGGAGCCCAGGACCGGCGGTACGTCGATTCCGCCGCGAAAGGCGACGTACGTGCGGAGACCGGTCCGTGGCGGGCCGAGTCGGAGTACAGAGCCGGACTTGATCACGGCCGGTGCGTTGAACGGCACGCCGGGGCAGGGTGCGCCGGTGATGGCGATGGTCAGGTCGTTGTCGGCGTGCAGTACGAGACCGCCGAAGGTGACCTCGATCGCGGCGGCACCGTCGCGGTTTCCGACCAGCCGGTTGGCGAGCGCGTACGACGCGCGGTCGCAGGCGCCGGACGTGGGGATGCCGAGGGACGCCTGTCCGATTCTGCCGGTGTCCTGGATTGTTGCCAAAGGCCCCGTTTCGAGGATGGTGAGGCTGGTCATCCACGGCCCGCGTCGACGAACCGGACCCGGCGGCCCGGATGGAACAGAGCGGCGGGATCCCGCTCCTGGTCGAAGATCTTCACGTCGGTCCGGCCGATCAACTGCCACCCACCCGGCGATTCACGCGGATACACCCCACTGAACTCCCCGGCCAGAGCCACGGCTCCAGGCGGCACCTTGGTCCTTGGAGATTGACGTCGCGGGACATCCCAGGTCGCAGACGACGTGAGGTAACCGAAGCCGGGGGAGAAGCCGCAGAAGGCGACGGTCCACTCCTCGCCGGTGTGCCGTTGGACGACCTCGCCGACGCTGCAGCCCAGCACGTCAGCGACGTCCTGCAGATCCTCGCCGTCGTAGGTCACTGGCAGCTCGATCAAGTCCCCGACCGCGTGGGCACCGTCGGCAAGTGTGACTGAGCGCAGGGCGCGAGACAGTGCGTCCAGACCACCGGCGGTGGTGACCATGACGGTACGCGCGGCGGGGACGATGTCGATGACGTCGGCAGGTGGTGAATCGGTGAGGGCGGAGTAGTAGCCGAGGACCTGGTCGAGGGTGTCGAGTTCGACCAGGAGCGCGTGGTCGCCGGAGGGCAGAATCCGCATCACTGGGCGAACGGGCTCAACGTCACGCCCGCCCCCTCCATCGCGGACCGCACCCGGCGCGCGATGTCGACCGCGCCCGGCGTATCGCCGTGCACGCAGATCGAGGCCGGCTCGACCTTCAGCGTCCCGCCCTCGATGTCGTGGATCGGCTGCCCGGTCGCCATCGCCGTACACCGGGCAGCGATCTCGTCCGCGTCGTGCAGCACCGACCCGGCCTCGCGCCGCGACACCAAGGTCCCGGAGGGTGTGTACGCACGGTCCGCGAAAGCCTCATGTACGACGGGCAGTCCGGTGTCGGCCGCGAGTCGCAGCCAGGCCGACCCGGGCAGACCGAGCACCGGCAGCGAACGGTCGTAGTCGGCGACCGCGCCAACGACGGCAGCGGCCTGCTCGAGATGGTGGCCGATCGTGTTGTACAGCGCGCCGTGCGGCTTCACGTACCGGACCCGGTCACCCGCGATCCGCGCGAAGCCGTCCAGTGCGGCGATCTGGTACACGACCTCGTCACGCAGCGCCGACGGCTCGATGTCGACGAAGCGCCGACCGAACCCTGCCTTGTCGGCGTACCCAACGTGCGCCCCGATCGCCACGCCACGCGAGACCGCCCGCGCAGTCACTCGGCGCATGATCGACGGATCGCCGGCGTGGAAGCCGCAGGCCACGTTGGCGCTGGTGACGACGTCCAGCAGGGCGTTGTCGTCACCCATTTGCCACGATCCGAATCCCTCACCGAGATCGGCGTTGAGGTCCATGAACACTCCTCCAAGTTAGAACAGGGCGACGATCGAACGAACGGCCAGATACACGGTGAGCAGCCAGGCCGCCCCGCCAAGACAGAGCAGCCAGCGCGGGTAGCGATGGCCACGGAGCAGGTCGGGACGCTGCCACGCCACCCAGAGAAGCACGCCGATCCCCAGCGGCAACAGCAACCCGTTGAACGCTCCCGCGAACAGAAGCAGTTGGGCGGGCGCCGTACCGACGGCCAGGTAGATCACCGTGCTGGCCGCGATGAACAGCACGACGAGGACCGTCCTGGTCCCTTCCGACGTCTTCGTCCGCGAGGTGACGAACGTGACCGTCGTGTACGCCGCTCCGATCACGCAGGCGATTGACGCCGCCCACAGCACAACCCCGAAGGCGCGCAGTCCGAACTCGCCCGCCGCCTGCTGAAACGCCGAGGCCGTCGGGTTCGCCGGGTCGAGGGTCGCTCCACCAGCGACGACACCGAGTACGGCGAGGAACAAGGCGACCCGCATCAGACCGGTCAGCAGGATCCCGCCGACCGCCGCACGGCTGATGTCCTGGACGTACGGCGGCCCGGACACCCCGGAGTCGAGCAGCCGGTGGGCGCCGGCGTACATGATGTAGCCGCCGATCGTTCCGCCGATCAGGGTGGTGATGACGAGGAAGTTCGCGTGGGACGGCAGTACGACGTTCCGCAGCGCCTGGCCGACCGGTGGGTCCGAGGTGATCGCGACGTACCCGGTGAGCATGATGATCACGGTGCCGAGAATGATCACCACGCGATCCATCGCGACCCCGGCCCGCCGGGACAAGAAGATGCCGATGGCAATGACTGCGGAGAGTGCGCCGCCGAGCCGCGGATCCAGCCCGATCATGGCGTCGGTGCCGAGCCCGGTGCCGGAGACGTTGCCGATCGTGAACACGAGCCCGCCGGCGAACAGCAGCGCGGACATCGCCGTACCGAGTCGGGGTGCGACCAGGTTGCCGAGCTCTTGCGCCCGGCGTCCGGAGACGCCGATCACCCGCCACACGTTCAGTTGCACCGCGATGTCGACCAGCACCGAGACGACGATCGCGAAAGCGAACGCCGCGCCGAGCGACACGGTGAACAGCGTGGTCTGGGTGATGAACCCGGGCCCGATCGCGGAGGTGGCCATCAGGAACGTGGCGCCGATCAGCGTCGACCGGCTGCCGGTTTTCATGCAGTTGTCCGGCGTCTTCCGGCCGGCCGCGGGGGCGAGCCGGCGGGCATAGGGATTGGTCCGGCGCACCACCGGCTTCGTGATGGGGCGGCGGGGCGGCTTCACGCGGTACGGCCGCGAGGTGGGCATCGGCATGGCGGGGTCTCCTCGGTCGAGCGGGCTGCTGTCGGGATGGGCTCCATGGCTGTGAGTAACGAGTGATGACTCGAGCGTAGAGATTGTTCAACAATCCTGCAAGAGTCTTGTTCCACTAAACTTCCCCTCACCGCCTCGGGTGGGCGATGATGCGGAGATGAGCACGGGTGGGGCCGACGAGGGCCGGCAGGCATGGTTGCGGACAGTGGCCGACGATGTCGCGCGGCTGGACCGCAGCAGTTCGGCTGAGCGGGCCGCCGACATCCTGCGTCGGAGCATCACCGAGGGCGCATTGCCGCCGGGCGCCCAGCTCTCCGAGATCGAGCTGACCGAGGTCCTGGAGGTCAGCCGGAACACGCTGCGGGAAGCGTTCCGGCTGCTGACCCACGAGGGCCTGCTGGTCTACAAGCTGCACCGCGGGGTCTTCGTCCCGGAGCTGGACGAGCGAGACGTGATCGACCTGTACCGGCTCCGCCGCGTCCTCGAGGTCGACGTCGTCCGCGGTCTCTCCGAGCGCGACCCGGAGCTTCCGTCCAGCCGGCTCGAGCCGTTGCAGGCGGACGTCGAGGCCGCCGAGGCAGCCGCCCTCGTGGATCGCTGGCCGGCCGTCGGTACGGCGAACATGCGATTTCACGAGCACCTGATCGGTCTGGCCGACAGCACCCGGATGGACGCGATCACCGGACGCCTGCTCGCCGAGTTGCGGCTGCTCTTCCACGTGATCGCGACCCCGCGCGAGCTGCACGAGCCGTACATCGCGCGCAACCGCGGGCTGTTCGAGCTGCTCGAGGCGCGCAAGTACGAGCAGGCTGCAGCCGACCTGCACCAGTACCTGCTCGACAGCGAGCAGGGGATTCTCGAGGCATTCCGGACTCGCTGATCCAGATGCGATAAGGGCTTGCGCGCCCCGCCACGACCTGAGTTGATACCTGTAACCGTCAGCTGCAAAGGGGAGCACAGCGCATGACCGAGGACGACCGTACCGAGCAGACGCCGAAGTCCTACCGCCCGATCGACGCGAAGGGATTCCGGGAGTCCATCTCGCGCGGCTGGGGGCCCGTCGACCGATCCGTGACCATGCCGGAGGGACTTGCGGAAGCTGCCGCCGAACACCGGCGCAAGCTGTCGGCGTCGCTGCCGGGCCGGCGGATCGCGATCGCGGCCGGCCGTGCACCGGTTCGTTCGAACGACACCGACTACCTGTTCCGCGCCGACAGTGACTTCGTCTGGCTCACCGGTTGCCAGGCGGAAGGGGCCGTACTGGTGCTGTCGGCCGATGGCGACGCGACGCTGTACCTGCGGGAGACCGCCGGGCCGGACGAGGCGGACTTCTTCGCCAACGCGCGCGACGGTGAGCTGTGGATCGGGCCGGTGCCGGGCCTGAAGGACTGGTCGGACGCGCTGCAGATCCCGTGCCGCCCGATCGAGGAGCTTCCCCAGGGCGTGCGTGGCGCGGTGCCGTTCATGCTGTCGGTGCCCGGTGTCGAGCCGATGCTCGACGCTTTGGTCCGGACCTCACCGACGGACGGGAACTCGCTGCGCCAGACGCTGGCGGAGCTGCGCCGGATCAAGGACGACTGGGAGCTGGACCAGCTGCGGGAGGCCGTCGCGGCCAGCGTGCTCGCGTTCGGCGACGTGGCGAGTGAGCTGCCGGAGGCGATCCGGGGCGGCGGAGAGCGCTGGCTGCAAGGCACCTTCGACCGGCGCGCGCGGACCGCGGGCAACGGCGTCGGGTACGCCTCGATCGTTGCTGCTGGCAATCACGCGCCGGTGCTGCACTGGGTCCGCAACGACGGCCCGGTGAACGAGGGCGACGTGATCCTGCTGGACGCCGGCGTCGAGACCCGGACGCTCTACACCGCCGACGTGACCCGGACGTTCCCGGCCACCGGCGAGTACACCGCGGCCCAGCGGCAGGTGCACGACCTCGTGCACAAGGCTCAGTTGGCGTCACTCGATGCGGTCAAGGTCGGAGCGCCGTACCGCGCCTTCCAGTACGAGGCGATGCAGGTGCTGGCCGAGGGACTGCGCGACTGGGGGCTGCTCGACGTCTCGATCGACGAACTGCTCGGCCCGGACGGGCAGCAGCACCGCCGCTTCATCGTGTGCGGGACGGGCCACTACATCGGCCTCGACGTCCACGACTGTGACGCTTCGCGTCCGGAGGCGTACTTCGCCGGCGACATCGAGGCCGGGATGGCACTCGCGGTCGAGCCCGGGCTGTACTTCCACCCGAACGACGAGACCGTTCCACCGGAACTGCGCGGGATCGGAATCCGGATCGAGGACAACGTGGTCGTGCACTCCGACCGGCTCGAGATCCTCACCAAGGACCTTCCGATCACCACCGACGGCCTGGAGAAGTGGACCCGGTCCCACCTCGACGCGCGGTGACCGGACGACTGCGGAAAATTATCCGTCACAAGCAGTAACACTGAGGCCCTCGGCAACGATGTAGCGAGCGGGGGAGGGTCGAACTCGGCCCGGCGCGTGGTAGTGGGGGGCCGCGGACCACGCGCCCGGCCGAGACGGCCAACACTGGGGCCAGGGGGGACCCAGGATCCTGGGGCACGGGGAGCACGTCATGAATCTGCGAGTGCGTGTAGTTCACTGCGGCGATCGACGCTGGTACGCCGACATCGACGACGCCGATGATCCGCAGCCCGACGATCCGTTCTGGTACGTCGACAACTGCCGATCCCAGCCGCAGGCCCTGGAATCCGCCTGCGCCGAACTTCGCCTGCTGGCGGGCCGGATGGTCCGCGGCGACGAGATCAACCGTGTGCTCGAGGTGACCGGCGTACCGGTCTGAGGTCACACACGGAACCCCGGGCCGGCGCTAGTTGGGAGCGCCGGCCCGGACTCTCGTCAGCCCACCGGTGGTACGGCCGCACAGCTGGTGCCGCGGTTCGGGACCTCGCGCGCGATCAGGTAGTCGTCGATCGTCGACTGCATGCACGGGCTCGAGTTGTAGCTGCCGTGTCCCCAGCCTTCATAGGTCAGGAGTACGCCGTACTTGCCGAGCTGCCGGGTCACGCTCTGGGCGAAGTTGTAGCCGGTCGCCGGGTCGTGGATCGCGTTGGCGAGCAGGACCGGGGTCTGCAGGTTGCGGACCTTCAGCCGGTGTTGCGGGTTGTTCGCCGTAGGCCCGCCGAGGCAGTTCGTGACGGCCAGCAGCTGACCCGGGTACCGCATGTCCGGGTTGTTCCGGCCGATCCGGGCGACGAGTCCGGCGAACTCGTCGTAGTCGCGCACCTGCAGGTTCCAGTCCTGGCAGAACGGCGCGAGCGTGTTGTTCACCAACCCGGTCGGCCCCGGAGCCTGGCCGGTCGGCGGCTCGCTCTCGTCGAGCGTCTTCAACGTGTCCGCCAGCTTGCGCCACTCCGGGTCGTAGAGCAGCCGGAACACCGCGAAGCTCAGGTTGAACGCCGAGATCGCGACGTTCGGCTGGCGTGGATCCGGCACCTCACCCTGGTCCGCCCGCTTCAGCAGGCCGTCCCAGAGTGCGTGGACGTCGCGGCCGTGCAGTGCGCAGTCCGTTGCCTGATCGCACCATTTCAGGAACTCGTCGAACGAGTCCTGGACCGGTGCCGCCTGGCCGTCCAGGAAGGACCGCGCGGTCGGGGAGCTGTGGTCGAGCACGCTCTCCAGCACCAGTGCGCGGGTCCGGCTTGGGTAGGTCTCGGCGTACTGCGCACCGAGCACCGTCCCGTACGACGAACCGTGGAACGAGATCTGCGACTCGCCGAGGGCCTTCCGGATCGCGTCCACGTCACGCACCGTCTGCCAGGTGTCGATGTGGTCGTAGAGCGGACCGGTGTTCTTGCGGCAGTCGGTGGCCAGCGTGTGGTTGTAGCGCACGGTCGCGTCGAAGTCGGCCTGACTCTTCATCAGCGGTGACGGCTGCTGGGACAGCAGCGCGGCGGAGCACAGCACCGGATTGCTGCGGGCGATCCCCCGCGGGTCGAAACTGACGATGTCGAAACGGTCCTGGAGGGCCGGGCTGAACCGGCTGATCCCGGTCTTGATCCGATCGACGCCGGAGTCACCGGGACCACCTGGTCCGAAGACCAGCACGCCGACGCGTTCGCTCGGGGACTTCGCCGTCCGCCGGGCGATCGCGAGGCCGAAGGTCGGTCCGTCGGGGTGGCGCCAGTCGACCGGCAGTTGCAGGGTCGCGCACTGCGAGCCCTGCACGACCACGGGATCGTCCTTGCCTTCCGGCTTGCAGTCGGACCACTGGATCTGTGTCCTAGTGGTCGTGGCCGACACCGGCAGTGTCACGAGCCCTGCGGTCGCGACACCCAACGCCACTCCGCCTGCGAGGGCGCGTCGTGTGAACTTCATGGTGGAGTTCTCCTGTCTACGGAATCCTCCTCATCGTTCGGCAATCGCTTGCTCGGGCACATCGGTGATGGACCCGGGCGCGACCCGGGGCGGTGCTTGGGGGACTTGTTAGGGTCGGGCCGATGACCGAGACGACTGTTGCCGCCCCGGCCGGCACGAAGAAACACGCGACCTGGTTCCGCACGGTGGCGATCGCCGAGGCGATCTCCTGGACCGGTCTGCTGATCGGAATGCTGTTCAAATACGTGCTGTCCGGCAACGAGCTCGGGGTGAAGATCTTCGGCCCGATCCACGGCGGCATCTTCATCGTGTACGTGCTCACCGTGCTGCTGGTGCGCGGTCCGTTGCGCTGGTCCTGGCCGGTCACGCTGCTCGCACTGGCGGCCAGTGTTCCGCCGCTGTTCACCTGGTTCTTCGAGATCTGGGCCAGGTCGTCTCTGGCAACCCCACGCCTACTGCGCGGCACTCGGCACGGCGCGGGATTGCCAGAGACGACCGCGCACGGGCCGGATTGACGACGGCCGGGACACCGCCGTACCGTCCAGGGCGTCAGCTAATTCAACCGCCGCATGAACCCGTGCGGGAGAGTCCCGGGCACGACCCGGGCGCCGTAGGAGCAACTCTCCCCAAGAATCTCTCAGGCACCTTCACCGCACGGGCGAGGCACCTCTGGAAGATGTCCCCTGACATCTGACAGAGCGGGGAGGACACCAAACGGTCAACGGCGACCGGAAGGAACCTCCACACGATGGCGATCAGCGTCTTCGACCTGTTCAGTATCGGGATCGGCCCGTCGAGCTCCCACACGGTGGGACCGATGCGCGCCGCCCGCACCTTCGCACTCGGCCTGGCCGACGCCGGCCTGCTGGCCACCACCGCGACCGTTGAGGCCCAGCTGTTCGGTTCGCTGGGGGTGACCGGGCACGGCCACGGCAGCAACAAGGCGGTCCTGCTCGGGCTCGAGACCGAGGACCCCGAGACCGTCGTCACCCACTCGGTCGATGCACGCGTCGAGACGATCCGCGAGCGCGGCCGGTTGCTGCTGGCCGGCACGCACGAGATCAAGTTCGACGAGAACACGCACCTGGTGATGCACCGGCGCAAGGTCCTGCCGTACCACCCGAACGGGATGACGTTCGTGGCCCGGTCGGCGGACGGCGGCGTACTGCGGGAGCGCACGTACTACTCGGTCGGCGGCGGGTTCGTGGTCGATGAGAACGCGGCGGCCGGGGATCGGATCGTGCCGGACACGACCCCGCTGAAGTACCCGTTCACGACCGGTGCCGAGTTGCTCGAGCGCTGCCGCGAGTCGCAGTTGCCGATCAGCGAGGTGATGCTCGCGAATGAGCTGGCCTGGCGCACCGAGACCGAGATCCACGACGGTCTGCTGCACATCTGGCAGGTGATGCAGGACTGCGTCCGCGAGGGCTGTGAGACCGAGGGCATCCTGCCCGGCGGCCTGAAGGTGCCGCGGCGGGCGCACGCGCTGCACCAGAAGCTGAGCCGCGATCCGTGGTCGGTGGATCCGCTCAAGGTGATGGACTGGGTCAACCTGTTCGCCCTCGCGGTGAACGAGCAGAACGCGTCCGGCGGGCGGATCGTCACCGCGCCGACGAACGGTGCGGCCGGCATCATCCCCGCCGTACTGCACTACTACCGGCGGTTCGTGCCGGGGGCGACCGACGACGGCGCGGTCCGGTTCCTGCTCACCGCCGGCGCGATCGGCGTGTTGTACAAGGAGAATGCGTCGATCTCCGGCGCCGAGGTCGGCTGCCAGGGCGAGGTCGGGTCGGCCTGCTCGATGGCGGCGGCCGGGCTGTGCGAGGTCCTCGGCGGTACGCCGCAGCAGGTCGAGAACGCGGCCGAGATCGCGATGGAGCACAACCTCGGCCTGACCTGCGACCCGGTCGGCGGGCTGGTGCAGATCCCGTGCATCGAGCGGAACGCGATGGCGTCGGTGAAGGCGGTGAACGCGGCCCGGATGGCGATGCACGGCGACGGGGTGCACGTGGTCACCCTCGACAAGGTGATCAAGACGATGCGCGAGACCGGCGCCGACATGAAGATCAAGTACAAGGAGACGTCCCGCGGCGGCCTGGCCGTCAACGTGATCGAATGCTGAACGCACCGGTCCCATGACGGAGCGGAATCCTACGCTCGCGTAGTGGTAACTCGACTGCCGAAAAGTTGCGATCTAGCGTGGAATTTCTTCCAAGGTCTGTTTGAAGCGCTGGTGCAACAGATACCCTCCGGGACTTGTGAGACCGATCGCTGCCGTGGCCGCCCGCCGCCCGCCCTGGCAGAACCCGCAGCGGCTGCGACAGGTCGCCGGCGTCGCCGGCGCACTGCTGCTGCTCTACCTGGTCCTGGTCCTGGTCGCCCTCCTCGGCGGCCCGCGGCTGGGTTCGTCGTTCCTGCCACTGCCCGGCGGTGGACCGAACCCGGCCAACCCGGTCGCCGGGCTCCAGCCCAGTCAGCCGACCAAGAACATCCCAACCATCCCAGGCGGCAGTACGCCGACGCCCGGTTCCACACCGCCCGCGAGTACGCCGTTGCCGCCGGCAACCACCCCGGAGGAGACGACCGGCACGGGCAACTCCGTCGTCAACAGCGGCGTCAAGACGCCCTGCCCGACGCCGGCGGTCAAGCCGCCGCGGCAGGTCGCTGATCAGTACGATCCGACCACCCCGGTCGGCACCAAGCGGCCGCCGACGCACACCACCGCGCCGCCGCCTGACCCGACGACCGATCCTCCGAGCGACGACCCGACCACGTCACCGCCCACGACGCCGGCCAACCCGCCGACGACTCCGGACGACCCGGGAACCCAGGACCCGGATCCGGACCCGCCGCTCACTCTCGGCGGCCTGCTCGGCGGGCTCTTGCGCACGCTCGGGCTGTAGACGCTCAGCCCTCCGGGGTTTCCAGGATGGTGTCCGCCACGAGCGCGGGTGCGTCGTTCATCGGGACGTGACCGCAGTCGAGCAGCGGGATCATCCGGGCGCGTGGGAGTTGAAGGTGAGCTCGCGCTGCCTGGGTCGGGATCAGAACACGGTCATGCGTTCCCCATGCGATCGTGACCGGGATGTCCGGTACGTCGCCGTCGAACGTGATGCCGCTGCGGGCGTGCGCAGCGACGCGATCGAAGGCGGGCGCGTCGCGAAGAGCGCGAGTCTCGGCGACCACGGCGTCCGGATCGCGCAGCGCCGGGCGGTGGTAGATCACGCCGGTCATCACCCGTCGGCCGGCCGCGGTGTGGGACAGCCGCCGTACGGTCGCTTCAGGGGTACGCCGGGCGACGCGGCGAAGGTTGGTCAGCAGGCCGATCGCCCAGGTGCGTTCACGGGGCGTCCAGAAGCCCGCTGGGGAGAGCGCGGTGACCGACCGAGCCAGACCGAGTTGACCCATACGGAGCGCGATCAGGCCGCCCATCGAGTTGCCCGCGACGTGCGGCCGCTCGACGTCGAGCGCCGTACAGAAGGCCTCGATCGCGTAGGCGAAGGTGTCGAGTTCGTTCGGGATGCCGTCCGGTACGTCGGGTGATTCGCCGAAGCCGGGGAGGTCGAGGGCGATCACGTCGCGGTGTTCGGCGAGCCGGTCGAGCACCGGGTCGAAGGCCTGCCGGTGGTGGCCGATGCCGTGCAGGAGCAGCAGCGGCTCGCCGGCTCCCTTGCGGTGGTAGGCGATCTCCACCCCCGGGACACCGGCCACGGTCACGGTCGCGATGGCGCTCATCACTTCATCGTGACCGCGGGGCGAGATCCTGTCATCGTGACATGGCCGATGTCACATAACCTCACGGACCTCAGTACGCCTCGACCTCGGTGGTCGAGGCGTTGCCGTCGACGGTCGGTTCGAGGTTCACCTGCCAGGACTCGTTCCGGCCGAACGTGCGGTCGAACTTCTGGAACGAGCAGCCGGCGCTGAACTGGCCACGCTCGGGGTTCCAGTCCGTGCCGCTCTTGTAGTAGATCCGGTACGTCCCGCCGATCCGGGTGATCGTCGCGGCCTTGTTCGCCTGGACGAACATCATCACGTGCGGCTCGCTCGGTGGGTCGCCGTCGTTGACGACCGAGATGGCGACGTCGTTCGCCGTACCGTTGGTGACCTTGATCCGGCCGGTGCCGGAGTCTCCTTCGCGGACCAGGATCTCGCCGTTGTCCGGTCGCTCGTTGTCCGGCGCCGGGCCGGGATCGGGCAGCGTGGCGCCGAACTTCAGCTTGAGCTTCGTCAGGGCCGCGATCGCGCTCTTCAGATCGGCGCGCAGCGTCCGCTGGACCTTCTGCGAGGTGTACGCGACCCCGCCGCAGCGCGCGTTCAGCTCGGCCCGGTCGGAGTCGGCCAATGAAACCGCCGCGGTGCCGAGGCTGTCCTGCAGCAATTCGTGTACGGCGATCAGACGGCTAGTCACCGTGGAGTCGGCGAGTCGTGAGGATGCGGTGTTCAGTGACTCCGCCAGGCTTGTCATGGTCTGGGCCAGTGCCTCCGCGGTGCGCACCCGGGTGAGGCTCCGCAGGTCCTTCGCCAGGCTCTGTTCGATCTTCGTCAACTCCGCCTGGTACGCCGCTGTCCCGAGCGGCCCGGTCGGGGTCGACGAAGCCGGCGCCGAGGATGACGCACCCGCCGGCGTCGACGGCGCACCCGAGGCATCGTCCTCGGCCGGACCACCACAACCAGCCACCAGCCCCAGCACCGCAACACCGGCCCAGAGCACGCAGAACCGCTTCATGCATGTCCCCCCAGGTCGCCCCACAACCCTTGTGCCGCACAGGGTATGCGCACCGAGCAAGCCGGTGCGAGTCGAGCGCTAGCTTCTGGGAGCGGATCTAACGAACGGGAAAGCGAGGGTGGCGCGGATGTTCTGGCCGGTGAGCATCATCATGACCCGGTCCACACCGATACCCAGGCCGCCGGTCGGGGGCATCGCGTACTCGAGCGTGCTGAGGAAGTCCTCGTCCAGCGACATCGCCTCGGGGTCGCCGGCCGCGGCCTTGAGCGACTGCTCGGTCAGCCGGCGGCGCTGCTCGACCGGGTCGACGAGCTCGGAGTACGCCGTACCGATCTCCGCGCCGAAGGCCACCAGATCCCAACGCTCGGCCAGCCGCGGTTCGGATCGGTGGCTCCGGGTCAGCGGTGACGTCTCCAACGGGAAGTCGGTGTAGAACGTCGGCACTGTCGTGGCCGGCTCGACCAACTCGTCGTACAGCTCGAGGACGAGCTCACCCGCGGTCAGCTCGAAAGTCGTGTGTACGCCGTGCTCCGCGCACAGCTCGCGGAGTCGCTCGACCGGTGTGTCCGCGTCGATCGTCGCACCCACGGCCCGGCCGACGGCGTCGTGCACGGTGACGACGGGCCACTCACCGGAGATGTCGATCTCGCCGTCCGGCCGCTGCACCACCGGCTTCCCGAACACCGCGGTCGCGGCCTCGATCAGTAGCTCACGGGTCAGCTCCCGCATCACGTGGTAGTCGGCGTACGGCTGGTACGCCTCGACCGAGGTGAACTCCGGGTTGTGGGTCGCGTCGGCGCCCTCGTTGCGGAAGTTCCGGTTCAGCTCGAAGACCTTGCCCATCCCGCCGACACTCAGCCGCTTCAGGAACAGCTCCGGCGCGATCCGGAGAAACAGTTCGGTGTCGTAGGCGTTGATGTGGGTCGCGAACGGCCGCGCGTTCGCCCCGCCGTGGACGGCCTGCAGCATCGGCGTCTCCACCTCGATGAAGCCGCGCGCCTCGAAACCGTTGCGCAGGGCCCGGACCGCCGCGCTGCGCTGCTGCATCATCCGGAGCGAGTCCGGGTTCATGATCAGGTCGAGGTGCCGCTGCCGGACCCGTGCCTCCGGATCGGTGAAGCCCTTCCGCTTGTCCGGCAGTGGGTGCAGGCACTTAGCGGCCATCAGCCAGCTCGTCACCGCGATCGACAGCTCGCCGCGGCGACTGGTGACCACCTCGCCCGTGACGCTGACGTGATCGCCGATATCGACAAATCGCCGCCACTGCTCGAGCGCCGTCTCGCCGCAGTCGTCGGTCGTCAGCATCACCTGCAGTTGCGCCAGGCCGTCCTGCAGCTGGGCGAACGACAGACCACCGTGATCCCGCATCCGCATCACTCGCCCGGTGATCGACACTGTGGCGCCGGTGCGGTGATCGGCCGGCAGGCCCGGGTGCAGGGCGCGGACCCGCTCCAGCGTCTCCGTCCGCGGCACGCTGACCGGATAGGGGTCGATGCCCGCAGCAACCAGCTCGGCGAGCTTGGTCCGGCGGATCAGCTCCTGCTCGGTGAGCTTGCGATCGGGCAGTGCCGGTCGCAGCAACTCCTCCTCCTGCTCATGTACGGCGGTCGCGAACGCGCCACCGTCCGCCGCCATGATCGCGTGCCGCTCGGCGGTCGCCACGGTGTCGACCCGGGTCCACGGCCTCGGCGCCGGCAGGAAGCCCTCTGCGGTCCCGGCCGCCAGCAACACCTGCGCCAGCGACGCCCCACGGGAGTAGCAGATCAGCCGTGGGGACCAGCGCGGCAGGTACTTCTCGTTCGACTGGTAGAGGCTCTCCAACTGCCAGAAGCGTGATGCGGCGGTGAGCAGTGCGTTGGTCAGCCGCAGTACCGGCCCGGCGCCGACCCGCTCGGCATCGCTGAAGATCTCCCGGAACATCGCGAAGTTCAGCGAGATCCGGTGCAGGCCGAGATCGCCACACGCGTCGACCAGCGAGGTGACCATGAACTCCATCAGCCCGTTCACGGACTCCGGGTCGCGCCGCATCAGATCCAGCGAGACGCCTCGCACACCCCACGGCACGAACGACAGCAGCCCGCGGACCTCGCCGTCGGAATCGCGCGCGATGACCATCACGCAGCGCGCGTCGGACGGGTCGCCAAGCCGCCCGAGCGCCATCGAGAACCCGCGCTCGGTGTGCGCGCCACGCCACTTCTCGGCGAGGTGGACGTACTGCGCCAGCATCTCGGGCGACAGGTCTCCGTGCCGGACGACTTCTGCGTGATAGCCGGCCCGCTGGACCCGCGTCACCGCCTGCCGGACCGGCCGCATGGTCCGGCCCTCCAGCGTGAAGTCGGCGACATCGATGATTGCCTCGTCACCCATCGACAGTGCGCGCAGGCCTGCATCGACGTACGCGTGCGCGGCCTCCTCGCTCACCGACAGGACCGCGGGTGACCAGCCGTACGTGCGGGCTTCGGCGAGCCAGCGCTGGATCGCGCCGGGCCAGGCGACCGGATCGCCGAGTGGGTCGCCGCTGGCCAGGCTGACCCCGTTGACCACGCGGTACGCGATCGCGGCCTGCTTGTCGGGGGAGAAGACGACCGCCTTGTCCCGCCGGGTGGCGAAGTACCCGAGCGAGTCGCGCTCACCGTGCTCGAGCAGCAGGCGGCGTACGTCGAGCTCCTCGGGCTGGGTGAGGTAGCGGACCCGGCGGACCGAGCGCAGGAAGATGGCAAACGCGATCACCAGCGTCGCGGCCGAGATCGCGCCGACCGTCAGCCCGATCCAGCCGTGGCCCTCGTGCCCACCCATCCGGTTGCGGGACTGGCCGAACGCCGCGACGATCGCCCAGCCGATCTTCTCCCGCTGACCGGTGAGGGTCTTCGGGAAGATCTGCGTCAGCGTGATGCTGACCGCGATCGAGATCAGCATGCCGGTGACCAGCACGCCGACCGCGAGCCGCCTGGTGCCGGGCGCCAGCCGGGCCGGGAACGCGCCGCGGATCGTCCACAGCAGCACGACGATCGCGATCACCACGACCACCTGGACGATGCCGAGCTCGAGGTCCTTGACCGTGGCGGGACCGAAGTCAGACAGCAGTTCGGCGTCGTTCGGATTGGCCAGCCGGACGCTGGTGAACGCGACGGCCGCGGTCTGTGCCAGTAACCAGAGGGCTTCGAAGACCCACAGCACCCAGAGCAACGCGGCGCGCTTGCCACGCAGGAGCGCGCTACCGACGACGGCCAGGTAGACAGCCGGGAAGAAGGTGTGGCCGGCCGGGATGCCGAAGAAGTCGAACGCCTGGTCGACCCGCTTCACGTACGCCGGGGCGAACAGATGCAACGGGATCGCGATGAACGACCAGACTGCGGCGGCCACCACAACGCGTCCGACCCACACGGCAGCACGGTGCTGCCACGCGGGAATCACTTCGGTTTGTTCCGACCGCACGCAGCGATCATGCCATCACTTCGCCGCGACTTCGGTCGTGCTAGGTCTACCTCGAGGGTATAGCTGAGACGACAGTCAATCCGTTGGTCTGCGTGCGACGCTTTCGGGCATGGTGACCGTCCCGTATCGCTTGATGCGTAACGTGATGGTCGCGGCCGGCGTGCTGTACTGCAGCCTGTTGCTCGAGGCGGTCGCCGGTTATCCACTCGACGTACACCGGTCGTTCCTGAGTGAGCTCGGGGCGCGGGATCAGGCCACCAGTCCCTACGCGCGGGCGATGGACCTTGGCGCCGGTGTGCTGGTGCTGGTCGCTGCGGTCCTCGGGCGACCCGCTGCGCGGATGCATCGCGACGTCGCGGGGCTGCTGATCAGCGCCGCGGTCTTCGGCGCCGGCACGTTGTTCGATTCGCTCTCGCCGATGGACTGCGCGCCTTCGGCAGACGCCGCCTGCCGAGCCGCCGCCGAATCTCCAGCGCTGGTGCTGCACGAGATCACGTCGACGCTGGCCGGCCTCGGAAGCATTGTCATGGGCATCTTTGCTCTGCTCATCCTGCGAAGATCGCGCGGTGTCCGCGGGCGGCCCGTCGCGGCCCTGGCGGCCGCCGTCGTGGTGACCCAGGCGTGGCTCGGGATCGAGACCGGGGTCGAGGTGCTCACCGGCAACGATCTGCATCCGCCGGGCATCCTGCAACGGGTGTCGATCCTGCTGGTGTGCATATTCCTGGGGACAGTAGTGCCCGCCGTGAGGCACGCTTGCTCTCGATGACCGTCACGTGGATCGTGCTGCCCGGCCTGGCCGAGACTCCGGAGGAGTTCGCGCGGGTCGTCGAGTTGTTGCCGGGCACCGATCTGCGCGTGATCGATCCCTGGCGTACGCCGGTCACCTCCGACGTCGACCAGTTGCGTACGGCGGCCGGGGTACCGGCGGATGCGGAGATCGGGCTGGTCGGTCACTCGATCGGCGGACTGGCTGCGTTGCGGTGGGCGCTGACCCGGCCGGCCGAAGTGGTCAGTCTGGTGCTCGTGGACACCAGTCTCACCTCGGAGACCGGGGTGCGGTGGCTGTATCCGGGGACGCGGGGTGATCGGGCGGTGCGCGGATTCCTGCGGTTGCTCGGGCGGATCGGCGTACCGCAACTGCTGGGACCGGGGCTGCGGCGGCTGATCGTACGGATCGGCAGTGCGACGAAGCGGGATCTGTTGTCCAAGGCAACTGAACGGACGCGGTACGGCGGCCCGTCGTCCTGGCTGCTGTTCTGGGACGAACTGGCCGGGAGCTGGGAGCTGGCGACCGAGGTCGGAAAACTGGTCGCCCGGCCGGTTGATGTGATCGCGCCGACCGTGCTGCTGGTCGCCACGGGTGGCAGTTCGCGCTTCACCGCCAACCGGTGGGTGGCAGGTCAGCAACGGTTGGCGGACGCGCTGGGCGGCACGGTCGAGGTGCTACCGGACTCCGCCCACCTCGTTCACCTGGACCGCCCAGACGCAATCGCTGCGGTTGTCCGACCTAGGCAGTTGTAGTGAGAGTCGGGGTCGGGAGCTTGCGCTGCCAGACCTCGTCCAGGGCCATCCGCATCGCGCCGGTGACGACCGCGTCCTCGGCCAGAGCGGACAACTCCAGCTTCGGGTGGTTCAGAGTCAGCAGCCGCAACTGGTCAGAGATGGCGTCGAGCAGTACGGCGCCGGCCCGGGCGACGCCGCCGCCGATGACGACGGCGGTCGGGTCGAGCACGAGGATCGACGGGGCCAGAGCACGGGCGAAGTCGCGGGCGACCTGCTGCACGACGGCCTGAGCCACCGGGTCGCGCTCGGCCGCAGCCGCGAACACATCGGCCGTATCGAGCTGCTCACCACCCAGCTCAGCCAGCCGGGACTTCGGGTTGTCCAGTGCGGCCTGCCGTCCGAGAGCTGCGATCGCCTCCGAGCCGACCGCACGCTCCAACGGGCCCCGGCTGTCTTCGGGGTTGATCACGTCGTCCGGCGCGGTGGCGATGAAGCCGATCTCGCCGGCCGCTCCGGTGCCGCGGTGCAGCCGTCCGTCGATGACGATGCCGGCGCCGAGTCGCTCACCCCACTGCACTGCCAGCAGCGTGCCGGTGCCGCCACGAGCCGCGGCGATGGCAAGCGCGGCCAGGTTGGCGTCGTTGTCGAGCATCACCGGGCAGTCGAGCAGACCGCGGACATGCTTGATCAGGTCGATCGCGGACCAGCCCGGAACACTCGGGACCAGCTGCACCCGACCGGTGTGCTCGTCCACGATGCCGGGGCTGGCGGCCACCGCAGCGGCGACGTCCTCGGCCGGTACTTCGGCCTCCGCGAGAGCCTCGGTGATCACCTCGCTGATGACTCCGAGCAGCTCCTGCGCGGTCCATCCGGGTCCGGAGCGCCGTACCAGGGAGAGCTTGCGGCCGGCCAGGTCGGAGACGCCGACGGTCACCCGGTGCGGGCCGACGTCGAGGCCGAGCACCGGCGCCGCGCGGCCACGCAGTGACACCCGGATCGCCGGTCGGCCGAGCGAGCGGTCCGCCGAGTCGGGGCCGTGCTGCTGCAGCCAGCCGGCGTCCAGCAGCTCGTCGACTGCCTGCGCGACGGTCGGTCTGGCCAGGCCGGTCCGTTCGACCAGCTCCGCGACACGCAGTGGTGCCGGTGCGGAGCGCCGTACCGCGTCCAGGACTGCCGCGACGTTGATCCGCCGCAGCATCGTCGTACCGCCGCCGCCGACCGTTCCCTTACCCATGTCCGACCCCTTGCCTGCCACCCGCCCATCCTATATAGAAAGCGAGCGTTCATAAATTACCGTGAGTCCCGTGTCCGCAAGCGGCTGGCGGTCGCCGACTGCGTGAGTCGACAACTATCACCCACTGGGGGTCCGATCCTCCAGCACACGCATCAGTGCCGGAATCGGACCCGCAACACGCGGAGTGTCCCGGTCCGCTGTTCAGTCCTGCACAACGGTCCGGGCGAAACTGCTCAGTGCCTCCCGATCCGGTTGCTGGGTTTTGGTCATCAGACTCGCCACGTGTTTCTCCACCGTCCGCGGCGAGATGTGCAGCCGGGAGGCGATCGACTTGTTCCCGATCCGGTCGACCAGCAACCGGCAGACCTCGTACTCGCGGGTGGTGACCCCGAGCTGACGAAGGTGCGCGGGCACCTGCTCGGTCCCGCTCCGCCGCTGCGAGACGGTTGCCCCGAGCTGACGCAGCAGACTACGGCAGGCACTGGCCACCGCCGGCACCTCCGCGTTGTGGAAGTAGTCCTCAGCCTGCCGCAACCAGGCGACCGGCTCGCCCCAGCCGTCCGCATGGGCCGGCTCGGCCACCAGCCGAAGACCCAGATAGCGCGCCATCGGGTAGAGCGACGCGGTCTCCAGCGCCTCCAGCACCTTGGCGTTGGCCGCGTCCACCCGACCGTCCCGGCCGAGCAGTACGGCGTGTGCCAACTGGACGAACTGCTTGTTCCACCGCATTCCGCTGGCAGCCGCGGCGGTGATCGCCTCGAAGTGCGCCCAGCCGTTGCGGCCGGACAGTACGCCGAGCAGCAGGCCCAGCCCGTACTTCCCCGACGTGTGCAGGGTGGTCGGATTCTGCGCGTCGTACGCGAGCGCCTGCGCCATCTCGGAGTCGGCCAGCTCGCGGTTCTCCTCCAGCAGCGCGCAGAACGTCCGCGCCAGCCCGTAGGAGTACGGCAGCTCGTACGACGCCCGCTCGCCACCCCAGTTCGCGACCTCGGCCAGCGTCGCCTCCATCGCCGTACGGCGACCCTGATGCGCCTCCAGGATCGCCTTGGTGGACAGGAAGTACGTCGCCGAGCGGCCGAGCCGCAGTCGCCGGGTCACCTCCAGGCACTCGTCGATGATGACCGCGGCCTTGGCGTACTCCGACCGCAGGATCGCCTGCTGGCCGAGGATGCCGTCGACCTCGTAGGCGAGTGGGATCGCCCCGATCCGCAACGCCTGCTGCCGGGCCCGTTCGAGCTCGGCGATGCTGCCGTTGGCCAGGCAGATCGTGCCGGCCTGGAAGATGTGCGAGCAGACCCGCTGGAAGGTCATGTTGTGTTCTTCGGCCACCAGCCGGGCGCGGTGGAAGAAGTCGATCGACCGGTCCAGGTCGTGCTCGCGTGACAGGATGCCGAGCAGTTGCAACGCATCGCACGCCACCGCCGGCAGCTTCGCGCGTTCAGCTGCTTCGGCCGCGCGGGTGGCAAGCTCGGTGGCGGCCTTCAGCCGGCCTGGACTCGGCCTGGCGAGCTCGAGGTGTGCGGCGATCGCGTCGACCGGTGCGAGGTCGGCGTCGCCCGCGTCGATGCCCAGCAGCGATCGCGCGGTCGCGACCTGGGTCAGTGCGGCAGACCAGCGGCCAGCCATGTGTTCGAGATTGGCCAACTGGACATGCAAGGCGGCGACTCTGCTGCTGTCGAGGTTGCGGTCGGCCATCTCCTCGATGGTCGCCGCGTGCTCCGCGCTGCTCTCGAACTGACCGGTCTCACTGAGTGCGATCAGCAACGACCCCAGCACCTCGGCGCGGTAGATGGTGTCGGGATCGCCGGCCAGCAAGGCGTTCGCGCGCTCCAGCAGGTTGACGGCCGACGCCATCGATCCTTCGTCGAACGATCGTCGCCCGGCCATCGCGAAGAGTCGTCCGGCACGCCCGTTGTCCCCTCCGGTCTCGGCCAGTTCCGCGACCATCGGACACCATTCACCGGGCAGACCGGGGTGCAACTCCTCGATCGCATCGGCACACCGTCGCGCCAGTGTGGATCGCTCTGTCGGCGTCAGGCCTGCCAGCAATGCATCCGCAGTCAATGGATGCCGGAATGCGTACCAGTCCGGAACGGGCTCGTCCGGCCCGACCAGTTGCGCCGCAAGGCCGGCGCGCAGCGTGGCCAGCAGCAACCGCTCGTCGGTCCCAGTGGCCTTGCGTACGACGCTCAGCGGGAAGCGATGACCGATGACCGCGGCAAGCACCAGCAGGTCACGTGACTGCGGGCCGAGTTGGTCGGTCCGGCTACTGATGCTGCGCACAACGGCCGCCGGGACGGTGGTCTGCAGGCCGTCGACGACCTGGACACTGCCATCCTCCTTCGACAGCAGCTGTCCGGTCCGGCTCGCCTCCTGCAGCAATTCCTCAACGATAAAAGGGACTCCGGCACTGTCCCGCCACAGGCTGTCGACCAGAGCATCGGGTACGCCGTCCACCGGGACCTCAAGGCACCCGGCCGCGAGCTCACCCACCTCTGCGCGGTCCAACGGTTGCAGCTCGATCAGACCGGCCGCTCCACGCTGTGCGGACAGTTGGGCGAGCTCGAAGGCCGCGCAGGTCTCCGAACGAAGTGTGGCGACCAGCGCGATCGGCTGGTCCTCCAAGTTGTCGAGCAGGTACTCGATCACAGCGAGGGTCTCCGGATCAGAACCGTGCAGATCCTCCAGCACCAGCAGGCAGCCGCGGTCCTTGCCGACCAGGGCCAGCAACCGCAGGACGGCCTCACCGAGAACGACAGTGGAGGTCGCGGTGTTGTGTGCTGTCCCGTCGTCCCAGTCCGGTACCAGGCGGCCGAGCACCTGGCGGTACGGCCCGAGACCGTCGGCCGCAGGCATCTCGCCGCGGCGGATCAACGACAGCAACGCCTCCGTGAACGGGCGGAACGCAACCATCGTGCCGATGGCTCCGACGCGTCCGCGCAACGTTGCCATCGCATCGTCCAGCGCCCGCGTGGTGGCGACTCCGGCCAGCCGGCTCTTGCCGATACCGGGCTCACCGACGAGGAAGACCGCACCTCCGTGACCGCCACGGGCTGCAGCCAGCAGGCGGTGGAGCTGATCGATCTCCCTGTCTCTGCCGACCACTCCGGGCGCACGGGTCTGCATGCTTGCCAACTCTAACGACGTATCGCTGCCACCGCAGCGGATCGGCGGGGCCGGCCGGGCACCCTCGGGTGACCGGGCGACTCCGCCGATCAAGCGCTTGCTGGCAGGCTCAGGCTTCGATCGTGGGCCAGGTGCTGAACACGCCGGCGTTGGCGACCGCCGCGAGGGCGAACGCGCTCATCCCGACGGTGCCCACCAGCGCCATTGCGCGGGCACCGACGTGGGCACGCTTCGGCAGCGTGATCGGGCCGAGTGGGTCGGTGGAGTCCGGGCGCTCGAGCTGGGCGTCGCGGAGGTCGTCATCGTGGTGCTGGGCGGTCATGCTGTTTCCCCTGTCGCTGTGGGGCGTCCGCGCTGTGATGGGCGCTTCGACCCGGTGGATGGTTCGAGCAGCAGGACGGACGGGACGCGTTCGGAGAACGCCAGCCGGAGCAAGCCGTAGCCGATGCCCGCCAGGCCGGTCAGCAAGCCTGGTGACGGAACGGCACGGGGTGTCCCGCACTGTGGTCCGTACTGCTGTACTGCTGCGAGCACCAGCCCGGCCCGGCGTCGCCGGACCGCCTCAACAGCTGGGTGTTCGCGTTCGGCGAGCCACACCAGTGGCTCCACCGCGCCGAGCTCGCCGTGACACAGACTGAGGTCTGCGAGCACCGGACGTTCAGTTGCGGTCCTCAGGTAGGCGTCGAGGTCCGCGGGTACTCCGGCCGCCAGCCGGGCCAACGCGGTCCCGGCGTCACCGGAGCACCATCCATGGCCGCCGGACCGGGTCCGCCGGTCCAGGTCGGCCGCCGTACGCGCGGCATCCGTGTACCTGTCGCCAGGTACGCCGTACTGCCCGAGAGCCCAGGCGATGCCCTGGTAGCCGCGGGTGAACCCGTGGTCCGGAGCGGCCAGGCCGCCGTGCAGCCCTTGCTCCACAGCGGAGACCAGTTCGTCGGCGTACCGCTTGGCCAGGTCGGCCGCGGCCGGGATGCCTTCAATCGCTTGCATGGCGGCGAGTCCACCCGCTGCGCCCTCGGCGTACGTCGGGAACTCGGTGGGCTCGGGCTTGAGCCGTTCGGTCAGTTCCAGGGCCGCGTGCAACCAACTGGTGACCTCGGAGTCGTCGAGCAGCGTGCTGAGCCGGTGCAGGCCGTAGCTGATCCCGCCGAGGCCGTGCAGGCCCGGTCCGACCAGCTGAGCCGTCTCCAAGTCCGCGGAGAGACTCTCCAGCACCATCGGGATCGGGCGAATCGCGTCACGCGCCAGCTCGCAGTACTTGCTGGCTCCGGTGAGCACACCGACCTGTGCGAGGAACAGCGCCGTACCGGTGTAGCCGTTGGAAAGCCCTGCACCCATTGGGCGGATGGCCCAGTGGTGGTCGTCGAGCAGTTCGAGGCCGAGCCAGTTGGCGGCGCCGCTGCGCTCGCTGATCACCTGCGCCATGATCTCGTCGGCAATGTCGGTGGCGGCCGCGAGTAGGCAGCCGGGATCCGCCTCGGTGGCGCCGACGCCGTGGCGGCCGGCGGTGCTGGCGTGCACGATCGGCTCCGGCCGGGTGGCGAGCGACGCGGAGATCAGCCACTTCTGCCGGTGCTCGTCGATGTCGTTGAGCCCGGCGATCTTCGCCTCGACCGCGGCAAGCCCCTCGGTGGCAAGGATGTTGGGGATGCGCGTGCCGTCGGACGCCCACAGGTCGCGGCTGTCCGGCCGTGCGGTGAAGAGCGGTACGTCGCCCGCCCACATGTCGGCGAGTTCGTACGGCACCACGTCGCGCAGCGACTCGTCGGCGTCCCACAGCAGATCCAGCAACTGACTGCGACCTGCGGCGTTCCGCAGTGCGTCGGGATGCGTCGCCTCGTCCAGCAAACCCGTGTAGAGACTGGTGTTCCGCGGCACGAACCGGATCCGGTCCTGCGCGCAACGGCGTACCAGACCGTCCGGGCCGATCAGCTCGTCGCGGTGCCAGGCGATCGCCTCGTACGCAGCCCGGAACCCTGTGAGGACAGCGATCTCATGGTCCCGTGGCTCCATCACGGCGCCGTCGAGGTGTGGGCGGTTGGCGGCGCCCGGCGTCTTGCCGGGACGCCTGATGAGGTGCATGGAGTCCAGCCCGGCGTCCGCCCAGTCGACCACGCTGGAAGGTGCAGTCGCATCCGCGTCGCCGCCGAGGCCGGACATGTCGGCGACACCGTGCTCGCCGGCAACCAGCAGCGGCAGCAGCGCGGTGCGGTAGACCGAGCTGAGCAGAGTCCGGTATGCGGGATCCAAGCTGAGCGTGCCGGCTGGTGCGTGGCTCGGATGAAACAGGGTTTCCACGTCCACGAGCACCGGTTGGTCGCCGACGGCGATCAGGTTCTCGTAGTGCATGTCGGTGCCGTCCAGCACGTACAGCAGTGCCAGCAGAGCGCCTTGCCGCTGGTAGAAACGGCGTACGTCGGCCACGTCGTGACAGGGCTCGGGTACGACGTACTCCAGCCAGCCATAGCCGGGGCGGCGGAGCAGATCGACCGTACGGATGCCCAGACCGGTCTTGCCGTTCAGCCAGGCGACGAACTCGTTGAAGTGGCGATGCAGGTCGAGCGGCCGGGGCTTGTAGACCACCCGCCGCCCGTCGGCGAAGGTGAGGGTTGCGGTGGACCGACCGCCTCGGTGGGGGTCGCCCCCAGGGTCGATGGCGGTCAATGCGCCGGGATCACGGCCGTCCAGCAGTCCGGTGACGAGCGACTCACGGTCCTCGGCGAGCCGTGCCAGGAGTTCGAGGTGACCCTCGACGCCTTGCCGGCACGACTCGCCCAGGACCCTGGCCAGCACCGGGTATGCGGCCAGGAAGTCCGCCAGCTCGCTCCCTCCAACGAGCCGGTGGGTGAAGTCCAGAAAACGTTCGGCCGGAGTGTCACCGGCCAGCTCACCGCGGTCCCGTGCCCGGGCGAGCTCCAGCACCAGAGTGCGCGACGCCAGCTTGACCAGTCGTAGCCCGAGCCGCTGCAGGAACTGCTCGGCCAGTACGCCGGTGTGCCCGGCTGCCGCGAGATCGCGGCGAGCCGCCGACAGCAATGGCTCCAAGCAGCGCATAAGCGCCTGCCGCCAGTCCGTGTCAGGCCCACCCGACGCCCCGCCTGCCCCACCTGACGTGTGGCTGGCTGCGGTGCCGGTCCCTGCGGGGCCTCGACCGGCGGCAGGCGCGGTCTGGGTGGAAGTACTGCGCTCCACGTACTCGGCCCAGGCCGGTGCGGTCTGGGCCAGCTCGTGCGGGCGCATCCCCGCGGACCACCAGGCTGTGCGCTGGTCGGTCCGGGCGGGCCCGGCGGTCGCTGAGTTGAGCACGCGGACAGGCTGCCATTGCCCACCCGCCCGGGGCATGGGTATCCGGCCCCCATATTTCCTGGGAGCTGGTGGTCCGCGCAGGGGGCAGCACCTGCCGCGGGGTGACGACTGGGGGTTGACCACCCCGCGGCAGCAGCGCCCGGCCGGTCGGCCTTTGGTGGAAGGACGGCCGGCTCAGGGTAGGGAGCGCTACGGCTCCCAGCTAGGTGTCTGCACTCGTCTTCGGCCTCCTCTGTCCGCGAAATCTGGAAGGAACGCCCGGAACGATGCCCCCACGTCCCGGGGTGCGGCAAGACCTCCGCCTACCCAATTTCGGGATCGCCGGACGGCACGCACAGATGGGTGCCGCGCGGTCCGAACATGGGGGTCGCGCACCCATGTGCGATCGGGCCGGCCCTGCCACGGTGAACACGTGCTTGCCCCTGTCGCTCCCGGTCTGCCCGTCTCAGCCCATTCGGTGCTGGACGTCGTACCGCAGCTGCCCGGTCAGTCGGCTGCGGCCGCACTCCGGGAGACCGCGGAGGTGGCACAGGCTGCCGATGACCTCGGGTATCGCCGGTTCTGGGTGGGGGAGCAGCACGGCGTCCGAGGCGTCGGCAGCGCGGCACCGGCGGTACTCGCGGCAGTCCTCGCCGCACGGACGGACCGGATCCGGCTCGGCGCCGGCGGTGTCCTGCTGACGAACCATCAACCGCTCGTCGTGGCCGAACAGTTCGCCGCACTGGCAGCGGCGTACCCGAGCCGTATCGACCTCGGTGTCGGCCAGCAGTATGGCCTGGTCCCCAGTACGGCGGCCGCACTCGGCGGCAGTGCCCGTGATGCCTTCCCGCAGCGGCTTGACGAGCTCTGCGGGTTCCTGCGCGACGGACTGCCCGGCCGCGCACCTGTAGGCGACGTACGGCTGTCGCTGGCCGGTCTGCCGCCCCCTGTGTTCGTGCTGGCCGACCACCCGGGCGCTGCAGCGACTGCCGCCGTACGTGGGCTGCCAGTGTTCCTGGCGCATCACTCCGCTGCCTCGCCGACTCCTGCGGCGGTGGCGGCGTACCGGGATCACTTCGAGTCGAGTGGGCCCACTGTGAAGCCGTACATGGCTGTCACCGTCGGTGTTGTGGCCGCGGACTCGGAGGAGTCGGCCATCGTCCGGTTCGCCGACTACGTCCGGGTGAAGACCCTGCTGGCGACGGCCTCGCCGCGGGCGACTCCGGCCGAGCTGATGGCGCTGCTGGATCCACCGCTGACCGGACGGGAGCGCGGTCGCGCCGAGCGGCTGCTGGACGACCCCGGTCACATCGTCGGCTCGCGGGCGACCGTGGTGTCCGCGCTCGGGACGCTCGCGGCCGAAACCGGCGCCGACGAGATCATGCTGGTCCCATTGGCCTTCGACGGCCTGGTCCGGTCGGCCATCCTCCGCACCATCGCCGCCGGCCTGACCAAGTCCATCCGCACCGTCCCCAGACACGCCCCACCCCTGATTGCGACGGCCTAGTCTGGAACCTGCCGACTAGTGAAAGGCAGGCCCATGTCACGGGAGCGGGAAGTCGTCGAGGCGTGTCCGACCGAGCTGTTCATCGGAGGCAAGTGGCAGGCGGCAGAGGGTGGCAAGACCCTCGCCGTCGAGGACCCGGCCACCGGTACGACGATCTGTGACGTCGCCGACGCGAGTCCGGCGGACGGTCTGGCCGCCTTGGACGCCGCAGTGGCCGCACAGGCCGAGTGGGCCGCCACCCCGCCCCGCGATCGCGGCGAGATCCTGCGGCGTACGTATGAGCTGATGACCGAGCGGGCCGACGAGCTCGCGCTGCTGATGACGCTCGAGATGGGCAAACCCGTCGCCGAGTCGAAGGGCGAGATCGCGTACGCCGCCGAGTTCTTCCGGTGGTTCGCCGAGGAGGCGGTCCGGATCGAGGGCGGTTACCAGGTCGCGCCGAACGGCAAGGGCCGGTTCCTGGTGATGCGGCAACCGGTCGGGCCGTGCCTGCTGATCACGCCGTGGAACTTCCCGGCCGCGATGGGCGCACGCAAGATCGGCCCGGCCGTCGCTGCCGGCTGCACGATGGTGATCAAGCCCGCCAGCCAGACGCCGCTGTCGATGCTCAAGCTGGCCGAACTGATGACCGAGGCCGGGCTGCCGGCCGGCGTACTCAACGTGATCACCACCCACGACGCCGGTGGTGTGATGGAGCCGCTGATCCGCGACGGCCGCGCCCGCAAGCTGTCGTTCACCGGCTCCACCCAGGTCGGCCGGAAGCTGATCGAGCAGGCGGCAGGCCAGGTGCTGCGGACCAGCATGGAGCTCGGCGGCAACGCACCGCTGCTGGTGTTCGCCGACGCCGACCTGGACAAGGCGGTCGACGGCGCGATGCTGGCCAAGATGCGCAACGGTGGCGAGGCCTGTACGGCGGCCAACCGCATCTACGTGCAGGCGCCGGTGATGGACGAGTTCGCCACTCGGCTGACCCAGAGGATGGACGCGCTGAAGGTCGGCCGCGGCACCGAGGACGGTGTCGACGTCGGGCCGCTGATCGACGCGACCCAGCGGGACAAGGTGAAGGATCTGGTCGACGACGCGGTCGCTCAGGGCGCGCGGGCGCTCACCGGCGGTTCGGTTGCTGAAGGCAACGGGTACTTCTACCAGCCGACCGTGCTGGCCGACGTACCGTACAGCGCCCGGCTGCAGAAGGAGGAGATCTTCGGCCCGGTCGCCCCACTGACGCCGTTCGAGACCGAGGACGAAGCGGTCCGGATGGCGAACGACACGGAGTACGGCCTGGTCTCCTACCTGTTCACCAACGACCTCACCCGCGCGCTCCGCGTCTCCGAGAAGCTCGAGACCGGCATGATCGGCCTCAACCAGGGCATCGTCTCCAACCCCGCGGCACCGTTCGGCGGAGTCAAACAGTCCGGCCTCGGCCGCGAAGGCGGCACCGTCGGCATCGACGAGTACCTGGAGATCAAGTACGTCGCGGTGAACCTGGACTGATCACTCGGCCAGCCAGCGCTGGACGGTCTCGTCGTCCGGTCGCGGGCTGGTGCCGATCGCGTGCGGGACGAACCGGGCGAAGTAGTCCGTGATCGGCCCGTCCGACTCGCGCACCATCATCCCGGCCGCGACCCCGTCGACGATCCAGCTCCCGATCACCGCCCGGTTGCCCTCGTACGACGGGAGCGGGTGCCACTCCTGGTAGACCATCGTCGAGGTGTCGTACGGACCGTCGTGGACGTGGTCCTCGGTGTCGGCGATGGTGTGGATGACGATGTTGCTGCCCTCGCGCCCATGTAGCGGTTTCGCCACCCACTCGAGCAGGTCGCCGGGATCACCGAAGTATGCCGGCAGCAGGTTGGGGTGGTCCGGGTAGAGCTCCCACAGCACCGGCAGGATCGCCTTGGTGGACAGCATCGTCTTCCAGATCGGCTCGATCCAGCGCACCGGCTCGGCCTCCAGCCCGGCCAGGATGTACCGGCCGAACTGGTCGTCGAGCATGTCCTCCCACGGGTAGAGCTTGAAAGCGGTCCGGATCGGCCGCCCACCCCAGTCGACGAACGCGCGCCGTGCCTCGTCCCAGCCGACATCCTCGATCTCATGCCCGTACGTCGCCAGTCCGGCCATCGCGGCGGTGTCGCGCAGGTACGCGACCGTCATCGCCTCCTCGCCGGTCGTCTCCGCACCGGAGTTGAAGAAGTGCGCCTCCCGGCCAGGGAAACGTCCGGCCGCGAGCTGCTCGCCCCACCACTTCACCAGCCGGTCGTGCACCGAGTTCCACTGGTCGGCGTCCGGGAAGACGGCCTCCAGCCAGTTCCACTGGATCACCGCCGACTCCAGCAGTCCGGTCGGGGTGTCCCCGTTGATCTCCAGCATCTTCGGCTCGACCCCGCTCCAGGCCAGGTCGAACCGCGCGTACGCCGTCAGGTCGTCGCGCTTCAGCGACTCCCGCACCAGCGGCAGCGTGCCCGAGGCGAGACCGAGCTGGGCATCCGAGAACCGGTCACCCGAGGCCATCACCGAGGCGGCGTGCTTGCACATCTCGTACAGCTCCTCGGTGACGCGCTCGAGGTGCAGCACCTCGTCCATCGTCACCTCGTACCAGGCGCTCTCGTTCCAGTACGGGCGCTGGCTGCCGTCGGGCATGTCGGTCATCGGGAAGACCAGCCCCTGCTCGACCACCGTGTCCTGCCAGTCCGGCCGGGGCTTGATCAGGTGCCGCCACATCAGCCGCCAGAGCTCCCCTTGCCGGACTTACCGAACCCGCCGCGGGTGATGGTGCCGATGTCGCCGCCCTTCTTGTCGACGCCGCCCCGCTTGATCGTCGGCGATCCCGTCCGCGGGATCGTGTAGGTGCCCTGGGCAGCGCTGTAGCGGCCGCCGATCGGCGGCACCAGGCCGCCGCCACGGGTGGCCATGTAGAACCAGAAGAATCCGGCGCCGGACCCGTGGTACTCGCGGTCGTCCTTGCAGTTCTCGTCGTCGGAGCGGGTCTGGGTCTGCGGATCCACGCAGATCGCGGCGTAGTCGGGCTGGCTGTTGTTGGAGCATCCGGTCAGCGACGCGGCCACCAGCGCGGTGAGCCCGAGTGTGACGCCCGCGCTGCGCATCCGCCTCCTGGTCTGGCGTTGTGTCCGGTGTGTCACTGCCTGCCTTCCCCCTCGGCCGGTGGCTTCATCGAGAACATGATCGCCGCCCCGATCACCAGCACCACGGCGACAACGATCAGGGGACCGGCGCCCACGTCGATGACCGACAGCACCAGCACTCCCACGAACGACGCGGCCGCCACCACCGGCACGACCACCCGTTGCAGTATGCGCCCGCTCCACTGCCCGGCGAAGTACACCGGTACGGCGGCCGCCGTCGCCAGGTAGTACAGCGACACCAGCAGGGACACAGCAGCGACGGAATCGGCCAGTACGTCGTCCGACGTCAGTACGAGGGACGCATACACGACCACGCTGGTTCCCGCGAACACCCAGGTCGACACGGTCGGCGTCTGGTAGCGGGACGAGATCCGGGCGAACTGGCCCGGGAACGCGTCCCGCCGGGCCATCGACAGCATCGTCCGCGCGGTCGGCAGGATCGTCGTCTGCGTCGACGCCAGCGCCGACACCAGGACCGCGGCAACCAGGACCTTCCCGCCGGCGGTCCCGAGCAGCTCGTTCGACAGTACGGCGAAGAAGTCGTCGTCCGCGATCTCCCCGAGCGCGGCGGGTCCGGCGTACGCGACCGCGGCCCACGCGACCACGACGTACAGGATGACCAGGAAGCCGTTCGCGATCAGGGCCGCGATGGCCGGCGTACGGCCCGGGTCGCGGGTCTCCTCGTTGGTGCTGAACGAGGAGTCCCAGCCCCAGTAGACGAAGATCGCGACCAGGACCGCGGCGACCCAGGAGCCGTCGCCGGTCTCCGAGAACGCCGGGATGTTGACGCTGCCGGCCTCGATGAACGCATTGATCGCGAACCAGAGCAGCGCGAGTACTTCGATCGTCAACAAGACGAACTGCGTGGTCGCGGCGATCCGGATGCCGCGATACGCGAGGACCGCCATCAGCAGGATGAACACGACACCCAGCCCGGCCTTGGCGAGACGGGAGTCGGCGGCGTCGTCAAGACCGAACAGCAGGTAGGTGTAGACGGCGGCGACCTGCGCGAGATTGCTCATCACCAGCAGGCACGCCATGACCGTGGTCCAGCCGACCATCCGCCCGACGCCGATGCCGAACGCCTTCTCCGTCCAGGGGAACGTCGTACCGCAGTCCGGCTCGGCCCGGTTGAGCTCGCGGAAGCACAGCACGACCAGGAACACCGGGATCGCGCTCACCGCGAGCACCACGGGAGCCGCGGCGCCGACGTACCCGGCAAGCAGACCGACTGAGACTGCGAGCGAGTACGCCGGAGCGGTCGAAGCGATGCCGATCGCGGTGGACGAGCCGAGGCCCAGGGCATCCTTGCGCAGGCTCCGGCCGCGTGATCGCGAGTCTGTGATGGTCATGGCGACATCCACTGTCGCACGCCCACAAGCTCACACCCGGCAGGCCCGCCTTTGGCCAGGGTCTCGTCGTCAGTCAGCTCACCAGGTCGTTCGCGGACCGCAGCACCGGTACGCCGACCTGCGCCGGCGCGGCCGCACCCGACACGTGGAAGGTGTGGCTCTCTCCCGCGGACAGCGTGACCAGGCACGAGTCAACCCGCGCCGCCGGGTCCAGCCGGTCCGGGAACAGGGCCAGATCCTTCGCCAGCGCGGCAGCCGTGACGGTCACGTCGTACCCGTCCTCGGTCGGGGTGACCGAGGCCGCGTACGCGTCTCCGGACAGCCGCAGCGCGGTGTCCTCGATGAAGTACCAGTACGCCGTCGACCCGTCGCCGCCGCGCACCTCGAGGTACTCACCGGCAGCATCGCCCGGTACGCCGACCGATGCGGGCAGCGAGCTGAGGGTCGCCGACCGCGGCTCGACCTCCAGGACGAACGTCTCCCGCGCCAGTACCTCGCTGCCGGCGCCGGTCGACCGCCGGGTGACCGTCACCTCGGTGCTCCACGCCACGTCCGAGTCGTTGTGTGCGGCAACGACCAGTTCGTTGTCGCGCGGCTGGACGGTCAGCAGGCGCTCGGCGTACACGCGCTTCAGGGCGAACCACAGCGGCTTGCGGATGCCATGGCCGTCGACCGCTGCCCAGGAGACGACCGGCCAGTTGTCGTTCAGCTGCCAGACGATCGCGCCGGTGTTCAGCGGGAACAGGCTGCGGAAGTGCTCGATGCCGTAGACGATCGCGCGTGCCTGGTTCAGCTGCGTGGTCCAGTGCCAGTCGTCGATGTCCTTCCACTTCGGCAGATGTTCGCCGAGCCCGCGCTCCAGCTTGAGGTTGCCCTCGAACGCCTTCTGGTGCACGAGCATCTGCCGGCCGTACGGATCCAGCGGTTCGTCGTGCACCACCGAGACCAGCGTCGACCAGGCCGGCGGCCCCTGGAAGCCGAACTCCGACACGAACCGCGGCTTGTACTTGCGGTACGTCGTGTAGTCCACCTGGTTCCACACGTCCCAGATGTGCATGGTCCCGTTGCGCTCGTCGTTGGGGTGGATGAAGTGGTCGTACGAGAACGGGCTGCCCTGCGAGTACGGCGTCCGCGGGTCGAGTTCGGCGACGATCCCGGGGAGCAGGTCGAAGTAGTACCCCTCGCCCCACGAGCGCCCGGCCAGCGGTGCCCGCCAGCCCCACTCGACGTACCCCCAGATGTTCTCGTTGTTGCCGTTCCAGACCGCAAGGCTGGCGTGCCGGCTCAGCCGGGTCACGGCCTGCCGTGCCTCGGCCTCCACCTCGCTGCGCATCGGCTCGTCCTCGGAGTACGCCGCGCACGCGAACAGGAAGTCCTGCCAGACCAGGAGGCCCTGCTCGTCACAGATGTCGTAGAAGTCGTCGCTCTCGTAGATCCCGCCACCCCAGACCCGCAGCAGGTTCATCCCCGCGTCCACCGCGTCCTGCAGGCTGGTCTCGTACGTCGGCCTGTTCAGCCGGGTGACGAACGCGTCATCGGGGATCCAGTTGGCGCCACGCACGTAGATCGGCTTGTCGTTCACGGACAGAACGAACGGCCCCCCATCCTTGTCCGGGGCAACGTTCAACGTGATGTTGCGGAAGCCAACCCGGCCCCGCCAGCTGTCCCGGTCGTCCAGTGCCACCGCCACGTCGTACAGCGGCTGCTCGCCGTAGCCCCGCGGCCACCACGCGTCGACCGACTCGACCGTCGAGGTGAGCTGAACGGTTCCGGTGCCAGCGGCAACCTTCTCCGACACGGTCGTCCCACCGACCTCGACGGTGACGGTAGTGCCTTCGGTCGCGCCGTCCGCCCACGCCAGTGCGACGTGCGTGGTGAGTACGCCGCGGTCGCCGTCGAGCCCGGCCAATGGCCGGACGGAGTCGATCCGTACGTCGGACCACGACTCGAGCCGGATCGGCCGCCAGATGCCGGCCGTCGCGACATCCGGTCCCCAGTCCCAGCCGAAGTTGCTGGCCATCTTGCGGATCGCGTTGTACGGATGGTGGTTCGTGTGCGGCCACAGTCCGAGCGACTCGGCCAGCTCCTCGGCTGTCCGCACCGGCCCGGCGAAGTCGATGACCAGTTCGTTGCCCTCAGCCACCAGCAGGCCGGTGACGTCGAACCGGTAGCCCCGGTGCTGGTTGCAGGTCTTGCCCAGCTCGGTCCCGTTCAGCGTCACGGTCGCCGCGGTGTCCAGTCCGTCGGCCACCAACTCCTGCACCGCGTGGCCGTCGGCCGCCCAGTCGAAGGTGGTCCGGTAGCTCCAGTCGGTCCGGCCGATCCAGGCCAGCTTGCCCTCGTTGTCACCGTCGAACGGATCCGGGATGAGTCCGGCGGCCAGGAGGTCGGTGTGCACCTCGCCCGGGACCGTGGCGGCCACCGGTGTCGTGATCCCCTCGGGCACCGGCCCGGCGGCTGCGCGCACGGTCCAGGCGGCGCCGCCTTCAGTGGTCAGCGGGACTGTCTTGAGCGATGTCACAGCAGCTCTCCAAGTGAACCGGTTTAGTTCTGTTGTAAAACCGCTCCCCAGGGAATGGGGAGCGGTGGTCTCAGTCTTCGAGGACGGTCTTGCGCCAGAGGTCTGCGATGGCGCGATGTCCAGCGGTGGACGGGTGTACGCCGTCGTGCGCCAGCGTGGCCGCGCCGACGGTCCTGGCCTGGCGGTTCAGTTCCACATCGGCCGGAACCAGGATGGCGCCGTACTCGACGGCGAGCTTGCGGACGACGTCGAGCTTGGGGTCGAGGTCCTCCCGCCACCCCTCCTGCCCGTCCTTCACCGGCATCAGGAACGGCTCGACCAGCACGACCGGGCAGGTCAGCGGATCCAGCAACGCCCGATACGACGCCTCGAACGACTCGGCCGTCGTCGGGTCGTTCTTGTCGTACCGCCGCCAGGTGTCGTTGATGCCGATCATGATCGACACCAGCGAGGGGTCGTGGGCCAGCACATCGGCGGACCAGCGACCGACCAGGTCGGTAGCCCGGTTGCCGCTGATGCCGGCGTTGACGATCCGCGGCCGGCGTGGGCCGAGGTCGTCGTACAGGTTGCGCACGTAGCCGTCGCCCAGCCCGTCCGGGTCGGTACGGCGGCCGCAGTCGGTGACCGAGTCCCCGGCGAACACGACGGTCCGCCGGGGATCGAGAAGGATCGTGGTCACAGTGCCGGACTCACAGGGTCGCCGCGGTGACGTCCCAGTCGTCCGGCAGGATCGCCGCGACCTCGACCGTACTGTTCACGTCGACGAACGCACCGGTGTCGATCGACTCGGTGATGGAGGCCATCACGTCGACGATGTGGAACGCCAGCGCCCCGGTCGCGCGATGCGGCCGGTCGGCCCGGATCGCCCGCGCCATCTCGAGTACGCCGGTGCCGCGCTGCGCGACCGCCTTCGTCTCGGCGATGGTCTCCCAGTCGTCAGTGCCACGACGGCGGATCTTGATCGCACCGTCGAACCCGTTCGGGTCCGGTACGGCGAGAGTCGCGTCCGCGCCGGTGATCTCGACGAACCCGCCCCGCGACAGCGGCGAGTCGAAGCTGAAGATGCTCTGCGACGACTGCCCCGACTCGAACCGCGCGATCGTGCTGACGTGGGTCGGCACGGTCACGTCGAAGTCGGTGCCGGCCAGCGGACCGGAGCCGATCGTGCGCTTCTCCCGCGACTTCGACCCGATCCCGGCGACGGCCGCGACCGGACCGAACAGTTGCACCAGCGTGGTCAGGTAGTACGGGCCGATGTCCCACAGCGGGCCTGCGCCCTCCTGGAACAGGAACGCCGGGTTCGGGTGCCAGGACTCCGGGCCGGGTGACTGCATCAGGGTCAGCGCGGTCATCGGCTGACCGATGTCACCGCGCTCGATGATCCGGCGCGACTCCTGCAGGCCCGGACCCAGGATGGTGTCGGGCGCGCAGCCCAGCCGCACGCCCGCGTCCTGCGCCGTCGCCAGCAGCTTGAGGCCGCTGTCCTGATCCAGTGAGAACGGCTTCTCGCTCCACACGTGCTTGCCCGCGGCAACCGCTGCCAGCGCCACCTCGACGTGCGCGATCGGAATGGTGAGGTTGACCACGATCTCGACGTCCGGATGGTTCAGCACGGCCTCGGGGCCACCGTGGGCCTCGATGCCGTACTGCTCGGCCTTCTCCTTCGCCGCCTCCGGCCGAAGGTCGCCGATGGCGTGCACCTTCAGGTCGGGGAAGCTCTGCATGCTCTTGATGTAGGCGTCGGAGATGACTCCGGCGCCGATCACACCTACTCCGACTGAACTCATGCAGGTGCGCCCTCTCCGGTGAGGAACTTGTAGCTGCCTTCGACCGCGTCGAAGATCTCGCCGGTGAAGTCGTCGAGCTCGACCACCCGCAGCGCGTTCGGTGCCGCGGCCAGGATGTCGCGGACCGCGATGCTGCCGTCGCCGACCGCCACCTGGGCCTTGTTGTTCAGGGTGCCGTCGCCGTCCTTGACGTGGATCGCCTTCACCCGGTCGCCGAGCTTGGCCAGCAGGGCCGTGACGTCGGCGCCACCGACGGCGGCCCAGTAGGTGTCCACCTCGAGGATCACCTCGTCGGACAGGTTGTCCGCGAGGATCTCCAGCCCGTGCACACCGTCGATCTTCGACTCGAGCTCGAACTGGTGGTTGTGGTAGCCGACCGTGATGCCGTGGTCTGCGGCCTCGACCGCGGCCTTGTTCAGGCCTTCGGCAATGGCCTTGATGTCGTCGGCCGCCTGCCAGCGGGCCGGGTCCGTGTGCGGGTCGATCACGGTGGTGATGCCGAGCCGCTTCGCCGCGGCGTAGATCGGGCCGCTCTCGTCGCGGAGCAGGCCGGCGTGCGTGGTGGGTGCCGACAGTCCGTACTTGGGCAGCGCCTCGGCCAGGCGGTCCGCGAAGTTCGTCACACCGAAGGGCTCGACCTTGGTGTAGCCGATCTGCGCGATGTGGGCCAGGGTGGCGTCGAAGTCCTCCTCGAGCTTGCCCCGGACCGTGTACAACTGGAGGGACAGGTTGTCCACTGCGACCATGGTTTCTCCTCGTCGCCGGCGGCTCTCCCGCTGCCCTGGGATCCTCGCCGACTTGATTGCCGAACCGGTTAAGTAACGACGGCAACGGTATCCCACCCGGCCCCGCCCACACCACCCTCCGCCCAACCACTGGGCGGTCACCTCCCACCCATCACCCCACGCACCGCCTCCGGTCCGCCGGCCCTGACCCACCGCCTCCGCGTTCGAGGGGATATCCCCTCGAAACGTGCCTTCTCTGTTCGTAGACGAGTGCAGAACCCACAACTGGAGGGGAGATCCCCTCCGGTGGGAAAGGGTGGGGGAGGGGGTGGGGATTTGATCAAACAGTCACCCTCCGCGCCGGAGTGGTGACACGGTGTGGAAAGGGGCGCACACTGAAGGATTCCGGACCGACCGTCCTCGGTCCGGCCGCCCTGCGAGGAGGCCGTCGTGCCCCGAGTCACGATCAAAGAGATCGCCCGCCGCGCGGGCGTCTCCCAAGGCGCGGTGTCGTACGCGCTGAACAACCAGCCCGGGGTCTCCGAGGCCACCCGGGCGCGGGTCCTGAAGGTCGCGGAAGAGCTGGAGTGGGTGCCCAACCGGGCCGCTCGCCAGCTGTCCGCGGCGCGGAGTGAGACGTTCGGGCTCGTCCTCGCCAGGACCGCGGAGACCCTGACCGAGGAACCGTTCTACATGGGCTTCGTGGGCGGCGTGGAGTCCGTGCTCTCACAGAAGTCCTACGCGCTCGCGCTGCAGGTGGTGGCGGACCTGGACGAAGAGCTGGCGACGTACCGGAAGTGGTCCGCGGAACGCCGGGTCGACGGCGTGATCGTGGTCGACCTGCGGGTTGCCGATCCGCGCATCCCGTTGCTCCGCAAGCTCGGGCTGCCGGCCGTGCTGGTCGCCGACCCGGAGCTGTCCGACGGGATGCCGTGTGTCTGGACCGACGGTACGGCGGCGATGAACGCGGCGCTCGACCATGTCGCGTCGCTCGGCCACCGCGTGGTCGCCCGCGTCGCCGGACCACCGGAGTACGGCGATGTCTGGATCCGCGACCGCGCGTACGCCACGGCAGGCCGGCGACTCGGCCTGGACGTCCGCGTCGTGCACACGGACTTCTCCGCCGACGAGGGTGCCGCGGCGACACGCGACCTGCTGGCCGCCGCGAACCGGCCGACCGCGATCATCTACGACAACGACCTGATGGCCGTGGCCGGTCTGGCCGTCGTGCACGGGCTTGGGTCGCGCTCACCGGAGGACGTCACACTGGTCGCTTGGGACGACTCGACCCTGTGCCGGATCACGCACCCGCGGTTGACGGCGATGAGCCACAACATCATCGGGTACGGCGCCGAGGTCACCAACCGGCTGCTCGACCTGCTCAACGGCGCCCGCCCACAGGCGCACCTCTACTCGACACCGTTGCTGATCGTCCGCGACAGCTCCGGCCCACCGCCGGTCTAGGCCGCCGTCACCGTCACCGGTACGCCGTTCACCGCGGCAGTGCCGGCGACGGTGTCGGTGAGCCCGGCGTCCGTGACGTCGTTCGCGCTCGCTCCCGCGACCTGACTCGCCACAGTCAGCCGGACACCTTCGCGGCCGTGCCCGAAACCGTGCGGCAGGCTGACCACCCCCGGCATCATGTCGTTGCTCGCAGCAACCTCCACGGAGACCGATCCGGCCGCCGACGCCACCGTGACCAGCTGTCCGTCCTTGAGATCGCGCTCGGCCAGGTCGGCCGGGTTCATCAGCAGCTGGTGCCGCGGCCTGCCCTTCACCAGCCGGGCCGAGTTGTGCATCCACGAGTTGTTGTTGCGCAGATGCCGCCGCCCGATCAGCAACAGCCCGCCGTCGTCGAGAGCGACCAGCGACTCGAGCCGCGGCAGGTCGTCCAGGATCATCGGCTGGGCCAGGTCGACCCGCTTGCTCTTGCCTCGCAGCGCCCCGGGCAACGCCGGCTGGAGCGGCCCGAGGTCGACCCCGCCCGGCGACTTCCGCAGCTTCCGCAGCGACAACCGGTACGGCCCGATCCGGAGTCCGAGGTCGACGATCCGGCGCGGCGACATCCGCAGTCGCGCCATCACCTCGACCTTGCGCCGGCTCCACGGAGTACGGCGTACCAGGGCCAGGCCGAGGTCGCGGAAGATCTCCCAGTCGTGCCGTGCCTCCGGCGGCTTCGGCAGTACGGCGTCGTTCCAGCGAGCCGTGTTGCGCACCGCGAGCTGGTGGAAGATCACGTCGTAGTGGTCGCGCTCGAGCGGTGGCGCGGGCGGCAGGATCACGTCCGCATGCCGGGTGGTCTCGTTGATGTACGGGTCGACCGCGACCATGAAGTCGAGCGTGTCGAGGGCCTCGTCCAGACGACGGCCGCTCGGGGTGGACAGCACCGGATTGCCGGCGACCGTCACCATCGCCCGGATCCGGCCGTCGCCCGGCGTCAGGATCTCCTCGGCCATCGTCGACACCGGCAGCTCGCCGCCGAACTCGGGCAGCCCACGGACCCGGCTCTTCCACAATCCCATGTGACCGCGGCCGAGACCGAGCAACGCGTTCACCGCCGGCCGCGGGAACATCGTCCCGCCCGGCCGGTCAAGGTTCCCGGTGATGATGTTGAGCACCTGGATCGCCCACTGGCAGATCGCGCCGAACTGTTGCGTCGACACCCCGACCCGCCCGTAGCAGGCGGCCCTGTCCGCGGTCGCGAACTCGGTTGCGATCCGTCGGATCACGTCCGCGTCGATCCCGGTGATGGCGGCTGCCCGCTCCGGAGTCCACGGCTCGACCGCCGCCTTGACCGCCGCGAACCCGTCGACGTACGACGCCGGCTGCGCGTGTCCGTCGGCGATGACCTGATGGATGAGCGCGAGCAGGAACGCGGCGTCGGTGCCCGGCCGCACGAAGTGGTGTTCGTCGGCGACCGCTGCCGTCTCGGTCCGACGCGGGTCGATGACCACGACCCGGCCGCCGCGCTTACGCACCTCCTTCAGTCGTCGACCGAAGCCGGGCGCAGTCATCATGCTGCCGTTCGAAGCAAGTGGGTTGGCGCCGAGCATCAGCAGGTACGACGTCCGGTCGATGTCCGGCACCGCGACCATCAACTGGTGGCCGTACAGCAGGTACGACGCGAGCATGTGCGGCAGCTGATCGATCGACGTCGCGCTGAACCGGTTCCGGGTGCGGAGCTGCCTGACCATCGTCGGTAGGTGGGTAAGCGCACCGAGGCTGTGCACGTTCGGGTTGCCGAGGTAGACGCCGACCGAGTTCCGCCCGTGCTCACGCCGGATCTCGGTCAGCCTGCTGACGACCAGCTCGTACGCCGCGTCCCAGCCGATCTCCTGCCAGCCGTCGGCGGTACGTCGTACTGGTGTGGTCAGCCGATCCGGGTCCTCCTGGAGATCGCGGAGCGCGACGGCCTTCGGGCAGATGTGACCGCGGGACAGTGGGTCGGATTCGTCGCCGCGGATGTCGGTGACCCGGCCGTCGTCGACCGTCACGAGCACACCACAGATCGCTTCACACAGGTTGCAGGAGGTCCGCCGTACTGTGGTCGCCATCCAGCCAAACTACCCCTGGGTAGCCTGTCCGGTCATCACTCGAAGCGCGCCTCGTCCAGGCGGCCGAGGATCGCGTCGACGGTCTCGCCGGCGGACAGATCGGAGTTGTCCAGCCACAACCCCCGGCGCGGAGTGAACGCGTGCAGCTCGTAGTCGAGCTCGTCGACCAGGTGGTACGCCCCGCCGAGCCGGCTGGAGATCACCTCGGGTCGCGGCGTCAGGACGACGAGATAGCGCGGTCGGGTCTGGATCCCGTCCAGGAACTCGCGCAGCAGTTCACCGATGACCACGTCCTGCAGGACCACGGTGAAACCGGCCTGCGCGTACCCGTCGGCGGCCTGGCAGGCGAGCCGGTACCGGAGCTGGAGCTGCCGCTGGGCCTCGGCCATGTCGTCGGCCATCGAGGCCTGTCCACTGACGATCATCCGGCGGAAAACGTCACCCCGGAGATGGACGCCGTACTGGAATCTCTCGGCCAGTAATTGGGAAACCGTCGACTTCCCGGCCGCCATGATCCCACTGACGACGATCACCCCCTCGGACTCCATGCGGTGATCGTGCCACGCGGCGCAAGGTTTTGGTCCGGTCTCGCCGAATCTTGTCTGTGATCGGACAGAAAAGCTTCGTGTGCAAGGGGTTTCAGGCAAGCAGTGTCTCGAGGTGGTGCCGGAGCAACTGCCGGATCCGGGCCGGTGTGGTCCGGCCGGGCTGGATGGCCGAATGCAGGGCCAGGCCGTCGATCAGGGCATGCAGAAGCTCGGCCTCGCGACGCAGATCCAGACCCTCCCGGAGACCGCCGGCCTCGGACAGGGATTGGAGCAGCGATTCGCAGAGTTGGCGCAGGCCGTCGTGCACCGCGTCGACGTGTCCGTGCAGGCCGCCGGCCCCGGATTCGGCCTGGGCCTGCGCCATGAATGCCAGCCAGACGTCGAACTCGGCCTGCCGCTCGGCATCAAGGGGGAGAGCCTCCTCGAGGTAACGCAGCGCGATCGTCATGGCGCTGCCCTCGACCTCCACCGCGCTGATCCGGTCGCCGACCCGGCGCGCCACCAGGTCCATCGCGAAGCTGAGCAGACCTTCCTGATCGGGGAAGTAGTAGCGCACGGCGCCGGGCGACCAGCCGGCCTCGGCAGCGACGGTCCGGACCGAGGCGGCGCGGACGCCGTCGCGGCGGACCACCCGCCAGAGCGCCTGGGCGATCTCCTCGCGGCGGACGTCGTGGTCGACGATCTTCGGCATGTGCCCTTTTTAGCACAGCCGTGTTACTGTCGTTCACAACACAGTCGTACTAATAAACGTCTCGGGAGGGTGAACCACTGTGCTGCTCGCTGTGATCGCCGGGTGTGAGATCGGGTTCTGGGTCCTGCTCGCCGCCGGACTCGCGACGCGCTATCTGCTCCGGCACCCGAAGGCCGGCCTGGTCCTGCTCGCGGCGGTGCCGCTGGTCGACGTGGTCATGCTGGTCGCCAGCGTGATCGACATCCATCGCGGCGGCGAACCGTCGTTCAAGCATTCGCTGGCCGCGATCTTCATCGGTGTCAGCGTCGGCTTCGGCCACCAGACACTGAAGTGGGCGGACAAGTGGGCCGCGCACTATATGGGTGGTGCGCCGCGTCCGGTCAAGCCGCCGAAGCGTGGTCCCGAGCGGGCCCGTCGCGAGCGCACCGGCTGGTACCACCACCTGCTCGCGTACGTCGTCGGTGTCGGCATCATGATCGCCCTCGGCCTCCTCTCCGGGCAGGGGTACGACGCCGTCCTCGCCCCGGCGTGGACCTGGACGATCGTGCTCGTGATCGACGCCATCGTCTCGTTCAGCTACAGCTTCCAGGGCACCGATGCGTCCGATGACCAGGACCGGGCGCCGCGCGAGAAGCAGTCCGTCTGAGGTCCCCGGGTCCACCGTCCGGCCGTCGTACATTGCGGACATGACGACGACCGGGCGGGTCTGGGCTGGGGTCACCGCGTTCGCCGTGGCGGCCGGCATCGTGGTGCAGCTGTTCGTGACGGCGAACGGGACCGAAGGGTTCTTCCGGGACAACCCGGAGCGGGTGCTCAACGTGTTCGCGTACTTCACGATCCAGTCGAACCTGCTGCTGGGGGCAACGGTCTTGATGCTGGCTCTGCAGCCGGACCGGCGCCAGAGCACCTTGTTCAAGACGCTGCGGCTGAACGGTGTTCTCTGCATCGCGGTGACCGGGGTCGTCTACCACGTGGCGCTGGCCGGCCTCGACGACCTGGCCGGATGGGCGGCAGTGGCGAACTTCCTGCTGCACACCGCGACGCCGATCCTCGGCGTACTCGGGTGGCTGCTGTTCGGTCCGCGGGGCGCCACTGATCTCCGGATCGTGCGGTGGTCGATCGTGTACCCGCTGCTGTGGCTGGTGTTCACGCTGGTCCGCGGCGAGTTCGTCGGGTTCTACCCGTATCCGTTCGTGGATGTCGGCGAGCACGGGTACGCACGGGTGCTGCTGAACTGTCTGCTGGTCGCGGTACTGTTCCTGGCTCTGGCGGCCGGAGCATCCTTCCTGGATCGCCGCCTGCACCGGAAGACAACCGTCGAAAGGTAGACCCGTGCTGGTGACCTCGCGCTCGTACGCCGAGTACGAAGCGATGTTCGACCTGAGAGAACTCCCTGACTCCGTGCTCGACTGCTGTGCGGGCGGTGCGAGCTTCACCGCCGAGGCCGCCGCGCGTGGCGTCGACGCGATCGCGGCCGATCCGGCGTACGAGCTGGAGCCGTCCGAGCTCGTCGACACCGTTCGGCGCAGCCTGCCCGCGACCGCGGGGATCGTGGACGAGCACCAGGGGAGCTTCGTCTGGCACTGGTACGGATCGCCGGAGCGGAAGGATCAGTACAGGATCGAGGCGGCCGACCGGTTCCTGCAGGACGTGTCCATCGCGCCCGAGCGCTACATCGCGGCCGGGCTGCCGGAGCTTCCGTTCGGCGACCGGCGGTTCGACCTGGTGCTGTGCTCGCACCTGCTGTTCACCTGGGCGGACAAGTACGACCGCGACTGGCATCTGGCGGCGCTGCGCGAACTGATCCGCGTGAGCAATGCGGAAGTACGCATCTTCCCGCTCGTGCTGCAGGGCGCCGGCGAGCCGGTACCGTTCCTGCCGGAGATCCTGGACGAGCTGGACGGCATCACCTGGGAGACCCGCAAGGTGCCGTACGAGTTCCAGGTCGGTGCCAACGAGATGCTGGTCATCACCCGGACCTGAGACACTGACGTCTGGTGCTCCCCACCCGTCGCGATCACGGATGAGTTGCGCACTGACCCGCCACGTTGGGTGGGGAGCGCCAGACGCCAGGGACGCGAGGGCCCGGCCGGACGGTGGGAGGACGGTCTACCACCGCCCGGCCGGATGGAGTATGGGGTCAGATCAGCGGAGGTAGCGGCCGCAGACCGGCCACGGGGAAGCGCCGCGCTGGGCGTACAGCTTCTTCGCGCGCATCAGCTGCTCGGCCGCCGACGCGTTCGCCGGGCTGCCGGAGCCGCCGACGCTGCGCCACGTCTGCCGGTCGAACTGGAACAGCCCGTAGTACCCAGCCGGGTTGACGGCCCGCGGGTTCCCACTGGATTCGCAGTTGGCGACCTTCGCCCAGGCACCGCTCAGGTTTGCGCGGCCGCCGGCCGCCGGGCGGTCCTCGGACCGGCTGGTCTTGACCCTGCGCTCGGTCTTGCGGACCTTCTTGGTCTCGACCTTCTTGGTCGTCACCCGCTTCGGAGCGGCGGCCTTCGTCACGCCGTCCAGCGACAGGGTCTGCCCGATCAGGATCAGATCGGGGTCCTGCAGGTTGTTGATCCTGGCCAGCTGGTGCCAGTCGGCGCCGTTGGCCTGCGCGATCTCGGAGAGGGTGTCGCCGGGCTTGACCGTGTAGTCGGTCGCGAACGCCGCTCCGGCGCCGGCGGCGGTGATGCCGGCCCCGAGGCCGGCGATCGTGAGGGTCCGTGCCACCCGGCGGGTACTTCGCCGGGGGCGCGCATGTCGTGCTTTGGACATCGGAAAAGCGCTCCTCGTGAGCTTGGGCATGGTGGAACTCACCAGGCCCCCCGTGCAGGGGTGGGGGCATTCGGACAGGTCACAGGACAGCGACCGAATGATCACGCCATGGTAACGACGCAACGTTTGTCATCCTGTGCGACGTCGGCGCGGAGCGCAAGACCATTCGGGGAATCTGCCCCGGTTTTTTTCTGGCCTTTGAGGAAGTGAAAATCCAACAACAGAACGGTTTCCGGCCTGATGCGCCGAGGTTCGAGGCCCGCTGGGCGGGGCAACCAAGGCCCGGAACCGACCGGTTTCTAGCGCTGGAAACAGCGCTCCGGGACCAGTTCTACGGTCAACTTTCGGACCACATCCTGGACGTCGTCCGGCCAGGAATCCCACACCTGTCCGGCCCACATGATGAGCGCCGACTCCACCTCGTCGACCCCGCCTGCCGTCAGGACGTCGTACGCCGTCAGCCGGCCGACCGTCGCGGGTGGGGTGAGCACCGGCCAGTCGTCGTACGAATTGGCCATGATGCCGTGGGCCGTACGTACATCGAGGTTGCCCGAACCGCGCTCGAGGTACATGTACAGGCCGTTGAGCGCGAACACCGGCCCGATCGGCGGCGTCCCCGGGAGGACGTGCTGGCCGCCGTACGCGTCGATCCGCAATTGGTGCAGGTAGCCGAGCCTGGCCTGGTGCTCGATCTCGAAGCCGAGCAGCTGACCGGAGACCTCCAGGCACTCGGGGGAGGCGCTGTTCTTGGCTTCGCCCGGCCAGTCCGAGCGCGGGAGATCGGCGCCGCAGCCGGGGCAGCGGCGGGATTCGTGCGTGTCATCCGGCGGGTTCACTCGTTGATCGAAGCACGGGCCCCGCCGTCCGGCAGCTGGATTTCGCCGCCGCGGTGGCGGACCGGCGGATGAGGCGACGGAAGGGTATGGGGGCAAGCGGTGATCCGAGTGGCTCTCGGCCATCGCGGCACGTTGGTGCGTGGTGCACTGGCCGCGGTGCTGGCAAGGGAGAACGATCTGGACGTGGTGGCCGAGCTGGACCGCTCGGAGGACGTCCTACAGGTGTCCGGGCGACGGCCGCACGTCGTACTGCTCGACCCACAGCTGCCCGGGCGGATCCGGATCGAGGAGTTGTGCCGGAAGCTGACCGGCCGCGGTGTGCTGGTGCTGATCGATCACGAGGCGATCGCCGCGACCAGCATCGCGCTGGTGAAGCAGGCGCCGCGGATCGGTCTCATCGCGACGGACGTGACCCCGGACCAGTTGGTGCAGGCGGTCCGGGACGTGGCGAAGGGCCTGCCGGTCGTCGACGTACGGCTCGCGGTCGCGGCGCTGAAGGCGGGCGACAACCCGTTGACCGATCGTGAGTGCGAGGTGCTGCGGCAGGTCACAACCGGCGCGACCGCGCAGGAGGTTGCCCGCACCCTCAGTCTGAGTGCCGGGACCGTGCGTAACTACTTGTCTCGCATCCTTGCGAAGACCGGCTCACGCAGCCGGATCGAGGCGATCCGGAAGGCTCAGGACGCCGGCTGGATCTGACTCCGCTTCTGGGTCGTGGTCGGTGCCCAGTTGCCGTGCAGGTCGCGGTACATGCGGGACTTGCGCATCAGGCTGACGTGCGTGCCCAGGGTCGCCTGGTTGCCGTCGAGGACCAGGATGCGGCGGGCGCGGAGCGCCGAGCTGATCCGGTGCGCGATCACGATGAGCGTGCCTTCGCGTTTGGCGAACGCCTCCTCGGCGACGCGCTCGGCCTCCGGATCCAGGAAGCAGGTCGCCTCGTCGAGTACGACGAGCGGCGCGGGGGACAGGTACGCGCGGACCAGTGCAATCAACTGCCTCTCGCCTGCGGACAGCTCGCCCGGTCTGACGTCCGCGGTCAGTCCACCGATCCGCTCGATCAGCGCGGCCGCTCCGATCGCATCGACCGCGTCCGCCACCTGCGGTGTTGTTGCGTTAGGCAACAGATAGGTCAGGTTGTCCAGCACGGTCCCACTGAAGACGTACGCCTCTTGGGGGATGAGCACTCGCGTGGCCGGCGTCACCTTCGCCGGTTGTACGCCGCCCAGCAGCAACTGTCCGCTCGTGGGTGTCAGCATCCCGCACACCAGCCCGGCCAGCGTGGATTTCCCGATCCCACTTGGCCCGACGACCGCCAGGTGCTCACCTTCGGGGATGGTCAGTTCGAGCTTGTCCAGCACCGGTTCGGCGTTCGGGCCGTAGGCGAAGCTCAGCCCGCGCAGGCGGACGTCGAAACCGGTGGGACTGCTTGCGGCCTGGGGCTGCGTGACCGGTGTGGAGGCGTCCAGGATCCGGCCGAGGGTGATCACGTACCGCAGACCGCTGTCGCCCAGCGCGCTCATCACTGTGTTCAGCGCCGGCTGCAACCCGATCAGCACGTAGGTCAGGCCGCCGAGCAGTGTGCCGGTGCTGACTCCACGCCCGATCAGCCAAGGTCCCGCTGCCAGCAGGATCAGCAGCGGCAGCCAACCACCGACCGCGAAGCACAGAGTCCGGAGTGCCGCGACCTTGGCGAGTGCACGCTCCGCCGCTGCGTGGGCCTCGATCGGTTCGCCCACCAAGCGTCCGGCGAACTCCTCGGTCCCGGTCGCCGTGATGTCCCGCACCCCGCCGAACACCATGCCGGCCGACGCCGCGAGGTCCTCATCCGCCTGCAACGACGCCCGAACCCGATCCGCCGCCATCCCCAGCACCGCCAACGACAACGCGAACCCGAGCAGGAACGGCGGTACGACGAACGCCGCCACCAAGGGCGCCAGCGACAACAACCCCGCCAGTACGCCGAACAACGTGACAGCGAAACTGCGGATCACCAGCACCAACCCGGCGAACGTGTCCCGAACGATCTCCACCTGCCGGTTCAACCGCGCCACGGCACTGTCGTCCCCGGTCCGCAGTGCGCCGGCGACAACGCGTCGTACCAGGTCGTCCCTGACGGGCTCGACCAGATCGCCGAGGCGGCCGTACACCTGACGTGCTCCGGCCGCTCCCAGACAAGCCGTCGCGACCAGTCCGCCGAGCCAGGCGATGCCCCGCCAGACATGGCCGCCGAGGAAGTTGTCGGTCGCGTGGGCAACTGCGATGCCGTAGATCGCGGTCGGCAGGATCTCCGGGATCGACCACGCGATGAGCCTGGTCGTCGCCCACTTCCGCAACGCTTTGGCGCCGTAGGTCAGTTCGCGCTTCATCCAAACACTTCGCGATAGGACGTGTGCTGCCAGAGGTCGGCGTGGGGGCCGATGGCGCGGACGCGGCCGTGGTCGAGCCAGATCACGAGGTCGGCGCGGGCCGCGGTGGCGGGACGGTGGGTGACGATGAGGCGGGTCCGGTGGTGGCGATCCTCGGTGAGCGTGCGGCTGATCTGCCGCTCGGTGGCCGTGTCCAGGCTGGAGGTCGCGTCGTCGAGCACCAGCAGGCGGTCCGCCGACCAAGCCCGGGCGAGGCCGAGGCGTTGCCGTTCACCGCCGGACATCGGTGCCTTGCGCAACGAGGTGAAGTACCCGTCGGGCAGCCGGCTGACGAAGTCGTGCACGCGGGTGGCGCGGGCCGCGGCCAGCGTGCGGACCGGGCTGATCGCCTCGGGCGCGATCGCATCGCCGATCGTCCGGCCGACCAGTTGCGGACGTTCGAAGGCGCACCCGACCGCGCGGCGCAGAGCATTTCGGCTGACGGCCTGCAGCGGTACCCCGTCGAGCGAGACCTGGCCGGTCGACGGGTCGCGCAACCTCGCGGCGAGCGCGGCGAGCACCGACTTGCCGGCTCCGCTCGGACCGACCACTGCGACGGTCGCTCCGCCGGGAAGGTCGAGATTCACGTTGTCCAGCAGGACATTTCCGCCTGCAACCACGCTGACACCGTTGAACGTCAGGTGGCCGGTTCCCTTCGGCAGTGCGAGCGTGCCGTGCGCGACCGACTCGATCGCGAGCACCTCGCCGGCCCGATGCACACCGGCCTTGGCGCGGGCGATCTCCCCGAGCACACCGGTCAGGTTGCCGAGACCGGCCCCGAGTACGGCGTACTGGGACGCCGCGAACAGCTCGCCCGCGGTGATCCGGCCTGACGCGAGCTGGAGTCCGCCGACGGCCAGTACGGCGACGAGTACCAGCGGACCCACGATCGCGGCTTGTGCGCCGGAGCGGGCGAGGATGCGCCAGGTGACGACGCCGTGCCTGTGCAACTCGGGCAGGAGGCCGAGGATGCGGCGTTCCTCGCGGGCCGTCGTACCGGCGGCGGCGATCGTGCGGATGCCGGTGAGCGACTCGGACAGCAGCGCGGCGATCCGGCCCTGAGTTTCCTGGTAGGCCAGGCTGACGTCGGCGGTCCGCTTTGCAAACGTCCACAAGACCAGGATCACGAGCAGTACGCCGCCGAAGAACGCCGCCGCGAGCCAGGGGTCGATCACCGCGAGCAGGACCAGACTGCCCACTGGCGGAGCGATCGCGGCGATCGCGGTGACGGCGGCCGGACCGGCCTGTGCGGCGTCGGTGGCGTTGGCGGAGACGCGGGTGACGAGGTCGCCGGTCTCGAAGCCTCGGGTTCCTTCCGGGCCACCGTGGACGATCTGCCTGACCAGGCGATGCCGCAGCCAGGCAGTCGTCTCAGCGACACACGCGGCGCCGACGAACGCATCGACGATGCTCGCGGCGATCCCGAGGCCGATGACTCCGGCGGCCGCGATCAGCCAACGGGTGTAGCCGTGTCCTGCCACGATCGAGTCGACCGAACGGCCGAGGATCGTCGGCAGGGCAAGCGTGACGCCGCTGCCGATCAGTGCGTTGAGTCCGATCACCGGTAGCCAGCCGCGGCTGTGCTTGGCGACCTCTCCGAAGGTGATCACGATGCCAGCCCGGTATGGCCGGCGACGAACGCCAGCATGTCGGCGGCCAGGCTGATGCCTCCGGTCGCGTGGCCCGCGTCGGCTTCGAGCCGCAGCAACACCGGACGTTCGCCCGCGGTCGAGTGCTGGAGCGCGGCGCACATCTTCCTTGCGTGCAAGGGATCCACGCGCGTGTCGTTCCCGAACGCAGTCAGGAGAACGGCCGGATACATCACGCCTTCGGCAACACGATGGTACGGCGAGTAGGACAGCAGGGTCCTGAACTGGTCAGGATCCGACGCTGACCCGTACTCCGGCACCCAGTGCGCGCCGAGACCCGACAGCTCGTATCTCGCCATGTCCGTCAGCGGTGCCGAGCAGACGGCGGCCGCGAACAACTCCGGGCGTTGAGTGAGCGCTGCGGCGACCAACAGACCGCCGTTGGACTCGCCACACGCCGCGAGCTGATCGGCGGTGGTCCAACCGGTCGCGATCAGGTGCTCGGCGGCCGCGATGAAGTCGTCGAAGACCTTCTGCTTCTGGTCCAGGATCCCGGCCCGGTGGGACTCTTCACCACGCTCACCGCCACCGCGGACGGTCGCGGTCACGAAGACGCCGCCGGCCTCGACCCAGGCGAGCGTGAACGCCGAGTACGTCGGGGTGAGCGACTGGCCGAAACCGCCGTACCCGTAGAGGATCGTGGGTCGCGGTCCTTCGGTCCCTGGCTTGGCGATCGCGAGGAGCTGGAGCTCGGTGCCGTCGGGTGAGGTGTAGGTGAGGCGGTGCGACTCGGCGTCCGCGACCACGCCAGGTGCCTGCGACCAGAGCGTCGTACTGCCGGTCGTGGCGTCGTAGCAGTAGACGGCCGACGGGGTGACGCTGTCGGTGTAGGTGAACCAGGCTTGGTTGCCGCCGTCCGGTCGCGTATTCAGGGACCCTACGCACCCTGGGAGTTCGACAGAGCCGATTCGCGTGCCGGTTGTGCGGTCGTGGATCGTGATCTCGTTGGTGTGGCTGACGAGGATGTGGTCCTCGAGGATCGCGAGGCCGGTCAGTGGTGCGCCGGGATGGATGAAGTCGTCCCAGTCCGAGGGGCTCATGGGGTCGCCGATGCAGATGCGGCCGGTCGGCGCGTCGCGCGTGGTGACGACGTACAGGCGGCCGTCGGGTCCCACCGTCATGACCGTGAGGGCGTCGACGCCCCGCTGTACGGGGGTTGGCGGATCGTCCGTGGCAAGGTCGGCGAGCCAGAGGTCGTTCGCCGTACCGCGGGAGGCCGAGATCGTCAGCCAGCGGCCGTCATGGCTGAGCTCGAGCCCGTACGACGCTTCGGTCGCGAGGATCGTGGTGTCGTCGGGGTCGTTCAGGTGGTGATGCCGTACCTGGCGGAAACGCACGTAGTAGAAGGACTTGCCGTCCGGGAGCCAGGCGATCGGGGAGTAGCGGCAACCGTCGATCGGGCCGTCCGCGAGCTGACCGGTGGTCACGTCGAGGACGTACAGGACGGACTGCTCGGTGCCACCTTGTGAGACCTGGAAGGCGAGGAGGCTGCCATCGGGTGACGGCTGCCAGCCGTCCAGAGTGGTGCGTCCGCTGGGGTCGAGCTGCAGCGGGTCGAGCAGGGCTCGCTCGTCGACGTACAGGATCGGGTGCTGTCGGCCCGGATCGCGGCGGAGCGTGAAGCAATGGTCGCCGCGCCAGCTGGGGACGGAGACGGTGCCGACGTTCGAGAGGGCCTTCACCCTGGTGCGGAACCGGAACCGGTTCGTCAGCGTGGCGGCATGATTCAGCCACAGCTCGTCCTGTTCCGCCTGCCACCGTTGGGTCTCGGCCGACTCGGAGTCTTCGAGCCAGCGGTACGGATCCGCGACGGAACAGCCGTGCACCTGCTCCACCAGCGGACTCCGCTCGGCGCATGGATAGGACTGCACGGAGGTACCCACACTCCACTCCTTCCGTCCAGCACAACAGCAGCCGCCCGGCGACCGAGGCGAGTCGGTCACCGGTGATCGGGTCGGGCCGTGCCCTGCGGCACGGCCTGAAGGCAGTTCGGCCCTGGGTGGGGTTTGCCGCCCACCCAGGGCCTCGGAACCACCGATCAGTGGCAGAGCAGAAGGCTCAGGTTGCTCGGGGTCTGCGAAGCGCAGCCCAGCACGGTCAGCGTGGAGCCGCCGTGGTGGTGGCCGCCGTGGCCGTAGCCCGGGGTCTCCAGACCCTGAAGGTCGAGAAGTGCCATGTTTTACACCTCCTTCGGTGTAGATCGTCGCGATGTTGACTCGGACCACTGGGGAGGTCCGAGGAACGGGAGGGACGCCGGCGCGTCGTGCAGCGCCGTTCCCAGGGCCAGCAGTACGCCGGCCGATCCGGTCGCCAGGTCCATCGACAGACGGAGCAACTGGTTGCCGGGGTACGCGAGACCGCCTTGGTACGGCATCGCGTGCCAGCCGAGCCCGTACACCAGGTCGTCGACCGTCGCCTGCTCCTCGCCGAGTGAGGCGGCTGTGAGGAGCAGACCGGCGCGACCCATGAACAGACCGGGCTGGACGTAGTAGGAGCAGTGGGTCACCCGCTGAAGCTCGGCGAGTGTCGCCGTGAGCTCGTCGGACGGACGGTGGCGCAGATACCGCTCGAGGACGAGCGCGACGCCGGCCGAACCCTCTTCGAGGTACGGCAGGGTCCGCCAGCCCTGGTCCACCTGCCGCATGCCGTCGGGCGTCAGGGTGGTACGTCGGAGGTCCTGCCTGATGGCGACCTCGGCGAGGTCGAGCAGTCCGGTGTCACCCAGTTGCTCGAACGCCTCCAGGAACAGGAGTGCCGGGCCGGACGATCCGTGCATCAACCCGGCCCGCGCTTGCTGACCGCCACTGACCTCAGGTACGTCGGTTACGTCGCCGAGCCGATCAGCAACGAGGTCGAGCACGCGGACTGCCTTCGCGCGAAGGGCCGGCTCGGTGTCGAAGTGCAGGAGGCTGAGCCCGATGCCGGCCAGACCGGAGTGCAGCCCGAACTCGCGGGAGCTCCAGTCGTCGGCGAGGGTGCGGTCGACCAGCTCCAGCGCGTCCTGGCGGTATCCGAGCTCGTCGAGGACGTGCGCGACACCGTGCAGACCGTCGTACAGGCCAGGACCGGTCTCCGTGTCCACGGCCCGCTTGCGCAACCATTCGTCGTACTCCGGGAAACGGCCGGCGCCGGTCTTCGCTAGTGCGTACAGGACGCCCGCGGCGCCGGTGGCGAGGTCGATGCCGCCGCCGTCGCGGAACTGCGCGATGTCGCCGGGGAACAGTCGGTCGGTGCGTTCGGGGGTCGCGCTGGCGACGATGGATCGGGTCAGCGCCTCGCGGATCTCGGGCCATTCGGCCTCGCCGGGGAGGGCCAGGTCGACCATCTCCGGGTCGTGTGTTGCCTTCGGTCCGACGATGGTCCGGACGGCTTCCTCGACGGTTGCCCTCGGCACCGGGAAGGTCTCGGTGATCATGTCGGCGAGCTGGAACGCCTTGCCAGGGTGGAGATTCAGCAGGATCGTTGCCTGTGGCGCGTAGACGCCGAGCGCGATGCATGCCAGCGCGTAGCGGTCGACATCGACGCCCTGGCGATCGCCGGGCGCCGCGTAGCCGGGATGCGCGAGCGTCGAGCGGGCCTTGTCCTCGGCGCGCGTCGCGACCTCGAAGTCGATCAGCGTGAGCCGGCCGTTGACGTCGAGCAGGACGTTGTCCGGATGCAGGTCGCAGAACACGACGCCGCGATCATGCAGCTGACCGACCGCTTCCGCGACCTTGCCGACCATCTGCGCGGCCCACTCGGCGTACTCGGCCTTGTCCGCCTCGGTCGCATCCGGGTGCGTCAGCGGATACCGCCGTACCAGCTCTCGTTGCAGCGACACCGAGTCGATGTGCTCCTGCACGAGGAAGTGATGCTCACCGAGCTGGAGGAAGTCGTGCAGCTTCGGTACGACGTCCAGGCCGTCGAGCTGCTCGAGGATGTCCTTTTCGTGGGCGATCCGGGCGACCGCGTCACGGCCGGCCATGTCCAGACCGGCGTACGGGCGGCCTTCCTTGAGGACGACGCGGTCACCGGTCTCGTTGTGGTGGCCGAGGTACACCCCGCCGCCGTTGGAGAACTGGATGACGCCGTCGATCGTGTACGCGAGGTCGTTGGTGGTGACGGCGTTGCGCGCGTCGAGGTGCGGCTGCAGGAAGTCCGGCAACGTCACCCACGGTGGCACCGCGAACGTCGGGCCCCGATGGTCCGGGACGAGCCGGCCCTGGTCGTCCTCGAGCGCCAGCACGCGCTCGCCGGTCGGTGACAGACAGAACCTGCTGACGAAGGCGCCGTACCGGACGAAGAGCGGACCCTCGCCGTAGCGTAGATCGCTCAGGATATAAGGGCCCTTGACGCCCTGGAGGATCCCGTCGAGCTCCTTGAGGACGAGCTCGAGCTGCGCTTCGTCGGCCGGGTAGATCGTCACGAGCTTGCCACTCGAGCCGCGCGGAGCGGCCTTCGAGTTGACCATCACGAGGACGGGCTCGTTGCGGAGGAACTTGAACGCGATGCCGCGTGGGACGCAGTACTCCCAGACGGCCTCGAGCGTCCGTTCGACATCCGCGAGGCGGGCCGACACGTGGATCTTCCAGCCTTGCGCGGGGAGCTTCAGGTCCTCGGGTGCGTAGTGCATCCAGGTTTCCCCGGGCACATGCCGCCACCCGTCCGGGACCGCCCTGCCGGCCAGGGCGAAGTCCGGGTGCTGGGCACCACGATTGGCCGGCGTCTCGTAGAACGTCCGGTCCGCAAGGCAGTAGAACTCGTAACTCTCGTGCATGACTGTCCGACCCCCTCTCGTGGTGCCCCGCACATCTTGGACACCCGGACAGGGGCTGGCGTAGTGCACGATGTCATCACTCTCGCGTGAAGAATCCACACACTACAAGTGAGTAACTAAACACTCTTCGTTACCGTATTGCGCGTTCTGAGCGTGAAATCTGCCGTTACACCATGTCAATTCATCCCGGTGACGTCACAGCTCGTAACTCAGGCGACCCTCACTCGTGCAGGATGTCCTGGACCAGATCGAGGATGTCGATGAGGTCCTGGCCCGCACCGGCTCGTGCGAGTCAAACACTTCCGGCCACCAGGACTCGCACACTGCCAGCATCGCGTCGCGCTCGTCATCGGCCCACGACGTCCAGCACCCGACATCAATGAGCCGCTGCGCGATCCGGCGAGCGCTACCGCGTCGGCTGCGTCACCGGAGTCTGGCTGACCACTGCTGAACTGGTCGGAGGCGGCACCTCGGGTGCTGAGTCCGTCGACGCCGAGCATCCAGCTGCGGCGATCACCAAGATGTCTGAGGCAACAACAGTCTTGATCATGTCTTCGGCCTCGCCGCGGGTCGAATTCTCACGATAGCCGGGGACCCCGCCGTTGCTCGGGGACCTTGCATCTTGTTGCAATGAGTCATGCCGGATTCCACAGCCGACGTCGAGGCCGGCCGCCAGGCCTGGTTCGCCGTACGCCGCCACCTCGTCGAGCACCGCCATCGCCTCGGCCTCGACGCAGCCGAGGCATTCCCCGCAGCCCGCCACGTCGCCGGCACTCCGCTGCTGGCTCCCGAAACGTGGTTGCCGACGACACCCATCCCGTTGACGTCCATCGCACTCGAGTTCGATCCCGACGCAACCTTCACCGGCGTCACCGGCCGCGAACCCGCAGCCCGGGGGGAGCTACCCCTCCGCTCCGATGGCACCCACTACGGCTCGTACGCCGAAACCATCGCCGACCTGGCCCCACCTGCCGTCTTCGAGGACCGCCCCACCTACCGCCTCATCGCCGCGGACCTGACCGGCCCAAACCCGTTCCTGCGCCTCGGCCGAGGCAGCTACTTCGGCAGCATCAACACCGGTGAAGCCTCCGCCCACGAGTTCACCGCCCAACGCCTCAACCCGAACGCACCCACCCCGGTGCGCACATCAATCGGCGCCCCCTGGAACCCGGCGAACCGCCCCACCAACATCGCGATCAGCACCCTCACCATCCGCCGCGACGTCGACTCCGGAGAATCCACCTTCTACCTGCACTGGCGAGACCCCGCCAAAGTCGGCCACGCCGGCGGCCTCTACCAAGTAGTCCCCTCCGGCATCTTCCAACCCAGCGCCGCCGCCGTCTGGAACGAGCACAACGACTTCTCCCTCTGGCACAACCTCACCAGAGAACTAGCCGAAGAACTGGCCGCCCACCCCGAGGACTACGGAAGCGCCACCGCCCCCATCCCCTACGCACACTGGCCTTTCGCCACCCAGCTGACCGACGCCCTCCAAGCCGGCACAGCCCGAGCCCACTGCGTAGGCCTAGGCGTGGACCCCCTGACCTTCGCCACCGACCTACTAACAGTCCTGTCCCTCGACTCCACCATCTTCGACACCCTCTTCCCGAACCTCCCCACCACCAACCCCGAAGGCCGCCTCCTGACCCCCCAACCCTTCACCGCCGAAACAATCAACACCTTCACCCAAACCCACCCCACCCAACCCGCAGGCGCAGCCCTCCTCCAACTGGCCCTCCACCACCAACTCCAGTAACTGCATTTACACCGGGTAGGTGTGGATTTCGGTGGCTTTCAGGGAGGCGTGGAGGGGTTGGCCGGGGGATAGGTGGAGGTCGGCTACTGCGGCGGGAGTGATGTCGGCCAGGAGGGTGGTTGGGCCGGCGGGGGTGGCGGTCAGGCGGACTCGGACTGTGTGGGCGTGTTGTTCTATGCCGGTGACTGTGGCGGGCCAGGTGTTGCGGGGGCTGCCGGACGGGGGCTCGGGGTAGAGGCTGACGGCGGTGGGCGGGAAGGCTACGTGGACCGGACCGCTCGTGGGCTCGGCGAGGGTGATGGTGCCGCCTTCGGACAGGGTGACGGTGGTGCAGGAGGCTGTGCCTCGGTAGAGGTTGAGGCCTACCAGTTGGGCTACGTAGTCGGTCCGCGGGCGGCGGGCTATCTCGGTGGGGCGGCCCTCCTGGACCACTCGGCCGTGTTCGACGATCACCAGGCGGTCTGCGAGGACCATGGCGTCGAGTGGGTCGTGGGTGACGAGCAGAGTGTGGCCGGGGAACCGGTCCAGGTGCTGACCTAGCTCAGCACGCACATGGAGCGTCGTACTGGCGTCCAAGGCAGCCAGCGGCTCGTCAAGCAGCAGCAGCGAAGGGCTGGTGGCCAATGCGCGGACCAGAGCGACCCGTTGCGCCTGCCCACCGGACAGCGAGCGTGGTCGGCTTCGGGCGTACGACGACAGGCCCACGGTGTCGAGCCATCGGGTGGCCTCGGCGCGGGCTGCGTGTTTGTCGACACCGCGGGCTCTGAGACCGAAGGCAACGTTCTCCATGCAACTGAGGTGGTCGAACAGCAAGTAGTCCTGGAAGACCACGCCGATCGGCCGACGATCCGGCGTACGGAAGGTGCGCGGAGGTTCGTCCCACACCTCCTCGTCCAGCGCGATCCGGCCGTCGTCCAGTGGCAGCAGTCCGGAGATCGCACGGAGCGCCGTGGTCTTGCCGGCGCCGTTGGGACCGAGGAGCGCAACAACCTCACCTGGTTCGACGGCCAGGTTGAGTGAGAGGTCGAACTCGCCGCGGGTCACGCGAATCTCTGCATGCAGTGTCATCGCAGCCCACTGATCCAGCGCTCGCGCAGAGACGCCAGTACGACGACAGAAACGATCAGCAGCACCAGACTCAGTACGACAGCCACGTCCGGATCGGTCTCCAAGGCGAGATAGACGGCCAGCGGCATCGTCGTCGTACGTCCGGGAAAGTTGCCGGCAAAGGTGATGGTGGCGCCGAACTCACCCAGCGCACGAGCCCAGCACAGTACGGCGCCCGCCACGACACCTGGTGCGATAGAAGGCAGCGTGACCCGGCGGAACGTCAGCCACCGACCCGCGCCGAGCGTCGCAGCGGCCTCCTCGTAGCGGGGGTCCGCAGCACGCAGTGCACCCTCTACGGAGATGACCAGGAACGGCATAGCCACAAAGGCTTCCGCCACGATCACTCCGGCCGTGGTGAACGGCAGACTGATGCCGAACCAGGCGTCCAGGTGCTGACCGACCAGTCCACGCCGTCCGAGCACCAGGAGCAGCGCAACACCTCCGACCACCGGCGGCAGGACCAGTGGAACAGTCACCAACGCTCTGATGACACCGCGACCGGGTATCGGTGCTCTGGCCAGCAACCACGCCAGTGGGATCCCCAGAACCATGCACACCGCAGTGGCCGCTGTTGCGCAGAGCAAAGACAACCTCAGTGCGTCCCAGACGTCCGTACTGAACAGGCGGCTCGGCAGCGTCGACCACGGCGCCTTGGCCACGAGACCGACCAGCGGGATGAGCAAGAACGCCAGGCCGAGTAACGCAGGCAGCAGAAGCACGAGGGGCAGCCGCCCGATCGTGCTTCTGCTACGACGACTCACGGTGTCGCGAAGCCCGCTGCGGTGAGGACGGCCTTGCCCTTGTCGGACAGGACGTAATCGACGAACGCCTTGGCGCCGTCAGCGTTCGGGGCCTTGGTCAGCGTGGCGATCGGGTACTTGTTGACCGCCTCGCTGGCTTCGGGGAACTCGATGCCCTCCACCTTGTCCTTTGCTGCCTGTACGTCGGTCCTGTAGACCAGCGAGGCGTCCACCTCGCCGAGGCTGACCTTGGTCAGCGCGGCCTTGACGTCCTGCTCCAGGCTGTCTGGCTGCGGGGTGATCCCGGCCGCCTTGAACACCGTTTCCGACGCTGCGCCGCACGGCACCTGCGGCGCGCACAGCGCGATCTTCTTGCTCTTGTCCCCGAAGTCCTTCAGACCGGTGATCTTCCCGGGGTTGCCCGGCGGTACGGCGATCTCCAGCGTGTTCGTCACGAACGTCGTCGGGCTGTTCTTGTCGGTCACCTGATCCATGTTCTTCGGCGCAGCCGAGGCGAAGACGTCAGCGGGCGCACCCTGGTTGATCTGCTGCGCCAGCGCTGAACTGCCGGCGAAGTTGAAGGTGACCTTCACACCCGAGTGAGCAGCCTCGAAGTCCTTGCCGATCTGGGTGAACGACTCGGTGAGCGACGCGGCCGCGAACACAGTGATGGTCCCGGACAGGGACGCCGCCGCACTGGGGCTGTCCGAGGACGACGACGCCGCAGGGGTGTCGTCGCCGCAGCCGGCCAGGGTGAGCGCGACGGTGGCGGCCAGCGCGGCGAGCACTGTGCGACGGAACATCAGGCCTCCGGGATTTCTACGACCACATGGGTCGACTTGATCGAGGCGACGGCGACCACTCCTGGCTCGAGTCCGAGCTCGTCGGCCGCCTCGCGACTCATCAGGGACACGACGCGGAACGGCCCGGCCTGCATCTCGACCTGAGCCATCACGCCGTCTTTGAGCACGCGGGTCACGATCCCCCGCATGCGGTTGCGTGCCGAGGCCGCGGCGGTGGCCCCCGGCTCGGGCGACTCCGCCAAGCTCTGGGCAAAGGCGGCGAGCGCGCCACCGTCGACGGCCATCCGGCCGCCTTCCTGGACTGACTGCAGCCTGCCCTGATCGATCCAGCGCCGTACCGTGTCGTCGCTGACTCCGAGGAGCGCGGCCGCCTCACTGATCCGCAAGTTCGGCACAGTCGACAGCATACTGCCGCAGATGCGCATTGTGACGAGAGTTGTCCACAGTCACACGATGGTGACGCAAAGTGCGCGCGAATCCGCATAGGTTAAGAGCATGAGGACAACGGGGTTGCGGGACTATCTGGACGGGCCGCACAAGGCGGCGCGGGACGTCGTGCGCGCCGGGCTGAGCGCGAACGCGGAGCTGCTCGACCTGTCGTTGCGCCTGCCGCGGGACGAGTACCGCGACAAGGTGCTCGACGTGATGCTGGATGTCACGGCCGAGGGCCATCCGGCCCGCGGCTTCCCGAAGGAGTTCGGCGGCGAGGGCGATCTCGGCGGGTTCATCGCCGGGTTCGAGACGCTCGCCTTCGGGGACCTCTCGCTGATGGTGAAGGCAGGGGTGCAGTTCGGCCTGTTCGCCGGGGCGATCCTGCACCTGGGCACCGAGCGCCACCACGACCGCTACCTCGCGGACGCGCTCAGCGGCCGGCTGCTCGGCTGCTTCGCGATGACCGAGACGGGTCACGGCTCGAACGTGCAGGCCCTTGGTACGACGGCGACGTACGACGCCTCGACCGGGGAGTTCGTCGTGCACACGCCGACCGCGGCCGCGCGGAAGGACTACATCGGGAACGCGGCCAGGCACGGGCGGATGGCCGCGGTGTTCGCGCAGCTCGTCGTCGGCGGTGAGAGCCAAGGAGTGCACTGCTTGCTCGTCCCGATCCGGGATGAGAGCGGTACGGCGATGCCCGGCGTGACGCTGTCCGACTGCGGCCCGAAGCTGGGGCTGAACGGGGTCGACAACGGCCGGATCGTGTTCGACCACGTCCGGGTGCCTCGGGAGGCGCTGCTGGACCGCTATGCCCAGGTCGATGCTGACGGCAACTACCAGAGCGAGATCGAGAACCCGGACCGCCGGTTCTTCACCATGCTCGGCACGCTGGTGCAGGGACGCGTCTCGGTCGGTGGCGCGGCGATCAACGCCAGCAAGGTCGCACTGACCATCGCGATCCGGTACGGCGCTCAGCGGCGGCAGTTCGGTGCTCCGGGGAGTGCTGAGGAGGCGTTGCTGCTGGACTACCGGATGCATCAGCGCCGACTGCTGCCGTTGCTCGCGCGGACCTATGCACTGCATTTCGCGCAGGCCGAGTTGGTCGACGAGTTCGTGCGGGTGTTCGGTGACGGGAGCAGCGAGCACGACCGGAGAGCTCTGGAGGCGCAGGCAGCTGGGACGAAGGCGCTCGGGACGTGGCACACGACCGAGACCATCCAGATGTGCCGCGAGGCGTGTGGCGGTGCTGGGTACCTGGCCGAGAACCGGCTGGCCACGTTGAAGGCGGACACTGATGTGTTCACCACCTTCGAGGGGGACAACACTGTCCTGCTCCAGCTGGTGGCGAAGGGTCTGCTGACGGACTACCGGGAGTCGTTCGGGAAGCTGGACCCGCTCGGGACGGCCCGGTTCATCGCGGCTCAGGCGGTGGAGATCGCGGTCGAGAAGGCGGCCCTGCGACCACTCATCGAGCGGCTGCGGGACGTCGTACCGAATCGGAGTGATGCGAACGATCCGGATGCGGGGTTGCGGGACGACGCGTACCACTCGGGGCTGTTGCGGTTCCGGGAGGAGCACATGCTGTCCGGGGTCGCGCGGCGGCTGAAGGCGGGGATCGATGCCGGGGACGAGCCGTTCGAGGTGTTCAACCGGTGCCAGGACCACGTCATCGCGGCTGGGCGGGCGCACGTGGACCGCGTCGTGCTGGAGGCGTTCCATGCGGCGGTCGAGGATGCGCCGGACGAACTCCGCGACGTGCTGAAGGACGTCTACGACCTGCATGCGCTCGCGACGATCGAGTCGGAGCGTGCCTGGTACCTCGAGCACGGACGGTTGTCGCCGGGCCGGTCGAAGGCGATCACGGCGCTGGTGAACGAGCTCTGCGCCGCGGTTCGGCCGGTCGCGGTCGAGCTCGTCGACGCGTTCGGCGTACCGGGCTCGGCGGTGGAGGTGCCGATGGTTGTACCGTCGCAGCATGAGTGAGCCGATCGAACCCGCGTCGGCCGCCGAGGCCGCCCGCGAACTCGCCCGGGTGCTGCTGGAGCAGGCCGACGCTCTGGATCTCCACGACCTGCGGGCCACCGGCGCGATCGAGAACGTCCGGGTCCAGGCCCGGGCGCTCGCGGACGCCGTGCACGAGCGGGGCTGGGGCGACATCTTCCTCGGGATCGACTCCTACGACCCCGACGAGCTGGACGACCTGCCGCTCGGGCCGGACGACTTCGACGACCCGGCGGACTACCGGGAGATGGTCGAGGGCGCGGGCCTGGACGACCTCGAGGGACTCGAGGAGCCGTTGCTGCCGGCGGACGGGGTGCGGCTCAGCTACCAGGCGCGGTACGACTACGTGGTGACGGATCCGGACGCCTTCGTGGAGTACGTCCGGAGCCGCGCGGACGAGGCGCAGAACGACGAGGTCATCGACGACATCGAGGACGCGCAGTCGGCCTTCGAGCTGCTGTGCTACCTCGACGGGATGGGGTCGAAGGACTACGACTCCTTCGGCCTGATGCCGGCCGGCGGCGAGGAGTCCCACAAGATCGTCGACTTCTCCCTCTGGGACCTAGACCCAACCCGCCGCGACGACACCTACCCGTACTGACCCCTCCGGACGCCTCTCCGGCTGACCAGCTGACTTCGATGCACGGGGTCGGCCGGACAGTCACGTCTGGTCCAGTGCGGCCGCCGCCCCGGCCTCTCGCGCTAGGTGGGTGGTGGGTTGTGTGCCGGCTGGCGGGTTGTTGCGCGTCATCGGTGAAACAACCCGCCAGTGGCCGGCTCGCGTCGGATCAGTGGTGCGTCCCTGGGCCGCAGTTTCGGGGTGTGCGAATGGCCAGCGGTGCAGTCCGGGCGGTGCGGCGGGGTGTTGCGGGTGGCCGTGCGATGCAGGGTGGTCGGCTGTGGGTTTGCCTGGTCCAGTCCGGTGTGAGGGTTTGGCGGGGCGTGGGAAAGGTCACATCACTCGGGTGATCCGGTCTGGACGTCTGACGTCCGGGGTCTTCGGAGGCGTGCGATTCCGGGGGATCGGGCGAGGTCCGGGTGGACCGGTTGTTGTTGCGGAAGGCAACAGAGCACGGAAAGTGAGGGTTTGTTTACTCACGGTTGCCTTGTTCAAAGGCAATGCAAATGTTTGAACCCGGGGATGGTCTGCGGTTGTGGTGACGTGACAACGTTCAGTTGTCGGCGACGGACGGGTCGCTGACAAACAGGCTCCAGGTGGTACCGACGTACTCCCGTCCGCGACCGGACTGTACCTCCCCTGCCGGTCACGGAATGAGACGCCGGCCCGCCCTCCTTCGGGCCGACTGCCCTCTCGGGGCAACAGCAGGACGCCGGCCGTGCCGCAGGCGGTGCCGGTCGCCAGTGAGGTGGCGACCGACACCGGGCATGGCCGGCGTTTCCGTTCCCTGGTTGGTGTCTGGTGCTGCTGGGGACCAGACACCAACCAGGGAACGCCACTGCAACTCAGGCCCGCCGAGCCCGAGAACGCCTAAGGCCCGGGGCTGACCGGCGTGGCGCTCGTACTACGACGTCAGGTGGGTGATGACGGCGAGCACCCGGCGGTGTGTGGTCGGTGTGTCCGCGATCTGCAGTTTCTGGAAGATGCTGCGCATGTGCGTCTCGACTGTCCGTTCGGCGACGACCAGTTGGCTGGCGATCGCGCTGTTGGACCGACCCTCAGCAACCAGCGCAAGCACCTCGCGCTCCCGCGTGGACAGTGCGGCGAGCGGATCGCTCGGACGCGTCGGCGTGATGAGAGCAGCGACGATCGCCGGGTCGAGGGCCGAACCGCCACCGGCGACGCGCTGCATTGCATCGAGGAAGTCCCCAACGCGCAAGACGCGGTCCTTCAGCAGATAGCCGAAGGCGCCCGTGCCGACCAACGGCACAACGTGCCGAGTCTCAATGTGCTGCGACAGCATCAGAATCGGCCGATCGGGGACCTCGGAACGCAGTACCGCAGCCGCCCGCGCCCCGTCGTCAGTCATGGTCGGCGGCATCCGTACGTCGATGATCGTCAGTTCCGGATCGACCGCGCGCACCACCGAGATCAGTTCGTCCGCGTCCTCCGCCGTACCCACGATCTCGTGGCCGTTCTCGGTCAGCAACCGGCTCAAACCCTCACGAAACAAGGCGGAATCCTCGCCGATCACGATGCGCACGGGATCTCCACCCTGATCGCGGTCCCGGCGCCGGGCGGGCTGTCGACCGTGATCTCCCCGCCGACCGACGCCACCCGATCCCGCAACGACGTCAACCCGAACCCCTCGACCGCCCCGCCGACCCCGTCGTCTCGTACGACGGCCCGCAGTACCTGCCCGACGACCCCGACCTCGATCGAGATCCGGGTGGCACGGGCGTGCTTGAGGGCGTTCGCGATCGCCTCGCCGACGGTGAAGTAGACCGCGGTCGCGACGCCTTCGCCGACCTCCAACTCGGGTACGACGAGATCCACCGGCAAGGTACTGCCCGCGACGAGCCGGCGGAGCGCAACCGCGAGTCCGTCGTCGAGACGGCTCGGGCGGACGCCGTGCGCGATCCGCCGCAACTCCGCGACGGTGTCCTCCACGGTGACCACCAGTTCGTCGATCTCCTCGTACGCCGAGACGCCCGGCGCAAGCTGATACTGCAGGGATCGCAGCCGCATCCCGATCGCGATCAGCTGCTGCTGGGCTCCGTCGTGCAGGTCGCGTTCGAGCCGTCGGCGTTCGGCGTTGATCTCCTCCATCAGCCGGAACCGGCTGGCGCGGACCTCGGCCAGCGCGTCCTGGAGTTCGAGGCGTAGCCGGCTGACCTCGATCGGCAGCCGGGCCTCGACCACGGCTTCGCGTGCCCGCCGGATCCGGCGGGCGGACGTCGTGCCGAGAACGAGGGCGCCGACCACGGAATCGCCTGTCTGCAAAGGGATCGCGCCGTCGGGGATGGATACGCCGGCGCCCGGCCGGTGGAGGAGAACGCGCAGCCCGGGATCGTCGAGGACCTCACGCAGGACGGATTCGACCTGCTCGGGTTCGGCCGAGCCGTCGCGGACCTGGCGGACGAAGTCGCGGATCCGGGTCAGGGCCACCGTGCCGTCGGGGTCGACCAGACGCCCGACGGTGCGGTGGATCCATTGGTGCAACGGGAGCAGGGCGAGGGCGGTCACGAAGGCGGCGGTGGTAACACCGACTCGATCGGGGAAGAAGTTGCCTGCAGCAAGGACGATCGCGGCGAAGACCGCCGCGGAGATGATCGCGGTGACGAGCCAACTGAGGGTGGTGCCGAGCAAACGGTCGATGTCGAACAGGTCGTGGCGCAGGATCGCGACGGTGATCGCGGCCGGCACCAGGACCAGCATCGCGATCAGGAAGAACATGTAGGCGATCGAGCCTGGCGCGCCCAGGGCGATCGCCAGCCAACTGGCGGCGAGGAGGACGGGAACGCTCACCGCGGCTGTCATCAGCCAGCGCAGGCGGAGGCGAGTGAGGTTGTCGCCGCGCAGGTAGCGGACGACGAGGCTGGAGGCGGCGGCCAGGAGTACGCCGACGAAGCCGGCGAAGACGACGATCACCCAGACGGCCTCGGCCGGCCGCGGGATGTCGAGGCGGGATCTGCCGGTGGTGTCGTCGAAGGCCGAGACGGTGAGGTTGACGAGGGCGCAGGAGATCGGGATCGCGATCCAGATCAGGCGCCACCGGCGGCCGCGCAGGAGGCCGTCCGGGAAGAGCAGGACAAGCGTGGCGAACCCGAGAAACAACCACGGCCACGCCCCAGCCGCCACAACCTCCACACCCTGAGCACCCGGCCAGGCGCTCGCAGTGTCCGCGGTCGCGCCCCAATCCTCGAGGAGAAAGACGATGGCCGGGAGGGTCGCAGTGAGGCAGAGAGTCGGGCCGATCGGGGTTTGTGGCGCTCGTGTGGCGACCAGCCAGCCCAAGACGAGGCAAGGTACCAGCAGGGCCGTGGTGGTGGGGGCGTCCAACGGACCGCCGACGGACCAGGCGCCGTACGCGAGGACGAAGCGCAGCACGGTGGCCGCGACGAAGACGATCGTCGCGGTGGCGACCAGGGCGATCGGCCGGGACACATCCTCATGATGACCGCGACGCGAAGCGAAAGCACCAGTGCCAGCACGTAGTGGCCAGCGGCGACCGACGTCCGGCGACAGCACGGATGCCCGCCCACCCCGCCGAACGCCAAGGTGAAGGCGTCAAACACCAAGCCAGGAGGGGATTCCCATGGTTGCCGTCGTCACGATCCTGTTCGCGTTCCCGCTCGGATTCTTCCTGCGGAACCGGCTCGCCGCGTACGTCGCCTACATCGCGATCTTCGCGTACTCCTTCACCTTCCAGACGCTGTATCTGCTGCGCGCCTGGGTCGGCGACAGTACCCAGGCGTTCCCAGCCGATCCCGAGACGCTGCCGCTCGGCTACCTTGCCGTCACCGGCGGGATCTACGTCGTCGGATTCCTGCTCGTCGCCTGCGGACACCACATCGGCAGCAAGCGGCGGTCAAGGTCCACCGCCGTAGACCTCGACCCCGCCCACTAGATTCCGACCAAGCCCGCCCCGGATCTCAGGCAAGCTCGAGCGAAGGCCGGTCGGGCACCTGGCCATATGTCGTCGTGCGCTGCCGGGCCGGGCGGCCGGCGGCCGTCGCCATCGCAGTCAGTTCGGCGATCGACTTCCGCGAGCCGTGCTTGGAACCGGCCATCCGGCTGATGGTCTCCTCCATCAGCGTGCCGCCGATGTCGTTGACGCCACCGTTCAGGACCGCGACGCACCCGTCCACCCCGAGCTTGACCCACGAGCACTGGATGTTGTCGATCCGCCCGTGCAGCATGATCCGCGACATCGCGTGCACCGCGCGGTTCTCGTCGTACGTCGGACCCGGGCGGGCGACGCCGGCCAGGTAGATCGGCGAGTTCTGGTGGATGAACGGCAGCAGCACGAACTCCGTGAATCCGCCGGTCTGATCCTGGACAGCGGCGATCGTGCGCAGGTGCTGGACCCAGTGATGCGGTGCGTCGACGTGGCCGTACATCATCGTCGAACTCGATGGCAGACCGACCTTGTGGGCCGTGGTGATGACCTCGATCCACGATGCCGTGGGCAACTTTCCCTTGGTGAGGATCCAGCGGACGTCGTCGTCCAGGATCTCCGCCGCGGTACCGGGGATGCTGTCCAGCCCCGCCTCCTTGACCGAGATCAGGAAGTCCTCGATCGAGAGCCCGGTACGCACGGAGCCGTTGACGATCTCCATCGGCGAGTACGCGTGCACGTGCATGTCCGGCACCCGGTCCTTCACCGCGCGGACCAGGTCGGCGTACGCCGTGCCCGGCAGGTCCGGGTGGATACCGCCTTGCATGCAGACCTCGGTCGCGCCGATCACCCAGGCTTCCTCGGCGCGCTGGCCGACCTCGTCCATCGACAGCGAGTAGGCGTCCGCGTCGGTGCGCCGCTGGGCGAACGCGCAGAACCGGCAGCCGGTGTAGCAGACGTTGGTGAAGTTGATGTTCCGGTTCACGACGTACGTGACGTCGTCGCCGACCGTTGCCTTGCGCAACTCATCGGCCAGCGAAGCCAACGCATCGAGGGCAGGACCGGTGGCTGTGATCAAGGTCAGCGCCTGGGCGTCGGAGAGTCCGGCCGGGTCGCGTTCGGCGGCGGCCAGTGCTTCCTTGACGTCACCCTCGATACGTTCGGGTGCGGAGCGCCCCGCGACCTGCTCACGCAGCACGTCCCAGTCGCCGTAGGCCGCGTCGAAGTCGGAGCGAGTTTCGGTACGACGACCTTCGGTGTCGATCGCGGTGTGCAGATCGGTCCGCCCGACACTGTCCCAGCCGCCATCAGGCTCCTGCCAGGGCAGGCCGACCGGCATGGCGGACTCATTGGCAAGCCCGGTCGCCGGGTCGACCAGCGCCTCGACATGCGAGATCAGGCGCGGGTCGAGCCAGGGCTCCCGCAGGTACTCCGGGTGCGTGGTCAGCCGCTCCCGCAAGGTGAAGCCCGCGTCCGCGGTGACCTTCGCCAGGTCATCGATCTGCGGCCACGGCCGCTCCGGGTTCACGTGGTCCGGCGTCAGCGGCGAGACCCCGCCGAAGTCGTCGACGCCCGCCTCCAGCAGCGCTCGGCACTCGGCCAGGTCGACCAGGTTCGGCGGGGCCTGCACGCGGACCCGCGGCCCGAGCACGACCCGCGTCACCGCGATCGCGGCCAGCCACTCGTCCAGCGGTACGTCGTCGTCGTTGCGCATCGCCGTGTCGGGCTTCACCCGGAAGCCCTGGATGATGACCTCCTGGATCCCGTTGTACTGCCGGGCGATCTTGCGCAGGGCGAAGATCGAGTCGGCACGCTCCTCGAGCGTCTCGCCGATGCCGATCAGCAGACCGGTGGTGAACGGCACGTTGGACCGGCCGGCGTCCTCCAGCACTCGCAGCCGGATCGCCGGGTCCTTGTCCGGCGAACCGAAGTGCGGCTGGCCCTTCTCCTCGAATAGCCGCCGCGACGTGGTCTCGAGCATCATCCCCATGCTCGGTGCGACCGGCTTCAGCCGCTGCAGGTCCTGCCACTTCATCACCCCGGGGTTGAGGTGCGGCAGCAAGCCGGTCTCCTCCAGCACCCGGATCGCCATCGCCCGCACGTAGTCGAGCGTGCTGTCGTACCCGGCCTCCTCGAGCCAGGTCCGGGCAGCGTCCCACCGCTCCTCCGGGGCGTCGCCGAGGGTGAACAGCGCCTCCTTGCACCCGAGCGCCGCACCCTGCCGCGCGATCTCCAGCACCTCGTCCGGTGACAGGTACGGCGAATGCACCCGGCCCGGCGTGGTCGCGAACGTGCAGTAGTGACACCGGTCCCGGCACAGCCGGGTCAGCGGGATGAAGACCTTCTTCGAGAACGTGATGATCCCGGAGCGGTCGGCATCCGACAGTCCCTGGTCGCGGACCCGCGCGGCGGTCGCCATCAAGGCGGTCAGCGCGTCACCTGAGGCCGCCAGCAGCACTTCGGCTTCGGCCGGGTCGAGGGTCTTGCCGTCGTCCGCACGCTTGAGGGCGCGGCGCATCGCCGTACTGAGTTCAGTGGTTGTCACGTCATCCGAGCCTAGGCGCCGAAAACGGCCGAATCGCACGATTCGGGGGACCAAAAACAATCCGTACAGACGTCTTGATAGTTTGACATTCGTGCAGGTCAGGCAGGGGGTCGACGGTCGCCGGATGCGTGGTGAGCAGCGCCGGAGCGAGTTGCTCCGGGCCACCATCGGCGTGATCGAGCGCGACGGAGTCGCAGGTGTGAGCCATCGTGCGGTGGCTTCAGTGGCCGATGTGTCGGTCGCGTCGATCACCTACCACTTCGCGACCCTGGACGATCTGCTGATCGCGGCACTGAGGTGGGCCGCGGACGATCTCGCCGTCGAGTTGCACGGGCGGGGGAGCGAGCTGGGCGCACGGCCGGCCGACGAACTGGCCAGGTTGATCGAGGACAGCCTGATCCGGCGGCGGGGCCGGACACTCGCCCTGTACGAGCTCTATCTGTACGCCGCTCGGCGTCCGGAGCTGAGGTCCGCGGCGGGGGCCTGGCTCGAACCACTGACCGAGATCGCACGCGCCTTCACCGCCGATCCGCAGAAGGCGCGCCTGTTGGTCGCCGCGCTCGACGGACTGCTGATGCAGGCCCTGATCGGTGCCCGCGAAGTCGACCGGGCGGACTTCGCCGCGCTCCTCGAGGTCCTGAGGTAACTACCTGCCCACGCCGGCCCGGGCCATGCTGAGCACGATGAGGTGGTGGAAGGGGCGGATGAGGTTGTAGTAGAACCGGCCGGCCGGTCGCAGGTACTTCACCAACGTGACCACCGTGAACTCGCTCTCGGGCTTGGCGTTGTCGGTGATGAAGGCCAGATAGCCGATCAGGTGGTTGTCGGAGATCTTCAGCAGCAGGTAGTGGTCCTCCTCGCCGCGCTCCACGGTGAAGAAGGCGTCGAGGTCGCCCGGTGTGAAGCTCACCGTCTCAGGTCGCATCCGGCGCGACGGCGGGGCCACGGTCTCCAGCCGCAGTGCCAATGCCACGGCGAACCGGGCGGCGAACAATCCCTTGATCCACAAGGGGCTGTAGCCCAGTGAGCCCGCGATGAACTCGCGCAGTGACACCGATCCGCGGATGGTCTTCACGTCGATCTCGTCGACGGTGGGTAGCAGGTCGTCCAGCTCCGGCAGGTCCGTGCGGGTGGGCATGGCAGCTCCTCTAGTCGAGCGAGGTCTCGCCGGTGGCGAGCCGCAAGGTCAGCAGGTAGATGTCGCGCAGGTCGTCCCTGGCGATCGGCGGCAGCACCTGTTCGGCGCCGATGAGGATCAGGTACAGCAGTTCCGCGAAGCGGTCCGCGTCCACGTCCGCCTTCAGTCCACGGCAGAGCTCCTTCAGGTACGCCGTCCGTGCCCGGTCCACCCGCTCCTGCGCGGCCCGTACTTCGGGGTCCTGCAGCGCCCAGGCCCGGATGGCGATCTCCAGACCCGCGGTGCTCAGGTCCGACAGCACGAGCTGCAGGAGATGGAGCAACTTCGCCGCCGGTTCCGCGTCCGGCTCACGCTCGACGGTGTCGATCATCCGGGTGGTGTACCGCGCTTCGAAGTACTCCAGCAACGCCGTCCGGTAGCCGGCGGCGCCTTTGAAGTGGTGGTAGTACGAGCCCTTGGTGACGCCGAGTTTGCCGGTGAGCCGCTCGATCGTCACGGCCGGCGCACCCTCGTCCGCCAGCAGCTCGAACCCGGCCTCCAGCCATTCCGTCCGCGTCACCATGCAGCGACCATACCATACCATTTGGTATGGTCAGAGCTTCACCGCCGAGCCCGCGCTCACCACGCCGGCCGGCACGTCGACGGGCCTGCGGTCCGCGACCTCGATCGATGTGAGCCGCAGACTGCCTTCGCGGACGTGCAGGATGCCCTCGGCCAGATCCACAGTGCCGAAGGCGTCACCGGTCGACCAGAAGTGCCGGGATCCCGCGACCTGTGGCGCGAATCGCATCACCCCGCTCCGCCCGTCGTAGTCGAATCCGGTCAGCGCGATCACTGCAGCCCAGCTCGCCATCGCCCGCGCGTAGTGGTGACCACACTCGGCTTCGTCGAAGGGGTTCCGCCGCTCACCGTCGTACCGGGCCCGGATGTCGGCGATCACCTTCAGTCCCTCGTCGACCAAGCCCTCCGAGATGAGGCCGACCGCGAGTATGTGCTCGAAGCCGGTCATCACCTCGGAGAAGTACGGGAACGGGCGCTCGGGCCGGTTGCCCCGCGGGTAGCTGCACATCAGTACGGCGGATTCGTCGCCAAGCACGTAGCTGCGCATGTGGTTGAAGTGCCCGAAGAACCCGGATCGGCCGTTGTGCTTCAGGATGCTGCGCAACGTCGTCACCACGTGGTCGGTGTCATGCAGCGAGCCGAGCTGGGTCAGCCGGGCGAGATGCTGACCCACCAGTTGGTCGACAAGGCACCCGTCGCCGAGTTGCAGCACAGGTTTCGTGGGGTCGGCCGCGCCCATCCGCTCGCGCAGTCCCGGTGCGACGTCGTCCGCGGAGGCCGGCGGGCGGATCTCGTGCCGGTAGTACTCGCCGTTGAAGAGGTGCTCGTCCATCCAAGCGCTGCCGTACTCGAACATCCGTCGGCACTCGTCCGCGAGATCCCCGACACCGAGGTACGTCGCCATCTCCTCACACGCACGCAACGCCGCCAGGTACCACGACTGCATTTGCGGGTTGGGACCGTAGTACTCGACGTCCATCGTGTTGTGCTGGCAGCCCTCCATCACCCCGTCGCGATCGGCATCCCAGCCGCAGGCAATCCAGCAGAACTCGAGCGCCCGTCGAGCGGCCGGCCACAAGGAGCGCAGCATCTCGTCGTCACCGCTGAGTCGCCAGTCGCGATACAGCTTGACCAGGGACCCGAGCTGCCCGTCGGCCGCGGCGACCTGCCAGTCCTGCGCACTCGTTGCCAACGGCAATCCGACCCGGAAGCTCATCAGGCCTTGATCGTTCGTCGCATGGCCGAACTCGACCTCGCGCAACGAGCGAGCGATCTCGCCGAACAGGAACGGCGTCGCCTGCTCGTAGTTCCAGACATGTGTGCAACTGCCGAAACAACTGCCCTCGTGATCGGAACACCCTTCCCAGCCGAAGAACCGCCCGTCCGGCGTCCGGAACACCGTCTGCGTCCGCAGCGTGCTCAGATTGAACAGCGCCGCTTCCTTGACCTGATCCGGCAGATCGCTGCCAAGGAAGTCCTCGACGAAGGCGACCGTACGACGCTCCAGTACGTCGAGCTGTGGCGCGAACCGGCAGATCGCTGTCCAGGCGTCGTCGACCATCGTTGTGTAGTGGTTGCCGACGATGTCCGGCTTCTCCCACGCACGCCGGTTCGGGAAGTGCCAGCCGAGCAGGAAGGTGAAGCGTTCGGTCGCGCCGGCCTCGATCGTCCGGCGATCGGCCACCGAGGCGATCGGGGTCGCGGACTCGCTGGTGCGTTCGTCGAGCCGGCCGTCCGCACTGAAGTCGTCCCAGAAGTCGAGCAGGCTGTCGCCCCAGGTCCGGTCCGCCCAGCGGGTCCGGAGACTCAGGTCCTGACTGTCGATCACGCCCAGGGCGATGGAGCCATACTGCTCCGCAACTTGATCGACACCGCGGCTGCGCAAGAGCACGCCGTCCACGCGAAGGCCGGACGGGTCGCACTCGCCGGTCGCCGTCATGTTGTAGTTGTCTGAGGCAACATCCGTGCTGCCGTCCCGGCCGATGAAGTTCTGCAGCGATCCCGCCAGTGAGACGGTCAACGGCTGATCGCTCCGGTTCGTCACGACGAAGCGCAGTACGGCGACCGGCCACGAGCTGGCGTCCACGTCGGTGGGGACGAACGGGTTGAAGGCCTCCAGGTCCACCTCGACCGGTACGTCGTCATCGTGGAGTTGGAGCCGGCCGAACGGGTACGCCGTACCGAAGGTGGCCTCACGGAAGCGGGGGAGGCCGTGGCTCTGGGCGGCGCTGCCGTGGGCGCCTTCATACTCGCTCAGGTCCAGCGGACCTTCGGCGGCACGAGTCGTCACCGTGCCGTCAGGCGACTCGGTGCGGATCGCGAAGAACGCCGTACCAGGGTGGAAGCCCTTGGCCGGGCGGTTCACGATCTCCCAGTCGCGGAGGTTGCCGCGGCCGCCGAGACTGACCGTCCCGGTTCCGATGCCGCCCAGCGGCAAGGCGATCCGGCGCAGCCGGCGGCCGGAGTAGGTGCGGAGGAGGGGCCAGTCCGTGGTCGTCATGTCCACCGACACTAATCGTCACGACCCGCCGGGGAAATCGATTCCCGGCGGGTCGGGGTGGACCACTTGGGCGTCGGCCGCCGTGAGCGCCTCGGCCTCGACCTCGGAGTGCTTGACCGGCGCGCGCGGCGATCGGCTTCGGGCGCGCCGGAGCTCGACCAAGCCGGCGTCGGTGAGGCTGATCAGGCTGGCGCGTGAGTGCGTGAACCCTGTCACTCAGAGCTGTTGGGCGATGGCTTTGGCTGCTTCCGCGGGGCCATCGATCGCTGTGTAGAGCTTTTGGATTCGTTCGGCGGATTCGCGGTGGGTGGGGTTGGCGAGCATTTGGGTGGCCAGGTCGGCGAGGTTGGTGGAGCGGGCGCGGCGGGCAGCGCCGAGGCGTTCGACCAGGGCGATGTTGAGGTCTTGTTCGATGTGCAGGGGGATGCCTAGGAGCGGCGTACCGGTGGCCATTGCGGTCTGGACGCTGCCTTGGCCGCCGGTGGTGACGGCGAGGTCGACCTGGGGCATGGCCAGGTGGCTGGGGAGGACGCCTGCTACCTGGATCTGGTCTGTGGTCAGGTCGGCGAGGGTGTGGATGGTGCCGGCGACGAGGATGCGGGCGTCGAGCCGGCTGAGGTCGGCGACTGCCTGGCGGACCTGGTCGGCCGGGGTCGACGTCATCGCGAGGTAGATCGTCGGGCCGGGACGGTCGAGGAACTTCTGGACCTCGGGTGGGATCGAGCGGTTCAGCTGGGCGAAGAGCGGGCCGACGGTCCGCAGTCGCGAGCCGGGCCGGTAACCCTTGCCGGGTTTCCAGGTCGCCACCTCCGCGGCCGAGACTCCAAGAACTTCGGGGCTCTCCGGGACCAGCGAGAGGTCGCCGAGCAGGAGCGCGGCCAGGCTGGGGACGCCTTCGACGCCGAGCTCGTCGGCGACCCGATTGAAGCCGCTGGTGTATCCCGGGAAGCGGTTCGGGGTTCGGTTGATGAGGAATCGTGCCAGCCAGTCCGGCGCACGCTGCAGGCGCGGATCGACCGGATGCGTCGGCGCCGGCAGCAACCGATGCTCGAAGACCGGCGGCACGAAACTGCCGGCATGTTCGGTGATCACCTGTACGCCGGCCAAGCGCGAGGACAGCAACGTGGTCAGCGTGAATCCCGTGACCGCGATGGTGATCCTGTGCGCACGGAAGTACTCCGCCTCGGCCGCGACATACGTCCGGAGCTCGTCATCGTCGTACATGCTCTGCCGGGGATCGCCGAGACCGACGGCCGAACCGACGAAGGCGGCCGCGCGGGCGGGCGACAGTCCCGGACCGAGGACGTCGTACTCGATGCCGGCCTCGGCCAGCAGGCGCTCGTGCGGTCCACCGTGAGTGGCGACCCGGATCTCCAGGCCGAGCTCGGTGAGGGCGCGGTGCAGTTCGAGCATCCGGGAGGTCTCGGACAGGTAGGCGCAGTGCGGCAGTAGACAGATCACTGGTTGCCCCCTTAGACGATGATAGGTAATATATTGCCTATGTCGTCACGAGGCAAGATGTTCGGGCTCGGAGCGGAGTCGGAGTTGGCGCCGTCGGTCCGGGCGTTCCGGACGACGCTGATGCTTGCGCAGAAGCTGCGCAACGAGATGGACATGCGCCTCCGCGAGGATGGGCTCACCACCCAGCAGGCGGCTCTGATCACCGCCGTCGAGGCGATGGGGAAGCCGTCGCTGGCCGAGGCGGCGGCCGCACTGGGGAGCACGCATCAGAACGTCGCGCAGATCGTCGCGGCCCTGCAGCGCAAGGAGTTGCTACAGGTCGAGCCGGATCCCGCGGACCGCCGCCGCAAGTTGCTGTCGACAACAAACCACAGTGCGGACTACTGGCGGGAGCGCGACGCCGGTGACTTCGCCGCCGTCGCCGACTGGTTCGCCGACCTCAGCCCGGACGAGCTCGAGACCTTCTGCGAGCTGTCCGATCGCGTGATCGCGAGACTCGACAATGCTTAAGGCAGCGCTCGGGAGTACGGCGTTCTTCTTCGCCGCGCCGTGTGTGGTGGGTGGACTGATTCCGTGGGCGGTGAGTGGGTGGGCTGCGCCTCGGTTCTGGCCGGGGTACGTCGTGGTGGCGGCCGGAGCGTTCGTCGTACTGCGGGCGTTTGTGCGGTTCGTGCGGGAAGGGCGAGGTACGCCGGCGCCGGTCGCTCCGACGGAGGAGTTGGTGGTCGGCGGTGACTACCGCTTCGTGCGCAATCCGATGTACGTCGGCGTGGTGACCGCGATCTTCGGACAGGCGCTGCTGTTCCTCGACCTGGGAGTGCTGACGTACGGCGTACTCGCGTGGGCCGTGATGGCGTCGTTCGTGCGGTGGTACGAGGAGCCCGTGCTGCTCCAGCGGTACGGCGCGCAGTACGACGCGTACCGCCGGAGCGTGCCGGCGTGGGTGCCGCGGTTCAGACGCTGATGCTGTTGCCGTCCTTGTCGCGGAAGAGGATGAGCGGAATCGGGCCACGGTGGAGGATGTGCGGGATGTCGGCCCAGGGGAGCAGCGGCTCGGTGGCGTTCAGGTTGCGGAGGCGGTTGAGCGCCTTCTCCGACGGCGTGGAGAGAGTGGCCACGGTCGCCGGGTTGTAGGGGAGGAAGTCCTCGGCGGGCTGCGGGCGGAACTCCGGGTCGTGCCGCTTCATGAGGATGCAGGTGCGATCCGGGTCGAGCAGTTCGGCGTCGACGGTCCAGTAGGAAAGACTGCTCGGTCCGATCCGGCCGGACTCGCGCAAGGCGTCGAAGATCGGCGCGGGGTGGACGGGAGACAGGAAGACGACGTCGGCCCAGCGGCAGCCGAGTGGCGGCACCGGGTTGTCCATCGCCGCAGGGCGGTAGGAGTACTTGCGGGCTTCGCGCTCGTAGAGGTCCGGGTGGAGGTCGCGGAGCACGTTCATCGGGAGGACGGCGGTGCCGCGGAAGCCGCGGATGGCGGCGCGGTACAGGAGTGTCTGCATACACGAAAGCCTCCGAACGGCGGAAGGTCCGCTGCCGGAGGCTGCGTAGTCATTTTATCAGTCCGAGGGGGTCGTCGCTGCCCGTTCAGGCAACTTTCTGCAGGACTGCAAGATTTCAGGGTTAATAGTTTGCAGTCAGTGCAAGTTTGTTTCTAGTCTGGTCCGGTGAGGCACGCAGAGGGTGGGTTGCGGGAACGCAAGAAGCGGGAGACGCGGGCGGCGCTGGCCGAGGCCGCGTTGCGGCTCGCCCTGGACAAGGGCCCGGACAACGTCACGGTCGAGGAGATCGCCGAGGCCGCGGACGTGTCGGTGCGCACCTTCTTCAACTACTTCCCGCACAAGGAGCACGCGATCCTCGGGCGCAACCCCGAGCATCTCGAGCGGGCGCTGGACCGGATGCGGACCGCGCCGGCGGTGGAGTCGCCACTGACCACGATGTGGTTCGTCGTCGACGACGTACTGCGTGATCTCGAGCGCGAGGGTGAGCTGTCGCGGCGGGGCGAGCTGATCATGTCGTCGCCGAGCCTGGTGTACCAGCTGATGATGTCCAGCTTCGAGGACGAGCGTCTGCTCACCGCCGGGCTGGCCGAGCGGATGGGCGAGCCGGCCGGCTCGGTCCGCGCGGCGATCATCGTCAGCGCTGCCGGCGCCGCCTGCCGGGTCGCGATGGAGCTGCACAAGGCCGCACCGGACCGGTCCGTCCGCGACCTCGTCGCCGAAGGGTTCCACGTGCTCGCCGAGGGCCTCGACCCCGGCTTCGACCCGACCGTGCCCGACGGCACCAAGACCAACCACACCATGCCCGAAGAACAGGAAGGTCCCTCATGACGACGACCTCTTCGCCCACGCCCGGATCGGCGCCGGGTGAGGTCACCGAGAGCATCACTACAACGTTGACCCCGCGGCAGACCATCCAGGCCATCTCGGGCCTGATGATGGGCATGTTCGTGGCGATCCTGGCCGGCACCGTGGTCTCGACCGCGTTGCCGCGGATCATCCACGACCTCGGGGCCAGCCAATCGTCGTACACCTGGGTCGTCACCCTGGAGTTGCTCACCATGACGGCGACCGTGCCGTTGTGGGGCAAGCTCGCCGACCTCTACAACAACAAGCTGCTGGTCCAGCTCTCGCTGTGCTTCTTCGTGGTCGGCTCGCTGGTGGCCGGCTTCGCCCCGAACATCGAAGTACTGCTGGGCAGCCGGGTTCTGCAGGGGCTCGGTGCCGGTGGTCTGACCGCCCTGGTGCAGATCGTGATGGCGGCGATCATCCCGCCGCGTGAGCTCGGCCGGTACTCCGGCATCTTCGGCGCGATCTTCGCCTCGGCGACCGTCGGCGGACCGTTGCTCGGCGGCTTCCTGGTCGACTCACCGCTGGGCTGGCGGGCCTGCTTCCTGATCGGCGTGCCGTTCGTGCTCGCCGCGATCGTGCTGCTGCAGCGCACCCTGAAGCTGCCGACGGTACGCCGGGACGTGCGGATCGACTGGTGGGGTGCGTTCCTGATCACCGCCGGAGTGAGCACGCTGCTGGTCTGGTCGTCGTTCGCCGGCAACAAGTTCGAGTGGGCGTCGGCGTGGAGCTTCGTGCTGGTCGCGGTGGCCCTGGCGCTGCTGGTGACGGCCGTGATGGTCGAGCGCAAGCACCCGGAGCCGATCATCCCGATGGACCTGTTCCGCAACCGCACGGTGACCCTGTCGATCGTCGCCAGCATGCTGGTCGGTGTCGCGATGTTCGGCGGGTCGGTGTTCCTGGCGCAGTACTTCCAGATCGCGCAGGGCTACTCGCCGACCAAGGCCGGGCTGATGAGCCTGCCGATGATCCTCGGCATGATGGTCGCGTCGACGATCGCGGGTGGGCTGATCACGAAGTACGGCAAGTGGAAGATCTACCTGGTGACCGGCAGCCTGCTGCTGCCGATCGGGCTGGCGCTGTTCGGCACGATCGACGCGCACACCTCGAAGTACATGCTGTGGGGCTTCATGCTCGTGCTCGGTGTCGGCATCGGTCTGGTGATGCAGAACCTGGTGCTCGCCGCGCAGAACGACGTACCGGCCAAGGAGCTGGGCGCGGCCACCTCGGCGGTCAGCTTCTTCCGCAGCATGGGCGGCACGATCGGGGTCAGCGTGCTGGGCGCGATCCTGGCCAACAAGGTCACCGAGACGCTGAACCCGGGCGGCGCGTCGTCCGGCGGCAGCAACGCGGTGCCGAACATCGCGGAGTTGCCTGAGCAGGTCCGGACCGTGGTCGAGAACGCGTACGGCGCGGCCACCGCGGACCTGTTCATGATGTCGGTGCCGTTCGCGGTGCTGGCGCTGATCGCGGTCCTGTTCATCAAGGAGAAGCCGCTGCTGACCACCTCGGGTGCAGAGCGCCGCGCCACAGAGGCAGCAGTCCAGGACGAGGTCTGACGGAGGTGCTGGCAAGCTGGACGCATGATCGTTGCATTCAGCATCAGCCCTTCCGGCGGTGACGAGACCGGAGGCGTGAGCCAGGCGGTGGCAGAAGCCGTCCGCGTGGTCCGCGCCTCCGGTCTGCCGAACGAGACCAACGCGATGTTCACCAACATCGAAGGCGAGTGGGACGAGGTGATGGCCGTGGTCAAGCAAGCGGTCGATGCGGTAGCTGCCTCTTCGCCTCGCGTGAGTCTGGTGTTGAAGGCGGACATTCGGCCCGGCTACACCGGCCAGCTGACCGCGAAGGTCGAGCGGGTCGAGCACGCCCTAGCCGACTGAGTTCAGGACTCGGATCACGTCGTCGTACCGGTTCTCGCGCTCGGCGTCGCGGAGGAAGCGGACCCGGTTGACCAGGATCTCGTCGGCGTCCGGGTGGGTCTGGAACAGGCTGACCGACTCGTCGAGGTACTCGTCCAGCGGCATCCATTCCGCGTCCGGTTCGCGGCCCATCAGGTTGGTCTGGACGGCCGGCGGGACCAGTTCGATCACCTGGAGACCGGTATCCGCGAGCTGGATCCGCAGGCACTGTGTGTAGCTGTGGATGGCGGCCTTGGTCGCGCTGTACGTCGGCGTGGCCACGAGCGGCACGAACGCCAGCCCGGACGAGACCGTGACGATCGCGGCATCGGGCTGCTTCAGCAGGTACGGCGTGAATGCGGTGATGGTCCGGATCGTGCCGAGGAGATTGATGCCGATCGTCTCCTCGCTCGTCGCCAGGTGGGCGGGATCGTGCAGATCTTCGGTCCGCATGATGCCGGCCATCGTGACGACCACGTTGAGGTCCGGGTGCGTGCCGGTGACGGTCTCGAAGGCCGCGGCGATCGAGTCCGGGTCGGCGACGTCGAGGGTGATGCCCTCGATACCGTCCTCCGCGGCGATCCGGTCCAGCAGGTCCTGGCGGCGGCCGCTGATGATCACGGTGTTGCCGAGGTCGCGGAACTTCCGGGCCAGCCCGAGGCCGATCCCCGACGTACCGCCGGTCATGAAGATGGTGTTGCCCGTGGTTCTCATAGCTCCAGACTGGGATCGGATGCCGACGGCAACCAGGCTCGGCTCAGCCTCTGCTCGGCAAGCAGTGGATAACGCCGGCCGGTCCGGGACACTGGACATATGGAGTACGCCGATCTGTCCGATTTCCTGCGTAGACGCCGCGAGGCCCTGCAGCCCGAGGATGTCGGGATGCCCCGCGGCCGGCGCCGTCGTACGCCGGGACTCCGCCGCGAGGAAGTCGCCGCACTCGCCTCGATGTCGGCCGACTACTACAGCCGGCTCGAAGGCGGTCGGGGTCCGCAGCCGTCAGCCGAGATGCTGGGCTCGATCGCCCGCGCGCTCCGGCTGACGCTGGAGGAGCGCGACCACCTGTATGTCCTCGCCGGGCACGGTACGCCGCCTCGGACGACACGGACCTGTCACGTCGACCCGGGGATGCTGCGGATCCTCGACCGGCTCCAGGACACCCCCGCGATGCTGCTCAACCGGTGCGGCGAGACGCTCGCGCAGACACCGGCGCACGTCGCGTTCGCCGGCGAGCAGACCAACTACGAAGGCATGGCGCGGAGCGAGTTCTACCGCTGGTTCGCCGACCCGGACTCGCGCTATCTGTACCGCGAACCGGAGATGTCCACTCACAGCCGGATGCTGGTCTCATGGCTGCGCTCGGTCGCCACCGCCGACGGACCCAAGTCGTACGCCGCCTCGATGGTCCGCACACTGCGCAAGCTGAGTGCGGAGTTCGACGAGCTCTGGAACGCGCACGAGATCGGAATCGCACACAGCCGGACCAAGCGTTTCCAGCACCCGGTCGTCGGCGAACTCGACCTGTACTGCGAGGTCATCGACAACCGCGACCAGCAGCAAACCCTGGTGGTCTTCACCGCGGAGCCCGGGAGCGAGAGCGCCGAGAAGTTGCGGTTGCTGGAGGTTGTCGGCAGTCAGTCGATGAGCTCTGGACAGGACTTTGATCCAGAGTTAATTTAAGTCCTGAAATTTCAGAAGTCACCGCACCGGAAAGGGCCGCCCCCATGCTTTCCGATCGCTTTCGCCTGCCCGTATTCTTGCTCGCCGTCGTCTTGCTGCTCAGCAGCCTGACGACGACCGCATCCGCTCAAGTTCAAGCGAACTTCAATGTGCTGGCGTTCTACAGCGGCACCTGGGATGCCGCGCACATCGACTTCGAGAAGGAGGCGAACCAGCGCTTCCCGCAGTTCGGGGCGCAGAACGGGTTCAACTACACCGCGACGAACAACTGGGACCAGTTGAACAACCTGAGTGCCTCGCAGTACCAGGTGGTGATGTTCCTGGACGACTCGCCGCACACCGACGCGCAGCGGACCGGGTTCCAGCGCTACATGGACAACGGCGGCGCGTTCTTCGGCTTCCACGTGTCGGCGTACAACGACGCGAGTGGCGGGTGGCCGTGGTTCAACAACACGCTGCTCGGGACCGGCCGGTTCCAGTCGAACACCTGGGGTCCGACCGCGGTCACGCTGAAGGCCGAGAACCGTTCGCACCCGGCGCTGGTGAACACCGGTGCGACGTTCCGCTCCTCGGTGAGCGAGTGGTACAGCTGGCAGAACGACCTGCGGAACAACCCGAACATCCAGATCCTGGCCTCGATCGACCCGTCCAGCTTCCCGGTCGGCATCGACCCGGCGCAGACCTGGTACAGCGGCTACTACCCGATCATCTGGACGAACAAGAACTACAAGATGATCTACGCGAACTTCGGCCACAACGCGATGAACTACGAGACCAACACCCGGCTCTCGTCGACCTTCGACAGCCCGGCCCAGAACCAGTTCATGATGGACGCTCTGAAGTGGCTGGCCGGCGCCGGTACGACGCCGCCGGTGGACCAGCCGTCGCCGACCGCCTGGTACAAGGTCTCGAACAAGGCCAACGGCAAATGCGTCGACGCCCGGGCCGCGGGTGTCGCCAACGGCACGGTGATCCAGCAGTACAGCTGCAACGCCACGCAGGCACAGCAGTTCCAGCTCCAGCCCACCTCGGGCGGCTTCACCCGGGTCAACAACCGCAACGACGCGAGCAAGGTGATCGACGTGACCGGGGTGTCCGCCGCCGACAATGCCGGCCTCCAGTTGTGGACCTACAGCAACGGCGACAACCAGCAATGGCAGGCCGTCTCCGAAGGCAGCGGCTACTTCCACCTGGTCAGCCGCCACAGCAACAAGTGCCTGACCGTCCCGAACGGCTCGACCGCTGACAGCACCCAACTCGTCCAACTCACCTGCAACGGAGGTACGACGCAGTCCTTCCTGCTGACGATGGTGTGACCCATCGACTAGGTTGCCGCGCATGAGAATCCTGCGTGTGGCCGCTGTTGCGGCAGGAGGTCTGCTGTTGATGTCTCAGCTCGTGCCCGCCGCCCAAGCCCATGGCGTGCCGTCGTACCAGTGGAAGGCGACGCCGACCGGGAGTACGGCGCAGTTCCGCGGGCTGGCCGCGGTCAGCAAGGACGTCGCCTGGGTGGGCGGGAGCGAGGGGACGGTGCTGCGGACTGTCGACGGCGGGCGGCACTGGCAGAACGTCAGCCCGCCCGGTGCGGAGGCGCTGCAGTTCCGCGACGTGGAGGCGTTCGACGCGAAGCGCGCGGTGGCGTTGTCGATCGGGACCGGCGAGGACTCGCGGGTGTACCGGACCGCGGACGGTGGCAAGACCTGGACCGAGACGTTCCGCAACCCCGATGCGAACGCGTTCTACGACTGCTTTGCCTTCAACGACGACCGGCACGGCCTGGCGTTGAGCGACCCGGTCGACGGCAAGTTCCGGATCGCGGCGACGGCGGACGGCGGCACGTCGTGGAAGGTCCAGTCGAACGAGGGGATGCCGGCGGCATTGCCCGGTGAGTTCGCGTTCGCGGCCAGCGGGACGTGCCTGGTCGCCGGACATGGCCGGTCGGCCTGGTTCGCGACCGGTGGCGGCGACCGGCCGCGGGTGTTCCGGACCTTCGACGGCGGCCGGCACTGGAAGGTCTCGGACTCGCCGATGGCCAGTGGCCCGGCGGCGGGCATCTTCAGCCTCGCGTTCCGCGGTCCGCTGTTCGGCGTCGCGGTCGGCGGTGACTTCGAGAAGCCGACCGAGGCGGTGAAGGCCGCGTCGGTCACGTCCGACGGCGGCCGCACCTGGAAGCTGGTGCCGGCCGACAAGGCGCCGAAGGGTTACCGGAGTGGATCCCACTTCGTGCCCTGGTCGCCCGCTACCGTCATCGCGGTGGGCCCGTCCGGCAGCGACGTGAGCTTCGACGGTGGGCGCAGCTGGAAGCAGTTCTACGACGGCAGCTTCGACAGCGTCGAGTGCGGCGGTCACGGCTCCCAGGCCGGCTGCTGGGCCTCCGGCGCGAAGGGCGCGGTCGCGCGGCTGGTGCGCTGACGTTCACACCGCGGACACGCCTTGGCCGTGCGGGTGTCGCCGGTTTTCCGGAAAGATGGGTGCATGCGTAAATTGTTGACCGTGCTTGTGGGGCTGCTGATGGTGGTACCGACCGTTGCCGCGGCGCAGCCCGCCGCCGACCGCCCGGACCGGCCGTTGACGGTGATGACGTACAACATCCACCACGGCGCCGGCATCGACGGCGTCCTCGACCTCGAGCGGATCGCCCAGCTGATCGAGCAGTCCGGCGCCGACGTGATCGGGCTGCAGGAGGTCGACCGGCACTGGGACGTGCGGAGCAACTGGGTCGACCAGCCGGCCTGGTTCGCGAAGCGGCTCAACATGCACTACGGGTACGCCGCCAACCTCGACCTGCCGCCGGTGAACCCGGGCGAGCCACGCCGCCAGTACGGTACGGCGATCCTGTCGAAGTACCCGATCAAGGACTTCACCAACACCCTGCTGCCGCTCTACCCGACCGGTGAGCAGCGCGGTCTGGCGGTCGCGACGGTCAAGGTCCGCGGCGCCGAACTGCGGTTCGCGAACACGCACCTGACCAGCAACAACAACGCGGAGCGGCTGGAGCAGGCGCAGAAGGTGGTCGAGCTGCTCGGTACGTCGAAGACGCCGACGCTGCTGGTCGGCGACCTGAATGCGACCCCGGAAGCGCCCGAGATCAAGACGCTGACCGCCGTACTGAACGACACCTGGACCGAGGTCGGAGTCGGCCCGGGCTACACGATCGAGGCCGGCAACCCGACCAAGCGGATCGACTTCCAGCTGCACAGTGCCGGCTTGACCCCGACGAAGGCCTCGGTCCCGGTCACCCCTGCCTCCGACCACCTCCCGGTGCTGGCCTCCTTCATGCTGCACTGACCGCCCCGGACCGCTACGGCGTCCATCGGCTTCGGCCGGTGGGCGCCGTTTTCGTGCTCCCAGCAGCGGGTCGACTACGGCTCGTGTGAAATTACAAGCTTGTAGTTTGTCAAGTCGACACGCAGGTGAAACAAAGTTACTTGTGTGAAAGCTGTTCCCAATGGGGCTGCAGGCAACTAGTGTCACGTATGAGTCCAAATGGACCAAAAGTTCACGAACCCTGGGGAAGGGGTTCGTGACCGGCGGAAGGAACGACCTGATGCGGACCCCCTCGCGGGCCAGGTCCGGCGGACGGGTCGCGGGCACTGGGAAGACCGGCAGGGCGCTGCTCTCCGGGGTGCTCGTGGTCTGTCTGGCCGGTTCGATGGCCGTCAACCCGATCCAGGCCGACGCCGCCAAACCGAAGCCGCCGGTGATTCCGTCCAAGGCCGCGGTCGAGAAGGCCAAGCAGGCCGCCGCCGCGAAGGCCGGCCAGGTGGCCGGGATCGAGCAGCAGCTCGCCGCGGCGAGCGCGCGGCTCGAGCAGTTGGGCGTCGCCTCCGGGATCGCGGACGAGGCCTACAACGGTGCCGTCTACAAGTTGCAGCTGGCCAAGACCGAGGCGGCCGCCGCCGCGGCCCGGGCGGCCAAGGCGCAGAAGACCCTGACAACCCAGCGACAGCAGATCGGCCGGTTCGCCGCCGCGTCGTACCAGGGTGGTGGTGATGTGGCGAAGATCGCGCCGCTGTTCACCGCCGGGGGTCCGCAGGAGTTGCTCGACTCGGCCGGCGCGGCGCGGTCGGTGTCGACCGCGATGCAGGGGTCGTATCTGCGGTACACGGCGAGCCAGGTCGTCACGAATCTGTTCAAGGTCCAGGCCGACCAGGCCGTCGCCAAGGTGAAGAAGGCGACCGACGAGGCCGCCGCGGCGAAGAAGGCGGCCGAGGCCGCGGAAGCCGCGCAGGCGTCGGCGGTGACCGCGATGGGCGTCCAGCGCAAGCAGGCGATCGCCCAGCTCGCCGTCCTGCAGAACACGTCGATCCAGGTGGCCGCCCAGCGGCAGCGGGGACTCGAGGAGCTTGCGCGCCAGCGAGCCGCCGCTCTCGCCGCGAAGAAGGCCGCCGAACTGCGCCGCAAGATCGCCGCCCGGGAGGCCGCCGAGCGGGCCCGGGAAGCGGCCGACAAGGCGCGGGAAGCGGCCGAGAAGGCGCGGGAGCAACGCGAGGAGCGGGAAGAGGTGAAGAAGAACCACGGCAAGAAGCCGCCGAAGCACAAGCCGGACCGGCCGAGCCGCCCCGACAACCCCCGCCCCTCCCGCAAGGGTGCGCAGGCGGCGATCGACTTCGCGCTCTCGCAGCTCGGCGACATGTACCTCTGGGGCGGGACCGGGCCGTCGCGGTGGGACTGCTCCGGTCTGATGATGGGTGCCTGGAAGCGGGCCGGTGTCCAGTTGCCGCACTACAGCGTTGCGCAGTACGAGCAGGTCCGGCACATCGACGAGGACGAGTTGCGGCCCGGCGACCTGATCTTCTGGTCGGTCAACCCGGACGACCCCGGCACCATCCACCACGTCGCGATGTACCTCGGCGACGGGCGGATGATCCACGCACCGCGCACCGGCAAGCCGGTGCAGATCGACAGCGTCTACTACTGGGAGCCGCCGGACTTCTTCGGCCGCCCCTGACAGGTGTCCCCGGCAACCATCAGGTGCCGGGGACCTCCATTTCCTAGACCAGCCGGTGTCCGCCGTCGGCGTGCAGGACGGTGCCAGTGATGAATCCGTTGCGCAGCAGGGCGATGATTGCGTCCGCGATGTCCTTGGTCCGGCCGATCCGGCCGGCCGGCAGGCGGACGGCCATCGCGGCCAAGGTGTCCGCGGCCGCGTCACCGGCGACGTCCTGCCAGATCGGGGTGTCCACCCAGCCCGGCGACACCACGTTGACGCGGACCGGAGCCAGCTCGACGGCCAGCGCCGAGGCGAGTGACGCGAGTGCGCCGTTGAGTGCTGCGACCAACGATGCCCTCGGTCCGGGCCGGTACGCCGCGATGCCTGAGGTGAACACGATCGAGCCGGCCGGTTCGAGTGCCGGTGCGCCGTGCTTGGCGAGGAGCAACGGGCCGAGCAACTTGGAGTCGACCGCGGACCGGGCCGCGTTCACGTCGTACTCGCTGATCGGTTGGTAGGCGCCGCTGATGTCGGCGGCGGTGGTGACGATGTGGCTGACCTTGCCGGTGGTCGCGAAGAGCCGCTCGATGTCTTCCTCGACACCGATGTCCATGGCAACGGTCCGTACGCCGAGCTCGCGGCGTACTGCGTCGAGTTTGCCGGTGGAGCGGCCTGCGACGGTCACTTCGCTGCCTTGGGCAACGAGTTCCGCGGCGAGCCCGCGGCCCATCCCGGAGCTGCCGCCGACGATCACGACGTGTTCTGTTGACTGCACTCTTTCTCCTTTGCTGGTTGACTTCGAGCCAACCAGCGCAGGAGTCACGCTTCCACGACTTGTTGCCTAACCACCGTTAGGCCAGGGCTAACGGTCATTGCGCGGAGCACCGGGTTGCGTGAGTCGGTCCGCCAGATCGCGGCGTACCGAGCGACCAGCGGACGGCCGCACAACGGTCGCCACCCCACGTCCGGTGTCGCCGCGCGGCGGGAGCCAAGGCTGATCGCGTCCCGGCGAACGAGCAGGGCGGAGCGGAGCTGGGAGTGGCTCATGCTGATGTCGCTGAGCCTGATCCGGTCGCCGAGCCGGCGGAGAGCATCGTCGTAGAACTCCGGTGCGGCGGCGCGTGGGATCCAGATGAGCTCCAGTCCGGCGAGGTCGTCGAGGGTGAGCTCGGCACGCGAAGCGAGCGGATGCGTGGACGCCAGCAGTACGCCGAGCTCCTCGTCGGCCAGGTGCTCCGATGTCGTTGCTGCAGGCAACGTCAACGGCGTGCGGACCAGGCCGAGATCGATCTCGCCCGCGGTGAGCATCCGGACCTGATCGGTGGTCGTCCCGGCCTCGAGGGTCACCGTGCTGTTCGGGAAGCGTTCGGTGGCGAGCTGTTCGAGGGCCGCCGGCAACCATCCGGGGATGCCGTTGAGCAGGCCGAGCCGGAGTACGGGTTCGTCCAGGCCGGCCGCCCGGCGGGTGTCCTTCAGCGCCAGACCGGCCGCCTGGATCGTCTCTCGGGCGCGGGTCAGGAAGACCTGGCCCGCGGGCGTGAGCTCGACGCCACGGCTGTGCCGGATCAGCAGCGTGGCGCCGACCTCACGTTCGAGTTGCTTGATCTGCTGGCTCAGCGTCGGCGTGGAGATGTACAGCCGCTCGGCGGCGCGGCCGAAATGCAGTTCCTCCGCGACGCCCACGAAGTACCGCATCTGCCGAAGCTCCACGCCTTGATTCTAAGGCGGTTCAGGGCGTGGCGATCAGTCTTCCGAGGTGGGTGCGGGCGTCGAGCACCTGGTGGAGCTCGACGACGTCGCTCAGTGGGTAGCTCGCCTGAACGACAGGACGGAGTTCGCCGGACTGCCAGCGGCGGGTGACCTCGGCGATGTCGGCGCGGGCCCCGTCCGGGCTGGCCATGCGCCAGCCCATGACCGAGACGCCGGTGACGGATCGGAGGCCGAACAGGCTACTGACCGGAATCATCGGCAGCGCACCGCTGATGCCGCCGTAGGTGATCATCGTGCCGAGCGGTTTCACCAGCTCCAGGCCCTGATCGAAGACCTTTCCACCGACGGCGTCGAGGACGGTGTCCACGCCGTCGGGTGCGAACTTGCGAACCTGATCCGGCCATTCGGCGTCGGTCAGGTCAACGGCCTCGGCGCCGAGCGAACGGATGAAATCCAGGCGAGCCGCGGACGACGTCGTACCGATGATCGTCTTCGGGTCGAAGGACCGGGCCAACTGGACGGCGAGGTGGCCGATGGTGCCGGCGGCGGACTGGATCAGGACGGTGCCGCCGGCGGGGATGCGGCCGGCCTCGAGCAGGCGGAGGGCGAGCGGTGCGGTCATCGACATCATCGTCGCCTCACCCGCGTCCGCGTCGTCGGGGACCGGGGCGAGGAAGTCGGCGTCGGCCGCGGCGTACTCGGCGAACGCGTCGTCGGTCAGGGCCGCGACACGCTGGCCGACGGCAACGCCGGGTGGGGTGTCCTGGCCGAGCTTGGTGATCCGGCCGACCACGTCGCCGGTCAGGGTGCTGGGGAGTGGGCGGTCCCAGGGGGTGCCGCCGCGGCGGAGGACGGCGTCGATGGCGTTGGCGCCGATCGCCTCGACCTCGATCAGGACCTGGCCGGCGGTGGGTTCCGGTACGGCGACCTCGTCGAGTTGCAGGACGTCGGGACCACCGTGCCGATGGAAGCGCACTGCGCGCATGAGTACTCCAATTCGTGGGAGTCATAAATAATAGGTGGCTCCCACGATAACCTCGGACGAGACCGCTGCCAATAGAGTTGTTCGGGTGAAGAAGTCGTCGACCCATCGTCTGTCCGACCGGGTGCTGTGGGCGCTCGGCCGGTCCAGCCAGCAGGCGCAGCGTCTGGTCCGGCAGCACATGACGGAGGCCGGCGTACGGACGTTGCACTACCACGTTCTCGCGAGCCTGGCCGATGACGGCGAAGGTGCTCAGGCGACGCTGGCCGACCGGATCGGGTTCGACCGCAGCGATCTGGTCACCCTGCTCGACGAGTTGGAAGAGCTGAAGTACGTCGAACGCCGGGTCGACCCCGCGGACCGGCGACGCAAGATCGTGGCGATCACGCCCGCGGGGGACAAGCAACTGCTCGCGATGGACGAGCTGATCGCGGCCGCCGAGACGGAGTTGCTGGAGCCGCTGAGCGCGAGCGAACGGAAGACCCTGCTCGGCCTGCTCCGTCGGCTCACCTCCGAGTGAGCCACCGAGTGAGCCACCGAGTGAGCCACCGGCGCGGGGAATCCGGGCCGGCGGGACGGCTCAGTGGGCTTCGGTCTTCAGGCGCTCGAAGGACGCGGTGATCTCGGTCTCGGCGTCGGCGCGTCCGACCCAGGTGGCGCCTTCGACGGACTTGCCGGGCTCGAGGTCCTTGTAGACCTCGAAGAAGTGCTGGATCTCCAGCCGGTCGAACTCCGGCACGTGGTGGATGTCGCGCAGGTGCTCCTGGCGCGGGTCACCGGCCGGCACGCAGAGCACCTTGTCGTCCGGCCCCTTCTCGTCGGTCATCCGGAACATGCCGATCGCGCGTGCCTTGATCAGGCAGCCGGGGAACGTCGGCTCCGGCAGCAGCACCAGCGCGTCCAGCGGGTCGCCGTCCTGGCCGAGGGTCTCCTCGATGAATCCGTAGTCGGCCGGATACTGGGTGGCCGTGAAGAGGGTCCGGTCCAGCCGGAGCCGGCCCGACTTGTGGTCCAGCTCGTACTTGTTGCGCGTGCCCTTGGGGATCTCGATGAAGACGTCGAACTCCATACGGCAGATACTGTCACGGTTCGGACCGACCAATTGACAGGAGCAGCCCGGTGCCCCGTCCTCCCCGTGCGGTGTTCGTCACGCTGCTCGCCACAGCGCTCTGCGTGAGTCTGGCGGGCGGAGCGGACGCCGTACCCGGATCTGCCCAGGCAGCCCAGCAGGCGCCGGCTGTGCTGGCACCGGCCAAGACCGAGGGCGTCGCGCCGACCGCCGCCGGCGTACAGAAGGTGCTGGCACCGATCCTCAGTGACCCGGCGCTGGGCAAGCACCGTGGGATCTACGTGTACGACGCCTCCCGCGGCAAGGCGGTGTACTCGGCGGGTACGGCGACGCCGTACGTCCCGGCGTCCACGATGAAGCTGCTGACGACGGTGTCCGCGCTGGAGACCCTCGGACCGGACCACCGGTTCACCACGAGGGTCGTCAGTGGTGCGGGTAGCTCTCTGACCCTGGTCGGAGGCGGTGACCCGCTGCTGGCCACCAAGCGGTCCACCGACCCGACCGACTTCCCGGTCCGTGCGTCCCTGCAGGACCTGGCGGCCAGTACTGCGAAGGCCCTGAAGGCCCAAGGCATCCGGAGCGTCACTCTCGGGTACGACGCCTCGCTGTTCACCGGGCTTGCGGCCAACGCGAACTGGGAGCCGAACTACACCACCGAGGGCATCGCCGCCCGGACGTCCGCGCTGTGGGTGAACGAGGGACGACTGTCCCCTGGCATGGCCAAGCGGGCCGACTCTCCGTCGCAGGCGGCGGCCACTGCCTTCGCCGCGCAGTTACGTGCCGCAGGCATCAAGGTGGCGCCGACCCTCAAGGCGGCGGTCGCCCCCGCCGCAGCCAAGACGGTCGCACAGGCGCAGTCGCCGACGGTCGGCCAGATCGTCGAGTACGTGAACCTGCACAGCGACAACGACGGCGCCGAGGTGCTGCTGCGGCAGGTCGGCCTGGCCACCAAGAACGGCGGCTCGTACGCCGGTGGGGTCAAGGGCGTACGGGCGACGCTGACCAAGCTCGGTCTGGATGTCAGCAAGGCCCGGATCCTCGACGGCAGCGGACTGTCTCGCGGCAACCACGTGCCGCTGGACCTGCTCGCCGGTGCGATCCGGACCGCGGTCTCCAGCGAGCACCCGGAGCTGCGGCACCTGCTGACCGGGCTGCCGGTCGCAGGGTTCACCGGAAGCCTCGAGGAGCGCTTCACCGGAGCCGGCACCGCCGGCGGGACCGGACTGGTCCGTGCGAAGACCGGCACGCTGACTGGAGTCCACAGCCTGGCCGGTCTGGTCCGCGACCGCACCGGCACCCTGCTCGTCTTCGCGGTGGCGACCGACAGCGTTCCGGTGCCCAAGACCCTCGATGCCCGGGCCGCGCTCGACCGGGCGGCCGCCGCGCTGGCCGGCTGCGGCTGTGCTGTCTGACCGCGGCCTGACCCGGACCGATCAGCAGACGCATATTGGGACATGCGACTAGGGTCGGAATATGAGTACGGCGGAAGGTGGGACCACGGCCGAGATGGTCGACTGGCAGCTGGCAACGGGAGTGGCGCGCAAGCTGCTGCGGCCCGGACCTGCGGTCAGCCGCGCGGAGGCGGATCAGGTGGTGGCCGAGCTGCGCCAGTTCGCGGCCGACTCCGAGCACCACGTCCGCGAGTTCACCAAGCTGGAGGCCACCTCGGCCACCGCGCCAGTGGTGATCGTGGACCGGCCCGGCTGGGTCCAGGCGAACGCAGACGGCTTCCGGACCGTGCTGCAGCCCCTGGCCGACAAGCTCCGCGAGAAGGCCGAGCGGACCGGTGGGCTGTCCTCCGCTGTCGGCTCGCGGGTGACCGCGATCGAGGCTGGAGCGCTGCTGGCCTTCCTCTCGTCCCGGGTGCTCGGGCAGTTCGACCCGTTCTACCCGTCCGAGCCGGATCCGGACCGGCCTGGTCTGACCGGCCGGTTGCTGCTGGTCGCGCCGAACGTCATGCACGTGGAGTCCGAGCTGGGCGTCGTACCGCGGGACTTCAGGCTGTGGGTGTGTCTGCACGAGGAGACGCACCGGGTGCAGTTCACCGCGGTCCCATGGCTGCGGGACCACCTCCGGTCGGAGATCGCGCTGTTCCTCGACCAGGCCGAGCTGGACGCCTCGGCGTACGCCGCGATGTTCCGCGAGGCGGTCCAGCGGCTGGGCCGATCGGTGCGTGGTGAGGCCGAGCTGAGCCTGGTCGACCTGATGCAGTCGCCGGAGCAGCGTGCGGTGCTGGACCGGCTGACCGCGGTCATGTCCCTGCTGGAGGGCCACGCCGACTTCGTGATGGACGGGGTCGGACCCTCGGTGATCCCGACCGTGGACGCCATCCGCTCCAAGTTCACGTCGCGCCGGCAGAGCGGCAACCCGGTCGACCAGTTGCTGAAGCGGTTGCTCGGCCTGGACGCCAAGCTGCGGCAGTACAAGGACGGCGCCGCGTTCGTACGCCGGGTGGTCGAGCAGGTCGGGATGGACGGGTTCAACCGGGTCTGGACCGGGCCGAACACGCTGCCGACCAAGCACGAGATCGCGAATCCGGATGCCTGGGTCAGCCGGCTCCACGGCTGAGCCACCGGGTGGATCGGCTGCCGACGAATTGGTCGAGCGCCGGAGAGGAAAGCTGCACCCCGCCGTCGCACGCACGCGGGAGGCAGTGCGGGCCATGCTGGCCGAACTGCCCAAGGGCACGACCGTTCTGGTCGCCTGCTCCGGCGGTACGGATTCGCTGGCCCTCGCGGCCGCGACGGCCTTCGAGGCTCCGAAGCTCGAGCTCCGCGCTGGTGCCGTCATCGTCGACCACGGGCTCCAGGCCGACTCCGCCCACGTCGCGGAGACCGCCGCCACCCAGTGCCGGGGGCTCGGGCTCGACCCGGTCCACGTGCGCCCGGTAGAGGTGGGCTCCGACGGTGGTCCAGAGGCCGCTGCCCGAGCGGCTCGGTACGACGCTCTGCGGGACGCGGCTGACGAATCCGGCGCGGACGTCGTACTGCTGGCTCACACGCGGGACGACCAGGCCGAGACTGTTCTATTGGGGCTGGGACGTGGCTCGGGCGCTCGATCGCTGGCAGGTATGGCTCCGATCGCCGGACTGCTCAGGAGGCCGTTCCTGGAAGTTCCGCGCGCCACCACGGCGGCAGCCTGCATCGCGTCGGGCCTTCGGCCGTGGCACGACCCGCACAACGACGATCCGCAGTACACCCGGGTTCGCGTACGCCACGAGGTTCTGCCGGTCCTCGAGGAGGCTTTGGGGCCCGGTGTGGTCGAGGCACTCGCCCGTACGGCGGGATTGCTCCGGGCCGATGCGGATGCGTTGGACATACTCGCGGCGGACCTTGCGGAGACCGCACTCCGGCGTGCCGAGGACGAAGTGGTGTGCGACATCGGGATGCTCGAGGACGAGCCGGCGGCGATCCGGACCAGAGCCCTGCGGCAGGCGGCACTGGAGGCGGGCTGCCGTGCGACGGACCTCACAGCGGCGCACATCGCTGCCGTCGACGCACTGGTGACAGCGTGGCGCGGACAGCGGTGGATCGATCTGCCACAAGGGGTCCGGGCGGTCCGCAGGGGCGGATTCATCGTGTTGGGCGAAGGTGTGACAGGCTGACGGCGTGGATGCCGCGGACATCGAGAAGGACCTCACCAAGGTCCACTACACCGAGGACCAGATCCTGGCGAAGCTGCGCGAGCTGGCGGCGCGGATCGAGCAGGACTACGAGGGCAAGGACCTGCTGATGGTCGGCGTCCTGCGGGGCGCGGTGATGGTGATGGCCGACCTGGCCCGGTCGTTCAGCCGGCACGTGGAGATGGACTGGATGGCCATCTCGTCGTACGGCTCGGGCACCAAGTCGTCCGGAGTGGTCCGGATCCAGAAGGACCTGGACACCGACATCACCAACCGGCACGTGCTGATCGTCGAGGACATCATCGACACCGGGCTGACGCTGAGCTGGCTGGTCAGTAACCTGGAGTCACGGAAGCCGGCCTCGCTGGAGCTGTGCACGGCGTTCGTGAAGCCGGACGCGGCCAAGATGCGGGTCCCGGTCAAGTACGTCGGACTGGAGCTCCCGGACGAGTTCGTGGTCGGTTATGGCCTGGACTACGCGGAGAAGTACCGGAACCTGCGCTGCGTGGCGACGTTGGCCCCGCACGTCTACTCCTGACCGATCCTTCAGGGCAGACTTGGTGACAGCCTGTACAACGGGGTCACGCCGTCTTGGTGACCCTCGTTATGTGTTGTCTTGTGCGACACGAGACACTTGGACTGGTGTTACCGTCTCAAGCCCGCATACCCGGGCCTGCCGAGCTAGGAGGGACGGGGCGTAGGCCTCGATCATGGACGTGAAGCGTATCTTCCGCGGACCCCTGTTCTGGATCGTCGTCGCCTTCTTGGGCGTACTGGTGATCGGACAGCTCCTGACCGGCTCGACCGGGTACAAGACCGAGCCCACCGGCCAGGTGGTCCAGCTGATCCAGCAGGCCAAGTCCTCGTCCGACAAGTCGATCAAGTCGGTGACGCTGATCGACCCCGACCAGGAGATCCGGGTCGAGAAGACCGACGGGACCAAGGTCCGGGCGCACTGGGTCGACGGCCAGGCCAACACCCTCGGCACTGACCTGCAGTCCCTGTTCCAGGACGGCAAGATCGAGCGGTACGACGTCGAGAACCCGAAGCCGAGCTTCATCGGCCAGGTGTTCTCCACGCTGATCCCGTTCCTGCTGATCGCCGTCGTCTTCATCTTCTTGATGAACTCGATGCAGGGCGGCGGCTCGCGGGTGATGAGCTTCGCGAAGTCGAAGGCCAAGCTGATCACCAAGGACACCCCGAAGACGACCTTCGCGGATGTGGCCGGGTGCGACGAGGCGATCGAGGAACTCGGCGAGATCAAGGAGTTCCTGCAGGAACCAGGGAAGTTCCAGGCGGTCGGTGCGAAGATCCCGAAGGGCGTGCTGCTCTACGGCCAGCCCGGTACCGGTAAGACCCTGCTGGCCCGTGCGGTCGCCGGTGAGGCAGGCGTGCCGTTCTACTCGATCTCCGGTTCGGACTTCGTCGAGATGTTCGTCGGTGTCGGTGCCTCCCGGGTCCGCGACCTGTTCGAGCAGGCCAAGACGAACGCCCCGGCGATCGTGTTCATCGACGAGATCGACGCCGTCGGCCGGCACCGTGGTGCGGGCCTCGGCGGTGGTCACGACGAGCGCGAGCAGACCCTGAACCAGTTGCTGGTCGAGATGGACGGCTTCGACGTCCGCGGCGGTGTGATCCTGATCGCAGCCACCAACCGGCCCGACGTGCTCGACCCGGCGCTGCTGCGGCCGGGCCGCTTCGACCGGCAGATCGCCGTCGACGCGCCGGACCTGCCGGGTCGCGAGCAGATCCTCAAGGTGCACGCGCGGGGCAAGCCGATGGCGCAGGACGTCGACCTCCGGGCCGTCGCCCGTCGTACGCCGGGCTTCACCGGTGCCGACCTGGCCAACGTGCTCAACGAGGCCGCCCTGCTGACCGCCCGCGGCAACATGCAGGTGATCGACAACCGGGCGCTGGACGAGGCGATCGACCGCGTCATCGCCGGTCCGCAGCGCCGGACCCGGCTGATGTCGGACAAGGAGAAGGTGCTCACGGCGTACCACGAGGGCGGGCACGCCCTGGTCGCCGCGTCGCTGCCGCACTCCGACCCGGTGCAGAAGGTGACGATCCTGCCGCGTGGCCGCGCCCTCGGCTACACGATGGTGATGCCGGACGAGGACAAGTACTCGACCACCCGGTCCGAGATGCTCGACAAGCTGGCCTACATGCTCGGTGGCCGCGCGGCCGAGGAGATGGTCTTCCACGACCCGACCACCGGCGCCAGCAACGACATCGAGAAGGCGACCGCGCTGGCCCGTGCGATGGTCACGCAGTACGGCATGACCGAGCGGCTGGGCGCGATCAAGTTCGGTCAGGACAGCAGCGAGCCGTTCCTGGGCCGCGACATCGGCAGCCAGCGGAACTACTCCGAGGAGATCGCGGCCGCGGTCGACGAGGAGGTCGGCAAGCTGATCCTGAACGCGCACCAGGAGGCGTTCGACATCCTGGTCGAGAACCGCGCGGTGCTGGACCACCTGGTCGAGGAGCTGCTGGAGAAGGAGACCCTGGACAAGAACGAGATCGCCCGGGTCTTCGCGCCGGTGATCAAGCGGGAGCGGCGGCCGGCCTGGACCGGTTCGTCCACCCGGGTGCCGTCGGACCAGCCGCCGGTGATGCCGATGCCGACCCGCGGCGAGCAGAACGGATCGCTGTCCGACGTCCTGCCGGGCGGTGCGGTCGGCCCGGACGAGGCCGTCAAGCCGCCGAACTACGGCAGCGGCCCGACGCCGCCTTCGCCGAAGGACTGAGCTGAAGTCAGCAGCGCCGCCACCCACCCGGGTGGCGGCGCTGCTGCTGTTTAAGGTGGCGGCATGACCTCACCGAAGTTCGATCATGCACGGGCCGAGCGGGCCGTCCGGGAGTTGCTGATCGCGATCGGCGAGGATCCGGACCGCGAAGGTCTGCTGGACACCCCGGCCCGGGTGGCGCGCTCGTACGCCGAGATCACCGGTGGACTGGGTCAGCGGGCCGAGGACGTGCTCACGACGACGTTCGACATCGGCCACGACGAGATGGTCCTGGTGAAGGGCATCGAGGTGTGGAGCCTCTGTGAGCACCACCTCGTCCCGTTCACCGGAGTGGCCCATGTCGGGTACATCCCGAGTCGTGACGGCCGGATCACCGGGCTGTCCAAGCTGGCCCGTCTGGTCGACGTCTACGCCAAGCGCCCACAGGTCCAGGAGCGGCTGACCACGCAGGTCGCCGACTCGCTGGTCGAGCTGCTCGAGCCGCGGGGCGTGATCGTCGTGATCGAGTGCGAACACCTGTGCATGACCATGCGCGGCGTCCGCAAACCGGGCGCCAAGACCATCACGTCGGCGGTCCGCGGCCAGCTCCGCAACCCGGTCACCCGGGCCGAGGCGATGAGCCTGATCGTCGGCTGATCCGCCCGGCCGTAGCCTGGCCGGCCGGTCTCTCGTTGGAGATTGAAAGCCGACATCTGTGGACATTCTGTCGCTGAACGTTTACTTTCCGTAGTGGCGTTCGGTCGACGAGGACCGGATGCCGGCGTGAGGAGGACAAGAATGTCGGGGCGTTTCCGGGTCGGCGCCGCACTCGCCGGTGCCGTCGTACTGACGGCCGCCGGGCTGGTCGCGGCGAACTGGGCCACCGCGGACTCGGAGCCGTCGGGGGTGAAACCCGGAGAGCTGACCGCCAAGTCTCCGCTGGTCGCCGACGCCCTCGAGACCGAGCTCGGGTCGCGGGCGGTCGGCAGCTACTACGACGAGGCCGGTGAGCTGGTCGTCGCCGTGTCCGATGTCGCCACCGCTGACCTGGTCCGCGCGGCGGGCGCCATCCCGCGGCTGGTCCGCTTCACCGCCGACCAGCTGAACGCGGTCCAGTCCGAGCTGAACCGGCTCGCCAGCGGCTCCAGCGCCGGCAAGGTGCGGTCCTGGTACGTCGATCCCCTCTCGGGCACCGTGGTCGTCACCGTCCCCCGGGGCGCGCGTGACCTGATCACCCAGCGCTTCCTGGACCGCGCCAAGGCGAACGGCGACCGCGTGACGATCCGGTCCGCGCCCGGCCAGGTGTCCACCACCGCGGACGACTTCGGCCTGCGCGGCGGCCTCCGGGTGGACAAGAACACCGGCTACGTCTGCTCCCTCGGGTTCAACGCCCGCACCACCAAGGGCACCCGGATCTTCCTGACCGCGGGCCACTGCACCGCCGGCAAGCCGTCGTTCTCCCGCAACGGCTACGTCCTCGGCAACACCCGCACGTCGAGCTTCCCGGGCAACGACTTCGGCAGCGTCGGCGTGATCGAGGGCTGGGACCAGCAGGGGTACGTCGAGGGTTGGGGCGCCGGCAATGTCTCGGTCAAGGGGATCGCCAACGCCACCGTCGGATCCACGCTGTGCAAGTCGGGTAAGAGCACCGGCTGGACCTGCGGCCGGATCGTCGCCCGCAACGTGACGGTCAACTACGGCAGCAACAGGATCGTCAAGGGCCTGTTCCAGCACACCGCCTGCGTCGAGGCCGGCGACTCCGGCGGGGCGAACATGACCGGCAACTACGCGCAGGGCATCACCAGTGGCGCAGCGCTGATCAACGGCCAGTGCCTGGAGAAGACCGGTCAGACCAACGAGTCGTACTCGCAGCCGATCGGCGAGGCCCTACAAGCCACCCAGTCGCGCCTCGTGCTGAGCTGAGGCGGCTGATGCCCGGCTGGTTCCGCGGCTGGGGGTGAGGGCCACTACGGTGGTCTGGTGAGTGATGGTTTGCGGGTGCACGTTGACGGGCTACCGGTCCTGGACCGGTGTCTCGTGATGGGTGTTGTCAACGTGACCCCGGATTCCTTTTCCGACGGCGGCGAGTGGTTCGAGCCGGCCGCGGCGATCAAGCACGGCCGGGAGTTGCTGGCCGACGGCGCCGACCTGCTCGACGTCGGCGGCGAGTCGACCCGGCCGGGTGCCGAGCGGCCCGCGCCCGAGGAGGAGATCCGCCGGGTGCTGCCGGTGATCGAGACGCTCGCGGCCGACGGCGCCCTGATCTCGGTCGACACGATGCGGGCCGGAGTCGCCGCCCTCGCCCTCGACGCGGGTGCGGTGATGATCAACGACGTATCCGGCGGCCAGGCCGACCCGGACATGCTTCCGCTGGTGGCAGAGCGTCGTACGCCGTATGTCTGTATGCATTGGCGTGGGCACTCCATCGACATGCAGAACAAGGCGGAGTACGACGACGTGGTCGCCGAGGTGATCGCGGAACTCGGCCAGCGGGTCGACGCGATCCGGTCCGCCGGCGTGGATCTGGGCAGGGTCGCACTGGATCCCGGACTCGGGTTCGCGAAGAACGCGGACCACAACTGGGAAGTTCTTCGCCGATTACGGGAATTCGGCGTACTCGGTCGGCCGTTGCTGATCGGTGCGTCCCGGAAGGCGTTCCTCGGTAGGCTGCTCGCCGACGAGCAGACCGGTGAACCCAGACCGGCCGTACGACGAGACGATGCGAGCGCGGCTGTATCCGCCCTGGCCGCCGCTGCGGGAGCCTGGTGTGTCCGGGCCCACGCGGTGGCGCCCAGCGCGGACGCGGTCCGGGTGGCGAAGAGATGGGGAACGGTATGACGGACGGACCGGGCGGTCCGCGCCGGAGCGCAGGAGGAGACGGTGCGCGCGGTGCGACGGTGGAGGACGTCGTGCTGAACGCGAACACCGCGTTCTACAACGCGTTCGAGGCCGGCGACCTGGATCTGATGGCGGCGGTCTGGCTGCCGGATCCCGATCCGGTCTGCATCCATCCCGGCAACGCGGCGATCTCCGGGTACGCCGAGATGATGCGCGCCTGGGCGATGATCTTCGCCAATACGCCGTACATCCAGTTCTTTCTCACCGATGTCCAGGTCCGGGTGGATGAAGACGTGGCCTACGTCACGTGTACGGAGAATGTCCTGTCGTCGGGTGAGGGTGCCCCGGAGGAAGGGTTCGCGGGCGGTAAGGCGCTGGCCACGAACGTCTTTCGCAAAACTTCCTCCGGCTGGCGGTTGTGGATCCACCATGCCTCACCGGTACTGTCGTCGTCTGGGGGCCGACAGGAGGAGGCGCCGTGAGCGAGCGAAGCGAGTTCACCATCGAGCACAGCGCATACCGTGCCTCGTCCGCGCCCGGAGCGAAGCGAGGACGTGGATGAGCTCTCCCGCGATGACTCCTGATGTGATCGAGATCCGTGGCATCCGCGGTTTCGGGCGCCACGGGGTGTTCGAGCACGAGCGGGCCGACGGGCAGGAGTTCGTCGTGGACGTCCGGCTGGAGCTGGACACCCGGCCCGCCGCGGCTTCCGACGACCTGGCCGACACCGTGAACTACGGGTTGGTGGCCGAGCAGGTGCACCAGGCGATCGAGACCGACCCGGTGGATCTGATCGAGACCCTCGCCCAGCGCATCGCGGACCTGTGCCTCGCCGACCGGCGGGTGACAGCGACCGCGGTGACCATCCACAAACCCTCGGCGCCGATCACGGTGCCGTTCGACGACGTTGTCCTGACCGTGCAGCGCAGAGCCGGAGAATCCTCGTGACTGAGACCCCAAGTCCCCACGTCATCGACGCGGACACCCTGAGCGGTGGCCTCAAGCCGATCCGCCAGGTGATCCTGTCGCTCGGGAGCAATCTCGGCGACCGTGAGGCGAACCTGCAGGGCGCGGTCGATGCGCTGCGAGACACCCCGGACGTCGTGGTGGTCGAGGTCTCCCCGGTCTACGAGACCCAGCCGATCGGCGGTCCCGACGAGTCCGGCCCGTACCTCAACGTCGTACTGCTCGCCGACAGCACGCTCGCCGTGGACCTGTTGCTCGACCGCGCGCACGCGATCGAGCAGGCGTTCGGCCGGGAGCGCAGCGTTCCGGGTGCACCACGCACGCTGGACGTCGACCTGATCACGTACGGCACCAAGGAGATCGAGTCCGAGGAGCTGACCATCCCGCACCCGCGGGCGCACGAGCGGGCGTTCGTTCTGGCGCCGTGGCTCGACATCGAGCGGGACGCGGTGCTGCCCGGGCACGGCCCGGTCGCCGAACTGCTCGCGAAGGTCGGCACCGAGGGCGTGACCAAGCTCGACATCGAGCTCCAGTAGTGGCATCCGGCGGTCCAGAGCCCAACCAGGCGCCCGGCAAAGAGCCGCCGCGCCCGGGCTCGGTCCGGCCGACCTCACGCCGGTTGCTGATCGCGATCGCCGTCCTCGGGGCGGCGATCGGCGTGACCATGGTCAAGGCGATCGAGTCCAGCGGCGGGGTCGCGCCCGCGGTGTCCTGGCTGACTCTGATCGCCTGGACGTTCCTGGCCGCGCTGCTGTTCATGGCGGCCCGCAACACCCATCAGCGGATCCAGGTCCGGCGCGAACGGATCGAACCGTCGCGCGCGGTGTTCCTGCTCCTGATCGCGAAGGCGAGCGCTTTCGTCGGCGCGTTGTGCACCGGGGTTTACGCAGGGTTCGCGTTAAGCTTCCTGGACGCGGTGAGTGCTTCGGGGCCGCGCAACCGAGTGATCATGGCCGGTGCCGCGGCGGTGGTCTCAGTGCTGGTCGTCACGGCCGGATTGTTGCTCGAACGCGCGTGTCGTATTCCCGAGGACCCGGACGAGACCCCCTAACATGGCGGTCCATGGGGTCAAGGGGTAGCCGCCGTCGAACCAGGACCACAGTTCTCACCGTTGCCAACGGTCTGCTGATCGTTGTCTGCCTGGGTGTGAGTGTCGCGCTCTTCTCCCAGAATGCTTGGATTCTGCGGACTGCCGCAGCGGGCGCCGTCGTGATCGCGATCGCCGCCTCGGTGCTGTTCCGCCATCAGTTGCTGGTCGAGCGGCTGGCCCATTCCGACGAACGCGCCCAGGTGGCGCAGGAGTACTCCCGGATCACCAGCGCGCGGGTGGTCGAGAACGCCGAGTTCGTCGACCTGATGCAGCGCCGGTTGGACAAGATCGACCAGCGCCTGGACAAGATCGACCAGGAGGTCGCCACGGTCGTTGCCGCCGGCGACAAACACTCCCAGGCCGACGCCCCCACCGTCGTGGATCTGAAGCTGCGAGGCCTGGCCGCTTCCTGACGCGGACCTCCCGGCCCATACTTCGGTGTGGGGAGGGGATGGCCATGGGGCTGGATGCGAACTATCCGGCGGTGACGATGAACGATCCGAACGGGCACGTCACGGTCTTCAACGAGGATCACCTGCCGATCGGGCAGTTGGGCCCGCCGCCGTTCGAGTCGGCGTCGGTGAACGTGACGTGCCGGCGGAAGGCGTGGGAGGACGCGGACTGGTACCGGCTGCTCAGCGCGGAGGGCTGGCCGTTCCCGGCCAACGAGGCGTACGTCGCGGCCAGCGAGACGCACGAGCTGAATCCCGGCCAGCCGTATCCGATCCCGCAGTGCGCGTCAGGCTGTCCGATCAAGATCGGGCAGGCGGCGGGTGCTGGGGCGTTGGCGATCGGAGCGGCAGCTGCCGCGGCGGCCTGGCGGCGTCGCCGGAGGGCACCGGGAATCGCCTGAGCGACCGGGTGGTGGACCGGGAGGAGCGGGGAGCCGGTGATCCCGCGTAGGTTCTGGGTGTGGATCTCGCTGAACTGCTGAAGGTTGCCGAAGCCGCCGTCGATCGGGGCCGGGTGGTGACCGACTCCCGGGCGCCTGGGGTGCTCACATCCAAGGGCGATCGGGACATGGCGTCCGAGGTGGACTTCGCCGTGGAGCGGGAGGTGCGTGCCTTTCTCGAGCGGGAGACGCCGGAGATCGGCGTACTCGGTGAGGAGGAAGGCGGCGCGACGGACGGGACCCGATGGGTGCTCGATCCGATCGACGGGACGGTGAACTTCATCCACGGCGTACCGCTGTGGGGGATCTCGCTCGGACTGATCCACGAGGGACGGGCAGTGGCGGGCGTGATCGACCATCCCGCGCTCGGGACCAGGTACGCCGCGGCCGAGGGCCACGGTGCGACCTGCAACGGCAAGCCCATCGGCGGTAGCGAGTGCGCGGACCTGAGTGAGGCGTTGGTTGCCGTGGGCGACTATGGGGTCGGCCCGGACGCGGACCGGGTGAACGCCGAGCGGCTCGCCCTGACGCAGCTCCTGTACCCGCGAGCTCAGCGGATCCGGATGATCGGTACGGCGGCCACCGCGCTGACCTGGACCGCGGCCGGTCACTTCGACGCGACGATCATGTTCTCCAACAAGCCCTGGGACACGATGGCCGGCGTCTCCATCTGCCGTGAGGCCGGCGTCACGGTCCTCGACCTCGACGGCTCACAGCACGCCCCCGAGTCCCGCGGCACCTTCGCCGTCTCCGCAGCCCTCGCCGACCCGCTCCTCGAGCTGATCGCTCAGACCGCCGTCCACTGAGCTACTTGTCGATGTCGCCGACGACGAAGAACATGCTGCCGAGGATGGCGATCATGTCGGGGATCACGGTGCCGGGGAGCAGCGCGGGCAGGGCGGAGATGTTGTTGAAGCTGGCCGAGCGCAGCTTGAGCCGCCACGGCGTCTTGTCGCCGCGGGAGACCAGGTAGTAGCCGTTGATGCCGAGCGGGCTCTCGGTCCAGGCGTAGGTCTGGCCCTCCGGCACCTTCAGGATCTTCGGTAGCCGCACGTTGACCGGCCCGGCGGGCATCGACGACAGCTTGTCGATGCAGGCGTCGACCAGGTCCAGCGACACCTTCACCTGCTCCAGCAGGACCGAGAACCGCGCGAAGCAGTCGCCCTCCGGCCGGGTGACGACCCGGAGTACGCCGTCCTGCAGGAGTTCGTCGTACCCGAGGTAGGGCTCGTCGCGGCGGAGGTCGGCGTCGACCCCGGAGGCGCGGGCGATCGGGCCGGAGACGCCGTACTGCGCGATCAGTTCGGGCGCGAGTTTGCCGACGCCGACGGTGCGGGCGCGGAAGATCTCGTTGCCGAGGATGAGGTCCTCGATGTCGGGCAGCCGCTTGCGGACCGCGACCGAGGCGGCCGACGCGCGGCCGAGCCAGCCGTACGGGAGGTCCTCCTTGAGCCCGCCGACGCGGTTGAACATGTAGTGCATCCGGCCGCCGGACAGCTCCTCCATCACCGCCTGCAGCGTCTCCCGCTCGCGGAACGCGTAGAAGACCGGGGTGATCGCGCCGAGCTCGAGCGGGTACGAGCCGAGGAACATCAGGTGGTTCAGGATCCGGTTCAGCTCGGCCAGCAGGGTACGCAGCCAGACCGCGCGGATCGGCACCTCCAGGCCCATCATCCGCTCGACCGCGAAGACGACGCCGAGCTCGTTGGCGAACGCGGACAGCCAGTCGTGCCGGTTCGCCAGCACGATGATCTGCCGGTAGTCGCGCACCTCGAACAGCTTCTCCGCGCCGCGGTGCATGTAGCCGATGATCGGCTCGCAGCCGACGATCCGCTCGCCGTCCAGGGTCAGCCGCAGCCGCAGTACGCCGTGCGTCGCGGGGTGCTGCGGACCGATGTTGAGCACCATGTCGGTGGTCGCCAGCTCCGAGCCGGTCCCGGTCCCGCCCCGCTCGTACGCAGGGTCGAATCCGGCCGCCCCGGCACCGATTCCTACCACTCTTTCCGTACTCATGCCCCTATCGTGACAGGCTGGGTGTGTGGATGACCTCTTCGCACCCTCGGATGTCAGCTGGACGCCGGTCTCGCCGAAGCTGGCCGCGGTCCGCCGGCTGAACGCGGGGATCACCGCCGGCGTAGCCGGGATCGTGCTGCTGATCGTGCTCGGGATGACCGTGGGCTGGCTGTACGGCGTCCTCGCGCTGCAGATGGCGGCGGCCGGGTTCGTCTGGGCGTGGGTCCTGATCGGGCGCAACCAGCGGTCCTGGAAGTACGCCGAGCGCGAGGACGAACTGCTGGTCAGCCACGGGATCATGTTCCGCGAGCTGGTGGTGGTCCCGTACGGACGGATGCAGTTCGTGGACGTGGCCGCGGGACCGCTGGAGCGGGCGTACGGGATCGCCACGGTCGAGCTGCACACGGCCACGCCGGCGACGGACGCCAAGATCCCCGGTCTGCATCCGGACGAGGCCGGTCGGCTGCGTGACCGTCTCTCGGCGCTCGGCCAGGCCCAGGCGTGGGGCCTGTGACCGAGCCGACGCCCGGGCCGCCCGGGCAACAGACAGCGGCGGTGCGTCCGCCGGTGACTGAGCAGACCGGCGCCCGCCTCCACCCGCTCACGCCGTTCGTGAAGGGCTGGGGGTACTTCGTCGTCGCGGCCTTCGCCCTGGTCAACAACGAGGGTCTGCGGAGCAATCTGACCATCGCGGGCATCGGACTGGCCGCGGTGCTGGTCGGTGGCATCCTGCTGGGCGCACTGTCCTGGTGGTTCACCAAGTGGCAGCTGACCGATGATGCGATCCGGGTCGACAGTGGGTTCCTGTTCCGGCGTACCCGGATCATCCGGTTCGACCGGATCCAGGCGATCGACGTGGCGCAGCCGTTCGTCGCCCGCCTGTTCGGGATGGCGGAGCTGCGGATGGACGTCGCCGGCGGCGGCAAGAGCGACGGCAAGCTCAGCTACTTCACGTACGAGGAGGCCGGCCGGCTGCGCACCACACTGCTGGTCAGAGCCAAGGGCCAGCAGGTCGCCGAGCAGCAGACCGACCAGGTCGAGTTGAAGCCGTTGCTGGTGGTCCCGACCGGCCGCCTGCTCGGTGCGACCCTGCTGTCGTCCACTGTCCTCGCCAGCGCGGGTGGTCTGGTCTGGTTGATCGCCGCAGCGACCGTGCTGAACTTCCACATCGGTCTGTTCGCCGGTCTGCCGCTGCTCCTCGGTGTGGTGCAGCCGATCTGGAAGCAGGTCGTCGGCAACCACGGCTTCACCCTCTCGGAGAGCGACCACGGTCTGCGCACCAAGCGCGGCCTGTTCGACGTCCAGCGGCAGACCGTGCCGCCCGGCCGGGTGCAGGGGTTGCTGATCACCGAGCCGCTCATCTGGCGTCTGCTGGGCTGGTCCCGCGTGGAGCTGGACATCGCCGGTGTGGCGGGCAACAAGGACGAGGGCGACAACGACCACGAGGGCGCGCAACTCCTGCCGGTCGGCGAGCGGGTCGAGGTGGCCGGCGTACTCGCACGGGTCCTGCCTGGCTTCGACCTGTCTCGCATGGAGATGCACCGCGCCCCGGAGCGCGCCAAGTGGCTGCGCCCGATCGGCTGGCGCTACCTCGCGTACGGCGCCGACGACCAGGTGCTCGTCACGGTCCGAGGCTGGGTCAGCCGCCGTACGTCGATCGTCCTGCACCACAAGACCCAGTCCGTCCGCCTGCAACAGGGCCCCCTCCAGCGCCGTCTAGGCCTCGCCAACGTCCACGTAGACACCCCGCTCGGCCCCACCGACGCCGTAGCCCTCCACCGCGACCAGTCCGAAGCGGCCGCACTGCTCCAGGATCAGGCCGACAGGGCGCGGGAGGCGCGGCGTACGGTGTCTTCGCCGTTTGCGGTCCAGACCCAGCCGAAGCCACCGAGTCCGGAGGGGTCCTGCAGTTCGGCGGCCTCGCCGGCTGACGACAGCTCGGACAAGTAGCGCAGCGGGTCCGTCTGAGCCAGGTCCAAGCTTGGACGGGTCGCACTCACTCCGAGGGCTCGCAGGGCGTCTCTCTGGAGCAGCAGGGAGCCTCCGAGCGAGTCCAACGCCACGTGGGCTGTCACGTCGCAGGAGCCGTCCAGCAACGGGTCGCACTCGCGGCCGTCGCGGAAGCCGGTCACGGTGCCGTAGGGCGGGCGGCCGGCGCGGAGATGGCCGTAGTCGATGGCCACGGCGACTGAGCCGTCGGTGAGACGGTGTACGACGTCTGCCCAGGCCTGGTCGCGGGCGGTGCCGATCTCGGCGCGGTCGCCTGGTTCGTGCAGGGGCCACCAGGTCTGCAGCCAGGCGAGATCGTTGCCGTCGACAACATTGCCGGGAGTCAGGTCGGCAAGGAGATAGCGAGGTACGCCGTTCTCGTCGAGTTCGGCGACGTCGCAGGGGATGTTGTCCAGCCATTCGTTGGCGATGACCAGACCGGTCAGGGACGCCGGCAGTTCGTCGTCGAGTTCGATGTCCAGGACGGAGAGGCCTTCGGCGCGGAGGACCTTGCCCAGTTCGCCGGAGCCCGCGCCGATGTCGACGACCTCGTCGGCTCCGACCGCGCGAGCGAGGCGGGCGATCGCCTGTCCGAAGAGCTCGGAGGCGTGCACCGACGTACGGAAGTGGGCAGCCGGTCGCTCGCGCCTGTAGAACCCGTCCGGTCCGTAGAGCGCCGCCTGCCAGCATTCCCGGAACGTCGTCATGCACCCAGCGGGACCGCACCGAACTGGCGCCACACGCCGTCCGAGCCCTCCCGCCACAGCCCGACCTCGGTGAGCTGCACGACCGGCGGAGCGTTCTCGGCCAGCGCGGCCTGGGCCTCGGCGACGACGGCCGGGCCGCCCTGCGTGGACGACGAGATGGTGAGGTGCGGATGCGGCTCCGGGAACTCACCGCCGTACGGCGGGCACTCGGGGAACGCCTCGAACACGGACAGCAACAGTGAACGCACGGTGTCGAAGGGCTCCGGCCGCAGCCACGCCGTTCCGTTCGGGAACTGGCCCGCCGTCGGGAAGCTCAGCTCGAACGGCCCGACCTTCGCCAATGCAGCCCTCAGCCGCTTCTCGTCGGCGTCGGTGGGATCGGCGACCCACGGGACCAGCACGGTGACATGCGGCGGGATCAGCTCGGTCAGCGGCACGTGCGGCCGTGCGGTCGAACGGGACACCGAACGCCAGCGATCGGTGTACGCCGCCAACTCGGGGACTGTGATCAGAATCGCGGACAATCCCCTCCGCGCAGCCCAGTCATCGCTCACCACGCCATGCTCTCATCACCTAGGCTGACCAGTGGATCGTCTGGTACCCCACCGCGGGACTGGAACGAAAAGAGTGAAGATGGAACGGATCGGCTTGGTCGGAGCCGGCCGGGCCGGGACCGCCGTGGGAGCAGCCTTGGCGGCCGCCGGACATCCCCTGGTCGGCGTCACCGCACGGTCGAGCGCGTCACGCGAACGCGCCGCCCGGCTTCTTCCGCATGTACCGGTGCTGACTCCCGGTGAGGTCACCGAACGCGCCGACGTGGTCCTGGTCGCCGTACCCGACGACCTCATCCGCGAAGTGGCCGCCGGACTGCCGTTGACCAGCGATCAGTACGTCGTACATCTGTCCGGTACGCACGGGCTCGCGCCACTGCAGGGTCTGCCGGCGACTCCGGTGTCGCTGCATCCCCCGATGACGTTCACCGGGGACGACCCGGTCAGCCTGGACGACGTGCTGTTCACGGCGACCGCTCCCGACGCGGCCCGGCCGATGGTCGAGCGGTTGGTGAAGCTGCTCGGCGCGCAGGTGCAGTGGGTGGCGGAGGAGAGCCGCGCGCTGTACCACGCGGGTCTCGTGCACGGCGCGAACCACCTGACAACGTTGCTGACCCAGGCCCTCGACGTACTGCGGGAAGCAGGCGTGGCAGATCCGGCCGCAACGCTTCGGCCACTGGTGACCGCAACCCTCGACAACACGCTGCGATCCGGTCATCATGCGCTCACCGGGCCGATCGCGCGGGGCGACATCGACACGGTGGCAGCACATCTGGCCGTACTGCCGGACCGGACGGCGCGCACGTACGCCGAACTGGCCCGGGCGACGGTCGAACTGGCGGCGGCGGACGGACGGCTGTCGCCGGAGGTGGCGGCCGGGTTCTACGAGGTGCTGAAGGGGAACCGGGGCGGCGACCCGGAGCGGTATCGGACAGGGGAGGCACCGCGATGAGACTCACCCAGACGAAGGCCGAACTGCGGGCGGCAGCGGCGGTCCGGCCCCGGGCGGTGGTGATGACGATGGGCGCCCTGCACGAGGGGCACGCGGCGCTCCTGGCCGAGGCGCGCGAGCGGGTCGGGCCCGAGGGCAGTGTGGTGCTGACCATCTTCGTGAACCCGTTGCAGTTCGGGCCCGCGGAGGACTTCGACCGTTATCCGCGCACGCTGGCCAGCGACCTGGCGGTCGCCAAGAACGAAGGCGTCGACCTGGTCTTCAACCCGTCCCGCGACGAGCTGTATCCGAACGAGCCGTCCATCACGGTGCATCCCGGCCCACTGGCCGATGAACTCGAGGGCATGGTCCGGCCGGGCCACTTCGCCGGCGTACTCACGGTGGTGGCGAAGATGCTGCACCTGACCGCGCCCGACCTGGCGTTGTTCGGCGAGAAGGACTACCAGCAGCTCACGCTGATCCGCGAGATGGTGTGCGATCTCGACTGGGACGTCGACATCGTGCCGGTGCCGACCGTGCGTGAGCCCGACGGTCTCGCGTTGTCCTCACGCAACCGCTACCTCGACGAGACCGAGCGTGACGAAGCGCTGGTCCTGTACCGCGCGCTGACCGCAGGCGCGAAGGCCGGCATGAACGGACCGGACGCCGTGATGGCCGCCGCCCAGGCCGAACTGGAGGCGGTGCCGTCGGTGAAGATCGACTATCTCGCCCTGCGCGCGCCGGATCTCGGCCCAGTCATCGGTCCCGGCGAGGCCCGGATGCTGATCGCCGCCCGCGTCGGTATGACTCGTCTCATTGACAACATTTCCATCACGCTCAGGTGAAATCGATTGATACGGTCGCCGGATGACGGTGCACATTGCCGCGCCTCCGGCGCCGGCGGGGTCACGGGGCTTTGACTCCCGCCCTTCCCTCGTCACTCCAGTCGCTTCGCTCCCTCCGCTCCTCAGTCCAGGGCGGGAGGCCCCGTGACCGGTCCTGCTGTCCCGCAACGGTTGTGTGCGCCCGAGCCTGGTTGGACCGACACCGTCGACGTGGTGGTGATCGGCTCTGGCATCGCCGGACTGACAGCTGCACTGAAAGCCCGTGAGCTCGGCACTGTTCTGGTGGTGACGAAGGATGTCGTCGCCTCCGGCTCGACCCAGTGGGCCCAGGGCGGCATCGCGGCCGCGCTCAGCCCGGAGGATTCGCCCGAGGACCATCTGCAGGACACCCTGGTCGCGGGCGCCGGCCTGTGCGATCCGGACGCCGTACGGGCGCTGGTGACCGAGGGACCGGATGCGGTACGGGACCTGATCGAGCTGGGCGCGCGGTTCGACACGCTGGCCGACGGAGATCTGTCGCTGACGCGGGAGGGCGGGCATCACCGCAACCGCATCGCGCACGCCGGCGGCGACGCGACCGGCGCGGAGATCGAGCGGGCGCTGGTCGCCGCGGTGAAGCGGGCCGACGACATCCGCCTGATCGAGCACGCCCTCGTCATCGACCTGCTGACCGCCGCCGACGGAGGCGTCGCCGGCGTCACCCTGCACGTGATGGGGGAGGGTCAACTGGACGGCGTCGGCGCGATCCGCAGCCGAGTGGTGATCCTGGCCTCGGGCGGTATCGGCCAGTTGTACGCCGCCACCACCAACCCCAGCGTGTCCACCGGCGACGGCATGGCGCTGGCGTTGCGGGCCGGCGCCAAAGTGCGTGACCTCGAGTTCGTGCAGTTCCACCCGACCGTGCTCTGGTTGGGCAAGAGCGCGAAGGGCCAGCAGCCGTTGGTGTCCGAGGCGGTCCGCGGCGAGGGGGCGTTCCTGGTCGACCACGAGGGCAACCGGTTCATGCAGGGGCAGCACGAGCTGGCCGACCTCGCCCCGCGCGACATCGTGGCGAAGGCGATCATGCGGCAGATGCTTGCCACCGGCAAGGATCATGTTTACGTGGACGCGCGCCACTTCGGCGACGAGAAATGGCGGGTCCGATTCCCGACCATCCTGGCGTCCTGTCGCTCGCACGGCATCGACCCGGTGCGGGAGCTGATCCCGGTCGCGCCGGCCTGTCACTACTCGTCCGGTGGGGTGTGGACCGACCTGGACGGCCAGACCTCGATGCCCGGGCTGTACGCGTGCGGTGAGGTCGCGTGCACGGGTGTCCACGGCGCCAACCGGCTGGCCTCGAACTCTCTGCTCGAAGGGCTTGTCTTCGCTCGCCGGATTGCCGCTCACCTTGCCGACGGCCTCCCGCCCCTGCGTGAGCCGGTGGCCGACATCCGCGTCCCCGGTCTGGTCGACGCGGACGTAGTCGACGAGGTGCAGCGGGTGATGACCGTCGGTGCCGGTGTCATCCGCAGTGCGCGCGGCCTGGCGGAGGCCGGTGCGACCCTCGGCAAGCTGATCGAGCAGCCGGCCGGCGAGCCCGGCACGCCGGGATGGGAGGCGACCAACCTGGTTACGGTGGCGTCCGCGCTGATCGCCGCGGCCACCGTGCGCGAGGAGAGCCGCGGCTCACACTGGCGCGAGGACCACCCCGATCGCGACGACCGGAACTGGTCGGGCAGTCTGGACCTGACCCTCCCGTCCGAGGGCGATACCGCGAGACCACGTACGACGTTCGTCCCGCACGACACCAAGGAGAATGCTCACCATGGATGAAGCCGTCGACCGGCAGTGGGTCGGTGACCTGGTGCGCGCCACCATCGAGGAAGACCTGGCCGGTGGCGCCGACGTCACCACGGTCGCGACCGTCGACCCGGACCAGATCTCGGTGGCCGAACTCGTCGCACGCGCCGACGGCGTGGTCGCCGGCCTGGAGGTCGCCGAACTGGTGCTCCGGCAGGTGGCCGCTCCGGAAGAAATCGAGCTCGAGTACTCGGTTCGTGACGGAGCGTCGGTGCGCAAGGGCGACGTACTGATGACGATCCGTGGCAAGACGCGCCAGTTGCTGACCGCTGAGCGGACGACGCTCAACCTGCTGTGCCACCTGTCCGGCGTCGCGACCCTCACCCGCCGATGGGTCGACGCCGTCGAGGGGACGGGTGTGGTCATCCGCGACACCCGCAAGACCATGCCGCTGCTGCGGTCGCTGGAGAAGTACGCCGTGCGCTGCGGTGGCGGCAAGAACCACCGGATGGGCCTGTCCGACGCGGCGCTGATCAAGGACAACCACGTCGTCGCCGCCGGCGGCGTGGCGGAGGCGTTCCGTCTGGTCCGCAAGGCTTACCCGGACCTCGCGGTCGAGGTCGAGGTGGACTCGGTCGACGACGCGCTGATCGCGGTCGAGTCCGGTGCCGAGCTCATCCTGCTCGACAACATGGAGGTCCCGCAGTTGCGGGAGGCGGTCGAGAAGGTGGCCGGCCGAGCGCGGCTGGAGGCCTCCGGCGGACTCACGCTGGATCAGGCCCGGGCGGTGGCCGAGACCGGGGTCGACTACTTCGCGGTCGGCGCACTGACGCACTCGGCGCCGGTGCTCGACATCGGGCTGGATCTGCGGGAATCCTGATGCTCCTCGCCGTCGCCGTCGAAAACACCAGGACGCTGGTCGGCCTGGTGCTCGACGGCACGGTCAAGCGACACTGGTGGGTCGGCACCGATCCCCGGCGTACGGCCGACGAGTGGGCGGTCCTGCTGCAGGGACTGCTGACCGGGGAGTCTCCCGTGTCCGGTATCGCTGTGTGTTCCGCCGTGCCGCATGTGTTGCACGAGCTCCGTGATGTGGTCGCGCGGTACTACCCGCACGTGCCGGGGGTGGTGGTCGAGCCGGGCGTGAAGACCGGGCTGCCGGTGCTGGTCGACAACCCGCGCGAGGTCGGCACCGACCGGATCGCGAACGCACTTGCCGCGGTCAATCAGTACGGCGCACCCTGCCTGGTCGTCGACGTCGGTACGGCGACCACCATCGACGTGGTCAACCCGGCCGGCGCGTTCATCGGCGGAGTGATTGCCCCAGGCATCGAAACCGCGACCGACGCGCTCGGCCTGGCCGCGGCCCAGTTGCGCCGGGTCGAACTCGTCCGACCACGCGCAGTCGTCGCGAAGAACACCGTCGAAGCCCTTCAGTCGGGGGCGATCCACGGTTTCGCGGCGCTGGTCGACGGTCTGGTGGGCCGGATCCGTACCGAGCAGTCGCTTGATTCCTCGACCCCGGTGGTTCTCACCGGTGCCCTCGCCCCTTTACTTGCGGGCGAACTGACCACCGAGATTCGTCACGAACCGTTGCTCACCCTGCACGGCCTGCAGCACGCGTTTGCCCGGAACAACCAATAGTTGCCTGATCGGGCAGGAGCCCTTGTGTCGTTGTGGTGACCGGGATCACCATGTGCTCAGGGGAAACCGGGGTTGGGGGAGAGCTATGAGGTCTGTTTATCGGGTACTGGCCGGTCTCGTTGCCATCGGCGTCGTACTGCAGGCGATGTTCATCGCGCTGGGCTGGTTCACGGCGATCAGTGACATGGACGACGGCCTGGTCATCGACAAGAACTACGACGGCAACACCGGGCACATTCTGCACGGCCAGTTCGGGATGATGGTGATTCCGATCCTCGCGCTGTTGCTGCTGATCGTGTCGTTCTTCGCGAAGGTCAAGGGCGGAGTCAGGTGGGCGCTCTACGTGGTCGGCCTGGTCGCGCTGCAGATCACGCTGGCGTTCCTGTCGTTCGGAGCGCCCGCGCTCGGCGCGCTGCATGGCCTGAACGCGTTCGCGCTGCTCGCGGTTGCCGCTATCGCGTCCCGGCGAGCCGCCGCCGCGCGGGTGCCGGCCGCTGAGACTGCGGCGGACTCGGGAGTTGACTCCCCGGGCTCGACGACCACCGTCTAGATGCCTTTGGCAACAAAGCTGGCCGAGCGGCGCCGGTTGCTGATCGCTGTCGCCGCGACACTGGTCGTACTGGCGCCGCTGGCCTTCTTCTGGCAGCGGAGCCTGATTCCGAACGACCTCTCCCCGATGACCATGGGGTACGCCGACTACGGTGGCGGCCCCATGGTCCATGCCCATCACGGCCAGGACGTCAGCGCGCTGAAGGGGCCGGCCGAGGGAACGCCTGACGTGGCGGTGGAGCTGACCGCCCGCAAGGAGAAGTTCGAGATCCCCGGGCGCGGGTCGGTGGACGGCTACACGTTGAACCACACGTCTCCCGGCCCGCAGATCGTCGCAAAACAAGGCGATCTGATCCAGGTGACCCTGCACAACGAGTCGATTCCCGAGGGAATCACCCTGCACTGGCACGGCGTCGACGTACCGGCGGCCGAGGACGGCGTCGCGGGCGTCACCCAGGACGCGGTCGGCCCGGGCCAGTCGTTCGTCTATCGCTTCGTCGCGAAGGACGCCGGCACGTACTGGTACCACTCGCACCAGGTCTCCCACGAACAGGTGAAGAAGGGCCTGTACGGCGTACTGATCGTGCAACCGAGCCCGACCGACGTGATCGCGGCCGTGCACACGTACGACAAGATCCGGACAGTCAACGGCGGGTACGGCGAACGCCGGGTGGCGGCACCGGGATCGACGGTCCGGGTGCGACTCATCAACACGGACAACGGGCCGATGGCTGCCTGGGTCGACGGAGCGCCGTACCGGGTGGTGGCGGTCGACGGGACCGACGTGAACGCGCCGACCGAGGTGAGCAACAAGACCGTGCTCGTCACCGCGGGTGGACGGATCGATCTGCAAGTGACGATGCCGCAGGGATCAGCCGTGCGGATCGGCCTGGGTGGTGGGCCGACCACGCTGGTGATCGGTGACGGCAACGCGCCGACCGGTACCGAACCGCGTGACCGGGTCGACCTGTTGAGTTACGGCTCGCCGAAGCGGCTCGAGTTCGATCCGGCGAAGGCCGACCGGAACTTCCAGTACACCATCGGCCGCCGGCCCGGGTTCTTCGACGGCAAGCCCGGGCTGTGGTGGACGATCAACGGGCACCAGTTCCCGGACGTGCCGATGTTCGTGGTGTCCGAGGGCGACGTCGTTCGGATGACGATCAAGAACACGTCCGGCCAGGTCCATCCGATGCACCTGCACGGCCACCACGTGGTCGTACTGAGTCGCAACGGCACGGCCGCGACCGGCAGCCCGTGGTGGACGGACTCACTGAACGTCGAGGACGACGAGACCTACGAGGTCGCGTTCGTCGCCGACAATCCGGGCATCTGGATGGACCACTGCCACAACCTGCCGCATGCCGCACAGGGCCTGGTCACCCACCTCATGTACACCGGCGTCACCAGCAACTTCCACCTCGGTGGTTCCCCGGGCAATCAGCCCGAGTAGGGCGTGCAGCTGGACAGGAGGTGTGCCGGTCAGTCGTAGTGCACCCGAGCGCACTCGCGCCCGGTATACGGCGTCTCGCAGGTGCACTACCTGTCGAGCTGCACACCTCCTCCGACGGTCAGGGCCTTGCGGAGGAGGTCGGGGAGCGAGTTGAACGCGGCGTCGGGTGGGGTGCCGGTTGCTGCGAGGGTCTTGGAGAAGAAGCATCGGGCAGCCGCGGCGAGGACGACGTCGAGGACGTCGGAGTCGGTCAGTCCGACGGCCTTCAGTTCGTCCACGTCCGCCTGGGTGATGGTGTCGGCGGCCAGCGCGACCTTGCGCGCGAAGGCCATCACGGCGCGGTCGACCGGGTCGGCCGGCGGCTCGTCGACCAGCGCCGCGACCTCCTCGGACGTGTAGAACTTGTCGGCCAGCACCTGACCGTGCGCGAGGCTGCAGTAGCTCGACTTCAGCGCGGTCGCGGCGGCCAGCGTGGCCAACTCGTAGCGGCGCAGGTCCATGGATTCCTTGATCGCGCCGTTGAGCTTTTTCCACGCGTCGTACACGGCCGGCCGGGCCGCGAACGTGGTGACGAAGTTCGGTATGTGACCTGCCGGAGCCCGGTTGCTCTCGAAGAAGTCACGGTCGGACGGTGTGTCGATGAATGCCATGCTGGTTTCCCCCCTTGTGGCTCCTTCACGGTAGGTCCGGCGTACCGATCCGGCAACGACGTTGGAGCTATTGCTCAGCTTGGCGCAGCAGTGCCGCGGTGGCCGCGGCGTGAGCCTCGAGGCCCAGGCGCCGGTGAGTGTCCAGCGCGGCGCGGAGCAGTTCACGCGCGGCGGCGCGGTCCCCGGCGGCGAGGGCAAGGTGGCCGAGCGTGTGACGGACGCTGCCGAGGAAGAACGCGCCCATGCCCCCGACCGCCAGCCGATCGGCGTACGGCGTCAACTGGTCGCGCAGGTCCGCGATCGCGCGCTGGTCGCCGAACTCGATCCAGACCCTGGCCCGGATCCCGGTCATGCCGATCCACAGGAAGTCCCGGAGCAGTGGGCGCTGCTCCGCCCAGTCGCCGAGCATGATCCTGGCCTCGTCGGTCCGGGAGCACGCGATCAACGCCAGCGCATGCAGGTCGCGCAGGACCAGCTGGTGCAGCGCGGCCTCGCGCAGCGCCGGTTCCAGCTCTGCCAGCCGGCCTTGGATCATGCGCATGGTGGCGAGCTGGCCGATGCCGAGAGCCAACGGCGCCATTGAGACCGTCGACTGCAGCATCACGATGCGCTCCAGCGCCGTCTCCGCGGCGGCGAAGTCGCCGACCGCCTGCCGTTCGAGCGCGAGCGCCGAGCCGGCGACCAGCAGGACCGGGACGAACTGGTGCTGTGCGGCGATCCGCTCGGCGCGGTGCATGTCGGCGACTGCCTGCTCCCAGGCGCCGCGCTCGGCCCGGTCGACGGCCCGCATACAGAGCGCGGCGGCGAGTCCGGAGACGTCGTCGTGCCGGCCGGCCAGGATCACGAGTTCGTCGGCGATCGCGGCCCTGCGGTCGAGCAGGTCGGGCCGTTCCATGGCCAAGTGGGTCAGTTGGAGGACGGGGAGCAGCTGTTGTGGTGAGCCGGCCTGCCTGGTCGTCAGCAAGGCATCGGTCGCGAGTGACGTCGCACGGTCCGCGGACTCCGGCTGGTACAGGAGTTCGACGGCCAGGGTGGCCTGGACGTGTGCCCGGAGCAGCGTCTCCGAGGCCGGCAGCGCGGCCAGGACCTGGTCCCACAGCTGGATCGCCACCTGGTCCGGCGCGGCGTAGTCACGCCACGTCCAGATGTTGCGTTCGCTGATCACGAGCAGCGCATGAGCGGCCGCAACGGCGTCGCCGCGGGCCAGTGCGGAGCGCGCCGCGTCGGCGAGCGAGACCCATGCCTCGACCGGACGCGCCATCCAGTGCTGGGCCCGGCCGAGACCGGTCAGCACCGCCTCCCGCTCTTCAGCGGTCGCCATCGGATCCCGGTCCTGCAGCTCGGCCGCCATCCGGAACAGCCGCAGTGCCTCGTCGTGCGCGGAGCGCTCGGCGGCCCGGCGAGCGCCCCGGTTCGCAAACGTCCAGGCCGATCGGGCATGCACGGATCCAGCGAGCCGGTAGTGCTCGGCCAGTTGTGCCGTGTGGGGTTCGAGATGGCCGATGCGCTGCCGTTCCAAGGCCTGCGCGGCTCGTGCGTGCGCCCGGGCGCGAGCGGGGGCGGGCAGCGAGCGATAGATCGCGTCCCGTACGAGCGCATGCGTGAACCGGTAGCGGCTCGGTGTCTCCTCCTCGAGCAGGCCACAGCGCAGCGCGGCCTCGACGGAGTCATCGACGGCCTCGGCCGTTACGCCCGCAGCGGCCGCGACCACGTCGAGGTCGAAAGATCGACCCAGGACCGCCGCAGCCGCGAGGATGTCGCCGGTCTCGTCCGGCAGCTGGGTCAACCGCTGCCGGACCACGTCGCGGACCCCACCGGGCACCTCTTGCCAGGACGGCGCGGCTGGGTCGGTCAGGTCGCCGGCATTGGCCAGCAGGCGGACGAATTCGTTGATGTAGAAGGGGTTTCCGTCCGTCCGGCTCCGGATCGCCGCGGCGACCTGGCGGTCGACGTCGACACCGGTGTTGAGCGACACATGTGCTCTGATCGCGTCCTCGTCGAGACCCGCGAGTTCAATCCGTACGGGATCGAGCCGGGCCAGGGCAGCCAGGACCTCGGCCACCGCCGTACTGATGTCAGCGTCCGCATCCCGGCAGGTGACCACCAGCAGGACCGGTACGTCGGCCAGCGTGGCGGCGATCCGGCGCAGCAGACGCAGGCTGTCCGCATCGGCCCAGTGCATGTCGTCCAGCACGAGCAGCGATGCGGGGCCGGACCGCAAGGCCTCGACCACAGTGCCGGCCAGCTGGAAGGTCGACGACGCCGCGTCGATCGGCGCCGGACCGGACAGCTGGAGTACGCCGGTGTCGCCGAACAACTGGTCCGCAGCTTGCTGCCATCCCCAGAGCGGAGCACTGGCATCGGGCTCCCAGCCGCCCCAACCGCACCGGAAGCCGGCCGCCTTCGCGTCCGTGGCCACGGCTTGCGCCAACGACGTCTTCCCGATACCTGGCTCCCCGCTGACCAGGACAACGCGGCCGCTTCCAGCAGTCGCCTCGTCCATCGCCCGCCGTACCTCGAGCAGTTGCTCCCCCCTGCCCGGCAGTGCGGCGGAGTCGGCGGAGGTCGGAAGGTCCAGGTCGGGGGATTGCCGCAGGACCGCCTCCTCGAGGTTGCGCAGTCCGATCCCCGGGTCGAGGCCGGCCTCGTCGACCAGTCGGCGGCGTGCCCGGCGCAACGCATCCAGCGCATCGGCCTGCCGTCCCGACCGGTAGAGCGCCAGCGCGAGCAGTGCCCACAGCCGTTCGCGCAACGGATGCGATTCGACGAGATGCTCGAGCTCGGGTGCGGCGAGGCGGTGCTGACCGAGCGCGAGCCGGGTCGCCCAGAGATCCTCGACGGCGGTCAGCCGCAGCTCCTCGAGACGAGCCGCTTCCGCTTGGATGGCAGGCGTCGTACTGGCCACGTCGGCGAAGGCATCACCCCGCCAGAGGTCCAGTGCGGTCCGGAGAAGCGTCTCCGCCTGGGCCGGATCGGCGGTGATCAAAGGCGACGCCTCGGCCAGCAGAGCGGTGAACTGCCGCGCATCGACGTCGATCCCGTCGAGCAGCAAGGCGTACCCCGGTGGCCGGGAGACCAGCACGTGGGCGGGCGCACGCGGCTCGCGTACAGGTTCGAGCAGGCGCCGGAGCCTTGCGATGTAGGCGTGCAGAGAGGTCATCGCCTTGGCCGGCGGTTCCTCTCCCCAGAGCAGGTCGACCAGCCGATCCACCGGTACGGCGTACCCGTCGGCGGTCACCAGGATCGCCAGGAGCGCGCGCTGCTTGAGGCCGCCGAGGTCGACGACCGACCCGCCGACCACGAGCTCGATGCCGCCGAGCACCCGGACCTGCATGATTCGCAGAATAGGGCGCACTGCGGTGCAAGCCGTCTGCAATTCAGCCGCAAGACACCGCGCGCAGAGTGGACTCGTACCGCATCCGCGCTCAGGAGGGCAGCCGTGACCGCAGCCGAACAACCGACCGAACTCGTCGACACCCGCGACATGATCGTGGTCCACACGGCCTTCCGGCGCGAGTTCCGGCTCGCGCCCGGCCTGGTTCGCGCAGTCGAGGACGGTGACACCCGGCGGGCCGGCACGATCTGTGCGCATCTGGAGTTCCTGACCAGCGTCCTGCACCTCCACCACACGGGCGAGGACCGGCTGCTGTGGCCGAAGCTGCTCGAGCGGGTGCCGGAGGAGCTGGCGCCGATCGTGCACCTGATGGAGGCACAGCACGAGCGGGTCGCGGCCGTGCTGGAGGACATCGAGCGGGTGCGTGCGCAGTGGCGCTCCACCGCACGGCCGGCGGAGCGGGACGAGCTCGCGCGGCTGCTGGACGAGCTCTACGTCGGTCTCTGCGAGCATCTGGACGCGGAGGAGGAGCGCCTGCTGCCGATCGCGGCCCGCAACGTCACGGAGGAGGAGTGGCTGCAGCTCGGCGAGGAAGGTGTCAAGGGACTCCCGAAGCCGGAGCTCCCTCTGGTGCTGGGGATGATGCAGTACGAGGGCGACCCGGAGGTCGTGGCCGAGATCGTCAGCCACACCCCGTGGCTGATCCGGTCCGTCGTCCCGATGCTGTCCCGCCGGGCCTTCCGCAAGCACGCACTCGCCGTCCACGGCACCGCCACGCCGTGATTGCCGGCATACCGATCCGGCAACGACGCTACGGACTCGGCACACTGGTCTGGGTATGGTTCACCCGGTCGGTTGTGAGGCAGCTGAGACGAGGTGGTCGGAGTGCGGCGGATGCTCGCCGCGGCGCTGGCGGTGGTGTGTGGCACAACAGTGCTGACCGCCTGCTCCTCGGATCCGGTTCCCACCGACGTGGCGGTCGGCTGGTCCGGTGACGGCCGGACCGCGGTCCAGGTCAGCTGGAAGGACGACAACGCCCCGAACCGGATCACGATCGAGGGTGTGCTCAGCGAGAGCCCGTCGTACGTGAAGTACGTCGGCGCGGGCGAAGCGAACAGCTGGGACATCCCGACGTCGGCCTTCCCGCCGGACGGGAACTACCGGGTGGCGGTCGCCATCGGGACCTCGCAGGGTGGGGTGACCAGCAAGCTCGCCCGCTCTGCCGTCTTCGACACCGACGGGCCGGTCGGGCCGAGTGCGGCGACGGTGGCACCGGCGGGCCGATCGGGCGCGCTGATGCAGTGGACGGTGCCGGTGGTGCCGCAGGACTTCACTCCGGACGACCCGCTGGATGTGAAGGGGCCGCGCACCCAGAAGTACGTGCCGATGGTTGGCAAGCCCGGTGAGCAGTTGCGACCGGTCGGTCCGGCGACGACGTCGACGCGCCAGGTGATCAACAGCCTCAAGCCGCCGTACGTGTTCCAGGTCCGGACGCAGAACGAGTGGAGCACCCGGCTCGGTGGGCAGGTGCTCGGCCTGACCAGCTCGATCAGCGCGGCGATGCCGGGACTGGCCCAGTTCAGCCTGCCGATCCGCGCCCGCGGCCGGGTCATCCTGCAACAGGTGGCGTGCGAGCCGGAGACGCCGTGCACCCAGCGACGGGCCACGCCGGCCGGGGTGCCGATCGTCGTACTCACGCAGGTGATTCCCGGTGGCCGCTGGACCCCGGTCGCCCGCGGTAAGACGACGGCGGGTGGGCACTACGACATCGGGGTTCCGACCGGTGGCAGCCGCCCGTACACGGTCTCGGTCCCGAACTACACCAAGCCCGGTCTGCTCACGAGTACGTCGAACAGCCGGCCGACGTACGTCCGCAACGTGGTCCGGGTCGTGTCGGCCGGGTTCGTCGGCGGGCTGACGGTCAAGAAGCGCGGGTCGACCGTCACCGCGTTCGCGACCATCAAGCCGGCCATGAGCTCGACCGCGACGCTGCAGGTGTGGAACCGCGTGCTGCGCCGGTGGGTCGGCGTCAAGGCGACGCCGATCCGCAACGGCCAGACGTCGCTGGCGTTCCGGGCGGGCTCGGCGGGGACCTTCGCCTACCGGTTCGTGCTGCCGGCCGCGACGATGTACGGCCGCTCGATGAGCGGGACGATCACGCAGCACCTGGTGCTATACGTCCGCTGACTCCGGCTCCCGCACCGCGGCGGTCTCCCGGTGCCGGCGGCGGATCCGGTAGTACGTGTACGCCGCGACCGCGCCGAGCGCGAGCACGACCAGGGCCCAGACCGACAACTGGCCGAAGATCTTGTCGGCGTTGTCGCCGATGTTGTACGCGACGATGCCGATCGTGGTCGCCCAGGCGATCCCGCCGGCCGCGTTGGCGGCCAGGAACTTGGGGTAGGGCATCCGCAGCATGCCCGCCATCGGACCCGCGAAGATCCGCAGCAGCGCCACGAACCGGCCGAAGAAGACCGTCCAGACGCCGTACTTGTGGAAGTACTTCTCGGCCTTGACGATCCGGTCCTCGGAGAAGTGGTGGAACCGGCGTCCGAGCCGCTCGAACAGGCTCCGGCCCGCCTTCCGGCCGATGTAGTACCCGACGGAGTCGCCGACGATCGCGCCGGTGGCCGCCGCCGCGATGACGAACTCGAGATGCAGGTTGCCCTGCGACGCCAGCAACGCGGCCGCGATCAGCGTCGTCTCACCGGGTAACGGAACCCCCATGCTCTCGACGCCGATGACAAGGCCGACCACCAGGTACGCGACGATCGCCACCCCGCCCGTCGGGACCATGATCGCGAGCGCGTGCAACGGTTCCCCCATGCACCCATAGTGACATCCGGGGTCAACCGATTACGGGACGAGGCAACTATTTCAGGGGATTCTCAGGGCTGTGGCCGTTGGTGTCGGGAGGAATCTCCGGAAGATAGCCGTTGAACGCCTTGGTGACGTTCTGTAGCGCGGAGGTGACCTCGGACGGGATCACCCAGAACGTGTTGCCCGGGCCCTTGGCCAGTTCGGGCAGCATCTGCAGGTACTGGTACGCGAGCAGCTTCGGGTCCGGGTCGTTGCGGTGGATCGCCTCGAACACCGTGTCGATCGCCTTGGCCTGACCCTCGGCCCGCAGGATCGCGGCCTGCCGGTCGCCCTCCGCGGTCAGGATCCTGGACTGGCGCTGGCCCTCGGCGGTGAGGATCGTGGCCCGCTTCTCGCGGTCCGCCCGCATCTGCTTCTCCATCGACTCCTTGATCGATGCCGGCGGGTCGATCGCCTTCAGCTCGACCCGGTTCACCCGGATGCCCCACTTGCCGGAGGCCTCGTCGAGTACGCCGCGCAGGGTGGAGTTGATGTGCTCCCGCGACGTCAGCACCTTCTCCAGGTCCAGGCTGCCGATGACGTTTCGCAGCGTCGTGACGGTGAGCTGCTCGATCGCCTGGATGTAGTTGGCGATCTCGTACGCCGCCGCCCGCGGATCGGTGACCTGGACGTACAGCACCGTGTCGATGTCGACGACCAGGTTGTCCTCGGTGATCACCGACCGCGGTTCGAACGAGATCACCTGCTCGCGCAGGTCGATCAGCTGCCGGGGCCGGTCGATGAACGGGATCACGACGTTCAGCCCGGGTTCGAGCGTGCGCAGGTAGCGGCCGAGGCGCTCGACGTTGCTGGCCCGCGCCTGCGGGATGATCCGGACGGTCCGAAGGACCAGGACGACGGCGAGCAGGGCGACGACCAGCCCGATGATCAGTTCGGCCATGGATCCTCCTGAGGATGGACGAGGGCGGTGGCCCCCTCGATGGCGAAGACATCCACCCGGGTGCCTGCGGGGATGAGCAGGTCCGGGTCGTACGACCGGGCACTCCACTCCTCGCCGCCGATCTTGACCCGGCCGGGATCGCGGCCGCACGGGGTCAGCACCACGGCCTCGCGCCCGATCAGCGCCGCGACGCCGGTCCGCAGCTGCGGGTGCGATCTCAGGTGCCGTCGCGCGACCGGCCGGACCAGCGTGATCATCGCGCCGGCCGTGACGGCGAACGCGAGGAGTTGCAGGCCGGTCGGGAGCCCGAGACCGGCGACTCCGGCCGCGGCCAGCGCGGCGACGGCGAGCAGGAGCAGATCAAGGGTTGCCGTCATCAACTCGGCGGTGCCGAGGACGGCGGCGATGATCAACCACAAAAGCCAGGACTCCATATGACCACCCGCCGGCGGAGAGAACCTCTCTTTCGAAGGTACCTCTGGATACGCGGGAAGGCAGCTAACGGTTCAGCTATCTTGTGGCGGCTTCCCGGTCGGTACGACGGCCAGCAGGGTGCTGATCATCCGGCTACCGGCCGGATGGTTGGCCGGGCCGCGGCCCTTCTTGTAGCGGTCGACCAGGTCCCTGAGCTCCTCCCCGAACTGCGTGGCCTCCTCATGGGTGAGCCACAGCCGGGACCGGCTCAGCGAGCTGACGTCGTCCCAGGGGTCGTCGGCGGCGACCTGCTCGAACTGCTCGAGGACCCGGTCCGCCGTCGTCCGCATGATCGTCTGGCTGGCGACCCGGCCCACGTTGTTCGACTGCGACGAGATCATCAGGCTGGCACCCCGTGACCGCCAGGGCCGCTCCCGGCCGTCGCCGGAGTCCTCGGCGCGCTCGATGATGCCCCAGCGCTCCAGCGCTCGCAGGTGGTAGCTCATCGCCGACGGAGTCAGTCCGACCAGCTCCGCACACTCGGTCGCGGTCAGCACGTTGCCGTCGTAGAGCTCGTCCATGACCCGCTGCCGGGCCGGGTGCGCCAGGGCGCGGATCGCCCGCGGATCGGTGATCACCACGGGTTTCTTCTTGGCCACGAGGTCAGCGTAGCCAATCCCTTGACGATCCGGAATATGAAGCAGTAGCTTCACAACTATGAAGCAATCACTTCAGACTTCGATCTGGTCCTTCCCCGACATCCGGCTGGTGCTGCCGGCCCGCGCGCTGTCCTACGCGGGTGACTCGGTGGCGCTGGTCGCGTTGATGCTGCGCGTGTCCCACGACGGCGGACCCGGCGCGATCACGGCCCTGCTGCTGGCGTTCGCCGTACCGACCGTCGCGATGATCCCGTTGGCGGGCCGGATCGTGGACGGGCACGACTCCCGCACAGTCCTGGTCTGGGCGTCCTTGCTTCAGGCGATCGCAGGAGTCGGCCTGGCCTTCAGCCACGGCTTGGCCGAGACCCTGGCGCTGGTCTGCGTGCTGCAGGTTGGCCAGGCCGTGGCCGGACCGGCCTGGGGTGCACTCATCCCACGCATCGTCGGTGACGAGCTGGTCGGCAAGACGACCGGTACCAGCCAGGCGCTCATCGGCGTCGCCACCCTGGCCGGGTCCGCCGTCGGCGGGGTGCTCGTCGGTTGGTCGGGGGACCGTGGTGCCCTCCTGCTCGACGCCCTGACCTTCCTTGTCCTCGGCCTGGTCGCCCGGCTGGTCACCACCCGCCGCCGTCCCGAGCCGGGAGCTGTCCGGGAGCCCGGTGCGCTGATGGCAGGTCTGCGCAGTCTGTACGGCGACTCACTGCTCCGGATCCTGGTGACGTGCCTGTGGGTCTTCGTGCTCACGGGGGAGGCGGTCAACGTCGTCGAGGTGTTCCTGGTCACCGACGAGGTTGGACTCGGCGCATCGGGCTACGGCTGGCTGATGGCCGCCCAGGGAGCCGGAGCGATCCTCGGAGCCTGGGGCAGTGGTCGCTTGGTGACGGCTGCGTCCCGCTCCCGGGCCTTGCTGGCCGGGATGGCCGCCATCGGCGGTTCGTGTGTGCTCATGGGTCTGTCGCATGACGTGGTCACGCTGGCCATCGGGTGCCTGGCGGTCGGAGCCGGCAGCGGCATGCTCAACGCCGCCTGCAGCACCCTGATCGTCACCCGGACGGCCGAGCACGTCCGCGGACGGGTCGTCGCAGCGCTGGGCGGCACGGTCCGGGGCTGCAGTCTGATCGCGCTTCCCCTGGGTGGTCTGCTCGGTGCGGTACTCGGGACCCGGATGACCTTCGTGACCTGCGGGATCACCGGTGTGGTGACCGCCGCGATCGCCGCCGTACTCCTGGTGCGAACAAAGGATTCGGTTGTGGAGGCGGTCAGTCACTAGCCTTTAGCCATGACTGACGCACACGTGAACCCGGTGAACCCCGACAGCGGGCAGGACGACCTGCCCGAGCAGATGCGGGTTCGCCGGGAGAAGCGTGACCGCCTGCTGGCCGAAGGCGTGCAGCCGTACCCGATCTCGGTGCCGCGGACGCACCTGCTGAAGGACCTGCGGGCGAAGTACGACGCACAGGAACTGGAGCCGGACACCCGGACCGGCGAGCAGGTGTCGGTGGCCGGCCGGGTCATCTTCCTCCGCAACACCGGCAAGCTGTGCTTCGTCCGGCTGCGCGAGGGCGACGGGACCGAGCTCCAGGTGATGTTCTCGCTGTCGGATCTCGGTGCGGAGGGGCTGGCCCGGTTCAAGCAACTCGTCGACATCGGCGACCTGCTGTCCGTCCAGGGCGAGGTGATCACCAGCCGTCGCGGTGAGCTGTCCGTGCAGGCGACCGGCTGGCAGATGGCCGCCAAGACGCTGCGCCCGCTCCCGAACGAGCACAGGCCGCTGAACGAGGAGGCCCGGGTCCGGCTGCGGTACGTCGACCTGATCGTCCGCCCGGAGGCGCGGGAGATGGTCCGGAACAAGGCCGCCGTACTGAAGTCACTGCGGGCGACCTTCGACGCGCACGACTTCATCGAGGTCGAGACGCCGGTGCTGCAACTGACCAACGGCGGTGCCGCGGCGCGGCCGTTCTCGACCCACCTGAACGCGTTCGACCAGGAGATGAAGCTGCGGATCGCGCTCGAGCTGGATCTCAAGCGGGCCATGATCGGCGGCGTCGACCGGGTCTTCGAGATCGGCCGGACGTTCCGCAACGAGGGACTCGACTCCACCCATGCGGCGGAATTCTCGATGATCGAGGCCTATGAGGCGTACGGCGATTACGACACGATGGCCGAACTCTTCGCCGAGCTGATGCGGAACGCCGGCCGTGCGATCGGCCGGACCACGATCACCGCGCGCGACGGTTCGGACATCGATCTGGAGCAGCCGTTCCGGCATGCGACGCTTTTCGGGCTCGTCTCCGAAGCGGTCGGTGAGACCGTCGACGTGACCACCGACGTGGCCGCGCTGACCAAGCTGGCCGAGCAGCACGACGTCGAGCTGCAGCCGGGCTGGAATGCCGGTGAGATCGCGGTGGAGTTGTTCGAGAAGCTGGTCGAGCACACGCTGATCCAGCCCACCTTTGTCCGTGACTATCCGGAGTCGGCCAGGCCGCTGGCGAAGCCGCATCGCGAAATTCCCGGATTGGTCGAGGCCTGGGACCTGATCGTCAACGGGGTCGAGCTGGGCACGGCGTACTCGGAGCTGAACGATCCGGTGATCCAGCGGGAACGCCTGGTGGCACAGTCGTTGCTGGCCGCGGCCGGCGACCCGGAGGCGATGGAGCTGGACGAGGACTTCCTCCGGGCGATGGAGTTCGGGATGCCGCCGGCCGGCGGCATGGGGATGGGCCTGGACCGGCTGGTGATGCTGTTCACCGGCGCCGGTATCCGGGAGACGATTCTGTTCCCGTTGCTGCGCCCGGAGTGATTCCGGCAGTCCGTGAGTGATTCGGGAAACGGCCCGGAGGTTCGTTGCATAGCACAACCTCCGGGCCATGCAATTCCCGGGGTCCAATTCATTCTGGTCCAGCCGAGTTCCGATCGGCGCACCCGGCTGAATACTGAAGGTCACCGTCGGAGCACAGTAGTGACCGTACCTCACCGAACGGAAGATTTTGGTCACATCTTTCCGGCTCATTCCCGGTGGTGAATGACACGAAGGCGGTTTGTGCGGTACAAATCAGGTGCGAACAATTCGGCAGGGGGATTGTGCCCGGTGGCGGGCGCGGAAAGGACTGTCATCGATGGCGCAAAGGGTGCAGGTAGTTCTCGAGGACGATCTCGACGGAGGTAAGGCCGACGAGACCGTGACCTTCGGGCTGGACGGCACGACGTACGAGATCGACCTGTCGAAGAAGAATGCCGCCAAGCTGCGCGACGCCATGGCCGGGTACGTCGGTTCGGCGCGCCGGGTGTCCGGGCGCCGCGGTGCGGCGGGCCGGGCGCGGGGCCGCGGCCGGTCGGCGTCGGACTCCGCCGACATCAGGGCCTGGGCCAAGGAGAACGGCTACGAGGTGAGCGAGCGCGGCCGGATCTCGGCCGAGGTACGCGCGGCGTACAACGAAGCCAAGTAATTCCCACGGACCTGCCGGTCCCGGCGCCCACCAGGGTGCCGGGACCGTCCGCATTCCGGTTGTTTCACAGTGTGGACGCCCCCGGTGACCGGGGATCGGAAGCGGATGGTTGCGTCGGCAGGTAGTTCGGGGAATTCGCTGGTGGCGAACACGCTGTCCGATCGGGGCCGGACGGGAACACGCTGGAGAGCCGCGGGGTTCTTCCCTTGTGATGCCTCCCGGGTGGCCGATCGAGCAGTGTTCTTTTGTTCGCCCAGAGCGAGCCTGTCGGCACCGGGGACTAGCATGCATGTACGGGGGTCGGGCCACACGGTACGTCCGACTCCTCTGAGGCAAGGAGCGCTTTGGCGATGTTTGAACGATTTACGGACCGCGCCCGTCGGGTAGTCGTCCTGGCTCAGGAAGAGGCCAGGATGCTCAGCCACAACTACATCGGGACCGAGCACATCCTGCTCGGCCTGATCCACGAGGGTGAGGGTGTCGCCGCCAAGGCTCTCGAGAGCCTGGGTATCTCGCTCGAGGCCGTCCGCTCCCAGGTCGAAGAGATCATCGGCCAGGGGCAGCAGGCACCGAGCGGGCACATCCCGTTCACCCCCCGCGCCAAGAAGGTGCTGGAGCTCTCCCTGCGCGAGGCCCTGCAACTGGGCCACAACTACATCGGCACCGAGCACATCCTGCTCGGCCTCATCCGCGAGGGTGAGGGTGTCGCCGCGCAGGTCCTGGTCAAGCTCGGTGCGGACCTGAACAAGGTCCGGCAGCAGGTCATCCAGCTGCTGAGCGGGTACCAGGGCAAGGAGACGGCGTCCGCCGGTGGCCCAGCCGCCGAGGGTGCTCCCAGCAGCTCGCTGGTGCTCGACCAGTTCGGCCGGAACTACACCCAGTCCGCCCGCGAATCGAAACTCGACCCGGTGATCGGGCGCGAGATGGAGATCGAGCGGGTCATGCAGGTGCTGTCCCGGCGAACCAAGAACAACCCTGTCCTGATCGGTGAGCCGGGCGTCGGCAAGACCGCCATCGTGGAGGGTCTGGCCCAGCAGATCGTCCGTGGTGACGTCCCGGAGACGCTGAAGGACAAGCAGATCTACTCACTCGACCTGGGCGCCCTGGTGGCCGGTTCGCGCTACCGCGGTGATTTCGAGGAACGCCTGAAGAAGGTGCTCAAGGAGATCCGCACCCGCGGCGACATCGTGCTGTTCATCGACGAGATCCACACCCTCGTCGGGGCCGGCGCGGCCGAGGGCGCGATCGACGCGGCGAGCATCCTGAAGCCGATGCTGGCCCGCGGCGAACTGCAGACCATCGGTGCCACCACCCTCGACGAGTACCGCAAGTACGTCGAGAAGGACGCCGCGCTGGAGCGCCGGTTCCAGCCGATCCAGGTGGCCGAGCCCTCGATCGCACACACGATCGAGATCCTCAAGGGCCTGCGGGACCGCTACGAGGCCCACCACCGGGTGACCATCACCGACGCCGCGCTGGTGAACGCCGCGCAGATGGCCGACCGGTACATCTCGGACCGGTTCCTGCCGGACAAGGCGATCGACCTGATCGACGAGGCCGGGGCCCGGCTGCGGATCCGCCGGATGACGGCTCCGCCGGACCTGCGCGAGTTCGACGAGAAGATCGCGAACGTGCGCCGGGAGAAGGAGTCGGCGATCGACGCGCAGGACTTCGAGCGCGCCGCGAGCCTTCGCGACGACGAGAAGAAGCTGATCAACGCCAAGTCGGAGCGGGAGAAGCAGTGGAAGGCCGGCGACATGGATGTCGTCGCCGAGGTGGACGAGGAGCTGATCGCCGAGGTGCTCAGCACGGCCACCGGCATCCCGGTCTTCAAGCTGACCGAGGAGGAGTCGACCCGGCTGCTCGACATGGAGAAGGAGCTGCACAAGAAGTACATCGGTCAGGAGGACGCGGTGAAGGCCGTGTCGCGTTCCATCCGGCGTACTCGTGCAGGCCTGAAGGACCCGCGCCGCCCGAGCGGCTCGTTCATCTTCGCCGGCCCGTCCGGCGTCGGTAAGACCGAGCTGTCGAAGGCACTGACGGAGTTCCTGTTCGGTGACCAGTCGGCACTGATCAGCCTGGACATGTCGGAGTACTCCGAGAAGCACACGGCGTCCCGGTTGTTCGGGTCCCCGCCTGGCTACGTCGGGTACGAAGAGGGCGGCCAGCTGACCGAGAAGGTCCGCCGCAAGCCGTTCAGCGTGGTGCTGTTCGACGAGGTGGAGAAGGCCCACCCGGACATCTTCAACTCGCTGCTGCAGATCCTGGACGAGGGTCGTCTGACCGACGCCCAGGGCCGCGTGGTCGACTTCAAGAACACCATCATCATCATGACCACGAACCTGGGGACGAAGGACATCGCGAAGGCCGTTAGCCTCGGCTTCTCGCAGGCCAGCGACACCTCCGGTTCGTACGAGAAGATGAAGGCGAAGGTCACCGAGGAGCTCAAGCAGCACTTCCGGCCGGAGTTCCTGAACCGCGTCGACGAGATCGTGGTGTTCCACCAGCACGGCCCGGACGAGATCATCAAGATCGTCGACCTGATGGTCGGGCAGGTGGAAGAGCGGCTCAAGGACAAGGACATGGGCATCGAGCTCACGCCGGCGGCGAAGGAACTGGTCGCCAAGCGTGGCTTCGACCCGGTCCTGGGTGCCCGTCCGCTGCGCCGCGCACTCCAGCGCGACGTCGAGGACGTGCTCGCGGAGAAGATCCTGTTCGGGGAGGTGGGCCCGGGCCAGATCGTTCTGGTCGACGCGGCTCCCGAGGGCACGGTCAACTCCGACGGCCTGACCGAGTACTTCACCTTCACCGGTACGCCGAAGGCGAGCAGCCCCGACCTGGAGCTGACCGACCTGGCCGCCGGTGGCAGTTCAGGTCTGCAGGACACGTGATCTGAGGGTTGCCCTCAGCAAGCCGAGCGCGGCGAGCACATTGCTCGCCGCGCTCGGCATTTTTCTTGCAGCAGACCTGGTAACCATTCGCGGCGCCGCGTCGTCGTACGGACATGAGTGAGCTGACTGGGCCGCGATGGTTGGCGGCTTTGCGTGGGTATCCGGACTTCCGGCGGCTCTGGGGCGCGCATCTGGTCTCGGCGCTGGGCACGGGGGTGACCGTGCTGGCGATCCCGTTGCTGGCGGCGGTGGTGCTGCATGCGTCACCGCTGGAGGTCGGCATTCTCACGGCGCTGAACGCCGTACCGCATGTGTTGTTCAGCTTGGTGGCCGGAGCGCTGATCGATCGGTCGCCGCAACGGGCGGTGCTCGTTCTCACCGACTTCGGCCGGGCGATCTGCCTGGGCGCCGTGCCGGTCCTCGGCCTGCTCGACCTGTTGTCGATGCCCGTGCTGTACGGCGTCGTCTTCGTCGTGCAGGCGCAGACGGTGGTGAACGACCTGGCCTCGGCGTCGATGGTTCCGCGGGTGCTCCCGCCCGCGATGCTGGGGGCGGGGAACAGCGCCATCTCGGTCAACGGTTCGGTCGCCGGCATCGCGGGCAGTGGCCTGGGCGGTGGCTTGGTCCAGCTCGTCGGTGCCACTGTCGCGGTCGCCGTCGACGCGGTGTCGTATGTCTGCTCCGGGGTGCTGCTGCTGTTCCTGCGGTCGCCGGAGCTGGTGGCTGCGAGGGTCACCGGGCGAAGGGGAATCATCGGCGACATCCGGAGCGGTCTGGCCTACGTGCTGAAGGACCGGGTCCTGGTGGCGCTGTGCTTGTCGTCGGGCATCGGGGCGTTCGCGGTGGCGGTCCGAGACTCGTCGCTGGTGCTGGCCCTGGTGCGTGAGCTGCACTTCTCCGCGGGACTTGTCGGCCTGCTCGCGATGCTGGCCGGCCTGGGCGGAGTGGTCGGGGGGCTGCTGGCGAACTGGGCCGCCACCCGCTTCGGATTCGGCCGCTCGGTCATGGTGGCGATCCTGACGACCGCTGCCGCGATCGCGCTGCTGACGGCGCCGTTCGGTGTGGTCCCGGCCGTACTGGTCGGGATCGGACAGTTCGTCGGCGGGGTGTCCGGCGCCGTGTACGGGATCGGCCAGCTGACCATGCGCCAGTTGGTCACCCCGCCGGACCTGCTCGGGCGCGTGAACGCCGTACGACGGTTCCTGGTCTTTGCGCTGTTCCCGGTGGGCGGTCTCGTCGGTGGACTCGGTGGAGCCCGGCTGGGCAGCCGGTCGATGCTGCTTGTCGCGGCCGCCGTCATGGCGATCTCTGTGCTCCCGCTGATCCGTGGCAACGTGGCGAGCGCCGAGGGGCATCCGCGGTAGGCGAGCTCAGCGGGTGCGGCGGAGGTGGGTGATGGTTCGCGACAGGGCGGATGGGGGCGCGGCGCGGAGGCGCGGGGTGAAGAACTGGGGGAGGGTGGTGAGGAGCCAGGTCAGGGAGGTGGCGAGGGCTACGGCGGGGCCGGGGGCTGTCCAGGTGTCGGTGGGCGTGGCGGGGTTGGTCGCCTGCCAGGTGGCGGCCAGGAAGAGCAGAGTGGTGATCGTGGTGACGGCTGCGGTTGCCTGGGATTTGGGGCCGGGCTTCAGGAGCAGTCCGATGACTGTGGTGGCCAGACCGGCCAGCCAGGTGAAGGCCAGCGCTGGTTCGGTCTCTATGCCGAGCTGCCAGACGGACAGGCCCAGTCGGCGGCTGTAGGTCCACGGGAGCAGCAGAGCTACCCCAGTAGCCAGCGCGGCGAAGAGTGTGGCCCGTCCGAACCAGCGATGCTCGGCTGTGGCCAGCTCGGTTTCTGCCGCGTCGAGGCGCCCGGGGAGTTCCTCGTCCGGTAGTTCGGTCATGAGGCGTCCAAGCGAATCAAGTCGTTGCCGAGCTGGAAGTAGAGCGCCGGCCCGATGACCGTGAGGTGGTCGGCGGCCTGCGGGACACCTTGGGTGGGCCCGGCGATGACCGTGACGTGTCCAGGCGCGTCCACTCGGACGAGGTGGCTGCCGTCGTACCCCCAGAGCTTGCCGTCGGGGCCGGCGAACCACGTCCCGTCGGCGGTCCGCTGCGACACCGGTACGGCGCTCGCCGAGACAGGCCATCCGGTCGTCGCACCACCGAGCAACGTGACGGACCGCCCGTCCGGCCCGACGAGCACGAGCCGCTCGCCCAGAACCATCGCCACCGCACCGGACGGCAACTGCACCAGCCCGTCAGGCCGCAGCGCGCCTTTCACCTGGACGCGACGTACCGAGCTCCCCGGCCCGTAGAGGTTGTAGACACTCGCGTTGATCGCAGTCACCAGCCGATCCCCGGCAGCCCCGGCGAACTCAGCCTTCTGATCACCCTGCACCGGCTGCGGGTCGCGCACGCGCGTCGTCCGGCCATTCACGAGGTGTACGGCGGTCTCCCACCCCGGCCGATCGAGCAGGGTCCACCACACGCCGCCCTGACCGTCCGGAGCCCACGCACGCGCCGCCAACGGCACCCGAACCCGAACCAGCCCCCCAGCGGCGTCCAGAGCCAGCTGAGAGCTCACGCCGGCTGCGCCCGGCTGTCCGTCCACCACAGGCACCGCCGGCACCTCGGTCGCCCGGTACGTCGTCGTCCCGGCAACCGGCGTACGCCGATCGCACCGGCGATCGGGCGACGGTGCAGCCGGGTACGCCGCAGCCGCCGTCGCCGCCTCAGGAATCACCAGCACCTGGTCGCCACCACCCGGTGACGCCCCCAGCACCACCGACCCGTCCGGCCGCGCCTCGATGCTCTCGACACCATCGGCTCCACCCGGCAACTTCCGCAGTACGCCGTCCGGTGTGATCACCGACGTGGGAGCACCGCCTCCCAGCCAAAGGTTGCCCCGCACATCGACCGCGAACGCGTCCACCGTCATGGACGAGCTGGCCGCATCACTGCTCACCACACAGCCGGCCGGCGCGATCCCGGTGAGCTGCTGTGGCTTGCCGCCCGGCCGGATGATCGCCAACCCCGTCTCGCTCGTACGCCAGGCCGTCGTACCGTCCGGGCCGCTGGAGACCTCGTTGCCTGGTGCACCGATACCCGGGTCGATCACGAAGTCCTTCAGCACCATGCCGGGTCGCAGCTGGTTCGCCGGGATCTGCCAGGTGGTCGCCGCACCCGACACCACGATCGACCGGTCCGCGTTGCGGTGGCTGAGTGCGGGACCGATGCCGGTTGCAAGGATCTGCACGCCGGGCGTCACGTAGTACGTGCTGTTCTGATCCTTGTGGCTGAGGCTGATATCAGCCTGCGCCAGGTCGAGCGGCACGGCCAGGATCGCCCACGGTTTCCCGAGCGCTCCGCCGGCCAGCATGACCATGCGGTTGTCGGCGACGCCCCACAGTGCGGGCGGAGTGGCGCCGTGGTTCAGCGCCACCTGTGGCAGCGCGACGCCGTCCCGGTAGGCGAACACCGTCGAGGTCTCGGATCCGGTCCGCCCCAGCAGCCACTGCCCCGGCGACCCGTCGAGTGTCCCGGCCAACGAATCCAAGGCATCCGACGTACCGATGGACACTCTCATGCCCAGCCGATCGACCAGCTGACCACCGTGCAGATCCAGCAACCGGTGCGGCTTCCCGGCGGCCGCTTCGGGGACATCCTCAGCTCCTATCGCCGACGGAAGCAGCAGACCGCCGAGCAGCCCAACCACTGCCGCACCGGCAACGACCCGCAAGCCGCGCACACCCACCAGGCCTGCGGCAACGAGTAGCAAGCCGAGTAGGAGCGCGGTCCAAGCACCCAGACCGGGCCGGTATCCCACACCGTTCGCCAGCTTGGGTGGCAGCCACACCATGTGCGACAGAACCCCGGCAACCACTGCTGTTCCAGTGCCGACGGCAAGTGCCCGTCGAACCAAGCCTGAGGTCAGCAGCGTCGCGACGGCGAGCAGGCAGATGGCGAGGGTCCACGTCCGGGCCGACGGGATCTCCCAGAGTTGAGACCGGGCTAGACCAGCCTCGGCAGCTGTCGGCCCGAGCGCCACCGGGTCGAGCAGTTCACGCCAGGACAGAACTGTGGAGGCCAGCAGGAGTACGGCGAGGACGCCGGTGAGCACCGGCATCAACTGAACCCGGAGCGGGGTCCATTCGTCCGCTGTGGTCATCAGTCGGACAAAGACTGCCCGCAATTCGGACTGGTTGAGAGGTTCTTCGGCGTCCTCGCCAGGCTCGTCATCGACGGGTGCCGGCGGCGCGGGGGAGCGCGTCACCCAGTGCGCCGCGACCGCGGTGGCGATCGTCCCGCAGGCGATGGTGCCGATCACTGCCGGTGAGGTCGTGCAACCTGAGCGGCCCTGGGCGACCAGGCCGGTCCAGGTCGCCACGGTGACCAGTGCGATCGCCGTCGTACCCGTCCATCGGATCTGCCGACGAAGCTGGGATCGGTCCGCAGACAAGCGATCCGCGAGCACCAGCAGAACCATCGCGACCGGCAGCACCAGCGCCGCACCGCGGCCGTTCACGGGTTGAGTGGTCGCCCGCCAGAGGTAACAGCCTGTGCCCACCGGTGCCGGGACGAGCACCGAGAGCACTGTGGCCACACTGAGACACGCGAGGGTTACACCCTGCCACCCCGTTCGTCGTATGGTCCTGCGGTGCGTGATCTCATCGGTACGAAGAAGGGCCGCCGCGGCCTTCGATTCGGTGGGAAGATCGCGCAGCGGCATGAAAAAGAAGTTACCTGCCACCCATGTACCGCGTTGTAACCCTGTGACCACGCTGATGGACCCGGACTGTCGGAAAGGGGGCCGGGGATGGAATCATCTCGTCGCATGGACGCACCGCGTCTGCCACTGACCCAGGAACCGGTCGCCGACACCGGTTCCTTTGGCGTGCGGCAAGCGGGTGGCGTGCTCGAACGAGCGCAGCGGATCGCGGACACCCTGCGCGAGCAGGCCGAGCACGAGAACGACGTCGTCCGCGAGGAAGCCGGCCGGATCCGGGCCCAGAGCGAGCGGCTGCGAGCCGACGCCGAGGCAGCGGCCCAGAAGCTGCGGACCGACGCGAACTCCGCCGCCCAGCGCCTGCTCAACGACGCCGATCGGGCCGCCGAACAACTGCGGAACGAGTCCGAGGCCGAGGCCGACCGGGTCCGCGCCGAGGCCGAAGCCACCGCCGAGCGACTCCGCGCCGAGTCGACCGCCGAGGCCGAGCGAGTACGCCGGGATGCCGCGGCCGCAGCGCAGAAGCTGCATGCCGAGTCGACCGATGAAGCACAGCGGGTCCGGGCCGAGGCGAATTCGATCGCGCAGCGGCTGAAGGCGGAGTCGGAGAGTGCGGCCGAACAGCTCCGGGCCGCCGTGGCAGACGAAGTGGCCAGACGCCGGGCCGAGTCCGAGGCCGCGGCCGAGCAGTTGCGGACCGAGAGCCAGGCGGCGGCCGACCGGTTGCGCGCCGAGTCGCAAGCCGCGGCGGACCGGCGGATCGCGGCGGCCGAGGCCGAGGCGGCGCGGCTCAAGGAAGAGGCCGACGAACTGCTCGAGGACGCCCGGATGGCGCGGGAGTCGGCGCAGCTGACGATCGAGCGGGCCAGTCGCGAGGCGCAGCAGTTGGTGGCCGACGCGGGCGAGCAGGCCGCGCTGGTCTCGCAGGCAGCGGTGCGCAACGAAGCCGAGGTGATCGCGCGCGCCGAGACCGAGGCGAGTGAGCTGCGAGCGTCGGTGGAGCACGCGGTCGAGGCCGCGCGGGAGAAGGCCCGGGTCGAGATCGCCGAGGCGCATGCCGAGATCGAGCGGCTGCGGGGAGAGAACCGGACCGAGCTGGAGCGGCGGACCGCCGAGCTCGAGGAGACCGAGCGCGCCAAGCTGGCCTCGATCTCGCTCGAGATCGACAAGCTGCGGGCCGAGGCGGTCGCTGAGATCGCCGAACACAAGGCCGCGGCCGAGGCCGGCAACGAGCGGCTGATGGCCGACGCCCGCGCGCAGGCCAAGCTGGTCGTCGACTCGATCGAGGCTGATCGTCGTACGGCGACGGCCGAGGCGCAGCGGATCGTCGAGGACGCCAACAAGGCGGCCGAGGCAGCGCTCGCCGAGGCCGAGCGGCAGACCATCTGGAGCAAGAAGACGGTCGACGACCTGATCGGTGCGGCCGAGTCCGAGGCCGAGTCGATCCGGGCGCAGGCCCAGGCCGAGGCGACCGAGGTACTGCGTCAGAAGCGGGCGCACATGCGCCGCGTGGTCGGTCGCACGACCAGCCGGCTGAAGCAGACCCAGGACGCCATCGCCCGCGAGAACGCCGAGCTGACGACGCTGGCCGAGACCACGTTGGCGACGGCCAACCAGCAGGCGGAGGCGACGCTGGCCAGCGCCAAGCACGAGGCGGAGAAGGTCACCGCCCAGGCGCAGAACCGGGCGGACAAGCTGAAGAGCAACGCCCAGACCGAGGCGCGCGAGATCGTCGAGCGGGCGACCCGCCGCGAGGCCGAGGCCCAGGCGAGCACCCAGGTACTGCGGGAGCGTGCCGCCAACGACCTGGCCGATGCGCAGCGCCAGTCGCACGACCTGATCCGCAAGGCCCGCGCCGAGGCGCAGCAGCTCGAGGCGCAGGCCCGCGAGCATGCCGACGACCTGCGCGCCCAGGCCCGAAAACTTCTCGCCGACGCCGAGGCGAGGGTCGCGGCACTGAACCAGCGCCGTGATGAGATCACCAAGGAGCTCACCCAGCTTTCGGGTGTGATCGAGGCACTCGCTGTACCGGGATTCCGTCCAGGTGGTGGAATGTCATCCAGCGAGGGTTCCACGGGGGAATCAGGATGAGGACGTGACAGTCAGATCCTTGTCAGTGACAATGTGTGATCCACCCACCCACCGAAGTGAGCATCAGAAGACATGAGCAGTGAAAGCCCAACCCCGTTCCGGACCGTTCTGCGTGGCTACGAGCCTGCCCAGGTGGACCAGCACATCCGTGAGCTGACCACCTCGCTGACCGCGCTGCAGCAGCAGTCCGAGCAGCTGCAGCGGCACGTCCAGGAGTTGCAGCAGCGCACGGACGCCGCGGAGTCGGCGGTCATCTCCGCCCAGGAGGACAACAAGGACCGGACGCCCACGTTCACCGAGTTCGGTGAGCGGGTGGCGAAGATCCTGTCGCTGGCCGACGACGAGGCCCGCGACCTGGTCACCCGGGCCCGCACCGACGCCGAGGCGATCGTCGCCGACGCCGAGGCGCACGCCAAGAAGGTCCGCAAGGAGGCCGAGCAGTACTCCCTGGACTGGAAGAGCGAGGTCGACGCCGAGGCTGCCCGCATCCTGGAGGAGGCGCGCACCCAGGCGGACGACATGCGTGACGAGGCCGAGCGCGATGCGACCGCGCGCCGCAGCGAGGCCCAGGCGCTGTACGAGCAGGAGCGGGCCAAGTCCGCTCAGGCCGCGGCCGCCTTCGAGACCACCCTGGCCGAGCGCCGGGGCAAGGTCGAGCAGGAGTTCGCCGCCCGGACCGCGCTGGCCGAGCAGCAGCTGGCCGCCGTCACCGACCGCGCCGCCCAGGTGCAGCGCGAAGCCGACCGCTCCCGCTCCGAAGCGGAGCGGCTGGCTCAGCAGCAGCTGGCCGACGCGAACCGGCAGGCTCAGGAGATCGTTGCCGCCGCCAAGGACAAGGCGGAGCGGATCCGGGCCGAGTCCGAGCGCGAGCTCGCCGCCGCGACCCAGCGCCGCGACAGCATCAACGCGCAGCTGACCAACGTCCGCCAGATGCTGGCGACGCTGTCCGGCAGCCCGGCGATGCCGCTCGACCTGCTGGCCGACGACGACGAACAAGCCACCACCGGCAGCAAGAAGAACTGAAACACCAGGCCGGCCCGAGAACCTCGGGCCGGCCTTTCGGTTCGAGTGACCGGTCGCTCAGTTCGGCAACCGGTAGCGAGCCCGCGGGAGCGGCTCGACCAGGCCGTCGGCCACGAGTCCGTCCAGCGCGCGCTCACGCTGAACGTCGTCGTGCCAGCAGGCGTCCAGAGCCTTCTTCGGTACGGCGCCTGACGCGGCCCGCAGGACCGCGAGCAGCCGACCCCGGACCTGCCGGTCGGTGCCTTCGTAGGTCTGCCCTCTGCGCGGCGGACCGTCGTACGGCGGGTTGCCGGCGAGGACCCAGGCGCAGCGGTCGCGGATCGGGCAGTCGCCGCACTTCGGCGTACGTGCTGTGCAGATCAGTGCGCCGAGCTCCATCGAGGCAACTGCCCAGCGGGCCGCTGTCGGCTCGTCCGCGGGCAGTGCGGTCACGGCCAACCGCTGGTCGGCCGCAGTGGGGGAGATAGTCGGCTGTGCGACGCCGGTGAGAGTCCTCGCGAGCACCCGGCGAACGTTGGTATCGACAACCGCGTGCCGCTGCCCGAACGCGAAGGACGCGATCGCAGCGGCCGTGTAGGTGCCAACACCGGGCAGAGCGAGCAGTGCGTCGTGGTCGTCCGGTACTTCGCCGCCGTGCCGCTCCACAATCGCCTGTGCCGCCGCGTGGAGCCGGAGCGCACGCCGTGGGTACCCGAGCCGGTCCCAGGCCCGCACAGCCTCGCCTGGCGGCTCTGGGGCCAGGTCCACCGGCTTAGGCCACCGCTCCAGCCAGGCGTGGTACGCCGGCAGCACCCGATTGACCGGTGTCTGCTGCAGCATGAACTCGCTGACCATCACCGCCCACGGGCCGGCGTCGGGCTGCCGCCACGGCAGCACCCGGGCGTTGGCGTCGTACCAGCGCAGCACCGGCTCGTGCAGAGCGGTAGCTGCGGCGGTGAGCGGCGAGCCTGACTGGTCCAGCACAGAGCCGATATTAGGGTGCGAGCATGAGCAGCCTGCTCCGTCCGGTCGGGCATCTGCCCGCCAGCGTGTACTGGTTCCGCCGGGGACTGGTACTCGTCGTTGTGGCGCTGCTGTTCATCCTGGTCTTCCGGCTGTTCTCCGGCGGCGGTGAGGATCCGCAGAATTCGGCCGCGTCCGGCCCGCAGCAGAACCCCAGCAGCGCCCCGCCGCCGACGCCGATCACCACACCGACGGCGACGGAGACCGACAAGCCGGCCAAGAGCACGCCACCGCCGACCCCGCGCGACACCAAGTGCGAAGGATCCGACCTCCGCGTCGACGTACTGCCCGCGACCCGCCGGATCGTCTCCGGGTCCGTGCTGAACTTCGTGGTCCGGCTCGACGCGGTCTCGGACGGGTGCAAGGCGAGTGTCGATCCCAGCCAGCTGACCGTCACGGTGATGTCGGGCAACGACCTGATCTGGACCACGACGCATTGCGCGCAAGCAATCAAGCGCACCACGCTAGTTGTTGCTGAAGGCAAGCAAGCGGCCAGTACGGTGGCGTGGAACGGCCACCGGTCCGGCCCCGGCTGCCTGCCGGGGCAGCCGGTGGCCAAGCCCGGTACCTACGTGGTCAAGGCCGTCTTCGACGGCACTCCGTCACCCGCGCAGGCCTTCCAGGTCGTTTGATCCCGGTACGTCGGCCGGCCGCGCCATGTGCGACGGCTTGGCGAACAGCAGCGCCGCGACCAGACCGATCAGCAGTACGGCGCCCGGCAGGATCAGCGACTGAGCCATCGAGTCACTGAAACCCTGCACGACCGCCTCCGGAAGCTTGCCTCCGGCAAATGCACCCTCACCACCCGCGGGCGCTCCACCCGGCATGGCCGGCAGGTTGTGCGCCAGCCGCGACTCGATCAGTACGGCGATGCCCGCGCTGCCGAGGACGGCGCCGACCTGCCGGGTCGTGTTGTAGACACCCGCGCCGGCTCCGGCCTGGTGCATCGGCAGGTTCCGCGTCGCGGTGCTTCCGATCGGCGCCCACATGAAGCCGTTCGCGACACCCAGCAGTGCGATCGGCAGCAGCAGCTCCCAGATCGGAAGGTCCGGCTCGATCACCTGGCTCAGCCAGAACATCGCCACCGAACAGCACAGCAGTCCGAAGCCTGCGATGAACCGCGGCGGCGTCCGGTCGACGAGCCGCCCGACGAACGGCGCCAGTGCACCGGAGATGACTGCCATCGGAACCAGCAGCAGCGCGGCCTTGGTCGGGCTGAGGCCGCGGACCGCCTGCGCGTACAGCATCAGCGGGAACGCCATCGCGGTGATCGCGAAGCCGACCGTGGTGATCGCGATGTTGGCCAGCGAGAAGTTGCGGTCCTTGAACAAACCCAGTGGGAGCAACGGCTCGCCGCGGTTGCGGGACTGCCAGACGACGAAAACCGCCAGCAGCACCAGCCCGGTGATGATCAGCGACCAGACCGAGATGGGTCCCTTGATCTGGCCCCAGTCGTACTTCTGGCCCTCCTGGATCCCGAACACCAGGCAGAACAGGCCGGCCGTGCTCAACGCGACGCCGATCAGGTCGAACTTGTGCGGGTGCGTCTCCAGGTTCGGCACCAGGCGCATCGCCAGCACGAAGCCGACCACCCCGACCGGCGCGTTCACGAAGAAGATCCACTGCCAGCCGAGACCGTCGACCAGGACGCCGCCGAGAATCGGGCCGACCAGGGTCGCCACGCCGGCCGTCGCGCCCCACAGGCTCATCGCCCGGCCGCGCTGGTCCGGCGGGAAGATCCGGGTGATCACGGCCATCGTCTGCGGCGTCATCATCGACGCGCCGAAGCCCTGGAAGACGCGGGCCACGATCAGCATCCCGATCGTGGTGGTGAAACCGCACCAGACCGAGGCCAGCGTGAACAGGGCCAGACCGGTCAGATAGACCTTCTTCGGCCCGACCCGGTCGCCGAGCCGCCCGGTCACCAGCAGCGGTACGGCGTACGCCAGCAGGTAGGCGCTGGTCACCCAGAGAACGTTGCCGACGTCGGTCCCGAGATCCTCCAGGATCGCCGGGGTCGCGACCGACACGATGGTCGAGTCGACCAGGATCATGAAGAAGCCGAGGACCAGCGCCCACAGCGCCGGCCACGGCCGAACCTGCGGCCTCACTGTTTCTTGCGGGGTTGCCATTCCAGGTCCTTGCTCTCGATACGTTCGATGACGGTGGCGAGCCAGTCGCGTTCCGCCGCGATCTGGCTGCGGACGTAGGCACCGCCGATCCAGTACGGCTCGTACACCTTCGCCGCCCGGGCGGCGCCGACCACTTCGTCGATATCGGCCAGCCAGCGGTCCAGGTCCTCGACGCGGCGGCGGAACCGCAGCACCGCGTCGTCGGCGTCCAGGTTGTGTGCCTCGCTCAGCACCACCGGGAAGAGCGGGTACTCGTAGACGTACTTCTCGATACCACTTTCCACCCGCCGGGTCAGCGCCTGGCTGCCCTCCGGAGTGATCTCGTATGTCGTCCGTTCGGGGCGGTTCCCGGCACGTTCGGTGCCGATCGCGCGGACGAGGTTCTGCCCGGCCAGCCGCTCGACCGTGTGGTAGAGCGAGCCGGGGCGGACCTTGACGATCCGGTCGTTGTGCCGGCTGATCAGCAGTTGGTACATCTCGTAGGCGTGCATCGGCCGCTCCTCGAGCAGCGCCAGCACCGAGATCGCCAGCGGGGTCAGGTCGGCCATCTTCCTCCACCCGGATTGTTCCACGCGAAATGTTCCATGTGGAGTATTACTCGCCGTACGCCGGAAACGCAAGCGCCCCCGGGCTCGATCACGAGCCGGGGGCGCCTGGTGGCAAGCGGGTCAGACGTAGCGTTCGAGGATGCTGGATTCGGCCAGCCGGGACAGGCCCTCGCGGACCGTGCGGGCGCGGTTCTCGCCGACGCCCTCGACCGTCTGCAGGTCGTCGATACTTGCCGCCAGCAACTTCTGCAGGTGGCCGAAGTGATCGATCAGCCGGTCGATCACGGCACCCGGCAGACGCGGCACCTTCGCCAGCAGGCGGTAGCCGCGCGGGGTGACGGCGGCGTCGAGCTGCTCGGCGCCACCCAGCTGCAGGGCCCGCGCGACCTGGCCGATGTCGAGCAGGTCTGTCGGGCTGACGGCGTCCAGCTCGAGCAGTACGTCGTCGGCCGTCTTGGGCTTGCGACCCGCGGCCGGCGGGAGGTAGTCGCGGACCACGAGCTCACGCTCGCCGGCGACCCCGGCGACCAGCTCGTTCAGCTGCAGGGTGAGCAGCCGGCCGTCGGTCCCGAGCTCGACGACGTACCCGTCGATCTCGGTGGCGATCCGGCGGACCATCTCCAGCCGCTGTGCGACCGCGGCCACATCCCGGACCGTGACCAGGTCCTCGATCTCCAGTGCGGACAGGGTGCCGGACACCTCGTCGAGGCGCAGCTTGTACCGCTCCAGGGTGGCCAGGGCCTGGTTGGCGCGGGACAGGATGGCGCCGGAGTCCTCCAGCACGTAGCGCTGGTCGTCGACGTACAGCGCGATGATGTGCATCGACTGCGACACCGAGATCACCGGGAACCCGGTCTGCCGCGCGACCCGGTCGGCGGTGCGGTGCCGGGTACCGGTCTCGTCGGTGTGGATCGACGGGTCGGGCATCAGGTGCACGGCGGCGCGGATCAGCTGGGTGGCGTCGCGGTCGAGGATGATCGCGCCGTCCATCTTGCTGAGCTCACGCAGTCCGGTCGCGGTGAACTCGACCTCGATCTCGAAGCCGCCGGTCGAGATCGAGTCGACGGTCTTGTCGTGACCCAGGACGAGCAGGGCGCCGGTACGCCCGCGCAGGATCCGTTCCAGGCCTTCGCGCAGTTCGGTACCCGGTGCCACCGCCGCGAGGGTCGCGCGCATCCGGGCGCCGGTGCTGTTCTTGTCGGAATTCGGAGCCACGAAACCTGAGTCTATGCGGTCACGCCGTCGCGTTCGCGCGGAAGTACCCGCCGACCGGTCGCTCGGCAGGTCAGGTCGGGACGGTGTTCGCCCGTGCGCGTGCAGGCGCCCGTGCATCCGGACCGTGCAGTTCCGGTTCCCCGCGTGAAACCCGACGTTGCGGGTACGGCGTCTGCCGCGTCAGGGGCAGCGGATGACCTGGCCGGCGTACGACAGACCACCGCCGAAACCGAACAGCAGTACCGGCGCGCCGGACGGGATCTCGCGCTTCTCGACCAGCTTGGACAGCGCCATCGGGATGCTCGCCGCGGACGTGTTGCCGGACTCGACGACGTCCTTCGCGACCACCGCGTTGACCGCGCCGAGCCGCTTCGCCAGCGGCTCGATGATGCGCAGGTTGGCCTGGTGCAGGACCACGCCGCCGAGGTCCTCGGGCTTGAGCCCGGCCTTCTCGCAGACCTGCTGGGCGATCTCGGGCAGCTTGGTGGTGGCCCAGCGGAAGACGCTCAGGCCTTCCTGCTGGAACGGGCCCTCGCGGCCCTCGATCCGGACCGCGTCCGACATCTCCGGCACCGAGCCCCAGACCACCGGGCCGATCTCGCGCTCGTCGCTTGCGACCACCACGGCGGCGCCGGCACCGTCGCCGATCAGCACGCAGGTCGTGCGGTCGGTCCAGTCCGTCCAGTCGCTCAGCTTCTCGACGCCGATCACCAGCGCCTTCGTCGCGTCGCCGGCCCGGATGGCCTGGTCGGTGGTCGCGAGTGCGTAGGCGAAGCCGGAGCAGGCGGTGTTCACGTCGATCGCAGCCGGGTTGCCGAGGCCGAGACGAGCCGCGACCCGGGCGGCGATGTTCGGTGACCGGTCGATCGCCGTACAGGTGGCGACCACCACGTAGTCGATCTCGTCCTTGTCGAGGCCGGCGTTGGCCACGGCCTTGTCGGCTGCCCGCCAGGCCATCTCGTCGACACTCTCGTCGGGCGCGGCGATCCGGCGTTCGCGGATGCCGACCCGGCTCTGGATCCACTCGTCACTGGTCTCGACCATGGTGGCGAGCTCGTCGTTGGTGAGCACCCGCTCCGGTTGATAGTGGCCGAGCGCGACAACTCTGGATCCGGTCATCTCGAGTGCTCCTGAGGTCATCCGGCAAGGCCGGGCGGTATCCCAGGTTCAGCACTGAACCCGGCGGGGGCGTCTCAAGACTACGTTCCGTCCATCAGCCCCGGGCAGCCCGCGTCTCATCCCTGACCCGATCTTGTGGGAAGGGACACAACCGCTCAGGTCAGGCCGGCGGCCAGCAGCGCCGAGGGCAGGTCGGGTGCGGCGAAGGTACGCAGGCCGTACTTGGCCTGGATGTCCATCGGCTTGAGGTCCTTGCCGCGGTTGGGGACGTCGGCAGGGATGATCGCCTTGGTGAAGCCGAGCCGGGCAGCCTCGGCGAGGCGCTTCTCCAGACCGCCGACGCGGCGTACCTCACCGGCCAGACCGACCTCGCCGATCGCGATCAGGCCGGGGTGGATCGGGCGGTCCATCACCGAGGACGCGACCGCGATCGCGACGGCCAGGTCGGCGACCGGTTCGGTGATCTTCACGCCGCCGACGGTGGCGACATACACCTCCTGGTCGGTCAGCTTCAGGCCGACCCGGTTGCCGAGGACGGCGAGGACCATCGCGACGCGGGACGACTCGAGGCCGGAGGTGGTCCGGCGCGGTTGTGGCGCGGCGGACGGTCCGACCAGCGCCTGGACCTCGGCCAGCAGCGGCCGGCGGCCCTCCATCATCACCGTCACGCAGGTGCCGGCGACGGGCTCGGCGTGCTCGGAGACGAACAGGCCGGTCGGATCGCTCACCTCGACGATCCCGGTGTCGACCATGTCGAAGCAGCCGACCTCATCGGACGGACCGAAACGGTTCTTGGTCGCCCGCACCATCCGGAACCCGGAGTGCCGGTCGCCGTCGAAAGCCAGCACGACGTCGACCAGATGCTCGAGCATCCGCGGACCGGCGATCGCGCCGTCCTTGGTCACGTGGCCGACGAGCACGACCGCGATGTGCCGCTCCTTGGCCAGCCGCACCAGCGCACCGGTGACCTCACGCACCTGGGTCACGCCGCCAGGAGCGCCGTCCACCTCGGGATGCGCCATCGTCTGCACCGAGTCGATCACCAGGAACGTCGGCTCGACCGCGTCCACCTGGCCGACCACCGCGGACAGGTCGGTCTCGGCCGCGAGGTACAGCTCGTCGACCAGCGCGTCGGTCCGGCCGGCTCGCAGCCGCACCTGGGCGGCCGACTCCTCACCCGACACGTAGAGCGTGCGCTGCCCGCGGCGAGCCGACTGCGCGGCGACCTCGAGCAGCAGCGTTGACTTGCCGACCCCGGGCTCGCCGGCGAGCAGGATCACGGCGCCTGGTACGACGCCGCCACCGAGAACGCGATCGAGCTCGGCGATGCCTGTCGGACGGGACTCGGCCTCGATGACGGAGACCTTCGCGATCGGCATGGCCGGCGACGACACCGGCCCGGCGCTGATCCGGGCGGCCTTGGGCGCACCGACCTCGGCGACCGTGCCCCAGGCTTGGCATTCGCCGCAGCGACCGATCCAGCGCGCCGACGTCCACCCGCACTCGGTGCACGCGAACTGCGGCTTGGCCTTCGTGTTCCCCGTCGCCTTCGCCATGCAGAACAACCTAGGCGAACCCGCCGACAAAACCTCAGCGGCTGAGCGTGAAGTGATCCCTGATCTTGTCGAGCAGCCGCCGGAACCGGCCAACCGTGACGCCGTCCCCGCCGTCGTCGTCGACCTCGGGCGGCTTCCCGTCCTCCTGCGCGGCCTCGAGGTACTTCGTCAGCAGCTCACTCTCCGATGTCCGGAGCCCGGCGCTGCGCTCGAGCAACGCCCGGGCCTGCTTCTTCCGGCCGGCCACGACCTCTGCCGATCCGAGGTGCTGCAGGCAGCGGGCGCGGCCTTCGCTCTCGTCGATCTCCGAGTAGAGGTGTTCCGCATGACGCCACATTCGCTTGGCCTCGTGCGGACTGCGTTGCATCCAGGCCGCTACCCCCATCAGCTCGGACGCGTGGGCCTGGCCGCTGATGTCACCGGCCGCGCGAGCACGTGCGACGGCGGGCCGGAGTTGGTCGAGCGCCTCTTCCGGCTCCAGTTGGTACAGGTTCACGATCGCGCGGTTGATGAGGATCGCCACCTCGGCAGCCAGGTCAGGGCCTGGCCGGTTCAGGCGCGCGTCGTCCAACCGGTCGCGCGCGTTGAGCACCGCCTCGACCCGGTCGTTGCCCGCCGGCGATTGCTCCGCACGAGCTAGGTGCAGAAGCGCCCGCTCGACCTGCCGGCGAGTCGTGAGCGCCGCCGCGGTCCGGCTGTGGGTCGCCACGTTGTCCGAGACGCCCAGCCGCGTGGTCGCACTCTCCAGATCACCCAGCAAGCGGTACGCCGTTGCTTCGCGAGCCGCCGCGAGTTCTGCGAGATCGCGGCGCCCGCAGGCCTCCGCAACGGCGGACAGGAGTTCGCTGAGCTCCAGCAACGGGAGCGGCTCGGACCGGCGCAGGTACCAGACCTCCAGCGCGTCGCAGATCCGGGCGAAGTCGTCCGCGATGCCTTCGCGTGGCTTCTCGGCCTGCAGGCGCTCGCGCAGTTGCGGCTCGTTCAGTGAGTACCACTCGGCGGCCGCTATACCGCCGGTGTCGGAGCCGAGCGCGATCATCCACTGCTCGGCCTCCTCCGCCGCCGCACGCAGCTCCGGGGCTGCGACGACTGCCACAGCCTCTTGTCGCCGTCGCTTGTACGCCGCCAGCACGGTCGGCGCGTAGTACGCCGCCCAGATGAGCAGGAAGAGGAATGTGAGCGACAGGCCGACCACACGGACCCAGCCGCCGCTGTCGAGACTCTGCGACAGCCGCTCGCCCGCAAGACCGGACAGCAGTGCTGAGGCGAGCGCGCTGATCCCGAAGAAGTCACCCCGCCTGCGGCTTTGGCGCTCCTTGTTCTCCGGCTTCGGTTGCTGGTCGCCAGAAGTCATGGCCGACTCCCTGCGGTCAGTCCACGCACCACTTTCTGCCAGAACGTCAGCATCAGTACGGCGGGCACAACTGACGCGACCACAGCGGCAGCAGCGACGGTCCCACTGGACGCGGAGAACTGCCGAGCCTCGCCCCACAACACCAGCGACAACGGCGTCGTACCCGGACCGCTGATCAGGAACCCGACGATGAAGTCGTTCCACACCAGTGCGAACTCCAGCACCGCCACCGCGATCAACGCCGGCCGATAGGTCCGCTGCACCGTCGCCAGTACGGCGCTCTGTCGCGCAGGACCCAGCAGAGCCTCAGAAACCAAAGCAGGTGGAGCAGACGCGAACGCGGACCGCAGGAGCAGCACAGCGAACGGCAGACCGGCCGCCGCATGGACCAGTGCCAACGCGATCCGCGATCCGGCCAACCCCGCTGCACCGATCGCGTCCTGCAGCGGAGCGGCGTACATCTGGACCGGGGTGACCGCGAGTACGACGAACACGGCCATGACCACGCGGCCCAGCCACTGCGGTAGACCACCCCACGCGATCAGATAGGCGGTCGGTACGGCGATTACCAGGAGAACTGCTGTGGCTGCGCCGGCAATGAGCACTGTGGACAGCAGAGCGCGGAACAGTCCGATGTTGGCGGCAGCGCTGAAGGACGAGAAGCCGAGACCGGACAGCGACCACCAACCGTGCAGACCGGCCTCACGTGGGGAGTGGAGAGCAGTGGCGACGAGCACTATGGCCGGGAAGATCCACACCAGGCTGACTGCGAAGCCGACGATCCACCCGAAGCGCCGTACCAGCTTGCTGGGTTTCGGACGGCCCAGCGTCGGGTCCGGGGTCACCACAGAGACCGGCATCGCCCACCGGCGCCGGCGCAGTCCGCGTACGCCGATCACGGCGACAGCGGCCACGATCGCGAACAGCACCACACCAAGCGCCGCCGTACGACCCGAGTCCGCACCATTCGCGTTCGCACGCCACCAGTTCAGGCCGAGCACATCCGCGGAGCCTTGCATGGAACCAGGTACGACGATCAAGACAAGGTCGAAGACCCGGACCGCCGCGATGACAAGAGTCAGCGTCACCACACCGGTGATCGGCCGGAGCAGTGGGATCTCCAGTGCGAACAGCCGTCGCCAGCCCGTGACACCCTCGGCGGCGATCGTGCGAGTGACGTCGTCCGGGATCGCGTCCAGGCCGGCGCGGAACAACGAGACGACGTACCCGAGCCAGGTCCAGCCGAAGGCGGACACCAGTACGAGCCAGAACAGGCCGGGGCCGAGCCACACCGGGCTAGTGCCGAACAGCCGCGTCCAGACCGCAGTCACGGTGCCGCGCTCCGGCGTCGGGTCGAAGATGAGCCGGAACGTCGCACCCGACACCAGCACGGACACAGCGAACGGGATCACCAGTGCGGGCTGCAGGAACGACGTCAGCCCGGGCAGCCGATAACTCAACAGGGCCAGGAAGAACCCGACCACGACCAGCGCGAACGCGACCAGTACCCAGGCCAGACTGTTGCCTACGGCACGCAATGCGCCGGGGTCACCCATCACCGCGAAGTTGCCGAACCCGAAGCCACTGCTGGTCCGGAACGCCGCCACGACCGTTACCCCGATCGGGATCAGCAGCAGGCTGCTCAGCAACAGCGCGGGGAGCCCGAGCAGGTACGGTCCGGCCGGTCGCCGCGGCTTGCCGGCCACGGGGCGGCCGCTCACCTCGCGCCCGACGATCTCCAGCGAAAGGCCGTTCGTCTGCAAGCCCATCAGCTCTCCACCTCACGCAGTTCGTTCACCGCGGCGTCAACAGCCTCCGGTACGACGGCACTGCCGCGATCGCCGATCCTGATCAGGAAATCGGTGAGCACGCGCCACAGCCCGTTGATGCCACCAACGGGTCCCAGTTGGTCGGACAGGTCGAACTGCAGCAGTCCATTCGGTGCGGTCAGTTGTTCGGCCAGTCTGGTCAGCTCGGGCGAGTAGCCCGACACCCGTCCGTCGACGAGGAAGCCGCCCTGCCTGATCCACGGGTCCACCGCGGTCGGGTCGGACAGACGACGTACCAGGTCGACTGCGTCGTCGCTGGAGGGCTTCGGCAGCACCATTACATCGCCGCCGACCACAACTGGCGCGGCGGCACCCGGCGCGAGAGCCGGGAACGTGAACACCCCGATGTCGTCCGGGTCGGCTGCGAACGAACGCACCACTGGCTCGGCGAAGTCGGACGCCAGCACCATGGCGGCTCTGCGGTGGCCGAACACCTCAACGATCGCATCCGGGAACTGCTGCACGAGGGAGCGCTTCACACCTCCGGCCAACGCGCCCGGAGCGGACCACATGGATCCCAGCAAACGAAGGGCTGCGGCGAACTCGGGTCGTCGTGACGGCCTCGGCTCCGTCGCTGTCGCCAGCCCTGCGTAGACCGCAGGCGCTATGCCCAGCAGGACGTTCTCGAGAAAGTCGGTGAGTACCCAGCCGTCACCCGCGGCCAGTGAGAGCGGCCGGACACCTGCGTCGGTCAGCGTCTTGTTCAGCATCAGCCAGTCCGACCAGAGCTGTGGTGGCTCCACACCGACCTCCCGGAACGCAGAGGGCCGGTACCAGACCGCCGACTTGTGGGCCGTCTTGAACGGGACGCCGTACGTCTTGCCGTCGTACACGAGCAGGTCTTTCCACAGCCGCGCCCGGCCGGGGGTCGCGAGCTCGTCCGGGATGGCCTGGAGGTCGTTGCGCTCATTGCGTTCACGCGGGACCAGTCCGGGCTGCGGCAGCATCACGAGGTCCGGCCGCCGGCCGGAGCGGGCCCCGAACGCAGTGGAGATGTCGTCGCCCAGCGGCACGACCTCGACCGGGTAGTCCAGCTTGCCCAGACCATCGAGTACGTCGTGGAACGCATGCAACTCCTGACCGCTCCAACTCACCGCGACCCGCACACTGCGCCGCAGTCCCAGTACGTCGTTCGAACACCCCGCGACCATGAGCGTCGCGGCGGCTCCCAGGAATGCTCTGCGGCTACTAGGCATCGCGGAAGCCCGCCGTACGGCTGGAGTCGGTGGTGATCAGCAGCACTGCGGCTCCGTACAGCTCAGGGGGTGGTTCCTCGGGTGCGTGGTGGAGCCGGAGCAATGATCCCCACGTCGGCAGACCGGCTGCGTCCTCCAGCACGATCACCCTCGGGTGTGCGCGGAGTGCGCGAGCCACACCGGCCAGCCGGCGACGTCCTGGCGTGATCTCGTGCGGATAGCGATCCAGTACGTCGTCCAATCCGCAGTCTCCTGCGGTAACAAGGCTCTCCTCCTCCGCGGCTTTGCGGGTGACGCGGTGCTTGACGATGTGGCCGTGGACGACGTTGCCGAGCACTGTCAGGTGTGGCAGCAGTCCGCCTTCAGCAGGCACCAGCCGGACCGGATCGCTGATCGTCACCACTGCACCGGCCGGTGGATCGTCTGCACCGGTCAGCACATCGACCAACCGGCGTGCTGCAGCGGCCGACGGCATCACCAGCGCTCGCTGCTCGCCTACGTCGATCTGGACCGTCTCCGGCAAGCCGGGGACCTTTTCGAGCAGCAGACCGTCCATCCGTGGCTGGCGCCTCCCCAGAAGACCCGTCGAGTGGTTCGTCAACCCTATGGGGAGTGGAGGTCCGTTCGCAGGGCCGTCCGGGTGTCGTTTCAGAAGACGTTCAGAAGGTCCGGCTCCACAGGTTGATCGCGTAGTCGACCTCGACCCCCGGATGCGACGCGATGATGCGTTCCGCGTCGGCCGGCGTGAACTCGATCCGGATCACGGCCTCGAGATCCTCCCGCCGTTGGAACCGCCAGCCCATGTCGAGTGGCGTCCGCTGCCAGCCGCGCGCGGTCCAGAACGCCTCCACGTCGGCCGCTTTGATCTTCGGGTACGACTCGGCGAACCAGCGCCCGAACGTCGACCGGCTCCCGTCGTTGTCGATCACGAACGCCGTCCCGCCGCGCCGCATCACCCGGTCCAGCTCGGCCAGTCCCGGTTCGCAGCCCGGCCCGAAGAAGTACGCCCAGCGCGCGTGCATCACGTCGATCGACGAGTCCGGCACCGGCAGCCGTTGCGCCGTACCCTGCCGGACCTCGACGTTCGGCAGGTCCTTGGTACGACGCTTGGCTGCGTCGGCCAGTGCACCATGCGGCTCGACCCCGATCACCCGGCCGGCCGTTGCGGCGAACATCGGAAGGTGGAATCCGGTCCCGCAGCCGATGTCGAGCAACGTCGCGCCGGCCCAGTCCCGGATTGCCCGCATGGCAGGCTCGATCACCCCGTCAGGATCGACGGCCCGGTTCTCGACCTCGTACACCTTCGGGTGATGCCAGATGTTGGGACTAGGGATCCCACCGTCCGCGATGCTCACATCGTCAAACCCTAGTTGCTGCCGGCATTGGTCTGGTCGTCGCGGCCAGTAGGGCGACCGGGATCAGGAGCATCCCGCAGAAGACGGCGAGCCAGTGGAAGCCGAGTACGGCGAGGATCGGGCCGGCCGCCGTACCGGCGATCGAGGCGAACGCACCCATGGTCAGGTCGGACAGGCCCTGAGCCGACGTGCGGATGTCTTCTGGCACCGAGCGGGAGAGCAGGGTGGAGCCGGCGACCAGGCAGGCGGACCAGCCGAGTCCCAGCAAGGCCAGTGCGGCCGCGGTCAGGCCGTGAGCGTTGTCGGGCGCGAGCGCGACCACTGTCATGGCTGAGGCAAGGACAGCCAGGCCGATGCCGATGGTCGGGATGCGGCCGAAGCGATCCGCCATCCACCCCATCACGGGCGAGAGAGCGTACATGCCGGCCACATGACCGCTGATGACGAAGCCGACGATCGTGAGCGATGCACCGTGGTGCCGCAGGTGCACCGACGTCATCGACATGACTCCGACCATCACTGCATGGGCGACCGCGATGGACAGCAACCCCAGCCGGGCATGGGGGATCGACATCACGGTCCGGAAGGTGGAGGCGAGTGGCTGCCGTTCGACCTTGGCTCTGGGAGTGTTCTGGTGCAGCCGGCGCAGCCCGAACCACACCGTGGCCAGACTGATCGCGAAGGCGATGACCGAGAAGATGTACGGGCCGGCGAGTGCCATGACTCCCAGCGACGTACCCACAGCGCCGCCGACACCGGTGAGGTTGGGACCGACGACCACACCGATTGTTGTGGCCCAGACGACCAGGGAGAGCGAGCGGGCGATGTGTGCTGGGTCCGCCGCGTCGGTCGCGGCGTACCGGGACTGCAGATTGGACGCGGACCCGCTGCCGAACAGACAACCGGCCAGCAGGAGCAGTGCGAGCGAGTCGATCTGGGCTGCGGCGATGCTCAGCAGTGCACCGGTCGTAGCGATCAGATAGCCGACCGTCAACGACACCCGTCGGCCGCGCGACCTGGCCAGCCCAGCCAGCGGTACGGCGAGGATCGCGGCGCCCAGAGTGGTCGACGTGGCGGCCAGTCCGGCCATCGAGGTGGAGCCTGAGATGCTCTCGGCCAGCAGCCCGGCGACCGCGAACCCACTCGCGACGGCGACTCCGCCCACGACATTGCTCACCACCAGCACCCGCAGCGTCGTTCGTTGCAGCTCGGCGGGTCTGATGTCGGCGGTCACGGGCTCACCTTCTCATCAACCTGACCGGTAAGCAGCCCCATTCAGTGTGTTCGACAGTGTTCTCACGAGGCGCTCTACGCGCACTTCAGAACGTGGACGCGCACCGATGCGCGCTTATAGGATCGTTCTGACGTAAGTCCACCCCCTGCTTTGGAGTTCCGGATGCCCGACATCGCGATCGTTCCTGCCCCGCGTGAACTCACCGTCGACGAAGGCCAGTGGGTGAGCGCGGATCCCGCCGGCGAAGCCATCCGGGACGTGGTCGAGAACCTCGGCGAGACCGAGTACCGCATCGACGTGACCGCCGATGGTGCCCGCCTGTCGGCCGGCTCCGAGGACGCGCTGCGGCACGCGGAGTCGACGTACGCGCAACTGCTGGATGCGGCCGAGCCGGCCGAGGACGGCAAGGTCGCGGTGCCGGCGGTGCGGATCGCCGACGCGCCGCAGTTCGCGTGGCGCGGCATGATGCTGGACGTCGCCCGGCACTTCATGCCGAAGGAATTCGTGCTCAAGGTGCTCGACGTACTCGCCCTGCACCGGCTGAACACGCTGCACTTCCACCTGACCGACGACCAGGGCTGGCGGGTCGAGATCGAGGCCTACCCACGGCTGACCGAGATCGGCGCATGGCGGGACGAGACCATGGTCGGCAAGATGTCGCGCGGCCAGCAGGACTTCGAGTACGACGGGCAGCGGCACGGCGGCTTCTACACCAAGGACGATCTGCGCGAGATCGTCGCGTACGCCGCCGAGCGGGGCATCACCGTGGTCCCGGAGATCGACCTGCCGGGCCACATGCAGGCCGCGATCGCGGCGTACCCGGAGCTCGGCAACAACCCGGACACCCAACTGACGGTGCGGCAGTACTGGGGCATCAGCGACGACGTACTGAACGTGAACGACGCGACCGTCGAGTTCGTCCGGACCGTGCTGCGCGAGGTGCTGGACATCTTCCCGAGCCCGTACATCCACCTCGGCGGTGACGAGTGCCCGTCGGTGCAGTGGGCCGTCTCGGAGGAGGCGCAGAAGCGGCAGGCCGAGCTCGGGCTGACCGAGCCGGGGCAGCTGCAAGGCTGGTTCACCGAGCAGGTCGCGTCGGTGCTGGCCGAGGAGGGCCGCAGGCTGGTCGGCTGGGACGAGATGGTCGAGACCGACTGCCCGAAGGACGCGGTCATCATGGCGTGGCGGAGCGCGCAGCGCGGTGAGATCGCGGTGAAGGCCGGCCACCAGACCGTGATGGCGCCGTGCGAGTCGGTGTACTTCGACTACTACCAGGGTGACCCGGCGACCGAGCCGCTCGCGATCGGCAACTTCATCCCGCTGGAGAAGGTCTACGACTTCGAGGTGATCCCGGCCTCGCTCACCGAGGAGGAGGCGGCCCTGATCGTCGGCACCCAGTGCCAGATCTGGACCGAGTACATGCCGGACGAGCAGCAGGTCGGCTACATGCTCCTCCCGCGCCTGTCCGCCTTCGCCGAACGCGCCTGGGGCTCCCCGCGCACGTCGTACGACGAGTTCCTCACCCGCCTCCGCCCGCACCTCGCCCGCATCGAGCGCATCGGCGTGAACTACCGTCCCCTCGACTAGCTTTTGCTTCTGCTTCAGTTGCTGAGGGGAGAACAAAATCTCCGTAAGCGCTGTGGGCAGGGGTAGACGGACTGGGCCCCGATGGCGACGATGAGGCGTCGGGGATCCCAGGTCGGGAGCGGGAGGGACCATGACCGCGGTGGGACCGCTGGACGCGATGTTCCTGCTCGGTGAGAGCCGTGAGCAGCCCATGCACGTCGGCGGGTTGATGGTGTTCGAGCTGCCGGAGGGCGCCGGACGGGACCACGTGTTCCCGGAAGGTTCCCGGGACTACCTGTCGCAGCTGTACCACGACATGGTCGCGGCGCCGGCGGTCAATCCGTTGTTCGCCCGGCGGGTGCGGAACCGGGCACTCGACCTCGGCTACTGGTCCTGGGAGCACGACGACGACATCGATCTCGAGTACCACGTGCGGCTGTCCGGACTGGCGCGTCCGGGGCGATTCCGGGAACTGTTCGAGTTGACCAGTCGCCTGCACGGGACATTGCTGGACCGGCATAGGCCGCTGTGGGAGATGCACCTGATCGAGGGCGTCGAGGGCCGGCGCTTCGCCCTCTACAGCAAGATCCACCACTCGCTGCTCGACGGCGTCACCGCTCTCCGCTGGATGCAGGACACTCTCACCACCGACCCGGACACAACGGATATGCCCGCGCCTTTCGCGTTGCCGGCCTCTCCCGAATCGGTTGTGGAAAGTACTGTCGGCCGGATGCCGACTGCTGCCGAATTGTTTGCAGCGATCGGGCGGGCGCCGGGTGGTGCTGCTCATGTTAGGCGGGTGCTGGCTGACCTTGCTGGTCTTACGCCGGTTGGATTGAAGAGTTTGTTGCGGACTCTGCAGGCCGAGCATTCGTCCGTTGCATTTCAGGCGCCGCGGACGATCTTGAATCAGCCGATCACCGGAGCACGACGCTTCGCGGCGCAGTCGTGGCCGATCGAACGCCTGGAGAAAGTCCGCGCAATCACCGGGGCGACGCTGAACGACGTTCTGCTCGCCCTGTGTTCAGGGGCCTTGCGCAACTATCTGCTCGAGCTGAACGCCCTGCCGGACAAGGCGTTGACCGCGATGGTCCCGGTCTCCCTGCGCGGCGACGCCGACGCACCTGGCGGCGGCAACGCGCTGAGCACGATGATCGCCGACCTCGCCACCGACGAGGCGGACCCCGAGCAGCGGATCCGCCGCATCATGGCTTCGACCACGTATGCCAAAGGGGTGCTGTCCGGGCTCAGTCCGTTGCAGCGACTGCTGGTCGGCGCTCTCGGCTTCGGCGTCGCCGGTCCCGCGGCGGTTCTTCCCGGTGTGGCCGGCCGTACGACGCCGCCGTACAACGTGGTCATCTCGAACGTGCCCGGCCCGGCCGAGAGTCCGCTGTACTGGAACCGGTCGCGCCTGCTCGGGATGTATCCGGCCAGCATCGTGCTCAACGGCCAGGCGCTGAACATCAGCGTCACCAGCTACGACCATCAGTTGCACTTCGGTCTGATCGGCTGCCGGCGTACGGTCCCGCATCTGCAACGGCTGCTGGCGCAGCTCGAGGTCTCACTCGTCGACCTCGAGAACATCCACTAGATGTACTCGATCATGAGGTTGGTGAGTGCGGCACGTCCGCCGTGCCGCGACCATCGCCTGCTACCAACGCGGCGGCTGATCGGCCAGCCTCCGACTGGGTGCTGACGCGACTTTGGGCACGGGTCGGTCACGCGGGACGGGATTTGGTGGTTGATCGGTGCACAGAGTCGGCGGTGAACAGCGGGCGACTAGAGCAAAGCGTCCATTTGGCTGACGCCCTGTTCCAGTCCGGTGTCCATGCCCATCTGGATCAGTTGGTCCATCTGTTCGCGGGTGCCGAACTCCGCCCGCAGTTCCATCCGGGTGCCGCCGTTGTACGCGCCGAGGTGCAGGTGCGTGGTGGTCGCCGGCATCCCGGCGGCCGGGTTGCCCTCGGAGTCAGCGAACGAGTCGACGAACTCCATCGCCTCGGGCGGGTCGACGGCAACAATCTGCCAACGGCCGTGGAACTTCTCGCCCTCCGGGCTGGTCATGTAGTAGAACACCTCGCCACCCGGCGTCAGGTCGTGCTCGATCACCGTCGCCGGGTACGTCGGCGGGCCCCACCACCGCTCGAGTTTCCGCGGGTCCGCCCACAGTTCCCACACCTGCTCCACACTCGCGGCGAAGTCCGCGATCAGGGTCAGGGTCAGTGCGTCGAAGTCCTTGTCAACGCTCGTGACACTCATTTCTTGTCCCTTCGCTCCGGTGTGCTCTCGGTCAGCAGGTCCGTCATCCGATCCACGCGACCACGCCAGATCACCTCGAGCTGGTCGAGTGCGTCCCGGGCCCGCCGTACGGCGTCCAGGTCACTGCGCACCAGTTGCTCGCGCCCCCTGCGTTCCTTGGTCACCAGCCCGGCCCGCTCCAGCACCGCGACGTGCTTCTGCACCGCCGCAAAACTCATCGGATACGCCTCGGCCAACCGCGACACCGACGCCTCGTCCACCAGGCACCGCCGCACGATGTCCCGCCGCGTCGAATCCGCCAACGCCGCCAGCAACCCGTCGACGACACCATTATCTACAACCATTTGGTTGTACGTTAGCCCGACGGTTCACCCCGGTCAACCGCCGAGCAGCCGATCTGGCGCGCGCCACTCGTCTGCCTTGGATCAGTCACATCGTCAGTCCCGGTCCCGCGCCGGTCGCGCAGAGCCGGGCACGTCTGTGGTGCGAGGATCGTGACGTGCCCTCGGATCCCGCACTCGACCAACCCCTCGCTCGTCCGGACCTGCTGACCTGGTTGGCCGACGAGATCCCCCACCCAACCAGCGACGACTGTGTCCGGGTAGGCATCGACGGTGTCGACGGCTCAGGCAAAACAACCTTCGCCAACGAACTGGCCGCGGCCCTACGAACTGCCGCCCGGCCCGTCGTACGCGTCTCGGTAGACGACTTCCACAACGTCCGAGCCATCAGATATCGCCGCGGCCGAACATCTCCCGAGGGCTTCTGGCAAGACGCGTTCAACTACGACCGCCTTCACACCGACGTCCTCGACCCACTGGGCCCAGGCGGCTCCCGCCACTACCGCCCAGCCGCCCACGACCTGTCCACCGACCAGATCCTCGATCTGCCCTACCAGGTAGCCCCACCCGGCGCAGTCCTAGTCGTCGACGGCCTCTTCCTCCACCGCAACGAACTCAAGAACGCCTGGGACCTCTCCATCTTCCTAGACGTCCCCTTCAACATCACCATCCAACGAATGTCCCACCGAGACGGCACAAACCCCGACCCCAACCACCCCACCGTCCGCCGCTACGTGGACGCCCAACACCTCTACTTCAAAACCTGCAACCCCCACCAGAAAGCAGACATCCTCATAGACAACACCAGTCTCAACACCCCCCGCCCCCTCCGAATCCACTAGTCCCGCCACCGCCACTCCACCAAGCACCCACCCCGGCAAGCCGCCCACACCCCAGGCATACAGCACCCGGTACGCCGCCCTGCACGCCCGTAAGCAGCCGCCCGGCACTCCAGTAAGCGGCCAGCCTGCACGCCGCCCAGCGGACTCCGCAGACAGTCGGAGCGACGGATCAGCCAGCCCGCGGACAGCTGCCCGCCGCCCGCCGGGGCGGTAGCCCCGCACACCGCGGCGGTAGCCGCGAGACCCGGCGGTAGCCAGCATGTGCGGGCGGTCAGCCCGTCGGGAAGGTCGGGCGGGCGGGAGCGCACGGAGCCGGTGCGACGGAGGAGCGCCTGCGTAGCACGCTGGGGACAGAAACTACAGCCGGACGACCCCGTTGGGGGTTTGGAAGACGGCGGCTACCAGGCCGGGTTGGCCGTTGGGGCCCACCCAGGCGACGTCGAGGTCGTCGAGGAGGTGGTCGGCGGGGTGGCCGATCCAGTCGGTGACGCGGTGGGGGTCGCCCGCGATCTCGAGCGCGGTCAGCCGAATGCCCTTGCCGCCGACGGACGGGTGCTCGGTGAGGTCGTCCCAGTGGACGAAGAACGGCAGTTGCGGGTCGGCGATCAGGCCCTTCACGCCGATCTGCCGCCAAGTCAGGTTCACCCCGTCAGGCCGGTGCCGGTTGCCAGGTGCGGCCTCGCGGCCGAGGCGCTTCTCCATCCGCTCCATGTCGCGAACCGCAACCACCCAGCCGAGCCAGCCGCCGCCCAGCTCCTTGCGGGCGCGCACCGCCTGGCCGAACGGCGCCTTGTCCGACGCCGGGTGATCGAGTACGTCGACGACCTCGATGTACCGATCGTTTTCCAACGGCAGGATGTGGTTGACCGTGCCGAAGCGCGGGTGCACACCACCGTCCACGAACTCCGCCCCCAGTAGCGCGGACAACCGCTCGAGCGTGGCCTTGCAGCCGTCAGGGCCGCACGCGTACGACAGATGATCCAGACGCATGCCAGTCATTGTGTCCCCACCCACCGACACTCGTGGCCCCCGGGGTGTGTCGGGGCCACGTTCTAAGCTCTCCACCATGCGTACGGTCGTCATCGGAGGAACTGGCCACATCGGCACCTACCTGGTCCCGGAGCTCGTGCGGCTCGGGCATCAGGTGACCGTGCTCAGTCGCGGCGAACGGTCGCCGTACCAGAGTGATGGCGCCTGGAAACAGGTCGAGCTGGTCCAGGTCGATCGCGCCGCGGAAGATGCCGCAGGCACCTTCGGTGAGCGGGTGGCCGGGCTCGAGCCGGACATCGTGATCGACCTGATCTGCTTCACCGAGGACAGTGCGAAGCAGCTCGTCGAGGCAGTGCACGGGAAGATCCAGCACCTGCTGCACTGCGGCACGATCTGGGTGCACGGGCCGAGCATGACCGTGCCAACCAGGGAGGACACGCCGCGCCGGCCGTTCGGTGACTACGGCATCCAGAAGGCGGCGATCGAGCGCTACCTGCTCGACCAGTCCCGCCGCAACGGTCTGCCGACCACGGTCATCCACCCCGGCCACATCTGCGGCCCCGGCTGGACTCCGATCACCCCGGCCGCCACCTTCAACCTCGAGGTGTACGAGAAGCTCGCCCACGGCGACGACCTGCTGCTGCCGAACCTCGGCCTGGAGACGATCAACCCGGTGCACGCCAACGACGTGGCCGGCATCTTCCTGGCCGCGATCGCCAGCCGTTCGACCGCGATCGGCGAGAGCTTCCACGTGGTCGCGAGCGATGCGGTGACGCTGCGCGGCTACGCGCACGCGGTCGCCGACTGGTTCGGCCAGGAGGCCCGGCTCGGCTTCCTGCCGATCGGCGAACTGCGCGAGCAGCTGTCGGAGCGGGACGCGGGAGCCATGTGGGACCACGTCGCGCACAGCCCGAACTGCTCGATGGACAAAGCCGCCAGACTGCTCGGTTTCCGACCGCGCTACTCCGCGATCGAGGCTGCCCTGTCAGGCATCGAGTGGCTCGTCGACAACGGCAAGGTCACTTAGACGCTGGGTGAGGCAGCAACGGCCGGGCCGCCTCCAGGTGCTGCCGGCACAGATCCGCGAGTACGTCGTACGCCTTGTGACCCATCAGAGTCTGGAGCTCGACCCGGCTGGACTCGAAGACCGCCTCGACGGCGATGTGCGCCTCGGTGTTGCCGGTGCAGTACCAGTCCAGGTCGTGTCCGCCCGGTCCCCAGCCACGCCGGTCGTACTCGCCGATGCCGACCTCGGTGTACGTCGTACCGTCCGGGCGCTCCACCTCGCGGAAGGTCCGGCGGATCGGCAACTGCCAGCAGACGTCCGGTTTGGTCTCGACGAAGTGCACGCCCTTCTTCAGCGCCAGGCTGTGCAGCGCGCAACCGCCGCCACCGGCGAAGCCCGGCCGGTTCAGGAAGATGCAGGCACCCTCCCAGACGCGGGTCTTGCGGTCGCCGTCGTCGTCGGTCTCGACCCAGCCGTTCTTCCGGCCCTCCTTGCGGAACTGCCAGTCGTCCTTGGTCAGCTCCTTGACGTACTGCTTGACCCGCTTCTCGTCGTCATCGTCGGAGAAGTGTGCGCCGAGGGTGCAGCAGCCGTCGTTCGGCCGGCCCTTGTAGATGCCGCGGCAGCCACCCCCGAAGATGCAGGTCCAGTTGGAGGTCAGCCAGGTCAGATCGCAACGGAACACCTGGTCAGGATCGTCGGGGTCGATGAACTCGACCCAGGCACGGGGGAAATCGAGAGAAACCTCAGGCACCTGGAAAGCGTACGCGCCTTCGCCCGCAGACGGTGAATGCCGACTCCGGCGCGCTGTCCTCCGGTGGAACGGTAGCGTGAGGGTATGCGGCTCGGCGTACTCGACGTGGGATCCAACACCGTCCACCTCCTCGTGGTGGATGCGCATCGCGGTGCCGCGCCGTACCCGGCGTACTCGCACAAGACCGAACTGCGGCTGGCCGAGCACCTGGACAAGGACGGCAAGATCGCCCAGTCCGGGGCGGACGGGTTGGTGTCGTTCGTGAAGGAAGCTACCGAACTGGCCGAGGACAAGGGCTGTGAGTCGGTGCTGGCGTTCGCCACCTCCGCCCTGCGGGAGGCGCCGAACGGGGACAAGGTGCTGGACCGGGTCAGCGCCGAGACCGAGATCGACCTGCAGGTACTGAGCGGTGAGGACGAGGCCCGGCTGACGTTCCTGGCGGTCCGCCGGTGGTTCGGCTGGTCGTCCGGGCGGCTTGCGGTGTTCGACATCGGCGGGGGATCGCTGGAGATCGCGGCCGGTTCGGACGAGGAGCCGACGGTGGCGGTCTCCGCACCGCTCGGTGCCGGCCGGCTGACCCGGGAGGGCCTGTCCCAGGACCCGCCGGCCAAGGACGAGGTGAAGGCCCTGCGCAAGCGGATCCGGATGGAGATGGCCGCGGTGGCCGGGCCGGTACTGCGCGCAGGCGAGCCGCAACGGTCGGTCGCCACCAGCAAGACGTTCCGGTCGCTGGCCAGGATCTGCGGTGCGGCGCCGTCCGACGACGGACCGTACGTGCCGCGCTCGCTGGACCGCGAGGACCTGGCCGAGTGGATGCCGAAGCTGACCAAGATGAGCGCCGACGAGCGGGCCGAACTGCCCGGGGTGTCGGCGGGGCGCTCCACTCAATTGCTCGCCGGTGCGCTGGTCGCGGACGCGGTGATGGATCTGTTCGACCTCCCCTCCCTCGAAGTGTGCCCGTGGGCGCTGCGGGAAGGCGTCATCCTGTCCCGGCTCGACCAGTTGCAACCGCGGTGAACCAGATGAACCCGAGTACGACGGCCAAGATCGGCCTGTCCACAGCCTCCGTCTACCCCGAATCGACCGCCAGCGGGTTCGAGCTGGCCGCCCGGCTCGGGTACGACGGCGTCGAGGTGATGGTCGGCATCGACCCACTGAGCACCCAGATCGACGCGATCAAGCGGCTGGTCGACTACCACCAGCTGCCGGTGCTCGCGATCCACGCGCCGTGCCTGCTGATCACGCAGCGGGTCTGGGGGACCGACCCGTGGGGCAAGCTCGAGCGCAGTGCGGAGGCGGCGAAGGATCTCGGCGCCGATGTGGTCGTGGTCCACCCGCCGTTCCGCTGGCAGCGCGACTACGCGCGCGGGTTCGTCGAGGGGATCGCCCGGCTCGAAGCCGAGACGGGCGTCATCTTCGCGGTCGAGAACATGTACCCGTGGCGCGCGCCCGGCAGGGGCCTGCAGGCGTATGCGCCGAGCTGGGACCCGACCGAGCAGGACTATGCGCACACCACCCTGGACCTGTCGCACTCGTCGACCGCCGAGCAGGACTGCGTTGAGCTGGCCGCGACGATGGGCCGGAGCCTCACCCACATCCACCTGACCGACGGCACCGGCTCTGCGAAGGACGAGCACATGGTGCCCGGCCGTGGGACTCAGCGGGCCGCCGATCTGCTGGCCGGCCTGGCGAACCAGGACTTCCGCGGCCACATCATCATCGAGATCAACACCCGCCGCGCGACCAGCCGGTCCGAGCGCGAGGTCGACCTGGTCGAGTCGCTCGAGTTCACCCGCAAGCACTTCGTCCGGACGTCGCGCCGCTCATCGTTCGCGGTCACTCCCCAGGGCGAGATCTCGGAGCTCACGTCGTGAACACCCGCGGCGGATCCGGCGGTACGGCGGAATCTGGCGCGGCCCATACGACGACCGCCGGGCGGGCGGGGCGTCGTCCCGGCGGCCCGGACACCCGCGGCGAGATCCTCCGCGCGGCCCGGGAATCCTTTGCAGACAAGGGTTTCACGGCCACTTCGATCCGCGCGATCGCCCGGGAGGCCGCGGTGGACGCGGCCCTGGTGCACCACTACTTCGACAGCAAGGACGAGCTGTTCATCGAGGCGATGGCGATCCCGGTCGACCCACGGCAGATCGCCGCGCGCATCATCGACGGTCCGCGCGATGAACTCGGCCGGCGGATCGCGACCGCGTTCCTCGGCGTCTGGGAGTCGGCTGAAGGTCAGCAGCGGATGAAGGCGATCTTTCGCAGCGTGGTCAGCAGCGACGAGGTGGCCCGGATCATGCGCGAGGGCATCACCCAGATGATCATCCAGCCGGTCTCCAAGGTGCTCGACGTACCTGACGCACACCTTCGCGTCACGCTGGTCGCGACCCAGCTCATCGGGCTTGCGATGGCCCGCTACCTCGTCGAGCTCGAACCGGTCGCGTCCGTCGACCTGGCCACCCTGATCGACCGGCTCGGGCCGGTCCTGCAACTTCATCTGACCGGTTGATGCAGCTCCCGACCGACCGCGAGATCGAGACTCTGCATCGCGATCACGCGCCCACCCGCGACGCCTTCGAGTCCGTGTACGAACACTGCCGGATCGTCTGTGAGCTCGCCTCGCAGTACTTGCCGTCGCTGGACGTCGACGCTGATCTGGTCCGCGCCGGCGCGCTTCTGCATGACATCGGCGTCTACCGGCTCTACACGGCTGGGGTGCTCGACACAGTTGACTATGTGCGGCACGGCGTACTCGGGCATGAACTGCTTGCTGGTCTTGGGTTCTCCGAGACGATCAGCCGGTTCTGTTCCCGACATTCCGGAGTCGGTATCACGCGGGACGACGTACTGCGGCAAGGTTTGCCGATCCCGGCGGCCGACTATGTGGCGGAGTCGCGCGAGGAGGAGTTGGTCATGTACGCCGACAAGTTCCACAGCAAGCGGACTCCGCCGGTGTTCGTGAGCGGTGCGTCGTACGAGATCGCCGTACGTCGGTGGGGTGAGGAGAAGGCGGTCGCGTTCGCCTCGCTGAGGCACCGGTACGGCGATCCGGAACTGGAGTCCCTCAGCGCTGCCACCGGCTACGCGGTGATCTGACGTACATCAGGACAGGAGGTGTGGCTCTTGTCGGCGCCTGGTCACGCTGGGAAGCCTCCCGGCGAGTCCGGCTTCGGGGAATACCTCCTGTTCTTGGGTACGCAAGCTGTTGCCAAGTGTGTGGTCTCGGGCTAAATTCATCACATGATGAAAAACGCGGTGAGTTGCCGGGACGTCGTGGTGGTGCGCGGCGACCGGGAGGTCCTGCACGGGGTCGGGTTCGACCTGCGGACCGGGACGGTGACCGGGCTGCTCGGTCCCTCCGGCTGCGGCAAGACGACGCTGATCCGCGCGATCGTCGGTCTCCAGGCCAAGGTCACCGGCGACGTCTCCGTCCTCGGACTGCCCGCCGGTGCGCCCAAGCTGCGCGGCCGGATCGGGTACGTCACCCAGGAGCCCAGTGTGTATGGGGATCTGAGCGTGACAGAGAACCTGCGCTTCTTCGCCGCGGTGCTGGGGGTGCCGGCCGACGACGTGGGCCGGGTGATCGACGCGGTCGATCTGCGGTCGCATGCCGACGTACGCGTGGATCGTCTGTCCGGTGGGCAGCGGTCGCGGGCGTCGCTTGCTGCCGCGCTCCTCGGCGACCCGGAACTTCTCGTCCTCGACGAACCGACCGTCGGCCTGGATCCCGTTCTCCGGCGGGATCTCTGGGACCTCTTCCATCGGCTGGCCGACGCTGGCGCGACCCTTCTCGTCTCGAGTCACGTGATGGACGAGGCTTCGCGCTGCGATCGCCTGCTGTTGATGCGCGACGGCGAGCTGCTCGCCGACGACACCCCGCAGGCCCTGCTCGAATCGGTCGGGACCGACGATATCGAGCAGGCGTTCCTCACCCTGATCGAACAGAAGGCAGGTGCGCGATGACGCCCCGGGTCACCTTCGCCGTCGCCGCTCGGGTCCTCGCCCAGTTGCGCCGCGACCACCGCACCGTCGCGATGCTGATCGTGCTCCCCACGTTGCTGGTCAGCCTGATGTGGTGGATGTTCCACGACTCACCCGGCACCTTCGACCGGTTCGGTGGGCCGCTGCTGGCCGTGTTCCCGGCGATCATCATGTTCATCGTGACCTCGGTGGCGACGCTGCGGGAGCGCTCCACCGGCACGCTGTCGCGGCTGTTCACGATGCCGATGGCGAAGGTGGATTTCCTGCTGGGCTACGCGTTGGCGTTCGCCCTGATCGCTGTCGTCCAGGCTCTCGTGGTCGTGTCGATCGCGCTGTATGCCCTCGATCTGACCATCGAGGGAGCCGCCTGGCAGCTCGGTGTGGTCGCTGTACTTGACGGCGTTCTTGGTACGGCGCTTGGTCTCTTCGCGAGCGCGTTCGCGGCGACCGAATTCCAGGCGGTCCAGATGATGCCGGCCGTGATGATCCCGCAGATCCTGCTCTGCGGACTCCTCCTCCCGCGCGACCAGCTGCCAACCGTGCTCCACGCCGTCAGCGACCTACTGCCCCTCTCGTACGCCGTCGACGCCGTCACCGGAGTTGCCCAAGGCAACGGCTTCGGCGCGGGCGCAGGCAGCGACGCCCTGGTAGTCACCGCCTTCATCCTCGCCGCCCTAGCCCTAGGCGCCGCCACCCTAAAACGCCGCACAGCCTGAGGTTTCCCACCCCTCCGCAGTTGAAAGTCCTACAGAGGTATAGACCGATAACTCGTCCGCTTGGTTGATAACAACTCAGGACGACTGCGCAGGCACCGTCCGCACCTCACTCACGTACCTGCCCCGGAAGACGATCTGCGTGTGGTGCCCGGCCGGAGTGTTGAAGTACACCCAGTGGTCGTCGTTCCCGTGTCGCCCGATCACCCGCACGCTCGAGTAGCCGCGGAGGTACTGCTTCGCCGACATCCGCGCATCCGGCTTCCCCAGCAACCGCTTGACCTGCCGCTTACTCATCCCGTTCGTGATCGTCACCCGTCAACGCTATGAGGCCGCCACCCCCGCCCACCCCGGATGGCAGCTACCGGTCAACCGGCCAGGTGGGAGACGTTGTGCCAGGCGGGGTCTTCGGTGACCTCGACGGAGACCGGTCCGTGCGGCCAGCCGGTGGTGGCGGCTTTGAGTTGGGCGCCGGCCGGTGTCGTGCCGTCGGCGTAGTAGTGGAGGGTCCGAGTGCCGGCCGAGGTCTCGTGGGCGAGCAGATTGCCGGAGCCGCCGAGACGATCGGTCAGGTGGTCCTCAAACCGGCGCAGTTCATCGAGCATCTCGGACTCCGGTAGCCCGTCGTCGCGCACCACGGGGTATTGGATCGAGACCGCGACGTGGGTGTCGAGGTGCGGCCGCCGGATGGACCGCAACGGGTACTCCGCCGTCGCGATCAACCGATGCCCGTCCCGCGTCCCCTCGAGCATCTTCCACGCCGGACTCCCGTCCTCCAGCGTGTGATCAGCCGCGAACGCAGCAACCGCAGGCAGCAACGCCTCGATCGGCACGGCATCGGCCGGCGCCTCGGCCAGCGTGTCGATCGCCCCGACCCACGTCTCCACCATCTCCTCGCCCAGCACGAGATCGAGCATCAGGAACGTCACCCGCCGCTGCACATCCACCGGCAGTTCCGGGAATGCAGGATGATGTACGCCGACGTGGATCGCCGACGAATCCGGCTCCATCGACACCACGGCCTCATCGATCGGGATGGGCGGCAACCCGTCGAACCGGATCGTGAACGCGGGCCCCGGTCGCCGCAGATCGGCGTACTCCCAGGTCCGGTCCGACGGCGGAGCGGCCCGAAGCCAGCGTCGCGCGACAGCACGCCGGCTCGGGTTCCCGGCCGCGGTGACGATCAGTACGTGCTGGGCGTGCAGTCCAGGACCGAGCTCCCACTCCAGATCCGGGTCGATCCGCGCGATCAGATCGGTCAGTACGTCGCTCAGATCCGCCGGCACCTGACGTGCGATCGCATCGGCCACCTGCGCCGCGCCGGATTCGCTCCACCAGGACCAGAACGCGCCGATCGGGTCGGCCTCCACGGCAGTCCGCTTGCGACGCTTGAAGATGGGCATGGACGCATCCTCTCCCGGTCATGGGTGCGTCCGGCCGGTGGTTCCCGGGACGGCGACGTACCGTCACCGACCTGGCGTCAACAGTAACCGGCGACCGAACCAGTGACCTCGGTGGTGTGGTGCCTGCCACACGATTCGCGAGGCTCAGGTTCAGGCGCGTAGCCTGCTGACACCACTGGCAGATGGGGCCGGGTGGGTCGATGAGGAGGAACACGTAGTGCTTCGGCGAGTCCTGCTGGGCATGTCCCGCAGCCCCCAGATCAAGAAGGCGGTTTCGTCGCTCCCGGTGTCCAGTGGCATCGTCGCGCGCTTCGTCGCCGGTGAGACCGCGCCGGAGGCCGTGCTGGCCACCGAGAAGCTGGTCAGCAACGGCCTGAACGTCACCCTCGACCACCTCGGCGAGGACGTCACCGACCTGGCCGCAGCGACGGCGACCGCGGACGCGTACCTCGAGCTGCTCCGCAAACTGGCCGAAGCCGGCCTGACCAAGAACGCCGAGGTCTCGGTCAAGCTGTCCGCAGTCGGCCAGGCGCTGCCCGGCGACGGCGAGAAGATCGCGCTGGAGAACGCGCGGACGATCTGCCTCGCGGCCCGCAACGCCGGTACGACGGTCACCCTCGACATGGAGGACCACACCACCACCGACTCCACGCTGAGCATCCTGCGCGAACTGCGCCAGGACTTCCCGGAGACCGGTGCGGTGCTCCAGGCGTACCTTCGCCGGACCGAGGGCGACTGCCGCGACCTGGCCCACGCCGGCTCCCGCGTCCGGCTGTGCAAGGGTGCCTACAAGGAGCCCGAGTCAGTGGCGTACCAGGACAAGCGCGGTGTGGACAAGGCGTACGTCCGGGCCATGAAGGTCCTGATGAACGGCGCCGGCTATCCGATGATCGCGTCGCACGACCCGCGGCTGATCGCGATCGCCGGCTCGCTCGCCGACCGCGCCAACCGGCAGCCGGGCAGCTACGAGTACCAGATGCTCTTCGGCATCCGCCCCGAGGAGCAGCTCCGCCTGTCCGGCCTCGGCCACACGATGCGCATCTACATCCCGTACGGCGAGGACTGGTACGGCTACCTGGTCCGCCGCCTGGCCGAGCGCCCCGCCAACCTCCAGTTCTTCGCCCGCTCCCTGATCAGCAAGAAGTAACCGCCTGCTGGGCGCTCGGGTCCGCGGGCAGCCCGGATCAGTAGTGTGTTGGCCATGACTAGTCAGGTGGCCATTCTCGGGGCCGGTGTGATGGGGGAGACGTTGCTGTCCGGGCTGATTCGAGCCGGGCGGCGACCGCAGGAGCTCCTCATCACCGAGCGCCGGGAGGAGCGAGCCGCCGAGCTGCGGGAGCGGTACGGCGTCGACGTCGTGACCAATGTGGACGCGGCGGCCAAGGCGGACACGCTGGTGCTGGTGGTGAAGCCGCAGGACATGCCGGATCTGCTCGCCGAGATCGCCCCGGCCGTCCGGTCGTCGCAGACCGTGGTCTCGCTGGCCGCCGGCATCACCACCGGGTTCATCGAGTCGCGGCTGCCTGAGGGCGTGGCCGTCGTACGCGTCATGCCGAACACGCCGGCGCTGGTCGACGAGGGTATGGCGGCGATCTCTCGCGGTGCGCACTGCGATGAGAGCCACCTGGAGTTGGCGGAGGGCCTGTTGGCCGCGACGGGACGGGTGATCCGGGTGCCGGAGAAGCAGCAGGACGCAGTGACGGCGATCTCCGGGTCCGGACCGGCGTACCTGTTCTTTGTTGTCGAGGCGATGATCGAGGCCGGCGTCCACATGGGTCTGCCGCGGGGGACCGCTACGGAGCTCGTCGTACAGACCGTTGTGGGCTCGGCGAAGTTGCTGCGGGAGACGGGGGAGCACCCGACCGTGCTGCGCGAGCGGGTGACGTCTCCGGGAGGTACGACGGCCGCCGCCGTACGCGAACTGGAGGATCACAAGGTCCGCGCCGCGTTCCTGTCCGCGATCGAGGCCGCGCGTAACCGTTCGCGCGCGTTGGCCGCCGAATAACACCTCTGCTACCGGTGGCGTTATTGTTGGCGCCGCAGTTTCCTGCCGTGTTCAAGGGATGAGTCGACTATGGTCCCGCCCATGAGTAATCGTTCGGAGCAGGAGAGCCCCGAACAGGTGAGCCCTGCCCCCGTGCGCGCGGCTCAGGTCCCGGACCTGCCGTGGCGGGTGCCGTTGGATCCGGCGCCGTGGTGGGCGTGGGCGCTGTTCGTCGCGCCGTTCATCGTCGTACCCGCGCTGAACTCCTGGCTGTGGATGGGCGCCCGCGACATGCTCGCGGTCGGACTGCTCACGATCATCGGGGCGTCGGTCGTGCGCGTCGCCGGCGGCGTCGTCCTCTACCGCGTCGAGCTCACCGCGACCGCCCTGCGCGCCCGCACCAGCATGCTGGTCCGCAGTCTCGCCTGGCAGGACGTCGACACGATCGAGGTCGGCGACGACAACGTCGTACTCACCCGCGGCCAGGACGAGAACGAGATCAACGGCATCCCCCGCGACCGCACCGCCGAGGTAGGCGCCGTCATGGAAGCCATCCATCACGAGGCCGCCAACACCCCCACCCACCACCACCGCCCCCGCCCCGGCATAGGCACCCTCCTCGTCCTCACCTACCTGATCCTGTCCATCGGAGCCTTCCTCCTCCGCTGGCACCTCGTCTGACCCAAGCGCGAACAGTTGCCGTAGGCACGTACTCCCCCCGAAGCCCACGGTCGCCTCGCCCTGGCCACGTGCCGGCCTGTGGTGTACAGCCCAACAGGTAGTGCACCCGCGATACACCGTCCACAGCACGCCAAGCACGCTCACCCGCACTACCAACCCCCCAACACCTCCTGTCGAGCTGCACGCCTGCGGCGGCAACCGGGAGTCCGGGCCGGGCGGCGGACTCGGTGTCAACGGGGTTTGGGGCTAGTGCTTTCCCCAGGGGCCTTCGCCGGCTACTTGTTCGACGGTGATTCGGGCTATGACGCCGGTGTGCCAGATGCCTTGGCCGAAGGGGAATTCGGGGAGGTTGAGGTAGCGCTGGGAGAGGCGGTCCATCAGGGCCTTGTAGTCGGCGGGGATGTCCGGGCCTTCGAGTTTGGCGGTGCCGCGGATGGTCAGGTACTGCGTGATGCCGCGGGAGCTCACCTGGTCGTCCTGGACGAGCAGGGTGACGCGGGGGTCGCGGCGGAGGTTGCGGGTCTTGCGGTGGGGGTGCTGGATGCCGATCAGGATGTCGTCGCCGTCGCGCTCGGCCCAGACCAGCGACGCCTGGGGCGATCCATCCGGGTCGAGGGTGATGACAGTGACGTCCTTGGGCTCGGCGAAGAGCCGGTGTGCGCTTTCGGGAAGACCGTTCATGGACAAGACGCTAGGCGCCGCCGTGGGAACCTCTGGGTACCCTGACGCCCGTGGACGGTTTGGATCCGGGGAACGTGTTTCTCGCCGACTGCCCGGCCCGTCTCGCGGTCGAGGTGATCGCGGACAAGTGGGCCGTGGTGGTCCTGTGGGGCCTGAACGACGGCCCGCGACGGCACACGGAGTTGATCACGCTGATCGGCGGCATCTCCAAGAAGGTGCTGACCCAGACGCTGCGCCGGCTGCAGACGAACGGCCTGGTCACCCGCGAGAACTTCGGCGGCGTCCCACCCCGCGTGGAGTACGAGCTGACCCCACTCGGCCGCACCCTGATGGGCCCGATCCGCATGCTCACCCTCTGGGCCGAGGAGAACGGCGAAGCAGTCCTGGACGCCCAAGAGCGAACATAGACACCCACAAGAGAAACTAAGGACATGGATTTCTCTTTGTGGCCCGCGGCCAACCGGACCTGGCAGGACGTGCTCGACGGAGCGGAGTACGCCGAACGGACCGACTGGCACGGCGTCTGGATCGCCGACCATTTCATGCAGAACGGTGACGACCTGTCCGTCCCGGTGAACGAGTGTCTGGCCCTCATCGCCGGTATCGCCGCCCGCACCGAGCGAGTGCGCGTCGGCTCGATGGTGCTCGGCAACACCTACCGCCATCCCGCCGTCGTCGCGAACCAGGCGGCGACCATCGACCAGATGAGCAGCGGCCGGTTCGTGCTCGGGATCGGGGCCGGCTGGCAGGTGAACGAGCACGAGGTCTACGGGATCGAACTGCCGCCGGTGCGCGAGCGGCTGGCCCGGTTCGAGGAGGCCTGCCAGGTGATCAAGGGCCTGCTCACCCAGGACCGCACCACCTTCGACGGCACCTACTACCAGCTCGCCGGCGCTCCCCTGGAGCCGAAGCCCGCCAGCCTGCCGATCATGATCGGCGCCGCCGGCGAGAAGGTTGCCCTCGGCATCGTTGCCCGGTACGCCGACGAGTGGAACCACTGGGGCAACCCGGAACTCGCCGCCCACAAGGGGAAAGTCTTCGCCGAGCACTGCGAGCGCATCGGCCGGGATCCCAAGTCGGTACGCCGTTCCGCCCAGACGATGCTGGAGATCGTCGTACCGGGGGACACCGAGGCGGCCGAGCGCAAGGAGCGGCTGGAGAGCCGCGGCGGGCACGTGATCATGGGTTCGGCCCAGGAGGTGCTCGACGTCGTGGCGCAGTACCCGGCGGCCGGGATCGACGAGGTCCTCGTCCCGGACTCGATGCTCGGCACCGGCAACCGCCGCTTCGACGCCCTGGAACGCCTCCGCGAGGAAGTCTTCGCCAAGATCTGAACAGCCAGGATCTAGAGGGACAGCGCGGCCATGACCGGCCAGTGGTCGCTGGGCAGCCGTCCGCCCGGGCGGTAGTGGGAGACGGCTGCCTCGTCCACCGTCCACCCGGCGCCGACCAGGATGTGGTCGATCCGCTCGTTGTCCTCCGCGCCGCTGAAGTCGTGCCAGCTTCCACCGGCCGCGATCGGTACGGCGTACCGCAGGCCGGCCTCCGTCAGCACCTTCAACGCCGGCGAGTCCGGCGTCGCGTTCAGGTCGCCCATCACGATCCACGGCAGCGCACCGGTCGTCCAGCGGGCGATCAGCCGCGAGGACTGGAGTTGGGCGACCTTGCCGGCGTGGTCGTAGTGCGCGTTCGCGACGGCGATCGTCGTACCGTTGCGGTGCCGCAGCCAGACCAGCGTCGCGATCCGGGTCAGCTGCGCGTCCCAGCCAACGGATCCCGGCGTACCAGGGTCGTCGGACAGCCAGCGTGTCTCCTGTTTGTCCACCCGCCAGTCACCCGGCCGGACCATGACGGTGCAGTGCTCGCCCGCGTCCATCCCGTCGTCCCGGCCGACACCGACGATCTCGTACTTCGGGAAGCGCCAGCGCAGGTACTCGAGCTGGTCGGGCAGCACTTCCTGCAGCCCGACCACGTCCGCGTCGAGGTGTTCGATCGCCGCCACCGCCGCATCCCTCCGCACCGGCCAGGCGTTGTCGCCGTCCGGCGCGGAGGAGTTGCGGATGTTGAAGGTGGCGGCGCGAATCTTCATGGAGCAGATCCTGCCAAACCCATCGCGCGCTCCGCCGCCCGGAGCCGGGGCAGGCTCGCTTCCAGCGCCCGGTCCCGGCCTTGCGCGAGCAGTTCGTCGATCGCGCCGGGGTCGGTCGTCAGCCGGGCGTACTCCTTCTGCAGCGGCTCGAGTACGGCCAGCACCGCGTCCGCGACGTCCCGCTTCAGCTCGCCGTACGACGAGTACGCCGTCGCCAGCTGCACCGGGTCGCCGTCGGTGCAGGCGGCCAGGATGTCGAGCAGGTTGGTGATCCCGGGTTTCGCGGCCTCGTCGTGGCGGACCTCGTTGTCGGAGTCGGTGACGGCACGCATGATCTGGCGCCGGATCACGTCCGGCGGGTCCAGCAGCCGGATCGTCCCGACCGCGTCGTCGGCCTCGGACTTGCTCATCTTCTTGGTCGGGTCGGCCAGATCCTTGACCCTGGTCGCGTACGCCGCCTTGGCCAACTGCGGTACGACGAACGTCTCGCCGTACTCGCGGTTGAACCGGATCGCCACGTCACGAGCCAGCTCCACGTGCTGGGACTGGTCGCCGCCGACGGGGACCCGGTCGGCGCCGTACAGCAGGATGTCCGCGGCCATCAGGCACGGATAGGTGAACAGCGAGGCCCGCGTCATCGGCCGGCCCTTGCCCTTCTCCTTGTACTGGATCATCCGGGACAGTTCACCGACGTACGACGTGCATTCGAGCAGGTACGCGAGCTGTGCGTGGGTGTTGACGTCGGACTGGACGAACACGGTGCCCGGTGCGGTGCCGGCCGCGAGCATCAGCGTCGCGAACTCGCGGGTCAGCGTGGCGAGCCGTCTGGGGTCGTGTTTGGTCGTCATCGCGTGCAGGTTCGCGACGAAGTAGAACCCCTCGGGGTCGGTGAACCGGCGCAGCGCGCCGAGGTGGTTGCCCAGCGTCAGACGGCCGGACGGGGTGATGCCGGAAAGCGTGGTCATGTCGATGCCCTTTCGGTGCGTGGATGCCTCACCGAGGGCATCAAAAAAGGCCGCCTCGGCGAGGCGGCCTCTTGGATGCGTGTGAACGCTGGGGACCGCCCTAGGCGGCCCACCACAGCTGCAAGTTCGTGTTCACGCCATCAGCATAACCGATCTCACTTGACCGCCGGAAGCGGCGCTACGAGGGACTGGACGGTCAGTTCGTTGCGGGCGTTCTGACCGAGGGTGATCGAGGTGTGTACGCCGTCGCGGAGGTAGGAGGTGATCCGGCTCGGCTTGGCGGCCAGGTACTCGGCCCAGCGGATGATCCGCAGGTTCGGGTACTTCTTCTGGGCGTCGGACAACTGCAGGTTGACCCAGGCGGAGTTGCGCTGGTCGGCCATCTGCACGGCCGCGGTCTTGGACCACCGGGTGGCATGCACGTTGATCCAGTACACGTACCGGTTCGAGCCGGCCAGTTTCATCGCCCGGTCGACCTGGGCGGCGAACTTGGGCGGGTCGAAGATGTCGTTGCTGCCGGTCGCCATCAGGATCCGGCGCGGCAGACCGTACGCCGTCGCCCACTGGGCCATCGCGTCGACGGCGCCGGACGTCGGCCGCCCGGACCAGTTGTGCACGGCCATCTGGCTGCCGTCGCGGCCGATCAGCCGGGTCGCCAGCGACTTGCCGTCCTGGACGGCGATGCTGTCGCCGAACATGAAGACCCCGTTGGTCGCGAGCACCCGTTTGATCTGGGTCTCGGTCGAGATCGCCTTGCTCATGGCCTGCCAGGGCCCGAGGTCACCGGAGCCGTACGGGCCGCCGAAGGCGGCTTCTGTCGATGTCGCAGTCGAGACAGCCACCGTCGAAACAGCAACCACGGCCCCCGCCGTAAAGATCTGCCGCCGATTGGGTCTCGCCGAGTTCATGGCGTTCCTCACGGGATGGAACAGTGAGGCCTAGACCGCTCCAGTGCAACCCTCCGTGACCGAATCGCGGCCTGAATTGCAGCTTCCTGCAAGTCTTGTAACACCTTGCAGTGTTTGCGCGATGAAGCACGTGCCTGGCACCAGCACGGCGGGACGGGCGAGCGCGGCCTTGGAGGGGTGTCGCGCCCGCCCGTTTCCGCTGCCGGCTCAGCTGGAACCGTTGGCCAGTTCCTCGATGATCGGCCCGGCCACCGCCATCAGCTCCTCGGGTGACGCGTCGAGCCCGTCCAGCCGGACCAGGTGCCGCCCGATCACGAGCCCGAGCGTCAACGCTCCGATCACCCCCGAGCGCAGTACGGCGTCCTCACCCGGCAACTGCTCGGCGATCTGTCGCTGCTGTCCTGTCATCGCCGCCCGGACCTCCGTGGCCGCTTCCGGATGACTGAACATCGCCCGCATCGCCGCCAGCGCGGCCGCCGGTTCGTCGGCCAGCTTGTCGGTCAACGCGGCCGTCAGCATTGCGGCGATCTCCTCGGGCGAACCCTTGATCGGCCCGTCCGGGGGAATGGTCGCGGCCTGGGCGAACAGCTTGTCCTTGGACCCGAAGTACCGCATCACCAGGCCGGCGTCGCTCCCGGCCGCCTCGGCGATCGCGCGGATCGTGGTCCGGTCGTACCCGTACTCGCCGAACAACTGCCGCGCCGCCGCCAGGATCCGCTCTTCCGTCCGCCGTCGCTGCTCCATCCTGGTAGTCACGGCGCTCAGTCTACGCATGTTGACTCAGCGGTCGATCCGGCCTAGATTTTCAGTCAACACCCGTAGACCGAAAGGGCTTGATCATGACACTGGCGATCGTGCTGAGCTTCCTGGCCGGGCTGATGGGAGCGAACGGGATCCCGCACTTCGTCCTGGGCATCACCGCCCGGGAGTACCCGAACCTGACCGGCAACTCTCCGGTCCGCAACGCGGTCGGCGGAGTGGCGGCGTTCGTCATCGCCGGGCTGCTCACGTTCTGGGCGCATGTAGGCGATCACCCGGTGGCGGCCGCGGTCGCCGCCGTCGCGGGTGTGCTGCTGATGTCCGTGTTCCACGCGCGTGGTGGTGCTTACCGGCTGAACGCCAGATTCGGGAAACCAGTGCCCGTGCGGTGACAGCTAAGGTCGGAGGCATGAGCGGTGAGGCGATGCTGGTCTTCGACGAGGGTCTGACGGCGTACGACTTCGGGCGCGGGCATCCGATGAGTCCGATCCGGGTGGAGTTGACGATCCACCTGGCGCGGGCGCTCGGCGTACTCGACGAACTCAAGGTCGTTCCGCCTCCGACGGCTGACGACGCGCTGCTCCGGACCGTGCACACGGCCGACTACATCGCCGCGGTCAAGCGCGCCGGGGAGCATCCGGAGGTGTCGGATCTCGAGCACGGGCTCGGCACCGACGACACGTACTGCTTCCCCGGAATGCACGACGTCTCCGCACGCATCGTCGGCGCGAGCGTCGAGGCGGCGCGGGCCGTCTGGGAGGGTGAGGTGCAGCATGCCGCGAACATCTCCGGCGGTCTGCACCACGCGATGCCCGACCGGGCCAGCGGTTTCTGCGTCTACAACGATCCGGCCGTTGCCATCCAGTGGCTGCTCGACCATGGTGCCGAGCGGGTCGCGTACGTCGACGTCGACGTGCACCACGGGGACGGCGTACAAGAGGTGTTCTACAACGATCCGCGGGTGCTGACCGTGAGTCTGCACGAGTCGCCGACCACGCTCTTTCCGGGCACCGGCAGTGCCGGCGAGACCGGGGGACCTGACGCGGAAGGTACTGCGGTCAACATTCCGCTGCCGCCCGGGACCGGGGATGCCGGCTGGCTGCGGGCGTTCCACGCGATCGTTCCGGATGTGGTGAAGGCGTTCCGGCCGCAGGTCCTGGTGACCCAGCACGGCTGTGACTCGCATGTCGAGGATCCCCTGGCCCACTTGACGAAGACAGTCGACGGGCAGCGCGCGGCGTACCTGGCGTTGCACGACCTGGCGCACGAGCTCGCGGACGGGAAGTGGATCGCCACCGGTGGCGGTGGGTACGCGATCATCGACGTCGTACCGCGGGCCTGGAGCCACCTGCTGGCGATCGTCGCGGGGAACCCGATCGACCCGCAGACCCCGGTGCCGGAGGCCTGGCGCGAGGAGGTCCGGATCCGGTTCCAGCGGGTCGCGCCGATGCGGATGACCGACGGCCAGGACGCGTCGTACACGGACTGGGCGACCGGCTACAACCCGGACACCTGGCTGGACCGATCGATCAAGGCGACCCGCGACGTCAGCTTCCCACTCCTGGGCCTCGACCCCACCTACTAGGCCACGGCCAGTCACACGAGTCCCCCTCTTTCCCATTCGTACCAACAGCCACTACGCTCGTTGCATGCACGGACGGAGGTGCCGGAGGGGAAGCCGGCGCACGATCCGTGCTGGAAGTGCGGTGCGCAATGGCATCAAAGAAGTCCGGTGGTGAGCAGCCGCTCGCCGAGGTGAAGTTCCTGACCGTGGCGGAGGTCGCCACGGCCATGCGCGTGTCCAAGATGACGGTGTACCGCCTGGTGCACTCCGGTGAGCTGCCCGCGGTGCGGGTGGGTCGTTCGTTCCGGGTGTCCGAGGATGCCGTGCACGACTACCTCAAGGGCGCCTTCTTCCAGGCCGGATAACCACGAGAAGAGCAAGCGGCCGGATCCCTCGGGACCGGCCGCTTCGCTATGTCCGGGACACGTCCCGCAGCGCCACCGTCGCCTGTTTCACGGCGTCGTCCGGCAGGCCCGACCACAGTTCGTGGTGCGCGACCGCACTGGCCTGCACGGCGCGCTCGGCCAGGGCGACGCCCTCGTCGGTGAGCCGGATCTGGGTGCCGCGGCCGTCGTCGGGATCGGGCTCGCGGACGACCAGGCCGCGCCGGACCAGCTGATTCGTCACGTTGCTCGTCCCGCCGGTGGACAGCAGCAGGCTGCGGCTGAGATCCGACGGCTTCTGCCGGTACGGCGGTCCGGATCGGCGCAGCGACACGATCACGTCGAACTCGGCCGTGGTCAGCCCGAGGTCGCGCAGTACCCGCCGGGTCGCTTCGTTGAGCTCGGTGGCCAGGACGAGGATCCGCTTGGTCAGCTCGCTGGTCGGATACAACACCCCCGGCAACTCCCGCTGCCACGAAGCAATCAACCGATCCACTCGGTCCGAATTCATGGTTGCGAACCCCCACTCCCCACCGTTCTTCCTGCCCGAGGGGCAACGCACGGGTGTCTGGTCATGGTTGGCAGTCTAAGTGTCTTTGATGATAGCTTTCAGAAAAGCTTTCTAGTGAGGAGATACGTATGCGCTTGTTGTTGCGTGGTGGTGTGGTGATCGACACCGAACCGGACGTGGTGGCCCGGCGGGCCGACGTACTGATCGAGGACGGGCGGATCGCGGCGGTCGGTCCGGAGCTGATCGTGGATACCTCGGACGTCGAAGTGATCGATGCATCGGAGCGGATCGTGCTGCCGGGGTTCGTGGACACGCACCGGCATCTGTGGCAGACCGCGTTGCGTGGCGTCACGGTCGACGACGATCTGGGCACGTACTTCGAGCGCGTGCTGAGCTCCTACGGCTCGAAGTTCCGTCCGGAGGATGTTGCTGCGGGCAACCTCATGGGTGCGCTCGAGTGTCTCGACGCGGGAATCACGACGGTCCAGGACTACTCGCATGTGCAGTCGTCGCCGGCCCACGCCGACGCGGCCCTGGACGCGTTGGAGCGCAGTGGGATCCGCGCGGTCTTCGGTTACGGCCCTTCGCCGCTGAGTGGTGGCGCAGTCGACGCAGACGGGATGCGGCGGATCATGGACCGTCGTTCGGAGCGGATCGGGCTCGCGGTGGCCGCGATCGGACCGTCGTTCACGTCGTTCGAGACTGTCGGTGCCGACTGGGAGCTGGCCGATTCGCTGGGTGTGCCGGTTGTCGTGCACATCAGCAGCAGCTCGCAGATTCCGGACCCGATCACGCGTCTGCGGGATGCCGGTCTGCTACGACCCAACACGCTCTATGTGCACGGGAACCGGTTGCCGGACTCCGAGCTGAAGCTGATTGCGGAGTCGGGGGCATCGGTGTCGACAACCCCGACCGTGGAGGCGCGGATGGAGATGGGTGAGCCGCTGGCCGGCCGGCTGCGTGCGGCCGGTGTCAACGTCAGCCTGGGCATCGACGTCGTGACGAGCGCGGGCGGCAACATGTTCACCGCCATGCACGAGCTGCTCGCCCTGGGCTACAAGACCTTCACGGCAGCCGATGTACTGCGTATCGCCACCATCGGAGGTGCTCGCGCCCTCGGACTGACCGACGTCGGATCGCTTGCTGTAGGCAACCGTGCCGATCTGATGATGCTTCGTCACACCGACATCAACCTGGCCGGCGGGTTGCACGACCCGATCGCCACCGTTGTCACCGCGGCCCACCCCGGCAACGTGGACACCGTCCTGGTCGGCGGCACGCCGGTCAAGCGGGACGGCAAGCTGATCAGTACGTCGCTGCCGGCCGCCTACGAGGCCCTGGCCGAATCGACCGCCTACCTCACCGCTTGAGCAAGGCTCTGATCGCGGTGGTGATCTCTGCGGGGGACTCCTCGGCCATGAAGTGACCTGCGGTCGTGGTCTGGTGGTGAAGGTCCGGAGCCCAGGCCCGCCAGAGCGCCGCGGCGTCGAAGCCGAGTGCCGCTCCCCAGTCCTGCTGGATCACCGTGACCGGCATCCGCAGCTTGTTGCCCTGGGCAAGATCGTGCTGGTCGTGGGTGACGTCGATCGCTGCCGAGGCGCGGTAGTCCGCGACGATCGACGGCACCGCGTCCCGGCAGGCGTCGAGGTAGGCCGCCCGTACGTCGGCCGGGATCGCCGCGGGATCATTCGTCCACAGGTCGAGGAAGTGGCCGAAGAACGCCTCCGGGCGGGCCGCGATCAGCTCCTCCGGGAGGCCGGGTGGCTGCGCCATCAGGTAGAGATGGAAGCCGACGGCAGCGCTCGTGCCGTGCATCACGTCCCACATGTCGAGGGTGGGTAGCACGTCCAGGCACATCAGATGAGTGATCGTGTCCGGGTGGTCGAGGCCTGCCCGGAACGCGACCAGCGCGCCACGGTCGTGACCGGCCAGGGCGAACGTGTCGTGTCCGAGGTTCCGCGCCACGGCGACGATGTCCGCGGCCATCACTCGCTTCGCGTAGTCGTCGGCGGGCTTGTCGCTCTCGCCGTACCCGCGGAGATCGGGGCAGATGACGGTGTGGTCGGCGGCCAGGTCGGTGGCGACGTGCCGCCACATCAGGTGGGTCTGCGGGAACCCGTGCAGCAGGACGATCGGCGTACCGGAACCTCCGACGGCGACGTTGAGTTTGACGTCGCCGTCGCCGGAGATGCGGTGGTAGTCGAAGCCGTTGATCTTCATGCCGGCCAGGATCGCGCGCGCGAATGAGCGTTGGATGAGCGCTACGGTGGCCGGGTGGATTTCGGGGTGCTCGGGCCGGTGGTGGCCTGGGATGATGCCGGCCGGCCGGTGGGCCTGAACGGACCGCGGCATCGGGCGGTGCTGGCTCGGTTGATCGTTGCGCGCGGACGCGTCGTACCGGCTCGGCTTCTGGTGGACGACTTGTGGGTGCATCCGCCGGACGGTGCGTTGAGTGCGGTGCGGACGTTCGTCGCGGCGTTGCGGCGGGCGTTGGAACCGGAGCGGGCGCCGCGGTCGCCGGCGCGGTTGCTGGTGACTGAGGGTCCGGGCTATGCGTTGCGGACGGATGCTGTTGACGCGTGGCGGTTCGAAGCGGCTGTTGGTGCTGCGTTGCCGGCGGGGGAGTTGGTGCCGGTGCTTTCCGAGGCGCTGGCGTGGTGGCGCGGGCCGGCGTACGCGGAGTTTGCTGACGAGGGTTGGGCGCAGGGTGAGCGGTCGCGGTTGACGGAGTTGCGGCTGCGGGCGGTGGAGCGGTTGGGGGAGGCGCGGTTGGCGGTCGGGCTTGCTGCCGAGGCTGTGCCTGAGCTGGATGCGCATGTGACCGAGCATCCGTGGCGTGAGGACGCGTGGCGGTTGCTGGCGCTGGCCCTGTACCGGACTGGTCGGCAGGGCGACGCTCTCGCCGTACTGCGTCGGGCTCGGGCGATGCTGGTCGGTCAGCTCGGGGTGGATCCCGGTCCGGCGCTTGGGCGGTTGGAGACCGACATTCTCAACCAGGCCGCGCATCTGGAGCCGGTGTCGGCCGGACACGTGTGGGCGGAGGCTGCTGCGGCGTACGACCGGGTCGTTGGGGGCAATCGGGCTCGGCTGGAGTCGACGGTGGGGCTGCTGCGGAATCTTGCCGTCACGGGTGGCGGTGGTCTCGAGGCTGCGCGGCAGCACCGTCTCGCTGCGATTGCTGCGGCTGAGGAGTTGGGGGATGTCGATCTGACTGCGCGGGTCATCGGTGCGTACGACGTACCGGCGATCTGGACGCGGTCGGATGACGAATCGCATGCTGCGGCGATTGTGGCGGCGGCGGAGCGGGTGTTGCCTACGCAGGAGCATCCCGGGGTGCGGGCGCGGCTGCTGGCGACGGTTGCGCTCGAGTCGCGTGGTTCGCTGGATCCGCGGGCTCGGAACGCGGCGCTGGAGGCTGAGTCGATCGCGCGCGGGTTGGATGATCCTGTTTTGCTGGCGTTTGCGCTGAACGGGGTCTTCATGCAGACGTGCTATCGCGCGGGTCTCGCTTCCGACCGCTCGGCGATTGGTGCTGAGCTGGTTGAGCTGTCCCAGCGGCATGGGCTCTTTACCTATGAGGTTCTGGGGCATCTCATCCGGCTGCAGTCGTCGTGCGCTGTGGCGGACTATGCGGCCGCCGATCACCACGCCGAGGCTGCCGATGAGTTGGCTGCCCGGCATGAGTTGCCGCTGGTCGGTGTCTTCACCCGGTGGTACGCGGCTCTTCGCGAGGACACTCCGGAGGCCTACCACCAGGCTGCTGCCCTCCTGGACGCCGCATCCATGCCTGGCCTGCAGTCGGGCCTCCTCCCATTGGCTCTGGCCTGCCACGCAATCCGCCACGACCTGCCCGTGGTTGAAGCCGGCTACGGGCCCCACATGGCGTGGGTCCGTCCGCTTCTCCTGCTGTCGCAGAACCAATCCGCCGAAGCAGGCCGGGCGCTCGATCACATGCCCGACCCACCACCGGGCCTGCTCCTAGAAGCTCACTGGGCTCTGGTCGCCGCGGCGGCCAAGACCCTCAACCACGAGCAACCGTTGGCGCGTGCCCGAGCCGCGCTGACTCCAGCCGCGACAGAACAGGCAGGAGCCGGGTCTGGCCTGCTGACGCTGGGGCCCGTTGCGACCTACCTCTGACCCACGCGATGCCTGTTTCGAGATCAACCTGTCGGCCCGAGGTCGTCTGGGGAGCTGGTCTCGGACTTGCGGTCGGCGGCTTGGCGGAGCTCGTGGTGCGACTGGTGGGCGGTCGTACGGTAGGCCTCCTCGTACGCTGCCAGCGCGCCGGCGACGCCGGAGCCGTGACCGCGGCGCTTGGCCCAGGAGGCGAACCAGGTCAGCCCCGTCAGCACGGCGACGAGTCCGCCGAGGAACACCACGTAGGCCATCTCTGCAGGCTACCCGTCAACGGTGGAAGGCGGCCTCGAGTCGGGCCAGGAGGATGTCGGCCCCGTGCTGCACGCGGGTGACCAGCTGCGGGCCGTGGCGTCCGGCCAGTACTTCGGCCCGTACCTCGGTGACGATCGATCGCTGGACACCGACCAAGGCGTTGGCGATCGCCCACGACTCCATCCGTCCCGTCCCCTCCGAGCGCAGCAGGATGGCGAGGGCGTCGGTGGTGGCGGCGACGATCTCGCGCTCGCGGGCCTGCAGCGACGGGCTGCCGGCCACGACCCGGGCGGCGGTGGTGATCAGGTCGACCGCGCCCGGGTCGGCGGCGTGCGCGACGTTCGCGATCGTGAACCGGCGGAACGCGCCGATCGCCGACTCCCCGTCCGGGCGGTCACCGACCGCGGCCAGCGTCGCCGCCTGGAACTGTTCCAGGCCGCCGCCGAAGAACAGGTCGTCCTTGGTCGGGAAGTAGTTGAAGACTGTTGCCTCGGACACCTGTGCGGCCCGGGCCACGTCGACCACGGTGACCGCGTCGAACCCGTGCGCGACGAACAACTCCCGCGCCACGGCCGCGATCCGCTCGCGCGTCTCCCGCTTCTTCCGCGCCCGCAGTCCGTCCGCCTCCTTCACACGGTCAGGGTAATGGTTCTAGAGTGACCGTAAATATAGGGTGACCCTAAGAATCTGGAGGCGCGACATGTCCACGGAGCTCGGCGACGCCCCGCAGCGGCTGGTGCAGAGCCTGATTGCCCAGGACACCGCCGCCCTGAAGCCGCTTGTCGACCCGCACTGCCGGATCGTCGGACCGAAGGGCTTCATGATCGAGCCGGACGAGTGGATCGGCGTACACACCAGTGGCGTGTTCGAGCAGGTCTCGCTGGAGTTGCTGCAGTCGGATGTCGTCGCCCACGGTGAGACGGTGGTGCGGACCGAGATCCAGCGGTCGGAGTGCCGGTTCCACGGGGAGACGATCAAGGGATTGTTCCGGGTGATGAGTGTCTGGCTCGCCCGGGATGGTGACTGGCGGCTGGCCGGCGTTCAGTACACAGCGCTTGCCGCTGACGCTGCCGCGGCGGCCGGGATCACGGAGGCGGGCGAGTGAAGGTCAGTGTGACGGTGACGGATCACGCCTGGGCGGATGGCGTGGACGGGCTGCGGCGGATCGCCTCGATCGCGGACGAGGGTGGGCTGGACACGATCTGGGTGCCGGATCATCTGTTCCAGGCGGATCCGACCAGTCATCCGCAGGCCGAGTTGTACGAGGCGATCACGATGCTCGGGTTCCTGGCTGCGACGACCAGCCGGGCGCGGCTCGGGATGCTCGTGTCGCCGGTGCCGTTCCGGCCGCCGGCGGTTCAGGTGAAGGCGATCGCGACGCTGGATGCGCTCACCCCCGGGCGGGCCTGGTTCGGGGTCGGGATCGGGTGGGAAGGCGAGGAGGCCCGGGCGATGGGGATCCCGCTCGGGCCGACGAAGGACCGGTTCGAGCAACTCGAGGAGTTGCTGGACATTGCGGACCGCATGTTCGCCGGCGACAGTTCGCCGTACCAGGGCAAGCATTTCCAGCTCGAAGGACCGATCTGCAGCCCGCGGCCGGAACGGCGTCCGCCGGTGCTGATCGGTGGGACCGGCGAGCAGAAGACGCTGCGGATGGTGGCGCAGCGGGCCGATGCCTGCAACCTGTTCGACCTGCCCGACGGAGGTACGACGGTGCGCCACAAGCTCGACGTACTCCGTGGGCACTGCGAGGAACTCGGCCGCCCGTACGACGAGATCGCGAAGACGCTGTCGACCCGGCTCACCCCGGACGACACCGTCGGCACCTTCGTCGAACGTTGCCGCGAGCAAGCATCATGGGGAATCGATCACGCGATCGTGATCCGGACCGGTCCGTGGACGCCGGAGTCGGTCGGGATCCTCACCGCCGCGGTGCCGGAGGTCGCCGGGTTGTGACTCCCAGGAAGCTCCCAGCTTCCTCCCAGAACGATTGCAGACCGCGCCCTGAGGATGGAATCACAGCCGAATCCACCACCTCCAGGAGCCCGCAATGCAGCTCAAGATCGTCAAGACCGTTGCCATAGGCACCATCACCACCCTCGGCCTCGCCGCCGTCGCCTTCACCCCCGCCGCCTACGCCTCCACCACCAACCAGACCGCCACCCCACACCTGGTCGTCCTCACCGACCCCGTCCAACTCCCCACCCGCAGGGCCGCCTAAAGCGCCAGACACCAGTCATTGCAACGCATCCAGTGGCCCTTCGGGTACTCGAAGTCGCGATCGCCAAGCAGGACGAAGCCCGCCTTACGGCACAGTGCGTTGGAAGCAGCGTTCGTCACGCCGGGATAAGCGTGCAGCGTGCTGTGCTTGCCGGCCGCAGCGGCGACCTTCGCTACCTCGTGCACCGCGGCGGTCGCCAGCCCACGTCCCTGGAACTCCGGCAGGATCGCCCAACCGGTCTCCCAAACCGTCTCGGTCGCCTCGGTGTGCTCCCAGTAGCCGACCAACCCAGCCCGCTCACCCTCGTCGGTGACGATCACGAACATCCGCCCGGTGAAAGCGTTCTCGACGTACCGCTGCTGCCTCTCGCGAAGCTTCGCCGGGGTCTCGGGGCCGCCCAGGTGTGCGGTCATCTCGGGCGTGTTGCAGCCCTCGAGCAGGGCGAAGTCCTGCTCACTCCACGAATCCAGCGTCACCATGCCGACCAGTCAACCAGCCGGCACCGACAGCCTTTGCTCAGGTGGTGCGGCGGGCGCGGACCGCGAGGGAGTGCGGGACGCCTCTGTCGTCCGGCTCCTCGAAGCGTTCGAGGGTCAAGCCGGTGGTCAGGAAGGCGTTCAGGTAGTCGGCGAGGGTGAGGTGGTGCATGCCGACGTGACGCCGGATCCCGTCGCCCCAGTGCGGCGACTCCTCGTGCCAGCCCGGCTGGCGGTAGGAGGGGTGGATGAGGCGGCTGCCGTCCTCGTTCCACACGACGTGCGGCCCGTTGAAGCACGGATGTACGCCGTACGCGACCAGCACCCCGCCCGGCCGGAGCACCCGCGTCGCCTCGCGCACGACCTCGGCGAAGTCGTCCACGTCGGTCGAGATCCACATCACCATCGCGGTGTCGAACGACTCGTCGGCGAACGGGAGGGTGGCAGCGTCCGCGACCATCAGCGGACCGTCGGTCCGGCTCCGTGCCAGCCGCAACTGGTCGGCGGAGAAGTCCACCCCGACCACACTGCGCCCAGTCGCCCGAATGGTCTCGAAGTTGCGCCCGGTGCCACACCCGATGTCCAGGCAGGGACCGGATCCGGGCCCGAGGAGCTCGAGCAGACCCGGCTGATGTGGTTCCGCTCCGGCCACGTACTTCGCGTCGTACCAGTCGGCCAGACCGTCGTACCGGGCCGTCGTACTGCTGGTCATCGGCGCCTCCCCAGGTCACCGCCCAGCCTATCGAAGCAGCCTGCTTTAGGTTCACCGCCTGACCTGCGGGTAAGCTTTGCCGACGTTCTCTTTGAGTTTGGATGGTCCAACTGTGGGTTCTGTTATCAAGAAGCGCCGTAAGCGGATGGCGAAGAAGAAGCACCGCAAGCTGCTGAAGAAGACGCGGGTGCAGCGCCGCAAGCTCGGCAAGTAAGCAGTTCCCGCCGCGCCGGGGGCCGGCGCGGCCACTTGTTGGGTTGCTGTCTGGCTGGGGGTTTCTCGTGGCACAGGTAGTGATGGTGACCGGCGTCTCCCGGGACGCCGGTGCTCGCTGTGCCCGCAGACTGGCCGACGACCCGTCGATCGGCACGGTGCTCGGCGTCGACGTGGTGCCGCCGCGGGCCGAGCTGGGCCGGGTCCGGTTCGTCCGGGCCGACATCCGCAACCCCGTGATCGCGAAGGTGATCGCCGCCGAGGGCGTCGACACCGTCGTCCACACCGGCGTCGTGGCCACTCCTGGTAGCGCCGGCGGCCGGTCGTCGATGAAGGAGATCAACGTCATCGGCACCATGCAGCTGCTCGCCGCCTGCCAGAAGGCGCCCGGCGTGGCCAAGCTGGTGGTGAAGTCGTCGACCACGGTGTACGGCGCGGGTCCGCGGGATCCGGCCATGTTCACCGAGGAGATGGCGCCGCGGGCGATCCACCAGACCGGGCTGAGCAAGGACGCGGTCGAGGTCGAGGGGTACGTGCGCGGCTTCGCCCGGCGCCGCCCCGACGTCCGCGTCTCCACGCTCCGGATGGCGAACTGGATCGGCCCGAAGACCGACTCCCCGATCACCCGGTACTTCGCGATGCCCGTCGTACCGACCGTCTTCGGGTACGACGCCCGCCTGCAGTTCCTGCACGAGGACGACGGCGTCGAGGCGATCCACCACGCCACCGTGAACGACCTGCCCGGGACCTTCAACCTGGCCGGCGACGGAGTGCTCTCGCTGTCCCAGGCGATCCGCAAACTCGGCCGGCCCGCGCTCCGGCTGCCGTCCTTCACCGCGTCCAGTACGGCGGCCGCCGTACGCCGGGTCCGGCTCGCGGACTTCTCGCCGGACCAGATCACCTTCCTGACCTACGGCCGCGCGGTGGACACCACCCGGATGCGGGCCGAGTTCGGGTTCGAGCCGAAGTACACGACTGCGGCCGCTTTCGACGACTTCCGCGACTCGCTCAGCCCCGGCGCGGTCGCCCGCGCGGCCTCGATGCTGACGGCCGGACTGGGAGCGTTGCGTGGTTGACGCCGAGGTGATCCCGATCGGTGCCGGCGGACGTCCGGGCCGCGGATCAGGCCGCCGTACGACGCCGTCCGCGGCTGCTCGCGCACTCGCGGGGCCGGGAACGCGGTTGAAGAAGAAGGGCAAGCGCTCGGTGGAGCCGCCCGTGGCGGAGCCGGACGAGGCTGGTCCGGCACCGCAGGCGCCGATCGTCGAGGCGGCGCCCCTGGACTTCGCGGGACTCGAGCGGGTCGTGCGCGAACTGTTCGGCGAGGACGGGGAGCGACGGGTCGCGGAGTGGCTCGCGTTCCTGCGGCGGCGATTGAGCGGGGAGTACGACCTCGACGAGTTCGGGTACGACTCCGACCTGACCGACCAGGTGCTGCTGCCGATGCTGCGGCCGATGGTGGAGAAGTGGTTCCGGGTCGAGGTGCGCGGGATCGAGAACATCCCGGACACCGGCAGCGCCCTGGTGGTCGCGAACCACTCCGGCACGATGCCGCTCGATGGGCTGGTCACCCAGGTCGTCGTCTCGGATCACACGAACCGGCCGCTGCGCACACTCGCGGCGGACCTGGTCTTCCAGACGCCGTTCGTCGGTGAGTTGGCCCGCAAGGGCGGCGCGACGCTGGCGAGCAACGACGACGCCGAGCGGTTGCTGCGGCAGGGCAATCTGGTCGGTGTCTGGCCGGAGGGGTTCAAGGGGCTCGGCAAGCCGTTCTCCGAGCGGTACAAACTCCAGCGCTTCGGGCGGGGTGGGTTCGTCAGCGCCGCGATGCGGACCGGCGTACCGATCATTCCGTGCTCGATCGTCGGCGCCGAGGAGATCTACCCGCTGGTCGGCAACATCTCGTCGCTGGCACGGTTGCTCGGCGTTCCGTACATCCCGATCACGCCGTTCTTCCCGCTGCTCGGGCCGCTCGGTCTGATCCCGCTCCCGTCCAAGTGGCTGATCGAATTCGGCGAGCCGATCCGCACCGACGAGTTCCCCGACGGCGCTGCCGACGATCCGATGCTCGTCTTCAACGTCACCGACCAGGTCCGCGAAACCATCCAGCAGACCCTCTACACCCTCCTCATGCAACGCCGCTCCGTCTTCTTCTAAGCCACCCCGGCCGCTCTCCCTTGTACCCGTGGCTGACGGAGCTCCCCCTGGCACCCGGCGCCTGGCTGTTGCCGACACGAACGGATATCCCCGCCCGTGGTGGGTTCTCCCCTCGTACAAGAGCAGAGAACCCATCACACGAACGGATCTCCCCTCGAACGCCGAGCCGGGAGTGGGGTGGGGTGGGGCGCGGGCGGGGTGGTGCTGGGAGTACGGCGGGTTGCGTGGCTGAGGGCGTGTGCATTCGCCGGGAGGTGCTCGGTTGTGAATGGAAGAAGCCCGGCACATCGTGTGTGCCGGGCTTCTGTGCGTCTGTGCCTACTTCTGGGCCTACTTCCAGGGTGGGAGCAGGGTCTGGATGACGCCGGGGAGATTGATGAGAGTCGGAATGCTGAGGGTCGGGAAGGGCCAGGGCCACGACGGTGTGCCTGGCGTCGGGAGGCTCGGGAGGACCGTGGGGGTCGTCGACGAGTTCGGGGTGTTCGGCTTCGGCGGCGTCTTCAGGCTCGGCGGGGGAGTGTTGGACTCCTCGACGATCGTCGTGTTCGGCAGCTTGGTCGGCGACCCACTCGGCTGCGTGGACGCACCGGGTGCCGGCGCGGTGGACGCCTTCGAGTTGGGCGATCCGTTGGACGGATTGCTCGGCTCGGTGCCCACGCTCGGACCGGCAGGCTGGGTGCCCTTGGCCGGCTTCGGCTGGTCGCACTTCGGGCAGGCGGCCGTGGTGTGCTGGGCCAGTTGCTCGATGGTGGCCAGCGCCTCCACGGCGGACTTCAGCGACTCCGGGGGCAGTTTCGGCGCGAGCTCACCAAGAGCCTGGCGGGCGTTCGTGATGAAGGTGGTGATCGCCGTGATCGAACCCTCGTCGCCGTCCTGCTGGTACGACGCGACCAGGCGGGACACGCCTTTGCGTGCCTGCGCCGAGAAGTCGTCCAGAGTGCCGTTGATCGTGCCCACGTCGCCGCCGTGCTCGGCCAGCGCGCGGACCTCGGACAGTCGGGTCATCGCGTGCTCGAGATCGCGCCGGCCGCGGGAGTCGTCCCCGACGCCCACGTTGGTGGCCACGTTCTCGATGCTGCGCTTCATCCCGTACAAGGTGTCGCCGGGCATCGCCTGCTGAGCGGCGGCGGCGGAACCGATGCCACCTCCGAGCAGGACCAGCGCGGCGGTACTGGCCACGAGCCGGATGCGCCGGCCGTGACGATGGCGGATAGGTGTCACGGACGCGTCGACGTCCTCGCGGGTCGGCGGGTCGTCCGGACCGTCAGGAGTGCTGTGCACCACCATCGGAGTCGTCGCCGCGCGGGCAGCCGCCTGTTCCATCAGGCGGTGCCGTAGCTCGGCACTGAACTCCGGACGCGGTGCCACTGCGCCGGCGGTCCTCAGCCGTCCGACCAGCTCCACAGCCTCCACAAGCTCCGGGTCATCGCTCAGTCGCGAAGAGTGACGGGGCCCGTGATCGACGGCGTGCGCGAATGACTCCGCGCGCGCTCGAGCCCTGTGTAGGTCACTCATGTGTTCTCGTTCTCCTCAATGGCCAGTCGGGGTCACCGACAGGTCCTCACGAAGGAGAACGAGGAAACTCGCTGACGGGTTACGAAAGACATTCGTTGTCATCCTCCTCACCTCAAGTCCTTGGGGATAACCTTCGCCAAGTGCCGTACGGCCCTCAGTTGCAGTTGCTTGACGGCGCCTTCGGACTTCTCCAGCGCCTTGGCCGTTTCCGCGATCGACAATCCGGCGAAGAATCGCATCGTCAGGCAGTCGCGCTGCTCCTCGGGCAAGGCCGCGACGGCGTCCCGCAGCACCTCGGCGGTGGCGGCGGCCAGTACGTCGACCTCCGGCCCCTCGGTCTGCCGGTCGTGCGTCTCGATCTCGTCCGTGACCACCTCGAGCCGGACCCGGCCGGACTTGTAGTGGTCGGTGATCAGGTTCCGGGCGATCGTCACCAGCCAGGCGCCGAAGTCCCGGCCCTGCCAGCGGAACGAGTCCAGTGCGCGCAGCGCCCGGACGAACGTCTCGCTGGTCAGGTCCTCGGCGAGTGCCGAGGACGACACCCGTGCGTAGATGTAGCGATAGACGGTGAGCGAGTACTCGTCGTACAGCTCACCGAAGGCACCGACGTCCCCGGCCTGGGCGCGATCGACGAGCTCCGCACGTCTCATCCCGTCCGGGCTTGGCTCCGGCGTCGTCAAGATTTCTCCCCGTTCAACTGACACGTCTTCTGACACATCCGCGAATGGCCACAGCGGCTTGAGGCAGCACTGAGCGTTATGCCTCAAGCACTCGCTGTCAACAGCCTGAGGCGTGCCGCCTTCCGTCCGGTCCGAGTCGTCACGAATGCGCCAGCGGGCCGGCACCGGACAACGGCGCAGCCTGCTGCCGGGGGTAATTGCGCATAGGACCCCGGCCGGACGGTTTCTGCAGTGTGAGGTTCAGCAGAAGCTCGCCCACGAGTTCACCTGTATATCGCCCGTCACGCTCTGCTGCAACCGTTCCGAGCGAGCCGAACGCTCCAACCGTGCCGGAAGCGCGCCCCGGCGACATGGCAGACTCGCCTGGTGAACTTCAATTTCGCTGACATTCTTCGTGACACAGCGCAACGTCACGGTGAACGTCTGGCGCTGGTCGACGGGGACCGGCGGCTGACCTGGCGCGAACTCGACAACGTCGTCGACGCGACCGCGCAGGGGTTCGCCGCGGCCGGCCTGGTGCCTGGGTACCGGGTCGTCCTGCTGATGGCCAACAGCATCGAGTTCGTCGCGTCCTACTTGGGGATTCTCCGCGCCGGGCTGGTCGCCGTACCGCTGAACACCGGGCTCACCGAGCCCGAGATCGGGGCCGTCCTGAAGCACTCCGGAGCCCGGCTCGCGGTCACCGACAGCGACCTCGCGGCGAAGGTCGGTGAGGGGGTCCGGACGGTGCGTCCGGGCGAGCTCCAGGGTGACGCTCCGTTACTTCCGTCGATCGACCCTGAGACACTCGCGGTCCTGCTGTACACGTCTGGAACCAGTGGCGATCCGCGGGCGGCAATGCTCAGCCATCGGGCACTGGCTGCGAACGTCAAGAATCTTTCCGAGCTCGGCGAGGACCGGATGGGTCCGGAGGACGTCGTCCTCGGGGTCCTGCCGATGTTCCACGCGTTCGGTTTGAACGCCGTACTGGGCTGGGCTGTCGCCACCGGCGCCGCGCTCGTGATCGACCAGCGGTTCGACTCCGCGCACACGCTCGACCTGATCGGCAAGTACGGCGTGACGCGGCTGCCGCTCGCGCCCCCGGCACTGAATGCCCTGCTGGCCCGGTCGGATCTGCGGGACGCGCTGAAGACGATCAAGGTCGTGCTGACCGGCGCGTCCACCCTGGACCGCGAGATGGCAGACCGGTTCGAGCGTGAGACCGGCAAGTTCGTGCACCAGGGCTACGGCCTGACCGAGGCTTCGCCCGGTGTCACCACCACGCTGGGGGAGAGCGAGCCGAAGCCCGGCTCGGTCGGCCGTCCGCTGCCGAACGTCGAGCTCCGGATCGCCGACGAGCAGGGCGAGGACGTCGAGGGCGACGACCCCGGCGAGATCGTGATCCGCGGTGGCAACCTGTTCTCCGGCTACTGGCCGGACGGTGTCGAAGGCCCGGACCGCGAGGGTTGGTACCGCACCGGCGACGTCGGGTTCCTGGACGCCGACGGCGACCTGTTCCTGGTCGACCGGCTCCGCGAGCTGGTCATCGTGTCCGGCTTCAACGTCTTCCCGAGCGAGGTCGAGGAGGTGCTGGTCGGTGCGCCCGGCGTCCGTGAGGCCGCGGTCATCGGCGTACCGTCCGAGGAGACCGGCGAAGCGGTGAAGGCGTTCGTCGTACCGCAGACCGGCGCGACCGTGGACACCGCCGAGGTCCTGGAGTACGCCGGGACGCGGCTGGCCAGGTTCAAGTGCCCGGTCGAGATCGAGGTGGTCGACCATCTGCCGCACTCGGTCACCGGCAAGGTCGCGAAGGGCCGGCTGCGGGAGGGCGATCGATGAGCAGGGTCACACTGTTCGGGAAGCCCGGCTGTCACCTGTGTGACGACGCCCGCGAGATCGTCCGCGCGGTCTGCGCCGAGCTCGGGGTGGAGTGGACCGAGGTCGACATCACCCAGGACGACCGCCTGTTCACGGAGTACGGCGAACAGATCCCGGTCACCTTCGTCGACGGCAAGCAGCACGACTTCTGGCGCGTCGACCCGGCCCGCCTCCGCAAGGCCCTCACGGCATAGTGCGCTGGGTCACTCTCGCCGATTTTGTTCTCACGTTCACAAGCTCCTAGAGTAAGGAACGGGCCGCCGGCCGTCAGACCGCGGCCGAGCAACCGTTCCCAGGAGAATTGTGACGCGTGCCAGCAGCCGTCGACCGGGCCCGCCGACGAGAACCGAACGCGGGATCCCCGAGGCGACTGTCGCGCGCTTGCCGGTCTACCTCCGGGCGCTGACCGCACTGTCGGACAGCGGGATCGCGACCGCCTCGAGTGAGGACCTGGCCACCGCCGCCGGAGTCAACTCGGCCAAGCTGCGCAAGGATCTGTCCTACCTGGGCTCGTACGGCACCCGCGGCGTCGGGTACGACGTCGAGTACCTCCGCTACCAGATCGCCCGTGAGATCGGCGTCACCCAGGACTGGGCCGTGGTCATCGTCGGGATCGGAAACCTGGGCCACGCGCTGGCGAACTACTCCGGTTTCGGCACCCGCGGGTTCCGCATCGTGGCGCTGCTCGACGCCGACCCGAACCTGATCGGCGAGCGGATCGGCGACATGGAGGTCCGCGACTTCGCCGAACTGGAGGACATCGTCAAGGCCGACCGGGTCTCGATCGGCGTCATCACCACTCCCGCCGGCCCGGCCCAGGGCGTCTGCGACCGGTTGGTCGCCGCCGGAGTGACCAGCATCCTGAACTTCGCGCCGGTGGTGCTGTCCGTGCCCACCGGTGTCGACATCCGCAAGGTGGACCTCTCGATCGAGTTGCAGATCCTGGCGTACCACGAACAACGAAAGTCCGGAGAGGCGGCGCTCCCCCAGGTGCCCGAGCTACCAGCGATGAACGGCCTGACGGATCTTCCGAGCGTGGGCGGGGGTGTCGGCGCGTGAACGAGCGGAGCGAGTTCACCAATAAGCTCAGCAGCTCGAGCTCATCCGCGCCCGCAGCGAAGCGAGGACGAGGATGAGCTATCTGGTCGTCGGTATCAGCCACCGCTCAGCTGACATCAACGTCCTCGAGCGCGTGGCGCTCGATCCGGACGCGGCGACCAAGCTGGCCCTGGCGGTCAAGAACACCCCGGCCGTCGCCGAGTCCGCGGTGATCGCCACCTGCAACCGGACCGAGGTCTACGCGACCGTCGACCGCTTCCACGCGGGCATGGACGAGGTCACCGCGATCCTGTCCGACGTCACCGGCGTACCGCTGCTGGACCTGGCCGAGCACCTCTACGTGCACTTCGAGGAAGGTGCCGTCGCCCACCTGTTCCAGGTAGCGGTCGGGCTGGACTCGATGGTCGTCGGCGAGAGCCAGATCCTCGGCCAGGTGAAGGAAACGCTGCGCGTCGGCCAGGACCTGGAGACCATCGGCACCGACCTGAACGCCCTGCTCCAGCACGCGTTGCGGGTCGGCAAGCGGGCGCACGCCGAGACCGGCATCGACTCGGCCGGTCGGTCGGTCGTGTCGGCCGGGCTGGAAGCTCTCGGCGGGTTCGAAGGCCGCCGCGCGCTGGTCGTCGGCGCCGGCTCGATGGCCTCGCTCGCCGCGCAGACGCTGCTCAACAACGGCGCGCAGAGCGTGACCATTGCCAACCGCAACTATGACCGCGCGGTCGCGCTGGCCGAGCGCGTCGGCGGTACGGCGATCCAGCTCGCGAACGTGCCCGACGCACTGGCCGAGGCCGAGCTGGTCGTGTCGTGCACCGGCGCGCGAGGCGTTGTGCTGACCGAGGAGATGATCCGGAACGCGACGGACGGACGGCCGTTCGGCGTACTGGACGTCGCTCTGCCGCGGGACGTGGCTCCTGAGGCCGCGCGCATCCCGGGCGTCACGCTGGTCACCCTGGCCGACATCGCCGGGACGGCCGGCGGCAGCGAGGCCGACATCGACGAGGTACGCCGGATCGTCAGCGAGGAGACCGGGGCGTTCGAGGCGACCCGGCGGGCCGCATCGGTCGCGCCGACGGTGGTCGCGCTGCGGGCGATGGCGACGGAGCTGGTCGACTCCGAGCTGGCCCGGCTGGAGCGCAGGCTCCCTGGCCTGGACGACGTTCAGCGCGAAGAGGTCACCCGGACGATCCGCCGCGTGGTCGACAAGGTGCTGCACAACCCGACGGTCCGGGTGAAGGAGCTCGCCGCTGATCCGGGCGGGCCGACGTACGCGAACGCACTGCGTGAACTCTTCGCCCTCGATCAGGCGACGGTCGACGCGGTGACCACGCCGAAGGCGCGCGGAGGTGAGCACGCATGATCAGGCTCGGCACCCGGCGGTCCGCGCTGGCGACCGTACAGGCAACCATGGTCGCCGACTGGCTGCGCGAGCTCGGCCACGAGGTCGAGCTGGTGCCGATCGTCACGACCGGGGACGTCAACAGGGCGCCGGTGGAACAGATCGGCGGCATCGGCATCTTCGTCAGCGCACTGCGCGACGCCTTGCTGGCCAACGAGATCGACATCGCCGTGCACTCGCTGAAGGATCTCCCGACCCAGCCACTCGAGGGGCTGGCCATGGGCGCGATCCCGGTCCGCGAGGACCCGCGCGACGTACTGGTCGCCCGCGACGGGCTGACCCTGGGTGAGCTGCCATCGGGTGCACTTGTCGGCACCGGCGCGGCTCGCCGGGTGGCGCAGCTCGACGCGCTCGGCCTCGGCATCGAATGCACCGGGATCCGCGGCAACGTGGACACCCGGATCGGGATGGTCACCGAAGGCAAATTGGACGCGGTGGTCCTCGCGAGGGCAGGGTTGTCCCGGCTGGGACGGCTCGCCGAGGTGACCGAGACCCTGGATCCGATCCAGGTCCTGCCCGCACCGGGACAAGGTGCCCTGGGCATCGAATGCCGGGCGGGCGACACCGAGGTGCTGGCCGCCCTGGCTCCGCTGGACGATGCGGCCACCCGGGCCGCGGTCACGGCGGAACGGCAACTGCTGGCCACGCTCGAGGCGGGTTGCACGGCTCCGGTCGGCGCCCTCGCCGAGGTGGTCGACGGTGAGGACGGCCCCGAGCTGTGGCTGCGGGGCGCGCTCGGCCAGGACGACGGCGTACGGCGGCTCTCCGCGAACGGGCCGGTGGACGATCCGGTGGCCCTGGGCAAAGCGCTGGCGAACGAGTTGCTGGAGCGAACATGACACCGGCACGGGGAACGACGGCCGCCCACAAGGGGGCCCATGAGACGGCGCACAAGACGAGCAGGACGAGGACGAGGGCGAAGGCAGACGTGAGCAGCGCGAAGACAGCGGCCACCGCAGCATCCAGCACACCTCAGAAAGTGCCGGCGAAGGCTGCAGCCACCAGCACGGTCAAGCAGACCAGACCACTCGGCCATGTCACGTTCGTCGGCGTCGGGCCGGGTGACCCGTCCCTGCTGACCCTGGCCGGCCGCGACGTCCTGGCGAACGCCGACGCGGTCGTTGTCGAGGGCCCCGAGCACAACGCGTTCCTGGCGTACTGCCGCCCGGGCGTCGAGGTGATCGACGGGTCCGGCGCCGAGGGCAGCCGGGCGCTGAAGGTCGCCGCCCGGGCCCGCCTGGTGGTGAAGACGGCCAAGACCTCGGCGAACGTGGTCCGCCTGCTCACCGGCGACCCGTTCACGTTCTCCAGCGGAGCCGAGGAGGCGTCCGCGTGCCGGAAGGCCGGTATCAGCTTCAACGTGGTCCCGGGTGTCAGCGAGGTCAGCGCCGTTCCGACGTACGCCGGGATCCCGCTGACGATGAAGGCTGACCGCGAGGTCACCGTGCTCGACCTGGCCGAGGCCAAGTTCGACCTGGGCCGGCTGCACCCGAAGCAGACGCTGGTGCTGCTGAACGCGGTGGACGTCCTGAAGGACACCGTGACCGCTCTGATCGAGTCCGGCTTCGACGGCAGCACACCGGTCGCGGTGACCGTCGGCGGTACGACGACCGCGCAGACCAGTGTGGTCGGGACCTTGGAGACGATCGTCGCGGACCTGCGCGCGGCCAAGGTGACCGGCGAGGCCGTGATCGTGGTCGGTGCCGTGGTCGAGCAGCGCGAGGCGCTGTCCTGGTTCGAGACCAAGCCGCTGTTCGGCTGGCGGATCCTGGTGCCGCGCACCAAGGACCAGGCCGGGCCGCTGATGGATCGGCTTCGCCGCTACGGCGCGATGCCGGAAGAGGTCCCGACGATCTCGGTCGAGCCGCCGCGCAACCCGCAGCAGATGGACAAGGCGATCCGCGGCCTGGTCGAGGGCCGGTACGAGTGGGTCGCGTTCACCTCGGTCAACGCGGTCAAGGCGGTCCGGGAGAAGTTCGACGAGTACGGCCTGGACGCGCGGGCGTTCTCCGGCCTGAAGATCGCCGCGGTCGGCGACAAGACCGCCGAGGCGATCGGTGCCTGGGGCATCCGTCCCGACCTGGTCCCCTCCGGCGAGCAGTCGGCCGCCGGGCTGGTCGAGGACTGGCCGCCGTTCGACGAGGTGCTGGACCCGATCAACCGGGTGTTCCTGCCGCGTGCGGACATCGCCACCGAGACCCTGGTCGCGGGTCTGACCGATCTCGGCTGGGAGGTCGACGACGTCACGGCGTACCGGACCGTGCGGGCCGCTCCGCCGCCCGCGCCGACCCGGGAGGCGATCAAGTCCGGCAAGTTCGACGCGGTCGTGTTCACCTCGTCGTCGACGGTGCGGAACCTGGTCGGCATCGCCGGCAAGCCGCACGCGTCAACGGTGATCGCGGTCATCGGCCCGGCGACGCTGAAGACGGCCGAAGAGCACGGCCTGCGGGTCGACGCGATGGCCGAGACCCCGGCCGCCGAGGAGCTGGCCGACGCCCTCGCCCGGTTCGGTGCGGACCGGCGTGACACCATGGTCGAGGCCGGTGAACCGGTCACCCGCCCGTCCGAGCGGCGCTCGGGCTCACGCAGGAAGAGCTAGGTCCGTGTCTGGTGGATTCCCGGAGGTCAGGCCGCGACGGCTTCGGTCGTCGGCGGCGGTGCGCAGGCTGGTCGCGGAGACCACGCTGGAGCCGCGGCAGCTGATCCTGCCGATGTTCATCCGGGAAGGCGCCCGGGAGCCGATCGCGATCAAGTCGATGCCGGGCGTCGTACAGCACACCCGCGACACCGCGCGGAAGGCGATCGCCGAGGCGGCCCAGCTCGGGCTCGGCGGCGTGATGCTGTTCGGCGTACCTGCCGTGAAGGACGAGGTCGGGTCGGGTGCGTTGGATCCTGACGGCATCCTCAACGTCGCGATCCGGGACGCTGTCTCGGAGGTCGGCGACGAGTTGCTGGTGATGTCGGACCTGTGCCTGGACGAGTTCACCTCACACGGGCACTGCGGCGTGCTCGACTCCTCGGGTCGCGTGGACAACGACGCGACGCTTGCGATCTACGCGGAGATGGGTGTCGCGCAGGCGTCCGCCGGCGCGCATGTGGTCGGCCCGTCCGGGATGATGGACGGCCAGGTCGGGGTTGTTCGTACGGCGCTCGACGCGGCCGGGTATCTGGACACGGTCATCCTGGCGTACGCCGTGAAGTACGCGTCCGCGTTCTTCGGCCCGTTCCGCGAGGCGGTGGACTCGTCGCTGCAGGGCGATCGGAAGACGTATCAGCAGGACAACGCGAACGCCCGCGACGCTCTGCGTGAAGTCGACCTGGACGTCGCCGAAGGCGCCGACATCGTGATGGTGAAGCCGGCCCTGGCGTACCTCGACATCATCCGCCAGGTCCGCGACCACGTGAACGTCCCGGTCGCGGCGTACAACATCTCCGGCGAATACGCCATGGTCGAAGCCGCCGCCGCCAACGGCTGGATCGACCGCGACGCCGCCGTCCTGGAGACCCTGACCTCAATCCGCCGAGCCGGCGCCGACACAATCCTCACCTACTGGGCAGCGGACGCCGTACACCTACTGAACCGCCGCTGAGCTACTGGAGTCTCACCCACGCGTGCTACGCCGGCGCTCCTGCGTCGCACCCGCTACGCGCGCTCCCACCCGCCCGGCTCTTCAACCGGGCTCCAGATAGTTGCTTCAAGCAACGATCAACGGGTCAACCACCGGGCGATGTCGTCCGGCAAAGCAGCGTCGACGCGGCGCGGATATAGGCATCGTGTGCCGGCTTGTCTCCGACGGACAGGAACCAGGACCCGGCCTGCGTGGCGAGGGCGAACAGCCAGGCCCTAGTGCCCTCGCGTTCAAGGCCGAGCCGGTCTGCCAGGGCATCAGCGCGCAGTGTGGTGGCGACGTCATTCATTTCGTTCATGAGGAACCGCGCCACGTCGAAGGACGGGTCGCCCACCATCGGGGCCGGGTCGATTGCGAGCCAACCACGTTCTGACAGAAGAACGTTCCGCCGATGGAAGTCGCCGTGGAGCAGGGCAGTACGACTCGTTGAACGAGGCAGAGCGGTGAACAGCCTGGCAGCCTCGTGGAACGGTCCAGGGTCAACGACCTCCCCGAACTGGTCGGCACGTGCTTCCATGAGCTTCGCGCGCTCGGCTGCGTTGCTGTTCACGGTATTCAGATCCATCGACGCGGGAAGGTCGGCCGCCCACAACTGCGGCAGGACTTCGGCGGCGATGTCATCTGCCTCGGCTTGAGGCAGGTCGGCGGCGTCGGTGCCTGGGGCACACAACTCGATCAACGTGGCCCGGATCGTCGCATCATGAGCGAATACCTTCACTGCGCCCCTACCTGCCCATGCCTGCAGTGCAATGAGGTGATCACGGCGTACGGGCATTGGCACGGTGATCTGGAGAACGGCCATCGCGCCAGTGCTCAGCTTCACCGGCGCCGTCCAGCTCGTGTCTCCACCTGGCTCGAAGGCGGGAAACAACGTGAGGCCCCACGTGGCGGCACAGCTCGCTATCAGGTCGGGCAGCTCCTGCAGCCAAGCCGCGCCGCTGGAGTGGTACGACCGGATCCTGTCGGCGAGGGATGCTGGTATCAGGTTCTCGAACTGACCTGACGTGGCGCCAGTCATGTCAGAGCCCCTTCACCCCAGCTGCCCTGAGGTGTGGTGTTTTTGGATGAACGCGAGGGTGGTGTCAGCCACGGGTTCCCAGCCTGAGTCAATGACCAGGGAGTGGCCTCGGGTGGGGAGTTCTTCTATTTCGGTGATGGAGGGGTTGGCTAGTTGCTTGCGGTACGACGCGTTGATGATGGCCCAGGGGACGGTGTGGTCCTTCTCGCCGGAGAGGAACTTCATCGGGCCACGGTTCGGGTTGGCTCGGTCGACCGTCGTCTCGCTGTTCGGGTTGAAGTTGGCGACCGCGGCCTGGAAGAGCGGCAGCCCAGGCGCCGGCACCGGGAACTCGTCGTACAGCTTGCGGGCCTCGTCCTCCGGTACGGCGTTCACGAAGGCGTACCGGAACTGGCGATACGTCAGCATCACGGCCTTCTTCCGGTTCGCCGGGTTCCGCAGAGCCGGGAACGACGCGCGCAGCGCGGACAGCGGCAACGGCAGGATGCCGCGCCCCGGCGCCGGGTCGATCGGGACCGAGACAGTCGCGAGGCCCATCCCGGCGAGCTTCTGCGTGATCAAGCCGCCGAACGAGTGCCCGACGATCGCCGGCCTCCGCTCGAGCCGCGAGATGATGTCCGCGTAGTACTCCGTGACCGCGCCGACCGACTTCCCCGCGAAACTCTCCGGATTCGCCCGCCCCTCGCCGACGCTCTCCGGATCATCCGGCCAGCCCGGCGTCACCGTTGCGTACCCGGCCGCCTCGAACTTGTCCCGCCATCGCTGCCAGCTCCCGGCCAGCAACCACAGCCCATGAATGAACATCACCACCGGCCGCCCCGAGGTGTTCGCGATCTCGACCTCGCCCAACTCTCGTGCAGTGGCCATCCGCCCGCACCCCCTTTCGCGCAGTAGACCACACTCCCTACGCGCGGAGAAGCGGACGAGCCGCAGCGGCGATCAGCCCTTCAGGCCGGTCTGGGCCAGGCCCTCGACGAACTGCCGTTGCGCCAGCACGAAGATGATGAGCACCGGCAGTGCCGACAGGGTCGCGGCAGCGAGCTGGGTGTTCCACATCGGGCCGCCGTACGCGTCGACGTACTGCGTGAGCGCTTGCGGGATGGTGAACTTGGACTTGCTGGACAGGAAGACGATCGGCTCCAGGTACAGGTTCCAGCTGTGCAGGAAGGTGAAGATGGCGACCGCTCCGACGGCCGGGCGGGCGAGCGGAAGACAGATCCGCCAGAACAGACCGAAGCGACCGAGACCGTCCACGCGGCCGGCTTCCTCGAGCTCAGCGGGGAGTGTGATGAAGAACTGCCGCATGATGAACGTCGCCAGCACGCTGGGCGCACCCAGCATCGGGATCAGGATGAGCGGCCAGTGCGTGTCCACCAGCCCGAGCGTGTCGAACATCCGGTACAGGGGGATGATCGTCACCTCGTTCGGCACCAGCAGCCCGGTCAGCACGATCATGAACACGATCCCCGCGCCATGGAACCGGATCCGCGCGAAGGCGTACCCGGCCAGCGCCGACACCGCCAGCGTCCCGACCGTGACCACCACGGCGATGTAGAGACTGTTCAGATACTGCCGGCCGAACGGTTGCAGCTCGAACACCTGCCGATAGGCGTCCAGCGTCGGCGACCCCGGCAGCAACGACGGCGGGAACGCGAAGATCTCGGACAGCGGCTTCAGCGACGTCGTCGCCATCCACCAGATCGGGAACACGAACGGCACACAGCACACCAGCAGTACGCCGTACAGCAGCACCTTGAGCTTAGGGCTCATGCCTAGCCTAGTTTTCATAGAAGGCCCACCTCCGGCGCATCCGCCACTGCACGACTGTCAGCACGAGAACAATCAGGAACAACAGCAGCGAGAGCGTCGCGCCGTACCCGAAGTGGTGGAACTGGAACGCCTGCTGGTACAGGTAGTACACGAGCACGGTCGTCGACGTCCCGGGTCCGCCCTGCGTCAGTACGGCGATCTGGGCGAACACCTGGAGTGAGCCGACGATCGTCAGGATCATCGTCAGCAGGATCGTCGGACTGATCAACGGCACGGTCACCCGGTGGAACCGCGCCCACGCCGACGCGCCGTCGATCCGCGCCGCCTCGTACAGCTCCGCCGGCACACCCTGCAGCGCGGCCAGGAACAGGACCATGTTGAGACCGACGTTCTTGAACAACTGGACCACGATCACCGATGCCATCGCCGTCCCGCCGGAGCGCAGCCAGTTCGGTCCGTCGATCCCGAGTACGTCGAGGAACGCGTTCACACCGCCGTTGTCCTGGAGCAGGAATCCCCAGACGATGGTCCAGGCGACCAGGGTCACCACGACCGGCGAGAAGAACAGCGTGCGGAACACCACCGTGCCCCGCAGCTTCTGGTTGAGCAGGACAGCCAGGAACAACGCCAGGCTGAGGTTCAGCACCACCAGGCCGGCCGAGAACAATCCCGTTGCCCTGAGCGCCGGCCCGAGCTGCTGGTCGTCCGCGAGCGCGGCGTAGTTGTCCGTTCCGATGAAGGTGAAGGAGCCGGCCAGCACGTTCCACTCGTGCAGGCTGTACCAGACCACCAGCCCGAGCGGAACGATGACGAAGGCAACGATCCCGGCAAGCTGCGGCGCGACCATCAGCCAGCCGGCCAACTCGTCACGCCGCCGCATCGTCCAGTACGGCGCTTTGTCCGTCATCGCCGGCGCCCGGGCCGGCTTCTCCAGGAGCAGGGTCATTTCGCCAGCAACGGGTTGATCTTCGAGCACACCCCGGCCAGGACGGACTTCACATCCGCGTCCGGCTTCCACAGCGGGTCGAGCGACGCACGGACGGTCTGCTGGATCTCGGCGTACCCGGTGTGGCTGGGTTTGATCGTGCCGCGTTCGATGCCCTGGACAACGACACTGTCCAGCTGTGCCGGTTTGAGCAGGGGATTGGCCTTGCCCAGCGTGGCGGCGTTCAGCTGCGACTTCCGAGGCGGCGGGAAGAACTGCGCGAGCTTGGCCGAGTTCTCCGCGTTGGTGAAGTAGGCCAGGAACTGCTTGGCCGCGTCGGCGTGCTTGCCGCGCTTGAACACTCCGATCCCGGCCTGGCCGACGACGGCGTAGTCACCCGCCGGACCCTTGGGCAGCGGGACCAGGTCCCAGGTGAACTTCGCCTTCTCCAGCAGGGCGGCCCGGCTGATCTGGGTCAGAATCATCCCGGAGTCACCCGCGAAGAAGTCCTTCGTCACGCCCGGACCCGGCATGCCCTTGTCGGTGAAGACCAGTTTGTGCAGGAACGTCATCGCGTCCACCATCGCCGGCTGGTCGAACTGGCACGTCTTGCCGTCCTCGCTCCACGGCCGCGCGCCCCAGCCGGCCCAGACCGCGTTCAGTGTGTCCCAGCCCTTGTAGTCGAAGTCGCCGACCACCAGCCCACCCTTGCCGCGAGCCTGAACCGCGGCTGCGGTCTTCGCGGCCTCGTCCCAGGTCCAGGTCCCGGCCGCGATCTGCTCGGCCGGCGACGGTCGCCCGGCCGCCTTTACCAGGTCGGTGTTGACGAAGACGCCGAGCGGCGAGGTGGAGAACGGGTAGGCGTACAGCTTGCCGTCCTTCTCCCAGTTGGCCGTCGTACTGGGCACCAGGTCGGCGTCCTTGTCGATCGGCTCGAGCGCGCCCGAGCTGACGAAGTCGGGCGCACTGCTCTCGAAGATCCAGGCCAGATCCGGTACGTTGCCGCCGCCGATCTGGGTCGTCAGCGTGGTCGTGTAGCTGTCGAACGGGATCGGCTCGAAGGTGATCTTTCCGACCTCGGGATGATCCTTCTTGTAGTCGGCCGCGATCTGGTCGAACAGCGCCAGGTGCTTGGCGTTCGCGCTCCAGATCGTCATCCGCAGGTCGACCGGTCCCTCGTCGGCCGAGCCGGACCCGCCACCACCACAGCCGGCCAACGCCAGCAGGGCCGCGGCGGACAGTGCCGCAGTCAGCGTCTTCATCAGGTGTCCTCCATCAGTAGCCGGTACTCAGTAGCCTGTGATGGCCGGCCAGTCGAGTTCGATGCCCTGGGCAATCAGCCGGTCCTGGAACTGGCCGAGCAGGGCGGGAGTGCCGCGGACCGCGCGCGGGCTGACGTCGCGGTCCAGGCAGAAGGCTGCGAGCAGGCCGGCGGCCTCGCCGACGTTCCACTCGACCGGGTGCAACCGGTAGCAGCCGTTGGTGATGTGGGTGGTGCCGAGGTTCTTGTTCGCCGGCAGCAGGTTCTCGACGCGTTGCGGGATCAGCGCGCCGAGCGGGATCCGGAACGGGCTGCTGGCCACGTCGATGTAGTTGTCCCCGCCGGTCGACGGGTGCAGGTCGATCCGGTACATCCCGATCCCGACGCTGTCGTCGTACTCGGCCGCGCCGCGGTCGCCGCGGATCGCAGCCGACAGGTCCTGTTCGACGATCGTGTACTCCGCCTTGATCCGCCGGGACTCCCGGATGTATGGCGCCTGGGCCAGGCCGTCCGTGGATCCGAGCAGATCGCCCCGCAACCGCAGCCCCCGGAAGCCGGCGCCACCATCGGACCGCGGCGCCTCGGTCTGCAGCCAGTAGAGGACGGCGTGCGACAACTCCTTGGCCGCGGCCAGATGCTTCGCCGCGTCCGGTACGTCGATGACCGGACCCTCGAAGTAGTCGATCATCGGCCAGTTCACCAAGCAGATGTCGCTGTCGTACGCACCGGGAACGAAGTGCCGGCGGGCCGCGATCCGGCGGAAGGTCCAGAGATTCGTGTCGCCGCCGGTCCGGCGCTGATCCGCGACCACAGCCAGCGGGTCGTCATCGGGGTTCGGCGTGAACGTACGCCGCGAGCTCTCCAGCGTGCGCGGATTCGGCGCCGTCCAGGACAGCAGCCGATCACCCCAGAACGAGGGCTGATAGTTCCGCCAGAACGAATAGTTGGCCGGCTTGTCGCCGAGGTGATCACCGTCGACGTGGTCGATTGCGAAGCAGTACGACACCGCCTGCATGTTGAGCGGCTGCGCCTCCGCCGGCGCGCTCGGCTCACCGGTCTCGCTCTGTGCCTCGAACCCGGTGACGTACTCCGTCCCGGTCAGCGGCAGCAACTCCCCGGTCTCCGTCGCGTCCAGGATGTACGGCGCCGTCACAGTGACCTGCTCATCGCCGACGCGATGCTGCACGGTCACCGCGGTCACGCGATCGCCGTCGGTGTCAGCGGCGACCGGGCGATACGGCTGCAAGACCTGCAACCGCCCACTCGCCCGGTACGGCGCGAGCATCGCCTCCAGCACCGCCAGCGCAACCCGCGGCTCGTGACAGAGCTTCGACACGTACCCCGCGCCAGGGTTGAGATGAACATCCGCGCGGGACGCCGACGTCAGCGGATAGTGGCGGCGGTAGTAGTCGCGGATGCCTTCCCGCAGAGCCCGGTACGACGCCGTGACGCCGAACTGCTCGACCCAGCTGTGCTCGTCCGGCGGGACGGCCTGACTGGTCGACTGCCCGCCGAGCCAGTCGAACTCCTCGGTCAGGACGACCGAGCGACCGGCGCGCAGCGCGGCCAAGGCTGCGGCGACTCCGCCGAGCCCGCCGCCGACCACGAGAACATCTGTATGCATCAGACCCCTTTGCTGGGTGGAGTGAGGGTGGTGCCGTCGGTCAGCTCGCAGGGGAGCAGCAGTTGGCGCTCGGTGGCGGTGCCGCTGAGGATGGCCTCCAGCAACTCGACCGCCTGCAGGCCCATCGCCCGCCGCGGTACGTGGAAGCCGGTGAAGTCGATGTCGCTCTCGGCCGGCCGGGTCGAGTCACCGAGTGCGATGACGGACAGGTCGGCCGGGACCCGGACGCCTCGCGCGGTCGCGGTCGCATGCAGGGCGACTGCATCGGCCCGCTCCTCCACGAAGACCGCGGTGACCTTCCGCTCGAGCAGAGCGTCGAGCAGCGCATCGGGATCGGCTCCCGGCAGCCACGGCACACGTGTGCCAGCGGCCGCCCGGAAGCCGAGCAGCCTGTCGGCCGAGGACTCGGCACCGGCCCCAGGCCCGGCGAAGGCGATGCGCCGGTGCCCGAGCGCCAGCGCCTGCTCCACCACGACCCGCGTGGCCTCGACGTAGTCGGCCCCGACGTACGGGACCGGGCCACCGGCGTCGTCGCGGCGGCCGACGGAGACGAACGGATACTCCTCCGCGATCAGCCGGGCCAGCTCGTCGGACGGGATCTGACGACCGAGGAGCAGACAGCCGTCGGCGATCCGGAGCCGGTTGTTCTCATGGAAGATCTGCCGTCGTCCGGACGTCACCGGGGCGCTGGTGAACAGCAGCAGGTCCAAGCCCAGTTGCTCCGCGCAGTCCTCGATGCCGGCCAGGAACGGGTGGTAGAAGTCGCCGCTCGCACTCGGGAACACCGACTCGTAGGTGAACACGCCGAGGATCTGGTTGCGCTGCTTCAGCATCCGGCGGGCCAGCGGATCCGCCTGGTAGCCGGTCTCGCGGATCACCTTGAGGACCCGGTCGCGGGTCTCGGCCGGGATCCGCGCGGTGGCGTCGCTGCGGTTGTTCAGCACCAGTGACACCGTGGTTTGGCTGACCTTGGCCAGCCGCGCGATGTCGCGCTGGGTGAGTCGGGTGGTCGCCTTGTCCGGCATCGATCAATCCTTCGCAGTAATACGCATTGCCGTGAACCGTAGAGCAGTCTCCGAATCGTCGTCAAGAGCCGGATCGTGCTGATAATGCGAATTATCATTACCGGGATCTTGACCAGCGGTACGGCGGCGAAGAACACTCACGGCAGTCCGCTCATCGCGAGGAGGTCTCCATGCTGAGTCGTCGCCACTTCACCGGTCTGGCCGCCGCAGCCGTCGCAAGCCCGGTCGTGCTCATCTCCCGGCCGGCGTCCGCGAGGTCGGCCGGCGTCGACCGTGACCCGATCAGCTTTCGGTCGGCGTACGACGCCTGCCCACCCGATCCGACCGCGGTCGTGCTCGGATCACCTGGCTTCGAGGTGTCCGGCGACGTGACGGCCGCTCTGCAGGCGGCGGTCGACGAGGCGTCCAGGCGCGGGACCGTCAACCGGCTCGGCGACATCCTCGGCGGTGGCCGCGACTTCCCGCTCGGCGACGGTGGCGGCATCGTCCTCGTCCCGCCCGGCACCTACCGCCTGTCCGCGCCGATCGACGTACACGACTCCGTGCGCATCATCGGCTTCGGCCGGAACCGCCCGCGGTTCGTGCTGGCGGAGAACAGCCCCGGGTACGCCGGGACCACGCCGCGCGACGTGTTCTCGTTCCGGCGCCGGCCGGTCGGCGGGCCGATCACCTACGCGAACAACGACACCTTCGGCTCCGGGCTGATCAATCTGGACGTCACGATCGGCGCCGGCAACCCGCAGGCGATCGCGGTCCGGTTCGGCGGCGCGCAGTTGTGCGTCCTGCAGGATCTCGATCTCGACGTCGGCGGCGGCTTTGCTGGGATCGACCACAACGCGAACCTGATCCAGCGGGTCCGCGTCCGCGGCGGCGCGGTCGGCTTCAACGCGTACGCCGCCTCGGCCGGGTGGCCGACCACCGTGCTGGACTGCCGCTTCACCGGACAGCGTGAGACCGCGATCCGGGCAAACAACGACGCGAAGCTGGTGCTCGTTCGCACTGTCCTGGGCGGCGCTCCGCGTGGCGTCGAGTGCGTGCCCGGTCAGTTCCTCCATCTCTACCTGGAGAACTGCGTGCTCGACGAAGTTGCCGAGGGCATCGTCATGAACGACAGCGATCAGTTGCCCGGGGCCACCGATCCACGGATCCGGAACAGCAACCAGGTCAACCTGATCGACAGCGTCGTCCGCAGTACGCCGACCCTGCTCACGCTGGCTCAGAGCGGCCGCCGTACCCCTGCCCGGGACGGCGTCGTCCGAGAGCTCACCTACGGCCTGCGGATCACGCGCGGACTGTCGTCGCGCGAAGCGCGTGCTGACGGTGTCGTGGTGTCGCTCGGGTCCCGCGATACCCGGATCGGTGAGTTGCTGGAGCCCGACGTACCCGATCTTCCGCCGGTGTCCACGTGGGTCAGCATCACTGACGTGGCTGCGCGGATGGGGCGAACGGTCGGCTCGGGCGCTGACGATCTCGCTGTCTTCCAGGCGGCCGTGGATCGGCATGAGACCGTCTTCGTGCCGATCGGTGCGTACGTGCTCGGCGGGATGTTGCGACTGCGGAAGAACTCCAACCTGATCGGTCTGCATCCCCGTCAGACTTGGCTACGCACACCGGACGCTACGGCGTACTTCGGTGATCCCGAGCGGCCGCGGGCGTTGGTCGAGACTCCGGCCGGCGGGCGCAACATCGTGCACGGTCTGGGGCTGGACACCGCCCAGAACACGCCGGGTTCGGTGAACATCAGTTGGCGGTCGGGGCGTGGGTCCTACCTGGCCGACATCACCACCCAGTTCGTGAAGTGGCATCCCGACGACGTCGCCAGTGGTGATCCCGGCTACACGTACAAGGGCAAGCACAAGTACGGCGTCTGGGTCCGCGGTGGCGGAGGTGTCCTGTCGAACATCTGGAGCGCGGCCGGCTGGGCTGACAACGGACTCCTGATCGAGTCGTCGAGCGTCCCGACGTCGGCGTACGAGCTCTCGATCGAACACCACCAGTACCGCGAGGTCGTCCTCCGGCACGTGTCCGGCTGGCGGTTCTTCGGCCTGCAGACCGAGGACCACATCTACGGCTGGCAGTCCCAGGCCGTGGAACTCGACCACTGCCACGACCTGCTCTTCGCCAACTCGGTCCTCTTCCGCGTCGCCACGGTCCTCGGCCCTTCTCCGTACGGCGTCGGCCTCAACCAGTGCCGCGACATCACCTTCCGAGGCAACCGCGGCTACCGCGACAAAACCCCCGAGTTCACCCAGTGGGCCGCCTCGGCCGCCGACATCCGCACCACCCGCACCATCCCCGACCCAGAATTCACCCTCCTGGAAATCCGATGACCCGGCGACCCTAGGCGGTCCGCAGGCTGAGGACCTGGCGGGTTGGGATGCGGCCGGTGAGGTAGACGCGGAGGCCGTCCGGGGTCAGGTTGCCGCCGAGGTAGGTGTAGCGCTCGCCTGGGTCCATACCTACCCGGGCGGCGCCCGAACCCGGGCCGAACTCGATCCGGTTGGAGCCGACGGTGTAGCTGCCGGTGCCGGCCACCAGCTGGTAGTTGCCCGGGGCATCTAAGGCCTCGACGCCGGCCAGCGTGCCGCCGGGCCGGAAGCAGAGCTCGATCGCGTACGCCGTCTCGTCGCCGTCGAGCTCGAAGGTCAGGTCGAAGCCGTTGCCGACTTCGACGACGGTCACCTCGGTCCGCAGCGTGCGGTACTGCTTCGGCCGGTGCGGGAAGTCCATCGATGCGTAGAACCGTCCGTCAGGCGTCAGTGCGTACATCCCGTCCTTGCGCCGGTACCGCTTCGGCAACGGCAGGTGGTACGGCACCTTCACCTCGTCGGCCAGCTTGAAGCTGCTATCGCCCGTACGACGCAATCCGTCGCTGCGGAAATGCCCGGTGCTGAAGAACTGTGGCGACAACCGGACCGAGTCGAGGATCGCCGCACCCTGGCGGAGCTTGAAGAAGGTCGGGTTGGTGGACAGCCCGGACGAGATCACCGGGAGGTCGTGGAAGTCGGTCCCGCCGAACACGGTCGCGGTCCGATCGCCGCGCCGGATCCGGGCCGACCCCTGGGTCGGGAAGTGCTGGGCGAAGTCGGTCGGTACAGCCTCGGCGGCGGGCAGGACCGCGGCCAGCTCCGGCCGCTCGAGCACCTCGGCGAGGAAGTCGCCGAGCTCACCGGTCCCACGCTGCTCGATGCTCTTGGCAACGGTCGCGAACCGTCCGTCCCGGTCGTGCAGGGCGAGCTCGCGGTACTGCGTCAGGTACCACCAGACCTCGCGGATACTCTTCTGGTCCTGCCGGCGGGACGCGGTCGTGTCGACCTCCCCGTTCGGCTCCAGCAGGTACAGGGTCGAGTCCAGGTTCCGCCGGACGAACCCCAGCAGTTCGGGCTTGTCCCGCAGCCACGCGATCGTCAGCAGACAAGGGTTCGTCACCTCGGCGGCGTACGTCGAACTCCGCTCGCTGTAGAAGCCCTCCGGGGTCGCGTCGATGCCCTCGTCGAGCCAGTCGTCGATCCGCGCGGCGTACCGGCGATCCGGGAACAGGTGGTGCGTGCGCGCCAGGGCGGCCGAGACCTCCCAGCGGTGGTTGGGCGTGTGCACACCACCGCTCGCCAGCGCCGGTCCGGCCTTCCGCAGTACCTGCTCGAGGATCGTGCGGTGCGGCTGCGTGGCCGGCTGGTCGTCTGCGTCGAGCAAGGCGTAGAGCATGCAGACGTCCTGGATCGCGAACGCGCTGTCCGGCGGTGAGTGCAGGTTGCCGACGTCGTACAGGCCGTCGTCGTGCTGCCGCGCGGCCAACTGCTCGACCAGCCACTGCAGCGGTGCCAGCAGTGAGGCGTCATGGTGGTACGACGACCGTCCCCAGACGTACCCGGAGATGAGGCGCCGCGCCTTGCGGGCCACGGTCCGGATGCTGTCGGAGGCGTTCTGGTAGTTGCCGAGCACCAGCGGGATCTGCTTCTGGTTGGCGTTGGTGAGAACGGTCAGGAAGTCGTCGTCCACGGTGGCTCCTGCGGCGTTCGCCGCGGCGGTCTGGGTAGTCGAGTGCAGTGCGCCGACCGTGAGAGTGGTCAGCGAACCGGCGAGAAAGGTACGGCGCTGCATCGGGCGGCCTCCACCGAGAATCATAGGAAAGCGGTTTCCCACTGCGCAGAACTGTTGCCTCGGGAGTTTGTCCTGTCAAGACCTCGCAGCTGACCGCATCCGGTCAGTCCGGGCCACACCGAGGTCTTGTGTAAACCGGTTTCTCGTACTAACTTGACCGGCCAAGGCAAACGCTTTCCGGCAACCGCCTGGAGCTTTCCGGAGGGAAGAAAGTATGAGTGCGCTGGGTGAGCTCGGCAGCCTCCGGCGGAAGAAAGTGGCCGGGCAGCAGCCGAATCGGAGCAGGTGGACCGGGAAGGTCAAGAAGAAGGACAACCTGTCCGCGTACCTGTTCCTGACGCCGTGGCTGCTCGGGTTGTTCCTGATCACGATCGGGCCGATGCTGGCCTCGCTCTACCTGTCGTTCACGGACTACAACCTGATCCAGGCGCCGAAATGGATCGGGCTGGAGAACTTCACCCGGATGCTGTCCGACGAGCGGCTGCACAACTCGCTGCGGGTGACCTTCACCTACGTGTTCGTCTCGGTCCCGCTGCAACTCGCGATCGCCCTGCTGCTCGCCGTCGTGCTCGACCGCGGCGTTCGGGGGATGGCGTTCTACCGTTCGGTCTTCTACCTGCCGTCGCTGCTCGGCTCGAGTGTCGCGATCGCGGTCCTGTGGCGCCAGGTCTTCGGCACCGAGGGCCTGTTCAACCAGTTGCTCGGCCTGGTCGGCGTCGACGGCAAGGGCTGGATCTCCGACCCGAGTACGGCGCTCGGCACGCTGGTGGTGCTGAACGTGTGGACGTTCGGGTCGCCGATGGTGATCTTCCTGGCCGGACTGCGGCAGATCCCGACGATGTACTACGAGGCCGCGTCCGTCGACGGTGCCGGCGTACTGCGGCGGTTCTTCAGCATCACGCTGCCGCTGCTCACCCCGATCATCTTCTTCAACCTGGTGCTGCAGATCATCCACGCGTTCCAGTCGTTCACCCAGGCCTTCGTGGTCTCCGGGGGCAGCGGCGGGCCGTCGGACTCGACCATGTTCTTCACGCTCTACCTCTACGACCGGGGCTTCGGCAATTTCGACATGGGCTACGCGTCCGCGATGGCGTGGTTCCTGCTCGTGATCATCGGGGTCTTCACCGCGGCGAACTTCTTCGCCTCGAAGTACTGGGTGTTCTATGACGACTGAGACGATCCGCAGCAGTGTCGCCGCGCGGCGGACCACCGGTGTGAGCTGGGCCCGGGTCCGCCCGGTGCTGATCCACGTCGCGCTGGCCGCGGCCGCCCTGGTGATGCTCTACCCGTTGATCTGGATGGTGGTCAGCTCACTGCGGCCGGGCAACGAGATCTTCCGCGAGCCCGGGATCCTGGTGAAGGACCTGCACATCGACAACTACCGGCTCGGCTGGAACGCGCTGGCCGAACCGTTCACCCGCTACCTGCTGAACTCGGCGGCGGTGGTGCTGGGCGCGATCATCGGCAACCTGGTGTCCTGCTCGATGGCGGCGTACGCGTTCGCCCGGCTCGACTTCAACGGCAAGAAGTTCTGGTTCGCGATCATGCTGGTCAGCATCATGCTGCCGATCCACGTGGTGATCGTGCCGCAGTACATCCTGTTCTCGCAGGCCGGCTGGATCAACACGTTCCTGCCGCTGGTGGTGCCGAAGCTGCTGGCCACCGACGCGTTCTTCGTCTTCTTGATGGTGCAGTTCATCCGCGGCATCCCGCGCGAGCTGGACGAGGCGGCCCGGATCGACGGCTGCGGCCGGGCCGGGATCTTCCTGCGGGTGATCCTGCCGCTGATGACGCCGGCGCTGGCGACCACCGCGATCTTCACCTTCATCTGGACCTGGAACGACTTCTTCAGCCAGCTGATCTACCTGACCGATCCGAAGATGTACACCGTGCCGGTCGCGCTGCGGTCGTTCGTCGACGCGACCTCGAGTACGAACTGGGGATCGATGTTCGCGATGTCGGTCGTCTCCCTCGTTCCCGTCTTCCTCGCATTCCTGCTCGGCCAGCGGTTCCTGATCAAGGGCATCGCCACCACCGGCATCAAGTAACCCCCTGAAAGGTGCACATCATGAGGCCGCTCATCCCACCCACCGCAGGCCGGCGCCTGCGGGCCCTGGCCGCCGTCGCGATCGCTTCCACCCTGCTGGCCGCCAGCGCGTGCGGTGGTGACTCCGGCGGTGGCGGCGGTGGCGACTCCGCCAACGGCGAGGTCACGCTCCGCTTCACCTGGTGGGGCGGTGACACCCGGCACAAGATGACCCAGCAGGCCATCGAGGCGTTCCAGAAGGACCACCCGAACATCAAGATCAAGGGTGAGTTCGGCGAGTGGGCCGGGTACTGGGACAAGCTCGCCACCACGGTCGCGGCCAACGACGCGCCGGACATCATCCAGATGGACGAGAAGTACCTGCGTGAGTACGCCGACCGCGGCGCGCTGCAGGACCTGAAGAAGTCCGACGGCCTGGACACCGGCAAGTTCGAGAAGGACACCCTCAGCGCCGGTGAGTTCGACGGCGGGCTGTACGGGCTGAACGCCGGCATCAACTCGTTCGCGATCGTCGCCAACCCGGCCGTGTTCAAGGCCGCCGGGGTCGCGCTGCCGGACGACACGACCTGGACCTGGGACGACTACACCCGGATCGCCGCGGAGATCACCGCGAAGACCGGCGGCAAGGTCTCCGGTACCGGTGCCCCCGGCACCAACGAGGCCGCGCTGAACCTGTGGGCCCGCCAGCACGGCGAGTCGCTGTGGACCCAGGACGGCAAGCTCGGCATCTCGGCCGGCCAGGTGACCGACTTCTACACCAACCTGCTGAAGATGCGGGACGCCAAGGCGATCCCGTCGGCCGAATCGGTCTCGCAGGACATGAACGCGCCGCTGGACCAGTCCGCGCTGGCGACCGGCAAGCTGGCGATGAGCTTCATCTGGAGCAACCAGCTGGTCGCGTTCAGCAAGGCGGCCGGGACCGAGCTCAAGCTGCTGCGGATCCCGAGCACCGACGGCAAGGCGGCCGACAACGGCTCGTACTACAAGGGCTCGATGTTCTGGTCGATCTCGTCGCGCTCGAAGCACCAGAAGGAGGCGACCGAGTTCGTCAACTTCCTGGCCAACAGCACCGCCGCCGGCAACATTCTGCTGGCCGAGCGCGGCGTGCCGCCGAACACCGAGATCCGCGCGGCCGTGGACCCGAAGCTGCAGCCGGCCGACGCCGCCTCGTCGAAGTTCATCCAGGACATCGGCAAGGAGCTCGGCGACCCGTCGCCGGCGCCGCCGGTCGGTGGTGGCCAGGTGGAGAAGATCACCCAGCGCTACACCACCGAGGTTCTGTTCGGCCGGCTCACGCCCGACAAGGCGGCCCAGCAGTTCATCGACGAGGTCAACGGGGAGCTCAAATAGTGTTGCTGATGGCAACTGATTGGCAATGACTGCTCGCGTGGCCGTGGCGGGTGTCCACGGCCACGGGGCGTCCCACGTACGCAACGTCGTACGTCTGGCCGCCGAGGGGAAGGCGCAGCTCGTCGCTGTCGCCGACCCTCGGCCGGCCGAGGATCTGCCCGCCGGGGTTGAGGTTTTCGGTGGGCTGGACGAGTTGCTCGCGTCGACGGCGGTCGACGTGGTGATCATCAGTACGCCGATCCAGACGCACGTGGCGCTGGCCGAGGTGGCGATGCGGGCCGGGGCCGACGTACTGCTGGAGAAGCCTCCGACGGCGTCGCTGGCGGAGTTCGAGAAGTTGTCCGCTGTTGTCGCTGAGACCGGGCGTGCGTGTCAGGTTGGATTCCAGGCTCAGGCGTCCGAGGCCACGTTGACGTTGGCGTCGATGGTGGCTGATGGGCGGCTTGGGGAGATCCGCGGGATCAGCGCGGTTGGTAAGTGGGTGCGGAAGGCGCGGTACTTCCAGCGGGCGCGGTGGGCCGGTCGACGGACGCTCGACGGTGTTGCGGTGGTCGACGGTGCGGTGACGAATCCGCTTGCCCATGCGACTGCGGCTGCGTTGTCGCTTGATGGGTCGACCGGGGTGGACGACGTACGGTCCGTCGAGACGGAGTTGTTCCGGGCGAACCCGATCGAGTCGGACGACACGTCCACGGTCCGGATCGTGACGAGCCGCGGTACGACGATCCTGATCGCGGTGACGCTGTGCGCGTCGGAACATCTCGAGCCGCGGGTGATCGTGCACGGGTCCGCTGGTCGCGCCGTACTGCGGTACACGACGGACACGCTCGAGATCACCGACAGCAGTGGTACGAGCGAGACGACGTACGACCGGGCCGGGCTGCTGGAGAACCTGCTCGATCATCGCGCGGATCCCGGCGTACCGCTGTATGTTCCGCTGGCCGCGACCGGCGGATTCACCCGGGTCGTCGACGCGGTCCGGTTGGCGGACGCGCCGTCCGAGATCCCGAGCGAATACGTCCGCTGGGAAGGCGAGGGACTCGAGCGACGGCCGATCGTCCTCGACATCGAGAAGTGGGTAGACCGAGCCGCCGACGAGCTAGCCCTCTTCAGCGAACTCAGCGCCCCCTGGACGCCAGGCTCAGCGGGGTAGCGCGAGAGTGAACGTCGTGCTCGCGGGCTGGGAGGTCAGGCTGAGAGTGCCTTGGTGGGCTTGGGTGATGGATTGGGCTAGGGAGAGGCCCAGGCCGGTGCCGCCGGTGGTTCGGGTTCGGGCGGTGTCGGCTCGGGTGAAGCGTTGGAAGACGGTGGGTTGGAGGTCGGTGGGGATGCCGGGGCCGTCGTCGTGGATGGTGAGTACGGCGGAGTGCGCGGACGAGGTCAGGGCGATCGTGACCGTCGTACCCGGTGGAGTGTGACGGCGGGCGTTGCCGAGGAGGTTGGTGACGACCTGGTGCAGGCGTTGCTCGTCGCCGATGACTACGAGGGGATCCGGCGGCAGGCTCAACCGCCAGACGTGCTCAGGCGCCACGATCTGCGCGTCGGCGATCGAGTCGCTCGCCAGCCGGCTGAGGTCCACCGGGCGACGGTCGAGCGGACGACCCGCGTCGAGGCGAGCCAGCAACAGTAGGTCCTCCACCAGCGCCGCCATCCGCGTCGCCTCGACCATCACCTTGCCCATCGCCTGCGTGTACAACTCCGGATCACGCCGCTGCAGACTCAACTGCGCATACCCGTGAATCGTGGTCAGCGGCGTACGCAGCTCATGGGACGCATCGGCAACGAATTGCCGCACCTGCACCTCACTCCGATGCCGTGCATCCAGCGACCGCTCCATGTGTCCCAGCAACGTGTTCAACGCGACAGCGACCTGACCGACCTCAGTCCGTTCATCCGTCAGCCGTGACGGCACTCGCGCCGTCATCCCGATCTCACCAGTGTCCAGCGGCAGCCCCGCCACCTCACGAGCCGTCTGCGCGACTCGCCGCAGCGGCCGCAGTTGCCGTCGTACGACAAACACCGCGACACCGCCCGCGGCCAGTACGCCGACGCCGCCGAACAGCACCTCCCATCCGATCAGACTGTTGACCGTGTCATCGATGTCCTTCGTCGGCAGTCCGGAGATCACCGTGACGTCGCCGATCCGGGAGGCGTGCACGCGGTACTGCCCCAGACCGGGAACGGCCACGGTCGCATTCGTGCCACCGGTCGGTACGGCCTCAAGGACAGCGAGGTCCTGGTCGGACAGGGTCGTGACCTCGCCGGCGCTCGTGATCACGTTGCCGATGGCATTCGACGTACTCCGGTAGACGGTGACCGTGCCGGCGTCCTGCCCGTGCGGGACGTCCGGGGGCGGCTTGTTCCCGCCGCCGTTGGTCAGTACGCCGAGCGCCCGCCCGTGCGTCGCCATCACCTTGGTGTCGAGCTGCTTGGTCAGGTACGAGCTGATGGCAGCCGTCGTCAGCACACTGATCAGCACACTCACGACCGCGACCAGCAGCACGACCGCGGCCGCGACCCGGGCGGTCAGCGAGGCAGGCACGAACCGCGTCATGCATCCCAGCATGAGCGACCACCCCTGGAGGAACCTCCGCGCCGGCTGGGGAAATGCTGTGAGTCAAAGGATCTCGGCCGCGTCCTGCCGCAGCGCGTCGAGCTCGCCGGCAGCCCACCCTTCGGCTCGCGACTCGGTGCCCCGGAACGCCGGCTTGTCGACCAGGTGGAAGCGCAGGTTGAAGATCCGCCCGACGACCCGCAGGTATGGAATGGCTGCTTCGTCGGACGCCGAGATCGGTCGCCGAGTCCTGTACCCCCACTTGAACGACGACCAGTACGGCGTCGACGCGACGCCGGTGAAGTCCGCGGCCCGGGGACCGATCGCGGCGAGGTCGAAGTCGAGTAAGAGCAGTCCCTGCGGCGTCAGTAAAACGTTGTCGAGACTCACGTCGCCATGGCAGACACCGTGGTCGGAGTACTGCGTGACGTTCTTCCGTACTGCGGCCGCCAGCTCCCGGAGCAGGTTTTCCTCCGCGCGATCAATCGCGAGGATCTGTTCGAGCGGTTCGTCGAGCCGATGGGCGACATCCGCCGGACGACGCCCGTACGGCGACGAGTAGTTGTCGGCGGCATCGTGGAACGCGGCGAGTTGCGCGCCGAAGGCAGCGTACAGATCGTCGTCGAACGGCGGCCGCGGTGTGGTGCCGTCGACGAATGTCGACAGGGTGAACGGCCGCGGTCCCTCAGGTGCATCGAGTACGCCGACAAGGTCACCGGAAGGCAACGATCGAATTGCTGGAACGAGCAGTCCGGTGGATCGCACGTGTTCCGAAAGCCCTGCCTCCCAACGGATTTCGTCCATGTGGCGTGCGTCGTACCGATAGAGCTTGAAGACGTACCGGGCGTCCCCGGTGGTCATTACATAGACGTCGTTGACCAGCGACCGGAGCAACTCGCAGCCGGTGAAGCGGAGACCGTAGAGCTCGCCGAGGTGAGCGCTCAGAGCGCGTGGGTCAGGCAACGATCGCAACGTCTGGACCATGGCCCGACCCTAGGAGACGGGGTTGGATAATTCCTGTGAATTCGAGGTGTGAAGTCCGGACGGAGTGGGGAGGTTCGCAATGTTTCCGGATTCGCCTCCCCTTCTGGGGCCGGAAACCGGTAGCCTCGTTCAGCGGTCCTTGGGGGAGGCCTACCGAGCCACCGCATCCATCCCGACGAACTGCCGGAGAGCCCAAACCGGTCAGGAGACCACGTCTTGCAGGAGAACACCAGCAATCCCAGTACTGGCGAACTGGCGAACGTACCCCTTACCGGTGCGGACAAGGTCGCCTATGCCTTCTACGCCACTGCGGCTGCGGCCGCACTAGTCGGCCAGGTCTGGGCCGGCGTGACCCATATCCCCTGGCCCGAGGAAGGCTTCTCGCAGTTCCTCAAGATCGCCGTCGTGACGCCCGCGGTGGCCGTGCTCGAGCTCGGTGGTGTCGCCACCGCAGCGCTGGCCGACCTGCGCCGGCGCAAGGGTGAGCAGGCCTATGCCTACCGCGCGATGTCGTTCTTCGCGGCGCTGGTCGCGGTCGTCTTCAACGTCGTGGGTCACTGGCGCCCGGAGGAGCGGTTCCTCGCCTTCGGCTTCGGCGGCCTGTCCGCGTTCGCCTACGTGCTCTGGCTGATCCACAGCTCGGCCCGGCGCCGCGACGCGCTGCGCCGGGCGGGACAGATGCGCGAGACCGGCCCGGTGTACGGCGTGGTCCAGTGGGTGCGCGAGCCGCGGGTGACCTGGCTGGCGCGGTCGCTGGCGATCGAGCACGGGTACAGCCTGTACGAGAGCCTGCGCGCGGCCCATCACCAGATCCGGAACAAGTCCCGGCGCGACGCCATCGCCGGGACCGTTGCCGAGTACATCCGTTCCGAGCACCAGGACGAGCGGCTGGCGAAGATCGCCGAGACGACGTACGACCCGGACCGGCTGGCCGGGATGCTCGAGGAGCGGATCAACTACGAGGTCATCACCAGCAAGCTGACCAAGGCGATCTCGCCGCCGCCGGAGCCCGAGGAGCGGCCGGCAGTACCGGCTGCGGTCTGGGTGCTCGAGGGCGGGCAGCCGCGGCGCGCGGACAGCACCGGGGTGTCGTTGCGCGACGAGGACGCCTGGACCGGCGAGCTGATGGCCATCGTCGACCAGCCCGACACCGACGAGCCGGTCGCCGAGGCGATCGTGGTCGAGGACGAGAGCGAGCCGGAGCACGTCGTCCAGAACGGTGCGTCCAGCAGCCCCTCCAACGGTGCGGTGAATGGCAAGCTCAAGCCGCTCGCGCCGCAGCCGAAGGCCGAGCCGGTGGTGCAGAAGCCGCAGCCGCCGTCGCCGTTCGCGGACGCGACGGACACCCAGCCGCCGGCGTTGATCACGACGGCGCCCGCCGAACCGGTCGCGCGGAAGTCGGTCGTCGACGAGTCGGTGGTGGCGAAGCCGGCGATGGAGTCGATGAAGATCGACGAGCCCGCCGCCGAGCCGACCGCCTTGGAGAAGAAGCGGATGCGCGCGTGGGCGCTGCTGTCCGACTGGCCGGAGGGACACGAGCGTACGGCGAAGAAGCTGGCCGACGCGATCGGCTCCAGCGAGCCGATGGCCGCGCGCTTCATCGACCAGTACGAGGCCGAGCACGGCCTCGTCTTCACCTCGCAGAACTGACGAACCCCGCGCCGGCCGCACCCCGGCGCGGGTCGATCAGTTCCCGAGGTTCACCGGTAGTTCCGCGAGGCCGCTGACCAGGACGCGGCGCCACTCGAGGTCCTCGGCCGGCTTGGCCAGGCTCATCCGCGGGAAGCGTCGTACCAGGGCCAGCAACGACTCCTGCAGTTCGATCCGGGCCAGCTGTGCCCCGAGGCAGAAGTGCGGTCCGAACCCGAACGACACGTGCTTGTTGTCCTTCCGGTCCAGCCGCAGTTCGTCGGGTGCGTCGTACGCGCGGGGATCCCGGTTGGCCGAGTTCAACGCCGCCATCACGCCTTCGCCTGCCTTGATCTGTACTCCGTGCAGCTCGACGTCCTCGAGTGCGACGCGCAACTGGCCGACCTCGCTGAAGCGGTTGAAGCGCAGCAGCTCCTCGATCGCGGACGGGACCAGTGTCGGATCGGCGACGAGCTTGGCCCAGTTCTCCGGCCGGCGCAGCAGGGTCGCGACGCAGCTCGAGATCTGGTTCGCCGAGGTCTCGTGGCCGGCGACCAGCAGGTTCACCCCGAACGCGATCAGCTCTTCCTGACTCAGCCGGTCGCCTTCCTCGCGGGCCCGGACCAGTTCGTCCAGCAGGTCCTGCGCGGGCTGGTCGGTGTTCGCCAGCTTCTTCGTGACCAGGTCCTCGATGTACGCCGTCAGGTTGGTCATCGCGTCCTCGACCAGGTCCTTCTCGGCCATCTTCATGCTGTACCCGAGCTCGGTCCACTCACGGAACTGCGCGCGATCCGCGTACGGTACGCCGAGCAGCTGGCAGATCACCTGGATCGGCAGCGGCAACGCGACCAGTTGCCGGATGTCCGCACCGTCTCCGGCCGCCGCGACATCCTCCGCGAGCTGCGCCGACAACTCCGCGACCCACGGTCGCGTCTGCTCGATCTTCCGATGCGCGAACGTCGGCACGACCAGCCGGCGCAGCCGGGTGTGCTCGGGCGGGTCGGTCGTGGTCAGACTGTTCGGCATCGGCTTGGCCAGCGCGACCCGGGGAGCACCTTGCTTGACCACCGCGGCCCGCGAGAAGCGCGGGTCCGCGAGCACCATCCGTACGTCGTCGTGCCGCGTGACCAGCCAGACCTCGGCCCCGGCCAGAGTCCGCACCCGAGCCACGGGCCGGTTCTCCCGTAGCTCGGCGAACGTTGGCGAGGGATCGAACTGAAAGGCATCCTGGAACGGAATCTCCAGTACCGGCTCCGACATGTCTTCGACCCTAAGCGACTTAGGTAACCCTTGCCCGGTCCTCAGCGCGTCGTTGGGGAGGGGCGGGTGGCGACGGCCGGGACGATGAAGGCGGCGGCGATGAGCAGCATCAGGACGGCGCCGATGAGGGAGCCGATGGTGATGCCCTCGACCACGGGCAGGGTGCCGCCCAGGCTGAGCGCGGCGTCGACGTTCGGCGAACCGTCGGCGTTCATGATGACGACGGACCAGTCGCCTCCGGTGGCGTTCCAGTCGAGGGTTCTGGTGCCGGAAGCGACCCAGAAGGACTGGTCGGCGGGGGCGCCGACGGGTGTGTCTCCGGCATGTGCCGTGGTCGAGAGCTTGAACGGATCGACGTCGAAGTCCGCGACCTCGTCGTGGCTGACGCCGTTCAGGTACGTCGCAACCTCGGCCGCCGGACCGATCCCGACGAACACCGGCGTGCCGTTCTTCGACTCGATGTCGATGCGGACGTCACCGAGGAAGTCGTCGGTGTAGAAGGCGTCCGGCCCGGTGCCGCCGACATCCAGTGTCGGCGCCAGCAGAGCGTAGGAGCCGGTCGTGACGCGCTCCGGTCCGGCGGTGAAGTAGCCGTTGTCGCGTTGCTGCTGCGCCCAGAGGCCGAAGCCGCCGATCGCGAACAAGAGGAGGCTGACCATGCCGAAGAAGGTGCCGATGACAACGAGCAGAGTACGGCGGCCGCTCCACGAGCGTTGGACTGTCGGAGTGGTGGTGGTCATGAGACTGTCTCCTTGACGTTGAGCTGGTCGATGGCTGCGGATGGTGCGGGACTGGTCCAGAAGCGGCGGTAGGCGATGAGCAACACAGCGGCGACGGCCCACCAGACACCGACGTACAGCCAGGTCTCCCGGGTCAGATCGGCGCCGGTCGGCCAGAGCTCACTGGTGTTGATGCTGCCTTCGGTGGCATGGGCGATCAGCGTGATGAGGACGCTGCCGGCAGCGTGGTTGAACAGCCACGCGTACCAGAACGTGACGCCGACAGTGGTCAGGGCCTCGAAGGGCCGGAGCCCGAACGAGGAGATGAAGAACAGCGGCGCGTGCCAGCCGGTGATCGCCACGGCCAGGATCGCGGTCGCCGCGAGCGGAGTGCGGGTGGCCTGCAGCTTCGGCTGCGCGTAGCCGCGGAAGCTCGGTTCCTCGTTGAACGGGCCACCGGTCGGGTCGACCATGATCAGGCCGACGACCATCGCCAGGCTGTACCAGGGCGTGAACTGCCCGGTGTCCGGCGCCGGTGCGCCCAGTGCCACATTGAGCGACATCGTGACGAAGTGGACGACGAGCGGTACGGCGATCGCGACGACGTACCAGACCCAGCGGACCCGCCAGCGGATCACGCGGGCGCCGAGGGCGCGCAGACCGGCGAGTCCCTCGGTCAGGAAGACGACGACGATGGCGGCGACCAGGGCGCCCGGGGCGAAGAAGCTCCCGAACGGGACGCCTCCCCAGGCGAGGACGTAGGCGAGCACGAAGAAGCTCAGCACGGGGTGGTTGCGGATGAAGGTCATGACGGATCTCCTACGGATCGGGGGCGGCGGACTCGGTTGATGGCTCGGCCGGCGTGGAGGCTCGGGGTCGTTCTGGATCACGCGGGACTTGTGCACTGCTCCTCCAGGGACTCGGTCTACGTCCGAGACTCGCGCTCCTGGGCGCGTTCGGGAGACCGGTCGACCGGTGGAGGAATGGTTCGGGTTTCTGGTGTCAGGCGCGCAGATAGAGCAGTACGGCGAGCACCCGGCGGGATTCGCTGCGGGTGGACGGGATGCCGAGCTTGGTGAAGATGCCGGACACGTACTTCTCCGCGGCGCGCAACGTGATCGTCAGCGCGTCCGCAATGCCCTGGTTCGAGGCACCGGTCGCCATCAACTCCAGCGCCTCGCGCTCGCGCGGCGTGAGCACCGCGAGCGGATCGTCACCACGCCGCCGCTTCAGCAGAGTGGAGACGATCTTCGGGTCGATGGCCGAGCCGCCGGCGCTCACCCGGCGTACTGCGGCGACGAAGTCGTCAACGTCGCTGATCCGGTCCTTGAGCAGGTAGCCGACACCCTCGGCGGACTCCGACAGCAGTTGCATCGCCAGACCGAGTTCGAGGTACTGCGACAACACGAGTACGCCGACCCCCGGATGCTGCGCGCGGATCCGCAGGGCGGCGCGCATCCCTTCGTCGTTGTGCGTCGGTGGCAGCCGGATGTCGAGGATCGCGACCTCCGGCGGGAAGCTGCGGACGTACCGCAGCAGGTCGTCGGCATTGTCGTACGCCGCGACGACCTCGAGGCCGGCACCACTCAGGATCCGGGTGAGCCCCTCGCGCAGCAGGACACTGTCCTCGGCGATCGCTACTCGCACGGGAACTCCGCTTCGAGCCGGGTGCCGTGCCCGGCCGGGCTCCAGATCCGCAACCGGCCACCGACCGCCTCGACCCGGTCGGCGAGTCCGCGAAGCCCGGTCCCGCGCTCGGTGTCCGCCCCGCCGACGCCGTCGTCGACGACCTCGACCACCACCGTGTCCGCCGATCGCGTGACGTGGATCGAGGCCACTGTCGCGTGGGCGTGCTTGGCGATGTTGGTCAGGCTCTCGCTGACGACGTAGTACGCGGCGACTTCGATCCGCTCGGTCAGCCGTCCGTCGACCGCGACCTCGAGCTCGACAGGTACGGCGGCCTGTGCGGCCAGCGACTCCAACGCGACGGCCAGGCCGTGGCCGGTGAGTACGGCAGGATGGATGCCGCGGGCAACGTCTCGCAACTCGTCGAGCGAGACGCTCACCTCACGCTTGGCCTGTAGCAGTCGCTCCGAGGTCTCGCCGCCGGAACTTCCGGCGAGCAGACCGAGTTCCAGCGACAAGGCAACCAACCGCTGCTGGGCACCGTCGTGGAGATTACGCTCGAGTCGCTGCCGCTCCTTCTGGCCGGCGTCGATGACCCGGGCCCGGGAACCCTGCAGTTCCTGCAGCCGGGCGCGGAGTTCCACCTGCAGGCGGTTGTTCTCCAGCGCGATGCCCGCCGCCGCGGCGACGGCGTCCAGCAACTCCCGCTCGTCCTCGAGCGACCGGTCGAACTCCAGCGCGATGATCGGCTCGTCATCGCGGTTGACGACCCGCGTCGCCCGCCCGTCCTCGGCTCCCCGCAACGTGATGGCCCGTCCCTCCTGGTCCGCCCAGGTGTCGTACTGCGGTAACCAATAGGCAAGCGTCAGGGACGGATCGTGCAGTGCCCGCGCCAGTGGTTCGCGCAGATCGCCGGCCGGGTGGGCTCGTAACTCCATCAGGAGTGCGCCGACGTCGGTCCGGGCCAGCCGGGCATCCAGCAGGCCGAGCAGGAACGCGACCGGCGCGAGCCCGAGGGCGGCGAAGGCGATGTGGCGGACCGCTTCGATCTGCGGCCAGCCACGCAGACCGGCGACGTACAGGAGCGCGAGTGCGATCAGGGCCAGTCCGAACGTGTCCACCAGCAGCGTCACCGGGCGTCTACGCGTGCCGCCCGTGAACGGACGCCGTACGAAGAGCAGAACGGTGCCGATCAGGAGCAGCACGCTCATGGTGATCAGCTGGACTTGCTCGATCCGGGCCGCCAGCGCGGGCTCGGAGCTGATCGCGAGCAGGCTGTCGGGATTGCCACCGAGCAGGATCTTCGCCAGTTGGAGGACCACGACGTTCACGTAGGCGGCGATGACGACCACTTGGCGTGGCCGGGTCTCCAGCCGTCCGGTCGGATACGCGAGGAACACGTGCAGGAACATGGCCGACGGAACCATGTCGAGCAGGTGGCCGAACGAGTGCAAAGCGGGCACCGAGGACCACTGCAGAGCGGTCAGCGCCATCACGAACGCCGTGGCGATCATCAGTGGACCGAGACGGCTCTCCGGTCGGCGCCACCAGGCCAGGGTGCCGCTGATCAGGTACGGAATGGTGATCCAGTTGAACAGCAGTGCCTGCAGACCCGGCCGGACCAGTTCGTCGCCGGCCATCGCGAGGACCACCGAAACCACCAGGGTGCCGAATCCCGCCACGACGGTCGCCCACAAAGCCCACGGCCGCGGCGCTCTCCGCGCCGCCCACCCCTCCACACGTCCACCACCCTCCCACCCCTACCTGCCACAGTGCATCCGCCTCCCACCCCGCACAATGCTTCAGCCCTCGGAGCGGCTGAAGGTTCGGCGGTGGGTGGTCGGGGTGGTGGAGAAGGTCCTGGTGAAGTGCTGGCGGAGGTGGAGCGGGGAGGTGAAGCCGCAGGCGGTGGCGATCCGAGAGACCGGGAGCGTCGTGGTTTCGAGGAGCTCCTGGGCTCGCGTGAGGCGCTGACGGATCAGCCACTGCAAGGGCGTGGTGCCGGTCTGGACCCGGAACTGGCGTGACAGGGTGCGCGGGCTCATCGCGGCCTGGGCGGCGATCGTGGTGAGGCTGAGCGGTTCGTCCAGATGATCGAGCATCCAGCGCATCACCGGTTCGAGTGAATCGGTGCCGGAGAGCGCGGGCGCGGTACCGAACTGGGCCTGGCTGCCGTCGCGATGCGGCGCCATCACCATTCGCCGGGCGACGGTCGCCGCGACCGCCGAGCCGTAGTCGTTCCGGACCAGGTGCAGGCAGAGGTCGAGTCCCGCGGTGACCCCGGCGGAGGTCAGTACGTCGCCGTCGTCGACGTACAGCGCATCGACGACCACCTTGACCTCGGGGTAGCGCCGCGCCAACTCGTCCGCGTGTGCCCAGTGCGTCGCGGCACGTCGCCCATCGAGTACGCCGGCCGCGGCCAGCAGGAACGCACCCGTGCAGATCGACGCGATCCGCACACCACGCCGATGGGCTTCCCGCACGAGCTCCACCACCTCGTCATCCGGTTCGAAGGACGCGGGCACGATCAGGGTGTGTGCGTTGAGCGCTTCCTCGAGCGGGTACGGCGGGTCCACGCGGAGGATGGGCAGGTCGTGCGCGACCAGCGTCGTACCGGGCAGGCCGCAGACCCGTACGTCGTAGCGGCCCGCGGCGGTGGCGAACACCTGGCAGGCGCCGGCCAACTCGAGACCGATCGTGCCGTCCAGGGCGAGCACAGCGACCGTGAGCATGGCGCGAATCTATCTGATGATGTCTTTCCAGCCACTCCCGCCCGATGGTCCACCGGCCGCAGGGTGGTCCGCATGCGGATCGACGTACTGATGTTCGAAGGAGTGGCCGAGGTCGACGCGCTGTCGACGTACGCGGTGTTCGCCAATGCCAAGCGCCGGGGGCTGGCGGTGGATCCCCGGCTGGTGACCGCGGATGGGGCGACCGAGGTGACTGGTTGCTACGGGACGACGTTCGCCGGGCTCGAGCCGTGGTCACCGCGGACGGCTCGGGTCCTCGCGGTCTCCGGCGGATGGATCCTGGAGGAGATCGAGCGCGGGGTGATCCCGCGCCAGCTCGCCGAGGCGAAACGGGCCGGAGGCAACGACCTGGTCCTGGCCGGGATCGACTCGGGCGCCCTGCTGCTCGGTGCCGCCGGGCTGATCGAGGGCCGCCCGGCGACGACCCACCGCGCCGACTACGAGCGGCTCAAGCAGTGGGCGGAACTCGTCGACGCCCGGATCGTCGACGACGGGGATCTCGTCACCTGCGGCAGCGGCTGGTTCGCCGGTGTGGACCTCGCCTACTGGCTGCTGGAACGCGAGCTCGGGGCCGCGGCCGAGGTTGTCGCCATGGAGCAATGGATCGGCCGCGACCGGCAGGGCACGGTCTGGCGGCCGGCGGCGGGGAAGGTGTAGGCGCCTTCCCCACCACAGGGCGACTACTTGGTGCCGAAGGTGTAGACGGTGGTGGTCGCGTAGGTCTCGCCGGGGCGGAGGACCGTCGACGGGAAGTTGGGCTGGTTGGGGGAGTCCGGGAAGTGCTGGGTCTCGAAGGCGAAGGCGTCGCCCTGGCGGTAGGCCTTGTTGCCGATGCCCAGGAACGTGCCGTCGAGGAAGTTGCCGCTGTAGAACTGCGCGCCCGGCTGGTCGGTGTGGACCGTGACGGTGCGGCCGCTCTCGGGCTCCCAGAACCGGGCGGCGAAGCGCAGGCCGTCGTGATCGGTCTTGCCGCCGAGGACGAAGTTGTGGTCGTAGCCGCGGCCGACGATGAGTTGCGGGTGGTCGCCGCGCAGCCGCGCGCCGATCGGAGTCGGCTTGTTGAAGTCGAACGGCGTACCCGCGACCGGGGCGATCTCGCCGGTGGGGATCAGGCCGGCGTCGACCGGCGTGTACGACGGAGCGTTCAGCTCGAGCACATGGTCGTCGATGGACCCACTGCCCTCACCGGCCAAGTTGAAGTACACATGGTTGGTCAGGTTCACCACGGTCGGCTTGCCCGCGACGGTCGCGTGGTAGTCGATCCGCAGGTTGTCCCGCCGGTCCAGCGTGTAGGTGACCGTCGTACTCAGCTCACCTGGGAAGCCCATCTCGCCGTCCGGGCTGACGTAGCTGAACGCGACCCCGACCGAGTCGTCGGTGCGCACGGTCTTGGCCTTCCACACCTTCTTGTCGAAGCCGATGGTGCCGCCGTGCAACGCGTTCTCGCCGTTGTTGACCGGGATCTGGTACGTCGTCCCGTCCAGCGTGAACCGGCCCTTCGCGATCCGGTTGCCGTACCGGCCGATGGTGGCGCCGAAGTACGGGCTGAGCGCCGCGTAGTCGGGCAGGTTGTCGAAGCCCAGGCTGATGTTCTTGGTCCGGCCGCGCCGGTCCGGGGTCTCGACCCGCTGGATGGTGGCACCCCAGGTCAGCATCGAGATCGTGACCCGGCCGTTGGTGAACGTGTAGACGTCCACCGCAACGCCCTCCGGGGTGGTGCCGAACGGGTCCTTGCGGATCTCCAGCTTGCCGTGGTGTGCGCCCATGGCGGCCAACTTATCCGGCCTACCAGCGACCGAACCGGCCTGGGTGGTCGCCTCCGCGGTACTGCTCAGGGCGCCCGCGGCGGCGGCACCCAGACCCAGGGCGCCGGCCGTACGCAGGACCTGGCGGCGGGGCAGGTGATCGGGCATCGCATTCCCCTCACTGAGTCGACGGTCGTCGGCGAGAGCGTTTCCACGCCGACCCGGGCACGATACGCACGGCTGTCCAGTGTTTGGAACAGTTCGTAACGGTTTGAATTCGTCCGATGACTGCACGAGTATCGAAAGGTCCGCCGACCGCTGACCGGATCGGTCCGGTCCCGGCCCCGATCGGGTCTTCTCCGGTACGCCGGGAGCACGCGAGCATGGATGCTATGAGCGCAACCGCACTGATCGTGATCGACGTCCAGGAATCCTTCCGGGTCCGGCCGAACTGGCAGGCCGTCAACAACCCCGACATCGCCGATCGGGTCGGCCGCCTGGTCCGCGCGGCCCGGGACCAGGGCGACCTCGTCGTCTGGGTGCTGCACACCGAGCCCGGCACCGGCGGCGCGTTCGATCCGGCCAACGGCCACGTCCGGCTGATGGCAGGACTCGAGCCGATCGACGGCGAGCCGGTCCTCACCAAGACCTCGCACAACGCCTTCACCACAACGAATCTGCAGCAACTCCTGACCCAGCACGGCGTCACCGAGTTGGTCATCGGCGGCATCCGGACCGAGCAGTGCTGCGAGACCACCACCCGGATCGCCTCGGACCTCGGGTACGCCGTCACGTTCGTCACCGAGGCCACGGCGACGACCCCGCTGCCGCACTGGACGATGCCGGCCGACGCGACCCTGGCCGAGATTCTGGCGGATCCGCGCACGCTCAGTCCTGAGCTCGTCACCGAGCGGACCGAGTACGCGCTGGCGGGCCGGTTCGCCACCATTCGGACACTCGACGAACTGACCGGCGTACCCGTGTCATCCTGACCAGATCATGAGTAGTACTCGGGTCGTCTTCCTGCTGGTGCCGAAGCTGCACCTGCTGGATCTGGCCGGGCCGGCGCAGGTCTTCTCGACCGCGAACGATCTCGGCTACGGCTACCAGCTGAGCTATGTGGCGGAGGTTGAGGAGATCGCCACCGCCCAGGGCGTGCCGGTGAAGGCGCAGCTGCACTGGCCGGAGCTCGGTCCGGACGACCTGATCGTCGTACCCGGTTGGCGGTCGCCGCGGTTGTCGCCGGTGCCGCCGATCGGGCCCGAGACCAAGCAGCGGTTGCGCACTCATCACGCGGCCGGCGGATCGGTGGCCAGCGTGTGCTCCGGCGCCGATGCACTCGGCGCCGCCGGACTGCTCGACGGCCACCGGTACACCACGCACCACGACCTGACCGAGGAACTGGCCGCGCGGTACCCGAAGGCGAGCATCGTGCGGGATGTCCTGTACGTCGTGGACGACCGCGTCATCACCTCCGCCGGGATCGCGAGCGGGATCGACCTGGCCCTGCACCTGGTCGCGGTCGAGCGCGGCGCCGAGGCGGCGGCACGGGTAGCGCGGGAGATGGTCGTGTACGCGCGGCGCAACGGCGACGAACTGCAGGACAGCGTGATGCTGCGGCACCGCGGTCACCTGAGCGACCTCGCTCACCGGGTGCAGGACGTGATCGACGCGCGGTACGCCGACCGCCTCCTGCTCGCCGAGCTCGCGCACGAGGTGGGCGTGAGCGAACGGACCCTGACCCGGATCTTCACCAATGCCACGGGTCTGACCCCGCTGCGCTACCAGCAACTCCTCCGCCTCGAGCGGGCCGAACACCTCATCGGCCACGGTGCCACCGTCGAGTCCGCCGCCCGCACCGTCGGCTTCGAGGACGCCCGGATGCTCCGCCGTCTCCGCGCCCGTACGGCGGAGCCGGTCGCGGGGTAGACCTAGGTCCACCCGGCCGGGGGACTCAGCGCTCCTGAGTTCCGCCCGCCGTCCCACGAGGCTCGTTGTGTGCGAACAACGAGAGGTGGGGACAGCGTGAGCGCTGGTGGCGTGACCGTGCGGGTTGCACGGTGGAGTGCGATCCATCCATGGCGAGCGATCGGCCTCTGGCTGCTGCTCGTCGTCGTCGCGGTCGGGATGTCGGTGGTCATCCCGAAGCAGCAGATGCAGAGCAAGGACACCTGGGTCGGCCAGTCCGGCCAGGCAGCCGAGATGATCGAGCAAGCCGGGCTGGGCGACCGGCCCGCGGAGACCGTCCTCGTGACCGATCCCGACGGTCGGTTGGACAAGGCGGCCGCGACGACCGCGATGACCCAACTGCGGCAGAAGCTCACCACGCTGGACTCGGTCCAGGCGGTCGGTCAGCCGGTCTGGTCGGACAACGGCAATTCTGCCTTGCTGCCGATCGAATTGAAGGGAACGGCGGACGACGCGGCCGACGCGATCGAGAAGGTCGTCGCCACCACCGCCGAAGTGCAGCAGGCCAACCCGGACCTCAGCATCAACCAGGCCGGCACGGCCTCACTGGACGCGGGGATCTGGAAGCAGGTCGGTTCGGATCTCGCGAAGGCGGAGAAGCTCAGCCTGCCGATCACGTTCGTGCTGATGCTGCTGGCGTTCGGTGCGCTGATCGCGGCCGGGATCCCTGTCCTGCTGGCGTTCTCGGCGGTCGGCGCCGCGCTCGGCTTCTACGCGCCGCTGTCGTTCCTCTTCCCCGACGGCGGTTCGGTCGCCAACGTCGTCCTGCTGATCGGGATGGCCGTCGGCGTCGACTACTCACTCTTCTACCTCAAACGCGAACGCGAGGAACGCCGCAAGGGCCGCAGCACCCTCGACGCCGTCGAGATCGCCGCGGCGACGTCCGGTCACTCGGTGGTCGTCTCCGGCCTCGCCGTGATCGTCTCGATGGCCGGCCTGTACGTCGCTCAGGACATGACGTTCTCTTCGATGGCAACGGCAACGATCGTGGTCGTCGCGGTGGCCGTCCTCGGTTCCTTGACCGTGCTGCCCGCACTACTCGCGAAGCTCGGGCATCGGGTCGACCGTCCGCGCGTTCCGCTGCTCTGGCGGCTCAACCGGCGCATCGGTCCCGGCGGGATCAGCCGCCGCATCCTGGCTCCGGTACTGAGCCATCCGCGGGCCGCGCTGTCCGTCTCGATCCTGGCCGTGGCGGCTCTCGCCGTCCCGGCACTGGGGATGAAGACCGAGCCGTCCGACCTGAACACGCTGCCGCAGAGCATCCCCGAGGTGCGCACGTTCAAGGCCCTGCAGGAGAACTTCCCGTCCCAGGGCGGTCTCTCGTACGACGTGGTGGCGCGTGGCGAAGATGCCGTCGGGGCGTTGACCGGGCTGCAGGAATCCGCAGTACAGAGCGGCAAGTTCGTCGTACCGCAAGGAGCGGCGATCCGGCAGGCGGACGGCACCGCGGTGCTCACGTTGGTGTCGGTGTTGCCGGAGAGCAGTGCGAACGCCGAGACTGCGTTGAACCAGTTGCGGTCGGACTTCGTACCTACCTCGCTCGGGTCTGTGCCGACCTGGGCGGTCGGTGGGGAGCAGGCGGAGTCGGTTGACTACGGCAACAATCAGCGGGACAAGCTGCCGTGGGTGATCGCGTTCGTGCTGGCGCTGACGCTGGTGATGATGGCGGTGACCTTCCGGAGCGTGGCGATCGCGTTGCTGACCACGGTGCTCAACCTCGCGTCGGTGGCGGCCTGCTTCGGAGTGCTGTCGCTGGTGTTCCAGCACAGCTGGGCCGAAGGGCTGCTCGGGTTCACGTCCTCAGGCTTCGTGGTGTCGTGGATCCCGCTGTTCCTGTTCGTGATCCTGGTCGGGCTGTCGATGGATTACCACGTGTTCGTCCTCGGCCGGATCCGCGAAGGAGTGGCCGAAGGGCTGACGCCTCGCGAGGCGGTCCGGAAGGGCATCACCGAATCGGCCGGTGTGGTGACCAGCGCGGCCGCGGTAATGGTGTCGGTGTTCGCGGTCTTCGCCACCCTCGGCATGCTCGAGATGAAGCAGATGGGCATCGGCCTGGCCGTCGCCGTTCTCATCGACGCGACCCTGGTCCGGATCGTCATGCTTCCCTCCATCCTCGTCCTGCTGGGCCGCAAGGCCTGGTGGCCGAACCGCCTGCACCGGCAGGAGCCGGCGCAGCCGGAGCGCGAGCTGGTGACGGTCTAGTCCTGTTCGAACTTTCCCCGCGACCGCGTCGTCTACTCAGGCGGACCAACCAGCAAGGGGGAATGCGACATGAAGACTGGGAAGACGATGCGGACGGCAGTGGCCGCCGGAGTCGCGGCTCTGGTAGCCGCCGGAGGAATCGCAGCCGTGGGTCTGGGGACCGCGGCTGCGTCCACGGCTCAAGCGGCGGCACTGAATCGGACGCAACTGCTGACGATCCAGCAGGTGGCCGCAGCCGATCCGGGTGGCGAATGGATCAAGCAGGTCGACCGCGGCATCCTGCCGAAGACGTACTGCGGACCGGCGTCGACCGAGGGGAAGCGGGTCTCGGAGCGGATGGCCCGGGGCTTCACCGACGACATGGCCAAGTACGGCGCGCAGTACGTGAGCCGGTATCCCGACGTGGCGACCGCGAAGGCGGCGTACGCCTCGATCAAGGCGACGTTGAAGAGTTGCCCGGCGGGCAAGCCGGCGCCCACGCACACGCGCCGGCTCACCGACAACCGCGTGGTCACGGGGGCCTCCGGCGACGGGACCGTGGTGATCCGCTGGTACGACTACCCGCTGCCGAGCGATCCGGGCAGCGAGGACGGCGCGTTCCCTTATGCGGTCACGCTGAAGGGACGCACCGTCTCGGTCCTCGCGTTCAGCTCGATGGGTCAGGGCATGTCGCGGACGAACGTCGACAAGGTCGCCCGTCTGGCCGCGGCGAAGATCATCCGCTGAGCCTCGACGCCGCCGTCAGTTTGCTGACGGCGGCACTCAGCTGTCCGGTCAGGAGCAGGTGCTCGGCGTCCGACGTGAGTTTGGACGCCGGCTCTGTGACGTTCTGACCGATGTGGTTCTGCGCGATCCAGCGGGCGGCGCCTACTACCGCATCGCCTTCGGTAAAGGCGTCCGCCTTGGTGCGCTCGAGGTACCGGGCGGACTGGGTCAGAGCGGCGAGAGCAGTAGTTGCCTGAGGCCCTGACCAGTCCTTCGCCTGGAGTGCGACAGAGGCAGCGACCGCAGCGGCCAGCGCGTACGGATCATGCTTCTGCAGAAGGGTGTTCCGGGCGTCCGTCAGCTTCTGCCGAGCCGTGGCCTGGGTGGTCAGACCCCAACCATAGGGGTACTGCGGATCGTAGGAGGCGTCACCGACATTCAGTGGCTCCTGCGCCTCCGTACGCGGCCAGCTGACCGGAAGCCGACCGGTGAACGGCCGCTTGCCGAACAGGACATCCGCGACCCCGGCGCCCTCAGTGCCCGGCAACCACGACGCGACCACGGCGTTCATCTTGCCGAGCTGGTCGGCGATCGCCTGAGGCCGGCCGGACACGATCAGCACGACACACTTCATCGCGCCGCAGACCTTGTCCACCGCGGCCTTGTCGGCGTCCGACAGCAGTAGGTCGTGACCGTTGCCGACGTCACCGATCCCCTCGGCGTACGGGCGTTCGCCGACGACGACCACGCCGACGTCGTGACCCTCCAGTGGAGCGGAGGCGCCCGCGCTGAACGTTGCCGTCGGCACCACCTGCTTGATCCCGTCCAGGATCGTCGTACCGGTGGTCGTCGGACCGGAGCCGCCCTGCCAGGTGATGCTCCAGCCGCCCATCTGGTTGCCCAGGTCGTTCGCGTTGCTGCCGGCCACGTAGACCTTCGACGTGGATGCCAGCGGCAACAGGTTGCCGTCGTTCTTGAGCAGCACCTGGGACTTCGCCGCCGCTTCCCGGCCGACCGCACGGTGTGCGGCCGATCCGATGTCGGCGAGGTGCGTGGTGTCGGCGTACGGGTGCTCGAACAGGCCGAGCTTGAACTTCTCGGTCAGGATCCGCCGGACCGCGTCGTCGACCCGGGCCATCGGCACCCGGCCGGCGGCGATCTCGTCGGTCAGGCCCTGGGTGAAGCCCTGGTAGTTCGTCGGCACCATGATCATGTCGAGCCCGGCGTTGATCGACGTACGGATGTCGCTCGCGTAGTCGCCGGGCAGTTGGTCGATCGCCTGCCAGTCGCTGATCACGAACCCGTCGAAGCCCATCCGCTGCTTGAGTACGCCGTTGATCAGCTCGCCGTCACCGTGCATCTTGACCGGCGCCCCACCGTCGATGGCGACACTCGAGTACGACGGCATCACGGTCCCGACCCCGAGATCGACCGCGGTCCCGAACGGCGCCAGGTGCAGCGTCTCCAACTGCTGACGAGTGACCTCGGTGATGCCCTGGTCGATCGTGTAGTTACCGGTCGTCGAGGACCCGTACGTCGTACCGCCGTCGCCGACGAAGTGCTTCGCGGTGGCCAGCACGCGGGTGTTCTGTGCGAGTTGGCTGCCGTCCGCCTTGCCCTGCATGCCGGTGATCACGGTCGCCATCGACTGCACCAGCGCTGGGTCCTCGCCATACCCCTCATACGCCCGACCCCAGCGGTCGTCGCGGACCACGCAGACGCACGGCGAGAAGTCCCACGGGATGCCCGTCGCGCGTACCTCGGTCGCGGTCACCTCACCGGTACGGCGGGCCAGGTCCGGATCGCGGGTCGCGCCGATGCCGATGTTGTGCGGCAGGATCGTCGCGCCGACCACGTTGTTGTGGCCGTGCACCGCGTCGACGCCGTAGATCAGCGGGATCTGCAGCCGGGTGGCCTGGGCGTTGAGCTGGAAGTTGTCGATCATCGCCGCCCACGCGGCCGGGGTGTTCGGCGTCGGCACCGAGCCGCCGCCGGACAGCAACGAACCGAGCGCGTACGACGCGATGTCGGTGCGCGACCGGAGTGCGTTGCGCTCGGCCTGGGTCATCTGGCCGACCTTCTCGGCCGTCGTCATCCGGGCGAGCAGGTCGGCGACCCGCTTCTTCACCGGGAGCTTGCTGTTGAGGTACGGCAGGTCGTGGGCGTTGATCACGACGACCGGCTGGGTCGTCGGTGCCTTCGCGCCAGTGACGGTGAGCTCGAGCGGAATCGTCTCGGCGGCCTCCGCGGAGTGGTCCTTGCGAGTCGTCACGGCCACGGTCTGCGCGGTGCCGGAGGCCGTACCGGCCGGGAAGGTGATCGTGCCGGTGACCGGGTTGTAGTCGTCGGCGCCGGCGGACCCGGTGCCGGTGCGGTACTCGACGGTGACCGGCTCTTCGAGCGGGGTGCTGCCGGTGGTCGCGACGGAGATCTTGACCTGCGCGGTGCCGCCTTCCTTGACCGGGTAGACACCGGCGTCGGTGACGACACTCGCCTTCAGAGCGGGGTCGGCCTTGCCGTAGATCTCGACCTGGTCGATCGCGAACTCACCCGGTGAGCCGACCGGCATGGTGATCGCGTAGCCCCACATCTGGGTCAGGTTGAGCACCTGGTCGATGCCGCCGACCGGCTGGTAGTCGGCGCGGTAGACCAGATCGCTGAACGGGATCTCGACCAGGTGCCAGCCCTGCCAGTCGTCGGTGAAGCTGGTGTTCCACAGCTCGGAGGCCTCCGCGTTGGCGCCGCCGTCCTTGATCTCGAAGAAGATCCGCTTGCCGGAGCCGGGCGGCAGCGGTGCGGTGTTCTGGCCGTACCACCAGAACCGGATGCCCTTGTGCGCGGACCAGTCGCCTGGGTTCTGGTCGAACGTCACGTCGTGGCTGAATCCGCCGTACCCGCTGATGTTGTAGGTGCCGTGCAGCACCTTCTCGCCGGACGGCGCGTCGGCGCGCGCCTGCAGTTCCATCGTCGGCGGGTCGTCGGCGTCGCTGCCCCAGCCGAAGATCCCCGGGTTCGGCGGCGACGCGAACGGCTCGGCGCCCTCGAAGGCGGCCAGCACGATCGGCGCCGGGTCGTCGGCGCCCACCGCCGGCAGCGGGAGTAACCCGGTGATCAGGGCCGCTGCCGCGACCAGTGCTGTCTGACGGAAACCACGCATGGCCGACTCCCCACTCCGCGCGAGCCTCACACCCGCGTTCGGCCCCGACTCTCAACCAGCCCAACCACCCGGTCAAGACCTCACCGGTTCCGGAACTAGTGTCCCGTGAGCGGTGTGGCTTGGCGCTCTCACGATCGGCCGCATATGCGTGCGATCCCCACCCTGAAGGCAGAAATGAACGAGCTCGGGTGCCTCGACCTCGACCTCGCCGATGGGGGTGGTCCGGCGTTCGGACACCCAGTCGATCAACTTCAAAGGTTCAGGGATGTCGGAGGTGAAGTGGAGCAGGTTGAGGTACCAGATGTCGCGGCGTCCGTGTGGGCGTTCGAACCAGTCGTCGGGTCCGAGCTCGGTGGCGAACCGGTCCAGGAAGGCGTCTGCTGCTCCGTCGAGGGGGATGGCGGACGCCATCACCGACCCCGGGGTCAGGGTGAGACCGGTGACGCGGAAGCGAGTCGGGCCGGCGGTGGCCCGCCGCAGCGCGGACAGATAGCGCTCGATCGCGGGGTCGTCCGGGGCGATGGTGGCGCGGTAGCCCTCGAGAGCGCGGACGGTGAGGTGGGCCGATCCCAGTTGACCGGTCTGCCAGTGCCCCGGACCGGCCAGCTCGGCCGCCTCGGCGGTGACGGCGTCCAGGTGTTGCGCGAGGTCACTGTCCGTCGGGGGACGCAGCACGACGCTCACTGGCCAGCGGCCGCCCTCGCGGGGAGGTTCGTCGCGCTGATGGGCTCCGCGGGCGATCAGGGGTACGGCGGTGGCGAACAGGTCGTCGAACGTGGTCACGGGCGGTACGACGCCGGACGGGATTCAGAAGTTGTAGTGGTCTGATTGAGAACGAATTCAGTAGCCAGAGTGATGGACCCTGACCGGCGTGGCCGGAAAGGATGAGGGCATGACTACACGTTTCGGGATTTTCGTACCGCAGGGCTGGAAAATGGATCTGGCGCAGATCGCGGATCCGGTGGAGCAGTGGGAGGCGATGACCGACGTCGCCAAGCGGGCCGATGAGCAGTCCTGGGACTCGATCTGGTTGTTCGACCACTTCCACACCGTGCCGGAGCCCAGTGACAACACCACCTTCGAGTGCTGGAGCGCGACGGCCGCGCTGGCCCGCGACACCAGCCGGGTGAACATCGGCCAGATGGTCGGCTGCAACGGGTACCGCAACCCGGCGCTGTACGCGAAGATCGCGTCCACCGTCGACGTCGCCAGCCATGGCCGCCTGTACGCCGGTATCGGCGCGGGCTGGTACGAGCACGAGTGGAAGGCGTACGGCTACGAGTGGACCGACATCCCGCCGCGGATGGCCGCGTTCCGGGAGGCCACCGAGATCATCTACAAGATGTGGACCGAGGACAAGCCGGTCTACAACGGCAAGCACTACTCGATCAACGAGCCGATCAACGAGCCGAAGGGCGTGCGCAAGCCGCACCCGTCGTTCTGGATCGGTGGCGGTGGCCCGAAGGTGACGCTGAAGCTGGTCGCGCAGTACGGCGACGCGGCGAACATCGGCGGCGGCAACCCGCAGGTGATCAAGGAGAAGGCCGACATCCTCCGGGGCCACTGCGAGAAGGTCGGCCGCAACTACGACGACATCATCAAGTCGACCAGCTTCAACGTGTTCCCGATCGACAAGGGTGACGACCCGCAGAAGGCGACCGAGAAGGCGCTCGGCCCGATGAACCGGGACAAGTTCGACAACGACAACCTGATCGGCACCGAGGACGAGATCGCCGACAAGGTCGAGGCCGCCCTCGAGGCCGGCGCCGACTACGTCATCTTCTACGTCCCGGGCGTGGCGTACGACCTGGATCTGGTGGACCGCGTCGAGCAGGTCACCAAACGCTTCGCCTGAGAAAGAAAGAAAAGAAGAAGTGAGGGGTGGCGTCGAGCAGGTCACCAAGCGCTTCGCCTGAGGGTTTCACAGCACGCGGCGGACGCCGGGGAGCCGGCGGACGGGGGCCGCGAGCAGGAAGCAGGCAGGAAGTACGACGATCGCGGCGATGGCGACCTTCGCCAGAGTGGGCACGTCCAGCACGCTGAGGGCGTGCCCCGCCGCGATCACCAGGAGCGCGTGAATCACGTAGACAGTGAACGCGTGGTTGGACAGATAGCGGCGCAGCGGACCCGGCGCGTCGTACCTGCGCCGGAACAGCATGAGCAGCGCGAGCACCAGACCGACCGCGAAGGTTGAGTCCCACAGCGCATAGGACAGCGACGTCACGGTCCCGTGCCCCATCCACTTGTCCGGCCCGCCGATGATCGCGACCGGTAGGAACACGATCGTCGCGCCGATCGCCAGCCCGAGGCCCACCTTGCCCATCCGCCCGGCGATCGCGGACAGCCACCCGTTGCGGTAGGCGACAGTCCCCACCACGAAGAAGCTCACGTACTGCGGCAGGTACCCGCTGGTCGGGAAGTCGATGATCGGGACGAACACGTCCATCGAGACCACAGCGCGCCAGGCGTACGTCGCCAAGGCCAGGGCCAGCGCGAACCCGATCACCTTGGGGTAGGTCAGCGGCTGGGGTCGGCGCAGCACGCGATTCCGGGTCGCGTGCCGGATGCCGGCGTACGACACGTCGAAGACGAGCAGTGCGAGTACGAACCACAGCGGACCGCTGCCGATGGTGTGCAGGTACGACTGGTGCGATCCGAGGTACAGGATCGGATTGACCACGAAGTAGAACACCACCAGCGGGATCCCCAGCCGGATCAGCCGGTCGCGGAGGAACAACCGCGGGCTCTTGCGCTCGTACGACCCGGGCGTGAAGTAGCCGGCCAGCAGGAAGAACGCGCCCATGAACCAGGCCTGGTTGACCAGCAGGAAGACGGTCAGGACGAGCGCGACGATCCCGTTGGCCGGCTGCTCGGTGTAGTACCACAGCGGGATCCCGCTGTAGGTGACCGCGACGTGGTGCAGGACCACCAGCACGGTCAGCAGGACCCGCAGGTTGTCCACGAACCACAGCCGCGTCGGTGCTTGTTCCATGTTTCCGTCTCCTTGTTCGGTGTGGTTTCGACGCTAGAAACGGCGCGATCCCGGCGGTATCCGGCTGGACGCACGGCGGGGTGGGGCTGGACCCACTTCCGGGCCTGACCACAACCGGCCCTGACCAGAACCGGCCATGGCGGGAGTCCGTCACCGGCATCGGTGGACCGGCCCGAGGGCAGCTGACAGGCTCGCGAGGATGGCCTCGCGAGGGTCGGGGCATCGGGAGGACCGCCCCGTGACTACTCGATTGCCACGCCTCACCGCAGGCCTGCTCGCGACGGCGGTGGTCGCCAGTTCCCTGCTGCTGGCGACCACCCCGGCCCACGCCGGAGCGACCACTGCGCACGCGACGCCGGCCGGCAGCACCCACCGGATCACGCTGGTGACCGGCGACGTCGCCGAACTGACCACGAGCTCCAACGGCCAGGTCTCGGCCCACCTGACCGGCGACGAGCCGTACTACTTCGGCAGCTTCGACGGCGACCTCAGCGTGGTCCCCGCCTCGGCGTACCCGCTGCTGAGCGAGGGCCGCCTCGACGAGCGCCTCTTCAACCTGACCGAGCTGGTCGAGCAGGGGTACGACGACGCGAGCAGCGACGAACTGCCACTCCTCCTGGCCGCGCCGTCCACCCTGCGCAGTACGCCGGCCGCCCCGCAGGCCGCGACAGTACGCCGCACCCTCCCCAGCGTCGGCAGCACCGCGGTCAGTGTGGAGAAAGCCGACGCGAAGACCTTCTGGAACAGCATCAGCGGGCCGACCACCTTCAAGACCGGCAGTCAGGTGTCCAAGATCTGGCTCGACGGCCGGACCGAGGCGACCCTCGACCAGTCCACGAAACAGATCGGTGCCCCAACCGCCTGGCGGTCCGGATACGACGGCCAGGGCGTCAAGGTGGCCGTGCTCGACACCGGCTACGACGCGGGTCACCCGGATCTCGCCCAGCAGGTCGTCGCGTCCCAGAGCTTCGTCCCGGACCAGCCTGTCCAGGACCTGCACGGCCACGGCACGCACACCGCGTCGATCGTCGCCGGCCTCGGTACGGCGTCTGACGGTGAACGCAAGGGGGTCGCGCCGGGCGCCGACCTGCTGATCGGCAAGGTGCTCGACAACAGCGGCCACGGTCTCGACTCCGAAGCGATCGCCGGGATGGAGTGGGCGGTCCAGCAGGGTGCCAAGGTCGTCAGCATGAGCCTCGGCGGCAAGCCGTCCGACGGTTCCGACCCGATGAGCCAGGCCGTCGACCGGTTGTCGAAGTCGAGTGGTGCGTTGTTCGTCGTTGCCGCAGGCAACGCCGGTGCGGAGGACTCTGTCAGCTCACTCGGTGCCGCAGCGGAAGCACTGACCGTGGGCGCCGTCGACCGTGACGACAACCTGGCCAGTTTCTCGAGCCGTGGTCCGCGACTCGGCGATGGTGCGCTGAAGCCTGAGGTCACCGCCCCAGGCGTGGAGATCGCGGCCGCCCGCGCGGCGGGCACCGAACAAGGCCACGTGCTCGGCCAGTACTACACGCGACTGAGCGGCACCTCGATGGCCACGCCACACGTGGCCGGCGCCGCGGCGATCTTGGCCCAGCGGCATCCGGACTGGTCCGGCCAGCAGTTGAAGGCAGTGCTCGCCGCGACAGCGGTGCCGTCCAAGGATGCGACCCCAGCCCAACAGGGCCTCGGCCGGATCGACATCCCGAACGCCCTCGACCCGGCGATCCTGCCGGACGCGGGGAGCCTGTTCTTCGGCGATCTCTCCTGGAGCGGTACGACGGCCCCGGCGCCGGTCAGCCGCACGGTTGCTTATCGCAACAACTCAACCCGGAAGGTGACGCTGGACCTGAGCGTGGGCGCGCAGTCGCCCGGCAAGGTGAACGCGGCAGTCACGGTAAGCCCCGCACGGCTGACCATCCCAGCCGGCCGTACGGCGTCCGCCACCGTCACCCTCGACCTCGCGAAGACCCAACCGGCCAAGTACACCGGCGTCCTCACGGCCCGCAGCGGCCACACGTCGTACCGGACCGGGCTCGGGTTCGCTGCCGGCGGGCGGCTGAACACCGTGACCGTGAAGGCGATCGGCCGCGATGGCAAGCCCGCCAGCCTCAAGGGTGGGTCCAGTGGAGTGCAGCTGTGGAACCAGGACACCGGTGCCGTGAAGGTGGTCGCCTTTGACAGCGCCACCGGCAGCCGGACCCTCGAAGTACCGACCGGACGGTACGCCGTCATGGTGTTCGTGGTCGGCGCCGACCAGGCGGGCTGGTCCAACTCGTACTCGTTGCTCGGCGATCCGGACGAATGGATCGACGGCGACCGGACGTTCAGCTTCGACGCGCGTACGGCGAACAAGGTCACCATCAAGACCCCGCGTCCGGCCGACGCGCAGAAGGTCGGGTTCGCCTGGCACCGCAACGTCGGCGCCCGTGACGCGGTGTCGGGCTGGACGGTGCCGCAACGGGCCACCGGCGGCATCTACGTGCAGGACTTCGGGAAGGTTGCCAACGGCACCTTCCAGGTCGTGCAGCGGTGGGATCTCGCCCAGCCCGAACTGACCGCCGATGTCACCGGTGTGGACGGGACTTTCCGGTTGCCGACCCCGAGCGAGACGACGTTCGATTCGTCGTACGTCGGCAGCACGACACTGCCGCTGGTGAACGGCGGCGATGGTACGGCCGCCGAGCTGACCGGGGCCAAGGATGCCGCGGTTCTGCTGCGCTTCCGAGGTTCCAGTCAGACGGCGGCGCAGATCACCGCGGCCAAGGAGGCAGGGGCGAAGTTCGTCCTGATGTACAACGAGATCCCTGGCTACTGGTCGACGGGTTCCAACCAGGGCGTTCCGTTCTATCTGCTGCGTGCCGAGCAAGGCCAGCAGTTGCTCGACGTTCTGGCCGAGGGCCCAGCCTCTGTGCGGCTGAACGGCTTGCGTGACAGCACCTACCGGTACGACGTGGTCCTGGGGCCGTCCGTCGTCCGCGGACCGCTCATCTATGACGTTGCGCAGATGCGGCCGGCTGTGGTGACGACAGACTTCCAGCGCAACGACGCGTTCAAGTTGCACAACGACGAGCGGATCGCGCACCTGCCGGGTGTGCCGGCCGGCCTGAGCTCGATCCGTGGCGTCACGGGACCGGTCACTCGCACCGACTACCTCGCGAGCGACGTGAAGGGCGTCCTGTGGGACGAGCAGACGTCGGCAGGGGACTGGAACGAGTCCGGCTTCGAGTACACGATCGCGCGCGGCTACCGCCCGAACGAGAAGGCGAACCGCGGCTGGTGGGAGTCGCTGACGCGTCCCGCCGTTCCGGACGGAGGGGGAGCCGCGAACGAGGTGCAGGGCTGGCCGCCGGCGCGGTACGAGAACGCGTTGCGGTTCGCGATCCCGCAGTACGTCAGTGGTGATCGCACCATCTACGGCTGGGCCGACCGCGGTGACACGACGAGCATGAAGCTCAGCAGCAACGGCGTACAACTCGGCAGCGAGGCCTGGTCTGTCGGACAGTTCGCGGTGCCGGCCAAGGCGGCCTGGTACGACCTGACGCTGGACCAGAAGCGTGGTCCGAGCAGCTGGGCCAAGACCTCGACCGCGACCCACACCGAGTGGCATTTCTTGTCGACGCCGACCAGCGGGCGGTCGGTGCTTCCGCTCGTCCAGGTCGACTACCAACGGGCCGGCGATTGGCTCCAGCTCAAGCCGGCGTACCAGCCTGGCTTCCACGGCCTGGGCATCTTCCGCACTACCGCGGAGATCTCGTACGACGGGACGACGTGGCAACGGCTCACGCTGTTCCCGCAGGGACTCGACGGCACGGTCACCGCACGGATCCCGGCGGCACCGGACGGAGCGTCGGCGGCGAACCTCCGGGTCACGGCGACCGATCTGGCCGGAAACAGGATCAACCAGACCATCGAGAAGGCCTGGCTGGTCCAATGATGTGATCGATCAGCAGTGCTTGATCGATCAGCAGTGCTTGATCGATCAAAAAGGGCGACGCCACGAAGCCGGGGGGAGTTGCTCCGTGGCGTCGCCAGAGGCGCGCCAAGGGAGGGGTGGGGGCAGGCGCGCCGGTCTGTGTGGATCAGCTCCCGAGGATGCCTCCACCGAGAACGCCCAGCAGTCCGAGCAGGGACAGCAGGTTGCGGATGACCTGGTCGACGGCCGCGACACCACCGGTCTGGTACGCCGTCACGCACTTCTGCAACTGGTCCTGCGTCGGCGAGGTGATGGTCACCTTCTTCATCTCCGCCTGGCAGTACTGCGTCGCCTTGGTCAGCTCGGTCACCGTGCTGCCGACCGTGCCGACGATCAGGCCGGCGGTGGTCTGCAGGGTTGCGAGGCCCGGCGCCGGCGGCTTCGATGTCGGTGGCTTCGGCGTCGGCGTGGTCGGGTCGTCGGTCGACGGCTTGTCGCCCGGCGTCGACGGTTTGCTGCCCGGCGGGGTCTTGGTCGGCTGCGTGCCCGGCTTGCCGTCGCCACCCTGGACCGGCCCGGTCGTCGGCTTGGCCGCGCCCGGGTAGGTGGGCAGGTCGTTCGCCTGCGGCAGGTTGTTGTCGGCCGGGGCGTCGATGGTCGGGTCGCCGACCTGGTCGCCGGCGGTGTCGATGCCCTGGTCGTCGGTCTCGGTCCCGTTGCCGACCGCGATCCAGCTGCCACCGGCGTACGCCTTGGCGATGCTGATCACGAGATCGGCGTACTGCTGGGAGTGGTTGTAGCGCAGGATCGCCGAGTTCAGGTCGCTTGCCTTGGACAGGTCGGTCTTGCCGGAGCACAGGTACACCGCGGTGGACATGGCCGCGTCGTCGATGTCCTGCGGATTCCGCACGCCGTCGCCGTCGCCGTCCACGCCCATCGACCGCCAGGTGCCAGGGATGAACTGCATCGGCCCGACCGCGCGGTCGAACGCGCCGTCGCCGTCGAACGCACCGGCGTCCGTGTCGTTGATCTTGGCCGTGCTCACGCCGTCCAGCCGCGGGCCGAAGATGCCCGGCACCGCGATACCCTGGGAGTTCAGCGCGTTGCCGCCGAAGCGGCCGTGGTTCGACTCGACCCGGCCGATCGCAGCCACCAGCGTCCACGGCAGGTTGCAGGCCGGATCGACCTGAGCCATCACCTGCTGAGCCCGGGAGTAGGCCTTCAACGCGGCGTTCGGGATGCCGTTGCGGGACAGGCCGGAGACGACCTGGGTCGGCTGCTCGCCGGGATCGACACCGTGGCCGACCACACCGGGCACCGGCACGTTGGCCGGCTCGGCGATCGGCTGCTTCGGTACGACGACCGGACTCTTGCCGGACAGACCCTGCTCCAGCGACGCCGTGGCGATCGCCGGATCATCCGTGGCACTGACGGTGAATGCGCTCGCGAACAACGCCAACGGGATGAGCGGCGCCACCTGACGCCACCCGCTACCCGTGGCGCGGCGCTTGCCCTTCGCCATCGATGATCCCCTCCGTGACTCATCGACCTGTCCAGCCCCACGCTGCAGACAAATCATTTCGTCGCTGTCGGTTGCCGTCGTACTGGGTCTAACGTCCAGTCCGTGCGTGGGTTACGCACCGAACTCAGACCATCTACATCCGGTCACCGGGTACCCATACTGGCGCGTAACAACGCGCCTGTGAACCCCCCGGTGGGAACGAACCGGCCTGCCCGCCCATCGGCCCGCCTGGCCGGTCGGGGAGAATGGCGGCCGTGCCCGACCACACAGAACAGTCCGCCGGCCTCTTCGACAGGGCGTCCGCAGTCACGCCGGGCGGGGTCAACTCTCCCGTACGAGCGTTCCGCGCCGTTGGCGGCGTACCGCGATTCATGGCATCGGGTGATCGATGTCACATTACCGATGTCGACGGCAACCGCTACGTCGATCTGGTCTGCTCCTGGGGGCCGATGCTGCTCGGCCACGCCCATCCGGAGGTGACCGCCGCGGTGCAGGCCGCCGTCGCCCGCGGTACGTCGTTCGGTACGCCGTCCGAGACCGAGGTACTGCTCGGCGAGGAGATCGTCGGGCGGACCCCGGTGGACAAGGTCCGGCTGGTGTCGTCCGGCACCGAGGCGACCATGTCCGCGCTCCGGCTGGCCCGCGGGTACACCGGCCGGGCGAAGATCGTGAAGTTCGCCGGCTGCTACCACGGACACGTCGATGCCCTGCTCGCGCAGGCGGGATCCGGCGTTCTGACGCTGGGCATCCCCGGTACGCCGGGCGTGACCGAGGCGACCACGGCCGACACCATCGTGCTGCCGTACAACGACCAGGCCGCCGTCTCCGCCGCGTTCGCCGAGTACGGCGACCAGATCGCGGCCGTCATCACCGAGGCGTCCCCCGGCAACATGGGCGTCGTACCGCCGCGGGACAACTTCAACGCCTTCCTGGCCAAGACGTGCAAGGACCACGGCGCACTGTTCATCTCCGACGAGGTGATGACGGGCTTCCGGATCACCCGCTCCGGCTGGTACGGCGTCGACGGCGTACAGCCCGACCTGATGACGTTCGGCAAGGTGATGGGCGGTGGCTTCCCGGCCGCGGCGTTCGGCGGGCGGGCCGACATCATGTCCCACCTGGCCCCGGAGGGCTCGGTCTACCAGGCCGGCACCCTGTCCGGGAACCCGATCGCCACCACCGCAGGCCTGACCACGCTGCGACTGGCCACCGACGAGGTCTACGCGAAGCTCGACGAGACGTCGGCAACCATCCAGCGGCTGGTCTCGACGGCGCTGGACAAGGAAGGTGTGCCGCACGTCATCTCGGCGGCCGGGAACCTCTTCAGCGTCTTCTTCGTGGAGTCCTCGGAGGGACCTGCCGAGATCCGGGACTTCGCCGGTGCGAGCGCCCAGGTGCTGCCCCGGTTCGCGGCGTTCTTCCATGCCATGCTGGACGCCGGCGTCTACCTGCCGCCGAGCGCCTTCGAGGCCTGGTTCGTCAGCGCCGCCATCGACGACGACGCCCTGGCCGAACTCGAGTCCGCCCTGGCCTCAGCGGCAGCCGCGGCGGCCGCCGTACAGAACTGACCGCACGGCGGCAGCCGTCTAGATCGAAGGGAACGGCAGCGGTGACCGAAACGACGGTCGTGCACCTGATGCGTCACGGCGAGGTGCACAACCCGACCGGTGTGCTCTACGGCCGGATCCCCGATTTCCACCTGTCCGAACTGGGCCGCGCGATGGCTGAGCGGGTGGCCGAGTCCGTGAAGGGCCGGGACATCGTCCACCTGGTCAGCTCGCCGCTGGAGCGGGCCCAGGAAACGATGGAGCCGATCGCCAAGGTGTTCGGGCTGACCCCGGACATCGACGAGCGGGTGATCGAGGCCGCGAACCTGTTCGAGGGCAAGAAGTTCGGAGTCGGCGACGGAGCCCTGCGCAACCCGAGTGCCTGGTGGTTGCTCCGGAACCCGATCAAGCCGTCCTGGGGCGAGCCGTACCAGCAGCTCGTCCGGCGGATGCGGGACGCGATCGAGACCGCCCGGCAGAAGGCCGCCGGGCACGAGGCGCTGATCGTGTCGCACCAGTTGCCGATCTGGATCGTCCGGTCCGCGATCGAGGGCCGCCGGCTGCCGCACGACCCGCGCAAGCGCCAGTGCAGCCTGGCCAGCCTGACCTCGTTCACCTTCCACGGCGAGTCGATCGTCTCTGTCGGGTACGCCGAGCCGGCGAAGGACATGTTGCCGGTGAAGAACCCGAAGAAGTTCGTCGGTGGAGCCTGATGAAGAACTACGGGAGGGGTGGGGGTGGGGGTGAAGAACCCGAAGAAGTTCGTCGGGGGCGCGTGATGAAGCGTGCGGCCGCCGTGGTGGCCGGGTCGTTGCTGGCGCTGACCGCGTGCTCGTCTGGACAACAGGCCGCGGAGAACCGGCAGGGCCAGGCCGGATTCGTGAGCGGGACGAACAACGTGTCCGTCTTCGCTCCGGCCGACCGCAAGCCGGCGCCGGTCTTCACCGGTACGACGCTCGACGGCAAGACCTGGACGCTGTCCGACCACCTGGGCAAGGTGGTCGTGCTGAACGTCTGGGGCTCGTGGTGCCCGCCCTGCCGCAAGGAGGCGCCGGACCTGGTCGCGGCGAACAAGGAACTCGGTCCGTCGGTCCAGTTCATCGGCCTGAACACGCGCGATCTCGACCCGGCCCCGGCCAAGAAGTTCGTCCAGGAGTTCGGCGTGCAGTACCCGAGCGTGTACGACCCGAACGGCAAGTCGCTGCTCCGCTTCCGCGGTCAGATCTCAGCGGCGTCGATCCCGAGCACACTGGTGATCGACAAGACCGGCAAGGTCGCGGCCAGGGTGATCGGCGACGTGACCAAGCAGACGCTGGTCGGCATGGTGAAGGACGCCGGTTGACCTGATGGGTGAGTGGTTCGCGCAGTCGATGACGGGTTCGATGCTGGTGGCACTGCCGATCGCGGTGCTGGCCGGCGCGATCTCGTTCTTCTCGCCCTGCGTCGTACCGCTGCTGCCCGGCTACCTCTCCTATGTGACCGGGCTGTCCGCGGCCGAGCTCGGCTCGAAGCAGCGCGGCCGGATGCTGGCCGGGACCGCCTTGTTCGTGGCGGGATTCTCGGCGGTCTTCATCCTGACCGGCGTACTGTTCGGCACCGCCGGCGACCTGCTGATCGAGCACCAGACCGCGATCACCCGGGTGCTCGGCGGGCTGACCGTCGTACTGGGACTGGTCTTCCTCGGTGGATTCGGGTTCCTGCAGAAGGACGTGCGGGTGCACCGGGTGCCGGCGGTCGGGATCGCGGCCGCGCCACTGCTCGGCGTACTGTTCGGATTCGGCTGGACGCCCTGTATCGGTCCGACGCTCGGGACCGTGATGACGCTGGCCGCGACCGAGGGCAGCACCGGGCGGGGTGCGACGCTGGCGTTGGTGTTCAGCCTCGGGCTGGGCATTCCGTTCATCGTCGCGGCGCTGGCGTTCCGGCGGATGCTGGCCGCCGTTGCGTGGGTCCGGCGGCACCAGTTGCTGGTGATCCGGATCGGCGGCGTACTGATGATCGCGGTGGGACTGCTGCTGCTGACGGGAGTGTGGGATTCGATGACCGCGGACCTGAGGCAGTGGGTCGCCAACTTCGGGTCGGCGGTGTGACGTGACCGACGTCAAGGATCACATCACCGCACCGACCGGCGGCTCCGGGAACGAACCGCCCGCACTCGGCTTCGTCGGCGGGCTGCGCTGGATGTGGCGCCAGCTCACCTCGATGAAGACCGCGCTGGTGCTGCTGTTCCTGCTCGCGCTGGGGGCGGTGCCGGGATCGCTCATCCCGCAGACGCCGATCGACCCGATCAAGGTGTCGGACTTCCTCACCGCGCATCCGAAGCTCGGCCCGTTCTACGACAAGCTCGGGCTGTTCGACGTCTACAAGTCGCCCTGGTTCTCGGCGATCTACCTGCTGCTGTTCATCTCGCTGATCGGGTGTGTGGTGCCCCGGCTCGGCGTGTACCTGAAGGCGGTCCGGGCCCGCCCGCCGAAGCCGCCGCGCAACCTGAACCGGCTGCCCGGCTACCAGCGCTTCACCATCGACTCCGAGGGCGACTTCCTGGCGACCGCGACGCGTGAGCTGCGTCGCCGCCGGTTCCGCGTCCAGGCGTACGACGGTGCGGTCGGCGCGGAGCGTGGTTACCTGCGCGAGGCGGGCAACCTGCTCTTTCACTTCTCGTTGATCCTGGCGCTGATCGGTGTCGCCTGGGGTTCGCTGTTCGGGTACCGAGGCACCGTCCTGGTTGTCGTGGGCAACGGTTTCGCGAACTCACTGGCGCAGTACGACGACTTCGCGCCGGGCCGGGTGTTCAACGGCGACAACCTGCCGCCGTTCTCGCTGACGGTCAAGGACTTCGAGGTGAAGTTCCAGCAGGACGGTCCGCAGAAGGGCGCGGCGCGCGAGTTCAAGGCGCAGCTGAGCTACCAGGAGACGCCGGACGGGCCGGAGAAGCCGTACCAGCTCGAGGTCAACCACCCGCTGAAGCTCGACGGCAGCAGTATCTACCTGCTCGGCCACGGCTACGCGCCGCGGGTCACGGTGAAGGACGGCAACGGACAGGTCGCGTTCTCCGGGCCGGCACCGTTCCTGCCGCAGGACAGCAACTTCTCGTCGTTCGGCGTGATCAAGGCGCCGGACGCGCGGCCGATGCAACTCGGCTTCGAGGGCTTCTTCCTGCCGACCGCGGTGATCGACCAGCGCGGCCCGGTGTCGGTCTTCCCCGACGACCTGAACCCGGCGCTGGTGATGACCGGGTACTACGGCCGCCCGCAGCCGGAGACCGGGAAGCCGGAGTCGGTGTACCAGCTGGACAAGTCGAAGCTGACCCAGTTCGAGAAGGACGGCGACAAGCTGCGCTTCCAGCTCGCCCCCGGGCAGACCACGACGCTGCCGGACAAGGCCGGGTCGATCACCTTCGACGGCTACAGCCGCTGGGTGAAGCTGCAGGTCAGCCACACCCCGGGCACGAATCTCGCGCTGGCGGGCATCCTGCTGGCCATCCTCGGCCTGATGGGCTCACTGTTCGTGCACCCGCGGCGTACCTGGGTGCGCGTCCGCACCGAGGACGGGCGTACCGTTGTCGAGGTCGCGGGTCTGGACCGCGGACCCGAGCGAGGGCTCGGCGACGAGATCCGGGCCATCACCGACAGCCTGAAACCAGAACCAGACCGATCGAGCACCCAGGAGCAGCCATGAGTGCGGAGACCTTCGCGCACGTCTCCAACCTGGTCGTCCCGACCGCCACGGTGATCTATGCGCTGGCGATGATGTCGCACGCGCTCGAGTGGGCGCTCGGCCGCGCTGTCGTGGTCAAGGACGCCGAGGTCAAGCAGGACGTTCTGGTCGCGTCCGGTGGCGAAGCGGTCACCGCAGGTACCACTGGCACTGCTTCGGCTGAGGTCGCCGAGCCCGCCATCCCGGGGACGGAGCGGCTGGAGGCGGCGAGCCGGATCGGGCTGACGCTGACCTACCTGGCGTTCGTGCTGCACCTCGCGGGTGTGGTGACTCGCGGTCTCGCCGCAGGGCGGGTGCCGTGGGGAAACATGTACGAGTTCTCGATCACGGCCTCGCTGGCTGTCGCGGCCGTCTACCTGATCTTCGTGCAGCGCTACAAGCTGCAGTGGCTGGGTCTCGGCGTGACGCTCGTGGTCACCGCCGTACTCGGACTCGCCACGCTCGCGCTCTACACCCCGGCCGGTCCGCTCGTGCCGGCACTGCACTCGTACTGGCTCGTCATTCACGTGTCCGCGGCCGCGATCTCCGGTGGCGCGTTCACCATCGGCGGCCTGGTGTCGGTGCTCTACCTGGTCAAGGCCCGTGCGGAGCGCCGGGTGCTGGCCGGCGGCACGATGTCGGCGTCGCTGCGGCGGCTCCCGAGTGCCGAGGCGATGGACGGTACGGCGTACAAGGTGCTCGCGTTCGCCTTCCCGCTGTGGACCTTCGGCGTGCTGGTGGCCGGGCCGATCTGGGCGGAATACGCCTGGGGCCGCTACTGGGGCTGGGACCCCAAGGAGGTCTGGTCGCTGGTCACCTGGGTGGTGTACGCCGCCTACCTGCACGCGCGCGCGACCGCGGGCTGGCGCGGCCGGAACGCCGCGACGATCGCGATCATCGGGTGGTTCGTCTTCATCTTCAACTTCGTCGGAGTGAACCTGCTGGTCTCCGGTATGCACTCCTACGCCGGGGTGTGACATGAAGGAGTTCGCCATCTACACCGGCCTGCGGGCCGCGTTGTTCGCGGTCTGCTTCGCCGTTGTGTGGTTCGCGCTGAACGCACAGCTGAGTGTCTTCCCGTTGTTGCTACTGGCACTGATCGTCTCCTCGATCCTGTCCATCTTCGTCCTGCGCGCCGCCCGCGAGCGGCTGGCCGGCCAGATCGAACGCCGGGCCACGAAGATGTCGCAGCGGATCGAGCAGGCCCGCTCGGCCGAAGACGAGGACTGAACGCCGTACCACTGGTTCAACTGGTACGGAGAGTGACCTAGGCCACGGCCAGTTTCTTGGCAAAATCGTTTGTGCACCCCTTCACATGAGTCGTAGAGTCGTGGATAGAACGAAACCGTTTCGTTCTATCTGCTACTACGAACTCACACAGGGTGATCATGGTCGAGACAGCCGGGGTGCGGCACCGTCCGCGGGTCGAGGGTGGTCGCGAGGAAGAGATCCTCGATGCGACCGTCGCGCTCGTGGCCGAGCTGGGGTACGACCGGCTGACCATGGACGCGGTGGCGACGGCGGCGAAGGCCAGTAAGGCGACGCTGTACCGGCGCTGGACCAGCAAGGCCGAGCTGGTGGTGGACGCGGTCAGCCGAGCCAAGGGTTGCCCGATGCCGGAGAACGTCGACACCGGCAGCCTGCGCGGTGACCTGATCTCGCTGGCCTGCGGCACCGGCGGGTTCACCGACGAGATGCCGATGTCGGTGATGGCCGGGCTGCTCACCGCGTTGCAGCACGACGCCGAGCTGCAGAAGGCGTTCCAGCAGCGGTTCCTGGCGCCGCGGCTGGGGCTGGTGGCAACGGTCTACCAGCGTGCGATCGACCGCGGCGAGGTCAGCCCGGACATCGACGTCGAACTGCTGGCCAACACGCTGCCGGCGGTGATCATCCACCATGCCTTCCTGCTCGGCGTCGAGCCGACCGACGACCTGATCCTCCGAGTGATCGACAACGTCATTCTGCCTGCGGCGCGGGGGTCGCAGGCGAGCTGACCGGTGAGGGGCCGGTCCGCGACCACAACGCAGTTACGCCCAAGAGGGGAATAGTTCTATGTCCGAAGACGTCGTCAAAGCCGATCCGCCCGAGGGCCGGCCGGTTGACGCGGTGACGGAGACCGGTCACGGCCACCGGAACCTCGGTATCGCGCTCGCGCTGATCTGCATGGCGCAGCTGATGGTGGTGCTGGACGGCACCATCGTCAACATCGCCCTTCCGCACATCCAGAACGATCTGGGCTTCAGCAACGCCTCGCTGCCGTGGGTGGTCAACGCCTACGCGCTCGCGTTCGGCGGTCTGCTGTTGCTCGGCGGCCGGATCGGGGACATCCTCGGCCGCCGCAAGGTGTTCATCTTCGGCGTCGTGCTGTTCGGTGTGGCGTCGTTCATCGGCGGGATCGCGCAGAGCGAGAGCGTGCTGCTGGCCAGCCGCATCCTGCAGGGTGTCGCCGCTGCTGCGGCCTCGCCCAACGCGCTGGCGCTCATCACCACCACCTTCCCGGCCGGCAAGGAACGCAACCGGGCGATGGGCGTGTACGCCGCGATGTCCGGTGCCGGTGCGGCCGTCGGCCTGATCCTCGGCGGTGCGCTGACCGAGGCGTCTTGGCGGTGGACCTTCTTCATCAACACCCCGATCGGCCTGATCGTGGCGGTGCTGGCGTTCCGGTTCCTGGGCGAGTCAGCCCGGCAGACCGGGAAGTTCGACCTGCCCGGCGCGATCACCGGCTCGGTCGGTCTGGCTGGTCTGGTCTACGGCCTGAACCACGCGGCCACGAACGGCTGGGGTGACCCGGTGACGCTGACCTTCATCCTCGGCGGCTTGGCGCTGATCGCGGCCTTCCTGCTGATCGAGGCCCGGTCGCGGCACGCGTTGATGCCGTTCCGGATCCTGGCCAACCGGACCCGCGGAGTCAGCTTCTTCGTGATGCTGGTGGTCGGCGCGGCGATGTTCTCGATGTTCTACTTCCTGGGCATCTTCGTGCAGAACATCATGGGCTACAGCGCGCTGAAGACCGGCTTCGCGTTCCTGCCGTTCAGCCTCGGCATCGTGGCTGCCGCGCAGGTCGCCTCGTCGCTGATCGCCCGGATGGACCCGCGGTGGATCGCCGGTGCCGGTGCGGTGCTGGTCTCGGGTGGGATGTTCGGGTTCAGTCAGCTCGACGTCGACTCGTCGTACCTGGTCCATCTGCTGCCGTTCATCCTGCTGCTGTCGTTCGGCATGGGTCTGATCTTCGTGCCGCTCACGCTGACCGCGGTCAGTGGTGTCGCCAACGAGGACTCCGGTGTCGGCTCCGCCGTACTGAACACGGTCCAGCAGATCGGTGGTGCCGTCGGCCTGGCGCTGCTGGGCACGATCTCCACCAACGCGATCAAGGACAAGTTCACCGAGCTGGCCCCGGGCCTGCAGAAGGCGGCCGAGTCCGGTCAGTCGCCGACCCAGCTGAAGCAGCTGGAGGGTCAGTTCACGGCGGTCGCCACCACGCACGGCTTCACCCGCGCGTTCCTGTGGTCGACGTTCCTGATGCTCGGTGCGGCCGTGGTCACGCTGGTCGGTCTGTCGATCAAGCACCAGGATCTTGCCAACGACAACCAGAACGGCCCGGTCCACATGGGCTGATCCAGCCCGCGAAACTCGAAGGGTCCGCTTTCCACGGGAGGAGGGGAAAGCGGGCCCTTCGTCGTATGACGTCAGAGCTGTTTGCGCAGCCAGGACTCCATCCGGACGCCGTCCGGCATCAGGTTGCCGGGGGCACCGGAGTCGGTGAATCCGTTGCGGAGATAGAGATTCCGGGCGGGTTCGTTGCCATCCGCAACCGCCAGCTCAAGAGTGTGGGCGCCGGTGGTGCGAGCCCAGTCTTCGATCGCGGCCATCAGCGCGTCGCCGACTCCCTTGCCACGGCCTGTCGGGGAGATCCACATCGAGACGAGCTCAGCGACACCGGGCTCGTCGGCCGGCAGACCGCCGGCCATGCCGACCGCCGTACCGTCGAGACTCGCGATCACCTGGTAGCAGCCGGGCAGGGTCAGCCGCTCGCGCCACCGCTCCTCCGGCGCGTCGACCCAGTCCGCGTGGACCGAACCGAAGGCGGACGGTGTGTCCGCCAGCGCCGCCAGTCGTAGTTCGCGCCAGAGCTTCCAGTCGTCAGGCCCGATGTCCCGTAGTTCGATCACGACGGACAGAATCCCCGCAGACGAGTGTGCGGCGCCAGTCAGTTTCTGGGCGGGAACCTGTTGGACACCCAATCGCGGACGCCACCCATGCCGTCGCCGAGGTCCCGGAGGAACTTGGCGAGCGGATCCTGCGAGCGGCTGAAGGCGTCGGAGTACGACTTGGCGGCGTTCTTGGCCTCCTGGGAGATGGAGGCGGTGTCGTCGTCCTGGCGCTTCGGGTAGGTGCCGGACACGATCGTGGTGTACTCGCCCTCGTCCACCCAGCGCCGCAGCTCGTGCGCGCGGATGACGGCCAGCGGGTGCGACTGCGCCTCGAGCAGCAGCAGCTTCAGCAGGCTGTCGCGCAGATCGCCGGCGCTCTCGTACTCCGTCCCCTGCGCCAGGAACGCCGTGGTGTCGAGCTCACCGAGCTCCCCGCCGCTGGCCAACTTCATCTGCACGCGGAGCGCGACGGCCGGGTCCTGGGTGGCGAGCAGGCCGGCCCGGTCGCCGGAGAGCTCGGCCTTCCGGGACCACTCCTGCAGGGCGGCGATGATCGCGCGGACCCCGAGCGCGCCGATCGGCATCCAGTTCACCGCGCCGGTCAGCCTGATCAACCAGAACAGCAGCGACTGGTAGAGCGCGTGCCCGCTCTGCGCGTGGCCGAGCTCGTGACCGAGGATGAAACGCAGTTCCTCCTCGTCCATACCCTTCAGCAAGGCGCTGTTCACGACGATGAACGGCCGGTCCATACCGATCGTGACGGCGTTCCAGATCGGGCTGTTGATGACGTACAACTCGGGCAGCTGGCGGACGTCGAGGGTGCTGCCGGCCTCGGTGTAGAGCCGGTGCACGCGGGGGAACTGGCGCTCGTCGACGCGGATCGCCGAGCCGAGGAACTGCAGCCGGAAGGCCCGCTCGTTGATCAGGCCGGACATCTTCTTCAGCATGAAGTCGAAGCCCTTCAGCTGCCGCAACGCCACCAGCGCACCGCGGTCGGCCGGGTGCTCCCACGCCCGCGAGCTGATGTCGGTCAGCGTGACCCGCTGCCGGGTCGGGCGCTCTTCGTTCTCGCTCATCGTTCCCCCTGCTGGCTGGGCCTCGTGTCCGTCCAACCTAGCTCGCTCCCGGGTCGCCGTACCTTCGGATTGAGGATCCAGGCGAGCAGGAGCGGGAGCGGCCAGCTCAGCGGGACGGACCACCAGGACGGGTGCACGAAGAGGATGCCGACCACGCCGGCCAGCGCGAGGGCGGTGCCCCACAGCCAGTACCAGAAGGCGTTCCATCCGGGGTGGCGGATGCCTCTGCGGTAGCCGACCGCCGCCAGCGTGGCCGTTGCCGGCAGGGCGCTGAACACTCCGAACGCGACGACGACAGTTGCGATCAGCACGATCTCGCCGGTGGAGAAGTGCGGCTCGAATCCCAGGGGCACCATACGTCTCATCGTTCCGTCCGGAAGCCCGCTTGCTCAGCGTAGGAATACTCAAATCGCCTGCTACGCCCTAGCCTGGCCCGCATGAGTGAGGTTGACGTGTGCCGTGAGGTGGACCGGCGCGACGACAAGGCTCGCGCCTGGGTGTCGGAGGCGATCCGGATCGTGGACGCCGACGCGAACCGGAGCGCGGACACCCACCTGCACGTGTTCCCGATGCCGGACGCGCTGGGCGTGGACCTGTACCTGAAGGACGAGTCCGTGCACCCGACCGGCTCGCTCAAGCACCGGCTGGCCCGGTCCCTGTTCCTCTACGCGCTGTGCAACGGCTGGATCGGCGAGGGCACCACGGTGATCGAGGCGTCCAGCGGCTCGACCGCGGTCAGCGAGGCGTACTTCGCCCGCCTGCTCGGCCTGCCGTTCGTCGCGGTGATGCCGCGGTCGACCAGCCCGGAGAAGGTCGAGCTGATCGAGTTCTACGGCGGCAGCTGCCACTTCGTCGAACGGTCCGGCCAGATCTACGGCGAGGCGAAGCGGCTGGCCGAGGAGACCGGCGGCCACTACATGGACCAGTTCACGTACGCCGAGCGCGCCACCGACTGGCGCGGGAACAACAACATCGCCGAGTCGATCTTCGACCAGCTCCGCCTGGAACAGCACCCGGTGCCGAGCTGGATCGTCGTCGGCGCCGGCACCGGAGGTACGTCGGCCACCATCGGCCGCTACGTCCGCTACCAACGGCACGACACCTCGGTCGCGGTCGTCGACCCGGAGAACTCGGCCTTCTTCCCCGCCTTCGAAGCCGGCGACGACGACTACTCCACCGGCCGCCCCTCCCGAATCGAAGGCATCGGGCGCCCCCGCGTCGAACCGTCGTTCGTCCTCGGCGTGGTCGACCGCATGATCTCGGTCCCGGATGCCGCGTCAATCGCAGCCATGCGCTTCTGCTCCCGCGTCACCGGCCGCTTGGTCGGCGGCTCCACCGGCACCAACCTGTGGGGGTCGCTGCGGCTGGCCGCGGAGATGCGCCGTACGGGCGTCCGCGGCAGCATCGTCACGTTGTTGTGCGACTCCGGCGAGCGCTACGGCAACACGTACTACGACGACGCCTGGCTCCGCACGAGCGGCATCGACATCACGCCGTACACCACCACCCTCGAAACCTTCGCCACCACAGGCCGCTGGCGCGAACCGGGGGAGTAGTTCTTCCCAGCGTGCTACGCAGCCGCTCCTCCGTCGCGACCGCTACGCGCGCTCCCGCCCACCCGACGTTCCTTGCGGGCTGCCGCCCGCGGTTGGGCTCCTTCGTCGCCCGCGGTCGCTGCTTGGCCTGAGCACCTCGGCGAGACGACCGCGGGTGGCTGACATCGTGTCAAACACATCTGCGAGGAAGGTCAGAACGAGACTCGCTCAGCGCCCTCCGGCCAGACGATTGTGATCTCTCGGCCGAGCGAGCGAGCGTAAGCGACGGCATCCGCCGTACCGCTGGAGTCGCCGCCATCCCAGACCGCGATCAGCCTGTCGCAGCGGTCTACAAGCAGTTCACTCGCAGCGAGATAGGCCGCCGATCCTGCGTGTGCGTGCGGCAGCGTGTGCACCGAAGCGGCCCGCTGCCGGAAGGCAGTACACCGCGCACGCTGTTGCTCGTCGGAGATGTGGTCGAAATAGTCGATCGACGGCGCGATGATCTCCAGGCGACCGCCTCGGTCAAGGATGGCATCAGCAAACAGCTGGTCCGCGCCTCGCGCCAGGCAGGTAATCCCGACCAGCTCCTCAGCCGGGTAACCGGCCACGTGCTCAACAAGATCGCGGTAGACGAGTTCGGCGCCACGTTCGCTGAGCTGGCTGTGTCCAGTCACGCCGAGTGTTGTCATGTTCTACATTGTGAAGGTTCAGCAGGTAGCGGATGAGGGCAGGCGGGGAAGTGCCGGACCTGAAGGCGCTGACGACCGGCGAGCGCATCGAGGTGCTTCGCCGAGAGCGAGGCATGTCGCGCGCTGTGCTGGCTGGATTGGTCGGGCGTAGTCCTGACTGGTTGAAGAAGGTCGAGAGGGGCCAGCGCCAGATCACGAAGCTGCCAATGCTCCTGGCGGTCGCGGACGCGCTAGGCATCGCCGACCTGTCCGTCTTGACTGGTGACGACAAGCCGGTGGATTCGAGCGCGTGGGACGGCGAGATCCATCACACTGTCCCCGCAATCCGAGACGCCATCAGACAGGTCGGATTCGCCGCCTTGATTCCGTCCGGACATCCTTTGCTGACGCCCGAGGACCTCCAGCAACGCGTGAGTCGGCTCTGGCGAGTTTGGCACTCCACGCCCCGGCAACGCACTGTTGTAGGGACGGAACTGCCGACCCTGATCCATCAGGCACACGGGGCGATTCAGGCACACCAGGGCTTTAAGCGGAGGCAGGCGCAGGCTGCGGCCGGCGACCTCTACAGGCTCGTCCAGCGTCTCTTGGCGCACATCAGCGAGCCGGAGCTTCATGCCGTGGCCGTTGAACGTGGACGCGCCATGTCCGAGAGCGCGGACACCCGGCTCTCGGTGACCCTGGCCGCGTGGTCGTCGTCGGTCAGCCTTAGTGCTTCGGGCTACTTCGACGAAGCTGCCCACCTGGCTGACGTCGGGGTCAGGACGCTTGCGCCGGTCCTGGCAAAGCCGACCCCCGAGGTTCTCGGTGTCTTGGGGGCATTGCAACTTGAGGCTGCGGCCGCTCACGGGTTCGCCGGCCGAGCGGGTGACGCGTTCCGATACCTCGATCAGGCCGCGTTGACCGCCCGGATGATGCCCCCAGGCGCATCACACCTACAGTCGGGATTCGATGGGACGAACGTTGAGATCATCGGTGTGATCGTCAGCGGCGGCCTGCGCCGAACCGGCGAGGCAATCGTGCACGCGAGACGTCTGGACCCTACGACTATTCCGTCCGTCGTACGCCGATCGCGATTCCTGCTGGAGATTGCGCAAACTCATGCACTACGGAATGACCCGAAGGTCGCCATCGAGTATCTGCGAGCCGCCGCCGATGTGTCCGACGAGGCGGTGGCGCTCATTCCATGGGTGCGACAGCTGGCTGACCAGCTGGTGGCGGATGCGCCTGCACACGTGAGGCGGAGCGCGACACAACTTGCCGACCAGCTCAAAGCTGTCCGCTGACGTTGACAGGCTGGGGGGACAATCTGTCCCCATCGCCTCCTGTGCGCCCACTTAGCGTCTCCATATGCACACCGATGCGGGGTACGGAGCCGTTAGCGGGGTGGAGTGGGGCGGGGGCCAGGAGAACTCGCCTCCGAAGGTGGAGACGCAAAGCGGCTGGCCGATCCTGGACGCCGACGAGCCGTGCGATGGAGCCAACCCGATGACAGGTCGACGATGTGTCATCGGCTATCACCAGGGCTACCACCGCGACAGTACGGGCGCGAAGTGGCTCGACGATGAGTAAGACCGGCGATTCTCACGACCGGCACGGTGCGTGCCTGTAGAGCGTCTGCCCTGCTTCGCGCCCGACTCGAAGACCGGTGGGGCGTACGTGTTGATGCACACACGTCCGCGTACGTCCCACCTTCCAACCGTCGATGGGTTGTCGCCAGGGCGGTCGTACTGCTGACGGGCGCCGGCCAGGGGTTCGGTGGCGCGCGGCAGCGCTGGGGAGGGAACGCTTACAGCAGGCGGTCGACGAGGCTGTTGATGTAGTCGGGGGTTAGGGGGTCTGCGCCGAAGAGGACTCGGATGTACATCGGGGCCATGATGTGGTCGAGCACGGCGAGTGCGTCGGGTGGGTTTTCGCCGCGTTCCTGAGCGCGATCGAGCATGGACTGGAGCTGGCGTCTGCGTTCGCCGAGGAAATCGTCGCGTGCCTGCAGGCCTTGTTGGCCGCTGCTGGTCAGGGCCATGGTCAGGCGCAGTACTGCCAAGCCGTCGGGTCCGGTGATCTCGCGGGCCACCGCGGCCGCATACGTGCGCAGGTCGCCGGCCAGGCTGCCGGTGTCGGGCATCGGCGAGCGCGCGTTGAGGCGGGTGAGCGCCACATCGGTGAGCAGGGTTTCCAGGTTGCCCCACCGGCGGTAGATGCTGCTGTCGGCCACGCCCGCGCGGTCGGCGACATCGCCGACGGTGAAGCTGCCGTAGCCGCGTTCGCCGACCAGATCCGTGACGGCCTGGTGCACTGCCGCGTTGACACGCGCGCTGCGGCCGCCAGGTCGCCGGGTTCGCTGCCGATCCTCCATGAGCCCCACCTTAACGCAGTTATCAGTTGCTTTTGCGGGGCCAACCGCCGTACTGTCCCTTAACGCAGGCATCGCCTGCTTTTGGGTGCGAACAGACGGAAGAGGAGCGGCCGTGACCGCGTACGAAGACATTGCGACGACTGCGCCGGCAGCCGGTCGATCGAGCCGGGCAGCGTTGCTTGCGGTGACTTGCCTGGGCCAGTTCATGGTGCTGCTCGACAACACGATCGTCGGCGCGGCGCTGCCCGACATGCAGCACCGACTGCACACTCAGTTGACCGGCCTGCAGTGGATCGTCGACGCCTACGTTCTGGTGGTCGCCATGCTGCTGCTGTCCGGCGGAGTTCTCGCCGACCGGTTCGGCCGCAAGCGGTTGTATCTGGCCGGTGTCGCGGTGTTCACCGCAGCGTCCGTACTGTGCTCCCTCGCGCCGTCGATCGGTTGGCTGATCACCGGGCGGGTGCTGCAGGGGATCGGTGCCGCGGCGCTCAGCCCGGCGTCCCTGGCATTGCTCGCTGCCGCCTGTCCGAGGCCTCAGGAGCGAGTCAGGGCGATCGGGCTGTGGGCCGGCATCAGCGGCATCGGTCTGGCCGCCGGTCCCGTGGCCGGCGGAGTGCTGGCAGATGCGTTCGGTTGGCCCGCCATCTTCCTCGTCAACGTGCCGATCGGTGTCGTACTGGTGCTGGTCGGTCTGCGCATCCTGGGCGAGTCGCGCAACCCGAGCGCCGCCGCAGTCGACGTCCCTGGGACGATCCTGTCGGTCCTCGGGGTAGGGGCGCTGACCTACGGACTGATTGAGGGCGGTTCCCGCGGCTGGACCTCGCCAGTGATCCTGACCAGCTTCGCCGCCGCGGCACTGCTCCTGGCCGGCTTCGTCGTGGTCGAAGGCCGTCGGGTGGCGCCGATGCTGCCGCTGCGGTTGTTCCGGCAGCGGCTGTTCACGACAGCCAACACGGCGATGGTCGTGGTCGGGTTCGCGCTGATGGGCTCGTCGTTCTTCTTCTCCCAGTTCTTCGTGACCGTGCAGGGCAGTTCGATTCTGCGGGCCGGCCTGCAGACCCTGCCCACCTCACTCGCGATGGTCTTCGTCAGCCCGTACGCAGGCCGACTGGCCGCGCGGTACGGCTTCCGGATCGTGGTCACCATCGGCCTTGCGCTGGCCGGGGCGGGGCTGCTGACCCTGGGCTCGGTGCACTCGGACACCGGCTACGGGAATGTGTGGTGGCGGCTGGCAGTCGTCGGCGCCGGCTTCGCGTTGACCATGTCGCCGCTGACCGGTGCCGCCATCCAGGCGGTCAGCTCGCAGGAGGGAGGCCTGGCCTCGGGGATCAGCAGTACGACGCGGCAGATCGGCGCGGTGCTCGGCGTGGCGATGCTCGGAGCCATCGTCCGCACGAGCGAATCCGGTGGCGGCTCGTTCGAGACCGGCCTCGACAGCGCCTTCACCGTGGCCGGCGCCGTCACCTTGATCACCGCCGTCTTCACCGGCCTGTGGCTGACGAGATCCAGCACTTAGCCGCCGAGTGCGAGCCCGATTCCAAGGCCGATGGCATAGAGGAGTTCGGTGAGCCCAGTCCCTTTCAGGACGGGGATGAGGGCTGGGCCAACCGCGTCGCTGAGGACTACTCGGATGGACTGGACGGCCAGGGGGATGGCGATGAAGGCCAGCAGGGTCCAGGGAGTTGCCAACGCGGAGACGGCTGCCAGGACGAACGCCAGTACGACGAGGGCGGCGTACAGGCGGCGGGAGTTAGCGGCGCCGAGGACTACGGCGAGGGTGCGTTTGCCGGTGACGGTGTCGGTGGGAATGTCGCGGAGGTTGTTGGCGACCAGAAGGGCGCAGGCGATGGACCCGATCGAGACCGCACCGGCGACGGCCGTCCAGCTCAGCGTCTCCGCCTGGACGTACGTCGTACCCAGTACGGCGACCAGCCCGAAGAAGAGGAAGACGCTGACCTCACCGAGTGCGCGGTACCCGTACGGTTTCTTGCCGCCGGTGTAGAACCACGCACCGAGCAGAGACGCCGCCCCAGCGACCAGCAGCCACCAGTTGGAGGTGGCGCACAGGATGATCCCGAGTACGGCGCCCACGCCGAAGCAGGTGAAGGCTGCGGTCTTCACCTGTCCCGGAGTGGCGACCTTGGAGCCGACCAGGCGCAGTGGGCCGACCCGGTTCTCGTCGGTGCCGCGGATGCCGTCGCTGTAGTCGTTGGCGTAGTTGACGCCGATCTGCAGGGTCAGCGCGACGCCGAGCGCGAGCAGGGCCTTCCACCAGACGAAGCCGTCCAGGTACGCGGCCGCACCGGTTCCGACGAGGACAGGGGAGATCGCGGCGGGCAGCGTGCGTGGGCGCGCGCCTTCGATCCACTGGGCAGGGGTGGCCATGACCGTCGATTCTGTCAGCCGCGAGTCCGGCGTCCGACGCCGGGCCGTACGCTCGGAGTGACATGTCTAGCCTGCGCCTCGTCCCCGGTACGCCGGATGCCGTGTTGTCCGCGTTGAGCGGCGTACTGGACGGCAGTGGTACGCCGTTCGCGCCAGTACCGTCCGATCCGGCCGCGGCCGCACGCGTCAGGCAAGCGGCCGCACCGGACGAGCCGCTCGAGGATGGCTGTGCGGTGGTGCTGACCACATCCGGGTCGTCCGGTGAGCCCAAGGGCGTGCTGCTCTCCCGCGAGGCCCTGCTCGCGTCCGCGGTCGCAACGCATGCTCGCCTCGGCGGACCGGGGCAGTGGCTGCTCCCGATGAAGCCGTACTTCGTGGGCGGTCTGCAGATCCTCACCCGCTCGGTCGTAGCCGGCCAAACGCCCGTCATGCTCGGCGACAGCTTCACCGAGTCGACTCAGGAGTTGACCGGCCCACGCCGCTACACCGCGATGGTGCCGACCCAGCTGGCGCGCTACCTGGACACCGATCTGGATGCACTGCGCTCGTTCGACGCCATCATCATCGGTGGCGCCGCCACTCCGGCCCCGCTGAAGGCTCGTGCGGCCGAGGCAGGGGTTACCGCGATCCCGGCGTACGGGATGACCGAGACCGGCAGTGGCTGTGTGTACGCCGGTGAGCCGCTGGATAGTACGTCGATCGCGCTGGACGACGGCCGGGTCCTGATCAAGGGCACCACACTGTTCTCCGGGTACCGGCTGCGGCCGGAGCTGACCGCGGAGGTGCTGCGGGACGGCTGGTTCCGGACGCAGGACCGCGGCGAGATCGTGGACGGCCGCCTGCGCATCATTGGCCGGCTCGACGACGTGGTGATCTCCGGCGGTGTCAACGTCACCCTCACCACCGTCCAGGCTCGGCTGCTTGAGCATCCCGGCGTGAAGGATGCCGTGGTGCTGGGAGTGCCGGACGCTGAGTGGGGGACCAGAGTGGTCGCCTTCGTCGTCGGTGAGCCCGGCCGCGACGAACTGCGGGACTTCGTGGCGGAGGCACTGCCGCGGACTTGGGCGCCACGTCAGGTGGTTGCCTTGGACACCTTGCCGATGCTTGCCTCGGGCAAGGTCGATCGGCAGCGGCTGCTGGAGACCGTGCGGTGATCACGTACTCGATCGGCCTGAAGAACAAGTTCCGCGGCATCACCCTGCGCGAGGGCATGGTGTTCGAGGGTCCGGCGGGCTGGGCCGAGTGGAGCCCGTTCCTCGACTACGACGACGCCACCTGCGTCTCCTGGCTGCGGGCTGCCCGCGAGGCGGCTGTCCACGGTTGGCCGGCGCCGGTGCGGGACGTCGTACCGGTGAACTGCACGGTGCCGGCGGTCGGCCCGTCCAAGGCGGCGGAGATCGTCCGGGCGTCCGGGTGCGGCACGGCCAAGGTGAAGGTGGCCGAGCCGGGGCAGACGCTCGCTGACGACCTGGAGCGAGTGGAGGCTGTGCGGGACGCCATCGGCGCGGGCCGGGTGCGGATCGACGCGAACGGCGCGTGGTCCGTGGATGAGGCCGTGAAGAGCCTGAAGGAGCTGGCCCGCTTCGACCTGGAGTACGTCGAGCAGCCGTGCGCGGCCGTGGAGGATCTGGCCGCGGTACGACGGCGTACCGACGTACCCGTGGCCGCGGACGAGTCGATCCGGCGAGCCGAAGACCCGCTGCTGGTGAAGAAGCTGGAGGCGGCGGACATCGCCGTACTCAAGGTGCAGCCGATCGGCGGAGTCCGTGCCTGCCTGGAGATCGCCGAGCAGATCGGACTCCCGGTGGTGGTGTCGTCAGCTCTGGAGACGTCCGTGGGGATCGCCGCCGGTGTCGCACTCGCTGCAGCGCTGCCGGACCTGCCCTACGCATGCGGCCTCGCCACGGTGTCGATGTTCACCAGTGAGGTCGTCGCGGAGCCACTGCTGCCGGTGGACGGCTTCCTGCCGGTCAGACGCGTGCAGCCTGACCCGGCGCTGCTGGCCGCGGCCCGTGCGGATGAGACCAGGACCGCACTGTGGGAAGAACGCATGACCCGCGTGCAGAAGAGGAGTGCCGGATGAATCCGTCCACAGCGTTCGCGACGGTGGTGGTCGACGAGCTGATCCGGAACGGTGTGCGCGAGGCCGTGGTCGCCCCCGGCTCGCGTAGCGCCCCGCTGGCGTTGGCGTTCGCCGCTGCGGACCGGGAGGGACGGCTGCGGTTGCACGTCCGGATCGACGAGCGTACGGCGGGCTTCCTCGCGATCGGCCTGATCCGCGGGACCGGACTGCCGGTGCCAGTGCTGACAACCTCCGGTACGGCGGTCGCCAACTTGCACCCGGCGGTCCTCGAGGCATCGCACAGCGGACTGCCCTTGATCGTCCTCAGTGCGGACCGCCCACCGGCGCTGCGGGGGAGCGGTGCCAACCAGACGACGGACCAGTTGAAGGTGTTCGGCTCCGCGGTGCGGCTGTTCCACGAGATGGGTACGCCGGTCCGTGAGGTCGGGCAGGTGGCCTACTGGCGTTCACAGATAGCGCGCGCCATAGCCAATGCCGTGGGAGCGCGGTCTGCCGATCCGGGCCCGGTGCAGCTCAACTGCCCGCTGTCAGAACCGCTGGTGCCAACCGATGGTCCGGACTGGCCGGAGTCCCTGGCTGGTCGTAGTACTGGGCCTTGGACTGCCGTGCATGCGGCCAGTGGGCCGCCGACGGCGATCTCGCCTGGCCCTAAGACTGTGGTGGTTGCAGGCGACGGTGCATCGCAGGCGGCGCGGCTGGTGGCGGAGGCGGGTCAGTGGCCGTTATTCGCCGAGCCGTCCAGTCGGGCGCGGACCGGTCCGGCGGTCATCTCGGCGTACCGGTTATTGCTGCAGGCAAACGCTTTGGCCGGGGAGATCGAGCGGGTGCTGGTGTTCGGGCACCCGACGCTGTCCCGGCCGGTCTCCAAGCTGCTGGCTCGCCACGACCTCGAGGTGGTCGTGGTCTCGCCGACCGGGCTGTGGCCGGACCCGGCCCGCCGCGCGGCGTCCGTCGTCACCGGGCTCGAGGTCACCGGGCCGGACACCACCGACTGGCTGGAGCGCTGGCAGCAGGCCGATCAGCTGGCCCGCCCGGCGATCGACAAGGTCGTGACGGACAGCCTGACCGGTCCGGGCGTCGCCGCCATCGTCGGTGAGGCGGTCGGTGCCGACGGCATGCTCGTGGTCGCCTCCTCCAACCCGGTGCGCGACCTCGACCTGGCCCCGGTGGTCCCGATCCGGACCATCGCCAACCGCGGCCTTGCCGGCATCGACGGCACCATCTCGACTGCAGTCGGCGCAGCCCTCGCGAACGCCGGGCCGACGTACGCGCTGATCGGCGACCTGGCCTTCCTGCACGACTCCAACGGCCTGATCATCGGGCCCGACGAGGCGCGGCCGGATCTGCGCATCGTGGTGGTCAACGACAACGGCGGCGGCATCTTCTCCACGCTCGAGCAGGGCGATCCGACCCACGCCACCCACTTCGAGAGAATCTTCGGCACGCCCCACAACACCGACCTCGGTGCGTTGTGCGCAGCGACCAGTACGCCGTACACGCTCGCGGAAACGCCAGAGGCCCTCCGCGCCGCACTCACCCGCACGGTCGCCGGCCTGGACGTTGTAGAAGCCCGCATCCCGCGCACCGCGCACCGCCCGATCACCGAGGCACTGATAGCGGCACTCAGCCAGCAGTAACCGCGACCCGGGCCTTCTTCGAGGGCTGCAGCGTGCGCAGGTGGTTGAGCAGCGGCGCGATGGTCGCGATCGCCAAAGCCGTGGTGGTGAGGATCGGCATGGTCGCACCGCGCAGTGACGAGTTGAGTGGCGCGGCGATCGTGAAGATGAGGCTGATCGCGGTCATGGTGGTGGTCAGCCTGCGCCCAGGCCGCGCAACAGCCAGGAACGGCAGGCACCACAGGAAGTACCAGTCGTGCGCCGTCGGCCCCAGCAGGACCACTGCCAACAGAGCGATACCCACTGCCCGGGCCGCGTGGTGGATAGACGAGCGCAGGCTCAGAACCGCTATCAGTCCGATCGCCAGGACCATGCCGACCAGCCGGACGATCTGGAGCGACTGCTGCGCGGCAGTGTCCTCGCCCAACCACTCCAGTACACCGGACGCCGCCATACCGATCAGGTTCGCGATGGAGAACGGCGATCGGACCAGTCCCGGTACGTCGAGCGCGCCCAGCCACCCGGACCCCACGCCGGTCAATTCCCCGATCGTCACCAGCGTGAGAACCGACACCGCGCCCGCGATCACCAGACTGGCGAAGCGAAGCGCCCGTCCGGCCAGCGGGCTCATGACAGCAGCGATCGCGATGACCACCAGCCCACCAGGTAGCTTCACCGCTGCCGCTGCACCTGCGATAACAGCCGCCGTGCCCCAGCGGCCGGTGAGAGCCACAGCGAAGGCGCTGCACGCCAGTCCGAGCATCAGAATGTCGTTGTGCGCGGCACCGATGCCATGCGTGATCAGCATCGGGTTGGCCACCACCAGCCAGGTCGCGATGGCCGGATCGACGCGGCAGGCCGTTGCCAGCCGTGGCACGGCCCAGGCGATCAGCACGATGCCCAGTACGGCGAGGAGCCGGTGGGCCAGCATCAGCACGTACGGATCCATCGTGAGGTGCGCCATCAGGCCGCCGTACGCGAGTGGCAGCGGCCCGTACGGCGCCGGAGTCTGCATCCACATCGGGTCGACCGCTTCGACGATGTGGCCGGACAGTGCGCCGGGACCGACCTCGTACGGGTTGTATCCCTCGGCCACCAGTGCGCCCTGCGCGGCGTAGCTCCAGGCGTCCCGGCTGAACAGCGGCGGGATCAGCAGCAGCGGCGCACTCCAGTACGCCGCCATCCGCAGCAACGGTGTGCGTTGCCCAGTCATGACCTGGCGGCCCGAGGACAGCCAGGCCCATGCCATCAGTCCGAGCCCGGCCACCATGAAGGTGAGTCCGACCATCCGGCCGGCCAGAGTGGTCCGCAGGTCACCGGTGATCGGCAGGTCCGCCACCCATGACGAGGGCGGCACCACCGAGGTCACCAGACTCGCGACAGCGACGACGGCGGAGCCGACCACTCCACGGATCATCGGCGAGCGCACAGCCGGAGGCTAGGCAGGCTGGGCGACTCCCCGATGAACAACAACTTGCGTCAGGCGGATTCCTTGCGGAAGGTGCGGGCTCCGACGGCCAGGCCGACGACCGTCAGCAGCACGACCCAGAACAGGCCCCACAGCGACGACGAACTGCTGATGTCGCCGCGGAACAGCGAACGGACGCCGTTCACCACGTGCTTCAGCGGGCTGATGTCGGACAGCCGCTGCAGCCACTCCGGGCCGATCTGCATCGGCAGCAGGATGCCGGACAGCAGCAGCAACGGCATCGCGATCCCGTTCAGCAGCGGGGCCAGTGCGTCCTCGCTCTTCGTGATGAGCGCGACGGAGTACGACAGCGAGGCGAAGGTCGCGCCGAGAAGTGCGACGATCACCAGCGACAGCAGTACGCCGCTCCACGGTGCCCGCAGGCCGAGCGGGATGGCCGCGAGGAGCAGGAGGATGGACTGGACCACGAGGACGACGACATCACGCAGTACTCGCCCTGCCATCAAGGCGATCCGGGATGCCGGCGTCACCCGGTCGGCCTCGATCACACCAGCCCGGTACTCCGCGATCAGGCCGAAGCCGACGAACATCGCGCCGAACATGCCGAGCTGGACGATCAGGCCCGGAATGAACACCTGGTAGGCGTTGGTGGTCGCGCCCTGGCTGATCTCCGCGGTGATCGGCTTCAGCAGCGGGCCGAACAGGAACAGATACATCAGCGGCTGGCTGAGCATCAGAATCGACCACATCGGGTTCCGTAGCGACAACCGCATGGCCCGGTGGAACACGATCCAGGTCTCGCGAAGCGTGGTCACGCCACAACCTCCTGCTTCTCCTCGGTCTCGGCCGGGGTGACGTCGTCGTCGCGCAACGACCGGCCGGTCATGCTCAGGAACACGTCGTCCAGCGTCGGTCGATGCACCTCGACCCCCTGCAGTTCGATGCCCTGGGCATCGATCGAGCGGAGCAGGCCGGGCAGCACCGACCCGCCGCGCGGGATCCGGAAGCCGACCACGTCGCCGTCGGTCTCCACCTCGACCGCACCGTCCAGTTCGCCGACGATCTTGCTCACCGCGGGCGCCCGGCCGGCATCGGCCAGACTGAGCCGGACCGCGTCGCCGGAGACCTGCTGCTTCAGCGCCTCAGGGGTGCCGGAGGCAACGATCTTGCCGTGGTCGATGACCAGGATCCGGTCGCACAGCGCGTCCGCCTCGTCCAGGTAATGGGTGGTGAGGAAGATCGTCGCGCCCCGGTCGCGCAGGCCGCGGATGTGCTCCCACAGGTTGGCCCGCGCCTGCGGGTCGAGGCCCGTGGTCGGCTCGTCCAGGAAGATCAGCTTCGGCTCGTGGATCAGCCCCATCACGATGTCGAGCCTGCGACGCTGACCGCCGGACAGCGTCTTGCACTGCCGCCGCCACAGCCCAGGCAGATCCATCTCCTCGAACAACCGCTGACCGTCCGCGGCCGCCTTCGCCTTCGGTACGCCGTACAGCCGGGCATGGTCGACGACCTCGTCACCGGCGATCGCCTCGGGCAGGGTCGACCCGCTCTGCGGCACGTAGCCGATCCCACGTCGTACGCCGACCGGATCCTTGGCCAGGTCGCAGCCGGCCACCGTTGCGGTCCCACTGGTCGGCTGGATCAGCGTGGCCAGCATCCGCAGCGTGGTGGTCTTGCCGGCCCCGTTCGGGCCGAGAAAGCCGACGATCTCCCCGTCGGCGACATCCAGATCAACCCCCTGCACGGCCTGCACCGGCCCGCGCTTGGTTTTGAAGGTGCGGACAAGTCCGCGAGCTTCGATCATCATGCGGACAGTCTGAGCGATCAACTTTGACTAGTCAATGTTGATTAAACCCCGAACCAGATACCGGGTGGAGGGGCGGCCGAGGGGGGTGTGGGTCAGTCGGCGGAGTGGTCCGGGCTGTCGCCGGAGCGGTCGGGGATCTCACGCCAGTGGGTGACCATGCCGGGGTACGGCTCCCAGTCGGCGGCCTCGCCGGCGAACGAATAGGCGCCGTCGGCGACGCGCTGGTGGAACTCCCGGGTCCACTCCAGCTCGCCCTTGTCCCGGGCGGTCGAGATGCGGAACATCTCGACCACGTGGTTGGGGGTGGCGGGGGCTTCGAGGATCTGGCGTTCGGAGAAGGGCTCGGCCTTGAGCCACGACTCCACCTGGGTCATGCGGGCCTCCAGGGCCGCTAGGACCTCGTCGCGGCGCAGCGACCAGAGGAAGGCCAGCGCCGCCTGCATCTTGTCGGGGTGGAAGCTGTCGACCGTCCAGAGCATGCCGCGCAGCAGCGAGAAGTACTCCGTCTCGCCATCGGCCGTCAGCTTGTACGAGGTGCGCCCCGGCCGCTGACCGCTCTCCTCGTCGAGTTCCTGCAGGTAGCCGTGCTTGGCCAGCGTCCGCAGCCCGGTGTAGATCGAGCCCGGGTTGATGTTGGCCCAGTCCTGCACGTCCCAGGTCAGCAACTCACGACGCAACTGGTAGCCGTAGGCCGGCTGGAAGATCCGCACGACCCCGAGCAACAGCAACCGCGTCGTCGACATGCTCGCAGTGTAAATCCGCGCGACCGGAACCGGGCCGAGGCGTACTCTCCCGGGCATGGATGTGCGTGTGACGAGTGATGCCGAGGCCTTCGAGCGGACCGTGTTCCCCTTCCTGCAAAGGGATCCGGTGCTGAACACGCTCATCATGAGCAACGTCCACCAGCGCGCCGCCGAGCGGCTCGAGCCGGAGCCGTCGTACTTCGTCTCCGTGCACGACGGCGACGTGGTCGGGGCCGCGATGCGGACACCCGGCCGGTTCGTCTACCTCGGCGCCCTCCGCGCGGACCTCGCCGAGCCGGTGGCCGATGCGTACGCCGGCGTCCTGCCGGAGCTGGCCGGGGTGACCGGCGATCGTCCGGCGGCGCAGCGGTTCGCGGCCCGCTGGTGCGAGCGCCGCGGCGGACGGGTGAGTGAGTCCAAGGGCACCCGGCTGCACAAGCTGACCACCTTGACGCCGCTCCCGGCCGAGGCTGGTCAGGCCAGGCTCATGCGGGACGACGAGGTCGACCTGGTCGCGGCCTGGGGGAAGGACGGCTTCCGCGAGGAGTTGAGGAGCGGATACCGCGAGTGGGCAGACAGGCAGCTGCAGCTGGGCACGCTGTGGATCTGGGCGACCGACGCCGAACCGGTGAGCATGGTCGGCTTCCACCGCCCGGTCTTCGGTGTCTGCCGGGTCGGGCCGGTGTACACGCCGCCCGAGCACCGCCGGCACGGGTACGCCGGTGCTCTCACCGGTCACGTCAGTGCGAAGATCCTTGCTGAAGGCAACCAGGCGTGTCTCTACACCGACCTGAGCAACCCGACGTCGAACAAGCTCTACCACCGGCTCGGCTACCGCTCGGTGGCCGACTTCGTCGAGATGGAGTTCAGCCGATGATCACCCGGACGACCAGCGATCCGGCTGCGTTCAAGAAGCTTGTTTTCCCTTTCCTGCAGCGCGATCCGGTGCTCAACTCGGCGCTGCTGACCGGCACCGCGGACCGGGAGGATGCGGTGCAGTTGTTCGCCGAGCTGTACTCCGCGCGGACCGGCGGCTTCCAGCCCGTCCAGGACTTCGTCGGCCATGCCTTCAGGCGCGCGGCTGGAGTCCGTGGCGTGAGCTGATGCCGAGCTTGGTGTAGATGTTGCCGAGGTGGTACTCGACGGTGCGTGGGCTGAGGAACAGCCGGCTGCCGATCTCGGGGTTGGAGAATCCGTCGCCGGCCAGGCGGGCGATCTGGCTCTCGCGGGCGGTGAGCTGGGTGGTGGTGGCCGGCGTGCGTTTGCGGGGCTTTCCGCCGGTCGCGACGAGTTCCCGGCGGGCGCGTTCGGCGAAGGCTTCGGCTCCGATCTCGGTGAACAGGTCGTGGGCGGTGCGCAGTTGTTCCCGGGCGTCGTTGCGGCGGCGTCGCCGGCGGAGCCATTCGCCGTACACGAGGACGGCACGGGCGAGGTCCGTGCGGACGCGGGTCCTGGCGAGTCGGTCGATCGCTTCGCGGTAGAGGGCTTCGGCCGTACGGTCGTCGCTGACCAGCGCGCGGGAGCGGGCCTCGATCCCGAGTGCCCAGTCGGTACCGCTCGCGCTGGTCATCGCGGTGATCCAGCCCAGGGTTTCCCTCGCAGCCTCGATCTTTCCGCTACGCACGGCCGCCTCGACGTACTCGGTCGCGGCCCAGTTCACCGCGCCCGGGGTCCGCACCACGGGAGCGTTCACCCCGCCGAGTGCGCGGTGCGCGGCCGCCATCGCCTCGCGGTAGCGGCCTAGGCCGTTGTAGAGCACCGCGTTCGCGCGTTCGGCGACGCCGACCCCGATGCCCTCGCCCCGCTGGCCGGCGTCTGCGATGGTGGCTTCGATCCGGGTCGACGCCTCGGCGCGCTCGCCGCGCAGAGCGGCAACGGCGAGTGCGCCGTAGGGCGCCGGGTTGCTTCCGGTCGCCTCGGTCACGGTCTGGATCTCGTCGACGAGTTCCCCGGCGGCGCCGAGATCGCCGGCGAACAGCAGCAGGTACGCGCGCATGCTGAGCGCGAGCGGTAGCTCACTCAAAGCGCCGGTCTTGCGGGCGAGCTCGAGGTATCGGGCGGACAGACCGTCCCAGCACTCGTCAGCCCACAGATGCAGGGCCGCGACGCAGGCCAGCCAGGACCAGCGCAGCTCCTCCGCCGCGGACATGCCCTCGCCGAACGAGGTCACTGCTCGCCGCAGCACAGGGACGCCGGCCGCGTAGCCCTCGGTGAAGTTGGCGGCCAGGCCGGCCAGGAGGAGATCCGGCGGGGAGGGCTCTTGCGGCCGGGGCGTCGTACTGGCGGCGCGCGCCACGGTCACCGAACTGCCATCCGGACCGGCCAGCCGGTCCGCGAACATGGCGGCCGTCAGTGCGTCCAGGTACGTCTCCCGGGAGAGCACGATGTCGATCGGCTCGAGGCGCTTCGCGGCCTTGAGCAGCAGCGGCGCGGCGTCCCGGCCCCGGTTGGTGGCGAAGGCGACCTGCGCGCGCAGGAGGTCGACGCGAGCCTGTTGCAGTTCGCTGAGCGGTCCGGCTTCGGCCATCGCCAACAGGTTCAGCGCCGCATCGAACGCGCCGGCCCGGCTCTTGGTCTGCGCCGCCGCCAGCGCCCGCGTGGCCCGCTGCGCCGGGTCGAGGGTCAGCTGCGCGGCGCGTTCGAGGAACGCGGCGGCCGCGGCCAGGCCGCCGCGGGCCTGGGCGCGGCCGGCGGACTGTTCCAGTTCCGCGGCGACGGTGTCGTCGGGGCCACTCGCCGCGTGGGCGAGGTGCCAGACGCGGCGGTCGGCGTCGCGCCCAGGATCGGTCACGTCTGCCAGCGCGCGGTGCGCCTCCCACCGTTCCTCCGGCGTCGCCTCCCGATGGATCGCCGAGCGCACCAGCGGATGCCGGAAGATGATCCGCTCGTCGAACCGCACCAGGCCGGCGAACTCCGCTGGATCGACCGTGTCGACGGCGATCCCCAGTCGTTGCGCGGCACGACGTACCAGGGCCGCGTCGCCGGTCGGTTCGACCGCGGCGACGAGGAGCAGCCGGCGGGTGTCGGACGGCAACGGTGCGAGCCGGCGCTGGAAGGTGTCTTCGATCCGATGGGTCAGTTGCTGTGCGTCGGGCAGGCCGAAGCCACCGGCGAGTTCGGCGTAGCTGAGGTCCTGGGGCAGCTCCAGCAGTGCGAGTGGGTTTCCGCGGGTCTCGGCGAGGATCCGGTCGCGGACCCGCTCGTCGATGGGCCCGGGGATCGCCGCGCTGAGGAGCTCTCGTGCGTGTTGTGGCGGGAGGCCTTCGACGTCGAGCCGGGGCATGCCGGAGAAGGGCCCGTCGTCGGCCGAGTCGCGGAGGGCGAAGACTATGGCGACGGATTCGGCCATCAGCCTGCGGGCCACGAAGGTGAGAGTTCGTGCGGAGGTGTCGTCGAGCCATTGCGCGTCGTCGACAGTGCAGAGCACTGGTTCTTCGGCAGCGGCGTCGGCCATCAGGCTGAGGACGGCCAGGCCGACCAGGAAGCGATCCGGTGGCGGACCGGTCCGAAGGCCGAAGGCGGTGCCGAGCGCGTCAGCCTGTGGGGACGGAATGTGGTCGAGCCGGTGCAGCAGTGGTGCGCACAGCTGATGCAGGCCGGCGAACGCGAGTTCGGATTCGGCCTGTGCGCCCGCCGCGCGGATCACCCGGCAGCCGGACGCCTCGGTCACCAGGTATTCCAGCAAGGCCGACTTGCCGATCCCCGCCTCCCCGCGGATCGCCAGAGCCTGGCTCAGGCCGTTGCGGACATGGTCGAGGAGGTCGTCGAGCTGCCGGCGCTCGGCGTACCGATCAACCAGCCGATCAACCAGCATGGTCTGAAGCTAACCCGGTTCGATCCCTGGGACTAGGCCCTTGATTGCCCCGGGCCCAAGTAATCGCGCCAGGGACTCACGGATACGAACAGCGGTACGACGCGGCAGACTCCAACTGATCACCAGCCGGGAGGTACTCGCGCCATGACCAGTGTCGAAGAAGCAGCGACAGGTGTTCCGGTGCCGCTCCGGATCAACGGCCGCGAGCACGTCGTCGTACTCGAGCCGCGCGTCAGTCTGCTGGACGCGTTGCGTGAGCACCTGGATCTGACCGGTAGTAAGAAGGGCTGCGACCAAGGAACGTGCGGGTCGTGCACGGTGTGGATCGACGGCCGGCGGGTGCTCGCCTGCCTGACGCTGGCGGTCGCCGCCTCGGGGCACGAGGTCGTCACGATCGAGGGGCTCGCCGACGGCGACCAGCTGCATCCGATGCAGCGGGCGTTCATCGAGTACGACGCCTTCCAGTGCGGCTACTGCACGTCCGGCCAGATCATGTCCGCGGTCAAGGTGATCGAAGAGGGCAATGCCGGCACCGACGAGGACATCGGCGAGTTCATGAGCGGCAACATCTGCCGGTGTGCGGCCTATCCGAACATCCGGGCGGCCATCCGGCACGTCCGCGACGCAGCGGGAGGAAGGTCATGAGGCCTCTGACCTACAGCCGGGCCGGGGATGTGCAGCACGCGATCGCGCTGGCGACGGCGAACCCGGCGAGTGCCTTCCTCGCGGGCGGAACCACCGAGGTCGACCTGATCCGGGCCGGCATCTCCCACTCCGAGCACCTCGTGGACATCAACGAGCTGCCGCTGCGCGGAGTCGAGGACCGGCCCGACGGCGGCTTGCACATCGGTGCTCTCGCGCGGATGAGCGACGTCGCGCGTACGCCGAGTGTCGTCGAGCGTTACCCGGCGATCTCCCGGGCGTTGCTGCTGGGCGCCTCGGAGCAACTGCGCAACATGGCGTCGATGGGAGGCAATCTCCGTCAGCGCACCCGCTGTGCCTACCTGCGCGACGGCGTCTCGCCGTGCAACAAGCGCGAGCCGGGGTCCGGCTGCGCAGCGCTCGAAGGCCTCAACCGCGGCCACGCGATCCTCGGCACGAGTGAACACTGCATCGCCACGCATCCGTCCGATGTCGCCGTCGCACTGGTGGCGTTCGACGCCGTCATCCGGACCGTCGGGCCGGCCGGCGAGCGCGGGATCGCCTTCGACGACTTCTTCCTGCTCCCCGGTGACACACCGCAGCTCGAGCACCCGATCGCCCCGGGCGAGCTGATCGTCGGGATCGACGTTCCCGGTACGCCGATCGCCCGCGGCTCGGTCTATCTCAAGTTCCGCGACCGGCAGTCGTACGAGTTCGCCCTGGTGTCGGTCGCGGCCGCGATCGAGGTGGACGACAACAGGGTCGCGGGCGTTCGGATCGCCATGGGCGGTGTCGGGACCAAGCCCTGGCGGGCGCGCCGGGCCGAGGCCGCCCTCGTCGGACGCCCGGCGAACGAGACGTCGTTCCGGTACGCCGCCGCGGTCGAGCTGGCGGAGGCCGTCGTACGGGAGCACAACGCGTTCAAGGTCGAGCTCGCCCAGCGGGCGATGGTGCGCGGCCTGCTCCACAGCTTGAACGGGAGGCGGCCATGATTGCCGTCGGTACGCCGGTCACCCGGGTGGACGGCCCGGCCAAGGTCACCGGCGCGGCGCGCTACTCCGCCGAGATCAGTCTGCCCGGGATGACCTATCTGGCCGTGGTCGGAGCCACCATCGCCAACGGGCGGGTGACCGCGATCGACGCCGACGTCGCGCGCGCCGCCGAGGGCGTGCTGGCGGTGCTCACGCCGGAGGATCTGCCGAAGATCGCCGCCGAGCCCCACCTGTTGCCGTCCCTGGCCGGCGGCCCGGCTCCGGGCGAGAGCTTCTTCCCGATGCAGGACGACGTCGTCCAGTACGCCGGACAGCCCGTCGCGCTGGTGATCGCGCAGGAGTACGAACAGGCGCAGCACGCGGCGTCGCTGGTGCGGATCTCGTACCAACCGGCCAGGTCGATCACCACGATCGAGGAGGGCCGCGACCAGGCTTACGAAGCGCAGCGGCTCTTCGGCGGCCTGATGCCGGCGCGGAACGAGCGCGGCGATGTCGAGGCCGGCCTGGCCGGAGCAGACGTGCGGGTCGACGTCGCCCACACGATGGCGGCCAACCATCACAATCCGATCGAAGCCCCATCGACGGTGGCTACCTGGGACGGCGGCAACCTGACGCTGTACGAGTCGACCCAGGGCATCCGTGCCACCCAGCAGACCGTGGCCCTCCTCCTCGGTCTGCCCATCGCCCGCGTCCGGGTGATCACCCGGTTCGTGGGCGGCGGCTTCGGTGCCAAGGCGATGGTGTGGCCGAACGTGACGCTCACCGCGATGGCCGCGCGGTACGTCGGCCGGCCGGTGAAGCTGATGCTCACCAGGCCGCAGATGTTCACGTCCAACGGGCACCGTGAGGAGCAGGAGCAACGGATCACCATCGGCGCCGCGCGCGACGGACGGCTGACCGCGATCCGGCACGAGAAGTTGTCGATCACCTCGCCGTTCGACGACTGGGCCGAGCCGGCGACCGGTGTCTCGTCGCAGCTCTACGGCTGCGAGAACTACCTCGGCATCCACCGGCTGATCAAGGGCAACACCATGACGCCCACGTTCACCCGCGGCCCGGGCGAGTCGCTCGGCGTGTTCACCCTCGAGACGGCGATGGACGAGCTCGCCTACGAGTTGGCCATCGACCCGGTCGAGCTGCGGCTGCGCAACCACACGCCGGTGGACCCGTTCGGCAATCCCTGGTCCAGCGATGGGCTGATGGAGTGTCTTCGCCTCGGCGCCGAGCGGTTCGGGTGGTCCGGACGGAACCCCGCGCCACGGACGACCCGTGACGGCGAATGGCTGGTCGGCACGGGCGTGTCGGCCGCGGCGTACCCGATCGCGTTCTTCATGCCACCGCAACGGGCGCGGGCCCGGATCTTCGCCGACGGCAGCGCGATCGTGCAGACCTCGACGCAGGAGTTCGGCACCGGCGTCCTCACCATGGCCACCCAGGTCGGCGCCGACGCCCTCGGCGTCGCCCTGCGCGACATGGAGTTCCAGGCCGGCGACAGCGACCTGCCGAACAGTACGGCGGCTGTCGGCTCGGCCGGTGCCGGCATGGTCAGCTCCGCCGTCCACGCAGCCGGTACGGCGCTGCGCGAGCAGCTGATCGCCTTGGCGGTCGGCGATGAACAGTCTCCCCTGCACGGAGCCGGACCGAGCTCGGTGAAAGTGGCGGACGGACACCTCACGTCCGCCGAACGTCCGGGCGCGGTCGACACGTACCGCGAGCTGCTGTCGCGCAATCACCTGTCCGACGCCGAGGCGCTCGGCACGTGGCGGCCGCCACCCTTGGACACGCCGCACGGGCTGCTGACGTTCGGCGCCCAGTTCGCCGAGGTCGCGGTCGATCCCGAGCTCGGTCTGATCCGCGCGCGCAGGCTGCATGGCGCGTTCGCGCCCGGGCGGGTGCTCAACCCGCTGCTGGCCCACAGCCAGCTGATGGGCGGCATGCTGTGGGGGATGAGTCAGGCGCTCCTCGAGGGCAACCACATGGATCCTCGCTACGGCCGGTGGGCGGAGACGAACCTGGCGGAGTACCTCGTGCCGGTCAACGCCGACGCCCCCGAGGTCCACGTCGACTTCGTGGACGTGGACGACGAACTGGTCGGCCCGCTCGGCGCCAAGGGCGTGGGCGAGATCGGTCAGGTCGGTGTCGCGGCCGCCATCGCGAACGCGGTCTTCCACGCGACCGGCCGGCGGATCCGCAGCCTGCCGATGGCGCCGGAACTCGTGATGGACCCCGCCAGCGACGGGCGATGAGCGATAGTGGGCCGGCGGGCTCCGCGGTGCCCGCCGGCCGGTCCCGGCTGCCGGAACGACCACCACTGTCGCAACCACGCAGTACCGGCTCGCGATCGTCCCGCCAGCCCGCGCTCGGGCTGCTCGGCCTGCTGCTCGTCATCCCGGTCGCGGTGGTACTGGCGATCGGTGCCGGCGGCGAGGGGTCGATCCGCGTCCTCGCACCGCTGGTGACGTTCTCCCTGCCGCTTGTCGTGATGATCGCCTTCTGGTGGGAGGACTGGCCCGGCACCCGGTTGCGCAGTAGCTGGTCCGGCTGGGCCGACACCGTGCTGATCATCGCGGGCGCGATAGTCCTGACCGCTGCCGGTCAGGCCCTGGCCGGTCGGCTCGATCCCGCAGCCCTGTTCGATCCCACGCCCGGTCCAGGGCATGTACCGACCTTTCCCGCGACCATGCCGCCGGCCGGACTGGCCTTCGTCGTCACGCTCCAGATCACGCTCGTCGGTGAGGGGTGGCCGTTGCGGCGCCTCAACCCGCTGGTCGCCGGTCCGATCGCGGTCGCGATCGCCTGGGCCATCGCGGTCGTCGGCTACCTCACCGTCGTAGAGATCGAGTCGCCCCCTGGTTCGGACGTGATCGCGCGGGACGGGCCGGTGCCAGGCGCCGTGCTCGGCGCGACGCTGGTCCTGATCGGCGCCTGGCAGGTGCTCTTTTTCGTCGTCTGGCGCGGCTGGCCGTTCGCGACTGTCGCGCGTCGAGCGGCTCGCCTCACCATCGGCCACGTGACGGTGATCGGCGGCGGGATCGTCAGCTACCTCGTGATGCGTGAACTGCTGGGGCTGACTCCTGCCCGGATCACCGCGCTCAGTGGCTGCTTCATCGCCGCCGGCCTGTTGCTCGGCATGCTGCTCGAGGGCTGGCTCGGCAATCTCAGCCCCGCCGTCGAACGCGCCACCCTGCTGCTGGCCACACTCGCCTTGGCGGTCCTGTTGGCGATCACCTTGCAGGCAATCGCCGACCGGGCCATGCATCTGACGCCCAGGACCGCCGACGACTGGGTCGGCCATGCCGCCCTCAACGCCCTCGCCACGGCGACCATCCTGCACGTCGCCATCGGACGTCGCTGGCCGTTCCCACACCCGGCCGAGCAGGCAGTCAGTTGATGTCTAGCGTGTCGCCCGGGGCGAGGGCGTGGTACGGGCGCTCGTCGGAGTTGAGGAAGCGGCCCATCATGCCGAGGCCGAGCGGGCTGAGCAGCGCGTCGTGGATGCCGACCAGCTGCTGGGACTTGATCTCGCGGGCGTAGCCAACGGCCGGCGGCAGCGCGAACCACGGGCCGGAGATCGGCACCAGGTTGGTGTGGACGGCGCGGTCCGGCTGGGTGAACGAGTCGCCCGGGTGGTACACCGCGTCCTCGATCAGGAAGCCGATGTTCTCGCACGGAACGCCCAGCTCCGGCAGGATCACCGCGTGGTCCTTGCCGTAGGCACTGATCCGGAATCCGGCCGCCTCGAACGACTGCCCGCCGGCCACCACATTCACCCGGTCGCCCAGGTCGGACAACTGCTCGGCGACACCGGAGTTCGTGTAGACCGGCGCGTCCAGTGCCTTCACCCGATCGATGTCGATGTGGTCCTGGTGCTCGTGCGTGACCAGGATCGCGTCGGCCCGCTCGAACGCGGCGTCCTCACTGAACGACCCCGGATCGACCAGCAGCACCTTCCCGTCCTTCTCGATCCGCACACAAGCATGCGTGAACTTCGTGAGCTTCATCAGTCTCCCAACGCGTCTCTCATCGGAACCAGCTTGGCGTTCGTTTCCGCCAGCTCGGCGACGGGATCGGAGCCCGCCACGATGCCCGCGCCGGCGAAGAGCCGCATCCGGCGTGGGTTGTCCGGGTCGGCCTGGCCACAGCGCAGTGCGATGCACCACTCACCGTCCCCGGCCGCGTCCATCCATCCGACCGGTCCGCTGAACCGGCCGCGCTGCATCCCCTCGATCTCACCGATCAGGTTGCGGGCGACCGGCGTCGGCGTACCGCAGATCGCCGCGGACGGGTGCAGCGCGGCGGCGAGGCCGAGCGCGGACGCTCCGTTCGCGGCGACGCCGGCGACGTCGGAGGCGAGATGCATCACATTCGGCAGGTGCAGGACGAACGGCGTCTCGGGCACCTGCATCGACTTGCAGTGCGGCTTGAGCGCTTCGGCCACCGACCGTACTGCGTACTCGTGCTCCTCCAGGTCCTTGCTCGACCGGGCCAGCGACGCGGCCAGCGCCAGGTCGTGCGCGTCGTCCCCAGTACGGCGGATCGTGCCGGCCAGCACGCGGGACGTGATGAGGCCCTTCTCCCGCCGGACCAGCAGCTCCGGGGTGGCACCGATCAGGCCGTCGACGGAGAACGTCCAGCAGTTCGGGTACGCCGCGGCCAGCCGGCGCAACGGCCAGCGCAGGTCGATCGGCTGCTCGGCGATCGCGATCAGATCGCGGGCCAGCACCACCTTGTCCAGCTCGCCGGCCGTGATCCGCTGGACCGCGTCCGCGACGATGCTCGACCAGTCCGTTCCGGACCGGGCTCCGTCGGAGAACGTCACGTCGTACACCGGGTTCGGCTCGTTCGCGACCAGCTCGGGCGGCGCGGTCAGCGAACTGGCCGGCGAGATCGTGGTCACCCAGGTGGTGCCGCCGCGGCGGCCGACGATCACCTCGGGAACGACCAGCTCACTCGGGTCCTGGTCGGTGAACCCGAACGATCCGAAGCAGACCAGTCCCGATCCTGGTACGCCGACCTCGTCGCGGATCACGGCGGCCGCGACCAGCTCCTTCCACCAGGACACCGCATCCTGGAAGCGGTTGCTGCCGGCAACATCGAGGCGGGCCGCGACGCCCCAGCCGACCTGGCCGTCGCCACGTCGTACCCAGGCCAGGCCGCCCTCGGTGGGCAGATGGTCCATCAGTTGCGCCGACACTCCGTCGACGGGCTGGCTGCGGATCACCAGATGGGGCGCCGGCTGATGACCGGATCGGACCGGGTCAGACAAGCTCACGGCACCACTCCTCGCTAGCGCTCCGGCCCCGGGTCGCGATGGCCGGTCGAAAACACGGAGATGCACTCACGAGATGCAAGCGTATGCCTGCCCGATGTCCAGTGAGTTTCGGCGCCCGTCTGGCCCGTGATGAACTAGACAGGTGACCCGCGCAGATCTGACCAAGGAACCGCAGGCCGTGGCGGCCATGTTCGACAACGTGGCCGAGGGGTACGACCGGACCAACGCGGTGGCGACCATGGGTCTGGAGAAGCACTACTGGCGGCCGCAGACGCTGGCCGAGATCGCGCCGCGCAAGGGCATGAAGATCCTCGACCTGGCCGCCGGGACCGGTGCGTCCAGCATCAGGTTGCGGGAGGCCGGCGCCGAGGTGGTGTCGTGCGACTTCTCGGTCGGGATGCTGCGGGTCGGCAAGCGCCGCTACCCGGACCTCGACCTGATCGCCGGGGACGCGCTGCGGCTGCCGTTCGCCGACTCGACGTTCGACGTGGTGACGATCTCCTGGGCGCTGCGGAACGTGAACGACGTCACGGTCGCGCTGCAGGAGATGCTGCGGGTGACCCGGCCGGGCGGACGGCTCGTCGTACTGGAGAACTCGCACCCGACCTGGAAGCCGTTCCGGATCGCCTACCTGGAGTACATGATGCGGGCGGTTCCGGTGGTCGCGAAGGCGGTGTCGACCAACCCGGACGCGTACGAGTACCTGGCCGAGTCGGTCCGCGCCTGGCCAGGTCAGGCACCGTTGGCCAGGACCATCGAGGCCTCGGGCTGGACCCGGGTCCAGTGGCGCAACCTGACCGGTGGTCTGGTCGCCATCCACCGGGCGGTCAAGCCCGCGTAATTACGCAAGAAAATCTGCGCGTAATTTGCTTGCAGGCAAGGGAGTCAGGGCCGGTTTCGTGTCCGCGTCAGGCAGTCCTAGACTGTCGGGTGACGAGGCTTAGTGAATCCCTTCACGAGCGCACAGCCCCCAAAATCAGGCCGGGAATCGAGATGAGCCAGAGCGTGCCGCACGGGCAGCAGGCCGAGACCGCCGATGTGATCGTCGTCGGCGCCGGACCCGCAGGCTCGGCCGCCGCGTACCACCTGGCCAACGCCGGCCTCGACGTCCTGCTGCTGGAGAAGACGGCCTTCCCGCGCGAGAAGGTGTGCGGCGACGGGCTCACCCCGCGCGGCACCAAGCAGCTCATCAACATGGGCATCGACATCTCCGAAGAGGCCGGCTGGATCCGCAACTACGGTCTGCGTATCCAGGGCTCCGGACATGTCCTGCAACTGGACTGGCCGGACCTGTCCAGCCACCCGAACTACGGCCTGACCCGGAACCGGATGGACTTCGACGACATGCTCGCCCGGCAGGCCGTGAAGGCCGGGGCGCGGCTGCGCGAGCGGACCAACGTGAGCGGCCCGATCCTGGACGACCGGGGCCACATCGTCGGTGTCACCGCGAAGCCGGTCGACGACAACGGCCGCCGGGCCGGTGACGACCTGGAGTTCCGGGCGCCGCTGGTGATGGCCGCCGACGGCAACTCGTCCCGGCTGAGCATCGCGATGGGCCTGCACAAGCGCGACGACCGCCCGATGGGTGTCGCGGTCCGGACGTACTTCACCAGCCCGCGGACCAACGACGACTACCTGGAGTCCTGGCTCGAGTTGTGGGCCGACGACCCCAAGCAGCCCGGTGGCCGCGTGCTGCTGCCCGGGTACGGCTGGATCTTCGGGATGGGCGACGGCACGGTGAACGTCGGCCTCGGCATCCTGAACACCTCCGACGCCTTCGGCAAGGTCGACTACGCCGACCTGCTGAAGCAGTGGCTGAAGAACACGCCGGAGGAGTGGCAGTTCCGCGACGAGTTCCAGACCATCCCGATCCGTGGTGCCGCGCTGCCGATGGGCTTCAACCGGCAGCCGCACTACACCCGCGGCCTGATGCTGCTCGGCGACGCCGGCGGCATGGTCAACCCGTTCAACGGCGAGGGCATCCCGTACGCGATGGAGTCCGGGGCGTTCGCCGCCGAGGTCGCCGCCCAGGCACTGCGCCGGCAGCCGAACCAGCGCGAGCGTGCGCTGACGGCGTACCCGAAGGCGCTGAAGCAGGAGTACGGCGGCTATTACACACTCGGCCGGATCTTCGTGAAGCTGATCGGAAATCCGGAGGTGATGCGGCTGTGCACGAAGTACGGACTGCCGCGCACCACGCTGATGAAGTTCACCTTGAAGTTGCTCGCGAACCTCACCGACCCGCGGGACGGGGACGTGATGGACAAGATCATCAACGGTCTCACCAAGCTCGCACCGGCGGCCTGACCGGCGGGGCGAGTGAGTTGAGCCACAGCAGTACTGATAACACAGTGCTGTTCCGAAACAGACAGAAGAAGACAGACCACCGGCTGAAGGAGAGGGAGCACGAGACCGATGCACCCTTACGTACCGATCCTCGTTCTCGGTGTACTCGCGGCGATCTTCGTGGCGGGCACGCTGGTGACGAGCGCGCTGGTCGGACCCAAGCGCTACAACCGGGCCAAGCTCGACTCCTACGAGTGCGGGATCGAGCCGACCCCGCAGCCGGTCGGTGGCGGGCGCTTCCCGGTGAAGTACTACATCACCGCGATGCTCTTCATCGTGTTCGACATCGAGATCATCTTCCTCTACCCGTGGGCGGTCGCCTTCGACCAGATGGCGCTGTTCGGGTTGGTCGAGATGGTCATCTTCATCGTCACCGTCTTCGTCGCGTATGCCTACGTGTGGCGTCGCGGCGGACTGGAGTGGGACTGAGCTATGGGTGTTGAGGAACAGCTTCCGGCCGGCGTACTGCTGACCACGATCGAGGGCCTGTCCGGCTACATGCGCAAGGCCTCGTTGTGGCCGGCAACCTTCGGGCTGGCCTGCTGCGCGATCGAGATGATGACCACCGGTGCGCCGCGCTACGACGCGGCCCGGTTCGGGATGGAGGTCTTCCGGGCGTCGCCGCGGCAGGCCGACCTGATGATCGTGGCCGGCCGGGTGAGCCAGAAGATGGCCCCGGTCCTGCGCCAGATCTACGACCAGATGCCGAACCCGAAGTGGGTGCTGGCGATGGGTGTCTGCGCGTCGTCCGGCGGCATGTTCAACAACTACGCGATCGTGCAGGGCGTGGACCACGTCGTACCGGTCGACATGTACCTGCCCGGCTGCCCGCCGCGGCCGGAGATGCTGCTGGACGCGTTCCTGAAGCTGCACGACGACATCCAGCACAGCAAGCTCGGCGCGAACAAGCGGGCGGAGCTGCAGGAGCGGGAGGTCGCCGCACTGGCTGCCTCGCCGACGATCGAGATGAAGGGGCTTCTTCGGTGAGCGACACGCAACCCGAGAACCTCCCGGCGACTTCGGCCGCTGGGGACGCTCAGACTCCGTCGGCCGAGGTGGTGGACCAGCGCGAGGGCATGTTCGGTGTCCGCGGCACCGGTGACACCTCCGGCTTCGGCGGTCTGCGCCGCCAGGTCGCACTGCCGGGTGGTACGCCGAAGCCGTACGGCTCCTGGTTCGACGGCGCGACCGAGCGCCTCGAGGGCCTGGTCGGCGACGGCGCGATCGAGAAGGTCGTGGTCGACCGCAACGAACTGACCCTGCACATCAAGCGCGAGGACCTGGTCGAGGTCTGCCGGCACCTGCGCGACGACGAGGCGCTCCGGTTCGAGTTCTGCTCCGGCGTCAGCGGCGTGCACTACCCGAACGAGACCGGCCGCGAACTGCACGCGGTCTACCACCTGCTCTCGATCACGCACAACCGGCGGATCCGGCTGGAAGTCTCCTGCCCGGACGCCGACCCGCACATCCCGTCGGTCGTCTCGGTCTACCCGGCCAACGACTGGCACGAGCGGGAGACCTGGGACTTCTTCGGCATCGTCTTCGACGGACACCCGGCCTTGACCAGGATCCAGATGCCGGACGACTGGCCCGGACACCCGCAGCGCAAGGACTACCCGCTCGGCGGGATCGACGTCGAGTACAAGGGCGCGGTCATCCCGCCGCCCGATACGCGGAGGTCGTACAACTGATGACCACAACTGACCCGTACGCGACCACTCGCGACACCACCGAGGGCAAGGTCTTCACCGTCACCGGCCAGGACTGGGACTCGGTCGTGGCCGGCCTCGGCGACGAGCCCGAAGAGCGCGTCGTCGTCAACATGGGCCCGCAGCACCCGTCCACCCACGGCGTGCTCCGGCTCATCCTCGAGCTCGAGGGCGAGACGGTGACCGAGGCCCGCTGCGGCATCGGCTACCTGCACACCGGCATCGAGAAGAACATGGAGTTCCGCTCCTGGGTGCAGGGCGTCACGTTCTGCACCCGGATGGACTACCTGTCGCCGTTCTACAACGAGGCGGCCTACAGCCTCGCGGTCGAGCGGCTGCTCGGGATCGAGGACCAGATCCCGGAGAAGGCCAACGTGATGCGGGTGCTCCTGATGGAGCTCAACCGGATCTCGAGCCACCTGGTCTGCATCGCCACCGGTGGCATGGAGATCGGCGCGCTGACCGTGATGACGATCGGCTTCCGCGAGCGCGAGATGACGCTGGACCTGTTCGAGCTGATCACCGGCCTGCGGATGAACCACGCGTTCATCCGGCCGGGCGGTGTCGCCCAGGACCTGCCGCCGGGCGCGCTGGACAAGATCCGCGAGTACATCACCTGGATGAACAAGCACCTGCCCGAGTACGCCGAGCTGTGCAACGCCAACCCGATCTTCAAGGCCCGGCTGCAGAACGTCGGCTACCTGGATCTGGCCGGCTGCATGGCGCTGGGCATCTCCGGTCCGCCGGTGCGCTCGACCGGTTACGCGCTGGACCTGCGCAAGTCCCAGCCGTACTGCGGGTACGAGACGTACGACTTCGACGTACCGACCTGGGACTCCTCGGACTCCTACGGGCGGTTCCGCGTCCGGCTGCAGGAGATGCACGAGTCGCTGAAGATCGTCGAGCAGTGCGCCGACCGGCTGGCCAAGATGGAGGGCGAGCCGGTGATGGTGGCCGACAAGAAGATCGGCTGGCCGAGCCAGCTGGCCGTCGGCACCGACGGGATGGGCAACTCGCTCGACCACATCAAGCACATCATGGGCGAGTCGATGGAAGCGCTGATCCATCACTTCAAGCTGGTCACCGAGGGCTTCCGCGTGCCGGCCGGCCAGGCCTACGTGGCACTGGAGTCGCCGCGCGGCGAGCTGGGATGCCACCTGGTCTCCGACGGCGGCACCAAGCCGTACCGGGCGCACTTCCGTGACCCGTCCTTCGCAAACCTGCAGGCGATGCCGATCATGTGCGAGGGCGCACAGGTCGCCGACGTGATCGTCGCCGTCGCCAGCCTTGACCCGGTGATGGGTGGAGTGGACCGATAGATGGCCGAGAACCACGCGACTGCGACCGATGTCCCGGTGCCGTACAGCACCGGTGACTCGAAGATCACCGACACCACGATCGCGGAGATGCGCGAGCTGGCCGCCCGGTACCCGGTCGGCCGGTCCGCGCTGCTGCCGATGCTGCACCTGGTGCAGTCGGTCGAGGGCCGGGTCACCCCGGAGGGCATCGAGGCGTGCGCCGAGATCCTCGGGCTGACCGGTGCCGAGGTGTCCGCGGTGGCGACCTTCTACACGATGTACAAGCGCCGCCCGGTCGGTGACTACCACGTCGGGGTCTGCACCAACACGCTCTGCGCCGTCATGGGTGGCGACGTGATCTTCGACCGGCTCAAGCAGCACCTCGACGTCGGCAACGACGAGACCACCGAGGACGGCAAGATCACCCTCGAGCACCTGGAGTGCAACGCCGCCTGCGACTACGCGCCGGTGATGATGGTGAACTGGGAGTTCTTCGACGACATGACGCCGGAGTCGGCCACCCAACTGGTCGACGACCTGCGCGACGGCAACGAAGTGAAGTCCCCGCGCGGCGCGACGATCTGCACCTGGAAGGAAGCCGAGCGCGTGCTGGCCGGCTTCCCCGACGGCCGCGCCGACGAGGGCCCGACCGGTGGCAAGGCCACTCTGGCCGGCCTCCGCCTGGCCCGCGAACGCAACTGGACCGCCCCTGGTGCTACGCAGGGTGCCGACACCCAGAAGGAGGACTGACCATGCTGACCCCGGTACTGTCCGACAACTGGGACCAGATCCGTTCCTGGCAACTGGCGTCGTACCAGCGGTCCGGCGGGTACGACGCTCTGCGCACCGCGCTGCGGATGCAGCCGGCCGACGTGGTGAACGCCGTCAAGGACTCCGGCCTGCGCGGTCGTGGTGGCGCGGGCTTCCCGACCGGCATGAAGTGGTCGTTCATCCCGCAGGACAACCCGAAGCCGAAGTACCTGGTCGTGAACGCGGACGAGTCCGAGCCGGGCACCTGCAAGGACATCCCGCTGATGCTCGCCTCGCCGCACACGCTGGTCGAGGGCGTCATCATCGCGTCCTACGCGATCCGCGCGTCGGTCGCGTTCATCTATGTCCGCGGTGAGGTGCTGCACGTCGTCCGCCGGCTGCAGCAGGCGGTTGCCGAGGCCAAGGAAGCCGGCTTCATCGGCACCGACATCCTCGGCACCGGCTACGACCTGGACGTGATCGTGCACGCCGGCGCCGGCGCCTACATCTGCGGCGAGGAGACGGCGCTGCTCGACTCGCTGGAAGGTCGTCGCGGTCAACCTCGGCTGCGTCCCCCCTTCCCGGCCGTGGCCGGTCTGTACGGAAGCCCCACTGTCATCAACAACGTCGAGTCGATCGCATCGGTTCCCGTCATCATCAAGAACGGCGCCGACTGGTTCTCCTCGATGGGCACCGAGAAGTCCAAGGGCATGACGCTGTACTCGCTGTCCGGGCACGTCACCCGCCCGGGGCAGTACGAGGCGCCGATGGGCATCACGCTGCGGCAGCTGATCGACCTGGCCGGCGGGGTCCGCGAGGGCCACGAGCTGAAGTTCTGGACGCCGGGTGGTTCGTCCACGCCGCTGCTGACCGCCGAGCACCTCGACATCCCGCTGGACTACGAGGGCGTCGGCGCGGCCGGCTCGATGCTCGGCACCAAGGCGTTGCAGATCTTCGACGAGACGACCTGCGTGGTCCGCTCGGTGCTGCGCTGGACCGAGTTCTACAAGCACGAGTCCTGCGGCAAGTGCACCCCGTGCCGCGAGGGCACCTGGTGGCTGGTGCAGATCCTCGAGCGCCTGGAGCACGGCAAGGGCAGCAAGGACGACCTGGCCACCCTGCTCGACCTGTGCGAGAACATCACGGGCCGGGCGTTCTGCGCGCTGGCCGATGGTGCGACCGCGCCGATCACCAGCTCGATCCAGCATTTCAAGGACGAGTACCTGGCGCACTTCGAGAACGGCGGCTGCCCGTTCGACCCGATGGCAAGCACAGTCTTCGCTACCGCTGGAGCAAGCGCATGACGATCCAAGCGAACCCACCGGCCGGGTCGGAGGTGGAGCGGACCGATCTGATCACCGTCACCATCGACGACATCGAGGTGAAGGTTCCCAAGAACACCCTGCTGATCCGGGCGGCGGAGCAGATCGGGATCCAGATCCCGCGGTTCTGCGACCACCCGCTGCTCGACCCGGTCGGCGCCTGCCGCCAGTGCCTGGTCGAGATCACCGATGCCGGCAACGGCCGCGGGATGCCGAAGCCGCAGGCCTCCTGCACGATCACCGTCGCCGACGGCATGGTGGTCCGCACCCAGGTGAGCTCGCCGGTGGCGAACAAGGCGCAGCACGGGAACATGGAGTTCCTGCTGATCAACCACCCGCTGGACTGCCCGGTCTGCGACAAGGGCGGCGAGTGCCCGCTGCAGAACCAGGCGATGAGCAACGGGTACGGCGAGTCCCGGTTCCACGAGGTCAAGCGGACCTTCCCGAAGCCGATCAACATCTCGGCCGAGGTGCTGCTGGACCGCGAGCGTTGCGTGCTGTGTGCCCGCTGCACCCGGTTCTCCGAGCAGATCGCCGGTGACCCGTTCATCGCGCTGGTCGAGCGCGGCGCGCTGCAGCAGGTCGGCATCTACGAGAAGGAGCCGTTCGAGAGCTACTTCTCCGGCAACACCATCCAGATCTGCCCGGTGGGTGCGCTGACCAGCGCGGCGTACCGGTTCCGGTCCCGGCCGTTCGACCTCGTCTCGGTGCCCTCGGTGGCCGAGCACGACTCGTCCGGTGCGGCGATCCGGGTCGACTACCGGCGCGGCAAGGTGATGCGCCGGCTGGCCGGCGACGACCCGCAGGTCAACGAGGAGTGGATCTCCGACAAGGACCGGTTCGCGTTCAACTACGCGACCACCGGTGACCGGCTGACCCACCCGATGATCCGCGAGGACGGCGAGCTGCGGCCGGCGTCCTGGCCGGAGGCGCTGACCTTCGCCGGCCAGAAGCTGACGGCGGCCCGCGGCAACGCGGCGGTGCTGACCGGTGGCCGGCTGACCCTCGAGGACTCCTACGCGTACTCGAAGTTCGCGCGCGTCGTCCTCGGCACGAACGACATCGATTTCCGGTCCCGGCCGCACTCGGCGGAGGAAGTGGACTTCCTCGCCGCCGCGGTCGCCGGCACCGGCCTCGGTACGACGTTCTCCGACCTGGAGAAGGCCGGATCGGTGCTGCTCGTCGGGTTCGAACCCGAAGAGGAAGCCCCGGCCGTGTTCCTGCGGCTGCGCAAGGGCGTCCGGGCGCATGGCACCAAGGTCTTCAGCGTGGCGGCGTACGCATCCCGCGGGGTCGAGAAGCTCGACGGTGTGGTTGTCCAGGCATCGCCTGGCACGGAGGCCGCCCTGCTGGCCGACCTCGGCAGCGCGGGCGAGGCCGGATCGGCTGCGCGGGCCGCGCTGGGTTCGGATTCGATCATCATCGTGGGCGAGCGGCTGGCGAGCGTTCCGGGTGGCTACTCGACCGCACTGCGGCTGGCGCTCGACACGGGCGCGCAGCTGGCCTGGATCCCGCGGCGTGCGGGTGACCGGGCTGCCCTGGAGGCCGGTTGCCTCCCGGGTCTGTTGCCCGGTGGCCGGCTGGTGACCGACCCGCAGGCGCGGGTCGACCTGCAGGCCGCCTGGGGTGTGGACAGCCTGCCGTCGAACGTCGGCAAGGACCTGACCGAGATCATCGCCTCAGCGGGTTCGCTGGACGCGCTGGTGGTCGCGGGTGTCGAGATCGACGACCTGCCGGACCCGGCCGCGGCGCTGGCCGCGCTGGAGGCCGCGCCGTTCGTGGTCAGCTTCGAGGTCCGCAAGTCGCAGGTGACCGAGTACGCCGACGTCGTCTTCCCGGTGGTTCCGCCGGCGGAGAAGGACGGCACCTTCGTCAACTGGGAGGGCCGCGAGCGGTCGTTCCCGGTGGTGCTCAAGGTCGCGGCCGCGATGCCCGACGTACGGGCGCTGGCGGCGCTGGCGCAGGAGATGGACCGGTCGCTCGGGTTCAGCACTCCGGCCGGCGCGAAGAAGGAGTACGACGAACTCGGCCGCTGGGACGGTGACCGCGCGCAGGAGCCGACGTACCAGGCCGGTCCGTCGCTCGGCGCCTTCGACTCCACCCGGCTGGCGACGTGGCGGATGCTGATCGACGACAGCCGCGCGAACGACGGTGAGCCGCATCTGACGGCCACCGCCCGTACGCCGGTTGCCCGGATCTCGCGGACCACGGCGCACCGGGTGGGTGTCGCCGACGGCGACGAGCTCGTGGTGAGCACCGACGCCGGATCGATCCGGCTGCCGGTCGTGATCACGCCGATGCCCGACAACGTGGTCTGGCTGCCGACCAACTCGGCCGACTCCCATGTACGCCGGTCGCTGCACGCAGACCATGGCTCGATCGTGACGATCGCCGGAGGGAACGCATGACTATGATCCCGCTCGCGGTGCCGGATGCCGGGGTCGGCCACGATCCCTGGTGGGTCGTAGTCATCAAGGTGCTGCTGGTCTTCGTCTTCCTGGTCGTGCTGACGCTGTTCAACATCTGGTGGGAGCGCCGGGTGGTGGCCCGGATGCAGCACCGGATCGGACCGAACGTGCACGGCCCGCAGGGTCTGCTGCAGTCGCTCGCCGACGGTATGAAGCTGATGTTCAAGGAAGACCTGATGCCGAAGGGCGTGGACAAGTTCGTCTACGTCGCGGCCCCGGTGATCGTGTCGATCCCGGCCTTCCTGACCTTCGCGGTGATCCCGTTCGGGCCGACGGTGAAGATCCCGTTCACCGACACCTACACCCGGCTGCAGATCACCGACCTGCCGGTCTCGGTGCTGTACGTGATGGCGGTCGCCTCGATCGGCATCTACGGCATCGTGCTCGGCGGCTGGTCGTCCAACTCGACGTACTCACTGCTCGGTGGCCTGCGGTCCAGCGCGCAGATGATCTCCTACGAGGTCGGCATGGGCCTCGCACTGGTGACGGTGTTCCTGTTCGCCGGGTCCATGTCCACCTCGGAGATCGTCGCGGCGCAGGGCTCGCACCAGTCGGTCAGCCTGTTCGGCGCGGACATCCCGATCCCGGGCTGGTACGCGTTCCTGCTGTTCCCGTCGTTCGTGATCTACGTGATCTCGATGATCGGCGAGACGAACCGGGCGCCGTTCGACCTGCCGGAGGCCGAGGGCGAGCTGGTGGCCGGCTTCCTGACCGAGTACTCCTCGATGAAGTACGCGATGTTCTTCCTGGCCGAGTACATCAACATGGCGACCGTGTCGGCGCTGGCCACCACGCTGTTCCTGGGCGGCTGGCGGGCACCGTGGCCGATCTCGATCTGGGACGGCGCCAACTCCGGCTTCTGGCCGGTGCTGTGGTTCGTCGGCAAGATGATGTGCTTCATCTTCTTCTACATCTGGCTGCGCGGAACGCTGCCGCGGCTGCGCTACGACCAGTTCATGAAGCTGGGCTGGAAGATCCTGATCCCGGTGTCGCTGGGCTGGATCCTGCTGGTCGCCACTGTCCGCGCGGTCGGCCGGGAGGCGTCCACGCCGCGCACCTGGCTGCTGGTCGCGGCCGGGATCGCCGTACTGCTGGCGCTGATCTCGCTGGCCGTCCCGCAGAAGCCCAAGACCGACAAGACCGAGGACGACGACGGCAAGGACTTCGACGCCTTCGCCGGCGGGTTCCCGGTGCCACCACCGCTCGTCAAGACTCCGAGCCGAAGCGAGGAAGCCCATCGTGGCTAGTGTCAAAGAGTCCCTCTGGGACCCGGTAGCCGGGTTCGGCGTCACCTTCCGGACGATGTTCCGCAAGGTGTTCACCGAGCAGTACCCGTTCGAGAAGAAGCCGACCGCGCCACGCTTCCACGGCCGGCACCAGCTGAACCGCTGGCCGGACGGCCTGGAGAAGTGCATCGGCTGTGAGCTGTGCGCCTGGGCCTGCCCGGCGGACGCCATCTACGTCGAAGGCGCGGACAACACCGACGGCGGCCGGTTCTCGCCCGGCGAGCGGTACGGGCGGGTGTACCAGATCAACTACCTGCGCTGCATCCTCTGCGGGCTGTGCATCGAGGCCTGCCCGACCCGGGCGCTCACGATGACCAACGAGTACGAGTTGGCCGACCGCACCCGCGAGTCCCTCATCTACGAGAAGAAGGACCTGCTGGCGCCGATGCTGCCGGGCATGCAGGAGCCGCCGCACGACATGCAACTCGGCGCCACCGAGAAGGACTACTACCTCGGTCTGACCGGTTCCGTCGTACCCGGCGAGGGTGGTGACGCGAGATGATCGGCATGGTCACCGGCGGGCAGTTCGCGTTCTGGATGCTCGCCCCGGTCATGATCCTGGCCGCGATCGCGATGGTGCTGGTCCGCAAGGCGGTGCACTCCGCGCTGCTGCTGGCGACGGTGATGATCTGTCTGGCCGTCCAGTACGCCGCCCAGGACGCGCCGTTCCTGTTCGCGGTACAGATCATCGTCTACACCGGCGCGATCCTGATGCTGTTCCTGTTCGTGCTGATGCTGGTCGGTGTGGACGCGTCGGACTCCCTGGTCGAGACGATCCGCGGCCAGCGGCTGCTGGCCGGGCTGGCGTTCCTCGGCTTCGCGGTCCTGCTGATCGCTGCCGTCGGCAACGCGATGTACGGCAACCCGGTCGGCCTGGCCAACGCACAGCCGGACGGCAACCCGAAGGGCATCGCGCAACTGCTGTTCGGCAAGTACGTGTTCGCCTTCGAGGTCACCTCGGCGCTGCTGATCACCGCGGCCATGGGCGCGATGATGCTGGCGCACCGCGAGCGGCTGACCAAGAAGCGGACCCAGCGCGACCACGCCGAGGAGCGGATCCGCAAGTACGCCGAGCAGGGGATTCACCCGGGTCCGCTGCCCACTCCGGGTGTGCTGGCCCGGCACAACGCCGTCGACACGCCGGCGCTGCTGCCGGACGGGTCGATCGCACCGACCTCGGTTTCGCGCGTGCTCCAGGCACGTGGCACCGTGTTCCCCGAAGCTGAGGAGCGGGCGGACGTCGACGAGGTCCGCAAGCTCAACGCCGGCGAGGTCGGCGACGAGGTGCCGTCCGAGCCCGAGAGCACGGACCTTTCCGGATTTGGCGAGGAGGACAAACTGTGAGCACCGAGCCGTACATCGTGCTCGCGGCGATCTTGTTCAGCATCGGTGCGCTGGGCGTGCTGGTGCGCCGCAACGCCATCGTCGTCTTCATGTGCGTCGAGCTGATGCTGAACGCGACCAACCTGGCGTTCGTCAGCTTCGCCCGCCAGCACGGCAACCTCGACGGCCAGATCGCCGCCTTCTTCGTGATGGTGGTGGCCGCGGCCGAGGTCGTGATCGGGCTGGCGATCATCATGGCCATCTTCCGCACCCGTCGCTCGGCCTCGGTCGACGACGCCAACCTGCTCAAGTACTGAGGTAATCACCGATGAGTCATGAGCTGACGTGGCTGCTGGTCGCGGTCCCGGCCGTGTCCGCGGCGATCCTGCTGCTCGGTGGCAAGGCCACCAACGCCTGGGGTCACCTGCTCGGCACGCTGGCACCGCTGATCGCATTCGCCTTCGGCGTCGTTCTGTTCGTCCAGATGCAGGGCCTCGGCAGTGAGGAGCGGTCCGAGACCTTCAAGCTCTTCGAGTGGTTCTCGGTCGGCAGCATCAAGGTCGACTTCAGTCTGCTGATCGACCCGCTGTCGATCCTGTTCGTGCTGCTGATCACCGGTGTGGGTTCGCTGATCCACATCTACTCGATCGGCTACATGGAGCACGACGACCGGCGGCGCCGCTTCTTCGGCTACCTGAACCTGTTCATCGCCTCGATGCTGCTGCTGGTGCTCGCGGCCGACTACCTGCTGGTGTTCGTCGGCTGGGAAGGCGTCGGCCTGGCGTCGTACCTGCTGATCGGGTTCTGGCAGCACAAGAACTCGGCCGCGGTCGCCGCGAAGAAGGCGTTCGTGGTGAACCGGGTCGGTGACATCGGCCTCTCGCTCGCGGTGATGAGCATGTGGGCGCTGTTCGGTTCCTCCGCCTTCTCGACCGTCGACGCCGGCGCCGAGCACCTCTCCTCGACCTGGGCCACGCTGCTCGGGCTGATGCTGCTGCTGGCCGCCTGCGGCAAGTCCGCACAGGTGCCGCTGCAGTCCTGGCTGCTGGACGCGATGGAGGGCCCGACCCCGGTGTCGGCCCTCATCCACGCCGCGACCATGGTCACCGCGGGCGTCTACCTGGTGGTCCGTTCGAACGCGATCTACGAGGTCACCGACGCCGCCTCCACCGCGGTGGTGATCGTCGGTACGGTGACCGCGCTCGCCGGTGCGATCATCGGTTGCGCCAAGGACGACATCAAGAAGGCCCTGGCCGGTTCGACGATGAGCCAGATCGGCTACATGATGCTCGCCGCGGGTCTCGGCCCGGTCGGCTACGCCTTCGCGATCTTCCACCTGCTCACGCACGGCTTCTTCAAGGCCAACATGTTCCTCGGTGCCGGCTCGGTGATGCACGGCATGAACGACGACGTGAACATGCGGCACTACGGCGCTCTGAGCAAGTACATGAAGGTCACCTTCGTGACGTTCGCCTTCGGCTACCTGGCGATTCTCGGCATCCCGCCGTTCTCCGGCTTCTTCAGCAAGGACCACATCATCGAGGTCGCCTTCGCGGAGAACTTCGTGGTCGGTCTCTGTGCGCTGCTCGGCGCCGGCATCACTGCGTTCTACATGACGCGGCTGATGATGATGACCTTCTTCGGCGAGAAGCGCTGGGAGAAGGACGTGCACCCGCACGAGTCGCCGAGCGTGATGACCGGTCCGCTGGTCATCCTGGCGATCCTCTCGCTGGTCGGCGGTGCGCTCTACTTCGTCGGCCACTGGATCGTCGACTGGCTGGAGCCGGTGACCGGTTTCGAAGAGGCCGAACCAGGGATCAGCCCGCTGGCGATGACGCTGATCATCCTCGCGGTCGTGGTCGTCGGCGCTGCCATCGGTGTCGTGCTGTTCCGCCGGGACATCCCCCGCGAGGCGCCCGTCCGGGTCTCGCCGGTCACCACGTTCGCCCGCCGTGACCTGTACGGCGACGCGCTGAACGAGACAGTCCTGATGCGCCCGGGTCAGTACCTCACCCGGACACTGGTCTGGTTCGACAACCGCGTGGTGGACGGCCTGGTGAACGGGCTGGCCGCACTGTGCGGTGGGATGTCCGGCCGGCTCCGCCGGTTCCAGACGGGCTTCGTCCGTTCGTACGCACTCAGCATGGTCTTCGGCGCCGCACTCGTGGTCGTCGCCCTCCTCGCGGTGAGGTTGTCGTGAACATCGGTTGGTTGACCCTGTTACTGCTCCTGCCGTTCGTGGGGGCGATCGTGACGATGCTCGTGCCCAGGGCGAAGGCGCTGCTGGCCAAGCAGGTCGCGCTCGGCTTCTCGCTCGTCACGCTGGTGCTGACCGCGATCGTTGCGATCGGCTACAACCGCAACGGCGCCGAGGACTACGCCGAGACCTACACCTGGATCAGGGCCTTCGGCGCGCACTACGCGCTCGGCCTCGACGGGGTCGGCGTCGTCCTGGTGGTGCTGACCGCACTGCTGACGCCGATCGTGCTGATCGCCTCCTGGAACGACGCGCAGAACGGCCGCTGGTCGGAGAAGTCCTTCTTCGCCTGGATCCTCGGCCTGGAGGCACTGTCGATCGGCGTGTTCGCCGCCACCGACGTGTTCCTCTTCTACGTGCTGTTCGAGGCCACGCTGATCCCGATGTACTTCCTGATCGGTGGCTTCGGCGGCGCCCAGCGCTCGTACGCCGCGGTGAAGTTCCTGCTCTACTCGCTGCTCGGCGGTCTGCTGATGCTGGCGTCGGTGGTCGGTCTGTACGTCGTCTCGGCCAAGCAGGGCGCCCCGTCGTACCTGCTCAGCGACATGATGAAGCTCGACATGAGCCAGAACACCGAACGCTGGCTGTTCCTCGGCTTCATGATCGCGTTCGCGGTGAAGGCGCCGATGGTGCCGTTCCACACCTGGCTGCCGGACGCCGCCGGTGAGGCGACGCCGGGGACGTCGGTGCTGCTGGTCGGCATCCTGGACAAGATCGGCACCTTCGGGATGATCCGGTACTGCCTGGGCCTGTTCCCGAACGCGTCCGAGTGGGCCACCCCGGTCGTCCTGGTGCTGGCGCTGATCTCGGTCCTGTACGGCGCGCTGCTGGCGATCGGGCAGACCGACATCAAGCGGCTGATCGCGTACACCTCGATCTCGCACTTCGGCTTCATCGTGATGGGTATCTTCGCGCTGACGTCGCAGGGACTGACCGGGTCGACGCTGTACATGTTCAACCACGGTCTCTCCACCGCCGCGCTGTTCCTGGTCGCCGGGTACCTGATCTCCCGGCGCGGATCGGCCCGGATCGCCGACTACGGCGGGGTGGAGAAGGTGGCACCGGTCCTGGCCGGCACGTTCCTGTTCGCCGGCCTGTCCAGCCTCGCGCTGCCCGGTATGTCGCCGTTCATCTCCGAGTTCATGGTGCTGGCCGGGACGTTCAGCCGGCACAAGGTGATCGCGGTGATCGCAGTGGTCGGTATCGTGCTGGCCGCGCTCTACATCCTGCTGATGTACCAACGCCTGATGACCGGGCCGGTCCGCGACGGGATCGACAAGCTCAAGGACCTGAACGTGCGTGAGGTACTCGCGATCGCTCCGCTGATGGTGCTGATCGTCGGCCTCGGAATCTTCCCGAAGCCGATCGTCGACATCATCAAGCCGGCGGTGGAGTCGACCATGCAGCACGTCGGTGTGACCGACAAGGCACCGCAGATCCCCGTGACGGAGGGACAGAAGTGATCGCGCACATCCTGCCGCTGGCGGACTTCACCGCGCCGAAGATCGAGTACAGCGAGCTGTCGCCGCTGCTCGTGGTCTTCGGTGCGGCGTGTGTCGGCGTCCTGGCCGAGGCGTTCCTGCCTCGCCCGCTGCGGCACCTGGTGCAGCTGACGATCACGGTGGTCGCCGTGCTCGTCTCCGGCGTGCTCACCGGCATGCTGATGAACGACAACAAGGAGCTGATCGCGGCGCAGGGCGCGATCTCGGTCGACGGCCCGGCGCTGTTCACCTGGCTGGTCCTGCTGGCGCTGACGCTGATCAGCGTGCTGCTGTTCGCCGAGCGGTCGGTCGACGGTGGGCTGTCCGCGTTCGCCGGCCAGGCGGCCGCCGTACCGGGGTCCGAGGCCGAGCGCGAGGGCACCGCGGCCAAGGTCGAGCACACCGAGATCTTCCCGCTGACGCTGTTCGCGGTCGGCGGCATGATGCTGTTCGCGTCGGCCAACGACCTGCTGGTGCTGTTCGTCGCGCTCGAGGTGTTCTCGCTGCCGCTGTACCTGCTCTGCGGCCTGGCGCGTCGTCGCCGGCTGATCTCGCAGGAAGCCGCGATGAAGTACTTCCTGCTCGGTGCGTTCTCCTCGGCGTTCCTGCTGTTCGGCATCGCGCTGCTCTACGGGTACGCCGGCACCATGTCGCTGGGCGGGATCTCGGACGCGCTGTCCACCCAGACCGGTGGTGACACGATCCTGCTGGCCGGGACCGGACTGGTCGCTGTCGGCCTGCTGTTCAAGGTCGGCGCCGTACCGTTCCACTCCTGGACCCCGGACGTGTACCAGGGCGCTCCGACCCCGGTCACCGGGTTCATGGCGGCCTGCACCAAGATCGCCGCGTTCATCGGGCTGATGCGCGTCTTCTACGTCGCGCTCGGCGGCACCCGTTGGGACTGGGCGCCGATGATGTGGATCGTCGCGATCCTCACCATGGTGGTCGGCTCGGTTGTGGCCATCACCCAGACCGACGTGAAGCGGATGCTGGCCTACTCGTCGATTGCGCACGCGGGCTTCCTGCTGACCGCGTTCGTCGGGCTGGCGCAGGCCGGGAACGGCGTACACAACGGGATCACGTCGACCCAGGCGGTGCTGTTCTACCTGGTCTCCTACGGCTTCGCGACCGTCGGCGCCTTCGCCGTCGTCACGCTGGTGCGGGACGCGGGCGGCGAGGCCACCCACCTGTCCCGGTGGGCCGGACTGGGCAAGAAGTCGCCGCTGCTGGCAGGTATCTTCGCCTTCTTCCTGCTCTCCTTCGCCGGTATCCCGCTGACCGCGGGCTTCACCGGCAAGTGGGCCGTCTTCAGCGCGGCCTGGACCGGTGGCGCGTGGCCGCTGGTGGTGGTCGCCGTACTGTCCAGCCTGGTCGCCGCGTTCTTCTACGTCCGCGTGATCGTGCTGATGTTCTTCTCCGACCTCCCGGCCGACGCGCCGGACGTCGCCCTGCCCGGCTGGCAGACCACGAGCGCGGTCGCGCTCGGTCTCGCCGCCACGGTGGTGCTCGGTCTGGTTCCCGGGCCGCTGCTCGACCTGGCGGCGCGAGCAGGTGAGTTCATCCGGTGAGTCCGTCCCCGCTGCCGGCCGAGAGCCTGGGATTCGCGTTCGCCGACGAGGCGCTCGAGTCCCGGGTTCGCGACGGCCTGGAGTCGGTCGAGCGGGAACTGCACGACGCGACCCAGTCCGAGGCGCCGTTCGTCACGGCGGCCGCGCAGCACGTCATGGTTGCCGGCGGCAAGCGGTTCCGGCCGCTGCTGGTGCTGCTGGCGGCCGAGTTCGGTCCGTCGCCCGCCGCCCCTGAGGTGATCAAGTCGGCAGCCGTGGTCGAGCTCACCCACGTCGCGACCCTGCACCACGACGACGTGATGGACGAGGCCGCGCTCCGGCGTGGGTCGTCCACCGCGAACGCCCGGTGGGACAACTCGGTCGCGATCCTGTCCGGCGACTGGCTTTTCGCCCGGGCGTCGGACCTGGTCGCCGATCTCGGTCCGGAGGCGGTCCGGATCCAGGCCCGTACTTTCGGCCGGCTGGTCGAGGGGCAGATCCGCGAGACCCTCGGTGTTGGCGAGGGCCAGGACCCGCTGGCGCACTACCTGTCGGTGGTGGCCGACAAGACTGGTTCGCTGATCGCGACCTCGGCGCTGTTCGGAGCCCGGTACGCCGGTGCGCCCGAGGAGGTCCAGGAGTCGCTGCGCGCCTTCGGCGAGGAGATCGGCGTCGCGTTCCAGTTGGCCGACGACATCCTCGACATCGCGTCGGAGTCCGACCAGTCCGGCAAGACGCCCGGCACCGACCTCCGCGAAGGCGTGCCGACGCTGCCGGTGCTGATCTTTCGCGCACAGGCCGACCCCACTCAGCCGGACGACGCTCGCCTGCTCGCGTTGCTTGACTCCGATCTGTCCGACGACGCCCGCCTGGCCGAGACGATCGAGTTGCTGCAGGCGCACCCGGCGTTCCGTCAGGCCGAGGACGACGTACGCCGCCGCGCAGCCGACGCCCGCAAACTCCTCGCCGACCTCCCCGAAGGCCCCGCCCGCGAAGCCCTCGACTCCCTCTGCGACCTAGTAGTCACCCGCTCCGTCTGAACAGCCCTCTCAGTCCGCGGGGTCTGGCGTTCAGCTCCTCGGTCATGGCCGTGAGGGCTGCCCAGCGCTCGTCCTCGGTCGACTGAAGCGACGGCGGCAACTGCTTCTCCGGCAGCCGGCGCCGCCGGGCACAGGGCCGTGCCTTGCCCTCGAGGTGCTCGATCGCCGCCAGCATCACCGCCGGAGTGACGCCGCGCGGGCCGTCCGGCCAGAGCTTGGCGGCGCGACCGGACTCCTGCAGTTGGCCGGCCCGTTCGCCGATGCGTTTGGCCTCTACGGCGGTGAGCTTGGCGGCCCGCTCGGCCAGTTCCGGCTCGCCGAGCCGCCACAACTGCCGGGCGATCGAGATCGGAGGAGTGCGGATCACGAAGCTGCCCATCCGCCGATGATGCCGCAGCCGAGGGCGAAAGCGAATTGAAAGCGTGGCGTGGTCCTCTGTCGGTCTGAGACCGGGAGGTGCGTGGGTGAGCACAGTTGAGCAGGTGGAGCGGCGGCCGTGGGTGGTGCGGCGGTGGCCCGCGGCGGCGGGGATTGCGGCGGCGGCGTTCGCGGGGTGGGGAATAGAAGGCGGTGCCGACGTGGCGGCGATCGTGACAGCGTCGGGGTTCGTGTATCTGGGATCCGCTGCCCTGCAGCGCCGGAACGCCGCCTGGCCGGTGTTCGCCGTCAGCTTCGTTGCCGTCGGAGTGGGGACCAGAGTCGAGGGTGTCAACGCGACCTGGGTCATGCTGGCACTGGCCGCCGTTCTCGCCGTGTACGGCGTGCTCCGCGGCGCACTGCGCCCGCCGTGGGGCATGCCCCTCCAAGCCGCTGCACTGGTGGTCCTGGCCGCGGCAGCACTCGTCGCAGTCCAGGCGAACCAAACCCTGGCCGGACTCCTCGTGGCCGCCGGCCTCTTCTTCCACGCCTGCTGGGACACCTACCACCACCGCACCCGCCGAGTGGTCGCCCTCTCGATGGCCGAGTTCTGCGCCGTCCTCGACACCCTCCTCGCCATCGTCGTACTCGTCGTCACCTTTGCCTAGAAGGAGTTGCGGTGCCGGCGGGGGCGGCCGTCGGGGTCGTAGAGGTGGCGGGCCAGCCAGCCGGCCCAGGGGGACTGGAGACGGGAGACGGGCTGCGGGTGGTGCGGGCGGATCCGGCCAGGTGGCCGTGGCCCGAGGCAACCATTTGAATGCCAGGCGTCGAGCCTGGCGGCCGTCTCGCGCCACTGGTCGAAGCCGGCCAGCGGGTCGAGCTCGGGATCGTCGGTGCCGAGGTGTTCGGACCACAGTTCCGACCGCAGCGAACGGGCCAGGTCCTCGGAGTCGACCGCACAGGTCAGCTCGCTGTCGTTCGTCCAGGACCGGCGGTTGAAGTTGTCGGATCCACACGTCAGCCACTGATCGTCGACGATGCACACCTTCGCATGCACATAGATCGGTACGCCGGCTTCGTTCTCCAGGTTGTAGACCGCCGCGCGGTCCGAGTCCAGCAACCGCAACGCCTCCAGTTGGGCGTACCGAGCCGGCGGGCCGCTGATCCGCCCGTCCTGGTCCGGATAGCGCGGCACGACCGCGATGATCCGCAGCTCGGGCGACCGTACCAACGCCTCCCGCAAGCACTGGGTCACCGCCGCGGACCAGAGGTACTGATCCTCCACGTAGATCAGCGACCGTGCCCGCGCGAACGCCTTCAGGTAGCCACGGGCCACACTGTGCTCCCCGCGCGGCGCGAACGGGAACCCTGGATGCTTGTGCGCGTACGTCCGCAGCACCTGCACAGCGTGCGGTCCGGCCGCGGGCGGATCGGGGAACGCCTCCGGCAGATCCTCAGGATGCCGCGGCATCCGCGCCAGCCGCTGGATCACCATCCGGTACGGCGTCCGCCGGTCGAGCGGATGCGCATCGTCCCAGCGTTCGACGAAGCAGCGCAGCAGATCGCCCACCGCCGGACCCCGGATCTCGAACATGACGTCGTGCCACGGGGCCCGGGATCCGTACCGCGCATCCATCGGCACCGGCTGCGGATCACCCAGATGCCGTTCGTCGTCACGCCGTCCATGGCACAGATCGATGCCGCCGACGAAGGCGACGTCCGCGGCCGGATCGTCACGATGCCGGATCACGAACAGCTTCTGGTGGTGCGACGCCAGCCGACGGACCCGCTGGTCGAGCAGCACCTCGCCGCCGGCTTCGTTCAGTTCGGTCCCGAGCTGCTGGTTCTGCTGGGAGTTGAAGTTCAGGTGGTCCGAGTGGGACCGCCACAAGAGCGCCCGGACCTCGACCCCGGACCGGGCGAGGTCGCAGAGCACCGAACCCAGTCCGGGACCGCCCTCGACCAGCACCTCGTCCGGATCACCGCGCCAGTCGGTGAAGTACACCCGGTCTCCCGGCCGCAGGGCGCACAGTTCGTCGTACAGATGGCGGAAGTACGTCGCGCCGTGCACCAGGGCCTGGACTCGGTTGCCCTCCGTCCAGGCTCCGTCGGCGTCGATGTCCGTCGCCGGGTTACCCCGCTCGGCGGCGGTCAGGAACCAGTCATGCCTCATCAGGTCCCAGTGCCCGCCAGCGGCCCGTTCATGACTGGCGGGCCTGCCAGACCGGGCTGTCGACGTAGTGGTTGTCGTAGAGGTTGCTGGTCTCCGCGAGTTCGGAGGGGGCGGTTTCGCCGCGGTAGACGCGTTCGAGGAGGCGGTAGTAGTCGAAGCGCGGCTTCGCGTGGGTGAGGACGAAGAAGACCTCGGCGGCCTCGTCGCCGGCGGCCTCGAAGGCGTGCGGAGTGTTCGGCGGTACGACGAGTACGTCGCCCTTGGCCAGGGTGATGATGTCGTCTCCGAGCAGTACGCGCAGGCTGCCGGAGAGGACGAAGAACAGTTCGGACGCTTCCTTGTGCTGGTGCGGGGGAGCGCTGTCCTTGCCGGGCCTGAAGAACGAGCGGTGGCTGGTCAGGTGACCGCCGGTGTCGGTGACGTCGGCGAACAGGGTGACTCCGGCGGCGGGCAGGCCCTCGGCCTCGGCGGCGCGAATCAGGGCAGGCTGGATGGTGCTCATGACGGTTTCTCCTTCGGTAGTTGGGAAATCAGTTGCTGATGGCATCGACCAGGACCGGCGTACGGCGCCGGCCGGTGAGCGCGATCGCGGCGGTGACGACGACCCCGGCCGCGGTGAGCAGGACGGCGAGCCGGAGCCCGTGGGTGGTCGCCGTACGCAGCGACTCGCCCGTCAGGCCGGCCGTGCCGCGGTTGGCGATGGCCACGAGGATCGCGAGACCGACCGCGTTCCCGATCTGCTGACCGGTCGACGCCATCCCCGAGCCGATGCCCTGGTACTCCGCGGCGACGCCGGTGGACGCGGCGGCGAACATGGTGCTGAACGCGCTGCCCTGGCCGAAGCTGAGGATCAGCAGCGCCGGGACGAGGACGCCGTACGACGCGTTGCTCGACAGGACCAGGCCGAGGAGCGCGACACCGACCGCGGACACGGACAGACTGACCGCGAGAGTCAGATGGAGACCGAACCGCGTCGCCAGCCGCCCGCCCAGGTTGGAGCCGACGAAGATCGCCAGCATCGGGAGCAGGTACGCCAGGCCAGTCTCCAGCGCGTTGTAGCCGAGGACGTCCTGGAAGTAGACGGTCTCGAAGTACAGCAGCGTTCCCAGCGTCGCGGAGAACAGCAGGATCACGGTGACGCCGTTGCGGAGATTGCGAACGCGCAGCAATCTCAACGGCAGCAGGGGATCCGGCGACCGCAGTTCGATCAGGACGAACGCCGTCAGCAGTACGACGCCGGCCGCGACCGCGGCCACGCTGACACCGTCCCACCCAGTCGCCGGCCCCTGCACGAGCGCGAACACCACCGCGGTGATCCCCGCCGTCGCAGTCACCGCGCCAGGTACGTCGAACCTGCGGTGACCGCGATCCGTCCCGTCGACCGGGAGCAGGATGATCGCCGCCACCACACCGATCGCGGCGAGCGGGACGTTGACGAAGAAGATCGCCGCCCAGCCGAAGGACTGAGTCAGAACGCCACCCAGCAGCGAGCCGAGCGCCATCCCGCTGCCGCCGGCCGCGCCCCAGATCGAGAAGGCCCGGTTGCGTTCCCGGCCTCTGCGAACAGCGTGCCGATCAGCGACAGCGTGGCGGGCGCGAGGACGGCACCGCCGAAACCCTGCACCGCCCGGGCGCCGACCAACAGGCCGGGTTCGGTCGCGAAACCTCCGGCCAGCGACGAGGCGCCGTACAGGATGAGACCGGCGGTGAACATCCGGCGCCGGCCGAGCAGGTCGGACATCCGGCCGCCCAGCAGGAGGAACCCGCCGAAGGCGACGGCGTACCCGCTCACCACCCATTGCAGGTTGTGGGCGGCGAAGCCGAGGTCGCGGCCGATGTCCGGGACGGCGACGTACACGATGGTGTAGTCGATCGAGATGATCAGCTGGGCGAACGCGAGCAGCGACAGGATCAGTGGCCTATTCGGGATATTTGACATCCAGAATCAACTCCTGGGTCTGGACGGAGAGGTCGTGGGTGAAGGTCAGGACTTGAGGTTCGCGAACCGGTTCCGGGTGCTGGCGGGAGCGTCCGGAGACGTGCTCACCACCCGCTCTGCGATGTCCGCGATGGTCTGGCCGGCCAGCGTACGGCGATAGGTCAGCTCCGCGGAGCGCATCGCCTGGGAGACCACGCAGACCCTGGTGTAATCGGCCTTCGGGTCGGCGCCCGGGCCCTCCTTCAGGATCTGCGTGCAGCGAAACGCGTCGTCCGGCCCGTCGATCGCGACCACGATGTCGAGCAGGGTGATCTTGGACGGGTCGCGGGCCAGCTGGAAGCCGCCCTTCGGTCCGGAGACCGAGGTGAGGATGCCGGCCCGCGTGAGCGCCTGGAGCTGTTTGTTCAGGTACGCCGTGGGAAGGTTGTAGAAGGCGGCGAGTCGCTTGGCGGTGACCGCCTCGCCGGGCAGCCAGCTGAGATTCACGCAGCTGTGCATCGCCCACTCGACGCCCTCGTTCATCTTCATAACCTGGATACTAAATGTCCTGAATCCCGATCGTCAAGCGAGTGATCGCAGTCGTCAAGCGACTGATCACACCGCGGAGGCGGTGACCGCGGCGCGTTCGATCGCGATGGTGCGGCGGCGCCGGTTCATGCTGTCGAGGGTGAAGATCACCAGCGCGACCCAGACGAGCCCGAAGCCGGCCCAGCGCATCGGCGACATCTCCTCGTGGAACACCAGCACGCCGCAGATGAACTGCATGATCGGCGCGATGTAGTTCAGCAGGCCCAGCGTCGTCATCGAGACCCTGGTCGCGGACGCCCCGAAGAGCAGCAGCGGTACGGCGGTGATCGGCCCGGTCAGCAGCACCAGCGTGAGATAGCCGGCGCCGTGATGTGTGACCGTCGACTGACCCTGCGCGCCGAGTACGACGATCGCCGCGAGTGCGAGGGGTGCCACGGTGGCGGACTCGATCGCCATTCCCTCGATCGCTCCGGCGCCGGCCTGCTTCTTGGTCAGCCCGTAGAACCCGAACGAGAAGGTGAGGATGATCGCCACCCACGGTGGCCGGCCGTTCTCGATCGTCAGCCCGGCGACCGCGACGAAGGCGACCGCGAGCGCGACCCACTGTAGGGATCGCAGCCGCTCCTTCAGCACCACGACGCCGAGCAGCACGGTGAACAGCGGAGTGATGAAGTACCCGAGCGACGTCTCCACCACCCGGCCGTGGTTCACCGCCCAGATGTAGGTGCCCCAGTTGGCCGAGATGAGGAACGCGGCCGCGATCAACGGCCACCGGCGCCGCGGCTCCCGCAGCAGCGCCCTCACCTGGCCGAACTTGCGCAGTACGACGACCAGGATCGCGATCGTCACCAGCGACCACACGACCCGGTGGGCCAGCAGTTCGATCGCGCCGGAGTGGTCCAGCAGCTTCCAGTAGAGCGGGAACAAGCCCCAGATCAGGTAGGCGGCGAACCCGTAGATGAACCCTCTGCGCTGCTCTGGCACGCCGTCAGACTATGCCCACGCGACAGTCGCATCCAATTGCTTTGCTCATGACGTGAGACGGGCCGGAGTCCAGCACCCGTGTCACCGGGGAGCCGCTGGTGCGATGCGGTTGGATAGAGGGGTGGACACGAGGAGGCACGCGTGGGTGTGAGGACCGGTCTGGTCTCGGTGACGTTCCGCCAGTTGCCGGCCGACGAGGTGGTGGAGCTGGCGGCGAAGGCCAGTCTCGGGGCGATCGAGTGGGGTGGTGACGTGCACGTCCCGCTCGGCAATCTGGTCACCGCCAAACGGGTGAAGGCGCTGTGCGACGTCCACGGGTTGGGGATCGCGGCGTACGGCTCCTATCTGCGGGCTGGCAGCATCGACCGCGAGGAGATGCGCTCCGCGGTTGCCACTGCCGAGGCCCTCGGCGCGCCCCGGATCCGCGTCTGGGCGGGCAACGTCGGTACGGCGCAAGCGGGCGTGGGGGACCGGATGGCGGTGACGCGCGGGCTGGCCGAGCTGGCCGATGTGGCAGCCTCGTCCGGCATCGAGATCGCGATGGAGTTCCACCGCAACACGCTGACCGACGAGGTCGACTCCACCATCACGCTGCTGCTCGACGTCGGGGCTCCCAACCTCAAGACGTACTGGCAGCCGCCCGTCGACCTGGACGACGCCCAGTGCCTCGACCAGCTCGAAGCCCTGATGCCGTGGCTGACCACCGTCCACGTCTTCTCCTGGTGGCCGTCGAACACCCGGCTCCCGCTCGCGGGCCGCGAGTCCCTGTGGCGCCCGGTCCTGGACCGCCTCGCGGCCGAGCCTCGCGAGATCAACGCTCTCCTCGAGTTCGTCGCCGACGACTCGCCGGAGCAGCTGGCCAAGGACGCCGCCGACCTGCACGCCTGGGTCTAATTGACGGGTAGGTAGAGAGCGATCACGAGCTCGCCGCCGGTGGGACGGCCCGAGCTGATCCGGTAGTTGGCCGTCTTCGGCGTGTCCTGCGCGAGTTCGGTCGTCCAGCCGAAGCCGCTGGACGCGGGCGCTCCGTCCTGGTCCGCGGCCAATCCACCCCAGCGAGTGCGCACCTCCGGACCGAGATTCGTGTTGCCGTGGACCCACAGGAACGGCGTCCTGGCCGGTGTGGTGAGCTCCACCTTCCCGCGCGAGGCCGGCACGACCTCGGCCCGGACGAAGCGGTAGCGGGTGCCGTTGTCCTCCTTCTCCTTGTCGAGGTCGACCCCGTTCACCGTGACCTGCGGTCCCGCGTCGTAGATCGCCACCCCGATTCTTGCCTTCGGCACCGACATCGGCCGGCCGAACTTGTCCACCAGGCGTGCCGTCACCTGCACGGGCCGACCGGCCGGCACGGCCAGCTGGATGTGCTGGCTCGTGTCGAGCTGAGCCTGGTCGCCGATCGCGGGATAACCGTTCCCCGAGTTCCCGTCGCTGAGCCGCACCTGGATCCGGTACTCGACCTGGCCGGGCGGGGCGTAGTCATCCGGGTTCCCGACCGTCTGCACGACCACGGACCGGCTGGAGGCGACGAAGCTGGTGCCGACCTGCATCGCGGTCGGACGGATGGTTGCCTTCGCGTCGGAAAGTTTCGCTGAGCACTGGCCAAGCGGTGGATGGTGACGGAATGCTGGGCCGGGACAGGTTCCTTCACCGCCCCGGAGGTGTCCGATGTCCATCACCCGACCGTTGCCGCGGCTGATCGCCGTACTGCTGCTGTTCGCGGCGACACTCACGACCAGCCAGGTCGTGACCGCGACCAAGGCGCACGCGGATGGTTGTTACACGTGGGGCCGCACGCTCAGCCAGGGCATGAACGGCGAGGACGTGCGGCAGTTGCAGATCAGGGTCGCCGGCTATCCCGGGTACGGCGGTCACCTCGCCGTCGACGGGGACTTCGGGCCGGCCACCAAGGCCGCGGTGCAGCGGTTCCAGTCGGCGTACGGGCTGGGGGCGGACGGGATCGCCGGGCCGGCGACGTTCAGCAAGATCTACGGGCTGCAGGACGACGACTGTACGCCGATCCACTTCGCCTACACCGAACTCGATGACGGGTGCGGCGGATCCGGGTGGGACGGCGGACCGCTGTCTGCCGCGGCGACCAAGGCGAACGCGTTGCAGACCATGTGGCAGTTGGAGGCGATGCGGCACGCGCTCGGCGACCAGCCGCTGAACATCTCCAGCGGGTTCCGGAGTATTCCGTGCAACAACTCGGTCGGTGGCGCCAGCAACAGCCAGCACCTGTACGGCCGGTCCGCCGACCTGACCGGGGTCCACTCGTTCTGCACCCTCGCCAAACAAGCCCGCAACCACGGCTTCGGCGGCATCTTCGGCCCCGGCTACCCCGGCCACAACGACCACACCCACGTCGACATCCGCACCGGCAACGTCTGGGACGCCCCCAACTGCGGCATCTAACTCACCGGCCGATCTCCGAAGCTGGTCAGAGGCGGCAGCCCCAGAGCAATCGCCTCTGACAGCCGGGTCCAGCCCGTGGTGCCGAACGGCTCTGTGCCCTGGCTGAACTGCATTTCCAACGTGTGAGCCGCTTCGACGGCCGCCCCATACTCGTGATCGTTGATCAAACCAGCCGCGTGCGCCTCCGCAAGCTCATCCCAGTCCTCCGTGCCAACAGTCCCGTCCGGCCGCCGATACGGATCAAGCTCGAGATCGACGTACGTCCACTCGTCGTCCGCGAACTCCGGCGGCGTACTGACATCAGCCACCAACAACCCACCCGGCCGCCACGTCGCGAACCACCACCCGTCCCGCGGCGCAAGGTGCACAGCATGCTCACCCGGACCACCAGGCCCCATCTGCGCGACCTCGCACGTACTCCCGTCATCGCCCCGGTAACGCGAATGCGCCGGCGTGTAGAACCAGGTGCCAAAGGCATCCACATCCACCACATACGAAGCCCACAACCCACACCCCACCGGCCTCTTCCGCTTCCGGATGTACGTCGTCTTCACAGCAGTTGGCTGATCGTGTGGATGAGGAGGCCTACCAGGGCACCGACGACGGTGCCGTTGATTCGGATGAATTGGAGGTCTCGGCCTACGTGGAGTTCTATTCGGGCGGCGGCTTCGCGGCCGTCCCAGCGTTCGATGGTGTCGGAGATGACGGAGACGATCTCGTTGCCGTACGTGCGTACGACGTACCCGACCGCCTCCGAGGCACGGGCGTCGACCTTCCCGCGTAGCGCCTCGTCGTCCTGCAGTCGTTGCCCCAGGTCCTGGATGGCCTTGGTCGCGCGCACTCGCAGCGTGCTGTCCGGATCGGCGATGGAGTCGATCAGTGCGGTGCGTACGGCGTCCCACACCGCGGTCAGGCTGGAGCCCATATCTGGATGCGTCAGCATCCGCGCCTTGAACGCCTCGAACCGCGCCATCGTCTCGGGATCGTTCTGCAGATCATGCGCGAGCTGCCCGAGCAGCCGGTCGACCGCCCGCCGCGCCGCATGCGTCGGGTTGTCGCGTACGTCGGCCAGCCAGGCCAGCGCCTCGCGGTGGATCCGGTCGATCACCAGCCGGTCGACCCATTGCGGCGACCACCGCGGCGCGCGCGGACCAACCACGTCGGCGAGCAACTCGCGATTGTCGCGCAGCCAGTCATGCGCCTCCACCATCAGCAGGTCGAACAACGCGTGGTGGGCACCGTCCTCGACGACCGACTGCAGGAAGTGCCCCGCGATCGGACTCAACGGCTCCTGCACGAACCGCGGCAGCAGCGACCCCCGGACGAACGCCGCCACGTCCTCGTCACCGAGCCGCGGCAGCGCGGCCCCGATCGTCCGAGCGCCCTCAGCCACGATCCGCTCGGCATGCGTCCCGGAGGTCAGCCACTCACCGGCCCGGCGGCTGACCTCGGCGGTCCGCATCTTCTCCGCCACCACCTCCTGGGACAGGAAGTTCTCGGTGACGAACTGCTCCAGGCTCTCGGCCAGGCTGTCCTTGCGGGTCGGCACGATCGCCGTGTGCGGGATCGGCAGCCCCAGCGGCCGCCGGAACAGCGCGGTCACCGCGAACCAGTCCGCCAGCGCACCCACCATCGCGGCCTCAGCCGCGGCGTTCAGGTACGCCCAGCCGCCGTCGCGGTGCAGCGTGGCCACATAGATCACCGCGGCCAGCAGCAGCAACGACAACGCCACCGATCGCATCTGCCGCAGCCCGCGCCGCCGGACGAGGTCGGCGGCGCCCAACGTCAATGTCGCCATACCCCGATCTAACCAAGTCCCCGGTGATCAGGCGGTCAGGCGACGACCTGGTCGACCCCTGAATTCCGGACCGTACGCCGATCCATCAGGCCGGAGACGAGGGCCAGGAGCAGCCCGGCGACGGCCAGGACCGCACCGACGCGGCTCGGCCACTCGTAGCCGTAGCCGGCGGCCAGGACGACGCTGCCGAGCCAGGCGCCGAGGGCGTTCGCGATGTTCAGCGTCGAGTGGTTGAGTGACGCCGCCAGCGACTGTCCCTCGTGTGCGACGTCCATCAGCCGGGTCTGCAGCGCCGGAACCAGGATGCTCGCCGAGAATCCCATCGCGAACACCGCGATCAGCGCTCCGGGCCGGGTCTGCGCCAGCCACCCGAACGTTCCGAGGACGACGGTGATCGCGAGCAGGCCGCCGTACAGGCTGGGCATCAGGGCGCGGTCGGCGAACCGACCGCCGACGACGGTCCCGCACGTCATGCCGATGCCGTACACGGCCAGCACCACCGTGACCGCGGCCTCCGAGAAACCGGCCAGTTCCGTCATCGTCGGGGCGATATACGAGTACGTCGCGAACATGCCGCCGAAGCCGACCATCCCGACCAGCAGGGCCATCCACACCTGCGGCCGGGACAGCGCGCTCAGCTCGCTGCGGATGTTGACGTCGCTGCCAACCGGCTGCGGCGGAACCCAGAACCACACCGCCACCAGCGTGACCAGTCCAAGCGCGCCGACCGCCAGAAACGGAGCGGGCCAGCCGAGTCGCTGGCCCATCAGAGTGGTGATCGGTACGCCGATGATGTTGGCCACCGGAAGACCGACCATCGTCATCGACACCGCCCAGGCCCGCCGATTGACCGGCACGAGTGTGGTCCCGACCACCGCGCCGATGCCGAAGAACGCCCCGTGCGGTACGCCGGTCAGAAACCGCGCGGCCATCAGGAACTCGTAGCTCGAGGCAACGGCCGACAGCACGTTGCCGATCACGAACACCGCCATCAGCCCGAGCAGCAGCCGCTTCCGCCCGGTCCGGGCGCCGAGCGCCGCGATCACCGGTGCGCCGACCACGACACCCAGCGCGTACGCCGAGATGAGGTGGCCCGCGGTCGGGATCGAGATTCCCACCCCGTCAGCGATCTGGGGCAGTACTCCCATCGTGACGAACTCGGTGGTTCCGATCGCGAAACCACCGGTCGCCAGCGCGAACAGAGCGAGGCCGACAGGCCGCGAGATGCCGCGGTTGTCAGGAGTCACTGAGTTTGTCACGCCTGATTGTCGCACCCACGAGGAGCGCCACCGCGATGAGGGCGAAGACCACATTGCCGATCAGGTCGGTCGTCCGCGACGCATCCATCACCGGGTCCTCCGGGAACGCGTGCCACGCGTAGGTCAGCAGCGCACCACCCGCCGCCGCGAGCGAATGCATGTGCGTCCACCCGGTCCGCCGCGACCACCACGATCACCGCGAGGGTCCCGGACCTGACGGATGTCATGGCTCAGGGATCATTCAGGGTCATTTCCCTATACGCCGTATAGGTAATGCAGGTTGAATGACATTCATGAGCGAGGTGACGACGAAGGACCGGATCACCGCGGCCGCGACCTGGCTGCTGACCGAGCACGGCGCGGCCGGCGTGTCGATGCGGAAGGTGGCAGCCGCGGTCGGGATCACGCCGATGGCGATCTACCAGTACTTCCCGGACCGGGAGTCCCTGCTGAACGCGGTCGCCGACGCTGCCTTCGCCGAGCTGGTCCGGCGCTGGGAGTCCGCCCCGCGCAGTACGGCGGCGGACGAGCGGATGCGGGAGATGCTGGTCGACCACGTCGACTTCGCGCTCGCCCAGCCGCGGCTCTACGACTACATGTTCACCGAGCGGCGCGACCAGGCGCGGAAGTTCCCGGACGATTTCCGCGCCCGCAAGTCGCCGACGTTCAACCTGGTCGCCGACGCGATCTCCGATGGCGTCGACCAGGGCCTCTTCTCCGACGACGACATCTGGGAGACCAGCCTGATGTTCGCCGCCCTCCTGCACGGCCTGATCCAGCTCCACCACGGCGACCGCATCGGCATGCCCGACCCCGCCTTCCGCACGCTGTGCCTCGAACTCGCCGAAAGGATGATCGATGGCCTCCTCCGTACCTAAAGGTGTGGCCGCCGCGGTCGCGACCGGTGCCTTGCTGTACTTCGGTTCCGGCCTCCACGCCCTGCCCGCGCTGACCTGGCTCGCACCGCTGCCTGTGCTCCTTGTCGCACCCCGCCTGAATCCCGGGCTCGCGGCCCTGACCGCCTTTGCTGGTTGGCTTCTCGGGCTCACCAACCTGGCCCGCTACCTGCGTAACGACCTTGGGCTTCCGCTGGTCGCGCTGGCCTTCCTGGTCCTGCTCGCGGCCGTCTTCACCGCGACCGTCCTCTTCTTCCGAGCGCTCGTCGTCCGAAGGCACTTCGTGCTCGCAGCGTTCGCCGCGCCTGCGCTCTGGGCGGCTCTCGACTACCTGATCGCGACCGTCTCGCCCCACGGCGCGTTCACCAGCCTCACGTACACCCAGGCCGAGGTAGCACCCATCAACCAGATCGTCTCCCTGACCGGCCTGTGGGGTCTCAGCTTCCTCCTGCTGTTCCCAGCAGCCGTCCTCGCCACGAGACGTCTCGTTCTGGTCGGTGCTCTCGTGGTCGTTGCCGCCGGCACCTGTCTGTACGGCGTACTCCGGCTCGACGGGACCGCGGACAGTCAGCCGCTGCGGATCGCCGTACTCTCCGCCGAAGGTGAAGACAACGCGCGCTGGCCGGACGGCGGTGGCCCAGCCGTGCTGGAGCGCTACCGCCCGATGATCGCCGACGCAGCCCGATCCGGCGCACAGGTCGTCCTGCTCCCGGAGAAGATCATCGACCTCGACGCGACCGCACTTCCGCAGCTGTCCGAGGAGTTCCAGACACTTGCCACCAGCAACAAGGTCGAGCTCGTCGTCGGCCTGACTGTCTTCGGTCCCGACGACTACAACCGGGCCCTGATCGTCCACCCCGACGGCAGCGCGCCCACGTCGTACGACAAACACCACCTGATCCCCGGCATTGAGCCGTACACCCCCGGCGACCACTTCGCCGTCTACAAGAGCTGGGGCTTGCTGATCTGCAAGGACCTGGACTTCCCCGCACTGTCCCGCGCGTACGGGAAAGAAGATGTCAGCCTGCTGCTGGTGCCGGCGCTCGACTTCGAGGACGACGGCTGGCTGCACAGCCGGATGGCACTGCTCCGTGGGCTCGAGAACGGCATCCCGATGGCCCGCGACGGCAGCAAGGGCCGCCTCACCCTGAGCGACGCGCAGGGTCGGATCGTGTCCGAGACGACGGCGCCTGTCGACGCGCCGGCCGTCCTGATCGGCGAGCTCCGCCCAGGCAGAGACGGGACCGTCTACACCGCCTGGGGTGACTGGTTCGCGTGGCTGTGCTGTCTCGTTGCACTGGCCGGGGTGGTGTGGTTGAGGTCGCGCGGTGGGCGTGGGAGCATCCGGCATGGCCAACTATGGGGATCACCAGTTGCAGATCTACCTGCAGGGGATGCTGCAGGGGACACGGCCGGAGATCACGACCGACCTGGCCCGGCTGGAGTCGCAGGCGGCCGGGACGCTGTCCGCTGAGGCGATGGGGTACATCGTGCCGAGCGCGGGCAGTGGGGCGACGGCGCGCGCGAACCTGGCGGCGTTCGATCGGTGGCGGCTGGTGCCCCGGATGCTGCGCGGCAGCACCGACCGGGACCTGTCCTGCACCATCCTCGGTACGGCGATGCCCGCGCCGGTGCTGGTCGCGCCGATCGGCGTGCAGACGCTGGCCCACCCGGACGGCGAGCTGGCGACCGCCCGGGCCGCTGACGCGCTCGGCCTGACCTACACGCACTCGACGCAGGCGAGCCACGCCTTCGAGCAGATCGAGGCGAAGAGCAAGTGGTACCAGCTCTACTGGCCGACGGACCGCGACGTCTGCCTCAGCTTCCTGCAGCGGGCGAAGGCGAGCGGGTACGGCGTCCTGGTTGTCACCCTCGACACCGGGACGCTGGGCTGGCGTCCTGCTGACCTGGACCGCGGGTTCCTGCCGTTCCTCAAGGGAGAGGGGCTGGCGAACTACTTCAGCGACCCGGCCTTCCAGGCCAAGCTGGCCAAGCCGGTCGCCGAGGACCCGGGCGCGGCGGTGATGCACTGGGCGCAGATGTTCCCGAACGTCGGCCTGGGCTGGGACGAGCTGTCGTTCCTGCGGGACAACTGGGACGGCCCGATCGTGCTGAAGGGGATCACGGCCGTCGAGGACGCGAAGCTGGCTGCCGAGCACGGCGTGGACGGGGTCGTGGTCTCGAACCATGGCGGCCGTCAGGTCGACGGCGCGATCGCGTCACTCGACGCGCTGCCGGCGATCGCGGACGCGGTCGGTGAACAGCTGACGGTCCTCTTCGACTCGGGTGTCCGCACCGGCTCGGACGCGGCGAAGGCCCTCGCCCTTGGCGCGAAGGCGGTCCTGCTCGGCCGTCCGCTGCTCTACGGCCTCGCGCTGGCCGGGCAGGCGGGTGTCGAGCACGTCCTGCGCTGCTTCCTGGCCGAGCTCGATCTGACCCTGGCACTGTCCGGCTACGCCAACCACCGCGAGCTCAACCGGGACTCGGTGGTCCGGGCGTGAAGGCGGTCATCTTCGACCTGGACAACACGCTGTTCGACCACACCAGGTCGGCGACGTACGCGATCCGCAGCTGGATCCCCGAGCTCGGTGGTACGACGACCGACGAGCTGGTCGCACAGTGGTTCGTGATCGAGGATCGCGTCTACAGCCAGTTCATGGCGCTCGAGATCACCCACCAGGAGCAGCGGCGCGGCCGGCTCCGTGACTTCCTGCCCCTGCTCGACCACCCTGTCCCGCCGGCCGACGAGGAGCTCGACGAGCTGTTCACCGGCTACCTGCATCACTACAAATCGAGCTGGACCGCCTATCCGGACGCCCGCCCGGCATTGGAAGTTGCCCGGAGCAACGGTCTGCGGATCGGTGTGCTGACCAACGGCAGCACGAAACAGCAGAACGCGAAAATCGAGGCCATCGGCCTGGCCGACCTGATCGACGTGGTCTGTACGACGGAGTCCCTCGGCATCAGCAAGCCCGCCCCAGAGACCTACCTGCGGACTTGCGAGGCGCTGGGCGTCGACCCGGTGGAAACACTGATGATCGGCGACAACCTCGAGCTGGACGTGCTGGCGCCCCGCGCCCTCGGCCTGACCGCGCATCACCTCGATCGCGCGGCCGGCGTCACCCTCACGGACTTAGTGTCCTGAGTCTGAGATTCCGGTCTTCGGAATCGGAGAAGTCGTTCGTCATGGCACGATCTTCCGGACTGTCCGGGGCCGGGCCATCCATCCGGACCGATCAGGTCCGGATGTCTGCTGGACCGGACCGGATTCCTGGGATCAGGCCGGTGTCCGCGTCCGCCGGTACTGCGACGGAGGTACGCCGTACCGGTCGACGAAAGCTTGTCGGAGCGACTCGGTCGAGCCGAAACCGCATTGCCGGGCGACGGCCGCGAGTGGTAGTTCGCCCGAGACCAGGAGGTGTGCCGCGGCCTCGGTGCGGACGCCGCGGACGTACTGCGCCGGCGTCTGCTCGACGTGGGTGAGGAACATCCGGGACAGGTGCCGCTCACTGACCCCGGCGAGTCGCGCTAGGGCCGGCGTACTGAGGTCCGAGTTCGGATGGCTCACGATGTGGTCGCGGAGCCGCCGGACCAGGAGGTCGCCGCTCAGCCGGCTCGCCACGAACATGCTCATCTGGGACTGGCCGGCCGGCCGCTGGAGGTAGGTGACCGTGCCCAGCGCGACACCGCGGGCGATCGCCTCGCCGTGGTCCTCCTCGATGAACGACATGGTCAGATCCAGCGCGCTCGTGACGCCACCCGAGGTCGCGATCTCGCCGTCGCGGATGTAGATCGGGTCCGCGTCGACGTCAACATCCGGATGCTTCGCCGCGAGCTGATCGGCGTACATCCAGTGGGTCGTGATGCGGCGTCCACTCAGCAGGCCGGTGGCCGCGAGCACGGTCGCGCCGGTGCACACCGACGACACTCGTCGGGCGAGCGCGGACAGGCGCCGTACGTGCCCGACCAGACTGCGATCCGCGGCAGCGTCCTCGTGTCCGAGTCCGCCGGACACGAGCAGCGTGTCCATCGGCTCGTTGAACCGCTCGAGCGCGACATCGGCCTGCAACTGCAGCCCTGAGTCGCACTTCACGACCCGCTTCCCCGGCGTCGCCAGCACCATCCGGTACGGCGGGCTGGCGCCGATGCGGTTCGCGATGTCCAGACACGACGTCACGCAGGCGATGTCGAGCAGTTCGGCACCGTCGTACGCGACCAGGAGGACCAGGCGTTCGTCCACGGCGTCACGGTATCCGCTCTTGCGTCGTAACGTTCACAACACATACCGTCGGCTCTGAAGTATTCGCTACAAGGAGGTTCGATGGAGCGAGTCGCGGCCCTGGTCCGGCGGTACGTCGACGCCGGGCGGTATCCGGGCGCGGTCACAGCGGTCGCGCGGCGGGACAAGGTGGAGTTGTTCGAGGCCTGCGGACTGGCGGACGCCGAGCGTGGCCGGGAGCTGCGGCCGGACACGATCTTCCGGATCTTCTCGATGACCAAGCCGATCGTCAGTCTCGGGCTGATGCAGCTGTACGAAGAGGGCCGGTTCCAGCTCGACGATCCGGTGGTGAAGTACCTGCCCGCACTCGGCCGCCCGAAGGTGTTCGCGGACGGCGCGCTCCGCGACTCCACCCGCGAGATGACGGTGCGCGATGTTCTGATGCACATGTCGGGGCTCGCGGCCTCGAACGGCAAGCACCCGGTCAGCCGGCTCTACCAGGACGCCGGGCTGACCGGGATGGACTCGGACGCGCCCTTGTCGGAGTTGCCGGCCCGGCTGGCGGATCTTCCGTTGCAGGCAGATCCCGGGACGCGCTGGATCTACGGGATCTCGACCGACCTGGTCGGCCTGCTCTGCGAGGTGATCAGCGGTCTGCCGCTGGACGAGTACCTGCGGACCCGGATCTTCGACCCACTCGGTATGACGGACACCGGGTTTTCGGTGCCTGAGGCAAGCATCTCGCGGTTCGCCGCCAGCTACAGGTACGACCACGGCGGCTTCGCGCTGGCGGACGACCCATTGACGAGCGCCTACCTGAGGCCGCGTACGTTCCTGTCCGGCGTAGCTGGGTTGGTGTCGACGGCCGGGGACTACCTGCGGTTCGCCCGGATGCTGGCCGCGGGCGGGTCGCTCGACGGTGTGCGGATCATCGGCCCGCGGACGCTGCAGTTCATGACCATGAACCACCTGCCCGGCGGTCAGGACCTCGCGGCTGTCGCTGATTTCGGCGGCGAGACGAAGCGAGCGGGACAAGGCTTCGGCCTCGGGTTCGGGGTGTTGCTGGATCCGGTCGTGGCGCAGACGATCGGCAGCCCGGGCGAATACTTCTGGGGTGGCGCCGCCTCGACGGCGTTCTTCGTCTCGCCGGCCGACGAACTGGCTGTCGTCTTCCTGACCCAGTTGCGTCCGTCCTCCAGCTACCCGATCCGTCGCGAGTTGCGCGCCGCCGTCTATGCCTCACTCGACGACTGACGACGGCTGCCGGCTCTGGACCGAAGCGACCGGCGACGGACCGCCCGTCGTCCTCGTCCACGGTGGCCCTGGCTGGTGGGACGTCTTCGACGACGTCCCGTTGCCGCTGCCCGGCTTCAGGGTGCATCGGTGGGATCAGCGAGGCTGCGGCCGGTCCGATCGCCGCGGTCCCTACACCCTCGAACGCTCGGTCGCCGACCTCGAGACGATCCGCGACGGCAACGACAAGATCATCCTGATCGGGCACTCCTGGGGTGCGGCCCTCGCGCTCCAGTACGCCGCGGCGCACCTCGACCACCTCAGCCACTTGATCCTGGTCTCGAGCACCGGCCTCAACGGACCACCCCCGTCGTACCGGGACCGCGTCGCCGAGCGGCTCGTGCCATCAGCGGATCCCTGGATCGCGCGCATCGCGACGAACTTCGCCGACCAGACGACGGCGCTGGAGCAGGCGCGCCGGCTCAACACACCACGGTTCGAGCCCAACCAGGAGTGCGCCGACGCGTTGCTGGCCGAGCTTCGCGCAGTGCCGGATCGGGCCGGTGCTTGCGCGCGGATCGACGTACCGACGCTGTTGATCCATGGAGCGGAGGATCTGCGGCCGCCGTACGTCACCGACAGTCTGCTGCGGGCGCTGCCGAACGCGGAACGGGTAGTGCTCGACGGTGTCGCGCACTACCCGTGGGTGGAGGACCCGGACGGCTTTCAGAAAGCCGTCCGGACCTTCCTCAGTTGATCGTCCAGGTGTCCGAGCCGGTGACGAGCGCCTGCAGGTCGCCGGTGCCCTGAGCCTCCTGGGCGGTGGTGATCTGCTGACGAACCATGTCGTCGTACGCCGGGCGCTCGACGGCACGGAAGATGCCGATCGGGGCCTGGTGCAGGATGCCGGCGTCGGTCAGCCGGGACAGCGCGAACGCGTACGCCGGGTCGTCGGCATGGGCGTCGTGGACGACCAGGTCGGCCTCGCCGTTCGGGAGGTCGGCGACCTCCTTGACGGCCAGCGAGGCGAAGCCGTCGCGGACCACGCCGAGCCGGCCTTCCTTGCCGAACCGGATCGGCTCGCCGTGCACCAGCGGGATGATCGCGTCGTCGCGGGTCTCCGGATCCTTGAACGCCTCGAACGCGTTGTCGTTGAAGATCGGGCAGTTCTGGTAGATCTCCACGATCGCCGTGCCGCGGTGCTCGGCGGCCGCGCGCAGGACCGAGGTCAGGTGCTTGCGGTCGGAGTCGATCGTGCGGGCCACGAACGTCGCCTCCGCGCCGAGCGCCAGCGAGACCGGGTTGAACGGGTTGTCCACCGAGCCCATCGGCGTCGACTTCGTCACCTTGCCCGGCTCCGAGGTCGGCGAGTACTGACCCTTGGTGAGGCCGTAGATCCGGTTGTTGAACAGCAGGATCTTCAGGTTCACGTTGCGTCGCAGCGAGTGGATCAGGTGGTTGCCGCCGATCGACAGCGCGTCGCCGTCACCGGTCACCACCCAGACACTCAGGTCCGGCCGGGCCACCGCGAGACCGGTCGCGATCGCCGGCGCACGCCCGTGGATCGAGTGCATGCCGTACGTCGACAGGTAGTACGGGAACCGCGACGAGCAGCCGATGCCGGAGACCATCGCGATGTTCTCGCGCTTGATCCCGAGCTCGGGCAGGAAGCCCTGGAACGCCGCCAGCACGGCGTAGTCGCCGCAGCCGGGGCACCACCGGACCTCCTGGTCCGACACGTACTCCTTGCGGTTCTGCGGCTCGCTCGCGGCCGGGACGCCGTGCAGCCCACCGGGCAGACTCGGCAGGCCGAGGTCGACCGTGCTCATCGTGCTCCCTCCGACTCGTGCAGTTGGCCGTTCGCCTGACCGTTGGGCTGACCGTTGGGCTCGGTGTGCAGCGCTTCACCGTGAGTCAGGCTGGCGGCGGCCTCGCCCAGGTGGCGGGCGTCGTCGTCGATGCCCTCGGTCTCCTCGACCAGGTTGCCGATCACCTCGGCCAGCTCGGCCGCGCCGAGCGGCATGCCCCGGACCTGTGCGTAGGACACGACGTCGACCAGGAACTTCGCCCGCAGCAGCATCGCCAGCTGGCCCAGGTTCATCTCCGGGACCAGGACCTTGTCGTAGCTGCGGAGCAGATCGCCCAGGTTCGGCGGGAACGGGTTCAGGTGCCGCAGGTGAGCCTGCGCGACCTTGCCGCCGACCTTGCGGACCCGGCGGACCCCGGCGCCGATCGGGCCGTACGTCGATCCCCAGCCCAGCACCAGGACCTTCGCCGTACCGTCCGGGTCGTCGACCTCGATCGGGTCGATGGAACGGGCGATGCCGTCCACCTTCGCCTGGCGGGTGCGGATCATCAGGTCGTGGTTGGCCGGGTCGTAGGAGATGTTGCCGGTCTTGTCCTCCTTCTCCAGACCGCCGATGCGGTGGTCCAGACCCGCCGTACCTGGGATCGCCCAGGCGCGGGCCAGGGTCTCCGGGTCGCGCAGGTAGGGGAGGTAGAGCGGTGCGCCCTTGTCGTCGGTCGCGTTCGGCTCGAGGGTGAAGTTCGGGTCGATCGTCGGCAGGTCGTCGACCACCGGGATCTGCCACGGCTCCGAACCGTTGGCCAGGTAACCGTCGGACAGCACGATCACCGGCGTCCGGTAGGTGACGGCGATCCGGGCCGCCTCGACCGCGATCGCGAAGCAGTCCGCGGGGGACTGGGCCGCGACCACCGGCAGCGGCGCCTCACCGTTGCGGCCGAACATCACCTGCAGCAGGTCGGCCTGCTCGGTCTTGGTCGGCATGCCGGTCGACGGGCCGGCGCGCTGGATGTCACACACGACCAGCGGCAGCTCGAGCATCACGCCGAGGCCGATCGTCTCGGACTTCAGGCTGATGCCCGGGCCTGACGACGTGGTCACGCCGAGCGCGCCGCCGAACGACGCGCCGAGGGCAGCGCCGACACCGGCGATCTCGTCCTCGGCCTGGATCGTGGTCACGTTGAACCGCTTGAGCTTGGACAGCTCGTGCAGTACGTCGGAGGCCGGTGTGATCGGATACGCGCCCAGGACCAGCGGCAAACCGGCCCGCTGAGCGCCCGCCACCAGGCCGTACGCCAGCGCCAGGTTGCCGGAGATGTTCCGGTAGGTGCCGGTGGCCATCTTGGCCGGCTTCACCTCGTACCGGACCGAGAACTCCTCCGCGGTCTCGCCGAAGTTGTAGCCCGCCCGGAAGGCCGCGATGTTCGCGTCCCGGATGTCCGGCTTGCTGGCGAACTTGGTCTCCAGGAACGTGATCGTCGACTCGACCGGGCGCTGGAACAGCCACGACACCAGCCCCAGCGCGTACATGTTCTTGGCCCGCGAGGCGTCCTTGCGGGTCAGGCCGAACTCCTTGACCGACTCCACCGTCATGCCGGTCAGGTTCAACGCGATCAGGTGGTACGCGTCGAGCTCACCGGTCTCCAGCGGATTCTCGTCGTACCCGATCCGCTTCAGGTTGCGGGCCGTGAAGTCCGCCGTGTCGACGATCAGCGTCGCGCCGCGCGGTACGTCGCGCAGGTTCGCCTTCAGCGCGGCCGGGTTCATCGCGATCAGCACATCGGGCGCATCACCCGGCGTGAGAATGTCGTGATCGGCGAAGTGGAGCTGGAACGACGACACCCCCGGCAGAGTTCCGGCTGGTGCCCGGATCTCGGCGGGGAAGTTGGGCAGGGTCGACAGATCATTGCCGAACGATGCCGTTTCCGCTGTGAACCTGTCCCCGGTGAGCTGCATCCCGTCACCGGAGTCGCCGGCGAAGCGGATCACCACGCGGTCGAGCTGCTTGACCTCGATGGTCACTGTTCTGTTCATCTCCAAGTCGAAGCTTGGGCCGGCCCGCCGCGTCGTGGGCGACAGGTCGATCCCCCCAGTTCAGGGCGATAACCCCAATATTAGTTCGCCCTTAGTACAGAACCATGCGGAAGCCCCGGTGGTCCACAGCCTGGGACACGGTGTTAGTGGGTGGATTCATCCGCTAGGGATAATTTCGCGGCTGTCACCCTACGCAGTCGTTCGCTTGCGATCCGCAGTCACAACCGGCAGCATGTCGGCATGCGTGCCGTTGCCGGACTGCTGATCCTTGTCCTGACCGGGTGCTCCGCGCAGGTGGCGCCCGCGATGAGCCTCGGCGGTTCGGCGCCTGCGGTGGCCCCGGAGTCGGCCGCTGCACCGGCGCGGACGGCCAAGATCACCACTATCCGGACGACGGACAGCACCAAAGGTGTGATCACGGTGATCGGCTCGTTGACCCCCGCACCGAAGGCGGGCACGCGGATCCCGCTGCACCAGTGGATCCCGGCCGAGAAGCGGTGGCAGGAGATCGCGCACGGGTATTCGGCGGGCAGCTCGGTGACGATCAAGACCGTGCAGCCCGGGTCGGTCCGGACGTATCGCATCGCGGTCGGGCCACAGGCGCCGTACCCGGCGGCGATCTCGCCGGTGATCAGCCTCAAGCACTATGTCTGGCGCGGGATCTTCAAGCGGGGAATGCTGGCCGCCGGTGGGAAGGGGGCGCCGCAGTTCAACGTGGTGCCGCCGAACGAAGGGCCGCGGCGGGCGGAGGCCGATCTGCTCGCCAACAAGGGTGGGTTCGTCTGGGGCGACGTGGACTCGACTGGTTGCAGCTACGTGCGGAACTGGCTCGGCAACCTCACCGACGGGACCGTACGGGTGTCGCTGCACAACGGGACCAAGGCAATCACCTCGGTGCGGCAGGCACAGGAGACCGAGACCTGGCTCAACGCCAAGATCCTCGGCATCACCCGCCTCCGCCTCCAAGTCACCGACATCAACTCCGGCTACGGCCCCTATGTCTCAGTCGACTCCATCATGCTCTGCACCAACTAAGCTGCTGCACGTGTCGGAGAGCTATGGGGTCATCCTCGCGGTGGTCGCGCTCGGCCTGGTCGGGCTGATCGGGGCCTTCGCGCTGAACAAGGCGCTCACCGTCACCTATCCGACCGAGAGCAAGCTCAAGACGTACGAGTCCGGCGTCGACCCGGTCGGCGAGGGCTGGGCGCAGGTCCACATCCGGTACTACCTGTTCGCCTACCTCTACGTGATCTTCGCCGTCGACGCGATCTACCTGTTCCCGTGGGCGACGATCTTCGCCACCCTCGGCTTCTCGACCTTGATCGAGATGTTCGTCTTCCTCGCCTTCGTCGCGATCGGCCTGTTGTACGCCTACCGCAAGGGCGTCCTGCGCTGGACCTGAGCCGGACCGCCAGGCCATCACAATCGCGCCGATGGCAGCCGGCCATGCTCAGCCTGTTCGCGACGGGCACATTGTGATGGCCTTGGCGTCCGGACCTCCAGCACTCACCAACCACTGGCGCTGCGAACGACGCACGCTCAGACGTCGGCCGGCTCCGGCTCTTCGGTCGGGTTGGTGAGTGGCCCAGGTCCGCTAAGCGCGGGCGAGTGCGGCGGCGATTGCCCAGTCCTGGGGGCCGATGCCGACGGACTTGAAGACGGTGCGGCCGGTCGAGGCCGGGGGAGTTGAGAGGGCGGGCCCGAGTTCGACCAGGTCTGTGCGTTGCAGCGTGCCGGAGTCGACTGCGTCGATGATCTCGCCGGACTCTTCCAGCGCCGCCGCCTGCTGATCGACCAGGACCGTCGACGCGGTGGCGAAGAGGTCGCGCGGCAGCTCGCGCATCGTCGGGCGGAAGGCGCCGATGGCGTTGACGTGGACTCGGTCGTGGAGCGCGTCGGCGGTGAAGAGCGGCGTGGTGGACGAGGTGGCGCAGCAGACGATGTCGGCGTCGCCGATCGCGTCGTCGATATCCGTGCCCGGAGTGAACTTCACCTCGGGAAACTCGTCGGCGAGTGTTTTGCTCAACGCTGCAGCACGGTCAGCCGAGCGGCCCGTGACCAGGACGTCGGCGATCGGACGTACGGCGAGAACCGCGCGGACCTGGTCCGGTGCCTGAGCTCCCGTCCCGATCAGCGTGAGCCGGGTCGCGTCGGCGGGGGCCAGCAGATCGGTGGCGACTCCGACGACCGCACCGGTCCGCAACGTGGTGATCGAGCTGCCGTCCGCGACGAGTTGATCGCCGGCGCCGGTCCAGATCACCGTCGCGCGGATAGCCGGCACCTGGTCGAGCGCGATACCGATCTTCTTCACCACGGCGCTCCCGGTCGGCGTGTGGTACGCCGACATCACCAGCACCGACCCGTTGCCGAAGATCTGCCGCGGTGGCAGCACGAAGTTGCCCGCCGCCAGTTCCCGGAACGCGTCCCGCACCGCGTCGATCGCCGTACTCATCGGAACCGCACGCCGGACATCCTGAGCCGAAAGCACCTTCACCAGCCCGAGCATATTCTGGTCCCGCCGACGAGGAGAGGGGCCGCATGACCGACCTGCATCGGGACGCGCTGGTGGCGGATGGGCACAACGACCTGTTGATGCTGGTGGCGCGACGGCCGAAGGCGACGTGGGCGCAGTACTTCCGGGAGCGGTGGATCCCGCAGTTGCGCGAGGGCGGGATCGACGTCCAGGTGCTGCCGGTGTTCATCGACGACGAGTTCCGGCCGGAAGGGGCGTTGCGCGAGACCCTGCGGATGATCGAGGCCGCACACCGGATCGTCGAAGGCAACGCCGATGAGGTCGCGCTGTGTACGGCGCCCGGCGACATCGCGGCCGCCACCGCAGCGGGCAAGATCGCGCTGGTGCTGGCGCTCGAAGGTTGCCCGCAGATCGACAACGACCTCGAACTCCTGCAGACGCTGCAACGGCTCGGCGTCCGGATGGTGTCGTTCACCCACTTCGGCCGCAGCGCGCTCGGCGACGGATCGGGCGAGGACGCGACCGGCAGCCGGCTCACCCACGCCGGCGTCGAGGCGGTCGGTCTGCTGGAGGAACTCGGCGTACTGATCGACGTCTCGCACGTCGGCCGCGGCGGAGTCGAGCACATCCTCGAGCTGGCGACCAAACCGCTGGTCGCATCGCACTCCAGCGCGTTCGCCCTGCGCGACCACCACCGCAACCTCACCGACGAGCAGTTGCGCGCGATCGCGGCCACCGGCGGCGTCGTCTGCGTGAACTTCTTCGCCGGATTCCTCACCACCGCGGAGAAGCCGACCGTCGAGCACCTGGCCGACCACCTCGAGTACGTCGTGAACGTCGCCGGCGCCGACCACGTCGGACTGGGCAGCGACTTCGTCGCGGAGGTGTACGGCGAGAAGGTGCCGGCCTGTGACCGTCCGCTGGTCATCCAGGGCCTCGACGTCGAGGTGTTCGTGCCCGGCCTCGAAGGTCCGGCCGGGATGCCGCTGGTCACCGACGCGCTCCAGCGCCGTGGGTTGTCAGAGGCAACCATTCGCAAGGTGCTCGGCCAGAACCTGATGCGTGTTCTCTCATCGGAGGCGTGAGATGCAAAGCTGGTTGGACAACAACCTCGGTCGGCTGATCGACAAGCACGGTGTGCCGGGCGCGTCGGTCGCGGTCTGGGCCGACGGCGAGCTGAGTACGGCGGCCGCCGGCATCCTGAGCATGAACACCGGGGTCGAGGCGACGACCGGCTCGGTCTTCCAGGTCGGCTCGATCACCAAGCTGTGGACCACCACGCTGATCGCCCAGCTGGTTGTCGAGGGCAAGGTCGACCTGGACCGGCCGGTCCGCGACTACCTGCCCGAGTTCAAGCTCGGCGACGAGGCCGCGGCCGCGTCGATCACGCCGCGGCACCTGCTCACCCACACCGCCGGCTTCTCGGGTGACGCCTTCACCCCGACGTCCCGTGGCGACGACGGTGTCGAGCTGTTCATCCGCGACGTACTGCCCGGCCTGGCCCAGGAGGTTCCGCCCGGCGCCGGGTTCTCCTACAACAACTCGGGCTTCGTGGTCCTCGGCCGGATCGCCGAGGTACTGCGCGGCAAGCCGTATCACGAGCTGATCCGCGAACACATCGGCGTACCGCTGGAGCTGAAGCACCTGGCCACGATCCCGGACGAGGCGCTGCTGTACCGGGCCGCGGTCGGGCACGTCTCACCGACGCCGGATGCGCCGCTGGAGCCGGCACCGGTGTGGAGCCTGGTGCACGCGATGGCGCCGGCGGGGTCATTGCTCGCGATGAGCGCCGGCGACCTGATCACCTTCGGCCGGGCCTTCCTGGACGCGTCGCTGCTGGACCGGGCCACCATCGATCGCCTGTGGGAGCCGCAGGTCGACGTACCGCCGACCGGTGGCTTCCCGGGTCAGTGGGGCCTCGGCTGGATGATCTTCACGCTCGACGGCGGGACGGTCTACGGTCACGACGGCGGGACCGTAGGCCAGTCCGCGTTCTTCCGGCTCGTCCCGGACAAGGGAGTCGCGGTCGCCCTCCTCACCAACGGCGGCGACACGCCGGTCCTGTACGACGAATTGGTCGGCCACGTACTGCGGGAGACGGCGGGGATCGAACTGCCGGCCCGGCCGGTGCCGCTGGCTGAGCCGGTCGAGATCTCGGCCGACCTGGTCACTGGCCGGTACGAAGGTGTGCTGAGCGCGTCGACCGTCAGCGTCGAGGACGGTGAGTTCTGGGTGCTGGAGGAGGCCGTCACCGAGCAGGCGAAGGTGCTGCTGCCCGAGCCGCAGCGCACCCGGCTGGTCCCGCTCGACGATTCCCGGCTGATCGCGGCGGAGCCGCAGCACGGTGTCCACGAGGTGCTGGCGTTCCGGGATCCGGTGGACGGCCGGGCGGCGTACCTGTTCCAGGGCGGACGGCTGACGCCGCGCCGCAGGTGAGAACACTCGTTTAAAGCGGACCGATCGGTGCATGAAGTCCGGCGGCACTGGGAAGGAGTGTCAGTGACGTGCGGCGTGGCTGGGGCCGTGGCACGCCGCGCTGTCACCGAGAGTCACCTGCCTCACCCTCACCGGATCGTTGCCTGGTCACCCTTTGTGATTGCGAACGGCAACTATTGTGAGGGTTTGCCGTGCCCTGCATAACGGATTGCGTACAGCCTGTCGCCAAGTAGTCGACCTGGAGTTATGGTGATTACTCGGGGGAACGGGGTGAGTACGGGGTGGTGAGGCTATGGCGTGGCAACTGTGGGTGGCGATCGCACTCGCAGCGACCGGGCTCGTGATCCTGGTCGTGTGGCGAATGCGGCACGCCCAGCACGTCTTCGACGACATCACCCGTATCGACCGTTCCGCGGGCAGTAGCCAGTCCGATCCATCCGGTGACGAGCTCGCCCAGGCGAGGGCCCGCCGGATCCCACCGCCGTCGCCGCCGCGCCGCAAGCACGGCTAGCGCGACCCGAGAAGACGCCCGGTCCCCACCCGGGTTCCGCCCAAGCCGCTCACGTTCGGTGGCCCGCACAGCGCCGAACGTGAGCGGCTGTGGGGACTGCGTCAGACGTGGGATCTCAGTCCAGCAGCCCGTCCCGCCGCGCGACCGCGGCCGCCTCGGTACGCGACCGGACGCCGAGCTTGCCGAGGATGTTCGACACGTGCACGCTCACGGTCTTCTCGCTGATGTACAGCTCCCGCGCGAGCTGCCGGTTCGTCCGGCCGTCGGCGACCAGCTTCAGCACCTCGGTCTCTCGCGCGGTCAGCGCACCGGCGCCCAACCCGGGTCCTTCGACCCCGCCGAGCTCGTCCAGCAGCGGCTTGGACCCCAACTCACGGCCGACCTCCGCGGCCAGCGCCGCCTGCTCGTTCGCCTCTGCGACCCGGCCCGCGGCGCGGAGCGCAGCCGACAGCCGCACCCGCGACCACGCCTGCTCGAAGACATAGCCATACCCGAAAGCGTCCATCGTCCGCTGCCACGCGGCCACGTGCTCCTCAGGTGACGGCGGATCGATCCCGGTCAGCCACCGGAGCCGCTCCCACTCCGCCTCCAGCCGCGACAGCCAGGCCAACCCTTCGACGCCTATCACCCGGCCGGGCGGTAGCCCCTTCTCCACCGTCGCCTGTCCCGTCGCGAGCAGCTCGGAGCCTCGGGCAACCAACTCCTCGGCCGCCGACGGCTCGCTCACCGCCCGGTGGCACAGCAGCTGCAGTCCGAGCGTCGTGAACCGGATCTGCGCCATGAACCACTCGGTCTGGAACACGTCCGCCAGCAGCGCGGAGACATCCGCGATCAGCTTCTCCGCCTCGGCGACCTGGTCGAGCTGGCGGTAGGCGTCCACGGCCGGCTGCAGCCCGATGATCGGCAGCATGACGTCCAGGTCCCACCACTTCCGCATCCGCTCCAGCTCTTCCGCGACCGAGGTGTCGCCGCGGCCGCTCCGGACCGCGAAGTCCACCGCGCGGAGCGCCGCCGCCGACGCGGACGGAGTCATGGAGTCCGTCCGGGCGGTGGCCGTCGCGTCGTCCCATTCGCCCAGGACGAACTGGGTCAGCGCCAGCATCCGCCGGGCGTCGAACCCGTACGCCGCCCACTGCCGGCCAAGCTCACCGGCGCGCTGCGAGGCATGGACGAGCGCCGTCTTAGCCCCTTGCAGGTCGCCCTCCTCGTAGTACGTCGAGCCGAGCAGGAACCGGCTCCGCACCTCCGCCGCGGCGTCACCGGTCAGCTGCGCCCGGACGGCGGCCTCCTCCAACTGCCTGGCAGCTGCGACCGGGTCACCGGCCCGGCGCCGGAGCTGGGCCAGCGTGATCCCGGCGTCGCCGGCGGCCGACTCCTGGCCGGCCTCGCGAGCGATCTCCAGCGCCTTGTGCGCCCAGCGCTCCGCCTCCATCGGGCGGCCGAGCGCGTCGGACACCCGCGCGTACAGCGAGGCGACCTGGGCCTTGAAGACGGTCGACGGCTCGTCGGACACCAGCTTGAGCGCCTGCGTGACGGCTTCGTTCGCCTCCTGGTCGTGGTCGATGATCAGCGCGATGTCCGCGAGCGGCAGCAGCAACTGGGCTCGCTGCAGCTTCGGCGCGTCCGGCGGCAGATCCACGAGCGCCTTGCGGAGCAGCTTGAGCGCGCGCAGGTGCTGCGAGGACAGCGTGGCCGCCAGCGCGGTGTCGACGATCAGCCAGGTCTTGTCGATGGTGTTGTCGGGCGACGCGTTCGGGAACAGCTCGAGCGCCATCTCGTAGTGCTTGAGCGCCTCCTGTGGCGCGGCGACCGTGATGGCCTCCTGCCCGGCCCGGACCCGCGCCTCGAACGCGGTGGCCAGGTCGTGCGACCGGGTGGCGTGACCGGCGAGCTCAGCCGCCGTACCCGCGACGGTCTGGTCCTTCAGCGCCTGCACGTACGCCGCGTGCTGGCGGACTCGCTCGCCCGGCAGCAGGTCGTCGTACACGGCCTCGGCCAGCAGGGCGTGCCGGAAGTAGTAGCTCGCGTTGCCCGGTACGTCGATGATGTGGGCGTCGATGAGCTCTCGCAGGGCCTGGTCGAGCTCGCGATCGGGCAGGCCGGCAACCGTGGTGAGCAGCGTGTGCGGCACCCGGCGTCCCGCGACCGCGATCACGCGGGCGACCTGCCGGGCGTCGTCGGACAGCGGATCGAGCCGGACCAGCAGCAGATCAGCCAGATCAGGCGGTACTGCGTCGCCGTCGCCCATCGAGGCCGCGGCCACCAACTCCTCGGTGAAGAACGCGTTCCCGCCGGCCCGGTCGAGGATCCGTCGTACCTCGGCCTCCGAAAGCGGCTTGGAGACCAGCGAGTCCAGCAAGGTGCGGGACTCGTCAGCGTCCAGGGGCGCCACGTTGACCCGGCGTACGCGCGGGTTGCGGGACCACTCGGCGATCGGGCGGCGCAACGGGTGGCGGCGGTGCAGGTCGTCGCTGCGGTAGGACACCACCAGGGCCAGGCGCTGTGAGGTCAGCCGGGTGATGAGGAAGCCGATCAGGTCGCGGGTGGAGTCGTCGGCCCAGTGGGCGTCCTCGATGATCACCAGCAACGGCTCGCTGGTGGACAGCGCGGTGAACGCGCCCAGGACCGCGTCGAACAGGGCGGCCCGGTCCAGCTGGCCCTCCTGGGGCACCGGTTGGGCGCCGATCAGGCGGTGGGTGGGCAGGAGCCGGCCGATCGCCGGGAAGTTCGTCAGGACGCTCTCGACCAGCTCGGGCCGCTCGCCGGCCAGCCGGCCGAAGATCTCTGTGAACGGCAGGTAGGGCAGGCCGGCGTCGCCGAAGTCGGTGCAGTGCCCGACCAGGACGCCGAAACCGCGCTCGTGGGCCCCGGTGGCCACTTCGTCCAGCAGACGGGTCTTCCCTACCCCGGCATCACCGGACAGCAGAACGGCGCCGGCGCGGCGCGTGCGGGCGTCGTCGACGGCACTGAGGAGGGCGGCCATCTCGGTCGAGCGGCCGACGAGAGGTGTCGAGGTCCAGGGCACATCGTCCATCTTCGCCCCTGGAGCCGACACAAATCGACGGCATCCCGTCCGCTGACCCTCTTGGGCAACGAAAACGCCGTCCCTGACCGTTCGTATCGGGTCAGGGACGGCGGTCACGGCGGTCATGCCGCCGTTGTGGGTCGGAGGGTCCGGCGCGCGTGCCGCGGCTCGGGCTGGTGGGCCCGCTCCGCGTGCTCCCGGCGCGTCGCCGTCCGGAACTCACGCTTGGTCCGCTCCTGCTTGTAGGCGGTCTCCGCCTTGATCGTCTGCGGTGTGATGAACATGGTCTGCCTCCCTTCAGGCTTTCCGGCCGAACAGGTGGACGAGGTTCCGGCGGGCCCGGGTGTTCCGGTGCTGCCGGAAGTCGCGGCTGAGGCGCTCCCTGCGGTAGGCGACCTCCGCCTTGACCGTTTCGTTGAAGTACATGGATTCCTCCTGGTCTGGTGCCGGCTTCCTGCCGACACCCTCAATCTGCTCGTCTGAGGTGACCCCGCACATCGGAGTTCCTCCCTATCCCTGCGCCTCAGGTGTCCTTAGGCGCTCCTGGTACGGCGTAGGGGGTACCTAGGACCCCCTGAACGACGGTGCGGCCGGCTCCCCGGAGGGAGCCGGCCGCAGGGACGGACGGGGGACGGCGGGTCCCTCGCGTTCACATCGCCGGACGGGCCCGCAGTTCGGGCGCGCAGGGCTCGGGCGGCTGCACTCTGGGCTTGCGGTGGAACCAGCCGGGACGCTGGAAGTCACGCCGCAGGCGGTTCTGTCGGTAACGGACCTCTGCCTGGAGCGAGTCTGGTGAGTAGAAGAACATTGATCTCCTCCGGGAGCTTGTCGATGAGGAGACAGTGCTCGCCTGAGGGGGAGGGCCACATCGGCACAACTCCCTATGCCCGTGGGCTCTAGGCCTTAACAGAGCCTTAGAAGCCGTAGCTGAGGCCGAGGGCTTGTCTCGCAGTCCCCTGCCTACTGCGCGGCAATCGGCGGGCACCTCGCTGCACTGGCGGTGAGGGCACGATGCTCCGCATCGAACCCTCCCCTCCAGCACACCGAGGCACTCCGCCGATCACCTGCTGGCGACGGCAGGGGACTGCGAGACAAGCCCTAGTTCGAAGTGTTCGGGGTCCAGCAGGCAGTCGGCTTGCTCGGCGAAGGCGTCCGCCGCGGTCCAGCTGGTCCGCTCGGTGTGCAGGAACCAGGTCCCCTCCGGCCGGCCCAGCAGTTCGGCCTCGGCATGGTTCAACGGGCGGCCGCGAAGCCGTTGCTCACAGTGGTCGAGATGCAGTCCCGCCCGGCTCAGCGTCGTACTGATGGAGCCGTTGTCGAGGCCGCGGCCGGGCAGGTCGCGCAACGACTCCAGGGCCGGGATCCGGCTGCGCTCCAGGGAGATCGGGACACCGTCCGACAGTTGCCTTACCCGCTCGATCACGATCACGTCGGGATCGTCCAGCCCGAGCCGTCCGGCCAGGCCGGGATCCCGTTCGAGGGCGATCTTCACCGTCCGCATCCGGGTCTCCACGCCCTGCTCGGACAGGGCGTGCGTCCAGCCGAGCCGGCCGTCCAGCGGGCGCCCGTCGAACAGCACGAACGATCCCTTGCCGGTCCGGGTGGCGATCAGCCCGTCGTCGGTCAGTACGGCGAGCGCGGCGCGGACCGTGTTCCGGCTGACCGAGAACCGCCGGGCCAGTTCGACCTCACCGGGCAGCCGCGCGCCACGCCGTACCAGGCCGGAACGGATCTCCCGGGCCAGGACCGCCGCGACGCGTTCGTGCTTCAGCTCGATCTCGGGCATCGGCGGCTCACTGAGTACTCCGGAGCTGGTCGATCGTGACGACCTCGATCATCGGTGCGTACAGCTGCATGATGTCGAGCGCCTTGCGGTGGTTGTCCGCGGTCGAGCCGGCGCACGCTTCCTCGACCACCTGGACCTGGACCCCGGCGTCCACAGCGGCCAGCGCCGTACTGATCACGCAACAGTCGGTCGTGACGCCGCCGAGCACCAGCCGTCCGTCCGGCGCGGCCGCCTCCGCCAGCTCCGGACCCCACTTGCCGAGGGTGGTCTTGTCCAGAGTTGCAGCGCCCTTGAACTCGTCGACGAGCTGGTAGTCGGCCGACTCCGGCGGCTGCAGCGCGAACGGGAACTCCTGGTAGTACGCGACCCAGGAACCGGTTGGTTTCTCGGGCGCCACGAATCGGGTGAAGACCACGTCCGGCGCGAACAGTTCGACCAGTTCCTTGGCCGGCTCGACCACCCGCCGGAAGTCCGGGGCGGCCCAGCCGGAGCCGGGATCGGCGAAGATCCGCTGCAGGTCGATCAGCGCGAGGACCATCAGGCGACCGCCTCCTGCGTGCGTACGGCGGACGCACCCGCGAACCGCTGGATGACGAAGCCGAGCACGAGCGCGACCAGGATGCCCAGGTTCGCGAACGCCCAGTCGCCCTCCTTGCCGCCGAGGCCGAGCGGCCCGAGCAGGTAGCCCTGCCAGGTCAGCCACGACGCCAGCGTGTTCGTGACCAGGCCCCAGCCGATGCCGGTGGCAACGACCATCGTGATCACCGGCAGCCACCGGACGTCGCCGTACCGGCCGCGGACGTCGTACAGGTCGGCCTCGGCGTAGTCCCGGCGGCGGGTCGCGAGGTCGGCGAGCATGATGCCGCACCAGGCCGCGATCGGGACGCCGAGCGTGATCAGGAAGCCCTGGAACTGGGCCAGGAACTCGCCGCCGTAGAACACCACGTAGATGGTCCCGGCGATCATCACGACGCCGTCGATCAACGCAGCGACGTACCGAGGCGCGGGCAGTCCGATCGCCAGCAGGGAGAGGCCGGATGAGTAGATGTCCAGCACTGCGCCACCCACGAGGCCGAGCACGGCGACGATCACGAACGGCACCAGGAACCACGTCGGCAACGCCTCCGCGAGCGCACCGATCGGGTCCGCGGCGATCGCGGCGCTCAGGTCCTGCGACGACCCTGCAAGCAGGAGTCCGAAGACCAGCAGTACGACGGGTGCCACCGAGCCGCCGAACGTCGTCCAGCCGACCACGCCGCGGCTCGACGACTCACGGGGCAGGTAGCGGGAGTAATCGGCGGCCGCATTCACCCAGCCGAGCCCGAATCCGGTCATCAGGAACACCAGCGCCCCGATCACCTGCTGGCTCGAACCGCTCGGCAGCGCGGACACCGTGCTCCAGTGGATCTGGTCGGCGACCAGGATCATGTAGACGACCGTGAGTACGCCGGTGACCACGGTGATGATCGTCTGCGCCCGCATGATCAGGTCGAACCCGAGCACGCCGCAGGCAACGATCAGTACGCCGACCACGACCAGCGCGATCACCTTCGTCAGGGTGCCGCCGCCCCAGCCGAGGCGTTCGAAGACGGTCGCGGTCGCCAGCGTGGCGAGGATCGTCAGCACGGTCTCCCAGCCGACTGTCAGCAACCACGACACCACCGACGGCAGTTTGTTGCCGCGAACACCGAACGCCGCGCGGCCGAGCACCATCGTCGGCGCCGAGCCACGCTTGCCGGCCAGCGCGATCAGGCCGCAGAGCAGGAATGAGAACACCACTCCGATCAGGCCGGCGATGACCGCCTGCCAGAACGAGATCCCGAAGCCCAGCGCGAACGCGCCGTAGCTCAGCCCGAGGACAGAGACGTTCGCCCCGAACCACGGCCAGAACAGCTGGCTCGGCCGGCCCTTCCGGTCGGCGTCCGCGATCACGTTCAGCCCGTTGCTCTCCACCGCGAGCGCCCGGGTCTGCTGCTGCACCTCGAGTTGGTCAGCCATGGTGACTCCCACCCTGAATAGACCTGTTCAGTCCTGTTCAATCACGGTAGGACGGAGGGTCTGAGTGGTCAACAATGAATCCCATGCTGAGCGACGCGGTGGACGGATTCAGGCTGACGTACGACCGGGCCGGCGAGGGGCCAGCAGTGGTGCTGCTGCACGGATGGCCGGGCGACCGGACCGACTACCGGCTGCTCGCACCGATGCTGGTCGAGCGTGGTTGCGAGGTGGTGGTGCCGGACCTCCGCGGTTTCGGGGCATCGGACCGGCAGTCGGCGGATCCTGCGCAGTACGGCGTCCAGGCGCAGGGGCGGAGTGTGATCGGCCTGGTGGAGGAGCTAGGGCTGGAGCGTCCGGTGCTGGCCGGGTACGACGTCGGCAGCCGGATTGCGCAGGGGATCGCGAGGAGCCGGCCCGATCTGATCGAGGGCATGGTGGTCGCGCCGCCGCTGCCGGGGATCGGGAAGCGGGTGTTCTCCGAAGACGCGCAGGCGGAGTTCTGGTACCAGGCCTTCCATCGGTTGCCGGTGATCGAGGAGCTGATCGACGGGAAGCCCGACGCGGTCCGGTCCTATCTGCGGCACTTCTGGACGCACTGGTCCGGTCCGGGCTTCGAGCCGGAGCTGGATCATCTGGTCGAGGTCTACTCCGTGCCGGGTGCGTTCACCTCCTCGATCAACTGGTACCGGGCGGGTGCGGGCTCGGTCGCCACGTCCGCGGCCGAGTCGTCGCCGCCGTCGTACGACCGGATCGCCGTACCGACGGTGGTGCTGTGGCCGGAGTTCGATCCGCTGTTCCCGCGCGCCTGGTCCGATCGACTCGACGACTTCTTCAGCGACGTACGGCTGCGGCCCGTGGACGGTGCCGGGCACTACGCGCCGCTGGAGTACCCGGAAATCCTCGCGGAAGAGATTGTCGGACTAGGCTGACCACATGTCCCAGACCGAGCTGCCGATGCCGACCGTGCGGCCGGCTGTGGGTGCGCTGGCCAAGCTCGCACCCGAGCCGGTCCGGTACCTGCTGAACTGGGGCCGCAAGTACTCCCTCTGGGTGTTCAACTTCGGCCTGGCCTGCTGCGCGATCGAGTTCATCGCCGCGTCGATGGGCCGGCACGACTTCATCCGGCTCGGCGTGATCCCGTTCGCGCCCGGTCCGCGGCAGGCCGATCTGATGGTTGTCTCCGGCACGGTGACGGACAAGATGGCGCCGGCGATCAAGCGGCTCTACGACCAGATGCCGGAGCCGAAGTACGTGATCTCGTTCGGCTCCTGCTCGAACTCCGGTGGCCCGTACTGGGACTCGTACTGCGTGACCAAGGGTGTCGACCAGATCATCCCGGTCGACGTGTACGTGCCCGGCTGCCCGCCGCGGCCGGAGGCGCTGCTGCAGGGAATCCTCAAGCTGCAGGAGAAGATCGCCGGCGAGAACATGCCGAGCCGGTACGACGAGCCGTCCGCGGCCGCACTGACCCGCGACCTGGTGACGCCTCAATGAGCAGCGACGCGCTCGAGGCGCTGACCGCGGCCGGAATCGCCGCGACCCAGTCCGACAGCTTCTCGCCGACGGCGATCGACGTACCTGCAGAGTCGTGGGTGGCGGCGCATGAGGTGTTGCGGGATGCCGTTGGGTACACGTTCTTCGATTTCCTGTCGGCTGCGGACGAGTTGACGGACGGGTTCCGGGTGGTCTCGCATCTGGCGGACTTCTGGGGTGGGGCGCATGTCGAGCATCTGCTGGTGCGGACGCTGATCCCGCGGGACAAGGCGGTGCTGCCGACGCTCTCGGAGTTGTACGCCGGTGCGAACTGGCATGAGCGGGAGACATCCGAGATGTTCGGGATCAGCTTCGAGGGGCATCCGAATCTGATTCCGTTGCTGCTGCCGGATGAGTTCGAGGGCAACCCGCTGCGCAAGGAGTTCGTGCTCGCGTCCCGGGTCGCGAAGCCGTGGCCAGGCGCCAAGGAGCCGGGCGAGTCGGATCACGCCCCAGCCCACGGCGCACCGAGCCGCCGGCGCACCCTTCCGCCCGGCGTCCCCGACCCGGAAACCTGGGGCCCACGCCCACCCGGCTCACCCGACCCAGACCCCCTGGCCCCCGCCCAAGCAGCCGCCACCCCCGCCCGCCCCCGCCGAGCCGGCGCAGAACGCCGAACCCGCAAACAAGCCGAGTCCCCACCACCGGCAGCGCCTTCTGCAGACCCGCCTTCGCCGGACGCGCCCTCGGCGGAGCCCGAGGCGTGATTCCTACTGCGGGGGAGTTGGCGCGGTACACGCTTGAGCGCCAGCACCCTTTGACGCGCACGTGGGTGGACGACGCGACCAGGTTGAAGGTGCTGGCGGAAGAACATGCCGGCGTGGACCTGCTGCTCGCCGAGGATCTCGACATCGCGACCAGCCGCGCCGCGTGCTTCGCCCCAGGCCAGCCCGCCGAGTCAATGCTCAACTACTGGTTACCCGTCGGCGACGACCTGCACGCCATGGTCAGCATGCGCTTCGAAGGCCTGGACCCGACCAAGCCCTTCGTCGACGCAACCCCGATGACCCGCACACCGCGCACGGAGGACCTCCCCGCCCTAGCCGCGGTCGCCCGCGAGACCTACGGCATCCACAACCCGCGCTACGTCCGCCTGTGGAGCGCCGAACCCACGATCGAAGGCACACAACCGGACCGCCGCTTCTTCGCCGCCCCGATCAGCCAGCTGAAACCTCACGACGTACCACCCGAGCTAGCCCTGGTCCCGGCGAGCGGAGTCGACCACTACGACGACGCCCAACGTGCGTACGACGCCGTAGACGCAGCCCACCCACATCACACCGAAGAGGCATCACTCCAGGACCGTGAAGACCTAGCCGAGTCTGCCGCGGAGGGCCTCCTCTTCGACATCACAGTCGACGGCAACTGGGCCGGATACGCCGCCGGAGTCGACAAACCCGAGGACGCCCTAGGCCTCCCTGCGTACGTCGTACGAGAAATGATCCTCGCCCCCAACTACCGAGGCCAAGGCTACGGCCGTCACCTCAGCTCTCTCCTGGCCCAAGCCCTGCCAGACCACACCCGCATCCTCATAGGCACCATCCACTCCGCCAACCAAGGCGCCCGCACAGCCGCCCTAACCGCCGGCCGCCACGACATCGGCGGCTGGCTCCAACTCCCACTAGATCAATCCTGATCCAGCCGCTCCTGCCGCTGGCCGGTGAGGTTGGCGATGAGCTCGAAATCCTTGTCCACATGAAGGACGATCAGTCCGGACAGCTCCGCCGTCGCCGCAATCAGCAGATCCGGAACCGACGGCGCCCGATGCTGCCCCGCAGAGGCGAGTTGGGCCTGCACGACCACAGCCCGACGCTCGATCGCGGGAGTGGCGTTCTCCACCGGCATCGCCGAGATCACCGGATCCTGCAAGGCCGATCGATGCTCATTCGCGGACCGGGCCGAGAAGCCGACCTCGAGCAGAGTCACTGTGGCAATGTGCACCAGGCCGCGGTTGATCCGGTTCGCCCACTCGTCCCGGTTCGGACACGTGCCGAGGCGGACGAGGGCCGACTTGTCGATCAGCCAGCGTCGGGACTCGGCGGTCGGGGTCACGACCAGGCCTGATCCATGACTTCAGGGTCACCCAGATCGCGGACCGTGTCCGAGAACCGCTCCAGGTCGGCCGCCGTGACGACAGCATCCGAGCGGCCGGCCTGCTGGCTCAACTGTCGCCGAAGGTACTCGCTTCTCGACAAGCCCAGGTCGCTGGCCCTGTGGTCGATGACGGCGAGAACATCGTCGGGCACGTCACGGATCAGTACGTCGCTCATCGCGCCACCTCCTATCGCCGATATCAGATGATATCAGAGGTGCGGTTGCGTGTAATAAAAGACTTCCTCGCGGGTTATTTGGCCGGTTTTGACGGTGCAGAGGGAGAGTTTGATGGTTTGGGAGCGGTGGCCGGTGGTGCGGTTGCGCTCGTCGAAGGTGAAGCGGATGGCGAAGTGGTCGTCGTGGAGGAGGGGGCCGAAGACCTGGATGCCTTCGTACTCGATGCCGGCGCTGAGGCGTTGGGCGTTCTCGAGGATGGCATCGCCCTGGAGCGCGACCTCTTCGCCGTTGGTTTCGAGTGGCGCAATGCGGACGTAGTCGGGAGCCGTGAACGCCAAGGCCTCCGCGACCCGGCCGGCGCTCAGGGCATCGACGTACCGGCTCGCGACCTCGGCTGTGGACAGGATGCGGAACTCGTCAGCGTGCTCCCGGGCCCAGTCGGCGAACGTCAGCGCCGGGCGGCCGGTCAGCTCGGCGACCGTGGTCGTCACGGGCTCGGGTTCGTCGACGAGCTTCGCCCAGTAGGTGACCGCACTCTCCGCGAGCGCCGGGTCCGCGCCTTGATCGAGCATCGCCTGCCGCGCCTGCTCGTCGGACAGCTCTTCGATCCGCATCTCCTTGCCCACAGCCCGCGCGATGGTCTCGACCTGCTCAGCCTGGGTCAGCACCTCCGGCCCGGTCAGCTCATGCGCCTGCCCGACGTGCCGATCGTCCAGCAGCGTGAGTACGGCGACCGCCGCAATATCCCGCTCGTGGATCAGCGACCGCCCAGCCTTCGGATACGGCAGCCGTACGACGTCACCACTCCGGAAGTCCCCGGCCCACCCCTGAGCATTGACCGCGAATCCTCCAGGCCGAAGAGCGGTCCAGTCCTTACCCGCCTCTCGGAGCAACTCTTCGACGTCCCCCCAAACACCGCCGGCCGGTGCATTCAACGAAGACAGATACACGACGCGCCGCGGCAGCTCCGCGAGGATCGCCTCCGCCCCATCCGCGCTGTACGCCGGCCACAGCAGAAACGCCGCATCCACGCCGGCCGCAGCCCGTCGTACTGCGCCCGGATCATAGATATCGCCCTGGATCAGCTCGACATCCGGCGGCAACGCGGCGCGCTCAGGAGTCCGCACCAGGGCCCGGACGCTCACACCCGCCGCCCGCAGTCCATCCACCACATGCCGGCCGACGCGCCCGGTCGCTCCGGTCACCAGAACGGTGCTGATCTGAGTCTGCTTCTCATCGCTCATACGACCCACCCTTTGACCTCAACGGTGGTTGAGGTCAAGTCGGACTCGATAGGGTGCGGTCATGCTGGAGTTCGTGGTGCGGGTGGTCGGCGTACTCGTCGCCTTCCTGGTGGCGCCCCTGCTGGTCGGCCAGGCCGAGCACAAGGTGATGGCGCACATGCAGTCACGGCTCGGTCCGATGTACGCCGGTGCGTTCCACGGCTGGGCGCAACTGGTCGCGGACGGCGTCAAGTTCGTGCAGAAGGAGAGCGTGGTCCCGGCGGCCGCGGACCGGCGGGTGTTCGAGTGGGCCCCGATCGTCGCGATCCTGCCGTACCTGGCCGCGCTGGCCGCGATCCCGCTGGCGCCGGGCATCGTCGGTGCGGACCTCGACTCCGGGCTGTTCTTCGTGCTCGCGGTGATGAGCATCGGCGTACTCGGGTCGCTGATGGCGGGCTGGGGGAGCGGCAACAAATACAGCCTGCTCGGCGGACTCCGGGTCGCGGCGCAGCTGATGAGCTACGAGCTGCCGTTCGTGCTGTCCGCGGCGAGCGTCGCGGTCGCGGCTGGTTCGCTGAGCCTGTCGGGGATCGCGACCGCGTGGAACCCGTGGTGGTTGCTGTGGCAGCTGCCCGGTCTGGTGGTCTTCTTCATCGCCGGGTTGGCCGAGTTGCAGCGGCCGCCGTTCGACATGCCGGTCGCCGACTCCGAGGTGATCTTCGGGCCGTACACGGAGTACACCGGTCTGCGCTTCGCGATGTTCCTGCTCGCCGAGTACGCCGGCATCGTCGTACTGGCCGGGCTGACGACGGTGCTGTTCCTGGGCGGCTGGAGCGGTCCCGGGCCGGACTCCATCGGCTGGATCTGGACGATCCTGAAGGTCGCGCTGGTCTCGGTCGTCGTCATCTGGGTGCGGGTGTCGTTTCCCCGGATGCGAGCCGACCAACTCCAGAAGCTCGCCTGGCAGGGTCTGGTCCCGATCGCCCTCCTCCAGCTGGCAATCACCGGCGTCGGGGTAACCGTCTTCAAGTGAGAGGCGGGCCGGCGGCCAGGCGGGTGTGAAGGTCCTCGGGGGAGATCTCAGAGCCGTCCTGGAGCCACCAGGTGACGCGGCCCTTTCGTACTCCGCGGCCCGGGCGGCGTCGGGGGCTCCGGCCTGGCTGGGGGACCAGATGGCGATGTCGGCGTTCGGGCGGCCGCCGGACTTCTCGAAGTCGGCGCGGATCGTGGCGAGTTCGTCGATGGTGGGGAGCCGGAATTCGTCGGCCTCGTCCCTGATCTGCGGGAACAGGCCGTCCGCATTGCGCGCGCCTCGGACCGGACCGGTCCGTGGCCAGAAGCCGCTGGTCCAGATCGGGATGTCGCTGCGAGGGAAGCGGACGTCGGTGGCCCGGTAGTAGGCGCCCTCGTGCTCGACTGGGTCGCCGGCGAGGAACTGGTGCAGCAGGTCTGCGCCCTCGTCGAGGCGCTCGGCGAGCTCTCTGCGCTTGGCGGACTCGCCGAACCGGGTGTAGTCCCAGCCCGCGCCGGTCCCGAGGCCGAGGACGAGCCGGCCGTCCGAGAGGTCCTGCAGCGTGCTTGCCTCGAGGGCGAGCTTGGCCGGGCGGCGTCGGGGCAGCGGGACGACCATCGGCCCGATCAGGATTCTGCTGGTGGCTTGCGCGATCGCGGCGAGCGTCACCCAGGGATCGGCAACCGGCGGTTCGTACGTCGGGGAGCTGAGCAGGTCCCACACGAAGAACCCGTCCCAGCCGTGGTCCTCGGTCGCAATGGCGAGATCGCGGAGGACCTTCGGGCTGCCGTACTCGCCGAACGACTTCACATAGGTGGCGTAGCGCATGGTCTCTCCAACCTGCTCCGTTTGCCCGGCCGCGTGCACGCCGACAGGTAGTGCACCGGCGAGACACCGTACACCGGCGCGCTGACGCGCTCAGGTGCACTACGTTCCGCTGGACACTACCTGTCGAGTTGCACAGCGACCTCGGTCAGGCGGCTTCTTCGCGGGGGAAGAACGGGAGTTCTACGCTGACGTGGTCGGCGGCGGCGAGGATCTTCTCGCGGTCGTCCACCGGTGGGTGAATGGCTTGGTTGATGCCCTTCTTGACGGCGGCCCCTTCAGCGCCGGACGCCATGACTCGGCGGTCCCAGCCACGTGTGAAGACTCCGCCGGCGGCGCCTAGGTCGAGGCAGGTGACGTAGGGGCCGGGGGTGAAGTCACGCAGAGGTACGCCGAGCAGATCGGCCGCCGCGTTGTATCCGGCAACCTTGCCGAGCGGCGTCGCGTGCTGGCAGGCCTGCATGACCGTGTGCTCAGCGTCGAACGCCGCCGCAGCCGTATCCCCGGCGACGAACACCTCGGGAAGCGCACGCAGCCGATCGTCCACCGGCACCCGGCCGAGGTGATCGAGCTCATCGGAGATCTGACGGGTCAGCTCGCTGGCCCTCATCCCCACGGACCAGACGACGGCGTCCGCGTCGACCTTGCTGCCATCGGACAGTAGGGCGTACCCGTCGCCGACCTCCGTCACCGTCGTACTGAGGCGGCGTTCGATCCCCAACTCGTCCAGCGCAGCCTCGATCTCCCGGCGCGGTCCCGGGCCGAGCTGTGCGCCGACGACATCTGATCGATCGACCAGCAGCACCCGGCCCCGCGAGGCCAACTCGGTCGCAGCCTCCAGGCCGACGAAGCCGGCGCCGACGACCACGACGGAGTAGTCCTCGCGATCGCGCAGATGGTCGGTCAGCCGCCTGGCACCGTCCAGCGTGTCGATGTCGAAGAGCCGTTCAGCGCCCGGCAGCCCGTCGGGCTGAACCAGCTTGCTGCCGGCCGCCAGCACCAAGCGGTCGTAGCCGATCTCGTTGCCGTCGGCCACCACCACGCGGCGCTCGGTGTCGATCGTGCTCACCGAGGCCCGCACGTGTTCGACGCCGATCGGCCCGAGGACCCGGCTGAGCTCCACCTTGGCCAGGTCCGGCTCCGGTTCGTACAGGCGTGGTCGCAGTACCAGGTGCTCGTTCGGTGCGATGAGGGTGATGCGCATATCCGCGTCGCCGCGTGCGAGCGCCGCTCCGGCCGCGCTCCAGACGCCGGCGAAGCCGCCCCCGATGATCACAACGTGTGCCACAGTCTCGTCCTCTCTCAGCCGCACCCCCGGATCGGGGCGTGCGGCAGGGAGACAACACGGCGAGCTCAGATGTGACCGAGGTGCGCCAGCTTCTCGGGATTGACCTGCCTGCGGAACGCCGTGATCCGCCCGTCGGCGACCTCCACGGTGTCGAGCCAGACGAGCGTGCCACCGCGGTACGTCGCCAGCGCCGGCTGGCCGTTCACCTCGATGATCCGGACCGCGTCGGGACGCCTGAGCTCGAGCTGCCTGATCGTCAGGATGGCGATCCGCTCGGGACCCGTGACCGGCTTCCGTGCGGCGGTCACCTTGCCGCCGCCGTCGGCGACGTACACGGCTTGGGGATCCAGTAGCGCGACGAGCCCGGCCAGGTCACCCGCGTCGGCAGCCGCCTTGAACGCGTTGAGCACGCGTTCGGTCTCGGCCTTGGATGCCTGCGGTGTCTCCTCGACGGTGGCGACCCGCGCGCGTGCACGGGAGGCGAGCTTGCGGCCGGCGGCAGGCGTCGTACCGAGCACCTCGGCGATCCGGGCGAACGGGAAGTCGAAGACGTCGTGCAGCACGAGCGCGACGCGTTCGGCGGGGGTGAGCGTCTCCATGACCACCAGCATCGCGGTGCTCACCGACTCGTCCATGAGCACCTTCGCGGCGGCGTCCGGCCCGGTCAGCAGCGGTTCGGGCAGCCAGGGCCCGACGTACGACTCGCGCCGGACGCGCGCCGACTTCAGCACGTTGTACGACGTACGCGCGGCCAACGTCACCAGCCAGGCGCGCAGATCGCGAACCTCGGACAGGTCGGCGGCGGCCGCACGCAACCAGACGTCCTGCGTCACATCCTCGGCCTCCGTCACGGTGCCGAGGATCCGGTACGCCGCGCCGAAGACCGCGGGACGATGCGCTTCCCAGTCGGCCTCCGACAACGCCCTGGTCCGCTCCACCCTCACCCTCCCAACACTTGATCAATGATCACTCTAGGCAGACCTCCGGACAGCTGATATGGAGTGAGTTCTTGTCAAGTGGCAGGGTGAGGCGCCCGTCCCGGTTGCCGGGGCGGGCGCCTCGTGGCTTGGTCGGGGTTTTGGTCGGT
>NZ_SJKB01000008.1 GCF_004331465.1 Kribbella pittospori
CCCACCGGCTGAACACCCGCCCACGACAGACCCTGGGATGGAAGACTCCAGCCCAAGCCCTCGACGAGGCGCTGCGTGCAACAACTGGTTGAAACCGCCGCCGGTTTGGTGGCTGAGCGGTTCACAAAGTCGGGCCGGCCCGGAACGGCGGCGACGGATATCCCCTTGGGTTGTGGGTTCTCCCCTCGTATCCCAAGGGAGAAGGCACCACTCGAGGGGATATCCGTTCGAGCGGTGCCGCGGCGCCGGCGCGGTGGGCAGGGGTCCGAGTACGGCGGGGTGGTCGGGCCGGCGGGGTTGTGCGGGCAACGAGGCTCGGGCCCTGTACGCAGATGATCTGCATCCAGGGCCCGAGGGGTACCGGCTGATCGCGGAGCGGCTTGCTCCGCGGCTCACTCTCCCGGCGTAAGGCTCGTCCCCAGCGCCTGCCAGTCGAGGACGGGCGCTGCGAGCTGGCTGATGGTGGCCAGCAGACCGAGACGAGCGGCCCGGATCTCCGGGTCTTCGGCCATCACCAGGATCTCGTCGAAGAACGTGGTGACCGGCTCCACCAGGACCGAGGCCGCGGTGGCGAAGTCGGCCAGGCCGGTCGGCGCCTGGCCCACCTTCTGGACCGCCTCGTGCAGGACGACCTCGGCCGGCTCGGTCAGCTTGGCCGGGTCGTACGACGCCTCGGTGCCCTCCGGGACGATCCGCCGTACCCGCTGCAGGACGGCGACCAGATCAGCGAAATCGCCGCTGCCGACCAACTGCTGCAGGCTCGCCAGGGTCTCGTCGGCCACCGCCGGGGCAGTTGCCAACGGCAACACCGCGGCCACCTGATGGTGGTCGTCGCCGCGGTCCAGCAGCTGCTGCTCGTACCGCCGTACGGTGAACTCGGCGACCTCGTCCAGCGACTCCGCCGGTACGTCGATGCCCTGGGCACCGATCTCCGCGGCGGCAGCCTTCAGGCCCGTATCGAGGGTGATCTGGCGAAGCGACGGGTGTTCGCGAAGGATCGCCACCACACCGGCGGCTGCCCGCCGCAGCGCGAACGGGTCGGAGCTACCGGTCGGCTTGGCGCCGATCCCGAACAGACCCGCCAGCAGGTCAAATCGGTCCGCCAGTGCGAGCAGCGCACCCGGAGTCGTCGCCGGGACCGGATCCCCGGCCGACCGCGGCAACTCCATGTCGTACAGCGCCTGCGCGACCGCCTCGGTCTCGCCGGCGCGGCGCGCGTACTCGCGGGCCATCGTCCCGGCCAGGCTGGTCAGCTCGACCACCATCTGCGACCCGAGGTCGAACTTCGCCAGCTCCGCGGCCCGGCGCAGCGTGGTCAGGTCGTCGCCGTCCAGCCCGACCGTCGATCCGAGGCTGAGCGCAATCCGGCCGATTCGCGCGGCCCGGTCGGCCATCGAGCCGAGCCGCTGCTCGAACGCCAGCTTCTCCAGCTCGCTCTTCATCGAGTCCAGCGAGGTGTCCAGGTCGGCCCGCCAGAAGAACGCCGCGTCCTCGTAGCGCGCCCGCAGGACCGCCTCGTTGCCCGCGCGAACCACGTCGTCCTTGACCGAACCGTTGGCCACGGCAACGAAATGCGGGAGGAGCTTGCCGTCGCTGTCCCGCACCGGCAGGTACCGCTGGTGCTTGCGCATCACGGTGGTGAGGATCTCGCCCGGCAGCGTCAGGTAGTCCGCCGAGAAGCCACCGAGGATCGCGGTCGGTTCCTCGACCAGGTTGACGATCTGGTCGATCAGCGCGGTCTCGCCCTCGAGGTCGATCGTGCCGCCGGCCTCGGTGGCCAGTCGCTGCGCCGCCTCGACGATCTGCTCGCGCCGCTTGGCCGGATCGGCCTCGATGCCGTGGATCCGGAGCAGGTCGAGATACCCCTCGGCTGCCGCGATCTCGACCTGCGGCGGAGCCGCGTTGCGGTGCACCCGCGTCGTCCGGCCGGATGCCAGCGTCGACACCGACACCGGCACCACCTGGTCGCCGAGCAACGCGACCAGCCACCGCACCGGCCGGGTGAACGACAACTTCGCGTCGTTCCACCGCATGTTCTTGTCCGACCGCAGCCCGCTGACGATCTCGCCCAGTACGCCGCTCAACACCTCGGCCGCCCCGCGACCCGGGTCCGGTTTGGTCACCGCGACGTACTCGACGCCGTCCACGTCCAGGTCGTGCAGTTCACTCACGTCCACGCCCTGACCGCGGGCGAACCCGGCCGCGGCCTTGGTCACGTTGCCGTCGGCGTCGTACGCGGCCGACTTCCGCGGGCCACGAACCACTCGCTCCGCGTCCGGCTCACCGGCCTGCACGCTCGCGACGAACGCCACCACCCGGCGAGGCGTCGCGTACGTCGTGATGTCGCCATGACCAAGGCGCGTCGCGGCCAGCTTCTCGGTGAGGGCCGTCTTCACAGCCTCGGCGGTCTTGGTGACCTCCGACGGCGGCATCTCCTCGGTGCCGATCTCGAACGTCAGCTGCCGCGTCCCAGTGGTCGTCGGGAACTCGGTCGGCTCTGGCGCCGGCGCGGGCAGTTCGGCGATGCCCAGCGGGTGCTCGAGCTCGGTCCGGCGTTCGGCCCACAGCTGGGCCACCTCGCGGGCCAGCGTGCGCATCCGGCCGAAGGCCTTGGCGCGTTCCGTCGTACTGACGGCGCCGCGCGAGTCGAGGATGTTGAAGGTGTGCGAGCAGCGCAGGACGTAGATGTGCGCGGGGACCGGGAGCCGGGCGTCGAGCATCCGGCGGGCCTCGTGCGCGTACTCCTCGAACAGCCGCTTGTGCGTGTCGACGTCGGCGTCGTCGAGGTAGTACCGGCTCATCTCGTACTCGGCCTGGCCGAACGCCTCGCCGTACGAGATGCCCGGCGCGTAGGCGATGTCCTTGAAGTGCGAGACGCCCTGCAGCGCCATCATGATCCGCTCGATGCCGTAGGTGATCTCCACCGACACCGGGTCCAGCGTCATCCCGCCGGCCTGCTGGAAGTAGGTGAACTGGGTGATCTCCAGGCCGTCCAGCCAGACCTCCCAGCCGAGGCCCCAGGAGCCGGTCGCCGGGTTCGCCCAGTTGTCCTCGACGAATCGGATGTCGTGGGCGTGGATGTCGATGCCGAGCGCGGTCAGGCTGTCCAGGAACAGCTCCTGCGGGTTGCCCGGGTCCGGCTTCAGGACCACCTGGAACTGGGTGTGGGTCTGCAGCCGGTTCGGGTTCTCGCCGTAGCGGCTGTCATCGGGCCGGACACTCGGCTCGACGTACGCGACCCGCCACGGCTCGGGACCGAGCACCCGCAGGATGGTGGCCGGGTTCAGCGTTCCGGCTCCGACCTCGGTGTTGAACGGCTGCACGATCATGCAGCCCCGATCGGTCCAGTACTTCGTCAGCGCGAGCAGCGCGTCCTGCATGGTGAGCACAGCAAACCTCGAGCCATTGTTCGGAGGGGGTCAGGAGACGAAGTCTATTAGCCTTGCCCGGGTGCCATCCCCCGGCGTGCAGGCGGCGACTGGCAATCGTTTGATTCTGGGGATCGGCTGTTCCTTAGACTGAGGTGGTGACCTCGCCGAAACATGCGGCGGTTGTCCGCTAGCTGAGTCGTCTCATGACCGTCATCACGGTGAACGACACACTCTCCGCGGATCGGGCGCTGCGCCTGATCGACCGCGGTTCCACTCTTGTCTGGGACGGTGATTTCCAGAACGCGAAACAGCTGCTGGCCGCACTCGGCCGCCGGCTCCCGGCGGCCGAGGGTGGCAGCTTCCAGGTGCAGCGTCGGCGACAGGCCCGGCGCGCGCAGGTGCTCAACTCGTTGCTGATAGCGACGCACGACCACACCATCCACCTACGCCGGGCACCCGACGTTCGGCAGGCCTGCCTGGAGGCGTACGGCCCGCCCGACGGTGAGCGACTCGTGCCGTTGCGGGAGTTGCTAGGCGTCATCGGTGCGCACCAGCTGCGCGTCAAGGGAGTCCAGGTGCCGGCCCTCGGTGCCCGGATCCACCCGCACTACGGCGTCTTCGCCCCGACGCGATCGGAGTACGTCGATCTGGTCGGCGACCGCCCGTTGCCGCGATCGACGGTCGCCTTCGACATCGGGACCGGGACCGGGGTGCTGGCCGCGGTGCTGGCGCGGCGAGGCGTTCCCAGGGTCGTTGCCACCGACAACAGTGTGCGGGCGGTCGAGTGCGCGCGGGACAACCTCCGACGGCTCGGGCTGCAGAACCGCGTCCAGGTGGTCGAGACCGACCTGTTCCCACCCGGACGGGCCGATCTCGTGGTGTGCAACCCGCCGTGGATCCCGGCCCGGCCGATCACGCTCCTGGACCACGCGGTCTACGACGAGGACGGGCGGATGCTGCGCGGCTTCCTCGGACAGGCGCACGACCACTTGAACCCCGGTGGCGAGGTCTGGCTGGTGTTGTCCGACCTCGCCGAACACCTCGGGCTCAGGTCGCGCGCGGAGTTACTCGACGGCTTCCGGTACGCCGGTCTGCGGGTCGCCGGCCGGGCGGACGTCGTACCGCGGCATCGGCGGGCACGGGACGACGAGGTGACTTCGCTGTGGCAGCTCTGTCCATCCGGCGGATCGCCGTTCGTGGAGAGGGCATGAACAACACGTTGGTAGTTGAGGATGCTGAGTTGTACTACGAGGTGCGTGGAGACGGGCCGTTGGTGGTGTTGGTCGGGGCGCCGATGGGGGCGGACTCGTTCGCGCCCGTGGCTGACCTGCTGGCCACGGACCACACGGTCCTGACGCTGGATCCGCGTGGGGTGGGTCGGAGCACGCTCCGGCCTGGTGGGACCTCGACGCCCGAGGAGCGGGTCGACGACCTGGCGCGGCTGATCCGGCATGTCGGCGACGGACCGGCGGCGGTGTTCGGGTCGAGCGGCGGGGCGGTGAGCGTACTGGCGCTGGCCCAGGCGTACCCGGAGCTGGTGAGCACGGTGATCGCCCACGAGCCGCCGCTCGACCGCCTGGTCGAGGACGGTGACGAGCTGCTGGCCAAGTCCGAGCGGATGATGGCCGACTACCTGGCCGGGGATGTGATCGGGGCCTGGAAGCAGTTCTTCGCGCTGGCGAACATCCAGGTGCCGGACGGCGTGGTCGAGGCGATGTTCGGCGGTGAGCGGGATCCGCAGCAGGTCGCCGACGAGCGGTTCTGGTTCGCCCACGAGCTGCGCGAGACGGTGACCTGGGTGCCGGACGTGGACCGGTTGCGGGACAGCGGCGTACGGATCGTGGTCGGCATCGGCGAAGAGTCGACCGGTCAGCTCTGCGACCGGACCTCGACCGCGCTGGCCGGCCGGCTCGGCATCGCGCCGACCCGGTTCCCCGGCGACCACACCGGCTTCGCGGACCGGCCGGAGCCGTTCGCCACCGCCCTGCGCGCGGAGCTGGCCGTCGAGGTGAGGTGAGACTCCCCGCAGGCCGTCAGGAGGAGTATGTGAAGCTGGAGGTGTCCGGTGCGTGCGGTGGTGTGAACGCGGTCGCATCGGGCACCGGTCGGAGGTGCCTAGTGGGTTCCGTTCACCGCGTGGCGCCTTGACCTCAACCGTGGTTGAAGTTTCAAGCTGTGTCTCGTCAGGGAACGGTGGGTGCCTTTAGCGGTGGTCCAGTCGTTCGCTGGCAAGGCGGAGGAGGAGGGCAATGCGGAGCATTGCGCGACGACAACGCCGCCAGCGGGCGTCTGGGGCGCCGCTAAAGGTGCCTAACGTTTCCTGACGAGACACTGGCCGCTGACAGAGGACATCGGAGATATTCGGCCCTCGCGGGCCCCGACGAAGGAGCAGAGTTGACCACGTACACGCTTCCCGACCTCCCCTACGACTACGGCGCACTGGCGCCGAGCATCGCCGGCGAGATCATGGAGCTGCACCACTCCAAGCACCACCAGACCTACGTGAACGGCCTGAACGACACCCTGGAGAAGCTGGCCGCGGCCCGCGAGAAGGGCGACTTCGGCGCGATCGTCGGGCTGGAGAAGTCGCTCGCCTTCAACCTCGGCGGGCACGTGAACCACTCCATCTTCTGGAAGAACCTGTCGCCGGACGGTGGCGACAAGCCGGACGGCGAGCTGGGCGCAGCCCTGGACGAGTACTTCGGCTCGTTCGACGCCTTCCAGGCCCACTTCACCGCCAGCGCCACCACCATCCAGGGCTCCGGCTGGGCGATTCTCGGCTGGGACGCGCTGGCCGGGCGGCTGCTCGTTCACCAGCTGTACGACCAGCAGGGCAACCTGCCGGCCGGGCAGATCCCGATCGTGATGCTGGACATGTGGGAGCACGCGTTCTACCTGCAGTACAAGAACGTGAAGCCGGACTACGTCAAGGCCTGGTGGAACGTGGTGAACTGGGGCGACGCGCAGGCCCGTTTCGACGCGGCCCGCGCCGGAGCCGGCAGCCTCATCGCCGGAGCCTGACCGCCGTCCGGGGTCCGGCGAGGTTTCGCCGGACCCCGGAGTTCAGTTCGTGAAGAACCCGGTCAGTACCGGGGCGATCGCGGTCGCCTTGATCAGGTGGGTCTGACCGGGGACCTCGCGGTGCTCGGCGCCGGGTACGGCGTCCGCCAGCGCACGCACCGAGGTCTTCATCCAGGCCGGGCTCTTGCCGCCGTTGACCACCAGGGCCGGTACGCCGATCGCCGCCCACTGGGACGCGTCCAGCGGCTTGCCGGCTACATTGCCGCCGACGACGCGGGCGTCGTACGGAAGAGTCGGGGCCATCGCCTTCAGGTGCTTCCAGGCCGGCATCAGCTTCATCATCGTGACCATCGGGCCGGGCAGGCCGATCACCGTCGTCATGAAGTACCGGACCGCGTCGGCCGGTTCGCGAGCCTCGAGGTCCTGCACCCAGGTCGCCGGGATCTGCTTGCGGCTGTCGTCGACCACGAACGGCGGCTCGAACGCGACCAGCTTCTCGATCGCCAGCCCCGCCGCCGCGGCCCGCAGTGCGAGCGCCGCGCCGGACGAGGAGCCATAGACGTACGCCGAGCCACCGGCCGCCTCGATCACCGCGGCCAGGTCCTCGATCTCGCGCTCGACCTCGTAGGTGTCCGCGTCGCCGGAGTCACCGCGGCCACGCCGGTCGTAGTTGTAGACCGTGAAGCTCGACGCCAGCGTCTCGGCCAGCTCGGGCATCGGGCCTTGGGATCGCCCGCACAGCGCGCCGTCGACCAGGACCAGGGCAGGGCCTTCTCCACGCTTGTCGTAGGCGATCGTCGTACCGTCCTTGGAGACCACTGTGCTGCTCATGCGAAGAACTCCTTCAGCGCGGGGGCCAGGGCGGCCGCGTCCACATTGTGCTGCTGATCGGGGACCACACAGGCGGTGGCGCTCGGGATCGCGTCCACCACGGCTTGGTTGCCCTGCTTCATCCATTCCTCCGACGCTCCGCCGGTGAACACCCGGGTCGGCACGGCCACCGAACTCGCCGCGGCCGGGATCGAGTAGTCGCCCATCACGGTCGCGTCGTACGCGAGGGTGTGTGCGATCGCCTCCTGAGCCGGCCACCACGGCGACTCCTTCGCCATCGCGACGAACTCGGCCGGCAGCCCGACCACCTCAGCCATGAAGTACTCGGCCGCCTTGTCCCGGCGCCCCTCGGCCACGAACGCACGGTAGATCGACGCCGTGTCGGCGGGCGGCCGCTTCCGCGTGCCTTCGAGGATGTACGGCGGCTCCCACAGCGCGAGCTTGGTCACCGGACGGCCGGCAGCGGTCGCGAGCAGTGCGAGCGCAGCACCGGACGACGTGCCGTACAGGTGCGCCGGGCCGCCCGCGGCCGCGAAGATCGCGTCCAGGTCCTCGAACTCGCGCTCGATCGCGTACGCTGGTGCGTCGCCGGAATCACCGCGGCCGCGCCGGTCGTAGTTGTAGACGGTGTGGTTCTGCGCCAGCAGGGCTGCCAGCGGGGCGTTCGACATCCGGTCCACCGAGCCGCCGCAGACGAGGACCACCGCTGGTCCTTCGCCGAGCCGGTCGTACGCGATGGCGGTGCCGTCCGCCGAAGTGACCTTCTCCATGACGTTCCTCCTGAATCGGTGCGGGCCACTCAGCTGGCCTCAACCACTGCGTCGAACATCGCCGGCACGGATCGACCGTCTGTGATCCAGATCACAGGCGGCCGCAGACAGGCCGGGGATTTGCCCCTCGTGAAATGGATTTCCCAGCGGGGCTGAACGGCCTAAGGTGGCCATCCAAGAGATCCCGGCCGCCCCCTTGGAGATCCCATGGACCACACGCCCGACCTCAGCGAATGCGCCAATCCGGCCTGCGGTGGATCGTGCCCGCGCGCCGGGGTGGGACGACGAACGTTCCTGTCGATCAGCGCGGCCGGTGTCGGCATGCTCGCCGCGCCCGGGATGCTGCAAACTGCCCAGGCCATCACACGGATGCCGACGCTCACCCCGGAGCGGATCGCGGAACTGACGGACCGCGGTACGCCGACCGAGTACACCGGTGCTGCGCTGGCGAAGATCGGGATGCCGGTCGGCGGCGGTTGCGCCGGCCAGGTCTACCTCTCCGGCGACGGACGGCTGTGGGCTTGGGATGTGTCCAACGCGCTGACCTACCCGCTCGGCGGCGCTGACTTCGCAGGGACGCACTACGCCGTACCGCTGTCCGCGGACGCCGACGGCGCGACTCGGTTCCGGCAGGGCTTCGTACTGCGTGCCGGCGGCAAGACTCGGACCGTCGATGCGAAGGGCTTCGATGACGTCCGGTTCACCGGGCAGTATCCGATCGGCCGGGTGGCCTACACGTCGTCGGACAGCCCGGTCGACGTGACGCTCGAGGCGTTCTCGCCGTTCGTCCCGCTGGCGACGTCCGACTCGACGCTGCCGGCCACGATCATGGCGTTCACGCTCCACAACACCTCCGCACAGACGGTCGACGCGACGCTGCTCGGGTACTCCGAGAATCCGGTCTGCCTGGACAGCAGGCGCAGCCAACCGACCACTCAGCGGGCCACGGCGTACCCGTCCGGGATCGAGTGGTCGGCGGCCGACCCGGCGGCTTCGAGCAACGACGACATCCTCTTCGAGGAGTGGGACAGCGACACGTACGACGGCTGGACCGCGACCGGTGACGCGTTCGGGACCGGGCCGGTACGACCGGCCGACACTCCCCCGCTGATGCAGCGCTTCGGTGACCTGAACATCTCCGGCAGCCGCTTCGTCACGTCGTACAACTTCCGGCTGAGCGGCGGGCCGGACGACCGCACCGGCACGTTGACCAGCACGCCGTTCCAGATCACCCGCCGGTACGTCGCGGTCGCGCTCGGCGGCGGCAATCACCCTGGCAAGGTCTGTGTGAACGTCGTGGTCGACGGCACGGTCGTGGCCACCGCGACCGGCAGCGACAGCGAGCCGCTGGTCGGGCAGATGCTCGACGTCGGCGAGTACGACGGGCGCACCGCGCAGATCCAGTTGGTGGACTCCGCGACCGGCGCGTGGGCGCACCTCAACTGCGGCAGCATCACGTTCACCGACCGCGCCGACATCGTCTTCGAGGACTGGGAGCGGACCGACTACTCCGGCTGGACGGTCACCGGTACGGCGTTCGGCGCGGGTCCGGTCACAGTGGCCGAGACGCCGGAGAACTTCCGCCGGCCGTTCGGCAACCGCACTGAGCTGAACGTCTCCGGCAGCCGGTTCGTCACGTCGTACGACTTCCGGAGCGGCTCGTACGACAGCACGCAAGGATCGCTGACCAGCCAGGTCTTCACCATTGACCGTGCATACATCACCGTGTGGACCGGCGGCGGCAGCAACCCGAACACCACCGTGGTCAACCTGCTCGTCGACGGCGAAGTAGTTGCCTCAGCCAACGGTAGTGACATCGAGCCGCTCGACGCGATCTGCTGGGCGGTCGGTCCCTGGGCCGGGCGGTCGGCACAGCTCCAGATCGTCGATCAATCCAGCGGCGGCCGGGGGCATGTGAACGTCGACCGGATCATCTTCAGCGACCGCCCGATCCGCCGGCAGCCGGTGGCCGATCGCACCGACGCCGGCTCCTTCACGATGGCCACGCTGGAGAAGCACCCCGTCGTACGTCGATCAGTCGCGGCCTGGTCGACCCCGGACGAGTTGTTCGACGCGGCGGACGGACCGGCCGAGGTCGACGGTGCGTCCACGCAGGTCGGCACAGTCGCCGTGAAGGTCGCACTGCGGCCGGGTGAATCGCGCACGGTGCGGTTCGTCCAGGGCTGGTTCTTCCCGACACCCGAGCGCCGGCTGTTCAGCAGCCTGGTCGGCGGATCCACGCTGATGCGGCACTACAGCACCCGCTTCGACTCCGCGCGCCAGGTGGCGCAGTACGTCGCCACGCACATCCACCGACTCGAGTCCGGCACACGCGAATGGGTCCGGACCTGGTACGACGACTCGTCGCTGCCGCACTGGTTCCTCGAACGCACCCTGGCCACCGCGTCGACGCTGGCGACCGGCACCTGCCACCGCTGGCAGGACGGGCGGTTCTACGCCTGGGAGGGAACTTACTGCTGCTCAGGCACCTGCGAGCACGTCTGGAACTACGCCCAGGCGATCGCCCGGCTGTTCCCCGACCTCGAACGTGACACCCGCGAACGCGTCGACCTCGGCATCGCCTACAAGCCGACCGGCGAGATCGGGAACCGCGGCGAGTCGCCGGACGCCTCCTCGTCGTTCGCCGACGGCCACTGCGGCACGATCCTGCGCATCTACCGCGAACACCAGATGAGCCGGGACGCTGCCTTCCTGACGCGGGTCTGGCCGAAGGTCAAGGTGTCGGTCGACTACCTCGTCTCCGCCCGCGACGGATCGGACCAGGACGGCATCTTCCGCGGCGGGCAGTGGAACACCCTCGATACCGAGTGGTTCGGCGAGATCCCCTGGCTGAGCGGGTTGTACGTCGCCGCCTTGCGCGCCGCGGCCGCGATGGCGACCGAGGTGGGCGACACCGCCGCGGCCTCGAAGTACGCCACGATCGCTGACCGCGGATCGGCGTACCTGAATGGGCCGTTGTGGAACCAGACCTACGGGTACTACGTGCACAAGGTCGACCCGGCGCATCCGGTGCCGAGCACGAACAGAGGTGTGTTCGTCGACCAGTTGTACGGACAGATGTACGCCGCTCAGCTCGGGCTGCCGCGCGTGTTCGAGGCCGACAAGGCACGGACCGCGCTGACCAGTGTCTATCGCAACAACTTCCAGCCGAATCCGTCGGCGTACCGGCCACCAGGGATCGGTGTGGGTCGCGTGTACAGCACCGACGGTGAGGCCGGCACGGTGATGGTGGCCTGGCCGAACGGCGGGTCCACGGAGAGCGGCGGGCACCCGTACTTCAACGAGGTCTGGACCGGGCAGGAGCACCAGTTCGCGGCCCACCTGTTCGCCGAGGGGATGGCGGCCGAGGGGCTCGCGGTGACGCGGGCCGTGTACGACCGGTACCACGGCGAGAAACGGAACCCGTACAACGAGATCGAGGCGAGCGATCACTACGCGCGGGCGATGATGAGCTTCGGCACCTATCTGGCCGCGTGCGGGTACGAGTACCACGGTCCACGCGGGCGTCTCGGATTCGCGCCGCGGCTGACGCCGGAGGATTTCGCTTGTGCCTTCACCGGAGCCGAGGGTTGGGGTCGCTACAGCCAGACGCGCGACACCGGAACTCAGACAGCCGTCCTCGACATCCGATACGGCCGCCTCCGGCTGAACAGCCTCTCCTTCGAAACCGCTCGCCCCGCTACAGCCGTGACCGTCAAGCTCGATGGCAAGCCCCACCCGGCCACCCTCACCACTACCGGCACCCGCACTGTCGTCACGCTCACCCGGCCGGCGCTGGTCACCCCCGGCAAGCCCCTCACCATCACCCTCACCACGGAGTGAGACAACTGCTTGCGTAGCGTCGCCGCTGGTGGGTACCGGGCCCGTGAGCCGATCACGGGAGGCGAAGATGACGACGCGTCCGGAAACCGTTCGGCCAGAGGCCGGACAGAACGGCCAGAGTGAGCACGTCGGCGCTCTGGTGAGTCAGCTGACGAGCGACGTGAGCCGCTTGGTGCGCGACGAGCTTCAGCTGGCCAAGGCCGAACTGAAGGTCAAGGGAAAGGAAGCCGGGGTCGGCGTCGGCCTGTTCGGTGGGGCCGGGACCGTCGCCCTGTACGGCCTCGGGGCACTCGTCGCGACGGCCATCCTCGGCCTCGCGTACGTCGTACCGGCGTGGTTGTCGGCGCTGATCGTCGCTGCGGTGCTGTTCGTGATCGCAGGGATCGCGGCGCTGCTCGGCAAGAAGCACGTCTCGCACGCCAGTCCGCCCGTTCCGCAGCACGCCGTCGACGGTGTGCACGACGACCTCGAAGCACTCAAGGGCCATCAGCCGGAAGGAAAGATCACCGCATGACCACCAACACCAGCAGGAACGCGGACCACCGCGAGCCGATGCCCGAAACCGAGGCACTCCGGATCGACCTGGAGATGACCCGGCAGCACCTCGCGGACACCGTGCAGCAGCTGAGCCGCCAGCTGGACGTACCGCGCCGGATCAAGGACTCCGCCGGCCAGGCGGGCCACCGGGTCAAGGACTCTGCCGGCCAGGCGGGCCAGCGGATCAAGGCGACCGCCGGCCAGGCCGGTCAGCGGATGCAGGGGCGGATGAAGGACGTCCCGGGCCAGGTGAAGGGCATCGCCGCCAGCCTCCGGCACCCGAAGACCACCGCGGCCGTCGGTGGCGCCCTGGCCCTCGGCGTCGGAGCAGCCGCCTGGATGGCCAGGAAGCAGAAGTAGGTTTCCAGCGTGCAGGTCGACAGGTAGTGCACCCGGCTATACGCCGTACATCAGGCCCGCTTCACGCTCTACTGCACTACCGCGACCCCGACACCACCTGTCCGTCTGCACCTCGCCCGTCCCGTCAGCAGGCCGCGGCGCGTTCCAGGAGAAGGGTGCGCTCGCGTTCGTTGCGGGTCAGGGCGGCGGCCTTCTCGAACTCGGCGCGCGCCTCGTCGAGCCGACCCAGCTTGAACAGCAGGTCGCCGCGGACGCTCGGCAGCAGGTGGTAGTCCTTCAGCGACGGCTCCTCGGCCAGAGCGTCGACAGCCGCCAGCCCGCGCTCCGGGCCGAACGCCATCGAGATCGCGACCGCCTGGTTGAGCTCGACCACCGGCGACGGAGTGACTTGCGCGAGTACGGCGTACAGGCCGGCGATCCGGGCCCAGTCGGTGTCCTCCGGGTCGGCGGCGCGGGCGTGGCAGGCGGCGATGGCGGCCTGGAGAAGATACGCGCCGGGCGGCTTCTCCAGAGCCCAGGCGCGGTCGAGGCCTTCGAGACCGCGGCGGATCAGCAGCCGGTCCCAACGACGCCGGTCCTGGTCGAGCAGTAGTACGGGCTCACCCTCGGGACCGATCCGGGCGTTGGCGCGGGAGGCCTGCAGCTCCATCAGGGAAAGCAGACCGAGTACTTCGGGCTCGTCGGGCATCAGCCCCACCAGCAGCCGGCCGAGCCGCATCGCCTCGTTGCACAGCGCCGGCCGCATCCAGTCGTCGCCGGCGGTCGCGGAGTATCCCTCGTTGTAGATCAGGTAGACGACCTCGAGCACGCTCGACAGCCGCTCGAACAGGTCCTCGCCGGCCGGTACCTCGAACTCGACGCCGGCCTTGGCGAGATTGCGCTTGGCCCGGACGATCCGCTGGGCGATCGTCGCCTCCGGGGCGAGGAACGCGCGCGCGATCTCTTCGGTCTTCAGACCGCCGAGCAGCTTCAGCGTCAAGGTCACCCGGGCGTCCGCGGTCAGCACCGGGTGGCAGGCGGTGAACACCAGCCGGAGCAGGTCGTCCTCGATGTGGTCCTCGAGAATCGCTTCCACGTCGTCCTCGACACTGTCGCCGTCGATTTCCAGCTCATGGCCCATCTCGGCCAACTTGCGCTGGTACGTCTCCTTGCGCCGGATCAGGTCGATCGCGCGGCGTTTGGCGATCGCCATCAGCCAGGCACCCGGGTTGTTCGGTACGCCGGACTCCGGCCACTGCTCGAGCGCCGCCACGAGCGCGTCCTGGGCCAGCTCCTCGGCCAGTCCGACGTCCCGCACGATCCGGGCAACACCCGCGATGATCCGCGCCGACTCGATCCGCCATACGGCGTCAACCGCCCCGCGCGCCTCCGTAACCGTCACCCGCCGATAGAACAACACCAACAGCCCAACAGCAACCCACCCCGCGCCGCCCGCGCTCCACCGATCAGCCCACCTTGTGCACCGTTCGACCGTCGAACGACCTCTCCGGTGGTTGGCCGGTGCACAGAGTGGGCTTGGGGATCAGTTCTGGAAGATGTCGGAGTCGGGGGCGAAGTCGGACTCTTCGACCACGCGGCGGACCTCGACCTCGCTGCCGAGGGCTTCGGCCAGGCGGGCAGCCCACTCGACCGCCTCGTCGCGGTTGCGGACCTCGACGACGATGACGCCGCCGATGAGCTCCTTGGTCTCGGCGAACGGGCCGTCGGTGACCGTGCGCTTGCCGGCGTCCACCTTCACCCGGGCGCCGAGTGAACTGCGGTGCACACCCTCCGCGAACAGCAGGACACCGGCCTTGGACAGGTCCTCGACAACCTTGCCGACCGCCTCGCCCACCTCCGGCGGCGGGAACTTCCCGGCCTCGGTCTCGGCGTCCGCCTTGTTGATGATCATGTAGCGCATCGCTGCTGCTCCTCGTCGTCTCGGTCGATCACTTACTCTCACGTCGAGCGGCCCACCACCAGATCGACACACGCCGACAGCGAATTTCCTTGACCTCAAGATTGGTTGAGGTACCAGACTGCAATTCATGACTTCAACGACGGAACTGACGAGCACGGATGAGCGCGAGATCCGTGATCTGGTGGCGCGGGCCGATCAGGCCCAGTCGGACGCGGTGGTGCTGCCCGAGTTGCACACCGACGAGATGGTGATCGTCAACATCGCCGGGCGCCGGCTGTTCGGGCGGGAGGCGTTCAGTCAGGCCATGAGCGCTGCCCTCGGCTCCGCCCTCAAGGACGTCCGGACCAGCGTGGACATCCTCGACGTCCGGCCTTTGACCGCGGACGCCGTACTCGTGAGCTGCCTCAAGACCGTCCACGACAACCGGCCCGATGCTGAGCCCGGCGCCCTCCCGACAACAGGCGCACTGACGTACGTCGCGCTGCGGACCGCCGCAGGCTGGCGGCTGGCCCTGGCCCAGACCACGCCGATCCAGTAGGCGGATCAGTTCGGCTGGTCGCCGTTCGGCTGGTAGGCGCAGGCGTCGGCGAGGTTCTGTGTCGGGCCTGGCGGGTTCGTGGTCTTGCCCGAGGGCTTGGGGGTGCTCGCCGGGTCGGCCGGCTCCTCGAGGGCCTTCTGGATCGTCTCGCGCATCCCGTCGTAGTCCGGGTGCAGGTACTTCATCTTCAGCCTCGACACGTCGAAGTTCACGTTCGAGACCGTGCCCGACTTCACCCTGAGCGCCAGCTCGACCAGCGCGGGCAGGAGCTCCTGCGGGATGTCGGTGCGCAGCAGGTGCTGCCCGGCCGTCGCGATCGCCTTGTACTTCGTGGCCAGCGTGGTCGGGTCGGCCGCGTCGACCATGGCCTTGATCGTGCAGCGCTGCCGGATCTGCCGCTGGTCGTCGTCGGCGCCGTACCGCCCGCGGGCGAACCAGAGCGCGTGCCGCCCGTCGAGGTGCTGGCGCGGTCCCGGCTCGATCCATTCCTTCGGCGGGATGTGCGCACTGCTGATCCCGCCCATCGCGACGCGCTCGTTGACGTTGACGGTGATCCCGCCGAGTGCGTTGACCAGTTCCGGGAACCCGGTCAGGTTGACCTGCAGGTAGTAGTCGAGCTTCAGCCCGGTCGCCTCGCCGACAGACTGCTTGAGTACGTCGGCGCCCTCGTTGTCCGACGGTCCGAGGATGCCGGGGTGTGCGTCCGGGATGTTCTGGTACATCGCGGTCAGCATCCACTCCAGCCGGCCCTCCAGGCTGAGGCCCTCCTTGCCGAACCCGTCCGGGTAGAACCTGTGCAGCGGCGAGTCCTTCGGGAACGGCATGAAGGTCAGCTGCCGCGGCATCGAGATCAACGCGGTGTTGCCGGTCCGGGTGTCGATGCTCGCGACAATCACCGTGTCGGTCCGGACCCCCGGACGGCCCGGCTCGTCGTCACCGCCGAGCAGCAGCAGGTTGAGCCGCGGCTTGTCCTCCCACGGGTCCTTGACATTGGCGATCGACGGCCGGGTCGCGCTCTTGCTCTCCTCCTGCGCGACGAACACGCCCTGCACCAGGGCCCGCTGCGCCAGCACACTCTGTACGCCGAGCGCGGCCGGAGCCGCGATCGCGAAGCACACCACGCCGACGAACATCGCGCCGACCACCCGGCCGCGGGCACCACCGCTTGCCGGACGCAACGACCGGTACGACGCGATGATCACCACGATCCAGAGGAACGCGAGCGCCGCGATCGTCACCGACATTGCCAGCAGCCGGCTCGGTACGACGGCTGCCGCGAGCACCTCGTCGCGCCGGGTCAGGCCGACGTACACGCCGAGTCCGATCAGGCCGAGAGTGAGGGTGAGAACGAACGCGCCGATGATCCGGCGGCCGCCGGCGATCAGTCCGGCGCCGGGCAACAGGGCGCCCAGTAGCGTCAGGCCCAGGAGGTTCGGCACTGATCGTGGCCGAGTCCCTACCGGGCGCGAACTCGTCGCCATAGCTCCCCTGTTCGCCGTCCCCAAGGTCCAGTGTGCGTCAACTCCCGCACCTGCACCTCTTCAGACGTGTTACAGGGTCGAACGGTTGTCATACGGGAAGATGACCGCCCGCGAATCCCTCGGTCTCGACGAGCGTCCGGACCACCACGGCGACCTGAGCCGGCGGACTCCACTTGCCCGGGTCCGCCTTCGGCATCGCGGCCCGGTTGGCGGGGGTGTCGATGGTCGCGGGGATGATCGTGTTCACCCGGATGCCGTCACGCGCGTACTCCGCGTGCAGGGCGTCGGCGAAGGCGAGTACGCCGGCCTTCGCGGTGATGTACCCGGCCGCGCCGGAGAACGGTCGGAGGGCCGCACCGCTCGCCGTACACACGATCGCTCCCCCGCCGGCGGCCAGGAGATGCGGCAGTACCGCCTGAGTGATCAGGTACGTCGGTCGCAGGTTGAGCCGGAGTTGCTCCTCGAAGTCGTCGATCGGCGTCTCGTGTATCCGCGCTCCGGACGCGAAGCCGCCGACCAGGTTCACCAGTGCCGCCAGCGGCGCGGCCTCGTCGGAGGTGGCCAGCGCGACGACGTCCGCCGTACCGGCCGGGTCGAACGGGTCGGCGAGCACCGGGTTGAGCGCCGGGTGCGTCCCGAGCCGGGCGAGTGACTCCTCGGTCCGGCCCGGTACGACGACCCGCCACCCGGACTGCAGGAACTCCGCCGTCACCGCGGCCCCGAGCGCACCGGTGCCTCCGGCAACCACCACCGTCCGGCTCATCGACGTCCTCGCTTCGCTCCGGGCGCCGATGAGGCGCGAAATCGGCTGTGCTTGATGATGAACTCGCTGCGCTCGTTCATGCGCCGAGCTTAATCGGGTGCACAGGGGAGACAGCAGGGGCTACGGTCGTCGGTTGTGCGGATTCTGATGCTGGGCGGGAACGGGTTTGTCGGGCGCGCGATCCTCATGGACGCGCTGCAGCACGGCGCCGAGGTGGCGTCCTTCAGTCGAGGCAAGAGCGGGACCACCGAGCTGCCGCCGGAGGTGACGCAACTGGTCGGCGATCGGGACTCCGGCGACTACGAGGCGCTGCGGACCGGCGAGTGGGATGCGGTTGTCGATCTCAGCGCCTTCCAGAGCAAGCAGGTCGACCAGGCGATGGACGTGCTGGCCGACCGCGTCGGGCGCTACGTGTTCGTCTCCAGCCATGCGGTCTATGTACGCGATCTGCCGGCGGGCACCGATGAGACGGCACCACGTCGCGCACCGATGCGGGCCGCCGACGTACTCACGAACGACACCTACGGCCCGTGCAAGGTCGCGTGTGAGGACGACGTACTGGAGCGGTACGGCGAGCGCGCGACGATCGTCCGGCCGGGGAAGGTCACGGGTCCCGGCGACTACTCGGACACAGCCCTCTACTGGGTACGACGGGGTGCGCGAGGCGGCCGGGTCGCGTTGCCGACACGGCCGGAGCAGCCACTGCAACTGATCGACAGCCGGGATCTCGGTCGGCTGGTAGTGCAACTGATCGTCGACGAACGACCTGGTGCCTTCAACGGCATCGGCCCGGACAGCACAATCGGCGAACTCATCGAAACCGCCGCGGACGTCGCCAACACCTCGGTCGACCTGGTGCAGATCCCAGCGGACGCCGTACCCGAGCGCTTCCCCCTGATGGAGCCCGAGGCCGAGTGGCCCTCCCGCCAACGCAACCAATCCAAGGCCCGCGCCGCCGGCCTACCCGTCACCCCTCTCCGCCAGACGGTCGAAGACCTCTACCGATGGGACCTCGACCGAGGCACACCTCCCATCGAAGCCGGCATCACCCCGGAGGATGAAGCCGACCTACTCAGGCAGAGCTAGGGTCCTGCCGGCGTCGCGGGCTGCGTTGATGGAGCGGGTGAGGGTGTCCTTCAAGGCTGTGGCTTCGTCGGCGAAGCCTTGGACTACTGAGGTGTCGCCGGCTGGTTCGGTGCGGGCCAGGAGTTCGATGTAGCGGTCGCCGTCTTCCAGGGCGGCCTCGGCGCGGAGGGCGGCGTCGGCAGAGCGGACGCGGTCGGCGTACCGGTCGAGCAGATCGACCTTGCGCTTGATCGCCTCCACCGACAACGAGAGCGCCCGGCGCTGCGGCCCGAGGACGGCCTCCAGCTCAGCCGTCGCCATCCCGCGGGCGACCTCACACTGCCGAGCGCGCAGTACGGTCTGCTCGCGCAACACCTGAGCGATGTCCCACAACTGCTCCGGCAACACCAGCTCGTTCTTCACGTCATCGAGCAACCCACGCTGCGTAACCGTTGCCTCAAGCACCGTTTTGACCGCGCGCTGCGCCCGCCCGAGCAACCGGCTCGCATCGTCGTCGAAGTCGTCCGGCAGCAGGTACTTCCGATGCTGCAACCGCACCGCCTTGTGCCCGCGATCCTCCACCGCCGACTTCACGAAGACACCGCCGGTCACGAGTACGGCGACCCCGGCCAGCGCGACGGCACCCCACGCCGCCACCGCCGTCGGCAGGAAGCCGGCCATGAAGATCAGCGCGAGGATCCAGCCGCCGACACACACAGCGATCCAGACCAACAGCGTGCCGAAGGTGTTGCCGGGCGCAACCGACCAGGACGTCTCCCGCTTCGGGCGCGGTGCGTCGGCCGGGACGAACAGCTCGGGCCGGTGCTCGTACAGACGCCGTACGCCCTCGGGCACGTCAGGCGCGAACACAGGCTCCACCGGCCACCTCCCGCAGACCTCAACACTGTCAGCACTCAGCGTAGCCGGGTGAGAGTCTTTTCCAGACCGTCCAGGACGAGGTCGAGACCGAACTCGAACAGCCGGTCCAGGTCGTAGTCGAACTCGAAGTCGTCCGCGAGCAACTCGCGGAACGCGGTCAGGTTCCCCGCGCTGATCAGTGCTGCCAGCTGATCGCCCTGCCGGTCGGCCCACTCGTCCGCGGTCAGCCCGGTGTCCTGTTCGGCGTACGCCTCGGTCTCCATCGCCAGCGCGACACCACGAACGAACGCAAACACACTGATCGCGGCGTACAACGCGTTGCTCTTGTCCACGCCGAATCCGCTCACCGCCCGCAGGACGGCGTCGGTGTGCGGGAGAAGGTTCGGGACCAACTGCGGCCGGCCGAGACTGATCGCACTCGCCAGCCAGAGATGCCGCCGGTACGCCGCCCACTGCAGCCGCGCGACGACAGCGATCCCGTCCCGCCAGTTCGCCGACGGCTCGGCCGGAAGCGGGAACTCCGCCATCGCGGTGTCGACCATCTGCAGCACCAGCGCGTCCTTGCCACCGACGTACCGGTACAGCGCCATCGTCGACACCCCGAGCTCGGCCGCGATCCGCCGCATCGACAGCGCCGCCAACCCTTCGGCATCCGCGATCGCGATCCCCATCCGCACGACCTCGTCGCGATTCAGATCCAGCACCGGCCGTTCGGGCACGGCTGTCTGCGCGGCCCGGTCCTGACGACGGACGGCTCGAGGAGGACCGACGACCGTACCCACACCCGGCCGAACGTGGACCACGCGATCCTGCTGGAGCACCTGCAACGCCTTCGTCGCCGTCGCCATCGCGACACCGAACTCCCGGACCACGGCCCGCGTCGACGGCGCCCGCTCCCCCGGCACCAGCTCGCCCGCCTCGATCCGCCGCCGGATCTCGGCCGCGATCCGCTGGTACGGCGCCTCGTCCATCAAGCCTCCTGAGCTAGAGCGTGTACAGCGTACGCGCACTACCCAGCCGCACCGGCGACGCCTTCCTCCGCACCGGCGACGTCGTCAACTGGATCAACGGACGCTCCGGTCGAGCCATCACCTACGTCCTCGACCAGCGCTTTCCCCGAGTGCTGTCCGCCGTACTGTGCGGAGCGGCGCTCGCCATCGCGGATACGACGGTGCAGGCGGTGTGCCGCAACCCGCTGGCCGAACCCGGCATCCTGGGGACCACCGGTGGGCGCCGGCGTCGGTGCGATCGCCACGCTGATCCTCTTGCCGTCAGCAAGCATCTGGCTGCTGTCCGGCGTCGCCGCAATCGCTGCCCTTACCACGTTCACGCTGGTCTACCTGGTGTCGTTGCGCGGTGGACTGAGTTCGGACCGGCTGGTCCTGATCGGCGTCGGCGTCTCGTCCGGAGCGACCGCGATCATCACCCTGCTGATCGTCGCCACCGACCCCTGGAACCTCAGCCTCGCGATGACGTGGCTGTCCGGCAGCACCTACGGACGGACCCTGCCGCAGGTGGCACCGGTCGCGATCGCGCTGCTCATCTGCACCCCGCTGCTGCTCGGCGCGATCCTGGTCAGCCTCGCGGACAGCCTCGGCCGGACCCTGCTGGCTCCGGCCCAGATCCCGGCCGGCCTGCTCACCGCGCTGATCGGAGCGCCGTACTTCGTCTACCTGCTCTGGCGGACCCGCACTCCGGCCCGGTAATCGGGGCTCGATGGACCTCGCGGTTCGTGTCAAGATGGGCGTCATGCTGCGCGAACTGCACCTCACCGGCAACCCGGCCGCGGACAAACTGCTGAACGACGACCCGTTCGCCCTGCTGACCGGGATGCTCCTGGACCAGCAGTACCCGATGGAGCACGCGTTCTCCGGCCCGCAGAAGATCGCCGACCGGATGGACGGTTTCGATCTGCACAAGATCGCCGCCACCGACCTCGACACCTTCGTCGAACTCTGTGTCACCCCGCCGGCCATCCACCGGTACGGCGGCTCGATGGCCCGGCGCGTGCACGCGCTCGCCCAGCACATCATCGACAACTACGGCGGCGAGACGGCGGGGATCTGGACCTCCGGCCGGCCCAAGCCCGACGGCCTCGAGGTGCTCAAGCGGTTGAAGGCGCTGCCCGGCTTCGGCGAGCAGAAGGCCAAGATCTTCCTCGCGCTCCTCGGCAAGCAGCGCGGCGTCGAGCCCAAGGGCTGGCGCGAGGCGGCCGGCGCGTACGGCGACCGCGGCGCCCGCCGCTCGATCGCCGACGTCACCGACGCCGAGTCCCTGCTCGAGGTCCGCTCCTTCAAGAAGGCCGCCAAGGCCGCCGCCAAAGCGGGCTGACCACCTCGCCGGGAGCGCCCGCCGCCGCGCGGGTTGTCCCTTGCGCCCCACGAGGTCCCTGCCGAAACAGGTTCGTCCCGCCTATGCTCGCCTGGGCAGGCAACGGGAGGAGCACGGATGGACATCCGGGATCTGGATCGGCGGGCCGGCGCAGTTCTGGGCGAGGTGGTGATGCAGATCCGCCCGGAGCACATGTGGTTCCCGACGCCCTGCCCGGACTGGACCGTCCGCGGCCTGCTCCGTCACATCGTCAGCGAGAACGAGGGCTTCGCGGCCGCGGCCCTGAACGGCTCGGCTCCGGTCCAGGCCTGGAACGGCGGGCGGCTCGGCGACAACCCGGCCGGTGCGTACCGGCGGTCGAACGTCGGGGTGGCGGACGCCTTCGCCGACGGCGGGGCGCTGGATCGGCTGATGGAGGTCCGCGAGTTCGGCTCGTTTCCGCGCCGGATCGCGCTGACCTTCCACCAACTCGACTGCGTCGTCCACGCCTGGGACCTGGCCAAGGCCATTGACGTGCCGTACGATCCGCCGCCGGACATGGTCGAGATGGCGCTCGGCCTGGCCCGCCGGATCCCCGACACCGACGTCGCCCGCGGCCCGGGTCTCGCCTTCGAGCGCAGCGTCAAGGTCCCGGGCGACGCCTCCGACCTCGACCAGCTACTCGGCCTCCTCGGCCGCAATCCCGACTGGATCTCCCCCTTCGACTGAATAGTCGGGCAGCTCGATCGCGTCGGGCTTGGCGACGGCCAGCTTCGCCAGCAGGCCGGCGAACAGCCGGGACATCGTCAGCCGGATCGAGGCGTCCCGCAGCCGGATCCCGAGGGCAGTCATCGGCATCGCCATCGTGATTCCGCCGGGCGGCAGTTCCATCCGCTGGTCGACGTACGCCTGCATCCGGGACTGGTACGCCGGGAACGCGCGAGCGTGATCACCGTCCGCGACGGCGAGTTCGCCGGCCAGGACGTACGCGCCGACGAGTGACAGCGCGGTCCCGTGCCCGGCGAGCGGCGAACCGCAGTACCCGGCGTCCCCGACGAGAACCACCCGGCCGCGTGACCACTGCGGTACGACGACCCGGCTGGTGCTGTCGAAGTAGAAGTCGTCCGCGTCGCGCAGTCCGGCCAGGATGCGCTCGGTGTGCCAGCCGAGACCGCCGAACCGCTCCGCCAGCAGAGCCTTCTGCGCGTCGACATCACGCCGGTCGTAGCTGATCACCGGCGAACGGAAGCTCAGCAGGGCCTTCGCGACGCCCGGATCGTGGTCGGGCCGCAGCCCGACCCAGCGCCCGCCGGGTGCGGAGTAGATCTTCATCCAATGGTTCAGCGGCTCCGGCGCCTCGACGGTGAAGAACGACGTGTAGCCGCCGAGGTGCTGCACGAACTCCTCCTCGGGCCCGAACGCGAGCCGGCGGACTCGCGAGTGCACCCCATCGGCCCCGACGACCAGATCGAACCGTCGCCGCGTGCCGCTCGTGAAGGTAGCGAGTACGCCGGTCGCGTCCTCGCCGAGTGCCGCGATCGAGTCGCCATACAGGTACTCGACGTTGTCGACAGTCGCGTCGTACAGGATCTGGGCCAGGTCGCCGCGGAGGATCTCTATGTCGGCAACGGGTCCGGCGCCGTCGAGCAGGTCGGCCGGCATCGCCGCCGCCGTGCGCCCGGTGGCCCGGACGTACTCGAGACCGCGTTCGTGCAGCTGACGTGCCTCAACTGCCGGCATCAGGCCCATCCGCTCGGCGACGACCTTGGAGATCCCGCGGAGGTCCACGGTCTGCCCGCCGGGCCGCGGACCCGGCGCGATCTCGACGATCGTCGGCGTGAATCCCTGCCGGTGCAGCCAGTACGCCAGCGCCGGGCCTGCGATCCCAGCACCGGAGATCAGCACAGTCTTGGTCATCTCGTCCACCCTCTCGTTGGCTAGTGCGCGTACGCCGTACACAGTGCACTGGGTTGAACCGCCTGGGCCAGCGCGCACTAGGGCACTCGGGGGTGGCGCCCTAGTGCGCCGTCACACTCGCCGTCGCATCTAGATAAGGGCCCCAGGCAACTAGTTGGTTGAGTGCGTGACCAACATTCTTCGGCTCGTGGTGAACCGATCCTGCAGAGCGCACGTGTTCCGCCGTGACACAGACAGACAACAAACGCCTTACGGTTCGGAGGATCTGATGAAGAAGCACCTCGCCGCGACGTTGACCGCCCTTGCTGCCGTCGTGTCGCTGTCGGCCTGCGAGTCGCCGATCTACGGCGCGTTCACGGACGACAAGCCCTCGGCCGGCAGCACGTCGACCACCCAAGAACCCCAGCAGAACAACCAGAAACCGGCAAATGGTGCCCAAGGCATCAGCCAGGACGGCGACCAGGAACAGAAGGTGCTGAAGGTCTCGCAGGTACTGGGACTGACGCCCATCGTGACCAGTGCGACCGGGCGGACCGTGTACAGGTTCGACAACGACTCGGCGAATCCGTCGCAGTCCAACTGCGGCGGCGACTGCCTGAAGTCGTGGGAGCCGGTGCTGGCAGGGTCCGGTGTGGTGGTTGAAGGCGGCGGCATCGACGAGCGTCTGTTCGGCACGCTCGACCGCCCGGAAGGCCAGCAGGTCACGCTGAAAGGCTGGCCGCTGTACTACTTCAAGAACGACCTGAGGCTGGGCGAGCTCGCCGGTCAAGGACTGCGCGGACTCTGGTTCGCGGTCAACCCCGAGGGTGGCAAGGCGAAGTCGACCAAGCCGACCGAGACGACCGCGCCGGTGCAGAAGGATGTGCAGACGTTGACGGTCAACGTGGTCGACGGGTTCATGCCGTTCGTCACCAACGAGGCCGGGCGGACGATCTACCGCTTCGACAACGACTCCAACCACCCGTCGCGGACGAGCTGCACGGGTGAGTGCACGAAGAAGTGGGAGCCGGTGCTGGCGGGCAAGAAGGGCGTCAAGGTCCTGAGCTCGAAGATCAACCGCGCGTCGGTCGGCACGATCGACCGGCCGGAAGGCAAGCAGGTCACGCTGAACGGCTGGCCGCTGTACTACTTCCACAAGGACAAGAAGCTCGGCCAGACCGCCGGCTACGGCATGGGCAACGTCTGGTTCGCCATCGCGCCCGACGGCAAGAAGGCCGTGCGCTGTCTCTGACGGCGCACCCCCACAGGTGGCCGGACACCACTCGGTGTCCGGCCCACTGTCGTGTGTCACCTAGAGGGTGAGGGCGAGGCGGGTGGCCTGGTCGATGGCACGCTTGGCGTCGAGTTCGACGGCGACGTCGGCGCCACCGATGACGTGGACGGGGCGACCGGTGGCCACGAGCCCCTCGGCCAGGTCGCGGACCGGCTCCTGACCGGCGCAGACGACGATCGTGTCGACAGCGAGCACGCGAGCCTTCTCGCGTTGCGGGCCGAAGGTCAGGTGAAGACCTTCGTCGTCGATGCGTTCGTAGTTCACCCCGCGGAGTTGCTCAACCTGCTTGTTCTTCAGAGCTGCGCGGTGGACCCACCCGGTGGTCTTCCCGAGACCCGCACCGATCTTCCCGGCCTTGCGCTGCAGCAGATACACCTGTCGCGGTGAGAGCTCCGGCTTCGGCGTGGTCAGTCCGCCGCGCGCGACGGTCGGATCGGCGACGCCCCACTCCGACCTCCACGCGTCGAGGTCGAGCGCAGGCGAGGACTCAGTGGTCAGGAACTCGCTGACATCCACCCCGATCCCGCCCGCGCCGATGACCGCGACTGACGCCCCGACAGGCTTTCCGTCGCGGACGACATCGACGTATGAGAGCACCTTCGGGTGGTCGATGCCGGGGATGGCCGGGACCCGCGGCACGACGCCGGTCGCGAGGATGACCTCGTCGAAGCCGGCCAGGTCCTCGACGGTCGCGCGCCGGCCGAGATGCAGCTTCACGCCGGTGAGCTCGATTCGCCGCCGGTAGTAGCGGATCGTCTCGGCGAACTCCTCCTTGCCAGGGATCCGCCGCGCGATCCCGAACTGCCCACCGATCTCATCATCGGCCTCGAACAGCTCGACCCGGTGCCCACGCTCGGCCGCCGTCACCGCCGCGGCCAGCCCGGCCGGCCCGGCACCGACGACCGCGATGGCCTTGGTACGACGGGTCGGCAGCAACTGGAGCTCGGTCTCGCGGGCGGCCCTGGGGTTGACCATGCAGCTCGCCTTCCGCTTGGCGAACACATGGTCCAAGCAGGCCTGATTGCAGGCGATACAGACGTTGATCTCGTCGGCCCGGTCAGTCGTTGCCTTCAGCACCCACTCCGGGTCGGCCAGGAACGGCCTCGCCATACTGATCAGGTCGGCGTCGCCGCGAGCGAGCACCTCTTCAGCGACCTGCGGGAGGTTGATCCGGTTCGAGGTGACCACCGGGATGGTGACGTGCGGCGTGAACGCCGCGGTCACGCTCGTGAAGGCGGCGCGCGGCACGGAAGTGACGATGGTCGGCACGCGCGCCTCGTGCCAGCCGATGCCGGTGTTGATGATCGACGCACCGGCCGCCTCGATCTCCTTGCCCAGCGCAACGACCTCGTCCCAGCTCTGGCCGCCTTCGACCAGGTCCGCCATCGACAGCCGGTAGATGATCAGGAAGTCGGCACCGACGCGTTCGCGGGTGCGGCGGACGATCTCGACCGCGAGCCGGCGCCGGTTCTCCGGGCTGCCGCCCCACCGATCTGTCCGCTGGTTGGTGCGCTCGGACAGGAACTGGTTGATGAAGTAGCCCTCGGACCCCATGATCTCGACGCCGTCGTACCCCGCCTCACGGGCCAGCGCCGCACAGTCGACGTACGCCTTGATCTGTCGGCGGACGCCGCGATCGGACAGGGCGCGCGGCTTGAAGGGGTTGATCGGTGCTTTGAGTGCGGAGGCGGAGACGCTGAACGGGTGGTACGCATACCGGCCGGCATGGAGGATCTGCAGGGCGATCCGGCCGCCCTCGGCATGCACGGCGTCAGTGAGGAGGCGATGCTTCCGCGCTTGGCGACGGCTCGTGAGCAGGGAGCCGAACGGGGTGAGCCAGCCGGTGCGGTTCGGGGCGTAGCCGCCGGTCACCATCAGGCCGACGCCGCCGCGTGCGCGCTCGGCGAAGTACGCCGCCAGTTTCGGCAGGTCCTTCAACCGGTCCTCGAGGCCGGTGTGCATCGACCCCATGATCACCCGGTTCGGCAGTACGACGTGACCGAGGTCGAGCGGCTCCAGCAGATGCGGATACGCGGTCATGACTTGTCCTTCCGCAGTGCGTCGATCACTTCGTCACACCAGGCCACGAACGACTCCTCGGCCCGGATCCCGCCCCGGAGGACCAGGTACTGATGCAGGTCGCGCCCGTGCAGCTTGGTCGGTTTCGGGAAGTCCCGGTGCTCGATTCCCCGGTACAGCTCGAGCCGGGTCGCATGCTCGGCCCGATGCCGCTCGACCTCCTGCCGCACCAGGCCCGGCGCAGTGAGTGACGCACCGCGCAGTTTCACGCCCAGACTGTCCCGCAGTACGGCGGGATCGTCCGGCGTCACCAGCCAGCGGGAGAGCTCGGCGCGACCGGCTGCGGATACGCGGTAGATCTTCTTGTCCGGGCGACCCTCCTGCGCGATCTCGGTGTGCTTCACCCAGCCGGCTTCCTCCATCCGGCGCAGCACGCGGTAGATCTGCTGGTGGGTGGCCGGCCAGAAGTACCCGATCGACCGGTCGAACCGCCGGGCCAGTTCGTATCCCGACCCGGCCCGCTCGGTCAGTGAGACCAGAATCGCGTGCTCCAACGCCATGTCCGGCACCTTACCTATGCAACTCGTTGCAGTGCACCTGGGTGCATGAAAGATCACAGTGCCGGTTGCACCGGACTGAGGGGAGGAAGAAAGACGGAAGGGGGTAGGGGCAACGTCACAGTCAGGTACCGAACAGGGGTTTCGGGGTTTGGGACAATGGCTGCAGACGCCAGCTATCGCGGATCGGAGCATCATGGACCAGCAGGCCCGCCCGACCAAGACGACGTTGCCCGGGATCGGCACCCGGTACGACCTGATCACCGAAGGCGGCAAGCACGTCTCCGTGGTGGTGCACAACGACGGGCGGAAGTTCCTCGGCTTCCACGATCCCGAGGACGACGACAACTGCAAAGACTCGGTCCCGCTCGACCCCGGTGAGGCGTCCGCGCTCGCCCAGCTCCTGATCCCCGAGCCGCTCGACCCGGTCCGTGGCGAGATCGAGATCGACCTCGTCACCGAGCACATCCCGATCACGGCCAAGTCGCCGTACGGCGGCCGCACGTTGGGTGACACCCAGGCCCGCAGCCGCACCGGCGCGTCGATCGTCGCCGTCCTGCGGCGGACCGGAGCGACCCCGTCACCGACCCCGGACTTCCGCTTCGCGATCGGCGACACCCTCGTCGTGGTCGGCACCCGCGAAGGCGTGGACGCCGTCGCGGACCTGATCGCGGGAGGGTGAGATGCACGAGAACCTCACCGCCCTGCTGATCGAGCTGGGCGCTGTCATCCTGGCCCTCGGCATCCTCGGCCGGATCGCCGGCCGGCTCGGATTCTCACCGATCCCGCTGTACCTGCTGGCCGGTCTCGCCTTCGGGCACGGCGGTCTGCTGCCGCTGGCGGCCAGCGAGGAGTTCGTTGCCACCGGCGCCGAGATCGGCGTCATCCTGCTGCTGTTGCTGCTCGGCCTGGAGTACACCGCATCGGACCTGGTCGGCACGCTCAAGACGCAGTACGTCTCCGGCGCGGTCGACTTCTTGCTGAACGCGATTCCGGGTGCGGCGGTGGCGCTGCTGCTCGGGTGGGGGCCGACCGCCGCGGTAGCGCTGGCCGGTGTCACCTGGATCTCGTCGTCCGGCGTGATTGCGAAGGTGGTCGGCGACCTCGGCCGTCTCGGCAACCGTGAAACCCCTGTGGTGCTGGGGATTCTGGTCCTCGAGGATCTCTCGATGGCGGTCTATCTGCCGATCCTGACCGCGCTGCTCGCGGGTGTCGGACTGGCCGGCGGCAGCATGACGCTGCTGATCTCACTCGGCACTGTCAGCATTGTGCTCTTCCTCGCGCTGCGCTACGGCCGGGTGATCAGCCGGGCGGTGTCATCGGACAACCCGGAGATGCTGCTGCTCGTCGTACTCGGGCTGACGTTGCTGGTCGCAGGCATCGCGCAGAAGCTGCAGGTGTCGGCGGCGGTTGGTGCGTTCCTGGTCGGGATCGCGCTGTCGGGCGAGGTGGCGCACGGTGCGCGGAACCTGCTCAGTCCGCTGCGGGATCTGTTCGCCGCGGTCTTCTTCGTGTTCTTCGGGCTGAGCACGGACCCGGCGAAGATCCCGCCGGTGCTCGCGATCGCCCTCGCGCTTGCGCTGTTCACCGCGCTCACGAAGATCTTCACCGGTTGGTACGCCGCGCGCCGAGCCGGTGTGGGATCGGCAGGCCGCTGGCGCGCCGGCGGAACGCTGGTCGCCCGGGGCGAGTTCTCGATCGTGATCGCGGGTCTCGCGGTCGGCGTCGAACCCAAGCTCGGCCCGCTGGCGACGGCGTACGTCCTGATCCTCGTCATCCTCGGCCCGATCGCAGCCCGCTACACCGAACCCCTCGCCCGCCGCCTCACCACCCGCAAACCTCCCGCCAAAGCCCCGGCCGCCGAACGTCTCGACAACCCCGCCAACACCCCCACCTAGCCCCCACCTCCCGCTGCCGCCGACCGTCTGCTGGGTCAGCCCAGCAGATGGTGGGTTGGCACACCGGAATCCGACGGGCCAACCCACCACCTCTTGGGCTGACCCCGCAGAGGCGGCCGGACTTGGAGCAGCCCGCGGTGGGGCGGCCGGGGCCGGGTGGAGCGGCCGGGGCCAGGGTGGAGCGGCCGGGCCAGGGTCGGGTCGGAGTGGGGTGGCCTGGCCCGGGGGCCGCCCGGGGTGGGGCGGGCGCGCCGGAGCGGGCGGCAGGCCCGGGGGCCCGGGGTGGGGCGGACCGGCCTGGGCGGGGTGGTGGTCAGCGGGAGCGGTGGTTGTGGGCTGCTTGGGTAACTGTTTGTGCGATGCGGCCGGCGCGCGTTTCGGGGCGCTTGGCGAGGGTGATCCACTCGAGGATCGCTCGGCGGCAGGACGGCGAAAACGCGTGGAAATGCTGGTCCGCCAACGGGTTGCGGGCGAGCGCGGCGCGGAGATCCGCGGGGACGATCAGGTTCTGCGCGTCGGCGAGCAGATCCCAGGTGCCCGTCCGCCGAGCGAGGTCAACGAGAGCTCCTGACCCGCCGGCGCCATCAGGTCGGCCGTAGTCAACCGCCGTACCCGCTCGCGGTTGACCTTGCTCCACGTACTGCGCGGGTTCCGCGGTGTGAAGCACTGGTACGTCGTCCGGTTGTCGCGCTTGATCGTCTTGCTGTCGATCCACCCGAAACACAAGGCATGCTCGACCGCATCCGCCAGGTTCACGCCGGCCGCATCCCGGTGAACGACCAGCCAGACGGACCGCTCGCTCCGCCCGTTCGTCGCCAACCAGGTGCGCCATTCCTTCACACCCGAACAGTTCAGGGCCGCGTCATCGTTCATACCACCGAGCATGCGCCCGATAAGTGCTCACCGACTGAGCACTTATCTCAGAAGAGTGCGTCGCCTCGCTCGTGGTCCAGCAGCGCCTGCTTGCGTTCGAGGCCGCCGCCGTACCCGGTCAGGCTGCCGGTCGAGCCGACCACGCGGTGACACGGGACGATGATGCTGATCGGGTTCTTCCCGTTCGCGAGCCCGACCGCCCGCGACGCCCCCGGCACGAGTCCGAGGATCGCCGCGAGCTCGCCGTACGTCGTGGTCTCGCCGTACGGGATGTCCTGGAGCGCCGTCCAAACCCGCTGCTGGAACGGCGTCCCGGCCAAGTGCAGTGGTACGTCGAACGCCGTCCGCCCGTGCTCGAAGTACTCCGTGAGTTGCTCGGCAACCGCGGGCAGCACCGAGTCGTCGCGCTTGCCGAAGATCTCCATCGGCGGGCGATGCCGGTGCTCGACCATGTACAGCCCGGCCAACTCGCCGGCGTCGCTCTCCACCAGGGTGAGCGGGCCGAGCGGGCTGTCCACGACGGCGTACGTCACTGCGACGCCTCCCACTGGGCGCGGTTGATCCGGTAGAGAACATGCCGCTGCAGCCGGTGCCCGGCGGGCAGACGGACGTGGTCGAAGTCCCCTGCCTCGTCGTGCGTCATGCCGATCCGCTGCATCACCCGCTGCGACTTCACGTTGGGGGTCGCGGTGAAAGACACGATCTCGTCCAGACCGGCCGGGCCGAAGCCGTGGGCCAGCGCCGCCCGGGCTGCTTCGCTGGCATAACCGTTGCCCCAGGCCCCCTTCGCGAGCCGCCAGCCGATCTCGACGGCCGGCATGAAGTGCGCCTCGAAACTCGGCACCGACAGCCCGGTGAACCCGATGAACTCGCCGGTCTCGCGCACCTCCAACGCCCACAGGCCCCAGCCACGTCCCTCGATCTCGGGGATGTTCCGGTCGATGAGCGCGTCGCTCTGCTCGCGCGTCTGCGGTGCCGGGAAGTGCTCCATCACCGCCGGGTCCGCGTTCAGCACTGCGAACGGCTCGCGGTCGCGGTCACGCCATTGGCGCAGCAGCAGGCGGTCGGTGGTCAGCTCGGTCATGCTCTCTCCGTCGAGGTCGGTTCCGGGATCTTGTTGATCGCGTGGTCGCCGGTCGCCCACAGGTACTGCACCGCGTAGGCACGCCACGGCCGCCACGCGCGCGCGTGGTCGATCAGGAGTTTGGGGGCCTCGGGCAACCCCAGGTCGCGGGCGGCGTACCGGATGCCCAGATCGCTGGCCACAAAGGCATCCGGATCACCGAGCGCCCGCATCGCGATCGACTCGACCGTCCACGGACCGATCCCCGGCAGCGCGGTCAGCTGCTCGCGCGCCTTGTCCCAGTCGGCACCGGCGCCGAGATCGATCTCACCGGCGGCGAGCGTGCCGATCAGCGTAGTGAGCGTCGTACGGCGGGACTTCGGGAAGGCCAGCGATTCTGGATCGAGCCCGGCCAGCGCCTGCATCGTCGGGAACAGATGCGTCAGCCCGCCGCCCGCGTCCTCGATCGGATCGCCGTGCTGCACCACCAACCGATGCGCGTGGGTCCGCGCGGCCGCCGTCGACACCTGCTGCCCGAGCACCGCCCGTACGGCGAACTCCTCACCGTCGACGGTGTGCGGGACCCGGCGACCAGGCGCCTTTGCGATCAGCGGCGCGAGCACGGGATCGGTCTCGAGCAGGTCGTCGACCGCGATCGGGTCGGCGTCGAGGTCGAGCATCCGGCGGCAGCGGCTGATCGCGATCGCCAGGTCGCGCTGGTCAGTGAGCGACAACTGGCAGGCGATGTGATCGGGCATCGGCTTCAGCGCGACAACGCCATGGCCATGCGGAAGCCTGAGCGTGCGGCGATAGTGACCGTCGCGCCACTCCTCGACGCCCGGCACGCCGGTTGCGATCAGATGACCGAACAGGTTGTCCGGCGTCAGCGGCGCACGGAACGGCAGCCGCAGCGAGATGGTGCCTGGGGCAACGGTCGCCGTACCGCGCCGGGCCTGGCGACGCAGCTCGGTCGGCGAGAGCGCGAACACCTCCTGCACGGTCTCGTTGAACGTCCGCACACTGGAGAATCCGGCCGCAAACGCGACATCAGCCATCTGCAGCTCGCTGGTCTCGATCAGCAGGCGCGCGGTCTGCGCACGCTGGGCGCGCGCCAGTGCGAGCGGACCGGCGCCGAGCTCGGCGTGCAGCTGACGCTGGACCTGGCGGACGCTGTAGCCGAGGTGAGTGGCCAGGCCCGGTACGCCGTCGCGGTCGACGACACCATCGGCGATCAGCCGCATCGCGCGGGCGACCAGGTCAGCCCGGTCGTTCCACTCCGGTGAACCCGGGCTCGCATCCGGTCGGCAGCGCTTGCAGGCCCGGAACCCGGCCTGCTGAGCGGCCGCCGCACTCGGGTAGAACCGCATGTTCTCGACCTTGGGCGGCACCACCGGGCAACTCGGCCGGCAGTAGATCTTGGTGGTCAGCACCGCGGTGAAGAACCACCCGTCGAACCGGGCGTCCTTGGACTGGACCGCGCGGATGCATCGCTCCCTGCATTCGTACACGTGCTCCAGCATCCCTGGCCGCACCGACAGTCGCTAGCGAATTTGCGCCATCGAGGTATCGCGGAAAAACGACGCGAGGATCTCGGGTCGGATTTCCGCCAGATCCGCACCGGATGGCCCGCTGGACTGGAGGCATGAACGAACTGGTTGGCAAGAAGGCATTGGTGACGGGCGGAAGCCGCGGGATCGGCGCGGCGACCGCGATCGCCTTGGCAGCGAGTGGAGCGGATGTCGCGGTGACGTACCACCGCTCCGCGGATGCCGCGGCGGAGGTGGTGAAGAAGATCGAGGACCTCGGGCGGCGGGGGTTCGCGTTCGAGGTCGACGCCGCGGACGCGGTAGCCGTGGCCGACGGCGTGCAGCGGGCCGCGGATCAACTCGGTGGCCTCGACATCCTGGTCAACAACGCGGGCGTCGGGGCGGTCGGTCCGATCACCGACCTCACCCTGGCTGACGTCGACCACGTACTCGCGGTCAACGTCCGAGGTGTGTACGCCGCCACGCAGGCCGCCGTACCGCGACTGTCCGATGGCGGACGGGTGATCCACCTGGGCAGCTGTGTCGCGGCCCGGACGGCCCTTCCTGGGATGACTCTCTATGGGATGAGCAAGGCCGCGTTGGTCGGTCTGAGCAAGGGCCTCGCCCGCGAGCTCGGACCGCGCGGCATCACGTCGAACGTCGTCCAGCCCGGACCGATCGACACCGACATGAACCCGGCGGACGGACCGTTCGCCGAGCCTCAGGCCGCCTTCGTGGCGCTCGAGAGGTTCGGTACGACGGCCGAGGTCGCGGCGGCCATCACCTACCTGGCCGGCCCGCACGCGGCGTACGTCAGCGGCGCGGAGCTGACCATCGACGGCGGTTACGCGGCCTGATCTGTCGGTGGCCCCGGCTAGCGTCACCGGCATGCGATTCTCGGTGACGGTCGGCGCAGTCGGGCCTGGACGGGATCCACGCGGTCTCGCGGACCTCGCGCGAGCCGTCGAGGACTCCGGCTGGGACGCGTTGTTCCTGGAGGACTACCTCGTCTACCAGGGGGACGCGACCGAGCCGACGTACGACCCCTGGATCTGCCTGGCCGCGATGGCGACGGCTACCTCACGGATCACGATCGGTACGACGGTCACACCACTGCCTCGGCGGCGGCCCTGGAAGGTCGCGGCCGAGGCAGTGGCGCTGGATCACCTGTCCGGCGGGCGGTTCGTGCTGGGTGTGGGGATCGGCGATCCGGGCGATCCGTTCCTGGGCCGCGTCGGTGAGCCCACCCAGCCGAGGCAGCTCGCGGAGATGCTGGACGAAGGCCTCACAGTGATCGACCGGTTGTGGAGCGGCGGGCCGGTCACCTTTGCCGGCAAGCACTACCGGCTCGATGACGTGCAGCTCACCGCACGGCCGGTGCAGGCACCGCGCATCCCGATCTGGATCGGCGGGGACATGCTGGTGCCCGCCGTCCGTCGGCGGATCCGACGGTGGGACGGGAGCTGTGCGTACAAGGGCAGCACGTCCGCACCGCAGCAGATCACGCCTGACGACGTCCGCAGACTGCTCGCGGAAGTCAAGGCCGAGCGCGGCTCGAGCGACGGGTTCGAGATGAAGGTCAGCGGCGGCGACCCCGCGGCTTTCGCGGCCGCTGGGGCGACCTGGTGGGGCCGCTGGATCCCGCCTCTCCCGGCGGACGAGACGCTGGCGATTGTCACGCAGCGTCCACCAGTGCTCTGAGCCGTTGACACGGCCGAGGGTGCGCGGGAGACTGCCGATGTTTTTAACGTTCAAAACATCGGTGGGAGGTCTTCGTGGCTACGTTGAAGCAGGTCGCTGCGCACGCGGAGGTCTCCGTGCAGACCGTGTCGAACGCGCTGAACGCCCCGCACCGGCTGCGGCCGGACACCCTCGAGCGGGTCAACCGGTCGATCGAACTGCTCAACTACCGGCCCAACCGTAACGCCCGCAGTCTACGAACGAGCGCGGTCGAGCTGATCGGCTACTGCGTTCCCAACTGGCCGAACCAGACCCATCTGGTGATGGACCAGTTCCTGCACGCACTCTGCGCCGCGGCCGAGCGCACCGGCCGCCACATCCTGCTGTTCACCGCCCCACCCGGCGTCGACGGCATGCCGGTGTACGACGACCTGCACGCGCGCCGGCTCGTCGACGGGTTCGTGCTGTCGCAGACCGAGACGCACGATCCGCGGCATGGCTGGCTGAAGGAGCAGAAGATCCCGTTCATCTCCTTCGGCCGAGTCTGGAAGGAGACCACGCAGCCCGGGCCGTGGGTCGACGTCGACGGCGCGGCCGGCTCCGCAATGGCGGTCCGGCACCTGCACGACGCAGGGCGCCGCCGGATCGCGTTTCTCAGCTGGCCGAAGTCGTCCGGGCTGGCCGAGGACCGACTCGGCGGCTGGCGCAAGGCCTGCAAGGAGCTGGGACTGCCCACCTCGGGCCTGTCCGTCCGCTGCCGCGAGGACAGCATCGCCGAAGGCGCCCGGGCCACCGCCGAGCTGCTCGACGCCGATCCGTTCCTCGACGGAATCGTTGCCTTGAGCGACATTCTCGCCCTCGGCGCGCTCCGTGAACTCGGCCACCGCGGCCTCACCCCCGGCGTGGACGTCGGCGTCACCGGCTTCGACGACTCGCCGCTGGCCGACGTGGTCTCCCCCGGCCTGACCAGTCTGCGACAACCGATGGACGACATCGCGGCCGAACTGATCTCCATCCTCACCGACCCGGACGGCCCGCCGGACGCGTCGACCGAACGCCTACTGCACCCCGAACTGGTGATCAGGGGCAGCTCAGCCCCTGGCTGATGCGGCGCGCCCAACCGCGCCGCGAGAAGGAGGAACCGCCATGAGTCCCCGCCCGACCGTCCGACGCAGCACCGCCCCACCACGCCGGGTCAGACGCCGTACCGTCGGCGTCGCCCTGCTGGCCGCTGCAACAGTCCTCGCCGGCACCGCCTCCGCGACCGCCGGCTCAGCACCCCGCAGCACCGGCGGCTCACCGCAGAGCGTCGTACCGTCGGAGCTGTCCGAATCGACTCGGCTGGCAGACCGCCGGTCGCTCGTTGTCGGCGATCGCGCCTACGCGATGGGCGACGAGACCGGCCTCTACCCGGCCACCGGCTGGCACATCCGCGGTGAGATGGGTGGCTTCTGGACCCAGCCGATCAAGATGCTCGACGGGTTGTGGTTCGGCCTCGACGGCGCCTGGCTCGGCAAGGACGTGACCGCCGCGAAGTACACCAGCGGTCACGGCTACAGCCGGATCGACTACTCCGGTGACGTGAACGTCCGCCGGACCGACTTCGTACCCGACGGCATCCGCGCCACGCTGGTCGGACTGACCTTCAAATCCGGTACGGCGAAGACCGTCAAGCTCGATGTGGACGCGCACTCCGAGCTGATGCAGTCCTACCCGTGGGGCTGGACGACCCCGGGTGCGGCCGACGCCAACCTCCCGGACACCGGTGCGTACACCGACGGCTCGCTGCGGTTCCGCGAGCAGGGCACGCCGTCGTACCCGAACGCGACCGCGCACGACTACGCCGCGTTCGTCGGATCGTCCCTGCGTCCGACGGGCCACGCACTTGGTCCGGACCACCGCGGCCCGCAGGACCCCGCCGTGATCTGCGCGGCCGACGGATTGACGCCCGCACGGTGTGACGACTCGCTGGTCGGGAAGGGCACCGGCGGCCGGCTGACGTACGACGTACAGCTCGCACCGGGCAAGGAGAAGACCGTCTGGTTCGCGGTGGCCGGATCCGACACCGGCGTGTCCTCCGCACAGCGCGAGTACAGCAAGGCGTTGAGCAACCCGGACAAGTTGCTGAAGGCAAAGGCTGACGAGCGGCGGCAGGTCGACAGCATGTCAGCGGTGGAGCTGCCTGGTGATCCGCTGCTGCAGCAGAGCGTCGAATGGAGCAAGCAGAACCTCGCCGACTCCGTACAGGAGGCACGCAACCTGCGCATCCGCGATGTCAACGAGGGCAAGGACTACCCGGCACCGGCCGGCACGGTCGGCACCGCACGCTGGTTCGGTGCAGGCTTCCCGGACTATCCATGGCTGTTCGCAACCGACGGCGAGTACACGGCGTACGCCGCAGTCGCGGCCGGTCAGTTCAGCACGGTGAAGGACCACCTCAAGGCCTTGCGGGACGTCAGCGACATCCTCAACGACCGCAGCGGCAAGGTCGCGCACGAGGTCGTCCCGACCGGCGACGTGTACTTCGGTTCGAACCAGAGCGCGGGCAACACCGATGAGACGGTGAAGTTCCCGAGCATCGTCGCACTGCTGTGGCGGTGGACCGGCGACGACCGGTTCCGCGACGACATGTACGACTTCAGCGTCCGCAACCTGCAGTACGTCTACCGCGAACTCGACAAGGACAGCGACGGCTGGCCCGAGGGTCTCGCGAACGTCGAACGCGCCGGTATGGGCGTGGAGAAACTCGACAGCACGGTCTATCTCGCCCGTGGTCTGCGCGACCTCGCCGACCTGGCGGCGTCCAAGCACGACAGCAAGGTCCAGCAGTGGGCAACGACTCGCGCGAACGACCTCGAGTCGCGGTTCGAGTCCCAGTGGTGGGTCCCACAGGCGATGGGGTACGCCGACTCCGTCGACGACCCGGCCAACCCCGCGAACGACAACACACCGATCTTCCAGCGGCACTGGATCGGTGTCACTCCGATGGAGGCCGAGCTGGTCCGGCCCGGAAAGCCGGTATCCCCGCTGGCTTCTGCAGAGCACGCGAACATCGCGCTCGACCAGCGCGAGAAGCCTTGCTACACAGGCGAATTCGGCCTCTTCCACACCGGCACCGGACCGACCTCGGATCCGGCCGGCAACCCGGGTGCCTCGTGTGACCCGGTCGTCTCGCAGGTGAAGAGCGAGCGCAGCATCTTCTCGCTGAACACGTCGATCATGGCCGTTGCGGAAGGCAACTACGGTCGTCTCGGCACCGACCAGCAGCAGGTCTACACCACCGGCAACGCCCGCATCCAGCTCGACCCGAACGTGTGGGAGACGCCGGGTGCGATGCCGGAGATCGCGCCGTCGCCCGACTCGCCGGCGAACATCGGCCGGCCGTTCTACGACCGCTCGATGGCACTGCAGGCGTGGGGCACGTACGGCGTACTGTGGCCGGTCGTGCACCAGCAGCTCGGTGTGGACCCGGACCTCGGCCACGGCCGGGTCTCGATCGTGCCGCAGCTTCCGGAGGGCCAGCAGAAGGTGGCCGGGAGCAACATCCAGCTCGGCCGCGGTTCGGTCGATGTCTCCGCACGCCTTACAGGCAAGGAATTGCGGACCGATGTCAAGGTGAAGGGGGTCGGGGCAACCTTCACGATCGGGGCCGTACTACCGGCCGGTGCGAGTGTGAAGAGCGTTTCGCTCGACGGCCACAAGGCGCAGTACAAGCTCGTCACCACGACGCGTGGAGTGGAGGTGCAGGTAGCGACCCGGGGCTCGTCCTCGGCGCTGAAGATCACGCTCTCCTGACCCGCTGACTCCGGGGTCGTGGCCGAGGCGGGCACGACCCCGGATCGCCGGCCGGCGCACAACCGTTCTGTGCGCCGGCCGGCTTTCTTGTGTCTGTTTTCGGCACCTGCGAGTGCCGTTAGACGGCGTGCCGAACGTGAAGCGGAGCCCCTCCGAGTATGAGTCGGAGGGGCCCCGCATTAGCTGAAGGAAGGTGACGTCTCCAGCCTCCCGAACGAGTCCGTAGGACCGGCAGACCCCGTCACCGGTCTACCTCAGTGGGGATCCCCACCGCGAGGGGCCTCGGTTTTCGCTCGACCCGCCGCTCCTTTGCAGAAACAGCGTGTCGACATTTCTACCGCCGTCGGCCAGGGTCGCACAACCCCTTCCTGCCAACAGTTTGCGCCACTTCTCAACCTGCCACCTGTTCTCCACAGCGACCCGGCAACCGTCCACAGATATCGTCCAACTTATACACACCCCCTGTGCATAACATCGGTCGTTCGTTCAACCCTTGGCCGGCTTCAGCGCCATCGGTCGCAGCAGCAGATACCCGGCGTACAAACCGAGCGCGGTGACCACGGCGACGGCCGGTACGGCGACTGCCAGTGGTGGACGATCGTAGCCCAGCCGCGACAGCGGCTCGGCCAGCCACTGGGCGACCAGGAGGAACTCGGTCGCCGCGGCCGGCAGCACGGACAGCGGCAGCAGCAGTACTCCGCGCCAGAAGCCGAGCCGGTAGAACGTGATGCCGAGCAACCAGCCCGCCACCTCATGCGCGACGATCAGCAGGAAGAACTCGGTGAAGATCATGCCGATCTGCGAGGTACTGGTGAAAAGATGCCGGTTCTCCATCGCCTGGGCCCAGCCCTGCCAGTCGTAGATCACCCGTTCGACCTGGTAGACCAGCACCCACAACACCGCGGTCCCCGCCGCGGCCCCGACCAGGAAGATGCCCCCGGCAACGGAAAACATCCGTCGGGTGACGCCCTGCGCGACCATCAGTTTCAGGTACGCCGGCGCCATCATGATGCCGACCGCCACCGAGAAGTACTTGGGCGACTGGGTGCCGTAGTCCCACATGCTGAACCCGGTCCCGCCGGAGCCGGTCTGGACGATGAACCCGCCCACCGCGAAGACGACCACCATGATGGCCCAGTACCCGCCGATCATCGGCCGGGAGCCGATCAGCATCGCGTACAGGACCTGCCGCAGCCGGTACCACGACGTGACACCGCGCGGCATCGACGTGGCGACAGCAACCCGCTGCGCGTCCTCGGTCCGGTTGTCGACTGCGGTACTCATGAACGAGCTCCAGGGGTCGGGGCGGTGAGGTGCACGAAGAGGTCCTGCAGGCCGACCGGGCCGACCTCCAGGCCGGCTTGCCTCGCCTGGGCGAGCAGCGCTGGATCGAGATCGCCGAGCACGGTGGTGGACTTGGTGCCGCCGAGCTTCTCCTCCGCCAGCACGGTGAACCCGGCGGTGAAGTCGTCCACCGCGGCGGCCGGTCCGACGATCGAGGCGCCACGGCCGCGGAGCGCGTCGACCGGCGACTGGGTGACGAGACGGCCGTTGTCGAGGATCACGACCTCCTCGAGCAGCGGGCTGACCTCGGCGACCAGATGCGTCGACAGCACGATCGTCCGCGGCACCTCGGCGTAGTCGGCGAGCAGGACGTCGTAGAACAGGTTGCGGGACGGGACGTCCATGCCGAGGTAGGTCTCGTCGAAGATCGTCAGCGGTGCCCGGCTGGCCAGCCCGAGCACGACTCCGAGGGCGGACTTCTTACCGCGGGAGAGCTTGCTCACCTTCTTGCCGGTCGGCACCTCGAACCGATCCAGCAGCTCGCCGGCCAGGTCGTCGTCCCAGTACGGACGCAGGCTCGACGCGAGCCCGAGCACGTGCTTCACCGGCGCCGCGTCGACCAGGTCACCGGACTCGCGGATCAGGCAGACCCGGCTGGTGACGACCGCGTTCTCGTACGGCTCCTGCGTCGTGCCGAGGTCGGCGGACTCGACCAGCACCCGCCCCTCGTCCGGGCGCCGGAAGCCGGCCAGGGTCGCGGCGAGCGTGCTCTTCCCGGAACCGTTGCGGCCGAGCAGACCGTGGATCGTGCCGGGCGCCAGACGCAGGTCGAGCCGATCGAGTGCCGGCACGCCGCCGAACCGGACCGACAGGTTCTCGGTCCGCACCGCGAGCGCGGTCTGTTCAAGAGTGCTGGTGGTCATCAGGCGTCTCCGTGGATCGTGTCTGGTGGTCCCGCGCCGTAGCGAGCAGGTGCTCGGTGCGGTGCATCGGCGTGCTGGAGTGAAGGTCTCGATGCGGCGCATCGTGGCCTTTGCTCCAGTGCGGCGAGGTGCCGTGCCGAGTGCCGCGCAGTAGGCGCGGATCACCAGACACGATCTTCCCTCCGGATGTGCTGGACGACATCCTTGAGCGGTACGCCGATGGCCTTGGCCTCCCGGATCATCGGGTCGACCACGTCGGCGAAGAACGAGTCCTGGCGGCCGGTGCGGAGCAGGAGGCGGGCGTTCGGGCTGACGAACATCCCGATCCCGCGCTTCTTGTAGAGCACGCCCTCGTCGACCAGTTGAGCGAAGCCCTTGGCCGCGGTCGCCGGGTTGATCCGGTAGAACGCGGCGTACTGGTTGGTCGACATGACCTGCTCGTCCTCGGCGAGGGCGCCGGTCACGATGTCGTTCTTGATCTGCTCCGCAATCTGCAGATAGATCGGACTCCGATCGTCGAACACCACGGCCCCCTCTCTGCCATCACCCGGTCCACCGGTTCGTTACTTGAGTAACGAACCATAGCACCTCATGGGGTCAGCCGCCTGACGCGTACGACGACTGCTGCAAAGACTTCTTCAGCGCCGGTACGACGGGCCCGACCCGGACACCGAGTTGCGCCAGCCGATCCTTGTGGCGGTTGCGCTGATCCTTGGTGACGACCGTGCGCAGATCCGCGGTTGCGGCCAGCACGACAACGGCAGCGTCACGGAGGTCGACGCGTGTGACCAGCCGGGACGGGCGGAGGGTGTCCGTCGCACTCTGCAGCACCTGGCGCCTAATCAGCGGATGCCGGAGCGTGATGCCATGGCGCGGGAACAGACCAAGGACGCGGTACGGCTCGACCCTGATCAGGTAGGCACGCTCCAGGTCGCTGCGGACCTCGCGGACGATCGCGCGCTGCCGACGGTCGACCCAGGTCTTCCACCTCCGCGGACCACGGCTGCCGATGTCGGCGAGGATTCCCGCCAGGACCTGATCCTCCGGCGCGGCCACCTTCGTCAGCCGGGCGCGACCGTTGTCGTCGGCAAGGTTCCCGGCGAGCTGGAGGTCGACCAACGCGGCCGCGCGGAGCAGCTTGCCGAGCTTCGAAGTGTTCGTCAGGCGACCCTTCATCGGGTCGTAGGCGAGCAGGAAAAGCCTTGCTGCCAAGGCATCCGGCGCCTTCGCCTTGCCGAGGGCAACGGTCTTCCGAGCACGCGCCGGGCGTCGGCTCGGGACGCTCCGGGCGGGCCGCCGCAGCGGCGTCACCACAGCTCTACTCATGGTCTTCCTCCTTGGCCGGACGGCCCGGGCGGCGGATCTTGCCGACACCTGACGGCAGCCGGCCGGCATCGGCCAGCGCCCGCCGGAGCAGGTACTCGATCTGTGCGTTGGTGCTGCGCAGGTCGTCGGCCGCCCACCGGGCCAGCGCGTCATGCACCACAGGATCCAGCCGGAGCAGGATCTTCTTACGTTCGACGGCCACGGCGGCCGCTCACTGGTAGAGCGAGCCGGCGTTGACCACCGGTTGGGCATCCCGGTCGCCGCACAACACCACCATCAGGTTGCTGACCATCGTCGCCTTGCGCTCCTCGTCGAGGTCGACCACTTCGTGCTCGGACAGCCGGGCCAGGGCGAGCTCGACCATGCCGACCGCACCCTCGACGATCCGCTGCCGGGCCGCGACGACCGCGCCCGCCTGCTGACGGCGCAGCATCGCCTGGGCGATCTCCGGCGCGTAGGCGAGGTGGGTGATGCGCGACTCGATCACATGCACCCCGGCCGCCTGCACCCGCGCGGCGATCTCGGCCGACAGCGTCTCGGTGATCTCGTCGGTGCTGTCCCGCAGCGACAGGCCGCCCTCGTCGGAGTGCACGTCGTACGGGTAGCTGTTGGCGATGTGCCGGACCGCGGTCTCGGTCTGGATCGCGACGAACTCGACGAAGTCGTCCACCTCGAACATCGCCTGCGCGGTGTCCTCGACCTGCCAGACCACCACCGCGGCGATCTCGATCGGATTGCCGTCGGAATCGTTGACCTTGGCAACGGCTGTCTCGTGGTTGCGGATCCGGGTGGAGATCTCACGCCGCTGGGAGATCGGGTTCACCCAGCGCAGACCGTCGGTGCGCAGCGTTCCGGCGTACCGGCCGAGGATCTGCAGCACCCGGGCGCGCCCCGGCGAGACCGGCGTCAGCCCGGCGGCCACGATCAGGCCGACGAGGAAGATCAGCACGGAGACGACGGTCAGCACGCCCTGGCCCTGGCTCACGCCGATCACGAACAACACCACAGCGCCCACCACCAGCACGAACGCCAACCCAGCCATCGGCCACCCGTTGACCTCCCAAGCCCCCCGCTCGGTCACCTTCGGCTTCGGCATCTCCACCGCAACATCCACGTCCGCCATCACCAGCTCCTCTCGAATATCCCCAAGGTAGCAAAGTGATATCACTTTAACAAGCAGCAGATCGCTGGCGGCTTGTGTCACCGCTGGCGGGTTCTAGCCGGTCACCGAGCAAACAACCCGCCGGCGAACCAGACCTAGTGCCCTGCGTCGGAGATCCCTTGAGTGATTGCGGTGTCCAGGTGCGTGCATCGCAAGGCGGAGAAGCGTCCTCGATGCGGAGCATCGTGGATGCTTCTCCAACGCCGCGAGGTGCGTGCCTGGGCGCCGCAAGCGCCAAGGGATCTCCGACGCAGGGCACTAGAGGGGTTGGGCGAGGGCTTCTAGGTGGGATTGCCAGTGGGGGGCGCGGGAGTTGGGGAGGGGGTCTATGGGGGAGTCGGACCAGGCGTGGATGGGGCGGATGCCGTGGAGAGCGTTGACCAGCCAGGCTTCGGTGGTGTTCTGGAGGTCGGTTGGGGTGATGGGGTGTTCGGAGACGGGCGTGCCTTGGGTGGTGGCGACGCGGCGGAGGAGTTGGGAGGTGACGGACGGGAGGAGGGGACGGTCGGACGGTGGGAAGCAGAGCGTGTCGTCCTCCCACCAGGCAACGGCCGAGTAGGCGGCCTCGAGGACGGTGCCGTCCTGGTCGAGGAGGAGGATCTCGTCGGCGCGATGCGCGGCGGACTCCTTCAGCTTGCCCAGTAGCTCCAGGTCAGGACCCTTCACCCGCGGCTCTGTGCGTGGATCGGGACCCTCGTGTACGGCGACCCGGACGCGGCCGCCGGTCGGCGGAGCGGGCCGGCGCTGGACCGCGAGCTCGCCCGACTCGTGCAGCTCGAACCTGGGAAACCAGCGACCGAAACCCGGCAAGCGGCCGACCTGCTTGTCCCAATAAACCGACGCATCCACCCCCGCCGCCGCACACGACCCGACGAACCGTTCCCGGTGCAGCTCGATCCCCCGAACCTTGCCATCGGCAACCAAGAACGAATCCGCCACCCGCAAACCACTCATGTCCCCCACCCTTCGGCCGCGGCGTTCCCGCCCACGGCTGCCATTGCCTTCAGCACCATTTCGTCGTACTCCGCGACCGGATCGGAGTCGAGCACGATCGCGCCCCCCGCGCCTACTACTGTTCCGTCCGGCGTCAGCACCGCCGTACGGATCACCACACTCAGATCCGCCCGCCCGTCCACGGTCAGATAGCCGAGCACACCCGAATACACCCCACGGGCACTCGACTCCAACGAGTCGAGAATCTCCATCGTGCGGATCTTCGGCGCACCCGTCATCGACCCCGGCGGGAAGCACGCCCGGACCGCGTCGATCGCACTCACCCCGGAGCGCAACCGACCGCGGACCGTGGTGACGAGCTGATGGACGGTCCGGTAGCTCTCGACCTCCATCAGCTGTGGCACGTGCACCGTGCCCGGCCGGCTCACCCGGCCGAGGTCGTTGCGGATCAAGTCGACGATCATCAGGTTCTCGGCCCGGGTCTTCTCGTCCTCGGCCAGTGCCTTCGCCGCCAGTTGGTCCTGCGCCGGGTCCGCCTCCCGCGGCGCGGTCCCCTTGATCGGTCGGCACTCGGCCCACCCGTCCGCGTCCACGGTCAGGAACCGTTCCGGCGACGAGCTGGCCACCGCGAGATCGCCGTACCGAAGGAAGGCGGCGTACGGCGCCGGGTTGGCCGCCCGCTGCCACCGGAAGAACTCGAACGGGTCGGGCACGGACGGCAGGCGGACCCGGTTGGTCAGGCAGACCTCGTACGTCTCCCCCGCCTCCAGCGCCGCCATGCACGCCTCGATCCCGGCCAGGTACGTCGGCCGGTCCTGCTCGAGATGCGCCTCGAGATCGAGCCGCGCGATCGCCGGTACGCCGTCGCCGGACATCCACCAGTCCGACGCGGTCCGCACCGCCCGATCCAGCCACCCCGCGCCCGCGTCCTGTTCGTCGACGGCGACGAGGTAGGTGATGTCCCGGTCGTGGTCGATCACGACGAACCGGTTGGCCCAGATCCACAGCGCGTCCGGCGTCGGCGCCTCATGGGCCGCGACTCCCCCGGTCAGCGCCTTGAGCTCGTAGCCGAAGTACCCGACGTACCCACCGTTGAAGAGTCCGGTCAGCTCATCCGGTACGGCGTCCAGCCGACCGGCCTTCTCCGCCAGCCGCTCGCCCAGCTCCACGAACACATCGCCGTCGGCGACATCCCGTACGACGACCTCCGCGTCGGGGCCGGCCGTCGTACCGAGGACCGAGACACGTCGTACCGCCCGGTCCGTCAGGCTGCCGTCGAGCCAGAACGCAACAGGTTCTTCGGCCAGCAGCTCGCGGTAGACAGTCTCTCCGTCGAGCGCCCGGTCGACCGTCCGGACGGACCAGCTCAGCGCACCCACAGGCACACGCTACCTACCTGCGGGCGGATCCTCGCCCCTGACTCGTCAGGCGGTCAGAGCGAGCTTGGTGCGCATGGCTGTGATCCGGCGGATCGGGATCGCGACCTCGAGGCCGTCCTTCGACTCCGCGCGATCCGCCAGCCAGCCGGCCGCGGTGTCCCGGCGGGCATCCGGCGTCCCGGGAAGGTAGAGCGCGTTGACCAAACGATGCGCGTCGTCGCGGCTGCGGATCATGTAGACGTATCGCTCCCGCTGGCTCTCCATCACGTCGAAACCCGCGTGGTGGAGCTGGTCCTTGAGCTCGGTGATCTCGCCACCGGCCGGGAACTGCGGGGTCGACCGCAGCCGCGTGGTCAGACCGCTCAGCGTGCGGATGTCACCGCGGCGGAGCGGTCGTACGGCGGGCACGATCGCGGCCAGCACACCGCCGCGACGCAGTACCCGGGCCGCCTCGGCCAGGACCGCGGGCAGCGGCTGCAGCACCATCAGGCCCATCGAACAGGTGACGACGTCGAACACCTCGTTCGCGAACGGCAGGTGCAACGCGTCCGACTGCACTCGTGGACCGGGAGCGCCGGCCAACTGAGCCGGGTTGTTGTCGACGCCGACGACCCAGTGGCCGTGCAGCTCGCGGGAGACCGGGCCGTTGCCGCAGGCCAGGTCGAGGACGCGCCGGGCCTCGCCGGAGACTGCGCGCACCAGCCAGCGGTACGGCGTGTGGTCGCCGGCCACCGCACGGGAGAGCAGGGCTTCGGTGCTACCCGGAGTCGCGGTGTGGAACTCCCGCAGGTACTCGGGCCAATCGATCAGATTCTCAGACATCGCGCAGTGAGGCTACCTCGTGACCACCCGCCGTACACCATCGAGCGCACAGCGTGGGCGGTCTCTTAATACAGCTTTGAACTCAGACCCGGCTGACGAAGATGTGACCGGCGGTCTCGTCGCTGATCACGCCACCCGCCTCGCGGCTGCCGACCAGGACACCCTCGGTGTCCATCGTCGAGTCGACCTCGCGGCCCGGCAGCGCGCCGGCCCGGCGCAGTACAGCCATCGCGTCGTCGTCGGTCTGGACCGGCTCCGCGATCCGGCGGACCAGCACCCGGACGCTCTCGCCGGTGGACGCGTCGAGCACCTTGTCCAGCGGCTCGACGCCGATCCGGAAGTCCTCGATCCCGCTCGCCTGGCCGCTGATCTCCAGCTCCTCCAGACCCGGGATCGGGTTCCCGTACGGCGACTCGGTCGGGTTGTTCAGGATCTTGAGCAACCGCAGCTCCACCGCATCGCTCATCACGTGCTCCCAGCGGCAGGCCTCCGCGTGCACGTCCTCCCACTCCAGCCCGATCACGTCGACCAGCAGCCGCTCGGCCAGCCGGTGCTTGCGCATCACCCGGACCGCCTGCTTCCGGCCGACGTCGGTGAGCTCCAGGTGGCGGTCGCCCTCCACCTTGATCAGCCCGTCGCGCTCCATCCGGGCGACTGTCTGGCTGACCGTCGGACCGGACTGGTGCAGGCGTTCGGCGATCCGCGCGCGCAGCGGCAGGATCCCCTCTTCCTCCAGCTCGTAGACGGTCCGCAAGTACATCTCGGTGGTATCGATCAGCTCGCTCACGACAACCATTCTCACCTATGTAGGCAAGCCTGACCGAATTCCCGGTGAACACGCGGACCGAGTAGGTCATAACCGCAACAGCACGCAGGATGGACCGATGGCGCCTGCGGTGATGTGGTTCCGGCGGGACCTCCGGCTGACCGACAATCCTGCGCTGCTTGACGCGGTCGCCGCGGGTGACGGCCGGGTGCTCGGCCTGTTCGTGCTCGACCCCCACCTGTGGGACCGCGCGGGTGATCCACGCCGTGAGCAGTTGGCGGCATCGTTGCGGCGGCTCTCCGATTCCTTCGGCGGACGGCTCGTCGTACGACGGGGTGATCCGGCAACCGTCGTACCGGCGTTGGCCGAGGAGATTGGTGCGGTCAGTGTGCACATCAGCGCGGACTACGGCCCTTACGGACAGCGCCGGGACAAAGAAGTTGAAGCCTCATTGAAGTGTCCGCTGGTGGCGACCGGATCGCCGTACGCGATCGCGCCCGGGCGGATCCTGAACCAGCAGCATCGCCCGTACCAGGTGTTCACGCCGTACTTCCGGGCCTGGCTCGAGCACGGCTGGCGCCGCCCGGTCGATGCGCCTGCGAACGTCAAGTGGCTCGAGGCAGGCGGTGAGGATCTTCCGAAGAGCACCGTGGGCAGCGCCGCGCTCGAGCACTGGCATGAGTACCTTGACGACGTCGCGCGGTACGACGACGAGCGGGACCGGCCGGATCTCGACAGCACCTCACGGATGTCGATCCCGTTGAAGTACGGCGAGATCCACCCGCGCAGCATGCTCGCCGATCTCGCGCGCAAACGCAGTCAGGGCGCGGACGCCTATCGTCGCCAGCTCGCCTGGCGCGAGTTCTGCGCGGATCTGCTGGCGCAGCATCCCGACGCCGCCTGGAAGCCACTGCGGCCCGAGTTCGAGCGGATGGAGTACGACGAACCCGGCGGCCTGTTCGATGCGTGGTGCGAAGGCCGGACCGGGTATCCATTCGTCGATGCCGGGATGCGGCAGCTCGCCGAGACCGGCTTCCTGCACAACCGCGTGCGGATGGTGGTCGCGTCGTTCCTGGTCAAAGACCTGCACATTCACTGGAAGTTCGGCGCCCGCTGGTTCATGCGGTCGCTGACCGACGGCGACCTCGCCTCGAACTCGCTGAACTGGCAGTGGGTGGCCGGCTGCGGTGCCGACGCGGCGCCGTACTTCCGGATCTTCAACCCGGTCGGCCAGGGCAAGAAGTTCGATCCCGACGGTGAGTACGTCCGCCGCTGGGTGCCCGAGCTGCGCGATCTCGACGGCAGCGCGGTCCACGAACCGTGGAAGCACGGCTACCCCGATCCGGTCGTCGACCACGCCGAAGCCCGCCGCGAGGCGCTCCGCCGGTACGACGCCATCCGCTGACCCGGATCTCCACCACTCACCAACCACCCATCTCCCTCCCGCCACACGCTCACCGCCGGTCGAACCCGGCGGTGAGCACGGGGTTGGTGAGTGGCGCACGTCCGCAACACTTGACGCCAACCTCAGCCATAGTCCTATAGTGCTAGGTAACTAGATGAATGGGGTTTGATTGATGATCGAGTTCCATCTGGACGGGCGGTCGGGGGTGTCGCCGTACCAGCAGATCGTCCAGCAGGTCCGGAACGCGCTGCGACTCGGACTGCTGCGCAAGGGCGACCAGTTGCCGACGGTGAAGGATGTCGTCGCGGCGCTGGCGATCAACCCGAACACGGTGCTCAAGGCGTACCGCGAGCTGGAGCACGAAGGCCTGGTGCAGGCCCGGCCGGGACGCGGCACGTTCGTGACCCGGACACTGACCGACAACACGCTGGCCGCGCACGGCCCGCTGCGGCAGGACCTGCGCCGCTGGCTGGCGAAGGCGCGCAAGGCCGGCCTCGACGACGAGAGCATCGAGGCGTTGTTCCTGACCACGTTTCGGTCCGCCGCTCTGGAGGACTTAGCATGACCGCCGTCCTGCAGGCCCGCGGCCTGGGCAAGAAGTACGGCCGGCGCTGGGCGCTGACCGACTGCGATCTGGAAGTGCCGGCCGGACATGTCGTCGGGCTCGTCGGCCCGAACGGCGCCGGCAAGAGCACGCTGCTCAACCTGTCCGTCGGGATGATCACCCCGTCCGCCGGATCCGTCGAGGTGCTGGGCGGCCCGGCCGGCGCACAGCAGGCCAAGGTCGGGTACGTCGCTCAGGACGCGCCGACGTACGCCCGGTTGAGCGTCGCCGACCACCTGAAGCTCGGCGCGAAACTCAACCCCGGCTGGGACGACGGTGTCGCCCAGCGGATCCAGCGCCTCGGGCTCGACCCGAAGCAGAAGGCCGGCAAGCTGTCCGGCGGCCAGCGAGCCCAGCTCGCGCTCACACTCGGCCTGGCCAAGCGGCCCGACCTGCTGATCCTCGACGAACCTGTCGCCGCGCTCGATCCGCTGGCCCGGCGTGAGTTCCTGCAGGACCTGATGGAGGCAGTCGCCGAGCAGGAGCTCAGCGTCGTACTGTCCTCGCACCTCGTCTCCGATGTGGAGCGATCCTGCGACTTCCTGATCGTGCTGGTCGATTCGCGCGTCCAGGTCAGCGGCGAGATCGACACCTTGCTGACGACGCACTTCCGGCTGACCGGTCCACGACGCGCCGCCAAGGATCTGCCCGGCGATCAGCACGTCGTGACCGAGAGCCACACCGACGTGCAGTCGACCTTCCTGATCCGCACCGAGAAGCCGATCCTCGACCCGGCCTGGACCGTCACCCAACTCACCCTTGAGGACCTGGTCCTGGCGTACATGGCCAGCAGCGTCCCCGCCCAACCCCAACGTCCGGTCCTGGAGGTGCAGCGATGATCTGGCTGACCTGGCGGCAGTTCCGCGTCCAGTTCCTCGTGGTCGCGTCCGTGATCGCCGCGACCGCGGTCGTCCTGGCGGTGACCGGACCGGGCCTGCTCGACGACTACCACCGACTGGCCGACAACTTCATCGCGAACCTCGGCTTCGAGCGCCTCAACCCATTCCTGTACATCGCCGGGCAAGTCCTGCTGTACGCCGTTCCGCCGGTGATCGGCGCGTTCTGGGGCGCACCGCTGATCGCCCGCGAACTGGAGACGGGCACCCACCGGCTGGCGTGGAGCCAGAGCGTCTCGCGGTGGCGCTGGCTGGCCACCAAGGTCGGGTTCACCGGACTCGCCGCGATCGCGATCACCGGTCTGCTGAGTCTCGCGGTCACCTGGTGGTCCGACCCGATCGACGACGCGATCAACGCCGGGCAGAACTCGAACAACTACCTGCCGCGGATGTTCCCGCCGGTCTTCGGCGCCCGCGGTCTGGTCCCGATCGGGTACGCCGCCTTCGCCTTCGCGCTCGGGGTCGCGATCGGGCTCGTCGTCCGGCGTACCCTCGTCGCCCTCGCGATCACGCTGGCCGCGGTGATCCTGGTGCAGGTCCTCACGCCGACGCTGATCCGGCCGCACCTGATGGCGCCGACGGAGGCCTACCTGACCGTCAGCCTGGACAATCTCCGTGGCTTCATGGTGACCGGGGACGGCAATCCTCCACAGGTGAAGCAGATCGAGGTGGCCAGCGGGTCCGTCGGCGCCTGGAAACTGTCCGACCGCACCGTGGACAAGGCCGGCAACACTGTGGACCCATTGCCGGCCTGGGTGATCGGTTGCGAGCCTGGCGGGCCCAATCAGACCGCCGCCGAGCGACCGGCAGCGGCCGCTTGCTTCCAACGACTGGCGGACGAGGGCTATCGGCAGCACATCAAGTACTTCAATGCCGACAGGTTCTGGGCTCTGCAGTGGCGTGAGTTCGGGCTGTTCATGCTGCTGGCGTTCGGACTGACCGGGTTCAGCTTCTGGCGGATCCGCCGCGACCTGTCCTGAGTTTCCTGACGATCAGGGCGATCGCGAGGAGTCCGGCTCCCACCACGGCTGAAGTCCACGGGAGGGTGACGGCCAGAACGACGCAGCCGATGAGGCCGATCACGTTGAGGGCACGGGGCCATCGACGCTGATCGGCCGGCTGCGTGAAGGCCGAGGCGTTGGCGATCGCGTAGTACAGCAGGACGCCGAACGACGAGAAGCCGATGACGCCGCGCAGGTCGGTGGTCAGGACGAGGATGCCGACGACCACGGCCAGCGCGATCTCGGCGTGGTGCGGGACCTGGAAGTGTGGATGGACGGCGGCCAGCCAGCCGGGGAGATCGTGGTTGCGGGCCATCGCGAGCGACGTACGACCGATGCCGGCGATCAGGGCGAGGAGTGCGCCGAGACTCGCCAGAGCGGCACCGATCCGGACGACGGGACTTGCCCAGGCGGCGCCCACGGTGTCGACCGCGGTGGCGAGTGGAGCGATCGTCGTCGCCGGATCGAGCACGAGCAGCAGCGCCACACCGACGGCAAGGTAGATGCCGATAGCAACGATGACGGCCGTGCTGATCGCCCGCGGGATGGTCTTGGCCGGCTCGCGGACCTCCTCGCCCATGGTCGCGATCCGCGCGTACCCGGCGAACGCGAAGAACAACAGCCCCGCGGCCTGCAGGACGCCGTACGGCGAGGTGCCGGTGAGCTCCAGGTCGCGATGGGGCTCACCGGTGAACAGCACGATCAAGACGAGCGCGAGGACCGCGAGAGTGCAGGCGACCAGGATCCTGGTCAGTCGCGCGGTCTTGGTGACACCGCGATAGTTGACCGCGGCCAACCCGGCCACGGCGGCCAACGCAACCAGTCTGCGCAACCATCCACCACCAGGTACGGCGTACGTCGCGAACGTCAACGCCATCGCGGCACACGACGCCGTCTTCCCCACCACGAAACACCACCCGGCAGCGAAGCCCCACCACTCCCCCAGCCGCTCGCGCCCGTACACATACGTCCCACCCGAGACTGGATAGACAGCCGCCAACTGGGCCGAGGACACCGCGTTGCAGTAGGCGACAACCGCGGCAATCGCCAGCCCGATCAGCAGCCCCGACCCGGCGGCCCGCCCAGCCGGTCCCCACACCGCGAAGACTCCGGCCCCGACCATCGAACCGAGGCCGACCACGACGGCGTCGCCAACACCCAGCCGCCGGGCCAGGGTGGGATGCGACTGGGCGGCACTCATGTCAGTCGCCCGCCGCCATCGCCGCGGCGATCTTCCGGTCGGCATCGGCAACGTCCTCCTCAGGCGCCGGCGGCAGCAGGTCCGCCCACAGCGGCAGCATCTCCCGGCGCGCCTCCAGCATGCCCAGCGGGCGCGGGTAGAACCACACGTGGAAATGGGCCGAACCGTCGCCCCAACGATAGACGTGCACCCGGGCGATGCCGCCGAGACCGAGGATCGCTCGCTCGATTCGCGCGACCACCGGACCGTAACTGGTCGCCTGGGCGGCGGGCAGGTCGGCGAAGCTGTCGTGGTGACCCCGGCTGGCCAGCCAGACCACTCCGGGGATGGTGACGTCCTTGGCCGGGCACAGCGCCCAGTTGTCGTCCATCCAGAGCGGCGGCCGGTGTTCGGACTCCTCGAACGACGCCAGCCAGTCGCACAGCCCGCACGGATCCCCGCCGGGCTCGCCGACGCGGGGTGGTTCGGGGATCACACGCGGCGGCGGGTCGCGGCGGATCAACGGTTCGGCGTAGGGAAGTGTCATGGCGGTCCCTCCAAAGCTGTCGGTCCCGCCAGTGAAACACGACTGTTGCAGGAAATGCAACGACCATGTTTCAGAAGGTCTGGACCCCCCGCAGGGTCAGATCGAGGGTGAGCCGGCGGACCCGGGCCTTGGACCAGTGGTGCCGGCCGCGCATGTGCACGTAGGTGAACGTCGCCGACACCATCACCACCTCGGCCACGTCGCTGATCCGGCCGTGCGGATGCAGCGAACCGTCCTGCTCACCCTCGCGCAGGAACCGCTCGAACGGATCGATGAACGAGACCGGGCCGTTGCGGGCCTGCTCCTGGTGGAACACCAGGTCCGAGGACATGATCAGCGGCAGATGCCGATCGATCACGTCGAACAGCGCTTCGAGCGTCTTGACCAGGCCCTCGCGGCCGGTGCCGGAGCCGGCCAGGACCGGCCACATCGTGTCCCGGTAGTCCTCGGCCAGCGCGTCGAGCAGCGAGTTCAGCAGCAGTTCGACGGTCAGCCCCTGCCGCCACAGCGTGACCCGGGACCGGCCGACCTTCTCGGCGACGCGCTCCAGCGTGACACCGGACCAGCCGTGCTCGGCCAGTACGGCGACGGTCGCCTCGCGCAGCGTCTCGTCCACGGCGATGGTCACCTCCGGCCACTCCTCACCGAGCGCTCTTGTGCAACATGGCCGTTGCACTGCACGATGACTGTACCAAGAAGCGAAGGAGCAACCGTGGACACCAGGACGGAGATCCGGCTGCGGCTGACCGCGCAGGAGGTGGCGGGGCTCGCCGCGCTCGCGGTCGGGCTGCGCGGGGTGACCGAAGCCGAGCTGACCGAAGAGGACGCGGCCGTCGCGGCACTCGAACTGGCGCTCACCCGGCTGATCGAGGACTTCGAAGTACCCGATGAGAGCGCCCGGGCGCGGGTCCAGCAGGCCCGCGACGAACTGCGGGCCAACTGGGTCCGGGGCGGCGCTTCACTCTGAGGACGTCGCCTTGAGGATGGTCAGCAGGCGGGCCACCTCGGCGGCTACCTCGTCGCGGGCGGGGCCGAGGTACTTGCGGGTGTCGACCAGGGTCGGGTTGTCGGTGAGGACCTCGCGGACCTTGGCGGTGAAGACGTTGTTGAGGTGGGTGGCGATGTTGACCTTGGTCATGCCCGCCTCGACGGCTCGGGTGAGGTCGGGGTCGGCGACGCCGGAGGAGCCGTGCAGGACCAGGGGGACGGGGACGGCGGCGTGGAGTTCGGCGATGAGGTCGAAGTCCAGGGACGCCGTACGTTCGGTCATGGCGTGAGAGGAGCCGACGGCGACAGCCAGGGCATCGACGCCGGTGGCTTCGGCGAAGGCGAGGGCCTCGTCGGGACGGGTGCGGGCGCCGGGCGCGTGGACGCCGTCCTTGCCGCCGACCTCACCGATCTCGGCCTCGACGAACACGCCGTGGTCATGACAGAACGCCGTGACCTCGGTGGTCGACGCGACGTTGTCGGCGTACTCGAGCTTCGACGCGTCGTACATGACCGAAGTGAAGCCGAGTGAGACGGCTTCGGTGACCAGGTCGCGGTCCATCGCGTGGTCGAGGTGGACGACCACCGGGACCGTCGCGGCGGCTGCGGCGGCCAGGGTGGCGACACCGATCGGCTTGAGGGCGCCGTGGTACTTCACCGCGTTCTCGCTGATCTGCAGGATGACGGGCGCACCGACCCGCTCGGCGCCGGCGATCAACGCGGTCGCGTGCTCCAACTGGATCACGTTGAACGCGCCGACTCCACGACCAGCCTTGGCGGCGGCCAGCACAACTTCGGCCCCAGAGACCAACGGCATGAGCTTTCTCCTTCTAACTAACGGTGACCTGGGGCTGCCAGCGCCGGAACGCGCCAAGGTCGATGTCCCCGGCAACCGGTGTCAGCACCGCGGCGGCCGACGCGGCCACAGCGGACTTCAGTACGACGGACCAGTCGGGCTCCGGCGATTCCGCGACAGCCGCCGCGACCACCGCCGTACAGGCATCGCCGGCACCGGTCGGGTTGCCACTCACCTTCTCGACCGGCAGCGCTCGCCACACACCCTTGTTGCTGGCAGCAACCATCCCGCGCGCCCCGTCGGTGATCACGGCCGCGCTCGCACCCAACCCGATCAGTTGCCGGGCACCGTCCTCGACCGTGGTGTCTCCCAGCGCGTCACGCAACTCGGCTGCGTTGGACCGCACCACCGCACCAGCCTTCGCGGCCGCGGTCAGCGCGGCACCGCCGGCATCGATCACGGTCAGTACGTCGTGATGCCGCGCGCGGACCGCGAGTTCGGCGTACGCATCAGCGGGCAAACCCGGCGGGATGCTGCCCGAACAGGCCAGCACGCCCAGTCGCGACCACGGCATCCGGTCCCCGAACGCGCGCCACTCGTCGGCGGTCACCGAAGGCCCGGTCTCGTTGAAGATCGTCGCGTCTCCGTCGGCACCGTTGACGATGGCAACGGTACGACGGGTCTCCCCGGCGATCGGCGTCAGCAGTGCAGTGAGGCCCGCATCGAAGAGCTCCTCCGCAACCAGCTCACCGGTCACACCGCCGACGAACCCAAGCACCAACACCTGGTGCCCTAGTGTCGATGCCACCCGGGCGACGTTCACGCCCTTGCCACCGGCCCGCTGCCGAACAGTGCCGACGCGATGACTGCCACCGACGACGAGCTCGTCGACCTCGTACGTGACGTCCAGCGCGAGGTTGAGCGTGATGGTCCCGATCAGTCCAGCCACGACCCTGCCCGCATCACCTTCTGAACGACGTACTCGTCGTCCAGCAGCACCAGATCCGCCCGCTTGCCGGTCTCGATCGCGCCCACGTCGTACCAGCCGAAGGCGTGAGCCGGCGTTGTCGACGCCATCCGGGACGCGTCCACCAGGGACACCCCTGCCTTCACCGCGTTGGCGTACGAGACATCCATCGTCAAGGTGCTGCCGGCGATCGAATGCTTGCCATGGGCAAGCGTCACCAGGCCTTCCTTCACATCCACCTCGAGACCACCGAGCTTGTACCGGCCGTCCGGCATCCCGGTGGCCTCCATCGCGTCGGTGATCAGGGCGATCCGGTTCACCCCGGCCGCCGCGAGCGCGACCCGGACGACCTGCGGATCCAGGTGCAGGCCGTCGTTGATCACTTCGAGCAGCAGCCGCTCGTCGTTGAGTGCGGCACCGACCGGACCGGGGTCGCGGTGGTGGAACGGCCGCATCCCGTTGAACAGGTGCGTGGCCACGGTCGCGCCGGCGTCGGCACCGGCGATCATCTGCTCGTACGTCGCGTCGGTGTGCCCGAGTGCCGCGACTGCACCCGCGTCGACCACCTGACGAATCGCGTCCAGCCCGTGTTCGAGCTCCGGCGCGATCGTCACCATCTTGACTGCGTCGCTCAGCACCTTCGTCACGTCGTCGGCGACCGGGTCACGCAGCAGCGTCGGCTCGTGCGCACCACACCGCGCCTCCGACAGAAACGGCCCTTCCAGGTGGATACCGGCGATCACACCGTCGGTGATGAGGTCCGCGAGACACGCGGTCTGCGAGACGATGTCATCGAGGGGCGCCGTCACCAGGCTGGCGAGCGTGGTCGTCGTACCGTGCCGGCCGTGGAAGGCCGCGACCTTGCGTGCCTCCTCCGGATCGGTCGTCGAGTACGTCGATCCGCCGCCGCCGTGGGTGTGGATGTCGACGAAGCCCGGGACCACGGTGACGTTGCCGAGGTCCTCGGGACGCTTGCCGTCGGCCGGCATCCCCTCCGACCTGCGGCCGAACGCGAGGATGTCCGCGTCGACCACCTGGATCCAGGCGTTCTCCAGCACGTCGTCCGGCGTGACCAGCCGGCCCACGCGATAGGTCGTCATACCGTCTGATCTCCACTCTCGTCGGCCGTCACGCGGTCCCAGGCCATCACCGCGGCGCCGAGGCAGCCCGCGTCCTCACCGAGTACGGCGGCCACGATCTCGGGCTCGCGCTGGAAGGTCAGCCGCGCGTGGATGCCATCGCGCAGCGGTTGCAGCAGGGTCTCCCCCGCACCCACCAGTCCGCCGCCGATCGCGATCCGCGTTGGCGCGACCAAAGTCGTGTAGAGCACGAGTGCGTCGATGAGCGCCCTCAGTGCGTCGTCCCAGACATGTGCAGCGTCCGGGTCTCCGGCGGCCAGCAACTCCAGGACCTCGCGCGCACCGTCCACGGTCCGGCCGGTGCGGGCGCCGTACCTGCGTGCCAGGGCGGCCGCGGACGCGACGGTCTCGAGGCAGCCCCACTGGCCGCAGGCGCACTGCTCGGCCGCGTCGCCGTGGACGAACCGGGTGTGGCCGAGTTCGCCGGCCCAGCCGTCGCCGCTGACCAGGGATCCGTCGATCACCATCGCGGCGGCGATGCCGGTGCCGAGCGGCAGGAACATCGAGTTCGTGGTCCCGGTGAGTGCGCCCTGGCGAAGCTCGGCGTACCCGCCGGCGCGGACGTCGTGGGCGAGCACGATCGGTACGCCGTCACCGATCGCGGCCTCGAGTTCGGCGCGCACCGGCGTACCGACCCATTCCAGGTTCTCGGCGCCGACCGTGCCGTTCTCGGCGTCGATGACGCCGGGCACGACGACACCGATCGCACGCACTCGGTGACCGTCCGCAGTCGCCTTCTGGCTCAGCTCGACGACGGTTTCCAGCAGGGCATCGAGCACAGCGCGGCCCCCGGCCTCCCGGGGAGTCGGCCTGGTCTCGCGGTGCAGCACGGCACCGTCCGCGGCGACCAGGCCGCACTTCATCCGGGTTCCACCGAGATCGACGGCAACCACGACTTCACAGGGGTCCACGGAGCGCCATTATGCAGCGTTATCGCGCAGTCTGAACATCCGTGAGCAATCTCTGGACAACCTCGACCAGACCACTGGTGTCCCGTAAGCGATGTAGCTCGAACGATAGCGGTGTCCAGGTGCGTGCATCGGGGTGCTTGAGCAGTGGCCTCGATGCGGAGCATCGTGGGCGCTGGGCAAGTGCCGCGAGGTGCGTGCCTGGGCGCCGATAGCGTCGAGCTACATCGCTTACGGGACACTCGCGACCCTGGTTCAGTTGCGTCCGAAAATCCGCGGGCAGGGCGCCGCGGGTCATCGGCCGCCACCGGATCAGGTCCGCAGGCCCCGGTCGAAGGCGGCGACCAGGAACGCGACCAGGTTCTCGGCCAGCTTGCCCGGGTCCTCGGCATCATCCACGCCAGGCGCGCGGGACAGGGCCTGGGACTGGTGCAACGCAAGCAGTCCGCGCATGTTCACGTATCCGAAGGCGACCGCCTCGGGCGAGGCGTGCGGTATTGCCGACTGAAGCGCGGCCAGGTACCGCGATTCGATCGGGTCGGACTCGGCGGCGTACAACTCCCGGATCCGCTGGCTCGGATCGAACGCGATCCGGCCGATGAAACGCGCGACCACCGCGCCACGCTCACCCCGGCGCAGGACCAGGTCCAGCCCGGGCTCGATGAACGCCCGGATCAGCTGCTCCGGGCTCGGCCCGCCGCGGGCCTCCAACTGGTCCAGCCGGCGCCGGCGTTCGGTGTTGACCGGCGCCATCGCGCGCGCGACCGCGGCTCGCAGCAAGGCTTCCTTCGAGCCGAAGTGGTAGTTGACCGCGGCGATGTTCGCCGCCGCCGCGACCGTGATGGCGCGCAGCGACGTTCCTTCGTAACCCCCTTCACCGAATCGTTGCTCGGCGACGTTGAGCAATCTCTCCCGGGTCGATTCGACCGGTGTTTCCACAAACTTCTCCTTCCCCCCGGCTACCGCTCGCTCAGGCACCCCACCTGCTCACTCGCCGTAGCCTGCAGTCAGCATAGTTCAAACGGTCGTTTGAACTGGAGGGCTCAGCTCCCTAATCTCCGAGAATTCCTCAGATTTATCTGAAAACTCCTTCCTTCCCTTGGTTCACAGCCCTCACACTTCCCGATCGCGGTCCGGTTGCGGCCGGGATCAGGTGCCCTAAGGTCGTGCGGTATGAGTCTGGTTCGGGTGGAACGGCGGTTTCAGGGACCCAAGCGGTCAGGCAATGGCGGGTACGTCGCCGGACAGGTGGGTACGGCGCTGGCCGCGCGGATCGACCCGGGCGTGGTGCCGCGGGTGACACTGCGGATGCCGCCGCCGATCGAGAAGGACCTGACGCTGGAGGCCGACGTCGAAGGGGCGCGACTGACGGATGGCGAGGCCGTGGTCGCCGACGCCGTACCAGTCGATGCGGAGTTCCTGGCTGACGCGACCATCGACCCGGTGTCACCCGATGAGGCTCGGGCAGCTGAGGCGGCGTACAAGGGTGTGAGCAATCATCCGTTCCCGAGTTGCTTCGTCTGCGGGCCGGAGAACGCGGACGGCCTGCAGCTCAAGCCGGGTCCGCTCGGCGACGGACGGACGGCGTGCACGTGGCAGCCGAGCGGCGATCTGGTGACCGACGGCCTGGTGGACGACGTGTACCTGTGGTCCGCGCTCGATTGTCCTGGCGGATGGGCGATCGACCTGGAGGGCCGCCCGTCGGTGCTCGGTCAGCTGACGGCCTGTATCGACGCACGTCCGCAGCCCGGCGAGCAGTGTGTGGCGCTCGGCCGCTACCTCGGCGAGGAGGGCCGCAAGACGTTCACCGCCAGCACCCTGTACGACGCCGACGGCCGCGTGCTCGCTCGCGCCCGGCACACGTGGATCATGGTCGACCCCGCGCTCTTCAACTAGCGAGCGCGGGCGGCGTGTGCCCGGACCTTGGCGCGGTTGCCGCACGTCGCCATCGAGCACCACCGTCGGCGCCCGCGCGGGTCCATGAACAGCCAGCCGCACGACTCCCCCGGGCACATCCGAACGTGCGCCCGGGACGGTCCAGTCAGCAGCTCACCCGCGAGCAATGCCAGATTGTCCAGCGGCAGCGCCAGATCCTCCGGCAGCTCCCACACCGGACCGTCGTCCGCCAAGACCAGCTGCCGGCGACCGGACGCCCGTTCGATCACCTGGGCCACTGTCTCGAACGACTCATCGGTCGCCTGCCCGGTCAGTACGTCGTACAGCTCGGTCCTGAACTCGAGGGTCGTGTGCAGCCGCCGCGCCGCCTCGGTCGGCTTGCCACCGGCCTGCTCGATCAGCCGGAACACGGTCGCCGGCGGCACCAAGCCGACGTACGAGTTCCAGATCAGGAACGCCTCGTACGACGTCAGCCACTCGGTCCGGGCCGGGTCACGGGTGGTCCAGTCGGACCGGGTGTTGACGAAGTCGAGGACCGGGTCCGCGCCGACCGGCTTGGGCAGGACGACGCCCTGCACGAGCTCGAGGTGCGACGGCAGCGCGGACATGACTCAGCTCAGCTCAGTTGGCCGGCTGCTGGGTCGTGGTGGTCGGCGTCGGCACCGGGATGCTGACGTTGCCGTTCTGCGGGATGACCATGAACTGGATCTTGCCCGATTCGATCGCGGTCTTCAGCAGGTAGCCCTGTGCGCCGAGCATCGCGACCTGCGCCTTGACCGACTGCAGTTCGACGTTGACCTGCTGGTTCTTCTGCTCCTGGGTCGCCTTGGCCAGCTCGGCCCGCTGCTTGGCCTCGAGGCCGTCGATGATGCCCTTGTCCAGCGGCGTCGGCTTCTGGATCGTGAAGGACAGCTCGCCACAGTCGTTGGTGCCGTTGTACGACGGGCCGCAGAAGTAGTCACCGCCGACGGCGGCCGGCAGCAGCCGGGTGAACTCCTTGGCCGCGGCGGACTGGAAGGCCGCCTTCTTCGACTCGTTGTTGTAGAGCTCGGCCCAGCCGTAGTCGGCCGCGACCGCCGCCAGCGCCCGGTCGATCTGCGGCCGGAAGTAGCTCTGCAGCATCTGGTCCCAGCCGTCGTCCTCGTAGGCGTCGGTCTTGAGCCCGATCCGCTCGTGGAACGACTTCAGCACGGCCTCGTCGCGGTTCAGCGTGAAGTAGACCTGGACCCGGACGCCGAGCCGGACGTTGTCCTTGCTGACCACGGTGACCTCGTCGGCCGCGTCGGTGTCGGCACCGTCGCCGCCGATGATGTACGAGCGCTGGTCGATCGGGTAGGTGTAGACCGTGTCACCCGGACCGATCAGCTTGTTCGTCGAGCCCGGCGGGATGACGGACTTGAACTTCTTGTCCTCGATCACGCCGCCGCCGTAGTGCAGACCGATCCGGTTCGCGTCGGTGTCGGCGAAGTTGAAGATGTTGAACAGCGCGATGATCACGATCACCGCCGCGATCAGGCCGCCGATCACCTTGACCTTCGTGCTCCCACCCTTGGCGACGGCGGTCGCACTCCCCAGTTTGGCCATCAGTCGTCGAGCTCCTTGCGGTCCACCAGTCGCCGGATGTCGGCGAGGGTCAGGTCTGCGGTGACCGCGACATCGCGCGGCACCGACGGATGCGAGCTGAGCGTACGCAAGCCCTGCTCGGCAGCCGCGACCGCCCGTTCCAGCGTCCTGACCTCGTGCATCAACGCCCGGTGTTCGGCGTTGACCTCGGCCAGGGCCCGCTCGGCCTGGGCGGCCCGGCGGTACGACGCCCACGCCATCCAGGCGGTTCCGACCAGCAGGATCACGATGACCGGAAGTCCGAGTCTCAGCATGTCTCCTATGGGACCACGGCACCCCGTTCGTCTGTGCGCGAAAACTGGTTGAACGCCGGGCCTTCGAACAGTAGGTTTTCAGTACACGCGAAGGGAGGTGGTCCAACGCATGAATTGCTATCGGACTCGTGAGGTGGCGGCGGGCTAACCGCCAACCACTACCAAGTGGGCATGTGGTCGGCCAATTCAACGCCAGCCACCGGGCCCGCGGGCAGTCAGGTCAGTCCGCCTGACCCAGATTTCGGCCACCCGGTCGCGTTCTGGAAGCGCTCGCGGGCTTTTTCTGCCCTCACTCCGGTGGTGGGCAGTCCAGGCCGAGCTCTTCGCCGATCTCGCGGAGCTGGGCTTCGAAGTACGCGCCGGCATCCGGCAGCACCCAGTGCAGCTGCCCGAAGACCTCCATGCAGATCAGGCCGTAGAGCCTGACCCAGTAGCTCAGCGCGAGGTAGATCGCACCGGCCGGCATGCCCTGGAACTCCTCCGTCTCTTGCTGCAACTGAGCGAGTAGCACCGGCCCGAGGTCTTCGTCGGCCGGGTACGGGAACGGCTTCCAGTGCCAGATCTGCGCGACCAGATCCTTGAACACGGCCCCGAAGCGCATCGCCGCCTGATGCCCAGGCGTGTCCGCGTGATCCTCCGCCTCCGGGTTCGGGATCGCCGTACCGAACAACAGCGCGAACTCGGACGGATGCGCCAGCGCCCAGTCCCGCAGTCCGTTGGTCAGCAGGAACAGCCGAGCCCCCAGATCCGCGTCGGTGTCGGCTGCCTGCAACTCCATCAGCGCACCGGTGAGTTCGTCGTACAGGTCGGCGATCAAGGCGGTGACGAGTGCCTTGTGGCTCGGGAAGTAGCGGTACAGGGCCGGCGGAGTCAGGCCGAGCTCGCGCGCGACCGCACGCAGACCGACGGCACCCACGCCGCCGCTGACCAGCAGCCGCCGCGCGACCGCCTTGATGTCGGCCAGTGTCGCGGCCCGCTGCCGGTCACGCCGGGTCGCACCCTCATCCATCGAAATTCTCCTTGACAGGCCGGCCTCCCGGATGTCTAGAGTTAACACCGTTAACAGTTAACGCTGTTCACTGAGACACCCGCCGCTCAAATCTAACGCCCTGGGGGAGTTCCGTGTTCGAGACGCTCGGCCACTTCACGTACCGGCGCCGCCGCCTGGTGCTCGCCCTGACCGGAGTCCTCGTCGCCGTCGGTCTGGCCTGGGGCACCGGCGTGTTCGGATCGCTGGCCAACGGCGGGTTCGACGCACCGGACACCGAGGCCGCGAACGCGGTCGCGACGATCGAGCAGAACGTCGGCCGCACCGGCACCGACGTGATCGTGCTCTACCGCAGCTCCACGCAGACCGTCGCGGACCCGTCGTTCCGGCAGTCCGTCGAGCAGCACCTCTCGGGCCTGCCGTCGCAGGACGTGCTGAGTACGACGACGTACTGGAGCAGCCGCTCGCCGCTGTTCGTCTCCAAGGACCAGCACAGCACGTACGCCGTACTCACGCTGGCCGGCGCGGACCAGGAGGAGCGGCTGGCGACCTTCCATCGGATCGCCGATCAGGTCCGCACGGCGCCGTCCGAGCTGGACGCGAAGGTGGGCGGCGAGATCGCGGTGTTCGACGAGGTGAACACCCAGACCGAGCACGACATCGTGCATGCCGAGACGATCTCGACGCCGATCGTGCTGGTGCTGCTGGTGGTCGTCTTCGGCGGCCTGGTCGCCGCCAGCCTGCCGTTGTTCGTCGGCGCGCTGGCGATCCTGGGCGCGTTCGTGCTGCTGCGCGGGCTGACCGCGATCACCGACGTGTCGATCTTCACGATCAACATCGTCACGATGATCGGCCTCGGGCTGGCGATCGACTATGCGCTGTTCATCGTCACCCGGTTCCGCGAAGAGCTTGCCAAGGGCAATGATGTGGAGACGGCGCTGACCGCGACCATGTCGACGGCCGGCCGCACCGTCGCGTTCTCCGGGATCACCGTCGGCGTCGCGATCAGCAGTCTGGTGCTCTTCCCGGTGATGTTCCTGCGCTCGATGGCGTACGGCGGTGCGGCCGCCGTACTGGTCGCGATGGTGGCGGCGCTGACCGCACTCCCTGCTCTGCTGGCGGTTCTGGGGCATCGGGTGAACTGTCTGCGGCTGCCGTTCCTCAAGCCTCGCAAGGCTCGCGCCGAGCACGGCGCGTGGTACCGGCTCGCGCACAGCGTGATGCGGCGTCCGGTGCGGTATGTGCTCGTGTTGGCGCCGGTGTTGCTGGTGCTCGGGATCCCATTCCTGCAGGCGCAGCTCGGTGGCGTCGACCACCGGTCGTTGCCGGCCGGCGCGACCTCGCGCACGGTGACTGAGACGCTGCAAAGTGACTTCGCTGGTGCGGGTGGGTCGGACATCGTCGTGGCCGTGCGGTTCGATTCACCGCCATCCGATCCGTCGGCGGCGCTGGCGCCGTACCTCGGGAAGCTGCGGCAGGTCGCCGATGTCGAGAGCGTGCGGGTCGGTGGGTACAAGAACGCCGTCGCGGAGGTGGTCGTGCACACGCACTTCACCGCGCAGGAACTGCCCGCACGCGATGTCGTCCACGACGTACGGGCGGGTGGGACGCAGACCCAGGTCGGTGGTGAGACGGCGGCGGTGATCGACCTGCTCGATGTGCTGGCCGAACGGGCGCCGTACATGGCCGGGTTCATCGTGCTGGTGACGTTCGTGCTGCTGTTCGTCGCGTTCGGATCGTTCGTGCTGCCGGCCAAGGCGCTGCTGATGAACGTGCTGTCGCTGTCCGCGGCATTCGGGGCGATGGTCTGGATCTTCCAGGACGGTCACCTGTCCGGGCTGCTCGACTTCACTCCGGCCGGATTCCTCGACGCAACCAACCCGGTGCTGCTGTTCGCCGTGCTGTTCGGGCTCTCGATGGACTACGAAGTGTTCCTGCTCAGCCGGATCCGGGAGGAGTACGACCGGACCGGCGACAACACGCAGGCGGTCGCGCTCGGACTGCAGCGGACCGGAGGCATCATCACGAGTGCGGCGCTGCTGCTGATCATCGTGGTGGCGGCGTTCTCCACCTCGGGCATCGTGTTCGTGAAGATGATCGGGGTCGGGCTGGTGATCGCGATCGCGCTGGACGCGACGATCGTGCGGGCGCTGCTGGTGCCGGCGACGATGCGGCTGCTCGGCCGGGCCAACTGGTGGGCGCCGGCTTCGCTGGTGCGGTGGTGGCAGCGCAACGGCTTCCGCGAGACCTCGCAGGCTCCTCAGGGCTGGAGCCGGAGCAACTCCCAGTCGTCCGAGGAGGAGTTGGTACGGCGGTAGGCCAAGCGGTCATGCAGCCGGCCGGTCCGGCCCTGCCAGAACTCGAACGCCTCCGGCCGGACCAGGTAGCCACCCCAGAAGTACGGCGTGGAGATCTCGGTGCCCTCCGGCCACTGGCGCTCGTACGACGCGTACTGCAGGTCGAGCTCCTCGCGGGACGCGACCGGTTGGCTCTGCTGTGACGCCCAGGCGCCCAGCTGTGACTCGCGAGGCCGGTTGACGAAGTACGCGTCGACCTCGTCGCCAGGGAGCTTGGTCGCGCTGCCCTCGATGCGGACCTGCCGCTCCATCGCGTGCCAGGGAAAGACGAGCGCGCAGTGCGGGTTCGCGGCCAGGTCGTCGGCCTTGCGGGACTGCTGGTTGGTGAAGAACACGAACCCGCGCTCGTCGAGACCCTTCAGCAGCACGGTCCGCGCCGACGGCCGGCCGTCGGCGTCCGCGGTGGCCAGCACCATCGCGTTCGGCTCCGGCAGGCCGGCTTCGGTCGCCTGCGCCAGCCAGGTCCGGAACTGGACGATCGGGTCCGGATCGACCTGGCTCTCGAGCAACTCCCCCAGGCCATAGGTCTGCCGCATCTCCGCAAGATCCACCCTCCGAGCCTACTGGGGTCCTACTTGCTGAGGCTGCGCCAGGACCGGCCGAGTTTGCTGCTGCGGAAGGTCCGCCACAGGACAGTCGACGCCAGCATCCGTGCGGCCGGGTTCCGGACCAGAGGGCGGTTCTTCGGGATCACGACCGGCGCGGGCCGCGGTGGGGCGATCCGAACGACCGGGCGGGTGTCCTCCGGCAGGTGCCGGTTGATCTCCTCGAGATGCTGGTCGAACGTCGCTCGCCAGAGCGCCTGCCGCAGCGTGGCCTCACCGCCCGCCGAGCTGGCCCCGGCCGTGGACGCCGCCCACAGCGTGCTGAGCGACCCCGGGTCGAAGCCGACGACCTCGGTGAGGAGTTGCTCGATCAGTTCGCGGTCGGGTGCGTCGGCGAGGCAGCGGACGGTGCTCTTGGTCGGCCGAGGTGTCGCCGGGGCGACGACCGGCTTGAAGAACGGTACGTCGGCCCACTCGGGCACCAGGTGCCGCACCAGCTTGCGGTGCAGGGCGTTCTCGACCCGCTGACTGGGATCGAGCGCGAACGCGGCCCGGACGAACGCCGGGATCAGCAGCGGCGAGACGACACCACTGCGCTCCCCCGTCGTCCCCCAGCGACGCAGTCGTTCGACCACGTAGAAGTAGTCGATCATGGTCGCGTTCTCGATACCGCCGTGCACCGCGTCACGCAGTACATGGTCGATCTGGTCGGCGACAGCGGTCCTGGATCGCTCGGACGGGCCTGCGTTCGGGGTCAGCCGGGTCTGCAGACGGTTGCCGAAGGCATGCAGCTTGTCGTGCAGCGGAAGGGCGTCCAGCGTGAGTACGTCGTTCGGATAGAAGTGACCGTGGGCCACCTCACCGCCGGCACCGCCGATAGCCAGGTGGGCGACGTTGGCCAGGGTGGCGGGCGGAGCGTGGAACAGGTAGCTGGCCGGACGGAGACCCTCCGAGTACCGGTGCCAGCGCAGCGCTCGCTCGACCAGAGCGGGCGGCTTCGGCGGCTGGGCCGATACCTTCGCCTTCACGCCTACCGCCTTGCGGGTGGTGAAGTGCTCGACCTGCTGCGGGAGCATCTGCACCAGCGACTCGGCGACGTCGAGCTCACCCGGCACTGCGTCGTAGCTGTTGAGCTTCACGTCCACACCGGCGGCCAGGAAGGATGCGGCGACCACTCTGGAGTCGCGGCCACCACTCAGGTCGACGGTCGGCTTGCCCGGCCACAGGCGACCTACTGACCGCGCAACATCTTGCAGCGCCTCGGCCGTCTCCTCCACCGTGTCCGGGCTGTCGGTCGACCACACGCTGGTCGTCTCGATCCGGCTGACGGTCTGCCGACGACGCCTGCCGTCGGCAACGATGTGGGTCGCTCCGGGCACCGAGAGCACCCCGTCGTACGGCGTACTGTCGTCCATGAACCAGCCGCAGGCCGCGGCGAAGGTCCAGCCGCGCAGGTTCGCCGCGGCGTGGATGCCGCCGAACAGCAGCGCGGCCACCGGCCGGTTGCTCCACACCCAGCCGTCGGCCAGCCGCAGCTGGAACAGCCGCCCGACACCGATCGAGTCGGTGAACAGATCCAGGCGGTCCTCGTCCGGATCCAGCACCGCCATCGTGAACGGCGGAGCCAGCTCCAGGAAGCTGGCCGGGTTCCGGCGCACCGCGTGCGCCAGCTTGGCCGGCGCGTCGTGCGGCGGGACGTCGCCGATCACCCGCTGATACCCCAGCGGTGCGTGCTGGGTGGCGATCCGGAGCTCGCCGGCGTCGTGCCAGGACGGCCAGTGCGAACCGCTGTCGTCCCGGTCCCAGACGTGCAGGCCGATGGTGCTGCCGTCGTACCCGCTGTGCTTGCCCTTGCGGTCCCAGAGACCGTCGTAGTACGCCTCGATCCGTGCCCGCCCAGCGGCAGCCCGGGAGGCGCTGTCGTTGTGGAAGGCGTAGGCGACCAGAGTTTCCATGCAGAGCCAGATGCACGCTCCGCGCGAAAAGTTACGATCTAGCCCGGAAATTTACCGGGGCGGTTGCTGACCGGGGAAAGTGTTGCCCGGCGGTTGCTGGCCGGGGTACCCACCGGGCTGCTGCCGGTCCTGTTGCTGGGCCTGTTGCGGCTGGCCCGGGTAGGTCGGCTGGGGCTGCTGTTGCTGGCCCGGGTAGCCGCCCCACTGCTGCGGCTGCGGGGCGAGGGCCGGGTTGTAGCCGCCGCTCTCGCCGCGGAGCGCCCGCGTGGTCTTGGCGTCGCCGGCCCAGCGTCCGATGCCGGCGATCAGCAGGATGATGCCTATGAACAGTGCTGACCCGTCGGTGAGCATGTAGGCCAGCATCCTCGAGCCGGGGACCTGGAACAGCTTGACCACGTCGTACGCGGTGCGGATCGGCGCGAGCATCACGACCAGTCCGGCCAGGGTCATCAGTGCGCCGGCTCCGACCATGACGCCGGCCCCGATGGACCGGATGACCATCAGCAGACCGACGATGACCGCGATGGCCGCCAGCATGAGGAGCCACTGCAGACCGTGGGTGAGGATGCTGTCGAACCTGACCTGACGGGTCAGGGCCAGCCGGGTGCCGGCGTACGAGCCACCGACGATTCCGGCGTATCCAACGATGATCCCGAGCACGAGACCCAGGACGGGATTGGGCTTGGCTGGCATGGGCTCCACCGTAGACCTCGAACCGGTCACACATCTGTCCGGTCGCCGAGCCGGAGACATATGCTGCCTGGGCGCCCAACGGTGCGCGCGGCTCTCCTGGTGGGCTTCGTGCGTCGATCACGAGGACGAGGGAGTCGCATGTCAGATCCGAGGACCGAGGTGCAGCACGGGCTGGAGGGCGTGGTCGCCTTCGACACCCAGATCGCGGAGCCGGACAAGGAAGGTTCGGCGCTGCGCTACCGGGGCGTGGACATCGAGGATCTGGTCGGCCGGGTGCCGTTCGAGAACGTCTGGGGTCTGCTGGTCGACGGTGCGTTCACTCCGGGTCTGCCGCCGGCGGAGCCGTTCCCGCTGCCGGTCCATACCGGTGACGTCCGGGTCGACGTGCAGTCCGCGCTGGCCATGCTCGCGCCCGCCTGGGGTCTGCGGCCGCTGTACGACATCGACGACGTACAAGCGCGTGAGGATCTGTCCCGGGCGGCGGTGATGGCGCTGTCGTACGTCGCCCAGGCGGCTCGTGGCATCGGGCAACCGATGGTGCCGCAACGCGAGGTGGACAAGGCGACGACGATCACCGAGCGGTTCATGATCCGGTGGCGCGGCGAGCCCGATCCCAAGCACGTGAAGGCGGTCGACGCGTACTGGACTTCGGCGGCCGAGCACGGCATGAACGCATCGACCTTCACCGCGCGCGTGATCGCGTCGACCGGTGCCGATGTCGCCGCCGCGCTTTCCGGTGCGGTCGGTGCGATGTCCGGCCCGCTGCACGGTGGTGCGCCGGCGCGGGTGCTGACGATGATCGAGGGCGTGGAGCGCGGCGGCGATGCGCGTGCTTATGTGAAGGGTCTGCTGGACGCGGGCGAGCGGTTGATGGGTTTCGGACACCGCGTCTATCGAGCGGAGGACCCGCGGGCTCGGGTGCTTCGTCGTACGGCGCGGGAGCTGGCGGCACCGCGGTACGAGGTGGCTGAGGCGTTGGAGCAGGCTGCGCTGGCCGAGCTGCGGGAGCGACGGCCGGATCGGGTGCTGGAGACCAACGTGGAGTTCTGGGCGGCGATCGTGCTGGACTTCGCCGAGGTACCGCCGCCGATGTTCACGTCGATGTTCACTTGTGCGCGGACGGCCGGGTGGAGCGCGCATGTGCTGGAGCAGAAGCGGACCGGGCGGCTGATCCGGCCGTCGGCGATCTACTCCGGCCCCGCGACCCGGCCGGCCACCTCGATCGAGGGCTGGAATCCGGGCTGGGCTTAGCGGTCCTGGCTGGGTGAGCGGCCGGTGCGTTGCTTGTACTGGCGGCTGAAGTACGGGACGTCGGTGTAGCCGAGGGCGGCGGCGGTCTGTGTGACGGTCAGCCCGGTCTCGGCGAGCAACTCGTGAGCGCGGTCGATCCTGCATTGGATGAGGTACTGCGCCGGTGACATGCCGAGCTGCGCGACGAACCGGCGGGTGAACTGCGCTCTGGACAGGGCAGCGCGGTGTGCCATCTCGGCGACGGTCCAGTCATGCCCCGGATCCTGGCGGAGCTGGCGAGCGACCTCATCGACCGCGGTGTCGGTCGCGCTCCGGCCGGGGTTGTGTACGGCGTCCCAAACGAGGCCGAGCACCTGCTCGAGGCACAGCTCCGCCTGCCGTCTGCCCAACGGATCCTGCCGCCGGTACGACGCATCACTGGTCCGCGCGAGTACGCTGAGCAACTCCCGGTCCATCACCTCGCCCCACCGCGGCTCCGGCACCACCCCGCGCCGGTCGACCGTGAAGTGCATCCCGAATACCAGCAACCGCCGACGCGGATCGTGCGTGGCTCTTGGCGCATCACCTGGCGCGAAGACCGCGCACACACCGGGATGCAGCTCCCGCCGTTCGCCCGCCAGCTCCATCGAGCCTCGTCCGTCCAACACACACCACAACAGGTGGTCCGGCAGCGGACGGGACACCCACGACCAGCTGGGCTCGCAGCGCCAGAACGTCGGCGGAGACAACAGGTCGAGCCGCAACGGCGCTGGGTAATGCGACAAAAGTTCAACTCCTCGCGCGAATCATCCGTGGCCGGCGTGAGTGGAGGACGGGAAAATAGTGCTGTCTGGAAGACGGTAGACGAATCCGGACGCCGATGACGGATCTCTTGCGGGAGTTGTGCATGAGCGTTTCGTACAAGGAAGAGTTCGAGCAGGCCGGCTACACGCTGGTGCGTGGGCTGTTCGAGGTCGAGGAGGTCGAGCGGCTGCGGGACCACTACATGGAGCTGCGGCACCGGGGGTCGTACCAGGGCGACTTCTCCGGTCACACCTCGGCCGACCGCGATCCGCTCCGCCGGTACCCGCGGATGGCGCAGATGCATCGCTGGGACGACACGTCGCTGCGCTGGATGATCGATGCGCGGCTCGACAAGGTGATGACCGAGATCCTCGGCAGATCGCCGTACGCGGTCCAGACGATGATCTACTTCAAGCCGCCGGGGTCCCGCGGGCAGGCGCTGCACCAGGACAACTTCTACCTGAAGGCCGAGCCCGGCACGTGCGTCGCAGCGTGGATGGCGCTCGATCGCGTGGACGAGGCTAACGGCTGTCTTGAGGTCGTCCCCGGCAGCCATCGCTGGCCGATCCTGTGCACCGAGAAGGCGGACACGACCGTCAGCTTCACCGATGTGACCGTGCCGCTGCCGGAGCAGGGCGCCGCCGTACCGATCGTGATGGAGCCGGGCGATGTGCTGTTCTTCCACGGAGCGCTGGTCCACGGCAGCAACCCGAACGTCACCACCGACCGCTTCCGGCGCGCGCTGATCGGGCACTACATCGAGGGCGAGGCCGAGAAGGTCGCGTCGTACTACCACCCGGCGTTGCGGATGGGCGACGGCTCGGAGTTGACACTCGAGGTCGCCGAGGGTGGCGGTGAGTGCGGCGAATGGACCGACACGCCGGACGGGCCTGTCGCGGTCCTGACCGGCACCCAAACCATCACCCGCAAACACGAGTAGCCGCGCGTCAGGTCGGTTCCAGGCCTGTCGAGCGCCCCGGGCTGCCCAGTCTGCGGCCTGCTTCGAGGCGTCGCCGGATGGTTCGGGCCGGCTCACTCCCTGCCTGAGACCCGGGGCGGGGTGGTTGGTGGGGTGTGGGAGGATGGGGCCTGCTGACAGCGTCGTCGGCTCAGGTAAGGCAGACGACGAAGGGAAACGCTGGTGACCAGCGCCAATCAGAACAATGCAGTCCAGATTCCTGCAGAGCTCAAGCCCGCCGACGGCCGCTTCGGAGCCGGTCCGTCGAAGGTGCGCCCGGAAGCCGTCGCCGCGCTGGCGACCGAGGGTGCCAAGCTGCTCGGAACGTCCCACCGGCAGGCGCCGGTCAAGAACCTGGTGGCTCGGGTGCAGCAGGGCGTGGCGGATCTGTTCCAGCTGCCCGACGGGTACCAGGTGGTGCTCGGGAACGGCGGATCGACGGCGTTCTGGGACATCGCGACGTTCGGGCTGATCCGGGAGAAGAGCCAGCACCTGAGCTTCGGTGAGTTCTCCTCGAAGTTCGCGAAGGCTGCGCAGCTCGCGCCGCACCTGGCTGACCCGACTGTGGTGAAGTCCGACCCCGGGACGCGTCCGGTTGCGGTCGCTGAGGCCGGCGTGGACCTGTACGCCTGGCCGCACAACGAGACCTCCACCGGTGTGATGGCGCCGGTCCGGCGGGTCGCGGGCGCCGACGAGGGTGCACTGGTCGCGATCGACGCCACCTCGGGTGCTGGTGGTCTGCCGGTCGACATCAACGAGGTCGACGTGTACTACTTCGCGCCGCAGAAGTGCTTCGCGTCCGACGGTGGGCTGTGGATCGCCGTGATGAGCCCGGCGGCGCTGGCGCGGGTCGAGGAGATCACCGCGACCGGTCGGTGGATCCCGGCGTTCCTGGATCTGGCGACCGCGATCGACAACTCGAGCAAGAACCAGACGTACAACACGCCGTCGCTGGCCACGCTGTTCCTGATGGCGGAGCAGACCGACTGGATCAACAACCAGGGCGGGCTGGAGTGGAGCGTCGGTCGGACGACCGACTCGAGCAACCGGCTGTACACCTGGGCCGAGAAGTCCGACTACGCCACGCCGTACGTCGAGGACCCGGACGCCCGCTCGCTGGTCATCGGCACCGTCGATCTGGACGACTCGGTCGACGCCGCCGCGGTCGCGAAGACGCTCCGCGCGAACGGGATCGTCGACACCGAGCCCTACCGCAAACTCGGCCGCAACCAACTCCGCGTCGCGATGTTCCCAGCAGTAGACCCCAACGACGTAGAAAAGCTCACCCAGGCCATCGACTACGTCGTTGACCACCTGAAGTAGCCCCAACACGCGCGAACAGCCGCCGATCCCTCGCGAGGACGGCGGCTGTTTGTTTGCTTGAGGTAGGCCCCGCTACCGCTACCGCCGCTGTGCGGTGCAGGTAGCTCACAGCCGGCGCTTTGCCAGTCGGCGGTCACCTGACCGCCCGGTGCCCACGCAAAGCCCCGCCTGTGAGCGGCTGGAGTTGAGCGAGCGGGCCAGTCGCCTGGCCGCGGTGGGTGGGGGTTAGGTGCGGCGGTGGGGGGGGGGGGGGGATTGGCCGGTTAGGCGGGCGTTTTCGGCTTGGCGGTCTCGGCGTTCTCGGCGGCCTGGGGGGAAGGTGAGGATGGTGATGAGGAGGGCGAAGGCGGCGGCGCCGATGAGGATCCAGCGGAGGCTGTGGCTCTTCTTGGACTCGGTGCCGGCCTCGCTGGTCGTGCCGGGCTTCGGAGTCGCGCTCGCGGACGGTGGCGAGGCGGCCTTCTTCACCGGGACCGGGACCTGGTAGACGGGCGAGTCCTTGGCGTCGTACCCGACCAGGAGCGTGCTGTCGGTCTTGCCGAGAGCGACCGACTCCCCCTGACCCAGCGGCGTAGCGCCCTTCGCGACGACCGTCGGCGTCTCACCCCAGGCAACGGTCTGTACGTCGGTGTACGTACGCAGCACCGCCTGCTGGCCGTCCGGCAGGAACACGCCGTCGGTGAAGACCCCCGGAGGCGCAGGCGCGAACTTCGTGAGCTCGTTGGTGCCCTCGCGCGACGGACCGGGCGGAGCCGCGTAGATGGCGGCACCCTTGGTGGCCTTCGTCACGATGTACAGCTGGTTCGTACCGGGCTCGACCAGCAGCGTCTCGGCGTCGTGGGCGCCGTCGGGATAGGTGAAGTCGTACCGGTGATAGGTCATCTTCTCCACGTCGCCACGCTGCTTGGGCTCGGGCATCGTGTAGATCGAGACCATGTCCCGGTTGGCCTTGTTGTCACCGATGTCGGCGACGTAGATGAAGCCGTCCTTGTCGACCGCGATCGCCTCGATGTCGCTCACCTCCGCGTTGAAGTTGAGCACCATCTCGACCTTGCCGGACGTGTCGATGCCGAACACCCGCGCGCGGTCGCCCGAGTCGTTGATCGTCCAGTAGATGTCGTCGAAGTTGTGCGATTTCGCCAGGCCCGACGACTCCTCGATCCGCGAGTCCCCGATCGTGAACAGCTTCTTCGGCGCCGCCGGCGTCGGATCCGCGATCGGCACCCCGGCGGAGCCCGCCGCGAGCGACGCCGCTGCGGCCGACGTCGCCCCAGCCGCTGTGGCACCGGCCGAGCTCACCGCACCCGACGCGGTGGTCGCCGAGGTTGCCGCTGCCGACGGGGCGAGCGGGAGCACTCCGAGGGTGAAAAACGTGGCGGCGGCCAAGGCGAGGGGACGGAGGAGGGTCACGAGCGAGCCTCGCGGTCGTCGGACAGCACGAGTTGGGCCAGCCGGGGTGAGACCTGCCACTCGTCGATCAACGTCCGGTACTCGGACTCCAGCTCCGGCGTCGCCTTGGCACCGGTCCGGGCCGCGCGGAGCAGCAGGTTACGCGGAGTGTGCTGACTGTCCACGAACTGCACAACCTCCACCCGGTATCCGACCTGTCGCAGGACCGCGGCCCGAAGAGAATCCGTCAGGACGTCGGCGAACCGCTCACGAACGATGCCATATCTCGTCATCAGCGCATAAGGCGCCGGTGGTGAGACGCTCTTCAACTGCTTTTGGATGTCGTGATGGCAACACGGAGCCGCAAGCACCAGCGGAGCCTCCCAGCCGACCGCCCTCGCCAGCGCGTCGTCGGTCGCCGTATCGCACGCGTGCAGCGCCAGCACCACGTCCGGCCGGACGTCGAGCTCCGCGTCCTCGATGGTCGCGTCGACGAACCGCAGATGGTCCTGCCACCCGAGCGCCTCCACCCGGCGCGTGTTCCGCGTCCGCGCCTGCGGATTGCGGTCGATCCCGGTCATCCGTACGTCGTGCCCAGCCTCGGTGAGCAGGTGGTACGCGGCGAGCGTGAGGTACGCGTTGCCACAGCCCAGGTCGACCACCTGCAGCGGTCGCCCGGTCTCGATCCGGCCCGCCGCGACCGCCTCGTCCAGCGCCGGCGCCAGCAGCTTGCAGAACTCGTCGATCTGCTTGTACTTCGACTGCCGCGACGGCTTCACCCGGCCGAGGTGGTCGCTGATGCCGAGCTCGATCAGGAACGGCGCGTCCGGAGACAGCGCCCGCTGCTTCACCCGGTCGTGGCCGGTCTCCTGCTCCCGGCCGTCCTCCTGCCGGTGCAGCAACTCCTTGCCCTTCTTGGTGTACCGCAGCCGGAGCGTCTCGGTCGTGGTCTCGACGTGCCACGACCCGTACGGCACGTCCAGCAACTCGTCCACCGCCTTCGCCGCGTCCGGTCCGGCAGCGAGGTTGCGGGTGTGCGCCTGACGCTCGTCGTACTCGGTGATCTGCAGGTGGCGGTGGCCCTTCAGGTCGACGTACCGGAGCTCGACGCGCTGGTACTGCGGCTGGTCGTGGCCTCGCCGCCGCCCGGATCCGAGCGCGCGAACCAGGGACGCCTGGTCCACCAACGCCGCGCGGATCGCCTCCCGTGCGCCGGGCTGCTGATCCGGATCCACCTCTGCCTGCATCGCGCCATTGTCGCCGACCGCTCCAGCCGATCCCAAAAGGGTCTCGTCCACAGTCGGTCGCCGTCCGTGAACTCATTGCAGTTTCTGGTCGTCGGCGAGCAGCCCGAGTGAGCGCAACCGGGTCGCGATCCCGCCCACCTGACGGCCGAGGGCCTCGACCAGTTCGTCCTTGCTGGAGCCACCCTTGAACAGCTCGGTCAGGGTCTGCTCCTCCTCCGGTGTCCAGGGGCGGAACGCGTTCGGGTGGTTCTTGCGCGCGGCCTGGATCTTGCGGGTCATCGAGCGCATGTCCAGCAACTCCAAGGAGCGGATCCGCGCCTGGCGGTGCCGGCCGACCTCCTCGCCCTCGCGCCAGAAGACCACCGCCCCATCGTCGAACGTCATCAGGTCGGCCGGGACGTCGCAGTAGTCGGCGTCGTCGAGCATCACTCGCAGCATGGTGGTTGTCTCCGTCTCGTGGTGCGGACCGGCCGGACGAGCCGTCGCTCCGGTCCCTTGTCACCGGAGAAGATGCCGCGATCCGGCCCCTCTCCGACGACCACTTCACGACCTGTGGACAACCAATCGCAGAACTTCTTTGCAAAACTACTTTGCAAAGAGTCTTCGCAGTCCTACGATCGACCCCATGAGCGATCACAGTGACGACAACGGGGACGACCTCAAACCGGCGGATCCGGGCAAGACCGTCTACCTGGACCGGCACCTGGTGCGGGCGCTGGCACACCCGATGCGGAACCGGATGCTCGGGCTGCTCCGGATGTACGGGCCACAGACCGCGACGTCGCTGGCCGGCCGCCTCGGGGTGAACACCGGCGCCACTAGTTACCACCTGCGCCAGCTGGCCGAGGCCGGACTGGTGGTCGAGGACGACAGCCGCGGCAACGCTCGGGACCGGTGGTGGAAGTCGGCACACCAGAGCACCCAGTTCGATCCGACCGAGCTGCTGGATGAGGAGCCCGAGCTGGCGATGGGGTTCCTGCACGGCATCGGGCAGACGTACGCCGAGAACATGTTCGGCTTCATCGACTCGATGCAGACGCTGACGCCCGAGTGGAGGGACGCCAGCCTCCTGTCGGACTACATGTTCCACCTGCGTCCGGAGGAACTGAAAGCACTGCAGGTCGAGCTGCTGGCGGTGCTGGACAAGTACAGGACGGCCGATCTGACCGCGCCGCTGCCGGAAGGCGCGGAGCAGGTGTCGGTGCAGATCCAGGCCTATCCGCGCGAGACCCGCTGAACAACGCGCGAGACCCGCTGAACGACCGGACGAAGTGAGGTGAGGGGTATGGGCACTGTGAGGCAGGCGGATCGAGCGCCGCTGGTGGCGTTCCTGGTGGCGAACGTCGTGTCGATCTGCGGGACCCGGGTCAGCGCGATCGCGATCCCGTGGTTCGTCCTGATGACGACCGGGTCGCCGGTCAAGACCGGTGTGGTGGCCCTGGCGGAGATGGGCCCGCTGGTCCTTTCCAAAGCGTTCGGTGGCCCGTGGATCGACCGGGTCGGGCCGAGGAGGATCAGCGTCCTGGCAGATGCCTTCAGCGCTGGAGTGGTGGCACTCATCCCTCTACTGCACATGCTGCACGCGCTCTCGTTCCCGGTGCTGCTGGTGCTGGTCGCCGTTGCGGGGGCGCTCCGTGGACCGGGCGACGCAGCCAAGGGGACGTTGATCCCGGACATCGCGCAGGCCGCCAAGGTGCCGCTGGAGCGGGTGACCGGGCTGGAGAGTACGACGGAGCGGTTGGCCGGATTCATCGCGTTCGCGATCGCCGGCGCACTCATCACGCTGGTCGGCGAGGTGAACGCACTGTGGATCGACGCCGCGTCGTTCGGAGTCTGCGCCGTACTGATCTATCGCTGGATCCCGCGACGGCACCAGGCCGAGAGCGCAGCAGACGAGGAACCGGAGGGCAGCTACGGGCAGCGGCTGCTCGAGGGCTGGCGATTCCTGCGCAAGGACAAGCTGATGATGCCGCTGGTTCTGATGATCGCGGTCACCAATCTGCTCGACGCCGCGATCGCGGCCGTACTGCTCCCGGTCTGGATCAGGGACCACGGCTTCGGGCCTGGGCACACCAGTCTGATCCTTCTCTCGTTCGGAATCACCGCCACGGCGTTCGCACTGGTCGCGTCGGCCGTCGGCGACCGGATCCCGCGCAAGCTGGTCTTCACGCTCGCGTTCCTGGTCTGCGGTGCGCCGCGGTTCGTCGTGATGGCGTTCGATGCGCCGGTGTGGATGGTGATGGCGATCTACGCCCTCGGAGGCATCGGTGCCGGCTTCATCAACCCGGTGCTGGGCGCCCTGTTCATCGAGCGGATCCCGCGGCAGATGCTCGGCCGGGTCAACTCGCTGGCCGACGCGGTCTGCTGGACCGGCGTACCGCTGGGTGGCGTCGTGGCCGGCGCCGCGATCGCCGGCATCGGTCTGGCACCGGCACTGCTCGCAGCCGGAGTGGTGTACCTGGTCGCGACGATGTCACCGGTGCTGATCGGCCGGAACGAGCGGTGGAAGACTACACAGGATCCGACGGGTCCTCAGGAAACGGAGGCCGGCTCGCGTCCGGTGGCAGTCCCCACGTCTTAGCCTTCGCCGCCTCGGTCTCCTGGCGCCGCATCCGGTCGCGCTCGGCGCCCAGGAGTCCGAGCAGCACCAGGTCGAGCAGCATCCCGCCCACCGCCGCGAACTGGGTCCCGGCGAACTGGAACACCTGGGTGACCAGCAAGGACACCAGCACTGCCAGCTCGAACAACCGGATGGCCCGGGCACGGTTGCCCTTCCGCAGTTGCAGCCAGCCGCGGAGCGTAAAGGTTGCCGACAGCAAGCTCCCGGCCGCTACCCCGAGCACCGGAAAGTCGGTGAACAGTCCGTCGTCGAAGCGGATCCCCGCGGCGATGAGGGGCGCCCCGATCGCCTGGACCACCAGTACGCCGACCGCCACGCGAGGCGCGTAGCGATGCGTGGCCAACCGGTCGAAGCCACGCTGCACGGCCTGCCACGCGGCGTCGACCGGGGCGGCCAACTCCACCTCGTCGGCCGGACATGCGGCCAGCAGCTCCCGGGTCTCCTGGCGGCCCGCCACGTCGAGGCCCACCTGGCGAAGCTGCTGCGACGCCTGCGCGAGCCGACGACGGGACAGGCCACCCGCCACGCCCTCCACGGCGTGGTCGACCACGTTGGCCAACTGCTCGCGCGGATCGATCGGTCGCCGGGTGGCGATGAACCGGGTCCCCAGCACGATCAGCACGAAGATCACGTACACGATCGCAGCGGCCGGTTGGTAGAAGTAGTCGTTGTCCGACGTGACGAACTTCCCGACCTCGTCGATGAACAGCCCGAACCCGACCCCACCGACCAGTGCGGCCGCGGGTCGCACGACCGGACCGACGTACCCGAGGAGCAGGACGATGGCGACCAGCATCAGCAGGCCGCCGGGGAGCACGTGGGCGATGTGCAGGCCCTTGCCGCCGATCTGCGGGTAGCCACTCAGGCCGAGGAACAGACGGGTGATCAGTACCGTCGCCACCCCGGACACCACGAAGGTGGTGAGATGCTCCCCCGATCGCACGTTGCGGACCAGGCCCGCCCGCAGCAGGTACGACGATCTGGCGGTCGAGGTCATCATGCGCCAGAACGTTAGTCGCCCGGGGTTCAGCGGACGAGTGCCGCAACGATCACGATGACGACCAAGGCGGCCAGTACGAGCGAGGTCACCAGTCGGCGCGTGCGGGGGTCCACCCCGTCAGGGTAGGCGGAAGTTGCCGACGACCGTGCCGAGGGGTCGGCCCGGCACGGCTCAGCCCAGGACACTAGGGCCAGGTGACCAGCGGTTCGGGACGGTGGACCCCTCGCGGCCGGTAGCCGAGGGCGTCGGACAGGCCGAGGTAGTCGGACAGCAGCCAGATGATGGCCAGCCACATCTCGGTGCCCTGCAGACCGGGGATCGCGCGGTCGTCGGTGCCGTCGGGCGCGAAGGCGAAGCCTTCACCGTCGACCCAGCGGCCCAGGATCCGGCTGAGCTGGTCCTCGGCCCAGCGCTTCCCCTCATCCACCCCGACGCTCGTCTGCTTGCGCGCCAGCCACAGCGGGTGGATCACATCCAGCACATTGCAGGAGTTGTAGTTGTCGCCACTGAACATCCGACGGTCGTTGCTATGGGCAAGCACAGTCTTCACGGCCTGCTCCGGGTACGGCAGCGGGAGGCCGAACTGGGCGTAAGTACCGCGGGTCAGGCGGTAGAAACCGTTGACGACCTGCAGCCAGCCGTCGTCCGGATGCGGCTGCCCCCAAGCGCCGCTCGATGCATCGGCCCGGACCGTCAGCCAGCCCAGCAAGGTCATCAAAGGCCCGGTTTCCTTGTGGTCATGGAGATTCCGGGCGAGTGCGGTGCCCAAGCCATCGATCGCGGAACCCGCCGACCAGGCGTGCCGCGCCCACGGCAGACGGTCGAGTTCGTCCGGCTCGAAGTCGGTCCGGATGGGGTGCTCGAAGCTGCTGTCCAGAACCTGCAACGCGTATCCGACGCACAGGATGTGGTAGCTCGCCGGCCCTTCCAGCAGAGCGAGTTTGGCGTCGGACGGGACCTCCAGGCCGCTGTCCGAGAGGTCCCCCGGCGCGACCAGTCCGGTCTTCGGGTCCTGCCGCGCGCGGAGACGGCGTACCAGATCGTCGCGGGTGTGACCTGCGGGCGTACGACGGAGCAGTACGTCGGCGATCTCGATTGCGTCGCACCACGGGCGGACCGCGGGCTCGTGATCGAGCCCCGGGCGGTCGACGAAACGCTCGCCGTCCCAGCAACGAGCCAGTACGTCGTCCACCTGGTCGCGCGCCTTGGCGGCAAAGGCGGTAAGACGCGAGGCCAGATCAGGGGCCGGTGAGGACGTGGGAGCAACCGCACCGCCCGGCTCGCGCGACCGAAGCACCCGGGCCGGGTTACCCGCCACGACGGTGCTGGCCGGAACGTCCTTGGTGACCACCGCACCAGCACCGATGATCGAATGCGGCCCGACCGTCACCCCGTCCAGGATCGTCACGTTCGAGCCGATCCAGACATCGTCACCGACCGTGATGCCGACCGCCGTATGCGGCTGCCGGAAGATCGGCTGCCCAGGCGCGGTGCCGTGGTTGAACGCGAGCAGCGACGTGTGCGCCCCGATCCGTACGCCGTCACCGATCGTGATCCGGCCGCGGACCGCCGAGAACGGATTGATGGTCGAGTCCGCTCCCAGCGCGATGTGGCCGGTGACGTAGGCGTGCGCCGCGATGTACGACCGCTCCCCCATCTCGAGCTCGTCGCAGTACACCGCGGCCGACTCCGCGACGTACGCCGTGTCGGCGAGTGTGAGCGAACCGCCCAGCCGTCGCTGCCGTTCGGCCTGCCGCTCACGCTCCTCGTCGGTGGCGATCCGGTGGTACTCCCAGGGCAGGAAATCGAGTCGCAGCGGCTCAGCAGATGTCATGGGATAACGCTATCCAAGACTCGCGATGCGCGCCTGGCCAAAACCGGCGCTGCTACTCTCCCGTCTGTGCGGGGTAGGAAACAACCATGACGACACCCGGATCCTTGGCCGGCGGTGAGACCGCTGACGACGGTCCGGCGAGCAGTGGTGGGCGCCGGAGTCACCGAGTCACGATCAGCGATCTCGCACGCCGTCTGCAGATCTCCAAAGCGTCGGTCTCGTACGCGCTGAACGGCCGGGCCGGCGTCAGCGAGGAGACCCGGCAGCGGGTACTCGCGCTGGCCGACGAGCTCGGCTTCCATCCCAACTCGGCCGCCGTCGCGCTGTCCGCCAGCCGGACCCGGACGATCGGCATCGTGATCGCCCGCGACCCCGCGCTGATCTCGACCGAAGCGTTCTACATGCGCACCCTGGTCGGCATCGAGCAGTACCTGAACGAGGTCGACTCGTCGCTGCTGCTCCGGCTGACCGGCGAGTACGGCGAGGACCTCGACGTACTGCGGCGATGGTCGCGGCAGGGGCGTGTCGATGGGTTCATCCTGTTCGACGAGCACGACGACGACCCGCGGATCCCGCTGCTGCAGGACCTCGGGGTGCCGTGCGTGGTGGTCAGCTCGAACGCGCCGAACGACCACGCCGGCCGGCTGATCAGCTCGCCGGAGGAGACCGTCACGCTGCTGCTCGACCACCTGGCCGGGCTCGGGCACCGCGACATCGCGCACATCAGCGGGCCGTTCACGTTCGTGCACGAGCAACTGCGGGTGCGGATGCTGCACGAGCACGCCGAGCGGCGCGGGATCCGGGTCCGGCACATCGAGGGCAGCTACCGGTACGACGACGGCGCGGAGCAGACCCGGCTGCTGCTGACCGGGCCGAACCCGCCGACCGCGATCGTGCTCGGCAACGACCTGATGGCGGTCGCTTCGCTCCGGGTCGCGATGGATCTCGGTACGGCGGTCCCCGGTGAGGTCTCGATCCTGGCCTGGGACGATTCGCCCCTGTGCGAACTCGCCCGCCCCGGCATCACCGCGATCGATCAGAAGACGATGGAGCGCGGCCGCGCCGCCGCCGACCTGTTGTTCCGGGTCGCGGCGGGCGAAACCGACCTGCACGAGGAAGCACCGGCCGGAGAACTGCGGGTGCGGGAGTCGACCGGTCCGGCCAGGTCCTGACGGAGCTCTTTGAAGACTCTGTGAATTCGAGCGGATCCGGAGTGTGTCGGATTGCGCTTGCCCGGCCGGAGGTGAAGGTTGGTCGGGTCACGAGGTAGTAACGAACACGCCTCTACTGAACCGGTTAGGGTTTCGAAACTTAACCGGTTAGGCCACTATGGGGCCGATCCGCCTTCACAGGTCCGTGGAGGCTCGACGGGACGAGGGAGTCCGACGTGAGACTGCGTTCGCTTGTAGCCGCGGCAGCGGTGACCGCCCTGGGAATCAGCCTGGCCGCCTGCGGTGGCAGCGACTCGGGTGATTCCTCCGACGGGGGTTCGGGTGGAGACCAGACGCTGACCTACTGGGCCAGCAACCAGGGCACCAGCCTGGACAACGACAAGGAGGTGCTGACCCCGGTCCTGCAGAAGTTCACCCAGGACACCGGCATCAAGGTCAACCTCGAGGTGATCGGCTGGAACGACCTCCAGACCCGGATCCAGACCGCCATCACCTCCGGCCAGGCGCCGGACGTGGTCAACATCGGCAACACCTGGGCCGCCTCGCTGCAGGCGACCGACGCGTTCCTGCCGTTCGACGGCGACGCGATGACCGCGATCGGCGGGAAGGACAAGTTCGTGCCGACGGCCCTGGCGACCGGCGGCAAGGAGGGCACCGACCCGACCTCGGTCCCGCTCTACGGTCTGGCCTACGGCCTGTACTACAACAAGGCGATGTTCGCCGCGGCCGGCCTGCAGCCGCCGAAGACCTGGGAAGAGATGGTCACCGACGCGCAGAAGCTGACCAACCCCGCGAAGAAGCAGTGGGGCATGGCGCTGGCGGCCGGCAGCTACACCGAGAACGTGCACTTCGCGTTCATCAACGCCGCGCAGAACAAGGCCGACTGGTTCAACAGCGACGGCAAGCCGACCTTCACCGGTGACGGCAACGTGCAGGGCGTGCTGCGGTACCTCGACCTGATGCAGAAGGACAAGGTCGCGAACCCGTCCAACGCGCAGTACGACAACGGCACCAAGTCGGTGAACGACTTCGCCACCAAGAAGGTCGCGATGGTCATCAACCAGAACAACGCCGACTCCTCGATCGTTGCCAACGGCATGAAGGCCGGCGAGTACGGCGTCGTGCCGTTCCCGGCCCCGGCCGGTGGCGAGCAGGTGGCCAGCCACGTGGCCGGTATCAACCTGTCGGTGTTCAAGAACACCAAGCACAAGGACGCGGCGCTGAAGTTCGTCAAGTACATGACGGACGCGACCACCCAGACCACGCTGGGCAAGCCGTTCTCCTCGCTGCCGGTGCTCAAGGACGCCAAGCCGGTGTTCACCACCGACGCGACCGAGGCCGCGACCTTCGCCGACGTCTACAACACCAAGTCCAAGCCGCTGCCGCTGGTGCCGGCCGAGGACCAGTTCGAGAGCACCGTCGGTAAGGCGATGAACAGCATGTTCGCCAAGATCGCCACCGGCGGGACGGTGACCGCCGACGATGTGAAGGCGGCCCTGAAGACCGCCGAGGATCAGGTGGCCGCAAGTAGCTGACGCCACGCCCAGTGGCCCGGACGACGCCGTCCGGGCCACTGCCCGCGTCAGCCCACCACCGATCCCGACAAGACAGGAGGCGACCAGACGATGTCCGTCGCCACATCCGAAGCACGGCCGGCAGCCGAGGCGAAACCCGCGAAGAAGAAGCGCGGCCCGGAGCACCGGCCCGGTCTGAACCGGTGGCTGCCCTACCTTCTGCTCGCACCGGCGGTGCTGGCGGAACTGCTCATCCACATCGTCCCGATGTTCGTCGGCATCTGGATGAGCTTCGTCAAACTGACCAAGTTCTACATCGCGAACTGGTCCGCGGCGCCCAGCGCCGGGCTCAACAACTACAAGGTCGCCCTGGACTTCAACAATGCGGTCGGTGAGGGCCTGCTGAAGTCGTTCGGCGTCACCGTCGCCTTCTCGCTGATCACGGTCGGGCTCTCGTGGGTGTTCGGGATGGCCGCGGCGGTCGCGCTGCAGCCGCAGTTCCGGGGCCGCAGTCTCGTCCGCACGCTGTTCCTGGTCCCCTATGCATTGCCGGCGTACGCCGGGATCCTGACCTGGAACTTCATGCTGCAGCGTGACACCGGCGTGGTGAACCACGTGCTGGTCGACAACCTGCACCTGACGTCTGACCGGCCGTTCTGGCTGATCGGCAGCAACGCGCTCGTGTCGCTGATCACGGTCGCGACCTGGAAGCTGTGGACGTTCGCGTTCCTCACCCTGATGGCCGGCCTGCAGAGCATCCCGCGCGATGTCTACGAGGCCGCCGCGGTGGACGGGGCCGGCAACCTGCGGCAGTGGCGCAACATCACACTGCCGTCGCTGCGGCCGGTCAACCTCGTGCTCGTTCTGGTGCTGTTCCTGTGGACGTTCAGCGACTTCAACACACCGTACGTGCTGTTCGGGACGGCGCAGCCGCCCGCCGGTGACCTGATCACCTTCCACATCTACAACGCGTCGTTCCTGACCTGGAACTTCGGCACCGGTGCGGCGATGTCCGTGCTGCTGCTGATCTTCCTGATGATCGTCACCGGCGCCTATCTGCTCATCACGGGAAGGAGGTCGCGCCGTGGGTGAGACCAGGGGCTTCAAGGTCTACCGGGGCGTCGTACTGGTCGTCCTCGGGCTGTTCGTGCTGATCCCGCTGTACGTGATGGTCACCTCGTCACTGAAACCGCTCAAGGACGTGCAGGGCGCGTTCACGTGGTGGCCGTCGAACCTGACCATCGCGCCGTTCGTGGACATGTGGAAGACGGTCCCGCTGGCCCGGTACTTCGTGAACAGCACGGTGGTCTCGGTGGCCGCGACAGTGCTGTCGGTGGCGCTCGCGATCCTGGCCGCGTTCGCGGTGTCGCGGTTCAAGTTCCGCGGCCGGACCGTGTTCACCACCACGGTGCTGTCGACGCAGATGTTCCCCGGTGTGCTGTTCCTGCTGCCGTTGTTCCTGATCTTCGTGAACATCAACAACTCGTTCGGGCTGCAACTGGTCGGGACTCGGCTCGGGCTGATCATCACCTACCTGACGTTCAGCCTGCCGTTCTCGATCTGGATGCTGGCCGGGTACTTCGACAGCATCCCGAGAGAGCTGGACGAGGCGGCGCTGGTGGACGGCTGCGGTCCGATGGGCGCGCTCTGGCGCGTCGTCCTCCCGGCCGCGCGGCCCGGTGTGATCGCGGTCGCGATCTACTCGTTCATGACCGCGTGGGGTGAGGTCCTGTTCGCGTCGGTGATGACGACAGAGGCCAACCGCACGCTGTCGGTCGGCCTGCGGCAATACTCCACGCAGACCAACATCTACTGGAACCAGATCATGGCCGCTGCCCTCGTGGTCAGCGTCCCCGTCGTGATCGGCTTCCTGCTCGCCCAGCGACACTTCGTCGCCGGTGTCACTGCGGGTGCGGTCAAATAGACCGCATGTACTTCGAGGATTACGTGCCGGGTGCTCTCGTCGAGCACCCGGCCACCGTCACCGTCGACCAGACAGAAGTCATCGACTTCGCCCGGCAGTTCGATCCGCAGTACTTCCATGTCGATCCCGCAGCGGCCGCGGACGGCCCGTTCAAGGGCCTGATCGCGAGTGGCTGGCACACCGCCGGCCTGATGATGCGGTTGTACGCCGATCAGTACTTGTCCAAGGTGGCCAGCCTGGGCGGTCCCGGTGTGGACGAGCTGCGTTGGCCCGCGCCGGTCCGCCCCGGCGACGTACTGCGGCTGCGCACCGAAGTACTGGAGGCGCGGGTGTCGCGGTCGAAGCCCGATCGCGGCCTGGTCCGCACCCGGACCGAGTTGCTCAACCAGGACGACGAAGTCGTGTTCTCCTGCATCGTGCTGAACTTCCTCGCCGTCCGCCCCTGAGCCGGCGCCGTCGGGTCAGGTGCGCCGGCCGCTGAAGGTGATCGGGATGGACCAACTGGTGATCGACTTCTTTCCGGTGCCGACGCTGATGGCGGAGGGCCTCGAGCACTCGACGCCGTAGCCTCCGATGGTGGTCGGTGCGGCGGTCTTCAGCCAGGCGTCAACCTGCGCTCGGGTATTGATGTCGGAGAACAAGGCGGCGAGGAGGAAGGGCAGGTCGGCGCGGGCTTTCGCCACTGCCTGGGCTTGCCCCCGCGGGTATGCACCGGGTCCACCGCTGAACGTGTGCAGGGTGACGCTGCCGACCAGCGTCTTGTCCCGCGCGAGGCCGTTGCGGATCCTGATCAGGTCCTGAGCGTTGGGCTTTCGGCACTCGGTCGAGCCCGGGCCGTCGGCCTGGCAGACCCAGCCCTTGGCCTTGAGCTTGGCCACCAGCGCGGGGATCTTCAGCTCCGGGAAGCACTGGAAGCAGTCCGGGACCGCCATGGTCGGTCGTGGGACCGAGGGCGAGCTCTCGGTCGAGGGTGAGCTGCCGGGCTCGGAGGTGCCGGCGGATGGCGCCACGGGACCTTGCGACGGCCCCGTCGTACCGCCGGCTGTGTCGTCGTCGGCGGCGGCCCGGGGTACGGCGGCTGCTGCCCCAGCCCGTACGGCGGCTGCCCCAGGTACGGCGGTTGCCCCGGTGCGTTGCCCTGCTGGTCCATGACCCGCAATGTACGAGGCCGGCGGTTCAGGTCAGGCGAAGAGCTTCTCGCCCCAGTACGAGCCCGGGGTCACGCCGGCCGGGCAGGCGAAGATGCCGGAGCCGACGTGATGTATGTACTCGTTCATCGTGTCCGTGCGGGCCAACTGGTTCTGGATCGGGATGAACTGCTTACGCGGATCCCGCTGGTAGGCAAGGAAGAACAGCCCCGCGTCCAGCCGACCGAGCCCGTCCGAGCCGTCGACGAAGTTGTAGCCGCGACGAAGCAGCTCAGCACCCTTGTTGAACTGCGGATGCGCCAACCTGACGTGCGAGTCCATCGGCACCTTCGGCTCGCCGTCGGAGTTCTTGGCGGCGAAGTCGATCGCGTCGAACTCGTCCGCCTTGCCCAGCGGGGCCCCGGTGCCTTTGCCCCGGCCGATGATGGTCTCCTGCTCGCCCAGCGACGTACGGTCCCAGATCTCGATGTTCATCCGGATCCGCCGCGACACCAGGTAGGCGCCGCCGACCATCCAGTCCGGGCCGTCCTCCGGCTGCACCCACAGCTGCTGCTCGAGCTTGTCGGTGTCCTCCAGCTTGAGGTTGTTCGTCCCGTCCTTGAAGCCGAACAGGTTGCGCGGAGTCGCCTGCGCCTTCGACGTGGACGACGTCCGGCCGAACCCGAGCTGCGAGTACCGGACCGCGACCCGGCCGAAGCCGATCCGGGCCAGGTTGCGGATCGCGTGCACCGCGACCTGCGGATCGTCCGAGCACGCCTGTACGGCGATGTCGCCGCCGGACCGGTTCGGGTCGAGGTCGTCACCGATGAAGTGCGGCAGATCGACCAGCGCCTTGGGACGCTTGGCCGCCAGCCCGAACCGCTTGTCGAACAGCGAAGGCCCGAACCCGATGGTCAGCGTCAGCCGGGCCGGCGGCAGGCCGACCGCCTCACCGGTGTCCTCCGGCGGTGCCTCATCCGGTCCGTTCACCGCGCCGTACTGGCCGATGTCGCGACCGGCCGTCATCAGCGCGGCCGCGGCCGTCCACTCCTTCAGCAGGGCGATCAGGTCGTCCCGCTTGGTCGTGGTCACGTCGAACGCGGCGAAGTGCAGCCGGTCCTGGACCGGCGTGATGATCCCGGCCTGGTGCGGTCCGTGGAACTCGACCGGGCCGGTGGTGTCCGCGGCCTGCGACTCCTCGCCGGTCAGCGCCGAGTGCGCGGCGTACCCGGCGACTCCGGTGGCCACGGCGACACCCGCCGCGCCGAACAGGCCGCGGCGGGAGATGCCTTTACCTTGGGTCATTTCTTCGCGATCACTCCTGCAACCTTGCTGACCAGCTCGGCCAGCCCGTCGACGACCCGGCTGAGCTCCTTCTTCTCCGCCTCACTGACCTGGTACGGCTTGAAGCCGTCGCCCTCGCGGTACTTGTCGACCGCGGCGAAGACCGCCTTGAAGTTGGTGTCGAGCGAGGCGACCAGCGCTGCGTCGCGGGCCTGCAGAGCCGGGCGGAGCGCCTGGACCGCGGCCTGCGAACCCTCCACGTTGGCCTGGAAGTCGTACAGGTCGGTGTGCGAGTAGCGGTCCTCCTCACCGGTGATCTTGCCGGTGGCAACCTCGTCCAGCAGTTCCTTCGCACCGTTGGCCAGCTGCAGCGGGTTGAGCTTCACGACCTTGGCCTTGGCGACCACCGTCTTCACGTCCGTCAGCAGCTGGTCGGCGTACTTCTCCATGCCCTTGGTGGTGTTGGAGACCCAGAGCGCCTGCTCGATCCGGTGGTACCCGGTCCACTCGGTACCCGGCTCGACGTCGTTCACCCGGGCGTCGATCTTCGGGTCCAGGTCGCCGAACGACTCCGCGACCGGCTCGATCCGCTCCCAGTACGTCCGCGACACCGGGAACAGCGCCTTCGCCTTGGCCACGTCGCCGGCCTTCACCGCGGTGACGAACTCGGTGGTCTTCTGCTCCAGCGCGACCGCCTGCGAGTTCACGTACCGCTGGTAACTGTCGGTGGCCTGCTTGAGCAGCGTGTCCTCGTCCACCTGGGCCGCTGCGTCGCCGGCGACGGTGAGGTCGCCGCGGATGCCGTCGCCGACCATGCCGGGCTTGCAGACGGCCTGGTACTTGCCGGTCGGCAGTTCGACGATGAGGTCGCGCTTCAGCCCGGGGCCGATGTTCTCGACCTCACCCATCACCCGGTCGCCCTCGGCGTACACGTAGAACTCGGTGACCTTGCTGCCGCCGTTGGAGACCGAGAACGTGCTGGTGCCGGACTTCACGTCGCGGCGGCTGAGGTCGCACGCCGAGTCGGTCGCCTTGACCGACACCGGGCCGGTGCCGTCGTCGGCGGAGGCGGCCGGCTGGTCATCCGCACAGCCGGTCAGCGTGGCGAGCCCCAGTACTGCGCCGAGAGCGATGACCCCGCGGGTCGTGGACGTGAACATGCTTCTCCTGGACGGTGAGGTGGGATCAGGCCGCTTCTTCGGCGGTCTTGGCCGGTACGGCGGGCGGCGTGCTGGTCTTGACCGGGCGGAAGTACAGCACCAGCACGGGGACGAGGTACGCCAGCCACGCGACCGACTCGAGCACGGTCGGCGCGGGGTTGAAGTTGAAGATGCCCTTCAGCAGTACGCCGTACCAGCTGTCCGGGGGGATCACGTGCGAGATGTCGAAGGCGAGGTGCTGCAGCCCGGGCAGGATGCCCGCCTCCTGCAGGTCGTGGAAGCCGTAGGCGAAGATGCCGGCCGCGACCAGGATCAGGATCGCGCCGGTCCACTTGAAGAACACGGCCAGGTTGACCTTCACCGCGCCGCGGTAGATCGCTACCCCGAGCAGGACCGAGGTGGCCAGGCCGAGCAGGACGCCGACGAACGGTACGGCGGTGGTCGCGGTGGCAGCGGACGCGTACACGATGAACGCGGTCTCGATGCTCTCCCGGAACACCGCCAGGAAGGCCAGGATGACGACGGCCCGGGAGCCGACCTCGAGCGCCTGGCCCATCCGCTCGCGCAGTTCCTTCGCGATGCTGCGCGACGCCTTGCGCATCCAGAAGATCATCCAGGTGACGAAGCCGACCGCGAGGATCGACATCACCCCACCGACGGTCTCCTGGGTGGTGAACGACTTCGCGGTCAGCGCGGTGACGAACTGCAGCAGCCCCCACGCGGCGGCCGCGACGGCCAGCGCCGCGCCCACTCCGATCCAGACCAGTTTCAGTCGATCCCGATGCCCCGACTTGACCAGGAAGGTGGCGAGGATGCTGACGACCAGCGAGGCCTCGAGGCCTTCACGGAGTCCGATCAGATAGTTCGCGAGCATGGCGGGGGACTCTTCCACATCATTAGGTACGGCTAACCTTCCTGAGGTTAACCTAAGAAGTCCCATTCGCCTACTGTGGTGTACGCCGCACTGCGGCCCGGTCCCTCACCCAGCCGGGACTCGATCAGGCACAGCGATCCCGCGGTCCACACCGGTCCTTCGTAGATGTCGAAGACCCGCACCCAAGAGGTCACGTCGACCGGTCGCCGCAGCCGGGCCAGGGTCAGATGAGGCGTGAACTTGCGTCCCTCGACCGTGACGCCGGCCCGGTTCGCCGCCGTGCGCGTCGTCATCGACAGGTGCCGCAGCGAGTCGGAGGGGTCCTCGACCCCGGCGTACAGGACTCGCGCGTCGGGGACGCCCGGGAACGCGCCCGATCCGGTGATCCGCACTTCGAAGGGCTTCTGCCGCTTCGCGGCCCGCTCCAGCCCCTCCTGGAGTTCGTCGGTCTTCCAGTCCGGTACGTCGCCCAGGAACGCCAGCGTGATGTGCCAGTGCTCGTCCAGCGCCCAGCGGATGTTGTCGTCGGGATACTCCCAGCGCGGTTCGGCAAACTCGGTCAGATCCTCCACAGCCTCCAACGGCGGCACCACCGCCACGAACAATCGCATCCGAAAACTCTATCTGTGGTGGAAACTGCTTTTGTGGAAGAGCTGAAGTTGCCGTCGCCGTGTGTGGTGATTTTGGTGGGGCCGGGGGCGGCGGGGAAGTCGACATGGGCGGCGGAGCGGTTCTCTGACGGGCTGATCGTGTCGAGTGATCGGCTGCGGGCGCTGGTCGGGGCCGGGGAGGACGACCTGGCTGCGAGTGCGGATGCGTTCGCGCTGCTGGAAGAGGTGGTCAGGCAACGGATCGGCCGGCAGTTGACGACCGTGATCGACACGTTGGGCCTGGACAAGGAACGGCGGATGCGGTGGCTCGAGCTGGCCCGTGCGGCCGGAATGCCTTGTGTCGCGGTCGGTTTCGACACCCCGGCCGCCGAGTGCCGGCGGCGGAACCGCGAACGGCTGAAGCGCATCCCCGCCGACGTGCTCACCAGTCAGCTGCGTTCGTGGACGGCCGTGAAGAAGGAACTGCCGCTCGAGGGGTACGACGACGTACTGCAGCCGACCGCGCTGCGCGTCGTACCTGAGGCGTTCGTGGATGCGGGGGCCGCGGCAACCAGGCAGTCGGAGGCTCCGGCCGGGTTGCGATTCGGACTGCAGCTGAGCAGCTATACGCACAAGGCCGGACGGGCCGGGACGGCCGAGTGGATTCGGGATGTTGCCGGTCGGGCCGAGGCGGCCGGGTTTGACGCGATCTATGTGATGGACCACTTCCGGCAGATCCCGCAGGTGGGTCGGGCGTGGGACGACTTCCTGGAGAGCTGGACGACGCTCGGCTATCTGGCTGCCTGTACGACGCGCATGCGGCTGGGGACCCTGGTCTCGGGGATCACCTATCGGAACGTCGCGCATCTGGGGAAGATCGCGGCGACACTCGACGTACTGAGTGGCGGCCGGGCGGTGTGCGGCGTCGGGCTCGCGTGGTTCGAAGCCGAGCACAAGGCGTACGGGTGGACGTTCCCGCCGGTGGCCGAGCGGTATGCGCTGCTCGAGGACACCTTGCAGTTGCTGCCGGTTTTATGGGGACCAGGCAACAAACCGTTCCACGGCAAGGTACTCGACGTACCGGACACAACCTGCTATCCGCGGCCGCTGCAGGAGCATCTGCCGGTGCTCGTCGGCGGCAGTGGACGCCGGACGCTGCGGTTGGCGGCGCGGTACGCCGACGCGGTCAACGTGTTCGGCGATGCCACCGCAGTACGTCGGCACGCCGGCTACCTTCGCGAACTGACGGACCGTCCGATCGAGGTCACGCATCTGTCCACAACCCTTGTGGGTAAGGATTCCCGGGCTGTGGACGATCTGGTCGAACGACTCCGGCCGCGCAACCAGAACCCCGCCCGGTACGCCGTCTCGGTCAACGCCGGCACGGTCGACGACCAGATCGGCCGCTTCCGCGAACTCTCCGAGGCCGGCGCCGCCGAGGTGATGATCAGCCTCCCCGACCTCGACACCCTGGACACGGTCGGCGAGGTGATCTCAGCCTTTCGCGTCTAGCTTCAGGTCCAGGTGCAGCAGAGCGTTTTCGATCAGTTCGGACATCGCGGGGTGGATCCAGTACTGGTTGCGGGCCATCGCGTAGGCGTCCAGGCCGAAGCTCATCGCCTGGATGACCGGCTGGATCACCGAGGACGCCTGCGGGCCGATGATGTGGCAGCCGATGATCTGGCCGGTCTTCGGATCGGCCAGGATCTTGGCGAACCCGCTGGTGTCCTCCATCGCCCAGCCGTACGCGATGTCGCCGTAGTTCTCGCGGCCGACGACGTAGTCGATCCCGCGCTCGCGGGCCTCCTCCTCGGTCAGGCCGACGGACGCGATCTGCGGGGAGCTGAAGACGGCGTGCGGCACGAAGCGGTGGTCGGCCTTGATCCGGTCGGTGGGGTGGAGCAGGTTGTGCTTCACCACGCGGGCCTCGTGGTTCGCGACGTGCTTGAGCTGGTGCGGTGTGGTGACATCGCCGAGCGCATAGATGCCGTCGACGGTGGTCTCCTGGTACGCGTCGACGACTACCCGTCCCTCGCGGTCGACCTCGACGCCGGTGGCGTCCAGGTCCAGCACGTCCGAGTTCGGCGTACGGCCGACGGCGATCAGGAGCTCGTCGACCTCGATCTTGTCGGCGCCGTCCGGGTACAGGGTCCGGATCAGGATCGACCCGTCGTCGTTGCGGGCCACCCCGATCGTCTCGTGGTCGAGGCGTACGTCGTACTTGCCGCGCGCGAGCTCGGTGAAGCGCTGGGCGATGTCGGCGTCCTCGTGGCGCAGCAGCAGCTCGGACCGGGCGATCAGCGTGACGTCGACGCCGTACGACGAGAAGATGTGGGCGAACTCGGCGGCGACGAAACCGCTGCCGATGATGCCGAGCCGGCGCGGCAGCTTCTCCAGCCGCATGATGGTGTTCGAGGTGTGGTACCCGGTCTCCTCGAGGCCGGGGATGAACGGGATGATCGGCCGGCTGCCGGCCGATAGCACGTACCGGTCGGCCGTGATCGCGCTGGTCTGGCCGTCCTTGCCGTCGACGGTCAGCTCCTTCGTGCCGGTGAACCGGCCGGTGCCGTCGTACACGGTGACGTTCGCGTTGTCGGCGTGGTGGTGCCGGTACTCCGAACCGGACGCGGCGATCGGGTCGATCCGGTCGAAGATCCGGTCCCGGACCTCCGGCCAGCGCACCCCGATCAGTTCCTCGTCGACGCCGTACCGGGAACTGATCGACGGGGTGGCGGCCAGGTCGGCGGTGTGCACGAACATCTTGGTGGGGATGCAGCCCACGTTCAGGCAGGTGCCGCCGAACGTGCCACGCTCGACGATCGCCACCTTCCAGTCCGCGAACCGCCGGTTCACGATCGTGTTGCCGGAGCCGGTCCCGATAATCACCAGGTCGTAATGGGTCACACCCCATTGTGCCCCTGTAACCCCAGCTACCTCCCGGAAGGAAGGAAACAGAGGCGGTGGAACGGGTGTGCGGCTGTGACCCCAGCTCCCTTCCGGAAGGAAGGAAAACAGAGGCGGTGGAAGGGGTTTGTCAGGCGACTCGGGGGCCGAGCTCCTTCGTGCCGTCGAGAGGCTCGGGCTTCAGCTCGGTGACGACCTCGGTCTGCGGGGCAGCGTCGACCACGGCCTTCTCGCCGAGGAGCTCGGTCTGCGGCAGGACCTCCAGCCGCGGGCGCGGCAGCAGTCTCGGCCGGATCGCGAGTCCGCGCCGGCGGGAGAAGTACAGCACCGATCCGACCGTGCCCAGCACTGTCAGTCCACCGCCGACGATCAGCGTGTAGCGGGCACCGAACTCCTGCCCGACCCAGCCGATGAACGGCGACCCGAGCGGCGAACCACCCATCAGGACCGTCATGTACAGCGCCATCACCCGGCCGCGCATGCTCGGCTCGATGCTGAGCTGCATGGTCGCGTTCGCCGAGGTCAGCATGGTCAGCGAGGCCAGCCCGACCAGCGGCAGCACGACCGCAAAGGTCAGGTACGTCGGCATCACCGCGCTGACGATCTCGAAAATACCGAAGGCGATCGCTGCCCCGATCACCAGGCGAGCCCGGATCCGGACCCGGCGGGCCGCCAGCAGCGCGCCGGACAGCGAGCCGATCGCGAGCACCGAGCCGAGGATGCCGTACTCCCCCGCGCCCTTGTTGAACACCTGGGTCGCCATCAGCGCCGAGGTCAGCTGGAAGTTCAGGCCGAAGGTGCCCGCGAAGAACACTGCGACCAGCACCATCATCAGGTCCGGCCGGCGCCACAGGTAGCGCATGCCGTCACGGATCATGCCCTTCTCCCGGCCCGCGGGAGCCGGTGTGTGCAACTCGTGGACCCGCATCAGCCGCAGCGACAGGATCACGGCCGCGTAGGTGAAGCCGTTGATCAGGATGACCGGACCGGTGCCGATCCAGTTGATCAGCAGACCGGCCAGCGCCGGGCCGAGCAGCCGGGCGGCATTGAAGGACGCCGAGTTCAGCCCGACGGCGTTGGACAGCTCGTCGCGGCCGACCATCTCGACCACGAAGGACTGCCGGGTCGGCGCGTCGAAGGCAGTGCCGACGCCGAACAACAGGGCCAGCAGGTACACGTGCCAGGGCTGGACGACTCCGGCGATGGTGAGGCTGCCGAGGACCAGGGCGACGGAGGCCATCGCGATCTGGGTGCAGGTCAGCACCGTCCGCTTCGGGAAGCGGTCGGCGACGAGGCCGGCGTACGGGCCGAGCAGCAGGGCGGGCAGGAACTGCAGTCCGGTGACGATGCCGAGCGCCGTACCGGAATGGGTCAGCTCGAGGACCAGCCAGTCCTGGGCGACGCGCTGCATCCAGGTGCCGACGTTCGAGACGATCGCACCGGTGGCGTAGAGACGGAAGTTACGGACTTTGAACGCGCGGAAGGTCGGACTCATTGAGCCGCCAGGCGTTCGAGAACAGGGGCTGCTTTGCGCAGGATGTCGCGCTCCTCGTGGGTCAGTTGCTTGAGCTTGGTCTGCAGCCACTCGTCGCGGCGCCGCCGGTTGGCGTGGATGAGCTCGCCGGCCTTCGCCGTCAGTTCGACCATGATCTGGCGCTTGTCGGTCGGGTGCGGGCGGCGGACGACCAGGCCCGCCTCCTCCATGTTGGTCACGATCCGCGTCATCGACGGCGGCTTGACCTGCTCATGGGCGGCCAGCTCACCGATCGTCATCGCCTCGTGCTTGGACAACGCACCGAGCACGCTGAGCTGGTTGGCGCTGAGGTCGTGACCGGGCTCGCGCTGCCGCCGGATCTGCCGGGACAGGCGCAGGGTCGACGACCGCAGGGCACTCGCCAGCCCGACGTCACTCTTCACCTGCTGTGCTACGACTTCGGGCATACCGTTACCTTAACTCATTACCTTTGCTAACGAAAACGCATTACCGTCCGATGGTATTCCCGGTCACTCGGTGACGCGCACGGGCGGCTCGCGGGACTAGAGTTCGCGGGCATGGGGACGAGTGCTGAGCTGGCGCGGTTCGAGCAACGGTTCCGGCGGGCGGGGCTGCCGCTGTTCATCGAGGACTTCTCGCCGACCCATGACATCTTCACCCGGGCCACGCCGCTGCTGGTGCTGGTCTTCCTGGCCGAGGTGCTCGGGGCGATCTCGCTGCAGTGGCCGGTCTGGGTGAACGTGCTGGCGGCGCTGGGCGCGATGGTGGTGCTGATCGCGGGGTTCGGCGTACTGAACCGCTTCCGTGACCGCCCGTTCTGGTCGCTGCCGACCCGGTTCGGCGTACCCGAACTGGCTGTCTTCGTGCTGCTCCCGGCTCTGCTGCCCGTGGTCACGCAGGGCCAGTTCCGCCAGTTCTTCGGCGTTGCCATCGGCAACCTCCTGCTGGTCGGCGTGGTGTACGTCGTGATCGGCTACGGGCTGATCGGGACGATCTTCTGGAGCCTGCGCCGGCTGGCGAGCGAGCTGGCGAACTCGGTGGCCAGCCTGGTCCGGGCGCTGCCGTTGCTGCTGGTGTTCTCACTGGTGCTGTTCGTGAACACGGAGATGTGGCAGGTGTTCGCCGGGATGCCGGTCGCGTTCATCGTCGTCTCGGTGGTCGCCTTCACCGTGCTGAGCACCCTGTTCCTGCTGATCCGGCTGCCCAGGGAGGTGGACGCGATCGAGCGCGATGCCGGCTCCGGTCCGCCGCTGCGCCGGATCCAGCGGATGAACATCAGCGTCAGCCTGGTCACCCGGCAGTGGATGCAGGCGCTGGTGGTGAGCGCCGGAGTCGGGCTCTTCTTCGTCGCCTTCGGCATGCTGGCGATCAGCGAGCACATCTACGAGCAGTGGGGCATCACTCCCGGGTCCTGGTCGTACCGCATCGATCTGCTGGACCACCAGATGCTGATCAGCGCGTCCCTGGTGAAGGTTGCCATCGGCATCGCCAACTTCACCGGGCTGTACTACTCCATCGCGCTGCTGACCGACTCGACGTACCGGACCGAGTTCCTCGACCACGTCAGCACCGAATTGCGTGAGCTGTTCGCGGCGCGGGCGGAGTACCTCGAGCTGCGGCGTACGACGGCCTAGGTTCTTATTGGTTTGCCGGTGGTCGGCTCGGTCGGATAGGAAGCTTGCATGCTGACAGGCAGCAAGATCGCGCTCAGGGCCCGGCACGAGGAAGACATCCCGATCCTGCGCACCGAGCTGTACGACGACGTGGTCAACGCCGCGCGGTCCGAAGGCCGGCCGTGGCGGCCGATCACGCCCGGTGCGAAGGACTCGCGGCTGGTCGTGGACGACGACGAACAGGCGCGCGTCCCGTTCTCCGTGGTCGAGCTGGACGGCGGCGCCTTGGCCGGCACCGCGACGTTGTGGAAGATCGACAGCCACAACCGGTCCGCGCACATCGGGTTGGGGCTGCTGCCGTCCTGTCGCGGCAAGGGCTACGGCACGGACGTGGTCGCGGTGCTGTGCCACTACGGTTTCGTCGTACGCAGCCTGCAGCGGCTGCAGATCGAGACGCTGTCGGACAACGCCGCGATGCTGCGCGCGGCCGAGCGGAACGGCTTCGTCCGCGAGGGCGTCCTGCGCTCCTCGGCCTGGGTGATGGGCGAGTTCCTGGACGAGGTGCTGCTCGGGCTTCTCGTCAAGGACTGGAAGCCGGATCCTTCGGTCTAGAGTCCGAGGGCCTCGTTCAGGAAGCGCAGTTCGTGGAGCATCAGGCCCTCGACGGTCGCCGCGTCGGTGGGCATGTGGGTGGCCCCGGACAGCGGCAACACCTGATGCTGACGGCCGGCTGCGAGCAGTGCGGCCGACAACCTCAGGGTGTGGGCGGCAACCACGTTGTCGTCGGCCAGGCCGTGTACGAGCAGTAGAGGGCGATCGAGACCAGCCGCGTAGGTGAGCAGTGACGAGCGGTCGTAGACCTCGGGGTTCTCACCGGGATGCCCCAGGAACCGCTCCCGCCAATGCGTGTCGTACATCCGCGAGTCACTCGGCGCAGCGCCGGCGATCGCCGCATGGAACACATCCGGCCGGCGAAGGACCGCTGCCGCCGAGAGCAGGCCGCCGTAGCTCCAGCCCCGCATGGCGACCTTGGTCAGATCGAGGGCGCCGGTCTGCTCCGCGACCGAGTGCAACGCCGTCACCTGATCCTCGAGCGGAGCCGTCATGGTGTCGAGATGGACCGCCTTCTCCCACACCGGACCGCGTCCCGGCGTACCCCGGCCGTCGGCGATGATCACGGCGAACCCGGCTTCGGCGTACCACTGTGCGGTGGCGAACCACGCACCGGTGACCCGGACCGCGAGCTGGCTGGCGGAACCGCCGTACGGCGACATCAGAACCGGCAGCGGCGCGTCGCCAGGCTGATACCAGGACGGCAGCAGGAGAGCGGTCCTCATCTGCAGCTCGCCGGCGCGCAGCCAGGTGATCCGCGGCGTGAGCCCTGGTTTGGCGTTGAGTGCCGTGATCGTCTGGTCCGGTCGGCCGTCCCTCTGTACGACGAACCATCGGCCGGACTCGGTGTTGGAGACCATCAGGAGCGCGCCTGGTACGCGGCTTCTGGTGTGAATGCCGGCGCCTTCGCTCAGCTTCCGCAGCCCGGTCTCGTCGTACAGCCAGAGATGACGCTCGGTCGGCTCGTCGTTCGCCTCGAACAGGACCGCCTCGCCTGAGACGTCCAGCACGGCCCGGACCTGCAGGCCGTCGGGTGTGACCGCTTCTCCACCGACAGTCAGCCGCCGGGTCTCCCCCGCGTCCTCGGTGTGAACGAGTCGGCCCGATTCGGTGCGTGCCGGAGTCCCAGCGATGAGCTCGACCCAAGCAGGATCACTCTGCTCATGCACGAGCCTCGTCTCACCGCTCTCCGGATCAGCCGCCAGCACCTGCAGCGTCCGCTGATCCCGAGCCTGCACCCCAATCAACGGCCCCCGCGAGTCCCAACCCACCGAAGTCAAATACTCATACCCCACCCGATCCCACCGCACCTCAACCGATCCCCCTGACAGGTCGAAGGCGTGCAAGGTGACGATGGCGTTCGGCGTACCTGCGGCGGGGTAGGCGATCTCGCGGGGCTTCCGGCCTGGGTTCGCCGGGTCCGCGATCCACCACCGCTGGACCGGGGTCTGGTCGACCCTCGCCGCCAGCAACCGGGTGCCGTCGGGAGACCACCAGTGGCCGCGGTTCCTCTGCATCGACTCCGCAGCGACGTGCTCAGGCAGCCCCCAGGCGACCTCGGGATCCGGATCCGCGGCCAGCCGCCGATCGTTGCCATCAGCAAGCTCCACCACATGCAGCGCACGGCCGGTCACGTACGCGACCCGACGCCCGCTCGGGTCAATCCGCGGATCGACAACCGGTCCCGCAGTCGGCACGAGTTCCGGCCGCCGGTCCGGGCTGTCGAGGTCGAGCTGGTACAAATCGCCCTTCACCGCGAAGACAACGTGCCGCACCGCACGGTCGGTCGAGTACGCGACAACACCCGCCGTACGCTCCCGACTCCGCTCCCGCCGGACCAGCTCGGCCTCAGGCACCGGCCCGTCATCCCCGAGGTTCTCCGGCGCAACCAAGAGAATCTCCTGCCCGTCACTCACATCAAGCAACCAGAGACAGCCGGTCCGATCCTCCGCCCCACGCGTCCGCAGAAAGAGCACACGCTCCCCGTCCGGAGACAGCGTGAACGCCCGAGGCAAACCAAGCGTGAACCGACCAGTACGAGCAGACAGCCCAGGAAACGCCTCAACAGAATCCACCCCGAGACAGTACGCCGATCGCCTCACGCCGTCAGCGCGCACCTCCTGAGGCGAGACCTGGGCTAGGTGAGCCAGTCGGTGAGGGGGCCGATCGCGAAGTACACCACGAAGAGCGCCGACACGATCCACATCAGGGGGTGAATCTGGTGTGCCCGGCCCCGGACGAGCTTCAGGATGACGTACATCACGAAGCCCGCGCCGATGCCGGCCGTGATCGAGTACGTGAACGGCATCAGGATGATCGTCAGGAACGCCGGGAACGCGATGTCGAAGTCGTCGAAGTTGATGCCCTTCACCTGGGTCATCATCAGGAACCCGACCAGGATCAACGCCGGCGTCGCCGCTTCGTACGGCACCAGCGTGACCAGCGGCGCGACCACCATCGAGATCAGGAAACAGATCCCGGTCACCACGCTGGCCAGCCCGGTCCGGGCTCCTTCACCGACACCGGACGCGGACTCGATGTATGACGTGTTGCTCGACACCGAAGCGGCACCACCGGCCGCGGCCGCGACGCTGTCGACGATCAGGATGCGCTGCGCGTTCGGCGGGTTGCCCTCCTTGTCGAGCAGCCCGGCCTCGGCGCCGATCGCGGTCATCGTGCCCATCGTGTCGAAGAAGTCGGCCAGCATCAGCGTGAAGATCAGCAGCAGCGCGGAGATCACGCCGACCCGCTCGAACGACCCGAACAGGCTGAACTCGCCGATCGTGTCCAGGTTCGGCTTGGTGAACCAGTCGTCCGGCAGCTTCGGCACGCTCAGGCCCCAGCCGCCCGGGTTCTTGTCGCTGCGGGCACCGATCCCGGCGATCGCCTCGATGATGATCGACAGGACGGTCGCGCCCAGGATGCCGATCAGGATGGCGCCCTTCACCTTCCGCGCGTACAGCGTCACGATCAGGATCAGGCCGACCACGAACACCAGCACCGGCCAGCCGCGAAGGTTGCCGGCGACACCGAGCTCGACCGGCGGCCCGGTCAGTGCCGCCGGGCGACGGACGAAGCCCGCGTCGACGAAGCCGATGAACGCGATGAACAGGCCGATGCCTACGCTGATCGCGACTTTCAACTGCAGTGGCACCGCCTCGAACACGGCTTTTCGGAACCCGGTCAGCACCAGGACCAGGATGATCAGGCCCTCCAGCACCACCAGGCCCATCGCATCGGCCCAGGTCATCTTGGTCGCGACGGAGAACGCGATGAACGCGTTCAGACCGAGGCCGGTGGCCAGCGCCAGCGGGAAGTTCGCCACGAGGCCCATCAGGATCGTGACCACGCCGGCGACCAGTGCGGTGGCGACCGCGATCTTCGCGATCGAGGCCGCCGTACTGGTGCCACCACCGACGAGCTGGCCGTCGCCGTCCGGCACGGTGCCGATGATCAGCGGGTTCAGCACCACGATGTAGGCCATCGTGAAGAACGTGACCAGCCCGCCACGGATCTCCCGGCTGAGGGTGGACCCACGTTGGCTGATCTTGAAGTACGAGTCGACGACATTCGATCCGGAGCGGGCCGTCGCGGCCTGGGGCGAGCTCATGCCCGCATCGTGCCAGTTCCTGCCCACCGGTTGCGAGCACTGATGCAAAACCGTTCCGCTGCGGAGGACGTGGGCGGTGGGTACTAAGGTGGTGCCGTGGCAGACGAACGGGAGGCGTCGAAGAAGCGGAACGACCCCACGAGCCAGCTCGCCCGCGGCGAACTGGTCCATGCCGAGGTGAAGCCGCTCGACCTGTCCGGCATCCCCAGCGTCATCGTCGGGATCATCGCCTGGGCGGTCGCGTTCGTCGTCGTCCTGATCTTCCGCGACGAGCTCAAAGAAGACGGCCTCGAATGGTGGCTCTGGGTCACCGTCGCCGGCTTCGGCCTAGGCCTCATCGGCCTCTGGTACTGCCGCCGCCGCTGGGCCGCCATCCAAGCAGGCCACCGCAGCGAACAAGAAGACTGACGCCCGCCTTCGGCGAGTGGGTTGATCCCACGCGCCCGCTACGCGCGCTCCTCCGTCGCGTGCTCGCGACCGCTCCCGCCCACCCGGCCGTGGGTTGTTGGGCTTATCGCCCACCTTCTGCGTGCTGCCGCCCGCACCGCGCGGCTACCCACACTCCCTGACACCTGTCCCCCGGCGTGAGCGCTGACCCGCCCACCACAATCCTGCGAGGCCCCCGCCCGCGCCACCGGTGATTGGCTCCTGAACGAGCTACTTCGATCTGCTACGGCTGCCGAGACGATCACAGTAGGTCGACGGAAGTCGCACCCGTGATGTCTGGACTGATGACACCTGCTCCGGACAACGCCGATCCCAACCACTCACGTGCCTCGGACACCCGCGGGCGGGCAGCCCGCAGGAAGTCGGGCGGTAAGCCCGCAGACCAAGGCTGGGTGGGTGGGAGTGGCCGCGAGCACGTGACGGAGGAGCGCGCGTAGCGGGCGCGTGGGGTCGACTACCGCCGGAGGCGCAAAGGACAGTCGCCGCCGAAGGCGGTGTCCTTTCGGCGGTGGGCTTACTTGAGTTCGTCGTCTGATTCGGGCTCGGCGGAGGCTTCGACCTCGGATTGGACTGCGTCGGCTAGTTCGAGGGTGTCGTAGCCGGTGGTGTCGAAGGCGTGTTCGGCGGCCGGTTGGTCCGGGAGGTCGATGACGGCGTCGGAGTGGGCGCCGCAGCCGTAGTCGTACGCGACTACTCGGCCTTCGCCCGGGGCCATCTCGTTCGCGCAGATGCCGAAGGCTTGGCCGAGGCTGTCGGCCAGGCGGATCCAGTAGCCGCACGAGTGGCAGTTGTACGGGACGGCCTGCGCGATCGGAGCGCTCGGGCCGAAGTCACCGGCGTACCAGCGCTCGGCTGCCTCTTCACGGCCGAACGGCGAGAGCACGCGCTCCCGGCCAAGGCCGAGTTCGTCGACTACTGCGCGTACGTCGTCCGGGGCGCCAACCTCGGTGAAGCCGGCCTCGAGGCGCGGGTCGTCGGCGTGGGTCGGGAACAGGTCGCCGGGGCGGAGGTCGCCCGGCTGGACGCGCTCGGACCACGGGACCCACTCCGGCGCGACCACTGCCGCCTCGCCGGGGAGCATGACGACCTCGTTGACCGTGACCGTCTTCGCCCGGGAGGCACGGGTCACCGTGACCGCCCACCGCCAGCCCCGGTAGCCCGGGTGGGTGGAGGCGAAGTAGTGGGTGACGAGGCGCTCACCCTCGACCGAATGACCGAGGTACTCCCCGACCTGCGCAGTACCGGCCTCGTCGATCGCTGCCTCACGGGCAGGGTCGACCGCCGCGACACTGACCGCGTCGGCCTTGGCACGCACCGGTTCCGGAGTTCTGACGGGAGTCACAATCGCCCATTCTCGCACGGCCGCGGCGGTGTTCCGAACGCGCCGTGACTACGGTCTGTCCCCTGCAGGAGGCAGGATGGTTCCATGCACAGCCCAGACCCCGCCGACCCGAAGTCGACGCCCGGCGGAAAGCCCGCCGGCGAGCGACCGGTCGGTGGGCAGTCAGCGGCGGGGAAGACGCCCGGTGATCGGTTCAGCGACGCGCGGGACAAGCTGGGCACCGCGAGCAAGAAGGTCGGCCACGCCTCGAAGGTCGGCGCGACCGGGTTCGCCACCGCGTCGAAGAAGACCGCCGTCGTGGGTGGGAAGGTCGGCCGGGCCACCGGCCGCCGGATCCGCGGACTGACGGGCGCTCAGGGCGCCCGCGAATCGGGTTTGTCCCGGCTGATCGAGCTGGGCGCGGTCAACGCCGCCGGTGACACAGCGTTCGCGGTCTCACTGGCCGGGACCGTTTTCTTCACCGTGCCGAGCGACCAGGCTCGTGACCGCGTCGCACTGTTCCTCTTGCTGACGATGGCGCCCTTCGCCCTGATGGCGCCGCTGATCGGGCCGATCCTGGACCGGTTCCGCCACGGCCGCCGCTGGGCGATCGGAGCGACGCTCGGTCTGCGCGGCTTTCTGGTCTGGAGCCTCGCCGCGTCGATGACCGGCTCGAGTTCGGCCTGGCTCTACCCGGCCGCCCTCGGCTGCCTGGTCGCGTCCAAGGCGTACGGCGTGACCCGGGCGTCCGCCGTACCGCGGCTGCTGCCGAAGGAGATCACGCTCGTCACGGCCAACTCCCGGATCTCGCTGGCCGGCGTCGTAGGTGCGACTGTCGGCGCGGGCATCGCGGCAGCGTTCGCCGCGATCGGGCCGCAGTGGTCGCTGCGCTGGGCCGCGGTCATGTACACGGTCGGCCTGATCCTCGCGATCCGGCTGCCCAGCGCGGTCGACTCCCCCGCGGACGAGGAGATCACCGGTACGGCCGGGCGCGATGCGCGGCGCAGGGCGATCACCGCGGCGGTGGCGCGCGGCATCCGGTGCAACCTCGGACTCCGGTTCGTGTCCGGCTTCCTCACCATGTATCTGGCCTTCCTGCTCCGGGACAAACCGATCAGTGGGGTCGACGGCGCGATCGCGGTCGCCGCGGTGATCGCCGCGGCCGGGATCGGCAACAGCCTCGGCACCCTGACCGGGTCGTTGCTCAAGGCACGAAAACCCGAGGTGGTCGTGCTGGTGGTGCTGATCGTGGATGCGACTCTCGCGGTCACGGTGGCGGTGCTGTACGGGTTCCCGAGCCTGATCGCACTCGGTCTGATCGCGGGGCTGTGCAGTTCGCTCGGCAAGCTGTCGCTGGACGCGATGATCCAGCGTGACGTCGCGGAATCCGTGCGTACGTCGGTCTTCGCGCGCTCGGAGACGGTGCTGCAGCTGGCCTGGGTGATCGGTGGCGGCTGCGGCATCGTGCTGCCGCTGATCCCGCGGCTCGGCTTCGGCTTCCTGGCGGTCGTCCTGCTCGCCGTGGTCTTCCTGGTCATCCGGATGAAGCCGTCGAAGCCACTGTCCACCGGTCTGCGCGCCGAGGGCGGGCCTGGTCACAGGCCCGGCGGCAGCGAGCCGCACCGGCGGTCCGGCGATGCGCCGCACCGGACGAGCGACGCGGAGTCCGAGCATCCGACCAGCACGAGTCGCACGATCCTGACCACCAGCGTCGCGGAGCAGCGTGCGAACCGGGCCCAGCGGTCCGGCCGGTACGACGAACCGACGGTGGAGCTCAGGATCGAGGACCAGAAGCCACCTGGTGGTCAAGGCGGCGAGCAGCCGGTCGGACGGTGGTGGAGCGGCCAGCAGGACGACGAGGACGAGGACACGCTCGAGGACCAGGCGCGCTGGGCCGAGGAGCCGACCGAGGAGCGGGAGCCACAACGCGAGCGCGGCCTGTTCAAACGGCGGCCGGGCGGCGACACCCCACGCCGACCACCACGCTGAGCCAAACAAACACTCGGCCCCCCCGTTCGGGAGGCCGAGTGTTTTGGTGGAGTGGTCAGGCAACGGGGTGGAGGGCGGGGTCGTCCTCCTCTTCGGAGACGGGGACGGGCTCCGGCGAGGCAGCGGTGCCGCGCAGGGTGGTGGTGGCGACGACCGCGGTGACCAGGAGGAGTACGCAACCGACGACCGCGACCGCGTTCATGCTGTGGGTGAAGGCGTGCCGCGCGGTGGCCAGAACGGTTTCGGCAACCTGAGCCGGCAGGTGGGTCGCTGCTGCGGTCGCGGCCGGCAGACCCTCGCGGACCGGAGCCGCGACGGCCGACGGCAGGTCCGAGCGGTAGGCCGCAGTACCGATCGAGCCGAGGACCGCGATGCCCAGCGCGCCGCCGAACTCGCTGCAGGTCTCCATCACCGCGGAGGCCGAGCCGGCCCGCTCCGGAGCGACCGATCCGACGATGGCCTCGGTCACCAGCGACATCACCATCACCAGACCGGCAGCCAGCAACGCGGCTCCAGTCAGAACGACCGCCAGCGACGAGTCCACCCGCACCTGGGTCAGGACACCGAACCCGGAAGCAGCCAGGACGAGGGCGCCGCCGATCACGTACGCCCGGTCGATCCGCCGAGCCAGCGAGGCCGCCAAAGGTGCCGCACCGCCAACCACGACCGACGGAGCCAGTGACCACAGCGCCGCCTTGAACGGGCTCAGACCGTGCACCAGCTGCAAGTACTGGGTCATGAAGACCGCGTTGCCCACCAGCGCCAGAGTCCCGACAGTGTTGGCCACCAGCGAACCGCTGAACGCCAGGTTGCGGAACATCCCCAGCTCGATCATCGGGTACGCCGCGGTCCGCTGACGCTGCACGAACATCACTCCGAACATCAGACCGGCCACGATCGCAACCACCGGAAGCGCGGACGCCCCGTTCGCCGCCAGCTCCTTGATCCCCCAGATCACCGGCAGTACGGCGGCCAGCGACAACACCGACCCGATCAGGTCGAACCGGCCCCCGGTCGGCGCCTTGAACTCCGGCAGCAGCATCGGCGCGAGCACCAGCAGCAGGAGCATCGCCGGGGTGTTGATCAGGAACACCGAACCCCACCAGAAGTGCTCCAGCAGGAAACCTCCGAGCACCGGGCCGAGCGAGATCCCGCCCATCATCACCGCGCTCCAGAACGCGATCGCCTTCGCCCGCTGCTCCGCGTCGTGGAACATGTTCCGGATCAGCGCCAGGGTCGACGGCATCAGGGTCGCGCCACCGATTCCGAGCACCGCCCGAGCCGCGATCAGCTGCTCCGGGCTCTGCGCGTACGCCGCGGCTACCGACGCCAGACCGAACGCGACGGCACCGAAGATCAGCAGCCGGCGGCGGCCGATCCGGTCACCGAGAGAACCCATGGTGATCAGCAGGCCGGCCAGCACGAATCCGTAGATGTCGAAGATCCACAGCTGCTCGGTCGCCGAGACTCCCAGGTCCGCGCTGATGTACGGGACCGCGAAGTACAGCACCGAGACGTCCATAGACACCAGCAACAGCGGCAGCGCGAGCACGCCGAGCGCGATCCACTCCTTGCGTCCCGCTCGTTCAGTCGAGCCCATGATGCCCCTCCGGATTTATCTGTCTGCGCCGCACACTGTGTGCGCCATACACAGACCATAGCGACATCTGTCTATGATGTAAACAGTCAATCCGGAAGAACGCCGAGGAGGGGCCACGTGGACGAGCAGATCGAGCTGCCGCGAGTGCTGCAGCAACTGTGGGGGATCGAGGGCCCGGCCCGGCCCGGGCCGAAGCCGGCGTTCCACCTGAGCGACATCGGCCAGGCGGCGATCCGGCTGGCCGACACGGGCGGCCTGGCCGCGGTCTCGATGAGCAAGGTGGCGGCCGAGCTCGGCTTCACCACGATGTCGCTCTACCGGTACGTCGATTCCAAGGACGACCTGTACGCCGTGATGCTCGAAGAAGTGTTCGGCGAGGCACCCGAACCGGTGGCCGGCCAGGACTGGCGCGGCCGCATCACCGAGTGGGCCGAGGCGTTCCGCGACAGCCTGCGGCAACACCCGTGGATCCTGCAGGTCCCGGTGTCGGAGCCGCCGCTGTCACCCAACCAGCTGGGCTGGATGGAGTCGGCGTTGCAGGCGTTCGACGGTACGCCGTTGACGGCGAACGAGCGGCTGTCGTCGATGCTGCTGGTGAACATCTACGTCCGCGGGACCATGCAGCTGACCTTGAGCATGCTGACGCTGACCCCCGAGGAGGCCGCGACCGCGGGCCGGCTCTACAACCAGCGACTGCGCCTGCTGGCGACCGAGGATCGGTTCCCGGCGATCGCGGCCGGCGTACACCAGCCGAACTCGGTGGAAGACCTCGAAGTGGACTTCGAGGACGACGGATTCCGGGACGGCCTGGACACCGTGCTCGACGGCATCCAGGCCCGGATCGACCGGCAGTCCCGCATCGAGGCGAAGGCCTCGACCGATCGCGAGGGCTGAGCTCAGATGTCCAGCTTGTCGGCGACGCCGCGCAGTACGGTCGCGACCTGGCGGGCGGCCTTGTTGTCGGGGTGGCGGCCGCGGCGGTAGCCCTCGCCGAGGTTGTCCAGCAGCTTGATCAGGTCCTCGATGACGAGCTGCATCTCCTCGGGCTTCGGCCGCATCGCCTTCGCCACCGACGGCGGCGGGTCGATCAGCCGGACCTGCAGAGCCTGCTCACCCTTGCGGCCCTCGACGACACCGAACTCGACCTTCTGCCCCGGCTTGAGGTTGGTCACTCCGGCGGGCAGGGCCTCGGCCCGGACATAGACGTCACCGCCCTCTTCCTTGCTGAGGAAGCCGAACCCCTTCTCGGAGTCATACCACTTGACCTTGCCAACGGGCACGGGAACCTCTTCAGTCGTCAATCGTGGGAACCGACCGGGCGGGCGGCCTGATCGGGAAACCAGCGTACGTGAACCGGCGCCGCGGCGCCTCCGGGAAACTATCTGATCCGGCAGGCTTCCCACAGATACCGAGACCCACACCTCATCGGTACTTCTCCGGATCCTTCAGCCGCTCGTTCATCGAGCCCGATCGGAAGCCGCGCGGGTCGAGCCGGGCGGCCGGGAAGCCCTCGGCGACGACGGCCGCGATGAGTGGCTCGTGGTCCACCCGGTCCAGCAGTTGGCCGTCGATCTCGATGCTCGCGGCGTCGCCCAGATCCCGGACCCGGACGTTCTGGACGCCGTACGGCGTGAGCAGGGAGCGGACCGTCTGTTCGGCGCGGTCGACCCGGGCCAGCAGGTTCGGCGTGATGCGGATGCCGTACGCGATCCGGCTGGACAGACAGGCCGCGGCCGGCTTGTCGGAGGTCTCCAGACCCCAACTGCGGGAGGCCTCGCGGATCTGCGCCTTGGTCAGCCGCGCGTCCTTCAGCGGCGTGAGCGCACCCCGCTCGAAAGCGGCACGGATGCCCGGCCGGAAGCCGGCGATCGCGTCGTCGGCGTTCGTCCCGGTCGCGATTGCGGTGATGCCGAACTCGTCCGCGATCGGCTGCAGCGTCTCGACCAGCTCGGCCTTGCAGAAGTAGCACCGGTCGCCCGCGTTGGCCTGGTAGCCCTCGCGGTCCATCTCGTGCGTGTGCGGCGTCAGGTGCCGAACGCCCAGGCTGTCGGCGAATCGCGCGGCCGGCTCGAGCTCCGCTGCCGGCAACGAAGGCGAGATCGCAGTCGCGGCGACCACGTTGGCCGGGCCGATCGCCCGCGCCGCGGCGGCCAGCAGGAACGCCGAGTCGGCGCCACCGCTGAACGCGACGACCATCTTGTCGTAGCCGGACAGCCGCTTCATCAACGCTTCCAGCCGCTGCTCGAGCACGTACGCATCCAGCCACGCCGGGAACTCGGTCAGATCATTCAGTACGACGTCCGCGCCGTACGCACGCAACTCGTCGGCGGTGAACGGCCCGGTCGCCACCGCCACCGCGACCGCTCCGGCGGCATGCGCTCCGTCGATGTCGGCGGTGTGGTCACCCACGTAGATCGTCGCCTTGTGCTCGCGCAGCGCCGTACCCTTCTGGGCGCCGTGCAGATCCCCGACCGGCTCGTCGACGTCCAGCCCGAGGTGCTGCAGGTGCAGCTTCACCGACGGCGTGTACTTCGCCGACACCACCATCGTCCGGCCCCGCAGAGCCCGGATGGCGGCCAGGGACTCCGCTACACCCGCCAGCGGCAGGCTCCCGGTGATCGCGTGCGACGGGTAGTGCTCGCGGTACCGCGTGACCATCGCATCGACCTGCTCCGGCGGGAACCAGTTCGCCATCTCCCAGGTCAGCGGCGGCCCGAGCCGGCTGACGACCAGGTCGGAGTCGATCGGTACGCCGGTCTCCGCGGCGAGCAGGTCCCAGACGGCCTGGATCCCCGGCCGCGAGTCGATCAGCGTCATGTCCAGGTCGAAGCCGACCACCAGTTCCGGCACATCGGCGGTGGCGGGCGCGGGCTGGATCTCGGCGGTTGACACGTCCCCAACCCTACGTGTTCCGGCGACGGTGCCGCGCGCGGATTCCGGCCCGCATTTGACAACCAGACGCATTTTGTCCGGCTACTTGACATCTGAGGGAGATATGTAAACCATCGACCTCATGGACTCGTTCACCGACCGGACCAAGCGCCGACTGCGTGAGGAACTGCTCGACGCGGCGTACGACGCGATCGTGGCCGGCGGGTACGACGGACTCCGGATGGCCGACGTGGCCCGGCGTACTGGTGTCTCCCGCCAGACCGTCTACAACGAGTTCGGCGACAAGTGGGGCGTGCTGCAGGCGGTCGTGGCGCGGGAGACCGAACGGTTCCTGGTCGAGGTGAACGCGGCGCTCGCCGAGCAGTCCGACCCGATCGACGGCCTGCGGGCCGCGGTCGAGGGCGCGCTACGGCAGGCCGCGGACAACCCGCTGCTGAAGGCCGCGCTTGGACAGCCGGGATCCGACCAGGCCAGTCAACTGCTGACCACACGGGGGCAGCAGGTGCTGGAGCTGTGTCATCAGCGGCTCGACGTACACGTACGTACCCATTGGCCGCAGATCCCTGCCGACGACGCGACCGCGTGTGTCGACGTCGCACTGCGTCTCGTCATCAGTCACATCGTCAGTCCCGGTCCCGCGCCGGTCATGGTCGCCGACCAACTGGCGAGAGTCCTCGGTCCGTTCCTCAGCACAACAGGAGGTCGCGCATGACGAATCCGTTGCACCGGCAGGGTTTCAATTCGCTGCGGTCCGGCGGTCTCAGCTGGGAGGCGCTGCCGCTGCGGTTGTTCGACAAGGGCAATCGCAAGTTCTGGAACCCGCGGGACATCGACTTCAGCCAGGACGCGAAGGACTGGCAGGAACTCAGCGACAACGACAAGCACAACGCGTTGATGCTGTGCTCGCAGTTCATCGCCGGTGAGGAGGCGGTGACCGAGGACCTGCAGCCGTTCCTGCAGGCGATGGCGGCGGAGGGACGCTTCGGCGACGAGATGTACCTGACGCAGTTCTGCTTCGAGGAGGCCAAGCACACCGCGGTCTTCCGGCTCTGGCTGGACGCGGTCGGCGTGACCGAGGACCTGCACCACTTCATCGAGAACAACCCGGGCTACCGCGCGATCTTCTACGAGGCTCTGCCGGTCGCGCTGAAGTCCTTGGCCGACGACCCCTCGCCGGCCAACCAGGTCCGGGCCTCCGTCACCTACAACCACGTGGTGGAAGGGACTCTGGCCCTGACCGGCTACCACGCGTGGAACCTGCTCTGCACGTCCCGTGGCGTCCTGCCCGGCATGCAGGAACTGATCCGCCGTATCGGTGACGACGAACGGCGCCACATGGCCTGGGGCACGTTCACCTGCCGGCGCCACGTCGCCGCGGACGAGTCCAACTGGAAGGTCGTCACCGACACGATGGAGGAGTTGCTCCCGCACGCGCTCACCCAGATCCAGTGGGCGATGGACAACTCCCCCGCGCTCCCGCCGGAGATCAACCCGACCGCTTTGATGACGTACGCCGGCGACCGTGCGACCCGCCGCCTCGGCGCGATCGAGTCAGCGGTCGGGGTGGACGTGGCCGGGATCGACCTCGACTACTCCCCCGAGAAACTCGAGGACACCTTTGGCGAGGAGGACTCAGCCGCGCTGGCGGCGGTTCGCTAGGACCACGATCAGTGCCGCCGTGCCGAGGACTGCCGGCAGCCAGGTGACGGTCGTCGTACCGAGGTGGTCGGCTGCCTGGCCGCCGGCGAAGGCACCCAGTGCGATTGCGCCGTTGTAGACGCCGACCAGTACGGCGGACGACGCTTCGGGAGCGCTGGGTGCGGCGGCGTGGCCCCACGCCTGGGTGCTCACGCTGGTGCCGCCGTGCGAGAAGCCCCAGATCACCAACAAAACAAGGGCTCCGACCAATCCAGTGCCGACGAGCGGCATGAGTACGGCGACTGTTGCGATGCCGAGGGCAATCATTCCGAGGGCACGGGCGGGGCGGAGCGAGCCCGCGACGAAGTTGCCGATGACGCCGGCGACGCCGTACGCGAGGAGCAGGGTTCCGATCAGGGCGGGGGTGATGCCGGCCTGCTTCTCCAGGAGGGGACGCACGTACGTGTACGCGGCGAAGTGGCCGGTGACGAGGAGTGCGACCAGCGCCAGGCCGACTCGGAGTTGCTTGATCTTGAGGACTTCCGCGACGTCGCTCAGCCGGACTGCCTTCTCGGCGGACAGCGGGGGCAGGAAGAGCGCGAGGGCCGCGGCGAGCGTGGCGGACAGCACGCCGACGGCGGCGAAGGCCCAGCGCCAGCCGACCAGTTCACCGACGTACGCACCGGCCGGGATGCCGAGTACAGAAGCGATTCCGATGCCGCTGAAGATCAATGAGGTCGCGGGACCGGCCGCGTGCGGAGGTACGACGCGGCGTGCGAGGCCGATCGTGAACAGCCAGACACCGCCGAGCGAGATGCCGAAGAGGACGCGGGCGATCATCAATACGCCGAAGGTCGGGGCGGCTGCCGCGAGAAGGCTCGCGGCAGCGAGGAGCGCCATCAGCCCGACCATCACGATGCGGCGGTCGAGTTTGCCCAGCACCAGCGGGAGGATCGGCGAGGCCAGCGCGGACACCACACCGGTGACGGTCAGGCTGAGGCCCGCCGTACCCTCGCTGACCTGGAGGCTCGAACCAATCGGGGTGAGCAGGCCGACCGGCAGCATCTCGGCGGTGACCACGGTGAACACAGTCGCCGCCATCACCACCGGGGGCGCCCAGCCGCGGGTGGCCGGTGCGACCTGGTCGGCGCAGATTGTCGTCATACATCCACTGAACGGCCGCGCACCGGTGCGGAACAACGGCGATGTGATCATGCTTGTATTAGCTGAGCTCATCGATCGGAGGAGGCGCCGTGGCCGTCGAGATCCGCGAACTGGAGTGCTTCCTGGTGCTGGCCGAGGAGCTCCACTTCGGACGTACGGCGGAACGCCTGTACCTGTCGCAGAGCCGGGTCAGTCAGTTGCTGCAGTCGCTGGAACGCCGGATCGGTGGGCCGCTGTTCGAGCGGACCAGCCGCCGGGTCGCGCTGACCCCGCTCGGCCAGAACTTCCTCACCTCACTGCGACCGGCGTACGCCGCGCTGGAACGCGTGGTGACGAACGCGCGTGAGTTCGCGACGCAGGTGAAGGGCAGGCTCCAGATCGGGTTCCAGGGCACAGCGACCGACGAGATCCTGGCCGCGGTCTCGGTGTTCCAGTCGCAGAATCCGAACTGCTTGATCGGAACCTGCGAGCTACCGCTGAACGATCCGTTCGGCGGGCTGCGGCGTGGTGCCGTCGACGCCGCGGTCGTACTGCTGCCCGTCGCCGAGGACGATCTGGTCCTCGGGCCGGTGTTCTCCCGGCAGCCGCAGACGCTGACGGTGTCGACGCGGCATCCCCTGGCCGGTCGCGAATCCCTCGACATCGAGGATCTGGCAGACGCCGTACTGATCGCTGTCTCGGAGCCTGCGCCCGGCTACTGGCGGCAGGCCCAGGCGCCGACGCAGACTCCGAGCGGTGCGCTGATCCACCGCGGTCCCGAGGTCGCGACCCTGCAGGAAGGCCTGTCCCTGATCGCAGCTGATCGCGGTGGCATGCTGCTCTGCCGCCCCACCGCCGAGAACAACCGCCGCGCCGACATCGTGAACATTCCGCTCACCGGCGTCCCCGACTCAGCCCTCGGCCTGGTCTGGCGCCGCGGCGAAGACACCCCAGCCCTCCAAGCGTTCGCTGTACACCTGAAGGGAGCTTGAGATGTCCACCTGGGAGGATCTCGGCGCGCCCAAACGGCCGGTGAAGGCGCACTCCGGGTCAGCTGAGGCCTAGCATTTCCACGGACTTCTCGCGCATTTCGACCTTGCGGACCTTCCCGGTGACGGTCATGGGGAAGTCGTCGACGAGCAGGACGTAGCGCGGGATCTTGAAGTGGGCGAGTTTGCCGGTGGCGAACGCGCGGACCGCGGCCGCGTCGAGCGGGTCGGCGCCGGCCTTGAGCTTGATCCAGGCGCACAGTTCCTCGCCGTACTTCTCGTCCGGTACGCCGATCACCTGCACGTCGGCGATGTCGGGATGGGTGTAGAGGAACTCCTCGATCTCCCGCGGGTACACGTTCTCGCCGCCGCGGATCACCATGTCCTTGATCCGGCCGACGATGTTCACGTACCCGTCCTCGCGCATCGTCGCCAGGTCGCCGGTGTGCATCCAGCGGGCCTGGTCGATCGCCTCCGCGGTCTTCTCCGGCTCGTCCCAGTAGCCGAGCATCACGGAGTACCCGCGGGTGCACAGCTCACCTGGCTCACCTCGGCCGACGACCAGACCGGTGGCGGGGTCGACGAGTTTCACCTCGACGTGCGGCATCACCCGGCCGACGGTCGACGTACGCCGGTCCAGGTCGTCGTCGCGACGGGTCTGCGTCGACACCGGCGACGTCTCGGTCATGCCGTAGCAGATCGCGACCTCGGCCATGTGCATGTCGGCGACACAGCGCTTCATCACCTCGATCGGGCACGGCGATCCCGCCATCACGCCGGTCCGCAGGCTGGTCAGGTCGTAGTCGGCGAAGTCCGGCAGCCCGAGCTCGGCGATGAACATCGTCGGTACGCCGTACAGCGCGGTACACCGCTCGTCCTGCACCGCCTTCAGCGTCGCGGCCGGGTCGAAGGCCGGGCCGGGGATCACCATGCACGCGCCGTGTGTGGTGCAGCCGAGGTTCCCCATCACCATGCCGAAGCAGTGGTAGAAGGGCACCGGGATGCAGAGCCGGTCCTCGGCGGTGAACGCGATCGTCTCGGTGACGAAGAAGCCGTTGTTCAGGATGTTGTGGTGGCTGAGGGTCGCGCCCTTCGGGAAACCCGTGGTGCCGCTGGTGTACTGGATGTTGATCGGGTCGTCGAACGCCAACTCCGCTTCGCGTTCGTGCAGTTCGTCCTCGGTGACGCGGCCGGCGGCGTCGCGGAGTTCGTCCCAGTCGCCGGTGCCGATGTAGATGGTCTCCTCGAGCGACTTGCAGTCCGGCCGCACCTGGTCGACCATCGCGCGGTAGTCGCTGGTCTTGAACTCGGTCGCCGAGATCAGCAGCCGTACGCCGGACTGGTTCAGCGCGTAGGACAGCTCGTGCGTCCGGTACGCCGGGTTGATGTTCACCAGGATCGCGCCGATCATCGCGGTCGCGTACTGCGTGATCGTCCACTCCGCGCAGTTCGGGGCCCAGATGCCGACCCGGTCACCCTTCGCGATGCCACGGCCGAGCAGGCCCCGCGCGACCACGTCGACCTCAGCGCCGAATTCGGCGTACGTCCAGCGGCGTCCGGTCTGGACCTCCACCAGTGCGTCGCGATCGCCGTACTCGCGGACCGTGCGTCTCAGGTTGGCCCCGATCGTCTCGCCCAGCAAGGGAACCTCGGACACTCCGGATGCGTACGACGGCAGGCTCATGACTGTCATCGTCGCCCTAGTCGGATGCCCCTGCAACTGCACGTGCGGCAGGAAACAGGGGGTGGACGGCAAGCAATGTCCTTACCAACTCTCCGTCACCCCGGTCGCACAGCGTGGTTGGCCGGTTACATTGGTGCTGAGAGGTGTGAGGCGATGGGCCGAACCGTTGAAGGTCACGCCCGCAGCGACCGGCCACCTGGGCGTACCGCCGAGGCGGCTCAACGTACCGCTGCGGTGGAGGAACGCGTCCGGAAGCTCGGCGAGATCCTGTCCGACGCCCTCGCGATCGATGTCCACGGCACCGACCTGCAGACCCTGAAGCGGGCACCCCGGCGGGCACCACCGACCACGTCGCCGAGCGATCTGCAGCCCCATCCCGGGCCGGTCTGGGAGGCGTTCGTACCGCACCCGCCGGGCCGTTTCCGTTGGTGGGGGGCCGAACGCCGCTACAACCGTCGGCTGGCGTGCGCCGAGGATCGCTTCGCCGAGGCGATCGAACGGCACTGGGCGTCCGAGGAGAGCCGCCGGGAGCGGGTGGCTCGCGCCCTGCGGGACCAACTCGAGCAGCAGCGCCGGCTCGACGAGGCGACCGCGGAACAGCATGCGCGGATCGACGCGTACCAGCGGGCGGTGGAGAACCGGGATCGGACGGCGGTCAGCCGGTACTTCCAGAAGGCGCTGGAACGGGTGGCGGAGCCGCTGGACTTTCCGCGCCGGCGACGGGTCGGGTACGTGCCGGAGTCGACGTTGCTCGCAGTCGAGTGGGATCTGCCGGACGTGAGCGTCGTACCGGCTGAGGCGTCGTACCGGTATGACCGTTCGCTCGACGCGGTGCTGGCGGTGCCGCGGCCGGAGAAGGAACTGCGGCTGCTGTACCAGCAACTCGTTGCACAGATTGCGTTGCGGGCGTTGCACCTGATCTTCGGCAGTGACCGGTACGGCGTGGTGGACACGGTGGTGTTCAACGGGATGGTCGAGTCCGTGGACCTGCCGACCGGGCAGACGGTGCGGCCTTGCCTGATCACGCTGCGGGCTACGCGGGAGCAGTTCAAGGCGTTGGTGCTGGACCAGTTGGATCCGGTCGCGTGTGTGCGGCACTACTTCTCGGCGGAGGTGTCGCGGCATCCGGAGGAACTGCAGCCGGTGGAGCCGGTGCTGGAGTTCGACCTGGCGGACCCGCGGACGATCGAGGCGGTCGACGTGATCAGCGAGATCGACAGCCGGCCGAACCTGCTGGAGCTGAGCCCGGAGTCGTTCGAGCACCTGGTGCAGAACCTGCTCACCCGGATGGGCCTGGAAACCAGGCTGTTCCGCCGCGGCACCGACGGCGGGATCGACTGCGTCGCCTACGATCCCCGCCCGATCACCGGCGGGAAGTTCGTCGTCCAGGCCAAGCTCTGGACCCGCACCGTCCCACCGTCGGCCGTCCGCGACCTCTTCGGCACCGTCCTCGACGCCGGCGCCACCAAAGGCATCCTCATCACCACCAGCGGCTTCGGCCCCACCAGCTACCAGTTCGCCACCGGCAAACCCCTCCAACTAATAGACGGCACCGCCCTCCTCTCCCTCTGCCACCACCACAAAATCCCCGCCCGAATCATCCGCCGCGCGAGTTAGCTATGTTCTGAAAAGTGGGCATGTCGCTGATATAGTGGGCAATCAGAGGTGGTCGGCGTGCAATTTCCCGAGCCGGTGTCGACCGTGATTCCTGGCGTACACGGCCGGGTCCTCGGCGTGCTCGCGCGGACTGATCAGCCATTGACCGGACGCGCGGTCGCCGGACTCCTGCGAGCGCCCGGCAGCCCCAGCGGCGTACAGAAGGTGCTCGACGATCTGGTCAGGAACGGTGTCGTGACCGCACAGCCGGCCGGTCGTGCTCGGCTGTACACGCTGAACCGGGATCACGTTGCATACCAGGCGATCGATCACCTCGCGCGACTCCGGGAGCTTCTGCTCGAACGCATCAAGGCAGAAGCAGAGTCGTGGCAGCTGCGCGCGAAGGCAGTCTGGCTGTTCGGCTCGACTGCTCGCGGACAAGGCGGCACCGACAGCGACCTCGACCTGCTGATCGTTCGGCCGGATGACGTCGACGAGTCGGATCCCCTCTGGGTCGAGCAGCTCGCAACGCTGGCCGAACACGCAAGCCAGTGGTCCGGGAACTCGTGCGAGGTCGTCGAATACAGCGCCCAGGAAGTTCGTGAGCTCATCGCCGGCGACGAACGCCTAGTCACCGAACTCCGCCGCGACGCCATCCCGATCGCCGGCACCTCACCCCAACGAACCCTCACCCGAAAGGCCGGCTAATTGTCTGCACTCGATGAAGCCCGAGCGCACCTGGCAAAGGCTCGCGAGTTCCTCGAAGCCGCCGAACTGACCAACGACCTCCAACTCTTCAACGCCGCGGCGTACAGGCGGACATGAAGTATCCGGGCCTCGACCGAGTTGCAGTGAAGGCTCAGGCGGGCGGTGAGCGCCGTCGACGTTATACCTCCTGTCCGCCTGTCCGGTTCAGCTCAGCGGGGACTCGTAGATTTGGATTTCGGTGCCGCCGGGGTTCTCGCCGTCGTCGGGGGCGGTGACGAGGCGGAGTTTGGTGGGGGTGGTTTCTAGGGCTACTGGGTTGCGGGTGGCGGAGTGGTTGGTGGTGGGGGAGAAATAGGGGAAGGGGATCTCGTGGAGGATGCGGTTGGTGCGGAGGTCCAGGAGGGCCAGGCCGCCTAGGTCGTAGGTGGTGTTCGCCGGGCCGGGGAGAGTGGTGACGCCGCCGCAGAGTTGTTTGCCGCGGGCCACGTAGTCGCAGTCCTGGTAGTCGAGGATGTGGCTCTCGTTGGAGACGGACTCCAGCTTGCGGCCGGTGGTGGTCCACTCGTAGAGCGTCCGGGAACCCCAGCTGACCCCGTGGACCAGACCGGTGGTGCGGTCACGGACGACACCGCCGACGTGGTCGTTCGCCCGGAAGCGCTCGGTCACCCGGTAGGTCTTCGGATCGACGGTGTAGATGATCGCCCGCGAGTCCGGGCGGTACTCCGCCGCCGGCACCCACAGGTTCTGCCCGTCGTAGTCGATCCCGCCCGGGTGGTACGCCGTACCTTCGCCGAGGTGGATGTCCTTCTTCAGGTTGCCCTGCCGGTCGATCACGAACAGGTGCCCGATCCCCTTGCCCGGGCTGCGGTCGTACCCGTCCACCGGCTCCGGGTACTTCACCGGCGCCTCCAGCACCTCCACGCTGGTCATGAAGATCAGATCACCCACCAGCGCGAAACCCTGCGGGTGGTACGTCGGGAACTTCAGCGGCACCCGCGCCACCTGGGTCCACGCCGTACTGCGCGTGGTCGCCTCGAAGGCCCGGGCGACCCCGGAGTCCTTCCCGGACGCGTCGGCTGTGGTCAGTCCGGTGAGCAGGACACCGGTGAGAGCTGTAGAGATGAGGATCCGGCTGCGCATCAGAGTCTCCTTGGGCGTGAAGTCGATGGTGCAGTGTGCCGCGGCCGGGTGACGGCGCGGCCGACACCAGATGATCAGACCTCGATGACCGAGGGAAGTGTCAGACTGCGGCTATGGACACTGGGGTGCGGGTTGTCGGGTCGGGGCAGGCCAGCGCGGCGCCGGATGTACTGCGGGTGTCGTTCAGCGTCGACCATGTCGCGCCGGACGTGGCGTCCGCGGTGTCACAGGTGGCCCAGCGGACGGATGCGGTCACTGCGGCGCTGCGCGACCAGGGCGTCGAGGCCGACGACATCTCGACCACCACCGTGAACGTGTACCAGGACTACAAAGGAGAGAACCAGTCTCCGGCGTACCGCGGTTCGCACGTGTTGACGGTGACGACGAAGGACCTGACCGGATTCGGCCGGCTGCTCAACGCCGCGGTGGATGCTGCCGGCAACAGCCTCGGGCTGCAGGGACTCGAGTTCGACATCGAGGACAAGACCGAGCTGCTCACCCGCGCCCGCGAGCTCGCCTTCCGCCAGGCCCGGGACAAGGCGCAGGAACTCGCCGCACTGGCCGGCTACTCCCTCGGCTCAGTCACCTCGATCTCCGAGACCAACCGCCACTTCCCGATGGCCGAAGGCATGGCGCTGGGCGGCAGCAGGGCGAAGTTCGATGCGGCCCTCAACATCACGCCCGGCGAGCACACCGCCCAGATCACCCTCGAAGTTCAGTTCTCCTGGGCCTGAGTCTTCCGCTCGAGCTGTAACTTCTGTCTCACAGCGTGTTCGCTGTGTCTCAAAGCGAGATCAGGGGTATGCGCTGTCGGTGCTGTCATGGAAACTTCTTCCATGTACGCACCGGCACCGCTGCGGCGGCAGTTGAACCGGTCTGGGCTGCTCCTGCTCGGACCGGCGTTCGTTGCGGCGGTCGCCTATGTCGATCCCGGGAACTTCGCGACCAACATCGCAGCCGGCGCGACGTACGGCTATCTGCTCTGCTGGGTCGTCGTCGGGGCAAACCTGATGGCTGTCCTCGTGCAGTATCTGGCCGCGAAGGCGAGTATCGCGACCGGCCGGACGCTGCCGCAGTTGTGCCGTGACCACTTCAAACGGTCCACGTCGACAGGGTTGTGGTTCCAGGCGGAGCTGGTCGCGATGGCGACCGACCTGGCCGAGGTGGTCGGTGGCGCGATCGCGCTGAACCTGCTGTTCGGGATCCCGCTCCTGCTCGGCGGTGTCATCACCGGCGCGGTGTCGTTCGGGCTGCTGGTGTATCAGTCGAAGCGCGGGCAGCGGCCGTTCGAGGCCGCCATCATCGGACTCCTCGCCGTGGTCCTGGTCGGATTCGTCGTCTCCACCGTCCAATCCGAGCCGTCCGCGGCCGGAGTCGTGGGCGGACTGGTGCCGCGGCTCGACGGGACCGAGTCCCTCGTCCTCGCCGCCGGCATGCTCGGCGCGACCGTGATGCCGCACGCGATCTGGCTGCACGGCGCCCTGGTCACCGACCGGCACTGGAAGACGATCCGGTCAGCCGCCGGCAAGTCCCGGGTACTGCGGGCCACCCGGATCGACGTGGCCGTCGCGATGGCGCTGGCCGGGGCCGTCAACCTCGCCATGGTCGTCGTGGCCGCGGCCGCGCTGAGCGGCACCGGCGCCGACTCGCTGGACGCGGCCCACGCCGCCATCGGCGACCGCCTGGGCCAACTCCCCGCGCTGCTGTTCGCGCTCGCCCTGCTGGCCAGTGGATTCGCGTCCTCCTCGGTCGGGACCTATGCCGGCTCGGTCATCCTGGACGGCTTCTGGCACCGGCACGTCCCGCTGGCAGTCCGCCGCCTCATCACCCTGATCCCGGCCCTGGCGATCCTTGCGATCGGCATCGACCCGAGCCGCGCCTTGGTCGTGTCCCAGGTGGTGCTCAGTTTCGGCATCCCCTGCGCCCTGTGGCCGCTGGTCCGATTGACGGCCTCCCGGCGCGTCATGGGTGACCTCACCAACCGGTGGGCGACTACCCTCCTGGCATGCCTGGTCGCTACCGCTATCTCCGTGCTCAACGTCGTACTGATCGTGCTCACCGTCCGGGGATGACATGACGGCGGTGTATGCCGTCAGCGATATCCACGGTCATCCGGAGAAGCTGAAGGCATCGCTGCAGGAGGCCGGGCTGACGGATGCCGACGGCAACTGGTCCGGCCAGGACGCGCGGCTGTGGTTCCTCGGCGACTTCTTCGACCGCGGCCCGGACGGGATCGGCGTACTGCGGTATGTCCGCGGGCTGATCGAGCAGGCACCGGACGGGGCGATCCGGATGCTGCTCGGCAACCACGAGATCCTCGCGCTCGGGATGCACAAGTTCGGCGACGAGTTCGTCCCGCACGAGGGGATCACCACCCGCAGCTTCGAGCGGTCGTGGGCCCTGAACGGCGGGCAGGACCGCGACCAGGAACTGCTCACCGAGGACGACGTCGCCTGGCTGCTCGACCAGCCGATGCTCGCGCTGGACGCCGGGCACCTGCTGATGCACTCCGACACTGCGGAGTACGTCGAGTGGGGCGACAGCATCGACCAGATCAACGAAGCGGCCCGGGCCGAGCTGCACACCGACGACATCGTCGTGTGGTGGGAGATCTGGCGCCGGATGACGTCGCGGTACGCGTTCCGCGGCGCGAGCGGTGGCGAGGTGGCCACCATCCTGCTGCAGCATCTCGGCGGCCACCGCATCGTCCACGGTCACAGCATCGTGGCCGACCAGCTCGGCATCGACCCGGCGAACCTGACCGGCCCCAACCTGTACGCCGACGGCCTCGTCCTCGGCATCGACGGCGGCGCCTTCGACGGCGGCCCATGCCTGGTTGTCCAGCTGGAGGAATTGGAGCCCGCGCGGGAATGACCGTCGACCGCTCCTGGTTGTTGAAAAGTTGACGGTGAGATCAACGCTCTGGGAGCTGAGATGGCGGAGAAGGCAGTGAAGATTCCTGGTCCGGATCACCCGATCACGGTCGGGAAGAACCCGGATCGGGTCGTGGTCAGGCTCGGGGACCAGGTGATCGCGGACACCCGGGAGGCGCTGTCGCTGCAGGAGGCGAGTTATCCGGCGGTGCAGTACATCCCGCGCGAGGACGTCGACTTCGGGCTGCTGGAGCGCACCGACCACGCGACGTACTGCCCGTACAAGGGCGACGCGTCGTACTACAGCATTCTCCCCGCCGGGGCGGACGGGGTGAACGCGGTGTGGACCTACGAGCAGCCGTACGACGCGGTCGCGGACATCCGCGAGTACGTCGCGTTCTACCCGAACAAGGTCGCGATCGAGATCACCGCGGACTGAATCACCGGCTGAGGCTGATTCACCGACTGAGAAAGGCCCGCAGTACCGGGGCGAGGAGCTCCGGCGGTACGACGTGGTCCTGGTCGGCGAGCTCGGTCAGCCGGGCCGCGGGCAGGATGCCGACGATCCGGTGGGCCGCGTCGACCATGAACGGCGGCGACGCGGTCCCGGCGACGACCAGGGCCGGCTGCATGATCTTGCGGAGAACGTGGACCGGCGTGCGGCCGCCGGGCGCGCCGTGGTCCATCACGGCGAAGTCGTAGGCGAGCGTCGGCGCGAGCTCAGCCATGCCCGGGAAGGCCGCGGTCTCGATGGCGGCCTGCTTCGGCATGCCCGCCATCATCAGGAACAGCTCGACCGCCTCCCGCCCGTGACCCTCGCGGATCAGCTCGAGCACCCGTCCGCCGTCCTCGCTCGAGTCGACGTCGTCAGGCCCGTACGGCGGCTCGTGCAGCACCACCTTCGTGAACGGCAGCCCGGTGCTCGCCGCGATCGCAGCCAGCCCGGCGCCCGACGAGTGGCCGTAGACAGCCGCCGTACCGCCGAGCGCTGTGAGCAGTGCCCCGAGGTCGTCCACCTCGCGCTGCACGGAGTACGGCGTACTGTCGCCGCTGTCTCCGCGGCCGCGCCGGTCGTAGGTCACCACGTCGAAGTCGGCGGCCAGCTCCACCGCCAACGGCTTGAGCGCGTTCCGGTCGCAGAGCGCACCGCCGACCAGAATCACCCGCGGCCCACTCCCCATCCGCTCGTAGGCGATCGCCGTACCGTCCGCCGAGCTCACTTTCTGCATGCCACGTCCTCCCTCGATCATCACTGACATGCAGTACGTCGGAGCCGGCCCGTGCGGTTCGACATAATCCCTGGCGCTCGATCCGGCCTGGTGATTCACTGCGTCGCGATGATCACGAGAGTTGACGACTACCTCCACGCGGCCCCGCTGTCCGGTGCGATCCCCGAGCAGGTCGGTCCGTTCACCCTCTTCCGCAGTACGACGGTCTGGCCGTACTACGCCCGTCCGATGCCGGGCTCGTCGACGGTCATCGAGCCGGGGGACATCGACGAACTGCGGGCGCGGTGTGCCGAGCTCGACATCCCGCTGAGTCTGGAGTGGGTCGTGGAGACGTGCCCGTCGCTCGGTCCGGCGGCAGCTGCGGCCGGACTGACCGTGGCCGAGCACCCGCTGCTCGTGCTCGAACGCGCCGAGTTCCGCCCGGTGTCCGCGGACGCCCCGTGCGAGATCCTGCCCGCCGAAGACGCCGTACTGCGGCAGGCCAGTGCGGTGGCGTCGCTCGCGTTCCACGACCCGGGTACGTCGGTCGGCACGGCCGGACCGGTCGAGCGGGACGCCAAGGCGGCCGAGCAGCCGGCCGAACGGATCGCGGCGATGGTGGAGCGCGTCGCCAACGGCATCACCGTGAGCGCCGGCGCATTCACCGACGAGGGCATGGTCGCCAGCGGGCAGCACCAGGCGGTCGGTGCCACCACGGAGATCGTCGGCATGGGCACGCTGCCGTCCATGCGTCGCCGTGGCCTGGCCGCGGCGGTCACCTCCGCGCTGGCCGAGCACGCGTTCGCGAACGGGGTCGATCTGATCCTGCTGTCCGCGGCGGACGAGGCGGTCGCGGCGGTCTACGAACGCGTCGGCTTCCACCGCATCGGCAGCGCCGGGGCCGCGGAGTGACACGGTTCGTCGTGGGTAGGGCCGGGGCCGTACCGTTGGAGGGATGAGCACATCCGAGCGGAACCGCCCACGCACCCTCGCCGAGGCCCTGCGTACCTGGGACGACGTTGCGCTCGGACTACTGCTCCAGCGTCGCCCGGATCTGGCGATGCCGATCCCCGCGGACACCGGTCAGCTCGCGGCGCGGGCCACGACGAACGCCTCCGCCGCGCGGGCGATCAACCGGCTCGACGAGTTTGGTGTCGACCTGCTGGAGTCGCTCTCGGCGCTGCCGGAGCCTGTGGACCTGGCCGCGCTGGCGACCGGCGTGGCGCAGCCGGTCGAGGTGGTCCAGCCTCGGGTGGACGAACTGCTGAAGCTCGCGTTGGTGTGGGGCACGGAGGACGACCTGCGTCCGATCCGCGCCGTCCACGAACTGCTCGGTCCGACCCCGGCCGGGCTCGGACCGGTCACCACCAGGCACTTCGGCGATCTGGACCAGCTGATCGAGGACGCCGGGCCTGATGCACGTGAGGTGCTCGCCAAGCTGACCTGGGGCCCGCCGACCGGTTCGGTGGAGAAGGCAGAGCGTCCGGTGACGATCGCCTCGGCCCGTACGCCGGTTGAGCGGTTGCTGGCGCGTGGTCTCGTCGTACCGAAGGATGCGAACACCGTCGTACTGCCGCGCCAGATCGGACTGCACCTGCGGGGCGGGCGGGTGCTGGCGTCGACTCGGCCGACGCCGCCGCCGCTCGACGGCAAGACAGTATCTGCGTCGATCGCGGACCGGGCCGCTGCTGGTGCGGCGCTCGATCTTGTCCGGCAGGTGGATCGCGCTCTGGAGCAACTGGGGACCGAACCGCCTCCGGTACTGCGGACCGGTGGCATCGGCGTACGTGAGCTGCGCAGTCTGGCCGGGAAGATCGGTGCGGAGGAGCAGACGACCGCTGCGGTGCTGGAGTTTGCGTACGCCGCCGGACTAGTTGCTGCGGCCGAGATCGGGACGAGTGAGTTCTGGCTGCCGACCAGCGCGTACGACGACTGGCTGGACCTGGACCTTGCGCATCGGTGGGCTCAACTGGTGTCGGCCTGGTTCACCGGGATGCGTGCGATCGGACTGATCGGCCGTCGCGACAGCGGTGGTGCGACGGCTGCTGCGCGCGAGCGGCTGATCAACGCGCTCGCACCGGATCTGGAGCGGTTGCTGGCGCCTGAGGTCCGGGTGCTGACGGTGCAGGCGTTGTCGAAGGCTGACGCTGGTACTGCACCTGCCCCGGAGTCGATCGTCACCTGGGTGGCGTGGCATCGGCCGCGCCGTGGCGGGCAGTTCCGCGACGATCTGGTCGAGTGGACGATCACCGAGGCCGCTCTGCTCGGTCTGACCGGTCTTGGTGCGTTGGCGCAGCATGCGCGGCCGCTGCTCGATGCGGAGCCGACGGTGGACGATCTGGCTGAGGCGATCAGCCCGCTGGTGCCGGAGCCGGTGTCGGAGGTGCTGCTGCAGGCCGATCTGACTGCGGTCGCGCCCGGTCCGCTGGTGCGGGTGGTGCAGGACGAGCTGTCCGCCATGGCTGACGTCGAGTCGCATGGTGGCGCGGCGGTCTACCGGTTCAGCGAGGGTTCGGTACGGCGTGCGTTCGACCTCGGGCGGACCGCTGACCAGTTGCACAAGTGGTTGGCCGAGCACTCGCGTACGCCGGTGCCTCAGCCGTTGACGTACCTGATCGATGACGTTGCGCGGCGGCACGGCGTACTCCGGCTCGGTACGGCGTCGACGTACCTGCGGTGTGACGACGAGGATGTGCTGACGCAGCTGCTCAGCTCCAACCTGCCGGGTATTCGGTTCCGGCGGCTGGCGCCGACGGTGGTGGTGTCGCCTTCACCGCCGGACATGGTGCTGAGCCGGCTGCGTGAGGCGGGGCTGGCGCCGCTCGCCGAGACGTTCGACGGGGTCGTGCATGTGACCAGTGGTGGGACACGTCGCGGTGACACGCCACGGCGCCGTTCCAGCCGGGACTTCGCCGACAGCGCGGCCGACCTCACTGACGAGCAGGTCAAGGCGGTCATCGAGAAGGTCCGCGCCGGCGACCGCATCGCCGCCGAACGCCCCACCGACGAGGGCCTGATCGAGCCGACCGCCCCGGCCGAGACCATCGCCGTACTGACCAACGCCGCCGAGTCCCACACCCGCACCTGGATCTCGTACGTCGACCACAACGGCACCGCCTCCGAACGCATCGTCGAACCCGTCCGCGTCGCCGACGGCTGGCTCACCGCCTACGAAGACACCACCGACCACCCCCGCACCTACGCCCTCCACCGCATCTCCACGGCCCGAGTGGTGGATTGACCTCGCCCGACTTCCTTTCATCTCTTCCTTCGGATGCATCATCCGCGGTCAGTCGCCCACTTGCAGCACGAGGCACAATGGAAGGTCGGACACCCGAATGGAGACGCAGTGACAGACGGTCCTTTGATTGTGCAGTCGGACAAGACGCTTTTGCTGGAGACTGCGCATCCGGACGCCAACGACTGCCGGAAGGCTATTGCGCCGTTCTCCGAGTTGGAGCGGGCGCCGGAGCATGTGCACACCTATCGGCTGACGCCGCTGGGGTTGTGGAACGCGCGGGCGGCCGGGCACGACGCCGAACAGGTGATCGACGTACTGCTGCGCTACAGCCGCTACCCGGTCCCGCACTCCCTGCTGGTGGACATCGCGGAAACGCTGGACCGGTACGGGCGACTGCGGCTGGAGAAGCACCCGCAGCACGGACTGGTGCTGGTCACCACCGACCGCCCGGTGCTGGAGGAGGTGCTCCGCAGCGCCAAGGTGAAGCCGATGCTGGGCGAGCGCATCGACGACGACACGGTGCTGGTCCACCCGTCGGAGCGCGGTCACCTCAAGCAGACGCTGCTCAAGCTCGGCTGGCCGGCCGAGGACCTCGCCGGGTACGTCGACGGCGAGACGCACAAGATCGAGCTGGTGCGTGAGGGCTGGGACATGCGCCCGTACCAGCAGCAGGCGGTCGACTCGTTCTGGCACGGCGGCTCCGGCGTCGTCGTACTCCCCTGTGGTGCCGGCAAGACGATCGTCGGCGCGGCCGCGATGGCGCAGGCGTCCGCGACCACGCTGATCCTGGTCACCAACACGGTGTCCGCGCGGCAGTGGAAAGACGAGCTGATGCGCCGCACCAGCCTGACCGAGGACGAGATCGGCGAGTACTCCGGTGCCCGCAAGGAGATCCGTCCGGTCACCATCGCGACGTACCAGGTGATGACGACGCGCCGGAAGGGCGTCTACTCACACCTCGAGCTGTTCGACGCGCGCGACTGGGGCCTGATCGTGTACGACGAGGTGCACCTGCTGCCGGCTCCGATATTCCGGATGACCGCGGACCTGCAGACCCGTCGGCGGATCGGCCTGACCGCGACCCTGGTCCGTGAGGACGGCCGCGAGGGTGACGTGTTCTCGCTGATCGGGCCGAAGCGGTACGACGCGCCGTGGAAGGACATCGAGGCGCAGGGCTGGATCGCGCCGGCCGACTGCGTCGAGGTGCGGGTGGACCTGGAGCAGACCGAGCGGTTCGTGTACGCGACCGCTGAGCCGGAGGACCGCTACCGGCTGGCCGCGTCGACCCCGGCGAAGTCCCGGCTTGTACGGCGGATCGCCGACCACCACGCGGGTGAGCCGCTGCTGGTGATCGGGCAGTACATCGACCAGCTGGACGAGCTCGGCGAGCGGCTGGAATGCCCGGTGATCAAGGGTGAGACGACGGTGCGAGAACGGCAGCGCCTGTTCGACGCCTTCCGCAAGGGCGAGATCAATCGCCTGGTGGTCAGCAAGGTCGCCAACTTCTCCATCGACCTGCCCGAGGCGTCCGTCGCCATCCAGGTCTCCGGCACCTTCGGCTCCCGCCAGGAAGAGGCGCAGCGCCTAGGCCGAGTCCTCCGCCCCAAGGGCGACGGCCGCACCGCGAGGTTCTACTCCATCGTCGCCCGAGACACGGTCGACGCCGAGTTCGCCGCCCACCGCCAGCGTTTCCTGGCCGAGCAGGGCTACGCCTACACGATCGTCGACGCCGAGAACCTCTTCGCCTGAACCTCCGAAAGAAAAGAGGAGGAGAGGGTGCGTCGATGCGGAGAACCTCGTGCAGCTCGACAGGAGGTGTGCTCGGGTTCGCCGACCGAGCACGCCCGGCGAGGCGTCACCGGATCATGCCGCAGGTGACACCTCCTGTCCGCGTGCACGCTGCGCCAACGCGGCACGGACCGTTGCGACGACCCAGGCCGGGTCTCCGATGATGTGCTCGTAGGTGAGCCGGAGTACCAACCACCCGGCCGCCACCAACTCGTCGTACCGATGGCAGTCAGCAGCGAAGTCCCGCCGAGACCCGTGGAACGCGAAGCCGTCCGCTTCCAGCGCCACCCGGGCCAGGCGATGTCCCAGGTCGACCCTTGCCCGGAACAACCCGTTGGTGACCGGTACCTGCGGCTCGAAGCCGTCGATGCCCTCATCGATGAGAAGCGCCCGGAGCATGGACTCCAGGATGCTGCCGGACAGGCCGGTCGCCGCGAGCGCTGTTCGGCGAGCGTTCGGGCATCCTGGCCCGCGCATCGCGACGGTGGCGGCGAGGAGCTCTTCGCGGTTCAGATACCCGGTGGCGAGCGCCGCGTCAGCGACGGCAAGCGCTTCGCCGAACGGCAGAACTCGGGCGCAGTCGACCACCGTCCGCAGCAACGAGGTGGTCCGATCCCGCCGCTCGTCCGCGTCGACCGCCGCCCAATGCAGCACGGCCGGCGGCCCCGGACGCGGATGACGGTTGGGCGGAACGGTGACATGCGGCTTCTCCGGCACCACCAGGAGCGGAAGCTGCCATGTGCTCGCGGCACTCAGATGCGAGCGCACGCCGTCATACGCGAGCGCTGCCGCGAGATCCACCGGCAGCTCCGGCAGGGCGTAGATCCCCAGTGCGATTCGCCGCACCTCTCCCTGTTCGAGCGCTGCCGCGACAGCTCGTCGAGACGTCAGTGCCGACAACTCGGCGAAGGTGGCCCACCCGCCTAGGCGGGCAAGGACTTCACCGGGTGATTCCACTTGGGGATGGTGCCTGAAGTCGGCCGGATCGTGACGTGGGTTATCCACAGCGGACAGCTCGACAGGAGGTGTCACCGCCGAGCGAGCCGACGTACGCTCAGCCGACTCGCGACAGGCTCTGAGCAGACGAGACGTCCTGTCGAGCTGTACGGCCCTACTCGCCTAGGCGGGTGTGGATGCCGTTGAAGTGGCTTTTCATGGAGCGGGCGAAGGCGTCGGGGTTGCCGGACTCCAGGGCTAGCAGGAGATCCCGGTGCCAGGCGGCGGCGTCCGCGGGGGTGTAGCGGGCGCCGGGTAGGCGGGCGTCTACCTGGGCGAAGGTTCGCCAGAAGACGGACAGCAGGTCGATCACGAGGGCGTTGCCGAGGGGTTCGTAGAGGGCCTGGTGGAAGGCCCAGTCCTCGTCCGGGAAGTACTCGCCGGACCGGGCCTTTGCCTCCATGCGTTCGACGATCGGCTCCAGCGCGTCGTACCCGTGGGACTTGAAGTACGCGACCACGTCGTCCGCCATGCCGACCTCGATGGCCTGGCGGACCTCGAGCACGTTCTGTACGTCGCGGAGGTCGCCGGCCATCGATTGCGACATCCGGAACGCCAGCCCGTCCTCCAGAGACTGCAGTGAGACCTCGCCGACGTACGTCCCGTAGCCGTGCCGGATCTCGATGATCCCGACCGCCTGCAGTGCCTTCATCGCCTCGCGCAACGGGTGCCGGCCGACACCGAGCTGGGCCATCAGCTCCTGCTCGTTGGGTAGCGGGTCACCCGCCTTCAGCCCGCGTTCCAGGATGTACGACTTCATCTGGTCGCGAATGAAGGACTGATTCCCCGCCGCACCGCGTGCCCGGCTGAGCCCACCCGTTGTCACTGCCGGCCTCCTCGTCTAGGACCCGTCAGTGTAATCCGGCACGGTCGAGCAGGGGACGGATCGCGGCGATCTCCCCGTCGTTCAGCGGGATCGAGGGGAACGCGGTCAGCGGGCAGTCGATGACCCCGAGCAGGTACAGCCCCGCCTTGAACGCGCCCAGCGCTGCCGAGCTCGCGCCCATCCGCGAACGGTCCGCCACAGTGATGATCTCGAACAACCGGAACAGCCGATCCTGCTCCGCCCGAGCCGTCGCCGCATCACCCGCGGACGCCGCGTCGAACAACCGCACGTACCCGGACGGATCCACATTCCCCAGCCCCGGTACGACGCCGTCGACGCCGAACGCCAACGCCGAATCGACCGTCAGCTCCGACCCGGTCATGATCGCGAATCCGGTCAGCCCAGCGTCCCGCCGGTCCAGCACCAACTGCCGCAGGCTGGTCTCCTGACCACTGGAATCCTTCACCCCCGCGATGATCCCCCGCTCTCCCAGCGAAATCATCAACGACGACGACAGCTTCGTCCCGACCCGCGGCGGGATGTCGTACGCGTACATCGGAACGTCCCCGGCGATCGTCGCCAACCGCGTGAAGTGCTGCTCGATCTCGGCCGGATGCGTCGCGGCATAGAACGGCGCCGTCGCCACAACAGCATCAACACCCGCCTTCAACGCCGCGGACAGATGCGCTCCGGCGCGGGCGGTCGACGTGTCGATGACACCGGCCAGCACCGGCACCTGCCCGGCCACCTCCGCCACGGTGGTCTCCAGCACCACCTGCCGCTGTTCGTCGGTCAGGAACGTTCCTTCGCCGGAGGTACCGAGCACGAACACCCCGTCCACACCCCCGGTGAGCTGGTACTGGATCAACCGGGCCAGCGAGGCCGTGTCGACGTCGTACTCGGGGGTGAACGGCGTGACGAGCGGCGGTACGACGCCGGTCAACTGGGCGGAGTCGGTCAAGGGGTCTCCCAACGTCAGAGGGCGAATGTGGCGAAGCGCAGGGTCGCGAACGACGAGGTCTCACCGGCTTCGTAGAGAATCCCGACCGCGCCGTCGGGCAGCAGCACCAGATCGGAGTACCCGGCCATCCCCGGGTGCACGACCAGCGCAGGACGCCACGACTGCCCGAAGTCCTCACTGACGAAGACAGTCAGCTCCCGGCGGCTCGACGGGCTCACCGGTGTCGACATCAGGAGCCGGTCGTCGGGCAACGTGAGGACACTCCCCTGGATCCCCGGCGCGGTGACTTCCGGGATCCCGGCGTACGGCGCATCGAGCGTCGTACCGCCGTCGGACGACCACGCGTGGACACGGGCCGGCCCGGTCCCCTGGTGGTTGCGCGCGTTGAAGTACAACCGGCCGTCGGGCAGTTCAGCGACGGCCGTCTCGTTCGCGTTGATCTCCGACCCGTCGTTGCGATCGACGAACCCGACCGACCACGTGTGGCCGCCGTCGTCGCTGACGATGCAGTGCCCGCCGTTCAGCCGGATCAGATCGTCGACAGGTTCCGTCGGCACGAAGGAGTGATTGGCCGGTACGACGAGTCGCCCGCCGGTCAGCGCGATCGCGTGACACGGCCCGGTCGCGTACCAGCCCCAGTCGGACGGCTTCACCTGTGCGGTGATCTCCTCGGTCGGGCTCCAGGTCGCGCCGTCGTCCGCGGACCGTTGCACGAACACGCGCCGGCCGGACTCCGGATCGGTGCCGCGGGCAAGTGACATCTCGACCGCGTCGGCCCCGTTCTGCACCGTGACGAGCACGATGTCGCCGCTGGCCGGGTCGATCACCGGGGCAGGGTTGCCGCACGTCTTGCCTGCCACCGCCGACACGACCTGCAGCGGCAGCCAACTCCGCCCACCGTCGAGCGAGCGGCGCAGCACGACCTCAATCTCTCCCGCGTCGCCGGACCCGTGCAGGCGTCCTTCGCAGAAGGCGAGCACCAAGTCGCCCCGCGCCAGGACCGACGGGATCCGGAACGTGTGGTAGCCGCTGCCTACCGGGTCGAAGGCGACCGTAGGAGCGATTTCCAGCGCGCCGACTCTTGAAGACATAGGACGTACTATGTCATGGTGTGGCCCTCCGATGGAAGTGAGGCCTCATGCCAGTCAGCAGAAGAAGATTCCTCGGCGGTGGTCTGGCCGCCGCCGCTGTCGCGGTCACCGGTACGCCGCTGCTGGCGGGGTGCGCGTCGGACAAGAAAGGCACCGCCGCCGCCAACCTGGCGGTGAAGCTGCCGACCTACACCAGGTACGGCGAGATCAAGCCGGACCTGCCCGGCACCGACGTCGTCCTGGACGGCTTCCTGAAGTACCCGGCCAACCCGGTCAAGGCGATCAGCGAGGCGCCGGGTGACGGCAAGCCGATCACGTTCCTGACCAACATCCCGGGCGCGATCCCGCCGTCGGTGGACAAGAACCAGTTCTGGCAGAAGCTGAACGAGCGGCTCGGCTCCGAACTGCAGATCAGCATGGCGTCCAACGACGAGTACAAGGACAAGTTCGCGACCCGGATCGCCGGCGGCGACCTGCCCGATGTCATCAACATCCCGGTCGACACTGTGCAGATCCCCGGCCTGGTGAAGGCCAAGTGCATGGATCTGACCGAGCAGTTGTCCGGGGACGCGGTCAACAAGTACCCGTTCCTGGCCAACATCCCGACCGAATACTGGAAGGGTTGCGTCTTCAACGGCGCCATCTACGGCGTCCCGGTTCCGCGCGGTATGTCGCGGACCTCGCTGCCGCTGTACCGCGCGGATCTGCTGGCCGCCAAGGGGATCAAGGATCCGGCGCCGAAGAACTTCCAGGAGTTCTTCGACCTGGCCAAGGAGATGACCGCGGCCAAGCAGAACAAGTGGGCCTGGACCCGGGTGCCGCTGTCGACGATCCGGCAGATGCTCGCGATCCCGAACGTCTGGAAGGAGGACGGCGGCAAGTTCACCTCGATGTACGAGCACGAGGCACAACTCGACGCCCTCGAGGCCGGCCGCAAGATGGTCGCCGCCGGCGTGGTCAACCCGGACGCGTTCAACGACAAGGCCAGCGCCCGCAAGCAGTGGTTCAACGGCGGCATTGCCGCGTTCGACTACGACAGCTTCGTCGCCTGGAACCAGTACTACTCCGACAACACCGCCGGGCCGGCGTTCTCGGTGAACATGCTCGACGTCCCCGGCTTCGACAGCGGCACGGGCGCGCCCTGGATGGGTGCGGCGCTGAACAACGTCACGTCGTTCAGCAAGAACAGCAAGCACTCGGCCGACACGCTGCTGAAGATCGCGAACTGGATGGCCGCGCCGTTCGGCACCGAGGAGTACCTGTTCCGCAAGTACGGCGTCGCCGGCCGGCACTACACCTTGCAGGGCACCGACCCGGTGCCGACGAAGGTCGGCGTGGTCGAGACCGGCATCGGCGTGCAGTACATCAGCGACTCCGCCCTGGCGCTGTACTGGGCCGGCAAGCCCGACGTACCGCAGAACCAGCACGAGATCCAGACGAAGGTCGCACCGCGGCTCGTGTACGACGCGTCGTACGGGCTGTACTCCGACACCCAGTCGAAGAAGCAGACGCAGCTCGCGAAGACGATGACCGATCTGGAGAACCAGATCGTGCAGGGCAAGAAGCCGGTGTCGGACTGGACGGCGGCGGTCCAGACCTGGAAGTCCTCGGGCGGCGACACGATGCGCACCGAGCTCGAGCAGGCCCACACCGAGGCGGCAGGGAAGTAGATGCTCCAGCGCTCCGCACCGCGATCGCAACAGCTCAGCCTGGGGCGCCGTCTGCTCCGGGACCGGGTGCTGCTGCTGTTCGCGCTGCCCGGGATCGGGCTGATCATCGCGTTCCACTACGTGCCGTTGCTCGGCAACGTGATCGCGTTCAAGGACTACCAGCCGTTCCTCGGCATCGGTGGCAGCGACTGGTCCGGCTGGGCGAACTTCGCGGTGATCTTCAACGGCGACCCGGCGTTCCTGCGGTCGCTGAAGAACACGCTGATCCTGACCTGCCTGCAGTCGGTCTTCGTGTTCCCGGCACCGATCCTGCTCGCGCTGCTGCTGAACTCATTGTTCTCCGAGCGGATCAAGCGGATCGCGCAGAGCATCCTCTACCTGCCGCACTTCATGTCCTGGGTGATCGTGGTCGCGCTGTTCCAGCAGATGCTCGGTGGCAGCGGGTTGCTGAACAACTACCTGCGATCACACGACCTGGCGACGCTCAACATCATCGGGAACTCGGAGTTGTTCCACGTCCTGCTGACCTCGCAGATCATCTGGAAGGACACCGGCTGGGCGACGATCCTGTTCCTGGCCGCGCTGTCCCAGATCGACTCGCAGCTGTACGAGGCGGCCAGTGTGGACGGCGCGAGCCGGATGAAACAGCTGTGGCACGTCACCCTGCCGGGGCTGCGCGGGATCATCATCCTGCTGTTCATCCTGCGGCTCGGAGACTCGCTGACGGTCGGCTTCGAGCAGATCATCCTGCAGCAGCAAGCGGTCGGCCGGGACGTCAGTGAGGTGCTCGACACGTACGTCTACAACAACGGCGTACTCGGTGGTGCCTGGGGCATTGCGGCCGCGGTCGGGCTGGTCAAGGGCCTGGTCGGCGTCGCCCTGGTGCTGGCAGCGAACAAGGTGGCCCACATCTTCGGGGAGCAGGGGGTGTACAGCCGATGACGCAGACGATCGTTGCGCGAAGCCGCGCGCCCCGGAAGGTCGTGCAGGGCGTGCCGATGCCGTCCTGGCCGATGCGGGTGTTCAAGGGCCTGGTCCTGCTCGTGTTCTGCGCGGTGGTGATCATCCCGTTCGTCGGGGTGATCTCGACCAGCGTCGCGCCGAACAAACAGATCAACGAGTCCGGCGGCCTGGTGCTGTTCCCAGACTCGGTCAACTTCGGCGCCTACGAGTCGCTGTTCGCCGGCGGCGTGGTGACCCAGGCGCTGTTCATCAGCATCTTCGTCACCGTGGTCGGCACGCTGCTCAGCCTGACCGTGTCGTGTCTGCTCGCCTACGCGTTGTCCCGGCCGGGGTTCGCGGCCGGGCGGCCGATCCTGCTGGTGGTCCTGTTCAGCATGCTGTTCTCCCCCGGCATCATCCCGACGTACCTCGTGGTCAAGGGCGCCGGGCTGCTGGACAGCATCTGGGCCCTGATCGTGCCGACGATGGTGAGCGCGTTCAACGTGATCGTGCTGCGGGCGTTCTTCATGAACCTGCCGAACGAGATCACCGAGAGCGCCCGGATCGACGGCGCGGGTGAGCTGAAGACGTTCGTCCACATCGTGTTGCCGCTGTCCAAGGCCGTGCTGTCGGTGATCGGATTGTTCTACGCGGTGGCGTACTGGAACGCGTTCTTCTCCGCGCTGCTCTACCTGAACGACAGCAAGCTGTGGCCGTTGCAACTGGTGCTGCGGACGTACGTGATCAACGACACCCAACTCGGCAGTGCGGAGCTCGGCACCGAACTGCTCCCACCGCAGGCGTCGATCCAGATGGCGATCCTGGTCGTCTCGATCGTGCCGATCCTGATCATCTACCCGTTCCTGCAGCGGCACTTCGCCAAGGGCGTACTGACCGGGGCCGTCAAAGGTTGATCGCAACGGCGTGACGGATGCGTCACGAACGGTCGCCCTGAGCATGACCAGGGGTTGCCCAGGGCAACGCCAGGGTTGCGCCTGGGCAAATCCTGAGCAGACGGCAGGTACCGTCGACAGGTATGGGGACGCAGGCGCTCGAGCGGGTGGGACTGGGTGGGGAGAACGAGAACCGGCGATCGGGGACAGGCCCGGTCGTCTGGCGGGTGGTACGGGAAGCAGTCCTGTTGGCGACCTTGTTTCTCGTCTACAGCGCTGGACGCCAGATCGCGGCCAAACACACCGGCTCCGCGTTCGACCATGCGCACGACGTACTCGCCATCCAGAACTGGCTGCACCTGCCGAACGAGGCCTCGATCCAGCACGCGGCGCTGAAGCTTCCGCACCTGGTCGAGGGCGCGAACCTGTACTACGCGTCGGTGCATGCACCGCTGACAGCCGCCGTACTGCTGTGGCTGAGCATCTGGCGGCCGAAGGCCTACTCGCACGTTCGCTGGACGATCGTGGCGCTGACCGGCCTGGCGCTGGTCGGTCACATCGTGTTTCCGCTGGCACCGCCGCGGATGATGCCCGGGTTCGTCGACACCGGGCTGACGTTCGGCCAGTCCGTGTACGGCGTGGAGCGGTCCGGCGGGATGGCGAACCAGTTCGCCGCGATGCCGAGCCTGCATGTCGGGTGGGCGGCGCTGATCGCGCTCTCGATGATCCTGATCACCCGGACGAAGTGGCGCTGGCTCTGGCTGGCGCACCCGATCATCACCTTCGCGGTGGTCGTGGTGACCGCGAACCACTACTGGCTGGACGGCATCGTCGTACTCCTCCTGCTCGCGGCCACGCTGCCCCTGCTGCTCCGGCCCGGCCTGCACGACGACAGGCTGCGGACCCGTAATTCGGTTCCCCCGCGGCGGGTGCTCAAGTAACGTGGCTGGGCTTCCCACACCCCTTGCCGGAGGTTCCGCATGCCCCCCGATTCGTCCGACACCCTCCAGGCCGAGAAGGACTACCTGAAGACCTCGCGCGCCGCGCTCGCGGTGATGCGGGAGAAGACCGGCGCGCTGGAGATCCACAGCGCGGACCGGGTCAACGAGGAGTTCCTGAAGGCCGCGATCTGGCGGCGGATGAAGGAACTGGAGGACGACCCGGAGGTGCCGCTGTTCTTCGGCCGGCTGGACTACCTGGAGCCGACCGACGAGACGTTCCACATCGGCCGCCGGCATGTGAACGACGAGCTGGGCGAGCCGCTGGTGGTGGACTGGCGGGCGGATATCTCGGTGCCGTTCTACCGGGCCAGCAAGACCGAGCCGATGGGGGTCGGCATCCGGCGCCGGTTCGGCTTCACGCACGGCGAGATGACCGCGTTCGAGGACGAGGACCTGACGTCGTCCGCGGCCGCCGAGCAGCACAGCAACATCCTGGACGCCGAGATCGAGCGCCCGCGCTCCGGCCCGATGCGCGACATCGTGGCCACGATCCAGCCGGAGCAGGACGTGATCGTCCGGGCCGGCGTCGACGACACCATCTGCGTCCAGGGAGCGCCCGGGACCGGGAAGACCGCGGTCGGGCTGCACCGGGCGGCGTACCTGCTCTATGCGTACCGCGACCAGCTCAGCCGGTCCGGTGTGCTCGTGGTCGGACCGAACGCGAGCTTCCTGCGGTACATCGGCGACGTACTGCCCGCACTGGGCGAGATCGAGGCGAAGCAGACCACCGTTGAGGAGCTGGTCGGACGGGTGCGCGTGGCCGGGCCGGGTCCCGCGGCGGTCGACGTACTCAAGGGCGATGTGCGGATGGCGGAGGTGCTGCACCGGGCGGTGTGGTCGCAGGTGCAGCTGCCGAAGGAGGCGCTGGTCGTCCCGCGGGGCGCACACCGCTGGCGGGTGGCGACGTACCAGGCGGAGGAGCTCGTCAACGAGCTTCGGACGCGAGGAGTCCGGTACGGCGCCGGCCGGGCGATGCTGCCGCAGCGGCTGGCCCACGCCGTGCTGCTGCGGATGGAGGCGGCGGGCGACTCCCCGGACGACCGGGTGCAGGACGCTGTCGCGCGCAGCCGTCCGGTCAAGCAGTACGCCGAAGCGCTCTGGCCGGCCGTGGACCCGGCGAAGCTGCTCTTCCGGCTCTTCACCGATCCGGCGCTCCTGGCCGAGCACGCCGACGGCATCCTGACTCCGGAAGAGCAGGAGCTGCTGCTCTGGGAGAAGGCACCCCGCTCGGCCGGTGCGGCGAAGTGGTCCGTCGCGGACGCCACTCTGATCGACGAGATCGCCGATCTGGTCGACCGTACGCCGTCACTCGGTCACGTGGTGCTGGACGAGGCGCAGGACCTGTCGGCGATGCAACTGCGGGCCGTCGGCCGTCGCTGCTCGACCGGCTCGATGACTGTCCTCGGCGACATCGCGCAGGGCACCACTCCCTGGGCCACACCGTCCTGGGACGAAGCGCTGAAGCACCTGGGCAAGTCCGGCGCCCACACCGAGGAGCTGACCGCCGGCTTCCGCGTCCCCGGTCAGGTGATCGAGTACGCCGCCCGGCTACTCCCGACGATCGCTCCGCACCTCACGCCGCCCACAGCCGTACGACGTGCGCGCGGTGAACTCACCATCACACGAGTGCCGGACAGCCTCGCCGCAGCCATGGACACCGTCGGCGAAGTGTCGACCCGGCTCGGCTCGATCGGTCTGATCGTTCCTGACGCCCTGGTGCCGGCCACCCGCAAGGCCCTGCTGGCTTTGCAGATCCCGTTCTCCGTGCTCGGCGACGAGGACGACGTCGCCGCGCATCTGGACGTTGTACCGGCGTCGCTGGCCAAGGGTCTCGAGTTCGACCACGTCGTACTGGTCGAGCCGGCCGGCATCGTCGCCGGTGAGGCCGACGAGCGCACCGGTCTGCGCCGCCTCTACGTCTGCCTCACCCGTGCGGTCACGTCTCTTGCCGTGCTGCACAGCCAGGACATGCCGGCCGTACTAGAAACCGCGGGAGCCGCCTGAGCGCCTCGACGAGCGCCGGGAGGACCCGCCACCGCTGGAGCGCGTGCGGGACGACCAGGAGCTGCGCCGACGACGGCCGCTGGAACCGCTGGACCAGCCGTCGCTGTCGGAAGAGCCTGAGGACGCCGACCAACTGCTGACCGAGCTCCCCACGTCGGAGCTCCACCGGCCCAGCCGGGCACCGGGACGGCGAGAACGCCAACGAGCCCGCATCTGGTCTCTCGTCCGGCGAGCGTCGTCGTCAGGGAACCACCACTGACGCTCGTCGCCCTGCGACCAGTAGCCGTCGATGTACGCCGACATCTTCTCCCCGACCATCCAGTACGGCCGCAGGTTGCCACTCCACTGCTCGACCATCCGGACCTGCGGCTCCTCCCCGGCCACCGCCCGCTCCTTGCAGGCCGCGCAGACCTGAACCTCGCGGACCGCTCCGCGCTCCGGCTGCCACTCGACGGACGCCGTACTCGGACCGTGGCGGGGGTCGAAGAAGCAGGGCGGCGTCGGCTCCGGGATCGGCTTGCGGGCACGTACCGCATCCAGACACACCAGTCCGTACCGCGCAGAGCCCAGCAGCGTCGTCACGGCCTGGACATCGTCGTCACCCTCGGCCTCGTCCAGCCGGTGCCGCGCCTTCTCGACCGCGTCCAGCACGTCCTTGGACAGCTTGGACTGCTGCGGGTCGGGCGTGGTCGGCAGGTCGGACACCTGCTGCGACAGAGCGATGATCTCCTCGTTCAGCAGCGGCTTGGTGAGCTCCAGGTGCTCCTTCTCGTCCTTCCGGCGAGCCCGGCGAGCCCCGAGTGCCGACACACCCCACCAAAGCCCAGCCAGTCCGGCCGCACCACCGGCGTACGGCGCAGCGTCGATGTAGAACGGCTTGTCGACCTGCTGAGCCCGCTCGATGAACTTGCCCAGCATGTCCTCGTAGTCCGGCGCACAGCAGTCCACCGCCTGGTCCACGGCGTCCCCCACGTGGTACGTCGGCCCGTGGTCAGCCCGCTGCACGGCGTGGAACCCGCGGCCGTCGGACTCCGACGACGCGTCCACCAGTACGGCGTACACACCCTCGACACCGACGCGGTCGTACAGCTGGTCCGCGATCTCCTCGCCCTCCCAGGCCAGGTTCACGGAGAAGCCGCTGTCCGACGTGTTGATCTTCTCCGCCGGGATGACAGCGATCCGGATCGGTGCCGCGGCGCTCTTGGCCGCCGCGTCGAGCTGCGAGACCTCGGCCGGCGACAGCTCCTTCACATCCGGGTCGACCCAGATGCCGGCGTCGCCGAGGTGACCGGCCACGGTGCTCATGTAGGCGTCGGGATCCTCGGCCGCGTGAGCAGGCAGTGCGGGCAGTACCGAGGCCGCGACCAGTGCGAACGCTCCCAGCAGACGCTTCACCGTTCTCCTCCCGAGAGGCGGTTCCGGCAGGCGGCGCAGACCGGGACCTCACGGGACCGGCCACCAGGTGGCTTGTACATCCAGTCGGTCACAGAGATCCCGTGACCGGGGTCGAAGAAGCAGAGTGCTCGCCAGGGCGGCGCGATCTCCCCCGCGATCCGGGCCTGTGCACAGGCCAACCGCCAGCGGCCGTAGCCGACCGTGGCACGCACCCCCCGCAGCTGTTCGTCGTCGGGCTTGCCGTCGACGACGCGTCCGGCGGCGGCGTACGCATCCATCGCGGCCTGCACGTCCGCCGTGGTCGCAGTCCCGTCTCCATGGCCATCCAGACGCACGTCCGCCGCATCCAGTTCCTCCCCGAAGCGGGTGACGTCCTCCCGGGCCAGCCGTCTGCGCTCCTCCACCGTGTCCGCCTCGTCCGGCAGGACGTCGTACGACGGGCGGTACAGCGCAGGGCCGTCGTCCTTGCCCGGCCGGGACCTCCACCAGCGCAGCGCGAAGGCACCGGCGATCAGTACGACCAGGACGATGACAGACGGCCACAGCCAGCCGGGCGGACCACTCGGCGCCTTGGGCGCGCCGAGCTGGTCCAGCACTCCGTTGAGCGTGCCGACCGGATCGGACCGGCTGTGCTTGCCCAGCTCGTCGGTCAGGATGCTCGCGATCGGGGTGTCGACGCCGACCGCGCTCCCCCAGGTGATCAGCCCGCCGAACACGATCACGTAGATCCCGTCCGCCGACTGCTTGTCGACGACGGAGTCCAGGAACGCCTGGGCCGAGTCCTGCTTGTCCCGCCGGCCGTCGTTCAGCGCCTCTGCCGGGAGTACAGCGATCCGGATCGCCGGGCTGTGGTCCTTGATCCGCTCGGCCAGCTTCGCGGCCTCGTCGTCCGGGACCAGTGCGCGCTGCGACGAATCGACGTACACGGGTGACGTCTGCCAGCCTTCGACGACCGCTGCGGGGTCACTGGAGCCTGACACCGTGGACGTGAGCAGCAGGAGGGCGGCCAGAAAACGCATGGCCGCTATCCTGCTCTATCCCGGGTGCGAACCGTCAGTCGGTCGCAGTGACAGTGACACGGTCCTCTTCGGGCTCCAGGTGCTCGATCTCCTCGAGCCCGGGATCGCGCCGCAGTGTGAACACCAGCCCGAGCACGATCAGCGTCAGTACGGCGGACATCGGCGGCAGGAACCGCAGACCGGCCATGTCGATGACCAGACCGCCGACCACTGCGGCCAGTCCGGCACCCAGGTAGATCGCCGAGGCGTTGAGCGCGATCAGCAGGCCACCGCCGAGTTCCAGCAACAGGTTCTGGATCGGCGGGTTGAAGGCCCAGGTGAACAGACCCAGCACGAACAGAGCGGCTGCTGCACCGCCGATCGAGTTCGCGGTGAGGTCGAGTGTGGCGACGACGGCGATGATGCCGACCAGCAGCACGATCAGCGTGCGGATGCTGCCGAACCGGTCCGTGGCCCGGCCACCGATCACGTTGCCCAGTACGCCGCCCACGCCGTACAGGAGGAGCAGGATGCTGGTGGCGTTGCCGGCCAGGCCCGCGGTCTCCTTCAGGAACGGGACGATGTAGATGTAGACGCTCAGGGCGGCCAGCACTGCCAGGATCGTGATCGCCAGTACGGTCTGCACGCGCCGGTCGGTGACACCGGCGAACCGCTCGCGGAGTCCGACCTGCGGAGGCGCATCGACCTTCGGGAGTGCAGCGCGCTCGACGATGGCGACCAGTACGGCGACTGCTGTGATGAGCGCGAAGACACCCTTGTAGCCGAGTGTCGGGCCGAGGAAGCTGCCGGTCGGCACTCCGAGAACCAGCGCAAAGGTCAGGCCGCCGAACACGATGGCGACGGCTCGGCCGCGCTCCTCCGATGGCAGCAGACCTGTCGCGAACAGAGTGGCCGCCGGGGTGTACATGGCGGCGCCGAACGCGGCCACCACCCGGCCGACGATCAGCACGGGGTAGTTGGTGGCGACGGTGGCGATCAGGTTGCCCAACGCCGCCAGGACGAGAGCGGCGATGAGCAGAGTACGGCGCTCCCACCGGCCGGTCAGCGTGGACAGGATCGGCGCGCCGACGGCGTACGCCAGGGAGAACGCGGTGGCGAGCTGGCCTGCGGCGGTCAGGGAGACGTGGAGCTCGGAGCTGACGTCGGGCAGCACACCGGACACGACGTACGCGCTGGTGCCGACCGCGAAAGCGCCGGCGCCGAGCAGGTAGATCCGTGCGGACATCGAGGACCTTCCGGACGAGGGTTTCTTATTTCGACCGATATCGTACTACGAAGATCATCGAACTTCGATGGGCGTCGTATCATGGACACATGACAAGGAAGGCGCTCCCGCAGCCGGAGCGCGACGAGATCCGGGTCGAGTCGGTCCTGCAGGCCCTCGGCGAGCCGGTGCGCCTGCAGATCATCCGCGCCCTCGCGGACGCCCCCGAGGGCATCGCCTGCGGCGAGATCGAGCTCCCGGTCACCGCCTCCACCCGCGCCCACCACCTCCGCATCCTGCGCGAGGCCGGCGTCTTGTCCACCCACACCGAAGGCACCCGCCGCATCAGCACCCTCCGCCGCGAGGACCTCGAGTCCCTCTACCCCGGCCTCCTGACCGGCATCCTCACCGCCCGCCAGTAACCACCAGCGACGGGCGGCGCCTCGTCCCCGGCGGCACCTCCCCGACTGTGAATCTGGTCTGGAAACGTGAGGTCTTGGTGGGGAGATCGAGCGGTTGCCGTGGAGGTGGGGCTGGCAGACTGGGGCGGTGGTGGAGCTTCGTGGGCGGTGGAACGAGCTGGTGCCCGGCTCGGCATCGTTGGCGGACGAGCTGGTCGGCAGGTACGTCGAGCGCACCCGCCGCGCCTACCGCGACCAGTACCTCGAGATCGTCCTGACGGCCCTTGACTCACTGATCCAGCTCTCCACCGACCCGACCTCAGTCCGCCTGGCAGCCTGGTTCCACCGCGCCGTCCACGAACCAGGCGGCACCCCAGCCGAGGACGCCGAGGCATCTGCCCGCCTGGCCGAGCATCTCCTCCCGCAGTACGGCGTACCGCCCATCCGCATCGCCGAGGTCGCGCGCCTGATCCGCCTCACCGGCGACCTCGTCGCTCCCCCGCCCGACTCCTACGCACCACCCCGCCGCGACGCCAACGGCGACGTACTGCTCGACGCCGTCAACGCAGTCCTCGCCTCAGACCCCAGCCGGTACGCCATCCACACCGCAGAGGTACGCCGAGACGCCGGCGACCGGAAGGCAGCGCTGGAACGCCGGTACGACGAGGTCCGCGAACTCCTCGACGGCCACCTCTATCGGACCCAACTGGCCAGGCAGCGCCTGGGCCCAGTCGCTCGCGTCAACCTCGAGACAGAGCTGACCGGCCTCGACAGCGAACTACCCGCACCATGGCGCGGCTGGCAACAAGCAGCACTCACCGCCACGGCCACCTTCACCGCAGTCGGAGCCGCCGTCGCCTCCATCGCCGCATCGGGCGCGTCCTGGCAGGTCCCGGCCGTCGAGGACGAGGTCGGCTGGCCTCCCGTCGTACTCGCCGTGCTCGCGTTCTTCAGCGCACCAGTGCTGTTCCGCTGCGCCCGCAGCGCCAGCCAGCGCTCACGCCTCACCGCAGGCGCAATCCTGGCGGCCGCCGTGACCGGACTGCTCGTCGCCTGGGCTCGAGTCCCCAGCATCAACCCGGCCGTCGGTGTCGGGCTCAGAGTGCCTCTACTCATCTCCGCTCTGGTCTTGCTGCTCGTGGCCGGCACAGCAGCACTGGTCGCCTCACTCCTCCGCACCCGGACAGCCCGCTTCCTGCCCCCACGCAACCTGGGTCAGCAGCTCGCCTGGCTCGCGGTACCCGGGGTGATCGCACTCCTCCTCCTGCTGATCATCCAGCCGCTGGCACGCAGCTACGTGATGACCTCCAACGAGCGAGTGGACGGTCCACGCGAGCCGGCCGGCAAGGCGTCGCCCTCCACCCTGGACGGCGGTGTCGCCTGGGTCAGCAAGTCGCTGCCGGGGTCCGGCGCGGAGGAGGCGATCGGCACCAGGTACGGCATCGCCATCCCACGGCAGAGCGGTGTGGTCGAGATGCTGGACGCCGCCACCGGCGAACTGCGCTGGCGCTACAGCCGGTCCGACTCCGACGAGAAGCCGAACATCACAGCGACCGGCAACGGCGACTACGTGCTCGCCGAGTTCGCCGACATCGGCTATCTGCTTCTCGACGCCAACACCGGCCGCCGCAAGGCCACCTGGCCCGGCGGCACCCGAGACCACCTCATCCAGCAGTCCGAGCCACTGCTGACCGGCGAGCACGTCGCCCGCGGCTCCGACAAGCTCCACGGCGTCGACCCCGACGGCCACCAGCGCTGGACGTTCGAGCCTGGCAACTGCACCGACATCGGCGCGGTCGCGACCATGGACACCGTCGTCGCGTTCCTCGGGCACAGCTGCGGCAACGAGCGTGACGAGATGACCGGCTTCGATCTGAAGTCCGGCAAGAAGCTGTGGTCCAAGCCGTCGGCAGACATGTTCCGGCGTCCCGTGGTCGTCGCCGGACTGGTCGTGGTCGCCGAGCCAGCCGGCGACTCCGACGTCCCCGAGGCCCTGACTGCCATCGACCCACGCTCCGGCGAGATCAAGTGGCGCTGGCCGGTGCCACGGACCTGGGCGTGCCGCACGCTCCTCAACGCAGCCGGCCGCTACCTGGTCGTCGTGGACTGCCCCGGTCCAAGCACGCTGGAGAACCGCAAGACCGTGGTCACGGCGATCGACGCCGGCACCGGCGAGACTGCCTGGCAGGCGACCGCACCGGTCAGCCCGAGGGTGAAGGTCACCGTCACCGCGGACGCCAGGGTCATCTCCCTCGGCCGTGGCGTGGACGGCTGCCAGGCCAATGTGATCAGCCGGCTCGGCTTCCGTCAGGTGCCCCTCCCGACCGGCATCTCCTGCAGCCGCGACGCCCGCGCGATCGGCAACCTCGTCCTCACTTCGGGCAGCAACACCGTGATCGCCCTGCGCTGATTCAGAAGCGATAGCGCAGTACGACGTTCCCGCGGCGGGACAGCGACTCGCTGTGTGCGGACAACCGGTTCGCCCACCGCAGTCCGGCCGGGAACTGCTCGACTTCCGGCTCCCGGGTCAGCAGGATCTCCTTCACCAGCTTGAGCTTCGGGTTCCAGCTCTCCGGCGTCCGCGGATCGTCGAAGCCCTCGGACCGCATGATCGCCCGCACTGCCTTGGCGCCGGGGTAGATCTTGGCCGCCTTGACCGCGAACGTCGAGTAGGCGTTGAAGGCGATCTCGCCACTCGGGAAGTGGTCGATGATCCGGTTCAGGATCGCGCTCCACTCGGTCAGCGGGAAGAACGCCAGCAGCCCGTCCGCGACCACAACTGCCGGCAGGTCCGACGGAACGGCATTCAGCCACCCGGGATCGGAGATGTCGGCGGCGACATTGTGCACCCGCTCCTGGGCAGGGATCAGCTGCTGCCGAGCGCTGACGACGTCCGGGAAGTCGACGTCGTACCAGTCCGCGGTCGGCGGCCGGTCGATCCGCGACGCCCGCGAGTCGAGCCCCGCGCCGAGGTCGAGCCCGATCGCGTCCGGATGCCGAGTGAGGAAGTCCTGCGCGATCTGGTCCAGCTTCAAGGCCCGGTGGGCGATGTAGATCGCGCTGCTCGCGGCGATCTTGAGCTTGCGATAGTCGTAGTCGACCGTACGGACGATCTCGTCCGCCCGCTCGTCACCCAGCAGCGGATGGTCCCGCCGGTTGTCCAGCGCGCGGCCGCACAACGTCAGCCACAGACTGTCCTCCAGTTGATTGAATTCCGGGAGCGCGATCGTCACGGCTCACTCATCTCCTCTTTCTGCTGCTGCCGACGTCGCCGCCCGCAGCGTGGTGTCGTCGGTGTAGAGGCCGTACGTGTAGAGCTCGAGCGTCGGCACCGCCAACCGGCGCAGTACGTCGGGTCCGAACTCCTCGTGACCCAGCGCCCGCGCGAGCGCCGGCGGCATCGTCAGCGTCGCGAGGCTGAGCAGCACATTCAGTACGGCGAGCGCCCGCGGATCCGACGACTCGCGCATGCTGCCGTCGTCCACCCCGGCCCGCTGGACCGCCTCCGACTCGTCGACGATCTGCTCGACGAAGGTCTGCGCCGCCGGTGAGTCCTCCGCCATCGCACGCGTCATGTACTGGACGTGCAGCCGGTACTCCTCCGGGTCCGCGAGGTACTCGCGCATCAGATCCGGCGTACCCGCGCCCTGAGCGCGGCGGGTCAGCACCTGCAGGACGAACTCGTCGCACGCCGTACGCAGCCCGTCCTTGCTGCCGAAGTGGTGGACGACCAGCCCGGCGCTGACGCCGGCGGCCGCCGCGATCGCCCGAAGGTTCGTCTTCTGGAAGCCGTCGCGGGCGAACAACTCGACGGCGGCGTTCCGGATCTTCGCCGTCGCCGTGAGGTCCGCGTTGTCCACTGATCGCATGTTCAACATACTAAACAGTTGTTCAATCGCAGGCAAGCGACAGCGTCTGCCCGGCGGTCACCGACTAGCGCGCGAGTCGGGCTTCCGCGGACGCCAGGAGCTCGACCACGCGGACCCCGAAGGCGATATCGACGGGGTGCGACTCCCCTGACTCCGCCGCTTGGACCAGCTCCTCGACTGCCACCTGGTACACCTCGACCGGTGCCGTGTACTCGGCCGGCATAAGCGCCGTACCGGACTCTCCCCAGACACCTGTCTCGAAGCTTGAGCCGGACGGCGGGGCCGACAGCGTCAGGCTGGCGGTGCTCGTCGCGCCTGACTCATGGGTGACGACCAGGTGGACCAGCCCGCCCGCGCCGCCGACGGCGCTCAGCTCAACGATCGGTCCGAGCATCGCGCTCAGGTTGGACAGTGCGTGCGGCCCGACGTCCCAGAGCGCGCCTCGCTCCTCACGCCGCCACGGCGACTCGGCGTTCGGGTCCATCGCCGCCAGCATGCGCGCCCAGCCGCCCTTCCAGCCCGCCCGAGCCTGCACCTCCGCGAAGAACTGCCGCATGATCGGATCGAACCGGCCGGTGAAGAACACCAGAGTCGCAATCCCCTCATCGGCCGCTTCGTCGGCCAGCGCCCGGGCGTCGTCGAGCGAGTCGGCCACCGGCTTGTCCAGCAGCAGATGCTTGCCGATGGCAGCGGCCTCGAGCGCCATCGACGCCTGCACCTTCGGCGGTACGGCGAACGCAACCGCATCGACCGTCTCCAGTAACTCCGCGTAGTCGCCGTACGCCGGAACCTCCAACTCGGCCGCGAACGCGGCGGTTTTCGCCGCGTCCCGGCCCCAGACGCCGGCCAACTCGGCCCCGGAGGCGGCGCGCAGCCCTGGTCCGTGCGCCAGCCGAGCCCAGGGACCGGTGCCGACGAGACCGAAGCGCATGGTGTTCCTCCCGAGCCGGAAATGTGACCTGCACCGCAATTTCATCACTGGGATTCGATGCCTGACGCACCCATCGAAGCGGTCAGGTGACGAGCCGATATCGCTTTGGCCACGACCCTATCCGGGAACGCCGGATCGGTCGGCCGAGGCCTCCACCGGGTGCGAGACTCCTTAGCCATGGACCTGCGCGACCAGTGGAATCGCCTGCTGCCGCACGCGCAGCCGTTGGGCGACGATCTGCTGGCTCGTTACGCAGAGCAACACCGTCATTATCACGACCAGAGGCACCTGACCGAGGTGCTGCAGACCGTCGACGTACTGGCCGGCGCCGCGGATGACCCCGACACGGTCCGGCTCGCGGCCTGGTTCCACGACGCGATCTACGACCCGCAGGCCGACCCCGGCGAGAACGAGGAGGTCTCGGCCCAGCTGGCCGAGCTCGAACTGGCCGCGTACGGCGTCGACGCCGCTCGGGTGGAGGAGGTCGGCCGGCTGATCCGGCTCACCGCCAAGCACGACTGCGAGCCGGACGACGCGAACGGCGCGGTCCTGTGCGACGCCGACCTGCGCATCCTGAGCATGTCGGCGCAGCGGTACGACGAGTACGCCGCGGGCATCCGGCAGGAGTACGGCCACATCGGCGAGCGGGACTTCGCGCGCGGCCGGATGTCGTTCCTGCAGAGCCTGGCCGAGACCCGGCTGTACGCGACCGAGCGCGGCCACACCGACTGGGAGCAGGACGCCCGGGAGAACCTCCATCGGGAGGTCGAGTCGTTAGGCCCTAAGGCCGCCCGGCCGATCGGCGGGCTGATCCCGATCGTGTACTTCGGTGCTGCCCTCGGAGTCATCGTCGCCGCCTCGGTCCTGCTCGGCCGCGGTCTGGGCGCGGCCGCCAAGTGGCCGGTCGGTCCGGACGACGCCACCGGCTTCCCGGTCTGGACACCGATCGCGGGTACTGCGCTCGCCGCCGGACTGTCGTGCGCATGGTTCCGGCGGGCGCAGCAGCGGCTCGTCACCGTCCCCGCTCTGGTCTTCGGAGTGGTCGGGGTGATCGCCGTCGGCATCTGCTGGTGGCGTTGGCCGGCGGCACAGCCCGGTGCGGCGATGTCCGAGCGCTGGCCGTACCTGATGCTCGCGTCCGCGGCTCTGGTGGTCGCCGGTGCGCTCCTGGCGTTGGCGAGACGCCTGCGGCTTGCACCGCCGTACGCACAAGCTCCACCGCGGCTGCTCGGCATCGGTGCGACCGTCGTGTGTGGCGCACTGCTTGCCTGGATCGTGGTGTCGGCGGGCGAGCCGTTCGTGCAGGCCCGGCTCGAGACTGCCAACACGGTCAGCACGACGACTACGACCAAGCCCGACCAGATGCCGGTGCAGCTCGACGGGACCCTCGCCTGGAGCCGTGAGGTCCCAGCGGCCGGTGCCATCGCCGGTACGGCGGGCGGCATCGCCGAACTGCGGCCGGACGGTGTTGTTATGTCCGACGCCACCACCGGTCAGATCCGGTGGCGGTACTCGCGGGCCGACGTCAACGACGCCGCCTCCAGTGGTTCCAAGGGTCTCCTGATTTCCGGCGATGGGCGGACTATCGCCGCGCATCTCCCGTACGCCGGCAACCGTGCACCGGCCGGCATCGACCTGCCGACGTACGCCGTACTCGACGCGGTCAGCGGAGAGGTGCTGACCGAGGTCCACACCGACGGCGTGGCTCTCGCGGTCGACGCGAACCAACTGCTGGTGGCGGAGGGGAACTACGTCGTGGCCCACGGCGTGAGCGGTCCGACGCACTGGCGCACGCAGCTGCGCTGCAACGTGACGCAGGGCGAGCTCATCGGCGATCTGGCCGTGGTCGTGGACGCGTGCGGTGGGAACGGTGCCGTCGTGCGCGGACTGGATCTGAAGGACGGCGACCAGCGGTGGGAGGTCGACCTGGGTCTGCGGTTCGACCTGAGTGCCGAGCTGGACCCGACCACGTGGGTCGGCGACCTGGTCGCCGTACCGGACACGCGTGAGGTCTCCGGACTGATCTGGACCGGCGCTGCGGGCGGCACGCTGTTCCAGTGGTCCGTCGACGTCGGCGAGGGGCGCGTCATCTGGACGACCCCGGTGCCCGGTACGCCGCGGCCGCGGCTCGGGCCCGCGTCCTGCGACGCACAGCTCGCCGCTACCCATGCATCGCTGGTGCTGATCACCTGCCGGAACGCGACCGACCCCGGTCAGCCCCAGACGTACGACGTGTCCGCGGTGAGCCCGGCGGACGGCACACCGCAGTGGCACCACCTCCTGCAAGTGCCACCGAAGCTGCAGCAACCGGAGTACCCGCTTGACGGCTTCGGACTGCTGCCGGACGGGCGTGTGGTCACGCTGATGCCGCAACCGAACGGCAGCTGCTCCCCCGTCCTGATCGGCACCACCGGGGTCCAGCCCCGCCCGATCCTGGCCGGCCCGACCGCCACCTCGGTCGCCGCCTCCGAAGAGGTCACCTGCAACAAACCGGCCGTCACCGTCGCCGGCGCCCGCCCCGCCTTCTCCGACGGCACCCGCCTCTTCGCCCTCAACTAGACTCCCGGGAATTCTGTTGCCCGAGGCAGCGTTCCTACCTATCGTGACGCTCATGTTCCGCGTGGTTTTCGAGTACGACCTGTCAGGCACCGGCCTGACAGGCGCTCCCACGTGGGCTGCGTCAGTCGATTCAGCCACCTTCACCGGCGCGCGAATCCGACCCTCCTCCTGCTGAGCAGGACCCGCGGAGGAGGGTGGACCGCTCACCGGCCCCCTCCCGCGTGGTGACAGCTGCGGAAGGCTTGCCGGAGGGTCCTGGCTCTTCGAATCTTCTGACCAGCAAAGGAAAACTCATGGCCAAGAGCCAGTTCGTGCGGACCAAGCCGCACCTCAACATCGGAACGATGGGTCACGTCGACCATGGCAAGACCACTCTGACCGCCGCCATCACCAAGGTGCTCGCCGAGCGCGACCCGGCCGTCAACCGGTTCGTCGCGTTCGACGGTATCGACCGGGCGCCTGAGGAGGTCGCGCGCGGGATCACGATCAACATCTCGCACGTCGAGTACGAGACCGCGACCCGGCACTACGCGCACGTCGACATGCCCGGGCACGCCGACTACGTGAAGAACATGATCACCGGCGCCGCCCAGGTGGACGCCGCGATCCTGGTCGTCTCCGCGCAGGACGGCGCCATGCCGCAGACGCGTGAGCACGTGCTGCTCGCGCGCCGGGTGGGCGTGCCGTACCTGGTGGTCGCACTGAACAAGGCGGACACCGTCGACGACCCCGAGCTGCTCGACCTGGTCGAGCTGGAGGTCCGTGAACTCCTGTCGGAGTACGGCTTCCCGGGCGACGACGTACCGGTCGTGCGTGTCTCCGGGCTGCGGGCGCTGGAAGGCGACCCGCGCTGGACCGCCGCGATCGGTGAGCTGCTGGACGCGGTGGACACCTATGTCCCGGTGCCGGACCGTGAGCTGGGCGAGCCGTTCTTGATGCCGATCGAGAACGTCCTCACCATCAGCGGCCGCGGCACTGTGGTCACCGGTGCGGTCGAGCGCGGTTCGCTGAAGCTCGGCGACCAGGTCGAGGTGGTCGGTCTCGGTCCGACAGTCACCAGTACGGCGATCGGACTGGAGACGTTCGGCAAGTCGCTGGAGTCCGCGGACGCCGGCGACAACGCAGCGGTCCTTCTGCGCGGTGTGAAGCGCGACGAGGTCCGCCGCGGCCAGGTAGTAGCCCCGCCGGGCAGCGTGACACCGCACCGCAAGTTCCGTGCGACCCTCCACGCCCTGTCCACCGCCGAAGGCGGCCGCCACACCCCCTTCGCCGCGGACTACCGCCCGCAGTTCTACTTCCGCACCACCGACGTCTCCGGCGGCATCGACCTGGGCGAAATCACCCTGGTCATGCCAGGCGACACCATCGACCTAACAGTCGACCTCGAGAAGCCAATCGCCATGACCCCCGGCCTAGGCTTCGCAGTCCGAGAAGGCGGCCACACAGTAGCCGCCGGCACAGTCACAGAACTACTCGACTGAACGAACGGCCCCCAACCACACGGTTGGGGGCCGTTCTGCTGCGCCGGCTTTGGGGTTAGGTGCCTTTGCGGTGGCGGAGGCCGGCTTTGGTTAGGCGGTGGACTAGTTCTCGGCTGGAGACTGGGGTGGCGCCTGCGGCGATGAGGGAGTCGTATTGGTCGCTGGGGACGTCGTAGTGGTCTCGGTCGAAGCCTCTGGCGGGGATGCCGGCGGCTTTGGCGAAGGCGTGGAGTTCTTCGTAGGACTCGTCGCTGACGAGGTGGGACCAGACGCGGTCCCAGGCCGGCCAGGCCGGTGGGTCGATGAGGATCATTCGCGCGAGTCCCCGGAGTCCTGGTCGCGAGCGTCGGGGGCGTCGGGCGTGGATTGTGCGGGTGAGCCGGGATCGGGCTGTGCGTCTCGGGTGCGGGCGTCTTGGGCGTCCAGGAGGTTGCGCCAGGAACGGACGAAGCCGGAGTTCACGTAGGCCTTGGTCCAGGAACCGTCTTGGCGGACGGAGGAGCCGACGTGGAAGCGACGTACGCCGGACTGGTGGAGCCACGGCACGTGCTCTGGACGGAGTGAGCCGCCGGCCATCATGACGCCGGCGATCGCGGGATTGTCCTTGGCGAGCTTGCACAGATCGTCGAGCCCGTGCGTGACGCCGAGAGCTGATCCGGCCGTGAGTACACAGTCCAAACCGGACAGCGATCGCAGCGCACGCCAGGCCGACGCTTGCTCCAGTACCGCGTCAATCGCGCGATGGAAGGTCCACGGCGTGCCGGCGAAGGTGCTCGCCAGCGCTGCGACGGACTCGACGTCCACGGCGTTGTCGGGAGTCAGGAAGCCGAACACGAAGCCATCGGCGCCGGCCGCGAGGTAGGACTGGGCACTCGCGGTGAGCCGGTTGAGTTCGGCGCCGTTGGTGACGAAGGAGTCGGACAGGCGCAACATCACTCGCAACGGGAGATCGGTCGACCGCCGGATCGCGCTGACCGTCGACACCGACGGGGACAAGCCGTCGGCCTCCATCGACGCGCACAGTTCCAGCCGGTCCGCCCCACCCTCCTGCGCCGCCTCCGCATCCGCCGGATGCAGCGCGATCACCTCCAGCAACGAACCCATACCCGCCATCATCCCGCACAGCCCGGGCACCGCCCGCAAGCAGTCCCAGAAATAGGTGTTGCACTCTCCGGAGGTCTTCTGTATCGTTTTTCTAGAACGATTTAGAAGAACGATACAGAAGACTGTCACCAGGCAGTCCACGACCGGGAGGCGGAAAGATGGCAGGAGTCACGCTCAAGACCGTGGCCAAGGCTGTTGGTGTGTCGCCGTCGACTGTGTCCAACGCTTACAACAAGCCGGATCAGCTGTCCGTCGCCCTGCGCGAGCGGATCCTGAACACGGCCCGCGAGCTGGGGTACTCCGGACCGGACGCGTCTGCACGCGCTCTGCGCAGCGGCAAGGCCGGTGCGGTCGGGGTGCTGTTCACCGACAAGCTCGCCTACGCGTTCTCGGATCCGTACGCGGTCGGCTTCCTGGCCGGTCTGGCCGAGGTCGCAGAGGAGTTCAGCACCAGCCTGCTGCTGATGCCGCTCAGCTCGACCGACATCGCGGGCGGCAGCAACGCAGTACAGCAGGCAGCCATCGACGCAGCGGCGATCTTCTGCGTCCCCAGTGGCAACCCGGCGCTGGATATCCTCGCGAACCGGGGCATCCCCGCCGTATCCACCGACCGAGGTGACCACCCGGATCTGTCCTGGGTCGCCATCGACGAGGTGGCGGCGGCCGCACAGCTGGGCGAGCACCTGGCCCGGCTCGGCCACCGCGACGTCGTCGTGCTCGTCGACAACGCCGAGGCGGCCGGCGGCAATCCGGTCGAGCTCAGCGTGGACGAGGTCGGCTACACCGACTGCGAGCTGCGGATCCAGGGCCTGCAGAAGGCGATGCCCGATGCCAGGCTGCGGATCATCTCCGGCGGTCACAACGCGTTCAGTTCCGGCCGCACGGGCGCCGAATGGGTACTCGACTCGCAGGACCGGCCGACCGCGATCGTCGGACTGAGTGATGTCCAAGCGCTCGGCGCGCTGGAGGCGATGAGGGTACGCGGACTGGTCCCGGGCCGGGACCTGACGCTGGCCGGATTCGACGACATCCCGGCGGCCGAGGCGGCTGGACTGACCACGGTCCACCAACCGATCAGGGAGAAAGGCCGTGCGGTCGGCAGGATCCTGCTGGACCCGGCGGTCACCGAGCGACAGCTCCTGATGCCGACAGAGCTGATCGTCCGCGCGAGTAGCGGACCAGCCCCGAAGGCCTGACAACCACACATCACCACCCAGGACCCACGCGGGTTCCCGGGTCGATACCGCACGACTTCCGACGGCCGCCCGGCCGCCGGCCGATCCACCACGCTCTCAGGAAGGGAGCAGAACCATGACGTACTTCATCGCCGGCAACACCGCGGTCGAGAACGCTCGGTCCCTTGCGCAGTCGGCACTTCCGAACGCTCCCCAGCAGCCGTACGACGAGCCGGTCGCACGCCACGGCGTCGCGGTCCGGATCAGCGCAGTACTTCGGTCCGCCGCCCAGCGCCAGCTCGGTCTCGCCGAGCGCCTCGACCCGACCCCGAACTGCCCGACCACTGGCTGATCACGGACCTGCAGCACTCACCAAGCAGGCACGTCGCGAGCGATTCACGCTCATCGGCAGGCTCGCACGGCCCGGACCGCCGGGCTGGTGAGTGCTGCAGGTCCGCCTCCACAAACCCCACGCCCGGCCGGGCGTGGGGTTTTGTCGGTGTGGTCTGGCACTCTGTAGGGCGATGAGTGAGCCAGGGGTGTTGCTGACCGCCCGTGCCATGGTCCTGCATGACCTGGCCGCGCGGGGGTTCGACGACGCGGTGATGGTGTCGGTGCTCGAGGACGCCGTGGCCGGCCGCCAGTGGTGGCTGGACCAGTGGCCGGACGGCGCCGAGCACATCGCCGGCCTGGTCGCGCAGGATGTGCAGGACCGCCTGGTCGACTCCGGTGTGCGCTGGCCGCGGTGTACGGCGTGCGACGACCTGCACGATCACGAGCTCCGGATCGAGCCCGAGCTCGGCCCCGACCCACACTGGGTCTGCGAGCGCGCCGGCATCTCGGTCGCGCCGCTCGGCCGCCTCACCTGACCCCGATCTGCCCAGGGCCAACCCGTCATATCCCCCTTGACCTCAAGATTGCTTGAGGTCTGACGGTGAGGTCCATGACTTCACCTGATCACACCCAGAGCGGTACCCCAGGGATATACCTGATTGCACTACATGTAGACAGGCTACTATTGTCTGTCTACATGAAGGCTCTCGTCCCTCTCCGCCTGGTCGCCGGCCTCCACGCCGTCGCGATCTGCCTGCAGCCCGTGCTGGCCGGCGCCTACCTCAACGGCTCCGGCCCCGCCCTGCGGATGCACGAGCCGATCGGTCTGTCGCTCGCCGGCATCGGCCTTATCCAGTTGCTCATAGCAACGGCCTGGTGGCGTACCGGCGGCCGCGGGATCGCCCCGGTGGTCGCCCTGCTGATCCTGGCCGGCGAGGTGTACCAGATCGCGATGGGCTACACCCGCGACCTGGCCGTCCACATCCCGCTCGGCGTCGCGCTGGTGGCCGGCACGGTCGCGTTCGCCGTCTGGATCAACCGCAAACCCGCGGAGGTGCCGGCATGACCACCCTCGCCGTCGAGAAGCAGGTACGACGCCCGCGCGCGACCCTGTGGGCACTCCGGATCACGCTTCTGCTGCACGCCGCACTCGCGATCGGGCAGCCGATCTTCGCCGGCTACTTCTTGTCCGGCGACGTCGATGCGATCAACACGCACGCCGCGATCGGCGGGACGATCTGGATGGTGGCGATGATCCAGATCGTCGTCGCGATCCTCTACTGGCGCCCGGGCGGCGGGCGGTTCTGGCCGACCTGGCTCACCGCCCTGCTGTTCTTCGCGGAGTTCGCCCAGGCCATCTTCGGCTACCAGCAGAACTTCTCGTTCCACGTCCCACTCGGGACCGCCATCGTCATCAGCATCGTCTGGATGGCCGTCTGGTCGTTCCGCCCCACCGCACGCCTGAGCCGCCAGGAGGCCAAGAAATGAAGCTGTCCCGCCGTGGGTTCCTGGCCGTTGCCGGCGGCACCGGTGCTGCCCTGACGCTGACCAACTGCGGCCTCGAGACGAGCCCTGGACAGGCCGGTGAACTGCTCCGCAGCAAGGCACCGCTCCCCGAGCCGTTCAAGGTCCCACTCCCGATCCCGCCGGTGAAGAAGCCGGTCCGCTCCGACGCGAACGCCGACTACTACCGCGTCGTACAGAAGAAGGCGATGGTCGAGATTCTCCCTGGCCTCAAAACCGAGGTGATGGGGTACGACGGCCTGCTGCCCGGGCCGACGTTCGACGTACGGAGCGGGCGGACGACTGTCATCGAGCAGGTCAACGAGCTCGACGTGTCGACCGTCGTTCACCTGCACGGCGGTCACACTCCGGCCGCAAGTGACGGCTGGCCCCTCGACCTCCTGATGCCGGTCGGAGGTCAGGGCGAACACGCAGGGCACCACACCATGACCGGCGGTGACATGAAGATGGGCAGCCGGACCTACACGTACCCGAACACGCAGCGCGCCGCCATGCTCTGGTACCACGACCACACGATGGACTACACCGCTCCACAGGTGTACCGCGGCCTGTTCGGACTGCACGTCGTCCGCGACGACGAAGAGGACCAACTGCCTTTACCCAAAGGCGATCGTGAGATTCCGCTGGTGATCGCAGATCGCGCATTCGACGACAACGGCGCGTTCCTCTACCCCGTGGCCAAGGACGGCGTCGGTGTCGAATCGCAGTACATGGAGGGTGTCATCGGTGACGTGACACTGGTGAACGGTGCGCCATGGCCGGTGCACGAGGTGGACGCGGTTCGCTACCGGCTGCGCTTCCTCAACGCGAGCAACGCCCGTCGCTACGAGCTCGCCTTCGACAAGGGGCCGGCGAAGTTCGTCCAGATCGGCAGCGACGGTGGGCTGCTGGACAAGCCGGTCGAGCACAAGACGCTGGTGATCGCGCCCGCGGAACGCTTCGACGTGATCGTGGACTTCTCGCAGTACCAGCCGGGTGACGAGGTCACGCTGGTGAACAAACTCGACGGCAGCGCGAACGTGATGCGGTTCAAGGTCGCCCGCAAGGCCACCGACGCCAGTCGCATCCCGGACAAGCTCTCGTCGTACGCCGCCGTTCCCGAACCCACCGGCCTCACCCGACGGCAGTGGCGGTTCCGCCGCGGCGATGCGGGCGGGCACAAGGGGTGGACGATCAACGGCAAGGCGTTCGACCCGAAGGTGATGCAGGCGCAAGTGAAGCTCGACCAGTACGAGGTGTGGTCGTTCGTCACCGACGTCCACCACCCCGTGCACGTCCACCTCGCGCCGTTCCAGGTACTGCGGCGCGGCGGCGGCCACCCCGGCGGGTACGACGGCGGCTGGAAGGACACCGTCGACATCCGGCCCGCCGAGGTGGTCGACGTACTGGTCAAGTTCACCGCCCACAAGGGCAAGTACCTGATCCACTGCCACAACCTCGAGCATGAGGACATGGCCATGATGGCGGCCTTCGAGACGATCTAGGTACGCCGGAGTTCGCGCACCGCGAGCGCCGTCAGCCAAGCGAATCCCACCGTCACGGTGAGCCGCTGGAACAGCCCGGCGAGGTCGACGAAGGCAGGCGGGCAGCGAGAAGGCGTCATGTAAGGCGCCAGAGGTGGTGTAGTCGGACGAGGCCGGCGTACCAACGGGAAAGCCGCTGACCGGGTCGGTGGTGAAGAGGCCGGCACCGATCAAGCCAACGCCCCACAAGCCGATCAGAACGGCGCCCACCCTCAAACCTGGCCGCCAGAGGCCCACGGAGAGCGGTCCGGCCACGAGGCCGCACTGCAGCAGGCGGACTCTGACGGCCGGACTCATTAGTGGTTGCCTGCGGCGAGGGCCTCGGCGGCGCGGGCGCGGAGGGCGGCGCGGTCGACGCCGGCGGCCCGGAGCGCGCGGGCGACCCGGCCGCGTTCGGTGTCGAGGATGCCGACCAGGATGCGCAGCGGGCCGAGCCGGCCGGCGCCCAGCTTCGGCGGCGCATCCATGGCGCGCTTGAGCAGCAGCCGGGTCGAGTCACCGATGTGCGGGTTGCGGCTCTCATCGGGCGTTGCCTCGGGCAACAAACCGATCCGGACCGCGATGCCGGCGACGGCCAGGCTCTGCTCCAACTCGCGATCCAGGGCGGCCCGGATCGTCTCCTCGGTGAGACCGGCCTCGGCCAGCATCCGGGCCGCGGACGTGGTCCGGGTCGCAGCCAGCGCGAGCAGCACATGCTCGGCCTCGATCGACCGGGAACCGTCCCGCCGCGCCATCGTGCGGGCTTCGCGCACCAGCAGCGCGCGCACGTCTTTCGCATCCGACGCCATCATCGCCTCCTCAGGGCGACGCCCGCGGCGACCAGCCGCCGGGCGTGTTTCTTGTGCACGGCCTGCCGCGTGACCCCCAGCACCTCGGCCACATCGGACCACCTCCAGCCGGCCCGCATCGCCTGCTCCACCTGGCTGTCCTCCAGCCGGTCGGCCAGCCGGCGCAACGCGACCACCGCGGCCAGGCCTGCCGCGGGGTCCTCGGGATCCACCAACTCGGTCATATAAGCAACTTAGGTTGACACTCTCGATCTGTCAACCAAAGTTGCTAAAACCTGGGCCTTGACGCCCGGCGTCGATCGTCCCTATATTCAACACATCGGTTGATCAAAGGAACGGTTGATAAAGATGTCAGTTGATGACGCGCAGCTCGACCGGGCGTTCACCGCTCTCGGTGACCCGGTCCGGCGAGCGATGATCGCGCGACTGTCCCGCGGCCCGGCCACCGTGAACGAACTGGCCGAACCGTTCCCGATCACCAAGCAGGCGGTGTCGCGCCACATCCAGGTGCTCGAGACCGCCGGGCTGATCACCCGGACCCGGGACGGCCAGCGCCGCCCCTGTCACCTGGTGCCGGCCGCCCTCGAAGCACTGACGAGCTGGATCGACGAGTACCGGCTGGAGACCGAACGTCGCTTCCGCCGGATGGATGCCTTGCTCCAGACAGTGCAGGAGCAGGAGCAGTGAAGGAAGCAAAGAAAGGCAAAAGAAGTGATGAGAGACAGTGAAGGAGCAGGAGAAATGAACGCGACCACCATCAACACCCCCGCAGGCACCCCGTTCGTGCAGGTCAGCCGTGAGTTCGAGGCCACGCCGGCCCAGCTCTTCCGGGTCATGACCGACCCCGACCTGGTCACCGAGTGGCTCGGCCCGCGGAACCTGGACGCGACGATCGAGAAGTACGACGTCCGCCCCGGCGGGACCTACCGCTACATCCACCGCGACGACTCCGGTGAGTACGCCTTCCGCGGTGTCTTCCACTCCGTCGAGCAGGACAAGCTGGTCATCCAGACCTTCGAGTGGGAAGGGGCTCCCGGCGAGGTCTGCCTCGAGAAGATGACCCTGGAGTCGACCGAGACCGGTGTCCGGCTGCACCAGCAGTCGGTGTTCCCGTCGGTCGAGGCCCGCGACCAGTCGATCGAGTACGGCATGGAGAGCGGCATCCGCGACTCGATGGACCGCCTCGCCGAACTGCTCGCGAAGGAGGCCTGACCGATGAGCCGAGTCGTCGTCGACATCTCGGTCTCCCTGGACGGCTACGTCACCGGGCCCAATGTCAGCATCGACAACGGGCTCGGCGACGGCGGCGAGGTCCTGCACCAGTGGGCCTTCCAGGGCAACGCCGAGGACAACGCCGTACTGGACGCCGCGTTCGCGGCCACCGGCGCGGTCATCCAGGGCCGGAACCTGTTCGACGTCATCGACGCTCCGAAGGGGTGGAGCGACGAGATGGGGTACGGCGCGAAACCCACGGGCGAGGTCAATCCGCCGGTCTTCGTCGTCACCCACTCCGCACCGGCCAAGACCCGGCTGGGCGACCGCTTCCGCTTCGTCGGGAGTCCGGAGGAGGCAGTCGCGCAGGCCAAGGAAGTTGCCGGGGACAAGGATGTCTTCGTGATGGGCGGCGGGCAGGTCTGTCACGAGGTCCTCGCCGCCGGGCTGGCCGACGTACTGCACTTGCATGTGGCACCTGTCGTGCTGGGTGGCGGGACCAGGTTGTTCCCGGCCGAGCCTGCACAGGCCGTCCAGGTCGAGCTGGTCGAAGCGGTCTCCACGCCGGCGGCGCAGCACCTCGCCTACCGAGTCGTGAAGGAAAAGTAGCCATGGGCAACGTCATTGCTTCCGCCGTGGTGTCACTGGACGGGTTCGTCGCGGACACCGAGGACGGCGTCGGGCCGTTGTTCGACTGGTACAACAACGGTCCGGTCGAGATCTACGGCACCGACCAGGGCCGGCCGTTCCACGTCAGCCAGGCCAGCGCGGACTACATGAAGTCGACCTGGCCGAACATCGCGTCGTGCGTGATCGGGCGGCGTCTGTTCGACATCACGAACGGCTGGAACGGCGTACCGGCGGTGGGTGACCACGTGTTCGTCGTCACCCACGAGCCGCCGACCGACTGGCCCTTCCCGGACGCGCCGTTCACCTTCGTCAACGGGATCGAGAACGCGATCGCGCAGGCCAAGGAGCACGCCGGAGACCGCGACGTCAGCGTGACCGGTGGCAACCTCACCGGCCAGGCGGTCACGGCCGGACTGGTCGACGAGATCGCGTACAGCCTGGTCCCGGTGCTGTTCGGCACCGGCCGTAAGTTCTTCGGTGACTACGTCGGCCCGCAGGTCATGCTCGACGACCCGCGCGTGGTCCAGGGCGACCGCGTCACCCACCTGCACTATCGCGTGAGCAAGGGATGATCCGCGATGACGGTCCGGGACCCGGGCTCCACTTCAGTGAAGCCCGCGTCCTGGACCACGGGTAATCCACTGGCGAGCAAGCTCTCCCACTGAGCAGCGCTTGCAGTGCGAACCGCCAGCGCGAAGTCCGCAGCAGCCCAGGCCTTCTTGCCAACTGTCGACAGCGCCCACCAGGCGAGGTGCGCACCGTGACCGCACTGCGCCATGGCTTTGCCGCTGGACATATCCAACTCCGGATTGACCCACAGGACAGGTACGCCGGGCTCCGGCGCCGCTGGGTCCTCGGAGTCTTCGAAGTCGGTGCCACTCACCTGCAGGTTGGCGAGCTCCAGCGGTACGGCGTCAACCGGCGTCGGCGGGAACACGCGGACTTCCGCGGTCACTCCGGTCATGGTGATCCCGGGAACGGATTCGGCCCGGCGCCACTCGATGCCCCGGCTGCGTTTGACGATCTTCCGAATCCGATCGTCCTGCCAGGCAGTCATCGCCTCGGCCCACTCCCCCTCACCGGTCGAGCGGCCGTCGGCCAGGATCGCGAGGACCGCCCGCGCCGCGGTCTCCAGCGCGTCGGTCTGCGCCGGCCGAGCGTTCTTCTCCACCCGAACCACCAGCGTCATCACATGCTCCACGCTGTGAGTCTTTCAAACTTCTTGTCTGTCGATGGGGGTAGGTTGGGCGGCATGCAGCAGTACCTGGATCTTCTACGGCACGTGCTGGACAACGGGGTGCAGAAGGGCGACCGGACCGGGACCGGCACGCTGAGCGTGTTCGGCCACCAGTCGCGCTACGACCTCCGCGCGGGATTCCCCGCGGTGACGACGAAGAAGCTGCAGCTGCGGTCGGTGATCGGCGAGCTGATCTGGTTCCTCAGCGGCTCGACCAACGTCAAGTGGCTGCACGAGAACAACATCTCGATCTGGGACGAATGGGCCGACGCCGACGGCGAGCTCGGCCCGGTCTACGGCTACCAGTGGCGGTCCTGGCCGACGCCTGACGGCCGGCACGTGGACCAGATCGCCGGTGTGATCGAGTCGATCAAGAACAACCCGGACTCGCGCCGGCACATCGTGAACGCCTGGAACGTCGCAGACGTGGACAGCATGGCGTTGCCGCCCTGTCACACCATGTTCCAGTTCTATGTCGCCGATGGCCGGCTGTCCTGCCAGCTCTACCAGCGCTCCGCCGACATCTTCCTCGGCGTGCCGTTCAACATCGCGTCGTACGCGCTGCTGACCCACATGGTGGCCCAGCAAACCGGGCTCGAGGTCGGCGACTTCGTCCACACGCTCGGTGACGCACACCTGTACCTGAACCACCTCGACCAGGCCCGCCTGCAGCTGACCCGGGAGCCCCGCGCGCTGCCGACTCTGCAACTGACGCCGCGCGACTCGATCGACTCCTACGAGATCGCCGACGTCGAACTGACCGGCTACGACCCCCACCCCGGCATCAAGGCCCCGATCGCCGTCTGACCAGGTCCCTGAGCCGTCAGCGACAACGACTACGCAACGGGACCGTCACTTGGGCCTGGAACCGCGTAGATTGTGTGCGCGTCACGGAGGTGACAGTGCGCGCGGGTGACGGGGACGCCGCGCGGAGGCCACCGGAGGGGAACGACGATGACCGAAGCCGACAACACACCAGGTACGCCGGCAGCCGCGGCCGCCGCGCAGCCGGCGATGTCGCCGCTGCAGCCGCCGACCGCGACCGCGCCGGGGCTGATACTGACCGCGCCGCCGCCATCACAGCCGGTGGCCGCGACCGCCGCACCGAGCCTGGCGCCGGCGGTTGACGCTGCCGCCCTGCCCGGCCTCGACGCGAAGGTGGACACCTTCCTGACCGCGCTGATGTCGGCCGAACCGCGCTCACCGGAGTTCGCGGCGAAGGCCAGTGACGTCCGCAGCATGGGCGACGTCGACATCCGCGCCGCCGCCGACAGCTCGAACCGGCTGCTCAAGTCGCCGGTGCGGGCGCTGCAGGAGGGCGGCCTGTCCGAGGGTTCGACCGTCGGCAAGACGCTGCTCGAACTGCGCCGTACGGTCGAGGATCTGGACCCGAAGGAAGCGACCGGGCCGAAGAAGCTGCTCGGGATGATCCCGTTCGGCGACAAGATCGAGGACTACTTCCGCAAGTACCAGAGCGCGCAGAGCCACCTCGAGGGCATCCTGCACGCGCTGCGCAACGGCCAGGACGAGCTCGGCAAGGACAACGCCGCGCTGAACCTGGAGAAGCAGCAACTCTGGGACGCGATGACCCGGCTGAACCAGTACGTGTACGTCGCCGAGCGGCTGGACTCGAGGCTGTCAGCGGCCATCGCCGAACTGGAGGCGACCAACCCGGACAAGGCGAAGGCGTTCCGCGAGGACGTGTTGTTCTACGTCCGGCAGAAGCACCAGGACCTTCTCACCCAGCTGGCCGTGTCGATCCAGAACTACCTGGCCATCGACATCGTGATCAAGAACAACATCGAGCTGATCAAGGGCGTCGACCGTGCGTCGACCACCACGGTCTCGGCGCTGCGTACGGCGGTGATCGTGGCGCAGGCCCTGAGCAACCAGAAGCTGGTGCTGGACCAGATCAGTGCGCTGAACACGACCACCAGCAACATGATCGAGCGCACCTCGCAGATGATGAAGGACAACTCGGTGGCGATCCAGCAGCAGGCCGCATCGGCGACGATCGGGCTGCCGCAACTGCAGGCCGCGTTCGCGAACATCTACGCGACCATGGACGCGATCGACACGTTCAAGGTGGAGGCGCTCGACAACATGGCCGCCACCATCGGCACGCTGGAGACCGAGGTGACCAAGTCCCGGAGCTATCTGGAGCGGGTCGCCCAGCAGGACCAGCGGGTCGTTCACGGCAGCCTCGACCTCGACCTCGGTCGCTGAGTCACGGCCGCCGGAGACGACAGCTAGCGAGGGGACTGCATGGCGCTCGGTGACTTCTTGGCGCGGCTGACCGGCCGCAAGCAGGAGCCCGAGCCTGCCCCGACCCCCCGCGCACCGACGAACGACGACCTGCTGGCGGCGCTGGTCCGCGTCGAGCAGTTGGTCGCGGACGGCGCCGTACCGGCCGTGGTCGCGTCGCGGGTCGGACGGGTGGTCCGGGTGGTGCGGGAGACGATCCCGCGGCTGGGGAACCTCGGCGGGAGCGCCCAGGCGTACTCGGTGATGGCGACCGCGACGGACTATCTGCCGGAGGCGATCGGGGGCTACCTGCGGCTGCCACGGCAGTGGGCGGACACGCGGCCGGTGGACCGGGGCAAGACCTCGCTGATGATCCTGATCGACCAGTTGGACCTCCTGGGCGCAACGATGGACAAGGTGTTCGACGCGGTGAACCGGGCCGACGCGGCGGCACTGATCGCCCACGGCCGATTCCTGCAGGAGAAGTTCGGCACCGGCTCCACCGGCGGGGGCCTGGCCCTCGGGCCGACGGCCTCGACGCCGCCACCTGACATCACCGGACCACTACAACCACCACCCGGACGAGGAGAGGCATGAGCCGCGACGGGGGACTCCGCGAGGCGCTGACCGAGCTGCTGGTCGTGGCCGGCCGGGCCGGTGTCGCCGAGGACCGCGCCCGCTCCGAGGCGCTGTCGCTCGCGGCCGCGCTGGCCGAGTCGGCGCCGGGCGCACCGGCTGACTGGAGCAAGGTGGTCGAGGGCGCGACGACGCAGGACTTCTTCGACGCCGCCGTTCGCGGCCGCCGCTGGCGCGGTGCGCCGACGGGCGCGCTGAGCGAGCTGATCGCCGACGGCTCGGCAGAGAAGATCGCCTACGCGGAAGCACTCGCGGAGGTGGCATCGGCAGCGTGCACGCTGGGCGAGCCGACGATGCGGGTCGTCGGCAACGCCTCGGTCGCGGCGGCGGCACAGCTGCAGGCGGCAGGTGCTCGCCCGCTGCAGACCGGTACGACGCCGGCCACTCCCCCGACCGGCACTCCGGCGTCGCCTGTCACTGGCCAAGCACAGGCAGCTGCGAAGACGGCGACTCAGCCGGCAACGGAGGCCGAGCCGGCGAAGACGGTGGAAGAGCTGCTGGCTGAGCTGGACGAGCTGACCGGTCTGGAGCGGGTCAAGCGGGAGGTGCACCGGCAGGTCGCCGTACTGCGGGTTGAGAAGCTGCGGACAGAGGCAGGGCTGAAGAGTCCGACCATCACGCGGCATCTCGTGTTCGTCGGCAACCCTGGCACGGGCAAGACCACGGTCGCGCGGCTGGTGAGTGGGATCTACAAAGCGCTCGGCCTGCTGTCGAAGGGACAACTGGTCGAGGTCGATCGGTCCGAGCTGGTCGCTGGGTACCTGGGCCAGACCGCGACGAAGACCGCTGAGGTGGTCGCGTCCGCGGCCGGCGGGGTGCTCTTCATCGACGAGGCGTACAGCCTGACCGCGGGAGACACCGGCGCCGACCAGTACGGGCGTGAGGCGGTCGACACGCTGGTCAAGGAGATGGAGGACCGGCGCGACGACCTGGTAGTGATCGTTGCCGGATACCCCGAGCCGATGGAGACCTTCATCGCCGCGAACCCCGGTTTGGCCAGCCGGTTCCGGACCACGATCGCGTTCGACGACTACAGCGACGACGAGTTGACCGACATCCTGACCGGGCTGTCGGAGGGCGCCGACTACGAGTTGGTGCCGGACGCACTCGAGCGGTTCCGGGAGATCCTGGCGGCCACGCCGCGGGACCGGTCGTTCGGCAACGGGCGGTTCGCCCGGAACGTGCTGGAGGCCGCGATCGGCCGGCATGCCTGGCGGCTGCGCGACGTGACGGCACCTACCAAGGACCAACTGCGTCAGATCCTCGCCGAGGACCTCACGGAAGAGCCCGAGACCGACGTACCTGAGCAGTCTGAGCAAGGAGACGAGGCGTGACCCAGACACAGAGTGCGCCGCAGCCCGCGACCTGGTCGCCGCCGGCCCAGCAGTCCGGTACGCCGGCTGTGCAGCCGCCCGCCTCCCAGACCGCGAGCCGGCGGAACGCGATCGCCCGGTGGTTCGATGGCACGCCCGGCCGGATGCGCGCCATCCTCATCATCGCCGCGGCCATGAGCGTCGTCTTCGGCCTGTGCGCCGCGCAGGGGTTCCGTCAGTCCGACGGTGCCCTGACGCGCGCCGAGGAGAACGCCGCCCAACTCGTCCGGATCCAGGAGATCCACACCAACCTGGTCAGCGCCAACGCCGACGCGACGAACGCGTTCCTGGTCGGCGGTCTCGAGCCCCCGGCGCAGCGCCAGCATTTCGTCGACTCGATGGCGTCGGCCGCGGGCCTGATCGCCGAGGCTGCCACCGCGCAACCCGCGGACCAGGAGGCGCTCGGCGCGCTGAACAAGACGCTGCTGACATACCAGGGCCTGATCGAGCAGGCGCGCGCGAACAACCGCCAGGGTCTCCCGATCGGATCGCAGTACCTGAGGGACGCCAACGCGGTCCTGCAGAACGACTCGCTCCCGCTGGTCCAGGCGCTGGTCCAGGCCAACGAGGACCGGACCGCCGACGAGTTCGGCGCCGTCAGCGACGGCACCATCTGGGTCCTCGTGGCCGGCGTCCTCACGCTCCTCGTCTTCGCTTTCACCCTGCGCTGGCTGGCCCGGCGTACCCATCGCTACATCAACATCCCGATCGCGGTCGGGGGTCTGCTCGTCCTGGTCACCGTGATCGTCGGCAGTGTCGCCCTGTCCTCCGCGGCCGGCGACGCCTCCGACACCGAGTCCGATGCGTACGCCGACACCCTGGCGCTGTCCCGGGCCCGGATCGCTGCGTACGACGCCCGCTCGAACGAGAGCCTCACGTTGATCGCCCGCGGCTCGGGTGATGCTTTCGACAAGGCGTACCAGGCCGCGGCCGGCCGGGTCGAGGAGCAACTGAGCAAGCTCTCGGGTACGGCGGCCGACAGCATCCGCACCGACTGGGATGCCTACCGGACGGTCCACGCCGAGGTCCGGAAGCGGGACGGTGCGGGTCAGTGGGACAGCGCCGTGGACCTGGCCATCGGCACCTCGAAGGACCCGGCGAACTCGGTCAAGACGTTCCAGGCCTTCGACCAGGGCTCGGCCGACGAACTGACGAACACCAGCGCGGCGGTCACCTCCAACCTGTCCGACTCCCGCAACGGACTGCCGCCGATCGGCTGGCTCGGCCTGCCGATCGGCATCGCGGCGGCTTTGCTCGTCGCCTGGGGCATGTCGCAGCGACTGGAGGAGTACCGATGAAGAAACTCACCCCGGTCGTGGTCGTAGCTGCTCTGCTCCTGACCGCCTGCAGCTCAGGCAATTACGAAGCCACTCAGATCCCCGCCAAGCCCGCCCCGAAGGTCACCACCGCGGCACCGCCCGCGGCGCCCAAGCCCTGCACAGACGGCCAGGACCCGTTGGCGTCGTACGCACCGGACGCCAACGTGCCCGCGCCCGGAACCCCGATGCCGGCCGGGACGATCCTGGAGACGATCCAGAAGCGCGGCCGCCTGATCGCCGGAGTCTCTGCCGACAGCCTCAACCTCGGCTCGCGGAACCCGATCAGCGGCCGGATCGAGGGCTTCGACATCGACATGATCAACATGGTCGCGGACGCGATCTTCGGCGCGCCCGCGCCGGGCGAGCCGCACAAGGTCGAACTGCGGGTGATCTCCAGCCCACAGCGGATCCCGTTGCTGATGGACGGCAAGGTCGACATCGTCGCCCGGAACATGACCATCAACTGTGCTCGCTGGGACCAGATCGCCTTCTCCGCCGAGTACTACCGCTCCGGCCAGAAGACGCTGGTGCAGTCCGACTCGACGGCGAAGAGCGTCGCCGATCTGTCCGGGAAGACGATCTGCGCGCCGGCGGGGTCGACCAGTCTGGACAACCTGAAGCGCAAGAACCCGGCAGTCAAGCCGATCACCGCCGACTCCGACACCGGCTGCCTGGTGCTGTTCCAGCAGGGCAAGGCGGCCGGGATCTCCGGCGACGACACGGTGCTGGCCGGCGATGCGGCACAGGACCCGTACGCCAAGATTCTCCCGGAGCGGTTCAGCGACGAGCCGTACGGTCTCGGCTTCCAGAAGGGCCACCCCGAGTTCGTCAGACTGGTGAACAAGGCGCTCGCGGACATGAAAGCTGACGGCCGCTGGCAGGCGTCGTACACCAAGTGGCTCGGCAAGCTGGGCAAGACGAATCCGCCGGCACCGATTTACGGCCGGACCCAGGGCCTATGACCGTCCGTACGCCGACCGCCTTGGCACCGGCGCCGCCGGGGAAGATGGGGAGCAGCGTTCCGGCGACGGAGCTGCTCTCGTTCCTCGACGCGCTGGGGACGTGGCGCGACCGGCGGAAGGCCGAGCTGGACGAGCTGGACCAGGCCGCCCTGCACTCCCCCGAATCCGACGCGCTGAGTGCCGATGTCGTGCTCGCGATGGCGGTCTGGAAGGCGGTATCGGATCGGTACGAGCTGATCCTGATCACGTGGGATTCGGGCCGGGTCGGGACGAAGGAGACCGAGCGGATCAGCACGTTGATCTGGGGCGGTCTGGACACCGGCAGCGCCGGTGGATCGCTCGCAGTTTCGTTGCCCGAGGCATGCAAGTTGTCGGACGCGCTGGCGTCGAGCCTGCGAGCCAAGCTGGCGCTGGAGCCGGGTGACGCCGACCTGGCCGCCCGGCTGCGGCAGCTGCGCGCTCAAGTCGAGCGGATCAACGACCTGGTCAAGCTCGAGCCGGCCGGCACCCGCAACGCAGCGATCGCGGAGCACCACGACCTCGATCGCCGGGTGAGCGACCTGGCCGATCGGAACAAGCGCGGTGCGGACATCGGCGGGCTGATCGGTCCGCTGGAGATCGACCTGGCCCGGAGTGAGCGCGACCTCATCGTCGGTGCCGCCACACGCAAGGAGCGCGCGGCCGATGTCGCGCGCGCACGCTCGCTGCGCAGCGAGCTGGAGGCACAGGGCCAGGCCGTGCGCAGTCTTGCCGACAAGGCGGTCGCCACGGTTACACCGGCCCCGCGACTCGCCGTACCTGATGTGACTGCGCTCGGACCGGTGCCGAACACGCCGTCCGAGCTGGAGAAGTACCTGACCCGGCTGGACGCCGTGCGACGTGCGCTCGGTCAGGCACAGGCGGCGTACGGCGCCGTACTGGAACGGCGGGACGAGTTGGCCGCCCGGCTGGACGCGTACCAGGTGAAAGCGGCGAGTGTTGCCCCAGGCAACGAGGACCTCGCCGAGCTGTACCGGCGCGGCCGTGCCGTGATCGAGTCGGAACCGGTGGAGCTGGCCCGGCTGGGTGCACTGGTGACGGCTTACCAGGCCTACCTGGAAGCCACAGGAGGGACGAAATGACCACGACCATCGCCTGTACGCAGCCCGGCTGCACCGGGAGCATCCAGGACGGGTACTGCGACGTGTGCGGCTCGCCCGCGGCCGCAGCCGCGACCAGTCCGAGTCCGTCGACCGGTGCCTGTACACAGCCCGGCTGCACCGGCACCTTCGTGGACGGGTACTGCGATGTCTGTGGCTCACCGGCACCCTCTGGTGCGGTCAGCCCCTCCGCTGTTGTCGGAGCTCCCAGCGTGACCGCGCCGGACCTGCCGGACCCGATAAGCACCCCTTCAACGGTTTCGCGCGCCTCCAACCGGCTCGCATCGACCCCACTCGGCTCGGCCCGCGCGGGCGCGGCCGGCTCGAAGCTGACCCGTAAACTGGGGACGTCCTCCACGCGGCTGCGCGGAGCGCGACTCGGCGCCGGCCTCACCCACGTGCCGTCGATCCCCGCGATCGACGCCAGCAAAGCGATCCTGGTCAACCCGATGGTCCCCGAGGACCGCCGGAACTGTCCGAGCTGCGGCCATGAGGTCGGCCGCGCCCGCGGCGACCAGCCCGGCCGGACCGAGGGCTTCTGCCCGAAGTGCCGGAGCAAGTTCTCGTTCTCGCCGAAGCTGCACGCGGGCGACCTGGTCGGCGGCCAGTACCAGGTGGCCGGCTGCCTGGCGCACGGCGGCTTCGGCTGGATCTACCTGGCCCGGGACAAGAACGTGTCCGACCGGTGGGTGGTGCTGAAGGGCCTGCTGAACTCCGAGGACCCGGACGCCGTCGCCGCCGCGATCGCCGAGCAGCAGTTCCTGGCCCGCGTCGAGCACCCCCTGATCGTCGAGATCTACAACTTCGTCACCCACGACGGCGCCGGCTACATCGTGATGGAGTACGTCGGCGGTACCTCGCTGAAGACGTTGCTCAAGCAACGAATGGCCGCGAACCACGGGCAGTACGACGCGCTGCCGATCGACCAGGCGATCGCGTACATCCTCGAGATCCTGCCCGCGTTCTCCTACCTGCACGACCTCGAGCTGCTGTACTGCGACTTCAAGCCGGACAACATCATCCAGGTCGGCGACGCGGTCAAGCTGATCGACCTCGGTGGGGTCCGGCGGATCGACGACCTCGACTCGGCGATCTACGGCACGGTCGGCTTCCAGGCTCCCGAGGTGGCCGAGGTCGGCCCGTCGGTCGCGTCCGACATCTACACGCTCGGCCGGACGCTGTGCGTGCTGGCGATGGAGTTCCGCGGCTACCAGTCGCGGTACGTCGATTCGCTGCCGCCGGTGAACGACGTACCGCTGTTCCAGAAGTACGACTCGGTGTACCGGCTGCTGGCCAAGGCGTGTGCGAAGGACCCGGCGGACCGGTTCCAGTCTGCCGACGAATTCCGTGTGCAGCTGCTCGGCGTACTGCGAGAGGTCGTCGCGGACAAGCAGGGCGTCAAGGCCGCACAGCACTCGGCGTCGTCCCTGCTGTTCGGCACGCCCGGTGACAAGTCGACGGGGTTGGGAGATGCCGCCGAGCCTTGGCAGCAGCTGCCCTCGCTGGCGCCGGACGACAGCGACAAGATGGCCGGCTGGCTGAAGACCGTGAGCGTTCCGGACGCCGGCAAGCGACTCGAGCTGCTGGTGGACGCGCCGGAGTCGTCGGCGCAGATCCTGCTGGAGATCGCGGAGGCCGCGCTCGAGGTGGGCGAGGAGCGCTACGACATGGTCGACACCGCGGGGTCCGACCTGCTGGCCGAGGACCCATGGGAGTGGCGGGCGGTCTGGATGGCCGGACTGGTCGCTCTGGCCCGCGGCGACGCGCCCGGGGCGCAATCGGCTTTCAACGCCGTTTACGGCCAGGTGCCGGGTGAGCTCGGGCCGAAGCTGGCGCTGGCGATCGCCTGCGAGCAGAGCGGCGAGTACGACGTTGCCGAGGGCCTCTACCTCACCTGCGCCCGCACAGACGCCAACTACATCGCGCCCTCGGCCTTCGGTCTGGCCGCCATCCGCACGCAGCGGAACGACCTCGACGGAGCCCTGGCCGCACTCGACCTGGTGCCACGAACCAGCGGCGCGTACGTGCGGGCCCGTCGCCAGCGAGCCGGACTGCTGGCAGGATCGGGGCGTGGCCTGCCCGCGCTCGCTCAGGCGATGGACAGCATCGACGCGCTGACCATCGACCCGGTCGACCGGGCCAACCTGGCCGCGGACGTGTTCCGGACCGCGCTGGCCGAGGTCCAGCAGTCCGGTCCGCAGGAAGGTCTGCGGATCGACGGACGGGAGGCGACCGAGCCGGCCCTGCGGGACGGGCTCGAAGCCACCTACCGGCAGTTGGCCGACCAGGCCGAGAGCCGGCCGGAACGGATCGCCCTGGTCGACCAGGCCAACGAGGTTCGAGGATGGACGTTGCGATGACGAGTACGACCCAGACGGTCTGCCCCAGCTGTGGCGGGCAGGTGTCCGAGGCCGATCGCTTCTGCGAGGCCTGCGGCGCCGAGCTCAACCCGACGGCCGCCCCCGCCAGTCCCGCGTTGGACACCGACACCGAGCCCACGGTCGAGATCAGCACCGCCCCTGCGGCGGAGCCGGTCGGTCCGTGCCGGTCCTGCGGTGGTGCGATCGGTGCCGAGGGCTACTGCGAGACCTGCGGCACGAAGGCGAGCAAGCCGCGCGACCACTTCGACGAACACCCAGCACCGTGGGTGGCCGGCGTGTGCGACCGCGGCATCCGGCACAGCCGCAACGAGGACGCACTGGCCATCGCGGCCGACGCGGAGCCCGGCAGCCGGGCGCTACTGGTCGTCTGTGACGGTGTGAGCTCGTCACTCGACTCGGACGTCGCCAGTCTGGCCGCAGCACGTGCTGCACGCGAGGTGCTGGTGGCTGGGCATGCCCAGGGCATCGGCACCGAGTCGTCGCACAGCAATGCGATCGTGGCCAGGCTCAAGGCGGCTGCCGACGCGGCCAATGACGCCGTACTGGACAACACGAGTCCGGACAGTCCGAACCCGGCGTCGTGCACGTTCGTGGCGGCCGTTCTGGAGGACGGTCTGCTGGTGGCCGGTGCTGTCGGCGACAGTCGCGCGTACTGGTTCCCGGACGAGGACGAAGCGGTCGCACTGACCGTGGACGACTCGTGGGCCGCGGAGCTGATCGCGACCGGCATCTCCCGCGCTGAGGCGGAGTCCGGTCCGCACGCGCACGCGATCACGCGCTGGCTCGGCAAGGACGCACCGGACCACACACCCCGGACCACCACGCTCTGCCCGGCCGGACCGGGCTGGATCCTGGTCTGCTCGGACGGGTTGTGGAACTACTGCTCCGAGGCGGCACCGCTGGCCGACCTCGTACGTCAGACCGCTGCGGCGCACGGTGGCGAGCCGCTGGCCACCGCGTCCGCCCTGGTCGACTGGGCCAACGCCCAGGGCGGTCAGGACAACATCACCGTCGCGCTGGCGCGGCTCTAGCTTCAGGAAAGGACGCCGAGATGGCTGAGTTCTCCGCCACCGTCTACCAGAACGAGTTCCTGCCGGACGGCGGGACCGACGTACACGCGATCGTCACGGTGAACTGCAGCGGCGCCGGCGCGGCCGGGCAGTCCGGCAGCGGTGACGCCGGCGAGATCATCATCGTCGACACCTCCGGCTCGATGGGCGCCGACGGCGTCCGGGCCGCCGGGGCCGCCGCGCAGACCGCGCTCGACCAGATCCTCGACGGCGTCTGGTTCGCGGTCATCTCCGGCAACGACCGCGCGCAGCTGGCGTTCCCGCCCTCGCCGGAGCCGGTGATGATGAAGATGGACCAGTTCACCCGGCAGGCGGCCAAGGACGCGGTGGCCCGGTTCTACGCCGACGGCGGCACCGCGATGGGCACCTGGCTGCGGCTGGCGTCGCGGGTGTTCGCGACCGTGCCGTCGCTGACCCAGAAGCACGCGATCCTGCTCACCGACGGCGAGAACCAGCACGAGACACCCGAAGTACTCACCGAGACCATCAAGGCGGTCACCGGCCAGTTCCAGTGCGACACCCGCGGTGTCGGCGTGGCCTGGCAGGTCGACGAGGTACGGCGGATCGCGCAAGCGCTACTCGGCACCGTCGACATCATCCCGGCGCCGGACCAGCTGGCGGCCGAGTTCTCCAAGCTGATCCAGAACGCGATGAGCCGCGGTGTCGCGCAGGCCGACCTGCGGGTCTGGGCTCCGCAGGGTGCGGAGGTGCTGTTCGTCCGGCAGGTCGCGCCGACCGTTGAGGACCTGACGTCACGCCGTACGGCGATCAACCCGCTGACCGGCTCGTACCCGACCGGCTCGTGGGGTGACGAGTCGCGTGACTACCACGTCGCGATCCGGCTTGCTGCGAAGGGGATCGGGCAGGAGCAGCTGGCCGCCCGGGTGCAGCTGGTCCTCGGCGCCGACGTGGTCGCACAGGGTCTGGTCAAGGCGTTGTGGTCTGCGGACGAGGCGCTGACCACGCGGATCAGCCCCGAGGTCGCGCACTACACCGGGCAGACCGAGCTGGCCGACGCGATCCAGGAAGGCCTGGCCGCGAAGGCCGCCGGCGACACCGAGACCGCGACCACCAAGCTCGGCCGGGCCGTCCAGCTGGCGGCGCAGACCGGCAACGAGGAAGCGACCACGCGGCTGCGCAAGGTGGTCGACATCGACGACCAGGAGGCGGGTACCGTGCGGCTGAAGCGGACCGTCGAGAAGGCCGACGAGATGGCCCTCGATACGGCCTCCACCAAGACCACTCGGGTGAAGAAATGAGCACGGTCAACTGTCCGAGCGGACACCCGTCCACCTCGACCGACTACTGCGACGTCTGCGGCCTGCCGATCGGCACTGCTGCGACTCCGGCTGGAGCCTCGGTGCCGGCGCCGGCCGTTGCCGCGCCTTCGCCTGCGCCCGCTGTGGCGGCTCAGACGTGCCCGAACTGCTCGGAGCCGGCTGCCACGGACGCCTTGTTCTGCGAGAGCTGCGGCTACGACTTCACCACCGGCACCATGCCGCGCGCCGCGTCCTCGCTCGACCTGTCGGCGCCTGGCGCGCCTGTCCCGCCGATGCCGCCGGGCCCGCCTGCCGAGGTTGCCGAGTGGGTCGTTGAGCGGTGGGTTGATCCGGACTGGTACGCCGTACAGCAGAGCGACGACCCGTGTCCGTCACCGGGGTTGCCTGTCGTGATCCCTTTGAACGACAAGAGCGTGCTGGTCGGCCGCCCGTCGCGGAGCCGCGGCATCACGCCCGAGGTCGACTGCGGAGACGACACCGGGGTCAGCCGGCGGCAGGCTCAGCTCACAACTGACGGTCAGCGCTGGTGGGTCGAGGACCTGCAGTCCTCCAACGGGACGTATGTCGGGCCCGCATCCGGACCGCTGCCCGAGGACCCGATCTCTCCTGGGCAGCGGCGTGAACTCAACCCGGACGACCGCGTGTACGTCGGCGCCTGGACCCGCCTCGTCGTCCGCAAGTCCACTCCCGAGGAACGCGCCGGCCAGGCCTGAGGTTTGTCGGGAGCCCGACGCGGGGGGACGGTGGTTGGAGGTTCAGCCCGACGCGGCCGCTACGCGCGCTCCCGCCGTGCGTGCTCGCAACCGCTCCCAGCCGCCCCTTCCTTGCTTGCGCCGGACTCCTGCGTCGCCCGGCTTGTCGACTGCCACTGGATACGCCAGCCCGTAAATCGGCAGCACTCCGTCTCTCCCGGGCGGTCCGCACCGTGGATCGGGAGGCGGACCGAACGGCGATCGGGCCGTCCGCACCATGGATCGGGAGGCAGACAGCACCGGCGATCGGGGGGGTGGTTCGCACCCTGCATCGGGGCTCGACCCGCACTCTGGTTCGGGGCTCGGTGCGGAGTCTGGATCGGGGCCCGGTCCGGAGTCTGGATCGATCGCCCGGGGCGGGCCCGCATCATGGGAGTCGCGCTGCCGGACAGTCGCACCCGTGGAATCGGGCCGTCGCCGGTGAAGGTCAAGGGATCAGAACGAGCTTGCCGCGGACGCCTCCCGCTCTCAGCAGGTCAAGGGCTTCGGCGGCCTCGGTAAGGGCGAAGGTCTTGGCCTCGGTCGTGCTGATCTGGCCGGCCTCGGCGGCGCGCGCGATCTCATCCAGGCGCCGGCCGTCAGGCTCGGCACGGACGATCGTGGGCTCGATGCCACGCTCAGCAGTGAACTGACCGCCGGGCACCCAGAACTCCGGAACCGCCGTGACATACCTGCCGCCATCGCGGACCGCAGCGAACGCCGCGCGAGCCCTCGGACCACCGACGACATCGAGGGCGGCGTCGGCTGACGAGGGTACGGGCGTGGTCGTCGAGTCCGGCGTGAGCACGGTGATTCCCCGGGCAACCGCGAGTTCAGCCGCGAACCGGCCGACCGCACCACGCGCTCCATTGACCAAGAGCGTCTGGCCGGCGCCGAGATCGAGAAGGTCGAGCGCCTGGTGGGCGGTGAGTGCGGCCAGCGGCAACGTGGCGGCCTCGACCCAGTCGAGGTTCGCCGGCGCCGCCGCCAGGTGTGCCGCCGGAAGCGTCACATACTCCGCATAGCCACCAACCTGCGTCCTGGAATGACCGGTGCTCGCGATCACCGCAGCCCCGGCCTCCCAGTCGCCCGCCTCGACCACACCGGCCACGTCGTACCCGGGGACGAGCGGCAGCCGGAGTTCGTCGTACCAGCGGTAGTTCCCGGCCACCATGCCGAGGTCGGCCTGGTTGACCGCCGCGGCCATGACCTTGATCAGGACCTCGCCGTCAGCCGGCCGCCTCACCGGAAGGGTGTGCGGTCGCAGGACCGCTCCGGGGCCGACTCGGTCGGTTGCCATCACGCGCATCGTCGTCATGTTCCCGACCGTAGGCAGCATCGGGCCGCTCGTCGTTGATCGAGATCAATCGCCGACGGATCCGGCTCAGTGCCTCCGGCGTGACACCGACGTACGACGCGATCTGGCGCTGGGTCAGCCGGTTCGCGAGAGCGCCGTGGTCGGCGAGGAACTGCTGATACCGCGCGGTCGCGTCGGTCAGCAGGAGCTCGCTGTGCCGTTGTTCGACGCGAAGGTAGAGCTCCTCCGTGAGCCGGGCGACGAGCTGCTGCCAGCCCGGGTTCGCCGCGACCATCGCGTCGTACCCAGACCGCGGGGCGACCATGAGGTCAGCGGGCTCGAGCGCCTCGATCGTGAGCTGCGAAGCCTCCTTGCGCAGCGCCGCGCTGTACGCGCAGACGAGCTCGCCCTCGGCGCGGAATCCCATCGTCCGCTCGGTCCCTGCGGGGTCGGTGGCGTACAGCCGGAACAGCCCACGCTCAACGAATCCGACCCGATCGGGCCGGTCTCCGGCCCGAACCATCAGCTCACCCCGTTCGACCCGCGCAGGCCGGAACACCTCGCGTCCGCGAGCAGCTTCGGCCGCGGGGAGCTGGGCCAGGAAGCGCTCGAATTCACTCATACGTTCACAACATCATCCACCCGCCGCCTCCGACAAGCCGGGCGAGGCAGGCGAGCAACGCGAGCCGGGAACGGTCGGCGCGAATCGCACGGTGCCGCTCTCTCTGGTATTGCATCCAGGTCCAGGTTGTCGCTCCCAGATCCGTTACCAAGCCGCAGCTCCGGGGCGCTGCTGCGGAGCGAGTTCACCGCTTTCAACACCGCCGTAGGTCACCAGCTCGCCGACCGGCGGTGGCATCAGGCCGGTCCCCGCAGCTCGTCGGCGTGCTGCTCGTCGACGGTGAACCGCTCCAACAGGTTCGCCCGGATCAGGGCCGGGGGACCGAGTCCCAGGCCAGCTCGGTCACGGTGCCGTCTGAGGCGACGTTGTTCAGGCTGACCCGCACTGAGGTGGCGCCGCCGACCACATCGGCATTCACATACAGGTGGACCTCCTCAACCTTGCTGTAGCAGGTCACTTGGCTGTAGGTGGTGTCAAGGAGCGTCGAACCGCTGTAGCTCTTGGCGATCGACTGGCGGCAGCCGCTCGTGTCCAACGCCCGCTGTACGCCGTCCACCATCGCCGCACGGTTGTAGAACGTGATGGTCCCCTTCGTGTAGGTGGCGCCGTAGGGTGCCTCGTACGGGGCCGTCGGGTAGGCCGTCGAAGCTGCTTGGGCCGCCGAGGCGGTTCCCGCGACAGTCATGAGGATCGCGAGCAATCCGGTACCAGTGGCAAGAGACTTACGCATCGAGTCCTGCTCCTTCGAGTCGCCGAACACATCGTCGGGACACTCTGCTCCGGCAATCCCCTACCGCGGAACCCTTTTGCAGCTTGTTGCAGCGCGGCGGGAGGCAGCGACCGCGAGCACGCGACGGCAGGAGCGCGTGTAGCGGAGGCGTGGGGGCAACACCTCTTCCCAGAAAGACGTTTGCTATTGCGGAAGGGAGCTCGCCGCAATGGTTCGTAGCGTGTAGGTATGACGACGAACACGGACATCAGGCCCTTCCGGATCGAGATCTCGCAGGCGGAGGTGGATGACCTCAAGGCGCGGCTGACCAACGCGCGCTGGCCGGCCACCCCGCCGGTGGACGACTGGAGCCGCGGGGTTCCGGTCAGCTACCTGAAGGAGCTGGCCGAGTACTGGGCCAACGACTACGACTGGCGCACCGCCGAGGCTGCGCTCAACGAGCTTCCGCAGTTCATGACCGAGATCAACGGTCAGCGGATCCACTTCTTCCACCAGCGGTCCTCGTCGCCGGATGCGTTGCCGCTGATTCTGACGCACGGGTGGCCGGGGTCGCCGGTGGAGTTCCAGCAAATGATCGGCCGGCTGACCGACCCGGCGGCGTATGGCGGGGATCCGGCTGACGCGTTCCACGTCGTCGTACCGTCGCTGCCTGGCTACGGGTTCTCCACGCCGCTCGGACCGGGTGGATTCAACCTGTTCGGGGTGGCGCAGATGTGGGCCGAGCTGATGAGCCGGCTCGGGTACGAGCGGTACGCCGCCCACGGCACGGACGCCGGATCGGGTGTCGCGGGGATGCTGGCGATGGTGGATCCGGCGCACGTGGTCGGCGTACACCTGGCTGGAGTGACAGCCGGTACGCCGTTCGGGGAACCGCTGTCGTTGGACGGGTTGTCGGAGTCGGATCAGGCGCGAGCGGAGCGGTTCAACACGATGCTGGACGAGGGCTTCGGCTACCTGGTGCTGCAGTCGACGCGGCCGCAGACGCTGGCGTACTCGCTGAACGACTCGCCGATCGGGCAGCTCGCCTGGATCGTGGAGAAGTTCGCGGAGTGGACCGACCCGATCCACCCGCTGCCGACCGACGCAGTCGACCGGGATCAGTTGCTGACCAACATCAGCCTGTACTGGTTCACCGGCTCCGGCGCGTCGACGGCACATGCGGTGTACGACGGTATGCGGGCTTGGAAGGCGATGGTCGCGCAGCAGGCGCAAGGTGACTCGGAAGGCTGGGGCGGCCACGAGGTCAGCGGGCCTCCGACCGGAGTCGCGGTGTTCGGTGCCGAGAGCGCGATCCGCAGCCTGGCCGACCCGGCCGGCAAGATCGAGCACTGGAACGAGTACGAGCGCGGCGGCCACTTCGCGGCGATGGAAGTCCCCGACCTCCTGACCTCAGACCTGCAATCCTTCTTCAAACCACTTCGCTGATCGGACTCAGGAACTGCTCGCGATCATCGCTCCGGACAACCTTCCCTCGCAGAAGGGCTGTCAGAAGCTCGGGTTCAGGTTCTGGAAGCAGGCGCCGGTGTATGGCGATGTCCGCAACCTCTACAAGCGCGTTTAGTTGCCGGGCTGGGGTTCGTGGGTCCAGCCTGGTGACGGCTTGAAGCAGAGCCATTCGATGACGGCGGAGCCGACGATGATCGGCATCGCCCAGGACCAGGCCTGGTGCGGCAGGCTGACCACCACAATCGCTGTCCACAAGGCGATCCAGCCACCGCCGTACCCGCGCAGCACCCCGCGGTACCACAGACCGCCGGGTGCTTCGGCGGCCCGCTGGCCCAGGTACACGAACAGGTACGTCGCGACCGAGATCGGCCAGAACACCCACAACTGCGACCAGTCGTACGGCACCAGCACGAGCGCGGTCAGGCAGACCAGTGCGATCGCCCAGTGGTAGACCTCGCCGGCCCAGGTCAGCCCGTGCCGCCGCAACGTGAGCACGATCGCGAGCGGGCCGAACACCACCGCCAGGACTCCCGCGACGATGTGCAGGATGAGCGCGATGTCACGCATCGCCGTGCCTCCCCGGCTCCGGGCAGGCACCGGAGCTCTCCGACATGTCAGGGAGCATAGGGGCCGGAACGGCGGCCGTCTGCCCCTCGGCGCACCCAGTTGGGAACGCCGAGGGGCAGCGCTCAGACCTCCGGGAAGGACAGCACTCTGCGGACCGCGAAGTTCCGATATGCCAGGCGTTCGAAGCTCTTGGCCATCGGAACGTTGCCGAAGTCGGTGTCCGCGCGGATGTGCTCGGCGCCGGTCTCGGCCAGCAGGTGGGTGATCTCGGCAAGCAAGTCATCGATGTACCCGCGCCTGCGGTGCTCGGGCACCACACCCAGGTAACCGACGACAGGGCCGCCCGCGTTGGCCGACGGGATCGCGAACCCGATCAGCTTGCCGTCGGCGTCGTACCCGAGCCGCCACCAGTCCCGGTCCCCTGGCATCGACTTGTACAAGGCGAGGTCGTCACGAGCTGCTCCCTCGACCCCGAGCCGCGCGATCTCCCGCGCAGTCGCAGCGTCCAGGCTGCCCTCGCTGACGCGCGCGAACACCTGGACGAACGCCTCGTCGTCGGCCGGTTCGAACCGCAGCCGGGTGGACCGCTCGGGCAGTCCGTACTCCGGCTTCCACTCGTACCGCAGCCGGTCGGTGATCTCGGTCAGTCCGAGCGCGGCGACCGCCTGCCGACGCGGCTCCAGCGCGGCCACGACCTCGGGATGGTCCTGCCAGTCGGCGTCCAGGAAGAAGTGGTACTCCGGCAGCTCGGCGTCGGCCGGCCGCGACTTCAGGCCTGCCTCGACCAGGGCCGTCCAGACCGGGACGGGATCGCCGTCGCCGACGTAGTAGAGGCCGTCGATGCTGAACGGGTGCTCGTCGTTCGGTGCTCCCCACCAGATGGCGAGGGCCTGGATGGCGCCGTCCTCTTCGACGACCCAGGTCCACTGGTCGCGATACATGCCGCCGGCAACGTATTCACGGTAGCGCTCGGCCGTCACGGTGTTGACGGACTTCTGCTCGATCAGAGCGAGGATGGTGTCGAGGTCGGCCTCGACGGTGGTGCGGATGGTCACGAATCCTCCAGCAGGAGGCGCGCTGCTCCGCTCAGTGCGAGCTGTGCGAGCGGATCGGACGCGCCGGGAAACAAGTCGGTGTACTCATCGGCTGCCCCTTCCGCTCCGGATCTCTCTCGCCGGGCCAGACATTAGGGCCTGCACGGGGTCATAGTCCAACCGTTATTCACAGTTGGGATGTATGCCTTCGCAGGCTTCCGACACGCTCGAACTCATCCACTCCGGTGGGCCGTTCCCGTATCCCCAGGACGGCACCGTGTTCCAGAACCGGGAGGGCATCCTGCCCGACGAGTCGACCGGCTACTACCACGAGTACACCGTGAAGACGCCCGGCTCCCCCGACCGCGGCGCGCGCCGGCTGATCGGCGGCGGCGCGACCACAGACCCTGCGCACCTCTACTACACCGCCGACCACTATGCGTCGTTCTGCGAGGTCGACGAGGAGAGCTAGTCCTCACTCCGACGGTACTGTCGTCGACACGTTGAGTAACCATTCCCGCCCCTGACGGAAGGACTCATCCTCGATGTCGACCCTGCGTACGGTCGTGATCGGCCTGCTCGCCGTCGGACTGGTCGCCGGCGGCCGGCCCGCACCCGGGCTGGCCGTCGCGACCGGCAACCCACTGAAGCTGACCAGCGGTTTCTACGTCGATCCGGATTCCAGCGCGGCCCGCTTTGTACGGCGGCACCCGGGTGCGACCGAGATCAAGACCAGGATCGCAGACCAGGCGGGTGCGCGGTGGTTCGGTGGTACGAGCGGTGACGTCAAGCAGGCCGTGACCGCGTACACCACGGCTGCCGACAAGCTGGACAAGCTGCCGGTGCTTGTCGCGGGCAACATTCCGGGTCGCGACTGTGGTGGTCGCTGGAGTGGTGGTGCCGAGTCGCCGTCGGCGTACCGGACCTGGATCAGCCAGTTCTCCGACGGCATCGGTGCGCGGCCGGCGATCGTGGTGATCGAGCCGGATGCGCTGGCACGGCTCGACTGCCTGCCGAGGAAGGACCGGCCGGCGCGGATCGCGCTGCTCAAGTACGCCGCCAACCAGTTCGCGACGAAGAACCCGAACACGTGGGCCTATCTGGATGCCGGTACGGCGACCACGCTCGAGACCAAGGAGATGGCACGGCGGCTGCGGCTGGTCGACATCGGCAAGGTCCGCGGCTTCGCGCTGAACGTCTCGAACTACTACACGACCGAGGAGTCGGAGGCGAGGGGCACCGCGATCAAGGCGGCGCTCGGCGGTGCCGGTGAGTTCGTCATCGACACCAGCCGCAACGGTAACGGCTCCAACGGAAGTTGGTGCAACCCCACCGGCCGAAAGCTGGGCGCCCCCACGCAGGTTGGCGCCGCACCCGACCAGGCCGCCTTCACGGCCGGCACACCCGCCGACCTTCTGCTCTGGCTCACCACGCCCGGCACGTCCGACGGGCTCTGCGGCCCCACCCCAACCATCCCTCTCGGCACCTTCTCCCCCGTCCTGGCCACCCACCTCATCACCGGCACCTGAACAAACGCCTGACTTCACCCCACTCACAACAGAAAGCGGTCCCGGGTGGGAACCCGGGACCGCTTTTGTCCTGCTGTGCGCTGTCGAACTTCCTACCTCAGAAGTCCATGCCGCCCATGTCGGGCGCGCCACCCGGAGCGGCCGAGACCTTCTCCGGCTTGTCGGCGATGACGGCCTCGGTGGTGAGGAACAGGGCCGCGATCGACGCCGCGTTCTGCAGCGCCGAGCGAGTCACCTTGGCCGGGTCGATGATGCCGGTCGCGATCAGGTCGACGTACTCGCCGGTCGCGGCGTTCAGGCCGTGTCCGGTCGGGAGGTTGCGGACCTTCTCCACCACAACGCCGCCCTCGAGGCCGGCGTTGATCGCGATCTGCTTCAGCGGGGACTCGACGGCGTGGCGCACGATCTGCGCTCCGGTCGCCTCGTCACCCTCGAGCTCCAGCTTCTCGAACGCCGCCACGGACGCCTGGATCAGAGCCACGCCACCACCGGCGACGATGCCCTCCTCGACGGCCGCCTTCGCGTTGCGAACGGCGTCCTCGATGCGGTGCTTGCGCTCCTTCAGCTCGACCTCGGTGGCCGCGCCGACCTTGATCACGGCAACGCCACCGGCCAGCTTGGCCAGCCGCTCCTGCAGCTTCTCGCGGTCGTAGTCGGAGTCCGACTTCTCGATCTCGGCGCGGATCTGGTTCACCCGGCCGGCGATCTGGTCGGCGTCACCCTCGCCCTCGACGATGGTCGTCTCGTCCTTGGTGACGACGATCTTGCGGGCCTGGCCGAGCAGCTCCAGGTCGACGGAGTCGAGCTTGAGACCGACCTCCTCGGAGATCACCTCGCCGCCGGTCAGGACGGCGATGTCGACCAGCATGGCCTTGCGGCGGTCACCGAAGCCCGGCGCCTTGACGGCGACGGCCTTGAAGGTGCCCTTGATCTTGTTGACGACCAGGGTGGCCAGGGCCTCGCCCTCGATGTCCTCGGCGATGATGGCCAGGGACTTGCCGGTCTGCATGACCTTCTCCAGCACCGGGACCAGGTCCTTGATGCTCGAGATCTTGCTGTTGACGATCAGGATGTACGGGTCGTCGAGGACCGCTTCCATCCGCTCCGTGTCAGTCACGAAGTACGGCGAGATGTAGCCCTTGTCGAAGCGCATGCCCTCGGTGAGCTCGAGCTCGAGGCCGAAGGTGTTGCTCTCCTCGACGGTGATGACGCCTTCCTTGCCGACCTTGTCCATCGCCTCGGCGATGATCTGGCCGACCTGGTTGTCAGCGGCCGAGATGGACGCGGTCGACGCGATCTGCTCGCGGGTCTCGACGTCCTTGGCCAGCTTGAGCAGCTGCTCGCTGACCGCCTCGGTCGCCTTCTCGATGCCCTTCTTCAGGCCCATCGGGTTGGCGCCGGCGGCGACGTTGCGCAGCCCCTCGCGGACGAGAGCCTGAGCCAGCACGGTGGCGGTGGTGGTGCCGTCACCCGCGACGTCGTCGGTCTTCTTGGCAACTTCCTTGACGAGCTCGGCCCCGATCTTCTCGTACGGGTCCTCGAGCTCGATCTCCTTGGCGATGGAGACACCGTCGTTGGTGATCGTGGGGGCGCCCCACTTCTTCTCCAGGACGACGTTGCGGCCCTTCGGGCCAAGCGTCACCTTGACGGCGTCGGCGAGGGTGTTCATACCCCGCTCGAGGCCGCGGCGCGCCTCTTCATTGAAAGAAATCAGCTTGGGCATTCTCCGCGAGTCCTCCCGCGTCGAGTCTTGGTGGTTCAGCCGGCCGGATGCCCGCGACGGACGGCGCCGGCAGCGCGGCGGTCACGTCCCGCCACAGTCCCAGCACCTCATCGAGGCCGTCTTCTGTCCCACTCCGTGAGCACGAGCATTATCACTCTCACCCATGGAGTGCTAACCAAGTATTAGCACTCGCCCCAAACGAGTGCAAGCCAGCCCTCGCTACGGTAAGCCCATGGTGGAGGTGCGACCGGCGGGCCCGGAGTCGTGGCGGGACGTGGCAACAGTGATGGGCGAGCGCGGCGATCCGTCACGCTGCCTGTGCCAGTATTTCCGCCTCCGCGGCCGTGCCTGGTCCGACACCACCCCGGATGAGAATCGCCAGGCGCTACGCACCCAGGTGTGTCACGGTGAGCGACCACCCGGCGTCCTTGCGTACGACGGCGGTACGCCGATCGGCTGGTGTGCGGTCGCCCCGCGTACGTCGTACCCACGGGTCCTGGCCTCACCGCACTGGCGCACGGACCACCCCGACTCGTGGGTGATCACCTGCTTCGTCGTACCGGTCGGGAAGCGCCGGAAGGGCGTTGCAGGCGAGCTGGCGGCGGGCGCCGTCGCCATGGCCCGCGAGTACGGCGCTCCGTCCGTGGAGGGCTGCGCCGTCGACACCACACTCGCCGGCCGGACTCCGTCAGCCGACCTGTACCGCGGCCCGCTGTCCGTCTTCCTGGACGCCGGCTTCAGCGAGGTCAGCCGCACCAGCCCGCAGTGGGTCCTGGTCCGCAGAACACTCAGACCTTCGCGACGAGCTTGATCTCGAGGAGCCGGCAGCGAGCGGTCCGCGGCCTCGGGAGTGGTTCGAGGACCTGGCAGGAGTGCTGGCGGACTAGGACTCGAGCTGGGCGATCAGGAACTTCGGTGCGGTCAGGCGCCAGGCCTCGGTGATCAGCTCCTGCACCTCATCGGCATCGGCCGCGGCCAGATCGATCTCCAGCCAGGCGAACCTACCGCCCTCCCACGACGGTGAGTAGACCTCCGGGCTCTCCGCGACCAGTGCCTGTTGCTCTTCGCGGAGCGCCTTGAGCATCAGCCTGCTCTCGTCCTCGGACATGTAGGCGAAGCCCTTCTTGCGGACCTTGAAGGCCGGCTGGCCGGCCCAGCCCTCGTGCTCCTCGGTCCCCGGCAACGCCTGCATCACCTTCAGCACCGTCTGCGCGTCCATCCCCCGACGGTAAAGGCGGCCACCGACAGTCCGAACGTCCGCTGCTCCGGGCCGAAAGTGGTAAGGGCCGCCGGATCAGGGACCCCGGGGTCAGGCCAGGGGTCAGGTCGGTACCGATCCTGATGTGGCGGACCGCCTCCCGGCGGGAGAGTAGAGCCATGACGAACTCCAACGCACCGTTCCAGAACCTCTCCGGCAAGGTCCTCCGCCGGTCCAAGTCCCAGCGGATGCTGTCGGGTGTCTCCGGCGGACTCGCGGAGTACTTCAACATCGACGTGACCCTGGTCCGTCTCGCCATCGTCGGCCTGACCCTGATCACCGGTGGCACCGCGCTGCTCGGCTACGCGGTCGCGTGGATCGTGATCCCCGAGGCCGACGGCAAGGCGGTCTGGCAGAACGTCCAGCAGTCCGTGAACCAGCCCAGCTCCCCGGAGGCCGACATCGCCTCCCGCATCTACGACGACAACAACAGCAAGCCCCCGGCGGCGTGACCCGCCCTGCGCCGCACCCCGGCGCAGCCAGCCCGGGACCCAGCACGGCAGGGTGACCACAACCACCGTCACCCTGCCGTGCTGCATCGGCGACCGACTCCCGCCATGACGAGTTCTCGCCAGCCGGATCGATTGCCGGTGTCCCTCCGGGCTCCTTACGTTCCAAAGCGTGCTCCCACGACTACTTCCCGCCCTCGCCCTCGCCGGATCGCTGGCACTTGTGCCGGTGACAGCCGGCAGCGCCACGGCCGCACCCACCGCCGCTCCCACTGGCGCGCCGCAACAGTCAGCCGCGGTCGCCAAGACTGATCTGGTCACACTGGTGACCGGTGACGTCGTACGCCTCGACACCCTGGCCGACGGCAAGCAGCAAGCCAGGGTCGTCGCCACCGCGCCCGGCGGCCCCAGCGCCGGCACCCACACGTATCTGCAGGACGGCGACGTGTACGTCGAGCCGGCCTCGGCACTGAGCCTGATGGCCGCCGGCAAACTCGATCGGCGGCTCTTCAACGTCAGCGCGCTCGTGCGCCAGGGGTACGGCGACAACGAGCGAAGCACGCTCCCGCTGATCGTCTCGTACCGCACCGGTGCGACCTTCAAGGCCGTCAGCCGGCCGAAGAACGCCAGGACCAGCCTCCTCGCCGGCATCGGGAAGCAGTCCGACGTCGAGAAGATCTGGCTCGACGCCCGTACGCGACCGGTCGGCACGCAGCTCGCCAAAGGCACCAAGAACTCTGCTGCGACGAAGACCACGAGCGGGTACGACGGAACGGGTTCGCTGATCGCGGTCCTCGACACCGGCATCGACGCGTCCCACCCGGACTTCGCCGGCCGGATCGACCTGACCCGCGACTTCACCGGCGGCAACGACACCAACGACCAGTTCGGCAGCGGCACGCACTCCGCATCGCTCGCCGCCGGCAGCGGCGCGGCGTCCGACGGACAGTACGCCGGTGCTGCCCCGGGCGCTCACCTCGCGGTGGGCAAGGTCTTCGACGACACCGGTGCCGGCTATGAGTCCTGGGCCATCGCCGGGATGCAGTGGGCAGTGGAGTCGGGGGCAGACGTCATCGACGTCAACGTCGCCGGCAGCATCACCCGTGGCGACGACCCGCTGACCCAAGCGGTCGACGACCTCGGGCGGCAGTCCGACGCACTGTTCGTCGTACCGACGAGCTCCAAAGGCTATGCCGAACCGGGCACGACGCACGTGGTCGCACCCGGCGCGGCTCCGGCTGCTCTCACCGTCGGCGGCTCAAAGAGCGGAAACTGGTGGGACCAGGCCAGGCACGGCGTCATGGCGGACCGCGGAGCCATCAAGCCCGAGCTGGTGGCACCGGCGTACAACGTCATCGGCGCCTACCCGGGTGGGGGTTACGCGTCTGCCGTCAGCACCTCTGCTTCTGCTGCGTACGCCGCCGGAGCGGCTGCCGTCCTTCACCAGGAGCACCCGGAATGGTCGGCCAGCTTGCTCAAGGCAACTCTTGCCTCCAGCGCCACGCCGGTCGAGCGCGGCACCGCGTTCGCCGTCGGCGCCGGAGCGGTCAACCTCCCCCGGGCGACCGCCCAGCAGATCAGTGTGGACCAAGGCGTGCTGAGCTTCGGGCAGATCACTCGGCCGTACAGCGCCGACCAACTGCGGCAGCAGAAGACACTGACCTATCAGAACCACTCCAAGACTGCGGTGACCTTTGATCTGTCCACCGATCTCGCCGGCGTGACTGTCACTCCGGCCACGCTCACCATCGCGGCAGGCGCATCGGCCAACGCCACGCTGACACTGGATGCGACCGCACTGGAGGCCGACGACTACAGCGGACGGGTCACCGCGACCGGTCCCGGCGTAGAGCTCGCAACGACGGTCGGCTTCGTGAAACAGGACGACACGGTCGACGTGACCCTTCGTCTGCTCGACCGCAACGGCAAGCCGGCGAGCGGCCGGGCCCGCGTCGCGCCGTACCAGGAGACCGATGGGCGGTACTACGCGGAGGATCTGCTCTTCTCACCGAGCCAGCAGGAGTGGACGCTGCGGCTGCCCGAGGGCAACTACAACGTGTTCGGCATCATCACCACACCGGACGGCTCCGGCGACACGGTGGCCGAGGTCAGCATCGTCGGACTGCCCAAGCTGTCCGTCCACGCGCCGAACTACACCGTCACGCTCGATGCCCGCACCGCGCGGCCGCTGACCCTGACGACCTCGAAGCCGTCGGCCCCACACTCCGTCGCGGTGCGCTGGAGCCGGGGCGACCCGGGAGACACCCACGCGATCGACGACGAGTGGACGACCGACATGACCACGGGCACGCCGCTGCGGCTGTCCATGTCGCCGACCGAGCGGGTCACGGATGCAGGCTTCTCGGTCATGACGACCTGGGATTCCGGCGTACCGCTACTGCAGGCGCGGTCCAGTGGCGGACGGGTCAACGCGTCGTACGCCGGAGGCCCACTCACGGACGGGAAGCACCGGTACCGACTGGTGGACGCCGACGCCCAGCCGAAGCAGGTGGCCGAGGCGGTGGCGCTGATCCAGCAGCCCACTGACCGGTCGGTCGATGAGGTGATCCAGCAGTTGGCAGACGCCGGGGCAGTTGCTGTGGCTGTCTATCCCGCGAAGAACGGAGACCTGGTTCCGCACCTCTACGGTCCCGGTGTCGTGACGCTGGCGCTGTCGCGATCCGACGGTCTCGGACTGCGGTCCGAGGCCCGCAAGCCGTCGGCGTGGATGGAGCTGACCGAGACACCGCGTTCGCCGTACGCCTACGACGTCAGCTTCGTCGAGCAGGGTCAGGTCGGGCGCGATCTGTCCTACCGTTCGTCCGACCTGGCGACGGTCACGACCCGGATCTACTCCTCCGGGACCGGTACGGCGGGGGCCGGCTGGGTCCTGAACCAGCACTCGAACGCGTCCTGCAGCTGTTCCACCTTGCCCGTCGGGGACTGGGTGCCGACGACCGGCTACACGCGGACGGCGTACGTGACGGCCGACCGGGACGTGAAGGCGACGACGGCCTGGGAGTTCTACGCCAAGAAGACCCTGGTGCGGCCGCGGGAGTTCCCGACGTACCGCCGCGGTGAGCACGCCGAGCTGGAGTTCCTCAAGGCGCCGTACTCGCCGGGCGTCGCGGCCGGCGCCCGGAACGACAGCCAGGGCACGACCAACCGGCGGGGCGACGTGATCGACTTCGACTACGCGCCGTTCACCGACGCCGCCGGGAACTGGGCGCGGTCGCTGCCAGGCGCCTCGGTGAACACCAGGCTGTACGCCGACGACGTCGAGGTCTACAACGGCGGCTTCACCGTTGGCAACGTGCCGGTCCCGGCAACCTCCAGCCGCTATCGGCTCGTGTCCGACGTGGCCAACAACGGGAGCATCGTCGGACTGACGACCAACGCCCATACCGAGTGGACGTTCGGCTCGACCACCGTCGCAACGGCCAGCAAGGTCCTACCGCTGCTCGACGTCGACTACACCGACGTCACCGACGCCCACTCCGGCCACAGCGCCCTCGACCTCGCCAACACCGCACGGCTCGGTCAGCGCGTGTCCCTGAACCTGGCAGTCGGCCACCAACCCGGCGCCACCGCCGGACCGATCCGCGACCTGACCGTCCAGATCTCCTCCGACAACGGCGCCACCTGGCAGCCAGCCTCGGTCCGCAACCACCACGGCTCCTACCAGGCCACCTACACCCATCCCCAGAAGGGCCAGTCCGTCTCCCTCAAGGTCCAAGCCACCGACACCGACGGCAACGCCATCACCCAAACCCTCACCAACGCCTACCGCCTCCACTAACCCTCCTCCCCCGGCGGCAGGGTGAGCCCCCCACCCTGCCGCCACCCCTCGACTCTTCTCGCGTGCAGCTGGAGGGTTAGACGTTCAGGGCTGTTTGTTTGAGGGTGGCGGTGGCTATGTCGGGGTGGTCGGCGAAGACGCCTTGGATGCCTAGGGCGGCGAAGCGGCAGAGTTCGGCGGGGAGGTCGAGGGCCCTGGGGAGGAAGCGGCGTTCGGCGCGGAAAGTCCAGATCTGGACGTTCAGGCCGACGCGGTGGGCCTGGTCGACCAGTCGGGTCGGCTCCCCCAGGTTGCCGGTTGCAGTCCGCGGGATGACCAGGTCCTTGTGCGGCGCCAGCACCTGCGCGTACGTCGACACCTCGCGCAGACCGGCCGGCTCGATCAGGTCCGCGAAGGTGCGGCCGTCGCCGGTCCGGCGGAAGTCGTTCGGGGCGCCGTCAGCATCCACCAACTGCACCAGAGGCACCCGGGTCATCACCGACAGCCGCCGCAGACTGGTCGGCTCGAAAGACTGCACCATGATCTCGTCGTCGCGCAGCCGCAGCGCCAGGATCCGCTCGGTCAGCAGCTCCTCCAGCGGCAGTCCGAGACGCCGGAAGTACGCCGGGTGCTTGATCTCCGGAATCACACCGATCGACCGCCCGTACCGGAGCGACTCCTCCCGCGCCAGCGCCACCACGTCGTCGAACGTGGGGATCTCCTCGTGCCCGTCGTACGCCGTGTTGGCCGCGCGCAGCCCGGGCATCCGCTCCCGCGTCCGCAGGGTCCGCAGTTCGTCGTAGGTGAAGTCCTCGACGAACCAGCCGGTGACGGCGGTCCCGTCGACGATCTTGGTGATCCTCCGGTCCGCGAACACCGGGTGGTCCGCGACGTCGGTCGTACCGGAGATCTCGTTCTCGTGCCGGCAGACCAGGACGCCGTCGAGAGTCGCGACCAGGTCGGGTTCCAGATAGTCGGCCCCTTGGGCCGCGGCCAGGCGGTACGCCGCCGGCGTGTGTTCCGGGCGGTAGCCACTCGCTCCCCGATGCGCGATCACCAGCATGAATCCAGGACAGGCGGCGGACATGGCCCGTCGGGAACTCGTTGCCCAACGCAAGGTGAAGGTCTTTTGATGCGCGGGCAGATACGAAAGCTGTACCGACCGTCACCAATTCGGCGGGCTAGTGCTGGGGCACAGGCTCACGCAGCGGCACCAGGCTGCTGGACAGCAGGTACTGCGCGACGCAGTACGTCGCCATGACGAGATAAGGGCGTGATCGCGGTCGCAGTCACCAGCAACGAGTAGGCCGCCACCGGGATCCGGTCGTCACTCAGTCCCGGCCACAGCAGCGCCAGCGCACCGGCCCAGAAGACGATGTACGCCACCAGCACAACAGGCGATCGGTGCGTCGTACGGCGAGTGAACAGCACGATGTAGCAGACATGTGCGACGCCGAACGCCACCATGCCTGGCAGCAACTGATCGATCTGCAGGAGGAAGTCACCGGCGAGTGACGCGGCCAGTGCGACGAGCAGGCCAACCGGTCCGCCCTGCGTGCGTACCCACATCGCGAGCGTGGGCATCAGGGCGACCTTGGTCAGCACCATCGACCAGGTCTCGTCGATCGCGATCGTGATCAGATGCGCCACCGACAGGACCCAGTACGCGACCAACCAGCCCGATCCCTTTCGCATCCTCCGATGGTGCCGTCTTCGTGGTTCACAGCTGCGATTAATTCGCATGCGTTCTGTCGGTGGCGGCACCTAGCCTGAAAGCGCTATGAGACAACTTCCTGTCGCCGATCCCGGTGTCCCCGATCACCGCTCGCCGACCCGCTATCTGTTGTGGGTCGCGCGCGGTCAGTCCCGCACGCTCGCGGGCGGGATGGCGTTCGGCATCCTGTGGATGGGCGCGCAGGCGTTCATCCCGGCGATCCTCGGCCGCGCGATCGACGAGGGCATCGCGGCGCGCGACAGCCAGCGGCTGCTGCAGTGGACCGCGGCGCTGTTCGTGGTCGGCGTGGTGCAGGCGCTGGCCGGCATCATGCGGCACCGGTTCGCGGTGACGAACTGGCTGACCGCCGCGTACCGGACGGTCCAGGTGATCACCCGGAAGTCCGCCGACCTCGGCGCGACGCTGCCGAAGCACCTGGCCACCGGTGAGGTGGTCAGTATCGGTGCCGGCGACCTGTCCTACATCGGCAACCTGATGGAGGTCTCTGCCCGCTTCACGGGGTCGATCGTGGCCTTCGTCGTGGTCGCGTCGATCCTGCTCTCGTCGTCGACCACGCTCGGTCTGGTGGTGCTGATCGGCGTACCGGTGATGCTGTTCTGCCTCGGCCCGATGCTGCGGCCGCTGCACAAGCGGCAGTCCGCGCAACGCGAGGCTGTCGGCGAGCTGAACTCGCTGGGCTCCGACATCGTGGCCGGTCTGCGGGTACTGCGCGGCATCGGTGGCGAGGACTCCTTCTCGCGCCGGTATCGCGGCGAGTCGCAGCAGGTCCGGCAGGCCGGTGTACGGGTCGCGCGGATCCAGTCCGTGCTGGACGCTGCGCAGGTTCTGCTGCCGGGCATCTTCGTCGTGCTCGTGGTCGGCCTCGGCGCGCACTTCGCGCTGTCCGGCGACCTCAGTGCGGGCTCACTGGTCGCCTTCTACGGCTATGCGACGTTCCTCGTGCTGCCGCTGCGCAATGCGACCGAGTTCGCCAACCAACTGATGCGCGGTCTGGTCGCAGCGGGACGAGTCATCCGAGTGCTGGAGCTGCAGTCCGACATCACCGAGCCGAAGACGGCAGTGCGACTGCCCGAGCACGGTGATCTGGTCGACCCGGTGTCCGGCATCCGCGCCCGCGACGGCCTGCTCACCGCGATCGTCTCCGCCGAGGCGGACAGCAACGGCGAGCTGGCTGACCGCCTCGGCCGGTACGACGACACCAGCGAGGTCCGGTACGGCGGAGTCACCCTGGCCAGTGCGACCCGCGAGGACGTGCGTGGGCGCATCCTGGTCAGCGACACCGGCTCACAGCTCTTCACCGGCACGCTGCGACAGGAGCTCGACCCGGACAACCGTCGTACCGACGAGGAAGTGATGGCGGCGATGCGGACGGCGTCCGCCGAGGACGTCCTCGTCGCGCTGTCCGACGGGCTCGACTCCGAGGTCGAGGAGAAGGGCCGGTCGTTCTCCGGCGGACAGCGGCAGCGAATGGTGCTCGTGCGTGCGCTGCTGGCGGATCCGTCCGTGCTGGTGCTGGTCGAGCCGACGTCCGCGGTCGACGCGCACACCGAGGCGCGGATCGCGGAGCGGTTGCGTGAGCAGCGCGCCGGCCGCAGCACTGTCGTGCTGACCGCGAGCCCGCTGCTGCTGGACCACGTCGACGAGGTCATCTTCGTCGCCGCCGGCCGAGTGGTTGCTTCCGGCAAGCACCGCGACCTGCTCGCGACCGAACCGCAGTACCGCAGGACAGTGACCAGGCAGACGGAAGAGGAGGAGGTGCTCACATGAGGCAGATCCTGCCCGTGGCGGGCCCGACCGAGATCCGTCGGCACGCGCGCCGGCTGGCCCGGCGGCATCCGCGCACCCTGTCGGTCGCGCTGGTGCTGCACGGGCTGGCGGCGATCACCGGTCTGGCCGCGCCGCGGCTGATCGGCGGCCTGGTCGAGGACGTCCAGAACGGCACGACCGTGGCCAAGGTCAACCAGGTGATCCTGGTGATCGCGGTGTTCATCGTGGCGCAGTCGTTGCTGACCCGGTGGGCCCGGTTCAAGTCGTTCGCACTCGGCGAGCAGGTGCTGGCCGAGCTGCGGGAGGACTTCGTCGACAACGCGCTCGCACTGCCGATCGGCACGGTCGAGCGGGCCGGCACGGGTGACCTGCTGTCCCGCACCTCGCGTGACGTCGACACCCTGTCGCGGACGGTGCGCTTCGCCGTACCCGAGACGATCATCTCGTTCGTCACCGTGCTGTTCACGGTCGCGGCGACGGTGCTGGTCGGCGTCTGGGTGCTGGTGCCGCTGCTCGCGATGGCTCCGCTGCTCTGGCTCAGCACCAAGTGGTATCTGCGCCGTGCGAAAGACGGATACCTCCGTGAGAACGCGGCGTACGCGCAGATGACCAGCTCATTGGCCGAGACGGTCGAGGGCGCCCGGACGGTCGAGGCGCTGCAGCGGTACGACGAACGCGTCCGCCGCGGCGATGCCGACATCAGGGGCTCCTACCTGGCCGAGCGGTACACGCTGTTCCTCCGGACCATGTACTTCCCGGTCGCGGAGGTCAGCTACCTCGTGCCGGTTGTCGGGACACTGCTGTTCGGCGGCTGGCTGCATCTGAACGGGCACGCCTCGCTGGGTGCCGTCACGGCTGCTGTGCTGTACGTCAACCAGCTGATCGATCCGGTCGACCGGTTGCTCTCCTGGCTGGACGAGTTGCAGTCCGGTGGCGCCGCGTTCGCCCGGATACTGGGCATCAGCGACGTACCGGACGACCGCACGCCGTCAGGCCAGATGCCGTCCGGTGACCTGGTCGAGGCACGCGACGTACGGTTCTCGTACGTCGATGGCCGCGACGTACTGCACGGTGTGGACCTGACGGTCCAGCCCGGCGAGCGGATCGCGATGGTCGGACCGTCCGGCGCCGGGAAGTCGACGCTGGGCCGACTGGTCGCGGGGATCCATCCACCACGGACGGGGTCGGTGACGGTCGGCGGCGTCGGGATGACCGAGCTGCCGCTGGACGAGCTGCGCAAGCAGGTCGCGCTGGTCACCCAGGAGCATCACGTGTTCGTGGGGACGTTGCGCGACAACCTGTCGATGGCGCGGCCCGACGCGTCGGACGGGGAGCTGCTGGACGCTCTTGCCGCCGTTGATGCGCTGGAGTGGGCGGATGCGTTGCCGGACGGCCTGGACACGCGAGTCGGTTCCGGTCAGCTCGCGCTGACGCCGGCGCAAGCGCAGCAACTGGCGCTTGCGCGGTTGGTGCTGGCGGACCCGCACACCTTGGTGCTGGACGAGGCGACCTCGCTGATCGACCCGCGGGCAGCGCGTCACATGGAGCGTTCGCTCGCCGCCGTCCTCGAGGGCCGGACAGTGATCGCGATCGCCCACCGCCTCTACACCGCGCACGACGCGGACCGCGTCGCGGTGGTCGAGGACGGCCGCATTAGCGAGCTCGGCAGCCACGACGAACTGGTCGCCCGGCAGGGCTCGTACGCGGCGCTCTGGACCTCCTGGCACGGGTGATAGTTGCTAACAGCAAAGACCCCTTGCCGGTCACCTCTGACCGGCAAGGGGTCTGCCCCTTCTACCGTTTGCGCAGCAGCAGTACTGCGGAGTCGACATGCGGAGGTGGGGTGAAGGCCTTACGGGGAAGGCGTAAGCCGATCGACAGATCGTAATGCTGGAACCACCGGTTCGCCCCTGGTGCGTCGCCACGGATCCACCGGTTCGCCACCTGCCGCTGCAGCACGAGATCGGCCGACACCAAGCGGGAACCTGGTGCCAGCAAACGCTTCAGCAATGCGGTGGAGACGTTGTACGGCGGACTCGACACCACCCGGAACGGCCGGGACGGCAACCGCAGATCAGCGGCGTCGGTCCGGACCACCGTCACCGGTGCGTCCGCGAACCTCCGCCGCAAGCGGTCGGCCCGGCCAGGGTGGAGTTCGACAGCGACCACCCGAGCTCCGGCCCGGACCAGCGGCGCGGTCAGCGCACCGAGTCCGGCCCCGACGTCGAGGACGAGTTCACCGGGTTCGACCCCGGCGGCGTCCACGACCCGTTGGGCCCAACGACTATCGAGCGGATGCCATCCCCAGGCACCCCTCGCCTGCCCGGAGCCGGGCACGACGGACCATCACAAAGTACGTAACCATGCGGCCGACCATAGACCGTCGTACGGCAAGCCCTCAAAGCATTTTCGTCACCGTGCGACCGGGCCGGGCACCCGGTGCAGGAACTCGCCGATCCAGTCGATCTGGTCGTGCTTCGGGTTCACCAGCGGCGGCCCGGAGACGAAGTTGCTCTCGAAGTCGTGCGGGTAGCGCTGCGCGAGCAGCATCGCTTCGCGACCGCCCATCGAGCAACCGTCGAAGTACGAGGTCCGCGGCGGCTTGCCGTAGTACGTCGCGATGATCGCCCGCGAAAGCTGCCCTGACCGACGTGGGGCGGTGGCGGTCGCGGGTACGACGGTCGCCTGAGTGACCGTCGTACCGCGTCCTTGCCACCCAGGCGCGGTGGCGTTGGCGCTCACTATTCCAGCGCCTCCGAAGCAGGCAAACGTTTCGACGGAGATGGAAATTGTCGTTGTCCTATAAGGTTTTCGGGCTCGCACCGAGTGATCGGACAGTCACCGACGTACGACGCTCGGCCAGCTCGAGGCGCGCCCGCCGGGCAGCCGGCACACCGTCCTTGGCGAGTTCACGGCGTACGTCGAGAACGCGCACGGGCAGCGCATCGGTCATCAGCAGCGGGGCGTACTCGGCTTGCTCGGTCTTCCAGCGGTCGCCGTCGCGGGTGAAGGTGAAGCGGACCAGGAGGCCTTCGGCTTTGGTGCTGTTGGGTTCGCGATGCGCTGCGACCAGGTTGCCGAGGCCGTACGCGACCCACTTGCCGTTCTGCTGCTCCATCGGCTGCACCACGTGAGCGTGATGACCGATCAGCAGATCGATGTTGCTGTCGGAAAGCAGTTGCGGCGCGATCTCGCGCTGCTGATCGTTGAGCTTCGGCGAGTACTCCGTACCCCAGTGGCAGCTGACCACGACGATCTCGGCGCCGCGCTCGCGGGCGTCCTGGGCCCGCAGCCTGATCGCGGGAACGCTGATCTTGCCCGCCCGCCAGGTCTCGCCGTTCGGGTACGGCAGGCCGTTGAAGCCGAACGTGAAGCTCAGGAACGCGATCTTCACGCCATGTACGTCAATAATCGTGGGGATCTCAGCCTCGGCCCGGCTTCGGGCGGTGCCGGCGTGCTTGAGACCGGCCTGTTCGAGGGTCTTCAGGGTGCGATCCACCCCGGCGGCACCGCCGTCGAAGCTGTGATTGCTGGCTGTGGTGCAGACGTCGTACCCGGTCTGCTTGAGGGCGGCGGCCATCTGCGGCGGGCCTTGGAAGAGTGGGTAGCCGTGGTACGGGCCGCCGAGCGGCGCTAGTGGCGTCTCGAGGTGCGCGACCGCGATGTCGGCCTGTTGGACGAGAGGCTTGACGCTGCCCATCAGCGGGGCGAAGTCCCATGCGCCGTCTCGGCCGTCGCGGCGGGCTGTTGTCCAGAGGCGCTCGTGCAGCAGTACGTCGCCTGTTGCGACCAGGGTGATCCGGTCGGGTCCGTTTGCTGGCTTCGGCTTCTGTGGCGGTGCTTCGACGCCGCTGCTCTTGCCTTGACCGTTGCCTTCGCCGCTGCCTTGGCTGTTGCCAGCTTGACCGTTGCCTGTGTCGGCGGCCGTGTCGGCGATGCAGCCCCCCGTTGCGACCGCTCCCGCCCCGGCCAGCATCGCGCCGAGCACCGTCCGCCGTCGTACCGCCATCGCAACCCCCAAGCCCTCAACCCCAGTCGGACAGGAGACGCCCCCACCCCAGGTTTGGTTGCCGCGGTGGCTCGATCGTGTTCTACGTCATGTCCGGGCGTCAGGTGCCGCTGGATCTAGGCGATCAGGTTCTTGCTGTCCGGGCGATCGGCCTCGGCCGCCGGGTTGTCCTGGCAGGCGCCGACGAGGGCGTCGAGCGACAGGTCGAGGGTGGCCGCGACCGCGGCGACCGTGAAGAGAGCCGGCGTCGGGATCCGGCCGGTCTCGATCTTGCGGAGAGTATCGACGGAGACCCCGCAGGCCGCCGCGACGTCGACCATGCTGCGCTCGCCTCTGGCTTCGCGGAGCAGGCGGCCGAGCTGCCGGCCGCGTTCGCGATCCCAGCTGGAGAGAGGTGGTCGGACCATAAGCGTGATAATAGTACCGGTATAACTATCCGGGAAGACGAAGGAAGCATTCGATGGTCGAGCTGAAGACGCCCGCGGAGATCGAACACATGCGCGCGGCCGGCCGGGTCGTCGCGAACGCGCTCGCCGCAGTGAAGAAAGAGGCCGCGGTCGGGGTCTCACTGCGCGAACTCGACGACGTGGCACGCGACGTACTGCGATCCGCCGGGGCGGTGTCGCTGTTCGAGGGGTACCAGCCCGGGTTCGCCGGTAGCCCGTTCAGCGGCGTCATCTGTACGTCGGTCAACGACGCCGTACTGCACGGACTCCCGAGCGACCTCAAACTCGCCGACGGTGACCTCCTGAACGTCGACTGCGGCGCCTCGATCGAAGGCTGGTGCGCCGACGCCGCCACCAGCTTCTGCGTCGGCACACCGCGACCCGAAGACCTCGAACTCATCGCCACCACCGAACACGCCCTCGCAGCCGGCATCGCCGCCGCCGTCCCCGGCAACCGCCTCGGCGACGTGGGCGCCGCCATCGGCCGCATCGGCCGCGCCGCCAACCTCGGCACCAACCTCGACTTCGGCGGCCACGGCATCGGCCGCCGCATGCACGAAGACCCCCACATCCCCAACGGCGGCCGCCCCGGCCGAGGCCTCAAACTCCGCGCCGGCCACGTGTTCGCCATCGAACCCTGGTTCTGGTCCGGCCCCGGCACCACCTACGTCATCGACGAAGACGGCTGGACCCTCCGCTCCGCGGACCAAACCCGAGGAGCCCACGCCGAACACACCGTCGCAATCACCGAATCCGGCCCCGAAATCCTCACCGTCCCGTAGTAGTCCCCACGCGCACCTCCGGCTGACCGAGCACCGGAAGTGCGTTGTGGTTTGGGTGGGTGGCCCCCACGCGCGCTCCTGCCGTCGTGTGCTCGCAACCGCTCCCACCCGCCCCGTTCCTTGCTCGCGCCGGACTCCTGCGTCGCGCGGCTTGTGACTGCGGGGTGGTCACGCCAACCCATGCATTTCTCAGCCCACCGGGGACGAAGGTCAGCTGTGGATGCGGTGATGGCGGCGGTTGGGGTTCAGCCCCAGGCGCCGTGTTCCTTGCTCGTTCCGTGCTCCTGCGCCGCGGGGATGCCAACCACACCGTGGAGTCGCCGGACTGTGGATCCTCAGCGCACCGTACACCTGGGGGTGGATTGCGCGGCGGGGACGCTGGCCGTGTGAGCTGCTTGGTGGCGGTGACCCAAGCATTCGCAGCACACCGTGCACCGGGGGTAGACGGCACGTCGGCGACACCGGTCGTGTGGGTGCTTGGTGGCGGTGCTCACACGCTCGCAGCACGTCGTGAACGGGTCGGGTCTGGTGGGACGGATGGGTTGGTGATGGTCGCTCGGTCAGTGCGTGGTTCCCCAGCCCGCTGCGCACGAGTGCGCGCACAACAGGCACACGCTTGGGCGTCAACCACCGCGGTCGATTGTTAGCATCTCGGGGATGCCTGCCGAATCCGCCGCTGCGTTGCCGGAGGTTGCTCGGCGGTTGGTGCGGGCGACGTTCGGGGAGCGTGCGACCGAGCCTGTGCCGCTCGCGTCGGGGGCTTGGTCTCAGGCGTTTGCGTTGGCTGTTGACGGCGCGGAAGTGGTGCTGCGTATTGGCGCCTACGGGACGGACTTTGCGAAGGATGAGGTTGTCGCGGGGCTTGCCGGGTCTGGTCTGCCTGTTCCGGCCGTGGTGGCGAGAGGGATGGTTGAGGGCTGGCATTACGCGATCTCGGCACGGGCGCACGGGATCGGGTTCGATGACCTGTCCGCCGGCGACGTGGCACAAGCGCTTCCGCGCTTGCTGGCCGCGATCGACGACATCGGCAGGATCGATCTCGCAGGTACCACGGGCTACGGCATCTGGGCAGCTGATCGGCGGGCACCGTATAGGTCCTGGGTGGACGCGCTGCTGGCCATCGGCACCGAGACTGCGCGGGTGCCTGGCTGGCGGGCAGCGTTGGCCGGCTCCGAGATCGGACTGGAGCCGGTCGAGGCCGGACTGGCCGCGATCGGCACACTTGCGCCGTACCTTCCTGCCGAGCGGCGCATGATTCACGGCGACTTGCTCAGCGGCAACGTGCTTGTTGCCGGCGGCAACGTCAGTGCGGTGCTGGACTGGGGCAACGCGATGTACGGCGACAGTCTGTACGACGCCGCCTGGCTCATCTACTGGTGGCCGTGGTACCCAGACTGGCGCCCCATCGACATCAACGCCGCCCTGCTCGCCCACTGGCGGGCCAACGGACCGCTCCCGATCAACCTCCGCGAGCGGCTGCACGCGTACCTCATCCATATCGGTCTCGATGCCATCGCCTACTGCACCTTCCAGCGCCGCTGGGACGAGGTACGGACGAACGCCGAGACCGTGGTCGCGTTGACGAAGAGAGCGCCGGGCGAGATCGGCCTCGAGTAGCGCTCCCCATCGGGCGAGTAGATGCGGGGTTGGACTTCGTGGCGAACATGTGTTCGACTGTAGTGCATGAGGTGGGCAGGTCAGCAAATCGATGTGGAGACTCCGGGGACGTTGCCGGGGCTCGGGTCGATCGCGGGTCTGGTTCGGTCGGTGACGACGCCGGAGTTCCGCGGGATCACGTTCCATGAGGTGCTAGCGCGGTCCGCGCTGAACTCGGTTCCCGGGACGATGCTGCCGTTCAACTGGACAATCAATCCGTACCGCGGCTGCACGCACGCCTGCCGGTACTGCTTCGCCCGGCCGACACATCAGTATCTGGAGCTCGATCAGGGCGAGGACTTCGATCAGCAGATCGTGGTGAAGACGAACGTCGCCGACGTACTGCGGCGCGAACTCGCGCGACCATCGTGGACACACGAGGCAGTTGCCCTAGGCACCAATACTGACCCGTACCAACGCGCCGAGGGCCGATACCGGTTGATGCCCGGGATCATCGAGGCGCTCGCAGGTTCGGGTACGCCGTTGTCCGTGCTGACCAAGGGCACGCTGCTGCGGCGCGACCTCGATCTCCTGACAGCGGTCGCCGAGCAGGTTCACGTCGGCGTCGCGATCTCCCTGGCGTTGCTGGATGAAGACCTGCGGAAGACGCTCGAGCCCGGCGTACCGTCGGTGCGTGGGCGACTCGACCTGATCCGTGCGGTGCGCGAGGCCGGCCTGCCGTGTGGCGTGATGGTCGCGCCGGTGCTGCCGTGGCTGACGGACTCGGCTGAGCAGTTGGATCAGCTGTTCGCTGAGCTCGCCTCGGCCGGCGCGACCGGCGTCACTCCGCTCGTCCTTCACCTCCGACCTGGGGTGAAAGAGTGGTTCATGGGCTGGCTGGCGCGGGAGCATCCCGAGCTGGTCGGCCGCTACGAATCCCTGTACGGCCACGGCACCAACGCATCCCCGAGCTACCGCAACGCCTTCGAGTCCAAGGTCCGTCCCCTGCTCAACAAGCACGGCTTCGGCCGTAGCTCGAGCCACCGATCCCACGAGTCGAGCCGCCCACCCCGGCGTACCGCCAAACGATCAGACGGCCAGCAGGAGGCGCTGTTCTAGCCATCCCGGAGTGTGGCCGTGCGCCTGTTCGTCGCGGGCCGATTGAGATACTTCGGCCGTGGATGGTGAGGCGATGGCGGTTGGAGTGCGGTCGGACGCGCCGGCTGGTCAGGGCGCGTTGGCGGACGTTGCGGGCTGGCTGTTGCGGCCTGCGGCGGTTGAGGACGTCGAAGTGATCGCCGAGTTGCGGGCCGAGGTGATGCGTCCGGACCTGGAACGCCTCGGGCGCTACGACGAGTACCGGGTTCGACAGCGCTTTCGTGACTCGTTCTCCGAGCAGCACACGTCGATCATCATGGTCGACGATGAACTCGCTGGATGCATCACGATCCGGCCCGCCGAAGACCGGTTATGGCTCGAGCACTTCTATCTCGCTCCGCGCCTCCAGGGCCGAGGGCTCGGATCCGTAGTCCTGCGCACGGCACTGGAGCAGGCCGACGCCCAGGGCGCGACCGTGGCTCTGAATGTCTTGCAGGGCAGCAATGCGCGTCGCCTCTACGAGCGCCACGGATTCGTCCTGGAATCCGAGGACCCGGTCGACGTCTTCATGATCCGCCCGCCAAGTACGCCACGCACGCCTGATCGGCGGATATCTGCCGTCAGCTGATCGACTACAGCCGCGGACCGGGCGGGAGTCCGACGCGTGCTGTGACTCATCTTCGCCTCGCATCGCCACCGAGTCGTGGACTTCTGTGCGGATTAGGCAAGTTAGTGGACCTCGATCCACGACTCGACGAACGCGTCCACACGACGACGGCACAGGCCCGATCCGCGGTGCGCCGAGGTATCACGTCCAGGCGACTCCGCGGGGCCGTCGACCAACCGGGCGACGCAGGAGGACGGCGCATTCACGGCTGGGCGGGTGGGAGCGGCGGCGAGCACGCGACGGCAGGAGTGCGTGCGTAGCGGTCGCGCGGGGGGCGCGAGCGGGCGGAGGACGGCGCGTGGGCGCCGCGTGGGGCGGGTTCAGCGGAAGTGGTTGGCGTTCACCACGGCCCACTCTTGGTAGGTGCGGGCGGGGCGGGCTAGGAGTTGGGGGACTGTGGGTTCGGGGGTCATGGGGTGTTCGGCCATCAGGCGGAAGCCGTCTAGGAGCCATTGGGCTGTGTCGAGGCCGATCAGGGGAGCTAGTCGGTCGAGGTAGGCCTGCGGGGTTAGCTCCTCGTATTTGAGTTCTCGACCGATCGCGGCCGCGATGTGCGAGACCTGCTCGGGGGCGGTCAGACCTTCGGGTCCGCTCATCATGAGTTTCTGGCCGGTGTAGGTCTCGTCCAGGAGTACGACGCGGGCGACCGCGGCGATGTCGCCGAGGTCGATCGGGGTCTGGACTGCACCGGCGTACGGCGTTCGGACCACGCCTGAGGTCTTGATCGACTCGGCCCAGTCGAGCGTGTTGTTCATGAACTGGCCGGGCCGCAGGAACGTCCACTCGAAGCCGGCCGCCTCGATCGCGCGCTCAATCCGGTAGTAGTGCCACGTCGACGGATCCCTCTGCGCCTCGTACTCCGCGGGTTCACCGGACAGTACGACGACCCGCCGTACGCCGGCGTCCTGCGCGCACCGGACGAAATCGTCGACGTACGCCGGAAGCGGCGCGAGGTACACGGTGCCGACACCGGCCAGCGCGGCAGGCAATGTCGCCGGCTTCCCCAGATAGCCGTGAGCGACCTCGACCCCATCGGGCAGCGAGGCCCGGGCCGGATAGTTGGTGAGCGCTCGCACCGGAGCACCGGCCGTCACCAGTTCGTCCACGAGCAGCCGCCCGACGCTCCCGGTCGCGCCAGTCACCAGGATGGTCATGGTGATCTCCTCACCTCGGAACCTAATTCCCGTAGGGTATACGAGAATTGTGCGGAGCGCCTATGGTTGGCCTGTGACGGAGCGGCGGAGCGGTGAGGGACAGCCAGAGCGGACCCTGGCGCTGCTGTGGCGGAATCACCGCAAACCCACCGCAGATGACGAGCAGCCGACCGTCCTGCGCGGACGCGGTGCCGGGCGACGGCCTTCGCTGGACGTGAACGGAGTCGTCGCGGCGGGGATCCGGCTGGCGGACACGCAAGGTCTGGCCGCCGCTTCGATGGGCGGGGTCGCGAAGGAGCTCACCGTCGGCACGATGACGCTCTACACGTACGTGCCCTCGAAGGAGGAGCTACTCGACCTGATGGTCGACCAAGTGCTGGGTGAACGCGAGCTCCCCGGCCCCGGCGCGCCCAGACCGGACGACTGGCGCGAGCAAGTGGAGATCTATTCGGATCAGACGCGCGCGATGTTCCAGCGCCACCCGTGGCTGTCGCAGGTGTCGACAATCCGACCGCCCGTAGGCCCGGGCATGCTGGCCGGCCGTGAGTACCTGCTGTCCGCGCTGCTGGAGATCGGACTCACACCCCGCGGGACCAACCTGGCCGCGCTCGCCATCACGACGTACGTCGACTCGGCCGCCGGGCTGGAGGCGGAGAGCGAACTGATCGAGCAGTCGACCGGTCAGACGAACGACGCGTGGTGGTACGAGCGCAACGACCTGTGGGAGACGTACTTCGACGTCGACCAGCACCCCGCGATGACGACGATCTGGAACGCGAACGGCTACCAGGGCACCACCCGCGAGGCCGCCACGGAGTCGTACCGCTACGGCCTCGACCGCCTCCTGGACGGAATCCAAGCGACGGCCCTCGAGAGCTGACGCAGCGCCGGGAGTCAGCGGCGGCGGAAGATCCCCCGCCTCTTCTTGGGCAGCTCAGGCTCAGCCGGCTGCTCTTCAGAAACGTCGTCGTCCGCAGTGAGGATGTCGCGGGCCAGCCCCGCCACGTCGGGGTTGAGACCAGGCGTGGCCAACGTGACAGTCGCAAGCGATCCGAGGATCGTCACCGGCCGCTCCCGCTGCGCCTCAACCGCAGCCAGCAATCGCCACCCCATCAACTCGGCGACGTCAGCCCGCGCCGACGGATCGACCCAAGCGGTCGTCGCCAACGCGAACAAAGCCGACTCGGTGATCCAGTCCTCCGGTCCATAAGCAAGGTCAGCCAGCACCTGCCGCCGCACCGATTCCGCCCACGGCTGGTCGGTCCGGTGATGAGCGATCCCCAGACAGGCCCACGTCTGCACGGTCCGGATCCACCCCGGCCAGTCCCCCGCCGCTCCGGTCGGCGACGCCGGCGGATGCACCAAGACGCCCAGCAGGTCTTCCAACGGAGTGCTCGCCAACAGCACCGCATGGTCCGTAGGCAGCCGGCACGCTCGCCCACACTGAACGAGCCCTGACGCCGGATGACTCGCCGAAGTCGGCAACGCGAGCAACCGCCGCAACACCTTCCGCACTTGGCGGAGCGACCGCGGGTCGCGCGACGCTGCCGTCGTACTGCCAGACGACGGTCTCGACCGGCCGAGACTGCGATCCCCGCAGGGACACCGGAAGTCGCGGATCCGGCGGCAGGATCTCGCTGACCGTCACCTCGGAGCCCGGCACCGCCAGGCCGAACGCGAGCAAGGCACTCGGCGGCTCGAGCGCGGACACCGTCAGCGTGGCGCCACCCGCACTCACGTTCTCGGCAGCCAGCAATTGGTCGAGGACGTTGATCACAGCCTCGGTCGGGTCCGGGATGCCGCCGAGCCAGACCTGCCGTGACCGGTCGTTCAACTCGCCCGCGGCGTGCTGCTTTTCGTGGCTGCCAGGCTCCGCCGAGCGGAGCAGGTCGGCGATCGCGACGAGGTCGTCGACAGCACCGTCCCGCCGGAACAGCAGGCTGTGCCGCTCGACCAATGAACAGTCGTGGACCGGGTCGAGCGCGAGGCTCCGTTCGGCCCACGAGATCCCCTCGTCCAGCCGGCCGGCATCGCCCAGCATCCCGGCGATGTCGGCGTACACCGCGACGTTGCGGGGCTGATAGCTGAGTGCACGTTCGAACGCGGCCAGCGCCTCATCGGTGCGACCCTGGCTCCGCAGCGCGTAGCCGACCGCAATGGCCGCGCGGTCGGTCGGTTCGACCCGTTCCGATTCGATCGCGTACGACGTTGCCTCGTCGAGCAATCCGAGTCGCCGGGTCAGGACCGACGCCAGCCAGAGCAGGTTCCCGGAGGCCGGATGCTCGGCGACGAGGTTCCGCACCAGCTGGACGTACGGCGCGAATGCCGGAGCCAACTCCTCCGGGCACGGATCGGGGACGGCCTTGAGCAGCTGGACAAGAACGTTCAGCAGTTCGTCCGGATCGAGTTTGGCGGCCAGCTCGGAGTCGAGCACCCACGGCACGTCGGCCCAGGCCATGCCCGGTTCGTGCCCCTGGACCGAGACCAGCAGGCTGAGGGCTTCGGCGTACTCACCGCGGAAGGCGAGCGCGTGCGCCCGAGCCACCGCAGTGCCGACGTACACGTCGCCGTCCAGCGTCCACAGGTCGACGCCGCCCTCAGGATGGGTCAGCAAGGTCACCAGAACTGCATGCGCGTCCGGCAGCGACGGTGACGTCGCCAGCGCGGTCGCCACATGGTCGGCCGCGTGCCCGACCTCGTTGTCGTCCAACGCCAGCCGGGCCAGGCTCAGTTCACCCTCGGCCGCCAGACGCGGATCTCCCACCCCTTCGCTCATCGCGCCAGTATTGCGGCCGGAGGGTCACTCTCAGCCCCACGGCGTAGCGAGCAGGTGCTCGGTGCGGTGCATCGGCGTGCGGGAGCGAAGGTCTCGATGCGGAGCATCGTGGCCTTTGCTCACGTGCGGCGAGGTGCCGTGCCGAGTGCCGCGCAGTAGGCGGGGGGCTGGGAGTGAGCCTCTGGGGTCACTCCCACTCGATGGTGCCCGGCGGCTTGCTGGTGATGTCGACGGTGACGCGGTTGATCTCGTCCACCTCGTTGGTGATCCGGGTCGAGATCCGCTCCAGTACGTCGTACGGAAGCCGGGCCCAGTCGGCCGTCATCGCGTCCTCGCTGGTGACGGGACGCAGTACGACGGGGTGGCCGTACGTCCGGCCGTCGCCCTGGACACCGACCGAGTGAACGTCGGCCAGCAGCACCACCGGGAACTGCCAGATGTCGCGGTCCAGGCCGGCCGCGGTCAGCTCGGTGCGGGCGATCAGGTCCGCGGCGCGCAGGATGTCCAGGCGCTCCTTGGTGACCTCGCCGATGATCCGGATGCTCAGGCCGGGGCCTGGGAACGGGTGCCGGTAGACCATGGTCTCGGGCAGACCGACGGCCAGGCCGAGCTCACGAACCTCGTCCTTGAACAACGTCCGCAGCGGCTCGATCAGGCTGAACTGCAGGTCGTCGGGCAGACCGCCGACGTTGTGGTGCGACTTGATGTTCGCCGCACCCGCGCCGCCGCCGGACTCCACCACGTCCGGGTAGAGCGTGCCCTGGACCAGGAACTCGATGTGCCGCTCGGCGTCCACCTTGCGCGCGGTCGCCTCGAAGGTCCGGATGAACTCACGGCCGACGATCTTGCGCTTCTGCTCCGGGTCGGTCACCCCGGCGAGCGCCGACAGGAACTGGTCCTCGGCGTCGACCACCTCGAGCCGGATCCCGGTCGCGGCGACGAAGTCCTTCTCGATCTGCTCCGACTCGCCCGACCGCTGCAGGCCGTGGTCGACGTACACGCAGGTCAGCTGGTCGCCGATCGCCTTGTGAACCAGGGCCGCGGCGACGGCGGAGTCGACACCGCCGGACAGCGCGCAGAGCACCTGCTTGTCACCGACCTGCTGCCGGATCAGCTCGACCTGCTCGTCGACGACGTTCGTCGTGGTCCAGTCGCCCGAGCAGCCCGCGATGTCGTAGAGGAAGTGCTCCAGCACCGCCTGCCCGGCCTGCGAGTGCAGCACCTCCGGGTGCCACTGCACGCCGGCCAGCCGCCGGTCCAGGTCTTCGAACGCCGCCACCGGCGCGCCGCCGGACGCCGCGAGTACGGCGAAGCCGGCAGGCGGCGCGTGCACCGCGTCACCGTGGGACATCCAGACGTTGAGGTCCTCGGGGATCCCGGCCAGCAGTGTCCCGGCCGAGCTGACCGTCACCGGCGTACGGCCGAACTCGCGCAGCCCGGTCCGGCGTACCTCGCCGCCGAGCGTCTGCGCCATCGCCTGGAAGCCGTAGCAGATCCCGAACGCCGGTACGCCGGCCTCGAACAGCCCGGACTCGACCCGCGGCGCGCCCTCGGCGTACACCGACTGGGGACCGCCCGACAGGATGATCGCTTTCGGCCCGCGCGCCAGCATCTCCTCGACCGGCATCGAGTGCGGCACGATCTCGGAGTACACCTTGGCCTCGCGGACCCGGCGCGCGATCAACTGCGCGTACTGCGCTCCGAAGTCGACGACCAGGACCAACTCATGCTGTGCAATTTCCCGGGTCACCTGCAAAGGGTATCGGTGCAGGTCAGCCGGGCTGTAATCCGACCAGCAACCGTTTCGGCGCGCGGAACGACAGCAGCTCGATCATCGGCGGCTCCTCCACCAGCCTGACCGTGGCCAGCAGGTCCGCCGCACACTCCAGCGCCACCCTCGCCTCCAGCCGAGCCAGCCCGGCCCCCAGGCACCGGTGGATCCCGACCCCGAACGCCAGATCCGCCGGCCCGCCGTGTCCCGTCAGCCCCAGCAACACCGGCGCTCCCGCCGGAACCTCAACGTCACCGATCACCGCAGGCCTGGAGGTGACCCGCCGCCACGTCGGCACCGACGACGCCTCCCGCAACACATCCTCGACGTCCGTGACCGGGCCACCGATGGACCGGTGGAAGGCAGTGGAGATCAGTTGGGTGGTGGTCTCCTGACCCGCGATCAGCAGGAAGTACGCGACCGCGCACACCTCCTCATCGGTCAGCCCCAGCCCGACCAGTACGCCGAACAGGTCGTCCTCAGTCGCCTGGACAACCCGCTTCCTCAGCCAGCCGTAGAACTCCGCGGCACTGTGCGCGAGCTCCAACTGCCGATCCTCGTCGGGCCAACCCCAGAACAGCTCCAGTGAATCCAGACTCCATGCCTTCAACGCCGGTACGTCGACATCCGCCAGCCCGAGCATGTCGAGCACGACCAGGGCGGGCGGCTCCGCGGCGATTGCCTGCACGAGGTCCACTTGCTCGCCCTCAGCGAGGGCGGCCGTCGCAGCAGCCACCCGCGCAGCCGTCAGCTCTCGGGCGAGGGGCTCGACGGCGGCCACTCGTGCCGGGCTGAAGAAGCGGGCGACCGCGGCCCGGATCGGTCGGTGCGACTCTCCCGCGTTGTTCGCCAACGTCGGAGGCAGCGCAAACCCGACCGCCGACAGCACCCGCAACGCCTTCACGGAAAGCGGTGTGTGAGCCAGTACGGCGTCGTCCGGCCGGAACGTCGCCGGATCCAGCATCACCTTACGCGCCTCAGTAGGATTGTCGACAACCCAATACCCGAGCGCCTCGTCGTACCGCGCCGGGCAACCGCTCATCCGAACCAGCCGGGCGCCGCGGCCAAGAACGCAGCCCGGTCCAGTCGGCCCGCACCAGCCGGAATTCGCGCGATCACTGGCACCCCGGTGGTGACCGGAAGGTCCTCCAGGTTGCACTGCTCAGCCAGATCAGGCTCTGCAGGCCAGGACCCGATGATCAGCCCTTCGATGGGGAGGTTCCGGCTCCGGAGCGCCTCGACCGTCAGACCGGTGTGGTTCAGCGTGCCCAGACCGGAGCGAACAACCACGACAAACGTGAACGGTGTGGTGAGGTGGGTCGCCAGGTCGGACAGGTCGTTCCCGTCCCCGTCGAGGCCGACCAGCAGACCGCCGGCGCCTTCCACCAGCACGGTGTCGTGCGAGCGGGCGACGTCGTCGATGAACTTGGCCTGCGACTCCACGGATGGGAGGGGCACCTCGGCGCGGCGGGCTGCTGTCGTGGGAGCGAGCGGATCGCGCAGGCGGACACCTTCGTGCAACTCAGTCAGCCCGGTCAGCCGACTGACCTCAGCCAAGTCACCGGGTTCGTCGGCGCCCACACCGGTCTGAGCCGGCTTGACCACCGCGACAGCCCCCCGCCGATCCCCTTCACCACCCGCGTGGTGGACCGCAAGAGCCGCGGTGGCGATGGTCTTGCCTACCTCGGTGTCGGTGCCGGTAACGAGGATGATCATGAGACCTCGCCGATCGCGGCGACGATGACGGCGCAAGCTCGGTCCAGGTCCTCGTCGGACAAGCCGGCGTGAGCCGTGAGGCGCAGGCGGCTGATGCCGTCGGGGACTGACGGCGGCCGGAAACTCCCGACGCGTACGCCGTTCTCCAGACAGAGCTCGGCGGCACGGACCGCCTCACGCGGACCGGGCATCGGGACCGACACGACCGCACCGGACGAAGATGGCACACCACAAGCCGACGCCAATCGGGCCGCAGCAGAGTGGATCGCGGCCGGCCGCTCAGGCTCGTCCTGAAGCACCCAGAGAGCAGCAAGCGCAGCAGCACACGCCGCCGGATTCAGACCCGTGTCGTAGATGAACGGCCGCGACCGGTTGATCAAATGATCGCGAAGAAGCGCCGGCCCAAGTACGACGCCCCCTTGCGCGGCCAGCGCCTTGGACAGCGTCATCGTGACGATCACATGCTCCAGACCAGCCAACCCAGCCGCATGTACCGAACCACGACCGCCACCGGTCACCCCGAGCCCATGCGCCTCATCCACCAGCAGTACGGCGTCCTGCTCACGAGCAACCGCGGCCAACTCGATCAGCGGCGCCTCATCACTGAGCACACTGAAAACCGACTCGGTCAGCACCAGCGCATGCGGTTCGTTGCGCTCGGCAAGCACCTTGTCAACCGCGTCCACATCGTTGTGCGGAACGACTTCGACCCGTGACCGCGACAGACGGCTCCCATCGATGAGCGACGCATGCACATGGTCGTCCGACACCACGAGCGTGCCCGGACCACCGAGTGCCGTGACCACACCGAGGTTGGCGAGATAGCCCGACGAGAACACGAGTGCCGTCTCCTGGCCGACGTATGCCGCCAGGGACGACTCGAGTTCCTCGTGCAAGGCCGTCGTACCGGTGACCAAGCGGGACGCGGTCGATCCAGTCCCCCATTGGCAGACGGCGTCGGCCGCGGCCTCGATCACGCGCGGATCGGACGCCAGGCCGAGATAGTCATTGCCCGCGAGATCGATCAGCCGCTCGTCGGCAGCACGTGCCCGGAGCCGGCGCGTCAGACCGCGAGCCTCCAACGCTGCGGCCTTCGGGCCGAGCCAGTCCTGGAGCATCAGCCGACCTCCTCCACTGCCCCGGTGATCGCTGCCGCGATCGTCGCGATGTCCTCGTCGGTGCACACGTACGGCGGCATCGTGTAGACGAGATCGCGGAACGGCCGCACCCACACGCCGCGCCGCAGCGCCGCTTCGGTCATCCGCGGCAGGTCGACCGGCCCACCCAGTTGCACGACGCCGACCGCGCCGATCACGCGGACGTCCTTGACCCCAGGCAGCGAGGCCGCCGGTGCGAGCCCGGCGGACAGCCCTGCGGAGATCTGAGCGACCCGGCCGGCCCAGTCCTGGGACAGCAGGAGGTCGATCGACGCGAGGGCGGCCGAGCAGGCCAGCGGGTTCGCCATGAAGGTCGGGCCGTGCATCAGCGCACCACCGGGTCCGTTCGACACCGCGTGCGCGACGTCCGTCGTACACAACGTGGCCGCCAAGGACAGGTAACCGCCGGTCAATGCCTTGCCGACGCAGAGGATGTCCGGGTCGATGCCCGCGTGTTCGGAGGCGAAGAGCGTGCCGGTCCGGCCGAAGCCGGTGGCGATCTCGTCCAGGATCAGCAGGAACCCGTGCCGGTCGGCGAGCTCACGCAGCAGCCGCAGGCAGGCCGGGCTGTACGGATACATGCCACCCGCACCCTGCAGGATCGGCTCGACGATGATGCCGGCGATCTCAGAAGCATGCCGCTCCGCCAACGCCGACACGGACGCGGCCCAGGCCAGGAACTCCGGATCGTCGTCCGGGCGGTCGAACCCGGCCGGCGGCTGCGGGCCGAACACCTGCTCCTTCAGCGCGCCGGTGAACAGCGAGTGCATCCCGTTCACCGGATCGCAGACGCTCATCGGTGCGAACGTGTCGCCGTGGTACCCGCCGCGGACGGTCAGCATCCGGGTCCGCCCGTTGTTGCCTCGGGCAACCTGGTACTGGAGCGCGAGCTTGATCGCGACCTCGACCGACACCGAGCCCGAGTCGCAGAAGAAGACGTGCCGCAACGGGTCGGGGCTGATCTCCACCAGCCGCTCGGCCAGCCGGATCGCCGGCTCGTGGGTCAGCCCACCGAACATCACATGGCTGAAGTCGTCCACCTGGCGCTTCACCGCGGCATCCAGCACCGGGTTGCGGTAGCCGTGGATCATGCACCACCAGGACGCCATCGCATCGATCGCCTCGACGCTGCCACCGTCCCCGTCATCCAGATGCAGACGTACACCGGACGCACCGCGGACCAGTCGAACCGGCGAGGGCTCGGTCAACGAGGAGTACGGATGCCACAACAGCTCCGCGTCACGCTCCAACATGCCAGACATCAAGACGAGACCTCACCGTGCACGGAGCATCTGGCGGTCCAGCCCATCGGGTGGACCTGGACGACCATGCGTCGGCGGCACTGGTCGCAGTACCGCGGTGGCTCCAGTGCCAGCGCCTGGCGGCAGGCGTCGTGGTCTCCGTCGGCGGTCCCCCGGCCGCAGCGTCCGCAGTAAACGAGTGTGGTCATAGCGTCTTCTGGAGCTCCTTGACCGGCATCTTCAGCTCGGCCAGCAGGTCGAGGTCCGCGGTCGCCGGGCGGCCCAGCGTGGTCAGGTAGTTGCCGACGATGACGGCGTTGATCCCACCGAGCAGACCGTCGCGGGTGCCCAGATCTCCCAGGGTGAGCTCGCGGCCGCCGGCGTACCGCAGGACCGTGCGCGGCATCGCGAGCCGGAACGCGGCGATGGTCCGCAGCGCGTCCTTGCCGGCCATCACCTCCATGTCGCCGAACGGCGTCCCCGGGCGCGGGTTGAGGAAGTTCAGCGGCACCTCGTGCGGGTCCAGCTCGGCCAGCTGCGAGGCCAGTTCGGCGCGCTGCTCCAGCGTCTCGCCCATCCCGACCAGACCGCCGCAGCACAGCTCCATGCCGGACTCCCTGATCATCAGGCAGGTGTCCCAGCGCTCCTCGAAGGAGTGGGTGGTGACGACGTCGCCGAAGTACGAGCGGGCCGACTCGAGGTTGTGGTTGTAGCGGTGCACGCCCATCGCCTTGAGCTCGTCCACCTGCTCCTGCGTCAGCATGCCGAGCGAGCAGGCGATGTTGATGTCGACCTCGGCGTTGATCGCCTCGATGCCGGCCTTCACCTGCGACATCAGCCGCTCGTCCGGGCCGCGGACGGCGGCCACGATGCAGAACTCGGTCGCACCGGTCTTCGCGGTCTCCTTGGCCGCCTCGACCAGCTCCGGGATGTTCAGCCAGACCGAGCGCACCGGCGAGGTGAACTGGCCGGACTGCGAGCAGAAGTGACAATCCTCCGGGCAGCCGCCGGTCTTCAGCGAGATGATGCCCTCGACCTCGACCTCCTCGCCGCACCACTTCACCCGTACCTCGTGGGCCAGTGCGAGCAGCTCGGGCAGCCGGTCGTCGGGCGATCGGAGAACCTCGACCAGTTGTTCCTGGGTCAGTCCGACGCCCTGTTCCAGAACCTGCTCACGTGCCACGTCCAGGATGTCGCCCATGGTTCTCCCTGCCTCATCGAACGGTCGGCTCACAGTAAGGGTGTGCCTGGCGATTCCGCGCCGTAGCGAGCAGGTCCTCGGTGCGGTGCATCGGCGTGCTGGAGCGAAGGTCTCGATGCGGCGCATCGTGGCCTTTGCGCCAGTGCGGCGAGGTGCCGTGCCGAGTGCCGCGCAGTAGGCGGGGAATCGCCAGGCACACCCTAGGACAGCGCGGTACGCCGTCTCTGCGGTGGGCGTCACGTGAAACACCTGGGGGCGACCTGCCTCAGCCACTCTCCGCACACTCGGGGAAACTTTTTGGATTTTTCTACCGAACCTCGTAACCCCCCGTAGAAGGGCTCGTTGATGTGTACAGAGGCGGTTACCGCAAGGAAGACCGCCACTCGATTACAGGCAGCGACGAAAAGCCGATCATCACGATCAGCACGCAGAGTGGTCACAACCACTCGCAAGAGCTCGAAACTCCTGGAATCGGATGTAGAGTGGGGTACCAAGAGCTCGGGTCGCCAGCTGTGGTTGGTGACCCGATCCCAAAGCGCCGGGCGCCTCACCCCGGCTTGAGTGGGTCCCTCGGGAAACGATTTGGGCGGAAACGTTCCCGAGGGACCTGCTCCCTTTTCTGGGCCTTTTCCGAAATGCCCCACAAACCTCAGCAGCCACACAAGTGCTGAGGTTTCTCATTTCACCTGATCACTGTCCGAAGTATTATCGTTACGTTACGACTCCGTCACAGCCTGCTTCGGTACGATCGGCAACAGCAAGGCCCCGGGCGCATCAGCCGGTACGACGGGATGCGCCGGCCGCACCGGCTGGATCCGCCGGTACGACGATCCGAGGGCCGGGCGGGCGTCGACCTCACCCTTGTTCGGCCAGAACGCCAGGGCCCGCTCCGCCTGGGCCGTGATCGTCAGCGACGGGTTGACGCCCAGGTTCGCCGAGATCGTCGACCCGTCCAGGATGTGCAGGCCGTCGTACCCGTAGACGCGGTGGTACGGGTCGACCACGCCGGTGTCCGCGGAGTCGCCGATCGCACAGCCGCCGATGAAGTGCGCGGTCATCGGCACGTTGAACGGCTCGCCGATGGTGCCGCCCGGCGTCCCGCGCATGAGTTTGGCCATCCGCCGGACCACCTGGTTCGCGACCGGGATCCAGGACGGGTTCGGGGCGCCGTGGCCCTGCTTGGAGGTCAGGCGCCACCGACCGAGCCGGTCCCGCTTGCCGAACGTGGTGATCGAGTTGTCCGCGGTCTGCATCACCAGCGCGATCACGGTCCGCTCCGACCAGTGCTTCAGGTCGTACAGCCGGCGGACGTTCTTCCGCTGCACGCGGAGCTCGCGCAACCAGGTCCGCCAGCGCGGCCGGTCACCGTCGCCATCGGTCAGCACGGTCTGCAGCAGCGACATCACGTTGCTGCCCTTGCCGTACCGGACCGGTTCGATGTGGGTGATGTCGTCGGGGTGGAACGACGAGGTGATCGCGACGCCACGGCTGTAGTCGACGTCACGATCCCGCGCGATTGCCCCCAGCAACGATTCCGAGTTGGTCCGGGTGAGCACGCCGAGCCGGTCGGACAGTCGCGGCAGTTTGCCCTCGTCGCGGAGTCGGTGCAGCAGTTTCGCCGTACCGAGGGCTGACGCTGCGAACACTACCTGCTGGGCCGTGAATCGCTTGGTCTGCTTGCGATTCGAAGTACGCCGTACGTCGACGGCGTACCCACCGCCTGGAAGCGGCTCGACCGACGTCACTGTGGTCATCGGATGGACCACGGCACCGGCCTTCTCGGCCAGGTAGAGGTAGTTCTTGGTCAGCGTGTTCTTCGCGTTGTGCCGGCAGCCGGTCATGCACTCGCCGCAGTCGATACAGCCGGTACGCCGCGGGCCCGCGCCACCGAAGTACGGGTCGTCGACCTCGACACCGGGCTCACCGAAGAAGACTCCGACCGGGGTCGGATGGAACGTGTCCCCCACGCCCATGTCGTCGGCGACCTGCTTCATCACCTTGTCCGCCGGGGTGAAGCCCGGGTACGTCGTGACGCCGAGCATCCGCTTCGCCTGGTCGTAGTACGGCGCGAGCTCGGCCTTCCAGTCGGTGATGTGCGCCCACTGGCGGTCGGTGTAGAACGCCGGCAGCGGCTCGTACAGGGTGTTGGCGTAGACCAGACTGCCTCCGCCGACGCCGGCTCCGGACAGGATGATCACGTCCCGGAGCGCGCTGATCCGCTGGATGCCGTACCAGCCGAGCTGCGGCGCGAACAGGAACCGCTTGGTGTCCCACGAGTTCTTCGCGAACCCGGCGTCGTCGAACCGCGCGCCGGCCTCGAGTACGGCGACCTTGTACCCCTTCTCGGTCAGCCGCAGCGCACTGACGCTGCCGCCGAAGCCCGATCCGATGATCAGGACGTCGTAGTCGTAGCTCATGCACGTCCTCGCTTCGCTCCGGGCGCGCATGAGGCACAAATCGCGCTGTGCTGTTTGATGACTTCGCTCCGCTCAGTCATGCACGTCCTCGCTTCGCTCCGGGCGCGCATGAGGCACAAATCGCGCTGTGCTGTTTGATGACTTCGCTCCGCTCAGTCATGCACGGCCCAGTTTCTTCAGCACACGCAGAGCGCCGGTCATCAGTTCGGCGTACGTCTGGTCGGACAGCCCGTGCGAGGCGGCGATCGGCAGCACCCGCTGGGTCGCGATCGCCTGCGGATCGACGTACCGGCGGATGCCCTCGACGCCCTGGCGGCGGCCGAGACCGGAGGACCGCATGCCGCCCATCGGGGTGTCGAGCGAGCCGAACGTCGCCGCGTAGCCCTCGTTCACGTTGACCGAGCCGGCCGTCAACTGGGCCGCGACCGCGCGGCCACGCTTGCCGTCCCGGGTCCAGACGCTCGCATTCAGCCCGTACTCGCCCTCGTTCGCGCGCTGGATCGCCTCGGACTCGTCGGAGAACCGGTAGATCGAGACGACCGGGCCGAAGGTCTCGTTGTCGAAGCACTGCATCTCGGGCGTCACCCCGGACAGCACGGTCGGCTCGTAGAACAGCGGGCCGATGTCCGGACGCGCCTTCCCGCCGGCCAGCACGACGGCGCCCTTGGCCCGTGCGTCGTCGACGTGCCGGGTCACGGTCTCCAGCTGCGCCTTCGAGATCAGCGAGCCCATGTCGACGTCCCAACCGGTCCCAGCGGACAGCCGGATCTTCTTCACCCGGTCCAGGAATGCCGTCACGAACGCGTCGTACACCTGGTCGGCAACGTACAGACGCTCCATCGAGACACACAGCTGGCCGGCGCTGGCGAAGCACGCCCGGACCGCGCCGTCCGCCGCACGGTGCACGTCGGCATCACGCAGTACGAGCATGGGGTTCTTGCCACCGAGCTCGAGGCTGCAGCCGATCAGCCGCTCGCCCGCCTGCCGAGCCACCAGCCTGCCGGTCTTGGTCGAGCCGGTGAAGCAGATGTAGTCGGTGTTCTGGATGATCGCGCCGCCGACGGTCGGACCGTCACCGTTGACCGGCTGCCACGCCTCCCGCGGCAGACCAGCCTCGTAGAGCAGCTCGATCGCCCGGAGCGCGGTCAGCGGCGTCTGGCTGTCCGGCTTGTGTACGACGGTGTTGCCCGCGAGCACGGCCGGCAGACCGTCGGCCATCGCCATGCTGAGCGGGTAGTTCCACGGCGAGATGATGCCGACGACACCCTTCGGCACGAACCGCTGCTCCGCGCGGGTCAGGACCGGGAACATGCCGAGCTTGCGCTGCGGCTCGAGCAACTCGGCCGCCTTGCGCCCGTAGTACCGAGCGGTCAGGGCGACGTGCGCGACCTCCTCGAACGCATGCTTGCGCGCCTTGCCCGACTCGCGGATCACCAGATCCACCAGCTCGTGCCGGTGGTCGAGGACCAGATCGTGGTACCGCAGCAGGATCGCGGCGCGTTCGGCCAGCGGCACCCGCCGCCACGTCTGCTGGGTCTTCCGCGCCGACCGGACCGCGGCTTCCACATCGTCCGGGGCAGACAGGGGCAGATCCGCGATCGGCTGACCGGTCGCCGGGGCGTACGACGTCCGGGTGCCGGCGGTCGCCCGCAGCAGCCCCGAAAGCCGCCGGATGACCGACTGATCGGTCGCATACGACGCGGTCGGATCGAGCTCCGGATCCGCGGGAATCGAGGTCTGCTCGCTCATGCCTCCACCTCGCTAGCGCTCGGTTCCGGCATGAGCGAGAGCGCTGCTCTACCCATTGGTCGCTCGCTACGCTCGCTCATATACCCAGGCTACCTGCCGGTAATAGCCATGTCAGCCCTAGGGAATTCCCTCGTGTCTGCCCTGCATCTGCACGTGCATCGACCAGTAGGGTGATGCGTTGAACCTGCGAAGGGGTGGAACGTCAAAATGGTTGACAGCGGGGGGCTTTGGACGCCTCCTGAGGACGAGCTCGGCGAGGCTCTGCAGACTGCCCAGTTGCTGATCGAGGAGGGCCGCGCCGACGAGGCCGGGCCGTATCAGCAACGCGTCATCGAGCTGGCCAGGGAGCGGGCCGGGGAACACCCGGACCACTACGAGGCCAAGCACCTGATGGCGGCGACGCAGTACGAGTTGGCCGGCTCCCTGAACGCATCCGGCCGGCACGAGGAAGCGCTTGCCGCCTTGCACGAGGCCCAACTCGGCTACACCGAGCTCAGTGACGCCGGCGTCCTGGACGCGACGTCGTTCCTGGCCGACGTGCGCGCGCGGCGGGCGATGACGCAAGCGCATCGCGGTCACGGGGCGACCGCCGTACTGGAGATGGACGGCGCGGTGATCGCGTACGGGCAGCTGGTCAGCGGCCCGGACGGGCCGAAGTACCAGCCGGACTTCGCCCGGGTGCTCGCAATGAACGCGCTGATCCTGCGGCGGTACGGCGATCCCGCGCTCGCGGTGGCCTCGGCGGACGCGGCGACCCAGCTGTTTCTGCAGCTGGCCGACCAGATCAACGACAGCCCGCAGTCGCTGTCGTACGCGCGGTACCTCTGCTCGGCGACCGCGGTCTCGGCCGACGTGCACGCCTCGGAGGGCAGGCTCGACCTCGCGCTCGAGGCGGACGAGATCGGCCTGACCACGGCCGACACGCTCGCCGACTCCGAGTCGGCGACGGACCTGCGCACGCTCGTCGCCGCGCTGACCCGGAAGGGCAAGCACCTCGGCATCGTCGGCCGCATGATGGACGGCGAGGCCTGTCTGCGGACGGCGTTCGAGACCGACGCGGAGACGGCCGCGCGGGTGACCGAGGAGCTGGACCGTGGTCTGCCGCTGAACCTGGTTGCCGCGTTGGAGAACGCGGAGATCAAGCTCGGGCCGTTCGAGCAGTACCACCGGCTGGTGGCGCTGAGCGAGCCTGCGCCGGGGATGACGCTGGCGACGGTGTCCGGGCGGACCGATCCCGAGTCGGCCGCCGTCCGTGCGAGTGAGCTGGCCGAGCTGGTCGGGCCGTTGCTGCTGCAGGATGTGGACGCGGCGCTGACGCTGGGCTTGGAGTCGCACTACCTGTTCGCGATCTCGTCGGAGCGCGAGTCGCACCGGATGCGGTACGAGACCAGTACCTATGCGCCGATCTGGGCGAAGGTGCTGCTCGACATCTCGGCGGCGTACCACCAGGCGGGCCGCAGCGAGATGGCCCTCGATCTGGCCGGTTGGTGCGCGGAGGTTGCGACCGCGCTGATCCCGTTCACCGACGACGACACCGTGATGAAGGACCTGGCCGGCTCCTGCTACCGGCATCACGGCGACCTGCTCGCGGCGACCGGCGACCTGATGGCGTCCCAGCACGCCCACGACGCCGCTGAGCAACTCCAGCTGGGCCGGTAACCGCCGGGTAATTGACGGCCCATCTCCCCGGGCGGACGCTGACGCTTAGTGCTCCCTCACGGAGTACTCAAAGGGGGAGATGGCCATGGATGTGGTGGAACTGCACCGGCGGACGACCGATAACTTCGTCCGGCTGGTCAACGAGGTAGGGCCCGATCAGTGGACCGCGCCGACGCCGTGCGAGGACTGGGACGTGCGGACGCTGGTCAACCACGTCGTCAATGAGGCGCGCTGGACCGTACCGCTGATGGAGGGCCAGACGATCGCCGACGTCGGCGACTCGCTGGACGGCGACCTGCTCGGCGACGATCCCGTCGCGGCCGCCACTGCTGCCGTTCGCGCCGCCAAGAGCGCCGCCAACCGGCCGATCGACAAGGTGCACCTCTCGTACGGCGAGGAGGATTCGTCGGAGTACCTGCGCCAACTGTCCGCCGACTACCTCGTGCACGGCTGGGACCTGGCCGCGGCGCTCGGTACGGACGCTCAACTCGATGCCGAGGCGGTCGACGAGGTCGCCACCTGGTTCACCGAGCGCGAGGAGATCTACCGGTCGTCCGGCGCGATCGCCGACCGGGTCGAGGGGTTCACCGACCCGGCCGACGTACTGATCGGCGCGTTCGGGCGCGATCCGCGCTGGTCATCGGCCGGCGGCACCATCGCTCGCTTCGGTACGGCGTTCGATCAGCAGGACCTGGATGCGGTGATGGCGCTCGTGACCGACGACTGTGTGTTCGAGTCCACCTCGCCTTCTCCGGACGGCGCGCGGTTCGAGGGGGCGGCCGCCGTACGGGCGGAGTGGGAGAAACTGTTCGCCGGGACGGACGATCCGCGGTTCGAGACCGAGGAGACGGTGGTTCTCGGCGATCGTGCCGTGGTGCGGTGGCGGTACTCGTGGCGGGAGGCGTCCGGTGAGCGCGGTCACGTGCGCGGGGTCGACGTACTGCGGCTCCGGGACGGGAAGATCGCGGAGAAGCTGTCCTATGTGAAGGGTTAGCTGTCCTGGATTTCGGTTTTGAGGGCGCCGACGAAGAGGCCGGCTTCGACTTCGGTCATGCCGGTCTCGGAGACGACCAGAGCCGTCGCCTGGTGGAGCTCACCTGCGGCTTTGAGGGCGCGGGTGCGCTCGGCCAGGTTCGTGCCCGGCCTGCGGACGAGCGGCGTCCCGGTGGTCGGCGGCACGTAGCGGCCGAGGCGGATGTCGTCGACGAGTTCCTTGGCCGCCTTCAGGTCCAGGCCGGTTCGGTCCCGGATCAGCTTGACCGCGTGCACCGTCTTTTTGGTGGTGATCAGGAATCGCACCTGGTCCACGTCGTCTGCGGAGAGTCTGGCCCGCGCGGCGGCGAGGGCAACGTTGTCTGCGTCCTGGCTGCTCCGTCGGCTGAACAATCCCATGCGGCAATCCTTCCAGAACTCCCCAACCAACGAGCACCCGACGCACGTCGGCCTACCCGGCGAGCGTTCTCCGGATCTCGGGCCAGGCGAGGGCTCCGAGTAGGCGGTCGGCTTCATCCGAACCGCCCCTGGCCATCCGCTGCCCACCGGTCTTGGGCTGCTCGCCGGGGAACAACGGCCGGTGCCCGGCCCGCGCCGCGAACACCGTGCGCGTACCGAGTTCGCCGCACGACATCGAGATCTGCTCGGCGAAGTCCACCGACGGCCAGACCTTGTCGTCCCCGCCGGCCACCAGCAGCACCTTGCCGCGGATCTGCTCCACCGGAATCCGGGCCGCCTCCACCTCAGCGGCGTACCGCTTGAGGCTCTGGCGGTACCAGCCGACGAAGCTCGGCGGGTCGTCGTCCGCCTTCCAGTCCGGGTCATACGGCACGAACGGCAGCGGTTCACCTTGCCAGGTCCACGCGGACGTGAGCGTCCCGGCTTGGGACCATCCCCAGACGTAGGCGCTCGGGGACAACCCGATCACTGCGTCGATCCGCTCGTCGCGTGCGCCGAGCAGCAGCGCCGCCTCCGCACCGCGGGACATGCCCATCACGACGAGCCGGTCGTTGCGGGCCGCCAGTTCGTCCAGCGGGAACGACTCCAGCGGGATCTCGCTGATCGGTCCGTCGAACCACTGCGGCGCCAGTACGTCGTACCCCTCGGCCTCGAGGATCCGGGCGCGCTCCAGGTCCGGCGTACCACTGGATCCGTGCAGGAGCAGGACGCCGGTGGTCACCCGACGACGACCTCGACCCGCTGGAACTCCTTGAGCTCCGTGTAGCCGGTGGTGGCCATCGCGCGCTTGAGGGCGCCAACCAGGTTCATCGTGCCGTCCGGGACCCAGGACGGGCCGAACAGGATCTGCTCGAGCGTCCCGGTGACGCCGACCTCGACCCGCTCGCCGCGAGGGAGGTCTGCGTGCCAGGCCTCGGCACCCCAGTGGAACCCGCCGCCGGGGGCGTCGCTCGCCCGAGCCAGCGGCGAACCGACCATCACCGCATCGGCGCCACAGGCGATCGCCTTGGCCACGTCGCCGGACCGGCCGACCGACCCGTCGGCGATCACGTGCACGTAGCGACCGCCGGACTCGTCCATGTAGTCGCGCCGCGCGGCCGCGACGTCTGCCACCGCGGACGCCATCGGCACCGCGACACCGAGCACCTTGCGCGTGGTGTGCGCCGCACCCCCACCGAAGCCGACCAGTACGCCGGCCGCCCCGGTCCGCATCAGGTGCAGCGCGGCCTGGTGCGTTGCGCACCCGCCGACGATCACCGGTACGTCGAGGTCGTAGATGAACTGCTTCAGGTTCAGCGGCTCCGCCTGGCCGGACACGTGTTCGGCGGAGACCGTCGTACCGCGGATGACGAACAGGTCGACACCGGCGTCCACGACATGCTTGGCGAACTGCTTGGTCCGCTGCGGCGACAGCGCGCCGGCCACGGTGACGCCGGAGTCGCGGATCTCCTGCACCCGCTGCGAAATCAGCTCGGGCTTGATCGGCGCCGAGTAGATCTCCTGCAACCGGGTGGTCGCCTGCTGCAGGCTGATCGAGGTGATCTCCTCGAGCAGGCTGGTCGGGTCCTCGTACCGGGTCCAGAGGCCTTCGAGGTTGAGCACGCCGAGGCCGCCGGCCTTTCCGATCGCGATCGCGCTGGCCGGCGACATCACCGAGTCCATCGGCGCGGCCAGGATCGGAAGCTCGAACCGGTACGCGTCGATCTGCCAGGCCACCGAGACCTCCTCGGGGTCCCGCGTCCGCCGCGACGGCACGATCGCAATGTCGTCGAACGCGTACGCCTGCCGCCCCCGCTTCGCGCGGCCGATCTCGATCTCGGTCATGCCCGCAGCCTACTTCAGCCCCACCTACCTACTCGCGATCCCATCCGCGGGTGGAACCTTCCGCACGGCCGCCAACTCCCGCATCCGCTCCTCACCCCACGCCCGCTGGCTCGCGACTTCCCCACGCAACTTGGGCCCCAACACCGCTTCGATCCCGAACCCCGTCTCCCCCGGATCCGGCAACATCTCCACGAACGAGACCGCAATCACATTGTCGACCTCGTCGTCGTACCCGAACTCGCGCTCGAGAAAGTCCAGCAACGGCCGGACCCTCTCGACCTCCCCGGCCGCATACAACTCGAACACCTCGAACACGATCTCCCCGACGAACACATGCCCCAGCGGCCGCCGAAACCTCCCGAAGTGCTCCCGAAGCCGGTCCCGCAAGTACGGCACCTCATCCGCCATCCGATACAAGAACCGCGCCTCCGCCTCGGACGCGGACTCGTCCTCCCGGCGTACCTGCTCGTCCCTCAGTGACCGGAGCCGCGGTCCGAGCATGTCCAGTACGTCGTCGTCTCCCCGCCCCGGTTCCGGCAGCATCTCGACGAACTCGTCGACCAACCGCTCGGTCGCCGGGTCACCAACCTCCGACTCCATGAACGCGAACAACGCCCGCAACTGCTCGGCCTCTTCAACCCCGCCGGCACGGTAGCGGTGGACCGCATCAACTGCGATCTCGATCATGAACGTGCCGGGAGAAGGCGGCCGGAAGAACCCCTCCGCCTTGTGCTCCTCGTAGAACTCGTGATCGCGATCCCACGCCGCGCGAAGAAACAGCAGTGCCCCGAGAAGCCTGCCCAGGAACAGATCCTCCGCCCGACCGATCACGTAGCCCAGCGTCTGGCGCTCGAACTCCACCCCAAGCTTGGGCCCGAGCAACTCCCGAACGTCCGCCTTGTGATCCACCAAAACCTCAACGGACGAAAGCTCGATCAGCGCATCAACCCGCTCGTCGACCCCCCACTCCGACTCGAAGAAATCCAGCACCTGCCGCACATCTCCCGCCGGCCAGACACCCGGCACTTCCACGATCTCCCGAGCCACATGCGCAACAAACCCATGCGCCGACGGCGTCCCTTCCGGAGCCGCCAAGTACGCCGCCACCCGCCCCCTCAGAACCGGAACCCTCTCCGCCAACCGCTCCAGCAACCAAACCTGCCACTCAGGCATCAGCCGCCCGCTCCCGGCGCCGACCAGTGACGATGACGCTCCAGCTCACCCCGCAGCTTCGGTGGAAGTGAAGTCTCGATGTCAGCACCCGGCTCGCCCGGTCCAGGCAACGAGTCGACGAACGAGAGTGCAATCACGTTGTCGATGTACTCGTCGGCGCCGAACTCCGACTCCAGGAAATCGAGCAGCGGAAGGATCGCCTCCACCTGACCGGCCCGAAACAACCGCACCGCTTCGTCGGTCACGTCATCCATGAACGTGTGTGGCAACGCCGACCCGTACTTCTCGACGTGGGCACGCAGCTTCGGCTGCAGCGGCGAGAGCGCTGCCATCATCCGGTCCAGGCATCAGTTCCAGAACGCGAGTCTCGATCAGCTCGTCCACCTCGGGATCCCGCCCGAACTGCGCCTCCAGGTAGTCGAGCAGTCGACGGAATTGCGCGGCCTCCGCCGAGCCACCCGTCAGGTACCGATCCACGACATTCTGCGTGAGCGTCAGCAGGAAGCGGCTCGACGTCGGCGGCCTGCGCTGACCGCCGGACCTCTGTGCCGACTCCACAGCCCGATCCAGATCCGTCCGAAACACGGGGAACTCATCCAGAATCCCCCGCACAAACCTGTCTTCACTCTCAGACATCAGCCCGAGTGCGGGTGGCCAGGCGAGGATGAGGAGCTGGAGGGCGCCGTACAGCGTGGCGACCAACATCAGCAGAACCATGAAGCCCCGGCCCTCCGGTACGCAGAGTCACCGAAAGATAACCGGGTGGAGGGTCAGTGGACGCAGAACAGCCCCGCACAATCTGTGCGGGGCTGTTTCGTCAGTGGCCGGAGTAGTTGGGGGCTTCTACTGTCATTTGGATGTCGTGGGGGTGGGATTCTTGGAGGCCGGCTGAGGTGATGCGGACGAAGCGGCCCTTGTCCTGGAGTTCGGGGACGGTGCGGGAGCCGCAGTAGAACATCGACTGGCGGAGGCCGCCGATGAGCTGGTGGGCTACGGCCGCGAGCGGTCCGCGGTACGGGACCTGGCCCTCGACGCCTTCGGCGATGAGCTTCTCGTCGCTGCCGACGTCGCTCTGGAAGTAGCGGTCCTTGGAGTACGACTTGCGCAGGCCGCCGGCCGACGACATCGCGCCGAGCGAGCCCATCCCGCGGTACGCCTTGAACTGCTTGCCGTTGATGAAGACCAGGTCGCCCGGCGACTCCTCGCAGCCGGCCAGCAGCGAACCCAGCATCACGGTGTCCGCGCCGGCGACGAGCGCCTTGGCGATGTCGCCGGAGTACTGCAGGCCGCCGTCACCGATCACCGGTACGCCGGCCGGCTTGCACGCCAGCGAGGCCTCGTAGATCGCGGTGACCTGCGGAACGCCGACGCCAGACACCACACGCGTCGTACAGATCGAGCCCGGACCGACGCCGACCTTGACGCCATCCGCGCCGGCCTCGACCAGCGCCGCCGCACCCTCGCGAGTGCCGACGTTGCCGCCGACGATGTCCACGCCACGCGTCGCCGAGTCGGCCTTGAGCCTGCGGATGATCTCCAACTGCGCCTGCGAATGTCCGTGCGCGGTGTCCACGACGAGTACGTCGACACCCGCCTCGACCAGCGTCATCGCGCGCTTGTACGCCTCACCGAAGAAGCCGATCGCGGCGCCGACCATCAACCGGCCGGAACCGTCCTTGGTGGACAGCGGGAACTTGTCGCGCTTGACGAAGTCCTTCAGCGTGATCAGGCCGGTCAGCTTGCCGGCGTCGTCGACCAGCGGCAGCTTCTCCACCTTGTGCTTGCTGAGCAGCGCCATCGCGTCGTCGGCGGAGATGCCCTGCTTGCCGGTGATCAGCGGCTGCTTGGTCATCACGTCGCGCACCGGCCGGGACAGGTCGTTCTCGAACCGCATGTCGCGGTTCGTCACGATGCCGACGAGTACGCCGGCGTTGTCGACCACCGGCACACCGGAGATCCGGTACTGCGCGCAGAGCCCGTCGGCCTCGCCGATGCTGGCATCGGGGCCGATGGTGATCGGCTGCGCGATCATGCCGGATTCGGAGCGCTTGACCAGGTCGACCTGCTGAGCCTGGTCCTCGATCGAGAGGTTGCGGTGAAGGACGCCGAGGCCGCCCTGGCGGGCCATGGCGATCGCCATCCGCGCCTCGGTGACGGTGTCCATCGCGCTGGACAGCAGCGGGATGTTCACCTCGACGTTGCGGCTGACCCGGGACCGGGTGCTCGCCTCGGACGGGATGACGTCGGACTCGTTGGGCTGCAGCAGTACGTCGTCGAAGGTGAGGCCGAGGGCGGCGAACTTGTCGGGAACTCCAGCGGGTGTGATGTCCATGGGGGAAACAGGCACCTTTGCACGGCGAGATCGGAACCCCATCCTAGCCGCGCCGTACGAGTCCCCCGAACCGCCCGGTCACACCACCCGCCGCAGACCGGCGGCGGAGTGGTGTGTGTGGGTCAGCTCGTTCGCGTGTTGACCACGCCCAGGATCTGCAGGACGGTCTGGTCCTCCAGCGAGCCATGGGTGCGCTCGATGGCGGCGTGCTTGCCCTCGGCGTACTGACCGGTCGAGTGCTTGCCCTTGACGTAGGTCGCCTTGACGGAGCCGGTCGAGACCGCGCCGCTGGAGTGCTTCGCGTCCGCGCTGGGGCTGAAGAACTCCTCCGCACTCTTCAATTCGGTCGCAGCCCCGGTCGGGGTCGGCAGCACCGGCAGGACCTTCTCCAGCAGGCCGGTCAAGCCGCCCGAAGGCGTCTGGTCGTCACCCGGCTGGTCCGTGCTCGGCTGGTCGGTGCCGGGCTGCTCGGGCGCCGGGTTCGTGTCGCCCGGAACCGTCTGGCTGCCGCTGCCCGAGCCGGCGTCGCCGCCGGTGCTCGAGTCGCCGGAGCCGGTGCTCGAGTCGCCCGTGCCCGTCGTCGAATCGCCCGAACCGGTGCCCGTGTCGCCGCTCGGCGGCGTGGTCGGGTTGCCGGTGTCCGTGCCGGTCTCGCCGTTGCCCGGCGTGGTCGGCGGCGGCTCGGTCGGCTCCGTGGCCGGCGGCGTCGTCGGATCCGTCGGCGGCGGCGTAGTCGGGTCCGTCGTCGGGTCCTGGGTCGGATCCGTGGTCGGGTCCTGCGTCGGGCCTGTGGTCGGGTCCTGGGTCGGATCCGAGCCCGGCTCGTCAGTCTGGCCGTCGCCGGTCTGGCTCGGCGGCTGGGTCGTCTGCGTGTCCGGGGGCACCACCGGCTGCTGGATGATGCTCGGCAGCTCCTTCGGGAGCGGCCGGGCCAGCGGCGGGTTCACGTCGGTGGTCGCCTGCGGGAGCTGGTCGGCCGCGACGGTCTCGTCGGACTTCGCCTTCTCCTCGGCGGCCTTCTCTTCCTGCTTCTTCTGGTAGTCCTTGGCGACCTTGACGATCTTGGTCTTGTCGACCACCGGCATACCGTCGAGCTGTTCCTTCGGGAAGCTGGTCTGCGGGCGGACCGCGTCGACCATCTTCTCGATGACCTTCTCGTACGGCGACAACGGGTCACCGGTGACCGCGGCGGCCACTCCGGAGACCGACAGCGCGGCCACGGCGGCGACACCGAGTGCCAGACCGCGGGCCGCCACCTTGCGGGCGAACGGGTCCGTCACCGGGTTCAGAGCCGCGCAGCGCGCCAGGAAGCTCTCCGGGTCGTCGATCGTCTCGACCGGGAGTTCGTCCTCGACCTCCACCGCGAGCCGTAGCTCGGCCAGCAGCTTGACGGCCGGGTCGTGCTCTCCCGCGCCGAGCGCGGTCTCCCCACCAGCGGCCAGCAGGTCGAGTAGTGCGTCATCAGCGTCGATCGCGTCGAGGTCGAAACGGTCAGCCATGATGCCCCTCCCCTGCTCCTCGTTCCAGCTGTGCCTCATGCCCCACAAACCCCCTGAGCGTGTTCAACGCTCGATGTTGTGCGACCCTCACCGCCCCCGGTGTCATCCCCAGTGCCCGGCCGGTCTCCTCGGCTGACATCCCCGCTACCACCCGGAGCCGCAGGATCTCCCGCAGCTTCTCCGGCAACTTGTCCAGCAGCCCCATGATGTGCTGGACCTCCGAATGCCGGACCGCGTGCTCCTCCGGCGTCGGTGACTCGTCCGCGCCGTCCGGCAGGTCCGGCGTCGAAACGTCGGCCACCGCGAACGCACGCTGGGCATCGGCGACCTTGCGGGCCGCGATGCCGTAGACGAAAGCCTCGAAGGGCCTCCCCTCGTCCCGGTACCGGCCCAACGCGCCGAACACCGCGACACAAACCTCCTGCGCGACGTCGTCGACCATGTCGGCGCCGCCGGGGTAGGTCCACAGCCTCGACCGCACGTAGCGGTGGGCCACGGCACGCACCCTGGTGAGCAGGTCGTTCAGAGCTGTCCGATCGCCTTCGCTCGCGCGCGCGGCAAGATCTCGAAGCTCGACCCGATCGTGGGTGTGCGGTACTTGGACCTCGGTCACCCCTCGCCCCCCTCGTGTCGGACCGGTCAGCCTGAAAGATGGTACGGCTCTCACCTTCCCTTGCCTAGTGGCAATTCGTGATCACATCCAGATTCTGGTCACGATCTGTCACTACTGGCCCGTACGAATCTCGGATGTCCCTGAGCTCGGGGCTTCGAAGTGGATGAGCTCGGAGGCCTGGTCGCCGCCCCAGTCGATCGGGGTACGGCCGGTCTCCAGCCATCCTGCCCGCCGGTACAGCCGCTCGGCCGCGCCGCGATTGTCCACGACCTCCAAGGACAACCTCCGGCCGAGCTCGGCCGCTGTCTGCACGGAATGGTCCAGCAACTGCCGTCCGATCCCCGCGCGAGTCGCCTTCGGATCGACGAACAACCGCTCCACGGACACTCCGTCAGGCCCGTTGGCAGTCAGCGCCACGTGCCCCACCACGCGCCCGTCGCTGACAGCCACCCAGCACCCCAGCCCGTCCTCCGGCGTCAACCACTTCCGCGCATCCGCCGGCCAGTTCACCGGATACCCAGCCACGTCATGCACATCCCGCAACAACTCCACGCAGACCCCAAGGTCCGCATCCACCCGCACCCGAATCTCAGCCACGCGCTCCATCCCACCACTCGCCCCGTCCACCCGGCATCTCCCCCAGCTCACCCGCCTGGTGCGTCCGCCAAAACAACCACCGCCCGGCGGGTCCGAAGGACCTGCCGGGCGGTGCTGTGTGTTTCTTGTACTTCTAGCCTGAGGCTCAGTGACCGTGGCCGTGACCGTGACCGGCTGCGGCGGGCTCCTCTTCCTCGGGCTTGTCGACCACCAGGGTCTCGGTGGTCAGCAGCAGCGCGGCGATCGAGCCGGCGTTGGCGAGCGCGGACCGGGTCACCTTGACCGGGTCCAGCACGCCCTGGGCCAGCAGGTCGCCGTACTCGCCGGTGGCGGCGTTGAAGCCGCTGCCGGACTCGAGCTCGGCAACCTTCGAGGTCACCACGTAGCCCTCGTAACCGCCGTTCTCGGCGATCCAGCGCAGCGGCTCGACGATCGACTTGCGAACGATCCGCACACCGGTGGCCTCGTCACCCTCGAGGTCGAGTTCGCCGTCCAGCACGGTGGCCGCGTGGACGAGAGCGGAGCCGCCGCCGGCGACGATGCCCTCCTCGATCGCGGCCCGGGTCGCGGACACCGCGTCCTCGATCCGGTGCTTCTTCTCCTTCAGCTCGACCTCGGTGGCCGCGCCGACCTTGATGACGCAGACGCCGCCGGCCAGCTTGGCCAGCCGCTCCTGCAGCTTCTCGCGGTCCCAGTCGGAGTCGGTGCGCTCGATCTCGGCCTTGATCTGGTTGACCCGGCTCTCGATGTCCTCGGACTTGCCGGCGCCCTCGACCACCGTGGTGTTGTCCTTGGAGACCACCACCCGGCGCGCCGAACCGAGCACCTCCAGCCCGACCTGGTCCAGCTTCAGGCCGACCTCCGGAGCAACGACCTGCGCGCCGGTCAGCGCGGCCAGGTCCTCCAGCATCGCCTTGCGGCGGTCACCGAAGCCCGGCGCCTTGACGGCGACGGAGGTGAAGTTGCCGCGGATCTTGTTCACCACGAGGGTGGACAGGGCCTCGGCCTCGACGTCCTCGGCGATGATCAGCAGGCTCTTGCCGGACTGCACAACCTTCTCCAGCAGCGGCAGCAGGTCCGCGATCGCGGAGATCTTGCCCTGGTTGATCAGGATGTACGGGTCCTCCAGCACCGCTTCGCCGGCCTCGGCGTCGGTGATGAAGTACGGCGAGATGTAGCCCTTGTCGAACTGCATGCCCTCGGTGAACTCGAGCTCGGTGCCGAACGTGTTCGACTCCTCGACGGTGATCACACCGTCCTTGCCGACCTTGTCGAAGGCGTCCGCGATCAGGGCGCCGATCTCGGCGTCGCGGGCGGAGATGGTGGCGACGTGCGCCATGTCGCCCTTGTCGTCCACCGCGCGAGCGGTGTCGACGAGCTTGGCGGAGACGGCCTCGACGGCCGCCTCGATACCGCGCTTGAGGCCCATCGGGTTGGCGCCGGCGGCGACCGCCCGCAGGCCCTCGTGCACCAGCGCCTGCGCCAGCACCGTCGCGGTGGTGGTGCCGTCACCGGCGATGTCGTTGGTCTTGGTCGCGACCTCCTTGGTGAGCTGCGCACCAAGGTTCTCGAACGGGTCGTCCAGCTCGACCTCACGGGCGACGGTGACACCGTCGTTGGTGATGGTCGGGGCGCCCCACTTCTTGTCCAGGACGACGTAGCGGCCCTTCGGCCCCAGCGTCACCTTCACCGTGTTCGCGAGCTTGTCGACGCCGCGCTCCAGCGCGCGCCGCGCGTTCTCGTCGAACTCGAGGATCTTCGGCATGAAAAATCCAGTCCCTCTCTGAAATTCGCGCTTCGTAACAGCAGTTCCGAGCTCGCTGCCCCGGACCGACTCCGCCCCGGCGCCGGGAGGGCACCAGGGCGGTGTCAGTCAGGAACAGCGAGCGGCCGTCACTTGCTGACGACTGCGAGGATGTCGCGGGCGCCCAGGATCAGGTAGTCCTGGCCGTCGTACTTGACCTCGGTGCCGCCGTACTTGGAGTAGATGACCTTGTCGCCGACAGCGACGTCCAGCGGGACGCGGTTGCCGTTGTCGTCGATCCGGCCGGGGCCGACGGCGAGGATCTCGCCCTCCTGGGGCTTCTCCTTGGCGGTGTCCGGGATCACCAGGCCGGACTTCGTGGTCTGCTCGGCTTCGAGCGGCGCGACGAGGACGCGGTCCTCGAGCGGCTTGATCGTGACCGACACTTGCTGACCTCCACGGTCGATTTGCTTGTCTGCAGTTCAGGGTGGTCGCGCTCCCCTGCCGTCGCGGGGGTCAGAGGCCGGACCGCTGGCACCCTCGGGTGGAGAGTGCCAACACCGAATCTAGGCCGCGATTAGCACTCGGTCAACTCGAGTGCCAGACTTCTTCTGTCGGCGGAGTCTGTGACCGGCCGAGTACGGAGTGTGGCCAAAGCCTGGTCGCCGTGCGACCGTTTCCTCAGGAGAGCTTCCCACCGGGTCCGAGGAGCGACCATGGCCATCAGCTTCCCGTCTCTGCCCAAGCTGTCCGGGCGCACCATCGCGGTCCTCGCCGCAGTGGGCGCGGTGGCCATCGGAGCGGTCGCCGCCGGCGCCTCGAAGGACCAACCAGCCACCCCGAGTGTCGGAGCTCCCGCCGCAGTGCAGCCGGCTGACCAGGCTCCGGCCGATCAGTCGACCGACTCCACCCGCACATCCAACGAGGCGGAGACCAAGGCCGCCGCCGCACTGCCACAGTGCCGAGGGGCCGTCCTGGTGCCGGTCGACAGCAGCTGGGGCATCCCGATGCCGTCGATCTACGCGAGCAAGAGCACCACCTGCAACCTCATGTACGGCGACGACCCGAACCGAGGCTCCACCGTGTACGGCGACCCCGACACCGCCATCCAGGTCCTGCAGCGCAACCTGAACTTCTGCTACGGCACCCACCTCGCCGTCGACGGCATCTACGGCAGCAACACCCGCGCAGTGGTCAAGACAGTGCAGCGCAAGCACAAGCTCGTGGTGGACGGCATCTACGGCCCCAAGACCCGCTCGGCCATGAACTGGCGCCTCTACTCCTCCGCCACCAACAGCTGGAGCAGGAGCTGCTCGAGCCCGCTCTAAAGTTGCGGGGTGACAGTCACCGCGTTGCTGGACGGGTCGGGCGCCGAGGTGCTCGCGGAGGCCTGTGCGGCGTACCAGCCCGGCAAGGAGCTGCAGCTGGTCGAGAGGCTGCGGCGCCGGTACGACGCGACGCTCGTGACGATCGCGGTCACGCAGGCATCGCTGCGGCACCGGGCCGTCGCCAAGTTCGGAGCGGATGCGGCCCGGATGTACTTCACCCCGGACGGCCTGGAGCAGGCCACCAGGACCACGGTCGGCACACACCGAGCCACACGCATCGCATCGACGTTGCCGGGCAGCAGTATGGTCGACCTCGGCTGTGGAATTGGTGGCGATCTGATCAGCGCGGCCCGCGCCGGTCTGCGGGTGACCGGCGTCGAACGCGATCCGGAGACCGCAGCCACGGCCCGCGCCAACCTGACCGCGCTCGGTCTGCCCGGTGAGGTCATGGTCGGGGATGCCGAGTCCACCGAGCTCACGCCGTACGACGTGGTGTTCGCGGACCCTGCTCGGCGGGCTGATGGCCGGCGCGTGTTCGACCACAATGCCTACTCACCACCATGGACCTTCGTCACCGAGCTCTTGCAGCGCACTGCCTGTGTGAAGGTCGCGCCTGGCATCCCGCACGACGCCGTACCCGAGGGAGTCGAGGCGGAGTGGATCTCTGACGCGGGTGAGGTGAAGGAGGCCGCTCTGTGGTCCGGAGCGCTGTACACCGGCGCACTGCGGCGGGCGACGTTGCTGCCCAGTGGCGTGAGTGTGGCGGATGCGCCGGAGGCTGAGAGCGGTCCGGTCGAGCAGTACATCTATGAGCCGGATGGGGCCGTTGTGCGGGCCGGTCTGGTGACCGCAGTAGCCGCTGCGGTCGACGGGTGGCTGCTGGACCCGCGGATCGCCTATGTCACTGCACCCAAGCTCGTGCCGACACCGCTCGCGTCGGCGTACGAGGTGGTGGAGGAGTTGCCGTACAAGGAGAAGGCGCTGCGGTCCTGGGTCCGCACTCAGGGCATCGGCACGCTCGAGATCAAGAAGCGCGGGGTGGATGTCGACCCAGCCCAGCTCCGGAAGAAGCTCGCCCCGAAGGGTCCAGGGACGGCCACCCTGATCATCACCCGCATCGGCCGCGACGCCGTCGCCTACTCCTGCCGCCGCGTCAAGATCGAGCCCTGAGCCGATCGAGTGCCGCCAGGCCCGGCTGGCATGCTGTGAACTCCTTCCGGCCGGACTTGCGCTTTGAGTGCATTCGAACATATGATCGATCTCGCGAGCGGGTCCCCGGGTGACCTGCCGGTGGGCGAGGTGCTGCGTCTGCTGCCGCACTCCCCGGGGATCCGCCACTAAGACAAGTTGACGTCCGGTCTGAGGAGACGGACGTCGACTGAGCGTCATGCGGGTGCAGCCGGGCGTTCACCTGGGTTCGGCAGGGTAGGTGGGAGGAACCGGTTGGCCGCTGGCCGTTCACCTGGGGAGCAGGCGGCGAAGTCACCCCAGGTCTCCGCCCGCTGCCGTGCTCTTCCCCGCACTGCAGTGCACCTCGAACCGTTCAACCACCGGCAGCCGGAAGCGTGCCACCGCGATCGACCCGACCGCGATCGGCAACAACGCCTTCGCGCCGTACTGCGGGAGTGGCTCTACGCGCGGGCTGTCCGTGCCAAGGGCGGGTGCTGCGGCGCTCAAGGCCGTAGTGGTGAAGTTGGCGACCACGGTGTTCCAGTCAGTCGACCGACGGAGCATCGCGTGGCCTTCCCCGGCGAGCGCATACATCGTGACCGGAGTACCGGCAGCGCGCAGCCGTTCGGCGTACGCGGCGGTCGCGCGAGGGTCGGTGATCGTGTCGTCCGTGCCATGAGCGAACGTCACCGGCGGACGCAGGGTTGTCAGTGGCTCGCCTTCCGGCAGCCATGGAGCCAACGCCAGTACGCCGGCCACCCGCGGATGATTGCCCGCGGCCACAACCGCGCGGCCACCCATCGAGTGACCGATCAGCACAACGCGCCGGATCACCGGCGGCAACTCGTCGAGGACCGCCCGGAGATCCACCGCAGAGTCGGCGGCGGACCCGTTCCACCCGCGATACCGATACCGCAGCAACCCGACCGCCGCGGCGGGGACAGCCGACCGGGCCGCCAGAGCGAACGGCCACATCCGCAGAATCGGCGCCCGCCACAGATGCGGAACCGCGGTCGAATGCTCCTGCCCACCGTGAGCCAGCACCACCAGATCCGTCGCCCCGGCAGGATGCCAGACCAGATCGACAGCAGGACCGGTCATGGACGGCCGTAGATGTCCGCGGGATCCCGCCGGATGCCCATCATCCGGCCGTCGGCGGCGAGCTCGGTGAAACCGTGCCGCCGGTAGAGCTCGTGTGCGTCCTCGGTCCCGAGCATGACGCGACGTACACCCTGCAACTCGGGATGTTCGAGCAGCGTCGCCACCACGAACTTCCCCAGCCCGTGCCCGCGCTGCTCAGGCACCACGAACACATCCGCGATCCACGCGAAGGTCGCCCGGTCCGTCACCGCGCGAGCGAACGCAACCATCTCCCCGTCCGCCGTGAACACCCCGACGTTCAGCGACCCCGCGATCGACCGCGCCACGACCTCCCGCGGAATCCCCGGCGCCCAGTACGACGTACTCAGGAAGCCGTGCACCACATCGACGTCGATCCGGGTCGCGTCGTCGTCCGCCTCGAAACCCTCCGGGTGGGTCCACTTCATTTGTTCAGCACCTCGGTGATCGGCATCGACGAGTCGGCCGACAACCCCAACGGCGACGGCTCCTTCCCGGCCCGGACCAGCTCCGAGCCGAGCGCCGCCACCATCGCGCCGTTGTCGGTGCACAACCCCGGCCGCGGCACCCGTACGGCGATGCCTGCCGCCGAGCAACGCTCTTCGGCCATCGCGCGGAGCCGCGAGTTCGCCGCGACACCGCCACCGATCAACAGATGTTCGAAGCCCCGGTCCTTGCACGCGTCGATCGCTTTGCGGGTCAGTACATCGCAGACCGCCTCCTGGAAGGCCGCGGCGACGTGGTTCACCGGCACATCCTCACCGTCGCGACGTCGCGCCTCGACCCAGCGCGCGACCGCGGTCTTCAAGCCGGAGAAGGAGAAGTCGAACCGGTGCCGCTCGAGGTCGCGCTGCGACGTCAGCCCGCGCGGGAACGTGACGTAGAGCCGGTCGCCACCGTCCCGTGCCGCCTTGTCGACATATGGACCGCCCGGGAACGGCAGCCCCAGCACCCGCGCGACCTTGTCGAAGGCCTCGCCCGCGGCGTCGTCGATGGTGCTCCCCATCGGCAGCACGCCATCGGTGATGTCCTCGACCGCGAGCAACGACGAATGCCCACCGGACACCAGCATCGCGACGCAGCCCTTGGGCAGATCGCCGTGCTCCAAGGTGTCGACGGCGACATGCGCCGCGAGGTGGTTCACGCCGTACAGCGGCTTGTCGAGCGACAGCGCCAGCCCCTTGGCCGCGGCCACGCCGACGAGCAACGCACCGGCGAGGCCGGGCCCGCTGGTGACCGCGACGGCGTCGACGTCGGTCGGTTTGATCCCGGCGGTCTCGCAGGCGCGCCGGATCGTCGGCACCATCGCCTCCAGGTGTGCGCGACTGGCCACTTCCGGTACGACGCCACCGAACCGGGCGTGCTCCTCGACACTGGACGCGATCGCGTCGGCGAGCAGCGTCTGCCCGCGGACGATCCCGACCCCGGTCTCGTCGCACGACGTCTCGATCCCCAGGATCAGGGGCTCGTCCATCACAATTCCTCCCGCCACCGCATGATCACCGCATCCTCGCCACCGGCGTAGTACGCGCGCCGCCGGCTGATCTCCTCGAAACCAAAGCTTTCATAGAGCCCGCCGGCCGATTGATTGCCCGCAGCAACTTCCAGCAACACGGTCCGGCCGGCACAGCGCGCCAGCGCCGCCGTCATCAACTGCCCGCCGATCCCGGTACGCCGTTCTGCCGGGGTCACCGCGATCCGCAGCAACTCGACCACATCCAACGTGACCGGCGGCACCAGGAGTACGACGTACCCGACGGCCGCGCCCTCGTCCGCGACCAGGATCACCCGGTCCTCGGACAGCCGCTCGAACTCGGTCGTCCACGAGACCGTACTCCAGGCCTCCGACCCGAAGCACACCTCGTCCAACGCGACCAGTGCGGGCAGATCGTCCGCGGTCGCCGGTCGAATGGCTGGTCTCACTTCGGCAGCACGCTCTTCGGCCCGGCGGACATCGTCACGTCGGGCCGGCGCAGGTACAGCGGGTCGGGCTCGACCACGTCGAGCGTCCCGGTCGCGACTCCGGTCGCGAGCACCTCGGCCGACGGGTATTCGGCGACATCTACGTCCGTCACACCGAGCGCCTCGGCGTACAGGACCGCACCCCGGCCGATCACCGGCAGACCCGACAGCACGTGCGCCACCTCGGCCGGACGATCCACCGCCGGCCCTTCCAGGCGACGCCGGCTCCCGTCGGCGGCCGGGCCGTCGTACAGGGCCCAGTAGATCTCCTTGCGCCGCGCGTCGGTCGCGACTGCAACCGGCAACGTCAGCGACGACTGCCGCGCGAGGATGTCCAGGCTGCAGACGCCGGCAACCTCGATCCCGAGTACGTCGGCCATGGTCCGGGCAGTCACCAGTCCGACCCGCAATCCGGTGAACGGACCCGGTCCCACACCGACCGCGATCCGGGTCAGATCGCTCGCCGTACAGCCCGCAGTCTCCAGCGCCGCGGCGATCGCCGGTGCGAGCAGCTCGCCGTGCCGCAAGGCGTCGACGGCCGTCGAGGACGCGACGATCTCACCGCTCAGCGGGTCGGCCAGCGCGACGGTGACGGCCGCACTCGAGGTGTCAAAGGCAAGCAACATGTCAGTTCTTCTCCAGTACGGACACCCGGACTCCGGACGCGGCCCAGCGCGGCCCCACCGGGATGATTCGCAGCTCGCGGGTCTCGTCGGTGTCGTCGTCGCCGCGGGTGACCACGATGTCCAGCCGGTCCGCCGCGAGCGACTCGGCCAAGCCGTGGCCCCACTCGACCACCGTGACCGCGTCGTCCAGGCTCGCGTCCAGATCGAGGTCGTCCAGCTCGGCGATCCCACCCAGCCGGTACGCGTCCACGTGCACAAGCGCGGGACCACCTGCGAGCGACGGGTGCACCCGCGAGATCACGAACGTCGGCGACGTGATGTCACCGCGCACCTTCAGTCCCGCACCGAGACCTTGAGTGAATGTCGTCTTGCCCGCACCGAGGTCGCCGGACAGCACGAGTACGTCGCCCGCGCGGAGCCGGCCCGCGAGCTCCTCACCGATCGCCCGCATGTCGTCGGCTGTCGGCACGGTCAGCTCGATCGGCATCGCCTTCGCCAGGATCAGGTTGTGATCCTGCTGCTCGACCAACGAGTACCCGCGGCGCCGCCAGAACTCCACGGTGTCGGGCAGTTCGACCCGTGCGATCAACTGGACCCGATTCAGTCCGCGCTGTACGGCGACCTCCTCGGCGCACCCGACCATCGCGGACGCGACCCCGTGACCCTGGTGGCGCGGGTCGACCGAGACGCGGCGCAGGTTCAGTACGTCGCCGATCTCCTCGAACAGCATCGCGCCGGCCGGGACGCCGTTGCTGCGAACCAGTAGACCGCCGTACTGCGCGATGGCGGCTGCCACTGTGGTCGCGTTCTCGGACAGGGCGGTGGACGGCGGGTCGAGCACGCGCCGGGCGGAGAACGCGTGGTGGATCACCGCAACGATCTGGTCGACGTTGTCGGACGTCGCGTCCATGACGTGCAGGTCGGTCATGTGTGTCCCAAGGATTGTTCGGCTCGCTCGATCATGCCAAGGAGGGCGGCGGTGAACTCATCGTGGTGCTCGATCAGGCCCAGGTGACCGCAGTTCTGCACCTCGACCAGCTCGGCGCCGGGTACCCGCCGGACGATCTCCTCGGCGTGCGCGAACGGCGTCAGGTGGTCGCGGTCGCCACCGATCACCACGCACTCCACCTTCTGCAACGGCTCCAGGGCGTCGAACTTGTCGTGCAGCGCGAAGATCGGGTAGAACTCCGCGATCACCGAGATCGGCGTCGCCGCGATCATCTCGTTGACGAACTCGGTGTACGCCGGCGGCACCTCGGAGCCGAACGAGTACTTCCGGGTCAGCAAGTAGCTGATGTCCGTCCCGGCCTTCCGGCTGCGCTCCACCACATCGGGGATGCGCGCCAGCACCGAGACCGTCGGGGTGGCCAGGGTGCGCAGCATCATCCCGAGCTTGCCCGGCACGATGATCGGGACCTGGTCCAGGCCGCCCGCGCTGGTCGAGCACAGGCCGACCCCGATGACCCGGTCGCCGAACAGCTCCGGATGCTGCTCGGCCAGCGCCATGATCGACATGCCACCCATCGAGTGACCGATCAGGATCACCGGACCGGTCGGCGCGAACTCCTCCATGATCCCGTGCAGGTCGCGGCCGAGCTGCTCGATGCTGACATGCTCCTTCGGCGATCGCCCGGACCGGCCGTGCGAGCGCTGGTCGTAGAACACCAGCGTGCCGAGGCCAGCCAGATCGCGGCGCTCGAAGTGCCAGCAGTCCATGTTCAGGCCGTAGCCGTGCGCGAAGATGACGGTCAGGTCCTCGGGCGGGAGTGGCAACTTCCGCCGTAACCGGCGCTTCGGTTGCGCCGGTCGGCGGGACCACTTCAGCTCGTCGACCTCGACGTACAGCTCGACGCCGTCGTCGGCCGTGAAGACATGTGGGGTACCGCGCATCGATCCGAACGGCTCAGCCTCGAGCTGCGCGCGCTGACTGGACCGGCGGCCGATCACCTGCCGCTCGACGGCGACGCCGGCTGCCGCTCCCGCGGCGAGCACTCCGACCGCGGCCCCGATCAGACCGGCAGTCCGTCCTGCTTTGGACATACCGGTCTACCTTTCGACTGGGGTGGTGGGGTGGGGAAGGTCTTGAGCACTGTCGACGTACCGGCGTGGAATGCGGGCGCCCAGCCGGGTCACGATCTCGTAGTTGATGGTCCCCGCGGCGTCAGCCCAGTCGTCCGCCGTCGGCTCGCCGTCAGTCCCCGGGCCGAACAGCACGACCTCGTCGCCCGCGGCCGCCTCATCGTCCTCGAGGTTGACCATGCACTGATCCATGCAGATCCGGCCGACGATCGTACGGCGATGTCCACCGATCAGAACCGGCGCTCCGTTCGACGCGTGCCGGGGCAGCCCGTCGCCGTAGCCGAGTGGGATCAGTCCGAGCGTCGACGGCCGCGGCGCAGTCCAGGTCAGGCCGTACGAGACGCCCGCACCGGCCGGCACCCGCTTCACCATCGCAAGCCTGGCCTTCAGCGTCATCGCCGGGCGCAGCCCCAGCTCCGCCGACGGCAGCGCATGCCCGAACGGCGACAGCCCGTACGTCGCGACGCCCGGGCGGACCAGATTGAAGTGGGTCTCGGGGAGCGCGAGCGTGGCACCAGAGTTCGCCAGGTGCTTGAACTCGGCGTCGATGCCGAACGACTCGGCGACCTCGATCGCCTCCTGGAAGGTGGCCAGCTGAGCCTCGTTCGCCGGGCTCTTCGGCTCGTCCGAGGACGACAGATGCGACCAGATGCCCCGGACCTCGATCCGGCCCGACTGCTGCTCGCGGACCGCGGCGCGGATCAGTGCGGGCCACTCCTCAGGTACGGCGCCACCGCGGCTCATGCCGGTGTCGATCTTCAGGTGCACCCGGGCCGGCCGATCGGTGACCCCGGCGGCCAGCTCGTCGATCTCCCAGGGCGCTCCGGCGGACAGGTCGATGCCGACGGCGATCGCGTCCGACAGCGGCTCGCCCGGCGTGGTCAGCCAGCAGAAGATCGGACCGGTGTCGCCGGCCTCGCGCAGCGCGAGCGCTTCCTCGAGTACGGCGGCGCCGAGCCAGTCGGCACCGGCCTCGCGAGCAGCGCGCGCGACCGGGATCATCCCGTGCCCGTAGCCGTCGGCCTTGACCACTGTCATCAGCTGCGCGCTATCGGCGCGAGCACGCAGAGTGGCCACGTTGTGGCGGATCGCGGCCAGATCAACGACCGCCTCGGCGCGGACCGGGCGGTGGCCGCTAAGTGACTGGAGGGTAGACATAGCCCTTCCAGTGTCTCAGGCGCCGTCGATCAGGTCGGCAAGGGCGGCCATGTCGTGGAAAACGGCGTCTGCCGCGGACAACTTCGCGGGGTCCGTCATCCCGGCGTACCCGAAGACCTTCATCCCGGCCGCGTTGGCTGCGGCGACGCCGAGCGGGCTGTCCTCGATGACCACGCAGTCGGCCGGTTTCACGCCCTGCTCCTGCGCCGCATGCAGGAACAGATCCGGTGCGGGCTTGCCGTGGGCAACGTCCTCGGCGCTGAAGATCCGGCCCTCGAAACGATCCAGGAAGCCGACCGCCGTAAGCGCCGTACGGATCCGGCGATGCGTGCCTGACGAGGCCAGGCAGTACCTGAGCCCCTCTGCATCGAGGTGGTCGAGGACAGCCTCGACGCCGGCGATCGCCTGGAGTTGCGCGAACCCGTCGAACAGCCGCTGGTGGTACCGATCCTCCAGGTCAGCCGGCAGCGGCCGTCCGAGCTGCGCCTCGGCCTTCTGCCGCATGGACGCCATACTGCCGCCCATGAAGTCACGCACCGTTTCCTCGAAGCTGTAGGGCAACCCGGCCTCGGTGAGCAGCTCGGCCAGGATCGAGTTGGCCAGCCGCTCGGAGTCCACCAGTACGCCGTCGTTGTCGAAGATCACCAGACCGATCACCCCAGCACCCTACGCAATGCGGCCGCCGCGACCCTGGGGGTCGCGGCGGCCGTACCGCAGCATGGTCCGTTCGCGCGAGGGCGGGGTTCGGTACTGCTCAGTTCTCCTGGATGGAGAAGTCGGTGAAGTCGAACCGCTTCTTGGCGTTGCCGGTGGACACGACCTCGATGCCGTAGTCGACCTGCCAGGTCGTCGCCTTCGGCGCCCAGCCCCGGTTGACCATGTCGCTGAAGAAGCTCGCCAGCGGCATCGTGCCGGACTTCTGCGTGACCTGCGACACGTAGGCGGTGTAGCCGCTCTCGTGCCACACGTCGTAGGTGAAGCCACCGAAGTTCACGGTGCCCACCTTGCGGCCGGCCGGGACCTGGCCCTTGTTCTCGGTCCAGATCATCAGCTCGTTGTTCAGGCCGTCGCCGATCCACGCATCGAACGCGACGTTGTAGATGCAGCCGTCGCAGCTGGCCGGGGTCGACGCCGCGAACTTGGCCGACTGGATCTTCGACAACGCGACGTCGTCGTAGTCCTTGTGCACGTTCGGGTACGCCTGAACACCCTTGTCGCCGGGCAGCGGCTGGGTGACCTCGACGTACCAGCTGTTGTAGTTGCAGGCGCCCAGCGTGTAGGTGCCGTTGTCGTTGTTCCACATGTTGTTGTGGACGTAGTACGCGCCGAAGTTCCGTCCGTCACCCTGGTTGTTCGTCGAGGTGGTGAGGAACGACGGCTTGGTGCAGGTGCCCGCCGGCGACGAGGTCGGTGTCGTCGTGCTGGGCGTGGTGGTCGGCGGAGCCGTCGTCGTGGGGGTCGACGTCGGCGGCTTCGTCGGGGTGGTGGTGGTCGTCGGCGTACTTGTCGGCGGCTTGGTCGGGGTCGAAGTGGTGGTCGGCGTCGGCGTGGTCGGCTGGGCCGGAGCCTCGACGAAGTCGTAGTGCGCGGTGTAGGTCAGCTTGGTGCCGGCCCGGTACCGCTGGCCGTCGTAGCGCAGGGCGCGCAACCGGTAGGACTTGTCATCGGTCCGGCTCGGGTCGATCGACAGCATCGCCGGTCCGGAGGCCGTCGCGGTGATCGCGGTCGGCTTCTTGCCGAAGCCGTGCAGCACCGTGCAGCCGGAGTTGGAGTCAAGGACGCAGGTCTCGACGCGTCCGACGCTCGGGAGATCAGTGACCGCGCTGTCCGCGGCGCTGGCAGTGGTCGCAGCGACAGGGGAGTCCTTGGCCGCCTGAACGGCGATCGGCGCGGCAATGAGTGCGCCGATGGCAAGGAACACCGCTGGAATGACCACGCGGCTCCGGGCAGTTCGGATGGGGGGCATGCGAAAAGATCCTTTGGTTGTGTTCGACGGGCCACACTGACTGCCCCAGCGCTCCAGCGTGGCCCTCAACTGTTCGATTGAATCCCCAGAAGGGCCAGGCTGACCCGGCCTTGTCGTGCACAATTTCGCTCTCGTGCGTACGGCGGGCCTGACGTTATCCAACCGTGATGTGAAACGCCAACCCCCACATCACGATTTAACCCAGCGTTAGGGTGCAACGCCGGCCGCGGGACCGGCGTCCATAGGGTTGTGAAGATGCGGATGATCGCAGTGGCCGGCGCCGGTCTGCTGCTCGCCCTGACCGCGTGTGGGAACGAGTCGAGCGCCGGTGGAACGCTCACCGGCAAGTCGTGGCTGTCGACCGCCGTGACCGAGAACGGCGCCCCGAAACAGCTGGCTCAGAACACCCGGGTGCGACTCCAATTCACCGATGACGGACGTTTGATTGCCGACGCGGGCTGCAACTCCATGCAGTCGAAGGTGTCGACCAGTGACGGCACGCTGACGCTGAAGGACGACCTGGTGATGACCGACATGGGCTGCCCGGGCCGGCAGGACCAGGACGGCTGGCTGTCCGGCATCCTGTCCAGCAAGCCGTCCTGGAAGGTCGACGGCGACACCCTCAACGTGACGTCCGGCGGTACGACGATCGCCCTCCAGGACCGCGAGACCGCGGAGCCGGACCTGGCCCTCGACAGCACCAAGTGGACTCTGAACACCGTGATCACCGGCGAGGTCGCCTCCCACCAGGTCGGCTCGGAGAAGGCCTGGATGACGCTGAACGGCGAGCGCGTCACCGGATCGACCGGCTGCAACGACTTCCAGGGCGTGGTGGCGCAGGCTCCCGGCAGGCTGACCTTCGGGGAGCTCGCGACCACCCGCCGCGCTTGTGCCGGTGACGCGGCGAAGCTCGAGTCCAGCCTCCTGAATGGTCTGAAGGGCGAAGTCTCCTACGAGATCGACTCCAACAAACTCGAGCTTCGCAACGCCGTCGGCGGCCTGGACTTCACCGCCGTCCGCTGAGCTTGAGGTCGAAGGCCTGGACCTCGTTCTGCGGCGTCTCGTAGGAGACGAGCAGGCGACCGTCGTTGGCCAGAGTGGCCCGCTGCGCTGCAGTCAGCGGGATCGTCCAGCGCTGGACACCGTCGGTGACGTTCTGCGTCGCCTGCTTCACCAGGTGCCCGCTCATGTCCGGTGACCACGGCGGGATGCCACCGTCGGTGACCGCACACGGTGTCAGGCCGTAGTCGGGTGGCGGGTCCGCAGCGAGTGCGCAACTCGTCGTCCACAACGGGATCGCCCCGAGCTCACCAGTGGTCAGGAACGCACGCGCCGTACCGCTGCCTCGGGAGTTCGTCACCACGTCCACGCTGCTCCCGCGGAGTGCGGCGGACAGGATCTTCAGGTCGGTCGTGGGGACGCGGCCGGAGATCGGTACGCCGTTCCGTGCGGACTGCGCGATGGTCTGCGGTGACAGGGCGCCGTTGAGGTTGGGGTTGGACACGTTGGGCGGCGCCGGCGTGGTCGGGCGATCTGCCGGTGGGGTGTAGCCCGGCAGTGTCGCGAGGCCCCAGCGGTACGGGTCGGACTGGACCGACCCGAGTGCGGACCATCCCAGTCGCGTGCTCATGTCGATGTGCCTGAGCGTCGTCGTACCGGCTGCTGACGTGTCGTCGTTGTCGTACGGCGTGATGTTCAGTCCCATGCGCGACGGGTCTACAGCGGCAGGGAGGTCGGCCAGCGGGATCTTGACCTCGAGGTCGTAGCCGCCACCGGCGTACGCGTGCGGCACGGTCGTCTCGTTGCTGCCGACCCACTGTGCGGTCGACGCGACCTGCACGCCGGGCGCGTTGCCGGTGTCGAGCGAACCGCTGGAGTAGCCCTGGTGGTTGTCGGCGTCGCGCTCCCAGCACGGTCCTCCGCTCTGACTGAACGGGAAGATGCCGAGCTTGAACGTGTTCGCGGTGTCCATCAGCGCCTGCGACGCGTTGCCGCGCGGGTCGAGCAGGATCTCCACCGAGTCTGCCTGCCAGTGACCGACACACTCGGCCGGCGTGACGGCGTACGACTGGTAGTCGTCGCGGACGTGAATGAAGAAGTACAGCGCGTCGTCCGACCAGCTCACCTTCGCCGTACTGCCTTCACCTGTTGGGGAAACGCCGCAGTCGTCGACACCGGTGCAGGTGGACGCACCCTGCCAGATCCGGCCGAGGTCGAGCGTCGGGCCTGGGTACTCGCCCGGGTCCGCCTTGCCGTCGACGACTGGGGTTGCCTGCGGGATCGCGGTGGTCGGGACCAACGTGAGTGTCAACGACTCGCCACCGGCACCACCGGCGTACGTCGTCTTGATCGGGATCGACACGTTCTGCTGGGCGGGCAGCGCGGTGTCGGTGTTGGTGACCTTGAACGTGACTGTGGTGTCAGCACCGGGTTGCACGTCGTACGGTTTCGAGGCCGCGTCGACGGTGAAGTTTGCCGGAAGCTCGAGCGACACCGCGCCGCTCTGCGGTTCGGCGGACCAGTTGTGCACGACGACCGGGAGGTCGATCGTCTGCCCGATGCCCATCGACTGGATCGCCGGGGACCGGCCGAGGCGGTTGGCCTGCGGTGCGGTCGTCGCGAGCCATTCGTCGTACTCCTGCCAGTTGCCCCAGCGCTGGAACCGGCCCTCGGCGGCGGACACGATCCGTACGACGTTGTCCGTGTAGCCGGTCGCCTTCGCGGTGGTGTACGTAGCGGCGACCTTCGCGTTCTGGTCGACCGTCGCGGTGGCGGACGGGGTCACTGTGAAGGTGATGTCGGCGCTGGGCTTTGCGGGCACGGGCTTGGGGCCGTCGGTCGTCCAGCCGGCCGGGACGTTGAGCATGACGTTGCCTTTGGCAAGCTTGCCCTTGGGTGCTTTGAGGTGCACGGTCGCGTGGAACGGTTCGCCGGCGACGTTGTAGAAGCGGTCGAACGTCAGGTACTCCAAGGTGCCAAGAGGGAGTCCGCCTGGATCAGGCTTGGTCGCGCCGAACAGGATCGCGTCGTCCCTGCCCGCTGCGGCGTTGGCGTTCGGCTGGAACGGGACGAACGACTGCGTCATCCCGAACCGTGGGCAGGCCGGGGTTGACGTTCCCTTGAACATCACCCGGCTCTGCGTCGGGTACGCCGCGCGACCCTCGTCGGAGACCTGCTGCCAGATCTTCGGGGTCCCGGCCGGCTGGCCTTGGACGTTCCCGGCCGGCCACTTGTACGGCGAGTCGTACCCGGTCCACACGCCCGCGACGGTGTCCAGGCCGGTCGGCGTGAACCCGGTGGTGCAGTTCGCGGCGGTCGTCGTACCGCCGGTGCCCGCGGTGGCGCCGCCGGAGAAGACCTTCTTCACCTGCCACGTGCTGAGCGCGTTCGGGCCCTTCAGCTGCTCGGGGAACTTGGTCGGGTCGGCGGCTGCGAGCACGCCCTCCCAGATCAGCCGTCCCGCCTGCTGGTGGTTGCCGTGTCCCGCGGCGAGGGTCGGCGTGAACCCGATGTACACCTCGGGCTGCGTCTCCCGGATCACCCGCGTCACCCGGCGCAGCGTCTCCTCCTCGTCCCAGAAGTACTGCGTCAACGGCGCACTCTGGTTGTAGAAGAAGTCGATCCGGTCCAGGTTGAAGATGTCCACGGTGCCCGAGCGGTAGTGCGCGACCCGGTCCTCGTTCTCGCGCCGAAGCCCCAGCTCCGGGCCGAGCTCGGTGCCGGCCGCGTTCCCGCCGCCCTCACCGCGCGTCACCATGATCACGCCACACTTCACGCCGTACTGCTGATGCCACACCCCACACGGCCCGATGATGCTCGTGTCGTCGTCCGGATGGGCCCACTCCCCCATCACGTCGATCTTCGTGTCCCGATCAGCCACATACGCCGTACCCGCCGAGCCTTCGCCGGAGTTCGTGGCCGAGGTGCGCGCCTGGGCTTGGGCCGGCAGCGGCAACGCGGCGATCAGAGCAAGAGCAGCAACCACAACAATTCGCTTCACAAAGCACACTCCAAGGGCGGCGGAGTTCACCAGCAACCCCTTTCCTACCCACAACCAATCCATCCCACGCCGCCTCCGGTGAGCACACCGGGCGTGATCGATCAGCGGCGTGCGTGACGACAGGAGGTATCCGGTGCGTCGTAGTGCACCTGAGCGCAAGGGTGTCTGCGCGTACAGCGTCTCGCGAGTGCACTACCTGTCGATCTGTACATCGTGTGGCCATGGACGATGCGAAAGAGGGGGTCGGGAGCCGACGCGTGTACGCGACGAAGGCGCGCGTAGCGGTGGGGTTGGGGATTACCCCGCGAGGATTTGGCGGGTGGCTTCTGGGAGGGCTGCGGCTACGGAGAGGGCTGTGATGGGGGCGGAGTTGGAGGCGAGGGTGGCTGCGGCGGCGTGGAGGTGGGCTCCTACGGAGGCTGCGTCGAGGGGGGTTAGGCCGCCGGCGAGGAGGGCGCCGCAGAGGCCGGCCAGGACGTCGCCGGCGCCGGCGGTGGCGAGCCAGGGGGTGGCGTTGGTGTTGACGCGCACCTGGCCGTCGGGGGCGGCGATGACGGTGGTCGCGCCCTTGAGCAGGATCGTCACGTCGAAGCGCTCGGCCGCCAGGCGGGCGTGCTCGAGGCGTCGGGCCTCCACCTTCGAGCGTTCGACGCCGAGCATCCGGGCCAGTTCACCGGCGTGCGGAGTCGCGAGTACGCCGATGTGGTCGCCGTCCGCGTCGAGTGCCTTCAGACCGTCCGCGTCGAGGACCACCGGCTCGTCGGCGTCGAGCAGGTCGTGTACACGCGCGACGTCGAAATCGTCGCCGAGGCCGGATCCGATCGCCCACGCCTGGACCCGGCCGTACCCGGCGACCACTTCCGGATGCGCCGACCGGACCTCGACCGCGACGGCATCCGGGCCGACGTACCGGACCATGCCGAGCGGCCCGGCCAACGCGCCGGCGGTGGCGATGACCGCGGCGCCGGGGTACTGAGTGGATCCGGCGATGAGGCCGAGTACGCCGCGGGAGTACTTGTCGGAATCGCCGGTGGGGACGGGGTAGAGCGCGCGGATGTTGGCGGGTTGGAGGACGGAGACGGCGGCGGGTGGGAGGTCGAGGCCGATGTCGACCAGGTGGACCGGGCCGCAGGCGTTGGCGGCGGGGTCGATGAAGTGGCAGATCTTGTGGGTGCCGAAGGTGACGGTCAGGGCGGCGCGGACGTGCGGTTCTGGGGTCTCGCCGGTGTCGACGTCGACGCCTGAGGGGGTGTCGACGGCAACGATCGGTACGCCGTACTCGTCGGCCAGCTCGACCGCGGCGAGCGCGTCGGGGCGGAGACCGGGGCGGCCGCCGATGCCGACGATGCCGTCGATCACTACGTCGGCGTCGGGGATGTCGTCGGTCGAGCCGACGCGTCCACCGGCTGACAGCAGTGCGTCGAGGCCGGCTTGGTGAGCCTTGGATGAGAGCAGTACGGCGGTCACCTGCGCACCGCGACGCGCCAGGCGGACACCGGCGTACAGGGCGTCGCCGCCGTTGTCGCCGGAGCCGATCAGGAGTACGACGCGGGCGCCGTACGTGCGGCCGAGGAAGTTGCTGATGGCAACGGCGAGGCCGATCGCGGCGCGTTGCATCAGGGTGCCCTCGGGGAGGCGCGCCATCAGGTCGGCCTCGGCGGCGCGGACCTGCTCGACTGTGTGTGCGCGGCGCATGGGTCTAGCCCTCCAGTACGACGACTGCTGAGGCGATGCCGGCGTCGTGGCTCAGGGAGAGGTGCAGGCTTTGGACGCCGAGACGGCTGGCCTGGGCGGCGACGGTTCCGCTGATCTCGAGCCAGGGGCGGCCGGTCTCGTCGGTCTGTACTTCGGCGTCGTGCCAGTGCATTCCGGCTGGGGCGCCCAGAGCTTTCGCGAGTGCTTCCTTTGCTGCGAACCGGGCTGCCAGTGATGCGGGCGGTTTCACTGCCTCGGTCGCCGTGAACACACGGTCCCGCAGACCGGGCGTGCGATCCAGCGTCTTCATGAACCGCTCCACGTCGACCACATCAATACCCACGCCGACGATCATGAAGCTCACCCTAGCTGGCGAAGAAAGCACAAGCGCCGCAAGCGGCGCGGTTGTGGGGTGGGGTGCGCAGGCAATCGGGTGCGGAGGGCGGGGTGGGTTAGCTGGGTGGGGGTGCGGTGGATTGGCGGACTCGCATTTCTACGGCTAGGTCCATTCGGAGGGCCGCTGGGGTGATGCCTCGCGACAGGTCCAGGACCAGGCGGGTGGCTAGTTCGGCCATTTGGCGGAGGGGTTGGTGGACTGTGGTGAGGGTGGGGCCAACCCACTGGGCGACCGGGAGGTCGTCGTAGCCGACGACTGAGAGGTCTCGGGGGATGTCGAGGCCGAGTTCGCGCGCGGCCTGGTAGACGCCGAGGGCCTGCATGTCGCTGCCGGCGAAGATCGCGGTCGGCCGGTCCTTCAGACCCAGCAGCACCGTGGCTTCCCGATGCCCGCTCTCGACCCCGAAGTCCCCCGACCGGATCAACGCAGGATCAACCGACACCCCAGCCGACCGGAGCGCGTCCGTGTATCCGTCGACCCGCTGCCGCGAGCAGAGCGTCTCGACCGGCCCGCCGATCATCCCGATCCGCCGGTGCCCGAGCTTCAGCAGATGCATCGTCGCCATCCGCCCGCCGTTCCAGTTGGCCGAACCGATGGACGGTACGTCGTCCCCCTCGTCGCCGACCGGATCGACCACCACGAACGGGATCCGCCGCGCCTCCAACTGCGCCCGTTGATCGGGGTCGAGATCGGAGAACACCATGATCACGCCGAGCGGCCGCCGGCTCAGCACCGACTCGATCCACTCCTGCCGCGGCCGCCGGGACGCGCCGCATTCGGACAGCACCAGCTCGACACCCTCGGCTCGGACCACGCCCTCGACACCGTGAATCAACTCGACCGCCCAGTCGCCACCGATCTGATGAAAGACGAGATCGATCATCGGACTGCTCGCCGTACCACTGGTACGCCGCCGATACCCGTGCTCCTGGATCAGGCTCTCGACCTTGGCCCGGGTCTGGGCGGACACATCGGCGCGACCGTTGAGCACCTTGGAAACAGTGGGCACAGAGACCCCAGCCTGCTCCGCGATCTGCGCAATCGTCACCCGCTCACCCACACCGAGCACGATACAACTCGACCCGAAACTTTCGACCTAGCGGTAGATCGTGCGGCCCTCGGAGTCCGGGATCCCACTCAGTCGGTAGAAGTACGTGTTGACCTGGTCGCGCCACTCGCGCGCGTTCGCGAGCTGTCCCTCGAGACGAGTGGTGATGTTCTCCCGCGTGACGGGCTCGAACCGATCGGCGATCGCCTTCCACCGCGTCAGCATCGCCTCGACCTCGTCGTACCCCCGGAAGTGCGTGTCGTAGATCTGCTGCAGGACCGTCCGCCCGTTCTGCAGCACGTGGTCGTACGGAACGTGATGGAAGAACAGCAGCAACTCATCCGGACACGTGTAGACGCTCTCGTACCGACCAGCCAGCGGCTCCGGATACTGCCCGGTGTACCCCGACCCCGTGGCGACCGTCCGGTCGACACCGACGCCATTGCGGTCCGCAAAGTGGTACGTCCCCCACTTCGAGTACTCGTACCCGTTGACGCTCGGCCCATAATGCGACCCCGGCGCCACCATGAACCCGACACCAAGAGGCGCCGTGTAGCGCTCGTACGTCCGCCACGAATCAGCCATGATCGACACCAGCTCCGACCGAGTCCGATCGTCCATCGCGAACGTCGCCGCCGCCCACTCGTGCAGCAGACTGACCGGATCCGCCGACGGATCCCATGCGAGCCGCCCGTACGCATACAAATTGCTCTGGGCAAGCTTGTGCCCGGTCCAGTTCGCATCGTCACCAACGTTGGACACGGCAACGATTGCCTTGGTGCGCTCAGCAACAGTCGGTCCGCCGTCACCGGTCGTGTCGAACTGCAGGATCTCCCGCCACCACGGACCCAAATAGCACAGGTCCTTCTGCTGTCCGGTGTACTCCTGCGTCACCTGTAACTCCAGCGCGAACCGCGTCTCCTGCAACTCCCCCAGGAGCGGCGACACCGGCTCGCGCGCCTGGAAGTCCAGCGGTCCGTGCTTCACCTGCAGTACGACGTTGTCCTCGAACCGCCCGTCCAGCGGGATGAAATGGTCGTACGCCGCCCGCGCCCGGTCGGTACTGCGATCCCGCCAGTCCTGGTGAGAGTCGTACACGAAACACCGCCAGAACACAGTCCCGCCGTACGGCGCCAGCGTCCGGGCGAACAGGTTCGCACCATCGGCGTGGGTCCGTTCGTAGACGTGCGGTCCCGGCCGGTTCTCCGAGTCCGCCTTGACCACGAACCCACCAAGATCCGGTACGGCGTCGTACACCCGGCTGACCGTGGCCGACCACCACCGGACCACGCGCTCGTCGAGTGGGTCGGCGGTGTCGAGGTCGCTGAGCTCCATCGGCGCCGCGAAGTTCACCGAGAGATACAGCGCGATCCCGTACTCGCGGAACACCGCGGCCAGCCGCGACACGTCCGGCAGGTGGTCGGTGATCAGCCGGGTCTCGGCCGCGTGCACGTTGACGTTGTTGATCGCCACCGCGTTGATGCCGATCGAGGCGAGCAACCGGGCGTAGCCGCGGACCCGGGTGAGATCCGCCACCACCCGGCCGTCGCGGAAGAATATCGATCCACCGGAGTACCCGCGCTCGACCGCGCCCATCCGCGGATGCGGCACCAGGTTGTCCCAGTGGTCCAGCATCCGGATCGCGATGGCCGGCCGTTCGACCACGACGAACTCGCTGGTCATCCACTCGAAGTACCGCAGCACATAGAAGTAGCCGTACAGCAGGCCGCGCCCGGCTTCGGCGGCGACGACGAGATTGTTGCCTCGTCGTGCCACTACGAAGCCCTCGGCCCCTAATCCCTCGCCGGAGAGCGCGGCCTCGACCTCTTGCCACAAAGGCGTCTCACCCACCCGGCCAAGGGTGCACAGGGCAACTTCCACGTCGTTGCGGATCCGCCGCGTCTGCCGAAGCTCGGCGCGGATCGTCTGCGCCAGCGCACCGGACGCATGGATGGTGACCTCGGGCAGCCGCTGGGTGCCGAGCCAGCAGGGGTCAACTGTCATGCCTCGACCACGCTCCCGAGCGACCCCTCACTCATCCCGAAAGTTTCGATGTCACTTCCGGTGCTGGACTGCGAACACACCGTACGGACCGGAACACGGACCGTCAAGAGCCGAGTAAACGGTTTCCCAGCACGCCCGCTGAGGCCTGGTTGAGACGAAGCCCACTCCGGCCCGGTGTGGGTGCACCGTGCGCGGGTGGGAAGAATGGAGCTCATGCTGCAGCCGTCGCGGGAGGTGACTCCCTATACTGAGCTGGACCGGGCCGCCTGGGCGCAACTGGCCGAGACCACCGTGTCCCCGCTCACCGCCGAGGAGATCGAACGGCTGCGCGGTCTCGGCGACGAGATCGACATGGACGAGGTGCGCGAGGTCTACCTCCCGCTGTCCAGGATCTTGTCGCTGTACGTCCGGCACGCCCGTGCGCTGCACGCGGACACCGAGAGTTTCCTCGGCAAGCCGGCCGAGACCCGGACCCCGTTCGTGATCGGCATCGGCGGCTCGGTTGCCGTCGGCAAGTCGACCACCGCCCGGTTGCTGCGCGAACTGCTGGCCCGCTGGCCCGAGCACCCGCGGGTCGCGCTCGTCACCACCGACGGCTTCCTCTGGCCGAACGCGGAGCTCGAGCGCCGGAACCTGATGATGCGCAAGGGCTTCCCGGAGTCGTACGACCGCAAGTCCCTGCTGCGCTTCGTCGTCGAGGTGAAGTCCGGGATGGACACGGTCGAGGCGCCGGTCTACTCCCACCTGCACTACGACCGGATGCCCGGCGTCCGGACCACCGTCGAACAGCCGGACATCCTGCTGCTCGAGGGCCTGAACGTCCTGCAACCCGCGCCGCGGCACGCGGACGGCAAGAGTGGCCTGGCGGTCAGCGACTTCTTCGACTTCTCCGTGTACGTCGACGGCGCCGCCGACGACATCCGCAGCTGGTACGTGCACCGCTTCCTCAAGCTGTGGGAGACGGCCTTCCGCAACCCGGAGTCCTACTTCGTCCGGTACGGCGAGCTGAGCCGCGAGGAGGCGATCAAGAAGGCCGAGTCGCTCTGGGACGGCATCAACGGCCCGAACCTGCGCGAGAACATCCTGCCGACCCGCTCCCGCGCCACCCTCGTCCTCCGCAAGGGCGCGGACCACGCCGTCCGCTGGGTCCGCCTCCGCAAGCTCTAACGACCGTTAGACAGGTGCCGGCCGAGGACGCGGACGGTCTCGGCGGTGGCGACGGCGTCACTACGAGCGTTGCCGTGGCGGCCGTCCGAGCTGTACAGGCTCGGATCGGTCGACAGCGGATGGTCGGTCAGCTGGACGTGAATCGTGCCAAGCTTCTCCGCCAGCGAGGCGGTGCGGTCGGACAGCGTCCGCATCCGTTGCCTCAGCCCCGGCCGCAACCACTCCGCAACTGCGGGGCTGTAAGAGACGTCGAACATGCCGAGCGTCATCACGTCCGCGCCCGAGTCCTGCAGTGCCGTGATCATCAGCGTCAGCTCGCGGTCGACTCGCTCCGGGTCGTACGTCGCCGGGAACGCATCGTTGCCACCGCCAACGACCAGCGCGAGATCCGGACCGAACACCAGCGCCCGCTCCAACTGGGTGCCGAGGATCTCGCGAGTGCGCAGGCCGCTGGCGCCGAGATTGAGATACACCAGCTCGGGACAACTCTGCTGTAGCTCGTGAGCGATCCGGTCCGCCCATTGGAGTTCGCTGTAGCCCTCGACCGGCTCGCACAGCCCTTCGGCGACGCTGTCACCGAGTACGACGAAGCGCCGCCACGGATGACCGACGAGCAGCTCAGCACTCTCGCCGGGCGCAAGGCAATATGGATCGGTCTCCTCGTTCATGTCGCCTCCACCGCCGTCGTCGGTGCATCGAGGACGCGGCCCGGCCCTCGGCGTACGAGTGGGAAGACACTGACAATCAGGCACACGATCCCCGACAGGACCAGCGACGGGATCAACCCGAACCAGCTGACCAGTTCACCGGCCAGCAACGCGCCGAGCGGGAGGCCGGCGAACGACGTGGCCGCGACCACTCCGATCACCCGCGCCTGCAGATCCTTCGGGACGTGTTCGTAGAGAGCGGCGCCGAAGACCGGGTTGATGGCGGCCATCCCGATCCCCGACAGGAACGTCACCGCCATCACCAACAGCAGGTCATCGCTCAGCCCCAGCACCAGTAGTCGCGGGCTGCCGCCGATGAGAGCGCCGAGGGCGAAGGTGAGGTATCGCGGCAGCCTGGTCGCGAGGACGGCGAATCCGATGCTGCCGAGCAGTGCGCCGGCCGAGAACGCGCCCAGCGTCAGACCGAGACCAGCAGCCGTACCGAGCTGCTCCTTCACCCACAATGGGATGAACACCGCCGTACTCGCGCTGCTGAAGACGTTCAACGTGAAGGTGGTGATCAACATCGTCGCGAGCAGCGCATCTCCACGTACGAACGCGAATCCCACGCGGAGCGAGCGGAAGTACTTCTCCCGTACGGCGGACACCGGTGCAGCCGGCGGGTTGACGAATCCGGCGACCAGCAAGCCGCAGACGAGGAAGGTCACGGCATCGATCCACAGCACCGACGCGGCGTCGGTCCAGTAGATCAACAGGCCGGCGAGCGGTGCAGCCAGCAACGTGGCGCCGCGCGCGAAGGCCTCGTGGAGTGAGGTGATCCGGATCAGTTCGACTTCGGCCGCCTCGGCCATCGGCCGGACGAGCAGGTCCTTGGCCCGGTCCGCGGCGCCGCGCAGGCCGCCGGCGATCGCAACCAGGACGAGCAAGGCGGCGAACCCGAGTCCGGTGGTGGCCGCGATCGCCGCCACCGCGACGGCGCTCGCGAGGTTGGCGAGGACCGACGTACGCCGGGCTCCGAGGTTGTCGATCACCGGACCGGCCATGATGCTGGCCACGATGTACGGGATCATCTCGACCGCCGCGACCACGCCCATCTTGGCGGCACTGCCCGTGGTCACCAACACCAGCCACGGGATCGCGACCATCGAGATCCGGCTGCCCACCGCGGACAGCACGTCCGCGGTGAACAACACCACCAACCCACGACGCGGCGTCATCACACCCTCAGTCCCTCCGGGTGCAGTTCCGCGTGGAGCTTGCGGAGGGCAACCTTGTCGACCTTCGCGATGCGGGTCAGGGGAAGTTCGTCGACGAAGTCGATCGTGGCCGGCGTCCACATCTCGTTCAGGGTGGTGGTGACCAGGTCCTGGAGCTCGGAGGCGGTGATCGGCGTACGGGCGACGACGAAGGCGTGGACGGCCTCGCCGACGACAGGATCGGGTACGCCGATGACGGCAGCGGTCCGGACGGCGGGGTGGCTGCCGAGAACGTCCTCGATCGGGCGGCAGAAGATGGCCCAGTTGCGGCGGGTGGTGACGATCATGTCGTGCACGCGATCGACCAGGAACAGATAGCCGTCCTCGTCGACGTACCCGAGGTCGCGCGTCCGCAGCCAGCCGTCGACCCGCGTCTCCGCGGTCAGCTCGGGCTTGCCGAGATACCCGGCGAACGTGAGGTTGCTCCGCACCCACACTTCTCCGGTCTGTCCCGGCGACAACGCCTTGCCGTCGTCATCCCGGATCTCCAGCTCCACATCGCCGTACGCCGTACCTGCCGAAGCCAGCCGCTCGGGATGCAGAGGATCCTCCGTGAGCCCAGGTTGTGCGGTGACGACCACGGCCTCGCTCAGCCCGTACACGATCCGCAGCACAGGTCCGAAGCGCGCGATCCCCTGCCGCAGCCGCGCGGGCGTAGCCGGCCCGGCGCCGACGTTCAGCATGAACAAACTGCTGCAGTCGAAGTCGAGCCCATCAGGATGATCAAGCACCTCGTACAGCATCGGCGGCGTCACGTACGTCGACGTGATCCGCTCGGTCGACACGATCCGGTAGAACTCGTCCGGTGACCAGGTGTCGGTGAGGAACAGCACCCCTCCGGTGAACAGGTTGAAGAAGCTCGTGATCTGCCCACTCGCCAGCCACAGCGGCGATCCCGAGTAGTGCCGCAGCAACGGGAACCCGTTCGCCACAAAGGCATCCGCCAACTCCAGGATCTGCTCGTAGAACGCCTGCGTGTGGTGCACCAGCTTGGGATCCCCCGTCGTACCACTCGTCTGCAGCACCGAGTCCGGCGCAGGCACGAAGGCATCGATCTCGTACGACGCTCCGTCGCCGAACAACTCGGCGATGCGGAACACCGGCATCGGCGGGAGCGACGCCGCGAGCTCACGACCCAGATGCCCCGTGCCATCCGGGTCGTAGACGAACGCATCCGCATCGGCGAGTGTCGCGAACCGGTCGATCTCGCGCCGCGACGTGATCGGCGCGCTCCACAGCACGCGGCAGCCGTGCAGATGCGCAGCCAGTTGGAGGGCCGGGGCCTCGAAGCAGTTCGCCGCCATCACCAGCACCTTGCCGCCCGGCCGGATCCCGGCATCACGCAGCCCCGCCGCGATCCGCAGTACATCGGCGATCAATTCGCCGTACGTCGCCTTCCGGTCGCCGCGAACCAGCGCGAGCCGGTCGGCGAATCGGTGGAACAAGGTGAATACCCGCAGCACATAATTACTGCTGTTTTCGGGCACGGCGAATTCAGGCGGCATTTCGTCTGCTTTCCCTCGACTCCGGCCACCCCCAGCCGTGGCGGCGACTCTACCGGAGCCGCGGACGGCTGCAAAGAGCCTGGAAACCGCGCTGCCGCGGCGGATCCGTCGCTCTCCGGAGTCGTGCGGTCACTCCCTCTGCCAAGTGAAGGAATACCCCTGCGAAACCGGGGTGCGAGATCCCCGCTAACCGTTGCCCATGAATTTCCGGAAATGCAATTCCGGTGCATTGACCGGATTCGTCACGGCGTATTACGTTCCGTCCGCATCCATTCCGCCGGGAGGTCCGTCCATGCACATTTCCAGCAGTTGGCGCACAATCGCCGTGACCGCCGCCCTCACTCTCGCAGGCTCGACTCTGGCCGGCGCGAGCTATGGGGGCGATCGCGACAGCGAGTGGGTCGGGACCTGGGCGACCGCGGTCACCCACGGCAACGCCACCGGCTCGACCAACCTCGGGCTGACCGACCAGAGTGTCCGGCTGGTGGTGCGGCCGACCGTCGGCGGCAACAAGATCCGGATCCGGCTGTCGAACATCTACGGCGAGAAGACCGTCACTGTCGGCGCCGCAACCGTTGCCAAGCCCAACAAAGCGACGCCTGAGCTGTCCGACATCGACCCGAACACCCTGCGGACGTTGACGTTCAGCGGTTCGGGCAGCGCGTCGATGGTGAAGGGAAGCGAGCTGCTGAGTGACCCGGTGAACCTGCGGCTGGGCACGCTCGACGACCTCGTGGTCAGCCTGTACTTCCCGGAGAACACCGGCCCGACGACGTTCCACGGCTCGTCGATCCAGGACAACTTCGTTGGCCCGTCCAACCTCGTCACCCAGTCCGGCGGCGCGGCCTACACGTTGACCCGGCGCTGCTGCTGGTTCTTCCTGTCCGGCGTCGACGTTCAGACCGACGACTCGGACGGCTCGATCGTCGTACTCGGCGACTCGATCACCGACGGCACCAACAGCACGCCGAACGCCAACAACCGTTGGCCGGACCAACTGGCCGAGCGGCTCGCCGCGAGCGCCGGGCACAGGCCCTTCCCGAGCGTGCTGAACGCCGGACTGGCCGGCAGCCGGCTCAACCACGAGGGCAGCGAGCCGTCCGACAACGGTGCGTTCCCCGGGTTCAACGAGGTCGGGGTCAACTCACTGGCCCGGCTGAACGAGGACGTGTTCGCCCAGACCGGCGTACGGACCGTGATCACCGAACTGGGTGTCAACGACATCTGGATGTCGGACGACTCCGCGGCCGAGATCATCGGCGCACTGCGCCAGGTGAACGCACAGGTGAAGGAGCGCGGGCTGCGCAGCCTGGTCAGCACGATCACGCCGTTCGAGGGACTCAGCGGCACGGACAGCTGGACGCCGGCCAAGGAGGCCACGCGGCAGGCAGTGAACAGCTACCTGCGGTCGAGCCACGAGTTCGACGGCGTCCTCGACTTCGACAAGGTCGTCCGCGACCCGGCCCACCCGAGCCAGCTGAACCCGGCGCTCGACTCAGGCGACCACATCCACCCGAACGAGGCCGGCTACCAGGCGATGGCCGCCTCGGTTCCGCTCAACCTGGTGCGCTGACCGGTGCGCACCGCCAACGAGATCCTCGCCGCACTGGGATCCGAGGACGGTCGCCGCGATCCGATGCCGCTCTTCGCGGAGCTGCATCGGATCGGGCCGGTCTGCCGGCTCGACCCCGGTAGTTCGCCGTACGCCGTGGTGGTGAACGGATACGACGCCGCCCAGGAGGCACTGAAGGACACCAGGTTCCACCGGCTGCTGTCGGCGGATCCGAACCCGAGGGAGCTGGTACTGCGCCGGCTCGGTGGGTCGATGATGTTCCGCAACGAGCCGGACCACCTGCGGATGCGCAAGGTGTTCCAGGCGGTGCTGACCCCGCGCCGGCTGACCGGGTTCGAACCGGTGGTGGACGCGCTGACCGAGGAGTTGCTCGACGATCTGGGCAAGGCCGGCGCGGACCGGAAGGTCGTGGACTTCGTCGACTTCGCCTACCGGCTTCCGATCACGGTGATCGGCACGTTCCTCGGCATCCCACGCTCCGACCTCGGTTGGTTCAAGGACCGGACCCAGCGGATCGACGAGTACCTCGACCTCGGCGGCAAGGCGCCGGAGAAGCTGGCGGCCGCGAACCAGGCGGCCGGTGAGCTGAACGACTACTACGCCCGGATGATCGCCGAACGCCGGATCCGGCCGCGCGACGACCTGGTCGGATCCCTTGTGCACGCATTGGACTCCGGTACGTCGGGGATCGACGAGCAGGAGCTGATCGACAACCTGCTGGTGCTGGTGAACGCGAGCTTCGTGACCACGATGAACCTGCTCACCAACGGGCTCGAACTGCTACTGAACCAGCCACGGCTCGTCGCTGCGCTGCGTGACGATCCCGGGCTGGCGTCGGACTACGTCGAGGAGATTCTCCGGCACCAGAGCTCGGTCCAGCTGATCAGCCGGAAGGCGTCGACCGACATCGAACTGGCCGGCGAGACGATCACCGAGGGCAGTCTGGTCCTCGTCCTGCCCGGCGCGGCGAACCGCGATCCGGCCAAGCACCCCGACGCGGACACCTTCGATCCGGGGCGCGACGACCTCCAGCATCTATCCTTCGGCGCCGGACCGTTCTACTGTGTCGGCGCCGCACTCGCCCGGATGGAAGGACGCGCGGCGTTTGCCCAGCTGTTCCAGCGGTTCCCCGGTCTGCAACTCGCCGGGGAGCCGGTGCGCAGCCGCAGCCTGCTGCTGCGTGGGCATCAATCCATGCCGATCCGAATGGGGTGATCCGGATGCCGTTGGACCCGCAGGTCGAGGCAATGCGCGCCGAGCGCGAGGCCGCCAACGTGCCCCAGCTCTACACCCAGACCCTGGCCGAGGCGCGCGCCGCCGACCTGGCCTCGATCCAGGCCGCGGGTGGTGAGGTCGAATCGGTGCACCACGTCGAGGACCTCACCACCGATGCCGGACTGCCGTTGCGGGTCTATCGACCTGACCTGACGGGTCCGCTGCAGACGCTGATCTACTTCTTCGGCGGCGGCTGGACGCTCGGCAGCGTCGAGACCGCCGACGGCATCTGCCGCAAGCTCGCCAACGCCGTCCCCTGTCAGGTCATCACGGTCGGCTACCGGCTCGCACCGGAGCACCCGTTCCCGGCCGCCGTACACGACTGCCGCGACGCCACCCAGTGGATCGCCGCGAACGCCGACAAGCTGCAGGTCGATCCGGCGCGGCTGGCGGTCGGCGGGGACAGTGCCGGCGGCAACCTGGCGATCGCGACCACCTTGCTTGCCCGTGACAACGGTCCGGCGCTGGCCGGACAGCTTCTCGTGTACCCGAACACACTCTACGGCTCGGACACGATCTCGATGCGGAACGGCAACGACCCGTTCCTGTTCAACAAGACGTCGGTGGGCTGGTACTGGGACCACTACCTGGCCGACTCGGCCGACGGTCTCGACCCGCTCGCCTCACCACTGCTGGCCGAGTCGCACGCGGATCTCCCGCCCGCGCTGGTGATCACCGCGGAGTACGACCCGCTGCGCGACGAGGGTGAGTACTACGCCGAGAAGCTGCACGCCGCCGGCGTACCGACCACGCTCAGCCGGTACGACGGGATGGTGCACGGCTTCTTCGCGATGTCCGGCACCCTCGACGGCGGCAAGAACGCGATGGCCGAAGCGGCGACCTGGCTCGGCGGGATCTTCGGCGATGCGTGACGCCCGGCGACACGATGGCTGAGTCGCTGGCCGACTACGAGCAGCTCGCGGCCACCGCTCTGTCCCGCTCGGTCCACGACTTCGTCGCCGGAGGGAGCGGCGCCGAAACCACCCTTCGGCTCAACCGCGCTGCTCTCGATGCCCTGACCGTGACACCGCGCGTCCTTGCCGGCGTCGACGAGCCCGATACTTCCACGACCCTCCTCGGCACCGAGCTCACGATGCCTGTCGCCGTGGCCCCGATGGCCTACCAGCGTCTCCTTCACCCGGACGGCGAGCTCCTCCTCGCCCAAGCCGCCGCCGATGCCGGGATTCCCTACGTCATCAGCACCCTGAGCAGCTACCCGCTGGAGAAGATCGCGGCGATCGCACCGTCCTGGTTCCAGCTGTACTGGCTGCGCGATCGCGGGCTGGTTGACGCCCTGGTCGAGCGCGCCGTCACAGCCGGCTGCCAGGCGCTCATGGTCACAGTCGACGTACCAGTGATGGGCCGCCGCCTCCGCGACGTACGGAACTCGTTCACACTCCCGCCGAGTGTGGTCGCGGCGAACCTTGTCGACATGGTGACAGAGGCACACTCTGAGGTGCCGGGGCTGTCGGCGGTCGCCGCGCACACCGCCTCGGCCTTCGATCCCTCTTTCGGTTGGCGCGATCTGGAGTGGCTGCGCAGCCGGTGCCCGATTCCCCTGCTGGTGAAGGGGATTCTCGATCCTCGCGACGCCTCCCGAGCTGTCGCGGCCGGTGCGGACGGCGTGGTCGTGTCGAACCATGGCGGCCGCCAGTTCGACGGCGCACCCGCCTCGATCGATGCCCTCGGCCCGATTGTCGATGCGGTCGGCAATGACTGCACGGTGCTGCTCGACAGCGGCGTCCGCAGTGGCACCGATGCGCTCAAGGCATTGGCGTCTGGCGCGTCCGCCGTACTGGTCGGGAGACCGTTGCTGTGGGCACTGGCTGTGGAAGCTGTCGATGAGGCATTGGGCTTGTTGAGACACGAGTTGCGAGATGCGATGCTGCTGGCCGGATGCGCGGATCTGGCTGCGGTGGCCGAGTTGACGACGGGGAGAACGCCGTGGCAGATCTCAGGTTGACCGAGTTGCACGGTTCGCTCACCGACCGGGCGCTGAACTCGATGAACTTCCTCAACGAGGTCTCGCATCACTACCCGGAAGCGATCTCGCTCGCCGCCGGCCGTCCGACCGAGGAGTTCTTCGCGCTCGAGGACCTGCACCGCTACCTGGACCTGTTCGCCGATCACCTGCGCTCGCGGGGGTACGACGAGCCGTCGGTGCGGCGGACCATCTTCCAGTACGGCCGGACCAAGGGCATCGTCCACGACCTGGTCGCCCGCAACCTCGCCGTCGACGAGGACATCCATGTCGACCCCGAGGCGATCGTCGTCACGGTCGGCTGCCAGGAGGCGATGGTCCTCACTCTCCGCGCACTTCGCGCGGAGACGTCCGACGTACTGCTGGCCGTCTCCCCGACGTACGTCGGAATCACGGGCGCTGCTCGGCTCCTCGACTTCCCCGTGCTGCCTGTCACCGAGGACGACGATCTCGCCTCCGTAGTGAAGGCGGCCCGGGCGGACGGCCTGCGACCGCGGGCGTGCTACGTGATGCCGGACTTCGCCAATCCGTCCGGACTCAGCCTGGACCTGGACGCCAGGCGGCAACTGCTCGAGGTCGCCGCCGAGCAGGATCTGCTGCTGATCGAGGACAACCCGTATGGCCTGTTCCCGGCCGAGGGCGTCGACCGGCTGCCCACACTGAAGGCGCTCGACACCGAACGCCGCGTCGTCTATCTCGGCTCGTACGCCAAGACCGGGCTGCCGGGTGCGCGGATCGGGTACGTCGTCGCCGACCAGACCGTCGAGGCGCCGGACGGGAGCACCGGACTGCGGCCGACGAGTTGTCGAAGCTCAAGAGCATGGTCACCGTGAACACCTCCCCGGTCGCCCAGGCGGTGATCGGCGGCAAGCTGATCGCGAACGACTTCAGCCTGGTCGCGGCGAACCGGCGCGAGCGGGAGCTGTACGCCGCCAACCTGCGCGCGATCACCGACGGCCTGGCCGCGCGATTCCCGGCCGGCGAGATCAGCTGGACCGTGCCGTCCGGTGGGTTCTTCGTCGTGGTCACGGTGCCGTTCCCGGTCGACGACGTACTGCTGGAGAAGTCCGCCCACGAGTACGGCGTGCTCTGGACCCCGATGAGCCATTTCTACGACGGCGACACCCCGATCCACGCGCTGCGGCTGTCCTGCAGCGCGGTCACCCCGGCGCAGATCGAGGCGGCTCTGAACCGGTTCGCCGCGTTGATCACTGATCAATTGCCGTAACTGGTCCTCTCACGCGGGCAGAAACTGGATCTGTAGGGGATACCGGTCCGCCCCTAGCGTGGAGATATGACCACGGCATGCGAGTTCCCCACAGTCCAGGTGACCACTGCGCCCCGACTGGTGACCGGCCAGTTCGGCCGGTTGCTGGTGATGGTGTTCGGGTCCGGGTTGAGCATGTACCTGCTCACCTCGGTGGTCCCGCTGTACCTCGCCGCCAACGGATCCGGCGGGATCGGCGCCGGGCTGTCGACCGGCGCGATGATGCTGGCCGCGGTCGGGACCGAACTCCTGGTCCCCCGGATGCTGGCGCGCTGGGGCTACCAGGTCGTCCTCGGTCTCGGGCTGATCCTGTTGGGTGCGCCTTCGCTACTCCTGCTGGTCACCGCATCCCTGCCGGTCGTCCTCACAATCTGCATCGTGCGCGGTGCCGGGCTGGCGATCATGGTCGTCGGTGCGGTCGCTCTGGTCGCCGACGTGACCCCCGACCGACGCCGCGGCGAGGCGTTCGGTATCTACGGACTGGCCGTCGGAGTGCCGGCCGTCATCGGACTGCCCCTCGGTGTCTACCTGACCAACCTGGTCGGCTTCGGCGCTCTGTTCGTGCTGGCCGCAGCCAGCTCCCTCCTGGTCCTCGGCATGCTGGCTGGGATGCCCAAGGCGACCAGCGAGGAAGAGCAGCACGTCAAGGTCCTGGGTGGCCTGCGCGGCAGCGGACTGATGATGCCGACGTTGGTGTTCGCCGCCGTCACCGTTGCCGCGGGCATCAGCGTGACCTTCCTGCCGCTGGCTGTTGCCGAGGACAAGCACTCGCTGGTCGCGACCGCTCTGCTGATGCAGGCGATCACCGCTCCCGCGGCACGCTGGCTGGCCGGTCGGTACGCCGATCGCATCGGCCCGGCCAAGCTGCTGGCACCGGCGTTGATCCTGGCAGCCGCGGGTGCGGGCTCCCTCGTCCTGATCGGCAGCACGACCGCGATCGTCGTCGGCTCGACACTGTTCGGCCTCGGCTTCGGCGCCGCACAGAACCTGACGCTGACGATGATGTACGACCGCGTCCCCAAGTCCCGCTACGGCCAGGTCAGCGCCCTGTGGAACCTCGCGTACGACGGCGGCTGGGGCGTCGGCGCCATCGTCTTCGGCGCCGTGGTCGCGGGCACCGGCTACTCCGTCGCCTTCGGTCTGACCGCCGCCATCGTCGCGCTCGCGATCGTCCCGGCGGTCATGGCGTCAGTAACAGCCCGCTCGTGAGCGCGCCCTGCGCAACGTTGACCACCGGTCCGGCGCCCGGTACGGCGAACCGGACGTAGGCGCCGGCCGGAGTACCTCCGAACAGATACGGCGCGATGCAGAACGGTACGGCGTCCTCGTGGACCTCACCGGTGGCGATCTCGACGAACTGCATGGTGAGCCGGTCGACCGGGACGTACCGCTGCAGGATGTATCCGCCCTCGACCAAAGCGGCGTCCAAGGCCTCCTGCCAGCTCTGCGCGGACACCTCCGGCCCGACGACGACACCGACGCCGCCGTAGGAACCGGACGGTTTCAGGACGAGCTGGTTCTGGCCCGCGATCGCCCGGTCGCGCAGGTCCGGCGACAACACCTCCGTTCGCGGGACATGCCGACGTACGACCTCGGCATCGTCCGGGGACATCGAGTCGAGGTCCGTCCAGAGCCAAGCGAAGATGGACTTGCTCGCCAGCAGCCAACTCGCGGTCGGGGTGAAGACCCGGACCGTCTTGGTCCGCATGGCGGTGCCCAGGGCGTCGAGGCCGGCGCTCGGCGTGGTGCCCTGCGGGACGAACATCCGCAGTACTGCGTCGATCGGCCCGTCGTCGACGAGCAGCCGGCCGGCGTCGTCAAGCGTCAGCCACTCGACCGGGAACACCCGCATGTCCAGGCCGAGCTCACGACCGCGTTCGCTGAACGGCTCGAGCAGCTTGATCATCGCCAGCCCGTCCTGGGAGCCCGGATACGTGCCGCCGGTGGTGAAGATCATCGCCAGCCGGTCCGTCCGGGTCAGCTCGAGCGCCGCCCGGACCGCCTCATACCGCGCATCGACCGCGGACGGCGGCGCCGCTAACCCGATCCCGTCCAGCACCGGATCTCCGTCGTACGCCGCGAGGAATCGCTCCGCGACCCCATCGGAGTCGTGCGCACCACCGAGCGCGCTGTCGATGTTGGCCTCGACAACGTACGGCGTTCCGTCCGCGAGCAGGATGTCGGCGCGGACACCGCCGAGCAGGTCCTCGGTCAGCGGGAGGTCCTCGTCGAGCAGATCGATGTAGCCGGTCGGCATGCCGAGCGCCTGACGCAACTCCCCCGCGGTCGACGCACGCTGCAGGCACGCGGCCAGGATCAGCCGGGCGACGGTCGCCGAGATGTCGGTGAACCGGCGGTACGCGACCGAGGACATGATCGGCGGCCGCAGCGGCCGCCACTCCTTGTTGTGCGTCGCCACCCCGTCGTACACCTGCTGCCACGCGTCGAGCCCCCGCGCGACCAGCGCCGTACGCACCGCCTCGGGCAACTCGTGCCACCTGTCCGTCATCATTCCTCCAGTACGGCGTGGATCGCGGTGACCAACTGGTCCCGGCCGGGTTGCACGGCCCGGTCCAGCGCGAGAGCGAAGGGGAGCACGGCGCCATCCGGCCGGGTCACGCGGCGCGGCGGTGCGGCGAGATCGAAGCGTTCGGCCGCGATCGCGAGGATCTCCGACGCGAATCCGCTGGTCCGGTTCGAGTCGTCGATCACCACGAGCCTCCGGGTCTTGGCTACCGACTCGGCCAGGCCTTCCACGTCGAGCGGATAGACCGTGCGGGGGTCGAACACCTCGACGGAGATTCCGAGACCAGCCAGCTCGTCGGCAGCCGTCAGTGCGTCCTGGACAAGGTGGCCGAGGGCAACGACCGTGACGTCGTCCCCGCTGCGGGCGATTCGGCCGACGCCGAGCGGGACTGGTGCCAGGGTGGCGAAGTCGAGGTCGTCGCGGACACCGAGGGCACCGGACGGCGCGAAGAAGACGACCGGGTCGTCGTCCCGGATCGCCGAGATCAGCAGACCGTACGCATCGGCCGGGGTGGCTGGGACCACGGTCTTGACGCCGACGTGGGCAAACAAGGTGTACGGGTGGTCGGAGTGTTGGCCGGCCCACCCGGTCCGGGAGCCCGAGCCGGGGACGACGTACGTGACCGGGACCTTGCACTGGCCTCCGGTCATCAGCGAGAACTTGTGGGCCTGGTTGGCGATCTGCTCGAAGACCAGGAACAGCAGGGACGGAATCTGGAACTCGATCACCGGTCGCATCCCGGCCAGCGCGGCACCGGTGGCAAAGTTGGTGAAGGCCTGCTCGGACAATGGAGTGTCCAGCACCCGATCGGGACCGAAGCGCCCGAACAGTCCGGCCGTCACGTTGGAAGCGGCGGCGCGGATGTCCTCGCCGAGCAGGAAGACCGTTGGATCGCGCTCCAGTTCGTCGCCGAGTGCGCGGTTGAGTGCCTTCAGATACGAGAGTTTGGGCATCAGCGCAGCACCTCCGGCGAGGCGTACAGGTACTCCAGAGCGGCCGCCGGATCTGGGTGGGCGCTCCCCAGAGCGATCACGGCGGCGGCATCGAGCAATGCCTCGACCTCGGCATCGACTGCGGCCCGGTCCTCGGCCGCGAGTCGTGCGCCCTGGATCTCTACTGGGTCCCGCGACCGCCCAGCGGAGATCTCCTCGGTCGAGCGGTAGGTGAGCCGGGCTCGGTGCTCGAACGTGTGGTGCGCGTCGAATCTGTACGTGGTGCATTCGAGGAACGTCGGTCCCTGACCGGATCGAGCCCGCTCGACTGCTTCTGTGGTCGCCGCCAGAACCTTCTCGGGATCCTGGCCGTCGACCGTGACCGCGGGGATGCCGAAGGCCTCGGCCCTGGCGGTGATGCTGCCGGCGACCGCGGACGCGACCGGCATGGTGGTCGCGTAGCCGTTGTTCTCACAGACGAAGATGACCGGCACCCGCCACAGCCCGGCGAGATTGAAGGCCTCCAGCAACATGCCTTCGTTCATCGCGCCGTCGCCGAAGAACGTCGCCGCGACCGTGTCCTTGCCCAGGCGACGATGGGCCCAGGCAGCACCGGTCGCGATCGAGCCGGCCGCGCCGACGATCGCGTTCGCGCCGAGGATGCCCAGGCTGAAGTCGGCCGCGTGCATCGAACCACCGCGGCCCTTGTTCAACCCGCTCTCCCGGCCCATCAGTTCGGCGAGTAACCGGGCCGGGTCCGCACCGCGGGCCAGCACATGTCCGTGGCCGCGATGCGTGCTGGTGATCACGTCCGTGTCCGTCAACGCCGCGCATACTCCGGCCGCGATCGCCTCCTGGCCGATGTACGGGTGAATGCCCCCGACGATCTCCCCGGACCGGACGAATTCGATCGCCCGCTCCTCGAAGCGGCGGATCAGGCGCACAGTCCGGTAGAGATTCATCAGCGGTCGGCCCACAGAGTCGGGCAGTAGTCGGGGTCGGCGTAGTCAGGGTGTCCGGCAGCGGTACGACGTACCAGGACGTCGTGGTTGTACGCCGCCAGCGTGCCGTCGGAGAGGGGGAACTCGCGGTAGTGGTTGGCGCCGTCCTGCAGGTGCAGGGAGACCGCGCGACGCGGGCGGTCGCTGACGTTCGCGCCGCTGCCGTGGTAGGTCCGGCAGTGGTGGAAGTTCATGTGCCCGCGCGGGATCGTGATCGGGACCTTCACCACTTCCACGGTGTTGTACGCCGCGTTCTCGGCCAGCATCTGGTCCAGTTGCGACCGGTCCCGCTCGGCGAAGTGGCGTACGACGGTGTCGTCGGAGCCGATCTCCTGCCAGCGATGGCTGCCGTCGACCATCGTGATCGTGCCCATCTCCGGCGGGCAGTCGTGGAACGGGATGAAAGCGGTCAGCATCCGGTCCGAGGCCGAGGACGACCAGTAGTGCTTGTCGAAGTGCCAGGGCACGATGTTCGACGGCTCGCCCTCGATCGGCGGCTTGTAGATCAGGGTGGACTGGAAGATCCGGATCGCGTCGGCCTGCGCCAGCCGGGCCGCGACCGCGCCGATCAGCGGCTTGCGCAGGATCTTCGCCAGGCCGTCGTGCTCGTAGTGCACGTAGTCGTTGTGCCGCTGGACGTCGCCCTTCGACGGGTCCCAGTACGCCAGCTTCGGCGGGGCTGTCGGAAGGGTTCGGTCGCGTTCGCCGGCGTAGTACCTCTCGCTGGCATTGACGAGCTCGTCCGTCTCGTCGTCCGTCAGCAGTTTCTTGGACAGGTACCAGCCGTGCTCGTTGTAGAAGGCAACGTCTTCGTCGGTAGGCAGCAGCTCGACTTCTTCCTCGGACAGCTTGAATTCCAGGGTCATGCGTCAGCTCCCGCCAGCTCGCGTTCCTTGGCTTCGTAGAGGGCCTTGATGTTGCCGCTGCCGAACGTCATCGCGCCGCGCCGTTCGATGATCTCCAGGAACAGCGTGCGGCGTACGTGCATCGACTCGGTGAAGATCTGCAGCAGCTGGCCCCAGTGGTCGCGGTCGACCAGGATCCCCAGTTCCTGGAGTTCCTCGATCGGTGTCTCCACCTCGCCGACCCGCTCCGGCAGGGCCTGGTAGTACGTCGACGGTGTACCGAGGAAGTTCACGCCGCGACCGGCCAACGTGCTGACCGCCTCGACGATGTTGCTGGTGCGCAAGGCGATGTGCTGCACCCCGGCGCCGGCGTGCCAGCTGAGGAAGTCGTTGATCTGGCCCGGTCGGCGGTTCGCGTCGGGCTCGATCAAGGTGAACGTGACGTGCTTCGACGGGCTCTGGACGACCTTCGACTCCATCCCCTGGCCGGCCACCTCGATGTACTCCTCGAAGATCCGCGGGAAGCCGAACACGTCCTCGTAGAACTTCGCCGTCGGCTCGAGCTCGCCGGACGGCACACAGATCGCCAGGTGGTCGACCTCGCTGAACAGCTTCTCGTCCGGTCCACTCATCGGCTCCGAGATGTGGATCCGGCCGGGTAGGAACTCGTGCCGCGGTCCGTGCCGCTCGACCAGCCGGTGGATCACGTCCCCGAACCCAGCCACCTCCGCGATCACCACGGTCGTCTCGCCGCCGTCGTACCGGACCGGCTCCCTCAGACCTTCGGCGCCTCGGGCAACAAGTTCGCCGTACGCCGCCGTCGCGTCGTCGACCTCCAGACCGACGATCGCGACCCCGTCTCCGTGACGCTGCACGTACTCCGCCGCTGGATGCTCCGCGGCCAGTCCGGACGTCAGCACGATCTGTACGGCGTCCTCGCGCAGCAGCAGCGACCGCTGATCCGGCAGACCGGTCTCGGGGCCGCCCTGACCGTGAATCTGCAGGCCGAACGCGTGCCCCAGGTAGAACGCGGCCTGCCGAGCGTCGCCCACATACAACTCCACGTGGTCGATCCCGTAGATCTCCATCACACCCTCACCTCACTGTTGGTTTCTCGCCGCTCCGGCGTGGTGGCGGTGCCGAGGAGCAGGCTCACGTTCTGGCCGCCGAACCCGAACGAGTTCGACAGTGTGTACTCCGGCCGCAGGTCGCGGGGCTCTTTGCGGACGTGATCCAGCGGGCAGGCCGGATCCGGATCGTCCAGGTGGTACGTCGGCGGCACCAGGCCGGTCGTGATCGCGAGGGCCGCTGCTGCGGCCTCGACCACTCCGGAGGTGCCGAGCATGTGACCGGTCAGCGCTTTGGTGGAACTGACCGCCGGGGTGTGGTCGCCGAACGCCAGGCCGATCGCGACCGACTCGGCCACGTCGCCGAGCTTCGTGCTCGTGCCGTGTGCGTTGATGTAGGCGACCTGGCTCGGTTGTACGCCGCCGCTCGCCAGGGCTCGGCGCATGCACTCTGCGGCGCCCATCCCGTCGGGCCGGGGAGCGGTCGGGTGGTGTGCGTCGGAGTTCACCCCGTAACCAGCTACATCGGCATAGCCGCGTGCTTTGCGAGCGGTCGCATGCGCGGTGCTTTCCAGGACGAGTAGGCCGGCGCCTTCGGACAGCACGAATCCGTTGCGGCGTAGGTCGAAGGGGCGGCTCGCCTCGGTTGGGTCGTCCCAGCCTCGCGCCAGCGCTCGCGCGTTGGCGAAGGTTTCGGCGAAGGTCGGGAACAGCGGGGCTTCGCTCGCGCCGCACAGCACCACGTCGGCTTCACCGGATCGGATCAGCCGGACCGCGTCCGCGATCGCCTGAGCTCCCGAGGCACACGCCGTACCGACTGCCGACGTGTAACCGCGGAGGCCGAACCGGATCGCGATCCGCGCGGCCGGCATGTTCGGCAGGATCCCCGTCAACAGGTAGGGACTGACCGCAGCCCGCCCACGTTCGGCCCGAGCCAACACCTGCTGCTCGAGCGTCGCCATCCCGCCAACGCCACCCACAATCACCCCGAGCCGGTCAGGATCAACGTTCTCCCCCACAACCAGCCCGGCGTCCCCCAACGCATCCTCAGCCGCCAACTGAGCCAGCACCACCGTCCGATCCATCACCTTCCCGTCCGGCCCACTCGCAATCCTCCCGGCATCAAACGCCGGCAAAATGCCCGCAACCTCAATCGAGTTGGCGATCGGATGATCCGCCGCCGGCTTGACGATCCCCGACCGCCCACCCAGCAAGGCGTCGTACACCGCCTCCACGCCCCGGCCGACGGGCGTGATCAGACCCATGCCCGTGATCGTTACGGCGCTGCCCGGCGCGGTCATACTTCTGCTCCTGTTAGGCGGGTTTCGCGGAGGGCTACCTTGCGGACCTTGCCGGTGACTGTGACTGGCACCTCGTCCGATCCGATGACGGAGACTTTGCGGATGATCGCGGCGACCTCTTCACCTACCGCCGCCTTGACGGCATCCGAGCGGTCTTCGTCGGCCGCGTTCGGCGCGAGTTCGAGGAGGACGTCGGCGACGTACTGGCCGTTGGCTGGCGTGATGATCACTGTGCAGTCGAGTACTTCGGGGAGTGCGGCGAGGATGCGTTCCTCGGAGAGCGACGTGAAGAGTTGGGGGCCGTCGAAGCCGGCTACCGCGTCGGGGATGCGGTCGAGGTGGAAGTAGTGGCCGCTGTCGTCGCGGTACGCCAGGTCGCCGGTGAGGAACCAGCCGTTCAGACGGAAGCGGTACGTGTTGACCGAGTCGTTCCAGTAGCCGGGTGAGACGCTCGGCGACCGGAACCCCAGCAGGCCGGGCTTCCCCGCTGGCAGTTCCTCCCCGGTCTGAGTCAGTACGGCGGCCTCGGCGAACTCGTACGGCTTGCCGATGCACCGGCCGTAGTGGTCACTGTCGATCGTGTGCGTGATGTGGAAGCCGTTGTGGCCCATCTCGCTGGACCCGAGGCCGTCGATGAAGTGCGAGCCCTTGACCGTCACGCGTCCGTCGCGGGTGACCGTCTCGCGGGTGCCGACGGCAACCAGTTTGCGGATGTGCGGTTCGTGGGCGCAGTCGCCGGTGTTGAACCACATCCGGACCGAGTCAAGGTCGTGGCTGGTCAGATCCTCGCGAGCCAGGCCGGCCCAAGTGACGGCGAAGCCGTAGACGGAGTGGGGTTTCCAGCGTTCGATGTGGTGCAGGACGTTCGGGGCGTCCTGGCTGGACAGCAGCAGCATGTCGGCCCGGTTGCCGAGGACCTGGTTCACCATCAGGACCGTTGCGGTGTGCGGGATCGGAAGGGCGTTGAGGATCCGGTTGGTGCCTTGCGCCTGCGGCATCGTCAGGAGGTGCTTCAGAGCGGCGTACAAGGTGGTGTGAGTGTGCATCACCGCCTTCGGTACGCCGGTCGTGCCGCTGGTGTGGGTGATCACGACAGGGTCGTCGGCGTGGTGGCGATAGTTCTCCGGCGCCTTGGCCGGGTCCGCCGTACCCAGCTCTCGTGGTTCCGCGAGAATCGGTGCCTCATGCAACAACTCGCGATGTGCTGCATCCGCGAGTACGCCGGTTGCGCGGAGGCGGCGGATGAACTCCTCGGCGATGGGTGGGCTCATCTTGCCGTTCATCAGCGCGGGGATCGCGCCGACCCGGGTCAGCGCGAGGAAGCTCAGCACGATGTCCTGTGCCTCGGTCGCCCAGATCGCGACCACGTCCCGTCGTCCGATGCCGTGCTCGTGCAACCACGCCGTACGGGCCTGGACTCGCTCGTCCAGCTCGCCGAGGGTCAGCGCGTGCTCGGCCGGGTAGTGATCGACGGGCGTGTCGAAGGTCAGGCCGGGGCCGTTCAGGTCGGCGCCGTGGGCGATGACCGTAGCCAGGACGTTGCCGGTTCCGATCGCCGGGTCTGCGGCGAGGCGGGCTCTCAGGCTCTTCATGTCGGGTTTCCCCCACTCACGATCCGGGCGGACGCCTGGTCGGCACCCACCTCCACGATCAGCACCTGGTCGGCGTCCCCGTCGCCGATCAGCAAGGCGGCCTCATCGAGCCCGCCGTCGGTCACACACACGACCGGGCCGCGCAGGTCGCACTTCGCCGCGATCCAGCCGGCGATGCTGTTCGGCACCGACTGGAAGAAGAACAGCGGACCGATGCGCTTGCCCTCAGCAACAGCCTGCCGGACGTGGTCCGCGCTTACGCTGTCCCCGTCACTCACCAGCACGATCCCGGTCTGTCCGGTGGGTGGCGCCGTCATCCGGCCCAAGCACCGTTCCGCCACGACCGCGGCCAACGGGTTGAACGCCGACAACACGAACCCCGCCACCACCGGCGGACCTGCCGCGATGTCATCACCCGGCTCCGGCCAGTAGCCCTCACTGCGCACGACGAGGTCATGAACTTCCACCAACTCGCTCATCCCGCCCGCACCACCAACGCGGTATTGGCTCCCCCGAACGCCGAGTTCACCGTCATCCCGTACGCCGACGTCGCCGGCCGAGGCGCATCCAGAATCAGATCCACCGAACACGCAGGATCCGCCTCCAGGAACCCCGCATTCACCGGCAACTTCCCCTCCCGCAAGGCCTGCACAGTCACCACAAACTCCACCAACCCCGAAGCCTCCAACGCATGCCCATGCAACCCCTTAGTCGAACTAACAGCCGGTCCCCCGCCCGTCCCCATCTGCTGGGCTGACCCACCGGACGGTGGGTTGGCCAACGGGAATCCGGTGGGTAAACCCACCCGCTCCTTGGCCGACCCAGGAGACGTGGGGTGGAAGACGTGGGTGATGGCGGCGGCTTCGGCGGCGTCGGCGAACGGGGTGCCGGTGGCGTTGGCGTTGAGGTAGGTGATGGCTTCTGGGGGGACGTCGGCTTTGGCTAGGGCGCGTTGGATGGCGGTGGCTAGGCCTCGGCCGTCGGGGGATGGTTGGCAGGGGTGGTAGGCGTCGCCGGTGCGGGACCAGCCCAGGAGTTGGGCCAGGCCTTCGCCGACTTGGAGGACTACTGCGGCTACGCCGTCGCCTAACAACAAGCCGCGGCGGTTGAGGCTGAACGGGCGGACTGTGTTGTCGTCGGCCAACGCCCGCCCGGCGTCGAAGAGGGCGAACTGGTGTGGTTCGACCAGGTACGCCGCTGCCACGACGATGCGGTCCGCGCGCCCAGTGCTGATCAGGGTTGCGGCGTCGGCGAGCGCCGTACTGGCTGAGACGCAGGCGCTGGTGTACACGCGACGCTGACCGAAGTCGCAGTCCGGCGCGGAGTGGAGTGCGAGCAGGAGTGGCGTCGTACTGCGGTCGACGCCGGCTTGTGCGCAGGCGGTGGCGATCGCCAGGTCCAGTTCTTCTTCCAGCGTGCCGGTTTCGGCGGCCGTTGCGGCGTACCGGACCCGGCGGTTGCTGGTGTCGAAACGGCGTACCTCGGTGAACGCCGGCGCGCCGGTGAGCTGCGCCTCCGGACCGCGGCCGAGCGCGGTCAGGATCGAGAGGCCGGTGACGGAGACCGGTCGCGGTTCAGACATGGCTGGTCAGCACCTCGGCGATCACGGTGACGGCGTCGTCGACGGTGGTCATCCGCTCGAGCTGGTCGTCGCCGAGCTCGACGCCGTACCGCTGCTCGACCTGATGGACCAGCCAGGCCAGCTCCATCGAGTCGATCCGGTCCGTGCCGGGTGGCCGCTCGCCGAGGCCGGCGAGCCAGCCGATGATCTCGTCCCGCCCGGGCGGGGGTGGGTTCGAGTTCATCAGACCTGCTGGGCTACCCGGCCGGCCACCTCGGCGGTGAACTCGCCGACCGTCATCAGCGCGAGCTGCTCGGACTCGTCGTCGGAGAACCTGACCCCGAACCGGTCCTCGACCCGCACCGACAGATCCGCCAGCGCCAGCGACTCCAGGTCCACCCCGGCCGGACCGAGCGTGGTCTCGTCGTCGACGCCGTCGGTGTCGTAGTTCATGTCCTGCAGTTGCGCGATGACGAAAGCGCGAACCTCGTCCTTCATGGGGTTACCTTCTTTCGGTGGGTGATTCGGTACATGTCTGGGTGGCGCCGGCCGGCGCCGAGTCGCGCTCCACTGCCCACGGGCTGCTGCTCGATCTGGCGAGCACGCTTGTCAGCTCGCCTTCGCTTCATCACGCGGACAACGGGCAGCCGTACGTTGACGGGTTGGCCGTGAGCATCAGCCACAGCCGCGATCTCGTGGTGGTTGCCGCGTCTCTGTCGGGTCCGCTCGGCGTGGACGTCGAAGACATCCATCCCCGCGAGGTGAGCGCCCTCGCCAACCGCTGGTTCGACCCCGCCGAACTCCAGTGGATGTCCGAGCAACCCGACTACTTGATCGCCTTCCTCCACCTCTGGACCGCCAAAGAAGCAGTCGGCAAAGCCCTCGGCCAAGGTTTGAGGAATGCGGGTCTGAAACGCCGCATGCCACTCCCGGCTGACCTCGCCCATCCAGTCCCTGCGGGACAGGATCGGCGGGAAGTGGAGAGAGAGGGCACGCCCGCCGAAGGCTTGGCGCTCCGCGCCGGTCAGGTTCCTGGGGGTGCTGGTGGGCTTGTGGTGGTGCATGTGCCTTGGGTGGGGGCGGTGGTGGCGGTGGCTGCGGGTGGTGGGGTCAGCGACGTACTTCTGACCGCGCATCACGGGGTGGCCTTGCGGAGGACTGTCGTGTCTCGGACTAGTTTTCCGGTGGTGGTTCGGGGGAGTTGATCGAGGATGCGGAGGGTGCGGGGGCGTTTGTAGGGGGCGAGGAGCTGGGCCAGTTCGGTGTCGAGGTGGGCGGCGGAGCGGGGCTCGTTGAGTTGCAGGTAGGCGGTGATGGAGCCGTCGAAGACCACGACGGCCGCCTCGACACCGCGGAGTGTGCCCACCGTGTACTCGACCTCGGTCAGGTCGACCTTCATCCCGCCGACAGATACCTGCGAGTCGAGCCGCCCCTTGATGCTGACCAGACCGGTGTCGGGATCGACCACCCCGGCATCGCGAGTGCGGAGCCAGCCGTCGGACCACCGCGGAGGATCGGACAGCCCGAGGTACGGCGATTCAGCTCGCCAGACCTGGAGCTCACCGTCGACGGCACGGACCTCGATCCCCGGAGCCGGCCGGATCGCCGGCCGGTGTTCGCCGTACAGGTCGGTGCCGATGACCCCGACCTCGGTCATCCCGTACATGTTCCCGAGCGGTACGCCGTACTTGTCCTCGAACGACTGCGACACCGCGGCCGGCACCAACTCGCCACCCGTCGTCATCCGCTTGAACTGCGGCAACTTCGGCGGCTCCTGGACCGACGCGAGCAGCCCGATATGGAAAGGCACCCCGAGAACCGTCGCCGGCGAGGTCCCCGCAGCAATCGCCTGCACGATCGCGTCACCCGTCAACCGCGCCGGCGGCACCAATTCGACCCCGGCATGCAGTCCGTAGAGCAGACCTCCGACCAGTCCGAGCACATGCACCATCGACGGCAGCAGAATCAGCCGCTCACCCCGCACAGGCACCCCGTCGATCTGCGTGTACCGCAGTACCTCCTCGACGAGATCCTCCGCCGTACGCCCGATCACCTTCGACGGCCCGGTCGACCCAGAGCTCAGCTGTACGACGGCATGCGCGGTCCCGGCCGGATGACCCGAGTAACTGGCCACATCGGTGTGCACCTCGACGAACGTCCGCAGCCCCGACTGCACCGGCCGCTCCGGCGACACCACAACCTGCGGGACCAGCCGCTCGATCGCCCGCCGCACCTCGTAGTCGGTCAGCCGGTGATCCAGCAGGATCGCCTGCCCACCACTGCGCCAGACCGCGAGCAAATGCGTGACGAAAGCCAATGAGGGCGGCAATCGTAATGCCGCCGCACCACCAGCACGAAAACCCGCGTCGCGGAGTTCCGATTGACGATCCCGAACCAATCGGCGCAGTTCCGCGCGATCAACCGGATCCGGAAGACGAAAGCAGATATCGGTGGCCGGACCGGCGAGCAGGACGTCATCGACCCACTGCGCACCCTGGGTGGTTCCGGGCACCACGACAGTACCGTGATTGGTCATCCGAGCTCCGAAGTTCGTTCTACACAAAGGATTCGAAGACCAGGACCTCCACCAAGGTCTGGCGATGACGCGACGATACGACACGATCACGCAAATGCGCTATGGACCAGAAGTGATGATCCAACTACCGTTCGCAACCTCTTGCGAAAGCTCACCTAACCGTCGAAAAGACACCGGAAACAATGCGCCATAAGGTTAGTAATTCCAGCCAGATGCAGGCGGACTGAGGGTTTACCCACACAGAAAGAAACAGTCCGCTACGACGGCACCGGACTATGCCAGAGAGATTCTTTTACCCGCATACACCCTGCGGGCGGAGCGAGACACACGGCCGCTCAGGAGGGGTGTGGTCAGGCGGAGGGCGAGGTGCCGAGGGTGGAGAGGGCTTCGGCTACTCGGCCGTGGGCGGTTTCCAGGGCGGCGCGGGCTGCTGGGATGGTGGCGCCGGTGAGGAGGTGGACGAGGGCCGGCTTCAGTTCGCCTTCGGCTGCGGCCAGGGCGGCTTCGCAGGCCTGTTCGTCGGCGCCGGTTGCCTCGGCGAGGATGCGGAGCATCCGGCCGCGGAGCTTCTTGTTGGTGGCGACCAGGTCGACCATCAGGTTCGACCAGGTCCGGCCGAGCTTGATCATCAGCGTGGTGGAGAACGAGTTCAGGATCAGCTTCTGCGCCGTACCGGCCTTCAGTCGCGTCGAGCCGGCGATCACCTCAGGCCCGGTGTCCGCGGCGATCACGATGTCGGCCAGCGGCGCCAGCGGGGCGTTCGGGTTCGACGTCACCAGCACCGTGGTCGCACCAGCCGCTCGAGCCGCCTTCAGGGCGCCGGCGACGTACGGCGTACTCCCAGAGGCAGCGAGGCCGATCACGATGTCCTGGCCGGTCACAGCGGCCGCGTCCTCAGCGCCGCCGTCCTCGGAGTCCTCGACGTTCTCGACCGCGCGGAGCAGCGCGTCCATCCCGCCGGCGTGGTGCGCGACCACCAGACCCTCCGGCGTATGGAAGGTAGGCAGCAACTCGGCGGCGTCCAGTACGGCGAGACGTCCAGACGTGCCGGCGCCGAAGTAGTGCACCCGGCCACCGCCGCGGACCGCCTCGACGGCGGCATCCACGGCCTTGGTCAACTCGGGGATGACCAGTCCGACGGCGCCCGCGACCCGCGCGTCCTCGTTGTTCACCAACTGCAGGATCTCGGACGTCCCCACCGCATCGATGGCGAGCGTCCTCGGGTTGCGCTGCTCTGTCGGTGAGGTCACAGACTCGATGTTAGTTTCCTACTGAAGGATTTTCAATTCCGTTCATCCTTGACAGAAAACTGTTGACGTCACTCAGAGCCCTTGAGCCGGTGACCACGCACCGAAGTGGCCGTCTCCTCCAGCGCCTTGCGGGCGTCCGGCAGCACCTGCTGCGCGACCCCGATGAACAGGCAGTCGATCACGGTCAGTTGCGCGATCCGGCTGGACATGGCCCCGGACCGGTACGTCGTCTCCCGGGCGGCCGTGGTCAGCACCAGATCCGCCGTCTTGGCCAGCGGCGAGCGGGGGAAGTTCGTCACCGCGACCGTGGTGGCGCCGTGCTTGGCCGCCTCCTCGAGCGCCTCGACGACCTCGACCGTCGTACCGGTGTGGGAGATGCCGATTGCCACATCGCCGTCACCGAGCAGGGCAGCGCTGGGCAGCGCGACGTGGACGTCGGACCAGGCGAACGCGACCCGCCGGATCCGGTGCAGCTTCTGCTGCAGGTCGAGCGCCACGAACGCGCTCGCACCGAAGCCGTACAGATCGACCCGAGGCGCGTTCACGACCGCGGTCACGACCTTGGCCAGGGCGTCGACGTCAACCTGCTGGGCGGTCTCACGGACCGCCCGCTCGTCGGCGAACGCAACCTTGCTGACAACGTCGGCCAGCGAGTCGCCGGGCTCGATGTCGCCACCCACCTCGGGCCGCGCACTCTCCTGCGCCGACTGGGCCGCCAACTGCAGGCGGAGCTGCGGATAGCCCGGGACGCCGATCTGCTTGCAGAACCGGATGACCGTGGTCTCCGAGGTGGATGCCACCTCGGCCAGTTCGGAGATCGTCATCGCGGCCACTCCGCCCGGGTCCGCGAGGACCGCGTTCGCCACCCGCTGCTCGGCCGGGGCCAGCGCGGGCATCACCGCGCGGACCCGGACCAGCAGCGGCCCCGTGGGTTCTGGAGAGGTCGTTGAATTCATGACAGCCACGGTACGGCGCCTATGCACGAAGTGGGGTCACCGACGCGAAAGTCTCCAACCTGAAGCGACAAATGATTCAGGCGTTCGCTCTCCGTCGAGAAGAACATCGCGTCCGTGCGTGATCTTCACACCGTCGACGTACACACCGCGGCCCTGGTACAGCGGATCCGAGGCGTAGCGCCACCGGATCGTCTGCGCACCCTCGCCGAGTTCGGCCGACACCTGGTGCCAGTGCCGGTCGCCGGAGCCGCTGATCGACCCGTCGTGGTCGATCACCGATCCCCGGTCCCGCACCGTGAACGGCAGCTTCGTCCAGGTGGTCCCGTCCGTGGACGTCTCCAGGTACAGCAGATCCGAGTCCTCTGTGTCGACGAACAGGTCGAACGCCAGCTTCGCTCCCCCGGCCGGTACGGCGACCTGCGTGGACAGGGTGGTCGTCGCGTTGTCCGTCGTACCGGAGAACCAGGCGTCCTTGCCGTGCTGCGGACCGACGCCGAGGGCCAGGGCAAGCCCTTGCACAACCGCCCGGCGGGCCGGGTTGTTGCTGCCCCAGTTGCGACTCGGGTGCACCCGGTTGGTCAGCAGGATGGCGAACGAGCGCGAGTCGAAGTCGATCACGATCGACGTCCCGGTGTAGCCGGTGTGGCCGGCCGTCCGCGGCCCGGACAGGCCACCCATGTACCAGCGCTGGTTCAGCTCGAAGCCGAGGCCGTGGTCGTTGCCCGGGAAGGCCTGGTTGAAGTTGGTGATCATCGCGGTCACCGAGGATTCCTTCAGGATCCGGGCACCTCGGTAGCTGCCGCCGTTCAAAAAGGTCTGGGCCAGAACGGCGAGGTCGTCGGCGGTGCTGAAGACGCCCGCGTGACCGGCGACGCCGTCCAGCGACCAGGCGTTCTCGTCGTGCACCGACCCCCACACCATGCCGCGCGGCGGAGCCGTTTGGTACTCGGTCGCGGCAATGCGCGGCTTCTTCTTGGGGTCCGGGTTGTAGCCGGTGTCGCGCATCTGCAGCGGCTTGGTGATGCCGTCGGCAACCAACTTGTCCAGCGTCTTGCCGGTCACCCGGTGCGCCAGCTCGCCGAGCGTGATCAGGTTCAGGTCGCTGTAGAGGTAGGTGCTGCCGGGCGGATTCTGCAGCTTCGCGGTGAGCGCCAGTTGCAGCCGTTCTTCCGGCGTCTTGCCGGTGCTCCACAGCGGCAGCCAGGCCGGGAACCCGGTGGTGTGCGTGAGCGCCTGCCGGACCGTGATGGCTTCCTTGCCGTTCGCGGCGAACTCCGGCACGTACGTCGCGATCGGGGTGTCGAGGCCGACCTTGCCCTTCTCGACCAGCTGCATCACCACGATCGAGGTGAACAGCTTGGACACCGAGGCCATGTCGAAGATCGTGTCGGTGCGCATCGGGATCTGCTGGTCCGCCGGCAGCTCCGTGCCCGCACCGTCGGCGTACTTCAGCGCCATCCCGGTGGCGGTCCGGGTGACGACCTTCCCGTCGTGGCCGAGCAGCGTGACCGCGCCGGCGTACAGCGGTTTCGCCGTACCGTTCGGGCGGGTCCAGCCGTCGACCTGGGCGAGCGCGGCGTCGATCGGCGCCGGGTCCAGGCCGGCCTTCGCCGGGGTCGAGTCACGCAACAGCGTTCCCTTCGGTGCGTAGCCGTCGTACGGCTGGTCGAACCGGCCAGGTCTGTTGCCATTGGCAACTGCAGGGCTTGCCATCGTCAGCATCACCGCAGAGGCTATCGTGAGGGCCGCGACTCGTCTCACCGCTGGGCTCCCTTGTAGAGCAGGTACTTGGCGCGCCGCGCGGTCCACGCATCGGTCTCGGACTTCCAGGCCGCGACGATCTCCTCGGCGGTCGCGTCGGCCATCAGCATGGTGCGGAACCGGTCCGACCCGGTGAGCAGGTCGATCCACCGGCCGGGCGGGTTCTCGGCCCGCCAGGTGAACTCCGGGTAGAGCTTGCGGGCCTCGACGATCATGTGCGTCGCCGCGGTGATCGCCTCAACCTTGGCCGGGTCCGTGATCTGCACCTGGACGCCGCCACAGAGCACGTTCGCGTTCTTGCTGATCGACGGGGTGAAGTACGCCTCGCGGAACTCCACGCCCGGGATGGTCTTCTGCTGCAGCGCCTGCGCCCACTTGTAGTCGACGTACGGCGCTCCGATCAGCTCGAACGGCCGCGTCGTACCGCGTCCCTCGGACATGTTGGTCGCCTCGAACAGGCACATGCCCGGGTACACCAGCGCGGTGTCCGGGGTGGGCATGTTCGGGCTCGGCATCACCCAGGGCAACCCGGTGTCGTCGTACAGCTGGTCGCGTTTCCAGTTCTGCACCTGGATGACCTGCAGCTCCTTGAGCCGGGCGCCGCCGGTGTCGAGCGGCAGGTACTCGGCATTGAACAGCCGGGCGAGCTCGCCGACCGTCATGCCGTGCTGCTGGATGATCTCCTCCTTGCCGACCCCAGAGGTGAACCCGGGCTTCATCATCGGGCCGCGTGCGTACCCGCCGACCGGGTTCGGCCGGTCCAGGACGACGAACCGCGCGCCGGTGGTGATGGCCGCCTGCATCGCCGAGTACATGGTCCAGATGTAGGTGTAGAACCGCGCGCCGACGTCCTGGATGTCGAAGACGACCGTCTCCACACCCGACTTGGTGTAGAGATCGATCAGCTTGTCCACGGTCGCGCCGTACGCGTCGTACACCATGATCCCGGTGCGCGGATCGACATGGTCACCCTCGGAGCCGCCGGCCTGGGCCGAACCGCGGAAGCCGTGCTCCGGGCCGAAGACCGCGACGATGTTGACCTTGCCGGAGGCGTGCATGGTGTCGACGATGTGGTTGAAGTCGGGCAGGATGCCGGTCGGGTTGCTGATCACCCCGACCTTCTGACCGGCCAGCGCCCGCCAGCCGTCCTTGGCCAGCACCTCCGCGCCGCTCATCACCGCCTTGCCACCGTGAGAACCACCGGCGTGAGCGGCGGGTACGTCGATCAGCGGGGCGGCTGCGAGTACACCAGCGCCCGCCAGCAAACTGCGTCGCTTCATCAGATCTCTCCTTCGGGCAGGGGCGTCAGGGACGGAACGACAGGTCGGCTACCACGGGGCGATGGTCGCTGGCCGCTTGCTCAGGAGACACCGCGACCCGCAGGACGTGCAGTCCCGTGCCGACGGTGACGAAGTCGATCCGCTTGACCGGATCGACGGCAGGATAGGTGTTCGGACCGCCGGAAGTGGTGCCGGTGGCGGTCCAGCTGTCGGTGAGCCGGGTCCACAGTCCCGCGAGCTCCGGAGCGGTCGCCTCGGCGTTGAAGTCACCGGTGAGGATCTGCAGGTCCTTGCGGCGGTCGCCGGCCAGGATCTTCACCGTGTCGCGGACCTGGGCTTCCCGGACCGACGGATCCGCCCGGTAGTCCAGGTGCGTGCAGTACACGTGCACGCGGCGGCCACGGACGTCGATCTCGGCCTCGAGGAATCCGGGCGCCGGGGCCGGCACCGGGTTCGGGTCCTGGGTGGACAGCCGGGTGATCGGGTGATTCTCGGTGCGCACCAACGGGAACCGGGAGAGTACGCCGACGCCGTACTGGCGACGCGGCTGACCGGGCGTCGGCGGGTCGAGGTCGTAGATCGGCGCGAACCCGGCATGCATCCCGAGCGTGGCGGCCAATTCGGCGATGGTGTCGCGCCATTCGCTGCGCGCGTCCCAGTGAACGTCGACCTCCTGCAGCCCGATCACGTCGGCGTTGAGCGCCTTCAGGGCCTGGGCGGTCCGGTCGAGGTCGAACACGTTGTCCTCGCCGGCCCCGGCATGAATGTTGTACGAGGCAACAGTCAGCCGGGTCTGCCGCTGGTCGAAGCTGAGGCCGTGGCCGAACGGGTGCAGGGTCACGGACGGATCGGGCTGCGCCGGGATCGCCACCGGAAGCTTGCCGGTCGGCGCCAGCTCGCCGTACAGCACCTTGGCCAGCGCTTCCATCGAGACCGCCGCGTAGCCGTAGGTGGCGAGCGTGGTCGACGCGGTCGGGAAGTAGGCGACGTCGTACGGATCGCGGACGGCGACCAGGATCACCGGCCGGCCGGTAGCGAGCAGGGCGTTGACCAGCTTCTGCTGCTTGGCCTGCTTGTCGGTGACCTCGGTGTCCCAGGCCTTCATCGTGAGTACGACGGTGAGGTCCGCGCCCGCAGCCGCCGCGACAGCATCGTCGATCTTGGCGTCGGTCGGCGTCGCACCCGTGTCCTTGACGACCGCGGTCGCCCCGCGATTCTGCAGCGCGGTCCCGAGCGCCGCCGGGGTGTAGCCCGCGACCAGGATCTTCCGCGGTGCCGGGGACAGCGGCAGCAGGCCGGCGTCGTTCTTCAGCAGGGTCGTACTGCGATCGGCGATCCGCTGGGCGGCGGCGTAGTTGGCCGGCGTTCCGACCACCTTCGCGACCCGGGACAGGTCGACGTACGGCTGTTCCACCACGCCGGTCTGGAGCTTCAGCTTCAGGATCCGCTCGACGCTCTGGTCGATCCGGGCCTCGCTGATCCGGCCGCCACGGACGGCGTCCAACACCGAGTTGTACGCGAGCCCGGGGTCGACCGGCATCAGCAACTGGTCGACGCCGGCCTCGATCGCCCGGAGCGGGATCTCGGCGTCGCCGTACTTGTCCCGCACGCCCTTCATGCCCAGCGAGTCGGTGATCACGACCCCGTCGAACCGCAATTGCTCACGCAGGATCCCGGTCAGGATCGGCTTGCTGAGCGTCGCCGGGTCCTCGGCCGGGTCAAGCGCCGGTACGACGATGTGCGCGGTCATGATCGACTGGATCCCGGCCCGGATCGCGGCCTCGAACGGCGGCCGGTCGATCCGCGTCCACTCCTCGAGTGTGTGGCTGATCACCGGGATGCCGGTGTGGCTGTCGGTCGCGGTGTCGCCGTGGCCCGGGAAGTGCTTGGCGGTGGACACGATCCGCCCGTCCCGCTGGTACCCCTTCACCTGCTCGGCGGCCAGGGCGGCGACCACCGCGGGATCAGATGAGAAGGACCGGACGCCGATCACCGGGTTCAGCGGGTTCACGTTGACGTCCGAGACCGGCGCGAAGTCGGTGCTGATCCCGACCGCCTTCAGCTCCCGGCCGCCGATGCCCGCCGCCTGCCGCGCGTACTCCGGCGACCGGGTGGCGCCGAGCGCCATCGCGCCCGGGAACTGGGTGGCTGGTGGTCCGACCCGGAACACGACGCCGTACTCCTGGTCCGTGCTGATCTGCAGCGGGATGCCACTGTCGGCCAGCGAGGCGCCCTGCAGTCCGTTGGACAGCCGGGCGATCTGCTGCGGGTCCTTCACCGAATCGGTCCAGGCGAAGTAGATCACCCCGCCGAGGTGGAACTTGCGCACCACTTCGGCCGGCGTCGCGACGCCGTACAGGCTCGTGTTGCGCGCATCGGCCGTGTCCGCTGTCGGCCCGTAGGCGTAGCAGACGAACAGCTGGCCGACCTTCTGCTCCAGCGTCATCCGGCGCAGGGTCTCGCGGACCCAACGGTCGGTACCTGCTTGGGCGGTGGATGTTCCGGCAACCGTCGTACCGGCGACTGCTGCCGCCGCGAGTCCGAGGGTCTGACGTCGGGTCAGGTGCAAGGCGAAAACCCCCACAAGTAATTGAATTACAGGCGCTCCCCCGCGACGTGTAAATTACCGACGTCGAACACGGGGGGTCAAGGGGGAACTACGAACTGACGTTAGGTAGTCGTCGGCCGTTCAACCGAAATGTCCACAGCCGGCCGGAGTTCGGCGGCTGCAGCGAGGGCTGCGTGGGCGGGGTTGTCGAGGAACTGCTTGACCAGGGCTTGGTCGGCAGGGGCGTCGACGCGGGGCAGTGCGATCTGCTCGTAGGCCGCCTGGAAGCGTGGGCCCCAGCGGCGGGTGCCCAGGCGGGCGGTGCGGGAGCAGTTGTCGACCATGTAGGCGACGTCGCGGGCGTGCATGTAGGGCAGCAGCGAGTCGACCGCCTCGATCACGGACTCGTTCACGATCTCGGACCAGGCGTGCCCGCGGGCCGCGAACTCGTCGAGTTGGGCGACCATCGTGGCCACGAACAGCCCGGCCGTGAGTGGGTCGATCCCGGCCCGCACCGACGTACGGCGGGCGTGCACCGCCGTACTGTGCGACCACATCGGGCTGCCGGCGATCGGGGACATCGGGCGGATGGCGAGCCGCTGCTCGGCCAGGATCACGCTGCGGAGTTCGGTGCCCTCGGCAACTTCATCGTAGATCTCGGCGACCAGGTCGCGCGCCGGTTGATAGGCGGCGGAGTAAGCCCGGTCGAACAGGTCCTCGTCACCCGCGGCCGCCCGCACTGCCGCCAGGCCCGAGTCCGAGATCGTGCGCGCGATCGGGCCGGTGATCGACTCGGTCGATCGTTCGTACGCCGTCACCGGATCGGCGCCCGCGATGACGAAATGACGATAGAGCGCCTCCACCAGACCATGCACCGCGCCGAGCAGGATGGCACGCTCACCGACGATGTCGGACCGGTACTCGTCGGCCAGCGTAGTGGCGAACGTGTACGGCGAACCCAGGCCGATCGACCAGGCCAACGCGCGATCCGTCCCGTGACCGTCCGGGTCGGCGTGTACGGCGATGCTCGCGTTGATGCCGGCCCCGTTGACCGTCGCACCCTGCTCGTACAGGCGGCGTACCGAATCGCCCATTCCCTTCGGGCACACGGCGATCACGGGATGCCCGGCGGGGAAGTCGCTGCCGATCGACTGCAGATGACCGAGCAGGAAGCCGTGCGACAACCCGATCGTCGTACCAGGCTTGAGCACCGCGAAGATCTTCTCGTGCTCGGCCGCGAGGGCCGCGTCGGCGATGAGCAGGATCACCAGGTCCGAGTCCGCGGCGACCGCCAGCCAATCCCCGAGCGTGCCGTTCTCCTCGGTGAAGCCATGCGCGCGGGCATCGTCCGCCGATCGCGAACCCGGCCGCAGCCCGACGGACACGACCACCTCGGTCCGGGCCAGCGAGTCCCGCAGATTCTGGGCCTGGGCGCTCCCCTGCGGCCCCCAGCCCAGGACGCCGATCCGCCGTACGCCGTGCAGGGCCTGCGGCAGCAGCGGGAACAGGTCACGGCCGCCGCGGACGATCGTCTCCGTACCGCCCGGAACCGTCATGGTCTCGGTCCGGAAGACCGATGAGGTGAGGGTGCTCATGACCTTCAGTTAAGGTCGGTCGCACGTATTGCAGCAAGCGCGACATCTGCACCGGGCCGTTGCAGGAGGTGAAACATGGAGCATCGCGAGCTGGAACTGTTCCTGCATCTCGCCCGCACGCTGAACTACGGGCGCACCAGCCTCGAGTGTCACGTCAGCGCCGCAACCCTGACCAGAACGATCCAGCGACTCGAGGTCCGCGCGGGCTCTCGACTCCTCGACCGGGGTCCGCGCGGCGTCGTACTCACCGCTGACGGTCAACGCTTCACGGCGTACGCCGAGCAATCGCTGGCGCTGTGGGACGACTATCGGGCCGGCGCCGACGAGCCGGCCGAGTTGGTTGGCGAACTGCGGATCTTCGCCACCGTCACGGCCTGCCAAGCGCTGCTGCCCGATCTGCTCGCACCGCTGCGGGCAGCGCATCCGCAGATCCGGCTCGATGTTCGCACCGGCGACGCGGCGGCCGCGTTGGCCAGGCTCGACGAGGGCGAGGTGGACGTCGCGGTCGCCGGCATCCCGAAGCGGCTGCCGCAGTCGATGGTGACCCGGACGGTGGCCGTGACCGACTTGGTGCTGGTCAGGAGCCGGACCGGCCTCGCCGACGGTCCGTTCGTCGTACCGGCGCGTGGGTTGGTGCGCGAGGCGGCGTTCCGTTGGTTCCGCAAGCGCGGCGTGAAGCCGGTGATCGCGGCCGAGCCGGACGGGCACGAGGCGCTGCTCACCCTCGTGGCGCTCGGCTGCGGCACCGGCGTCGTACCGCGGCTGGTTCTCGAGTCCTCTGCCGTGCGCGACCGACTCGTCGAGCTGCCCGCGGATCCGGCGCTCGATCAGCTCACGATCGGGATTTGCGCGCGCCGCGCCGACCTGCGGCGGCCTTTGGTTGCGGCCCTGTGGGAGCTGCGACCGTAGCGCCGGGGTACAGCTTGGCCGGGACCAGTTGGGGTGGGAGGGGGTCTGCGCCTTCCAACTGGCGGATTAGTGCCTCGGTGCCGAGCTGACCGAGCTCGGGGCCGGGAGTTCGCATGATGGTGAGCTCGGGGTTGGTCAGGGCCGCCATCTCCGGCGCCATCAGCAGCGGGAGGACCGAGATGTCGTCGGGGATCCTGCGGCCGAGACGGCTCAGACCCGCCACCGACCCGAGCGCGGCGAACTCGTTGACGATCATCACCGCGGTCGTGTCCGGGTGGTTGTGGATCAGGCGCGCCATGGCTTCCTGACCGGCCTGGGTCGAGCCGGAACACTCCATCACCACAGTTTCCAGCCCGTACTCCGGCGCGATCCGGCGGTACGCCGCCTCGGACCGGACGTAGGGACCGTACGTGCTGAACAGCGGATCGGTCAGGTTGCCCGAGACCAGCACGATCCTCCGATGGCCGAGACCGTGCAGGTGCGCGACCGCATCCTCGACCGTCTGATCGAAGTCGATGTCGACGTGCGAGAGACCTTCCAGCGCGCTCGTCCGCCCGATCATCGCGAACGGCGTCGCCAACTCCTGCAGAACCGTCACCCGCGGGTCGTCCAGCTGGACCTCCATCAGTACGACGCCGTCGACCAAACCTTGCCCGAGCAGCTCCGTCAGCTCGGTGCCGTCGTTGCCGACCGGCCAGAGGACCAGGTGGTAGTCCCGCTCACGGGCCGCGTTCGCAGCGCTGGTTAAGAACTCGGTCGCAGAGAACCCGAACTTGTGGTCCAGGGCCGGATAGGCCATCGCGATGATGTGGGTCCGCCGGCTGGCCAGCGCGCGGGCGACCGCGTTGCGGCGGTAGCCGAGCTCGGCCATCGCCTGCTCGACCCGCGCCCGGGTCGCCGCGGTCACCGGCTTGGTGTCGTTGAGCAGGAACGACACGGTCGCGATCGACACGCCTGCACGGTCCGCGACGTCCCGCATGGTGACCATCGAATTCCTTCCCGTCTGAACCCTTGACAGCAGTGTGACCCAAGGAACATAGTCCTGGGACATCTCAGTTAAGCGGTTTACTCCCCCTTAGAGCAAGCGACCGGAAATTTCTCACAGCCCGTGGTTAAACGCTTTGATCGAAGGAGCCCGATGTCATGATCAGCAAGCGGATCGCCGCCGTGCTGGCCGGTGCGACGACCGTGTCGCTCGTGCTGGCCGCCTGCGGCAGCAACGGCGAGGACTCCTCGTCGGCCTCGTCCGGGGACAGCGTCAAGAGCCTCACGATCCTGGACTACTACAACAACGACCCGGACAAGTCGCTGGTGCAGAAGGGTCTCGACTCCTGCGCGAGCCAGCTCGGCATCACCATCCAGCGGGAGACGGTGCCTGGTGACACCTTGATCCAGAAGGTGCTGCAGCAGGCCTCGTCGAAGACCCTGCCCGACGTCCTGATGCTCGACAACCCCGACGTACAGCAGATCGCCGCGACCGGCGCGCTGGCGCCCCTGAACGACATGGGTCTGAGCGGCGACGGAGTCATCCAGGGCATGGTCGACGCGACGTCGTACGACGGCAAGCTCTACGGACTGGCGCCGGTGACCAACACGATCGCGCTGTTCTACAACACCCAGATGCTGCAGGAGGCCGGCGTCCAGCCGCCGAAGACGTGGGACGAGCTCAAGGCGGCGGCCAAGAAGCTGACCAAGCCCGGCCGGTACGGCATCGCCTTCAACGCCAACGCGACGTACGAAGGGTCCTGGCAGTTCCTGCCGGCGATGTGGACCAACGGCGGCGACGAGACCGACCTGAACACCCCGCAGGTGAGCGAAGCGCTGCAACTGTGGGTCGACCTGGTGCAGTCGGGTTCGGCGTCGAAGAGCGTGATCAACTGGACCCAGGGCGACGCGAAGGACCAGTTCGTGGCCGGCAAGGCCGCGATGATGGTGAACGGGCCGTGGCAGATCCCGTCGCTGGAGAAGTCCCCGAACATCAAGTGGGACGTCGTCACGTTCCCGCTGAACAAGCCGGATCAGACCCCGGTCGCGCCGCTCGGTGGTGAGGCCTGGACGGTCCCGCTGAACAAGGACCAGGCCAAGCAGCAGAAGGCGGCCGACTTCGTGAAGTGCCTGAACTCGGACGAGAACGAGCTGGCCTGGGCGAAGGCCCGGTTCACCATCCCGACCAAGACCGCGCTGCTCGACCAGTACGTCAAGGAAGTGCCGTCGATGAAGGCCTTCACCGAGCAGGTCAAGACCGCTCGCTCGCGGACCGGCAAGCTCGGCGAGAAGTGGCCGGAGGCCGCGAAGGTGATCTACCAGGCCATCCAGCTGGCGCTCACCGGTAAGGCCTCGGCCCAGGACGCCTTCAAGCAGGCTGCCGGCGGCTGACGTGGCCCAGGCAACGATCACGCGGACGACGGACGCGCGCGGCACGGGACCTGTTCGCAGGTCCCGTGGCCGGCGCCACCGCGGTGAGGATCTGACCAAGATCCTGTTCGTCCTGCCGGCTGCGGTGGCGATGATCGCGCTGTTCGGCTATCCGGTGGTGAAGAACCTGCTGATGAGCCTGCAGGACTACACCCTGAAGACGTTCTTCACCGGTGCCGCCCCGTGGGTCGGGCTGAGGAACTACAGCGCGGTCGTGACGGACAACCTGTTCTCCGACGCGATGGTGAACACGGCGTTGTTCACCATCGGCTCGATCGCGTTCCAGTTCGTCATCGGGTTGGCGCTGGCGCTGTTCTTCCACCGGCGCTTCCCGCTCAGCGGCGTACTGCGGTCGTTGCTGCTGCTGCCGTGGTTGCTGCCGTTGATCGTGTCGAGTGCGACCTGGCGATCGATCCTCGAGCAGGACAGCGGGATCCTGAACCGGACGTTGTCCTGGTTGCATCTGATCAACGAACCCGTGCCGTGGCTGAACTCGCCGTCGGTCGCGCTGATCGCGGTGATCGGGGTCAACATCTGGATCGGCATCCCGTTCAACGTGACGCTGCTGTACTCCGGTCTGTCCGAGATCCCCGAGGAGTTGTACGAGGCCGGCCAGTTGGACGGCGCGACCGGCTGGCGCGCGTTCCGGTACATCACCTGGCCGAATCTGCGGGCGGTCGCGAGTGTGCTGCTGATGCTCGGGGTCGTCTACACGATCAAGGTGCTGGACATCATCCTCGGCCTGACCGGCGGTGGACCGGCGAACGCGACGCAGACGCTGGCGACCCAGTCGTACGAGCGGTCGTTCATCGACTTCAAGTTCGGTGAGGGTGCGGCGCTGAGCAACATCCTGATCGCGATCTCGTTCCTGTTCGCGATCTTCTACCTGCGCAGCACCCGCCGCGCTGTCGACGAGTAGGGAGGTACGACGATGAACGATTCGGCCGTCCGTCGCGCGGTGTACACCGTGATCGGCGTACTGATCCTGGTCGTGATGCTGTTCCCGGTCTACTGGATGCTCAACGCGTCGCTGCAACCGTCCGGGAACACGCTGACTGCCGGCTTCCTGCCGTTGCACCCGACGTTCAGCGGTTACGAACGGGCGCTCAGGGAGCAGGGCGGAAACCTCGTCACGAGTCTGATCATCGCGACCGGGACCGTCGTACTCAGTCTCGCCATCGCGACCCCGTGCGCCTATGCGCTCTCGCAGTTCCGGTCCCGGTGGGTGTCGGTCGGGCTGCTGGCGATCCTGATCTCGCAGATGATTCCGGGGATCGTGATCGCCAACGCTCTGTACACGGCGTACGAGCGGATCGGGCTGCTGAACTCGATCCCGGGCCTGATCCTGGCGAACTGTGCCAGCGGTATCCCGTTCGCGATCCTGATCCTGCGCTCGTTCATGCTCTCGCTGCCGCCGTCGCTGGTGGAGGCCGCGCGGGTGGACGGCGCCGGGCTGTTCCGGGCGTTCGTCGCGATCGTGCTGCCGATCAGCAAGAACTCGCTGATCACCGCGGGACTGTTCAGTTTCCTGTTCTCCTGGAGCGATTTCCTCTTCGCGCTGACGCTGACCACCAAGGGCGGCATCCGACCGGTGACGCTCGGGATCTACCAGTACCTCGGCACCCAGGTGCAGAACTGGAACGCGGTGATGGCGACCGCGGTGCTCTCGGCGATCCCGGCCATCGTGCTGCTGGTCGCCGCACAGAAGTACATCGCCGCCGGCGCCATCGGCGGAGCCGTCAAATAACCCTTACGGACAAGGACTTTCACATTATGACGATTCGCGTACTCGTCTGGGGCGAGAACCGGCACGAGCAGGTCGAGCCGCACGTCGCCGAGATCTACCCCGACGGCATGCACAGCACGATCGCGGCCGGGATCGCGGAGAACCTCGGCGACGCCGCCAAGGTCGAGACGACCACTCTCGACGAACCCGAGCACGGCCTGACCGAGGAGGTGCTGGCCGGCACCGACGTACTCGTCTGGTGGGGTCACGCCGCGCACGGCGAGGTCGACGACCAGGTGGTCGAGCGCGTGTACCAGCACGTGCTGTCCGGGATGGGCCTGATCGTGCTGCACTCGGGCCACTGGTCGAAGATCTTCGGCAAGCTGATGGGGACCTCGTGCACGTTGCGCTGGCGCAGCGAGCGGGACCGCGAGCTGGTCTGGACGGTGAACCCGACGCACCCGATCGCGCAGGGTGTGCCGCACCCGATCGAGATCGAGCAGCAGGAGATGTACGGCGAGTTCTTCGACATCCCGGTGCCGGACGAACTGATCTTCGTCTCGTCGTTCTCCGGCGGCGAGGTGTTCCGCTCCGGCTGCACGTTCCGCCGCGGGCACGGGAAGATCTTCTACTTCTCGCCGGGTGACCAGGACTTCCCCGTGTACCACCACAAGGACATCCGCAAGGTGATCGCGAACGGTGTCGAGTGGGCCATGACGGACCGGCCCGAGCGGGCGGTCCCGACGCTGCTGCGGTACGAGACCGGTGACTTCTTCAACGGTCACGGTTACAAGGGTCCGATCGAGGAGCCTGCGGATGCCTGAACCCCTGCGCCTTGTCCAGGCCGGCGCGGGCGGCATGGGGCGCGCGTGGCTTCGTACGATTGCCGACAATCCGGATGTTGACCTCGTCGGGCTGGTCGATCTCGATCTCGAGGTCGCCCGGACAGCTGCGGATGAGCACGGTTTCGGCGCTGTCCCCGTGGCAGCTTCGATCGACGAACTCGGCGTCGAGGCCGATGCGGTCATCGACGTGACGGTGCCGCTCGCGCATCCGAAGGTCAGTGTGGATGCCTTGCTGCGTGGGCTTCCCGTGCTCTGCGAGAAGCCGCTGGCCGAGTCGGTCCGTGAGTGCCTGGCGATGGTCGCGGCGTCGGAGGTCAGCGGGAAGCTGCTGATGGTCTCGCAGTCGCGCCGCTACTTCCGGGCCGGGTCCGCGTTCGGCCGGCAGATCGCCGAGCTCGGCACCATCGGGTCGCTGTCCTGCGAGTTCTTCAAGGCCCCGCATTTCAGCGGCTTCCGGGAGCGGATGGCCGAGCCGCTGCTGGTCGACATGGCGATCCACCAGTTCGACCTGGCCCGCAAGCTGATCGGCTCCGAGCCGGTGACGGTGTACTGCGAGTCGTACAACCCGGAGTGGAGCTGGTTCGACGGCAACGCGGCCGCCAGTGCGGTGTTTGCCTTCGCCAACGGAACCCGCTTCGCCTTCACCGGCAGTTGGTGCGCGCCCGGCCTGGAGACATCGTGGAACGGTCGCTGGCGGGCGAGCGGACGCGACGGTACGGCGACCTGGGACGGCGACAACCCGCCCGTCGCCGAACTCGCCTCCGGCGAATCTCTGCCGGCAATCCTCGTCGACGACCCGGAGCAGATCGCCGGGTCCCTGGTCGAGTTCGTCGACGCGGTCCGCGAGTCGACGATCCCGCAGTCCGAGGTGCACTCCAACGTGATCAGCGTCGCCATGGTGGAGGCCGCCGTACGCTCAGCCTCTCTCGGTACGCCGGTCCGCGTGGCCGACGTACTGGAGTCGGCCTATGCCGAAGCCCTGACGACCGTCCAGGACCCTGCCCTGCAGGCAGCTCTGCAGGCCTGGCCCGACGTACTGAAGACGGTCGGCCTGCACTCCTGACAACGCAACGCCGGAGAAACTGCGGGGGTTTCTCCGGCGTTGTGTGTTCTTCTCAGAGTTTCAGTGAGGTTGCGACCACGTCGGCGAGCGCGTGGGCGATCTCGTGGGCTGCGTCGGAGGACTCGGCCTCGACCATGACGCGGACCAAGGGCTCGGTGCCCGACGGGCGGAGCAGAACGCGACCGGTGTCGCCGAGGCGGGCGGTTGCCTCGCTGACAGCGGACTGCACCGTCGGGTCGGAGGCCGCGCGGGACTTGTCGACGTTCTTCACGTTGACCAGGACCTGAGGGAGGCGGGTCATCGCGCCGGCCAGGTCGCTCAGTGTCTTGCCGGTCTGAGCGAGCCGGGCGAGCAGCATGACCGCGGTCAGCGTGCCGTCGCCGGTGGTGGCGTGGTCGGACAGGATCACGTGCCCGGACTGCTCACCGCCGAGCTTGTGACCGCCGGCCTTCATTGCCTCGAGCACGTACCGGTCGCCGACCTTGGTCTGCTCGACCGCGATCCGCTCCCGGACCATCGCCTGGACGAAGCCCAGGTTGCTCATCACGGTGGCGACCACGGTGTCGTTGGACAATCGGCCGCTGTCGCGCATGGCCAGCGCCAGGATCGCGAGGATCTGGTCGCCGTCCACGAGTTCGCCGTTGGCGTCCACGGCCAGGCACCGGTCGGCGTCGCCGTCGAGGGCGATGCCGAGATCGGCACGGTGACCGAGCACCTCGCGCTGCAGTCCCTCCAGGTGCGTGGATCCGCAGTCCAGGTTGATGTTCAGCCCGTCAGGCGCAGCGGCGTGCGTGATCACCTCGGCACCGAGCCGGCGCAACGCCTCCGGCGCAGTCTCGGACGCGGCCCCGTTGGCGCAGTCGATCACGACCTTGATGCCGTCGAACCGGTTCGGCGCGGAACGGACCAGATGCGAGACATACGTCTCGAAGCCCTGGCCGTCCTCGAGCACCCGGCCGACGGCCGCGCCGGTCAGGCGCTGCCACTCCTCGTTCATCCGGGCCTCGATGGCGTCCTCGATCACGTCGTCGAGCTTGATCCCGCCGCGGGCCAGGAACTTGATGCCGTTGTCCGGCATCGGGTTGTGGCTGGCGGACAGCATCACGCCGAGATCGGCGCCGGTCGAGCCGGTCAGGTACGCCACGGCCGGAGTCGGCAGGACGCCGAGCTTGACCACGTCGACGCCGGCGCTGGCCAGACCGGCCACCACGGCGGCTTCCAGGAACTCACCACTGGCCCGTGGATCCCGCCCCACAACGGCGCGTGGCCGGTGCCCTTCGAAGGCACCGGCCTCGCCGAGTACGTGAGCTGCCGCGACCGAGAGGTCGAGCGCCAGCTCCGCGGTCAGGTCCACGTTCGCCAGGCCACGGACTCCGTCCGTGCCGAACAAACGCCCCATCAGGTGATCAGCGCTTGCTGTACTGAGGCGCCTTACGGGCCTTCTTGAGTCCGGCCTTCTTGCGCTCCTTGATCCGCGCGTCGCGGGTGAGCAGGCCGGCCTTCTTCAGACCCGGGCGGTTCGCCTCGAGGTCCGCCGCGTTCAGGCAGCGGGCCACGCCGAGCTGCAGCGCACCGGCCTGGCCGGTGATGCCGCCGCCGTTGATCCGGGCGATCACGTCGTAGGAGCCCTCCAGGCCCGCGACGACGAACGGCTCGTTCACGTGCTGCTGGTGCACCTTGTTCGGGAAGTAGACGTCCAGCGGCTTGCCGTTGACGGTCCACTGTCCGGTGCCGGGCACGAGGCGGACGCGGGCGACGGCCTCCTTGCGGCGACCGGTGGCCGCGGCCGGGTTGATCACCGCGACCCGACCCGTCTCGGCGCGCTGCTCCGGAGTCGGGTTCGTCTCGGAGGTGTAGGCGACCGGGCCCTCGTTGTCGATGGGGACCTCGGCGTCGAACTCTTCGGTCTCGGTGGTGATGTCGCTCACGCTGAAATTCCTCGTTTACCTGGCTCGTCGATCGCTTACTGGGCGATCTGGGTGATCTCGAACGGCTTCGGCTGCTGGGCGGTGTGCGGGTGCTCCGGACCGGCGTACACCTTCAGCTTGGTGAGCAGCTTCCGGCTCAGGCGGTTCTTCGGCAGCATGCCCCAGACAGCCTTCTCGACGGCCTTGCGAGGGTCCTTGTCGAGGATCTCGCCGATCGGCGTGGCCGTCAGACCACCCGGGTGACCCGAGTGGCGGTAGGCCAGCTTGTCCGTCCGCTTGGTGCCGGACAGGGCGACCTTGGAGGCGTTGATGACGACGACGAAGTCGCCGCCGTCCACGTGCGGCGCGAACGTCGGCTTGTGCTTGCCGCGCAGCAGGGTGGCGATCTGGACGGCGAGCCGACCGAGCGTGACGTCGGTGGCGTCAATCACGTGCCACTCACGGGTGACGTCAGCAGGCTTCGGGCTGTACGTGCGCACGGTCGTTGACCTTCGTTTCTCAGAGGTTGACAAAACTGGGACGTCGGCGAGCGGTCCGCCGACGTGGCAAGGACCTGGAACGCACAACAGCAGCCCAGAATACCGGCGTCGGCACCCTGGGGTCAAAGCGAGCCCAGACCCGCAGGAGACCCCGGCTTGGAAGGAGTCGAGGACAGCACTAGTTTAGCCGTGAAGAATCAAGTCCGAACCCGCGTCCCGCCGGCTGACGATAACCCTCACTCACCAGGCGATGACGCCAGCTTCCGAAGAGGGCATTGTGACCGAACAGTCGCTCACCGTCCGGGACAACCGGACCGGCAAGGACTTCGACCTTGCCATCACCGATGGCACCATCCGTGCCGCCGACCTCAAGAAGATCAGCGCCACCGACGGCGACGGTGGCCTGGCCACCTACGACCCGGGCTTCGTCAACACCGCCTCCTGCCGCTCCTCCGTCACCTTCATCGACGGCGACAAGGGCATCCTCGAGTACCGCGGCTACCCGATCGAGCAGCTCGCCGAGCAGTCGAACTACCTCGAGGTGGCTTACCTGCTGGTGAACGGCAAGCTGCCGAACAAGGCGGAGTACGAGGCCTGGGCGCACGACGTGACGTATCACACGTTCGTGCACGAGAACCTGAAGACCTTCATGCAGGGCTTCCGGTACGACGCCCACCCGATGGGCATGCTGCTGGCCTCGGTCGGTGCGCTGTCCACCTTCTACCCCGAGTCGCGCAACATCTTCGACGAGGAGTCGCGGGCGCTGCAGATCCGGCGGCTGATCGCGAAGATGCCGACGCTGGGCGCGTTCGCGTTCCGGCACGCGCAGGGCAAGCCGTACGTGTACCCGGACAACGAGCTGAGCTACACGGCGAACTTCCTGTCCATGCTGTTCAAGATGAGCGAGCCCAAGTACGCCGCCGACGACCGGCTCGTGCGGGCACTGGAGATCCTGTTCATCCTGCACGCCGACCACGAGCAGAACGCCTCCACCAACGCGGTCCGGGCGATCGGCTCCACCCAGGTCGACCCGTACACGGCCGTTGCCGGCGGCATCGGTGCGCTCTACGGCCCGCTGCACGGCGGCGCCAACGAGGCGGTGCTGAAGATGCTCCGCCGGATCGGCTCGGTCGACCACGTCCCGTCGTTCATCGAGGGCGTCAAGAACGGCGACGAGCGGCTGATGGGCTTCGGTCACCGGGTCTACAAGAACTACGACCCGCGGGCCAAGATCATCAAGAAGGCCGCCGACGACGTGTTCGAGGTGACCGGGATCAACCCGTTGCTGAAGATCGCCGTCGAACTGGAGAAGATCGCGCTGGAGGACGAGTACTTCGTCTCCCGCAAGCTCTACCCGAACGTCGACTTCTACTCCGGCCTGATCTACGAGGCCCTGCAGTTCCCGCCGGAGATGTTCACCGTCCTGTTCGCCATCCCGCGCACGTCGGGCTGGCTGGCCCAGTGGCTGGAGATGCTCGGCGACGGCGACCAGAAGATCGCCCGCCCCAAGCAGATCTACACCGGCGAACGAGGCGTCCAGTACGTCCCCATCGGCGACCGCTGAATCGACCAACAGAACGGCCCCTCCCCGGAGGGGCTGTTCTTGTTTGCGGGAGGTGGTGGTGTCTTGAGGCCAGATTCCGCCTGGGGGTTCGCCCCACCGGGCTGACCTACAGCTGTGGTGCTCGCGGGGATATCCATGGAGGTGTCGGGTTCTCCGGTGGTGTGTGAGGGGACAACCCCTCACTCAGAGGGTTATCCCAGGCGGTTCCGTCGCGAACTCAGCTGGGTGGCGTGAGTGGGGAGCGCAGGCCGAGCCATTGTTCGGCGTTCCAAGCCTCGAAGCGCTCTAGTTCGGTGAAGCCTAGTTTTGCGGCTAGGCGCATTGAGTTGGTGTTGGCGGACTGAGTGGTGAGCACGACCGGCTCGCCGGGGAGGACGTTGTCGAACCAGTCGAGTGCCGCGGTGCACGCCTCGGCGGCGTACCCGAATCCCCACGCCCGCGGCAGGAACAGGTAGCCGAGCTCGGCCTTCCCCGCGGCAGCCGGGCGACTGTGCCCGGTGGCTCTGCCGAGAAGGACCTGGCCGATCATCGCGCCGTCGAGATCGACGACGAAAGCCCCCGGACGCCGCCCGGGCACCTCAGGGATCTCGCGCTCGAGCTCGTCGCGGGGGCGGGGACCGCCGAGGTAGGTGTTCACCTCTGGCGAGGCAAGCAGTTCGACGAACGCCGCACGGTCCCGCGCCCCGGCCTCACGGAGTACGAGCCGCTCGGTCTTGATCGGCTCAGGCGGCCACGCCACGAGTCCCAGATCTTCCACCCGCGCACGCTAACAAATGGTCAACCAAGACAGCCGACGTCCTTCTCGCTGGCCGCTGCGCCAACTACCGGGCAGATGTAGCTTCGGCTGGTGGAGACGTTGGTGGGGAAGGTTGCGCTGGTGACGGGGGCCAGTCGTGGGGTGGGGAAGGGCATCGCGCTCGGGCTCGGTGAGCAGGGGGCGACGGTCTATGTGACGGGCCGTACGGAGAGCGGCGGGGCAACCCCGACGCCGTTGCCCGGCACCGTGCAGGAGACGGCCGAGGAGGTCACCGCCGCCGGTGGGCGCGGGGTCGCGATCGCATGTGATCACCGCGACGACGAGCAGACGAGGCAGGCAGTACGCCGGGTCGTGGCCGACGCCGGCCGTCTCGACGTACTGGTGAACAACGTCTGGGGTGGCTACGAGTACTTCTGGGACGGTACGCCGTTCTGGGAGGAAGCCGGCTTCTGGACCCAGCCGATCGAGCGCTGGGACTCGGCGTTCCAGGCCGGCGTACGCGCGCACTACGTGACCAGCGTGGCGGCGGCGCCAACGATGGTCGCCCAGGGCTCGGGCCTGATCGTCAACGTCTCCTCGGAGGGCGCCGAGAAGACCGACACCGGAGTCGCATACGGCGCGGCGAAGGCAGCGACCGACCACATGATCGCCTGCATGGCCCACGAACTCCGCGACCACGGCGTGACCGCGGTGTCGTTGTACCCCGGCCTCGTACGAACCGAGTCGGTCCTGCGCGCAGCGGAGTACATCGACCTCACCGTCTCCGAATCCCCCCAATTCGTAGGCCAAGCAGTAGCGGCCCTGGCCGCCGACCCCCAGGTTCACCAGTTCACCGGCCAAGTCCTCCGCACGTCCCAGCTGTCGCAGCACTACAACGACACAGACGTCCACCATCCAGGCGCCTGAAGCCTCACGCGGCGTTCACCGCGACCGTGGATCCGTTCGGTGGACCAGGGGTGAGGGAAGCTGGGCCGGCCAGGATTCCCCGGTCGAGAAGCAGGCGACGAGTTGCAGAACCGCGATGAGGCCCTCGCCGTGGTTGCCGTGGCGATGAACCGTTCTCTCGGGGTGGATCTGTCCAACGAGCAGATTGCCATCGCGTACGCCCTGTGCGACCAGCTGAGCGGCCGCCGGAGGTGGCGCGCGTCGTCGTCGATCCCGCCCCTGAACGCCCGCCTCGCCGTACGACGCGACCGCTCGCTGGCGGCCGCACTGCCGGCGTTCTGGGCCGCAATGAGCGGCAACGTCTATGTCTTGGTCGCCGACGACGCCTCTGCCCGCGAGGACGTCGAACTCTATCGCGCGATCGACGATCACCTCGGCGGGAAGATCGGTGTCGAGCTGGACGAGCGAGGGCCTGAGGATCTGGTCGATCCACGAGCAGACCAGGCCGGGATCCTCATCGGCGCCGACCGCATTCCTCCTCAAAGCCACCAGTCACTCATCGTCTGCCTGTCGCCCGCAGCAACCAAACGCGCCTGCCGCATCCGCGGAGGAGCAGGACTCCCAGACCTGTAATCCACCCAACTGCCGACCAAAGCACCACCCGCTGCACGGACAGGCGCTCACCGCGACCCTGAACAGTTCACCGCATCCGTACACAGGTCATGCCGTGTTTCGCGTCCCGCCTTCGTGTTCGCGGCATCTGCTCGGCCCGCTGGAGGTGATGGTTAAGGGGGTGCGAATTAACCAGGGGGTGGGTATTGATTGGTTTTGCGAGGGTGGTTAATGCTTTCACCATGGTTCGGGACGGGCGTACGACGCTGCGGGATGTGGCGGAGGCTGCTGGGGTGTCGGTGGCCACGTGTTCGTATGTGTTGAGCGGGCGGGCGGACCGGACCACCCCGCTGCCTGAGCCGACGCGGCGGCGGGTTGAAGAGGCTGCGCGGCAGCTGGGGTACAAGGGCAACACCGCCGCGCGCAGTCTGCGGCGGCAGCGGTCTGAGCTGATCGCGATCGTGTACGCCCCGCCGGTCGGACCGTGGCTGGATCGGCTGACCTGGGAGTGCGAGGACGTCGCGGCCGCGCATGGGTACTCGGTGATCGGGGTGCCAGTACGACGGATCGACCGCGCGGCGCAGTCGTTGCGCGTGATCACCCGCGGCCACGTGGACGGCGCGATCTTCACCCCCGGCCTGAGCGACGACCTCGACCTCACCGCAGCCCGGCGCTCCACCCGGGCACTCATGGCCTTCAGCGACCACCTCGAACTGCCCGGCGTCGACATCGTCCGCAACAACGTCCGCCAAGCCCTCTCAGAGGCAACCACCTACCTCATAGCAGCCGGCCGGGAGCGGATCGCCTTCCTCTCCCACACCGGCAGCCGCGACGACAGATACCTCGGGTACGTCGACGCCCTGCACCAGGCCGGCCGTGAGGTCGACCCAGCGCTGGTCCGGATCGGCGCGGCCTCCCGCGAGGACGCGGTGGTCGTGGTCCGCGAACTCCTCGACTCCCCCGCACCACCGGACGCGATCGTCTCGGAGTCCGACCGCGGTGGCTTCGCCGCCTTGCAGGCCGCCGTGGACCGCGGCTTCAAGGTGCCGGACGACCTGGCCGTGATCGGCACCGGCAACACCCGGGAGGCGACGTACGCCGCGCCGCCGCTGACCAGCGTCGGCATGCACCAACTGGATTTCACCGAAATGGTCGAGGCGCTGTTCGCACGCATCGACGATCCGACCCTCCCGGCCCGGGAGCTGTCGATGCCCTGGGTGCTGAACCACCGCGCCTCCGCCTAGCAGCCCTGCACCAGCAGCCCGCACTCACGCCCGAAAGCGATTCGAAAGGTTTGTCATGCCCTCCTTCAACCGCCGTTCGTTCCTCCAGCTCGGCCTGGGTGCCACCGTGCTCGGCGCGGTCGGCACGGCCTGCTCGCCGGCCACTCCGGCGGCGAAGAAGCAGGACGCCCGGGCCTTCACCATCTACTGGAACGCCGGCCACGGCTACCAGGCCTACAAGGAAGTGATCGACCAGTTCGGCAAGGACCACGACCTGCAGATGAACTGGCAGAAGTTCCAGTGGCCGGACCTGGCCACCAAGCTGACCGCGGACTTCCGGTCCGGCAACGTGCCCGACCTGGTCGAGGAGGTCTCCGCCGGGACCGGGACGCAGTACGGGCTGGCCGGCAACGTGCTGGCGCTCGACGAGTTCGCCGCCGGAGACAAGGAATTCGGCTTTCCCGGCGACTACCTCGACCAGGCCGTGGTCGCGCGGCAGTACGAGGGCAAGACGTACTCGATCCCGCTGCACCTGACCGCGAACGGTCTGCTCTTCTACAACAAGGGGATGCTGTCGGCCGCCGGTTTCGACAAGCCTCCGACCAACTGGGAGGAGTTCCTCGAGATCGCGAAGGCCACCACCAAGGACAAGGTCAGCGGCTGCGCGCTCAACTCGGACCCGAGCTACGCGGCGCCGTACTACAACCAGCAGGGTGTGGACTTCAGCAACGCCGGCGCCAAGCAGTTCATGATGCCTGCCGACGGTGCGCTCAAGGCCTTGCAATGGATGCAGGATCTGATCTTCACCCACAAGGTGTCTCCCGCGCCCGTGGCCACGACCGACTACTCCGGACCGCAGAAGCTCTTCTCCGCCAAGCGTGCAGCGATGTTCGTATCCGGCCCATGGGACATCGGACCGATCCGCCAGGGCAGCCCGGACATCGACCTCGGCCTCGCCGTACCGCTGACCGGCGCCGTCCAGTCCGCCGCGATGGCCGGGTCCGGCCTGATGATCCCGGCGAAGGCCAAGGACCCCAAGTTGTCGTGGGAGCTGATCACCAAGCTCGCCGCGGTGAAGGTCGAACTGGCCGCCACCAAGGAAGCCGGGATGTCGATGCCCCGCAAGAGCTGGGCCGCCGACCCAGCCGTCGCCGCGGATCCGAGCCTGGCGACCATCGCGAAGTCCCTGGCGGTGGTGGCGAAGCAGGACATCGCTCTGTCCGCGAGTGGGAAGGCCGCGCAGATCAACGAGCTGTGGAAGAAGGCCTACCAGCAGATGATCATCCAGCACGCGCCGGTCGAGCAGACCCTCGCCGACTTCCGCAAGCAGGCCGGGGCGGCGCTGTGACCCGTCGCCGGCAGGCGTTGACGGCGTGGCTCTTCCTGACTCCGGCGGTGCTGTTCTTCGCCCTGCTCTTCTTCCTCCCGATCGGCAACCAACTGCTGACCGGCCTGTACGACGCCGACGGCGTCTCGTTCGTTGGCCTCGGCAACTTCAGCCGCGCCTTCGGCGATCCCGAGGTATTGCACTCGTTCCTGATCACGCTCGCCTATGCGGCCGGCGCACTGGTCGTCGGTACGGCGGTCGGCCTCGGACTGGCCGTGATCCTCAACCAAGCCCTCCCCGGCCGCACACTCTTCCGCTCGGTGCTGCTGATTCCCTACCTGACCTCGGTGTCGATCGTCGGCCTGCTCTGGCGCAACATCCTCGATCCGCAGGTCGGCATCCTCAACCGGTTGCTCGAGGCAATCGGCCTGCCCGGCCAGACCTGGCTCAGCACCCACCCACTCGCGACGATCGTCGGCATCACGGTCTGGTCCGGCGCCGGCTACACGATGGTGCTCTTCCTGGCCGGTCTCCAAGGCATTCCAGGCCTGTACTACGAGGCCGCGCGGATCGACGGCGCCGGCCCATGGCGACGCTTCTTCGCGATCACCCTTCCGTTGCTGACACCAACGACCTTGTTCGTCTCGATCATCGGCCTGATCAGCACGCTGCAACAGTTCGCGCTTCCGTACATCGTGACCGGCGGTGGCCCCGGCAACGCAACCTCCTTGTACGCACACCGGCTGTTCATCGTGGCCTTCAACGACAACGACTTCGGCTACGCGTCCGCACTGTCGGTCCTGCTGCTGCTCGTCGTACTCGTGCTGTCGCTGGCACAGCTGCGGATCGGAGACCGTGCCAATGCGTGAACGACTCTTCCCCGGCGACCGGATCGCGGCGTACGTCGTCCTGGTCGCGCTCGGACTGGTCACGGTGCTGCCGCTGCTGTACATGATCGTGCTGGCCTTGCAGAGTGACGCCGAGGTCCAGTCGGGCGATCCGGTGCTGTGGCCGGCGGACCTGCAGTGGAGCAACTTCACCCGGTTGTTCGAGGCGGCACCGTTCGAGCGGTTCTTCCTGAACAGCTTCGTGATGGCCGGCGCGATCACGGTCTCGCATCTGATCTTCGACCCGCTGGTCGGCTACGTGTTCGCGAAGATGGACTTCCCAGGCAAGCGGATCGCGTTCGTCGCGGTGCTGTCCACGCTGATGGTGCCGTTCTTCGTCCGGATGCTACCGATCTACTCGATCTTCGCGAGCCTGGGCTGGATCGACAGCTACCAGGGTCTGATCGTGCCGTTCCTGATGGATGCCTACGGCATCTTTCTGATGCGGCAATTCATCAAGCCGCTGCCGGACGAGCTGATCGAAGCGGCCCGGGTGGACGGTGCCGGCGAGTTCCGGATCTACCTGCGGGTGATCCTGCCGCAGTGCAAGCCGGCGCTGGCCGTGCTCGGCCTGTTCACGTTCGTCTTCCAGTGGAACGAGTTCCTCTGGCCGCTGATCGCCACCAGCCGGACGGAGATGCGCACGCTGCCGATCGGGCTCACCCTGTTCAACCAGGAGTACTTCACCCAGTGGAACCTGACCGCGGCCGGCGCCCTGATCCTGTTCGTCCCCACCGCCCTCTTCTTCGTCATCACGCAGAAGTTCCTGGTCGAGGGCATCGCGCTCTCCGGATTGAAATGAGTACCTCTTGACGCGCCCTAACGTCATCGTCTTCTTCACCGACCAGCAGCGCTGGGACACCGTCGGCGCGGCCGGCAGTCCGCTCGGCCTGACGCCCAACCTCGACCTGATGGCCCGCCGCGGCACGATGTTCGAGACGGCATGCACCACCAATCCGGTCTGCGCTCCGGCACGCGCAGCCCTGCAGACCGGGATGTACCCGACCAACACCGGCGTCTACCGCAACAACGTTCCGCTGCCCACCGACGCACCGACCTTGGGCCGGTTGTTCGGTGCGGCCGGCTATCAGACCGCCTACATCGGCAAGTGGCACCTCGGCACGCAGGACCCCGTCCCGGCCGCAGAGCAAGGCGGCTACGACTTCTGGCTGGGTGCGAACATCCTGGAGTTCACCTCCGACGCCTACCGGACCATCGTGTACGACGGCGACGGTGAGCCGGTGTTCCTGCCCGGCTACCGGCCGGATGCGTTGACCGACGCGGCGATCCGCTACGTCACCCGTGCCTCTGAGGACGACCGCCCGTTCATGCTGTTCATCTCGCTGATCGAGCCGCACCACCAGAACGAGCACGACGACTACCCGGCCCCCGAGGTCTACCGGGACACCTACACCGGCGCGTGGCTGCCGCCCGACCTCGCGACACTTCCGGGTACGGCGCACCGCCACGCGGCCGGGTACTACGGCCAGATCAAGCGCGTCGACGAGTGTCTCGGGCGCCTGCGCGACGCACTGGTCAGCCTGGACCTCACCGACGACACCCTGCTCCTCTACACCTCCGACCATGGCTCCCATTTCAAGACGCGCAACAGTGAGTACAAACGGTCACCACACGACGGATCGATCCGAGTGCCCTTGGTCGTCGAGGGTCCGGGGTATCGAGGTGGATCGCGGGTCAGCAGTCCCGTCAGCACTGTTGACGTCGTACCGACGCTGCTGAATGCGGCCGGAATCGAGTTGCCGGACCACCTGGACGGCGTACCGCTGCGGGAGGCAAAAGCAGACGCCGTACTCATCCAGATCAGTGAGACGGAGGTCGGACGTGCGGTGCGGACCGAGCGGTGGAAGTACCACGTGCTCGCGCCGGACGCAGGCGACGAGCCGGCCGCCGATCACTACACGGAACGGGCGCTGTACGACCTCGACGCCGACCCGTACGAGCTCGACAACCTGATCGACAGTGCGGGGCATCGGGAGGTCGTCGACCAGTTGCGGGAGGTGCTGATCCGCGAGGTCGAGCGGATCGAACGGCGTACCGTAACCGTCGCGTCGTACCCCGACGTGCGGGATCGGGGCCGCTTCGCGGAGACCACGGTACGACGGCTGAAGCTGGACGGCCGCCGGCTCGAGTGACCTACTCCCCCAGGCCTCAGGGTCACCCTGAGGCCTACCGCGGCTGGGGTAGCCGAAGTGCCGTCGGCTGCCCGACGCGGTAGGCGGGTGGTTTTCGGGAGTCTGTTCGTGACATCGAACACGACAGGGAGACCACCATGAATGCCTTGCTGTACAAGGGAAATCGACTGGCCGACTGGCTCGGCCGGCAGAGTGTCGACATCCTGCGGGTCAGTCTCGGACTGATCTTTCTCATCTTCGGCGTACTGAAGTTCTTCCCGGGTGCGAGCCCGGCGGAGGCGCTGGTGATGCGGACCGTCGACACGCTCACTCTCGGCGTCATCCACGGCCGCTCCGCGGTGCTGCTGACCGCGGTGATGGAGTGCTTCATCGGACTGACGCTGGTGTCCGGCCGGTTCCTGCGCACCGGGCTGCTGGTGCTGGGGTTCTCGCTGGTCGGGATCATGTCGCCGCTGGTGCTGTTCTTCAGCGACCTGTTCCCCGGTGCTCCGACGCTGGAGGCGCAGTACGTCCTGAAGGACATCGTGCTGGCGGCCGCCGGACTGGTGATCGCCGCGAAGGCTCTGGCCGCCTCGCCGGTGCGGCTGCGGGTGTGAGAGTTGGAGATGGCCCCGGGCGGGCTCAGTTGCCTCGGTCCGGGGCCATCCGGCGCCTCTGCGGACTACGACGCGGCGGGGGCGCCGGCCGGTTCCCGCAGAGTTGCTATCAGCTCTTCGGACTGGCCGCGGGCCCGGATGTTCGTGACATGGTCGATGTAGTCGCGGGACTCGACGATCAGGCCGTCGCGGATCCGCAGTACGAAGATGCACGGCGTGCGGTACGGCGCCCCGGTCGCCAGCACCGTGCCGACGTAGTCGAACTCGGCGACGATCACCTCCGGGTCGGTGGTCTGGTGGACCCGGATGTTCTCCGGCTGGAACCGGACCACCTCCATCACCTTCGGCCCGACGCCGCCGAAGTGCTGGCGCAACTCGTCGCGGGACCGCAGCGGGTGATCACCAAACGGATTCATCGGATGGCGTACGTCGGTCTGTTCGGCGTACAGCTCGGGGAGCGCGGCGAAGTCCCGGTCGGCGACGCCGTGCACCAGCTTCAGGAAGACCTCTTCGGGTGTCATCACTGTCCTCACGCTTAAATGGAGTGTTCACTCCGAATATACGAAGTGACGACTTCGTTTACAACCCCAGACCTGTGGGCGGCGTCTCCTAGGCTGAAGGCAAGGAAAGGGAGCAGCGGTGCGAGCAGACGCGCGGGACAACCGGGCCCGGATCATGACCGCGGCGGACGAGGTGTTCGGCCGGTCGCCGAACGCGTCCACCGACGACGTCGCCAAGCTGGCCGGAGTCGGCATCGCGACCGTGTTCCGGCACTTCCCGACCAAGGTCGACCTGCTCGAGGCGGTGCTCGCGCTGCGGCTGGAGCGGCTGCGTGACCGCGCGCTGGAGCTGGCCGCGAGCGACGATCCCGGGACCGCGTTCTTCGGGTTCTTCAGCCAAGTGGTCGCGGAGTCGGCCTCCAAGCTGGCGATCGGAGAGGCACTGATCGCCGCCGGATCGGCCGCCGGCCCGGACGTGCGGGCGGCGGGGGCCGGTATGCGTGAGGCTTTCGACAAGCTGCTCGCCGAGGCCCAGAGCAGCGGCGCAGTACGGGCGGACGCGCAGTTCGCGGAGGTCTACGCCCTGCTGATCGGCGCCTCCCGCGGTGCCACGGCGGTCGGGCTGACGCCTGAGGTGCGCGATCGGATGCTGGTCCTGGTCTATGACGGCCTGAAGCCTCGTTCGTGAGGCGCTGGTCGCGGAGGCGCCGGGTCCTGGTGGTCATCGCGCTGGCTCTGGTCCTCCTGCTGTCGGCGTACCCGGTGTCGTTGCGCCTGCAGTACGCCGGTGAACCCGCAGCCGACACGCGGACGCGGAACCACGACGCCCTGTGGCTCGGCCATGCCTGGGTCGACGGACGCAAGACGCCAGCCGATGTCACCGCGTTGGCCCAACAACTGAAGGGCACTGGCATCCGGGATCTTTACGTCCACGCCGGTCCGCTGGAGCACGACGGCTCACTCCCGTTGGCGAAGGTCTCGCCCAAGGCCAGCTGGTTCGTGGCAGCGATGCGGTCCGAGGCTCCCGACGTACGCGTGCAGGCGTGGCTCGGGGACGTCGTACAGCCGGGCAAGGACCCTGGCATGGATTGGGACGACCCCGCGGTGCGGACCCGAGTCGTCGCGTCGTCGAAAGCTGTTCTCGACCAGGGCTTCCAGGGCATCCACTACGACTTCGAGCCGGTGAAGTCCGGCTCGAAGGGCTTGCTTGCAGTGCTGGACGCAACCCGGGCCCTCGGAGCACCCCTGTCCGTCTCGGCCGCCCAGATCGACCCGCTCTGGCAGCTCCATAGGATCCCGATCGACAAGTGGTGGTCACAGGAGTACTTCAGTGAGGTCGCCCGCCGGGTCGACCAGATCGCAGTGATGTCCTACGACACCGCGATGCCGCTGGAGTCCTTGTACGGCGGCTATGTCGCCAAGCAGACCAAACTCGCGCTGGAGGTGACTCCCGCGTCCACTGACCTGCTGATGGGACTGCCGGCGTACTGGGAGAGCAATCCGTCGCACTGGGGCCATGCGGAGACTGTCGAGGCCGCAGTCCGAGGCGCCCGGCTAGGACTGGGCGACTCGGACCGGCAGAACTTCGGTCTGGCCATGTACGTCGACTTCACCGCCACTCCGGCCAACTGGGCGGCGTACCGCGACGGCTGGTGCACGGCGCCTTAGCGGGCGCGTTCCACCCGGCCCTCGTCCCAGACCGGTTCGTCGGACTCGTAGACGGTGCCGTCGGCACCGAAGACGAGGTGGCGGTCGAAGCCGCGGGCGAACCAGCGGTCGTGGGTGACCGCGATGACGGTGCCGTCGAAGGAGTCCAGGCCTTCCTCCAGCGCCTCGGCGGACTCGACGTCGAGGTTGTCGGTCGGCTCGTCGAGCAGGAGCAGCGTCGCACCGGAGAGCTCGAGCAGCAGGATCTGGAACCGCGCCTGCTGACCGCCGGACAGACTGTCGAACGTCTGCTCGGCCGCGTGCGCCAGCTCGTACCGGTCCAGCTTCCGCGACGCCAGCTCGCGACCCATGCCCTCCCGGTGCTCGTCGCCCCGGTGCAGGATCTCCAGCAGCGTCCGGCCGACCAGCTCCGGGTGCTCGTGCGTCTGCGCGAACCAGCCCGGCCGCACCCGTGCACCGAGCTTGGCCTTGCCGGTGTGCGCTACCAGGGCGATCTGTACGTCGCCGACCGGCCGGTGCTCGATGTCCGGATCCGAACCACCGTTGGCCAGCAGCCGCAGGAAGTGCGACTTGCCCGATCCGTTCGACCCGAGCACCGTGACGCGTTCGCCGTACCAGACCTCGAGATCGAACGGTTTCATCAGCCCGGTGAGCTCCAGACCGGTGCACACCACGGCACGCTTGCCCGTGCGTCCACCGGTCAGGCGCATGGTGACCGTCTGCTCGCGCGGGATGGCCTGCGGTGGACCCGCCTCCTCGAACTTGCGCAGCCGGGTCTGCGCGGCCCGGTAGCGCGACGCCATGTCGGAGTTGTACGCCGCCTTCTGCTTGTACATCAGCATCAACGCACGGAGTTTGGCGTGCTCCTCGTCCCAGCGTTTGCGCAGCTCCTCGAACCGCTCGAACCGGTCCCGCCGGGCCTCGTGGTACGTCTGGAAGCCGCCGCCGTGCGTCCACGCGGTGTTGCCTGCGGCACCTAGTTCGACGGTGACGATCCGGGTCGCGGTGTTGGCCAGCAGCTCCCGGTCGTGGCTGATGTAGAGCACCGTCTTGTCGGTCGTGCGGAGCTGCTCCTCCAGCCAGCGCTTGCCCGGTACGTCGAGGTAGTTGTCCGGCTCGTCGAGCATCAGGACCTGGTCCGGACCGCGCAGCAAAGCCTCCAGCACCAGCCGCTTCTGCTCACCGCCGGACAGCGTCTTCACCTCACGCCAGCGACAGCGGTCGAACGGTACGCCGAGGGCGGCCGTCGTACAGACGTCCCAGAGCACCTCCGCGTCGTACCCGCCGACCTCGCCCCAGTCGGACACCGCCTGCGCGTACTTCAGCTGGGTCTTCTCGTCGTCGGCGTCCATCATCGTCAACTCGGCCTTGTCCAGCTTGGCCGCGGCGTCCTGGATCGCCTGCGGCGCGACACCGACCAGCAGGTCGCGCACGGTCGACGAGTCCCGCACCGAGCCGACGAACTGGCGCATCACGCCGAGCCCGCCCGACCGCGCGATGCTGCCGGAATGCGGCTTCAGGTCGCCCGCGATGATCCTGGTCAGCGTGGTCTTGCCGGAGCCGTTCGCCCCGACCAGCGCGACCTTGGCACCGTCGGCCACCCGGAACGTGATGTCGTCCAGCAACACCCGCCCGTCCGGCAGTTCGTAACCGATCCCGGCGACATCTACGTGGCCCATCCCACCAGTCTGACCGGCGTACCCACCGACAGGCGAACCCTTATCGTCACCAATCCCCGAGCGCGCTGAGGAAGGTGCCTCCGGCCGGCCGGACCGAACCGACCATGAAGAGCTTGAGGGGAGCGGAGAACAGACCGTAGGTGTGGGTGCCGGTGAAGAAGCCGGCCGAGTCACAGCCGTCGTACTCGACCCAGACCTCGCGGATGCCGTCAGCGGTGTCGAAGCGCAGCACGACCGCCTCGGACGGCTGGGCTGTCTGGGGGGTGCACTTGAAGACCGGCAAGGCCGGGTTGCGCTCCGGCAGTACCTTGATCGCGTCGACCACCTGCTGGGCTACCTCGGCGTTGAACCGCTGCTGCCCGAGCAGTCCGGTCGCGTCGGGTGTGAGGCGGTAGCGGCACGCCTGCAGTCCGGTCACAGGCGTTGCCAGGTCCAGTCCGGTCCCGTCTGCGACAAAGTTGTGCCCGCCGGCCTTGAGGATCGGGTGGTCGGGCGGACAAGCCGCATCCCCCTTGTTCGGCAGGATTCCTGGGCTCGACAAGCCGGTGCCGGACCCGGCCGCCTCCTTCGCACCGCTGTCGCTGCTGGAGTTGGACGCGGTCGGAACCTCGATGCCCACCGCGCTCCACACACCGCCGATGGCTATCGCCACCACAGCCGCCGCCGCGGCCATGGTGAGCGTCTGGCGCCTTTTCCGGACGCGCCGGCGCGCTTCCCTCGCCATCCCGCTGCCGGTCAGGTCACTGGCGTCGGCCTTGTTCTGGAACGCGGAGGAGATCTTGGGGCCGAGCTCCTGCTCAGGGTCGTGCTCAGGCATCCTCGGCTCCTTCCTTGCTCAGCGTGGTTTTCAGCGCAGCCAGTGCGCGGTGCACATGCGATCGGGCGGTCGCCTCCGCGCAGTGCAGCAGTACGCCGATCTCGGCGTACGAGAGCTCCTCGTAGAACCGCAGTACGACGGCTGCCCGTTGCTTGTCCGGCAGCGTCGCGCACAGTGCCCAGACCGCATCGGACTCGGCCCGCGCGGTCGCGCCGTCCGAGGCGGACGGTGCGGTCCGGATCGGGTCGGGCGACGGTGCCTCCCGCCGGCGGAATCGGCGCCACCAGGAGATGTGTGCGTTCACCACCATTCGCTTCACGTAGGCCTCGGGATCGTCGGCCCTGCTGACCCGGCTCCACCGGGCGCAGGCTGTCGTCAGGGCATCCTGGACGGCGTCCTCGGCCAGGGCCTTGTCCCCGGTCAGGACGTACGCGAACCGCAGCAGTGCGTCTGCCTTCTCGGTGACCCACAGCTCGAACTCGATCGGGCTCGTCCGTGCCTCCGCTGCCGCCAAGGCTGCCTCCATACCCTCAGGACGGCGACGGGCCTGCGTTCGTTGCACGCAGTACCCGGAACCCCTTCGCGCTGCCGGTCCGGTCGCAGGGATAGCCCTGCTCGGTCAGCCAGCGCTGCAACGAGTCACCGCCCAGGTTCTTGCCGACGACGAAGCGTGCCACGCCACCGGGGGCAAGACGGGCCAGCCAGAGCAGCAGCATCTTGTGCAGTTCGGCTTTGCCGATGTGGATCGCCGGATTCGACCAGATCTCGTCGAACCGCACGTCCGCGGGTACGCCGTCCGGCAGCACCGGGTACACGCGGTCCGCGACCCCTGCGGCCTTGGCGTTCTCCGCGGTCAGCTCCAGCGCCCGGGTGTTCACGTCGACCGCCCAGACCTGCGCCTCGGGCGCCTCCACCGCGATGGCACACGCGATCGGGCCGTAGCCGGTCCCCAGGTCGAGGAACGTGCCTGATCCGGTCGGCGGGTCCACCTCGCGCAGCAACACCGCCGTACCGATGTCCAAGCGGTCCCGGGAGAACACTCCGGTGGCGGTCGTAAAGGTGTACTCGCGACCCCAGATCCGCGCTTCGACAGTACGTCGTACGTCCGCGGAACCGGGCTCCGCCGAGAAGTAGTGGTCAGCCACGCTGGTGCACCTCTCCCCTGACCTGGCGGGCCTGCAGCGCCCGTGCGGCCAACTCGTCATCCGCTGGGTAGCGCACTTCCTCCAGTGTGAGGCCGTGCGCGGGCAGCACCGATACGGCCGAGTCCCGGACCTTGCCGGCCAGTACGGCGGCCGGCCAGTCGACCTCACGGCGCCCGTCACCCACGGGGATCATCGAGCCGACCAGAGCCCGGACCATCGAGTGGCAGAAGGCGTCCGCGATCACAGTGCCTTCCAGCTGTCCCACTCCGGTGCGTTGCCAGGAGAACTCCAGCAGGGCTCGGACCGTGCTGGCGCCCTCCCGCTTCTTGCAGAAGGCGGCGAAGTCGTGCTCGCCGAGCAGACCGGCCGCGGCGGCGTTCATCCGGACCACGTCTATCGGGCGGCCTACCCGCAGTACATGTCCGCGGGTCAGCGGGTCCCATCCGGCCGCATCGTCACAGAGCCGGTACACGTAGCGACGGGCCAGCGCGGAGAAACGGGCGTCAAAACCGTCTGGAGCCGCTGTGACGGCCGTGACAGCTACATCCTCGGGTAGTACGCCGTTCAGGCCTCTCAGGAGCCTGAGCGGCTTTACAGCGCCTTCGACGTCCACATGGGCGACCTGGCCGCGGGCATGAACGCCGGTGTCCGTCCGGCCGGCGCAGGTCACCGTGAGCGGCTCGGGCAGCCGGAGGACGACCCGGATCGCCTCTTCCAGGGCTCCTTGCACGGTCCGGAGACCCTCCTGCCGGGCCCAGCCGTGGAAGGCCGTTCCGTCGTACTTGAGGTCGATCCGCCAGCGCACACGGCAATCTAACCCAAACAGCGCCCCTCACCGTGCGGTGAGGGGCGCTGCGGAACAGCTGGGTGTTACTTGTCCTCGGTCTCCGGAGTCTCGTCCTGGACCTTCTCGTCCACGACGTCCTGGACCTTGGCGTCGTCCTCGACCTTGTCCTCGACCTTGTCGTCGGCCTTGTCCTCGGCGTCAGCCTGCTTCGCCGCCGCCTTCTTGGCCGGGGCCTTCTTCGCGGTCTTCTTGGCCTTCGGCGAGTCGGCCAGCGCCTCGACCAGCTCGATCTTCACCATCGGGGCGTTGTCGCCCTTGCGCGGACCGAGCTTGGTGATCCGGGTGTAGCCGCCCGGACGGTCGGCGTAACGCTCGCCGATCTCGGTGAAGAGCACGTGCACGACGCTCTTGTCCTTGATCCGCTTCATCACCTGGCGGCGCGAGTTCAGGTCACCACGCTTCGCCTTGGTGATCATCGACTCCGCCAGCGGCTGCAGGCGCTTGGCCTTGGCCGCGGTGGTGGTGATGGCGCCGTGCTCGAACAGCGACGTCGCGAGGTTGCTGAGGATCAGCTTCTCGTGCGCCGGGCTGCCGCCCAGCCGGGCACCCTTGGTGGGGGTAGGCATCTCTTACTCCAGAAGGATCTCAGGCCACTGCGGCCCGGGGTGGGTGTCAGTACTGCTCGGTCTCGGCGAAGCTCTCGTCCTCGTCCTCGGCCTCGGTGCCGTAGGCCTCGGCGGCCGCACGCAGGTCGAAGCCAGGAGGCGAGTCCTTCAGCGACAGGCCCATCTCGGCCAGCTTCAGCTTGACCTCGTCGATCGACTTGGAGCCGAAGTTGCGGATGTCCAGCAGGTCCTGCTCGCTGCGCGAGATCAGCTCACCCACGGTGTGGATGCCCTCGCGCTTGAGGCAGTTGTACGACCGGACGGTCAGCTGCAGGTCCTCGACCGGCAGCGCCAGGTCGGCGGCCATCTGCTCGTCCACCGGCGACGGGCCGATGTCGATGCCCTCGGCCTCGACGTTCAGCTCGCGGGCCAGGCCGAACAGCTCGACCAGCGTCTTACCGGCCGACGCGACGGCGTCGCGGGGCAGCATCGACGGCTTGGTCTCGACGTCGACGACCAGCCGGTCGAAGTCGGTGCGCTGCTCGACACGGGTCGCCTCGACCTTGTAGGTGACCTTGAGCACCGGCGAGTAGATCGAGTCGACCGGCATCCGGCCGATCTCGGCGTCGGCGGACTTGTTCTGGATCGCGGAGACGTAGCCACGGCCCCGCTCGACGACCAGCTCCATCTCGAGCCGGCCCTTCTCGTTCAGGGTGGCGATCTTCAGGTCCGGGTTGTGCACCTCGACACCGGCCGGCGGCGCGATGTCGGCGGCGGTGACGTCACCGGGGCCCTGCTTGCGCAGGTACATGGTGACCGGCTCGTCGTGCTCGGAGGAGACGACCAGGTCCTTGAGGTTCAGGATCAGCTGGGTGGCGTCTTCCTTGACCCCGGCAACGGTCGAGAACTCGTGCAGGACACCGTCGACCTTGATGCTGGTCACGGCGGCACCGGGGATGGAGGACAGCAGGGTCCGGCGGATCGAGTTGCCGAGGGTGTAGCCGAAGCCCGGCTCCAGCGGCTCGATCACGAACCGCGAGCGGTGCTCGCCGACGACCTCTTCGGTCAGGGTGGGGCGCTGTGCGATAAGCACTGTGGTTTTCCTTGTCTGTCGCGACGACCACTATTTGAGGTCGCGATGGGTGAAGCCCAGAACCGGTCCCGCCGGCGGCCACCAGACCGCCGGCGGGACTGAGATCAGTTCTTCGAGTAGAGCTCGACGATCAGGTGCTCGGCGACCTGGGTGTCGATCTGCTGCCGGGTCGGCAGCTGGTGGACGAGGATCCGCAGCCTCTCGGGCATCACCTCGAGCCAGGCCGGGACGACGCGCTCGGAGTGCGTCTCCCGGGCGATGATGAACGGGGTCGTCTCGGCCGACTTCGCCTTGACATCGATGATGTCGTGGGCAGCCACCCGGTACGACGGGATGTTCACCTTGACGCCGTTCACGGTGAAGTGACCGTGGACGACGAGCTGACGGGCCTGCCGCCGGGTCCGGGCCAGGCCGGAGCGGTAGACCACGTTGTCCAGCCGGGACTCCAGGATGATCAGCAGGTTGTCACCGGTCTTGCCGGAGCGCCGCGAGGCCTCCTCGTAGTACCGGCGGAACTGCTTCTCCAGGACGCCGTACGAGAAGCGGGCCTTCTGCTTCTCACGCAGCTGGAGCAGGTACTCGCTCTCCTTCGGACGGCCGCGGCCGTGCATACCCGGCGGGTACGGACGGCGCTCGAACGCCTTGTCGCCACCGACGAGGTCGACCCCGAGACGGCGCGACTTCTTGGTCATGGGTCCGGTGTAACGGGCCATTTTCGCTGCCTACCTTTCTCTGGGTCAGACCCGGCGCCGCTTGGGAGGGCGGCAGCCGTTGTGGGCGGTCGGAGTGACGTCCTGGATGGTGCCGACCTCGAGGCCGACCGCACCCAGGGAACGGATCGCGGTCTCACGGCCGGAGCCGGGACCCTTGACGAACACGTCGATCTTGCGCATGCCGTGCTCCATCGCCCGGCGTCCGGCGGCCTCGGCGGCCATCTGGGCGGCGAACGGGGTCGACTTGCGCGAACCCTTGAAGCCGACGGTGCCCGCGGAAGCCCACGAGATGACCGCGCCGGTCGGGTCGGTGATCGTCACGATCGTGTTGTTGAACGTGCTCTTGATGTGCGCGTGGCCGGCGGCCACGTTCTTCTTCTCCTTGCGGCGCACCTTCTTCGCGCCGGCCGCTGTGCGGCTCTTGGGAGGCATAGGTCAGTTGCTCCTGGGGTGGTCGAAAATCATCCGGGTCATCACTTCTTCTTCTTGCCGGCGATCGCCTTGCGACGACCCTTGCGGCTGCGGGCGTTGGTCCGCGTGCGCTGACCACGCACCGGCAGGCCGCTGCGGTGCCGGCGACCCTGGTACGACCCGATCTCGATCTTGCGGCGGATGTCCGCGGTGACCTCACGGCGGAGGTCACCTTCGATCTTGTAGTTGGCTTCGATCCAGTCCCGGAGCTTCACCAGTTCGTCGTCGCCCAGTTCATGGACGCGCTTGTCACCGGAAACCCCGGTGTTCTGCAGCGTCTCCAGGGCGCGAGTACGGCCTACACCGAAGATGTAGGTCAGAGCGACCTCGATGCGCTTGTCGCGCGGAAGGTCGACTCCTACGAGGCGTGCCATGTGGCGGTGTTCCTTTCGTCGGCAGAGGTGTGGTGGCGCGCCGCGTCCTTGCCCGCCTCGGTGAGTTTGCTGTCACCGGCAAGGCCCCGGCCTCTGTTCCGGGGGCGACGTCCGGCCTGTGTTTCCTGGCCGGACGAGCATGCGCGCTGTGGTGCGAAAGTGCTGTGTGCTGCTCGACTGGGGGCTGTCAGCCCTGCCGCTGCTTGTGCCGCGGGTTCTCGCAGATCACCATGACCCGGCCGTGACGGCGGATCACCTTGCACTTGTCGCAGATCTTCTTGACGCTCGGATTGACCTTCATCGAGCTTCTTTCTTCGACAGGTGTTGTGGTGGTCTTACTTGTACCGGTAGACGATGCGACCCCGGGTGAGGTCGTACGGCGACAGCTCCACGACGACCCGGTCCTCGGGGAGGATCCGGATGTAGTGCTGCCTCATCTTGCCGCTGATGTGCGCGAGCACCTTGTGCCCGTTGGACAGCTCAACACGGAACATCGCGTTCGGCAGGGCCTCAACGATGGTGCCCTCGAGTTCGATGACTCCCTCTTTTTTGGGCATGTCCTCGCACTTCTGTAGACGTGACTGACTATGGCTACAAAGAGCCAAGGAACGAGTGTACGTCACTCCCCCGCACGAAACCCAATCGAGACCCCTGGTCAGGTATGGGTGGCGGCCCACTGTTCGCCCTCGCGCCAGATTGCTTCGGGCATCAGGTCCAGGAGATCACAGGCTGCGTCCAGTTGTGCGAGTGCAGTGACGGAATCGCGGTACGCCGGGAGGATCGCGACGAAGCGGCGTCCTTCGCAGCTGAAGCCGAAGGGCGGGACCTGGGCGAGGGCCTCGACCGCGCGCGGGTGCAGGACGGCCTGGGCCTGATCCTCGCGACCGTTGAACAGGCAGTAGCGACCGGGCAGGCCGTCGACCGTCAGGTCCAGCGGCAGCAGACTGGCCGCGGCGACCTGCGATAGCGAGGCGGGCAGCACCTGGAGCGGCGGGAGCGGGCGATCCACCTGCAGATCGAGGAAGTCGAAGCCGAGGTCACGGCGCCGTACCTTGTGCCGGAAGCGCCCGGTCCAGAACTCGCGGCCGCGGTGCCGGCCCGTCGTCACATCGGACACCTCGGCATCGGGGTCGATGTCGAACGGCGGGAACGGCCAGCGATCCCGCAGTTCGGGCTCGGTGGCCTTGATCCGCCAGCCCAGCTGGGTGACCGCGTCGGCCCAGGACTTCCGCAACCGGCCGTCCGCGACCCGCATCGCCAGCGTGAACAGGATCAATACCAGGAACCAGGCGAGCATCATCCAGCCGACCCAGCGCGGCTCCAGCAGCAGCCCGGCCACCACCAGTGGAATGGCCACGGCGAACCAGATGACGTACACCAGGGCGGATCCCCGCCGCAGCTGCCAGGCCAGGTCCGGCCGCAGACGCGGTCCGGCGACGCGACGGCTGACCGGGGCCGCTGTCAACGGCGCCTGCCGAGGCTACCCATCGCGATCAGGGCCCACGGGATCAGCAGCCAGACCGGCCAGAAGTGCGGCCAGTGCCCGCCGTTGGCGAGTCCGATCACGAACCAGATCACCACATTGACCATCACGACGCCGGTGAAACCACCGATCGCATTGCCGCGTTTGTCCGGCTGGGCGTCCTTCTTGCGCTCCGGGAACTCGCCCGGAGCCGGCGCCGGCTTGCTGTCCTGCACCACCGCCGGGGTCTGGTACGTCCGCACCGGCGGCAGGTCACGCACCAGTGGCTCGAGTTCGCCGTAGGTCTGGACGGCGTACAGCTGGTCCAGGCGGGAGGAGAACTCGGGCTGGTCCAGCCGGCCGTCCGCGAACGCGTCCCGCAGCCGCCCGGCGATCTTGTCCCGGTCGGCTTCGGTGAAACGCTGGTGCGGCTGGTACTGAGGCATGTCTCAAGTGTGCCTCAGCCCGGGGTTCGGCTGCGTCCCCCGATGGGCTGACCCCGGATGTAGTTCTTCTAGTCAGCGAGCGCGCCGCAGGCGATCCCGAGCTCCGCGAGCTTGGCCTCGCCCCCGTCCAGGGCGGTCAGGATCCACGGGCCCTTCGGAGTCAGCGTGAAGGTGTGCTCGGTGTGCGCCGCGGACCGGCCGTCATCGGTGACGACGGTCCAATCGTCCTCGAGCGTGTGATTCTCCTGCTTGCCGAGCGTGAGCATCGGCTCGACGGCGAGCGCCATCCCCTCGACCAGCTTCGGTCCGCGGCCCGGACGGCCGAAGTTCGGCACGTTCGGCGGCTGGTGCATCGCCGAACCGATCCCGTGCCCGACGAAGTCCTCGACGATCCCGTACGACGAATTGGCCCGGACATAGGCCTCGACGGCAGCCGAGATGTCGGTGAGCCGGCCGCCGAGCTTCGCGGCGGCGAACCCACGCCACATCGACTCCTCGCAGATCCGGGCCAGCTCGAGCAGGTCGGCACCGACCTCGCCGACACCGACGGTGATCGCCGCGTCACCGTGCCAGCCGTCCACGATCGCGCCGCAGTCGATCGAGATCAGGTCGCCGTCGGCCAGCACCCGCTCGCCGGGGATGCCGTGCACGATCTCGGCGTTCACCGACGCGCAGATCGAGCCGGTGAAGCCGTGGTAGCCCTTGAACGACGGGACCGCACCGGAGGACCGGATGTGGTCCTCGGCGATCGCGTCCAGCTCACCGGTGCTGATACCGGCCTTGACCTCACCGCGGAGCAGTTCCAGCGTGCGGCCGACCACCAGGCCGGCGGCACGCATGGACAGGATCTGCTCGCGGGTCTTGATCTCGATGCCGCGGTCCCTGAACATCACACCCCGTGTCTTACTCCGTGATCGACTTCAGCGCGACGAGCACCCGCTCGCTCACCTCGTCGATCTCGCCGACGCCGTCCACCTCGCACAGCAGGCCGCGCTGCGCATAGACGCGCAGCAGCGGCTTGGTCTCAGCCGTGTAGACGTCCTGCCGGTGCCGGACGACCTCTTCGGAGTCGTCCGTGCGGCCCTCGGTGTGGGACCGCTTCATCATCCGGTCCACCAGTACGTCGATGTCGGCGATCAGCGCCACCACCGCGTCCAGCTTGTGACCGTGCTCGGCCAGGATGTCGTCCAGCGTGCCCACCTGGGCCAGGGTCCGCGGGTACCCGTCCAGCAGGAACCCTTCGCCGGCGTCCGCCTCGGACAGCCGGTCGCGGACCATCGCGTTGGTGACCTCGTCCGGGACGTAGTCACCGGCGTCCATGTAGCGCTTCGCTTCGAGCCCGAGCGGCGTCTCGTCCTTGACGTTCGCACGGAAGATGTCGCCGGTGGACACGGCCGGGATATTCAGGCGTTCCGCAAGCACCTTTGCCTGCGTGCCCTTGCCCGCCCCGGGCGGACCCATCAGCAACATTCTCATCAGCGCAGGAACCCTTCGTAGTTACGCTGCTGCAGCTGACTCTCGATCTGCTTCACCGTGTCCAGTCCGACGCCGACCATGATCAGGATCGACGTACCACCGAACGGGAAGTTCTGGCTCGCGTTCAGCAGGACGAGCGCCACCAGCGGGATCATCGAGATCACCGCCAGGTAGAGCGCGCCCGGCAGCGTGATGCGGGACAGCACGTAGCCCAGGTACTCCTCGGTCGGCCGTCCCGCCCGGATCCCGGGGATGAAGCCGCCGTACTTCTTCATGTTGTCTGCAACTTCCTTCGGGTTGAAGGTAATCGAGACGTAGAAGTAGGTGAAGAAGATGATCAGCGCGACGTACGTCACCATGTAGATCGGGTGGTCGCCCTTGACCAGGTTCCCTTGGATCCACTGGGCCCACTTCTTGTCCTGCTGGAACTGGCTGACCAGCACCGGTAGGTAGAGCAGACTCGAGGCGAAGATGACCGGGATGACACCGGCCTGGTTCACCTTCAGTGGGATGTACGTCGAGGTGCCGCCGAACATCCTGCGACCGACCATGCGCTTGGCGTACTGCACCGGGATCCGGCGCTGCGCCTGCTCGATGAAGATGACCGCGGCCATGATCACGAGGCCGATCGCGACCACCACCACGAAGGTGGGGATGCCCTTCTCCTTGCGGATGTTCCACAGCTGGGTCGGGAAGGTGGCGACGATCTGGGTGAAGATCAGGATCGACATGCCGTTGCCGACGCCGCGGTCGGTGATCAGCTCGCCCAGCCACATGATCACGCCGGTACCGGCGGTCATGGTGAGCACGATGACACTGATCGTGAACCAGTCGTCGCGGTGCAGCAGCGGCTCCTGGCAGCCCTGGAACAGCCGGCCCGGGGTGCGGGCCAGCGCCACGAAGGCGGTGGACTGCAGGATCGCCAGACCGACGGTCAGGAACCGGGTGTACTGGGTGATCTTGGCCTGGCCCGCCTGGCCTTCCTTCTTCAGCGACTCCAGCCGCGGGATGACCACGGTGAGCAGCTGCAGGATGATGCTGGCGGTGATGTACGGCATGATGCCGAGCGCGAAGATCGCGAGCTGCAGCAGCGCGCCGCCGGAGAACAGGTTGATCAGGTTGTACAGGTTGGCGTTGGCGCCACCTTGCGCCTGCTTGAGACAGGTGTTCAGCGACTGGACGTTCACGCCAGGCGCCGGCACGACCGAACCGATCCGGAAGATCACGACGATGAAGAGCACGAACAAGATCTTCCGGCGCAGGTCCGGAGTCTTGAACGCGTTGGCAAAGGCGCCTAACACCCTGTCCTCCCACATGTTTCCTCTGCCCGCTCAGGGCAGGGGCCTAGCAAAGCAGCTGGGCAAGAGACGAACCAGGGCTCGTCCGAACTCCAGCGCACGATATCAAGCGCCGGCTCGCACGAGCCCTGGACCTCGTTACACCTCGGTGGTGGTTCCTCCGGCCGCCTGGATCTTCTCCAGGGCGGACTTCGAGAACTTGTGCACCGAAACCTGCAGTGCCACGGTCAGTTCGCCGTCACCCAGTACCTTCACCGGCTGACCGCTGCGGACCGCGCCCTTGGCGACCAGCTCGGCCACGCCGACCTCGCCACCTTCGGGGAACAGTTGTCCGAGCTTGTCCAGGTTAACGACCTGGAACTCCACTCGGTTCCTGCTCTTGAAACCCTTGAGCTTCGGCAGCCGCATGTGCAGCGGCATCTGGCCACCCTCGAACCACTCGGGGATGTTGTTGCGCGCCTTGCTGCCCTTGGTACCGCGGCCGGCCGTCTTGCCCTTGCTGCCCTCACCACGACCCACGCGGGTCTTGGCGGTCTTGGCACCGGGCGCCGGACGCAGGTGGTGAACCTTCAGCGCCATGTCAGTCGACCTCCTCGACGGTGATGAGGTGGCGAACAGTGCGGACCATGCCACGGATCTCCGGGCGGTCGTCGTGAACGGCGACGTCGCCGATCCGCTTCACGCCCAGCGTGCGCAGGGTGTCGCGCTGGTTCTGCTTGCCACCGATGCCGGAACGGGTCTGAGTCACCTTCAAGCGTGCCATCAGGAAGCCGCCTCCGCCCGCGCCTTCAGCAGCGCCGCCGGGGCGACGTGCTCGACCGGCAGGCCACGGCGCGCGGCCACGGCCTCCGGGGTCTCCAGGCTGCGCAGCGCCTCCACCGTGGCGTGCACCACGTTGATGGCGTTGGCCGAACCCAGCGACTTGCTCAGCACGTCGTGGATCCCCGCGCACTCCAGTACCGCGCGCGCCGAGCCACCCGCGATCACACCGGTACCGGGAGCGGCCGGGCGCAGCAGCACCACGCCGGCGGCCTTCTCACCCTGGACCGGGTGCGGGATGGTGCCCTGGATCCGCGGCACCTTGAAGAATGCCTTCTTGGCCTCCTCGACACCCTTGGCGATCGCCGCGGGCACCTCCTTGGCCTTGCCGTAACCCACACCGACGGTGCCTTCACCGTCGCCGACGACCACGAGGGCGGTGAAGCTGAAGCGACGACCACCCTTCACGACCTTGGCGACACGGTTGATGGCTACCACGCGCTCGATGTAGGCGGTCTTGTCAGCTGCCTGACCGCGACCACCGTCGCGACCACGGCGCTCACCACCGGCGCCGCCTCCGCGACGCTGCTGGCCTCCGCTCATTTCATCTCCTCGCTTCGCTCGGCGATTCCATTCGCGGAACGCTGCTGTGCTGTCTGGTTCACTCGCTGGCGCTCGCTCACGGAACGACCTTCTTCCTTGTACGTCGCCATGTCAGAACCCGAGCCCGCCCTCACGGGCGGCGTCGGCCAGGGCCGCGATCCGGCCGTGGTACTTGTTCCCGGCCCGGTCGAACACGACCGAGTCGATGCCGGCTGCCTTGGCCCGGTCGGCGATCAGGCCGCCGACGGTCTTGGCCTTGTCGGTCTTGTTCGCCTCCGCGCCACGCAGGTCGGCCTCCATGGTGGAGGCGGACGCCAGCGTCTTGCCGGCCACGTCGTCGATGACCTGAACGAACAGGTGCCTCGACGACTTGGTGACCACCAGCCGCGGCCGGTCGGCCGTGCCGTTGATCTTCTTCCGGACCCGGATCTGGCGACGCAGGCGCGACGCCGTCTTCTTGGCGGAGTGCTTGTGCGGACGCAGTCCGATCGCCATGGTTACTTACCAGCCTTTCCGACCTTGCGGCGCACCTGCTCGCCGGCGTACCGCACACCCTTGCCCTTGTACGGCTCGGGCTTGCGCAGCTTGCGGATGTTGGCGGCAACCTCGCCGACGGACTGCTTGTCGATTCCCTGCACCGAGAAACGGGTCGGCGCCTCCACCGTGAACGTGATGCCTTCCGGCGCGTCCACCGTGATGGTGTGGCTGTACCCGAGCGAGAACTCCAGCTGGGCCGGGCCCTTGGAGATGACGCGGTACCCCACGCCGACGATCTCGAGCTTCTTCTCGTAGCCCTCCGTCACTCCGGTCACCAGGTTGGCGATCAGGGTGCGGGACAGGCCGTGCAGTTCCTTGCTCTTGCGCTGGTCGTCCGGGCGGGTCACGGCGATGGCGCCGTCCTCGTCCCGGTTGACCGCGATGGGCTCAGCCACGACGTGCGAGAGCTGACCCTTGGGACCCTTCACGGTGACCGTCTGGCCGTCGATCGTGACGTCGACGCCGGACGGGACCGAGACCGGGAGCTTACCGATGCGAGACATTTCTGTGGTCCTCCTTCCGGTTCTTCGTCACCAGACGTAGGCGAGGACTTCCCCGCCAACGCCCTTGTTCTTGGCCTGACGGTCGGTCAGCAGTCCCTGGGACGTCGAGATGATCGCGACGCCCAGGCCACCGAGGACCTTGGGCAGGTTGGTCGACTTCGCGTAGACCCGCAGACCCGGCTTGCTGATCCGGCGGACGCCCGCGATGGAGCGCTCCCGGCTCGGGCCGAACTTGAGGTCGACGATCAGGGTCTTGCCGACGGCGCCTTCCTTGGGCTCCTCCACCTTGTAGGAGGAGATGTAGCCCTCCTGCTGGAGGATGTCGGCGATGCCCTGCTTGATCTTGCTGTACGGCATCGAGGTCGACTCGTGGTACGCCTGGTTGGCGTTGCGCAGACGCGTCAGCATGTCTGCGATCGGGTCGGTCATCGTCATGGCCTGGGGCCTCTTTCCCGCCGTGGTTTCGCCGTCCGGCGACCTACGGTGACTAGATGGTGAGTGGAGAAAAGATCGGGGGTGGAGACGGTCACCAGCTGGACTTGGTCACACCGGGCAGCTCGCCCCGGTGCGCCATCTCCCGCAGGCAGATCCGGCACAGGCCGAACTTGCGGAAGACCGCCTTCGGCCGGCCGCAGCGCTGGCAGCGGGTGTAACCGCGCACCGCGAACTTCGGCTTCCGGGCCTGCTTGACCTTGAGTGCTGTCTTCGCCACGTCAGTTCTCCTTGAACGGGAAACCGAGCTGCCGCAGCAGGGCCCGGCCCTCGTCGTCGTTCTTCGCGGTGGTCACCACGGTGATGTCCATGCCCCGGACCCGGTCGATGCGGTCCTGGTTGATCTCGTGGAACATCACCTGCTCGGTCAGGCCGAAGGTGTAGTTCCCGGTGCCGTCGAACTGCTTCGGCGACAGACCGCGGAAGTCACGGATCCGCGGCAGCGCGAGCGCCAGCAGCCGGTCCAGGAACTCCCACATCCGGTCGCCGCGCAGCGTCACGTGCGCGCCGATCGGCATGCCCTCACGCAGCTTGAACTGCGCGATCGACTTGCGGGCCTTGGTCACCTGCGGCTTCTGCCCGGTGATCGCGGCCAGGTCCTTCACCGCGCCCTCGATCAGCTTCGAGTCGCGAGCCGCCTCGCCGACGCCCATGTTCACCACGATCTTGGTGAGGCCGGGCACCTGCATGACGTTCTCGAACTGGAACTGCTCCTGCAGCTTGCCGACGATCTCCTCGCGGTACTTCGTCTTCAGCCGCGGCTGGACCCTGGTTTCGGTCACTGCGGTGGTCATCAGATCTCCTCGCCGGTACGCCGCGCGACCCGGACGCTCCGGAAACCGGTGTACGTCGAGCCGTCGGGGCGCCGCTTCTGCACCTCGACGCGGTTGTAGCCGACGCGGGTGGTCACCTTCTGCTTCTTGCCGTCCTTCTCGACCTCGACGACGAGCATCACGTTCGAGACGTGGATCGGGGCTTCCTGGGTGACGATGCCACCCGTGGTGCCGCCGCGCTGGGCCTGCTGCACCTTGGTGTGCTTCTTGACCCGGTTCACGCCCTCGACGATGACCTTCTCGGCGTCGGGCAGGACCTGAATGATCTTGCCCTCGAGGCCCTTGGACTTGCCGGCGATCACGCGGACGAGATCACCCTTCTTCACGTGCAGTTTCCTCTGCGCCATCTCAGAGCACCTCCGGGGCGAGCGAGATGATCTTCATGAAGCGCTTCTCCCGCAACTCCCGGCCGACCGGCCCGAAGATGCGGGTACCGCGGGGCTCGCCGTCGGCCTTGAGGATCACCGCGGCGTTCTCGTCGAAGCGGATGTAGGAGCCGTCCGGACGCCGGCGCTCCTTCACGGTCCGCACGACGACCGCCTTGACGACGTCACCCTTCTTCACACCGCCGCCCGGGATCGCGTCCTTGACGGTGGCGACGATCGTGTCACCGACACCGGCGTAGCGCCGACCGGAGCCACCGAGCACCCGGATGCAAAGGATCTCCTTCGCACCCGTGTTGTCGGCGACCTTCAGTCGCGACTCCTGCTGGATCATCTGTTGATCTCCTGGTTGTCTCGCTGGTTCTCACGTCCGTGAGCCTTGCGGAACGAATGATTTCGATTGGTTCCCGGACGTACCGGCAACTACTTGGCCTTCTCGAGGATCTCCACGACGCGCCAGCGCTTGGTCGCCGACAGCGGCCGGGTCTCCATCAGGAGGACGCGGTCGCCGGTGCCGGCGGCGTTCTGCTCGTCGTGCGCCTTCAGCTTGCTGGTGCGACGGATGACCTTGCCGTACAGCGCGTGCTTGACCCGGTCCTCGACCTGGACGACGACGGTCTTGTCCATCTTGTCGCTCAGCACCAGGCCCTCACGGGTCTTGCGGCGGCCTCGCGTCTGGGTGGTCGTGCTCACGGTCTCGTCCTTCGCGTTCTCGGTCATGCCTTGCTCCCAGCCTTCTCGCTGTCGTCCGCGGTCTCCTCGACCTCGGCCTCGACCTCGGCCTCGGCGGCCGGGGCGTCGACCTCGTCGGTGATGCCGAGCGCCCGCTCGGTCAGCACCGTGTAGATGCGGGCGATGTCCTTGCGGACGGCGCGCAGCCGGCCGTGGGACTCCAGCTGGCCCGTGGCAGCCTGGAACCGGAGGTTGAACAGCTCCTCCTTGGCTTCACCGAGCTTGCTCATCAGCTCGTCCCGGCCCAGGTTCCGCAGCTCGGCGGCAGTCTGGATAGCCATCAGTTCTCACCTGCCTCTCGGGCGATGAAGCGGCACTTCATCGGCAACTTGTGGATCGCACGGCGGAGGGCCTCGCGAGCGATGTCCTCCGGTACGCCGGACAGCTCGAACAGGACCCGGCCGGCCTTGACGTTGGCGATCCACCACTCCGGCGAACCCTTACCGGAACCCATCCGGGTTTCAGCAGGCTTCTTGGTCAGCGGGCGGTCGGGGTAGATGTTGATCCACACCTTGCCGCCACGCTTGATGTGCCGGGTCATCGCGATACGCGCGGCCTCGATCTGCCGGTTGGTGACGTAGTGGTTCTCCAGCGCCTGGATGCCGAAGTCACCGAAGGCCAGCGTCGTACCACCCTTGGCAGCGCCGGAGCGCTTCGGGTGGTGCTGCTTGCGGTGCTTGACCTTGCGGGGGATGAGCATGGTTCAGCTCTCCGTTCCGGTCGTCTCAGCGGGCTTGTCGGCAGCGGGGGCGGTCGCCTCGGCCCGCGGGGCCTCGGCGCGGTCGCCACCACGGCCACCGCGGTCGCCACGGTCGTCCCGACGGTCGTCGCGACGGCCACCACGGCCACCACGGTCGTCGCGGCGGGCCGGCCGGCGCTGCTGAGTGGCGGCACGGGCCGCGGCCTGCGCCTCGCGCTCGGCCCGGGAGCCGGCCACGTCACCCTTGTAGATCCAGACCTTCACGCCGATCCGGCCGAAGGTCGTGCGAGCCTCGTAGAAGCCGTAGTCGATGTCCGCGCGGAGCGTGTGCAGCGGCACCCGGCCCTCACGGTAGAACTCCGACCGCGACATCTCCGCGCCACCGAGGCGGCCGGAGCACTGGATCCGGATGCCCAGGGCGCCGCCACGCATGGTGGTCTGCATCGCCTTGCGCATCGCGCGGCGGAACGCCACCCGGCCGGACAGCTGCTCGGCCACGCCCTGCGCGACCAGCTGGGCGTCGACCTCGGAGTTCTTCACCTCGAGGATGTTCAGCTGCACCTGCTTGCCGGTGAGCTCCTCCAGGCTGCCCCGGATCCGGTCCGCCTCGGCGCCACGGCGACCGATGACGATGCCCGGACGGGCGGTGTGGATGTCGACCCGGACGCGGTCACGGGTGCGCTCGATCTCCACGCGGGAGATGCCGGCGCGCTCCATGCCCTTGCTCAGCAGGCGGCGGATCTTGACGTCCTCGCCCACGTAGTCCTTGTACAGCTTGTCGGCGTACCAACGGCTCTTGTGATCGGTGCTGATGCCGAGACGGAACCCGTGCGGGTTAACCTTCTGGCCCACGTCAGGACTCCTTCTTCTCAGCGGTCTTCTTGGCAGCCGTCTTCTTGGCGGTCGCCTTCTTGGCCGGCTTGTCGTCGGCCTTGTCGGCGGCGGCCTTCTTGGCCGGAGCCTTCTTGGCCGTGTCCGCCTTCTTGGCTGACTTCTTCGCCGGGGCCTTCTCGGCCGGCTCTTCCTCGACCCGCGGCGTCACGACCACAGTGATGTGGCTGGTCCGCTTGTCGATCCGGGTGGCCCGGCCCTGGGCACGCGGGCGGTGACGCTTCAGCGTCGGACCCTCGTCCACCAGGACCTTGGTCACGACCAGGTCGGCCCGGCTCAGGTGCTCGGTGCCCTCGGCGTTCGCCGCGGCGCTGTCGACGACCTTGTACACGGTCGCGGCAGCGGCCTGCGGGGCGAACTTCAGAGTGGCGAGTGCGTCGTCGACGCCCAGACCGCGCACCAGGTCACCCACGCGGCGCGCCTTCATCGGCGTCACGCGGACGAAGCGCGCGACCGCGAAGGCCCCGGGCTCGTCGCCCAGCAGGCTCTCGCGACGGGCACTGACGGCCCTACGCTCTTGAACGCTCATGATGTTCGAATCTCTCCGTAGGTTGCTATCGCTTCATCACTGACCGAGGTCAGCGACGCCGTGACTTCCGGTCGTCCTTCTCGTGACCCTTGAACGTGCGGGTCGGGGCGAACTCGCCGAGCTTGTGCCCGACCATCGCGTCCGTCACGAACACCGGCACGTGCTTGCGGCCGTCGTGCACCGCCAGCGTGTGGCCGATCATGTCCGGCACGATCATCGATCGGCGGGACCAGGTCTTGATGACGTTCTTGGTGCCCTTCTCGTTCTGCACCTCCACCTTCTTCATCAGGTGGTGGTCGACGAACGGGCCCTTCTTCAAGCTGCGTGGCATTCTGGCCGGCTCCTATCAGCGCTTCTTGCCGGCCTTGCGGCGCCGGACGATCATGCGGTCGCTTTCCTTGCGGGTGCGGGTACGCCCCTCGGGCTTGCCCCACGGGGACACCGGGTGGCGACCACCCGAGGTCTTGCCCTCACCACCACCGTGCGGGTGGTCGACCGGGTTCATCGCGACACCGCGGACGGTCGGGCGCTTGCCCTTCCAGCGCATCCGGCCCGCCTTGCCCCAGTTGATGTTCGACTGCTCGCCGTTGCCGACCTCACCGAGGGTGGCCCGGCAGCGTACGTCGACCATCCGGACCTCGCCGGACGGCATCCGCAGGGTGGCCATCCGGCCTTCCTTCGCGACCAGCTGGATGCTGGCACCGGCCGAGCGGCCCATCTTGGCACCGCCACCCGGGCGCAGCTCGACGGCGTGCACCGTGGAGCCGACCGGGATGTTGCGCAGCGGCAGGTTGTTGCCGATCTTGATGTCGGCGGCCGGGCCGTTCTCGACGATCGTGCCCTGCTTCAGGTTCGACGGGGCGAGGATGTAGCGCTTCTCGCCGTCGACGTAGTGCAGCAGTGCGATCCGCGCGGTGCGGTTCGGGTCGTACTCGATCTCGGCGACCTTGGCCGGCACGCCGTCCTTGTCGTACCGCTTGAAGTCGATCAGCCGGTACGCCCGCTTGTGACCGCCACCGTGGTGCCGGGTGGTGATCTTGCCGGTGTTGTTCCGGCCGCCCTTCTTGGGCAGCGGACGCAGCAGCGACTTCTCGGGGGTCGAACGGGTGAGCTCGACGAAGTCGGCCACGCTCGAGCCACGACGGCCCGGCGTTGTCGGCTTGTATTTGCGGATACCCATTACGACTGGCCTCCGAAGATGTCGATGCGGTCGTCACCCTTGAGGGTCACGATCGCCCGCTTGGTGTCCGGGCGCTTGCCCCAGCCGGCACGAGTCCGGCGGCGCTTGCCCTTGCGGTTGAGGGTGTTGACGTCGCTGACCTTGACCTTGAACACCTTCTCGACCGCGAGCTTGATCTCGGTCTTGTTGGCGTTCGGGTCCACCTCGAACGTGTACTTCTGCTCGTCCAGCAGGCCGTAGCTCTTCTCGCTCACGACCGGCCGCAGCAGCACGTCCCGCGGATCCTTGTTGACTCCGTGGCTCATGCTTCAACCTCCTGCTCGGCCTCAGTCGACGTTGCGACGGCCTTGACGGACTTGCCCTGGGGCGCGCCGGCGACGAAAGCGTCGAGGGCACCCTGGGTGAACACGACCGCGTCGCTGCACAGCACGTCGTACGCGTTCAGCTGGTCGGCCGCGATCAGGTGCACGTGCTGCACGTTGCGCAGGCTCAGCCAGGTGAGCTCGTCGGCCCGCTCGACCACGACCAGGACCTTGCCCGGCTCGGTCGCCGCGGCCAGCACGTTCAGCGCGGCCTTGGTGGACGGCTTCTCACCGTCGACGAACTTCTCGACCACGTGCACGCGGCCGTCACGGGCCCGGTCCGAGAGCGCACCGCGGAGCGCGGCGGCGATCATCTTCTTCGGGGTCCGCTGGCTGTAGTCACGCGGCACCGGGCCGTGGACGACGCCACCACCGGTGAACTGCGGCGCGCGGATCGAACCCTGGCGGGCGCGACCGGTGCCCTTCTGCCGGTACGGCTTGGTGCCACCGCCGGAGACCTCGCCCCGGGTCTTGGCCTTGGCTGTGCCCTGGCGGGCCGCGGCCAGCTGGGCCACGACGACCTGGTGGATCAGCGGGATGTTGACCTGGACGTCGAACAGCTCGGCCGGAAGCTCGGCGGAGCCCTTCTTGGTGACCTTGTCGCCCTTCACGACGACGACGTCGACCGAGCTCATTTCTGGGCTCCCTTCACAGCTGCGCCCTTGGCGGCGTTGCGGATCAGCACGAGGCCGCCCTTGGGACCGGGCACCGCACCCTTCAGCAGGATCAGGCCACGGTCGGTGTCGACCGCGTGCACGGTGATGTTCTGCGTGGTGACCTGCTCGGAGCCCATCCGGCCCGCCATCCGCAGGCCCTTGAAGACCCGGCCCGGGGTGGCGCAGCCGCCGATGGAACCCGGCGAGCGGTGCTTCTTGTGGACACCGTGGGTGGCGCGGAGGCCGTGGAAGCCGTGCCGCTTCATCACACCGGCGAAGCCCTTGCCCTTGCTGGTGGCGGACACGTCGACCCGCTCACCGGCCTCGAAGGCCTCGGCCTTGATCTCCTGACCCAGCGTGTACTCGCTGGCGTCGGCGGTGCGCAGCTCCAGCAGGTGGCGCCGCGGCGTCACGCCGGCCTTGTCGAAGTGGCCGCGCATCGGGCTGGTGACCTTGCGGGGGTCGATGTCGCCGAAAGCGATCTGGACGCCGTCGTACCCGTGGCTGTCCGAGGTGCGAACCTCGGTCACGACGCACGGGCCGGCCTGGATCACGGTGACGGGGACGACACGGTTGTTCTCGTCCCAGGTCTGGGTCATGCCGAGCTTGGTGCCCAGCAGACCGCGCGTGTTCTTGGTAGAAGTGCTCATTGGTTGTTCGCGTCCCTCAGAGCTTGATCTCGATGTCGACACCGGCCGGCAGGTCGAGCCGCATCAGCGAGTCGACGGTCTTCGGCGTGGGGTCGATGATGTCGATGAGCCGCTTGTGGGTGCGCATCTCGAAGTGCTCGCGGCTGTCCTTGTACTTGTGCGGCGAGCGGATGACGCAGAACACGTTCTTTTCCGTCGGCAACGGCACCGGGCCAGCAACCTTCGCACCAGTACGCGTCACCGTGTCGACAATCTTGCGCGCCGAGCTGTCGATGACCTCGTGGTCGTAGGCCTTCAGCCGGATGCGGATCTTCTGTCCCGCCATCGCTTCGCTTCGTCCTTCTCTATCGTCAACGTCTGCGTTGCTCCGACCCCCGCGGTCGGGTGTGTCGCGTGCGCGGCACGCACGTGACTCACCGCTTCTTCGACCTGGAATGGTGATCGGGGCCTGGTCTCGGACCAGAACCTCGGCATGGTCTCCGGTCCGGCGCACCCGCCAGACGCATGGTCTGGGGCGCGCCCCGGCGGCCTCGCCTGAGCAACCTGAATATTGTGCCAGAGATCGGCGCCGGAACGCCAATCGGGTGGCTTCACGCTCGATCCGGTGCCACCTGAGCACCGGATCGGGCGCAAAGCAGAGGTCCGCGGGGCTCAGGATGCGAGCCCTCGCGGACCTCGTGAGATCACTTGATGATCTTGGTGACCCGGCCGGCGCCGACGGTGCGGCCACCTTCGCGGATCGCGAACTTCAGACCCTCTTCCATGGCGATCGGCTGGATCAGCTCGACCGACATGTCGGTGTTGTCGCCCGGCATGACCATCTCGGTGCCCTCGGGCAGCGTGACGACGCCGGTGACGTCCGTGGTGCGGAAGTAGAACTGAGGCCGGTAGTTCTGGAAGAACGGCGTGTGACGGCCGCCCTCCTCCTTCGACAGGATGTAGACCGAAGCGTCGAAGTTGGTGTGCGGGGTCGTGGTGCCCGGCTTGATGACGACCATGCCGCGCTCGACGTCCTCGCGCTTGGTGCCACGAAGCAGCAGACCGACGTTCTCACCGGCCTGGCCCTCGTCGAGCAGCTTGCGGAACATCTCGATACCGGTGACCGTGGTGGTCTGCTTCTCCGGACGGATGCCGACGATGTCGACGGTCTCGTTGATCTTGACGACACCGCGCTCGATCCGGCCGGTGATGACCGTACCGCGACCCGTGATGGTGAAGACGTCCTCCACCGGCATCAGGAACGGCTTGTCGATCTCACGCGTCGGCTGCGGGATGTAGGAGTCCACCGCGTTCATCAGCTCGAGGATCGACTCGCCCCACTTGGCGTCGCCCTGCAGCGCCGGGTGAGCGGCGACGCGGACGATCGGCGCGTTGTCGCCGTCGAACTCCTGCTCCGAGAGCAGCTCGCGGACCTCGAGCTCGACGAGCTCCAGGATCTCCTCGTCGTCGACCATGTCGCACTTGTTCAGCGCCACGACCATGGCCGGCACGCCGACCTGGCGGGCGAGCAGAACGTGCTCACGCGTCTGCGGCATCGGGCCGTCGGTGGCGGCGACGACCAGGATCGCGCCGTCCATCTGAGCCGCACCGGTGATCATGTTCTTGATGTAGTCCGCGTGACCCGGGCAGTCGACGTGGGCGTAGTGCCGGGCCTCGGTCTGGTACTCGACGTGCGCGATGGAGATGGTGATACCGCGCTGACGCTCTTCGGGCGCCTTGTCGATCTGATCGAAGGCCGATGCCTCGTTGAGCGTCGGGTACTTGTCGTGCAGCACCTTGGTGATCGCCGCGGTAAGAGTGGTCTTACCGTGGTCGATGTGACCGATGGTGCCGATGTTGACGTGCGGCTTAGTCCGCTCGAACTTCGCCTTCGCCACTGGGGCCCTCCTAGTTAAATGTTGACTACGCCGTACGCCGACGCGCTTGGGGTGTGGTGGTCAGGAGCGAGAGACTACTCGCCCCGGGCCTTCTTGATGATCTCTTCCGCCACGTTCTTCGGAACCTCGGCGTAGGAATCGAACTGCATCGAGTACGACGCGCGGCCCTGCGTCTTGGAACGCAGGTCACCGACGTACCCGAACATCTCCGACAGCGGCACCAGGGCCTTGACGACCCGGCTGCCACCGGGGCCCTCGTCCATCGACTGGATCTGGCCACGGCGGGAGTTGAGGTCGCCGATCACTTCACCCATGTAGTCCTCAGGGGTGGTGACCTCGACCGAGAACATCGGCTCGAGGATGACCGGAGTCGCCCGGCGGGCGGCGTCCTTGAAGGCCATCGAACCGGCGATCTTGAACGCGAGCTCGGAGGAGTCGACGTCGTGGTAGGCGCCGTCGGTCAGCGTGACCTTGACGTCCACCATCGGGTAGCCGGCCAGTACGCCGAACTCCATCGCTTCCTGCGCGCCCTCGTCCACCGACGGGATGTACTCCCGCGGGATCCGGCCACCGGTGACGGAGTTGACGAACTCGTAGCCGCCTTCGCCGCCGGCCTCGACCGAGGTCGGCTCGATGTTGATGATCACGCGCGCGAACTGACCCGAACCACCGGTCTGCTTCTTGTGCGTGTAGTCGACCTTCTCGACCTTCTTCTTGATCGTTTCGCGGTAGGCGACCTGCGGCTTGCCGACGTTGGCCTCGACGCGGAACTCGCGCTTCATCCGGTCGACCAGCACCTCGAGGTGCAGCTCACCCATCCCGGCGATGATCGTCTGGCCGGTGTCCTCGTCGGTCCGGACCTGGAAGGTCGGGTCCTCCTCGGCCAGCCGCTGGATCGCGACGCCCAGCTTCTCCTGGTCGCCCTTCGACTTCGGCTCGATGGCGACCGAGATGACCGGGGCCGGGAACTGCATCGACTCCAGCACGACCGGCTTGGCCGGGTCGGCCAGCGTCTCACCGGTGGTGGTGTCCTTCAGACCCATCACGGCGACGATGTGGCCGGCGCCGATCGAGGCGATCTCCTCACGCTTGTTCGCGTGCATGCGGTAGATCTTGCCGATCCGCTCCTTGCGCCCCTTGGTGGGGTTCAGGACCTGGGTGCCGGTCTCGAGCTTGCCCGAGTACACCCGGATGAAGGTCAGCTTGCCCAGGTGCGGGTCGGCCGCGATCTTGAACGCCAGCGCCGAGAACGGCTCGTTGTCGTCCGGCTTGCGCAGGACGACCTGGTCGCTGTCCTTGACGTCGTGACCCTCGATGGCCGGAACGTCGAGCGGGCTCGGCAGGAACGCGTTGATCGCGTCGAGCAGGGGCTGGACGCCCTTGTTCTTGAACGCGGTGCCGGTCAGCACCGGGGTCAGCTTGCTCGCGATGGTCGCGCGCCGGATACCGGCCACGATCTGCTCCTCGGTGGGCGCTTCGCCCTCGAGGTACATCTCCATGATGTCGTCGTCGGCCTCGGCCAGCGTCTCGATCAGCTTGTCGCGCCACTCGGCGGCGATCTCGGTGTGGCTGGCCGGGATCTCCTCGACCGTGTAGTCCTCACCCATCTTGGTCTCGCCGCGCCAGGTCAGCGCGCGCATCCCGATCAGGTCGACGACGCCGATGAAGTCGGACTCGGCACCGATCGGCAACTGCAGCACCAGCGGCACCGCGGCCAGCCGGTCGACGATCATGTCGACGCAGCGCATGAACTCCGCGCCGGTCCGGTCGAGCTTGTTGACGAAGCAGATCCGCGGTACGCCGTACCGGTCGGCCTGACGCCACACGGTCTCGGACTGCGGCTCGACGCCGGCAACGCCGTCGAAGACCGCGACGGCACCGTCCAGGACGCGCAGCGAGCGCTCCACCTCGACGGTGAAGTCGACGTGCCCGGGGGTGTCGATGATGTTGATGGTGTGGTCTTTCCAGGTCGCGGTCGTCGCGGCGGATGTGATCGTGATGCCGCGCTCCTGCTCCTGCTCCATCCAGTCCATCGTGGCGGCGCCGTCGTGGACCTCACCGATCTTGTAGGTGATACCGGTGTAGAAGAGGATCCGCTCGGTCGTCGTCGTCTTGCCGGCGTCGATGTGAGCCATGATCCCGATGTTGCGGACCTTGGCCAGGTCGGTGGTGATTTGTACGGCCACCTCGGTGGTCTACCTCTCGATTCTGTACTGCTGTCAAAGGGTGAGCGCTGGGGTCCGGATCGGACCCCGGATCACCAGCGGTAGTGGGCGAAAGCCTTGTTGGCTTCGGCCATCTTGTGCGTGTCCTCGCGGCGCTTGACCGAGGCTCCCAGGCCGTTGGAGGCGTCCAGGATCTCGTTCATCAGGCGCTCGGACATGGTCTTCTCGCGACGAGCCCGGGAGTACGTCGTCAGCCAGCGCAGCGCCAGCGTGGTGGACCGGCCCGGCTTGACCTCGATCGGCACCTGGTAGGTGGCACCACCGACGCGGCGGCTCTTGACCTCGATGCTCGGCTTCACGTTGTCCAGCGCACGCTTCAGCGTGATCACCGGGTCGGTGCCGGTCTTGGTCCGGGTGCCCTCGAGAGCGGTGTAGACGATGCTCTGCGCGATCTGCTTCTTGCCGTCGACCAGGATCTTGGAGATCAACTGGGTGACGAGCGGCGAACTGTAGACCGGGTCGATGATGACCGGACGCTTCGGGGCGGGGCCCTTGCGCGGCATTAGCTCTTCTCCTTCTTCGCGCCGTAACGGCTGCGCGCCTGCTTGCGGTTCTTCACACCCTGGGTGTCGAGCGAACCGCGGATGATCTTGTACCGGACACCCGGCAGGTCCTTCACACGACCGCCACGCACGAGCACGATCGAGTGCTCCTGCAGGTTGTGGCCGACGCCGGGGATGTACGCGGTGACCTCGATGCCGCTGGTCAGGCGGACACGCGCGACCTTGCGAAGGGCCGAGTTCGGCTTCTTCGGCGTGGTCGTGTAGACGCGCGTGCACACACCGCGACGCTGAGGGGAACCCTTCAGGGCGGGCGTCTTGTTCTTGGACACCTTGTCCTGGCGGCCCTTGCGGACCAGCTGCTGAATGGTGGGCACCGCGTAGGTCTCTTTCTGTCGTCCGGCTTTCTTCTGCTCTGCTTTTGCTGACCCCCGCGGTCGGGTGTGTCGCGTGCGCACGGGCGTACCGAAGCCGTAATCTTCCAGACTGTCGGCAGGAGTCCCGTGCCACGCGCGCAACCCGTTCGACCAGGGGCACGCATGACGGCCCAGGATGACCCGGGCACGATCGTTAAGACTAGCGGCTGCCTCAAGCACGGTCAAAATGACTAACCGCACGGGCCTGAGGCTGGTCCGCTCCTCCAGTTTACAGGGTCTACGGAGTGGCCCGGCCGGCCAGGAAAGCGGATGCCACCGCCCGGTCCCCCTCGACCGTCAGGACGCTCCCCGGCAACCGCTTCCAGAGGCACAGATCGAGCTCCGCGGCGGTGCCCGAGAGGACCGCCTCGCCGGCCGCCGCGCCTCGCTCCACCCGAGGCGGATCCCCTTCTGACACAGGCGTCAGCGTCCATTCGTCGCCGGTGTCAGTCGCCCGTACGCCGATCCGCCGGGTGACCGCCGGCGCGACCCGCCGGGCCAGCATCCGCGGCAGGAAGACACCGAACACTTCGTCCACTCCATCGGCCGCCAGGGTCGGAGGTACGACGGCCAGACCACTGGCGGCCCGCCGATCCGGGGCCGCGCCGGCCTGAACCGCGTCCACGAGATGGATGACTGTCTCATGCATGCGCCGCCGGGACCAGAACCCCGCGTACTGCGCGACCGGCGCGAAGTTCCAGCACGACTCGTCCGGATCGACGGCCCGGATCGCGGCCGCCAGCGCCGCGGTCGTACCGGCATACCAGTCACTCCAGGAGATCGTCGTACGCAGGACCTCCGGGACCCGCTGGGACGTGCCGCTGAGCAGGATGGACGCCGCCCAGCGCTGGCCGGAACCGATGTGCAGGGCCAGGTCGGCCAGCGTCCAGCCCGGGCAGGCGGGCACCTCGGACGCCGGGTCGGCCTGGTCGAGGACGGCCGCGAGCTCCGCGGCCGTCCGCTCGAACTCGGCCAGGTAGTCGATCGGTCCGTCAGGCACGGAACTCGACGTCGGTGATCAGTCCCTCGGAGACGCGGTACAGCGCGAGCATCGGGACCCCTGCGCCGGTGTCGTAGGCCAGCACGTGCTCGACCACCCACTCGCCCAGCATCAGCTTCTGCACGACCTCGGTCTTGCACCGGCCGGCCGCGAAGCGCGACCCGTAGTACTCACGCAGGAACCGGCGGCCCTTCAGCTCGGCGCCGTCGGCCAGGTGGATCCGGGCGGTTGGCGAGTACATCGCCAGGAACGCCTCCAGATCGTGTGCCGCGTACGCCGCGTGCTCGCGCCCCACCACCCGGGCAGCCGGAGTGTCCACCGGAACGGCGGGAGTGGTCGGAAGCGGATCGAGCGTCGGAACCGGAGCGGTCGGCGCCGGCTGACTGGCGGGCGCAGCCGGGGTCGGGACGTCCATCAGCGGTTCGGCCGCGGCCGGCGTGCGCGCGGCGGTCTTTCGGGATGCCGGGGCGCTCTTGGCCCTGGTCTTGGTGGTGGTCGTCGGTGAGGTGGATGCCGTGGTCACGCCGTCCGGGTCCTCGCCCAGGTGGGCGATCGCCCAGTCCAGGGCCTTGGTGACGGCGGCGCGTGATTCTTCGGTGTGGTCGAGCATGTCGAACCCGTGGTGCCCTTTCGGTACGTCGATGATGTCCAGCGCGCTGCCACCTGCGGAGACGAACTCCGCGACCGGACCGGCGAGTTCCTCACGCTCGCGTCCGGCTCGGGTGAGCAGCACCGGCAGATCCTTGTGTTTCCCGATCACTTCGGCGGCGGTGACCAGGTCGTCGACACCGGGCGGGGTGGCGAGCAGGGGGTAGGTCAGGGCGATGCAGCGCAGCCAGTCGGGGCGGCTGTCCAGCCACTCCCCGGCCAGCAGGCCCGCACCCGAGAAGAACCACAGCCCGACCCGATCGGGGTCGACCCGTGGATCAGAACGCAGTACGCCGATCGCAGCCTCCACCTCGTCCGCGGCGGTGACCAACTGGTCGAAGCCGCGAATCAGGCTGTGGTCGACGACTGCGGCCACCAGGCCTCGCCTGGCGACAGCGGTCGCATAGCCCTTGTAGACCGGCCAGTCCCGTGGTGTGGCCACGAGCTCGGCTGGTCCCGGTCCCCCGTGCACGAACAGCATCGCGCCCGTCCGGGCAGTCCCGGCCGGACGGTAGATGTCGATCTCGCCGAGCCTGTCCACCCGCACGTCGGGCCCGTCCAATACCCCCAGGACGAAAGGCCGCAGATAGGCCGGGAGATCCGTCATGGACCAATCTTGGCCTATCACCCGGACACTTTCAGCCCCGCCCCCGAGTGTCTTGTGCAGACCGGCGTACCAACTCGGCCAGAACGCCGGAATCCACGTCTGCCAAGCGTTTGACGTACAGGCATCCGGCGCTGGTCGTATGCGGTCCGAGGCGGGCCAGCAATTCGTCGTACCCGTCGAAACCGGTGGTCAGATAAAGCGTCAGGGCTTGTTTCCGGGCCGCGAATCCGACATCGAACCAGTCCAGCTCGCGACCGCTCTCGTAGACCAGGTGGCGGTCACCGAAACCGACGATCGACGGCCCCCACATGGCCGGCTCCTGACCGGTTGCCTTGGTGATCAGTGCGTTGAGCTCGCGGGCGTCATCGCCTCGGACTCCGGCGATGCCGGCCAGGTAGTCGTCGACGGACGCGTCCGTCTTCCGGGTCTTGTTCTCGGCCATGGCTCATCGTGCCCGGAATGCCGCGAGGGCGGCACCCCCTGGTGGGAGTGCCGCCCTCGGCGGATGGTGACTCGGCTCAGTTCTGGTAGGAACCGAGGTCGAAGTCGTCGAGCGGGACCGACTGACCGGTGGACGGGCCGAAGTCGTAGTCGTACGACTCGTAGCCGACCATCGAGTACATCGCGGCCTTCGCCTCCTCGGTGGGCTCCACCCGGATGTTTCGGTACCGGTCCATACCCGTACCGGCCGGGATCAGCTTGCCGATGATGACGTTCTCCTTCAGACCGACCAGCGAGTCGGACTTGCCGTGGATCGCGGCCTCGGTGAGGACGCGGGTCGTCTCCTGGAAGGAGGCGGCCGACAGCCACGACTCGGTGGCCAGCGAGGCCTTGGTGATACCCATCAGCACCGGACGACCCGAGGCCGGCGTACCGCCCTCGGCCACGACGCGGCGGTTCTCCGCCTCGAACATGATCCGGTCCGCGAGCTCGCCCGGCAGCAGCTGGGCGTCGCCCGACTCGATCACCGTGACCCGGCGCAGCATCTGCCGGACGATGATCTCGATGTGCTTGTCGTGGATGGCCACACCCTGCGACCGGTACACCTCCTGGACCTCGTCCACCAGGTGCTCCTGCGCCTTGCGGACACCCAGGATCCGCAGAACCTCCTGCGGGTCCGGCGTACCCTGCGTCAGCTGCTGACCGACCTCGACGTGCTGACCCTCTTCGATCAGCAGGCGGCCACGCTTCGACACCGGGTAGGCGACCTCCTCGGAACCGTCGTCCGGGGTGAGCACCAGCTTCCGGGTCTTGTCGGTGTCCTCGATCGAGATCCGGCCGGCCGCCTCGGAGATCGGCGCCTTGCCCTTGGGCTGGCGGGCCTCGAACAGCTCGACCACACGCGGCAGACCGTGGGTGATGTCATCACCCGCGACGCCACCGGTGTGGAAGGTCCGCATCGTCAGCTGCGTCCCCGGCTCACCGATGGACTGGGCCGCGATGATGCCGACCGCCTCGCCGATGTCGACCGGCTTGCCGGTCGCCAGCGAACGCCCGTAGCACTTCGCGCAGGTACCGGTCTTGGCGTCACAGGTCAGCACGGAGCGGACCTTGACCTCCTCGATCCCGGCCTCGACCAGCTTCGCGATCGAGACGTCGCCCAGATCGCTGCCGGCCGCCAGCACGACCTTGCCGCTGGCGTCGGACACGTCGGTGGCCAGCGTCCGTGCGTACGCGCTGGTCTCGACGTTCTCCGCGTGCACGACTTTGCCGTCCGGACCGGGCTCGCCGATCTTCTTCGGCAGGCCCCGCTCGGTGCCGCAGTCCTCCTCGCGGATGATCACGTCCTGCGAGACGTCCACCAGACGACGGGTCAGGTACCCCGAGTCGGCGGTCCGCAGCGCGGTGTCGGCCAGACCCTTCCGCGCACCGTGGGTAGCGATGAAGTACTCGACCACCGACAGGCCCTCACGGAAGTTGGACTTGATCGGCCGGGCGATGATCTCACCCTTCGGGTTGGCCACCAGCCCACGCATACCGGCGATCTGCCGGATCTGCATCATGTTGCCTCGGGCACCCGAGTGGACCATCATCCAGATCGGGTTGGCCTTCTCGAAGTTCTCCTCCATCGCCTTGCCGACCTCGGCGTTGGCGCCGGTCCAGATCTCGATCAGCTCCTGACGCCGCTCGGACGAGGTGATCAGACCCCGCTCGAACTGCTTCTGGACCTTCTCGGCCTGCGACTCGTACCGGGCCATGATCTCCGGCTTGGACGGCGGCGTGCTGAAGTCGTCGATCGACACGGTCACACCGGACCGGGTGGCCCAGCGGAAACCGAGGTCCTTCAGCGCGTCGAGGGCGTTGGCGACCTCGACCTTGGAGTACCGCTCGGCCAGGTCGTTGACGATCCCGCCCAGCTGCTTCTTGCCGACCTCGACGTCGACGAACGGGTAGTCCGTCGGCAGCGCCTCGTTGAACAGCGCCCGGCCCAGCGTGGTCTCCAGGGAGAACCCGCCGTCCGCGAGCTCGTTCGCACCGGCCGGTACGCCGGACTCGTCCAGACGCAGCGTGATCTTGGCCTGCAGCGACAGCTCGTTGCGGTCGAACGCCATCAGCGCCTCGGCCACCGAGCTGAACGCCCGGCCCTCGCCCTTGACGCCTTCCTTCAGCATGGTCAGGAAGTAGATGCCGATGATCATGTCCTGCGTCGGCATCGTGACCGGACGGCCGTCGGCCGGCTTCAGGATGTTGTTGGTCGACAGCATCAGGATCCGGGCCTCGGCCTGCGCCTCGGCCGACAGCGGTAGGTGCACCGCCATCTGGTCACCGTCGAAGTCCGCGTTGAACGCGGAGCAGACGAGCGGGTGGATCTGGATCGCCTTGCCCTCGATCAGCTGCGGCTCGAACGCCTGGATGCCCAGCCGGTGCAGGGTTGGTGCACGGTTGAGCAGCACCGGGTGCTCGGTGATGACCTCTTCCAGCACGTCCCAGACCTGGGCGCGCTGGCGCTCGACCATCCGCTTGGCGGACTTGATGTTCTGCGCGTGGTTGAGGTCGACCAGCCGCTTCATCACGAACGGCTTGAACAGCTCCAGCGCCATCGCCTTCGGCAGACCGCACTGGTGCAGCTTCAGCTGCGGACCGACGACGATGACCGAACGGCCGGAGTAGTCGACCCGCTTGCCGAGCAGGTTCTGACGGAAGCGGCCCTGCTTGCCCTTGAGCATGTCGGACAGCGACTTCAGCGGCCGGTTGCCCGGGCCGGTGACCGGACGGCCACGACGGCCGTTGTCGAACAGTGCGTCGACGGCCTCCTGCAGCATCCGCTTCTCGTTGTTGACGATGATCTCCGGCGCGCCCAGGTCGAGCAGTCGCTTGAGCCGGTTGTTCCGGTTGATCACCCGGCGGTACAGGTCGTTCAGGTCCGAGGTGGCGAACCGGCCACCGTCGAGCTGAACCATCGGCCGCAGGTCCGGCGGGATCACCGGCACGCAGTCGAGCACCATGCCCATCGGGCTGTTGTTGGTGGCCAGGAACGCGGTCACGACCTTGAGCCGCTTCAGGGCGCGGGTCTTGCGCTGCCCCTTGCCGGTCTTGATCGTCTCGCGCAGGTTGTCCGCCTCGGCCTTCAGGTCGAAGGTCTCCAGCCGGCGCTGGATCGCGGCGGCACCCATGGCGCCCTCGAAGTACTTGCCGAACCGCTCCTTCATGGCGCGGTAGAGGATCTCGTCGCCCTCGAGGTCCTGGACCTTCAGGTTCTTGAACCGGGTCCAGACCTCGTCGAGGCGGTCGATCTCGCGCTGCGCACGGTCGCGCAGCTGCTTGACCTCACGCTCGGCGCCTTCCTTGACCTTGCGGCGTACGTCGGCCTTGGCGCCCTCGGCCTCGAGCTGCGCCAGGTCCTCCTCGAGCTTCTTCATCCGCGTCTCGATGTCGTTGTCGCGCCGGTTCTCGAGCTGCTTGCGCTCGACGTCCGTCCGGCCCTCCAACGACGACAGGTCGCGGTGCCGCGCCTCGTCGTCGACGTCGGTGATCATGTACGCCGCGAAGTAGATGACCTTCTCCAGGTCCTTCGGGGCGAGGTCGAGCAGGTAGCCGAGTCGCGACGGGACACCCTTGAAGTACCAGATGTGGGTGACCGGCGCGGCCAGCTCGATGTGGCCCATCCGCTCACGGCGCACCTTGGAACGGGTGACCTCGACGCCACACCGCTCGCAGATGATGCCCTTGAAGCGAACGCGCTTGTACTTACCGCAGTAGCACTCCCAGTCCCGGGTGGGACCGAAGATCTTCTCGCAGAAAAGGCCGTCACGCTCGGGCTTGAGCGTCCGGTAGTTGATCGTCTCGGGCTTCTTGACCTCGCCGTGCGACCACTGACGGATCTCATCCGCGGTGGCCAGGCCGATCCGAAGCTCGTCGAAGAAGTTCACGTCGAGCACGATGTGTTATCTCCCGATAGTAAAGATGGTCTGAGTGAGTTGTGTGTTGATCTCAAGCGGCAACCCGCTCAGACCTCCTCGACGCTGTTCGGCTCGCGCCGGGACAGGTCGATGCCCAGTTCCTCCGCTGCACGGAAGACGTCCTCCTCGCTGTCGCGCATCTCGACCCGGCTTCCGTCGGACGAGAGCACTTCCACGTTCAGACACAGGGACTGCATTTCCTTGACCAGAACCTTGAAGGACTCCGGGATACCCGGCTCCGGGATGTTCTCGCCCTTGACGATCGCCTCGTACACCTTGACCCGCCCGACGACGTCGTCGGACTTGATCGTCAGCAGTTCCTGCAGCGCGAAGGCGGCACCGTAGGCCTCCAGGGCCCACACCTCCATCTCGCCGAACCGCTGACCACCGAACTGCGCCTTACCGCCCAGCGGCTGCTGGGTGATCATCGAGTACGGACCGGTCGAGCGCGCGTGGATCTTGTCGTCGACCAGGTGGTGCAGCTTCAGCATGTACATGTAGCCGACACCGACCGGCTCCGGGAACGGCTCACCCGAACGGCCGTCGAACAGCCGGGCCTTGCCCGATCCGTCGACCATCCGAACACCGTCGCGGTTCGGCAGCGTGGAGCTGAGCAGGCCGGTGACCTCCTCCTCCTTGGCGCCGTCGAACACCGGGGTGGCGACGTTCGTCATCGGAGCAGCCGAGCCGGCGCCGATCTTGATCAGCCGCTGCGCCCACTCCTCCTGATTCTCCGGGTCGATCTCCCAGCCGCGGCTGGCGATCCAGCCGAGGTGGGTCTCGAGCACCTGACCGACGTTCATCCGGCCGGGCACGCCCAGCGGGTTCAGGATGATGTCGACCTGGGTGCCGTCCTCGAGGAACGGCATGTCCTCGACCGGCAGGATCTTGGAGATGACGCCCTTGTTGCCGTGACGGCCGGCCAGCTTGTCGCCGACCGAGATCTTCCGCTTCTGGGCGACGTACACCCGGACCAGCTGGTTGACGCCCGGCGGCAGCTCGTCGCCGTTGTCACGGTCGAAGACGCGGACACCGATGACGGTGCCCTCCTCGCCGTGCGGCACCTTCAGCGAGGTGTCGCGGACCTCACGGGCCTTCTCACCGAAGATCGCGCGCAGCAGCCGCTCCTCCGGGGTCAGCTCGGTCTCGCCCTTGGGGGTGACCTTGCCGACCAGGATGTCACCGGTGGTGACCTCGGCGCCGATCCGGATGATGCCCCGCTCGTCCAGGTCGGCCAGCATCTCGTCGGAGACGTTCGGGATGTCCCGGGTGATCTCCTCCGGGCCCAGCTTGGTGTCGCGAGCGTCGACCTCGTGCTCCTCGATGTGGATCGAGGTCAGCAGGTCCTGCTGCACGACGCGCTGGGACAGGATGATCGCGTCCTCGTAGTTGTGACCCTCCCACGGCATGAACGCGACCAGCATGTTCCGGCCGAGCGCCATCTCGCCCTCGTCGGTGCACGGACCGTCGGCGAGCGGGGAGTTCACCTCGACACGCTGCCCCGCGTCGACCAGCGGGCGCTGGTTGATGCAGGTGCCCTGGTTCGACCGGCGGAACTTCGCCAGCCGGTAGGTCTGGTACGTGCCGTCGTCGGCGGCGATCTCGATCAGGTCGGCCGAGACCTCCTTGACCACACCGGCCTTGTCGGCGACGACCACGTCACCGGCGTCGACCGCACCGCGGTACTCCATACCGGTACCGACCAGCGGAGCGTCGGCCGTGATCAGCGGCACCGCCTGGCGCTGCATGTTGGAGCCCATCAGCGCGCGGTTGGCGTCGTCGTGCTCGAGGAACGGGATCATCGCGGTCGCCACCGACACCATCTGGCGCGGCGAGACGTCCATGTAGTCCACGTCCTCGACCAGGGCGAGCTCGACCTCACCGTGCCGACGGCGAACCAGCACGCGGTCCTCGGCGAGCCGGTCGTCGTCGGTCAGCGCGGCGTTGGCCTGTGCGATGACGAACCGGTCCTCCTCGTCCGCGGTCAGGTAGTCCACCTGGTCGGTGACCTGGCCGGACACGACCTTGCGGTACGGCGTCTCGACGAAGCCGAACGGGTTCACCCGGCCGTACGACGCGAGCGAGCCGATCAGACCGATGTTCGGGCCTTCCGGCGTCTCGATCGGGCACATCCGGCCGTAGTGGGACGGGTGTACGTCGCGAACCTCGAAGCCGGCCCGCTCGCGGCTCAGACCACCCGGGCCGAGAGCGTTCAGACGGCGCTTGTGGGTCAGGCCCGCGATCGGGTTGGTCTGGTCCATGAACTGCGACAGCTGAGAGGTGCCGAAGAACTCCTTCAGCGCCGCCACCACCGGACGGATGTTGATCAGGGTCTGCGGCGTGATCGCCTCGACGTCCTGGGTCGTCATCCGCTCCCGGACCACGCGCTCCATCCGGGCCAGGCCGGTGCGCAGCTGGTTCTGGATCAGCTCGCCGACCGTGCGCAGACGGCGGTTGCCGAAGTGGTCGATGTCGTCTTCCTCGACCACGATCTCGCCGGTCGGGGCGGGCAGCTCGGTCTTGCCCTCGTGCAGCGCCACCAGGTACTTGATCGTGGCGACGATGTCGTTGATCGTCAGCACCGCGGTGTCGTGCGTCTCGTCCCGGCCGAGCTTCTTGTTGATCTTGTAGCGACCGACCTTGGCCAGGTCGTAGCGCTTGCCGTTGAAGTAGTAGTTGTCCAGCAGCGCCTGGGCGGCCTCCCGCGTCGGCGGCTCACCCGGCCGCAGCTTGCGGTAGATGTCCAGCAACGCGTCGTCCTGCCCGGAGGTGTGGTCCTTCTCCAGGGTGAGCCGGATCGACTCGTAGTCGCCGAACTCCTCCAGGATCTGCGCGTCGGTCCAGCCGAGCGCCTTCAGCAGCACGGTGACGTTCTGCTTGCGCTTGCGGTCCAGCCGGACACCGACCATGTCGCGCTTGTCGACCTCGAACTCCAGCCACGCGCCGCGCGACGGGATGATCTTGGCGGTGAAGATGTCCTTGTCCGACGTCTTGTCCGGAGTGCGCTCGAAGTACACACCGGGCGAGCGGACGAGCTGGGACACGACGACCCGCTCGGTGCCGTTGATCACGAAGGTGCCCTTGCGCGTCATCAGCGGGAAGTCACCCATGAAGACGGTCTGGCTCTTGATCTCGCCGGTCTCGTTGTTCATGAACTCGGCGGTGACGAACAGCGGAGCCGAGTACGTGACGTCTCGCTCCTTGCACTCGTCCACCGTGTTCTTCGGAGGCTCGAAGCGGTGGTCGCGGAACGACAGCGACATGGTGCCGCTGAAGTCCTCGATCGGGGAGATCTCCTCGAAAATCTCTTCCAGGCCGGAGGGGCCGGACAGTTCGGTCCGTCCCTCGGCCTCGGCGGCGGCCACACGGGCCTGCCACGTTTCGTTGCCGACCAACCAGTCGAAACTGTCCACCTGCAGCGCAAGCAGATCCGGAACCTCGAGAGGCTCGGAGATCTTTGCAAAAGAGATGCGGCGGGAGCCGGAAACGTCGGAAATGCTGTCGGACTGGGGGTTGCGCGAGGCGACCAAGGGGCGTCCTTCCACGGGCTCGCAGAAATCACTTCGGTGCTGGGAGCGCACGCCGAACCGCCCTAGTCAAGTCGAGACCCGAACCAGGGTGAAGGTTGAAGGCAGCGCAAAGCACAAGGTTACATGATCCAGGCAAGCCTGTCCAATGGGGTCCAACACTATGCCGTCGGACCACCCTTTCCGTCAAGGACCGACCCGGTGTCTCCAGCGAGTAGATCACCCGCGAGACCTCCGGCGCCCTCCTGGTGCGGAGTCACAAAGAGACTACAGTCCGGCGATCTCCTGGACCAGCCATCGGCCGTCCTTTCGGACCATCGTGAACCTCGTCCGGTTGAGGTCGACCCGGGGACTACCCTTCGTGATCGTGCTGGTGGTGGTCTGGTTCACGAAGATGATCAGTGTGACCCGGTCGGCGTTCCCGTCCCGGACCCCGACCTCGCGGACGTCGGCCTTGACCGTCGCCTTGGTCTTGGTGGCCAGTTCGCCGGCCACCTTCGCCGTCTCGTCGAACTTGGCGGCGAAGTCCGGGGTCATCGTCGACCGGGCCGCGGCGAAGCTCTTGTCCAGGGTGCGGTAGTCGTAGCTGAGCGCGGTCTCTGCCGCCTTCCGCCCGGCTGCGGCGGCCTGATCCCGGGCGTCCTCGGCCTGCTTGCCCTGCCACGCCTTGATCCCGAGCACCGCCCCGACGGTCAGCACCAGGACGACGACCACCGCGAGCACCACGGACAGCACCACACCCAGACCCCGTTTGCTGTCACCGTCCGTGACCACGACGGCGTCCTGGAACTCCCTCGGAGTGACCTCGGAGACCTCCGATGTGTCTGGGGTCACACCCTCCGGCGTGGTCGGCGTGTCGTTCGTTGTCAGTTCGTCCGTTGCCAGTTCGTCCGGTGTCTCGTCGAGCTCGACCTCTGGCGCGGTGTCCGTGATCCCGGGTCCGGACGCCGTGCGGCGCTGGCCCGCGATCCGGGGGCGGTTGCGGGAACGGTCCGGCATCAGCCCACCACCTGGAGGTCGGCGGTCAGCCAGTGGTCGCTGTCGCGGACCATGTCCAGCTTGATCCGGTAGCGGCGTTCGACGCCCTGGGTGGAGGCGGTGTTGGTGACGACCGCGTTCACGATCACCAGCACCTGGGCCGAGTCCTTGTCGTTCGAGACCACCGCGGCCTCCTTCACGTCACCCTTGGAGGTCGCCTTGTTGGTCAGCACCTCGGCCTTCACCGAGTCGGTGCCGGCCTGGAACTCCTGTTTGAACTGACCCGTGGAGTCGTCCAGCACCCGCTTCGCGTCGGCGTCCCAGGTCTTGTAGTCGTACGTCGTGAAGTCGAGCGCCAACTGCCGCGCGGCCTTCATCGCGCCGTCGCGCTGCGAGTCGTCGGACCGCTGCTTCTGCAGGGCGATCACCGACAGCGTCGTACCCGCCAGCGCCACCACGAGCAGCACGCTCAGCGCCCACGCCAGAATCAGAGGTCCCCGCCGGGACTTACCAGAAGTCACTTGCCGGTCACCGGTCCAAGGATGAGAGCTTTCCAGGAGTCGCTGCCGAGCAGCTCTTCCTGGCCGCCGGTCGAGCCCAGGACGATCTCCGGCATCCCTCCGGAGCCGCCGGCCGCGCCGGTCGTCGGGTCGTAGCCGATGCCGTAGCCGGTCCGGTTCCTGTCCCCGCGGGTCGACGGGCTCGGCTTGTTCTGCGAACCGCGGACATTCACGTCCGTGGACGGCTTCGCGGTGCACCCCGCCTTGGTATTGGCCGGGGTATTGGTCAGATCCTGCGGGACCCGCTTGTCGGTGCTGCCGTAGCCGGCCCGGCAGGCGGGTGGGTCGAAGCCGAGCACCAGTCCGAAGTGCGCGTCGTAGTGCCCGTCGGCGTTCTTCGCGGGTACGACGTACCCGCCCATCGAGACCGCCGGGTACACCACCAGCAGTTGCTCGACGGCGTCCAGCCGGACCGCGGTCATCTCGCTCACCGTCAGCAGGTTACCGAGCAGCACCGCGATGTCCGCCCGGTTGTCCTGGATCAGCCCGGTGATCTGCTGCGACGCGAGCGAGCCCTGGTCGATCACCTGGCGCAGGTCCGCGTCCGAGCTGACCAGGGTGTCGGACAGGAGCGCCAGGTTCTTCGCCCAGGTCTTGATCGCGTCGCCGCTGGCGACCTGGGTGGCCAGCACGGTGTCACCGTCGTTGATCAGCTTGATCGTCTGCAGGATGTTCGCGTCCGCGTCGTCGATCAGCGTGCCGGAGCTGTCGATGATCCGCTGCAGGTCGGTGCCGCGGCCCTTCAGCGCCGCGCCGAGCTCGCGGACCGTGGTCTGCAGGCTCTTCTTGTCGACCGAGTTGACCAGCTGGTCCAGGTTCAGCAGCAGTTCGGTGGTGTCGATCGGGATCGCCGTGTCCGCGCGGGCGATCTTGGAGTTGTCGCGCAGGTACGGACCGCCGTCGCGCCGCGGCTGCAGATCGACGTACTGCTCACCGATCGCGGACCGGTTCGCGACCACCGCGAGCAGGTCGCTGGGGATCTTGGCCTTGTTCTCGATGTCGAGGTTCACCTCGACGCCGTCGGACAGCAGCTTGAGTTCGCCGACCCGGCCGACCGGCTGGCCGCGGTAGGTCACCTCGGCGCCGGTGAAGATGCCGCCGGACTCGGCGAAGCTGGCGCTGACCGTGTAGTCCTCGTCGAAGAACAGCTTGTCCACCTGGGCGTACTTCGCACCCACGAAGGCGACACCGACGACGGTGATCAGCAGGAACACCATCAGCTGGATCCGGACCGCTCTGGTGATCACTTCGCCACCCCCGGCATCAGCGCCCGGGCCAGGTCGGGATCGAGCCCGGGCCGGTTGAGCTTCGGCGTACAGACCGGCAGGCCGAGCAGCGTGATGCAGCTCGTCGCCGTTCCGGTCGGGACCGGCAGCGCCGGCAGGCCGTTGCCCTGCGGGTTGCTCGGGTTGTGCAGCGGGATGCTCAGTCCGGCGGTCGGCAAGGTGACTCCGGTCGACGGCAGGTTCAGGCCGAGCAGGCCCTTCAGCGCCTTCTGGGTGTTCACGTCCAGCGTGATCCCGAGGTTGGTGAAGTCACCGCCGACCGCCTTGGCCGCGCCGTCCGGGAACGGATACGTGAACAGCAGCTCGAGCGACTTCGGCAGGTCCTCCCCCGCCTGGGCCAGCTTGGTCAGGATCGGGTACAGCGACTGCAGGTTCGCGACCAGGTCCTTCTGCGAGGCGGTGATCACCCGGGTCGCCGTGTTCCCCAGCGTCGCCAGGGCCTGCAGCGTCTTGACCAGCGCGGCCCGCTGCTTGTCCAGAGTTGCGATCGACTTCGGCAGCGAGTCGATCGCCGTGGCCAACGTGGCCTTCTGGGCGTTCAGCTTCTTGGCCAGAGCGTCGACCGCGGTGATCGCGGTGATGATCCGCTGCTTGTTCTGATCCAGGGTCCCGACGAAGGTGTCCAGCTGAGTCAGCACGCTGCGGATGGCCGGCTCGTTGCCGGTCAGCGCCTTGTTCAGCTCCTGGGTGATGATCTGCAGTTGCGCGACGCCTCCGCCGTTCAGCAGCAGCGACAACGCCGACAGGACTTCCTCGACCTCGACGTTGCTGGTGGTCCGCGACAGCGGGATGAGCTCGCCGTTCTCCAGCTTCCCGCGCGGCTTCTCCGACCCGGTCGGCGGCGCGAGCGAGACGAACTTCTCGCCGAGCAGGCTGGTCTGCCGGATCGTCGCCCGGGCGTTGTCCGGCAGGTCGAGGCTCTTCGGCAGCTTGACCCGGACCTTCGCGACGTACCCGTCCAGCCAAACCTCCTCGACCGTGCCGACGGTGACGTCGTCCACCTTCACCGACGACTTCGGCACCAGGTCCAGGACGTCGGCGAACTCGACCGTGACGGTGTACGACGGTCCCTTGATCTTCGCGCCACCGGGCAGCGGCAGCGAGTACACGCTGAAGTCACACCCGGTCAGCACCATGGCCAGACCGAGCACTCCCGCGACGATCTTCGTACGGCGTCTCATCGGACCAGCCCCCCGAGGGTCGGGTCGACCGGGTCCGGGCTCGACAGCTTCGGGGCCGGCGCCGGCGCCCACGGCGTACCGGCCGGGCCGCCGCTCGGCGGAGCGCCCGTGATCTGGCTCAGCAGCGGCAGCTTCGGCAGCGCGTCGAAAACAGGCTTCAGCGCCGAGCAGGTCGAGAGCGGCTGGTTGGCCTGCAGCAGCAGCGAGCAGATGAATGTCGCCGGGTCGTCCAGCTGGGCCAGGTTGATCCGCTGGTCCAGCGTGCCGAACTGCGGGTTGTAGATCCGGGCCAGGTTGCCCAGGCCGAGCGGAGCCGTGTCGAGGACCTCGGCCAGCGCGGCCTTCTCCTTGACCAGGATCTGCGACAGGTCGGTCGCGCCGGAGACCGTGGTCTTCACCAGCGTCCGGTTGTCCTTCACGAACGTCGCGACCTCGCCGAGTGCGGTCGCCAGCAGCGACAGCGACGAGGCCAGGTCCTTCCGCTCGCCGGCCAGGGTCGTCGAGGTGGCCGCGAAGTTGGTGTTGAACTGCTTCACCAACTGGTCGTTCGCGGCCAGCGCGGACACGAACGTCTGCAACTGCCGGATCGTCGAGAACAGACTCTGGGAGTTGTTCGCCAGCGTCCCGGTCAGCTTGGACACGTCGGTGATGGTCTGGTTCAGCTTGGCGCCCTGGCCGTTCAGGTTCGCCGCGGAAACGTCCAGGAGTCGCGACAGCGCGCCCTGGTCGTTCGCGCCCTTCGGCCCGAGGGCGACCGACAGGTCGTTCAGGCTCTGGTAGATCTGGTCGAGCTCCAGCGGTACGGCGGTCCGGTCCATCGGGATCTCGGCACCGTCGGCCATCACGTCGCCCTTGGAGTACACCGGGGTGAGCTGCACGTACCGGTCGGCCACGATCGACGGCGCGGCGATGACCGCCTTGGCGTTGGCCGGCACCTTGTGCTTGGCCTCCCACCAGAACTTCACCCGGACCGACCGCCCGGCCGGGGTGACGCTCTCCACCTCGCCGACCTTGATCCCGAGGATCCGTACGTCGGAGCCGGGGTACACCGACACCGCTCGCGGGAAGTACGCCGTCGCGGAGACCCGGTCGGCCTTCGGCCACAGCGAAATCACGGTGACCGCGACGATCACCAGGACGACCGCCATCGCGACCAGGCGGGACAGTGACGCGAGCTTCATCAGCCGCCACCTCCCAGGATCGGTGGCAGGCCGGGAACCGGAACCGGAGGCGCCGGGATCTCCGGCACCGGGACCAGGTTCTGCACGTAGGTGTCGAACCACGGGCCGGTGCCCAGGGTGTTCGTGAACAGCTTGACGAACGGCGCCAGCCCGCGGATGCTCGCGTCCAGGTCGTTCTGGTTCTTCAGCAGCGTGGCCAGTACGGCGTTGACCTTCTGCAGTGTCGGCGTCAGGTCCTTGCGGTTCTCCCGGACCAGCGCGGTGATCTGCGCGGACAGCTTCTGCGTCGAGACCAGCAACTGGTGGATCAGCGCCCGCCGGGCCTGCACGGCCTGGAAGACGGAGTTGCCGTCCTTCAGCAGCTTGATCAGCTGCTGGTTGCGGTCGGCAAGGACCTTGGTGACCACGTTCGAGTGCTGCAGCAGCAGCTTCAGCTGCTCGTCCCGCTTGGCGACGTTCTGGGACAGCCGGGACAAACCGGTCAGCGACGCCTGCACCTCGTCCGGCGTGTTCTTGAACGTCGCCGACAGCGTGTCCAGGGCCTTGGCCAGCTGCGTGGTGTCGATCCGCTCGGTCGTGTTCGCGAGATCCGTGAACGCGTCCACCACGTCGTACGCCGAGACCGTGCGGTCCAGCGGGATCTCGGAACCCGCCTTCAGTTCGCCCTTACCGGCCGGGTTCAGCTTCAGGTACTTCTGGCCGAGCAGGGTCTTGATCTTCATCTCGGCGCCGGTTTGGTCACCGAGCTTCACGCCCTTGTCCACCACGAAGTCGACCCGCACGTGCGTGCCCTCGAGCTCGACCTTGCGCACCTGACCGACGCGAACGCCGGCCACCCGGATCTCGTCGTTCGGCTTCAGGCCACCGGCCTCCGAGAACTGCGCGGAGTACTTCGTCCCGCCACCGATCAGCGGCAGGTCCTGCGCCTTGAAGGCGGCCAGCATGATCAGCCCGATCACGGTCAGGCCGATCACCCCGACGGTCACCTGGTTCTGCTCACGGAACGGCTTCACGGCTTCGTGCACCTCGCCGAGTTGTTGTCGTAGGCAACCGGAATGCGGGTGCCGATCGGGAGGGTGACGTTGCCGTCGAAGTTGCACAGGTAGAAGTTGAACCAGGAGCCGTACGACGCGGTCCGGGTCATCGTGTTCAGCTTCCCCGGCATGTTCTGCAGCGTCTTGACCCAGATCGCCTGGGTGTCGTCCAAGGTGGTGGCGACCGCGCGGATCTTGTCCAGGTCCGCCTTGATCGGCACCCGGGTCTGCTGCAGCAGGCCGGCCGTCTTGGTGTTCAGCGAGTTGATCGAGCCGAGCGAGTTCAGGATCGGGTTGATGTCCTGACTCAGCCCGGTGATGAACTGCTGCAGGTTCACCAGCAACTGGGAGAAGTTCTGCTGCCGCTGGGAAACGATCTGCAGCGTCGAGGTCAGGTTGGTGATCAGATCGCCGATCACCTGGTCCGCGTCGGCCAGCGTGGTCGTCAGCGATGCCGTCTTGGCCAGCAGCGACTCGATCGTGCCGCCCTCGCCCTGCAGCACCTTGATCACCTCGAAGGCGAACTGGTTCACGTCCGCCGGCGTGAGCGCGGTGAACAGCGGCTTGAACCCGTTGAACAGCACGGACAGGTCCAGCGCCGGAGCGGTCCGCTCCTTCGGGATGACGCCGTTCTTCTCCATCCGGTCGCCACCGCCGACTCCGTCGGTGAGCGCGATGTAGCGGTTGCCGACCAGGTTCCGGTAGCGGAGCGTCGCGTGCGTGGAGGCGTCGAGGATCTGGTCGGAGTCGACGCTGAAGGTCACCATCGCGAGGGTGTCCTGGTACAGCGCGATCTTGTCGACCTGCCCGACCTTCACGCCGGCGATCCGGATGTCGTCACCCTTGTTCAGCCCGACCGCGTCGGTGAAGACGGCGCGGTACTTCGTGGTCGCGTTGAACGTGATGTTCCCGATCGTCACCGCGAGCAGCGCCGTCGCCACCGTCGTCACGACCACGAAGATCGCCAGCCGCACGGTGTCGATCGAGGTCTTCTTGTCCAGGATTTTCACTTGAGATTCACCTGGCCTCCCCGGAGCAGGGGGCCGACCATGAGGGTGGTCAGATCGGGTACGTCGGTGGCCGGGACGCCCATCGCGGGGCCGACGACCGAGTTGATCACCTGCTGCTCGGCCGGCGTACCGACGCCGCCGGTGTCCAGGTCGAAGCCCGGCACCGCCCGGTTCAGCTGCAGGTTGAGCGGGAAGCGCTGGTTCTTGTTGTGGTCGCCGATCACGCCGTCGTCACCGGTGATGTACGGCGCGGGGTTCTGCTGGGTGTACGGGCCTGGCTTCGCACCGGGATGACTGTAGTTCTTGCCGACACAGGTCGGCCCACGGTGGTCCTTGTACGCCGGTAGCTCGTTCGGCGCGTACGGCGTCGGCTGGTTGGTGATCAGCTCGAGGTTGATGTGCAGCCGGCCGTCGCGGAACGTGTCGTTCAGGATCGGGGCGGTCTCGGTCATCACCTTGAGGAAGCACGGCACCTCGGGCGAGTACCGCTCCAGCAGGTCGAGCACCGGCCGGCTCACCTCGCCGAGCCGGATCACCTTGTCCTCGTTCTGCTTCAGGAACGTGTTCGTGGTCGAGGACAGGCCCTGCACGTCGACGAAGAACTTCTGCAACTGCGCCTGCTTCTCCACCACCGTGTTGCCGGTGATGGTCAAGTTGCGCAGCGCCCGGACCAGGTCCGGCGTGGCGTCGCCGTACAGCTCGGAGACCTGGGTGAGCTTGGTCAGCGCGTCCATCAGCTTCGGGACACTCGGGTTCAGCTTCTTCAGGTAGCCGTCCAGCTGGGTCAGTGTGCCGCCGAGCTCGGCGCCGCGACCCTCGAGCGCGGTGGCCAGCGTGTTCAGTGTGGCGTTCAGGTCCGCCGGGTCGACCGCCTGCAGCAGCGGCAACGCGTCGTTCAGCACCTTCTCGATCTCGATGCCGACCGCGGTCTTGTCGCGCGAGATCACGTCGCCGGCGCGGATGTGGCGGCCCTCCGAGCCCTCCGGTGGCACCAGGGCGACATACTTCTCGCCGAACAGCGTCTTCGGCAGGATCCGGGCGCTGACCGCGCTGGAGATCTCACCGATCTGGTCCGGCTTGAGCGAGAGGTTCACGGTCGCCTCGTCGCCGTCGGTGGAGACGCTGCGGACCTCGCCGACGATGATGCCGCGCAGCTTCACGTCGGCGTGCTCGTTCAGCTGCAGGCCGATGTGGCTGGTCTTCAGCTCGACGTCGACGGTCTTGGTGAAGACCTTCGCGTAGAAGGCGTACGTCAGCCAGAGCAGGAAGCAGAGCACGCCGATGAAGGCGACCCCCAGGACTCGTCGCGTCATGCCGTCACCCCGCCAGCCTGACGGTGGTCGTCGTACCCCAGATCGCCATCGAGAGCAGCAGGTCGACGACGTTGATGACGACGATGGAGGTCCGGACCGCACGACCGACCGCGACGCCCACACCGGCCGGACCGCCGGTCGCGTGGTAGCCGTGGTAGCAGTGCACCAGGATCACCAGGACGGAGAACACCAGCACCTTCCCGAACGACCACAGCACGTCGCCGGGTGGCAGGAAGAGATGGAAATAGTGGTCGTACGTGCCCGTACTCTGCCCGTAGAACGTGGTCACGGTGAGCCGGGTGGCGAAGTACGACGCGAGCAGGCCGACGACGTACAGCGGGATGACCGCCACCAGGCCGGCAATGATCCGGGTGGTGACCAGGAACGGCAGCGACGGGATCGCCATCACCTCGAGGGCGTCGATCTCCTCGCTGATCCGCATCGCGCCCAGCTGGGCGGTGAAGCCACAGCCGACGGTCGCGGCCAGCGCGATCCCGGCGATCAACGGGCCGATCTCACGGGTGTTGATGTACGCGCTGACGAACCCGGCAAAGGCCGACGTACCGATCTGGTTCAGGGCGGAGTAGCCCTGCAGGCCGACCTCGGTGCCGGTGAAGAAGGCGAGGAACGTGATCACGCCGACGGTGCCGCCGATCACCGCGAGGGCGCCGGTGCCCAGCGTCACCTCGGCCAGCAGCCGGAAGATCTCCTTGCGGTACCGGGTGATCGACTTGCCGGACCAGGCCAGCGCCTTGATGTAGAAGGAGAGCTGCTCGCCCAGCCGGTCGAGCGAGTGCAGCGGCTTCTTCACCAGGGTGTCGACGAGGGCTGACATTCTTCAGGCCCCCTTCGGCGGAACGAGCTGGAAGTAGATCGCCGTCATCGAGAAGTTCGCGACGAACAGCAGCATGAACGTGATCACGACGGACTGGTTCACCGCGTCGCCGACACCCTTCGGCCCGCCGCCCGCGTTGACTCCCTTGTACGACGCCACCACCGCGGCGATGAAGCCGAACACCAGGGCCTTCGCCTGCCCCTGCCACAGGTCGGGCAGGTGGGCCAGCGCGGTGAACGAGGCTATATAACTACCGGGCGTGCCGTCCTGCAGGACGACGTTGAAGACGTAGCCGCCCATCACGCCGACCACGCTGACGAAACCGTTCAGGAAGAACGCGACCAGCATCGTCGCCAGCACCCGCGGCACCACGAGCCGCTGGATCGGGTCGATGCCGAGCACCATCATGGCGTCCAGCTCCTCGCGGATCTTCCGCGAGCCCAGGTCCGCACAGATGGCCGAGCCACCGGCGCCGGCGATCAGCAGCGCGGTCGCGATCGGCGACGCCTCCCGGACCACGGCCAGTACGGCGGCCGACCCGGTGAAGGCCTGCGCGCCGAACTGCTTGATCAGCCCACCGACCTGCAGCGCGATCACCGCACCGAACGGGATCGCGACCAGGGCGGTCGGGATGATCGTCACGCTGGCGACGAACCACGCCTGCTGCAGGAACTCCCTCAACTGGAACGGCCGGCGCACCGAGGCGCGGGCAGTGTCGAGGGCGAAGGAGAACAGCGAGCCGGCGTGTTTCAGCGGGGCGGTCGCGGAAACAGTCACGTAGCCCCCACCCTCGTGTCGGCGAAGGATCCGGGCGGTGGGGTGATGCCGTTCTCCCGGCACCACTCACCTGGCGGGCGCTGCGTCGCCCGCAGCATGCCGCTGCTCGGGAACTGCTGGATCGGGATCGGCGGCAGCGGGGGGAGCTCCTGGCCGGCCTCGGCGGCCAACTCGTCGGCGTCCTTCTCCTCGGACATGCCGATCGGGCCGATCATCTGCGCGTTCAGGAACTGCCGGATCACCGGCTCCTCGCTGGACAGCAGCATCTCGCGCGGTCCGAACATGGCCAGATGCCGGTGATACAGCATGCCGATGTTGTCCGGCACGGTCCGCGCGGTGTTGACGTCGTGGGTGACGATCAGGAACGTCGCGCCGAAGGCCTCGTTGAGGTCGATCATCACCTGGTTCAGGAACGACGTACGGACCGGGTCCAGACCGGAGTCCGGCTCGTCGACCAGGAGGATCTCGGGGTCCAGCACCAGGGCGCGGGCCAGGCCGGCTCGCTTGCGCATTCCGCCGGAGATCTCGCCGGGCAGCTTCTTCTCCGCGCCGACGAGGCCGACCATCTCCATCTTCTCCATCACGATGGAGCGGATCTCGGACTCGGATTTCTTGGTGTGCTCGCGGAGCGGGAACGCGACGTTGTCGTACAGGTTCATCGAGCCGAACATCGCGCCGTCCTGGAACAGCACGCCGAACAGGCGGCGGATCTCGTACAGCTCGCGCTCGCTGCAGGTCGCGATGTCGGTGCCCTCGATGTAGATGTGGCCCTTGTCCGGCTTGAGCAGACCGATCAGCGTCTTGAGGAAGACGGACTTGCCGGTGCCGGACGGGCCGAGCATGACGCAGATCTCGCCGGCGGGCAGCGTCAGGGACACGTCGCCCCAGATCAGCTGGTTTCCGAAGGACTTGGTGAGACCTTCGACGCGGACTTCTACGCCCACCTGGCCCTCCTGATCGGTCTGCCTCACGGGATGTCTGCTGGCCCCGGACCGACGACATTCTGCCGGTCCAACGACGGGGCAGTGGCCTAGGTTACGCACGAGTACGGTTTTGCGTAACCCCCGCGTGTCAAACGACGGTGACCATCCGATCACGCTCCGGTCACGCCGGTCACGGTGTGCTGATCGGCACGCGGCTCCGGGTGATCCTAGCGGCTGCCCAGGTCCGGCTTTGCCGCACCCACCCCAGACCACTCACCGAGCTGGTATCTCAGCGCAAAGGATTCGACACACACAGCGACGGATCGGCCGAGATCTGTCCGGACAGCGGGGCGAAAGTTAGCGTCGATCAAGGGGTTTCGCAGGCCGAGGAGGGGACGACGGATGAGCATCGAACGACGAACATTCCTGAAGGGCAGCGCGGCCGTCGCGGGCGGTGTGTTCGCGGCCGGGCCGTTCCAGGGATTCGTGGCCCAGCAGGCGGTCGCGTCGCCACGCAGCGGTGCGCCGTTCCGGGCACTGCGGGCGATTCCGGACCAGCGCGACGGCAAGGTCCGGCTGCATCTGCCGGAGGGCTTCAACTACCGGTCCTTCCACGACACGGAGTTCCCGGTCGTGCTGACCGACGGCACCAACCTGCCGGGACGGCACGACGGCATGGGCGCGTTCACCCGGCGCAACGGCAACATCGTGCTGGTCCGCAACCACGAGCTGAACAACCCCGGTACGCCGTTCGGTCCGGGGACACCGTACGACGCGACGGCACAAGGCGGGACGACGACGATCGAGGTGACCCGGTTCGGCGAAGTGGTCGACGCCTACACCAGCCTGAACGGCACGATGATGAACTGCAGTGGCGGAATCATGCCGTGGGGCAGCTGGATCACCTGTGAGGAAACGGTGAACGGGCCTGACGTCGGACCCGACTTCACCGGCGCGCCGAACGTGGCACTGACCAAACCGCACGGTTTCGTCTTCGAGGTCCCGGCCCGCGGTCAGTCCGAGCGAGAGCCGATCACCCACGCCGGCCGGTTCGCACACGAGGCCGTCTCGTTCGATCCCAGGGACGGGTTCCTCTATCTGACCGAGGACAACTTCGCGTTCCCGTCCGGGTTCTTCCGCTATCGCCCACCGCGGAACCCGATGAAGCGTGGGCGGATCGAGGACGGCGGCCGGTTGCAGATGCTGGCCGTCAAAGGCCGTCCGAACCTCAATCTCGCCGCCGAGCAGCCGAAGCGGGCGACGTACGACGTCACCTGGGTCGACATCGACGACCCGGCCCCGGCGTTCCCGTACACACCGGGGCAGACCGCACCGACGACGAACGACCAGGCGCTCGTGTACGTCGGTGACCAGGGCCGCGCGCAGGGAGCGGCGTACTTCTCCCGGCTGGAAGGACAGGTGTACGACGACAACGTCGTGTACTTCTGCTCGACGCAAGGTGGTGGCGCGGCGGAGACCGGGCCGGATCCGGTCGGTGGGTACGGCAACGGGTTCGGCCAGATCTGGGCGTACCACACCCGGGCCGGGAAGCTGCAGCTGATCTACCAGTCGCCGAACCGGGCGACGCTGGACTTCCCGGACAACGTGACGACCAGCAGGCGCGGAACCCTGGTGGTCTGCGAGGACAACACCGAGGACAACTACCTGCGTGGCCTGTCGCGGGGCGGCCAACTGTTCGACATCGCGCTGAACCGGCTGACCAGCAGCACCGGGGTGGACCGCTCCGGCGACGAGTTCGCCGGCTCCACCTTCAGCCCCGACGGACACACGTTGTTCGTCAACATCCAGGCCAGCCGCGGGATGTCGTTCGCCATCTGGGGCCCGTGGCACCGCATCGGCGTCTGAGAACGTGACGAAGGGCGGTCCTGGTGAGGACCGCCCTTCGGCGTACTGCTGGGGTGTGCGGCTGCTGCCGCACAGGTCACTTCAGCGTGACGGTGGCGCCGGCGCCCTCGAGGGCCTCCTTGGCCTTCTCCGCGGCAGCCTTGTCGACCTTCTCCAGGACGGCCTTCGGGGCCGCCTCGACGAGGTCCTTGGCCTCCTTCAGCCCAAGGCTGGTGAGACCGCGCACCTCCTTGATGACCTGGATCTTCTTGTCGCCGGCGCTCTCGAGAACGACGTCGAACTCGTCCTGCTCCGCGGCCTCCTCGGCAGCGGCGGCCGGGGCACCCGGAGCAGCGGCGGCAACGGCGACCGGAGCAGCGGCGGTCACGCCGAACTCCTCCTCGAACGCCTTAACGAACTCCGAGAGCTCGAGCAGGGTCAGTTCCTTGAACTGGCCGAGCAGCTCTTCGGTGCTGAGCTTCGCCATGGTGGCGGTCCTTCCTGATGGTGGTACTGGTGATCACTGATGGGGTGTTACGGGTGAGATCCGCGTCAGCTGTCGGCTGGCGCGGCCTCCTCGGTGCTCGCCTCGGCAGGTGCCTCGACCGTGTCCTGCACGGCCGGCGCCTCGTCCGCAACCGCGTCCTGCACGGGGGCGGCCTCGGCCGGCAGCTTGTCCTGCAGCGCCGCGAACAGGCGCGCGGCCTGCGACAGCGGAGCAGCGAACAGCGACACCGCTTGCTGCGGGGCCGCCTTCATCGCACCTGCGAGCTTCGCGAGGAGAACCTCACGCGACTCCAGGTCAGCGAGCTTGCTGATCTCGTCAGAGCCGAGTGCCTTGCCTTCCAGCACTCCACCCTTGATGACGAGAAGGGGATTCGCCTTGGCGAAGTCACGCAGTCCCTTGGCCGCGGTCACCGGGTCGCCCTTGATGAAGGCGATTGCCGATGGGCCCTCGAGCAGCGAGTCGAACGAGTCGACTCCCGCGTCCTTGGCCGCGATCTTGGTCAGCGTGTTCTTCACCACGGCGTAGTTCACGTCGTCACCGAGCGCAGTACGCAGTTGCCGCAGCTGCGCCACGGTGAGACCGCGGTACTCGGTCAGCACTGCGCCGTTCGAGCTCCGGAACTCGTCCGTGAGCTCGGCGACAGCGGCTGCCTTGTCCGGCCTCGCCATGGGGTCTCCTTCCAACCTGCTTTCGCAGGGTTTGGCTTCAACGCCTCGACCCCGGGCCGGACCCGCACAACAAGAAAACGCCCCTGCGCAGGCGCAAGGGCGTGAACATACTGATGTCACACTGTCCAAGTCACCTACGCGGGCCGCCCACTCGATCTGTGGGACCTTCAGTCACTCGAAAGTGACGACCAGCGGTCTTCGGCAGAGTTCATTGTGCCTGACCGTGACACCGGAAACCAAATCGGTTCCGTCAGGCCGGTTGTTCGGCGATCGGATGTGGCGGGATCCAGCGGTGCATCGCGGTGGCCGCAGCCCAGCCCGTCGCGGCCATGATGACGATCGCGGGCCCGAGTCCGAACAGAGCTGTAGCCCCGGCCAGCAGCAAGGGCCCGCTGCCGTTCCCGGTGTCGGCGAACAGCCGGAACGCACCGAGGAACTGCGCGCGCCCGATCGGCGGAGACGCATCCGCACCCAGCGTCATGATCACACCGGCGCCCAGACCGTTGCCGACACCCATCAACAAGGCGACTGCGGTGAGCGCCACAGTCGTGTGCGTCAACGGCAACAGCAGATGCGCGAACCCGAGGACAAGCATGGACGGTACGGCGACCCACTTGCGGCCAAGGCGGTCCATCACCGAACCGGCTGGATAGAACAGCAGCATGTCGACCGCGCCCGACAGCCCGAAGATGATGCTGGTGGTCTGCGGATCGAGCCCGATGTGCAACGCCCACAGGGGAATGACCACCTGCCGTGACGCACGGACCGCGCCTACGAGCAGTGCGCCGACGCCGAGGGTCCGGAGTACTGGCAGGTGATCGCGGATCACTCCCCAGGTCGACTGTGCGGACACCGGTCGGCTCCCGCGCGTACGCCGTACTGACTCGATGTCGGGGAGGCTCAACAGCACGCCACACGCGAGGACCGCAGCGACCAGGTGGACCCAGTAGGCGCCGTCGGTGCCGAGGAATCGCATCGCGAACGCGCCAAGGAACGGTCCGATGAAGGAGCCGATGCGCTGTACGCCGCCGAGCGTGGACAGGGCGCGTGCACGCAACTGGATCGGCACGGCCTCGCTCAGGTAGGCCTGACGGGCCAGACCCCAGACCGCGCCGGCCAGCCCGGTCGCGCCGATGGCGATCGCCAGGCCCCAGACCGTCGGGACGACGATGCAGGCCGCCAGCGCCAGAGCGACCAGCACCGTCGCGGCGAGCATCGCGCTCCGCTCACCGATCTTGGTGGTGAGCGCACCGGCCGGGATGTCACCGATGACCTGGCCGAGACCGGCCGCTGCCACAACAAGTCCGGCAACGGCGACCGAAGCACCGAGGTGGGTGGCGGACACCGCGACCACGGGCGCGATCGCGCCCTGCCCGATGCCGTACAGCAACGCGGGCAGATAGACCGATGGTGCGATCTTCCAGAGGCTTGCCGGTCCGGTCATGAGCGGCTGACCGCCGGCTCCGACGCGCGCGCCGTACCGAGGTCGCGTTCGGCTGGGGTGGCGCCGAGCAGCTCGGACACCGACCACGCGGCGGGGACCACCCGCTCGCCGAACTCGTCCATCCGCTCCTCCGGCATCCGCATCTCCGGGCCTGACACGGACAGGCAGCCGACCGCCTGACCAGAGAAGTCGAAGACCGGGGCCGCCACGGATCTGATGCCCGGCGTCCGTTCGGACAGCGACTTCGCGAAGCCCTGGGTCCGGATCTCGGCCAGCTGAGCAGCCAGCACGACCGGATCGGTGATGGTCTGCGGCAGCACCTGCTCGAGCGGCCCGGCCAGCACCTTGACCTGCCGCTCCCACGGGGAGAACGCCAGCAGAACCTTGCCTGGAGCACCGAGTGGCAGCGGCACCGGGATGCCGAACTCCGTGTACGTACGACGCAACTGGTGACGGCTCTCGACCTGGTCGAGGACGACGCGCTGCCCGGACGGGAGCAACTCGTGCACGGCCGCCGTCTCCTCGGTCTCGTCACGCAGCGCACGCAGTACCGGCATGGCGGCGTCGCGCAGGGTCGCCGGGATCCCGCCGCTGTGGGCCAACTGGGCGACCAGCGGACCGAGCGCGTACCGGCGGTGAGCCGTCTGGCGGATCAGCCCGTTCTCCTGCATCGCCAGCAGCAGCCGGTGCACGGTGCTGGTGGACAGACCGGTCGCGCGGGCCAGGTCACTGATGCCGAGATCGGGCGTCCGGGCGTCGAAGCAGCGCAGGATCGCCACCGCCCGATCGATGGACTGCACCGATCCATGGCGTCCGGGGTTTTCCTGCATGGCGAAACCGTATCCCACGATGCGGGAACTTTGCACCCGCTCCCGATCTACGGACAGTTCCGCATCTAGGCTGTGGCGCACCTGTCACCCGCGCGTCGAAGGAGCAGCATGGCCGGCCGATTCGTCCAGGTGGGATCCGCGAAGCTTGCTAGTGGCAACGAAGTGCCGGTGGTGCTCGATCCGGACCGCGGCGTGGTGCCGATCGCCGACCTCGGCTTCGCGCCGGACCTGCCGACGCTGTTCGGTACGACGACCCTGGCGGAGCTCGCGGTCGCGGCCGAGCGGGCGCCGGATTCGGCGTTCCACCCGACGGCCGAGGTGGTGGCGCCGTACCGGAATCCGCGCAAGATCTGGGGCATCGGGCTGAACTACCTCGAGCACGCCGGTGACCTGTCCGAGAACGTGCCGACCGAGCCGGCGTCGTTCATGAAGGGCGACCACACGATCATCGGGCCGGGCGACCCGATCCCGGTGCCGTCGCAGAGCCGGCGTACGACGGCGGAGGCCGAGCTGGGGCTGGTGATCGGCCGGGAGTGCTACCAGGTCGAGGAGGACGAAGCGCTCGACCACGTCTTCGGCGTCGTCCCGGTGCTGGACCAGACCGCCGAGGACATCCTGGAGAAGAACCCGCGCTTCCTGACCCGGTCGAAGAACTTTCCCGGCTTCTTCTCCTTCGGCCCGTGGATCACCGGCCTGGACGCCGTACTCGCGCACTGGGGCTCACTCGACGCGGTCGAGGTCTCGACGGTCCTGAACGGCGAGGTCCACCGCAGCAACACGATCGCCAACATGGCCTTCAGCCCCGCGTTCCTGGTCAGCTTCCACAGCAAGGTGATGCCCCTCTACCCCGGCGACATCATCTCCCCCGGCACCCCCGGCGCCGTCCACATCACCCCCGGCGACACCGCCGAATCCCACATCCCCGCCGTCGGCACCCTCACCAACCCAGTCACCGCGGGCCGCTGAGCCTCAGGAACCGCGTGCGTGTCCGGGCGGGTCACCGCGACGACGGTGAGCAGGCTCTCGAGACCCTTGAAGTCGTCCGGGTTGGTGGTGAACAGCGGCAGGTCCTCCGCGACGGCGATACTTGCGATCATCAGGTCGGCGACCCGTCGGCGCGGGGTCCGGCCCGCCGCGACGACCGACGCGCAGATTCGTCCGTAGGTCCGGGCGGCTTCGATGTCGAAGGGAATCGGGTCGAACTCGTTCTCCGCCCGCTGCAGGATGTCCGTCCGTCGAGGCCCGCTCGGCATGCTCGTCGTACCTCTGTCCGGCGCGCACCTGGTGCGGGCCGGCGGACAGCTCGGCCAGGGTGATGGTCGAGATCGCCATCTCGGCCGGCAGCTCCGCAGGATCGATCGACCTGCGCAGGATCATGAATGTTCGTGTCGAGCAGACCCTGCGCGTACTCACCGGGCATACGGGTCGTCCGGCTCCTGGTCGACCGCACTGCCCTGGTCGGCCCGGAAGTCCTCGAGCGAAACCTCGGGTGCGCTGCGGGACATCGCGGCGAACTCGGCTCGCGGGACGAACCGGCGCCGGCGGCGCAGCGGAACCAGCTCGCCGATGCGGTGGCCGTCGCGCGTGACGACGAAGACCTGGCCACCCTCGACAGCATCCATGATCTCCCGCGACCGCATCCGCAGGTCGCGTTGGGTGATCTCCTCCAAGTTGCTCATGGACTCATTTACCGGCCGGGTAGCACCTGGTGCTACGGGATAGCACCAGGTGCCTTGGGGGTCAGCTGAGGACGGCGAGGGCGTCGATCTCTACCAGCATGTCTTCGCGGGGGAGGCCGGTGAAGACGGTGGTGCGGGAGGGGAGGACGCCGCTGGGGGTGCGGGTGGAGAGGAACTCGGCGTACGCCTCGTTCATGACGGCGAAGTCCTCGCGCTTGGTGAGGTAGACGCGCATCATCACCACGTCGTCGAAGCTGCCGCCGCCGGCCTTGAGGATCGCCTCGACGTTCTGCAGCACCCGCGTGGTCTGGCCCTTCACGTCACCGGTGGAGACGAACTCGCCGGTGGCCGGGTCGACCGAACCCTGGCCGGACACCTGCAGAATGTTGCCCTTGCGGACGCCCTGCGAGTACACCGGCATCGGCGCGGGCGCCTCGGTGGTGGAGACGGCGGTCTTGTCGGACATCAGGTCTGACACCTCTCAGTTGTAGTCGGCGCTGATCGCCTTCGTGGTGGCCAGCAGCTCGGGCAGAAGCTCGAGCACCTGCCCATAGTCCAGCAGTACGTCGGGGACCGAGATCGAGACGGCCCCCACGATCCGGCCGTGCTGGTCGGCGACGGGCGCGCCGATGCAGTTGATGAACGACTCGTGCTCGGCCCGGTCCTGCGCCCATCCCTGCGCCCGGACCGCGTCCAGCTCGGCGCGCAGTGCGTCCGGATCGGTGATCGTCTGCGGCGTGAACGCGTGGTACTCGATCGACTCGAGCAGCGCCTCCCGAATCCGCTTCGGCTGCGCCGCCAGCAGCACCTTCCCGACAGCAGTGCAGTGCAGCGCGGCCGGTACGCCGATCTGCGAGTACATCCGCACCGATCGCACACTGTCGAGCTTGTCGACGTAGATGACCTCACCGTTCTCCCAGGCCGCCAGGTGCACCGTCTGACCGGTCTTCTGGTTCAGCTGGCGCAGATGCGGCGCCGCTACCTCACGTACGACGTGCTGCTCGCGAGCCGCATCCGCCAGCGCGAACAGCCGCGACCCCAAGCGATAGCGATGCGAGTCATCACGTCGTACGAACCGGTCCGCCTCCATGGTCCGCAGCAGCCGCAGCACAGTGGTCTTGTGTACGCCGAGCTCCGTCGCCAACTGGTCGAGCGACCGCTCCCCCTCGCCCAGACTGGCGAGGATCTGCAATGCCCTGGCGAGACTCTGACTCATGCCGCCGTCTTCACACCAGCCGGACCGACGTGCGTCGCGGCCCACTCCTCGTCGGAGCAGGTGAGCAGTGCCTGACGCACGGCGGGGTCCAGCGGAGCAGCGTGATCCTCCGGCACCGCTAGTACGGCCGCAGCGCCCAGATGACCGAGCCGCAGCCGCTGCTCCATCGGCAGCCCTTGCAGCGTCCCCGCCAAGAAACCCGCAGCGAACGCGTCGCCTGCACCAACGGGCTCCACGACCTCGACCGTGAGGGCAGGGACTTCAGTACGACGTCCGTCCGGCTCCAGCACCAGCGCCGTGTGTGCGTCATCCTTCAGGACCAGCGTCGACCGCGGTCCGAGGAGTTCACGCAGCTCACCGGGGTCCTTTGTGCCGGCGAACACCAGCGCCTCATCAGCACCGATCAGTACGACGTCCGCCGCGCGCAGCAATCGCCATAGTGGCGCCGGGTCCTTGTCCCGCCACAGTGCCGGGCGCCAGTTGAGGTCGACGCTCAGGGTGAAGTCGCGCTGCTGCTCAGCCAGGCTGTCCAGCATCAGTGCGGCCGTGTCGGAGATCGCTGCGGTGATTCCGGTCGTGTGCACGAGCTTTGCCTGCGTGAGCCGATCGCGGACCGCCGGCCGGTCCAGGAACGACGGAGTCATGGCCGAGGCTGCCGAACCAGTCCGGTAGTAGTGCATCCGCGAGCGGCCGTTCAGCGACTCCTTCACATACATCGCGGTTGGCCGGTCGGGGTCGATCTCGACTCCCCCGACCTCGACACCGCGCGTCCGCAGATCGCGCAGGACGTGCCGACCGAAGCCGTCGTCGCCCAGTCGCGAGAGCCAGGCGGTCGGGATGTCGAGCGCGGCGAGACCGCCGGACACGTTGCACTCGGCCCCGCCGACCGATCGCCGGAACGTCTCGATGTCTTCCAGCGGCACCCCGGTCTCCCCCGCCAGCATGATCATCGCCTCGCCGATGCAGATCGCGGCGGGGGCAGCTGTCTCAGGGAGCGGTTCGGCCATCGGCACTCCTCGGGGTGCGAGTGATGGGATGGGAGCTGCGACACGTGTCGTTGACGGGGATTTCGGCGCGATGCTACAACCGTATCGTCAGAATGCGCAATCAGCGTTGCGCATTCTGCAATATCGACCACCACCAGGGGAGCAGATGCCAGCCGCCTACGATGCCGACGCCATCGCCGCCCTCGCCGACCAGCCCGTGAGCTGGCGAGACAAGGCCCTACCACCCGCATTCTGGGGCCGGACAGTTGCGGAGGTGCTGGCCGACAAGCCCCGGCTCTCCCAGCTACCCACTCCGGTGATGACGCTGTCCGCTCCCGGTCTGCGCCACAACGTCGACGCCCTCGCCCGTTGGTCGGCCCACCACGGACTCGATCTCGCGCCGCACGGCAAGACCACGATGGCCCCGGCGCTCTGGGCGATGCAGCTCGACGCCGGCTCCTGGGCGATCACGCTCGCGAACGTCTTCCAGCTCGGCGTCGCTCGCGTGTACGGCGTCCGCCGGGTGCTGATCGCGAACGCGGTGATCTCCCCGCTACAGCTGCGCTGGATCGCGGACGAGCTCGCCCGGGACCCCGAGTTCGAGGTGCTGTGCTGGGCCGACTCGGTCCGCACGGTGGAGATCATGGAGGCGGCCCGGTCGGCGTACGTCGGTCCGGACGCGCGGCCACTCGACGTACTCGTGGAGATCGGCGGACTCGACGGCCGGACCGGCGCACGGGATGCCGAGACGGCAGTGGCCGTCGGCGAGGCGATCGCTGCGGCGTCTACGCTGCGGCTGACCGGAGTCGCCGGGTACGAGGGCGCGGTCGGGCATGGAGTCGACGAGGCCGGTCTCGCGGGGGTGAGGGCATACCTCAGTGAGTTTGCTGGGATCCACCACCGCTTGAAGAGTCTGTACGACGCGGACATCACGCCGGTGGTCAGCGCCGGTGGCAGTCAGTACTTCGAGCTGGTGGCCGAGGTGCTCGGGCCGCTCGGTGCCGACGGAGCACGCGTCGTACTGCGGTCCGGCGCGTACATCAGTCACGACGACGGGCTCTACCGCCGGGTGTCGCCTCTCGGCGAGACTCCGCGGACGGACGGCGAGCGGCTGGTGTCGGCGATGCATGCCTGGGTCAGGATCACGTCGCAGCCCGAGCCGGGGCTGGCGATCTTCGACGCAGGCAAGCGTGACCTGCCGTTCGACCAGGACATGCCGGAGCCGCAGCTGATCCGGCCGCGCTCCGACGGTGAGCCGGTGCTGCAGGCCACTGGGATGACGGTCACCAAACTCAACGACCAGCACGGGTTCCTGCACTTCACTGACGTACCCGTGGTGATCGGCGACGAGTTGCGGGTCGGGTTGTCGCATCCGTGTACGGCGTTCGACAAGTGGGGGCTGATCCCGGTCGTGGACGATCCGGACGCGACCGATCCCGTGGTCGTCGATCTGGTCAGGACCTTCTTCTGACATGGCGGACCTGCTGATCTCCGGCGCGCTCGTGCTGGACGGATCCGGTGCTCCCGGCGTACGGGCGGATGTGGCGGTCGACGCCGGCCGGATCGTGGCCATCGGCAACGACCTGCCGCCGGCGCGGCGGACGATCGCCGCGGCCGGCCTGGCGCTGTCGCCCGGGTTCATCGACATGCACGCGCATTCCGACCTGCAGATCCTGGCCACCCCGGACCACACGGCGAAGGTCAGCCAGGGCGTCACGCTGGAGGTGCTCGGTCAGGACGGGCTGTCGTTCGCACCGATCGACGACCCGACCCGGGCCGCGGTCCGGCGCCAGATCGCCGGCTGGAACGGCGAACCGGACGACTTCGACTTCACCTGGTCCACGGTCGCCGGGTACCTCGACCGGCTCGACCAGGGCATCGCGTGCAACGCGGCGTACCTGATCCCGCAGGGCACGTTGCGGATGATGGTCGTCGGCACGGAGAACCGCGCGGCAACCCGTGCCGAGCTGGACGAGATGAAGCGCCTGCTTGCCGAGGGTTTGGAGCAGGGGGCGGTCGGGATGAGCAGCGGTCTCACCTACACACCGGGCATGTTCGCGACCACCGACGAGCTGGTCGAGCTGTGTGGCGTCGTCGCGCAGTACGGCGGTTACTACGGTCCGCACCAGCGGTCGTACGGCAAGAACGCACTCGACGCGTACGGCGAGATGGTCGAGGTGGCCCGCCGATCCGGGTGTGCGCTGCACCTGACTCACGCCGTGATGAACTTCGAGCCGAACCGCGGCCGCGGCGCCGAGCTCGTCGCGATGATCGACAAGGCACTCGCCGACGGCATCGACGTCACCACGGACACCTATCCGTACTTGCCTGGGTCAACGACCTTGGGTGCGATCCTGCCGAGCTGGACCGCCGAGGGCGGGCCGGACGCGCAGCTGGCGCGGCTGCAGGATCCGGAGCAGCGGGCGCGGATCGCCCTCGAGATGGAGCAGGTCGGGTCGGACGGCTGCCACGGCTGCGTGACCGACTGGAACACCATCGAGATCGGCGGCGTCCGGAACCCGGCGCTGGCCGGCGCCGTCGGCAACACGGTCGCGGCGCTCGCGGCTGGGAACGGCCGGGCTCCGGCGGAGGTCTTCTTCGACCTGCTGGTCGAGGACAACATGGCGACGTCGATCCTGCAGCACGTCGGGCACGAGGAGAACGTGCGGACGATCATGCGGCATTCGAGCCACACCGGCGGCTCGGACGGGATCCTGGTCGGCGGCAAACCGCATCCGCGGTCGTGGGGGACGTTCCCGCGCTACCTCGGCCGGTACGTCCGTGAGCTCGGCGTACTGGAACTGGCCGACTGTATCCACCACCTCACCGGCCGCCCGGCCCGGCGGCTGCGGCTGACCGAGCGCGGTCTGGTCCGGGAGGGGTACGTCGCCGACCTGGTGCTGTTCGATCCGGCGACGGTTCGCGACACCGCGACCTTCGAGGAGCCGCGGCAGCAGGCCGAGGGCATCCCGTACGTCCTGGTCAACGGCGTCCCCGTGATCGACGCCGGTGAACGCACCGACGCCCTGCCTGGCGGAGCGATCCGCCGTACTCCGACTGTGAAAGGAATCTCATGAACGAGCGAAGCGAGTTCATCATCGAACACAGCACGCCTTGTGCCTCGTCCGCGCCTGGAGCGAAGCGAGGACGGGGATGAGTGTGCTGGACCTGCTGCGCGCGGACCGGGTGCTGACTGTTGTCCGGGCGCCGGAGATCGCCGACGCCCGCGATCTGTGCGCCGCACTGGTTGCCGGCGGCATCCATGTGGTGGAGCTGACCTACACCACCCCGGATCTCCCCCGGCACCTCGAGCGCGCCGCCTCGACCGCGGCCGAGACCGGAGCGGTGGTCGGGGCCGGCACTGTCCAGACCGGCGCCCAGGCCAAGCAGGCGATCGACGCCGGTGCGCAGTTCCTGGTCACACCTGGTCAGGGTCTGGACGCCGCCGCGATCGCCGAGGCTGCGCGGTCCGCGGGGATCCCGGTGATCCTCGGGGCTTTCACGCCGTCGGAGGTGATGACCGCGCTGGCGCTGGGCTCGGACGCGGTGAAGATCTTCCCCGCGCATCAGCTCGGGCCGAAGTACTTCAAGGATCTCAACGGCCCGTTCCCCGGCGTACCGCTGGTGCCGTCCGGTGGGATCAACGCCGGCAACGCCCGCGACTACCTGACCGCCGGTGCCCTGGCTGTCAGCGCCGGCACCGACGTGGTGTCCCCCGCCGATGTGGCCGCCTCGAACTGGGAGACCATCACCACCAAGGCGCAGACCTTCTGCGCTGCTATCAGTTGACGGTGATGCTCCCGGAGTTGGTGCGTAAGATGACGTGGCGTGGCGATGCCGGGTCGCTCGGGAGCTCCAGGTCGCTGGAACCTTGGGACGCCACCGCATCAAACGCGTACGTCACATTCCGCGGCAACTGAACCGTGAGAGAGCCATCGCTGGCCTTGGCCGTCACTTGGTCGGGTGGACTCTCGAAGTTGAGATCGATCGAACCGCGCCGGCCGTCCACCGAGACCTGGCGGCTGCGGAGGCGGTTCGTGGTGACGGAGCCACCGCTGACCTCGATCGCCAGCGGCGACGACACCCCGACGACATCGACGGAGTCTCCTTCAAGCTCGACCTGTACGGCGGACTGCGACGGCACCTCGACCGTGAGGTCCAGTTCGCAGTGGGTGTCCGGGCATTTCGCCTGGATGTGCAGTCGACCATCCGTGGTGTTGATGTCTATTGCAGGCTGTTCCGCGGCGTACGAACCGTCGACCGCGACATGCACGTGCCCGTCGGCGCTGGCGAGCACCTGAGTGTGCGAGTCCGACACGATCTGCACGCCCTGTGCCCCTGGCACGAAGCTGGCCGAGTACTCGTACGGCACCTTCCCGCGGATGGTGCTCACCGTCACCGCGGCGCCCGTGACGACGAGCACCAGCAACGGCACCAGACCGATCGCCAGCATCCTCCGCTGTGCCACTGTGAGCGCCATCAGGTCTCCAGGAACTTCAGCACCGCGAGGACCCGCCGGTGCTCCCCGTCGGTCGGCGTCAGGCCGAGCTTGATGAAGATGTTGCTGATGTGCTTCTCCACGGCTCCTTCACCGACGACCAGCGCCTGTGCGATCCCGCCGTTCGACCGGCCCTCCGCCATCGCTCGCAGTACGTCTTGCTCGCGCGGACTCAGTACGGCGAGCGGATTGGCCCGCCGTGATCGCACCAGCAGCTGCGAGATCACCTCCGGGTCGAGCGCCGCGCCACCGTCCGCGACCCGACGTAGTCCGTCGATGAACTGATCCACATCGGCCACGCGGTCCTTGAGCAGATACCCGACGCCGCCGGGGTTGCCCCCGATCAGCTCGCTCGCGTACCGCTCCTCGACGTACTGCGACAGCACGAGTACGCCGGTCTCCGGGGACTGCTCGCGAATGACGAGTGCCGCACGCAGACCCTCGTCGGTGAACGTCGGTGGCATCCGTACGTCGACCACGCACACATCTGGCCGGTGCTGGTCGACTGACTTCAGCAACTCCTCGGCATCACCGACCGCGGCGACCACTGTGCAGTCCTGCTCTTCCAACAGTCTGACAATGCCCTCACGCAACAACACCGAGTCCTCGGCGATCACCACTCGCACCGCTGCACCTCCGCTGTTCATTCGCACGGCACCACGGCCGTCAGGAGCGTCCCGCCACCCGGTGGACTGTCCACGTCCAGCCACCCGTCCACACCGGCCACCCGGTCGTGCAAGCCCTGCAACCCCGTCCCGGCCGCGAAGTCCGCGCCGCCCTTGCCGTTGTCATCCACCTCGATGCGGAGCCGGTTCCCGTTCCGAGTCACCCGGACGTCGACCTCCGCGGCCTCCGAGTGCTTGGCCACGTTCGTCAGCGCCTCGGTCACGATGAAGTACGCGATCGCTTCGATCGTGAGCGACGGCCGCGGGTACACCTCGACCGTCACCCGCACCGGCACTGGCGACCGGGCCGCAACAGCCGAGATCGCCGCATCCAGACCGCGGTCCGTCAGCACGGGTGGATGCAGGCCCCGGGTCAGGTCACGGATCTCGGCGATCGCCTGCAACGCCTCGGAATGTGCCTCGTCGATCAGCACGCGGACCGCGGGATCCCTGTCCTCGAGACGGTTCTTCGCACGGCCCAGCGTCATCGCCAGCGACACGAGCCGCTGCTGGGCACCGTCGTGCAGGTCGCGCTCCATCCGCCGCCGCTCGGACTCGGCCGAATCGACCACCTTCTGCCGGCTCGTCAGCAACTGCGTGACGCGCTCGGCCAGTGCCTTGTTCATCGACCGGCTGAGGAACACCCGGGCCAACTGACCGTCCAGCGCCGACGCGGTGCGCATCATCCACGGCGTCACCACCAGCAGGAAGAGCGCACCGATCACCGCGGCGATCGACGCCTTGGTCATCGTGTCGATCACGAACGGGCCGAGCTGTGCCTGTGCTGCCGCGAACTTCGAGAAGTACAGCGGCAGCCCCATCAGCACCGGTGGGACCGACCATGCGACCACGATCGCCGCGATCCAGACCATTGCCAGCGGCAACAGCAGGACGTAGTAGAGGAGCTGCCGCCACAGTGTCGGGTCGATCACGGACGCAGTGGCGTCGGCGCCGCCGGAACCGGTCACTTCAGGTGGGTAGAGGGCCTGCAGCTCCTGCCCACGGGTGATCTCCGCCCGGCTCCGCTCCCACCCGGTGAGCATGTAAGCGAAATCGGTCGCACGGACGGACAGCCGCACGCCGGCGTACCCGAGCGGCCAGCCGATGATCGCGACGATCACCGCCACCAGCATCGCCACGCCGCAGGTGAGGACGACGACGATGTCGCCGAGCAGATGGATCGTTGCCAACCACAAGTACGGCGACCGCCACAACCGCCACGGCGCCCAGGGAACCGGACTCGCGACTCCTGCCACCCGAACCACCTCCCCGTGTCTGGCCGATCGCAGGTCACAACTTACGTCGCCGGGATGGATACGGACATCAGGACATCCCACGGCTCGCGCCGGGGGTTAACCCCACCTCTCCCCGTGGGCTGACCACAATGTGCCGCGCCGCCCGCGGCGGAATCCTCGAGGTATGACGACAACGATCAACGACCGAGGCGGCTGTCTCGACAGCCGAATCCGTTGGCGCGATGTGCCGGCTGTCTTGGTTTCTGCCGGTGTTGCGGCTGTTCTGCTTCCGTGGTGTCTGATTCTCGCGGCGAGCCTGCCCAGCACGTACCACGCCAACCACTGGAAGCTGGCCTGGATCGGCCTGGATTGCGGGACCGCGGTCGCCGCCGGACTGACGGCGTACCTGCTGCACACCCGCAACAAGTACGCCGTCCTGACCGCGATGGCCGCTGGGACGTTGCTGCTGGCTGACGCCTGGTTCGACGTCAGCACAGCAGCCGCCGGGACCGATCACACGCTCTCGCTGGCGGAGGCGCTCCTCCTGGAGATCCCTCTCGCCGTGTGCGCGTTCCTGGTCGCCTCCCGTGAACTCCGGCGCAGCTAACCGATCAACTCGAGCACCGGCCCCTCGTGCAGCGCCCGGTAGACCTTGTCACGCAGGACGTTGGCCTCGGCATCGGTCAACGTGCGGTCCACCGGCCTCAGGACCAACCTGACCAGCAGATTCCGCTGGCCCGGCGTCAGTTGCAGCCGCTCGCGAGCAGCGGGAGGCAGATCGTCGTACGCCGTCTCCCCCAGGACATCCAGCGACTCCGCAGCGTCCGCGTCCGGTCCGAGCGCGTCGCGGACCCTGTCCCCGAGTACCTCCGCTGACACATCGGCAGCGGCGTCCACGACCACGGAGAGGTCGCGGCGTACCGGCGGCATGGTCGAAACCGGCTTGTACGGCGACAGATCCAGCATCTGCCCGGCCACCCGGGGATCCGTCGACCTGAGCAACCGGATGTCGCGGATACCCTTGCGGAGCATCAGCAAGCGATCGAGCCCCGGCCCCATCGCCAGTCCGGTCCAACGCTCGTCCAGTCCGGCTTGGCGGAGGACATGCGGAGCAGCCACCCCGCACTCACCGATCTCGATCCACTGATCGTCCAGCAGTACGTCGATCTGACGGCCATGGATCGTGTAGGGGTGCACCGCCGGCACAGTCCGGTACGTCTGCCCGGGCAGGACCGTGTCGACCAGACGGGCGATCATGTCTTCCAGCTCGGGCTCTCCGAGCGTCACGTTCCGGCTGATCCGCCAGAGGTCGAGCTGATGCGGCGTACCGGTGTGCTGCCAGTCCACCGAATCGCGGCGGTAACAGATGCCCGCGCACACCATCAGTACGTCGGACGCCTCGGACTCGGCGAGTTCACGCAATGCCGGCGGGATCATCGCCGACGTGTGACTTCGCAGTACCTCGGTCTCCGACGCGTAGCGGGTGTAGCGCGCCTCCCGGGTCACCGCGTCACCGGCGTACCCGAGGTTGTCGTAGTTGTCGGCCAGGCTGACCACGGGATGATCGCGCCTGGTCCAGATCTCCGTGTACGGCCAGGCCGCGCCCAGCGCCGTACGGATCGAGTCGACGACCAGTTGGACGGCGTGCGGTCCTTGGGCCGGATCGGCCAGGTCGCGCAGGGACAGGGCAGCGTGCAGTTCTTCAGAAGTGAGTACAGACATGGGTTTCTCTCCAGGATGACGGTCTCGACGGGGGGACACCCCGGTCGGCCGCGGTCACCTCAGGAGAGAGCGCAGCAGCAGCTCACCCCGTCGGCACCGTCGTGCCGGCCGGGGCGCAGAAATCGCCGCCCGTACTGCGTCATGCGGACCAGTGTACCGACCCGGAATCGAGTCGGCACTCTTCATGTACTCTCCCGGAACTTTCCTCCCGGCTCGACTGTCGAGGTGCAACGATGGGGCGCATGCGATGGATCGACACGTTGGAAGCCGCGGCCGCCGAGAAGCTGCCCGAGGCCGTGCACCGCTATTACCGGCAGGGTTCCGCGGGCGGGACGAGCGTCGGCGAGGCCACGGCGGCCTGGGCGTCGTACCGGTTCCGCCCTCGCGTGCTGCGCGACGTGTCGACCATCGATATGAGCACCACAGTCCTCGGTACGCCGGTGAACGCCCCGGTGCTCGTGGCGCCTTCGACCATGCAGCGGATGGCTGATCCCGACGGCGAGATCGCGATGGCGAACGGGGTCGGAGCGGCCGGCTCGGTGCTCGGGGTGTCGAGCAACGCGGGGACGTCGTTCGCCGACCTCGGGGAGACCGGCGTTCCATGGTGGCTGCAGATCTACGTCGTGCGGAACCGCACGATCACCGAGCGGATGCTGGACGTCGCGGTCGCCGGTGGCGCGAGGGCGGTCGTGCTCACCGTCGACACCCCGGTGGTCGGCCGGAAGGAGGACGATGGGCAGACCGTCTGGGAGCTGGCGCAGCCTGGCCAATGGCTGAAGAACCTGCCCGAGGGCGAGTGGTCCGACGACGACCTGGACAAGGCCGACGACCTCAGCCCCGACGTGATCGGCTGGATCGCCGACCGCACGGGTCTGCCCGTGGTCGTGAAGGGCGTGCTGCGCGGCGACGACGCCAAGCGGTGTGCGGACGCTGGTGCGGCGGCTGTGATCGTGTCCAACCACGGGGGGCGCCAACTCGACGGTTCGATCGCCACCGCGCAAGCGCTGCCTGAGGTCGCCGAGGCACTCGCCGGCACGAACACCGAGGTCTACGTCGACGGCGGCATCCGGCGCGGTGAACACATCCTGGCTGCGCTCGCCCTCGGCGCCCGGGCAGTCTTCGTCGGTCGCCCCGCCTTGTGGGCGCTCACGGTCGGCGGCTCGGCCGGGGTGACCCGGTTGCTCACCGACCTGGGTGACGAGCTCAGCCACACTCTCCGCCTCAGCGGCTGTGCACGGCCCGGCGATCTCACGCCAGATCTGGTGATCCCAGGAGAGCCTGGGCTGCTCGGAGGACGGAGGGGCTGACATGAGTCGTCCGGAGCCGCTGCGGATCGTCTGCCTGAATGCGTTCATGCCCGGCTTCCGGGTGCTGCACGACTTCGCCGCCAGGAACGGGCACGAGATCGTCCTGGTCGTCACGCTGCCCCTGACGTCGGGCAGCCGGTACGACGAGGGCGCGAACCCGTTCGTCGTGGATCTGCCAGAGCGGACGGATGTGCTGATCACCGGCAAGCTGCGTACGGTCGCGGCGCCGGTCGTCGAGGCGTTGCGGCCGGATGTGGTCATCTCGGCCGCGTTCCCACGACTGATCCCGGCCGAGATCCTGCAGATCCCGAAGTACGGCGCGATCAACTGTCACCCGTCGCCGCTGCCGGAGGGCCGTGGACCGAATCCGTCGCGGCTGATCTACGAGGGCGACGAGCGCGTCGCGGCGAGCGTGCATCGGACCGCGGCCGAGTTCGACACCGGGGCCATCCTGGCGCAGCGGATCGCGCCACTGCCTGCGGATTTGAACGGGAGCGGGCTCATGCAGTCCTAGTACGAGCTGCTCAGCGAGTGCCTGGACGAAGCCGTTCCGCGGCTGGTGGCCGGAGAGGCCGGTGAGGATCAGGATCCGGCTCGGGCCAGCGAGGCGCCGTTCTTCACCGAGGAGGAGAAGCTCCTCGACCTCGCCGTACCTGCCGCCGAGATCCGCCGCAAGGCCGCCGCCCTCAACGTCACCTCACCCCAGGCCCAGGTCCGCGTCGGCGACACCACTCACGTGATCAGCCGCACCGACCCCGCTGATGGAGGCTCAGGTGGTGCCCCGGGCACCGTGCTTGCCGAGCACGACGACGGCTGGACCATCCAAACCGCCGACCATCCCCTCCGCTTCACTCGCGGCTGAGGCCAGACGGGCCCCCGGACAAGCCAGCGCGGCTCCGTCTGCTGCACCCCGGACAAGCCAGCACGGCTGCGTCCGCTGCTCCCGGACGAGCGGAAGCGACCGGACATGCAGAAGGCCCCGGGAAATCCCGGGGCCTTTCTGTGTGCTGACTTGTGCGGTCAGTCGTCCGCGTTCTCCTCGGCGAGGTTGCGGGTCAGGTTGGGGTCAACCTGAACGCCCGGCCCCATCGTGGTGGAGATGACGGTCTTCTTGATGTAGCGACCCTTGGAGCTGGCCGGCTTCAGCCGGAGGATCTCCTCCAGCGCGGCGCTGTAGTTCTCCACCAGCTGGTTCTCGTCGAACGAGCCCTTGCCGATGATGAAGTGCAGGTTCGCGTGCCGGTCGACCCGGAACTCGATCTTGCCGCCCTTGATCTCGGTCACGGCCTTGGCCACGTCCGGGGTGACGGTTCCGGTCTTCGGGTTCGGCATCAGACCACGCGGGCCGAGGACGCGGCCGAGCCGGCCGACCTTGCCCATCAGGTCAGGGGTGGCGACGACGGCGTCGAAGTCGAGCCAGCCGTCGGTCACCTTCTTGATCATGTCGTCGTCGCCGACGAAGTCGGCGCCGGCGGCCTTCGCGGCCTCCGCGCGCTCACCGGTGGCGAAGACGAGGACCCGTGCCGTCTTGCCGGTGCCGTGCGGGAGGTTGACGGTGCCGCGCACCATCTGGTCGGCCTTGCGGGGGTCGACCCCGAGGCGCATCGCGACGTCGAGCGTGGAGTTGAACTTCTTGCTGCCGGCGGCCTCCTTGGCCAGCCGGATCGCCTCGAGCGGCGTGTACAGCTTGTCGAAGTCGATCTTCTCCGCGATCGCGCGGTACGCCTTACTGCGCTGTGTCATGTCTGTTCTCCTGTGTGCGAACGCTGCTTGTTCGTTCGCGTTGTGGTGATGACGGGCGAACCTCTCGCCCTTCCACTCCTGCTGATCCGCCGGGGCGGACCGATGGAGGTACTACTTCTCGACGACGACGCCCATCGAACGGGCGGTGCCCTCGATGATCTTCATCGCGGCGTCGATGTCACGCGCGTTCAGATCCGGCATCTTGGTGGTGGCGATCTCGCGGACCTGGTCGGAGGTGATCTTGCCGACCTTGTCCTTCTGCGGGACGGCCGAGCCCTTCTGCAGACCAGCGGCCTTCTTGATCATCTCCGGCGCCGGCGGCGTCTTGGTGATGAAGGTGAAGGAACGGTCTTCGTAGATCGTGATCTCGACCGGAACCACGTTGCCGCGCATGGACTCTGTCTGGGCGTTGTACGCCTTGCAGAACTCCATGATGTTGACGCCGTGCGGACCGAGCGCGGTACCGACCGGCGGGGCCGGCGTCGCGGCACCGGCCTGGAGCTGCACCTTGACCAGGGCAGCGATCTTCTTCTTGGGAGGCATTCTGTCGGGTCCTTAGACTTTCTGGATCTGGTTGAAGCTGAGTTCCACCGGGGTCTCCCGGCCGAAGATCTCGACCAGGGCCTTGATCCGCTGGGCCTCGGCATTGATCTCCGTGACTGTGGCGTGCAGGGTCGCGAACGGCCCGTCGACCACCATGACCGAGTCGCCCACACCGAAGTCGGCGACCTCGACCTTCTTCTTGGCCGCGGTCTTGGCGGGTGCGGCGCCGGCTTCGGCAGCCGCTGCCTCGGCCGCCGCCACGACGGCCGGAGCGAGCATCTTCTCAACCTCTTCGAGGCTGAGCGGGACGGGCTTCTGGCTGTTGCCGACGAAGCCCGTCACCGACGGCGTGTGCCGCACGGTCGACCAGGACTCGTCGGTCAGGTCCATCCGGACCAGCACGTAGCCGGGGAGGACGGTGCGCTTCACCATCCGGCGCTGCCCGTTCTTGATCTCGGCGACCTCTTCGGTCGGCACGATGATCTCGAAGATGTAGTCCTCCATGTTCAGGGAGTTGATCCGGTTCTCCAGGTTGCCCTTGACCCGGTTCTCCATCCCCGAATAGGTGTGCACGACGTACCAGTCGCCGATCTGCGAGCGCAGCCGGCCGCGCAGCTCCTCGAGCGGGTCGCCCGGCTCCTCGGGCTCGGTCTCCTCGTCGGAGTCGCCGGCCTGCGCCTCGGCGGAAGCGGTCGCGGCGGCGAACGCGTCCACGTCCGCATCGTCGTCGGCCTCGTCGTCCGCACCGGCGGCCGGGCTCGCGTCCGCGCTGGAGAAGACCAGCTCGTCGTCGGCCGGCTCCTCCTCGATGGTCTCGTCGGAGGTGGTCTCGGCGGTCTCGGCGGCCAGCTCGTCGGCGGCGTCCTCGACGTCGGACTCGGTCACGACCTCGGCGTCCTCTGAGTCGTCGGCGGCCGCGACCACTACGACCGGCTCCTCGTCGGAGTCGTCGGCGTCGGCCGGGCCGTCCTCGGCCTCGTCGTCGGCGGAGTACTCCGCGACGTCCTCCTCGACCTCGTCGTCGGCGCTGACGTCCTCGTCCTCGTCGTCGTCATCGAGCCCGGCGAACGGGTCGTCGTCATCGTCGTCGTCGCCGGCGAACAGGTCGTCGTCGGTGGCGTTCTCGTCGAAGTCGAGATCGAGGTCGTCGTCGGAGTCAGCGGATACGTCGAACTCGTCCTCCAGGTTGAGGACCTCGTCGTCGCGCTCGGACACGTTGTACTCCGTCATCTGTGCATCGGGTCTTGTCTGGCTTCGGGTCGGGCCGTCGGCCCGGGACCCCCGGCGAGTGCGTTCGTGGGCTGCTGCGAACCTCAGCCGAAGATCTTGAACATCGCCCAGCCGAAGGCGAGGTCGAGGACCGAAACGATCGCGATGACGAACACCACGAAGGTCAGGACGACCACGAAGTAGGTGGACAGCTGCTTACGGGTGGGCCAGACGACCTTGCGGAGCTCGGCAACCACCTGGCGGTAGAAGCGCAGCAGGCCCCTGCCCTGCTTGCCTTCCGCCGGCTTGCCGGCGCCGGACGGTGCCGGGGTGCGCGTCTCCGTCACGACCTACCTCTTTCGCTAGCGGCGGCCTGACCGGCCCTGCGCCGGTCAGGATTTGCAGGGCACGAGGGACTTGAACCCCCAACCTTCGGTTTTGGAGACCGATGCTCTGCCAGTTGAGCTAGTGCCCTCTGCAATCCTCCGGACGCCGCGGGACCTGATCTCGGGCATGCCGGATCAGGGCCACCAACGCCCGGACTAGAAGAGTGTACGGGGTCCGCGCCACCTGGTCTAACTGAGGCCCTTGCCCGTACGACCCCCGGACCGGGCGTCGCACCGCGACCAGAACCATACAGCCTCCAACCGTTCCCAACGGACCACGCCCCCTGCGTGTTCCCCGGATCACCAGGTGACACCACGGTGCGTCGCCCGCCACGCTGGTGCCAGGATGGGGCGCATGGGTTCCAGGGTTTCGGCGCGGATCGGCGCCATCAGTGAATCGGCGACGATGGCGGTCGACAGCAAGGCGAAGGCGCTCAAGGCGGCCGGTCGCCCGGTGATCGGGTTCGGCGCCGGTGAGCCGGACTTCCCGACGCCGGACTACATCGTCGAGGCCGCGGTCGCGGCTGCCCGGGATCCGAAGAACCATCGCTACACCCCCGCCGGCGGGCTCCCGGAGCTGAAGCAGGCGATCGTCGACAAGACCAAGCGCGACTCCGGCTACGAGATCGAAGCCGCCCAGGTCCTGGTGACCAACGGCGGGAAGCACGCGGTCTTCAACGCGTGCGCGACGCTGCTGGACCCCGGTGACGAGGTGCTGCTGCCGGCGCCGTACTGGACGTCGTACCCGGAGATCATTCAGCTGGCCGGGGGTGTGCCGGTCGAGGTGCTCGCCGACGAGACGCAGGGGTACTGCGTCACCGTCGAGCAGCTCGAGGCGGCCCGGACCGAGAAGACCAAGGCTCTGCTGTTCTGCTCGCCGTCCAACCCGACCGGCGCGGTGGACAGCCCGGAGGCGGTCGAGGCGATCGGACGCTGGGCGCTCGAGCACGACCTCTGGGTGATCACCGACGAGATCTACGAGCACCTGACCTACGGCGGCGCCAAGGCGACGTCGCTCCCCGTCGCGGTGCCGGAGCTGGCGGACAAGACCGTCGTACTGAACGGTGTCGCCAAGACGTACGCGATGACCGGGTGGCGGGTCGGCTGGATGATCGGCCCGAAGGACGTGGTCAAGGCCGCGACGAACCTGCAGTCGCACCAGACCTCGAATGTCTGCAACATCGCCCAGCGGGCCGCGATCGCCGCCTTGACCGGGGACCTGAGTGCGGTCGACGAGATGAAGAAGGCATTCGACCGCCGCCGGCAGACCATGGTGCGGCTGCTGAACGAGATCCCCGGCGTCGAGTGCCCGGAGCCGACCGGCGCGTTCTACGCGTACCCCTCGGTCAAGGGCGTGCTCGGCAAGGAGATCAACGGGCGTACGCCGTCCAGCTCGGCGGAGCTGGCCGAGATCATCCTGGACCAGGCCGAGGTCGCGGTCGTCCCGGGTGAAGCGTTCGGCGCGCCTGGGTACCTGCGGCTGTCCTACGCACTCGGCGATGCCGACCTGGCCGAGGGCGTCGGCCGGATCGCCAAGCTGCTCAGCTGAGCGGATCAGCCCGATTTCTGTCCGTACGCCGTCCGTCGGTAACCTTCGGTAATGACGCAGCGGGATCTGCGGGTGCTGCCGAAGACGCACCTGCATCTGCACTTCTCCGGGTCGATGCGCCACCTGACGCTGGTCGAGCTGGCGGACACGCACGGGGTGCGGCTGCCTGACGCTCTGCGGACCGACTGGCCGCCGGATCTGTCCGCAGCGGACGAGCGCGGCTGGTTCCGGTTCCAGCGCCTGTACGACATCGCCCGTTCGGTGCTGCGCACGGAGGACGACGTACGGCGTCTCGTCCGGGAGGCCGCCGAGGACGATCGGGCCGACGGCTCCCGCTGGCTGGAGATCCAGGTGGACCCGTCGGGGTACGCAAACCGGTTCCACGGCATCACCGAGTTCACCGATCTGGTCCTGGACGCGGCCCGGGACGCGTCGGCCACCACCGGGATCGCGGTGCAGGTGATCATCGCCGCCAACCGCACCCGGCATCCGCTCGACGCCCGGACCCTCGCCCGTCTCGCAGCGCAGTACGTGGGGCGTGGCGTGGTCGGCTTCGGCCTGTCCAACGACGAGCGCCGCGGTACGACGTCCGAGTTCGCACCGGCCTTCCGGATCGCGCGGAACGCCGGACTGCTCGCGGACCCGCACGGCGGCGAGCTGTGTGGTCCCGCGACTGTCCGCACCTGCCTGGACGAGCTGGGAGCCGGTCGCATCGGACATGGCGTGCGCACGATCGAGGACCCGGACCTCCTGAAGCGCGTGGTCGACGCGCAGATCGCGCTGGAGGTCTGTCCGGCGTCCAACGTCTCACTCGGCGTCTACGAGCGCCCGGAGGACGTGCCACTGCGACAGCTCTACGAGTCGGGGGCACGCATCGCACTCGGCGCGGACGACCCCTTGCTCTTCGGCTCGCGTCTGGCCGAGCAGTACGAGACAGCCCGCACGGTCCACGGCTTCACCGACCAGGAGCTCGCCGATCTGGCCCGTGGCTCGGTCCTGGCCTCAACCGCTCCACCCGACGTCCAGAAGTCCCTGCTCAGCGACATCGACGAGTGGCTCGGCGTCACCACCCCAGCGCCGGTCCCGGCGTACTAGTGCTGTTCGACGCCGTCTATCTGGCTCGCCATGGGCAGACGGAGTGGAACGTCGAGGGACGCCGGCAAGGGCGACTGGACTCGCCACTGACCCCGCACGGGCTGCTGCAAGCGCAGCGGAATGCAGCTCTCGTCAGACGCGAGCAGATCGATGCTGTATTCACCAGTCCGCTCGGCCGCGCTCGCCGTACCGCGGAGATCCTTGCGGAGGCAGTGGAATTGCAGGTGCTCGACGATCTGGCCGAGGTCGCGCACGGCGAGTGGTCCGGACTCACGTCGGCGGAGATCGACTCGGGTTGGCCGGGGCAGCGTACCGCTCGGGAGAAGGACAAGTACTCCTTCCGCTTCCCCGGTGGCGAGAGCTATGCGGACGCTGAGCTACGGGCCGTACGCGCATTGGAGAGCATCGCGGCGACAGGATCGCGTCGGCCGTTGCTGGTCTCGCACGAGATGATCGGCCGGTTGCTGGTGAAGCAACTCGCGGGCCTCGGCATCGAGGAGGCCTTGCGGCGCGATCAACCGTCCGACGTGGTCTATCGGATCACCTCCGACGGCTCGATCGATCGGTTGTCGAGTGCCGAATAAGTGCTGGTCTGGTTCCTGATCAGGGCATTGCCCGGGCCTGCGGGCGGGAATTACGTTGCGTACATGACGCCGACCAAGATCCTGCTCCCAGAGGACGAGCTTCCGACCCGTTGGTACAACGTGCTGCACGACCTCCCCACGCCCCCGCCGCCGGTGCTGCATCCCGGGACCGGGCAACCAGTGGGGCCGGACGATCTCGCGCCGCTGTTCCCGATGGACCTGATCCTGCAGGAGGTCTCACAGGACCAGTACGTCGACATCCCGGGCGAGGTGCTCGATGTGTACCGGCTGTGGCGACCCAGCCCGCTCTACCGGGCGCACCGGCTGGAGAAGGCGCTCGACACCCCGGCACGGATCTACTACAAGTACGAAGGCGTCTCCCCGGCCGGCTCGCACAAGCCGAACACGGCCGTCCCGCAGGCCTACTACAACGCCAAGTCCGGTGTCCGGAAGCTCACCACCGAGACCGGCGCCGGCCAGTGGGGCACCGCTCTCGCCTTCGCCTGCGCGCAGTACGGGCTGGAGTGCGAGGTCTGGCAGGTGCGGGCGTCGTACGACCAGAAGCCGTACCGCCGGACGATGATGGAGGTCTTCGGCGCGACCGTCCACCCGAGTCCGTCGGAGCTCACCGAGGCCGGCCGGAAGATCCTGGCGGAGGACCCGGACTCGACCGGATCGCTCGGCATCGCGATCAGCGAGGCGGTCGAGTCCGCAGTTCAGGACGAGTCGGTGCACTACGCGTTGGGGTCGGTGCTCAACCACGTGCTGCTGCACCAGACGATCATCGGCGAGGAGGCGCTGATCCAGCTCGCCATGGTTGGTGAGACGGCGGACCTGCTGGTCGGCTGCACCGGTGGCGGGTCGAACTTCGGCGGCCTGGCGTTCCCGTTCCTCCGGGAGAAGTGGGCCGGGCGGATGTCGCCGACCGTTCGCGCGGTCGAGCCGGCCGCGTGCCCGTCGCTGACGCAGGGGACGTACGCGTACGACTTCGGCGACACGATCGGGATGACACCGCTGATGAAGATGCACACCCTCGGCCACGACTTCATCCCGGACCCGATCCACGCCGGCGGTCTGCGGTATCACGGGATGAGCCCGCTGATCAGCCACCTGTACGAGACCGGTGAGATCGAGGCGGTCGCCAAACCGCAGTCCGAGTGCTTCGCCGCGGGTCTGCAGTTCGCCCGCACCGAAGGCATCGTGCCGGCGCCCGAGCCGACGCATGCCCTGGCCGCGGCGATCGAGGAAGCCCAACGCTGCAAGGAGTCCGGCGAGGAGAAGGTCATCCTCACGGCTCTCTGCGGTCACGGCCACCTGGACCTCGCGGCGTACGAGGCCTACCTCAGCGGCACGATGACGGACCGTTCCTGGGACGACGCCGACATCCAGTCCGCGGTCGCCCAGGCCCTCACCCGCCTGCCCGTTCTGAGCTAGCGCCCACCGCGCTTCCACCAGGGTTTGGGCCGCTTGGCGACGGCCTCCAGCCAGTCCGCCGGGACGGCCCAACCCCTGGCCTGCACCGAATCGAAGTACGCCGCCTTGAGACTGTCCGGCAGCCAGTAGGTCGCCTTGCTCTGGTGCATGACCTCGAAGTACGTCGTACGTCGCTTGGCGCTCCAGACGGTCGCCTGCCGCGCGCTGTACGCCAGCCGCACGTAGTCCCAGCGCGCCTGCGCGTCGTCCATGTCGAACTCCCGCTCCACCACGCGCCCCTGCCGCGGCTCGGCCTCGATCCCGTCGATCAGCCCGAGCACCAGCCGCCGGTCGTGGGTGATCTCGTCCGGCAGCCGCAACTCCACCGGGTCCAGGACGACAGGCCCAAGCCAAGGCCGCGCGACCTCCAGGAACACCTCCAGTAGGGCGAATCCTTCTTCGGCATGCTCGAACCGGGCGAGTTCCGCCCGCAAGGTCGTCACCGCTTCCTCGGCCATCCGCTCACCCTAGAAGGCCGATCGGCCGCGATGGCGGCCAGGCGGTCCCGTATCTGCCCCGACCTGCCCCTGTCTGCCCCGGCCATGCACGCTCAGCTACGACACCGTCGACCACCGATCTGCCCCGATTCGCCTCCCGCCGGCCAAGCTCACCACCCGGAAACCCCTTACAGCGCAAGAAAACCGGGGCATCGCGGGGCATTCCGGGGCAACCTGGGGCAGATCATCCACAGCCCTCGTCTTCCACCTCACAGAGGGTGCGTGCACACCTACAATTACCGCCATGCCAGACCCGAACGAACTCCTCCGCACCGCCCGCGAACGCACTCCTTCCCGCCGAGCGCCCGGTGAGCAGATGTCCCGGGCCGAGCTCGCGGAGGCGGTCTGCGGCTGGCTGTGGGAGACGACCGAAACGAAGTACGAGCTCGACGGGCACTACATCGCGAAGCTCGAACGCGGCGCCGTCCGCTGGCCGGGAGCGGCGTACCGGGCCGGCCTGCGCTATGTCCTGAACGTGGTCGACGACGCCGACCTCGGATTCGTCGCGCCCGGCGGCCTCACCGGCGCCGATCCGGAGCCGGGGACCAGCTCGATGCTCGGGCTCGAGGACGACCTGGTGCAGGCCGGCGACGAGTCGGTCGCGCTGCTCGCCCTCGCCGAGGAGTCGAACGTCGGTGACCTGACCGTCGAGCAACTGCACGCCGACATCGTGCGCATCACCCAGCAGTACCTGCGTACGCCGACCCGGCCGCTGTACATCCGCGCCCGGGCGATCCGCGACCGCGCGTTCCGCCTGCTCGCGGGCCGGCAGCCGCCGAGCCAGACCCGCGATCTGTACGCCGCAGGTGGATGGGCGCTGACCCTGCTGGCCTGGATCTCGGTCGACCTCGGCCGCCCGGACGTCGCCGAGAGCCATACCCGGACTGCCTGGGCCTGTGCCGAGGCCGCCGAGAGTGATGACCTGCGAGCGTGGGTGCGAGCGACGCAGCACACCGCCGCCTTCTGGCAGGACGACTTCGCCCGGGCGACGACGTACGCGCAGGACGGGCTGCAGTACGCGACCGGCAGTTCGACGCTCTTCCTGGCCAGCGTTGCCGCGGTCGACCTGGCGCGGACCGGTCGTCACGCGGAGGCTCGCGAGGCTCTCACGATCGCGAAGCGCACCACGGTCCGCACCGACGTACCGGAGCTCGGCGGCCCTTTCCTCTGTACGCCGGAACGCGCGGAAGGCATCTGGTCCGACACGCATCTGGCGCTCGGCGAGGCACAGCGGACCCTCGAGCACGCGGATCGCGGCATCGCGCAGTTCGAGGCGGCGCCGCATGCCGTACGCAACTTCGGTTCCGAACGGATGGTCCGGCTCCAGCAGGCCAAGGCGCATCTGCAGCTCGGTGATCTGGACGGCGCGACCGAGGCGGTGTCGGTCGTGCTGACCACACCGGTCGAGTACCGGGTGCGTCCGCTGATCCATCGCATCAGCGAGGTCGCCGCCCTCACACGCCTCAGCCGGCACGCGACCGATCCGAAGGCCCGCGCGCTGCACGACTCCATCCGCGTCTTCACCCGTCATCCCGCCAGCCGGGCGACCCCGAGCAAATGAGAGGCCCGTCGATGTTCGAAGAAGTTCAGGACCACTGGTACTGGCGTCCCGGTTGGCGCGCCGACCGTTCCTTCTACACCTGGCACATCACGTTCGCCGACCGGCGCGAGGTGGCCGCGTTGCATGCGTCGTACGCCGAATTGGTCGACGACCTCCCCGGCTTCACGCCTGTGCCGCTGGAGTGGTTGCACCTCACGCTGCAAGGCATCGGCTTCACCGACCGGGTGCCGGAGTCCGACCTGGCCGACATCGTGAAGGCCACTCGTCACCGGGTCACGGGCCTCGGCTCATTCCCGGTCGGCATCAGTCCAGCCGTCCTGGACCGCGAGGCCATCCAGCTCCCGGTCCGCCCGATCGAGCCGCTCCAGCACCTCCGCGACCTCACCCGAGCCGCCATCACCGACGTCTGGGGCGACGACGCCCTCCCCGAACTCCCTGAACTCAACCCCCACATCACCATCGCCTACTGCAACCACCCAGCCCCCGCAGCCCCCATCACCACCCGCCTCCTGGCTCACCCGCCCCACGACACCACCCTCCCCATCACCACCCTCACCCTCCTGTCCCTAACCCGAACCCACCACCTCTACCACTGGACCCCCCTCACGACGATCCCGCTCCACTAACCGCAGGTGTGCCTCCCAGCACCCACGCCACCCGCCTCCACACCTTCGTCGACGAGAACAAATCCCGAGGCCTCCTCATGGCCGCCGCAAGCTGCCCCGCCTCTGGGGTCAATCCCAGTCGCCGCCTCCTGACGGACCTCCTGATGCCGGGCCAGCGCCGAATCCACTTCCAGAAGGAATCTCCGCCGCGCCAACGCAAGATCCTTGCCGCCATCACCGAACTCGACGTACGCGTCAACCTGTACGGCGTCCCGCGCGCCGACGTCGCGGGCCGGCGTCTCTGTCTGACCGCGATCGTGGGCGACGCGGCGTCAACCGCCGTGACGAGTCCACACTCGACTTCGACCGCCAGACGCTCTATCGCGCGGTGCGGCAGTTCAACTGCTCAGAGACGCTTCGGTACGAACTCCTCGCACCGCATCTGGACCCGCTGCCCTGGGTCCCCGATGCGGTGGTCTGGGCATGGGCGAAGGGTCGCGAGTGGCGCGAGGTGGTTCGTGGGTACTGCGCCGTGCGGCCGGTCTGAAACGCGCGGAACCCGGCTCACCAACCGTCCGGATGGCTGCCGGGTTCACTTCCCACGAGCTATTGCCCTGGGCATCGATAACTCTACCGGCAACTCCAGACGGGTCGCCAGCGGGAATCAGTAGGCGCGGAGGGAGATCACGTGGGCTCGGGGGGAGCCGTTGGTGGAGTGGGGGGTTAGGCGGAGGTGGGTGATCGGGGTTGGGGTGGGGAGGGGGTGGCGGTGGGTTCTGTGGTGGTTGTTGGTGACGGTGGCGATGGGGTGCCGGTCGGCGGGGCCGTTGCGGGCCTCGAGGGTGTAGGACTCGAGGAGGGTGGGGAGGGACGTGAAGGGCGTGCGGTGGTGGTGGAGGTTGATGAGGTCCTCTTCGACGTCGTCGTCGAGGATGACGACAACCTCGGAGACATCCACGGGGCTAGCCCAGCTGAGTTCGATCCACGGGTTGGGGTCCCAGGCGAGGTCCTCGGAGGACCAGAGGTTGGGGCCGCCGTACGGGCGGGAGTAGCTGCCGATCACCTTCTCCGGTGCGTACGCCGACGTCTCCCCCAAGCGAAGGCACAAACCGGCCCGCGGCAGGATGTGCTTCCAGGCGCGGAACTGTTCGGTCCACTGCTCGTCAGGCGACGGGTCGCGATGCGCGAAGTAGATCATCCCGGGCAACCCCGTCGCGGCCGTATGGACGGAGACAGCCGCGTTCTGCTTGAGGACCACGATCACATTGCCGGGGTGGTCCGGACGATAGTCGACAGGTACGTCGATCCACCGCTTCTCCCCCGCGGCCACGGGCACAGAACGGGAGTCGATCAACGCCAACGGCAGATAGTTCTGCGGATTGACCGGATCGTGCAGCTCGACGGTCAGTACGGCGTCCTCGGCAGCGTCGACCAGCAACTCCAGGCGATCCAACGCAGGATCGACCGGCACGACCATCGCGATGTCGGTGTCCAACGGGAACGTGCCCGACGACACCTCGACAGCCGGATGGGTCAACGTCGACGAAGCTGTGACAGAAGCCTGCAATGCAAGGTTGGCCGGATCATCATCCACGACACCAAGGACCGAACCATCGGCCCGAGTGAGCGCATGCCGCATCAACTCAAACCGCGAGGAAGCCAACTCCCGCGGCGACAACCCGTTGCGCAGGGCAACGGAAGCACCGATGCCGGCCGCCTCCCCCAGGATCGCGCAGGTCGCCATCACCCGAGTCGTACCGAACGCAACGTGACTCGCACTGATGTTCCGCCCGGCCATCCACAGATTGCGCACACTCCGCGAATACAGCGACCGCAGCGGAATGTGATAGCTCCCGTCCGGATGCCAGTGCTTCGACCCGCGCTCGCTCGCATAGACCCCACCCGGCGGGTGCAGATCGATCGACCACCCGCCGAACGCCACCCGATCCTCGAAGAGCGTCTGCCCCAGTACGTCGTGCTGCGTCAGCACATGATCACCAAGGAACCGCCGGTACTCCCGCTTCCCCGGCACCGACCCGATCCACTCCAAGGTCAGGTTGTCCGCGTCGAACCGCCCCGAGTTCTTGATGTAGTCCCAGATCCCGTAGACGACCGCCTGCAGTTCGTCCCGGATCGTCTCGTTGTCGTCGACGACGTCGAGCTCCCCACCCCACTCGATCCACCAGTACGCGCACCCGTTCAGATCCGACCGGATGACCCGGCGGTCCGGGATCGCGGTCTCCGTGATGTCGCGCGCGAACGACGGTGGCACGAACCGCACCGGCGCGCCGGTGTCCTTCGTAGAGAAGAGGATCGTGCTGCCGAGCGTGTCGTTGTCCGGTACGTCCGGCGCCCACGACTCGTCGTACATCGACCGCGGCTCGCGTCCGGTCCGGTACTCCGCTCCCGCCAGCAACCCGATCAGTCCGTCACCCGAGCAGTCGGCGTAGGCCGGACTGACGAACCGGATCTCCTTCTCCGACCCCATCTGCCAGCCGGTCACCGACCGAATCTCCCCGTCAGAGGCCTCGACGGTCCGTACGTCGGTGTTCAGGAACAGCTGGATCCGCGGCTCCGCGCGGACCGCCTCCAGCAGCACGAGATCCCAGTAGTACGGATTCCCCTCCGGGTTCCGGTACTGGTTCTCGACGAACAGCTCGCCCATGATCCCGGTCTCCCGGGCGAAGTGCTGGACGCCGTGCGCGGTCGCGCCGCACACCCACACCCGCACCTCGCTGGAGGAGTTGCCGCCGAGCACCGGCCGGTTCTGGACCAGCGCCACCGTGCTCCCCTGCCGGGCCGCGCCGATCGCGGCGCAGATACCGGCGAGGCCTCCGCCGACGACGGTCAGATCGGTCTGGATTTCGAGCTGCTGCATGCAGGAGCCTTTCAGCTGTCAGGTGTGATGACGGGTTGTCCAGGCCCGTTCGGGTGGTTGGCCGTGAGGTGGTCCGGGACGCGCTGCGCGACCAGGACGAACAGCAGGCCGGCGGTCAACGTGTCACTGGCCCGCCCGGCGAATAACTCGGTCCAGGTCCCACCGACCGGCGTACCGGTGTCGAAGACGACCTCCGCCACCCGTCCGATCGGTGAGTCCGCGACCCCGGTGATCGCGACCGTCAGCGCGCCCCCGGCCTTGGAGCGCTTGATGAACTCGAGCGTCGCCGGATCGTTCCCCTGCCGGGTCACGACCAGCGCGACGTCTCCGGATTCCAGCAGCCCGCTGCCGATCGACCCGGCCTGCGGCCCGTCGAAGAACCACACCGGGATCCCGATCCGCAGCAGCCGGATGTAGAGCTCCCGGGCCGGGATCGCGTCGCCCCACTCCCCATAGATATGCGTACGTCGTGCGCCCGCGATGGAGTCGGCGACCCGGGCGGCCGCCGCCAGGTCGATCGACGCCAATGCGTTGCGGAGAGCGTTGGCCTGCGTGCTGGCCAGCACGTTCAGCACCTGCTCGGGCGGGTCCGCCGGACCGATCGCCATCCCGATGTCACTCGCCCAGCCGGCCTCGATACCGCGGCCGACCTCCATCGCCAGGGCAGCGCGGAGTGCGGGATAGCCGGCGAACCCGAGGTGCGTGGACAACCGGGTCACCGTCGCCGCCGAGGTCTGTGCGGCCTCGGCGAGCTTGGTGATCGATCCGCGCGCGACCTCGTCCGGGTTCGCCAGGATGTGCTCGGCGACCCGCTGCATCGCCCCGTTCAGCTCCGGCAGGGCGCGCTTGACCTGCTGCAAAGGGTTGCCGGCTCTCTCCATGTCTCCCATCCAGCGATCATCACGTATAGACGAACTGGGCACTCGCCACACCGTCGGTGTCGCTGACGACCCGCACCCAGTGCGCGCTGAACCCGGGTGGGAACACATGGGTCCGGATCTGCCCCGCCTCGACCGTCAACTCCTCGACCGCCCCGAAGCGCCCGTGCCCGTGGAAGTCGATCTCGACCGTGATCGTCATCGGCTCGGCCGAGAAGTTCTCCAGGTGCAGGCACTTCCCGTCGAAGCCCGTCATCAGATACGGATCCGACGGCATCCCGGCGGTGACCGGCGTCTCCCACCAAGGACCACCCCAACCGGCCGGCTTGCCAAAGCTCCAGAGGTCGTCCGTCTTCCCGAACCACAGCCCGGACTGCGGCTCGGCCGTCGTCGGGTTCAGCCCGTGACTCGGCGACGCATTGTCCGCACCGGCGACGAGCATGCCGCGCCAGGAACAGAAGTCGCCCAGCACCCACAGGTGGGTCGAGATCGGCCGCACACCCCAGATCCGCCCGCCGTACGCCCACGGGGACAGCTCGTAGAACATGCCGTGGTGGTCGAGCAGGAGCCGCTCGTGCTCGACCTCCCGGATCCGCGGCCATTCGGTCTGCCACTTGTGGTCGAAGCAGTGCGAGGCCTTCGGCAGCCGGTACCGCGTCCACTTCTGGTCGGCCTCGGTGAACACCTCGAGGATCGCCGAGGCCCGGTCCCACCCGGTCGCGAAGATGGTCCCGCCGAACTCGTGCCGGCCGCCGATCGCGGTGAACGGGTCCTCCCGCAGTACCTTCCAGGATTGGCCGTCGTACTCCGCCAGTCGTCCGCGCGACCGTTCACCGGCCCACTCGGGCTCGGCGTACTCGTTGGAGCAGACGACGAGCCGCCCGAACGACGTGTAGCAGTCCTTGTAGTGGACCTTCATCTCGCCGTCGGTGCCGAGCTCGTCGTTGAGGTCGAAGAGCTGCGTGCACTCGTACGTCGTCAGGTCCAGCTCGAGCAGCTCGCCTTCCATCGCCAGCACGTACACGTGGGTGTCCGGTTTGGTCAGGTGCCGCGACGTACCGCAGACCCGGAGCGGCTGGAGCTCGGGGATCGTGACGATCTTGTGGTCGGCACTGATCACATGCGGCCCGAGGACCAGTTGCGAGGTCGGGAAGTGCACGAACCGGTTGGTGTAGGTGCCGTCCACGCCGAGCGTCTCGGCGACGATCTCCATCGACAGGTCGGCGTCGATCCGGCGCAGACTGACGCCGGCACCGGACGGCGCCTTGTGGGAGTTGTAGTTCTGGACGTACAGCTTCCCGTTCCACGGCATCAGCGAACCGACGCCGAGCTCGCTGCGCGGCGGACCGAAGTCGCCGATCTGGGCGAGATCCGGGAAGACACCTGAAACGTTGATCATTTGATCCCTGTGTGAGTCATGGCCGCGATGAAGCGGCGTTGCAGGACGACGAAGACGATCAGCACCGGGATGATCGAGATCACCGAGGCGGCCATGGTCAGGCCGGGGGCGATCTGTCCCTGTTCGTCGACGAAGTTGGTCAGGCTGAGCGGCAAGGTGTAGCGCTCGGGGTTGCTGATCAGGACCAGCGGCGTCTCGTAGTCGTTCCAGGACCAGACGAACGCCAGGATGCCGAGTGCACTGATCACCGGTGTTGCCAACGGCAAGTAGATCCGGGTGAACACCCGCCACTCGTTCGCGCCGTCCATCCGGGCCGCCTCGGCGAACTCGGCCGGCTGGCTGACGAAGAACTGCCGCATCAGGAAGGTCCCGAGCACCGTGAACATGCCGGGCAGGATGAGCGCCCACAGCGTGTCGTAGAGCCCGAGCTTCTGGAAGTAGATGAACCGCGGCACCAGCAACAACTGGGCGGGGATGATCGCGGTCGCCAGGTACACCAGGAACAGCTTGTCCCGGCCCTTGAACGACATCCGCGCGAACGCGTAGCCGGCCATCGTCGCGGTGATCAGCTCGCCCGCGACCCGCAGTACGGCGACGAAGACCGACCGGCCGAACGCCGGCAGCACCGAGGTGGCACCGCTCAGGACCGTGCTGAAGTTGTCCCACTGGAACGGGTCCGGGATCCACTGCATCGGGATCTTGTACGCGTCCACATCCTGCTTGAGCGCGGTCGAGAGCATCCACGCGAACGGCGCGAGGAAGGCGATCGCGAGGATCCACAGCGGGATCCCCCAGTACCACTTGGCGCGCTTAGTCATGCAGAGCCCTCCCTCGCTGGGCCCGCCAGGTCACCAGGGTCAGCACCAGTACGCCGACGAAGGTCACCAGGCCGATCGCCGAGGCATAGCCGAACCGGTAGAACTGGAAGCCGGTCTGGTACATGTAGTAGGAGATCGTCGTGGTCGAGTCGCCCGGACCACCGGCGGTGATCAGCGCGATCAGGCCGAAGCCCTGCGACGCACCGATGATCAGCGTCACCAGCAGGAAGATCGTTGTCGGCAGCAACGACGGCCAGGTGATCACGCGGAACTTCGCCCACACCCCGGCGCCGTCGATGTCAGCCGCCTCGTACAGCTGCCGCGGCGCGTCCTGCAGCGCGGACAGGTAGATCAGCGAGCAGTAGCCGACGCCACCCCAGACCGCCATCACGATCAGCGCCGGCAGCGCCCAGTGCGACGAGGCGAACCAGCCCGGTTGCAGCCCGAAGACGTCGAGCACCTGGTTGACCAGGCCGGCCTTCGGGTTCATCAGCATCAGCCAGGTCATGCCGATCGCGACGATGTTGACGATGTACGGCAGGAAGAAGATCGCCCGCAGTACGGCGCGGCCCGGCAGGGGCCGGTTGAGCGCGATCCCGAGCCCCAGTCCGAGGATGACGGTCAGCGGCACGGACACCCCGACGTACACGAGGGTCAGGCCCACCGCGCTCCAGAAGCCGGGGTCGCGGGCGATGGCGATGAAGTTGTCGAAACCGTTGAACGTGATGCCGCCGAGGCCGGACACCAGGTTCCAGTCGGTGAAGCCGAGCACGATCACGCTGATCAGCGGGATCAGGGTGAACGCGATGACGCCGAGCAGGTTGGGCGCGACGAACAGCAGCCCGATCCAGCCCTTCGGCTTGATCCCGGGACCCGGATCGGCCCGGACCGTGGTGCGTTCGGCGGCGACGACGGTGGCGGTGGCCATCAGGAACTCCTCTCGTTCCGGGCGATCGCGGCGTCGGCGACCCGGCGTACCTCACGGATCGCGGCTCCGGGGTCCTTCTCGCCGAGCCAGCACAGGTCCTTCTGCTGCTTCACCGCGAGGGTGATCTCGGGGAAGCCGGCCAGCCGGGTGTCGGTGGCGAGTTTCGGATCCGCGTCCAGGACGACGCGGCGGAACGAGTCGACGTCGAAGTACTTCTCGGGTTCCTTGCCGAGCATGCCGGTGAGCACCTGGTCGTCAGTGACGTTGCCCAGCGTCGGCAGCTTGCCGCCGGCGAGCATCGGCGTGGATCCCTCGGTGAGCCAGAACTTCACGAACTCCCAGGCCGCGTCGACCTTCGGCGACTTCGGGTTCACCATGACGAAGTTGTTGTAGCTGCCGCCGTTCCAGTCCTGGCCGTCGACGGTCGGCGGTGGGGCGAACGAGACCTTGAAGTCGTGCGGGAACTTCTTCGGGTCGTACAGGTAGCGCAGGTTGAACGGTGCGGTCGGCCAGAGATGGAACTCCTCGCCGAGGAACGAGTTCTGCTGGTACGAGTCCAGGTGCCGGGCGAGCACCTCGGTCCACGGGAACGCGGACCCCTCCCGGATCATGTCCTGGCCGATCCGGAAGCTCTGCTCGAAGTGCGGATCACCGAAGTTCGAGCGATCGCCGTCGTACCAGTAGTTGGGGCCGAGCGCGATCCGGGCGACGTCGGGGACGGTGTACGCGCCGATGGTGTTCGCGGTGGTCAGTTTCTTCGCGGTCTCGCGGTACTCGTCGATCGTCCACTGCTGTGGGAGTTCGACGCCGGCCTGCTGCCGGAGCTTCTCGTTGAACAGTACGAAGAACGGCTCGCGGGCGGTGGCGAGTGCCTTGACCTTTCCGTTGTCGAGGTACGCCCGCGGTTGATCGGTGTCGAGGAACACCTTCAGTTGCGGGTCCTGGGTCACCCGGTCGGTCAGGTCCGCGGCCAGCCCGGACCCGGCCCGGAGCGCGAGCGACGCCGGCGAGTAGGTGAAGTACACGTCGATGTCGACACCGCCCTGCAGCGCGGTGTCCAGCTTCAGATTGCCGCGGGCGTCGTTCACGAATCGCGTGTAGTTCACCTTGTACTGCGGGAACCGCTGCTCGAACGCCTTGACCACGTTCGCCGGCCCGGATGCGGCCGGCACTCCGCCCCAGACCTGCAGCACAGTCGACCGCGCTCCCCCGCCAGAGCACCCAGGCACCACCGTCGCCAGCGCCCCCGCACCCAGCCCGGCCAACACCTCTCGCCGCGAAAATCTTTTTCGCCTCACACCCCACCTCCCATCGAATCTCGCAAAAGATTAGCGACGGGAGCCGCAGCTGTGAAGACCTGGTTGCAAATCTTTTTCAGCAGACTGCGGGCTCACCTGAAGCGGTACAGATAGCGTCGCGTGCGGGCATGGCCACCCGCACCGCCTCGGGCGCGGCGGCATCGATCAGTTCGATCGCCTTCCGGCCGCGCCGCCAGAACTCCGGCTCGACGACGAGCTGGTAACCGTCCCGACGGACCAGCGCGCGGCCACCGTCCGGATAGACGACCACGGCCGCCAGGTCGTCGAACCGGGCTTCGACGCCGATCGCCTCACCGCCGCGGTACACCCCCTTGCCGGTGACCAGGAGCTGGTCCTTGGTACGCCGTCCGACCGGACGGAACCGGTCACCTCCGGCCGGCTCCCAGACCGTCGGCATACCGAGCCAGCTGACCGAGGTGTCGAGCTCACTGCTCGGGTCCGCCGAGATCAGCAGACTCGCGAAGACGTCCTTGGCGACGTCCCGGACCTCGGCCGGGGTGACGCGGCGAAGCTCCTCGATCAACTGGTCCCGGTCGGTGACCTGACGGCCGGCGAGCAGCTCCCGGATCGCGCCGGCCGGCTGCCACCGGCCGGCCGGGTCGTCCTGCAACTCCTCGATCTGCTGAGCGATCTGGTCGCGCAGGTCGGCCTCCGCGACACCGTTCGTCATCAGCCGCCGCAGGACTCCCACCGCTTCCTTGCTCGCCGTGGGTACGGCCTCAGGCAGGAGGTCGATCCCGGCGAGCAGCACGGCCTGTGCGGCGTCGACCGGCTCGTACCCCTGCCACGCGCTGTAGCCGACGCCGGATCCCGTCCGGAAATGCGCATGGAGCTCACGCTGCAATGCGCCCGCCAGCACGGTCGCCTCGGTCGAACGTCGTACGACGCCGGACAGCGCCACCCCGTCGAGACGATCGGGGAACGCCGCCGGAGTGTGTTGTTCGCACGGCACCGCGGCAGGCACCGGCACGCGCGGCCCGTCCGGCAGCGGGAGGCACAGGCCTGCCGGTGGGGGTCCGGTCAGAGCCAGGCCGGCGTTCCCGCGGACGAACATCGTCCGCAGCCACTCCGCCAGGTATTCCGGACCCGCCTGGCCGAGGCCGAACTGTTCGTACCCCACCAGCCCTGGCCCCTGGGCGCCGTACCTCCAGATGAGTTGCGACTCCGTGGGGCCGGCCTGCCGCCGAGCGGACTCGGCCTGCAGGACGCGGCGCTCATGGTCCAGCGCACCCCAGTCCGGTTCGGTCAGCCAGGCGCACAACTCCGCCAGCGACCGAGTCACCTCGTCGGGTTCACCCGCCACCGCGAAGGCGGTGTGCAGCAGGCTGACCTGTCCGTTCACCGGCGTCCGGATCGACTCGCGACCGTGCAACGCCAGGTGCTCGATCAGGTGCAGCCGGCCCGCGGTGGGCAGACGCTCGTCCACCCTGCCCGCACGGAACCACAGACTCGCGTGCAGCCTTCCCTCGGCAGCCACCCAGTAGACCGGAACCCCGTCCACCTCGGTGTGCCTGAGCGCGTCGGCACCCATCCCCACCCTCCCCAGTGTCGGAGGATGATGACACACCGGCCGGATCAGCGGGTAGCGGATTGCACCAAGCTGCAGCGCTGCTGGTTCAGAGGGTGCAGTTCACCAGGACTGGTTCGTTGGTGAGGGTGATGGCGAAGGCTTGGTGCACCTGGCTGCGGACGTGGGCTGCCAGGGAGAGGAGTTCCTTGGCGGTGGCGTTGCCGCGGTTGGTGAGGGCGAGGGTGTGTTTGGTGGAGACGGCGGCGGAGCCGATGGTGAAGCCCTTGGAGACGCCGGCGTGTTCGATCAGCCAGGCGGCGCTGGTCTTGACGCGGCCGTCGGGCTGGGGCCACTGCGGTGCACCGGCGGGTACGTCGGCCGGAGTGTCCAGGATCGGGTTGGTGAAGAACGACCCGGCGCTCCACGTGTCGTGGTCGTCCGGGTCCAGCACCATGCCCTTGCTCCTCCGCAACCCCAGCACGGCTTCCCGTACGTCGGTCATCGGCGCCCGCGACCCCGGCTCGAGATCCAGTACTCGGGCCAGTTCGGCGTACCCGACCGGTGCGGACAGGTCGCCGAGCGGCAACTGGAAGGTGACCTCGAGTACGACGTACCGCGACGGGTCGGCCTTGAAGCGCGAGTTCCGGTAGCTGAACCCGCAGTCGGCAGCGAACATCGTGCGGACCGCATTGTCGACCCGATCCCAGACGCGCACCGACGCGATCGTCTCGGCCACCTCGTGACCGTAGGCGCCGACGTTCTGCACCGGGGTCGACCCGGTCAGTCCGGGGATGCCGGACATCGACTCGAGACCGCTCCACTCCTCGGCGATCGCGCGCTGGACGACGGCGTCCCAGTCCTCACCAGCGGCGATGTGAACCATCGCCCCGGAGCACATGTCGGCGTCGGCTCGGATCCCACGCGTCGCGATCTTGATCACCGTGCCGCGGAAACCGTCGTCGCCGATCACGACGTTGCTGCCGCCGGACAGCAGCAGCACCGGCTCGCCGGCTGCGTCGGCGTCGCGGACGGCGGTGATCAGGTCGTCCTCGGTGCTGACCTCGATCAGCTTGTCGGCCAACCCTCCGATCCGCAGGGTGGTGAAGTCGGCCAGGCGTACATGCGTATTCACGAGACGCGCACAACCGCCCTGGCCCGGCCGAGCACCTTCTCCTCGCCGGCGATCGCGGTGATGTCGAACTCGGCCAGCCCGTCGGCGACCTTGTCGGCCTTCGCGGAGAACGTGACGCTCGCACCCTTGTCGTCATCCGGTACGACGACCGGCTTGGTGAACCGTACGCCGTACTCCACCAGGTCAGCCGGGTCGTCCAGCCAGTCGGTGACGACGCGGACCGCGGTCGCCATCGTGAGCATGCCGTGCGCGATCACGCCGGGCAGACCGAGCGCGCCCGCCATCCGGTCGCTCCAGTGGATCGGGTTGAAGTCGCCGCTCGCACCGGCGTACCGGACCAGGTCCTCGCGCCGGAACGTGACGGTCAGCGGCGGGAGCTCGAAGCCTGCCTCGACGGTCTTCATGCGCCCGCCCGGTTGTGCGAGATGGTGGAGGTCGAGGTGGCGATCGGTTCGCCGTCGACGGTGGTCAGGGCGGTCTCGTACATGATCACCTCGACGTCACCCGCCTTGCGCACGGTGGTGATGGTCGCAGTCGCGGCGATGTCGTCGCCGGCCTTGATCGGTCGGGTGTAGCTGAACTTCTGCGCGCCGTGCACGATCCGGTCCAGCCGCAGCCCGAGTTCCTCGTCGCTCAGCAACTGCTCGAGAGCGCGGCTGCCCAGCATGAACGCGAAGGTCGGTGGCGCGACCGCATCGGCACCGCGGTACGCCGGGTTGGGGTCGCCGATCGCGTCGGCGAACTCGCGGATCTTCTCCCGGCCGACCTGGTAGGACTCGGCGGCCGCATAGCTCCGGCCGACCATCGTGGCGTCGATCGTCATATCGCAAGAGCCTACTGGCAGACTATGAGGCCGAGTGCCGCCACCCACTCAACCGTGCGACCGGAACTGGGGAAGGTTGAACGTGACGGCAGTGGCGGCGCTGGCCAGGTACGCGCCTCGGTACGAGCTGGAAATCGGTGAGCCGACGGGCTCCGAGTGGCTTCGGGTCGATCGGATTCTGGAGCCGGACGGTCCCGAGCTCACCGAGCTCCTCAAGCGCGACAACGACGCCAGCGGTCACCGCTCCGCCCATGCCAACGCGCTCAGCCTGATGTCCTTCTACGCCGGCCGCGCCCCCGCGACCGCGCTCCTGCTGTGGGCGCTCGAGGGCCACGTCCTGGACATCCGCCCGCACAACCTCTGGGTACGCCCTCATGACGGCCACGGCCTCGCCGCAGTCGCCGTACGGTCGGCCGACTACCTCCCGGGCGGCCTGGAGACCCTGTACGACGTAGTCCTCCGCCAGCACCTCCTACCTCTGTCCGCCGAACTGCACCGGCGTACCCGGGCCGGCCTCCGGCAGCTACACGGTGGAGTGGCGGCTGGTTGTGCGATGGGGTTCTGCGCCGCCACTCGCGAGGAGGAGACAGTCAAACCGGCGTACCTGCGGGAGCGCTGGCAGACCTTCGTGGCCAAGGCACCAGGCGGCCTGGCCCGGCTCGGCGACGTCGAGACCGCGGCCGGCAAGCTGGTCTACCTGCGGAACACCTGCTGCCTCTACTACACCAGCGAGGTCGGCACCGGCACGCTCTGCGGCTCGTGCTGCCTGACGCCACGCGACGAGCGCCTGACCGCCTACGAGGGCGGCCGCCCGATCCTCACGGTCTAGAACACAGCGAATACAGGCATAGCGAAAGGGCCGCTTCGGTGTCCGAAGCGGCCCTCGCGAAGAAAGCTGAGGTCAGCGGGTCTCGCGGTGGTCCGTGTGGTCGTTGCAGCGCGCGCAGTACTTCTTCATCTCCAGACGATCCGGGTTGTTGCGCCGGTTCTTCTTGGTGATGTAGTTGCGCTCCTTGCAGACCGTGCACGCCAGCGTGATCTTCGGGCGGATGTCGGTTGACTTGGCCACTGCTGCCTCTTCTGATCAGGAGCACGCAGGTTCCGCGCGCTCTCGTAGTACTGGTCGGTGGGTAGCGGGGGCGGGAGTCGAACCCGCGACACCACGATTATGAGCCGTGTGCTCTAACCACCTGAGCTACCCCGCCGGGTGAGTTCGTCACCCCACCCGGCGGACCGGGTGAGATGCCGTGCTCAGAGCCCCTTTACGGAATCGAACCGTAGACCTTCTCCTTACCATGGAGACGCTCTGCCGACTGAGCTAAAGGGGCGGGCCGAGGAGAGAGATTACACGGTCCGCCGTCCCGATGTGAAATCGAGCCGGGCGCACCTTGCGGTCCCCTCTGTCCGACCCGGAAAGCATACCGGTTCCCGGCACCTGCTCTGACCAAATTTCGGCCTAGACGGAGCCGGCAGCGGAGTCCAGAGCAGCATCGTCGGCCGAGAAGTCGTCCGAGCCGTCCGGCGGCGGGTTCTCCAGATGCCAGCGGACCGACGTCCGCAGCGTGCCGGCCGGGTCCGTCGGCTCCCAGCCGAGCACGGTGTGCGCCTTCCACGAATCCATCAGCAGGTGCTGGCTCAACGTCCCGGTCAGCTCCAGATCCGCAGGCAGCAGGTCGTCCCGGACCGTCACCAACTCGACGTCCTCGGCATCCACCGCCGCCAGGATCTGCTGAGCAAGCAGCCCGTACGGCGCTGTCGTGGGTTCCACCACATTGAACGCCTCACCCCGCTGGTCTCCGGCCAGCGCCAACGACACCGCCGCGGCAACATCACCGACGTACACACGACTGAAGAGGAACTGCCCCGACCCGATCGGGATCCGCCGGCGCCCGGCCCGGACCCGGCGCAGGATGAACTCGAATCGCCGCTGGTAGTCGTGCTCCCCATAGACGGCGCCCAGTCGCAGCACGGTCGCGCCGCGCGGCAGGTACCTCTCTTCCATCTCGAGGTTCTCGTACTGCGGTCCGTCGACGAACCGCCGTGTCCGCAGCGGCGACCACTCACTCAAGGGCACCGCATCGGTGTTCCGGCCCGAGTGCAGGGCGTCGTACGCGCGGTAGACGTCACAACTGGAGATCGCCACCAGCTTCACCGACTCCCCGACCGCGCCCAGCGCCGCATCGGCCGCCGCCGCATTCATCCCCGACACGTCGACCAGCGCCTCGGGGTCGAACGGCTTCAGCGCCGCCGCGAGCGCCGCACCGTCATGCCGGTCCACGTGCGCATGCTCGGCCTCCGGCAGTCCGGCGGGCTCGTGCTCCCCGCGATGCACCACCAGAAGCGTGTGCCCGTCGGCGGCCAACTGCTCCGTCACTGCCCGTCCGATGAACCGGGTACCACCCAAGATCGCGATCCGCATGACATCAGTCCTACCCGCCGATCCCGGCTCGTGCAGCCTTCGTCTGCAATCAGCAGACAGCCGGTGATGGCGGCTTATACCGGTCCAGCAGGTCTGCTCGACGCCATTTCGCGCGTGATCCGCGTCACGGTGAAAGTCCTTCACTTTTGAAGGGTCCGCACGCCTGAGCGCACACAAGGTGCAGAGAGCTGATCACAATGTGTCGCGACAATTCCGTGATCTCGTCGCGCTCTGCGTTTGAGGCTGTTGAGACGTGCTCGTTATGGTCGATCGAGCCGTCACCCCCTCAGGCGGCGCACCCTCCCCTGGAAGGCCCCCGTGTCCCACCACCATGACGTGCCGGAGGCAGAACGGCCGGCACCACGACGCCTGGCCACTGCGCGCCGGGTAGCCAAGCATCGCTTGTCCCGTCGAAATATCGGCCGTCGCGGCCAGCTGATCGGTCTGACCGCCGCTCTCGCCGCCGCAGCCGGAACGACCGCGGTCGGCGTCTCGTCGTCCGCGACCGGACCCGCCCCCACGAGCACCGGCCTGAGCCCCTCACAGGCCGACGCTCTCACCGCGGCCCGGGTCGACCGGCGCGACCTCGGCTCGCGCGATGCGTCCCGCATCGACCTGTCGCTGGCCGCCACCCGCAAGGCGGCGGCCGACCAGGCCGCGAAGCAGCGGGCCGCTCGGCTGGCCGCGAACGCGACCCTGACCGAACGCCGGGCGCTGGCCCTGGCTTCCGCGAAGGCTGCCGCCGCCCGCAAGGCCGCCGCCAAGGCCAAGGCCCTCGCCGCGGCGAAGGCTGCCGCCCTCGCCAAGGCCAAGGCGGAGGCCAAGGCGGCCGCCGCGAAGGCCAAGGCCGCTCCGAAGATCGTCCTGCCGACCACCGGCTACCACCTGACCGCGCGCTTCGACCAGGCCGGCGGCCGCTGGGCGCACAACCACACCGGCCTGGACTTCGCCGCCCCGATGGGTACGCCGGTCCGCTCGGTGATGGCCGGTGAGGTCATCCAGGCCGACTACGAAGGCGCGTACGGCCGCCAGGTGAAGGTCCGCCACGCCGACGGCACGGTCACGTCGTACAGCCACATGTCGGAGTTCGACGTCTCGGTCGGCGACTCCGTCTCGGCCGGCAGCAAGGTCGGTGCCATCGGCATGACCGGCAACACCACCGGTCCGCACGTCCACTTCGAGGTCCTGCCCGGTGGCGGTTCCCCGATCAACCCGGAGCCGTGGCTCCGGGAGCACGGCGTCAACCCGTAGTTCCGAGGAACCTCACCACCGTGCTCACGAAGCCCTCGGCATCGTCGAGCCACGGATGGTGGGCGACCCCCGGCAGGACCACGAGCTGAGCCTGCGGAAAGACACCGGCGAACGCTTCGGCGGCGACGGTGTCCGTACCCCAGTCGAGAGCCCCGGCCAGCACCAAGGCCGGGGCTTCGACCTTTTCCAGCGCGGCCCGGGTCGCGGGCGGGTCGAAGGCCTCAGGTGAGTTGAAGTGCCGGAGCGCGTCGAAGTTGGCGAGACTGTCTTCGAACCCCTGGTGGGCTTGGGTTTCGGCGTCCCAGCGCGCGTACGACATCGGGTGGAGGGCGGCCCAGTCCGCCCCCTCACCGGTCTGGAGCGCCTCGAACGCCGCCGACACCTCGGCGTACCGAGGCTCGTCCTTGCGCGACTCGAGGACCTTGCGCCGCCGGTCCGCAGTCATGTCGATCCCGACTGACCGCGTCCCCGGAGTCGCGAACACCAGCTTCTCGATCCGCTCCGGGTACTCCGCGGCGTACCGGGTCACCAGACTCGCTCCCGCCGAATGCCCGAGCAGCGTCATCCGCTCCAGACCCAAGTGCTCCCGCAGCGCCTCCAGGTCCGGCACCTGCCGATCGCACCGCCAGTTCTCCGGATCCCCCGGCCCGCCGGACTCCCCGGTCCCCCGCAGGTCGACCAACACCAGCTGCCGGTACGTCGACAGCCCGCCGAGATCACCCAGGTACGTACTCGGCAGCATCCCGCCGGGCACACACACCACCGGCTCACCCTCCCCCACGAGCCGATAGGCGAGCTGGACTCCGTCAGGTGCGACGAAGGTGGTCATCAGAGCATCTTCGCCATGTCGAGGGCGTCGATGTAGGTGCCTTCGATCAGGAACTCCTTGGGATGGGTGCCTTCGACCACGTAGCCGTGCCGTTCGTAGAGGCGACGGGCGATGGCGTTGGTGCTGTGGACGTGCAGGGTGATCTTGCGGGCACCGCGGAGGCGGCCTTCGGCAGCGGCTGCCTCGAGCAGGGCCGATGCGACGCCGCGGCTGCGAGCGGTCTGGGCGACGGCGAGACCGTTGACAGCTAGGACACCGGCGCCCTCCGGAAATGTGTACTTGTCCTGCAATCGCAGATAGCCGACGACCTGTCCGTCGTACTCGGCGACCAGATGCGCCTCCGGACCGCTCCGTTCGAAGAAGCTCTCACGGACGGCTTCCTGGTACGACGGGAAGCCGGACGAGGCGTCCCACGAGGTGCGGTCGATCTGGAGCAGGACAGTGTCGTCGGACTCGACAGCGCGGCGGACAGTCACTTCGGGTTCGGGCAGGCGTTCGTCACTCACCGCACCATCCTCACCCGCCGACGAGGTCAGCCTCCGGCAGGGTGACGGTGACGGTCAGTCCGCCGTCCGGGTTCGATACCAGGTCGAGCCGGCCGTGATGGGTCTCGACGATCCGCGCGACCAGTGCGAGCCCGAGTCCATGGCCGGCGCCGTACCGGTCCTTGGCGAACGGTTCGGTGAACGTCCGGACCTGGACCGGGTCGAGGACCGATCCGGTGTTCCGTACGACGACCTGCCCGGGACGGACCGTGACTGTTGCCGAACCGCCGGTAGCGAGGTTGTGCCGGATCGCGTTCTGCACCAGGTTCGTGACCAGCTGGTGCAGCAGGATCTCGTTGCCCTCGACAACCGATTCGCTGAGGTCGTCGCCGAGTGCGACGCCGGTCGCGTGCGCCTCCGCCTCCAGCGCCGGCAGCGCGGTCCGGACCACCGACGCGACGTCCAGCGCATCGAGCTCGACCGTCCGGTTGTTCAGCGCCGCCAGGCTCAGCAACGCCTCGACGATGTCGATCCCGCGCTGGTTCGTCTCCGCCAGCCGCTTGACCAGCTCGGGTACGTCCTGATGGTCCGGATCGGCCTGCGCGACATCCAGCATCGTCTTCATCACCGCGTGCGGTGTTCGCAACTCATGCGATGCGTTCGCCGCGAACCGCCGGTACTGCTCGAACGAACGCTGCAAACGCTCCAGCATCGCGTCGAAGGTGTCCGACAGGTCGGTGAACTCGTCGCGGATCCCGGTCAGCCCGATCCGATGGTCGAGCGAACCGCTCGACGCCTTCCGGGCCGCGGCCGTGATCTCCTGCAGCGGCCGGAGCATCCACCCGGCCAGGAACCACCCGCCGACCAGCCCGACGATCGCCAGAAACCCGAGCGCGTACGCCGACAGCTTCACGATCAGGTCGAGAATGTCGGCCCGGGTCGGGACCGGCCCCTGGTCGCGTGGGTTCGCCGCGGTCAGCGGATAGTTCGGGAACAGCCGGATCACCGCGTAGATGATGAAGGCCACGACGCCACCGGCGACGACCAGCAGGCCCGCGTAGCTGAGGGTCAGTCGCAACCGCACCGTCAGTCGCGGTCGCGAGGTGATCAGCGCTTCGCTCACGATTCACCGATCCGGTACCCGACCCCGGGCACGGTGTGAATCACCCACGGATCGCCGAGCCGTTTCCGCAACGCCGAGATCGTGATCCGGACCGCGTTGCTGAACGGGTCCGCGTTCTCGTCCCAGGCCTTCTCCAGCAGCGTTTCCGCGCTGATCACGCCGCCGCGTGCGGCCATCAGCACCTCCAGGACAGCGAACTGCTTCCGCGGGAGCTTCACGTAGTGCCCGAACCGGTACACCTCCCGCCGGTACGGATCCAGCCGCACCCCGGCGTACTCGATCACGGTCGGCGTGGTCGCGGCCGGACGGCGTACCAGGGCACGCAGCCGGACCACGAGCTCGCGCAGCTCGAACGGCTTGGTCAGGTAGTCGTCGGCGCCGAGCTCGAAGCCGGCCACTTTGTCGTCGAGATCACCGGCCGCGGTCAACATCAGCACTCGGCAACCGATGCCGTCCGCAACGATCCGCCGGCACACCTCGTCCCCACTCGGGCCAGGGATGTCGCGATCCAGCACCACCACGTCGTACGAGTTGACCGCGACCGCATCGAGCGCGGCGTTTCCGTCGAACGCGAGGTCGGCCGCGATCGCCTCCAACCGCAGCCCGGCCCGGATCGCCTCGGCGAGATAGACCTCGTCCTCGACAACCAGCACCCGCATACCGTCCATTGAACCAGGCCGGACGTATTGAAAACGTATGCCGAAACGCAGACGCTGCGGCAACATCGGCTGAGTTGGACTGGTGGCCAGGCTGACCCATCAACTCGTTGCCACCCGCAAACGCGAACGCCGGCTGTCAGCCTTGGCCGGGCTGGCGGTCGTTGCCGCGGTCACCAGTCTCACTCTGACCTCCTGTACGGCGGTGTCCGCCCAGGACGACCCGTCACCGTCGACGGCCGGTGCACCGTCGGCGTCGAAGAGCGGTCCGCCCGGTGCCGCGGATGGCGTACTGCCGGACCACACCTCGGCCTTCGACACCAGCCTGCCCGGCATCGCGAACCTCGACCCGGCCCTGCGGAAGGCGGTGCAGCAGGCCGAGCAGGCGATGAAAGAGAAGGGCATCAGCATGCAGGTGACCACTGGCTGGCGGAGCAAGAAGTACCAGCAAGAGCTGCTGGACAAGGCGATCCGCAAGTACGGCAGCAAGAAGAAGGCGCTGGAGTTCGTCGCGGAACCGGACAAGTCCAACCACGTCACCGGTCACGCGGTCGACATCGGCCCGACCGACGCGGACGACTGGCTGATCCGCAAGGGTGCGCAGTTCGGTCTCTGTCAGACACTGTCCAACGAGATGTGGCACTTCGAGCTCGTCACGACGCCGGGCGGCACCTGCCCTCCGATGAGCTAGCGGGTCTCCTCGGGCGGGTCCGGGAGGACGGCGAGGGGACGCTGCCAGTAGTGGACGTCGTGCCAGGCGCCCAGCTTCCAGCCGATCTTGCGATAGGTGCCGACCGTCTCGAAGCCGAGCGCGGTGTGCAGTCCGACGCTGGCCTCGTTCGGCAGCGTCGTCCCGGCGACCGCGGTCCGGAAACCACGCTCGGCCAGCCGCTCGAACAGCGCCTCGTACAGTGCCCGGCCGCCCCCGGTGCGCCGGCGGCCAGGCTCGATGTACACGCTCAACGCACACGACCACCGGTACGCGGCACGTGGCTTCATCTGACTCGCATACGCGTACCCGACCACGCGACCCTCGTCCTCCAGCACCACCCAGGCGTGCGTTTCCTGAGTCTTCGCGATCCGGTCGGCCATGTCGGCGGCCGTCGGCGGCTCGGTCTCGAAAGTGATGGCGGTGTCGGTGACGTATGGCGTGTAGATCGCCGCACAGGCAGGGCCGTCGAGCTCGGAGGCGTCTCTGATCTTTGGCATGTCACGATAGTAGCCACAACTGCCGCTATAGTGGCAAGCGTGATTGACGAACTCTCCGCTTCGCTGGCCGCGACCGTGCAGGCTGCCCGGGTCGCGCAGGACCTGTCCGTGAACGCGCTGGCCGATCGATCCGGGGTGTCCCGCGCGATGATCGGCAAGATCGAGCGCGGTGAGGCCCAGCCGACCGCGGTCCTGCTCGGCCGGCTGTCCGGCGCCCTCGGGATGACGCTGTCCGAACTGGTCGCCCGCGCCGAGAACACCGGCGACCTGCTCCGCCGCGCCGCCGACCAACCGGTGTGGACCGACCCGATGACCGGCTACCGCCGCCGTGCGGTGTCGCCGATCACCGACGGCCCACTCGAGCTGGTGGAGGTCGAGCTGCCGCCCGGCGCCTCGGTCTCGTATCCGGCCGACGCCTACATCTTCAAGTACCAGCAGCTGTGGATCCTCGACGGCCATCTCCGCTTCCACGAAGGCCCGGTGATTCACGATCTGCTGACCGGCGACTGCCTCCAGCTCGGCCCGCCGACGCCGACCAAGTTCCACAACCCGGCGACGGATCCCTGCCGCTACCTGGTCGCGCTGGTCAAGGGCCGCTCCTGATCCGCGCGTACGCCGAACCACCGGGCCAGCGCCGTACGCAAGCCCTCTTGCTCCGCGACACCGTCGTGGTCCGCGGCCCAGGCGACGTACCCGTCCGGCCTGATCAGCACAGCGATCGGCGACTCACCGCGACCGGTGACGACCTCGATCCGATCCGCACTCACCGTTGCGGCGAATGAGGCATCGTCGGTGAGATCGAGCAACAGCGGACGACCGGTTCTGGTCAGCTCGGCCAGGCGAGTGCCGTCCACCTGCAGATCGGGCGCCCATCGGCCGGTCAATGGGTGAGGTCCGTCGTGGTAGCGGATGTCCGCGCCGGTGATCAGGTCGGCGATCCGCTGGACGTTCTGCGGCTCGGACAACAGCTCTCCGAACAGCTCCCGCAACTTGGTCACATCGTTGCCCGGGGCAATCAGCGCGGACTGTGCCTGCGTTTGCATGACCACGCGCTGTCCGACCGGCCGACGTTCCGACTCGTAGGTGTCGAGCAGACCGTCAGGCGCCCAGCCCTGCAGCTCGGCGGCGAGCTTCCAGCCGAGGTTGATCGTGTCCTGCAGGCCGAGGTTCAGCCCCGGCCCACCTATCGCCGAGTGGACATGGGCGGCATCCCCGACGAGCAGCACGCGTCCCTCACGGAACCTGTCGGCGAGCCGGCTGTTCCCACCGGTGACCCGCCGCAGCAAGTGCGGTCCGTCACCCTCCGGCGGAGTCAAGGGCAGGTGTACGCCGAGCACCCGGTCGACGCTGTCCTGCAGCTCGTCGAAGGTCATCTCGCCGTCTGGGGCGTCGTCCCACTCGCCGGTGCTGATCGCGGGTAGCCGGTCGGCGAACGGCGCGTACACGAACAGCCCGCGCTCGTTGCGGTGATGCATGAACGGCGAGATCGCGCCGTACCCGGGGATCGTCAGTACGCCGGTAGCCGGGTCGACGTACTCCGCCGGCACGAAGGCGTTCGCCGTACGGGAGACCATGGCGTCGTTGGTGACGCCGGGGAAGTCGATGCCGGCGAGCTTGCGAGTGAGACTGCGGCCGCCGTCGGCGCCGATGAGGTAGCGGGTGCGTAGTTCGTAGCCGCCGTCCGGGCCGTCGACCGTGATCGTGACCGCCTCCGCGTCCTGGCTCAGACCGGTGAGCTCGTGACCGCGGCGGATCTCGGCGCCGAGTTCCAGGGCGCGCTCCTGCAGGACTTCCTCGATCCGGCGTTGCGGGACCGACAGCATGTAGACGGGGTTGTTCTCGAGCATGCTGAGTTGCAGCGGCATCGCGGCGAACACGTAGCCCGGCTGCGGTTCCGGCGGCCCGGGCCGGCCGCTGAGGCGCTCGTACAGGCCGCGGCGGTCGAGCATCCGGACGACCTGGCCGACCAGGCCATTGGCCCGCGGCACCTCACTGCGTTCGGGCAGACGCTCCAGCACGATCGGCCGGACTCCGGCCAGCCGCAGTTCGGAGGCGAGCATGAGGCCGTTCGGTCCGGCCCCGGCGATGACGACATCGGCATCCATGACAGGTGTCCTTCCAAGGAAATTGGCGTGACTGACCGCCCCGGCGGCGCCGGGGTGTCTGTTGGTGGTGTGGGTTCTAGTGCTGTTCGGGCTCCGGGAGACCTGCGCTGACCAGGTCGAGGGCCTCCGACAGGAGGTCGGCCATCGACCGCGGCGGATCGGCGCGCAGCCACTCGGCTGTCGTCGCCGCCCGGATCGAACCGACGACCTCGGCGACGAGGCGGGGATACAAGCCGTGGGTCCCGGTCCGCTCCGCGACCGCGTCGGCGAACTCGGCACCCGCCGCGGCGTACGACCGCGCCATCTCACCCTGCAACGACGGCTCGCTCACCATCAGCCGGATCCCGGCCAGCCACCGCTCGTCCGGTGGCTGCTCACCGCCATGACCCTTCTCGCCGAGCGCGAACTCCGACCCGATCGACGCCCGGATCGCAGTCCACAGCGGTTCGTCGGCCGGCCGCGCGCGCAGTTCGGCGGCGATCCGCAGGCTGCGGTCGACCTCCCGAGCGGCGATCGCCTCAGCCTTGCTGGAGAAGTAGTTCCGGAACGTCCGCAGCGAGACCCCGGCCTCGGCCGCGATGTCCTCGATCTTCACGTTGGCCAGACCCCGCTCGACCGTCAGCCGCACGGCCGCCCAGCTCAACGCGATCCGCGTCTCCTGCTTCTTCCGCTCCCGCAACCCATCGGCCATGTCCTCGACGGTAGCAAAGTTTGCCGAAAGTGCAAAGATGCCTTTTAGGCAAACTTCCTGGGAGGTTGTTCAGCTGCGGACCCGCCGTGGTTGGGTTGGGCCCATGGCCGTGTCCCCGGTGGTCTGGGTGCTGACCCTGCTCGGCATCGTCGCGCTGTTGTTGTTTGACTATTTCTTCCACGTTCGGTCCGCGCATGTGCCGACGCTGCGGGAGGCGGCGATCTGGTCCAGCGTGTACGTCGGGATCGCCGTACTGTTCGGCCTCGGGACGTTCGTGCTCGGCGGCACGGCGATGGGCTCGGAGTACTTCGCCGGGTACATCACCGAGAAGGCGCTGTCGGTCGACAACCTGTTCGTGTTCCTGATCATCATGACCAGCTTCCGGGTGCCGCGGGAGAACCAGCAGAAGGTGCTGCTGGTCGGGATCGTGGTCTCGCTGATCGCCCGCGCCGGGTTCATCTTCGTCGGCTCGGCGCTGCTGAACACGTTCGCCTGGGTGTTCTACCTGTTCGGGATCGCACTGCTGGTGACCGCCGGCAACATGCTCAAACCGGAGACCGAGGAGTCCCACTCGGCGCAGAACGTCGTGGTCCGGCTGAGCCGTCGGTTGTTCCGCACCAGCGAGGAGTACGACGGCGACCGGCTGACCACCGTGGTCGACGGCCGCCGGATAATGACGCCGATGCTGCTGGTGATGCTCGCGATCGGCGGCACCGACCTGATGTTCGCGCTGGACTCCATCCCTGCGATCTTCGGCCTGACCCAGAACGTGTTCGTGGTGTTCACCGCGACCGCGTTCAGCCTGCTCGGCCTGCGGCAGCTGTACTTCCTGCTCGACGGGCTGCTGGACCGGCTGATCTACCTGTCCTTCGGACTGGCCGCGATCCTCGCGTTCATCGGCACGAAGCTGATCCTGCACGCCCTGCACGAGAACAACCTGCCGTTCGTCAACGGCGGCGACCACGTCGAGGTGGTCGAGATCAGCACCGGCCTGTCACTGGTCGTCATCCTGGTCGTCCTGCTGATCACGATCTTCGCGTCCCTGTTCAGCACCCGCGGCCGGACCCAGACCGCCATGGCCCACATCCGCCGCGACGCCACCGCCTACCTGGACGCGGAGTACACCGAAGACCCGGCCGAGCGGGAGCGGATCTTCCAGCGGCTGCTTCGGGCCCGCGACCACATCACTGCGCTGGGCCCACAAGCCAAACAGCAGGTCCGCAACGAGACCGAACTGATGGCGCTCTGCCGCGAGGTAGCCGACGCCCACGCCGCCGCCCACCCCGACCACAAAATCCGCCCCAGCCTCTAACGCCCCCACCGCCGCGCCTCCCGCCGCCGCCGCGTTCCGACGTGCGCGCCCGCACCACCCGGTGCCGACGCGCGCCCTCGACTTTGAGCACCCATCAACCACCACAACGGCGTTTTCGTGGCTGATCGGTGCACAAAGTCAACCCACCAGCCACCAGCGGCACGGCGGGCAGCGGCACGGCGGGCAGCGGCGCGGCGGGCAGCGGCGCGGCGCGCGCGGGGTGCAGGGTGCGCAGCGTGCGGGGTGCGCAGTGCGCGCGGGTTGCGGCGGGCGCGGTGACTTTGTGCACGGGGTGGACGTTTGGTCGGTGATTTTGTGGTTGGTGGGTGCACAAGGTCGAGGCGATCGGGGGGCTCAGCCCTTGACGGCTCCAGAGGCCAGGCCCGTTACGTAGAAGCGTTGGAGGGCTACGTACAGGACGACGCAGGGGATCATCGCGATGACGGAGCCTGCTACGAGGGAGCCGAAGTTGACTTCGCCGTACGCGCCGGCTTGGACGTTCACCAGCGCGACCGGGAGGGTGTAGAGCTCGTCTTTGGTGAGGAAGGTCAGGGCGCCTAGGAACTCGGTCCAGGCGGCCAGGAAGGCGTAGAGGGCAACGGTCGCGGCGCCTGGGGTGATGAGTGGGCGGAGGACCGAGCCGATCATGCGGAGGGTGCCGCAGCCGTCGACGTGGGCCGAGTCCTCGAGCTCTACCGGCACCGAGGCGAACGAGTTGCGCATGACGAAGACGCCGAAGGGCAGGTTGACGGTCGTGTAGAACAGCACCAGCCCGAGCAGACTGTCGGTCAGCCGCAGGACGTTCATCTCCAGGTAGAGCGGAGTCAGGATCGCCTGGAACGGGATCATCATCGACACCACCACGAGCGCGAACAGCAACGGCCCACTGCGGAAGCGGAACCGCGCGAACCCGTAGCCGGCCAACGTCGCCAGCACAGCCGTCAACACGGCGGTGCTCAAGGCAACGATCAGACTGTTGCCGACGGACCGGATCAGGTTGCCCGGTCCCTCGATCAGGGTGCGGAAGTTGTCCCAGGTCAGGTGGAAGAACGTCGACGCGTCCGGTGCCGCCACGATCACGTCGTTCGGCTGCACCGACCGGAAGAGGGCCCACAGCAACGGTACGGCGAAGACCAGGAAGGCACCGCCACCGCCGACGACGTACAGGGTGTTCTTGAGTCTCATCGTCAGTCCTTCTCCCGGAGCAGCCAGAACTGGGCCGCGGTGACGAGTCCGACCACGATCACCAGCACGATCGACAGCGCGGTCGCGGCACCGAGCTGCAGCTGGACGAAGGCGCGGTTGTAGATGTACTGGACGACCGTGGTGGTGTCCGTCCCCGGCCCGCCGCGGGTCAGGATGTAGAACTGCGTGAACGCGAGCAGCGAGCCGACCACCGAGATGATCACGCACATCGCGATCGTCCGGCGCAGCACCGGGATGGTGATCTCCCGCTCCTGCTGCCACCAGGTCGCGCCATCGAGCTCGGACGACTCGTAGAACTCGCGTGGGATCGCCTGCATGCCGGCCATCAGCAGCATCATCGTGAGCCCACTGACACCCCAGATCACCAGGACGCAGATCAGTCCGGTCGCGAGCGGCCCGTCGACCAGCCAGGCCGTCGTACCGTCGGTGATGCCGAGCTTGCGGAGGACGATGTTGATCGCGCCGCTGTCCGGCTGAGCCTCCAGCACAGTGACGAAGCTCAGCGTCGACAGTCCGACGACGAACGGCAGGAAGAAGACTGTCCGCAACAACGTCGCGCCACGGCGCTTACGTCGTACCAGAACGGCGAGTGCGTACCCGAGCACGAGAATCGGTCCGGTCACGATGACTGTGTAGAGCAACGTGTAGAGGACCGACTTGGCGAACGCCGCATCGGACGCGATCGCGGTGTAGTTCTTCAGCCCACTGAACTTCACCGTGCCGATCAGCGGCCAGTTGGTCAACGAGATCACGACGGCGAAGGCCAGCGGCACCAGCACGAAGACGCCGACGAACAGTACGGCGGGCGTCACCAGGAGCAAGCCGGTCCGGGCTGGATGGGTGAGTGAGCCTCGTCCCGCCCGCCGCCCGGCCGATGCCGCCTTGCGCGAGCCCGAGTCGAGCCGGTGCGTACGCCGGGTTCCAACGTCCGTACTCATGCTTGTCCCTGGGACAGGATCCGGTCGTAGTTCTGCTGTGCTTCCTTCATGGCGGCCTCCAGCTCGCCGTCGAACACGGCCCGGCGGAACATCTGCAGCCATGGACCGTCCGGCTGGTTGTAGAGCAGGTTGTAGGACAGCGTGGTCGGCGCGTAGCCCTCCGAGATGCGCTCGAGTGGCAGCGTCGCGAGCGGGTACTTCTTCGCGAACTCCGTCGTCCTGGCATCCGACCGTACCGGCGTGTAGCCGCCGGCCGGCAGATCGATCTGCTGCGGCAGGTCGAGGGCGAACCGGACGAACTCCCACGCCCCGGACGCGTTCTTGGCCCCTCGTGGGATGCACATGTTGTCGCCGCCGTCGAAGAACGCCGAGCCCCCGTCCGGCCCGGACAGCAGCCGGGGCGCGACCTTCTGGTGGAACTTGTCGTCCGACGCGGACACGACGACGCTGTAGTTCGACGGGAAGATGCCGACCTTGCCGGCCCGGAAGTCGCTGCCCCAGCGGGACGCGTCGTCGGAGAAGTTCGCCCGCGGCACGAGCCCGTCGACCCACAGCTGCTGGTGCAGCTCGAGCATCCGCTGGACCACGTCGTTGCCGACGATGTTGCCGGACTGTTCGCCGATCGTGCCTTTGATCAAATCGGTGTCCGCGGCCCAGATCATCGGCTGTACGACGAAGCCGAGCGCACCCGGACTGTTCGCCGGGAAGCTCCACGCGTAGATGTCGTCGCCCAGCTTGCGCAGCTTCCGGGCTGCATCCAGCAGATTGTCGAAGGACTTGATCGCCTCGTCCGGGTCGACCTCCGCGCGGTCGCAGAGCTCGGTATTGAACCAGAACATCGAGTTGTCGGCCAGGTACGGGACGCCGAACACCCGGTCGCCCTTGGTCGCGAGCCGGAGGTGGCCCGGGCTGAGCTTGTCCCGGAAGTCCAGCGCCTGCAGCGGTTCGGTCAGGTCGGTGAACGCGTCGCGGTAGATGAACAGCATCGAGTTGATGTCGTCGATGTCGACCAGGTCCGGCACACTCCGGCCGCGGATCGCGGTCGCCAGCTTAGTCACGTACTGCGCGTCCAGCACCGGCGTCAGCTCGACGGTGAGCCGCTGCTGGGACGCGTTGAACTTCTTCACCAGGTCGGTCAGGCCAGTCTGCGTCGCCGCCCGGCACCACACCTGCACGGTGCCGGTGGCTTCCTGCCCGAACCCGGCCGCTTGCACGTCGGGTTCGGGCAGGACAGAGCTGCAGCCCGGCACGGCACCGGCTGCGGCAGTCGCCGCCGTCAGACCGAGGAACTTCCGCCGGGTGAACATGATCAGGCCCTGGGCAGCCAGACGCGCATGGCACCGATCTCACGGTTGGCCCACGCGTAGTACGGAACCGCGACCACGTCGACCTCGTCGCCGACGCCGTCCGCGCTGTCGGTTGCGAACGGCCAGACGGCGTCACGATGACCGGTGCCGGCTCGTCCGCGGGTCCTCAGCACAGTGACACCGTCGAGCAACTGATCATCGTGGCTCGCGGCAACTGAGGCCTGGGGCAACAGGTGCAGACCATCGACATTCGCCTGCTGGTCGGCCTGCTCGACCGCGTAGACGAGCGGACCGCGTTCCAGAGCGACGCAGCCGCGCACCGCGTCGACACGCGGATCTGCTCCGACGACGCGGGTTGCCATCGGCAACTTCAGCTCGATCACGTCTCCCGCCGCCGCATCCACGCGTGCATAGCCGGCGGCATCCACCGGCTTCCCGTTGACCGTCGCTCCCTCCGCCCACGCTGGGATCCGCAGCTCGATCGCGATCGGACCGCTGGCCGTGATGCCCACCGCGCCGTCCCACGGGTACGCCGTGTCGACGGTCAGCGTGACATCGCCGACGGTGAGCGTGCCCGCGGCGTACTGGTGGATCTGGATCGCGCCGTCGCTGGTGCTCGCGAGGTAGCCGTCGAGGCTGGCCAGCGTGCGCATGATGTTCGGCGGGCAGCACGCGCAGTCGAACCACCCGCGCCGGCCGTGCGCCGGGCTGCGGCCGTTGTCCGCGTGCGCTCCACCGCGCAACTGCAGCGCGTTGACATAGAAGTACTCGGTCCCGGCGAGTGACACCCCGGCCAGGAATCCGTTGTAGAGCATCCGCTCGATCGCATCCGCGTACGACGCCTCACCGGTGGCGAGCAGCATCCGCCACGCCCACTGGATCCCGCCGATCGCCGCACACGTCTCGGCGTACGCGCGATCCGAGGGAAGCTCGTACTCGTCGCCGAACGCCTCACCCTCCCAGCGCGCGCCCAGCCCGCCGGTGACGTACGTCTTCGTCGACCACATGTGCGCGAACTGCCGCTTGAGTGCCTCGAGCAACTCGGTGTCGCCGGTCTCGACCGCGACATCGGTCGCCCCAGCAGCAAGGTAGACCGCGCGGACCGAGTGACCTTCGACGGTGGTTGCCTCGCGCACCGGAACCCGGTCGGAGAAGTACGCCGGCTCGTGGCCGTGGTTCTTGATGATCCCGTGGCCGCGGGCGTCGACGAACCACCGGGCGAGGTCGAGGTAGGCCGCCGTCCCCGTCTCCCGATACAGCTCGACGAGGGCCATTTCGATCACCGGATGGCCGTCCACGTCCACGGTCTTGCCGTCGCCGAACGTCGCCACCAGATGGTCGGCGAGCTTGATCGCCACCTCGAGCAGTTCACGGTCGCCGGTGCAGCGGACCTGCGCGACGGCGGCCTGGATCAGGTGACCGGCGCAGTAGTGCTCGTGGCTCCAGACGAGTTGCTTGTAGCGGCCGTCGTCGCCGTACCGGAGTTGGACGACCGAGTCGAGGTAGCCGTCCTCGCGTTGGGCCGCGGCCACGATCGCGGTGAGATCGCGCTGGCGCTGCAGCAACTCCTCGCTCGGGTTGCGCCCGTACTCCCAGGCGGCGGCCTCGAGCCACTTGTAGACGTCGGAGTCGGCGAAGACCGGGCCGATCGCCTCGCCCTCGCCGATGCCGGCCGCGAGCCGGAGGTTCTGCAGGTTCCCGGCCTTCTCGAGCTGCTCCTGACCGCTGGGGATGGCGCTGTCGCCGTTGCGTTGCTGGCGGGGCGACCAGAAGCCGCCGGTGATCTTCGCGTCGGCTAGGCCGACGGGGAGCCAACGGCCGCGGATGCCGGCGGCCGGGCTGCGAGACGTTCTGACTGCGTCCGGGGTAGCGCTCATAGGGCGTGACTCCTGGGAGGCTGGGAGGGGCGGCTCGGAAAATCCAGAATACGTTTTCCTTGATGAAGCTAGAGAGCTTCGGCAGTCTGGTCAAGCCCTCAGACCTGGCGAAATCCGGTCAAGTGGAGCTTCATGAGGTACTGTTTCCGGAAAGTTCGGAAAGGAGTTGCCGATGGCGTCTCGCGGTCCTTCGCTGCCCCGGATCACGGATGTGGCCGCGCTGGCCGGCGTCTCCACGAGTACGGCGTCCAAGGCCCTGAACGACACCGGCCAACTCCGCGAGGAGACCAGACAGCGAGTACGCCGGGCCGCCGAGCAACTGGGGTTCACGCCGGACAGCCGTGGTCGCGCACTGTCGTCCGGGCGCAGCTTCACGGTCGGGCTGATCACCACGGACAGCTCCGGCCGGTTCAGCATCCCGATCATGCTCGGCGCCGAGGACACACTGAGCGCCGGCGAGATGGCGCTGGTGCTGTGCGACACCCGGGACGACCCCCTGCGTGAGCAGCACTATCTGCGCTCGCTGGTGTCCCGCCGCGTCGACGGGATCATCGTGACCGGACGACGTACCGAGCCGCGCGCGCCGATCGACGTACCGATCCCGGTCGTGTACGCGTTCAGCCCTTCGACCGATCCGGCCGACATCTCGGTGATCGTGGACGACCATGGCGGCGCCGCTTCGACCGTGCAGCACCTGTTGTCATTGGGCCGTCGGCGCATCGCGCACATCACCGGACCGGCGACGCACCACAGTGCGCAGGTCCGCGCCGCCGCGGCGGTTGCGACCGCGGGCAGTTCGCTCGTCGGCGAGCCGATGCACGGTGAGTGGAGCGAGCGGTGGGGCCGGCACGCGGTCGACGTACTGCTGCGTTCGAACCCCGAGATCGATGCGGTCTCGTGCGGCAGCGACCAGATCGCCCGCGGGGTCTGCGACCGCCTGCGTGAGCTCGGCCGATCGGTGCCGGACGACATCGCGGTGACCGGCTACGACAACTGGTCGGTCATGGCTCTGGCCAGCCGGCCGCCGTTGACCACGGTCGACCTGGAGTTGGAGGAGCTCGGTCGCCGTACCGCCAACCTGCTGCTGGACGCCATCGCCGGCTCACCGCACCCCGGCGAGATGGCGCTACCGACACGCTTGGTCACGCGGGAGTCGACGCTCGGTACCTGAGCTGTCCGGTCACCGGATGGTCGCCCACAGGTCCGCCGTTGGTTGCCCGTTTCCTCTAGTTTAATGCGGGTGCTGCGCAAGCTCGTGATCGGCGTCGCGGTGATCGCCACCCTGGTGGCGGGGGTGGGCACCGCGCGCCTGGTGCTTCCTCGACCCGATCCCACCGGCGGCGTGGTCAAACAGCTGGCGTTCCTGCGTGCCGAGATCGAGGGTGGCGCGGACCACGCGGCGCAGAAGCAGTTCCCGGAGGGGTACTTCTTCCTCAACGCGCTCTACGGGCTGACCTGGGTCCAGGTCGGCCTCGCCGATCCGGAGCGGTCCGTCGACGCGGCGGCCGAAGCGCGGTGGGCGCTCAACCGGCTGGAGTCACCGGACGGGACCGCCGTCTTCGACGCGTCGCTGCGGCCGCGGTACGGCGTCTTCCACGCGGGCTGGACGAACTGGTTGCGCGGCGGACTGATCGCCCTCCACCACTCCGACGCGGCCGAGCTCGACGAATTCACCAGTTCGTCGGTCGAGATCGCGACCGCGTTCCGGACCGCGAAAACCCCTTATCTGGAAGCGTATCCGGGTCAGGCCTGGCCGGTCGACTCCGCCGTCGCGATCGCCTCCCTCCGCCTGTACGACGACCTGGTGGCGCCCCGGTTCGGCCGCATCGCGACGAACTGGGTGGCGGCGGTGAAGACCAAGCTGGATCCGGGGACCGGCCTGATCCCGCACCAGGTCGCGCCGGTGACGACCGGTGCGCGCGCGTCGTCGCAGAGCATCATCCAGCGGTTCCTGGTGGAGATCGATCCCGCTTTCGCCAGGGCGCAGTACGAGATCTTCCGGGATCGGTTCGTCGGTGGGATCGGCGTTCGGGAGTATCCGAAAGGTACGGAAGGCAAGGGCGATGTCGACTCCGGTCCGTTGATCCTCGGGACCAGTCTGTCCGCGACCGTGGTCACGATGGGCACCGCCCGGGTCCAGCACGATCCGCTCGCGGACCGGCTCGCCCGCGAGGGCGACCTGCTCGGATTGCCGATCAGCGGCCTGAAGACGAAGCGCTACCTGTTCGGGGCAGTCCCGATCGGCGACGCCTTCCTGGCCTGGTCCGCGTCCGCGCGGCCGTTCGTGGCCGGCGACCAGCCGGAGCTCGACGGCGGCTCCGGCTGGTGGCGCGGCCCGTGGCTACTCCTGCTCTGGCTACCCGCGTTGATCCTGTGGAGCTTCGTTCGATTCAAGCGGCGCCGAAGACGAAGACGGGCTCATTGAGTTCAGTCAGCAGGGGTCGGTCGGGTTGAAGTCGGCGGCGTACGTACCGACGGAGTTGCCACCGGTGTTGGCCGACATCGTGTTGCCGCACACCTGGCCCTGAGGCGTGCGCATGAACTTGATGCCGCCGGCCGCATTGCCGGTGATGGTGTTGCCGTAGATGTTGTTGTCGGTGCCATCGGTCTCGGTGTCGCCACCGAGGCGGACGCCGGCGCCGGTGTTGCCGTGGATCGTGTTGTTGCGGAAGGTGTTGCCGCTCCCCCGGGCGTCCAGCCCGCCGGACTCCGGATCCTTCTGCGCGGTGCAGTCGTTGTTCTCGACGACGTTCGCGGTCGAGTTCTCCTTCACGTCGACGCACTCGTTGCCGTCGGTCGCGATCGTGTTGTCGTGGATCCGGTTGTTGCGGCTACGGTCCGGCTGGTCGTCGGGCGCGCCGTTCTCACCCTGCTGTTCCGGCGCGGTGCCGAGGTAGATCCCCTCGCCGTTCTTCCCACCACCGTCGAACTTGAAGTCGTAGACGCCGCACGGCCCGACGGTGTTGTCGTGAACGTCGGCGTTCGTGATCAGGTAGCGCAGCCGCACACATTCGCCACCCGCGTTCTTCAGCGTCATATCGCGGATCGTCAACCCGCCGACGCCGTCGCCGGCCGTCGTACTCATCACGTAGATCAGCTTGTCCCGGTAGCCGGACTCGCTGGACGACGAACCGTACAGGCCGTCGATGGTGAACCCGTCGAGCGTCACGCCGTCGTGCTGGATCTGGAAGATCCGCGAGTTGCCCGCGCCCTTGACGACCGCGGTCGACGGACCTGCGACGGTGACACCGGATCGGGTCGTCACCGCATCCTGGAGATAGGTGCCGGAGGCAAGGTGTACGGTCGCTCCCCGCGGTGCCGTGTCGAGCGCCTTCTGGATCGTGGCGTACGGCGAACCGGACGTCGTACCGGAGTTCGTGTCACTGCCGGACGGGGAGACGTAGTAGTTGGAGGCGGCGTGTGCCGGGATCGCGGGGAACCCGAGCGCGGCGCCGAGAAGCAGGATCGGGACGGCTCTGAACATGGTGGTCCTCCTCTGTGGGGCGGCTACGCGTGATCGGCGACAAACAGTCCGATCAGCACTGGGACGGTGGCGCCAAGGAGTAGTGGGCCTGCCGGAACGACAAGCGAGAAGACGGGTGCGGCAATGGCCGCGCCAAGCAAGGCCGTGCCGCGCGGCACGGAGGTGAACGCCAGCCGGAACGCGGTACGACGCCAATCAGCGGCCGCACCGGATGGGTCACGACCGGCAGCGACGGCCAGCGCGAGATGGTAGGTGACCGCGGCCGCGACCAGACCGATGTGGATCATGAACAGGGCGACGACGACCGGTCCCGAGCTGCCGGCCAGGAACCGCAGGTTGCTGGCGGCCACCACACCTGCGATCGTCATCAGAATGGAGTGCGGTAGCAACGGACGCCAATAGAGTCGCCAGCCGGTGAACACCCCGGTGAAGCACCGGGTGTCGCCGTCCGTCCGCCACCGGTTGAGCGCGAAGCCGACCGCGGCCAGAGCCGGCAACCACGTCACTACACCCAGGCAGAGGATCGAGAACGCCGAACCCGCCAGCACCGGACTGGCCAGCCAGCCGAGCCAGTCGAGCGCCCGCCGAGTCATAGCGAGACCCTCCCGGCCGCGGAGTGGATCACGACCTTCGTCTTCTCGAGGAACCCCTCGCCCTCGATCACCCCGTCGTCGTCCGCCAACAGAACGGTTTCCCCGTCGAACGCGATCCCGAAGCCCCGGACGAGGTCGAGCCGGCGCGCGCTCGCCGGCGCCGGCAGCAGCGCCGAGGTCGGTTCGATCGTCGTCAGCATGGTCGCCGTCGTACGACGCTCCGCAGTGGCGCGCAGGGTGTGCATGGTCCGGGTCAACCGGAGACTCGGCGTACTCGACGTCGGATTCGCCTCCACCTCGGTGACGGCGGTCTCAACCGTCAGCTGGGTGTGCAGGCGGACCCACGCCTGTGCGGATCCGGACCGCATCACGATGTCCTCGCCGACGATGAGCGGCCAGTCCGCGTGCAGCAGCAGCGTCCAGTCCCGGGGCGAGCGAGCAGCGCACCGATCCAGCAGCACAACCCGCCCGGCCGGAGTGAATACCAGCGTCCGATCGAGCCGGGTGATCTCCAACTCGGCCGGGTACATCGCCGCGATCTCAGCTGTCCCGTGAGCGACACCGTCGGACGCCAGTACGTCGACCATCCGCGCCTGCCGCTCGTACGGCACACCCTTGTAGACGTGGTACCGGTCCTCGTCGGCGAACCCGTGCCCGTCGACCAGGATCAGATTGTGGTCCCCGGCCCGCTTCCGGTTGCTGTATCCCTCGTCGACCGCCAGAAACGACCCGCGCGAGGTGAGCACGAACGACCCGGCATCGGGATGATGGTGACCGGCGCTCAACGTGTCCCACCCGCGCTCGGTGTCCAGCCGGTGCGAGGTCTCCCAGGCCCGGTGTCCGCCACCCGGAGAAGCCTTGAACGACACCATCGTTGCCTCGTCGTCCCATCCGGTCCGCGCGGTGACCAGCCCGAGGTCCGGGAAGTACGCCGACAACGGCGCCCTCTCCCGTGGCGACACCGGCTGCACCGATTCGTCGTACCAGAGCAACTCCAGGTAGGCCTCTGGCATGACACCCGGTTTCACGCCACTCGCGTACGCCTCACGCCAGAAGAAGCGATCCGCGACCAGATCCCCGAGCCACTGCGCCTCGCCGATCCGGTAGGCGGACGCGAGCTTGTAGTACAGCGCGACACTGTGCCCGCTGCGACGGTCATGGCAGTCGCCGTGATCGATGTTCTCCTCGAATCCCGGCGCACACTGCTGCAACCGGTAGGAGAAGGTGTTCGCCAAGAACTTGCAGCGATCCCACCAGTCCAGACCCTCCTGGTCCTGCAGCAGATCCAGGTACGTCGCCAGCCACGGAACGCCGTACCGCCAATAGACGACGCCCTCCATGTCGGAGCCATCGGCGGGCAGCAGGTCGATCACGGTCGCGAAGTTCGCCTTCGCCCGCTCGGTCCACTCGGTCTTGCCGAGCGCGTACCCAGCGGCGGCCAGCCCGGTGTAGCAGATCCAGTTGTGGTTCTGCCAGTACGACGAACTCCACCAGGAACCCTCGGACTCGACGGCGAACTCGTACAGCCGCGATCCCTGCAACTCCAGCTTCGCGCGCAGCTCGTCGGCCAGCACGAAGTCGTCGCCGAGCCAGGTGTACGCGAGCGACAACCCGTGCAGCAACCAACCCGCGTCGAGGTCGTGGTCGGGCAGGTGCGCCTTGCCCCAGTGCGGGAAGCCGATCGCGGCGGAGATCCAGCGCGCGGCCTCCGCGCGGTAGCCGGGGTCGCCGGTCAGCCGGTAGGCCAGCGCGAGGTTCGCCGCGGCGGGACCGAAGTACGTGATGCTCGCGGAGGGATGCTCGGTCGGAGGCGTCTGGGTGCGATACCAGTCGCATTGCTCGCGCAGCCGACGCCGCCGGACGGTATGCCGGCCCTCGAGCCCATCTCGCAGGTCGTCAAGGCGGTGCTCGATCAGCATCAGCGATCTCCGATCCGGTGTACGTGTCCGTCGACCGCTACCGCGTCGGCGGTCAGCTCGACGGCTACGGCTGTCATCGAGTAGACGGAGCAGAAGGTCGCCGCTGTGCCTACGACAGTCCAGTCGAGAGCAGGCCGAACCCGTTGCGGGTCGTCGGCCGGACCTGGTCCCGGCGAAGTCACTGGCACTCCGGGGCCAACGTGGTAGCCGTACAACGTCTCGTCGCCTACCCACGTGGTGTGCACCGCGCCCGGCCGGATGTCCACGCTCAGGTCGACGTCGGGCCGGAACTGCAGGACGATCTCCCGCTCCCGATCCGCGGTCACCCGGACGACGTCGACCAAGTAGTTGTCGCCAGCAATCACCTGCCGGGTCGCGTGCACACCCTCGTACCAGCCACTCAGCTCGGCCGTGACCGAGTTCTCGTCCCGCGTGAGCGTGCCCGTTGCTTCGTCCGGCTCGAGGCCGTCGATGCGGATGGTGGGGTGTGCTGCGGCGGACTTGTAGTGACGCCGCCACTGCGCATGGCCGTACGGCACCTGCCCGGGATCCGGCTGCCACGGCGTGGCCTTGCCATAGAGATAGAGCGCGAGCTTGTCGTGGTGCCCGTGCGATCCGCCGTGCGGGCCGTGGTCGAGGATCGCGTGGATCCCACCTGCCCGGACCACGGCGTACGAGCAGGTGATGGATAGCGGCCGCTTCGAGCCCGACCGCGGCGGCCCGTCGAACCACCCGTCGAACTTGTCCTCAAGACCGTCGTACTCCGGACCAACCTCAGCGCGAGCATGCGCAGCGACAGCGTCGAGACCGTGGTTGGCGGTGAATTGCCGGGCCAGGGCGACGATCTCGAGCCACTCCAAGGCGAGCGGCGCTCGGCGGTACGGGCCGTCGTGGAGCGCGGGCAGGATGCCGCCGTCGGTGGCGATCCCGGCGAGCGCAGCGATCATCGCCTCCAGCCGATCCGGGACCTGCGCCGGGTCGGCACCATGAAGGCTCAGCAGATACGCGCGGAGCACAAAGCCGTGGTAGTACGTGCTGGCTTCCCACTCCCAGCCGTCCTCCCCAGTCGCCACCAGCAGATGCGCGAACTGACCGTGCTCACCGGTCAGCCATTCCTTCTCGCCGTCCCACGGCTCACCCCGAACCGCCGCCGCAGCCTGGCCGGCCGTCGTGCCCAACGCGTTGAACCATGCGGTGTAGTTCGAGGAGAACTTGTCCTGGGCAACCATCGCGTCGCGAGCCCGCCGCGCCCCGTCGACCATGTCGTCGAGCATCGGCAATGTCTCGGCCAGCTCCGCCCGTCCGGCCAGGTTGCGGATCGCATGCGCGATCGGCACACCCCAGACCGCATCGGTCAGCGCCTGGTGGAACAGTCGCCCGCGCTGCATCCATCCCTGCGCCTGCTCGTGCTCCCCGGACTTCGTCAGCTCCAGGTACAACCGCGCGTACGACGTGAGCAGCTCAGCACCACCACCGTCGTACGACAGCAGGCGGATGTGCCTCGCCCACCAGTGATGCGCGAGCACCCGCCAGGCGCCGCGCACCGCCTCGGTGTCGACGCGGCAGCCGTACGCGCACGGTACGCCGCCGGCCGGAAACTCACCGGTTTCGAACGCGACGTGGTCGAGTTCGACGCCGTGGGCGGGACAGACGTACTGGTGCCACCATCCACCGCGCTCGGTCGGCGGATGCCCGGTCAGCGTGGCCATGTGCCACCGTCGATGTCGATGGTGATCCCGGTCAGGTAGCCCGACGACGGCAGCGCCAGGAACCGGACCGCGTTCGCCACGTCCTCGACCTGGCCGGCCCGGCCGATCGGCGTACCGGCGACCATCTTCGCCTGGGCTTCGGCGGTGGAGAACGTCTGGTGGAACGCAGTCTCGGCGATGTAGCCGGGTGCGACCGAGTTCACCGTGATGCCTCGCGGACCCAGCTCCTTGGCCAGGCCCTTGGTGAAGCCGCGGATCCCGGCCTTGGCCGCCGCGTAGATCACCGAGCCCGGACCGCCACCGTTGTGTGCGGCGAGCGAGGCCATCGTGATGATCCGCGGATTGGCCGATTGGGCCAGGTGCGGGATCGCGGCGCGGGAGGTGCGGAAGGTCGCGCCGAGGTTCACGTCGACGACCTGCTGGTAGTGCTCGTCGGACATCTCCTCGACCTTGACCCGGCCGATCAGGTGACCGGCGTTGCAGACCAGGACGTCCAGCCCACCGAGGAATCCGACCGTCTCGTCCAGCAGTCGGTCGACATCCGCCGTACTGGTGACGTCGGCACCGACCGCGATCGCCTTCCGGCCGAGGGCCTCGATGTCGGCGACGGTCTGCGCGGCCGCGTCGGCGGACTTGCCGTAGTGGACCACCACGTCCGCCCCGGCCGCCGCCAGACCGAGCGCGATCCCCCGGCCGATACCGTGCCCGGCCCCGGTCACCAGCGCCCGTGCGCCCTGCAGTTCCTCGGTCATAGGTCCCTCTCCTTCGCTCGATGTCATTTGATACCCGCGGTCGCGAACCCTTGGACGAAGTAGCGCTGCCCGATCAGGAACAGCACCACCATCGGCACCGTGGCCAGCGTCGTACCTGCCATCAGGAACGCCCACTGCGTGTCGTTCTCGGTCCGGAACACCGAGAGTCCGACCTGGATCACTCGCAGGCTGTCGCTCTTGGTCACCAGCAGCGGCCAGAGGAAGTTGTTCCACGACCCCTCGAAGGTGAGCAGCGCGACGGTGATGAACGCCGGCTTCACCAGCGGCGTCATGATCCGGGCATAAATACCCAGCTCACCGAGGCCGTCCAGCCGCGCCGCCTCCTCGAGCTCGACCGGCAGATCCAGGTAGAACTGCCGGAACAGGAACACCGAGAACGGACTGACCGCGCCCGGGATGATCAGCGCCCACCACGTGTCCAGCCAGCCAGTGCCGCCCTGGCCAGTGATGTCGTTGCCGCCGAACAGCGGCATGAACCGCACGATCAGGAACTCCGGCAGGATCTTCGTGTACGTCGGGATCATCAGCGCACCCACGAACCCGAGGAAGATCAGCTGGCTGCCCCGGAACCGCAACCGCGCCAGCGCGTAACCGGCCATCGAGGCGATCACCACGTTCAGCACGGTGTGACTAGCCGCGATGACGAAACTGTTCCGCGCGTACGTCGCGAACGGCGCGGCCCGCAACGCGTCCGCGTAGTTGCCGAAGGCCCATTTCGTCGGGAGGATCCGGACCGGGAAGGCGGCGATGTCGGCCGGGGTCTTCACCGAGGTGAGCAGCATCCAGATGAACGGGACGATCATCACCACGGAGATCGCGCCCAGGGTCAGGTAGAGCGCGATGCGGCCGGCCCGAACCCGGCGTACTCCGTCAACGACTGCCACGGTCACCTCCGGTGATCCGCCGGTTGACCAGCGTCAGCATCAGCAGCAGCGCGAACAGCACCAGGCTCTGCGCGCAGGCGTAGCCCATCCGGAACTCCCGGAACGCGGACTTGTAGATCTCGTACGTCATCATCGTGGTGCTGTTCGCCGGACCGCCGTCGGTCAGGATGTACACCTGGTCGAACGACTGGAACGCGCCGATCACCGAGGTGACGAAGACGAAGAACGTGGCCGGCTTCAGCAACGGCACGGTCAGACTGAAGAACTGCCGCACCTTCGAGGCCCCGTCCACCGACGCCGCCTCGTACAACTCGCCCGGCAGGCTCTGCAGCGCGGCCAGGTAGATCAGCATCTTCAGTCCGATGCCCTGCCAGATGCCGACCACGATCACCGCCGGCATCGCCCAACTGGTCGAGGACAGCCAGTTCGGTCCGTCCAGGCCGAGGAACGACAGGATCGCGTTGGCCAGGCCGCTGCGCGGGTCGTAGATCCACAGCCAGACCAGCGCGACCGCGATCGTCGCGGTCACCTGCGGGATGAAGATCGCGGTCCGGAAGATCGCCCTGCCGGTCAGTTTGCTGTTCAGCATCAGCGCGATCAGCAGCGCGATCGTCATCGCCACCGGGACGGTGAAGAACGTGTAGACGCTGGTGTTCAGCACCGCCCGCCGGAACACGTCGTCGTGCACCAGATCGCGGAAGTTGTCCAGCCCGGCGAACCGCGGCGGCGTCAGTACGTCGTACGACGTGAAGCTCAGGACGACAGCCGCGACCAACGGGATGCCGATCCAGATGAGTGCGTGCAGCAAGGCGGGCGCGACCATCAGCAGACCGGCACGTCTCCGGCTGCGCAGCAGGCGGCGTGGTTGGTTGGTGGCCGGACCAGGGACGACTTCGCTGACCCGCTCCGGCACCATCGTTTCGGTCATAGGCGGGAGATCGCTTCCTTGCTCTGGTTCGCCAGCTCGTCGATCGCCTCCTTGGCGGTCCGCTGGCCCACCACCGCGGTCTCCAGAGTGGTCTTGATCTTCTCCCGGATCTCCATCCACGCCGGCGTACCACCCTCGGACCGCGCCTTGTCCATGTTGCCCAGGGCAAGCTTCACGAACCCGTTGTTCTTCACGTAGTCCGACGTCTGCAGGTCCTGCACACCAGGCACCGCGCCACGCTGCGCAGCGGTCGGCAGGATGGTGTCCGGCGTACCCAGGAACTCGACCAGCGCCTGCGCCGCCGCGGCGTGCTTGGTCGTTGCCGAGCGGGACACCAAGGTGCCGCCCTGGAACATCGCGGGCACCCGGTTGGCCAGCATGAACGCGCCGACCTTGTCCTCCTTGAGCAACTCCGGCGTCTGCTCCTGCAACTGCACCCACAGCGAGTTGTTCGCCATCATCATCGCGGACCGGCCCTGCGCCAGGGTGCTCGGTTGACCCGCCGCGGACTTGAACGAGTAGTCGCCCGACTTGTCCTTGATCACGTCGAGGAACAGCTGCAACGCCTCGACGCCACGGTCGTCGTTGAACTTCACCTGCTGCCCGGACTCGTCGAACAGCGTGCCGTCGTTGGCGAACAGGAACGTCTCCCAGCACTGCCGCAGATCGATCGAGAACGGATCGAACCCGACCCGGGTCAGCTTGCCGGACCCGTCGGCGCGGGTCAGTTCCCTGGCCATGGCGCGGAGTTCGGTCCAGTCCTTCGGCGGCTGCTTGATGCCGGCCTCGGCGAACATGTCCTTGCGATAGGTGACGATCCGGGTGTCCAGGATCAACGGGAGCGCGTACAGCTTCCCGTCGTACCGGCATGGCTCGAGCACCCGGTCCTCATAGTCGAAGCGCTTGCCGAGGTCGTCGGGCAGCGCGGCGAGCACCTTCTTGTGCGCGAACGGCGGGATCCAGCCGACGCCGAGCATCACCACGTCCGGCATCAGGCCGCCGGCCAGGCCAGTGGTGAGCTTCTCGTTCAGCGCGGCGTACGTCGTGTAGTCGACCTTGACCGTGACGTTGGGATTCTTCTGCTTGAACGCGGGCAGCAGCTTGCCCTCCAGCAACTGCTTGCCGGTGCTGCCCTCGTAGATCGGGGTGAGCAGCGTGATCTCACCCTCGGCGGGCCCGTCGGCGGCCGCCTGGCCGTCGCCGGACGGCGCCGCGGAACACCCGGTGGCGGCGGCGAACGCGCCGAGCCCGAGGGCCGACAGGACTGATCTGCGGGTGTACTCCATGGCGCGCCTTTCGTGGTGCTGCGGGATAGGAGTGGTGCAACGATCTACCAATCGGCGCGGCGGAGCTGATGCGGACTGGTGCAACGATGCACCGCATGCTAGGAAGCGTTCTCCGCGATCGTCAAGAGGTCGGGCCGGTTCCGCTATCGCTCGACTTTCAGCCTCCGGTGATGCATCGTTGCACTGCGATCCGGCAGGCACGGGGTGAACGGTGAGGAAGAATGCGCGGGTGGGCATGGGTGAGGTGACGATCCAGCAGGTCGCGACCGAGGCGGGCGTCTCGCCGAGCACGGTGTCGAACCTGCTGAACGGGCGGAACCACCGGATGCTGCCGGAGACGCGGCAGCGGATCGAGACGGCGATCGACAAGCTCGGCTACCGGCCGAACCGGGCCGCCAGGCAACTGCGCACCGGCCGCAACACCACGATCGGCCTCGTCGTCCCCTCGGTCGGCAACCCGTTCTGGGGCGCGCTCGCGCGACACATCGAGTCGGCCGCGCTGGCCGAGGGCTACCACGTGCTGCTATGCAACTCCGAGCGCGATCCGCGCCGCGAACGCGACTACATCGACGAGCTCTGGGCGGACGGCGTTCATGGGGTCGTGCTCTGTTCGTCGCTGCCGTCGCTCGAGCATGTGATGCCGCTGGTCGAGCGCGGACTGCAACTGGTCGCGTTCGACCGTACGTCGCAGGCCGGCGACCCGGCGTCGCTGGTGAGCATCAGCGTCGACAACGCGGTCGGCAGCCAGCTGGCGACACAGCACCTGACGGATCTCGGCCACCGACGGCTGGCGTACGTGTCCGGGGCGCTGGCGAGCGTGAACCGCAAGGAGCGGTACCGCGGCTTCGTCGCCGGGTTGGAGCAGGCCGGCCTTGATCCGGCGGAGGCGTTGCGCGCGCCGACCGGGAGCGGCGCTGACGACTTCGGGGATGTCGAGGCGTCGGAGCTTGGCCGTGCGGCGGCTGCGGAGCTGGTCGCGCTGGACGAGCCGCCGACCGCGATCGTGGCGATCAACGACATGTGCGCGCTTGGTGTCTGCCGCGGGCTGCGCGACGGTGGGCTCGAGGTGGGCAAGGATGTGTCGGTCGTGGGGTTCGACGACATCGTGCTGGCGGATCTGTACGCGCCGACGCTGACCACCGTGCGGCAGCCGATGCGTGAGATGGCGGCGGCCGCGTTCAGCCAACTGCGGTCGCGGCTGGATGACCCCGGGCCGTCGCAGGGGCAGTCGCTGCTCTTCCGGCCCGAGTTGATCGTGCGCGAGTCCACTGCGCCTCCGCCGTAGGGTGGGGGCGTGCAACGGATCTCCTCGCGGAATGCCCGGTTCCAGGTGTGGCAGGCGTCCCTGACCAACCGGACCAAGCGGCAGCGTGCGGGCGAGTTCCTGGTCCAGGGTGTCCGGCCGATATCGCTTGCCGTGGACAACGGGTGGCCGGTGCGGACGGTCATCACCGACGCCTCACGACCGTTGTCCCGCTGGGCTCAGGAGTTGCTGCAGCGGTTGCCGGCCGTCGAGCGCGTTGCGATGGCGCCGGAGTTGCTGGCCGAGCTGGGCGAGAAGGACGAGGTTTCACCCGAGCTTGTCGCGGTGCTGGAGCTGCCCCCGGACGACCTGGACCGGATCCCGGTGCGGCCGGACTTCCTCGGCGTCGTGTTCGACCGGCCGACCGGGCCGGGGAACATCGGGTCGATCATCCGGTCCGCCGACGCGTTCGGTGCGCACGGCGTGATCGTCACCGGGCACGCCGCCGACGTTTACGACCCGAAGGCGGTCCGCGCGACCACCGGGTCCTTGTTCGGCATTCCCGCCGTACGCGCGCCGTCGCAGCGTGAAGTGCTCGAGTGGGTACGACGCTCGGCCGACGTACCGATCGTTGTCGTGGGCACCGACGAGCACGGGTCGGTGGACGTGTTCGACTTCGACTTCACCCAGCCGACCCTGCTGCTCATCGGGAACGAGACGAACGGGCTGAGCGCGGGGTGGCGGGAGGCCGCGGACCAACTGGTGCGGATCCCGATCACCGGCTCGGCCAGTTCACTCAACGCCGCAAACGCCGCCACCGCCGTTCTGTACGAGGTCTCCCGCCAGCGTTCTTCCGTTTGATCAGGCGGTGCAGAGCAGTTCGCCGTGGAGGATGGCGATCCAGCCGTCGGGTTGGGCCGCCCAGGTTTGCCAGGCCGCTGAGATCGAGGTGAGTGTCTCGTCCGGCACGCCTGCCCGGCGAGCCTGATCGGACATCGCCGATTTGAGGATGCGGTCCGCCCACATTCCGCCCCAGAAGGCGCGATCCTCCGGGTTGGCGAACGTCCAGGTGCTCGCCGTCGCGTCCACCTTCTCGAAGCCGGCCTCCAGGGCCCAGCTCAGCAGGCGCCGGCCGGCGTCCGGTTCGCCGCCGTTTGCGCGTGCCATCCGCTGGTAGAGCTCCATCCACTCGTCGATCTCGGGCAGCTCTGGATACCAGGTGAAGCCGTGGTAGTCCGAGTCCCGGACCGCGACGATCCCACCCGGCTTGCAGACCCGCCGCATCTCCCGGAGCGCCTGCACCGGATCCGACACATGCTGCAACACCTGGTGCGCATGGACGACGTCGTACGTGTCGTCAGGAACGTCCAGCGCGTGCACGTCGCCGACCACGAACTCCACGTCGACATCAAGCTTCGCGAAGGTCGCGCGAGTGATGTCGAGCGCCACGTCCGTCGCCTCGAGGGCCGTGGTCGGTCCCGGCTCGACCAGCCTCGCCAGGTCAGCGGTGATGGTGCCGGGACCTGCGCCGACATCGAGCAACGCCATCCCCGGCCGAAGATGCGGCAGCAGGTAACCAGCCGAGTTCTCCGCGGTCCGCCAACTGTGCGACCGCAACACCGACTCATGATGCCCATGCGTGTACACGTTGCTCATCCCAGGCTCCTTTGCCCTCTACCGACAATTCTCACGCTAACCCAGAATCTTGTTTTATGAGACATATTGTCTCGAATATTGGATGGATGGAGATGGCCGAATCTGGCCAGACCCGGGGCTGGTCGGCGGGCGACGCTTGGGTTGTTCAGTCGGACTCAGGAGGAATCAAGTGCTGGCCAAGGTGTTTCCGATCAAGTTGAAGGACGGCAATCAGGCGGCGGCCGAGGAGCTGGTGCGGGAGTTCGCGCCGGTGGGACCGGGGGCCGAGGAGGGGACGTTGTCGTTCCGGGTCTATCGCAATCCGGCGAACCCGGACTATCTGCTCTTCGTGGAGCACTTCGCGGATCAGGCGGCGTACGACGCGCACACCGGGTCGGCGGCGTACCGGGAGCTGATCGCGGGGAAGTTCGCCGGGCTGATCGTGGAGTTCGTCGAGATCGATCATGAACTGGTGGTGAGCTTGTGAGCGAGTTGGCTCGGAGGTTGCGTGCGTTGCATGAGCGGCCGCCGTTGGTGTTGCCGAATGCTTGGGATGCCGGGTCGGCGCGGGCGATCGAGGCGGCTGGGGCTGCTGCGATCGCGACCACGAGTGCGGGTGTCTCGTGGGCGTCCGGAGTCGCGGATGCCGGCGGGTTGGACCGTACGGCGGCGATCGCTGCGGTCCGCGCGATCGTCGCGGCAGTGTCGGTGCCGGTGACTGCGGACGTCGAGTCCGGGTACGGCGATGTCGAGGCAACGGTTGCCGAGGTCATCGAAGCCGGCGCTGTTGGCATCAACCTGGAGGACAGCTTCGGTGGCTCGCTGATCGATCCGGCCTTGCACGCCGAGCGGATCGCCGCTGCGCGGGCCGTTGCCCCCGAGCTCGTCATCAACGCGCGGACGGACACCTATCTGTTCGGCGACGGGAGCGGCACGATCGAACGCGCCAAGCTGTACGCCGAGGCCGGCGCGGACGTGCTGTTCGTCCCGGGTGTCGTGGATGCCCCGACCATTCGCGAGCTGGTGGCTGCGTCGCCGTTGCCGCTCAACGTGATGGTCGGGCCGGGTCCGCCGACGGTTGCCGAGCTCACCGCGCTTGGGGTCACGCGCATCAGTGTCGGGCCGGCGATCACCGCCGGCGCCTACGGATTGGCGACGGCTGCGGCGAAGGAACTGCTCACGAGCGGCACCTACGAGGCGCTGTCCACCGCGGCGGAGTTCGGCAAGCTCAACTCTCTACTCCGGTGCCCGTGTAGCCGCACCACGATCTGGCGGGCTGCGCTGGCGCTGACGCCGGGCACGGACTCCAACGAACCGATCCCGGCGTCGTGGTCGAGCACGACGTTGCCTTCAGCAACGGCCCGCGCCAGCGGCCCGACCAGCTCGGCCTCTGTCAGCGCCTCGGGTCCCGGGAATGCGTGCGTCAGTCCGTGGCCGAGCCCCGCGACCGGTACGCCGTACACCTCGACGAGCTTGCGCAGTTCGTCGTACGCATCCTCGGGTGGGAGCTGATCGCGGACGACCGCCTGGACCGCGACCTCGAACGGTCCCCATGCGCCCGGCATGCGGACGCCAGGGTCGGCTTCGACCGCGACGAGTCGCGCGGCCCGCTCGACGACGTGGATGACACCTTCCCAGTACGGGAGATGTGCGTGCAGCAGCAGGTGATCCGGGCCGCCGGGACCGATCTCGAGCAGGCCGGGATCGCCGTCGAGGGAGATGGTCCGGCGGTAGACGCCATCCTCGACGGACTCGACGCCGGGGATCGCATGCTCCGCGAGGAACGCACTCACCGCGTCCCAGTCGTACGGCGTGGTGAACGGCAACCGCAACACCAGACCACCATCCGCGACCAGGCGATCGGTGCGACGCCGGCGGTCGCGGAGCTCACGTGGGGAGGCCCGGAAGATCTCATGCATCGCTCGGTTGAACTGCCGCAGACTCCCGAAACCGGACGCGAACGCGACGTCCGCGATGGACAGATCGCTGTCATCGAGGAGTCTGCGCGCGAAGTGGGCCCGTCTCGAGCGAGCGAACTGGTCCGGCGTGACGCCGAGGTGCTCGTGAAACAACCTGCGGAGATGGCGCGCCGACAGCCCGAGCCTCGCGCCGAGCGCCACCTCGCCGGACTCGTCCAGCACCCCGGCGATGATCAACTGAACGGCGCGACAGACCAGCTCTGGCGCCTCGTCCGGCACGGTCCCCGCGACCCGGTACGGCCGGCAGCGTAGGCAGGCGCGGTACCCGGCCGCCTCCGCAGCCGCAGCGAGCTCGAAGGTCCGGATGTTCTCCGCCAGGGGTTTCGCCCCGCATCCGGGCCGGCAGTAGATGCCCGTCGTACGGACCGCGGAATAGGTCGTCATCCGTCCACTGTCACCCCCTGACTACTCAGCTGTTCTGGCCACACGCTAGCGGCCTCCACGGACACTTTTCGGTGACGTCTGCTGGAATCCTGGTGCGAGCGGCGGCCGGGGGTGGCTAGGGTGCGGCGGTGCAGTCGAAACCTCTTGTCGTAGTGGTGAGCGGCCCGCCGGGGACCGGGAAAACGACGCTGGCGCACCGGGTGGCCGCCGCGATCGGATGTCCGGCGATCTGCCGGGACGAGATCAAGGAGGGGATGGTGCACGCGACGCCCGGGTTCGTACCCGGTCCCGGTGATCCACTGACGATGCGGACGCTGTCCACCTTCTTCGACGTGATCGGCCTGCTGGTCGGCCGCGGTACGACGATCGTGGCCGAAGCCGCGTTCCAGGACCGGATCTGGAGTCCCGGCCTCACCCCGCTGCTGAACCGCGCCGAGCTGCGGATCATCCACTGCACGGTCCCCGCCGACGTCGCGCTCGCTCGGATCACCGCGCGTACGGCGACCGACCCGAAACGGACCGCGCACGAGGACGCGCAGATCAGCGCCGATGCGCGGCTGCGGACCCACAACGCCTTCCAGGCAGTCGATCTGCCGGTTCCGGCGCTCACGGTCGACACCTCGAGCGAGGACTACAATCCGTCGCTCTCGAAGATCATCGCGTTCTTGTCCGAGTGACCGGATAAGGTCCTCAGGAGTCGACTGAGAGGGGCCTGGGGATGCTGTTCGAAGGGTTGACGTCAGCGCATGTCGCGGACGCGTGTCTTCGGGCCGGGGTGCCTGTGCGGACCGCGTCGCTGACGGCTGTGGTCGGAGGCCGGGTGGCTGGGCGCGTGTTGCCGGCGCAGCATGTAGGCAGTGTTGACGTCTTCTTGGAGGCGTTCGAGTCGGCCGAGGACGGCGACGTACTGGTTGTGGACAACGGCGGGCGGAGGGACGAGGCGTGCGTGGGCGACCTGGTCGCACTCGAGGCCAAGGCCGCCGGACTCGCCGGGATCGTGATCTGGGGACTGCATCGCGACACGGTCGACATCACTGCGATCGGGCTGCCGGTGTTCAGCCTCGGGGCGATGCCGACCGGGCCGTTGCGGCTCGACCCGCAACCCGATGATGCGTTGTCCACGGCAACTATCGGTGACTGGACGGTGAGCCGGGACGACGTCGTACTGGGTGATGAGGACGGCGTGGTCTTTGTGCCGGCCGATAGCGTGGACGAGGTGACTGGACTGGCCGTGTCCATTCGCGATACCGAGCATCGGCAGGCGGGCGAGATCCGGGCCGGCCGGTCGTTGCGGGAGCAGGTTCGGTTCGCGGAGTACCTGACAGCGAGGGCGACTGATCCTTCACTGACTTTCCGGCAACATCTACGCGCAGTTCGAGGAGCGATCGAGGAATGACCACCGCGGATGCCGCAGGCACCTGGAAGCTCGGCAACGTCACCGTCAACCGGATGGGCTTCGGCGCCATGCGGATCACCCCTAACCCCGATCGTCAGGTGGCGATCCGGGTCTTGAGGCGGGCGGTCGAGCTTGGCGTCAACCACATCGACACGGCTGCGTTCTACCGTTCGCCGGGCGGGACGCTGAGGGTCGGTGACGGCGAGGCGCGGTATGCCAACGAGCTGATCCGCGAGGCGTTGGCGCCGTACCCCGATGAGCTGGTGATCACGACAAAGGTCGGGCCGGGCGAGAACCCTGAGCGTGGTTTCTACCATGCGCTGACCGCGGCCGAGCTGCGGACGCAGGTCGAGACGAACCTGCGCCAGCTCGGCCTCGACTGCCTGGACGTTGTGAACATGCGGATCATGAAGAAGCCGGGCGCCGACTCGATCGCGGACCGATTCGGAGCGCTCGCTGACCTGCGGGACGCCGGGCTGATCCGGCAGCTCGGGGTGTCGAACGTGCGTGCGGACCACCTGGACGAGGCGCTCGCGATCGCGCCGGTGGTGTGCGTGCAGAACAGCTACGCCATCGATCTGCGCCGTGAAGAGGACGCGCTGATCCGGCTGTGCGCTGAACGGGACATCGCCTACGTCCCGTTCTTCGCGATCGCCGGCGCGGAGCGTGAGAGCGGCGCGACGCCTGAGGACTCGTCTGCTGTTGAGGCGATCGCCGCCCAGCACGGCGTCTCGCCGCAACAGATCCGGCTCGCGTGGACTCTGCATCAAGGTGCGAATGTGCTGGCGATCCCGGGCACCGGGAACCCTGCCCATCTCGAGGAGAACATCGCCGCCGGCGCCATACGGTTGTCGCCTGCGGAGCTGGCCGCGCTGGGCTGACGCCTTAGGACGTCGACTGGCTGACCGCGGCCCGTACTGCGGGGACTACCTCCTGCGCCCACCGCGCGACCTGGACGTCGTACGCGTCGGCGCCTCGCGGGAACAACGTGAACCCGGCCGCGCCGTGCTCGAGGATCGCGCCAGTGAGTTCCTCGATCCACTGCGCGGGCGAACCACCGATCCAGCGGCCCTCGTCATCGCGGGCACGGCGGGCCGGCGACGCGGTGAGCGCGCCGGGGAAGTTGTAGATCGTGGCGACGTCGGACGGCTTGCGGCCGACCGACAGCGCGGCCTCGTCGATGATCGGGCGGGACCAGTGGTAGCGGTCGCTCAGCCAGTCCGCGGCGCGCCCCGGGATCCAGCCGTCCGCCTGCCGGCCGGTCGCGGCGAGCGACTTCGGGCCGTTCGATCCGGTCCAGATGAGCGGCGCGGGAACGTTCGCCGGCTCGAGCTGACCGATCGGGTAGTGCTTGGTCGGTTCGGGTCGGCCGCCGTCGGACATCGCGTGGAGGAGTTGCATCGCCTCCTCGAAGGCTTCGACCGCTTCGGCGGGCCGCAGTCCCGGTACGCCCATCGTGGTGATCCGGTCCCAGGCGCCGCCCGCGCCGAGGCCGAGGATGAACCGCCCGTCGGACAGTGCGGCGAGGGAGGTCGCCGTGCGTGCAAGAACGGGGGCCGGGCGCAGCGGGAGATTGGTGACGTTGACGAACGCGGACAGGTGCTGGGTCCGGCCGAGGAGTACGCCGATTGTCGCGTAGCCGTCGAGGAGGTCGGCGACGTACGGGTGGTCCGAGACCGAGACATGGTCCAGCCCGTCCCGGTCGGCCTGCGTGGCCAGGTGCAGGAGGGCGGTGACGTCGCGGACGCCGGCCGGGGAGCCGTAGCCGAACTTGGGGGTCATGATGAGGTCTCCTTATAGTTCGTAGGCCTAAATAGTAGCGCTACGAACTATGAGGCCTGCAAACTGTTTGCTGACCGGACTACCATGAGGGCATGGCCACAACGACAGCGCGGGACGCGGACCTGGCCGGTGCACTGGTCCAGACGATGCACGTGCTGCAGGATCTGTACGCCGAGACCAGCCGGCCGCTCGGCCTCACCCCGCAGCAGGCCCACCTGCTGTGCGTCCTGCTCGGCGGGCCGCTCGGGATGACCGAGCTCAGCCGCATCCTCAGCATCGAACGCTCCAGCCTGACGAGCATGGTCGACCGCCTCGAACGCCGCGACCTGGTCAGCCGGATCCCCAACCCGACCGACCGTCGCGCCTGCCAGATCGAGCTGACCAAGTCCGGCCTCGCCCTGGCGCACGACGCCCACAAAGGCTTCACCGAGCGCATCGACGCGATGACCACGGGTCTGACCGCGGCCGACCGTCGCACCCTCGCGGCGACCCTGCAGAAGATCGTCGCCGAGGCCTGAGTGCCCGAGGTCGTCCGCGCTGGGGCCCGGATCGCCTACGAGGTGAGTGGTGACGGGCCGGCCCTCGTACTGATCCGGAACAACCGGCGACCGCGGGACTTTCGGCCGGCCGACTGGCTTGCCGACCGGTTCCGGGTGGTGCAGGTGCATCCGGTCGGATTCGGCGCGAGTGAGCGGCCGGCGGAGTACGACTTCGGGAGCATCGGCGCGCAGGTGCTGGCGGTCCTCGACCACGAGGGCATCGACCGGTTCGTGGTGTGGGGTTTCTCCCAGCCGGCCTGCATGGCGGCGATGGTCGCGCGGACGACGAGCCGCGCGGCGGGCCTCGTCATGGGCGGGGTCGCGCCGATCGGAATCCCGACCGACGGCGACATGCGCCGGATGGAACGGGAGCCTCGGCTACGCCGGCCGCCGTTGGAGTTCTGGCGCGCGTACCGATCCCACGACTGGCACCACGAGCTCAGATGCTTCACCGGCACCAAGATCGTGTACGTCGGGACCGCGGACAAGGCGATCAACCGGGTACGGCGCCTGAAGCCGGTGCTCCGGGGCATCGACTGTGTGTGTTTGGAGTTCGAGGGACTCGACCACGCGGCGTCCTCGCTGGGTGTCGACACACCGGATGGTCGGCTCATCGTCGAGGCCGTGGTGGAGCACCTGCCCGACGGGTGGTGAGGTCAGCGGCGGCCGCCGAACTCCCACGGGAAGACTTCGGCGTCGGGTGCCTCGACGAGCGTTGCGGCGGCCTGTGGCTCGGGAGCTTCTACGAGGGCAGCGCGGCCCAGGTGTTTGCCGGCGTCGAGACTGAGCAGGTCGCCGTACATGATGAGGTGCGGTGAGGTGAGCGGCCGGGGCTCGTCCTGGGTGATGACCAGGTAGCGGTTGTACCCCTCGACGGCGTTCGCGAAGTCCCACATGGTGGTGCCGACGTGCTTGCAGAAACGGTGGATCTGGATCGAGTCGAAGGCGCCGGCGCGGTAGTACGGCTCGTCGTACGCGAAGGTGTTGACGGCCTCGTCGTCCGGGAGATCGACGATGTGCAGGCTGCCGGTCGTCTCCTCGCCGTCCGCGGTCAGCGTCGGACCACGGGCGACGAGCTCCTCGGCGTACCGATCCATGAACGCCCAGTGCTCCTCGTTGAGGTTCACCTTGACGTCGTACCCACCGACCCGGTCCCGTCCGTACACGAAGTACTCCACGGGACCGGACCTTAGCCGCTCAGGAGTTCGCGGCCAGGTGGAGTCGGAGGATGGTGTCGTAGTCGACGATCTCGACGGCGGCGTCGGTCACGTCGGCCGGGTTGACCGTGTCCTGGGTGCCGATCACCAGCAGCTTGCGCGGGTCGCTGACCTCAACGCCGTACTTCGTCTGGGCGAAGGCACGGTGCTCGGGGGACGTGAAGTAGTCCGCGTACCGAGCGAGGGCGACCGCACCGTCGTGCACCGAGGTCGTGCGGTGGTGCTTCTTGCCCTCCAGCAGCGGGAGGCCGAGGTCGCCGACGATGTGGTTGCCGTCCGCGGTTTCGAGGATGAAGTCCGGCTGCAGCGCGTCGCCGTCCTCCTGCCGCTCGAGGAACGGCCGGCGGATCAGCCGGGTCGCGTCGAACGCCGACAGCAGGATGCTCTCGTTGTCCTCGAGGAACTGGTCGACGGTCGAGTCCGGCAGGCCGTGCCCGAGGTACGTGCTGGCGAACGGGGAACCCTTCAGGTCCAGGTCGCCCACCGGCACGCTCAGGGTGCCGATCGGGTCGAGGTGGTCCGCGGCCTGGGCGTAGTTCCGCAGGAAGGCGAGGTACTTGTCGGCCGGCTCGGACCGGTGGATCGCGAGCGCGAAGAACGTCCAGTGGACCCGGATCGACGCGCCGACGGTGTGTACGAGCAGGACCCGGTCGAACAGCGAGTAGTTGCCCGGCGCGAACTGCAGGAGCTGCTCACCCGGCCCGACGAACTCGTTGCCGATCATCTTGTCCGCACCCGGGAACCGATCCACCAGCTCCCGCCGGCCGACCTCGGTCGCGACAGTGGCGTCCTTGAACAGGTTCTCCCCCGGCAGCGAGACGACCGCTGCACCGTCGCCGAGCCCAAAGTACTCCTCGACGCTCGCCGCCTTCCGCCGCCGTACCTCGAGCGACCGGTACTCCCGGCTCACCCCGACCAGCTCCACGATGTTCCAGTCCGGCGTCTCCGTCAGCACCATCATCCGCGGAAACAGCAACGGCCCCGGCAGCTCGTTCCGGTGACTCCCGGCCAGATGCTCCCCCACCCCCTTGAGGTGCTCCCCCCAGAACTGACCATTCACCTTCACAAACTCAGTGGGCTTCATCGCCTGCTCTCTCTCGCGCTCACACTCCGACGTAACAGCCAACTCCAGCCTGACCCACCGCTATTCCCCGAAGTATGCCGGGGTATGGCGCGGCGCTCCGTCGGTAGTGGCCGTCAGAGCTGGGATCGCAGGACCTCGAACTCGCAGCCTGGTGAGGCTGGGTCGAAGCCGTGCTCGATGAGCCAGCGCGATGCGCCCAGGCTTCGCAACGACCACCACGCGCGGATCACGTCGAGATCGACGTCGTCGGTGCCGTAGCCGGCGAGGAGGTCGGCAAGGCGCTCCTCGTGTCCGAGCGTCAGAATGGCGAGGTCGAACATCGCGTCGCCCTGGCTCGCCTCGGACCAGTCGATCACGCCGGTGACCTCGTCACCGTCGGCGAATATGTGGGTGATCTGCAGATCCCCGTGCGTGAACACCGGTTTCCACGGCCGGAGCGCTACCTCGGCAATCTCGCGGTTCCGGGTGACGAGGTCGGCGGGCAGTACGCCGTTGGCGATGAGCCACTCGCATTCGCTGTCGAGGTGCGCTGCGAGCTCGTCGATGCTCTTACCGTTCCACGGCGGCAGCGGCGCATCGTGCAACGTCCGTACGGCGGCACCCGCCGCAGCCCACGCCGCCGCGGACGCACTCGACGGCTCCCCGAGCACGCCGAGCGCTGTCCCCGACACCGCAGCAAGCGCGAGCACATGCGGCTTCCGCCACAGCACCTCCGGAGTCGGGATCGGCACCATGGCCATCGCCTCGACCTCGACGTCCAAGCGCGTCTGATCAGCGTCGACCTTCAGGAACATGTCGCCGACGCGCAGAGTCGTCCGCTCGCTATGCGCGACGACAACCTCAACCTCATCCACGCCGGCAATTCTCGCGAGGGGCCTACCAAAAGTCGCCAGATTTACTGCTCCCGACCACGCGCAGCCGCTTTCGACGTCGCGTCCGGGCTCCCGCCTCCTCTGGCCAAGGATCGTCACCGCCGTAAGTACACTGCGCTCTCATGTCATCCGAGCAGGTCACCGTCGGCCCGGTCGAACTCAGCTACACCCTCACCCAGGACGACTGGCTCGATGGCTTCATCGCCCACCGACGCCACGTTCGTCGTCCCTGGCTGGTCCCGCTACTGATCGCCGCGGCCGTCGTCGGGGTCCTCCTCGCGTCTCGCGACTCCCGGGCCCTGTCGGCGGGTGACGTCGCAGCCCTCGCCTTGGCGGTGTCCGTCGCCATCGTGATCGGCCTGCTGCTGTTCCGGTTCCTTGTCACCGCCCGCTGGATGTATCGCTGGCAGGTGCGCCTGATCATGCGCGGGAATCCGTGGCTGTCCGAGCCCATCCGAGCCACCGTCGACGACACCGGCCTAAGTCTCACCAGCGCAAGCCGAAGCGAAACAGCCGCCTGGTCCAACTACCTCCGGTACGTCGAAACCGACCGGTCGTTCGTACTCCGCGCGTCCGAGCGACTCGGCGCCGCGATCCTCGTCCTGCCAAAGCGCGGCCTGGTCACGGCCGAACCCGCGCCACTACGCGCGCTCCTCGAAACCCACTGCCGCCAACGTCACACCGATTAGCCTGGCCCTCGGCGCAGCCCCTGACCACGTTTCCGCAGGTCAGGGGCTCTTTTCGTGCGGGTGGCGGGTGCAGGGTTCGACCTGCGTAGGCATACGGCGACAGATTTACAGCCCAGCCCACAATCTGGGCCCTGACCAGGCAAAACGCCGTTCCCGGCCGGCGCGAGGGCACGACCAGGGCCGACGGGTCTCGATATCCAGCCTGCGATCTCCGGATTATGTGTAGGCCCGACGTCGCCTCACGAGTCTCGGGAATCTCGATAGCAGGCACGAAGCCGTGCAGATAGCCGTCTGATTCGTCTCAGCAGTCGCACCGAGGCTCTGCCGTTTCTGAGCGCTCCGGGTGCGGTTCCGGGTACGCCGATCCGTGTCCGGTCGCCGTACGGATGCCGAGCCTTGAATGAGCTTGAGCGCCCAGCGCGCGACACAATGTCTGCCATGCCGCCAACTAGTGCCGGGCTAACCGGCCGAGGAACAACAACCAAGTCATGCATCGACGTATCGCCCGCCAGGAGTGCGTCAGCACCAGAGCCGACGACCCCGCCGGACCACCGGGGATTGCAGACGTTCATGACCCGCTCACCCGCCACGAGCTTACGTACCTCGAGGTTCCAGAGATCGAATTTGTTAGTCTGGGCGTGGCCGGCGGCATATGGTCTCCGCCTACGGCCAGGTCGTGGTTCCGGCGTCAGGGGCAAAATCGAGAGCCTGCAATCCGTATGACCCGAAATGCGATTTCCGGAGCGCGTTCACTGACAGCCACTCGAACGTCGCGGGGTTGCCGATCAATGCCGGATTGATGACGAACCGTACTTCGTCGCGCGCGGTGTTGAACGAGAACGGAACGTCAGTGGTGACGGCTTCTCCACCCGAGGGGAGCGGCGTCCGATCGATGACAAACGCTCGGAATGCGATGCCGTCCCAGCTCAGCAGAACGAAATACTCGAACCGGTTTTTCTGACCTGGCGGGTACAGATAACCCGCGATCGAGCCTGGCTGGGTGTCCAGGGCGAAGGCCCATAAGAACATCCCGGACGCACCGTTTGGCTGCGGGGGTGCTGCCGGCACCGGAGCCGCCAGCCGCATGGTCATTGCAAAGGTTCCAGACTCCTTGGAGACCTCGGCCCGGACGATATCGAAGTATCCCTGCTCCTTCTCGCTGCCCAGGCTTTGGGTGTTCGGATTGCCCGCGTCTCCGACAGGATCGTCAACCGCCACGGTTTGAGCGCTCGCGGTGCCAGTACCGATGAAGGCGACCAGCATCGACGCCAGCGCCGTGATCATGATTCTTCTGAACATGGTTCCCCCTGCTGCAACGGCCCCGGTCGGCCGGGAGCCGGAGCCGTCGTCTCACCATGCCTGCCGGCTGCCGCCCCCTCTTCCAGCCAGACTCCCCCCACCAACTCCGCTTCCACAAGGGCGCGCATCTGCAACGGAGAAATTTGCAGAATCCAAGCATTTGAGTAATTCCCGGCCATCCTATGTTTTCGGGCCGGGTACGAACGGGGGTATCGCATCCAGCGCGGCGACCCACTGGCCGGCGTTCCATTCGTCCACTTCGTGCTGGGAGACGTCCACGAACCCGGTACCCGTGCGCCCGGATGCCAGGTCGACCTCTCGCCTCGATTCTGCGCGGGAAACGCAACATCCCGAAGGGGATCGGCCTCAGACGACGAGCTAATCCGCCTCGTGATGACGCACCCGGTGAGGTGCCGACGCCCGCGCGAACGTCGCGGCGGACGGGTTGTTGACAAGCCGGGACGGCCAAAGTGTCGTCTGAGGCCCGCTGCTCAAGCCGTTCCTGCGGGCAGGCCGTACGACCTTCGGCACGCCGACATCACCTTCCAACTGAACGCCGGCGTACCCGCCACTCAGGCAGCCGAGTGGGCAGGCAACTCGGTCAAGATGGCGATGGAGGTCTACGCCGGATGCGTCGACGGCCAGACCAGCACACCCTCAAGCGGCTGATCGCCGCGACGGAGGAGGACGAGGCCGGACCGACTCCGAAGAACTAAGGGCACGAATAGGGCGCACAGGGCCGTTGCTCGCCGGTCCTGACCGGACACCACCGGACACCGGGCCCAGATACGACAGTGGCCCGTGATCTGCGTTTCCGCAGGTCACGGGCCACTTTGCGCTTGCTAGCTTGCTGGTGGCGGGTGCAGGGTTCGAACCTGCGTAGGCATACGCCGACAGATTTACAGTCTGCTCCCTTTGGCCGCTCGGGCAACCCGCCAGGGTGGTGCTGGTTCGTGAACCGGCGTGGGAGACGATACAACAGACAGTGCCCCTGACAGCAAATCGGAAAGGATGTGCCCATGGCTTCGGAGTCCTCCTTCGACATCGTGAACAAGGTCGACCGTCAGGAGGTGGACAACGCCGTGAACCAGGCGGCGAAGGAGATCAGCCAGCGGTTCGACTTCAAGAACGTGGACGCTGGGATCAAGTTGTCCGGTGAGGCGATCGACATGCAGGCGAACACCGAGGAGCGGGTGAACGCCGTACTGGACGTGTTCAAGGACAAGCTGGTCAAGCGGCAGATCTCGCTCAAGGGCCTCGAGACCGACGAGCCGAAGCTGTCGGGGAAGATCTACAAGATCAACGCCTCGATCAGCGCCGGCATCACCCAGGAGAACGCGAAGAAGCTGTCCAAGCTGATCCGCGACGAGGGGCCGAAGGGCGTCAAGGCGCAGATCCAGGGCGAGGAACTGCGGGTCTCGAGCAAGAGCCGCGACGACCTGCAGTCGGTCCAGGCGCTGATCAAGGGCCAGGACCTCGACTTCGCCGTCCAGTTCGTCAACTACCGCTGAGATCTCCGTACGACGCCGCGGTACGACGCCGTCGAGTCACGCGTCAGCGCGACGCCAGCCTGATAAGGGCCTGAGGGTCATGCCCGGTAATCGGGTCGCTTGGGCGGGGGGTTGCCGGGCATGCTGGCGGGCGTGGGTGACACGTTGATGCGGCGGTGGCTGGCCGAGGACTTCGGTCTGGATGTGGTGGAACTCTCACCGGTGGCCCACGGGGCGGACATCGCCGCGCAGGTGTGGAAGGCGAGTACGGCGACCAACACGTACGCCGTGAAGTGGAGCGGCGCCGGCACGAACACCGGCCACCAGGTGGCGGCGTTCCTGGCGGACAGCGGGCTGCCGGGTGTGCCGGAGATGATCCGTACGACGGACAGCGGCCTGTGGAGCGTCCACGCGAAGAAGCGGCTCACGATCACGCCGTGGATCAATGGCGTACGCGCGGCCGAGACCGGGCTGACGAAGGAGCAGTGGACGGCGTACGGCGTACTCCTCCGGCGGGTCCATGACTCCGAGCCGCCGCCCAGGCTGCGGGATGCGCTGCCCAAGCACAGTCACATCGACGCGCGGATCCCAGCGATCGCCGAGAAGCTGCAGACGCGGCTCGCCACGCAGGCGCCGGAGGACGAGGTCGAGGAGGAACTGGGGGCGGTCTGGAAGGAGCACGAGGACACGATCACGCACCTGCTGACCGCGCGGCCCCCGGAGCCGGCCGGTCCCCGGGTGATCTGCCACGGCGACCCGCATCTCGGCAACGTCCTCGTCGACGACGACCTGCACCTGATCGATTGGGACGACGTGATCCTCGCGCCGCGTGAGCAGGACCTGATGTTCATGCTCGGCGGCATGGGCGACGTCGGCCCAACCCGCCCCGAACACCTCGAGGCGTTCCTCACCGGCTACGGACCCCACACCATCGACGACGACGCGGTTCGTTACTACCGCCACGTCCGAGCCTTCGAAGACGTCTTCGGCTGGGCCGACCAGGCGATCACCGGCCCCGACAACGCCTACGCCCTCCAAGTAACCAAAGGCATCCTCACCAAGGGCCTGGCCGCTCTCGCGATGAGCTAGGCGTGGCGGAGCCAGACGTTGGGTTCTGTGTAGAGGCCTTGGTCGGTGGTGTGGTTGATGTCGAGCGTTGTCAGGCCGGCGGGGATTGTGTAGGTGCCGGAGGAGGGGAAGGGCATCTTGGTCCACTTCTCCCAGTCGGCGACGGTGCCGGTCATGGTTTGGGACGCGGTCGCCGGCGCCAACAGTTGAGCGCCCAGGCGGACGTGGGTGCGGAGCCAGGGGTCGAGGGGGAGGCCGTCTTCGCGGGTCCAGGTCATGAAGGTTTCGATGGGGGTCAGCGGATAGCTCGACTTCAGCGCCGGGCGGACCGGGGCGATCACCTGAGCGAGGCCGCCGGCGACCGCGCGGTCTCGGACGGAGGTGATGACCCGGCCGGCGTGGCCGCGGCCCTGTTCGTCGGAGCGTACGGCGGCCGCCATCAGCACGAAGGTGTTCGGTACGACGCCCTCCTCGTACCCGAGAACCGAGCGCACCAGAGAATCCGTGAACCCACCAGGAAGACCCTCGACGGTCCGTCCCACACGAGCGGCACACCCCAGCACCCTGCGATGAGCCGCTCGTCGTCGGACACCAGATAGAACTCCCACTCCGGGAAGTACTCCTGCCGCCGATCGATGTACTTCCGCACCTCCAGGTCGTGGAAGATGAACTCCGGCCACTCCTCCGCGAAGCGCTGTTCGGCTTCCTCGTCGTACTGCGGCGCCTGTGCGACCGGAATCAGCTCATACATGCTCTGCACGCTAGCCCGCAGGCGGGGCACCGGCGACGGATTAATGCCGGGCAGCGATCCACCTGGCGACCTGGGTGCCCAGGATCTCGCCGTCGTCCATGGAGTGGCGGAAGTGCAGACCGGAGACGATGCGGGCTTCGCGTACGTCGCTGCGTACGGCGGACAGGTCCGGGTACACCCGAGTGGTGTTGGTGACCACGCTGCTCATCACCACACGCAGGTTGCCGGTGTGGAAGAACGCCTGCAGCGCACGGGCCGCGCCGGCGGTGAAGCAGGCATGGCCGGACGGGTACTCCGGGTGGTTGACGTTCAGCAGGGACTGCCAGGTCGGGTCAGCCTGCGTACGCGGGTTGCCGTCCGTGTCCGCGCGCTGGATGGCGTGCACCGGTCGCCAGGACAGGTAGTGGAACTTGGCGTCCCAGCACGCGATCACCGAGTCACCAGCGGACACGTGCACTAGCGCGAGCATTTGCGCTGCCGTGGACAGGGAGAGGTGTCGATCAGCCGCCAGCTGCAGCAGCGCCCTGCTCCACTGCTGAGCAGTCTGCTCCGACCAGAACATCGCCGCCTCGGTCTGCTTGGCGGTGCGCGTCGTACTGTCCTTGCGGCCGAGTGAGGCCACCTCGGCAACGTCACGCGCGTAGCGCTTGCTGGTCAACGCGTCAGGACCGTCGGGCCGGAACTGCGCTCGAGAGCGCAGAGCCAGCGGTCGGACCTTCGTGAGGACGATGTCCACAGGAGGCGTCGGACCAGTCGGCTCCCATACTCCCGGCCCTGGTGTGGGCTGCTTGTACGGCACTGTGTTGCCCAACCCGTCTCCCGCACGCCACGCGAGTACGGCGGCCGCCACCGACCGGCCCAGCGTGATCCCGCGAGTTTTCGCTCGCCCGTTCGGCACACCAGCCAGGTAGTCGGCGTACGTCCCGTCCAGCCCCGGCGCGGGCACCCGAGCCCGGAGTACGTCGTACGTCGCGGTGGCGACCGCAGCTGCGGCAGACGCCGCCCGATCTGGTCGTACGGCGAACCGGAACGGCCGCCCTTGTCCCAGCCCGGCCACGGTGTCGGCGATCGCAATGTGCACAATCCCCAGCAGCACCTCGGAACTGGCTGGTGGGCGCCCGGCCACGATCGTCTGGGTGGCAATCCGGCTCCAGTCGAGCACCGGCGCGGCGCTCGCAGAGGCAGCGGCGCTCGCTGGACCAGACGCCACCGACGGCACTGGCGACACACCAGCGGCAGTGAGTGCCAGCGCCCCGACGATCAGCAGCGTGGCCGGACGAAACAGCGACCTCATGACGTTCCCCCTCGAACAACGGAACAGCACGACGCCGCCCCCACCACCGCCACCATCACCGCGCCGGACCGCCTGCGGCCATACGACGTTCGACGTATTCGCAAACCGCCGGACCAGGCCTAGCCTGACGGGAGGGGAGGGGCACGTCATGGGGAGCCAGCTGACCGTCACCGAACGAGACCTGCGCCAACTGCTGGACGTCGTCGAACGAGGTCGGGAGGCCGACCCCGAGGAGTACTTCCCGCGCGGTCTGCTGCGCGCACTGGCCGACCTGATCCCGGCCGAGGACATCACGTTCCAGCGCAGCCGCCCGCTGGAACGCGAGATCGTCGGGCTCGAGGAGGTGACCGGCGAGACCGTCGAGCTCGACGGCGACTGGGAGGAGCTGTTCTGGCGGTCGTACTGGGAGGGCGAGGCGTGCAGCCGGCCGCAGCGCACCGGCGACTACGACACCGTCTGGAAGGTGTCGGACTACCTGCCCGGGCGCAAACTGGCGAACTCGATCGTCGGCGAGTGGTTCCGCCTCTGTGGCATCCGCCATGAGATGACCGTCCCGTTGCCCGTCCGCGGTGCGGAGGACCGTCGCCTGCTGCTGTTCCGCGCCTCCGGCCGCGACTTCACCGAACGCGAACGGCTGTTGCTCACGATGCTCCGGCCTCACATCGTCGAGATCGGCCGCGCCCACGAACGCCGTCGGGCCGGCGTACCGGACCTGACCAGCCGGCAGTTGCAACTGCTCCGCCTGGTCGCCGACGGGCACAGCAACACCCAGATCGCGCACCGGCTATTTGTTGCCGAGGGCACCGTTCGCAAGCATCTGGAGAACATCTACGAACGGCTCGGCGTGACCAGCCGGACCGCGGGGGTCGCGACGGCCTTTCCCGCCACCCACTCCGCCTAGCCGGTCGGCCCCGCCGTACGCACGGCCCGCGGAGAGCTGCCGAGTTCGCGGCGGCACGTCTTGTTGAAGGCCTGGAGATCGGGGATGCCGACCGAGGCGGCGACGGCCGGGATCGACAGGGTCGAGGAGACCAGGAGATGGCGGGCGCGGCCCATCCGGCGGCCGCGGATGTAGGCGATGACGGATTGCCCGGTCTCGGCCTGGAACAGCCGGGTCAGGTGGTTGTGCGAGACGCCGGCGAGGCGGGCCAGCGTGGGGACGGTGAGCGGTTGGGCGAGGTTGGCCTCGATGTAGGCGATGGCGGTGGCGACCGCCGGGTGGCGAGAGTCGCCCTCGGTGGTCGCGGCGGTCAGATCGACGATGCGCCACAACGCGGTCCACACCTCGGCCGTCGTACGCGACGATCCTGACGGCGACGCCTCGACGGCCCGGCGCAGCAGGTCCGACAGCATCGGCGCGGCCGCGCCCGCGTCCTGTACGACGGGGAGGTACGACGGCTCGCCCGCCACGACCGGCCGGAAGTGGGCATACAGGTGCTCGGACCGTCCCCGATAGTCGAACTGCACTTGCGACCCGGCCGGCGTCAGCGAGACGTACCCGGCCGCCACGGAGTACGTCGTACCCGCGACGGTCAGGTCGGCGGAGTACGAGTACAGATGCAACTGCCACAGGTCCGGCAGCCGGAACACATCTCGCAGGCTGCGCACCCCGTGGATGCCCACCCCGACGTTCACCACCTCCGGCGGCTCGGCCAGGTGCAGTTCGATCATGGTGAGAAATTACCACCATTGGTGAACACAACCAACGCGTTGCAACGTGGAAAGAATCTAACCTGGTGGAGTAGTTACCACTACCCCCGAGAGGGAGTCTCATGCCCCACCCGCATCAGAAGAACCTGCTCACCTCGGTTCAGATGGCGCATTTCGTGGCCACCGGGTCGTTCCGGATGGACGCCGTCGTTCCCGACGAGATGAACCAGCAGGCGCTCGAGGTCCTGAAGGCCGGCATCCCCGGCGTCCCGTACGGCACTCCGCTGTCGGAGGCGTTCGTGGACAGCGAGTTCGTCCAGCGGCTGGTGCAGCTGCCGGAGGTCGCCGGTGCGATCCACAGCCTGGTCGGACCGGAGCCGACCGTCGACCACCACGCCGTCCACATCCGCAAGGCGAACGAGGGCGAGGCGCAGAACCTGCACGGTGACGCGATCATCGACGTCCGCCCGGACGCGTTCGACGTACAGCTGATGTATTACCCGCAGGACGTGACGCTCGAGATGGGCGGCACGCTCAGCGTGCCCGGCAGCCACCTGCGCCGCACCAACGAGTCCGACACCGGCCGCTACCAGAACCTGCTCGGCCAGACCCGGCTGGTCTGCCCGGCCGGCACCGTGCAGCTCCTGCACCACGGCATCTGGCACGGCGGCCGCAAGAACGACAGCGCCATCGACCGGTACATGTTCAAGATCCGGTTCAACCCGACCGTCCGCCAGGTCCGGCTCTGGAACCTCGAGGACCTGTACGACCCGGAGGTCGCACGCGAGCTGGACCAGTCGTTCCCCTGGTACGAGAACGCCACCGGCCGGCTGGAGAAGTACAACCGGATCAAGCTGTGGCAGGCGCTCACCGGCGACGACACCTTCGACCCGGAGTTCTGGGTCACCCGGGTGTCGAACCGCCCGCAACGGGTGGTCGCCCAGCGCAGCATGAACCCGCACGCCACCAAGAAGGAGATGGCATGACCGCCACCAGTGCTGCCCCCGCCGAGACCGGTCAGCAGACGGTCCGCCAGCAGGTCCTGGTCCTCTACCTGGCGTCCTCCGCGCTGGACGCCCGAGTCGTCGGCTGGTCGACGTACGACGGGACCGGTGCGACCCACCCGACCACGGGTGACAGCGACGTCCCGCCGTACGCGACCGGTCTGGATGCCCTGAAGGACGGCTGGCGCCTCTTCCAGGCCGCCCAGCTCCTGCCGCCGTTCCCGGGACACGAGTACGACGTCTCGTTCCTCAAGCACGAGTTCTTCTTCGAGAAGCTCGTCACGGTGTGAACAAGCCGTGCTGCATCGCGAACAGCGCGGCACCGGCTCGGGTGGACACGCCGAGCTTGCCGTAGATGTGCTGGACGTGATGCTCAGCGGTACGGCGTGACACCACCAGCTCGCGCGCGATCTCCGCATTGGACGAGCCACGTGCGAGCAGACGCAGTACGTCGACCTCCCGCTCGGTGAGGCCGGCCGGACGGCTCATGCGGCCGGGCACCTGGTGCCCGGCCGCTCCGAGCACAGCCTTCACGCAGTCGGCATCCAGCCTGCCGGCCGCAGCCTCGGCCAGGACGATCTCCGCAGCCCTCTCCGGTGAGTGCGCGGCCCGGTGCGGCCGCTCCTGGGTCAGTGCCTGATAGCAATCGGCCGCAGCGAGGATCCGGGCCGCAGTGGACAGCTCGCCGCCCTTGACCTGGCGTGGATAGCCGGTGCCGTCGATCCTCTCGTGGTGGAGAGCGGCCAGTGCGGCGACCGGCTCGAGTACTGCGGACCGCGCCAGGATCCGCTCGGACCGGTACGGGTGCAGGCGCACCTGCTCCCAGTCGGCACGGCGCAACTCACCAGGGCGTTCCCAGACGCTTGTCGGCACGGCCACGCGCCCGAGGTCGTGCAGGAGCGCTGCCCGTCGCAGGGTTGCCCGGTCGGCGTCATCCAGATGCATCAGCCGCGCGGCCTCGTCAGCAAGCGTGGCCACTCCGGTCGAGTGACCGAACAGGTACGGCGACTTGAGGTCGACGAAGTACGCGAAGGTCCGGGCCACGTCGTCGAGCTGGTCCGGGCGGATCAGTGACCAGGGGCGTGGCTCGGTGTCCAGAGTCTCTTGCCACACGTCGATTTCGGCGAGGTCGGCCAGCAGGGAGTCGTCGTACGCGGCAACCACCTCCGGGTCGAGCCAGGTGCCTTGGCGCCGAGTGAGCGTTGCCTGGACCGGCTCGCCCAGACTGTGGAAGATGACGGCCTGGGTCGCCACCTCCGCGATCCGGGTGGCGATGTGGATCTCGGTAGCGGCCAGTCCCTTCGGCGTACCTGTGCCGTCCCAGCGCTCCAGGTTTTGGTAGAGCGCTTCGGTCACGGACGGGCCGAGACCCAGGCGGTCGGCGAGCATGCTGCCGACCTCGCAGATCGCCCGCAGAATGTCGTCCTCGCCGGCGCTGAGGGTGCGGGCGACGTACTGGAGGCGGCGGATGCCCGCGCCCTGGCCGATCTGCCGAAGGACTCTGAGTGACTCGCGGCGGTTGGCCACATCGGTGCGCTCGGCGAGCGGACGGAGTTCGCCCGCCCGCGGGCCCATCCGGTGTGCCTCCTCGTGTGTTGTGGCAGTGCAGCCGAGGTGGCGCAGCAGTGTCGCGTAGTAGACCGTGCGCTGGTCGTCGACGCCGAGCCTGTCCGCAAGCCGGGTGGCGACCAGGCAACTGCGGATGGACTTCTCCGGAGCCTCCGCCATCGCGAGGTCGAGAGTGACCGACAGCGCGCAGAGGAGCTCGGCGAGTCGCAGATCGTCCTCCGCCATGGCGCACCTCCCCCGGTCCCCTCGGAGCATTCCGCGCGGAGATGGGCAGAACTACCGATGCTCCGCGCGAGCCCGCATGGCCATTGTGGGCCTGACTGGAGGAGATGCCATGAGTACAGCGACTTCCGCCGTCCCTCGACTCGTCACACCGCAGTTCGTCGTCCTCGGTGCGGCCGGGTTGGCCTACTTCCTTGCCGAGGGGATGCTCGTGCCGGCCGTGCCTCGGTACGTGGCCGGCGAACTTACCAGCGGTAACATCGCGGTCGGGCTGGTGGTCGCGGCGTTCAGCCTGTCCGCGCTGGTACTGCGTCCGTGGGCCGGACGACTGGTGGATCGGCGCGGCCGGTCGATCGCGATGGTCGGCGGCGGCATCATCTTCGCCGGCTCGGTCGCCGCGTACGGCGTAACCGACTCGATCGGCGCACTCGCAGCGCTCCGGCTGCTCACCGGCGTCGGCGACGCGTTCTTCTTCGTCGGCGCCATCACGGCGATGAGTGACCTGGCGCCGCCAGAACGTCGCGGCGAGGCGATCAGCTTGTTCTCCCTCTCCCTGTACGCCGGGCTCGCGGTCGGCCCACCGATCGGTGAGGTGCTCGTCAACACGGCGGGCTTCACCACGGTCTGGATGGTCGCGGCGGGCTCGGCCGGTATCGGCGTACTGCTCGCCCTGTGTGTCGGCGAGACTCGCGCGCCGTCCGTTGAGACAAGCGCCGAGGCTGTCGGGCTCATCCCGCGGGCAGCCGTCGTACCTGCGCTCCTGCTGCTCGCGTTGGTGTGGGGCATGGCGGGTTTCCTCGCCTTCGTGCCGCTCTACGCGCTCGACCTCGGTCTGCCGAGTGCCGGATTCCTGCTCGGTGGGTTCGCCGGGATCGTCGTATTGATCCGGAGTGTGGGTGCTCGCATCCCCGACCGGTTGGGGGCCGGCCGGAGCGTCCGGATCTCGTTGCTCTGCGCCACAATCGGGCTGCTGGTCATGGGTGGGTGGCGGACGGTGCCAGGGTTGGTTGGAGGCACTGTGCTCTTGGGCGTCGGTGTTGCCCTCGGCACACCGGCGATCATGATGCTGGCGCTGCAACGAGCACCGGCGGCCGAACACGGCGCGATGATGGGGACCGTCAGCATGAGCATCGACCTGGCCGCTGGGCTTGGTCCGGCGAGCTTCGGGCTGGTCGCCGCCGCTTCCGGGCGCGGCACGGGCTTCCTCGCCGCGGCACTTCTCGCTGGCGCGGGCCTTGCGTTGGCCACCCTGCGTGCGCCTCGGAGGCCGTAGCATCGCGTGTCATGGCGCAGCAGACTCCCTACCTGGGGCCGCAGTACGGCGTACCACCGAAGCGGAGTCGGGGGCCGGTGGTGCTGGTGATTGTTCTGGGTCTGGTGCTGGTCGCGGTGCTGGCGACGGCGACGGTGCTGATCCTGCGCGGACGTGATGACAGGCCGACGGCCGCCGCTGGGAGCAAGCCGGCTGCGGCGGATTCGGTGCAGTTCCGTCCGGTGCTGTCCGCTGAGCCGCAAGCGTGCAACGGGCAGTCGAGTGGTCCGCAGGCGGAGGACATCCGGTGTGGTGCGGACGGGACTCGCTACACGCTCGGCAAGGTCGAGCTCGATGGCAGCCGGGTGTCGGAAGTGGAGGCCGCCCAGGGGCAGCCCGGACCGAACTGGATCGTCCAGCTGACCCTGGATACGGAGGGCGCGAAGCTGTTCAGTGCGCTCACGACGAAGCTGGCTGCGGGCGAACCGCCGCGCAACCAGCTCGCGATCGTGGTCGGCGACAAGGTGGTGAGCGCGCCGGTCGTCAGCGCGCCGATCACCGCCGGCAAGGTCCAGATCGCCGGCAACTTCACCCAGCAGGACGCCGAGAAACTAGCCGCCGACATCACCGGCTGACCCGGCCACCCCGCTCTCCGCCCACCGGGCCACCCCACCATCCGCCCACCGGGCGACCCCACCATCCGGCCACCGTGCCACCCGGCTAGCGGCCACCTGCTACCCGGCCAACGGCCGACGGCGGCCGCAGTGCGTCAGAACGGGAGGATGCAGACTGGCTTCGGCCAGGTGATTGCGGTGCCGTCGGCGGTCAGTCTGCCGTCGCCGTCGATCGCGAACGTCGCGATCGTGTCCGACTGCTCGTTCGCGGCGTACAACCGGCTCCCGTCGTTGCTGAAGGCAAGGTGTCGCGGCCAGTCCCCGCCGGACCCGATCGTCTGCACCAGTTCGACCGACAACCCATCACCAGCGATCGCGAACACCGCGATCGTGTTGTCGCCGCGGTTCGAGCCGTACAGGAACCGCCCGTCGGCCGAGATCAGCAGCTCAGCCGGGAAGTTCTCCCCCGGTGAGTCGGCCGGCCGCGTCGACGCGGTCTGCACGATCTGCAACTTGCCGCCGGCGTAGCTGCAGACGGTCAGCGTCGAGTCGAGCTCGTTGATCACGTACGCCGCCCCGGCGCGCGGGTGGAAGACCATGTGCCGCGGACCGGCGCCCGGGTGGATGCGGAGCCGATCGACCTCCTCCAACTGCCCGTCCGCGGTCAGCGTGGACGTGTAGACGGTGTCCGAGCCGAGGTCGACGTCGAAGGTGTACGTCCCGGACGGATCGAACACCACCTGGTGGGCATGCGGGCCCTCCTGGCGCTCCTGGTTCGGCCCGGTGCCCTCGCGCTGGAGGAACTGGGTCGCCGTACCGAGTGAGCCATCGGCACCGATCGGGTGGATCGCGAGCGAGCCCGAGGTGTAGTTGGCGGTCAGCAGGTAGCGCCCCGACGGGTCGATCTCCAGGTGGCAGGGGTCCTTGCCCTCGGTCGGCTGCGCGTTGAGCAACTCGAGCCCACCGTCGGGCTGGATCGCGAACGCGCTGACCCGGCCCTCGGCGCCTTCACTGGTCGCATAGAGGAACCGGCCGTCGGCGGACCTGACCAGGAACGACGGATCCGCGGTCGTCACCGCGAGCGCGATCGCCTCCAGCGGCCCGAACCCGATGCCGTCCCCACCGCCCGGCTGACTGGTGTAGCTCCCGACATAGATCCGCTCAGAAGTCATGCCCCCTACCCTGCCAGGTCCCGGTGGCTACGGCATCGTCCGGTCCAATCCGTAGAGCGCCGACCCCCAGCCCAGATCGGGGACGAGAACCTGCCAGCCCATCCGCTGGTAGAGCCTCGGCGCCGGGCGATCGTCGACGTACGTCGAGAGGAGCGCGTTCCGATGCGGGAGATCGGTCATCAGCGCGTTCATCAAGGCGGTCCCGAGCCCTTGGCGCTGCGCCTCGACCGCGACGGCGAGCTCCACGACCTCGAAGTGACCACCGATCCACTCGTCGGCAGCTCCGCCGGCACCGCCGCCGCGACCCGGTCCGGCCACCACTGCCCGCGCTGCCCGGTGAACCCGTACGCGAACCCGACGATCCTGCCGTCCGAACGGGCGGCAACGAGTTTGAAGTCGTCCCGTTCGGCGTGCACCGGAAGCTGCTCGGTCGCAAACCGCTCGGCGTCGGCCCGGTCCTCGTCGTACCCCGGGGCGCCGAAGGCGGAGACGAAAACCTCGGCCAGCTCGGGTGCGGCTTGAACGGCTTCGGCCGGGGCGAGTACTTCGATCACGTGGCTAGCCTATGCGGATGGACACCCAGGCGTTCCTCCAGCGAATCGGCCTCAGCGAGTACGACGGACCGCCGCGGCTGGAAGGTTTGTCCGAGCTGCACGAGGCGTTCGTCAGCCAGGTGCCGTACGAATCCGTGCAGTTCCAGCTGGCCCCGGGTGGACCGCTGGAGCCTGAGGAGTCGGCGAAGCGGATCATCGCGCGGGAGACCGGTGGGTACTGCTTCCAGCTGAACGGGACCTTGGCCCTCCTGCTCACCGAGCTCGGCTACCGCGTGCAGATGCACCGTGGTGGCGCGGAGACCCCGACCCGCGCGGGCGACGTCGACGCCAGCCACATGGTGCTCACGGTGAGCGGGCTGGTCGAGGATCCGGATCGGGTCTGGATTGCCGATGCCGGTCTCGGTGAGGCGCTGGTGCACCCGCTGCCGCTGGAGGAGGGCAGTGCGTATCAAGAGCCGTTCCAACTGCGCTTGCGTCGGTCCGAGAAGGTCGATGGCTGGCGGCTGGACCACGACCCGCGGGCCAACCTGATCGGCATGGACTTCGAGTCCGCCGCGGTCGGCCTGGACGCCTTCGCCGCCCAGCACGCGAACCTGTCGACCAACCCGGACTCTGCCTTCCGCCGGTTGGCCTCCGCGTTCCGCCGGAAGCCGTCGTCAGTCGTCGTACTGCGCTCTGTCGGCCTGTCCGAAACGTACGCCGACCGGATCGACACCACCGTCATCGAGAACCAGACCGACTACTTCGCCGTACTGGCGGACGTGTTCTTCCTCCCGCTCCCCCACTACACCCAGGCCGACCGCGACCAACTCTGGCGCCGGGTCTGGTCGCAGTACGAGGACTTCCTGGCGAAAACCAGCGGGTCGTGAGGATCACGATGGCGGTGTCACCGTCGGCGGCGCACTGATGCCCGGACCGCGCCTGGCAGGGAGGGGTCAGATGGCCAGGGAGAAGAGGGTGCTGGGGAGGATCGAGAGGACGGCGGCGGTGGCGGCGCAGAGGGCGATCATGGCGACGGCCGGGGACTCGATGTCGACCGAGAAGGGATCCTCGGCCGGGAGGCGGAAGAGTTCGGCGACCCAGCGGAGGTACACGGCCAGACCGATCATCACGTTGATCGCCATCACGATCGCGAGCCAGCCGAGGTGCGCGTCGATAACCGCCTGGAACGCGGCGAACTTCGTGAACAGACCGGCGAGACCCGGCGGCAGACCGGCCAGAACGACCAGGAAGAAGATCAACGCGCCGGCCAGCCCCGGCTCCGAGCGCACCATGCCGCGGTAGTCGGTCAGCAGCCCGCCCGGACGGTGCCGCTGGACGACCGCGACAGCTCCGAACGCCCCGACCGTGACGACCACGTACGCCGCCAGATACCCGACGACCGCCTGGGCGTCGCCGACCGCAAGCGGCGCGAGCAGGAAACCGACCTGACCGATCGACGACCACGCGAGCAGCCGCACCGCTTCCTGCTGACGCAGCGCGGCCAGGTTGCCGACCGTCATCGTCAACGCAGCCAGGATCGCAACCACGGTCCGCAACTCCGAGCCGCTCGGCGCAACCCCGGACGTCACCAGCACGAGCAGTCCCGCGACGCCGGCCGACTTCGACACCACTGCGAGGAAGGCGGTCACCTCAATCGGCGCACCGACGTACGTGTCGGGCAACCAGCCGTGGAACGGCACGGCCGCGATCTTGAACCCGAACCCGACGATCACGAACAGCCCGGCCGCGAACGCGACCCGGCGCAACTCCGGATCGAGGCCGGACAACCGGTTCGCGATGGTGGACAGGTACAGCGAACCGGTCACGCCGTACAGGTAGGAGATGCCGAACAGCATCACGGCGGTCGAGAGCACCGACACCAGGAACGCCTTCAGCGCACCCTCGGATCCACGTCGATCCCGGCGCAGGGCGACCATCGCGAAGCTCGGTAGCGACACGACCTCGAGCGCGATGACCACCGTGGCGAGGTCGCGCGCACCGGCGAGCACGGTCGCGCCGACCAGCGCACTGAGCAGCAGGAAGTGGTACTCACCAACCGGGATGTCCGCCGACAACAGCCGGTACGCCGACAGTCCGACGACGCCGAGTGCGCCGATCAGCAACACCGCCCACAACCCGGCGGTCAACGGCTCGAACACCAGGCTGCACTCGGCCGGCCCTTCCACCGCAGGACGGCAGAACGCAGGCTTGAAGTCGTCCCGCTGCGCCCAGACGAACACAAGCCCGAACAGGATCACGGCCACCGTCAGCAGTGTGACCACCGTGTGCCGCAGTTGCCCCGATGCGCTGCGCCAGAAGCTGTCGATCAGCAGCACGGCGACCGCTCCGACCGCGAGCACGAGCGGTACGGCGATGGCCTGCCAATCGGTCCAGGTCAGGGTCACAGGGTCCCCCACTGGTGCAGAAGGAGCCCGGGCCAGACCCCGAGCAGCACGGTCAGCGTGATCAGCGGCGCCCAGGTGATCAGCTCGATCCGGCTCAGGTCGACCGCGAACGCCGACGCCGGATTCTCGGCCGGGTCACCCTGGCACAAGTTCCGCACCAGCCGCAGGAAGTACGCCGCGGTCAGCACGGTGCCCAGGCCCGCGATCACCATGAAGACCAAGTAGGTTGTGCGAGGCAACGAGTCGGCCGGGCGGTAGGCGCCGAGCAGGACCAGCATCTCGCCCCAGAACCCGGCCAGCCCGGGCAACCCCAGCGACGCCAGGCAGGCGAACGTCAGCAACCCACCGATCCGCGGCAACCGCGCGTACAGCGCCCGCCCGATCGTCCGCAGATCGCTGGTGTCGTGCCGGTCCTTGATCGCACCGGCCAGGAAGAACAGCAGACCGGTGATGATCCCGTGCGCGATGTTCGCGAACAGCGCGCCGTGCAGACCGGCCTGCGAGAGCGTGGAGATGCCGAGCACGATGAACCCCATGTGCCCGACGCTCGAGTACGCGATCAGCCGCTTCACGTCGGTCTGCGCCAGGCACGCCAGCGACCCGGCGATGATCGCCACGGTCGCGAAGCCGGCCAGGTACGGCGCAATCGTCGCGGTCGCGTCCGGCAGCACCGGGACCAGAATCCGGATCAGGCCGTACGTCCCCAGCTTCAGCAGCACGCCCGCCAGCAGGACCGACCCGACCGTCGGCGCCTTCGCGTGCGCGTCCGGGAGCCAGATGTGCAGCGGCCACAACGGGACTTTGACCGCCAGGCCAACCGCGATCAGGACGGCCGCGGCCAATGGGACACCGTGTCCGCCGAGCACCGGGGAGTTGGTCAACCGGACGAGGTCGAACGTCCCCGCCTGCCGGTACACCAGCAGGAACCCGAGCAGCATCAGCGCCGACCCGAGCACCGTCATCAGCACGAACGTGTTCGCGGCGCGCTTCCGTCCGACCGGGTCGTGGTCGTCACCCCAGATGTCGATGACCAGCCACATCGGGATGAGCACGATCTCGAAGCAGACGAAGAACAGCACCAGGTCCATCGCCGAGAAGGCGCCGATCACGCCGGCCTCGATCACCAGCAGCAGCGCGATCAGCGACCGGGTCCGGCCGATCCGCGGCGTGATCTTCAACGAGTACAGGCAGCACACGAAGGTCAGCAGCGCGGTCAGCACGATCAGCGGCATCGAGATCGAGTCCACCGCGACGTGGAACCGTACGCCGAGCGCCGGTATCCACGGCACATCCGTCACGGCCTCCAGCGGCCGGCCGCTCTTACGCAGCATCTGGTCCTGCGAAGGGACGTAGGCGAACCACCCGCCGCTACGCGGCCAGAGCAGCAGCGACCCGATCAGCACGAGCCCCGAGATCACCGAGCCGTACATCGCCGCGAGCCGGTCACCGATCGAAGCCGGGATCGCCCACAACGCGAGCGCGGCGAGTATGGGCAGGGCCAGGATCCCCAGCAGGATCGCGCTCATGAGCTGATCACCCCGGCGAGCACCGCCAGCGCGACCACACCGATGACAGCCGCGGTCAGATAGGTCTGCACGTTCCCGGTCTGCAGCTTCCGGAACCCTTGCGACGCCAACGTCCCCGCACGTCCAGCTCCGCGCACGTAGCCCCCGATCACGTCCCGATCCCCCGCGACCGTCAGCTTCGCCAGCCACCGCACCGGCACGACGAACATCTCGTGGTACGCCGTGTCGACGCCGAACTCACGCTCGAGCACGACCGGCCGCGGATCCGCGCCGCGCGACCACAACGAATACGCCGGCAACGCGCCCAGCAGCACGAGGACGGTCGACACCGAGGCGATGACCCAGTCCAGGTGGACGCCGTCGACGTACCCGAGCGCGATCGAGGCGAACGCGAGCAGCACCAACGGCGCGAGCATCACCCACGGGGCGTCGCGCAGCTTGGAGGTGTCGGGCTCGTCGAGATCGGCCGTCGCGTTCTCGTCCTCGAAGGCACCGAGCGCCCCGGCGAGGGCCGGCGTCCGGAAGAACACCCACAGCCACATCCGCATGCAGTAGAACGCGGTGAACGCCGCAGTCACACACACCGATACCAGCACGATCCATCCAACGACCGAACCGTCCCGCGCGTGATGCCAGGCCGCCTCGATCACCGTGTCCTTGGAGAAGAACCCCGCGAACCCCGGCACACCGGCCAACGACGCGAGACCGATCGCCATCGTCACGAACGTGACCCGCAGCGCCTTCCGCAGCCGGCCGCGCCGGGTGTAGCGCCGCAGCACAACGAACGCCGCGCTGCCGACCTGATGCAGCAGCACCCCGGCGCAGAGGAAGAGCAACCCCTTGAACGCCGCGTGCGTGACCAGGTGGAACAACGCTGCGTGCCGGCCGTCCGCCGTACCCAGTGACAGAGCCGAGAACATGATCGCCAGTTGGCTCACGGTCGACCAGGCGAGCACCCGCTTCACCTCGACCGCGGCCATCGCGCACAGCGCGGCGAACAGCATCGTCACGCAGGCCACCACAGCCAGCACGGCCATCGTGGTCTCGGAGGCCGCGAACACGTCGTACAGGCGGGCGATCAGGAAGACGCCGGCGGCAACCATCGTGGCCGCGTGGATCAGCGCGCTGACCGGGCTCGGGCCGGGCATCGCGTCCGGAAGCCAGGTCTGCAACGGGACCTGGGCCGACTTGCCGACCACTCCGACCAGGAGCAGCAGGGTCCCGGTGGTCAGTACGCCGGGCGACATCGACGCCGGGTCGAGCTCGGAGATCCGGAAGGTGCCGGCTCCGAGGCCGAGGACGAAGATGCCGAACAGGAACCCGACGTCGCCGAGCCGGGTCATCAGGAACGCCTTGACCGCGCCGGAGCGAGCGTCGCGACGCTCCCAGTAGTGACCGATCAGCAGGTACGAGCAGGCGCCCATCACCTCCCACCCGATCAGCAGGAAGAACAGGCTGTCCGAGATCACCACGGTCACCATCGCCGCGGTGAACAGCGTCACGAGCGCGTGGTACGACGCCGGGCGCTGGTGCAGGTAGCCGAGCGAATAGACCTGGACGCAGGTCGCGATCACGCCGACGACCGCGAGCATCAGCACGGTCAGGTCGTCAGTGCGAACGGCGAAGCCGATGGTGAGGTCGCCGACGGACGAGTTGAGGAACGCGACTTGGTCCGGCGAGACGCCGTACAGGAGGGCGGCGGCCAGGATGACGAGCAGGGAGAAGCTGACACCGGCCACCCGCCAGGCGGTAGCGATCACGTCGCCGTGCCCTTCTCCTGCAACTCCGGCTGGGTGTCCTGTTCGGCCAGGTCTCGGGCCGCGTCGGCGTCGACGTGGCCGTGGCCGCGGAACAGCAGCAGCACGATCGCGAGCCCGAGGCCGATCTCGGCCGCGGCCAGCGTGATCACGAAGACCGCCAGCGTCTGGCCGGTGGCCAGTCCGTCGATGCGCCAGGCATCGAACGCGATGAGGTTCAGGTTCACCGCGTTGAGCGTCAGTTCGAACGACATCAGCAGGGTGATCGCGTTGCGCCGGGCCAGCACGCCGTACACCCCGATGCAGAACAGGACGACGGCGAGCAGCAGCGGGAGGATCAGCGGCACGTCAGTCCTCCTTCGCCTTCTTGCGCTGGGACAGGGCGATGGCACCGATCAGGGCCGCCAGCAACAGCACCGACAGCACCTCGAACGGCAGCACCCAGGTTTTGAAGATCGCCGTGCCCACATCGGTGGCGGATCCGGCCGGCACCGGGTCGATCTTCTCGTTGCCAAAGGCAATTACAACACCGGTGCCGAGCAGCACGGCCAGTACGCCGGCGACCACCGCGGCGAACGGGCTGCGGCCGGTGGTCAGGTTGGGCAGCGGATTCGTCGGCGCGCGGGTCAGCATCAGGGCGAACAGCACGAGTACGACGATCGCTCCGACGTACACGAGGATCTGGACCAGGGCGACGAACTCGGCATGCAGGGCACCGAAGCAGCCGGCGACCGCGCCGAGGGCGACGACCAGCCAGAGGGCGGCGTGCACGATCCGGCGGGAGGTCACCACGAGGACAGCCGCAACGACCGCCACCGCGCCGGCGACGGCGAAGAGAGCAGTGGTCACTCCTGGCTCCCTGCTTCGGAACTCCCTGCTTCGATGGTCCCTGCTTCGTTGTTCGCTGCCTCGGTGACGGTCGGGCCGGGGTCGATGGGCTGCGGCGCGGGGACCGTCCACATCCAGTCCCGGAGCCGCTCCTTCTCGTGGGTCAGGTTGCGGATGTCGGTCTCGGCGTACTCGAACTCCGGCGACCAGAACAGCGCGTCGAACGGGCAGGCCTCGATGCAGATCCCGCAGTACATGCACAGGCTGAAGTCGATCGCGAACCGGTCCAGCACGTTCCGGCTGCGCTCCCGGGCCTGCTCACCGACCGACGGCGCGGTCTCGGTGTGCGAGTCGATGTAGATGCACCAGCTCGGGCACTCGCGGGCACACAGCATGCAGGAGGTGCAGTTCTCCTCCAGCAGCGCGATCACCCCGCGACTGCGCGGCGGCAGCTCCGGCTGGACATCCGGGTACTGCTCGGTGACGGACCGGCGGGCCAGCGTCTTCGCGGTGACCTTCAGCCCCTCGATCAACCCCTTGCCAAGAACACCCACGCCTCCTCCTCCGTCAATACCGCCCTTGCTAGCAGGACACTAGTCGGTTCCGCGCCGTCCCGGTGCCGACGCGGCGGTCAGACGACCTCGATCGTGACACCCATCGCATTCGCGGCCAGCGCCGTCAGGTCCTGCTTGTCGCTCGTGATGATCAGCCCGCGGGGCTCCGCAAGCGCGACCAGGGCAGCTTCGACCGCGGAGCCGCGGCCCGCCAGGGTGCGCAGCCTCGCCGCCCGGCGAGCCGCGGACTCGCTGAGAATCGTCGTGACGTCACACCCCTTCAGGAACATGTGCGTCCGCGCATCCTTCTGTGGATGGCCGGTCAGGCACTCCACCAGAACCACTGACGGGACCCGAGGTGGCCACAGGTCCTCGCTGCCGAAGACCGCCATCACCGCTCTGGCGTAATCCGCCGAGGCGTCCGCGAAGTAGCTGACCGCGCCACTGTCCAGGATCAAGCCGGGCATGCCTCAACTCGCCTTCGGAGCGCGGTCGCTCGGCTGTGCGGCCTCGTTCTCTTGCACCGGCGGATGCAGGTGTGCCTTCACCCGGGCCGCGAGGGCCTCGGCCTCGGCGGTCGCCTCCGGTGACGGTTCGCCGTACTCGCCGATCATCTCCTCGAGGAACTCGCCCGCGGCATAGATCTGATCCTCCCGGCGGATCTCGGCGCGGATCGCTCGCTGGAGCAGCTCCGACGCCGGAAGCTTCCGGGCTTTCACCTCCGCGTAGAGGTCGTCGGGGAGGTAGATCTGCATGCGGGGCATGCGCCTAACTATACACACATCGGGGTGGTCAGAGTTCGCGTTCGAGGCGGGCTGCGACCTGGCGGTAGCGGCTGACGGGGATGAGGTGTACGCCGTCGAAGGCGCCGGAGTCGCGGATGCTCAGGATCAGTTCGCAGGCGTGATCGACACCGGCGTCCTGGTCCCGCTCGACCGCGTCGATCAGCGTTTCGGGAATGGTGAGTTGTGGGAGTGCGGCCAGATTGTGGGCCATCTTGGCGCTCGCCAGCACCATCACCCCGGCGTACACGGGGATGTCGAGGCTGACGCTGTCTCGCCAGCGGAGGAGTTCGTCGAGGTCGTAGCTGACCTGGACGTACAGGAAGTCCGCCTCGGCCTTCCACCGCGGCACCGCCCGCAGCCGCGTCGCCGCCCCGACCTGGAACTGGTTGCAGCCCGGGTACGACGTCTCGCGCGCCTGCTCGATCATCGTCCGAACCGTCAACTGACTGGTCCGCGCGCCCTCGGCCGGGTCGTCCCCGTGCACGAACAGGAACTGCTCCACGCCGTACGCCGCCGCGGTCAGCAGATCCCGCCGGAAACCGAGGAGGTTCCGGTCGCGCGAGTTCAGGCAGGCGATCCCGCGCGACCCCATCGCCTGCACCTCGTTCGCCACCGCCACACTCGACACGGTCGCCCGCCCGATGTGATTGTCCGGGATCAGAAACGCGTCCGCGATCGGACTCATCACCCCGATCTGATGCCGAACCCGCTTCAAATCCGGCCGCGTCGGCGGCTCCACCTCACAAACCACCTCAAATCCCGGCACCCCCAAACCCTACTAAGTCCCCGCGGTCGGCCGGATGTATCCAGGTTCGTTCGCGGCGCGCCAGCTCCGGTTTCCGGAACTCGGTGGGGTACTTACGCTCAGGAGATGGGGCGCTCTCAGGTACTGGCCGGCGCGGTGGTTGGTGCTTTGGTGATGGTGTTCGCCAATGTGGCGTTCTCTTGGTTTGCGACTGGGCCGGGCCATGAAGAGTGGACTGATTCTGCGATCTTCATGAGTCCTGTTGCGGCCGTGTTCGGTGCGATCGTGGGAGCGCTCGGCGCGCTCGCGATCCGGATCACCCGGCCGGCCAGTCGACGTCGCGACACCCACCACCAACGCGAGAAGCGTAAGTACCGCCTCCGCTAGAGCTCACCGCATTTCAGAGAAGTGCGAGGAGTTCTGACGTCGGGCGGACGTCACCGAAGGTTCGGTAGATGGTGTGGAGAGTGGCGTTGAGGTCCTGGTCACGGCGGGCCGCATTCGCGTCGGCGACCATGATGACCCGGTAGTCGAGGGTGCTCGCGTCGCGGGCTGAGGACTCACAGCACACGTTGGCGACGGTGCCGGTGATCAGGACCGTGTCGATGCCGCGCTCGGAAAGCAGCCCGTGCAGGTCGCAGCGTTCAGGGAAGAACGCACTCGTCGCGGTCTTCTCCACGAGCAGATCCGCGTCATGGATCTCGAACTCGTGCCAGACCCGTTCACGCACCGGACCGCTCCCACCGGACTCGCTGAACAGCTTGGCCACCTCAGCTCCCAGGAACTCGACCGTCACCGCAGTCGGCTCGCTGAATCCCGGCACGACCCAGGCGACAGTCCCGCCGGCAGACCGTAGTACGTCGGCGAGCCGAGCGATGTTCGGCACGATGCCCTGCTGATAGCCGCCAACGCTGACGAAGAACGGCACCATGTCGACGACGACCAACGCGGTCCGCGACGGTTCCAGACGCTCGTACGCATGCCGCCGACCGCGACGACTCTCCTGTCGCGCATACTCCCGGGGCTCGATGTGCCAGTCGTGTAGTGCAGGCGGCTCAGTCATGCGCGGAACCTTGCCACGCAGCACCGACAAGTCAGAGGCGGGAGCGGAGGAACGCCTGCTCGGCTTCGTTGGACGTGAGCTCGAGGGCAGCCTCGTAGGCCAAGCGGGCTTCGTCGGAGCGGTTGAGGCGAGTGAGAACGTCCGCTCGGATCGCGTGGAAGAGGTAATACGAGCTCAGGTCGAGGTCGTCGATGAGGGCCAGTGCAGCGGCCGGCCCTTCGACCTCGGCGACGGCTACAGCGCGGTTGAGGGCGACGATCGGGGTCGGGGTCAGCGTGAGCAGATGGTTGTAGAGCTGGAGGATCTGCGACCAGTCCGTGTCGGCCGCAGTAGCGGCATCGGAGTGGACGGCGTTGATGGCGGCCTGCAGTTGATACGGACCAGGCTGGTTGCGGCGCAGGCAGCGGCGCACGAGCTCCTGGCCCTCGGCGATCAGTTCGCGGTCCCAGCGTTCACGATCCTGGTCGGCCAGCAGAACCATGGAGCCGTCCGGCCCCACCCGCGCCGCGCGGCGGGATTGCTGGAGGAGCATCAGCGCGAGCAGACCAACGGCCTCGGGTTCGTCAGGCATCAGGTCGACCAGCACGCGGCCGAGCCGGATCGCCTCCGCGGACAGTTCGTCGCGGACGAGAGTCTCGCCGGACGAAGCGGCGTACCCCTCGTTGAAGATCAGGTAGACGACGGCGAGTACGCCGCGGACGCGCTCGGGCAGGTCGGCCTCGTACGGGACGCGGTACGGGATGCCGGCCGCGCGGATCTTCGCCTTCGCGCGGACCAGCCGCTGCGCCATCGTCGACTCCGGCACCAGGAACGCATGGGCGATCTCGGCCGTGGTGAGCCCGCCGAGCATCCGCAGCGTCAACGCGACCCGCACGTTCAGCGCGAGCGCCGGGTGGCAGCAGGTGAAGATCAGCCGGAGGCGGTCGTCGTGCACAACGCCCTCCTCCACCGGTTCGTCCTGCGCATGCAGCAACGCCGCCTGCGCATGCTTGTCCTCGCGCACCGACTCGCGCCGCAGCCGATCGATCGCCCGGTTCCGCGCCGTCGTGATGATCCACCCCGCCGGACCAGGCGGTACGCCGCTCTCGGCCCACTTCTCGAGCGCCGCCGCAAACGCATCCTGTACGGCGTCCTCCGCGATCCCCAGATCCCCGAACACCCGGGCGAGCACCGCAACCGCCCGCCCATGCTCAGCCCGGAACACACCCGCAATCCGCTGAGGAGTCGCAGGCACCTGCACAGCGTCAGCGTCAGCCTGCAAAGGGCCGCACCTCGATCGACAACGGACTCAACACCCGAGCCAACCGCCGCGCCCACCCCAGCGCCGCATCCAGATCCTCGACCTCAATCACGGTGAACCCGCCCAGGTGCTCTTTCCCCTCGGTGAACGGCCCATCCGTCACGAGTACGTCGTCACCGGACACCTTCAGCACAGTCGCAGTGTCCGGCGGATGCAACCCCGCCGCAAACACCCAAACCCCAGCCGCCTGCATCTCCTCGTTCAACTCACCCAGCTCCCGCAGGATCGGCTCCAGAACCTCCGGCGCCGGCGGCGGCCCATCGGGCTGATAGATGCTGAGCAGGTACTGGTTCATCTCGGCCTCCTCGAAAGTTGCTGTCACCCCTACACGAACAGGCTCAGCCCGGATCGACAGGCAACGACACTCACGTCAGGCGTTGTTGAGACGGTCCATCACATCGGCGTCCAGGTTGAGGTTCACCGCATCGAGGGCTTCGTCCAGTTGGGTCAGCGAGGAGGCTCCGAAGAGGGGGATGACCGGTGAGTTGTGGTGGAGCATCCAGGCCAGGACTACCTGGTTGGGGGTGGCGCCGAGTTCGTTGGCTACCTGGCGAAGTACCTCGAAGCGTGCGTACGCCGTCGGATGGGCGTAACCGCGCTGCGCAGGGAAGGGGCGGTCGAGGTGGGCGTACGAGCCGGCCAGGAGGGACGCATAAGCGACCAGGGTGACGTCTGGGTGCTCGGCTAGGTAGTCGAAGTGCTCCACACCTGCGTGCGGGAAGTGGGGAGTGCCGAGGCGTTCGACTCCGGTCTGCGCGAGCGGGCTGGGCCAGAGGTAGGTGTAGTGCTGCTGGATGACCGAGTACGGTTCCACGCCTTGGCCCGCGGCCAGTTGACGCGCGCGGTCCAGCCGCCAGCTGGTGGTGTTGCTGCAGCCGACCAGATCGACAACGCCGTCGGCAGCGAGTCGGCCGAACGCGCCTACGGTGTCCTCCAGCGGGGTCGATCGGTTGTCGATGTGTGCGTAGTACAGATCGATGCGGTCGGTGCCCAGCCGCTCGAGACTGCCCTTGATTGCGGAGTCGATGACTGACGCGCTGAGCCCTTCCCAGTGCTTGTCGTCCGGGTCGCCGGGCACGGTCGTCCGGGCGCCGCACTTCGTGGCGATGACGAGCTGGTCGCGGTTGCCGCGCGAATGCATCCAGCGGCCCAGCAGCTCCTCGCTCTCGCCACCATGGCCGGTCCACTGGTTGTAGTTGTTGGACGTGTCGATGAACGTCCCGCCGGCTTCGACGAACCGGTCGAGGATCGCGATCGCAGTGTCGGGATCCGTCGAGCTGCCGAAGTTCATGGCGCCGAGGCACAAGGCGCTGACGGACCGGCGATTGCCAAGGGTTCGGTAGATCATCTACCTGAGACTGCCTTCTAGAGCGCGCTCGATGTCAAGGGAGACGCGGATTTCCAGCCCGCCGGTTGGGCGCGGCGTCGCGACGACTGTGCCGCCGTGCGCCTCGGCGACCGAGCGGACGATGGACAGACCCAGGCCGGAGCCCTTGCCCGCGACCAGGCGTTCGGCGCCCAGGCGGTAGAAGGGTTTGAAGAGCGATTCCACCTCGTACGGCGGGATGTCCGGACCGGTGTTGGTCACGACGAGCTCCACCTGGTCGCCCACGGTCTTGCTCACCACGCGCACCCAGCGCTCATCCGATTCGGTCTGCGCAGGGAGGTTGTGCCGGATCCCGTTCTCCACCAGGTTGTGGACGAGCCGTTCGAGCAGGAGGGCGTCGCCGCGGGTCGGGGCGTCGCCCGGGCCGTGGATCAGTTCGACGCCCGCGGCCGCGGCTTCGGCGGAGAGTTGGCCCGCCACGTGAGTGACGATGTCGCCGAGGTTGACCGGGTAGACCGTGGTGAGCTGCTTCTCGGAGTCGGCGAGGATCAGCAGCCCGTCGATCAGTTGCTCGTGCCGCGCGTTGATCGTCAGCAGGCTCTCGCCGAGTTCCTTCACATCTGCGGACGCCGTACGCCGGTGCATCGCGACCTCGACCAGGGCGCGGCCGACGGTGAGCGGCGTACGCAACTCGTGGGAGGCGTTGGCGACGAACCGCCGCTGCCCGTCGAACGAATGGTCCAGCCGCTCGACCATGGTGTCGAAGGCGTCGGCCAGGTCCTTCACCTCGTCGTCCGGCCCGCGCAGCGCGATCCGTTCGTGCAGCCCGTGTCCGGCCGCGGGTGCGGCGGCGATCCGGCGGGCGGTGTCGGTGACGCGGTGCAGCGGCGTCAGGACTCGGCCAGCGACCAGCCAGCCGAGACCAGCGGCCAGCGCGCCGACCACGACCAGGGCGATGCTGCCCTGGGTGAGCAGCGACTCGATCGCGGCCTGCCTGACCTCCTCGCGCTGCGCCTTGATGACGCTTTCGGCGTCCGCGCCGGTGAGTACGTCGCCCTCCTTGTTCAGCACGAACAGTTGGTCGGGCCGCGGCGGCACGGCGGAGGACGTGGCAGCCGGTGGTCTGAGGTAGGTGCCCTGGATCAGCACCCGGTACTGCCCGGCGAAGTTCTGGCTGAACAGCACGTACGTCACCCCGAGCAGCAGCACACCGGCGACCAGGAACAGGCCGCCGTACAGCAGCGTCAGGCGTCCCCGCAGGCTCAGTCGCCTCAGGGGATGCGGTAGCCGACGCCGGTGACGGTCTCCACCAGTCCCGGCTCCCCCAGCTTCCGGCGCAGCTTGAGGATGGTCAGCCGAACCGCTCCGGTGAACGGATCCACGTGCTCGTCCCATGCCTTCTCCAGCAGTTGTTCGGCGGACACGGTCGCACCGTCCGCACGGAGGAGTTCCGCGAGTACGGCGAACTCCTTCTTCGACAGCGGCACGTACCGGCCGTCCCGGAACACCTCGTGCCTGGCCGGGTCCAGAGTCGCTCCCGCGCGCCGCAGTACCGGCGGATCGGCCGGCCGGCTCCGTCGCCCCAGCGCCAGCACCCGTGCTGCCAGTTCAGTGAAGGCGAACGGCTTGGTCAGATAGTCGTCCGCGCCCAATCCAAGCCCCTCCACTCGATCTGTGACGGCGGCCGCGGCGGTCAGCATCAGCACCCGCGTGGCCGACCCGGACTCCACGAGTTGCCGGCACACGTCGTCCCCGTGGACGACGGGAATGTCGCGGTCCAGCACCAGTACGTCGTACTCGTTCACGGACAACCGTTCGAGCGCGGCACCGCCGTCTCCGGTCACGTCGACGGCATGCGAGTCGTCGCGCAGCCACTCCGCGATGGCTGCCGCCAGCAACGGTTCGTCCTCGACCACCAGCACCCGCACACATCCCATGATCCCCGACGCCGGTGTTTCTCCCGTGTTAGCGACTGCGGAAACCCTCCGGAAACGGCGCAGGGCGAAGGCTGACGGCCTGAAACCTAGCGAAGGAGACGAGACGTGATGCGCAAGCCCACTCTGGCCGCGGCGATGCTCGCGGCCGCCGTACTGCTGCTGACCGGCTGCGGTGCGGACGACCCGGAGGTCCAGGTCGCGTCCGGCACCGGCGGCCAGCCGCAGGCGACAGCCCCGAGCAGCGCGCCGGCGAGCCTCAGCCGGGACGAGATGGCGGTCAAGTTCACCCAGTGCCTGCGGGAGCAGGGGCTGGATGTTCCCGACCCGGAGCCCGGCAAGGGACCGATGCTCAAGTTCGACAAGAACTCCGGCGTCACCAGGGAGAAGGTGGACGCGGCCATGGAGGCCTGCCGGCAGTACAACCCCCAGGGCGAGAGCGGTCCGAACCCGCAGCAGGAGGAGAACGGACGCAAGTTCGCCGAGTGCATGCGGAAGAACGGTGTGGAGAAGTTCCCGGACCCCAAGCCCGGTCAGCGCGGCGTCATGATCGGCCCGGGCGTCGGCGACGACCCCGACTTCAAGAAGGCGCAGGAGACCTGCCAGAGCATCCTGGCAGGCAAGTGATGCGCCCAGCACTGACCGCTGTGATCGTTCTCGCCGCCGGTGGCGCTGCGAGCGCGTTCCTGGTGAACCGCGGCGACACCAGCCAGGCCGCGGACCACGCCACCGTCGCATTGCCGGTCAACACGGCCAAGGTCACCCAGCAGACTCTCAAGGACACCGAGACCGCCGACGGCGAGTTGGGCTTCGGTACGACGTCCACGGCGGTCAACCGGACCGCGGGGACCATCACCGGACTGCCTGACAGCGGACAGGAGCTCAGCCGCGGGCAGACCGTCTACAGCCTCGACAACAAACCCACCACACTTCTGTACGGCGCTTTGCCGGCGTACAGAAAGCTCGCCGACGGGAGTGAGGGGCCGGACGTCCTGCAGCTCGAGCAGAACCTCAGTGCGATGGGCTACACGGGCTTCACTGTCGACGACGAGTACACCGACGCCACCGCCGAGGCGGTGGAGGACTGGCAGGAAGACCGCGGCCTGGATGAGACCGGCCTGGTCGAGCTGGGCAGTGTCCTGTTCGCGCCCAGCCGGATCCGGGTCGACAGCGTGCAGGCCCAGGAAGGTGCGCCGATCGGCCCGAACCAGACCGTGCTCACCTACACCGGCACGACAAAGGCTGTCACGGTCCAGCTGGACGCATCGGACCAGCGGTTGGCGAAGTCGGACGCGAAGGTGTCCGTCACCTTGCCGGACGGCGCGACCGTGCCGGGCAAGGTGCAGAAGGTGTCGACCGTGATCATCCCGGCCGACGGCGCGGACAAGGATCCGGAGACCAAGATCGAGGTGATCGTTGCCATCGACAACCAGAAGGCGGTGGTCGCCTGGTCGCTCGCGGCCGTCGACGTGATCTTCACCGCCTCGGAACGGAAGAACGTACTGACCGTTCCGGTGTCCGCCCTGGTCGCGCTCCGCGAAGGCGGCTTCGGAGTGGAAGTTACCGACGGTAAGTCGTCGAACTATCTGCCGGTAAGAACGGGCCTGTTCGCCGGCGGCCAGGTCGAGATCAGCGGTACGGGCATCAAGGCCGGCACCGTGGTGGGGATCCCGAAGTGATCGAGCTGACCGAAGTCACCAAGGTGTACGCGGGCGGCGTCGCGGCGCTCGGCGGGGTCAGCCTGCGGATCGACCGCGGCGAGCTCGTCGCGATCGTCGGCCCGTCCGGATCCGGCAAGTCGACCATGCTGAACGTGCTCGGCACCCTGGACCGACCGACCACCGGCACGGTCCGGATCGACCGGTACGACGTCGCCCGGCTCCCCGACACGGGGCTGTCGGCGCTGCGCGCGACCCGGATCGGTTTCGTCTTCCAGCAGTTCCACCTGGCGTCCGGCGTACGGGCACTCGACAACGTCGCGGACGGACTCCTGTACTCCGGACTGCGGCCGGCGCAACGCCGCAAGCGAGCCGCGGCCGCGTTGGAGCGGGTTGGTCTCGGGCACCGGATGGATCACCGGCCGCATGAGCTGTCCGGTGGTGAGCGGCAACGGGTCGCCGTGGCGCGAGCGGTCGCCGGCGAACCCGCCGTACTGCTGGCTGATGAGCCGACCGGCGCGCTGGACTCCGCGTCGGGCGCCGGCGTCATGCAGCTCCTGCGGGATCTCCATGCCGGCGGTACGACGGTCGTGATCATCACGCATGACCGGGACATCGCCGCGTCGCTGCCCCGGCAGGTCCGGATGCGCGACGGTCGCATCATCGAGGAGGTACTGGCATGAGCGACGTACTGAAACCTGCCAGGTTGTGGCCGCGGGATGTGGTCAGGGTCGGCGCGGTCGGGCTGCGGACCCGTCCACTACGTGCCTTCCTGTCCGCGCTGGGCATCGGGATCGGGATCGCCGCGATGGTCGCTGTGGTTGGCATCTCGTCGTCCTCCCGGGCCGAGCTCGACGGCCAACTCGATGCCCTGGGCACCAATCTGCTGACCGTCGCGCCCGGCGTCCGGCTGACCGGAGAGGAGGCGCAACTGCCGCTCACCGCCGAAGCGATGGTCGGCCGGATCGCACCGGTCCGGGCGGAGTCTGCGGTCGGCAAGGTCGACGACGCCTCCGTCTACCGCAGCAACAAGATCCCGGTCGTCGAGACGAACGGCATCGTCACGTACGCCGCCCGTACCAATCTGCTCGAGACGATCGGGGCGACCGTACGCAGTGGCAAGTGGATCGACGCGGCGACCGGGAAGTACCCGGCCACCGTGCTCGGCTCGACGGCCGCGGATCGGCTCGGCATCACCCGCGCCGGCCCGGACGCCCAGGTGCTGATCGGGAACAAATGGTTCACCGTGCTCGGCATCCTCGAGCCGGCCGCGCTGGCTCCAGAGCTGGACAGTGCGGCTCTGATGGGCTGGCCGGCCGCGGACACCACGCTGTCTTTCGACGGGCACCCGACCACGATCTACACCCGTTCGGACGACGCCCAGGTGGAGGCGGTCCGATCGGTGCTCGGGGCAACAGCCAACCCGGAGTCACCGAATGAGGTCGAGGTCTCCCGGCCCTCCGACGCGCTCGCCGCGAAACAGGCCGCGGGCCAGGCGTTCACCGGGCTGCTCCTCGGCCTCGGCGCGGTCGCGCTGCTGGTCGGCGGCGTCGGCGTCGCGAACATCATGGTGATCTCGGTGCTCGAACGCCGGGCCGAGATCGGCCTGCGCCGCTCACTCGGGGCCACCCGGGGTCAGATCCGGACCCAGTTCCTGACCGAGTCGTTGCTCCTGTCCGCACTCGGCGGAGTCGGCGGGGCGTTACTCGGATCAGCGGTCACCACCGCCTACGCGTCGTACCAGAACTGGCTGACTGTCATCCCCGTCTGGGCCTTGGTCGGCGGTGTCGCGGCCACCCTGGTCATCGGCGCCCTGGCCGGCCTCTACCCCGCGATCCGCGCCTCCCGGCTCTCCCCCACCGAAGCCCTCGCGACGCCCTAGCTGCCCGGAGGTCTGCCGATCCGCACCTCCCGGCTCTCCCCACCGAGGCCCTCGCGACGCCCTAGCCGTCCGGAGGCCCGCCGATCCGCACCTCGCGGCTCTCCCCACCGAGCCCTCGCGACGCCCTAGCTGTCCGGAGGCCTGCCGATCCGCACCTCGCGGCTCTCCCCACCGAGGCCCTCGCGACGGACTAGACGGTATGAAGTGACCGCTCGGGGTTGCTGGGTGGTTGCGGGCCGGGGCCTCACTCGCACAGATTCGTGGGTTGCCGAGTAGGGGCTGCCTGCTC
>NZ_SJKB01000009.1 GCF_004331465.1 Kribbella pittospori
CTCAATCACCTGACCCTCCCGCACGTCCAACCGCCTACCCGGCATCACTACCTCCAGTCACCACACAAAGATCATGTGCAACAACCGGTTGAGGCCAAGGACCGGAAATCCGGTTGGTGGGTGCACAAAGTGGGGCGGGTACGGCGAACTCCCCGCGACCTGGGTGGTCGCGGGGAGTTCGAGGGGTGGGGTCAGGCGGCTTCGAGGGCGAGGTCGGGGGTGTCGGTGTCGGTCTCGGTCTGCTCGGCCTGCTTGGCGGGGCGCATCAGGGTGTAGGCGATCGCGACGGCGGCGGCGACGATGCCGGCGGCGATGGCGAAGGACAGGTGGTAGCCGGAGGTCAGAGCCTCCAGCGCCGGCTTGGTCGAGGCGACCGCCTCGGTGCGGGTGGCGGAGAGCGTGGCCAGGACGGCCAGGCCCAGGGCGGCGCCGACCTCGGCGGTGGTGCCGATCAGACCGGAGGCCAGACCCGCGTCCTCCGGCTTCACGTCAGCCATCGACAGCCCCATCAGAGCCGGGAAGCAGACGCCGCCACCGAGGCCCAGCAGCACCAGCACCGGCAGCACGTGGACGAAGTAGTTGCCGCCGACCGGAGCCTGCGTGAAGAGCAGCAGACCGACAACGATCAGCGTCAGTCCGGCGATCAGCGGGCGGCGGGGGCCGAACCGCATGACCAGCTTCTCGGAGTACTTCACCGACAGCAGCCCCATCACCACGGTGGTCGGCAGGAACGCCAGTCCGATCTCCAGAGCGGAGTACCCGAGCACCCGCTGCAGGTAGAGCGAGCCGAGGAAGAAGATGCCGAACATTCCCGAGCTGGACAGCGCCTGGACCAGGTTCGCACCGGTCAGGTTGCGGGAGCGGAAGATCCGCAGCGGCACCAGCGGGTTCGCGGCGGTCGCCTCACGGACGATGAACGCGGCCAGCAGGGTCAGCGTCACCAGGCCCAGTACGACGGTCCGCGGTGCGGTCCAGCCCAGCTCGGCGGCCGGTTTGACGATGGTGAAGACGCCGACCATCAGCGCGGCGGTGATCAGTACGGCGCCCGGTACGTCGGTGCCGCGGCCCAGCCCGAGGCCCTTGTCCTTGTCGATCAGCTTGACGGCCAGCACGGCGGTCAGCGCGCCGATCGGCAGGTTCACGAAGAAGATCCAGTGCCAGTTGATCGCCTGGGTCAGCACGCCACCGGCCAGCAGACCGATCGAGCCGCCGGCCGACGCCACGAAGGCGTAAACGCCGATCGCCTTGGCCTGCTCACGCGGCTCGGGGAACAGGGTCACGATCATGCCCAGGATCACCGCGGAGGTCAGTGCGCCGCCGACACCCTGGATGAACCTGGCGATGACGAGCACCTCCTGGGACTGGGCCAGTCCGCACAGCACCGAGGCGGCGGTGAAGACGACCAGGCCGGCGGTGAAGATGTTGCGGCGGCCGAGCAGGTCGCCGAGCCGGCCGGCCAGCAGGAGCAGGCCGCCGAAAGCGATCAGGTAGGCGTTCACCACCCACGCCAGCGAGGAACTGGTGAAGCCGAGGTCGTCCTGGATGGCCGGCAGGGCCACGTTCACCACGGTGACGTCGAGCACGATCATCAACATGCCAGCGCACAGCGTGTAGAGGGCCAGCCAGCGCGAGCGGCCGCCCTGCGCGGCCGGCGAAGTCGCCAGGGTTTCGGTCGTCGCGTACATCTTGGGTCTCCTTGAGTCCTTGTGAGGGCCTTTACACCCTTACGTCGGACCGGGAGGGCTCAGATTGACACGTCCTCAGAACTTTTTTTCGGGCCCGTGCGACCGACCCGGGACAACCAGTACCCGACCAAGGCGGGAACCAGGCCGGAACCGACCACCAGCAGCGTCGGGAGCTGGGAGGCGAGCGCGAACCAGGTGAGCAGGATGATCACGCCACCGGCCACCGGGAGTGAGTGGCGGAGCAGGAAGAGGTTGGCCGACCGGAACAGCGTCTTCATGGTCGTGTCGTCGTCCGCCTCGGGCAGCAGCGCGAGCGCGCTCAGGTAGATCCCGAGGATCATCCCGGTGAGCGGGATCAGCACGGCGAGGGCGAAGACCCGTACTCCACCGCCGGAGTACGCCCAGAACGCGATCCCGAAGGCGAGCATCAGCCCGCCGAGATACAGCCCGATCCCGGTCAGCCAGAACCGCCGGAACGCCCAGCCGAACTCCTTGAAGAACCGCCGCAGCAACGACGGCCGGTCCTGGCTGATCGCGTCCGGCAGCACCCGTTGCAGCGCGAACGCCGCCGGGAACAGCGTGACGATGCCGAACGAGAGCACCAGGAACACCAGCTGCAGCATCAGCAGATCGCCGATGATCGACAGCTTGGACAGCACAGTGCTGGTCCGGCCGGCGCCTTCCACCGATTGCCTCCTCGTTCCGTGTGAGCGTGCCTGATCGTATGATCACGAACAATCACGCGCCACATACTGCGCCAGACTGGGCCACAGCACAGGGGACTGCATGCTTGCACCGGAGCGCCACGAGCTGATCCTGCGGAGCCTGCGCCGGCACGGCCGGCTCCGGGTGGCCGAGCTGGTCGCCGAGCTCGGCGTCTCCGCGATCACAGTACGCCGGGATCTCGCCGAACTGGATTCGGCCGGACTCCTTCGCCGGGTCCACGGAGGCGCTCTCGGCATCACCTCGGCCGACCACACCGCCGGCGGCCGGCCCACGATCGGGATCGTCGTACCGAGTGCGGCGACGTACTACTCCGACGTGATCCGCGGCGCCCAGGCGATGGCGGACCGGCATGGCGCCCGCCTGGTGCTCGGAGTGTCGAGCTACGACGCGACGATCGAGCAGGAGCGGATCGACAAGGTGCTGGGGGCCGGGGTGACTGGTCTGCTGCTCAGCACCGCGCTCGGCGACGCCGACGCGGACAAGGTCGGTTCGCGCCTGGACGACATCGAGGTACCGCTGGTGCTGATGGAGCGGGCGTTCGGATTCCCGCAGGTGGCGCGCGAGTACGACTACGTCCGGACCGACCACGAGTACGGCGCGATGCTGGCGCTGCGGCACTTCGCGGCCCTCGGGCACCGACGGATCGCGGTCAACCTGCAGGCAACGGTGACGGCGTACTGGCTGCGGCGCGGGATCGAGGCAGCCGCGTCGACGCTGGGTGTGGAGGTGTTCCTGTCGCCGGTGGACCTGCCGATGGAAGGCAAGGATGCGGCCACGCTCGCGCAGCTCGACGCGTTCCTGGCCGAGTGCGAGTCGTTCGGCACCCACGCGGTCCTGATCCACTCCGACGAGCACGCTGCGCGACTGGTCGAGCGGGCGATGGAGCTCGGGCTGCGGGTTCCGGAGGATCTGGCCGTGATCGCGTACAACGACGTGACCGCCGCCCTGGCCGTCGTGCCGCTGACCGCTGTCAGTCCGGCCAAGTTCATCCTCGGCGGGACCGCCTGCGAGCTGCTGCTCCGCCGCCTCGAGTCCGGTGCGCCCCGTCCGACCGCGGTCCAGCACCTCAGCCTGCTCCCGGAACTCCGGATCCGGTCCTCCTGTGGAGCGCTTCAACCGGCCATCCACTGATCGGTGCGGTTCCGGATCTGATCGAATGTGATCATTCGAGCGTCAGGGTATTGACGAGGAAAGCCCTTTCCCATACTTTCGCTGCACCTGGTGCTGGCCCGGCCCTCCGGACCCGCCCGAAACAGGTTCGGCAGCGAAGGAGTTCCCCTGTGAGACGTGGTGTGGGACTGACCTTGCTGGCGGCGGCGCTCAGCGTCGTGGTCAGCAGTTGTGGCAACGGGGTGATCGACAAGAGCACGGACGGGGTTCCCCCGGCCGAGGCCACCGGCACCCTGCGGATATTGCTTCCGTCCTTCCCGCCCAGTACCAAGGGCCGGGAAGAGTTCCAGAAGGTCGTCGACGACTTCCACCAGGCCTATCCGAAGATGAAGGTCGAGCCGGACTTCGCGACGTACAACAACCTGAACGAGAAGTTGTCGACGTCGATCGCGGCCGGCATCCCGTACGACGTGATGGTCACGGGTGTGGGCTGGATCCAGCCGTTCGCGTCGAAGCGGATCTTCGAGGATCTCGGCAACTACGGCGTGACGCCGGACGTGATCAAGGAGAAGAGCGCCGCGGCGCTGATCCCGGCGGCGACGTACGACGGCAAGCTGTACGGCTACCCGCTGGTCGCCGACGCCCGCGCGGTCGCGCTGCGCAAGAGCGCGTTCCGTGAGGCGGGCCTCGATCCGGACAAGCCGCCGACGTCGCTGACCGAGATCAAGGCCGCGGCCGAGAAGCTGACCAAGCGGGACAAGGACGGCAACATCACCCGCAGCGGTTTCGACCTTGCCTCCGCGACCGGTTTCCGGCAGTCGTTCACGACGTTCCTGACCTCCACGGGGACGCAGCTCTACGTCAAGGGTGAGCCGACCTTCGACAGCCAGGCCGGGTTGGACACGCTGAACTGGATCAAGTCGATGATCAACAACGTCCAGCCGTACGGCCAGACGAACGCGGCCCAGCAGCCGCTGGTGTACAGCGGCGAGGCCGCGATGGGCATCGTGGGTGGTGCGGTCGACTGCTCGGACAAGGGCATCGGCCAGAAGAACTGCGACGACCTGAAGTTCTTCCGCTTCAACAGCGGCAAGGAGATCGAGTACGTCGGTGGCGACCTGGCCTCGATCGGGTCGCGCAGCCGGCACAAGGATGCGGCCTGGGCGTTCATCCAGTCGCTGACCAAGCCGACCACTCTGGACGCGCTGGCCAAGCTGAACAAGAAGATTCCGGCCTACAAGGACGCCGGCAACTCGCCGCAGGCCAAGTCGAACCCGTTGAGCAAGTTCGTCGCCGACGGCCTGGTCTATGCGGCCAACGAGAACGAGGTGCCGTCCAACTGGCTCGAGATGCGCGGCAACTTCGACATCCAGCTCACCCAGGCGGTCCTCGGACAGAAGGATCCCGCGAAGGTGCTGCACAACCTGGCAGGACAGTCCCGATGAGCACAACTCTTGAACGTCCAGCACTGGACACTCCGCGCAAGGTCACCCCGTCCAAGGACAGCCGCACGCTGCTCCGCAGTCAGGTCCGGACCGGCTGGGCCATGCTGACGCCGGCGCTGCTGCACTCCGGCATCTTCATCGTCATCCCGGTCGTCGCCGTCCTGGTGCTGAGCCTGACCGACTACAGCTTCGGTGACACCTGGTCGTGGGTCGGGTTCGGCAACTACGCCGACCTGTTCCGCGACGTCGACTTCCTGGCCTCGCTGTGGCACACGGTGCTCTACGCGATCGTGGTGATCCCGATCTCGATGGCGATCTCGCTGGCCGTCGCGATCGGGCTGAACCAGAAGATCCGGGGGATCGGGTTCTTCCGGACCGCGTTCTACATCCCGACGGTGACCGCGACGGTCGCCATCGCCACCATCTGGCTGTGGATCTACAACCCGGGCTCCGGTCTGGCGAACGGGTTCCTCAGCCTGTTCGGGTTCGCCCCGAACCGCTGGCTGGCCGACCCGGCGACCGCGCTGCCGTCGCTGATGGTGGTCGGGATCTGGCAGGGGCTCGGGACCAAGATCATCATCTACCTGGCCGCGCTGCAGGGCGTCTCCCGCGATCTGCTGGAGTCGGCCGACCTGGACGGCGCGAACCGCTGGCAGCGGTTCCGGAACGTGACCTGGCCGGCGCTGGGACCGGTGCAGTTCTTCGTCCTGATCACGTCGATCGTCGGCACCTTCCAGGTGTTCGACCTGGTCTACGTGATGACCCGCGGCGGTCCCGGCAGTGAGACCCGCGTGCTGGTGCTGGACATCTACCAGAACGCTTTCCAGGACCTGAAACTCGGCTATGCGTCCGCCGAGACCGTGATCATGATGATCGTGATCGCGCTCTTCATCGGCGTCGGGCGCTTCCTCCAGAGGGCGGATGCCAATGACTAGCGCTACCTTGCCGGCGGTCGGATCCGCCAAGCCGTCGACCAAGCCCTCGGCCATCCGGCCGGGCCGGATCGTGCTGTACGTCGTACTGATCGTCGGCGCGATCCTGATGATCACGCCGTTCGTCTGGATGGTGCTCACCGCGTTCAAGAGCGACCTGGAGATCATGAAGTTCTCCTGGCTGCCCGGGGAACTGCGCTGGCGCAACTTCTCCGAGGCGATGCAGACGGCGCCGTTCCTGCGCTACTTCCGCAACAGCCTGTTCATCGCGGTCGGCGAGACGGCGTTCACCCTCGCGGTCTGTACGACGGCCGGCTACGCGCTGGCGAAGATGCCGCTGCGTGGCGGCAAGATGCTGCTGAACTACTTCATCCTGCTGCTGCTGGTGCCGTTCCAGATCATCCTCGTGCCGCTGTTCCTGATCGTGAAGTCGATTCCGCTGTTCGGCGGGAACAACATCCTCGGCCAGGGCGGCATCGGCTGGCTGAACTCGTGGTGGGGCCTGATCATCCCGCTCGGCGCGGCGCCGCTGTTCACCTTCCTGGCCCGGCAGTTCTACGTCTCGCTGCCGGACGAACTGGCCCAGGCGGCCCGGGTGGACGGGCTCGGTGAGTTCGGCATCTTCTGGCGGATCATGACGCCGCTGATCAAGCCGGCCCTGATCACGATCTGCGTGTTCCAGATCGAGGCGGCCTGGAACGGTTTCCTCTGGCCGCTGATGATCACCACGTCGGACACGATGCGCCCGCTGCAGCTGGGGCTGGCGATCTTCTCGCAGAACCCGGCCGAGATCCAGTGGCCGTACCTGATGGCCGGCACGGCGCTGGCGACGCTGCCGATGATCGTGCTGTTCGTCTTCGCCCAGAAGCGGTTCGTCGAAGGAATGGCGAACGTGGGCATCAAGGGCTAGAAGGCACCTGGGCCCTCGAACAGGTGCTCACCCCGCCCCGGGTGAGCACCTGCGAGGCCCCCCTCCACATGCGGTGGTCCCGAAGAAACACCGGAGCTTCCCCCAAGTGGCCCCCCACCAGGTCGCTCACCCGTTTATCGGCACAGTGTGGCCGCCGTTACATCATTCGTGCGGTTTTTTCGTGGACTCCCCGCACGATTTCTGTAGGTCCCTACCAAATTCCCACCAAATGTCACCTGCCGCATCACCGCAATAACGCTGGGTGAGAATCGTGACGGAGAATCATCAGCCGAGGTGGGCGTGGACCACGTGGCGGACCATCGGGGTGAGGTCGGTGGTGGCGAGGAGGTCCAGGGCCTTGGTGGCTCGGAGGATCGCCAGGCCGTGGATGTTGGTCCACAGGGCGATGGCGCGGTCGCGGGCATCGTCGGGGTGAACCTGGGCGACCAGGTCGATGAAGACCTGGAAGAGCGGGAGTGACTGCTGGCGGAGATTCCCGCCGGCGCCTTCCAGCAGGTCATGCCTGAACAGCAGGTCGAACATGCCCGGCCGCTCGGCAGCGAACTCCAGGTAGCGCTCGGCCGCCCCGACCAACAGCTCCTCAGGGGACTCACGACGTACGTCGACCGTTTGGAGTCGACTCGCGAGGTCAGCCAGACCGGTGGCGGCGATGGCCGCGAGCAGCGAGTTGTGGGTCGGGAAGTAGCGGCGCGGTGCCCCGTGGGAGACGCCCGTACGACGCGTGATCGCGCGCAACGAAAGGTTCGCCAGGCCATCTTCCTCGAGCAACTCGACGCCGGCCTGCACAAGCCGCTCACGCAACGGGATCTCAGTCACGTAGACATTGTCAACCCTTGCGTTGTCGTTGACTGCGGGATAGGAGGTCTTCATGTACGCCGAGGCCGTGGAGGCTGGCCGGGCTGCGCTTTCGCAGGGGGCCTGGCTGGTTGCCCGTGCGCAGTTCGAAGGAGCTCTCGAGGTTTCGGCAACCCCGGAAGCCTTTGAAGGACTGAGCTGGGCTACCTGGTGGCTCGAGGATGCGGCGGCTTGCCTGGAGGCGCGTGAGCAGGCGTACCGGTTGTACCGGCAGGCCGGCGATGCGCGAGGTGCGGCCAGGATGGCGTTGTGGCTCGGTGACGATCACAACGAGTTCTACGGGGCTGGCGCGGTTGCCGAGGGATGGTTCAACCGGGCCGCGCGCCTACTCGACGAGCTGGAGTCGTGTCCGGAGCTCGGCTGGCTCCGGGTTTTCGATGCGCACGCCGCGCTTGGGCGCCACGACACCGAGCGCGCGCGGGAACTCGCCGGTGAAGCACGCGAGATCGGCCGGAGGCATGGCGCGGTGGATCTGGAGATGTTCAGCCTGGCCACCGAGGGCCTTGCGCTGGTGGAGGACGGGTCCGTTGAGCAGGGGATGCGGTGTCTGGACGAGGCGACGGCGGCCGCGCTGGGTGGGGAGTACGAGAACCTCGCTCCGGCCGCATGGACGTGTTGCCGGCTGATGTCCGCATGTGAGGAGATCCGCGACTACGAACGCGGCGCGCAGTGGTGCCGGCAGATCGAGGAGTTCAGCCGGCGGATGGAGGCTAGGTTCGTCACCGGCGTCTGCCGGGCGCATTACGCGGCGATCCTCAGCTGGCACGGTCGGTGGAGTGAGGCGGAGCTGGAGTTGATCGGAGCTCGCGAAGACCTCACCGCGAAACGTCCCTTCTGGCGGGCCGAGGCTGTCGTACGCCTTGCTGAGCTGCGTCGACGGCAAGGGCGGGCGGCTGAGGCAGCGGCGTTGTTCGAGGAGGTCGCGTCGCATCCGCTCGCCCGTCGCGGCGTGGCCGAGCTCTGCCTCGACCGAGACGAGCCGGCCGCGGCGCGGGACGTGCTGAATCGGATGCTGCGGCGGATTCCGGCGGGATCGGTTGCTCGCGCCTGGCCGCTCGAGCTTCTCGTTCGGGCTGAGACGGCCTTGGGTGACAACGAGTCGGCGGCGATCCACTTGGCCGAGTTCGGCTCGATCGCCGCGACAGTGGCCACGCCGCCGTTGCGCGCGGCGGCACGGTTCGGTGAGGGACTCCAGGCGGCTGCGGTCGGCGACCACACGAAGGCGTGTAGGTGCTTCGAGGATGCGGTCGACCTGTTCGACGGCATGGCTCCCTTCGAGGCCGGACATGCCCGTTTGGAGCTTGCGCGGAGTCTGCTGGCTCTCGGCCGCACCGATGCGGCTCGGCGAGAGGCCCGTGCAGCGCTTGAAGCGGTCGCCGTACCGAGACGGGATCAGGCCGAGTTGCTGACCTCACTGGGGCTGCGGCGGACGGTGCTGAGCTTGCGACAGGTCGAGGTACTGCGTCTGATCGCTGGCGGACTGGGGGATCGCGAGATCGCCGGCCGACTAGTGATCAGCGAGCACACCGTGCACCGGCACGTCGCGAACATCTACATCCGGCTGGACTGCTCGACCCGTGCGGCGGCCGTGTCCCGAGCCACTCAGTTGGGCCTGTTGTAGCCGGCCGGGATGGCCTGAACAGGTGAAGCGGTCGGGGCGTTGTCTGGTCGATGCTGCTGAGCATGGAGCTGCTGGCGCAGTACAAGGAAGCGGTGCGGGACACTTGGTCCACCGGGGACTACGACGCGATGTTGCGGGAAGAGGGGCTGTACGAGGCCGGAGCGCGGTTGGTGCGGACGGTCGGCGTTCGGCCTGGTGTGGACGTACTGGACGTGGCCTGTGGGACCGGGAACGCCACGATTCCGGCCGCGGCGGCGGGAGCGCGAGTCACCGGGCTGGATCTGACGCCCGCGATGCTCGCGACCGCACGCGAACGTGCCGGGGATCGCGAGATCGAATGGGTCGAAGGGGACGCCGAGGATCTGCCGTTTCCGGCTGAGCACTTCGACGTCGTACTGTCCACGTTCGGGTGCATGTTCGCGCCTCGGCACGAGGTCGTCGCCGACGAGATCGCCCGGGTACTTCGGCCCGGTGGCCGGATCGGACTGTGCGCCTGGACACCGGAAGGGTCGATCGGGGAGTTCTTCCGGATGGTTGGTGCGTATGTCCCACCCGCCCCGGAGTTCGTCGATCCGCCGCTGGCTTGGGGCGACGAGGACCACGTCCGGGAGCTGTTCGAGGGCACCGGGATCGAGCTCGAGTTCAGCCGTGAGCTGGCCGGGCTTCATCACGAGTCGCCGGAGGCCGCGGCTGATTGCTACGGGACGAAGTTCGGCCCGGTCATGCTGGCCCGGCAGGCATTGGGTGATCGATGGCCGGCTCTGCGGGCCGACCTGATCGAGCTGTTCACCCGGGATGGCAGTCCGAGCGGGACTGGCGTCGTACTGCCGGCCGAGTACCTCGTGATCCAGGGGCGGAAGTCAGCCGGGTCGGTGGGCGACTAGGGCGTAGGAGTTGGGGAGTCGGCCGGCCCAGGCGGCTGCCTTGGTCCCGTCGCCGGGTCGCCAGAAGGGTTCGGCGTACTCCTCGAGTACGTCGAGGCGCAGGCCGGCCGCAGTGATCGCGGTGACGATGTGGCCGAGGTTCCACTGCCATTCGAGGGCGCCGTTGCCAGGGAACGTGTCGTTGATGTTGGTCTCGGCGAAGTAGTTGCGGTCCGGCCGGATCCGCGGTTCGTCCTCGTCCCAGGTCCATAGTGGAACCGTCGGGTGCGCCTCGTACACGAACAGGCTCCCGCCCGGCCGTAGTACGCGAGCCACATCCCGAGCCCACGCACCGATGTCGCGCATCCAGATCAACGCGCCCTTGCCCGTGTAGACGAGATCGACAGATCCGTCCTTCACCGGTACGCCGGGAACCTCGGCAACGACGTACCGGCACGCAACCCCCAGCTCCACTGCGCGCCGCTGAGCCGCCCCCGCCGCGACCGCGCTGTAGTCCACCCCGATCACCCGCGACGCCCCACCGTTCACCAGTGCGACGTCGTCCAGCCCGTGCCCGCTCTGAAAGTGCACAACCACAGGCCGATCGGCGAGCAACGGCGCCAACAACTCCGCCTCCCGCGCAAACAATCGCCCACCATCCCGAGCCTGCGCCAACAGCTCGTCGTACTCCCGAACATGCTTGCCCGAAGCCCGTTCCCACACAACCCGATTACCCCGCACCACCTCATCCATCCGACGAGTCTCCCGCACACAGTCGCGAACCTGCAGCCGGATTTGCGCTGAGGAGTGGGTTCCCTTGTGTGGTCGATCTAGGAAGTGGTATCGGCGAACCGCCGGATCGAGTCGGCTGCCCCCATCGCGGGACTCGGGTCGACGGCATAAACAAACAGCGCTTCGTCCTTGGGTCCCCTATCTGCCCCCTCTAGGGTCCTCGCGTAATCGCGGACCTGGACAGAGGCCGCAGTCAGTGTGCCGCTGTTCTGAAACAGGCTGACCGAGTGTGCCTTGCCGTTGTAAACCCAGCGAATGTACGTGCTCTTGCCAGGCGTGAACGGCTGCCACCCAGACGCCAAGAGATAGTCGTGGACCGTTCTCGGGTTGCGTGATCCGGCGTACCGCTCGAACCGGCTGAGCATCGCGTCCACGGCATCGCCGGGCTCTCGCGTGACGCCGCGTGCTTCCAGCTCGCCTTCAAAGGCATCGATCACCTTGTCTTGTGTTGCAGCGTCTGACTCCCGAAGGACGTCCTCGAGAGTCCTGAGGGCTGCTCGACCGACCTCCATCTCCTTGTCTCCGACCTTGAAGCGAACCGGAACCAGGCCGAAGGTCGCCATCGCCAGGAATGCGGCTCCGATCAGAAGGAGCGCTCCTGACCCGACCTCGTTCTCTGTCCAAAACACTGCGAGGGCTCCGGCAGCGGCGGTGACGCATCCGATCAGCGCTGCGATTGCGCGCTCTCCGGGCGAGGCGGCTGAACCGTTTGATGGTGATGTAACGAGCGACGACCGCTCGTCTCCCCCAGACTCTGTCATCCGGACAGGATGCACTGGCGAGCTGCTTTCGTCACTACCGAACGTGAAGGTTTCTCCAGCAACATCTGCAAGCGATCAGCAATCGTTTGAGCCCTCGCCCGGGTCGATTGCGTAGCGCAGGCTGAGGATTCCTTCGGGGGTTGTGTTGCTGGTGAGGAGGCGGAGTGGGGTGGGTGATTGGTCGAGGGTGAGCTCGGGGCCGTCGAAGATGGTGGGGACTCCGCGGCCGCCGATGGCGGTGGGGAGGAGGACGAGGTGGAGCTCGTCGATCAGGCTGGCGCGGAGGAGGGTGCCGTTCAGGGTGCCGCCGGCTTCTGAGATGACGTGGGTGACGCCGAGGGCGTCTCGCATGCGGTGGAGTGCGAGCGCGAGGTCGACGCGGTCGTCGCCGGCGACCAGGTAGGGGATGGTTTCGCGGCGGAGATAGGCGAGGTACGACGCCGGGGTCGCGCGGGCGACGAGGAGCAGGAGATCAATGCCGGCGCCGCCTTTCTGATCCCAGTGCACTCGACCTCGACCGTCCACGACCGTGAACCACTTCCGGTGATCCGGATGCTCAACGACCTCCGGCGGCAGATAGTCCTCGTACAGCCCGTCGTCGTCCGCCGGTGGCAGTTCCAGCGGCGCAGCATCGTTGGTGACGAAGGTGCCGCTGCCCTCAAGGATTGCGGTCGGCGCGTACAACTCCTCGAGCAAAGCGTTCCGCGCCGCATACACCGCGTCCGCGCCATCCGGCTGCATCGAGTGCCATACGCGCCCGGCCTCCTCGGACAGCAGCAGCCGATCGCGCCCGAGCGTCACCCGGCCGTCCACCGACGCTGTCACGGATACCACCACACGCGCCCGATCAGTCATGCCCGACTTCTTACCAACGGCCACCGACAGTTAGAGGGCGTCTGAGGACCGCGCACCTCCTCGCGACGGCGCAGGGTTCTCAGACGCCCTCTTACTCGTTGTGCAGCACCTCGGCGATCGTTGTCCGGGCAGCCGAGCGAGCCGGGAGCAGCGCGCCGAGGCCGGCGATGACGATGCCGGCCAGGACCAGCAGGGCAAGGAGTTCCGGCGGATACACGTCGAGCATGAAGTCCGGTACGTCGACCTGCGCGCCGTTCGCCATCGCCGGAACGACCAGCCGGTGAGCAACAACCCCCAGCGGGATCCCCAGCAACCCCCCGATCGCCCCCAGCGCGGCCATCGACGTCACGACCATTAACGTCACCTGGGCCGGCGTCATACCGATCGACTTCAGCATGCCGAGGTCGCGGCGCCGCTCGCGGGTGTTCAGTACGACGGTGTTGAACACGCCCAGCGCAGCCACGGTCCCGAGCATCAAGGTCAGCAGGATGACGGTCACCAGGACCACCGTGACGAACGTGCCCGCGTCCTGACCGTCAGTCTGCTGCAGCCCCGGATCGCCGGCCTGCACGGCCTTGACGTAGGTGCCGAGGTCAGTGCCCGGCTGGAGCTGGACCTCGTAAATCTGCGCCCGCGTCTCAGGTGCAACGAGTTGCAGCGTCGCCCAGTTCGACAGCACCTCGTCGCCCGAGTTGTAGAGGGCCTTGCCGACAATCCGCACCCGCACGCTCTTGCCCTGCGAGTCCAGCGTGATCGTGTCGCCGACCGCCAGCGCCCGCTGCCGCAGGAAGCGCTCGGACACGACCACCTGCCCCGGTCCGTCGAACCACTGCCCCTCCAGCAGCCGATAGCCAAGGTGCTCGAAATCCCCACGATAGAAGGACACTCGCAGGTCCTGACTCGTCCCGGTCAGCCGCATCGGGAGGTCCGCACTCGCCGTCACGTACTGCGCTCCCGCCGTGGACCGCAGCAGCGCCTCGTCGTCCGGATCGCTCAACTTCGCGACCGGAGGCCCGTCCTCCGACGGCGGCCGCGGTCCCGACGTACCCGCGAACATCGTCAGGTCGACCGCACCCACGCGGCTCGCGGCCGTCTGGTAGTCGGTCAGCGACGTCCCGAGCCCCACCGCCAGCGTCACGCTTGTCACCCCGAGTACGACGGCAGCCAGCGTCAGCGCACTGCGTGCCGGGCGGGCGAACGGCAGACCGAGACCAAGGCTGACCGACCGCGGCAGCCGGGTTCCGCTCAGCCAGCGCTGCGCACGCAGACCGCGACCGGCACGCGGCGCACTTCCCGCGCTGATCGCCTGTGCGGCCGACAGGCTGCGAGCGCGCAGTGCGGGAACGAATGCGGACAACGCGACCAGGACAGGTACGCCGACCATCGCAGCCACGTCCACCCACACCGGTACGCCGACCCCACCGGCGCCGTAGTTCTCGAAAGCCCTTGTCAGCAAGGACTCCGCGAGCAGATTGCCCGCGACGACCCCGAGTGCACACCCGACGATCGCCGGGATCGAGATCATCGCCAGATAGACCGCCATCACCTGTGTGGGCGTGAATCCGAGCGCTTTCAGCACGCCGATGTGCTTGAAGCCGGCCACCACCGCACCACTGACCACGTTGACCACGATCAGCGCGGCCACCGCCAGTCCGAGCCAACCGAACACCATCAGGAACGGCACGAACGTGTTCGGCTCACCGGTAGCGAGTGCCTTCAAAGCAAGGTAAGACTGCGTCCCCAGCAGAGCCCCGGACGGCAGTCCGGTCGTCACAGCGGTCTGGCCGGCGGTGATCTGCTCGTTCGTCGCGGCATGGGCGAAGCGGTACAGCATCTGACTCGCCGTCGGATGCAACGCCGTCATCTGCTCCGGAACCACCCAGGCATCGGCCGACATGCTCACGCTGTACGCGAACCCGACGACTGTCAGCGTCGGCCCACCGTTCGCGACCGTGACCTTGGAGTCCAACGTCATGGCTCCGGGGCCGTTGCTCGACTCGACCGGGTTCCGGTTCAGCACGATCTCGCCCGGCTTGTCCGCCCACCGGCCCTTCCACACGTTCAGCCGGTCGACCGGCCCACCGGCATCGGCCCGCCCGACTGTCACAAGCGAGTCAGGCTCACCGGGCTGCTGCCCCGATCCCAGCGCCACCGTCGCCGTGGCGAAGGGACCTGCCACTGCCTCGGCCGACTTGCTCGCTTCCGTGAGCTGCGAGTCCGTCACCTTGGTCCGGTCGTACGACGCGGTCAGGTGGGCACCGCTCTGCCGGGTGTACGCCTGGTCGAACGGACCACTTGACGCCGCGAGGAGTCCGAGCGCCACGACGATCATCGTTGTCGACAATGCGACAACCACGCCGATCACGATCGTCTGCAGCCGCCGTCGTCGTACCGCTGCTCGCGACACCGGCCAGACGGCGCTCACGGCGTACGCTCCAACGCGCGCTCGCCGGCGATCTGCCCGTCGACGACCTCGATCACGCGGCTCGCGCAGCGGGTCGCCAATTGCTGGTCGTGGGTGACCAGCAGCAGGGTCTGACCGATCTGGTTGAGGTCCAGCAGCAGGTCCATCACCTGCTCGCCGGCGCGGGTGTCGAGTGCGCCGGTCGGTTCGTCGGCGAGCAGGACGGCGGGCCGGTTCATCAGCGCCCTGGCGACGGCGACCCGTTGCCGCTCGCCACCACTGAGCTGGGCTGGATACGTGTTCCGGCGACCGCCGATGCCGAGTTCCTCGAAGAGTTCGAGGGCGCGTTTGCGGGCCTGCGAGGCCGACGTCCCGGTCAGCTGCGCGGCGAGTGCGACGTTGTCGAGGGCGGACAGATCGTCGAGCAGGTTGAAGAACTGGAAGATCATGCCGATCCGGCGGCGCCGGTAGAGCGCCAGCCCTTTCTCGTTCAGCGCGCCCAGGTCTTCGCCGTGGACCGTGACGGTCCCCGAGGTCGGCCGGTCGAGTCCGGCGACCATGCTGAGCAGCGTGGACTTGCCGCTGCCGGACGGTCCCATCACCGCTACCGCCTCGCCAGAGTTGATCTCTAGCGAAACCCCGTCGAGCGCGACGGATTCGCCGTACTCCTTGCGTACGGCGGTGAGCCGTACGACCGCCTGTCCGTTGCCTTCGTCATCGGTCATGGGTTCACGCTAGGAGCACCGGTGCCCGCCGGGCGTCAGCCTGCGGAGGTAACGTCCGCGGCGGGTCATCCTGCAGATGTACGCCTGCGGATGATGCGGAACCCGGACCGCCACTGGGACAGTGGTCCCGTGATCCTCTGGCTGGTAGTCGCGGTTGCGGTGGCGCTGCTCGCTGCCGGAACACTCGCGGTCGCGCTGGTCCGGGCCCAGCGGGCGCACGCCCGGGCGCTCGAGGAACGAGGCTGGTTGCTCGAACGCGAGCGGGAGACGGCAGCAAAGAATGCGGTCGACGCCGAACGAGCCCGGATCGCCCAGGACCTGCACGACATCGTCAGCCACAACGTGAGCGTGATGGTGATCCAAGCCGGTGCCGCCCGCCATGTGCTCGCGACCGAGCCGGCCGATGCCGAAGCCGCGTTACTGGCGGTCGAGGCGGCGGGGCGCGACACGATGAAGGAGCTCCGGCACCTGCTCGGTCTGCTCGCGCCGTCGGCCGACGGCGAGGACGAGAAGCTGTCCCCGCAGCCGAGTCTGAGCCGCCTAAGTCCCTTGATCGACCGGATCGCGTTCGCCGGACTGCCGGTCGACGTACGGATCTCCGGGGAGCCGCGACCACTCCCGGCCGGCGTCGACGTCACGGCGTACCGGATCATCCAGGAGGCGCTGACGAACGCGCTCAAGCACGGCGACGGAGTGCAGGCACAGGTGACAGTCCGGTACGCCGACCACGCGCTGCGGATCGAGATCCTGAACTCCGGGCCGAGCGTGCTCTCCGGCGGACGTCCACCCGGCCCGGACGGCGAGGGGCGTGGGCTGCTCGGACTGCGCCAGCGGGTCGCGGTGTACGGCGGCGACCTCGATGCGCGGCGTCGGCTCGGTGGTGGGTTCCGCGTGCGGGCCAAGATCCCGTTGGAGCGGCCGTGAGCGCGCCGCGGGTGGTGATCGCGGACGATCAGGCTCTGGTGCGGACCGGGTTCCGGATGATCCTGACCGCGCGGGGCATCGAGGTCGCCGGTGAGGCGGCCGACGGTGGCGAGGCCATCGATGCGGTCCGGCGGCTCCAGCCTGACGTTGTCTTGATGGACATCCGGATGCCGTCGATGGACGGGCTGGAGGCGACCCGGCGCATCCTCGCCGAGTCGCCGGACTGCCGCGTGCTGATCCTGACCACGTTCGACCTGGACCGCTACGTGTACGCCGCTCTGGCCGCGGGAGCCAGCGGCTTCCTACTGAAGGACGTCACGCCCGAGCACCTCGCGGCCGCTGTGCGGCTCGTCAACACCGGCGATGCCCTGCTCGCGCCCTCGATCACGCGACGGCTGGTCGAGCGGTTCGCGACCGGAGATTCAGTCTCGACGCCACCCGCCGTACATCGTGACCTGGCCGCGCTCACGCCGCGGGAGCTCGAAGTACTGACGCTGATGGGACACGGCCTGTCCAACGCCGAGCTCGCCACCGAGTTGACCCTCAGCGAGGCGACAGTGAAGACTCACGTCGCCAGGATCTTCGCCAAGTTGTCACTCCGTGATCGCGCCCAGGCCGTCGTACTCGCGTACGAAACGGGTCTGGTGGCCCCCGGAGCCTCGACCTGACGACGGTCTGCACTGGGGTTTGGGACTAAGGGGAATTGGTTGATGAGCGACGGACCGAGCGTCTGCATTCTGTGTGCCGAGAAGGGGCCGTTCAAGCGGCGGGGGGAGAAGGGCGGCTACGGGATCGAGGAGTGCCCTGCCTGCGGGCTCGTGCAACTCGTGCCCACGCCGACGCCCGAGACCCTGCGGGCGCTCTACGAGGGCGACACGTACTTCGACGGCGAAGCAGGGACCGGCTACTCGGAGTACGAGGACCAGGAAGAGGAGTACCTGGCGACGTTCCGTGAGGACGTCCGCCGGATCGGTGAGTTCATCCCGAGCGGCCGGATCCTCGAGGTCGGCTGCGGGTACGGCTACTTCCTGCAGGCCGCGGAAGAGGCCGGGTACGACGCGTACGGGATCGACCTCTCGCCGATGGCCGTCGAGTGGGCCGCGAAGCGCCACCCGGACCGCGTGTTCCTCGGTCTGCTCGAGGAGGTCCCCGAGATCCAGGACCAGAAGTACGACGTGATCTTCGGGTCGCACCTGATCGAGCACCTGACCGAGCCGTCCGACTTCCTCCGCCAAGCCGGCAAGCTGCTCCGCCCCGGCGGTCTGGTCGTCATGGTCACCCCGAACATCAAGAGCCTGCTGTCCCGCGTCTCCGGCTCCCGCTGGGTCTCGTACAAGATCCCGGAGCACGTCAGCTACTACGACCCGGGCACGATCACCACCCTGCTGAACCGCACCGGCTACACGGTCCGCAGCGTCGACAGCGCCTACCAGTACTACGCCCTGCCGTTCATCGGCACCCGCGTCCGCGAACTCCTGAACCCGGTCTCCCGCGTGGTCCCACCGGTGGAACGCCTCAAGGCCCTGCGCGACCGCAAGATCCGGGTCACCAGCGGCTCCATGCGCGTCCTGGCCGCCTGGAACGGCGAGTGAGTTGACCCGTGCCGCGGAGAGAATCGCGGCATGCGTCTCAGCCATCGTGCCTTCGGGACCCTGGCCGGCGGCGCCGTAGTGGGGCTGCTGACGGCGTGCGCCAAGGCTCCTGAGGAGGCGGCGGCCGATCGGCTCGAGTGGCTGCGCGGCCTCGACGGTGTGGAGAAGGTCGAGGTCGTGGCCGACGGCAACGACGAGCTGATCGTCCTGACCTCGGCGAAGCGGCGGCCGGACCAGGACATCGCCGCGCTGGTCGACAAGGTCAAGCGTGAGTTCGACCGGCACGACGATGACTACTACAACAGCATCGAGCTGGCCATCGACGACTTCCGGGCCCGGTTCTCGCCGTCGCCGAGGGCGGTGCGGGATCCCGATCTGCAGCGGGTGCTCTGGCTGCGCAAGGACGGCCGGGCGACGGCGTCGACGTACGGACCGTCGGGTTTGATCATGACGGCGCCGGCGTCTGCGGCGACCTTCAGGCGAAGTACCCGGGGCTGACCGGGTACATCCAGGGACCGGACCGGCTGGCCGGCATCTACTTCGCGGCGGCGGACATCGAGTTGGACGCGCTGCTCACGAGCCTGCCGACGCTCGTGACGGCTGAGCGGTTTCAGAGGCTCGAGCTCGGCTGGGGACTGGTCCGGGCGCCTTTGGCGGACTTCGCCAAGGCGTTCACTCCGCAGATCCGGACGCTGATCGGGCCGCTGGTGAAGATCCCCGGCGTCACACGGATCGACCTCCGCGACGACGACGGCGTGGCGAAACCGGAGACCGTCACCGTCAAGGATCGCGCCGGGTACGTCGCCGCGATCGCGAGCCTGCGCAAGGTCTGGGACTCGTACCTGTCGGTCCAGCTGATCAGGAGACCGTCGCAGTACGTCGGGAAACTCGGCCGACCGGTCTTCCGGGGCTCACTCTTCGACGCGGGCGCGGAGTACCGCATCCACGCGGCCGTCGCCGATCTCGCCCGCGTGACCGAGGTACAGGTCGGACCGGAGTCGGCCAACCTGACCATTGCCAGGGACATCGCCGATGCCGAGCTCGCTACGACCCTCAAGGCGATGGCCGAGCTGCCGGCAGCGAACCCGATCGACCTGGCGGTGAGCGACGACCCGGAAACCTTCGACATCACCTGGATCGGGCAGGTTACCGGCGGTAAGTTCATCGCCCCGAGCCCTGCCCCGGCCAAGGTGGATCCGGCGCTCATCACTCGGGTGACCACGGTCTGGGCCCGCGCATCCCGCTGAAGATCCGCCCGATGGGTACCGGAAGGAATCTGTTGGGAGGTTCGGGATGACCAAGATCGGCAACCTGCCCGAGGTCGTGTCGCCGGAGGAATGGTTCGCGGCCCGGCGGGAACTGCTCGCCAAGGAGAAGGAACTGACGCGGGCGCGGGATCGGCTCAACGCGGATCGCCGCAGGTTGCCGATGGTCCGGATCGACAAGAAGTACGTGTTCGAGGGGCCGGAGGGAACGGTCGGGCTGCTCGAGCTGTTCGCGGGCCGGCAGCAGTTGGTGATGCACCACTTCATGTTCGATCCGGACTGGGACACGGGCTGCACGAGTTGTTCCTCCGCCGCGGACGGGATCGGCAAGCTGCGGCAGTTGCAGGTGCGCAACACGACGCTCGTTGCGGTCTCGCGAGCGCCGTACGCGAAGCTCGCCGCCTACCGGGAGCGGATGGGCTGGTCGTTCCCGTGGTACTCGTCGTACGGCAGTGACTTCAACTACGACTTCCACACCACGCTCGACGACCGGATCGCGCCGGTGGTGTTGCAGTTCCGCACCGAAGCCGAGATGGCAGAGATCGCCGAGTCAGGTGCGCCGCTGTCGGACGGACCGTGGACCGAGGACTGGCGCGGTATGGAGATGCCGGGCATCAGCGCGTTCCTGCGGGTTGATGACGAGGTCTTCCACACCTATTCGACGTACGGCCGCGGGATCGAGGAGTTCCACAACGGCTACCGCTACCTCGACCTCACCGTCCTGGGCCGCCAGGAGGAGTGGGAGGAACCGGCCGGGCGAGCCGAGCCGCTCGGCCTCCAGGTCGGCGGACCCAACATGCGAGTCCCGGACGAGTACGACGTCTAGGACCGTCTCGCCAGGTGGAGCGTCAGGTCGGAGATCAGGGTCACCTCGTCGGGGAGCACCGCGGCGATCCGCTCGAAGACCTGCTCCCGGGTCGTCGTGGGGAGCAGCAGGTACGCCGAGAGCGTCGACAGGTGGCCGATGTAGCCCGCTGCGGTCAACGTTGTACGCCGTTCGATGGAGGTCCGGCGTACGTCCGTGAATCGGTTTGAGCGAAGCAGTTCCGTCCCCGGCCACTCCTCCGCGGTGCCACTACGTGACGGAATGCCGTCGTCCGCCACGAACTCCGACCTGGCGACGAGGACAGCCTCGTCGAGATCCCTGTCCGCGAGGTAGAGCGGTTGGTTGAAGGACGCGAAGATCCCGCCAGGGTTGAGCAGCGCAGCCACACGCGTCCAGCGATCGGTCGGGTCGGTCCAATGCAGTGACGCCGCCGCGAAGACCAGGTCGAACGTCGAAGTCAGCGGGAGATCCTCGAACGCGCTCTGCACCGCGGTGACACTCGACGGCACGTGCTTCTGCAACTCCTCCAGCATCGCCGCATCCGGCTCTGTGGCCGTCACCGCGATCCCCTTCGCGGCAAACACCCGGGTGGCCTTTCCGGTCCCTGCCCCGATCTCCAACGCGGTCCTCACCGGCCAACCGGCGTACTCCAGCACCTGGTCCACGAGCTCATCCGGATACCCCGTCCGGAACCGCTCGTACGCCGCAGCCGCACCCCCAAAACTCAACCCCCGCTCAACCATGCCTCGAAGTCTTCACCGTCCCGGCGTCTGCCGCACCTGAGTTTGCTAGTCGCTCGCGAAGTACGTCCGGGACTTTGAGAGGTGTGCCTCCTGTCTCTCGACCTGCGAGTGCTCGACGCAGCAGGTCGGCGTCCAGCGATGCCGGGTCGACGGCCGCGAGAGTTGCCTGCAATCTGTCGGGTTGGTCGCGGAAGATCATGGTCGCGAGCTGAACCTCAACGGGTACGACGGGGATCTGTGTCCCCTTCCAGTCGATGACCAACCGCTCGTCCCACACTGCTGCGGCGGGAGTTTCGACCAGCAGATCTGTCGGCGCCGGACTGTCGATGTGCGCCAACTCAACCCTGAACCTGGCCAGTGTCCACCGGCCGAAGGTCCATCGGCCACCAGCAGGGTCGACGAATGACAGCGTCGGTTCCGCCAGGCTGCTGAACCAGATGGGATCAGTTGGGCTCGATCGATCTGTCCGGCTCGGCAGTACGGTCGCCGCCGTCCGGACGCCGACGGCCGTTGACACTGCAACGTCGAGGTCACCAGGCTCAATCGCAGCGCCGTGGAGTGCGGTCGCCGCGCTGCCGACCAGCATCCACTCCACATCGGTCCCCGCCAGCCGCACTGCAAGCCCCCGAAGCGCATCCGACCATCCACCATCCATGTGCCGACACTGCCACCCGCCACCGACAAGATTGCTCGGGTGGTAGGGCTTTGGCACGATGCCGGGCATGCATGGTGTGGTGCTCGTGACGGGGATGCCTGGCGCTGGGAAGTCGACTGTTACCCGGCTGGTTGCCGAGCGGTTGCCGCGGTCGGCTCGGCTTGGCGGCGATGAGGTCAACCAGCTGATCGTGAACGGGTTCGTCTGGGCCTTGGGTGAGCCTGCCGACGAGGCCGCGCGCCAGGTGGAACTGTTGCATCGCAACCTGTGCGCGCTGGCGAACAACTTCGTCGACGCCGGCTTCACGCCGCTGATCGACGCGATGATCCCGTCCCGCGCGAAGCTCGACTTCTTCCTGGACCTGCTCTCGCCTCGCCAGCTTCTGTTCATCGTCCTCACGCCGGGCATCGAGGTCTGCCGGCATCGCAACGAGATCAGGGATCCTGCCGAGCGGTTTGATTTCGACGGGTACGACGCTCTCGAAGCTGACATGCACCGCGAGTTCGGCGACACCGGCTGGTGGTTCGACACCTCAGCGCTCACGCCCACCCAGACCGCCGACCGCATCATCGCCGAAGCCCACCACCGAGCTCGCGTGAGTTGACATCGCGGCCGGTTGAGAGCTCGGTCGCGTCAACCGGTGTAGAGGGCTCCCGGGCAACTGTCGCCCATGGGCGAGCCGACGCGGACAGTGACCGGATCGAAGGACACCGATCGTTCCCTGCTGCCTTCACTGCCCTCTTGGCGGACAACGATGGTGCTCGCATCAGCGAACCGTACCGAGTTCAGCCGATGCACGCCGCTGTCGGGCAAGCAGCCAACATACGATCGCTTGCTGAAGAACCCCTCTGTCGTCTGCAAGTACAGGCCGTCCGGCCGATCGGGCGAGCCGGCTGATCGGCGGTCCGCGTAGTACAGAACGACGGCAAACCGGCCATCAGGCGAAACGGTCGCGACTCTCTGCACATTCGACTGATCGACCAACAGCGCGGTGAGGCCGGCCCAGGCAAGGCCCGCGAGGGCCGCCAGCGCCGTACCGCCGGCACAGAACGCCAGCAGCCAGCGACGGATGCCACGTACGGCGATCGCCAAGCGCGCGCCCGCGACGCTCAGCAGGACGAACCCGGCGACGGCCAGCAGGCACCACAGCCAGAGCAGGTCGCCAAGACCGACGAAACGGTAGGGATTGCTCATTGCCGGTCCCGCGATGACGACCAGCAGACCGCCGAGCGCGAGCACACCATAGGTCGATCTCATCCCGGTATGGTCGCGCATCGCGCGGTCACTTCTCGCGCGCAAGAGTCCTCGCCGGCGCCTGTCACAACGCCGAACTCTCGCGCCGCCGCCTTCTTTAGGATACTGTTTGCTGAATTACGGTCATGACCGAAATCCGATCACCGCCCTGATCAGGAGGTTTGCCCGATGGAGAATCACGCTGCTGGGGTCCACCGCCGTACGTTGCTCGGCGCCGCCGGACTCGGAGTGCTCGGCTGGAGGTTGTCGGCCGGCACTGCGCGCGCCGTCAGTGCCGACGCAGAGGAGTGGACGACCCGAGCCAAGTTCGACGCGCTCGACCTGGGCTTCAACAACGGCAACGGCCGCAAGGACGAACTCAACGAGGACCGCGGTGCCGTCGGCTGGGGCGAGGCGTACGTCCTGCAGTCCTATCTACTCATGTGGGAGGCCTACCGGGACCGGTACTACCTCGACAAGACGATCGACCACGCCGATCACATGCTCGCCACCCGCGACTCCGTGCGCGGCGTGAGCGACTGGCGCGGCCTGTCGCTGCCTGCGTGGCGGATCTACTGGCCGTACTCCGCGGGCGAGTTGGTGCTCGCCGACGCGCAGGGCCGGCCGTCGCTGCGGCTCCGGACCGCGTGGACGTTCGCGGAGAGCCTCGACGTCACCGCGTCCGCCGGCACCAATCCGGGCACTTTCAAGATCACGACGTACCACCGTGACAGGCACGTCGGCCGGACGTACGACAACCTGACGATGGACCCCGCCACGGCGGACTTCGCCGTACGCCGGATCAACGCGGCCTTCGACGGCCGGGTCGATCTGCTGACGGCCAAGGACCTGCGGCCGTCGCCGGACGCCGCGGGTGATCCGGCGCCGCTGGTCGACACGATGCACTCGGCGTACTTCCACTCGTCGGTGCACTCCGGCCAGGCGGCGTACCCGCTGGCGTGGTTCGGGCGCATCGTGGCGACGACTCCTCGGTTGCGATCGGTACGCCGGTACCGGGACAAAGCTCAGGAATACTTGGACGCGGCGGAACAAGCTCTCGCCGTCCACGATGAGGAGTACCGGCTGTCCGGTCAGGGTGGCGGCTATTACATCTACCTGCGCGACGTGCCGAACAACTTCGACGGCGTCGACCTGCCGCACAACTACGCCACCTCGCCGGCGCGGGCGTACCTCGAGCTGACGCTGGCCGGCCGGGACAAGCACCGCCGGCGGGCGACCGAGCTGGTCCGTGACTTTGTCGGCGACGTCACCCGGCAGACCGACGGCACCGCCACGTGGCACTACTACCGGACCAACGGATGGCTGTGGTCCGGCTGGACGCGGGCAGACGACCTCTCCGACAACTTCCCGGTACACGGACCCGCGCGCCAGCAGGAGGATGTCTCACACGCGCATGTCAGCATCACGATGGCTGCGGCCGCCTACCGGGCGCGCATCGGCGTGACCAGGGACGACATGACTCAGCTGTGCCGCACGTTCAGCCAACGAGTCCTGGTCATCGGACCGGACGGCAGGCCGACGGTCACCACGAATGTGGACGGCAGCGGGCCGTTGTCCAACCCGGCGTACGAGACGATCATTCCGTCCTGGCTCGGCGTGGCGTCGTTCGGCGACACCCTGGCGCTGGTCCGCGCCGCCGCCGAGCGGTTGGCGGTCAACAATCCGGCGCCTGAGGTGGTCCCGATGTTCTCGACGGCGTACCTGAACTGGGCCGCGCGCACCGGCGCTCGCCTGCGCTGAACCGAGGTGCGTCAGATGCCCTCGGCGAACGCGCTGCGGATGCTGTCGCCGTACGCATCGTCCGCAAGCGCATCCAGATGCGCTTTGCCGAGTTCGAAGTGCCGACGAGCGTTGGTCTCATCGCCGAGGCGTTGATAGTCCACGGCCAGGTTCAGATGGAGGGACGGGAGGAGGGCGTTCTTGCCGCCGGGATTACCTCGCTCGATGGCTCGTTGGTCGGTCAACTCATCCATCAGAGTGAGCGCTCGGAGGTCCCAGGCGAGCTCGTCTTCGGGGTTCTCCTGGACGTCGGCCAGCGAGTGAGCCAGGAAGATCTTGGCGAACGCATCGTCTCCGCTGTCAACCTCAGCGACCAGGGCCTCCATCAGGGCCTTCGCCTCCGGCGAGCGTCCCTGTTCGCGAAGGGCAATCCCCTCGCGAACAGTTGCGTACGCGGCCGACTCGGGCGGGATGGTCATGCTGGTCTTCATATCACTGCACATGGGCTGGGTGAGCGGGATGGCTGCGTAGCCTGTGCGGTATGGCTGACGTGATTCCGATTGCGCGTAATCGTCCGATCTCGCGTGGGTCCGAGCGGGCGATGTTGGAGAGCATGCTCGACTTCTACCGCGCCACTGTGGTCAACAAGGTGGCTGGACTGACGGATGAGCAGGCGTTCACAGCCGTGGTTTCGCCGTCGAGCCTGACGCCGGCGACCGTGGTGAAGCACCTGGCTGGGACGGAGCGGTTCTGGTTCAGCATCGACTTCGCGAACCTTGACGTGGAGTGGCCGTGGCCGGACGACGATCTGCACGGTAATTTCCGGATCGAGCCCGGCGACACTCTGGCTGCGATCGTCGACGACTACGTCCGAGAGTGCGAGAAGTCTCGACGCGCGATCACGGACGCCGATCTCGACGATTCCGCCCGCGGGCAGGACATGGACTTCACCCTGCGCTTCGCAATGATCCACATGATCGAGGAAACCGCCCGCCACTGTGGCCACCTAGACCTGTTGCGCGAAGCAACAGACGGCACCGTCGGCACCTAGCAGTCCGTGCCTGCCTGCACACCGGCGGTCGCGCGCCCAAGGAACAACTGAGCGGGAATGCGGCCTGGCATCTGGTGACAGTGCTCCTCGGTCAGTCGATGCCTTCGACGATGCGGAAGTCGCGCTCGACGCCGTCAGACAGGGCGACCAGCGCCTCCTGGTAGGCCTCGCTCGCGTGTGCCGCGATGGCCTGTTCAAAGCTGTCGAACTCGACCAGGACAGCGCGCTCGGCGATCCCGGCGTCGTGCGCGACGACCCGCCCGCCACGGATGAGGGTCCGCCCGCCCGCAGCCCGGACGGCCGGAGCGGCCAGCTCGTTGTAGGCAGCCAGCTTCTCAGGGTCTGAAATGGTGCGGTACACACTGACCCAGTAGCCCTTTGCCACAGAACCTCCAACGCTCGTCGGAACTATCTGACTTCGAACTTCACAATTCAGGTTGATCCTACCCAGCGCCTCTCGCGCTGCTATGGGAGTCATGGGTGGTCCCCGATGACGAGGACGGCGCGGCGGGGGTCCTGGCGTCGGCATGGAGGGAACGAGACGGAACGACGCCGGGGCGGCTCCCAGATGCGGGAGCCGCCCCGGCTGTTGTCTGCCCTTCCAGAGCCCGAAACCGTGTTCTGACCTGCGGTTTCTTCACTCTGGAGACTGGCGGAGGATACGAGATTCGAACTCGTGAGGGGTTGCCCCCAACACGCTTTCCAAGCGTGCGCCCTAGGCCTCTAGGCGAATCCTCCAAGCGGAGAGGATACGCGAGCGGCGAGGGTTTCGGAAAATCGGGGGCGTGAACCTTGGGGCGGTGCCGGACGACTGTGTCGGGTGAGAGAGGAGGTGGGGGTGGAGCGGCAGTGGGTGGCGGTGGTGGTGCGGGCTCAGCTGGGGGAGCGGGACGCGGTGGCCGAGCTGGTGCGGGGCTGGCATGAGTCGATGTGGCGGTTCGTACGGCGCATGCTCGGTCGCGACGACGCGGCCGACGACGTCTCGCAGGAGGTCTGGCTGGCCGTCGTACGCGGGCTGCCGCGGCTGAAGGAACCGGAGCGGTTCGCTGCGTGGCTGTTCACGATCGCCCGCCGCAGCGTGGTCAACCAACTCAGGGACAAGTACGCCGACCAGCCGCAGACACCCTCGTACGACGAACCGGACCCGGCGGACCAGGTGGTCGGAAGTGTGGACGTGATGAGGCTGGTCGACCGGGTCCCGATGCTGGAGCGGGAGGTACTCGTGCTGTTTCACCTGGAGGACCTGAGCCTCGAGGAGTGCGCCGAGGTCCTCGCCGTACCCATGGGGACGGTGAAGTCGCGGCTGCATCGAGCGCGGCGGCTGCTGCGTGGAGTGGCCACAGAAGGAGCGGACTCATGATCTCCGCCGAGGAAACGATCGCCGGCCTGCAGGACGCGCTCTCCCTGCGCAGGAGGGTCCGCTCGCTGGTCCAGCTCTTCGGCGCAAGCGCGGTCGTCGGGCTGGTCGGGACGCTCTGGCTGACCGAAGACGGACTTCCGGTGCGGACACATATCGGGTTCGCCGCCGTGATGATCGTCGGATTGCTGACAATCGCACGAGCCGCGCAGGTCTTGCGCCGGCGCGGGCATCTGTTCGCCCGCGACCGCGTGATCGCCGGCTGGATCGCCGTCGGATCAGCGGCCGTCCTGGCCATCGGCCTCGCCCTGGCCGGCCGCGGTCTGCTCGGTACGCCGGTCGTCGTTCTCGCACTGCTGTTCCTCGCCATCACCCACCACACGAAGAAGCGATGGGAGAAGCGATGAAACCGATCGGTCCACTGGGGATCGCGATGAAGCATCTCGGCAGCAGACGAGCGGCCCTGCTGGTCGCCGGCGTGCTAATTGTGCTGCTGGTGGTGGGGCTCCTCATCTAGGGTCGGGAGCATGGATGCACCGGATCCGAAAGTCGTACATCCGATGCCCGAGGCCGAGCGGGTCGTGCTGCTGAAGGCGGTGGTGAAGTCGCCGCTGATCGACGTGGGCGACTACTCGTACTACGACGATCCGCGGGATCCGGCCGGGTTCGAGACGAACAACGTTCTCTACCACTACGGACCCGAGCGGCTGCGGATCGGCAAGTACTGCGCGCTCGGCGAGGGCACGACTTTCATCATGAACGGCGCCAACCACCGGATGGACGGACCGTCGACGTTCCCGTTCCCGATCATGGGTGGCGCTTGGGCGGAGCACTTCGACCTGATCACAGGACTGCCCGGTCGTGGCGACACAGTGGTCAGCAACGACGTGTGGTTCGGATACCGCAGTCTGGTGATGCCTGGGGTGACGATCGGCGATGGCGCGATCATCGCGTCCGGAGCGGTCGTGGTCGACGACGTACCGCCGTACGGGATCGTGGGAGGGAACCCGGCGAAGCTGATCCGACGCCGGTTCTCCGACGAGGACGTCGCCCGGCTGCTGGCGATCGCCTGGTGGGACTGGCCGGTCGAGCGGATCACGGCGAACCTCCGGGCGATCATGGCCGGCAGCATCGAGGAGTTGGAGCGGTGAACCTGGTACTGCGGCCGATCGCGGTCGAGGACGTTGACGCGCTGCAGGATTTGATCGAATCGGATCCCGGCTACACCGAGCGGGTCACGGGCTATCCGCCTGGACCGGCGGATGCGCAGAGTCTGCTGATGATGCGGCCCGACGGGCTGGCCGAGGACGCGAAGGTCGTGCTCGGGACGTTCCAGGACGGCCGGCTCGTCGCCGTCGCCGACCTGCTCAGGGGATTTCCGAACGACCACACCGCCTACATCGGCCTCCTCGAGGTCCATTGGAACCATCAGGGGCTCGGTCTCGGCAGGGCGACGTACGACCTGATCCAGCGGTACGTCGTGACGTCCTGGCCGGAGGTGAGGACCCTGCGGCTGGCGATCGTGGCGACGAACGCGCATGTCGCGACCGCGTTCTGGCTGCGGCAGGGGTTCGAGCCGACCGGTGAGGAGCGGCCGTACCGGTACGACAAGCTGGAGACGACGGCGCGGCTGTACGAGAAGCAGCTGACCTGGGCGCACCCTGACTTGGAGGTGCGCGACTCGTCAGTCGCCGGAAAGGGGCTGTTCGCAACGAAGCCGATTGCCCAGGGCACCGTTGTCGGTCAGCTGTCCGGTCGCCGGGTGACGACCGCGCAACTGCGAGAACTCCTGAAGAACCCGCCGGTCGACACCATCACGATCGACGACGACGAACACCTTGTGCTGAGCAACGATCCCCGACCGGTGATTGCGTACGGCAACCACAGCTGCGACCCGAACACGTGGTGGGTCGATGCCGTCACGCTCGAGGCCCGCCGGGACATCGCGGCGGGCGACGAGGTAACGAGCGACTACGGCACCTCGACCGGCGTGGAGTACGAACTGCAGTGCAGCTGCGGATCACCGCTGTGCCGAGGTGTCGTCACCGGCGACGACTGGAAGCTGCCGGACCTGCGGGCCAGGTACGGCGACCACTGGATCCCGACTCTGCTACGCAAGCAGCGTGGTGGCTAGCGTCCTCCATTGCTCCACCGGCTGCGGACCGGTTACGCCGGTGATGACGTTGACGGTCACGTGGTCGGCGCCGGCGTCCAGGTGCTCGGTCAACTTGGCCTTGATATCCGCCGGCGTACCCCACGCGGCAAGTGCGTCGACCATGTGATCGGGCAGCTCGGTCTGATCCTTCTCGCTGAACCCTTGCCGCTTGAGAGAGGCGGCGTACCCGGGGATCTGTGGGAAGAAGCTGATCGTGTTCCGCGCGATCGCCCTGGCCTTGTCGGCGTCGGTCTCCAGAACGACGAGGTGGCTGACCGCGAGCAGCTTCTCCGGCCCGAGCACCTTGCGCGCCTCGGCGGAGTACGCGGCGTTGACCAGGAACGGGTACGCGCCGGCGGAGCGGTCGCGGGTCAGCTCGAGCATGCGTGGGCCGAGTGCTGCGAGCAGCCGACGATCTTCCGGTACGGCGACCTCGTCGAGGAACGCGTTGATCTTCGCCAGCGGCTTGGGACCGTGCGCACCTCCGAGCCCGACGATGAAGCGTCCCGGGGCGGACTTCTCGAGCGAGGCGTACGCCGTACTGACGTCCGCGGCACTGTATTTGTCGACGGAGAGAATCCCGCTGACGAACTTGATCGAGTGGGTTGCGCCGATCAGGTCGGCGATGGTCTGCAGCCCCGGCAGCGGGCCGCCGGACAGCCAGATCGCGGGGTACCCGAGCTCCTCGGCAGCCTGCGCCGCCGCCAACGACTCCGGGCTGCTGGTCAGGCCGGTGGTGATTCCGAAAGGACCGAATTGATGATTCGTCACTCAGTCAGCTTGATCCTCGCCCGGTCCCGGTAGCTACCGTGTTCGCTCAGAGCGTTGCCCGTGCGGACCGATTCCCGGTTGGCCGTCGGCATCCCGTACACTCTTGGTCGGTTCCCCGCGTGGCGGTATCTCGCCCAACTCCCCCAGGGCCGGAAGGCAGCAAGGGTAAGTGAGCTCTTCCGGGTGCGCGGGGAATCCTCATGTCCGGGCCCTTTAGGCTGGTCAGGCCGAACCTGACCGTGAGGGAGCCCGATGAGCGACGAACGCCGCTACCTGCAGGAACTGATCATCGCCGAACTCGGCGTGACCCCGTCGTTCGACCCGGACACCGAGATCGAGCGCCGGGTCGAGTTCCTCGCCGACCGCCTCCGGCTCACCGGCGCCACGTCGTACGTGCTCGCCATCAGCGGCGGCGTCGACTCTGCCGTGGGCGGCCGCCTCTCCCAGCTCGCGGTCGAGCGCATCCGCGCCGAAGGCGGTCAGGCGACGTTCGTGGCGATGCGGCTCCCGTACGGCGTCCAGGCCGACGAGGACGATGCGCAGCGGTCGCTCGAGTTCATCAAGCCCGACGAGACCCTCGTGGTCAACATCAAGCCGGCCACCGACGCGATGGTCGACTCAGTCCGGCACTCCGGGCTCGGGGATCGCGAGGACTTCCACATCGGGAACGTGAAGGCCCGGCAGCGGATGATCGCGCAGTACGTCGTGGCTGGGGCTCGTGGTGGTTTGGTGGTGGGGACCGATCATGCTGCCGAGGCGGTGATGGGGTTCTTCACGAAGTACGGCGATGGGGCTTGCGACTTGACGCCGTTGTCTGGGCTGACTAAGCGGCGGGTGCGTGAGGTTGGGGCGCGGCTCGGTGCTGGGCCGGAGATCACCGGGAAGGTGCCGACGGCGGACCTCGAGACCAACAATCCGGGGTTGCCGGATGAGGCGGTGCTCGGGGTGACGTACGACGAGATCGACGACTTCCTCGAAGGCCGCGAGATCGACGAGAAGGCGGCGGCGACGATCATCGCGACCCATCGGCGTACTGCGCACAAACGGGCTCAGCCGATCGCTGTGTAAACGGATGTGGTCGACGGGGGAAGTGGTCGACCCCACGCGGCCGCTACGCGCGCTCCTGTCGTCGCGTGCTCGCGGTCGCTCCCACCCGCCCGGTGTGTTGCAGCTACCGCCGCGTTCGACTGCGGTGTGGTGACCCCGGCCGCTGGATCCTCGAGCAGCTGTGGATCGGGGCCCCTTGGGTGGGTGTGGTCGCGGTGGACGAGAGGTGTGGTGTGGCTGGCAGCCGTGGATCGGGGTCCGGCGGTGGGTGCGGTGTGCTCCGGTGGATGGGGGATCAGTCGACCGGGGCGAGCACGAAGTTGGTGATGAGTTTGGTGAAGAGTTCTGGTTGTTCTGCGTGGACGAAGTGGCCGGCGCCTGAGGCGAAGTAATACGTGCTGTGTGGGACGTCCGACTGGAAGCGGGCGATCTCTTCGGGGCTGGTCGCCGGGTCGTGTTCGCCTTTGACCAGGAGCGCCGGTTGGGTGATCTTCGCGAAGAGTGGCAGGGGTGATTCGGCGAAGTCCGCGGTACGGGTGATTTCGTCGGAGAAGCGGGCGGCGCGGGATTGGATTTCTTCGGGGAGTTCGGTCTCGGACGGGAGGGCGAGGGTCTTCGTGTCGGGGCCGAGGTAGATCTCCATGCGGCGGTCGCCGAGGCCGCCGAGGAGGGCGATGCGTTCGTCCCACATCTGTTTGGTCGCGGGTCCGGTATGGGGCGGGATCTCTACGCCGGGGAGCAAAGGCTGCGCAGCCCTCAGCAAGGTGTCGGTGGCAAGGACCATGGCCCAGCCTGGGTTCTCGAACATGACCTTGGTGACGACCTCGGGATGCATGACCGCGTACCGGACGGCCAGGCGGCCGCCGTACGAATGCCCGAGGATCGACCACTGCTCCAGGCCGAGCGTCTCGCGGAGTGCCTCGAAGTCGGCGATCAGGTCGTGTTCGGTGACCGGTCCGGTGAGGGGATCGGATTGCTGTACGCCGCGCTGGTCGACGCCGACGACGTGGAGTTGCTCGGCGAGCCGGTCACCCTGGAACGACATGAAGTCGTAGGAGCCGGAGCCCGGACCGCCGTGCAGGAAGAGCAGAGGCGGTGCGTCCTCGGGGCCGCGTCGGTCGACGTACAGCCTGGTACCACGAACCTCGATGAGCATGCCCGCAAGATTAGGCTCGACCAGCCTGCCGTGTCAGGAGTTGCTGGACACGAGCTGCCAGGCGGTCCAGGCGGACCTGGGCGATTCCGCGGTAGGCGGGTTTCAGCACGGCAGCCAGCGGGCCGGACTGTATGAAGGTGTGGGTGACCAGGTCGGGGCCGATCGTCCAGACGCCGGTTTCGCGGAAGCCGGGGACGTGCCAGTGGATCTCGATGCGGTTCGGCTCGATTGCGGCGTACTGCAGTCGGCCGCTGAGCCCGGGGCGCACCTGAAGCGCGTACGGCGTTCCGACGGCAGGCACCGATGGGCCGGAGAGGGAGACGAACGCCTCGTTCCACGCGGGCAGTGCGAGCACGTCCAGGAGGACGGCGCGGATCGCGGATCGGTCGGCTGGGATGGGGAGGGTTGCTTGTTCCATCAGGTGTCCTGTTCTGCTGCGCGGCGGCGGGCGAGGGCCTCGCCGGCGGGGAAGGCGCCGGCCAGGACCCGCAGCGTTTGGATGGTTTCGGAGACGGGTTGATCAGCGACCAAATCGTCGATCGCCTTGTGTAGAACGTTTTCGGCTGCGACGATCCGTTGGCTGAGCTTGCGACCCTCGGAGGTCAGGCTGAGGGCGAGATAGCGCCGGTCCGACGGATCCGTGTCGCGTTGGACAAGCCCTTGCGCGACCAGTCGATCCACCAGGCGGCTCGGACTGTTGCCCGTCTCGCAGACCAACAGCCCGCCGAGGGCGCTGAGGGTGAGCGGCCCGTGGTCGCGCAGCACCCGCAGCACCTCGGCCTGTGAAGGGGTGACGCCGAGCGGCCGCAGTTCCGCGGCCAGCAGTCGGTTGCCCTCGCGCTGGATCGCGAGGATCAGGTACCGCAGTTCCTCCGCCGCCTTCACTGCGCCCCTGCCCCAACAGCCTGCGCGAGCAGCCCGGCCGCCGCCGGGTCATGGGCGGCCAGTACGACGAGGTCCGGGTGCAGCGCCCGCAATTCGTTGACCTGGGCAACGGTATGCCGGAGCGCGGACCTGGACCCGACTCCGGGGATCTCACCGGCAGCAAGTAGATCGGCGTCGTACGTGAGATCGCCGACCATCAACAGCGACGGCCCATCGGGGCGACGGACCAGCAAGGAAAGGGATCCCGGCGTGTGACCGGGCGTCGGCAGCAGGACCAGGCTGCCGTCACCGAACAGGTCGTGCCCGACGCTGAACGGCTCGATCGTGGAGTCGCCGAGTGGTTCGGGCCGGACTAGGTCCCAGCGCAGACCGGGCAGCTCGATGTGGGAGCGGAGGAAACCGCGGGCGGCGGCGAGCGGTCGGCGCATCGAGGTCCACTCGGGTTCGCTGATCACGATACGGGCGTGCGCGAGCTCGGGCAGGCCGCCGATGTGGTCCTGGTGCAGGTGGGACAGGACCGCGGTGTGGACGTCGCGGATGTCGTACCCGATCGCGGCTAGCTGCCGGGTCAGCGTCTGCTCCGGACCGATCTCGAACTGCGCCAGCCGGTCGTACACCACGCCGTTGAGGCCGCCGGGGAAGTACCCGGGATCGGTCACGGACGCGCGGTCCTGCCCGGTGTCGAACAGCACGAGCCCATCGGCGTGCTGCACGACGTACGCGTTGATGGGCCGGGGCTGCGTCCACTCTCGTGAGGTCGCGAGCCAGACATAGAGGTTCTTGGTCGTCGGTCCGACATGTTCGGGCCGGATCTTGACGGTGCCTGTGCTCACCACGGACACCCGGTCGATTGTCGTCACGAGCAATAGATTACACGACATGTATGTCGTGTCAACTGTCTCGCAACACCCGCAGGATCGTGGCCAAGGTGACAGCATCGCTGGCACAGTGTCTGCATGAAGGGTCTGATGCAGAACTTCCAGCTGTCCTTGGACAGCATCTTTCTCCGGGCCGAGCAGTTCTACCCGGACAAGACCGTCTATACCGGCGGTCCGGCGCCGGCGAAGCTCACGTACGGCGAGTGGGCCGACCGGACCAGACGGCTGGGCGGCGTCCTCGACACGCTCGGCATCAGCGCGGACGGACGGGTGGGCACCTTCGCCTGGAACTCCGGCCGTCACCTCGAGCTGTACTTCGCCGCGCCCTGCACCGGCCGCGTCCTGCACACGCTGAACATCAGGCTCTTCCCCGACCAGGTCGTCTACATCGCGAACCATGCCGAGGACGAGGTCGTGTTCGTCGACCGGTCCCTGCTCGGGCTCTTCCTGCCGCTCCTCGACCGCCTGCCGCTGGTCCGGCACGTCGTGGTGATGGACGATCTGCCCGCCGGCGCGGCCGGAGTGGAGGTGCCTGACGACCCGCGGTTCCGCGACTACGAGGAGCTGCTGGCCGCGGCCCAGCCGGTCGAGTTCCACGTCGAGGACGAGAACCAGGCCGCCGCGATGTGTTACACGAGTGGTACGACGGGCAATCCGAAGGGCGTGGTGTATTCGCACCGGTCCACCTGGCTGCACTCGATCGGCGTACTGACGAACGCCGGGATCGGCCTGGATGAGACGGACACGGTGATGCCCGTCGTGCCGATGTTCCACGCGAACGCGTGGGGTCTCGCGCACGCGGCGCCGATGGCCGGGGCGAGCCTGGTCTTCCCGGGGCCGGACATGACTCCGCAGGGGATCCTCAAGTTGCTGCAAGAACAAGAGGTCACGTTGTCGGCCGGCGTGCCGACGATCTGGCAGGGCTTGCTGCCGTTGCTGGATGGCGTCGAGCTTCCCAAGCTCCGCCGGATCCCGTGCGGTGGGTCCGCCGTACCGCTCGCGTTGTCCGAGGCGTTCCGGGAGAAGCTCGGCCGGCCGATTCTGCAGGCGTGGGGGATGACCGAGACCAGCCCGGTGGCGACGGCCTCGCACGTGCCGGCCCGGAACAAGGATCTGGCTGAGGACGAGCAGGCGCATCTGCGTTCGCGGCAGGGGCTGCCGCTGCCTGGTGTCCAGGTGCGGATCGTCGAGCCGGGGTCGATCACGCCGCTGCCGTGGGACGACGAGGCCACCGGCGAGCTGCAGGTCCGCGGGCCGTGGATCGCCGCCGAGTACTACCAGCCCGACGAGCCGGTCCAGCTGACCACGGAGGACGGCTGGATGAAGACCGGTGACGTCGCCGCCGTCGACAAGTTCGGCTCGGTTCGTCTGGTCGACCGCACCAAGGACCTGGTCAAGTCGGGCGGTGAGTGGATCAGCTCGGTCGAGCTGGAGAACCTGCTGATGGCTCACCCCGACGTCAAGGAGGCGGCGGTCATCGGCGTACGTCATCCCAAGTGGGACGAACGTCCGCTGGCCTGCGTGGTCCTGCAGGAAGGCGCCACCGTCACCGGCGACGAGATCCTCGAGTACCTTCGCCCGCAGGTTGCCAAGTGGTGGCTCCCGGACGCGGTCGAGTTCATCGACGAGGTCCCGAAGACGTCGGTCGGCAAGTTCTCCAAGAAGGACCTAAGGACGCGCTTCGCCGACTATCACCTTGAGGAGTAGAACTCGACGCCGAAGTGGTTGCGGAGGTGCGCCAGGGTCGCGTCGACGAACTCGGTCGGCCAGTCCTCGCCGGTGACCTTCGCCAGCGCGGTGCCGCGCTCGATGAACTGCCGGCAGATGTACTGGTTGGCCGCGATGATCTCGGCAGGATCGGATCCCGCCGGCGGGATCGCCTCCAGCGCGGCGCGTTGCTCGTCGGACAGCAACGCGTTGAGGCGTTTGGCCCCACCGGTACGGCGTACTCCGCGCTCGGCCAGCATCAGGTTGATCAGCTGATCGCGGACCGCGCCGACGCCCTGGTTGCCGACGATGCGTTCGTCCCGGCCGAGGACGGTGACCAGGTTTCCCAGGAAGTAGAAGTAGAGGTGGACCGGACCGGTCGGCCAGTACGGCGTACCGGGACGCCCTTCTTTTGCTGGGATATCGCCGTCCGGGAAGAGCGTGCCGTCCCGGTCGAACAGCACCCGCACCCCGTCGTACTGCATGCGATCGAACGACCCGAGCGGGTGGATGACGAGATCGACATGCAGCCAGTCGGGTGTGATGCCCAGTCCGCCGACGAGGCCGGGGATGCGATCCGCCCAGACGGTCGGCCCGGCCAGCGTGGTCATCGGCTCGAGCCAGTTGTCCTCGAACCAGCCGACGCTCTCGTCGGTGACGACGCAGTGCACGTCGACGTCGCTGAAGCGGTCCGCCTGGCCGGTGCCGTAGCTTCCGACCAGGTAGACCGCCAGGATCCGTTCGTCCGCAGGCAACTCGGTGCCTGCTCGCTTGATGACCGCCTGCTGCTGCTCGTCCCCAGTCGTCATCTTCGGATCGTAGGCTCACTCACCGAAGAGCGGCTGCTCGCCCTGTTGCGCCCAGCGGAACGCGACGGTGTCGGCCAGGGTGCCCGGGACCTTGCCGATGCTCTGGATCACAGTGGCGGTGCCGTTCGCGTGACCGACGGCGTACAGGTAACCGGACCCGGTGTCCTTGTCGATGCCGAGCAGGAGCGTGCCGTACTGACCGCAGCGGCTGGCCATCAGCGTCTCGAATCCCTGCCAGGTTGAGCTGCGGACCACCTTCAGCACAGGACGCATCGGTGTGGTCAGCGGGATGTGGTGTCGTACGTCGACGTCCGGCTGAGCAGCTTCATGGCCTTCACACCGGCGAAGCCCGGGTACGACGCCGCGCGGTACGTCGTACCCGTGATGGTCCAGCGGTACAGCGTGCCGTCGTCGCGCAGACCGTACAGGCGCTGGGTCGCGTTGGCCGGCTCGGAGGCGACAGGGCGTGAGCTGGTGAGACCGACGAAGCGGTCCCAGCCGCCGCCGACCCGGTCGATGATGACTTCGTACGGCCGGTCCTGGCCGTCGAAGACCGGGTAGTGGAGCGTGTAGAGCCCGGATCCGATCACAACATGCCCGCTCATCACCTGGACCCCTGTCCGTTGTCCCTTCATCGGTTCCCCCAGGTTGTGCGATTGTGAGCGGTAGGACGCGCGTTGCCGGACCGAAGTTCGCGGCGGCACGGCGTGGGGGAGGAATTGTCGGGCGGCGGCGCTAGGGTTGCGGGCGTGGAAGCACCCCTTGCGTTGTACCGCCGGTATCGCCCGGAGACGTTCTCCGAGGTGATCGGTCAGGACCATGTCACCGCGCCGCTGCGGAACGCGCTGAGCAACAACCGGGTCAACCACGCGTACCTGTTCTCCGGGCCGCGCGGCTGCGGCAAGACCACCAGCGCCCGGATCCTGGCCCGCGCGATCAACTGCGAGAAGGGCCCGATCGCCGAGCCGTGCGGGGTCTGCAAGTCCTGCACCGACCTGGCCCGCGGCGGTCCCGGCAGCATCGACGTGATCGAGATCGACGCCGCGTCGCACGGTGGTGTCGACGACGCGCGCGACCTGCGCGAGCGGGCGTTCTTCGCGCCGGTCGAGAGCCGCTACAAGATCTACATCATCGACGAGGCGCACATGGTGACCACGCAGGGCTTCAACGCCCTGCTGAAGCTGGTCGAGGAGCCGCCGCCGCACCTCAAGTTCATCTTCGCCACCACCGAGCCGGACAAGGTGATCGGGACGATCCGGTCCCGGACCCACCATTATCCGTTCCGACTGGTCCCGCCGAAGGCGCTCGGCGACTACATGGCCTTGTTGTGCGAGTCCGAGGGCGTGGCGATCGAGTCGGCCGCGCTGCCGCTGGTCGTGCGCGCGGGCGCGGGTTCGGTGCGTGACTCGCTGAGTGTGCTTGACCAGTTGATCGGTGGTGCTGGTCCGGACGGCGTGACTTATGCGTTGGCCGTTGCGCTGCTCGGGTTCACGCCGGACTCGTTGCTGGACGCGTGTGTGGATGGGTTCGCGGCGCACGACAGCAGGGCCGTGTTCGAGACGATCGAGAAGGTCATCGAGACCGGGCAGGACCCGAAGCGGTTCGCCGAGGATCTGCTCCGGCGGCTGCGCGACCTCGTCGTACTGTCCGCCGTGCCGAACGCGGTCGCCTCCGGCCTGATCGAGGCTGCCGAGGACCAGGGCGAGCGGCTGCAGACGCAGGCCGCGGGGATCGGCGCGGCCGAGCTCACCCGGGCGGCTGACATCGTCGCGGCTGGCCTGCTCGAGATGCGTGGTGCTACGGCTCCCCGACTTCAGCTCGAGCTGATCTGCGCGAAGGTGCTGCTCCCTGGCGCCGACGACTCCACCAACGGCATCCAGGCTCGCTTGGACCGGATGGAACGCCGCCTGACGATCGGTGTGCCTATTGGTACGCCGGAGTCCGCTCCACCCGCGCCCTCCGGTGCGACGCCCGCGCCGTCCGGTGCGGCGGGTACGCAGTCTGCGCCGGTGGCGTCACCGGCGTCCGCGGAGGCGCCTGCGAATGCGTCGGCCAGTCGTGCGGCAGCCCGAGCCGTGGCCGGTGGCGGACCGGCGTCGGGTGGTGGGGAGACTTCGAGTGGTACGCCGTCCGGCGGGGCGACTGCGGATGCGGCAGTTGGTGACCCAGCGAGCCGGAAGGGTGCCTGGGGACAAGAGCCAACGTCTGCGGGTCAACTCGCAGCATCGTCGGGAAGCTCGGCGTCGGCGTCGGCGGCGTCCGCGCCAGCAAACTCTGCTCCAGCAGCCTCGGCTCCGGCAACCTCAGCCCCGGCCGCCTCGGCGTCGGCAGCTGCGGCGTCGACGGGTGCAAGTGCGGCGGGTGCGCCGGCAGGTGGAGCCGTGGGTCTCGCCGACATCCGGCGGTTGTGGCCTGAGGTGCTGGAGGCTGTGAAGGCCAAGCGCCGGTTCGCCTGGATCATGTTGAGTCAGAACGCGCAGGTCATCGCCATCGACGACCAGACTCTGACGCTCGGCCTGGTCAACGCGGGCGCTCGTGAGAGCTTCGCGCGGTCTGGCAGTGACGAGATCCTCCGCCAAGCGATGATCGACACCATCGGCCTGAACCGTCGCATAGAAGCAGTAGTAGACCCATCCACCGACCCAGGCGCAGGCGGCGGCCACCAACCAGCCTCACCGCGCCCAAGCGGCCCGCAGTCTGGCGGCGGTGCAACCACCCCCGCAGGCGGTGCGAGCAGCCCGCGCACTGGGCCTGCGCCGGTAACCGGTCCGAGCGGCGACCCCACTTCGGCTGGCGGACCCGCATCAGCCGGAGGACCCGCGTCAGTTGGTGGACCCGGGTCAGCTGGTGGACCCGCGTCAGCTGATGGAACCACCTCGGCCAGTGGAAGTGCCTCGGCTGGTGGTTCTGCCTCGGGCGGTTGGCCTGGACCAGACGGAGCGGCGGGTGGACCCGGCTCGGCTAGTGCGGCCGGGGTAGGCGGGCCGGGTGGCTCAGGTGCAGGTGGTCTCGCATCAGGTTCCGATGGGACCGCAGCCAGCGGAGCAGATACAACCCCGACCGGCTCAGGCGCCGCGGGGGCAGGCAGCGGGCCCGGTGCAGGGACTGCTGCCGGTGGTGGGTCTCAGGGGTCTTCTCGGGATGCGCCGGCGGGTGGGTCGGGGGCGTCGGGTCGGGGCTCGCGGGGTGCCTCGAACGGGGCTCGCGGGCAGTGGTCCGACGGACCAGGTGGTGCGATCGCCGTACAGGAGCCGCCGGACCCGGAGTACGACGTACCGCCGGAGCCCGATCCGTGGGAGGACGGGCAGGCGGCTCCAAGACAGCCGGCGCCCGATCGCCGCGAGCAGGCAGCCAGCAAACGCCGTGCCGCGGAAGCAGCGGTAGCCGCTGAGCAGGCCCGCCGAGCCGCGGCCGCCCCCGCGACCCCGGAAGTCCCCCTCACCCCTGAGGAAGAAGCCGACTCGATCGGCGAGGACGACATGGTCCTGGAGGACGACTCCCGCTCCCACACCGACCTCCTCCGCGAGACCCTGGGCGCCCAGATCATCACCGAAGAACCCAACTAACAGCAGCGCCAACGCACCGGCCGGAAGTTGTCGGTGCCGCGTGGGAGGTTGCTGTGTATGGGGTTCCAAGGGTGGAGCGACGCAGCGTTCGATGTGATGGTCGACCTCGACGGCGACCCGAGTCCTGTTCAGTTGGAGTCGCACCGGGACGCCCTGGAGCGGTACGTGCGTGGCCCGTTGCAGGAGCTGTGTGACGAACTGAACGAGACGGGCGAGTTCGGCAAGTTCTGGTTGGGCGGCATGTCCGACCGCGCCGCAGCCTGGCAGCGGCAGAACGCGACGTCGTGGATCGCGCGGCGGATCCGGATCTCGTTCACCTTCGACCTCGACGGGTTCGCGCTGGGCGGTGGCTCGGCGCATCCCGAGAGCGATCAGGTACGGAGGTATCGCGCGATGGTTGACGCCGAGGACAGCGGCCGCGAGCTGGCCGGGATCGTCGAAACGCTCGGCCGGGACGGCTACGAGCTCGCTGGGCCGACCGCGGTTCGGATGCCGCGCGAGTACTCGCCCGACCATCCGCGTGCCGACCTCCTCCGGCGGCGATCCGTGTATGCCGAGAAGCCGATCGACACCGATGACGTCGGCCTGATCGCCAAGGCGCTCCGGCCGCTGATCGAGCTCACCACCTGGTACACCGACTACGTCGTCACCACCGGTTGGGAGAAGCCGTAGCCGTCCACAGGGGGTGTGGATCCAGCCGGGCTGTTTCCACAGGATTCACAGCCTGTGGAATCGGATGTTCACAGGGTTGTGGATAACTTGGGGAGACTGGTCGGTTTCTGGTGCGGGGTGGGCTTGTCCGGGGGACCGGCTAGTGTTGAGGCTCGGGGTAGTCAGACAGCGGTGGGACGAGGAGATCGCAGTGTTCGACGGTGGCGGTGCTGGGGGCTTCGACATGTCCAACCTGCTCGCGCAGGCGCAGGCGATGCAGAACCAGCTGATGGAGGCCCAGGCTGACCTGGAGAGCCAGGAGATCGAGGGCTCGGCAGGCGGTGGCCTGGTGACCGCGCTGGTGTCAGGCACCGGGGAGTTGCTGAGCCTGACGATCAAGCCGCAGGCCGTCGACCCGGACGACACCGAGACGCTGGCCGACCTGGTCGTTGCCGCGGTGCGCGACGCCTCGGAGAACGCGAAGGAGGTCGCGGCCCGGGCGATGGGCCCGCTGGCCGGCGGCCTCCCGGGCTTCGGCGGCGGGCCGGACGCGCCCGACTTCGGCGGCGCGGGGATCCCCGGACTCGGTGGATCCGGAGCGCCGGCCGGTTTCAGCCTGCCAGGTTCGACGACCCCCGCGGTCGAGTCCGGTGAAGAGACCGACGACGACCCGGGCAAGGGTGGATCCACGGGCGGCCCCAGTTCGGGCGGTGCCGGGTTCGTGAACCCGGGTAACGGGACCGGTCAGCCCGGTCAGAACCCGGGCTGACGTGTACGAGGGGGCCGTCCAGGACCTCATCGACGAGCTCGGCCGGTTGCCCGGTGTCGGTCCGAAGTCCGCGCAGCGGATCGCGTTCCACCTGCTCGCCGCCGACGAGACCGACGTACGGCGGCTCGCGCACGTGCTCGTGCAGGTCAAGGAGAAGGTCAAGTTCTGCGAGATCTGTGGCAACGTCGCGGAGGAGACGCAGTGCCGGATCTGCCGTGACCCGCGCCGTGACCTGAGTCTGATCTGTGTCGTCGAAGAGGCCAAGGACGTGGTCGCGATCGAGCGGACCCGCGAATTCCGCGGCCGGTACCACGTCCTCGGCGGCGCGATCTCGCCGATCGAGGGGATCGGGCCGGACGAGTTGCGGATCAAGGAACTGATGCAGCGGCTGGCCGGCGGAGAGGTGACCGAGATCATTCTGGCCACCGATCCGAACCTGGAGGGTGAGGCGACGGCGACGTACCTGAGCCGCTTGCTGCGGCCCATGGGCTTGCGCGTCACCCGATTGGCTAGTGGACTTCCTGTAGGCGGTGACCTCGAGTATGCCGATGAGGTCACACTCGGACGGGCGTTTGAAGGGCGACGATCGATCGATGACTGATTCAACCGATATTGCAGAGCGCGCGCTGGGCACCGACTCCGAGGACCTCTCCGAGTTCGCCGAGCAGATCGCCGATCAGGTGCAGAGCTTCCTGATCTCGGTGCGCGACATCGCCGCACAGCCGGACGAGGACGGGGTCGACGAGGGCCTCGCCTCGCTGCCGTACCTGCTGCTCGAGGTGAGCCAGTTGCTGCTCGCCGGCGGCCGGCTCGGCGCGTTCGAGGACTTCGTCCCGGACGAGCGGTTCGAGTCCGACGCCGGACCGGACCCGGACCTGGACGCGATGCGCGACCGGCTCGCGGTGCTGTTCGAGGGCCTGGACGAGTACGCCGAGGTCTTCGACCCGTACGCCGCTCCGCCCGAGATCACCGTCAACCGGTTGTCGGACGACCTGACGGCGATCGCCAACGACCTCGTGCACGGCCTGGCCCACTACGAGGAGGGCCGGATCGTCGAGGCGCTGTGGTGGTGGCAGTTCTCCTACGTGTCCACCTGGGGTGCGGCTGCGAGCGCCGTCCTGCGGGCGATCCAGTCACTGATCGCGCACGACCGGCTGGAGCCGGCCCACGACGCCGAAACCGAAGCCACCGACCGCGAACTGGTCGAGGTCGCCGAGGAAGCCGTCCAGCGCCGGTAGTGCCATTGGACTCGCGGGCCGGTTGAATGGCCCGGTGTCTGTCTTCGAGGTGATCCAGCAGCTGCCCGATCTGGCGACGGTGCGGCGGGTCAGTCGCGCGTTGGCGGTGCTGGATCTGGTGCTCAGCGACAGCCCGGACCACTTGCGGTACTTCTCGTTCGACGCGCGGTGGTCGGAGACCGAGGAAGCCGCGCTGATGCGCAACGGGTCCGGTGACGAGTACTCGATCGTGTTCTCGCCGGACGGCGCGTTCGCCTACGGGTTCGACCATGAGTCGCCGCTGTCGCCGTACGGGAACGACATGCAGACCTGGCCGGGACTGCTCGACGGCGTGCCGGAGGTCTTCCACGGCGCGCGGGACGAGCCGGCGTTCCGCGACATGGTGCCGCGTGCCACGGTGTGCTTCTGGCGTACGACGGACGACGACGCGTGGCGTTGTGGACCGGTCGAAGGTGTGGACAAGGACGGCGCGGATTGGCTGTTCGAGGTGATCGCGGACGGGCGGCCCGAGGCCTACCTGACCTTCGCCGAGGACTACTACCAGACAGCGCTCGACCTCGAGCCGGTCCGCCATGTCTACGCCCTGATGCCACTGACCGAGTACGTCGTCACGTCGCTCAACCCGCAACGGCGCCTGACCGATCTCGCCGAGGGCATCGCCGAGATCGGCTACCCGCGCTCCTGAAGCGCGTTAGCGTGACTGTCCGATGACTACGCAGGCAGGCGATCCCACGACGATCGGGTCGTTCGCGATCCAGGGCCGGCTCGGCAGCGGCGCGATGGGTTCGGTGTACCTCGCCCGCTCGCCGGGCGGACGCCTGGTCGCGGTCAAGGTGGTCCGCGACGAACTGGCCGACGACGCGAGGTTCCGGGCCCGGTTCGCGCGCGAGATCGAGGCCGCGCGGAGGGTGAGTGGTGCGTTCACGGCCGCCGTCGTCGACGCCGACCCGGACGCGGAGCATCCCTGGCTGGCCACGGAGTACCTGCCCGGTCCGACGCTGCAGAGGGCGATCGAGACCTCCGGACCGATGACGCCCGCCGGCGTACAGGCGCTCGCGGGCGGACTGGCCGAAGCACTGGTGGCGATCCATCGCTGCGGTTTGGTCCATCGCGATCTCAAGCCGTCGAACATCGTGCTGACCGGCAACGGCCCGCGGGTGATCGACTTCGGCATCGCCCGCGCGCTCGAGGAGGTCAGCCTGACCGCGACCGGGCTCGTGATCGGTACGCCGGGCTACCTGTCGCCCGAGCAGATCACGGGTACGTCGATCGGCCCGCCCAGCGATGTGTTCGCGCTGGGCGCGGTCCTGGTGTTCGCGGCGTCCGGCCGTGGTCCGTTCGCCACCGGCAACCCCGCGTCGCTGCTGCACCGCATCGTCCACGAGCAGCCTCACATCCCGCCGCTCCCCAGCCCGCTTCACGACGCCGTACGCCACTGCCTCGCCCAAGACCCCGCTCAACGCCCGACCCCCACGGACCTGCTCCACCTCCTCGGATCCCCCGCAAATACAGGGCTTCTCGCCCCACCCGCCGACACGATCCGTCTCCCGCCACCTCCCACCAAGCTCCTCCCCGAACCACCACCGCCGGTCCAACACCACCCCGGCGTACCTCACGCGGACATTCCACAACCTCCACCCGCGCAGCCAGGTGGAGCCACCTTCGCCACCAGCAGGACCCGGTCGTCGATCATTGCGACGATCGCCACCATCCTGTTCCTCGCCTTCACCCCGCAAGACTCTGAGTTCACGCGGCTCTATCCCGGCCCCGCGCTGATCTTCGCTGTGTTGGACCTGGTCTGCCTCTGGTTCGCGATCCGGCACTGGATCTTCGTCCTCCGCCGCCGGGTCGAACTACGCCTGACTCCGCACGGCATGACCGTGATCAAAGGCTCCCAGCAAGTCGCCATCCCCTGGCAGGCGGTGACCCGCCTCCGCGTCGCCGGCGACCCCCGCCGTCCGTGGCTGATCGCCTGGATCGATCCGCTCTTCCACTCCGCCCTGCCTGCCCCGCGCCGCAACGACCACGGCGGCATCCGCCTCTACCCGATCGCCCACGGCGCTACCCACAAACGCCGCATGCACCAACTGAACGAGCTCCGAGCCGCCCTCAACTGGTACGCCGGCTACCGCCACGACAACTCACCCTAGGCTTGCACCGCATGAGCCAGCTCAGCGTCAGGGAAGCCACGGACGATGATCATGAGGCGATCGTCGACCTGCTGACCGCTGCCTGGGGTGGGTCGGTCGTGGTCGCTCACGGGACCGTGTACGACGCCGCGACTCTGTCTGCGCTGGTCGCGGAGCAGGACGGCCGGATCGTGGGGCTGCTCACGTACACGCTGGCGGATGGCGATCTGGAAGTCGTCACGATCGACGCCCCGGCCAGGCACCTGGGTGTGGGCAGTGCCTTGCTGACCGCCGCGATCGGGGTCGCGCGGGATGCGCGGGCTCGGCGGCTGTGGTTGATCACGACGAACGACAATCTGGACGGTCTGCGGTTCTACCAGCGGCGCGGGCTGCGGATCGTTGGTGTCACCCCCGATGCGATGGACGCGGCCCGCGCGGTCAAGCCCTGGATCCCGGCGACCGGCGACTACGGGATCCCACTCCGCGACGAGCTCACCCTCGAACTCCGCCTCGACTAGGCCGTGTCTGGCAATCCCCCGCCTACTGCGCGGCACTCGGCACGGGCTCGCTACGGCGCGGGATTACCAGACACGACCTAATCCGGCAGCATCGGCACCGTGAGGCCCTGGTCGCGGCCCAGCAGGATCCCCCGGGTGATGGCGTTGGTGCCGAACTTGTCCTTGACCAGGTCGAGAGCGCTGTCGAGTTCGTCGTTCGCGGCCTTGTCGAAGGGGAGGGCGAGCTGCAGCGCCGCCTCGTTCTCCAGGTTGCCGACCGAGATGCCGATCATGGTGATCCCCTGGCTGGCGATCAAGGGCCGGGCCGCGGACAGCAACGCCCGCGCGGTGATCAGGATCGCCCGCGTCTGATCCGTTGCCTGGGGCAACGTATGCGACCGGGTCGCCCGGCTGAAGTCGTCGAACCGCAACCGCAGTGTCACTGTCCGCCCGGACCGCCCCGCCGTCCGCATCCGTCGCGACACCCGATCGACCAGTCCGGCCAGCACGGCGTCCAGCGTCGCCGGTGACTTTGGTGACCGGCCCAGTGCCCGTTGCGAACCGATCGACCGCCGGCGCCGCCCGACCTCGATCGGCCGCGGATCGCGGTTGTGCGCCAGCGCATGCAGATGCCGTCCGGACGCCCGGCCGAGCATCGCGACCAGCGCTGCCTCGGGCAGCATCGCCACGTCACCGACCTTGGTGAGCCCCCGGGTCCGCAGCTTCTCCGCGGTCACCTCGCCCACACCCCACAACCGCTCGACGTCCAACGGATGCAGGAACTCCAGCTCGCGATCCGGCTGCACCTCGAGCAACCCGTCCGGCTTCGCCACCCCGCTGGCGACCTTCGCCAGGAACTTCGTCCGCGCCACCCCGACCGTGATCGGGAGCCCGACCCTCGACAGCACCTCGGCCCGCAGCCGCCGGGCGATCTCCAGCGGCGTCCCGGCGATCTTCCGCAGCCCGCCGACATCGAGGAACGCCTCGTCGATCGAGATGCCCTCGACCAGTGGCGTGGTGTCCTCGAACACCTTGAACACCGCCTTGCTGGCCTCCGAGTACGCCGACATCCGCGGATCCACCACGATCGCGCCGGGGCAGCGGCGCAATGCCTGTCCACCGTTCATCGCGGTCCGGACGCCGTACGCCTTGGCCTCGTAGCTGCAGGCGAGGACGACGCCGGCGCCGACGATCACCGGCCGGCCGCGCAGGCGCGGGTCGTCCCGCTGCTCGACCGACGCGTAGAAGGCGTCCAGGTCGGCATGCAGGATGGTCGCCCCGCCTGATCCCACCACGAACATATGTTCGCATACTCGCAGTGCCGAAGATAGGGAGAAATCCCGAGGCGGTCACCGTCGGTGTCAGGACAGAATGCTGCTTATGGACCTGACCGCATATCGCGATCTCTGGAAGACCCACGGAGTGATGGCGCTGCTGGCGTCGGCACTGATCGCGAGGCTGCCGGTGATGGCGACGATGGTGCCGCTGTCGTTCCTGGCGAAGGATGCCGCTGGCAACTTCGGCTGGGCCGGAGTGGTGGCGGGTGCTTACTCCGTCGGTATGGCGGTCGCCAGCGTGGTGTGGTCGCGTCTCGCGGACCGCAGAGGAGCGCGGGGGGTCCTGCTCACCACCGGGATGGCGTGGGGTGCGCTGATGGCAGTGCTCGCCCTGCTGCCGGACAGCTGGTACCGGGTGCTACCGGTCGCGGCCGCACTGGCCGGCATGTTCGTCGCCCCGGTCACCTCGGCGTTGCGGGCGAGTTGGCCGAAGCTCGTGCAGGGTGCGCGGCTGCGCGCGGTCTACGCCCTGGACGCGACCGCGCAGGAGTTGTTGTTCCTGATCGGTCCGATGCTCGGTGCCATCGCGGTCAGCTTCGCCAGTCCACGCGCCGGTCTGCTGGCGTGTGCGGTGACGGCGGCCGCGGCGATCTGGTGGTTCGCCCTCAAGCAACAGCCGCGGACGCCGCACGACGAGTCCGACGGACCCCGCCCGACCGCGCTGCAACTTCTGCTCCATCGGCACCGGCTGCCACTGCTGTTCGCCTTCGCCTGCATGGTCACCGGCTTCGCATCGATGTCGCTGGGCATCGTCGCGTTCGCCGACGAGCACGGCAACCGCCTGATCGCCGGAGTGCTGGAGATGGTGGCCGCGGCCGGCAGCCTGAGTGGCGGCCTGGTCGGCGGGGCCCTGCCCGGCCGCCGGAACTCATACGTCTGGCGCCGGATGCTCGCCATGACGGTCCTCACCGCCGGGTGCGTGTTCGCCACGTTCTCGGTGGTCGCCCTGGCCGTGATGCTGTTCGCGGCCGGCTGCCTGATCGCGCCGACGATCGGTGCGATCTACGAGCGGATCGGCGCGATGACACCGGGGTCGGCGCGGACCGAGATCTTCGGCTGGATGCTCAGCGGCGGGATGATCGGCTCGGCGGTCGGCTCGGCCGTCGCGGGCACGGTGGTCGAGTCCTTCGGCGTCCGCTACGCGTGGGTCCTGATGGCAGTCCTGGGGTTGCTGGCGACCCTGTCCCTGATCCGCGTCCCACCCCACCGGCCCGCCGAGTCCGACATCGAGGAGCTCGCGGTCCCGGCGTAGAGCATCCGGTACCGAGCCTCCAGTACGCCGGAATCGCCGGCCCACATCGAGATCAGCCGCAACGTACGCCGATCCAGGAATGCGCCCCTGCCCGCGGCGACGGGATAGATCCGCAAAGCCACCTCGTCGATCAACCGCCACCGCAGCAGCGAACGGATCAGCGTAAGGCTGCCGACGACGTGCAGATCGGATCCGGGCACCCGCTTCAACGCGGCCAGCACCCGGCGCGGATCACCGTGCAGTACCTCGGTGTCCGGCTGCGCGATCACGGGCTGCGAGGACACGACAAGAGTCCGGACGTGCTCAAGCCCCGTTCCGGCGTACTGCTCGAAGGTTTTGCGGCCGAGCAGGACGGTTTCGGAGCCGGTCACGAGTTGGTCGATCACGGCGGCGTGGGCGGGCTGGGGCAGCCAGCGTTCCGGCTGGTCCACGATCCCGTCCTCCGACATACACAGTCTGGCGACGATCGTCCGCATGACACTGCCCCCTCCAGGTCGGTTCACCTGTCAGATGCAGGGGAGAAGCGAAATGTTGTCAACTCTGCCGGCGGCCGCGATGGATCTCGGTCTCCAGGGCATCCAGGCGGTTGATCCAGAACTTCCGGTACCGGTCCAGCCAGCTGTCGATCTCGCGCAGTGGTCCGGGGTCCACGGCGTACAGCCGCCGGGTGCCGTCGACGGTGACGGTGGCGAAGCCGTTGTCGCGCAGTACCCGCAGATGCTGGGAGACGGCCGGTTGACTGATGCCGAACTCCGCGCCGATCGACGTGGCAATGCTGCCGGCCGGCAGTTCGCCGTCGGCCAGCAGTTCCAGGATCCGGCGCCGGACCGGGTCGCCGAGGATGTCGAACGCGTGCACGGATCGAAGTATTTCAGTGATGACTTATATGAACAAGAGGCGTCGCGGGCCGGACGGTTTGCGGCCGGTCGTCAGCGCGGCCGCGGAACGTCCAGGGGCCGTCCGGATCGGCCGGACAAGCCGACCGGGTGCTGGTCAGCCGGTAGGCAACGAGCGAGTCACGGCTAGAATGACCGCGAACGACTACGCCTGGTGCAACGCGGCACGGCGTACCGCATCCAGTGGTTTTGAGGAGACACAGCTGTGGGACGCGTCGTGCACAAGTACGGCGGTTCTTCGGTCGCCGACGCCGATTGCATCAAGCGTGTGGCCCAACGGATCGTCGCGACGAAGAAGGCCGGGAACGACGTGGTGGTGGTCATCTCCGCCATGGGCGACACCACCGATGAACTGATGGACCTGGCCCAGCAGGTGTCCCCGTTGCCGCCGCCGCGCGAGCTGGACATGCTGCTCACCTCGGGCGAGCGGATCTCCGCCGCCCTGCTGGCGATGGCGATCGCCAACCTCGGGTACGAAGCGCGAAGTTTCACCGGCTCGCAGGCCGGTGTGATCACCACCTCCGCGCACGGCAACGCGCGGATCATCGACATCACGCCGGGTCGGATCGAGGGAGCGCTGTCCGAGGGCCACATCGCGATCGTGGCCGGGTTCCAGGGCGTCGCCCAGGACACCAAGGACATCACCACGATGGGCCGCGGCGCCTCCGACACCACCGCGGTCGCGCTGGCCGCCGCGCTCGAGGCGGACTACTGCGAGATCTACACCGACGTGGACGGCATCTTCACCGCGGACCCGCGGATCGTGCCGGCCGCCCGGCAGATCCCGAAGATCTCCTACGAGGAGATGCTCGAGATGGCCGCCTGTGGCGCCAAGGTGCTGCACCTGCGCTGCGTCGAGTACGCGCGGCGCTACAACGTCCCCGTCCACGTGCGTTCCTCCTTCTCGCAGAAGGAAGGCACCTGGGTCGTCGATGCGAAGGAACTGGATCAAATGGAACAGGCGATCATCTCCGGCGTTGTCCAGGACCGCAATGAGGCCAAGATCACCGTGGTCGGCGTACCGGACAAGCCCGGTGAGGCGGCCCGGATCTTCGAGACGGTCGCCGGCGCCGAGACCAACATCGACATGATCGTGCAGAACGTGTCTGCGGTCGCCACCAACCGCACCGACATCTCCTTCACGCTGCCCCGCGTCGACGGCGCGCGGGCGATGTCCGCGCTGGCCCGGATGAAGGACGAAGTGGGCTACGAGCAGTTGCTCTACGACGACCAGATCGGCAAGGTGTCGGTGGTCGGTGTCGGAATGCGCTCGCACCCGGGCGTGTCCGCGAAATTCTTCTCCGCGCTCGCCGACGCCGGCGTGAACATCGAGATGATCTCCACCTCGGAGATCCGGATCTCGGTGGTCGTGGACGAGAACCTGGTGGATGCCGCCGTGACCGCGGCGCACACCGCATTCGATCTGGACGACGAGCACACCCAGGCCGTCGTGTACGGAGGAACTGGACGGTGACCCCTGTGAGCGCTGTGGAGAACACGATCGAGGACCGGACGGGTCTGCCTTCCCTGGCCGTGGTCGGAGCGACCGGCGCGGTCGGGTCGGTGATGCTGACCCTGCTCTCGACCCGGGAGAACGTCTGGGGAGAGATCCGGCTGATCGCGTCCGAGCGCTCTGCGGGCAAACGTTTGAAGGTCCGCGGCGAGGAGGTCGAGGTCGTCGCGATCAGCGAGGAGGCCTTCGACGGCATCGACGTCGCGATGTTCGACGTACCGGATGCGGTGTCGGCGCACTGGGCGCCGATCGCGGCCGCCAAGGGTGCCGTCGTGGTGGACAACTCCGGCGCGTTCCGGATGGACGCGGACGTCCCGTTGGTGGTGCCTGAGGTGAACGCCGAGGCAGCCCGGAACCGGCCGCGCGGCATCATCTCCAACCCGAACTGCACGACGCTGTCGATGATCGTCGCGATGGGTGCGCTGCACCACCGCTTCGAGCTCGAGCAACTGGTGGTCGCGTCGTACCAGGCCGCCTCGGGTGCCGGGCAGGAAGGCATCGACGCGCTGTACGACCAGCTGATGAAGGTGGCCGGCAATCGCGACCTCGGCACCACGCCGGGCGATGTCCGCCGGGTGATCGGCAACGCCCTCGGCCCGTTCCCGGCGCCGCTCGCGCTGAACGTCGTTCCCTGGGCCGGGTCGCTGAAGGACGACGGCTGGTCGTCGGAGGAGCTGAAGGTCCGCAACGAGTCGCGCAAGATCCTCGGTCTGCCGGATCTGAAGGTGTCCGCGACCTGCGTCCGGGTGCCGGTCGTCACCACGCACTCGTTGTCCGTGCACGCGCGGTTCGCGCAGGAGGTCGACGCCGACGAGGCTCGCGAGGTACTGCGGGATGCCCCGGGCGTGCTGCTGTTCGACAACCCGGCCGAGGGCGAGTTCCCGACCCCGGCCGACGTCGTCGGCACCGACCCGACCTGGGTCGGCCGGATCCGCAAGTCGCTGGACGACCCGAACTCGCTGGAGCTCTTCGTCTGCGGCGACAACCTGCGCAAGGGTGCGGCGCTGAACACCGCCCAGATCGCCGAGGTCGTCGCCAAGGAGTTCGCCGCGACCGCGTCCTAGAACCCCGGCAAAACAAGGCCCGTCGCCTGCCCGCCCGCCCCGGCGAGCAGGCGACGGGTGTCTCTACAGCCAGTTCTCCCGTGCGGCGTGCAGGGCGAGCTGGAAGCGGGTGCTGGCGCCGGTGCGGTTCATCAGGCGCTCCAGGTAGCGAAAGAAAGTACGTCGGCTGATACCCAGCGTACGGGCAATCGTGTCGTCCGCGGCACCCGTGGCGAGCAACGCGAGCAGACGGCGTTCGATCGGCTCGAGCCGGTCGTCCTCGGCGCCGACCGATGCGTGCAGCGGCAGCGCGTTGCGCCAGCACAGCTCGAACATCCCGATCAGGGCGGTCAGCAGGCTGCTCGGCCGGATGATCAGCAGCGACCGGTTCACATCGGTGTCGCGCACCGACATCGACACGAACGCGACCGAACCGTCGATGATCGTCAGCTTGGCCGGTACGTCGGGCAGCACCCGCGCCTGCTCGCCGGCCTCCACGCAGGGCAGGATGTTCTCGGTCAGGTACCCCGGCACCTCGACCGACTCCGGTGAGTAGACGACCCGGTAGGACACGCCCCGCTTGAGGTGGTCGATCTCCTCCTGGTTCGGTCCGCCGATGTAGTACGGCGGGGAGTCGATCGCCAGGATCTCCCGCTGCGCACCGCCCTTGATCTGGTGGATGCGTTCGACGATCGCGTTGCCGGTGACGACCTCGATCAGGTGCGTGGTCGACTCGTTGTGCACGGTCCGGCGGAACTCGTCGTACGCGTTCAGGACCTCGATCCGGGCCTGCTTCAGCTCGGACTCGCGGCGCAGCGTCATCGCCTCGAGGCCGGCGTCGGGTGGCACCGGGAGGAAGCGGGCATGGTCGGAACCGGATCGCCGGGCCAGGCCCGCCTGGACCAGTCCGCCGAGCGTGGCGTCGATGGTGGCCTCGCGGTCGGGGACCGCCTCGTCCAGTTCGGTGATCGACGACGGACCGGTCCGCAGCAGGTGCTGGTAGACCTTGATCTCGTCGTTGCTGAGTCCGAGCACCTTCAGATGGTCGAAACGCTCCGTGTCCAATGGGCTCACAACTCTCCCCTCCCTTCCGAGTGCTGTCACTGTCCGCTACCGCCCCTCCAGAGTAGGACGGTCGATCCAGTGCCGGTTGCACTGTCCGTGTCGCCCTGAATGCACCCAGCGATATTTGTTGTCCTGTCAGCATTCTTGTGCCGTGTCACCATCTGGCCACCATTTCCGCGCAGTTGTGAGCGAGAATTGAGGTCCAGCAGCCCGGCGACGGACCACCTGAGCGCCGCCGGGCTGCTGTTCCAATTCTGGCCCGAGTTCGCTGTTCCGTCAGCGGAGCCCGTTTCGGTTGGGTCTCGATCCCGGCGCATCGGTGCCCTCGCACTCCCGTGCCATCACCGGCTGTGCTGGAGGGTGTACAAACTGTGCATCTCCATCGTGAGGCCGATGAGGAGGAGAAGCGCCGATGCGACCGGTTCCGCCCCGTTCCGCCGCTTGCTGTGGTGCTGCCGTCCCCAGTGTCCGGTCGTGGCTCCCCGTCCTTGGGTCACGCTGCCGGGCAGTGTCTTCCGTCACCGGCCTCGGGTCCGTCTCGACGTCTGCTGCGCGCACCTGCTGGCGATCGCAGCCGATCCGGGGACGTGCCCACGGCGCGATGACCGCCGCCCTGGTCATCGTGCCTGCCGATCCGGTGTCCGCCCGTCCCGTCTCCGCCCAGCGCGGACGGGTCACCGGATCGCCGGTTGCGGCCGTGTCGCCCCTGACACGGCCCGGGCCCCGGGAGGTGCCGAGCGGAGCTCCGTGGATGGTGAGGCTGTCCATGGCGCGCGGGGACATCGTGTCCCCCGTCCGGCTCGCCCCGGCCAGGAAGCACAGCCTGGGGCCCACCGCCGGCTGACACCGGTCCAGACCACTGGTGTCCTGGTGCGACATATCACGCCGCCGAGGCGAACTTCGGGACCCGGCCGGACGTCGTACAGGGGAATTGACCGCGATTTGATCTTGCTCTCTGGTGTTCGCGAGAGTGCTTGGTGAGCATGGTCCGCGTGCCGTTTTGATGCTCTGGAAGGCGTTTTGGCCGTCGCAGGTCGTCAAATGTATATTCCGCATAACGATCGGCGACGGGCGACATCTTCCAGATGGTTCACCCAATCGGACGCGAAGTTGGTAGCCGTCTGTACGTCGTTGCTCACTATGGAGGACCACCGTGTCGTCGGCCAAGTGCCAGGTCCGCTACTCTGCTCCCGGTCTGCGTGGCTGCGAACGGCAGGAGTTCGGGCGGCGCGGACTCGACTTCCGGCAGAGAGAGGCGTCGCCTGAATGAACGCGACTAGCGTCGACGAGGAGTTCAACCCGTCGGTGCACGTGTACGAACCGCACAAGGTCGGCCTGCCGCCGTTGCGTCCCTATTTCAAGGCGCTGTGGCAGCGGCGGGAGTTCGCGGCCGAGATGTCCCGGACGAACATCCGGGCCGCCAACACCAACACCTTCTTCGGACAGGTGTGGCTGGTGCTGAACCCGTTGCTCCTGGCGGCTGTCTACTACCTGCTGACCGAGATCATCGCGGGTGGGGCCAGCAAGACCGACGGGTCGGAGCGGTTCGCGCACATGTGTGGCGGCCTGTTCGTCTTCTATTACTTCTCCAGTGCGATGACGGCCGGAGCAACCAGCGTCGTCGGCGGCGGCAAGTTGCTGATGAACATGTCGTTCCCCCGGATGCTGCTGCCTCTGTCGGCGTTGCGGACGGCGTTCTTCCGCTTCCTGCCGACGATGGTTGTGTACATGGCGATCCACCTGATCATGGGCCAGCCGCTGCGGTGGCCGATGCTGCTCGCGCCGGCGTTCCTGGTCATGCTGACGTTCTTCGCCGCCGGCATGGGCATGATCTTCGCCGCGCTGCAGGTGTACTTCCGGGACACGACCTCCTTCCTGCCGTACTTCGTCCGGATCTGGCTGTACCTGTCCCCGGTGCTGTGGTTCGCCGAGCAGGCCCCGCCCAGGTTCAAGGGCTTCATCCAGTACAACCCGCTCTACTCGCTGATCGGCGGCTGGACCGACCTGCTCGTCCGCGGTGACATCCCGCCGTTGAAGATGTGGGTCGGAGCCGGGTTCTGGGCGGTCCTCGCCGCCGTGGTCGGCTCGTTGTTCTTCATGTCGAGGGAGCGTGAGTTCGTTGTCCGTCTCTGAGGCTGAGAAGAAATCGATGCAGAAGACCGAGTCGGCGATGCCCGCCGTCAAGGTGCAGGACGTGTCCATCACCTACCGCACCACGTTCGAGCGAGTGCCGACGTTCAAGAGCGCGATCGTGCGGTTCGGTCGCGGCGAGCGGGCCATCCGCGAGGTCAAGGCCGTGCAGAACGTCTCCTTCGACGTGGACCACGGCACCACCATCGGCATCATCGGTGCGAACGGCGCGGGCAAGTCGACGCTGATGCGGTCGATCGCCGGCATCCTGCCGCCGACCTCGGGCCGGATCGAGGTGCACGGCCGGGTCAGCACCCTGCTGTCGCTGGGCGTCGGCTTCAACGCGGCCCTGTCCGGCCGCGAGAACGTCGTACTCGGTGGACTGGCCGCGGGCCTCAGCCGCAAGGCGATCCAGGAGCGGTACGAGGAGATCGCGGAGTTCGCCGAGCTCGGTGACTTCATGGAGATGCCGATGCGGACGTACTCGTCCGGCATGTTCAGCCGGCTGGCGTTCTCGGTCGCGGTCCACATGGATCCGGACATCCTGCTGATCGACGAGGCCCTGTCGGCCGGCGACGCGTCCTTCAAGTCCAAGGCCGCGGCCAAGATGAACGAACTGGTCACCAACAGCCGGACCATGTTCCTGGTCAGCCACGCGATGAGCAGCGTCCGGGATCTGTGCAACGACTGCATCTGGCTGCACAAGGGCAAGGTGATGATGCGCGGTGAGCCCAACGAGGTGATCACGGCGTACACCAAGTTCCTCCAGGTCGGTGAGAAGGAATCCGTCTCTCTCGAGGACCTCTGACCATGCCCAATACCGGGCCCCACGCCGGGTCACGCAATACGGCGCCGGACGTGGGGATCATCACGACCGGTCACGACGTCGCCGACGCGCGCCTGCACAAGATCACCGCGGCCCTGCACCACCGGGGCCTGAGCGTCGAGCTGTGGGGTCTGGGTGAGGCCGAAGGCGGGCCGGTCGGCGCGGTCGTCCATGCCGGTCCCCGGGGCAACCTGGTCCAGCGGATGGCCCGGACCGCGGTGCTGCCGTGGCGGACCAACGCGAAGGTGGTGTTGACGGTCGATCCGGACATGATCCCGGTCACCCGTCTCGTCACCACCCTGCGCCGTCGCAAGATGGTTGCCGACGTTCACGAGGACTACGACCTGCTGCTCGCCGACCGGGCCTGGGCGAGGGGACCGGCCGGCCTTCCGGCCCGGCTGATCGTCCGGGCGGGTTCCAAGCTGGCCGCCGGCGCCGACCTGACCGTCGTCGCCGACTCGCATCTGGCCCCGCACGAGGCGAAGCGGCGGCTGGTCGTCCAGAACTTTCCCTACGTGCCGTTCCTGTGGCCGACGCCGCCTTCGGGCCCGCCGCGGGCGGTGTACATCGGGGACCTGCGGGCCAGCCGTGGCCTGTTCGACATGGTCGAGACCGTCGCCGCGGCACCGGACTGGTCACTCGACCTGGTCGGCCCGGTGGCGTCGTCGGACTGGGACCAGCTTCAGGCCCGGATCGAGCAGTCCGATCTGGCCGGCCGGGTCCGGCTGCACGGGCGGCAGCCACCGGCCGACGCGTGGCGGCTGGCGCAAGGCGCCTGGGCCAGCCTGGCCATGCTGCAGCCGACACCGGCGTTCGTGGAAGCGATGCCGTCCAAGATCTACGAGTACCTCGCCAGCGGCCTTCCCGTCCTGTCCACCCGGCTGCCCCGGCAGACCAAGGTGATCGAGGAGTCCGGTGGCGGGGTCCTGGTGGACTCGGTGGCGGAGGCGTCCGAGATCCTGCTGCGCTGGTCCGCTGATCCCGGTGAGCTGGAGAAACTGCGCGACCACGCGCTTCAGTGGGCGGCCGACAATCTGCCCGCGACCACGCCGTACGACGAACTGGCCGACGCGATTCTCAACCTGCTAAGAGGAAGTGCATGAAGGACCGCCCACACATGCTGTACGTCGCCTGGGGCTTCCCGCCCTGCCGAGGAGGCGGTGTCTACCGGGCCCTGGCCACGGCCAACCGGTTCGCCGCGCTCGGCTGGAAGGTGACCGTGCTGACGGCCGACCGCGAGACGTTCCACCGGTTCACCGGCGCCGACCTGACCCTGGAGGAGCGGGTCGACCCGTCCATCGAGGTGGTCCGGGTGCCGTTCGACTGGCCGATCCTCGAGGCCGACCTGCGCCGGTGGTCCAAGCGCCGCGCCCTCAACCCGAAGGTCTGGAGCAAGTGGCGGACCAAGCAGGACCACGTCCCGTTCCCGGAGACCGGGTACGGGCCGTGGCGCTCGGTCATCGAGAAGGCCGCGGACCGGATCCACAAGGCGCACAAGGTCGACCTGACGGTCGCCACCGCGAACCCGAACGTCGCGTTCACCCCGGCGTACCTGCTGCACAAGAAGTACGGCGTGCCGTACGTGATGGACTACCGCGACGCGTGGCTGCTGGATGTGTTCACCGGTGACCGGCTGCACGAGCCGAAGAGCCGCGCGGCCCGCTGGGAGAAGAAACTGGTCGACTCCGCGCGCGAGATCTGGTTCGTGAACGACCCGATCCGCGACTGGCACGAGAAGCTCTACCCGGCGCACGCGCACAAGATGCACACGGTCTCCAACGGCTTCGACGCCGATCTGGTGCCGGACACCACCGACCGCGGCCCGGCCGGCGATCGGCCGCTGACCTTCGGGTACGTCGGCACCGTGTCGCCGAAGGTCCCGCTGACCGAGTTCGTCGAGGGCTGGCAGTTGGCCCGCTCGCAGTCCGAAGAGATGGACGGTGCGAAGGCCAAGATCTACGGCTACCTCGGGTACTACGCCCAGCCGCGGGCCGACATGCTTGCCACGATCAACAAAGCCACCGACGACGGGGTCAGCTACGAGGGTCCCGTCGGCAAGGCGGAGATCGCCCGGGCGTACGACGAGTTCGACGTCCAGCTGCTGATGCTGGGCAAGGGGCGGTACGTGACCAGCGGCAAGGTGTTCGAGTACCTCGCGACCGGGTTGCCGATCGTGTCCGTGCACGACCCGGAGAACGCGGCGTCCGACGTACTGCGTGGTCATCCGTTGTGGTTCCCGGTGACGGACGTGACGCCGGAGGCGATCGGGGCCGCGCTGATCGAGGCGGCGCACGCGGCTCGTACTGCGGACGAGGGGATCCGGGAGAAGGCGCGTGAGTTCGGTGCGTCGTACCGGCGGGATCTGCAGCTGGATCCGCGGATCGAGTCGCTGGCCGCGTCCGTGCAGGGGGTGGCGGCGTGAAGACCGTGGTCCTGCTGAGCACCCGGCGCCTCCCACCGACGTACTTCGACACAGTCCGCGAAGACCTCGGCAACCAGGAGCTCTCCCTCGACGTCATCGCCTGGATGCCCCCGTCTGGTTATGTCGCCGACAAGGTCCACACCTTCACCCTGATCGGCCCAGGCCGCATGCCGGTTGCACCTCCGGTTGAAGTGGTCGTCGAGGCGGATCCGACTGAGGAAGCACCGGATGCGGTCATCGCTCCTGAGGCGGTTGCCGGGCCGGAGTCCGTGGTTGGTGAGTCGGATGTCGCACCCGCTGCGGCTGAGGTTCCTGCCGATGCGGCGGAAGGCGAGGCTGCCACATCCGCCGCTTCCGCCGAGGATGTGCAGTCCACAGCCGGTTCCCCCCAACCCACCGCAACCCCGGCGGGCGCTGCGCCCACGACTCGGCCGGCGGCGAAGCCGCGGCCTACGGGGATCAAGCGGGTTCGGAAGGCTTTGGGGTGGCGGTATCGGCGGGTTCGGAAGGTTGCGGGCAAGGTGTTGCCTAAGGCAATCAAGACGTCGGGGCCGGTGAAGTTCCTGCGCGGGAACCGGGCCAGCAAGGATCTGGGCAAGACGTACTGGGGCCGGATCGAGAGCCGTCGCGATGTACTGACGACGATCGAGAAGGCGGATGTCGTCATCGCCCTCGACGCCGGTGCGATCTGGGCCGGCTGGAACCTCGGCCAGCGCCGCGGCAGCGTCCCCGTCGTCCTCGGTCTCCCGGCCGCCCGCCGCGAGCTGGATCAGCTGAAAGTCCCGGCAGGTAATGGGTGACACGATGACGGTGACGCGTTCGATCCGCGAGCACCTGCCGGCGCCACTGGCCCGGACCGCTGGAGCGGTCCGGCGGCGCCTGCGTGGTGTGCGGTACTCGTTCGCGCAACTGCCGGCGTTCCCGCCGGTGGCCACGACCCCCGTGCGGATGCTGGTCGGACCGACCAACTCCGCCGGTCAGGGGCACGCCTGGACCCAAGCCGCCCAGACGATCCCCGGGGTCAGCGCCGTCTCGTTCACCCTGCAGCGCAAGGCACAGTTCCAGTTCGTCCACGACTACGGCGTACCGCTCGCCTGGTTCGGCCAGCCACGTTGGCAGCGGGCCCAGGAGCAGCACATCGCCGGTTCGTACACGCATGTGATGGTGGAGTCGCTGCGCCCGATCTTCGGTGCCCGCGGCTTCCCGGACGCGTCGCCCGACATCGCCACCATGGTCGATGCCGGCATCAACGTTTCCCTGCTCTTCCACGGTTCCGACATCCGCCTGCCCAGCCGGCACGCGAAGCGCGAGCGCTGGTCGCCGTTCGTCGCCGGTGACGAGCTGACCGAGCGCCTGGAGACGCAGGCCTGCCGGCACGCCGAGCTGGTCGAGAGCCTCGGCCTGCCGGTGTTCGTGTCCACGGTCGACCTGCTGGACGACGTACCGGACGCGCAATGGTTGCCGGTGGCGATCGACGCCTCGCGCTGGCAGCAGGCGGCCCGCCCGCTGTTCACCGGCGAACGGCCCGTCGTCGCGCACGTCCCGTCGAACGCGAAACTCAAGGGCACCGAGCAGATCGACGCCGTCCTGACCCGGCTGCACGAGTCCGGCGCGATCGAGTACCGGCGCATCACCGGCGTACCGCACGACCGGATGCCGAGCGTCATCGGTGACGCCGACATCGTTGTCGACCAACTTCGCATCGGCCTGTACGGCGTGGCCGCCGCCGAAGCACTGGCTGCCGGGCGGATCGTGGTGTCGTACGTCGGTGACGCCGTGCGCCACCGGATGCGTAGTCTGACCGGGCGAGAGGTGCCGATCGTGGAGGCGGATCCAGACACCCTGGGTGACGTCGTCACGGGCCTGATCGCCGATCGTGCCGCCGCCGCCGAGCGTGCAGGCGCCGGCCCTGGCTACGTGGCGGAGTTGCACGACGGAAGCCGCTCAGCCGCTGCTCTCACCACCTGGCTCACTTCGAAGGAGACCCTGTGACGTCCCGCATCGCGCCCACCGCCGATGTCGACGACAGCGCCGTGATCGGCGACGGTTCGTCGATCTGGCACCTGGCCCAGATCCGCGAGAACGCGGTGCTGGGCGAGAACTGCATCGTCGGCCGCGGTGCCTACGTCGGGACCGGGGTTCGGATGGGCAAGAACTGCAAGATCCAGAACAACGCCCTGGTCTACGAACCGGCCTCGCTCGAGGACGGCGTGTTCATCGGTCCGGCCGTGGTGCTGACCAACGACTACTTCCCGCGCGCGGTGAACCCGGACGGCTCGCTGAAGAGCGGGCACGACTGGGAACCGGTCGGCGTCACGATGAAGGAAGGCTGCTCACTCGGTGCGCGCAGCGTCTGCGTGGCGCCGGTCACCATCGGCCGCTGGGCCACGGTCGCCGCGGGTGCGGTGGTAACGAAGGACGTGCCAGACTTCGCGCTGGTCGCCGGGGTTCCGGCCCGCCGGATCAAGTGGGTCGGCAAGGCCGGGGTTCCGCTGCTCGACGTCGGGAACGGCGAGTGGAAGTGCCCGAACACGGGCGAGACGTACATCGAAACCGACGGACGGCTGCGGCCGGCCGGTGAAGACATGGAGGAGAACTGATGGTGCAGCCGATTCCGGCCGCGAAGCCGATCATCGGGAAGGAGGAGCGCGAGGCAGTCGACCGGGTCATGCAGTCCGGCATGCTGGCCCAGGGCCCCGAGGTGGCGGCGTTCGAGCAGGAGTTCGGCACAGCGCTCGTCTCCGGCCGAGCCTGCGTCGCGACGAACTCGGGCACGTCGGGTCTCCACCTCGGCCTGCTGGCCGCGGGCGTCGGACCGGGTGACGAGGTCATCGTCCCGTCCTTCACCTTCGCCGCGACCGCGAACAGCGTCGCGCTGACCGGCGCCACCCCGGTGTTCGCCGACATCGAGCCGACGTACTTCTGCCTGGACCCGGCTGCGGTCGAGGCCGCGATCACCGAGAAGACGAAGGCCGTCATGCCGGTGCACCTGTTCGGCCACCCGGCGAACATGACCGCCCTGCAGGCGATCGCGGACAAGCACGGCATCCAGATCTACGAGGACGCCGCGCAGGCGCACGGCGCGACCTGGGACGACGCGCCGGTCGGCACCTTCGGCGAGTTCGCGATGTTCAGCCTGTACCCGACCAAGAACATGACGTCCGGTGAGGGCGGTATGAACTCGGTCGCGAACGCCGACCTCGAGCGCCGGATGCGGCTCTTCCGCAACCAGGGCATGCTCAAGCAGTACGAGAACGAGGTCGTCGGCCTGAACAACCGGATGACCGACCTGCACGCCGCGATCGGCCGCGTGCAGCTGACCAAGGTCGGCGGCTGGACCAAGCAGCGGCAGGAGAACGCGGCGTTCCTGGACGCGAACCTGCAGGGTGTCGCCGTACCGGCCGTGGCCGCCGAGGCGACGCACGTGTACCACCAGTACACGATCCGGGTCACTGAGGACCGCGACGGCTTCGCGAACGCGCTGCGCACCGAGTACGGCGTCGGCTGCGGCGTCTACTACCCGATCCCGAACCACCGGCTCCCCTCGTTCAAGCGCGAGCTGGACCTGCCGGAGACCGAGAAGGCCGCGGCGCAGGTGCTCTCGCTGCCGGTCCACCCCTCGCTGTCCGAGGAAGACCTGAACCGGATCGTTTCCGCGGTGAACACCGTGGCGAAGGCTGGTGCGTGAGATGGCGAACCTGCGAGCCGGACTGATCGGCCTGGGCATGATGGGGCGTCACCACGCCCGCGTGCTGGCCTCCCTCGAGGGCGTCGACCTGGTCGCCGTCGCCGACCCGGGTGGTGACAAGTTCGGCGTGGCCGGCGGTCGCCCGGTGTACGAGACCATCGAGCAGTTGATCGCCGAGGGCATCGACTACTGCATGGTCGCGGTCCCGACGCAGTACCACTCGGAGATCGCGAAGGCGCTGGCCGAGGCCGGCGTCCACGCGATGATCGAGAAGCCGCTGGCCGGATCCGCGGCCGAGGCGACCGAGATCGCCAAGGCGTTCGAGGCGGCCGGCGTGATCGGCGCGGTCGGTCACATCGAGCGGTACAACCCGGCGCTGCAGGCGCTGCGGGTGCGGCTGGAGGCCGGCGAGCTGGGCGACATCTACCAGATCACCACCCGCCGCCAGGGCCCGTTCCCGGCCCGGATCGCCGACGTCGGCGTGGTGCTCGACCTGGCCACCCACGACATCGACCTGACCGCCTGGGTGACGCAGTCGCCGTTCGTCACGGTGTCCGCCCAGAGCGCGCACAAGTCCGGCCGGCAGTACGAGGACCTGATCGCGGTGACCGGCAAGCTTGCCGACGGCACCGTGACCAGCCACCTGGTCAACTGGCTGTCCCCGATGAAGGAGCGGCTCACCGTCGTCACCGGTGAGAAGGGCGCGTTCATCGCCGACACGCTGCTGGCCGACCTGTCCTTCCACGCCAACGGCACGGTCGCCACCGCGTGGGACGACGTCGCGCACTTCCGCGGTGTCAGCGAGGGCGACATGATCCGCTACGCGATCAGCAAGCCCGAGCCGCTGCGCACGGAGCACGAGGCGTTCCGGGACGCGGTGCTGGGCAAGGAGGCCGACATCGTCACGCTGGCGCAGGGTCTGCAGACTGTCGTCGTCGCCGAGGCCGTGATCCAGTCGGCCGCCGAGGACCGCACCATCAGGGTCGCCCTGGAGCCCGCGCAGTCATGAAGGTCCTGAGTGTCGTCGGGGCACGACCACAGTTCGTCAAGCTGGCGCCGGTGGCGGAGGCATTCGCCGCCACCGAGCACCAGCATGTGATCGTGCACACCGGGCAGCACTACGACAAGAACATGTCCGACGTGTTCTTCGCCGACCTGCGCATCCCGGACCCGGACGTCCACCTGGGCGTCGGGTCCGGCAGTCACGGTGTCCAGACCGGCGCGATGCTGGCCGCGATGGACGCCGTACTGGACGAGCACCAGCCGGACTGGGTTCTCGTGTACGGCGACACGAACTCGACGCTGGCCGGGACGTTGTCGGCGGTGAAGATGCACCTGCCGGTGGCGCACCTGGAGGCCGGCCTGCGGTCGTTCAACCGGCGGATGCCGGAGGAGCACAACCGCGTCCTGACCGATCACGCGGCCGACATCCTGCTGGCCCCGACCCAGGTGGCGATGGACCACCTGGCCAACGAGGGGCTGACGGACAAGGCGCGGCTGGTCGGCGACGTGATGACGGACGTGTGCTTCCGGGTCCGCGACGCGGTCCAGGACAAGCCGCTGGACCTGCCGTTCCAGCGCGGCGAGTACGTCGTCTCGACCATCCACCGGGCCGAGAACACCGACGACCCGGCGCGGCTGGCCGCGATCATCGACGGTCTCGCGGCCGCCGGCGCGCCGGTGCTGCTGCTAGCGCATCCGCGGCTGGTCGCGCGCTGCGCGGAGTACGGCATCAAGCTCGACCGTCCGGACGGTTCGCTGCACGTCCGGGAGCCGCTGGCCTACCCGGAGATGGTCGCGGCCGTGCTCGGCTCGGCCGGTGTGGTGACCGACTCCGGTGGTCTCCAGAAGGAGGCGTTCCTGCTCGGCCGGGTGTGCACCACGTTGCGCACCGAGACCGAGTGGGTGGAGACCCTGGACGACGGCTGGAACGTCCTGACCTCCGATGTGGGCAAGTTGCCCGGACTGGCCGCGCGGCCGGTGCCGGCATCAAACCGCCCCATGCCCTACGGAGACGGCCACGCCGCAGGCCGGGTCGTTTCCGCTCTCGCGGAGTAGACACATGACGAAGGCCGCCGAGGAAGACCAGAGCCAACTGCCAGCGCCGGGGACCACGTCCCCGGCGTCGGCCGTTGCCGACGTCACGGCTGGACCAGGCACCTCCGGTCCGGAGGCGCCACCCAAGCGACTGCCCAGGGTGGAGTCGCTGACCGGCCTGCGGTGGTGGGCGGCCTTCTTCGTGTTCTGCCACCACATGTCCAACCTGGCGCCGCTGCCGATCCTCGACTTCCTCAAGTGGGGTACGTCGGGGGTGACGTTCTTCTTCGTGCTGTCCGGTTTCGTGCTGACCTGGTCGGCCCAGCCGGGGACGAAGATCCGCACCTTCTACCGACGCCGGTTCGCCCGGATCTGGCCGGCCCACATGGTCGCGCTGATCGCGGCCTTCTTCGTGTTCTACCGGATCGATCCGCCGGCCGACATGCCCTGGATCAAGCCGATCTCGCTCACCGTGCTGCTGCTGTCGGTGCTGCTGCTGCACGGCTGGACCAACGACCCGACCATCCTGTACGGCGGCAACCCGGCGTCCTGGACGCTGTCGGTGGAGGCGTTCTTCTACGCGTACCACCCGTTCGTCCAGCGCGCCACGGCCAAGTTGAAGACGACCGGCGGCCTGATCTTCTGCGTGGCCACCCTCGCGATCTCCGGTGCGTACCGGCTGTCGCTGTTCCATTTCCCTGATGTCGTCCCGGTCTTCCCGCAACCCGTGCTGCACTCGGTGTCGTTCCTGTTCGGCATCGGGCTGGCGATCACGCTGCGGTCCGGGTGGCGGCCGCGGATCCCGGTCTGGTTCGGGTTCCTGGTCGTCGGGTTCGGCCTGTTCACCTTGTACTACTCCGGCGAGCACCCGGCCAAGGTCCCCTTCGGCATCACCATCGGCCTGACCCAGAAGGAGATCCTCACCCTGCTGTACGGCTTCCTGATCTTCGCCGCCGCGATCCGCGACACCCGTGGCGGCAGGTCCTGGCTCCGCAGCAAGCCGCTGGTCGCGCTCGGCCAGTGGTCCTACTCCTTCTACTTGATCCACGCCACCATCCTGTACGCGATCCTGGAGATCCACGGTCCGGTCGGCCACGTCGGCTGGTCCAACCTGATCTGGTACGCCGGTGTCTGCGCCGTCTCGATCCTCGCCTCGTGGCTGATGTACAAGTTCGTCGAGCACCCGCTGGAGCGGAAGCTACGAGGCCCCCGATGAAGAATCACTACCTAGTGGAGTTCCTGTGCGTGTCAGTGTTGTTGCCTTAGGCAAGATCGGACTGCCGTTGGCGGTCCAGTTCGCGGCCAAGGGTCATCAGGTCGTCGGTGTCGACATCAACGAGAAGTTCGTCGAGCTGGTCAACGCCGGCCAAGAGCCGTTCCCGGGTGAGGCCCACCTGGCCGAGCTGCTGGCCGAGACCGTGGCCGACGGCCGCCTGCGGGCGACGACGGACTACGCCGACGCCATCCCCGGCAGCGACGCCGTCGTCGTGGTCGTGCCGCTGTTCGTCAACGAGGAGACGGGCGAGCCCGAGTTCGGCTGGATGGAGAACGCGACCCGGTCGCTGGCGGAGCAACTCAGCCCCGGCACCCTGGTCAGCTACGAGACCACCCTGCCGGTCGGCACCACCCGCAACCGGTGGAAGCCGATGATCGAGGAGATCTCCGGTCTCACCGAGGGCCAGGACTTCCACCTGGTGTTCTCGCCGGAGCGGGTGCTGACCGGCCGCGTCTTCGCGGACCTGCGCAAGTACCCGAAGCTGGTCGGCGGCCTGTCCGAGGAGGGCGCCAAGCGCGCCACCGCGTTCTACGAGGCCGTGCTGGACTTCGACGACCGTCCGGACCTGACGCGCGGCAACGGCGTCTGGGACCTGGGCTCGGCCGAGGCGGCCGAGCTGGCGAAGCTGGCCGAGACCACGTACCGCGACGTCAACATCGGCCTGGCGAACCAGTTCGCCCGGTTCGCCGGCGAGAACGGCATCGACGTCCACCAGGTGATCGAGGCGTCGAACTCGCAGCCCTACAGCCACATCCACCGGCCCGGTATCGCGGTCGGCGGCCACTGCATCCCGGTGTACCCGCGGCTGTACCTGTGGACCGACCCGGAGGCCACCGTGGTCCGGGCCGCCCGCGAGGCGAACCTCGGTATGCCGGAATACACCGTCGGCCTGCTCGAGGGCGCGTACGGCGACCTGACCGGAGCCAAGGTCGTCGTGCTCGGCGCGGCGTACCGTGGCGGCGTGAAGGAGACGGCGTTCTCCGGGGTCTTCCCGGCCGTGGAGGCGCTGAAGTCCCGCGGCGCGGAGGTTTCCGTACACGACCCGATGTACACCGACGAAGAGCTGCAGAAGCTCGGCTTCACGCCGTACGCGCTGGGCACGCCGGTGGACGCGGCGGTGCTGCAAGCCGACCACCCGGAGTACGCGCAGCTGAGCCCGGCCGAGCTGCCGGGCGTCAAGGTGCTCGTCGACGGTCGTGACCGCACCGACCCGGCCCGGTGGGCGGGCGTGCGCCGGATTGTGATCGGAAGGTCGGTCAGCCAGTGACGCATGCCGACCTGCGGGTCGTGATGATCGTCGCCAACGACGTCACCAACGACAGCCGGGTCCGCAAGGAGGCCGCAGCGCTGGCCGAGACCGGAGCAGAGGTGACTGTGCTCGGCGTCTCGGCCAGCGGCCTGCCGTCGAGGGAGATGCTCGACGGCGCGCTGATCGTCCGGGTGGCGGTTCCGTTCACGCTGCGCGAGGAACGCAAGCGCAGCCGGAAGGCCCGCCGGGACTGGCGGCCGCCGTTGTCCGGCTACCGGTACCGGGGCACGTACGTCGCTCGCGGCGAGCGGATCGACGCCGGACTGCAGGAGCTCAAGGCGGACTCCGGGCATGCCATCGCCGCGGCCAAGGCGGGCAAGGGCAATCCGATCAAGTACAAGCTCGGCGTCGGCGGCCGGCTGCTGCGTCGCGCGCGGTGGCAGGCGGCGCGGAAGGCGACCTGGGCCCGCAAGGGCGTCGGGAACAAGGTCGACGTGCCGTTCAGGTTCGGCTGGCGCGCGTACGACGGCGTGATCCACCGGATGCCCTGGCCGGCACCGTGGCGCAAGCTGCACCCCGAGGCGCTGGACCTGGAGCTCGCGTTCGGTGACCTGATCGACCGGCTCGAGCCCGATGTGGTGCACGCGCACGACATGCACGTGATCGGCGTCGCCACTCGCGCCGCCGGCCGGGCGAAGCTGCGCGGCAAGGACCTGAAGGTCGTCTACGACGCGCACGAGTACGTGGCCGGGCTGTCGCAGTACGGCGCCCGGACCCGTCGCTCGATCGCGGCCTGGGCGAACCACGAGGCGGAGTACATCAACGCCGTGGACCGGGTGGTCACGGTCAGCCCGGCGATCGCGCGCACGCTGCAGAAGGATCACCACCTCGACCGCGAGCCGACGGTGATCATGAACACGCCGAACCCGGCGGACGTGTCGGTCGAGGTGTCCGACATCCGCAGCCGGATCGGTCTGGCGTCGGAGGTGCCGCTGCTGGTCTACAGCGGCGGTGTCACCCGGGCCCGTGGGATCGAGACCGCCGTCCAGGCCCTGGTGGACCTGCCGGAGGTGCACCTGGCCGTCGTGTGCGTGCCCGGTGTCGCGACCGACGCGGTCAAGGAGTTGCAGACCCAAGCCGCTGACCTCGGTGTCGACGACCGGTTGCACTGCCTCGATCCGGTCGAGCCGGAAGAGGTGGTCGCGTTCCTGCGCACCGCGGACGTTGGCCTGATTCCGATCCTGCGGTACCCGAGCCACGAGATGGCGCTGCCGAACAAGCTGTTCGAGTACGCCTTTGCCGGCCTGCCGGTGGTGGTCAGCGACATGCCGAGCATGAAGGAGTTCGTCGACCGGACCCGGATCGGCGAGGTGTTCGTCGCGGCCGACGCGCACGACCTGGCGTCGAAGGTGCGGATGGTGCTTGGTGACCTGGACAGCTACCGCGAGAAGGTGGCGGACTCGGGCTACCAGCAGGAGGTCTCCTGGGCCGGGCAGGCCGACAAGCTCCGCGGCCTGTACGGCGAGCTGGTCGGCCGCACGCTCGAGCGGGTCCAGCCCGGTGGCCGGGTCGAGAAGAAGCAGAAGCGTCTGCTGATCGGTCCGGTCAACAGTGCCGGACAGGCCTGGCTGTGGGCGACCGCGCTCGAGCGTGAGGTGCCGGGGCTCGTCGCCGAGTCGCTCACCACGGGCAGTGGCGCGTTCGACTTCCGGGTGCATCGCACCGGTTCGTACCGGCAGTACCGGTCCGACCTGCGCTGGCAGCTGGAGCTCACGGCGTACGTGCTGCGTGAGGTCACCCACGTGCTGCTCGAGGCCGGTCGGCCGATGTTCGGGCAGCAGCGCGGGCAGATGTTCAACATCGACATCCCGATCCTGGAGCAGGCCGGCATCAAGCACGGCCTGATCTTCCACGGGTCGGAGATCCGCGATCCGTCGCTGCACCGGGCGAAGTACCAGTACTCGCCGTTCCGCGACCCGGACGACGAGCTGAGCCAGCGGCTGCAGTCGGCGAACGACCTGCTGCGGACCCAGCTGGATGTCTACGAGGGTCCGGTGTACGTCACCACTCCGGATCTGCTGGAGTTCGTCGACAACAGCATCTGGCTGCCGCTGGCCGTCGACGTCGACAAGTTCGCGTCGACCCAGCCGGTGCTGGACCGGGAGGTGCCGGTGGTGCTGCACGCGCCGTCGGCCAGTGCGCTGAAGGGATCGGCGTACGTCGACCCGGTGCTCACCGATCTGGATGCGCGGGGGCTGATCAAGTACCAGCGGGTCCAGGGTCTGCCGCACTCCGAGCTCGCCGAGATGGTGCGCAGCGCGGACATCGTGGTCGACCAGCTGCTGCTCGGGTCGTACGGCGTCTTCGCCTGCGAGTCGATGGCGGCCGGGCGGGTCACCGTCGGGCATGTGGCGGACCCGGTTCGCGACCTGCTGCCGACCGGACTGCCGATCGTGGAGGCCAACCCGGACGACCTGTCCGAGGTGATCGAGCGGCTGGTCGCCGAGCGCGACCCGGCCCGCAAGGTCGCCGACGCCGCGCCGGAGTACGTCCGCGAGTTGCACGACGGCCGCAGGTCGGTCGAGGTGCTGCGGCCCTTCATCACCGGCGAGAGGTGACATGCGGGTTCTGATGATCGCGCAGTCCCCGATCGCCGGGGACTCGCGCATCCTGCGGGAGGCGACCGCGCTGGCCGGCGCGGGGCACACGATCCACATCATCGGGCGGGACGTCCCGGACGGCTTCATGGTCGCGCCGGGCGTCACGGTCGAGTCGGTCTCCCGCTCGGCCGGACTGCGGGCCGGCAACGGCGGCCTCGCGGTCGGCCACGGCCGGAACGGGCCGAAGGTCCTGGTCCAGCGGTTCGGGCGGTGGTTGCTGCTGCCGGAGCACCGCAATCGGACCGAGAAGCAATGGCGTACCGCCGCGGCCCCGCGAGTGGCCGCGGCGGGTCCGTTCGAGGTCGTGCACGCGCACGACTTCAACACGCTGGAGCTCGCGGCCGAGTACGCCGGTCAGTGGTCTGCGAAGCTGGTGTACGACACGCATGAGCTGTGGTTCGACCGCGCGCTGCCGGGGCGGCCGACGCCGATGTGGCGGGCGCGCGGGCGGAAGTTCGAGGTTTCCCTTGCTGGTAAGGCGTCCTTCGTCATCACCGTGTCGGACGGGATCGCGGCACGGTTGCGCGAACGTGGGTTGAGCGACGTCCGCGTCGTACGGAACACGTTCCCGCGCGCGGACGACGTACCGGCGGCTTTGGACGCGCCGGAGGGCCTGCTGTACGCCGGTCGGATCGGTGCGGGCCGTGATCTGCCGACCGTGGTGGCGGCCGCGCGTCAGTTGGCGCCGTTCCGGACGGTGCTGATGGGGTCGGTGGATCCCAACTACCGCTTGGATCTCGGGCCGGTGGAGACCGTGGCGGAACGCTCGATCGACGAGGTCGACGACACGCTCCGGTCGTACGGCATCTCGCTGGTCACGCTCACGAACACCTGCGAGAACCACCGTCTTGCTCTGCCGAACAAGCTCTTCCATGCGGTCCGGGCCGGCGTACCTGTGGTGGCCGCCGACCTCCCCGAGATGCGCGCCGTGGTCACCGCTCACAAGCTCGGCACCCTCTACGAGCCCGGCAACCCAGCGTCCCTCACCACCGCCGTCCGCGCCCTGATCGAGAACTACGCGACGTACGCCGACGGAGTCCGCACAGCAGCCGCGGACCTCAACTGGGAAACAGATTCAGCAACCTTGGTGTCCGCGTACGCCGAGCTCGCGAACCAGCCGCCTGCGGCGAACCAGCCGCCGTCCGCTGCGAGCTAGCCGGCTAGCGGACTTTCGCCGCAGGCTCCTGTTACTTGCGGCCCGTCCCGGCCGAAGGCCGGGACGGGCGGGATTCTTTTCTGGTTAGCGGGACGCTTCTACCATCTGGCGCATCAGCTCAACCGGGTTCTTTTCCGGTTCGGGTTGGGACAGGCGGGTGGACGGGATCCGGGACTGCGGGGCCTCCGGGTTGGTGAGGGCTGTGGTGTAGCCGGTGAGGGGGAGGGTGAGGGACGAGCGGCTCGGGTCGAGCGTGATGGTGGCGCCGTTGAACGGGACGGACGGGTTGTCCGGCTCCACGGTGAGCACGAGGCCGAGACGGTGGCCGGGCGCGAACACCACGTCGTCCGCGTTCAGCTCGAAGCTCAGGTCGTACCACTTGCCCGACTGCAGCGACTCCTTGCGGTTCAGCGACCTGTAGTGCCCGACATCCGCGATGTTCCGCACCACCACGGCCGTGTCCGAGACCGCCGTGTTGATCTGCGTGTCGGCGTAGCACCCGGTGTCGGCCGCGTTCCCGTCACCCCAGCACACCCGGGTGTTCGGCACGTTCGTGACGTTGGTGTACCGCGTCGCCGTACCGTAGTCCACCAGCCGCGCTTCGATGCCTGAGGCAACCTTGTTGACCTTGACCCGGACCGACACCTTCCCGGTGCCGCTGACCCGGACGGCCTTGTCCAGCTCGTCGCTCAGGAACACCGCCCGATCCGGCCGCGCCGTCGTCGGGTCGAGTACGACGCTGTCCTCGGACGGCTCCGACGTACCGGTGAAGCTGACCGGGTCGCTGCTCGCGGCCGCGATCGACAGACCACCGGTCTTGGCGTCCGACGCCTTGCTCAGGTTCAGCTTGGTCTGCGTCGCGCCGGTCGCCGGCCAGCGCGCCTCGTCCACGAAGCTGCCGTCCTCACGCTGGACGGTCGCCTGCGGGGTCTGCATGACGCCGTTCTGCAAGCCCTGCAGCCAGTAGTCGAACCACGGGTGCAGCTTGTTCACCCACTCGTCGCGGAAGCTGAAGCCGTCCAGGTGGACGCCCTGGTGCAGGAAGATCTTCCGCGGCACGTTGCGCTTGGCGAGCTCGTCCCACCACTCGCCGAACTGGCGGGTCTTCACGTTCTCGTCGCCGAGGCCATGAACGACGTACACACTGGCATGAACGTTGCGCGCGTCCAGCCGGTAGTTCCGCGGATCCCACCATGGGCTGTAGCCGCCGGTGCGGGTGTCGGAGTCCTGCTCGATCTCGTCCGTGAGCTGGACACAGCGCGGTGACGCGTCGTTGCTGACGTAGTCGTGCAGGAAGCCCATGTACTCGTCGTAGAACGGCACGCCGAAGCCACGGGTGTAGTCGTACCAGCTGGAGATCGCGGCGATCGGGACGATCGTCTCCAGACCCTTGACGCCGGTGCTGGCGACGGAGTTGGCGATGGTGCCGTTCCAGGAGACGCCGATCATGCCGGCCTTCCCGGTGGACCAGTCGGCCTTCGCCGTACTGCCGTCGGGCTTGTGCCCGGCGGTCCGGTTGTTCAGCCAGTCGATGACGGCCTTGGTGCCGTTCACCTCCAGGTCCGCGCCGACGTCACTGCAGCCGGTGGACCGGAACGTGCCGGGCATGTCGACGAACGCGACGGCGTACCCACGCGGCACGAAGTAGTTGTCCAGCCAGCTGCCGTAGACCTGCCGGACGCCGCTGGAGTCGAAGTAATTGGCCGGGTCCTGGGCGTAGTACGGCGACGCCTGGATGATGATCGGGACGTCGATGCCGGCCTGGGCCGCCCCGCCCGGCCGGATGATGTCGACGGTGATCTGGTCGGTGACCCCGTTGGCGTCCCCGTCGAGCTTCGGTACGTCGACCGCGACCCGCTCGCGGATCGCGTTGTCGTAGTCGTAGGCGGCGACCGTGGTGGTGCCTTGGACGAACGGCTTGGCCGGTACGGCGGTGGGCCCGGCGATCGCGGTCAGCGAGGCGGCCGGTGCGACCACGGCGGCGACCAGCTGGGTCATCCCGGTCCGGAACCGAGTTCTGCGCATACGTGTCTCCCCTAGGGCGGTAGGTGAACACCCATTCTGACCACAGATCCCACCCGAGTCGTCACTTCCCGTAAACAGCACGGGAAATACTTCACCCGCAACTGTTCGCGGTTGACCTCGAGTTGGGTTGAGGTGGTTGTGTCGGGCCATGACTTTTGGCGGACAGCACGTTCTTGTCACTGGGGCCGGGCGTGACACCGGGCGGAGGCTCGCTCTCGCGTTCGCGGCGGGCGGGGCCGAGGTGGTCGCGACCGCTCGGACCAAGGCTGCGGCGGATGAGACTGTCGACCTCATTCGGGCCGCCGGTGGTACGGCGACGTCCGCCGTACTCGATCTCGCCGACCCGGCGTCGATCGATGCCCTTCGCATCGATCGGCTCGACATCCTGGTGAACAGCGGAGCCCGCTACCTGGGTGCACTGGCGAGCCCGGCCGACATCGCCGACACGATCGCCGGGGTGGCGACCGGGACCGTGCTGCTCACCGAGCGGATGCTGCCGCTGCTGCGAGCCTCCGATCGCGCGAACATCGTCAACCTGGTCTCCGCCGCGGGGGAGCCCGGACAGCACCGCTCGGCCGCCCATGCCGCGTACTACGCCGCCAAGCATGCCCAGGCCGGGTACGCCGAGATCCTGTCCGAGCGATTGCGGCCCGAGGGGATCCGAGTGATCTCGCTGTTCCCCCCGGACTTCGTGCAGGACGGACCGCGGGAGGCCGGTGCGACCCTGACCGCGCAGTCCGTGGTCGACTGCGTGATGTTCGCCGTCGGTCAGTCGCGCGACTGCTTCATCCGAGCGTTCTACTTCGAGCAGCTAGCTCCTCAGCTGTGATCAAGTCCGTGTGGGTGCCGCGGGAGCCGCAGGCCCAGGCGCCCGCGATCGATCCGGCGACGGCGGCGTCGTACCAGCTGACGCCGTCGAGCCAGCGGGCCAGGAACGCCGCGACGTAGGCGTCGCCGGCGCCGTTGGTGTCGACCACCGGCCGGTCGGGGAGCTCGATCGCCGGGATGTGCTGCGGCGGCCGGTCGGTGAAATGGAGGTAGCTGCCGTCGGCTCCGGCCATCGCGACCACGAGCCGGGCGCGGCCCTTCGCGAGGATCCAGTCGACCGCATCCAGCGTGAGCGCGCTGGTCGAGACGAAGACGATGTCCGCGGCGGTGGCGAAATCCTTGTGGTAGTCGTTGCGGCCGTCCCAGTCGTGCAGGTCGGTCGAGATCGAGCAGCCCCAGGCGAGCGCGTCGGGCAGCGCCTGCCGGGCGAAGTCCATGATCGACACGTGAACGTGCTCGGCCTGCGCGCAGCTCGTCCGCCAGAGGTCCGGGTCGACCTGCAGCCCGGCCGGGTGGCGTCCGTCGTACAGCGCCAGGCGCCGCCCGTCGGGGGTGACCAGGTTGACCGAACGCCGGGTGCCGCTGGGGTGGAACGCGACGTGCAGTGGCAGCCGGAGGTCGTCGTACAGCTTGCGGATCCGGTAGCCCTCTTCGTCGTCGCCAATCACATCCGCGAGCCCGGTCCGCAGCCCGAGCAGGTGGCAGCCGAGCGCGACGCCGTGACCGGTGTGGCCGACGTACGACTCGACCGGCTCGACGTGAATCGTCTCCACGTCGTCCAGGGGCAACCCGGGCACGCGAACGATCGTGTCGATCCCGACCCCGCCGATCACAAAGACATCCAGCTCCACCTGTCCCGTATACCCGACTTTCGCCCACGATCACAGGTGTCTTTCAGGAGCTGAACACACTCATTGCTTGATCGGCGCGCCCGTCTTCGCCTGGAGTTCGTCGAAGGTCACGCCGTCGGCGAGCTCGACCAGCCGCAGTCCGTCCTCGGTGATGTCCAGTACGGCGAGGTCGGTGATGATCCGGTTGACCACGCCGCGGCCGGTGTAGGGCAGGTCGCACTCCTCGAGGATCTTGTGCGAGCCGTCCTTGGCGACGTGCTCCATCAGCACGATCACCTTCTTGGCTCCGTGCACCAGGTCCATCGCGCCGCCCATGCCCTTGACCATCTTGCCGGGGATCATCCAGTTGGACAGGTCGCCCTTGGCCGAGACCTGCATGGCACCGAGGATGGCCGCGTCGATCGCGCCGCCGCGGATCATCCCGAACGACAGCGACGAGTCGAAGAACGAGGCGCCCGGCAGCGTGGTGACGGTTTCCTTGCCGGCGTTGATCAGATCCGGGTCCTCGTCGCCCTCGACCGGGTACGGGCCGACGCCGAGGATGCCGTTCTCGCTCTGCAGTACGACGGTGACGCCGTCCGGGATGTAATTCGGGACCAGCGTCGGCAGCCCGATGCCGAGGTTCACGTACGAGCCGTCCTCGAGCTCGGAGGCGGCGCGGGCGGCCATCTGCTCACGGGTGAGTGGCATCTCAGGCCTCCAGCTTCTCGCGCGCGGCCTCGTACGCCTCGCGGGGTTGAACGGTCCGCTTCTCGATCCGCTTCTCGGTGTTCTTGCCGACAGCAACCACTCGCTGCACGTAGACACCGGGCAGATGAATGGAGTCGGGGTCCAGCTCACCAGGCTGGACCAGCTCCTCCACCTGCGCGATGGTGACCCGGCCGGCCATCGCGGCCAGCGGGTTGAAGTTGCGCGCGCTGCGGTCGAAGACCAGGTTGCCGTGGGTGTCACCCTTCAGCGCGTGCACCAGCCCGAAGTCGGTGGTGATCGAGTTCTCCAGCACGTACGTCGTACCGTCGATCTCGCGGGTCTCCTTCGGCTCCGAGGCCTTGGCGACCGAGCCGTCGGGGTTGTACTTCTGCGGCAGCCCGCCGTCGGCGACCTGGGTGCCGACGCCGGCCAGCGTGTAGAACGCGGCGATCCCGCAGCCGCCGGCCCGCAGCTTCTCGGCCAGCGTGCCCTGCGGGGTCAGCTCGACCTCGAGCTCACCGGTCAGGAACTGCCGGGCGAACTCCTTGTTCTCCCCGACGTACGACGATGTCATCTTGGCGATCCGCTTGTCCGCGAGCAGGATCCCGAGGCCCCAGTCGTCCACGCCGCAGTTGTTCGAGACCACGCTGAGCCCGCTCACCCCCTTGTCGTGCAGGGCGGTGATCAGCTCCATCGGGTTGCCGCACAGCCCGAAGCCGCCGACCGCGAGGCTCGCGCCGTCGCCGATGTCGTCGACCGCGGCCTGCGGTGAGTCGTACGTCTTGTCCATCAGGCTGCTCCGTTGCATGTCTGAGCTGGGTCGTTCCCGACTCTAACCAGCAGGGCAGGACTCCCGCGATGTGGCCGCGACCACAGATGTGCCGCCGTACCACTCGGACATGTGGTCGGGTGCTATGCGGAGGCCTCGGACGCGTTCAGTACGGCGAGCTCGTGCAGCGCCTCGAAGTGGGCGTCCTCCAGCTCCGGGAACACGAGGACGGCCGACAGGTGCGTACGGGCGGCCGGGAGGTTGCCGCACAGGCGTGCCGTCCGGGCCAGGCCGATGCGGGCCGCAGCGGCAGTCTCGGGGAGGTCAGCACGCTCACTGACGTCCAGGGCCTGGCAGTAGTCGTCCCGCGCGTCCTCCAGCTTGCCGAGCCTCCGATAGAGGTCACCGCGCTGACACAGCAGTACGCCGACCTCCTCGTCCAAGCCGAGCTGCTCCGCCAGAGCCAGAGACTCCGTGGTCAGGTCCAGAGGCTCGTCCACGGTCTGCCGGAGCGCGCCGACCGCCAGGAACATCCCCCAGGCGTCGTCGAGCATCCGGAACCGCCCCAGCGCCGTACGCAGCGCCTGAGCCGCCTCATCCGGTGTCACTGCCGTCAGACCCGGGTACCCGCGGCAGAGCTCGACGGCAGCCCGGGCCCAGGCGTCACCGCCCTCGTTCCGCTCCAGCACGTCCTCGACCAGCTCGGCCGACTCGAACGGTCCGAACACCAGTGACCACAGCAGCACGGTCACGGAGTACCGGAAGGGCCCGGTCGTCGCGGCCACGATCTGCTGCGCCAGCTCCAGTTGCTCCTGCTCGGCCGACGCAGCACCGTGCAGCACAGCCAGCAGGTACTCCTCGTCCAGCCCGACCGGGACAGTGCGTCCGAGCATGCTGAGCACTCGCTCCGCGGCCGCGGCAGCCTCGTCCTGGAGCCCGCGCGACCACCAATAGGCCGAGTACCGGGCGACCAGCCGGAGGGCCGTACGCAGGTCGCTCTCGCAAGCGCGCTCGATCGCGCTGACGACCTGATCCGCCTCAAGGCTGTGCAGGCCGCCTGAGCCCCCTGAGTTCACGTACCTCATTGTCCCCCGGGCGTGGTAACCCCACGTCACCGGGGCAGGTCGTGGCCGGTGATCCCACGCCTACTGCGCGGCACTCGGCACGGCATCTCGCCGCACTGGCCCGAAGGCCACGATGCTCCGCATCGAGACCTCCGCTCCAGCACGCCGAGCTACCGCACCGAGCACCTGCTCGCTACGGCGTGGGATCACCGGCCACGACCTAGAAGCGAAGAACTCCCCAGTGCTTCGGCAGGTGCATGTCCTCGACGTACTGCGGTGACCAGACCCAGAACTCCAGGTCGGTGCCCTTCACGTAGGTCCCGTCGACCACCTCGTGCGGCCACTGGCAGCGCATCAGGTTCATCCGCCACTCGTCGCCCGCGTTCGGCGGCGTGGCGCGGCCGGCGTTGTACGACGCCAGGTCGGCCCACGGTACGGCGAGTTCCACCGACCACCCGGTGTCGGTGTCGGACGGGTCGTTGACCGTGCCGTCGACGTGGATCGCCGTACGTAGGCCGGGCAGGTTGGTCGGGTCCACCGGTACGCCGCCGTCGACGTACGGCTTCGGCAGGGTCAGCTCCCAGATCGTGCCGAGCGGGTTGATCTCGAACTCGTAGTAGTTCTGTCCGTCGCCGTCAGGGTCGAGGAACAGTTCGAAGTTGTTCTCGTGGAAGAGCTTGGTGTTCTTCTCCCGCAGCGTCGACCACACGTGCGGCTCCTCGAGCAGCCCGCCGACGTACAGGTACTCGTCGTCGTACATCAGCTTGGCCCGGGACTGGTAGCGCGGCGCCGGGCCGGATCCGGTGATCGGCACGAAGTCGGTGGTCCACGGCGCGACGTCCCAGGCGGGATCGGTCAGGGTGCCGTCGAGGTTCGGCGCGGCCGGGGTCCGTGGGCAGTCGTAGACGGGCAGGTCAGGCATCAGCACGCTCCAGCAGTCGGGCGACGAGATTGGCGAGCAAGAAGGTGATCGTGGTGAGTGCCGGGACGATGGCCAGGGTCCACGGCGAGGACAGGTTCCCGGACAGGAACGCGATCACGACGATCAGCATGAACGCGACCCCGAGGAACGCGATCAGCCGGGCGTGCGGCAGCGCGAGCCGGCTGAGGGCGAGACCGCCGAGGACGATGGTCACCACCACGATCAGCACCAGCAGCGGGAAACCCAGCGGGCCGCAGTTCGAGGTGTCGCGGAATCGTTCGCAGCCGCGCTCACTCACCCACACGAGGCCGACGGTCGCGAACCCGCACAGCAGCCCGACGACCGCGACGATCAGCAGCGGCGGCAACGGCGGGGCGTCGTCTTCCTGGCTCATTGCGGCAGGCTATCGGGATCAGACAGCGCCCAGGGAGTCGGCGATCGCATCCCGCACCGCGGCATCCGTCGGGGTGGGTACGCCGCGCTCGGCTGCCAGCTCGGCCAGCGAGACCATCGTGACGTCGTGCAGCCCGCAACTCGTGAACGTGTGAAACACGTCCATGGCGGGATCCACGTTGACCGAGAAACCGTGGCTGGTGACGCCCCGGCGGATCCGCATCCCGATCGAGCAGAGCTTGCGATGGTCCTCGGTCCAGACGCCGACCAGGCTGCTCGCGCCCTTCGGCGTCTCCCGCCGTACCAGCGGGAACCCGAGCGAGCCGAGCGCCTCGATCAGCCCGTTCTCGAGCCAGCGCACGATGTCCACCGGCCCACGCTGCTTGAGATCGATCACCAGGTACCCGACCAGTTGCCCAGGCCCGTGGTACGTCGCGAAGCCGCCGCGGTCGACCGCCACCGACGGGATCGCGGCCGCCTCCGCGGGCAGGTCGTCCAGCGAGGTCCGCGGCCCGTAGGTGATCACCGGCGGATGACTGAGCAGGAACAGCCGGTCCTCGGCCTTGCCCTCCACCCGCTCCTCGACCCAGTCGCGCATCTCCTTCGCGGCGACCTCGTAGTCCACTTCGCCCAGATCGATCCGCTGCATGCGGTCCAGCCTAGGCCGGTGACCCGAACAGCCGATCGGGTCCACTTCCGGTCTGGCGCAGGTGAGCGACCGGGTGGATTATCAGAAAGAGACCACATCGCTGCTCGGAGGGGGCGATGACATGTGTGGTCGGCGGGTGATCCGGACCCAAGTCTCAGGAAGACTCCGGCGCAGATTGGTCTATGTGGCCGTGACCGCGCTGGCCCTGCAACTCCTGGTTGCGTGTGGGCAGGAGAGCAGTACGCCCACGCTCAACTGGTATATCAATCCTGACAACGGTGGACAGGCACGGCTGGCCGAGAAGTGCGCGCCGGCGGGCGGCCCGTACAAGGTGGACATCCAGACGCTACCGAACGACGCGTCCCAGCAGCGCGAGCAACTGGTCCGGAGGCTGGCTGCGAAGGACAGCTCGATCGACCTGATGAGTCTGGACCCGCCGTTCGTGGCCGAGTTCGCGAACGCCGGGTTCCTGAAGACGTTCAGCAAGCAGGACGAGGCGACGTTCACCGACGGCGTCCTGGCCGCACCGATCAAGACGGCGTACTGGAACGGCCAGCTGGTCGCGGCGCCGTTCTGGGCGAACACGCAACTGCTGTGGTACCGCAAGTCGGCCGCCGCCGCGGCCGGGGTCGACCCGACCGCCCCGGGCTTCACCTGGGACCAGATGATCAAGGCGGCGGAGGCCGAGAACAAGGTGATCGCCGTCCAGGCCAACCGGTACGAGGGCTACATGGTCTGGGTCAACGCGCTGGTCGTCTCGGCCGGTGGCCAGATCGTCACCAATGTGCAGGCGGGCAAGCACGCGACGCCGTCGATGGCCTCACCGGCCGGTGACGCGGCCGCCGAGGTCGTCGGCAACCTGGCCCGGTCCTCCGCGGCACCGCCGGCGATGTCCACCGCGACCGAGGAAGAGGCTCGCTCGGCCTTCCAGAGCGACCGCGGCGGGTTCATGGTCAACTGGCCGTACGTGTACGGCGCGGCGCAGGGCGACGTGAAGGCCGGCGCGACCACGCAGGCCGTGGTCGACGACATCGGCTGGGCACGGTACCCGCGGGTCGTCGAGGGGATGCCGAGCAAGCCGCCGCTCGGTGGGATCAACCTGGCCATCGGCGCGTACACCAAGTACCCCGACCAGGCGCTGGCCCTGGTCAAGTGCCTCACCTCGCTGCAGAGCAGCATCCAGTACATGGTCGACGCGGGGAACCCGGCCGCGAAGGCAGCGGCGTACGACGATCCCCAGGTGCGCAAGGCGTTCCCGATGGCACCGCTGATCCGGGATTCGATCAACGACGCGGGTCCGCGGCCGATCACGCCGTACTACAACGACGTCTCCACGTCGGTGCAGATCACCTGGCACCCGGGGACCGACGTCCGTGCTCCGGCGACACCGGAGGACACCGACAAGTTCATGAGTGAGGTCCTGAGCGGAGATCGGCTGCTCTGAGCCGACCCGAATCGTCCTAGGGAGGGAACGATGGCCGTCAACGAGGAACAGGGCACGGCGACGCTCCCGGCCACGACGCCGTCGGCCGCACCGGTTCCGGCGCGGATGTCGGACCGCACGCGGCACGAACGACGGCTCGGGCTGTGGCTGTCCGCGCCCGCCTTCGTCGTGATGATCGTGGTGACCGCCTACCCGCTGGTGTACGCGGTCGTCCTGTCGCTGTACAGCTACCGGCTGACCGACCCGGCGGGGCGCTCCTTCGTCGGCCTGTCGAACTACGGAACCGTGCTGACCGACCCGGTCTGGTGGAGCGACTTCCTGACCACCTTCATCATCACGGCGGTCAGCGTCGGGGTCGAACTCGTCCTCGGCTTCGCGTTCGCGTTCGTGATGTACCGGATCCTGCGCGGCCGCTCGCTGGTGCGCACCGGGATCCTGCTCCCGTACGGGATCATCACCGTGGTCTCGGCGTACATCTGGCGGTACGCGTTCCAGCTGGACTCGGGCTTCATCAACCAGTGGTTCGGCCTCGGCGACTACAACTGGTTCGGCCAGCGCTGGTCCTCGTTGTTCGTCATCATCTTCTCCGAGATCTGGAAGACGACGCCGTTCATCTCGCTGCTGCTGCTCGCCGGCCTGGTCCAGGTGCCGTGGGACCTGCAGGAGGCGGCGTCCGTCGACGGCGCCACCGCCCGGCAGCGGCTGATGCGCGTGACGCTGCCGAACATGAAGGCGGCCATCATGGTGGCACTGCTCTTCCGCACCCTGGACGCCTGGCGCATCTTCGACAACCCGTTCATCATGACGGCCGGCGCGAACAAGACCGAGACGTTATCCTTCCTGGCCTACCGGCAGAACGTGACGCTGCTGAACCTCGGCGTCGGGTCGGCCATCTCGGTGCTGCTGTTCTTCAGCGTGGTGATCATCGCGTTCCTGTTCGTCAAGGGCTTCAAGACCGACCTCTCGCAGGTGAGGGGTGACAAGTGATGAAGCGGAACGCGAAGTACTGGTGGACCGGCTGGGGCCTGCTCATCCTGGTCTGGGCACTGTTCCCGATGTTGTGGATGGTGTCGTTGTCGTTCAAGGACCCGGCCACGTTCCGCAGCGCGAAGCCGACGTTCTTCCCCGAGAAGTGGGTGTGGACGAACTACGACACCGTGTTCAGCGACAGCCTCTTCACCAGCGCGTTGCGCAACTCGGTGGGCGTCGCCTTCATCGCGACCCTGCTGTCGGTGATCGTCGCGATGTTCGCCGCGTACGCGATCGCCCGGCTGGAGTTCCCGGGTAAGAAACTCCTGCTGTCGATGGCACTGGCGATCGCCATGTTCCCACAGGCCGCGCTGGTCGGGCCGCTGTTCAACATGTGGCGCAACCTCGGCATCTACGACACCTGGGCCGGCCTGATCATCCCCTACCTCACCTTCGCCCTGCCGCTGTCGATCTGGACCATGTCGGCGTTCTTCCGGCAGATCCCGTGGGAGATGGAGCAGGCCGCGCAGGTGGACGGCGCGACCGCCTGGCAGGCGTTCCGTAAGGTCATCGTGCCGCTGGCCGCACCCGGCGTGTTCACGACCACGATCCTGACGTTCTTCTTCTGCTGGAACGAATTCCTGCTCGCGATCTCGCTCACCTCGACCGACCGGGCCCGGACCGTCCCGGCGGCGTTGTCGTTCTTCACCGGCGCCTCGCAGTTCCAGTCGCCGGTCACCGCGATCATGGCGGCCTCGGTGGTCGTCACCATCCCCGTCGTCATCCTGGTGCTGCTCTTCCAGCGCCGGATCGTCGCCGGTCTGACCGCGGGCGCCGTCAAGGGCTGATCGCCCGCTCAGGAAGGAGATGTCCGACTGTGGCAACCATCAGTATGAAGAACATCGTCAAGCGGTATCCGGACGGATTCCTGGCTGTCGACGACATCAGCATCGAGGTGGCCGACGGGGAGTTCATCATCCTGGTCGGGCCGTCCGGCTGCGGCAAGTCGACCCTGCTGCGGATGATCGTCGGCCTGGAGGACATCACCGAAGGCGACATGCTCATCAACGGCGAACGGGTCAACGAGAAGGCGCCCCGGGACCGGAACCTGGCGATGGTGTTCCAGAACTACGCGCTCTACCCGCACCTGAACGTGTTCGAGAACATCGCGTTCCCGCTGCGACTGAAGAACATGCCGGACGCCGACGTGACCCAACGGGTCGAAGAGGCCGCCGACGTGCTCGAGCTGACCGAGCACCTGAAGCGCAAGCCGGCCAACCTGTCCGGCGGCCAGCGGCAGCGGGTCGCGATGGGCCGGGCGATCGTCCGCAAGGCCGACGCGTTCCTGTTCGACGAGCCGCTGTCCAACCTGGACGCCAAGCTGCGCGGCCAGATGCGGACCGAGATCTCCCGGATGCAGCGCCGGCTCGGAACCACGACCGTGTACGTCACCCACGATCAGACCGAGGCGATGACACTGGGGGACCGGATCGCCGTCCTGCGCAAGGGCGTCCTGCAGCAGATCGGGACTCCGCACCAGCTGTACGACACCCCCGCGAACCTGTTCGTCGCTGGGTTCATCGGGTCGCCGCCGATGAACTTCATCCCGGGCCGGGTGAAAGACGGCGCGATCGAGACCCCGTTCGGCGACATAGGCGTCACCGACCGGCTCGCAGGGACTGACGGACATGATCTGGTCATCGTCGGCGTTCGCCCGCAGGACTTCGAGGACGCCGCCGGCGTGGACGCTTCGGCCCGGGCCGGCGGGGAGACGTTCACAGCCAACGTGGACGTGACCGAGTGGCTCGGCAACGAGCTCTATGCCTACATCCCCTACGACGCTCCGAAGGATGTCACCCTGCAGTTGAAGGAGCTCCAGCGCGAGCTGGACAGCGAGCAGATGCGCACCCAACTGGTCGTCGTCCTGGGTGCCCAGAGCAAGGTCACCGACGGCACCGTGACGGACCTGTGGTTCGACAACGCACGGATTCACGTCTTCGACCCAGCCACCGGGGACAACCTGACCCGGTACGCCGCCGAGCCGGAGCCGGAGTTGGTCGAGTCGAGTTCGCCCTCGAGCGACCGGGCCGCCGGTCCGGACCCGCGAGCCACGGCCCAGCAGGTGGAGGAATAGGCGAACAGGCACCGCTGCAGGTCTTTCAGCGTACGTTTCGACGTATGCGATTCGACCGCTACACCGTGACCCTGCTGACGTTGCGACCGGACGCGCCGGTGATGACGGACGACGAGGCGGCTGCGCTGCAGGACCGGCACCTCGCGCACGGCGCCGACCTGCAGGAGCGCGGGCTGATCCTCGCCCGCGGGCCGCTCACCGACCAGGACGACGAGCGCTACCGCGGCTTCTCGATCTGGTCGGTGGACGCTGCGACCGCCCGCGCGCAGGTGGAAGCCGATCCCGCAGTACTGGCCGGGCGGCTCGCGGTCGACGTCATGACCTGGATGATGCCCGCCGGCAACCTGCAGTTCGTCAAGGTGCGGCCGCCCCGGTCGATCGCCGAGGCCGCGGAGGACTGACAACGAAAAGAGTGCCCCTCAAAACGCGAAGAGGCCCCTCACTGAGGGACCTCTTCCACGTGGTCGGGCTGACAGGATTTGAACCTGCGACCTCTTCGTCCCGAACGAAGCGCGCTACCAAGCTGCGCCACAGCCCGAAGTCGCCGTTAGCTTACATGCGCCGACCCTGCGGACGAAATCGGGTTTATCCGCGGCACCAGGGTCAGCAGTGTCGCCTCCGGCCGGCACGCGAATCGGATCGGCGCGTACGGCGACGTACCCAGGCCGGCGGACACGTGCAGGGCCGCCTGACGGCCGCCCGCGCCCCATGTGGACAGGCCCTTCACCCGAGACGTGTCCAGATCGCAGTTGGTCACGAGAGCGCCGTACAGCGGCACTGCCAGCTGTCCGCCGTGGGTGTGGCCGGCCAGCACCAGCGGATAGCCGTCGCTGACGAACCCGTTCAGCACACGCTGGTACGGCGCGTGCGTGACGCCGATCGACAGGTCGGCCGTTGGATCCACCTCGCCCGCGACCTCGTCGTACCGGTCGCGCTTGATGTGCGGGTCGTCGGTGCCGGCGAAGTCCAGCCGCAGGCCGTTGACCTTGAGCGTCGCCTTCGCGTTGTTCAGGTCGGTCCAGCCGGCGCCGGTGAACGCACGCCTCATCTCCTCGTACGGGAGGTCCGGGCCGTGCGGCTTGTGCCGCTGCTTGTTCGCGGGCAGCAGGTACTTCCCCGGGTTCTTGAAGTGCGGCTTCCAGTAGTCGTTGGAGCCGAACACGAACACCCCAGGTACGTCGAGCAGGTCGCCGTACGCCCGGATCAGCGGCCGCACCGAGGCCTCGTGGGAGATGTTGTCGCCGGTGTTCACGATCAGGTCGGGCTCGAGCGTGGCGAGGTCGTTGACCCAGTTGATCTTGCGCTCCTGGGCCGGCATCAGATGCAGGTCGGACAGGTGCAGCACCTTCAGCGGCTCAGAGCCCTCGGGCAGCACCGGGACCGTCACTCTGCGCAGTGTGAACCAGCGCACCTCGACGGCGGCCGCGTACGCGACGCAGGCCGCTCCCACGGCGCCGACGACCGCCGTGGTCTTGAGGGTGGTGGTGGCAAGCCCGCGCAAACTCATTCCACCAGCCTGCCACAATGCTGGTCATGTCCAACTCCGGAATGAAGCAGCGCCTGCACGACGACATGACCGCCGCCCTGAAGGCGCGCGACGAGATCCGCAAGTCGACCCTGCGGATGGCGCTCACGGCAGTCACCAAGGCGGAGGTGGCCGGCAAGGAGGCCCGCGAGCTGTCCGACGCCGAGGTCGTCGACGTCCTGAGCTCGGAGGCGAAGAAGCGCCGCGAGTCGGTGGTCGCGTACCGCGACGCCGGTCGGGACGAGCTCGCCGACAAGGAACAGGCCGAGGCGGACATCCTGGCCGAGTACCTGCCGGAGCAGCTCAGCCAGGAAGAGATCGTTGCCCTGGTCACCGAGGCCGTCGCCGCCACCGGCGCCGCCGAGCTCGGCCCGCGCGGCATCGGCAAGGTGATGGGTGCCCTGCAGCCCAAGGTCAAGGGCAAGGCCGACGGCGCCGTCGTCTCCGCCGAGGTGAAGCGCCAGCTCGGCGCCTGAGGGCTTATCCCGGGCCGTGGCCTCCGCCACCGCACTTCGGGTACTTCGGGTTCCACGGCGGGCAGTTGGGGTCGATCGTGATCGGTCCGCCGGGGGGCTTGGTCGTGTTCTGCGGCGGCTTCGGAGAGTTCTGGGGCTCGTTCTTCTTGCTGCCGTTGGAGACGAAGATCGTCACCTTCGAGCCCTCCGGCGCACCGTCGCGCTGCCGCGGGCTGGTGTAGGCGACCGTGCCCGCGGTCTCCTCGGAGTTGACTGTGCCGGACGCGATCTCCACGTCGAAGCCGGCCTGACGCAGCTTGTTGGCGGCGTCGTCCGGGTTCATCCCGTTGACGAAGGGCAGGTCCTTCACGTCGCCGCGCATGGTCTTGTCGGACGGCTTGGTGAAGTGGGTGGTCGGGAGGCCCTGGAGCGCGCCCTGCAGAGCGGTCTCCCACAGCGGACCCGCGGTCCCGGAGCCAGAGGCCTCGCCGATGTCGTGGCCGTCCAGCGTCTGGCCGACGAGCCGCTTGTACGGCGGCGACGCGTCGGCCACGACCGCGGCGGAGGCGAGCTTGGACGAGTAACCGGCGTACCAGACCGCCTTGGCGTCCTGGATCGTTCCGGTCTTGCCGGCCAGATCGCTGTTGCCGAACTTCAGGTGCTGGCCTGTACCGCCCGGCTCCATCACCATGTGCAGGACCTCGTTGACGCCGTCGGCGACCTCCGGGGCCAGCACCTGCTTGCAGTCCGCGCCGGGCGTACTCATCGCCTTGCCGGCCGCGTCCTTCACCGAGGTGACCAGCCACGGCTTGCAGTACATGCCCCGCGCCGCGAAGGCGGCGTACGCGTTCGACAGCTGTAGCGGGGTCACGTAGCCGACGCCAAGCGTCATCGACGGGTACTGGCCGAGCGGGTCGCCCGACTGGGCGTCGTACATACCGAGCTTCGACGCGATCGTTGCGATCGGGCACAGTCCGACCTGCTGCGACAGCTGCAGGAAGTAGGTGTTGGTCGACCTCTGCGCCGCCTGGATCATGGTCGGATCGGCCACGTTCGTGGTCGAGTTGCCCGGGGTGTACCCCTTCTCGGCGGTGACGTGCCCGGTGCAGGTGGTCCACTTCTTGCCGCCCAGCGGGAGGCTGTTCGGCGAGTTGATCTTGTAGGTGAGCGGGAAGCCCTTCTGGATCGCGGCCGCGATCGTGAAGGCCTTCATCGTCGAACCGTTCTGGAAGCCGCCGTACCCACCGGCGTAGGACTTCTCGACGTTGTAGTTGTACGACGTCTGGCCCTTCTTGCTGCCGTACGGCTTGCTCTGCACCATCGCCTTCACCAGCCCGGTGCCGGGCTCGACGATGGTGATCGCGGCGATCGCCTGGTCACCCTTCTTGGTGTGCTGGTCGATCGACTTCTGCGCGGCCTTCTGCATCTTCGGGTCCAGGGAGGTGCGGATGGTGAGACCGGCGGTCTTCAGGTAGTTGGCGGCGCTGGTCCGGTCCTTGCCGAAGGCCTTGTTGTCCTCGAGCTGGGAGACGATGTACTCGCAGTAGAACGGGTACGGACCGTTCGCGCAGCCGAGCTTGTTCGGCCGGACCTTGGCCGGGTTGATCACCGGGGTCCTCAGCGCCGCGTTCGCCTGGGCGAGCGAGATCACCTTCAGCTCGAGCATCCGGCGGATGACGACGTCGCGGCGGTCCTTGGCCCGCTTCATGTTGTTCGTCGGGTCGTAGCCCGTCGGGTTCTTCACCAGGCCGGCCAGCAGCGCGGCCTGCGGCAGCGTCAGCTGGGAGGCGTGCACGGAGAAGTAGTGCAGCGAGGCCGCCTCGATGCCCCAGGCACCATCACCGAAGTTCGCGAGGTTGAGGTACTTCTCCAGGATCTCGTTCTTCGAGTACTGCTTCTCGACCGCGATCGCGTAGCGCAGTTCGGCGACCTTGCGCTGGTAGGTGTCGGCGGTGGCGGCCGCGACCTCCTCGGGCGTGTTCGCCTTCTCGACCAGGCTGATCTTCACGTACTGCTGGGTGATGCTGGAACCGCCCTGCTGGACCGTGCCCTCGGAGTGGTTCTGCAGCAGAGCGCGCAGCGTGCCCTTGGCATCCAGCGCGCCGTGCTCGTAGAACCGGTCGTCCTCGATCGCGACGATCGCCTTCTGCATGATCGGCGCGACCTTGTTGAGCGAGATCGGCACCCGGTTCTGCTCGGCCAGCGTGGCGATCAGCGAACCGTCGGCGGCCAGGATGGTGCTCTTCTGCTTGAGCGGGACCTCGTCGAACTGCTGCGGCAGGTCCTGCAGGGTCTGTGTGGTCTTCTCGGTGGTGAACCCGGCCAGGCCGGCGAACGGGATGGCAAGACCGGCGGCCAAGGCCCCCGACAGCACGCTCACCCCGAGGAACAGAACCACAGATTGGACGACTCCCCGGTCGCCCTTTTCCCTGACGCGCATGGTTATAGAGACTACGGGATCGCCTGGTTGGGTTACCGGGGTGAATGTGAGTTCAATCACGCCGCGCGGGGCGTGTCGGAAAGGTTTCATCCGAAAGGAGGAGGGCCCGAGCGAAGTGCTCGGGCCCTCCGGTCGTACGCCGGTCAGGCGGCGTACTGGTGTGCGTTCACCTGGGCCGGTTCGAGGGCCAGGTCGAGCACCTCGCGGACGTCGCTGACCGGGTGGACGGTCAGCTCCGCGAGCACGGACTCCGGTACGTCTTCCAGGTCCGGCTCGTTCCGCTTCGGGATCAGGATCGTGGTCAGCCCGGCCCGGTGTGCGGCGAGCAGCTTCTGCTTCACCCCACCGATCGGGAGGACCCGTCCGGTCAGTGACACCTCACCGGTCATCGCGACCTCCGAGCGGACCGGCCGCCCGGACAGCAGCGACGCCAGTGCGGTCGTCATCGTGACACCCGCCGACGGTCCGTCCTTCGGGACGGCACCGGCCGGGACGTGGATGTGGGCGTTCCGCTCGGCCAGATCGCCGACCGGCAGCCCCAGCTCCGCGCCGTGCGAGCGCAGGTACGACAGGGCGATCTGCGCCGACTCCTTCATCACGTCACCGAGTTGTCCGGTCAGCGTGACTCCGGTCGGGCCGGTCTCCTTGTCGGCCAGCGACGCCTCGACGAAGAGCACGTCACCACCCGCACCGGTCACCGCCAGTCCGGTAGCCACACCCGGAAGCGCCGTACGCTCGACCGACTCCGGAGTGAACTTCGGCGAACCCAGGTACTGCTTCAGGTCCCCGGAGCCGATGGTCAGGTTGCCGACGTCTTCGCCCAGGGCGAGCTTGGCCGTCACCTTGCGCAGGACCCGCGAGATTCCCCGCTCCAGCTGGCGTACGCCGGCCTCGCGTGTGTACTCACCGGCCAGCAGTCGCAGCGCCGAGTCCTCGATGGTCACCTCGTCCGCCGTCAGGCCCGCCCGCTCCAGCTGACGCGGGAGCAGGTGGTCACGGGCGATGACGACCTTCTCGTCCTCGGTGTACCCGTCCAGCTGCACCAGTTCCATCCGGTCCAGCAGCGGCGCCGGGATGGAGTCCAGCACATTCGCCGTGGCCAGGAAGACCACGTCGGACAGGTCCAGCTCGACCTCCAGGTAGTGGTCCCGGAAGGTGTGGTTCTGCGCCGGGTCGAGGACCTCCAGCAGAGCGGCCGTCGGGTCACCCCGGTAGTCCGCACCCACCTTGTCGATCTCGTCCAGCAGCACCACCGGGTTCATCGACCCGGCTTCGGTGATGGCCCGGACGATCCGGCCCGGCAGCGCACCGACGTACGTCCGCCGGTGACCGCGGATCTCGGCCTCGTCCCGCACGCCGCCCAGGGCGACCCGGACGAACTTGCGGCCCATCGCCCGCGCCACGGACTCACCCAGCGAGGTCTTACCCACACCAGGCGGACCGACCAGGGCCAGTACGGCGCCACTGCGGCGTCCACCGACCACGCCGAGGCCACGGTCCGCGCGGCGGCGCCGTACGGCCAGGTACTCGGTGATGCGCTCCTTGACGTCGTCCAGACCGGAGTGGTCCGCGTCCAGCACGGCCCGCGCGTCGCGGATGTCGTAGCTGTCCTCGGTCCGCTCGTTCCACGGCAGCTCGAGAACGGTGTCCAGCCAGGTCCGGATCCAGCCGACCTCGGGGGACTGCTCTGCGGTCCGCTCCAGCTTGTCGACCTCGGCGAGCGCGGCCTTGCGGACGTGCTCTGGCAGGTCGGCAGCCTCGACGCGGGCCCGGTAGTCCTCTTCCTCGGACTCGGCCTTGCCGTCCAGCTCGGCCAGTTCCTTGCGGATCGCGGCCATCTGCTGGCGCAGCAGGAACTCCCGCTGCTGCTTCTCCATACCCTCCTGGACGTCCTTCTGGATCGTCTCGGAGACCTCGAGCTCGGCCAGGTGGTCCTTCACCCAGCCGATCAGCTTCTCCAGCCGCTCGGAGACGTTCGCGTTCTCCACCAGCCAGGACTTCTGCTCGTTGGTCAGGTACGACGCGTAGCCGGCCAGGTCGGACAGCTCCGCCGGGTCGTTCACCTGCTTCACGGAGTCGATGACCTGGTAGGCGCCGCGACGCTGCAGCACCGAGGTCATCAGGGTCTTGTACTCGCGGGCGAGCTCGGCCGACCTGGAGTCGGTGATCTCGTGCAGCTCGGTTGCGCCGACCCACAGCGCGGCACCCGGACCGGTGGTCCCGGCGCCGATCAGGACCCGCGAGGTCCCACGGATCACGGCCGCCTGGGCACCGCCCGGCAGCCGGCCGATCTGCTCGATCTCACCGAGCGTCCCGGCCTTGGCATATTTCCCGTCCAGCCGCGGTACCAGCAACACCTGGTCCTGGCCAGAGGCCTGCGCGGCGTCGATCGCCGCCCGTGCCTCCGGGTCGGCCAGTCGGACCGGCACGACCATTCCCGGCAGGACCACGACGTCGTCCAGCGGCAGAACAGGAAGATTCAACGTATCGGTCACGCTGTCACACCCTTACGAAAGATTGAGTCTGACAGGCTCAACCATGGCCCTCACCTGGTCATTCCCGCCGCTTCCGGCGTTCGCTGACAGTGAAAACCGGCGTACCGGGTGTAGCGCCCCGGTCTCAGGCGGTGAGCAGGTCGCCGATCAGGCGCAGGCCGGTGAGGTCGTGGACGTCGTCGGCGAGGGCCGGAACCTCCACCGTCGGGATAGCGCGGTGGCCGCGGCGGAATCGGTCGGCCCGCTTGTGGTCCCCGACGACCTGCTGCATCTTGTCGGCGTGCAACCGCAGTACGGCGGCGGTCAGCGGCGACTTGTCCGCCTCCTCCAGCCGCTCTGCCGCGCCCAGTGACCGCTCGGCCGACAGATCCGGCACATGGGTGTTGGTCACGCGGTTCAGTACGACGCCGGCGAGCGGCATGCTCTCCTCGCGCAACCGCTCCGTGAAGTACGACGCCTCCCGCAGCGCGTCGTTCTGCGGAGCCGCAACCACCAGGAACGCCGTGTGCGGCTCACGCAGCAGCGCCACCGTCCGCTCGGCCCGCTGCCGGAAGCCGCCGAACAGTGTGTCGAACGCCGCAACGAACGTCTGTACGTCGGTCAGCACCTGCGCACCGAGCACCTTGTTCAGCACCGACATGGCCATGTTCACCCCGGCCGACATCAGCCGGAACGGTCCGCGTGCAGGTGCCAGCAGCAACCGCAGGAACCGTCCCTCCAGCAGCGAAGCCAACCGCTCCGGTGCGTCCAGGAAATCCAGCGCCGATCGCGACGGCGGGGTGTCGACGACGATCAGGTCCCAGTCGCCGGACTGCTCCGCCTGCTTGTGCAACTGGCCGAGCTTCTCCATCGCCATGTACTCCTGCGTCCCCGCGAACGACGACGACAGCGCGACGTAGAAGGGATTCGCCAGGATCTGCTCGGCCTTCTCCGGTGTCGCGTGGGCGAGCACGACCTCGTCGAAGGTCCGCTTCATGTCCAGCATCATCGCGTCCAGCCGGCCGCCGTTCGCCGGGTGGACGCCGGCCACCCCGCGCGGGGTGTTGTCCAGCTCGGTCAGCCCGAGCGACTGCGCCAGCCGCCGGGCCGGGTCGATCGTCAGTACGACGACCTTCCGCCCGCGTTCGGCGGCCCGCAGCCCGAGCGCCGCGGCCGTGGTCGTCTTGCCGACCCCACCGGAGCCACAGGTGACCACGATGCGCGTCCCCGGGTCGTCGATCAGTGCATCCAGATCCAGCTCAGTCATCCGCGTCCTCGCTTCGCTGCGGGCGCGGATGACGGCTTCGTGCTGTGCCTAATGATGAACTCGCTCCGCTCCTTCATCGGCGAAACTCCTCGGCCAGGTCGATCAGGGTGCCGTGGTCGATTCCCTCCGGCTGCAGTTCCAGCTCGGTCACGTGCTTGCCGAGGGCATCGATCCGGTCGCGATTCTCGCGTTCCAGGCCGATTCGGACGGCGTGGTCGTGTGCCTCCGCGACCAGGGTGTCGACCAGCTGCTTACTGACGGCAACACCGGCGGCACGCAGTCCCCGGGAGATCTCGGCCGCGGGCAGTTTCTCCTTCACCGCAAGGGCGATCGCCTCGTCGTCGAGTGGGCTGTTGCGGACCATGTTCACGACGATCGAACCGATCCGCAGGTCCAGCTCCTCCAGGTGCTCGACTGCGTCCAGCGTCTCCTGGACCGGCATCTCCTCCAGCAGCGTGACCAGGTGGATCCGGGTCACGTCCGAGCGCAGCATGCCCATGATCGCGTCGGCCTGGTTGCGGATCGGCCCGACCTTGGCCAGATCGGCGACCTCGTGGTTCACGTTCAGGAACCGGGCGATCCGCCCGGTCGGCGGTGCGTCCAGTACGACGGCGTCGTACGCGAGGCGCCCGTGCGACTTGCGCCGGGTCGCCTCGTAGACCTTGCCGGTCAGCAGTACGTCGCGCAGGCCAGGGGCGATCGTGGTGACGAAGTCGATCGCGCCCACCTTGTCGAGCGCCTTCCCGGCCCGGCCCAGGTGGTAGTACATGTCGAGGTACTCCAGCAGCGCGGCCTCGGCGTCGACGGCCAGCGCGAACACCTCGCCGCCGCCCGGACCTTGCGCGATCCGGGTCTCGACGTACGGCAGTGGCGGGATGTCGAAGAGCTGGGCAAGCCCTTGCCTGCCTTCCACCTCGACCAGCAGGATCCGCTTGCCCTGCTCGGCCAGCGCGAGTGCCATGGCAGCCGCAACGGTCGTCTTCCCGGTGCCGCCCTTGCCGGTCACCACGTGCAGCCTCGCCATGGTCTCCAGGGTAGGACGTGGGCCACACCACACCGGGGGAGGCGCCCGTTAGAGTCCACCTCATGAAGAAGTTCGAGTACTTCACCGCACCGCTGCTGGTCCACTCGACCAAGGAGATCCTGGACAACTTCGGCCAGGACGGCTGGGAGTTGGTCCAGGTCGTCCCGGGCCTGAACCCGGAGAACCTGGTCGCCTACTTCAAGCGGGAGATCGAGGACAAATGAGCCACCCCGAGGAGAAGCTGACCGAGCTCGGCCTCAAGCTGCCCGACGTGGCCAAGCCGGTGGCGGCGTACGTGCCGGCCGTTCGGACCGGCAACCTCGTCTACACCTCCGGCCAGCTGCCGCTGCGTGACGGCACGCTGATCGCCACCGGCAAGGTCGGCGGCGAGGTGAGCGCCGAGGTCGCGAGCGACTGCGCCCAGCAGTGCGCTCTGAACGCGCTGGCCGCGGTCAAGGCGCAGATCGGTGACCTGACCAACGTGGCCCGCGTCGTCAAGGTGGTCGCGTTCATCGCCTCAACGCCCGACTTCACCGGTCAGCCGCAGGTCGCCAACGGTGCGTCCGAGCTCATCGGCCAGGTCTTCGGCGAGGCCGGCCAGCACGCGCGGAGCGCCGTCGGCGTGCCGGTGCTGCCGCTGGACGCGCCGGTCGAGGTCGAGCTGATCGTCGAGGTCGCCTGACGGCTCGGCATGGTCCGCGATCTGGATTCTGAACTGCTGTCCGGACGGATGGCGGAGGCTGCCCTCGCCTACGTCCGTGAGGCCCGTACGCCGGTCGACCCGCGGCCGGCGTCGACGGTGATCCTGCTGCGCGACACTGCCGCCGGACCGGAGGTCTACCTCCTCCGGCGGCAGCAGTCGATGGCGTTCGCGGCCGGGATGACCGTCTTCCCCGGCGGGCGGGTCGATCCGACCGACTCCACCGTCGCCGACTCGTGGTCCGGTCCGCCGCCGGAGTGGTTCGCGGCCCGGATGGGGTGCTCAGCCGAAGCCGCGGCTGCCTTTGTCGCGGCCGCTGTACGCGAGACGTTCGAGGAGTCCGGCGTACTCCTAGCTGGGCCGTCGAGTGAGTCGGTCGTCGACGACACCACCGGCGACGGCTGGGAGGCCGACCGGGTCGCGCTGGAGTCGCGCGAGCTGGGGTTCGCCGACTTCCTGCACCGGCGCGGGCTGGTGCTGCGGGCTGATCTGCTCGGCGCGTGGGCGCACTGGATCACCCCCGAGTTCGAGCCACGGCGGTACGACACCCGCTTCTTCGTCGCAGCACTCCCGATCGGCCAGATCACCCGGGACGTGACAAGCGAGTCCGACCAGGTCGCCTGGATGCGCCCGGCCGACGCCGTCGCCGCGGTGCACGCGGGTGAGCTGCTGATGCTGCCTCCGACGTACGTCTGCTGCCGGGACCTCACGCCGTACGACGACGTGGCGACGATCCTGGCCGCGGCAGGTGACCGCGAGATCCGGCCGGTGCTGCCCGCCGTACGCGTCGAGGGCGACCAGGCCTATTTGGAGACCACATGACAGTCGAGCAGGTGACGCCGTACGCCGCCCGCGTGCTGGCCGCGAACCCGGGACCGATGACGCTGGACGGCACCAACACGTGGATCCTGCGAGCGCCTGACGCGGATCGGTCTGTCGTGGTCGATCCCGGTCCGCTGCTGGAGGAGCACCTGCAGGCTGTGCTCGATGCCGCCGGCGACGTGGCCGTCGTACTGCTCACTCACAAACACCCGGACCACTCCGAGGGCGCGGCCTGGTTCGCGAACCGGGCGAACTGCGGGGTGCGCTCGGTCGATCCTGCGTTCCGGATCCCCACCGACCACGCGCACGGCCTCGCTGAAGGCGACGTGATCACGGCCGGCGGCCTCCGCATCGAGGTTCTCCCGACGCCCGGCCACACGCTCGACTCGGTCTGCTTCTGGCTCCCGCAAGACGGCTCACTCCTCACCGGAGACACCGTCCTGGGCCGCGGCACCTCCGTCGTGGCCCACCCAGACGGTGCCCTAGGCCCCTATCTCGACTCCCTCGAGCGCCTCCGCGCCTTCGCGAACTCCCCAGCCGACGTAGACCGCCTACTCCCCGGCCACGGCCCAGTCATCGACGACCCCACGGCCGTCCTCACCTACTACCTGGACCACCGCCACGAACGCCTGGACCAGGTCCGCGCGGCGATAGCCGCAGGCCACACCACCCCAGCAGCAGTCGTCGAACACGTCTACACCGACGTAGACCGCAGCCTATGGCCCGCAGCCGAGCGCTCAGTCCGCGCCCAACTGGACTATTTGAACGGATAACCCTTCGCGTCGTGGGTTCTCCCCTCGTATAAGAGCAGAGAACCCACAACTGGAGTGGATATCCCCTCGCGGGGTTATCCACAGATCTGGGCGATGCACGCCACACGAAGGCGCGTTGGCCGACGCTTGACGGGTGAACGCGATGCTCAGGCTGATCGCCGCGCAGCAGGGCGGCGTCTTCAGTCGCCGGCAAGCCCTGGACAGCGGCTGCACACCCGACCAGATCGTCCGCTACCTGGCCGAAGGCCGCTGGGAGCGGATCCGGCGTGGCCAGTACGCCGAACCGGTGGACCTGTCGGCCACGAGGTCCTGGGACCGGGTGCGGTGGGAGCATCGCCGCCGGCTGCATGCTGTGATGAATTGCCTGCGAGCCGGCTCGGTTGCCGTGAGCCATCAGTCGGCTCTCGTGCTCCATGGCCTACCGCTGTGGGGACTGGATCTCAGCCGAGTCCATGTCAACAGCCTGGACGGGCAGTCCGGTGGCCTCGTGGCCGGCGTACAGCATCACCTCGGGAAGCTGACGGATGCAGATCTGACGGAGGTCGAGGGCCGCTTGGTCACCACCGTTCCTCGCGCGATGGTCGAATCGGCCTGTACGACGTCCTTCGAGGTGGGTGTCGTGAGCATCGACGCAGCCCTGCGTGAGCACGACATCGGCGACGAAGCCGTTCAGAACCTGCTGCGGGTATCCGAGTTCTGGCCCGGTGGTCCAACCGCGCGGGCGGCGCTGCGGTTCGGCAACAGGCTCTCCGAGTCGGTCGGTGAGTCGCGACTGCGTGTCCTGCTGCGCGAGCACGGACTCCCCGAGCCCTCGCTGCAGGCAGAATTCCACGACGCCGATGGATTCGTTGGCCGGGTCGACTTCCATTTCCCCGAGTACGACACGGTGGTGGAGTTCGACGGTCAACTGAAGTACGACGGTGCGGGGTCCGGCGTGCTGATCCGGGAGAAGCGCCGGGAGGACCGGCTGCGGGCGCTCGGCCTCCACGTCGTACGAACCGACTGGTCGGACCTCAGCCGTCCTGCACACCTGATGGCGACGGTCCGGCAAGCGCTCACCCGCGAGAAGCGCGCCGCCTAAGGCCACCCGACGTACGCGGGGATATCCACGTACCAGGAGATATCCCCGCGACCTGCGGGTTCTCCCCTCGCATACGAGCAGAGGACCCACAGCTCGGCGGGATATCCCCTCGCGTGGTCGGGGCTCTGAACGGTTAGCGGGCTCGGCGTTGGAGGCGGTCTACGTCGAGGAGTACGACGGAGCGGGGCTCCAGGCGGACCCAGCCTCGGGAGGCGAAGTCGGCGAGGGCCTTGTTGACGGTCTCGCGGGAGGCGCCGACGAGTTGGGCCAGTTCCTCCTGGGTGAGGTCGTGGTGGACGTGTACGCCGTCGTCGGCGGTGCGTCCGAAGCGGCTGGCCAGGTCGAGCAGGGCCTTCGCGACCCGGCCCGGTACGTCGGAGAACACCAGGTCGGCGACCACGTCGGAGACCTTGCGCAGCCGGGAGGCCAGCTGGAGCAGCAGGCCGCGGGCAACCTCGGGGCGGCCGGCCAGCCACCGCAGCAGCTCGTCGTGGGTCAGCGACATCAGTGAGGCGTCAGTGACCGCGGTGACCGTCGCAGAGCGCGGTCCCGGGTCGAACAGGGACAGCTCGCCGAACATCTGACCCGGGCCGAGGACCGCGATCAGGTTCTCCCGGCCGTCGGCCGAGGTCCGGCCCAGCTTGACCTTGCCCTCGACGACCACGAACAGCCTGTCGCCGGAGTCGCCCTCGTGGAACAGCACCTGGCCGCGGCGCAGCCGGTTCTCGGTCATCGAGGCGGCCAGGGCGTCGGCCGCCTCGTCGTCGAGCTGACTGAACAGCGGTGCCTGTCGGAGCACTGCGGCATCCACTTTGGGCCTCCTAGGACCTTCGACCACGACTTGCGGGTGGGGGTTCGACCCCGCCCGGCACCGGGTCGTGCACACCCGGTTGCCCCAAAACCGTAGCCCCTCGGGTGTCGGACCCGCCACGTAGGCTGTCCTGCATGCCATCCCCGCGTGTCGCGGCTCCGGTCCCAGGGCCGCTGCCGACAGTACCTCTGAAGCTGCCTCGCAAGGCGCCGGTCTTCGTCGACGAGACGCACACCCAGCTGGTCCGCCGGGCCCGGAAGATGCACAAGGTGCTCACCGAGACGTATCCGGACGCTCACTGCGAGCTGGACTTCACCACCCCGCTCGAGTTGCTGGTGGCCACCATCCTGTCGGCCCAGACCACCGACGTACTGGTGAACAAGGTGACCCCGGGCCTGTTCGCGAAGTACCCGAACGCCCAGGCCTATGCGGAGGCGGACCGGGAGGAGCTGGAGGCGATCCTCAAGCCGACCGGCTTCTTCCGGGCCAAGACCAACAGCGTGATGAAGCTCGGCCAGGCCCTGGTCGACGACTACGACGGCGTCGTACCGAACAAGCTGTCCGAGCTGGTGAAGCTGCCCGGCACCGGCCGCAAGACGGCGAACGTGGTGCTCGGCAACGCTTTCAACATCCCCGGGATCACCGTCGACACCCACTTCGGCCGATTGGTACGCCGGTTCGGCTGGACCACCGAGCAGGACCCGGTCAAGGTCGAGCACATCATCGGCGACCTGTTCCCGAAGAAGGACTGGACGATGCTCTCGCACCGGCTGATCTTCCACGGCCGCCGTCGTTGCCACGCCAAGAAGCCGGCCTGTGGCGCCTGCCCGGTGGCCCAGTGGTGCCCGTCGTACGGCACCGGCCCGACCAACCCCGAGGCCGCGGCGAAGCTGGTGAAGGTCCCGGCATGAGAGTGCGTACGACGCTGTGGGCGGTCGGCTGGCTTGTCGCCGGACTGCTCCTGGCGTCGTGTGGATCCGACCAGTCGAGCGCGACCGATTCGGCCACCCGGCCGGCGGTCGCCGGCGCCGACAAGCTGGCGGCCTGCCCGTCGACCGAGTCGAAACCGCCGGTCAGCAACGGACTTCCGGACGTCAGCCTGCCCTGCCTGGGCAGCGGGCCCGACATCAGGCTCGCGGACCTCCGCGGCCCGCTCGTCATCAACGTCTGGGCCCAGTGGTGCACTCCGTGCCGCGAAGAAGCGCCGTACCTGTCGGATCTGGCGAGGCGCGCGACCGGCAAGGTGCAGCTGCTCGGGATCGACTACGACGATCCGCGGGCCGAGCTGGCGGTGAAGTTCGCCGCCGATCACCAGCTCAGCTATCCGCACCTGGTCGATGCGGACAAGCATCTGCGCGGGCCGTTCAAGATCGGCGGGCCACCGATCAGCGTCTTCGTCGACTCCGACGGCGCGATCGCCTACGTCCACCACGGCCCCTTCACCTCCCAGCAGCAGCTGGATGACCTGCTGCTGGAGAAGCTGGGGGTCACGCTGTGACGTTCGACGGTGTGGAGATCCCGGACTGGCTGCAGCCGCTGGCGAAGGCGTCCGAGGAGGTCGACCCGAAGCTGTTGTCCCGCTTCCTGCCGCCGGACGATCCGTCCGTGCGGCAGTCCGCCGTTCTGATCTTGCTTGCCGATGGCAACGACGGGCCGGAGGTGCTGCTGACCGAGCGGGCCTGGACGTTGCGCCGGCACGCCGGGCAGATGGCGTTCCCGGGTGGCGGCGTCGATCCGGAGGACGGCACCGGTGACGAGGGTCTGGTGCGGACCGCCTTGCGGGAGGCTGAGGAGGAGACCGGCCTGGACCCGGCCGGCGTCGTGCCGTTCGCGATCTGGCCCGCGCTCTGGGTGCCGGTGAGCAACTTCGGGGTGTCGCCGGTGCTTGCCTGGTGGCGGGAGCCGTCGCCGGTCGCAGTGGTCGACCCGGCCGAGGTCGCGTCAGTGCACACCGTGCCCGTCAGCGCGCTGGTCGATCCGGCGAACCGGATCAGCTGCCTGCACCCGTCCGGATTCACCGGGCCGGCGTTCACCGTCGGCGATCTCTACATCTGGGGTTTCACCGCCGGGCTGCTGGACAAATTGCTGGTGCTGGGAGGCTGGGCGCGCGACTGGGACCCCTCGGTCGTCGTACCGTTGCCCGACCGACTGGTCGAAGCGGCCTGGCGGAGTGAGGGTCGACGACCGGAGGACGTGCGGCGGCTGACCGCCATCGAGCACGACCTCGGCCGGCCGGACGGTGACGAGTCGGAAGGTGTGGAGTGAGCAAGCTCGACTACGCGCTGCTGATCATCACCGCGCTGGTGGCGATCTCGGGGTACATCGAGGGATTCGTCCTCGGTGCCTGCGCCACGATCGGCCTGCTCGCCGGTGCCGCGGTCGGCGTCTGGGGCGTACCGCGGGTGCTGGACAACTTCTCGCCGAGCGTCTCGGTCTCGTTCGCCGCGCTGGTGCTGGTCGTCGTGCTCGCGTCGATCGGGCGGACGATAGGTGCGCTCCTGGGGTCCAGACTCAGAAACAAGATGACCTGGCGGCCGGTCAAGGCCGTCGATGCGCTCGGTGGTGCCGCGCTGGCGGCGGTGTCGGTGCTGATCGTCTCGTGGGTGCTCGGTGTCGCGGTGAGCGGCGCGCGGATCCCGAGCGTGACGTCCGCCGTCCGCGGCTCGCAGGTCCTGGCGAAGGTCGACCAGGTGCTGCCGAGCCGCGCCGACCAGGCTCTGCAGGCGTTCAACGACGTCGTCAACACCGACCTGTTCCCGCGCTTCCTCGACCCGTTCGTGCCGGAGCGGATCCGCGAGACACAACCGCCGGACTCCGCGATCGCCCGGCAGCCGCAGGTCCGGCAGGCCTACACCCGGATCGCCAAGGTCACCGGGGTCGCGAGTTGCTCGCGCGGCCTCGAGGGCAGCGGGTTCGTGTACGCGCCGCAGCGGGTGATGACCAACGCACACGTCGTCGCCGGTGTCGGGTCGCCGCAGGTCGAGGTGAACGGGAAGTCGTACGAGGCGACCGTCGTACTGTTCGACCCCGAGGTCGACATCGCGGTGCTGTACGTGCCCAAGCTGGACATGGCGCCGCTGAACTTCGACCTGAACGGCAAGGCGGACGACCCGGCGGTCGTGCTCGGCTACCCGGAGAACGGCCCGTTCGACTCCGAGCCGGCCCGGATCCGGTCCGAGGAGCGGCTCCGCGGTCCGGACATCTACGGCGACCGCACGGTCACCCGGCAGGCCTTCTCGATCTGGGCCTCGGTCCGGCCGGGCAACTCCGGCGGCCCGCTGCTGTCGTCCAAGGGCACCGTGTACGGCGTGGTGTTCGCGGCATCGGTCGAGGACAACCGGACCGGCTACGTCCTGACCGCCGAACAGGTCGCCGACGACGCCCGAGACGGCGCCAACGCCACCCAGGAAGTCTCCACCCAAACCTGCACTTGAAGTGTCCTGGGTCGGAAGTTCGACGGCGCGTCAACCGCTCGGGTGCGGGGGCGCTCCTGGAACTCACCGGGCGGCAGGCGTCCGTCCGGTGCTCGACCCCCGGAGGGACGCCAGCCAGTCCACGAGTTGGGTGTTGAACAGGTCCGGCGCTTCCTCGTGCGGGAAGTGGCCCGACGGGGTGAGCAGATCGTGGCGCAGCGGTGCCGTGATCAGGCGCGGAGGGGTGACAGCCGTCGGCGACACCGCCGCGTCCTGTGCCCCATAGATCTGCAGCACGGGCACGGCGATCGGCGTACGCATCCTGGCCGAGTACTTGCGACCGTCAGGGCGCAGCCGCGACCGGACGAACCAGCGGTGGTACTCGAGTGCACAGTGCGGTGCCGGCCAGACCTGCAAGGCGGCGCGATAGCGGCGGGACGCCTCGGCGTCCGGGAAGCTGCCGCCAGGCGCCGCCCACGCGCGGAGGAGCTGTTCGATGTGCATGCCGTCCTGGGCGAGCAGGCGACGCTCGGGCAGGATCGGCAGCTGGAACCACGCGGTGCGCGTCAACGCCTTCGGCTGACCGGACCGGGCCAGCAACAGCGGGTGTGGTGCCGAGACCGCGGCCAGCGCCCGGACCTGACGCGGCGCGAGTACGGCGGCCGACCAGCCGATGAAGCCACCCCAGCCGTGACCGACAACGACGGCATCGGTGGAACCCAGCGAGCGGATCACACCGGAGACATCAGCGGCAGCGGTGTAGGGGTCGTAACCGCGTGGGGTCTTGTCGCTGGCGCCGTACCCACGCAGGTCCATCGCGACGGCGCGGTAGCCGGCCGCGGCAACTACCGGGAGCTGATGACGCCAGGCCCACCAGAACTCGGGAAAGCCGTGCAGGAACAGGACCAGTGGATCGTCGGCCGCTCCACACTCGGCGACGTGGAACCGTGCTCCGTTGGCCGCCACCAGCGAGTGCGACCATGGCCCGTCGACCAGCAGGTCGACGACTCCCGCCGGACTCAGCGCCGTCCGCCGGGCTCAGGACGGGCGGTGGGGAGGTTCGCCTCGTCGCCCTTGCCGATCGCCTTGAGTGCCTCGACCGACTCCTTCGACGTCTGGATCGTGCGCTCCGGACCCTTCGCGCTGCCGAGGGACCGCCTGCCGATCAGCACCAGCACGGCGGCGATCACCAGGTAGATCCCGGCGGTGACCAGGAAGGCGAGCGCCGGGTGCAGGCCGAGCGCGTTGAACGCGTACGCCAACGCGATGGACAGCAGGACGATCGCCAGCAGCGCCAGGAAGGCCGCGCCGGCGAACAGGCCCGCGCCGGTGCCGGCCTTGACCGCGGACTTCTTCAGCTCGGTCTTCGCCAGCTCGATCTCACCGCGGACCAGGTTGGACAGGTCCTTGCTGGCGTTCGCGACGAGCTGGCCGACCGTGGGCTCGTCCCCGTTCTGCCCCATCGACATGGCACTCCTTCCACCGGTCCGTGGCCCCGACACTACCGCCGCCGTTACCCAACCCCATGCATCTGGCGGAGCCCGGCTCAGTCGGCGTACGCGCGGTTGCGGCGGAACAGCAACCCCGCGGCGATCAGGGCGGACAACACCGAGGCGACCAGTACGGCGGCCTTGGCCCGTTCGACCTGCGCGATGTCGTCGCCGAATGCCAGCCCGGCGATCAGCAGAGCGACGGTGAACCCGATGCCGGCCAGCACCGACACCGCACCGACGTCCCGCCAGGACAGGTCGGAGTTCAGCTCGGCCCGGGTGAAGCGAGCGGTCATCCACGACCCGCCGAACACGCCGATCATCTTGCCGAACAGCAGCCCGGCGACCACCCCGATCGCGACCGGATCGGTGAGCAGCTCGCGGACGGCGTTCCCGCTCAACGTCACCCCGGCGGCGAACAGCGCGAACACCGGTACGGCGACACCCGCGGACCACGGGCGGAGCCGGTGCTCGATCCGCTCGGCGGGCGCATGCTCCTCACCCGGATCGGGGACGACGCGCGTGACCAGGCCGAGTGCGACGCCGGCGATCGTTGCGTGGATCCCCGACTCGTGCATGAACCACCAGGCCCCGACCGCGATCGGGACGTACAGGAACGGCGTACGGACGCGGCGACGCTGGAGCACATACCAGACCGCGATCAGAGCAGCCGAGGCGAGCAGCGAGAGCAGGTGGAAACCGTGCGAGAAGAACACGGCGATCACCAGGATGGCGCCGAAGTCGTCCACCACCGCAAGCGTGAGCAGGAAGGCTCGCAGTGCGCTCGGCAGCGACGAGCCGACGATCGCCAGTACGGCGAGCGCGAACGCGATATCCGTTGCCGTCGGCACCGCCCAGCCGTGCGGCCGTCCGTCTTCGGCGGTCAGGTTGATCGCGAGGTAGATGATTGCCGGGAGCACCATTCCGGCCAGCGCCGCGGCCACCGGAACCACCGCCTCGCTGACCCGCGACAGCGTGCCGACCACGAACTCACGCTTCAGCTCGACGCCGGCCAGATAGAAGAACAGCGTGAGAGCCCCGTCAGAGGCCCAGGCCTCGACGGTGAGCGGACCGAGGTCGAATTCGAGCAGCTGATGGTAGGCGTCCTGCCAGGGAGAGTTGGCCCAGACCAGGGCGATCACGGCCGCGCCGAGCAGCAGCAGCCCACCCGTCGTCTCGGCACGGAGCGTGTCGGCCAGGAAAGCACGTTCTCGTCCCAGGATCCTGGGAAAAGCGCGCTTCTTCTGCCGGATCCGCGGAGTCTGGCTCATGCTCGAGGCCCTTTGTTTCGGGGTCGTTCGGACGCTGCCGACCAGACTTCCCGGCACACCGTGAAATCGAGTCGCCGGGTCCGTCGGCCGGCGAATCCGACCCCTGATTCTAACTGTTGGTGTTTGCCTCGGTAGGTGGATTGGGGCAGGGTTGGCACCGGTGCGCCGGGAAGTCTGGTCGGCAGACCCGTGTCCACGCCGGGCGCGGGCTGGTCGCCGTTGCCCCGGGAGGTCGAGTGCGCACTGCCCGTCAGAGCCGTGTGAGAGACGTCACTGCGCACCGTGCTCCCGGCGTACGCTGCAAGCGTGCACGGAGAGCAGATGGCCGAGGACTTCCCGGTGGTCAGTCTGGACGACGACGCCCGGCATGCGGTCGAGCTGCTGGCCCGCCGGCGACTGCCAGGCCTGATCGTGACACGGCCCGACGGCAGCCCGTACGCCGTCCTCCCGGCCTCGCAGGTGGTGCGTTTCCTGGTGCCGAGCTACGTCCAGGACGACCCGTCGCTGGCCCGGGTGATCGACGAGCCGCTGGCGGACCGGGTCGCGGACAAGCTGGCCGGGGTGCCGGTGCGCAGGCTGCTGCCGGACGAACCGCGGGAGATCCCCGTGGTCAATCACGACGACACGATCCTCGAGATCGCCGCGATCATGGCCCGTCTGCGCTGTCCGCTGGTCGCCGTCGTCCGCGATCGCCACATCATCGGCGCGATCACCGCGTCCCGCCTGCTCGAGCTGGCCATCACCCCGCACTGACCCGTCCCGGTCGGCCGGGGCTCTGGTCGTACGCCGGGACGCCGCGATGACGGTGATCGCGATCGTGGTGTTCGTCGTCGCGTACGTGCTGATCGCGACCGAGTGGACGCACCGACTGCTGGCCACGCTCGGCGGCGCCGGCGTCCTGCTCGCGCTCGGTGTGACGGACTCCGACCACGCGTTCTACTCGCCCGACACCGGGATCGACTGGGACGTCGTCTTCCTGCTGTTCGGGATGATGGTGATCGTCGGCATCCTGCGCCGGACCGGTGTGTTCGAGTACGTCGCGATCTGGGCGGCGAAACGGGCCAAGGGCTCGCCGCTGCGGGTGATGATCCTGCTGACCCTGATCACCGCGACCGCGTCCGCCTTCCTCGACAACGTGACCACGGTGCTGCTGATCGCGCCGGTCACGCTGCTGGTCTGCGACCGGCTCGGCATCGATCCGGTCCCGTTCCTGATCGCCGAGGTGATGGCGTCGAACATCGGCGGCGCCGCGACCCTGATCGGTGATCCGCCGAACATCATCATCGCGAGCCGCTCGGGGCTGACCTTCAACGACTTCCTGATCCACATGACGCCGCTGGTGGTGATCGAGTTGGTCGTGTTCACGCTCGTGCTGCCCTGGCTGTTCAAGGGATCCTTCGCGGTCGACCCGGAGCGGGTCGGTGACGTGCTGCGGTTGAACGAGCGCGAGGCGATCGAGGACCGGGCCCTGCTGCTGAAGAGCGGTGCGGTCCTGCTGCTGGTCTTCGTCGGCTTCGTGGGGCACTCGCTGTTCCACATCGAGCCGTCCGTGGTCGCGCTGCTCGGCGCCGGTGTACTGGTGCTGATCTCGAAGGTCCCGACGCGGTACTACATGGCGAGCGTCGAGTGGCAGACGCTGCTGTTCTTCGCCGGTCTGTTCGTGATGGTGGGTGCGCTGGTGAAGACCGGCGTGATCTCGGATCTGGCCGGATGGCTCGGCTCGGCAACCCAAGGGCACACCCTGCTCACGACGATGCTGGTCCTGGTCGTCTCCGCGGTGCTGTCCGGCATCATCGACAACATTCCATACGTCGCGACCATGAGTCCGGTCGTGCTCCAGCTCACCCACGGCGTCGCCGATCCGGCGCAGGCGAACGCACTGTGGTGGGCGCTCGCGATCGGCGCCGACTTCGGCGGGAATGCCACCGCGGTGGGGGCGAGCGCGAACGTCGTCGTGATCGGACTGGCGCTGCGGGCCGGCCATCCGATCAGCTTCTGGGACTTCACCCGCAAGGGCCTGGTGATCACCGCGATCACTATCGCCGTCGCGGCGCCGTACCTCTGGCTGCGCTACTTCGCCTTCGCCTGAAGGGCATCCGCGAGCCCTTCGAAGTCCGCTACCGCGAGGTCGGGTGGGAGGAAGGCCTTCGGGTACGGCGTCCTGCGCCGGTCGATGTAGTACCCCTGCAACCCGGCTCGCCGGGCACCGTCGACGTCCCACGGATGCACCGCGGCAAGGCCCATCCGTTCGACGGGTACGCCGCACACCTCGGCGGCGTACCGATAGGCGTCCGGGTGTGGTTTCCAGCGCTGCGGTGCGCTGACGTCCAGCCGATGCTCGAGCAGTGGCAGGATCCCGCCGTCGGCGAACATCCGCTCGGACATCGCCACCGAACCGTTGGTCAGCGTGACAATCCGCAGGCCACGCTCGTGCAGCCGCCGCAGCGCGGGCTCCACATCGGGATGCAAGGCGAGCCGGGTGAATCCGGACAGTACGCCGTCGATCCGCTCCCCGGTCGGCTCGATGCCGGCGTCGGCCAACTGCGCCGCCAGCACGTCACCTCCGATCGCGCGGAAATCCGCGTACGCCCCGGCCGCGGTCAGCGCGAAGCCGTCCCGCAGCGTGGCAGCGAACCACGCGTCCAGGCTGTGCGCGGGCAGTCCAGCCGCGACGAACCTGTCCCGAAGCGGCTCCAGATCGGACAGCGTCTCGTTGACGTCGAGCAGCAGTACGTCGATCATCATCGCGTCCAGACGCGGGGATCGGGGCCCTTCGGGACGATGCCGGTCGGGTCGAGGTTTTCGTGGGTCAGGTAGTAATGGCGCTTGATCTGGTCGAAGTCGACCGTGTCGCCGAAGGCCGGGAGTTGGTACAGGCGGCGGGCGTACGCCCAGAGGTTGGGGAACTCGATCAGCTTGTTGCGGTTGGCCTTGAAGTGACCGTGATAGACCGCATCGAAGCGGACCAGCGTGGTGAACAGCCGGATGTCGACCTCGCGCAGCGTGTCGCCGAGCAGGTACGGCCGATCCGCCAGCCGCTGCTCGAGTACGTCGAGCCGTGCGAACAGAGCGTCGTACGCCGCCTCGTACGCCTCCTGCGTGCTCGCGAAGCCGCAGCGGTAGACGCCGTTGTTCACGTCCCGGTAGATGTCCTCGATCAGCTCGTCCATCTCGGCGCGGTCCGCGGGGATCAGTTGCGGCGCACCCTCGCGATGGTGGTCGGGCCACTCGGTCGACAGGTCGAGCGTGATCTGCGGGTAGTCGTTGGTGACGACGAGCCCGGTGACGGTGTCGATGATCGACGGCACCGTGACGCGACCCTCGTACGTCGGGTCGGTCCGCCGGTACGCGTCGGCCAGGAACTCGATACCGAGCACCGGATCACGCCCGTCCGGATCGAGAGTGAACCGCCAGCCGCGCTCATCCCGGATCGGGTCGACGATCGCCAGGCTGATCGCATCCTCGAGGCCGAGCAGCTTGCGCACGATCACCGACCGGTGCGCCCACGGACACGCCAGGCTGACCACCAGCCGGTACCTACCCGGCTCGACCGGCCAGCGATCCTGCTCGTCGGGACCCTCGCCCGGACCGGCGGTGGAATCGCGTGCGATCCGGCCGGTGAATCGGTTGCCCTGGCGCTTCCATTCGCCGGGTACTGAGCTTTCCTTCACGAACTGTGCGGGGCTCATAACGGTAAAACTACCCCCCGCCGGCCGAATCGCCCGGGCGCGGACGCTCACTGGCCGTGAGCCGGTAACTGACGTTACAGTCTGGCTGACAAGGTCGTCCGGGACAGCGCTGTCGCGGTCGGCCGGAGCAACTCGAACGATCAGGACCACGACCGCGGCACGCGCCCCCCGGCAACCGGTTTGCCGGGCACATTCGCAGGGATACTGAGCTCATGGCCCGCCCACGGAACAACCCCGGCGATCTCGCCGAACTCCCCACGGAGCTTCGGACCGATCGCCCGAAGGGTGACCAGATTCGCGAGATTCTGGAGAAACTCACCCGCTCGCTCGCCGTCGGTACGGTACTGCCGTCCGAGCGCGTGCTGGCGGAGCGGTTCGGCGTGGCCCGGATGACGGTGCGCCAGGAAGTCGACCGGGTGGTGGCCGAAGGTCTGGCCGCCCGTCGTCCCGGCGGCGGCACCTTCGTTGCCGAGCCGCGGCCGACGCGGATCCTCGCGTCGTCGTTCAGCCAGGACATGATCGACCGCGGCATCACGCCTGGCGCCAAGGTGCTCGAGCATCGCGTCGGCGCGGCCGACGAGGATCTGGCCCGCGAGCTGGAGGAGCCGGTCGGCACTCCGGTGCTGCACCTGGTCCGGCTGCGGACCGCGGACGGCGAGCCGATGGCCGTCGAGCGCACGGCCCTGTCGTTGCGGCGGTGGCCTGGCCTCGACGAGGTCGACTTCGCCGAGAAGTCGCTGTACGGCGAGCTGTCGTCCCGCTGGGGTGTCGCGCTCGGGATGGTGTCCGCGTCGATCGTCGCGGCCCCACCGGACCCGATCGACGCCCAGTTGCTCGAGATCGACTCGACCACGCCGTGCCTGATCATCACCTCGGCCCCGCGGACCGCGAACGACCAGGTGATCGAATTCGGCCGCTCGGTCTACCGCTCGGACCGCTACGACATCACGGTGGCCTACCGCGCCACCTGATCGAGCTCGAGGTAGGTCTCGACCTCTTTGAGGATCACGTCCATCGGCTTCGTCGCGTCCACCTGTAGATATCCCTGCGCCGGCCGCTTCGTCGCCTGCAGCCACCCTCGAAACGCCTGCTCGCCGGTCGCGTCGGCCTCGCCCAGATCGACCGGCGGCACGCTGACGCCGCGACGCTGACTTCGGATCGGCGTTCGCGCTCTCAGCCGATGGTCGATCACCGCGAGATCGTCCGTACAGGATTCCACGTACTTGTAGGCGATACCTCGCTCGTCGGCGATCTCCCGACCAGTCGCGACGATTTCGTCGTACTGGCACGGGCTGTCGATCACCACGCTGAACCCCTGATCCATGAAGCTTCGAGTCAACGCGTACATGACTGGGTAGGCGGCCCTGCCGCTCGCTTCGCCCGGCACGCCGCCATCCAGTACGGCGCTCCTGATGACATCGAGATCCACGACGATCGCGCCGTACCGGGCCCCGACGTGTCGCGCGATCGTGGATTTGCCGGACCCGGGAACGCCCGACATCTGCAGGAGAAACCGCCTGGCGTCGCTCATGGTCTGCTAGACGTTCTGACTGCGGAGGATGTTCGGGGTCTGGCCGGCGGCGGTGAGCTTGGTGACGATTTCCACGGTCAGCGCCTGCGCGAGCATCGCGCCGACCATCGTCGAGGTGGCGCCGGTCCGTTCCGGGCTGCCTGGTATTTCGATCAGCGCGTCCCCGGGGATGCCGCCGTTGTCGATCACCACGTCCGCGGTCTCGAACAGCCGTTGACCGCCCGGCGCTCGCGACGTCGTCGACGTACTGTGGGCCATCGACGTGAGCGCGATCACCAGCGCACCACGCTTCCGCACTCCGAGCGCGAACTCCACCGGTACGGCGTTCCGCCCCGAGTTCGACGCGATCAGTACGACATCACCCGCGGCGATCTCGTTGATCTCCAGCAGCACGTCGGCCAGCCCGGGAAGCCGCTCGAGCAGCGAACTCTTCTGCAACCCCTCGTGCAGCATCAGCCCCGGCTCGAGCACCGCCCGAACATCGGCCAGCCCGCCGGCCCGCCCGTACACCTCCTCGGCGATCAGGTGGCTGTGCCCGGTCCCGAACACCCAGAACACCCGCCCCGCGAGCATCGCCTCGACCACCAGACCGGCCGCGACCCGAATCGCCCCGACCTGCGTCTCCGCCGCCCGCCGCGCGACATCCAACGCCTTCTCCATGTACTCCTCAGCCCCGGCCATGCCGCCGAACCTACCGGGTCGTCAACACCCCGACGAGCACTCCGACTAGACCATCACACCGATCACCTGCCGATGGTGCGCCGGTTGGTCCACCTCGTCCACCAGCGCGATCGCGAGGTCGGCGTACGAGATCCGTGCGGCGGCATCGGCCGGCGCGACGCGGTAGCTCCCGGCGCGCCTCGGGTCCTCGTGGGCGAAGTCGCCGGCCGGCGCGACGGACACCCAGTCGAGCGCGGATCCCGCGAAGGTGTCGACCGCCGCCTGATGTGCGAGGAAGAAGGCCCGATACTCCCGCGGGTAGCCGGGGGTGTCCATCAGCAGGGTCCCGTCGGCGGTGGGCAGGATCGACGCGAGCCCGACCGCGAGTTCGGCGAGCCGCTCCCGCGTCCGTCACGTCGCTGCCCACCAGACCACCGTCCGCCGTCCGCGCGACCGCCGTCACTTCGTGCCCGCGCCGCCGAGCCTCGTCCACCGCGGCACGCCCGGCCCGGCCACGAGCCCCGATGACAAGAATCTTGCTCACCGCAACCTCCTCTGATCGTCCGAAGGTCCTGACCCAGTCGCTGCGGACGCTGGAGCGCGACGGCTTCGTCCGGCGGACGGAGTACGACGAGCCGGTCCGACGGGTGACGTACGAGCTCACGGATCTCGGCAGGAATCTGCTCGGGCCGATCCAGGCCGTGTGTGAGTGGACCGCGGAGCACTGGGACGAGCTACTGGACGCCCGGGAGTCGTAGGACCGGCCAACGTTAGACTCCGGGCTGTGGACGAACAGACGCCGAGCGTGTTGTTGCAGACGCCCAGTTGGTTGCTGACCCAGAGCGCGGCGCACGCGCAGCGGATCGTGACGGAGACCTTCGCGACGGCCGGGGCGCGCGGGTACCACTTCCGCCTGCTCGCGACGCTGGTCGAGTTCGGCCCGGCCAGTCAGGCGACGCTCGGCCGGCACACCGGGATCGACCGCAGCGACGTGGTTGCCGCCCTCAACGAACTGGTCGACGACGGGTACGTCGAGCGCACCCCGGACCCCGCCGACGGTCGCCGCAACATCATCACCATCACCGCCTCGGGCCGCCGCCAGCACAAGCGGCTGACCACGCTGGTCGCGAAGGCCCAGGACGAGATCTTCGCCGCGCTGTCCCCGACGGACCGCAAACGCCTGACCACCCTGCTCGCCCGCGTCCTGTCCCACCACCAGTGACCCACCGCTGCCAGTGACGCACCGCCCTTGCCCGACCGCCCGGCCGGGAATCCGCTGCCGTCCGGCCCGGAATTGGTCCTGTTCGGCGCAGATCGGGGACTGCTTGGCGATACACCGGTTCCGCGCCGGGGTGTGCGGTTGGTAGAAAGGTAACCGGGCGCTCCAGCGCGCCGAAGCCAGCGAGGAGGAGTCGTCGTCGTGACGAATGCAGAGTCACCCCAGTCCGAGGCACTGTCGAACCTGATGCACGAGGAGCGCAGGTTCGAGCCGCCCGCGGACCTGGCCGCCAACGCGAACGTCAAGGCCGATGCCTACGACCGCGCCGCCGCCGACTTCGAGGGGTTCTGGGCCGAGCAGGCCAAGCGCCTGACCTGGGCCACCGAGCCGACCGAGACGCTGGACTGGAGCAACGCGCCGTTCGCGAAGTGGTACGCCGACGGCAAGCTGAACGCGGCGTACAACTGTGTCGACCGGCACGTCGAGAACGGTCTCGGCGACAAGGTCGCGTACTACTTCGAGGGTGAGCCCGGCGACACCCGGGAGATCACCTACGCCCAGCTCAAGGACGAGGTCAGCAAGGCCGCCAACGCGCTGCTCGAGCTGAACGTCCAGCCCGGCGACATCGTCGCCATCTACATGCCGATGATCCCCGAGACCGTGGTCGCGATGCTGGCCTGCGCCCGGATCGGTGCCCCGCACACGGTGATCTTCGGCGGCTTCTCCGCCGAGGCGCTGAAGGACCGGATCCTGGACTGCGACGCGCGCGTCGTGATCACCTCCGACGGCGGCTACCGCCGGGGCGCACCGGCGGCGCTGAAGCCCGCGGTGGACGCCGCGCTGGTGGACTGCCCCGACGTACGCAACGTGCTCGTGGTGAAGCGGACCGGCCAGGACACCGCCATGGTCGAGAACCGCGACCTGTGGTGGGAGGACTTCGTCGGCAAGCAGTCCGCGGACCACACACCTGAGGCTTTCGACGCGGAGCACCCGCTCTACGTGATGTACACCTCCGGCAGCACGGGCAAGCCGAAGGGCATCCTGCACACGACCGGCGGCTACCTGGTCGGTACGTCGTACACGCAGTGGGGCGTCTTCGACCTCAAGCCGGACACCGACGTGTACTGGACCGCGGCCGACATCGGCTGGGTCACCGGCCACAGCTACATCGTGTACGGCGCCCTCGCGAACGCGACCACGTCCGTCCTGTACGAAGGCACCCCGGACACCCCGCACCAGGGCCGCTGGTGGGAGATCGTCCAGAAGTACAAGGTCTCGATCCTGTACTGTGCCCCGACCGCGATCCGCACGTTCATGAAGTGGGGCGCGGACATCCCGGCGAAGTTCGACCTGTCCACGCTGCGGGTGATCGGGTCGGTCGGTGAGCCGATCAACCCGGAGGCCTACATCTGGTACCGCGAGAACATCGGCGGCAGCAAGGCTCCGGTCGTCGACACCTGGTGGCAGACCGAGACCGGCATGCACATGATCTCGCCGCTGCCGGGCGTGACCGCGGGCAAGCCCGGCGCCGCGATGAAGGCGATCCCGGGCGTGAGCGTCGACGTCGTCGACGACGCGGGCAAGTCGGTCCCCGACGGCTCCGGCGGCTACCTGATCATCAACAAGCCCTGGCCGGCCATGCTGCGCACCCTGTGGGGCGACGACGAGCGTTTCAAGGAGACCTACTGGTCCCGCTTCCCCGGCGTCTACTTCGCCGGTGACGGCGCCAAGAAGGACGAGGACGGCGACATCTGGCTCCTCGGCCGCGTCGACGACGTCATGAACGTCTCCGGCCACCGCCTGTCCACCACCGAGATCGAGTCCGCCCTGGTCTCCCACCCGAAGGTCGCCGAAGCCGCGGTCGTCGGCGCCTCCGACCCGACCACCGGCCAGGCGATCGCCGCCTTCGTGATCCTTCGCTCGGAGGCCGGCGACGGTGGACCGGACGTCGTCCAGGAACTCCGCAACCACGTCGCCAAGGAAATCGGCCCGATCGCCAAGCCCCGCCAGATCATGGTCGTCGCCGAACTCCCCAAGACCCGCTCCGGCAAGATCATGCGCCGCCTCCTCCGCGACGTTGCCGAAAACCGCGAGGTAGGCGACGTCACCACCCTCGCCGACTCCACCGTCATGGACCTCATCAAGACCAACCTGGAATCCGGCAAATCCGACGAAGACTGACCTCCTATCGGCTCAGCCCGTACGACGCGACGTCGTACGGGCTGATGCTTTGTGATTGCTAACAGCAAGTAACTTGCCCCCGATCGCTAGCCCTCCAGCCAGCTGTGGGCTGTGCTCAGGTTGCTGATCGCCTGGCGGGCTTGTGTGATGTGCGGGTGTATCGGCTTCCGCACGAGCCATCGGAGGACCCATCGGTAGGGGGCTGGGTGTTTGGCGAGTGGCCGGATGACGCAGCCGGGTGGCGGGGATGTGGACACGAGGCTGAGCGCGACGCACTCGCCGGCCCGGACGAGTTCGAGGGCGGTGTCGGTGCCGTCGGTGCTGGATGGATGACGGCGTGGTGTGAATCCGGCGGTCGTGCAGGCGGCCAGTACGTAGTCGTTCCAGTCGGGTGCGAATCCGTCGCGGGGCAGATAATGCAGCTCGGCGGCGAGGTCGCCGAGGTCGACCGCTGCGCTGTCGGCAAGTCGGTGGGTCGCGGGGAGTGCGACGCCGACCGGCTCGGCACGGACAGGCTGTTCCGCGATGTCTGGCCCGCCAGGCGCGCGGGCGCCGCACAGTGCGAGGTCGAGATCGCCGGACCGTAGCCGTTCGGCATGCGCTGTGCTGCCGTGGCTGGTCACCTCGAGTGCCACCGTCGGCAACCCGGCCCGCAATGCGCCGATCACCATGCGGGGCGTGGCCAAGCCGGAGGCCTGGACCTGGATGCGCAGCGTGTCACCCTCCGCCGGCGTCGCGGCGGCAACGGCTGCGGCGACCCCGAGGGACGCCGCGGACAACGCGTCGCGGGCGTGGGGAACGAAGGCAACGCCGGCGGGGGTGAGTTGAACACCACCGGATGAGCGGTCGAACAGGACAAGGTCGAGGCGACGTTCGAGGCGGCGTATCTGGCTGCTGAGCGCCGGCTGCGAGACGTACAAGCGTTGCGCCGCGCGGGTGAAGTGCAGTTCTTCGGCGAGTACGACGAAGTACCGAAGCAATCTGAGGTCGACGTCCACCGTGGTGCTCCTGACCTGCGGTGATAACCATTCCGGATAACGTCATGCAGCCTATGTCTTGGACAGCTCCGGCGCTCCGGCGGCACTGTCGGTGGCATGACGACCGACGATGACCTGCGCCGCACGTGGGAGGATCAGCAGGCGGTGCACAAGATCGACAGGGAGCAGCGCTTCGCCGTGATGCTCGACTACGTGGAGCACCTGACAGGTGCGCCGAAACGGGTCCTCGACCTCGCCTGCGGGCCCGGCTCGATCACCCGGAGGGTGCTGGACCGCTTCCCCGCCGCACGAGTCGTCGCAGTGGACCTGGACCCGTTGCTGCTGCGCCTGGCCACGGGCGCGTTCGCCGGCGACGAGCGGGTGAATGTGCTGAGCCGGAACCTGGACCACCCCGACTGGACGACCGGGCTCGACGGCGACTTCGACGCCGTACTGACCGCGACCGCCCTGCACTGGCTGAGCCCGCCGGCGTTCGCTCGGGTGTGCCGCGCGGTCGCCGGACTGATCCGCCCGGGTGGGGTGTTCCTCAACGCCGATCACGTTCTGATCGACGATGAACGGCTGCGAGCCGCCGCCGACGCCCTCCACCAGCAGCACCTCGACACAGCGTTCGCGGCGGGCGCGCAGAGCTGTGACGACTGGTACCACCGCGCCTACGCTCTTCCGCAGTACCGGTCCCTGTGGGCAGAAAGACAGCACCTCTTCACCCATTGGTCGGGCGACTTGATGCGGCCCGCGAGTTGGCACCTCGACGAGCTCCACGCCGCAGGGTTCGAGACTGCGGACGTCGTCTGGCGCTACGGCAACAACGCCGTCACGGTGGCCATCCGATAGACGACCCCGGGTGGGCCTAGGCTGTGCGGCATGACCGTCGTCGTGGCGATCGTGCATGCGGGGTTGGCGGCGGCTTGGGTCGGGGGGATGGCCTACTCGCTGTTCTTGGTGCGGCCGAAGGTGAAGAGGTACTTCGGCCCGGACGACGAAGGGCGGGAGGCACTGACCACGGTGATTGCCTCGGGCAATCGATGGAAGGTGGTCGGGTTGATCGCGACGATCGCACTGACCGGAGCGGTGCTGCTGGTGCTGGAGCCGGGGCACTGGGGGATCCATGCGGTGAAAGCGGTTCTGCTGCTCGGTGCGAGCGGGATCTTCTGGTACGTCTCCTGGCGGCACTGGCCGCGACGGGTGTTCTCGACCGAGGCCGAGCAGGTCGTGCTGCGGCGGCAACTCGTCGTACTGGCAGGCACGATGCTCGGTCTGACCGGTGCCGCGTTCGCGCTCGGGGTGGCCGCCGGTCACCTGTGATCCGTGGAGATCGGTTCGGACGTGTGCCATGATGACGCATCCGCTCGGAGGAGGTGATCACGATGGCACAAGAGACTCTGCAGCTCCTGGTGGCCATGCACCGCATCGTCCGGCATCTGCGCCGGAGTCGTACCACTACGGCCCTGCACCCGACCCAGTTCCTCGCGCTGATGCTGATCGCCGACGAGCAACCGATCCGGATCGGCGAGATCGCCGCCCGCGTCCCCTGCTCCCAGCCCACGGCGACCACCACCGTCGCCGGCCTCGAGGAAGCGGGCCTGGTCCGCCGCGAGCCGGACCCGGTCGACGGCCGTGCGACCGCTGTCGTGCTCACCGAGGTGGGCGCGGAGACGGTCGAGGCCTCCGGCCGGCAGGCCGCGGAGGAACTCGGCAATCTCCTCCGCCGCCTCGACGACGCCGACAGCGAACTCGTCCTGCGCGCCGGCGTCGTCCTCGCCCGGATCGCCGACGACCTCTGACTTATTCGGCCCGCAGCCGGTTCGGCTCGGTCATCCTCATCATCCAGTAGCTCGAGGGAACATGGGTGGCGTCATTGATGACGTTGCCCTCGACCTGGCCGAAGGACTGCAGGGCGAGCTTCTCGAACGCCGCCGGCTCCCGGACGTATTCGCCGCGGTCGTTCGCCGACATCCACCGCGAGATCCGGCCCTGGGTCGGCTCGAAGCAGGTGTCGACGCTGATCACCCGGCCGCCGGGACCCAGCACGCTCGCGGCCAGGTTGAGCAGTTGGGTGCACTGCTCGTCCGACAGGTGGTGCAACAGCCCGAGCAGCAGCACCACATCGATCGGCGGCAGCGATCGGGCCGCGGCTTCGTCGAAGTTGCCGCAATGGAAGCTGGCGTTCTCACCGCCGAAGCGCTCCTCGGCCCAGTCGATGTACGGCGCATCTGTGTCGAACCCGTGGTAGTTCAGCGGCTGGGGCAGACGCGGGAAGTAGTACGCGGGACCGCAGCCGATGTCCAGGACGGTGTCACCCGGCTGGATCTCCTCGATGCAGCGATAGCGCAAGCGGTCTGCGCCGACGATCCGCTGCAGCAGGACGTAGGCGCGCACATGCCTGAGAAGGCCTTTCAGACCGTCCATGGGTATCTCCTCCGGGGATTGATCATGCTTCAGGATCTCGACAGGTAAAGCAACGAACTCGTTCAGTCCCTCAGTTCGTAGACGATGACTTGCCCTCGGGTAAACCTCCGGTCGGCGAGCCGATCGAGGGTGCGCTCGGCGACCTTGCCGGCTCGCTTGTCCGCGAAGACCCAACGGACGCCGTGATCACGGCGCAGGGTCTCCAGCAGGTCAGGCGTTGGCGCCGTGAGTGCCTTCGTCGTCAGTTCCACCCGGTCGGGCCAGGGCGACGGCAGCAGGTTGTAGCCGACGTTTCCCTCGCCTTGGTTGGCCAGCGACTGCTGCGTATAGGCCCAGCCCTCCATCAGCGTTCGGTGACCGCCGACACCGCTGACCAGGTAGCCACGCGCGTCACAGGCCGGTCGAGGTCGTGGTCGCGACAGGCAGGCGGTGTTCGTCACGACCACGTCGTCCCGTCCCGCGTTGCGCTCCAGCCACAGCGCGGCTTGGATCTCATCCGTGGTGAACGAGGGTACCGCCGGGATCGGGATCTGCCGGAGCTCCCCGGTGAGCGCGTCCGCCGCGTTGCGCCACTCCGGCCACGGCCGGCTGGGCAGGGCGAGACCGAGCGCGACGCACATCACCAGGCCCAGGCCGAGGCCGCGGACCTGCGGACGGACGGTGCGAAGGACGAGCCAGCCGAGGAGCCCGACAACGAGTGCTGCCGCGAGCCACACCATCGGCACGGTGACCGCCCGCGTGATGTCCGCGGGGGAGACAGGCGGGGCTTCGATGTTGCCGAACGCCCGGATAGCCAGAGCGAGCGCCGCACCGGTCAGCAGGCCACCTGCGATGATCACCCGGCGGGCGACGCGGGGGCGTCCGGTGACCGCGCTGTGGACCACGTATCCCGCGGCCACGGCGGCGAAGGGAAGCGCGCCGCCGAGGAAGTAGAACTCACCAAAACCCGGATGGTCGACGACCACGAATCCGAGCAGCGAGGCGATGAGCGTGCCGACCAGCCACCACTGCACCGGATCGGTACGGGTCCGGCGCTGTACCAGACCCAGGAACGACACGATCACCACCGCCCTGCTCACCACGGCGGACACAAGGATCGCGCTCGCCCAGGTCAGCGTCTTCTGGTCGGGGTCACGGAGCCCTTCGATGATCCATCCACCCGGCGCCGGAACGGTTCTGTCACCAGTCAGGGCGGTGTATCCCGGGAAGGCCCGCAAGACCCCGAACAGGCGCAGCGGAGTACCTGCCGTGCTGCCCGCCACAGTCAGCATCGACGCCACCATCACACCGACCAGTACGACGCCGAAGCCGACGGTCGGCCAAGGGATACGCCTGTTCCGCACCAGTAGGAACAGCGCCGCCAGGCCGGTCCCGCCGAGCAGCAGCGGCACGGCGGTGGGCTTGGAGCCGGCTGATACGCAGACGACCAGCAGCACGATCACCCAGGACCGTCGCGGGGCACCGCGGTACAAGACGCCGATCAGCAGCGCGGCGGCTCCGACGCTGACGGTCGTCCCGAAGGACTGCGACGGGCTCAGGAAGACGAGTGGTGAGGACGCGACGCCGCCGGCGTACGTCCAGATGGCGACCCGCTGGACGACCGTCGTCAGCGCGACCGCGAGCGGGGCGGTCCACCAGGCGCCGCTGACCTGGCGCGCGAGTGCAGCGACCGCGAGGACGAGCCCGATGATGATCGGGGCGAACCACAGCCTGAACAGCACGAGGCGGGGGTCGATTCCGGCGATCGCTGCGGCCGACGCCAGGTGTGCGTCGGCGAACCAGTGGTACTGCATCGTCTCGCCCGCCACCTGCGGAATCTGCGGCGGGACGGAGCGGCCCAGCTCGTGCACGATGCCAAGGTGCCAGAGCAGGTCCTGGTAGTAGTTGCCGCCGTTCTCGGGGACCGGGGTGGCGCTGACCGTGGTGCCGTAGTTCAGCAGCAACGTCGCCGACATGAGGAGCGACAGCGTGGCGCCCCAGGCGAGCGGCAGCCGCGGCGCGTCCTGCGCCCGCCAGCAGCGGCGTAACCGCGGTACCGCGGCGAAGACGACCAGCACCGCCGCGGGCCACAGCACCAACCACTGCTGCAGCCCAGCGGCCGTGAACAACGCCCACCCCGGCAACTCGTAGCAGAGCCCCACGACGATGCCGAGGCCCACGTCCTCTGGCCAAGTCCGCCGGCCCGGCGCGAAAGCTCGCAGCAGCAACACTCCCGGAAGCACCACGCAGCCTGAGAAGTAGGCCGAGTAGCGGAGGATGTCGCCGTCCGTCACCCCTGTGCCTGCAAGTACCCAATACACCGTCACCGCGGGGAGTAGCCAGACGAGTGCACCCAGAAACCGTGGCCCGGTAGACCTGCCGGACCCGTCGGTCATCAAGACGGTCCCTCGGTGACAGGAATTAGGCCGCACATAGTGATGGAGCCTAACCGTTGCTGACGGCTGTTGTGGGGGCGACTAGTGCTTGGCCGGACCCTCCGCGCCCGCGCCGGTGAGGGAGCGGACGGAGAGTTCGTTGTAGCGGGCCTCGCTGGACCTGTCCTTGCCGAGGTACGTGCCGAGGACGCCGAACAGGAAGCCCAGCGGGATCGACACGATGCCCGGGTTCGAGAGCGGGAACCAGGAGAAGTCGGCGTCGGTGATCATCGACGTCGGCGTACCGGACACGACCGGCGAGAAGAACACCAGGACGACCGCGGAGATCAGGCCGCCGTAGATGCTCCAGGCTGCGCCAGCGGTGTTGAACCGCTTCCAGAACAGGTTGAACAGCAGCGCCGGCAGGTTCGCCGACGCGGCGACCGCGAACGCCAGTGCGACCAGGAACGCGATGTTCAGCTTCTGCGCCGGGATCGCCAGCGCGATCGAGACCGCGCCGATCCCGATCGCGGCGAACCGCGCCACCCGCAACTCGGTCTTCTCGTCCGGCTTGGTCTTGGCGATCACGTTCGCGTAGAGATCGTGCGCGAACGACGATGCTGAGGTCAGGGTGAGGCCGGCCACCACCGCAAGAATCGTGGCGAACGCGACCGCCGCGATCAGCGCGAGCAGGATCGAGCCGCCGATCGAGTCGGCACCACCGCCGACGGATTCGGCCAGCAGTGGCGACGCCACGTTGCCCTTCGACTCCGCGACCGCGGAACCCTTGCCCGTGTCGAGCAGCGCCGCCGCACCGAACCCGAGCGCCAGCGTCATCAGGTAGAACGCGCCGATCAGACCGATTGCCCACTGCACCGAACGGCGCGCGGTCTGCGAATCCGGCACGGTGTAGAAGCGGATCAGGATGTGCGGCAGACCCGCCGTACCGAGGACCAGTGCCAGGCCGAGGGACAGGAAGTCGATCTGCCCCGTCAGGTCCTTGCCGTAGAGCAGCCCGGGCTGCAGGAACGCCTCGCCCTTGCCGGAATTGTCCGCGGCCGCGCCCAGCAGGTCGGAGAGGTTGAAGTGGAACTTGACCAGCACCAGGAAGGTGATGATCACCGTGCCGGCCATCAGCAGTACGGCCTTGACGATCTGCACCCAGGTGGTGCCCTTCATGCCGCCGATCGTCACGTAGACGATCATCAGAGCGCCGACCAGGACGATCACCGCAGCCTTCAGGCCCTCGCTCTTCACGCCGAGCAGCAGCCCGACCAACGATCCGGCGCCGACCATCTGCGCCAGCAGGTAGAAGATCGAGACCACGATCGTCGAGGTCGCGGCCGCGGTCCGGACCGGCTTCTGCTTCATCCGGAACGCGAGCTGATCGGCCATCGTGAACCGGCCGGAGTTCCGCAGCAGCTCGGCGATCAGCAGCAGCGCCACCAGCCAGGCGACCAGGAAGCCGATCGAGTAGAGGAAGCCGTCGTACCCGAAGAGCGCGATCGACCCGGAGATACCGAGGAACGACGCCGCGGACATGTAGTCGCCGGAGACGGCCAGTCCGTTCTGCGCACCGCTGAACGAGCGGCCGCCGGCGTAGTAGTCGGCCGCGGTCTTGTTCTGCCGGGACGCCCACCAGGTGATGTACAGCGTCACGGCGACGACCGCGGAGAACAGCGAGATGGTCAGGGCCCGGTTGCCCGGCTCGGCGTCGGCCAGCGGGATCAGGATCGGGATGCTGAGGACGTTCACCGGCGACGCTCCCTCTTGTACTTGGCGTTGAGGCCACTGGCCAGCGGGTCGAGCTTGCGGTTCGCGAACCGTCCGTACAGCGCCGCGATGAAGAAGGTCGACACGAACTGCAGCAGACCGAAGATCAGGGCCACATTGATGTGGCCCACCACCTGGTGACTCATGAAGTCACGGGCCCAGTTGTTGCAGGCGACGTACGCCAGGTACCAGGCCATGAATGCGATGGTCCACGGCACCACGAAGTTCTTGTAGCGCGTTTTCAGCTTGGTGAAGTCTTCCGCCTCGTGTACGGCCTCATAGGCGCGGGCATCCCGCTCGCGCACCATTTCCTCGTCCATGAGTTTCCCTGTCTCCAATGGGCCCAGCGCTGAACACGAACACGTGCACGTTAGCCCCATGTCGCGGATTTGTGACCCACCGCAACCAAAACGTTTCGGTGAAGGCTAGAGATGGGGCGCAACGGGGGCGTCGAGAGTACGACGGTAGTTCGCCAGGTCGCTGGGCCGAGCCCGGTAGCAGTCGGTGAAATACGGCATCCGAAGCGGCTCCGGCGGTCGCGCGGTGTTGTCGTAGATGGCGTCCACCTGCTCCAGTACGGCGTCGCGGCGGGACTCGGTCAGGACAGCGATCCGCGAGTGCGACTGGGCCAACTGACGCAGTCCGTTGCGATCCAGGTCCTGCCAGTGCCGGAACCGGGTGTCCTCGACCAGCGCGAACAGGCCCGACTGCAGCAGGACCGGCACCGGGTCGAACCGGTCGCCGCCGATGCCGTCACCCCGCATCGTGTGGACCATCCGCCGTACCCAGGGGACCACCGTGTCGGCGTGGTTCCAGAGCAGTCCGAGTACGCCGTTCGGCCGCAGCACGCGGGCGATCTCGGGCAGAGCCCGGGCGTGGTCGAACCAATGAAACGCCTGTCCGACGATGACCGCGTCGACCGAGGCATGGGCGAGCGGGATCGACTCGGCCGCACCCATCATCGTGTCCAGGCCGGGCCGGCGGCGGCAGACCTCGAGCATCTCCCGCGACGGGTCGACCGCGATCACATCGTGCCCGAGCGCGGCCGCGACCGCGGCCAGCTTGCCGGTACCGGCGCCGAGGTCGAGGACCTGCAGCCCGCGCCCCGGCCCGAGGATCCAGGTCAGCGCCTCGGCGGGAAACGTCGGCCGGCCGGCGTCGTACGCGGCCGCCACGGCGCCGAAGGACCGGGCGCGGCCCGCGTTCGAGCCGGTCTCCGGCGTGTCCCGGCCGGTTGCCGGCTCCGGTACTGGATCCTCGGTGGTCATCACCGCAAATCATGCCGTAGCGGCGCGCTGGCGCGTTGTCACTCGCCGAGCTTCTTCAGTTTGATGTGCGCTGGGCGCCCCACGTGGTGACGATGCCGATCTTCAGTTCCACCGGAACAACTCCCGGATCTCGGCCGGACAGGCAACGTGGTCGACTCCCAGTTCGGTGTCGGTGAACTCACGGGCGATCGCAGGCGGGACGAACGGTTGGTCCAGCTCCGGCCACAGCCGCTTGATCCTGGCCTGGCCGCCGAACGAGGGGTGTTCGTTCTCCAGCACCATCGGGTCACCGTAGACCCCGGGCTGCAGACCGAGCGAGGCGCCGTACAGAACGGCGGAACTGAGCCGGTTGGAGGCGACGCGCTGATGTTTGCGGAGCTCGCCCAGTTGGTTGACCAGGAACTTCGCGTCGGTCCGCCGCCAGTGCAGACCGCGGTAGCCGTGGGTGATGACGCGGAACCCGGCCTCCTCGTAGACGTTGCGGATCGCGGGTTTCTCGTACTCGTTCCAGTACAGGCAGACCGTCACCGGCCCGGTTTCGTGCTCCTTGATCGAGGCAACGATACGGCCGTGGTCGCCGAGCACGTGCTGGCCTTCCCAGCCGTGGAACGGGTAGAAGATGGTGCCCTCGGCGCCCTTCGCCGGCGTGGCCAGCTCGGGGTGCACCTTCAGCAGGTACAGCCAGACCGAGCCGATCACCGAGTAGTTACGCAAACCCATCGACCAGCCGCGCCGCCGGACGCTGTCGGACCAGACGTACTTCGGCATCCCCGGCGCGAACGCGGTGCCGTGGGCGAACCCGTCCAGGATGTTCCAGCCGTGCTGGAGATACCCCCAGATCCGCGGCGGTTTCCCGAGTCCCGCGTACGACGCCATGATGTCCGCGTGCCCGTAGAAGTGGTTGGCATGGTGCATCAGCGCACGACCTTCCGCAGCATGCGCCTCGCCCGCCGGACGATCACCCGGGCCGGGTTGAGGACAGCGTGCCCGACCCGATACGGCCGCGACCGGCGGATCCCGCTCAGCAGTCCCTCGAACAGGATCGCCCGCGCGTTCGCCTCCGCCAGTTCCTCCGCGAGCCGCGCGACCGTGGCCAGCTGTTCGGCACTGCCGAGCGGCCGCACCAGCTCGGGCGCAGGCAAAAGCTCTCCTGTCACAGTGATTCCGGCCATTGACCCGAGCCGCGCCGTCAGCTCGCGGACGTCACCGCCGGCCGGCCATGGTTGCCGTGAGCCACCTTCCAGTGAGCGCCGGGCGAAGCGGGCCAGGTGCGCGACGACCAGTGCCTCGCCGTGTGCGTCCACCGGATCGCCGTCACCGAAGAGCCGGTAGGAGGTCCCGTCGAGGATCACGTTGTCCGGAGCGGCGATCGCGGCCGTCGGGTGATCCTGCGCGACCAGCCAGTTCACGTACTCGGTGATCGTCCGCCGCACTACCGCCTGGTCGTCGACCTTCAGGGCGGCAAGCAGGTGCTCTTCCAGCAGCACGCCCGCGCCGGCTGGGACTGCAGTTGCCGGGAGTACGTCGGGGAGATCGCCGCTGACGACGTACCAAGCCGGTGCCAGCTCGACGGCGAGGCCTGCGGCGGCCGCGTCGACGACAAGCCGGTAGGGATCCATCAGCGTCGGACCGGAGTTGCGCTTGGCAATGGCCCTGGCGGCGGTCACGGCGCCGAGGTGGTCGACTGAGGCCAGAGCGACATCGGCCTCGACCAGCGACGGGAACACCGCATAGGTCCGGCTGATGTCGAGACCGGCTGCCTCCAGTGTGCTGACCAATGATGTGCGGCCGGTGGGTGCGGTGTCATCGAGATCGCGGGCCCAGTCCTCGTTACGCGGGAGTGCGGCGGAGATCGGGGGCTGGAGGAATCGCTCGACGCCGAAGGGGTTCGCCGCGCCTAGCAGCAGCCGTCCCGAGGGAGCGAGCCGCGTCTGTAGCCGGGCCAGGGCGCCGGACCACGTCAGATTCGCCGTGTCCGGGCCGACCAGCCGATCCAACCCGTCCAGCGCGACGACGACGTCGTACACGTCGTCGGACGTGAGGCGGTCGAGCGAGCCGCAGATGACCTGGCCCTTGGTGCCATCGAGCAGTCCGGCGATCTCCTCGGCGTCCGGCGCGGAGCGGACCAGTACATCGACCGAGGCGACGCCGGAGGCGATGTCGGTGATCAGGCTGAGTTTGTGCGGTCCGGCGACCAGCACGGAGTCGCCGGGCCGGAGTGCGGCGGCGAGGAGTGCTCCGGCGGCGGCTCCACCGGCCGCCGACAGGGCGTCGACCGGGTGCAGATCCGACCAGCCGAGCATCTCGCCGCCGACCAGAATCGATCGGGTCATATCGCATGACACTAGCGAACCGGCCTCGTCACAGTGGCGATCACCCCGGCGTCACTTGATCTCGTAGACCGTGACGTCCAGGGTGGCGTGCCGGAGACTGACGTACTCGCGCAGCGCCGGGGAGACTTTGCCGGCGCGGCGATCGGCGTACATCCAGCGAACGCCGGCCTTGCGTAAGCGCTCGATCGCCCCGGGCGAGGGGTTGGTGAAGGCAGCGTCGTTCGCCGCCAGCTCGGCGGGATTCCAGTACGGGATCAGGCTCGGGCTGCTGCCGGTGCTGACCGCGATCCGGTTCGCCTGGTTGGAGTACGACCAGCCCTCGATCAGGACCGGCCGTTCGGACAGCGCGGCGAGCCAGAAGTGCCTGCTGTCGCAGAACCCGTCGCGTCTGATGATGCAGTGCGCGTTCGTCGCGATCAGCTCGCCGGGATTGCTGTTCCGCCGGAGCCACCGCGCCGCGCCCGCCTCCGCTGCGGTCGCCCCACCCTGCCGGGGCTGCGCGAAGACCAGCGTCGATGCCGTGTCCGACACGAAGGCCTGGAGCGGGACGAGCGCGGCTCCGACCATGCTCGCCGCCACCCCGGCAGACAGGAAAGCGACCAGGACGCTGCCGGGCCGCCGCAGCAGCTTCCAGGCACCGGCGACCACGACCGCGACGGCCACGAGCCCAGCGCCTGTCCACAGCCAGGGGCCGGTGACTCCGGCCAGGTCAGCCGACGCCGTCCGCGCCAACGCACAGGCCGCGAGACCAAGCAGCCCGGCCATGCCGACCAACACCACCGCACGCCGGTCGCCGAGCCGCCCGACCAGGTTCGCGAGGCCCACACACGCCAGTACGGCGACCACCGGGAAAGCGGTCAGCAGGAAGTACATCTGACTGAGCCCCGATTGGGTGGTCAGCACCGACGCCACCAGTCCGCCGACGCAGAACCCGACCAGGAAGACGGCCGCCGGATCGCGCCCCTGTCTGCCGGAACGACGCGGTCGGCGGAGGAACGCCATCCCCGACGCCGCGAGACCCCAGCTCAGCAAGGTCGTTGCCGCCGACAGGAGGCGTGCGTGCGGCACACCTGCTGTCGCGAGCATCGAGTACGGCGCCAGTTGGACGAACGTCCGGAACGGCTTCACCTCGGTGCCCCACGTGCTGCCGCCGAAGATGACCACCAGCGCCGCAAGGAAGATCGCGAAGGACAGCAGGCCGCCGAGCAACGCCGTACGCGTGCTGCGACGCGTCACCGCCAGGTGCAGGAAGGCGAACGCGAACCCGCAGCCCAGCAACGGCAGGATCGTCGACTTCGCGCCGGCCGCGACCAGGGCAAGCAGGATCAGCAACACCCAGCGGCTGCGCGGCCGGTCCGCACGGAGCAGGTCCACCACCAGCAGGCAGAGCGTCAGCGCGATCGCGACGCCCAGGTTCTGCGTCGGGCTCAAGTACGCCGTCACCGCCGTCGAGATCCCGCCCAGCCCGTGATCGGCCAGCGGCTGGACGGCGCCGCCGAGTCCCGCGATCAGTACGGCGAGCGGCCCGGTCCAGGTGGCCGCCGACTCCGCGTTCGGCGCGAACCGGGTGGTCAGCGCGAAGACGAGCCCGCATCCGGCCAGGAACAACGGCAGCCAGGTGAGCGAGTGGATCAGGTCCGTGAGGTCGATCCGGGTCGCCCAGGCCGTCGCCGCGGTCGCCTGGTGGAAGAACGAGTGGTACTTCATCGGCTCGCCACCGAGCCACGGTGTCGAGATCGGTACGTCGTACTTCGCGCTGGCGGCCAGAGCCTGCTGGAAGGCGAGGTCCGGGTACGAGCGCAGCGGATCCGTGTACGCCGGGGTGAACTGTCCCGGCCCACGCCGGTAGACCACCAGGACGACGATGGCCGTCGTCGCCGCGAGCAACCAGGCCTGCAGAGGCCTGAGTGGTACGTCGACCGGGCGCCAGACCCTCGCCCGTACGTCACGATCCGCGAGGACGATCACCAGCACCACGGGCGCCCAGACCCACGACCAGGCCTGCAGCCCGATCGAGGCACAGGCCAGATAAACGATGATCTGTGCCGCTGTCCCGACCGCGAAGCCGGCGGCGAGATCCTCGACCAGGTTCCGCCCGTAGCTCCCGATCAGGCGCCACAGCGCGAACCCGGGCAGCGCGATCCCGAAGCAGATGAACAGCACGAACCGGCCGACCTCACCGACAGTCGAATCCTGGAGCAGCAGCGCGATCGCCAGGATCAGGACGGCGAGACCCGCCAGCAGGCCGGACAGGGAAGGACCCGCCGTCCGCGGCCCCCGTCGCCTCGCCCTCGCCCGCATGGCGGCAAGCCTAATGTGAACCCTGTCGCGTCACGAATGCGCAGTGTCACCGCGGGTGGTGGACGCGAGCGCCCTGTGCCCGCGGGGTGGCGCTCTTCCGAGTAGTCTCCGGAACCGGAGGTCCTCTATGCGAACCGAACAGTCCGTACTTTCCGTCGTCGTGCCGATGTACGACGAGGAGGAAGTGCTGCCGCTGTTTCTCGAGCGGATGCATCCGTTGCTGGACGGTCTCGGGATCTCTTACGAACTGATCGTGGTGGACGACGGCAGCCGCGACCGGACCGCGACGCTGTTGTTGGAGGCCGCGAGGGACTGGCCGCAGCTGCGCATCGTACGGCTGCTGCGCAACAGCGGTCATCAGGCGGCGCTGTCGGCCGGGTTCCGGCGGGCGCGGGGTGAGTTCCTGGTGACGATCGATGCGGATTTGCAGGACCCGCCGGAGGTGATCGCAGAATTCCTCGCGGCGGTGCGGGAGCAGGATGTGGATGTGGTGTACGGCGTCCGGTCGGACCGGTCGAGCGACACCTGGGTGAAGCGGACGACCGCTCGGATGTACTACCGGTTGATGTGCCGGCTCGTGGGCGAGGAGATCCCGTTCGACGCCGGTGATTTCCGGTTGGTGTCACGGCGCGTGGTCGAGGCGGTGAACGCGCTGCCGGAGGACGGCCGGGTGTTCCGGCTGGTGATTCCGTGGCTGGGCTTCCCGAGCACGGAGGTCAAGTACGTCCGCGCGGAGCGGGGTGCCGGGACGACGAAATACAGCTTCACCAAGATGCTCCGGCTGGCCTTCGACAGCGTGACCGCGTTCTCGGCGGCGCCGTTGCGGCTGGCGACCTGGCTCGGGTTGCTCGGTGGGTTGCTGTCGTGTGCAGTGGTGATCGGTGCGCTGGTCGTCAAGCTGGCCGGGCGGAGCGTACCTGGCTGGACGTCGACCGTCCTGGCTGTCGGCCTGATCGGTGCGATCCAGTTGCTGTGTCTTGGTCTACTGGGTGAGTACGTCGCGCGATTGTTCCAGTCGAGTCAGCGCCGGCCCCAGTTCCTCGTCGGCTACGACAGCCTCGACGACTCGGGCCACCACACCTTTTCCGAGACAGCCGACGCGCCGGACAAGGACATGCCCTAAGCTCCGTGCCTGATGAGTTGGTACGACGCGCTCGAGGCCGGTGAACTGACCGTGCGGCCGTCCGTGGAGGCGGCGAAGCGGTTCGGCGTCTCGATCGACCGGATGTCGGTGTCCGCCTCGGCAGGTACGTCGCTGGCCGAGGTGCTGGCAGCGGTGGAGAGGTCGACGGCCGAGGTCATCGTGTTGCGCTACCCGGCACGGGAGACGACCTGGTTCTCCGCGCTGGCGAGCGGTCCGCGCCAGGCGCTACTGGCCGGCACCGTCGTCTACTGGTCTCTCGCGGTCGGCAAGGGGCGGCGGCCTGCGCCCCTGGCCGGGTTCACCACCCGGGTGGAGGAGTCGGTCGACGACGAACTGGTGGACGACCTGGTCGCGGACATCTTCGGCGACTCCGGGAACCACTACTGCGCCACCCCGGTGTTCGATCGCTCCCGCGCGCTGGCTGGACGGCAGGAGTGGGGGCGGCGGCGGATCGCACACACCGGCGCGGTGGTGCTGCGTGGTCCCGACCGACGGGTGCTGGCGGTGGCCTCGATCGACCGGCAGAGGTCCTGGACCGAGATCGAGCTGGCCGGCGTTCTACCGGCTGAGCAGGGCCGGGGCCGGTACGGCCACCTGCTCGCCGCGATCGAGGATGCCTGCACGACCAGGCGTCTGGTGGTCTCTGCACAGGCCCACCAGACGGGCATCCAGCGAATCTGGGCTCGCTACGGCTTCGAGCCGGTGCACAACCTGGTCACGATCCATCTCGTCGCCGCTACGTAGGGCCGTTGCGTGATGCAGGGCTCCGCTGTCACTCGCCGAGCTTCTTCTGTTCGATATGCGCGTTCAGCGCCGCCAGCTCCGGGTGCGAGTCCATCAGCGCGACCAGTTCGGCGCAGTTCAGCTTCGCCGCGGCGAACTCCTCGATCAGGGTGCTGAGCAACTTCCGGTCGTCCTCGGTGTCCAGGGTCAGCCGGTACCTCGACCCGTCGCCACCGTCCCAGGCAACGTTGACCAGTCGCATGTCGCCGGCCCGGTTCTGGTGCAGGTAGGTGGTCACGTGCTCGCGGTCGACCGGCAGCGTCGCGACCTCGTCGGCCTGCAGGAGCCGGGCAGCAGAGAAGACCTCGTAGTCCATGCCGCGCGGGTAGGTCCGGGTCAGGCAGTTCGACACGTACACGTTGCCGGCGTTCTCGGCGCGGTACCGTTCGACTCCCTCGGCAATGACCGCGGGGTCGATCAGCGGGCAGTCGGAGGTGACCCGGACGACGCCGGTCAGGTCGTGCTCGCGGATCGCGCCCGCGAACCGGGACAGCACGTCGAGCTCGCTGCCGCGGTACACCGGGAAGCCGAGCTCGGTCGACAGCTCGACGATGGGTTCGTCGGCGGGGTTGGTCGTGGTCGCCACGATCACCGGCAGGCCGGTCTGGGCGAGCCGCTCCAGGTGGTGGTGCAGGTAGCTCTTGCCGCCCGCGGTGAGCAGGACCTTCGCGGGTAGCCGGGTGCTGGTCGCCCGGGCCTGGGTGATGATGCCGATCGTCATGAAGCCACTTTCGTGTCCAGGATCTTCGCCTGCTCGCGACTGTACGCGGCTGACAGGCGCAACAATGTCACGACTCAGGACACCAGGTTCGTCAGGGTCTCGATCACCCGATCGACGTCGGCATCGGTCAGGTCCGGATACATCGGCAGTGAGATCTCCTCGCGGTAGTACTGTTCCGCATTCGGGCACATGCCGCGTTCGTAGCCGGCGTTGGCGAACACCGGGTGCCAGTACACCGGGATGTAGTTGACCTGGACGCCGATGCCGGCGGCCCGCAGTCCCTCGAAGATCTCGCGGCGGCGGCCGCCGACGATCCGGACCGGATACAGATGCCAGGCCGGGTCGACGTAGTCGCGCTGAGCCGGGATCCGGACACCGTCGACAAGCTCGAGCGCCTCGTTGTAGCGCGCGGTGATCTCGCGGCGCCGCTTCGTGAAGTCGGCCAGCCGCTTCAACTGGGACAGACCGAGCGCGCAGGCGATGTCGGTGAGTCGGTAGTTCACCCCGAACTCGTGCACCTCCTGATGCCACGGGCCCTCGTCGGTGATCTGGAACCGGGCCGGGTCGCGGACCAGGCCGATGAAGTGGAACTCGTGCACCCGCTGAGCGACGGCCGGGTCCTTGGCGACGACCGCGCCACCCTCACCGGTGGTCAGGTTCTTCGTCGGGAAGAACGACATCGTGGTGACGTCGGCCAGATCGCCGACCGGGCGGCCCTTGTAGAACCCGCCGACCGAGTGCGCGGCGTCGCCCAGCGTCTTCGCGCCGACCCCGTCCGCGATCGCCTGCAGCGCGTCGTAGTCGGCCGCATGGCCCGCGTAGTCGACGGCCGCGATCACCTTGGTGCGGTCGGTGACGACCGCTTCGACGGCCGCGGGGTCGAGCAGCGCGGTATCCGCCTCGACATCGGCGAAGACGACCTTGGCGCCCATGATCGCGGCGCAGGACGCGGTCGCGACGAAGGTCATCGGCGTGGTCACGACCTCGTCGCCGGGGCCGATCCCGAGTCCGGCGTACGCCATGTGCAGCGCCGCCGTGCCGGACGTGCAGCTGACCGCGCGGTGTCCGCCGGCGAGCTCCGAGACCGCGTTCTCGAACGCAGTGACGGTCGGGCCGGTGGTCAGCCAGTCACCGCGCAGGACCGCGACGACGGCCTCGACGTCCTCGTCCGAGATGGACTGGCGGCCGTAGGGGAGCATCAGACGTCGCTCTCGAGGATCTTGGTGATCTCCTCGATCGAGTACCACTCGTCGTTGTTGTCCGAGGTGTAGTGGAAGCCCTCGGCGACCGGGATGCCGTGGGCCGGCGGGCTGTAACCCCAGGTTGCCAGGTCCGGCTGCAGGACATAACGCTCGCCGATCGCGAGCGCGCGGCGGCCTTCCTCCGGGCTGATCATCTCCTCGTGCAGCTTCTCGCCGGGCCGCAGGCCCACGTCGTGCAGCGCGGCGCCGGGCGCGATCGCCTGGGCCAGGTCGGTGATCTTCATCGACGGGATCCGCGGCACGTACAGCTCGCCGCCCTGCATCAGCTCGAAGGAGTCGACCACGAACCGGACGGCCTGCGGCAGCGTGATCAGGAACCGGGTGCAGCGCAGGTCGGTGATAGGCAGCGACTTGCCCTCGGCGTGCAGCGCCTTGAACTTCGGGATGATCGAGCCCCGGCTGCCGATGACGTTGCCGTACCGGACCACGCTGAAGCGGGTGTCGTACGCCGCGGCGTAGTGGTTGCCGGTGATGAACAGCTTGTCGGCGGTCAGCTTGGTCGCGCCGTACAGGTTGATCGGGCTGGACGCCTTGTCGGTGGACAGCGCGACAACCTTCTTCACCCCGGTGTCGATGCTGGACTCGATCACGTTCTGTGAGCCGATCACATTCGTCTTCACGTACTCCCACGGGTTGTACTCCGCGGTGTCGACCTGCTTCAGCGCGGCCGCGTGCACGACGTAGTCGACCTTGTGCATGGCCCGGTCCAGCCGGTCCTTGTCGCGGATGTCGCCGATGAAGAACCGCAGCCGGGGATCGTCGCCGAAAAGGTGACGGACCTCCCACTGCTTCAGCTCGTCCCGGCTGAACACGATGATCCGGCGCGGGTCGAGATTGTCCAATGCGTAGCGGATGAACGCCTTACCGAAGGAGCCGGTACCTCCAGTGACGAGGATGTCGGAGCCGGTCAGGATAGACACGTCGTTGGGACCCTTCTTCAGGCCAGTTCGGGTCGGGGCGCACGGAGCGCAAGTCCGTACGATAGCTGCCCAACCAGCAGGAGCCTCAATCAGTACCCGGTCTGGGCGATGACCCCGGCCGGATCCTGCCGCCGGGCGCGGACCAGCACCGAGACGCCGGGAAGCTTGCCGACAGGCAAATACCGTTCAGCGGCAATGACCGCGCTGAGTCCGAGGTTGACGAGCGGGGACAGGTCCTCCAGGTCACTGCCCGTGCTCCTCTTCCGCCGCCAGGCCGCCACCGGCCGGAGCAGAACGTTCCACGACCTGACCTCCTCGATCCGCAGGCCGGCCGATGAGAGCAAGCTCAGCAGACCCTCCCGGTCGTACCGGCGGAAATGCCCGACGGCGGTGTCGTGCTCGCTCCACAGTTCCATGTCGCACGGTACGGCGACCAAGGCGGTGCCACCGGGCCGAAGGACCCGGGCGATCTCGCGGACCGCGGACTTGTCGTCCTCGATGTGCTCCAGCACGTCGTACGCGACGACGAGGTCCATCGCCTCGTCGGCCATGGGCAGCGCGACCGCGTCTCCACGGATCACCGGGAGACCGCGCCCGTGCGCGACTCCCGCTCCCTCCTCGCCGTACTCCAGCGCCGTGGCGTCCCATCCCCGGCCACGCAGCACCCTGGTGTTCCCGCCGCCGGCTGCGCCGATGTCGAGCGCCCGGCCCGGCTTCTCGCCGGTCCTCACGAGCGCGTCGAGCGACCGGGCGAGCACTCTGCGTCGCTCGCGGTACCACCAGTGCTGGTCCTCGAGTGCGGCGAGCTTGCGGACCTCCGCTGCCTCCATAGCCAAAGCTTGGGGTCTGACGAGGGCCAACGCCAGCGCTTTGAGCAATCACGTGAACGTTTCGGCCCGCCGCACGGCGGTCAGCGAGTACCGAGCTCGTAGATCTTGACCTCGCCGTCCTGGTAGCGCAGCACCGCCAGCTCATCCAACTTCGTGGACACCGGTCCCTCCCGCCGGTCAGCGTAGATCCAGCGTGCGCCGTACTGCCGTTGGGCCTGCTTCAGCACCTCTGCGGTCGGCGCCGTCAGGACCTGAAGGGAGAGCTGGACGCGATCCGGCCACGGCGACGGCTGGACCCTGTACATCCTGCCGTCGGCACCGTTGGTGGCCAAAGCCTGCTGGGTGTAGGCCCAGCCCTCCATCACGGTTCGGCGCCCCGCCATCCCGCTGACGAGATACCCCCGCGCATCGCAACCAGGCTCCCGAGGACCGGCTGACAGGCACCAACTGCCGGTGACCACCACGTCCGACGGCGCCGAGTGCGCCTCGAGCCACAGCGCGGCCGCCTGCTCGTCCGGATGCACCAGGCTGCTCGCCGCACGGTAGGTACCGTCCGTCCGGACGGCGACGTACGAGTCCCTGGCCAGGCGTACGACGGACAGCGCTGTCACCACGAGGACGAGCACGGCGAGGCCGAGTCCACGGTGTCCCGGCCGGCGGCGCCTCATCAGCAACCAGCCGGCGGCCAGCAGCGCCGTCAGCACGGCGGTAACCAGCAGTGGCCGTACGAGTGCATCGACCTGAGCCGCTCTGGAAGCTCCCTGCCGGAGGGCTGCCGGTTGCGTGACCTCGTAGAACACAACGCCGAGCACCAGTGCGGACACACTGACCAGTACGAGGGTGCGGCGGCTGCGGCCTTCGAAGGCGACCGCCACCAGCCAAGCCGCAGCGGCGGCTGCGAACGGCACGACGCTGCGGAGAAAGTACTGCTGGCCCCCCGAGGGGTGACTGACCAGCAGCATGCCGGCCCAGGCACCCGTGAGGGCTCCGGCCAGCAGCCAGGCGACCGGATCGCGCCTGGTCGACCGAACCAGAAGCAGGGCGAAACCGGTGAGCAGCCCGGCGTACGACACCAGGATCAGTCCGAGCATGACCGCAACTCCGGCGATCGCCGTCGAGTCGCCAGAGGTCAGCGACGGCAGCAGCAGGCCGCCGGTGCCCGGCAAGGACTGGTCGTCGGTGATCCCGCGGTAGTCCGCCCGGAACCTGGCGATGGCCAGGAACTGGAACCCTGATCCACTGGTGCTGCCGGCGATGAAGCGCAAGGTGCCGAGCATGGCGAGCATCAGGATCAGGCCCGCGCCGGTCGAACGCCACAGCAGCTTCCGGTCCCGGATCAGGACGAACAGCGCGGCCAGTCCGACGCCGCCGATCAGGAGGGGCAAGGTCGACGGTTTCGATCCACCGGCGATGACCGCCAACGCCGCAGCGAGCACCCAGGCGCCTCGGCCGCCGCTGCGACGGAACAGGGCGTCGACGAGGAAGATCGCCGCCGCGGTTCCGGTGACGAGGCTGAAGGTCGTGGAAGGGCTGAGCAGACTCGCGGATCCGGTAGGCACGACGATCAGTGCAGCCAGCACTCCGGTCCACCACACCTTGCTGACCTGCCGGGCCAGGGACGCGCACACGAGCAGCACGACAACCGCCTGCGGCAGCAGCCAGAGCCGGAAGTACACCAAGGCGGGCGAGAGTCGAGTGATGTCCGCCGCGCCGGCCATGTCGGCGTTGGCGAACCAGTGGTACTGCAGCGGTTCACCGGCCACCTGCGGCAATTGCGGCGGCACCGACCGCATCAGCTCGTTCACCATCGACAGGTGGAACAGCAGGTCCTGGTAATAGGACGTTCCGTCCGGCGGCGGCTTGTGGTCGGACAGTGAAGTGAAGGTGACGAAGGCGACCAGCAAGGTCGCGCAGCTCGCCAGACCCCAGGACCATGCCACCGGCAGCGGAGCCGGCGTCGCGATCCGCCAGCACTGCCGCAGCCGAGGCAGTACCGCGAAGACGGCCAGGACGAGCATCGGCCAGACGACCAGCCAGGTTTGCTGCCCCAGAGCCGTGAAGATCGCCCAGCCCAGCAATTGGTGGGCCATTCCGACCGCTGCACCCAAGCCGACGTCCTCGGCCCAGTTGCCGCTGCTTCGCCACGCGGCCCGCAGCAGCAGTACGCCGGGCAGGACGACGCAGCAGCCGAAATAGACCAAGTAGGCGAGCACGGCCGCCAAGCGCACGTCGATCACAAGCAGCCCGCCGATGCCGGCCACCACCGGAAGCAACCAAGGAACCATCCGTCCGACGATCGCCGGACCGGGCGAGCCAGGACCCGTGACAACGGGCGGTTCCGGTGGGGGGATCGCCGTCGTGCCTGATTGTGCGGTGGTCACTGGCTTAGTTCAGCACGGTTGCCTCGCCCCCGGCGGTTCGCCGGCGAGGGCTCGCCTGGGCGGCCGGGTTGCGCCCGGGTGACCGCGTGCCCCGCCGTAGTTGGTATAACTCTGTGGTGACAGCCCCGATCCAGGTTCAAAAAAGTCTCACGGACACTGCGGAGTTTCCGCAGTTCTGCACGACTGCCCTCGAGTTCTGGCAACGGAACCTGCTGCCCGGTGGCGAGCGGGTGATCCTGGTCGAAGCGATGAGCCAGGACATCCGCGTCACCTTGCGAAACCTCACGGTTGCGAACGCTCTGCGGCGGTTCATTCCGGCCAAGCTGGTCGTCTTCACCGGCGCGGACGACGACTGGAACGAGATCCTCTGGACGTTCTTCGACTCCGGTGTGCTGTCGGCGATCTCGCGCGCGTACGGCGCGGTCGACGTGATCGACATCCACGACCTGGTGGACAGCCGGATCGCCGATCGCGTGCCTGGCGATCTGCACGTTGCCGGGAAGGACCTGCCGGTTGCCGGGTCGGGCATCGAGCCGGCCGTGCTGGACGAGATCGTCCGCGCGACGCTCAGCCGGGTGCTCAAGATTCCGCAGGTGACCGACGAGATTCGCGCCGGCGCGAAGTACGCCGAGGTCCGGCAGCGGAGCGAGCAGTTCTCGAACATCTACGATGCCCTCTTCACCGGCCTCGACCCGGTCGCCCTGGTGACCAGCCACGTCGACTACAACCATTGGGGGCTGGCGGTCGAGACGGCCACCCGGTTCAACGTACCGACGGTGCACGTCCAGAGCACGGGCACCCTCAAGGCGTATGCGCTCTTCCCCGAGAAGCGGCGCGGTGCGGCAACCTTCCGGGCCGAGCTCACCCATCAGATCGGGGAGTTCTTCGAGCAGTACGTCTGGTCGAACCGGGACAGGTTGCGGTCCAGCGCCGAGCTGAGCGCCTGGCGGGTGAAGGGCGACTGGGGGAGGCCGGCGTGGTGGCGTGGTGGCGCGATGGCGGCGATCGAGTTGCAAACCCCCGAGGATCGGCTGTCGCTTCGTGAGCACGCCCTGGCGAGGTTCGGCTTCGATCCCGACAAGCCGGTGGTCGCGGTGTTCAACCACGCGATTTCCGACGCGCCCCGGACGAACGTCGAGATCTTCGACGACCTCGCCGCCTGGTACGAGGCGACGGCGGAGTACGCGACCAAGCGTGCGGACGTGAACTGGCTGTTCCTCGACCACCCGAATCAGGGCCTGTACGACTCGACCGGTTTCTTCGACAGCCTGAAGGAGCGGCTCGCCGGCTCACCGCTGGCCTTCCTGCCCAGCCTCGAGCTGAGCAAGAACGTGATGTGGAGCCTGGTCGACCTCGGCGTCACGGTCCGAGGCAGCATCAGTAACGAGTTGCCCGCGTTCGGAATCCCGGCGATCCAGGCGGGCTGGTCGGAGTGGAGCCAGTGCGGGTTCACGATCGTGGCCGACGACGCCGGCGACTACTGGAAGCGGCTGGACGAATCGATCGAGAGCCTGCTGGCCGGGCGCCCGCTGATCACCGAGGAGCAGATCGAGCGCGCCCGGCTCTGGGCGTGGTTCTACCGCAGCGGAGCGGATGTCTCGACCCAACTGGTACAGCCCTGGGAGATGGGCCGGAGCGAGCAGTTGCTGCGCGCGGTCAGGGTGTCGATGCGGCATGTCGAGGCAGACGCCGACCCGGCGTTCACCGCAGTCCGCCGGATGTGGGCCCGTAAGGATCCTTTCCTGACCCGTATCGACATGACGTTGCCGGCCGAGGAGTTCGCCCTGGCGCTGGGGGGAGTGAGCGAGCTGTGACCAGAACTTTCACGACGCCGCACTTCCAGACCGCGTACGACCGGATGATCGAGCCGCTCGCGCTGCCAGGCGAACTCCGCTCCGGTGCGGCCCCCGAGCTGACCACTGTCGACCAGATGGTCCGCGGTAATGCCGTGATCGGCCGTTTCATCGCCTCGCCGGCACTGCTCGGCGTCAAGGTCCGGCCGACCGGCCGTCCGGTCCGGGTCACCGCGCACTTCCGCTTCGACAGCATGTCGCTGGGCTGGTGGGAACAACGCGTCACGACGCCAGGGCCGGTCCGTGGTGCCGGTGCGCCTCGGCTGGTGCTGGTCCGTTCGCAGGGCAAGACCCGCGGCGCCGCGCTGCTGATCCGGCCGGCAGTGGATTTCCACAGAGCGGCGACCGGGGTCGTCTGCTTCGATCTGCAGCCGGAGGAGTTGACTGCGGAGGGACTGTTCGTCTTCGAGATGATCAGCATCGACACGGGCCGGCCGGCGTGGGCATCCGCCGTGCCTGCCGGTTCGGTCGGCATCATGATGGACCTGATCGATTTCGCCGAGGTGGAAGGCGATCGCGAGATCGGCCTGGTCTCCACCGGCACCCTGCCGCCCGACCCGGGGAACGGCAGACTGACGCTCGGCGCGGGGTACTTCGTGGCCAATCCGGGCGACCGCGACGAGCCACGGCGCTGGATCGCTCACGCGACTCTGGTGGATCCGGTGCTGCCGGGGCCCCGGACCAAGTTCGCGCCGCTCGTCGACCCGGTGGGCGAGCCGATCGACAGCTGGCCGAGCACGTCGCTCGACGCCAAGCAGAGGCTCAAACGCGGGGCCAGACGTGCCGCCCGCTGGGTCGTGCCGGTTGCCGCCGTTCCGGCTGCGCGCACAGCGCGCCGGCGGGTGGCAGGTCTCAAGCGCAGGCTTCGACGAGCCGCCAAGCGGCGGTTGTCCGCCCGCTCCATGTCCTGGGTGAGCGCTTCCCTTTCGGTTCCGCGAGCCTTGGCGCGCAACCCCCTCGCCGATGTGATGGTCGACCTGGTCAGCAGGAACCTCGTGCAGGTGGAGCTGGCCGGGATCGGAGCCGGTGCGACGCCCGGCGTGCAGGTGCGGGCACGTCCGGGAGCTGAGATCGAGATCGTCACCGATGGTCCACTGAGAGTCCCGGCCCTGGTCCGGCTGTCGATCGACCCGTCGAGCCTGCGCGGGGTGCCAGGCGTCGACGACAAAACAGTGCGCTGGGATCTCGTCGAGACCGAGTCCTGATGGTCGCCGAGTACCGGCCGCGACTCACTGGCGACGGGGATCAGAACGGTGCGCTGCTCCGAGGCCTGCTGAGTGGCTCCGAACCCGGCCGCGTGGTCCTTCCGACCGGGTCCTACCCGATCAGCGGAGGGCTGGTACTCACCGATTCCTGGTGCCTCTGCGGCTCCGGTACGACGTTGTGGCGGGCGGAGGCCGAGGAATCGCCGCTGATCCATGTTCTCGGATCGGGCGTTTCGGTCACCGACCTGACCCTCGAGCTCCCGGACGCCACGCCTGGTCCGCACGACGGGGCGGAATGGACCGCCATCACGATCGGCCGGTACTTCTACACCGAGAAGCCGGAGTGGATCGAACGGATCACCGTGGAACGGGTGGTGATCCGTCGTGCCGGCCGGTGTCCGGCGAACAACATCACGCTGATCGGCGCTGTCCGGGACGTGCGATGCGCGGACCTCGAGGTGCACGGGGGCGGCACCGCCATCATGGCGCACTGGGGTGCCGTCGGCGCGGCCGTGAACGACATCACCGGACACTCGCTGCACCCGCACCACTTTCAGGTGGAAGGCCTGCGGGTGCACGACGCCTTCGAGGCGTTCTGTCTCAGCTCGGTACACGATGTCGAGGTGCGCGACGTGCGGTGCGAGCGGGTCGAGATCGGATTCCGGTTGTTGCCCGGGGACAACACCGACCGGTACCACGAGAAGGGTGCCGGCTCGGGCATCAACGAACGCCTGTCGATCCGCGGCTGTGACATCGGCTGGTGCGGCGACCTCTACGCCATCCGGGTCGCGGGCTGGGGCCGGAGCGAGGTCGACGGCACCGTCACCACTCGTGCGTACACCGACCTCGTCCTGCGCGACGTGACAGTCCGGACGCTGCCGCTCGTGGTCAACGGCCGCCCGCCCCGGGAAGGACGCCGCCCGATCGTCGTCGAGGACGCCGGCCTGGTGGATCTCGACCACGTCCGTGTGCTGTCCGACCAGACCATTGCCCACGAAGACCACGTGCACGGCGCGCCCGGCGGACCTGATACGGCCCGGGGGTGACCGTGCGCGTCGGCGTCAGGTGTGATGTTGGCCCCCAGCGGGGGATCGGGCATGTGATGCGGAGTCTGGCGCTGGCGGAGGAGCTGGGCGCACGCGGGGCGGAGCTTGTCTTCGTCTGCGACAGCCACACGGTGCCGTGGGCGGACGAGCAGATCCGGAGACGGGGGATCCAGGTCGAACCGGCGGTCCGGTCGCCACAGGAGCACCTCGACCTCTTCGCGCGGTTGCGACTCGACGCCGTGGTGTTCGACTCCTACGACCTGGACGCCGAGGTGTTCACCGCCGTCCGCAAGTCCGGTCTGCCGACCCTCGCGATCGTCGACGGCGACCTGCGCGGCGCCGAGGCGGACGTCTTCGTCGACCAGAACCTGGGAGCCGAACTGGACCGCCCGCTTCTGCCGGAGGCCTCCACCCGGCTCGCCGGCCTCGACTACGTCCTGCTGCGCAACGAGATTCTCCAGCTCCGCGCCGCCGCGCCGCCGCAGCCGCGCGAGCACGGGGTTCCCAAGGTGTTCGCATTCTTCGGCGGGACCGACGCGTTCGGCGCCGGCCCGCACGTCGTCCGTGCGCTCGCAATGAGCGGCGTTCCGTTCGAGGGGCTAGTGGTCGCGCCGGATGACGACCTCGCCGACGCGATCCGCACGGTGGCCCTGGCACCAGGCCAGCACGTCGAGGTGATCGGGCCGACGTCCGAGCTGGCCAAGGCCGTGGTCGCGTCGGACCTCGTGCTCAGCGCCTCGGGGACCTCGACCTGGGAGCTGTTGTGTCTCGGGGCCACCGCGGGGCTGGTCTGCGTCGTCGACAACCAGGTGATGGGTTACGAACGAACGGTTGCCACCGGCGCCGCGATCGACGTCGGCGTCCTGTCCGACCTCAAGGTCGACCCGTCAGCCGCTGCCGCGGTACTCCGCCGGCTGCTGCTGGACCCCGTGGAACGTGCCCGGGTAGCCGCCGTGGGGTGGAAGCTGGTCGACGGCCAGGGCCGGTCCCGGGTCGCCGACGCGTTCTTGCAGCTGATTTCGTAGATTGTCGCGCCCGGCGGCGCGCGCCTGTGCGCAGTGCGCCGCAGCTCCTAGCGGGTCTGGGCCTGCCACGGATTCGAATCCACCCATAACTTCTGACGGGTCACCTTCGTTGCCGCTTCGTAGAGTGCCTCGGGGGGCACATCGCGTAAACATGCAGTGAGGGGAGACTTGCCGGCGTGACGCCGCGACTGACCGTGGTGGTGCCCTTCTACAAAGTTGGTGAGTACATCGGCGACTGTCTGGACTCGATCGCCCGCCAGACCTGGACCGATTTCGAGGCGATCCTGGTCGACGACGGGTCACCCGACCACAGCGCCACGATCGCGAAGGAGTTCTGCGCCCGGGACAGCCGGTTCCGGATGATCGAGCAGGAGAACCAAGGGCTGGGCCCGGCCCGCAACACCGGCGTACGGCACGCGCAGGGCGAGTACCTCACCTTCGTCGACAGCGACGACCTGGTGTCCCGGCACGGCTTCGAGAAGCTGATTCGCACCCTCGACAAGACCGGGTCCTCCTTCGCCGGCGGGAACGCGCGCCGGTTCAACAACACCTCCGGCGTCCGGCCGTCCTGGATCCATCGGCTGCCGTTCGCGCAGAACCGGATCGCCACCCATGTGACCGAAACCGCGGACCTGGTCCTGGACCGGATGGTCTGGAACAAGGTGTATCGGCGGTCGTTCTGGGACGAGTACGGCTACGACTTCCCGGCGATCCGGTACGAGGACTACCCGGTGACGCTGAAGGCGCACCTGGATGCCGTGACCGTCGACGCGCTGGCCGTGCCGGTCTACTACTGGCGCGAACGTGAGTCCGGCGAGTCGATCACCCAGCAGAAGTTCCAGCTCGGCAACCTCGAGGACCGGGTCCGCTCCGCCGAGCTGGTGATGGACCTGGTCGAGGGGCAGCAGAGCCTGCGCGAGGTGCGTCGCCGCGTGCACGCGCACTTCACCCAGATCGACCTGCTGACGCTGATGATGGCGTTCGGCGCGGCGCCACCGGAGGAAGAGGAGAACCTGCTCAAGCTCGCCCGGCGGCTGATGGACCGGCTGGACGACTCCGAGCTGGTGGGAGCGCACGGCTACGACCGGATCCAGCATTCCGCGCTCGAGGCGGGCGACGTCGACCTGCTCCGTCGGCTGGCCCGGTTCCGCGGCGACGGCGGCCTGCGCGGGGGAGCCCGCGCGCTGCCCCGGCGTGGCCGCCCCTGGCTGCTCGAGCACAACTACCCCGGTGTGCAGGACCAGCGGAGCTCGGTGCCGAAGGAGCTGTACCGGCTGCCGAAGAAGGAGCTGTCGCTGGCCACCAGTGTCCAGCACGTCGCCTGGCTCGAGGACGGCTCGCTGTCGGTCAAAGGCACGGCGGAGATCCGGCACCTGGAGATCAAGGCGTCGTCCAGCCTGCGGATCGCGCTGGTCGTCGCCGGTGTGGAGACAGAGCTCGCGGTCCGCCGGTTCGAGGCGATCGACACCCACGGCGACCCAGCCCTGGCCGGATTCGAGGCACGGATCGACAAGGCGCTGCTGGCGACGCTGAAGCAGGCCGCGGCGCCGGCGCACTTCGTGGTCCGGCTGTGGTCCGGCCGGCTGCGCCGGCACGGCAAGCTCGGCGGCCTGCGGCCCGGCAGTCCCGCCTGGGCGCCAGGGGCGTGGATCGACGCGACGAGCTGGGTGCAGCCCGGCCAGGGCGCCGACGGTGCGTTCGTGCTCCGCACGATGGTTGACTGCTGCCGGCTCACCGCCGCCGAGCACACCGCCGACGCGTTGGTGCTGCGGGGCCGGGTGCCGGCCGAGCTCGACGAGCCGAAGCTGCGGATCAGTCGCCCGCTGGCCGATCAGGACACGGTTCTGCCGGTCACGCTGAGCGGCGACGGACGGGACTTCGCGGTGCGGATCCCGATCCAGTCGATCATCGAGGATGCCAATCCCGACGACCCGTTCACCCAGCGCACCATCCGGGCCTTCCGGCTGATCGGTGTCGACGGCGAGGAGCGGCTGCTGTTGTGGACCGCCCGTCCGCGGGCGATCCACCACCTCGAGCAGGACCGGTTGGTCACGCTGACCCGGTCCGTGGGTGGCTACGTGAACCTGCACGAAGCGCCGCTGCGACTACCCGCCGAGGACGCCGAGATTGTTGCTGGCAGCAATGGTAAGGAGCTGCGCATCAGCGGCCCGGCGCTGGACGGCGACGGCTACGAGTTCCATTGGCGGCGCTATCTGGACGACTCCGACGACCATCTCGACGTGCAGTGCCGGCCGGCCGAGCAGGACGGCCGCTGGACCGCCGCGGTGACGCTGTCCGAGCTGATTCCGGAGAACGCGGTCGCCAACGCCACCGATCCGCTGGCCAGCCTGGCGGACTGGATCCTCTTCGCGGCCTCGCCGGACGGGTCGGCGCGCGCCGTGCAGTGCGAGCCGTTCCTGTCCAGCCGGCTGCCGATCGACGCGGAGCAGGACGGCCACATCGCGGCGCTGCGTCCGCACGCGGGGACCCTTCACCTCGAGGTTCGCTGATGCACCACCACAACCACTACTACGGCCAGGCGCACATCCTCGCCCGATATGCCGGTCTGGACGACGAGTACCCACCGCGGCTGCGCGGCTACCTCCAGCACGGCTGGAACATCGGCGACGGCTGGAACCCGGTACACGAGTTCTACGACGGCGCCTTCCGGTTCACCTGGAGCGACGCCCCGCGCCGCCGTGGCCACGCGCTCGGCCGGCGGAACTACCACAGCATCGGTGCGCCGTTCCTGTATCTCCTGGACATGGAGCCCGAGCCGGTTGTGGTGCCGCAGGACAAGCGCGAGGGCACCCTGTGGTTCCTCTTCCACGGCTGGGAGGGCGGCAAGATCCGGGGCGACCACAAGGGGCTGATCGACGAGATCCGCGAGACGGAGACCGGTCCGGTCACCTTCAGCCTGTACTACACCGAGTACGAGCGGCCGGAGATCCGCAGGTTCTATGAGGACGCCGGCTTCCGGGTGGTCTCGTTCGGCCGCCGAGGCTTCTCCTACGAGGGCACCGATCCGAAGTTCCTCTACAAGCAGTTGGCCGAGTTGCGCAAGCACAAGCGGGTGGCCGCGAACCGGCTGTCCACCGCGATCTTCTACGGCATCGCGGCCGGCTGCGATGCGGCCGTGTACGGCGACCCGATGGCGATGGAGGGCGAGAACCCGCTGTTCGGCGGTGACAACCGGATCGCGCGGCTGTGGCCGGAGATGCTCGGCAAGGAACTCGACCTGGAGGCCGCTCGGGCGACCACCGATCTGGAGCTCGGGGTGCCGTGGATGATGCCGCCCCAGGAGATGCGAATGCTGTTCGATTGGAGAGAGCGTGTCTGAGAACCAGTTGGCCGTCGAAGTGGTCCGCGGCGAGATGCAGCCGTGGAGCGACTACTCCGGAAAGCGGAAGGCCGTTGGCGGGCTGGTTCTGCGCACACTGCTGACTGACGTGCTGCTCGACGCACGCACACTCGTCCTCGGCCCGCACGGCGCCGACCTGATCGAAGCCGTGCTGGCCAGGTCCGGACCGACGACCCTGCTGGTCCGCTCGGTATCCGACGCGGGCGAGCTGAGTGAGAAGTTCGGTGACCGGCTCCAGGTCATCGCGGGTGCGCTCGACGGCCTGATCGCAGCCGGTGTCCCGACGTACGACGTGATCGTGGCGGCCGACGGGCTCGACCGGGTACTCGGCTACGACAGCGACGACCTGAGCTGGCAGCAGCGGCTGGACGCGCTCGCCGCCGTGATGTCGCCGCAGGGCGTGCTGGTACTGGGTCTCGAGAACGAGTTCTCGCTGGTGAACCTGCTCGACCGTCGCCCTGCCGATCAGCGGCACGCTGACGACGAGTGGCGTCCGCTGCACGACGACCCGTCCCGGCCGGTCTCCGTCGCGCAACTCGCCGAGTCGCTCGAGCGGGTCGGGCTCGGCACGGATGTCGCGGCGTACGCGGCCTTCTCGGTGGATGAGACCCCGTCGGCACTGATCGCGGCCGACGTCGCCGCGGCCGCTCGCCCAGGTCAGCTGCCTACGCGGATCGCGGTCGAGGCGCTCGAGGCGTCAGCCGCCGTCGTACCGCTGCTCGCGCCGGTGGCCGAGGGTGCGGAGGCGGCCGCGCGCGCCGGTCTGCTGGCATCGACCGCGGGTGGGTGGATCGCAGTGGCGGGCGCGGCGCCGAAGCACGCCGTGTACGCGCAGACGCCGGGGCAGGAAGCCCTGCTGACCGCCGATCCCGAAAGCGATGGTTGGTCCGTCAGCGTCACCGGCGGTGGTGCGGAGATCGCCGGTGTGATCTTCGACGCGTCCGCGGTGCCGGCCAGGGTGCCGGGTGGGGTCACCGTCGAGACGCAACTGATTCGGCTGGCCGCCGCCGAGGACGTCCCGAGCTTCCGCGACCTGGCCGCACGGCTCGGCGACTGGGCCCGGTCACAGACCGATTCGCGGGTGCTGCTGCGCTGGGACGACGTGGTCGTCGACGGCGAAAGCTTCGGGTTCGGGATCTCCGCCTGGACGACCGCCGCCGAGGAGACCGGCAAAGACCGGCTGGCCGCCGCGTGGTCCCGGTTCCACGATCGGCTGATCGGCGGCCACCGCCGGCACCCGTGGCCACCGTGGGTGGTCGGCGACGACCTGGTCGCCGCCTGGGTGGCGATGTCCGGTATCGAACCGGTCGGGCCAACGCCGGCCACCGGCCCGGACACGCCGCCGGCCTCCGTCGAGTATGTTGCCCGCGGCAAGGAGTTGGCCGGCGCGCTGGCCGCCGCGGTGGGCATCCCGGCCGACGCGTCGCAGACGCCGGACGTCCGCACGGCGCTCGCGGCGGCCGAGCGGGCCGCGCACGAGGTCTACGAGCTGAAGGGTCAGATCTTCGGCCTGGAACGTACGCTCAATTTCCGGGACAAGGCACTGAAGACTCGGGAGACCCGGATCCGCGAGCTGCGCATCCAGGTACAGGCGGTGAACGCCGAGCACGCCAGGCTGCGGAAGTCCCGCGCGTACGCCGCGGTCAAGCTGGTTCGCAACGTCGCGCAGATCCGCAATCCGCGGACGTTCGCCGGCAAGGTGAAGCGCCAACTGAAGAACAAGCTGGGCACGGCGTGAATGCTCAGAGGATGTCCCAGGTGAGCGGGGTGCCCTCCGGTGCGTCGACGCGGAACTCACGGCCCTCGACCGAGCCGAAGGCGTCCGGCGGCAGGCCGCCGGCCGGTCGCACCGAGCGGACGTTGTCGACGGCAACCCGCTCGCCGGCCTTGACGTCCCGGGTGACGTAGAGCGACCGGCGGAAGCGGAGGACGTTCTGCTCGGCCTGCTTCGGACCGATGATCGGTTCGCCGAGCGCCAGCTGGGCGACGCGGGTGTTCTCGACGAGCGCCTCCAGCTCACCCGGCTCGAGGGAGAAGGCGGAATCGACGCCGCCGTCGGCGCGCTTGAGGGTGACGTGCTTCTCGATGACGGTGGCACCGAGCGCGACTGCGGCGATGGCGGCGCCGATGCCCATGGTGTGGTCGGAGAGACCGACCTGTACGCCGAGGGCGTCGCGCAGGACCGGAATCGCGCGCAGGTTGGACTGCTCGGGCGGAGCCGGGTAGCTCGCTGTACACGACAGGACGATGATCTGCTCGTTGCCGGTGGAGCGGGCCGCGCGGACCGCGGCGTCGATGTCGGTGAGCGTCGCCGAGCCGGTGGAGATGATGATCGGCTTGCCGGTCTCCGCCATCCCGCGGACCAGCGGCAGGTCGCCGATCTCGTTCGAGGCGACCTTGTACGCCGGGACGTTCAGCTTCTCCAGGAAGTCGATCGCGGTCCGGTCGAAGGCCGACGAGAACGCCACCATGCCCAGCGACGTCGCCAGGTCGAAGATCGGCTCGTGCCAGGCCCACGGTGTGTGTGCCTCGTCGTAGAGGTCGTACAGCCGCGCGTCACTCCACAGCTCATGCTCCGACGGCAGCCGGAACGCCGGCAGGTCGACGTCGAGCGTCATCGTGTCCGCCGTGTACGTCTGCAGCTTCAGCGCCTGCGCGCCCGACTCCGCCACCGCCCTGACGATGTCCTTCGCCCGCTCGAGATCACCGTTGTGGTTCCCGGACATCTCCGCGATGACGAACGGCTGGTGGTCCGGCCCGACCGGCACTCCGCCGATCTCGATGGTGGTGTTCATGACGTCCTCTGGTGTCGTCGGTCCTGCTTGCGCAGGCTGATCGGAATCACGGTGACCTCGCGACCGTCTGCGGACCGGACCTCTGGCGTCCCCTCGGTGAAGCGAAACCGCCGGTTCATCTGCCGCACCACCGTATTGTGCTCCAGCACCTCGCCGGTGAGCACATCGAGGCCCAGGTCGTCGAACGCGTACGACGCCGCATCGCGCATCACCTCGATCCAGGCCGGCAGGGTCTCACCCCGCTCGGCCAGGCCGTCGGCGTCGAGGAAGAACCCCCAGGCGGCAGTGGATCCTTCGATGTCGAAGAAGTTCACCACACCGGCCGTCGTCCCGGCGCGCTCGTAGATCAGCACCCGGCGGCTCGGGTCGGCCGAGGTCTTCGCCCACCACGCAGCGTGTTCGTCCGCGGAGATCTCGTGCGAATTGATGCTGACCTCGCGGTTGGCCTGCTGGTTGCGGAGCCGGCGGATGGTGTCGAGGTCGTCCTGGGTCGCGGCGCGCAGCATGCACCCAACCTAGCGTCTTCTCTGGAGCGCCTTGATGTGTAAACATCTTTCCACTTCGTCCGGAGCGATAGTCGGAGAGTGACATGAGAGTCTGGCGAGTCATGGGTGTCCTCGGTGCCACGGCAGGGCTGCTGCTGAGCGGGTTGTCCGGTACGGCGTCAGCCGCGCCTGCGGCGTCCGCGGACGGGAGTCAATGCGTGGCGAACCCGGCCACGCCGCTCCGGCAGTTCCGCGCGAGCTGGGTCGCGTCGGTGGTCAACATCGACTGGCCGTCGAAGACCGGTCTGACCCCGGCACAGCAGCAGGCGGAGCTGATCGGCTGGTTCGACGACGCGGTCCGTCAGCACCACAACGCCGTCATACTGCAGGTCCGCCCGACCGCCGACGCCTTCTGGCCGTCCACGGTCGAGCCCTGGTCGCAGTACCTGACCGGCCATCAGGGCGGCGACCCCGGCTACGACCCGCTGGCCTTCGCCGTGGCCGAGGCGCACAAGCGGAACCTCGAGCTGCACGCCTGGTTCAACCCCTATCGGCTGTCGATGGGCACCGACATCAACGCGCTGGTGCCCGAGCACCCGGCGCGCCAGCACCCGGACTGGGTCGTCTCGTACGGCGGCAAGCTGTACTACAACCCCGGCATTCCGGCCGCCCGCAAGCTGGTCGAGGACGCGATCATGGACGCGGTCTCGCGCTACGACATCGACGGCGTCCACTTCGACGACTACTTCTACCCGTACCCGGTGGCGGGCCAGGTCTTCGACGACGCCGCGACGTTCGCGCAGTACGGCGCCGGCTTCTCCAACCTGCAGGACTGGCGGCGGAACAACATCGACCTGCTGATCCAGGAGCTGGGCCAGAAGATCAAGGCGATCAAGCCGTGGGTGAAGTTCGGCATCTCGCCGTTCGCGGTCTGGCGGAACAAGGCGACCGACCCGGAGGGCACCGACACCACCGCCGGCGTGCAGACGTACGACGACCTCGCGGCGGACACCCGGAAGTGGGTCCGCGAGGAGTGGATCGACTACATCGTCCCGCAGGTCTACTGGGCCGGTGGGTTCGCGCCGGCCGACTACAACAAGATCGTCCCGTGGTGGGCCGATCAGGTCCGCGGCACCCATGTGCATCTGTACATCGGCGAGGCGACGTACAAGGTCGGTACGTCGACCCAGTCGCCGGACTGGGCGGATCCGCTCGAGCTGAGTGACCACCTGGCGTTCGACAGTGCGATCCCCGAGGTGAAGGGCAACATCTACTTCTCCGCGAAGGACGTCCGCGCTGACCGGCTCGGGGCGACCACACTGCTCAACAACACCTGGTACACCCGTCCGGCGCTGATTCCGGCCATGCCGGCGCTCGACTCGCGTGCACCGCTCCCGGTCCATGCAGTCCAGGCCACACGGACGGGTAGCGGCGTACAGGTCAAGTGGGGCCGTACGTCGGGTGACACCACGTCGTACGCGATCTACCGGCGTGAGCTGCTGGGTGGCGACCACTGCCCGGACAACGACGCTCGCAACCTGATCGCCACGGTCCGGTCGAGCGGCGCAGAGCAGTCCTACCTGGACACGTCGGCGACGCCTGGCACGAAGTACCTGTACTCGGTCACCGCCCTGGACCGCCTCGCCAACCAGAGCGTGCCGATCCCGGCCGTGTCCCTGCGCTGACGGTCAGGGAGTCTGCGTCGGGAAGGTCCCGGTCGGGAAGCTCTGCGTGGGAAAGGTCTGCGTGGGGAAGCTGGGCGTTTGCGTCGGGAAGCTCGAGGTCCCGGTGGGGAAGCTGGGGGTCCCCGTCGGGAAGCTCGGGGTGCCTGTCGGGAAGCTCGGGGTGCCGGTCGGGAAGCTCGGGGTGCCGGTCGGGAAGCCTGGCGTCTGTGACGGGGTGCCCGTGGGCGATGGGCTCTGGGACGGGAACGGGTTGGCCGGCGGCGGTGGGTAGAGCTGGTAGACGCGGACCGAGCCGTACTGGAAGCGGAGCTCGGTCAGGCGGTCCAGGTTCTTCGGCGGTGCGCTGACGCGTTCGTCCAGCAGCAGCCACTGCACGCCGTACTTGGTCCGCAGTGTCTCCAGGTTCTCCCGCGTGGGGTCCGTGAACACCTCGTCGTTCAGCCGGAGGGTCTCCTCGTCCCAGTACTTGCTCTGCACGCCGTCCGGGTATGTATCGTCCACTCTGGTCTGGTAGGCCCAGCCCTGCACGAGCACCCGGCGTTCGGCGTACCCGGAGATCCAGTACGAGCCGGTGAGGCAGTGCGAGGCGCGGGCGCGGTGGCAGTGCAGGTTGGTGGCGATCAGGTCGTCGGACCCCGAGTTCCGTCGGATGAACCGCGCCGCGTCGATCCCGCCCGGTGCGATCGACTCGTACTCCGTCAGCGGTGGCGTGGCGAACTTCCGCAGCGACACCACCGTCGGCGACACGGTCGTACCCAGCAGCACCGCGACGGCGATGAGAGCCCAGGTACGACGTGAGCCGCGCAGGACGAGCCCGAAGACGCCGATGCCGATCGCTGCGATGACCAGTGCGACCGCCAGGCCCTGACCGAAGCAGTTGGCCGACGTACACGCGTCGTCCGACCGGTAGCGACCCCAATAGATCGCGGCGACCCCGATGAGGAGTGCAACGCCCGCGATGGTGAATTGCCGGCGATCCAGCGACGCCAGACCCCAGGTGGCCAGCAGAACGCCGTAGATGAAGCCGGTGCGGACGAAGTACAGCTGAGTCAGTCCGTCGTCGGACAGCACTGCCGCAGCCACGATCGCGGCAAGGAAGCCGACGACGAGGAACACCGGCATCGGATCGCGCTGCACGCGTCGCTTGATCAGCAGCGCGCCGACGGCAGGCTTGACCCAACCGATCACGACAACAGCACCGATCACCGCGACCGCGGACCCGCCGCCCATCCGGTCGGCCAGCTGGTCGAACGTCGTACCCGGCTTGAAGAGGACGCTGGACACTGCGCCGCCCAGTACGACGAAGAAGGTCAGTACGTAGGCCGCCGCAACGCTCACACCGAGCACCAGCGCGCGGAGGTTGAGACGCCCGGCCCGGACAGTCAGATAGACCCACGCTGCCGCCAGTCCGGCGGCGTAGATCGGGAGAGTCGTCGCCTTCGTGAGGGCGAGGGCCGCGATGAGCACACCGGCCGTGACGAACAGCCGGAACAGCTGACCGCGCGTCTGGCCGGGCTTGCGGCGTAGAAGCAAGGTGGTCACCGCGATGAGCGGCAGCAACAGCACTGTGGAGAACGCCTGCGGCGGGTTGGTCAGCTGACCGAGCGAGAACGGGCTCTCGGTGAGGACACGGTCAGACACAGCCCACGGCCAGGCAGTGAGGTCCCCGGCGACCACCGTCAGCCCAGCTGCGATCGGCGCTGCGACAGCGCGACCGGTGAACAGCATGCCAACGGCCGCAGCACCCAGCACGGTCAGCAGGATCCAGGCGAACGGTGCGATCCGGTGCGTCAGAACGTCGAGAGGGATGTTCGTGAGCCAGTGCGACGAGGCGATCTGGTCGTACGCCGCCCAGTGGCTGGTCAGCCATTTCCCGTCCGCAGAGGGGACCTTCGGCGGGAAGTGGTGCGTGAGCTCACCGGCCAGCGCGAGGTTGTGCGGTGCGTCGGAGTTCGGCCGCAGTGCACTCGCGCCGTTGAGCGGAATGAGCTGTGAGCCGACCCGCACGAACCACGCCGCCGCAACGCCGACCGCGACCATCACACCGGCCGTCGCCCACCATGGCGTGGGCCGCTCGGGCAGCTTGCGCCGTGGCAGCGCGCGGTACACCCCGACCGCCAGCGCAGGCATCAGCAGCGCCGCGAACGGCATCTTGAACAGCATCCCGATCGGGTAGAGCAGCGTTTCGACAGCCAGTCCGAACGCCGTCCCCAGTACTGCGTCCGCCAAGAACCATCCGGTCCCGCCGGTGAGCCGTCGCCAGAACATCGTGCCCGGTATAGCGATGATGATCAGGAGGTAGCCGAGATACGCGGCCGGCATCCAGGGCGGATGCTCCTGCAAGGCGACGAACCACGCCAGCGGAAGCACCGGCAGGCTCACCATCGCGGCCACGCGCGTCCCCCGGCCAGGTGTGGTCACCGGTGAAGTGTATGGGTCGCCGGAGTCGCCCGAGACGTTTACCCGTGGCGCGATCCCCTTTACACTCAGTAATCTCCCAGCTCTCGCACGGTTCGGGAGGTTCGATGGTCGCCCTCCACATCGCCGGTCTGCCGGTCGAGGAGGTTCTGCTTGCCGCCGTCGCTGCCGCGAGCCCGCTGATCGCCCTGATCGGCTGGGAGATCTCCAGCCGGGTCAAACGACTGAAATCCCTGGTCCGGCGTCGCGCCGTCACCCCGCCGCGGGAGCCACCGCGAGCCGGCGAGCGCACAAGCTAGGCTTTGGCCTCATGAGTTCGATAGCGCGTGGCAGGGTCAGGGAGTTGATGGGCGAGGTGATGACGGCGCAGGGAAAGAACTTGCCGGGCGACGACACCGCCGATCTGCGAGAGATCGGGTTCCGGTCGCTGGACTTCTCCGAGCTGGCCCTCCGGGTGGAGGACGAGCTGGAGGCCGAGCTGAACTTCGATGCCCCCGGGCTGCGCCGGATCGCCACTGTCGGCGATGTGCTGGACTTCATCGAGCAACTTCAGTCGGCGTGACCGCGCCGCGCCGGACCACCGCTCTCATCGGTGACGACAACACAGTGGTCGTCGCCGGGAAGAGCCTGACCTGGCGGACCCTGCACAAACTTCCGCAACTGCCCTCACCGGCTGCAGTCCTGGTCGACAATGGCGCCGACGCCCTCGCCGCGTTGCGTCACCACGCAGTCCACGGCACTGAGCTCCTGGTCGCCACGTCGTCCCGCGTCGACAACCGGATGCGGGAGGAGCTGGGTGAGTCCGGGTTCGCCATCGTTCTGCCCAATGGGGAAGTGACGCCGGCGAAGCTCAAGCGCGTCGAGGAGTCCGGCCGTGCCTGGCTGCTCACCTCCGGTTCGACCGGCCGTCCGAAACGGATCGGTCACACCCTGGAGTCGCTGACCACAGTCACCGGCGACCAGCCGCCGCGCACCTGGCTCCTGCCGTACTCACCCGGCACGTACGCCTGGTGGCAGGTCGTCACGCTCTCGCTGACCCACGCCGATCAGGGCGTGGTGGCGATCGAACCGGACGAGCTTGAGGACTGGCCGTCGATCGCCGCCACCCACGGAGTCACCGCGGCTTCCGGGACGCCGACCTTCTGGCGCCAGGCGATCTACCGTGACGCGGACGCGTTGGCCGCCGTACCGCTGGAGCAGATCACGCTCGGTGGTGAGCCGGTCGACCAGGCGATTCTCGACCAGCTGCGAGAGATCTTCCCGAAGGCCCGGATCTCCTGGATCTATGCGTCCTCCGAGGTCGGTGCGTCGATCGTGGTGCACGACGGCAAGGCCGGCTTCCCGCGCGAGTGGCTGGACCGCAAACCCGACCCGGACCGCCCGATCCTCTCGACCGACGGGGACGAGCTCGTCATCCGGTCGCCGCATCATGGCGCGGGGCTGGTCGGTGCGGTGCATACCGGCGACCGGATCGAGTACGTCGGTGACCGGGTGCTGATCACTGGCCGGTTGGACACCGACGAGATCAACGTCGGTGGGTCGAAGGTGTCGGCCGGCGTCGTACGCAATGTGCTGATGGGTCACCCGGGTGTCGCGTGGGCCCGCGTGTTCGCGCGCAGGGCGCCGCTGGTCGGCCGGATGGTGGCCGCCGAGGTGGTGCGGAATCCGACGTTGGGTCCGCTCACCCACAACGACCTGGTGCAGTGGTGCTCGAGCCGTTTGCCGGACTACGGCGTACCGCGGCGGATCACCTTCCTCGACGAGATCCCGCAGAAGGAAACCCTGAAGAGCGATGTCTGAACCAAGCATGATTCCGCCCGCGTCGGTCGTGCTGGTGTCGGGAGGATCGCGCGGCCTCGGGCTCGCGATCGTGACCGACCTGCTCACCAACGGCCTGAAGGTCGCCGCGTTCGCCCGGACCGTGACGCCGGAGCTGACGGCGCTCGGCGAGAAGTACCCGGACCACCTGTACTACGGCTCCGTCGACATCAACGACGCCCAGGCCGGGCAGGCGTTCGTGCGGGCGGTGGAGACGGCGCTCGGACCGATCGACGGTCTGGTCAACAACGCCGCCATCGGCCAGGACTCGCTGCACGTCCACACGTCGGCCGACCAGCTCGCGCAGATCATCCAGACCAACCTGACGTCGCCGCTGATTCTCACCCGCTTCGTGCTGCGCCGCATGCTCGCGAAGGGCCTGAAGGGCCGGATCGTCAACGTCACCTCGATCTGTGCGCAGCGCGGCTACCCGGGTCTGGTCGCCTACTCCGCCACAAAGGGCGGCATGGACGCCGCCACCCGGTCGCTCGCCCGCGAACTCGGCGGCCGCGTGCTGGCGAACGCCGTCGCGCCCGGCTTCTTCGCCTCGGAGATGTCCGCGGTCCTGGGCCAGACCCAGCTCGACCAGATCGTCCGGCGCACCCCCACCGGCCACCTGACCGAGCCCGACGAGGTCGTCCCCGTGGTCCGCATGCTCCTGCTCGACCAGACCAACATCAACGGTCAGGTCCTGGTCGTCGACGGCGCCGCCTCGATCTGACCCCTCCCCATCTGCCTGGCTGACCTACCAGAGGGTGGGTTGGCCACCCGGAATCCGGGTGGCCAACCCACCACGGTCTGGGTCAGCTAGGCAGATGGGACGATCGTCGGTCAGGCCGGCTTGATGTTCTGGTTGCGGTGGAACACGTTGTCCGGGTCGTACTTCGCCTTGATCTGCGCGAGCCGGTCGTACTTGTCGCCGTACGACGCCCGCAGCCGGTCCTCGTCCGGGTCGGTCATCCCGTTCACGTAGCCGCCGATGCCGCTCGCGTGCGGCTGCAGCGCGTCCCACAGGCCGCGGACCCAGGCCCGCTCGGCGTCGAACATCGACGGCTCCGGGCAGATCGCGATCGAGAAGACCGCATACCGCTCGGTCCGCCCGCCGCCGAAGGCCGTGGAGTCGTCGTCGGCCTCGAGGTACGCACCGTCGAGGTGGTAGAAGAGCACGACCGACATCGGCGAGGTCTTCCGCGGCACCTGTTCGGTGATCGCGTCGATCGCGCCGTCGGTCAGGGCATCGAGGTAGATGCCCTTCTCGTAGTTGTAGCGGCCCCAGTCGTTCGCCTCGTCGAGCATCTGCTGCAGCGCGACGTACGGCATCGGTGACGCGAACTCGAACAGCGGCGGCAGCGCGGTCCGGATGCGCTCGAGTGCGTCGGCGTGCTCCTGCGGGGAGCCGAAGCCGACCACGACCAGCGCATACCCGGGCTTGAAGTGGTGCTCCGCCGGGACGAACGGCGCGGGCGGCGCGTTCAGGCAGGCGATCACCACGTTGAGGTCGCGCGGCAGGCTCGGGATGACGTCGCGCGCCATCCGCAGCGCCTCGGGGCCCTGGTCGAGTCCGAAGAAGATCATGCCCAGTTGCACCATCGGCCCGGCCTCGTGCAGCCGGAACTCGAACTCGGTGACCACGCCGAAGTTGCCGCCACCGCCGCGGACCGCCCAGAACAGGTCCGGGTTCTCGTCCTCGGCCGCCCGCAGGATGCTGCCGTCCGCGGTGACGATCTGCACGGATTCCAGGTTGTCGATGCTGAGGCCGTGCTTGCGAGTCAGCCAGCCCATGCCGCCACCGAGCGTCAGTCCACCGACACCGGTGTGGCTGATCATGCCGGCCGGCACGGCCAGGCCGTGCGCCTGTGTGGCCGCGTCGAGGTCGCCCAGCAGCGCACCGCCGCCGACGCGGGCGCGGCGTGCCTCCGGATCGACCGTGACCTGGTTCATCCGGCTCAGGTCGATCATCAGTCCGTCGTCGACCGACGACGCCCCGGACATGCTGTGTGAACCGCCGCGGACGGCGATCTCCAGGTCGTTCGCGACGGCGAACCGGATCGCGGCCTGGACGTCTTCGGCGGTCCGGGCCTGGGCGATCACCGCCGGACGCCGGTCGTGGTGCGCGTTCCAGAGTCGCCGCGCGTCGTCGTACCCATCGTCGTCCGGCGCCAGCACGGTCCCCTCCAGTGCCGCGCGCAGTTCGTCGAATCCAGCTTCCGCAAGCTGAGTCATTGCGTTTCCTCCCCGATTTGGTGCTGTCAGGCTGGTGCCCGTTCCCCCTGCGACAGCGTCCTTTTGGACAGATCTTCGTGCGCTGTCTTCAGCCAGGCTTCAGAAACGCCGGGTTTTCCACAAGGGATCGCAATCCCGTTTGGGCGGGAACTTCGCCGGGTGTCAGACTCGACCGCGTGAGTGACGACGAGATCCTGCGATTGTTGCCGATCGCTGCCGCCGTCGTTGCCCTGAGCGACGATCGCGCCGACGCCGAGCTGGCCCGCCTCGGTGCGTACGACGAACGCGACCAGGCGCAGGTCGATCGTTGCCTGCAGGGGTTTCTGACCGGTCTGCTCCGGACGACGTGGGAGCGCGGCTGGTCGCCGGCCGATGTCGTTCAGCACGGGCGACGGCAGTTGGATGCGGGTGTCGAGCCGCTGCTCCTGGCCGCGATCTCCGCCGAACACCAGGCCTACAAGCCCGCCACGATCGACCCGGGCTGGCTTGACCAGCTCACGGACCTCGGTGTCTCGCCACCCTTCACCGGCCTCGACCTGACCGCCTGGGCCGCCGAGGCCCGCGTCGGCCGCTACCTCACGCTCCACCACGCCCTTTCCCTCGCAGGCTTCCTCCAGACCCTCCCGATCCTCGCCCGCCTCTACCCCCTCCCTGGTACGCCGGTACGTCGCGGCGAACATCACGTCGTACCCGTGAACGGGAAGGTGCTGGCGCGGATCCGGGGTCTGCTCGCGAAGGCGGAGGCGACGGAGTTCCCGGACGAGGCGGAGGCGTTGTCCGGCAAGGCGCAGGAGCTGATGGCGAAGTTCTCGCTCGACAGTGCCCTGGTGGAGGCGGATCCGGCGGTGGAGATCCCGGACGACTCGGCCGGCCGGCGACTGTGGGTCGACACGCCGTACGTGTCGGCCAAGGCACAGCTGGTCGGTGCCGTCGCGTCGGCGAACCGCTGCCGCACCGTGGTGATCGACGAGTTGGCCGTGGTCACGATCGTCGGTGCCGACCTGGATCTGCAGCTGACCGAGATTCTCAGCACTTCCCTGCTGGTGCAGGCGAATCGGGCGATGCTTGCTGCGGGCAAACACTTCGGCCGGCGCGGCGAATCGCGAACGCGGTCCTTCCGGCAGTCGTTCCTGATGGCCTACGCGCAGCGGATCGGGGAGCGGTTGCAGGCCGCCGCGGCGGCGACCCAGGCCGCCGTACCGCAGGCCGATGCGGGGCGCCTGTTGCCTGTGCTGACGAAGCGAGAGGAACAGGTGGACGCGCTGTTCAGCAAGCTGTTCCCGAACACGACCACGCGGCGGACCCGGATCACCAACGGCGCCGGCTGGGAGGCGGGGCTGACCGCGGCCGACCAGGCGCAGCTCGAGGCTCGCCGGCAGGTACGCCGGTGAGGGCACACGAAACCACGATCCCGGATGTGCTGCGGATCGACCTTGAGGTGCAGCCGAGCGACGACGGCTGGTTCAAGGAGAACTTCCACCGCGCGAAGCTGGAGCAGGTGGGAGTGCCTTCGCTGGATGCGGTGCAGCACAACGTGTCGTACTTCGCCGAGGCAGGGATCATTCGCGGGATTCATGCCGAGCCCTGGGACAAGTACCTGTCGCCGTCGGCCGGCCGGGTGTTCGTCGCCCTGGTGGACCTGCGCCCGGGCGAGACCTTCGGTGCTGTTGAGACGTTCGAGTTGGGCGCCGGGCAGGCGCTCTACGTTCCGCGCGGGTGCGGGAACTCGTTCTGCACGCTGACGCCGCACACGGTCTACAACTTCCTGGTGAACGAGTACTGGTCGCCGGAGCGAGTCACGGTCGACCTGTTCGATCCCGAGCTCGCGATCGACTGGCCGTTCCCACGCGACCAACTGAGCTGGACCGAACGCGACGCGGGCAACCCGACGCTGGCCGAGATCAGGACGCTGACTGAGGCCGTGAGCCAGCCGGCCTGAGGCCGCACAGGATGATGTCGAGCAGCCGCTGGGCCTGCTCGGGCTCCATGTCGCGGCTCATGTTGATCCCGCCGACCAGACGCATGATGTCCGCCAGGTCGAGCTCGGGCCGCACCTCGCCGGACGCCTTCGCCTTGTCCAGCAGCAGCTGGCCGGCCTCCCGGACATTGACCTTGCAGGTCTGGAAGAACTCCGAGTCTCTGCCCAGGGCAACCGTCAGCTCGCCGGCCAGGGACTTCTTGGAGATGGCGTAGCCGACGAAACTGCGCAGCCAGGCGGCCAGCGCGTCGAACGGCTCGAGCTCTTCGGCGAAGCCGTACGCCCGGTCGCAGACCGACTGGATCTCGTCCACGTAGACCGCCTCGAGCAGGGCGGTCCGGCTCGGGAACCGGCGGTAGAGCGTACCGATGCCGACGCCGGCCCGGCGGGCGATCTCCTCCAGCGAGGTATCGGCGCCGTTCTCGGTGAACGCCTCGCGGGCGGCCGTGACGAGCAGGTCGTAGTTGCGGGCCGCATCCGCGCGGGTCGGCCGCATGGACGGCAGCGGTGGCGTGCTCATCAGCCTCCTCACGGATCGCAGCAGTCGAAGTTCCCGAAGAATATCGCTTGCAAAGCGGAGGGGGCCTCCGTATTGTATCCGGAGGAGCGCTCCGCTTTCTGTCTCAACTGTAGCCCCTCCGGGGTAAGGAGCAATATGTCGGCAACAGCCGCGGCGCCGTCCGGCGCCACCCCAGGCACGCCCGCGCGGCGGCCGGGGGTCGTTCTCGCGGTCATCCTGATCACGCAGTTGATGGTGATCCTCGACGGCACCGTGGTGAACATCGCGATGCCCAAGATCCAGCACGCGCTCGACTTCAGCCCGTCCAGCCTGTCCTGGGTGCAGAACGCCTACGCGCTCGCGTTCGGTGGTCTGCTCCTGCTCGGTGCCCGGGCCGGCGACCTGCTCGGTCGCCGCCGGGTGTTCGTCACCGGTATCAGTGTCTTCACGCTCGCCTCGCTGCTGGGCGGTCTCGCGCCGAGCGCGGAGCTACTGCTCGCGGCCCGCGTCCTGCAGGGCATCGGCGGTGCCATCGCCGCACCTGCCGCGCTGACCCTGCTCATGCTCACCTATCGCGAAGGTCCCGAGCGGCTGAAGGCGCTCGGCTACTACAGCCTGGTGTCCTCCGGCGGTGGCAGCGTCGGTCTGGTCCTCGGCGGGATGCTGACCGACTGGGCGTCGTGGCGCTGGGGTCTGTTCATCAATGTGCCGATCGGCATCGGCCTGGTCATCGCGGCCCGGCGGGTGCTGACCGAGACCGCGCCGGAGACCGGCCGGTTCGACGTGGCCGGTGCGCTCACCTCGACGCTCGGCATCACCTCGCTCGTGTTCGGCTTCATCCGGGTCGCCGACGTCGGCTGGACGTCGGCCGAGGTCCTCGGTGCGTTCGCGGTCGGCGTGGTACTGCTGGTCACGTTCGTCCTGGTCGAGCGCCGGGTCAGCCACCCGATCGTCCCGTTGCGCCTGTTCCGGTCGGCCAACCGGTCGGCGTCGTACGTGACCATGCTGCTGGTGGTCGGGACCATGTTCGGGATGTTCTTCTTCCTGACGCAGTACCTGCAGGGTGTGCTGGAGCTCAGCCCGCTGGCTGCCGGTCTGGCCTTCCTGCCGCTGACCCTTCTGCTGTTCACCGCCTCCCGGGTGGTGCCGAGGCTGATCGCCCGGATCGACAGCGGCAAGCTGATGCTCACCGGCTCCACGCTGGTCGCGCTGGGCACGGTGTGGCTGACGCAACTGGACGCGAACAGCACCTACCTCGCCGACGTGGTCGGTCCGATGCTGCTGTTCGGCCTGGGCGCCGGGATGATCTTCATCCCGCTGGTCAGCCGGGCCATCTCGGGCGTCGCGCCGGAGGATTCGGGGGCCGCGTCCGGCATGCTGAACGTGGTCCAGCAGGTCGGCGGCGCGCTCGGCCTGGGCATCCTGGTCACCATCTTCGGTACGGCGAGCCGCAACTCCACCTCGACCGTCCCGCGCGAGGTGCTGACCGACGGCGTGCACGCGGCCTTCATCGGATCCCTGGTGTACGCCGTCCTGAGCCTGACGATGATCGTGGTCAGTGTCCGGCCGTGGAACTGGTTCCGGCGCGGTCCGGAGCCGCTCGAGGCGACTCCGGAGCCGGTCGTCGTGGACTCACACGTCTGATCAGAGCGGTAGGCGGTAGGTGATCCACTTGCTGTGAATCGAGAAGCCGAGGCCTTCGTACAGGCCGAGCGCTCCAGTCGGGTTGTCGGCATCGACGCCGAGACCCGCGCGCTGGAAGCCGGCCTGTACGGCCTCGGTCAGCACCTTCGCCAGCGTGGCCCGGGCCAGCCCGCGGCCGCGGTAGTCCCGGAGGGTGCCGACCTGGCCGATGTACAGCTCCTTGATCCCGGTGGCCTCCGTGTCGGCGACCCACTCGTAGCCGAGCACGTACGCCGCGATCGTGTCACCGTCCAGGACGACGTACGACTGTCCCCGGCGGAAGGCGCGGGAGCCGGTGACCCAGTTCTTCCAGCTCTCCGGGTCCCGCGGGGTCGAGCCCCAGTGGTCGCGGAAGGCCTCGTTGTGGGTCACCCGGAGGTCCTCGTCCATCACCGGGTCGAACTGCGCGAGCCGCAGTCCATCGGCCAGCGCGGCCTCGGGCACCGCGGAATCCAGCGGGCGCTTCATGTCGAAGAAGTAGCGGCACTCCTCGAAGCCGAAGGTCCGCAGCAGCCGGTCGGCGCCGACGTTCGTGCTGATCGTCGCGGTGTTGATCTCGCCCTTGGTGTCCGGGTGCTTCTCGGTGTGGACCTCGCCCGCACGCTGGATCAGCCACCGCAGCATCGCCGTACCGATCCCCTGCCGGCGCCACTCCGGATGGACGGTGCCCTCTGTCCGGATCCGGGCGACGTCCACCACCGAGCTCGAGGCGTAGACCTTGCCGTACGCGATCATCCGCCCGCCGGCCCACAGCCCGACGGTGTCGCGGGAGGTGTCCAGTTGGGCATCCTCCAGCTCCTCGATCAGGTCGTCGGCGTCGTAGTTCTCGCCCTCCTGATCGACCTTCTCCCGCGCGGCGAGCAGCTCGGCCCACGCTTCCGCATCGCCCTTGTCGATCGGGCGCGCGTCGATCCCCTCCGGCCAGGTGATAGTCCCCATGGCCCGAAGGTACGGGGTGGCTCCGGCCGGAGCACGTGAATTACTGCAGTTGCTCGCAGAGCCACCGCACCGCGAGCGGATAGCGGTACTCGATGCCGCCGTGGGTTCCTTCGAACAGCTCGAAGTGCACACGGTCCTCGGGCACACCGGCCTGCTGGACCTCCCGGTGGAACGCGGTGGCACCGAAGTCGAGGTAGAACTCGTCCTGCTTACCCGCATCGATCCAGACCGCGCGCAGTGAGCGCAGCGCATCGGCGTACTGCGGCTGGCGGGCCATCTCCACCGGGTCGTTGGCCAGCCAGCGCTCCCAGACCTCCGGGATGATTCGGCCCAGGTCGTCGTACGGCAGGAGCACGGTGCCGTCGGGTTCAGCCGAGTACGCCGAGGAGTAGCCGTGCATCTCGAGCATGTGCAGGTCCTCGTTCGTGGTCCGGCCCGCCTTGGCTGCGAACGACTCGAAGAACTTCTCGTAGCTGCCGTCGTACTTGTCCCGCAGCGTCCGCGCCCGGGCGGGGAACTCCGGCGTGTAGCAGACGCCGAAGGCCGCGTCCCCGGCATGCGTCGCCAGCGCGCCGAACACGTCCGGCCGCAGCATCGGCGTCACCATCGCGGTGTAGCCGCCGCTCGACTTGCCGGTGATGGCGCGGTGGTCGCGGTCGGCGATGGTCCGGTACTTCGCGTCGACCCAGGGCACGATCTCCTCGCACAGGTACGAGTGGTACTGCCCGGTGCCGGGGGAGTCGAGGCACTGGCTGCCGCCGTACCGCGTCCAGCTGTCCACGAACACGACGATCGCCGGCGGTACGTCGCCCGGTGCGAAGAGCGCGTCGAGCAACTCCGGGAACGGCTGCCGGAACGGCGTCCGGTTGAACCACATCCCGATGTGCCCGGTGTATCCCATCGTCACGTAGATCGCCGGGTAGCGCCGGTCCGAGTCGTCGTACCCCGGTGGCAGGTAGACGAGCACCGGCCGCTCGTGCGGATCACCCAATGGGTTCCCGCGCAGCAAGGCGCTGTCGTACGTCGTCTGCTCGAACCGGCCGGCCAGATCCGCGGACCACGGCAACATGGGCAACTCCTTCAGGTCTCACATGGCGACTGTCACATTGCGTCAGGGGCCGCGATACCGAGCAGGCCGAGTCCATCCTGCAACACTTTCCGGGTCGCCGCGCAGAGCGCGATCCGGCTGGCTCTGGTCGCGCCCTCGCTCGTCAGCACCGGGCACAGCTCGTAGAACGCGGATAGCGCGGCAGCGACCTCGTACAGATAGGTGCAGAGCCGGTGTGGTTGGAGGGTCTCCGCGACTTGGACGACCGTGCTCGCGAACCCGGTCAGCAGCAGTGCGAGTCTCACCTCGGCCGGGTCCTTGAGGCCGGTCACCTCGCCGCCGGATGCGCCGGCCTTGGTGAGCAGCCGGGTCAGCCGGGCATGCGCGTACTGGAGGTACGGCCCGGTGTTGCCGGTCATTGCGACCATCCGGTCGAGGTCGAACACGTAGTCGTTGCCCCGGTCGCTGGACAGGTCGGCGTACTTGACCGCGCCGATGCCGACCGCGCGTGCCGTCGTCTGCCGGTCGACGCCGTCGCGACCCTCCAGCAGTGAATCGGCCCGCGCCACCGCCTCGTTGAGCAGGGCGGTCAGCTTGACCGTGCCGCCTGCCCTTGTTTTGAAGGGCTTTCCGTTCGGTCCGAGCACCGTTCCGAAGCTGACGTGCTCGGCGGTCGTTGTCGCTGGCAACCAGCCGGCCGTCCTGGCGAGGGTGAAGATCTGGTCGAAGTGCAAGGACTGCCGGTGGTCGACGACGTACACGATCCGGCTGGCGTGCAATGTGTTCACGCGGTGCCGGACGGCGGCGAGATCGGTAGCGCTGTAGCCGAAGCCACCGTCGGACTTTCGTACGATCACCGGCAGCGGCTGGCCGTCCCGGCCGAGGAAGCCGGGCAGGAACGCGCACAACGCACCCTCGGACTCGGTCAGCAAGCCCGCGGCCGACAGCTCGTCGACGATCGGCTGAAGGTCGTCGTTGTAGGCGCTCTCGCCGACCACATCGTCCCGGGTCAGCGCGGATCCGAGTAGCGCATACACCTGCTCGAAGTCGTCCAGCGACACATCGACCATCCGCCGCCAGATCGCCCGCGTCTCCGGATCGCCGGACTGCAGCGCCACGACCCGCAACCGGGACCGGTCCGCGAACGTGCCATCGGCGTCGAATTGCTTCCGGCTCCGCTCGTACAGCAGCTGCAATCCCTGCAGATCAAGGGATTCCGGGTCCAGCTCCTCATCCTTGAGCTGCTCGATCATCATCCCGTACTGCGTGCCCCAGTCGCCGACGTGGTTCTGCCGGATCACCTCGTAGCCGACGTACCGCAGCACGTTGCAGAGCGCGTCACCGATCACGGTCGACCGCAGATGGCCGACGTGCATCTGCTTCGCGACGTTGGGCTGCGAGTAGTCGACGACGACTCGCTCGCCGCGCGGCCCGAACGTCTCGGGCTCGTTCACCGCCGCGGCCAACGTCTCGGCCCGCAAGGTCAGGTTGACGAACCCCGGACCGGCGATCTGCGGTGGTTCGCACAGGTCGTCGACGTGCAGCTCAGCGATCAGGCGTGCGGCGATCTCCCGCGGCGGCCGGCCGAGTGCGTTCGCCAGCCGGAGCGCGAGGTTGGTCTGGTAGTGGCCGAACTCGGGTCTGGTCGCCGACCGCAGTTCGGGATCGAGTTCGCCGTACGACGGACCGAAGGCGGTCGCGGCGGCAGTGGACAGTCTGGTGGCCAGGACAGGCAGAACAGCGGACATGAAGGGTCCTTCAAAGGGAGACGCACTGGAACAGGGGCTGAGGTGTTCAGACAGTGCGTCGTCGTCGCAGGCTGAAGCGGGGGCGCAGGGCGCTCACGGACTCCAGGCTGGTCGACATGGCAGCCATTATGCATGAAGGTGCGGCGAGGCTGCCGGAGAGCGGTCGTGCAGCGGCACGATCGGCGGTACGTCGGTCTCGCCGAGGAAGACCCGGCGTACCACTCGCTCCGCCGCCTGGCCATCGTCGTACTCGCAGAACTTCTCCCGGAACAGCTGACGGTGCTTGGACGCCTCGGCCGACGCGAACGCGCCGGTCTGCAGGATCGTCAGCAACTCCTCCGGCGACCGCGCGACCAGCCCGGGCGGGAACTCGGTGATGTCGAAGTAGGTGCCGCGCCGGCGATTGTAGAAGCGCTGATCCTCGGCCAGCAGGACGACCGGGCGGTCCAGGTTCGCGTAGTCGAAAGTGATGGAGGAGTAGTCCGACACGAGGACGTCGGCGGCCAGCATCAGGTCCTCGACCCGCGGGTGCCGGGACGCGTCGACCACCTTCCCGGAGTCGACGTCCGGACTCGTCGACAACGAGTAGTGCGTTCGCACCAGCACCCGACCGTGCTCGCCGACCGCTCCGGCCAACCGGTCCAGGTCGAGGTGGATGCCAGTGCCGCCCAGATCGACCACGCCGGTCGGAGTCCGGATCGAGTCGATGCCGTCGCGGAACGTCGGCGCGTAGAGCACCACGAGGTGTGAGTCGTCGAAGCCGAACGACGCCCGGATCGCGCGGACCTCGTCGATGCTCGTGGTGAGCAGGCGGTCGTTCCGCGGGTAGCCGTACTCGAGCTCCTCGAAGTACGCCGGATAGGTGCGCTCCCAGATCTCGGACGAGTACCGGTTCGACGACAGGTTGAAGTCCCACCGGTCGACCTGGCGCATCAACTCGTCCAGGTCGAGGTCCTTCGCCGCCTGGGGGAAGTGCCGCAGGTCGGTGCCCATGGTCTTCAGCGGCGTACCGTGCTGGGTCTGCAGGTGGATCTGCCCATCCCGCTTCTCCAGCTCCTTCGGCCAGTTCATGTTGCTGATGAAGTACGTCGCCCGGTCCAGCAACTTGCCGTACGCCGGGGAGCCCGCGACGACGTACTCGACACCCTCCGGGACGGCGGCCACGTGGTCGGAGTCGACGACCCAGACGCCGCGCAGGTGGGGCGCCAACTCGGCCGCCTTCTCGTAGATCGCCCGCGGGTTGCACGCGTACTGCTTGAACCAGTACGCCGTGTAGGCCGCCAGGTTCGGGTCCAGCTTCGCCCGGTGCAGCAGCTTGCCGACGGTCTTGCGCGGACTCGGGACCTGCAACACCTTCGCGCTGAGCTTGAGCGTCGAGTACGTCGCATAGTCGTCGTGGATCAGCAGCCAGCGTTTGAAGCCGCGGCCGGTGCGGTCAGAGGTGTACCCCTCGGGCTTCCACCGCTTCGCGAACGCGTGCGCGGCGTGGAAGAAGTCGGCCCGGTCGTCCGGATCGATCCGCTCCGGCTTGGCCAGGACGGTGAGGATGTGGTCCAGCGACCGGTCGAACGCGAACCGCCGCCAGCCGGCCAGCTCCGGGTCGGACTGGATGAACGCGTGCACCCGGTCGTACTGGCGGAAGATGTCCCACTGCCTGCGGCCGCCGGTGGCGTGGATGTTGCCGCCGGTCCGGTGCTGCCGGTAGTGCACGACCACCCGGTCCAGGGTGGCGATCCGCTCGGCGGTCAGCATCGTCGAGTACGTCCACGGCGCGTCCTCGTAGAAGCCGTCCGTGAACGCGAACCCGTGCCGGCTGAGGAAGTCGCGCCGGCAGGCCTTGTTCCAGACCACTTCGAGGAAGGTGAGGAAGATCGGCCGCTCGGCGGCCGTGAACACCCCGGCGCCCTCCCGGGCGAACGCGTCGTGCCGCCGGTTGCCGACCACCCGGCCGTCCCAGAAGATCCGCTCGTAGTCGAACAGCACGATGTCCGGCCGGTCGGTGTCATCGATCCGGTCGGCGATCGCCTCCAGCGAGCCGGGCAGGTACAGGTCGTCAGCGTCCAGGAAGAGCACGTACTCGCCGCGGCACTCCTTCAGCCCGGCGTTCCGGGCCAGGCCCAAACCGACGTTCTCGTCCAGGTGCAACGCCCGCACCCGCGGGTCGGCGGCGGCGTACTCGTCCAGGATCCGGCCGGAGCTGTCCCGATCGGCGTCGTCCACCCCGATGATCTCGAAGTCGGTGAACGACTGGCTCAGCACCGAGTCCAGGCACGGTCGCAGCCACGCCCGCGAGGCATGGCAGGGGACCACGATGCTGAACTTGGGGACGGTGCCGAGCGCCATGCCACGTCATCCTAGGGTGTCGCTGGTGGTCCCACGCCGTCGCGAGCAGGTGCTCGGCGCGGTAGCTCGGCGTGCTGGAGTGAAGGCCTCGATGCGGATCCATCATGGTCTTTGCTCCAGTGCGGCGAGATGCCGTGCCGAGTGCCGCGCAGTAGGCGTGGGACCACCAGCGACGCCCTAGGGTGCAGGTATGAGTCTTGATGTGTTCGAGCCACTGGGCGGGCTGGAGGGGGTCGGGTCGGCGGCCCGGGCGGCCCGGGACGCGGTCGACGTACTGCTGCGGGACCGTGGTCTGCGCAAGGTCGGCTCGGACATGACCGCCGAGGCCCTGTTGCGCGGCGCCCACGCGTCCGCCGCGCTGGCCGGCAGCCCGGCGACGCTCGACGAGGTACGCCGTGGCGCCGCCGATGGACTGGCGACCGGAGCAGTGCGGATGACCGGTGAGCTGATGGCGCTCGCGCCGCGGGTGGACACCGCGCCGGTGCAGGTCTGGACCAGACTGCACCAGTTGGCGGCCGCCGACCTCGGACCGGACGAGCAGTTGGGCCATCTGCGGACCAGCCGCGAACCACTGCCCGACGACATCCCGGGCCTGCCACCGTCGCCGCCCGCGGACGAGATGTGGGAGCGGTTGAGCGCTCTCGCCCAGAACCTGACTCGCCCGACCAAGGCGCCCGGCCTGGTCGTCGCGGGCATCGTGCATGCGGAACTCGCCGTCCTGCGCCCGTTCCCCACCGCGAACGGACTCGTCGCCCGGGCCGCCGAACGCTGCCTGTTGGTTGCCCGGGGCATCGACCCGGTCGGGGTCACGGTGCCGGAGCTTGGTCACTACGAGTTGGCCGGATCGTATGGATCGGGCCTCGGCGACTACGCAGCGCGAGGATTGACCGGGGTTCGTGACTGGTTATTGCGGACCTGCGAAGTCCTGACACTCGGTGCCGAACGGTCACCGCTGGTCCGGTCGCAGTAACGTGCGAACGGCGTTCTCAGATGAGAACGCCGTCGCTGGCACGCCATCCTGGTTACCATGCGTGCACCTGATTGCCGCCACAGGACTAGGCCTGGGTCGCGCTGCCCGGTTGGGATGGGCTGGTCGCCGCGTGGGTGCCTGGCTGCCGTGCAATCTCTACCGGACCCGGAGGTCCTTTGTGCTTCCTTTGTACTCCTGAAAACCCTTTCTGGGAAGGGGAAGCTCGGTCTTCATGCAGTTGAGAACAATGAAGCAACCTTCAGCTATCAGGGCCGCCGCCCAGGCCGTCCGGGCCCGGCCGGGACCGCCGGCGCGACGCCAGCAGGAACACCCCGGCGGCCAGTCCGGCGACCAGGCCGGCCGCCATCGCGGGACGTCGTACCTCACGCAAACGTGACCGTTCGGCCAAGCCGACGGGCTCCTTGAAGTCGAGGACCGGCCAGTCACGCTCGGCAGCGAGCCGCCGCAACGCCTTGTCCGGGTTGACCGCATGTGGGTGACCGACCGTGGCCAGCATCGGTTCGTCGGTGATGGAATCCGAATAGGCGAAGGAGTTCCCGAGGTCGTAGCCCTCGGCAAGGGCCAGCGCCTGGATCGCCGTCGCCTTGTTGGGGCCGTAGGCGTACTCCGCGATCTCACCGGTGTACTTGCCATCGGCAACTACCATCCGGGTGGCGATCACCTTGTCCGCGCCGAGCATCGCGCCGATCGGCTCGACCACCTCGACTCCCGACGACGACACGATCACCACGTCCCGGCCGGCTGCGTGATGCGCCTCGATCAGCTCCACCGCCTCGTCGTGGATCATCGGCGTGACGATGTGGTGGAGGGTGTCCGCGACGATCGCCTGCACCGTCCGGACGTCCCATCCGGTGCACATCGCGGAGATGTATTCCCGCATCCGCTCCATCTGGTCGTGGTCCGCCCCGCCGAGCAGATAGACGAACTGCGCGTAGGCGCTGCGCAGGACCGTCCGCCGGTTGATCAGCCCGCCGGCATAGAACGGCCGCGAGAACGCGAGCGTGCTCGAACGGGCGATTATGGTCTTGTCCAGATCGAAGAAGGCGGCGGACCGGGTGGTCCCGAGGGGCTCCATGAGGTCGAGCATAGGCATCGGAGAGAAACGCCGAGGGGCCTGGGCTTTTGTGTCGGCCGGTCTCCCGTTAGACTGTGGAGCAGTGTGACAGTGACACTGGCTCGGGACGCCTGATCGGCATTCTTGGGCGCTCGGTCCACACGTGCTCGGTCGCAACCGAATCGAGATGTGTGAGATCCGATCTTGGGGGGTACATACCCCCTGACAGTGGCAGACTGTCGCCTCCTGATCGGCCCCCGGCTCCTCCCCCCGAGCCCGTGGCCGAAGACGGCCCCCGGTCACCCCCCCGCCGGGGGCCGTCGCCTTTCTACCGGCGGATTTCGCAACGGTTATGTCAAGAATCTGTATGTTCTTCACTTTTTCGCAGCGTGAGAGCGCGTTCACTTTATGCAGGGTCTTGACAATGTAGTTAGGCAGTCACAGTTTGTAATGCATGAACCCGCCTGCACACCGCCCCCAGGCCGCGATCATTCCCGTCCTGCTCACGCTGCTTCTCGCCCTCGCGGGCCTGGTCCTGGTCCCCTCGACCGGGACGGCCGCCACCAATCTCGTCACCAACGGATCCTTCGAAACCGGCACCACGTCCGGGTGGTCCTGCCCGGCCGGCACGGTCTCCGGCTCGGCCCGCACCGGTAGCTACGCGCTCCAGGCCACCCCGAGCGGATCCGACATCGCCCGGTGCTCCCAATCGATACCGGTACAGCCCAATACGGCGTACACACTGTCCGCCTGGGTCAAGGGATCGAACGTCTATCTGGGCGTCGACGGTGGACCCAGCACCTGGACCACGAGCAGCACGTGGAGCCAGCTGACAGTCCCCTTCACGAGCGGCGCTTCGGCCACGTCCGTGACCATCTACCTGCACGGCTGGTACGGACTCCCGGCGTACCAGGCTGATGACGTCGTACTGGATGGTCCGGGTGGGACCGCGGACACCACGCCGCCGTCGACTCCTGGCGGACTGACGGTCGGCAGCCCGACCTCGAGTTCGTTGCAGCTCAACTGGTCCGCCGCGTCGGACGCGAACGGCATCGATCACTACGACGTGGTGCGCGGGACGTCGGCCGCACAGAACGTCGGCGCCGTGACCAACTGGACCGCGACCGGTCTGAGCCCGAGTACGACGTACAGCTTCAAGGTGCGGGCGTGTGACCCGAGTGGCAACTGCTCGCCGTACGGCGCCACCGTCTCCGGCACGACCTCCAGTGGGCCGACGAACCCGCCGGCCAGCGATCTGCCGAAGCACATCGTCACCGGGTACTGGCAGAACTTCAACAATGGTGCGACGGTGCAGCGCATCTCCGACGTACCGGCGGCGTACGACCTGATCGCTGTCGCCTTCGCCGATGCGGATGCGTCCCGGCCGGGTGCCATCACCTTCACCCTGGACTCCGCCGGGCTCGGTGGGTACACCGTCGCCCAGTTCAAGGCGGATATCGCCGCGAAGAAGGCTGCCGGGAAGAAGGTCATCCTGTCGGTCGGTGGCCAGAACGGCACCATCTCGGTCGGCAACTCCACCGCCGCGAACAACTTCGCCGGCAGCGCGCTCGCCGTACTGCAGGAGTACGGGTTCGACGGGATCGACATCGACCTGGAGAACGGCGTCAACGCGCAGTACCTGGGTCAGGCGCTGCGCAGCCTGCAGGGCCAGTTCGGCAGCGGTCTGGTGATCGCGATGGCACCGCAGACGATCGACATGCAGAGTACGTCGTTCGAGTACTTCAAGCTCGCGCTGGCGATCAAGGACATCCTGACCGTGGTCAACGTGCAGTACTACAACTCCGGGTCGATGAACGGCTGCGACGGTCAGGTCTACTCGCAGGGCACGGTCGACTTCATCGCCGCGCAGGCCTGCATCATGCTGCAGGGCGGACTCCGGCCCGACCAGGTCGGCCTCGGCCTGCCGGCGTCGTCCCGTGCGGCCGGCAGCGGGTATGTCTCGCCGACGGTCGTCAACAACGCGCTGGACTGCCTGACCAAGGGCACTAACTGCGGCAACTTCAAGCCCAGCACCACGTGGCCGGGGCTGCGTGGCGCGATGACGTGGTCGACCAACTGGGACGCGTTGAACGGCAACGCGTTCGCCAACCAGGTCGGATCCCACGTCCATTCACTGCCCTGACCCGCGGACATGCACAGCTACCGACCCGCTCCGGTGCTGGAGGCGCTCGGTGTCTGCTCGGAGGACGAGCAGCTCTACCGGGCGCTTCTGGCCCGGCCGGATTGCACCACGATCGAGCTGTCCCATGACACTGGCTGGCCGGCTACCCGCGTCGGCCGGCATCTGCGGTCACTGCTGTCACTCGGCCTGGCCTCCCGCACGCCGGGGCGTCCTGCGCGCTACGTCCCGGCCGTGCCGGAGGCTGCGGTCGAGTTGCTGGCGCTGCGGAAGCAGGCCGCGATCGTCGAGGCCCGCGTGGGTGCCTCGGTACTGACTGCGGAGTTTCGGGCGCGGCAGGACGCGTTCACTGCGGTCCGCGGTGCGGAGGCGATCGCTCAGCGGTTCTACCAGGCGCAGCAGTGCGCGCAGGACGAAGTACTCGTGCTGGATCGGCCGCCGTACGCGGTGGTGCCGATCGAGCCGCGGTGGGCGCATGGTGTGTCGTACCGGACGATCTACGACATGGCGTCGCTGTCGGAGCCGACTGACCTGGTGGCTGCCCGGTCTGCGGGTTGCCGGATCCTGCGCGACGTACCGCTGAAGTTGGTCGTCGTGGATCGGCGTACTGGGCTGCTGCCGACGAGTCCGGATGTGGTGGTGGAGCTCGGGCCTTCGAGTCTGCTGGACGGACTGCTGCGGTTGTTCGAGCTGTTGTGGAAGCAGGCGAGTCCGTTGGCTCCGTCGGCTGCCGAGGGTCCGCTCAGCTTCGAGGATCAGCAGTTGTTGTCGCTGGCAGCGGCCGGGCTGACAGACCAGGCCATCGCCCGGCGGCTCGGTGTGGCACAGCGGACGGTGGAGCGTCGCATGCAACGCATCCTGAAGTCGCTGGATGCCACCACCCGCTTCCAGGCCGGCCTCCGCGCGGGCCAACGTGGGCTGCTGGTCTAGGTCGTGTCTGGTAATCCCCCGCCTACTGCGCGGCACTCGGCACGGCACTTCGCCGCACGTGAGCAAGGGCCACGATGCGCCGCATCGAGACCTTCGCTCCCGCGCACCGATGCACCGCACCGAGCACCTGCTCGCTACGGCGCGGGATTACCAGACACGACCTAGTCGGTCACATCGGCGACGGTGGCGTTGAGGACCTTGGCCAGGTCCTCGGCGTTCACCGTCATCCCCACGCCGTGGTCGCCGCCGCCGATCGAGATGGTGCCGGTGATCCGTTCGTCGGCGATGACCGGCCAGGCGTGGGTGCTGCCGAGCGGGGTGATGGCGCCGCGGACGTAGCCGGTCACGTCGAACGCGGTGTCCTTGTCCGGCATCGAGATGCGATTGACGCCGAGGAGCGACCGGAGCTTGGGCCAGGCGATCTCCCGGTCGCCGGGGACGAGCACGAACCGGTAGTCGTCGTCGGCCAGCCGCACCACGATCGTCTTGATCAGCCGGGCCGGCTCGATGCCGCGTGCGGCCGCGGCCTCCTCGAGCGAGTTGACTCGTCCGTGCCGGGTCACCTCGTAGCTGAGACCCAACTGGTCGGCTGCATCGGTCGCTTTGGTCACCCGGCTAGTTTGGCACCTTGCTCGGAACGCCCTTGAGGACGATCGACAGCACCAGCGCGACCAGGAACAGTGCACCGGCCTCCAATGCGACTCCACTCCAGCCCGCGCTGCTCCACGCCGTACCTGCCAGACCGCCGAAGACGGACGAGCCCAGGTAGAAGGAGAAGAGGTACAGGCTGGCTGCCTGTCCGGTGCCGCCGCCACCGGCGTGCGCCCGGACTGCGACCCATCCACCGGCGACACCGTGGACCGCGAAGAAGCCTGCGGTCATGACTGCGAGCCCCAGGATGATCAGCGGGAGCGGCGCGGCCAGCGTGATCGCGACTCCGGCCAGCGTGATGAGGCAGCCGACAGGTACGACGACGCGACGCCCGTACCGGTCTGCCAGTGACCCTGCCGTCGCCGACCCGACGGAGCCGAGCAGATAGACGCAAAAGACCAGCCCGGCCGCCCCGGAGCTCAGCAGGTACGGCGCTTCGGACAGCCGGAAGACAGCTCCGTTGTAGACGGCGACGAACGCGCCCACCGCGGTGGCCGCGATTCCGTAGAGGGCCAGCAGCGCGGGATCACGTAGTACTCGACCGGTCTGCTGGAGGAGCTGTCGCGGACTGGCTGGGCTTGGGTGGAAGTTCTGCGACGACGGGAGTAGAAGCCAGACCAGCGCAGCACACAGGACGCCGACCAGTGCGATGCCGGCGGTCGCGACGCGCCAGCCGCCGAGGTCGTCGAGTCCTCCCGCGATCAGACGACCCGTCATGCCGCCGACCGCCGTACCCGCGATGTAGAGGCCGCTGGCGCGGGCGTGACTGGACGAGTGCACCTCTTCTCTGAGGTAGGCCATCGCGACGGCGGGCAGTCCGGCCATGGCGACGCCCTGGAGACCGCGGAGGGCGAGCAGGGTGTGCCAGGTCGGCGCGACTGCGGTGAGTACGGCGAAGCCGGAGGTGGCTGCGACCGACCAGCGCATCAGAGTGGTCCGTCCGACCACCTCGGAGGCCGGGCCTGCGATCAGCAGAGCGATACCGAGTCCGAGAGTGGCGAGGGAGACGGTGAAGGCGCTCTGGCTGGGGGAGACGTGGAACGCGTCGACCAGTTCGGGCAGCAGCGGCTGGGTGCTGTAGAGCAGTGCGAACGTCGCCAGTCCGGCTGCGAAGAGTGCGATCGAGAGTTTGCGGTACTCGCGGTCTCCGGGGCGGTAGCCGGGCTCGGTCAGTTTCGGGGCGACGTGCATGTCTTCGACGGTCGCACAGCTTGTGCCATACGTAAAATGTCGATCTCAGCAGTTACCGATACGCTTTTGGTATGAACATCGAGGACCTGCGGTGGTTCGCCGTACTCGCAGAGACTGAGCATCTGACCGAGGCGGCCGCGGCGCTGGGCACCAGCCAGCCGAATCTGTCCCGGTCGCTGCGGCGGGTCGAGAGTGCGTTCGGGGTCCAGCTGTTCGAGCGCGAGCATCGCGGCGTACGGCTGAATCCCTACGGCCGGCTCGTCCTCGAGGCAGCCCAGGCCGGTACGGCGGCGGTCGACTCGGCCCGGCGGCGGATCGACGCACTGATCGATCCGGAATCGGGGATGGTCCGGCTCGGATTCCTGCACTCGGTCGCGACCAGCCTGGTGCCCGACCTGCTGAAGGCGTTCCGTGAGGTGGCGCCGAGCGTTCGGTTCGCACTGCGACAGGAGCCGTCCCACGACATCGTCCAGGACCTCGTCAGCGGTGAGGCCGAGATCGGCATCATTGCGCCACGGCCGGACCCGGAGGCGTTCGGCTGGCACCTGATGGAGCAGCAGCGGCTGTGCCTGCAGGTCCCACCCGGGCACCCGTTCGCGTCACGGCGCCGGGTGGAGCTCGCGGCGGCGGCTGACGAGCCGTTCATCGGGCTGCGACCGGGGTTCGGCTTCCGGCGGATCAGCGAGGAGCTGTGCCGGGCGGCCGGGTTCACGCCGCAGCTGGCCTTCGAGGCGACCGACCTGGCCACCATCGACGGCCTGGTGGGTGCGGGCCTCGGAGTGGCCGTTCTGCCGGCCGGTGCGGTCCGTGGCAGCGACAGCGGGGCCGTGTCGGTGCCACTCGCCGGTGTTCAGGCCCGACGGGAGGTCGGTATGGCGTGGCGGCTGCGGACACAGCTCACACCGGCCGCTGAGCGGTTCCGTACGTTCGTCCGGTCCCGGCCCGCGACGTCCACCTGACTTTCGTAGCGTCCGTCCCATTTCTGCGGTGTCGACTTGCAGAGAGAGGGCTTTCCCCCGCACAGTTTCTCCGTGAGGAAGCGTCTCAGTTCGTTCAGGCCGAGCCGGCGGCTGCTGTTCGCGGCGGGTACGGCGGCCGCGGCGTCGACTGTCGCGTCGGCCGCGACGGCCACTGCCACGAGCGTCGAGGCCAGCGTGGCCGGTGTCTACGGTTCGGGAGTGCTGGGCACCTGGGAGCGGCAGGCGTTCGCGATCTCCACCGCGGCGCAGATCCGCAAGGCCCAGGAGACCGACGGCGTCTTCATGTTCGGCGACAGCATCGCCCTCCAGGACGCCCGGTCACTGGCGAAACAGCTGACTCTGGTCGGCATCAACATCGCCGCCAACAACTGGGCCGGCCGGCCGTCCACGCCTGCCGTCGACGCTCTGAACACCTGGGCCCAGGACTACGGCCTGCCGCACCGCATCCTGATGTCGGTCGGCTCCAACGACATCTTCACGCCGCCCGCGGTGGCTGCGCAGATCGAGCGGACGATGCAGATCGTCGGCGAGGACCGGACGGTCTTCTGGGTGAACATCCAGGCCGCCCGCACGCTGTACGGTCCGGCTGTCCAGGTCGCCGACCAGCGCAACAGCGCCTGGATCAACCTGCAGCTGGCCGAGGCGCAGCGCCGGCACGACAACCTCCGCATCATCCAGTGGGCCGAGCACCTGGCCGCCAAGCCGGAGCGCCTGCAGCTGTACCTGCGCGACGGCCTGCATCCCTCGATCCCGCGTGGCCAGAACGCCCGCAACGCCCTCATCGTCAAGGCGCTCAAGTCCGGCTGAGCGGCGTACGGGGTGATTGCCCCGCACGCCGCCGTACCGGTCAGAAGCCCGCTGTGATCCGGGTGAACTCCCAGTCGGGCTGTGCGATGCCGCTGCAGTTCGAGACCACGCCGCCACCGGCGCAGCCGCGGTCACGGTTCACCGACCAGAACGCCAGCCGGCCGAGCCCGTTACTCTTGGCCCAGTTGGTGATGTTCTGCCAGGTCGCCGTGGTGGTCATCTCCTGCTGGTCGGACAGACCGTTCATGCCGGAGATGCCCTGGTGGGCGTAGGCGTCCGCAGTACTCCAGCCGAAGGTCGCCTTCAGCTTGTTGTTCAGGCCCTGGGACGCGGCCACCGTGTCGTTGTAGATGTTGGCGCTGCCGAAGTCGAACGGCATCAGCGTGAAGATGTCGATGTTCGCGCCGAGCGCCGCGGACCGCTCGATCAGCCGGTTGCCGTAGTAGTTCGGGCCGGTGGTCGAGGTACCGAAGGTCAGGATCGTCTGGATCCCGGGGTTGTTCTGCTTGACGATCTTCAGCGCGGTCAGGATCCGGTCCTGGACGGCCTCGTTCTCGAACTCGTCGGAGTTCTCGATGTCGATGTCGATCGCCTTCAGGTTGTAGGCGCTGATCACCTGCTGGTACGCGCCGGCCAGTGCCTCCGGGGTGCTGCAGTTCGGGCCGAGCTTGTTGCCGCTCCAGCCGCCGATCGACGGCACGATGTCGCCACCGGCTGCCCGGATCTGGGCGATCGCGTTGGCGTCGGCGCCGCCCTGCAGCGGCCGGTTGCCGTCCCAGGCCGGGTTGCAGCCGCCGGACGAGAGGATGAAGGCCATCGTGAACCACTTGATGCCGGTCGCGTTCATCACGGTCGCCGGGTTGGGCGGGTCACCCCAGCCCATGTAGAGGTACGGCGCGGCCCGGCGGGTGCCGGTGTTGCCGCCACCGGTGGAGGTCTTCACGGAGATCGTCGTACTCTTCGGGCCTTCACCTGCACTGTTGGAAGCGCTGACCTGATAGCTGTACGTCGTGTTGGCCGCCAGACCGGAGTCCGTGTACGACGTACCGGTCGGGCTGCCGACCTTCGCGCCGTTGCGGTAGACGCTGTAGCTCGTTGCACCGCTGGGTGCTGACCAGGTCAGGCTGACGGACGAGGCGGACGCCGTACCGGAGAGGCCGGTTGGTGCACCGGGGGCGGTGCCGCCACCGCCTCCAGTGCAGGAGCCACCGTTCAGCCGGCAGGCCGCCAGACCGGGGAAGTTGCCCGGGCTGCCGTTGAAGCCGAACGTGACTGTTGCTCCGGGGGCGAGCGGTCCGGCCCAGCTGGGAGGGGTGAAGGTATGCGTCTGGCCGCTGCTGCTCCTGGTCGCGTCCCACGAGCTCGAGATCGTGTAGCCGGACGGGAAGTCGAGTGCGACCGACCAGGTGCTCAGTGAACTGGTGGTGCCGTTGGTGACAGTCACCTTGCCTTCGAACCCGCTGCCCCAGTCGGACACCTTGGTGAAGGCTGCAGTGACTCCTGCGGCGTTCGCCGCCTGTGCTGTCAGCAGTGCGATGACCACTGCGGTGATGGCTGCTATCGCCAGAGTGATGCGTTTCATGATGCTCCGATCAGTGGGCGGTACGTGATCAGACCCGGCCCCAGAGTGCGGGGACGTTCGGCGGCTCCCAGCCGGTCAGGGAGGTGTGGCCCTGGATGCACTTGTAGGTGACGCCGTTGTAGGACACCAGTGCACCGGTCGCGTACGTCGTGTTCGGCGCCCACGGGGTGGCCGTGGGAGGCGTCGTCGGCGGTGTGGTGGGAGGCGTGGTCGGTGGGGTCGTGGGAGGTGTCGTCGGGGGCGTGATGGGCGGTGTCGTGGGCGGTGTCGTGGGCGGGCCGCTGCAGCTGGGGGTGTCGGCGTTGACCGCGTTGACCACGTTGTTGAAGAGGGTGACGTTCGGGTCCAGGGCCTCGAGGGAATACATCATTGCGCCGGCCAGACCGTTGCAGTGCTGGTAGTCCGCCTTGGCCTTGATCGACTGGGCGTTGTCGCCGGTCCAGAACGTGCCGTTGCGGTAGAACCACGACGACTTGGTTGCGTCGTCGAAGTACGTGGCCGAGGAGTCGTCGACGAAGCCGGTGAGCTCCTTGTAGAACGAGACGCCCGGCACGTTGCCGCTCAGCGCGTGTCCGTCGGCCGGTGCGGTCGCGGTCTGGTACTTGCCGTTGGCTGTGCTCGGTACACCCTTCCATCCCCTGTAGTAGAAGGGGTATCCGATCGTCAGCTTGTTCGCAGGGAACCCGCCGGGGATGCCGTACGCCGGATCGCCGGTGGTCCACGCCTTGACGGCTCCGTCCACGGAGTATTTGCTCGAGCCCGGCGGGATCGGGTTGCTCGGGTCGTCCGGCGCCTGGTAGAGCGGGTCCTGGAAGTTCGTCGGCCCGGTGGCCTCCCAGCCGCCGTGCATGTCGTACGACATCACGTTGTTGTAGTCGAGGTACTGCCCGATCTTGTTCGTCTCGATCGTGGCGATCTTGTCCTGCCCGGCCGGGGTGGCCGCGGTCAGGTAATAGCGCTTGCCGGTCTGGTTGCCGTAGGCATCGAGCTGGGCGCGCAGCTCGGCCAGCAGCAGGGTGAAGTTCTGCTTGTCCGCGGCGCTGAAGTGGTTGCCGACGTGGCCGTTCGGCGAGCCCGGGTACTCCCAGTCGATGTCGATGCCGTCGAAGATCCCGGCCGCCGTACCGGGACCGCCGAAGCCGTCGATCATGGGGAGGTCGCCCTTGAGGAACATGTTCACACAAGAGCTCACGAACGCCTTGCGCTTGGCGTCGGTGGAGGCCGCGTCGGAGAAGTACTTCGAGTACGTCCAGCCGCCGATGGAGATCAGGATCTTGAGGTTGGGGAACTGCGTCTTGAGCTTCTTCAACTGGTTGAAGTTGCCCTGGATCGGCTGATTCCAGACATCGCCGACACCGTCGACGCTGATGTCCGCGCCGTACGACTTGCCGTAGTCGGCGAACGCGTCCCCGGCGCCGTCACCGGCGTTCGGGTTGTTCTCGTCCTGCGAGGCGGCCTTGTTGGCCATGAAGCAGGTGTGGTCGGTCGGGTGGACGTTCGCGAACGCGTAGTTCAGGAAGTCCAGCTTGCCGGCCACGCCGGTGGTGATGAGGTTCTTCGGGTAGAACGCGTTGGCGTAGATACCCCACTGGGTGAAGTACGCCGTCTTCACGCCGCCGCTGGTGGCGGCGGGGGCGAGCGGCGCGGCGTGGGGCGTTTCGGCGCTCGCCAGAGAGACGCCGGCGGCGGCGATCAGGGCGGTGGCGGCGACAGTGGCCGTGGCGGCGAGCAAGCGTAGTCGACTCATGGGCGGGTCCTCCGGAGCTGGGACGGAAGCGGTCCGGTGAAATTTAGTTAAAGACGCTTCGAAAGGAACGGTAACCGGTCGCGACGCGTTGGTCGCCGCCTCGTCGTGGCGGATTCCCGCTGCTGGCGGGAAGCCGACAAGCCTTTGTCCACAGGGATCCGGTTGGTTGTCCGGAGCGGGCCCGGGAACGGCATGTTCTAGGCATGGACACAACTTCGGTTCCCGCATCGGTGCTCATGGCAACTACCAACGAGGTGCTCCTCGACGACCTGCTCCGGCTGGCGGCGGCCGCGTCGATCACGCCGCTGGTCGAGCACGACCTGCACGGGCTGCGCCGCAGCTGGCAGTCCTGCCCACTGGTCGTCGTCGGCCGGGACCTGGCCGAGTTGCTGGCTCACAAGCAGGCGGATCATCGACCAGGTGTAGTTGTCGTGGGTTCGGCGCTCGACGGCGACGAGCTGTATCGATGCGCCTTTGAGATCGGTGCGGATGCCGTGTTTCGCCTGCCGGCCGAGGAGCCCGGTTTGGCCGGCAAGCTTGCCGACACCTTGGACGGTGGCGTGCGGACGGCTCTCACGCTCGCGTTCGTCGGTGGGTGTGGTGGGGCTGGGGCGACGACGCTCGCGTCGGCGGTCGCGGTGTTCGGGAATCGGCGTGGGTTCCGCACGATGTTGATCGACGGCGATCCGCTCGGTGGTGGGATCGAGTTGGCCCTCGGTATCGAGCGTGACGACGGAGATCGTTGGCCGAAGTTGCTCAATGCGTCGGGCCGGATTAGTGCGGCCGCTCTGCGTTCTGCCCTGCCGACGGTCGACGGGCTGGCAGTGCTGTCCTGGGATCAGTCTGATGTGGCGGTGCTGTCGCCGGAAACGATGAGTTCGGTGCTGGGTGCTGCCCAACGTAGTAGTGATCTGGTGGTTGTCGATCTGCCGCGACGTGCGGATCCGGCGGTTGAGGAGGGCTTCATCCGTGCCGCTGCCACGTTGCTGGTCGTGCCCCGCGACGTCCGGTCGGTGGCTGCGGCCAAGCGCCTGGTGGGTCCGCTGCGCGCTGTCGCCGGCGATCTTCGCGTCGTCACCCGCGAATCACGTGTGAGCGGCCTCGCCGCCACTGACGTCGCCTCGCACTTGTCTTTGCCGTTAGCAACAAATGTCGGGTGGGAGCGCGACCTCCCGGATGCCATGGACCAGGGCCGCTTCGAACCTCGGCCCCGAGGTCCACTGGCCCGCGCGGCCAGCACGCTCCTCGACGTGTTCGGACTCCTCGAAGCGGTCGCGGCATGAACGTGTCCCGAGAGGTTCTCGACCGGGTCCGCGGCAGCCTGGCGATCACCGGTGCCGAGCCGACTCCGTCCCAGGTGGCGGCTGCGCTCCGCGCGGACGGCCGGGTCTGTGGCGATTCCATGGTCCTTGCGGTCGTCGAGGCACTCCGCCGCGACGCGTTGGGAGCCGGTCCACTCGACACTCTGCTGTCCGAGCCAGGCATCACCGACATCCTCGTGAACGGCCCCGACGAGGTCTACATCGATCGCGGCTCCGGCCTCGAGCGCATCCTGATGCGGACCGGGGACGAGCCCGCTGTCCGCCGCCTCGCCACCCGCCTGGCGGCTGCCGCAGGACGCCGGCTCGACGACGCCACGCCGTACGTCGATGTGCGCCTCGCCGACGGCACCCGCTTCCACGCTGTGCTGTCCCCGGTTGCAGCTCCAGGCACGTGTCTGTCCCTCCGCGTCCCAGCCCGCAACGTCTTCACCCTCGACGACCTGGTCACCGCGGGCGCTCTACCTCCCGCCGGTATGGCGATCCTGCGCGATCTGCTCAAAGCGCGGGTGGCGTTCCTGATCAGCGGCGGCACCGGGACGGGGAAGACGACGCTGCTCAATTCGCTGTTGTCCTTGGTGAATCCATCCGAACGATTGGTGCTGGTCGAGGACGCGAGCGAACTGCGACCGGATCATCCACACGTCGTGCGGTTGGAGGCCCGCCCGCCGAACGTCGAGGGGTCGGGCGAGATCTCGCTGCGTGACCTGGTGCGGCAGGCCCTGCGGATGCGGCCCGATCGCTTGGTCGTCGGTGAAGTCCGAGGCTCCGAGGTCGTGGACCTGCTGACTGCCTTGAACACTGGCCACGAAGGTGGATGCGGCACGATCCACGCCAACTCGGCGTCCGACGTCCCGGCTCGTCTCGAGGCGCTCGGTGCGCTGGCCGGCCTGACCCGGGACGCCGTACACAGCCAGGTCGCCTCGGCCCTGCACGCCGTCATCCACCTGACCCGAGCAACCGACGGGGTACGCCGCATCGCCGAGATCCGAACCTTCGACCGCCTCCCCAACGGCCACGTAGTCACCCGCCCAGCCGTCGAATTCCACCCCACCGGCACCATCAACGTCCTCCCACCCGCCCACCACTTCACCAACCTCCTCGCCGGTGCAGCATGAACCCGGCTTTCGTCGCAGGCCTCCTGGCGTTCTCGGCAGTTGTGCTCGCCTTACCTATCCGAGGCCGCGGCCTGCATCGCCTGACCGCACGAATCCCCAGCCGTTCCGGTCCCCTCACCCGCCGCTGGCTGGCTGTTCCCATCGCCGTCACCATCGCGCTCGTCTTCGGAGCACAGATCTTCGTATCGGTCATCGCCATCGGCACAGTCGCCGCACTGATCGTCGTACAACGCGCACAACACCAACGCCGCCTCGCGACCGCCGCCCGACGTGCTCAGATCATCGAGGCACTCGACGTACTAGCCGCCGAACTGACAGCAGGCCGCCCTCCCATCGACGCACTCGAGGGCGCCACAACCATCAGCCCCGACTTCCACATCGCCCACGCCGCAGCCCGACTTGGCGGCGATGTTCCGGGCGCACTCGAGCTAGCCGCCGAAGCCCCAGGCGCCGGCGGCCTCCGCGCCCTAGCCGCAGCCTGGCGTGTGGCGGAGGAGTCCGGCGCCGCCTTCGCCTCACTCACCGAGCGATTGTCCGACTCCCTACGCGCCGACGAGACCATCCACCGGCAAACAGCAGCCAGCCTCGCAGGCGCCCACTCAACCGCCCGCATCCTCGCCGCACTCCCCGTGTTCGGCATCGCCTTGGCCTACTCACTGGGCGCGAGACCCCTGACCTTCCTCACCGCCACCCCCGCCGGCTGGGTCTGCCTAGCCGGAGGCCTAGCCCTCACCACTCTCGGCCTCAACTGGACCACCCACCTAGCAAAGGTCCCAACATGACCCCCGCCCTGTCTGCATTTGCTAGCGCCTTCGCGGCCTACCTCCTCATCCCACCCCGATCGAATCTCCGCCGCCTGACCCCACGCTCCCGACGTACCCGCGCCCCAACCCCACGCACCCACCGACTAGCTGCCATCGTCGCTGCGATCGGAGCCATCGTCCTGATCGGCTTGCCTTGGGGCGTGCTACTTGCAGCCCTCGCGTACTACGGCATCCCTCGGGCACTATGCCGCCTCGAACCAGCCGAATCGAAACAACGAACAGCCCAGATCACCCGCGACCTACCACTAGCCGTCGACCTCCTAGCCGCCTGCCTCCGGGCCGGCCGCCCACCTCAACAGGCGCTCGGTGTCGTCGCCACCGCCGTCCGCGGCCCTCTCGCCGAGCTCCTCACCAACGTGGCACACCACCTAGCGCTAGGAGCCGACCCAGCCGACGCCTGGGCACACCTACGCACCGAACCAGCCTGTGCCCCCGTCGCCCGAGCCATCGACCGCTCCATCCGCTCCGGCGCACCTCTCTCGAAGACACTCGAGCATCTAGCCGACGACGCCCGTCAGTCCCATCAGCACGCCGCCGACCAACGAGCCCGTGCCGCCGAGTCACGCTCCGCTCTGCCGCTCGGACTCTGTTTCCTACCGGCCTTCATCCTGTTGTCGATCGTCCCCACAATCGCCGACGCCCTGATCCCATATCTGCTCCAGCCCTGACCGTCATCCACAGCCTGAAACTCCTGTGAAAAAAGGGCATTCGACGACTGCATGTTGTCAGTGAGCGATCCGGACGAGCCGAATCGCAGACCTGGGAGGTATCACATGTCCAAGGCACTGGTGGCCGTTCGCCACCGTCTCCGCACCCGCTCCGAACGCGGCGCCGCAACCGCGGAGTACGCGGTCAGTGTCGTCGCGGCCTGCGGGTTCGGCGGCATCCTCGTCGCGCTGCTGAAGTCCGACGTGATGATGAACGCCCTCAAGGCCCTCATCAACTACGCACTCAAGCTCGCCGGCGTCGAGGGCGTCCAGCTCTGACCTGAAGGACCCACCATCCGGCGGCCGGTCGCGGTCACCCCCTTCACCGCGACCGGCCACCGCCACCCACGGACCGGCCACCGCCACCCACGGAATGGGCACCGCCACCCACGAAACCGGCCACCGCCACCCATCGAAGGAGCCCTGGATGCCATCTCGCAGAACCCAACGCGGCGCGATCACCGCCGAACTGGCCATCGCCCTCCCGGTCCTCCTCACCCTGCTCCTGCTCGGCATCTGGGCCATCGGCCTCGTCATCCTCAACATCCAATGCATCGACGCCGCCCGAGACGCAGCCCGCTCCGCCGCCCGAGGCGACCCCTTCGACCAGGCCCAAGCGATCGGCCGCCGCACCGCCCCCGGCGCCACCATCACCATCACCCGCACCGGCAAAGACATCCACGTAAAAGTCACCGCCACCCCCAGCCACAAACCCCCACTCCTAACCCACCTACTCCCCACCGCCCTAACAGCCGAAGCCACCCTCCAATCCGAACCAACCACCCCATGACGAACCCGGTCCGCCGTCATCCCATGAGCCGCGCCTGCCCTCACCCCAGGACGACCCGCACCGGCCGCCACCCGAGGACCAGCCAGCCAAGCCGTCACCCCACGACGAACCAGCCAGGCCGTCAGCCCACGACCAAGCAGCCGGGTCGTCACCTCATGTCGCCCAACGAGCGAGGCTCTGCCACAGTCCTGTCCCTCCTGGCCGCCCTGCTCCTCCTCACAGCCCTGACCGTCGCCACCCTCTGGTCGTCAATCTCCACAGCCCGCCACAAACTCTCAGCCGCAGCCGACCTAACAGCCCTAAGCGCCGCCCAAGCCCTAGCTGCCACCACCCAATCCGCGCCCACCCCGCCGACCGCCGACACCGACACACCCCCGCATCCAGCCAGCGCCACCCCATGCGAGATCGCCGCCCGAATAGCAACCCTCCACAAAGTCCACCTCGAGTCCTGCCACCCCACCCCCACCACGGTCACCATCACCGTCACCCTCCAACTCCACCTCGCACCCTTCGCCCACCCCACCCTCACCACCACCTCCCGAGCGGGCCCCCTGTGATCCCGGACGCCCCAGCCCCCAGCGCGCCGACAGTTCCGGCAACGCCACGCAACACACCATCACCTACGACGGCGGGCTCTGGACCTGGCGAGGAGGAGAGACCACAGTTGCACCGCAACCTTCACCGATCGCACTCAGTCCGCCACCCAACGAACGCACCGACGACGGCATCTCCTGGACCCCGTCCATGCAAGTAACTCTCACCCGAGTCGACTGACCCAGCAGCCTTCACGACGTAGCGCGCGTGCGGGGTTCTGAAGCGGTCGCGATCTGGTCGCAATCTGGTAGAGATGCCGCGTTGATGTGGACGAGGCGTGGGAGCGGACTCCATGATCTGGACCGAAGACCTGCCCATCCTCCCGGACGCACTTCCCCGGCGCCCGGACGGTTACCCCGGAGGCCCGTTTGCCCGACCGCATCCGGCTGTTGCTGGTCGACGACCAGATCCTCAGCCGAGGCGTCCTCAGAAACGGTCTGGAGCGCGAGCGCGATCTTGAGATCGTTGCCGAGCTCAACAGATCGGACGACGTCGTGGGCGCCGCGAAACGTCACCGCGCGAACGTCGCTCTGCTCGACGCCGCCGGCCCGGGCCACGACAGCATCACCGTCACCACCAGACTGCGTACGTCGATCCCGGAGTGCCGTGTCGTGATGCTCACGACGTACGGCCGGCCGATCCACCTCCGGCGTGGTCTCGACGCGGGAGCCAAGGGGTTCGCTCTGAAAGGAAGCCCGGCGCCGCAGTTGGCCGACGCAGTACGACGTGTGCATCTGGGCCTCCGCGTGGTCGACGCCAACCTGGCGGCCGAAACACTCATGTACTCCGAGACCCCACTGAACGACGACGAGACCGACACCTTGCGGGCTGCCCGCGACGGCGGCTCGATCGCACTGATGGCACGCAAGCTCGAGGTCTCGGAACGAGTCGTCCGTACCCGCCTCTGGTCCGCGATCGGCAAGACCGGCGCCCGCACCCGCTCCGACGCCATCCACATAGCCGACCGCAACGGCTGGCTCCTCGACTAACCCTCGCCCGGTATCGGGCGACCCGCGCGCGAGCGCGGCGAGGCCAGAAGCGTGGTCCGCGCTGCGCCAGCCGAGAGTACGTCGACGCGCGGCCCGGAGCTGGTAGTGCGAACCGGAGTTAGGAGGTGCGGACCGGGGTCGGGTCGTGTGGACCGAAGTCGGATGGCGCGGGCCGGCGTCAGGTGGTGCGGACCGGAGTCGGGTCGTGCGGGCCGAAGCCGGGTGGTGCGGGCCGGAGTCGGGTGGTGCGGGCCGGAGTCGGGTGGTGCGGGCCGGAGTCGGGTGGTGCGGGCCGGAGTCGGGTGGTGCGGGCCGGAGTCGGGTGGTGCGGGTCGGGCGCAGTTGTTCCCGGCGGTCGACGGGTTAGAGGCAGAACGGGTGGGCTACCCGGGGCGACGTACACGTACTGGGCTGGGCGCAGTTGTTCCCGCCGGTTGGCTGATCAGAGGCGGAGCGGGTGGGCTGCCGAGTCGGCGTACGGGCAATGGGCGGACGAGGTTGTTCGCGCGGGCCGGCGGGTTAGAGGCAGAAGGGGTGGGCTGCCGGGTCGGCGTACACGTGGTGGTGTGGGCCGGGTCTGAGTTCGATGGCGCCGAGGCCGTTGGCGAGGGAGCGGGCGGCGGGCAGGCTGGGCTCGTCGGCGGCCGGGACGCGGAGGTCCAGGTGGACCTGCTGCGGGTACGCCGGGTCGGGCCAGCGGGGTGCGGGGAACTGCGCGTGCTGGAACGCGAGAGCTGGTAGGCGTCGGTCGGTTCGCGTGATGACAACTCGTTCGGGGGTGTCCAGCTCGCGGTTCGGCATGTCGAGGAGGTCGGCGTAGAAGTCGGCAAGCGCCCGCGGACTGAAGCAGTCGATAACCACGCGCGCGATCTGAGCGCTGGGGTTGGTTGGTGTTTCGGTGTTGGGGTAGAGGCAGAACGGGTGGCTGGCGGGGTCGGCGTACGTGCGGAAATCTTCTGTGTGCTGGAGTTTGGAGGCACCGAGTTGTAGTACGCGTTGCTCGGCGGCGTCAAGGTTGTTGACGGTGATGTCGAGGTGCATTTGTTGGGGGTAGGCCGGGTCGGGCCAGCGGGGTGGCTGGTAGTCGATCGGGCTGTCGCCGAATCCGAGGTGGAGACCGTCAGGGTCGTCCTCGTCGGCGATCAGGAACCAGTCCTCGCGGATGATCCGCATGCCGAGGAGGTTCGCGTAGAACTCTGCCAGTGGGCGAGCGCCGCGTTCGTAGGACTCTTCGGTGTTGCCGGGACAGGCGAAGACGACGTTCTGGAGCTCGATGGTCACGGGGTTCGTCATGGGCGATCCCTCCCCGGGGAGCGGTAGGTCAGAGCTGATCGAGTTGGTCCAGGAGCCAGCGGGGGCCGGTGGTGGTGGCGCCGGTGGGTTCGAGGCGGTCGCGGAGGCCGCGGTCGGCGGTGACCACGGTGACGTGGGCGTTGGTGATCGCGGCGGTGGTGGTGACGATGGTGTCGTCGCCGGAGCCGGGAGCGAGGACCACGCGGAGGTCCGCGGTGTCGGGGGCGTCGGGACCGGAGGTGGCGGCGCGTGCGGCGCCTTCGAGGATGACGACGATCTCGGTGTCTTCGAGTCGTTCCTGAAGGGCGGTGAGTTGACGCAGCAGACGTCGCGCGGCACCCGGCCGATCGCGCCACCACCCGTCAGGACGCGAGCCCACCACATTCGCCGCATCCACCACGATCACCTGATGCACACCAGTCACCACCTCAGTCTGCTCCGCCCGCAGTCCACGCACCGGTCGACAAGCCGAATCCAGCCGCCGTCGGATCAGATTGCGCAGGTCGGTCGGAGGCACGAGCCGCCCGGTCGGTGCAGGCGACGCCGCAGCCTGCGCGGGGTGGGAGTGTTTGCCAGACCTGCCGGGCGGGTCAGGTGCAGGTGGAGAGGAGTCGGCCGGGGTGAGTCGGGTGCAGGTGGGTGGCCAGTGCTGGCGAGGCCTGTGCCCGTGCGGGCGGAGGTGTCGCCGGAGGTGGCCGGGGTGGGTCGGGTGCAGGTGGTGGGGAGCTGGCCGGTGCCTGCGTGGGGTGGAGGCTGCGCCGGAGGTGGCTGGGGTGGGTTAGGTGCAGGTGGAGAGGAATTGGCCGGTGTGGGTTATGACGGTGTGGGGGCCGGGGGTGGCGGGGAGGCGGTGGTGGGGGGAGGGGATGGGGTGGCGGGTGCCGTCGGGGGTTATTACGAGGGTGTTGGGGGCGTTCAGGGCGATTAGCTCGTCGTCGGCTCGGACCAGGATGGGGGCTGTGTAGGAGGTGGAGATGGCGGTGCGGCCGGCGGAGAGGGCTTCTAGGGTGGCGGCGCGGAGTTCGGCGGGGGTTTCGGCGGAGGCGTCTACGGCTAGCCAGGTGGTGGGGGTGCCGGGAGGGGTGAGGGACGTCGGGTTGTGCCAGTCGCTGCCGCCGATGGGGATGGTGTCGAGGCCCCACGCCTGCCACCACGCGATCGGTCCGCCCCAGTGGTGGTCGAGCCAGGAGGAGTGCCAGACCTCGGCGAGCCGTGGGTGCTCCGGGAGCGGGTGACGCCACGAGCAGTCGCCGCCGAGCGGGTGATTGATCGACAGCAACCCACCGCGCCGGGCGACCTCGGTCACCCACGTCGCGGCCGCTTGGCGGAAGTCGATCGCCCCGATCTCACCGAAGGCGTTGGCATGACCGGTGTCGGTCGTCACCTCCTGCCCAGGGATCAGCCCGATGCCGAACCGATCACTCAGCCCAGGCAGCTCGAGATGATGAGCCACAGTGTTGTGATCGGTCACCGCCAACACATCCAGCCCGGCCGCGACACCCAGTGCAGCGAGGTTCGCGATCGGAGTGGACCCGTCCGAGTGCAGCGAATGCGCATGGAAGTCCCCAGCGATCCACTTCAACCCAGCAGACGCGGGCAACGTCCGGCGCGGCGGTCGAGCCGGTACGGCGATAGCGGCCGTCGCGTCGGCGTACTCCGTCAGACCAGGCACCGACGACACCGGACCAGTCACGGCTTCGACAACAAGCTCGACACCCTCGACCGGTACGCGATGCAAACCAAGAACAACCCACCACGTCCCCGGCTCGAGCTCACCGGCAACGTACCCAGGCGTCGCCGCGTCCGGCGTGATCGCAAAGGTATGACGCGCACCGCCGGACCACCCGCGCCATCCGCCGGCACCCTCGCACCCGATGTCGATGACCGCGCCATCGACCGGCGGGATCGTGAGCGTGACCAGCAGCCCAGGACAGTCCGCCGGGATGTCGACCGGCAGCGAATGCCAGACCGACTCCGCCCGATCATCGAGAGTCCAGGTACGGCGGTACGTCGTGACCGCCATCAGGCAACCGTGGCCGGTTGACGGGCGAGCAGGTCACCGGACTCCCGGTCGTACAGCAGGACCCGCGACGCCGGTGCCGTGAGGACGACCGTCGTACCGGGCTCCGGCTCGTTCTCCTCCGGCACAGTGACACCGATCAGGGTGCCGTCGCAGTCGACGCTGACCAGCGACTGAGTGCCGAGGTTCTCCGCCACCACGACCTGGCCGCGCAACGCCGGCCCGGTGACGTCGCCGCTGGCGAGTGTCAGGTACTCCGGCCGTACGCCGACTGTCACCTCGGCGCCGGCGGGAGCCGAAAAAGTGGCCGCAGACAACGATCCACCGGCCACCGACACCACGCCGACCTCATCGACATAGGTCTCCGACCCTGAGGTCGACGAGACCGTGCCGGGCAGGAGGTTCATCGGCGTCGAGCCGATGAAGTTCGCCACGAACGTGTTCGCCGGCCGCGCGAAGACCTCCCGCGGGCTGCCCAGCTGACGGAGCTTGCCGGCCTCCATCACGGCGATCCGATCAGCCAACGCCAAAGCTTCGGCCTGGTCGTGAGTGACGAAGACCGTGGTGATGCCAAGGTCGCGCTGCAGCTTCTTCAGGAACGTCCGAGCCTCCAGCCGCAGCCGAGCGTCCAGGTTGGACAACGGCTCGTCCAGCAGCAGGACCTTGCCCCGGGACGCGATCGCGCGCGCCAGAGCGACGCGCTGTTGCTGTCCACCCGACAGCTGCGCCGGCTTGCGTTCCAGCAGTCCGTCCAACGAGAGCTCGCCCGCAGTCCGCTCTGCCGTCTCCGCGCGAGTCGCAGCCGAGACCCGTCGTACCTTCAGCGGATAGGTGATGTTCTCCGACACACTCATGTGCGGGAACAGGGCGTAGTCCTGGAACACCATCGCGACGCCGCGCTTGCCGGGTTCGGTCCGGGTCACGTCCACCGCGTCGATCCGGACCTTGCCCTCGGTCGCGGACTCCAGACCGGCGATCGTGCGCAGCAGCGTGGTCTTGCCGCACCCGGACGGACCCAGCAGGGCGAAGAACTCGCCGTCGGCCACGTGCAGGTCCAGCCCGTCGACGGCGCGTACGCCGTTGGGGTAGACGGTTGCGAGGCCTTCGATGTCGATGCCCGCCATCAGCTCTTGATCCCTCCGTGGAAGCGGAACCCGTACCGCGAGTTCACCAGCAGGTACAACACGACGACCGGGATCGAGAACAGCAGCGAGAAGACCGGCAGCACCTGCAGGTTCACGCTGCCGCCTTCGTCGGTGAGGGTCTGCATCAGCACCGCACCAGGCTGCTTCTCGATCGACCGGATGAGCAGGAAGGGCACCAGGAAGTTGCCCCAGGAGTTCACGAATGCCCAGACCATGATGGTGGCCAGACCGGGCCGCGCCACCGGGAGTACGACGTCACGCAGGATCTGGCCGGTGGACGCGCCGAAGACCCGGGCCGACTCCTCGTACGACTTCGGCACCGCGTCGACGAAGTCCTTCAGGATGAAAATTGCCGCCGGCAACAGACCGCCGGTCATCACCAGCGCGACCCCGAACCGCGAGTCGATCAGCCCGAGCTGGAACATCATCACGAAGATCGGCACCATCGCGGCCGTCCCGGTGACCACCGACGACAGCAGCAACAACCCGTAAAGCAAGGCGTCCCGGCCGGGGATACGGACGCGTGACAGGGCGTACGACGCCAGTGCGGCGAACGCGGTCACGGCGACCGCGGTGGTCACGCAGATCAGCAGCGAGTTGACCATGGAGTGCATCGCGTACGGGTGCTCGAGCGTCTTGCGGACGTTCTCCAGCGTCCAGTCCGGCCAGTGCACGCCGAGGCCGGGGTTCTTGTCGAACGGCGCCGACGCGATCCACAGCATCGGTACGGCGAAGAACAGTGTGATCGCGCAGATGAGGACGTAGAACCCGATCCGGCGTACCACAAAACCCGCAGTCACGAGCGCCTCCGAAGCAGCCGCAGGTAGATGAGCGACACCAGCAGGTTCGCGATCAGCAGCAGGAACGAGATGGCCGAGGAGTACCCGAGCTCACCGCCCTGTAGCGCGACGTTGTAGATGTACACCGGCACCGTCTCGGACTCGTGGTTCGGGCCGCCCTTGGTGAGCAGGAACGGCGAGAAGTCGTTCGCCGTCCAGAGCGAGATCAGCAGCGTGTTCGTCAGCACGTGCCCGCGGATGTGTGGGAACACCACGTCCCGCAGCGTCTGCCAGCCCGACGCGCCGACCATCCGGGCCGACTCCAGTTGCGACGGCGGCACGGCCTGTAGTGCGGAGGAGTAGAGCATCATCGAGAACGCCGTACCGCGCCAGGTGTTGAAGAACACCAGGCAGGCCATCGGGTAGTCGATCAGCCACGCGGTCCCCGGCGTACCGAGGATGTTGTTGAGCGTGCCGCCGTCGCGGTCGAAGAACGCGACCCACAGGTACGCGACCACTGTCGACGGCAGGATCCAGGCCAGCAGCACGAACGCCTCGACGGTACGACGGACCGCCGGACGGGTCCGCCGCATCACCCAGGCGAGGGTGAAGCCGAGGATGTTCTGGCCGATGATCGCGGAGCCGAGGACGAAGAGCAGCGTCAGCCACAATGCGTTGTGGAAGAGGGCGTCGTTGAGCGCCTTGGTGTAGTTGGACAGCCCGACCATCGACGGCGAGACCGCCTCGATACCGGTCAGCCGGTAGTTGGTCAGGCCGATGTAGATGGTCCAGATCGCCGGGAAGACCAGGAACGCGCCGATCAGCAGCATGGCCGGCGAGACGAAGCCGAACGCCCGCCCGATGCCGAGCCCGGCGACGTCCTGCGCCGGCCCACGAGCCGGCCGCGCCGGCCCACCGGCCTGCCGCGCCGGCTCAGGTGCCTGAGCCGGCGCGGGTGCGGGAGCAGAGGTCATCAGTTGCCGGCGACCTTGTCCTTGCCGCCGGCCGCAGCCTCGACGGCCTTCTGGTAGGCCTGCGCCGCGGCATCGGTGCTCTTGCCGCCGACAACGTCCGCGGTCGCCTGCTGCAGTGCGGCCGAGATCTTCGGGTACTCCGCCAGACCCGGGCGGAACTGCGTGATCGGCAGCACCTTGGTGGCGACGAAGTTCAGCATCGGGTCGCCCGCCAGCACCTCGGCGTTGACGTCGCTGCGCTGGGTGATCTTGGCGGCGCCGTCCAGCGATGCCTTCACCATCTCGGCGGAGTTCCAGAACTGCATGAGCTCCCAGGCCTGCTGCGGGAACTTGGTGTTCGGGTTGATCACGGTCGCGCCGCCGCCCGACATCGAGACGAAGTCCTGGCCCTTCACGCCCGCGCCCGGCAGGGCGGCCGGGATCAGCGCGTAGCCGACGGCGGAGTCGCGGTCGGCCATCTTGGCCACGCCCTCCTTGGGCTCCACCACGCTGCGCCAGAAGTAGTCGCTCTCCAGCAGGATGCCGACCTTGTTCGCGGCGAACTCGGCGAACGACTTGTCCCGGCCCTTGGCCTCGCGCTGCAGTACCGGGTCACCGAGACCCGTGCTGTAGATCTGGTGATAGAAGTCCAGCACCTGACGCAGCTTCGGGGTGTCGCCCAGCCACTTGCCGTCGGTGTTGACGGTGGTGCCGGTGCCGACCAGCAGCGGCAGTACGCCCTGCATGGTGGTCGCCTCGCCCATCGCCGTACCGCCGTTGATCTGGATCGGCGTGACGCCGGACAGCTTCTTCAGCGCCTGGCCGGCGGAGATGACGTCGTCCCACGACTTCGGCTGCCAGTCGGCCGGCAGCCCGGCCTGCTCGAACAGCTTCTTGTTGAAGAACAGCACCCGGCCGTCGGTCCCGCCGGGGACGCCGTACCGCTTGCCGTTGTAGCTGCCGAGCTGCTGCACGGTCTCGGGGATCTGCTTCCAGCCGTCCCAGTCGTCCACCTTGCTCGCCTCGCCGACGGTGTCGGTCAGCGGCTTGATGTAGCCGGCCTGGGCGAACTCGCCGACCCAGATGCCGTCGATCTGGAACAGGTCCGGACCGGACTTGTTCGACAGGTCGAGCGACAGCTTCTGCTTGTAGACCTCGTCGTCGGAGCCGTCACCCTGGAACTTGACGGTGACGTCGACGCCCTTGCCCTTCTGGTCGGCGACGAACTTCGGGATCAGCACGTCCTGGATGAACGTTGCCCCGGCGCTGCTCTTGCCGCCCTTGATCGAGTTCGACCCGATGGTGAGCTCGACCTTCTTGGCATCGGCGTTGCGGTTCGTGTCCTGGTCACCGCTGTCGGATGCGGACGAGCCGAGGCAGCCGGTCAGCAGCAGGGTTGCGGCGACGCCGAGGAGGGCAGGGGCGGAGAACCGCGGGAGAGATCGCATCAAAGCTCCTAGCGAGATCGGTACTGCGGAGTGCCGGTCAAACATTGGCACTCGTCGGCGACTTTGTGAAGACTTTTTCCCAACCCTGAGGAGAACGTTGACAGGTGCTGTAGGCAACCAGTTGCGACCTGTCAAGTCGGGTTCCCCCGGGAAGCGTTGCGGAAGGGTTAAAGGATGCTCAAGGTTGTATGGCAACCAGTAGTGGACTAGATACAGAACGTGACAGTGGGCGGTACGGTCTTGCCGATCGGTTCAGCGGATCGGAGGTGAAAGACATGGGGCTGCTTTCTTGCCTTCTGGACGACCTGCTCAGTCATTGCCACCACTGGTGCCATCACCACTGCTGGTGGTGACGCCGGCCGGCTGGTGACGGCCGCGGAGGAGGTGGGTCGACGGTGACGACGACGCAGGGTTCCCGCTGACGCGCAAGCAGCGGGCAACCCGGGGTCACTCCCCGAGCACCGGACCCCACGACCGACGAGGTTCACCAGACACTGCACGACCGAACAACCGAATGGTGTCGATCACGAAGGAGTGAGAAAAACAACCGGCCCCGACATCGTCGGGGCCGGTTGTCCTCTGTCTGGCTGAGGATCCTCCTTGTGGATCAGCGCTGCGCCAGCTGCATCATCTGTTTCGGCAGCACCGTCATCTGGGCCGGGATCGGCGTCGCCGGCCGAACCAGCTCTAGCAGACTGGACGCGGCCTTCGCGATCGGCAGCGGCAGGGCCAGGCCCAGGGACGCCAGCAGCGCGTTCACGAGTGCCAGCACCGCACCCAGGATGTCCAGGCCCGGCAGCGGCAACGCGCTCCAGCCCTGGACCGGTGTGCCGGCCGTGGACATGCTGCCGGTCGGTTGTGCCTGCTTGGCCTTCCCCTTGCCGAGCAGGGATGTCAGGGCGAGACCGCTGGCGGTGTTCACAAACGTGCCGGCACTCTCGTCGTAGGTCCATTTCTGTCCGTCGCCGTCACGGCAGGGCAGCACCAGCAGTGGTGCCGAGGCAGGCACCTTGGCCAGGTCCGCACCGCTGTCCAGGCAGGCGCCGGTCTTGGCAAGGGCGCCACCGACGCTCTTGCTCATCGCGACCTGCAACTGGCCGGACTCGGTGTAGATCCACTCCTGGGTCTTGCCCTCCTTGCCCGGTGCACACGCCATCATGACCGCCATCGGGACCTTGGCGGCCGCGACGAAGGTGAGGCAGTACCGCGTGTCGGCGCGGGTGGCGATCTGTTTGGCCACCCCGACCTCGACGCCCGGGGCCGCGGCCGATCCGCCCGTCGACGGGTTCGCCGCCTGGGCCGGGACCGCGGTGGCCAGTGCGACGCTGACCGCGAGCACGGCCACGCCGGTACGGCTCAACAACTTACGGATGATCAAGACAACCTCCAGAGGTCGTGCCATCTCGCGGCGTCAGGTCGTCGGGACCCCGTGGCGCGAGCGGGTCCGGTTCCGGGAACCGCGACGAACACCCTTTTGCGCGGAGGGCGAGCTGCGGGTCGATCCCCCGTGAGGAGGCGGTGTGGCCCGGAAGGCCGACTGTGACTCAACGCGACGTTGACGCCACAACCAGTAATGCACAGGTGGGTCGGCGGTGGTTATGGCGAAGCCGCGAAACTTGATGCCAATGGCAACTAACTGCCAGGCCAAAGTCGTTGCGCAAGGCACCGAAATCCGGTCGCAGAGCCGTCGTGCCACCGCTGAGCGGAGGCTGTGCGCCGATCGAGACATTAGCGTACGCCGGCGCAACTCCGGTGGCGCAACGCGTTAGTTGATGCCGTGGGCAACAGAGTGTCTACTGGGGCTGTTTGGTGTCAGTGGGATCCTCGGCGACATGCCGTTCGGTGGCGAGCCGCTCCTCCGCGACAGGCTCAGCACGCTCAGGCTCAGCGCGCTCGGGCTCGGTGGACTCAGGCTCGGTGCGATCCGGCCCCGTGGTGACCTCGGGTGTGGTGTCACTCGTGGCCGCTGCCGCCGGTTCGGTGGTCGCAGCTTGTGCGCGGAGCTCGCGCATCTCCTTGCGCCGCCGGTAGCCGCGGGCAAGTCCCTTCTTCGTCAGCCACAGCCCGAGGGCAAGCGCCACCCCGGTCAGTGCGCCGATCAGGAACACGGTCGGCACCGAGACGCCGAAGTCGATGCCGAACACCTCCATCGTGGTGGAGGCGGTCGAGGTCACCGAGACACCCAGACCGAACAGCACGGCCAGGACGATCAGGACGATTCCGAGGACGGCCATGGCAAGCTGCCTCTCCGCCAGCCCCGGGCTGGCTCTTCAGGCCTCACTGCTGAGTAGTGCGGTGAGCAGCGCCACCGCGCCGCTCTTGTCGAGTGGGTTGTTCTGGTTCCCACATTTGGGCGACTGTACGCACGACGGACAGCCATCCATGCATTCACAGTGTGCAATCGCCTCACGGGTCGCCGTCAACCACTCGCGCGCGGCGGCGTAGCCGTGTTCCGCGAATCCGGCGCCGCCCGGGTGGCCGTCGTACACGAAGACGGTGAGGCGACCGGTGTCGGCGTGCCTCGCGGTGGAGACGCCACCGATGTCCCAGCGGTCGCAGGTGGCGAACAGTGGGAGCAGTCCGATCGACGCGTGCTCGGCCGCATGAGCCGCACCAGGGACGTCGTACAGGCCAAGCGCCTCGACCGCGGAGTCGGGCATGGTCCACCAGACGGCCTTGGTCCGCAGTGTGCGCTCCGGCAGGTCGAGGGGTTGCTCGTCGAGCACGTCGCCGGTCGCGATCAGCTTGCGCTGGTAGGAGACCACTTGGCTGGTCACCTGGACCCAGCCGCGCGACAGCTCCGCCGTACCCCAGGTGCAGGTCTCCTCGGTCGCCAGGATGCTGATCTCGGTCACGTCCCGGGCGAAGGTGGTGTAGTCCGGCGAGGCCGGCTCGACCACGGCAGCGTGACCCTCGAGGTCCAGCGTCCGGACCAGGTACGACTCGCCTGCATGCACGTAGACAGCACCCTCGTGGACCGAGGCGTGCGCCGAGCCGCCGTCGACTGTGCCGAGCAGCCGCCCGGTCTGGTCCTCGACGATCTGCACGGTCTTGCCGCCGGCCGACCGGATGTCGATGGCGTCCACGGCGCGCTCCCGCCGGGTCCAGAACCATCCATGCGGTCGCTCACGCAACAGCCCTTGGCGGACCAACTGCTGGATCACGGTTGGCGTCGTACTGCCGAAGATGTCGTAGTCCGCGTCGGTCAGTGGCAACTCCTGTGCGGCCGCGCACAGCTGTGGTCCGAGGACATACGGGTTCTCCGGGTTGAAGACAGTTGCTTCCACCGGTCGGCCGAAGATCGCGTTCGGGTGCCGGACCAGATAGGTGTCCAGCGGGTCGTCACGCGCCACCAGCAGAGCCAAGGCATCCCCACCGGCTCGTCCTGCCCGTCCGGCCTGCTGCCACAGCGATGCGCGCGTGCCAGGCCAACCGGACAGCAGTACGGCGTCCAGTCCCGCGATGTCGATGCCGAGCTCCAGAGCATTGGTTGCCGCGACACCGGTGAGCTCGCCACTCTGCAGCATGCCTTCGAGCCGTCGCCGCTCCTCCGGCAGATACCCCGCCCGGTACGCAGACACCTGGTCCATCAGTGAGGGGTGAACCTCCGCGAGGTTCTCGCGGGCCGTCATCGCGACGGTCTCGGCACCACGCCTCGACCGCACGAAAGCAACGGTCCGCACACCGGACACGACCAGATCGGTCAGGATGTCGGCCACCTCGGCCGTCGCGGAACGTCGTACCGGCGCACCGTTCTCACCGCGCACCGAGGTCAGCGGCGGCTCCCACAGACCGAAGGAGATGCCGCCGCGAGGTGATCCGTCGTCCACCACCTCCACCATCGGCAGACCGGTCAGCCGCTCACCGGACACCGCCGGCTCCGCCACCGTCGCCGATGCGCAGATGAAGATCGGATGAGCGCCGTACTGCGCACACACCCGTCGCAGCCGACGCAGTACGCCGGCCACATGCGCACCGAAGACACCGCGATAGTGATGACACTCGTCCACCACGACGTACTGCAGGCAGCCCAGGAAGCGGGCCCAGCGCTGATGGTTCGGCAGGACCGAGCGGTGCAGCATGTCCGGATTGCTCAGCACGTACGTCGCATGGTCACGAGCCCAGTCGCGCTCGGACCGTTCGGAGTCGCCGTCCAACGTTGTCGGCCGCAGACCGGGCACCGTGTACGACGACACCGCGCGAAGCTGGTCGTGCGCCAAGGCCTTGGTCGGGGACAAGTACAGAACAGACGCCACCCGTCGATGCGGTGACGCGGCCTGGGCGATGCTCAACGTGGCAAAGGCAGGCAGCAAGTACCCGAGAGATTTGCCCGACGCCGTCCCGGTCGCGACCACCACATGCCGGCCCGAGTACGCCGCTTCGGCGGTCGCGACCTGATGAGTCCAAGGCGCTGTGATGCCGGCGTCCGCGAGTTGCGTGAGAACCTCGGCCGGTGCCCAGCGCGGCCAGTCACACGTTTGCCCCAGTCTGGGTGGCACGGTCTCGACGTGCGTGAGCCGGTCGTCCCGGCCTGCTGCCAGACGCTTCAGCACAACCGCCGCCTCACCACCTCCGCGCATACCGCGAGCGTAGTGCCGGCCACGGACAGCACGCGCCGGGCAGTGCACGAGGCGTGTGCACGCGCCGGATGCACGCCTCATTTTGGGGAGGAAGATCGACTTCGGTGAGACGAGATGAAAGAGTTTTCGGCAACGGTCCTTCTCACGGTCCGTACATGGTTGAATGCAGCAGTTCACGGGATCGGAGGCCGAAGTGGATCTGTCGCTGACCGCGCGCGCCGAGGGCGGGCGCACCGTCATCGAGGTGGCGGGGGAGATCGACGTCTACACCGCACCGAAGCTCCGCGAGAAGATCGCAGCGCTCGTCGACGAAGGCGTCTACCACCTGGTGGTGGACCTGGAACGCGTGGACTTCCTGGACTCCACGGGTCTCGGTGTCCTCGTCGGTGGACTGAAACGGGTGCGCACCCACGACGGATCCCTGTCCCTGGTCTGTACCCAGGAACGGCTGCTGAAGATCTTCCGGATCACCGGCCTGACCAAGGTGTTCGACATCCATCCGGACGTCGCCTCGGCGATCTGACGACGTGACGACGAAGTGAAAACGTGTCCCCTTCAACACGAAGAGTGAGGTACCAGCTAGCGCACTCGGGTATGGCGTAGACCACCCTGTCGTCAGGTCTGGTCGGATACCCGTTAGAGTGACCCACCGCGCCAAGTCTTTTTGGTGCTGTGCCGTATTTTCCCAACCCTTCGGTTGCGGCAGACGGGGGCCGTCAAGCCCTGAGGGGTTGCCTACAAGGAGGACGGATGTCCGCGCTGCTTGCACAAGCGGTGGATCTTTCGTCGAGCAACACCACACTGGTGATCGTCGTCGGAGTGATCGCGATCCTCGCGGTCGCCATTGCGATGGTCTTCCGGGGCCAGGTGCTTGCCGCGAACGATGGCACCGAGAACATGAAGACGATCGCCGCGGCGGTCCAGGAAGGCGCATCCGCCTACCTGAACCGGCAGTTCCGAACGCTGGGCGTCTTCGCCATCGTCGCGTTCCTGCTGCTGTTCCTGCTGCCCGCCCACAGTGACGGCGACAACGAGACCACGCTGAAGATCTTCCGCTCCGTCTTCTTCCTGATCGGTGCGGGCTTCTCCGCGCTGATCGGCTACCTGGGCATGTGGCTCGCGACGCGCGCCAACGTCCGGGTCGCCGCCGCGGCCCGCGACGAAGGCCGCGACCCCGCGATGCGCGTCGCGTTCCGCACCGGTGGAACCGTCGGCATGGCGACCGTCGGCTTCGGCCTGTTCGGCGCCTCGCTGGTGGTGCTGCTGTTCAAGGGTGACGCCCCGACCGTGCTCGAGGGCTTCGGTTTCGGCGCCGCCATGCTCGCCATGTTCATGCGTGTCGGCGGCGGTATCTTCACCAAGGCCGCCGACGTCGGCGCCGACCTGGTCGGCAAGGTCGAGCAGAACATCCCCGAGGACGACCCCCGCAACGCGGCGACCATCGCCGACAACGTGGGCGACAACGTCGGTGACTGCGCCGGTATGGCGGCCGACCTGTTCGAGTCGTACGCCGTGATGCTGGTGGCCTCGCTGATCCTGGGCAAGGCCGCGTTCGGCGAGCAGGGCCTGATCTTCCCGCTGATCGTGCCGGCCATCGGCGCCGTCACCGCGGTCATCGGCGTCTTCCTGACCCGCCCGCGCACCGGCGAGAACGGCCTGCGCACGATCAACCGGGCGTTCTACATCTCGGCGATCATCTCCGGCGTGCTCTGTGCGGTGGCAGCGTTCGTCTACCTGCCGAGCAGCTTCAAGGACCTCACCGGCGCCACCGACGCGATCGCCGCGACCGACGGCGACCCGCGGCTGATCGCCACCGTCTCGGTGATCATCGGCATCGTGCTGGCGGCCGTCATCCTGGCCCTGACCGGCTACTACACCGGTACCGAGGACAAGCCGGTCAAGGACGTCGGCAAGACCTCGCTGACCGGCGCCGCGACCGTGATCCTGTCCGGTATCTCGGTCGGCTTCGAGTCCGCCGTCTACACCGCCGTGGTGATCGCGGCGGCCGTGTACGGCGCCTTCCTGGTCGGCGGTTCCGGTGTGGTCGCGCTGTTCGCGATCGCGCTGGCCGGTTGTGGTCTGCTCACCACCGTCGGCGTCATCGTCGCGATGGACACCTTCGGCCCGGTCTCCGACAACGCGCAGGGCATCGCCGAGATGTCCGGCGAGGTGGACGGCGAGGCGGCCCAGATCCTGACCGAGCTGGACGCCGTCGGCAACACCACCAAGGCCATCACCAAGGGCATCGCGATCGCCACCGCCGTACTGGCCGCGACCGCGCTGTTCGGCTCCTACACCGACTCGATCCGGGCCTCGCTGGGGGCCAACTACGCCAAGTTCGAGGCGGAGGCACTCGTCTTCAACCCGGGCACCCTGGTCGGCCTGATCCTCGGTGCGGCCGTGGTGTTCATGTTCTCCGGCCTCGCGATCAACGCCGTCGGCCGCGCCGCCGGTGCGGTCGTGTACGAGGTACGTCGCCAGTTCCGCGACATCCCCGGGATCATGGAGGGCACGGGCAAGCCGGAGTACGGCAAGGTCGTCGACATCTGCACCCGCGACTCGCTGCGGGAGCTGGCCACGCCGGGTCTGCTCGCGCTGACCGCGCCGATCGCCGTCGGCTTCGGCCTCGGTGCCGCGTCGCTGGCCGGTTACCTGGCCGGTGCGATCGGTGCCGGCACCCTGATGGCGGTCTTCCTGGCCAACTCCGGTGGTGCCTGGGACAACGCCAAGAAGCTGGTTGAGGACGGCAACCACGGCGGCAAGGGTTCGCCCGCGCACGAGGCCACCGTCATCGGTGACACCGTCGGTGACCCGTTCAAGGACACCGCCGGCCCGGCCATCAACCCGCTGATCAAGGTGATGAACCTGGTCTCCGTGCTGATCGCTCCGGCTGTCGTCGGACTGTCGGCGATCGGCGACGACACCAACAAGCCGCTGCGGATCGGTATCGCCGTGGTCGCGGTGATCATCCTGGCGGCCGCCGTGTTCGTCTCCAAGCGCCGTGAGTCGGTCATTTCCGACACCCCGGCCGAGGTGAACGCCGCCGCCTGAACGCGGTAACTCGCAGAAACGGCCCGCCGGTTTTCCGGCGGGCCGTTTCGTATGTCTGGACCAAGACCGTCCGCCCTTTTACTGTCGTTGTACGACGAACTGCGCTACGCCGAGCGTAGGGAGGTAGCGGTGCCTCGACGACCGGCCACGGGCTCTGCCTCCCCCCGACGGGTGACGCTCGCCCGTCTCTCGGCGCTGCTGCTTGTCATCGTGGCGGGAGCGCTCGCAACAGCGCAGCCTGCCAGCGCGACGGCGCAGCAGCCGGATGCCGACTATCTCAACGCAGCCCACCAGCTCGATCTGGCTATCATCCAGGCCGCCCACTCGGGCACGATCCACGGTCAGAGCACGTGCCTGAAGAACGTCGCCGCCCAGGAGGAACGCGATCATCGCAAGCTGTCCGCACAGCAGCTCGAGGTCGCCAATCAGTTCAGCATCGGGCTGGTGACGCTGCCTACGGCGGCGCAGCGTGAGCAGCTCGCCGCGCTCGCGGCCAAAGCCGGCACCTCGGGGTACGACGCCGCCTGGCTGGAGTTGCAGCGCCAGCTGCACCAGCAGTACCTGGCACTGGTCGAGGGCGAGCTGCCGAAGAGCGCCTCGCCTGCTGTCGAGTCGGTTGCCAACGGCGCCAAGCCGATCATCGAGATGCACCAGCGCACGCTGTCAGACCCCTGCAAGGACGAGGTCAAGCCCCCGGTCGTGTCGACCGGCGACGGCGGCCAGGTTGCCGATGCCGAGCGGATTCGGTCTCGGGCCGCGATGCTGCTGCTCGGCGTCGGCGTACTGCTCCTTCTGGTCGGCAGGCCGGTCCCGGTCCGGCGACGTCTGCTCGGCGTCGTAGCGGTCGGTGCCGCGCTGGTCATGGTGTTCGGCAGGCCCGGTGACAGCGGGGGGGTCCCGGACGCGAGTGCGTCGGCCGTGGACCGCGAGGCTGCCATTCCGCCGGTGCGGCTGAAGCTGCCAGGCGTCCTGGAGGCATCTGTGCAGCCAGTGGCGACCGCCGGCGACGGGCGGCTGCAGATGCCGGCGTCGGCGGCCGACGTGGGCTGGTGGGCGGCGGGTGCGGCGCCTGGCTCGGCCGGCGGTACGGTGCTGCTGGCCGGCCACGTGGACACGGCTCGCGGTCGCGGAGTGTTCGCCGCGCTCTCAGGGGTGCGGGTGGGCACCAGGGTTGCGGTGACGGCCGGGGGCGGAGACGTGCATTGGTACCGGATCGTGGCGCGCCGGACGTACCGGCAGGAAGCGTTGCCCGCCGACCTGTTCCACGGTGCTGTGAAGCCCCGGCTGGCGCTGGTGACCTGCACCGGCTCGTACAACCACAAAACGCACCGCTACAGCAGCAATCTCGTGCTCTACGGTGTTCCGGTGGACTGAGCTGCAGGCGTCCTTTTGGTAGTCACTTCCATCTACTCGCAACCGAAGTACGGCCGGTCGTCGACTTTCGGCTGATGCGGGCGGGTGGCCGGATGGGGGATCGTCGGGGTCGTGGTCAGGGCTTTAACCGATGGTCGCCTGGCCCGGGCGGACGGCAGAATCAACCCACGGGTGGACACACCGGATCCGCCCCGGGTCCGATGTTCTGCACCGGTCCGACCTCGATACTGAACTCAATGCGACACCACCCGACCGACCGGGAACACTGGCGCCACCGAACGAGGAGTAGGCGATGATCGAGGCAAGGGGCCTCACCAAGCGATACGGCGCAACTGTTGCCGTTGACAACCTGTCTTTCGAGGTGAAACCCGGCAAGGTGACCGGCTTCCTCGGCCCGAACGGGGCCGGCAAGTCGACCACGATGCGGATGATCCTCGGCCTGGACACCCCGACGTCCGGGGAGGTGACGATCGACGGCCAGCGCTACCGCGACCTGCACCAGCCGCTGACCAAGGTCGGCGCGCTGCTGGACGCCAAGTGGGTGCACCCGAACCGGTCCGCCCGGTCGCACCTGGCCTGGATGGCCGCGTCCAACAAGCTGCCGAAGGACAGCGTCGACAAGGCGCTGGAGATGGTCGGCCTGACCGCGGTCGCGAACAAGCGGGCCGGCGCCTACTCGCTGGGTATGTCGCAGCGGCTCGGCATCGCCGGTGCGCTGCTCGGCGACCCGGAGGTGCTGCTGTTCGACGAGCCGGTCAACGGCCTCGACCCGGAGGGCATCGTCTGGATCCGCACCTTCATGCACCGGCTGGCCAACGAAGGCCGGACCGTGCTGGTGTCCAGCCACCTGCTGTCCGAGATGGCGCTCACCGCCGAGGAACTGATCGTGATCGGCCGTGGCCGGCTGATCGCCCAGAGCACCACCCAGGAGTTCGTCGACCGAGCCAGCGGTACGACAGTGAAGGTCCGGACCCCGCAGCTCGACCAGCTGGCCGGCGTACTGCACCAGCAGCAGCTGGTCACCCGGATCGAGGACGTCGAGGACCAGGGCAAGGTGCTGTTCGTCGAGGGTGACCTGACCACCGACCAGGTCGGTGAGGCGGCCGCCGCGCACGGCATCGTGCTGCACGAGCTGACCCTGCAGCGGGGCTCGCTGGAGCAGGCGTTCATGCAGATGACCGGGGATTCGGTCGAGTACCACGCGCACGACGAGGTCGCCGCGGTGACCCAGCTGGATGCGCCGACCGCCGCCGAGGTGGCCGCGGGTCCGAAGGAGGACAACTGACATGTCGGTGATCACAGTCGAGCGGATCAAGCTCTTCTCCACCCGCTCACCGTGGTGGTGCATGGTCGTCGCGGCCTTCCTGACCGTCGGGTTCGCCGCACTGACGACCGCGTTCCTCAAGGGGGCCGACGAGCAGCAGGCGACGATCTTCATCACCCAGCCGGGCGCGCAGCTCAGCCAGATGGTGATGATGGTGATGGCGGCCCTCGCGGTCACCACGGAGTACCGGTTCGGCACCATCCGGACCAGCTTCCAGGCGGTGCCGCAGCGGGCCGCGCTGCTGCTCGGCAAGACCGCCGTCGTGGCGTTCCTGGCCGGCGTCATCGGCCTGATCGCGTCGTTCGGCGCCTGGGGCATCGGCAGCCTGTTCGCGAGCAACGCGGACCTGTCCATCAACACCGGCGCCGAGTGGCGGCTGCTGGCCGGGCAGGGCCTGGTCTTCTCGATCTCCGCGGTGATCGCGGTAGCGGTCGGCATCCTGATCCGGCAGAGCGCCGGTGCGATCGCGATCCTGATCCTCTGGCCGCTGCTGGTCGAGAACCTGGTCACCCTGATCCCCAAGGTCGGCGACGACCTGGCCAAGTGGGCGCCGTTCGCGAACGGCAGTTCGTTCCTGAACCAGGGCCAGGACTTCGGGCTGGCCGGCGCGGGTGCCGGTGGCAGCGACTTCGCCCTCGGTCCCTGGTGGGCCCTGCTGTACTTCGCCGGCTGGGCGGTGGCGCTGATGGTGATCGCCCTGTTCACGGCGAGCAAGCGCGACGCCTGATCGCGATGACGACGATCCCGGCCGTGGTTGAGGGGCCCTGGCCGGGATCGTGAAGCCCGGCCGGGCTGAGGGGTCCTGGCCGCGCTGAGGCCCGTGGGACATCACGTTCCACGGGCCGACCCTTGTTCGGGGGTGGTCGCCGTACCGGCGTAGGGGTGGCGGGGGCGGGCGGAAAGCGTCTAGCCTGCCGCGCATGACCGACTGGGCGCAGGTGCGCGCCGATGACTTCTCCGTCCCGACCGATCGTCCGCTCACCGAGCTCGTCGCCGAGTTGTCCGCGCTGCTGCGCTCACCGGATCCGGTGTTGCGCGACACCCAGGCGTACTCGATCCTCGCCACCTGGATCGGCCGCGGCGTACTGCCCACCGATCAGTTGCGCGCCCTCGGCGACGAGATGGTCGTGCGGTTCGCGGACCCCGAGACGCAGGCCCGCACGTTCGCGCCGCTGATCCTGGACTGCATCGTCACCGCAGGTGTCTTCGAGCCGCACTGGGTGCCGCCGTTCGAGCGCTGGTACGTCGCCGAGGAGGACCTGCGCGGGTACGACGCCAAGCTCGGCTGGCTGCACGCGATCGCGCACGGCTCCGATCTCCTGGGCGCCCTCGGGCTGCATCCGGCCGTCGAGCCGGTGCAGATGCTCCGGTTGGGCATAGGCCGCATTCTGACGCCGACTCAGTACGTTCTGCGGGACATGGAGGACGACCGCCTCGGCTACGCCCTGGCGGCCACTCTGACCCGCTCAGACCTCACCGAGACCGACGCCACCGAGTGGCTCGACCCCGCTGTCCGGATCCTCGCCACTCCGCCGAGCGAGGGCATCACTGCGGAGGTCACCAACACCATCCGCACGCTGCGGGTCCTCTACCTGATGGTGGACCACGGCGTTCGCGTGCCGAGCTCCGGCCCGGTCGCGCAGATCCCGCACCGCGACCTCGTGAAGGCGAAGATCACCGAGGTCGTCCGGATGGTGACGCCGTACTATCTGTGAGCTTGCGGCGCACGGGTGTTGACTTGGTCACATCCGCAACACAGTTGACCAAGGATGAGACCCGCATCCAACTTTCGGCTGAGATTTCCCTGAAGTGTCCCCGAGGTACGGCGTGCCGCGGTCCAGGGCGATGTACAGGTGGTTTCCGGTAGAAGCAGAGATCTCGTTCGTGACAAGGTCTGTGCTGGTATTGCCGTGGTCCCCTCCCATGGTGGTGCCAACGCCACTATCGCAGTAGTGCCAACACCATCAGATCTGCTCCTTGGCAACGCTACTTTTTAGGTGACGAAAGCCGTCGGGGGCAAGCAGTTCAGAGAGGGCGCGTGGAAGTCATGGTTGCGACATACCTGAAGAGATGGGTCGGCAGCCGGATCTTGAACAGGACCACTCGCAAGGGTGGTCTCGACCTGTCGAAGATGCGGATGTTTCCCAGCCAGGTCTCGATGCCGCTGCGCCGTCACGGCGTGGACCCGGTGCCGGAGCTGGCCAAGGTGCGCGAGGCCGAGCCCGTGCACAAGCTGGCGCATCTGTTCGGGCTCAACGTCTGGGTGGTGAGCGGGCACGCGGAGGCCAAGGCCGTGCTCGCCGACTCGACGAACTTCAGCAACGACATCCGGCCGCTGGTCGGCTCGGATCCGAACAAGCCGTCGGAGGGGATCGGGGGGCTCGGGTTCACGGACCCGCCGGACCACACCCGGCTGCGGAAGCTGCTGACACCGGAGTTCACCAAGCGGCGGCTGGCGCGGCTGGAGCCGGCGATCGAGAAGATCGTCCAGGACCAGCTGGACCTCATGGAGGCCAAGGGCCCGGTCGCCGACATCGTCTCGGACTTCGCCTTCAACGTGCCGTTCCTGCTGATCGCCGACCTCCTTGGCGTGGAGGAGTCCGATCGCGACCGCTTCCGGGCGCTCGGGCCGGCGCGGTTCGACCTGTCCGGTGGGGGCATCGGGGTGTTCGGTTCGGCCAGTGAGTCCCGCGACTTCCTGTTCGAGATCGTCCGCAAACAGCGCAAGAACCCGGGTGACGGCCTGATCGGGTCGATCATCCGCGAGCAGGGTGACGACATCGACGACGTCGAGCTCGGTGGGCTCGCCGACGGCGTGTTCCTGGGTGGGTACGAGACGTCCGCGAGCATGCTCGCGCTCGGCACGCTGGTGCTGATGCGCAACCCGGAGAACTTCGAGCGGATCCGCAACGAGCCGGGTGCGGTCGACGCGATCGTTGAGGAGTTGCTGCGGTATTTGACCGTCGTCCAGGTCGCATTCCCGCGGTTCGCGCGGCACGACCAGGAGCTGTTCGGCCAGCAGGTGAAGAAGGGCGACCTGGTCGCGGTGTCGCTGTCGGGGGCCGACCGCGACAAGGAGGTGTTCGGTCCGGACGCGGAGGAGTTCTGGCCGCGTCGCGCACCGGCCGCGCACCTCGCCTTCGGCCACGGCATGCACCGCTGCGTCGGCGCCGAGCTCGCTCGGATGGAACTGCGGGCCGCGTTCTCCGCGCTGGCCCACCGCTTTCCCGACCTGTCGCTCGCCATCCCCGAGGAGCAGCTCCGGTTCCGCGACTTCTCGATCGTGTACGGCGTCGAGACCCTGCCCGTCCAGCTCCACGCCGCAGAGCCCGAGCAGGTTGCCGGCTGACGTGCAGTCGACCGAGCAGTACGCCGCTGGGTTGCCGCGGAAGCGGATGGCGGCGGGGGTGTTGTTCCGGGGTGCGGACGATCGCGTTCTGCTGGTAGAGCCGTCGTACAAGCCGAACTGGGAGCTGCCCGGGGGTGTGGTCGAGGCGAACGAGGCGCCGTGGGTCGCGGCGGCCCGGGAGCTGAGGGAGGAACTCGGGGCGGAGCGGCCGATCGGGCGGTTGCTGGTGGTGGACCACGTGCACGCGTACGACGGCCGGCTCGAAGGCATGATCTTCGTCTTCGACGGCGGTGTGGTGACGGAGGACGACCTGGCCGCGTTCACGTTCCCCGACGGCGAGATTCTGTCCGTCGGCCTCTACTCCCTGGCCGACGTACGTGCGCGGGTCAAGCCGCTGTTGGCCGATCGACTGACCGCCGCCCTTTCGGCTGTTCGCGAGGGCACAACGGCCCTCTGCGAGCACGGTGTGCGCGTGGCCTGAGCCGTGCTGTCAGGCCGCGGTGCGGTAGACCGCGCACCCTCGGCGCTCGAGGTCGTGCACCCATTCCGGCACGTCGGGGAGGTTGAGCCAGCGGAGGTCGAGTTTCTCCAACTCGGGGAAGGTGTCCGGCGGCAGATCCGGCAGCTGGGTCAGCCGGTTGGCGCGAAGGTCCAGGTGGCGCAGTCGTGGAAGGCGGCTGAGTTGGACGGGGAACTCGATCACGGCGTTGGCCCGGAGACTGAGGACCCGAAGCTCAGTGAGCTGGTCGAAGGTGGCGGGGAGGCGTTCGATCGCGTTGCGGTCGAGGTGGAGCTCGCGCAGTGCTGCCAGTTCGCCGTACGTCTCGGGCAGGTCGGTGAGGCGGTTGCCGTAGAGGCGGAGCTCGATCAGCCGGCTGAGGCGGCCCAGTGACGCGGGCACGGATGTCAGGGCGTTGCCGGTCGCGCCGAGGTACGTGAGCGACGACAGGTCACCGAGGGACTCGGGCAGCTCCGCGATCTGCAGATCGCTGACGTAGAGGAACTCGAGCTGCTGCAGCCGTCCTAGCGAGGTCGGCAGTGCCTTGAGTGGTTGATGGCTGAGGTCCAGGATGCGGAGCCCGGTGAAGTCTCCTAGCCAGTCCGGGAGCTCCGTCAGCTGGTTCTCGTGCAGGTACAGCTCCCGGAGTCCGGCGTACGCACGGATCGCTGGATCGACCGCGCGTAGGCCGGTTCTGCCGAGGTTCACGGTGCGGGGTGGCATGTGTCAGCTCGGGCTGCTCGGGCTCAGGTTGAAGCGGTCGGCGAAGGCGGAGAGTTGGTCTCGTTGCTCGGAGGGGTCCGGGCTCGAGGTGCCAACGACCAGGCGGGTGACTCCCTGGGCGGCGTACGCCTCGAGTGAGGCAGGGGTCAGCTCGATCGAACCCCAGCGGGTGTAGTCGAGGGCGCGGTCGCCTGCCGTGGTCTGAGCCAAGTCCCACTGGGCCGCGCGTTCGTCGCCCATCAGCGCGCCGCCGGCGAAGTACCCGTCACCGCGCAGTCCCGCCCGCCGGGCCGCTGCGCGGCTCGACCCGCCGACGTGGATCGGCAGTGGGGACAGGGGTTTCGGGAAGCTGTAGACGTTCTTGAACTCGAAGAACTGACCGGAGTAGCTGGCCCCATCCGCGTCGTCGGACCAGAGCAGCCGCAGTACGTCGATCGCCTCGTCGGCGCGGCGCCCGCGGGTGCTGAAGTCCACGCCCGCCGCGACAGCCTCACTCGGCAGAGCACCAACCCCGACGGTGAGCAGTCGCATCCGGCCCTTCGAGAGCACGTCGATCGTCGCCAGCCGCTTGGCCAGCATCACCGGGTGGTAGTACGGCAGCAGCAACACCCCGGTCCCCAGCAGGATCCGATCGGTCGCCGCAGCGACGTACGTCAGCAGGTCGAGCGGAGCGCCGTACGGCAGTGTCATCGGCAGCTGAGCACCACCGAATGTGTCACCGGTGGTCAGCGCCACCCGCTCCGGCACGTAGATCCCTTCGAACCCACAAGCCTCCGCATGCTGCGCAAACGCCGCCAGGTGATCCGGATCCACCCCGAACACAGGCGTGCTGTAACTGACCGCGAACTTCATCCCGTTCCTTCCACCGTGGGGTCAGCACCCTAGAACGTTGCCCCCAGGGTCAAGGCAACTTACTCGCGGTCCGACGAACCGCCACCCGGATCTGTGAGGTGACAGTGGTTCCCCGGCGCGTCAGCTACGCCCGCTCCTACGTCGCGTGCTCCGCAGCCGCTTCCCACCCGCCCCTTCCTTGCTTGCGCCGTGCTCCTGCGTCGCCCGGCTTCCGACCGCACCGTACTGCCGTCTGCTCATGTCTTCTCACAGGCTGTGGTTCCGCCCCGTGCTACCTGAGCATCCGCCGCCCTCCTGCTCGTCGCTGAACCTGTTCTGTGCAGAGGTTCGACCTCAGCGGCACAGAGGTGATAACCAGACCAATCGCTGCATCGCATCACCCACCGTTGTGGTCGGTGATGCTTCGACGATCCGGGATCAGCTCTCATGCACGCGGCATGGCCGGGATTGCGTGGAGCCCGCGAAATCCGCCGTGCCGCCCGTCCGGCTCGTGTGACCCAGAGATTCAGGACGCGGTCGTCGCGGAGGCTGTGGAGGGTGCCGTCCGCCGGGATGGTGGGTGTCGCCCTGTTGATCTCTGCAGTTGCTGGCCATCTGAGCTCAGCTAGAAAGGCTGCTTGGTCGGGAGTCGGGAAGGGTCCCGCGCGCAGCCCGGCTACCAGCCCAAGTCCTGCTGCCCCGACCACTGCTCGCATGGGTTGTCCACAGTGTGCAAAGCATGCGCAAGTCGACGGGATCCCAGTGCGGTCGGAAGCCGGGTGACGCAGGAGCGCGGTGCGAGCGAGGAAGGGGGCGGGTGGGAGCAGCGGCGAGCACGCGGCGGTAGGAGCGCGCGTAGCGGTGCGTGGGGGAACCACCTGAGTTTCGTGAACTTTGGGGTCCGGAATGGCGGTGGGTAGTTTTGGGGTGGCACTAGGTGGTCGTTGGCCGGATCGGGTCGTGACAGAGGTGGGGGTGGGTGGTCACAATGGGCGGTCCGGCCCGAGGTGCGGGTGAGGATCAGGGGAGGCCGCCGGCGGGTATGGCGAGTGGCGAGATGGCGACGGGCGACGTACTGACCGCCCGGATCGCCGCCGCGATGACATCGGCTCAGTCCGGTGGGCATGCGAGCGCGGCCGCCGAGATCGAGCTGATCCGGGCCGAGCTGGGTGGCGTGCCGAGCTACCAGCTGGCCGCGGCGGAGTACGTGCGTGGTGTCTCGGCGCACCATGCCAGCGATGCCGACGAGGCACTCAAGGCCGTCGACGCGTGTATCGCGGTCGCGAAGGCGATCGACGAGCCGGGCTGGGAAGCCAACGCCTTGGCGATCCGCATCATCAACCTCGCCCGCAGCGGCCGCGGTGGTGACACAGTCAACGACCTGGTCGCGGCAGAGCACGCGCTGATCCGGACGCAGGATCCCGGCCTGACCGCTTGGGCACACACCGGCCTCGGCTATGCGTACGACGTACTTCGCCTCTTCGAGCTGTGCATCCCGCACTACGAGCAGGCGGCCCGGGCGGATGCGGATGTGTTCGAGCTGGCTGAGTCGGAGGCGATCGACCGGCTGAATCTCGCCGAGACGTATCTCCGCTGGGCGCATGAGCTCGAGCGGCTGGGCGATCCCTCGTACGTCGGGGAGATCCGCGAGCGGCTCGCATCGGCGGCGTACTGGGCGCGTGAGGGCGAGCGGGTGATCGTCGACGACGAGAGCCAGGAATTCTGGCGGTTGAGTGCGCGGTTGTGGCTGGCCGGCGCGGCGACCGACCACGACCCGGACTCCGCGGTGGCCGAACTGACAGAGTGCCGCGACGAGATCAGCAAGTTGGGTGAGACCGAACGGCTCGCGATCGCAGGCGCGTACCTGGCCAGAGCTTTGCAGGCGCAGGGCAAGTCCGACGAGGCGAAGGCAGCGGCCGATCGGGCCGCGGATGACCTGATTCCATTGGCGGATCCGGCCACGCATGTGCTGGTTCTGCAAACCCGATCGGAGATCGCGGCCGCGTCCAGTGAGCCGGGAGCCGTTGCAGGGTTGGAATATGCGCGCTCCGAGGCTCGCGGTTGGTGGAAGGAACGGCAGCGCGCGCTGACCGCCGTACGGCATGCGCTTGCCGCGCACGATCTTTCGGCGCGGCACGATGCCGAGTGGCACGCGGCGCGGCAGGATCCCCTGACCGGCGTGGGGAATCGGCGCGCGCTCGACGAGCGGCTGACCGCGGCGCGCGATTCGGGGCGGGCAGTCACGGTGCTCGCCATCGACGTGGACAACCTGAAGGTGGTCAACGACACCTTCGGGCACGCCTGTGGGGACGAATTGCTGCAGGTTGTGGCAAACCTGCTGGTAGAACAGGCGCGAGCAACTGATGCCGTGGTTCGATCGGGGGGCGACGAGTTCGTCGTGGTGCTCGATCAGCCGGACGCCAAGGGCGGTGCGCTGCTGGCACTGCGGATCCGGACCGCGGTCAGGGCGATCGCGGCGGCGACGGACAAACCGTGGCTGCGGCGGCTCGGTTTGAGCATCGGGTACGCCGCTACGGCGGAAGGTGTTGCGGTGGACCAGCTGATCGCGACGGCGGATCGGCGGCTGTACGGCGACAAACGTCGTCAGCGGTGAGGCACGCACTCAGGGGAGGTTTCTTGCGCGAGACGTCGGGGGTGACGACGCGGATCGCGGCGGCGATGACCCGGGCCCAGTCGGGGAATCCGGCCGAGGCGGCGACCGAGATCAACCGGTTGCTGGACGAACTCGGGCCGGAGCCCACGCACGAGCGCGCCGCGGCCGAGTACGTGCGAGCCGTCGCGGCGCACCACGCCACCGACGCGATGGAGGCCCTGGACGCGGTCGACGCCTGTATCCGGGTCGCGCGGGCGATCGACGAGCCAGGCTGGGAGGCGAACGCGATCGCCATCCGCATCGTCACCCTGATCCGCACCGGCGAGGGCGGTGACTCGGTCGCCGACCTGGTCGCGGCGGAGAACGCGCTCTCCCGGACCCGCGATCTCGGCCTGGCCGCCTGGGCGCACACCGGCCTCGGCTACGCCTACGATCTGCTCCGCCTGTACGAGCTGTGCATCCCGCACTTCGAACTGGCCGCCGAGGGCGACCACGATCCACTCGGCCTGGCCGAGGCTCCGGCGATCAACCGACTGAACCTGGCCGAGTCCAACCTCCGCTGGGCGCACGAGCTCGAGCGGCTCGGCGACACGTCGTACGGCGAGGAGATCGCCGAACGGCGGCGGGAGGCGCGCCGGTGGGCCGGTGAGGCGATCGAGGTCATCGTCGGCGCCGACCTGCTCGGGTACTGGCCGATCGCCGGGCGGATGTGGCTGGCCGCCAGCAACGACGACACTGACGCCGCCGAAGCCACGGTGATCCTGAAGGACTGCCGGGACCAACTGGCGAAGCTGGGCGACCTGGAGCTGGCCGCGATCGCAGGTGCCTATCTGGCCAAGGCGTACGCCGCCATGGGCCAACTCGACGATGCGATGGAGGCCGCGGACCGGGCCGGCACCGATCTTCCACCGACCTCGGATCCACCGGTGGAGGCGTTGATCCGGCACACCGCGGTGCGGATCGTTGCCGAGTCAGGTGACGCGGGAGCGGTGACCGGCCTGCAGTACGCGCGGGCGATCACCAGGGGCTGGTGGGCGGAGCGGCTACGCGGTCTGTACGCCGTACGGACCGCACTGGCCAACCATGAGCTGTCGATCAGGCACGACGCGGAGTGGCGTGCGGCGCGCGAGGATCCGCTGACCGGTGTGGGTAATCGGCGCGCGCTGGACGAACGCATGTCGGTGGCCCGCGCCGCGGCGCGGTCGGTCGCGGTGATCGCCATCGACGTCGACAACCTGAAGGTCATCAACGACAGCTACGGGCACGCCTGCGGCGACGCGGTGCTGCGCCGGGTCGGCCAGCTCCTCACCGAGCAATGTCGTGCCGAGGACGTGGTCGCACGGGCCGGCGGGGACGAGTTCGTCGTGGTGCTGGACAACCCGGACGAGCGCGGCGCGAAGGAGTTGGTCGAGCGGATCAAGTCCACGGCCGACCGGGTCGCGGCGAGCGCGGTCGAACCGTGGTTCACGATGCTGCGGCTGAGCATCGGCCAGGCCAGCAGCACCGACGGCATCGCGGTCGGCGAACTGCTGACCGAGGCGGACCGGCGGATGTACGCCGAGAAACGCCGCCGCCGCGGACAGCTCTAGTAGTCCAAGAACCCTTCCACCACCAGGCGCCGGATCTGCGGCAAGTAGTCCTGCAGGACCTCCACTGCCGGGCGATCCAACAGCTCGGCCAGCGCAGCGAGGATCTGTCCGGCGCTCAGGTCCCCATCACACGCACCGACGAAGCCGGCCAGCACGGTGTCGACCTGCTCCGCCCGCCGCATCCCGCGCTGGCGCCGGAGCACGATGGTCGCCGGATCCTCCGCGCCCGGTCGCCCGGTCGTCTCCTGGATCACGTCGTCCGCGACCACCAGATGCAGCCCGGTCAGGTCGGCCGGCATTCCCTCGGCCCGCTCGAACCGGTGCAGTACGTGCGGACCGATCGGCTGCTCGATCTCGTACGGCCACTCCTCGGCCACGAGCGTCCCTGTCACGTTGTGCAAGGTGATCCAGCCCATGCCGATCGCTTCGACCTCTTGCGCGTCCAGCCACCGCATCCAGGCGTCGTACTGAGAGGTGTACGACGGTGTGCCGGGGACTCCGGCGTCGCGGAGCCAGAGTTCGACGTACTCGGACGGGTCGAGCTGCTCGCGCTGCACCGCCCAGGCGGACCGATCGCCTGTCCACGCAGCGATCCGGTCACGCCAGTCCTCACCGCGGACGTACGTCCAGTTGGCGAGCAGTTGGCACCAGCCACCGTCGGTCAGGTGGTCCGGCGCCTGCCGCACCAACTGCTCGACGAGCGAGTCGCCGGCGAACCCCGTCTCGCGGTACGTCAGCTGATCGTCGCCCGGCGGTGAGATCACGTACGGCGGGTTGCTCACGATCAGGTCGAAGCGCTCACCCCGGACCGGTTCGAACAGACTGCCTTCGCGGACGTCGAGCTCGATCCGGTTCAGCGCGGCCGTCCACCGGGCCAGCCGGAGGGCGCGCGGGTTCACGTCGGTGGCGACAACCTGGTTGACCCGGTTGGACAGATGCAGTGACTGGATCCCGCTGCCGGTGCCGATGTCGAGAGCCCGCTCAGCCTTGACCGGCACGGTCAGGTTGACCAGGCTGAGGCTGGCTGACGAGATCCCGAGCGCATAGTCGCTGCGCATCGGCTCGCGCCGCCCGTCCAGGCCGGGCGTCAGGTCGGCGATCACCCACCACTGCCGGTCGTCCTCGGAGTACGGCCGGATGTCGAGGCGCGCTCGGGCAGAGCCGCCGTCGACCGCGATGATGCCGAGCGCAACCAGATCGATGCCCGGAAAAGCCTGCAGGACAAGGGATTCCGGTACGTCGTGCTGCAGCAGGAACAACCGGATGATCGTGTCCAGGGCGTCACCGGACGAGGTGCGCCGGCCCGCGAGAGTGGTCTCGTTGCGGGCCAGCGCACCGTTCGCCTGAGGACCCAGCCGGGCGGCCACTCCCTCGACCGTGTACCCGGCTTGTGTGAACGCCTCCCGCAGCGCGTCCACGTCGGTCCCCGTCAGTTCGTTCATCCAGCCATTATGGGTTGCAGCTCAGCTTGGCCTCCGCCCAGTCGGCGTGATCGCTGGTGACGCCGTCGCCGCCGTCGGTGACTTGCAGCGTCAACGTCTGGCCTCCGGTCACGTCCACCGAGACGTTCGCGGTCGGCGACGTACCGGTGAGCAGGTCCGAGGTGTACTTCGCGGTCCCGTCGACGAGGACCTTGAAGCTGACCTTGCCGCGGTCCTCCATCTCGTCGTCGACCCCGGCCTTGGCGGTGAAGGTCTTGCAGTTGCCGCCCATCCGGACACTCACCGACGACGCCGCGTGGGTCCCGAGCCCCTTCGCGTACTGCACGCCGTCGAGGGTGATCGGACCGCCGTCACCGGCTCCGTCCTCGCCGTTGCTGTGGTCCCGTTCGACCGGTCCCCAGCCGTTCGTCGAGTCGAGGAACTCCAGGTCACTCACCCACTGCTCACCAGTCGGTGCCGGAGGCAACGGCTTGTCGGCGATCGTGGCGGCGAAGAACCCGAGCCCACCGCCGGGCAGCTTGATCGCCTTGACCGTCTTGCCCGGATCGAGCGGTACGGCGGTGTAGAAGACCCGGTAGTCCGTCGTGGTGTTGGCGAGACCCGCAGGGGTGTAGCGGCCCTTCACCGACACCGCCAGCTTGGCTCCACCGGTGGCCGGGTCCTGACAGCACCAGTTGGGGAGCTGGAACGTGCCTTGGGACTCGGTGCCGTCGGTGTAGATGATCGTCACCGAGCCGCGGGCGTTGAGACTCGCGCCTGCGCCCAGGAGCGCCAGATGCGAACCGGTGCCCGAGACAAGGATCGGAGCGGGCTGGTTCTTCACCAGGTTCGGCGTTCCTGGTGCCCCGGTCGGCCAGGTGAACTCGGCGTCCTGGACGGTCACCGTCGCGCCCGGCGTGTAGCCGGCCGCCGCAAGTGCCTCTCCGTTGTAGCTGTTGCCGGATCCATCGAAGTTGCCCTGGGCATAGGTTGCCGCGTCACTGACACCGACCACGTTCGCTGCCTGAGACAACGAGGCATAAGGCAACTGAGCCGTCGCGACCGCGCTGTTCGTGTAGCTGTTACCTTGCGCAACATAAGTCGCAGCGAGCTCCAACGTGAAGCTCGCCGGTTTCACGTCCGCCCCGGGAGTGACCTGCAGCTTGGTCGTCACGGTCTGCCCAGGCCGGACGGTGTCGAACACCTTCTGCCCGGCGACGGTCCAACCAGCCGGCGGCTGGAGCGCGAGGTTCACGTTGCGCATCGTGGTCGGGCTGCCGTTGCGGAACGTGGCAGTGACCTCGGTCGCCTGGCCCGGAGCGTTCCACAACGACGGCGTGGTGAGCTCAGGCGTGCCGAAGGTGTTCGCCACATCGGGACCACCGACGGAAGATGTCCCGCTGAGTCGGACCACCGCGTTGCTTGCGGTGGAAATTGCTGCCGTCTGTACCCGGACCACTCCGTTCTCATAGGTCCAACTGGCCTTGCGGCCGTCCACGGTGACCTCGCGCGGTGCGGTGCCGGTGTGGACCGTCAGCTCGTACGGACGGGTTGCGGGCTTACCGGCGTACGTCCCGACACTCGCGCCGATCTTCACCGTCACGTCGCCGCGGTCCTGCGTCGGCGCGTCCACGGTGAAGGTCTGGGTGGCGGACTTCTGCGAACGAGTGACGCGGTCGTCCTCGTAGAGACTGAACGACGACTTGCCCTGCGGGTAGATGTCGAGCGTGAGCCGGTCACCGAAGCCCTGCTCGGCCGCGGAGTTGATGCCCTGCTTCCACATCGGTACGACGGCACCCGCCTTCACGAACAGCGGCAGCGTGTCGAGCGCGGCGTGGTAGCCGTTGACGGTCGTCGGGCCGTTGTAGACCCGGCCGGTCCAGTAGTCGATCCACTGACCCTTCGGCAGGTAGATCCCGCTCTTCACCTCGTCCGCGCCCCACATCGGCGCGACCAGGAAGTCCTCACCGGCCAGGAACTCGTACTTCGTGGTGTCGTCCCAGGTCTTCGGGTCGTTCGGGTATTCCAGCACCAGCGACCGGTTCAGCGGTGCGCCGGTCCGGTGCGCCTCGGCGGCGTACGTGTAGAAGTACGGCAGCAGGCGCTCGCGGAGCTTGAGGTACTTGCGGTTGATCGAGGTGTACGGCTCGCCGTACGCCCAGGGCTGCTTGATCGCCGGGGTGGCCCAGCCAGACATGGTCATGAAGGCCGGGTTGAACACCTTCCACTGCATGTCCCGCACATACGAAGTGGCCGAGCCGCCGAAGATGCCGTCCACGTCGCCGGCGCTGTAGGCGATGCCGGAGTTGCCGGAGCCGGTGATGGCCGGGATCTGCCACTTGATGGCGTCCAGTGAACCGCTGTGGTCCCCGGTCCACTGCACCGCACACCGCTGCGCACCGGCCCAGCCCTCCACCATCCAGGCGAAGCCGCGGGCGTTGCTGTACTGCTCGATGCCGTCGTGCGCGGTGTCGCAGGCGCTCAGCGCGTGCCGGTAGCCCGGACCGACCCAGGCGACGTCCAGCTTGCGTACCCGCACTCCGGCCTCGCCGACCTCGTCCGGCTGCCGGTCCAGCGACGACTGCGTCCACAGACCCATCTGGATGTCGCGGTCGCGCAACTCGTCACCGGTCTGCTTGAGCGCGGGGATCTCACGCTTGCCCCACCAGGTGCCGTCGACCTGCTCGGAGTCGGTGTCGTCGGAGTAGCCGCAGCCGTAGTCGTCGTTGACCAGCATCCAGCCACCGGGCATGTCCTCGTCCTTGAACCGCTGTGCGACCTTCACCGCGTCCAGCGTCGTCACCTTGTCCGGGTGCACCTTCCAGTCGTTGCTGGGATCGGGGTCCGTCCCGTAGTGACCGCGGTTGTAGCAGTCCGAGTCGCCGTACTCGAGTCCGTAGATCGGCGGCATGAACGGGCGGCCGGTGAGCTCGGTGTAGCGGTCCAGCGAGGTCTTGAGGTCGCCGATGAAGTAGTACGCGTCGAACCGCTGCTCGTCGTGCTTGGTGACGACGGGGTCGGTGAAGCTGTAGCTACCGGGGCTGAACGTGTTCCGCAGTACGCCGTACCCGGCCGTACTCATGTAGTACGGCGACGCGTTCGGGTTGCCGCCGTCCTCCCAGTTGAAGTCGCGGGAGATCGTGATCGTCTGGTCGCGGTGCGAGAAGCGGCCGTTCTGCATGCCGCCGCCGAAGAACTGCTCGCTCGGTCCGCGGCCCAGCGACTGGGTGGTGGACGTGTCGTCCCAGGACAGCGGCGCCGTCTCGGCCCAGACCAGCTGGCCGTTGCTGCGGTAGACGCTGAACTTGAGTGGGTGCTTCTGCGCGCGGACCTCGACCTTGCCGCTCGTGAGCGAGTAGTACGAGCCACGGTCCCGCCAGGACGTGTGCGGGGTGCCGTAGTCGGTCTTGGTGACGATCGTCGACGCGGGCTCGTTCGGGTCGGTGGGCGGCGTACCGGCCGGGTCGGTGAAGTTCCCGTCGGGCGCCAGCCAGAGCCGGAACACGTCGTCCTTCAGGAAGACGACCCGGACCTTCGCGGCACCGGCCGTCAGGGTGTACGTCGCCTTGTCGGCCGCGAAGCCGGTGACGTCACCGAGCGCCGTGCTGTCGGCCCGCGCAGGAGCGGCCGTGTGCACAAGAGCGCCGGCGATCAGAGCCACGGCGACTAATGAACGTTTCATGCGGGCGGAGATGTTCACGACTGCCTCACTTCACGCATCTATGAACAAGAGTGCGCTCATTGAAGCTCACCCGTCGGCGGTTGTCATCAGCTCGCCGTCATGAAGTTGAGACGAGGTCGCTATCACGGGGTGAAATGTGGCCGTGACGATGAGTCGCATGGCGAACAGGCGTCCCATCCGCACCACCAGTCACACAAGGCGCGGTGTGCTGACGGCAGGGCTGGCCGCAGGTCTGGCGATGGCCGCTCCCGGCGTCGCTCGAGCCGTCCGGTTCGACCCGGAGCAGGACGACCCCGACTTCCACCCGGTGACCTTTGAGGTACCGGCGCCGACCGGGCGCAAGGCGCTCGGGACGACCGCCGTCCATCTCATCGATCAGTCCCGGCCGGACCCGAGCATGCCGAGCGGCCGGCGGGAGCTGATGATCAGCATCTGGTATCCGGCCTCTGTGGTCGGCTCGGCGCCGTTCGCGAAGTACATGCCGGCCCGGACCGCCAAGGAGGTGGACAACACCTGGACCGGTGAGTACGGCCTCGCGCTGCCACCCGGCTCGTTCGACTTCGCCGGTACCGAGACGCACTCCCGCGTGGACGCGCCGATGCAGCCGATGCGGCACCCCGTCGTACTGTTCTCTCCCGGCTATCAGTACAGCCGGTTCGTAAACACTGCCCAGGTCGAGGAGCTGGCCAGCCGCGGGTACGTCGTGGTGACGATGGACCACACGCACGAGACGCCGGTCGAGTTCCCGGGTGGACGGTTCCTGCCTGGCGTACCGGCCTCCCAGTTGCCGGATCCGGTCTTCACCCGGAAGGCAGTCGAGACCCGGACAGCCGACGCGCGGTTCGTGCTGGACCAGCTGGAGCTGATCGCCGCCGGGCAGAACCCCGGTGCCGAGGGCAACGACCTCCCGCCGGGGATGGCGGCCGGGCTCGACCTGCGCCGTGTCGGCATGTTCGGCTTCTCGCTCGGTGGCTATGCGACCGCGAACACGTTGCTCGAGGACCGCCGGATCTCGGCCGGCCTGGACCTGGACGGCACCCTGCAGGACGACCTCGCGAAGGGTCCGCTCGGCGAGGTCGCGCGTAAGGGTCTGGACCAGCCGTTCCTGCTGTTCGGATCGGACACCACCCAGCGGACCGATCCGGACCAGGAGAACTACGACAAGTCCTGGGCCAGCTTCTGGGAGGCCCAGCGCGGCTGGAAGCTGAACCTGCGGCTGGCCGGCGCGAAGCAGAAGGCGTTCACCGATTACCAGTTCGTCTTCGACCAGTTGTTCCGTGAGATCTACGGCGACGACCCGATCATCACCTCGGTGATGACGGCCCTCGTCGGCAAAGCCGACCCCGCGCGCAGCGTGCTCGCGCAGCGCGAATACCTCGTGGCGTTCTTCGACCAGACCCTGCGCCGGCGGCCCGGGTTGCTGCTGCGTGGCGACTCCCCGAAATACCCGGAGATCCGTTTCGCCCGCTGAGACGGCGTACCCTCGGGGCAGCACCGGGGGCCGGGAGGTGGCCGCGCCGCGACGCGCGACGACTGTGGGTGGTTCGCCACTTTCTGAAACCCTGGGAGGCGGACCGGGGGTGGCAGCGGTTACCGTGCGTTGAGAAATGTGTTGCCGTCGGCCGTACCCTGTCCTCGGACGGGGTCGATCTGTGCCCGGGGGAACAGACGTACAGTCATGGACGTTGCCGGCAGGACGAGAGCGAGAGCAAGGAGCGCAGTGGCAGGGGCAGCAGGGACGAAGACATCAGCGGGCAGCCGCCTGGTGATCGTCGAGTCGCCGAAGAAGGCGCGGATGATCGCCGGCTTCCTGGGGTCCGGGTACGTGGTGGAGTCGAGCTTCGGCCACATCCGCGACCTGCCGAGCGGAGCGGACGAGATCCCGGCGAAGTACAAGGGCCTGCCGTGGGCGCGGCTCGGCGTCAACGTCGAGGACCACTTCGACCCGCTGTACGTCGTACCGGCGGACAAGCGGGCCCAGATCCGCAAGCTGAAGGACCTGCTCAAGGGCGCCGACGAACTCTTCCTGGCCACCGACGAGGACCGCGAGGGCGAGGCGATCGCCTGGCACCTGCTGGAGGAGCTGAAGCCGCGGGTCCCGGTGAAGCGGATGGTCTTCCACGAGATCACGCCGAAGGCGATCCAGGACGCGGTCGGCAACGCCCGCGACATCGACGAGGCGCTGGTCGACGCGCAGGAGGCGCGCCGGATCCTCGACCGGCTGTACGGCTACGAGGTCTCGCCGGTGCTGTGGAAGAAGGTCATGCCGAAGCTGTCGGCGGGCCGCGTGCAGTCCGTCGCGATCCGGATGGTGGTCGACCGGGAGCGGGAGCGGATCGCGTTCCGCAGCGCGTCGTACTGGGATCTGGACGCCACCCTCGACGCGGGTGAGGGTCGCTCGCCCCGGCAGTTCCCGACCCGGCTGATCTCGGTGGACAGCCGGCGGGTCGCTCAGGGGCGCGACTTCAGCTCGATCGGTGAGCTGAAGAGCCAGAACACGGTCCATCTGAACGAGGCGACCGCGACCGCACTGGCCGGTGCGCTGCGCGACTCGCAGTTCTCCGTCCGGTCGATCGAGTCCAAGCCGTACACCCGCAAGCCGTACGCGCCGTTCCGGACCACCACGCTGCAGCAGGAGGCCGGCCGCAAGCTCGGCATGTCCGCCTCGCAGACCATGCAGATCGCCCAGCGGCTGTACGAGAACGGCAACATCACCTATATGCGTACGGACAGCGTCACGCTGTCCGACACCGCGATCACCGCGGCCCGGGCCCAGGTCCGGGAGCTGTACGGCGCGTCGTACCTGCCGGACAAGCCGCGCGTCTACACCTCCAAGGTGAAGAACGCGCAGGAGGCGCACGAGGCGATCCGGCCGGCCGGTGAGGTCTTCCAGACCCCGGCGCAGACCGGTCTGTCCGGTGCGGAGTACCGGCTCTACGAGCTGATCTGGATGCGCACCATCGCGTCCCAGATGAAGGACGCCGAGGGCCGCAGCGTCTCGATCCGGATCGACGCGACCGCGTCGACCGGCGAGAAGTGCGAGTTCACCTCGTCCGGCCGCGTGATCACCTTCCACGGCTTCCTGAAGGCGTACGTCGAGGGCGCGGACGATCCGTCCGCCGGGACGGACGACCAGGAGACCCGGCTGCCCGACGTGACCGAGGGCGACGTACTGCCCGCGGTCGAGGTGCTCGCCTCCGGGCACGAGACCAAGCCGCCGGCCCGCTACACCGAGGCCACGCTGATCCGCGAGATGGAAGAGCGCGAGATCGGCCGCCCGTCGACGTACGCGACCATCCTCGGGACGAACGTGGCCCGCGGATACATCTACAAGAAGGGCCAGGCGCTGGTGCCGGCCTGGCTGGCGTTCGCGGTGGTTCGGCTGCTGGAGGAGCACTTCACCCGGCTCGTCGACTACACGTTCACCGCGTCGATGGAGGACATCCTCGACGAGGTCGCGGCCGGCAACCTGCAGCGCGAGGGCGTGCTCGGCCGGTTCTACTTCGGTGACGACGGCGTCGAGGGCCTGCAGTCGATGGTCAGCGACCTGGGCGACATCGACGCCCGCGAGATGTCGACGTTCCCGGTCGGCGGCGACGACTCCGGGGTCGTGCTCCGGGTCGGTCGCTACGGGCCGTACGTCGAGGACAAGGACGAGCGGCGCGCCAACGTGCCGGAGGACCTGCCGCCGGACGAGCTGACCGTGGACAAGGCCCAGGAGCTGCTCAGCCAGCCGTCCGGGGTCGAGCACGAGCTGGGTAACGCGCCTGACACCGGGCTGAAGGTGGTCGCGAAGGCCGGGCGGTTCGGGCCGTACGTGACCGAGGTCCTGCCGGAGGACGCGCCGAAGAGCGCCAAGCCGCGGACCGGTTCGCTGCTGAAGTCGATGACGCTGGAGAGCATCGACCTCGGCGACGCGATGAAGCTGCTGTCGCTGCCGCGGGTGGTCGGGAAGGATCCATCCACGGACGAGGAGATCACGGCGCAGAACGGGCGCTACGGGCCGTACCTGAAGAAGGGGACGGACTCGCGGTCGCTGGCGACCGAGGAGCAGATGTTCGACATCACGCTCGAGGAGGCTCTCAAGATCTACTCCGAGCCGAAGCAGCGTGGCCGTCGGGCCGCGGCTCCGCCGCTGAAGGAGCTGGGCGAGGACCCGGAGTCGGGCAAGCCGGTCGTGGTCAAGGAGGGCCGCTTCGGTCCGTACGTGACCGACGGCGAGACGAACGCGACCCTGCGCAAGGACGACTCGGTCGACTCGATCTCACTGCTGCGCGCGGCCGAGCTGCTCGCCGACAAGCGGGCCCGTGGACCGGTGAAGAAGACGGCCCGGAAGTCGCCGGCGAAGAAGACCGCGGCGAAGAAGACGGCTGCCAAGAAGACGGCGACCAAGAAGACCACCACCAAGAAGGCCGCCGCGAAGAAGACGGCGACCAAGAAGACGGCGACCAAGAAGACGGCCGCGAAGAAGTCGTAGCTTGAGGAGGCCGATGTGACGAGTGCTGTCGAGGTCACCGCGCAACGGCTGCGGGACCGGGGCGAGCGGGTCACACCGGCCCGGCTGGCGGTCGTCGAGGTGCTCGCCGGCACGGAGGAGCACCTCAGCGCCGAGCAGATCGGCGAGCGCGCCGAGGAGTTGCGTCCGGGGATCCACCGCGCCACGGTCTACCGGGCGCTGGACGCGCTCGGCGAGTTCGGCCTCGTCACCCACGTCCACCTCGGCCGCGCGGGGACGACGTACCACTTGGCTGGGGATCTCGCGCCTCGCCACCTGCACCTGCGCTGCTCCGAGTGCGGCACGGTGTACGACGCTCCCGGCGACATCCTCGAGGCCGCCCGGAAGAAGGTCCAGCGCGAGCTCGGCTTCCAGTTGGCACCCGAGCAGGTCGCCCTGGTCGGCGTGTGCGTGGAGTGCCAGGGCTGAGTCCCCCTGTCCATATCTGTTCATCGGTGTGGATTCATGAACAAGCTTGGCTTAGGGTCGGTGGGTGTGACGGATGACCTGAGCTATGTCGAGGACTTTGCCCCCGGTGCGGGCGTACTTCCCCCGCGGGCCTGGCTGGACGACGACGCGGAGCGGATCCCGCTCAGCGGGGACTGGAGCTTCCGGCTGTCCCCGAGCGTGGCCGACGCCCCCGACGACCTGAAGGACCCGGACACCACTGGGTGGGACACCATCGCGGTCCCCGGGCACTGGCAACTCAGCGGGTACGGCGCCCCGGCGTACACGAACGTGGTCTATCCGTTCCCGCTCGAGCCGCCGTACGTGCCGACGGACAACCCGACCGGTGACTACGTCCGGACCGTGACGATCCCGGCGGACTGGTCCGGTTCGCGGGTGGTGCTGCGGTTCGAGGGCGTCGACTCGCGGTTCGCCGTCCACGTGAACGGCACGATGGTCGGCTGGTCGTCGGGGTCGCGGCTGCCGTCGGAGTTCGACCTGACCGAATTGGTTGCTCCGGGCAAGGAAGCGCGGATCGCCGTCCGGGTGCACCAGTGGTCGGCCGGCAGCTACGTCGAGGACCAGGACATGTGGTGGTTGTCCGGGATCTTCCGCGAGGTGAATCTGCTCGCGTTCAAGACCGGTGCTCCCACCGATGTCTTCGTGAAGGCTGCCTGGGATCACATCGACGGCGCAGGCACGCTGCTGGTCGAGTCCGACGTACCGGGCACGGTGTCGGTGCCTGAGTTGGGACTGGAGTTGCCGACCGGCCAGCACACCCGGATCGAGAGTGTGCAGCCGTGGAGTGCCGAGGTGCCGCGGTTGTACGACGGTGTGCTGCGGACCGACGGTGGTGAGGTGCGGCTGCGAATCGGGTTCCGGACGGTCGCGATCGTCGACGGCGTACTCGAGGTCAACGGCAACCGGGTGCTGTTCAACGGCGTCAACCGGCACGAGTTCCACCCCGACCGCGGTCGCGCGCTGACCGAGCAGGACATGCTGGACGACGTACTGCTGATGAAGCGGGCCGGCATCAACGCGGTCCGGACCAGCCACTACCCGCCGCACCCGCACTTCCTGTCGCTGTGCGACGAGTACGGCCTGTACGTGATCGACGAGTGCGATCTGGAGACGCACGGGTTCGGGTACGAGCCGGAGCCGCCGAAGCTGCCGAACCCGGTGATGGACCCGCGGTTCCGCGACGATCTCGTCGCGCGGATGGCGCGCACCGTACACCGGGACAAGAACCACCCGTCGATCATCATCTGGTCACTCGGGAACGAGTGCGGCATGGGCGAGAACCTGCGCGCGATGTACGACCTGGCGAAGGAACTCGACCCGTCCCGGCCGGTGCACTACGAGCGCGACACCGAGGCGGAGTTCGTCGACATCTACTCGCGGATGTACACCTCGCCGGAGGGGTGTGCGGAGATCGGGGCGGACACGTCGCTGTACCGGAATCTGCCGTTCATCCTGTGCGAGTACGGGCACGCGATGGGGAACGGGCCGGGTGGGTTGCTCGACTACCGCGAGGTGTTCGACAAGTACCCGCGCTGCCAGGGCGGCTTCATCTGGGAGTGGATCGACCACGGGATCCGGACCACGATCGACGGACGCGAGATCTACGCGTACGGCGGTGACTTCGGCGAGACGATCCACGACGGGAACTTCGTCTGCGACGGGCTGCTGTTCCCGGACCGGACGCCGTCGCCGGGCATGCTCGAGTACATCAAGGTGATCGAGCCGCTGCGGATTGTTGCTGATGGCAACGGCGGGGTATCGGTGACCAGCCGGTACGAGGTGCTGGACACCAGCCACCTGACGTTCCGGATGGTGATGGAGGTCGCGGGTGAGCGCGTCGGGGAAGGCACCTTGCCGGTGCCGGTGCTTGCGCCGGGTGAGACCGCCACGGTCGTGCTGCCGCCGGGCGTGCACAAGCGGGTCGACGGGGGGGAGTCCGAGATCTGGGTGACGGTGACTGCTGAGCTCAGCGAGGCGACTTCCTGGGCGGCTGCCGGTCACCGGATCGCCTGGGGCCAGATCCGGCTGGACGAGCCGGCTCTCCGGTCTGATCTTCCTTCAGGTGTGCCTGCCACCAATGTGACTGCCGGCGTTGGTGGGATCGGCTTTGGGGATGTTCGGAACGCTCGGCTGGATGTTTGGCGGGCGCCGATCGACAACGACGCGAATCCAGGGGTTGCGGACGCGTGGCGTGAGCAGGGGCTGCATCGGGTGCAGCACCGGATCGTGTCGCAGGGCGAACGTGATGGTGCCTGGGAGATCGTCACCCGGACCGCGCCGCCGCAACTGCAGTGGGGTCTCGTCAGCACCTGGCGCTGGACGGCTGTCGACGGTGCGGTCGTTCTCGAGCTGAACGTCGTACCCGAAGGCCAGTTCCCGGAGGTGCTGCCGCGGCTCGGCATCACGTTCGAGCTGCCGAAGGTGGAGCGGGTCGAGTGGTTCGGCACCGGCCCCAACGAGGCGTACGTCGACACCCGCGAGGCCGCCGCGGTCGGCAAGTACTCGGCCACGGTCGCCGAACTGCAGACGCCGTACGTCCGCCCCCAGGAGAACGGCCACCGCATCGACACCCGCTGGGCCACCCTCGGCGGCCTCCGCATCGAAGCGCTCGGCGCCCTCTTCGGCCTCACCGTCCGCGACTGGACCACCCAGGCACTGGAGACCGCCAAACACACCGCAGACCTCACCCCCGGCGACACCACCTACGTCACCCTCGACATCGCCCAAACCGGCGTAGGCACAGCCGCCTGCGGCCCAGCCCTCCCAGACCGGGACAAACTCAAAACCGCCCCCGCCACCCTCACCCTCCGCTTCACCACCGCGTAGCGCCTCGACGCGGACCGGCAGGCCATTACAAGGACGCATCCGAGCGGCTCCCGCGCTCGGGTACCGCCAGGTGCGCCTTGTGATGGCCTGGCCGTCCGCCGTGGAGCCCGGACCTGTGCCACTCAGCAAGCTGGTGCCCCTCGCGCGGTTCACGCTCAGCTGCGGGCCGGCGACAGCCGAATCACCTGGTTGGTGAGTGCTGCAGGTGCGTCAGATGGCGATGGCTGGTCGGGGGTATACGCGGTCGGCTGGGGGGTGGTACGTGGACCAGGCTGTGGTCAGGCGGGTTACTGCTTCGGTGAGGTCGGCTGGGCGGGCTCGGAAGTGGAGGCGGAGGTAGGGGTCGGCGGCGCCGGTGATGTCCAGGCCGGCGCCGGGGAGGATGGCCAGGCCTTGGCGGAGGGCGGACTGGGCGAAGGAGTTGCCGTCGCCGTGGGGGAGGCGGGCCCAGAGGGTCTGGCCGCCGCGGACGGTGGGGACGTACCAGGTCGGGAGGTGTTCGGCCAGGAGAGCATGCAGGTGGTCGTGGCGGGCTTGGAGGTCGTGAGCCAGGCCGAGGTCGTCGAGCTGAGTGACCAGGTGTGCGGCGGCGAGTTGGGTCGGGACGTTGCCGCCCAGGTCGTGGACGGCGCGGACGCGGGCCAGGCGGGTGATCAGTGGAGCCGGTCCGCGGATCCAGCCGATACGGAGTCCGCCCCAGATGCTCTTGCTCAGCGAACCGACCGAGATCACCGCATCGCTGTACGCCGCCAGCGGCTTCAGCCGCGGCTCACCAGGGAAGCCGAGATCCGCAGGCACCTCGTCCTCGATCAGCGGTACGTCGGCCGCCGCAGCAGCCCGCGCCAACCGCTGCCGAGCCAGCGGAGACAGCACCGACCCAGTCGGGTTGTGGTACGTCGGAATCACATAAGCCAACGCCGGACGCCGTTCCCGCACCGCCGCCTCGAACCCCTCCAGACCAACCGGCAACCCGCGCAACACCGCGGCCTCCTCCCGGAACGCCTCTAGCGCACCCGGGTACGTCGGCGCCTCGACCAGCACTTGATCCCCAGGAGACAGCAGCGTGTGCGCCAGCAACGACAGCGCCTGCTGACCACCGTTCGACACCAGGATCTGCTCCGGCACCGTCGGTACGCCGTACTCCGCATAGCGCCGAGCGATCGCCTCCCGCAGGACCGGTACGCCGTACGGGTAGTAGCCGATGTCGCCGGTGATCCTCCCGAGCTCCGGCACGATCCGCGCGTACGCCTCCGCGACCTGCGGCGGCGGGTCCTCCGGCGCGGCGCAGATCGCGAGCAGTACGCCGTCATCGTGCGACTCCAGCGAGTCGAGGAAGATCGGGTCCACCGGCGCGTCCTCGACCGCGGCCCCAGACGGGACTCCAGCCACCCGCGTCCCACTGCCCTGGTGCCGAGTGATCCGCCCCTCAGAGCGCAGCAGTTCGTAGGCGGCAACCACCGTCGTACGCCCGACCGCCAGCGCCCCAGCCAGCGCGCGGTCCGGTGGCAGCAGCGCGCCCGGAGGGAGCTCGCCGTCGTCGATGAGTCGCCGCATCCGGGCCGCGAGCAGCACGTAGAGCGGGCCGCGGCCCGACGACCACCGCCCCAATCGCTCGCTCACCTCGATTGGTCTCATCTGCAAACCAATTGTGCCGGATTGGCTCTGGGGTCGCCAGGGCCGGTCCCGGACGATGGCGGCATGGCCACCTTCCCGCGCAACGACATCGTGTCCCTGACCGACGAAGAGTCCCGCCATGAGCTGGGCGAGAGCTACGGACCCGACCTCCGGCTCTCCGACCTGCTCACCCCCGAGCTGGGCGACCTGGAGCTGAGCTACGGCACCGCCGCCGGCGACCTCCGGCTCCGGACCGCGATCGCCGACGCGCACGGCGTACGGCCCGATCAGGTCGTCGTCACGGTCGGCGGAATGCATGCGATCTTCCTGCTCGCCTATCTGCTCGCGGATCACGGTGGCGAGGTCGTCACGACCGCGCCGCTGTTCCCGCTGACCCGCAACGCCTACGAATCCGTGGGTTCCGACGTCCGCGTGATCCCACTGACCTTCGACGACGGCTACCGACTGACGGCTGACGCAGTCCGCGAACGCCTTACTCCACAGACGAAACTGGTCAGCCTGACGACTCCGCAGAACCCGTCCGGGGTCGCCGTACCGCCGGAGACCCTGCGCGAGATCGTCGCCGCCATGCACGAGATCTGCCCCGACGCGTATCTGCTGGTCGACGAGACCTACCGCACCGCGTCGTACGGCGATGATCCGGTCGCGGAGACCGCGGTCCATCTTGGGCCGAAGGTGGTGACTGTGGCGTCGCTGTCGAAGTGCCACGGCGCGGCCGGGCTGCGGATCGGGTGGGTCGTCAGCACCGACGCGGATCTCGTCGATCGGCTCGTGACCGCGAAGTTCAACACGGTGGTGTCCGCATCCCCGGTGACCGAGGCGCTCGCCGTCCGCGTCTTCGAACTCGAGGACGAGATCCTCGCCGTACGACGGCCATGGCTGGCTGAAGGAATCGCAAGCACCGAGGACTGGGTGCGGGCGCACAGCGACCTGGTCGAGTGGGTCCGGCCGGACGCGGGAGCGCTGTGCACGATCCGGCTCAAGCCGCAGGTCGACCTCGATCGATTCCGTGCCGCGACCGCTGAGCTCGGCGTACGGCTCGCCGACGGCGACTGGTTCGGCGACGACCCGCGCGTCTTCCGCCTGGGCTTCGGATTCCCGCCGCCGGTCGAACTGAAGGCGGCACTCGACGCCTTGACGACCGCACTGCAGAGGGCTGTCGATGCCGCCGACTAAAGTGCCTGGTCGAGGGACGGCGGCACGCCTAGCGGCGCCCCAGACGCCCGCTGGCGGCGTTGTCGTCGTCGCGCAATGCTCCGCATTGCTCTCCTCCTCCGCCTTGCCAGCGAACGACTGGACCACCGCTAGTCGCACCGACGTCCCTCGACCAGGCACTAGGCTTTGGGTGTGCCGGAGGTATATGACCCGCTGACCGATCCCGCACCGGCGCATGATGTGCGCGCGGTGTTGCGGATCCGGGCGTTCCGGCGGCTGTGGATCGCGTTCGGGTTGTCCAGCCTCGGCGACTGGATCGGCCTGCTGGCGCTGACCGCGATGGCGAAGGCGTTCGCCGGTGACGACTACCAGGCGGCGAACTTCGCCATCGGCGGTGTGCTGTTCCTGCGCGTGCTGCCTGCACTGGTGATGGGACCGGTGGCCGGCTGGATCGCGGACCGGCTGGACCGGCGCTGGACGATGATCATCGGCGACCTGGTCCGGGCCGCGTTCTTCGTCAGCATCCCGATCGTCGGCACCCTCACCTGGGTGCTGGTGGCAACGGTGCTGATCGAGATCGTGAGTCTGATCTGGGGCCCGGCCAAGGACGCCAGCGTGCCCAACCTGGTGCCCCGGCACCGGCTCGAGGCGGCCAACCAGATCAGCCTGATCACGACGTACGGGACCGCTCTGCCGGCCGCGATCATCTTCACCGCGATCACCCTCGTCTTCCGCTGGGCCGGCGATTTCGCCGTCGACCTGGCCGTGTACGTGAACGCCGCGACCTTCGTGATCTCGGCCCTCGCGATCGTCTCGGTCGCGGAGATCGGCCGCGCGGTGCACGAGCACGAGGACCACCCGACGCTGTGGCGGACCATGGTCGAGGGCTGGTCCTACGTCACCGGTACGCCGGTGGTCCGCGGGCTGGTGGTCGGCATCTCCGGGGCGTTCGCCGCTGGTGCGGTGGTCATCGGCCTCGGCCGCACGTACGTCGAGGACCTCGGCGCCGGCGATCCCGGGTACGGCGTGCTCTTCGGTGCTGTCTTCGGCGGCCTCGCCCTCGGCATGGGGTTCGGGCCGCGGCTGTTCTCCGGACTGTCCCGGCGCCGGCTGTTCGCGGCCGGGCTGGTCGGGTCCGGGATCTGCCTGACCGGACTGGCCTTGATCCAGCAGATCGAGATCGCCACCATGATCGCGATCCTGCTCGGGTTCTGTGCCGGTGCGTCCTGGGTCTCCGGGTACACGCTGCTCGGTCTCGAGGTGCCGGACGCAGTTCGCGGGCGGACCTTCGCCTTCGTGCAATCCGCCGTACGCACAGTGCTTGCGGTGACACTGGCGATCGCGCCGTTCGCCGCCGGTGCGATCGGCCGGCACACGTACTCGATCGGAGGCAAGTCGGCCACCTACAACGGTGCCTCGATGACGATGCTGATCGCCGCGATCGTGGCCGGGGTGATCGGCCTGATCGCGTGGCGGCAGATGGACGACCGACCGGGCGTCCCGTTCTGGCGTGACGTCCGGCGCAGCTTCGGCAAGACTCCAGGTGTGTATCCGACGACCGGCCTGTTCATCGCGCTCGAAGGTGGCGAGGGCGCGGGGAAGTCGACCCAGTCCGCGCTGCTGGTGGAGTGGCTGAAGGAGCACGGCCAGCAGGTCCTGCTCACCCGCGAGCCCGGCGCGACCTACCTCGGCAAGACGCTGCGGCAGATCGTGCTGGACCCGGCCACCGGCGACATCTCACACCGGGCCGAGGCGCTCATCTACGCCGCCGACAAGGCCGAGCACGTGGACTCGGTGATCAAACCCGCACTCAAGGCGGGCGCGGTCGTCATCACCGACCGGTACGTCGACTCCGCCCTGGCCTACCAGGGATCCGGGCGCGATCTGGACCTGTCCGAGGTGGAGCGCGTCAACCGCTGGGCGACCGACGACCTGCGGCCGAACCTGACCATCCTGCTCGACCTGCCACCGCGGAGCGGCCTCGGCCGGTTCGCCGAACGGGACCGGATCGAGGCGCAGTCGCACGACTTCCACGAGCGGGTCCGCAACGCGTTCCTCGAGCTCGCGGCCGCGGAGCCGCAGCACTACCTGATCCTCGACGCCACCCTGGACCGCGAGGACATCGCCCAGCAGATTAGAGCCCGACTCCAGCCAATGCTCCCGAAGGTGGACCTATGAGTGTGTGGGACGACCTCGTCGGGCAGGAGCCGGCGATCGCCGTACTCAAGAAGGCTGTGGCCGGGGCCGAGGCCGGCATGCGCGGGGAGACGGGCGCGGCGGTGGCCGGGATGACGCATGCCTGGCTGATCACCGGGCCGCCCGGATCCGGCCGATCGAACGCCGGGCGTGCGTTCGCGGCCGCCCTGCAGTGTGCGAACCAGGGCTGTGGCGAGTGCAACGAGTGCCGTACGGCGCTCAGCGGTGCGCACCCGGATGTGTCGCTGATCCGCACCGAGCTGCTGTCGATCCGGGTCAGCGAGATCCGCGAACTGGTCCGCCGGGCCGCGATGAGTCCGACCCAGGGCCGCTGGCAGGTGATGGTGGTCGAGGACGCGGACCGGCTGACCGAGCAGGCCGCAGACGCGTTGCTGAAGAGCATCGAGGAGCCGGCGCCACGGACGGTCTGGGTGCTGTGCGCACCGACCGTGGAGGACGTCGTACCGACGATCCGGTCGCGGTGCCGGTTGCTGGTGCTACGGACGCCTCCGGTGGCCGCGGTGGCGGAGATGCTGACGAGCAAGCTTGGGGTGGATGCGGAGCTCGCCGGGTTCGCGGCGCGGGCCGCGCAGGGGCACATTGGCCGGGCCCGGGCGCTGGCGCGGGACGAGCAGGTGCGGGAGCGCCGTACGAAGGTGCTCGAGGTTCCGTTCGCGCTGCGTGACATCGGAGCGTGCCTGAAGTCGGCGCAGCAGTTGGTCGACGCGGCCAAGGAAGAGTCCAAGGCGAGCGCCGAGAAGGTCGACGAGAAGGAACGGACCGAGCTCGAGCAGGCGCTCGGCGTCGGCACCAAGGGCGCTCGGCCCCGCGAGGCGGGCGCCGCGATCAAGGAGCTCGAGGAGCAGCAGAAGGCTCGGGCGAAGCGCTGGGAACGCGACGTGCTGGACCGGTCACTGGTCGACCTGATCGCGCTCTACCGGGACGTGCTGGTTGTGCAGACCCACGCCGGCGCCGAGCTGATCAACGCCGAACTCAGTCGCCCGATCGAGCAGCTGGCAGCCCGGACCACACCTGAGCAGACGCTGCACCGGATCGACGCCTTGTCAGGCTGCCGGGAGGCGATCGTGACGAACGTCGCTCCGCTGATGGCGCTGGAAGCGGTCATGATCGCGCTGTTCGAGGGCTCGGCCAGCCCGTTCGTGAGACTGGCGTCCGACTAGGGCGCGGTCGTGGCGTCCGGTTAGCGGGCGGCCGATGTAACACCGAGACCGGCGAGTCCGATGACTGGGTGTCCGGGCAAAACAGAACGCTCGGCAGTTTTGCTTGAACGGACCAACATGACCCAGCCGCCCTCTCCGATCCAGCCTGCGCGGCCGTCGCTGCCGTCGGCAGAGTCCTGGCTGGAGGGCGTCCCGACGCCGGCCCAGCAAAAGCAGGACCGTTACGCCGTCGCGGCCTTTGTGACCAGCCTGCCCGGCCTGGTGCCAGTGGCGTTGGTTCTCGCCGGGATCGCGCTGCGCCGGATCAAACGGACCGGCGCGCGGGGCAAGGGCCTTGCGTACGGCGCGCTCGCGATCACGCTCTGCTGGGTGATCGCTACCAGCGTGGCAGTCGGCCTCAACCTGTACGGCGAACGGAAGGCCGGGATCGGCCGCACGGTGGGGATCGCGGAGGTGCGCGTGGAGCAGTGCTTCGACGCGGACCTCGAGGCGGAGACCCTGCGGCTGGTGCGGATCCAGGACTGTGCGATCGCGCATACCGGTGAGGCGTACGCCAAGGTCCGGGCGAACCTGGCCGGACTGTCCGCCGAGGAGACCCAGACGGTCGCGACGCAGCAGTGCGCGACGGCGTTCAAAACGTTCGTCGGGAAGCCGTACGAGCAGTCCGAGCTGGACATGTACTACGTGGTGCTGGAGGATCACGCTGTTGCTGACGGCAACGTCCTGTGCCTGGTCGGGATGCCGGGGACCCGGCTGACCGGTAGCATGCGCGGGTCGCAGCGGTAGCTGTCGCGGCGGATTACTGGGGGAAGCGTGAGTCAACCACCGTACGGTCCGGAGCCGGACCGGCCACAGGACACGCCGAGGTCGTTCCCGACCTACGGCCGTGCCGGACTACCGCCTGCCCAACAGCCTGGTGCTCAGCAGCCGGGCGCGGGACCTTGGGTGGCGCCGGGGCAACCGCAGTCGCCGCCGGGGCAACCGGCGTACGGGCAGCAGTCTTATGGCCAGCAGGCTTATGGTCAGCCGGCCGGTGGTCAGTCGCCGTACGGTCAGCCGTCTTATGGTCAACCGCAAGGTGGGCCGGGGCCGTACGGTCAACCGCATCAGGGGTATGGGCAACCGCACTACGGGCAACCGCCGTACGGACAGCCGGGGTATGGGCAGTTTCCGGCGGCCTACGGGTATGGGTATCCGGGGGCGGCGACGAACGCCACCAACTCGCTCGCGACCGCGGCCCTGGTGACCGGTCTGGGCAGCATCGTGTTCTCGATCGCGGCTCCGGTGGCGGTCGGTCTCGGCATCGGGGCGCTCGTACAGATCAAGAAGCGCCGGCAGAGCGGTACCGGGCTGGCGATCACCGGCATCGTCGTCGGCGGCCTGATCACGATCTTCTGGGTCGGCTTGATCGTGGTGATGATCGCGGTCGGCTCGGACAGCGACGACGACTACTACGGCGCGCCCCAGCCCACTACGTCGTACACCGGAACGACCACCTACGTGGACGATCTGGCCGTCGGCGAGTGTTTCGACGACGGGACCGAGGAGGGCGAGGCGCTGCGCCAACCCTGCAACGAGGAGCACGACGGCGAGATCGTCGCCGACGTCACCCTCCCGGACGGCCCGTACCCCGGCGACAGAGGCGTGGAGAAGGCCGCGAAGAGCAGTTGCGCAACGCAGTTCGCGAAGTATGTCGGCAAGAGCGCGGCCACCTCGGAGCTCGACCTGTCCTACTGGACCCCCGACGAAGACCTCTGGAACGACAACGACCGCCTGGTGATCTGCGCCGCCTACGCCCCCGAAGGCGAAACCCTCAGAAGCACAGTCAAAAACTCCCACCGCTAAACCCCAGCAGCCATCCCCACGCGTGGGATGACCTACTACATGCCCTGGCCAGTACGCTGGCTGGCGTGGGCATGGTTATGGCGGTGTCGTTCGAGCGGTACGGGCGGCTCTATTACCTGGACCCCGGCCCGCATCGTCCGCGTGTCGGGGACAAGGTGCTGGTGCCGACCGATGACGGGCCTGAGGTGGCTGAGTGTGTCTGGGCGCCGCAGTACGTGACGGAGGAGATCGGCGGGCTGCCGCTGTGTGACGGGATCGCCACGGCGGATGACCTGGACCGGGACGAGGCGAACCGAGTACGCCGGGCCGACGCGCGCGTGATCGCGAAGCGGTTGATCCGGCAGCACGGGCTGCCGATGAAGGTGGTCGGGATCGACTTCGTCGACCGGCGGCCGGATGTGGACCAGCTGGTCATCGTGTACTTCTCCGCGCCGCACCGGGTCGACTTCCGCGAGCTCGTACGGGATCTGGCCCGCGGTCTCCGGGCGCGGATCGAACTGCGGCAGGTCGGAGCCCGCGATGAGGCCCGGCTGCAGGGCGGGATCGGGCCGTGCGGGCGGGACCTGTGCTGCGCGACGTTCCTGAAGGACTTCGAGCCGGTCAGTGTGCGGATGGCGAAGGACCAGGACCTGCCGCTGAATCCGCTGAAGATCTCCGGCGCCTGCGGGAGGCTGATGTGCTGCCTGAAGTACGAGCACCCGCTCTACCAGGAGTTCAACGCGAAAGCCCCGTCGGTCGGTACGCCGGTCGAGACCCCCGCGGGTGATGGAGTGGTGGTCGGACACAACGTGCCGAGCGACACCGTGGTCGTCCGGCTGGCCGCATCGGGCCGGCGCTGTGCGTGCAGCCGTGCGGACGTGTGTTCACCGCGGCAGCAGTACGAAGCCTCCAGTACGACGACGCCCGACGCACCACTGCCCGAGGACCTGGCGGAAGTACAGGACGCGCCGAAGACCGCGCCGACCCCCTCACCGGAGACCATGGCGGAGCACCCAGCCGCGGAAGACCCAGCCGCAGAGGACACCGCCGCGGAGGAGACCACGGAGCAGCGGCGCCGCCGTAAGCCCCGGCGCCGTCGGCGCCTGCACCACGAGGACGAGGGAGACGCCCCCCAGTGAAATTCCGCAGGACTACCGTGTTGCTGGCAGCCGTTGCGGTATTGGCGAGTGGATGTGGGGTGGCGAGCCGGGCCCAGGACGCGGACGGCGGGACGGCCGGCTCGAGTCCCGGCCAGCCGAAAGGCCCGGCCGGCCCGATCCCGGCGGGGCTCGAGAAGTTCTACCAGCAGCAGCCGGACTGGGAGCGCTGCGGTTCCAACCAGGAGTGCGCGACCATCACCGTGCCGCTGGACTACTCGAAGCCGGCCGGTCAGACGATCGAGCTGCGAGCGCGGAAGGTGCTCGCCCGGGACCGTGGCGGCAAGATCGGGACGCTGTTCATCAACCCCGGCGGGCCAGGTGGGTCCGGGGTGGAGTTCGCCGCCTCGGCCGGGTTCGTGCTCGGGCAGCCGTTGCTGCGGAAGTTCGACGTGATCGGCTGGGATCCGCGCGGTGTCGGCGAGTCGACCCCGGTGAAGTGCCTGGACACCGAGCAGTTGGACAAGTTCATCGCGGCCGACGGCAGCCCGGACGACGACGCCGAGATCAACGAGCTGAACAACGAGGCGAAGATCCTCGCGGACGGCTGTGAGCAGCGCTCCGGCGAGCTCCTGCCGCACGTGTCGACCAAGGACGCGGCCCGCGACATCGACGTACTGCGGGGCATCGTCGGCGATCCCCAGCTGTACTACCTCGGCATGTCGTACGGCACCTACCTGGGCGCGACGTACGCCGAATTGTTCCCGAAGAACGTCGGCCGGCTCGTGCTCGACGGCGCGGTCGACCCGTCGAAGACCTCGGAGCAGAACAACATCGCCCAGGCGAAGGGCTTCGACACTGCGCTGGACGCGTTCGCGGAAGACTGCGCGCAGCGGTCCTGCCGGCTCGGCAGCACCAAGGCGGAAGTGCTCGCGAAGGTCGACAAGCTGATCAACGACAGCGACGCGACGCCGCTGCCAGGTGACGGAAAACGCCAGGTCACGCAGGCCCTCGTCGTGCTCGGGGTGATCTACCCGCTGTACCTGAAGGACTTCTGGCCGCGGCTCGAGGATGCGGTCCTGGACGGCCTTGAAGGCAAGGGTGCGCGGCTGCTCGCGCTCGCCGACGAGTACACCGGCCGCAAGCCGTCCGGCTACGAGAACAACCAGAACGAGGTCATCTATGCGGTCAACTGCCTGGACCGCCCGGACATCACCTCGGTCGCGCAGGCCAAGGCCGAGGAGCCCGAGTACAAGGCCGCCTCACCGCGCTTCGGGTCGTTCCTGTTGTGGGGCTCGGTCGCGTGTGCGAACTGGCCGGTGAAGCCGGAGGACAAGCCGCACCCGATCAAGGCGGCTGGCGCGAAGCCGATCGTGGTCGTCGGCACGACCCGCGACCCGGCCACGCCGTACGCCTGGGCCGTCGGCCTGGCACATCAGCTGGAAAGCGGTGTCCTGGTCACTCGGGACGGCGACGGGCACACCGGTTACAAGGCCGGGAACGAGTGCGTCGACAACGTGGTGGAGACCTACCTGCTGCAGGGCACGGCGCCGACCGCCGACATCAAGTGCTGAGGTCAGTTCGGGCGGTTGTCGCCGCTTGAGGACGGCAGCTCGAGGGACTGGGTGGCGCGCTCGAGTACGGCGCGCAGTCCGGCCTCGTCCTGCGGGCGGCCGCCGACGGTGATCTCGATCGCGGAGCTCTCGCCGCCGTCGGTGGAGACGAAGCGCGACAGCCCCATCCGCGGGCCGCGGTTCTGGTCGACGTAGGTGTAGATCAGCGTGCCGTCGGCGCGGCTGATCACGTCCAGGTCCTGCTCGTCGATGCTCTTCGCGCGGTTGTCCACCAGCTTGTCCGGCGACGACTTGCTGCCGCGGGTGTCGAACCGGATCTGCCAGACGCCGGCCGGATCCATGAAGCGCGGCCGGGTGCCTGCCTGACTGCTCTTCCAGGCGGCCGGGACGTCGGCCGAGACGGGCGCCTTCTCGGTGCCGAACGTCTGCTCGGTGTAGCGCAGGGAGTCGGCCTGCAGCCCGTCGGAACGGGTCGTTGGGCCCGGAGTGGGTTGGCTCTTCACGATGTCGGCGGGCTTGTCGCTCGCCAGCGGGTTCCCGTTGATCGCCAGCACGCTGCCGAACACAGCTACGCCGACGGTCATTCCCGCCAGCGTCATCAGCAGCGCCTGGTGCCTGGGCGTGAGCATCCCGACCTCGCTTCCGTTTCTCCCGCCTGATTATCGTCCACACAAGGGGCGACTCCACAATCCGCGGCGTACGCTGGCACGTCGTGAACACGCTCGACCCCGCGCTGGACCAAGCCTTCCAGCAAGCACTCCAACGGTACGACGCCGGTACGGCGGAGCGCGCCGACCTGAAGCTGCTCACCAAGCAACTGCTGAAACGCCTGGTCGCGAAGGCTCCCGGTCACGCGGTCGAGGTCCGCGTCCCGCCGTACGGCGCGGTGCAGTGCATCGAAGGCCCCCGGCACACGCGAGGCACCCCCGGCGCGGTGGTCGAACTCCCACCGGAGCTCTGGATCGAGCTGGCCCTCGGCCGCACCACCTGGCTCGACGCCCGCGCCACCGGCAAACTCCGCGCCAGCGGCGAACGCACCGACCTGACCGCCTACCTCCCGCTGGCCTGAGCCGCGACTTGGGGTGATCGACGCCAACGGCAACCAATCGGTCCCGAGGGATGGATAAAGCTTTTCGCCGGAGTCGCGGTCCGATGTCACTATGTGCCGGTGGCGTCAAGTGTCCGTGAGCGACTGGGCCGGCTGCGCGTCGATCTGACGCCCTGGCGAGGCTCTCGCGATTTCCGCATCCTGGTGGTCTCGGGCTCCGTCTTCTTCCTCGGCGGCATGGTCGGGTACGTCGCCCTGCCCTACCAGCTCTACCAGATCACCGGCTCCAACTTCGCCGTCGGTGCGATGGGTCTGGTGACGATCGCGCCACTCGTCGTGTTCGGCCTGTACGGCGGTGCGCTCGCCGACCACGTGGATCGCCGGAAACTGCTGATCGGCACCGGCGTCGCACAGGCCCTCATCTGCGCGACCCTGCTCGGCAACACCCTGCTCGCCAGCCCGCGGGTGTGGCTCATCTACGTCTGCGGTGGCCTGAACGCGATCGCCTCCTCGCTGCAGCGCCCCAGCCGCGAGGCTTTGCTCCCGCGGGTGGTCAAGCATGCCGAGATCCCGGCCGCTGTCGCGCTGAGCTCTTTGACCATGCAGATCGGGCAGCTCGCCGGGCCGGCGCTGGGCGGCGTACTGGTCGGGTCGGTCGGCGTGACCTGGGCGTTCGCGGTCGAGCTCACCGGGTTGGTCGTCGCCACCGGGCTTTACTTCCGCCTCGGTTCGTACAAGACGAGTGAGCACAGCACGCCGCCGAGTCTGCGGGCGATCGGCGGCGGGATCGTCTACGCGTTCCGCCGCAAGGACCTGCTCGCGACGTACCTGGTCGACATGGTCGGGATGTTCCTGGCGATGCCGATCGTGCTGTTCCCGGCGTTCGCCACCGAGATCCTGCAGCAGCCGAAACTGCTCGGTCTCCTCTACAGCGCTGAAGCGATCGGGGCGATGGTCGCCAGCCTCACCAGCGGCTGGGCGAAGCACGTCCACCATCAGGGCCGGGCCGTCGTACTCGCGACCATGACCTGGGGCGCCGCGGTCGGGGTCGCCGGCCTGGCGCCGAACATCTGGTTCGCGATCGCCTTCTTCGCCGTGGCGGGCGCCGCGGACATGGTGTCGGTGCTGTTCCGGTCGGTGATCTGGAACCAGACGATCCCGGACGAGATGCGCGGCCGGCTGGCCGGGATCGAGATGCTCGGCTACTCGCTCGGCCCACTCGGCGGCCAGGCGCGCTCCGGCATCGTCGCCGACCTCACCGGCGTCAGGACCGCGATCGTCAGCGGCGGCATCCTCTGCGTCGCCGGCGTGATCGGAACCGCGGTCTGGCTGCGCGAGTTCTGGCAGTACGACTCCCGCACCGACGAACACGCGGTCCGCGAAAGAGAATTGCGCACAGCCAGTTAGAGTCAGTGATCATGCGTATCCGCCGTGTTGTGATTGCCGGGCTGACCGCGGCTGCTCTTGCGGGTTGCGGTGGACCGGGTCAGGAGACGGCGCCCAACGTGCCTCCGCTGGTCTCGGTGAGCACGCCCCCGACCGAGACGCCCTCCGAGACGCCGTCGACGACCCCGAGTGGTCCGGTCACCTCCAAGGTTGCGGACACCCTGTGCGTGCGAATGGATCAAACGCTCGTGCAATCGACGCTGGCGGTCCCGGTGGTGCAGATCCAGCCCAAGGCGATCCCGGCCGAGTTCGGCGTTCCGACGTACGACGTCTGTCAGTTGGGTCTGAGCACCGGCCCGATTGGCCCGGTCCTGCGGGTCGGGATTTCGGTGCTCCCGGCAACAAAGGCGACGCTGACCGCGACCCAGCGCGCGTACGCCGCGACCAACCGGCAACCGGCCAAACCGGCCGCGGTGGGTGAGGGCGGGTTCGGGACCAGCACGTTCGTGGTGTTCCTGCTCAACGGACGGCTGTACAAGGTCAGCGGTCCGTCGGCGACGCTGGCGAAGTATGTCCTCCTGGGCCAGGAAGTGGCCCGGCAGGCGCCCGGACTGCCTGAGGCGCCGGCGTTCATCACCCGCCCGGACTGCGACCGCGGTACGGCGGCCGCGGAGAAGGTGCTAGGTGCGCCTCCGATGATCCGGCGCGACGGCGAGACCGCCGTCGGCGACCTCGTTTGTGGCTGGGTGAATCCGACCAGCGTGCTCTCGACGTCAGTACGGCGTACTCCGAAAGCGGAGGCGTTGATCGCGCCGCTCCGCAAGGCTTCGACCTCGCAGTCGATCCCGCTCGGCGACGAGGGCTACGTCGACACCGCCACCGGCCGCACCACCATCCGGGTCGGCGACGACAAACTGGTCGACCTGGTCCCACTCCCGGCCCGAGCGGTCGACCCCGACCTGATGACGAAGGTCGCCCTCGCCATGTCCCCGCTCTACACCCGCTGAGCGTCAGCTCCGGATGACCTCGGCGATGGTGCTGATGGCCTCGGTGATCTCGGTGGGGGTGCGGGCGGCGTAGCCGAGGACCAGACCGGGCGCGTGGGGGAGTTGGCAGTGCCAGGAGAGCGGGTGGGTCTTGATGCCCTTCTGGAGCGCCCGGGCGGCCAGGTCGACGTCGTTCAAGGTGTCGTCGAAGGTGATGGTCAGGTGTAGCCCGGCCGCGGCGCCGTGGACGGTGGCGGACGGCAGGTAGTTGCCGATGGCATCGACCATCGCGTCGCGGCGGGTCCGGTGGCGGCGGCGGAGGAAGCGGAGCTGGCGTTCGAGCTCGCCGGACTCCATCAGGTGGGCGAGCGTGAGCTGCGGGAGCGCGGCGTTGCCGAGGTCGGCCAGCCGTTTCATGCCGATCAGCGCGGCCTTGTACTGCGGCGGCGGCAGCATCCACCCGATCCGCAGCGACGGTGCGAGCAGCTTCGACACGCTGCCCGCATAGATCACCTGATCGGCCAGCATCGCGCGCAGCGCCGGAACCGGCGGACGGTCGTACCGATGCTCGGCGTCGTAGTCGTCCTCGATGATCAACCCACCGTCAGCCGCCCACTGAACCAACTCCCGCCGCCGCTCGCCTTCCAGTACGACGCCTGTCGGGAAATGGTGCGCCGGAGTCGCCATCACCGCCCGGACGCCCGACTCGCGCAGCAGCTCGACCCGCAGCCCACCGTCGTCCACCGGGATCGGCGGCGTACGCATCCCCCAGTTCTGCAGATGCTGCCGGGATCCGAGCGACCCAGGATCCTCCACCGCAATCTCGCGGATCCCGCGGTCCTTCAGCACCTGCGCAGCCAGCCCGATCGCCTGCGAGACTCCGGCGACGACGATCAGGTCGTCCGGATCCGCCGCGATCCCGCGATTGCGGGCCAGCCAGTTCGCGACTGCGCGACGGAGCGCCGGTGTACCGGACGGATCGCCGTACCCGAACTCGGACGAGTCGAGGTCGCTCAGCACCGCCCGCTCGGCCCGCAACCACGCGGCCCGCGGAAAGGCTGCGAGATCAGGCACGCCGGGCGTGAGGTCGATCCGGGCCGGAGCTGCCCGCAAACTGTCGAAAACATCCAGGCCGGGCTCAGGTACAACCGGTGGCGTGATCCGGCCCGCTGCAACGCCCGGCTCGGCGACGAACGGAACTGCGACGACCACAGTGCCGGCGCGGCCCCGGCCGGCGACGTGGCCGTCTTCGGTGAGGCGTTGATAGGCCTCGGTGACCACCCCGCGGGAGATGCGGAGCTCGGCGGCGAGGAGGCGGGTCGCGGGCAAGCGGCTGCCGATCGGGAGGCGGCCGTCGGAGATCGCGGCGCGCAGGCTCTCGGTGAGCCAGTCCGACAACCCGCCCGGCGGCGCGTCCGCGGGATTCAGTTGCAGGAAGTCCGCGCCCGCGTTGACCAGTCCTTTGGACCTGCCACTTTGGCTCGGATTGGACCTGTTCACTGGACCATTGTGGCGGCACTTTGGAGGTATGGGAACTGACTACGTGCACGGCTACACCCCGGCCGAGACCCGCCGGCTGACCGACCAGGCGCAGACTCTCGCCGACCTCCTGCACGGCGGTACGACATACTCGCCCGGGAGCCGCGTCCTCGAAGCGGGCTGCGGCGTCGGTGCGCAGACCGTCCAACTGGTCACCCGGAGCCCGGGCATCGACCTCGTCTCGGTCGACATCTCCGAGGAGTCCCTCGCCCGGGCCAAGGCCCGCGTCGCCGCCGTCGCCCCCGACGCGCGAGTCGACTTCCGGCACGCCGACCTCCGAGAGCTTCCGGACGAGACCTTCGACCACGTCTTCGTGTGCTTCGTGCTCGAACACCTCGCGGACCCGCACGCCGCTCTGGTCGCCCTGCGCCGCCTGATCAAACCCGGCGGCACGATCACCGCGATCGAAGGCGACCACCAGTCGGCGTTCTTCCACCCACGCAGTACGGCGGCGCAAGCGGTGATCGACTGCCTCGTCGACCTGCAGGCCGAGGCCGGCGGCGACTCCCTCATCGGCCGCCGGCTGCAGCCACTCCTCAAGGACGCCGGGTACGCCGACGTCCGGGCGCACCCGTGCACGGTGTACGCCGACGAGACTCTGCCGCACCTGGTCGACGGCTTCACCCGGAAGACGTTCATAGCGATGGTCGAATCGGTCCGGGAGCGCGCCCTCGCCGCCGGGATGCGAACGCCGGCCGAGTGGGCGCAGGGCATCCGCGACCTGGAGAAGTCCGCGGAGTCCGGCGGGACCTTCCACTACACGTTCTTCAAGGCGGTGGGCGGAACATGATCGCTCTGCTGGTTCTCGTTGTACTGATCTGCTGGGGGCTCAACCGCAACCAGCGGCGGCAGCTTCGGACCACCTCAGCCAACGGCGTACCGGACCGGGATCTGGAGCGGCTGGTCGCTGACCTGCGAGCATTGGGCTGACCAATTCATGAACGCCTGGTAAACAAGAGGTATGGCGCCGACTGAGCAGCTCGAGATCGAGACCAAGTACGACGTCGATGATGGCGCGAGTCTGCCCGCGCTGCACGAGCTGCCTGGGGTCGCGAGTGTGGCGCAGCCGGTCGAGCTGGACCTCGAGGCGGTGTACTACGACACCGAGGCGCTGGATCTCGCCGCCAACAAGGTGACGCTGAGACGGCGGACCGGTGGCGAGGACGACGGCTGGCACATCAAGTTCCCGAAGGCCGCTGGCGAACGGCTGGAGATCCACCACCCGCTCGGACGGTCGGTGGACAACGTTCCGATCGCGCTGGTCCGCACTGTGCGGGTGCACGTCCGGGACAACCAGCTGATCCCGGTCGTCACGCTGCAGACCCACCGGGTCGTCCACAAGCTGCTGGACGGCGACGGCAATGTGCTCGCGGAGGTGGCCGACGACCGCGTCACCGCGACGGTCGAGGGTGCCGAGCCGGAGAGCTGGCGGGAGTGGGAGGTCGAGCTCATCGCCGGTGAGCGTGAGCTCCTGGAAGCCGTTGACCCCGTACTGCGGTCGGCCGGAGCCGAGCCCGCGGCGGGACCGAGCAAGCTCGCGCGGGCCTTAGGCGACCGCGTACCCACCCTGGCCGACTGGGAGCTGCCGAAGAAGCCGCGGACCTCGGACCTGTTCCGTGCGTACGCCGGTGAACAGGTGCAGGCGATCCGGGACCGCGATCCGCAGGTACGTCGTGATGTCCCGGACTCGATCCACAAGTTCCGGGTGGCGACGCGACGGCTGCGGTCCGCGCTGGCGACGTACCGGCCGGTGGTGGACCGCGAGGTGGGTGACCAGATCCGGGCTGAGCTGAAGTGGCTGGCCGGCGAGCTCGGTGTCGCCCGGGACGCCGAAGTCCAGCGTGAGCACTTCGCCGCGGAAGTGGCGGAGCAGCCCGTCGAGCTGGTGATGGGCCGGGTCGCCGGCCGGATCGACGACCACCTGCGCGGCGTGTACAAGGAGGGCCGGGCAGGCGCCTTGGCTGCGCTGGAGAGTGAGCGGTACTTCCAGTTGCTGGACACGCTCGACGAGCTGATCGCCAAGCCGCCGCTGGTCGGTGACGACCGGAAGGCGGCCAAGCAGATCGGTGATCTGCTGCACCACGACTGGAAGCGGATGCGGAAGGCGGTCGGCCGCGCCCAGGACGCGGAGAGCTCGGCCGAGCAGGACCACGAGCTGCACGAGGTCCGCAAGGCGGCCAAGCGGTTGCGGTACGCCGCGGAGTCCGCCGTACCTGTGCTCGGGGATGAAGCATCAGACCTGGCGGCTCGGGCCGAAGAGGTCCAGGAGATCCTCGGCGAGCACCAGGACAGCGTCGTCTCCCGGGAGTTGCTGCGTCAGCTCGCGATCCAGGTCCACCTCGACGGCGGCAACGCCTTCACCTTCGGCCGCCTGCACGCCGCCGAAGAACTCCGCGGCACCCGCTCCCGCGACACCTTCCTCACCCTCTGGCCCACCCTCAAGCTGTCCTGACAACGCGAGACGGACCCGGCCAGGGGGTACCGGGTCCGTCTCGAGGGGCGGAGGTGGGGCTGCCAGGCAGGATCGCGTACGGTCCGCAGAGCCTGCCTGACAGGTCTGGAATCACCTCAGTGCTGGACCGCCTTCTCGGCGCCCGCGCCGGTGAGGGAGCGGACCTCCATCTCGGCGAACTTGTCGACGTCGACCGGCTCCTTGCTGGTGACCGTGCCGAGCCAGCCGAGCACGAAGGCCAGCGGGATCGAGACGATGCCGGGGTTGTCCAGCGGGAACCAGTGGAAGTCGATGCTGGTGTCGGTGATCATCGACAGGCTCTGACCGGTCTTCGCGTCGACCTTGCCGGAGACGACCGGGCTGAACGCGATCAGGATGATCGCCGAGCCCAGGCCGCCGTAGATGCTCCACAGCGCGCCGCGGGTGTTGAACCGCCGCCAGAACAGCGAGTACAGGATCGTCGGCAGGTTCGCACTGGCCGCGACCGCGAACGCCAGCGCCACCAGGAAGGCGATGTTCTGGCCGTTGGCGAAGATGCCGCCGATGATCGCGACGAGGCCGATCACGACCGCGGTGTACCGGGCCACCCGGACCTCACCGTCGCCGCTGATCTGGCCCTTCTTGATGATCTGGCCGTAGACGTCGTGCGCGAACGACGTACTCGCGGTGATCGTCAGGCCGGCCACGACCGCCAGAATCGTGGCGAAGGCGACCGCGGAGATGACGCCGAGGAGCAGCTCACCGCCGAGCTCGAACGCCAGCAGTGGAGCGGCCGAGTTCGCCTTGCCGGGCGCGGCCTTGATCGCGTCCGGGCCGACGATCGCGGCAGCGCCGTACCCGAGCACCAGCGTGAACAGGTAGAAGATGCCGATGATCCAGATCGCCCAGCTGACACTGCGCCGAGCCTCCTTGGAGTTCGGCACCGTGTAGAACCGCATCAGGACGTGCGGCAGGCCGGCGGTGCCGAGCACCAGCGCCAGTGCCAGCGAGATGAAGTCCAGCTTGCTGATCCCCGTTGCGCCGTACTGCAGACCCGGGTTGAGCAGCTTCTCGCCGGCCGCCGGGCTGTTGTCGACGGCCGCACCGAGCAGACCGGACAGATTGAACGAGTACTTCGCGAGCACCCAGATCGTCATGATGCCCGCGCCGATCACCAGCAGGACGGCCTTGATGATCTGCACCCAGGTGGTGCCCTTCATGCCGCCGACCAGGACGTAGGTGATCATGATCGCGCCGACCACGGCGATCACGATGCTCTGGCCGGTACGGCCGGAGACACCGAGCAGCAGCGCGACCAGACCGCCGGCGCCGGCCATCTGCGCCAGCAGGTAGAAGAAGCAGACGCCGAGGGTCGAGATCGCGGCGGCCATCCGGACCGGCCGCTGCTTGAGCCGGAAGGACAGTACGTCGGCCATCGTGAACCGGCCGGTGTTCCGGAGCAGTTCGGCGACCAGCAGCAGGGCCACCAGCCACGCCACCAGGAAGCCGATCGAGTAGAGGAAGCCGTCGTACCCGTTCAGGGCGATCGCGCCCGCGATGCCGAGGAACGACGCGGCGGACAGGTAGTCGCCGGCGATCGCGATGCCGTTCTGCGGGCCGGTGAAGGACCGGCCGCCGGCGTAGAAGTCGGCCGCGGTCCGGTTGTTCCTCGACGCCCGCAGCACGATCGCGAGGGTGGCCAGCACGAACAGCGCGAAGATGATGATGTTGACGGTCGGGTTGCCGATGTCGGTTGCCATAGGCAACATCAGTGGGGCGGTCACTGCAGCTCTCCCTCGATCTGGTCGCGCATCCGCTCGGCGTCGGGGTCGATCCGCCGGTCGGCCCAGCGGACGTAGATCATCGTGATCGCGAACGTCGACACGAACTGGCCGAGCCCGAACAGCAGGGCCACGTTGATGTTGCCGCCGACCTTGTGCGACATGAACTCGGGTGCATAGGCGGCGAGCAGGACATAGAGGAAATACCAGACCAGGAACAGGCCGGTCATCGGGAACACGAAGCGCCGGAACCGGCGACGCAGTTCGGAGAAGTCCGGCGAAAGCTGGACCTCCCGGTACGTCGTCAGGTCCGGGTCACCCGCGGATCGCGTATCGGACATCGCGGGACCTCCAGACGGGGATCAGGCCGGGCGAATGGGCCAGGCAGGGGCTGCTGCTGGTCCGTACTGTGGCCTCGGTCACTGTCACCCGACAGCACCCACACGCATCGAGCGCTCAGCGGACCACACCAGTCGCCCGGTGGATCACTCCGCTGCGGCGAGCGGTAGGAATCCCACGACGAACGGCGCGGACGCCCGCCACTCACCAACCTCCGTCATTCGCTGGCCTTCACGCGTGACGAGGCGGCGGTGGTGTGGTCCGCGAGCGGTTGGTGAGTGCCGCAGGTCCGGGTCCGCGATCGACATCCACCGCTTCGGGGGTGTGCAGGCGGACCATGCTGCGGGCGGCGCCGGCGGGGATCTTGTCGGGGGTCAGCTTCGACACCACGATCACGGTGAGGAACGCGAGCGGCATCGTCCACGCGGCAGGCTGACCGACCAGTGCCTTGGGCCAGCCGCCGTCGGGGCCGCCGAGCACGTTGATCAACGCGGCGGCGCTCGCGGCGACCCCACCGACGACCAGGCCGGCCGCGGCGCCGGTCGTGGACATCCGGCGCCACCAGATCCCCAGCACCAGCAGGGGACAGAACGTCGACGCGGCCACCGCGAACGCGAGCCCCACAGTGTCGGCCAGACTGAGCGAGCCGGTCACCAAGAACGCCAAGTAGGGAACGGTCATCGAGAGCACAGCAGCGATCCGGAAGCTGTTCACCGCCACGTAGTCCCCACCCGTCCACCGATGCAGCCGGCTCCGGAACAGGTCCTGGTCGATCACTCCAGCGATCGCGACCGTCAGCCCCGACGACGTCGAAAGGAACGCGGCGAACGCCCCGGCCGCGACCAGTGCACCGAGCAGATCCCCTGCGGTACCAGGGAGGATCCGGTTCGGCAGTTCGAGTACGACGGTGTCCGCGCCCGCACTCACCAGGTCGGGCGCGAACGTCCGGCCGAGTACGGCGTACATCGGTGGGAAGAGGTAGAAGAGTCCGAGCAGCGCCAGGACGACGACCGTCGTACGGCGAGCCGCCCGGCCGTCCGGGTTCGTGTAGAAGCGAACGAGCACGTGCGGAAGGCCCATCGTTCCGAAACAAAGGGCCAGAAGCAACGAATACGTCGCGTACAGCGGGTGGTCCCGGCCACCGGCGCGGGACAGTGGCTCGGACCACTCGGAGGCCGCGCCTTGCAGCGACTGCAGTACGCCGGCCGGATGGTCGCCGGAGCGCCACGCGATCAGGATGACGAAGATCGGTGTGGCCAGCGCGGTGAGCTTCAGCCAGTACTGGAAGGCCTGGACGAAGGTGATCGAGCGCATGCCACCGGCCGCGACGTTGAAGACGACGATCACCGCGACGACCGCGGCACCGACGTCCGGTGGCGCGCCCGTGACGGTCTGGACGGTGAGGCCGGCGCCGTGCAGTTGGGGCAGCAAGTACAGCGTGCCGATGCCGACGACCAGACCCGAGCAGATCCGGCGGACCACGGCCGATTCGAACCGGGTCTCGGCGAAGTCGGGCAATGTGTACGCACCGCTTCGCCGCAGCGGTGCCGCGACCAGGACCAGCAGCATCAGATAGCCGACGGTGTAGCCGACCGAGAACCACAGCATGTCCGCGCCGTTGACCAGCACGAGACCGGCGACACCGAGGAACGACGCCGCCGACAGGTACTCACCGCTGATCGCGGATGCGTTCCAGCGCGGCGAGACTGCGCGGCTGGCGACGTAGAAGTCGCTGGTGGTCCGGGAGATCCGCAGCCCGAACAAGCCGATCCCGATCGTTGCCAGGACCACCAATCCGATCGCGGTCAAGCTCATCGCCGACGACATTCAGACCCTCCCCACCGGCAGGCACTGCTACTGCCGTCCGACGAACTCGGTGAACTCGGCCTCGATCCGTTCGGCGTTGCGGACGTACAAGCGGGCGGCGACGTACACGACCGGGTAGACCACGATGCCGAGGATCACCCAGGGCAGCGGCAGGCCGAGGACGGACAGCGTGCGAGTCGCGGGGACGAGAGCGAACAGCAGTGGGATGCCACCGAGGATGACCACGGCGCCGGCGATCACCGCGAGGGTGAGGCGGAGCTGGGACTGGATCAGCGAGTGCATGTAGATCTCGCCGAGCCGGGTCTGCTCGTCGATCTCGCGCGTCCCGGTGGGGATGACGGGTCGCCGGGTAGCAGTCCTGCGCGGGCTGGTGACCCGAACTCGTCGCGGACTGTCCGGCGTACTCATGTCAGCCGCGCAGGGAGGTCGAGCGGACCAGGAGGTCGCGGAGTTCACGAGTGTGGCGGCGGCTGACGGGGAGCCAGTCGTCGCCGACCCGGACCGCGCACCGGCCGCCGTCGACGCGCATCTCGTCCACGTGGGCGAGGGCGACCAGCGTGCTGCGGTGGATGCGGGTGAACCCGGCGTCGCCCCAGCGTTCTTCCAGCGTGCTCAGCGGGATCCGGACCAGGTGCGAGTTCTGGCCGGTGTGCAGGCGGGCGTAGTCGCCCTGCGCCTCGACGTACCGGACCGTCGAGCGCTGGACGAACCGGGTCACACCGGCCAGCTCGACCGGAATGACCTCGTCGTCGGTTTCGTCCGGCGTCTGCAGCGCCGCCGGCGCACCTGCGGTGACGACCCGGCGGACCGCCTCGGCCAGGCGCTCGGCCCGGACCGGTTTCATCACGTAGTCGGTGGCCTCGAGCTCGAACGCCTCCACCGCGTGTTCGTCGTACGCCGTGACGAAGACGATCTGCGGCCGTGGCGGGCGGAACTTGGAGATGACGCTGGCCAGGTCGATCCCGTCCAGCCCGGGCATCTTGATGTCGCAGAACACCACGTCCAGGTCGGCCGCCTGCAGGATCTTCAGCGCGTCCGGCCCGTTCGACGCGGTCCGGATCTCCCCGATCCGGTCGTCCCGCTGGAGCAGATACACCAGCTCGGCAAGGGCAGGCTCCTCGTCATCCGCGACCAGCGCGCGCAAGGGAGTCTCGGCCATGCCCTCACAGTAGTGCCAGCCAATCCGGAATTGGAGCCACCAGCCGGCCCACCGCGGAAGACAGGTGAGCTGGTCAGGACAGCATGTGGGGAGCGTGGTCGGGCTGGTGTTCCCAGCGGAGTCGGCCCGAGCCGAAGCCCGCCGCGTGTACGCCGTCGTGGCCGCTCGGCCGCCGGCAGTAGTAGTGCGGCGAATACAAGTCGCGGCACGAGTCCTGGTACGCCGTGTAGGCGAACTCGAGGTCCAGTCGCTCGTCACTGCTCATGAAGTCGCTCTCGTAGTACCTGGCCTTCCTCCGCAGTATGCCTCGGCCGGGTGTCGACGACGAGAGCCGGACCCCTGCGCCCAGCTCCCGTCGCCCGCTCCTTACTTGATCAACCCGTGCGGGTCGAGCACGTACTTGCGCGCCGCGCCCTTGTCGAAATCGGCGTAGCCCTGCGGTGCCTGATCCAGCGGGATGACCGTGGCGTTCACGTTCTTCGCGATCTGCGTACGGTCGTGCAGGATCGCCTGCATCAGCTGGCGGTTGTACCGCATCACCGGACACTGCCCGGTCGTGAACGACAGCGACTTCGCCCAGCCCAGGCCCAGGCGGATCGACAGCGAGCCGGTCTTCGCGGCCTCGTCGGCCGCACCGGGATCACCGGTGACGTACAGGCCGGGGATGCCGACCGCACCACCGGCGGCGGTCACGTCCATCACCGTGTTGAGCACGGTGGCCGGACGCTCGGACCCGGCGTCGGTGCCGTGGCCATGGGCCTCGAACCCGACGGCGTCGATCGCGCACTCGACCTCCGGTACGCCGAGGATCCGCTCGATCTGGTCCTTCGGATCGCCCTCGGACACATCGATCGTCTCGCAGCCGAAACTGCGCGCCTGTTCCAGCCGTTCCTTCTGCAGGTCGGCGACGATGACAACGGCCGCACCGAGCAGGAAGGCCGACGTGGCCGCGGCCAGGCCGACCGGCCCCGCGCCGGCGACGTAGACGGTCGAACCGGTCCCGACACCCGCCGTGACAGCGCCGTGGTAGCCGGTCGGGAAGATGTCCGACAGCATCGCCAGGTCGCGGATCTTCTCCAGCGCCCGGTCCTTGTCGGGGAACTTCAGCAGGTTCCAGTCGGCGTACGGCACCAGCGCGTACTCCGCCTGGCCGCCGACCCAGCCGCCCATGTCGACGTACCCGTACGCGGACCCGGGCCGATCCGGGTTCACGTTCAGGCAGACGCCGGTCTTGCCCGCCTTGCAGTTGACGCACCGCCCGCAGGCGATGTTGAACGGGACGGACACCAGATCGCCGACCTTGATGAACTCGACGTCACGGCCGACCTCGGCCACCTCGCCGGTGATCTCATGGCCGAGAGCGAGTCCCGGCGGCGCCGTGGTCCGGCCGCGCACCATGTGCTGGTCGCTGCCGCAGATGTTGCTGGCCACCACCTTGAGGATCGCCCCGTGCGGAATCTGCCGCCCCACGTTGGCAGGGTTGACCCCTGGACCGTCCTTGAGCTCCAGACCCGGGTAGTCGATCGTCTCGACCGCCACATCGCCCGGACCCTTGTAAATCACCGCCCTGTTACCTGGCACGAGTAGTGCTCCTCTCCGTCCGGGCTCGACCAGCCCATCGGCACTCTTCGTGGGCCGCGATCGCTTCGAAGGCGATCCGGCCGTCGCCTGCCCCGCACAGGTGAATCCACTCCGTCACGACGCTCGCGCAGATGCGCAATCCCAACGCCGTAAGGGGATTGCTGCCGACGCTAGTCCGCGCCACTACTACCGTCAACGGCGCAGTGGACTACGGCGTGGCGTGTACTCCTGAGGAGTATTTGGGGACCCGGAAGGTGACCTTGGTGCCGGCGTCGACTGCGGTTTCGACGACCAGGCCGTAGGCGTCGCCGTACACCTGGCGGAGCCGGGCGTCGACGTTGCCGAGGCCGACCGAGTCGCTGCCGGACTCGCCGGACAGGGCCGCGCGGATCACTTCCGGGTCGCTGCCCGAGCCGTCGTCCTCGACGCTGATCTCGGCCTCGTTGATCCGGTCCCGGGCCCGGATCGTGATGTGCCCGACGCCGGTGGTGCCCTCCAGTCCATGGCGTACGGCGTTCTCCACCAGCGGCTGGACGACCAGGAACGGGATGACCACCGGCAGTACTTCGGGCGCGATCTGCAGCGACACCTTGAGCCGGTCGCCGAACCGCGCTTGCTCCAGCACCAGATAGCGCTCGACGTTGCGCAGCTCGTCGGCCAGCGTGGTGAACTCGCCGCCGCGCCGCAGCGCATACCGGGAGAAGTCCGCGAACTCCAGCAGCAGCTCCCGCGCCCGCCCGGGGTCGGTCCGGACGAACGACGCGATCGCGGCCAGCGCGTTGTAGATGAAGTGCGGGCTGATCTGCGCCCGCAGTGCGCGCAACTCGGCCTCGATCGCCCGGGTGCGTTCCTTGTTGAGCTCGGCCAGCTCCACCTGGCCGGACACCCAGCGAGCGACCTCCTCGGTCGCCCGGACCAGTGCGGCCGACGAGCGGATGCTGTAGGCGACCAGTACGGCGACCACGCGCTCCTCGGTGACGATCGGCGCGACCACCGCCGTACGGACCGGGCATTGCGGGTCGCTGCAGGCCACGTCATGCGCTCCGAGGACCGCCGTACGTCCGGAGCGGAGGGTGGGAGCCGCAAGAGCCTTCGCATCGCCGCGGTGGTTGCTCTCGTACGGTCCACCGACCCCGTCCCACGCCAGTACGCCGGAGGAGTCGCAGATCGCGATGGCCGCCGTACCGAGGAGGTCTCTGAGGTGGCGGCTCGCCTTGCCGGCCGCGGCGGGGGTCAGACCCTCGCGCAGGTGGGGAGAGGCCAGCGAGGCGGTATGCAGGGTCGCATACGTCGCCTTGTCAGCCGGAGTCCCGAAATGCTTCCGCCGCCGTGCGAACACCTGTCGACGGTAGCCGGTCAGCCCTCCGCGCGGGGTCTGAACGCGTCCAGCGCCTCGGTGTCGGAGTAGTTGGTCAGCAGGTACTCCTCCACCCACTCCTGCCGGCCTGGGTATGTCGACTCCGTCGTGATGCGCTCCGCGGCCTTGGCGGCGTCCAGTGGTGCGCGGCGGAGTTGTACGCCGTCGGCGGTCAGCAACGCCCAGCTCGGGCCAGGAGCGCCGTACGGCATGCCGACGCTGCCGGCGTTGACCACCAGCCGCCGGTCTACCTGCCGGGCGAACGGCATGTGGGTGTGGCCGCACACCACCGTCCTGACGTCATCGGACAGCCCGGTGAAGACCTCGGCCCACCGTGAGATCGGGCTGTCGACCAGCACCATCTCCTCGTCGTCCCGCGGCGTCGCGTGGCAGAAGAGCGCGTCCCCGATGGTCACGGTGGTCGGCAAGGAAGCCAGCACCTCCACCTGGTCAGGCCGCAGCTGCTGCGCCGCCCACGGACTCACCGCATCCGGCGGCTCGCCGGTGAACGCGGCCCGGGCCATCTCCACCAGTTCCCGGTCGGCGTTGCCCCGCACCCACACCACTCGGTCGCCCAGTGACGTCAGCAGGTCCAGAGTCTCGACCGGCTGCGGCCCACTGGCGATGTCCCCGGCCAGCACGATCGCATCGGCCGACCGTACGTCGTCCTCCGCCAGCACCGCCTCCAGAGCGGGCAACACCCCGTGCACGTCAGCCAGCACCGCTATGCGTTCCATGCCGCCAGTCTGCCGCCAAACCCCTTGTCCCACAGGGGTATCTGCTCTCGGCAGATCAGCGTCCGAGCGCGAGGGCCTTGTCCGTGGAGATGGATGTGGCCAGCTCGCACGAACCGGTGTTGATCGCGCAGCGGATGATGGCGCTCTTGGTGCCGGGGTCCCCACCGCCGCCGGACGCGACCGCGACGAGCAGGAAGTGCTGGTCGTCCTCCGCCACAGTGCGGTGGAAGCAGCCCTTCCACTCCCGGATCACCTTGCCGGTGCGGGCATCCAGGGCCGTCTGCTTCAGGCTGCAGTAGCCGTCGCCGTAGTCCGGCTCACCGACCGCGACGGAACCGTCAGGAGTGAAGTCCGAGATCATGTTCTCGCAGGTCCGGAACAACTGCTTGCCGCTGGCGACCTCGACCACCGAGGAGCAACTGCCGCCGTCGTTGATCAACTGTGCCGACGCGGCCAGCTTGCCGTCGTCCGACACCGCCGTCGGTGAGGTGACTGTCGTGACCAGGTCCGGCGTCGCTGTCCCTGGTGCCCAGGTGTAGAGCTTCCAGCCACCTGACTCCGCGGCGCCGGCCCGGTAGTAGACCTTGCCGCCCACATAGGAGAGCACCTGCAGGTTCCAGGCGTCCGGGAGCTTCAGCGACTTCACCGAGCCGAAGTTCTCGGCGTACAAGGTCCCGCCCTTGGTCGCGCGTCCCAGTGAGCTGATGCTCGCGGCCGCGTACGCCGCCATGGACTGGTCCGGTGCGGTGACCAGGGAGGACACGTTCGGAGTGTGCCGTACCTCGTCGCCAGGCCCCAGCTTCACGAGCTCGGTCCCGTCGTCGGCCAGAACCACTGCCAGTACGGCGGAATCGAGGCGACCGATGCCGACCACACCTCCACTGCCGGGGATCTTGGCGTCGTACCCAGCTCCGCCCAGGACGGTGCGGTCGATCAGGTAGGGCATCTGCGGAGCGCGGCCCTTGGGGAGCTTGGCGACGTTCAGCGTGATCGTGGTCGGACCGGACGACGTCACGGGTGCGCTGGACGGCGGCTTGGGGGAGACGACGGGTGTGGTCGACGGAGTCGCCGACGAAATCGGTGTGGGCGTCGCTGTTGGAGTGGGAGTGAGCGAGGCAGGGGACGGGCTGCCGCTGAGTGGGGCTGCGTCGGCTTGGGCGGCTTGAGGCCCCTGGCGGTAGGCGAGGGCGGCGCCGATGGCGACCGCGGCGACCGCGATCGATGCGACCAGGGCCACCAGCCGGCCGTTCTTGTTCGGCATCAGCGGACTCCTAACACTCTCGCTCCCCGCCCTCATGATCCGAGGACAAGGGGTTCCGGGGATATGGGTGTGGCCACTTCGCAATCACCCGTCCCGTATCCACCCCGTTGTGACGCATCAATACGCCCATTAGTTCGCTCCGGCGATCTTGGGGTGCATGCCCTCGTCGCAGGAGCGATCGAGCATAATGCGTGCATGGACCAGCCAGCGCGGATCGGCCGGTACGCCCTGGTCCGCCGGGTCGGTGCCGGTGGTTTCGCGACGGTTTGGCTGGCCCGGGACGAACAACTGGACGCCGAGGTCGCGGTCAAGATCCTGTCCGACCTGTGGGTCGACGACGAGGACGTCCGCCGCCGGTTCCTGGCCGAGGGACGCTTTCTGCGCAAGGTCGACTCGCTGTACGTCGTCGGGGTGCACGACATCGGGGAGGCCGAGGACGGACGCCCGTACATGGTTCTCACCTACGCCGACGGCGGGACGCTCGCGGACCGGATCAAGGCCGGATCGCTGGAACTCGGCGAAGCGGTCCGAGTCATCACCGAGGTCGGCAAGGGCCTCAAGCACCTGCACACGCGTGGAGTTCTGCATCGCGATGTGAAGCCGGCCAACGTGCTGTTCCGCACCGAGCCGGGTGGTGACCGCGCGATGCTCGGCGACCTCGGTCTGGGTAAAGCGGTTCAGGACGTGTCCCAGCTGACCATGCCCGGCGGTACTCCGGCGTACGTCGCTCCCGAGCAGGTGCGCGGCGAGCGCCTGGACCACCGGGCGGACCTCTACTCGCTCGGAGCAGTTGCGTACGCCGCCTTCACCGGCCAAGCGCCCCATGGTGTGGCCAGCCTCGGTGCGGTGATGCAGATCGACTCACCGCCGCCGTCGATGACGACGCTGCGCGAGGACGTCTCGGACGCGATCGACGTCGTCGTACGCCGTGCACTCGAGCCGGACCGGGACAAGCGGTGGCCGGACCTGGACAGCTTCCTCAACGCGTTGCGGGAGGCCCACACCACCGGCAAGGTCCCGGTCGGACTGGTGCCGGCGGCGGAGATGCCGACGCCTGTGCCCAAGGCGGGCGACGTCGACCAGGAGACGGCTCTGGTCACCGCCAACGAGCCGACTGTCGCGGTTCCCCCGAAGCGGTCCGGCCGGTCCTGGGTGGTCGCCACCGTGCTGGCCGTCGTACTGGCAGCCGGCGGCGGGTACGGCGGCTACCGGTACGTCTTGAGCCGCCCGGTGAAGGTGGAGGCCAACGGACTGTCTGTCGAGGTCCCGCGCGAGTGGTCCCAGAAGGCACAGGCAGACACGCAGTTGCTGGTCGCCACCGAGACAGCCGGATGGCAGACGGATACGAGCGTCGAGGGTGTCTACCTCGGTCTGGTGGCCTCGTCGACACTGCCCACGAGCGCGACGGCGCCTGAGGGCTGTACGTCGCAGACTCCGGAGACCTCTGACACGACCGCCACCTTCCGATACAGCTGCAACAACGTGCCAACCGTTGTGGAGCAGTACCGGAAGGTGGACGACTCGACCCTGCTCCGGGTCCAGGTCCGTGAGGACAACCCGAAGAAGCGTCAGGAAGTGCTGGACTCGGCGAGCTACGAGAAGCCGTAGTGTCCTGAGTCGGACACTAGGGGACCAGGGACGTCAGGGACGAGATCGAGGCCTTGTGCAGCCGCGGGATCACGTTGAGGGTGGCCGGGTCCGAGGCGTAGAGGTGTGAGCCGGACTCGTAGACCAGGTACGCCGTTCCGTTGTATTCGGTGATGCCCTCGGTCATGCTCGGCGCCCGGAAGCAGCTGAGTGCGGCCGCATCCAGATCCTTCTGGCCACGCTTGACGACGTACAGGTTGCTGCGGTTCCCGCGCCCGTACGACGTGCTGTAGATGAAGTGGTTGGCGGTGACGGTCAGACCCTGCGTCTTGGTCGGCACCTCCCACGCGCCGGCCACTGTGGTCAGCGTGCCGTCGTCGGCGATCTTGTACTCGTACATGGTCCCGCGGCCGGTGTCGTTGAACGTCCCGGAGAACAGCGAGTCGCCGTAGCTGCCGATGAACGACGAGCCGGCCACGTCCCGCGCGGTCCCGACCTGCGCGAGGTACGGCGTACCCGCTGCCTTCATGGCGTCGCGCAGCGAGGTCAGGCTGTACTTGCGGATGCTGCTGCCCGCGCCGGACACGAACGCCCAGCCCTTGCTGACGGTGATGCCGCCGACATGCGACTCGGCGATCGCGACCACCCCGACGGTCGATCCGGTGCCCGGGTCGATGCCGTAGATCTGTGAGTCCGCACCGGCGCGGTACGAACCGACCAGCAGCAGGTTCTTGCCGGAGCCGTCCCAGTTGTACCAAGTGCCCGCGCCCTGTGGGGTGTAGGTGCTCAGGTTGGGGATGCTCGCGCTGTTGCTGAACCGGGCGTCGTACTTCTTCGACGCGGACGGACCGTCGTAGAAGGTCGCGCCGCCGGTGGTGGCGGTGTCGCAGGTGATTGCGGCACTGGCGGGCAGTGCGGCGGCGAGTGCGGCCGCGGACGTGACGACGGCGGTCAGGATGGCGAGGGGGCGACGGGCCATGAGTGAGATCCTCTTCGGTCGGGCGGAAACCTACGAGGGGTCCAGGGTATGACGACAATCAGTAACATGACCAGACAACGGCCACAGCATTCCGGGCGGCGGGTGCGCGAACGGACGCCGTACGGTAGGCGCATGACCGATCTGTCCGCGGCGATCGACCGCGTTCTGCCCAGTGTCCGTGCCGACCTCGAGGACCTCATCCGGATCCCGTCGGTCAGCTACGAACCCGCCCGCGCGGCCGACGTCCAGCGCTCCGCCGAGGCGACCGCGGCCCTGTTCGAGGCCGAGGGGTTCACGGTGAAGATCGTCCGGGCCGGCGACGGCGCGCCCGCGGTGATCGCGAAGAAGGCCGCGCCGGCCGGCAAGCCGACCGTGCTGCTGTACGCGCACCACGACGTCCAGCCGACCGGACCGGTCGACCAGTGGACCTCGGACCCGTTCGTGCCGACAGAGCGCGGCGACCGGCTGTACGGCCGGGGTGCCGCCGACGACAAGGCCGGCATCGCCGCACACCTGGCCGCCGTACGGGCCTTCGGCAACGATCTGCCGGTGGGCCTGACCGTGTTCGTCGAGGGCGAGGAGGAGATCGGCTCGCCGACCCTGCTGCAGTTGCTGGACGAGTACTCCGAGGAGCTCGCCGCTGACGCGATCGTGATCGCCGACTCGGGCAACTGGGACGTCGGGCGGCCGGCGCTGACCGTGTCGCTGCGCGGCTTGGTCGAGGCGTACGTCGAGGTGCGGACGCTCGATCACGCGGTCCACTCGGGGTTGTTCGGTGGACCGATCCCGGACGCGTTGTCGACGTTGTGCCGGCTGCTGGCCACCCTGCACGACGACAAGGGTGACGTCGCGGTGGACGGGTTGCACGCTTCGCGGGCGGCGGATGTGGACTATCCCGAAGCGCGGCTGCGGGCCGAGTCGAGTGTGCTGGATTCCGTCCGGCTGACCGGTTCGGGTTCGCTTGTCGATCGTCTGTGGACCAGGCCGTCGATCGCCGTACTGGGTATCGACGCGCCGTCCGTGGCGGAGGCCAGCAACACGCTGGTGCCGGTCGCGCGGGCCAAGGTGAGCTTGCGGGTCGCGCCGGGCGACGACGCGATCAAAGCGAGCGCGGCACTGAAGGAGCACCTCGAGAACCACGCGCCATGGGGTGCGCAGGTCACCGTCACCGAGGGACAGACCGGCCAGCCCTGCAGCGTGAACGCGCGCGGCGCGGGGTACGAAGCGGCCCGGTCCGCCTTCCACACGGCGTGGGGTGTCGAGCCGATCGACATGGGGATGGGCGGTTCGATCCCGTTCATCGCGGAGTTCCAGCAGACCTTCCCGGAGGCCTCGATCCTGGTCACCGGCGTGGAGGATCCGGACACCCGCGCCCACGGAATCGACGAGGGCCTGCACCTCGCCGAGTTCAGCAAGGTGTGTCTCGCCGAGGCGCTTCTCCTTCAGAACCTGGCCGAGAACGCCTGAAATCGTGGGACACAACCTGACCACGACCCGATGACCGGGCTTTCCGGCGACCCAGTGTTTGGCATAGGTTTCGGCGAGTGAAGATCGCAGTCGTACGGGAGACCAGACCGGCGGAGCGCCGGGTCGCGCTGGTGCCGGAACAAGTCGCGAAACTCATCGAGCTCGGCTACGAGGTGGCGGTCGAGCCGGCCGCCGGCGAACGGGCCCTGTACTCCGACGACCAGTACCGCGACGCCGGTGCCGAGGTCGCCTGGGGCGCCGACCACGCGGCCACCATCGTGACGTCGGTGCAACCGTTGGAGCGGGAACGCCTGCAGCGGCTGCACGCCGGTACGGCGCTGATGTCGTTCCTGCCGACGAATCCGCCGGATGTGGTCCGCACCGCAACCACGGCGAAGCTCACCGCGTTCGCGATGGAGCTCGTGCCGCGGATCTCTCGGGCCCAGTCGATGGACGCGCTGTCCTCCCAGGCGCTGGTCGCCGGGTACCGCGCCGCGATCGTGGCGGCCGAGCGGCTGCCACGGTTCTTCCCGCTGAACATGACCGCGGCGGGCACTGTGCCGCCGGCCCAGGTCCTGGTCCTCGGCGCCGGCGTCGCCGGCCTGCAGGCCATCGCGACCGCCAAGCGGCTCGGCGCCGTCGTCAGGGCGTACGACGTCCGCACCGCGGCCGCCGAGGAGATCGCCTCGATGGGTGCGCAGCCGATCGAGCTCGAGCTCGGCACGCTGGACGGCCCCGGCGGGTACGCCCGCGAGATGACGCCGGAGCGGGCCCAGCTCCAGCGTGAGCTGCTGACCCCGTTCGTCGCCGCCGCGGACGCGCTGATCACGACGGCCGCCGTGCCCGGGCGGACCGCGCCGATCCTGGTGTCGCGGGCGATGGTCGAGCAGATGAAGCCCGGCTCCGTCGTCGTCGACCTGGCCTCCGAGCAGGGCGGCAACGTCGAGGGCTCGGTGGCCGGCACCGAGCTCACCATCGGCAGCGCGCTGGTCTGGGGCGGCGCGAACGTCGCCAGCCAGATGGCCGGACCGGCCAGCCGGCTCTACGGTCAGAACATCGCGAACCTGATCCGCCTGATGACCCGGAACGCCTCGTTCGATCCGGACTTCAACGACGAGATCGTCCGCGGCTGCTGCGTCACCCACGACGGCAGCGTCTTGCACGAGCCGACCCGCGAGCTCCTGAAAGGACAGGGCCTGTGACCGAGTCCATCGCGCTGCTGACGATCTTCGTCCTTGCGGCGTTCGTCGGTGTCGAGGTGATCAGCAAGGTCTCGTCGACCCTGCACACCCCGCTGATGTCCGGCGCGAACGCCATCCACGGCGTCATCCTGGTCGGCGCCATCATCGTCACCGGGCAGGCCGACTCCGCGATCGTGGTGGTTGTCGGACTGCTGGCCGTCGTACTCGCGACCGTCAACATGGTCGGCGGGTTCGTGGTCACCGACCGGATGCTGCAGATGTTCAAAGGCCCGGGGGCTCGCAAGAAGGAGCTGCGCAAGTGATCCCCACCTGGGCCCAGATCGGTTACCTGGTCGCCGCGGTCTGCTTCATCGTCGCGCTGAAGGCGCTGTCGTCGCCGCGCAGCGCCCGGGCCGGCAACCTGCTCGGTGCCGCCGGGGCGGTGCTCGCCGTCATCATCACCTTCGTCGCCTACAAGCCCGATCACCTGACGCCGATCCTGATCGCGCTGGCGGCCGGCACGGTCGTCGGTGTGGTCGGGTCGCGCCGGGTGCAGATGACGCACATGCCGCAGCTCGTTGCCCTGTTCAACGGTGTCGGCGGTGGCGCGGCCGCGCTGGTCGCGTTGATGGAGCTCGGCGAGGTCAGCGACGACGCGACGGTGGCGGCCATCGCGACAGCGTTCACCATCCTGGTCGGTGCGGTCAGCTTCTCCGGCTCGATCGTGACGTTCGCCAAACTGCAGGAACTGATGACCACCCGGCCGGTGACGTTCCCCGGTCTGCCGGTGCTCTTCATCGCCTCGATCATCGGCGGGATCGTGCTGGCCGGCTGGCTCGTCTCCGATCCGCGCGTGTGGGTCGGCGTACTGCTCTGCCTGGTCGGTCTTGCGGTCGGCGTGATGCTGGTGCTGCCTGTGGGCGGTGCCGACGTACCGATCGTCATCTCGCTGCTGAACGCCTTCACCGGCCTCACTGTGGCCGCGGGCGGCTACGTGCTCGGCAACACCCTGCTGCTGGTGGCCGGCACGCTGGTCGGCGCCGCCGGTACGTTGCTGACCAAGCTGATGGCCGACGCCATGGGCCGGTCCGTCTTCAACATCCTCTTCGGCGCCGTGCGAGGCGGGTCGACTCTTGGCGGCGGTACGGCGTCCGAGCGGCCGGTCATCTCCGGTGGCGCGGAGGACGTCGCGATCCTGCTCGGGTACGCGAACAAGGTCATCATCGTGCCCGGGTACGGGCTGGCCGTTGCGCAGGCCCAGCACACCCTTCGCGACCTGGTCGACGAGCTGCAGAGCCGCGGCGTGAAGGTTGACTACGCGATCCACCCGGTGGCCGGCCGGATGCCTGGCCACATGAACGTGCTGCTGGCCGAGGCCCAGGTCCCGTACGACCAGTTGCGCGAGATGGACGACATCAACGGCGACTTCAAGTCGACGGACGTCGTCCTGGTGGTAGGCGCCAACGACGTCGTCAACCCGGCCGCCCGGAACACGCCCAGCGCCCCGATCTACGGCATGCCGATCCTGAACGCCGACGAGGCGCAGCGGGTGATCTTCCTCAAGCGCTCAATGCGGCCCGGATTCGCCGGCATCGAGAACGAACTCCTCTACGACCCCCGGACCACCCTGCTGTTCGGCGACGCCCGCGAGTCCCTCACCAAGCTGCTGGCCGCGCTGAAGACCGTCTGACCGGAGCGGCTAGACCCAGCCGCGCTTTGCTGCCGCCACGCCCAGCTCGAAGCGGCTGGCGGCGTTGAGGCGCTCCGACAGGGTCGCGGTGATCCGCCGGGCCGTCCGCAACGAGATGCCCAGCAGACGCGCGACCTGCTCGTCCTTCGCACCGCCCGCGAGCAGCCGCAGTACCTCGGCCTCGTGGGGCGTGAGGGGCGCGTTGTCCTCCCGGTCGTCCGCGTCGAAGAGCTCGGTGGCGCGGGCCCAGTAGGAGTCGAACAACGCGAGCGCGACCGATACCACGGCCGGGCTGCGGTGGATGACCGCGCCGACGGTCGGGTTCTCCGGGTCCATCGGCATGACCGCGATCTCCTGGTCGAAGATCAGCAGCCGCAGCGGCAGTGTGGGCGTCGCCCGGATCTCGCCGCCGAGCTGGTGCATCGCCGCGGCGTAGTCCAGCGCCTGCTTGGACGACGTGATGCTCTGGAGATAGACGGTCCGCATCCGCAGCCCGCGCTCCAGCAACGGAACGTCCGGCGACTTGTCGAACGGATGGGTGACGTCGTCGATGTGCGCGGGCACCAGGCCCCACAACGTGTCCTTGGCCTTCAGGCCCAGCTCTTCGATCCGCCGGGAGGCATTCGCCCGGCCGTTGAGCACCTCGACGTCCCCACTGCTGCGGGCGGTCAGGAGCTCGTTGTACTGCTCGGCCAGCACCTCGGCCGAGGCTTCGGCTTCCTTGAGCTCGCCCAGCATCTTGTTCAGCTCGGTCCGCCGGCGCTCGGCCAGGCCGGTCAGGCCGACCCGCGGGTGCACCGCGTGCTCACCGTCGGGGTTCGTCCAGGTCGGGACGAGCAACTCGAGCTTGCGGAGTTTCTCCATCAGCTCGTGAACCTCGGTCACGGGCCTTTTTACTAGCGCGGCAATGTTCTCGGGCGTACTGTCTGGGTGGCTGAGAAGGGCGTGATAAACCGCGAAGGTGGCTTCATCAACACCCAGCGGTTCGAGCACGTCCTCCTCCTTCTCAGTCTTGTCGGAACCGACCATATACAGAGCGCGTCGACACAGAGCACTCCTCAGCCGGTTCCGGCTCATTTTCGAAGGGACAGATGTGTGATCAGGAAATTGCTCATTGTAGTTGGTGTCGCCGCGGTACTGATCTTCGGCGGTGCCCCACTGACCGCGTCGGCGGCCAGCGGCAGCGAACCGGGCTGTATCCCGGTGCTCTGCTGGTGACCGTAGCTTTCCACTGAGTAGTCGTACGACGGGTTCCCTGTGCCCGGCCATCGGACCGGGCCAGGGCACCCCGTGACGTCCCGTAGACTGACGCCGTGGCTCGTGGCGATGGTCGGCTAACCCATGACCTTGACCCGCAGGACCTGGGACCGCAGGACGCATGTGGCGTCTTCGGAGTCTGGGCACCGGGGGAAGAGGTTGCCAAACTCACCTACTTCGGGCTCTACGCCTTGCAGCATCGAGGGCAGGAGTCGGCTGGCATCGCAGTCAGCAACGGAAGCCAGATTCTGGTCTACAAGGACATGGGTCTGGTCAGTCAGGCGTTCGACGAGGCGACCCTCGCGTCCCTGCGCGGACACATCGCGATCGGGCACTGTCGCTACTCGACGACCGGTTCCAGTGTCTGGGCCAACGCGCAGCCGACGTTCCGGTCGACCGCGACCGGGTCGATCGCGCTCGGTCACAACGGGAACCTGACCAACACCGGTGAGTTGGCCGAGAGCCTGAACGGCGGCGGCGACCTCGATCTCGGCCTGGACGCCGACGTCGAGCACGCCAAGGCGAACGCGAAGCACGGCGCCTCCTCCGACACCGACATCCTCACCTCGATGCTCGCCGGGTACCCGGACCTGACCATCGAGGAGGCGGCCGCGAAGGTGCTGCCGAAGGTCAAGGGCGCCTACAGCCTGATCTTCATGGACGAGAACACCCTGTACGCCGCTCGCGACCCGCAGGGCATCCGCCCGCTGGTGCTGGGCCGGCTGGAGCGCGGCTGGGTGATCGCCAGCGAGACCGCGGCCCTCGACATCGTCGGTGCGTCCTTCATCCGCGAGGTGGAGCCCGGCGAGATTGTCGCGGTCGACGCCGACGGACTGCGGTCGACCCGGTTCGCCGAGCCGGACCCCAAGGGCTGCCTGTTCGAGTTCGTCTACCTGGCCCGCCCGGACACCCAGATCTCCGGCCGCCGGATCTACTCCACCCGCGTCGAGATCGGCCGCCGGCTGGCTGGTGAGCACCCGGCCGACGCCGACCTGGTCATCGCCACCCCCGAGTCCGGGACACCCGGCGCGATCGGGTACGCCGAAGCCTCTGGCATCCCGTACGGATCGGGCCTGGTCAAGAACGCGTACGTCGGCCGCACGTTCATCCAGCCCAGCCAGACGATCCGCCAACTGGGCATCCGGCTGAAGCTGAACCCGCTGCGCGAGGTGATCGAGGGCAAGCGGCTGGTCGTGGTCGACGACACGATCGTGCGCGGCAACACCCAGCGCGCGGTGATCCGGATGCTGCGCGAGGCCGGCGCCAAGGAGATCCACGTCCGGATCACGGCGCCGCCGGTGAAGTGGCCGTGCTTCTACGGCATCGACTTCGCCAGCCGCGCCGAACTGATCGCGAACGGGCTGAACACCGAGGAGATCTGCCGCTCGCTCGGCGCCGACTCGCTCGGCTACATCAGCCTGGACGGCCTGATCGCGGCGACCACGGTGCCGAAGGGCAAGCTCTGCCGCGCGTGCTTCGACGGGGTCTACCCGGTCGCGCTGCCGGATCCGGAGCAGCTCGGCAAGCACCTGCTGGAGCTGCCGGTGTCCACCGACGTCGACGGCCTGGCCACGGTCTCCGGTGGCGCCGGTGCCGCCGACGCCCTGAGCCGTCCGTAGCCAGATCGTCCCGGCAGACGTCGTACCGCCGGAGTATCGAGGAGATGAACGTGAGCGAAGGCGCGAGCTACGCCGCTGCCGGAGTCGACATCGAGGCCGGTGACCGGGCCGTCGAGCTGATGAAGGAGTGGGTGGCGAAGGCGACCCGCCCGGAGGTGGTCGGTGGGCTCGGTGGGTTCGCCGGGCTGTTCGACGCGACCGCGCTGACGTCGTACCGGCGGCCGCTGCTGGCGACCTCGACGGACGGGATCGGGACCAAGGTCGCGATCGCGCAGAAGCTGGACAAGCACGACACGATCGGGTTCGACCTGGTCGGGATGGTCGTCGACGACCTGGTCGTGTGCGGTGCCGAGCCGCTGTTCATGACCGACTACATCTGCACCGGCAAGGTGGTCCCGGAGACGATCGCGCAGATCGTGAAGGGCATCGCCGAGGCGTGCGTGGAGGCCGGTACGGCGCTTGTCGGCGGCGAGACCGCGGAGCACCCGGGCCTGCTGGAGCCGGACGAGTACGACGTGGCCGGTGCGTCGACCGGTGTTGTCGAGGCCGACGAGGTGCTCGGTGCGGACCGGGTCCGCGTGGGTGACGTGGTGGTGGCGATGGCGTCCTCGGGCCTGCACTCGAACGGGTACTCGCTGGTCCGCCACGTCTTCTTCAACCGCGCCCGCTGGACTCTGGACCGGGTCGTACCGGAGCTGGGTACGACGCTGGGCGAGGTGCTGCTGACGCCGACCCGGGTCTACGCCAAGCACTGCCTCGAGCTGATCGCGGAGTTGAACGGCGACGTCGAGGGTGACGCGAAGCCGCTGCACGCGATGTCGCACATCACCGGCGGTGGCTTCGCGGCGAACCTGGCCCGGGTCATCCCCGAGGACCTCTCGGTCCGGATCGACCGGTCGACCTGGGCGCCGGCGCCGATCTTCGGCCTGGTCGGGCTACTAGGCGACGTCGCACTGCCCGAGCTGGAGAAGACGCTGAACATGGGTGCCGGCATGGTCGCCGTACTCGACCCGTCGTCCGCTGACGCCGCAATCGCCGAGCTGGCCGCCCGGGACATCCCGGCCTGGGTCTGCGGCGAGGTCACCGCGGACGCCGGTGGCACGGTCGCCCTCGAAGGCACCTACGCGCGCTGAGCCCCACCCGCCCGTCCCGCCTGGACTTCGATTTCTGGGCAGGCGGGACCGCAACAGGTGGTGCTGGTGTGGTGGAACACGTCGGGCGCACGGTCAGCCTGCTCAGTACCCGAGGGCACTGAGCAGGTCAGCCGAGCTGTCGTTGCTTACCGACGGGGGTGGTATTCGTCGGCGTCGTAATCGTCGCCGTCGTTGTCGCCGTTCGCAGAACGGTCGCCACCCTGGTCACCGGACAGCTCTTTCTTGAGCTGGTCCAAGTCGGTGTCCCAGGTGCGGTACTTCAGGTCGCGAGCGACCTTCGTCTGCTTGGCCTTTGCACGGCCGCGCCCCATAGCGTCGACCCCCTCGCACAAGTCAACCGGGTACGCAGCGTGGCGCCCACGGATCAGTCGTCAGTAATCGTGCTTCTAGGTTACCCGGACCCGGGGATCGACACACGCACCGCCCCCTGGCTGAACCGCCGAAGAGGTCCGATCACCCCGTCGGCGGGGTGGACCGGTCCCCTCAAACCGGCCCACCCCGCCGCGTCGGACCCCGTTACTTGACCTCGCGACGTGAGCTTGCCCACAGTCCGACGATGGTCGGGAGAACGATCCAGATGCCGATCGCGGTCAGCGTCTCGGGCAGCATGCCGTTCAGGTTGCGGTCCGCGATCCGGCCGAAGGCACCGAACACGTCCAGCCAGTTCGCGCTGTCCTTGAACAGCGCCGGTCCGGCCAGCGACCAGGCGGTCGGGGCGATGAAGTAGACCAGAATCGCGACCGCGGTCTGGGCGATCACCGCGCCGAAGGCGGCGGCCATCACCACGTTGAGCGCGTTGGTCAGGTACGACCCGGCCAGTGCCCCGCCGAGCCCGGAGTACGACGTACCGTCGCCGCCGATCGCGCCACCGAGTGCGGTGCCGCCCAGCGCCAGCAGGTTGGTCACCGTCAGTACGACGACGCTCATGATGAGCGCGGAGACGAATTTGGCGATCTGCACCCGGACCCGCCGGGGCGACAGCGTGAAGGTGGTCAGCGCGGTGCGCTGGGTCCATTCGCTCGTCATCGCCATCACGCCGATCACCGGCAGCAACAGCATCACGCCGGTCGAGGCGGCACCGAGGAAGCGGTCGGCGGTGGCGGGGCCGTCCGGCAGGTGGGTCAGCTCCCAGCCGATCGCGACCAGGGCCAGCGCCAGGATCGCGGCGATCAGCAACTTCCCGCTGCGGGTGTTGACGGACTTGCGCAGTTCGATGCCGACGAGTTTCAGGAAGGACTGCCCGCGGACGGGCGGAAGACTGGTCGTCGCCTCGGCCCGGTGCTTGGCCGGGGTGGTGGGCGCGACGTCGGTCACGGTGGTCATGGCTATGAGCTCCAGAAAGTAGTTGTGGTCAGGCCGCTTCGGCGGTCGGAGTGGTGAGCTGGAAGAACAGGTCCTCCAGGCCGGCGCCGTCGCTCTGGCGCAGTTCGAGCAGGATCTGGCCGGCGGCCGCGGCGGCCCGGCCGACCTGCTCGGCGGTGGCGTCGACGCGCAGCGCGCCGTCGTGCAGCGGCTCCAGCCGAAGACCGGCCGCGGTCAGGGCCTCGTTCAGGCCGATCGGGTCGAGGCCGCGCACGAGCGTGCCGCTGCCGGCCAGCAGTTCCTCCAGCGAGCCGTTGGCGACGATCCGCCCGCCACCGATCACGACCAACTGGTCGACGGTCGCCTGGACCTCACCCAGCAGGTGGCTGGACAAGATCACCGTGCCGCCGCGGGAGGCGAAGTCCTGGAGCAGTCCGCGCATCCACCGAATGCCCTCCGGGTCCATCCCGTTGGCAGGCTCGTCCAGGATCAGTACGGCGGGATCGCCCAGCAGCGCACTCGCGATGCCGAGCCGCTGCCGCATGCCCAGCGAGTACTGCCCGACGCGGCGCTTGGCGGCGTGGCTGAGGCCGACGGCCTCGAGCATCTCGTCCACCCGAGTCTTCGGCACCCCGAGCAGGCTGGCGTTGAGCAGGAGCGTCTCCCGTCCACTCCGGCCCGCGTGCTGCGCGGCGGCGTCCAGCATGACCCCGACGACCCGGCCCGGGTTCGGCAGGTCGGCGTACTTCTTGCCGATGATGGTCGCGGTGCCGGACGACGGCGGGGTGAGGCCGGTCAGCATCCGGAGCGTGGTGGACTTGCCGGCGCCGTTCGGGCCGAGGAAGCCGGTGATGCTTCCCGGCTGGACGGTGAAGGACACGTCCTGGACGGCAGTGGTGCTGCCGTACCGCTTGGTCAGGTTCTCGACGGTGATCATGACGTCGAGTCAACCGGCACCGACCCCCTCGGCACATCGGACGACAGGCTCGACCAACCCCCTACGAAAGTCTGTCGGGGACATCCCCGACCCCCACCTGATGGGGGACGAGACGGCGTAATCCGGGCAACTACGCTGACACAATGGGACGGTTGCGCCGGTGGTACGCCTGGTGGGTCAGGCATGCCCCGCGCCTGCGCGACATCCTGTATGTCGGGTTCAGCCTGCTCACGATCGTCCTGCAGACGACGTCGGGTGGCGGCGGCTGGGACATGAAGGACTGGTACGTCCTGGGCGCCGGCGTGGTGGCGTCGGTCGCGCTGTTCTGGCGCCGGCGGTTCCCGGTCGTCGTGACCGCGATCGGCGTACTCGCGATGCTGACGGCCGGGCTCGTCGTCCCGATGGGTCTGGCCCTGCTGACCCTGGCGATCCGCCGCCGCGACCTCGTCCTCGCGATCCTCGGACTGTCCGCGTACGCCGCCTACGTCCTCAACATCTGGAGTGAGGGCGGCGGGTTCTGGGTGTCGGTCTTCAGCGGACCGTTCCTGATCGGGAGCTGGATCGCGGCCGGTGCCTACATCGGCGCCCGCCGCGATCTGATGGTGTCGCTGCGGGATCGTGCCGAGCGCGCCGAGGCGGAGCGCGAGTTGCGCAGTGAGCAGGCGCGGCTGGGTGAGCGGGCCCGGATCGCCCAGGAGATGCACGACGTACTGGCGCACAAGGTGTCGCTGATCGCCCTGCACGCCGGCGGCCTCGAGGTGAACCCGGCCGTCGGTCCGGACAAGGTCGAGGGGTCGGCCCGGTTGATCCGGGAGACCGCGCGACAGGCGATGGAGGATCTCCGCGAGGTTCTCGGCGTACTGCGGTCTGACGTCAGCGTCGACGGGGCCGATCTGACTCCCGTGCCGCAAGCCGCAGACCTGGAGCGCCTCGTGATGGCATCGCGCGATGCGGGCGTGAGTGTGGCGGGCGAGTTCACACTGCCCGACGACGTACCGATATCGATCGGGCGGACGGTCTATCGCGTGGTGCAGGAGTCGCTCACCAACGTGCACAAGCATGCGCGGGGCGCGTCGACCGAGGTCCTCGTGTACGGCGACCGTGGCGACGGCGTGACGGTCAGGGTGACGAACGTACGCCCGGTGGCTGCTGGTTCACTGCTCCCGGGCGCCGGTGCCGGACTGGTCGGGCTGCGTGAACGGGTCCAGCTGGCCGGCGGGCGGCTGTCGACGGGACCGACGCCGGAAGGCGGCTGGCGGGTCGAGGGCTGGCTGCCCTGGCCGGACAACCGGGAGAGTGCCGAGCCTGTGCATGTGGACGAAGGGGAACGATGACGCGGCTGCTGATCGTGGACGACGAGGCGCTGGTCCGGGCCGGCCTGAAGATGATCCTGGAGTCGGACGACGAACTCGAGGTGGTCGCCGAGGCCGAGGACGGTGCCGACGCCGCCCGGATGGTGAAGGAGTACCGGCCGGACGTCGTACTGATGGACATTCGGATGCCGAAGCTGGACGGGCTGGCCGCCACCCGTGAGGTCCAGGCGTTGCCGGATCCGCCGAAGATCGTCGTCCTGACGACGTTCGACCTGGACGATTATGTGTTCCGGGCGCTGCAGGCCGGGGCGAGCGGGTTCCTGCTGAAGGACACACCGCCGCGTGAGCTGGTGCAGGCGATCAAGGTGGTGGCGGCCGGGGACGCGATGCTGTCGCCGGCAGTGACCCGGCGGCTGATCGGTCACTTTGCGGCCGACCCACGAGCGGACCGCCGGCGGGCGGCGAAGGAGCGGATTGCCAAGCTGACCGATCGCGAGCGTGAGGTGCTGGTCGAGGTCGGCCGCGGCCTGCAGAACTCCGACATCGGCAGGACGCTGTTCATGAGCGAGGCGACGGTCAAGGCGCACGTGTCGCGAGCGCTGGTGAAGCTGGACGCGACCAACCGGGTCCAGGTCGCGATCCTCGCGTACGAGGCCGGTTTGCTGGACGGATAGCGAAACCGGCCCAGGCCGTCGGAGGGGTGGGGGGATCGACGGCCCGGACCGGTTTCGGGGTCAGCGGCGCCCGTGGGGGGAGGAGACGCTGACTGGTCGGACTCAGACGCGGCCGAAGGCCACCTTGCTGGTCCAGATCTTCGCCTTCGCGACCGGGCGGCCCGGCCTCGAGGCATGCCAGAGCAGATTGCTGCCGGCGTAGATGCCGACGTGGTACACGCCGCCACCGCTGTTCTTGAAGAACACGAGGTCGCCCGGCTTCGCGGCCTTGCGGCTGATGTGCTTGGTCGCGCGGTACTGCGCCCGCGACGTACGCGGCAGCTTCTTGCCGGCCTTCTTGTAGACGTAGCCGGTGTAGCCGGAGCAGTCGAAGCCGCGTGGGGTCGTGCCGCCGTAGCGGTACGGCCTGCCCTTCAGCTTCGCGGCCTCCTTGAGCACCCTGGCCCGGAAGGTCGTCGCGGTGCTCTTGCCGTACGGACCGTAGAGGACCTTGTGCTTCGCGGCCCAGGTGAGCCGGCCCCAGGTCTTCGGGTCCGTGTAGCCGGTCGCACGAATGCCCCAGGAGCGCTGGAACTTGATCAGCACCCGGACGGTGCTGGTGCCGAAGTAGCCGTCGGGCCCGAGGTGCAGCGCACGCTGCACGTACGAGACCGTCTTGCCCTTGTCCCGGAACCGGAGGTACGGGTGGCTGTTGATCGGCGCGTTGCCGCGGATCTGAGCCGGGGTCAACGTGGTGGTGGCCGCCGAAGCGGGCGCCGGGCTGGTGGTGACGCTGATCGCGGCTCCACCGCCGACAGCAAGACCGACCGACAGAACTGCTGCGGCCGCCCGGGGTGCGCCGGACTTGGTGGTCTTGCGGTGTTTGGCGAGGGTCCGGCCGTTGGGCCGGACGATACTGGCCTCGCTGGGCTGGCTGACGGCGCGCGAAAGCGACGTCCGCCGGGCAGTGACGGGCATGGTGGTCTCCCGACGCCTGTGAAGTTAGCTGTCGGGTTCGGGCTGGGATTCATCGCCCGGTCCGCTCCCGCGGACTTCACCCCAGGGTTTCGACCACTCACGGTCGAGACCCAACCTCCTGGGTCCCCCACCTCTGCCATGGTTCTTCGAGGGGAGCACATCTGCCTGGCAGAGCTCGGCGCTGACACATGTGCGGTCCGTGTTGTTTACCGAACCGCCGACGACTGTATAACAGAACGATCACGACGCAAACCCTCAGATCCACAGAGACCCTCTGGAAAGGCCCTCAGTGGCTCTCTGACGGATCAGGGAGTTGGGGTGAACACAAGGTGTCCTGAGCGTGTCTGAGCGGGTCGCAGAGGCCAAATCAGGGGCTCAGTGTGACACCGGTCACATTTCACTGTGACTCTCTGTGGCAACGGGCACAGCGAGTATTCAGGGCAGCCTAAGGTGCTTGCGAATTCAGCTATCTCCGAGCAGCTCGCGGAACCGGTCCAGCCCCACGTTCCCGCCGGACAGCACCACCCCGACGCGCTCCGGCAGACCCTGGATCCGCCCGGCGAGCAGAGCCGCCAGTGCGCTGGCCCCGCTCGGCTCCAGGACGATCTTCAACCGCTCGAACGCGAACGCCATGGCGGCCACGATCTCGTCGTCGCTGACCAGCTCGAAGCTGTCCACCAGTCGCCGGTTCACCGCGAAGGTCAGCTCGCCGGGCGACGAGATCGCCTGCCCGTCCGCGATCGTCCGCGGTACGTCGATCTCCACCCGCTCGCCCGCGGCCAGGGACCGGGCGTGGTCATCGCCGGCCTCCGGCTCGACACCGATCATCCGGATCCCCGGCGACAGCAGCGACGCCGCGGTCGCGCAGCCGGCCATCAGCCCACCGCCACCGACCGGGACCAGCAGCGCGCCGAGCCGGCCGACCTCCTCGATCAGCTCCAGCGCGACCGTCCCCTGCCCGGCCATCACGTCGTAGTGGTCGTACGGCGGAATCAGCGTGAGTCCGCGTTCGGTCGCCAACTCCTTGGCCAGGGCAGCACGGTCCTGCGTGTACCGGTCGTACGTGACGACCTCAGCGCCGTACCCACGGGTGGCCGCGAGCTTCGTCGGGGGAGCGTCCTCGGGCATCAGGATCACCGCGGCAGTCCCGGCGATCCGGGCCGCGAGCGCAACGGCCTGCGCGTGATTTCCCGACGAGTACGCCGCCACGCCGTGCTGGAGCTGGTCGGCGGACAGCCGGCTGACCGCGTTGTAGGCGCCGCGGAACTTGAACGCGCCGATCCGCTGGAAGTTCTCCGCCTTGAGGAAGACGTGGGCTCCGACCCGTTCGTCCAGTGTCCTCGAGGTGAGGACCGGCGTACGGTGGGCGACCCCGGCGATGCGCTCGGCGGCGGCCCGGACATCTGTGAGACTCAGCTCGGCCATGGGGCGACGCTATCGCGATGTCAAGATCGCCCGGGCGGCTCCGTACTCATCGACGAGAGGTCCCCACACCGGGGGCTGTGGTGAAGGAGAGATTGTGAAGTACCTGCTGATCATGAACATCAACCCCGACGTTCTCGCCGCGCTGAGTGAAGAGGAGCAGCAGGCGATCGGCGCCGGGCACCAGAAGGTCATGGACGTCATGAAGGCGTCGGGTGAGTTTCACAGCACGGTCGCGCTGGCCGAGCCGCCCAAGTCCGCGGTGGTCACGGTCCGCGGCGGCGTACCGGCGGTGACGGACGGGCCGTTCGTCGAGGCGAAGGAGTTCCTCGGCGGCTACTACCTGATCGACGTGGCGTCGGCGGAGCGGGCGTACGAGTTGGCCGCGATGATCCCGGACGCCGCGATCGAGGGGCTGGGCGTCGAGGTCCGGCCGGTCGTGTTCGCGGACGGTCTCTGACTCTTGCCGACAGCAAGGGGTTCTCCACAGGCTGTGGAGAACCCCTTGTTTTCTGTGGGTTTCAGTCCGTCTGGTCGTCGACGTTCGCCTCGGCGGCGTTCTTCTTGATCGACTCGATGCCGTTCAGCGCCGCGGCCTTGCTCGAGTAGCTCTCGCTGCTGGTCGCGATCACCTCGCCGTTGCCGGCCTTCAGCCGGAACCGGAACTCGCTCGACTTGTCCTTGTACAGCTCGAACTTCCCCGCCATCGGTCTACCTCCGTGAGGATTGGATCACTGTCCGTGTCGGGAGCGTAGCGCCGTCAACCCGCCGGAACCTCGCGCACCACGCCGGGCGGGCCGGACCAGCCCGGCCACGGACCGGGCGACGGACCGTCGCCGTCGGGCCGTTCCTCTTCCACTGTCTTGTACGGCTTCAGCCCGCGCGCCTGGTAGTTGGCCAGTGCGGCCGGACCGTCGAGCGTGTTCGTGTTCACCCAGACGCGGGTGATCGGGTCGACGCTCTCGTGCCGCTCGTGCAGGGTCCACGCGTTCCGCAGACCGACCGTCAGCAGGTGGCCGCCGAGCCCGCGGCCGATGAATCCGCGCAGCAGTCCGAAGTTCTCGATCTCGATTTCGCTGCCGACGCCGCGCATCGCGACGTACCCGGCCGGAATGCCCCCAGCCCACGGGACGTAGGTCTCGAAGCCGGGGCGGCTCAGCCAGTCGACCCACTGGTCCCAGTTCCAGCCGAGCTTGCCGATCCAGTGCCAGTGACCGCCGACCGCGGTGTAGAGGTACCGCGCGAACTCCGGTGACACCTCCTCGACCCGCCTGATCTCCACCGGCTGCTCCCGGGCCGGGACCAACTCGTCCGGACTGTGCTGCTGCAGGTAGGTCATGACGCTGAGTGCCAACTACTGCTCCTTGTTCAGTACGCCGCAGATGCCGGCGACCACCAGTTCGATCCCCAGGGCGTAGTAACGGTCGGTCGAGGTCGGGCAGATCAGCGTGTCCGCGGCGGCCGTGATCAGCGGGTACTTCCGCGGCGACAGGGCAGCCAGGGCGGCACGCTTCATCCGCAGGGAATCCTCGCGCGCGACCGGGTCAGTCACCTCGCGGGTGATCGGGTCCGTGGTCACCAGAGAGATCAGCGAGCAGACGGACTGCCGGCCGACCTCGGCCGCGTCGTCGACCGAGAATCCGCCCTCGGTGAGCAGTTCCATGATCCGCTCGGACATCGCCAGCCCCGCCTCGGAGGCCAGGATGCGGGTCAGTGTGAGGTCCGCCAGCTTCGGATGGGCGCGGAGCGCCGTCACGAACGCCGTCAGCACCTTCGTCAGCTGCAGGTCCCACCGCTCGTCGGTCGGCTCCGGCAGTACGACGTCCGCGAGCAGCCGGTCGCCGAGCGCGGCCAGCAGATCGTCCTTGTCCTTGAAGTGCCGGTACAGCGCCATCGGCGTGACGCTGTGCTGGGTCGCCAGACGGCGGAGCGTGACCGAGGCCGGTCCCTCCACGTCCGCGAGGGCCAGTGCGCTGTCGACGACCTTGTCCGGATCCAGGCGGCGAACGGGTTCCTTGGCAATCACGTTGACAAGTTTACACCGTAGACCTACCGTCTACAGAGTACGCATACAGCGTATACATACAACGTAGACTCTCGTTCTGAGTGAGGTAGGCATGCGACGCAGTCCCTGGGCCACCCTGGCGGTGCTGGCCCTAGCGCAGTTCATCGTGGTGCTCGACGTGACGATCGTGAACGTCGCGCTGCCGCACATCCAGGCGGACCTGAACTTCTCCGCCGACTCCCTGCAGTGGGTGATCAACGCCTACACCCTGCTCTTCGGCGGCTTCCTGCTGCTTGGCGGCCGGATGGCCGACCTGCTCGGCCCGCGCCGGGTGTTCGTCGGCGGCCTGCTGCTGTTCGGTGTCACCTCGCTGGTGGCCGGGTTGTCCAACTCACCCGAGTTCCTCATCGGTGCGCGCGCCGTACAGGGCCTCGGTGGCGCGCTGCTGTCGCCGGCGGCACTGGCGATCCTGACCATGACGTTCGCGCACGGGCGGGAGCGGAACATCGCGATGGGCGTGTGGGGCGGTCTTGCCGGTCTCGGTGGAACGCTCGGCGTCGTGGCCGGCGGTCTGCTGGTCGACTCGCTCAGCTGGCAGTGGGTGTTCTTCGTCAACGTGCCGATCGTGCTCGCACTGGTCGCACTCATTCCGGTGTTCGTCCCCGACGTACGGCACCACACCGGACGGCGTACGTTCGACACGCTGGGCGCAGTGCTCGGTACGGCGGGCCTGATGGCGGTTGTGTACGGCGTGGTGCGGTCGGAGCCTGCCGGATGGGGCTCCTTTGAGGTGGTCGGCGTACTGGTCGCCGGAGTGGCGCTGCTGATCTCCTTCGTCGTGGTGGAACGCCGGTCTGCTGCTCCGCTGGTGCCGCTGCGGCTGTTCCGCTCGCGTGCGTTGAGTGTTTCGAGCGCATCGCTTGCTCTGAACGGTGCTGGGTTCCTGTCGATGTTCTTCCTGACTGCTATCTACCTGCAGCAGGTCCGCGGAGACAGTGCGCTCGACGCCGGTATCCACTTCCTGCCCATGGGGGGTGCGGCGATCGTCGGAGCGGTCCTGGCGTCGCAGCTCGTGCAGCGCGTTGGCACGCGTACGGTGCAGCTCTCCGGCGCCGTCCTGAGTGTGGGCGGTCTGCTGCTTCTCTCGCAGGCCGACGCGTCCGGTAGCTACGCATCCCAGCTGCTCCCTGGGTTCATCATCTTCGGCTTCGGCATCATCGGGGTCGGCGTACCTGGTCAGATCACCGCCGTCTCCGAGGTCCAGCCTGCCGAGGCCGGCGCGGCGTCCGGCGTGGTCAACGCGATGTACCAGGTCGGCGGTGCGCTGGGTCTGGCGATCGTCACGACCCTATCCATCACCCACACCACCAACGAGCTGACCCGCGGGGCCACTCAGCAACAGGCCCTGGAGGCCGGCTTTGAACGCGGCCTCCTGGTCGCCGCGGCCTTCGCCGTAGCCAACGTCGTGCTGACTCTGGCATCCCCCCAGCTCCAGCCCACCTCAGAACAACTGGCCGAAGCCACCGCCGCCGCCTGACACCCCGACAACCCCGGCTGCTTGCGCGGCCGGGGTTGTTCGTTGCCCGGCTCAGGTTGCGAGCAGGGCTGCGTTCTGGCGTTCGAGTGCCTTGACCGAGCCGGCGGTCCAGCCGGGCTTCAGGGCTGCTGACAACGGGTCCGGGAAGATCTCCTCGTCCCCGGCCGCCACGCCGTCGAAGATCGCTCGTGCGACCGACTCCGGAGTCGCCTTCGGTATGTCGAGGTCGCGGGACATCTCCGTGTCCACCGGCCCGGCCAGTACGGCGTACACGCGGATCCCGCTCGGGGACAGCAGTGCGCGCAGCGATTGGGTGAGCGAGAACGCCGCCGCCTTGGAGATCGAGTACGCCGGGCTGACGGGCACCGACGCGAGGGCCGCCGCCGACAACACGTTCACGACAGCACCACGCGATCGCGTCAGCTGAGGCAGGAACGCCTGGGTGGTGGCGTGCGTGCCGAAGAGGTTGACCGCCAGGTGCCGCTCGAGCGTCGCGCGATCGCCGAGGTCGTCGTACTCCAGCAGGCCGGCGTTGTTGATCAGGACATCGAGCGTGTCGACGCTCTTGGCCGCGATCTCGATCTGGGCGTCGTCGGTGACGTCCAGACTCAGCGTGGTGACGCGTTCGTCCGGGTGATCGAGCGGCCGGCGCGTGCCGGCGTACACACGGGATGCGCCACGGCGCAGCGCCTCCTCGACCAGTGCCTGTCCGATGCCTCGGTTGGCGCCGGTGATCAGGACGGACCGGTTAGCGATGGGGTCTTCCGACATGGTGTCTGTCTCCTTTGGATGGGCTTGCTGAGGAGACAGACAGGGCGGGCTCGGGAAACTGTGCGCTGGGGGAGCGACCAGTTCTGTCCATGGCCGGTGTCAGTATCGACATGGAGGTGGACAAGGTGTTGTTACAGCGCGCGCGGGCAGGGGACCGGGACGCATTCGCGGAGCTGGTCGAGCCGCATCGCCGGGAGTTGCAGGTGCATTGCTACCGCATGCTCGGATCGTTGCAGGACGCCGAGGACGCGCTGCAGGAAACGTTGCTCTCGGCATGGATCGGGCTGGACGGATTCGAGGGGCGATCGTCGATCCGGACCTGGCTGTACCGGATCGCGACCAACCGTTGCCTGAACGTACTGCGATCGTCGTCACGCCGACCGGTGGCCGCGACCCCGTTCCCGGTCACACCACCACCGGAGCCCTCGCGGCTGGGTGAGGTTCCGTGGCTGCAGCCGTATCCCGACCTGCTGCTCGACGGTCTGCCTGACGACGACCCTGGACCTGAGGCTCGCTACGAGTCCCGCGAAGCGATCTCGCTGGCGTTCGTGACCGCCGTACAACTGCTGCCGCCGAACCAGCGCGCGGTGTTGCTGCTGCGCGACGTACTCGGGTATCGGGCTCGTGAAGCCGCTGAGATCCTCGGCCTGACTGAGCCCGCCGTCAACAGTGCACTCAAACGAGCCCGTACGACTATGGACGCTCAGTCAACCGGCCGGCCGACGCGCGGTCCCGAGGATCCTGATCTGGTCGAGCGCTTTGTCGCGGCCTTCACCGCGCAGGACGTCGACGCACTCCTTGCACTGATGACCGATGATGTCTGGGTGCGGATGCCACCACTTCCGTTCGAGTACGGCGGCACCGAAGCGGTCCACCGCTTCTTCACCGTCCTCGCCGGACACCGCCGCGAGATCGCAAGGATGGTCCCGGTCGGCGCGAATCGTCAACCCGCCTGGGGCGAATACATCCGCGACCCTGTCACCGGCACTCTCCACATCGTTGGCGTGCTCGTCATCGGCTTCACCGGCACCCGCATCCACGAACTGACCCACTTCGAAACGACCCTCGCGCCGTACTTCGGCCTACCCCGGACCCTGGACTGACGCCCGTGCTGAATTGGCCGAACTGCACCAACGCACGCGACCTCGGTGGGCTGCCCTTGACCGACGGCGGCCGGATCCGCGCCGGCGCGCTCGTCCGCAGCGACAACCTCGATCAACTCACCGACGCCGGCATCGCCGCCGTGCGTGCAGCAGGTGTGAGTCGCATCGTCGACCTGCGCAGTGGCTGGGAGTGCGAGAAGTTCCCATCGCCGTTCACCCACGACGACCGCTGGCTCAACGTCCCCCTCACCGACCCCGCCGACCCGGACGTCTCGACGTCGGAACTGTTCGAGCAATACCGGATCCTCATCGACGACTACCCCGACCGCTTCGCCTCCGCGATCACGGCCATCGCCGAGGCCCCACCCGGCTGCGTCGTACTCACCTGCCACGCCGGCAAAGACCGCACCGGCCTCGTCACCGCCCTCGCCCTTGCCCTGACCGGCGTACCTCCCGCCGCCATCGCCACCGACTACGCCATCACCAACCTCACCGAGTCACGCCCAGGCTTCGACCTCCCCACCGCCGAAACCATGCTTCGGGTCCTCGCCCACCTGGACGCGGCGTACGGCGGGCCTATCCCTTACGTCGTCCAAGCCGGCGCAGCCACCACTCACCTGGCGTCCTTGACCACCCGCCTCAGTCAGGTGGTCCGGCAGGGCTAAGGTGCGGATATGGCGTCCGAGACGATCGACATCACCATGGCCGACGGCGTCGCTGACGCCTACCTTGCTCGACCGTCCGGGGACGGAGATCATCCCGGCGTGCTGTTCGTGATGGATGCGTACGGCGTGCGGCCGCAGATCGAGCGGATGGCGGATCGGATCGCCGAGCAGGGGTACGTCGTACTCGCGCCGAACGTCTTCTACCGCTCCGGCCGGTCGCCCGTGGTCCCGCTCGACGAGATCAGCGATCCGGGCCTGTTCGCGCGCATCCGGCCGATGATGAACGAACTGACGCCCGAGCGGATCGACAGTGACGGCCGCGTCTACCTGGACACCTTGGCGGGCGTCGCTCCCGGACCGCTCGCGATCACCGGCTACTGCATGGGCGGGCGGGCCGGCTGGCGGATCGCCGCGGCGTACCCGGACCGCGTCGCCGCGCTCGCCGGATTCCACGTCGGCGGCCTGGTCGCCGACGGCGCCGACAGCCCGCACCTGACCGCCGGCAACCTCACGGCCGAGGTCTACCTGGGCTTCGCGGACAACGACCGCAGCGCCACTCCTGAGCAGATCGCCGAACTCGACCGCGCCCTCACCGACGCCAACGTCCGGCACCGCGCCGAGGTCTACCCGGGCGCCGCCCACGGCTACACCATGGCCGACACCTCGGCGTACAACGAGGCTGCCGCCGAACGCCACTTCACCGAACTCTTCGCCTTACTCGACCGCACACTGAAGCCCTAGCCGAAGCGGTGCTGGTACTCAGCCGGTGTCATCCCGAGGCTCCTCTGGAAGTGCCGATGCAGATGGCTCTGATCAGCGAACCCGGTAGCTTCGGCGGCTTCGGCGATGGGTCGGCCAGCCTCGAGCAGACGACGGGCCGCGCGGATCCGGTGGGCGAGCTGCAACGCATGCGGTGGAAGCCCAGTGCGTTGCCTGAAGAGCCGAATGAGCCGGAACTTCCCGATCCCCGCGACCCCGGAAAGCTCGTCGAGTCCGACGTTCCGCTCAGGCTGATCAGCGAGGTACTCGAAGGCACTGCGGAGAGCACGGTCGTCTTGCGCGGTGATCGGTGGCTGCGCCGAGCGGATCGTTGAGGTTCGGTCGATGAGCAGCCGGAGCCACTCGACCAGCCGCTCGTCCTGCTCGAGCAGTGAGTTCGGCGCCTCGAGCGTGGCATGCAACCGCAGGAACCCCGCAGCCAGTTCCGGATCACTCAGCACCGGCTCCGGGAACAGTACGTCGGCCAACGGATCGGCCTCCGCATCCTCAGCCAGCGCCGCCAGATCAGCCACCTCGATCACCATCAACCGCGCATCCCACGGCCGACTCTCGTCGACCGATCGCCCCGAGTGTGCGTACGACGGATCCCAGGCAACCAACTGCCCCGGCCGCACCACCCGCTGCTCCCGCCCCCGCCACGACCGCATCGGTTCGCCACCGACGACGCCGAACACGTACTCACCTCGCGGATCCACCGCATACCGGGTGGTCCGCCCCGCCATCAGCAGCACCCGCCCCTCACCAGGCGCCCGCCACATCCGAACCTGCTCCACCCCGCCATGCTAGGCACGCGCAAGAACGTTCAAGACACCTCGACAGTGGCGCCCTAGGTTGCTGGACATGTCGATCACCCCACACATCGTCGTCCAGGGCGCCGACCGCGCTGCGACGTTCTACCGCGAGGCCTTCAACGCCGAAGAACTGGAACGAATCCCGACCCCCGACGGCCGCCTGATGTCCGTGCGGCTCCGCCTTAGGGACTCCCTGCTCCACCTCGCCGACGAGTTTCCCGAGATGAACGTGCTGGCCCCGCCCACTATCGGCGGGACCGCCGTAGTCCTGGCCCTCGACGTGGCAGACGCCGAAGCAGCCCTGGCCCAAGCTCTGACCGCCGGCGCCGAGATCCGGCATCCCCTCCAGGAAACCTTCTGGGGCACCCGCCACGCCCAACTGACCGACCCCTTCGGTCACGTCTGGAACATCGACCAACACCTGCACGACGTACCTCACGAAGAGGTAGTTGCCGCTGCAGCCCGCGCGTTCAGCTGAACGTCTTCTTGTAGAAGGTGGCCGAGTCTTCGTAGCCCAGGGCAACATAGAAGTCGCCCGCGCGACGGCTGGCGAGCGCCAGGTAGGCAGCGCCAACCGACTGTGCCCACTCCTCGGCATGCTCCATCAGCCGTCGTCCGACGCCCATCCGGCGTACACCCTCGTCGACCATCACTTCCTCAACCCAGGCGACAGGCCCGTTGGCGAGAAACGTCGTATGACTGTTGGCGAGCAGATACCCGACAACACCTTGCCCAGGCACCTCGGCGACGAGCAGCAGCGTGTGCGCCGCGGTCAGAAGCCTCGCGTACGACTCGTCGAACGCCGAACGCTCGGGTACGAACGAGGTCGCAAACTCCCGCGCCAGCCCCCAGACCTCGTCTCGATCGCCCGCCCCAGCGCCCCGAACAACCACCCGATCATCAGCCACGCGCCCCACCTTGCCAGGCGCACGGTTCATCGGATTTGAGACGCCGGGCCCGCATCTCAGGATATGCAGCAAGCATTTGAGTCAGCATCCAGGTCGCCGATGTGACGGTCATTAAATACCCGTGTGCCCGTCCCGGTGCAGCGGTATTATTGGATAGGCGAAACATTAATCCCCGGTCTTTGGCCGGCGGACACGAAGTGGCCGTGCCTCGGGCCACCGAGCCTCAGCGAAGGCCCTGTGCCTGTTGCGCGACCTGGCACCATCTGCCGGTCGCCGCGGAGCGCGGCCGACCGGCCCGGGGGAAGGCAGGCGCAGGATGTCCGATGATCCTGCAGTGCGCGCAGAGTTGCGTGCCCAAATCGAAACAAGGCGGGCGGGTATCACCGCCTTTCTGCACGACGTCCGCCCACGCCGCAACCGCCTCACCAACATCAGCATCGTCAGCAGTGCGCTGGCGGCGGTTTTGGTGGCAGGTCCGGCCGTCGGTGGTATTGCATTCACCAACACCGTAAAAGACGAACTGTCGATCGCCACCGCCGCAGGCGTTTGGAGACCTCTGTGCATCGCGGCATTGATCGTCTCTTTGGTGTCGGTGATTTCCGCGAACCTGAGCAAATCGCAGGACCTCGCCGCACGCGTCACCGCCGCCGAGGTCTGCAGCACGGAGCTCGAGGGTGTGGCGACCAACCTCCAGTTCGGCCACCTCTCCGTCGAAGAAGCAGCCGAGCAATACCACCAGTCCGTCAGCAAAATCCCCTTCGTCGAAGACAAGCCCCACTCATCCGACCCAACTTGGGAGCGCCCCCTGAGCTAGTCCCCCTGAATCCACACAACGCCGATCGGCGATCGCAGCCCCACGCCAGTGTCGTCTGGGGCGCCGTAGCCGGACTATCAGCGAATGTGCTTCATCTGCTTGCTGGGTGGGCATTGCGGTACTGGTTCCGGTCGTGGCGGGGACTGTTGTCTCGCAGGGGGTCGGGCGGATACTCGGCCTATGTCGGCTGATGCAACGATTCGCCAGAGTTGGCGCGTCTCAGAAGCATGAGGTCCATTGGGTGCGGTGCGAGGTGTCGTGCGTACTTGTGGCCTGCCGTCATTCTGATCGCCCTTGCATTGCCGGCATGTGGGAGCGAGATAGCGCCATCCTCTGGGCCAAGTAGTGCAATGCCCGTCGCCCGGCCGACGGCGCCTCGTGGTGCGGTTCCGACGCAGATCCCGTCGGCTCCTGCGACTCCGGCGTTCCTCGACCGGGCGCGCGTTGTGGCGGAAGCCGTGCGGGCTGCGGGGATCCCCAAGCCTCCGGAAGGGATCTTCCTGTACTCGTCGCGGACGCCCGACCTGGCCTTCGACACGACCGAGCAGAAGGTTGCGTGGGGGGCCGGGCACGTCACCATCGCGCCGGACGTACAACTCGGATCAGGTGGCACCACCCGCATCGATTTCGGCGACGGATCGAGTATCGCGGTGAGCGTCCTCGATCCCCGGCCGGCACTGACTGAAGCAATCGGGACGCCGTACGACAACTGCGGCCAGCTAGCGATACCGGCATCGAAGTGCAAGCTCACGATCACCGGCGCGTTCTTGAGAACGGCCGAGGTGGACACGAGCAACGGTCCCGCGACCGTGCCTGCGTGGTCCTTTACCGCGAAGGGCTTGTCGAGGCCTATCGTCGTCGTGGCAGTCTCCACAGCGGCACTCAGGCCTCTTGTTGAGCCGGTCCCACTCTCCACGCTCGCCAAGCTCGAACCTGGCCTCCTCGGGGCCGAGCGGCTCACCCGGATCGATGGCAGCGCGCTCTCCTTCATCCTCGTCCACGGCATGTGTGAGCCCGACCTTCGAGCACACGTTGTCGAGTTCGAGGACCTTGTGGTCATCGGTGGGAGCCACGGTCCGGTACAGGGCGGCTGTGCGGACGTCGGCGTCAGCTCACCAGCGGTCGTCACCCTCGCCAAGCCACTCGGAGACCGTGCGGTCATCAGCGCCGCCACAGGCGTCAGGCTCACACCACGGAACTGAACTGCCGATGACAGACTGGCCGGATGGTAGCCGCCGTCTACTACTTCGCCACTCCGGACGATCATGCGAAACTGCTCGACTGACCCGAGACCAGGCGTTGACCACGCCCCAAGTGATGGTCGTCCATCATGATTGCGGCGCACCGTCGGTCATACGACCGGGCGACGCAGCGAGGACCGAGCCCACCAAGGCCGGCCTCGTCAATCAACTCAACTGGGACCGCTTACAGTCCGCTGCCTCGGAGGGCTTGGTGGTCTCCAACAGCTCGCACGTCCTCTTCTGGGCACCCGGTCCGGTGACCGACTCGAACATCCGGGTCAGCAACATCGGTTCGCAAGCAGACGCAATGGGCACGATCTCCGCGGACTACGAGCGCTGGGCGAACAGAGTCATGGCCTGGATTCGCCGCAAAGGCACGAAGGTCTGGGGGCTGGAGCAGAGCGCCGTACGACCGGACCTCGACCTTCAACTCTCCTTCGTCAACACCATCTACACCTTGCCGGACGCACTTTCAGCCCTCAAGCAAGGCACCCCCGGCCGGTGATCGCCAACGTCCGGATCCGCCGCGATCCGCGCTAACAGCTGTCGCAGATCACCAGTCGGACGACCGTCGCACATACCCAACGGAGGACAACTCAAAGTCCTGTTGATCTGCCGGACTGACCTCGTATGGATCAAGGGCGCGACGAGACAAGGCGAGGTGTTGCGCGGTGGGTGTACGCCGCGCAGCACGTCGACACTGCGACCGATGCGCTCACCTGCCCCGGCCTGACCGGCTGGCCGCCGGCTAACTGAGCGCCGGAACCATCGCCGCGCAGAGGTCGTCCTGCCGTCCGGTCTGCAGGAGGATGACCGGGCGCCCGATCTTGATGTCGTCGGACCTGTCCGTGAGGGTGCCGGCATAGTCGTAGACGATCTGGTAGCGGAACAGACCGGCTTGGCGGGCGAGCTTGGTGCCGTCTTCGGCGTACAGCACGCCGTTGCCGGCGCCATTCACGACGTACGTCAGCGTGCCGTCGCCGTTATCCGTAACGTGGAGCTCCTGGCCGTGCCTTTCGACGACCCAAGTCGTCGACTTTCCGTTCGCTCGGTTGGTGTACGCCTCCGTATCTTGCGCCTGCACCTGGAGGTGCAGCAGACCGTCGGCACCGCGTGGGACAAACCTGTCCCGACCCTCCGAAACGCCCTCGAGCTCGACAGTGAGACCGGGCACGTCACAGAAGTCTTCGATGACGTCGTCAAACGTGTCGTGGAACGGCCGCCACTCGGTCGGCGTGGCCGAGGCTCCCGGCGTACCAACCGTGGCCAAGGCCAAGCCGGCCAGTACTGCGAAAGCAAATGTCATCCCATGAGATCGCCTCATGATGTCCCTCCCAGGTGTTTAGTGGGAGGCACTTCGAAGCTGACCCCATCTCCCGGCTTACGCCTGGCTGACGCGGTGCGCAATGGTCCGCGAGAGTCAGACTGGCTTTGACACGTGTGGGCTCGTTCCCACTTGGCCGGCTTCTACTCGCAGCGGCGGCGCTCTTCGATCTGCTTGACGAGTTCCTCGCAGTACGACAAGCGTAAGCCGACACTGTTCGACTCCTGCCGGAGACAGATGCTCGAACGGGTGACCAAATGTCTATCGGTTCAGCCGCGTTGTCGGCGGGCATTCTCCCGAACCTCCATCAGACCTTCGAGTTCTGCCCGCTTGATCTCGATCTCCTGAAGCCGGGCTCGGTACGCCGACAGCGACCTGTTCTCGACCTGTGTCATCCATGATGGGTTCTCAGCGGGCCAGTCGCTGCGTGTAGAGGAAGTCGTGGCTGAGCGCGGCGGTGAGTTCGCCGAGTTCGTCCCTCACCGCACTGTGCCAGCGCGCCGGCAGGACTGGTTGATTGGGGCCACAATCCGACGGCTCCGGAGCTTGACCGGCGCGGCGTGCAGCGACGTCAGTGACGACGAGGCCGCACGCGGGCGGCCTCGTGCTCTCCGTCACTCGCTCCGGCTGTTCCCGAGGTCGGGTGGGATGGGTCAGGGTTGGGTGTTGGTCTGGAGGGTGTGCTTCGGTGGGGCGACGCGTATCGCGGCCGCTGTGGTGTCGGCCGGCACCTGGATGGTGCCTTTGCTGACCCACTCGGTGATGTTGCCGACGATCGTGCCGACGGCCTGCTGCGAGGCCACGGACGGTGCGGGAACTGTCCAGTTGGAGGGGCAGCGGCGGACGAGGAAGCAGCCGTAGGCGAACGTCGAGCCGTTGACCACCCGGGCACCGGACGGTGCGGTGTACGCGGTCGTGTGCATTGGCACGGCCTGGTTGTTCGAGTGGCAGTTGCCGGTACCGCTCGCGATCGTGGTCAGCCCCGGATGCTTGTACAGCCCTGGCCAGACATAGTCGACCTCGCCCGCGATGAACCCTGGTAGGGCAGTGCCCGCCGGGATGCCGTCGAACATCCAGCTCGTCCCCGTGGTCAGCGTCTGCCCCAGCACCGGGCAGATGTACTCCGCACCGAGCAGCGGCTGCGAAGCATAGGCATCACCCTGGTACCGCCACGTCGTCGAGTTGTAGCCGTCGGTGTACCGGTCGATGTCCCACGCCCGCCGACTGCCGTCGGTGAACGTGATCAGCCGGTACGCCGTGTTCGCGCCGAGGTTCGCCACATTCACGCCGCGATTGATCGCCTGACTCAGCGCCGCACGCATCCGCAGCGAGTAGTACTCGTCGTGCCCCGGCAGGAAAATCGTTCCGGCCCGCGCCGGCAGCTGACCGCCGAATTCGTCCAGATCGTTGTTGGTCCAATACGTGACGTCGAGACCCTTCGACTCGGCCCAGAACACCAGCCCCTGCTCCAGCGAGAGGAACTGCCCCGATCCCTGGCCGTCGTTGTACGGGCGATCGAAGGTCAGCCGACCGGAACCTCCGGCCACACCCCCGGAGTAGAAACCCAAGCCACCATAGGAGTTGTAGGCCTGCCAGGTCGCGGTCGCCTGCTGGATCATCAGGTCGTGCTTGGTCCCGGTGTCGTCCCTGACGGTCAGCGGTGCGTACGACGCATACTGGCCATCACTGACCTTGATCAGATACGTGCCAGGGATCCAGTCCTTGTCCACGGCGATGGTGAGCGTCTTGGTCCAGGTCGCCGCGGACGTCATCCGCAACTCTTTGCCGTTCGCGGTGCCGCCCGTGGTCGGTGCCGCCTGCGCGACGGTCGGTACGTCGTCCTGCCGCCAGACCTCACGCCCACCGAGGCCCTGGTAGTACCCCATCCGGTACGCCACAACACTGACCGGTTTGCCGGAGGTCACCTTGAGGTCAACGGTGTCACCACACGTCGCCGAGACTTCGGTGAGGTACGCCGCCAACGGGCCGTTCATCGACGTCGGGATGACCCACTCGTCGTCACCGGGCTTCGCGTTCTCCGCGGCGGTCGTCGGCCAACTGGCCGGGCATCCCTCCGGAACGGCCACGAAACCCGCCGCCGACACCGCCGGCATCGCGGCCGGCGGAGCGATCAACGCGATGGAGCCAGTCCCGGACAGCAGCAACGTTCCTGTCGACGTCTGGGCAGACATTCCAAGGGTGAGGACACCGCCGTACTTGGACAGCACAAGTCCGTAGATCGGAATCCCCAGGCGCGCGCCGGCGGCAACGCTGATAGGAGCCTTGGGCGTCCAGATCACATAGCCGCTCGATGTCCTCAGCGTCCCGTTCACGCTGGTGATCGCACCGCGCGATCCCGCCGGCAACTGCATGCGTACGGACGACAGAACCCCAGCCCGCGTCACAGTACCTGCGTAGCTCAGCGTCGTGGTCTGACCAGGAACCGGTTTGGTCGCGGTGATGCGCACATCGGCCGTGTAGGTCTTGAGCGGCTGAAGGACCCCGGTGCCGGAGGTCAGGATCTGCCCGGCCGTTCCGGTCGCCTTGAAGCTGAGCGTCCACGGTCCACCGGCGGGCAACCGCAGCCCGTACAGCGGGATGGAGAAACGAGCGCCGACGGCAACGGTCACGGTCTTACTGGGCCGCCACCTCAGCACGCCGGGGGACGCCGTGCTCACTGTCCCGTTGATCGAGGTGATCCGCCCGGTCGAGCCGGAAGGAATCGAGACGGTGATGTCCCGCACGGACCCGGCCCGGAGCACGCTCGCCCGGTACGTCAAGGTCGTCGTACCGTTCGAGGCTGTGGTCGCCGTGATGGTCACATTGGCGCCGGCCGCATCCGCGGACCGCAAAACGAACAACGTGGCTGACGCCACCACCAGAACGACGACAGCAGACGTCATCAACTTGCGGAACATCTAGACCCTTTCAGACCTGCTCGACAGTCCGGGCCAGCGGTTCCGCACACGCCTCACGTCCGGGCCAGGCCGGCGCGTGAGCAGTCGATCCCCACCCGTTCGACGCCTACATCGGTACAGACCACCCACGCGTTACAAGACCAGGTAAGTTCTTTACGCACCACTGAGGTCCAGGCGCCGATTCAGGCATCGAGCGCCTGCTGCAGAGCTGTCCGGGCTCGTCGACAGCACAGTTGCGGCGCCGGTCTTGCCGTCCGTCTGAGGCTGCTGCTGAAGCCGTGTGTTGCTGGACTCAGCTGTTCGACGTCTCCTACACGCTGGAGTCCGGATGGGAAATCCCGGCTGCGATCTGGAGCGCCCCGGGTATGGTGGCGCTCCTCCTGCCACGAGGCCTGGAGTTGAAAGCGAGCGTCCGTGACGAATCGATCTCCTCCACCAACGCTTGACGTTGCACTGGATCGTCTTGTCGAGACCTTTCGCGGGATGACCGCTCGCGCCGACGAGACGAACTGCGAATGCCACTGGGGCTCGGCAGAGGAACTCGCGAGTCTCAAGGTTCCGGACATCGAGCTCGAGCCGGATCTGTTACGCCGCACCTGGCAGGCGCCGGACTGGCGTGACCATGCGTCGGTGATGCGACGCGTTCTGCCCCAGTTGGCGAGCGCTCTCGCCACCGGTGGCGTCAGCGACTACGACCTGGTGGACGTCGGCGAGTCGCTCGCTCGGGCCCACTGGCAGCAGTGGTCGGCCGAGCAGGCCGAGGCTGTCGGGGCCTTCCTGCACGCGTGGTGGGCGCACTGCCTCGCCGCCGCCGGTCCGCCGGCACCGGTTCACGAAGCGCTCGCTCTGTGCGCTGAGGCAACAGGCAGGGTCGGCCCCTGGCTCGCCTCGTGGGAGGCGATCCGTCATCCGCTGGCCGACCAGCGCCTCGCCGAAGCCGTCACCCAGTGGGACGTCGACCTGCTGCAGGACATGCTTCCCTGGTGCACGGTGGACCACGAGCAAGAGAAGCGCCGCGACCTCACCACGTGGCTGCTGAACCATGCCCCCAGCCGACTCGGCAACCACGGTGATCCCGATCATCTTCGAAATGTCCTGCGGCTCCTCGCGATCACCCGCCTCGCCCGCTTCGACGACCCTCGCTGGCCGTTCCCTCCCTACGAAAGGAACGACTAGCCGACTCTCGCACCCGCTGGATCTGGCGACCTCTGACAGTCCGCTCCTGCGGGCATTCGTGGGTGACGTTCGCGGATGGCGGTCGGCGTGAGGGGTCGCTTGCGGGCGATAAGCCCGCAGGGAAAGGTCGGGTGGGTGGGAGCGCGCGGAGCTGGTGCGGAGGAGGAGCGGAGCGACGACAGCGCGGCTGCGTAGCACGCTGGGGAAGAAAAATCCCTCCCCGGCTGAAGCGGAGAGGGTGGTGGTGGTCAGGGGCGGTCTCGAACCGCCGACCTTCCGCTTTTCAGGCGGACGCTCTACCAGCTGAGCTACCTGACCGGGGAGAAAGTAAGCGGCGGTGTGTGAACACCGCCGCCTTCTCCTGGCGACCCAGACGGGACTCGAACCCGCGACCTCCGCCGTGACAGGGCGGCACGCTAACCAACTGCGCCACTGGGCCAGATTGACTCGACGATCCTACAGCATCTCCGAGGTGGTTCTGACACCGGCCTTTCGGCCGTATCCCCAACGGGATTCGAACCCGCGTTACCGCCTTGAAAGGGCAGCGTCCTAGGCCACTAGACGATGGGGACTCGGACCCGCGGGAGCCGAAGCTCCAGGGACAGCCGTAAGCATAGAGGAGTTGTGGCCTCGCTCCAAAACGAGTTCCGGGGGCGGGCGCCGTACGCCGGTCAGGGGGTCGGCGTACGGCGCCCTGAGGGGAGGGACTAGCTGGTTGCGTCAGGCGCGATCAGCGTCGGGTACTGCGCTGCGAACAGGTCGTAGAAGCTGCGGGACGGCAGGATGTGACCCTGTGGACGGGCTGAGTCGGCGACGCCGTACGCCCAGAGGGCGGAGCGCATCCGCTGGTTCGGTGTGCCGTGGTGGCCGGCGGCGGTGAAGCCGCAGTCGCCCAGCTGGTAGAACATCTGCCCGAACGACTGGACCCGCTTCCAGTTCATCGAGGCACCGCGAGCATGGGTGAGGAAGTACGCGCTGAACGCGTCCGCCATCAGCTCGGCCCAGCGCGACGCCTCGGGCGCCGGCAGGTCGTCCCGCATCAGGCCGTCGGCGTACTGGACGTGGTGACCGAACTCATGCGCCAGGATCGCCTGCGGTGCCACATCGCCGAGTCCGACCCGGGCGAAGCCCTCCATCACGCCGTCGCCGAACGCGATCCGCTTCGGAGCGATGCCGTACCCGGGGATGTTCTCACCACCGGAAGCCGCGTACGCGTTGAACGTGAAGATCGGCAGATCGCCGTACCCCAGGGTCGCGCTGTTGAGCTCATGGGCGACCAGGTCGGCAGACACCCGGGACTGCTCCGCGTTGAAGCCGTAGACGGCGGTGAAGACCCGGAAGTTCACCTCTGGGTCGAGCATGGAGCGGCCGTGGGCAGGCACAAGCTCGATGTCGCTGGACGGGATGTCCCAGAAGCGGCCCAGGTCCTTGATCGTGCGGTTGACCTGGTTGGTGAACTCACCATGGGCGCCGTAGGTGAACGGACCGGTCTGCGGCAGGTACGCCGCATCGATGAGCGACATCTGGAACAGCAGGACGTGGAGTACGGCGAGGGTCTGCTCGAACGTCCAGGTCGACACGTCGGGCATGACCGCGCTCACCACGGCCGGGGTCTCGGTGGAGCACTCGTACTGGGTCGGGTCGATGGCCGCGATCAGCGCGTCCCGGACCGGGTCGTCCGGCAGACCGAGCTGCGCGCGTACGGCGTCCGCCCGCGCCCGCATTGCCGGCAGATTGTCGACGATCTGCTGGATCTCCGGGGACAGTTGCTGCGGTACGGCGCTCTGGACCGCAACGCCGGCCGGTGCCGCCGAGGCGGCGGGGGTGGCCGCCAGCCCGAGCGAGAGGCCGACAGCTGCGACTGCCGACCAGACCATGCTCTTTCTCATCAGGGATCTCCTAGGGGACGGGGACGAGCGGCATCAGTATTGGCAGCGTGTAGCGGCCACTACGAGACCTCGTGCTGTCAGAAACCGGCATGGCGAGAACCTGTCGCCTGCTGATACACAGAGACATGGAGCCCCTGCAGGCACTGGGTCTCTCGGCCGCGGCCGAGGTGCTGCTGCTCGACCTGCTGCTGAATCCGGAGGCGATCCAGCGCGCTCACCCGGACGAGTGCCTGGACGAGCTGATCGGGCTCGGCCTGGTCGAACGGACCGACGACGGCCTGGTGGTCCGTCCGCCGCGGCTGGCCATGGACGCGCTCGCGGAGCGGCACACCAAGCAGGCCGCCCTGGCCCACGAGAGCGCCGATTTCCTCACCGAGCTCTGGAAGTCGGCTGCCGGCCGCCAGGACTACTTGGAGATCCTGCCGACGTACGCCGCCGCCCAGGCCGTCCTGAACTCGGTCCAGTCGGACGCGCACAGTCAGGTCCGGGCCATGACGATGGGCAATCTGGCGGCCCGCGAGATCCGGATCGTCGAGGGCATGTTCGACGCACTCGAGCGAGGCGTCAGGTACGAGGTCATCTACGGAGCCCACGTCCTCCAGGACGCCAACGCCCTGCACATGGTGCGGTCGTGCATCGAAGCCGGGGAGCATGCTCGGGTGTTCCCCCGCGTGCCGCTGAACATCACCATCGTCGACGACCGGTGGGCGCTGGTCGGTGCTCGGTCGGAGGTCGAGCGTGGGCCGGAGTTCGTCGCGATGGTGGTCCACGACTCACCGTTGCTCGCCGGGCTCGCACGGGTCTTCGATGCGCTGTGGCGGATCTCCGTACCGATCACCAGCGCGACCGACCTGAACGACGTGACCGCCGGACCGGACCTGGAGTCGAAGCGACTGCTGACCTATCTCAGCGCAGGCTTGACGGACGAGTCGATCGCTCGGGAGTTCGGTGTCAGTGAGCGCACCGTGGCGCGCCGGATCGGGCGGCTGCAGGAGGCGCTCGGCGCGCAGACCAGGTTCCAGCTCGGCGTCCAGGCCAGCCGTCAGGGCTGGCTCTAGGTACCCGTCACGGGTTGGCTTGGGAACTACGCTGAACGTCGTGATCGAGATGAGCCGGGCGGACTTCGAGGTGCTGGTGTCCGAGGCGCTGGACGAGGTGCCGCCGGAACTGGCGGCGTTGATCGACAACGTCGCGATCTTCGTCGAGGACGACGCGCCGGCCGGGGACCCGGCGCTGCTCGGGATCTACGAGGGCATCCCGCTGACCGAGCGCGGCCACTACTACGGCGGCGTACTGCCGGACCGGATCACGATCTACCGCAACCCGACGCTGGCGATCTGCGAGACCGTGGACGACGTCGTCGACGAGGTGAACATCACCGTGGTGCACGAGATCGCGCACCACTTCGGCATCGACGACGCCCGGCTGCACGAGCTCGGCTACGGCTAAGCCACAGGTTCTAGGAAGACCGCTTGAACAACAGCTTCCACGGCATCAGCGCGGACTCGAGCTGCACCTTGAGGCTCATCTTCGAAGCACCCGCGGTCCGCTCCTCGAACCGGATCGGGACCTCGGCGATGTGCAGCCCACGACGGACCGTGCGGTAGTTCATCTCCACCTGGAACGAGTACCCGTTGCTCTGGATGGTGGTGACGTCGATCCAGCGGAGCGTGTCCGCCTTCCAGGCCTTGAAGCCGGCGGTCGCATCCTTCACCCCGAGCCGCAGGATCGCGTTCACGTAGAAGTTCGCCCAGGCCGACAGCGCCCGGCGGTGCCAGCCCCACTCCGCGGCGGCCGAACCACCCTCGACGTACCGCGATCCGATCACCACGCCGGCGTCCGTCGTCCGCAGCGTCTCGACCATGATCGGGACGACCGAGGCCGGGTGGGACAGGTCGGCGTCCATCTGGATGACGATGTCGGCGCCGTCGTCCAGGGCGCGGCTGATGCCGGCGATGTAGGCGCGACCGAGTCCGTTCTTCTCGGTCCGGTGCAGCACCGAGACCTGCTCCGGCGACGCCTTCGCCAACTCGTCGGCGACGTCGCCGGTACCGTCCGGGGAGTTGTCGTCGACGACCAGCATCTGCAGGCCGGGCAGGTTCAGGTCGGACAGCAGCCCGGCCAGCACGGGCAGGTTCTCCCGCTCGTTGTAGGTCGGCACCACGACCACGATCTTCGCAAGCTCACCCATGACATTCCTTCTTCGGAGACACCGGACGCTACCGTACCGGGCGGTCTAGGGTTCGAGCGTGACCTGGCTCGGTGTCGATGTCGGTACGACGAACCTGAAGGTGTGCCGAGTTCCCGGCGGCACGACGCGATCGGTGCCCACCCCGGACGACGCGATCGACCTCCAGCACGCCGTACGACGGCTGGTAGGCGAATTCTCCGCGGGCCGGCGGATCGAGGGCATCGGCATCACCGGCATGGCCGAGACCGGAGTGCCGCTGGACCGCGGACTCCAGCCACTCACCAAGCTGATCACCTGGCGTGATCAGCCCGGCCTGACGCAGGCCGCGCGGCTGCGGGCCGAGGTTGGTGAGTGCGGCGTGTTCGCCCGGACCGGTCTTCGCCTGAGCCCGAAGCTTCCGGTCGTCACCTGGCGCTGGCTCCGCGACACCCAACCCGCGACCGTTGCCCGCACCCGGATCTGGGCGGGGGCGCCGGACCTTGCCCTGGCGGCCCTCACCGGCACGTACGCCACTCACCTCACCCACGCACAGCGCCTCGGCGTACTGGACCTCCGCGCCAGGCAGCTGGACCCGGAGTTGCTGGCGTACGGCGGTCTGGACCGTCTGCCGCCGATCGCTGAGCCGATGACCGTCACAGCCAACACTCCGGCCGGCGTGCCCGTGGTGCTCTGCGGACACGACCATCTGGTCGGTGCGTGGGCGGCCGGCGTACGTGAGCCCGGTCAGGTGGCCGACTCCCTCGGTACGTCGGAAGCAGTCATCACCCCGAGCGCCGCGCCGGTGATGGACGACGTACTCCGGCAGCAGGGGATCAGCGTCGGCTGGTTCGTTGACGGCCGCCTGGGGTGCGCGATCTCGGGGCACGGCGCCGCGGGCGGTCTGGTCGAGAGACGGCTGGCTGCGCTCGAGCGGGACTACGACTGGCTGTCGGAGCAGTTGGCGCAGGTCGGACCGCCGAGCGACCGCCATATCGCCCCTTATCCGCAAGGCCGTCAGGCTCCCGCACCCGACCCGGCGTCGACGTACGACGCCAGCGGTCCGGCCGACGATCCGGGAGGGGAGTTGCGGGCGCTGGTGGACGCACTCAGCTTGCATGCGCGGTGGATGGCCGAGGAGCAGACCCGGCTGCTGGGGATCGAGTGGCGGAACACGATCGCGTTCGGCGGTCCGACGCGGCTGCACGGCTGGATGCTGCGCAAGGCCCACGCGTCCGGCGGGCGGGACTTCTCCGTACTGCGTGGTGCGGCGACTGGGGCCGAGGGCGCGGCCCTGATGGCGGCCGAGGTCGTCACCGGCCGGTCGATGGAACCCTTGCAGGCAAGGCTGATCGAGATCGATCTACAGCTGGCGCGGATGTGGGATAGCCATTTCTGGCATCGATTCCATAAGGTTGTGGCGCGAACCGCCTGAGGAGGCCCGATGAGACCGACGCTCGACGCCCTCGCGTACCCGGACCGCACCTTCGCGATGGTCGCGATGGACCAGCGGGAGAGCCTGCGCACGATGCTCGCCGACCACGGCCGGCCGGACGGCCCCGAGGCGATCACCGCGTTCAAGGCGGCCGTCGGCCGGCACCTCGGGCCGCTCGCGTCCGGCTTCCTGATCGACCAGGGGTACGACGTACCGCCTGGCCCCGGGTGGATCCTCGCAGCCGACGCACTGACGCAGGAGCGAGGCGGGCCAGTCACCGACACACACCTGGACGAGACCGTCGATCCGCAGACAGCCCGGGCCGCGGGAGCGGTCGCGCTCAAACTGCTCGTGATCTGGAAGCGGGACGGTCGGGAAGATCGCCGGGTCGAGTTGGCCGCCGACTTCGTCGAACGATGTGCGAACGCCGGGCTGCTGTCGGTGCTGGAGCCGGTCACACAGCCCGCGCCGAGTGAGGGCGACTGGGAGTTGGACGCAGCGATCGTCGCGGCCGCGGAGGCCCTCGGCCCTGTCCGCCCCGACCTCTACAAGGCCCAGGTCCCGAGCCGCGGCCTCGGCGACGGGAAAGCCATCATCAAGACCTGCGAGCAACTCACCAGAACCCTCGACGTCCCCTGGGTGGTCCTGTCCAACGGTGTGGCCCGCGACGACTTCCCGCGTGCGGTTGAGCTGGCCTGCCGCGGCGGCGCCTCCGGCACTCTCGCCGGCCGCGCCCTCTGGACGCCCGCCTTGACCTCCGACGACCCCAATCCGATCCTCGCCACCACCTGCCGCAGGCGCCTGGAACTCATCGCCGGAATCGTCCGTCGACACGCCCGTCCGTGGACCGAGGTCACCAACTGAGATTCACCCGCCCCGGACCGGCGGTGGTTCGGCCGGCTCCCACTCGAGGAGGTCCACGTCGACGGGGGGAGCATCCGCGTCGCGCGGGAGTTGCAGCGTCTTCACCTCGTGCGGCCGGAACGCCGTGTCGAAGGTGCGACCCAGGATGGTGACTGTGGCCTCGGCGGGGCGGCCGGCTGTTTCGTGGGCGCGGACGATGAGGGCGCCGTTGTTGTCCTCAGCCCGTTTGACGACGGCGAAGGCCACGTGGTCGGCACCCTTCACGGTCAGGTAGGACTGCGAGGCCGGGAGCGGACCGTCGTGGAAGCACTCGATCAGCGGGGTGACTGGTTGATTGAGCTCGGCCGCCCGGCGGACGACGCCGGCCGCCCGCCAGTCGCCGTCGTGCGGTTGCAGGCGATACGTGAAGCGCTGGAGGCCTTGATCGAGGTACTCGTACACGCCGTCGTCGTCGAGCCGGCGCGGATCGTGCCATGCATAGACAGGCGATCGCACCGCCGTCATCGCCAGCACGGACCGCCCCGCGGTCGATCCATCCACCGCGAACGAGTACTTCCCGTCGTTCAGGACCGCGACCCCACCCTCGCCACCGGAGACGTCGACCCACGCGTGCGACGGCACCTCCTCGCGATTCTGCTCCCGGACCAGGTGCCCGTACGGAATCTCATGCGTCGCCTCCGCCTGCCGCAGCGCGAACGGGAAGCACAGCTTCAGCGCCTTCAGCCGCTCCCGCCAGTCGACCGTCACCCGTACCTCGACCGCGTCCGACTCCGCGTCGAGCACGAACTCCTCCACCAGTCGGGAGTCCTGGTACGCAGATTCCACCCGGATCAGCTGACGCACCGGCCCGTCCGCGAGCCGCCGTACCCGGGTGACCTCGAAGGCGCCGGCCGTCTTCCACAGCGAGCGGACTCCGTGGCTCCAGGTGTCGGTGTCGTCGTCGATCACCTGTGCGTGCGCGACTCCGGAGGCCAGCAGGTTGGGCCCGGTGGCCGTCGCCAGCGTCTTCAGCCAGCCGGTGGCCGGATCGATCTCGGCCCGGACGACGCCGTTGTCGAGCCTCAGCCTGTCATCCGACGGCTGGCCCAGATGGTACGACGTGTCGCCCGGACGCATCGTGTAGAGCTGGTACCCGAGCGGCGGAAGCGTTGCCTTGAAGGCGATCCGGCGCCGGCCGTTGGCCGTCGCGGTCGAGCGCACCTCCTGGACGGCGATCGGCCGCCCGCCGAGGCCCTCCGACAGCGCGATCGCACCGCGCAGCGGCGCAGGGTACCCGAGCTCGAGCTCGACCGTCGCCGTCACGGGCCACGCGTGCGGGTTGAAGACGGCGACCGGGACCATCGCGGACTCGGCCGGGATGTCGATCTGCCGCGCGATCGACTGGATCGAGCGGTTCGCCAGCCGCGCCGCGATCGCCTTCGCCTCGCCGAGTTGGTCGCGCGCATCGTCGTACGCCGGCTCGATCGCGGTGCCGGCCGCGATGTCGTGGAACTGGTTGAACAGCACTTGTTTCCAGGCGTGTCCGAGCTCCGCGGTGGCGTCCGGCATGCCGCTCACCTCGGCCGCGACGGTCGCCCACTTCTCCGCGGCGAGCAACGCCTGCTCGGCCAGCCGGTTCTGTCGCTTGATGCCGGAGTGCGCGGCGTAGCAGCCGATGGCGTGCGGTTGCAGTTCGCTCGCGTGCACCGGGATGCCGTCGAAGGTGCGGGCCTCGTCGAAGAAGCGGCGCATCGTGGACGGGAACATCTCTGGGAACAGATCGCGCTCGGCCAGCTGTTTGATCGACTCGATGTTCTCGATCGTGGGACCGCCACCGTGGTTGCCGACGCCGTAGAAGACCATCAGTGGCTCCGTTGTCACCGGCAACTGTTGGACCGCCTTGGTGACGTGGCCGGAGATCTCGCCGCCGGGTGAGCAGTACTCGTGCGGGATCCGGTAGGCCAGCACCCGGGAGCCGTCCGCAGCCTCCCACCAGAACTTCTGGCCGGGCAGCTCGCGTTCGTGACGCTGCGGCCGGAGGAACGCATAGGAGTCCAGCCGGGCCTTGCTGAGCAGCTGTGGCAGGGTGGCGTTGTGGCCGAACGGGTCGACGTTGCACCCGACCGTCGCGATCACGCCGAGGTGCTCAGCGAGCCACCGCTGCGAGTACAGCGCGTGCCGGACGAACGCCTCGCCGCCGGGGAGATTGCAGTCCGGCTCGACCCACCAGCCGCCGACGATCTCGAAGCGGCCTTCGGTCACTCGCTTGCGGATCCGCTCGAACAGCTCGGGGTCGTGCTCGTCGATCCAGCTCAAGTAGGCGACCGAGTCCGCAGTGAAGACGTAGTCCGGATACTCGTCCATCCGGTCCAGCGCGGATCGGAACGTTGCCCGCACCTCCTGGAATCCCTCCTGCCACTGCCAGAGCCACACCGCGTCGGTGTGGGCGTTTCCGATCATGTGCAGCGGGCCTCTGGCCCCAGTCTGTGTCATCGCTGCTGCTCCCCGGTGTCGGACGCCCAGCGGTCGACGAGTTCGCTGACCAGGTGCAGGGCGAGGACGTGCATCTCCTGGATCCGGGCCGTCTCCTCGGCCGGTACGACGACGGCCAGGTCGGCCGCGGCCGCGAGGTCCTTGCCGCGCGTCGAGGTGAAGGCCACCGAGCAGGCGCCGTTGGCCCGGGCGGCGGCGAGCCCGTTGACGACCGTGGGCGACGTACCCGATGTGCTGAACCCGATCACCATGTCCTGTGGCCGGACCAAGGCTGTGATCTGGCGCGCGAACACATCGTCGTACCCGTAGTCGTTGGCGATGCAGCTGACGACCGCGGCGTCACCGATCAGCGCGACGGCGGGCAGGGGACGGCGCTCGCGCAGGTAGCGTCCGATCAGCTCGCCGGCCAGATGCTGCGCGTCGGCGGCCGAGCCACCGTTGCCGCAGGTGTAGAGCACACCGCCCAGCCCGAGCCGGCGGATCAGCTCGTCGGCGATCGCCTGCACCTGCGGGAGTTGCTCGCGCATGCCGGCGGTGACCTCGGAATGCCGCTCCAACTGCCCGTCCAGCAGTCCGTCGAGTCTCGTGGTCACAGTGCCCTCAGACGCTCGTAGGCGATTGCCGCGGCGCCGAGAACTCCGACTGCGTCGCCATGGCGGGTCAGCACCACGTCACACGCCCTGGAGGCCGGCGGCATCGCCTGCCGCAGCGCCGCCTCCCGCACCGGATCCAGCAGTTCACCGCCGGCTCGCGTCACTCCACCGCCGAGTACGACGAGCTGCGGTTCGCAGACGTTGATCAGTACGGCGACCATCCGGCCGAGCATCGCGGTCGTCTCGTCCCAGATCGCCCGGGCCACGGCGTCCCCGGCCCGGGCATGGTCGGCGACATCCTTCGCGGTGATGGCCGCCGGCCCCGCGAGACTCGAGTCCGGTCGATCCGCGACTGCCTCGGCCGCCCGGCGCGCGATCGACGTACCCGAGACGTAGGCCTCGGCGCAGCCGCGGGCACCGCACCCACAGGCTCGACCCTGCCAGTCGACGACGACATGGCCGAGCTCGCCACCTTGCCGCGCCGCGCCGCGAAACAACTTGCCATCCATGACCACGCCGCCGCCGAAGCCGGTCGAGACCGTGAGGTAGACGAGGTCCCGCACATCCCAGCCACCCCAGCGGTACTCACCCAGCGCGGCGGCGGTCGCGTCGTTCTCCACGTAGGTCGGAAGGCCGAAGCGCTCGGCCACCATCCGGCCGAGCGGCACCTCGTCCCATCCCGGCAACCCGGGCGGTCCGAGGATCACCCCGGTCCGCGGATCGAGCGGACCACCACATCCCACGCCGACCGCCACCACCCGCTCGCCGGACGGGCCGGTCTGCGCACCCGATTCGGCCAGCGCCTGTTCACCCAGGTCCAGCAGGCGTTTCACGACCGCGGCAGGTCCTTCGCCGACGACAGTCTCGACCTGGCACAGCGAACGCAACGCACCGTCGGGAGCGACGACGCCGGCGGCGAGCTTCGTGCCGCCGACGTCGAGGGCCAGGACCGGCTGCCACGGGGGATGCGAGCTCACGCTCAGCCTTTCTGCGCGGTTGTCGCCACGCCGTCGAGGATGTATCGCTGGCCGATCGCGAACAGCAGGATCATCGGCACCACGGCGATCACGCTGGCGGCCACCGCGATCTCCCACTCGTAGTGGCCGGACAGGGCGAAGGCGTCGATGATCTGCTTGAGGCCGCGGGGCATCGTGAAGTAGTCCGGAGTCTGCAGATAGATCAGGGGTCTCATCAGGTCCGACCAGCTCGCCTTGAACTCGAAGACGAACACGATCACCAGGGCCGGCTTGCACAACGGGAACGCGATCCGCCGGAACAGGCCGAAGTACCCGCACCCGTCGACCCGGGCCGCCTCGAACAGTTCGCGCGGGATGCCGAGGAAGAACTGCCGCAGCAGGAAGACGTAGAACGCGGAGCCGAACAGGTTCTGCGCCCAGAGCGGGATCTGGGTGTCGATCATGCCGAGCCGGTTCCAGATCAGGTAGACCGGGATCATCGTCACCGCACCCGGCAGCATCATCGTCGACAGCAGCACGCCGAACAGCAGGTTCCGCCCACGGAAGCGGAAATACGCGAAGCCGAACGCCACCAGCGCACTCGACAACGTCACCGTCGCGGCCGCCATGAACCCGACCGTGAGCGAGTTCGTCAGCCAGCGCAGCACCGGCGCGGCGTCCCAGACGCGCACGTAGTTCGACGGCTGGAACACCTCCGGGATCAGCCGGTTGTCGAACACCTGCGACCGTGGTTTCAGTGACGCCGAGACCAGCCAGACCAGCGGATACACGAACGCGAACGTCGCCAGTGTCAGGAAGAACAGGAAGGGCAACCGCCGCCAAGGGATCGTCATCAGCGTTCCCCGTGGTAGTAGACGTACCGGTTGCCGATCCGCACCTGGATGAAGGTGATCAGCAGGATGATCACGAACAGCAGCCAGGCCATCGCCGAGGCGAAGCCCATCTTGAAGAACTGGAAGGCGTTCTGGAACAGGTAGACCATGTACACCAGCGACTCCTCCGAGGCCGCCGCCTTCTGCTGTGGCCCGTAGAACATCGTGTAGGCCTGGTCGAACATCTGCATCGCCGCGATCGTGTTCGTGATCACGGTGAAGAACAGCGCACCGGAGATCATCGGCACGGTGATCCGGAAGAACCGCGTCACCGGCCCGGCCCCGTCGAGTTCGGCCGCCTCGTACAACTGCTTCGGTACGCCGTTCAGCGCGGCGAGGTAGATCACCACCGTCCCACCGAGAGTCCACAGACTCACGATCGCGAGCGACGGCTTCAGCCAGTTCGGATCGGTCGTCCAGTTCGGGCCGTTGATGCCGACCCAGCCGAGGACCTTGTTCACCAGGCCCTGCTGACCGTTCAGCAGCAGCAGGAACATCGCCGCCGCGGCGACGGCCGGCGTCATCTCCGGCAGGTAGAACGCGGTCCGGAAGAAGCCACCGGCTCGGCCGACGCGTTGCAGCATCATCGCCAGGGCCAGCGCGAACACCGTGCCCAGCGGGACGAACATGGCCGCGTAGACGAAGGTGTTGCTGAGCGACTTCAGCACTCGAGGGTCGTCGAACAGTTCGCGGTAGTTGTCCAGACCGACCGCGTGCGGCGCCTGGATCATCTGGTAGTCGGTGAACGACAGCGCCAGGCTGGCGATCATCGGACCGGCGGTGAAGACCAGGAACCCGATGACCCAGGGCGCGACGAACGCCAGGCCGGCCCGGTCCTCCCGCTTCGCCAGCGGACTGCGCTTCGGCCGGTGCCGGCGGCGCGCGGGCGCGGCCTGCTCGCTCGCCGCCGGTCGCTCGACGGTGGTCGTCATGTCAGCCCTGCGAAGCCTTGTCGAAGGCCGCCTTGGCCTCGGTCTGGGCCTGGTCGAGCGCGTCCTTCGGTGCGGCCGAACCGGCCAGCGCCTTGCCGACCGCGCTCTTCCAGGCGGCGTCGATCTCCGCACCGGCCGCCGACGGGTTCAGCGACTTCGCCTTGTCCAGCACGTCGTAGTAGTTGTTGATCGCCTGGTCGAAGCCGGCGTCACCACTGGGCTTCAGGTACTGCGCCTTGATCTCCTCGTCGGCCTTCTTGTTGCCGGTGAACAGTCCGGTGAAGAAGCTCTTGTCCTTGGCCACGGTCTGCATCCGTGCCTCGGCCGCCTTGTGCCAGGTCTCCAGCGAGGTCATCGTCTTGGCCCACTTGCAGGCGGCGTCGGCGTTCTTCGCGCCCTTCGGCACCACCCAGGCCGAACCGCCGATCGTGCTGATCGGCTGACCCTGGCGGTCGGTGAACGGCGTGGACTGCAGTTGCAGACCGTTGGCCCGCGAGTCGAGCAGGACATTCACGTACCAGTTCTCGATCGGGAACGCGGCCAGCTGGTCCTTGGTGAACTGGTTCTTCGCGCCGAACAGGTCGAAGGTGTCACGGAAGGTCTTGAAGTTGGACCAGCCGCCCTGGTCGTTGATCAGCTTGATCGTGTACTCCAGCGCCTCGACCGCCTTCGGGTCGTTCAGGTTCGGCTCGCCGCCGGGCTTGACCAGCTCGGCACCGTTGGCCGCAGCCCAGAGTGGGAAGAGGTCCGATACCTTCGGGTCGAAGCCGATCCGGGCCGGCCGGCCGTTCTTCGCGACGTACAGCTTCTTCGCGGTCTGCTCGAGCTTGTCCCAGTCGGCGGTCTGGATGTCGCCGACCGCGACGCCGGCCGACGTCAGCGCCTTGCCGCTGATCAGGTTGGCCGAGACGGTGTAGAACTCCGGGATGCCGTAGGTCTTGTCCTTCAGGCGCACCTCGTTCATCGCGGCTTCGCGATACTGTGTGGTATCGATTCCACTGTTCTTGATGCAGTCGTCCAGCGGCTGGATCGCGCCCTTGGCCGCGTACGTCCCGATCAGGCTGCGAGCCATGTAGACCACGTCCGGCGGATTGCCGCTGGAGACCGCGGTGAGGAACTGCTGGGCGTCGAAGTCGCCCTTGTTGTTCTTCACCGTGACGGTCGGGTACGCCGCCTTGAATGCGGCGATCCGGGACTGCGCCACCTCGTCCTCACCGCTGAAACCCATCACGTTGAGGGTCCCGGACGGGGTCGAGTCGGCGGAGCCCTGACTGCTGCTCCCGCCGCCGGCATCCTTGTTCCCGACGCCGGCGCAGGCCGTGAGCGCCAGCGTGCCGGCCGCCAGCACCACGGGAAGGCGCAAGTGCTTCATTGCGGTTGCTCCTAACCTCGACAGGGGACGAGCGCCGGAATGTGGCATCGATGCCACATTTCCGAATTGCAGGAACCGTACGGGTGAGGTTCGGGGATCGTCAAGGCGTCACGGCGAGCCTGTGGACAAGCAGCCGCAGGACAGCGCGGAGATCAGCGTGGGGCGGGCCCAGTCGAGCCGCGGACGATCAGCCGCGGCGGGACTCGGACGATCCGGCGCTTGGGTGGCAACTCGCCACGGATCCTGGCCAGCAGCAACCGGGCGCAGCTGCGGCCCATCTCGACCGTGTGCTGGTCGACGGTGGTCAACGCCGGCTGCACCAGCGACATCCATGGCACGTCGTCGTACGCCGCCAGGCTGAGCTGGCGCGGGAGCTTCACCCGCCGGTCCTTCAACTCGGCCAGCGCGCCCTGCGCCAGCACGTTGTTCGCGGAGATGATCGCTGTGACCTCGTGGTCGTTGAGCAGCTTGCGTGTTGTCAGCCGGGCGGCGTCGGCGTCGAAGCTGGTGTACGCGACCAGGTCCTCGTCGAGGTCCACGGAGTTGTCCAGATGCGCCGCTCGGAACCCGGCCAGCCGGCCCGCTCCGGTCGACCACTTCGTCTCGTCGATCAGCAAGCCGATCCGGGTGTGGCCGAGGGCAATCAGGTGGTCGGTCAGCTCGCGGGCTCCGGCCTTGTTGTCGCTGAGGACGACGTCACCGTTGGAGCGGCCGAGCTCGCGGTCCGCACACACCACGTGGACGCCGTTGTCCTGCAGGACCTGCGGGCACTTGGCCGTCACCGGTGTGACGATCACTCCGGGCACCCGCATCGCCAGCAGCGTTTCGGCGGCCTGCATCTCCTCGGCGGGATCGCCGTTGTCGTTGACGAGTACCATCTGGTACTCCGCCGCCCGCAACTCCTCCTCGATCCCGGCCGCCAGGTCGGCGTAGAACGGGTTGCGCAGGTCGGAGATGAGCACACCGATCGACGTCGAGGTCCGGCTGCGCAGATTGCGCGCGTTGTGGTCGAGCACATACCCGATCCGCTCAGCCGCAGCACGCACCCGCGCCCGGACCGCGGGGGAGGCGTAGCCACGGGTGTGCAGAGCCCGTGACACGGTCGACGGTGACACACCGGCCTCCCGGGCCACGTCCTGCACGGTGGGACGTCGTACCGCCGATCGAGGTGTCGGTGCCGACGCCTGCGCCGCCTGCTGCCCCCGGGGACTCATGGCCCGCAGTCTAAAGGCTCCGGTAGCGGCTCCACGTCTCCTTGACCGCGTCGAAGTCCGCAGGACCGAAGTCATGACGGTCCGTGTCGGTTCCGTCGACGTAGTACAGCGCGGGTACGCCCAGACTGTCCTGCATGGCCAGATAGCGACGCCACTCCGCGTGGTTGGGCATCATCCAGCCGTCCGTGTCCACGCCGAGCTCCGGAACCACCGAACGCGCCACTGCGGCCCGGTACGCCATGTGGCGAGCGACGTACCCGGGTTCCGCGGTGTCGTCACGTAGTACGTCGTTCAGCCGGATCATGTCGGTCACGTCGAGGAATGCCGGATTCGGCGTGTGCGTGACGACCAGGGCGCCGGGCTTGACCCGTTTGGCGGTGTCGTAGACGAGGCGCAGTTGCTCGTGCAGCAGCGCCGTACCCCACCGCGGCCCACTGTGCCGCAGTGACGATCCGGACGGCGTCCGCGCGGTGAAGTCGATCTTGAACCCGTCCGCGTCCAGTCCGCCGGCCGACAGCATGTACTCGACCGCGTCCGTGATCAGTGAAACGCAGGCTGGTGAGTCCGCATCCAGTCCGACCGGGTTGCCTCCGGCATCGGTGATGCACGCCTCCACCGGGGCACCCTCGTGGTCCCAGGCCTTCCACCAGAGCAGGACGCGCTGACCGGCTGCATGGCGTCCGCCGATCCAGGCCTTGAGGTCGGTCCACTTCGCCGGGTCCGGCCGACAGGTCGCGTACTCAGCCTGCCACTTGTCGTCGATCACCACCGTCTCCGGCACGATTCCCTGCGTGGCCAAGGTCTCCAGGAACCGGTCATAGTTGTCCTGAGTCGCCAGCGGCTGTGGAGCCTGGTCCCTCCTGGCGCCCAGGGCACACTGGGCGCCCCACCCGCAGAAGATCGTCCCCGACCACCACTCCGCCTTCACGGCCGACCGCGACGGGACGACACTCGCGGCGTCGAGCAACTCACGGTGACGGCTCAGCACCTCCTCCGGACCGTCACCACCCAGCTGTACGACGAGCCGCGGCGTCCGGAACGTCCCGTCGACGATGGTCTGGCCCTCGTAGTCCAGCCGCAGACTGAATCCACCGGTCACCGGCAGGTAGTGGTAACTGGTGAAGTTCTGCTCTTCGATCGGTGCCACCACACTGAACCCGAACCACTGCTCGGCCGTCGACGCGGCAAAACACCACGGCGCCGGAGTGAACAGCCAGCGCTCGATCCCCGGCTCACTGCCCTCACCGCACACACCGATGGTGGCCGGCTCGAGCACATCCCGGATCACTCGGGTCGGATGGTCGGGGTTCGGCGAGTACGCCTGCCGCAGGTGCGACCCGCTAGGCAGGAAGCCTCGCGGTGTACGGCGCCCGCCGAGCAGATGGACCTCGGTGATCCGGCCCTGCCCGCTCACCGTCGTCTGCGTCTCGATCCGATCCGGCAGGAACCGCGTGGTCGTCACGCGGCTGTCCCACACGCTGCTGCGAGCAGTCGCGGTGACCACGAGCCCACCGTCCAGCTCAGCGGACTCCAACGAGATGGCGCCGTAGCTCTCGTCGTACCCAGTGGTCGTGTCGACCGAGGCGAACAGGCGGAGTGCGAACCACCGCTGTCCGTCCACTCCGCCAACTGCGGCGTAGACCTTGGCATCGTTCACGTCGACGGTGTAGTTGCCGATCTTCACAGAGGTCCTCTCAAGGCAGGCGTACGTCGACCAGCGCCTCGGCCAACTGGCCCAGGTACCGGCCGTCCCGGGTGACAGCGGCCGCGATGCGCGCACGTCGTACCGGCTGATCCACGTGCGGTACGACGACAAACGTGTGCTCGTCGGCCTGCTCGCAGTCCCACCCCGCCGGTACGACGAGCCGTGTGCCCATGCAGCTGACCCGCAGGTCGAACGGCTGCCCGTCCACTGCGAAGACCTGGTACGGCGTGATCCGCACCGAGCCGGTGAACACGGGATCCTCCCGAAGGAAGACCGAGCGGTGCACTCGGGCGACCTCGTCACCAAGCCGGCTCAGCTCGTCGAGGTAGTCCTGCGTGACGGTGCGCGGGTCCCAATGACCGGAGATCATCAGCTCGGGCCGGAGCCGCTGGTAGAGCGCGGCCGACGCGACGTAGTCGTCCGCGGCGAACGCGTTCGCGTACTGGAAGTTCGGGATCTCCGCCGACTCACCGGGCACCCAACTACCGGTCTGCTGGTCACCGGTCGCGAGCACCCGCCGACCGTCGACCTCGAACCCGATCGCCGAGGCATAGAGCGTGTGACCGGGCAGGGCATACAGGTCGATCTCGTGCTCGCGCCAGCGGACTCCGGTGCCGTCGGCGATGTGTTGTGCGCACGGGATCGGCTCGAACCAGAGGCACGGCAGGTCGTAGTGGGTCGGGTTCTCCAGGACGTGGGCCACCGGCGCCGAGGCCCACACCTCGGTGCCGTGGACCTCACGCATCAGGTTGAACGCGGCGACGTGGTCGTCGTGGTAGTGCGTCGGGATGGCGACCTCGACCCGCTCGATGCCGTAGTCGCGCTGCAGGGACCGCAGGCTCGGCAGCCAGGGCCGTACGGCATGGCGGGGGCCACCGATCGGGATGTCCGTGGTCAGGTCGTACCCGTAGTCGATGAGTAACGCTGTCCCGGAGTCGCTCATCAGGACGTAGCTGCGTGACTCACTCGTGCGGTTCATCAGCAGGTGCGGACTGAGCTCGACGTACGGGTTCTCGAGCTTGTCGAGCAGCCCGGTCGGTGCCCCGAGCCGCACGGTGATGAGTTCGCCGAGTGCATCGCACGTACGCCGTACTGCCTCGACCGGATCGGTCATCGGTGAACCATGGCTGGGCAGCAAGGCCCGGGGCTGTTGATCAAGCAGTTGCATCAGCGACGCCATGGACATCGCAGCGCCCTGCAGACCGACGTACGACCACTGCAGTGCCGCGGCCGACCAGACCTTGCCGGGGCTGTGCACCAGGTCGCCGGTGAACGCGTAGCCGTCGACCAGATAGGTCACGCTGCCGGGCGTGTGGCCGGGAGTGGGCAGGGTCCGCACGTCCAGATGACCGATGCGGCGGCTGCTGTAGTCCTTCATCACGCCGGTGACCCGCACGGATTCCAGCAGCGAGAACCGATCCGTGCGCAGATCGTAGTTGTTGACTATTCGTCGTTGCTGCCAGTGATGGTCGACGTCCCCGATCAGGTCCGCCTCGTTCTCCGGTACCCAGACCCGCGCGCCGCTGTCCACCAGCCGCGGCAGGCCCTCCACTTGATCGCGGTGATGGTGCGTGACGAGGACATCGGTCACCCGATCGGCGCCGTACGACGCCAACTGGTCCAGCCACCGCCCACTGCCGGCGTCGATCGCCACCGCGGACCGGGTGGCGGAGTCCACCAGCAGGTAGACCACGCACGAGTCCTCGATGGCGTGGAGGTCGTCGCCGAGCATCACACGCAGCACCTTAGAGGGTGAACTGGAATCGATTCCACCGCGTGGTCGGCCACCCCGCGCCGAAGGGCGACCGGATCAAAGGTCCGACAGGGCTTCCTCGACCGTGGAGTAGATCCGGAACTGACCGCCGAGGCCGGTGACGGCGAGCGGGCGGTCGACCGGACGGCCGACGCCGACGAGTGCCAGCGTGATGTTGTGCTGACCGGCCAGGTTGCGGGCCTCGACCAGGTTGCCGAGGCCGGCCGAGCTGCAGAACGTGACGGCGGACACGTCGATGAGAACCAGCCGGGCCGGCGGCGCGACCGCGGCCCGGATCGACTCGGAGGCGAAGTCGGTGGTCGCGATGTCGATCTCGCCCGACATCCGGACCAGCAGTACGCCGGCTTCCAGCTCCACGGTCACAGCGTCGAAAGTCGTTCTGATCATCTCGCCGTCCCGCGGCTCTGGGTGGCTTGTCACGCCGGTCTCTCCCCCGGGCAGCGCCACGAACGCCGGTAGGTCCTGGCGGGATGGAACTGCCCTGCTCTCACCGTATGCCCCAACGGCTTAACGTCACAACGGGTCTGACGCGGATGACCTCGGAGCGTGACCTTGACCGGATGTAAGCGCTGCCAGCCATAGGTGTGCCTATCCGAAGCGTCAAGCCGCGCGGCGATCCTGACAGTCCGCCCGACGAAGCCGACCGCCCCCGGGCCGGTGGTAGACAGGACGAAAACACACGGTTGAAGGAGCGGACATGGGCGTACTCGACGGCAAGGCGGCTCTGGTCACCGGCGGCTCGCGCGGGATCGGAGCGGCGATCGTCCGGCGGCTGGCCGCCGACGGTGCCGTGGTGACGTTCACCTATAAGAGCAGTGAGGCCGCGGCCGCGGACGTGGTCGCGGAGGTGAAGGCGGCCGGCGGTGAGGCGATTGCGGTCCAGTCCGATCAGGCCGACCTGACTGGTGTGGACGAGCTCTTCGAGCGGGCGGCCGAGCCGACCGGCACCCTCGACATCTTCGTGTGCAACGCGGCGCAGGCGAAGGTGCAACGGATCGCGGACGTGACCGAGGCCGACTACGACGAGGTTTTCGGGGCCAACCTCAAGGGCCCGTTCTTCGCGATCCAGCGGGCCGGCCAGGTGCTGCCCGACGGCGGCCGGATCATTGCCCTGTCCACGCTGAACACCGCGGTCCCCGGCCCGGGCATCTCCCTGTACGCCGGCAGCAAGGCAGCGCTGGAGTTGTTCGTCAGGGTCGCCGCTCGCGAGTACGGCGCCCGCCGGATCACCGTCAACGCCGTGTCGCCGGGTGCGACCGACACCGACATGTTCCACGGCGCGAATCCGCCAGAGGCCAAGGAGAGGCTGGTCGGGATCACCGCGCTCGGCCGGATCGGCGAACCGGCCGAGGTCGCCGACGTGGTCGCATTCTTGGCCGGCCCCGACAGCCGCTGGGTGACCGGCCAGAACCTCCGTGCCACCGGCGGCCTCCTCATTTGAGTACCAAGGACCTATTCGCCGACATCGACGCCGCGGCTGATCCCGCGGTGGCGGAGGTGCTGTCGGGGTACTTCAAGTTGCAGCCCGGCGGGTACGGCCACGGTGACCAGATGATCGGGGTGAAGCTGTCCACGATCCGCGGACTGCTCAAGCCGTACCTCCGCGCCGACCTCCCGCTGCCCGAGCTCGAGCAGGCGCTGACCAGCCCGGTCCACGAGCACCGGCTGGCAATCCTTTGTCTGCTGGCCGATCGGTCCGCCCGCGCTGTCAAGCCGCGTACGGCGGACCCGGCGGAAGTCACCGCGATCCACGATCTCTACGTGCGCAGTACGGCGTACATCAACAACTGGGATCTGGTCGACTGCAGTGCGGCGGACATCGTCGGCGGCTACCTGTCCGACAAGCCGCGAGACGAGCTGCACACCCTGGTCCGGTCGTCGTCGTTGTGGGAGCGGCGGATCGCGCTCGTCGCGACGCAATGGTTCATCAGGCGTGGGGACAGCGCGGACATCTACGCGCTCGCGCCGCAGGTGCTCGACGATCCGCAGGACCTGATCCACAAGGCCTCTGGCTGGATGCTACGCGAAGCCGGCAAACGGGTCTCGGAGGACGAGTTGCTCGCATTCCTGGACGAGTACGCAGCGGCGATGCCGCGGACCATGCTCAGTTACGCGACCGAGCATTTCCCCGCCGACGTTCGCCGGCACTACCGAGCATTGCGCTGACATTTCAGTGCAGGTCGAAAGGCGTGCCGGACCTGGGGGCGCGGTCCTACCCTGAGCCCAACCGCTCGCGAAGGGGCCGCCCCGATGAACCTCAAGCGCATCCTCACGTCGTTGGTTCTGACAACACTCGTCGCCACCGGGCTGATCGCCGTACCGACGACCGCGATGGCGGCGCCCGGCTTCCAGATGCCGATCCCCTGCGGACTGCGCTGGACCACTGCGAGCCACAGCGGTCACGCCAGCCAGTGGATGATCGACATGGTCGACCCGGGCGGCCACACCCGCGGTACGCCGGTCCTCGCGTCGGCCGGTGGGACGGTCAGTGCGTCACTGCTGTCCTCCACCGGCGGCAACATGGTCGTCATCGACCACGGCGGCGGCTGGCAGACCCGTTACCTGCACATGGATCGGCGTGATGTTGCCGTCGGCAACACGGTGGGTCAGGGCACGCAGCTCGGCATCGTCGGCAGTACCGGCGACAGCACGGGACCGCACCTGCACTTCGAGCAGAAGCTGAACGGCGTTGTGCAGCAGGCGTGGTTCAACGGTCATGCGGTGCCGCTCACCTGGTCGTACAACCAGCATTACGAGACCAGCGCCAACTGTGGTGCGGGCGACGGTAAGTTCTGGGTCGACACCTTCGCCAACGCGCCTGGCTACAGCACCCCCGGTGGTACGCAGACCGGCACGCTGAACAAGGGCACGAACTACGTGTTCTGCCGGGTCTGGGGACCGGAGGTCCGAGTGGGTACGGCGTTCAACCACTGGTGGCTGAAGACCGACCTGGACGTCGGCCCGGCGAACCAGTGGGTGTCGGCGTACTACCTGTCCCGCTGGGGCAACGACGAGGCCAAGGACAACTCCGGCCGCGACATCCCCGCCTGCTGATTGCCGACGGCAACAGACAGGCCGGCAACAGTTGTCAGCCCTCGCGGGTCTGCGCGTACGGCGGGGCTTCGACCGCGCAGTGCCGGTGATGGTGCAGATGGACCCGCTGCGCGGTCCGGTCGCCGATCGTGAACCAGGCGACCACGCTGCCGGAGGCGGTCAGGATCGCTGAGATCCACACCGCCCGGTCGAACCCCTCCTGGAACGCGGCCGGGTCGCGGTAGGAGTCACCGGTGATCCCGGCCGCCATCGGGATCGCGGCGACCGCCATCAATTGCGCCGACCGGGCGACCGCGTTGTTCACACCGGAGGCGATCCCCGCGTGGTGGTCCTCGACCGACGACAACACCGTCGCGGTCAGCGGAGCGACTGTCGCGACCAGGCCGAACCCGAGCACGATCACGGCCGGCAGGACCGCTTCGACGTACGACGAACCCGGCTCGATCCGCAGCATCAGCAGCAAACCCACCGCCATCAGTGCCGGCCCGATGGTCATCGGGAGCCGGGCGCCGATCCGCTCCGAGAGCGCACCGGAGTACCCCGACAGGGCGAGCATCAGGATGGTCATCGGCAACAGCGCGGCCCCGGCCCAGATGGCGTCGTACCCGAGCGCGGTCTGGAGATAGACGACGAGCAGGAACGTCACCGTGCCGAACCCGCCGTACACGACGACCGTGACCAGGTTGGCGCCGGTGAACTGGGTGTTCTTGAAGATGCCGGGTGGCAGCATCGGGTGCGAACTTCGGCGCTCGACCTCGACGAACGCGACGAAGGCGAGCACGCCGATCGCCAGCGTGCTCAGGACGAGCGGGCTGGCGAGGCCGTCCTCGCCGGCCTGGATCAGGCCGAAGGTCAGGCCGGCCAGGCCGATCGTCGCCACCCCCGCACCGGCCAGGTCGAGCTTCCCGGCCGCGGTCTCGTCGCGCGTCTCGGGGACGTGCCGCAGTGTGACCAGGACGGTGACGAGCGCGATCGGCACGTTGATCAGGAAGATCAGTCGCCAGGACCCGCTGTCGACCAAGCCGCCGCCGACGAACGGGCCGACCGCCGCGGCCACCGAGGTCAGGCCGGACCAGGTGCCGACGGCCTTGCTGCGGTCGGAGTGCTGGAACGTGGTCTGCAGGATCGCCAGGCTGCCCGGGGTGAGCAGCGCGCCGCCGATGCCCTGCAGGACGCGGCCGGCGATCATCACCTCGAGGTTCGGCGCGACCGCACAGATCACCGAGGCGACCGCGAACCAGGTCACCCCGGTGACGAACATCCGGCGCCGGCCTAGTCGGTCGCCGAGCGAACCGCTGAGCAGAATCAGCGACGCGAGCAGCAGCATGTAGCCGTTGACGATCCACTGCAGCCCACCCATGTCGGCGTTCAGGTCCTCGCCCATCGCCGGCAGCGCGACGTTCACCACCGTTCCGTCCAGGAACGCCATCCCGGATCCGAGAGCCGTGGCCGCCAGCACCCACCGAGCCCGGGCGGTGCCGAACGCGATCCGCTCATCCGTCATGAGCTCAGCGTAGGCCAGGCGTGGTCCGCGCTCAGTTGGGCAGATCCAGTTGCAGTACGACGAGCGCCTTGTTGGCCGGGATGTCGGGCAGGATGCCGAGTTTGGGCGGATTGCCGACCGCACATCGGGTCTCGGTCAGGAGCGGGCACACGGCGTTCAGCAGTCCCTGGGTGACGGTGAGAGTGGTCGGCAGGGTGCCGTCGGCGCCCGCGGTGAGAGGCCGGATCGCCGCGCCCGCCCGGCGGGACACGGACGGCGTGCGCTGCACGAACGAGCCGGACAGCCGGTAGCTCAGCTGGAGCTTGGACGCGGCAACGGTGAGCGGAAGGTCCAGAGGTGCGGCGAGACTGGTCTGCTCGATCGGCACCTGCTCGCCGTCGGCGACGACCTGCAGGTTCGTCGCCCGCGGTTCCGTCTTGGCCATCATCCCGGGCAGGTGTTCACCGGAGTCCGGCAGTTGCAGCTGGACGATGTCTGTGGCCTCAGGCAACATCACGTCCTCGGTCACGTCGAACGACCCGTCGTTGCGCGGTACGGCGGTCAGCCGGATACCCGGCATGGTCACGCCAGGACCGGGAGTCACCGGCACGCCTTCGGCCGGGCTGACGCTGACGGAGCCGGTCAGCCCGGGACTGGGGGCGACCGGTGTGCCGGTGTTGCCTGAACATGCGGCGGTCGCGCCGAGCCCGAGGGTCAGCGCGACCGCAACCAGGCCCGGTATCCCTGGGTGCCGCCGGCGGAGGTCCTCCACCCCCGATGCCTCGCTCGGGAGGAACTCCTGGCCCGCCGCCGGTGCTGTGTTCGGAGAACGCTGTCCTGCCATGCCACCGCCCCCAGAACGGATCCGGCGCTTCCTCTGGCGCCGGATCGGACTTGCGCCTACGATACGCCGGAATTAGTGGGGTGCGGCAATTACTGCCGTATTTTTCAGGCGCACTTCGAGGGGGTTCGGAATGCAGGAACAGAGCGTGTCCGGAATATTCCGGGCAGTATCCCAAGGGGTATTTTCGAGAATTCGGGGTCCGGTAATTCGCAGGGTGATTCTGTTGCTGCTGGCGGTGACGGTCGCGGCCGCACCGGCAGTACTGACCGCACCCGCCGATGCCGCCGCCGGGGGGAATCTGTACGTCGTCCAGGGGCTGCCGGGGAAGAAGCTGGACATCAGCATCGACGGGAAGCCGGTCGCCGGCGCGGTGGCGACCGCGAAACTGGTGGGCCCGTTCGGTGTTGCCGCGGGCAAGCGGATGGTTACTGCCAAGCAAGGCGGAAAGCTGGTCATCCAGCGTGAGGTGACGGTCGGCTCGGGTGCCAGCATCGACGTCGTCATCCACCAGCCGGTGTCGCCGACGGGTGCGCCGCTGATCACGACGTACGCGAACAAGCTGGACGCGGTGCCGGCGGACAAGGGTGGGCTGCGGGTCGCGCACGATGCGGCCGTCGGCCCGGCCGACATCCGGGTGAACGGCAAGGTGGCATTCGCCAACGTGGCCAACGGGGAATCGCTCGAAGCGGTCGTTCCGGCGGCGACGTACAAGGTCGACATCGTGCCGGCCGGGGCGACTTCACCTGTTGTTCTCGGTCCGATGGATCTGCCGATCAAGGCCGGATATCTGACCCGGGTATTCGCGGTGGGTGCTCCGTCGCAGAAGACGATGACGGTGGCGGCCGGGACGATCAAACTCCCGAGCACGGGATCCGGCAAGCCGGGTCTGGTGAACACCGGGACCGGCGGACAGGCAGCAGGGCTTGACCAGGCGCAAAGCTCTGCCGCTGACGAATCCGGTCTCTGGGTCGTGGCACTGCTGGTCGGTCTGCTGGCCGCCGTGGTGACGGTCCGGAAGGTGGTCCGCCGCTGAAGAGGCTCCTGCCCGGACTGCTGCTGTTGATGTTCTGCGTGGGCCTGGAGGGGTGCTCCGCGCAGGCCGATGGTGCATCGCCGGGCCCCGGGTCGGACGGCGGCGCGTCAACGCCGTCGTCCGGCTCGGTCGTTCCCGGGTTCTCGACGGTGATCACACCGACGATCCCGACTCCTTCCGGTCCGGACGGCGCGGCCTCCGCACCGCCGGCCCGGATCGGCACGCCCGCACCCGGTCAACGGATCCGGTTCGTCCCGTCCCAGGTTGTGCTGCCGGGTGGTGCGCATGCTCCGGTGCTGTCCGCGAGCACGGTTTCCGGGCAGTTGATGGTGCCCGAAGGGGCACGAAATGTCGGCTGGTGGGACGGTGGTGCCGAGGCCGGTGACCCCTTTGGCTCGGTGGTCGTGGCCGGCCACGTCGACACCAAGACCGAGGGCCTCGGCTTCTTCTCCCGGCTGCGGCACATCCAGCCGGGAGAGACCGTCGTACTCCACGGTGCCGGCCACACAGCGTCGTACCGGGTCAGCTCGATCGTGTCCGTGCCGAAGAACGCGCTCGCGACCAAGAGCGGCGCGTTCGACCAGAAGGTCGACCACCGTCTGGTCCTCATCACCTGCACCGGTCCGTACAACGCCTCCCGCGGCGGGTACGCCGACAACCTCGTCGTCACAGCCACCGCGATCGGTCTGGCGAAGTAGCTAGTGCCCTCGTCGCAGGTTCACGAACGTGTTCGTGGTGGCCGTGATCGCCTGCTCGGTTGGCAACCGCTCCATCGACGAGGCGCCGTAGAACCCGTCGATCGTCGGGCACAACTCGAGGATCCGCTGTACGTCGGCCGGCTCAGCGATCGGGCCACCGTGGCACAGCACGAACACGTCCGGCCGGACCGCCCGCGCCGCCGCCGTCCACTCGTCGATCAGTACGGCGCACTCCTCCAGCGTCCGCGCGGTCCCGGCGCCGATCGCGCCGCCGGTGGTCAGGCCGAGGTGCGCCACGACGATGTCGGCACCGGCCTCGGTCATCGCGGTCGCGTCCTCGGCGGAGAAGACGTACGGCGTGGTGAGCAGGCCGAGTTCGTGCGCGGTGGCGATCATCGCGACCTCCTCGGCGTACCCCATCCCGGTCTCCTCCAGGTTCGCCCGGAAGGTGCCGTCGATCAGGCCGACGGTGGGGAAGTTCTGCACTCCGGAGAAGCCGAGGCCGATCAGCCGGCGCAGGTACTCGGTCGGCTGGTAGAACGGGTCGGTGCCGTTCACCCCGGCGAGGACCGGAGTGTGCTTGACGACCGGGAGCACCTCGCGGCCCATGTCCAGCACGATGTCGTTCGCGTTGCCGTAGGCAAGCAATCCGGCGAGCGAGCCACGGCCGGCCATCCGGTAGCGGCCGGAGTTGTAAATGACGATCAGGTCGATGCCGCCGGCCTCTTCGCACTTCGCGGACAGCCCGGTGCCCGCACCACCGCCGACGATCAGCTCGCCGGCCGCACGCTTGGCCCGCAGCCGGTCCAGGATCGTGTCGCGCTCCATCCTCAACTTTCCTTCCGTAGAAAGGCATTCAGTGCATCCGCGGCCGCGTGCGCGAAGCTCTCGTCGTTGATGGCCCCGTCGAGCTCCACCACCTCGACGACCGAGCGGTCCACAGTGTCACGGATCGCGTCGAACAGTGCGGCATCGGCCGCGGGGTCGTAGAAGGGACCGCCTTCGACCGCGATCGCCGAGATTCCGCGCAACGGCAGGAGCAGCGCAACCGGCCCGGTCGATCCGTTCAGCCGGGTCGCGAGGCGGCGGCCGAGCTCCGAGCACTCGGCGGGCGTCGTCCGCATCAGCGTGACGGTCGGGTTGTGCACGAACAGGTTCCGGTCGGCGAACTGCGGCGGCACGGTGTCGAGCGGGCCAAAGTTGACCATGTCCAGCGCCCCGACCGAGACCACTTGCGGAATCCCGGCACAACCTGCTGCCGTGAGCCGATCCGGTCCGGCCGAGAACACCCCGCCGACCAACTCGTCGGCCAGTTCGGTGGTGGTGAGATCGAGAACCCCTGCCAACTGTCCCGATCCAGCCAGCGACTCCAGCGTCCGCCCACCGGTCCCGGTCATGTGGAACACCAGGACCTCGTAGCCCAGCTCTGCCAGCCGACCGCGCGCCATGTCCACGGCCGGCGTCGTCACGCCGAACATACTTGCTGCCAGCAACGGAAGGTCGGCTGCATCACCTACCGGTTCGGCGGTCACCATCCCCGCGACAGCCGCAGCCGCGTTGGCAAGGATCCGCGCAGACAGCCGGTTCACACCAGCGACGTCGACCACGCTCGGCATCAGCACCAGATCGGTCTCTCGCAAGTACGCCGAGGTGTCGCCGGCCGCCGCGGTCGACACGATCACCTTCGGCACACCCAACGGCAGACCGCGGAACGCCGCGGCCGCGATCGACGTACCGCCGGTCCCACCAAGCGCCAGTGCGCCATCACACCGGCCCTCGTCGTACAACCGCCGTACGACGGCCGCCGCGCCGGCCGCCATCGCGGTCACGGCGGCACCACGATCGCCCGCATCACGCAACGCGGTCAGGTCGACGTCGGCCGCAGCGGCCACCTCGTCCCGGGTGACGTCGGCGGTCAGTCCCGGCGTACCCAAGATGCCGGCGTCGACCACGACGACCCTGAGGCCGGCGGTGATCAGGCGGTCGCGCACGAACGCGTATTCGTCGCCCTTGGTGTCCAGAGTGCCGAGCAGAACGACGGAGGGCATCTCACTCACCCACCGTCTGCCGGTCCGGAGCCGAGAACGAGATGACGAAGATCGCCTCGTCGGTGCCGATGTTGCGGGCGTTGTGCAGCGCCCCCGACGGAATGCTGATGGTGTCGCCAGGACCCATCGTCACCCGCTCGTCGTCGACGCTGTGCTCGATGGTGCCCTGCAGGATGTGCAGCACCTCGTCGCAGTTCGGGTGGTAGTGCCGTGGGTTCTGCTCGCCGGGCCGGATGTAGCACCGGCCGATGGTCATCGTGGTGGAGTTGCCCAGGGCACCGGAAACCATCCACTCCAGTCGTCCCCACGGCTGGTCCTCGACCAGCACCTTGTCGGCCGGGGTCATCTGTCCCATCCGTCAGCTCCTTGGTTCGATCGTTGCCGGTTCGCCGGCCGGCAGTCGGCGGTACAGCTCGTACAGCTTGAGAATCTCCCGGACGTCGGCGAGCGTGCCTTTCTCCGGCGGCTTCCCGGCCAGCACGCTCTCGCAGAAATGCACCACCTCGGGTACGTAGCCGAGGTAGAAAAGGTTCTTGTTGTAGAGCTGGCCGAGGGAGAACTCGGGCTCCCAGTGCAGCGGCGCCACAGCGTCGCCAGTGATGAACGAGGCCGATCGCCCGTACGGCAACTCGGCCCCGGCTCGGTAGTACGTCATCCGTACGCCGTTGTCGACGACCACATTGGCCCCGCTGCCGATCACCTCGACACGTTCGAGTGGTGCACCGGTCGCGGAGCCGGCCGCCAGGTGCAGGGTCCCGATGGCTCCGGACTCGAACAGCAGACTCGACATGCTCGACCCGGTCCGCGGCTCCCATTCGTAGCTGAGGCGGCGTACCGGTCCCATCAGGTAGGTCAGGATCGCGCCCGGATGGAAGATGTGGTCCAGGAACCCGATCATCGCGACGTCGTCGGACCGGGCGTCAGGCGAGGGCAGCGACTGCGGGTACCGCACCGAGATCGAGCTCGCCGTCCCGAACTCCGGCGTACTCAGGATCGCCTTCACCTTCTCCATCGCCGGCGTGAAGATCTTCTTCAGCCCGGTCATCACCGTCAGCCCGGTCTCGTCAGCCACAGCCTGCAGACGGTCGAGCTGCGCGATCCCGGCAGCTGTCGGCTTCTCCATCCAGACATGCGCTCCGGCGCGCAGACAGTCCTCCGCGAGCGCAGTCGCCTGTACGTCGCCCTCCGCGGTGTAGGAGGTCACGATGAACACCGCGTCGGGCCGCTCACGCGCCAGCATCTCGCGGTGATCGTCGTACGCCGAGGGTGCGCCGAAGCCACGGGCGTACGTCTGGGCGCGCTCGAGCTGGACGTCGCAAACGGCGACCAGCTCGACCGGCGCGTACTGGAAGGTGGGATAGACGTTGCGGTACGAGTGCCCGCCCGCGCCGATGAAGGCGCAGCGCAGTCGCTCGGGGTACTCGAACTGATAGGTCACGGTCATCGCAAGGCTCCAGCCACGAGGCCACGGGTGAAGGATCGCTGCAACACGACATACACCAGGATGGATGGGATCATCGCCAGCACGATGCCGGCGAACAACGCGCCCGAGTCGGCGCTGTACTGCCCCTGGAACTGCACCAGGCCGAGCGGGATCGTCCGCTTCTCCTGGCTGAACAGCAGCAACAGGGCCAGCTGGTACTCGTTCCAGGCGCCGAGGAAGCTGAACACGCCGACCGCGAGCACGGCCGGTTTGGCCAGCGGCAGCATCACGCTGCGGAAGATCCGCCAGTCCCCGGCGCCGTCGACCCGGGCGGACTCGATCAACTCGTTCGGCAGGTCCCGGAAGAAGTTCCGGGCGATGAAGACACCGAGCGGTACGCCGCCGGCGACCAGGATCAGCCCGAGGCCGACCCGGCTGTCGACCAGCGACATCTCCCGCAGTTGGTAGAAGGTCGGCACCATGATCGCCTCGCCGGGCAGCGTCATGACCAGCAGGTAGGCGTAGAAGATGCCGTTGCTCCGGCCGGTCGCCAGCTTGCCGAAGACGTAGCCGGCCGGGCAGGTGACGGCGACGGTGAGTGCGGTGACCGCGATCGCGATCACCGCGCTGTTGACGAAGTACGTGCTGAAGTCGCCGCTGGTCCAGACGGTGCGGAAGTTCTCCCACCGCCATTGACCCGGCAGGCCGAGCGGTTCGCCGAAGATCTCGGTGTCGTTCTTGAACGCGCTGAACACCGCCCACACCACCGGGACCATGGTGGCTCCGGCGATGACCGCGACGAGTACGACGAGAGCGTGGTGCCAACGGGTGACGGTACGCATCGTGCTCACCTCCCCACTGCGGCGCGGTCGCGCCAGCGGTTGAAGCCGACGGTGATGACGACGGCGATCACGGCGATGCTCAGGCCGGCCGCACTCGCCGCACCGATGTCGCCGAGGCTGAATGCCTGCCGGTACGCGTAGACCGCGACTAGCTCCGTCGATCGGTCGGGACCGCCCTCGGTCATCGACCAGACCGTGCCGAATCCCTTCAGAGCGTTGATGAACGCGAGTACGACGACCAGGCTGATCGCATTGTGCAGCGACGGCACGGTGATGTTGCGGAACCGCTGCCACGGCCCGGCACCGTCGATCGCGGCCGCCTCGTGCAAGGCGGGATCAACCGCCTGGATCGCGGCCAGGAAGATCACCAGGTAGAAGCCGTACGCCTGCCATGCACTCGCGACCCCGACGGCCGGCAGGGCGAGCCCCGTACTGCCCAGCCACGGTTCGGCGAGCTTGTCCAGGCCGACGGCATCGAGGAAGCCGTTCAGCAGCCCGATGGTCGGGTGGTACAGCTGGCTCCAGATCACACCGACGACGGCCAGCGACATGATGTGCGGCACGAACACCAGACTGCGGAAGAGTGTCTGCGCACGGCGCCAGCGGATCTCACTGATCAGCGCGGCCAGCACCAGACCGCCGCCAACGGCGAGGCCGAGGTGCATGGCCCACCAGATCACCGTCCGGCTCAACGCCTTCAGGAACGCGGGATCCGACCAGACCCGGGCGTAGTTGTCCAGCCAAGCACGATTCATGACCGGTGCGACGCCGTCCCAGGTGTAGAAGCTGAGCTCGATCCCACGCAGCAGCGGCAGGAACAGGAACACCGCGAGCAGCAGCAACGACGGCAGCAGCATGACGGCAATCAGCGCCGTACGACGTGTGCCGGTCATCGGCCCGCCGCCAGTTTCTCCTGCACGCCCTGCATCGCGCGCTCCGGTGACAGTCGCCGGGTCAGGATCCCTTGCACGGCTTGATACCACGCCTCCTTGGCAGCGTCGGGCAGGTACACGCTCGGATTGAATCCAGTGCCCTTGGCAACCTTCTCCAAACCGTCCTGGACCGCAGGGTCGAGCTTGGTCCCGGCCGGCACAACCTGGGCCGGGACGAGAGTGCGGCCCTTCGCAGCAGTCAACGCCAGGTACTCCGGACTCGCCAGCCAGCGCAGCCACTCGATCACTGCCGAGCGGGACTTGGTGCTGTTGTTGACCACCCAGCTCAGCGCCAGCCCAGCGGTCGGCAGTGCCTCGGCGCCTGGCTCCCGCGGCGGCATCGGGAACGAGCCGAACCCGGACACGTCCACGCCGTCCTGCCGCGCGTTCGCCATCGATCCCTGCGGTACGACGATCATGCCGCCGCCACCCTTCCAGAACGCGGACTCGGCCTGGCCACCGTCAAGAGCCGCCGCCTGGCCGCCGTCGAGGCAGCCGCGCTGGATCAGGTCGGCGAGCATCTGGCCGCCCTGGACGACCGCGGGATCGTCGAACGAGCCGGAGCCGTTGATGATGTCGCTCATCTTGTTCCGGCCCGCCGACGCCTGCACCAGTGAGCCGAGCAGCCAACCGCCGGCGAAGTTGTCGCGCGCGCCGGCCAGCATCGGCTTCACGCCGGCATCATGCAACGTCTGGCAGGTGTCCAGGAACCCCTGCCAGTCGGTCGGGACCTGCAGACCGTGGGCGGCGAAGAGTTTCTTGTTGTAGTAGACCTGGAACACGTCCAGGCCCTCGACGATCTCGTAGACCTTGCCGTCGGTGCCGGCCTTCGTCTGCCGGACGACCTCGGGGTCGAACCGTCCGGCCAGGCCGTTCGTGGCGAAGACCTCGTCCAGCGGCCAGATCAGCCCGGCGTCGGCGAGCAGCCCGACCCGGCCCGGACCTGAGTTCACCAGCAACAGGTCCGGTCCGCTGCCGGATCGCAGCAGCGTCTGCACACTGCCCGCCTCGAACGAGATCGCGCCTTTCACGTACTCGACGGTGATGTCGGGATGCTGCTGCTCGAACGCCGCGACGGTGGCATCGGTGTAGGGGAAGTCGGCTCCCATGATGCGCAGCGACCGGGACGTGTCCTGCGGGCCGCCGGCGTTCAGCGATCCGGTGCCCGGTGCGGCGACCGTGGCACATCCCGGCAGCGCTACCGCTGTCGTGGCGGCGAGCAGCAGAGCACCTAGGGCGTGTCTCCCGAGCTTCCACTCCATTGCGCTCCACCTCACAGACCAATTCGTTCCCAAGAAGCTCAATGGGCGTTAGATTGGCCTTCCTGCCGTGCTGTTCTCTAGAGCCACATCGACGAAATTGGACTCTGTTTGTGATTCAGGACGCCAATGGCCTCAGGTTCTCGGCCGATGATCTCGCCCGGATGCTCGTCGGCACCGGCGCCCGTTCCGGTCCGCTCTACCGCCAGTTGAGCGAGAGCCTCACGGAGCTGATCGAGCGTGGCGAGCTGCCGCAGGGAGCCGCGCTGCCACCCGAGCGGGCACTGGCGCAGGCCCTGACCGTCAGTCGGACGACGGTGGTCGCGGCGTATCAGGCACTCCGGGAGCAGGGGTTGCTGGAGCGCAGGCAGGGGAGTGGGACCAGGGTCAGTGCCGATCGGGCACGGGAGACCGTTTCCGGATTGGCCGGTGACCACGCAGCAAGTCAGTTCCTGAACGGGCCGTTGGCAACAATCGACTTCGCGACCGCGGCGCTGCCCAGTCTCGACCTGGTCGCTGACGTCGCGGCAGGCTTGACGCGCGACGACTATCTCCGGCTGACCGGCACGCATCACGGCTACCACTTGCGGGGTTTGCCGGCGCTGCGCGAGCGGATCGCCCGCTGGTACAGCGATGCGGGGATGCCGACCGCGCCCGAGGACATCCTGATCACCTCCGGAGCACAGCAGGCCTTGGAGTTGGTCGCGCGTGGTTGCCTGCAGCCCGGTGACGGTGTGGTCGTCGAGCAACCGACGTACCGCGGTGCGTTGGAGGCGTTCGGACGGACCGGCAATCGGTTGCGGACTGTGCGGATCGACGACGAAGGACTCGACGTCATCGCGTTGGAGAAGCTGCTGGCAACGGAGTCGCCGCGGCTGGTCTATGTGCAGACGGCCGCGCACAACCCGACCGGCGTCGTCCTGTCCGACGACCGCAGGCAGCGGCTCACGCGGCTGCTTGATCAGCACGAGGTCGTCCTCGTCGACGACACCTCGCTGGCCGGTACGTCGTTCGACGGACGACCGTCCGCGCCCGCGCTGACCACCCACGAGCGGCTCGTCACGATCGGCTCGATGAGCAAGCTGTTCTGGGGCGGCCTGCGACTGGGCTGGATCCGGGCCGTCCCGCAGGTCGTCTCGCGGCTCGCCCAGGTCCGTGGCATCACCGACCTCGGCAGCTCGCTCGTCGCCCAGGAGGTCGCACTGCGGTTGATGGACCACCGCGATGCCGCCGAGGCCGAGCGACGTACGGCGCTGCCGACCGGGCTGCGCACGTTGACCGAGCTGCTCGACCGGCACCTGCCGGACTGGACCTGGCGCGAACCGCAGGCCGGTGCCTCGCTGTGGGTCCGGCTGCCGCAGGGCGATGCAACCCACTTCGCCCAGATCGCCTTGCGGTACGGCGTCGCGCTGCTGCCGGGTGCGGTCTTCTCGGCCGACGGCAGCACCGACGACCACACCCGGCTGCCGTATTCGTTGCCCACAGCCACCATGAGTCAAGGTGTCACCCGGCTGGCTCAGGCCTGGACCGACTACCTGAACCGCGCGACCGTCGACGTCACCCTCACCTCGGCGGTCACCTGATCGCGTGGAAGCTCCGCATGTGATCGACCATGGCGACCTCGGTCGGCAGCCGTTCCATGCTGGAGGCACCGAGGAAGCCGACCACGCCGTCGACCTTCGACAGGATGTGCTTGGCGTCCTCGGGGGTCGCGATCGGTCCGCCGTGGCAGATCACCAGCGCATCGGGGTTGACGGCGAAGATCGCGTCCCGCAGCCGGGACACCAGGTCGACCGAGTCGTCCAGGCTGAGGCTGGTCTGCGCGCCGATCATCCCGGACGTGGTCAGCCCCATGTGCGGGACCAGAACGTCCGCGCCGGCCTCGGTCATCGCTGCCGCCTCTTCCTCGCTGTGCACGTAGGCCAGCGTCACCAGGTCCCGCTCCCGGGCGGCCCGGACCAGGTCGACCTCGCGGTAGAAACCCAGCCCGGTCTCTTCCAGGTTGGCGCGGATGATCCCGTCGAACAGGCACACGGTCGGGTAGTTCTGGATCCCCGCGAACCCGGCCGCCTTGACCTGGTCGAGGAACCGCGGGATGTCGCGGAACGGGTCGGTCCCGCACACGCCGGCCATCACCGGGAGCTTGTCGGTCACCGGCAGCACCTCGGTGCCCATCTCCATCACGATCGCGTTCGCGTCGCCGTACGGCATCAGGCCGGCCATTGAGGAACGTCCGGCCATCCGGTACCGGCCGGAGTTGTAGATCACCACGAAGTCGAGGCCGGCGGCCTCGGCGCACTTGGCCGACAGCCCGGTGCCGGCGCCACCGCCGATGATCGGGCGGCCCTCGGCGACCTTGCGGCGCAAGCCGGCCAGCAGTTCGGCGCGGGTCAAAGTGTTCACGGTGTCTCCTTCTCCAGCCAGGTGGCCAGCAGATCCACGGCGGTGGCAGACACCGCCGGGTCGTTGATGTCGGTGTCGAAGTCGTGCAGGTCGATGCCGGGCCGCAGCCCGTCCCTCAAGGCCCGGTACAGCGCGTCGTCCGCGGCCGGGTCGTGGAAGACCCCGCCCGGTGCGGACAGCTGCGACAATCCGCCGTGCGGGAACAGGACGGCCACGGGTGCGATGGAGGGATTGAGCCGGGCCGCGATCCGTCGGCCGAGCTCGGCGCACTCGGCGGCCGTGGTCCGCATCAGCGTCACGGCTGGGTTGTGCGGGTGGAGCAGCCGTCCGGAGAACTCTGGCGGCACGGTGTCGTAGAAGTTGACCATGTCGAGCGCGCCAACACTGACAACCTGAGGTACGCCGGCCTCCGCCGCTGCAGTGAGGCGGTCGGGACCGGCCGAGCACACCCCACCGACCAGGTCGTCGGCCAGTTCGGTGGTGGTCAGGTCGGCGACGCCTTGGATCGTGCCGCCGCGGATCAGCGCCTCCAGGGTGCGGCCACCGACGCCGGTGCAGTGGAACGTCAGTGCCTCGAAACCACGGTCCTCGATGCCACGGACAACGGACGACCCGCAGGCCGTCGTCACTCCGAACATGCTCACCCCGACCAGCGGCGCGCCGTGGACGGGGTCGGCGTACTGGCTCATTGCCATCCCGACGCAGGCCTGCGCGGCGTTGGCGAGGACGGGCCGGCTGAGCCGGTTCAGGCCGTTGATGTCGACGACCGGGTACATCAGCGTCAGGTCGGTCTCGCGGACGTACGACCGGGTGTCGCCCGCCGCGATGGTCGAGACCAGCACCTTCGGGAAGCCGAACGGCAGCCGCGCGCAGATCTCCGCCATCACGTACGCCGCATTGGACCCGCCCACTGCGAGTACGCCGTGAACATCGCCGGTCGCAACGAGATCCGCCAAGGCCGCCGCGGCACCACGCGCCATCACCGTCATCGCCGCATTCCGGTCGCCGCGATCACGCAGCTCGGTGAGCGAACCATCGCCGAGCTCCGCGATCAGGTCACGACCGATCCGCGCAGTCAGCGCCGGTACGCCGAGCACCCCGACATCGATCAGCAGCGGCGTGGCACCGAGTGCTGCGACCCGATCGGCCAGGAAGGCGTACTCCGCTCCCTTCGTGTCGAGTGCACCGACGAGCGCGATGACGGCCATCAGCGAGCTCCGTAGTCCGGCACCTGGATCTCGGCCCCGCCCTGCAGGGCCGACTGGTGGGCGCAGATCCCGGGTGCGGTCCAGGTCGCCGCGGTCCGGGCGTCAACCCTGGGCCGGCGGTTCTCGACGATGCTGGACACGAACTCATGGACGAGATGCGGATGCGAGCCGCCGTGTCCACCATCGGCGAAGCGCTTCAGTGCCTCGGGCAACAGTTCGGGTGCACCGGGCGGCCGGACGTCGGCCTCGGTCACCGGCCTGCCTCGGCGCCCGTCGGGGAGTTGCTCGAGCTTGAACTCCTTCATCGGACCGCCTTCGAGCTGCGGCCACTCGAGCCCGCCCTCGTCGCCGTACACCGAGAAGCCTTCGAGGTAGCTGCGACCCAGCTGGAAGAACGACATCGTCACGTTCGCGACCAGGTCGTCGCCGGCCAGCTTGAACAGCGCCGCCTCGGTGCCGAACCCCTCGCCCGCGACGCCGATATGGTCCGGCGTGAGCTTGCTGGAGCCGAGGCAGCGGACCGACTCGACGCGAGTGTTGGCCAGCGCGAGGGCGGGCGAGAGGGCATGCGTGACGTAGTGCATCGGTGGGTAGCCGCGCCAGTAGTCCGGAAACCCGTCCAGGTTCTGCAGATGGTCGCCCTTGAAGTAGGCCAGGCGTCCGAGCTTGCCGCTCTCCAGCAGGCTCAGAGCGTGGAAGAACTCGCGGGAGTAGACCGCCGTCTCCATCATCATGTAGTTGCGCTGGGCATCGTCCTGGGCCGCGATCAACGCGTCCAGATCCTCCAAGGTTGTTGCCATCGGCACCGCCGAGGCGCAGTGCCGGCCGGACCTCAGCACCTGCTGGACCTGCTCGGCGTGGAAGCGCACCGGTGTCAGCAGGTGCACCGCGTCCCAGCCGGGTGCGGCCAGCGCTTCGTCCAGGCTTGGGAACCTGACGGCGATCCCGAGCCGGTCCGCGACAGCCGTCGTACGGGCGGGGTCCGCGTCGACGACCGCGACCCGGCCGACGTCGGGATGGGCCTGGTAGATCGGGGCGAAGTCGGCGCCGAAGCCGAGGCCGACCACGATCACATCGATGCTCATCGGACCGGCACCTCCCGCTCCTCACCGAACAGGAACACCGCGCCACCGCTGGCGAAGTTCGCCACGTCCTCGTTGGCCGCCTTGCCAGCTTGAGACTCCAGCACGAGCTCGAGGTCCGCGCGGCTGTCGGTGTACAGCTCAGCCTGGTAGTGGTACTCCGGCGGTGTCCCGTCCGGCGCCGGCTCGAAGCGGCACACGGTCCACCGCTTGAGCCCGGTCATCTGCTGGGCGATCGGGATGTGCGTCTGGTCGTAGTACCGGTCGAACTCCTCGGTCGAGTCCGGCGGTCCGTAGAGCACGGTCACCTTGTACATATCAGCCTTTCAGTCCGGTCAGCGCGATGCCCTCGACGAAGTACTTCTGGGCGAAGGCGAACAACAGCACGATCGGCAGCAGCACCACGGCGGCCGCGGCCATCAGGTACCCCCACTGTGCGGTGTAGGTGCCCTGGAACGACGCCAGCCCCATTGCCAGCGTGTACTTGTCCGAGTCGTTCAAGTAGATCAGGGGCCCGAGGTAGTCGTTCCAGACCCCGAGGAACGTGAACACGCTCACCACGGCCAGGGCCGGCTTCGACAGCGGCAGGATGATCCGCCAGTACACCTGCAGCGGCGTCGCCCCATCGATGTACGCCGACTCGTCCAGCTCGTACGGGATGGACAGGAAGAACTGGCGGAGCAGGAAGATGTTGAACACGCCCGTACCGAACCAATGCGGCAGGATCAGCGGCACGTAGGTGTTCACCAGACCGAGCTTCTGCCAGAACAGGAACGTCGGGATCAGCGTCACCGCGTACGGCAGCATCACCCCGGACATCAGGATGCCGAACACCAGGTTCTTGTGCTTCCAGCGCAGCCGGGCGAACGAGAACGCCGCCAGCGAGCAGGACAGCACCGTCCCGATCAGTACGCCGGCCTCGAGGATCATCGTGTTCAGGAAGTACCGGGCGAACGGCACCTGGGTGAGCGCGCCGGAGAAGTTGTCCCAGGCAAAGGGTTTCGGGATCCACTGCGGTGGCGAGACGAAGATCTGGCCCGAGTCCATCAGCGCGCTGCGGACCAGCCAGATCAGCGGCAGCAGCGTCGGGATGGCACCGGCGATCAGCAGCAGGTAGACGAGGAGCTTCTTCCCCACACCCCGCGGCGCCAGCGGCCGCGACGCCGGTGGCGCGGCCGACACCACCTCGGGTTTGTCCAGTACGGCGGTCATCGGGTACTCCCGGCCTCGTAGTAGACCCAGCGGCTGGAGTTGCGGAACAGCACCACGGTGATCGCCATGATCACCAGGAACAGCACCCAGGCCAGCGCGCTGGCGTATCCCATCTCGTTGTTCGTGAACGCGGTCCGGTACAGGTAGTAGATGTAGAAGAGCGTCGAGTCGTTCGGACCGCCCTCGGTCATCACCGCGGCCTGCACGAAGACCTGCAACGCCCCGATCACACTCGTCACCAGGCTGTAGAAGATCGTCGGCGTCATCATCGGCAGCGTGATGTGCCGGAACTTCCGCCACGCCCCGCCACCGTCGACCGCGATCGCCTCGTAGAGCTGCCGTGGCACGCCCTGCAGTCCCGCCAGGAAGATGACAGCGACGTTGCCGAAGCCCCACACCGACATCAGGATCAGCGACGGGATCGCCGTACTCTCGTCGAAGATCCACTGCGACCGGGGCAGCCCGGCCTTCTCGGTCAGTGTGTTCAGCAGCCCGAAGTCGGGGTTGAAGAGCCAGATCCACAGCATCGAGTTGGCCACGATCGGCACGATCGCGGGCAGGTAGTAGATCACCCGGAACACACCCTGGCCGCGGACCGGCTGGTTGAGCAGCAGCGCGACCGCGAACGCGACGATCAGCAACAGCGGTACGGCGCCCAGGGTGTAGTACAGCGTGGCCCACAGCGACTTGAAGAAGCTGTCGTCGGCCGTGAACATCCTTTTGTAGTTGGCGAAACCGACGAACTTCGGTGCCGCGCCGATGGTCCAGTCGGTCAGGCTGATCACCGCCGAGGCGATCATCGGCAGGAACGTGAACGCGACGAAGCCGATGATCGCGGGCAGCGCCAGCAGCACGCCCCAGCGTGCCTCCTGCTTCATCGGAGACGAAGCCATCACAGCTCCTGGAGGGGCCACTTGCCCTGCAGCAGCGCCTGCATCTTCGGCTTCAGCGCCTTGACGATGTCGACCGGTGCGCCCTTGTTCAGGCTGATCTGCTCGAGCGCCGGGTCGAGCACCTGGTGGATCCGGTCCGCGTTCTTGATCTGCTGGCCCCAGTCGGTGACGCCGTTCTTCAGCGTCGTGTCGACCACCGCGGTCTGGAAGTTGGCCGGGTACTTGTCCTTCAGCACCCACTTGTCGATCTCGGCCTGGTCCGTGTAGTACTTCTTCTGCAGCGGCGCCCAGAGCCCGTCCTTGAACAGATCCACGTGTTCGGGATCGTTGTAGTACAGGTAGAGCTCGATCGCCTCCTCCGGGTGCTTGGTCTTGGCGAAGATCGCGCCGGCCGCACCGCCGGTCATCGTCAGCGGCTCCTGGAACTTCGGCAGTACGGCGACGCCGAACGGCACCTTGCTCTCCATCAGGTCGAGCAGCGTCCAGTTGCCGTCGATGATCATCCCGACCCGCTTGGTCTGCAGTTGCACCGACGTCGTCGGCGCGTTCTTGCCCAGCTGGGCCGGACTCGGCGCCACCCGGTGCACGTAGATCAGGTCCTGGATCTTCTTCAGTACGTCGATCGCCGCGGCCGAGTCGAGCGCGAACTTCGTACCGTCCTCGTTCACCATGTCGCCGCCGTTGGAGCGCAGCAGGCTGTAGAGCGGGGCACCGCCGATCGGCGCGATGGTGCCGAACTGCTTCACCTTGCCGGAGTCGAAACCGTCCTCGGACGGGTGCTTGCCGTTCTGGTCGACGGTGAGTTTGTCGGCCGCCTGGACGAAGTCGTCCCAGCTCCACGCGGTGTCCGCGGTGAACGGCGCCGGGTCGAGACCGGCCGCCTTGAAGGCGTCGGTGTTGTAGTAGAGGATCTGCACGCCCATCGCCAACTGGTTCGCGGCGAGCTTGTCCTTGCCGTACCAGAAGTAGCTGCTCGGCAGCCGGTCCTTCAGCTCGGGGTACTTGTCCAGGTACGGGAACAGGTTGAGGATCAGGTCCTTCTGGGCCAGGTCGTACATCTGCCCGGTGCCGAGGTAGGCCAGGTCGGGCGGGGTGTTCGCGGCGACCAGGCTGGACACCTTGGTCGGGTAGTTCGACACCGGCACGTACATCGGATCGACCTTGGCGCCGTCGTGCTCCTTGCCGTACTTCTTCAGCATCTCGTCGATCGCCTTCTTCTCGAAGGCCGATCCCCAGTACATGAAGCTGAGCGGGCCGCCGGTCCCGCCGGCGTCGTCCGAGCCGCCGCACCCGGCCAGCGCGGCCGGCCCCAGTCCGGCGGCGGCGACGGCCACCCCGCCGGTCCGGAGCAGCTGTCTCCGGGTCAGTCCTGAACTGGTCATGCGAACTCCTTGGTCCCGGGAGGCTTTTTGGCGAGCGTATGGTCTTTAATGTCGACCGTCAACAGAAAGATGTCGACCGAAGTTCTAATTGATACTGTGTGAGCAGCGTCGGACCACGAGGGGGATCAGGATGACCACCGCGCCACTACGCTCCCGCCGCCGTCCGGCGTCCCAGTCCCGGATCGCCCGGTCCGGGGAGATCCTCGAGTTGGTCCGGCACGGCCGGGCGAACACGACCGGTCAGCTGGCCGACGAGCTCGGCATCGCCCGATCCACGGTGAACGACCGGGTCGACGTACTGCTGGCTGCGGGGTTGCTGTCCCTGGACGGACCGTCCGCCGATGGATCCCGCGGACGCCCGGCGGCGACGCTCAGCTTCAGCCCGCGGGCCGGTCTCACCCTTGCCGCGCAGTTGGGCATCTCGGGTATCCGACTGGCCGCGACGGACCTGGCCGGCGAGATCCTCACCAGCACGATGATCGACATCGACCTGGCCGACGGCCCGGACGCCGTACTGGTCGAGGTCACCCGGACGTACGACGGGATGCTCGAGCGACTGGACGCGGACCCGGCTCGGGTGCACGGCATCGGCTTCGGGATGCCGGCCCGGGTGGAGCTGGCGTCGCAGGGTGGCGGCGCGGACTGGACGGCCGAGTCGGTGTGCGAGGTGCTGAACCGCTGGATGGACGTGCCGATCTTCGTCGATCACGACGTCAACCTGCTCGCGTTCGGCGAGCACTGCGCGCGCACCGATGAGCCTGAGGTGCTGGTCTGCGTGAAGGTCGGCACGGTCATCGGGTGCGGGGTCGTTGTCAACGGCAAGGTAATCCAAGGTGTCTCCGGCTTGGCCGGGGAGATCGGTCATACCCGCGTCGGTGCGTCCGAAGTGCCCTGCAGCTGCGGCAATCTCGGTTGCCTGAACGCCGTTGCGAGTGGTGGCGCACTGGCTCGTCGTCTGCGGGCCGAGGGTGTGGACGCGCCGAACGCTCGCGCCGTCGCAACCCTGGCCCGGTCCGCGCATGTCGAGGCGGGGCACGCGGTGCGGATCGCCGGTCGCGACATCGGCGAAGTCCTGGCCGGTGTGGTCAATCTGCTCAACCCCGGAGTCATCAGCTTGTGGGGATACCTCGCTGAGGCCGAGGAGCAGCTGATCGCGGGCATTCGTGAGAGCATCGCCAAGTCGGCACAGTCCGGCCCGGCGGGCGACGTACGGATCGAGCCGGCGACGATGGGCCCGGACGCCGGTCTGTACGGCGCGGCCATGATGGTCGTCGAGCATGCTCTCCAGCCGGCTGCGGTCGACAGTTACCTGCTTGCTCTTCAGCGCTAGCGCCCCGCGCTAGGCTCGGCGGTCATGGCCAGGTATTTCGACGTACATCCGGAGAATCCTCAGCGGCGGGCGGTCGGTCAGGTGGTGGACCTCGTCCGTGAGGGCGGGTTGATCGCCTACCCGACGGACTCCTGCTTCGCGCTCGGCTGCCAGCTGGGCAACCGGGAGGGGATCGACCGGATCCGGGCCATCAGGCACCTCGACGACAAGCACCACTTCACGCTGGTCTGCCAGGACTTCGCCCAGCTCGGGCAGTTCGTGCACATCAGCAACGCGGTCTTCCGGTCGATCAAGGCGGCGACCCCGGGCAGCTACACGTTCATCCTCCCGGCCACCAAAGAGGTGCCGCGCCGGCTGCTGCACCCGAAGAAGAAGACGGTCGGCGTACGCATCCCCGACCACGTCGTGGCTCAGGCCCTGGTCGCCGAGCTCGGCGAGCCACTGGTCTCCAGCACCCTCCTCCTCCCCGACCACGAGGAGCCGATGACCCAAGGCTGGGAGATCAAGGAAGAACTCGACCACCAGGTGGACGCCGTCGTCGACGGCGAAGCCGGCACCGAACCCACCACGGTCATCGACTTCTCCGAAGACTTCCCCGAAATAGTCCGAGTCGGCGCCGGAGACCCCAAGCTGTTCGAGTAGGACCTACCACTGGTTCCAGTGCAGGACCTGGTCGCGTGGCACCCGCTTGGCCGGGCGGAAGTCGGTGCCGAGCGTGAACGCGAGCGGGATGAACGCCGCCAGCATCACGTCGTCGTACGGGACACCGAGGATCTCGGCAAGCTCACGTTCGAGCGGTGCCTGCGCGGTTGTCCAGACCGTCCCGAGACCACGCTCGCGGGCGGCGAGCATGAAGCTCCACACGGCAGGCAGGATCGATTCCCAGACCCCTGACTGCACGTCGACCGACGCTCGGTCGGTGCGCCCCTCGACGGCCGGGATGACAAAGGCCGGCACTCGATGGATGTTGTCCACCAGATAGCGCAGGCTGTCGAAGACCCGCTCAGTCGAGGCCGCGTGATAGCTCATCCGCGACACGTCGCGGTCAGTCAGCGGGTGCCCGGTCGCCAATGGCAGTGCACGCCGGAACACGTCGGCCACGGCCTGCCGCTGAGCCTCGTCGGTGACGACCAGGAAGTGCCAACGCTGCCGGTTGCGGCCAGTCGGCGCCTGGGTGGCGAGGTCGACGCACTGCTCGATCAGCTCGCGCGGCACCGGGCGGGTGAGATCGAGGCGTTTGCGCACGGCACGCGTTGTGGACAACACCTCGTCGGCGAACAGGTTCAGTGACATCAGGACATGACCCTTCCGGTAGGAGATCATCCTGTTCGGGATTATCTGCAAGCATAGTACCGTCGCGGTCTTGCGGGTGGGAAACGGATGCCGGATGGTGGCGGGGAAACGTTGGTTAGTTACCTCTTCCGCCCCGGAGGGAACATGAAGCGAGTTGGATTGTTGGCCTTGGTCGTGCTGCTGGTGGCTGGGTTGTTGCCCGGGTCGGCTCAGGCTTATGCGAATGCGTTCTTTCCGACGCAGAGCAGTGGGAATCGGGGGGCCGACGTACTGGCGGTCCAGTACTTGCTGCAGCACAACGGGCAGTCGGTGGCTGCCGACGGAGTGTTCGGTACGACGACTGTCGCGGCTGCGAAGGCGTTCCAGACGGCCAAGGGTCTCGGTATGGACGGGATCGTCGGTCCGCAGACGTGGACCGCGCTGGCGCCGACGATCCGGTCAGGTGACAACAACGCCGCGGTGAAGGCGTTGCAGGTCGAGCTGAACGCCAAGCGGCGGTTGAGTCTCCCGGTCGACGGCGTGTTCAGTACGGCGGTCCGCGACGCGGTGATCGCCTTCCAGTCGCACGCGGGAATCGGCGCGGACGGCATCGTCGGTCCGGTCACCTGGCGCAACCTCGCCTGGCACTACGACTACCCGGACTTCACCGCCAACCTCTGCGACCAGGACCCCGACGGGAACGGTACGGCGGCCAACTGGGCGACGTCCGCGGCCGTCGCGCAACTCGAGCAGGCGGCCCGCTCGTTCGCGAGCACGAACCAGGGCAAGCTCCCGTACGGCGACGCCGGCTTCGAGCACGGCGGTGACATCCCCGGCCACGGCAGTCACGACGTCGGGCTGGACATCGACATCTGGCCGATCCGGACCGACAGCGCCCAGTGCACCGCGGGCCGCATCACCTGGCAGTCGACGACGTACGACCGGGCCGCCACCCGCCAACTCATCCAGGCGATCCACGCCGCCGCTCCGGGACACGTCCGGCTCATCTTCTTCAACGACCCGACCCTGATCAGCGAGGGCCTCACCACCGAGTGGCCGGCCCACGACAACCATCTCCACGTCCGCTTCTGCGAGAAGGTCCACCCCAACTCTCTCTACACCTGCTGACATAGTGGACGAGTGACGACACTGGACCTCTCGCCCGACGAACTGCTCACCACGACCCGCACGGTCCGCAAGCGGCTGGACCTGGAGAAGCCGGTTCCGGCCGAGCTGATCCGGGAGTGCATCGAGGTCGCGTTGCAGGCGCCGTCGGGGAGTAATCGGCAGACCTGGCACTGGCTGGTGATCACGGACGCCGAGAAGCGAGCGGCGATCGGGGAGTACTACCGGCTCGCGGTCGAGAAGTATCTGGCCGGGTCCGGGGCCGCCGGGAAGTTGTACGCCGACGACCCGGTCCGCGGGCCGATCCAGCGCAGGATCGGGGATGGAGTGGCCTATCTGGGTGAGCGGATGGGGCAGGTCCCCGTCCTCGTGATCCCGTGTCTGGAGGCGAAGAACCTGCCGGCGGGCAACCAGGCCGGGTTGTGGGGCTCCATCCTGCCCTCTGCGTGGAGCTACTGCCTGGCCGCACGCGCCCGCGGACTCGGTACGGCGTGGACGACCCTGCACCTGAACTACGAGCAGGAAGTCGGCGAACTGCTCGGTCTGCCGGAGGACATCCGCCAGACAGCACTGATCCCGACCGCGTACACGATCGGCACCAACTTCAAGCCTGCGGCCCGTCAGCCGCTCGACGACATCGTGCACATCGACACCTGGTAGCACGATGCTAAGAGCAACGGTCAGGACGCGGCCATCTCCTCGATGGTCAGACCGCTGAGAACCGACCGCGGCTCGGTGACCGTCAGATCGACCGCGGGATCGGCCGCGGCGTCGCGGACCTTCACCAGCAACCAGTCCCCACCGGTGCGGGTGAAGGCCCAAGCGCCGTTGAGTTTCACGCCGTGCAGTTGAACCTTGAAATGACCGCGTTCGATCGCCTCTGCCGGGTCCACCAACTGGTGCCGGTCGTCCCGGGTCAGGTTGGTGTAGATCCCGGCGTCCCAGACGATCACGGCACCACTGCCATACTGAGCATCGGCGTGCACGCCTTCGTAGGAGGCGTACTCCAGGTCGTGGTCGGTGGTGAAGACGGCAAGCCGCTTCACCACCGGATCCAGTGACGGTCCACGCGGGACCGCCCATGACTTGAGTACGCCGTCCACCTCGAGCCGGATGTCGTAGTGCAGCCGCCGGGCGTCGTGCAGCTGCACCACGAAGATCGGCTTGTTGGTCAAGCGGCGGCTGCCGCAGGCGGCTCGATCCGGTCGCGCAGCCGGTCGAGGATGCCGCGGAGCAACCGGGACACCTGCATCTGGCTCACTCCGATCTCGGCACCGATGTCCGCCTGGGTGTGACCCTCGACGAACCGTAGTTCCAAAATCCTACGCTCGCGCGGCGCGAGCGCGCTCAGCACCGGCTCGAGGACGGCGACCGCCTCGGTCCGCTCGAACGCCGCGTCGTCGGAGTCGGCGATCGTGTCGGCCAGGTTCGCGACCGAGTCGTCGTCGACCGGGCGGTCCAGGGACAGCACCGAGAAGCAGCCGTCGGCGGCGATGGCGTCCTCGATTTCGTTGACCTGGGCCCCTATTTCGTCGGCCAGCTCCTGCTGGGTCGGCTCGCGGTGCAGTTCCTGCACCAGCCGCGGCCGGACCGAGGCGATGGATCCTTGCAGTTCCTGCAGGCGGCGCGGGATCCGGACCGTCCAGGAGCAGTCCCGGAAGTACCGTTTCACCTCGCCCCGGATGGTCGGTACGGCGTACGCCAGGAACGGCGTGTCCGCGTCCGGGTTGTAGCTGCGGGCCGCCTTGACCAGGCCCAGGTACGCGACCTGGTCCAGATCGTCGGCCTCCACGCCGCGACCGCGGAACCGCGACGCGATGCTGTGCGCGATTCCGAGGTGGAGTTCGATCGCTTGATCGAGGAGGGCCTGCCGGAGATTCTCGTCGGTGCTGGCTGCTCGCCGGCTCAGCAGGGACCTGGTCTCGCCGTCTCTGCGCTGTTTCCGATCGGTGCGCGGCTCGGCGGTGGTGCTGGCAACGGTGTTCATGATGTCTGACCTCGCGACTCTGAGTCACGGCGCGGCACATGTCTGGACCGCGGTCAGGAACTTCTGCTGACAGTTCTACCCCACCGACCCTGGGTTATGCATCTTGCCGGCAGTAGGTTTCCGCCATGGACTGGAAGCTCGAGCTGGTGTCGGTCCCGGTTTCGGACGTTGACCGGGCCAAGGCGTTCTACACGGACAAGGTCGGCTTCGTCGCCGATCACGACCATCAGGTCAGCGAGGAACTGAGGTTCGTTCAGCTCACTCCGCCCGGGTCGGCCTGCTCGATCGCGATCGGCAGCGGCATGGGTCAGGCCGAGCCCGGCTCGGTCCGCGGCCTGCAGATCGTGGTGTCCGACGCCGACGCGGCCCGGGCCGAGCTGGCGGGTCGCGGCGTGGAGGTGTCGGACGTCCAGGAGATGCCGTGGGGCCGCTTCGTCTTCTTCAGTGACCCGGACGGAAACACTTGGGCGCTGCAGCAGATCGTCGGTCGCGCCGACTAGTTTCAGGGCTCGCGCCGACTGGTGGTTCGGGGTTCCGGATCAATCCGAATTACCGCTAACGGTGGGTCATCTCTCGGTTGTAGGGTGGCCTTTGGCTGAGCAACCAGCCCCCCAGATGATGGTTGTGTGTCCTTGCGAGGGCGACGATGACCGGACTTCAGCACCACCCCACAGCAGTACGACGCCACCCCACCGCTTCCGCCCCTGTCCAGAAGTCAGGTGCCATGCCAGTAGCCACTTCCCCGGCCCGGCCCGTGGCAGTCCAGGTCCGCATGGGCGGTCGCTGGATCGCCGGCCAGGAGCTGGGCCGCCGGACCGGAGCGGCCGGGGCCGACGAGGTTCTCGTCAGCCACCACGGCCACTTGGTCTGGGTCGACCAGCAGTCGGTCCGCGGGTCCTGAAAGCCCTTACCCAGCAGGGATTACAGTCCCAGCAGGGGTTTTCAGCAGAGAGATTGCGCAACCAGGTTGCCGATCTCGATCGCCGACGCCGACTGCGCCGGGTCGAACAAGGTCCTGGTCAACGCGAACGCCACGCCTGAGCGCGTATCGGCCCAGGCGACGCTGCCACCCATGCCCGGCATCCCGAACGACGTCGGGCTCTCCTCCGCTGTCGATCCGAGCCGGCCGACCGGGTAGCCGAGCGCCCACGTCGCCGGATTCCCGAGCAGTTCGTCCTTCGCGACCAGGGCCGGACCGGTGATCTCCGCGATCGCTCCCGGCCGGACCAGCCGGACACCGTCGACCTTACCGATCAAAGCGGCGTACAGCTTGGCGATGCCGCGGGCGGTCAGGATGCCGCGAGCGGGCAGCTCGGCGGCGAGATACTCAGGGGTGTTGACGTGTGCCGCGCGGGGCATGACGGCCGGCGGCTCGACCTCGGCGAACATGTGGGCCAACTGTGCAAAGGTGTCCTCTGCGCCGGCCGGCTCGACCAGTTTGGCGACCCGGTGCCGCTGGTCTCGCGGTACGGCGAAGTACACCTCGTCGGCGATCCCGAGCGGCGCGGCGATCTCCCGCAGCACGTCGGAGATCGTGCGGCCGGTGGTGCGACGGACGATCTCGCCGACCAGGTAGCCGAAGGTCTCGGAGTGGTAGGCCGTCTTCGTGCCCGGCTCCCACCACGGCTCGGCCGCGGCGAGGTACGACGTGATCTTCGTCCAGTCGGCCAGGTCCGCGGATGTGGCGTCCGATGGCAGCGCGGGCAGGCCGATCGAGTGGGTCAGCACGTGCCGCAGGGTCGCCTTCTTCTTACCGTGCGCTGCGAACTCGGGCCAGACGTCCGCGATCGGAGCGTCGTACGCGAGGACGCCACGATCGACCAGCACATTCGCGACGGTGGCGGACGCGCCCTTGCCGGTGGAGGCGCTGAAGAACAGCGTGTCAGCGGTGACCGGGCGCCGAGCCTCGGGGTCGGCGACTCCCACGACGGCATCGACGACCAGTTCGCCGCTCTGGTACGCCGCCACCTGCAGTCCGATCTCGGTCTCGGCCAGCTCGTCGACCCGCAGCTGCACCTGCTCCTGAAGATTCGTCACGTTGCCATCCTTACCGCTCCGGAGTTCCGTCACTGGCAGGTCGGAGCGGGCCCGGCGTTCTTGACGTGCGGTGCGGCAGACTTCGGCTGTGGAGTTGCGGCAGCTGGAGTACTTCGTGGCAGTGGCGCACGAGCGCAGTTTCACGCTGGCCGCTCGGCGGTTGCATGTGGTGCAGAGCGCGGTCAGTGCCGCGATCGCCGCGCTGGAACGCGATCTCAGGGTCACGCTGTTCGAGCGGAGCGCCCAGCGGGTGGTCCTGACCGAGGCGGGTACGGCGTTCCTGCCGGAAGCGCTCGCGGTGATGGACGCGGTCCAGGGCGCGCGTGACGTCGTCGACGAGCTCGGTTCAGGTATGCGCGGATCCGTGCGGGTCGGTCTGCTGCCGGGTCTCGGGCTGATCGACCTGCCCGCGGCGGCGGGTGAGTTCCGCCGGCGGTACCCGAACGTCGAGCTCCAGTTGCGGGTCGACGCCGAAGGATCGGCCGGAGTGATCGTCGCGCTGCGCAACGGCGACATCGACGTGGGCTTCCTCGGCATCGCTGCCGGCAGCGTGCCGCGCGAGTTGACCGCCTGGGAACTGCTCCGCGTTCCGCAGGTGCTCGCGGTCCCGGTCGGCCATCGGCTCGCGCGCCGACGGTCGGTCACGCTCGCCGACCTCGCGGACGAGGCGTTCGTCGACTTCCCACCCGGGTTCGGGACGCGGACGATGATCGACCAGACCTTCGAGGCGGCCGGGATCGGGCGGCACGTGGTGGTCGAGGCACTCGGCATCGAGAACGGCGTCGAGTTCGTCCGGCACGGCGTCGGCCTCGGCATCCTGCCCGGGTACGCCGTCGCGGATCAGAAGGCGATCCGGGTCGTGGCGATCACCGGCGAATCGTTCCAGTGGTCGCTGTACATGGCCACGCTGAAGAAGCGGAAACCGACCGCCGCGCTGCGGGCCCTCCTCGGTCTGGTCAGCACCCATCTCCGGCATCCGTCCGGCACCGAACCAGGTGCCGACGTACATCAACAGAATTGATTCACCCATCGACTTGAGTCGTTGGACTTGATCCATCCTGCGGAGCACGATTTAGGTGTCAGCAAGACCAGGCACCGACATCGAGGAGCAGGACGATGACCGAGAACACCACCACCGAGCGGGTCGCCATCGTGACCGGCGGATCCAGTGGCATCGGCCGCGAGGCGGCGGCCCGGCTGGGCCGCGACGGCTACGCGGTGGTGATCGTGTACGGCGGCAACCAGGCGGCGGGGGAAGAGGCCGTCAAGGAGGTCGAGCAGGCCGGCGGCCGCGGGATCGCGGTGCAGGCCGACGTCGCGGACGAGACCGCGGTGGCCGCGCTGTTCGACCGGACCGAGCAGGAGTTCGGCGGGGTCGACGTGGTCGTGCACGCGGCCGGGATCATGCCGCTGTCGCCGCTGGCCGATCTCGACCTGGAGGTCTTCGACCGGGTCGTGCGGACCAACCTGCGCGGCACCATCGTGGTCGACCAGCAGGCCGTCCGGCGGGTACGCAACGGCGGCGCGATCGTGAACATCTCCAGCTCGCTGACCAAGCTGGCCCGGCCCGGCTACTCCGCCTACTCCGCCACCAAGGGCGGCGTCGAGGCCATCACCCTGATCCTGGCCCGCGAACTGCGCGGCCGTGACATCACCGTCAACACCGTCGCCCCCGGTCCGACCGCGACCCGGCTGTTCTTCGAGGGCAAGCCGCAGGAACTGATCGACCGGATCGCCGCCGAGCCGCCGCTGGAGCGCCTGGGCGAGCCGTCCGACATCGCCGAGATCATCGCCTTCCTGGCCGGTCCGGCCCGCTGGATCAACGGCCAGGTCATCTACGCCAACGGCGGCTCGGCCGCGTAAACCCGCTGATTTCGAAAGGAAGACCGTCATGAGCAAGACAGTCCTGATCAGTGGAGCGTCGAGCGGCTTCGGTGCCCTCACCGCCCGCGCCCTCGCCGACGCCGGCCACCTCGTGTACGCCGGAATGCGCGACCTCAACGGCCGGAACACGGCCGCCGCCTCCGACGCCAAGCAGTACGCGGCCGAGCACAACGTCGACCTCCGACCCGTCGAGCTGGACATCAGCTCGGACGAGTCGAGCCGCCAGGCCGTCGACACGGTGGTCAGTGAGACCGGTCGACTCGACGTACTCGTGCACAACGCCGGCCACATGGTCACCGGCCCGGCCGAAGCGTTCACGCCGGAGCAGTTGGCCGACCTGTACGACACCAACGTGGTGGGCACGCAGCGACTCAATCGCGCCGCACTCCCGCAGATGCGTGGACAGCAGGACGGGCTGATGGTGTGGGTCGGCAGCTCGAGCACCCGCGGCGGGACTCCGCCGTACCTGGCTCCGTACTTCGCGGCGAAGGCGGCGATGGACGCGCTGGCGCAGAGCTACGCGCTGGAGGTCGCCCGCTTCGGGATCGAGACGACAATCCTCGTACCCGGCGCTTTCACCCACGGCACCAACCACTTCGCCCACAGCGGCAAGCCGGCCGACACGGACATCGTGTCTGCGTACGAGACGAAGTACGCCGGTCTGATGGAGCAGGTCAGCCAGAAGCTCGCCGAGCTCGAGCCGTCCTGGGCCGATGTCGCCGAGGTCGCCAAGGAGATCGTCACCGTGGTCGGCACCGAGAAGGGCCGGCGGCCGTTCCGGGTGCACATCGACCCGTCCGACGACGGTGCCGCAGTGGTGAACGGGGTGGCTGACCGGGTCCGCGCCGAACTGCTCCGGCGGATCGGCCTGGACGACCTCCTCCACCCGGCGGCATGACCGGATTAGTTGACCTCCACTCGCACTTCCTGCTGCCGGAGTACGTGGCAGCGGCGGAACGCGCCGGGCATCTTCGTCCAGACGGGATGCCCGGCTGGCCGGAGTGGAGCGTCCGCAAGCAGCTCGATCTGATGGACCGGAACGAGATCGCGACCGCCCTGCTGTCCGTGTCGTCGCCGGGGGTGCACTTCGGCGACGACTTCCGGGCGCAGGTGCTGGCCCGGCGGATGAACGAGGCCGCGGCCGAGCTGGGCCGGGACCATCCGGGACGGTTCGGCTCCTTCGCCAGCCTGCCGCTGCCGGATGTCGAGGGCGCCCTGGTCGAGCTCGATTACGTGTACGACGTCCTGCACGCGGATGGCGTCGTACTGATGAGCAACGCGGGCGGTCAGTACCCGGGTGAGCCGTCCTGGGAGCCGTTGTGGCATGCGCTGAACGACAGGTCGGCGGTGGTGTTGCTGCACCCGACCTCGCCGCCGCAGTGGCGACAGGTCGCCCTGGACCGGCCGCGGCCGATGATCGAGTTCGGCTTCGACAGCGCGCGGGCGGTCACCGACCTCGCACTGACCGGGGTGTTCGCCCGCTACCCCGACATCCGCTTCATCGTCTCGCCCGACGGTGCTCTCCCGATGATCGCCGACCGCCTGGATCTCTTCCAGTCAACGTTCACACCCCCGTCCGGCGGTCTGCCCAGCGTTGCCTCCCAACTGCAGACTCTCTGGTACGACGCCGCCGGCGCATCCGCATCCGACAGCGCCGATCGTCTCGTGTTCGGTAGTGGCTACTGCTTCACTCCGCCGGACGCGGTCTCCCGCCACCTCGCCAGGCTCGACGTCGCCGTACCCGGCTGGCGGGAGCACGCGAAGGCCAATGCGTCCGAACTCATTTCAATCCGCTCGCATAGTCGTGCGCGAACCTGATCGTCCGCTCCCGCTCCTCAGCGGTGCCGACCGGGCAGAGCAGGAACTCGGTCGCTCCGGCGTCCGCGAACCGCTCGATCTCCTTCGCGACGGCCGACTCGTCACCCAGTACGGCGGTGTCCTCCGGCCCCGCCTTGCCGCCGCGATCCAGAACTGCTCTGTACGAGGGCATGTCGCCTGCCGGACCGTAGTGGGCCCGGATCCACTCGCGGGTCGCATCCGGATCGTCGGTGACCGCGACGCACGCGCCGGCGATGATCTGTGGTTGCGGGCGACCGGCAGCCGACGCGGCCTGATCGATCGTCGGCCGGATGAAGCTCTCGATCACCTCCGGTCCGACCCAGCTGGTCGTCGTACCGGCCGTCAACTCGCCTGCGATCTTCAGCATCCGCGGACCTAGCGCGGCGAGAATGAGTTCCGGTGCCTCGGTTCCGAGGATCTCGATGTGTCCGCGGGCGGTGAGCTTCTCGCCTTCGTAGGCGACCGGCTCGCCGGTCAGCAGTGGACCGAGGGCTTCGACGTACTCGCGCATGAAGCGGGCCGGCTGTTCCATCGACAGCCCGAACATGCCCTCGATGATCTGCGGGTGACTCGACCCGATCCCGAGCGTCAGCCGGTTGCCGATCACCGCCTGCACGCTGAGCGCTTGCGCGGCCAGCGCGAGCGGGTGCCGCGGGTACACCGGCACGATGCCGACCGCGAACTGGATGGTCGAGGTGTACGGCGCCGCGCCCGCGATCAGCGTGAGTGCGTCCCACCCGAGCCGTTGGCTGAACCAGATCCGGTCGATGCCGTGCTCCTCGGCGGCCTTCGCGGCCGCGCCCACCTGGTCGATGCGCAGGTTCTCTTCGTCGATCCACAGTCCGAGTCTCATGTCCATCAGTCAACGAGTCCGGGGACCGGTGACCAAGACCCGATTACGCTGGGCAGCGATAACGACTCGTGATCGCTGGAGGCCCCCGATGGAGCTACGGCAGCTGCGGTACTTCGTCACGGTCGCCGAGGAACTTCACTTCGGCAAGGCCGCCGAGCGGCTCAACATCGTCCAGCCCGCGGTCAGCCAGCAGGTGGCCCGGCTGGAACGTGAGCTCGGCCTGAAACTGCTCGACCGGTCCTCCCGCCACGTCCGGCTGACCGGTGACGGCGAGCGGATGCTGCGCGAGGCACGGACGATCCTCGCGGCCGCCGACCGCGCCACCGAAGTCGCTGCGGAGCTGGTTTCCGGACAGAGCGGCGTACTGCGGATCGGGACCGCGCAGGGACTGCGAGATCGGCTCGAGCGTGGGCTGGCCGTACTGCGGTCGGACAGTCCGGGCATCGAGATCAAGCTCAGCTCCGGCTCGGCCGCGGATCACCTCGAGGCGCTGCGCGCGGGTGAGCTCGACGTTGCGTTCGTCCGAGGCGACGTGGCTGCGGCCGATCTCCAGGTGGTCGAGCTCTGGCGCGATCCGCTGTCCGTCCTGGTGCCATCGACGTACCGGGCTGACGACGGCGTGAAGCTCGTCGATCTGGCGGGTCTGCCGTTGCGGTTGCCGCCCGATCCGTGGCTGCTCGAGCACGTGGTCGGCGCCTGCCGGGAGGCCGGATTCGAACCGATGGTGGGTCGTCCGGTGGACAACCTGGAGGACACGGTCGTCGAGATGTCGACCGGTGCGCCGGCCTGGACCGTGGTGTACGGAACGTCGTGTGAACCAGCCGAGGGCGCCTTGTGGATGGGGCCGTTCGCGCCGGCGCTGTCCGCGCCGGGCAATCTCGTGGTCGCGGCGGGCGAGGCGCAGGTCTGTCTCGACGTACTGGTACGGGCCTTCGGCTGAGAACCCCGGCGGGCCCTGACAGCACCGCCGGGGTGGCTGTTGATCTCTCAACAGCCCGGATCGTATGCGGAAAACCCTCTCCCGAGGAGAGGTTGTCTCAGGAAAAGACGCGGGCGGATGGTGGCGCCCGGTGATCGGTCGCTGACGGAGCGGGCTTATCGTTGGTTCTTGCAACCATAACCAGGCCTGGGTGAGGACCCGGTGTCCGGGCGTGCGCAGGTACGCCGGGACACGTGCCGGCCGTTTCCGCCCCGGAGCAGTGCTGACCGCTGCCCCGGCCCCGAAGCGACCCCGCGTACGAACGGAACCCGATGTCTGCCACCCGGACCGAGGCCATCGACTCGGCGACGGCCCATCCCGCCGCCCCCGAGCAACCTCCCGCCCGCTACCGCTCGATGTACGCCGAGGACCGCCCGGCGCCGCCCGCCGTCAGCTCGGATCCGGCGCTGACGCACCGCGAGATCCTGGAGATCCTGGCCGGTCTGCTCGCGGCGCTGTTCACCGCGGTGCTCAGCTCGACCATCGTCAGCAACGCCCTGCCGACGATCATCGCCGACCTGCACGGCACCCAGACGCAGTACACCTGGGTCGTCACCGCCAGCCTGCTCGCGATGACCGTGTCGACGCCGGTCTGGGGCAAGCTGTCCGACCTGATGAGCAAGAAGCTGCTCGTCCAGCTTGCGATCATCATGTTCGTGGTCGGCTCCGCGCTGGCCGGCGCGGCGCACAACGTCCCGTTCCTGATCGGTGCCCGGGTCCTGCAGGGCCTGGCGATGGGCGGCCTGATGGCGCTCGCGCAGGCGATCGTCGGTGCCGCGATCCCGCCCCGCAGTCGTGGCCGGTACTCCGGCTACATGGGTGCGGTGATGGCGGTCGCCACCGTGTCCGGCCCGCTGGTCGGTGGTGTCATCGTCGACACCTCGTGGCTCGGCTGGCGCTGGTGCTTCTACGTCTGTGTGCCGCTCGCCGTACTTTCGCTGATCGTGCTGCAGCGGTACCTGCACCTGCCACTCGTCAAGCGCAAGGTGAAGCTCGACTACTTCGGCGCCTTCCTGATCGCGGGCGCGGCGAGCCTGCCGCTGATCTGGGTGTCGTTCGCCGGCGAGCACTTCCCGTGGTGGTCCTGGCAGACCGGCGCCTACCTGGGCGGTACGGCGCTGCTGGCCATCCTGGCCGTGATCGTCGAGACCCATGCGCGCGAGCCGCTCGTCCCGGTACAGGTGGTCCGCGAACGCACCACCGCGCTGGCGATCCTGGCCAGCCTTGCGGTCGGCATCGCGATGTTCGGCAGCGCGGTCTTCCTCGGGCAGTACTTCCAGGTCGCCCGCGGCTACAGCCCCACCGAGGCCGGGTTGCTGACGATCCCGATGATGTTCGGCTCGTTCCTCGGGTCGGTCGGGTCCGGGCAGTTGATCACCCGGTTCGGCAAGTGGAAGCGGTACCTCGTGCTCGGTGGGCTGTTCCTCACCGCGGGGCTCGCGGTGCTGGGGACCATCGACCACACGTCGCCGTACTGGTACGTCGGCTGCGGCATGCTGTCGATGGGCATCGGCATGGGCATGATGATGCAGAACCTGGTGCTCGCCGTACAGAACACCGTCGACGTCAGCCAGGTCGGTGCGTCGAGCGCCACGGTCACGTTCTTCCGCAGCCTCGGTGGTGCTGTCGGTGTCTCCGTGCTCGGTGCGGTGCTGGCGACCCGGGTCACCGAGCTGATCGCCGAGAACCTGCGCGCCCTCGGGCCTGAGGCGGCCGCGGCGGCGCAGAGCGGGGGTGGCGGGAGTGTGCTCGACGTCAACTCGTTGCCGGCGCCGGTCGCCGAGATCGTGCGGCACGCGTACGGCGATGCGACCGGGCGGATCTTTGTGATCGCGGCGTGCTCGGCGGTGGTCAGCCTGCTCGCCGTACTGTTCATCCGCGAGGTGCCGCTGCGGCGGACGGTCGGGATGACCTCTTCGGAGGAGGAGCAGCCTGCCGGCCACGCTCCTGAGGTGCCGGATGATCCGGCGGAGCGGGCGGCTGTGGTGGCGCTGGACGTGATCACCTCGGCCGAGCGGACCGCCCGGGAGCGGGAACGCGAGGCCAACGAGCGGGTCCAGGCCGCTTCCACGGTGATCCGTCAGATGCGCACCGACGTTGCCGACCTCTTCACCCGGGTCGACCAGCAGATCGCTGCCCTGGAGTCCGCCCTTCCCGATGGGGTTCCCCAACCGGCTGCCGCCATCCTGGACTCTCAGCGGCCCGCCGGCGAGTTGGTCGACGAACTGCGGCGCTACGAACTCAGCGTCCTCAGCGCGAGCCAGCGCACCGCGGATCACCTCCGCGAAACCGCCAAGACCGAGGCCGACCACGTCCGCGAGGCCGCGAAGTCCGAAGCGGACCAGGTCCTGGCCGAGGCCCGCGCGGAGGAGCAGGAGGTCCGGGCCCGGATCGCCGAGCTGGAGGCGGTCGAGCAACGTCTCCTCGGCACCATCCGCGACGGGCTCTCCAACACCCCACCACCCCCGCCAACCCCCGGTCCCACCACCCCAGCTGCCCCGCCTGCACCGCGCCCGACCACTCCAGCTGCTCCGCCTGCGCCGCGCCCGACCGGGAACGGCTATCCGAGCGCTGAGGTGCAGGAGCGCCAGGCCTTCGGGTAGGAGGTCGGCGCGGACAGCTCGACAGGAGGTGTGGGGGTCTCAGCGCTGTTCCCAGGCGTGGCCGAGGTGGCTCGGTGCGGAACTGAGCTGGACACCTCCTGTCCGTATGCCCCACCGGCCCGGGGTGATGTCGGGGCTGGGTGGCATGCTTCCGAGGGAGAGCGTCGGGAGCGAGGAGTGCCGTGGGGCCGTGGGACGTGGAGCAGGTGCTGGGACTGGCGCCTGATTCTGCGTCCGCGAAGGCTGGACAGTCGCAGGCCCGGCCGGAGAAGTGGTCCGGGACCGGGGCGTCCGATCGGGCGGTGTGGGGACTGTGCCAGGGGAGCGGCAAGGCGCCGTACCAGACCACGGTTGATCCGACTGGGCCGGCGTACAAGTGCTCGTGTCCGAGCCGCAAGTTTCCGTGCAAGCATGCGCTCGGGTTGCTGTTGCTGTGGGCGGCCGGCGAGGTCCAGGGCGGTGAGGAGCCGGAGTGGGTGAGCTCGTGGGTGGATCAGCGAGCGGCCCGGGCCGAGCGGCCGGAGCGCAAGCCGGGTGAGGTCGCCGATCCTCTGGCCGCGCAACAGCGTGCCTCGAGACGCGCCGACCGGGTGTCGGCCGGCATGGCCGAGCTGTCGAGTTGGTTGGACGACCAGGTCCGGCAGGGACTGGGTGGGTTCGACCAGCGTGCGTACACCGAGCTGAGCCGACTCGCGGCGCGCATGGTGGACGCGCAAGCGCCAGGAGTCGCAGGAGCGGTACGTCGTGCCGCCGGCGTCGTCGGCCGTGGTCACGGCTGGCCGGGTGAGCTGCTCGAGGAGCTGTCCCTCATCCATCTGATCGTCTCGGCACACGGCCGCCTCGCCGACCTCCCGCCGTCGCTGGCCGACACCGTGCAGTCGCGGATCGGCTGGACTGTCGAGACGGCCCGCGTGCTGGTCGAAGGGGAGAAGGTCGAGGACGACTGGCTCGCCCTCGGTCGCGTGATCGAGCCCGACGAGCGCCTCACGGTCCGGCGTGTCTGGTTGCGTGGGGCAACAACCGGACGACTCGGCCTGATCCTCACCTTCGCCGCCGCCGGACGCCCGCTCGATCCGCTCCCGGCCCGACCGGGCGAGTACGTCCCCGGAGCACTGTCCTTCTACCCCGGCGCTCTCCCGATGCGTGCCCTGCTCACCCAGACCGCACCGCGCCTGCCCGCACCGAAACCAACCGGACTCACCGCCCGTCAGGCCTTGGCGTCGTACGTCGAATCCGTCGCCGCCGACCCCTGGAACGAGCGCTGGCCGTTGGTCCTGCAGGACGTGCGTCCGGCCCAGTACGGCGAGGGATGGGCGCTGGTGGACGACTCCGGGGATGGGCTGGAGATCCTGCCTGGCGTGGATCCGTGGAAGCTGCTGGCGGTGTCGGCAGGCGATCCGGTCACCGTCGCCGGCGAGTGGAACCGTGCAGGCTTTCGGCCGATGACCTGCTGGCATCGCGATCGGCCGGTGATCCTGTGAAGGGCTGGGACGGGCTGGTCAGCTCGGCGTTGCTGGGTACAGGCCGACGGCCGGTGCACTTCGAGGAGTTGCCGGAGCACATCCAGGAACGGCTGGGCGATGGTGGTCTGCTCGACGCGGCCGCGCTCGCGACCGTCTACAAGCGAGCCGGACGCAAGCCGCTGCAGGAGCTCGAACCGTTGCCGGTGGCATCAGGTGAGGACCGGCCGTTGCCCAGACCGGTCGCGATCCGGCGGCTGGCCGCGATGCTTGGTGGATTCCAGACGACGGCGCTCGGAGAGTGGCTGCGTACCGCCGACGCACGCGGTTGGGGCGTGCCGCCGGAACACCTTCCGGCGTTGGCCGACTATGCCCGCAACAGAGCGGAGTACCGGCCGCTCGTGATCGCCGCTGCCGGTCGGCGGGCCGCGTGGTTGGCCGATCTGAATCCGGAGTGGCGCTTCCTCCACGCAGCGGTTGTCGAGAGCAACGATCCTGAGCTGTGGACGCATGGCAACGCGATCCAGCGCCGGAGCTGGTTGCGCGGTCTGCGGCAGCATGATCCGGACGCGGCCCGGGAGGCGCTGAGCGAGGTCTGGCCGACTGAGTCTGCCGCGACTCGTGCGGACTTCCTCGGTCTGCTCACGGATGGATTGTCCAAGCACGACGAAGACTTCCTCGAGGCCGCGCTCGACGACCGGTCCAAGGAAGTACGCCGGGGCGCGGCCCGACTGCTCGCGCGCGTCCCGGGTTCTCGGTTTGGCGAACGGATGGCCGAGCGGATGTGGTCGCATCTGACAGTCAGCCAGGGGGTGATCGCGGTTGACCTGCCGCGGCGGCTGAGTGCGTCGATGGAGCGCGACGGGATCACCTCGGAGAACCCCGAGGGAATCGGCAAGCGCGCGTGGTGGTTCCTGCAGATCGTTGCCAACACGCCCTTGTCCGTGATGGATCTCAGCTGGTTGCAGACACCGGTGGAGGGCTGTTCGCCCGACGTACTGCAGGCAGCTTGGACGGAAGCCACGATCCGGGAGGGTTCGGCGGACTGGGCTCGGAGTTTGCTGCGGTCCGAGGCATCGACCGGCAGCCGGAGCCCGGCGGAGCTGCTGCGGTTGCTGCCTCCGGACGAGTGGGCGCGGGCCGTGGAGGCGCTCCGAACCACCGTGGATGTCGCCGAGTTGGTGGGTGGACTGCCGGTGCCGTGGCCGTCGTCGCTCGCGACCATGATCCTGGACCAACTGGCCAAGGTGGGCACCGCCCGTGCCTGGGCCCGGCTGGCGAGCATCACGGCCCGCGCCGCGCCGGCCGACGTACTGGATCATCCGATCACCCGGGAGCCGACCGGCGAGGAAGACACCTGGCGCCGGCGGCTGGTGGAGACCCTGATCTTCCGACGTGAGATGTACGAGGAGCTGTCATGACCACTGAAGTACTGCGGCCGCACGCGGAAGAGGAGTACGCCGACGAGCTCGCCGCACTGGCAGCGGCGGACGATCGCGCCCGCCCGCCGGCCTGGCGGCTGTCGCCCTCGGCGGTGGTGACCTACCTGCTCGGTGGACGGGCCGGTGACACGGAGATCTCACCGAAGTACGTCGGTCCGCGCCGGCTGATCGAGGTCGCGGTGGCGACGCTCGCGACGGACCGCGCGCTGTTGCTGCTCGGCGTACCGGGGACGGCGAAGACGTGGGTCAGCGAGCACCTCGCCGCGGCGATCAGCGGTGACTCGACCCTGCTCGTGCAGGGGACTGCGGGTACGGCGGAGGAGTCGATCCGCTACGGCTGGAACTACGCGCAGTTGATTGCCCAGGGCCCCAGTGAGGCGGCGCTGGTGCCGAGTCCGGTGCAGCGGGCGATGACCGAGGCGAAGATCGCCCGGATCGAGGAGCTGACCCGGATGCCGTCCGACGTCCAGGACGCGCTGATCACGATCCTGTCCGAGAAGACGCTGCCGGTGTCCGAGCTGGCCACGGAAGTCCAGGCCCGCAAGGGTTTCAACGTGATCGCCACCGCCAACGATCGCGACAAGGGCGTCAATGAACTGTCCAGCGCGCTGCGGCGCCGGTTCAACACCGTCGTACTCCCGCTCCCCGACTCCGCCGAGGATGAGGTGGAGATCGTCTCCCGCCGGGTCGCGCAGCTCGGGTCGGCGCTGGAGTTGCCGCAGCCGGACGACGCGCTTGACGAGATCCGCCGAGTGGTGACGATCTTCCGCGAGCTGCGATCGGGCCGGACCGAGGACGGCCGGACCGCGGTCAAGTCCCCGTCGGCCACGCTGTCCACCGCGGAGGCGATCAGCGTCGTCACCGGTGGTCTCGCGCTCGCCGCGCACTTCGGGGACGGCGTACTGCGTCCGACCGACGTGGCCGGCGGAATCCTCGGAGCCGTCATCAAGGATCCGTCGGCGGACCGCGTGGTTTGGTCGGAGTACCTGGAGACCGTCGTCCGCGAACGGGACGACTGGGCACCGTTCTACCGAGCCTGCCGAGAGCTCAACGGATGACTGTTCACCTGCTGGGGATTCGGCATCACGGGCCGGGGTCGGCGCGGGCGGTGGCGACCGCGCTCGGCGAGATCCAGCCGGATGTGGTGCTGATCGAGGGACCGCCGGAGGCCGACAAGGTAGTGGAGCTGGCCGCGTCGGACGAGATGGAGCCACCGGTCGCGCTGCTGGCCTACGCGGTCGACGACTCGACCCGGGCGGCGTTCTGGCCGTTCGCCGTGTTCAGTCCCGAGTGGCAGGCGATCAAGTACGCGCTGGATGCCGGTGTTCCGGTGCGGTTCTGCGACCTGCCCGCCGCGCAGCAGTTCGCGTCGTCCGGTGGTGACGGGCGGCGGGCGATGTCGATCGATCCGCTGGCCACGTTGGCGAACGCGGGTGGTTACGACGATCCCGAGCGCTGGTGGGACGACGTGATCGAGTCGCGGCGTGAGGGGGCCGAGCCGTTCACGGTGATCGCCGACGCGATGCGTGAGTTGCGGCACGGCGAGGAGGCGACCGGTCGGGAGGCGCAGCGCGAGGCGTACATGCGGACCGTGCTGCGCAAGGCTTTGCGTGAGGGGTACGAGCGGATCGCGGTGATCTGCGGCGCCTGGCACGTGCCGGCGCTCGAGATTCCGTTGCCTCCCGCAACACACGATCAGCGGATCCTGAAGGGCCTGCCGAAGCGGAAGGTTGCGTGCACCTGGGTGCCGTGGACGCACGGGCGGCTGGCGGCGGCGAGCGGGTACGGCGCCGGCATCACGTCACCCGGTTGGTACCACCACCTGTTCACCGCGCCGGACCAGATCACCACCCGCTGGCTGTCGAAGGTCGCTCGCGTACTGCGGGCCGAGGACCTCCCCGTCTCCAGCGCCCACGTGATCGAGGCAGTCCGGCTCGCCGACACTCTGGCGGCCTTGCGCGGACGTCCGCTGGCCGGGTTGAGCGAGGTCACCGAGGCGACGCGGGCAGTGCTGTGCGGCGGGAACGACGTACTGCTTGATCTGGTCACCCGGGAAGCGGTGGTCGGTGAGCTGCTGGGGTCGGTGCCGGTGGAGACGCCGCAGGCGCCGGTGGCGGCGGACCTTGCGGCGCAGGCGCGGCGGCTGCGGATGAAGCGGGACGCGACCGAGCGCGTGATCGAGCTCGATCTGCGGAAGCCGAACGACCTCGACAAGTCGCGATTGCTGCACCGGTTGCGGATTCTCGGGGTGCACTGGGGTGTTCCGGCGACCGATGAGCGCCGCGCGCAGGGCACGTTCCGCGAGATGTGGCGGATGACCTGGGATCCAGGCCTTGAGGTCGAGCTGGTCGCTGCGGGCGCGCACGGTACGACGGTGATCGGTGCCGCGACCACCGTGATGCTGCGCGTTGCGGGCGACGCATCGACGTTGGCCGATGTCACCGCGGCTCTGGAGAAGTCTCTGCTGGCCGACCTCGAGGACGCTCTCCCGGAGTTGCTACGCGGCGTCGACACTCGTGCGGCGGCCGATGCCGATGTCGGTCACCTGATGGCCGCGCTGCCCGCGCTGGCGCGCTCTTCGCGGTACGGCGACGTACGCGGGACTGACACAGCCGGGTTGGGTGCTGTTGCGGGGCGGATGGTGTCGCGGATCTGTGCCGGGCTCGGGCGGACCGTTCATGGTCTTGATCCCGATGCGGCTGCGGCCGTGCAGGAGTTGATCGACGGTGTGCAGGATGCGACCGCCTTGCTGGCCGAGGATGTGCGGTCGGAGTGGCTGAACACCTTGGAGGGTTTGAGCGATCGGACCTCGGTGCCGCCGCTGATCCGCGGGCGGCTGACCCGGTTGATGCTGGACACGTCGCGGCTGCCGGATCACGAGGTCGCGTTGCGGCTGGGGCGTTCGCTGTCCCCGGGTACGCCGACCGCCGATGCGGCCGGGTATGTCGAGGGATTCCTCGCGGGTGGCGGTCTGCTGCTGGTGCACGACGAACGGCTGCTGGCGTTGGTGGATGCGTGGTTGGGTGCGATCCCGGACGACGCGTTCGTCGAGGTGCTGCCGCTGCTCCGCCGTACCTTCGGCACCTTCGCGTCGCCAGAACGGCGGTCGATCGGGACGCGGGCGCGCGCCCTCGCCGACCCGGCCGCGCTGGTTGTTGCTGACGACAACGACCTGGACACCGAGCTGGCGGCGTCCGTGCTGCCCGTCGTCGCGCAGTTGCTGGGGGTCTCATGAACGACGAGAGGATGCGCCGCTGGCGGCTCGTGCTGGGCAGCGACGCCGAGCCGGAGACGGGTACGACGCTGTCCACGCAGGACCGGTCGGTCGACGCGGCGCTCGCCGCGCTGTACGACGCGGAGCCGGGAGAGCAGGGGCCGGGGCGGTCGGCCGGGCTCGGTTCGTCGGCGCCGCGGGTGGCGCGGTGGCTGGGGGATATTCGGCAGTACTTCCCGAGCACCGTCGTACAGGTGATGCAGCGGGACGCGGTCGAGCGGCTCGGCATCACGCGGATGCTGATGGAGCCCGAGCTGCTCGGCGCCGTCGAGCCGGACGTGCACCTGGTCAGCACGTTGCTCGCGCTCAACGAGGTGATGCCGGAGGAGACCAAGCAGACCGCGCGTGAGGTGGTCGGGCGGGTCGTCGCCGAGTTGGAGGCGCGGCTGGCCGAGCGGACCCGGGCCGCGGTCACCGGCGCCTTGGATCGGGCTGGGCGGACCGGTCGGCCGCGGCACTCGGACATCGACTGGGACCGGACCATCCGCGCGAACCTCAAGCACTTCTCGCCGGCGCTCGGCACGATCGTGCCTGACCGGCTGGTCGGGTACGCGCGACGCAACCACAGTGTCCAGCGCGACATCGTGCTGGCGATCGACCAGTCGGGGTCGATGGCGGAGTCTGTGGTGTACGCGTCGCTGTTCGGCGCGGTGCTCGGGTCGATCCGCACGCTCCGGACGTCGCTGGTTGTCTTCGATACCGCGGTCGTCGACCTGACCGATCAGTTGGAGGACCCGGTCGACGTACTGTTCGGGACTCAGCTCGGCGGCGGGACGGACATCAATCGCGCGCTCGCGTATTGCGAGGAGTTGGTCACCAAGCCGGCCGAGACCGTGCTGGTGCTGATCTCGGACCTGTACGAAGGCGGCGTCCGCGAGGAGATGCTCCGTCGCGCCCGCACTCTGACCGAGTCCGGCGTACAGGTGATCGCCCTGCTGGCGTTGGCCGACTCGGGTACGCCGTCGTACGACCCGGAGAACGCGGCCGCGCTGACCGCGCTCGGCATCCCGACGTTCGCCTGCACCCCGGACCGCTTCCCCGATCTGATGGCCGCTGCCATCCGCCACGAAGACATCACCACGTGGGCCGCCACCAACCTGTCCTGAAAGGAATCGACTCCCTGGTCACCGCCGAGGAAGGCATCCTCACGTAATCCGCCTGACGGCGCCCGTGACGCTAGCCGGCTAGTTCGAGGATGTCGATCGGCGTGTTCGGGTCGGCCTCGGCGAAGCGGAGGGCCCATTGGACCGCCTCCTGCTTGGAGTCGACGCGGATGATCGAGACCCCGGCGACGAGCTCCTTGGTCTCGGTGAACGGCCCGTCCATGACGCGCGGCTCGCCGGGGCGAGGGAACGTCACCCGGGCACCGCGGGCGCTCGGCATCAGCCCCTCGGCGACGAGCAGTACGCCGGCCTGGCGCATCTCCTCGAGAACCGCGTCCGCCCGGGCCAGCATCTCCGGGTCCGGCGGGTTCCCGGCCTCGAGGTTGTCGTTGGTCTTGTGAAGCAGCATGTACCTCATACGGCAGACCTTAGTGCTGTCCAGAACGCGGGTGGGATCTCATGCTCCATCCACCCCGCGACCTCGATGATCTCCCGCGGGCTTCGTGCCCCGACCACGACCGCTGGCACGGCGGGATGCGTGAGCGGGAACTGGACCGCGGCAGCCAGCAGCGGTACGTCGTACTCGTGGCACAGCTCCCGCAGTCGCGCGATCCGCTCCAGTAGTGCAGCTGGCACTCGGGCGTACCCATGCGGTGCGCCGTCCGCGGTGTCAGCCAGTACGCCGCCCTGGAACACGCCGGCCGCGAGCACACTCACGCCGTACTTCTCGCACAGCGGTAGTAGCTCGTCGGCCCCGGACTGGTCGAGCAGCGTGTACCGACCGGCGAGCAGGATGCAGTCGGGGCCGTCCGCACCCGTCTCGCTGAGGAACCGTGCTGCGACGTCCGCGTGGTTCACCCCGAGCGAGATCGCGCGGATCGTGCCGCGCCCGCGGAGCTCGGCCAGCGCCCGCATCGCCTCGGTCGACGCAGCCACGTAGTCGAGGTCCGGGTCGTGGATGTGCAGAACGTCGATCCGGTCGATGCCCATCCGCTCCAGACTCGCCTCGAACGACCGCATCACCGCGCCGTACGAATAGTCCAGCCGTGGACCTAGACCAGGTGGCGGGTCCGCCCAGATCGGCTGGATGTCCGGCCCGCCTGGCTCGATCAGCCGGCCCACTTTGCTGCAGAGCACGAAGTCGTCCCGCGGTCGCCCGCGCAGCGCGAGCCCGGCCCGCTGCTCCGAGACGCCGTACCCGTACACCGGAGCCGTGTCGAAGAGCCGGACGCCGAGCTCCCAGGCGCAGTCGATGGTCGCGACCGCCTGCGCCTGCGGAACCGCGGCGAACATCCCGCCGATGGAGGCGAGCCCCAGCCCCAGCCTGCTCACCGTCAACCCGGTCCGCCCCAGTTCCACACGCCGCATGCCGAAGACCCTAGAAGCGACCGCCGACAGAAACCGGGTCTTCCCCGCGGCCGGTCCGCACGGCACCATGCGGAGATGGGTGAGATCGCGGAGCGGTACCGGCGGCGCGCCGAGGCGTTCGAGCGGAAGGTCGCGGCGGTACGACCGGAACAGTGGGACAACCCGTCGCCGTGCGAGCTGTGGACGGCCAAGGACGTGGTCGACCACATCGTCACGATGCACGGGGTGATGCTGATCCCGGTCGCCCGCAAGCTCGAGCCGTCGGACGACCCGTTGACGGCGTTCCAGGAGGCGCGGGCGGCGATCGAGGACGTCCTGGAGGACCCGGTGCTGGCGCTCACCGAGACCGAGACTCCGAGCGGACGGATGACCGCCGAGCGCCACGTCGACGAGGTGGTCTCCGACGACCTGGTCCTGCACGGCTGGGACCTGGCCCGCGCCACCGGTCAGGACGAGACGATGGATCCCGTCGACGTGGAGCGGATCTGGGCCAGTACGGCGGCCATCCCGGCTGAGGTGATGGAGCAGTTCCGCACGCCGGGCGCGTTCGGGGAGGGGATCGAGGTGTTCGGTCCGGAGGTCGAGGTCTCCGTGGACGCGCCGCTCCAGGACCGCCTACTCGGCCTGATCGGCCGTCAGCCGTAGCAGGTCGCTCGGGGCGTAGTAGACCTCCGGAGTCGCGCACAGCGGCGCGCTGAGGAGCTGTCTGGGGTGCGACATCAGCACTGCGTGCCCTTGCGCGATGGCGGGCTCCAAGTACTCGTGTCCCGGCAGGTCGGCCACGGCAGTCCGGCAGCCGAGCGCCATCCCCTCGAACAGCGCCGTCGTCGACACGCCCACCTGGTACGTCGCGGAGGCCAGCAGGTCCAACGTGCTGCCGCCGGTCGACAACTGCACCCCGGCCGGGACGGTGTAGTCGGTCGCGTGCTCACTGGGGTGCGGCCGGAACATCACCTCCAGCTCCGGGTGCTCCTTCACGACCGACTCGGCCACGTGCAGCAGTTCCGCACCGACCGTGCCCTGCGACAGGAACACGACCCGATTGGGGCTCTTCTCCGTCGCGCGCGGCAGGTACGACGTTCCGACGACCTCAGTCCTCATGCCGGCCGGGAGGTCGGCGACAGTGGTCCAGTACGACCCGAAGCACCAGAGCTCGTCCGGCTGATCGGCGACCACCGGCCGGCCGGGGTAGCTGTAGCCGAGGTGGAACGGGCTGATCGCGCCGTGCTGCAGTTCGACCACCCGGATCCCGAGGTCCCGCGCGGCGCCGACGATGTGCTGGTGGAAGTACGCGACCACGACGTACACGGTCTTGATCCGCTGCCGCCGCAGCAGGGTGCGGTAGAGCGCTCGCAGCCGCAGATGCTTGGGCACCTCGCGGGCCACGAGAGCGCCGATCGGAACTGAGATGCCGGTGAGGTCGCGGAGCGCCTCGGTGACTCCGCGGTCGTCGGCGGATCGCCCGTGCAGCGCTCCCGCCGCGGAGGTGAAGAAGTCGAGGTTCCGGCTGCCGGGCAGTGGTGTTCCGTTGATACCGGAGTCGAGGATCAGTGCCGACGGGCCGAGCGCGGCTCGCAGTTCGTCGGTGTAGATCTCGACACCGTTCGGTTTCCGCGGGTGCGGTACGACGAGCGAGTCGTAGTGACCGACGAACGGGCTGCGGGTGACCAGTCCGGTCACGTGCCTGCCGACGAGACGTGCCTTGTCGTACGACGACCGCCGTACCGGATGAGGTGCTCCGTGGATGCCGCTGCGCCGGGTCAGCTCATGGAAGACGCGCATCCGGAGGATCGGCCACGGGTACGCTCCCTTGATCCGCCACTGGAGCAGATTCAGCTCCCGCTCCACCTGCCAGATCGCCCGGCACAGGCTCGCCACCGTCGGGCCCGCGCTCGGCGCCGTGCCGTTCCCGGTACTCGTCATGGTTGATCCCCACTATGCCCGCGAGACTGCCGACACCGGAGAAGAACCGGCGGACCGCCTTCAGCAGATGCGACTTCCGGCCGAGCAGCAGCCCGGCCAGGGCGAACCCGATCGCCGAGATCACCCGGGCCGAAGCATAGGCCAGAACCAGGACGTAGCTGATCGCGCCCCGGCGGATCAGCAACCGGCTGATCGTGTCGCCGCTGCCGGACCGGAACGCACGGCGTACCAGCCAGCTCAGAGTGGTCCGGCCAGCGGGCACGTCCTCGAAGATCACCGCCTCCTCGCACCAGACGATGCGGAAGCCGGCCCGGTGCACCCGGAGGAAGAAGTGCAGGTCGCTGGAGCCGGTGTAGCGGAACGCGGGATGGAAGCCGGGCGTCACCGTGTGGTAGACCCGCCGGCTGACCAGCGTGTTGTTCGTGTACGCCTTGCGCAGGTCCTCACCGGTCGCGTGCCGGCCCGTTGAGTCGTGTACGTCGCTGTACTTGTTCCACGGCGGAGCGCCGTCCGGGAGGTTGCCCTTCACCGGACCGGTGACGACATCGGCGCCAGTGGCCTCCCAGGCGCGCAGGAGCGACGCCAGCCACCCCGGCGGCGCGACTTCGTCGTCGTCCACGAAAATCAGCGCGTCGTCGTTCCAGCACAGCTCCACCGACCGCTCCCGCGCGAACGGGATCCCCGGCTCGGCCTCGACCACCGATTCGATCGGGTACGGCGTCCCTTCGCCGAACTCCTCGAGCACCCGAGCGGCCGACCCGTCCGCGTCGTTGTCGACCACCACGATCCGGATCCCGTAATCGAACTCCGCCGGAAGTTCCTGGGCCTGCAGGCTGGTCAGCAGCGCGTGCAACAGAGCGGGTCGCCTGAAGGTGATAACCGCAATGGCGACGCTGGTGCTCATGGCGCCTGAGACTATCCTTCCCCACCAACCCACCACCATCCAACCGGCGTGTGGGACACGTAAGGCCACTGCTGCGCGGTACCTGTCCCGCCGCCCGCCGCCGACCGGGCTCACAGAGAGTGTGATCACCGGAACACAGCGAGTGGTCAGACCCCCGATCACGAGCATTCATACGACTGACCTGCCCGGTCGATCGATGAACACTGCTCTGGTGACGTCTCGATCGGCCAAGATCACCACGGAGCGACCCTTCTACGACCTGCATGCCGATGCCTATGACGCGTTGATCACCGACCCGGTCCAACCCTGGGTCGATGCGGTCGACGACCGCCTGCGCGCCGCCGGGCTCAGCTCGGCCTCGGTCCTGGACGCCGGCTGCGGCACCGGCCGGCACGCGCAGGCGCTGCTAGAGCGCGGTCACCGCGTCTCGTTGCTGGATGCTTCCCCGAGGTTGCTCACCATCGCTTCTAGCCGCTGCCCGGGCTCGTCAGCCCATCAGACCGACATCTGTGCACCGAAGCTTCGCGAAACATTCGAGGCGATCATGTGCCGCGGCGTGCTGAATGACCTCGTCCTGGACGAGGAGCGTGATGCCGCGTTGGGTTCGTTCGCGGCGCTCCTGGGCGACAACGGACTGCTGTTCCTGGACGTCCGAGAGATAGTGGAGACCCGCCAGCGAGCCGATGGCCAGTGGCGACGCACGGAGGCGGCGCTCGACGGCGGTGAGACGCTGAAGTTCGCCAGCCGACCACTGTGGCGCGCAGACCGGCTCGTAGTCGAGGAACGATACGAGCTAGTCGGCCGAGACGGGTCGTCGTCGGTACACGACTACGTCTTCGAGATGCGCCCCTGGACCCGAGACGAGCTCACTGCCCGCCTAACGGCCGCAGGATTCAGCGACATTGGCACGGTTCAGGGCGTAGGCCGCCGAACCCCCGACAGACTCTTCGTAACAGCCCGCCGGCCAGTCTGACCTAGTGCAAAGAGCTGCCGACCTGGTAGGCGCGTGGGATGTGATTTGCGTGCCGGACGACGAACGGTCGCCGTCGGCCGGACTCGGTCCTGGGTGCGTCGAAACGGGGACCCGTGCTGTCGGGAGTGCAGTCTGACGACTCGATTCGTCGCCCCTCGACTCGTCACCACCTGTCTGGTTGCGGGCTGCGTGTTCTCGGCCCTTAGGGGTAGTGCTGCGGGTTTCCGGAAACAAAAGTCCGCCAGGAGGCGAAAGGTTTCCGAACAGCCGACCGGCCCGGACAACCACGCGGTGTCTGGTCGCGTAGGTCGGTGGGTTGGCTCTCCGCGGACGCGTGGGGTTCTAACACCACCTGTACCTGGAAGTACAGTTGTGGCGTGGAGACGGTGGAGCGGTTGATTCGTAGTACTCAGGAATTGTTGTGGGAGAGGGGGTACGTCGGGACCAGTCCCAAGGCGATTCAGCGGGCTGCTGATGCGGGGCAGGGGAGTATGTATCACCACTTCACCGGGAAGGCCCAGCTTGCCCGCGCCGCGATCGAGCGGTCGGGGGCCGAGTTGCGGGAAGCCGCCGAAGACCAGTTCAGTGGCAGCGGTACGGCGACCGAGCGGATCAGCGGCTACCTCGAGCGGGATCGGGAGGTACTGCGGGGATGCCGGATCGGGCGGTTGACCTCGGACCCGGATGTGATGGCCGACCCCGAGTTGCGCCAACCGATCGACGAGACCTTCACCTGGCTGCGCGCCCGCCTCGCCGAGATTGTTGCTGAGGGCAAGCGCAACGGCGAGTACCCTGGCTCACTGGACCCCGAGCAGACGGCTGCGACGATCGCCGCCGTACTGCAGGGTGGTTATGTGCTGGCCCGGGCGGCGGGTTCCGTGGAGCCGTTCGAGCTGGCGGTGAAGGGTTTGATCAACCTGTTGCCGGAGGCTACGAAGTGAAGATCGGTGCGGTGTTCCCCCAGCTCGAGATCGGTGCGGACCCGACGGTGGTGCGCGACTGGGTGACGACGGTGGAGCGGGCCGGGTACAGCCATGTGCTCGCCTACGACCACGTGCTCGGCGCGGATCCGGCGAACAGGCCGGGCTGGGCCGGGTACACCCACAAGTCCTTGTTCCACGAGGTTTTCGTGCTGTTCGGGTACTTCGCGGCGATCACCACGGAGCTCGAGCTCGTCGTCGGCGTGCTGGTCCTCCCACAACGGCAGACCGCGCTGGCCGCGAAGCAGGCGGCCGAGGTGGACGTCCTGAGCGGCGGCCGGTTGCGGCTCGGCGTCGGCATCGGCTGGAACCCGGTCGAGTACCAAGCCCTCGGCGTGCCGTTCAAGCAGCGCGGTGCCTTGCTCGAGGAGCAGGTCGACGTACTGCGCAAGCTGTGGTCCGAGCCGGTCATCTCGTACGACGGGAAGTTCCACCAGATCGTGGAAGCAGGCCTCAACCCGTTGCCGGGCCGGCAGATCCCGGTCTGGTTCGGCGGCAGTGCGGACGCCGTACTGCGTCGTACCGGGCGGATCGGTGACGGCTGGATGCCGCAGGGGCCGCCGGACGACAACGCGCGGGCGCAACTGGAGACGATCCGGGCAGCGGCCGTGGAGGCAGGCCGCGATCCCGCGGAGATCGGCTTCGAGGCCAGACTCACGCTCGGCAACGTTCCCGAGCAGGACTGGCGGACGTACGTCGACAGTTGGCGCGAGCTCGGTGCGACTCACCTCACCGTCAACACGATGAACATGGGTCTGTCCAAGCCGGAGGACCACGCCGAGGTCCTCCGCGACGTCCTGCCGAAGCTCAGCTAGCCCAGGGCGTGTTCGCGGTCGAGCCACGGATCACCAGTGGGCAGGGCAGGCTGATGATCTCGGTCGGCCGGTCTGGTTCGGCGATCCGCTTGCGGAGCAGGTCGATGCCGGTCTGGACGATCGCATGCACCGGCTGCTCGACCGAGGTCAGGTCGAACGACTCCCACGAGGCCAGTTCGGTGTTGTCGAAGCCGATCAGCCAGACGTCGTCAGGCACCTTGGCGCCGATCGCCCGCGCGCCGTCCAGGATGCCGAACGCGAGCAGGTCGGTGACGGTGTAGATCGCGGTGGGCGGCTTCCGCTTCGACAGCAGCTTGCGCGCGGCCGCGTGACCGTCGGCATGTGGCACCCCGACGGAGACGACGTTGCTCGGCTTGATCTTGACACCCGCGTCGGTGAGCGCGGCGCGGAAGCCGAGGTCGCGATCCCGTGACGTGTTCCCGGTGTGGGTCAGCGTGACCAGACCGATGTCGGTGTGGCCGGCCTCGACCAGGTACCGGCCGGCGTCGTACGCGCCCTGCCAGTTGTCGCCGACCACCTGATCACAGTCGAGGTCGTCGATCCCGCGGTGCAGCAGCACGGTCGGCGTCCCCGAGGCGAGTGCCATCGTGTGCAACTTCGAGTCGTACGTCGCCGACGTCAGCAGGAAGCCGTCGACCAGCCGCTGGTGCAGGACGTCGGCGATCGTCTCCTCGGGGTCGTGCTCGATGTTCCACAGGATCATGTGCAGCCCGACCGAGCTGAGCACCCGGCCGATCTCGTCCAGCAGCTCGGCGTGGAACGGGCTGGTCACCCGGGTCATGAAGACGCCGATCGTGTCGGTCCGCCCGGTCTTCATCGCGCGGGCCAACGCGTTCGGCGTGTAGTTCGCGTCCTTCAGCACCTGCAGAACCCGGGCCCTGGTCTCCGGGTTGACCTTCGGATTGTTGGTCAGCACCCGTGAGACCGTCGCCTGGGACACCCCTGCCAGGCGGGCCAGATCCCTGCTCGTCGGTGGTCGCGCCATGACCCCGCCTCCCCTCGTAGTCCAAATGCTGAACCCTACTCAAGAGTGTCGCCACTCGCCGTTGACCTCTGGTTCAGCACTGTGTATACGTATTCATTGTATACGTATTCATCCCTCGCGGATGGGAGATTCCGGTGCAGACACAACTCTCCAACCTGAGCCGCCGCAGGTTTCTCGCCGGACTGACGGGACTCGCTGCCGGTGGGGTACTCGCCGGCTGTGGTGGCAACGGCAACGCAGGTGGTGGTGGAGGCAAGAACGGCCTGACCTTCCTGAACTGGGAGCAGGTCAAGGGCAATCCGCTCGAGCAGGCCATCCAGGCCTTCGAGAAGGAGTCGGGGACGAAGGTCACCATCCAGCCCGCGGTGACACAGGAGTACGACACCAAGATGCGCACGCTGATCGCGGGTGGTAGCCCGCCGGACGTGATGCGGATCAACGACGACTTCGTCCGCGGCTTCTCCACCCAGGGAGCGCTGCTGGACCTGAACCCGTACATCGAGAAGGACAAACTCGACACCTCGGCGTTCGCCAAGGAGACGTACGAGTTCCCCAAGCAGCCGGACGGTTCACACACCGCCTGGGTGCTCGGGTACGAACCCCGGCTGATCTTCTACAACGCCGATCTCTTCAAGCAGGCCGGCGTTCCGCTGCCGCCGACGACGTGGTCGCCGGACGGCTGGACCTGGGCCGATTTCGCTGACAGGGCGAAGAAACTCACCGACCCGGGCAAGAAGCAGTACGGCGCTCTGGTCTATCTGGACACCGGCTACGAGCAGACCTTCACGGTCAACCACGGCAGCCAGACCGGCATCTTCTCCCAGGACGGGACGAAGTTCACCCTGCCGGACGCCAAGGAGGTCGAAGCGTTGCAGTGGGCAACGGATCTGACCTGCAAGGACAAGGTGCAGCCGCCGTGGTCCGCACTGCAGCAGGACAACGCGGAGACGCAGATGTTCGCGCAGGGCAAGCTCGCGATGATGTTCGCGACCTTCGGCACCGTGCCGTACCTGCGGACCACGGTCAAGGACTTCACGTGGGACGTGGCACCGCCGCCGGCCGATGTGGAGCAGAAGACCGAGTCCAGCGTGATCGTGTTCTGCATCCCGAAGAAGGCGAAGAATCCGGACCAGGCCTGGGAGCTGCTCAAGTACCTGGCCAGTGAGGAAGGCGGGAAGACTCTGCTGCAAGGCGGGGCGTTCACGCCGATCAACAACAAGGCTGCGGCTCAGTTGGCGCCGAACGGGAAGGCGCCTGAGCACATCGGGCTGTTCGCCGAGGCGGCCAAGCACCTGACCGCGACCAACCAGACCAAGAACACGCTCGGCGCCCGCGAGCTGTACCGGCCCGAGCTGGACAAGGCCTACAACTGTGAGAAGCCGGTCGGCGACGTGCTGAGTCAGATCAAACCACAGGTGGAGAACGCCTTGAAGGGTTGATGTCGATGGCAACGACAACGCCAACAAGGTCCCCGGTGGCCGAGGCCCCGATCCCGAACCATCAGCCCGAGATCCGCCGGGCCCGCCGGAAGGCGAACCTGGTCGGGTGGTTGTTCATCAGTCCGATCGTGGTCGGAGTGGTGGCCTTCCAGTTCTTCCCGATCCTGGTCTCGATCGGGGCCTCGCTGACCGACTGGAACGGCATCTCGGCGCCGAAGTTCGTCGGGCTCCGCAACTTCACCGAGCTGTTCGGCAACGACCCGCTGTTCATCCAGACGTTCAAGAACACGATCTACTTCACGCTGGCGAGCATTCCGCTGACGATCGGGATCGGCCTGGTGCTGGCACTGCTGTGTGCCCGGCCGATCCGCGGCGTGGCGTTCTTCCGGACGGCGTACTTCGCGCCGTACGTGACGAACGTGGTCGCGATCGGGTTCGTCTGGTTCTGGTTCTTCCAGCCGGACAACGGTGTGGTCAACGGGCTGCTCGACCAGATCGGCATCCCGGGGCCGCAGTGGTTGTCGAGTTCCACCTGGGCGATGCCGGCGGTGATCATGGTCAGCGTCTGGCAGGGCATCGGGTACCCGATGATCATCCTGCTCGCCGGTCTGCAAGGGCTGCCGGCGGAGTACTTCGAATCCGCGAAGATCGACGGCGCCGGCGCGTTCCAGCGGTTGCGGTTCATCACGCTGCCGCTGCTGACGCCGCACTTCCTGTTCCTGCTGATCACGCAGTTCATCACGTCGTTCCAGGTGTTCGGCCTGATCTACGTGATGACCAAGGGCGGGCCGGGCCACGCCACCAGCGTCTACATCTTCAACATCTACCAGAACGCGTTCGGCTTCGGGAAGGTCGGCTACGCCTCGGCGATGGCGTGGATCCTCTTCGCGGTGATCGCGGCCGTCACGTTCCTGCAGTGGAAGTTCCAGAAGAGGTGGGTGTTCTACTCATGAAACTGGCGAGCAAGACTTCGCAGTACATCGTGATGTCGCTGTTCGCGGTGGTGTTCCTGGCGCCGTTGGTCTGGATGATCAGCGCGTCGCTGCGGCCGGAGGCGAAGGTGCTGTCGGTGCCGCCGCAGTTCCTGCCCACCGACGCGCAGTGGGACAACTACCGGCAGGTCTTCGAGCTGATCCCGATCTTCCTGTGGAACAGCGTGAAACTGGCCGGGCTGAACGTGGTCGGCATCCTGATCGTCGCCTCGATGGCGGGCTACGCGTTCGCGCGGTTGCGGTTCGCCGGCCGGGACGCGGCGTTCATGGTGCTGCTGGCCACCTCGATCATCCCGGGCATCGCCTACCTGATCCCGCAGTACATCGTGTTCCGCCAGATGGGCTGGGTGGACACGCAGTACCCGCTGTGGGTGCCGAAGGTGCTCACACCGGTGTTCGCGACGTTCCTGATGCGGCAGTCCTTCCTGACCATCCCGCAGGAACTCGAGGACGCGGGCAAGATCGACGGTGCGTCCACGTTCGGCATCTACTGGCGGATCATGCTGCCGCAGACCAAGCCGGCGCTGGCCGCGATCGGGGTGTTCACCTTCCTCGAGTCGTGGAACGACCTGTTCGGTCCGCTGATCTACATCAATTCCGAGAACCTGCAGACGCTGCCGGTGGCGCTGGCCCAGTTCCAGGGCGAGTACTTCACTCAGATCAGTCTGCTGATGTGCGGGGCGACCGTCTCGGTGGTCCCCGTCATCGTCGTCTTCCTCTTTGCGCAGCGCTATTTCATCCAAGGCATCACGATGACAGGAATGAAGGGGTGAGCACCGTGCCGGAGCGGCTCGTTGCCATGCAGATCGGAGCGGTTTCGTTCGTCGACGAAGGCGTCGACCAGACACTCGACATCCTGGCCGACCGGGGCGCGGTCAACGCGCTGTTCCTGGCCACACCGACCTGGACCCGGGGCACCGGCGGACGCCAGATCCCCGGGCACCCGATTCCCGACCACGGCGTCTCCGAGTACGACCTCGGCTGGGTCGGCGGCAACTACGCGACGCCACATCCGCAGTACTACGCCAACACCGCGCTCGGCTCGGTCGGCCGGGCACCCGAGCACCCCGAGCTCGACCTGCTCGGCGAGGTCATCCCGAAGGCGCGTGAGCGCGGCATCAAGTCGTTCGCCTGGATGGAGGAGAGTGGTGGCGCCCGCGAACTGCGGACCTACCCGAACTTCGCCAAGGTGCTCGAGGTGGACGCGTGGGGCCGTCCGGGCCGCCGGCCGTGCTTCAACAACCCGGACTACCGCAACTGGCACCTCGGGTTCGTCGAGGACTACGTGCAGAGCTACGAGCTCGACGGTCTGGCCTGGTGCTCGGAGCGGCCCGGTCCGCTGAACATGCTGATGCAGGGCACCGTCGAGGTGGCCGAGATCGGCTGCTTCTGCCGGCACTGCCAGCAAATCGCCCGCGACCGCGGCATCGATGTCGACCGCGCGATGCGCGGCTACCGCGAGCTGGTCGAGTGGAACCAGCGCGTCGGTGCCGGTGAGCGTCCGGTCGACGGCGCGTTCGTCACGTTCTGGCGGATCCTGCTGAACTTCCCCGAAGTCTTGTCCTGGCAGAACCTGTGGACCGAGAGCCAGCGGCAGCTGTATCGCGACATCTACGGCGTCACCAAGGCGATCTCGCCCGAGGTGCAGGTCGGCTGGCACGTCTACCACAACATCTCGTTCAGCCCGTTCTACCGGGCCGACCAGGACTACACCGAGATGGCGAAGTTCTCCGACTTCATCAAGGTGGTCATCTACAACAACTGCGCCGGCCCGCGGTTCTTCACCTGGGTGAAGAGCATCTGCGGCTCGCTGTTCGCCGACGCGGACCCCGAAGACGTCTACCCGTTGATGATGAAGCTGCTCCAGCTCGACGAGGGCGCGTACGAGAAGCTCCCACAGACGGGCTTCACCGCGGACTACGTACGGCGCGAGACCGAGCGGGCCGTCGCCGGAGTCGGCGGGCAGAGCGCGATCTACCCCGGCATCGACATCGACATCCCGGTCGGCGTCGCCAAGCAGCGCGGGCTGGAGAAGCCGCGTGACGTCGGCACCAAGATCAACTGGGACGACAACGAGGGCGAGCTGACCGCGTGCACCCGCGAGTCGGTGCGGGACGCAACCCTGGCCGCGTTCGAGGGAGGCGCGGAGGGCGTCGTACTGAGTCGCAAGTACTCCGAGATGCTGCTGGAGAACCTGTCCGGCGCCGGAGACGCGATCCGGAGTCTCAAGTGACCCAACCCGTGACACAACCTTGGTATCAGCGCACACTCCGGTGGGCGCAGACCAACCTGACCGAGAAGGACCCGGCCCGGTACGACGCCGACTGGTGGCGCGAGCACTGGCGTCGTACCCGGGTGCAGGGCGTGATCGTCAACGCGGGCGGCATCGTCGCGTACTACCCGAGCAAGTTCGAGCTGCAGCATCGCGCCGAGTTCCTCGGCGATCGCGACCTGTACGGCGAGATCGTCGAGCTGGCCAAGGAGGACGGGCTGACCGTGCTCGCCCGGATGGACTCCAACCGGGCCCACCAGCCCTTGTACGACGCGCATCCGGACTGGTTCGCGGTCGATGCCGCAGGCAACCCCCACCGCGCCGGGGAGCTGTACGTCGCCTGCGTCACAGGCCCGTACTACCGGGAGTTCCTCACCGGGATCCTCGAGGAGATCATCGAACGGACCGCGCCGGACGGGATCACCGACAACAGCTGGAGCGGTCTCGGCCGGGACACGATCTGCTACTGCCCGAACTGCCGGGACAGCTTCGGCCAGGACCTCCCCATCGGCGTGGACTGGGCCGACCCGGTCTACCGGCAGTGGATCCGGTGGAGCTACGACCGGCGGCTGGCGGTGTGGGATCTGAACAACGAGGTGACCCGCCGCGCGGGCGGTCCGGACTGCCTGTGGATCGGCATGAACGGCGGCGAGGTCGTTGCCCAGAGCAAGCGGCTGCGCGACGACGTGGAGATCTGCAAGCGCGCCTCGATCTTCATGCTCGACTCGCAGTGGCGCCACGACGAGTCCGGCTTCCAGGCCAACTCCGACAGCGGCAAGCGGCTGCACGGCCTGCTCGGCTGGGACACGCTGATCCCGGAGAGCACCGCGATGTACGACGCGGGCACGCCGACGTTCCGGCTCGGGAGCAAGTCCGCGCCGGAGGCCCGGATGTGGGCGGTCGAGGGCTTCGCCGGCGGCATCCAGCCGTGGTGGCACCACATCGGGTCGGTGCACGAGGACCGGCGGCAGTACGCGACCGCCGAGCCGCTGTTCCGGTGGCACGAGGAGAACGACAAGTATCTGGTGAACCGGCAGCCGGTCGCCACGGTCGGGCTGCTGTGGAGTCAGCGCAGCGTGGACTTCCACGGCAAGGCCGATCCGGAGACGACGAGCTGGTTGCCGTACCGCGGCTGGGTCGACGCCCTGGTCCGGGCCCGGATCCCGTACCTGCCGGTGCACGAGGTCGATCAGCGGTTCGCGGTGATCGTCGTACCGAATGTCGGGGTCCTGACCGACGAGCAGTGCGTTGCGCTGCGCGAGTACGTCGACGGTGGTGGGCGGCTCGTGGTCACCGGTGAGTCCAGCCTGTACGACGAGTGGGGCGATCGGCGCGACGACTTCGCGCTGGCCGACCTGCTCGGCGTGCATCACCAGGGCAAGTCGCTCGAGGCCGGCAAGGTCGACTGGGAGACCTACGCCGCGCACACGTACCTGCGGATCGAGGACCGGGTGATCGCGGACGGCTTCGACGACACCGACGTGCTGCCGTTCGGTGGGCAGCTGGAGGTGGTCGCAGCGTCCGGAGCGGCGGTGACGTACGTGCCGCCGTTCCCGATCTATCCGCCGGAGAAGTCGTGGATGTCCGAGCCGCGGACCGACGTACCCGTGGTGGTGCTCGGCGAGCAGACGGCGTACCTGGCGGCGGATCTCGACCGGATGTACGCGCAGTACCACCATCCGGATCACGGTCGGCTGCTGGCGAACCTGGTCCGGTGGGCCGCCCGGGACGACATCCCGTTGCAGGTGGAGGGAGCCGGCGTACTGGACTGCCAGGTCTATCGGAAGGACGGTGCGCTCGTGCTGCACCTGGTCAATCTCGATCAGGGCGGTGCGTGGCGCGGGCGGCTGGAGGAGCTGACGCCGGCCGGGCCGCTCACCGTCCGGATCCGGGGGACCGGCGACCAGGCCCGCTTCCTCGTCGCGGGTGGGGAGGCGGAGGTGAAGACCGACGACGGCTGGATTACGGTCGAGGTGGCGAGGATCGCCGATCACGAGGTCGTGGTTGTGACTGAGAGGGAGTGAGTTCGTGGCAGTCGAGGTCATCGGTGCACGGCGCGCGCGGTACGACGAGATCCTGACCGAGCGGGCGCTCGGCCTGATCGAGCGGTTGCACCGCGAGTACGACGGGCGGCGGCGCGAGCTGCTCGACCGTCGCCGCGAGCGGGTCGCCGAGATCGCCGCCGGCGGATCGCTGGGATTCCTGGCGGAGACCAAGGACGTCCGGGACGACCCGGACTGGCGGGTCGCCGCGGCTGCGCCGGGGCTGGTCGACCGGCGAGTGGAGATCACCGGGCCGACCGACCGGAAGATGACGATCAACGCCCTGAACTCGGGCGCCAAGGTCTGGCTGGCCGACCAGGAGGACGCGAACACGCCCACCTGGGACAACGTGGTCGGCGGCCAGCTGAACCTGCTCGACGCGATCACCCGGCAGATCGACTTCAGCACCGATGCCAAGAGCTACGCCCTGAAGCCGGACGACGAACTGGCCACCATCGTCGTCCGGCCGCGGGGCTGGCACCTGCCGGAGAAGCACCTCCTGGTCGACGGTGAGCGGACGTCGGGGGCGCTGGTGGACTTCGCGCTCTACCTCGCCGCCTCCGGGCAGCTGCAGATCGATCGCGGGCAGGGGCCGTACTTCTACCTGCCGAAGATGGAGTCGCACCTCGAGGCGCGGCTCTGGAACGACGTGTTCGTGACCGCGCAGGAGGAGCTCGGCATCCCGCGCGGGACGATCCGGGCCACCGTGCTGATCGAGACCTACCCGGCCGCGTTCGAGATGGAGGAGATCCTCTACGAGCTGCGCGAGCACTCGGCCGGTCTGAACGCGGGGCGCTGGGACTACATGTTCAGCGTGATCAAGACGCACCGGACCCGGGGCGCCGACTTCCAGCTGCCGGACCGCAACAGCGTCACGATGACGGTTCCGTTCATGCGGGCCTACACCGAACTGCTGGTGCGGACGTGCCACAAGCGCGGCGCGCACGCGATCGGCGGGATGGCGGCGTTCATCCCGAGCAAGGACCCGGCGGTGAACGAGCAGGCGTTCGCGAAGGTCGAGGCGGACAAGACGCGCGAGGCCGGCGACGGGTTCGACGGATCGTGGGTCGCGCACCCCGGGATGGTCGAGACCTGCCGGACCGTCTTCGACTCTGTGCTCGGGGACAAACCCAACCAGCTGGACAAGCTCCGCGAGGATGTCCAGGTGACGACCGAGCAGTTGCTCGACGTTGCGTCGACGCCGGGTGAAGTGACTGAGGCCGGGCTGCGGAACAACGTGAGTGTTGCGATTCAGTACCTGGCGGCGTGGCTTGAAGGGACCGGCGCGGTCGGGATCTTCAACCTGATGGAGGACGCGGCGACGGCCGAGATCTCCCGGTCGCAGATCTGGCAGTGGCGCCTCAACGGCGTCGTACTGGACACCGGGGAGACGGTCACGACCGAGTTGGTCGAGCGGATCGCCGACGAGGAGATCCTCAAGCTCGACCAGTACCTGCGCTACCAGTCCGCGCGGGCGCTGTTCCTGGAGGTTGCCAACTCTGAGGAGTACGTCGACTTCCTGACGTTGCCGGCGTACGAACGGTTCGACTGAGGTGTGAAAGAGAAAAAGCAAAAAGCAGGGGTTAGGGGTTTGCCGGCGTACGAGCGGTTCGACTAGCGGGATCGCTCGGGCGGGTCGACATTCACAGTCGGGATGCCGCCACCCGCCCGGGCGATGATCGCCAGGGACGGCTCGGTGCTCGGGTTGCTCTCGCGATGCACGGTGAAGGCCGGGACGTGGACGAAGTCGCCGGCGACCGCGTCGAGGTACTCGTCCGTGCCCTCGAACTCCATCCGCAGTACGCCGGAGACGATGTAGAGGCTGCTCTCGTTCTTGTCGTGGTGATGCCACCCGGAGATCGCTCCGGGGTCGGTGATCACCTTCCCGGCCCAGAGGATCGGCAGCTCGAACGCCCGCATCCGCAGCATGCCGGAGGTCGGGTCGGCGGCCACCAGGTCGCCTGCTTTGATGACGCGAACTGGCTCGCTCATGACTTCAGTGTCGCAGCCCGGATGGCCTTGGCGGCAGGGGCGATCTCGGCGTACACCCCGGGATAGTTGGGCTCGGCGCAGCCGTTGCCCCAGGAGACGAGAGCGAGCAGGCGGCCGTTGAGGACCAACGGTCCGCCGGAGTCGCCCTGGCAGGCGTCGCCGGTGCCATCGAGATAGCCCGCGCAGACATTCGACGCGGCCGCGTAGCCTCCGGCGACGTACTCCTTGTTCGCCAGGCAGACGTCGTCGCCCAGGTCGGGCACGGCCAGCTTCTGCAGCGTGTCTTCAGGCCCAGTCCCGGCAGTGTCACCCCAGCCGTAGACGGTCGGTACGACGCCCCGCCGATCGGCCTTCGGGTTCGTCTGCAGCCGCATGATCGGGACACCCGTGAACGGCTTGGCCAGGGTCAGGACGGCGAAGTCGTTGCGGTTGGTCTTCGCGCTGTACTCCGGATGGATCCACACCTTGCTGATCCCGGACTCCCGGCCGACCGTGTCGTCCCGCAGATCGGCCCGACCCTGGATCGCCGCGTACGTCGTGACCGCCTGGCCCATGCAATGCGCAGCGGTGAGCACCTTGTCCGGCCGCACCAGCACCCCACTGCAATACCGCCCGGTCGGCCGCACGGACGCCGTGTTGGTCAGCGCCACCGCCCACGGAGCCTCACTGACACTCGCCAGCGTGCCCCCCACAATCAACTTCTTCCCCGTGGACGCCGACACCGCGCCCGCGGACACCATCACAAGAAGCACCGCCAGCACCGCAGCCCGTCGCAACATGCCGACGAACTTACTCCAGGTAAGCAATCGACCGCGGAAGGTGGCCACCCCGACCACGCATGCCGGGGTGGCCACGTCGGTGGGTCAGGCGCGATAGGCCGTCCACATGTCGCTCATGCGGGTGCTCTGGTTCGGCGTGAACTGGTTGTAGCAGGAGTCGTAGGAGTAATCCATGTAGTTGTGGATCGGGTCCAGACCGGGCAGCGAGCAGGAGTCCCGGCCTTCGGGACAACCGTTCGTGGGACTGCTCTGCGCCGGGGTGTCCGCGACCTCGTCGTTCGTCGCGGTACAGCCGCCCTGGAACGTGTGGTAGAGCCCGAACCAATGGCCGGCCTCGTGGGTCGCGGTCTCGCCGAGGTTGTAGTTCGTCTCCGAGCCACCCGGCAGCGAGGTGTACTGCACCCGGATGCCGTCGATCCCGGGCTGGCGTGCGTAGTCCCACGGGAAGGTCGCGATGCCGAGGTAGGCGAAGTCGACCAGCCAGATGTTCAGGGCGTTGGCGCCGCCCTTGCGGGTCTGCTTGCGGTAACTGCTGCTCTGCTTGTCCTGGTGCCACTGGTTGTTGTTGTAACGGAACGTCCCGGCCAGCGTGAAGGTGAAGCCGGTGTTGGCCGCCTGTGACGACTCCTGGCCGCCGAACGTCTTGTTCAGGACGGCGATCTGCTGCGAGATCTGCGTGTCGGTGACGTCACCGTTGCCGGCCGCGTCGCGCATCACGTTCACGTAGACCGGTACGGTCGCCGCCGCCAGGGCACCCTTCGGTACGCCGGTGCCGCGGGCAGCCTTGGCCTTCAGGATCTGGGCTGTCCTGGCCTCGATCGCCTTCTGTTCGGCGGCGGAGATGTCCCGGGTGTCCGGGCCATGGCCGCCCTTGGCCGCGGCATTCCCGGGCGGCACGAAACAGTCGGATGCCGGGGCCTGATCCACCACAGGCCGGGCCGACGCCTGGCCGCTGAGCGGACTGAGCAGGAGCGCCGAGCCGGCCAGCAGGACGGCGGCGGCGCGGGGACTGGGGATGAAAGATCGCATGCGCGTTCCTCCGGGGTCGGGCCACTGGGCGGGCGGCCGGTTGCGGGCATCCTCCGCAACAAGGTCCCTTCTCCGGAAGCGATCGCCCGAGAATCTCCCGCGGTCTAGGGAAAACCTTCGGTGCTCGCGGGGGCGCGCAGACTTCCGTAGCGTTCCATCCTTTGCCAGCGCAGCCTCGAGCCGGCCAGTGCGGTGAACACGGACTGGATCACGACGAGGTACATCAGTTGGCGGTACACGAACTGCTGCAGCGGAAGGGTCCACAGCGGTCCGGCTCGTTCGCCGTCCAGCCTGAACGCGTACACCCCCATCGCCATCTGTACTGCGAGGAAGCCCAGCCAGACCAGTCCTACTCGGAGCGGATCGAGGAAGACGAGCCCGTAGATCGCGAACACGTCGACCACTGGCGCGAGGAGTGGCAGCAGGACCTGGAAGAGGGTCAGGTACGTCAATCCGCGCCGGCCGAGCTTGCCGGACTGACCGCGCTGCACCCAGGCGCCACGGTGCTTCCACATCGCCTGCAACGTCCCGTAGCACCAGCGGTAGCGCTGCCGCCAGAGCGCATCCAGCGACGCCGGCGCCTCGGTCCAGGCGACCGCACGCTCCTCGTAGACCACCCGCCACCCGTCCCGGCACAGCGCCATGGTCAGGTCGGTGTCCTCGGCCAGCGTCACGTCACTCAGACCGCCGATGCGTTCCAGCGCCGTACGACGGAATCCGCCGACCGCACCGGGCACGGTCGGCATGCACTCGGCCAGGTCGAACAACCGCCGGTCGAGGTTGAAGCCGATCACGTACTCGATGTGCTGCCAGCGGCCGAGCAGCCCACGACGGTTGCCGACCTTCGCGTTGCCCGACACCGCGCCGACGGACGGATGCGCGAACGGCTGCACGAGCATCCGTACGGCGTCCGGCTCGAACACGGTGTCACCGTCGACCATCACGATCAGGTTGAAGTGGGCGGCCTGTAGTCCGGTGTTGAGTGCGATCGGCTTGCCGGAGTTGGCCTGGCGGATCACCCGGACGCCGGGGATGCGCATCGCCTCCACGACGTCCGCCGTACCGTCGGTCGAACCGTCGTCGACCACGATCACCTCGAGCGGATGGTCCGACGCGACCAGCGACCGGATGGCGGCCTCGATCCCGGCACTCTCGTTGTACGCCGGCACGATCACGCTGACCGGTTCCGTCACCGGCGGACCCCAGATCCAGTCGCGCATCCGCGCATGCCGCCGAGCCGCCACCACGGTCGTGATCGCCCGCAACACGCACAACGCGCCCGCGGCGTACAGGAGCCAGGTCAACACGTTCAGCACCGCGTCGCTCACTCGCATCGCCCCGATCAGCGCAAGCCCGCGGCCGCGTTCCAGCAGACCGACCTTGTGCGTCGGCGACGGGAGTCCGACCGCGTCGCTCACGGTGGCGAACTTGAAGCCACGCGCCTTCAGCGTCGGGATGAGCTTGGCGAGCGCTGCGACGGTCTGACTGCGGTCACCACCGGCGTCGTGCATCAGGAGCACCTGGCCCGCGGTGCCGCGCGGAGTCGAGTTCGCGATCACCTTCGCGGTTCCCGGCCGGCGCCAGTCCTCGCTGTCCTGGGTGGTCAGTACGGTCAAGTAGCCGGATTCACGGGTGGCCTGGATCGATGCCCAGTCCCGGTCGGTGAGTTCGCCCGTTTCGGCCGAGTACGGCGGCCGGAGCAGCGTGGTACTGACTCCGGTGGCGCCGGCGAGGATGAGCTGGCTCTGGCGTAGCTCGAGCGACCGGCGCCAGCCGGCCGCCTCGGACAGGTTCGCGTGGGTGAAGGTGTGCGCCGCGATTTGGTGGCCTTCGGCAACAATTCTGCGCGCCAGCTCGGGGTGCGCGGCGACCGCGGTGCCGACGACGAAGAAGGTCGCGTGCACGTGCTGCGCCTTGAGCAGGTCCAGCACCCGCGGCGTCCAGACCGGATCCGGCCCGTCATCGAAGGTCAGCGCGATGGTGCGGGCTGCCGGGGAGGCGGATCTCGGCTGTCCCGGCCCGGCGTCGATGACCGGTCCGCCCGTGCGGATCGACGGTGGTACTGCTCCGACCTGGCCGACCGGCTTGACCGCACCGTCGGGCTCCGCACCGAACATGTGGTGTGTGTAGCCGTTCAGCAGCAGCATGCTCGACAGGCAGACGAGCAGCATGGTCAGCACGATCCAGTGGGTCCGGAGCGGGACCTGCTTGGCGCGCCGCGCGACCGGGCGGCGGCTCACGGCTTGCCGGGCGTCTTCGTCTGACCGGGCGGCGGCGTCGTCGGCTTGTTGCCGTTGTGCGTGGTGGCCGGCGTCGGCGAGGGTGTCGTGGTCGGCCCAGTTGTCGGCTGACCCGGCGGTGCGGTGGGTGAGCCGGACGGTGCCGTCGTCGGTGCCGTCGTCGGTGCCGTCGGGGGTACGACGCCGGGAGTCGTGGGCGCGACGGTCGGCACAGCCGACGGTGTGTCCGAAGGATCGGTGCTCGGGTCGTCGGACGGCTCGGTCTCGTGGTCCGGAGCCGGTGTCGACCCGCCAACTTCGATGGCGGCCGGCGGCGGGGTGATCTGCGGCCCGTGCTTGGATTTAGTGGCCGCATCGGGTTGGGGAATCAGGGGGGTGTCGAGGCTCGGGCCCCCGAGCAGACTGCTGCTCATCAGGATCAGGTAACCGACGATCGGTACGGCGAGGAACGCGCCGGCTCTGCGCAGAGTCCGACGGCGTTGCCCTGTCGCGTCCAGGAAAACTGGCCGCCGGGCGGAAGGCGGTTTCACAAGCGCGAGATCCTACTCTCTTCGGATGACTTCCAGCACCCCAGGTTGTGACGTTCAAACGCCTGTATCAAAAGGCGTTCCGCGCTGACCGGATCCCGGAATTGTCAAGACCTGGTGAGAAAGCTACAGCTTGTTGCAAAGGCGTGTCGGAGAGCTACCGATGATCGAGGTACCCCGGCCTGGCGTGTCCGGGGGTGGAGGTGGCTACTGTCGTCGGGTGCAGAAATGGCCTGGTCGTCCTTACCCTCTCGGTGCCACCTACGACGGCGCCGGGACCAACTTCGCTGTGTTCTCGGAGGTAGCGGAACGAGTGGACCTGGCCCTGGTCGCCGACGACGGGACCGAGCAGCTGGTCCAGCTGACCGAGGTGGACGGGTTCGTCTGGCACGCCTTCCTGCCGGCGGTCCAGCCTGGACAGCGGTACGGGTTCCGCGTGCACGGCCCGTACAACCCGGCCGAGGGCGACCGGTGCAACCCGTCCAAGCTGCTGCTGGATCCGTACGCGAAGGCCATCGACGGACAGATCGACGGTGACGAGTCGCTGTTCAGCTACCGGTTCGGCAACCCGGACGAGCTGAACACGATGGACAACCGCGAGCACACCATGCTGTCGGTGGTGACGAACCCGTTCTTCGACTGGGGCAACGACCGGCCGCCGGAGCACGCCTACCACCAGACGGTCATCTACGAGGCGCACGTGAAGGGCCTGACCAAGACCCACCCGGCGCTGCCGGAGGACATCCGCGGCACGTACGCCGGGATCGGGCACCCGGCGATCGTCGAGCACCTCAAGGAGCTCGGGGTGTCGGCGATCGAGCTGATGCCGATCCACCAGTTCGCCCAGGACGGCCACCTGCAGGAGCTCGGCCTGTCGAACTACTGGGGTTACAACACCATCGGCTTCTTCGCACCGCACAACGACTACGCGGCCGGCGGCACCCGCGGTCAGCAGGTGACCGAGTTCAAGACGATGGTGAAGGCGCTGCACGAGGCGGACATCGAGGTCATCCTCGACGTGGTCTACAACCACACCGCGGAGGGCAACGAGTTCGGTCCGACCCTGTCGTTCAAGGGCATCGACAACGCGGCGTACTACCGGCTGGTGGACGCGGACAAGCGGCACTACTACGACACCACCGGCACTGGGAACAGCCTGCTGATGCGGCATCCGCACGTGCTGCAGCTGATCATGGACTCGCTGCGCTACTGGGTCACCGAGATGCATGTCGACGGCTTCCGCTTCGACCTGGCCGCCACCCTGGCCCGCCAGTTCCACGAGGTCGACCGGCTGTCGGCGTTCTTCGACCTGGTCCAGCAGGACCCGGTGGTGAGCCAGGTGAAGCTGATCGCCGAGCCGTGGGACGTCGGCGACGGCGGCTACCAGGTCGGCAACTTCCCGCCGCTGTGGACGGAGTGGAACGGGAAGTTCCGCGACACCGTGCGGGACTTCTGGCGTGGCGAGAAGTACACGCTGGCCGAGTTCGCGTCCCGCCTGACCGGGTCGTCGGACCTGTACCAGGACGACAGCCGCCGGCCGCTGGCGAGCATCAACTTCATCACCGCGCACGACGGCTTCACGCTGCGCGACCTGGTCTCGTACAACGACAAGCACAACGAGGCGAACGGCGAGGGCGGCAACGACGGCGAGAGCCACAACCGCTCCTGGAACTGCGGTGTCGAGGGTGAGACCGACGATGCCGAAGTACTCGAGCTGAGGGGCAGACAGCAGCGCAACTTCCTCACCACGCTGCTGATCTCGCAGGGCGTTCCGATGATCGCCCACGGCGACGAGCTCGGCCGGACCCAGCGCGGCAACAACAACGTCTACTGCCAGGACAACGAGATCGCCTGGGTGGACTGGGAGCTCGCCGATCCGCAGAAGGATCTGCTGGAGTTCACCAGCCTGCTGGTCAAGCTGCGCAACAACCACCCGGTCCTGCGCCGCCGCCGCTTCTTCCACGGTGACACCGGTGTCGACGGCCTCGGCGACCTGGTCTGGTTCACCCCGATGGGCACCGAGATGCAGAACGGCGACTGGCAGCGTGACGACGCCCGCGCGATCGCGGTGTTCCTGAACGGCGACGCGATCTCCGAGCCGGACCAGCGCGGTGAGCCGGTGGTGGACGACTCGTTCCTGGTCCTGCTGAACAGCGACTACGAGCCGCAGGACTTCCTGCTCCCGCCCAAGAAGTACGGCGAGAACTGGACGGTGGTCGTGGACACGACGACACCGCAGGGTGGTACCAGCGACGAGCCGCATGCCGCCGGCAGCACAGTGCGGCTGGAGGCGCGCAGCACGCTCGTCCTGACGCGCCCGAGGCAGGCTGCGGGATGACAGCGCTGATACCTTCCCCACCCTACCGCCCCGGTCAGGGCCCGCAGGCCACCTACCGACTGCAGTTGCACGCCGGTTTCGGGTTCGACGACGCCGCCACGGTGGTCCCGTACCTGCAGGGCCTCGGGATCTCCCACGCGTACCTCTCCCCGATCCTCCAGGCCGCGCCCGGCTCCACCCACGGGTACGACGTGGTGGACCACAGCCGGCTGTCCGACGCGGCCGGTGGCCGTCCCGCCTTCGACCGGCTGGCGGCACGGCTGCACGACCATCGCATGGGCGCGGTGGCGGACGTCGTACCGAATCATGTGGCGGTGCCGACGCCTGCCCGGCTCAACAAGGCGCTGTGGTCGGTGCTGCGGGACGGACCGGCGTCGCCGTACGCCGAGTGGTTCGACGTCGACTGGGGTGCGGGGAACCAGCCGTTGCTGATGGCTGTGCTGGGTCAGCGGATCGGCAGGGTGCTCGCGGACGGCGAGTTGTCGATCGACGGCGACGTACTGCGGTACTACGAGCATGAGTACCCACTGCGGCCGGGCACCGAGGACCTGCCGCTCGAGGAGCTGGTGACCGAGCAGTGGTACCGCCTCGCGCACTGGCGGGTGGCGGACGAGGAGCTGAACTACCGGCGGTTCTTCGACGTGGACACGCTGGCCGCCGTACGCGTGGAGACTCAGGAGGTCTTCGAAGCGACGCATGAGCTGCTGCTGGAGTTGCTGCACGAGGGCGAGCTCAACGGCTTTCGCATCGACCATCCGGACGGACTCGCCGATCCACGCGGGTACCTGCGCCGGCTGGCCGAGCGGACCGGTGGCGCGTGGGTCGTGGTGGAGAAGATCCTCGAAGGCGATGAGGAGCTGCCACGCGACTGGCCCTGCGCAGGCACCACGGGGTACGACGCGCTGCTCCGCGTCGGCGGTCTGTTCGTCGACCCTGCGGGTGCAGCGCCGCTGTCTGCCCTCCACTCCGAGCTGACCGGTGAGCCTGCCGACTTCGCGCCCGTCGTGGAGCAGGCGAAGCGCGAGATCGTCCAGCACGGGCAGTACGCCGAAGTGCACCGGCTGGTCGAGTTGCTGGCTCGCATCTGCCAGGACGACGTACGGCTGCGTGACCACACGCGGCGCGCGTTCCATGAAGTGGTCGTCGAACTGCTGGTCCACTTCGACATCTACCGGGCGTACGTCATCCCGGGGGAGCCGGCGTCGCCGACGGCAGTGCAGGCGCTGGAGCGGGCTGCTGAGAAGGCGAGGGAGAATCTCGACGACGACCGGAGGGAGACGCTGGACGTCGTCCTGCATCTGCTGCTGGGTCGAGAGACGAGCCGGATCGACGAGCACGCGCGGCACGAGCTGATCGTCCGGTTCCAGCAGACCTGTGGCCCGGTGATGGCGAAGGGCGTCGAGGACACCGCGTTCTACCGATGGTTCCGGCTGACATCGCTGAACGAGGTCGGTGGGGATCCGGAGCACTTCGGCGTGACACCGGAGGAGTTCCACGCGTTCGCGGCCCGGCTGAACCAGCATTGGCCGAAGACGATGACCACACTGTCCACCCACGACACCAAGCGGTCCGAGGACGTGCGTGCGCGTCTCGGTGTGCTGTCCGAGCAGCCTGCGGCCTGGTCGGAGGCGGTGCGCGAGTGGCGTCGGCTGTCTGAGGACCACCGGAGCCCGCTGCTCGACGGCAGCACGGAGTACCTGTTCTGGCAGACCCTCTTCGGCACCTGGGACGACGGACCGCTGCCCGAGGATCGGGTGCAGGCCTATCTGCTCAAGGCGATCCGCGAAGCGAAGCGCCACACCACCTGGACCTCACCGGACGAGGAGTACGAGCAGGCCGTCGCCGCCTTCGCCACCGCGATCCTGGCCGACTCCACAGTGCTCGACTCGGTACGACGCTTTGCCGCCAACCAAGCCGGATTCGTCCGGGCGGCGACACTCGGCCAGAAGCTGGTGCAGCTGACGATGCCGGGCGTACCGGATGTGTACCAGGGCACCGAGGTGGTCGACTTGTCGCTGGTGGACCCGGACAACCGGCGGCCGGTGGACTACGAGGACCGGATCGCCCGGTTGCTGCGGCTGGACGAGGGCGGCAAGCCGGACGACCTGTCCGACGAGAAGCTGCTGGTCACCTCGCGAGCACTCCGCATCCGCAGGCAGTACCCGGAGGCCTTCGCGGGCAGCTACACCCCACTGCCGACGTCCAACGGTCACGCCGTTGCCTTCGCGAGAGGAGACGCGGTGATCACGGTGGCGACCCGGCTGCCGGCCGCTCTGCATCGCCTGGGCGGTTGGGGCGACAGCACAGTGGTCCTGCCGAGCGGCCAGTGGAAGAACGTGTTGACCGGCCGCGAGGTGGGTAGTGGTGCAGCCCGGATCCACGAGCTGTTGGAGGACCTCCCGGTGGCCCTGCTCGTAAGGAGCTGAATGCACACCTTCCGCGTCTGGGCGCCGAGTGCGTCGTCGGTCGACCTGGTGTTGCGCGACGGCGTACTGCCCCTGCGTTGGGCAGCAGACGGCTGGTGGACGCGGGACGTGGTCGAGGCACATCACGGGACCGACTATGCGTTCGCCGTCGACGGCAGCGAGCCGCTCGCAGATCCGCGGAGTCCGTGGCAGCCCGACGGTGTGCACGGTTTCAGCCGGGTCTTCGACGAGGAAGGCTTCCGCTGGACCGACGACGACTGGATCGGCCGGGACGTACGCGGCTCGGTGTTCTACGAGCTGCACATCGGGACCTTCACTCTGGAAGGGACCCTGGACGCGGCCGCCGACCATCTGGACTACCTGGTGGCCCTGGGCGTCGAGGTCGTCTCGCTGATGCCCGTCGCCGCCTTCCCCGGCCGCCACGGCTGGGGGTACGACGGTGTGGACCTCTACGCCGTTCACGAGCCGTACGGCGGGCCTGAGGCCCTGCAGCGGTTCGTCAACCGATGTCACGAGGTCGGTCTGGCTGTCTGCCTCGACGTCGTCTACAACCACCTCGGTCCGAGCGGGAACCGCCTGGACATGTTCGGCCCGTACTTCACCGACCGGCACTCCACACCGTGGGGCCGGGCGGTCAACCTGGACGACACCGGGAGCACCGAGGTACGGCGGTGGATCTGCGACAACGCCCTGCGGTGGTTCCGGTCGTTCCACATCGACGCTCTGCGGCTGGACGCCGTACATGCGCTGGCTGACGAGAGTCCGACGCACCTGCTCGCGCAGCTGTCGGCGGAGACCGCGGAGTTGTCGCGGCAGCTCGGACGGCCACTCGGTCTGGTGGCGGAGTCGGACCTGAACGACCCGCGGATGGTGGAGCCGGTGGCCGAGGGCGGTCTGGGGATGACCGCGCAGTGGAGCGACGACTTCCACCATGCACTGCACACGCTGCTGACCGGCGAACGAGCCGGGTACTACGTGGACTTCGGTGAGCCGGGTGTGTTCGCCAAGACGCTCACCCAGGTGTTTCTGCACGATGGGTCGTACTCGACGTTCCGTGGCAAGGACTGGGGTCACCCGGTCGACCCGACCAAGCACCGCGGCCATGAGTTCCTCGCGTACACGTCGAATCACGACCAGGTCGGCAACCGTGCGCTGGGCGACCGGCCCGCGCTGACCCCGGGCCAGCTCGCGATCGGCGCGGCTCTGGTGATCACGTCGCCGTACACGCCGATGCTGTTCATGGGCGAGGAGTGGGGAGCGTCGACGCCGTGGCGCTACTTCACCGACCACGACGAGCCGAAGCTGGCCGAGGCGGTCCGGAGCGGCCGGCGGCGGGAGTTCGCGGAGCACGGCTGGAACGCCGACGAGATCCCGGACCCACAGGATCCGGCGACGTGGCGTGGTTCGGTCCTTGACTGGACGGAGGTCGACGAACCGCCGCACCGCGAGCTGCTGGCTTGGTACCGCGATCTGCTCGCCCTCCGTGCCCGCACCCCGGACCTGCGCGACGACCGGCTTGGGTCGGTCGGCATCGCATACGACGCCGATGGGGGCTGGATCGTGGTCACGCGGGGCCGGTTGCGGGTCGTGGTGAATCTGGCCGCAACCGAGTTGGTGGTCCCGGTCGACGGCGTACCGACGTACCAGCTGATGGCGTTCCTGCCGGCCGAACCGGTCGGCGAGGGCGTCCGGTTGGCGGGTCACGGCGTCGCGATCGTCACCGTCTGAGACTTTCGAACGCCCCTATTTCCGGCGCAATCCAACACAACCGGGCGTTCGAGCCTGTTCGTCGATGGTGATTTCCGGGATCGCTTGCCTCCGGCGCCCTGGAGGCGGACCGTGTAACCGCCAGGGGTGTAGCCGGGGGGTTGACGGGAGGATCTGGATGACAGTCGGAGGCGTCGACACTTACTACGACTACGAAGAGAAGCAGTGGAAGAGCCGGCGGCTGGGAGGCGGACCGATCCGCCGTGGCCCGGTGTGCCCGGCCCCACGAACCGCTGACCACGCGGTACACGAATCACCCCGCGAGCGGCATCCGGCCGGTCGCGACCACGAGAAGACCACGACCGCCCTCGCCTGAGGAACCGGGCTGACACACCGGTGACAGGGCCCGCCAGATCAGGTCACCGACAGCAGCCGGAAGTCACCACAGCGGCCGTCGTGCCGGAACCCGACGGCCGCTGCGGGCTGTGTCAACCGGGCCGTCTCAACTTCGGAACAGCGTCCGCAGTTCGAGCGAGGCCTGGAGCCGATCCATCCACGGCCGGGAACGCAGAGCCTTGCGGAGCTCACGCACGCCCTCCCAAGCCTGCTGACTGAGTTCCCCACCGGTCGGCCCACCCGACCACAAGGCATGGTCGACCGCCCGCGCGACCCGACTCAGTGCCGGCTCGGTCCCCGGTAGTTCCCGGGCCGCATTGGCAAGGTCCCGGACCGTCATACCGGCCGTCACCGGCACGCCGTGCGCTCGCAGCCGATCCCGCGCCTCGGCCCAGGCACCAACGACCGCCGCGCTGCCAGTACGACGCCTGCGCCGCAACGCCCGCACCGACTTCCACAGCGGTACGCCGGCCAGCCAGACCAGCAGCAACAAGGCGGATCCGAGGAAGATCCAGAGCGCGGACACGCGAGGCTTCCAGGTCGGACCGGAGCCACCGTCATCGGTCGGCGGCGGCACATCCGGATCCTTGATCTGGCTCACCGGCGGTACGGCGGCTCGCGCCTGGTTGGTGATGTCATCGATCGACCCGGCCACCGCGGTGTTGCCGGTCGCGGCGTTCTCGGCCGGGTCGAGCGGCCACCAACCGATGCCCTCGACGGCGACCTCGGGCCACGCGAACGCATCCCGGTTGCGGACGGTGTAGTAGTTGTCCGCGTCGGGCGTGGCCGGCGCGCGGAAGCCGACCACGAGCCGGGCCGGGATGCCGGCGAGCCGGGCCAGGGCGACGTACCCGGCGGCGAACTGCTCGCTCGTGCCGGGCGCGTGGTCGACCAGGAACTTCTTCAACTGCGGCCAGCCGTAGCCGGTCGGCAGCGTGGTCCCGACCGCCTGCTTGTAGTTCGTCCGCATGTACGTCTCTAGCGCGATCGCGGTCGAGAACGTCGCCCGCCGGCCCTGCAACGGATTGAGGTCCGCGACCTCGGGCGGCACCGGCCCGAGGCCGTCGAGGCCACCGGGAGCACTCCCGTCGACACCGGCCGACAGCAGGTACGCCGCGTCGATCGACGTCGGCCGGGACCAGGTCAGGTCGTAGTGCCCCGGCTGCTCCGGCACCATCAGCGAGCTGCCGATCGGCTCGACCTGCGGATCGGTCACTCCGCTGACAGTTGCCGGGAGCAACTGTGCGGGCAGCCACGGACCGTCCAGGTCGTCGAGGACGACGGTCGCGCGCTCGGTCGTCGTCGGCACCTGGATCTCCGGACCGGGCGTGAGCTCGGAGCCCATCCGCAGGAACGGGTGGTCGGTGGTCCAGCCCGCGCCGTCGAAGTCGTCCAGCGCGACCTGGCGCCAGCGGTCGACCGGCTGCGAGGCCTTGTACCGGAACACCACGTCGTCCCGTCGCTGCGGGAGCATCCGGCTGCCGAGCTCGTCCAACGGACTCGGCCACCGCGTCCCCGAGACGGTCGCCGACTGCACCTTCTGCAGCGAGTACGGCGTACGTCCGGCCGGATCGAGCGTGCTCACGACCAGCCCGCAGACGATCGCGACGACGGTGACCGCGGCGGTCGCCGCCCAGGGCGCGATCCGCCGGTACTCCATCCCGTCGGGGATCAGCAAGGCGATCACGATCAGCCCGTGGCCGACGGCGATCAGTACGGCGGCCCATCCGTCGGCGGCGATGTACAACTGGCTGACGCCGACAACGCCCAGACCCGGGAGGAGCGCCACCAGTGGTGGGGCTCGATCGAGCAACTCCACCGCGAGCAGGCAGGCCACCAACGTGAGCAGCGGGACGAAGACGACCAGCTCCGGATCGGGCCGGGCCGGCCATGTCGACTCCAACGTCAGGCGCCACGACGTAAGCCCGTGTCCGAGCGTGCGGATCGACTCGAGGGTCGGCAGTCCGGCAACGGTAGTTGCCCGAAGCACCGTTTCGACGATGGCCAGGCAGCCGGCAACGACCACAAGCAACGGCCGCCAGGCCGCAAGGGCGGGCCACTGCCGGCAAGCCTCTGCGACCAGGAAGGTGACCACGCACACCGCGACCACCGGCAGCCACACATGCCCGAGCCCGAACACCGGCCCGAAACACAGACCACCGATCAGTACGCCGGCCAGCACGGCGAGGGTCCGTCGCCGGTTCACTGCAGCACTCCTGTCCACTGCTGAAGGGCTTCCGAGGCCGTGGTCGCGAGGATGACCTTGGCGCCGGAGATCGGTGCGACGCCCTGGGCCGGGCCGAGGCCGAGCACGGTGACGGACGAGTAGCGGGTGAGCAGCGGTGCGAGCTCGGACGCCGAGCCGCGGGCTCCGGTGACCACGACGATCGCACCACCGGCCGACGTCCCGGTGGTAAGTGCCGGGGGCAACAGTCCGCCCTTGTCGTCGTGCTGATCGACCACGCACAGCTCGTCGAGGAACAGACGGGACGCGGTCGCACCACCAGGCGCCGCATGATCGGCGCCCGCCGTGGTGACCAGTCGGCAGCGGTGGCCGGCCGTGGACGCCGCGAACAGGATCGACGCGGCCACCTCGGTCGCTTCCTCAAAGGTTGCTGAAGACAACGGTTCGCGGCGGGTGTCGAGCAATACCGTGAGCCGCGGCTGGTCCGGATCGGCGTAGTCGCGAACCATCAGCTGTCCGGTCCGCGCCGTCGCCTTCCAATGCAGGTGCCGCACCTCGTCACCGATCACGTACGGGCGTACGTCGCGCAGATCGGCCGATCCACGCAGCGAGTCGTCCGCGGTCCGGCCGATGTGGTGATGCCGCGGCCGACCAGCCACGACGGTCTTGGTGGGATGCCGCTTCGGATGCACCCACAGCGTCGCGACCTCACCCGTGGCCTTGCTGTTCCGGGCGAGACCCAACGGGTCACGTCGTTCCAGGGTCAGCGGCCCGACAGCGATCTTGCCGCGCCGCGACGTCGGCAACTCATACCGGTACGTCGCCTCGCTGCCGGGACCCAGGCGCCGGATCCGGACCTCTTGGCGTTCGTCACCGGCCGAGTCCTGCGCGGCGAACGACGCCTGCCAGCGCGTGCCCTCGTTCCGCACCCGCAGCGTGGCCAGCGCCGGGCGGCCGCGCTCGACCCGGTCCGGCGACAGCACCCGCTGCACCGTCACCTGCGGCTGCCGCACGGTCAGCACGGTTGCCGCGATCAACGCTCCCAGTCCGATCCCGGCCAGCGCCCGGAACACGGCGTACCCGGCGAACTCACCCAGCAGGTAGACGGCGATCGAGCCGACCAGTACCGCAATCCCGCGCCCCGTTAGTCGCACGCCGTCACCCGCTCGTCCAGGTGACGGAGTTGGACCGGTAGGGCCCACCAGGGCCGGTCGCGATCACGTACACCTTCTGGCCGACCTTCGAGTTGTGGAACTTGTTCTGCTCGAAGTTGCCGTCGTCGTCGGTGCGCAGGTCGAACCCACCCTTGTGCATCTCGATGTCGTTGGCGTAGGCGCTGAAGTGGTACGTGGTGTCCGGCTCGAACCCGCTCGCCATCAGATAGATGTAGGCGCAGTCGTCCTGCGTCCCCTCCGGGCAGTTCGAGTCCTCGTACTCCGACACCTCATCGCCACGCCTGATCCGGAGCGTGCCCGATCCGCTGGGGGCACCGGCCGTCGCCGTGATCGTCCCCGGCGTACCGATCAGCAGTTCGCCGTCGGTCCCGCGGGTGACGACCCTGACCTGGAAGGTGTACGACTTGCCATTGGTCAGCCCGTTCCAGGTGTAGCTGGTGCTGGTGGTCGTCTCGGGATCGCTGTCCTGGACGACGCTGTAGCTGACGAACGTGCCGCCGTTCAGGTTCGGCCGCTTCCAGGTCAGCGTCACCGCCTCGTCCGACGGCGTCGCCCGCAGCCCGGTCGGCGCTGCGGCAGGCGTCGCCTTCAGCGGCGGCTTCGGAGTCGTCGGTTTCGGCGTCGGTTTCGGGGTGGGCTTAGGCGGTGGTGTTGTCTTCGGTGGCGGCTCGGTCCGTTGCGGTGGATCCGTGCGCTCCGGCTTGCCGGGCTTGTGCTCGTCGCCGTCGTCGGGTCCGCGGGTCGGCTCGGTGTTCTGCGGCGGCTCAGGCTGCGTCGGCTCGGTCGAAGGCGGTGTCGAGGGTGGAGTCGACGGCGGTGTGGAAGGTGGCGGCGTACTTTCCTTGCTCTCCGGCGGTGCGGTCTTCTCCGGCATCACCGGACCGGTCGCGGCGACCTCGGTCACCTCGCCGTCGTCGTCCACCACCATCACGTGTTCGCCCGCGACGCTGTCGACGTACAGGCGCTTGTCGGCGCCCCGGAACAGGCCGGGGGCCTCGTCCTTGCTCCGCGGGGCTCCTGCCGAAGGCGGCGGGATCTGCAGGACGGACTTCTCCTTGCCGTCGGCGGTCAGCGTCACCAGCTTGCCGGACTTGGAGTCGATCAGGGCCACGCCGTTGCCGGACGAGGCGACCTGCGAGTACTTGCCCGGCGGCAGCTTCCGCGCGACCGGCGCGGCGGGTTCACGGTCGCCGACGACCGCTCGGGCGTCGATCAAGTGCAGCTCTCCGGCGGCCGGGTCGACGATCGCGATCCGGCCGCTCACGTCGTACGGCGCGACGATCGACTCCGGGGTGAGCGGGACGTTCGGGATCGGGACGGTACGGCCGAAGCCGTCGACTCCCACCACCCGCAGTTCGCGCGCGGTGGTGTCCACGAAGACAACTTGGTCGTCGACGACAGTCAGTGCGCCGGTGTGCCCGCTGGTCAGCTCGGCCGGACAGGACAGCCGATCCGCCTGCAGTGGCAGCTGGCAGAGTTCGCGGCTGGTCAGTCGATGCACCCACAGCGTCCCGTTCGAGGTGACGACAGGTGGTCCGAGGGAGCCTCCGCCCGGAATCGTCACCGGGTTGGAGCTCAGCCGGCTGATCGCTCCGGCCTGCCGGTACACGGCGAACGCCGCACCAGGAGCCTCGAGCGCAGTGGGCTGCTCGTCCGACGGCGCCGGCACCGGGTCGGCCACCTTCAGGTCGGACTTCCCGAACTCGGTGATGCCGCCGCGGGACAGCATGAAGCCCTGCGTGTCGGTCTGCACCGTGCGCACACCCGGGCCGAGACCCGGGACAGCGACCTGCCCGTCGATGTTCTTGGTGCCGCCGTCGATGTGGAAGACGGTCCCGAGCAGGCTGTTGTAGATCAGATGACCGGACTGGACGAACTTCATCCCGGCCGTTTCCGCCCCCGCACCGGTCACGGCCAGCGTCGTCGCCACCACGCAGACCGTCACGACCCCGGCCAGCGCAGCCCGCGACCGCAGCGCCTCGCGCCGGAAGATCGCCTGGATGTTCACGTCAGCCCGCGCTCGCTCCGGCCATCGGCGCCGGAGTCGCGGCCAGTACTTCGTCCACGACGGACGACGGTGGTCGCTGGCTCAGCTCGGCGTCCGGAGTGAGGACGAGCCGGTGCGCGAGGACCGGTTGCGCCACCTGCTTCACGTCGTCCGGCGTGGTGAACGCACGGCCGTCCGTCGCGGCGAAGGCGCGGGCGGCCCGGACCAGGGCGATGCTCCCTCGTGGACTGGCGCCGTACCGGACCGCGGTGTGCTCGCGGGTGGCGGCCGCGAGCTTGACGGCGTACGAGCTGATCGCGGGATCGACGTGGACCGAGCGGACCGCCGCGATCGCGTTCCGCAGCGCAGGTACGTCGACCACCGGGCTGAGCGAGTCCGGCCCGATCCGCCCGGTGTCGCCGAGCACGATCCGGACCTCGGCGTCGTGGTCGGGGTACCCGATCTCGATCCGCATCAGAAACCGGTCCAGTTGCGCCTCGGGCAGCCGGTAGGTGCCCTCCATCTCGATCGGGTTCTGGGTGCCGATGACCAGGAACGGGTCGGGCACGGCGCGGGTGTTCGAGTCGACCGTGACCCGGCGCTCGGCCATCACCTCGAGCAGTGCGGACTGCGTCTTCGGCGTACCGCGGTTGATCTCGTCGGCGACCACCACGTTGGCGAAGATGCCGCCCGGGTGGAACTCGAACGTCTCGGTGCCCTGGTGGTAGACCATCACGCCGGTGATGTCGCCGGGCAGCAGGTCGGGCGTGAACTGGATCCGGTTCCAGCTCGCGTCGATGCTGCGGGCAATACAGCGGGCCAGCGTGGTCTTGCCCAGCCCGGGCACGTCCTCGATCAACAGATGCCCCTCGGCGAACAGCGCGGTCAGCGCCAGCCGGATCACCTCAGGCTTGCCGTGGATCACCTTCGCCAGATTGTCCGCCACCAGCCGATAGGCCTCGCCAGGCGGAATCGTTGCGCTCATCAAGTTCTCCCCAGGTGTTCGCCAGACTGCACCGAGTGACACTACCTAGTCGTGGTCCAGCCGCCGTACAGAACTGGTCCAGGCTGGTTCACTACTGCGAGGTAGGCAAATGGAACTCGAAGATCGCCCCGCCCTCGTCGGCGTTGTAGACCTTCAGATCACCGCCATGGGCCAGCGCGACCCAGCGGACGATGGGCAGGCCCAGGCCGGTCGAGCCGCCGCCGCTGTTGAACCGCTCGAACAGATCCTCGCCGGCTGTGGGGTCGATGCCCGGGCCCTGGTCGGCGACCGTGACCCGGCCGTCGGCGACCGTGACGGTGACGATCGCCTGGTCCGCCCCCGGCGTCCGGCCGTGGCGCATCGCGTTGTCCAGAAGGTTGCCGATGGCCCGCTGCAGCAGGGTGGGATCGGCCCGCACCATGCTCGGCGCCGACACAAGTGAGATCCGGGCGCCGTCGGTGGGGAGATCCTCGACCACGCCGGCGACCAGCTGGTCGAGCCAGACCGGCTGCATCGCCAGCTGTTCCACACCGGACGCCAGCCGGGCCCGGACGAGCAGTCCGTCGATGATGTCGCCCATCCGGCCGGCCAGCCGCACGGTCCGCGGCAGCAGCTCCGCGCGCTGCTCCGGATCCCGGGCCGCTGTCTCGGCCAGGGCCCGGAGCCCTGCGATCGGTGAGCGCAGGTCGTGCGCGGTGTCGGCCAGCAACGACTCCTGCTGTTCGAGCGCCTCCATGGCCGGGCGGATCGCGCGGCCGGACAGCCAGTAGCTCACGAGTGCCGCCGCGACGATCAGCAGGACGCAGACGGCCAGGATCACGATCACCAGTCGCTGGTGGCTGGTCAGCTGGTCGTCGGTGTCCATCCAGGCGACGACAGCACCGACAGGCTGGCCACTCGTGTTCGTGAACGGGGCGACGTTCACCCGGATCGGGTCGCCGTTCTGGGCCTTCCGGTCGGCGAACAGGGTGGAGCCGGTGGATACCGACTGGGTGGCGAGGTCGTCCAGCACCTTGCGGTCGACCGGGGTGCAGTTGAGAGCGCTGAAGTGCTCCTTGAACGCCGGCGCGCCGCCCGGCAGGATCGCGAACTGCGGGCAGTGCGCGTTCAGCGGATCCTTGCTGACCCTGGCGAAGACCAGAGCGCCGCTGTCGTCGAGCAGCCGCAGGGCCGGTGCGGTGACGACGGTCAGCTTGTTGTCGATCTCCGCCGTACCGCGTTGCGCGTCCAGACCGATCACGATCGGCGCCAGGATGAGCAGGCCGACCGTGTTCGCGACGGTGAACAGCGCGGTCAGCCACCAGCGGAGCCGGCGCAGCCGGTCGGCAGCGGGGCCCCTCATCCCGCGCTTCACCGGGCGCGGTCCGGGTCGAGCAGCCGGTAGCCCTGGCCGCGGACCGCCTGGATCAGGTCGGGCCCACCACGCAACTGCTTGCGCAGCCGGGTGACCGTCGCGGCGAGAACGTTCGACGACGTCGACTCCGCGCCGACGTCCCAGCAGTGCTCGATCAACTCGGCGTACCGGATCAGCTGCTCGGGCCGGGCCATCAGGTACTCCAGCACGGCGAACTCCTTCGGTCGTAGCGTCACCAGGACGCCGGCCCGGCTGACCTCTCCCCGGGCGCTGTTCAGCTCCACGTTGGCGTACCGCAGGATCGAGGGCCGGATGGTGGGACCGCGGCGGCTCAGGCTGATCACGCGCACGATCAGCTCCTGCACCGCGAACGGCTTGACCAGGTAGTCGTCACCGCCGTACTCGAAGCCGTCCACCCGGTCGGCCACCGTGGCCATCGCGGTCAGGAACAGAACCGGAACCGCCCAGCCGTCCTCGCGGCGGCGGCGGACGTAGTCGATCGAGTCGCCGTCCGGCAGCATCCGGTCGAACACGACGCAGTCGTAGGAGTTCACGAACAGCGCCTCGTCGGCCGTCGCGAGGTCACCGGCCAGATCGACCGCCAGGTTCGCCGACTTCAGCGCGGCCGGCACCGCCACCTGCAGTTCGACGTCGTCCTCTACCACCAGTACGCGCACGGGGTTCCTCGTGTCATCGAAATGTCATCGTCAACCCGGATCGTATGTGTCATGAACGGTCACTCAGCGCACTCGGTGCCATCCCGGCCGGCCCCGAACCAGGCGCCGGTCGAGATGCCGGTCGCCTTCCGGGTGCTGGGTCCGTTGGAGGCCGACGGCCCGGACGGACGCCCGCTCGACGTCTGCGGCGGCAAGCCCGCCACCGTCCTGACGCTGCTCCTGCTGCACCGCAACGCCTGGGTCAGCACCGAGCAGCTGATCGACGCCGTCTGGGCCGGACGGGACATCCCCGCCTCGGCCCAGAACAACCTCAAGACCTACGTCTGGCAGCTCCGCCGCGCCCTTCCCGAGGAGCGGATCGAGAGCCGGCCGGGCGCCTACCGGGTCCGCGTGCTCCCGGGCGAACTGGACGCCGACGTCGCCGCCGGACTCTGCGACGAGGCGCGAGAGCTTCTCACCGCCGGTGCCGCCGGCAAGGCGATCGTGGTGGTCCAGCGTGCCCTCAGCCTGTGGCGCGGCTGCCCGTACGACGGCCTGGACGCCGACGCCACCTCCGCTGTGGACCGGCTCACCGAGCTGCACCGGTCGCTGCGCGAGGACCTGGCCGACGCCCAGCTCGCGCTCGACCGGCCTGCCGAGGCGATCGCCGTACTGCGGGCGCTCACCGAGGAGGAGCCGCTGCGCGAGCTGGCCTGGGCGCGGCTGATGGCGGCGTACCGCCGGACGGGACGCCGGCACGACGCGCTGGCGGCGTACCAGCGAGCGCGGACCGCACTGGTCCGCGACCTCGGCATCGAGCCGGGCGCCGAGCTGACGGCGCTGCACCAGCAGATCCTGAGCGAGGAGGCGCCGCGGCTGGTAACGCCGCCGGTGAGCTCGAACCTGCCGCCCCGGATTCCGGGCTTCGTAGGCCGGACCGCCGAGCTGCTGTCGCTGCGTGGCGCCACGGGGGTCGTCACGATCGACGGTATGCCGGGCATCGGCAAGACCGCCTTCGCGCTCGAGGCCGCCGCCGGCTCCGGTCAGGAGAACCAGGTGTACGTCGACGTCACCGAACCAACGTCCTTGCCGCAGGCAACAGGGCTGCTGATCCTGGACAACGTCGAGCACGCCGACCAGGTACGGCGCCTGCTGCCGAACGACCCGAGTGCGCTGGTGTTGGTGATCAGCCGCCATCGGCTCACCGGCCTGGATCGGACCGGCGCGATCACCCTCGACGTCCTGGCGCCTGAGGAGGCCGAGCAGCTCACGGACGTCGAGCAGGTGCTCCGTGCGGCCAACGGTCATCCCGCCGCGATCCGGCACCTGGTCGAGCGGCTGCGCAACCGGCAGCCGTGGACCGCGGCCCGGCTGGCCGCGCAGCTCGACGACCCGACCTCCCGGTGTCGCGCGCTGGCCGACGTACTGGCTCACTTCGATGCGGCGTACTACTCCCTCCCGGGTCCCGTGCAGCGGTTTTACCGGCTCGTCGGGACGACCCCGCAGTTCGATCTGCGCCGGGCCGCTCGGCTCGCCGGAGTCAGCCAGGACGAGGTCGAGCCGATGGTCGACCAGCTGATGGACCTCAACTTGGTCGCGGAGCCGGCTCCCGGCAGGTTCGTGCTGCTCCCGGTTGTGCGCGACCACGCCCAGCAGTTGCTGGTCGCCACCGAACCCAAGGCCGAGCTGGTCGCATGAGGCCGCAGAGCACCGCCGCAACCGCCGCGCCCGTGGCGCGTGAGCACGTCACCTCCGGAGCGCCTGCCAGTACGGCGGTCCCGCAGGCGACCGCTATCGGTGTGCCGCTCGCTCAGCCCGGCTACACATTGCCCAAGGCACCTGCTCCGGTGACGGTCGCAGCACCTGCTCCCGCGAGCCGTCCGGTGCTCGTGTCGCAACCGCCGGCCGTCGAACCGGCCGCCGACGTGGTCGAGCCGCCGGACCGGGCGATCCGGGTCGGCCAGATCGTCTGCTGGCAGCTCGCGGTCGTCGCGATCGGCGCCGCGACCGCGGGCACGCGGACCGTACTGATCCTCACCTCTCTTGCCGCCGTGTCGCTGGTGCTGCTGACCGCGATCCGGATCCGCGGCGTCTGGCTGTACCGCTGGGCCGCCGTACTGCTCGTCTTCCTGGGCCGGCGGCGCCGGATCGACCTCGGTAAAGGCGTTGCGATCAACTTGGTCAGCGCGTTTCACGGCCGGACGACCGTCGACGCGGTGGTCGTCCGCGACCAGCCGTACGGGATGCTCAGCCGTCCGACGGGCGCGAGTGTCGCTCTACGGCTCGGACCGGACGCGCAGCATCAGGTGCTCGACAACCTCGGGTCACTGGCGGAGGCCGAGCACCCCACCGACGTCGCCGTGCAACTCGTCCTGCACACCGGCGTCAAGCAGAACCAGCCGCCACGCGCCTGGATCGCGGTCGCCGCCGAACGCACGCCGGACATCGCCACCGACGACCAACTCCGGCAGGTGCTCGCCAACACGGTCCGCCGGCTGGTCCGCCGGTTCGACCGCGAGCAGGTGGAGTCCCTGCCCCTCGACGAGACCGACGTACTCGCGTCGCTGGGCGCGCTCGCCCACGCGAACGCCGGCCGCGGCCGGATCCACGAACGCTGGTCGACCTGGGCCTGCGGCCCGGTGCAGCAGCTGTGTGTCCGGCTGACCGGTTCCGCATTCTTGCCCGCAGCGACTGTCCGGGCGCTGGCCGCCACCCTGCTCGGCACCGGTACCGGCGCCGCCCAAACGCTCGCCGTCACGGTGACGACGGGCGCCGGCCGCACCACCCCGATCCGCCACGACGTCGTCCTGCGACTGGCCGCTTCGCATCCGGCCACGCTCGACACGGCGTACTCCATCCTCACCACGCTCGCCCGGTCCTTCGGGGTCGAGCCTGAACGCCTCGACGGGCGGCACGCCACCGGCGTCGCCGCCACCCTACCTCTGGGGGTCCCCCTCTCATGACTGTCACGATGTTGAACCGGCCGACCGGTTTCCACCAGATCCCTGCCCTCGGCGGTGTCGCCGAGTTGCTGGCCGCGGCCGAGGACGAGGTGATCGCGATGAGCGACCTCACCACGGCCGGGCCCGCCTTCGGCCCGCGCGACGTCCGGCCCGGCCTGCGCTACCGGGCGATCTACCCCGACACCGCCCGGACCGCGCCGAACGCCTGCCGGCACCTCGGTGCGTTGTCGCTGGCCGGCGTCGCCGTCCGGACCGTGCCGCTGATGCCGATGAACGCGCTGGTCATCGACGGCTCGATCGCCGTACTGCCCGCCGACACCGCGAACGGCAGTGTCGCCGTACTCCGGTTGTCCAGCGTGGTCACCACGGTCGTTGAACTGTTCGAGCGCGTCTGGCCGGACGCCGTACCGCTGGCCGACCGTGATCTGCCCGGCGACACCGACCTGTCCCTGCGCGAGCAGGAGATGCTCCGCCTGCTGTCGCTGGGCGCGACCGACGAGGTGGCCGCGGCCCAGCTGGACATCTCGGTCCGGACGGTACGGCGGATGGTCGCGCAGATCATGCACCGGCTCGGCGCTCGCAGCCGGTTCCAGGCCGGCGTGAAGGCCGCCGACCGCGGCTGGTTGCTGGAACGGGCGAGCTGATGCCCGTGCCGACCCGCGTGCTGACGGTCGCCGCGGACCGTCCCGGCGCCTATCCGACCATCGGCTCCGCTCTGCTCGAGGCGCCCGACGGAGCCACGGTCGCGATCGCCGCCGGGACGTACGCGGAGACGCTCGAACTCACCGGCCGCTCGGTCACGCTGCAGGCGGAGGACGGCGCCGAGGTCGTCCTGGACGGCTCCGGTGCCGACTGGCCGACTGTCCGTGCTGTCGACGGCTCACTGACCCTGCGCGGTCTCGTCGTACGGGCGCTGGACCACTTCGCGATCTCCGTCGACCGGACCGAGCTCACCGTGGAGCAGTGCACGGTGACCGGTCGGACCCGGTCGGCGATCAGCGTGCACGCCAGTACGGCGTTCACCGTCGATCGCTGCACGGTGAGCGGCGCCGAAACCGGCATCGTGGTCGAAGGGGCGAGCGGGCAGATCCTGGACACCACCGTTCGGGAGATCTCAGGTGACGGCATCGTCGTCGGGCTGGGCGCGGACCCGCTGATCCGCGGCTGCACGATCACCACCTGCGGCGGCCGCGGCGTGTACGTCTACCAGTACAGCCGCCCGGAGCTGACCGACACCGAGATCGCCAACACCGGCACCGAGGGAGTCGGCGTCGCCCACGGCAGTACGCCGGTTGTCCGCCGGGTCACCGTGCACGACACCCGCGGGCCGGCGATCACCTTCGCGCCGGGCTGCGGTGGGACGGTCGAAGCATTGCGCCCGTCGAACACGGCCGAGCCGGCGTTGCTGCTGGCGGACGGTGTCACGGTCGAGGTGATCGACGCGAGCCAGGCGGCGGCGTCCGGCGGTGGCCAGGTCGACGAGTTGCTCGGTGAACTGGACCAGATGGTCGGGCTGCCCGGCGTGAAGGCGGAGGTCCGTGGCCTGGTGGACGAGATCCAGGTCGACGAGTGGCGTCGTACCGCTGGACTGTCGGTCGGCGCGGTCAGTCACCACCTGATCTTCGCGGGTGCGCCGGGGACCGGGAAGACCACGGTCGCACGGCTCTACGGCAAGTTGCTGAAGGCGCTCGGCGTCCTGCCGAAGGGTGGATTCACCGAGGTGTCGCGGCGGGACCTGGTCGGGCAGTACATCGGGCACACCGCGGAGAAGACGGCGCAGGTGTTCGAGAAGTCGCTCGGCGGGGTGCTGTTCATCGACGAGGCCTACACGCTGTCCCGGTCGGCCGGCAACGGCGGCGACTTCGGCCAAGAGGCCATCGACGCGCTGGTCAAGCTGATGGAGGACCACCGCGACGAGATCGCGATCATCGTGGCCGGGTACACCGCGGAGATGGACGACTTCCTGGCCGCCAACCCGGGGCTGGCGTCCCGGTTCTCCAAGACCGTCGAGTTCGAGAACTACAGCCCGTCCGAGCTGCTCCGGATCACCGGCCGAATGGTTGCCGGAGGCGACTATCAGCTCGATCCCGCGGCCGGTCCGCCGCTCACGTCGTACTTCGACCGGATCGCGCACGGAGCCAACTTCGGCAACGCCCGGGAGGCGCGCCGGCTGGTCGAGGGGATGCGCAAGGCGCAGTCCCAGCGGTTGCGCGCATTGGGCCGGATGCCGACGACGGACGAGTTGCGTTCGCTGCTGCCGGACGACGTACAGGTCGCGGCCGGCAGCTGAAACGGTTCGGCAGGACAAGAGCTGGATAAGACTGGCCGGGGGCCGGAGCGGGGTAGTTCCGGGGTCGCATAGAGTGACTGGGGTCACCACCGGATCGGAAGGACCCGCCGCGATGGCCGATGCAGACAAGCAGGGAAAGCGCTCGTACGCGGAGTTCGATGTGAGCAGGCCGAGCATCGCCCGCACCTACGACTACCTGCTCGGCGGCAAGGACAACTTCGCCGTCGACCGCGCCTTCGGGGACCGGTTCATCACGGAGTTGCCCGGTTCGGCGGTGATCGCGCACGACAACCGCGGGGCGCTGGTCCGGGCGGTCCAGCAGATCATCACCCACACGCCGGTCCGGCAGTTCATCGACCTGGGCAGCGGCCTGCCGACGGCGGACAACGTCCACCAGGTCGCGCAGCGGTACGTGCCCGACGCGAAGGTCGTGTACGTCGACAGCGACCCGATCGTGCTCGCCCACGGCCGCGCTCTGCTGGCCGAGAACGAGAACACCACCGTGATCCAGGCCGACCTGCGTGAGCCGAAGGCGATCTACGAGCACCCGGACACCAAGGCGCTGATCGACTTCGGCCGGCCGGTCGGGATCATCTTCAGCGCGACGCTGCACCACGTGAACGACGACGAGGACCCGGCCGCTCTGGTCCGGTTCTGGTACGACCGGATCGCCTCCGGCAGTCACGTCTTCATCAGCCACTTCCGCAGCGAGAACGACCCGCGCAGCCAGGAGTTGGAGCAGGTCCTGCAGGGCTCGCTCGGCCGCGGCCGCTGGCGCACCGACGAGCAGATCCTCGCGCTGTACGGCGACGGCTTCACCGTGCTCGAGCCCGGCCTGGTCCCGGCGGTCAAGTGGCGCAACCGCGAGCCCGTCGAGGAGCTCACCGACTACCAGCCGCTGATCGCCGCCGTCCTCGCGGTCAAGGACTGAGCGGTCAAGGACTGATCAGCCCGACTTCCACACGAAGATGTTCGAGGTGTAGGTGCCCTCGGGCCCGGTGACGGTCACCCAGACCTTCTGGCCGACCGCACTGCACGGGAACCGGTCGTCGACCAGCATGTGACCCTCGCTGCTGGTCGTCAGGGTCGCACCGGGGTTGAAATTGCCCCAGTCCTCGGTGAACGGCTTGATCTCGTACTTCGTATTCGGCCGCAGGTTCTCGATCCGGACCTGGAGGAACGCACAGTCCGGCGGATCGCACTCGTTGTACTCCGCGCCGGCGCCGCGAGACGCCACCACGCGCTTGGTGCGCTGCGCGACGCCCACCGGCGACGCGGTCAGGATGTCCGGGTAGCCGGTGAGGATCTGGCCGTCCGGTGCCCGGGTGATCGCCCGGACCGTGAACGTGTACTTCTTCCCGTTGGTCAGTCCGCTCCAGGTGATGCCCAGCGCGGTCGTCGTCTTCGTCTGCGAGCCCATCGACACGGCGTAGTGCACGAACGTGCCGTCCCGCATCTCCGGGGCATCCCAGGCCAGCCCGAGAGTGCCGCTGACGCCGTCGGTCTTCACCAGCAGTTCGCGCGGTGACTCCGCACCGAGCCACTTGTTCTGCACCCGGTTCGACCGGACCGCCGGACCGGCGCCGACCTTGTTCACCGCTTGCACGGAGACGTAGTACGCCGTCTTCGAAGCCAGTCCTGCGATGGTCGTCGCCAGCGTGCTGCCGGACACCGTCTTGGAACCGCCGGTCCAGCTCAGCCGGTACGACGTGACGGCCGCACCGTGTGGCGCCGCGGCCTTCCAGTTCACCTGGGTGGAGTTGTCGACGATGCGCGCCTGGATGCTGGTCGGTGCGCCGGGCAGACCGGGCTTCGCGGTCGGTTGGTTGGTCGGCTTCTTCGGCGGGGTCGTCTTCGGTGGCGGCGTGTTCGTCTTGCCGGGAGTCGGCTTGTCGTTGTCCGGCGGTGTCGTCCCGCCCTTGCCCGGCGTGTGGGGCGGCGGGGTCGTCTTCGCCGGCGGCCGCTGCGTCTCCGGTGGTGGCTGCTGCGTCTTCGGCGGCGTGACCGGCGTACTCGGCGGCGTCGTCGGTTTGGCGGGCTTGCCGGTGCCGTTGTCGTCGGTGCCGACCTCCACCGCTTCCGGGTGCCCGTCGTGGTCCACGACGACGACGCGGTCGCCCTTCGAGCTCTCGACGTACACGCGGGAGTCGTCGCCGCGGAACAGGTTCGGCTCGCGCTTGACCTCGCTCGGCGTCTGGTGGGAGACGATCTTCTGGTACGCCGCCTTGCCGTCCCGGTCGAGGGTGACGAGTTCGTCGTTCTTCCGGTCCAGCAACGCGAGGCCGCGACCGGAGGAGGCGACCTTGTCGTACTTCCCGGGCTTGATCGACCGCGAGATCGGTGCGGCCGGCTTGGTGCCAGGCCCGGCCGGTACGTCGACCAGCTGGACCTTGCCCTGAGCCGGATCGACCAGCGCGAGTTTGCCGTCGACGTCGTTGCCGGCCACCAGCGCATCGTCCGGTACGCCGACGTCGCCCAGGTCGCTGCGGTTGTCGATCCCGTCGCCGCCGAGCCGGTACACCTGCCGCGCGGTGAGGTCGACGAACACCGCCTTGGCGCCGATCGCGGTCAGCCCGCCCTTGTGGCCCTTCGGCGTCGCCGCCGGGCAGGTCATCTTGTCCGCGTCGAGCGGCAACTGGCAGAGGTCGCCCTCGTTCACCCGGTGCACCCACAGAGTGCCGTCCGACGTCACCACCGGATCACCGAGCGGGCCGCCCGGGAACGCGATCGCCTCTTTGTCGCCGAAGCGCATCACGCGGCCGGCCTCGCGATAGATCGCGAACGCCGCGCCGCCCGCCTCCAGGCCGACCGGCTGCTCGGCGACCGGTACCTCGATCGGGTCCTCGACGGTCAGGTCGGACTTGCCGAACTGGTCGATCCGGGACTGCGAGAGGACGTAGCCCTTCTTGTCGGTCTGCACCACCTGCGCGCCGGGCTTGCCGGAGCCGAGCTCGACCTGCGCATCGACCTCGCGGGTCGGGCCGTCGAGGTGGAAGATCCGGCCGATCGCGCTGTTGTAGACCCAGTGGCCGGACTGGGTGAACTTGAGCCCGGAGTCCGGATCGCCGGCGGCGGTCAGCACGACCACGCTCGTCACCGCCACACATCCCGCCACCACAGCAGCCAGACCGGCCCTCGCCTTGTGGCGTTGGCCGAGCCTGGTGAGCCGCCCGGGGCGGAAGGTGATCGGCTTCACGGCGTCCAGCCTAAGCGACGCAGGTCCAGGGCCGGTCCAGTTTCCATCTAGCTGTTACAGGTTGCGCCTCTGATGCCCTGCGGTGCGCTCACGAGCACGTGGGCGCCGTCGGTGCCTTGTACCTCGAAGCAGTACTTCAGTCCGGGGCTGACCTGCACGGTGAGGGTGTTGCCGGTGCCGCGATAGGTGGCTTGGGCATCTTTACTGCCTTGCTCGGCCACGATCACGGCGTACGTGAGCGGTTTGGGGTACGACCAGGCGAGGACAACCGAGGTGCCCTTGTCCTGTGGTGGTTTCAGCTCGATGGTGGGCGGCGGGGTGGTGGGCGTCCCGGTGGCGGCCGGAGGGCCGACCGTCGGCGGCGGATCCGTTGCCTCGTCGTCCTGTCCCGGCTGGAACACCACCGGTACGACGACCAGCAGCGCGAGGACGGCCCCGATACCGATCAGCAGTCCCTTGCGGGACTTCCGCGGTTCTTTGATCTTCCTCTTCGTGGTCGCGGTCTCCGCCGAGACCGTTGCCACCGGCATGCGTCGCTCGGCGGCCAGTTCGTCGCGGAAGTCGTCGAAATCCAGGTCGTCCTCGGCCGACGTCGTACCGGCAGCCAGCAGCGACTCGAACTCGCGGACCACAGTCGTGGCATCCGGTCGAGCATCCGGGTCCTTCGCCATCATCCGTTGCAGCAGCGCGGACAACGCCGGTGGCACATCCCGCCCCGACACCTCCGGCGGTGGCTCCCGCAAGACCCGCAGTACGACGCCGTCCACCGACTCTCCAGTCCGCATCGGGAACGGCGGCTGCCCGGTCAGCGCCAGATACAGTACGGCGCCCAGTCCGTAGACGTCGGCCTGCTCGGACAGCTCACCGTCCCGCAGTACTTCGGGAGCCGTGTAAGCGGCGTCGCCCATCAGATCGCGCGGGAACCGCAGCCGCAGCGCCAGCCCGAAGTCGGAGAGTGCCGGCTGCCCGCTAGGCCGCTCCAGCACATTGGCCGGAGTCACGCCGCCGTGTACGAGACCAACCTCGTGCGCCTCCGCCAGCACCGAGCTCAGGATCTGCCCGAGGACAATCACGTCCGCGATCGGCAACGGCCCGTTCGCGACCAGGTCCGGGAGCGACTGCGGGCAGAACTCCATCCGCAGCCCGGTCCGCCCGTCCGGCAGCTCATCCATCGACTCGACTCGCACGATCGACGCCGCCGATCGCAGTCCGGCCAGCTTCGCCTGCTCGACCTCGACGCCGTTGAACGTCCGCCGGTCCAGCGGCCGCGGATAGACCTTGAGCACCGCCGTACGCCCACCGGCCGGCGGCGTCACCAGGAACACCGATGCCACCGGCCCAGTGGCCCGCGGCACCAGCGTCTCGGGTGAGATCTCAGCCATCAGGGTCATTTTGTCACCCGGCGGTGTCCAGGTACGCACATCCATGGGCGACGAGGAAGCGCAGATCCCCGAGGATCTGCGTCAGTACGCCGGCCGGATCCGACGGCTGCCCGAGTTGCGCGGTGACCGACGCGCGCACCTCGCAGCTGTGCCAGATCGTCGGCGCCACCGAACCCCACTGCCACAGCTCGTAGCAATCCGCGTCCAGCACCGCGGCGGTGCCCAGACCGGGAATGCCGACCGCGTGCCCGTCGAGCCGGTCCGGTGCGTTGCCGAGGCCGACGTACATCACGTCCATCCGGTGGTCCCGCGCGAAGCGCTGTCCGGCGACGGGATCATCCGCCACCGTCGCGAGCAGCCCGGCCGCGACGAGTTCGTCGACGTGTCGCTTCGCGTCGTCGACCCCAGCTCCTTCCGCCTGCTCGATCACGTCGTCGACGGTCCAGGACCCCTTGCCGATGTCCGGCAGTCCGTGGGCCAGCACCCAGACACCGAACGCGTCCTCGCTGAGGCGATGCTGTTTCCACCCGACCCTGACGACCTGGACCGGCGCCTCGGCGTCCACCGGACGGACGCCGCCATAATGCCCGATCGGGAAGACTACGGTGCTCACCGGATCCTTCTCCGGTCGAAATACGCCGCTCGCACGCAGAGCAGCCCGTGCACCTGGGCGAGCACTCCGGCCAGCACCTGACGCGGCTCGGTCTCCTCGGGATTCGTCACCCCGACCTGCTGCGACACCATCGCCGCGTCCTGGCATCCGGTCCACAGTTCCGGCGCGAGTTGCGCCCATGCCCAGACGTCGTACAACGCACTGGAGACCTGGGCCACTGGCTGGTTCAGCATCCCGATGGTCTGCAGCCAAGGCTGCTCCGGATCCGGACCGAGCCCTTGCAGCAGCGGGAACAACTGATGCTCCAGCGCGAAGGCCACCGCGGCGTCCGCCTCTGGCTCGACCGCCACCAGTAGCCCATCACCGAGGAACTGCTCGACCGCGGCGCCGACATCGTCCCGGGCCAGTCCCCGCTTCTCCGCCTGTCCCAGCAGACTCTCGCGGGTGGGCCGGTCGTCGTTGCCGATCCCGTGCGCCAGCAGCCAGACCGCGAACTCCCGATCGTCCAGCTCCATCACCTCGACGCCCATCCGGACCTGCTGCCTGTGCTCGGGTCCGCTGTCGAGGTACAGCGCTCCGAGGTCGTGCCCGACCGGAATCAGCAGCGCGTCGTCGGCACCCATCCGGGGTCCTCCCTTCCCTCGAGGTGGTCCGAGCGTAGGAGCCGGCCGCCGCGCCGCCGGGCGTTGTCCGGTAGCTGCCGCCGCCCGTCCGGACCGCCGGTGCGGCGCCAGGCTGGACGCAACGACTCAGCGAACAGGAGCTGGCAGATGATGATGACCGGCTTGGTCAGGGTCACCGTCGCGGCACCCGGCCGCCGCATCGACGTGGCTCTTCCCGAACACTCGGCGGTCGCCGAGCTGGTGCCCGGACTGCTCCGCAGTGCCGGCGAGCGGCTGGCCGACGACGGCGTCGAGGCGGGCGGATGGGTACTGCGCCGGGCCGACGGAACGCCGCTGGAGCTCGGCCGAACCCTCGGGCACCACCGGGTCCGCGACGGCGAGGTCCTGCATCTGGTAGAGCGGACGGCCGACTGGCCGGAGCTCGAGTACGACGACGTGGTCGACGCGATCGCGGCCGGTGCGGGCCGGACCGGTCGGCTGTGGTCACCGCGCAACACCCGCCAGGCCGGCCTGGTCCTCGGCGCGACGGCACTCCTGCTGATCCTCGTCGACGGACTGCGGTGGTCACCGGTCTCGGCGGCGTCCGGCTGGTTCCTCGGTGTGGCAGCGGTCCTGTTGGTTGCGGGAACCCTACTGTCGCGTGCGTTCGGCGACGCGTCGGCCGGCAGCATGCTCGGCGACGTCGCCTTGCTGTTCGCGGTCGCAGGTGCGGGTCTGCTCCAGGCCGGCGACCGTGGTCTCACGTCCCTCGGTACACCAGACCTGCTGCTGGCGTCCGCCGTACTGCTGCTGGCCGGTCTGCTGGGGTTCGCGGGCATCGCGGATCGGCCGGCGGTCTTCGCCGCGGCAGTGGTCGCGGGTGTCCTCGGCCTGGTCGGCGGATGGCTCGCCACGCGGGACTCGCTCGATCCCTTCGAGGCCGCCGCCCTGCTGGCTGCAGGGCTCCTCGCCTTCTCACCCGTCTTCGGAGTGCTGTCGATCCGGCTGGGGCGGGTGCCGATGCCGGTGTTGCCGAGGAGCACGGCCGACCTGGTCCGTGACGATCCGCAGACGCCGCGACGCGTGGTCCACTTGGCCGTCATTCGCGCCGACGCCTTCCTCACCGGCTTGCTGCTGGCGACCGCGATCACCGTGATCTGGTGCCAGGTCCTGCTGGTCCGCCACGGCGGCACGGCGGCAATCGTGTACGTCGCGCTGCTCAGCGCCGGGTTTCTCCTCAGGGCACGGCTGTACCCGGCGTTCCGGCATCGGATCGCGATGCTCGCGGCCGGCTGCGGCGGACTGGCCGCGCTGACTGTCGGCCCACTGACACAGGTCGCCGGTGCCGGTCTGATCCTGCTCGCCGCGGCCGCGGCATTCGTCACGATCGGGAAGCTGGCCAGCGTCAAGCCGCTCAGCCCCTACCTCGGCCGGTACGGCGAACTCCTCGAGATCGGTGTGATCCTGGCCGTCATCCCGACCTGTTGCGCAGTCCTCGACCTGTACGCCGTCGTGCGCGGGATCGGAGGCTGACGATGGCGACCAGACGCGAACAACTGCAGTCGCACCAGTTCCTGGTCCAGCGCGTCGTCTCCGCACTCATTCTCCGGGAGTCCGATCCGGAGCAGCCGCCGTTCCGCCGGCCGCTCGGTGCCGCGTTTGCAAGCATCGGCCTGGCCCTGCTGGTGCTGGCCGGGTTCACCGTGTTCGGAGTGATCGTGCCGGGCGGGAAGAACGCCTGGCGCAGCGGCGAGTCGATCATCGTCGAGAAGGAGACCGGCACGCGTTTCGTCTACGTGGACGGGCGTCTGCACCCGGTCACCAACTATGTGTCCGCGCTGCTGGCCAAGGGCTCCTTCGCCAAGCTGATGAGCGTGTCGGCAGCGTCGCTGGCCGGCGTACCGCGTGGACCGCGGATCGGTATTCCGGACGCGCCGGACTCGTTGCCGTCGGCCAAAGGATTGCTCGGTGGGCCGTGGTCGCTGTGCTCGGAGCCGGGCCGGGACAGCAGCGGTACGGCCGTCGATGAGTCGGTGCTGCTCGTGGACCAGGTACCCGCCGCGGGCCACGAGGCCGACGATCAGGCAGTCCTCGTCGCGGTCGGCGAGACCGGCGACCAGTACCTGCTGTGGAACGGCTACAAGCACCAGATCCGCGGGGCGGACATCGTCACGGTCGGGCTCGCGCTCAGATCGGAGCCCTGGGCAACGGTCGGGGTCGAGCTCGTCGACGGTCTGCCGGCCGGGGCGCCGCTGCGGCCGATCCAGGTGACGGGCCTCGGGCTGCCGTCCAAGGCGGTTCCCGGCAACAGGTCACTGCGCAACGGGCATCTGCTGGTGGCCCAGACCTCCGACGGTGTGCGGCAGTACTACCTCGTCGAGGCGGACCGGCTGCGCCCGATCACCCCGTTGCAGTACGACATCCAGCGTGCGTACGCGCCGACAGCCACGGCGTACAACGGCAAGCAACCGGTCGCGTTGCCGGTCGGCCTCGTCGCAGCGGGGCAGGCGAAGCAGGCCGCGGCGCCGTCGACGGCACCGGATCAGCTGCCTGCACAGCGGCCCGAGTTCGTCGGCCCGCGGACGAACGGATCGACCCTGTGCGCAACGTTCGCCCCGGGGGCCACGGTTCCGTCGCTGTCCGTGGACGTCGTCATGCCGCCGAGGGACGCGCTGCGGACGACCGCCGCACGGACCGGACGGGGTACGCCGCTGGCCCACCGCGTCGTCGTACCTCCCGGACACGCGGCTCTGGTCGAAGCCATGCCGTCGAGCCAGGCGCCGGCCGGAACCGTGATGCTGATCAGCGACCAGGGGATCGCGTACCCGCTTGCCGGCCCGGAGGTCCAGAAGACCCTCGGGTACGACGGTGTCCAGCCGGTCCGGATGCCTTCTGGGCTGGTCGCGCGGATCCCGCTGGGCAGCGGTCTGGATCCGAAGGCTGCGGCGGTTCAGCCGGCCGGACCGGCTTTCCGCTGAAACTGACAGGGCCTGCCGTCTCGGAGTGAGACGGCAGGCCCTGTGCTGGTTGGGTTTCAGTGGTTGCGCAATGCCTTGCGGTCAGCCGCCGGAGTGCTCGGTGCGGCCGGCTGCTCGACCGTCCACAGCTCCTCGTCCAGCAGTTGAACGGTGTCGGCCTTCTCGGCCTCCATCGCCTTCCGCCGCCGAGGCACTGACGGCACCCCGAAGGCCTGGTCGTTCTTCCCGGAGCGCCCGCGCAGCTTCGGCGGGACCCCTGGCAGGCCAGTGGCCGGCTTGCTCTTCCCCGGCATGACCGGTGCCGCGGTCCCCGGTTTCGGCGTGCCGCCGCCACCGGTCCCCATCATCGGGGGCATCATCGGCGGCGGTGTCGAACTGGCACCGGTTGCAGCCGGGCCGGCGGTCGCTGCAGTGGCGGCGGCCGGTGGAGCCGGCGCTGGCTGGACAGTGGGCAACGGCCGGCTGTTCATCTGCCGCGCGGCCTGGGCCGGTCCGTTCGCGGTGGTGTCTTGGATGCCCTTGGCGACATCCACGCCACCGAGGTCGTACTTGGCCGACCCGAACGCACCGAGCTTGCCGCCGGCACCGATCACCGACTTGCCGAGACCCGGGTTCGCGCCCTTCCCGTTCGGCGGCAATGGATTCAGGCTTGCTGCCGGCGGATAGGGCACTCCAGGCGGCATCACCGGCACCTGCGGTGGCGTCGGAGTCGGCGGCAGGTTCCCCAGCCCTGGCGGCAGATTCCCCAATCCAGGTGGCAAGGTCGGGGTGCCCGCCGGTGGAATCCCGGCCAGCCCGGGTCCCTCGGTTCCCGTCGGCACTCCGCCCTCACTGCCCGGATCGCCACCGGCGGAACCGCCGGGCGGAGACGACGCCGACGGATCGGCAGACGGATCGGTCGCTGCGTCGGACGGGCCACCGGGGGCAGCAGGCGCGCCCGGCGCCGACGGTCCGGTCGGGCTGCTGGATCGCACCGGAGCCTGCGGCGAGACCGCGGGCGACGTCGCGGGTGGCTGCCCGGTGGTCCCCATCGGGCCGTTCCAGGCCGTCTCCGGCGGCATCTCCTCGATGCTCGTACCGACCTGCGCGAACTGCTCGTCGAGCTTCTTGAACTGCGCGACCGCGGCCTGGTAGGCGGCGTCGGCCGCCCTGATCAAGGGGGCCGAGGCGATCGAGGCGTTGGACTGCCTGACCCTGTCCTGCAGCGAGTCCGATCCGCTGGAGGCTGCGGACGCCGCGTTCGCCTGCTCGGCCACGATGGCGTCGATCGCCGCCTGGACCATGGTCCTGGTCGTCGTGATCTCCGTGTTCAGAGTGCCGACGACGCCTGCATCCATCCCGGCCGCGGTCGCCCACGGAGTCAACGAGTCATCGGCCAGCTTCCACCGGGTGTCGAACGAGTCCCCGGCCTGATCCAGCCACCCCTCGCCGGTGTTCCCGGTGAGCCCGCGCCGCAGCCCGGACCGCGCCGCGGCCAGCGACTGCTGTGAGGTGCTGATGCTCTTGGTCAGCGCTGTCCACCATCCGCCGAACGTCTGCACCAGGCGGACTCCCGGTACTGCCTCCTTGTCGAGGGCCTCCAGCATCTTCTGCAGCTCTGCCAGCCGTCCCGCCATGTCGTCGGCCATCACTTCACCCCCCAACCGTCGGGCGGCAGTTTGAAGTCGGTGTTGCCTGGCGTTCCGTAGTGACTGACGTACGCGAAGTACCGGCCCTGGTTGAGTTCGTCGACCTTGTGGACCTGCGTCTCACTGGCCGCGGACGTGCGGGCGATGTTCTGCGCCTCGGTCGAGTCGTTGTGGTCGTAGTCGTTCGCGCAGAGCGTGGTGATCTCGCTGAACAGGCCGAAGCCGTCGGCCGCGGTCTTCGCGAATCCCTCGCCACGCTGTACCGCCGCCGCGACACCGCCGTTGACCGCGGTGACACCGGCCATCATCGTGGCGGTGACCGGACTGGCGGTCCAGGCCGGCGCGACCGGCTTCGCGGCCTCCATCTGTGCTGCCGCGGTTCTCATGTCGCCTGTGTGGCCGTGCATTCCGTCGTAACCCATGTGGTTCTCCCGAAGTACGAGTAGGAAGGGTGCTGCTCGGGTCGTGGTCAGGCGTCCTCCTCGCTGGGTGGCTGCCAGGCCAGCTGGACCAGCTGCGGCTCACCCCGGTGGCGGATCAGGCGGCCTCGCCCGGGCGGAAAGCTCTCGGGTTTGAGCCCACCCAGCAGCGGCCCTTCCATCGGATCGCCGGACAGCATCACGCCGGGGGTGCCGACGTCGCGCATCCGGGCGATGAACGGCTCGTACAACGACCGTCCCGCGCCGTTCATCCGCCGCGTCACGACCAGGTGGAACCCGATGTCCCGGCCGTGCTGGACGAAGTCGAGCAGGGGCACGAACGGGTTCTCGAGCGGGGTGACAACGAGGTCGTAGTCGTCCACCAGGACGAACAACTCCGGGCCCGTCCACCAGCTCCGTCGCCGCAGCTGTTCCGGCGTGACGTCGTCCGGTGGCAGCCGCTCGGCCATCGACCGCGCCGCCTCCGACATCAGGTGGGCGGTCGCCGCGCGATCCGCGCCGTACCCGATCAGGTGCGGTGTGCTCACCTCGCCGAGCAAGGCGCGCCGGTGGTCGACCATGATGATGCGCGCCTGCTCCGGCTCGTACGACGCGACGATGCGCCGGGCCAGCACCCGCAGGAAAGCGGACTTGCCGGACTCCGCGTCGCCGAACAGCAGCAGGTGCGGCTCCACGCCGAAGTCGAGCTCGGCCGGCCGCAGGTTGTGCTCGGACAGACCGATGGACAGCCGATGGCCGGTTCCGTCGACCCGGTCGCGGGCCGGCAGGGCGGCGTACGGGAAAGTTGCTGGTAGCAACCGTACGGCGGGTGCCCGGTCACCGGTCCACGCCGCGGCCACCGCCTGCACGAACGCGGTCATCGCGGCAGCCGGGGTCTCCGTCGTACGCCGGGTCAGGTGCGGCAACCCGATCAGCATCTGGTGCTTGGTCGTCGTGATCCCGCGTCCCGGCCGGTTGGCCGGCACGGCCAGCGCGGCGATCCGGTCCACCATCGAGTCGATCGGATCGCCGAGCTTGAGCTCGAGCCGGGTGCCGAGCAGGTCGCGGATGTTCATCCGCAGTTCGTACGACCGGGAACAGCTGAGGACGACGTGGACGCCGTACGACAGCCCGCGGGCCGCGATGTCGGCGATCTGCGGTTCAAGTTCCTCGAAGTCGCTGCGCAGGACGCCCCACCCGTCGACCACCAGAAACACGTCGCCGAATGCATCGTCGGCGAACTCACCGGCCGCCCGGCGCTGCCGGTACGTCGCCATGCCGTCGATCTCCTCGCCCGCGAACTGGCGCTCGCGGCGGTCGAGCAGACCGGCGACCTCCGCCACGGTCCGGCGTACCGCACCGGTGTTCTGGCGGGCGGCGACGCCACCGACGTGCGGCAGGTCGCGGAGCGGACCGAGCGCACCACCGCCGAAGTCCAAGCAGTAGAACTGGACCTCGGACGGAGTGTGGGTCAGCGCCAGGCCGGCGATGATCGTCTGGATCGTCGTGCTCTTGCCACTCTGCGGGCCACCGATCACGACCACGTGGCCAGCCCCGCCGGACAGGTCCAGGACGAGTGGGTCGCGGCGTTGCTCGAGCGGCCGGTCGACGACTCCGGCGATCGCCTGGAGACCGCCTTGCCAGGCCGGAGCCGCAACTCCCAGACCCCGAGCCGGGTCCGTCACGAGCTCGCCGTACAGTTCGCCGACCGCGGGCGCTTCGTCGAGCGGCGGCAGCCAGACCTGATGAGCGGGGTCACCGCGACCGGTCAGCCGATCGACCAGGATGTCGAGCAGGCTCTCGCCGATCAGGTCGTCGTTGACCTCGTCGAAGGTCGGCTCCTCGGCGCCGTCGTCGACGGTCGGTGCGTGGAAGCTGGTCGAGTACGGCATCAGCTCGGGACCGTCGTGATAGCTGTGCCCGGTCGGGTGGGCGACCGGGCGCTGGTGCACTCCGGAGACGTAGGCGGACCGGAACCGGATCATCGCCTCGGTGCCGGACTTGAGGAAGCCGTGGCCCGGCGGTCGCGGCAGTTTGAACGCGTCGCCGTTGCCGAGGACAGCCCGGCTGTCCATGTCGGAGAACGTCCGCAACGCGATTCGGTAGGACAGGTGTGCGTCCAGACCGCGGAGCCGGCCCTCGTCCAGCTTCTGGCTGGCCAGCAGCAGATGGACGCCGAGCGAGCGGCCGACCCGGCCGATCTGGACGAAGGTGTCGATGAAGTCCGGCTTGGCGCTGAGCAACTCGCTGAACTCGTCGACGATCACCAGCAGCGTCGGGACCTCCTCGAGCGGCGTTCCGGCGGCCCTGGCCTTCTCGTAGTCGCGGAGGGAGGAGAAGCTGCCGGCCGCGCGTAACAGCTCCTGCCGGCGGAGCAACTCGCCGTTCAGCGCGTCGGTCATCCGGTCCACCAGGTCGAGCTCCTCGGCCAGGTTCGTGATCACAGCGCTGGTGTGCGGGAGCCGGTCGAGCCGGGTGAAGGTCGCCCCGCCCTTGAAGTCGACCAGGGCGAAGTTCAGCGACCGGGGTGGGTGGGTGATGGCCATGCCCAGCACGAGAGTGCGGAGCAGTTCGCTCTTGCCGGAGCCGGTGGCGCCGATCAGCAGGCCGTGCGGGCCCATCCCGTCCTGGGCGGACTCCTTCAGGTCGATCTCGATCGGCATCCCGTCGGGCCGGAGACCGAAGCGCAGCCGGAGCCGGTCCCGGTTCGGCCGCTGCACCCAGGTCTGGACGGGATCGAACGAGTACGGGTCGCCGAGCTCGAGCAGTTCGGCCAGCCCGAGTTCCGCGCTCAGCGGTTGCTCTCCGACCGCGCCCGCGGTCAGCCGGAGCGGCGCCAGCTGGCGGGCGAGTGCCTCGGCCAGTGACAGTTCCAGTGCGTCCGCCTGACCGAGCTCGGCCGAGCCGTCGATCGTCTCGGTCAACAGGTTGCCGGCGGCATCGATATCCAGCACGATGCAGCTCGGGTCGAGAGCGCGGGGCGGCGTACTGCTGAGGTCGATGACGACCACACCCTCCACGCCACCGTCGGTCATCAGGTGGTCGGAGCCGGCCAGGTCGCCGCCGTCGATGATGACGACGACCAACGGTCCGGTGTTCCTGCTGTCGTTCTCGGGATCGAACCGCGGCCGATTCGCGATCAGGTCCTCGAGCATCGCCTCGATCGCCGTGATGGCGGGTGCGACCAGGCGGATCGGTCCGACCGCGTCGACGCGTTGTGGATGCAGTGCGTGTGGCAACCACTTGAGCCATTCCCAGTCCGGTTGCTCGGCACCGCCCGCGCACACTGCGATGCGCAGGTCGTCCGGTGCCTGGAAGGTGGCCAGCTGAGCCAGCAACGCCCGAGTCAGAGCGAGAGCGCGGTCGCGATCGCCACGGACGTGGATCCGGCTGAAGCCGCCGACCGAGATCGCGAGCGGCAGTCCGGGGACCTCGGCGTACGTCGCGAGGAAGCGGCGGAGGGCCAACGCGGACAGGGGTTCCAGGCGTTCCAGCGGTTGCGTGTCCGGTGGCACCAAGGTGATCGGCGCGCTCTGCCGTCCGGCACCGATCCGGGCCACACCGAAGTCGCCGTCGTCGCGACGGCGTTCCCAGAGCCGGTAACTCGCGGCGAGGCTCCACAGCGCCTCGGGGTGCGGATGGGCGTAGTACAGGGCGTCTCGTTGCCGGCCGATCGCGCGGTTCAGCCGCAGCCGGTGCTGCGCGAGCTGCCGGAGATAGGCGCGACGCGCGTGGCCCATCTCGCGTTTGCCCGTACCACCCGCCTGCAGGATCGCGACGATCACCATGCCGAGGATGGCCGCGCCGAACAGGCCGTAGATGACCAGCCTGAGACTGGACCGGAGGTTGCCGGAGAAGCTGAGCAGCATCGCGCCCATCATCGCCACCATCGGCAGCATCATCAGGCCCTGCGTCCACTGCCGTCCGCTCGGCAGCGGGATCTCGGGTGGCGCGTCCAGCAGCAGTTCTCCGGCCGGCAGTTCCGGTGCCGGACGGCGCGCGGGGCGCTTGACGATGACCGTTGCCATCTCGGGTCTCCTCGGGTCGGCAGGTCTCGATCGTCGGGCGGCCGGAGGCGCCCCGGGCGGCGGTGGCAGGAAGGTGCCGCCGGACAACGCCCTCCACGTGCGACACCTAGCGTCGAACGCGAGTCGCGGCATCGAGGATCCGCGACTCCGGTCGCCGGCCCGGACCGTCCGGTGCCCGACCGCGATGGCAGAAAGGAGAGCCAGGATGGCGAGTCCCTCCAACCAACTGCACATGGTGACCGAGTCCGCGCAGCACGCGCAGGTGACGTCCAGCGGTACGGCGGACAGCCTGCACGGTCACGTGACCCGGCTGAGCGGTGAGGTCGGCGCCGTCGTCGGCACCGGGTGGCACATGGATCAGGCACTCGGCTTCGGCAACGCCCACCAGAGCTGGGCCGACGGCATGGGCAAGCTGATCGCCGCGCTGCACAAGGTGAGCGCCGACACCGGTGCGCATCTGAACGACTACATGGAAACCGACATGGTGCAGGCCGCCTCGCTGAACAAGGTGCAGGCACCGATGTTCAGCGGCGTGCTCTGACCGGTCGCCGAACCGAGGAGTTGATCTCGTGGGATTGAAGAAGTGCGAGTTCGGCACAGTCGAAGGAATGCTGGGTCAGGTCCAGGCGACCCACACCGCGGTGATGGCGGACAAGGACGCCTGGCTGCGGACCGTCGGGCTCACCGCCCAGGACCTGCTGGACAACGCCGGAGGCCGGTTCACCGAGGTGAACCAGGCGTGGGACCAGGTCACCGCGGCGATGCAGGAGATGCAGAACCATCTCCGGATCGCCGGTACCCAGGCCGTGGCCGAGAACATGGCCACCGTCGCCCGTGCGGCGGCACGCTACTGACGGGCTGAGGTGCGATGGCTCCGGTGTCCAGTGCGGACACCGGAGCCATTTGTTTGTCTGTGGCAACAGCATTCGGCTCAGCGTTCAGCCGGTGGTGGCGGCAGCAGGAACAGCTGGTCCGGCGCCTCGTCCCGGATCGGCTCGGTCGCCGGTTCGGGCGTACGTCCCGGGCGCCAGCGCCGTCGTACTGCCTGCGGGACGATCAGGGCGACGAGTAGGGCCAGCAGCGCGGCCGCGATCACGAGGCCTGAGCCGTGCCATGCCCTGGACATCAGGCGCTGCTCGCCGGCGGTGCGTGCCGCGGCGACCTCATCGACCGGGGGATGGGCCATGGTCGGCATCACCGCGGGCCGCTTGGTGGTCAGGCCGTCCGTGACCGCGCGATAGGGATCGACAATGCCGACGCCGTACGCCGCGCGGCTGCTGCCGCCACGGGCCGGCATCGTCGTCGCCAGCAGTCGTTGCGCTACTTGGGGCGCGGTGAGGTTGGGCCAGGCTGCCCGGACCAATGCGGCAGTCCCGGCAACGAACGGTACGGCGAAACTCGTGCCGCTGTAGTAGTTGTGACCACCGCTGCGCGCCGCCCCGACCACCGATCCACCGGGCGCCATCAGGTCGACGTACGGACCGATCTGGGAGCTCTGCAGCCTGGTCCCGGCAATGTCCGTCGCGCCGACGCCGAGCACACCGGGGTACGCCGCTGGGTACGACGGCCGGATCGTGTCGTCGCGCTGGCCGTTGCCGACCGCGGCGATGACGAGGACGTCCTTGCGCTGGGCGTAGGCGACTGCCTGCCGGACCACCTTGTCGTCGCGGGCACCGGCCAGCGACAGGTTGATCACGTCCGCGCCCTGATCCGCCGCATATCTGATGCCCTGGGCAAGGACCAGCGGGTCGATCTCGTTCGCGGTGCCGTCGGTGCTGCCGCGCTCACTGACCCGGACCGGAAGGATGCGCGCCTGCGGGGCGATCCCGCGGAACCCGATGCCGGCGGCAGCGTCCGCGGCGATGATGCCGGCGACAGCGGTGCCGTGAGAGTCGCAGTCGAAGTTCGCGCGGAGCCGTCCGACCTGGAAGAAGTCCTCGCCCGCGGCCACCTTGCCCGGGCGGCGCAGTTGCGGATGGTCGGAGTCGACACCGCTGTCGACCACTGCGACCAGGACTCCGGCGCCGGTGCTGTACGGCCAGACCCGAGCCGGGTCGAGGATCTGCTGCGCCCACGGCAATTGACGGATGACGGGCAGAGCCGCATCGGCGTTCGTACACAGGCCCGGCGGTGGCTTGGCGACGGCAACGTCGTACGGCGTCGCCAAAGTGCTGGCCAGGACCGTGAGCAGCAGTGCGGTGATTCTCTTGGGCACGCTTCATCGTGACCGGATCGGCGGGAGTGACCGCGGTCCTGGCCGAAAGCTGTCACCGCGGTCCGGGCCGGGTTGTGGGCGGTCATCCTGCTCGCATGATCGACGACCTGACCAAGCTGGCCGAAGAGCTGGGCGCCGCCCGCCGCGCCGCGGCCGAGGTGCGCGGCACGGCCGAGTCCGACGACGGTCTCGTGCGGGCGGTTGTCGACGGCGACGGCGGACTGGTCGAGCTCGAGCTCGATCCGCGGATCTACCGGACCCCGGACTCGTCTGCCTTGGCCGGCGTCATCAAGGAGACGATCGGCGACGCGCTGGAGGACGCCGCCCGGCAGGCGTTCGCCGTCGTACGCAAGGTGTTGCCAACCGCCGAGCAGGACCAGATCCCGATCGAGCCGGTCCTGGCCGAGCTACGCAAGCGCAACGGAGGGAACGACTCATGGCCAAGGTGAACGCCGGCCGGATGGAGATGGACACCGATGTCGTGCGGACCTCGGGCTCGTCGATGACGGCCACCGGGGCACAGGCCGCGACGGCCGCGGAACAGATCATCCAGCGGATCAACGAGAACGAGTTCAGCATCGGCACCGGGAGTGCCGCCGACAACTTCCACCTGCAGTACAACCTGCCTGCGACCAGCGTGAAGGACGGGACGCGAGCCGCCGCCAAGACCATGACGGACCTCGGCAACAGCCTGATCGAGGAGGCCGGCCAGTACGAGCAGGTCGATCAGCAGTACCGGCAGGTCCTGGACCGCATCCGGCGGGCCTGACCGTCCATGCCGGTCGCGCCGCCGCCCGACGACCAGTGGGACTTCTGGCCGTTGGTGCGGTCGCTGATCGACTGGGTCGGTGACCAGCTCGGCTTCCCGGACGCCGACGAGGACGTGCTCCGCGAGGTCCTGGCCACGGCCTGGGACGACCTGAGCAAGCTGGCGGACGACGTCGCCAAGGCGGCCCGGACCCAGGTGCCGATCATCGCCACGAACTGGCCGGACTATGCGGGCGGTGCGTTCAACGCCTCGGTGAGCAAGTTCGCCGGCGCGGACCCGGGTGGAGCGGGAGCGACGGCCGCCGCCGCGCACGGCATCGCCGAGTCGGTCCGGGCCTACGCCGTCGAGGTCAAGTACACGAAGGAACAGATTGTCTGGGAGGTCGCGGCCAACCTGGTCTTCTACGCGGCGACCTTCGCGGGCGGTCCGGCCGGAGTGGCGGCCGGCGCGGTTGCCCGGTACCTCATCTCCAGGGGTACGGCGCGCGTGGTGAGCGGACTGCTGGAGAGTTTCGCCGCGCGTGCGGCGGCAACGACGTTCCCGAAGTTGCTGGGTGCTCCGATGACGCTGAAGGAGCTGCCGAAAGAGCTCGCGATCGGCATGGCGAAGGAGGCCGCCGACGAACTGTTCGCGACGATCCCGCCGTTGATCAACAACGACCTGCTGAACACCGACTTCGGCCGCCGGCAGATGCAGCAGGCGGCGCTCGGCGGCGCACTCGGCGACCCCGTGTCGAAGCTCGTCGGGAAGCCGTTCCATGCCGCCGGCAACTTCGTGGGCCGGGGACTGGACCGGGCCGGGGCCGCGAACTGGGTGCAGCGTCAGGGCAGCACGTTCGTCAGCGCCTTCGGGGCCAACGCGATCAGCTCGCCGATCTCCAGCAAGATGGCGAACGACGTACTGGACTGGAACTGGATGGGCCTCCTCGACGGCCGCGGCTACGTCCAGTCCATCGACGACAACTGGGTCGGCTCCGGCATCCACGGAGTACTCCGAGCCAACGGCGTCACCGGCGCCCACAGCCTCGGCCAGCTAGCCACCACCAACCTCGCCAACCACGCCGGCCTAAACCCCACCACCCTGACCCCCCGCCCCCAGGTCACCCCAGCACCCACCCCAGCCCCAGCGTCCGCCCCGGCTCCGGCTGCGGCAACCGCGCCCGGCTCCCCTCCTGCCACGGCAACCTCGGTCACTCCCTCCCCCGGAACCACCGGTACGCCGGTGAACGCCGACGCCCCCACCGGAACCTCCAGCAACCACAGCGCACCCTCGCTAGACCACAGCCAAACCGCCACCGACGCACCACCCCCGGTCCGCAGTGCCCCCCACCCAGTCGCACACCACGACAACACCCCCATCCGCCCCGCCGACGCACACAACACTTCCAATCCCGCCGACAACACCACCCCAGCCCTGGACTCCCCACCCCCTCAACCCAATGCCCAAACCAACCAACCCACGCCCCCTCTCACCCCCGCACACACCGCACCCCCCCCCCCCACAGACCCTCCAGCCGTCCCGCCACCACCCACCGCACCCCAATCCACCCCGCCCCCCACGCCCGCCGCACCAGCCACCCCCACTTCTCCGGCTACTACGCAGGCTGCGCCGGTCACCCCCACCCCTCCGGCTGTCACGCCGGCTGCACCAGCCACACCCGCACCTCCGACTGCGACGCAGGCTGCGCCGGTCACACCGGCGCCTCCGGCTGCTACGCAGGCTGCACCAGCCACACCCGCACCTCCGACTGCGACGCAGGCTGCGCCGGTCACCCCCACCCCTCCGGCTGCGACACAGGCTGCGCCGGCCACACCCGCACCCCCGACTGCGACACAGGCTGCACCGGTCACACCGGCGCCTCCGGCTGCTGCGGTCACGTCCGCGCCTCCGGCTCCTACACAGGCTGCGCCGGTCACACCGGCACCTCCGGCTGTTACGCAGGCTGCACCAGTCACCCCTGCGCGTCCGGCTGTTACGCAGACTGCGCCGGTCACGTCCGCGCCTCCGGGTGCGAGCACCCCGCTGGCCGGCAGCGCCCGAGCCGGCAACTCGGCCCTCCCTGCGCCGACCGTCCCCGCGGCCGGCGCCTCGGCCGCCGCCGCGTCGGCTGGGCCCGGCGGGTCTGCGCCGACTGAGTCACCGTCGTCGGTTCGGGCCGATCCGGCCGCCAACGCGCAGCCGACGAGCGCAGCGGACGGAACAAGTGGCGACGACACCAGTCGAGGTCGGCGAGACACCCAGATCGCACAGCGCGGCCGGGGCGATCAGTCATCGGAGGATTCGGCGGTTGTCCGAGCACTGGCCGGACAGGACGTCTCAGCCGACTCGGGCACGCCGGAAGGCCAGGCAGGGACCAAGGGACCCACGGACGACAACCCACCGCCCCCACCACCCGGGCTCCGATCCGGCGACGAGGCAGGCGACCAGGACAACCGCAACGACAGCAGCGACGGGAACGGCCGCAGCGACGGGAACGACCGTAGCGGCCGCAGCGACGGGGACGGCCGCAGCGACAGCACCGACGGGGACGGCCGCAGTGACGGGAACGACCGTAGCGACCGCGGCGACGGGAACGACCGTAGCGACCGCGGCGACGGGAACGACCGTAGCGACCGCGGCGACGGGTACGGCCGCAGCGACGGCGGCGACGGGAACGGCCGCAGCGACGGCGGCGACGGGAACGACGGTAGCGACGGCGGCGACGGGTACGACCCTAGCGACCGCGGCGACGGGAACGGCCGCAGCGACGGGTACGACCGCAGCGACAGCACCGATAGGAACGACCGCGGCGACAGCAGCGACGGGAACGGCCGCAGCGACCGGGCCGGCAGGAACGGGCGGAGTGGTCAGCCGGGGCTGGCTGCCTTGGGGGCGGGGAGTGGTGGGGTTGTTCGGGGGGTGGCTCGGGGGTTGTTGTGGTTTAGCGGGAACGGGCGGCTGACGCCGGGGTGGGACGCGGTCGAGAAGGAGATTCATGCGGCGTTGGCGGACTCGGATGTTCTCGCCGCGGCGGAGATCGAGTCTGTTGAGCGGGTGGGCGAGAACAGGTACGTCGTCACACCATGGGAGGGTGCGCCGTTCGACCTGATCGTCCGGGCGGCGCGTGTGGACGGCGGGCATCCTGGGGAGTTCGTCGTACGGGCGGACGGGAAAGGGCCCGCCACGGTCACAGTCTCGGATCGCGCCAAGGGCCCAGTGGTCGCGCGGACGATGGCGAATCTGCTGCACCAGTTGGCGAATGCGGGCCGGGCCGGACCCGATGCCTTGCGGCCAGGCACTCAGCCCAGGGTGGACACCAGGCTGTCGCGGGAGGACGGTGGCCGACTAGCAGAAGCGCGGTTGTTGCGGCAGCAAGGTGAGACGACGGCGGCGTACAGCGCGATCCGGCGGCAGAACATCCAGAACGAGGTCCGCGCGCTGATGGAGCACCTGGGTGTCGCGCAAGGCCAGACGGACGCGCGTTGGCGTCGTACCGTGGCCGGCTCGGACCGGGCACTGCTCAACCACCTGACCCGCGGATGGACCGCCGGCGACAGCCGGGCGCGCACCCGGGTCTACGTCGCGAAGGAACTCGTCCTGGTCGGCGTCCCGGCGACCGCCACGTCCGTCGGAATGGCGGTCACCGACAACCTCGCCACCGCACTTACCCTCGGCGTCCCCGCAGTCGCCGTCGCGGTGCTGTCCGGGATCGCGCAACGCTGGCTCGACGGCCACAAGAACGCCGCCAACTCGGAGACGCAGGGGGACCGGCTGAAGGCGGTGACCAAACGGAACCCCGGCATCCTGGGTCAACTGGAGTCCGACCCGTACGGCCTGGCCGGCAATCCCGTCGAGGATCTCGATCCCTCGACCCTGCGGACGTCGAACTGGCGCTACCGGCTCCGGCACGTCGCGCCGGCCGTCGTCGGGGTCGGCCTGGCGACGGTGCTCACCGGCGGAGTCCCGATCGCCTCCGCCTTGTACTTCGGTGCATCGGCGTTGATCAAACCGCTGACGGAGAAGTTCGTCGACGGGCGGAAGAGCGAGCTCAAGATCCTCCGCCGGGAGGAACTGCTCAGACAGTTCGCCACCGATCCGGCGCGGTACCAGAACGAGCTGGTCGCCCTCCTCGCACAGCTCAGCGACCGTCTCACCGAGGCGACCGAGGCACTCGCCCGCACGCAGGCGGATCCCGGCTCCCTCGGTTACCCGACGATCGTCGCTGCGGAGCTTGCCGGTCGCGGCGCCGACGCTGCCCGCCTCGCCGTTCCCCGGGCTGCCAATCCGAACGAGACCGATCCGACCGCACTGGCCCGGCAACTCGACAACTTCGGCGAGGTCCTGATCGTCGGGCTCCTGAACAATCTGTTCGCCGGCCTCGCCACCGCCGGTGTCACCGCTGTCGTCGAACGCCAGTCCGACCAGGCCGCCGACGCGTCGTACTCGTACAACCTCGAGTTGGCCGACAGCGCCGAGAGCCGTGCACTGTTCGACGCCGTCCAGGAACAGGTCACGAAGCTCGTCCAGCTGGTCGAGCTCGCGGAACAACTCGGAGCCCAAGACCCTGCCGACGCCAGGCTGCTCGATCGGATCCTGGAACGCTTCCGGCAGACCCCGCCGCCGACAATGCCTGGTACGGCGCTGCCGACTCCCGGACCAGGACCGGACCCGGCGAACGATCAGGACACCGCTCTGCCGTTCTGGGTCCAGTCGCTCTACACGATCCCGCCGCTGGTCACCCTCGGCGTCGTCAACCTGTCGGACGCCGTACTCGGGATGGATCCCGGGTGGCTGACCGCGTCCGTCATCGGCGCCACCGCGACGTTGCTCACGGCACCGATCGCGCGATGGGTGGCGAACCGTCAGGACGCGCGGCATACCCGGCACAGCGCCGATGCCGACAACAAACGCGCGATCGACCAAGGGCAACTGGCGGACAAGGTCGGCGTGCTGCTCTTCCTCGGCAACCTGCGCGAGCAGGAGGTGCAAGCGCGGATCAACGCACTCCAGCCGGGTGCAGGACCACTGCAGTCGAGAGCGCACGATCTCTACCGCGCCGCCGAGTTGTTCTTCCGGGTTCGGCCGACCGGCGCGGACTTCACCGATCGGGTCCGCGCCGCGGTCCGGGCGGCACGGCTGACGATCAACCCGCAGCGCGGCGAGAGCTTCCACGAGCGGCAGGACCGCCACCTCGCGCTGGGCCGGATCGAGCAGTACGCCGACCGCGTCGACGAAGTACGACGTGACGACCCCGAAGCCAAGGCGGTACTGCGAGCCGCCCGGGCCGACCTGGTCGCCGCACTGAAGACCCACGCAGCGAAGGTGACCGATGGACGCGGCGAGCTGCCCGACCTCACCACCGTCGATCCCGCCACCGGGGAACGTGTGACCGGAGACCCGTTGACCCGTGCCCGGGCGGCCGCGGACGAGGCGTGGCGGCGCATGCTCGGTGAGCCGGACACGACGCCGTACCGGACCAAGCGGGTGATCGCGCTGGCACGGGCCCGCGCGGCTCTGGACACCCTCAGTCAGGAGCTCGCCACCGGCGATCGGGCCCGGGTCAAGCTCGCGATCAACGACCTGACCAGAACCGCCAACGCGTTCAAGGCTCTGCAACGCGAGGCCGGCGTGGCGGGTGACGTCACGATCCTGACCGACGAGCTCAGCCGGCAGGTGAAGGACTTCCTCCAGCCTCCGGACGGCACCGCCGCGGGCCTCGGCGAGTTCGTTGCCAATGGCCCCATCCAGGACCACGCGCTGCTGACGGATCGGATTGTCCGTGCGTTGGCGGATCGCGGACTGCTGAGGCCTGCCGGAGTGTCCGCGATCGAGCCGATCGGGGACGGGACGACAGTCGAGGTGACGACTCGCGACGGCGAGCGGATCGTGCTCCGCTTCGGCACCGGGCCGGTGACCGATGGACATCCGGCGGAGTACCGCCTCACGGGCGACACCGAGTACGCCCTGGTCCGTGTGTCCGAGCGGCTCGCGCCGGACGACGTGGCTCGCGCCGTGGTCCACGAGATCCGCGAACTGGCACGATTGTCCGCCGGCGAGCACACCGCCGCAGCACACGACCAGGGCCGCGTCGGCGAACTCCTCTACCTGGACGAGGAACTCCAGGTCTCCGAACACTTCGAGGGCCCGGACCCGGTCCGGCGTCGCCTGTACCAGCAGAAGATGCAGGAGTTGTACGACGACCTCCGCCTGTCCGACGCGGAACGCCGGAGCCAGCTCGACCCGGCGATGCCCGATGTTGTCCAGCGCAACGATCTAGGTACGGCGGCCGCGCTGTCGCCGTACCGCGGTCCGGTCCGGCTGAGTGAGGACCGGTGGACGGTCCACGTGGTGCCGAGACACGGGCACGGATCGCCGGCGGCCGGTACGAAGTTCCACCGGGACTTCGACCAGTCCCGGGAGAGTCTCGAGGCACTGGCACGCGAGGTGGTCGACCGGGCTCCGATCCCAGTCGGGACCGACCAGCTGACCGGCAACCATCGCCACGAGTACGACTTCGGTCCCGGGCGGGTCATCGGCGCGAGTGGCACCGGCAAGGTCGTCATCTGGGTCGACCCCGCTGGTAACGTCCGCAGCATCTACCCGGAGGACGCGACACGATGATCGACTTCAGCTGGGCACTGACCGATCCGGCGGTCCTGGCGGGCTGGGAACGCAGCCATGACGTGGCAACCGCCGAGCCGGCCGACCTGCTGTGGTCCGGCTTCCCCGGCTCACTCCGGATCGTCACACCCGAGGGCGAGATCGCCCCCGCGTTCGACTGGATTCCCTTGCTGCACCTGACCCGGTCACTGGTGCTGGTCGTGGACCAGCTGACCGAGCCAGGCAGCGCAGCGACGTACACCTTCACCGAAGCTTCGGATCAGCTGCGTTTCGAGCGCGCCCGTGAGCTGGTGACCGTCGGCGCGACGTTCACCGACACCGTCCTGACCACGACGATGCCCGAACTGTCGAGCGCCGTACGCCGGTTCGGCCAGACGCTCCTGGCCGACCTCACCAGTCGCTACCCGGCCCTGCCTCAGAACGCCGCCGCGGCCGACCTGCAGACCGACCTGGCTCAGAGGTCGTAGATGCCCTTGATGTCGCGGCCGAAGTTGCCTTCCGGGGTCTCGACCTCGAGGTAGTAGAACGGCTCGGTGACCGGGTGGGCGTTGAGGTAGGCAAGCGCCTCGGTGCGGTTGGCGGCGCGATAGGCCTCGTACGTCGCGACCTGGCCCTCGCTCGAGCGCTGAACCTTCTCGATGAACTCGAGGACGAGATCGGGGTCGGCGGCAACGGTGTCGGGGAGCACGACCTCCTCGTCGATGAACGCCTGCAGGCGGGCGCGGGCGTCGTCGTCCGGGGCGCCGGCCACCAGGTGGCCGAGGGCCTGGACGGCGCGATCCTTGCCCAGCCGCAGCGCTTCCGTGCTCGGAACGCCCCAGCTCCTGGTGTGGCCGCGGATCTCGTCGCGCAGGATCAGCACCGGGCGCTCGCAGTCGGAGTCGCCGTGGATCTCCCAGTTCGCCGCGACGGCGGCGGCCCGGACGGCCGGATCGTCGTCGGCCAGCCGGTCCACCAGTTCCTCGACCACCGCCACGGTGGCGATCCCGGGTGCGCGCTGGACAGCGGCCAGCCGTACGGCCGGATCCGGGTGGTTCAGATACCCGACGGCCAGCCGAGTGTGCTCGCTCTCGTCCGCGTCGTCGAACAATCGTGCCGCGTCGGGCCGCGCCGGCACCTCGATCGTGTCGCCGTCGCCGAACCCGTACCGATCCGGCACGGAGACCGTCTTCTGCCGCCGGAAAAGTCGCATACGGTCCAGCCTAGGCAGACCGGCGCCGGAAACCCCGGCGCCGTGACCTGAACCTGCCATTCAGTTCAGGAAGCGTTCTGCCGTGAGGAAGCCGAGTTGCGCGGTCTTCGTGGTGCCGTCGGACAGCGTGATCTTGACCTCCGGGCCGATGGTGAAGCCGGACCGGTACAAGCGGTCGACCGCCCGTTCGTTGCGCGTGTCGGGCTCGGCGACGAGTCGCGGATGACCGAGGTGGACGAAGACGAACTGGCCCAGCGCCCGCAGCAGGTTCCCGGTGAAGCCCGGCCGTGGATCACCCGGCGCGACCAGCAGGTGCGCCCCGATGTCCCCGGCCTGGATCTCGTACGCCGCCCCGACCGGATCGGCCTGTGGATCGTACGTCTGCAGCAGCCCGATCGGTACGCCGTCCAACTGCACGACGTACACGTGATGCGTAGGCACTGAGTCCAGGAACCCGTACGTCGCGGCGATCTCGTCCCGGGACAACTCGCCCATGCCCCAGAAGCTCGCGCGGTCGGCCGTGACCCAGCCGTGGATGAGGTCGAGGTCCCGCGACGGATCCGCCTCGACGATGCGGACCGTGCCGAAACCCTCGATCTCGTGGGTGAAACTCCGGTCCTCCCGCTCGAGCGCGTCCCACTCGGTGACGATCGGCGCGAGCTCACCACGCAGCCACAACGGCAGCTGATCGTGATGATGCGGGTCGCCGAGTACGCCGGACGCGCCGAGCGGAACCACCCATCGACTGGCTGATCGATCCGCGAGATCCCAGGCGTAGCGGGCGGCCGAGCCGCGCACGCACACATCGGTGAGTCCCGGCAGGGACGACGTACACCTCACGCAGTGGTGGTCACCGGACAGACCGAGGTCGAACGGCTCCTCGCCCGGCGCGAACACCGGCCCGCGCAACGCGTGCAACGGCGCCAGCTGATGCGTCTCACCCCACGGCGGCCGGCGCTTGCGCGCGGCAACCTCTTCCAACGCCTCGCGCGCCAGCCAGGACACGTTGACGTCCGGGATCAGCTCGGTCGTGACCAGGTTCTCCACCGCGTACGAGACATGCGTGAGCACGTCCATCCACGGCACGAACACCTCGGGAACCTGCGCGTCCTCGAGCACGCCGAAGTGGTCGGCCAGCCGGGACACGAGTGCCTTCCGGATCGCGGCGTACGACGAAGCCGTGCTACTGGTCGCGTCCATCCGCCGGTCCCAGTCGAGCAGTTCGGTGCGCAAGGCAACGGCTTCCGGCGACAGATCCTCCAGGCCGACCAGCGGGGCCAGGAGGCACTCAGCCGACCCGAGGTAGGTGTCCTTGTGGATCGACGGCATCTCGGCCACCGACCAGCTCGGCTGTGACGACACCAGCTCGCGGATCCGGTGTGATCGATGTGGCGCAGCGAACTCGACGCCGAGCGAGGCTGCAAGCTCCCGCGCGTTCGCCATCACCGCCGGTCCGTCAACAGTTGCCCGCGGCATCGGGTCATGCCAGCCGTCCCACTGATGCTCTGCTTCCCACGCCGGTACGACGCGCAGCATGTTCTCGGCGGGACGACGCGGAACCAGCCCGGCCGTGCGATGGAGGAGCCCGCCCGCGGTGTCGGCCGCGAGCATCACGTTGACCGGCTCCACCCAGTCGCCAACAGCGGCATCGATGTCGGCCACTGTGGTTGCCCGGAGCAACTTGGGAATGACCTCGAAGCCGAGCCGCCCGGTCACGCGCGGCGGGTACCGCAGGCTGATCGTCTGGGTCGAGTCGTTGACGATCACCGGACCACGCTCGGTCTCGATCACCTCGATCTCGATCGCATCCGCGCCGGCCACCTCGACGACCTCGGTATGGACCCGGGCCGGCCTCCAGCCATCCGGTCCGAGCGCTTCCAGTCCCGACCCGGCCGGCCGGAGCTGCTCGGCGTACAGGTCCTGGTAGTCGGCCATCGCGTTGGTGATCGCCCACGCGACCTCCCCGGTGTGGCCGAAGTGCGCGACTCCGGGGATCCCGGGAACGGCGAGGCCGAGTACGTCGTACTCCGGGCAGGACAACCGGATCTGCTGGTAGACGCCCGGGCTCTCGATGTAGCGGTGCGGGTCGCCGGCGACGATCGCCTGGCCGCTGCTGGACAGCGACCCCGGGATCATCCAGCCGTTGCTGCCCGCCGTCCGCGGCCCCTCCGAGGTGAACAGGTCGATCTTGTCGTCGCCGAGCGTTCGCGCGACGTGGGTGCGCCACAGCTTGCTCGGAAAGCCGGCGAACAGGATGTGCACCGCGAGCCAGATGCCGAGCGGCGCCCACGGCTCCCACTCCTGCAGCGTGAGCCCCGTCTCGGCGAACTCGGGAGCGCGGGCCGCCCCACCGGGCAGCGCGTGGTTGACGCCCTCGACGTACGCCGTGATCCACTCGCGGGTCTGCTCGTCGAGCGCCTCGAAGCAGCGCTGCGCGGTGTCCGCGAGCCGGGCCTGCCGCGCGAACACATCCCAGCCCGCCGACTCGACGCCGAGGAAGGCCGCGCTCGTACCGAGGAACCGGCGGCGCTCGAGCTCGAGCTGCCAGGCGCGGTCGGCGGCGGCATTGGTGCCTTGCAGGTAGACGAGAGCCAGCGGGTCTCCAGCCCGCAGATGCGGTACGCCGTACGCGTCCCGGAACACCCGAGCATTCACTCCTGGCCTCGTTTCAGTTAGGTTAGGCTGCGCTAACTCACAAGTCAGATTCTTCGGCCGCAATGGCATCGACTCTAGGGGAGGTTCTCGTGGGGCACGGCTGGCAAGCCGCACCAGCGGGCCTACACGCTGGTCGACCCCGATGTCGGGGCCGGGACGTTCAGCCTGGAGTTCGCGTTGCACGACGGCTGTGCGAGCGACTGGTCCCGCAAGGCGCAGTCCGGTGACACTATCGAGGCGACCGTGCAGGGGACCGGGTTCGAGGTGCCGGACCCGCTGCCCGAGCGGATGCTGGTGATCGGCGACCCGGCCTCGTTGCCGGCCATCAACTCCCTGCTCGCGGTCGCCGAAGCTGCCGGCCACGATCTGGTTCGAGACCTCGCACGACGCCGACCACTCGCTGCCGTTCCGGATCGACCCCGAGCGGCACGAGCTCCGTGCGATTCCACGGGCGGAACTGGTCGCGAGCGTCAGACGGATCTTCCGAAGCTCCTCGGCGAAGCGTCCGACGCGTATGTCTGGATCGCGTGCGACACCGCCACCACCCGGGCCCTCACGACGTACGTCCTGAAGGAACTCGCCGTACCGAAGCACCGGGTGAAGGCGCTGGGCTACTGGAAGGCCGCGTAGCCTGACGGGCGTGATCAGCCCTCTCGACCTCAGCGACCGCACGCTTGCCGAACGGGTGCTGGCGATTCAGCACGCCGCGTACGCCGTCGAGGCGGAGCTGATCGGCTTCGACGGCATCCCGCCACTGCAGGAGGACCTCGCCGGCCTGATGTCGTCCACCGAGCACTGGCTCGGCCGGTACGACGGTCACGTCCTCGTCGGCGCGGTGGCGTACGAGTTCCCGGACGGCGACACGGTCGAGATCTCCCGGCTGATCGTCGATCCGGCGTACGCACGCCGCGGTCATGGGCGGGCGCTGCTCGACGACCTCGACGAGCGGGAGCCGCGGCGGACCAGTCTGGTGTCGACCGGCAGCGCGAACACTCCGGCCGTCAACCTCTACAAGTCCCGCGGCTACCACGAGATCGCCCGGATCGAGGTTGCTCCCGGGGTTGAGGTCACTCAGTTCGAGCGGTAGAAACGGTCGAGCCACTCGGGCCACGGCCGCAGCTCGCCGGCCGCATCGGCGAGATCGACCAACGCTTCGGCGACGGTGCCGCGTGCGGCTGGGTCCGTCGAGGTCAGGCGATTGACGACCTGCCGGACCTTGCCGGTGCCAGGGTTCAGGCACTCGGCGAGAGTGCTTCCTAGGCTGTAGAGATCCATCGCGACGCTGACCGGTGCGCACGCCTCCTGCTCGGGCGACGCGTATCCCAGCGTGCCGACGGGATGCCCGGCCGGTTGCAGCGAGCCGATCCGGCGCGCGGTGCCGAAGTCGATCAGGATCGGCCGGCCGTCCCGCAGTACGACGTTGTCCGGCTTCAGATCCAGATGCGCGAGGCCACGGCGGTGAAGGGTCGCGAGAGCCGGCAGGAGCTGCGCGCCGACCAGCGCGACCTGGTCGTCGGGCAGGGCGCCGTTCTCGTCGATCTCGTCGGCGAGGGACGGGCCGTCGACGTACTCGAGGACGATGTGCGGTATGGCGTCGTCGGTGCCGTCGGCAAGCAACCGGGGGAGGGCCGGATGCTGGTTCCCGCCGAGTGCGGCCGTCTCCCGCTGCAGGGACCGGACGGCGCGCGGGTGGCGGATCTGGTGCGGGCGGGCGACCTTCAGTACGGCAGGCGCCCACAGGTCGGGTGACCACACCAGCCAGGTCTCGCAGCGCGTGCCGACGCCGAGCCGCTCGATCGCGAGCATCCCGCCGGGGAGCTCCGTACCTTCGGCCGACTCCCACACCGCCAGGCCGTCGTCCACCGCCAACTCGTCCATCGCTGTCCCTCCAGAAGGTTGATGGCCCGCCGGACACACCCTGAGCGGTGTCCGGCGGGCCGGGTCGGTCAGTCGCGCGAGCGGCTGCGGGAGCGGCTGCGGCTGCGGGAACGGCTACGGGACCGTCCGCGACCGTGGCCGTGGTGCATGGTCGGCTTGATCCGGAGCATGGTGTTCACCTCCTTCCAGCGTTCTGGAGCTGCCCCCTGGCCGGCGGCCGGGAGGAAGACAGGGTGACGACCCGATCGGCGATGGACGCCAGCGCGCGGTCGTGGGTGACGAGCAGCACGGTGCGGTTCGTCGTCGTACTGCGGATCGCCTCGATCACGCCGGCCGCGGACTCGGGGTCGAGCGATGCGGTCGGTTCGTCGAGCAGGACCATCGGTGCGGTCGACACGGCGGCCCGGGCGATCGCGACCCGGCGGCGCTGACCACCGGAGAGGCGTACGCCGCCTTCGCCGAGCGGGGTGTCGTACCCCTGCGGCAGCCGGCCGGCGAACTCGTCCACCAGCGCCGCCCGGCCGGCCGCGACCACTCCGGCCCGCGTCGCGTCCTGGTTGCCAAAGGCAATGTTCTCGGCGACCGTCGCGTCCAGCAGCCACGGGTCCTGCGGCACGAACGCGAACCGCTCCCGCAGCGACCGCTGGTCGCAGTCCCGCACGTCCACCCCGTCGATCAGGATCCTGCCCGCGTCCACGTCGTACAGGCGGAGCAGCAGGTGCAGGGCGGTGCTCTTGCCGATGCCGCTGGGGCCGAGCAGGCAGACGGTCTCGCCGGCTGCGATCCGCAGGTCGAAGTCCTCCAGCACTGGATGTGCTGCCTCGTAGCTGAACCCGACCCGCTCGAAGTGCACCTCGTGTATGAGCCGGGGCGCCGGCCGTGCGTTCGGTCGATCGACCACAGCCTCGTCGTTGTCCAGTACGTCGCGCACCCGGGTCGCACTCGCTCCAGCCTTGGCCAGTACGGCGGACAGCCGAGTCAGACCGCGGACGGGCGAGTACAGGTCCCGCAGGTAGGCCAGCACGACCAGCAACTGCCCAGTGGTCAGTGCACCGCTCAGCACGTGCCGTCCGCCGACGACCAGGACCAGCGCCGACCCGACCGCGAGCACGATGTCGGCCACCGGGGTCCAGCGCGCGTCCACGTCGATCGCCCGCAGTTCCACATCCAGTACGGCGCGGTTGCGGGTCCCGAAGACCGCAGAAGCACGGTCCGTCCGGCCGAATGCCTGCACCGCTCGCACGTTGCGCAGCAGGTCGGTCGTCGTACCTGCGAGCCGTCCGGATTCGGCACGTGCGTCCTGCTGAGCCGACTTGATCAGCCGCCGCTGCCGTACGGCGAACGCCGCCAGCACCGGGACGACGGCCAGCCCGATCAGCGCGAGCTCGGGGTCGAACGCGAACAGCAGAGCCAGGACCCCGACCAGCATCACCGCGTCCGGCAAGAACGAGGTGGCCAGTGCGACGACGCCGTCGAGCACTCGTCCGACATCTGTGGTGAGCCGCGAGACCAGCTCCCCGCTGCGCATCCGGTCGTGCCAGCGCAGCGACCTGGTCATGGTCCGCTGAAACATCGTGGCCCGCAGTGCGGCGCCGATCCGCTCGGCCGCACCCTCCGCGGCGCGCAGGCTCCCCATGTCGAGCAGCCCGATCGCGCCGCTCAGCAGCACTCCGGCCGCAGCCGCGAGGCCCAGCACCAGGAGCGGATCCGGTCCGCTGGCAGAGCCGTCGTCGAACGCGTGGTCGACGGCCAGAGCCAGCGGCCACGGACGCAACAGCACCAGACCGACCCGCAGCACGACCAGTCCGGCCGCGGCGGCGAGTGCAGGGAACTGCGCTCTGGCCGCGGGGCCTGCGACGGTGAGTGACAGCGGGAGCTTCATGCCAACCACAGTCGTCGGCCCGAGGTCGGCATCGGTAGTGCACCTTGGTACTACGACTCTTGTCGGGCTGCCCGTGGACCGTGGTCCCGCCCTACGATCCCAGGCATGGTGAAACGACCGGGCTGGTGGGGCGGGGAGCGCGTTCGGCATGGCCGCCCGCGGAGTGAGCGTGAGCCGGTCTCGACCGCCGGTCTGCTGGTGCGCTTCACGGCCGCCGGCCTGATCGTGCTGCTGTCGCTGGCCGCGCTGATCGCATACATCGCTCGTCAGGCCGGTATCGAGCAGGCCTCCGAGTCCGCCCGGCAGGTGACGTACGTGACCGCGCGCGGCGTGGTCGAGCCACGCCTGACCGCGGAGGTCGTCGCCGGGGAGCCGGCCGCCCTGCAGGCGTTCGACACCGCGATGCGCAGGTACGTGCTGCAAGGCTCGCTGGTCCGGGTGAAGCTCTGGAACGAAAGCGGGAAGATCGTCTATTCCGACGAGTCGCGGCTGATCGGGCAGACCTTCCCCCTCGGCGCGGAGGAGATCGAGGCACTCCGGGTGCAGGGCAGCGCCTCCGAGGTGAGCGACCTGAGCCGGCCCGAGAACCGGTTCGAGATCCCGTACGAGAAGCTCCTCGAGGTGTACGTCGGCGTCCGGGCGGCCAACGGCGAACCAATGCTGTTCGAGGCGTACTTCCAGTACCAAGCCGTCACCGAGGCCGGACAGGCAGCCTGGCAACGCTTCGCGCCACCGTCGCTGGGCGCACTACTCCTCCTCGAGCTGGTCCAGATCCCGTTCGCCTGGTCGCTGGCTCGCCGGGTCCAGAAGCAGCAGCGCGATCGGGCGCGGCTCTTGCAGCACGCTGTCGAGGCATCAGACGCCGAGCGGCGCCGGATCGCAGGCGAGCTGCACGACGGAGTGGTGCAGGAACTCACCGGACTCAACTACGCGCTCGACGCCATGCGGTTGGGCAATCCGACCGAGGGTCAGCGTGCTGAACTGATCGCAGACAGCGCCTCGCGCTTGCGTGGCAGCATCGGCTCGCTGCGGTCGCTGTTGGTCGACATCTATCCGCCCAACCTGGCTGAGGAAGGACTCGCTTCCGCTCTGGCCGAGCTGGCTGCCGGTCTGGAGCGCGTGGGGATCGACGTACGGCTGGAGACCGATGGTGCGGAACAGTTGCCGCCGGCAGCTGCCGCGCTGCTGTTCCGGGCCGCTCAGGAGATCATCCGCAACGTGGCTGCGCACAGCGGAGCGCGCGGCGTGCTGATCAGTGCGGACCGGAGTGACGGCGTCGCACGACTCGTCGTGGACGATGACGGGCGCGGGTTCGACGAGTCGCGGCTGGACGAGCGCAGCAGCAGCGGACACCTCGGACTACGGTCGATCGGCGACCTGCTGGCGGAGTCAGGTGGCATGCTGACGGTGCGGGCCGCGCCAGGCCAGGGGACACGAGTGGAAGTCGAGGTACCGGTCTGATGATCCGGGTGCTGATCGCCGACGATCACGCGATCGTCCGGACCGGCCTGTCCCAGCTGATCGGCACGGCGGACGACCTCGAGCTGGTCGGGGCCGCGGACGACGGGGAGCAGGCGGTCACGATGGCGGCCGAGCTGCGGCCGGACGTCGTACTGATGGATCTGTCGATGCCGGGCACGGACGGGGTTGCGGCGACCGGACGGATCGTGGCCGCGGACTCGTCGGTACGGATCGTGGTGCTGACGTCGTTCAGCGACCAGACGCGGATCCTGGACGCACTGCAGGCGGGCGCGGAGGGGTATCTGCTCAAGCACAGCGAGCCCGAGGTGATCCTGGCCGGCATCCGCGAGGTGATGGCGGGGGGATCGCCGCTCGACCCGAAGGCGGCACGGGTGCTGCTCACGCACCGGCGCAACCCCGGACCGGAGGTCAAGCTGACCGGCCGGGAGCAGGAGGTACTGCGGATGGTCGGCGACGGCCTTCCGAACAAGACGATCGCGCGCCGGCTCGGGATCAGCGAGCGCACGGTCAAGGCCCACCTGACCAACGTGTACCAGCGGCTCGGCGTCACCGACCGCACGCAGGCCGCACTGTGGGCGCAGCGGCACGCCCAGTGGCACACGCAGGGACAGCCGGACCAGGGGTACTAGTACCAAGGTCCGATGGTGCCGGACCGGGTCGACCGGACACCATCGGAGTATGGAGCCAGAAGACCCGAGACGCCGGCCGGTCGTCCTGCAGTCGCGATCCGCCGAGCCGGCGTCCACTCGCCGCCCGGCCCGCTACCTGGCCTGGGCCGGCACCGGACTGCTCGGCCTGGCCGCGGCCGCCGGCCTGGTCGCAGGTGGCACCGCCGTCTGGACAGCCTTTGACCCCGGCACCCCCAACGAGTCACCCGCCCAGCTCTGGCTGCCCCCTCCGGTCACCGTCAACCCGCAGAGCGCCACGGTCACGCCCACACGGACACCGAGTCCGGACGACCACGGCGGCGACCGCACCCGTACGCCGTCGGCCACCAGGACGACCGAGCGCGGCGACGACAAGGGCGGCAGCCGGACCACGACAACCAGGGGCTCGAACACCACCGAGCCGGGTGACGACAAGGGCGGCGACTCCGGCAACTCCGGGAAGGGCAAGTCCGGTAGCGACGACGGGTCAGGCCACGGCTGACGACCGGGTCCGCAGTTGCTCGAAGCCGTAGTACAGGGCAAGGACGAACTGGACGAGCAACGTGACCGGGGCCGAGATGAACGACAGCCCGATACAGGCCGCGTAGAACAACGTGCCGATCGAGTAGCGCAGGACCGACGCGCGCTGCTCGGACGGCGTGAGGTTGTGGTCGACCAGGTGAGACCGCAGTACGTGCCACCAGATCAGGCTGAACGCGATCGCCGCGAGCGTCAGATTGGTGCTGTAGACCGCGGCCGCGACATGGGCATCGATCGTGTCGTCGCGCAGGTACTCCGCGAACAGGTTCGTCGGGAACGGCAGTAGTGCGGTCCACAGCAACAGCAGCAGGTTGAGGAACATCAGCCCGCGATCCGCCCGCCGGATCTGCCGGAACATCGAGTGGTGGTTGACCCACATGATGCCGAGGACCGCGAAGCTGGTCAGGTACGCCGCGAACTGCGGCCACTCCTGCACCAACGCCGGCCAGAGCCGCTGGTCCGGTTCGAGCTCGGGAATATGCAACTCGAGCACGAGCAGGGTGATCGCGATCGCGAAGACGCCGTCGCTGAAGGCCTCGATCCGCGAGGTGTCCGCAAGGTCAGACTGGGTGGCCACGGTCACCCAGTCTGACACCGGGAACTCAGTCGGTCGACAGCCTCAGTGCGACCCAGCTGACGGCCGGGAGGGTGACCGTCAGCTGGCCGTCTTGGAGGCGGGAGTCGGCTGGCTTGGGCGTGATGCGGTCGGGGTGCTCGGCGGAGTTGGTGGCCAGTGGATCGGCGTCGTGCACCATCACGGCTTCCTGGATGGTGGTGACGCCGGCGCGGCTGATGTCGACGGTGACGTCGATCGTGTCCTCGGACGAGCGGTTGACCAGGAAGACCGCCAGTTCACCCTCGGAGTACGTCGCGACCGCGTCGACTGCCGGGACGTCGCCGTATTTCGCGGTGCTGACGGTCGGGGAGTCGGTCTCCAGCCGCAGCACCTGCCCGGCCGCGAGTCGTGAGGTGATCGCGAACGGATGGAACGTGGGCTGCCGCCAAGCCGGGCCGTTCGGCTCCGTCATGATCGGCGCGATCACGTTCGCCAACTGCGCCAGGCAGGCGACGGCGACCCGGTCGCTGTGCCGCAGCAGTGAGATCAGAAGGTTGCCGACAACAACGGCATCGGTGACGTTGTACTCGTCCTCGATCCGTCGTGGTGCGACCTCCCACTGATCGTGTGGTCCGTCGGTCCGCCGCGAGCGTTGGCCGTACCAGACGTTCCACTCGTCGAAGGAGATGCCGATCTTCTTGCTGCTCTTGAGTTCCGCGCCGACGTGATCGGCGGTCGCGACCACGGCCTCGATGAAGTGGTCCATGTTCACCGCCGACGCTAGGAACGACGCGGTGTCGCCGTCGTCGTTGCCGTAGTACGCGTGGCACGAGATGTAGTCCACGAACTGGTACGTCTCCCGGAGCACCTCGCGCTCCCAGGTCCCGAACGTCGGCATCCTCGACGACGACGAACCACACGCGACCAGCTCCAGATCGGGCTCGATCATCCGCATCGTCCGTGCCGTCTCGGCCGCGAGCCGCCCGTACTCCGCCGGAGTCTTGTGCCCGATCTGCCACGGCCCGTCCAACTCGTTGCCGAGGCACCACAACTTGATCCCGTACGGCGATGCGCCGTGCTGCTCGCGGAGGTCGGACAGCGCCGTACCGCCGCGGTGGTTCGAGTACTCCTGCAGGTCGAGCGCCTCCTGCACGCCGCGGGTGCCGAGGTTCAGAGCCATCATCGGCTCGACCCCGGCCTTGGCGCACCAGGTGATGAACTCGTCCAGGCCGAACTCGTTCGTCTCGACGCTGTGCCACGCCAGGTCGAGCCGCCGCGGCCGGCCCTCGCGCGGACCGACGCCGTCCTCCCAGCGGTAACCGGAGACGAAGTTACCGCCGGGGTAGCGGACCACGGACACGCCGAGCTCCCGGGTCAGCTCGAGGACGTCCTTGCGGAAGCCGTCCTCGTCGGCGGTCGCGTGCCCCGGCTCGTAGATACCGGTGTAGACGCAGCGGCCCATGTGCTCGACGAACGTGCCGAAGGTCCGCCGGTTGACCGGGGCAACCGTGAACGCGGGGTCGATGATGATGCGGGCAGAGGTCACCAGGTGGCTCCTGTCGTCAGAGGTGAGGTCATCCCTTGATGCCGGCGTCGCCCACCCCACGCACCACGTGGCGCTGGAACAGTGCGTAGACGATCAGCAAGGGAAGGCCGCCCAGCACGGCGGACGCCATGATCTGGGCGTAGCGCAGGCCGTACGAGCCCTGCACGTTGGCGAGTCCGACCGGGATCGTCATCATCGACGGGTCGGTGGTCACGATGAAGGGCCAGAGGAAGTTGTTCCAGGCCCCGATGAACGTGAAGATGCCGACGGCAACGAGGATCGGCCGCGACATCGGCACCATCACGCTCCAGACGATCCGCCACCGGGTCGCGCCGTCGACCCGGGCGGCGTCCTCGTAGTCGCGGGAGATGCCGTCGAAGAACTTCTTCAGTACGAACACCATCACCGGTGCGACCACCTGCGGCAGCACGATGCCCCAGTAGGTGTCGACCAGGCCGAGCCCGGTCATCTCCTGGAACAGCGGCACGATCAGCACCTGCGGCGGGACCAGGATGCCGGCGATGATCAGGCCGAACAGCACCCGCCGGCCGGGGAACCTGGTCCGGGAGAACCCGAACGCCGCCAGCACCGAGACAACCAGCGTCAGACCGGTCACCAGCACCGAGACGACGGTGCTGTTGAAGAACCAGCGGATCAGGTCGCCCTGGTCGAGCACACTGCTGTACGCCGCCATGGTCGGTGCCGCTGGCAACCACGTGATCGGTGACCGGGTCGTCTCCGGCTCCGGCTTGAGTGAGGTGTCGAGGGCCCAGAGCAACGGAACCAGCCAGAGCACGGCCAGCAGTATTGCGCCGACGATGGTCGCCACCTTCGGGAAGGTCCAGGTCGTCCTCATTGGCCGGCCTCCTTCCGGCCGGAGAACAGTCTGAACTGCAGTACCGCGACCACCACGATGACCGCGAAGAACATGTACGAGATCGCCGATGCGTAGCCGATCCGGTAGTTGGTGAAGCCGTTCTGGTAGATGTACTGGATGATCGGCCGGGTCGCGAAGTTCGGCCCGCCATTGGTCATCAGGTAGATCTGGTCGAAGATCTTCAGCGACGCCACCAGTTGCAGCACGACGATCAGCCCGGTGGTCCGGCTCAGCAGCGGGAGCGTGATCCGGAACAGCTGCTGCCGGCCGTTCGCACCGTCGATCGCAGCCGCCTCGTACACCTGGGCCGGAATCCCTTGCAGGGCAGCGAGATAGAGCAGGAAGTTGAATCCGACTGTCCACCAGACGGTCGTGATCACCACCGCGAGCATGGCCCGGTTTTCGGTGTTCAGCCAGTCGATCTCGGCGAACCCGCCGGCCGTCAGCAGCCCGTTCACCAGGCCGAACCCGGGCTGGTAGATCCACACCCAGATCAGGGTCACGACTGTCGCGGGGAGGACGAACGGAGCGAAGTACGAGAACCGCAACAGCCAGCCCAGCATGCCTTTGCGGTTGGCCAGCAGCGCCATCACCAGCGCGATGATGACCAGTGGCGGAGTGCTCATCGCGGTGAAGACGAGGGTGTTCTTCAGCGACGACCACACGGCCGGATCGCCGAACATCTCCCGCCAGTTCTGCAACCCGAGGAACTCCTGCTTCACCCCGGCGAGACTGGTGTTGAAGAAGCTGTTCCACAGCCCGGAGATGATCGGCCAGATCATGAAGACGGCGAACAGCAGCAGGAACGGCGCGACGAAGAACAGCCCGCCCCAGCGTTCCTTCCAGGGCTGTCCCGTCGCCGGCTTCGCCGCGGTGCGCGGCGTACTCGTGGTGACCTGAGGTTGTGTCTGTACGGCCATGAACGTGACCTCCTGTCAGACCGGGGACGGGGTGTCGAGCAACTTCTGGGTGGCGGCCTTGAACTGCGCGAGCGCCGCCTTGGGGGTCGCCTGGCCGGAGAACACTCCGCTGAACGCGGCCCCGGCCTCGTTCTCCAGTTGCGCTCCCGAACCGCTGAACCAGCCGTCCGGGTCGTAGAGCACGTCCGGCGCGACACTGCGGTACTCCGCCTGTGGCTTCAGATCCAGGTACTTCTGGCTCTTGGCCACCGGCTGGTACGCCGGGATGTGCCCACCGGCCGCCCAGTCCGCACTGTGCTTGAGGATCCAGGCGATGTACTCGATCGTCGCCTTGGTGTCGTCCTTGTTCCGGTTGGCCTGGTGCGGCAGCACGAACGTGTGCGAATCCCCGGCGAAACTGGGGACGTCGTACACGACCGGGAACGGCGCCATGCTGAACGGCGTCTTCGCGGTCTGGTACGTCGTCACCTCCCACTCACCGTTGAAGCTCAGACCCGCGTCGCCGTTGGTGAACTGGGCGACCAGGGCGGCGTAGTTCGACGACTTCGGGGTCAGGCCGTCGGTGGCGAGTTTCGCCATCAGTTCAAGGGCTTCCAGTGCCTTGGCATCGTCCAGGACGAGCCGAGTGCCGTCGTCGCTGAAGAACTTGCCTTCCAGTTGGCCGTAGAGCGTCCACCAGATCCGCCACGGGTTCGTGGTCTCGACCGAGGCGGCGTACTTGCCGGTGGTCTCCTTGACCGCCTTGAGCAGGTCGAGGAACTCGGTGACGCCTTTGACCGGCTTGATCTTGCCGTCCGGGCCGAGCAGGCCGGCCTTCTTGCAGACGTCGGTGTTGTAGTAGAGGACGAACGGGTGCTGATCGAGCGGTACGGCGTACAGCTTGCCGTCGACGATGCAGCGGTTCCAGGTCGCCGGCAGGAAGTCGGACTCGCGAACGCCGGCCTCCTCGAGCAGGTCGACCGGGATCGGGTCGAGCATCGTGGTCGGGCTGAATCCCTTCAGCCGGGACAGATGCAGGGTCGCGACCTCGGGCGCGCGGCCGCCGGCCGCGGACATCGCGAGCTTCGTGTAGAACGGCGGACCCCAGGCGAGCGTGTGCGCCTCGAAGTCGACGTCAGGGTGCTCGGCGACGTACTGCTGATGGATCTGCAGCAGCCGGGCGCCGTCACCGCCGCCGAAAAGATTCCATTCCCGGACCCGCGGCCGGGACCCGAGGCTGCCGCAACCGGTGAGCGCGAGGGCGCCGAGCATGCCACCTAGTACTGCTCTGCGCCGTGGACGAGGAGGGCGGTCGTCAAGCATGCGAGCCTACTTTACATCGGTGTACTACATCGGTGTAGAGATGATGCCCGGGTGCTCGGAGGTCGTCAACAGCTCAGCCATGGTGGCTTTGTGTCATCGACCTCCGGTGATGTCGATCCACTGTGTCTACGCTTGTCGACGGGCGTAGACAAGCGTAGACATTCGAGTTACGCTCGTCGGGTTGCCGGTGGGGTGAAGGAGGGGCAGTGCAGACCATCAAGATCCGGGACCTGCGTGGATCGAGGCTCGAGCAGCATGCACGTCAAGGCGAGCTCGTCGGGCTGACGCGTGACCGCGCTCTCATCGCCGTGGTGATTCCCGCCGGTCAGGCCTGGGTCGAGCACCTGGTCGACCGGAACTGGTCCCATGTCACGCGGCAGATCGCCGAGGGCGAGGCCGACGTCGCCGACTCCGGCAAGCTGGCCACGCTCGACGAGGTGCTGGCTGAAGCGGACATCGCGGTGTCCTCCGGTCCTGCCGGCGCGGCGCGACGGGCCGTTCGAGGGCCTGGGGATCCCAGCGGTGACGAATATGTCTCCGTCGTACCGGACCGGCCCGGGAACGACGAACTGGCCGAGGAGTTGGGCCGGCCGACGGCGGCGATGCTGAGACGCTTGGGCGCGCAGTTCGGTGCCGCATCTGCGGATGGCAACCAGATCACCCGGTCGAGCACGATCCGGGTGCGAGACCTGTCGGCTCGCCGCATCGACGAAGCCGGCGCCTCCGGCGAGTTGCTCGTGCTGACCAACGATGGTCTGCAGGTCGGCATCGTCGTTCCGGTCTCGCAGAGGTTCGTCGAGTTCCTGGTGACCCAGAACCTGTCCAGGATCATGTATGACGCGCAGCGCGCGGAGCTGCAATCGCTCAACCGGGAGCAGCTCGAAACGCTGGACGAAGATCGCTCGACGGAGCAGTCGCCGACCCGTAGATGAAGGAGAGGCCGATGCCCGCTACGGAGCAGACCACGACCGCCCCGGCGGCGAGCTTCGCGGCCGCGACCGAGACGTTGCGCTCGGCGGTGCGCTGGCTGCTCACCGCGGCGGCAGGTGTCGGCGGACTCCTGGTCGCGGGTCTTCAGCTCACCAGCCTGGGGTCGTTGAATCTCGACGACTGGCGACTGTGGGTCGGAGTCAGCGGGGTCCTCATTGCCGTGGCCGGGGTGGCCTATCTGATCACTCGGGCGAGTCAGATCCTCACCAACGAGTGGATCACGCTCGCTCAGCTGAGTGTCGACGACTTCCAGGCGCGGCTCGGCGGTGCCACGTCGCAAAGCCCCCTGCTGCTCGAAATCGAGGTCTACAAACACGAGCTGTATGCGCACGTCGCAGAGACTGTGGAGCAGCTCTACCAGCGATTGATCCAGGCCAATGAGCTGGCCAGGAAAACCGGGGCCGACGAGTCGGTGGCATGCAACGCGGCCGAGCTACGGGAAGCGGCCGACAAGGTCGTGCAGTTCGCGAACTATCACGAGACGCGCGGCCGGTTCAGAACCTTGAGCCGTCAGTTCGCCTTCGCGGGAGCCGCCGTGGTGGTCGGCGTCCTGCTGTTCGCCTACGCGGCCAACCCGGCGGGCTGAAGCACCTGACTCTCGGTCAGTGTGGGTGGAACCCCGTCTCCGGTGACAACAGGCTCACTACGAAGCAGCCCGATCGGGCGACCTTCCTGTCCAGCTGGTGCCGGAGCCGGTCGAGCTCGCCGTCCGTCAACGGTCGGTACACCGCGACGATCCCACCGAGGTGGAGCGGAACGGCGGAGTACATCCGGCCTCCGTCCCACAAGGGGAAGTGGTAGGCGCTCTGGGAGTTCGGGCCATCCAGCTGCAAGTCCTGCCGCAGACAGTCGGCCAGCGCTGTCCGCTCGATCTGGCTCCCCAGGGCCAGCACGAACAGCTTCGCTGCCGGGCTGAGCACGACCTCGTAGCGGATCATGACCTTTCCCCCACCTCCCGATCGGATTGTGTGGCGATGTGACGAGGCCCGCGCCGGACGAGGCCCGCCTGGGCCTCGATCCGGTTCCGGGCAACGATCACTGGATGCCCCACCGCTGGCTGGGGCCGGACCTTGAACGTCGCACACTGCGGTCGCGCCGGTTCGACGGGTCGCGGCGGTAACCGCGCAGGCCCTCGTTGCGACCGCGCCAGCGGGCCGGACTGGCCCCTCGGGGCAGGACGGTCAGGATCTTGGTCATCGCCCGGTTCAGCACCACGGCCACCCCGTTGGCGCCGAAGACGGTGATGCCCCGGCCGTCCACGACGCGGGTGGTGCCGGCCTCGGTCAGGGTCGCGAGCAGCTCGGCACCCGCGATCTTCCGCTCGGCCATCCTGGCCCGTGCGTGCCTCGTCAACTTCATCCCGCCGGCCATCAGCGGCGGGTAGTCCAGTGGCGAAGTGGTCATACTCCAGGGTCGGTCCGCAGGTTAAGTCTGTCAAGTAGTTAGAACACTAGTAAGAATCAACTCAAATCTTTGTTTGACAAATAGATTTACTCGACACATTTACTAAGTGGTAGTAGGATCTGCGACTATCACCGGTGGTCAGTGAAGAGGTTGGCGATGGCAAAGGCGACACCCGAGCATCAGGGGTTCGAGAATCACCTTGCTGCGGTACTTCCGCCGAAGCTCCGCTCGCAGGTGCTCGGTGCGGTCCTGCAGGAGCTGGCGATCGCGGCTCCTCTCGGTTGTCTGCGCAGTGACCTCCTGCAGCGGATCGGCCCGGGCGATGGTTCGGTCTACTCGCCGGCCACGCTCTCGAAAGCGCTGTCCGCTCTGGAGAAGGCCGATCTCATATCGAAGAGTGCCGTCAAGGCCGGCCGGAACGGCGGCCGGCCGCCCGAGCGCTACATGATCGGAAGCGACCTATGGGCTGTTGTCGGAGTGCACATCTCGATCAGCCAGAACCGCATGCACAGGGTCACCTGCACTGTGCGCGACCTCAGTGCGCGACTGATCGACGCCGGAAGTCTCCCGCTGGGTGACCACGAGGACTGGGGGCGTATCGCCGAGCAGGTCGGCAGCTTCGTCCGGCAGATGATCGGCAAATGGCGGGACGGGCGGCCCGGTGGTCGAGTGCTCGGCGTCGGGGTCGAGGTGCCTGGCCATGTCCACCGCGGCGATGTGCTGGAGGCTCCACACTCAGGGTGGGAGCGCGTCAGTCCGCTGGCGAAGAACATCGGCGAGGCACTCCGGGAGCACCTGACCGTCGTCCTCGACAACGACGTCAACCTGATCGCCCTTCGCGAGATGTACCGGCCCGACCGGCGAACGCGACCCGAGGGCGGGGCCGTGGTGGCGGTCTTCGACGAGGGTGTGGGTGCAGGGCTGATCGTCGGCGGCCGAGTGCACCGCGGTCACCGTGGAGCCGCCGGGGAACCGGGGCACAACCCGGTCTTCGTCGGCCCTGGTGACCCTCACTCTTCGCTCGACACTCGCGATGCTCCGGCGCGCGCGGGGAAGTATCCGACTTTCTCAGATCCCTGTACCTGCACGAAGCTTCACCACATCGACTGCTACGCCATTCCCGAGCGGATCGCCGGTGAGCTGGGCCGACCGCTCAGTGAGTTCGGCCGGCTGGCCGGTGAGCCGGCGTACGACGTGGACGGCAATCTCACTCCCGCCGGCCGAGCCTTCTGGACTGCGGGTTCGGCCCTCGGCCACGGAATCGTCGCACTGCTGCACGCTCACAATCCGGGCTGGCTGCTGCTACTCCTACCGCCCGCGCTCGCCGATGTGGATGTGGAGGCGAATGCCGGGGATCGGCGTACAGGCGCGACTCTCTATCGCCAAGCGATCGAAACGGTCATCGACGAGCATGCCTTCTCGTCGTCGGCCTCCGATGCCCGCAGGGGAAGTTCCGTGCTGGAGGTTCGGGCGACCGCCGACGATCCCCACGGGGGACCGGAGAAGGCCGCCCGCAATGCCGCAGTGCGCGTGCTCGACGACTTCATTGCCCACGCTCTCAAGCGGGACGAGTGTGTTCGCGAGCAAACGGTCGAGGTCGACGCCGCCGTACCTACAGACCTGGATGAGCGGGAGCAGTACCGGGAGCGGCTGCTCGCGCTGGAGCAGGATCTCCGGGAGATCCTCAAGAAGTACGACCCCGAGGGGTTGGTCCGGGGTGAGACCTATGCCAATCAGTACTTCGCCGAACAGTCCAAGCTCTTGCAACTCGTCATGGACGACCGACTCGACAGCGACTCGATTCGTGAGCTTTGGGTCCGGAACTTCAAGGCTTCGAAGCTGTTGGCCGATGACCGGAACCTGAAAGACTTCACCAGAGCGCTCGAGACCGTGCAGGCTCGCTGGGCATTGGCCGGACGATGACTAGGTGCTTCGTCAGCTGACGCCGAGGGTGGATTCGCGGGTGTGGAGTTCGTACGGCGCGACGATCTCCTCGTGTTCGGAGTCGTCGCCGGTCATCCGGCGGACGAGGAGGTCGACTGCGGTGCGCGCGATCTGGGTGCGGCCGGGGTCGACGGTGGTGAGGGTCGGCGTGCTGTATTGGGCCTCGTCGATGTTGTCGAAGCCGGCCACGGCGACGTCGTCCGGGATGCGCAGGCCGTGCTTGGTGAGGGTCCGGATCGCACCGAGGGCGAGGGTGTCGTTGAGGGCGAGGACCGCGTCGAACTTCCGCCCGGAGGCGAGCAGGGCCTGGGTCGCCTCGGCGCCGGTCGAGCGGTGCCACTTGCCCGCATTGAAGGCGAGCTCCTCCGGCACCGGTACGCCGTGCTCGGTCAGCGCCTCGGCATACGCGTCGTACCGGATCGCGGCGGTGCCGACCTTCTCGCCGGGGTGGACGCCGAGGACGGCGATCCGGCGGCGGCCGAGTTGCAGTAGGTGTTCGACCGCGGCCTTGGTGCCGGCCACGTTGTCGATCATCACGTGGTCGACCGGGCTGTGGAAGATGCGTTCGCCGAGCAGGACCATCGGTGCGGACGTGGTCAGCTGCCCGATGTCCTCCTGCCCGAGGCCGAGCGGGCTGTACAGCAGACCGTCGACCAGGTGGCCGCGCGGCCGGTTGATCACGGTCAGCTCGCGGTCGCGATCGGCGCCGGTCTGCTCGATCATCACGGTCAGACCGTGCTGCTCGGCGGCCTCGATCACCGCGTCGGCGAGCTCGCCGAAGTACGGCAGGCTCAGCTCGGGCACGGCCAGGCCGATGATGCCGGTCCGGCCGGACTTGAGGTTCCGCGCCGAGATGTTCATCTGGTAGCCGAGCGCATCGATCGCGGCGAGCACCTTGGTGCGGGTCTCCTCGCGGATGTACGGATACCCGTTCATCACGTTGGAGACCGTCTTCGGTGACACCCCGGCATGCCGGGCCACGTCACGCATCGTCACCGCCACGGCATCACCCCCAACCACCACCGGTCATGGGCACACACGGTAATGCACGCGACTGCTCGAACCGCTCAGTCGTCGGTCGACGGCGGCACTTGGTGCGGTGGGCGCCGGGGCGGGCTCGGCTGCGGCCCGGCCGACGTGCCGCCCGGGTGATCCGGGATGTCCGCCTCGTGGTCAGTGAACTCGACGCCCTCCTCGGCCAACGTCTCGTCGACCTCCGCGGGCAGTTCATGGCCTGGGTGTGGCAGACCGGGCCTGTCGAAACTCATCGCACCCTCCCTGGGATCCGTCCCTGCATCACCACGGTACGTCGCCGCAGGGACGCCAGGGCTCAGGTGCCGTACGGCGGACGATTCAGCGGGGTGAGCGTGATACCGGTCTGGAGCGCCTTGCTGAGGATCGCTCCCTCCGGCCGGCCGAGCCGGAGACCGATCACCGAGGGTGGCAGGTTCTCTGCCGCGAGTGCTTTGAGCTTGCTGAGTTCTTTTGCTGTCCAGGGTTCCGCGGCGTTGCGGATGGACTGCGGCAGGGCTGCCATCGACCTCACTCTTTCTTCCGATTACCCCATCCTGGTTCCCGATTTCCATCGATTGAAAAGTGCGGGGTCAGTACGACTGGAGCTCGAGCAGGGTGCCGTCGGGCGCGCGGAGGTGCGCGGTGCGGAGGTTCGGACCCCACTGCGGCCGGTCCTGGGGTGGCGCCAGAACGGTGGCGCCGAGCTTCTCCAGGACCTCGGCCGCCGGGTCCACGGCGTCGACCTTCAGCACCAGCATCGACGCATCCTGGGACTCCGTCTCGGCCGGCAGCCCGTCGGTGCCGATGGTGTTCGCGATCATCGCCCGGCCGAACAGCACCAGACCGGTTTGGCCATCCAGATCCCAGTTGGCGTACTGCGCCTCGGGGATCACCTTGACCGGCTGAACGCCGTACAGCTCGGCCAGTGCGGGTCGGTAGAAGTCGACGGCCGTGGGGAAGTCGCGGACCAGCAGCCGTGGGTAGAGCGCGTCCATGGGTGAGCATCTCCAATTAGTTGGGAACAACCAACAGTTGGTTAGGGCCTACAATAGCGTCATGGAGACGCTCAGCGGGACGACCACCTTCGTGCTGCACAAGGTGGCGGTGGCCAGCCGGCGCGCGATCGCCGACCGGCTGGCCGAGCGTCCCGGCCTCACGCTGTGGGAGTACGCCGCTCTGGCGGAGCTGGCCGAGCTCGGCCCAGCCGCGCAGAACACGCTCGCGACCGCGCTCGGGATGGACACCGCCGACATGGTCCGTTTGATGGATGCGCTGATCGAGAAGCGGATGGTCCAGCGGGAGCGTGACCCGGCCGACCGCCGTCGCTACCGGATCACGCTCACCGCCAGAGGCCGGACCGCCCTGACCGCGGCGCAGCGGACGGTCCGCGACGTAGAGAAGACAACCCTGCAGCCGCTAACAACCACCGAGCGCGCGACCCTGCACGCCCTCGTGACGAAGATCCGCGCGAACAGCTGAGCTCAGCGGTCTGCGGCGGGCCGACGACGCTGGCTGAGGTCCGTGAGCGACTTGGGCTGCCAGGCGGCGTCGGCTTCGTAGAGGTCGGTGCCGGGTGGGACGATCTCGTCGATCTGGTCGAGGACGGCGTCGTCCAGGATCAGGTCGGCGGCCTTCAGCAGGCCCTCAAGTTGTTCCATCGTGCGTGGGCCGTTGATCACCGAGGTGACCGCCGGGTGGGTGGTGACGAACGACAGTGCCAGCTCGGGGAGCGTCACTCCGATGCCCTCGGCAACTTCCATCAGCCGTTCGACAGCGTCGTACTTCGCGGCGTTGGCCGGCAGTGACGGGTCGAACCGGTGCGGTGCAAGGGCCGCGCGCCCCGAGGTGAGATCGATCGGCTGGTCCTTGCGGATCTTGCCCGACAGGAAGCCCCACGCGAGCGGGCTGTAGGTGAGCACGCCCATGCCCAGCCGCCGGCAGGTCGGCAGCACCGAGCGCTCGATCCCGCGACTGATCATCGAGTACGGCGGCTGGTCGGTGCGAAAACGCCCGTACCCCCGCCGCTCCGACACGTGGTACGCCTCCACCAGCTCCTCGGCCGGGAACGCGGAGCATCCGAACGCGCGGATCTTCCCCTGGGAGACGAGATCGCTCATCACCCACAGTGTTTCCTCGATGTCCGTGGTGTGATCCGGCCGATGGACCTGGTACAGGTCGATCCAGTCGGTGTCGAGCCGGCGCAGGCTGTCCTCGACGGCACGCGTGATCCACCGCCGCGAGTTCCCGCTCTGGTTGCGGCTCCCGTCGTGCAGCGGGAAGTGCACCTTGGTCGCCAGTACGACGTCGTCCCGGCGTCCCTTCAGGGCTTTCCCGACGATCTCCTCGGACTCCCCGGTGGAGTACATGTCCGCGGTGTCGACGAAGTTGATGCCCTGGTCCAGGGCGGTGTGGATGATCCGGACACTGTCCTCGTGGTCGGGGTTGCCGACGGCACCGAACATCATCGTTCCGAGGCAGTGCACACTGACCTCGATCCCGGTCCCACCCAGCGTGCGATAACGCATGAACTCCTCCTGTGTTCTGACCGATGCCTGCGACGCAGGACACTAGGAGCTAGAGCGCTGTCTAGGTCAAGCGCTGCCTAAGGTGGACCCAGGCGACGAGTGAGGGAGTGCACGTGGGCGAGTTCGCGGGGTTGTGGGATCCGGAGCCGGGCTGGCTGAATACGGCCTCCTACGGACTGCCGCCGCGGCCGGCTTGGGAGGCGCTGCAGGCCGTGCTGTCCGACTGGCGGGTCGGCGCCACGAGTTGGGAACCATGGGATGAATCCACGACCCGTTCGCGGGAGTCGTTCGCGCGGATGGTCGGAGCCGACGTACGGGATGTCTTCGTCGGCAGTACGGTCTCGGCCGCGCTGATCCCGATCGCGGCCGCCCTGCCGGACGGCGCCAAGGTTCTCACCGACGACGTCGAGTTCACGTCGAACGTCTTCCCGTGGAAGGTGCACGAGGACAGGGGCATCGAGGTTGTCGGCGTACCAGGAGACCAGTTGGTCTCGGCGATCCGCCCGGGTGTCGACCTGGTCGCGGTGAGTGCGGTCCAGTCGTCGACCGGTGTCGTCCTGGACCTGCCCGCGGTGATTGCCGCGAGCAAGGAGATCGGTGCGCTCGTGGTGATCGACGCGAGCCAGGCGCTCGGTTGGCTGCCGCTGACCGTCGATGGCATCGACGTACTCGTTGCGCACACCTACAAATGGCTGATGTCGCCCCGCGGCGCGACGCTCGGCTACCTCTCGCCGCGACTCCAGGAGCGATGCCGCCCGACGGCCGCCGGATGGTACGCCGGTCAGGACGTGCACGGCTCGTACTACGGGACCCGGATGGACCTCGCCGACGGCGCGCGCAGGTTCGACCAGTCGCCGGCCTGGTTCTGCTTCGTCGGTGCCGCACCGGCGCTCGAGTTGGTCGAGGAGATCGGCGTCGAGACGATCAACCGCCACAACGTGGACCTGGCGAACGAGTTCCGCGCCGGTCTCGGTCTGCCGCCGTCGAACAGCGCGATCGTCAGCACCAACCTCCCCGGAGCCGAGGAAGCCTTCGCGGCCGCCGGAATCCGTGCCGCCGTCCGCGACGGCAAGCTCCGCGCGTCCTTCCACATCTACTCCACGCAGGCCGACGTACATCAGGCCCTCACAGCCTTGAAGCCCCTGCTTTAACAGCTGATATGGAGTGAGTTCTTGTCAAGTGGCAGGGTGAGGCGCCCGTCCCGGTTGCCGGGGCGGGCGCCTCGTGGCTTGGTCGGGGTTTTGGTCGG